>OZ252214.1:0-2892500 GCA_965248935.1 Cellvibrionaceae bacterium
TTATTGGCCTCTTCCGCTAAGCTTCCTTCAGCCGCGATAATGGTTTCAATATTATCCGCATGAACATTGGTGGGCGCGCTAGAGGGGGGGATCAAATAAGACAATATTGCCGGGGTAGACCGACTCACCATATTCCACCACCACGCCATTCGTTAAGCCTCTCAGGTTCAATATATCCGTCTGGTTCGAGTCATCCCCGCCATCAATCATACCCGAGATAACACTGCTTAATCTGGTGAAAATAAAGGTATCGGCACCCAAGCCACCGGTTAGGTTTTCAATATTTAAAAACTCACCTATTCGATTATTGGCAGGGACGGTTTGTTGTGTTCCGGCACGACCTGCATTATTGCCCGTGATTTGCCAACGAAGCACATTAGAATTATCGTCAGTATTTAATGTAAGGGTATCGTTGCCATCCAAACCATTAATGGAAGCCAAGCTCGCACCCGCACTTACATTAAAATCATCGATTGCATTATTGCCCACTAGGCGATTAAACCCGGTGAATGGCAAATCATTTAATCTGCCTGTATTACTTTCAGTAATATTCCAATGATTATCACCTGTGGCAGCCGATATTAATGTATTGCCTATATCACTGGCATTAAATTCTTCGATATTGATTACATTTAATTGACCATAGGTTGCCGTCTCATCGGCAGTGATTAAATGCACGGTGCGAGCGGAGTTTACATCGTCAATATTAAGTTCATCTAATATTGCTGAATCGGTATTGGCTCCACCATCAATACGTCCGGTAAGGGTGCCAGAGGTATTTAAGTCAAAGAGATCCCGCTGGTTCCCTCCCTCAATTTCATTAAAGCCTGAGAAAGTGATTTGCCCCAGTGTGGATGAATTTAACGTTCCCTCGTTAATGCTCTCAATCGTCCAGGTATTGCTGCCTGTGGCCACTGATAAAGTTGCAGTATGGGTTAGGGATTCGTCTCCATTATGGTTACCTGTAATGGCTTCTATCCCGGAAAAGTGAATGCCTGACGCATTTGAATTATCCAGGTCAATAGTAATATTGTGGGTAATATCGGCAAAATTGGCTTCATCATTGCCGCCCGCCCCGCCATCAAATTCATTGGAAATAGCGCCGTTATCGGTAAATTGGAAAAGGTCATTCCCCGCTCCACCACGTAAATAACCAAAGTCGGTAAAGGTCATGGGTTCAAAAGAATCGCCGGAGGTTAAGGTAATGCGCCCATCGTTATTGCCGGTAATATCCCAGCGGTAATCTCCCGCTAAATTACTGACCAGCCAATTGTTTTCTGCGCTCGCGGCTGAGGCTGTGAGGTGTTCAATTTGATCAATATGGAAGTTGGGTAATAAACCCGTGGTATCCGGGTTCCCGGCAGTGATACCATTGCCCATTTCGATCACCACGCCATTGGTCAGGGCTGTTACATTCAGGCTATCCGCACCACCACCACGACCACGTAAGGTGCGGGTCACGGTGGCGGCATTATTGACCCTAAATTCATCTCGCCCCGAATCACTGCCTTCCGCGATTTCTATTTCTCTAAAATTAACTTGGCCACCATTATTGGCGGTAACCCGTTCGTCTTCACCATCAAGCACCCATTGTGTGCCTGACCCGTAATCCAAACGCAAAAGGTCATTTGCACCACCGGCACCCTCTATGGTGGCATTCACATTAGCCTGTTCAATAATAAAGGTATCCGTTCCGTCGCCACCGTTATATTCTTCCAGCGTATTAAAACGATTTACTCGGGTTATTATTGCCCCCTGAGTAACATTATCGGCTGTGCCCAAACGCCATTGCAGCGCATCGCCAGAGGCACTGTCCACACTTAGTGTGTCTGTGCCGTTTATATCCGTAAAGGCACTGTCGGTTCCTGCAAGGGTGCCACTAATACGACTGTTATTGCTGCTGGCATTATTAACAAAGGTAAAGTGATCACTGCCCTGGTTTCCAGAAAGGTTTTCCATTCCCGCAAAATTTAATACGGGGCCAGTAATATTTAACTCAGAAACCGTGCCCTCATTCAGGCCCGTCACTTGCCAATGATTACTTTGGTTTAACCCCACCAGGGTATCGTTATTGCCTGCGCCTTCCCAGGTTTCAAACCCTAAGAATGTTATGTCTGCAACCGTGCCATCCCATAGAGTAGTTTGAACCCAACGGCCATGTTCAGTCTCTACGGTAATACTGTCACCGGAGTTTGCTCCGCCCAGTATTTGCCCGGTAATATTACCCGTATCCGTTATCTGAACATTATCGATCGCTGTATCGCTTCCCTGAAGTGTGGCAAAGTTAATAAATTCAATATTTTGCCCTGCGCTATTATGTAATATACCGTCATTGGAGCCGTCCGCCCCGTCGATATCATCACCTGCTGATGTGGTGGTTGAAACTCGCCAAGTATTGGTGCCTGAATTTAACCCACTGAGGATACTGTTTGCACCGTTGCCTACCACTCGCTCGGCTTGGGTGACACCATTGATATCGGACGCCCCCAATATAACGGAGATAGGGCCAACCACTGCGGATCGATCCACGGTATCGGTTCCCCCCAGAGCATTAATGGTTCCGTTAAATAAACCTGCGCTTAAAAATTTGAAAATATCCTTACCACTGCCACCCACTAAAGAGTCAATGTCTGTAAATGTAATATTGGAAGTAATAATGCTGCTATCAGTATTATTGATACGTCTAACTCGATCAGGGTCAGTTGTATGCAAAAGCTGCCATTCATGTGTTTGCCCGGAAACGGAATCTACGGTTAAAGTATTTGTACCGTCATTTCCCTGAATCAAACCCGTTATACTTCCCGTACTGGTGACAATAAAATTATCGTTGCCCGTTCCACCTCGTAAATGGTGAATGCCACTAAAGGCTTCCACATAATTAACCGGCGCATCAGGCATGGTAATATCGGCCAACTCACCGGAGTGGTCTCCGGTAATACGCCAACGGGAATGGGTATTTTGTCCAATAAGGGTATTGTTTCCTCCCGCGCCTTGAATACCACTCTCCTCCCCTCTGCGATCAATTAAACGCCCCCCCGAGGAAAAATCAAAGGTATCATTACCGTTACCGCCGACCAATATCTGAAAGTGTTCAAAACGTGTGGAAGGGTCATTCCCAACCTGAACAAGCCCTCTATTTGTCCCATCAATATCCCAATCAATATTTTCGCCATTAAGACTCGTCACCGTTAATTGATTATGATAAAAAGAAGAGGCCCTTAATATTTCAACATCATTTACCGCCAAACCCGACCCCAACGACATTCCTAAGGTTAAATTCGTATCTTCGTTAGGAAGGCGTAATGTATCGTTACCGTCACCGGCATAGACGGTAATATTTATATCCGTGGTATCAATATTAAATGTATCGGCTTGGTTACCCGAGATAAGCGTTTCTATCTCAAAAAACTGCGTAGTACTTTGCGGCATATCGCCGCCTAAACCATGGTTGTATTCGACATTTCTTTCATTCGGGTCAACGCCCAAGTTCCAACGATTCACCACATTGGCAACCTGTAAGGTATCGCCGGCATTATCTGCTTGCCCGTCGTCTATTTGCCCACCACCTGTAATAGAACCTGTAATACCCACCACACCCGTATCCGTTGTCACCGTTTGATCATAAATAAAATGGTCATTGCCCTCACCACCGATAAGATGGTTTACATTAATAAATTGCGTGCCTCCCACCACCCCGTCTCCCACCACCCCATCATTTATGCCATCGGCTTCATTCATACCGGCAATATCGCCAATATCCCAGGTAATGGTTTCATCACTATTGCTCGAATAGGTTAAATGGGTGCGGTTGGTTTGTGGAGAAGTTAATCCATTATTATTGCCCAGTAATATATCCATACCTGAAGCGGCATTTAAACCAATATTCACAACACCATTAACGCTAGACACATCTAATCGATCGCCCGCACTATCTCCAGCAATAAACTGATGGAAAGAACCTACGCTGTATTGGTAAATATCCGCAGCCGTATCGCTGCCTTGCAATGTTTCAATATTTCTAAAATCGGTGAGGTAAGGGGTATCGGTATGAGGTGTATCGGTATGATCCGCCAGCGAATTATTTTGGCTTAAGTTATTATTGGCGACGCGAATAAACCAATGGTTTTCGGTACTGCGTGCTGCTATGCGATCATTATCATTGGCACTGGTGCCACCATCGATACAGGTACCAGCAGTAATGCAGGTCACAGAACCCTGGTCACCAAAGTTAAAAATATCACTGCCATCGCCACCAAAAAGTGGAGCGGTAACCGCCGTTAAAATATTAAACGTATCGGTACCATTACCGCCGCGTAAATTGTCCATACCGGAAAAAGACACGTGATCCGAAGCATCTTCGGTATTGGCCACCCGAAAACCACCGTTGGCTTGAGTCTCTAAGGTCCAGGTATTATGTTGATCACGGGCAGTTAAGGTATCAATACTCGCTCGACCTTGCAAAACTTGGATATTACGAAAATCCGCGATGTAATTAATTGATCCTTCGTTTTGTCGAACCCGCCCTGCTGACGCTCCGGTAAATAATTCCCATGAAGTATTGGCGGTTCGCCCTTGAATGGTATTGTCGCCTGCGCCATTTCCCCCATGTACAATACCTGTGATGGTTCCTGCCGTATCAAAACGGAAAATATCCTCACTTGTGCCACCCGTAATATTTTCAAAATCAAAAAAATTAATTGTATCGGTTGCATCAACAATATTTTGCTCAACCGCCCCCCCGCCTTCGGAGTTAATCACCCAGAGGTTATGTTGATTGCGACCCATCAGAGTATCATTGCCACCATCTGACCCAAAAAGACTCTCCATTCCGGCAAACGTAATTGTGGTATTCAGTGACCCTGAATTTTCCCCCGTAATGTGCCACTGACCATTATTTTCACTCTCTAATATTAATTGGTCATTATTCCCATCACCGCCCTGAAGGGAGGCGGTCGTATCTGAGGTATGAATACGAAAGCTGTCTTGCCCCTCCCCACCCACCAAACTATCCATACCCGTAAAATTAACCACGCCACCGTTATTGGTTAATGTGGAGGTGGTTGAGTTCACATCCCAGGTATTTGTATTTATACCATCATCAAAACCATAGAGCGTATCGGTGCCACCGTTATCGCTAATGGTGAACCCAATTCCACTGGCCGCCACATAATAGGTGTCGTCCCCAGTGCCCCCGATAATACTTGCACCTATATCGGTATAAATATAAAAGGTATCATTACCACCGCGCGTCCCGGCAACGGAATCATTAATATACGCATTACCGCCGTTCCAAGAGGCATATTCTCCAAGGGTAAAGGTATTATCTGTTGTGCTGGAACCTCGAATAATTACGTTACCATTATCATTATTATTAGTAGCAGACAATGCGCCGTTAATATCCGCAAAGTCCGTTATATTAATAGTAATATCATTTGCACTTTGCGTTCGAACAGCACTATAACGCCCTAAGGTTACCGAGGCCGCATCAATAAACATACCCCCAGATATACTCCCGCCTTCGGTATTTATTAATGCGATATCGCCCGCAGTGCCGTCTAAAATAAAACGACGCCCATGCGCGTGAAAATTACCGCCGGTTAACCAAATATTCGCTCTAGAAAAAGTAATATCACTATTGGAATAAATATTTTCCCCAAGAGCCATCGCGCCATTTTCTGAAAGGACAGCCTCATTATTCAAATAGACATTCAGTTGATCATTACCACCACTATTATCAATCGAACCCGAATAGATATTAATAGCATCGGAAGCATTAAGATTTAAGTGAAGGGTATGTGTACTATTACTGCCATTTGCACCATAGGCTATATTGCCCTGCAAGGCGATTGTCTGGGCCGATACGCGAAAATAGGATTGATTATCCTCATTATTGCCGTTGCTGGCATCACTAGTACCGCGTTCACCAATATTAATTGCACCCAGCGCAACGGCTCCACTTGACTGAATATCTAGATTACCGTCCCCTGGGTAGGAAGCTAAATTCAATGTGCTGGATATTTCATGCAAGGTATCCCCATTGGCAGACCCTGCTGCAAAAAAACTGCGTACATGGGTGGGAATAATATCGGCGGTTAGAGTGCTATTGGTATTCCAGCCACCACTTAAATCACCTAAGTGAGCAATAAAACTATTTCGTATTGCTGCCTGATTTTCTGAAGGGGGATTATTGGGAGAAATACCCAGCATAGGATAGGTAAAGCTTTCGCTATCGTGATCCCCACCAATAATAATATCGCCATTGTTTGTGGTAATATTTCCAAATAAATCCACATCACCATATGCAAATATGGCGGCATCTCCATTACCTGTAGTAATGGACGATTGACTTTCAGTTAGAGAACCACCACTGGGTGTATAGTCTTGAAAACCGAGTGAAAAATTATTGCCATAGGCATAAAATTGGCCGCCTTCTAAATTAATATCTACATTGTATCCACGACCGCCGATAATAATATCGCCCGATCCACTGTTATCGCTATCGGCGATGAATGAGAGGTTTAGGCTGTCGTTACCTGATGAGTCATTGTCATAAATACTACGTTGAATATCAATATTATTATGAGCACGTAAAATTAACGAATCATTTGTACCAATACCGTCATAAAGAAAATCATCAACTAATGTAATATTTCCCTCTTGCTCACCATCCCCTGAAGTTTCTATTAATACAGTCGCCCCACTGTTACTTGCCAAAGCCGCTTTAATTGATGAAGTTCGAATAATAGAGTTTTCGGCTTCAGTTGGATTAGAGTTGGGTAAAAACAAACGATCCACACCTTGAGTACTGCCATCACTTTCTTCCAAATTGGTAGAACCGCTATCTTGAATCGTAATATCCCAAGGGTCAATTAACCATAAACCCGCCTCGGCATTTTCCGAAGCCACGGAAATATTTAGATCCAAATCCACCATACCCGCCGAGGTTTCAATAAAGCCGCCATTGGCTTCGCCCAAACCTTCTGCGCTTATTGTTCCATAGGCACGGAGCAGGTTTTCGCCATAAGCGACTACTCTCCCGGCTTCGCCACTTTCTGTAGCATTAACCGAAATTTCGGTGTTGTGACCAATATACACAGCATTGGCATTTTGGATGGATACGTTTTCCCCACGTGTATCGCCACCAATTAGAATTTGGCCATTACCATTAGCCGCATTGGCGGTAATTTCAGAATCCCCCAAAATACCGATATGATTACCCAATACTTTAATCTCACCGCCCTGTGCTTCGGTGGAATTAGCGGTAATAATACTGTTTTCATTGGTTAAGGTTGTATTGCGGCTAGCCAGCTCAATATGCCCACCCGCTTGAAAATGGCCATCCGCTTTAATTTCACCTGTATGGGTAATATTGTCACCGACAAGAATAATATCGCCACCGGCCTGTTCGGAAGACACATGAATCTCCCCCGTATTGACCACATCGCCACCCGCACTTAACCGAAAGCTTCCATCATCATTTACCATAACGCTGGTCGCATCGCGCATCTCACCCAGGTTTACCGCATGGGTAAAGATATCCTCACTGGCACTGGCGGTGAGTAAAACCTTGCCCCCCGAAGCATTAAGCTCACCAGAATTGATCACAGCGGCATCCACACCTAATGTATCCTGCAAGACCGATTCAGTGATAGCAATCCCAAATAACCCCTGGGGATCAAACGATATATAGGCTTCCTTACCCGACGCTAATGTAATGGCCCCTAACTCGGCTTCAATTAACCCACGGTTTTCAACACGCCGCCCTAAAAGGCCCACACTCCCCCCGGTGGCAGCATAAATTAAACCCGAATTAATAATCACACCCTCTTTGCCTTCCACCGCATGGAACGCAAAATCACCATTCATAAAGTCATCCGGGTTAATGGTCAGCCCCGAAGCAAGAATACCTCCGACATTAATCACCGACGTGGGACCAAATAAAATACCATTGGGGTTGACTAAAATTACTTGGCCATTGGCATCAATACGACCGTGTATTTGGGAGCCGGTATTACTTAAAATAGTATTAAGGGAAATAGAAGAACTATCCGGTTGAATATAATGAATACGCTCATCCGCCGCCACATTATAACTTTGCCAATCTATGGCCATTCTATCGGTAGCTTGGTTAATGGTAGTGGTATTGCCCCTTTGGGAAATACTGCCCCTCCCCCCGGTAACGGCTGCGCCTTCGGGGCCGGCAATAGCCATTCCAGATACGGAGCCAATAATTAAACTGACCGCCATTGCTAAAGGGTGTTTTTTAAAAGACGTTAAAGGCGAGGCTGAAAAAAAGGCAGGTAATAACTTGATACTAGACATTCCGTATTCCCCAATACAAAAAATATTCCGTTAAAAGCCTCTTACGGTAAGAGGCTTTATTAGAAGTAAGACCATTAAGGTGAAGGTGAAACTGAGCGGGTTAATACAACTCGTTCACCCGTATTGAGATCAATTACATAGAGCCATGTTGTTGTTTCAAATAACCGAGTTGCTAATAAATACACAATATTGTTTTCACTATCAATGGCAAGGCTTCTTGGTTTTAAAAATTGATTCGCGCCCATCTCTGGAATGGTACTGTCTGAAACCACACTTACGACACCAGAAGAAAGGTTAACTTGCAGAATTTGGTTTGTATCATTATTGACAAAAACAGCTCGACTATCATCTTCATCATGATCCATATGGTAAGGCGCATCTACATTTGGCGATTCGACAAAGACAGTGCGCTCACCGGATGTTAAATCCACCCAAAATAACTTATCGGCATTGGCGTCAGAAACTAGCGCTCTGTTATTTTCTTCATCTAGGATCACATCACCCATTACTTGAAATGGGTTTTCTCCTCCAATTGGCCGATCCGTTCCCGATACCAAGCTTCTGGCTCCCGTATCCGTATTAATTGAATAGAAGCCATTTATACCGTCTGCGACATATAAAAGCCCGTTGTCTAAATGCAAATCCATACCATGAATTTCTCCCATATCCACATCGGATTCTGCATTTGTATTATCCGTCACCAGTGAAAATTCACCCGAATCAAGGTCTGCAACATTTAGCTGCGTTGTTTCACCAAAAAACACTCGGTTATTTGGAGCGTCCACTAAAGCGGTACGAAGGATTTCAGTTAAATCTGCATGGGCACTAATAAACTCACTTCGTGTGCCTGTAGCTATATCCACCGCCAACATATTTTCTTGCGCAAACCCAGGCACAAGAATTCGATTATTAATGAAATCAATATCTATTCCTTGATTAGACATTTCCCCAATATACACATCATTCCCCTCTGGAAAATTCGTTTCCTGATCCGTCTGCAAAATAGTCAGTTGAGTCGGTGTGGTTTGAGTATTGCCAGCGGCATCGGTTGCAGTGACTTCAATGGTATTTAATGTATCCGCTGCCAAATCAACCTGTACAGACCAGGTTGAAATAAAGTTATCATTATCACCTGCGGTTAGGGTTTGGGAATCCACTGCTGTCGCGCCGCTATCCGTTGTCACTGTGACCGCAATAGAAGTAACTGGCCCCAAATCGTCCGTTGCTTTTCCCCGCAAGGTGACGGTGGCACCGTCACTTAAGGTTGTGGACGTTGGGAAGACCACAACCGCTTCCGGCGGCGTGGTATCGACAGAGCCGCTACTGCTGCTGCTACTGCCTCCACCCGTGGATGAACCGCCATTCCCTTTACAACCAACAATCAAACAGATACATACAAATAAAAATAAGGGTTTTAGGTTAAATACAAATGGCATTGTATTCATTACTCCTTGAGAGAGACGTAAATAGTGAGAGAGAGAAAAGGAAAGACAAACCCAGACTTGCGTAACAAATATTTGGGGATATGCAAGAGTACCCTTTCCAGCAAAGCGTGAATTATGCCACAAATTGGAAAAATTATTGACCCCCCATTAGGCCCTATAATAATTACTGTGAACTCCAACACTATTTATTCGTTATCAGCCACAGCAATACGTTAAACTTGAGACAAGGATAAAGACAAAAACGCCACAAAAACAATATTGGCGACGCAGTATTAAATTAACTGTATCGCTGTTAAAGGTTAACTGTAAATTTCTCTCACGCCAAAAAGAGAGTATGGCCCTTCTTAGGGTTAAGCAAAGAGGTACAACCAATACAAAGGAATGTATTGTCACCCCAAAACCCTTATTTGAATCATAAATATCATTTAGACCCAATACGCTCCAAGTCCATCATAAGTTTCTTCATTTTTGGGTTATTACTATCATTGATCAAACTATCAAAATCAAATGACCACTGGTTCGGCAGGCCGCCTTTTTTGAGAATAAGGTCTGAAAATAATTCAATATCCAAATATTTTTTAATTAAAGAAAAAGCTTCCTCACGAGAAATGGATAGAGTTTTTATATAATTTTTTAGATATAAACTTTCTCTCGTCTCCATATCGAGCTCCAAAGGTATAACTGTCACAGTAATACTATCAATAGAGGTATGTACATAAGATCGGTATATTCCATATATAATCGCGTCATCAACCATCCTTCCTATTACTTTTGATTCCTCTCCGGCAATCAATCTTGGAGACAACTGTATATGCAAAGGTTCTTCGGATAAAACTTTAAGAGTGCCGTATTCCGAAACGTAGTCTCGAAAACTTTCTAACATAGCTATAACAGAAGAAAATTTAGATACTCCTTTTTCATCCTGTAAAACCGGGCTACTATCAACAGGCTTAAGATAAATCTGCTCCATACTAACACAGGAGAAAGGCTTATCAGTTAAATTTGGAATGTGCTTTTTTAGATAGAAATAATACTCGTCAACCTTAATATCTTTTGGCCTTTCAAAAATTATTTTCATCATTTCTTGGCTAGTTATTTCAGACCGAAAAGCTTTCATATACATATTTTGCTTTTCAGATGGTTCGGCAGAGTATAAAGTTTTTGCCAATCCATTTTTTTGCCAATAATCGTCGGAAAAAATAGCACAAAACCTTTCCACTTCTTTTCGATACTCTTCGGTTGATACTTTTTTCGATTCGGCGCAAGAATACAAAAACACACAAAAACACACAAAAACAAAAGATAATATTTTTTTATAATTCATATTTATTCACTATAAAATTAAAGCCCATTCAAAAGTTTCATGTCATTTACCATATTTTTAAATATTTCTGCAATCTCTTTAGGATACGCTTTAATCTCTTTAACAATGGCATTTTTTTCCGTATCCGACATCACAATACCTACGCTATGTAATGAGCTGTCTAAGTTTACCTTAAATTCTTGAATACTATCAGTATCTTTAAACTGATTGACCGTTGCATTGGCCGCAGCCGGAATGGATGTTGCCAATTTTATAGCGAACTGCATAACCAATGTCCACAATACAGAGGTCACGGTTAACCGGCTGTCTAATGCCTTTCGCCCCAGTTGAACGGAAATTGTACCCGCCGCTCTCGCCGCCACTTTAGGGTCACTGGCTGCCACCCCAAAAAGATGCGTATATTGCCCTTTTAATAAGGAAAACCACAGCAAATCAAATAATACAGATTCCAATACCGGGGCAATCACTTTTAGGCGTGTTCGCGCTTTGCCCAATATTTTCAATACTTTTACAAGCTGTCGTATTGCCTGCCTTTTTTGACTTGTAACAGCCTCCTCTAAAATATCGACGCCAATCACAGCCGCCAGCCCTCCCCAACCTAATCCTGCTACCGCACCTGTTAAAAACTGAATTTCCCATTCAGCTAAGACTTTTGCTGCATTAAGCTTACCCGATGTACGAAGAAGTGTTAGATCGTACCAATCGGAATGAAAACCATCAGGTGTCTGCATATAGAATTTTGGCAGTTTATTTTTATCGCTTACAAACACGAATAATATATATTTTTTTCGCACCTCAATTATTATTCTACGACCACCTTCAACAAAATACGTCTTTCCTGCAACCAAATTGATAAAATTCATTCCACCTCCAGCAATCACTGTAAAGGCAGTATTGATTGGATAATAATTTCCAATATCTTTAGCCGGTATTTCAATGGCTTTGTGGCTATTGAAATCTTTTCTGTTTTGATCAACCGTTACAAACTTCCCATCTTCGAGATTAAATGTGCCCACAATCCTAATTTGATTTCCCATATTTCCTCGTCCTATAAAATATTAACATCATTGACATTTTTTTAAACACAAGCAACAGTTCCAAACACCATATTATTCATTAACATGTGGGAGTTGCCTACAATACCGACATTCTCACCCAGTACTTTAATCTCACCGCCCTCTGCTTCAGTGGAATTAGCGGTAATAATACTGTTTTCATTGGTTAAGGTTGTATTGCGGCTAGTCAGCTCAATATGCCCACCCGCTTGAAAATGGCCATCCGCGTTTATCTCACCTGTATGGGTAATATTTTCACCGACAAGAACAATATCGCCACCGGCCTGTTCGGAAGAAACATGAATCTCTCCCGTATTGACAATATCGCCACCTGCACTTAATATAAAACTTCCATCATCATTTACAATAACACTGGTGGTATCGCGTATCTCTCCCAGGTTTATAGCATGGGTAAAAATATCCTGGCTGGCACTGGCCGTTAGTAAAACCTTACCACCCGCTGCGTGTATTTCTCCGCTATTTACAACTGCGGCATCCACACCTAATTTATCTTGCAAAACCGATTCTGTTACAGCAATCCCAAATAGCCCCAACCCACTTGGTGCAAAGATAAAAGCAAAAAACGCCAAAATAATAATACTAACGACGCAGTATTAAATTAACTGTATCGCTGTTAAAGGTTAACTGTAAATTTCTCTCACGCCAAAAAGAGAGTATGGCCCTTCTTAGGGTTAAGCAAAGAGGTACAACCAATACAAAGGAATGTATTGTCACCCCAAAACCCTTATTTGAATCATAAATATCACTTTGAACTTATAGCCTCTAGCTCTATCATAAATTTTTTCATTTTCAGGTTATTATGATCATTCACCAACAATTCAAAATCGCTTAACCACTGGTTCGGAAGCCCATTTTCTTTAAGTATAAGATCTTCAAACGATTCAACATCTATATATTTTTGGACAAGGACAAGAGCTTCTTGGCGAGTTACAGAGACAGTCTTTTTATATCCTTCAAGGTATATTTCCTCTCTTATGTCCATATTCATTTCTATGGGAATAGATGAAACAGTTATTTCGCCAATAGAAGTATGAATATATGTCCTGTAAATACCATATACAATCGCATAATTTACCATTTGCTCAATGTTTTCCTTACGGATCAATTCTTTCTTTGTAAATCGTGGATGCAATTGAACATGCAACGGCTCTTCAGATAACATCTCAAACATCCCATACACCGACGAATAGTCAGCCAAAGAATCGAACATATCATTTATCGTAGTAAACTTTGATATTCCATCTTCATCTATTACGACAATATCATCAATGGCCTTATCTGGTATTAAATAGAATTTTTTTATTGCTGGGCAATTAAAAGGCACTTTTGTTAGCTTTGAAATATTCTCTTGCAAGTGGGAATAATAGTCTTTAGCTGAAAGCTCTTTAGTTTGCTCATAAACAATTTCTTTCATTTCTTTACTGGTTATTTTTGACCGAAACACAGAACCAAATAAACTCATTTGCTCTGTAGAAGGCACCGCATTTAATTTTTCAATCAAGCCACTACTTTTCCAATACTCTATAGAATGAGCAGAGCAAAAATCGTTGGCTTCTTTTCGGTAACCTTCAGTTAATGACGCTTTGTTTTTGTAACAACCATTTAATAAAACAATGCAAAATAAGAGAATAATAAAGCAAATAAGTTTTTTCATTTTTATTATTCCAGTTAAACCTGACTTAACAATTTCATTTCATTCGCCATATTTTTAAATATTTCTGCCATCTCTTTAGGGTGTGCTTTAATCTCTTTAACAATGGCATTTTTTTCCGTATCCGACATCACAATACCTACGCTATGTAATGAGCTATCTAAGTTTGCCTTAAATTCTTGAATACTATCAGTATCTTTAAACTGATTGACCGTTGCATTGGCCGCAGCCGGAATGGATGTTGCCAATTTCGTAGCGAACTGCATAACCAATGTCCACAATACAGAGGTCACGGTTAGCCGACTGTCTAATGCTTGCCGCCCCAGTTGAACGGAAATTGTACCCGCCGCTCTTGCCGCCACTTTAGGGTCACTCTTCATTACCCCAAAAAGATGCGTATATTGCCCTTTTAATAAGGAAAACCACAGTAAATCAAATAATACGGATTCCAATACCGGGGCAATCACTTTTAGCCTTCCAGCGTCTAATTTTGCCCTGTTCACTGCTACCCAACTCACATGCAGCAATATAATTATCACGATTTTCTAATACTTAGATATATTTTCCTTTTGGTGTTCTCAAGTATAAAGAGATTTGTTTGATTAACAGCACTGAAGGATCTCCAGAAGAAAAATATATATTGAGTCTATTAACTGTAGGACTTCCTTTATACAACGGATGAATTGCGCTACGGCAACAACGTTTGATCAATCTACTCGCATATCTAGTTGGCAGCTATAGCCTATCCTACCTCCGTTTCCAAGCATCTGATAATATCGAGAAGCATAGTACGATACACCTTTCACTCGAAGAGCTAGTGACTTAAATACCAGAATACTTTTTCATCTATACTTTGTCCCTCACATATCACACCACCACTTAAAGTCTTCTCAGAAATTAGAATAGAATTGCCTTTTATCATTACGCCTTGAACCTTTGACCCACACATTCTGCTAGCACCAATTCCCCATTCTTTCTGCATATCGTTAGTTATTTTATTCCCTACAATAACAAATATTTTTTCAACCCCAATATCTTTATATTCGTAAGCTTGTAACCCACTTCCAGAACCTCGGAGAACAAAGCATGGCGGTATTAAATTCAAAGAATAGCTAACGCCTTCAATATTTATAACACATTGTTTATATAGATTTGAAATATCTATAGAATTATCTGCCAGCATAAATTGATCAGACTTATCTTGAGCTGATAACGAGCAAGAGGTTAAGAATACAACCATCAACCCTAAATATTTTATAAAAATCATACTGTAAACTCCCAGAACCACAACTCCTCACCTATTTCGAGATATTCTACAAACCCGCCTTTCATAGCGAAACCATTCCATAAATCAATATGATCTGTTGATCCCCAACCATTTTTTATAAAAATTATTCCTTTTTTAGCGTAAAAATCATTTATCTTAGGCTGTTTAAAAATTTTTACTATCCCAAAAACAATAGGGTTCAATTTCATCCAATCCGCTAGATTTTCCGCCCCCAAAATATGACGTGGATTATGTTTAAATCCAGAATAACATCTTCGGTGGGGGTACATTTTATCAAAGGAGGTAGTATCAACTCCGGATTTTTCTAAAGCCACACCCATTCGAATCGCACACTGGTTAATAAATGTTTTGTTATCACATGGCTTTTCAGGATAAGAATGATTCTTCCACAAATCATTAAACTTAATTTTTACCATTTTTTAATCCTTAAACAACATTAATAAACATTCTTCGAAAATCTATTAATGCAATATATAAAATTAAGGTGAGACAGAGCGGGTTAATACAACTCGCTCACCCGTCATTAAATCCATAACGTGTACATCGGTTTTTGTTCCAAATCTCTCGCTATCCAGCAAAAACAACACATTATCTTCACTATTAATGGCAAGGCTTCTGGGTTTTAAAAATTGATTCGCGCCCATCTCTGGAATGGTACTGTCTGAAACCACACTTACAATACCAGTGGAAAGGTTAACTTGCACAAGCTGGTTTGTATCATTATTAATAATGACCACACGATCTTCATCTTCATCGTGATCCATATGGTAAGGGCCATTAAGAGCATCAGTAAGTATTGTCCTTTCACCCGATGTCAAATCTACCCATACCAATCTATTTTCCTGCACGTCACTCACTAAGGCTCTATTGTTTTCTTCATCTAGAATGACATCTCCAGCAGATAAAAACTGATTTTGACCAGCAACAGGACGATCAAGGCCAGAAACTAGTGTCCTTGCGCCAGTATCCACATTAATTGAATACAAGATTGCGCCAGCGTCCGCCGCGTAAAGTAACCCATTCTGTGAATGTAAATCCATGCCATCTATTTGAACCATATCGACATTTGAATCTGAGTTTGTATTATCCGTCACCAGTGAAAATTCACCCGAATCAAGATCTGCAACATTTAGCTGCGTTGTTTCGCCAAAAAACACTCGGTTATTTGGAGCGTCCACTAAAGCGGTACGAAGGATTTCAGTTAAATCTGCATGGGCACTAATAAACTCACTTCGTGTGCCTGTAGCTATATCCACCGCCAACATATTTTCTTGCGCAAACCCAGGCACAAGAATTCGATTATTAATGAAATCAATATCTATTCCTTGATTAGACATTTCCCCAATATACACATCATTCCCATCTGGAAAATTCGTTTCCTGATTGGTTTGCAAAATAGTCAGTTGAGTCGGTGTGGTTTGAGTATTGCCAGCGGCATCGGTTGCAGTGACTTCAATGGTATTTAATGTATCCGCAGCCAAATCAACCTGTACAGACCAGGTTGAAATAAAGTTATCATTATCACCTGCGGTTAGGGTTTGGGAATCCACTGCTGTCGCGCCGCTATCCGTTGTGACTGTGACCGCAATAGAAGTAACTGGCCCCAAATCGTCCGTTGCTTTTCCCCGCAAGGTGACGGTGGCACCGTCACTTAAGGTTGTGGGCGTTGGGAAGACCACAACCGCTTCCGGTGGCGTGGTATCGACAGAGCCGCTACTGCCACTGCCTCCACCCGTGGATGAACCCGCCCCCTCCGCCACAACCAACAATCAAACAGATACATACAAATAAAAATAAGGGTTTTAGGTTAAATACAAATGGCATTGTATTCATTACTCCTTGAGAGAGGCATAAATAGTGAGAGAGAGGAAAGGAAAGACAAACCCAGACTTGCGTAACAAATATTTGGGGATATGCAAGAGTACCCTTTCCAGCAAAGCGTGAATTATGCCACAAATTGGAAAAATTATTGACCCCCCATTAGGCCCTATAATAATTACTGTGAACCCCAACACTATTTATTCGTTATCAGCCACAGCAATACGTTAAACTTGAGACAAGGATAAAGACAAAAACGCCACAAAAACAATATTGGCGACGCAGTATTAAATTAACTGTATCGCTGTTAAAGGTTAACTGTAAACTACTTAGGCGTTTCATCTTTAAGACCATACAAGGCACATAATAATTTTTATTCGTGGTTAGGGGTTAGATTAGAAGCACCTTCGCTTCTTTCTCTCATAGCTTGCCTAACTAAAAGTTATTTCATATAGAATTCTTAACTTATGTGATGTAGATAAAGCTACAGCAATATTTATGCATTTATTGGGTCATTCTTAAAAGATTGGCGCAAAAATAACGTTAATTTTGGCGACACTGATTTTTAATACTTTTCTACTAAGATTGTTAGCGAGCAATTATCCACTTACCCTCTTTGCGCATCCAAAATGCGTCATAGTAAACTGAAAAATCATCGTCATCTGTATACACAACGGCTCCTTTCATCGACCCAGCATTGACAACTGTCACTAGTTGACCCGTAAAGGAAACCATAAGCTGCATTTGCTTACGATCAACACGGTCTAAAAAGTACTTATCACCAAGTCTATTCTCAATACTATTTTTCAACATTCTATATGTTTCCCCTTCTTCCCTGTAAAACGCTTGATCATACTCTTTACTTCGCATTTCAAATAACGGCATAACCTTGTCTATGTCTTTCGTCTCAAATAAATTCCAAAGTTCTTGCACCATTGGCCAGACAACATCCTTCATTTGGTCATATGAATCATCCGTCATAGGATAGTCAAACACTTTTTCTCCCGAAAAGAACATCCATTCAGGAAAAGGGGTATTCGCTGTAAATTCTCTTTTAAATACATGACCAATACCTTCAATATAGGGTTCCACTGTATAAACATCACCTACCACAGCATCACTACCCTTCACATCTGGGGTCGTTTTATCTACCCCCTCAAACCTAAAGTTTCCTGGACTTGAGCTTCTAACATATAAGCTTTCCGGTGCTTTTAAATAATCTGGAGAGTATCTGATGTCCGCAACCAAAAAATCTACCTCTTCACCATTCACTTCCCCCTTTACCCGTATTTCAACAATACACTCAGTAGTCTCACTGGTGGACTCTTCCATGTCTTCTTGCTCACCCACTATCAGCTCAAATGTATTCTTTCCGTTTCTAATATACGGGTTAATCGGGTAAGCCGTATAGTTTGCGTCACCAGCATAATCTTGCTCGATTTCAACACCATTCACAGCAACTGACCGAGGGCATTCATTCATTTTGAGTTTTAAAAAATAACTAGGTTGATTAATATTCATAGAATTTGACTTCTCACACGCGACTAAATTTACCACTAAAAATGCAGTTAAAAACACCGTAAAAAACTTAAATACCAACCACCTCAACTCCATTTAAAACTTAAACTATCATTAACGTGCAATTATCCATTTACCCTCTTTGCGCATCCAGTACACATCGTAAAACTTTACAAAGTCCGCCTCTTCATCTAAAAACATAACCGTACCGTTTAAGGTCGCCGCATTTTTCATTGAAACAAGATTCTCTTCATACGAAACTTGCAATTGCATATAGTCAAAACCTTTTCTATCTAGTACGTACTTACTGCTCTCAAAGTTATTTTGGATACTTTGTTTTAGTTTTCGATATGTATCCCCATCTTCTCGATAAAACGCTTGATCATACTCCTTACTTCGCATCTCAAATAACGGCATTATTTTATCTAAATCTTTCGTCTCAAATAAATTCCAAAGTTCTTGCACTACCGACCATATCTCGGTCTTCGCTTGACTATATAACTCATCAGTCTTCGGGTAATCAAAAACTTTTTCACCCGAGAAAAACGCCCATTCAGGAAAAGAAACATTTGCAGTAAATTCACGTTTAAAGATATGACCAAAACCTTCAATATAGGGTTCCACTGTATAAACATCACCTACCACAGCATCACTACCCTTCACATCTGGGGTCGTTTTATCTACCCCCTCAAACCTAAAGTTTCCTGGACTTGAGCTTCTAACATATAAGCTTTCCGGTGCTTTTAAATAATCTGGAGAGTATCTGATGTCCGCAACCAAAAAGTCTACCTCTTCACCATTCACTTCCCCCTTTACCCGTATTTCAATAATACACTCAGTAGTGCTACTGGTGGAGTCTTCCATTGCCTCTTGTTCACCCACTATCAGCTCGAAAGTATTTTCTCCATTCCGAATGTATGGATTTATTGGGTAAGCCGTATAGTTTGCGTCACCAGCATAATCTTGCTCGATTTCAACACCATTCACAGCAACTGACCGAGGGCATTCATTCATTTTGAGTTTTAAAAAATAACTAGGTTGATTTATATTCATAGAATTTGATTTCTCACATGCGACTAAATTAGTTAGTAAAAATAGACATATAATTATTGGGAGTTTTCTAAACACCGACTCTACCTACACTTTTAGTTGAAAATAACTCTCGCTTTTTAAATAATACATGCGGTTTTTGTGTTTTTAGTTTTTGTTTTTTAGCTTTAACTTTCCCCATGACAGGTTTATTTACGTCTTTACCTAAAGACTTCTCTTCCCCCGCATCAACCCCCCCATTCGCATAAACCGACCAAACAATCGCTAATCCATTAAATGCCGCCTTACCCACCCAGACAAAGTGTTCATCAATCACCGTAGGCTTGTAATCCATTTCAATGGCCGCGTTTTTACTGCCACTTTCATCGGTGGTTTTAAATAGTGCGCCAATACCAAATTTGACTTCAAAGTACATGCCTTCGTCTTTTTTACCATGAGTCGCGCCCCCTTCGCCTTTTATCTCCCCTTGTAGGATAAAACCAACGGTACCGGATATTCCCGTTCCACCGGCATCCGTGTGCCAGCCTTTTTCCTGGTTACTCGTAAAATTGAGTGCGCCAGAGATTTTCGATTCTGCCCCAATGGTCAGGGATAATTTGGTTTCAAAGTAAGCACCCTCCTTCGTTAGCTTACCGTCTTCATCTTTCTTGCCCAGTGACATATTCGTTACCTTGCGGATAAAGGTGCCAAACCCGCCGCCTAATGTCGCTAGGGCAAATTGAATAATGTCAATTTTACCCGTTATACCGATAAGAGGGTTAAAGGCAATGGTAAACGACCCTTCCCCTCCTACGGAACCATCGGAAAACTCTTTTCGCTCCCAACCACCACGTAATGTGAAATTCGGCCACTGAATATCCACTGTGGCTATTGTATGTTCAGAGGTATCTTTCTTACGTTTTGTGAGATGGGTCTTGTTTGCTTCGTACGCTTTTTCTCCATCTTTGGAGTAACCTAAGCCCGCTTCTAAAAAGCCATTAATGGGTTCAAAGAATGTTTCAAGTTCGGATAGGAATGCCCATTTCCCTTTCAATGCTGTAATAAGCTCTTCGGCATTGATTTCCTGTTCTATTTCTTCTGTGGTCGCATCATAGGTATAGCCCCCTTTGATCGAAGATAACCATTTTCCTTTGCCCGATATGCCGTTGTAGTGTGCTACTTGTTTTTCTCCGTAGTATTCCCTCAGCTTGCTGTGATCGTATTCCCCTTTGTAGCCAAAGCTAAAGTCGATATTCCATTTGCATTTGGGGTAGCTGACAACGATGGCTTTATAGGGGTGTTCGCCCTTACACGAGGTAAACCCCAAGTCATATTCCATTGCATCATTATTTCTACCGAAGATCAGTTTGGCGATTAAGAACCCTATCGGGTTTTCATTGACTCGGCTTCTTTCTGTAACGGGTCTAAACTCCACATTTTGAGGCCGCCGAACCCATGTGCCGGTCTCCTCGCACCGAATATCCACTCGTGGACAATAGTTCTCTCGATTGGCGGTTCGTCTTAGGTTTTGCCAGTCTGAGTTGTCTGTAGCGGATTACGCTTTCCCATGGTCACACGCGCCGCTAAATGCGACTGTCACCACTTCGGCAGTCTCATTGTTTACGGTATCACTGCCTGCCAGCACATGAAATTTAGGCATGTCCACCACGTCTTCATAGGGTGGAACGGTCAAGGTACGCCCATGCTGACAACTCAGTATTATATTGCTGATGGTGCATCTTTTTGGGCACTTTTGAATGGACGGTTTCTTTTTCTCTTTCGCCTCTTTGGCTTTTTTTTCGTGCTTTTGTCTGCGTATACTTTTTATAGTTTCGTCGATTTCTTTGATTCGGGCACGATTTTTTTCAATTCTTTTCTGATACTCGGCTTTCAAGCGACCTGCTTTTTCAATGTCGTGATCAAAATCGGAAAGCGATTCTTTTTCAGCTTGAATGAATTTTTCGTGTTTTCTCTTCTCAAAAAAGCCTTTTTCAGACGTATCGGTAGCGTTCAATTTTGCCACTTGAGCGCTCGCTTTTAGTTTACCTTTTTTTGCGGATTTTTCTATTTTTTCATATTCACGGATTGTGTTATTCAGTTCATTGCTTTCTTGTTGCTTATATTTTTTTAACGTTAACCAGTCTTCTTCATTTTCGCCGTACATATTTTTTCCTTAACACACTGTTCCGCAGGGTGGATCGATAAGTGCTGAGATAAGTGCCATTTTTTCTTCCAAGGGAATATCATCATCTTTCGCAAGAGCATCCACCCAATCGGAGTGATCCCCTTCCCAAAAACACCAGCCCATGTCGTAACAGCAATTCACAAATACATACACGGTGCTGTAATCGGTGACGCCCAGTTTGGTTGCCATATTCGCGCACAGGTGTATGAACGCAACTAAGCCAAGGTTTTCCCCACCGGCATTAGGCGGCTCTAGTTGGCCAGCCTCCACAAATGTTTTTATATAGTCTGGGTAGACTCCCAAGAGATGGTTATCTAACTCCTGGGAAAGCAATTGATTGATTTGATCTATGGCATTACCATGTTCTAAATTATCATTTAATTGTATTTGCATAACGGCTTATTCCAACATTTCGTCCATTGTTTTTTGCAAAAATCCACGGGTTAACCCTTCAATTTTTGCAATGTCTTGCCGATCCTTTTCAAGTAAAGTTTTTGCCCATGCATTGTCTTTTTCATTCCAAAACCCCCAGCCTCTGTCATAACAAAAACCAATAAATTCTAAAATTCCATACTGGGTTTTTAACCCAAACTCTGTTGCACTGTGAAACCCTTGCTGGATCAGTGTTTTTAATGGGACTTCTTTGCCTCCCATAAAACATTTTTTAGTATTATCATCAACGTAGGTATCGATAAAACATTGGTAAATCGTTATAAAAAACGCCTCTTCTTTTATTTTGTCAAATTCGTTCATTTGCTCGGGACGAATATGTAGGGCACCATCGGGCGAAGGCCCACCTTCTAACGATAAAGGATGCCTTTTATCACGCACTGTATTTTTTAGTGATGCCTTATTTTCAGGTGGCACTGTCTCAAATTCGGCATCATAGATGGATAATTCTTCTGCACTTTTATCACATTCAAAACGTTCCACACCAGTGGTATAACTGTTTTCAGTCACAATGGCATAACTGCTGCCAATTAGATGCTTTAACTCAAAACGATTGCAGGTCGGCAAATACACCCGCAATATTCTTGGGTCGTAATAGCGAAAAACAAAGGTTTTTTTACCGCTTTTCACTTTGGCAATTCTTCGACATTGACTCGCAAAGGTGCTTAGCGTGATGTTATTCGGGGCAATGAAAAAAATCCCCCAGGATTGACCCCAGCCTTTTTGCAATAACTCGGTTACGAATAAATGGTCACGCTCCAATTTGACGATGTGGGGGGCAGCACGTTTTAATTCATAGCGCTTGGTATTCAGATACAGGCATTTGTGTTCCAGGCGGCAATTGTTGATCATCGGCTCTATTCGCCGGTCTTTGGCACAATCCAAAACGGCGAAGACATTGGGGAGATTTCCATCGACATCCGATTGCCATAAATATTCTATGATGGCGTTTGCTTTATTATCACTGAGCGTTGATAGTATTGTCATTCGTTACACTTCCCTATGCGGTTTTACGTAGATTGACGTCACTCTCTTCACACAGTGCGGCAGACATATCTGCCACCTGAATCAAGGTTTCACCCTGCTCTTTTTCAGCATGGCTCTGCCTTTCATGTTTTTCGGCGGGCGTTTTTCCGAGTTCTAGATCAAGCGATGACGCTTTGGCGCTTGAAGGGGAAAAAAACTGTTGCCCGAAGGGGAGTACGGTGTATCGAGTGCCAACGGCACGTATCAATATTGAAGAGAACATGGTTTGCTTCCTTGGTTGTAAGCGGTTCTCGGTGCGCCGAGAGCCAAGCCAACACTGCCTGTGAAAGCTTTATCATTCAAAAACTAAATTAAACTAAATTAAATTTAAAAAGCAAGGTGGACTCGCTGCCACTGCCTTATTGGCACGGATTCTAATATGCAGACGCTCAATAATTCTATATATCAACCGTCTAATATCCATAAAATGTGACAAACCCTGCATTAAAAGACACACAAAAATACCAAAAGACATATATATCAACATACAGGGTATCGCCATAACGAAAGAGTAAAATGATATTTCAACGCATTTCCAACCCATTCGCTTTTGACTGTTTAAATTACTTTTACTTGCCTGCATTCTATCTTATGTCTTAAAAAATAAAATTGCCGTCATCGTTTAAAACGTTCTGTCACCACAGCTTCCATTCTATCAATTGACGTCAAAAACTACTTGCATCGCTGGCGCGTATTCATGCAGAATCGCTTCCGCTTTATGTGAGTATTCATTCTAGGGAAGGGTTAAATATCTAAATCAAAAGGAAAATCACATTGAAACGCTCAGTAAACGCCTGTCTTATTGCTTGTCTCTCTGTTGTATCGACACAATCCCTCTCTAAAGATATCGAATCAAAAAGCATTCGACACTTTCGAGATCTACCCAACGAATCTTTGGCACTGACGCCTACGCGAATGGGCCAGTTAATGTCGGATATTCCCGGCACCGTGACGGTATTGGAAAGAGAGTTTCTTCTCAACCAGGGAATAGAAACTATTCCAGAAGCATTACGCCTTGTTCCCGGTATGTCCGTAATTAAAGTCACTGCGTTTAGCCAAGCCTCTGGTCATGATTATCGAATTGCTTACCACGGCGGCTCGGCGTTGATTCCCCGTAGAATGCAGGTATTAATGGATGGTATGTCGGTATATTTAGCCGGTCTATCGAAAATAGATTGGAGCCAACTGCCCGTCACGGTTCATGATATTGAGCGCATTGAAATTACTCGTAACCCAAGCGCGGCGTCCTACGGTGCAAACTCTTTTCAAGCCGTCGTCAATATCATTACTCGCCATTCGGAAGATACCCCAGAACATGGCGTTTCCATTCAGGCTGGAACAGACAACGATTATCTTGCGCTGTATCGAGCTAGCACAGCACTTGGCAATACCACGGCTTTATTTCGAGCATCGACGTGGAATAACACAGGATACGACAAGGCAGAAAGTTCTCGTATTGGAGGAAGTGCAGCTTTAGATAGCCGAGATACAACAACGGTAAATCGTTTTAATGTAAGAACAGATACGTTATTCAATAACAAAACGGAACTCAGTATTCAGGTTGGCCGTATCGTATCGTCCTCCGAATCAGAATTGGTTGTGACTGGGCAAGAGCCTGACGTATATCCCGATATTGATACTGAAGATTATTATGTAAACGCTCAATTTATTCGAAACCATAACGAAACATCAGAAACAAAAATCCGGACTTATTGGAAACGTAATGAGTTAACACAAAACTTTCGGGCCTGCTCACCTGCTGTTTTTATTTTTCCAGAATCTTATGCAATGGTGCTATCAAACCCGGAATATTTTCAAACTTTAGTAACGGGTCAGTTTCCCTCTGGCGGTTCCCCCGAAGATGACGCACTTGCCTCGGCGTTGTTGGCTCGCATCCAGGCGGTTGGCGCAGCGTCTTTTTCTCCGGTATGCGGCACCTTAAATCAAGATTATGTTGATGAACGTAAACATATCACCTTGGAACACCATACCTATATCACACCAGCATTACGATGGCTCACGGGTACAACCTACGAAGAACTCAAAAATACCAGTGAAACCTATTTTACCGGAACGGCAAAAACCCATGTTATGAGTGGGTTTATGAGCATGGAATGGAAGCCATCTCAACCGTTCACATACAACGCAGGCTTGATGGCAGAGTACTCAGAAAATATAGATACTGTGGTGTTCAGCCCAAGAGCATCGATAAATTGGCACCTTAAAAAAAATATGACCGTAAGGATGGTGGCGAATAGAGCCTATCGAACACCGGATATTGCAGAAACCGATAGAAACTGGAATTATCAGGTTCGAGATATTTCACCTGTGGTGGATGGATTAACGGAGGGGACATTTGCGGGAAATGGACGTTCGCAGGGGTTTAATTTGGAGCCGGAACGCATTGATGCCACTGAAATAGGTTTGCGATATAACAATGCTCACTTGGCTTTCGATACTCGCCTGTTTTACGAGGAGCTGGACAATCTTGTTTCAGAAAAACCAGCCTACTCCTCTTTCCATTTAACTAACCAAGGCTCTGGACGAGTGCAAGGGTTTGAAACAGAAGCCTCCTATTCCTTATCTAAGTATTTCAATTTTAATGTTGGCTACAGCTATCAAGACCATGATTTTTCGGCCTTAAATGAGCAAGGGTTAACGGCCCAACATTCTGGTACAGCAAGCCTATCACTGCACTTTGAGCAACGTACCATCACCTTTGGCTATATCGGTCATAGCCAACAGATGAACAATACCTTAGATCGCTGGAAGGCGTCCTGGAGAGAGAAGTTACCTATTGGGCATGGCACATTAGAATGCTACGCTCATCTTCAATACCAGCCGAGTGACGTGGTTTATGCTGAATCCGAGATAAATTTACTCAACCGATATACCTACGACCAAGATACTTATGCTCAATTTGGGGTGGCGCTTTCGCTTTAATGTATGAATTATTGTAATACAAAAATTCTTTTGTCGATGTTGATTTTATTGCTCGGTGGTATTTTTACCATCTTTCAATGGATTCCCCAAATAAATGCCTATTGCCTACCTGTGTTTTGCCTTGGGTTATTTTGCATTACTCAGAAAAAACCACACAAGAAATGGCTGGAAGTTATCGCGTGGTTAGGCGTGGTTATTCTTGGTTTTTTTATCGCTATTTATCGACCGGAGGGATTCTCCTACCCTCTGGTATGGGAAACCCAGTCACTCTATGACGGTGGACGTTCATTTACATTACTCGCCAATACGAGCAAAGCTCTTGGCGGTTATTTCGTGATTATTTGGTTATTGTCACATTTCAACGATTCAGTAACCCCTCTTCCATTAGAGAAATCCATTGCAATAACAGCGGCTGGTATTATCGCTTTATTGCTTATTGCCCGTCTCTTTTTTGGTATTGGGTGGCAACCCAAGCTCTCCAAGGGTATAGGCTTTTTTATCTTCATTAATCTGGGCATTACGGTGCTATCAGAGGAAGCATTTTTTCGCTTGCTTATTCAAGACAAAATCGCCTCATTTTTTAATCATAAGGCTGTGGGGCTGTGGGTCGCAGGCAGCACCGCCAGCGTACTCTTTGCATTTTCTCACACCCCGACTATCGGGACAGCTTGGTTTTTATTTCTGATTGCCGGAGCAATATACAGTGCTGTTTTTGCCTATACGCAGCGATTTACACTGGCCATCGCAGTCCATTTTGGATTAAATATTATGCATTTTATTTTCCTTGAATACCCCTTAAGCGTGTAATTAAGGACTTCGGGTGAGCAGGTTAGCAGCACAATTAAAAGCGTTACGGCTAGTCGGGAGCATACTGCTATGCGTGCTGCTCCCACTATTCGCCCGTGCGGATATTTCTCTGGTATACGACCCCACTCTTGCTGAAGCGCCGTTTATCTCATCGTTAAAGTCACAAATATCAAACATCCACTCTCCGGTAAACTATGCCATTAAAATCACACTTGGCCCTCACGCATTAAAAACGGCATTGAGTTCCATGTCACCACAGGAAATCTTAATCGCTGCACTGATTACCAGAGAAGAGTTTGAAACACTTAAACCACAATCCCCCGTATCAAATCGTTTAACGGCCATTTATTACGAACCGTCGCCACTTGCGTTAGCCCTACTGGCATCGGAAATATTGGGCAAAGAGGCAAAATTAGCCTTACCCTACCGGGAGAACGCCCATCTGGCGTCGTATATTTCGTCGATTAATCTGCCTAAGCAAGTGAATCTCGTTCCAACATCACACCCGCGAAAATGGCTCAGATATATACGCGAATACGATGGTGTAATTGCCAGCATAGATTCCGGTTTATTTTCTCACGCCAATATGACTTCAATTACCCGCTCACTGTATCGACAACGTAAGGCATTTATCGGCTTTTCATTTGAAATGACCCGTAAACCCCAGACACTGGCAAGCTTGTATGTGGATGAAGAACATCTTATTTCTGACATTCAAAAAACGATTAACGTATTTGAGAGCCGTAACGAGTTACCGCAACCCCAGTACGCCAAGCAATACCGCGTTGCCATTAATCAAACATTAGCACGAACTCTCGGATACCCATTTTTAGATGAGCGTTCACTTGAAACAAAAATAACGACGGCTTTACACACACAAGGAGGCACCCAATGAAGGATCTGTCGCTGCGAATAAAATTTTCTGCATGGGTAACCTTTGCCGTTCTACTCATCACGGTGCCGATGTTGATGTATCACACTCAGCAAAAGCTGGCGTTGCTTAACGCCAGTTTTATCCAGAACCAAGAAACATTACTGAATATCCTTAAGCTAGATGCAAAAGAAGCGTTGGAAACAGGTTTGTTTGACCATGTACACTCTCGCTTCGATACATTGGTTCAGCGCTCAGATATTTATGCTATTGAACTTCGAGACGAAAATAACAAAACCCTAGTGGCCTCTCCCTCGACTCCTATCTATACCGGCGAATGGGTTGTCCAAACAATTAACCAAAAACACCGTTCAGGTTTTTTACGTTTAGCCGGTGAAAAGTTCGAAGACAACTCCATAAAAGAAATTCAACTCGGCACATTAAGCATTTCATTCAACACGTCAGGTAAAAAGGCTCAACTAAACCAGCTTATCACAGAGACGGGGGTATTACTTATCTTGGCCGTGATGTTTGCCCTCGCCTGTGTATTTTTAACCAACCACTTTGTTACCCGCAGGATTGCTTGTATGGCCGATGCCTTAATTGGTATACAAAAAGGCAATTACCACCCTAATTTAAACCATGATACGAATGATGAACTAGGAAAATTAGCGAAACAGATCAATGAGACTGGGACAGCGATTGAACACTACGAACAATCTTTAAAGAAAGATAGAGATAAAACCATCGCAGAACATGCCGCTCGTACCGAAAAGGAAGTAAGAAGCTTATTCATCATTCAAAACTCAATGACCGAAGTACGTAAAAATATTGAAGCATCATTTTCAAAAATGTTGGCATTAATTCAGGAAAACAATGCCAACGAATTTCACGCATTAATTGCCGATATGATCGAATCTCTTCGCTCAGTGGATGACGTTCAGATGTTATTGGAAAAAGACGAACCGCCAAACCATCCCCATTTTTTCACTGATACACTCACTCATTGTGCCTCTGGGTTTGAGCGTGGTCTAAAAATTATTGCATCACGTAAAAATTTTCCAATGACCATCAAGATTGATCCGTTATTGAATGACAGTAACCCATTTATTTTGATTGATATCCAAGCCACCCTGCACTTACTTGCACTGGCTTTAGAGTACTGGCCCCAACAACTGGGCATAAGAAACCATGCATGGCAGATCAATATCAACTTGAACTCAACCGGCACGATCATTTTTGATCTTTCCGTTGAAGGTGCCCCGCTAACGTCAAAACACTGGGGAAAGCTTCATTCACACTTAACACATGGCGAATCGAAATCTAGCTCAATGCCTGCGTTACAAATTATGCTTCGTAAGCTTTCTCACAATACAGGGCTTCAACACTCTATTACGATTAAAGAAAACAACCGTATTCATATCACCTATGAAAGTCGCTGTATTACCGGAGAGAATAAAGCAGACATTCTTACCCAGGCCAAGACACGCTATGGAAATCAAAAACATATCGCACTTATTGGCGGTTCCAATTTTCTGGAATCCACTCGTTTTCAATTCGAACACCTTTTTATAGACGTGTGCGCCATTCCGTATCAATCCATTTTAAATAATGAATACCGAATTGATAGCCAATACGGTATGGCCTTGGTGGATGTTGATAGCGACAAAAACTCCGCACGAGCCGTATTGGAAATGCTTAACCAAAATGAATACCCAGAGTTACTGCGTATCGCCATGAGTCACCAACCAGGCGAACAGTTTGCATTGTCCAGTGAAGATAACATGCAAATATTACATAAATTTTGATCAGTGAGCGGTTAAAAAGCCGCCGAATAGACGTAAAAACAAGGAGTTTAGAATGGATATTGCCACTTCCCACACCCTGGATATACATAAAAACTCGCATTACCACAATGCCTGTGGAGCAATCCAATACTGGATTGTCGCAAAGCACATGGGTGGTCAATGGCCACGCTTCCATATTGATGCTTTTTTTACCTCTGGGAACTACACCATTGTTTTCCTTATGGCTGGCACATCATCAGATACCCCCTTCCAAGTAAACGACGTATTGCTAGCGCCCATGGATCACCAGCAGCTTGAAGAACATTTTAAGATACTAAGAAAAGAGATCAATAAGCAAAGACCCTGTAACAAAATACGTTTCACCTATTGTCGAGAAAGCGCGCAAGTCAATTTAGAGTGTAAATGGGACGGCGATTTTGATTGGCTGACAAGTTTATTTCCTGAGTGCCCAGATTACACCTTGCTCGATATTAGTACCGAAATACAAATCATGACTTGGCCGGGTCTCCCACTGGACTACCCCCGCCCTTGGCAGGAAATAACCGTGCATTAACGCTCGAATACAAGCATGACATAAACACCAAAACCAAGGAGACAAACTTCAATATTTAGCTTTATTACATTCAAGTCATATTCAATGCCTAGCTCAATTAGACGTGGCATAAGTATGTTAAAAAAGTGGATCAGGGAGAACCACTTCGTACCTCAGTGTGCAAACAGCAAGGATAAAATATGTTAAATATAACTCGATCTGTAGGTAAGAATATTCACATCGGCGATGATATCGTTATCAGTATAGTCAGCTTAGAAAACGGCAAGGTTGACATCGGTATTAGCGCTCCTGAAGATGTCAAAATCCTCCCCCAAGAAGTATTTGAGCGTATACAAACACTCAAAGATAAAAAATTAACTTAACCACAGTGTAAATGAAATGTATTTCTAGAAGGAACGAATGATGGATTCTCCAATATCACGGTTATTACCAAGAATCGAAAAAACGATTCATACAACATTGCCCAATGCAGCAAATGGTTTGATTCTTCATGCATACAAAGCAAAGCTCAACACCATAGTAACGGATTCGACAGAATTTCACTTTAGGATCAATGCAGTCACACAAGTAATAACGCTGCCGCTGGCAGCGTTAGAACACCTGTGGTTTACCTGCTATACAAGCACCCTCATATTTGAATACTGCGATATTTTGAGAACCAAAGGTGACATTGAACATTGTCTTTATGAACAAGAAGACATTGTTCAATCTTTGGTTAGGTTACAACAAACACGAGATCAGTTATCCGGTCAAAGTACTGTTAATTGGCAAAATATTTCAAGTTATCTCAATGAGGTGCCTATAGAAGCGAATGCCGACAGGCTATTTATTCACAGTCTTGAAAACTTAATACTCCCCGCTTTCCTTCACTTTTTAAAAGGCTTCGCCGATATTCAGTCTTCTGACATTGATCATGCATACCAGCGTGAAATCACCTCGGCCAAATTATTGATCAATCTATCCACAAACCATCAAGATAAAATGAAACGTGGAATGGCTTGGATCATCGCATCCTTACTTAAATCTTCACAAAATTTACTGTGTGGAAACGCGAACAAAGATTTATCAATAGACAGTTTCGCCATAGTGCTGACGCAAATACCCATGTATTTCGAAAAAGAAAATCATCCTATATATATTTTTTTACGCATTTTATTTCACGCTCACTTTAATCATTCAATCCCGTTGACATTGCCTTCCGGGTTAAGCTGGAAAGAAAATTTATTCAACGAACTTCAGGAACATAAAAAGACGCCTTTATTGTTTGCCCAACACGTCAGCCGACAACGAAGCGCTATGCTTCGTTAACCTTAGCCTGCCCCCTCTCCGTCGATCCGGGTGGCAGGCTCTTTTTCCTCTCTATTGATTCATTCTTTTGAAGAGGAATTTTTAATAAAGAAACATTGATGCTGGTAGTGTTATTAAAATAAAGTTCATCTTTAATTTAATCTCTCGCCATTTCTTTTAGACTATTATTTTTTTCTCACAAACATTCCCTACTGCATGCGTGTGATGACAGTCTGTTGACTACCACCCTATCATACAGGTGGTGCGGGCAGGGGTTCGCTCTTCAAAAACAACTCAGGTATAAAAATAGATAAAACCTTTGAAAACATATCCCTTCACACTCCAACTTTAGAATACATATGGGTTGCTTGTTATTTCTTTTTTTATTTACATGAAGATATAGATCACTCAAAAAAAAACGGCATAGATAAAATTGACATTATTCTAGATAACCAACTCGTAAAATTGCTTTTATTGCATTATTCAGCACAAGAAAGTCTAAAAAACAATAGGCACACAGAAAATATTGAACTACCAAAACCTATTGGCTTCGTTTCTCTAGAAGCAACAGCAAACACATTATTTCTTAGGACATTATAACATATGTTATTACCCCAGCTATTAAAGTACGACAATCAACATTTAAAAATGGGGTGGACAGATGATGAACTGAGAACAACGGCAAGGGAAACATTGTTTTTTATTCATAAAAGTAAAGATAATAATTTTCTATTAGTGGCATCGTGGATGATAGGAGCAATTGTAAGTCTGGAGGAAACTGTTTCATACAAGAAAAATAATAAAGCGCCACGCTGGGGTAATAGCACCATACTGGAACCTAGCGCGGGACGTGGAGACCTCTTAGCGCCCTATTACATTAAAAATGATGAAAAAGCGCGTTATGTGACAAATGTTGATGCCGTTGAAGTTGATTTTGATCATCAAGCAACTTTGCGAGGAAAAGGGTATTCAGTAGTGGGTCACGATTTTTTGCAATTTACCGGGGGAAAGTTATATATCCACATAATTATGAACCCGCCTTTCGCCGAAGGTGCAAAACATGTTTTGCACGCATGGGAAATTTTACGAGAAGGTGAACTAGTCACTTTAGTCAATGCGGAAACTTTGAAAAATCCCTGTGACAAGTATCGTACTCAATTAGCAAAAATTATTGAAGACAATAACGGTACTATTGAGTATGTGAGCGGTGCCTTTGAAACCGATGAAACGAAGCGAAAAACAACGGTTGAATGTGCCATCATTCATTTGATTAAAACTGCTGATTATTCAGACCTTGCATTCCTTGACAACTTAAAACCAGATTTAGGGACACAGGAAGCAATCATTGAGGAATCTAAACCCAGAACGGAACTCGCGTTGAAAGAAGATACAATTAAACAGATTGTGACAATATTTAATGCAGCCGTAACAGCAATGGGTAATGAGGAAAGAGTTGTCGCTAAGATGCAGGCCGAAAGTAATTATTATGCCGGATTGCTCACAGACTCGATTCTAAGGCCCAAAAAATTCGAGATGACAGCCGAAGGCCCAATCATAGAATCATCTATAGAGAGCTATAACAGCCGCTACAATCATTTAAAGGAAAAAGCATGGTCACATGTTCTGGAAATCACAGAGGTAGGGAAAAGCCTACCCTCCAAAATCAAAAAATCCATCAACAAAAAATTTGAGGATGTAGTAAAGCTCGAATTCACTGCGGCTAACATTCACGGGTTTTTGCTTGGTCTGATACAAGGCCGACCCGAAATAAACAGGGATATACTATTAGGTATGTTTGATAAAGTAACCGATTTTTCAACCGGAAATAGAGCATGGTATAAGGGCTGGAAATCCAATGATAAACATAAAACCAATGCGTATAGAATAAAAATGACTCGATTTATACTACCGCGAAGGCGTAATTGTAGTTATATGGACTATGAAACACTCCAAGAATTGAAAGATATCGACATCGCCTTTAGTTTACTAGATGGTGTTCCACTGGGATCATTTAAGGGCATCACTAATTTATTCAGCAACGAAGAATCATTTAAGCAACTCTGCCAAGGTGAGCGCTTAAGCTCTGAATATTTTGATATTCGTTACTACCATATTGCAGGAACAATACATTATTTTCCCAGAAATAAAAAACTCATTGACCGATTAAATCAGTTTGTTGGCAGACATAGACAGTGGTTGCCACCCGAGGGAGAAAAACTATCAAAGGCATTTTGGTTGCAGTACAACCGAGCCGAAGAAATTACACGAAAAATGGACCAAGAAGGCAGTTCGCATTTAGACTATGCGTATGGTATCAACAACGGTGAGAAGGCCGACGAGATTAGCGTAATGATTGATAAAGCCGGTAAAAAATTAAATATACCTATGGATAATTTTCTGTCTGTTGATAAAGAAGACATTAGAACAAGTACTAATATTCGTACATTAACACCTAATAATAAACCCACATCTAGAACACATTCGACGGCTAAAAAGTCTGTTAAGACGGAAGGCTTAGAGACAAAAATACAATTGCTTAAAAATAGATACAGCTTACCAAGCGACCCAGAGGAGCAAGCATCACTATTTCAGTAAAAACTATTAGAAACGCTCTAAAATTTGGCAGATAGACCCTAAACGGCTATCTGTCTATACATTATTTATTGGCTTGAGAGATTATTGGCACCCTGTATTTTATTCTTCCACCGGACAGGAAGAAGAGTAAGCCGTATAAAAAACAATAAAAACTGGACTACTTAGGAGAAAATTTAATGAAAAATAGAGAATTGGGTTTTGCATCATTGGGTAACGGGTTGTCTGTTTATGATTGCCTTCATGAAAAACATAGTGATTACGAGCGTGTCGCTCATATTAGAAAAGATCGTAGTATTGAATATTACGTTGAGTTAAACGAAGAAGATAAACTATTAATCGAAAAGAAAGCGATCCATAGCGATCCTTATGTTAGCGACCTAACAGTCGTATGGTATAGAGAGATAAATTACAAAATTTGTCAGTCAATCATTAATGAAGGAGAAAACATGCCGACGATTCAAATACGAACTAAATTAAGCGGTGATGTTATAAAAAGTAAGCGCGTGGAGTGCAATACCACCGCACTAGAAAAACGCGAAATGGCACTACAGCTAGTAAAAGGTGCAAAGGTTGGGATTCGTGAGGTATATGTCACGGAAACTGCGGGTTGCGTAACACTTGATAAATACGAATTAAACTAAGGGAAAAAATCATGACAAGAACAGCAATAAGTATTAGGGTTGCGGTGGGCATACTTTTTGACAAAGGGAAGACAGGAGATGAGGTAATTAAAATTATAAAATCAATAAAGCAGCCTACACCTGGTTATGTCTACCCTGACGATATTCCCGGTTTTTACAACTTATAATTTTAATAAGGGAAAAATGCAAAGAGCGCTTAGACCGTATTTCATTATTGATGTCAATCACATCAAACAGATACCCTTTTTAATAAAAATAACTATTCAACATAGTGTGTAACGTTCTTTCTGTATTGAATAGTTATTTGTCGTCACAGTTCGCCTCTCTTACATTGACAAAAAGGAGAGAACATGGACTCAAATACCATCGAAACCAATGAAAAATACAGTGAATTGATAGTAGAAAGGCTAGATCAACTCATTGCAGCCACATTAGATACTCAATCTCGGCCCCAGCTCAGTCTAGATATAACGCTATGGGATACTAGGAACATCGCTGACTATTTAGGCCGAGCGTATAAATACACCAATGAGTATATTGTCACGCATCATACGTTCCCCAACGCTATACGTATTTCGATTAAGGATGGCAAAAAAAGCCACCCGCGCTGGTATGCAGGTGAGGTGATTGAATGGGTTGCACAGAACAAGGAAAAGTAATACTCCCATACCAATTAGGTTTGTGTTGGTAACGTCCCAGCTTTGGCTAATTCCTGCATAAGCTTTTGAGCCATGTGAGAATAGTCTAGCTCTGCTGGCACTACCTTATTTTCTGTCTCATTCGCTTTAAATTTAAGCGCTAATTCTTCAGCCGTTTTATTGTAGTAGGTTTGCAACTCCTTAATATTTCTATGGCCTGTGATCGCAGCTAATTCTAAAACATGAAATTGATCAGCAAGCCTCGTTGTGGCTTCATGACGGCTATCGTGGAAGGTTAAATCTTGGATAGTAGAACGCAATCGGTATTTTCTAAAATTGGCGCTAAGAGCTTGTGAGGTTTGCTGAAATAGCCGAGTCTCCTCCCCCCCTTTTTGCTGTCTCTCAGTTTCTAGGTAGGTGGGTGATTTAAGTAGCAAGCTTAATAACGCAACCGTTTTGGGAGAGAGAGGAACATCGCGTTCATCCCCGTTCTTTGTTTTGTCTAAATGTGCCACGCCAGTAACCAAGTTAATATTAGAATGAGTTAGGCTGCAAATCTCCCCGGCCCTCATAGCCGTTTCTATAGCAAACAAAAACGCCACGGCCACACACTCTTGTTTTTTTATAGGCACAGTTCCTTTTTGATAACCTAGCACTAAAAGCATTTCTTGGATTTCTTTCTCAGAAATAGGCCGGAAACGGGGTTTGGGGTCTTTAGGCCGTTCGAGATCTTCCATAGGGTTGTGGGACATCCAACGCCAACGTCTGGCCCAGGTGAGTGTATGGCTGATTAAATTCAGCTCTCGATTCACTGTAGACGATTTAACGTCTTTGCCTCGTTCTAGAATCCAGTCTTCGAGGTCTTCTCTTTGAAGTTTAAGAAGCTTAATCACACACAGTTTTTTGAATCGGCGTTGAAACATCGTTAAGCGAATCTGCTCCCAATGGGCGCCGTCTTTTTGAGGGGATATTTCTTCTGAGTATTTGGCAAATAAATCACCCAGTGTTTGTTTGTCACTGACCAAATACTTATGTTTACCAAGCTCTACTTCCCTTTCCTTTGCCCAACCCTTAGCTTTTTTTAACGTGGGCAGAGTCAAGGAGTCTCGGATACCATTAATTTTAATTCTTGCTCGTACTTTTCCATTTTTAAGATGTTCAAATGATGCCATTGCTTATCTCTCCCTCTCGTTTACAACTCCGAAATTAACGGGGCCATTATCGGGGCATTTCGGGGCCTTTGAGAATGTATATAAAAGGATGAATGCAGATAAACAGGTAAATGATAGGTGAGCTTGATTTCAAAAAAACCATTTAAAATCAATAACTTATGTATAAATATGGCAAAAAAAAGACTGAACAGGAAATAAACGAATCAATCATTATTTGCTCAAATGGTGCCCGGGGCCGGACTTGAACCGGCACGACCGTGAAGTCGGGAGATTTTAAGTCTCCTGTGTCTACCAATTCCACCACCCGGGCATGGGAAGTGTTGCGACAATGTTCGGTAGTTACGTCGCTACATCTACTGGAAGAAAACAAGTCCTTTCCAAAAGAATTTGGAGGCGCGACCCGGAGTCGAACCGGGCTACGTGGATTTGCAATCCAGTGCATAACCGCTTTGCTATCGCGCCTTAATCGTTTTTTACACGTTAACTCTTGTGCGAAACACACTAGGATTGCATCCAATCCAGTGCCCTCTTCATAAAACCATGGGCTTTGCTATCGCGCCTTAATCGTTTTTTACACGTTAACTCTTGTGCGAAACACACTAGGATTGCATCCAATCCAGTGCCCTCTTCATAAAACCATGGGCTTTGCTATCGCGCCTTAATCGTTTTTTACACGTTAGCTCTTGTGCGAAACACACTAGGATTGCATCCAATCCAGTGCCCTCTTCATAAAACCATGGGCTTTGCTATCGCGCCTTAATCGTTTTTTACACGTTAACTCTTGTGCGAAACACACTAGGATTGCATCCAATCCAGTGCCCTCTTCATAAAACCATGGGCTTTGCTATCGCGCCTTAATCGTTTTTTACACGTTAACTCTTGTGCGAAACACACTAGGATTGCATCCAATCCAGTGCCCTCTTCATAAAACCATGGGCTTTGCTATCGCGCCTTAATCGTTTTTTACACGTTAGCTCTTGTGCGAAACACACTAGGATTGCATCCAATCCAGTGCCCTCTTCATAAAACCATGGGCTTTGCTATCGCGCCTTAATCGTTTTTTACACGTTAACTCTTGTGCGAAACACACTAGGATTGCATCCAATCCAGTGCCCTCTTCATAAAACCATGGGCTTTGCTATCGCGCCTTAATCGTTTTTTACACGTTAACTCTTGTGCGAAACACACTAGGATTGCATCCAATCCAGTGCCCTCTTCATAAAACCATGGGCTTTGCTATCGCGCCTTAATCGTTTTTTACACGTTAGCTCTTGTGCGAAACACACTAGGATTGCATCCAATCCAGTGCCCTCTTCATAAAACCATGGGCTTTGCTATCGCGCCTTATATCGTTTTTTACACGTTAACTCTTGTGCGAAACACACTAGGATTGCATCCAATCCAGTGCCCTTTTCATAAAACCATGGGCTTTGCTATCGCGCCTTTGAAGGGTTGCGAATTGTAAAGGAATCGTTTGCCAAATCCTAGCCCAATTTGTCAAAAAGTTCTGAAATATCAACAATTAAACGCGGAATAATCACTTAGGTGAACCATTAGTCAAACTTGGCCAAGCTGCTCTCAAATAGGCAAACATAGACCACAGGGTTAGAATCGCCGCAGCATATAAGCAGAGATAGCCAAGTTCGCTTAATAAAGGATAACTTTCCGGTTGAAATGTGAGCAGTACCACTATGGCGATAATTTGTAGGGTAGTTTTGATTTTACCAATAACGGATACGGATACTTTTGCTCTATCCCCTATTTCCGCCATCCACTCTCTCAGCGCAGAGATAACAATTTCTCGGCAAATAATCACGGTAGCAGGTAGTGTAAACCACACATTGTGATAGCTATCGATCAATAGGGCCAGGGCCACAGCAACCATTAGTTTGTCGGCAACTGGGTCTAGGAAAGCACCAAAGGGGGTGGTTAAGTTGTACTTTCGGGCGATATGGCCATCTAATGCATCGGTAATACCAGCAAGACCAAAAAGGGCACCCGCAATAAAATGCTTATATTCAAGCTCAGAGTAATATATGCCTACCAATAAGGGGATAAAAAATATACGAACAAGTGTTAATTGATTGGCTACGTTGAACATTCTGGGCCTTTTGAGCTGCTGTGTATCTCAGAGGGCAGCACGTTACTCACTGTGAAGTGTACTGTAAACCTCTTCTGCCATTTTTTTACTAATTCCTGGTACCTTTGCGATGTCGCTAGCACTGGCTTTGTTAATCTCTTGCAATCCACCAAAATATTTTAGTAGCTCCCGCCTTCTTTTAGGACCAACACCCGGTATTGCCTCAAGAGTAGACGTTTTTCTCTTCTTGTCCCTCCGTTGTTTATGCCCGGTTATTGCAAAACGGTGAGATTCATCCCGAATTTGTTGTATTAGATGCAAGGCACTGTTATCACTTTCCAGGTGTTTTTCCTTACCGGAAGGGAAAACCAATGTTTCAAAGCCCGGTTTACGTGTTGTCCCTTTTGCAACACCAATAAGCTGAATAGAACTTACCCCCAACTCGTTCATAACCTCCCTGGCCATATTGATCTGCCCTCTTCCACCATCAATCAACAGCAGTTCAGGTAAAGGTTTAGACTCCTTTTGCAAGCGGCTGTATCGTCTGCTAATGGCTTGTTTCATGGCAGCATAGTCGTCGCCCGGTGTAATGTCTTCAATATTAAACCTTCGATAATCCGACTTTATTGGCCCTCTTAAGTCAAAAACAACACAGGAGGCAACCGTACTTTCGCCACTGCTGTGGCTAATATCAAAACACTCAATTAATTTTGGCGGTTCATCTAGATTAAGGGCATCTTGTAAGGCAAGGAATCGATCAAACAGGGTTTGCTTGTTATTGAGTAAATTACGGAGGTTCTGGCGAGCCGCTTCTATCGCCATAGCTAGCCATTTCGCTCTATAGGTACGGACATTCGCTGTAATTTTTATAGATTTATTTTTCTGGTGTGCAATGGCCTCGACTAAATTCCCTTCGTCCCCCAAACGGTGGCTCAATACAATGTAGGGAGGCAATTCCATTGCGGCACCCCCCAAATAACTGTGAAGAACAAACGCTCTTAAAATATCTTCTGCTGTACTCTCCAATTTATCTTTTGGAAAATGACTTTTACTGCCAATTATTCGCCCTTGCCGCACGTACAGTACATGTACGCAAGATAACCCCGATTCAATATACGCAGCGATGATGTCCAGATTGCTGGCACCGGATTCAATAACTTGCTGGGCTTGAACTTGCCTAAGAGCTTTTATTTGATCTCGATAATGTCCAGCCTTTTCAAACTTTAATTGGCTTGATGCATCTTCCATTTTTTTAACTAAGTCTTGGTGCAGGGTTTCACTTTTTCCCTCTAAAAACAATGCGGTATGCTCTAAATCAATAGCGTAATCTGACGGGGTAATTTCGTTAACACAAGGCCCCGAACAACGACCAATTTGAAACAAAAGACAGGCGCGATTTCGATTTTGATAAACACTATCTTCACATTGTCGAACACCGAATGTTTTTTGTAAAAAGTTTAGGCTTTCCCTTACTGCGCCAGCATTGGGAAATGGCCCAAAATAACGCCCCTTTTTTTTCTTGGCGCCACGATGAAATGAAAGACGAGGATACCCTTCCCCTTCAGATATAAAAATATAAGGGTAGGACTTGTCGTCACGCAGCAAAATATTAAAGGGAGGTTTTTGTTGCTTTATCAGATTGTGCTCAAGAACAAGTGCTTCGGCTTCACTGGGCGCAACGGTTATTTCAATCGAGTGAATGCGCTTAACTAGGGCTTGAGTTTTTACGGTTAATCCTGAGTGTCTAAAATAGCTCGACACTCGTTTTTTTAGATTTTTAGCTTTGCCGACATAAAGAATGCTGCCAGACTCACCATACATTTGGTAGACGCCTGGCTGCTGGGTAAGTTTTTTTATGAATGACGCTGAGTCAAAGGCAGGGTTATTTTTGGTGTTCGACATCTAGGACAGATTTTCAACATCCAAAATTTTGCATTTAACAGCGAGCAAAGCCAGTTCAACATCACTCTTTAAATCCAGTTTCTCAAAAATACGGTAACGATAGCTGTTTACCGTTTTTGGGCTAACACAAAACGAATCTGCAATTTTCTGAACCTTATGGCCATTAGCAATCATAATTGCAGTTTGAAGTTCGCGTTCAGACAAGAGTTCAAAAGGTGATACGTCAGATTTACCGCCAAAGTTCTTAAGAGCAAGTCGTTGGGCAATACTGCTACTCATATACAATTTGCCAGATAATACGGTTTTAATTGCGTCGATAATTTCATCAAAACCCGCACCTTTTGTGACGTAACCAGAAGCGCCTGCTTTCATTAATCTCTCAGGGAACATTTCGTCTGCAAGAGCGGTAACAGCAATAACTTTAGTGGATTCACTGGCAGTTAGCACCTTACGAGTAGCCTCCAAACCACCAATTCCAGGCATCTTAACGTCCATTAAGACAATGCACGGTTTAAGTTCACGCGCAAGCCTTACGGCTTCTTCACCTGTTTTTGCTTCGCCGACTACATGGAATCCGTCTACGTCAGCTAACATCCTTACGATACCCATTCGTACCAAATCATGATCGTCAGCGACGAGGATATTAGTCACTAGCTCTTACTCCACTCTCACGAGAGTTCGATAAATTAATTTGCGGTTCATTATTAGGTTTACTCTTAAGAATTATCAAGATAACAACTTTACCTCACTATCTCGGCTAAGCCTAGCATCTCAGCAAACCGGACTACGGATAAAAAAGCATTTACCCGTCAACCAGAGCTTTTATTAAGCCAAGCATATCACGCTAAATTTGATCTGCGTTATACCGTTTTTAGTTTAATTAGGCTATTAAAATAGCCACCATTACCCAAAAATACTATAAGATTTGCGGTTCTCTTTCGAGATAAATACCAAAGCGCCGCTCAATGTCGCCTAAAATCTTATTTTCGGCATCCAATACATTTTTTAGGGGTAGCTGATCAGGGTTTGTTAAAACTAACGCTTGTTTAGAATGAACTATTACACCACAAACACGCTTTCCCTTCCAACCAGCGCAATCGATCAACCAACCTGCCGCAAGCTTTTTCTGTAAGTTTTTCGGACCTGGGTAATCGAAACCAACAAGGGCGGGATACTGTTGAACAAGAGAGTCGTATTTTTCAAGACTGACGATAGGATTTTTGAAAAAACTTCCCGCATTAGGTATGTGCGCTGGATTTGGGAGCTTGTGAGAACGAATTTCTGATACAGCATCAGCCACCATACGTGGGGTCACTTCACCGCCACCATGTGAAAAACCGTGCTGTTTCAAAAAATCGTGTTGTTTTGAAAAGTAATGTTGCAATGCCGGGTAACTTAAATTGACGTTGGGGTTCTTTTTTAACCTGTACCGCACCTGAGTAATAATGTATTTGTTTCTATACTCCTGTTTGAAAATGCTATCTCTATAACCAAATTTACACTCTTGCACAGTAAATTGAGCCTCGACCCCGGTGGAGATTTCAACTGCCGAGAGGCCCTCAAAATAGAGCTTTTGCTCTACACCATAGGCTCCAATATTTTGAATAGGGGCCGCCCCCACGCTTCCTGGAATTAGGCTTAGGTTTTCTAACCCATAAAACCCGTTATCCACACTCCATTCAATAAACTCAGACCAATTTTCCCCGGCCCCTATTTCAATTAAAGCACTGTCAGAACTCTCGGATAAAACCTTAACGCCTACAATTTTTGGCGAAATAATAAACGCTTCCAAGTGGGAAGCAAGCAATACATTGCTCCCCCCCCCTAAAACCTTGATTGTTAAATTTAGCTCTTTAGCTTTATTCAGTGCGTTAGTAAGCTCTGCTATCGAACTCGGTTCACAGTAATAATCACATATTGAAGGAACAGCTAAGGTATTAAGTGCTTGCAGGCTATGTTTTTGATAAATATGCATTATGCTTTTGCTTGGGTACTCTCGACAGCCCTTTTCATATCACCGCTCTTGCACATCACCGTTCTTGCACTATGGTATGCAATAATTTTTCTGACGCTTCTTCGATTAGATCCAAAACCAAAGTAAAACCTTTTTCACCACCATAATAGGGGTCTGGTACCTCACGGTATACTGTCTCAGGCGAATAGTTTAAAAACAATTCCAGTTTTCCTTTATAATTTTTTGGCTTCAATTTTTTTAATTCGAAGAGGTTATCTTTGTCCATAGCAAGAATGTAATCAAAATTCGAAAAGTCTTCCGCTACGGCTTTTCTCGACCGAATATATTGCAAATTATAGCCCCGTTTTTTTGCTTCTTTAATTGTACGGCTATCCGGTTTTTTACCAATATGCCAGCCCGAAGTACCTGCGGAATCGACAATAATTTTATCAGTATAGCCTTTCTTTTTAACAAGGGATTCAAAAACCCCATGCGCGGTGGGTGAGCGACAAATATTTCCCAGGCAAACAAATAAAACTCGATTTTTTTTCATTTGTTCTCTTTCTGTACTTTAAACAAAAATTTTTCGTACGCGATCTAAGTCTTCTTGAGTATCCACTCCGCCTGGAACCAAGTCACAGGTTTGTTCTACGTGGATTTTTCCGCCATTGGCCAGAATTCTTAACTGCTCAAGCTTTTCTATATTTTCGAGCTTAGCCAATGGCCATTGCACAAAGCTATTAAGCGTTGCAACCCGATAGGCATAGATGCCAATATGCCTCTGACACAAACTTAAGTCTATTGTGTCGTTATTTTGGTTGGCAAAGCTATCACGAGACCAGGGAATACTTGCCCGCGAAAAATACAGTGCGTCATTATTGTTTGAGGTGACAACCTTAACCACATTGGGGTCGAATAGAGTTTGGGCGTTTTCAATTTTTTCTGAGAGAGTTGCGGCATCTACGTGTGGGTTGTCAGAAAGATTGTTGGCAACTTGTTCAATCACTGTCGCTGGGATTAAGGGTTCGTCCCCCTGTACGTTAACCACAACATCCTCTTCTGGCATAGCATAGAGTGTCGTTACTTCTTGCAACCTATCGGTTCCAGACTCATGGGTGTCTGATGTCATACATACTTCGCCGCCAAAGGATATAACTTCATCGTATACCTCAGTATTATCTGTCGCCACAATCACTTGGCGAGCAGAACTTTTCTTGGCACATTCGTATACGCGATGAATCATTGTTTTCCCTGCAATATCGACCAAAGGCTTGCCAGGAAGACGACTAGAAGCATAGCGTGCAGGAATAATAACGGAGAAGCTCATAATGGGTTCTTTCGCATTTTTTTAAATTGCGTATTAGACAATAACGGATTAGACAATTACTTTTTCTTTTGACGTTTAATGTTAGAAACAGAGTTGTGAAACGCTTCAAGAAACTCAGCGGATACATTCATGGTGACATCCAGATACCAAAACCCTGTATTATTCAGCGTTTCATTTTCTGGGTTTTTACACAGTATCTCTCTCACCTTTACCGCATCTTTAGAGGTCATAATGACATCACGCCCTGCTATCTGTAGTAAATCGTCAATACTATATTGATGATGGTCTTCATAAGCTTTGCGTTCAAATTTAAGCCCCAGGGAATTGAGCGTACCGAAAAACTTTGTTGGGTCCCCGAGACCTGAAATAGCGATTGGGTCTTGAGCATCGCCTATATCTTTTAAAGGCAGTACCTCATCGGTTTTTATATTGACAAGTGAAACCGGCTTAACAGAAACATTAATGGCTTTTTTAACTAAGTTACCAATATTCAGTTTATTGGATTTACCGTTAACGACGATACAATCAACGTCGTTAAGCCTTTCTATGGGTTCCCTTAAGGGGCCTACAGGTAATAGCTTCTCGTTGCCAAACATTCTCTGGCCATCAACCACTGCAATTTCCATATCACGAGGAAGCTTGTAGTGCTGCATACCATCATCACTTAAAATAACATCGCAGTGAAAATTGTGAATTAACCTTTGCGCCGCATCAACTCGGTCATCGGCTACCGCTACGGCACAACCTGTTTTCTGATAAATAAGAATAGGCTCATCGCCCGCTTCTTCCGACGTGGAATTCACACCAATACAATGAACGCTATTTTGGTAGGGGTTTGAGCGACCATAGCCACGGGATATAACCCCAGGCTTCCACCCTTTTTGCTTTAAATAACTGACCAAAGTAATAATTAACGGGGTTTTCCCCGTTCCACCCACAGAAATATTTCCCACCACAACCACGGGTATGGGAAGCGGTTTTTGCGCTGCGGTTAGGCGGGCTTTACGAAACGTGGCTAACACGCCAAATAAATGAGAAAGTGGCGTAAGACCAAGCAATATTCCCGGTTTTGAATACCAACGTTTTTCAACTTCTGTGCGAATAAATGACATATTTATTTTTCAGCGGCCTCAGATTCAGCGGGTATTTTTGTAGTCATACTCAGCTTTGAAAAGCCCATCTGTCCGGCTAGGTCCATAACGCTAACAACAGACTGGTATGGCGCACCGGCATCTCCCGTAATCACAAAGGGCAGGCTATTATTCCCACCTGCAATAGTCTCAATCCCTGAGCGAAGTGTGGCTAATTGATTATTCACAAGGGCTCGGCCATTTATGGAGTAACCCCCACGAGGACCGACAATGACTTCAACAAATTCAATCTTGGCAGCAGATTGTTCGCCAACCGCCTCGGGAAGGTTCACTTCAAGATGTGATTCTTTGGTAAAGGTGGTGGACACCATAAAAAATATCAAAAGCAGGAAGACGACATCAATAAGAGGGGTCAGGTTAACACTCTCTTCCGCTTTAACTTGCCGCTTAAATTCCATAACGAGATCTCTCTAGCTGGTCTTAAGGTCTACACGCCGCTCGCTGTGCAGCGCATCGACAAGTTTTACGGCTTCCTGCTCCATCGTAACCACGAGCGTATCCACTCTGCGCACAAAGAAGCGATGTGCCATCATTGCGGGAATGGCCACACACAAACCCGCAGCCGTTGTAACAAGCGCTTCTGAGATACCTCCAGCCAATACGGCTGCATTACCCGCCCCCTCAAGGTTTAAGGCGGTAAAGACTTTAATCATACCAATCACGGTTCCAAGAAGCCCAAGAAGTGGGGCAATTGCGGCGATGGTTCCCAACGCACCTAGGAAACGCTCAAGATCATGGACGACTTGGCTAGCGGCTTCTTGAATACTGTCTTTCATGACATCCCGACCATGGCGGGAATTACTGAGACCCGCAGCCAGTATGCGACCAAGCGGAGAAGAGCGACGCAGGGCCTTAAGCTTGTCACTGTCCAGTTCATTGCTTTGTATCCAGCTCCACACTTGACCTAACTGGTGCTTTGGAACAATCTTTGAGGGGTTCAACGTCCAATAACGTTCAAATGAAATCCCGATAACCGCAATTGAGCAAAGTACAATTGGCACCATAAGCCAACCACCGGATGCAATGATCTCGAACACCTGATACTCCTAAACTGATAGTACGTTTTTTATAGATAGTATGTGGCTTGTATACTCTAGCCTTTGATACGCGATACCTATTTACCCCATCTACCCCATCGCGCTAGGTCAGAATGATAACCGATTCGAAAGCTTAAATCTGTGCTTGATTGATCTTCTATAATAAGGGTACGTATGTGTACGTTTTTTGCTCAGTCCTGCTGAACCTTGGCGCTATACCATAATTTAGGGGAAACCTGCCTTGCTGAGACCACTTTGGGTGCGCTGCTCTTATGAGACCATTCAAAGCTGATCGCTCCCTGGTTAGCCGTATTCCATATTTGCGCTTCCAGGTCTTCATATCGTTGAATAACTTTGGGGTGCGGATGGCCATAGCGATTCATATACCCACTACTTACCACAACATGTTTGGGTTGCGTTGCCTGAATAAATTTTTTACTGGACGAGGTTTTGCTACCGTGATGGGCAGCGGATAAAACTTGCAGGTTGCGAGGTAATCCACTTAACAATAGTTCTTTTTCAACGTTGTTTTCAATATCTCCCGTTAACAAAATAATTTGCTCATTAAACGTAATTTGTAAAACACACGATTGATTATTCGGTTTAGAAGCAAGCTGTTGGTATGTTCGTTCGCTTGGCCAAATAAATTCAAATTCTACGCCATCGTACTTCCAGCCGTCTCCTAGTTTACAGGCTTCTGTTTTTTGCAGATGATTTAAACCCTGAAAAACAGGGTTATGCCGCTCGCCTAAAATTATTTTTTTAACAGGAATCGCTTTAACTATAGATGCAAGCCCCCCGGCATGGTCGTTATCTCCATGAGAGACAATAACCCTATCTAACGAATTCACGCCAATAGTTTTTAAGTAAGGAAGAATAACCCCAGAACCTATATCAAAATTATCAGAAAATTTTGCCCCGGTATCGTAAAGAACAGTCTTACTTGATGTTTCTATAATAACGGACAGCCCCTGCCCTACATCTAGAAATGTTATTTTCAATGGAGGTTTATGCGCATTGATAGGGCTCAATATAAGTAGGGCTAAAGCACTACCCAATAATGTCAAATGAATGCCTCGGGGAGAAAGCATTAACAATATTGTTATTAAGCCAAATATTGCATAATAATATCCGAATTCTTCAGCACCTAGGTTTAAGCTTATGGTAGATAGTTCGCCAAATATACCGCAAAGGCATTTCAAAAACAGAAACAATTTTCCAATAAAATAATCCGCAATAGATAATAAAAACTGAGAAAGTTTAATAGAAAATGATGAAATACTTGCGGCAAGAATTACCCATGGAACCACACAAAAAGAAGCAAAAGGTACTGCTATAGCATTGGCAATAGGGCTGATTAGAGATATAACATTACCAAATAATGCCAAGGGCACAGCCAAACCCAAGAACAAAGAAAACTGGGCAATACCTAATATGCGAAATTTTACTAGCACTCCCCACAAAGGCTTAGGTTTATTAATGACATTCCTGCCACGAAATACGTAAATTAAAATAGCAACCGCAAGAAAACTCAACCAAAAGCCTCGTTGCATAATAGAAAAAGGGTCCATCAGTACAATAACAGCAGCCGCACAACCTATTATCCAGAATGGACATATTTTTCGCCCATAAATTTTGGCTAGGTTAACAAGCAAAACAAAAATTAATGCTCGTTGTGTAGGAACAGAAAAGCCGGCCAATAAAGAATAAAATAACGCCGCCACAATTGAAATAAAGTATGGAAAATTAAAGGCGACCCACCTAATGCAAGCACCATGCCGTCCATAAATTAAGTCCAACCGAATCAATCGAAGAAGGCAAAAACCCAACCAATAAAATAGAAGAGCCATAAGGCCAACGTGCAAACCAGAAATAGCCATCAGGTGTATGGTGCCTGTGGTATTTAAAATATCCCAATCTTGGCTTTTTATTTCTGTCGTATCTCCCAACATTAAAGCCTGAATTAATCCTTTGTTTTTAAGGGTAGAGTCACTGTTGAAGTGCGATTCTTTTAATTTGAGACGGTAAGATGCGATTTTCTGGGAAAAGGTAGGCTTAGCACCACCAACAAATAACCTGCCACTTCTTACGTATCCGGTAGCCAATATACCTTCACTGAGTAACCAGGCTTGATAGTCAAACCCTCTAGGATTGACAAAACCCCGAGGTTTCCTTAAGCGTATTGTCATCAGCCAGCGTTGCCCAGGAGACAGTTGCGGTGAGTGATACCATGAAAGCCTTACCTTCCTTGGGTGACTAACAAGCCCTCCTGAAAACCTTTGGTTAAAAAACTGGGAAACAGGCTCTGGTAAAGGTTGCCCCTGCTGGGGAATAAGCGTAGCGATAAACCGCGAGGACCTATCGCCTATAACAGGCATGGATTCAACGGTTGCAACCACCTTCAGATCAAATTTTTCAAATCCATTTGGAAATTGCGCGGCAATACGCCTCTCCAGACACACCCAAGACCAAACAAAACCTAGACAAAACGCAAAAGCAGGACCGCGCAGACTTGGTATAATTGATGCCACCACCAAACACCCGAATAAAAGGAGGTAAGGTAGAGAAAGAATGGGGGGGTCATTTAACTGAAAAGGCAACACAGCCCCCAGAAAAAAGCCAAATAGGAGCCCCTTTGTCACTCCCCTTTTGATGCCTTGGCAGCCCCTCACTAACGTTGAAAGATCCATATCTTCGCCATGTAGGTTATTTATATCCGTTAAACTGGCTGAATTAACCGCAAATGCCTAATAAAAAGGAAATTCATTTATGAGGTTAACTCGTTCTATCGCTAATGCCCACCTATAAACAAGTATTTTTTGAAGTGCAATTTCTATAGTAGCATGATTGTGATACTATTTTTTTACTCACTTCAGCCCTCAAAGACCTCTTCAAATTTCAGCCCCGTGTAACCATGCGCTTGAATGGCACAAAACAAATTATTAAGAACTGATTGATCAGAACTTCGATCATCAACACAATAAATTTGTGAGCGGTTATCATTTGGAATTTTGAACAATGATTTTCCTTTTAATTTTTCAGGATAAAATACATACTCAACCAGATGAAGCTTAATCTTTCCATCATTAATTTTATATTTAGATTTATCGTCATTCAGTGCATCAATACACTCTTTCACATTAAGCAGATACCACAGTTCATCCTCTAGATAGAATGGTAAAAGCTCTGATGATGACTCTAAAATGTCAACTAGTTCAGTAGCAACATCGTGCCTAAAAGCAAAGGTAGACATGCCAATATAGGCAATATCAGGTAACGGTTTCTCTGAGTTTTTATCAAAATACGCTTGAAATTGCGGAAACTTATCGACAAGATCTTCGCATTTGAACTCCCAATTGTCTGACTCGTAGACATCATCTTCAGGGTACATAAGGCGATATTTTGTATCTGGTTTTAATAAATAGACTTTCATTAAAACTCAAACCTCCCGCTACGAAGTTCATTGGCAATCAATTTCAACGTTAATCTGCACTCCATTTCAGATTGGGCTGTTCTTAGCATATTAGTCACATTTAGATAATACTCATCAGTATGCAACTTTGCATGATTTGATGCATTAGGTAAATTTTTGTGTGGAATGTATCGTGAATCTCTTGGCAAGAATGCACCGTTATCTGGGTCATCAATTCTTATTTTCCATCTGGCAAGGATTTTTCTAGCTGCTACTGCTTCAGGGTGAGTACCGCTAACAATTGCATGGGCTGCAGTATTTGGGTGTCTCTTTACTCCAGTGTATTTTAGATTCCTTGAAAGCCTGGAAGATTTATGCTTTTCACTATAAAGCTCTTCTCTAGTCATACGCTTTGCAGTGGCATAATACTTTGATAATAATGAAAGACCTCTAGCGGTGGTCTTCGTCATAATTTGTTGGTACAGCTTTGCCGCTAAACCCACGATTTCAACCTCAGACAAAACCTTCTTCTCTTTCTTAAGAGTTTCCTCTATGGCTTGATCAAGGTGTGTCTTAGAGATTTTTTTGACTTCATAGTAGCCAATTTCACGTTGCGTTTCTCTAATGACTTCCGCAATCCCCATTAACATCTCGTGTGGCTGAACCTCGTACACCTCAGTGTCGCTTTGTTTCATATAATGATTCCCCCGACGATCATCGCAAATAACTTGCAATTTAACATTTGCTCCCGCCAAAGGGTATAAAAAAGCTGCTTTTTAAAGCTAAGCTCAAGAGCTTTCTAGTTCGAGGTATTAGCATATGTAATAATTAGTATTGTATATGACCATTAAATGTATGATTCCAGTGGTATTTAAAATATCCCATTCTTGGTTTTTTATTGCAGTCGTATCCCCCAGCATTAATACCTGGATTAAGCCTTTATTTTTAAGGTTCGAATCACTTTTGAATAACAGCTCTTTTAGTTTGAGGCGGTAGGAGGCAATTTTCTGGGAGAAACCAGGCTTGATAGTCAAACCCTCTAGGATTCACAAAGCCCCTGGGTCTTCTTAGGCGTATTGTCATCAGCCAGCGTTGCCCAGGAGACAGTTGCAGTGAGTGATACCATGAAAGCCTTACCTTCCTTGGGTGACTAACAAGCCTCCCCGAAAACTTTTGGCTGAAGAACCGGGCAACGGGCTTTGGTAAAGGTTGCCTCGGCTGAGGAATAAGTGTGGCAATAAACCGCGTAGACCTGTCACTGATAACGGGCATGGATTCAACGCTTGCAAGCACCGTCACCAAACACCCGAATAAAACAAGGTGAAGGTTTGCTTCATTTAACTGAAAGGAAAACACAGCCCCCAGAAAAAAGCCAAATAGGAGCCCCCTTGTCACTCCCCTTTTGATGCCTTGGCAGCCAAGCCTCACTAACGTTGAAAGATCCATATCTTCGCCATGTAGGTTATTTATATCCGTTAAACTGGCTGAATTAACCGCAAACGCCTATGCTTTAACCGCTTTTCCGGTAAAAAAATCGTTTTGCATTTACATCGGTTTCTGCAATCTCTAGTAAAGTCGTTTATGTATCTGCATAATAGCGCCCCAAATTGGACAACCTAAAGACTTTACATGCCACGTAAGCTGTTTAAACGCTGGATTCCCGACCCTGGACAAATTCGTGAAAAACCAGCGCTTAGGTTTTTAGGTGCGCTTTTGCACGACCCTCATCTATTTCACCTAAATCGTCACTCTGTTTCTGTTGGGGTGTTTGTCGGATTATTTACGGCTTTTTTGCCTATTCCAGGGCAAATCCCCATTGCCGCAGCAGGCGCCCTACTCTTTCGTTGCAATCTGCCCATCGCAGTTGCTCTAGTGTGGATTACTAACCCAATCACCTTCCCAATATTTTTTTGGGGAGCTTATCTATTGGGCTCCCGAATACTGAATAGCCCTGTAAAGAATATGGACTTTTCGTTAACCTGGACGTGGTTCGAAACTCAGCTTCCTTTAATATGGCAGCCTCTATTACTGGGCTGTATCTTCATAGCACTATTTTTTGGCGCAGCAGGTTACTTGGCTATTCAGTGGTCATGGCGCTGGCACGTTGTTAAAAAATGGCGCAAACGTCAATTACTCTATAATCAATCAAAAACAGTAGCTAAAAACAGTAGCTAAAAACAGAAATATCACTCATACCTTAATGCTTCAGCAGGTTCTATTTTACTGGCTCTCCATGCGGGGTAAAGTGTTGCGAGAAAGCTCAATATCAACGCGGTAACGGAAACGCTTAAAATATCTGCCAACCTAATTTCCGCAGGTAAATAGGTTAACGGGTACACATCGGACTTAAGAAACTGCATACCCAATAATGCTTCAGTATATTGCAGTAAATTCTGGGCACCAAGAGCCAAAAGTATCCCCGCCACTACCCCCAGCAAAGTGCCAATTACCCCAATCGTACACCCTTGCACCATAAATATTCTCATAATCTCACCCGTATTGGCACCAAGGGTTCGCAGTATTGCAATATCGCCTTTTTTGTCTACAACAACCATAACCAGTGTTGAGACAACATTGAATACGGCAATGGCAACAATAAGCAGCATTAACAGGCCAATAAGACTTTTTGACATTTGTATCGCATGGTATAAATTGCCATGGGTCCTCGTCCAATTACTGCCGTAAAAACTTGGCCCAAGTTGGACAAGGTTATCGTAGACCGTTTGCGGCGCACGAAAAATATCAGCAACTTTTAACCTTAAACCACTTACATTATTAGGCTGACCAGAAAGACTGGCCGCATGTTTAAGTGAGGTTAAAGCCAAAGACGTATCTAACTGCGTATTGGACTCGATCAACCCAACTATTGAGAAATATCGCATATGAGGGCCACGGGAGGCGCCGGTTTTACTCGGCGCTAACACCATAATGCTATCGCCCAGCCCAGCATGTAAACTTTCCGCTAAACTCTTGCCTAAAATCACGCTTGGCTTTTCATCGTTAATTTTGTTGAGTATCGATAAATCGATATAGTCTTCTATAAGCGAAACGGATAATTCAAGTTCAGAATCAATTCCATACAACAACAAAGGCGCAGTATCTTTTTTAAAACGAGCCAAGCCACTCAATTGTACAAATGGCGCAACCGCAGTAACATTATTGTGTTTTTCAATAGACGGAATTAAAGAGCGCCAATCTTCCAGCCCCCCTCTTTGGTAAATAGCCGCTTGAGGAACCAAGCCTAATATTTTTTCTCGCAGCTCCCTTTCAAAACCATTCATAATAGAAAGCACAGCGATAAGTAAACTTACGCCCACCACTAACCCCGTTGTGGACATTCCCGAAAGAAAGGACACCATTTGGTTTTTCTGTCTCGCTTTAGTATACCTAAAGCCAATATATAGAGAGAAATTGCTCATTGTTGAATTAATGTTCCATTTTTTAATTCGTATATTGAATCCATCGATTTAGCAATATTAATATCGTGAGTCACCACAACAAAACTTGTTGCGTACTCATCACTTAAGGAAAGCATAAGATTTTGGATCGAAGCCGCATTGTCCGAATCTAGATTACCCGTAGGTTCGTCCATCAATACACATGCGGGCTTATTGACCAAAGAACGAGCAATAGCCACTCTTTGCCTTTCTCCACCGGATAATTCCGCTGGTTTATGAGAAAAACGTTGGCAAAGCCCAACCTCAGCCAGTAGTTTTTCTGCTTCAGCAAAAGCCACTTTTTTATTTTGTTTGGCAATAAGCATAGGCATAGCGACATTTTCGACGGCATTAAACTCAGGGAGCAAATGGTGGAATTGATATACAAAACCTATTTGCTGGTTACGAATTTTACCTCTCAGGTTTTCACTTACATTCGTTAGATCATTACCATTAATAATAACTTTCCCCGCATCGGATAGGTCTAACCCACCCAATACATTTAACAATGTACTTTTACCACTACCGGATGCACCGATAATGGCAATTCTTTCCCCCCGAGCCACACTTAAATTAATGCCTTTTAAAACATCAACTTGCTGAGGCCCTTGACGATAGCTCTTACAGACATCCATACACGCTAAAACCGCTTCATTCATATTACTTTCCGTACTCATACTAATATTACTCACCATACCTCAACGCTTCTGCCGGAGGTATTTGTGCCGCTCTAAACGCTGGGTATACGGTTGCAAGTACACTCACACAAGATGCGAATAAACAAACCGTAACCGTATCATTTAAACGCCATTCAGACGGCATTTGAGTAACAAAATACACGTTAGGATCAAATAACTGCCAGCCCATCGAACGCTCAATAAAGTCAAAAATATTGGGCAGGTAGTTGGCGACAATGACACCAAAAAAACAACCCCAAAAAATGCCTAGTCCACCCATAAACACACCTTGTACCATAAATATTTTGACAACATCAAAACGAGATAAACCCTGAGTTCTCAGAACAGCTATATCAGAACGTTTTTCCGCAACCATCATAACGAGGCTGGTAACAATATTAAATGCGGCAACGGCAATAATAACGCCAAGCATAATGCCAACAACGGTTTTTTCCATTTTCACCGCCTGGAATAAACTGCCTTGAGTCTCACTCCAATCCGTGGCCTTTAGTGCAATATCTCCATCTCCAACATACTGCGATTGAAGTTCGTCCACTAAAGGCGCTAGAAATATCGGCGCATCATAAATATCGTCAAAGCGTAATTTAACCCCTTCGACCCCGTCCCCATAACGAAATAATTTTTGTGCATCCGGTAGATGAATGAGTGCCAAGGATTCGTCCACCTGCGCTCCGGCTTGAAAAACACCGACAACCGTAAAACGTTTTATTCTAGGGAAAACACCGGCGGGAGTTACGGAGACATCCGGTAAGGTAATATTGACTTTATCGCCCATGGTAACGCCCAAATATCTCGCTAAAAGGCTGCCAAGTACGATGCCGTACTTTTGCGTTGTTAGTTCTTCCAATTCCCCAACCAGCATAAAGTCATGTATTTCAGAGATACGCCTTTCGTTGTCAGGAAGAATACCCTGAATCTCAATCGCCCTCACGCCAGAATCAAAGCTGACTAAACCTTGGCCAGAGATATAGGGTGCGGCACCGACAACCCGATAATTTTCTTTATAGGGAGTTAACGTTTTTATTAAGCCCTGCCAATCCTGTATGGGAACATTGCTTGTTATATAACCATGAGGTACCACTCGAAGAATTCGATGTTTTAGCTCTCGGTCAAACCCATTCATTACCGAGAGAACAACAATCAACGTAAAAACACCTAAAGCCATCGCGATTAACGCAAATAGACTAACAAACGCGAGATAACCACGGTGCTTTTTTCGGGTATACCGAAACCCGATGAATAATGACACAGAGTTTAAAATAGACATGGGCGAGATGATGCAGGAGATGCCTAACGATAACAAGCGCCGATGAAACATTATCGAATGCTTAGATAAAGCTATACTATTATCTAAAGTAGTCATTAAAACAGCGTATACAATAACCACCTAAGCGTGAGTAAAAAAGCGCAACAATCGAGTTCAATAACAATACTGCTCAAACCATGACCAATTCCTCCCTCCAAAAAGGCAAAGAAAGGCGCAATTATTTTCGCGTCAACCAAGACCTATTCTTCGAATATAAACAGGTGGATACGTTCACAGTTGAAAACAAAGACCCCAGTAATGAATTCGAAGATGCCGTTTCACTTAACCTGGTCAATGAACTGAGGCGACTGGATAAAGACAATATACAAACCCTGCGCCTGCTCACTGAAAAAAACCGCCTACTAGGGGACTACCTGCAAACCCTCAGTAGTAAGATCGACCTTATTGCTCGCCACGCCCTATTCTCCCAGGATAATTTTTCTCCAAACAAAAGAAAAACACGCATAAGCCTCAGTGAAGATGGCCTCTCTTTTGTGAGCGACCGAGCAATTTACAAAAGAAATTACCTCGCAATACGCATGATTTTCTTGCCAAGTTACGCTCCCGTGGTAACCTTTGCTCAGGTTCTTCGTTGCGAGCAAAAAGACGATAGCTACCATGTCGCCGCAAAGTTTGCGGGTATCGAGAATAAAGACCGGCAAGAGCTATCTCGCCAAATTCTCAAGGCCCAGGTAGCGAGAAAAAAAGACATAAAAATAAAGCAACCTTAGTGAATATTCAGCTATATTCTCTTTCCTCTGATACATGAGATAAACCATGAAAACCAAGCTATTTATCCTGTTAATTGCCATGTTCAGCTCGCTCAGCATATTTGCTGATACAGTGAGGATACCCATTGCCCAGCAAGACGTTGGCCCAAAAGCAGGAAAAACCAAACAGCAAGTAAAAGAGACCTACGGAAAGCCCGACAATATCGACGGCCCAAGGGGTAACCCCCCCATCTACTACTGGGAATACAGCGATTTCACCGTCTACTTTGAAGGCAGTCATGTTATCCATACGGTCTCGAAGTACCTATCTAAACCAAAAAACTAACCGCTAAACCAAAAAACTAGCCGCAAAGCCCCATTTCCTATCTCAAATATTGAGCGGGCACTGGTCGCAAAGCACGGATACCAGTACAATACAGCGCTTTTCTAATAGCGAGCCCAATTTAGCAACCATTGGGCTCGACAGCACCTCGATTCATTTTTACTTCAGATGCAAATAGATCGTTCACCTAGTAAAACCAAAGTGATTGTCGGCATGTCCGGTGGCGTGGACTCCTCTGTCTCCGCCCTGCTATTAAAACAGCAAGGCTACCAAGTGGAAGGTCTGTTTATGAAAAACTGGGATGAAGATGACGGCACAGAATACTGCACCGCTGCAACAGACCTAATGGACGCCGCCGCCGTTGCTCAAAAGCTTGATATTCCTCTACACACCGTTAATTTTGCCAAACAGTACTGGAATAACGTATTTGAATACTTTCTTGAAGAATACAAAGCTGGGCGCACACCCAACCCAGATATTCTGTGCAACCGAGAAATTAAATTCAAAGTATTTCTCGACTACGCCAAAAAAATGGGCGCCAAGTTTATCGCCACAGGGCACTATACCCGAACCGCCCAGATCAACGGCAAAACCATGCTGCGCAAAGGGCTGGATAACAACAAAGACCAAAGCTATTTTTTACACGCCGTTGGAGAAAAAGAATTTGCCCAAACCCTCTTTCCAATAGGCGAAATGGAAAAACCTGCGGTAAGGCAATTAGCGGAAGAATACGACCTAGTGACTCACAACAAAAAAGACAGCACAGGCATATGCTTTATTGGGGAACGACGCTTCAAAGACTTCCTCGAAACTTACCTTCCCGCGCAACCCGGCCCCATTAAATCCGCTGAAGGCACCATTATTGGCGAACACCAAGGTCTGATGTACCACACCATAGGCCAGCGACAAGGCTTGGGAATTGGAGGCGTTAAGGGAGCAAAAGAAGAACCCTGGTTTGTTGCCCAAAAAGACCTAGAAACCAATACACTCATTGCGGTACAGGGGGGCAACCACCCTCTTTTATATGCAAAATCGCTCAAAGCAGAAAAAATTCACTGGATCAACCCAGAAACGGGCAAAGAAAGGCTATCCTATGATGCAATCCAGTGCGTAGCGAAAACACGCTATCGTCAACCGGATCAAGCGTGTAAGTTCCGCTACCTAGATGACTCAACCATTCAAGTGGACTTCGATGCCCCCCAACGGGCTATTACCCCTGGTCAATCGGTCGTCTTCTACGATAAAGAGATATGTTTAGGTGGCGCAGTCATTACAGAAGCCATCCCATAATGGATGGCATAACCGAGCAACAGCTCAAACAGAGAATTGAGACATAACTTTGGATAAATCTTGGCGCAATATCGCCATTGCTCTCGCAGGCTTAATCCAGTCTTGCAGCCTAGTCGAGCAATTGGCAAAAACGGGGTATCTTAAATCAGATGAATTTGAAACAGCCGTTAAAAGTTTGTTTGAACAATCACCCGACAATGTTGAATCCGTCTTTGGAGACGTTAAACACCTTCATACTGGCGCTAAACTTTTGGTTGAGCTTATAGAAGACCCACGCAACCCACAAAATAGTGACCTAATACGCTATGTATTGGGCGCATTACATATTCAAAAAAAATTATCCAAACGCAGTAAGGTTTTACACCTAATTGGCGCCAGGTTAGACAAAGCACACACTCAAGCGGAACACTTCGGCTATGTACACGACAACTTGGTGAGCAATATCGCAGACATCTACTCCGATACCATCAGTAAATTTCAATATCGTATTCAGATATCTGGAGAATATACCTACCTACAACAAAACCGAGTCGCCAATCAAGTTCGCGCCCTATTACTCTCGGCAATACGTGCCGCCACACTCTGGAGGCAAATGGGTGGACGACGCTGGCACCTATTGTTTTACCGAAGTAAATTAGCGGATGCGGCTAAATCCCTGCTTGAAGAATCAAAAACGTTACATTAAATACGTATTAGCTATTACAGCTCCACTTATATTCTTACCAAGACAAAAGTTAATAAGACAAGAGTTAATAAAACAGCACTTACTAAAGCAACAGTTACAAAAACAACGGTTACGAAAATAAGAGAATTCATACTATGGAACTAAGCACACTTTCCGCTGTATCGCCAATCGATGGTCGATACGGCAATAAAACCGATTCCCTAAAAAGCATATTTAGCGAGTACGGATTAATTAAAAACCGGGTGCTGGTTGAAATTCGATGGCTACAATGCTTAGCAAAACACCCTCAAATTACTGAGATTACAGAATTTTCTTCAGCAACCCATACCCTTCTTAATAATATTGTCGATAATTTCTGTGAAGCCGACGCCTTAGCCGTTAAAAAAATTGAAGCAACAACCAACCACGACGTAAAAGCCGTTGAATATTTTATTAAAGATAAATTCGCAGGCAACCAAGAACTGGAAAAAATAAACGAATTTGTTCACTTTGCTTGCACATCGGAAGATATTAATAATTTATCTCACGCCCTTATGCTAAAAGAGGGCCGCGATACCATTCTAGTACCGGAAATGAAAAACATTATTTCCACCCTAACAAACTTGTCAGAAAATTTTGCCTCAGTTTCCATGCTATCTCGCACCCACGGCCAAACAGCGTCACCCACTACCGTAGGAAAAGAATTTGCCAATGTCGTCGCCAGACTACAGCGCCAAGTGAATCAAATCGAAAAAGTAGAACTACTGGGGAAAATTAATGGCGCTGTTGGCAACTACAACGCCCACCTCTCAGCCTACCCCGATATAGACTGGCAAAATAATGCCGAAGACTTTGTATCCAGCCTTGGATTAAGCTGGAACCCATACACTACACAAATTGAACCTCACGACTATATCGCCGAATTATTTGATGCCATCGCTCGCTTCAATACCATACTACTAGACCTAGACCGTGATATCTGGGGCTACGTATCCATGGGCTTTTTCAAACAAAAAACCATTGCAGGAGAAGTCGGTTCCTCCACCATGCCCCATAAAGTTAACCCTATCGACTTTGAAAACTCAGAAGGCAACCTCGGCATTGCCAACGCAATATTTTCACACCTTGCAGCCAAACTACCTGTATCCCGCTGGCAGCGTGACCTGACAGACTCAACCGTGCTGCGCAATATGGGCGTCGGTTTTGGTTATAGCCTTATCGCCTACGCAGCCGCACAAAAAGGCTTAGGGAAACTTCAACTAAATAAAACCGTTATTGCCGCAGATTTAGATAATGCCTGGGAAGTAATGGCCGAACCCATTCAAACCGTTATGCGCCGCTATGGAGTTGAAAAACCTTACGAAAAATTAAAAGAACTAACACGCGGCCAAAGCATTACCCAAACAGTTATGCAAGAATTTGTGGATACCCTAAATATTCCCGAGCAAGCAAAATCCGAACTGAAAAAGTTAACCCCCGCATCCTATATTGGCAATGCCGTTAGCCAAGCAAAAGAGATAAAAAATAAAATTCACTAGACATACATTCACAGGGCACATAAAAGAAAGGAATAACAGACCTATACAAGCCAATATTTAAACTTACCAAGCGAGCTTTATTTAAGGCTCGCTTTTGTACCCATTCCAAGAAATAGAAGAGGAAAAGATTATTATTTTTCGAATTTATTTTGTTAAATTAACAAGCGGCTACAATTAAGCTCAAGCTCAAATCGAGCGTTAGATTAATTTATTTTCTACTTGCAATCATCAGCTACCATAGCATTTACTAACGGAACAAAAATAAACATATAGAAGAATGCAAAAGCTGATATAAACCTATGAAAGATAAAGAAAAATAACGTGTCCAGTTTACATGATATCCACTTATTCATGGACACCTATATTTACAATAGACATTTTGACCAAATTGGGAATAATGAAACTACAAAGTGGACAGTAAAGATAATAGCCAATTTTATAAGAAAAGAAGTATAAATTATTGAAAAATAAACCTTTTAATACGAAATTTTACTTACTCTATAAAGTGTTATTGGATAAGATATCGCTTATCCTACTGTTATGAGTGTTCACTCCATTTTTCAGCTAATTTTTGAAATGCTATATATACATTTGGGCTTTTTTTACGAACATTTTCAATATATTTTTTAGATTCTTTATAATGTCTTATATATGTAGACCGCATCCAATCTTTGTAAAACTGCTCATCAAGTATATTCTGTTCAATGGATATGGCAATCAACTCATAGTGATTAAGAAAATTATCAACTTCTGTTCTTGCTGTTTTTTCTCCATCAGTTTCAGCCTGTAATAACGCTTCTAAACCTGATTTTCTATTTTTTTCAGAAGTAAATACAGAGTATATTCGCTCAAAATATTCATCGCTTTCACTTTTCAAAATAACATCCAAAGTCGCTCTTTTTCTTGCTATTTCACGATGTGCCTTAAGTGAATGAACAGCAACGTAAGCACCAAGAAAAGCAGATAACAAAATGGCCAATGGTGCAAACCATTGGCCATTTTGAGTTAAGTCTACTACACAGGTTATTGGATCACTCACGGTGCCCCTCATCAATATATTTCATACATATCCTCTTTCGTAAATTAAACCAGTTAAACTGCCCTAGACTATAGTCGTTTTGAGCCGTAGTACAAGGAAAACCCCCTTTTCATCTCTATAATGCATTACTATGACAGAAGCTATTCAAAAAAGATATAAAAAGGCACCTATTCGCACTATACGTGGACATCCAGCAATTACGCACACATCTTTAATAACTCTTGTCCAAGCCATCATAACAAATTAAGGATAAATAGCGTAGCACGCGGACTTGGGCAAACAGTCATCTGTAGTGGCATACTAAATTTGGAACCTTGCCGCAAGCTTCATTCAACGAGGCACTCAAAAACGACGCCGATAAAGCTAGCGTAGTACAACGCTAGAACCTTAAAAATTAATATCAGAGATGATAGAGAAAAGCAGGTCACACGAAACACAATAAGGTAAAGAATTAAAGGAGAAACAATATGACCACTATGTATATCCCAGCAATTATATGGATTGTAGGAGCAATAATATGCTTTGTTATAACCAAGCAAAGAAAAGTGAAGCTTACCCTTTTATGGGGTATAGCCTTCTGTATTTTTGGCCCGCTTGCAATTCCATTTGTTTTTATGGCAAAGCCAACTAGCGAGTACTGAAGTCTTTTAAATTGTTAAAAATATAGAATGGGCTATTATTGTCAAATGAGAACAATGCAAATTCTAACAAGCTATCAAAGTTCATCCGTTCCGGTCTATGCCTCCGCCACTATGCGTAAACACTAAAAGAAAAATATAAAATGACTAAGAAAATATCATTAATAATTATTCTTTTCAAAACCTTATTATTAGTCGCTTGCACATCAAAAGCACCCGTCAATTGCATATCTTTTGGCATTGACGATGACGGCAATAAAGAATTGGGGTTTGTTTCATATCAAGTTGGCGGCCCAATTCAATGGAAAACCGTCAATACTGGAAATAAGCAAATACGTGAACTAGAAATTAATTTTAAAGAGCTAGTTCCAGAAAAGGAAAATGCAGGAATTTATATTCACGCAAACGAATGGAACGGAAAACTAGATGAGAAACTTTGGTTAGAAATTCGAGCAATTGATAAGCAAACTCTTAAGTTAACCTATAGCCATTCTACAGATGAAGAAATTTATATAGGTGCTTTAGCTCAGGATAAATTTACAATATTAGAAGAAGGCATTATTATTCCAAAAGTTTCGATACATGAAAAATTCAAAATTAAATTTGAAGTAACAAACCCAGGAATAATTTTTGTTACCGTTAATGATTTCTCAAAAGAATTTAAAACAACAGAAACTTTAGAAGAATTAAGTATTGGAGGTGCTGGAGTAATCGCCTCGGTATGCGAGCCTGCATCAATATAAGATTGCATTGGTTACACACCATACGCCGGAATAAATTAAAATACCCCGTAGGTTGGAAAAGCCAGAGGCGTCTTCCAATATTTACCGCATAAAGGGTGTGATATTGTTGGATTTGTGCTTGTTTTCATAATGGGGTCGATTGGATTAAATTGGATTAAATTGGATTAAATTGGATTAAATTGGATTAAATTGGATGGCATGAGGGTATAAGGGTATGGCTATGTCGGAAGGCGGCTTTGCCTTTTCCAACCTACGGTTTTGTCTGAAAAGTGGGGGTTTTACAGTTTGATTTACACCCTCAAGCTTTTTAGACAGAACTAATACACCTACTTATAATTACTGGTTTTTCCACTTTGTAGTTATTTAAAAATTTAACCAAAGTTATATACTATTAAATCAACGGGTAAATTTCACATCGTAAATATTGGCTATACCTTCATTTTTATCTTTAGTGTAAATAATTTTAAGCTTTTCAGGTAGGTTGGGCTGCAATATTATTTCTTTAACATATTTTACTTCAGGATAATCATCGTATGCGACCATGTATAGATGATCTATATTTGATCTATATGTACATTGATCAAAGGATGGTTCTTTGTCATACAGTTCAAAATAAATCACTTTTTCCTGCCAACCCGTAGTACGAGTATACAAATAGTAAGTTTTATTATTTTGTTCAATAGAATCAGCCAGCCTTAATTGGTCACCTGCAATATCAAAACTACAATCATTGTAGTCACAACCTGCAAATAAACACATCGAAGTAAAAATAAGAATTTTTATTAGTTTTATTTCCATTGTTCTGACCATGCGGCGCTATAATCAAAAGGCTTTGCAATGCCTAAACCTGAGTCCATATACTCTGACAGTCCATCGGGCAATAACAGAGTTTTACCATGACTAAATGGTAAGTCAGTGAACTTATCACTTTTGCTAAAGGGCTCAAAATCATATCGATTGCTAACAGACCACCCTGTATGGTAGCTATCTTTTGTCTGCTTGCTGGTATTAGCCACTAAATAAAAACGATTATCAGCTTTTTGCAGTCAGTCATTATTGTCTTCTGCATATATCAATCCTAAACTATGCACATAACCTTGTGTAATGGGGTTTCTGCTGCCATTGATTAACATTAAAGATTTAAAATGCTTACTTCTTCTGAATTTGAGACCGTCCGACTTTAGCGTAAAAAAGTACTCATTGCCACATGCCAAGTCTTTGATATGTAATTTCATAGCCTGCATTGTGTCCTGAACAACCACAGACTTTTCATAAAGTATTGAGTCCATACTTACAATTTTGCCTTTACCATTAACATAATGGTTGGCTAACCTTGCAGCTTCAGGCATTCCTTTAGCATGACCGCCCCACCAAAATGACTCGTATAGTTCAATTAGAAATGTCTTTTCTGCATTGCTAAATAGCATTTTTACCTGTGCTTTACAAGTCAGGTAATTAATAGTGGCCTGCATCAAATCAAAACTGCTTTTTGAATTAAATACAGCGATATTGCCCATATGGTAGAGAGGGTCACCGGACACCTCTACCGCTTGTTCTAAGCATACCTGAGCTTTTTTCGACAATTTTTGTGTATTATTGCCAGCAGATAATGTTTGAGTGGGCATACGCTAAAACTCCTTGTAGGCTTATAGGGCTGAGGGGATTATAAACAACCTTTATACGCAAAAGTATGATCTATTTGACTTACCAGCCAATGGCCGGAATGGGCGAGGATCTGCCGGTTGGTGGTAGTTGATTCGAGGGTTGAGGGGGTTAGTAGCTGGTGTTTCCATATAGCGATCATCGGGAAAGCTGATAGCTCTTCAGCCTAATATATAGGCTAGACTACCTGTCTCGAAGTGATATTGATGGTTCCGCACATGCATCTCAGCTTCAAAAATATTATTGGAATACTTTGTTTGGTAGGAAGGAATAGAATATAATTTTGGAAGTGATGACGAATAATATTATTACTTAGATGTGGTCGAATAAAAGAATGATTTCTCTATACTTTCGTCCATGAAATATTACTGTAAATTTATTTTGAAGAGAATTTTGTGAATAAATATATTTTGATTGTAGGCCTACTTCTGTCTGTTAGTGTGTTCGGGAAATGTATTGAGGTATCCGATCACGCTTTGGGGGATGGTTCCATTGAAACTGCGCAAATACAGCAGGCAATAGACAAGGCTGGGGCGTTCGGCTGTGTAAATTTTAACTTGGATTTGAAATTTGACGGTACGTTAGAGGTGCCAGCCGCTCAAACCTGGAACGGCAACGTGGATTGGGTTTCTACCCAAAATCCGGGGCGACTCGATATTTTGCCACGGCTTATGTATGTTGGGCGTAGCGCTATGGCCATTGCCGCTAGCAATTTTTGGTTAAATGGAATGATAATTCAAGGAAACTCTAGCGTTAAGTCTGCTCTCAGTACCGCGATTGGAGTTAATATTGACGGTGGAAACCTTAGAATGTCACACTCGACTCTTAGAGGGTTCAAAACCTTACTTAAGGTTCGACGCTCTTACTATAATCTGATAGAAGCTTCGACCTTGTTACATGCAAACGTAATTTACGACGGTGGGGCTGTTAATAATTTAACGTTCCAAAATTGCAAAATGGACAGGTTTGATATCGGGGTCAAATCGACAGGCGGTGTAGGAGGTATAAATTTCATTGGTGGGTCGATCGAGCAATTTACTCATCGAATTGTGACAAGGACTAAGGGATCAAGAGTAGCGGTAAATCTTAATGGAGTATACATCGAAAATTACCCGAACACCCCAATAGCGGCGGGGCTAACGAAGTCGACTCCAGAAGGTGTATATTATAGCAAGTTGGCGTTTACTACTGGCGCGCCATTAACGATCACGGGATCTACCATCATCATGCGGGGAATCGGGCGTCTTATTTATGAAACGGGCAGTAATGTCATGCTAACAGGAAACCGAATTATTATCGATGAAGATACTCCTTACAAAACAACACATATTGTCTACGCTGCGAAGGATCCCATAATGGTCACTCAACGCGATTCGATAGAGTTTATGAAAGGGGGTAAGTTTGTTCCATATGATAATTCGTTTACCGTAAATCAATTTTCGCCGAGAGTTTTTAACAGTAATTATGACTATCTAGCATTCGACGGAATATGGAAGCAGAGTTCAAGTCAATAAAATTACTCTAGAAAATATTTGTTGCGCAAGATAATAGGCCAACCTCATTATTTCTGCAAAATTCCGAAATTACTTGTCAATACTTTCGGTTCGAAGGATTGAAGTTCAGTTGTTGAGCCGTATTTGTAAGTGGTGATGCACTTAACTGTGATCGGTGGGCTGGGGATACCGGACTAGGTATCCCATTTTGGCTGATGATATATGCTGATCCTAAGGAGTAACGAGTGTCCGGCTTGGGCAAAGTCCGGTCATAAAACTATAAAAATCAAAACTTCCGCAATATGGCGCACCCATTTATTATCGGGCGCCAAAACAACCGAATGGCACTTTAAAAATCGCTGAACAAACCAAAATTTAATATTAGGCGCCATATTTAATAGCTTTAACACGACCATACGCCGGAATAAATTAAAATACCCCGTAGGTTGGAAAAGCCAGAGGCGCCTTCCAACATTTACCGCGTAAAGGGTCTGTTGTTGGATTTGTGCTTGTTTTCATAATGGGGTCGATTGGATTAAATTGGATGGTATGAGGGTATGGCTATGTCGGAAGGCGGCTTTGCCTTTTCCAACCTACGGTTTTGTCTGAAAAGTGGGGGTTTTACAGTCAAATAAATCGGAAACCACACATGGCAAAGTGCTTATTATTTTGCTCAATAGAATCTGCCAGCCTTAATTGCGAGAGATATAAAAGATAACCCTGTAATTCTCAAATATCTCTCATTGCAAAATTCAGCATGGCAGCTTAATAAAATTTATTTATGCGAAGTGTTTAATCGATACGGTAATCTGCCCGATATTGTCCACTAAGCCTTTACCATACTGACCGTGTAAATCATCATTAATGGTCATATACAATTGACCCGTCTGGCCTTCTGGCGTTGTCGCCCCGTCACCAATTAAAAAGGGAGCGTTATTGCCAATTTTCCCCACCAGCGCACCGTTGTCGGCCCCCACCAATGGGTAACCACTTTCTGTCACCACTGTGCCAGAACCTTTTGCATCGTAGAGATTGCCGTTATCAGAATTTGGGTTAGCCGTCCAAAGCCCACCTAAGTATTGAATTTGATATTGCTCGCCTTCGTTAACATAGCCTGCGTTTTGCCAGGGTGAGGTCGAAACAATATTAAAGTCCACATCCTCCCACTTACCAATTTGCGAGCCTATTAGTGTAACGTTCCCTCCAGCGCCCGCACTGCCTTTGGGCAATACAGGTCTCTGCTGATAAACATCCCCCATTGAATTTTGGAAGATAAGTCGCTTGCCTGGTAATTTTTGAAAGATCATGGCATAGGAAGACCCACCATATTCAAACATACCCATTTCCTGACCTTTTTGAACCGTGACCTTTGCCTTCATGGTATCGTCAAAGGATACGGTGGACACTTCACTCATACCCAGTGGAATACAACAGACAAACCCATAGTCTATTGTCTTGAAAACAATAAGGCCGCGTGCATTCACCTGAGCCAAATAAGGTAGTGAAGCGGTAGTCGCGCCAGCAAAGTCGGGGATAACTAATTTATTAAAGTAACAACCCGAAATAGTAATGGGATCAAATAGAATTTCACCATTAACAGGACACCACCAGCGGTGATAGTTGTATGGGTTAAGGTAGGTCTGAAAAATTGACCCTTCGGTGAATAACTCAACCAAGTTGTATTTATTAATAGTGGCTTGCTGCTCTGCAACATCCGAGCTTAAAATATCTGCGAGAGAATAATTCATATCCTTAAACCAGAAAACATCTTTGCTGGCGATATTTTCATCCCACCTAAACAGTGAACCGTCATTGGCACTTACCACAGTTTTATTACTACCGGGTTCCGCTATGGGCCTGGAACCAGATGGGTCTTTAAATTGCCGGGTGAAGAACGAATTCCAAGAATTCCAATAGGGTAATGATTCGCTGTCTTTTTTCCACACATCAAATTGATATTGTTGTTTCGCTGCGGGAGAAAGCCATTGCTGGCCCTCGACGCTAAAGATAGTACTGGACTCCGCTGAGCCCAAGAAGCTATTCCATTGGTTTAGAACACCAGCCATTTTTTCATTGAAAATGGGAAGGCGAAACAAGGTTACTCCGCTTAGGGTTGGGTCAATGCCAACCACAAGAGCCGAAAACGGCAGGCCAACCAGTTCATCGTTAATAAACTTAGGCGGCTGGGTCAGTATGTAATTAAATGCATTGAGTAAATCGTCCTTACTTTTTATTCTCGGCAAATTAACCGCTTTAGCAGCCTTTAAATTAGAAGCCACAATATTACTGTTCTCTCGGCACGCATCGTCCACCAAGTAAGTAAGAATTTCATTGCTTTCTATTAATGTATTCAACTCCTGCACAGATTCTTTATAACCTGTATCCGTACTGGGCGCAGGAGCGTTTAATATCTCCTCAAAAAATAACGTCATACTCTCGCTATCCCCAGCAGGTAACCACCCACTTTGTAAATTGAATGGATAATGAGGGTTGGAATCCATTTGTTCATGGATACAGTCAACCGCGCTAGACGTACTTATATTTTTTATACATTCTAGATTGTTATTGGTCATGAAGCCTTCCTTATAATATTTGAGGAGCCGATTAAATCAATGTGTTTGATAGAAATAAACGCCATAACTTAAGTATTTTTGGAAACGATATTTTTATTCTTTGTAATTTGAAAGTCTGAAAAACAATTTGAGATGCTTTTGGTAGAAACGGTAATAGGCACAATAGGCTCTTCCTTGCCGAGAGCAACGGTGCGGTCACATAATATTTGAGGGCATGGTAAGGAGCTTATTTTAAAGAGTAGACATTAAAAAATATTACACAAAGTAAAATAACAACAGCAAGAAGATAGGCGCGACAGCAAGAAATTATGAACGACATTATTTGGTGAAACAACACATTAAGAATGTTTTAATCATAACCCGCATTGATTGGTCAAAAAAATACCAGCTTATAAAAGCTGGTATTTTTAAGTACATTTCTAGCTTTGTTTAATGATAATCTTCTAGCTTATAAAATACACAGCCTGTAATGCCCGCAATACATGAACCTGGAGGTTACTATGAAGGACAGTAAGAATACAGCTAACCCAAAACAAACAAGGGAAACGGGTAAAGCCGCAAGCTTTGCGGAAGCTAAGTAACTCTTTGGCTCTAGCCAATATGTGACCAATAATCATCACTTGATCCCCATTGCCTGTATGGCAAAATTCCCCAAGCTTAGCCACAATGCGAAATTAATAGGCTTTAATATCAACGATGGGAAATACGGTATTTGCTTACCGTATTTTATTACCGATATTTTTAAGCATGACTTACAAAGCCATAAAACGAATCATCCGAATTACAGTATGAAAGTTGAAGACGAATTAGAGGTAATTCAAGAACAATGCCTAACCTTCTGTAAAAATAATAAACAAAGCAGCTTAGAAAGGGAATTAACGGATTTGACTGATGATCTTAGAGAGTATATTGCAAACTGGGATATAGCATGGCTGCTACGAAAATCAGCAATAAAAGACCGAGAAATTTCCTTTAAGCAAGCTAACTTGCCACACCCCTAAAAGTGAGTAAAACAATGTATTGGATTCTAGCAAAAGAACTTGTTGATGAAGATAGAGACGCATATCTAAGTGGTTCAGTAGATTTCCCCTCCCTTGGAGGCGAAGTTTCTTTTCGGAGAGGTATTTCATATAAAAACCATAAAATCCCCTTGATTACTTTAACTCTTAACGAGGGTAGCCGAACACAAAATATGACCGACAATCTATCTATTTCAGAATTGTATGGTTTGGTGTTTTCTTCAAAATTAAGAGATCTAGTACATATTTTATCTGTTCAAAACCTAGAGTACTATGACCTTAAGATCGTAAATAATAAAACTGGAGAAACCCATATAGACTACAAAATAACCAATATTATTGGCTGTGTGGATTGCGTAGACCTTGAAAAGTCAGAATTAAAATTTTTTGATAACGGAGACATAAAACGAATAAGAAAGCTTGTATTAGATAAATCAAAAATACCGCCTGATATGAAAATTTTCCGCTTATCAAATAGGAAAATCCTAACAGTAGTTCACGAAAGCATTAAAAATGTCATGTTGAGCGCGGGTATTACAGGCTGTGTATTTTATAAGCCAGAAGACTATCATTAAACAAAGCTAGAAATGCACTCAAAAACACTAGCTTTTATAAGCTGGTATTTTTTTGACCAATTAATACGGGTTATGATTAAAACATTCTTAAGTGTTGTTTCACCAAATAAAAGGGACGTTTGTTTTTCTCAATTTATTTGTATTAGTGACAGTGGCGCCTTTATATTCTTCGTTATGACTTTCGTCAGAGGTAAAGCGAAAAAGAAACCTTCTGTAATGGATAAATTATGAAGGTGGGGAGGAAATGATCTGGATGTTTGGGTCATGCGGGTTGAGATATACAATATAACAGCTTTCGGAGGGGAAATTTTATTTAATAGTGAAAATTGTGGCTGTGACCTTGTTGATAAAATGAGGAAAAAACAGGTTAGGCTATATTCATAACGCAATTTAATAATAGGTTGCTATAATAATGCGCAAACACGTATCGCTAGGCATGGGCGCTTCTTACCTTTTGCCCATTTCAGAAAGCAATAAGTGCCACTGTTGCGATAGGGGGAATGTTAATTTTTATATATGTTCAATATGGGCTCCAAGCCTCTGATTTGATCAGTTGTTACTCTCAATTACATAGGAACCAACATAGGAACTAAAACGATGCAAGAATTCATAGACAGCTTAAATATAAGCCAGTACCTACCCACAGTTATCGCTGGCGCGACCAATGTATTATTTGCGATCGTTATTTTGGTCGTTGGCTTGTTTATTGCGAGCAAGGTCAATAAGATTATCTGCAAAACTGGGGAGAGCCATCCAAAACTCGATAATACTCTATTCCGCTTTTTGGGCAGCCTTGGCAAGTATATTATTCTGGCTTTTGTTGTTATAGCAGTACTCAACCGATTTGGTGTGCAGACAGCATCCATCATTGCTTTGCTGGGTGCAGCGGGCCTAGCGGTTGGTTTGGCACTACAGGGCACACTGTCTAATTTAGCAGCGGGTGTGATGTTGCTTATATTTCGACCATATAAGGTTGATGACTTTATCGATGCGGCTGGCCGTTTTGGCAATGTCAAAGAGATAGACCTGTTCACTACTATTTTGCAAACCTTTGATAACCAACAAATTATTATTCCCAATAGCCAGATCTGGGGCAATCAAATTATCAACCACTCCCACCACAGCGTGCGCGGTGTGGATATGCACTTTGGTGTGGCTTATAAAGAAAATACCGATGTGGTTCGACAGGTTATTGATTCGGTTTTAGAGAGTCACCCTCATATCCTTAAGGACCCCGCGCCTTTTGTTGAGGTGGAGACGCTTAACGATAGCTCGGTCGATTTTCTGGTACGCCCTTTTTGTATGGGCGAACATTACTTTGATATTCTGTACTCAATACCCGAGCAAATCAAAAAGGCGCTGGATGCAGAAGGTATTGAAATACCATTCCCGCATCGCAAGCTGATTATTGAAAAGAACGATTAACAAACCAGTCAGCGAACCGAAAAAAGCTTCACTTTTTTCGGCTCGCTGCTTTTGCAGGCTGTAAAAAAATGGCTTTTCTTCGAGCTAGAAACTCATTTCTTAGTAAAATATCCGCTCAGCAGTTTAGCGAGGTGAGTATGGGCAACTTTAATCAACTCGGCAAAAAGAGTAGAGGTTAAGAGTAGATATTCTCGCTTGTTTTTTAACCAAATTTTTGTACATTTAAAATATTAAACGTCAAATAAATAGGGTAAATACATATGAAAAAACTACTAATGCTATTATTTCTTACTGGGTTTGTAGTGTCGCCAGCCATCGCGGAAAAACCAGAATGGGCAGGAAAGGGTAAGCCAACAGATGAACAAAAAGAAGCCCATAAAGCGGCAATGAAAGAAAAAATGGATGATATGGAAGATAAAACGGAAGATAAGGCCAAAGGTGCTGAAAAAAAAGCTAAGAAGGAGAAAGCTGACAAGTTAAAGGGCTTAGAAAAACAAAAGCAAAAAAAATCTGAGCAGGCTCAAAAGGAGCTAGATAAAGGCTCTCAAAAAGGTCAGGAGTCTCGTAAACAAAGGAAAAAATGGTGGAAATTTTGGGGAGAGTAAAATTTAGCAGCGTGGTTTAGCGACAGTAGCCCTGCCTTACTGAAAGTTGTCAGCTTTACAGTAGCATTAGCCCTAAAACCACACAGAAAGTACAAACGCCAGCAATAATGGCTGATGTAAACGGCCTGGCTTCATAAAATTGTAAAATGGGCGTAGGTATCCAGTCCTTATAGGTTACTTGGCTGCGCTCAATCTCCGCTTCACAGGGTTGATCGTCTGTTCGGTAGACAAATTTAATGCGCCCCATCAAAATGGTGTCTTTATGGTTTAGCATCGCCTGTTTCTTTTCAACGCCGTTCACCAACATGCCATTGCTCGCGTCCAGCGCTGAAATTTGGTGGCCATTAAATACTTTGGTTATTTTGGCGTGATAGCGTGAAACAGAGCTGACTTTAATATGGAAGCTTGCGTCATCCGCTCGGCCTAATATCCACTCCTGGCCATGATCGCCTGCGCTCAACGGGAAAACTTGCCCTCGGATAGGCGCAGTCATCACCACCAACCGTGGACCAGCTCCAATATTAAGGTCGCTATTAAATTGCTCATTTAGAGAGCGAATACTGCTGCGCTGATTTATATTGAGAATTTCAGTTCGATCCGAATCGCCTTCGCGGGATCGCCGCATACTGGGTGCGGGTATCGATTGGGCCCTTGCGCGAACGGCGTCTGCAAATGGGTCAATGTCTTCGTCAGACCGGGGCTCAAACTGATTACTTTCGGCTGCTTCCCTTTCGCCTATATTTCCTTCGCCTATATCTTCACTTGCAACCTGTATATCTGCACTTGCAGCCTGACGTTTTGCCGGTACGTCGTCTGGAGGCGTATAGGCAGGTACAGACTCGGGTTTTTGCTGCTCTTCTTTCTGCTGAGTCGTTGATGCACCAATTTGTGTCGCATCCGCCTTGCCGGAGATCGCTGTTGTTATACGATAAACTAATTCATCAAACTTAACTTGGTCCCCAACGCCCAACGAGGTTCGGGCATGAATACGGCGCCCATTAACAAAGGTGCCATTTGAAGAGTTGAGGTCTTCAACAAAAATAGCGTTAGGCGCAACCAAAATTTTTGCGTGGTAGCGAGAAACATTGGGGGAATCGAGTACCACCGTACAATCCAGTTCCCGGCCTATTATCATTTCACCGTAAATGGAATAGGTTTTATTTGTCTCTACCGATCTAAGAAATAGTGATGTATGCATAGCTGTTTAGTGCGGTTAGTCCATTTCTAGGGCTCAGTGCGCCTAGCCCATTTCTCAATTCGCGCCATTACACCACATCTTGCCAAATGTGTCATGAGGGTTCGATCCCAATTTAAAATTTGTTCGCAAATCAGCCAAAAGTTTCGCAACACCGAACCCAAAAAAATCCGCCATAAAACAAGCCATCTGCCAAAAAATAATATTTTTATACAATTCTCGCTAGGGTATCCACCGCTATCTCAGTAATTTTTTGCCAGTCTTGCCTCTTCACAACATCGGCTGGGACTAACCACGTGCCGCCTACACAGGCAACATTGGGCAAAGACAAAAAGTCATTGAATGTCTCAAGTTTCAAACCACCCGTAGGGCAGAAACTGACATGGGGTAAAGGCCCTCCAATTGATTTTAGAAGAGGCAGCCCACCCACGGCGACGGCAGGGAACAATTTAAAGCATTCTAACCCCAATTCCAGCCCGTTCATGACTTCAGATGGCGTCGCCACACCGGGTAAAAGGTTGATACCCAGGTCTTGTGAGTGCTGAATAAGGTCAGAGGTATACCCAGGTGACACAGCAAAATCCACCCCAATCTCAGCAATATCTTTTAAATTTTGCCGGTTTATAACCGTACCTACGCCGATAGAAATCCCTTCGCATTCATTTTTTATTGCGCGAATGGCATCAAGAGCGCATTCCGTTCTCAGCGTCACTTCAATGGCATGAATTCCCCCGGCTTTAAGTGCATTAGCAATAGGCACCGCATCTGTAAATTGATTGATTACCACAACGGGCATAACGCCAAAAGGCTGAAGAAATTCTTTAGTAATTGCCACGATGATTCCTCGTTAACGATATATCGTTTTCTGTATGTAGGTTAAATTGTGTTCCGTGTATCTGTTCTAGGGCCTGTTAAAAATCAAATAGGGTCGCGCCATGCAATGAATCTCCCGAAAGGCTTCTCGCACCGCTGAACAGGTTACGTCCCAGGTTTTGAGGCTGCTCTGTCTGCAAAGCGAATTCTCTTTTTTGCAACTCGACCTCGCTCACTTCTACCGCAAGCACACCTTTTTCTGCGTCAAAGTGGATTAAATCACCTGTTTTTACTTTGGCAAGCATACCGCCATTTTTTGCTTCAGGAGAGATATGAATAGCTGCCGGAACCTTGCCAGAGGCACCCGACATACGCCCATCGGTAACCAACGCTACTTTGAAACCCTTATCCTGTAAAACGCCTAGCGGGGGAGTCATCTTGTGAAGCTCTGGCATACCATTGGCAGACGGTCCCTGGAAACGCACCACGGCGACAAAGTCTTTTTCCAATTCACCACGTTTAAACGCTTCCATTAATTCCAACTGACCTTCAAAGACAATGCAGGGAGCTTGAACAAATCTGTGTTCTTTGGCAACGGCAGATATTTTGATTACCCCTTCACCCAAATTACCGCTCATAACTCGGAGGCCACCCTCTTTATCAAAAGGGTTATCAACACCGCGAAGAACATTGCTATCAGATGAGTTTGTAATACGGTTATTCCATACAACTTTGCCGGCATTATCCAAATTTGGGGCACACTCGTATGCGTCCAGACCACCCCCCATTATGTTGACCACATCCTCATTCAGCAAGCCTCCAGACCTCAGCTCTTTTACCAAATACGCCATGCCACCCGCTTGCTGAAAATGGTTTACATCCGCCTGCCCATTTGGGTAGACCCTCGCTAAAAGAGGAGTAGCACTTGACAGGTCATCCATATCTTGCCAATTCAGTTCAATTCCACAGGACTTGGCGATAGCCACAAAATGAAGCGTATGGTTAGTAGAGCCGCCTGTCGCTAACAGCCCCACTAACGCATTGACGATGGACTTTTCTGTTATCACGTCATACAAAGGGCGGTAGCTCCCAGCACTTTTGGTGGTCGCAATCAATTTATGAACCGCTGCGCGAGTGAGTGCCTCACGCAAATCAGACTTGGGGCTCACAAAAGACGCTCCCGCAAGCTGTACTCCCAATAATTCCACCATCACCTGGTTGGTATTGGCCGTACCGTAAAACGTACAGGTGCCCGCGCTGTGATAGGAAGCGGCTTCCGCTTGCAAAAGCTTGTCCTGCCCGACTTCACCCGCTGCATATTGCTGGCGAACCTTTGCTTTCTCTTTGTTAGGTAAACCAGAGTGCATAGGGCCAGCCGGGACAAATACAGCGGGGATATGGCCAAATTGTAAGGCGCCGATAAGCATTCCAGGAACAATTTTGTCGCACACACCTAAAAACATATTGCCATCAAACATATTGTGGGTCAGCCCAATAGCCGTTGCTTGAGCGACGATCTCTCGGCTAAACAAACTTAATTCCATACCTGCCTGCCCCTGTGTTACACCGTCACACATGGCTGGTACGCCACCGGCTACCTGGGCAGAACTCCCCATTGAGCGCGCTTCCTCTTTAATAATATTTGGGTAGGTCTCAAATGGCTGATGGGCAGACAGCATATCGTTATAGGAGGTCGTAATTCCCAAATTGGCGCTCTGCATTAAGCGAATAGTCTGTTTATCACTTTCGCCACAAGCCGCATAAGCGTGCGCTAGGTTGCCGCAGGAAAGCCGCGTCTTGGGCGGGTTATTGTCCATTGTTGCGCGCATCGCCTTAAGATAGGCTCGACGCTGATCCCGGCTGCGTTCGATAATTCGTTGAGTAACAGCTTCAATAACCCTGTTCATATGTAAACCTTGCATTAAAAATAGAGCGAGCGGATTTATTCAGACATGACAGTAAGCGTACGGTGCAACTTACCCTTTTGATCACTGTAAGCACAAGTTTAGGATAAGCCGCCACCGTTGTTTGTATATAGCGTATAGGCCCCTAGTCGAGATCATTATTCCAAGATCGGCCTGGTGTTTTTTCCATAAGGCCATCTGCCGCTTGAGGACCGAAGCTTCCCGCTTCATAGCCCTGAGGCTTCATATCCACTTCTTTCCAGCTCGCAAAAATTTGATCAATCCATTTCCAGGCCGCTTCGACTTCTTGCGCACTGACAAACAGTGTTTGATCGTTACGCATTACATCAAACAGCAAACGGGAATAGGCATCGTGCTTTTGTTTTTTATGGTCCACGAAAGAAAGGTCAAGGAAGCCGTCTTCAAGGGGAATTCCCGCATCCAGACCCGCCACCTTATTCATAACTCGCAGCCGGATACCTTCATCCGGTTGTAATTGAATAATAAGCTGGTTAGGTTTATGCCCTGTATGTTCTTTTTTATCGAAGATCAAATGATTTCGCTGCTTAAATTGAACAACTATTTCAGAGTGACGTTTGTGTAAACGCTTACCTGTTCTTAAATAAATAGGCACCCCAGACCAACGCCAGTTAACCAACTCTGCCTGAACGGCAACAAAGGTCTCCGTTGTGCTGCTAGGGTCAATTTCGTATTTATCTGATTCTTCTTCTAAAAAGCCAAGAGCTTTTTCGCCATCCACTAAACCTCGTTCATACTGACCACGAACAGTGAGTTTTTCAACGCAATCAGGTTCGATTGGGCGCAAGCTATTCAGTACTTTCAGCTTTTCTGTTCGCACTGAATCCGCATTCAACTCTGTCGGTGGCTCCATCGCCATTAAACACAATACTTGAAGAAGGTGGTTTTGCAGCATATCTCGTGTGGCGCCCGTTTGGTCATAAAAACTCCAGCGATTACCCACACCCACCGTTTCTGTTACCGTAATCTGTACGTGATCGATGTAACTTGAATTCCACAGAGGTTCAAAAATATCATTGGCAAAACGCAGTGCCAGAAGATTTTGCACAGTTTCTTTACCAAGATAATGATCAATGCGAAAAATTTGTGTTTCCGGGAAGACACGCGCCAACTCGTTATTAATCGCAACAAATGATTCTCGGCTGTCTCCCAGGGGTTTTTCAACCACTAAACGTGTGCTGGGTTTAGCAAGCCCACACCCTTCCAAAGCAGTTGTGACTTTGCCAAAGATCATCGGCGGAATAGCGAGATAGACAATAAGGATACTGTTTTCACCCAGGTGCTCATCCTTCATCTTGCAAAGAGACTTAGAATTCGTCGCATCCCCTTGAACAAATTTAATTTTTTGCGCAAAGCTTTGCCACTTCTCGTCTGAATACAACTCCTCGGCAACATTTTCCTTTAGCCACTTTTGAACCTTGCCAAGAAACTCATCTTGCGACTGCCCCGTGCGAGCCATACCAAAAATACGAGTATTGTCAGGCATACAATCGTTCAGCTCTAAATAATAAAGTGACGGATACAGCTTCCGTAAAGCCAAATCCCCATCACCGCCAACGATCAAAAAATCAGTATTCATTTGGAATCACACCTTTTATGCCTTACTTAATTAACAGTCTTGTGGTCGTGTTTTTTCATTAAAAATTATTTTAGTTGAGGTCAGACAATTTCTGTAGCCCGTAACCGTTCAATTGGCGAACCTTGAAATAAGCCTTTTATATCGTCATTTTTAGCGTGATAAGCAACCATGTGCCAACATGAATGAATACCCTATACCAAGGAAAATTACGCAAATTCTAACATCTTTGCCTAGCTGAGAAGGATGATGTTACACCCAAGGTGAATATGTCAGCGATAAACGCCGATTTTTTAGAAGAGCAACAATGCACATTAATGGCTGAAACCCAACTACAGCTTAGCACCAAGCTTACTCTACAAGACTCCAAAGACGGCTAATCTGAGTTCTAACCTCAAAATTTACACCGCATTTTAGACCCTTAAGGGCCGTATTTTCAACTCTGCAACCCATAACCCAAGCTATCAACCGTCTTTGCCAAACGTATTGCCCCACATGGCCCGTATATTTATTAACCAAACCTAATTAAATAGGTCCAAACATAACGGCGTTTACGCTGCTCAAACGTGTGGACAAAGAAAGGAAGTTAAGCCTATGCTGTACATCACTAACACAGACGTACCACTATTCAGCCTCTATTAAGAATCACTTTATTACTCTTAGTATCACTTTATTATCGTTAATAGTGACGCACGACAAACAAAGCTCCTTCACTCATTTTAATGCTTATGCTAAAAACACAGCCCATATTATTTATTACCTTGCTTCTTATCGCCAACATCGGTTGGTCACAAGAGAACCATTTATATACGGCAAAATACGAAGGGAGAATTTCAGGTATCTCAGTGAAGCTCACAAGAAAATTAATTAAAAAGTCAGCAAACAGGTACGAATCCAGCTCAAAAGCATCGAACTTTTTAGGGTCTATCAAAGAGCTAAGCCGTTTTTATATTGAAGATAATGAAATAAGAGTTACCTTTTACGAACATAGAAAAAAAGCGCTTGGCTTATCCAAAGCCGAACAAGTTCAATTTAACTGGGAGAGCATGACAGCACAATACAACAATCGAGAAAAACCTCGTAAAAATAAGCTTCATAAGCTTGCACCGAACATACTCGATAACACAATTTATCAATTACAATTACAACGTGACTGTTTTAATAAAATTGACGATACAAAAGTCACCTTTATTAAAGGTGATCAAATAAAAACCCGCCATTTTGTTTTCGACAAAAAAGAAGAGATTAATATCGGCAAGAAAAAATACAATTCAGTTAAATACCAAAGAATAAATTATGACGATTTAAAAAAAACCAATATCTGGTTTATACCTAAATTAAATTGTCAAATTGCAAGAATTCAACATATTGAAGAAGATGGAGGAATATCCGAATTAAAATTAGTTTCCTACAAGTCTACATCGTCACTTGTGCAAGAAATTTATCAAATTCCTGTCATCAACAATTATCTATAATCCCTTTAGGGGGACCCTCAAAAACTCGGTTTTCTTATTTATCTGGCCATTTCCAAGTGATTACATTAGAAGATTTTGCTATTGGGGTGCAAAAATTAGCAACCAAACAGCATAAAAACGTGATGAGCGTCACACTTTCCCTCCTTTTTTCGTTAGTACCTACTAACCTCCAAGCAATAGCCTTTTATAGAACTCCAGCTTCATACATCAAAATCTCAGAATCAAACCCAACTAATTAGGTCACTATAAATCACAATTTGATCTAGTTTTCGCCCTTTTTTCACTCTAGTTTTTCAGTAACATTGAACCATACTTAAAATATATGAGGTGCAAAAAATATGATTTGCATAGACTATTTAAAAAATTGGACGTACGAAGCAGGCAGGGTTTTATTATCTGCTAGCTGTGTCGCTATGTGCAATTTTTCCTATGCAGATAATTTTTCAATGGGGTTAGAAGACTTAGGGATTTATCAAAATACCTATAGATCCATGCCCATTATCCCTATTCGTTTAATGGATAACGAAACCTTATTTTTATCCGCCGAAGCGGAAAAAGATACAAGAATGTCCTTTGCGCAAAAATTAATAAACAATCGGTGGTTGGCAGGTAACTCACGCAATACCTACTCAGGTGGCGCCGCATTGGGCAAATATCTTCGTATGAACTTGAGAAACTATTGGGAAAACAGAAAACACTCTTCACTTAAAAAAAGTAATGCCGCTCGCAAACCCAATAAATATTCTGAGTTTACCAATATCCAGAATTACGATTTACGTGTCTCAGATGAGCGAATAAAACTAGAATTCGAATATAAATTCTAGTTTCTTCTTTCGATCGCTCCAATTTTAGGTAAAATGTCTGCCAAACTTAATTTTGGCTGTTCTATTAATGCATTACTCTCCCAAACACCCTGACCCCCTCCCCTACGCCCCTATCTGGCGTCGAATCGCCGCGTTGGTTTACGATAGTTTGATTTTGCTCGCAATCAGTATGGTTTATGGTGCAGTGGCAATAGGAATACACGTCGCTATATATGGCACAGGCTCAGATGACTACCAACCACGCCTTACCGGCCTATTTTTTCAATTAGGTTGGTTAATTTCATTAATGGGGTTTTATGTTTTTTTCTGGAGAAAGGCCGGCCAAACTGCCGGTATGCGAGCCTGGAGGTTAACGTTAATCGGCGGTAAAAATCAGCTTCCATCACATAAACAGGCCATTATCCGTGGGCTAATTTCTCCGATACTGGTGCCAACGGGTATCGCTTATCTCTGGAAATGGATTGACCCGAACGGGCTTTGCTTGCACGACAAACTTTCCAATACCAAAGTATTGCTCGAACCCAAAAGAAAAAAGAAGAAGTAGCCTTCCGTTAAATATTTTTTCGGCTATTGTGATCGCTTAATCAACAGCCCTCCAATTAAAAAACAGCTTAAAATAGGAATCAAAACCGCTAACATTGGCGAAAAACCCCAAATAATACTCACCGGCCCAAGTAATTGCTGAGAGGTTTGAAAAACCAAACCAATAATCACACCAACAAAAACTCGAAAACCCATAGTCACCTGACGAAGTGGGCCCAAAATAAACGAAATGGCAATCATCACTAAGCTCATAGTCGCCAGAGGTTGCAACGCCTTTTGCCAAAAGACCAACTGATATTCGCTTGAATCCAAATTTTGTTTCGTTAAATAATTTGAGTACGAGCGCAGCCTCTGCATAGGTAGCTCGTCTGTTTCAAGTACAAGAATATTCAGCAGATCCGGCGAGACTTCCGTTTCCCAGCGGCGTGTTACAAATTCACTTCGCTCAATTTTTGAGTCGCCAAACCGAGTAACAACACCATCTTGTTCTATCCACAAGCCCTCACCTTGGTAGATTGCAGAATCAACAAAACTGGCTTCAATTAGGTTATTGCTTTCGTCGAATTGATAGCGTGTTACCCCATACAATTTTCCATTGGGCAATACCGCATTAAAATGCATAAACTGATTCCCTTCTCTGTTCCAAACTCCTCGCTCAATTTGCGTCGCTCTTTTCGTCCCCATCACGAGAGACCGACGGCTATCAGCAAACTGATCCATGTAGGGAGCAACAAACTCTCCAAGCAGAGCGCCGCCGACAATAAATAGCAAAATGGGCCGTGTTACCGCCCACACAATGAGTGCAATAGATACACCCGCAGCTCTCATAACAACCAATTCACTGGACGATGCCAGAGAACCCAGCCCCAACAAACATCCAACTAAAGCAGAGATAGGAAGAAAATCGTAAATACTGGAAGGGATGGAAAGAAATACATAAATTACAGCTTCAAAAAAGGTAAACCCTCCTTTTAAGCTATCGAGCTGATCCACTAAGTCAGAAATAAAATCCAGAGCAAGAATAACAAACAACACACCGAGAATAGCACGCCATATAACACTTGCAATATAACTCTTAAGTTTCTTCATACTGTGGCTTCACACTCTTTTCTTAACGCTTATTTTTTAATTTTGGAACCTAGATTTAATAAACTTAAAATAAAACCCAACAATTGCATTGAGCTTAAGCAAAATAATTGCAAAACAAAAAAAGATCATATGTACCATCCAGAGTATTCCAGGTAGGGGCGCACTACCCTGTTCAATCATGCCGCGTGCGGCATTCGCGCTCACCAGATACACAACGTAGATTAATATAGCTGGCAACATTCGACTGTAACGCCCCTGCCTAGACTGAACTCGGCTTAAAGGCACCGCCAATAGAGCAACAACCAATACCAGTACAGGCAGAGAGAACCGCCACTGCAAAGCCGCAGAAGATTCGATAGTCCCCTGCTCAATCAACGCTCTGGTAGAAAGCCCGTCTGTCTCACGCTTTGCCTTCACGGCGTAATCGGGTTCAGGCAGTTTTTGCGCATAGCTATCGAAGCGGATTATCTGATAATTCATATCGCCGGGACGCCCGATATACCTGCGGCCATTTTTAAGTAAAAGGAATTTATAACCCGTTTCTGAGTCGATCACCGTCTCACCAGAGGCGGCGGTTAACAGGGTAAGCTCATCCGCTTCGACCCTGCTTTCACCCCTACTCCCCACCTGCGCCATAAAAACTTGCTCAAGCTTCTTTTTATCTTCGGACATAGATTCCGCGTAACTGATCCCTTTACCTTGGTCCAATTCGTGGAAACGCGCAGGTTTAAGGGTTTCAAAGCCCGTACGGTTTCTCTGTTCCGCCAACAGGGCTTCCGTCGCTCGAACACCAATTGGGCCAAGGTACAAACTAAAGCTCGCCACAACAACCGCAACTAAAGCGGAAGAAAACATAGTATAGAGAACAAGACGCCTTTGGCTCAGGCCACATGCGGAGAGAACGATCATCTCACTTTCCATGTAAAGACGCCCATAAGCCATCAAAATACCAATAAACAGGCCAAGCGGTAATATAAGCTCCAAGTACCCTGGAAGACGATAGGCCATAAGCGTTGCCAAAACACCCGCATCCAACCCTCCGGCGGCAGCCTCGGCAAGATAGCCCACAAAACGCGAGCTGATAATAATAAGCAAAAGAACTAAGCTCACCGCAAACATGCTGCCTAATAGTTCACGGGCCAAATATCGAAATATAATCAACTAAACTCTCTCACTTACAGGCTTTAAGCCTCTCTTTTTTAGCTCGCTATAGTATCAGTTTTACCCATTAAATTAAGCGCTAAGTTAAAGCCCACAAAATAAGAAATTAACTTACCCATTACGCGCTTAAGCCTCGGACACTTTTTTTAAGAATAGGTTGTTTAATTTAAAAGGAGGTTTTTAGGTACAGGGTCGCATTTTACTTTACAATTAAAGACATGATCACCGATTATTTAAAAACAACGACTTAACACTATAACCATTCGGGTGTCTTCCCTATAAAAATGCACCCACCTCAGCAATAGTAACCACTAAAGTAGGTTTTCCAATCTTATGGACTTTTTAGCCAAATGCTCTGATGTTAGTCAATTTAAAGCCCCATGCACAGTAGTATTTGCCCAGGGCACAACTCTGCTGCCCAGCGCACAAAAAGTAGACAAGTCGCTAAGCGGCACACTATCCCAATTGGTTTCCAGCAAAGCCTTAAAGGAAGTGGCGGGGAGTCATTGCTTGGTGCCTCTTCCTCCCAAGCATAACTGCGGCCCCTTTGAGAATGTGCTGTTGGTTTCTCTCGGCCCAAAAGCAAAAAAGCCCCCCAAACATCCAATAGCAAGTAAAGACCTGATAAAAATATTCTCTTCTATTGCCAAAACCTTGCTGGCCAGCCCAAACAAAAGTGCAGCCGTATTTTTGGACAACCTAGCACGTTTAAGTGACTTAAGTGACGACATTCAAACTGTAGCCTCTATCGTTTCAACCGAATTTGAGCGCGCCAGTTACCTCTATACCGCCACAAAAAAAGCACCTAAGGACGTATCAAAATTCACTAAACTACACCTTATTTACAGCGATGCGAAAACGGTATCTCACGCTAAAAAAGGGCTCTCCGACGGTAAATCCATTGGCAGAGGAATCAACAAAGCCCGCGAACTGGGCAACCTACCGGGGAATATTTGCACCCCGCAATACCTTGCCTCCCAGGCTAAGCAGATGGCGACAGGAAGCAAAAAACTGAAGGTGAAAATTCTTTCAGAAAAACAAATGGAAAAGCTCGGCATGGGCTCCTTACTCGCTGTAGCCAGAGGCAGTGAAAACGACGCCCAACTTATTATTATGGAATACCAGGGAAGTACCGCTAAAAAACAACCTCACGTCTTAGTTGGTAAAGGCATTACTTTCGATACAGGCGGCATAAGCTTAAAACCAGGCGCAGCCATGGACGAAATGAAATTCGATATGTGCGGTGCCGCCAGTGTTTTCGGCACTCTACAGACCCTTATCGAAATGAACGCTTCCGTAAATGTAGTTGCCATTGTAGCCGCAGCAGAAAATATGCCCAGCGGCAGAGCCACCAAGCCTGGCGATGTAGTCACCTCTATGTCAGGGCAAACCATTGAAGTCTTAAATACCGATGCTGAAGGCCGCTTAGTACTGTGCGATGCCCTTACTTACGCCGAGAGGTATAAACCAAAATCCGTGGTAGATATTGCCACCTTAACCGGCGCTTGCGTTGTTGCTTTAGGGGCACACGCCACGGGCCTCTATGCCAACGACCAAAAACTCGCCGACGCACTTTTGGAGTCCGGCACACAAACCGAAGATAAAGCCTGGCAAATGCCTCTGTGGGATGAATACCAAAAGCAACTAGACAGTAACTTTGCTGATATTGCCAATATTGGCGGCCCCAAAGCGGGAAGCGTTACCGCAGCGTGTTTCCTTTCTAGGTTCACAAAAAAATATGCCTGGGCACACTTGGATATAGCAGGTACGGCCTGGCATAGCGGAGCGGCCAAAGGTGCTACGGGTAGGCCAGTAGCATTGCTGGTAAACTATCTGCTGAATAATTAACCCGAAGGTAAAGAAAGGAAGGAAGGTAAAATAATGCGAATAATAGTCTTATGACCAATATCGATTTCTATGTTCTCCAATCTTCAGAGCTGAGAGACCAACTCTTCTTTGCCTGCCGGTTAATCGAAAAAGCCGTGCGACAAGGCAACTGCGTACTTATCGCAACAGACACTGAAGAAAAAAGCCTCACTTTTGACAAGCTCCTCTGGGACTATCGCCCCGAATCCTTTGTGCCTCACCGGGTTCTCGGTAACGATAGCCCAGATTTGGCAGAGCCGGTGGTGATTAGCCATGACCAGGACGATATGAAACACCACGATGTATTGGTCAACTTATCATTATCCAGACCGCCCTATTTTGGAAGATTCAAACGAATGACTGAAATAGTCGTTCAAAATACACAAGTACTAGCAGCAACACGAGACAATTTCAAGTACTATCGAGAACGAGGCTACCCATTGAAAACGCACCAAATATCATGATTTGGTATGAAACCAACAAAGAGTAAATGAGAAAAAGTTTTGGACCATAAAAAACCGGATAAAGCCGACCTCTTAAAGGAACTTGAAGCCATTCACGATTCTTTAATAAATAGTGAAATAAGTGCCAAAAAAAGAATTTTAATGCAGGAATTTCGCAGTAAAGAGGAGGATAATGACATCGAGTTACAAATCGATGAGTATGGCACCTTGCAAAACAAAAAAATATTAGAAAAAACATCTGACCAAGATTTAGCATCCATCACTACGTTACCCGGTCAACAGTCACTATTTGACGAATCCGAACCGAACCACGATGTGGAAAACACGCAACATATTGAAAACCCGTTCCTACCTGCGAGCATCCGGGAAAAACTGAACCAACACAGGTCCATGTTAGTTGACGACCTTAACCGTGTGGGAGAAACACTCAGTAAATCCGGCGGGGACAATACGCTCCCCAAAGTCGTTATCGAAGGCTTGCCAGCAAAAAATGACTTGCCGGCCAGCAGTAAAGCAGAAATAGACAATGTCAAAGAGCAAATTGTCTATAAACTCGTAAAAAAATACCTACCGATACTAGAAGCCGAGCTGCGCGCTGAACTGCAAAAATTCGTCGAACAAGAATTCGCTAACTCCCCCAATAGATAGTTCTTATTCAATACGCAGCCTCGACTGCGTATCTTCCCTTTATCTCTCGGCAGAACTCGCCTGTTCAGGGTATAATCCCTGCCCTTTTGACACACTAAATTTAGCCAGGGCCAATATTCAAAATCATGGATAAAACTTACCAGCCGTCATCCATCGAACAAAAATGGTATCAAACATGGGAAAACAGTGGGTACTTTGCCCCCAGTGGCGAAGGTGAGCCCTACTGCATTATGATCCCACCACCCAATGTCACAGGCAGCCTGCATATGGGGCACGGCTTCCAAGAAAGCATTATGGATGCCCTTATCCGTTACCACCGAATGAAAGGCAACAATACTCTTTGGCAAGTGGGAACAGACCATGCCGGTATCGCCACCCAGATGGTGGTTGAACGTTTACTCGATGCAGAGGGTAAAAGTCGCCACGACCTAGGCCGCGAAAAATTCACCGAAAAAGTCTGGGAATGGAAAGAAGAATCCGGTGGCAATATCACTCGCCAATTACGCCGCTTAGGAGCCTCACCGGACTGGAGCCACGAGCGCTTTACCATGGACGACGGTTTCTACCAAGCCGTACAAGAAGCCTTTATTCGCCTACACGAAGACGGGCTAATTTACCGTGGCAAACGCCTAGTAAACTGGGACCCTAAACTGCACACCGCTGTCTCTGACCTAGAAGTAATCAGTGAAGAAGAAAACGGCCACCTGTGGCATTTCAACTACCCACTAACAGATGGTTCAGGCCATTTGACCGTTGCCACTACTCGCCCAGAAACCATGCTCGGCGATACCGCCGTTGCCGTAAACCCAGAAGATGAACGCTACAAAAACCTGATTGGTAAAACCATCACCCTACCCTTGGTAGGCCGTGAAATCCCCATTATTGCCGACGATTATGTGGATATGGCGTTTGGTACAGGCTGCGTGAAAATCACCCCTGCCCACGACTTCAACGACTATGAAATGGGCCAGCGCCACAACCTTGAAGCCATTAATATTCTGACCGACGACGCCAAGCTCAATAATACGGTTCCTGAAAAATACCGAGGTATGGACCGCTTCGATGCCCGCAAACATATTGTGGCGGACCTTGAAGCACTTGGCCTGCTGGAAAAAATTCAAGACCACAAACTGAAAGTGCCTCGTGGTGATCGCACTGGTGTAGTTATCGAGCCCTACCTCACCAACCAGTGGTATGTAAAAACCCAAAGCCTTGCCGATGAAGCCATTAAAAACGTCGAAGATGGTTCCATCCAGTTCGTGCCCAAACAATATGAAAATATGTACTTCTCTTGGATGCGAGATATTCAAGACTGGTGTATTTCCCGTCAGCTCTGGTGGGGCCACCGCATTCCAGCTTGGTACGATAATAACGGCAACATCTACGTTGGCCGCAATGAAAAAGAAATTCGTGAAAAAAACAATATCGCCAGTGAAATAGAACTGCGCCAAGATGAAGACGTACTGGATACTTGGTTCTCCTCTGGCTTGTGGACATTCGGCACTCTGGGTTGGCCAGAAGAAACCGACTTCCTCAAAACCTTCCACCCCTCCTCAGTATTGGTCACAGGCTTTGACATTATCTTCTTCTGGGTAGCGCGCATGATTATGCTTACCCTCTACTTCAAAAAAGAAGTGCCCTTCCATACCGTCTATGTACACGGTTTGGTACGGGATAGCCACGGCCAGAAAATGTCAAAATCCAAAGGTAACGTACTCGACCCTATTGACTTGATTGATGGTATCGACCTTGAAGCACTTGTAGCAAAAAGAACAACGGGCTTAATGAAACCGCAAGATGCCCCCAAAATCGAGAAAGTGACTCGAAAAGAGTTTCCCGAAGGCTTAGCCTCCTATGGAACCGACGCATTGCGTTACACCTACTACTCGCTGGCCTCTACAGGCCGCGATATTAATTTCGACGTGGGCCGTATCGAAGGTTTTCGGAATTTCTGTAACAAACTTTGGAACGCCTCTAACTACGTATTTATGAATACCGAAGAATACGACTGCGGCCAAGACGGGTGCGAAAATTACCAACTCGGCCTAGCCGACCGCTGGATTACTGCCCGCCTACAGCAAGCAGAAAAAGCCGTTATCGAAGGGATTGAAACCTACCGTTTGGATTTGGCCAGCCAAGCGCTATACGACTTCGTTTGGAAAGACTACTGTGACTGGTACTTGGAATTAACCAAACCCGTTTTATGGGACGAAAACGCTTCCAGCGCAGTGAAAAAAGGCACACGGCGAACATTGGTTCGCGTGCTAGAAACCATACTGCGTTTAGCTCACCCACTTATTCCATTTATCACCGAAGAAATTTGGCAACGAGTTAAACCCTTAGCCGGCGCAAAAGGCGACACTATAATGTTGGCCGCCTTTCCTCAACCAGATGAAAGCAAAATTGACCAACAAGCCATTACCGATATTGAATGGGTAAAAAATGTTATTGTCGGCATCCGTAATATTCGTGGTGAAATGAATATCGCACCCTCTAAGCAATTGCCAGTGTACTTCCAAAATGGCAGTGCCAATGACAAACGCTGCATGGAAGAAAATTTACAATTCCTTAAAAAACTGGCCTCTCTAGAACAGTTAGAATGGCTAAACGCCGGCCAAGAAGCGCCACTTTCAGCCACAGCACTGGTTGGTGAAATGGAAGTACTTGTTCCTATGGCTGGCCTAATTGATAAAGGTGCAGAAATTGCACGCTTAAATAAAGAATTGGATAAAGCACAAAAAGAACTCAAGCGCTTGGAAGGCAAGCTTAATAATCCAAAATTTGTCGATAAAGCCCCAGCAGATGTAGTTCAGAAAGAGCGCGATAAACTAGCCGAATCTCAATCTTCAGCAAAAAAACTGAAAGAGCAAAAAGCAAGAATAGAAGCACTGTAATACCGGCTTAAAATATATAAATATCAACAGCCAAAACAACCATGCCACGGATGGCATAGCCCCAATTTATAACTCATAAATAAATCTCGCCAGTGGTTTATTGTTAGCAGTGAGACGGTAAAAAAATTGTGTAACTGTTTATCATTAACCCCAATAATGAGTAAGGATAAACAACATGAATAAAGAAGAGCTTGAATCCTTTGCACGAAAAGCAGCGAAGACAATAAAATCCGAGAAAGACCTAAACGGCTTTCGTCAGATGTTAACCAAAGTAACCGTTGAGACCGCTTTAAACGCAGAGCTTGACGATCACCTTGGTTATGATAAACACAGCCTGTCAGATCAATCCAATAACCGTAATGGCAGAAGTAAAAAGACCTTACGCACCGAAGATGGAAGCTTCAACATAAGTACGCCACGTGACCGTGAAGGCAGTTTTGAGCCCGAACTCGTCAAGAAGCACCACACTCGTTTTACCTCAATGGACGACAAAATACTCAGCCTGTATTGCGAAGGACATGAGTACTCGAGAGATTGTTGCAACCTTCAAAGAAATGTATGGCGCGGATGTTTCAGCAAGTTTAATCTCAAAAGTGACCGATGCCACTTCAAATTGACGATTTCAAGATATTTCATGGTTATTCAATATAAAACCGATTTTCTTCTAATCTCAAGTAAAATGAAGGCTCTGATATATATCCAGGTAGGTCCTGAAATTCATCTGGTCCCAAAAATTGAAACTCCACGCCACCAATGACGGAATGAGGCAGCCTTGTCAAACAGAATCTTAACATCACAATGTATTTACCAGCCGTTTTTTCATTAAAGTGCTTAGCTGACGACTCAAGTTTCTCTTCGTCGGCAGCATCTATATTAGTATGTTGAAGCAAAAACATCTTGGTTCCTTCCAAATTATTTTTCGACAATAAATGCGCCATTGATTCTAGGTTTTTTCTTAGCAACTCTAGTTTTTTTGAATGTATTCCTGGGTCATATTCGTTCCAATTAAAGTCACAGTCACCAGCTCTGTTGCCTGGCATGAGTGGTGTAATTGGGGGGGAATTCGTTATGAGCTCATTCGGGATGATCGTCAGGATCTTGTTTTTTGACTTTAAAAACTTCTCCTCATACTCCTTTGAGTCAAACCCTTCTTGAACGCTTTCATCTTCTGAAAAACTATAGCAGTATGAATCCCCTTTTTTATTCCGAACACCAAATATACATTCACCATATTCAGAACTAAATGCCCCGTAAAATTCTATCTCACACTGATCATTTATCACCGAATCGCACAATATCGTCCGCTCTTCCCCTTCCACAGATAGGCCAATATACTTTCCCTTCAAAGATGAATTATCGATACGGAATTCATATTCATCCATCAAACTTCGTCTATATCGGTCATCTATTTACCCTCAAACAAGGTAAATTATCCATACAAGGCTGTAGGAAAATTAAGTCATTTCTGATAATCATTTTCCAGACCTCAAAATTTGGTTTGCTGATCATTATATACTCGCCTCTCTCTATCCAGCAAAAACAAACTCGCATCGATGACATTTTAACCATACCGTCCAATATATAGCCCATAAAAGCGCGTTTCAGTGCCAGTTTCAATCTAGGTTGCATATTTCCATAGCTTCTCAACATTATGCACCATGCAGTATAACTACCACTGAGCCGTGACCTTATCCTCACCGCGAAAGCTTCATTTATTTAATCCTTTATTGCTGCATATATTTCCGAAGACGGGTTCGATTGTGTGCATACGGCAACTATACATTTGTTTGCCGTCTTCACTATCGATTACCTTTCTCATTTTATCTAGCGGGGTAACCTTTCTTTTACTTTGTATTAGCACCGATATTTGCCGACCTTGTATTTTAACTTCTTTTTTCATGCACTGCTTTTGTATCGGGCAGTCACGACAATCTTTTAAATATCCCCTAAAGCGCATATGTGGGCCGCTCGCAAAGATATCTTCATCATATTGTTTTTTGATACTTTCGATTATCGATTTTAATGTTACTTGCTCTTGCCTAATACCAAAGGCTTTCGTGTCGATTATTATTTGATTTTTTTCCAGTTCAGAATGTTTGCCGCTCCATTCTTTCGATGCGTCTGTCGGTAGTTTACAAGCGTCGATGGCAAAATGTTTTTTACCTATCAAGCCACTTTCATCACAGGTCAACAAAATTCGATGAAAGAGTGATTTTATCGCCGCACAATTACTGCTAACAACATTAGCTATGTAGTGGTCTAATAGCACCGGACACTTAAATAAGAGACAATTAGTGTCAAATATTAAGGTGTCATAATGAATCAAAAACGAACGTATAAACAGTATTCTAAAGACTTCAATGAGGAAGCGGTAGCACTTGTTCGAGAGCAAGGCTATACGGTTCCCGAAGCCGCTAAATCATTGGGCATAGCCACTAATATGCTGTACAGATGGAAGGATCAGGTTGAATCTCAACTAGAGGGTAAAGTACTCGCTGAAGATGAGCGAGAAGAGTTGAAGCGGCTCCGCCGTGAAGTGAAAGGTCTACGGATGGAGAAAGAGATTTTAAAAAAGGCCAGTGCCTTCTTTGCGAAAGAAATGAAGTAAAATACTCGTTCATTAAAGAGAATTCGGATCGGTCTCCAGTACGTAAATTGTGTCAAGTTATGGGCGTGGGGCCATCCTCTTACTACGATTGGGTAAAACGTCCAGCGCAGGTTATTAGTGCCGATGAATTACACCTGTATAGGCGGGCGAAGGCATTATTTAAAGCCAGCCGTGAAAGCCTGGGTAGTCGTGAACTGTGTAAAAAACTGAGTAAAGAAGGCTTTTCTATTGGGCGAGAACGCACAAGAACACTGATGCGTAAACTTGGTTTGGAAGTTAAGCAACGTATTGCTTATAAGGTGACAACACAATCAAAGGCGGGTAACCAAGTTACCGCTAACCTGTTAAACCAAAATTTTAATCCCGTGGCGGAAAATGAAGTGTGGGCTGGTGACATCACCTATTTACGAACTGATGAAGGTTGGATGTATTTAGCTGTGGTGATGGATGTATATTCCAGACGAATCGTTGGCTGGCATATAGATAAGCGAATGACAACAGACTTGATTTATCGTGCTTTGAGCAAAGCTTATGTGCTTAGGAAGCCAGTAGGAGGTTGCGTATTTCATAGTGACAGAGGATCTCAGTATACGAGTAAAGGTTTCCAAAAGCTCATTACAAGGTTGAAGATGAGGTCGTCGATGGGTGACGTGGGAGCCTGCTGGGATAACGCAGTAGTGGAACGTTTCTTTGGTAGTCTGAAACATGATTGGATACTGAAGGTTCACCAATCTACTCGTGAGCATATTAAAAAAGATGTCGCGGATTATATGAAATATTACAATGTGGATAGATTGCATTCGGCTAATAATGATATGTCGCCGGTTGAGTATGAAAATTTACCAATAAAAGTGTCCGGTAATGGTTGACCAGAACACTATTGTCGTGAAGTGTGGTTTAGTTCCAACAGCAAGTGCTATAAATTTTAGATCTGTCTCACAAAGCCCTGCAATTACTCGACTTGATGTGATTCCTCGGTAATAGGCACAGATAATTATTCTCAGTAGCAATTCAGGCGGATAAGCCTTCCATCCTACCTGTTTATTTTTGTATTGAGGTAAGAAGTCGTCAAGGATATTCTCTGTATTGAGAAGCGAGTACAAGTAGTAATCAAAGTTGTCTGTACCTAGATTGATCGTAAGCAATCCAGATAATGAATATCTAGGAAAACCGTTTGATTCATATTTGTATCGATGAAATTGCCTATTCCTACCCCGTTAAACCGACGAATAGGCATTTTATTATGAAATCAGGGCTGAAGCTCCGAGAATGTCCTTTTTTCTACAGCCTGAACGCTGTAGACTGAGGCTATTTTAAGTGTTTTGTAGCGAAGCGGAAAAACGCTTAAAATAGTCTGACAGCTTTGCCTTGTTAACTTTTTATAAATCCAGATTTCGTATTAAAACTCCCGCTGATGTAATAATACGCTTTGTACGATGAAGCTCCGAGTGTTTTTCTTCGTCAGTGTATCCTACTGGATCACCAGTTCCCGAGCTAACAAGCCAGGAGTTTTCGGGTCGGCGATCACCCAATAGTTTCTTTAGTGCCTGCGGTGTAATACCCAACGCTTTCGCCGCTGCATTGTAGGTGCAGCGGGTCTTAACTTCGTTCAGGTAATCAACTACTACGGTAATTTTATCCTGCACTACAATATGATCCTCGCAAAGTTAATGCTTACAGCTATTGCACGCTTTTTGCGTCAATAGCCTGTGATTGTTAAGTTGCGCACACGCACAACTTAGAAATATTTTTGGGTTGAGTATTAAGACTCAACCTTCACCAGTTTGCCGTATATTGAGCAAAATGCAACCCAACCATTAATACGACCAATATTGTTTCCAATTTGATACCGTTTACCCTGCGTTGCTTTGATTAAATGGAGGTATTCACTTCCATTTACTTTATAGAGTAGGATATCCCCTTTCTTGAGATCATCTTCCTTAGCTGGCTCAACTGTACACAATTGGCCGGATTCTATTTTACCTTTCATAGGACCTCCTCTTGGGCGAAAGGAGACAGTCTCGTTTTCTTTCAGTTTTGCAATGTAATGGGTTGCTCACCCCATATGTTTCCTCCTTTAGTTATCGTGAATTGATGAATTTCTCTCCTGCGCAATTTAACGCCCACAGCAAAGGCCACGCGGCAGCGACGTCCAGCCCGCAGGGCGATTTTGCCTAAACTTGTATGATAGATATTCCATCTTTTTACTTATTTATCTAATAGCGATAAGGTGAGGCTCAAACCGGCTACAACAGGTTTTCAGTGTGGTAGCCCGATTGATGCCAGGCGCAGATCACTCTAGCCCGTTAACAAGCTTGGGCGCCACGCTGATTCTAACTTTTAACTCGAACAGTCGAATTAGCCTCGAACTCGAATGTAGCAAGGGTGAGATATGAATACAACTACCAATGCCTGCAAACAATCAAAAGAACGTAATATAGGAATCGATATCGGTAAAAGCTTTTTGGATATCTGCGTTTATGAACTCGATACATATTGGCAAGCTGAAAATAATGCCTCTGGTATTAAGCAACTTCTTCGTAGCTCAGTCGCTATAATCTAACACGTATTGTCGTTGAAGCCACCGGAGGATATGAGCGGTTGCTTGTTGAAGCCTGTGCAGAAAGATCTCTACCAGTCGTTGTTGTGCAACCAATGCAGGTGAGACAGTTTGCTAAAACCCAAGGCATACTGGCAAAGACCGATAAGATTGATGCTCGCTTAATTGGTCAATTTGGCGCCGTTATGAAACCTGAAATTAGACCCATTTCGAGTAAAAAAGTCCGTTTTATCAGAGACTTACTCGCCAGGAAACGTCAACTCAACGAAGCCAGAACGCAAGAGTTAAACCGTAGGCACAAAGCTGTTAAAGCGCTTATTCCTTCCCATAACCGATCTTTAAAAGTGATCGAAAAAGAAATTGCATGGATCGACGAAAAGCCTGGGAAAGCTGTGGCGGAAGTGAGCGAATGGCAAAGGCAGTATGACATTCTATCTTCCGTACCTGATGTAGGAGACGGTGTCACCTACACGCTTATGGGAGAACTTCCAGAACTTGGAAAACTATCCAGCCGACAAGTAGCTGCTCTGTGGGCCTTGCACCTTACAACCGAGAAAGTGGTCAGATGAAAGGGGAAAGGCGTATACGAGGAGGCAGAGCCCCAATTAGAACCATGCTCTATATGGCTATGTTATGCGCTATTCAACACAACCCCATTATGAAACAGTTTTACAATAAACTGATTGCCGCTGGCAAACACAAAAAAGTTGCGCTTATTGCTTGCATGAGAAAAATGGTGATAATTTTAAACGCAATGGTACGTACAACTGCGAGTGGAAAATGAATTAAATTAACGTGCAATTTGAGCTTGTTTTTTATCACAGTCGCTTGTTAGCTCAATATTTTTTATACACTTCACCTCGGGGTTTTGCATCAAGGACTAAAACCTCAAGTTCATTGTCTATAATTCTGTATACTATTCGATGATGGCCTACCCTATAATCGCACCGTGTATCCGTGGGTTTTCTGCAATTTCTTCCAACGCAGATATAACGCGATTTCTAATTTGAGGATGTAGCTTTTTAATATCCTTTTTGGCTTCTCGGTGAAGAACTACGCTATATGTCATTTTCTTTTCCCCTTCTCTGGTAGACCCAATTCCTTTTTCAAATCCGAAAGCGAAAAAGCTTGTTTGGTTTTCTTTTGCAGATTAACTTCAAGCTTACGCTTGGCTATCTCGGCACGCTCTTTATTGGTTAATTGGCGATCATCTAAAGAACTCATTTATCAAGCTCCTTTTTAAAATCACTCAAACTTTGAGTGCCATCCATATCATTTGCGCGGTTATGAATAGCTTCAATATCTTGTTGAACGAAGCCGCTACGCGGCAAAGTGAAATTCCTTTGTATTAGATAATTCCCCTACGCGCAACCCCGCACGATAACAAGAGGAATATCGAATGAACAAAGCACAGCAAAAACGATTCGATTCACTGTACCGTAAACATGTTAGCGCATTAAAAAGACAAGGAAAAGCTGAGGCGACCATTGATGCCTACTCGCGTGCGCTTCGGCGTATTTGTGCGTTCTTTGATTGCCCTCCCGACATCCTCAAACAAGAGCAGTTCGAAGCCTATTTTGAATCCCTCGTCTCGACACACTCGTGGTCTACCGTAAAGGTCGATCGCAACGGCTTACAGTTCTTTTATAAGTACGTCATCAAACGTGACTGGCAGTGGGTTGAGATCGTAAAACCTCCCATTGAAAAACACTTGCCCGATGTCCTCACACTCAAAGAGCTGGAACGACTCATCAACGGCACGCGAGAGCTTCGCTACCAAACCTTTATTCTCTGTTGCTTCAGTATGGGCTTACGTCTTGGCGAAGCTCTGTCACTGACCATCGGAGATATTGATAGTGAACGCATGAAGGTTCACATTCGTCAAGCCAAGGGCAAAAAAGATCGGTTTGTCACGATGCCTAAAATGGCCTTAGATGCGTTGCGCCGATATTGGGTTACCCATCGGCATCCGAAGTGGATCTTCCCTCGCGGTCGGAGTGCGCAAGAACGGCTCGAAGCCGACTCGGTAATGGATCGAGGCGGCTTGCAAAAGTCCTTCAAGGCCATCGTGCAGGATGTGGGTATTCATAAAGACATCACCATACACACCTTGCGCCACTGCTACGGCACCTTGCTCACCGATGCGGGCGTGAACCTGCGTTCCATTCAGCACGAGATGGGTCACGAGTGCCCAAAAACAACCGCACTTTATACCCAGCTCTCAACTCATACCCAGCACGATACGAACAAGCGCATTAACCGTATGCTCAATCACTTGCGCCTGCTTTGGGGGGAGTAACATGGATCTTCAACCCATCACGACTCAGTACCGTGAGCGCTTCCTCATAGGGAGGGTTGTTATATGTAGAGAATACTATTTTTTTAATCGCCTTCCGGGCGAGGATCAAACTCGTCCATCAAAAAGATCGAACCGCAAAAAAACCCGTTAAGCGAAAACGGAATATTATTTAATTGCCTATAGAGACGTTAACCTCCGGGCTTGTTCAACAATGAGATATGTCGCGGCAAGCGCGACATATCCTTATTTGTTAGGGCTGCCGATAAAAACTAAACTTCTGGTTTATCTTTAATTTTTTCCAATATTATTTCATAGAGAGTAAGATCATTTGCAATTTCAATGGCGTCATCTGAATCTGGATCTAAAATAGCCTGACGTTTCCTTAAGCTCTCAATAGTTTTTTTTACGGAATACCTTATTAGTCTCAACTCTTGCGTACCGAACATCACTTAACCCCCTTGCTACGATACTCATTAATATGAATCGCTTCAGATTCTGCCCACTCTTTTAGAGTTTTTTTCCACATATCAATATGCATAGAACCCAAAACTCTAATTGAATAATGACCTTTAAACACCCCATCTGTAAGATCTTTCGTCACAGTAAACCCTGCTGGGAGCTTAGTGCCAGCAGGAAGAACCCACCAGTCTTTACTATTATTAAATCTTGGCTTATCAAATAGACTCATTCCACCCGATTCGCGATCTATCATTTTTGTATCGGGGTCAATTTTAATATCAAATATTTGATCCTCCGTTCTCGGAGGGCTAGTCCTAATATAATCAAACTTTGGCTTTGTTGCTGCACCCGCTCGATAAAGCACAGTTGGTATTTTTACGTAAAATTCAATAGGAGTGTGCATACTTTGTTTCCTTGCAGAGGGTGAATTTTAAAACCATAACGCTAACATTTGGCGTATTTTGGTTGTTGCTTAGTCTTTTTCAAGCGACGACCAAAATAGAGATTTGCCCCGCTTTTGCACACACCCTTTTGTTAACTCATTTTACGCTCATATTCTTCAGGCGGTAAATAGCCTATCGATGAATGTAAACGCCTATTATTGTAAAACCCAATATATTCAGTAATTACGCCGCGAAGCGTCTTTTCACATATGAATTCAGGCTTACGATGTATTCGCTCTGCCTTAAAGTTTGCAAAGAATGATTCCATATGGGCATTATCGTTCATTCTCCTCGGGCGATTCATGCTTTGGACAAACCCTCGTTTCGCCAACCTATCAGAAAAATCAAACGCTCGGTATTCGATTCCACGATCTGTATGAAATAGTAGCCCCTTGGGTGGCGTTCTATTTCGTAGTGCTTGCTTAAATGCGCTCCAAGTCAATTTCGCATTTCGCTTGTCACTCAAAGACCAACCGACAATTCGTCGACTATATTTATCCATGACTACTGCTAGATAACGCCATTCATCGTTAACCTTTAAATACGTAACATCACCCACCCAAACTTTATTTACTTCGCCCGCCAATACATTGAGTTCTCGGTTTGGGACCGATGCGATAAAATTCATTAGCCCTGGTCTTGCCCTGTAAATGGTCGACCGCCTCGATTTAAGCCCATTTTCACGCATTATTCGGGCTACCCTTTTCTTTGCGATACGAAATCCTTTTTTCCGTAACGCCATCGTTATCTTAGGGCTCCCGTATGCTTGTCCACTACTTTTATAAACTGCCAATATCTCTTCATATAGAGATTCGTCATCGTAACTGCGTTGACTCTTACCCCGGCGCTTCCATGAATAGTAGCTCTCCCTTTTAATGTCATACACTGAGCACATAATCTTTAGATCGTAGTGTTCCCTATGATCATCTATGAATGCGTAGATTTCTTTTTTTGTTCTAAAGAGAATTGGATGGCTTTTTTTAAAAGGTCATGCTCCTGCTTTAGCAGGTTATGTTCGCGCTCGATTTTTTTTAATCGCTTAAGTTCTGTGCCCATCTTAGGGTCAATATTAATGTCTTTCTTGCTTGTCATGAGATCACCGTTTCTAGTCTCCATACACCAACGGTAAAGCATTACTGGATGAATACAAAGCTCTTCCGCTACATCGGCGGCCTTCACTCCCTTTATCTTTGTGAGAGCTACAGCCGTTGCTTTAAATTGATCGTCATAAAAATTATAGTGTTTTCTTCGTGCCATTTGACACCTCCAGTTTAGTTATATGGAGGTGTGTGCATTATCGGGTCAGATCTCGCGTCGGAGTGCAGCGCTTTGTTATGGCTGGTATGGCTCAACTTGTTTTGCAAAAACTTCCGAAATAGTCTTTTCTAGAGCTTTAACATTCTCGTTATCGTTTAGTAAATCTCCGTAAGTATCTTCGTCAACACTCTCTTCATCTAGATTTTCAATATATTTAGTATAGTGACGAAGCGCGTCAATTAATAAAGTCACTTCTGTATATGGCAGTTTCAAATCAATTGTTTGCATTATTAATTCCTCAGCTTATCTTGATAGCGTGTTCTCGAACTTTATCCATCAGCGCATGAAACTCGCTGAGTTTCATAGTTCGCTCTGGAGCAAGCATATAGTGTGTTTCGTGATTTGGCCTTTTATCTATTACCAACTTCACACCGGGAGGCAATGGAGTTCCTTTACGAATTTTCCAGGTATTTTTCTTCCCTTGAGGTACCGAAGAAAATGCGCTAATACCATTACCATCTGCAATTATGTATTTGATGCCAGCACGATCTTGTATTTTCGCGTCTTTGTTTGGCCTTATATGGTCAAAACGCGGGCTTCTTGAATTTCCAAACCGATACAAGTCGAGAAACAACTCCGTATGATCTGAAATAAATATTTCTTCTGGTGTAAGCACTTAAATTCTCCTTTATTAGTAAGATCTATATTTTGGGGCTAGTAATGGTAGGAACTTCATTTACATAAAGCCCCCCATACAGATCCGGACGTGCGGTTTTCCCGCATCCGGCTCCTCGGTTGTACTCGCTCTCGCAGTGCAAAAATCCTTTTATTATAACCATACCTTTGTGCTCCTTACTATTGCCTTACACACTGGCTTCGCCAGCGATCTATGGGCAATTAAGCGCTTTAACTTTTCCCAGGTCATACTTTTCCGCCCACTGCGTCGATTCAACCATTTATACAACAACCCAACGACATGAGAGTACACCGTGTAGAGATCGTCCTTGTTGCCCACCGCCCCAAAGTAATTGTAGTGCCCTCTGAGTTTTTGGGTTAACTTGTCAATCAATACGGGGGTTCTCAGGTGTCGTGATTTCTTGATGAATTCGCTGTAACCGTTTTTCGTCGATTGCAGTCTATTTCTTGCTGTACGCCTGAAGGCTCTTATTGTTCCTGCGCTATCTTCTTTCCAATAGAACTCAAAACTTAGAAAGGAAAATCGATTCTTCAAGCCTGGATGAAAACGACTGAACCGAATGCAATTTGTTTTTTCTTTTGCAACCTCTAGATTGAACGCTTTCAATCTTTTCGGTAACTCTTGATAAAACAGCGTTGCGTCTCCCGCATACTGAAATGCACAAACAAAGTCATCCGCATAACGGCATATCATCACATCGCCACGACAGCTTGGCTTGACAACTTTTTCAAACCAGTCGTCTATGACATAGTGCAGATAGATATTCGCTAATATTGGGGAGATGCTACCACCCTGAGGGGTTCCCTCTTCTGGGTAGATTATTTGCTCATCCTCTTCCAGTATTCCAGCCTTTAACCATTTTGCTATTAACCTCACAAAACGCTTATCGTCTACCCTGAGCGCTATAAAGTCCAACAAGATATTATGATCGATATGGTTGAAGAAGCCTTTTATATCCGCTTCAACCACGTATCCGAGTCGACCAAATTGCAGTCTAACGGCTAGGTCATCAGCAGCTTGTCGTGCTCCTCGCTTTGGTCTGTAACCATAACTGAAATCATAAAAATCTTGCTCGTAGATAGCACTGAGTAAATCTGAGCTGGTGGTTTGCAGTAGCTTGTCTTCGAATACGGGTAATCCGAGTGGTCGTGTTTTCCCTGGTGCTTTGGGTATATGTTTCCGTTTAACCAATCTCGCTTTGTATTTATCTTTCTTTAGCCTATCGATTAAATTCTCTAGATTTCCATCCAGGTTATTTCGATAATCCAAGTAGGTGACTTTATCCACTCCTGACGCAGCCTTTTTGTTCATTCGACTAAAGGCGTACTTCATATGCGTGTCGTTTAAGCACCTCGATAAATCGCGAAAGCGATGCATGGGTTCTTGTTTTGCTTTCCTGGCTATTCCTCGCAGTGAGGGGAGCTCATAGTATTCCCATTCTTCAGCGTCGGGTATGAGGGTCCTTTGCGAGCTACGTACTTCCGTCAAGACCTTCCCCATGTAGTTGGCTCTCCCAACCTCAGAGTACTATGTTTGATCCGACTTCCATTTAGCCATCGGCTGCTATTCCAGTTACAGAATTCACAACTTTCCCAGCAGTATGAAAGAATTTCCGCGAACCAGTGCAGTCCAGTCTCCTGTTTATGTCGTGTCTCTAACATACGGTTCTCGTCGTTTCTTTCCCGCTGGGGCCTAAATGGATCTCTCAAGTTCTCAAATGCATCTCTATGATCATGCCACAACCTTTTGACTCCGGAGACCCTCCACATCCTCACCATGTACGGATGCTTCTGTGTTGACTTCGGTGGGCGTTAAACCCCTCGTCGATCTCAATTTGCATGTCGAAGCTGTCTGCTATGCCAGTTCTCAGGGTCTGCGACACCCCTACGGCCTAATCATTTCTCTGTGTACGCTTCACTTATTTTGTTCGGGAATATTTTGAAAATAAAATTTTAAAAAAAAAAAAATAACTTTATTTCTACCCTCCGCCATAAGCGCAACACTCGATACGGGTGGCCGGTTAAGCCTTACCCGACAGGGACTTGCACCCTGCAAGATACATCAAGATTAAACTTGACGCTCTAACGCCCCTAAGCAGCGGCGTATTTTTGCGTTTTGGAGCGAAGCGACAGCAAAAATACGTCCTGCTGGCTTGGTTTGTTAGCCTTTATGTATTTGCGCATTCAGTTGACCCGAACATTTAAGCCAACCTGCAACTTTGACAAAATGATATTTTGATCTTTCTCCGTAACGAAAGGACAGTTACATGGGTTGTGAATATCGATAATAGAACCACTTGAATCGTAATGTGCTAAGTACTGACTAATTAGTTGTATGGCCGATTCGAAATTATCATTTGCAGAAGTAGTATTTGGCGATACGTTATATAACCAACTACCTTTATTGGCACTTAAATTATCCAGCACAGTAACAGTTGAATCGTATTGATTGTTTGCTTGCTCATAGATATCGATAGTAAAAGAAATCCCATTTGACGATTTAATATCAATATCATGTACGTTTCTAAATGGAGTCAAACTAAAAACAGTACTCATTCGTATTTTCCTTCTACCTTTAGAGGTGGCTAACGCTTTTGTCATTTGCGTTTTGGTTGTAGTGGAGTTTTGGGGTAAAGTGGCGAAGCCACCCCAAAACGGAGCGAAGACCAAAACGTCAAATGGACAAACTTGTTAAGCCGTAGCTGCACATAACTATGAACCATGAAACTGTTCCCATGCTTCTGCTTCGATTTCACCACATTCAGATACGACAGCCCCAGATTCATCAACAACTTTGAAAGTTTGCTGCATTCCACCAATGCTTCCTGAACCATCAAGCCCCAGCAACAATGAGTAGTATGTATCTGTTAATGCAGCATCCAAAACAGATGTCATTATTTCTTTTTGCTCAGGGGAGAGTTTCATTTTCGAGATTAAAGCCGACACTTCGGTATCTTCCTGAGCCAAAGTATAAAGCGTAAGGGAATCGTCCTTTTCGGCTTTCCAGTATTTCACAAACTCTTTCGCGTTCATTTGTATCTCGATTGAGGCTTAACGCCCGGCACAACTGAAAGCGGTGCGTAGCGGTTTTTGTGTTAATGTTTGAGCGTTAGCGAGTAACACAAAAATCGCGAAGTACCGATTTTCAGTTTGCTGCCACTTGTTAACTGCAGCGCGGTGCATAGCTAACGGTGATTACCTGCAATTATACGGTTCTTTTTAGGATTTGGAAAAAGGAATGCAATTCCCAGTTCCCTCCGAAGGCTTGGTGCGCCCTTAGAATAGGACACTTCCGTTGCCTTTACTACTCAACTCGATTGTAAGCGGACTAAGCCGCCTTGATAAGAACCTTACCCAACCTATTAAGAACCCCCTACTACACATTGCTGAGCTTGCGAAGTAGTGTGTACTTCTCGGTAATAAATTGTACAGTGCTTTCAACGGTTGCAAATGTACTTTCACAATTTCAAAACCGTTTTAGTTCTTTAGCTGTTAACGCCACTGTAAGAGGCATTTTATGTGTAACGTAGCTTTGGGGTAAAGTGGCGAAGCCACCCCAAAGCGAAGCGGAGCATAAAATGTCCTTTTGACAGTTTTGTTAGGCAAATTACTTTCCAGTGCCACTGAACATGAAATCATAAACAGATTTCCTTTTCCTTATTTTTTTTGACAAGCACTTCAGTGTGGCGGCATCTTTTTTAATTGAACTTATTGCTAAACTTAACGTCTTTTTGTACTTAGTGTTACTTTTCAATTCGTGAAAAGTGGCTTCTGGTGAAACATTAAACCGCTTCAAGTGTAATAGAGCCTTTTCCTCGTCGCGTCTCTCTTTTATGACGCCTATGTAACGGAGACCCGCTGCTGTTTTCGCCGTCTGCGTAGTTAAATATCTAACGTCGTTATAGTCATCGACAGTATTGCTAAGCTTATCAATAATGGATACGTATTGAAGAAGTAATTTATGGATTTTTTTATCATAATCCCATTCATACTCTTCCAACTGTAAATCAGTATTTACACTACCCCAATTTGAAAATCCGTCTGGATTGGGTATTGCTAGCTGACGTTCTAAATCGCCAGCCCAACTTTCCCCAGAATCTATAATAGACTTAATATTTTCCGTAATAGATGACCAAACACTACGGAAATAAGGCTCAATTCTTACTCGTCTATCTACATTGATACTCTTTAAAAACCCAAGTAACCCTAAAACAAAGCCTGATAAAGCGGTAATGATATATACAATATCTTTGATGTTGGAAATTTCTTCTACAATTTTATCTTCCATTAGACTAGACCTCCGATTTATAGTGCCTAACAGTAGTATAAACGACAGTTTGTCCAATAACATACTATATCCGACAACTCGGAATTGAGATAAAAAGGTATATTTTTCAATAAGTTAAACTCCTTTCCTCTAGATTTGGCCATTATCTCAACTGTCCACTTTGCTGTTTTATTATCCCAAATACACTTCAAATGTCCATTAATAATAAGGGTGTCCGTTATCTAGTTAAATTTATCAAAACTGGACATCCCATTTTTCCTTACTTTTCATAGAGTTACCTATATTTTCCAGGTTTTCCGCATATTTATCTTTACCATTTTGTCCATATAGAATATAAAATCAAAGAATTAATTCTTAATAAATTAAAGCAGATAGGTTCGCAATCGCCATTCTTAATACCGGAGTTGATAGGTCAACCATTGCTCTTCGGGCCAATAAAGCAAAGGGAACAAAAGCGTAGAGTCAACGTTAAGAAAGCGTGAAGGTTTATCCTATACCTATGGAATAGCATCTAACGTTGAAATAAGAAAAGGCGCTCCCCCCCCCACCATAAATAACAATATTTTATATGAGAGATAAGCCAATACTTTCAGAAGTGTTTGGTCTAGGAAATTAAAGCTGGACGTTGGAAGAGTATTTAATACAAAATCACCTGCTAGGCAGGTGATTTTAAGTAAATAGAACGCATATTAAAAATATAGAAATTAGAATTCTATTCTCAAACCAATACTTGCAATAAAGCTATCAAAATATTTATGGGCAAGTAATGTTTGAACATTAGCGTAAGCTTGCACACCTTGAGCAAAAACAAAAACACCGCCAATACTTGCATCCACAAAGTCAGAATCCAATTCATCGGTTTGATAGCTAAATTGTGTAGCATTCAAATCTTGAACAAAACTGACATTAACATCGCGGCTATCCGCTTCAAATTCATGCCGCCAGATTGCACTAAATTGTGGGATAAATGCGCCAAAATCGGTTGAGATAGCATAAGAACCCTGGAAGCCAAGTACACTTTGCATAGAGGTTTTTGCATCATCATGAAACCTTAATTCAAGCCCAGAGTTCCCGCTTTCGGAGAAGGTTCCATAATCCGTATCCAGCCAATCTATACCCAACATTGGCGTAAAGGAGAATTTACCCGATGTTAGCTGATAGCTACCTCGTAAATTAACACCCAATTGATTGTAACTGTAATCTGACGTTGGAGTGCCACTTAGGAAGTTTATCTCTCCGCCATTAAAGGAATCGTTCACACTGCTGATTCGGGTTCGCTCACTCGTAATATCATCATAAGCCCCCGAAATCATTAGGGAGAAGTTGTCTGTCGGGTTAAACGTACCCAAAAGGCGAATTCCTGTCGATTGATGAGCAAAGGTTCCACCGTTTTCAAAATCGCCATCTTGCTCATTTCGGTCAACAGCCAAGCTAAAGCTTGCCTGGGTAGTAGGCGCATAAGATATACCCATCACCACCCTCTGAACATCCGAATCAAACGCACCCTCTGTTTCTGACTCGCTCTTTTCCAGGGTTTCAGTTTCCCCTGTTAAGAACCAAGACCAGTTTCCATTATTTTTTGAAATAGCGTCATCTTGACTGTCCGCAGAATGCGCCTCAGCTCTAGGCACTGCGGTTGTTGTAGCAGAGCCTCCACCGGATGCAGCAGTCGTCGCGCCTTCCGGTGCAAATCGTGCGCAATAGGTCTGTAATGCCCCCACTAAATTGGAACCGGCATCATGCAGGTTTCCGCAACCCACAAAGCCTGAAGGCGTGCCTATTGGCGTACCCAACTGCTCGGCAACCGCCTCATCCAAAGATTTCGCCTGAATTTCAACCGCAGCAAGCGTCGCTAATACACAGCTTACACCCGAAAAAATTTGGGTATGCTTCTTCAATGCATGGTTTTTTTTAAAAAATATCATAGACAAGTGTCCTTTTGGGTTGTTACTCCTAATCACAGGGTTGTGAGAGAGGATAAATTGGTGTTTTAGTGATTTTTCGCCGCACATTATATGGATAATTGCATTACAATTCGATCAAGAATATTGCACTAGCGCACAAGTTTAGAGAAATTGGTTCTATATGTATGAGTAGGGATGGCGAAAAAACACGTATTAGACCTGTTAAATCAAAGGTCAGCAAGGAAGCAACCATTCGCCGAACAGAAGACGCTACCCGTATCCAGCCTAAAAAAACTAAGCCTGCCCCCATATTCCATAGCGCCCCAACACCGTCTACTGACCAAACTCGCCTAGGTAATAACGATCAAACCCGTCAAATTATTCAAGAAAAGAGCAACTATTTAGAATCAGAAACCCTTCCTTCAACGGACACCAACCCAAATATTGACTCTAAAGTAACCGCCTCCTCACGCACGACTTCTATTGCCGATTTGGCAAAGAACGTTTTACACTCTGTTGAACCCACTATGCCTATATCTGGGGTAGTGAGGGATAACCTTAAAGAGGGCACAATCATTAAAAACCGATTCGTACTTGAAAAGCGAATTGGTCAAGGAGGCATGGGAACCATCTTTCTCACGAAAGATTTACGAAAAGAAGAATTAAAAGATAGCGACCCTTACACCGTTATCAAGTTCTTAAATGAAAACATTCACGATAGCATTGAAGCCATTATGGCTTTGCAACGTGAAGCCAAAAAATCTCAAGTCCTATCTCACCCTAATATTGTTACCGTTTACGATTTTGACCGCGAGAACAATATCTTTTTCTTAAGTATGGAGTACCTACGAGGACAATCTCTCGATACCTATATTGCCGAGGGAGCCCATAGCTATGAGAAAAAAGCCAAGCTAATGAGCTTGATTGATTATATGGCCCGAGGTTTAGCCTATGCGCATCAAGAGGGCTTTGTTCACGCAGATTTCAAGCCGGCAAATATATTTTTTACGGAAAATGAACAAATAAAAATTCTGGATTTTGGTATTGCTCAAGCAGTACGAAGTAATATTTCTCACGCTCAGAACGAGGATACTTTTTTTGACCCTGGTTCCATGGGTGCTTTGACCCCTAACTACGCCAGTTTAGAAATGCTCAATAATGAGCGGCCAATTCCTTCCGATGATGTTTACGCACTCGCCTGTGTCGCCTACGAGCTTTTAACAGGCAAACACCCCTTTATGGTAGAGGGTAAACGAGTCACAGCAAAAGAAGCACACATTCGATTCTTGCAAGTTAAGCCCATTAAAGGGCTTTCCAAGCGACATATGAAAGCTATTGAGAAAGGGCTATCTTATTATCGGAAAGATAGGTTTTCGAATGCTGGCGAATTTATTGATGCCATTAAACCAAAAGTTAAAATAAAGCAATCAATGGTTGTATTAATTGCAACCTTAGTCGTGACCATGGTAATTTCCTGGGGAATTACGGCCTATAAATCGGATGCTGCCATTGTTTTTAGCGATTTACCCACCTCTATGGATAACCTAGTAGACACCATTAAAACAGGTGATGACATATATACCAGCGGCGACATCGACCAAGCCCATAAACTCTACGCGCAAGCCTGGGAAGCCAGTTTAGACATTCCTCTTGTAGACTCTCGGGACAGGTTCAAACTAAAAATTATTTTAGATAGACGAGTTAATAAAATTATTAAAGAACTTATCTCCCGCTCAAAACAAGACAATTTAGATACCTTTTCACTCATGCAATTAGAAATTGCATTAGAATTTTTAAAGAAAGATAACCTGGGGTCTTTAGACCAAGATATTGAAAACGCACTCATCCATATTCAAGAAAAACTCGAAAAAGAACAGTAAATTATTTAACCTACTGGAAAGAAAAACTTAAGGAAAACCATGAAAATAATAAATATTACCGATACCCAAAAGGCATTAGAACAAGTCATTTCCGAGTATATAAAAGCGATTAAACGTATACCCCGCGCGACCTCAATAGTCGGTATTATTATCGTAATCGCTAGCTGTGGAGCGAGTCAAACAACACAGAATAATAATACAAAAGAAAACAATCGCAATGCAGATGACCTGCATATTGTCGATTGTTTATTACCAGGACAAATACATCGCTTGGGAAATATGACTTATGTTTCCGAGCGCAAAGCCACAAAAACCACAGCAATTGAATGCAATATTCGCGGTGGAGATTACGTAGCCTATGACCGAGCAAACTACCGTACGGCACTGAATGTTTGGCTGAAAAATGCCGAAAAAGGCGATGCTGAAGCGCAAACCTATGTCGGTGAAATATTCGAAAAAGGCTTGGGAAACGAAACAGACTATGTCACCGCAGCCAAATGGTATGAGAAAGCCGCAAAACAAGGTTATAAAAGAGCGCAAATTAATTTGGGGTTCTTATACGAGAAAGGCTTAGGGGTTGAACAAGATATTACTAAAGCTCTAAATTACTATCGACTTTCTGCTGACGGTGAAGAGGTGGTTTTTGCTGCTGAAGCCCAAAAAGAAGTCGAAAAAGTACGCAACGAATTAAAAAGTAAGCTCGGCACTTCCCTGAAAGAGTCCGACTATTTAAAAACACAGCTAGCGTCTATGAAAGCGCAGAGTGAGCGACTCCAAAAAAATCAGGTTGAGCCTACCACTGAAAAGGTAAAATCACTTGAATATGCTAACAATCAAATCGAAGTACTTCAAAATTTATATCAAAAATCCACACAAGAACTCGAAAAATTAAACCAAAAATTAACCAGCTTACCCAAAGCAACCTATAGAAATATCCCTCAGTCTGAACTACTTGGCCCACTTAATCTAAAAAAAACCGATACACTTAAATTTAAAAATATCAACTTTGGACGCTATTTTGCCCTAATTATTGGCAATCAAGACTATATGTATCTAGACGATTTACAGTCTCCAAAAAAAGATGCGCTACGCTTGCAATCCATACTGGAAAAAAAGTATGGGTTTAGTACCGTTACCTTATTTGACGCGAATGAAAAAGAAATTTTAAATGCCTTTAATGACCTCTACAAACAAATTGGAGCGGAAGATAACCTCCTTGTTTTTTATGCAGGCCATGGCAACTTACGTTTAAGTTCAAACAGCCGAAGAAAGATAGGTTACTGGTTACCAACAAATGCAGAATCCGACGTATTGACAAACTGGATCAGCAATAGCGTTATTAGCGATCATTTGGATAGAATTAAAGCCCGCTCAATATTGGTTATTGCCGACTCGTGTTTTGCAGGTAACCTAGCTTCGGAAAAAAGTTCGTTTTTATTGGGTGGCATGAACACTCATTTATCCAAAAAATCCATTAATTTAGGTTTATCTCGTCGCTCAAGAATCGTTATATCCTCCGGCGGTGAAGCACCCGTATTGGATGGCATGGGCGAACAACACTCTATCTTTGCCAACTCGCTGATACACTTGCTTGAATCCAATAAAGGTATATTACGCGATAATATGGTATTTTCTCGCGTTGCCGTAAATGTTCGCCAACAAGCAAAAGTAAAAGAAATTGAACAAACCCCAGAAATGCGCCCTATTCGTGCTGCGGGTCATGAAGGAGGAGACTTCTACTTTGTGCCACAAAACTTATCCGCAGACGCGAGCAAAGAACTTCCTTCAAATTTACTAACGGCTAGTAATTAGGCTTTTAATTTATTATTTAATTTTTCTTAAGGCGACTTCACATAATAAGAAAGACGAAGTCGCCATACCTATTTTTGCCAATACCATTTGGCGATCCGCTCTGGAAAGACACCTAAAAGAAGAACCAGTGAACAAAATTGATTTATAATAAATTTTCTTATCCGGCCTTTTTCCCAACGGCAAGAATTCACTTTGATTTTATTTTTAAGCAATACAAATTTCCCCTGCTGTTTTAGTTTTTTTACCATTGATATATCTTCAAAAATCGGCCATGGATCAAATCCACCTACTTTTTTATATAATTCTTGGCTAGTAAATATTCCCTGATCTCCATATAAATACCCCCTACGACTCCTTTCCCCTATTATGAATTTCAATAGACGGTTCTTCCAATTTCCACTTCCAGAAAACGCAAATGAAAAAGCACCAGCATCGTTGCCTTCACATATTGATTTTCTGATTTCCAAAACCGATTCTTTGTTAGGTGTCACATCTGAGTGCAAAAACCAAAGTACTGCACCTTTGGCCACCTCCGCCCCTTTTTTTAATTGGAGCCCTCGATTGGCATGGCTTCGAATAATTTTAGCCTTTAGGGTGTCTATTAAATTTGATAGCTGCTCGCAAATAGGCGTCTCGCGACTTAGTACAAGAATAATTTCCATAGAACATTCTTGCCAGGATATAATTTCCTGTAATAAACATATCAAATATGTGGTATCTGAATGGCAGGGAATAACAACGCTTACAGGAAGATTACCCGTAACGGTAAAATTAACAACGTTTGCTACTTGAGCCATGTGTACACTCTAAACTATCTCAGATTGCGGATTATTTAGGGGTTATTACTATGTATTGAACTGTCGCTATTGGGTCTAATAAAACATTTATTAAGGCGCAAAAAGCATAATATGATGCGTCAAAAGTAAATGATAAAAATAGGCAATAACCCTTAGCATTATTAAGTTCAGTCACTTATCGTTTTGTTTATACCACACTCTTTATTTTAGCTAACCAGGCGCCAATAAGATCAATGATTTTGGTTTGACTGTGAGAAATGATATTCCGAATTTCACTTATGTTGAGTGGAGTATCTGAGCAACCTGCTGCGGGGTTGACGATCAGAGATAGGTTTCCGTATTCGATGCCGAGTTCTTTTGCCAAGCTCGCTTCTGGCATCGCGGTCATACCTACAAGGTCACAGCCATCTCTTTTTATCCGTTCAATTTCGGCAATGGTTTCTAACCTCGGCCCTTGGGTTACGCCATAGACGCCTCCGGGTTTTACTGAGACCCCAGTTTGCTCGCCTATTTCAAGCAAGGTGCGTGCAATGGCTTGACTAAAGGGGTAGGCAAAGTCTATGTGGTTGAGGTCGGTTCGGTTTTCACCGTCGTAAAAACTGGGTTCTCTATGGGTATAGTCAATTAACTGAGTTGGCACAACCAGTTCTCCCGGTATGGTGTGCGTGATGCCTCCTACGGAGGTGACGGCAAGGATAGTCTCAACCCCCAGTTCTTTAAGCGCCCAAATATTGGCTCGATAGTTGATTTTATGAGGGGCAATGTTGCTATCGCTGCCGTGTCGGTTTAAAAAGTAACTAGGAATCCCCTGTATAGTGCCATATAGGATATTGGCAGAGGGTTTACCGAAGGGGGTGGTTAGCGGTTTAACGGATATTATTTCCATTCCTGTTAGGTGAGCTAAGCTGCTTCCACCAATAATGGCGACGCTTTTTATGGGAGAAGACAAATTCAATTTATTTCCTCTTAACTGTCGATGACCTAGACAATGTTATTATGGAGCAATCAAGCATCAAGACTTTTCAGTTTGTATAAACGTTTTTCAATATAACTTTCTTCAATAAGGTGGTAGCTTATCATTTACAAAAATCATCTGCTGAAGAGATTTCACGAAACTCATTTTAGCGATTAAGGCTATTATGAGTGATAATATAAGTTGGCTTACTTTTATCTATTATGACTAAATTTACATTTTTTATTGCATTTGTCCTTGCCTTAATTATGGCAGGTCTCATTTTAGTGATTAACCTTCCCTCTTCCCCCGATAGCTCGCAACAAAACATTGAGATTAACGCAAGCGAAACATTTAGAGCATTTAACTGGAAGGTGTATGACAGCCTGTTAAAACGTTATGTTTTTTTAGGTGAAAAGGAGGGGGTGCGCTCTACTTTGGTGGACTATGCCGCCTTAAAAAAAGAGGCCGAGTTTCATAAAATATACTCTCAACTTCGAGTATTCCAACCTGCTTTTTCCTCACGAAATCAAAAATTAGCGTTTTATATCAATGCCTATAACTATTTCACATTAAAACTTATTATCGATAATAATGAGTCACAGAGTATTAAAAATCTTGGCTCTCTTGTTGCCCCAGTATGGAAAAAAGAGGTGGGCTATATTGGCGGCTCTGCGGTTACACTGAACCAAATTGAACACAAAATTTTACGTTCAATGGAAGAACCACGAATCCATTTTTCTATAGTGTGCGCTTCATTAAGCTGCCCTGATTTACGGCCTGAAGCCTATATTGCATCTACACTAGACGCCCAACTCCAAGACCAGGCCAAGAAGTTTATCAATAACAGTACTAAAGGGGTAAAGCTTGAAGGGGATGTCCCCCATATATCCAGTTTATTCAAATGGTTTGAAGAAGATTTTGGCGATATTACCCGCTACCTTAATCAATATCACGAATCCCCTACGGCTTCCCCTTATCAATATATTTCATACAATTGGAATTTGAATAGCCAGTAATCTAAGAGGTCAAGATGATCAGCTCAAATAAGTTGCAGCCCAGTGAGAACAGATAATTTAGATTAAAACTTAAGCAGATTTTATAATATATTGATTTTATTATTGTTTTTTATTTTCCAGCCCTAAAGCCAAACGTATATTTTCGGTAGTTTGAATTTCTAATGAACTCAGTAAATAGAGGTAGTCGATTATCTCGGTTCTACAGGTCGTATAGTTTGCCTGCTGCCTCCATATATCAAGTTTTTCATGGTAAGCACGAACTTTATGGAACTGCATTCGGTACCTTTCACGCAGTACTTGCAGCTTAGCCTCAGGGTAGGCACTGCCTTTGCGGATAGAGGTCAATAGTGTGTCTTTCTGATTGGCAGTCGCAACCAGCATGGAGTCTATCTCCTCAATTACTGAGTTATAGGTAGAGCCTATATCTAACGTTTCCTTTACCGCAAACATCGGTTTTGTTTAGCCTCCAACTTAGCTTAATAAGTACTCAAAAACCACGCGATACATTATTGCATCCACCCGCTCATTTCTATAGAAGGATTCGAGCCTCAATGTGAGACATTGGCCACAGAACGAGCAAGATATTGCCTATTTTAGACCATTTCAGGCAGACACAACATTTTTATGGCGCTTATTTTGTCTTACTATGGCTATTTTTTGATCAACTTTAAACCAATTTCATATAGGAATACGGCTAATAGACCAACGATTAAACCCACAACGGCATTCATGCCTGTATTGACAAGTATTTCCATTAGGCCGCCAGGTTTAAGCTCGCCAAAAAGCCTGTGAGGAATACCGTGAAGGTATGCGTGCAAACCGTGGGCAATAATCCCTCCGCCAACTAAAAACATGGCTGCGGTTCCAGCAAAAGACAAAAATTTCATCAGCGCGGGGGCAAACCAGAGTAAAAACCGCCCGATTAAAGCGGTAACGCCTTTTAATTTCGTTAAATACAGGCCCAAATCATCGATCTTCACGATAATTGCCACTAACCCATATACTGCAACGGTAATCCCAAGCGCAACAATAGAAACCACCAAACACTGTTGAATAAAGGGAGCCTGTTGTACGGTTCCCAAGGCAATCACAATAATTTCTAAGCTGAGAATAAAATCCGTGCGAATAGCCCCGTTGACTTTCTTTTTTTCCAGCTTCACGAGGTCTATCTCTTCACCAGCAATAAGCGTATCCCGTTCAATGTGGTTTTCCTCAGCGCGATGGAGAAGGCTATGGATAATTTTCTCTGCACCTTCAAAGCACAGGTATGTACCACCGAGCATTAAAACAGGGGTGATTAGCCAAGGTAGAAAGGCACTGATTAGTAGGACCGCGGGCACAATAATAAATTTATTTTTAAACGACCCTTTTGCCACAGCCCAAACAACGGGTAGCTCACGCTCTGCTCTTACGCCCCCGACTTGTTCGGCATTCACCGCTAGGTCATCACCTAAAACCCCCGCCGTTTTTTTCATGGCAACTTTGGACATAACGGCAATGTCATCGAGCAATGCAGCAATATCATCGATAAGTGTTAATAAACTTGCTCCGGCCATATCGGTTATTTTCCTTAGGATATAAATTTTGATTTGAACGATGATTTGGGCAAAAAATATTGCCCTAGTTTTATTTGAAGGCTTGTATATTACCACCGAAGGTAAGCATCGTCTTAAGAAAATAAGCGGTTGCTAAAAAACCAGGCGTTTGAGCAATTAAAGCTATCTATAACACCAATACAGAAGGTTTTGCCCTTGTAGATATTGTTCGGCTTTTTGCCCTTGGAGCATGGCTAGGGTTGATATAGCACCGGCTGCGATGCAGGTTTCTTGAATAATAGTAACGGACAAAGGCGCATTTTCAACGGGATATCCGGTTTGGGGGTTCAGTATGTGGCCGTAACGAGCACTTCCAACCTGAATGTAGCGTTTGGTAGTTCCGCTGGTGGCAATGCTTCCTCGAACCAAGCTGGCTGAATCGAGTTCGGTATGACAATCATTTTCTGAAGGTTCTATTGCTATCACCCAAGGGTTTTGCTTACTCCCTACACACCGACAGTCTCCACCAAAATTCACCAAGTATTGACCGTCAAAGTTTGAGGAAATTATTTCAGCAACTTTATCCACTGCGTATTCTTTCCCCAACCCCCCTAGGTCTATTTCCATTCCTTGTTTTAGCTGTATATAAGGTGGTTGCCAATGTACTTTATCCCAGCCTACTTTTTCCAGATGTGAATAAAGTTGTTGGGTAGATGGCTCGATAAAATTATTTTTTTTAATATTTTCTTTTTCAAAAGACCAGATTTTTCTTAGCACACCGGAGGTAATATCAAACATTCCATTTGATAGGTCAAATAAAGTATCTGCATAATTAAGTAAAGCTTGCAGTTCATCGTCCACTGCTATCGCCATATGACCGGAGGCATTAATTTTTGCCACAATATTGTTCGTTAAATAACGACTTAATTTAGTTTCAATGCGTTTTCCCTCGTGATACGCAGAGCGAATAAGTTTCTCTGCTTGCAAAGCATTATCAGTACGAATATGGACTTCACATGCTGAAGCCATCAAAAAAAAATAGCCAATCCAACAACCATTTGAGTAGGTTAACTCAATAGCATTATCAGAACCCATAAGATAACATTATTATGGTTGCATCAATATCAGGGGAAACGTCAATTTGATTCAGATAGCCACGTTTTGAGGTATTTTCGTCTTTCGTATTGATTTTATATTTCGCTAGACGTAACGCTATACTGTTTTTATTTTTAAATTGATATTTAATATTAAAACCAACAGTATAATTTATTGAACTGGCCAGCCTATAGTCTGCGCTCATATATTCATTGCTGTGTTCAGATTCATTTTCCGAGAAAACTGAGTGCTGATAAAAATCGGCTTTATTTTGTGAGTATACTCTAAGGGTAGGCTCTATTTTCCATCCGTCTGATAGTCTATATTGTAAACCCGTTTGAATGGTAGAAGACTGAATGCCCCAGCTATCGGCATAGTATCTGTATTTAACACCCAGCACTGTATTATCCGCGAGGTTAAATTTAGCATTAAGGTTGACAACCTGCTTTTTTCTTTTGTCTGGTCTTCGTTCAAATATATGAGCGATGGGCTCACCTTGCAAATCAATTACTGAAACCAATTTTAAGGCGTCATTTTGATAACCGCTAACATTACCGTACAGGTAACCTAGTTGAACAAGGGTATTTTTATTAATCACTTGGGTTAAACCAAATTTAATGTCCGTTACTCTTTTTTTCTTTTCACTTCCATCGTGAAGTCTTTCCCAGTCTTGTTGAAATTCCATATCATTTTGGTAGTCGTCTCTTAATATTGTGCGCTCACCGGGTATAACTATTCCTCCAAGCGGAGCCACAGTTGCATCTTCATAGGAGCCGTTCAGGGAAAATTGGGTATTCTTTTTGTTTGCATTTCGTATAACACCTAGATGTACGCTCTTGGAAATATAGCTATGTTCGTATGAATAGCGACCACCATAACTTAGCGTATACTTTGGAGAGAAAATTTCGTCGGAAGAATAACTCGCAGAATATCTATTGTGGTTTTCAACTTCCCAGAAAGGAGACTGGTTTGCCTTATAATTTAGGCTAGATTTACCCGATGGGTTAGTGATGGTTTGAGGTGTTCTTGAAGAAACAGCACCGTTTTCGGAGGGGCCAGATACCGAATCAGCATCCAGTTTTATATCTATAATACGTTGGTCACTGGTAGAAGATATATCTAGTAGCGACTGGTTTACATGTACCCTGCCAGATTCAGAATAGGAAAGTACAGCGATATCCACATTCCATGAATTTTCTTGTTTCTCTGCCGAACTTGCTTCATTGGAGGAGGCACTGGCCAATAAAGTACATGAAGCCGCAACGATGAGTTGTGTAATATGTGCCTGTTTACCCGTATTATTTTTACTCACTAATCACGTCAGTTGCACCCGCAACCTCCCCCTCCTGAACCACTGCCACCTGTAGAGGCTTCGCGCGCGTAATAAATATGATCATCAAATGATGATTGCAAATCAAAATGATTTAGCCGCATACTGTCTTTTGCTAGGGTAGCTCGCTGCCAAGGCTCCACCCCCAGTTTGGTTAACGAGCACCCAACAAGCCCGACGAAGCCCAAAATTATTGCTAACCGTATATATACGCTTATTTTCATTAATTTTATTGGAATAGCTTTAATGAGCAGCGAGTAATTTTTTAATATCACTTTCATATTCTTCTTTTTTACTTGAGAAAAAACCCACATGTTCTTTAATTATATTTCCGTCGGCATCAATTAAATAAGAACTCGGCATTCCCGCTATACCGAACTGCTTTGCATAAACACCTTTGGGGTCATAATGAATGATAAAATTGCTGGGAATTTTACTTAAAAAGCTATCTGCATCGGCTTTTTTTTCATCCAAGTTAATTGCAATGATTTCCAAACCTGGATATTTTTTTCTAATTTCGTTCATCCAGGGAAAAGACTCTCGGCAAGGGTTACACCAGGACGCCCAAAAATCGACTAGAACAGGTTTACCTATAAACTTTTGTTGCTTTGGTAAAGCAGGTGCTTTTTTTTCTGTTTCTTGAGGGTAGGTCAAACTACTACACTGTAGAAGAGCAAGACCTAATAAAAAATTAAGCGCATATTGATAAGAATTCATAACGGCCCTCTAGCTCCACTAACTTAGATGCAGAATTTAATTCATGAAAGCCACTGCTATACACTTTAAGTATTATTTCTAATACTCACAATTATGTATTTATACTCACACTATAAAATGACAGAACCATAGTTATTAATTCATTTGAGGTGGCTAGATAGAATTAAATATATTTATTATTATTTTTTACGCCAATATTTATAACATTGGCAAGGCAAAAAAGCTAGACTTAAACAAACAATATGTCAATCAATAATCTTTCTTAATCAACAAGATATCTCAATATAGTCTATTTATTAGAAATTTTTATTTTAGATTTGAATATAAAATTTGTATTTTTCAACTTCATATTCAAGAATAATCAAAATTAAACGAACTAGACGACAAGTTTTTAATTCTTTTTTATCAGACTAGAACTTTGTTAACATTTATTCAATAATACTATTGAAGCCTATTTTTCTCCAACGAGGCGAGAGGGGGAAATAAGCCCGTCCTTCAGATTATGTCTAAAAATACGCCCTGACGTGAAAATCATCATTCAAAAATGTTAACAGGCCCTGGAATAAGGAGACATAAAGCTTGTTCTATTTCAAGATTAAGGATGGTAAACCGGCACAGTATGCGTAAGTAATTATTATAGAGCGATGTTTAATTGACACTATAGTTTGAGCCTGGGGCTAGACATTTGAGTATCTCAGTATGACGCAAAAGCCCTACTAAAACTGAATAGACCTAGAATTTAGCCGACCAATTATCCATACAGGAAATAAGGCTATAGAGTGAATCACTGTATTCGAAGAGGGAAGCACACATTGATAGGTATTTGGCCCTTTGTATGCTTTATGTCGATATGGCGTATGGCGTACCACAATGATAGAAAGTGAAAAGGAAGAATGTGAAGGTCGTAGATGTCCATGCGTATAAAATCACTATGGGTAGGTCTATTATTATCTACATCAAAGTGCCTGAGAAAACTTAAAAGAAATTTTAGATTGGGTCGGCTTCCATGCCGAGGAATCCATCTGCCAGCGTCCCATGGTTCATTCTGTGATTAGAACATATAAAAAGGTACAACAAACTAAAGGTACTACTAATAAAGGTACTACGTAAGCGCTCAGAAAATTCAAAATAAAGAGTGCTTAACCTCTGAGATCTACAATGACGAGATTTTCTCTTCTTCGCTACCCCTGAGCATTCAATTATCACCAATGAATGAAAAAAAAAGAATAAATATTTAAAAATCAATAAGTTACAACAAAAAAACTGATTTGATATTTCATAAACGACATGCTGAAATGTAAGATTATAAGAGTAAATCCGATGTACAAGAACTATTCAAACCACGCGGGGTAATCCCCTTTAATCTTGGCCAGAAACGAGCGAGCAATCGGAACACTGTGGCCTTTCAGGTCCAAGTGAAAACCTGAATCCTTCTTGACCGCTCTTGTGACCGAGTTAGGGTTTATTAGGTAGGACCTATGAACCTGAACAAGAAGTTCGGGGAAATACATACGCAGAGCCCGTAAGCGAGAAAACACAAACAAAGGCGATTTCAGGTCTTCAGCATGAATTCCACTGTACCCTTTCTCCCCTTTGATGTAGAGAAGCTTATCTTTACGACGAGCAATCTCGTAGAGTTCCAGTAACAGTTGAGGTTGCTTAGCCAATTCCCGAAACTGCTGTCGAGCAAAAATGACTTGGTTCCCTAAGCCTCTAAAGTAGGCTTCTTCACTGGGTGTGAGAGGCGTTTGGAACTCCAGAGTAATCTGGTAACCACTCATTTCAGGGTTAGAGATCAATGCTTTCACCCGATCATCCGAGAGCTGTAGTGTTTGCTGCTGGCGGGTAAACTCGGAAAGTACTTGCTCTGTACCTTGTTGTTCTACAAGGTCATCCTCGTTCCAGAGGGTAATTCCCTTTACCCGAAAATCACTGGAAATAAAGGTGAACATGGTTTCCATCATTTTTTCTAGGTTATTAGTATCACTAATCAAGTGAGTAAAACGCTCTAACGATAATAAAGCCTCGTCAGTGGTTGCATCAACAACTGGTGGTTCCTCAGAAGCTATATGTTCACTAGAAGCTACGTGCCCACGAGAAACTATGTGTTCGCTCTCGCTCTCAATAGTGGCGGCGTCGTTAGTTTGCTTCTGATCACTCCCCAGTTCAATCACTCTAGGTGGTTTAGAGGTTCGGGTTAGAGGTGCAAAGGCACTCCTAGCCATCACACTTTTTTCTGTCAGCTTTTCTAGAGCCATAAGCTGGTCCGGTTGCATTTTATCCCTAAGTGAATCCGGCGGGGACATACTCAAGTAGATAATTTGATCCAAATGTTCTGGTAGTGCTTTTAAAGCAAAGGAAATCTTTTTATGGGTAGAAAGTTCCTTTTTCGCTTTCCTTTTTTTACTAGACCATTTTACACCTGCTAGGGTCAGCAACCAGATAGAAATGGCCAAAATAAACCAGGGTAAAAATATGATTACCCAAGTCTTAATTTGATAGTAGGTGGCATCCCAACCATTAAAGTAAGAATAAATTATTGATAAAAGTGCCTTATCCCCATCTGCATCGCTATTTAGCTCCCAGAATGCAATGCCGCCTAAATTTTTGCTATTAATGAAATTCAATTTATATTTTAAGGATTGTTCACTTTCATAAGAAATAAATTGTTTCGTTTTTGAATTGTATAAAGAATGAACTTTTGAGGCATCGTCCCAAGTATTAATAAAATCAGGTGAACCAATTTTAGAAATAATTTCTCTATAAGCAATAAGCCCCGTAGGGCCAGAGACCTGATCATCCCATGTCCCCAAGCTCACACCTTCAAACACTTGATATAAACCATTGTTTTCACTGGGAACATTTTCCCAACCAAGAGCTTCTGACGTAACACGAATAATAAGTTTTTCCGATGGAAGCCCCTGTTCAAGAAGTTCATCAACTACGTTTGAAATATTGAGTAGCGGATGCGCAGGGTCAACAAATAATGGAGCTCGATGCCCTGTTCTTGTCCCCCAGGTGCCATGAAATGCAGCACTCATTAAATGAAAATAGTCGATATACGTTGCTATTTCAGGATAGTTCCAACCTGGCCGGTTATGAGGCTGCTCAGAAAGGGTGGCGGCCAATACGCAATCGGCACATAGAGCCCTAAACTCTGACAGAAATAGTTTGAAGTTTACTAGGTCATCTGGTCTTTTTGAGTTCTGCTCGTATCCACCAGTAATAGGAAATCGCCAATCAAATTCAAAACCGTCAAATTTATAATCATTTTTTAATTTAAGCGCCGTTTGGTAAAATCTAGCGCGTTTTTCTGGGTCGGCTAACACATCCGAATAATTGTTAGAATCTCCCCAGCCACTTATGGATAAAAGCGTTTTTAAATTTGGATGGAAACGTTTAAGTACTGGCACGGCTTCATAATTACCATTGACCCGCGTACCATCATGAAATACAAGTTGCTTTTGAGTATCGGAAAAGCTATCAGCCTTATTCACGTTACCTTTTTCATCGAGAATAGCTGTGCTGTATATAAGGTGGGTTAGCTGACGAGTATCTATGTCGGAAAGAGTTTTACCATCTCGATAAAGAGCCCAAAACGGAAAATAGCCCATGATAACTTTTTCAGCGTAAGCTGAATGATGGGACGATATTGTTGTTAATATCGCAGCTAAAAAAATAAAGATTGTCTTTCGATTAATACAACCCAATTTATAATCACCTAGTATTTATCATCATTTACCTTGTGTAACCTGTACACTTTTATTCAAAGCTCCTGCACATAAGTTATTTTACTTGATTCTTACTACAAGCGTACAGCTTATCCGTTAAATGGCGCTCTCATTGTCACAAATTCTTCCGCTGAGGTAGGATGTATTCCAATAGTTTGATCAAACGTTTCTTTTGTCGCTCCAGCATTAATCGCTATAGCGATACCTTGCATAATCTCCCCAGCAGAAGGGCCTACCATATGCGCTCCTACCACCTTTCGGTTTGTTTTATCGACGATTAGCTTCATTAACGTTCTTTCGTCTACGCCGCTAAGTGTATTTTTAAGTGGCTTAAATTCACTTTTATATATTTCAACGTCAATTCCTCTCTCTGCGGCCTTGTCCTCGGTCATTCCTACTGTTCCAATATTAGGCTGACAAAAAACTGCGGTAGGAATATTCGAATACTCCAAAGATATTGGCGTATTGTTAAATAGGTAATTAGACAGAGCCATGCCTTCAGCCAAAGCAACGGGAGTGAGTGCGGCTCGCCCGATTACATCACCTACTGCGTAAATTCCTTTGTGATGAGTTTGAAAGTTTTTGTCAACATCAATAAACCCTTTTTTATTGAGCGATATTTGTGTATTTTCAAGACCTAATCCATCAAGTTTTGGACTTCGACCTATAGCAGTTACAACCGCGTTGGTGGAAAGTGTTCGACCATCTTTGAGTACAACACCATAGGTATTGTGATTTTGTTGGCTCACGCTGGAAATTTCAGAATTAAAACGGAGTTTAACGCCCTTTTTTATCATTTCATCGCGGATAAATTCTCGTATATCTTGATCAAACCCTCGTAGAAAAAGTGAACTGCGGTATATTAACTCTGTTTCACATCCCAAACCGTTTAAAATTCCAGCAAATTCAACAGCGATATAACCCCCGCCCTCTACTACCACTTTATTTGGAAGCTCATCTAGGAAAAAAAATTGATTGGAATCAAGCGTATGTTCTGCACCGGGGTAGTGTGGTTTTCTAGGCCAACCTCCTGTGGAAATAAGTATTTTCTCAGCAGTATATTGTGTGCCTTTTACGTCAAGGGTATTACCGTCAATAATCGTTGCTTTTCCGTCAATAATTTCTGCACCAGCGGAGGCGAGTATAGTGTGATAAACCCCATTCAAGCGTTTGATTTCATTATTTTTATTTTCTCTTAAACGTTGCCAATCCAATTTACTGGATATTTCGGACCATCCAAAACCAGAAGAGGCTTTAAATTCTTCGCTAAATTCAGAGGCATAAACAAAAAGTTTTTTCGGCACACAGCCAACATTGACACAGGTGCCGCCAAGATAAAGTTCTTCAGCAATGGCCACTTTTGCTCCATGAGACGTCGCTATACGCGCCGCACGCACACCGCCAGAACCGGCACCAATTACAAAAAAGTCATAGTCGAATGACGACATCTAACATCCTCAATAAATTCAGGGAAAAGACAGGACAACAATACTGACCGAAGTTTAGAACATTTAATCTGGAGATAGTATATAAAAGAGTAATACCTAGTATTCAAACATCAACTTCAATACCTGGATGCCCCCGGTCTTCTTTTCGACGCCCATTGGAGTGGCGCATATCGTATACGGAACGATTGCCAGAATCCGAGCGGCGGTCTTTCTTCTTACGTCGCTCCTTTAGGGGAGATGTGCCTCTGTGTTTCTTTTCGTTATGCGACTCAACTCCCTGAGATTGACGACTACGCCGGGTAGGAATGGTGCGGTATGTTGGACGGATACTATCAACCATAAAAACTCTAACAAATAAGTAAAAATCAGCGTATTTACTACGCCTATATTAACCTTATCGGCAGGATTTGGTTAGATTTTAAACCAATTTAGATTTTTGTGAAGTTGAACAACTTCACCGATGATAAGTAACGCCGGGCTTTTTACCGTGTTTTCAGCCACTAAAGCAGGAAGTTCTGCGATTGTTGAGGGGAATACTCGCTGCTCAGGGGTGGTGCCCTTTTCCACCATAGCGGCTGGTGTTTGAGGTAATTTGCCGTGCTCTATCAGCTTTGAGCAGATCTCTTGAAGGCCCATTAGCCCCATGTAAAAAACAAGTGTTTGATCGGGATCGACAAATTCTTGCCAGCGGAGGTTTGTCGTACCCTCTTTCAAATGCCCAGTAATAAACCTTACGGACTGGGAGTAATCCCGATGGGTTAAAGGTATCCCGGAATAACAGGCACAACCGGATGCGGCAGTAATTCCGGGCACAACTTGAAAGGGGATATTGAGATCAGCAAGGTGTTCAATTTCTTCTCCTCCACGCCCAAAAATAAAGGGGTCTCCGCCTTTTAGGCGCAGTACTCGTTTACCCTGCTGAGCGTAGCCGATTAACAGTTCATTTATGTCCTTTTGGCTCACAACATGTTCATTGCGTTTCTTACCCACATAGACTCGCTCGGCATCTCGCCGAACCAATTCCATAATGGGGGCAGAAACTAAGCGGTCATAGAGTACAACATCGGTTTTTTGCATTAAACGCAGTGCTTTGAAGGTAAGCAGGTCTGGGTCTCCGGGACCGGCACCAACTAAATAGACTTCACCAAATTGACTTGACTCAGGCTGTTCCAATTCTTTTTCTAACAGTTTTTCTAACAGTTCAGTGGCTTGCCGGTCTTTACCGGCCAATACCGCTTCGCAAGCCGGTCCCTCTAGCGCTCGCTCCCAAAAGCGTCTACGCGCCATCGAGTGACTAAAAGCAGCGTTTACTTTCGCTCGAAATTTGCCTGCCAAGTCGGCCAAAACACCATAATTAGCGGGAAATAAAGCCTCTAGTTGTGCGCGAACCATTCGCACCAAAACGGGTGCCCTGCCTCCGCTGGATATGGCAATAGTCAGAGGGGAACGATCAACAATAGCGGGTGTTATCACCGTACATAGGTCGATGGCGTCAACCACATTGACAGGAATACGCGCTTTCTGGCAGTCGTCAGAAACCTGTTTGTTCACTTGTTCACTGTTGGTTGCAGCAACTACAAATACGGGATATTCACCATCAAGGCTTTTAAGCAGAGGCGTTGAGTAACCGGAGTCAAGGTAGTCGCCTTCGGTTCTTTCGACGATAGATTTCAACTCATTATTGATCTCTGGAGCAATCACCACTACTTTGGCGCCCGCTTTTTCCATTAATCTCGCTTTAGGCGTGGCAATAGCCCCTCCGCCAACAATAATACAGCGTTTATTACGAACTGAAAAAAAGAGGGGAAGATAGTCCATACACTGTTATCAAGGTATAAAGGCCAGAGAATTAAGCATGTACCCTGCTCCATTTAAGACAACAGGGTTTAGGTTAGAGGATAATAAAAGTTTAGTATTGAAATTGATAATACTTGAAAATATTTACCCAACAGAAATAGAGGTTTTACCTCCCATATAGGCTTGCAATGCTTCGGGAATATCAATACTACCATCGGCTTGTTGGTAGTTTTCTAAAATAGCAACAAGCGTTCGGCCAACGGCTAACCCAGAACCATTTAGAGTGTGCAGTAATTCAGGCTTGCCAGTTTCGGAATTGCGAAAACGCGCTTTCATTCTTCGGGCTTGGAAATCCCTAAAATTGCTGCATGAGGAAATTTCTCGATATTTATCTTGAGAGGGCAGCCATACTTCAAGGTCGTATGTTTTTGATGAAGAAAAACCAATATCACCCCCACATAAAATAACTTTACGGTAGGGCAAGTTCAGCTTTTGTAAAATATTTTCGGCACATTGGGTTAGGTCTTCTAATGCTTGATCCGAATCTTCAGGGCGAACAAATTGCACCAATTCCACTTTTTCAAATTGGTGTTGACGTATCATCCCGCGTGTATCTCGACCATAGCTCCCCGCTTCTGACCGAAAACAAGGGGTATGGCAGGCAAATTTTATTGGCAATTTTTTTTCATCAACAATTTGATTACGATAAATATTTGTTACCGGCACTTCTGCGGTGGGTATCAAGTAAAGTTCACGATCATCGGTTAACTTAAATAAGTCATCTTCAAATTTTGGCAACTGGCCAGTACCGTATAATGAATCTTTATTGACAATATAAGGCACGTAAACTTCTTCGTGGCCGTGTTCGTGGATATGAGTATTCAACATAAATTGAATAAGTGCGCGATGTAATTGCGCTATTTGACCACGCATTAAAGAAAAACGAGAACCTGTAATTTACCGGCAGTTTCAAAGTCCAAACCGCCCGCTTCAATACCTACGTCCACATGGTCTTTCACGTCAAAATCAAATGTACGTGGTGTACCCCATGTTAATATTTCAATATTATCATCTTCGGTTTTCCCCTCTGGCACCTCGTCTGCTACCATATTAGGAATTCCCATAACAATGTCATCTAGCTGTTGCTGAACAGTATGGAGTTTGTATTCTGCTTCTAAAAGGTTTTGTTTAAGTTGATCCACTTCAGCGAGTAAGGGTGTAATATCTTCACCGGCAGCTTTGGCTTTACCAATACTTTTAGAACGAGTATTTCTTTCCTGTTGCAGGGATTCACTCTGCACCTGCACTTCACGTCGTTCAGACTCTAGGGCTTCAATTTTTACAATATCAAGTTCATAGCCTCTTTTCTTTAAGCCCTCTGCTACTTGACTTAAATTACTGCGAATGAGTTTAGGATCTAACATAGCTGCCCTTTTTTAATTATTCAGTTCAATTCTTAATGTGTTAAATAAATTTCTGCGTTACGCTCAAGCCAATATATACAGCCAATAAACTTGTTAATAAAGTGGAGACTATGTAGCTCATTGCCAAGGTTATATTTCCCGCTTGAAGCAACTGAAGGGTTTCAATGGAAAAGGTGGAAAAGGTCGTAAACGCCCCCATAAAGCCCACCATTAAAATATATCGCCAACTGGGGTCTAACAATGTTTTTTCGACAATAATAATATAAAAAACACCCATAAATAGTGATCCAATTACATTCGCTAAAAAAGTAGCCGATGGAAAGGTTCCAGGAGCTGAGGGCAAAGTGACCGATACACCGTACCTCGCCATCGCACCAAAAGCACCGCCTAACGCCACTGCTAACCAAGTCATCATGTTTATGGTACTTTTTTGTTCACTATTATTGAAAAGTTTTTATTTCTGCTTCATCTCGGTATTCTTCGCCCGAAGCTGGCGTAATTTTTCCGCAATTTTTATTTCTAAGCCACGTTCAACCGGGTGATAGTATTCTTTCGCTTCCATCTCATCGGGGAAATAGGTTTCCCCTGCGGCAAAGGCATCCACCTCGTTGTGCGCGTATCTATAGCCGTCACCGTAGTCTAAGCCCTTCATCAATTGAGTTGGAGCATTACGTAGGTGCATAGGTACATCGTAACTTGGCAAGCTTTTCACATCGGCCCGTATTGAATTGAACGCATTATACACGGCATTACTTTTTGGTGCCGCTGCCAAGTAGACAATTGCTTGAGCGATGCTTAGCTCTCCTTCCGGGCTGCCTAGCCTTTCCTGTACATCCCAGGCATTCAGCGCTAACTGAAGCCCTCTCGGATCGGCATTGCCTATATCTTCACTGGCCATACGCACTACTCGCCTAGCGATATAAAGCGGGTCGCAGCCCCCATCTAGCATACGCACAAACCAGTAGAGGGAGGCATCTGGGTCTGAGCCACGAACCGATTTATGCAGCGCTGATATTTGTTCGTAGAATATGTCACCTCCCTTATCGAAACTGCGCACATCACCTGTGAGAACCAGCGCAAGGACTTCTGCGGTTAAATATTCGCCATTTTCCACAAGGTCACTGGAAATTTCCAGCAGGTTTAGAGCACGCCGAGCATCACCGTCTGCGGCAGCAATGAGCGTTTCTAAATCAGGCTCGGCTATCTTTAACGCCCTCTCGCCCAAGCCTTTTTTCTTGTTTTCGAGGGCATGTATTATGAGCTTTTTAAGGCTTTCCCCTTCCATCCGCTTCAAAACATATACCCGGCAGCGAGAAAGCAGCGCGTTATTCACTTCGAACGATGGGTTTTCGGTAGTGGCGCCAACAAAAATAATGGTCCCGTCTTCGACAAACGGAAGAAAAGCATCTTGCTGTGCTTTGTTAAACCTGTGAACTTCATCGACAAAAAGAATGGTCTGCCGCCCATAACCTTCGCGGTATTGCTTCGCCAGCTCAACGGCGGATCGAATATCTTTTACCCCAGCCAGTACGGCTGAAATAGAAATAAAGTGGGCGTTAATTTCCTGGGCAAGCAATTTTGCTAGGGATGTCTTGCCCACCCCCGGCGGCCCCCATAATAGCATCGAATGGATTTGCCCTTGCTCTATGGATAACCGCAAAGGTTTACCTTCCCCTAAAAGGTGCAATTGCCCAACGTATTCAACTAAGCATTTAGGGCGCATACGAGCAGCGAGAGGTTGACCTAGGCTATTACCCTCCTCTTGGTCAAATAGATCTTGCATACCGAGCTTACCTGATTAACACATACACTATATAAAGAACCAAGAATGGGTTTATATAATAGATATAAAGTGACTTAGAGCCTGTTCACATTGATTAAATTATCATTGCCTGAGACTATTTTTTCGATTTTTTATAGGTTTTTCTGGCTGCATTAAAGGCTTTTCCCAAGGTTGTACTACCCTCTTTTTTACATTCGTCTTCCGCCAAAGTCAGCATTTTACGTAATTCCTTAAGCGTATTTATTTTTTCCTCTTGAGAGTAATCTCCCGCAACCAGCTCAAGAGTCACTATGCCAAGAATACTGGCAATATGGTCTGGATAGGCTTTATCAGAATTAGGGCCGGCTCGATGGCTTTCCATATTTTTTACATACGCAGAGCATTCCATTTGCATTAAATCTTCTGTGGAAGATTTAAACGCTGAAGATTCAAGAAAATCACCAGCCAATATATTGGATGAAACTAAAATCAAAAATACTGGGAAAAATTTAATATGCTTCATAATATTTAATTTCCTTTAACTTAAGTTAATTTTCTACGGACGAAATAATATCCACCCCCTCAGGTGGTACAAATTTAAAAATCGATTCATCTAATTTTTTATTGACTTTCGTTTTTTTAAATTCAATTTCTGTTTTTTGCCCTAGCTGATCCGCTAATTGTAACCCGGCAAGAGATTTCCCCTTAAAACGTATTTCGATAGATGTAAAATCAGCAAGGCTACTAGGTTTAGAGTCCAATTTATAAGCGGCTTTTTTTCCAGTCTTAATCTCTGTCACTATGTAATTTTCAGAGATATAAGAGACATCACCACTTAAAATACTGGCGGGGGATGAACGAGACGTTGTATAGGGTTGAATGGTTACCTGCTCCAAATCAGGGTCATATAACCAAAGTAATTCTGTATTGGAGACAATAACCTGTTCGTAAGGCGGTAATATTTTCCAGTAAAAATAACCGGGGCGTTTCGCCTTAAATTCACCGTTTGTTACTTGAATTTCAAAGCCATTGGCGTCAATTAATTTTTGTTCAAATTCACTACTAAAGGTTTCTAATGCACTTAGTTTTTCTGATAAGCGCTGTGCTGCATCTCCCGTTTCAGGCATAGCGGGCAGAGTAGTGAACGCAATGGTCATTAAACTTATTAGTATGTATTGAAAAACGCTCATATTTGTTCCTAGTACCAATTATTTAAGTCAGCCCGTTAGTGTTTCGGCGGCGGTGGAGCAATTACTTCCCGGTTGCTGTTATGCCCCATAGGAGTAATCACACCCGACGTTTCCATTTGTTCTATTAAACGAGCCGCACGGTTATAGCCAATTCTCAATTTCCGCTGTACGGATGAAATACTGGCTTTTCTGGTTTCCGTGACAAACTCGACAGCTTGGTCGTACAGTGGATCGGACTCAGAATCGCTATCCGACTCTCCATCTTCGCTATAACCAGGGACGGAAATATTGGCCACACTTTCACTGAAAATTTCTTCCAGGTAATTGGTCTCACCGCGTTTTTTCCAATCCGCAACCACTTTGTGTACTTCGTGATCATCCACAAAGGCGCCATGTACTCGCTCCGTCACTGCTCGCCCTGGGGGTAAATAAAGCATATCTCCATGCCCTAGTAATTGCTCCGCCCCCCCTTGGTCGAGAATGGTTCTCGAATCTATTTTCGAGGATACTTGGAACGCCATGCGCGTGGGCACATTGGCTTTAATAAGGCCCGTAATCACATCCACCGACGGTCGTTGAGTCGCTAAAATAAGGTGGATACCCGCCGCTCTAGCCTTCTGGGCAATTCGCGCAATAAGCTGCTCCACTTTTTTGCCCACAATCATCATCATATCGGCAAACTCGTCGATCACAACCACTATGTAGGGCATGGCTTCCAAACCGGGCGCACTGGCATTTTCCATTTGAATGACGCCATCGTCCTCGGGAAGCCAAAGGGGATCGGGGATTGGTGAGCCTGCTTTTGCCGCTTCTTTCACTTTCTTATTGTAGCCCGCCATATTTCGAACACCTAGCGCGGCCATTAGCTTGTAGCGCCGCTCCATTTCGCCGACACACCAGCGAAGACCCGTTGCGGCATCCTTCATATCGGTAATAACGGGTGTGAGTAGATGAGGTATGCCGTCGTACACCGATAGTTCCAGCATTTTAGGGTCGACAAGGATAAGCCTTACTTCATCTGGGCTGGCTTTGTAGAGCATACTCACCAGCATGGAGTTCACCCCAACAGATTTACCCGACCCGGTTGTCCCTGCCACCAATAGATGGGGCATTTTCGCTAGGTCAACAATCACTGGCTGCCCTGAAATATCGTGCCCTAAGGCGAGTGAAAGCGGCGATTTACTCTTTTCATATGCTTCAGATGAAATCACTTCACTTAACCGCACCATTTCACGGTGTTCGTTGGGTATTTCAATACCAATAACGGATTTACCTTGAATAACTTCAACGACCCTGACGCTGTTCACAGCAAGGGACCGAGCGAGGTCTTTGGCCAAGTTAGTGATTTTACTGACCTTAACCCCCGCAGCAGGCTGCACTTCAAACCGTGTTACCACAGGCCCAGGCATAACGGCCACCACGACTGCATCGACACCAAAGTCTTTCAGCTTCAGCTCCAATAAACGGGACATGGCCTCAAGGGAGGCTTCCGAATACCCTTTTTCTGCGCATTTTTCAGCGGGGTCTAACAGGCTCAAAGGCGGTAAATCCCCCTCAACGGGATAGGAATCTACATCGTCGAATAGGTTCTTCTGCTGCTCTTTTTGCTGGCGTTGGCTAAGCTTAGGCGCAGGTTTTGGTGATTTAATTTGAGGGGGTCTACGCACCTCGGCTTTTTTGGTTTCGATCATTACCGCTTCTCGACGTTCCTTTACTGCTAGGCGTGCTTGCCGTTGTTCCTGCCACTTTGCCTTCCACAAAATGAACTTACGCTGAAACCACGCCAGCAAAACAAGAACACACCCACCGATACTGTCCATTACCGCAAACCAGGAGATGTCGATAAAAATGGTGAGGCCAAATAACAACATGGCAAGCAGCAGCATACTACCGCCTATGTAGCCAAATGAGGTACTGATAGCCTTGGCGGTTTCGAGCCCTAAATAACCTCCAGATGAAAACGGAAGTGAGGCACTTTCTGCTCCCGTCTGCATTACGGCTAAACCTGTGGCAGCAACCATTACCAAAACAAAACCGATGAGCCTCAAGGAAAAAACCAGAATGTCGAAATGCCAGTTTTTGGCGTCTCGTAATTGTAACCAAACTTGATAGCCCAGCATAAACGGTAACAGGTAAGCCAAATGACCGAAGAGGGAGAAGAAGACATCGGACACCCAAGCACCCGTAGGGCCGCCAGCGTTTTCTATCGGGGCGCCCGTGCCAGTACTGGACCAACCCGGATCATTGGTACTGTAGCTAACAAGTGCTAAAGCTAGGTAGGTGCAGAGTAAAATCAGGCCAATAAAAACACCTTCCCGGAAAATTTTTGCGGCCATACTGGGCACTGTAGTCTCTTCTGTCCCAGCTTTAGAGCGCGCTGATTTTTTAGTACTCAAATGTAATTCTCAATGGTCGGTGGACCTCATTATGTGAGGGGGTTCTATATTATCGAGGGCATTGTACCGCCTTTAGCTTAGCAACCCTACCCCGAAGCCAAAAAATAGCTAACAAACTCTTTATTTTCATGGAGTTATAAACAAAATGTAATATTGTTACACAACTTAAAACCGACGATTAAAAACACCTTTTGACGGTTTTTTAATCACATAAAATTTTATATTTAAGTGAAATAAATTCATTCAATAAGGTTTTCACTATTGGCAAGATTAAAATACTCAATGGCGAAGAAATTCGTAATCCCTTATTATGCCAGCCAGCCATTCTTAACCCTTTTCTAAATTCCGCACTTTACCCCAGGGCACTTTCTATGAGCAAAGCAATATGAGCGAAACAAAACACCACCAATTGATTGTCTTAGGTTCAGGGCCAGCCGGATATACCGCTGCAATCTATGCCGCCCGCGCAAACCTAAACCCTGTTGTGATTACAGGAATGCAACAAGGCGGGCAACTGACCACAACAACCGAAGTTGAAAACTGGCCTGGCGGCATTGCTGAACTTCAAGGCCCCGACCTTATGGTTCAAATGCAACAACATGCGGAGCGTTTTGATACGGAGATAATCTTTGATCATATCCACGAATGTGATTTGAAGTCCAAGCCGATTAAATTAGTGGGAAATGAAACCTATACCTGCAACGCGCTGATTATTTGCACAGGTGCCTCCGCCCAATACCTTGGCTTAGAGTCCGAGCAAAAGTTTATGGGTCAAGGCGTAAGTGCCTGCGCAACCTGTGACGGTTTTTTCTACCGAGATAAGAAAGTGGCCGTTGTTGGCGGTGGTAATACCGCTGTTGAGGAAGCGCTTTATCTTTCCAATATTGCCAGCGAAGTGACGCTTATTCACCGCAGGGATTCATTACGCTCTGAAAAAATTCTCCAAGATAGGCTTATGGAAAAAGCGAAAAATGGCAATGTCAAACTGCTCTGGAATAATACATTGGATGAAATACTTGGTGACGGTACGGGCGTTACGGGTGTCAGAGTAAAATCCACAGAGGACGGTTCCACACAAGATATCGACCTAGCGGGTGTATTTATCGCTATAGGCCATAAACCCAATACGGATATTTTTGAAGGTCAACTTGAAATGAATAGCGGCTATATCATCATCAAAAGCGGCATTGAAGGCAATGCTACCTCAACGAGTATAGAGGGTGTCTTTGCTGCGGGCGATGTTGCGGATCATATCTATCGACAAGCCGTCACTTCAGCCGGGGCTGGCTGTATGGCGGCCCTGGACGCCGAGCGTTACTTAGACGCAAAATAAGCATTCCTGCGTTAAGAGAACACAAGGTCTATGAGCCAAATAAGCTGGCTAAACCCAGAGACACTATCCTTTCCACCGACTAAAAATGCCCTTCAATCCCCTAATGGCCTTTTAGCCGCTGGGGGAGACCTCTCTCCACAGCGCTTGATTTCCGCTTATGCAAGAGGCATATTTCCTTGGTTTTCCGAAGGCCAACCCATCCTCTGGTGGAGCCCTGACCCAAGGCTTGTTCTATCTCCCTCGGAAATCCATATAGGCCGAACACTGCGTAAACGCTTTCGTAAACAAACCTATCGGATTACCGTCGATAAAGCCTTTGAAGAGGTTATTTATCATTGCGCTAATACCCCAAGACAGGAACAAGGCGGTACTTGGATTACCTCTGAAATGGAAAATGCCTATGTCGAGTTACATAAAATAGGGGTTGCCCATTCGGTTGAAACTTGGCTTGATGATACCCTAGTTGGCGGCCTCTACGGGGTGTGTCTCGGCAAAGCCTTTTTTGGCGAATCCATGTTTTCTCATGCTAGCGATGCATCTAAAGTCGCCTTTGCAACGTTGGTTAAGCAACTGGACCTCTGGAAATTCCACTTAATAGATTGCCAAGTCCAAACAGAGTTATTGGAATCTTTTGGCGCTCAGAATTTAACAAGGCAAGAATTTGAAAAACGACTTCAACCAGCAATAGAATCGAACGACCTAAAGGAATTTATAAACTGGAAAACCAACTGGGTCATGCCTAGCTTTGGTATTAACACAGTATAATTACCTCCTATATCACTAATTTTCAAACAACCGGCAAAGAAACCTCTTCCGTGACTGATTTAACCGACCTTCAGTTTTTTATGACCTCTGAACACGAATGCAGTTATCTTCCTGAAGAGAGGGCTGCCAGCATCTTTATTGACCCCAATAAAGAGGTTGACCGCCTTATGTTTAGCGAACTCTCAGAAATAGGTTTTCGCCGTAGCGGTAAACATATTTATAGGCCCCACTGTGCAGAGTGCAGTGCCTGTATAGCAATTCGAATACCTGTGGACTTGTTCACGCCTTCTCGGTCGCAAAAACGCTGCATACAAAAAAATTCCGACCTTATTTGTAGCGAAATATCGAATATAAATTCTGACGAATATTACCGCCTCTATGAGCGTTATATCACAATACGCCACAATGACGGGGATATGTTTCCGCCCTCTCAAGAGCAATACAACGACTTTTTAAACGTAGAATTCGGGGTAACACGGTATATAGAATTTAGAGATGAGAGCAACCTTTTAATTGCTTTGGCAGTATGTGACCAACTTGATAATGGCCTTTCCGCCGTATACACCTTTTTTGACCCCAAAGAAGAGAAGCGCAGTTTAGGCGTGTATGGAATCTTGTTCCAAATTGAATACGCGAAATCGATTAAGCTACCCTACTTGTACTTAGGTTATTGGATAGAGCCCTGCAACAAAATGAACTACAAAAGCCATTACCGTCCATTTCAGCTTTATATCAATAACCAGTGGTCTACTTTTTTTGAATAAACACTTTTTATTGGCAAACCATCGAAGAATCACGTTTAATTTCGAGCAAAAACTTGGCTACATTATTCATTGTAGGCAGCACATATCATTACATACACAGTAAAAAACAGTCACGTAAAAAAACAGTCACGTAAAAGATTAACAAACCACTAAAATGGCATGTTATTCGTCATTACGTCACCACCAAATAGGGTGATTATGGTCAATATTGCCACAAACCGCTTCCCAACTTTGAGCATTAAAACAAGACAATTGCCTCGTCACAACAAAAGTCTCTTGGCATTAGGAGCCTTTTAGGGCAAAATTGCCGCCTTTCTGAAATCAGCCTGACTTTGAGGTCCCTGCCGAATGGCAAAAGAAGACAATTTTGAAATGGAAGGCGAGGTAATTGATACCCTTCCCAACACAACATTTCGCGTCAAGTTAGAAAATGGCCATGTGGTTACAGCACATATTTCTGGCAAGATGCGCAAAAATTACATTCGAATATTAACGGGCGATAAGGTCAAGGTTGAAATGACTCCTTACGACCTTAGTAAGGGCCGCATTACTTATCGCGCTCGCTAGCTACTGCGCTTGTGAACAGACATTAAAAAAGGCAGCAAAAAGCTGCCTTTTTTCGTATCTCAATCTAGACCAAGACTAGACGAGTTCCGCTACCTTATCCGCTTCAATCGATATTGTGTCATTGACGACATCAACCTTCACAATACCGCCTTTTTCAGACAGGTCGCCAAATAAAACCATTTCCGCCAAGGGTTTTTTGACCTTTTCCTGGATAATACGAGCCATTGGCCTTGCGCCCATTTTTTCGTCATAGCCATTTACGGCCAACCAATCCCGCGCTCTTTCAGTAATATCCAAGGTAATTTTCTTAGCATCAAGCTGGGTTTGTAGTTCGGTAAGGAATTTGTCCACCACCGTCTTAATTACATCAAATGGTAAACCGCCAAACTGCACAATACCATCAAGCCTATTGCGGAACTCAGGGGTAAAGGTTTTCTTAACCGCCTCCATTCCATCTGTTGAGTGATCTTGCTTAGTAAAGCCGATAGACGAGCGGCTCATGGACTCAGCACCTGCGTTGGTTGTCATAATCAATATGATATTGCGGAAATCCGCACTGCGTCCATTGTTATCGGTAAGTGTGCCGTGATCCATAACCTGTAGGAGCAGGTTAAAGACATCAGGATGTGCCTTTTCAATTTCATCGAGCAAAACAACTGAGTGAGGGTGCTTAGTCACCGCCTCCGTTAGCAAGCCACCCTGATCATAACCGACATAGCCTGGGGGCGCACCAATCAGTCTAGAGACAGTGTGACGTTCCATATACTCAGACATATCAAAGCGAATCAGCTCCACGCCCATCGCTTTAGAAAGCTGCTTACACAGCTCGGTTTTACCCACACCCGTAGGGCCTGCAAATAGAAATGAGCCTATAGGCTGATCACCTGTGGCTAAACCCGCCCGGCTGAGCTTAATAACCGAAGAAATATTTTCGATTGCTGCATTCTGCCCAAAAACAGTCATCTTCAGAGTATCTTCCAACTTTGACAGAAGCGTCTTATCAGAGGAGGTAACGGCCTGAGAGGGTATTCGAGCAATCTTGGCAACAATTTCCTGGATCTCTTTCACACCAATTTGCTTTCTTCGACGAGATTCTGGGATAAGTTGCTGAGCCGCACCCGCCTCATCAATCACATCAATAGCCTTGTCCGGCATACAGCGGTCATTAATATACTTACCGGCCAACTCTGAGGCTGCGCGCAGGGCTTTGTCTGTATATTTAAGGTTATGGTGACGCTCAAAGCGCGTTTTCAAACCTTTAAGTATTTTATAGGTATCGTCTATAGAGGGTTCATTGACATCGATTTTTTGGAATCTTCGAGACAGTGCGCGATCTTTATCAAAGATACCCCGGTATTCTTGAAAAGTCGTCGAACCAATACAGCGCAGCTCGCCGCCCGTTAGAAGCGGCTTAAGCAAATTGGCTGCATCCATCACACCACCAGAAGCCGCGCCCGCGCCAATAATAGTGTGTATTTCATCAATAAATAGAATAGCTTTCTCGCGTTTTTTTAGCTCAGCAAGCAATGCTTTAAAACGTTTTTCGAAGTCACCTCGGTATTTGGTGCCCGCTAACAAGGACCCTAAATCCAAACTGTATACTGTGCTCTCCCGAAGAATCTCAGGAACCTCGCCTTCCACAATTTGTTTTGCAAGCCCCTCCGCAATCGCCGTTTTACCTACACCACTCTCACCAACAAGCAGTGGGTTATTTTTTCTGCGGCGAGCCAAAATCTGAACAACTCGCTCTACTTCATAATCACGCCCCACTAATGGGTCCACTGCTCCGAGCAAAGCTTTTTCATTGAGATTGGTGGCATATGAATCCAGTGGGTTCTGCTGCGTTACAACCTCTCCACCCAGCCCAACATCTTCGTCACTTTGCTCGTGACTTACATCGGGCTGACCTGAAGAGCCTGACACCTTAGAAATGCCATGGCTAATGAAATTCACCACATCAATTCTGGCAATACTTTGTTGTTTTAGGTAATAAACCGCCTGACTTTCTTGTTCGCTAAAAATCGCAACCAGTACATTTGCCCCGGTCACTTCATTTTTACCAGAGGACTGAACATGAAAGACAGCACGCTGAAGAACACGTTGGAAGCCTAAGGTGGGCTGGGTTTCGCGCTCCTCGTCGTCCTCGGGAATCAAGGGTGTTGTGGAGTCCACAAATTCAATTAATTCATGTCGCAATACGTTTAAGTCGGCACCACAAGCTTTTAATACGCTAGCTGCTGATTCATTATCCACCAAAGCTAGTAACAAATGCTCAACCGTCATAAATTCATGACGCTTACCTCGTGCGCTCTTAAAAGCATTATTGAGTGTTGCTTCTAGTTCTTTGCTAAGCATCTACACCACCTGACTACTTGTTAAGGTTTGCTACTCAGAATCATCATCTGATACTTCTATTACGCTAAGTAAAGGGTGTTGATTCTCTTTTGCATAGTGATTAACATGGGCACACTTTGTTTCCGCAACGTCCCGAGAATACACTCCGCATACAGCCTTCCCTTCGGTATGAACCGCCAACATAATACGTGTTGCCTGTTCACGATCCATACTGAAAAACCGCTCCAGTATCTCTACCACGAACTCCATAGGCGTGTAATCATCATTGAGTAACACTACCCTGTACAACGGAGGACGCTTGAGCTTTGGCTTAACTTCCTGGACCGCTAGACCGCCATCATCAACGTCTATACCAGTACCACCCTCTTGTTGTAATGTTAGTTGAAGATATTCAAGATTACCCATGGGAATAGCCCATCCTGACAAAACGATATAGATAGTGATTTTACCCGAACAAAAGGCAGCAAACACGTACCAACTGCATGAAATGTAAAAACTTGACAAATTCGTTGCAGTTGGTTACAAATCATCCATTCAGGGAGAAAGCGTCATAATGTGCCATAAATAGCATATTTGGTGCAAAGTTGTATAAGAATAAGCTGTAAAAGGGAAATTCTATTGGGAGTAAAGTAATAAAAGTGGGGTCAAGTTATGCCAACTGGAACTGTAAAGTGGTTTAACAATGCAAAAGGGTTCGGATTTATCTTGCCAGACAATGGCGGTGAAGACCTATTTGCACATTATTCTTCCATCGATATGGAAGGCTATCGCACACTGAAGGCAGGCCAGCCTGTAGGTTTTGAGATAGAAAAAAGCGACAAGGGCTTACATGCCAAGCAAATCCACATAACCTCTGAAATCAACTCTCACACCGAAGAGCATGAAGATTGTGAACTGACCGAAGAAGCATAGCACTAGGTACCGCCTATCCACATTAGGCAAGCTCGCCATTTGGGCTCCAGGCTCAGGGTTAGTTTTCCCTAAAAAAAGATCTAGAATGGACATTAAAAAACTCTTTTATTTAATTGAAAATAAAAGAGTTTTTCGTACTTCTATGCACCTAGTCGGCCAGTACCTCTAGCGCTGATTTTAACGTAGAGCTTGGACGCATAGCTGCCGACGCCAATTCGTTATTTGGCTGATAATAACCGCCAATATCCATGGCCGCACCCTGAGCGTTATTTAGCTCTGCAACAATAGTCTCTTCATTCGCACTAAGGGCCTCAAATAACGGTAAAAACTCTGCTTTTAGAGAGGTGTCGTTATCTTGACCGGAAAGCGCTTCCGCCCAGTACAAGGCGAGGTAAAAATGACTGCCACGGTTATCCAATTCATTTACCTTACGAGACGGCGATTTATTTTCATCCAAGAACTTACCCGTCGCCTGATCTAGTGTATCAGCTAAAATCTGAGCTTTAGCGTTATCTGTCGTTGCACTTAAGTGCTCCAAAGACGCTGCCAATGCTAAAAATTCGCCTAGAGAGTCCCAACGTAGGTGATTTTCTTTTTCGAACTGCTGGACATGCTTGGGCGCAGAACCACCTGCCCCGGTTTCAAATAATCCGCCACCACTCATTAACGGAACAACGGAAAGCATTTTTGCGCTGGTTCCCAGCTCTAAAATGGGGAACAAGTCAGTTAGGTAGTCACGAAGCACATTTCCAGTAACAGAAATAGTGTCCTTACCTTCTTTGATACGCTCAAGTGAAAAACGAGTTGCATCGACTGGCTCCTTGATCAAAATTTCCAGCCCGCCTGTATCGTGACCTGAAAGATACTTTTCAACCTTGACGATCAATTGTGCATCATGAGCACGATCAGCATCCAACCAAAACACCGTAGGGGTACGGGTAGCTCGGGCACGGTTTACCGCCAGCTTTACCCAATCTTGAATGGGAGCATCTTTAACCTGGCACATACGGAAGATGTCACCCTGTTCCACAGGTTGCTCCAACAACGCCACTCCCGATTCGTCAACCACTCGAATTACCCCGGCAGCAGGCGCTTCAAATGTTTTATCGTGAGAACCGTACTCTTCCGCTTTTTGGGCCATCAAACCAACATTAGGGACACTACCCATTGTGGTAGGATCAAAAGCACCATGCTCTTTACAGAAATCGATAGTGGCTTGGTAAATACCCGCATAGCAACGGTCTGGGATAACCGCCTTGGTATCCTGCTGCTTGCCTTCAGCATTCCACATTTGGCCAGAGCCTCGAATCATTGCAGGCATAGAGGCATCAATAATCACATCGGATGGCACATGCAGGTTAGTAATCCCACGATCAGAGTCCACCATCGCCAGAGCTGGGCGAGTATCGTATACCGCTTGAATATCCGTTTCCACTTCTGTTCTTTTAGCGTCATCCAGAGAGTGAATTTTAGTGTAAACGTCACCAATACCATTCTTAGTATCGACACCTAATTCATCAAAAAGAGCTGCGTGCTTTGCAAATACCTCTTTGTAGAAAACCGATACGGCGTGACCAAAAATAATGGGGTCAGAAACCTTCATCATAGTAGCTTTCATATGAAGCGAAAAAAGCACACCTTGAGATTTAGCGTCTTCAATTTGGCCCTCGATAAATGCTTGCAATGCATTCACATTCATAGCTGAAACATCAATAATCTCGCCTTCAAGCACAGGCACAGACTCTTTTAGGACTTGAGTATGACCATCTGTACCCACAAGCTCTATTCGAACACTTCCGGCTTTTTCCACCGTGGTGGATTTTTCGCTGCCAAAGAAATCAGATTCAGACATACTAGCCACATGCGATTTAGAATCAGAAGACCAAATACCCATTGAGTGAGGGTTCTTTTTCGCGTAGTTTTTCACTGCGCCAGGAGCACGCCTGTCTGAGTTGCCTTCACGTAAAACAGGGTTCACCGCACTGCCGAGAACCTTCGCATAACGCCCTTTAATATCGGCCTCTTTATCATTAGAGGGCTCTTCAGGGAAGTCTGGCACACTGTAACCATGGCCTTGAAGCTCTTTAATTACCGCATGAAGCTGAGGAATAGACGCACTGATATTCGGAAGCTTGATGATATTGGCTTCTGGAGTCTTCGCTAAATCGCCTAATTCAGCAAGCACATCGCCAATTTTTTGATCTTCAGTCAAATTTTCTGGAAAATTAGCTAAAATGCGACCTGCGAGAGAGATATCGCGGGTATCAACCTCAATACCAGAACTCTTTACAAACGCCTGGATAATAGGCAGCAAAGAATACGTTGCCAAAGCAGGAGCTTCGTCAGTTATGGTATAAATGATCTTCGATGTGGTCATATCTATTCCTGGAGATGTAAGGATTGAGGCTCAAGCTTGTTTTGGCAGAGGGCTAACTCTTCTTAGATGAGCTTAAAATTGCGCGCGATATTATATAGCGATGCCCTTCAGGAATAAACACCCAATGCGATGCGAATAGCAATTAACTTACAGGTAGTCCCCCGAATGGCCAAAGTTGTTATGCTTAACAAACCCTATGATGTGTTGTGTCAGTTTACGGACAACCAGGGCCGAAAAACACTTTCCGATTACATCAAAGAGACAACACTAAAAGGGTTCTACCCCGCCGGACGACTGGACCGCGACTCAGAAGGTTTAGTACTCCTCACCGATAATGGCCAACTTCAACACCGAATTGCACACCCAGATAAAAAACTTGCAAAAACCTACTGGGTGCAAGTTGAAGGCGAACCAACATTTGCTGATATTGCCCTCCTACAATCAGGGGTAGAACTAAACGATGGAATAACGAAACCAGCAAAAGCAATACTCATAAAACCCCCTCCTAAAATATGGCCAAGAATACCCCCTATTCGCAAGCGAGACTCTATCCCAACTCAATGGATTGAGTTAATATTGACCGAAGGGCGAAACAGGCAAGTTAGGCGAATGACAGCGGCTATTGGATGCCCGACTCTTCGTCTAATTAGAGCGTCTATCGGCCACTGGACTCTAGAGGGAATCGAACCGGGAAAATACCACATTGATGAGATTCACCTTCCTACGCCCAAACAAGTTCGCAGGGTAAAACCACAACGCAAAAAATAGCTAGAAGTAACCTCGCAAAATAAATGTAAAATCCGTTTCATTATCAAACTACGACCAGCAAGTTACGATAAAAAACGCAATGAAATAAAACATCATACCCAACTAACTTAGGAGAACAAATGAGCTGGTACGCCCATATCACTGTTGCGACAATTGTCACTCAAAACAACATGTTTTTATTGGTACATGAAAACACGGAGAACGGTCAGGTATATAACCAACCAGCCGGCCACTTAGAACCAAACGAAACGCTTGTTGAAGCCGCCATTAGAGAAACACTAGAAGAAACCCGTTGGCACATAAAACCCATAACCTTTCTTGGGATAAAGCAATATACCTCACCAATAAACAACATAACCTACATACGCACTACATTTATTGCCCACCCAGAGTATGAAGATACAAGCTTACCCTTGACCCAGATATTATTGAACCCGTGTGGCTTACTTATAACGAAATTATCGCAAGAAAATCAAAATTGCGTAGCCCAATCGTATTAAGCGATATTGAGCGCTACCGATAAAGGTGAACAATACCCTTTAAGCATTCTCCACATAGAATAAACCACCTTAGCATCAACCTATTACAGACCATAACTCACGCAAATACACTACAAGAAAACACCTAACAGATAGACTGAGAAGACGGATATTGTTATGATCCATAAAAGATAAGTCGGCTCTAGACCAGATTTGAGGGTACCCTCCCCCCACTTGCCCCTCACGCATTTTGACAGCACGATATTTCCTCAGCTAAGACTAGAGAAAATAAGATACTTTCCTAATGGTCTAAGCGTATAATTATAATAAAGCGGTTGTAAGACGTTAAATAAAATGAAACAGGCTAACGATACTGAATTTTTAGTGGAAGACGTCAAAGTCTTACCTCTAGAAAACATCATTCTCCGCGAAAATGAAGAGATAAAAGTTTCTTCTCGCGCCGTTCAATTACTTCAATATCTCATTCAACATTCAGGAACTATTGTTACCTACCACGAAGCAAATGAAGCGCTTTGGAATGGCGGCTGCACTGAAAATTCTTTTTATCAACAAATTGCCACATTGAGAAAATCCCTTGGTGATAACAGCCATAAACCTCGGATAATCCAAACAGTTGCAAAGCAAGGTTATAAGTTTATAGGCTCTAGCGACCTATTGGAACGCCAAAAAAAAATTCACGAATTAAATAATTCACCAACAAAACAGACAAAACCCTATTGGCGCATTTTATCTATAGCAATTGTATGCACTATTATCACTATCATTTCAGTAATCGCCTACATCCAATACAGCTCAACAAACAATAACCACTACGCAATATTTTACCCCTTAGTCAACGAACTTCGAGACCCAGAAACTGTCATCATAATTGAAAGAATCGAAAAAAATTATTCTAGTGAGCATCAAGCACTAGCTAATGCACTTATTCAGCTAACTCAACACCATTTAACAAACGAACCAAATCAACACGCAGCAATAATTCCTAAATATTTACGAAAACCACCAACCAATAAATCTCAGGAAGAATACACATTCTATCGTCAGCTTTCCGAGCATTATTCCGGCCAAAGAGAAATTGGATATATTTTTCGTCCTACGGTTACACTACAAGAGAATACTTACAGCTTTAATTTACATGTAGTTGACCGAGAATCTCATCAAGTTAATACACTCTTTACATCCACGGGTAAGAGAGAGGAATTTACTCAAGCACTTAAGTTATATGAACTTAAACTCATTGAATCGTTCAGCAATTTATCCCTTACAACTGACCCACTACCTGTTCTCAATGACAGCAAAGATGCCACAAGCTGGTTTATCGAAACCGTTAAATCTTTACACAAAACCACCAAGTCTCGCGCAGATATTGAAGAGTCCATACGAAATGCGCAAAAAACAATTAACCTTAACCCAAACAACTTAGTCGCCTATAGTATTTTTTGGCAAGAAACTTTACATCTGATAAGCATTTATAGTGATTTTGATCTGAGTTCAATACTTGCAAAAGTCAACAGCACAACAAATAAAGCATTGCGTTTAGACAAAAACTTTCACCGAGCAAAGTTTGTACAAGCGGATAAATTTTGCTGGATAGGTGAATATGAAAAATGCCAATCAGGTATGTCAAAAGTCATAGGTCAGTACCCTTTCGACCCTCATATTATTGACAGCTTATACTGGAATATTATTGATAATCCTAGCAAGCAACTTGCAGTGGCAAAACAAAACTATAGCCTAAATCCATTTTACCCCAACTCCTTTCCAAATTATCGAGATGCCTTACTGCAAATTGGTGACTTTCATACCCTTTCAGAATTGGTGGAATACCACTCTAAATGGAGTGATCCAAAAGACTGGTTTGTACAAGCTCAAGGGCCGACGAGCATAGAAATACTCCAACAACAAGCAACGTATTATCGAGATACTTACCTAAACATAACACCTCACAATATGCTTGATTCTGAACGGCTGCCATCTAAATATATTGGCTATTCACTTTTAAATAGCAATCAACCCGAACTTGCTCACTTTTGGGCCAAAAATGGCATGGAAAGAGACCTCCCCTATTTCGACTTAAAAGTCATTCCACTATTGGCAAATTTGTGGACGGGAGACTGGAAACCTCTCGATTGGCAAATTACTCGCGCCTACGCAATAGACAGAAATAAAGTTCAAAATGCTTTGGACAAACTCACAATCGCGTATTTTGATTTCTATACTGGTTGGATCTCACAATCCGCCGAAATGTTTCTCCAATTGTACCCTGAACTTGAAGCAAGAAAACCTGTTATTAATAACGGAAACATTCGAGTTTTTATCTACTACAGCGAAATCCAAAAGAGACTGGAAAACTTCAAATATGTAAACAGAGTAAACCCGCTTATTAAAGCGTACCTTGCGGAGAGAATAAACGATGGCAGGGGAGTAGACATTGGAATTTCTGATGTGGAATTCTACGCAATGAACAACGAAAAAGAAAAAGCACTAACGCTATTGGAAAAGGCTATACACGAACAGAACTGGTTACCTAACTCACTCTGGTTATGGCCCCCCTTGGAGCACAACCTCTTTCTAAAATCTATCCATACGGAACCCAAGTACCAGCGACTCGTTAATCATATTAATCAACAACTTGATACACTCTGCTTTAAGGAAGATTGCGCACAAAGCCTAACGCCCCCCCCTTAGCTGCATTAATGAATTCGTTGGCGGTATAAACCCTAAAAAAAGTGGGAGCACAACCTGGAATCTAGTTCAGACCTTACACCACCTCCCAACCAAACAATAAATATGCCAAAAAGTTTATTGTTTAATTTTCACCCAAAGACAATACCACCAAATCAAAGCCTAGCGACGAAAACATAATATTTTCGAACTCAACGTGATATAGATCACGCTATGCTATATTGTGGCATTTATTATAAGTTTCCTCTGTTTATCGGTTTCTTTTATTCCTTATAAAGTTAGGAATTATTACGACAAAAGAAGCTAACATCGTCGAACTTGCTTATTTGTAGCCATAATCAACCCATGATAGCCTTTGCTCAGTAGCTTGTAGAGTGACTGATTGAAATTTGCGTACTCCCCAGTAAGGTCCGCAATTCAGTCAAACTAAGCCTAGTGATATTTAGAATCGTCGCACCGATTCTAAAATTTGCTTGGCTTAATTTCAGCGATTCAAGAGACTAAATAACTATTTAATAAGGTTGGCAGTAGCTTCTATTGCCATGCAGCCCTTATTAATAGTTAGTTTATAGCCGCAAAGGTATTGATGGCCCGTTTAATCAGCGGGCCATTTTTTACCTCCTCATTTTACATCCAAGAGTTACTCCTTACTCCAAATAAGCCTTATTAACTGGACTTAGCCCTCTCAAACCACTACTCTTCCGCGCTGAAAATACAGCGCACTATATAACTTAACCTTGGGGAAAACGAATGAAGCAAACGGTCAGCTTTACCTCCGGAAACGCCAACATTTCGGGCCACCTTTACCTACCCAAAAACAAAGAAGAGAAGTTCCCCTGTATTGTTCTCTGCCATGGGTTCTGTGGTGTAAAAGAACTTCTACTTCCAACCTTTGCTCAATATTTCAGCGACAATGGCTTTGCCGCACTCACATTTGACTATAGAGGCTTTGGCGAAAGCGGAGGAGAACCTGGACGCTTAGTACCTAATCTCCAGATTGAAGACATACAAGAAGCGATTAACTATGTTTGCTCCCTCCCCCAAATTGACAGCAGTAAAATTGCCTTGTGGGGTACATCATTTGGCGGTGCTAACGCTATAGTCGCCGCAACTCAAACGGATAAAGTCCGATGCCTAGCAGTACAACTTACCTTTGCTAACGGCGAACGAGTTATCACTGGTAACTTGAATGATGAACAAAAAGAAAAATTTCTGGCTACCCTCGAAAAAATAAAAACCAAAAAAGCAACTACGGGTAAAGAGATGATGGTTCCCATTGCCAAAGTATTAACGGATAAACAATCCAAAGATTTTTACAATCAATACGCTAACGACTTCCCGGCTTTAAAAGAAAAAATTCCTTTTTTAACCATAGCGGAAACCATTAACCATAAACCTGAAACTGTATGTGACAAACTTACAGTTCCATTTCACATAACGGGAGCAGGCAAAGATAGTGTAAACCCTCCCGAAGAAACAAAAATACTGTTCGACAAAGTTAAATCAGAAAAACAACTCTTAATGTTAGATGATGCAACACACTATGAAGTATACGAGGGCAATCTGTTTAAACAAGTGGCCAAAGCACAAAAAGAATGGTTTAAAAAACACTTGTAAGGCCCGATGGGGGTATTAGAAATTGAGCGTAGTAATGTGGCAAACACGTTCAAGAGCTGTATAACATTGTGGCGGCCACAGCGGCCATCAACGCGATGGCCAATAAGATTCAGTATTGACCTTAAAACAACCCATATATGTTAACTGATAAAATTTTCTGGCACCAAACCTATACTCATAAGTAAACCAAGAATGGCAAATACCCAAATTATTGTACCAACAACTATAAACAGTATATTTAACCCTGTTAACCGCGCATTACTCTCCCCAGCATTATCCCCACAACATATGTTTGCATGTTTTTGAGCTGAATATAATGAACTCCAAACTGGCGCCACAACTAAAATTGAGAGAATATCAGTGGTAGGCGAACCAATGCTATTAGCAGACATTCGCTCAAAAACGGTACTCAAAATACTAAAAACCACATACATTGTGGCCGGTAAAGAGCCTGTTCCAGACTTCACCAGTTTTCTCTTCTAACTCACCCTCAATCTCACGAAATAGAGAATGAGCGAAAAAAATACTAAAGATAGCTCTTGGCACTGGCCATATTTCTCTGTTTTGTTTAGTTTTAATGATCCTCCAATTTTTGTAAAACCAGAAAATACTGTATACGCCAAAAGTACAGAAAAACAATATATTAAATTTTCTCAGAGAAACAACATAAAATTCTGCTGTGACTCCACCATCATCAACCAACAACTCTGATTCTGGTGTAGTATAAATATTTTCAGACATATACAATAGACCCCTTAAATTAGATTCAACTACAAAAAACTGTTATCAGTAATTGTATCAAATAGAGAGAAAAGACCACTTAAGTTATACTAGTCGTGTGGATTTCGACTTGATATAACCCTTACCAGCTTCCAGTTTCACCATCTTCAGATAAAATTTGTTTTTTAACTTCAGTAATAATATCCTGCTGATGTGTTGTTATCTCTCCATCCAAATTGGCCACATTAATAAGCATTTCAATAATGGTTTTTTTATTATCTTCACTGAAGGACTCCTTACTCGGCGTTAATATCTTTTTGACTTCATCTTTAAATGACACGACACCACGAACCATAAAAGCAGATGCAGAAAAAAGCTCTGTAGCCGCATTCTTGCTTAAATTAAATTCATTAACAAATATTTTAATAATATCGGTTTTTTCTTCTCGGCTAATTTCATTTTCTGCCAAGGCAATACCCAATAAAAGCACCGCTGCGGCTTCCATTGGTTTATCTAGTCTATGGATGGGTTTTGTACCTAGTTTCTTCTCCCATTGATGGCGACGAAACCAAAAATACGGGTTAAAAGCATTGAGATTTACACCAGAATTCTGAAGGCGATTCAAAGCCCAGATTAAGCCTGCGATAGCCGTTATAACAGCAATAATAATATGCATTTTTATCTTCCTTTTTAGCCAAACACCAAGAAATACAGAACTTATTTCAAGCTTAACCGGCTTTAGTTATTTCGGTTAATTCGGTTTAATCCATTTAGCGCCGCCACCCGATAGGCTTCCGCCATGGTTGGGTAGTTAAATGTAGTATTAACAAAATACTTAATATTATTGGCATCACCAGACTGACTCATTATAGCTTGGCCAATATGCACAATTTCCGACGCTTCCGCACCAAAACAGTGAATACCCAAAATTTCAAAGGTATCAATATGGAAAAGTAGTTTAAGCATTCCAACATCTTCACCACTTATTTGACCTCGGGCAGTATCTTTGAAAAATGCTCTACCAACTTCATAAGGAATTTTCGCCAAAGTTAATTCAGCCTCAGTTTTTCCCACAGAGCTAATTTCCGGCAATGTATAAATTCCTGTTGGAGCATCTTCAATATATCGAGGTTCTTTTCCTTGTATGGCATCGACAACAGCACGACCTTGATCATAAGATACGCTGGCAAGGCTAGGCCAACCGATAACATCGCCAGCGGCATAGATACTTTTAACATCGGTCTGATAATGTTTATCCACTTTTACCTGACCTCGGTGATTCGCCTCCAGCCCCACGTTTTCTAAACCTAATTTATCCGTATTTCCTGTTCGACCATTACACCAGAGTAATGCATCCGCTTTAATACGCTTACCGGATTTTAAATGGACTGTTACACCCTGCTCCGTTGTATCAACTTTAGCGTAGTCTTCGCTGTGTCTTACCATAACACCGCTATCACGTAGATGGTAACTAAGCGCATCGGATATTTCATCGTCCAAAAAGGACAATAGCCTTTCTCGACCATTAATAAGGTCAACTTTTAAACCTAAACCAGAAAATATAGAGGCATATTCACAGCCAATAACACCGGCACCATAAATAATAATCGTTCGCGGTGTATGCCTCATTTCCAAAATGGAATCGCTGTCGTAAACCCTGGGGTGAGTAAAATCGATATTATCCGGGTTATAAGGACGAGACCCCGTAGCAATAAGAATATTTTTTGCAAAAACAATATCTCTAGCACCGCTATCATCGACCACTTCTAATGTATGGGTATCCAAAAATTTTGCCGTACCACTGTGTACCGTCACCCGGTTTTTGGTGAAATACTCTGTATGCATTTCCACTTGCTTAGGAATAACTTTTGAGGCAGCACTTAATATTTGTGGGTAAGTAATGGTTTTTGAGCTACCCAAAGCTCTAAATATTGGTTGAGAGTCCAGTTGAATCACTTGCTTTACCGCATGGCGCAGAGCCTTTGAAGGTATGGTGCCCTTATGAGTGCAATTGCCCCCTAGCGAGCCGCCATTGTCAACAACCCCAACGCTCAACTCACTTTTTGCTGCCGCCATTGCAGCAGCCTCACCAGCGGGTCCAGCACCTATTACAAGAAAATCATATTTATAGTCAGTCATACTTTTTAATAATCCTTCAATTATTTCTTTTTCGCCGCATCATAAGCTAGATCGGTATTCTTATCTGAGTCAACCCCGTTCTTTTTCTGCTCTTCCTCACACTTTTGGGTATCACCACCACAAATATCACATTTCCCTTTCATTCCCAGGTTTTGCATACCACCGCAAGAACCTTTAATGGGACTCCGACCAAACAAGACACCGATTGCCATTCCCACTATGACTAAAACCATGACAACAAAGGTTACGATAAAAATATTCATTGTTCACTCAATATATACTTTTCAAATTTTTCAGTGTGCTTAACTTTAAAGGCTTCTCCATCCCTAACAATAAAGTAGGCCGCAAGATCATTGTCACCCGCGAAATTAAAGCCCGTTTCTGGCCCCATCACGTTCAGTGCCGTCGCCAGAGCATCTGCTCTTGCTGCCGATACGCTAACCACCGTTACCGACGCCAACCTATGGGTAATGGGCCGCCCTGTCTCAGGGTCAATAGTATGAGAAACTCTTACGCCTTTATCTTCATAATAGTTGCGATAATCCCCTGACGTTGCCAATCCACCCTCTGTTATGGAGATCGTCTGCATTTTTCCAGAGTGAATTAGGCTTGGCTTTTCCACACCTATACGCCAAGGACGTTTCGTAGGGCTGTTTCCAGACAGTCGAAGCTCTCCACCTATTTCCACCATATAGTCCCGAAAACCTGCATTGCTAGCCAATATGGCAATCTGATCCGTAGCATAGCCTTTAGCAATAGCCGATAGATCTATGTAAATATCCCTCTGCTTCCGAGCCTGCCGAGTACTGCTATTGAGTTTTAAAAAACGAAAGCCTATGCTGGCTTGCACTTCGGCTATTTGTTTGTCAGTCGGCGCAGAAGATCTATTCTCTGGCCCAAACCCCCAGAGGTTGACTAGCGGTCCCACGGTGACATCAAACGCACCTCCCGTCTCTAGGCTAATATCCTGAGCTTCAGCAAGTACAAAGAATAATTCATCCGACACAACAAACCACTCATTTAGCGGCGCCTGATTCAGTAGAGAGAGTTCAGAGTCAGAGATATAAGTAGACATTATTTGATTGATGGTTTCCAAACGCTTATCCACCCGCATTTGCATCGTTTGCTTACTCACCTGAATGCCTGGGTTACTCACCAGGGTAATATGGTAGGTCGTGCCCATTATCTCCCCGTCAAGCAAAAATACTTCCGGTTCTTTTTCCTGAGAGCATCCAACTGATACAACACATAAAGCGATGATACAAAGACGAAAAAGCGAGATGGGTTTCCCTAATCTCGCTTGAGATAAGCTTGCAGTAAAATTCGCTAATTTAGATATGGATAACAAAAAGGAATACCTTTTAAGAAAACATTTTTTAGCGCTCCATCGCAGAAACAAAACACTAGTTTACAAACCTTAGAGTTAAATATTTGAATACAACAGTAAACGATTTGTAAGTCACTTAAACAATTTGGCCAGAATAAAAATTCTGGCCAAATTGTAAAACGCTATTTTTTAACCACCAAAATCATCCAGCATAATGTTTTCATCTTCCACCCCAAGGTCTTTGAGCATCTTGATAACGGCTGCATTCATCATTGGCGGCCCACACATATAGAACTCGCAATCTTCTGGTGCTGGATGCTCTTTCAGGTATTGCTCGTAAAGAACATTATGGATAAAGCCCGTTAAACCATCCCAATTATCTTCGGGTTGTGGGTCAGAAAGCGCAATATGCCAATCGAAGTTTTCATTCTCAGAAGACAGCATGTCATATTCGTCTTGGTAGAACATTTCACGCATTGAACGTGCACCATACCAAAACGAAATCTTACGGTTTGTATTAACACGTTTAAGTTGGTCGAAGATATGCGAACGCATTGGCGCCATACCCGCACCGCCACCAATAAAGACCATTTCTGCATCCGTATCTTTGGCAAAGAACTCACCAAATGGACCGTAGACTGTCATCTTATCACCCGGCTTCAGGTTAAAAACATAAGAGGACATTTGGCCCGGTGGCAAACCTTGGGTACGAGGCGGTGGCGTTGCAATACGGATATTGAACTTCACTACACCCTTTTCTTCTGGGTAGTTCGCCATAGAATAAGCACGAATTACCGGCTCAGTCACTATGGATTCCATTTTGAAGAAACCAAAATGCTCCCAATCACCACGGTACATTTCATCTATATCGAAATCAGAAAATTTTACATGATGAGCTGGAGCTTCTAGTTGAACATAACCACCTGCCCGAAAATCTACATTTTCACCCTCGGGTAAACGCAAAGTAAGCTCTTTAATAAAGGTCGCCACATTGGGGTTAGATTCAACCGTACACTCCCACTGTTTTACGCCGAATACTTCTTCCGACACTTCCACATTCATGTTTTGCTTAACCGGAACTTGGCAGCTCAAACGCCAGCCCTCTTTGGCTTCACGTTTGGTAAAGTGTGACTCTTCTGTTGGTAGGATAGACCCACCACCAGACCGAACAATACATTTACACTGTGCGCAGGTGCCACCACCACCACAGGCGGATGGCAAAAATAAATCAGCGCCCGCTAGGGTTTGCAGTAGTTTTCCACCCGCAGGTACCACCACTTCTTTTTCACCGTTAATACTGATAGTCACCTCACCAGAATTAACCAATTTTGAGCGGGCGCTTAAGATCACTGCGACTAGCAAGAGTACAATCGCGGTGAACAAGAAAACACCTAATATAATTTCTATGTTCATATGCTTAACTATCCTCGCTAGTTACAGGGAAATGCCACTAAATGACATAAAGCCAAGTGACATTAAACCCACAGTGATAAAAGTAATACCCAAGCCTTCTAGACCTTGAGGAATATCACTGTATTTAAGTTTTTCTCGAATACCAGCCAATGCGGTAATCGCCAAAGCCCAACCAATACCCGAGCCAGCACCAAATACTACGCTCTCGGTAAAGCCTAGACCTCGCTCAACCATTAATAACGACCCACCCATAATGGCGCAGTTAACCGTAATTAGCGGGAGGAAAACACCTAACGTGTTATAAAGCGATGGAAAATACTTATCCAATACCATTTCAAGAATTTGAACGATCGCGGCAATCACACCGATATAGCAGATCAAACCTAAAAAGCTAAGATCGACACCTTCAAGACCAGCCCATGCCAAGGCACCGTCTGCTAGGAGGTAGTTAAAAATAAGGTTATTAACAGGAACCGTGAGTGTTTGCACCACAACAACCGCAACACCCAAACCAATAGCGGCTTCCACTTTTTTGGATACCGCTAAGAAAGTACACATCCCCAAGAAAAACGATAACGCCATGTTCTCGATAAAAATAGAGCGTACAAATAAGCTAATTAACTCTTCCATTACACCGCCTCCTGAACTTTAGTGTTCGGAGCAATTTTGAATTCGGCTTTTTCTATCTGGTTTCTTTTCACAGAGCGAAGACCCCAAATAATTAATCCAATTAAGAAAAACGCACTAGGAGGAAGCAACATCAAGCCATTGGGTTCATACCAACCGCCATTGTTAACGGTGTGTAGAATTTCAATTCCGAAAATCTTACCGGCACCCAGTAGCTCTCGTATAAACGCTAGGGCAATTAGCATCGCACTGTAGCCTAAGCCGTTACCAATACCATCCATAAAACTCAAAACCGGAGGGTTTTTCATCGCAAAGGCTTCAGCGCGCCCCATAACAATACAGTTGGTAATAATAAGCCCAACAAATACCGAAAGCTGTTTACTCATTTCGTATGCAAAGGCTTTTAGCACTTGGTCAACCACAATAACCAGAGACGCAATTATAATCATTTGCACAATAATACGTATGCTGTTTGGAATATGCCGACGAATAAGAGCAACAAAAAAACTTGAAAACGCGGTGACTAAGGTGAGCGCAACACACATAACCAAGGTCACTTTCAAGCTACCTGTCACTGCCAACGCAGAACAAATCCCAAGAACCTGCAACCCAATTGGGTTATCATCAAAAATAGGCTTAAATAAAAGCTCTTTAATTTTCATGGCTTATGCCTCCCCACGCTTAAGGTTTTTCAAAAACGTTTGATAGCCGTTTTCACCAAACCAGAACTTCATCATGTAATCCACACCACGACTTGTTAACGTCGCACCAGACAGCCCATCCACTTTGTGGTTAGCATCTTTTAGTGCTGGGGTTACAGAACCTTTAATAATTGAAATAGCAATACTGCCATCTTCGCGGTAAATTTTCTTACCCTTCCAGATCGCTTTCCAATTGGGATTATCCACTTCAGCACCCAACCCTGGTGTTTCGATATGCTCGTAGTAGCCCAAACCTATAACGGTATTTAAGTCGCCTTCAAGCGCCAAGAAGCCGTAGAGCGTTCCCCACAAGCCATAGCCACGGATAGGAAGGATTAAAGTCTCTAAGCCATCGGCGCCATTGACTAAATAGACTTTCGCATATTTCTCGCGGCGACCTAATTTAGCGATGTCATCAGCGGAAGCGAGTGCGTCCGACGTTGCACTATTTTTAGCTCCGGCCACTTGCTCGTAAGTTTCAACATCAACAGCATCCGTAAATTTACCGGAATCTAAATCGACAATTTTAGCTTGAATGGACTCAAACATTTCATTTATCGATTTAGTTTCATTGTACAAACCAGCAGCTAAAAGAATATTCTTTTTGAAGTCCTTAGCTTTATTTTCCACTTGCACAGGTTTTAACATCACCGCAGCGGTTGAGACAAAAACAGAGCAAACGATGCAAAGTAAAAATGCAACCGTGACGGTTTTAGTAATGGTATCGTTATTAGCCACGTGCCAACCTCCGCTTAATATTAGATTGAACAACAAAGTGGTCTATAAGAGGCGCGAATAAGTTTGCGAATAGAATCGCTAACATCATGCCCTCTGGGTAAGCTGGGTTGACGACACGAATAGTCACAACCATAAAGCCAATAAGGCCGCCGTACCACCACTTACCTTTATTTGTCATGGAAGCAGAAATCGGGTCGGTTGTCATAAAGAACAAACCAAACGCAAAACCACCCAAGACAAAGTGCCACATAAAGGACATGCCCATCATCGGGTTAGTCGCTTCATTGCCCAAGGCATTAAAAATAAGGGCGGTGATAATAGTACCGATTAAGGTGCCCAGTACGATTTGCTTGGATGCAATACCCGTTACCAGTAAAAACAACCCGCCTATTAACAACGCCAATGTTGAGGTCTCACCAATAGAGCCTGGCATATGCCCTAAGAAAGCATCCATCCAAGTTAATTGATTGCTTAACGCAGCCATACCTTCCTGCGCGGCAATGGAGAGCGCCGTCGCACCTGTGTGGCCATCAACGGCAACCCATACCGCTTCACCAGACATACTTGCCGGATACGCAAAGAACAAAAATGCACGACCCGTTAACGCTGGGTTAAGGAAATTTTTGCCGGTGCCACCAAATATTTCTTTACCGATAACGATACCAAAACTGATACCTAAAGCAGCTTGCCATAACGGTAATGAAGGTGGGCAGGTTAAGGCAAAAAGAATAGAAGTAACAAAAAAGCCTTCGTTTATTTCGTGGCCGCGTTTCATTGCAAAAAGCACTTCCCAGAAACCGCCAACGATAAAGACAATCATGTAGATAGGCACAAAAAAGGCAGCGCCGTACACAAAATTATCCCATATACTCGTGGGATCATGACCGGCAAATAAACCAATTAATACCCCGCGCCAACCTTCGATTGAGGTTGCGCCCATTTCAGCCAAAACAGTGTTTGCCTGCCAACCTAAATTGTACATACCATAAAACATGGCAGGGAAAGTCGCAGCCCATACCATAATCATAATACGCTTCAGATCAATACCGTCACGAACATGAGAGGTCGTTTTGGTCACATCATTAGGCTGATAGAAAATGGTATCCGCCGCTTCATATAGCGCATACCAATTTTCATACCTTCCGCCCTTATGGAAGTGCGGCTCTATTTTGTCGAGTAAGTTACGTAATACCTTCACAATTAACCCTCCCTCTCTATTCGCGTTAAGTTATCGCGCAGGATGGGACCGTACTCGTATTTACCACTACACACAAACGAACACAAAGCGAGATCCTCTTCATCTAATTCAAGGCAACCTAACTTCTGCGCCATATCGGTATCTCCTACGACCAATGCACGAAGCAACTGAGTCGCTAATATATCCAAAGGCATGACTTTTTCGTAAGCGCCAATAGGAACCATCGCTCTCGGAGAACCATTGGCGGAAGTAGTAAAATCAAATTTCTGTTTAGGAAGAAGTGTTGATAGATAAATTGGAAGTGCTGAGAAACGCTTAAAGCCTGGCACCACATAATGCAGCATTGGGCGTTCTAAACCTTCTTTTAATACACTCACTTGGTTCGCGTAACGTCCCAAATAGGCCAAAGCCCCCCTAGCGTTCTTACCACCAAATACTGAACCAGAGATCACACGGTTTTCGCCCTCTTTTAATCCTCCCACAGTTACTTCTTCCAAACTTGCCCCTAAACGAGTTCGAATTAAACGAGGCTCAAATACCTGGGGACCCGCGAGAGAAATCACGCGGTTAATATTCAACTCACCCGTTGTGAATAGCTCACCTATTGCGATCACATCTTGGTAGCCCACTGTCCAATTTACTTTTGTTGCGCTGGCCGCATTCATAAAGTGAATATGCGTACCCACGTTACCTGCTGGGTGAACACCCGCGAAGGACTCATAAACAATATTATCAGACGTTGCTGGCGGAATATTGGCATTGGGAGCATGACCAACATACAGCTTACCTTGGGTAAGCTTGCTCAAAGCCGTCAAGCCATTTTGAAATGCCTCGGGCTTTTCAGCGATAATCACCGCTGGGTCTGCCGCCAAAGGGTTCGTATCCATTGCGCTAACAAAAATAGAAGCCGGACGACTATTGATTGCTGGCACTCGGCTGTATGGACGAGTTCGTATAGCCGTCCAAAGCCCTGAGTTCACTAGATTCTCTGCGACCTGTTCATCAGACAAAATTGACAACTGGTCTTGAGGATAACAGGAGAAGACTTCTTGCTCACAACCTTCAACATCAATCACAACCGACTGAAAAACACGTTGGTAGCCACGGTTAATGGCCGCAATGGTTCCTGAGGCTGGTGAAGTGTAACGAACACCTTCGGTTTTTTTATCGGTAAAAAGCAACTGACCTAACTTTACTTTATCGCCAACCTGAACCGACATCGTCGGTTTCATACCGTGATAATCAAAGCCAACCAGCGCGACTGAGCGGACGGTGGAACCGTCCTCAATGGATTGCCGGGGAGCCCCGGTAATAGGTAAATCCAACCCGCGACGGATCTTTATCATGCGTCTAAGCCTAACTTTACAATGTGAAGAAACTGATTGTGTGGAAACGTCGTCCATATCAAACGAAGCCTTTCCGGCTTGGACTCGAACCATTTCAAAGAGGTTGTATCTATATTACCAGCACTGACTGTTTTAGCTGGTTCGACCAATAAACAACCACTCGAACCGGGAAAGACTTCCTTTAATATGAGAAATTCCACCGGAGTTTAGTCGAACGTTGAGAGATTTGCGTTTCACACTTGAGACGAAGGGTTTACTCAGCGAAAGGCTCATATTTCGACCTCGCACTAAGAATTACAATCGACCCTATAAAAACCGCGCTAATTATAGGGATGAGTTCGCCATTTAGCCAGAGCCAATAGGGCCTTTGTTTAAATTAACTTCTTGTTTTTGCTCAGTTTTACCCCATATAGCCAAAACCCAACCTCTGACTAGATTGTTTTTTAACCACAACCGCATAATTTTATATTACTTAAAGCAATTCTGTTCCTCTTTTCCAACATTTAGGAATATCATCTTGCCACACACCTGACATAAACAACGGATAAGTTCGGACTATTCTTTAACCTCTGCAAATGGATATTTCAAATAACCTCAACAAGCCCTAGAATAGCCGCGTTAATTTTTTAGCGATAATACCTATGCCGAACCTATTTAATTTACCCTCCCCAACAAAAGCTGGGGACAGGAAAACCTGGGGCAACCTCCCAGGTTGCTCGTCTGCTGTAGCAATCGCCCAGCAAGCTGCGCAGTATGCCAACAGCAGCTTGGTGATTACACCGGATATGACCATCGCAGACAGAATCGAGAAAGATATTCGCATTGCCCTAAACGGCCTGAACAACAGCCCAAAAACAATTCGCTTTCCAGACTGGGAAACGTTAGCCTACGACAGCTTCTCACCACATCAAGACATTATCTCCGAACGAATGCGCTGCCTTTACCAACTGCACCAAGGCGAACGCTCCTTAGTTATCGTCTCGGCCTCTACCTTATTGCAGCGCTTGCCACCCAAATCACACATCATCGGCAAAAGCCTAGTATTAAACATTGACCAAACTCTAAATCGAGAGGCATTTCGTGAACAGCTTATCAACGCGGGATACAACAGCGTCGATACCGTATACCAACACGGAGAATTTGCCACTCGTGGCGCGTTGATCGATGTTTACCCTATGGGAAGTCGGTCGGCTTACCGCATAGAATTATTCGATGATGCGGTTGAATCCCTAAGAGAGTTTGACCCTGAAACACAAAGAACCATACAAAAAGTGGACAAAATTGAACTGCTGCCCGGCAAAGAATGCCCTTTGGACCCAAAAGGCATTGCGTTATTTAGAGATAACTGGCATCACGAATTTGATGTAGACCCCAAAATTTGTTCCGTTTATCAAGATGTGAATTCAGCAATCTCTCCTGGCGGCATTGAATACTATCTGCCGTTGTTTTTTGACAAAACAGAAAGCCTTATCGATTATTTGCCCAAAACATCGATGCTTTTTATCTATAAAGGGTTTGAACAAGCCATTGAGAATTTTACACGCGATATCAGCTCTCGTTACGAAAGCCGGTGTGTGAACCCTGAGCGCCCTATTCTCCAACCCCACCAAGCCTTCCATACAGTGGACAGTGTATACGGCGCATTAAAGCCTTTTTCAAAAGTACTTATTCAAAGCGAAAAAAGCGAAGACAAAGCGGGAAATACAAATACAGAGATTCAACCTTCCCCACTTTTTTTAATAGACCACAAAGCAGGCAACCCTTTTCACCTTATCGAACAGTTCGTATGCGAGACCGAAAAACGCATTCTATTTTGTGCTGAATCAAACGGTCGAAAAGAAAGTTTAAAAGAACAACTTGCCCTTGCAGGTATTTCACCACAGGAAATCGAAAACGTTAATGATTTTCTTCAAAGTAATATCGAACACGCAATTGTTATCGCAGATATTGAAAAAGGTTTCAACTTAGAACAAGCAAACTTCATAGTTATTGCCGAACCTGAACTATATGGCAAACGAGTAGGACAAAAAAGGCGCCGTAAAAACAACATACAAAGCCCCGATGAAATAATTAAAAACCTAACGGAATTAAAAATCGGCGCCCCTGTTGTTCATATAGATCACGGAGTGGGTCGCTATAGAGGCTTAACCACTATAGAACACAGCGGTCAAGTGGATGAGTTTCTAGAACTTGAATACGCTGACAACGCCAAACTTTATGTACCTGTCACCAGCCTACACGCGATTAGCCGCTACACAGGAGCCGAAGAAACCCACGCACCACTACACAGGCTCGGCAGCGAAACCTGGCAGCGCGCAAAGAAAAAAGCAGCCGAACAAATTCGAGATGTTGCGGCAGAACTGTTAAACCTCTACGCACAAAGACAAGCTCGTAAAGGCTATGCTTATACCCACCCTAAGCAAACGTATCAACTATTTTCCGCAGGCTTCCCCTTTGAAGAAACACCCGATCAAGAGCAAGCCATTCAAGCGGTAAGAGACGATATGCTCTCTCCTCGGCCTATGGATAGATTAGTCTGCGGTGACGTGGGCTTCGGAAAAACCGAAGTGGCCATGCGCGCAGCGTTTATCGCCGTTGAAAATGAAAAACAAGTTGCAATACTGGTTCCCACAACATTACTGGCACAACAACATTATGAAAACTTTAAAGACCGTTTTGCCGACTGGCCAATTAATATTGAGGTTATTTCAAGGTTCAAAAGCAATAAAGAAACCCAGGAAATTTTAAAACGACTAGAATCCGGCAGAGTAGATATTATTATCGGCACCCATAAGCTAATCCAGGGGAAAATAAAATACAAGAACCTAGGGCTAGTCGTAATAGACGAGGAACACCGTTTTGGTGTGCGACAAAAAGAAGCCTTAAAATCGCTTAGAGCGGAAGTGGATATTCTGACCATGACCGCCACCCCGATTCCGCGCACGTTGAATATGTCCATGTCAGGTATTCGAGATTTATCCATTATTGCCACACCTCCGGCAAAACGGCTTTCCATTAAAACCTTCGTTCGTTCGTCCGACAACGCCACCACCAAAGAAGCGATCCTTCGAGAAATAATGCGCGGCGGGCAGGTATATTATTTACACAACGAAGTGAAAACCATTGAAAAGTGTGCCAATGAATTAATGGAACTTATTCCAGAAGCCAAAGTTCAGATAGGCCACGGCCAAATGCGTGAACGGGAATTGGAAGCAGTCATGTCCGATTTTTACCATAAGCGCTTTAATGTCCTCGTCTGCACAACCATTATTGAAACGGGTATTGACGTTCCCACCGCGAATACCATTATTATCGAACGTGCGGATAAATTTGGCCTAGCGCAACTACACCAATTGCGAGGACGTGTTGGGCGCTCCCATCACCAAGCCTACGCCTACCTTCTCACACCCGATAAACGCAGCATGACCCATGATGCGGTAAAACGCCTAGAAGCTATCGTCGAAGCACAAGATTTAGGCGCAGGCTTTACCCTCGCTTCCCACGATTTGGAAATTCGAGGCGCGGGCGAGCTGTTGGGTGAAGATCAAAGCGGTCAAATGCAGAGCATCGGCTTTTCGCTTTATATGGATATGCTCGACAAGGCCGTCAAAGCCCTTAAAGAGGGTAAAGAGCTTAATCTTGAGGAATCTTTCAAATCCAATGTGGAAATTAACTTACGTATACCCGCACTGATACCGGAAGACTACCTTCCCGATGTACATACAAGGTTAACCCTATACAAACGATTAGCGTCCACCAAAAACGAAGAAGAGTTGCGGGAAATCCAAATTGAAATGATCGACCGTTTTGGCTTATTGCCTGAGCCAACCAAAAACCTTATAAAACAAACCAAAATCCGTTTTGACGCGGAACAATTGGGCATAAGTAAAATCGAAACCAGTAAGAATTCAGGTAGAATTGAATTTGCCAGTGAAACCAAGGTTGAGCCTCTCACAATTGTGAAGTTAGTCCAAAGCCAACCACAACATTATCGCCTAGATGGGGCCAATCGCTTAAAGTTCATATTTGATATGGATACGCACGAATCCAAACTAAAAACGGTCAATACTGTTTTTAAAAAACTCGCCAGCTAAATGGGAAACTCCATGGGCATAAGATCCATTATTATAAATATTAGCGTTTTAACCTTACTAGCAGTGATCGTAGCGCCATCTATTGCACAAAATGATATAAAGACTAGGCAAGTCATAGTCCCTCCCAGTATCGAAGCGCTTCCCCCTTGGTATAACGTAGAGATTATTATTTTTGAGCGTAAATCCAGAGGAAGTCAGGGAGCTTCGTCAGAAGTTTGGCCAAAGAACATAGCACTAGCCTACCCTCCCAACGTAAGGTCTCTAAAAGTCAGAAAAGAAAAGGCAACAAAACTCAACGCAGACGACACAGCATCGCACAAAGAAAAATCACTGGAAGAACACTTAGATACGCTCTCGTTTTCTGTCTTGCCCGGCAAAGAGCGAACATTAAATAGCAAAGCCGCCTCACTCAACGCCAACAGGGAAACAAGAGTCTTATTTCATGAAACTTGGCGGCAACCTATGACAAAGGAGACAGACACCCCTTCCATAATTATTCAAGGAGGTGAGTTATTTGGCGAAAATCAAGAGCTAGCGGGCAGTCTTTCCATTAGTATTAGCCGTTATCTCCACCTAAAAACAAACATATGGTTTTCGGAGTTTGAAACTAATTACGGCCAAAAGAAAGAACATTGGCCGCCACTACCAATTCCCCCTAACAAAATCCCAAAAATTGAAAAACGAGCGTTATCTTTCACTTCGTTTTCTCTTGATGCACCCAAAAACTACGATTTACCCCTTAACGATTTTTCGTTATCAACTAACATGACCCAAGATCATAGCTACTTTCAAGGAACATCAGATATATCCGATACCCCCTTTCTAACCAAAAATGTTGTTTTGTTAAAACAGAAAAGAAGAATGCGTAGCAGTGAACTACACTATATCGATCACCCAAAGATAGGGCTATTGATTAGATTAACTCCCATCAAAAAAGAAGAGCTAACCGAGCTAATATACCCTGTGACTGAAATCGCTAAGCAGGAAGTAGCTAAGTAGAACCTTTTGACAAAAAATAAGTACGCTAGGCCACAATCTGCCAGCGACAAGCGCACAAAAAGCAATATGCTTATTTCGGCGCTAGGCTTATTCCATCCAAGAACTATTGACCAACGCAAAAAAGTAACGACAGCTTTACTCCATGAAGTAAAGCAAATAACCTTAGTCAACTTTACCAAACTAACGCCACATAAAATTAAAACGGCATAAACCAGGGTTGCATAAAACCAAGGCTACACAAACCACGGCAGTACAAAACAGTGAATAAAATTTACAAATGTGCGTCTAGAATAAGAAGCATTAAACTTCTTATTCTAGAAAAGAACATTTAGACACAAGCGACATCATCAGCTTGTAACCCTTTATCCCCCTGATTTAACTCAAACTCAACCTTTTGGCCTTCAGCCAAAGATTTATAACCATCGCCCCTTATATTACGGTAATGAACAAATATATCGTCACTCTCTTCTCCACGAGTAATAAATCCATAGCCCCGAGCATTGTTAAACCATTTAACGGTGCCAATTTCTCGATCAGACATCTACAAAGCCCCTTACATTTATTTTCTCGTCTGCGCTTTTGCTGCCAAACGTTTGTTTTATATCTGCAATTATGCTCAAGTTTCGAGCCATCTGCACAATAAGACAATTCATTTTAAGTGTCTAGTAAACTGTCACATTTATGGGACGAAATACTTCACTATGGCGCCTTTATTATCAAACAATAAATACCCAAATATAAAATTAGAGTTTAAAACAAACAAAAGTAAGAAATAAAAAGCAAGATATAAAGAATAAAAAGGTTAGGAAGGAACCGCATATATGCCTGCGGCATTACGAAAATATCCTTTCACATCCATTCCCATCCCAAAAACAAATCTATCAGGGACTTCTAGCGCGTAAAATAATTTAAACGTATGATCAATTAAACTTGTTGATTTTTCACTGAGATTTTTTTTGGCAAGCACAGCGGCAAACACCTCTTTGGCGCCAATATCATCACACAGTTCCTTTGCTGACTTTAGCGTCCCGCCTCGATCGCAAATATCGTCAACCAATAAAATAATTTTATCCTCTAAGGACAGAGACGGGCGTTTTATCATTTTTATCTGCCCCCCCGCCTCCTCATTCCCATAGCGGCTAAATTGAGCGTAGTCCAATTGTAGCGGCGAAGACAAATAAGGAATCAACATTCCTGAAAAAACTAAGCCTCCCTGCATAATCGTAATCACTACTAGCTCACGATCAGCCAATTCTTTATTTATCTTTTTTGAAAGCTCTTTCACGGCTAACTCAACTTCAGTCAGAGTAAAAAGCTTGTCTGAGTTATCCATAAACTCCTGATAAGAAAATGTATCCTTGGGTGGCCCTTCCACACAAACCTCGCTTTTTAGCTTTCTTCTGAAACACATTCAACTTTGACAGAATTAGGGAGGTGTAAAGTTGAAGTAGGAAACGCAGCCTCAGCACCATTGCTCTCAACAATATCAAGAATACGCAACATAACGTCTTGCTTCACTTCATGGTACTTAACCCAATTTGTTGTTTTGGTAAAACAATAAACGAAAAAATCCAATGAAGAAGCCGCAAATGCATTAAAGTTAACAATCAGCGTACCATTAAGGTCAATGGCATCATGCTCTTTAAGCATTGCCTTCACCTGATCGACAATCACACTCATTTTATTTGCATCATCATAACGAATACCAATTGTCTCGTATATTCGTCTATTGAGCATTCTGGAAGGGTTTTCAAGTGAGATATGGGCAAAAGTAGAGTTCGGAACATAAAGCGGCCTTTTATCAAAGGTGCGAATTCGTGTAAGCCGCCAACCAATATCTTCTACTGTACCTTCAATATTCTTATCGGGAGATCGTATCCAATCCCCTACACTAAAGGGCCGATCTAAATAAATCATCAAACCGCCAAAAAAATTAGCCAGTAAATCCTTTGAAGCAAAGCCAATAGCAATACCCCCTATTCCACCAAATGCTAGAACACCTGATATGCTGTACCCCATAGATTGCAGAGCCACAAGGCTACCCGTAATAATAACCGAGATTCTAAGCAGTTTTGCCAACGCATGTGCGGTCGTTTTATCCATAGGCTTTTGGGTAAACTCGGGACTCATTATGTTCTGTTCTGCCCGTGAGATAAAACTGGAAACAAACCAAGTTACAATCGCTATTGAGCCAATATGCCGCAATGTAGAGACAGATTGAAGCAATACTGAATCCGACTGTTGTGCCGCCATATCAGCAGCAGATGCCAGACCAACGAGCCAAACAAACCATTTTGCTGGCCGCTCTATCGATTGGATCAAGGCATCATCCCACAGGGTGGATGTTTTCAATGAACGTTTCTGAAGCTGCCGAATAAACCGGGATAACATAAATGCAACAACTAAAGTCACCGCAACGACAATAAATACCTCAACGATCCAAATACTTTTACCGTCCATATTACTTTCATACCAACGCACTATTTCCTGCATCCAATGTTCCATGCTACTACCCTTTATTTAACTGGAAAGATAAAATTTCTAGAATTTACACAGTATTAGCCAATTCGGCTACAAATGGACGACCGCCCGATTTTTCGCTTGAAGTTTATCAATTTTTTCTCGTGTTGCCTCCCACCTTTCAGACGCTTTTAAATGTGTAACATCAATTGCTCCTCGCGCTTTCACTTTTTCTAACATCGAAGGCTTACAAAGAAAACTATTGCCCTCTAGAAATTGAAGAATTTCATTTGTACCTTTGCGGTTATTACATACCAAGACAGCATCAACGCCAGCTTCCAATGCTAATTTCGCACGAATGGCATAATTTCCACTTAACGCTGCCCCCTGCATAGTTAAATCATCACTGAAGACAACCCCATTAAAACCTAACTTAGTTTTTAAAATCCCTGTAATCCATTTTTTTGAAAAACAAACAGGTTGTTCCTTGTCGATCTCTGGAAATAAAATATGAGCGGGCATAATAGAATCAAGCAACGGGAGCAAGGTGATAAAAGGTTTAAGGTCCGACTCCCGTATTTCAGCATAAGTTCGATCATCAACAGGAAGTTTAAGATGACTATCGCATACCACTGCACCGTGCCCTGGAAAATGCTTACCGGTAACAGCCATACCCGCATCTTTCATGCCGGTCATAAACGCCTTCGCCATTGCCACTGTCATTTGCCAATCCGTAGAAAACGAACGGTCTCCTATCACTTTGGATTTATTATCGTCTAGATCCAAAACAGGAGCGTAGCTAAGGTCCACACCATGGGCAATCACTTCAGAAGCCATCAACCAACCCAAGTCCTCAACAAACCCCAGCCAATAGCACAAATCCTCATCGCAATAGGTCGCCGCAGCCTGCATAGATGGCAAATCGGTAAACCCTTCTCGAAACCGTTGAACGCGCCCCCCTTCCTGATCGACAGAAATGAGAATATCTGGCCGCACTTCCCGAAGTGCGGCTGTTAATTCACATAGTTGTATAGGGTTTGCATAATTTCTAGCGAAAAGAATAATTCCTCCAACAAGAGGGTTTTGGAGTAAATCCTTATCTGCGGTATTAAGTTCGAGGCCATCTACATCAGTAACCACTGGCCCCAATTTAAAATCAAACATTAGGCGACTTGAGCATTCCTGTAAAAGACGGGATCATATATTCAACAACCGTTTCAAGAGAAGTATCTTGATCATAATCTGCATTTAAAATTGCGCGGATAGATTCATAACTTGATAAAGTAAAAATACTCGCACCCAACATAAAATACACTCGCCAGTAGAGTTCTACGACGTTCAGATGAGGCAACGATTCGGCAATCAATTGAGAAAAGCGATTGTAGGTCTTACCAAAATTTTCAGCCAAGTAATGCCGCAAATGTTCCTGAGATTGAGTATAAGCCAAACTTAAAAGCCGCATAAATCGCTGAGGGTCTTCATCTATCTTGGACATACTCCTTAAAAGTGTTTCCAACAAACACTTGAGCAAATCCTCCAGTGCAAGAGACTGCCCTTCCGGTAATGAGCGAATTAACTCATCAGCGCACTGATCCAGTTCTTTACAATAAGGCTCCAAAAATCGTGAAAATACCGCCTGGATCAATTCTTTTTTTGAACCAAAATGGTAATTTACCGAAGCCAAATTGACGCCCGCCATCCCAGTGATTGTTCGAAGCGATGTCTCAGCGAATCCGCGCTCGGCAAATAAAACTGTTGCTGCATTTAAAATACGGTCTACTGTGTCACTCTGTGCCATTTTAATCCCGTTTTTCATTAACCTGTGTGTATATTAACTGAAGTAGTATCGTTAAAGCTCGCCAACATATTGCCGACTTAAGAGCTTGTCAAGAAATGCTGTTTGTTGCTCTAAATATAACCAATAGTTTGCAAAATATGCTAATTATACCTCCAATAACACATTAAAAGTGCCTCATAGCCACCCTACAGAGCGAACAGCAAGGTAGCAAGAGGGGAAAATTAGGTCCAACCCTCTTCTCTTGAACTAACTAAAGGCTTAATACGCAAAAAGCAGTATTAAGCCTTACACATCCTTATCTTATGTCACCAAACTATGCTTTTCGCATCTTAAATAATGTATTTTTAGACGCAACAGTGATAACTCAATTCGCCTTTGCAAGCCCTGGATAACTTGCCGACAATTGCCATTAGATTTATTTGCAATTTAAGGTTCCTTCGTTATACGGATTATGAGTTAAAAACCAGTACTTTTACAATCAATAAAAAATATTAATTTAGTAGAATCAATAGCATAGATATTTTATATCAAGTTAATTCTAAAATTAATTTTCGTCGGAAACCTTACTATTTCACGCTGCAAGCTAAGCCAACAAGTGGTAGCTTAATAGTTAACAGTAAATAAAAAACAGGAGAGTATTATGGCCTCGTTTTACCCCTCAATTAGAGGATGGTACCAAGACTCTACTAGCCAACAGCTATTTGAAATAGTGGCAGTTGACGAAAAGAGCGGAATGATTGAAATTCAGCTTGAGGACGGCAGCATCGATGAATACGATATGGAAAGCTGGAAACAGCTTGACGTTCACCCCGCTGCCGCACCGGAAAACGCTAACGCAAGCTATGGTCTTCCCTCAATAAACGACGGTTGGCAAACTAATGTAGACCTATCCGGTGGCGGGATGAATAACCCTCTTGAATTTATCGAAGGCGAAAGTTACATCGGCGACTTCGACGACTTCTAATTAAGGTGCCTCTTAAATTATATTCAGAACATATATTCGCTCTGAATATCGAACCAGTGCCCATACTTTTTGTGCATTACCCGTCTGTGCATTACCCGTCTGTACATAGTTAATAGCGACGGCTTGGGTCTTTAATAACGTTAGGCACTAATCTTTCAAGTATTAATACGCAGCATCCTTTTTAAAATATCCTTAATATTCTTTTCCAGTTGCAAAAACAACATAATTCAAGATAAAGATTAACCCTGCAAATAACACTAAAATACGTACAATTCTGATATCTGAATTTTTAAGTGGGCAAACCATAAAAACAAAAGGTTTATCTATTTCCCAAAGAAACTTTTTTATATTGAAAATAAAATAATAATGAAGATTACTAATTTACGCCAAAACCTGATTAAAAACTTTTAAACCTCGTTAAAATAAAGCAATCTTAACATCTAAGATTTCGCGTTAATCAAAACGAAAAAAATAACTGAAAAAATAGACATATCAAAAACTACAACCTACCTTTAGGTTTACAGCTAACTTTACTTTTAAAAAAATCGATCAAAAACAATATCATTTCTACTCTAATAAGCAGAAAGCAAATTAGAGAATAGCAAGAATGTTAAAAAAACCACTGACGAAGTGTATGCAAAACAAACAGATAGCACAAACAAAATAAGGCAAAACGATCCTATATTATTATTTTTTAGATCAATCTGTGAACTATTACGAAAATATACTGCTACCCTCTCTCTTCCGAACCCCATAAAAGCCGTTTTCTTACTATAATTTTGCTTTATCTTGCCTTAGAATAATCCTTTTGGTTAAGCATTAATATTAATTAAATAGTACCTTTGACTAAAAAAATAGTACCTTTGACTAAACATTACCGCTAACTAAATATTGCTTTGCTGCAAACAAACCAGATACAAATGAGATCGAAAGGACGAGTCAAACCCATTATGCCAATACATATATTTACAATAGAAAAAACCGTGATTACGGACGAAGGACTGCGCTTGCTGCCCGGAGTATCCATATCAGACAAACGGCCAGAGGTCAGTGAGCTGATACAAGGGTGTCGAGTAGTGCTAAAAACACCAGCTCAACAAGAGCTACTAACAACACTTGTGACCTATGGTGTCTCTATGCAGCAACTTGATAATGGTGACTTTGCCATACCTGCTGAACCGACAATAGAGCTAACGGTCGATGTAGGTGATATTGATATACCTATTGGTACAGAAGTTTGGGTGGGATACACATTACAATAGCTGATTCACCGAATTAGCGAGGGAAATTCCGCCCCCCTACTTAAGCTTTTTAAGCTTTATGTCGATTTCACCCAATACCTATATTCCCCTCTATACTATTCAATATCGACTTTCAGCTTAGGAAAACAGGGAATCCGCATGTCTACTCCAATAGATAACTACTTGAATATATTGGCAAAAAAGGACGGATCGGACCTATATCTCAGCACCGGCGCCCCACCCTGCGCTAAATTTCAGGGCACCCTCAAGCCTCTCTCCCAAACATCATTCAAGGCAGGTGATATTGAAAAAATCGCTAATGCTATTATGGATGAAGAACAACAAGAAGAATTTAAGCATGAACTGGAAATGAATCTAGCGATTTCAGTACCTCAGGTAGGTCGCTTTCGAGTGAATATCTTTAGACAACGCAATGAAGTCTCCATGGTTGCCAGAAACATCAATACCGATATTCCGAAATTTGAAAACCTTGGTTTACCCGAAATTTTAAAAGAAGTGATTCTCACCAAGCGAGGTTTAGTACTCTTTGTCGGCGGCACAGGTTCGGGGAAATCCACCTCCTTAGCCGCGTTAATTGACCATAGAAATACCACCAGTGCCGGACACATTATAACCATTGAAGACCCAGTAGAATATGTTCACAAACACAAAAAGAGCGTGATCAATCAACGCGAAGTAGGCTCCGATACCCGTAGCTTTCGCAATGCGCTCAAAAACACACTTAGACAAGCCCCCGATGTTATTTTAATCGGCGAAATCCGCGACCGGGATACCATGGAACACGCCTTAGAATTTGCAGAAACAGGACACTTGGCTATTTCTACACTGCACGCCAATAATGCCAACCAAGCACTCGAACGTATTATTAATATGTTCCCCGAAGAACGGCGCCCTCAATTACTTCTCGCGCTATCACAAAATATTCGTGCTTTTGTTTCCCAACGGCTTATACCAACAGTAGACGGGAAACGTTGTGCCGCAATAGAAGTTTTATTGGGAACAAAAACCATTCAAGAACTCATACTCAAAGGCCGCCTTGCAGAGATAAAAGAAATTATGGAAAAATCTGAAAATTTAGGGATGCAAACTTTCGATGCCGCTCTATACCACCTACACAAAAAAGGGAAAATAAGTTTGGACGAAGCCTTATCCAATGCCGATTCGGCCAACAACCTACGTTTGCGAATCAAGCTTGGAGCGAATCAAGCGGAACCCTCTATCGAAGAAACAAAAGAAGTCGCGGCCATGCAAAGCTCCCCTGGCTTAAAACTTGAACTTGAAGCACTTCATAAAGAAGAAAAAGAACCGCCTCCAACAGGAAAAGCCAAGTTCGGGCCGCAGGATTAGAGTCGGTTCAAATAATTCACGCCATGTATCACACTCTTGAGCCGGGTACTTGCGGCGACTGGTCACTGAAATACGCACACCTGTAGTAAGAATAAAGAATAATCCAATAAAATTTCTTTGGGATGATCGAGATAACGTGATCAAAACCGGCTTGGAAAAATTCAATAATGAGATGACCTCAAAAGTGGCGGTCGATAACGCTTTGGCTGCAAAGGTGGGAATAAAATTAAATTGTTGTTTACCCAGGATAAATCCGTCTTCATATTGCCTAACGAGCAGATGAAGGCGGAAAATAGCTGAAAATATCGACAAAAAGAACATTACGTATTTTTGTTGTACCATGGTTTCAATTTCAAACCCGTTTTTTAGTTAACCGATAGGTCCAATAAATGCTCTATATCACTCAAAACCTTTCTATACCTGAATGGGAAATTGACATTATCGCAATTCGGGCACAGGGTGCCGGCGGACAAAATGTTAACAAAGTTGCCAGCGCCGTCCATCTTAGGTTCAATATTCAAAAATCTAGCCTGCCAGATATCTACAAAGAACGATTATATCAAATTCCAGATCAGCGGATAAATAATGAAGGAGTCATTGTTATTAAAGCACAAGCTTTTCGAACTCAAGAAAAAAATAAAGAGGATGCATTAAAACGATTAAAAGTACTTGTTCTTAAATCTACACATCAAAACAAAAAACGAATTGTGACCAAACCAACAAAAAACTCGCACAAAAGAAGGTTAGATAAAAAAAATTTCTTAGGCAACCGAAAACAGCTTAGGAAAAAAGTGGACTACTAAGAAAAGAAATGACTAATTAAATAGCCTCTAAAATAAGACTTAGACAAGAACCTAACGATAAGCAAATAGCGAAACAAATAAGAGTCTCGTGCCCCCGCAATCTTTCTAATACCCCAGATAATGACCGTTTTTAAAAGCGTCACCTCCAGTGAAGTACTACTTTAAAAACAATCGTTTGAACCATAACCAAAGTTCACAATAAAATTTCTATTTTTGGTTGCAGTTAAAAGTGGAGAATTACCCGTCAATTCGAGCGGGAATATACAGTTCCCATTACTATCAACTCAAAATATGCTATCGTCATTCATATCCCCCTAAGAATAAATGCCGCAAGTATGACAATAGAATATTCTATTTTAGAAGACCTGGAATTGGTTATTACGCAAACATACGGAGCCGTAACCGACGAACAAGTCGTCGAACATTTTCGTATTCTCTCGCAAGACCCCAAGTTCAAACCAAACTTTTTGCTTCTTTCAGATATTAGGTACATAACCCAAAACACTATCACCGAAGAAAATTTAAAATCTGAAGCAAAACTTTCCCCATATGACCGCAAAACAATGAGAGTAATACTTGTTAAAAGATCGCAAGAACGGAAAAAAGCCAACCAGTACGGCGTTCACTCTACCCAATCCAATGCTTATTACCGAGTGACGGACGACATTGATGATGCGCTTTCGTGGTTAGGTATAGATCAACAGGCAGGGTTAATTCTTCCACTCCTCCATAAAAAGGGCAAGTAATACTTCCACAAAAAAAGGCCGTGTAACAACCGTTTCATAAATAATCATTCAGCCATTCCATTTAGGTTTTTGGTAAAGTTACGCCCGTTTGTCCCTGATACTTACCCCCTCGATCCGCATAAGAAGTATCACATACTTCATCGCTCTCAAAAAACAACATCTGAGCTATCCCTTCGTTTGCATAAATCTTCGCCGGTAACGGTGTAGTATTAGAAAATTCTAACGTTACATGACCTTCCCATTCAGGCTCAAGGGGCGTTACATTAACAATAATCCCACACCGGGCATAAGTGGACTTACCCAAACACACCGTCAATACACTTCGTGGAATCCGGAAATACTCAACCGTGCGGGCTAGTGCAAATGAATTAGGCGGGATAATACACACTTCGCTTTTAATATCCACAAAGCTTTCTTCATCAAAATTTTTGGGGTCAACGGTTACAGAGTGAACATTAGTAAAAATTTTAAATTCATTAGAACAACGCACATCATAGCCATAGCTCGACGTTCCGTAAGAAATTAAACGCTGATCCTGGCTATCATAACGAACCTGCCCCGCCTCAAACGGCTCAATCATCCCCTCTTGCTCCGCCATACGACGAATCCACTTATCAGATTTAATACTCATGCTTGTCACTGCTCTTATTAGCCATAGCTCTTGTTAATGAAAAACGCGAGGGATACTACCTGAGTTGGGCTATAGCATTCAACCAATACGCTTAATTGGTTTATTAGGGGGTTAGTCATTATCAATGCTAATACTCGGCGCTGCTGGCGCTTCGAGGGACTGCATCCAAACCTTAAGCCCCAGATTGCGGGCAATATTGCGATATTCACTGCTGATTTGAGAAGCTGGGTCGTGTACAACCGGAGGCTTACCCCCATCGGTTTGCTCTCGAATAGCCAATTGCAACGGTAACTGCCCCAATAGGTCAACACCATAATCAGACGCCAAAGTCTCTCCACCGTCAGAACCAAATATAGCCTCCCTATAACCACAATTTGAGCAAACATGAACCGCCATATTCTCAACCACACCCAGCACAGGAATACTGACCTGGTGAAACATCTCAATGCCTTTCACCGCGTCCAGTAAAGCAATATCCTGCGGCGTAGTGACAATTACAGCCCCAGACACAGGCACCGTCTGAGACAGCGTCAACTGAATATCCCCAGTTCCGGGGGGCATATCAATCACCAGATAATCAATGTCCTGCCAATCAGTGCTTCTCAGTAACTGCTGCATCGCCCCGCTCACCATAGGGCCACGCCAAATCATCGGTGTTTTTTCTGTCACTAGGCTACCCATAGAAACAACCTTGACTCCATAAGCCTGCAAAGGAATGATCGTATTGCCGTTTTTTGTATCTGGCCTCTTACTGCCCAAACCAAACATTTGTGGCTGGCTGGGGCCGTAAATATCCGCATCCAACAACCCGACTTTCGCCCCTTCATAGGCAAGTGCAAGTGCCACGTTAGCCGAGGTAGTGGACTTGCCCACCCCCCCCTTACCCGAAGCCACCGCAATAATTTGCTTCACTCCCGGTACTCGTTCCGCTGAACCCTGCTCACCAGAATCGGGAGCGCAAAATTCAAGCTCAACATGCGAATCCAAACCATTTGACCCCAGAATGTGTTCAATACGGCTTCGAATACTCTCGAATTGAGAGCTACATGGAAAGCCAAGTTGAATAGAAACACTGTGCCTCCCAGCTGTCTCAGATACCCTTGTTGCAACCTCCAAAGTTCGTCTGACTTCAGCAGAGTGCGCTAGGCTCTGCAAACAAGGGTGAGCAAGAAGCCCATCGACAACCAAATTCAAAATTTGAGAAGAATCATTCATTGAACAGTAACTACCTTCATGTGTAATGTGAGCTAGAAATAGCGAGAATCATACCCTTCCGCCCCAAAACACTCTATTTATTCATGCACTTCCATCTATGCGCAAGAACTATGACCGTTATCAGTAAAAACAATTAAAAATCAAACTGTTGGAAGCCACTTGCAGGACAAAGAGCAGGCAATTCAATGGCTAAAATGGTATAGTCCCGCACCTTGTAATGGCGGGGTTTTATCCTTGACCGCCTTCTATTGATCAGAATCCAAACAGAGACACTATGAACGAGCCACGCAATATTTTGGTGACTAGCGCACTTCCTTATGCCAATGGATCTATCCACCTTGGTCATATGGTGGAAACCATTCAGACCGATATCTGGGTCCGTTTTCAGAAGATGCGTGGCAATAACTGTCTTTACGTCTGCGCAGATGATGCCCATGGCACCGCTATTATGCTACGAGCAGAGCAACTTGGTATCTCACCAGAAGAGCAAATTGCTAACATAAGCCGCGAGCATCAAGCCGACTTTAACGACTTCCTTATTGAATTTGACAATTATCACAGCACGCATTCCAATGAAAACCAAGAATTATCCAACCTTATTTATACCCGCCTAAAAGAAAATGGCAAAATAGCATCACGGGAAATCACACAAGCCTTCGACCCAGAAAAAGAACTGTTCTTGGCTGACAGGTACATCAAAGGTACCTGCCCTAAATGTAAAACCGAAGACCAATATGGTGATAATTGTGAACACTGTGGTGCTACCTACGCACCGATGGACTTAATTAACCCAAAATCAGTTGTTTCCGGGGCAACGCCTATAGCGAAAGAATCCACACACTTCTTTTTCAAATTGCCAGAATTTACCGACTTTCTAAAAAGTTGGACCCGCGCAGGGCACCTGCAAAACGAAGTAGCAAACAAACTAGCAGAATGGTTAGACGGGGGCTTACAGGAATGGGATATTTCTCGTGACGCACCCTACTTTGGTTTTGAAATTCCCGGCGAACCAGGAAAATACTTTTATGTTTGGCTAGACGCACCCATAGGCTATATGGCCAGCTTTAAAAACCTGTGCGAAAAGTCAGAGTTAAATTTTGACGACTATTGGGGAGCCGACTCTAAAAACGAGCTTTACCACTTTATCGGCAAAGACATTGTTAACTTCCACGCTCTTTTCTGGCCAGCAATGCTATCCAACAGCGGTTTCCGCACACCAACAAAAGTATGTGTGCATGGTTTCCTAACCGTTGACGGTAAAAAAATGTCTAAGTCTCGCGGCACCTTTATCAATGCTCGCACTTATCTAGAACATTTAGACCCAGAATATTTACGTTACTACTACGCGGCAAAACTAACCGCCAGTGTGGATGATTTAGACTTAAACCTCGAAGACTTTGTACAACGAGTCAATTCTGATTTAGTCGGTAAAGTTGTCAATATCGCCAGCCGCACCGCTAAATTTATTCAAAAATCCGGTGGCACACTTTCTGCGAATATTGCTAACGAAGCACTATGGCAAAAATTTATTGACGCAAACGAAATCATCGCTACATATTTTGAAGAAAGAGAATTTAGTAAAGCCATGCGCGAAATTATGGCCCTTGCCGACCTAGCCAACGAATACATCGCCGAACAAGCACCTTGGTCTTTGGCAAAAGAAGAGGGCAACGAACAGAAAGTGATGGATATATGCTCTCTTGGAGTTAACCTTTTCCGAGTATTAATAACATACCTCAAACCCGTTCTCCCAAAAACCGCTACCGCCTCAGAAAAGTTCTTAAATACAACACTCACCTGGGCCGCAGCTAAAAACTTTATGGGCGAACACGCTATCAATAAATTTAAGCCACTGATGACTCGTATCGAAAATGACAAGGTTAATGCCATAGTGGAAAACAGCAAAGAAAATATCGAAAGCAAAGCAGAAAAAGAAACAAACAGCGACTCATGGTTAGCAAAAGAACCTGTTGCAAATGAAATTGAATTTGGTGATTTTGCCAAAGTGGATTTACGAATCGCCCTTATCGCCAATGCAGAATACGTAGAGGGCGCAGACAAACTCTTGCGCTTGACCCTAGACCTAGGAGGTGAAATACGTAATGTATTTGCTGGCATTAAAAGCGCGTATAAACCAGAAGACTTAATTGGTAAACACACCGTCATGGTTGCCAATCTAAAACCAAGAAAAATGAAGTTCGGTATGTCCGAAGGAATGGTCTTGGCTGCTGGCCCAGGTAAAAAAGATATTTATCTCCTGGAACCAAATGAAGGCGCACAACCCGGTATGCGAGTTATGTAGCCCGTATGACAAAATACTAAATTTTAAACTGTTAACGATATAGAGAACACCATGACGGAATTTGCCGTTATCTTAATCAGCACTGTACTAGTCAATAACTTCGTACTCGTTCAATTTTTGGGGCTCTGCCCATTTATGGGCGTATCCAATAAATTGGAAAGTGCTATTGGTATGGGAGCGGCCACCACATTTGTTCTCACCCTAGCCTCTATTTGTAGTTTTATGGTGAATTCCTGGGTATTGGAACCACTGGGTTTAAGCTATTTAAAAACGATCGCTTTTATTTTAGTTATTGCTGCTGTTGTTCAATTTGCAAAAATGTTTATCGAAAAAACCAGTCCATTACTGTACCGCGTACTGGGTGTATTTTTGCCGCTTATTACCACCAACTGTGCGGTACTAGGTGTTGCCCTACAAAATACCAACAAGGCCCATAATTTTATGGAATCAACCCTATATGGGTTTGGTGCCGCATTGGGGTTTTCCCTTGTACTTATTTTATTTTCCGCAATGCGCGAGAGACTAACGGTTGCAGATGTCCCCACTCCCTTTAAAGGTGCAGCAATAGGTATGATTACTGCGGGGTTAATGTCACTTGCATTTATGGGCTTTGCCGGCCTCGTTTAAAATTTTTATGATCGATTTATTTTTACAATACCCTATTCTTAATGCGCTTATCGCTCTCGGCGGGCTCGCCGCTGTATTTGGAGCCATACTGGGCTTTGCCGCAGTAAAATACAAAGTCGAAGGCGACCCCTTAGTAGAACAAATTGACGAACTGCTGCCTCAAACTCAATGTGGCCAATGCGGTTATCCCGGTTGCCGCCCTTACGCACAAGCTATTGCCGACGGTGACGAAATTAATAAATGCCCACCCGGTGGGCAAAGTACCATTAATACCCTTGCCAATTTATTAGGTGTCGAAGCGACCGGCCTAGATGAAGAACACGGCGAAACATCCGCAGTAAAAAAAGTTGCCTTTATTCGTGAAGACGAATGTATCGGCTGTACCAAATGTATTCAAGCCTGCCCTGTGGATGCAATTTTAGGTGCGGCGAAACAAATGCACACCGTCATAGGTTCAGAATGCACAGGTTGCGATCTCTGCGTTGAACCCTGCCCGGTAGACTGCATAGATATGCCATCTGTGAAAACAGGCATACGAGAGTGGACATGGGAACTCCCCACACCAGTAGAAATTATTGCTTCTGACGCCCCCCATAAAAACCAGGAATACGCCGCATGAGAAAAATTTGGGATATTCACGGTGGCGTCCATCCAGAAGAAAACAAATACCAATCAACCCAAGTTCCTATTGGGCGGGTTTCTCTTCCAGAAATATTCATACTACCGCTCAACCAACATATTGGTGCGCCAGCAATACCATGCGTCAGCGTGGGCGATAAAGTTTTGGGCGGACAAACGATTGCCGAAGCTCAAGCTTATGTCAGCGCACCTGTTCACACGCCAACATCTGGAACCGTAACAGCAATTGACAATCGTTTTATTCCACACCCCTCAGGCATGGCAGCCCCCTGCATCGAAATTCAACCAGATGGCGAAGACCGATGGATTGAATTAGACGAGTGCGAGGAATATACACAGCTAGAGCGAAAAGATATTGTAGAAAAAATTCGTAACGCCGGTATTGCAGGAATGGGCGGCGCGGGGTTTCCCACTGCCGTAAAACTGGCCCCTCGTTCAGATAAAATTGATACGCTGATACTAAACGGCACAGAGTGTGAGCCCTATATTACCGCCGATGACATGTTAATGCGTGAAAGAGCCGATGACATTATTGCCGGGGCACAAATTCTTTCCTACGTATTACACAACCCCGAAAACCTAATAATCGGCATTGAAGACAATAAGCCAGAAGCCATTCAAGCAATGCAGGCTGCGGCAAAAGGCACCCATATTACTATCACCGTCTTCCCCACAAAATACCCCTCCGGTGGCGAAAAACAACTGATTCAAATTCTAACAGGTAAAGAAGTACCCAGCGGAAAACTGCCAGCAGACATTGGAATTGTCCTACACAATATTGGTACTGCTGCAGCGGCCTATCGCGCAGTAAGATTTGGCGAACCCTTAGTACGTAGAATTACCACCGTTGTCGGCGAATCTCTGCAAGAGCAAAGAAATATCGACGTATTGATCGGCACCCCAATAAGCCACATATTGGCCCAGCATGGATTTAATAACAACGATTGCTCTCGCCTTATTGTCGGCGGCCCCATGATGGGCTTTGCCATGGAACACACAGACATACCCGTTATTAAAACCACCAACTGCGTACTCGCACCAAGCCAGCAAGAAATGCCTGCCCCAGAACCGGCCCAACCTTGCATTCGCTGTGGTATGTGTGCCGAAGCCTGCCCGGCAAATTTGCTGCCACAACAACTCTTCTGGTACTCCCAATCGGAAGACTACGACAAACTCAATGCACACAATCTTTTTGACTGCATTGAATGTGGAGCTTGCTCTTACGTCTGCCCGAGTAACATCCCCTTAGTTCAATACTATCGAGCCTCGAAAGGCACAATCCGTTTGCAAAATGAAGAGAAACGAAAATCCGACCACTCCAGAGAGCGGTTTGAATTCCGTCAAGAACGAATAAACAAAGCCGAAGCAGAAAAAGAAGCCAAGCGTGCAGCGAGAAAAAAAGCCGCCGAACAAGCAAGGAAAAAACTCGCAGAACAAAAAGCCAATGACAATAAAAACACTGAAGCCCCTCTCTCAGAAACCCCTGCACCAAAAACGCAAATTGACCCGGAAAAACAACTGGCAAAACTGGAACGTGCGTTAAGCAGTGCAGAGAGTCGAGTCGAACGCGCCACTCAAAGCCTTAATAACGCAAAAGAAGAAGGTCAAAAAGAGCGAATCTCTTCCTGCGAGGCTCGCTTAAAACAAGCAGAACTAAAAGTAACCGAAGCCAAAATAAAACTAGAAGAGTTCCAGCCTTCCGCATCGACCACACATTCTTCGACAAACGTTGTGGAGAAAATAAAAGAAAAACTGCAATTAACACCTCTTGAACAACAACAACAAACGGTAGAAACAGTCAAAAAACGCTTGGCAACGGCCCAGGAAAAACTAAAAGAGGCCGAACAACAAAACGCCCCTACAGTGGATGCGTTTAAACAAGGTGTCGAAAAACTTAAGAGAAAACTGGAAACCGCTGAAAAAGAACTCGCTGAAAGTAAAACTAACGCACCGTCAAAGACGGAAGAAGCCTCACTACCCGCAACAGCAGAACTCTCCGCTGCTGACAAAGCCATAGCCAAGGCAAAAGCCAAAGCCGAAACCATGGCCAAAATGAGCGATGATGAAAAAGCGAAAGCACACATTGAATCACTTAAAATACGCCTAGAAAAAGCGCGGGAACGCTTGAAAAAAGCGGAAGAAGAAAACAACGAACATATTGACGCCTTCAAAACAGGTGTGGAAAAGCTCGAAGTTAAGCTTGTCGAAGCAGAACAAAATTTATAAAAGGGTCAAAAATTACATGGCTTTTATTAAACCTACTTCCCCTCATGCTACACATGCTGGTACAACTGGCGAGGTAATGCGCCTCGTTATACTCGCAACCCTCCCCGGCATTGCAATTATGACCGTTTTTTTTGGTTGGGGAACACTTATCAATATTGCTTTTGCCTCTGTTTGCGCACTGGGAATGGAAGCTTTGATATTAAAACTGCGCAACCGCTCTATTTCATTTTATTTAAAAGATTGCAGCGCACTCGTCACCGCTTTACTGCTGGCCATTGCTATTCCCCCCTACTCCCCTTGGTGGCTAATAGCAGTAGGAATCTTTTTTGCCATTGTAGTGGCCAAACATCTCTACGGTGGTTTGGGTTACAACCCTTTTAATCCCGCCATGATAGGTTATGTCGTATTACTGATATCCTTCCCAGTAGAAATGACCCAATGGGCCACCCCGCTCCCACTAAAAGCAGAGGGCACATCACTGCCCTCACTGATTGAATCATTACGGTTTCTTATCGGCCACTCTCCAATCAGTGCCATTGACGGCTATACAGCCGCAACACCACTGGATATTATTAAGCAAAATAACAGTGAATTATTAATCGATCTTTATACCAGCTCTCCTAGCTTCACCTTTGGTAAATGGGCCGGTGCTGGATGGGAATGGGTAAATATTGCATTCTTAATGGGCGGTGCTTTTCTTCTGTATAAAAAAGTATTCACATGGCACGCCCCACTGTCCATGCTGCTTGCACTCATAATAATTTCCGCAGTATTTTTTGACGGGGGCAGCTCCTCCAGCTCAGGCTCACCACTATTTCATTTACTGTCCGGCGCAACCATGTTCGGCGCCTTCTTTATTATCACTGACCCCGTTTCCTCTGCAACCAGTACAAAAGGGCGCATAATCTACGGTGCAGCCATCGGCATACTAACCTACATCATTCGCAGTTGGGGAAATTACCCAGATGCCCTGGCTTTTTCGGTTTTACTAATGAACTTCGCCGCTCCATTTATTGATTACTACACACTTCCACGCACCTATGGTCATACAAAACCAAACCGTGGAACTCGAAAAAACCCATAAAACAGGTATTGTCAGTGCTTACACAATCCATTAGTAAGAACAGCATCGTCCTCAGCCTATTCGCCCTTGTCACGGCTGGACTGCTTGCACTTACCTACAAAGCCACAGCACCACAAATTGCAAAAGAAGAAGAGCGAGCCGCTCAGAAAGCGCTATTGGAAATAGTGCCTAAATCTCGACACAACAATGATATGCTGGCAGATACCTTTCCAATTCCCTTAGCACTTGCCAAACAACTCAATATTGCAGAAAATGAAGTAATCCATATTGCCAAAATGAATGGCGAACCCATTGCCGCTATAGTGCCCTCTTTAACCCCGGAAGGTTACAGTGGAGACATTAAATTTATCATAGGCATTAATGCCGACGGCAGCATTGCTGGAATAAGGGTATTATCTCATAAAGAAACACCCGGACTAGGCGATAAAATTAGCCTCAACAAAAGCAATTGGATATTAAACTTTAACGGAAATAGTTTATTTAACCCCACAGTAAAACATTGGAAAGTAAAAAAAGACGGCGGTGAATTTGACCAGTTCACCGGAGCAACCATTACCCCCCGCGCATTAGTAAAACAAATCAAAATTACTCTAGAACAAATAGATTTGATTAAAGACAAATTATTCTCACCTCAAAAAACCACACATAATTTAGAGCAATAGAGAATGGCTGATTATCAAGAAATCACTAAAAATGGCTTGTGGAATAATAACCCCGCACTGGTTCAACTACTCGGCTTGTGCCCTCTTCTAGCGGTAACAGGCTCAGTGGTGAATGCTCTTGGTTTAGGACTTGCCACTATGCTGGTATTAGTTGGCTCAAATGTTTCAGTTTCACTTATTCGTCACTCCGTAAGTGATGCCGTTCGTCTCCCCGCATTTGTTATGATCATTGCATCCTTCACCACCTGTACAGAATTATTAATGCGTGCCTTTACCTACGAGCTGTATCAAATACTCGGCATATTTATTCCGTTAATTGTTACCAATTGCGCAATTCTAGGAAGAGCCGATGCCTTTGCCAGTAAAAATAGCGCAATCCCATCTGCCATAGACGGTTTTATGATGGGCCTCGGTTTTATGCTGGTTTTACTTCTCGTAGGAGCAGTAAGAGAATTAATAGGAGCTGGAACCCTCTTCGACAATATGCACTTATTATTTGGCAGCCTAGCCGAAAACTGGACACTCAATATATTTGGCAACCATTACAAAGGCTTTCTAGTTGCCATACTTCCCCCCGGCGCTTTCTTAGTCGTGGGAGGGCTTATTGCAATTAAAAACCTTATTGATGCCGACATAAAACGAAGAGAAGAGCTGAAAAAAGAAAAGCCCGTAAAAGGTTCAAAACGTGTTCGAACTACAGGGCAAATTGCCTAGGGCCTGTTAATACTAATACAATAAGCAAAAAAACAGAACAAAACGAATCCTTAAGAGATAACAATGCCTAAATTTGAAAACGTGACTGTGATTAAAGCAAAAATATAACGACCACTAAAAATCGATATACGACGAAGAATCATACCCTAACGTGCCAATCTCGCCACTAACTGCGCCCTCGATTAGCAGCCTTACTGAAAATCCAAAACTAAAGCCATCGATCTCAACACAATGTCACAAAAAACAACACTAAAGCATGAATTATTAGTAAATTACGTTTAACCTTGATAGGGCTAGAGTATCAAACTGCATCGCTCAGATGCGTGATGCTCTTAATTAATGTACGCGAAATAACATTAACGAGAATGACTAAAATCGTTCGCCATTTCACAACACTCAAAAATTGGAATTACTAAGGAAAGAAATATGGGATTATTTGATCGTATTAAAAAATGGGCAACAAACAATACCCGGCTGGTCTTTGCATTATTAAGGATGTTTAAGCCTATACTGGTACTCAAAGAGTTTGCAATTATAACTCGCTTCGATGATGTTCAAGAAGTGCTATCACGTCCCGATATTTTTGATGTCACTTACGAAGAAAAAATGAGAGTTGTCACAAATGGCAGTAATTTTTTCTTAGGTATGTCAGATACTCCTACCTATGTCCGCGATGTCTCCAATATGCGTATCGTGATGCCAAGGTTCGACCTTGAAAGCATTATTACCCCTATGATCGAGCGCCTAACAACGGAAATTCTTTCCGAAAGCACTGGACGCATGGACATTATCAAAGAATATACCAAACGAGTGCCCGCGCGTTTTATTAGAGATTATATTGGTGTACCAGGGCCAAGCGAAGATGACTTAATCAATTGGAATACATTACTTTTTGAGTATTTATTTTCCCCAACTATTCCACCAGAAGTAGAGCAAGGAGCCATTGAAGGTGCCGCAGGAATGCGTGAGCATATCGATCAGCTTATCGTTAACCGAAAATCCATTGGCGAAAAAAATGACGATGTACTAAATAGATGTCTTGCATTGCAAAAAGCCAATACCCCAGGAATGGCGGACGAAGAAATTCGTAACAACCTGATCGGCACTATTATTGGAGCAATCCCCACTACCGCAAATTGCGCAACCTTAGTGATTGACTATCTACTAGATCATCCAAAACTTCTAGAGAAAGCCAAAGTCGCAGCACAAGAAAATGATTTGGAAACAATGCAACAATTCGTATTAGAATCGCTTCGCTTTAATTCTTTTGGACCTGGTGTATTTCGTATTGCGAAAGAAGACTATACCGTAGCAGCAGGGTATTTTCGTTCCAAAAAAATTAAGAAAGGCACTTCCGTATTGGCACTAACCGAATCAGCTATGTTTGATGGTCGAAAAGTAAAATCACCCCGCGACTTCAAACTTGATCGGCCAAGTTATCAATATATGCAATTTGGATATGGAATGCACACCTGTTTTGGCTACCATATTAATCTTATTCAAATTCCGATTATTGTCAAAAATCTTTTAAAGTGCGACAACTTGCAACGGGCTGCGGGTAAAGAGGGACAATTAAAAATTCAGGGCTCATTCCCAGTAAGCATGACTATGGAGTTTACCCCACCCTCAGCACACTCAAGCAAAATTGACAGAAATGAGCAATCACTAGCGACAGAAACCTCATCATAGAAATATCAATAACCATAGCAGGCATGGACGCCTGCTATTACATATTCAAAAGCTTACATCCGAACAAACACACCAAACTAAACCAGCGACCAAGAAACAGTTCAAACAGCACTCAAACTCCCGCCAGAAGTATAATAAAAGCAGTTTTTAGCACCAAAAGCGCCTCAACAATGTTAACACCAAGCGATTTTGTCGCTACTAACTTGTATTAGTGTCATTACCAGGGGAAATTGACGGGTCTATTTATCCGTATTTCTTATTTGTTCTTTTTTGAGCATTTAAGAAGTGTAGGGGATAATATTTCCTTCACTATCCTGACGGTATATAAGTTTGCTTAAACCTTCACTCAATCGGTCTTCAGCCAGTGCCCAGTGCTTTAGATCATCAAGACGTGTTTGTAGCGCCCTGCCATAAGCCCAACCAAAGCTGGATAATGACAAACCAGTATTTATATTGCGGGGGCGCAAAATTCCTTGTTACCTCATCATTCCTTACATCAGGAAAATAATTGTGCCACCGTGTTCATTGGTAAAAATAATCTCACACGCCCCTCATCATGATGGTCAAGAGGCTTAAAACCATATTGCTCGTAAAAAGCTTGGACACCATCATCCAATACATCGACTACGACTGCGTTTGACGGTAAATGGGTATTAATTTCAAAGCAATTTTTTAAAGCATGTATTAAAGTGATCTTACCAAGCCCCTGCCCTTGCGCGCCAACATGAACTGCAAGCTGCGTAATAAGCATAACGGGAATGGGATAACGCGGAAGTTTTTTGGCTAATGGTGCAGGTAAAGTCTCACGTTTTATTTCAGTGTGAGACAAAGTATAAAAGGCGCATATATCGAACTTCTCATCCACCTGATCCAACGCTGGCAAAACCAGTGTTTTACTGATACCTGCGTCCCGATGCCGTGCAGCAGATTGACGAATAAAGTCATTTAACTCTTTCCGGCCACAGTCAAAAGTTTTGCGTTCATGACGGGACTTATCCAGCTCTTCAAATTGCTTGTCCGGTTCCACCTAAAAGCCTTTTCCTTTGGCAAATTCTGCTGCTTTGCGAAGTTTCTGATTTGGGGCTTCGGCTGCCTCACACGCACTCATAAAACGGTCAAAGATATCGTCTTTAACTGTAATGGATTCATGTTCTTTAATAACTTGCTGCGCATCTTGCTCAATCAAACGCACCACATATTCGGTCAAGCTATTCATACCCTTAAGGGCTGCTGCCTTTTCTGCTGCCATTTTGATCGCATCATCAATGCGCATATCTATTCGTGATGTCGCCATAATCAGCACCTCTTTCACTTAAATTTCGACCTTTTATCAGCATACCACCGCAAAATAATAACGTACAGCACCTTTCCGTACAGCGATATATAAAGCTGCATTTTGACTCACGCAGAGAGATTATTAAGGGAGCCGCCCTTAAGCAGTCATGGAATAAACCACCTCGTTCCACTGGTGCAGTGCAGATTCAAGCGCCCAATATGCACCACACAGCACTTAGCTGAGCCCGCGCAAAACCATGTGTTTTCGACAGCTATGGAACCATTAACCGCAAGCCCAGCCTATCGACAAGTTTGATATAGGGCGATGTGAAACACGTGACTGTGAACGCTCAATTCTCAACGCTGTAGAATTCATTTTTTCTCGTAACCATATGTAGCGAACACCAGCGGGGCTAATTTCAGTCAAGTAATTCTTTTTCAACTGACCTGAAACCTGAGCTTGACCTAGATGCGGGTTTTCTAGCGAAAAGTCGATGACTAATTTTTCCAGCTCTTCATCCGTTCTATTTTTATGGCGAAGCTCGGGGTTAACTTGACGTTTAAGTGCTTCTTTACCCCCTTCCTTGAGTAGGCGACGATGGCGATAGATTGTCTCTCTTGAGATGCCACTGATACGAGAAGCTTCACTGACATTCCCAAGCTTGCCCGCTAATGCCAGTACGTCTAATTTTTTCTGCATGTCCAATTCTTCCATCTCGCCAAAATGAATTTAGGATGGACTTAAATTAGGCTTGCCGGAACTAATACATATTACCTGCTTGATTCTTCCGTTTTCTCTGAAGGGTCTTCCAAACCACTAGGCACACTGAGATCTATAGGTTCCTGATAGGAGACGTTATTTTTCTCATGCCGATACTCTGCTATCTTCTCATAGACAACTTTCCTCGCCTCATTAATATCCCCTATAGGTTGATGCACTTCTAATGCCTGCCAAGGGTTAAAAGACATTATTCTTCCATAGAGATTTTGCTCAACAGTATCAAACTCCTGTTTTGGGATTTCAATAGTTGCCAGCTTAATAAACTCAGAATCTTTTTCTTTCCACTCTTTTCCAAAGTCTTTTAACGATAAGCCTTGTTTATGAAATTGGATACAGAAATCATACTTGGCAGCTTCATTGCGAAGATTCTTTTTTAAGTTCTCTCGCATAAAATCATCGGAATCTGTTTCCTTAGGTTCCTCAGTATTATATTGATGCGGTATGGCCGAATATTTAACAATATGATCGCCAAACTTATAGGGTGTTGTACTCCAGTAACGAACACGGCTGGGGTCGGCAAAGCGCTTATTTGACTGAAGTAGATTAAGCACAATGCGGGGATGGAAAAGCACAAACAGTACAAACGGTATAGTGCCACTCATCAGTCCTTTAATTAAACCAAGAAACTGTTTAAGATTTTTTGTCACAAACTTCGGCGTACTAATTAAAATAAGATCATGAGTTTGTGCATCCTCCCGCCCAGGCAGTAACTTTCTCCCCGGTACACCAATAAGTTTCACTGCCATGCCACGTATATCCTTTTCCCAATCTCTTTTTATTGGGGCATTTTGGTTCGAATAACGAACCCAGCAATCGTAAGAGTCTCCAGGTTGAAAAACACCTACCGTAAATTTTGCGGGAATATCTGGGTCCACAGTAAATTTTGCTTTTACAAGGCCGTGCTGTTTTGGGTGTGCATCTCGGCGCATAGGGCCGTTTTTGGGGTTCTCTTTGGTTATCTTTTTTCTGAGAAGCTCTGTTAGCTGCTGAGTTTGCTTTTGTGTAAGCGAAGTAGTCATATTATTGTCCAAGCAGTATTTTGGATGAATAGAATACAAAACAGGCGTAACACCTGAGCGGAAAACCAAGTGAATTATAATTCCGTATTATCAACCTCGCCGTATTATTTTTGGCGCCCAAATAACACCAATTACGACTTTAGTTTGTTAATTATGACCACTTAATACTTAAAGTGCCATAAACAGGAAGGTTTTATACGATTTTGGTTCGGTTTGGTCTGTATTTATCTGAATACTGTTTTGATATGAAGCACAAAAGGAGTGATTGTCTTTTCTACTGATAACAGGCGTGAATACGCTTGTGGTGGTTCTTGTATAAACAACAGGCCGTTTCCAAGTGAGAAACGGCCTACGATTGTGGCGCGACCATAGATTATCGAGCGACGACTATAGAGAGTCCACCGCATTCAAATCGGCAAATGCTTGCTCTAAACGCACAACCATACTGTCCTCAGCCTTACGCAACCAAACACGAGGGTCATAATACTTCTTGTTTGGCTTATCTTCGCCCTCAGGGTTACCAATTTGGCTTTGCAAATACCCTTCTTTACCTTGGTAGTAAGTTCGAATACCGTCCCACGCAGCCCACTGGGTGTCCGTATCAATATTCATCTTGATAACGCCATAACCAATAGATTCTTTGATTTCTTCAGCCGATGAACCTGAGCCACCATGAAAAACAAAGTTTAGCAAGTTACTCTCAATACCATACTTCTCCGATACATAAGACTGGGAGTTACGCAGAATTTCTGGTGTCAACTTAACGTTTCCAGGCTTGTATACACCATGCACATTGCCAAACGAAGCGGCAATAGTAAAACGGTCGCTTACTTTAGAAAGCTCTTCATAGGCATAGGCAACATCTTCAGGCTGAGTGTATAATAAGGAACTGTCCATACCAGTATTATCCACACCATCCTCTTCGCCACCTGTACAACCCAGTTCAATCTCTAGAGTCATACCCATCTTACTCATTCGCTCTAAATACTTAGCGCAGGTTTGGATATTCTCTTCCAGAGATTCTTCAGAAAGATCAAGCATATGAGAGCTAAATAAAGGCTGACCTGTTTCCTCGAAATGCGCCTCACCGGCGTCAAGCAGGCCGTCGATCCAAGGCAACAGCTTCTTAGCCGCGTGGTCTGTATGCAAAATAACTGGCACCCCATAAGCTTCAGCCATTTGATGGACGTGCATAGCACCTGATACCCCACCTAAAATTGCCGCTTCTTGGCCTTCGCCTTTGAAACCCTTACCTGCAACAAAAGCTGCTCCACCATTGGAAAATTGGATCACAACAGGTGATTTCGCTTTAGCAGCCGCCTCTAAGGTGGCGTTGATTGAGTTAGAACCGACACAGTTAACTGCGGGCAATGCGAACTTGTTAGCCTTGGCAACTTCGAAGATCTTTTGAACGTCGTCACCCGTGACAACTCCAGGCTGAACAACATCTGATACTTTCTGAGTCATGAATACTTCCTAAAATTAAGGTTAAAAATTGGCTGTAGACCCCATCGTTCAGGGCGCTCACAAAAAAATCGGTATATAGGCCACAAGACCAGAGCCTATTTTAGCGCGCGTATTCTGACACAAGAGAGCCAATATTTTAAGCGGCGGCATCTAAAATCTATGCATCCACACTATCTCACAGCCTCCGGCTAGCTTAAGCCTCTGATTTTAATTAAAAAAATATGTTACAGTCGAAAGCTTTAAACGTGCGTAGTACTTAAACAGGGAGACTCTAAATGATAAGAAATCAGATAAAAATCCGTATTTGACCACTCGCAAGCAAGGGGAAACCAATAATGAAGCTAAGCATTCAGCCGATTATTTCAACAATCACTTTTGTTCTTATCAGTGCCTACTGCTCTTTCGCTCTCGCGGATAACATCAAAGAACGTCTCTTCGCCGAAGTTTACCTAGCAAAACAATCCGCAACAGAGAAAAACGCCAGTGAATTTGCCCCTCGCTCCTTTGGCCGAGCAATGAAAACCCTAGGACAAGCAGAAGCCAAATATGAAAAAGGGAAAACCGTTGAAAGCGTTAATACCTCCACCCACAAAGCCATTAAGCAGTTCAAAAAAGCTCAGTTTACGGCTGAAATAGCCCAACAGCGGCTATCTGGGTTAATTCAAGCGAAAAAAGATGCCGAAGCAGTCAAAGCTCACAAAACAGCCTCCTCCCCCTCAAACTGGAAGAAAGCCGAACGTCAATACAGAGATGCCATTAACTACTTAGAGCAAGGCGTTCAAAGGCAAGCACTCATAAAGGCAAAAAGTTCACAGAAAACCTATCGAACACTGGAACTCAATGCCATCAAAGCCAAACTGCTAGATGAAACAAGAACACTGATAAAACAAGCCGAAAAAGCAAAAGCAAAAAAATACGCTCCCAAAACCTACGCCAAAGCCATTTCACTACTGGCAACAGCCGAAAAAGAACTGACAGAAAATCGATACGACATTGATCAGCCACGAAGCTTGGCAATGGAAGCAAAGTACGAAGCTCAACACGCCATATATCTAAGCAAATATATCAAAAAGAAGAAGGACTCAAATAAAACGGATGAGGACCTAATTTTAGAATGGGAAACGCCTCTTCAACAAGTCGCCGCTATGGCAGACATCCATGCCCATTTTCATAACGGCTATCAACCCGTAGCAAATGCGTTAATCAATTATATTGATATGCACAGCGCCCGCTCGCAGGAACAAGAGCAAGACCTACTCAACAAGAATCAACAAATCTCTTCTCTCAACCAACAGGTTTCCGAGCTAAGTCAGAAACTAGGCGGTGTCGCCAGCGCGGAAGCCGCATTAAAACAACAATTATTAACGCAAGAAAAAATTCGCCAAAAAGTGAAAGAAATTGAACAAACCTTTACACGATTTGAAGCCAATGTATTCCGTGATTCCGACCAAATATATATTCGACTACTTGGTATGAGTTTTGATTCAGGAAGCTCAAACCTAAAACCACAGGATTTTAAACTGCTTGCTAAGGTCAAGAACGCCTTCGATATTTTCCCCAATTGCAACGTCATTATTGAAGGTCACACCGATTCCTTTGGTGGCGATGATATGAACCTAATATTATCCGAAGACCGGGCTAAATCGGTAAAGGACCATTTTGTCAATAGAGCCAAGATGCCTGCGGCCAATGTCGATGCGGTGGGTTATGGTGAAACTCGCCCAGTGGCCAATAACGAAACGCCCCAAGGGCGAGCTAAAAATAGACGGATTGATATTCGAATTGCACCAAACCTAGATATTACGACCCTATAAATAACGTTTACCGTTCCCACGCACGAGGGGCTGGCTAAACCGCCCCATCTTGTGATGCCCATACGTTTGGGTTTACGACTCAAAAAGAACAAATTTGGGTTTACGACTCAAAAAGAACAAATAAGAAACACGGATAAAGTAGGTTCGTCATTTTCTCTGGTAGTGGGTAGCGACAAAGTTGCTTGGTATTAACACACCTTTTATGAAAACAAGCACAAATCCAACAAACGTCGCACCCTTACACGGTAAACGTTGGAAGGCGCCTCCGGCTTTTCCAACCTACAGGGTATTTTAATTTATTCTGAGTACGGTCGTTTCCATCTAGCTCAACAATTCGCGTCTTTAACCACTGATTAATGAGATTCAATCATCGATTATCGCCTATGCGAACTTTTAATCCATTAACCAATCGTGATCTATATTGTCAAAGAAGCCTTTTATGCCTGCTTCGACTACATACCCATACCCTCTGAATTGAAGATTGAGCTGTAAACTATAAAACCCCGATTTGGTGAGCTATTGCTCTTTGACTAACCCGGTCATATAGGTATTTTGAAATAGCAACAAATACGACACCAAATACCAATAATATTACAATGCCAAAAATGCTAACCCTGCCAACAGAGTAAAGCCAAATTAAGAACACCAAAAATATTGCTGTAAATAATGACCCGACAACGATAGATCGTGTATTCATTGCTAGCCCCAAAATGAATCAAATGCTATTTCTGCACCAACAGCAAATATAACGCCACCGACAAAGATCCCAATGCCAACACATACAGGAGTTCCGGGGCCACATGCTAGGCCAGCTACCGCACCTCCAGCTACTGAGCCAAGCAAACCACCGCCAATAACAGCTCCCTCTTTGGCTGTTGCTTGGAGTTTGTCATCTGCCGTCGCGATGTTGTAAACAGCCGCCGTGATGGTAAGTGCAATAAAGCTCTTCCCTGCTATGAGATTTGACCCGCTTTTTGTTAGGCTTTTTCTATCGCACGCTTTTCACCTGCCAACTCTAAAGCTTGTTCATACAATTTTATACCAAGCTTAAATTTGGTAGCCATAAGCCGGTCGAGATATGGTCTAACTAGAGGTATCAGATTCCGCTCTTTGGCTAGCAGTAAGATTCCAACCATTCCAGTAATTTGAAGGCCAAGTGACTTGGCGTATCCTCGACCAATTTTCTCATCGATGATCAATAGATCAGCTCGCATTTCTTCCGCCAATGCAACTGCTTCAGATTCACCTGGATCTAAAAAAGATGAATGAAATTTTACCCTTTCACGATTCTTGACCTTCTGAGTTTTTATCCACGGCAGGCTTTTTACTTCTTTAGCCCCCGGTATATCCATTCCGTGAGAAGTTAACTCAGAGTACACTGCCTCAGGAATATAGATTGTAAGATAAAGCTGGTGGATTAAGTTAAGTGCGCCAACTCTTGCCAAATGAGTGATAGCTGTTGTATCGCTTACTACAATTTTGGATTTCATTGTTCGCCTTCTACAGTTTCTTTAAAGTATCCATGTCATCTAAAAGATCATTTTCGTCATACGAAAAAACTTGCCCTAACTCACCCAAAACTTCGTGAAACTGAATTTCAGATGTACCGATTAATTTTCCTCCCTGTACACCGTTAATCTTTCCAAGCTGATAGAGAGAAACAGCTAAAATTTCCTTAATTTTTTGTTCCGACAGATCGACTCTGCTCATAACTTCTTCACTAAGCTCTAATTTCATGAGCTGTCCTCCTCAATCATGATATAGAATGTTTCAAGCCTAACAAGGCTGTAGAAAAATACGGTTATTATTCACCGAAAATCCCACACCCTTTCAAATGAATTAATGCGTTCATTATATACTCAATTTTCAATTTCGCAAAATCACCACATGAGAACTCGAATATTGATCGGTATAGGTACAATTAAACCTATAATTACCCCTCTAGGCATCAGTAACCTCTTACGCCGCATACTTCCATAGCTTTTCAACATTATGCACCAGACAATACCATTGCCATTGCGCTGTTACCTTCGCTTCACCACGCAGGCTTAACTTATCCAGCTTTTTATTACTGCAAATATTGCCAAAAACAGGCTCAATTGTATGCATCCTTCGACTATAAATCGCTTTGCCTTCTTCGCTATCCATAAATTTTCGCATTTTATCTAAATATGTCACTTTTCTTTTTTCTTCTATAAGAATGGATATTTGCCTACCCTGTGTTTTAACGTCCCTCTTCATGCATTGCTCGTTCAACGGGCACTCACGACAATCTTTTAACTATCCCCTAAAGCGCATATGTGGATCGCTTGTCGTTTCAAAATTATCTCCAAGATAAATTATCGTTTTGCCGTTCGGACAGACCGATACGGTAAGCAGATGCTTCCAAGTCATCGTAAAACCTTGGATGCCATGCTTGCGTGTCGATCCCATTGTGGTGAGTTTTACACACATTGTGATTCTTGCAACCGGCACGGTGTTTTTCCGCTTTCATGTGGTCACCGGAGTTGCCCTCAATGCCAGCATCACCTTTGTGAAGGGTGGCTACAGCGGCAACAGACAAAATTATTACCCACCGATTATTTTATGGTGACACTGCCCAAGCAGCTACGAAGCACTGCGTGGCAACATCAAAGCATTATGTACGATATTTTGTTCAGAGCCAGTGACGCGAGTTATCTGCTTCAGCAGCATACATCGAAAAATACTTTCAACGGATAACCCTTTTCTCCCTGTAGGCTGCACTCCATCGGTTAGTAAATCATTCTCAAGCAGCGTCAGTATCTTCGGGTGATCATCTAACAAGCACGATAAGTCATGCAGGAAATCACTGAGTTCGTGTTGCGAGTAAAAATCAAATATACTCGGTTGTGCTGTGCGGGTTTCTCGCAGAGTAAAAGCCCTCGGCTTGGATGATTATTTTTTTTGTCGAAAACAATTATACTAAGATCGCGGGCTTTTTTTATGCTTTGCCGTAAATTTTCTCCTTGTTTTTCAGTGCTTTTATCGTTTATGGATGGGCACTAGTTAGGAGGGGGATAAATAAAATTATTAATCGTATCGAGCTTCTGGAAAACCAGAAACACTAAAGCATCTGACCAGTGAGCCTCCAATTATCCAGAATTCAACTTTTCCTCTTTACTCTCGTATTCAGCAATCATATTCATAATAAATTGGCATGGATCACTCCTCCACCTATATTATCAAAACCATTCATAAATCACTAATGACGGTTAACGCCAGAATTTGGCGCCATTATTGTTACATCTAAGGCTTTAAGCGACACAAAATAAACCGTTAATATTCTTTATCTTAAAAAGATTAGTTAGAACATAATTTTTAAAAAATCGGCAATTAAGATGTTATTTATTTAATCTCTACTTCTACTATACTGAGTTTCGAGGAAGTTATTTCTTCTTCAGTAAATAGAAAATAATCAGAATATTCTCAATTCATTTTTTAATATATTACAAAGGACAATCAACATGAGTGACATCAATCCGTTGGGTGTAATACGTATACTTGCGAAAATAGACGTTGATAGCGCTGAAACAGTATCAAATTGGTATCAAGATAATTTAGGTTTGGTCATAAATCAGAATTTTACTGATGTACCATCATGGCGACAGGTTTCCAAAGATGGGCATGGATCAGGAGGTGTCATTGGCTTTTACGCCCCTGACAAACAACCTTCCTGTGGAAATGGTGCGGTAACAACATTGGTAGTTGAAAATATCCAAACGGCGGTTGAATGTCTAAGAAGTAAAGATATTCAAGTACAAGACCCCTACCCTGTTGGCGAAGGTATTCTAGAAGCCGGCTTTAGCGATAAATGGGAAAACCCTCTTATGCTTCGCCAAAATGACGCATACTAGTTTCACAGAACAAGCTCCGTATTAACGGAGTTTGTTCTTCATCCTGGAATTTTATCTAGCATATCACCCTGATATAAGCGGCCCTTCCATTACTAAGCTAGCCCTGCATCACTCTGATTGACAATGAAAATTTGATAAATTTTAAAGCCGTTACAGTGACTAACGAGGCAGAAATAAAGAGTAAGCCCTATTCTTTCTTGCAAAATATTATTTTGTTTAGACAATAATTTGTTATATCCAAGCTATTCCGGCACACAGATTATGTATAATCATGGTTTATGTCTCTCCAAAAACCAAGGTTAAATACGCTGTGCCACAAAAGACGACCAATAAAAACATCTCCCATACCCAATTTATTTACAATGAAGGCTACACGAATAACTTAAATTCTACTATGCCATTATTTTTTTGTAGATTTAATAATGATTTTTATCATGACAATTTATATCAAACGATGGGAATCCCCTTTTCTGATTCTATTAAACAATCCGTTATCAAACGTCGCGCAGAATTTTTAGCTGGTCGATACTGCGCCATGAAATCACTGCAAGAACATGGCATATTTCACTCTTCAGTTAAAATTGGAACACACCGAAGCCCCATATGGCCAGAAACAATTATTGGCTCAATAAGCCACTGCGACAGTTATGCAGTGGCGATCACAGGGAAAAGCTCGCAGCATTTTGGGGTTGGTATCGATATAGAAAACATAATAGATAAGGATGTATTTAAGAATATCCAAAGTCAAATTTTATGTAATGATGAAACCTCATTAATATGCGGCTCTTCAGAGGAATCTCTTTTACTTTTCACTATAGCCTTTTCAATCAAAGAAAGTTTTTTTAAAGCCGCCTACCCAAGTGTGCGATATTATTTTGATTTTGACACTATTTCTTTAACAGAGATATGTATAAACACAGGTAAGTTGCAATTTATGTTAAATAAAACCCTTAACAATAAATTAACAAAAGGGTTAACTATTTCTGCTCAGTTCACCATATTGCCCGAGCAAAAAATAGTCTCTTTAGTTGAATTACCGCACTTTTAGAAAGGTAAATTTCGTACAAATTTGAAGGGCGCCTCTAAAGCTCAATGTCATCATCGCTGGCATTCAAGGCAGACTCGTCAAACAACTTTAACGCTTCCTCCTTGAACCAAGGTTTTAAACCTATGAGATGCACTATATGGTTACTGATAATTTAAAACGGATAATTTGAAGCCGTTTGTTATAAAATTTGTTTGTTTTGTATAAATAGCGAATACTGCTTTTTTAAGTAGTTTTCAGACGTAAATACACTTTTCAAAACCTTGTACATTAATTTTATTTTTTCATATACCTCAAGGAGAGTTATAACGAAGCAAACGGGAATTATTTGATCATATTTCCGCACACCTACTCTTTTATACAAGACAACGCCAACGATAAGACTATAGGGCTTATTCAATAAGGCGGATTAATAGCAATGTTACGCTATTAATCCTTATTCGTTATGTATATATATTAATATTCAAATTGCGTTTTATCAAAATAACTATTAATGACATAGCATTAGCGACATAACAATAACTTAGGATGCCCTTCTCCCCCGGTACCACTTATTACGGTCCACCCCTCTGGAACATGGGTTGAATACTTCTCTGGATTTTTTTTAAGATGACTCAGGGCTATCTCTTTCATTCTTATTGCGGCGCACATAGTGTACTCCTGCTTACCTTCAGCCTGCTTTGCATCTTTATTTTCTTCTGAAAACGCAACAGATGAAATAGATAACATTAATGTACTGATAATTGTGATTGTCGTGATTTTTTTATTCATATGGCTCTCACTCCGTAAAATTAATAGTATTTACTTGTAATTCATTTTTTGATGATGGGTATTCTCACATAATGAGGCGGTAGATTAACCCAAAAATCAAAACGAGCAGGGATTACTTAATAATATTACCATACCCCTTATTCTTCTTGGCCGAAAACAGGTTTTCTCTTGTTTAATTGTTTCAATTATGCCGTATTTGGTTTTATTTTAACCAGATTTCAGTCTATCCGACCGTATTCAAAAATCTAAAAGCTAATACACAAAAAATCGTAAGCGGAATAGTATAAGCTGACGCCATATATATAAAAATCGTCCGCTGTTTACTTTTTGGGCTAAGTTCATTATTTTCTTTTTCTAGCATTCGGTTCAAACGCCATGAAGTGAGTATTCCACCAAGATACGATCCAATAACGGTTCCCATAAAGGCCAAGTACTTTTTATTATCAATTTCACCCTGCTGCATAAATTCAAAGGAGGTATAAAGGCTAACCGCAAACAAACCTAAGAGACAGCCTATAAAAGCAATTGCGTGATGCCTAAATTTAATTACCATCTTTTATTATGAGCTTTCAAGCAACTCTCTCTTTGTCTTTTTCAATTTATTTGTCAAGGCTTTCAGCACATTTTCATCCAATATGCAGGGTTAAATAACCAAACACAGCTTTGAATTCAATATCGATAATTTTTATTGTGTTCGGAGGCAATCGGATATGTCTCCTGGATTCAACTTCGAAGTGCATCATCCAATGAGGTAGATTCAATTTCAAAGTACAACTCAATTTTAACATCGTATTTGGTAGGCCGGAAGTCACCGTGCGATTGCCATCACTGCACACCATATATGAGCTACAATCTATAAGTCGTCAAGGTCCTCCATACCATCGGAGTCCCCTTTTTCATTTTGTTCCTCTATATCGTCAATTAAATCCGATATAGCATCATCAAGCTCTTCCTCGGCAAGGTCCAACCCTTGGGCTTTTAGCATAGCCGCAACCATATCATCTTCTTCATCATTATCTGTTTCTGTCAACATGGCATCTAAATCGTCAAAATCATTTTCTTCTTCATCGATTACTGCTTCTAGTATTGGCGGTTCGTCCTCTTCAATTGGAATTTCCTCTAATTCGGCAACACCTAGCTCCATTGCCATTTCTTCACTATTTTCAACTGGCTCTAATTCCGCTTCAATGTCACTTATTCCCATTTGAGGTTCGAGGTCTTCCATTGGTGGCTCTTCGTCTTCAGGTTCCTCTTCTTGCAGCTCCGACTCCTCTTCTTGCGGCTCTTCTGGTTGGTAAGTCTCTGCTTCTGCTATTTTTTCATCGAGATTTTCGTCGGTAAACTCGTCTAAGTCATCATCACTTCCTTTGGTTATAAACTTATATGCAAAAAAACCAAGGCCAAATAATAATAGGTTCCCTATCCCTAATAATGAATAGGTCATGCCATTACTCAAAATGGAGTTATTTTCAACGTTTTGAGGCGGTTTATTGTCTTTTGCAGAAGCTGTTTTTTCTTTGTTTTCTGTTTTATCTTCAGTCTTTTCCTCAACCGTTTCTTCGACTTCTTCTACTTCCGGTTCATCAACTTCCGGTTCATCAACTTCCGATTCATCAACTTCCGATTCATCAACTTCGGGTTCTTCAAAGAAAGGCTCGGGCTCTTCAACAAAACCCTTTTCCTCAGAATAATTAAAGCGGATATCTTCCAGCATAAGATCAAACGTATTTCCATCAGAATTTTCACCACGTATACGAATACGTGCAACGTAGTTACCTTCCTGATCAGGATAAATATTTGTCCTCCAGGTATCTTCTTCAGTGGATTCCAATGGGTTTATTTTTTTCCGGCCATCCGGCGCCGTTACCGTTGCCACAATTTGTGTTTCGGTAACATTAATATCTTGGCTATACGCATTAGCAGTCAGTAGATAGACTAATTCCCCCTCAACAAAGGCCGATTTAATATTTGCACCAAAGGGCTGACGAGAATTAAATTGATGAGTAAATTGGCGAATAAAGCTTTTTCCATCCACCACAATATTAAGCTGATAGATGCCATCCTTATCAAACGTGGGTAGGCTTGTTTGATAAATACCCTTTTCAGGAGGTGTACTATCGGAAATCATTTCACGCCAATATTCTTGAAGTTCAAATTCATCCCGCCCTGCCTCCATCACAGCAGAGATATCCATTAGCGACAAAAATTCCGAACGAGTGATGGTTTTACCATCTTCTTTTAGCATCAATGAAAGGTCAACTTGCTGACCTTTAAAAATGTTGTTGGGTAGTGGCCTTACCTTTAAATTCAAATTACTAACGACGGTCACTCGACTTTCCGGCGCCATGGAAGCTTTTACCCCCCATTCACCTTCTAATGGCCTTTTTACCGTTATCAGGTCATAGCTAGCCGCTCTATGCCAATTTACATCTGTGGAACGGGTATTGGAGGTATATTCCGAGTTATCTGGGCCTATTAATGTTGTCTGCTCACCAAGCATTTCTCTAAAAATTAACGCGGTAAATTCTTCTACACTTGAATCAATCGAAAAGCGGTTATCAAGAAGGGGGACCTGTTCCACCGGCACGGCAACATCAAACGCTTTGAGGAAAATTTTCATTAAATCTTCCGCGTTATGAGCAACTTCAGCAATGCCATCGGTTCCAAGTGACAATTTGTTCAGCAGGTTGGTATCGGCATTATCGGATAAGGCAATGGTATGAATAACGTAACCGGCACGTTTTAATTCGGGAATAATGTCATCAACAATTCTTCTCCATTCCTTTTGGTTTTTCTCGGGTGATTTATCAATATCAACCATGCCATCGGTAAGCAGAATAATGCTTGTTCTGTATTTGGTACTTGGCGAACGGCGATCATAAGCCGCTTTTTCTAAGGCGGCTCCAATATTCGTATAGAGCCCCGCCGAATTAATCTTGTCAGCAGAGCCCAGCGAACGCTCTTTCCACTTTTCTGTCACTGGCTTGTGGGGCACTAACATGTTCACCCATTGGCCAAAGGTCCAAATTCCGGCTTTGCTGTTTTCAGGTAATAATTGAACAAGTAATTCAACAGCGGGCTGGCGCAGGTTATTTGGGTCATTTTGCTTCATACTGCCCGATACATCGATTATTAATCGTACATCTGGCGGTAAATTTTCGGGTTCCGCAGCGACGTGAACCGACAGCACAAGAGCGAGCACCCAGCTAGTCAGAACAGAGAATATAAACGCCGCACGTTGACTCATAAATCGTATCCAGAACCTCGGAAAGAACTCAAAAGGCTACTTTTTAGAACAATATGGCTTAAAGATAGTTATAGCAGTCCAGAGCTATATTTGCCCACCTAAAGCGGTAATGAGCGAAAAACGAAGAGAGAACGCAGCTATATCCAAAATGACAAAGATTTAAAGCTGCGCAGGAGAGAAGTAAATAGGGAACTAAAGGAAGAAACTAATACAACTAAGGGGAAACGGTGGGGTCTTCCGTAGTCGAATCCACCACTTTTGCATGGCGAGTGCGCCAAATAAAATAGGCGATTGAAAAAGCCAACCCGATAACCAGCGCAATCAGAAGCGGTAAGCCTGCACGCCAAAAGGCTCCATCACCATCAAATATTCCTTCTACAAGCGCTATCAACCAAGCAGGAGCCAAATAGGATTGGTTTGTATAGCTGAACCAAGGCACCACCAAAATAATCCCCATAATCAGCCGACTTAAATGTCGTACTTCCACCCAGCGAAACAACGAAGTCAGGTACCACCAGCAGGCAAAGAGTAGACCCGCACCAATGAAATAGTTTATCCATGCATTAACATATTCGTTTTCAGTCATAATGATTTTGCTGTTTCGAGTGTTTAAAGGCAAGTACGCCATTCTACTGCGCCCCTGCATCTATGAAAAGACGGAAATTCTAGGATTTGTAACCCTGGGCACACAACTAATACAACTAATAGTGAGGAGGCCGTTCTTGATTTTCAGCTCCTGCCCCCTGCTGCCCCCCTACTTCGTAGGTCAAGTCGTCCAATTTACTGTAAAGCGCCTTTACCTGCTCCTGCAGAGAACAAATATCGCTGTCCTGCTTAACAATAACTTGATTAAGTGAGTGTATCGTATCTTCTTGAAACGCTATGCGCGTTTGCAAATCGGCTATTTGAGCTTCTATTTCACTTTCGCTCATGATTATTCCTCAATCTGTCAACAATTTAGAAACACACAACAATTAAGCATTTCAACGCCTGTTCACTGCTATTTCTTTTGAAATTCTACATGTATTTCTAACTCAATAGCATCACCAATACTTGGTACATACCGCCCCATACCAAAGTCACTCCGCTTAAATTCACCGCTTGCTTCAAAACCTAAGGTGTATTTTTGAGTAAGTATATTGGTTGCACCACCATTAAACGTCACTTTTATGGCAAGCGGCGCGGTCACACCTCGAAAATTCAGCACGCCATTAAACACCGCTTTGTTATCAGAAACAATGTCCGCACTGGTCGTTTCAAAACGGGCTTGCGGAAACCTCTTAACATCCAGCCATTGAGAATTTTTTAACGTCTTTTCAAAGCTTTTATTGTTAACGTCAATACTTTCCATATTGACAACAGCGCTAAGCTTAGAGTTGGAAAAGTTTTTTGTATCAAAGACTAAGCTCGCGTCAAAATCGTTAAATCGGCCAATAAATTTTGAAAAGCCTAAATGATTCACTTTAAACAGTACTGTGGCGTGTTTTTTATCTAGTTGGTAGTTGCCTTGTTTTATCTCAAAAATACCTGATTTTATGTTCGGCTGAATAAGGGAGCTACAACCGCTTAAGACGATAAACACACACCATAACCCAATAGCTTTTTTCATATTTAACACTTTTTAGTCGAAGACTGTCTAGAAAAGAAGACAGTCTAGAAAATTGGCTACTTACACGGCACAATAAAATCAATATGATAGTGTTCATCATGCCGAACCCAGGATTTTTTCGTAGAAAAGGTAATATTTTTCCTCAAATATTTTGCGTACTGAGTTTTATATAGGCCGGGCTGTAATTTAGGGTCAAAAATAATACGCCAAATATCATTGCCCTGGGCCTTAGCGTGTTTGTGCAACAAAACAATATACGCCTAAAGGCTTGCGCCTTTTCTTTATCCGACCCTTCCAGCTTCGATGGGTCTGCCAACCCCCAATGTACTTTGACCGTGTCTCCAACCCAAAGAGGACAGGGCACCCCGGCGGCTGAGTCACATACCGTTACCACCACATCGGGCGCAAAGGCTTCAAACTCATCCCAGGACTGGCTGATTAAGCCCTCTGTGGAAATTCCAGCTTCTTGTAAATAGCGAAGAGACAAAGGGTGTACTTGCCCCACGGGTTGACTACCCGCACTACGAGCTTCTATTTTGCCTTCAGAGTAGTGATTGGTGATTGCCTCGGAAAGAATGCTCCGGCAACGGTTATGAGTACAGATATATAAAATCTTCACAGTGTTTATCCCATATCTACATTATCTTAGGGTTATTCATGCACAGCAATTAGCCGCCGAAGAGCTTTTATGAAGTAAAGCTAAACACTCAGCAATGTAATTTGAATTGCAAAGAACGGTTTCAGCTAATACTCCCCTCGCCCATTCTGGCAACTCTCGGCTCAACCCGTAAAAGACCCATTTGCCACGGCGCTCGTCTTCCAACAGGCCGCATTGTTTCAGTGCCGAAAGGTGACGAGAAACTTTGGGTTGGCTCAATTGCAATGCTTGGGTGAGGTCACACACACAGAGCTTTCCCTTCAAGCTTATTAAGAGTAGAGACTTGAGCCGCGTCTCTTCTGCGAGACATTTGTAGAAAGATAAGGGGTCTAGCATTGACGAGTTCCCACAGCAAATCACATGAAATATAATACATATGGTATTTCATATATGTCAACGTTATCCTCTCCCCTAAGCCCGGGGACCTCCAAGCAACCTTAAATCATATATCAACAAAACACGCCAATATGTAAAGTTTTATTGACAAAACAAAAACTAAACCATAATATTTGTAAAGTAAACTTTACTTTATAGTGTTTTGTTAAATGAAAGTGTTTTGTTAAATGAAAGTGCTTTGTTAGATAAAGTGCTTGGTTAAATAGTTTGTTAAGCAAACAAAAAGGAGCTTGATCAATGAGCCAACCTCAAACCCGCCCAACCCGATGGGAAAAAACCAGCAAAAGAAATACGATCCATTTATTTCTTTGGACCGCCTCCTGGACGGCCACTATTGCCCTACTCGCCTTTGGCCCTCAGCTACTTTGGGACTTCAATACAACCTTAACCCTACTGGCCACAGTTCTAAATTTTGGCATTGGAATAGGCATGGTTTTAGCCAATATCCGGCAGTTAAGAGGGGCTGATGAAATGCAGCAAAAAATCATCCTCGAAGCGGCTGCGCTCACCTTAGGTATAACCTTAATTTTTGGCGGCAGTTACCAGCTTTGGCAAGATATACAACTTATCTCATTTGAGGCCGAAATATCCCATCTTATGCTTCTTATGGGTGTCACCTATATCATTAATCATCTCATTGGTTTTTGGAGATACCGATGAAAAACCGCCTAAAGGTACTCCGTGCAGAACGGGATTGGACCCAAGCGGATTTAGCCTCTGCACTGGAGGTTTCGCGGCAAACCATTAATGCCATTGAGAAGGAAAAATTCGATCCAAGCCTATCGCTGGCATTTAAAGCCTCAAGGCTATTTGGCTTATCAATTGAAGATATTTTTCAGTATAAGGTTAAACCCTAAACCTTTTTTGCAATAAATATATTAACCCAGCCTTGGCTGTGACTTTTTCGTATCTGTTCTTCTTCGGAGAAAGAATTCCCCCACTTGCGGAGCATATGGCTAAACACACATTACAGGGTTGTGACTTGTTTTTAGCGGGGTTCGGTTTCCCCAGCAGCAAACTATGTTAGATCGGCAGACTACGAAGGAACCAAAACGGTATACCTGAATGCTGAGCCTCTAACCCCATCTAATCCATATTTTAAAGAAGGTGTGGCAGGGAAGGCAGAAGAGTGACTACCGCTAATACTTTGCGTTAGCTAGTAGGAGCTACTTTCTTCCAATTATGAATTAAAAGGGGCTAGTTAGGAATTAGCCCCTTTTAGGGAGGTGGTACCAGTGGTCGGACTCGAACCGACACGGGTTTTACCCCATCGGATTTTGACATTTACCTAACCGTTTTCACGGTAGCTAGACTATATCATCACCCCAGTAGGGTGTTGGGCGCTGTTTCACTTGGTTGTTACCTCCAAGCTACTTCCTGTTATTAAGCCAATTCGCATTAGCTCAGGTAGTCGTTGAACCTTCCTACTCCGTAGGCTTGGCTGCTGATTAGCATAGGCAAAGCCTTTAGCCTTCCAGACAATTCACCCAATTTCTTCATCTACCATTGCTGGTAGAGCGGACTCATTTATTAAAGACACAGGTTAATCCGACGTGTCTACCAATTTCACCACACTGGCAATGTGGCGCGCATGGTACATAATGGACGTAATACCAGCAAGTATTTTCTGTCACTTTTATAAAAAAGCCTAATAAAATCAACTTTCTAGTTTTTCTGGGGTTAAGGGACCCTCCCCTCTCTATTGCCTACCACCACATAAGACAGATGCCAGTAAATTCGATAATAAACAAACAGTAATTGTCCTTACATTAGAGAAGCAAGGCACTCAATGGAGTCGTCAGGTATTTGAAATCCAACAGAGGCGCGTTTATCGTGAAAAAGTGAGTGGCAGGGGTATACTCTTTCAACTGCGGGCCCTAGGTTCAATAGCGATCTAACGCTATCCAAAAGTCACAACCGCATATTTCAAATGTTTTTTAACTCCGTATAATGGCGGTACAACATGAGCTGTTTACCCCTAAATTAAAACCGCTTCGACTAATTTATGTACAACTTGATTCCGTCTAATAATGAATTAACCTTTTTCAAGGTATATTGGCGACCAAAACATTAGTTTTACACGATTTTACATCCAGCTTAAAACGTAGAATGCAATAATATACCCAGCTTTTTAACCCATAAACCCTCGCGCTTCCTGCTGAGACCAAAGCAGGTTTGCTCAACTTAACTTAGGACAAGAATGAAAACTCTATCTGCCATCGTATTATCTCTAATCTCAGTACAGGCTTTCTCCGACGACGCGAAGAAACCTCTTAGTGCTGACTTAGAACTAGGTTTGCTTTTAACGAGCGGCAATACCGAGTCAACCTCCCTTTACGGGAAAGGCAAGATTAACCAAGACCTAAAGCAGTGGAAAAACGAATACGTTTTGAAGAGCCTATATAAAAAGGACAAAGTGGAAGTAGATGTAAATGGAGAGTCCACAGAAGAGGAACAAACCACAGCCCACGCCAACTTTGCGTCGGTTCAATCTGACTACAAGCTAGATACAAAAAATAAAAGTTTGTTTGTATTCGCCTCTTATGAAGACGATCGATTTAGTGGTTTTGACTACCAGGCTATACTGGCTGCCGGCTATTCTGATCGCTTCTTTGAAACACAAAAATCTTACTTGGATTACAGTATCGGCCCAGGTATATCCTTTACCAAAACTGAAGCCACTTACGATGAACTTGGTGTCAAAATAGAAGGCGAAGAAACACAAACAGGTATTGTTCATGCGTCTGCTTCTTACCTTTATCAAGTGTCAGAAACCGCCAAGTTTACGCAAGAACTAAGTACCGATTTTGCATTAGAATCAAACAAAAATTCAAAGGTTATTTCAGAAACCGCCTTTGTCGCAAATATTAATGAATCCTTTGCTATGAAAGCGAGCTATACCGTCAATTACAATTCTGAAGCACCCACAGACAAAAGACACTCAGATTCTCAAACAGCCATAACATTGGTATATAGTATGTAGCTCTCTTGTAATTAAACCAGAGCCAATGACAAAGGAATACACATCGTGAAAATAGCCATACTGGAAGATGACCCTGCTCAAGCAAAATTATTGCGCTCGTGGCTTGAAGATGAAAAACACACAGTGTTCCACGCGGGACGCTGTGATGTTTTTCTTGCACTTTACAAAAAAGAATCCCCCGATTTACTTATTCTTGACTGGCAACTACCTGACAATACCGGGTTGGATGTTCTTATCGCCTTAAGAACCAACTATGAAAGCAAAGCACCTGTTATATTCTGCACACAAAGAAACTCCGAAGCGGATATTGTTAACGCACTAAAATACGGAGCCGACGATTTCCTAACAAAACCACTCAGGCAAGCTGAGTTGCTTGCTCGACTACATGCCTTAGTACGCAGGGCCAGCATAGAAAATACCAACCAGATCATTGAGCTTGGTCCAATACAACTGGATACGCTTAATGAAAACATTAGCATCGATGGTGAACAGCTAAAAATAACACGTAAAGATTATTTAGTCGCACAGTGCCTTATTAAAAATTTAGGTAAAGTACTTTCACGCGAATATTTGCTCAAACAAGTCTGGGGAGTTAACTCCAATTTAGATACCAGAACCGTTGATGTACATGTAAGCCGTGTTAGGCGCAGCCTAAAAATTTCACCCGAAATGGGTTACATGATTAAAACCATCTATTTGCATGGCTATCGCCTTGAAAAAATATAATTCATAGTCTGTTATAAAAAATATTTTAATGTAAGCCAATATAAAAATGAAAAAGATAACCAGCAAGAAAAAAATATTTACGGCCATATCACTGCTGCTATTTCTCAATACAGCCTATGGAAAAGACTGGGTATATACCGTTAGATCAGGTGATACACTTTGGGGGCTATGCATTGAATATACGGATCACAAAAACTGCTGGCAAAAAATTGGCCCCTACAATAAGGTTAAATACCCTAAAGCCTTAGCCCCAGGAACTCGCATCAATTTCCCAACCGAATGGTTAAAGAATGCCCCTGCCAAAGCTGAAATTATATTTATTCAAGGAAAAGTATTTGTATTGAAAAACCAAACCTCACAATCTGTAGGCACTTCTGGTTTTGGCATTATCAATACAACATCCGCTACCGAGCAAACAAACAAAAAACGTATAGCGAAGGTCGGAGATAAACTCGATATCAATACCCATATCGAAACATTAGACAATAGCTCTGCCACATTAAAATTTGCAGATGAAAGCATATTAAGCTTAGAAGAAAACAGCACACTTAAACTTGATGTACTCTCAAGATATAAAAGTTCAGGAATGGTAGATACGCGAGTAAACTTAAGATATGGAGCGGCAAAAACAAAAGTCCCCAAAAGAACGCCCGCCTCTCACTTTAGTGTATCTACCCCTTCAGCCATAGCCGCAGTGAGAGGAACAAACTTTCGAGTAATGAGTACAGACGGTGATACACCCTTCACTTTAAGTGAAGTTTATGAAGGCGCGGTGGGTATTGGTACACCAAACAAATTAAACGTGGCTCGCACAGAAATATTAGTTAATCAAGGCTTTGGCTTACGAGCGGATAAAGGCAAAACACTATCAATACCCTTACCACTATCTCCTGCTCCAAAATTCAAGAAAACTCCCGAGGTTCAAACGTTTCCTATCGCTATTAACTGGAACTCACAAGATAAAGTGGAAAAATATCGCGTTGATATTCTCAACGACAATAAACGAGACATGCTAATACGTTCTTTATTCACACAAGATACGTTCACTGAAATAGCAAACCTAAATACGGGCTGTTATCGCATACGTGTAAGCGCTTACGATACAAATAACTTACAGGGTTACGCAAAAGAAAAACGGATATGTGCAACACCTGCATTACAAATACCCACCCTCAACAATAAAATAAAGAAAGATAAAAATACGCTTTTAGTCAGTTGGAGCCTTGTTGAAGGCGCCAAAAGTTATCGTTTAGAAGCGTCTCACAGCAAAAACTTTAACGCCATACTTCTATCCCAAGAAACGTCCAATACCTCCCTACACATACCATTACCAGCGAATAAAAAAATATACTTTAGAGTGATGGCAATTGGAGAATACAATACCGTTAATACGGCAAGTAATACTGCATACTGGCAACCATCCAATTCTGTATGGTGGGTATTGGGCAGTATTGGAACTATTTTACTTATTATTGCACTATAGCTATTGCACTGTAATTATTGCGCTATAGCTTTTATAGTGCGGCCAAAAAGAATGTAATATAAAGTCGTTAACGAATATGATAACCAAATATTTACATTACATTCTACCATTTGCCTTTTCCGCTTTGGTCTGTATCGCTCATTTCAACGATTGGCTTCAATCCCTAAATCTGCTTATCTACGATAACGCCTTAAAAAATTACACCACAAATCAACCGGAAGACATTATCTTAGTTGCCATAGACGAACAAAGTTTAAAAGAGCTTGGACGCTGGCCCTGGCCTAGAAATTTACACGCTCAGCTTGTTAATACCCTCAGCGAAAGCGAGGTTAAATCTATTGTTTTCGATGTTATCTTTGCTGAAGAAAACTCAGCAAACCCAGAAGGAGATAAAGAATTTATAGAAGCCGTTGGCAATTGTGGTCGAGTAATATTCCCTATTCATTTTGAAGAACTTCGTAATAAAGGACAAATTGTCGAAGTTCTTCCATTTAAAGAACTTTTCGCCAAATCTGCATCTGTAGGACATGTGCATATTAACTGTGATTTCGATGGTGTTTGTCGGTCGGTATATTTAAAAGAGGGAATTGGCTCAGCCTATTGGCCTCACCTAGCACTGGCGCTGTTGAACATAAATACGAACAACAGCTTTAACAAAGAGGCTCAGCAAGGCAACATAACAGATAAAAACAAGCATTTATCATCAATGCTGATATTTCGTGAAAAAAACAAACTGATTCCATTCTCATCCAACCACCAACGCCTGCAAACAGTTTCTTATGTTGACGTCATAGAACACCGTATTCCTGCAACACTACTCAAAAACAAAACTGTATTTATTGGAGCAACAAGCGCGGGAATGAATGATACTTTAGCAACACCCGTTGGGCCTATGTCCGGCGTCGAAATCAACGCATTAATTTACGACTCCTTACGAAACAACCAACTAATAGTACCTGCAAATAAATTATATAGTGCGCTGCTTTTTTCTCTCTTTGTTTTTTTCGTCCTTTATTTATTTACGTCACTTTCACCATTCAAATTTTTATTGGGCTCTATTATTAGTTGTTTTTCCATAATAGCTTTCTCACACGTCTCTCTTTTTCTTTTTAAGCTTTGGCATCCGCCTGCACCAGCAATCCTAGCCATAGCATCCTTCTACCCTCTTTGGAGTTGGTTTAGGTTAGAACTTGCATTGCAATTTTTAAATAGATCTCTAGAAAACATTCAACTGAATACACCTCTTTTAACAAATTTATCATCCGTAAATTCAGAAAATTCGTCTACAGAGACACAAATTTGGAACAAAAAAAATAGTCAACTCTTGCTTAATAGTCGTTATCAAAGTGATATTATAAGCAAAACAATTAATCAAATATTCGAAGCAAATAGAATTGCGCACAACAATCGTCAGTTGGTAATTCAAAGTTTATCTCAACTACAAGAGGCCGTTTTTGTTTTCGATAGTAACGGGAAAATTTTATTAAAGAATTCTCTAGCCGATAAATTCGTACCAGGCTTCTCTAATAAAAATCATGATTCTCACAAGGCGAATGCTCTCGTTGACCTCGAAAACCAAATAGAAATTAAAACGGACTTAAACTGGCAAGAAGGCATTAAAAATTTACATGAGAAGAAGGAAAAGCTCAGCCTTGAAGCACAAACTCGTGGTTTAGCAGAAGTCAAAGACTTGTTTATCCAGGGCCAATACTTGGACTTTTCTATGTATTCCGCTGAAACGTCTAACCCCACTGAGACCACAAGCCCAAACTATTTAATCTTCACGATTACCGATGTAAGCTCTCTCAAGGATGCAGAAAGGTCACGAATGGAGACCCTGAACTTTATCTCTCATGACCTACGCTCCCCAATGGTCTCCATTTTAGCCTTGATAGAAAATCACCGACATTCAAACCGGGAACTCACCCATGACAACCAACACTTCCTCTCTAACATTGAACAATACGTAAAAATTAACCTAAATTACGCTGAAAGCTTATTGCAACTCGGTCGAGCGGAAAATACCACTGTGGCTGATTTTCAGCTCTGCGACATACACGCCATCTTAGATAGCGCAGTATTTCAAACTCAAATCCAAGCCGAGGCAAAAAATATTACACTCGCAACGGAAAGAGAAGACTCTGATATCTGGGTGTGGGGTAGCGGAGACTTACTGGAAAGAGCATTTATTAACCTACTCACCAATGCCACTAAGTACAGCCCTGAACAGAGCAAAATATCGATTCATTTATCTATACAGAAACATAAGGTTATTCTAAGAGTTGAAGACCAAGGGTTTGGTATTAGCTCCGACGACCAAGAAATTCTATTTCAGCGTTTTAAACGAGGCCAGAAAAACTGGGGGCAAAGTGGCGCCGGATTAGGCTTATACTTCGTTAAAACCGTAGCAAACAAACATCAAGGAAGTATTCAAATAGTAGAAACTGGCCCCAAAGGCAGTATTTTTGAATTAAGCCTCCCTCTTTACAAAATAGACCTCCATTAGCTAATCCGCTCTCTAATTATGCGTATGAAAAAACATAGAGTAAAAAATGCATTGGTACTTTTCTTTTGTTCCACCTAACTCCATAATACCGCCTCAAATTACATAGGCTCCTAAACAGCCCTTGGAATAAGGAGAAAAGACAATGCATACAGCTCAAGTACATGTCCAAACAAATACTTACACAGACCTTCTACACGTTAAATTGGCGCAATTTTATACATAATAGTAGTAATTCAATCAATACTAACAAGCCCTAGTACTCCACATGAGAAGTAAGGTAAGCCTCTTATGACTATTTTCTCTGCTCTCCCCCTTCCATCCTTAGATTTTACAGGGTTTTACAAACGAAATTTATATTATGATAGATACTATCAATCAAGAAAGCCGAGCAAATAGCTCAGTAGTGCTTCAGTATTCTTATGGCATCCAAAAACTCTTATAAACCCTCCTGATTAACGATCAGGTGTCTTAGTAACAATATTTACAACTACTAAATAAGGCCATTACAATGGAAAGAAAAATCGTGAACAAACCAACACTACTTACATTAACACTGGGATCATTATTGAGCCTTAGCCCCCTACTCCATGCAGGAGAAGATTACGACTCAGGTATCACCATTTCACCGGCAATTGGCATTATCCAACCTGAAGACAAAAGGCATTTGGAACAAGGTGTGTCGTCAAGTATAGGTTTGGGATACCAATTTGCGAACCCTTGGGCTCTTGAGCTTACCTATCTGCAAGCCGACTTAGACTCTGAACAAAACAACGATAGCCTGGATTACTCACAATACCGAATTGACGCACTTTACGACTTTACCAAGCATGGTCGGCTCACGCCTTATGGAGTATTTGGTATAGGAAATGGAGAATTCGACTATAGAGGGCAAAGCAACAAAGACTCTCTTCTAAACGCAGGACTCGGCCTTAAATATTCTCTAACACAAGCATTATCTTTGCGCAGTGACCTTAGGCTAATTAAATTCACCGAAGCAGATGCGACCGATATAGGTTTTAACTTTGGTCTAAGTTATTTGTTTGGGAATTCCTCATCAAAACCACGCCCCACTAAATCTACTCCCACAGATACCGATCAAGATGGCATCCAAGACAGTAAAGATGCATGTCCAAATTCTCCCGCCGGTGCAAAAGTCGACAGCAATGGCTGTACCATCAATAACGATCTAGACAACGACGGCGTTCCTAATGCACAAGACAAATGCCCAGACACAAAAGCTGGAGCCAAAGTTCAAGCTGATGGTTGTTACGAAATTCTTAAAGAAGATGTCAGTATTACTTTAAACGTTACATTTGGAAATAATTCCGATGAAGTAGTGCCCGGCTCAGAGAAACAAATAGAGAATCTCGCATCATTTATGAAAAACTACCCTCAAACAGACGTTCTTATCCGAGGGTATACCGATGACAGAGGCTCTGCTGACTACAACCAACAACTATCGCAAAAACGTGCCGATAAAGTAGCAAAAATATTGGTTGACCAATATGACGTAGAAGCCAATAGAATTCAATCAAAAGGGTATGGAGAGCAAAATCCTATAGCAAATAACGATACGTCAGAGGGAAGATCCAAAAACCGTAGAGTTGAAGCCTTGGTTAAAGCGACCAAAGAAACGGTCAATCAATAAAGCCGGAGTCGTATAATGGATATAGACATACAGAGTCTTATAGAAAAATCCACAGATTTAGCGGTTACCTATGGCATAAAAATTATCCTTGCGATAGTTATTTATGTGATCGGAAAACGTATCGCTTCGTGGATTTCCAATATCACTCAAAAGGGCCTCGAACTAAAAGGTATCGACCCAACTATAAATCAATTTACTAGAAATATTGTTTTTTATAGTTTATTTACCATAGTTGTTATAGCCGCATTAGGGCAGATAGGAGTACAAACTGCTTCTTTTGTTGCAATAATCGGGGCCGCAGGGTTGGCCATTGGCTTTGCACTGCAAGGTTCTTTAGCCAATTTTGCGTCTGGAGTACTATTAATACTATTTAGACCCATAAAGGTTGGGGATTATGTGGAAGTTGCGGGTTCATCAGGCTCGGTTAGAGAAGTCTCAATATTCTCTACCGTATTGCTGACACCAGATAACAAAACGGTCATAGTCTCTAACTCTAGCGTGATGGGTAATACCATTATCAATTATTCTACTGAGAATACACGTAGAGTTGATCTAGTCGTTGGTGTCGGTTATCAATCTGACTTAAGTGTAGTTAAAGCTGAACTTGAATCTATTGCCCGTAGCGACGAACGTATACTTACAAATAAAGCATGGACTATCGCGGTTTCAGAACTTGGAGATTCTTCCGTTAACTTTGTATTTAGAGTTTGGGTAAAAACACCGGACTACTGGGATATTTACTTTTACCTAAATGAAAAAATAAAAGTTAATTTTGATAAGCAAGGAATTGAAATACCTTTCCCACAAATGGATATACATCTAGATCAACAAACAACATAACTTCTATTGCTGGGGCCTTTCTCGAAAGGCCCCCATTACCACCAACTTTATTAAAAGTGCAGTAGGAATCATTACGATTCATGGAGAAGCCAATGGATGATTTAGCATTAAGCGCAAATTTTATTATTACTCAACTGCACCTTAAACATCACATAGAGACCGTAAGGAATGCATTGCTTGAACTTTTCAAGCTTTCTCCTGAATTTTCACCAACAATAGGGCTTGTTAAGCGTTTCCAAAACCATAAAACATTGGTTCCCGCTTTGGGCTCATGGGTTTCAGACGGCTCAAATTTACCTCTGTCCAATTCGGAAGTGTGCGACCTTCTCAACGAAAACCGAATTAAATCTTTTGCGAAAAAAATCCAAATAATGCCAGAAGATGCGACCAATATCTTGGCTAAAACCATACCTCTAATGATCGAAAGAGCAGCTAAAAACGGTAGTTTGAGTTCTTATAAATTGTAGATAATTGGACTCCCCCACATCTCAAAGTGTGGGGGAGTCCAATTATCTACACCTTGGGGAGGGTGGCTCCATCATGACAGTTTTCTGCATGACTCACTGCACTTAAAATAATCCCTTTTTTCGCCGTCGCCACAATGGAGGCTTTTGCTCCATATTCATAAGGCTTGTGATCTTTTCCTTTTGCAACACAATACACCTGTGATTCATGTAAACTGTAAATCTTATTTTTATCATTCTTCTGCTGAGTAAGGTAAACGCCAAACCAATTACCCCCTACACAGTCCAAACCCAACACGATAAATTATCCCCTCCATTAAGCGAGCAGGTAATATGACAAAGCAGCGTAAATACGATTGGCCAAAACTGATCGAGGCATTTAATCAATCCGGTCTAATACAAACGCAATTCTGTGAAGAAAATAACCTTAACCCCAAATACTTTTCCTTAAAACGCTCAAAGTTTCTTTCTTCAGATAGGCCAGCCTTTGAAAAAGCCGTTATTGAAACACCGCCGGAATCCCCCGTTAGCCTGACCATCCAGGTTAGACGCTGTAAAATACACTGCCCGGACGCCATGCCGGTTCAATCCTTTGCCGCTTTGGTGCATAGTCTCTCATGATTAGCTGGTGTAATTCAGTCGATGTCTATTTACATCGTATCCTAGCCCCTCACGATTAAAATCATCAATGACGTTAAAGAGTCGATAACTCCTACCATCGTCAAGCTGGTCGTGCATGAAGTCCATTGACCAGCAATCATTGATACATTCTGGAACGGCCAATGGCTCTGGCTTTTCCCTGATTAACCGCTTCTTAGGCTTAATTCGAAGGTTAAGTTCAAGCTCTCTGTATATACGGTAAACGCGCTTGTGATTCCATTTAAAGCCTTTCACAGTAAACGCCAAACCAATTACCCCCTAGCTTAATGTCACATTCCAAGGTAATAAATCAGCTAGATCATCCTCTCTCGACCTATTGGGCAATTCTGTAAACACATGCTTCAAATACTCGTAGGGGTTGACACTATTGGCTTTGGCGGTTTCGACAAGACTGTATAAATTTGCACTCGCCTTGGCGCCCGCCTGGCTTTTGCTAAACATCCAGTTCTTTCTGCCTATCGTAAAAGGTCTTATAGCACGTTCCGCTGGATTATTATCTATCGGGTACGAGCCATCTTTCAGGTACACCGTTAAACGTTCCCATTGATTACTCAGATACCTCAACGCCGCCCCCATTTTTGATGACGGGAGTATGGTGAGTAAGCTTTTATCCAACCATTTCTTTATTTTTTCCAGAATCGGAATCGCCTCTTTTTGACGTATCTCATACCGTTTTTCGGGAGGCTCCTTTTTTATTTTTGCTTCGATGCGGTAAAGCGCTTGAATAAAGGCAATCGCTTGATCCGCTTTGCCTGTTTTTCCTTTCGGTTGGGCTTTTAACCCTGGTAATAGCACCTACGGCGCTATACGTTACAACTCATTCTGGGGTCAGCCAAGATTGAGAACAAGCATTGGGCTTTCTACCAACGACTTTGTCTCCCGCGATATTCGCTCTACAGGGGAACCTTTTTTTACGGGAGAATCTCGTGTTGCCGATATCTCTCTAGGGTATCAATTAAAGCGTTTAAGAGTAAAAAATTATTCTATAGAATTTAGATATACGGATATTGATACAACCCTAGATACCTCTGCCAGCATCACTGACGAAAAAGCCAAGAAATATACCCTAGCCTTTAATTATGACCTATTGAATGAAAAAAGACGGCAACTTTACATAGGCAATATAGCCCTTCATCAAGCGGATACCTATGAAAATGGTGGATTTGACGGCACAGTCGATGAAACAGAAAGCTATTTCACCTACGACGTTACCATGCTGTCCTTTATGCATTTTCCGTTTACCCAAAAAGAAACACGCTGGCTGATCAAAAACTCTGGCCAATATGCCGGAGATGCCTTATCCAACCTAAACCAAATTAACCTTACTGGCCCATCCAAAACCAGAGCCTTTGGCGTGAATGGCCTACAATCCGATGATGGTATCTATATGGGAGTAGATTGGATATTTGGGTTTCCTAAACTGGGCGGTGCGCAACTCTTTGGCGAACCGATTAGCCATGTGTTTCAGCCGTATCTCTATATCAATGCCTCCTATGGTATAATACACCCGCTTATAGACGGTGATAAAGAGATTACCGGAGAACTTTCCAATATAGGAGCCGGGTTAAAAATACATCACAAACATTTTAGCGCCAATATTATGGGGTCTTCGGTGATCACAGATAATATAAAAGGGCTGCAAGATAAAACTCCCACATCAAGCTTTTACGCAGAACTGTCGTTCTCGTTTTAACCTTGACGTCATAAAAATACGTATCAATAGAGGAAGTAATAGATGTTAATTTTAACTCGACGAACAGGTGAGTCCATAATGGTAGGGGACGACGTGACTGTGACCGTTTTAGGTATAAAAGGCAATCAAGTACGGATTGGAATAGATGCACCCAAGGATGTGAGTGTCCATCGAGAAGAAATTTATCAAAGAATTCAAAATGAAAAGAGAGGAGAAGCCGTGCAATCAAAGAATACCTCAAGCCAAGCCTTTCCATCGGATTCAAATAAATGAAATAGTATTTTTATTGTTTATGTTATATAAACCTAGAAACAAAGCAATGGTAATTAAAAGCCGGTATTAGAGTTTGGTGATTGTTAATGAATGTATTGGGTGTGATAGGAGCGGTTGCGGCCTCAGTCCAAATCAATAAAAATGGCATTGTGAAAGGTGCAGATAAAAATGGTAGAGTAACGTTGCGGGAAATTGGATGGAGAAATAATCAGTGTTATGTGCGCGATATTGACAATAACCGAACGGTATTAATCAAAAAAATGTCAAGTGGTTGGGTGTTGATCGATGAGGCTAATGATGTAATTGGGAAAAATAATGAAAAATAATTTACGTTCTTTTGTTTTCCTTTCTCGTGAGCTGTAGTAGTTCAATCGTAAAGAATGGCTACACAATCTTTTTTACACCCTCCCAAGGAATGGACCGTAATACGCTTGTCTCATTTATCGTTCTGTCTAATCTAGCCTTAGATGAGTGTATATTGACGTTATTAATTAACGATTATCAGACAGAGAAGAATGATACAAGAACGTATTTTTATGAATATTTTTTAGCAAAGAGAATACAAGAGAAAAAATATATTCTCGCCTTTATAGAAGGTTCTAATCATCATTTAGATTTTTTATCAAGGAATAATACTGATTGGGCATCGGTTGCTAACCCCTTTTATGAATTGTTAGCCTATTACGCCAATACCAACGATACCGCATTGGAAGTGTTGTTTAAGCTTTATCGCATCAGTGATGGAGCGGGTTTATCGACAGTGGATTTTGACTTATCGCAACAACATAGTCGAAATCATAAACGATTTATGGATACAGCGGAAAAGCTCACTTTTTCAGTAGAAGATATTCAAATGATATTGGAGGAAGAATAGCGTGGCTGGCAATATAACATTTATAAAAACACAGATAGGCAAAGGATCAAGGATGATGGGAAAGCTTAAATGGGATGGCTTGGAATACGATGTTGTAACCGGAGGGTACGACAAAGGAGCCGCATACTAGACGGTATGCGATGGTATGTATACCATTGACGCCCAAGTTTTCAACCTCTCGACATAGGTTTGATATTCATCCTGACGGAAATTTACTAGGGACGAAGGGATGCTTGGGATACAGGCGGGAATATTAAGAAATTTTGGGATAAATGGGTTCGTACTTCTATGAAAGCTAGGCCAACGTCTTTAATTGTATCTACCAATATTGCGAAAAAAACATACAATCCTTAGCGGGTATAAAAGTACTAATGGGGTCGATATGTCAGATATTAAGCTAAAGAAATAGTTGAGTTGTTTAAATGTACCCTTATGAATATGAGTTCGAGGTATTTTATTGTAAAGAATGGGAACATCAAGGCAAGATGTGCTGCGGTAGAACGCCAATGGAAACTCTACTTGATGTGTATTAGTGTCATTACCAAGGGAGACTGTCGGACTAATTACCGAGCGACTTTGACGTAAACAGCATATCAGTTCACTTATTTATCAGCAATCCCGCGCACACCGCCAAGACTAATATCGAGTTCGAAGTTCGCATTCAATTGCAGAGCGACTTTCTGCTAGCCCAAATGAGGATGTTCAAGCGAGAAGTCCGCGACGACTTTTTCTACATTTTCATCAGCACGATTTTGGTGAATCAGGTCTGGGTCAACTTGCCGCTTAAGTAAGTCGATACCGCCTTCTTGTATCAATTTGCGATGACGATAAATTGTGTCACGAGATATCCCGCTAGCTTCGGCGACATTCCCCAACTTCTCTGCCAAGGCCAGTACGTCTAGTTTCTTCTGTACTTCAATGTCTTCTTTGCTGAGCTTTGACGGCTCAACAACTTTTGATATTGCCAGGTGTCGCCCTGCGAAGTACGCAGTAAAACCGTTTTTACTCGTCTTCCTCACTTCGATTTTTTGCTTGGCTATCGAATGCTTGAGTGGTGATTCAATCAAGTAAAACTTGTTGCCATAACTACTTGTTGCTATAACTAAAGGTGTGGTCGTTTCTTATTTTGCGATACTCCTTTTGCACACAGACATCGTCAAGGTTTATATGCGCTGGCACAGCCGTAAATTCAGAATCTTGATTTTTGGCAATAACAGCCACTTTCTGTAGCCAGAATTGAGGGATAAATACGTCCTATAAATAGCGATTAGCGCTATCCATGTCGTTAATATGGTTAAGTCTCAACTCAGGCACAAGACGGTTCTGGAAGGTATCAAACGAACGCTCAATACGCCCCTTACCTTGCCGTGAGCTAGCAAAGATGATTTCAATACCAAGCTCATCACAGGCACATTGCATCTGGAGAAAGTTACAGCGTTTCGGGCCGCCAAATATACCAGCCCTATCCACATACAGCGCCTTGAACAAGCCTTTTTTATCGATGTAACTACGCATCACTTTCAAACAGCCAGCAGTGGTTTCTGATTTAAAAAACTCCCCATGAATTTCACTGGTCGCATCATCAATTATGGCAATCAAGCAGGACTTTTTATCACCGAACCAGCGATGCGGGCTACCGTCCATTTGCAGCAATAATCCAGGCGACCCCATGCGCTCACGCCTTTATACGTGCTTTGGCTCGTTTAACATGATGGATATCGTGTGCCCACGACCTAAGCGTTTCGCGCTTAACAGCAATACTCTCATTATTCTCAAGCAGCGCAGCATTGTTAATGGTGATTTTACTTTCAGCCACCTTAGCAATGATATCAACGGTAAGTTGGGCTTTGGAATCCATCATAATCATCCTCTGCGTTCCTCAAATGTTCAAAAAAAACAAATAAGAAACACTGATAAAATAGATCCGTCAATTTCCCTTAGTAATTAGCGATTACGACAGAATCGCTTGGTAATTAAGATACGACAAAGTCGCTTGGTGTTAATACATTAACTTGTATTAGTTCCGACCTAACCTGACACTTCTACTTGCAAAGAAAAGAGTTACTCGTTTTGATAATGGTATTGAATCATAAATCAAAACAAAGGTAACTCCCTTATGCTACATACTACCAATCCCATCATTAAACACAAAGCCGGTTTGCTCAACCTTGCTGGAGAACTTGGAAACGTATCGAAAGCCTGTAAAGTTATGGGATTTCACGCGATACGTTTTATCGCCCCATAAAAACAACTACAGTAAACTCTCCTGATCCGACCCTTCTTTTTCCACTTCAACAGAAATAAGGTCTTCCTTAGCAATCTTCAACCATATAAGAATATTAGCCGCTACATAAATAGAGGAGTAAGTACCAATGCCAATACCTAAGATTAATGCAGCAGCAAAGTTGTGAATCATTTCTCCACCGAAGAGAAATAATACAACCAAAACCAACAAGGTGGTAAAAGAGGTAATAATGGTTCGTCCAAGCGTTTGCGTTAAGGACACATTAATAATTTCAACGGGTTCAAGCTTCCGTAGCATTCTGAAGTTTTCTCGAATCCGATCCGATACAACAATGGTATCGTTAAGGGAATAACCAATAACCGCCAATACCGCCGCCAATACGGTCAAATCAAAATCCATTTTCAGCAAAGAGAAAGCGCCTAATACAATAATAACATCGTGAACCAATGCCGCTACCGCGCCCAGTGAAAACTTAATTTGGAAACGAATAGCAACGTATATCAGCACCACAACCAAAGCAACTAACATACCAATGCCTCCCATGTCACGAAGCTCTTCGCCAACCTGGGGGCCTACATACTCAATTCGTTTAATGTCAACAGGCTCTTCAACTTTTGAACTCAGATATTGAGCAACTTCATCCCCTAACTTAGAGTCGCTGGTTTGAATACGAACCAATACATCTCTGTCCGAGCCAAAGTTCACAACCACAGCCGTAGGATAGCCTCCCTCTTTAATATCGCGTCGAATCACTCCCAAATTGGCACTGTTTTCATAACGCAGCTCCACTAGGGTTCCACCCGTAAAGTCCAAACCAAAATTTAATCCGTTAATAAATAAAGAACCAATGGACACTAGAATAAGAATAATGGAGGCGGTAGCAGCAATTTTCCGCTGCCCCATAAAATTTATTACTTTTTCATCAGACATTTTTTCTATCTCTTATCAATTCTTTTATATCCAAAGTTTCTTCACGTTACGACCGCCATACATTAGGTTCACGATACTTCGCGTGCCCATTATTGCAGTAAACATAGAGGTTAAAATACCGATGCCTAAGGTGACAGCAAATCCTTTAATTGGGCCAGTTCCTACAGAGTAAAGAATAAGTGCCACGATTAAGGTGGTGATATTTGCATCGAGAATAGTGACAAAGGCTCTGTCAAAACCAGATTTAATCGCAGTTTGATTGGGCATACCCGCTTTTAACTCTTCTCGTATTCTGGAGAAAATTAAGACATTGGCATCTACAGCCATACCCACCGTTAATACAATTCCCGCGATACCAGGCAAGGTAAGTGTGGAGCCCGTCATAGACATCACGGATACCAGCAGAACCAAGTTAAACGCCAGTGCAATATTGGCGGCAAAACCAAATGCACGGTAATAAACCAACATAAAGAGTAAAACTAAACCAAGGCCAACTTGAACTGACTTAATACCCACTTGAATGTTTTCTTTACCCAACGATGGACCAATGGTTCGCTCTTCAACAAACCCCATAGGCGCAGCCAAAGCACCCGCTCTTAAGAGCAACGCCAACTCAGACGCTTCTTCGGGGCTATCTAAACCTGTAATTCTAAACTGCTTACCCAAACCACTTTGAATAGTCGCTAAGCTAATCACTTTTTTATCGGGAATTTGTTTAAACGTTCTCACTTCTTTCCCGTTTTCATCTTCCGAATAAATAGTTTTCGTTTTATATTCGATAAAAAGGATTCCCATGCGACGACCAACATTTTTCCATGTTCGCTTATGCATAGCCGCCCCCCCCTGACCATCAAGAGTGATGCTAACTTGAGGAAGGCCGGTATCTTGATCATAGGTCATCTGCGCGTTCGTCACTCTGTCGCCTTTTACAATCGGACGCTTTTCAAGGTTGGCCCCGCCAAACCGCGCTTGTGACTTTTCATTTTTATAAGGGAAATTTTCTTTTTGAGATACTCTTGCCTCTGGCAGAGCTTCTAACCTAAACTCTAAATTTGCGGTTTTGCCTAAGATATTTTTTGCTCTAGCCGTATCTTGAATGCCAGGTAATTCCACAACAATTCGGTTTCGTCCTTGACGCTGAACCACAGGCTCAGAGATTTTTAATTCATCCACCCTATTACGCAACGTTGTTAAGTTTTGACTCACAGCGTAGTCTTCACGTTGACGAATATATGCATCGGTATACACCGCATCAATGATGAACTTTTCGTCTCGCTCTAGCTTTTGATAACTCAGCTCCGACATTTCATCTCGCAACAACTTAGTGACATTGATTCGAGCTTCATCCGTTGGCGCAGTAATTTCTAAACCTAATTCTTTTTTTGTTATCGTAATGCCGCGAATGTTTTCTTTACGAACCAACTTTTTAAGTTGTCTAAAGCTACCATCAACATCATCTCGAACAATCTTGTCTGTATCCACTTCTAATAAGAAATGCACACCTCCTGCCAAATCCAAGCCCAACTTCATTGGGGACCCGCCAATGCGGGTTAGCCACTCTGGAACCGTCGAAGCAAGGTTCACAGCAACAACAAAATCATCGCCTAAGGATTTTTGCACCGCCCCCTGCGCTTTAAGTTGGTCTTCGATGGAGTTCACTCGGATAGTCGCGCTGGAATCGGATACTGCACCACCGAAATGGGCAATGCCCTTGTCATCGAGAATTTTTTTCATGCGGTTGAGGACGGCATCATCAATCTTCAGCAAAACAGATTGGCCAGAAACCTGAATCGCCGGGTCTGGCAAATAAATATTTGGCAAAGAGTAGAGAAACCCGACCACAACGACAGTCAGGATAAGCAGGTATTTCCAAAGAGGATAACGATTCATGATAGGTCCAACGTATCTGCCCAAGCAGTAGTTCTGTTTATTGTATTCATTCAGTAGTTTATCGAAGGATGCCCCCCACCCTTCGCAAGGTGGCCGATTATAACGGCTTTTAGGGTAATGCGGGTGACAACCTCGATTTCAACGGTAACTTATTCACAGTTAAGCCTTTATTGAGCAAAAGTTGGTCGAATTAAGCTTCTTTGATCATAAAATGCAGCGACATAAGCTGCTAGGCTGCCCTGCTCAATCGCATCTCGAAGCTCTTTCATCACGATTTGATAATGGCGAAGATTATGAATGGTATTCAATTGTGCCCCCAATATCTCACCACATTTATCTAAATGATGGAGATAAGCACGGCTGAAATGGCCACACGTATAACAATCACAGAGTTCATCCAACGGGCGAGTATCGTGCCTATGTGACGCATTGCGAATTTTTACTACGCCTGTTGAAGTGAACAGGTGACCGTTGCGAGCATTTCTTGTGGGCATCACGCAATCAAACATATCTATGCCACGACAGACGGCCTCAACAATATCTTCTGGCTTGCCCACGCCCATAAGATAACGGGGCGCTTCAACCGGCATTTCGCAGGAGAGGTGATCGAGGATACGGATCATATCCTCTTTCGGCTCTCCTACCGACAGGCCCCCAATAGCATAGCCATCAAAGCCGATATCCACTAAACCTTGTAATGATTCTGAACGCAAGCTTTCATGCATCCCCCCTTGAACAATGCCAAATAAAGCATTGGGGTTCCCTTCGTGGGCCGCTTTCGAACGTATAGCCCAACGCAGAGAAAGCGCCATGGAGTGACGAGCTTCGGTTAGGGTTGCCGGGTACGGGGTACACTCATCAAAGATCATAACAATATCCGAGCCTAGGTCCCGTTGAACCTGCATCGCTTTTTCTGGGTCAAGAAATACTTTACTACCATCAATAGGAGAGCGAAAACTCACGCCTTCCTCAGTGATTTTACGTAAATCTCCTAAGCTAAAGACTTGGAAGCCCCCAGAATCAGTCAGTATCGGCCCTTGCCATTGGGTAAAGTCGTGCAGGTCGCCATGCGCTTTGATAACCTCAGTGCCAGGGCGCAACATCAAATGGAAGGTATTCCCCAGTATAATCTCGGCACCTATATCTTGAATATCTCTAGGCAGCATCCCCTTTACTGTTCCGTAGGTCCCTACAGGCATAAACGCAGGGGTCTGAACGGTACCGCGATCAAATATAAGCGCGCCGAGACGCGCTTTTCCATCCGTTGTTTTTACATCAAATTTCATCGGTGCCTACAATTTCTTGGTTTGCTACTGTGTTCTTATTAATAAACATCGCATCTCCATAACTGAAAAACCGATATTCTTTTTCTACCGCCTCTTTATAGGCTTGCATAGTATTGTGATAACCCGCAAAAGCGGAAACCAACATAAGCAGTGTGGATTCTGGGAGGTGAAAATTGGTTAGTAAACAGTCCACCACCTTATATTCGTAGCTGGGGTAAATAAATATATTTGTCTCCCCTTGGTAGGGACGAATTTCTCCCGAATTAGAGGCTGTTTCCAAGCAGCGCACGCTGGTTGTCCCTACGGCAATAACCCTCTTCCCAGACGCTTTTGTCTCTTTTACCAATGCGCACACTTCAGGGGAAAGCTCCATCACTTCGGAGTGCATGTGATGGTCACGAATATTATCCACCCTAACAGGCTGAAAAGTACCTGCGCCAACGTGCAAGGTCACAAATGCTTGCTTGACCCCTTTTTGCTTTAGTTGCTCTAGTAGTTCATCGTCAAAATGTAAGCCTGCTGTGGGCGCCGCAACGGCTCCCTGCTTCTTGCTATAAACTGTTTGATAACGTTCTCTATCTTCGGCCAAATCCTCCCTATCAATATAGGGAGGCAATGGCATATGCCCAATATTTTCCAGCACTTCTAAAGCCGATTTCTCCTCGGGAAATTTCAAATGAAAAAGGGTTTTACTGCGCCCTATCACTTGAACTATTGTTTGGTCTTCAAGGTGTATTTCAGTTCCCGGCTTGGGCGAGCGGCTTGAACGAATATGAGCCAAAACTTCTTGAGAGTTGATTACCCGCTCCACCAAAACCTCTAGCTGGCCTCCGGTGGGCTTGGAGCCATACACCCTAGCAGGAATCACTCTGGTATCGTTAAAAACCAGCAAATCTCCAGGCTCAACAAGCTGGAGAAGATCCACAAAATTGCGATGTGAAATCGCCCCGCTCTCGCCATTCAATTGTAAAAGGCGACTCCCCGTACGGTTAGCCGTGGGGGTTTTAGCAATCAGAGGCTCGGGAAGCTCGTAGTAAAAATCTTGACGGCGCATAGAAATTAAGAGGCCACATCCTGAATACGTGCAACCATAGCTCTTAAGCCATTGCCACGGGTCGCACTCAAATGTTTGAGAAGGTTGAGTTGTTCAAAATAGCCTTCAATATCAAAGGCCAAGATCTCCGCCGGTGCTTTACCGTTATAGGCACTAAGTACAACACCGAGTAACCCTTTAACAATAAAAGCATCGCTGTCTGCATCAAACCAAAGCTTACCATCACGCTCTTCTGAGGTTAACCAAACTTGACTTTGGCACCCACGAATCAGGTTTTTCTCCGTTTTTCCTGAATCACCCAAACCAGGAAGCTCTTTACCAAGATCAATAATGTACTTATAACGCTCTTCCCAGGTGTCAAAAAAGCTTAGTGTATCAACAATATCTTTTGAAGTGATCGTGGAACCAAACGGGTTCATATAAGTGCCTACTGATAAATAAAGACGGCATTATACAGATGTTGCAGCTGGGGCCTAGCCTTTACCCTGCCCCTTCTGGCGGCCAGGGGCGTTCGGCTTCTGCATCTACCCAGGCTTTAACCCAACCTGCCGGTTCAGCTTTCCAATCGGTGATATTCATGGCCTGTAAAACTCTCTCGACTGGAACAAATGACGATTATGGGCTGTTCTGCCGGAATCGATTCAAAGAAGCGATTAAGAAAGCCGGAGTTGCAGGCGTATACTTTTAACTAGACCTTGCCAACTTCGTCACCCCTTGCTCTAGTAATGGAAAGTTCATTCCTTATGTAGTGGCGATATTGAGGAAATTTTTTACTGCCTCAATAGAGTGACAGGGTCTAAATCAGAGTAATATCCCATACCCGCTTTGAACTCGTTAAAATCAGCTTTTGATACCACCATAATTCGCAATTTATACCCCTGAGCAATTATAAAGGATAAGCGATTACCTACAATTTTTGGTAAGCCCAGAATTAAATTGTTCGATTTATCAAATAAACTAAAATGAATTTCACTATTGCCAGCGCTAAGCTGTGTTTCCAACGCTTCCGTTAAATGCACATAAAGAACATACTCACCTGCGGAAACGTCTACTGAATATGCTTCTATACCCCAAGAAAACAATTCATTTGGGGTTAGGTTTTTATGTTCACTTGATAACATAGATACTTCACGCCCCACAGGAAAACCATCATCCGCTTGAACTTCAGGTTGTATCCAGCCGCATCCAATTAAGATAAATAAGACGATTAAAGCAGGTAATTTATTCACTTACTTAGATCTATAGGCTTTAACGGCCAAATATTCCGCATCATAGATACCTTTATCACGGTGGTTGAAACCTTTATGGTGACCAATTTCATGTGCAAGGGTTTGTATCACATTTTCAATACTTGTTAAGCGTAAGGGAAAAGGTAAAGCGCGTCTGCGCATTTCTAAAAGTGTACCACTATATACAGCGAGCGCTGTACCTGAAGAAGTTGCAGTGGCGTATATTGTCAGCACTCCCTTGCCATTATAGACGCCATCTGCGGCAAACCATTTTGGGTTAGCCTTTAGTATTCCTAGTGCTTTTTGGGGATCTTTAGTTGGGGATTGATATTCATACCCACCATAAGGCGTTTGTTTTCCTATTAGGATCTCATCTAATCTTTCTACTACAGTAATACCATTGGTAAGGAGTCCCTGTCTTTTTATTTCTTTTAAACCAGCATCAAAAAAACGTTTACGTTCGGCAGGTGTTTTAGGAAGATTATTGATCCGATCCAAACTGCTTTGGTTACGTGCGTTTTCAGGAGACTCTACCTTCATTTTTTGCATAAACATTTTCCGCAAGCAATTATCATAATCCAGCTTCTAAATAAAGATGGCATTATACAGATGTTGGAGCTGGGGCCCAGCCTTTACCCTGCCCCTTCTGGCGGCCAGGGGCGTTCGGCTTCTGCATCTACCCAGGCTTTAACCCAACCTGCCGGTTTAGCTTTCCAGTCGGTGATATTCATGGCTTGCAAAACTCTGTCGATAGGGATGGTTTTACCCTTTTCAGTCACTCCAGCTCTTATTAATGCAGACGACGCAGGTTTGCCTTTTACCCACATAGATTGAACAACATAAATCCAGCGGTCATCTACCCCCGCGATATGGGTGTGCATGGTCACTTTGTTAAATACTCTGATTCGCAACCGATATCGTACAGAACTACCTGCAACGACAATCCCCCATCCCTGCTGCTTAAGGGCTTTAGTTAACCCAGAACGAATAGAATAAGCAAACCGCCCAAGATCGTATAGAGTGACTACTCTTCCGTTATTCATTTCGAGAAACATATCAATATCCCACGGCATACAATAAAAGGTTGTAATACAACCGTCTTGAACATTGATGGGCTTTGAAAGCGAAGAGCAAAGAAGTGTGATAATAAATCTAAAAAAAGGATACATAAATTCAGTTCCATTCCTAATGCCAACATTTTATATGGAGTTTTATTATTATCCTAAACTCCCCACCCAGTATATAGGCTGATTTTTAACCACACCATCTATACCTCAATAAGTAGACACTTTGGCGCCAGACAAATCAAGAGACTTATAACGACTAATACACTCTGCGTTATTCAAGGTTCTTGAGATAAAAGTCACCATAAGATTTAAAATAAAGTTAACAATGTTACACAAAGGGTTTTACCGTACTTTCCATCGTAGGGAAGCTAACACAGATTGAACAATCTGATGGTCTAGACCGGAAATTTCTTTCTCACTGGCATAGCTAACCAAAAGCAGCATATTTTTATGATAAAGAATCCAATTTTTTGAATAAGAACCATCATCAATGTTTATTTTATGGGCACCAACCGCACCGTAAAAATCACCTATTTTTTTTACCGTCACCAATTTGTTTTTACTTTTTAGCTTCTCAAATTTTATATCGTGAGGGGTAAATACGTACTTCAATTTAAGTGTTCCAGAGGAACCATGATAATTAAGTATTGTAATACGCCTTTCCAAATAAAGACTTTCTACAGGCCAATTATCCTCTATCGTTATTGTAAAGTAGTCAAAATCCAGAACTTTTGAGCAAACCTGACTCGACGCTAAAACAATTATCCAATAGATAATAAATTTCATATAGCTCCAACTCGTGGGAAAAGCAATTACGTTATAGCAGTCCTTATATTAACTTTTCATTTAATTACAATTAAACATTAACAATTTATGCCATATTATTTTATTTAAAACAATATAACGACTCAAACCAGAACTTAAAACACAAACAATATATTACCGAATAAATTAATAAGCTGTAAATAGAACTATGCGCCAATATGCATCTATAAATTAAACGTCATATTTAGGGCCAATACCAATTTTATTTTTTAATAAGACTTAAAAAAGCCAGAACAAGCTTTTTCAAACAAAAATCGATATACTCTTTGTATCTCTAATACTGAATGTTTTTAGTGTAACTACTTCGCAATAAAATCAATTCAAGGTGAATTACTACAGACAAAAGACACAAATCTGCCTTAATATTATATTGAGAAAAAAGGAGGGAGGGTACAAAGCAAACTAGCTCACAACAAATCTAATAAAACATCCCCGTTTCTAGCTGCCCTTCTTCACTCATCATTTCTCTATTCCAAGCTGGGTCAAAAACTAATTCAACATTAACTGAGATAACATTGGGTACTTTAGCGACTCGATATTCTATATCGCCAACCAGCACCGGCCCCATGCCACAACCAGGAGCCGTTAACGTCATTTGTATATCGACTGATTTTAATTCTTGATTTATTTTTACTCGATAAATCAAACCAAGATTAACAATATCCACTGGAATTTCAGGGTCGTAAATAGTGTGCAATGCATCCCACACTTGGTCTTCATGAACCAAACCATCAACTTTTGCTTCAAAGATAAGCTCTTGAACTTCCAAGCCCAAAGCGTCCGCATCCGTTCCATCCACACGTACCATATTGCCATTATGCACAAGCGTATAATTGCCACCAAGACTTTGCGTGACCGTCACAAAGGTATCTTTTGGAATGGTTAGCATATCTCCAACAGGCACTAAGCGAGCGGGGCACTCTCTCGTAGTAACTACAACTCGTTTTTCCATTAAGTTCAATAAGCCTTTTTTTTATCGGTTAATGAAACAATTAGCCTATACTAAAGCTCTCACCGCAACCGCAGTAATCTTTCGCGTTTGGATTAAGAAATTTTAACTGTTTATTCGCACCTTCAATAACATAATCAATCTCCGTACCTTTTACGATGCTCACAGCATTTGAATCGATATAGAGTACCGCTCGTTCATTTAGTGCATAGATTAGATCAGTACTTTCCCGCACATCGGCTAAATCTAATTCATACTTATATCCAGTACAACCACTTTCCTTAACGGAAAGCCGAAGTACTTTATCTGGGTTTTTTTCCAATTGAGAGCATAAATGTTCAATCGCGCTCTCACTGACTTTTATCACCTGCGACTTTGGGTCAAAAGAATCTACAATCATTATTCCACCAATACATCTTCAAATGTAGTCAAAAGTTATACGAGCGTTGATACCTCTTATAGTAAATATTGCTTTACCGTATCCAAGCCGACAAAAAGTGCGTCCACTTCCTGCTTACTATTATAAAAACTAAAGCTCGCCCTAATGGTTCCTGGAATCTTAAACTGATCCATAATTGGTTGCGCGCAATGATTCCCCGTACGCACGGCAATGCCTTTTTGGTCCAAGATCATTCCGACATCAGACGGGTGCGTTCCTTCAATTAGGAAGCTAAGCATACCCGCCTTGTTCTCTGACTGACCTATCAATTTAAAACCTTCATAGCTTTCACCAAGTTGAGAGGCATAGGATAACAACGAGGTTTCATGTGCCGCTGTAGCAATACGGTCCATTGAATTCAGGTAATCAACCGCTGCGGCAAAACCCACTGCACCTGCAATATTGGGTGTACCAGCTTCAAACTTATAGGGCAATTGGTTATAGGTTGTACCAGAAAAACTGACCTGTTCGATCATCTCCCCTCCTCCTTGATAAGGGGGCATGGATTCCAACAATTCCCGTTTTCCGTAGACAATACCAATGCCAGTGGGGCCAAACATTTTATGTGCAGAAAAGGCATAAAAATCACAATTCATTTTTTGCACATCTACCGCCCAATGACCAACACCTTGAGCGCCATCAACAACCACTTTTGCGCCAACACTATGTGCCAGTTCAATTATTTCCTCAACAGGGTTTATTGTACCCAACGCATTCGAAACTTGGCCAATAGAAATTACCTTTACATCGGAATCTAACAAAGATTTATACGCATCTAAGTCTAATGTACCGTTTTTATCAACGGGAATAGGTTCAACATTTGCGCCTTTTTTATTAGCTATCATCTGCCAGGGCACAATATTAGAATGGTGCTCCATTGCGCTAACCAGAATTCTGTCGCCTTTGCGAAGTATTTGCTCGCCATAGCAGAAGGCGATTAGATTGATCGCCTCGGTGGTCCCACGAGTCCAAATGATTTCATCGCTAGATTCTGCGTTAATAAATGTTTGCACTGTTCGCCGAGCGGATTCAAAAGCATCCGTAGCTTGGTTACTCAATGTATGCGCGCCACGGTGAACATTACTATTATAGTTTGAGTAGTAATCACAAATAGAATCTATAACCATTTGAGGTTTTTGGGTAGTCGCAGCATTATCTAAATACACTAATGGGTAGCCATTCACCTCTCTCGAAAGAATGGGGAAATCAGCGCGTATTTTATCAACATCAAATACGTTGCTATTTATGGTTTGGCTACTTATAACATTATTGCTCATGAAGTTTTGTTGCTCATGAAATTGTTGCTCATAAATCAAATGCGCGGCACGAAACTCTTATCAAGTCAAAATCTTAACCAAAAATTTTCACCAAACACGGGCGCAAGTAAGCACGAATGGCTTCGTTTGGAAACTCCTGCAAAATTTCATAAATAAAACCAAAACTGAGCATGACGTGAGCGTCACTTTTAGATATTCCACGACTTTGCATGTAAAACAATTCTTTTTCATTGATTTGACTGACCGTGGCACCGTGCGCACAGCGAACGTCATCCGCATAAATTTCCAATTCGGGTTTGGTATTAATTTCGGCCTCATGGGATAACAATAAATTTTTATTGCTAAGTTCAGCGAGTGTTTTTTGCGCATCTGGATGGATATGAATTCTACCGTTAAATACGGCCTTAGATTTATCCGCCATAATACCGCGAAAGGCTTCATTACTTGTACAGTGAGGCACCTTATGCTCCACTTCAGTATGAATATCCACCTGCTGTTTATTCTGCGGAATATACATACCTTGCAACTCTAAATGGGCACCTTCCCCCAGATGTTTCACATGGTAATCAAGACGTTTTAATTGACTACCCTGCGCTAAAAGGTAACCGCCGTATGTTGCGTTACGGTATAAATTAACGTGTATCCCCCCGATATGAATAGCATTTTCATGTTCCAGGTTCAAACGGAAATGAGTCAGGTCTGCACCATCGCTTAAGTGGATTTCCGCAAGGGAATTATTAAAAGCGGTATCGCATTCAGCGCTCGAAATATAGTGTTCAATCAGAGTCGCTTTCGCATTTGACTCTAAAACGGCTAGTACACGAGTTTGCGAAAAAGTACTTTTCTGCGTATCAGAACAAATATTCACGATCTGAATAGGTTTTGATAATTCTGTGTTTTTGCCAACATGGATAAAAACTCCATCATTTAACAATGCGTTGCTTAGGGTAGCAAAAAGATGCTTACCGCCATCAATAATCGTGCCCAAGTATTGGTGAATCAGCACGCGCTCTTCTTCATTCGTTTGGCTAAACAAGCTAACTTCATCCGGTAGGTCTGCGCTAGATAAATCACCATTAAATAGTCCATCAATAAAAACGATTTTGTAGGATTCAAGATTGGGGATTTCCGCTAAATCAACTATCGCCTTTAAATCAACTATCGCCTTTAAATCACCCACTTCCTTTACTGCTGACCAATCAAAAGACTGTGCAGTTAACGATTTTAGAGAGGTATATTTCCAGTGTTCTGTTTTGCGAGTAGGCCAGGGAGAACTCTCCCAACCAGCCTGCCCTGCCTTTCTATAAGCACTTAACCAGCCTAAAGTATTTTGCTGTGCAGCAAGCTCTTTTATTGAGGTCGCAAATTCTGTCATTTACGCACCCTCAATTCCAGTTTCTTCGGCCAACCAACCGTACCCCTCTTCTTCTAACCTAAGCGCTAAGTTTTTATCACCGGACTTCACAATTTTTCCGTCGGCCAAAACGTGAACATAATCGGGAACAATATAATCCAATAAACGCTGATAGTGAGTCACAACAATAAAACTGCGCTCTTCGCTACGCATCGCATTAACACCTTCCGCCACGACTTGAAGGGCGTCAATATCTAAACCTGAGTCGGTTTCATCCAGAATACACAACTTGGGTTCAAGCAACATCATTTGCATAAGTTCATTGCGTTTTTTCTCGCCACCAGAAAACCCCTCATTAACACCGCGCTTTAAAAAATTCTGATCCAAATTTACGGCCTTGCACTTCTCACGAGCAAGCGTTAGAAATTCAACAGAGCTGTATGCTTCAAGCCCTTGGGCTTTACGTTTTGCATCCACTGAGGCTTTCATAAATTCCATATTCGATACGCCAGGTATTTCAACCGGGTATTGAAACGCTAAAAACAAGCCATTTTGCGCACGCTCTTCGGTTGCCCAGTCAAACAAATTATTTCCTTCAAAATCAACGGAGCCCTGTGTCACCTCATAACCTTCACGACCAGCGAGAACATTTCCAAGCGTACTTTTACCGGCGCCATTAGGCCCCATAATCGCATGTACTTCACCAGAATTTATGGTAAGATTTAACCCTTTTAGGATATTCCTTTCTTCAACCTTTGCATTCAAGTTAGTAATTTTTAGCATTATCTTACTCATATAAAAATCATTCTTAAATTCTATCTATCGTCGGTATTTATAGGTCAAAAGTTTAACCGACACTGCCTTCCAAGCTCACTTCCAATAACTTTCCAGCTTCCACAGCAAATTCCATTGGCAGCTCTTTAAAGACCTCACGGCAAAAACCATTCACAATCATTGACGTGGCCTTTTCTGCATCAATTCCTCGCTGTTGACACAAAAACAATTGATCTTCACTTACTTTCGAGGTGGTGGCCTCATGCTCAATTACCGCACTGGGGTTTTTACTTTCCACATAGGGAAAGGTATGTGCGCCACACTTATCGCCAATAAGCAGAGAATCACATTGAGTAAAATTACGCGCACCTTCGGCACCGGGATTCATACGAACTAAGCCACGGTAAGCATTTTGGCTTTTACCGGCGGAAATGCCCTTAGAAATAATCGTGGAACGGGTATTCTTCCCAAGATGAATCATTTTTGTTCCCGTATCGGCCTGTTGGTAATTATTAGTAAGCGCGACGGAATAAAATTCACCAATACTGTCATCTCCTTTTAAAATACAACTAGGGTATTTCCAGGTAACGGCTGACCCAGTTTCCACCTGAGTCCAGGAAATTTTTGCGCGGTTATGACAGATACCTCGTTTGGTAACGAAGTTGTATATACCACCCCGACCTTCCGCATCACCGGGATACCAGTTTTGAACCGTGCTGTATTTTATCTCGGCATCATCCATTACAATTAACTCAACCACCGCCGCGTGCAATTGATTTTCATCACGCATTGGGGCGGTGCAACCCTCCAAATAGCTCACAAAACTCCCTTCGTCGGCCACAATTAAGGTACGTTCAAACTGCCCCGTATTTTGTTCATTAATCCGAAAATAGGTGGACAACTCCATTGGGCATCGAACCCCTTTGGGGATGTAGACAAAAGAACCATCCGAAAATACAGCGCAATTCAACGCTGCGTAGAAGTTATCCTTTTGAGGGACAACAGAGCCTAGGTATTTTTTAATAAGGTCGGGATATTTATGCACCGCCTCACTGATCGGGCAAAATATTACACCCGCATCTTCTAGCTTTTTCCGAAAGGTAGTGACCACGGATACGGAATCGAAGACTGCATCTACCGCTACGCCTGCAAGCATTTCTTGCTCATGCAGGGGAATGCCTAATTTGTTGTAAGTCTCAATAAGCTCTGGGTCCACCTCATCCAAACTCTTTGGTTTGTCATCCATGCTCTTTGGTGCGGAATAATAGGATGTGGCCTGAAAATCTATTTCTGGGTAATCAACATGTGCCCAACTAGGCTCTTCCATTTCCTTCCAGGCTCGAAAAGCCTTCAAACGCCATTGAGTAAGCCATTCGGGCTCGCCTTTTTTATTGGAAATAAAACGGACAACTTCCTCGTTTAACCCAGGAGGTAAGGTTTCAGATTCAATTTCAGTGTGAAAACCTGCTGAGTATTCGCTGTGTATAAGGTGCTCAACCTGTTCGGTCATAGATCTTGCTCAATAATACGTCTTTATAAGTGGAAAGCTTAAAGTAGGGCACAGTGGCGGAGCGCGCCTTTTTAAAGGAGGCGCACACTACCATAATTTAACGATATTTTCGCCCAAAACTGAACAATAATTAGCCAGACCCGGTCTGACTTTCGGCGATTTCATCTTCCTTTTGATCGCCATCAGCCTCCAAAGCCTATACTTTGGTGCCTTGCTCAGAATCCTGACGCTCCTTAACAGCTTGAATATCCAGCCGAGAAACAAGTTGGTGTAAGGTAATTTCACTAAGAAAAGTGTGAATTTGAGCGCTTAGGTCTTGCCATAAATAGTGAGTAAGGCAAATATCTCCGCCCTGACAATCACCTTCACCACCACATTTTGTGGCATCAATGGACTCGTTTACGGCATCCACTAACTCCGCCACGGAAATAGTGTCCGAGTCTCTCGATAACAGATAGCCTCCACCCGGCCCCCTAACGCTCTTTACCAGCTCTTGTTTACGCAGCTTGGCAAATAATTGTTCCAAATATGAGAGTGATATTCCCTGACGAGAAGATATATCTGCAAGACTTGTAGGACCTGAGTCCTGATGAAGAGCGAGGTCTAGCATCGCTGTAACGGCGTATCGCCCCTTAGTAGTTAAACGCATAAATCTATCACCATCTATCACCATCTAACAAAATTTAAACAATTATTTAATATCCAAGTATTTTAGTCAAGTATCATCTACTCTAACAACTTAACCTGAACCGTTCCAACAGCCTTGAGCCTGTAGTGGTCTAGTATTTTCGTACACAACAATTCGTACACAACAATAAGTTTTTATACTACTTTTTCAGCCGCAGCAGGGCTTAAATACTTATTGTAACTATGACCTCGACGACTCATGCTCTGTTTGATTTGATAACGCCAAAGCTGTTGCCTAAATGCTTTACTTGTATAATGACAGCCTTGATCAGAATGAAACATGACTTGCCTTGGACAGCCTCTCGATTCATACGCCATCCGTAACGCGCTGATTGTGAGTTGTGAATCAGGGCTGGTTGAACATGACCAGCCAATGACCCTGCGTTTGTATAAGTCGAGTACTACCGCTAGATATAACCAACGTTTACCGCATCAGTCACATCACCACACCAAATCTGATTGGGCTGAGTCACGGCAAACTGCCTATTAAGATCGTTCGGCGCAATAACTTGCAAAACGTATCTAAAAAAAAATTTATTGAAATATCATAGTGTTATTCATTGCGGGTTGAGCTAAGTTTTAATCAGCCCTATACCGTAGCATCTACCGGCAAGTCCGAAAACTGCTGCATCATCATACGCTGCCATACTTTATTAGGAATAAATTTCATTATTATATTTCGTATATTTGATGAAACCTCTCCCTCGGGCAGTAACATATTAATATTTCTTCTCGCTAACTCTTGCACATGCTCAACCCCAGGTCGGAACTTATTCTCATAGTCCATAAATGCGGCCTGATAGTTTGTTGCTGTAGATAGAGACTGTGCAAGAAGGTAACTCCCTATAATTGATAAGGCCGCCCCACGAGTTGATATAGGCGAAGAGCAATGCGCAGCATCACCAATCAATACACAGCGGCCATTATGCCATGCTGGCATTTCTATCTGTGTTACGTAATCACAGAATATTTTATTGTCATCGACGGAAGCAATAATATCTGGTGCATTATTGAAGGTTAAAAAGTGATTTAATAAAAATTGTTTTTTGTCATTATCAAGCAAACTATCTTCGCCGTTAAAACGCAGCCAACTCATTACGCTCATTTTATCTTGCGATAAACCCGTATAGCCAAAAGATCGGCCTGGGCCTGTCATCGAAACCCCCTCTACAGGTAAATTCAAGATGTTATTAGTGACAAATGCAGCGTAGAGTACTGTTTCCTTATTTTTACTAAATGCATTGGGAAACTGTATATCTCGAATTTTTGAATGTAAACCATCGGCACCAATCACAAGATCATAATCATCTTGGCTATTATCACTGAACTCTATAGAGGCACATTGATCATTTTGCTTTAGTATATTCACCTCAACGCCGTATCTCAAGTTCACTTTATTCTCAACACTTTGTAATAAAATGTTATGTAGATCTGGACGAAAAATAAAGAGCCCCATTTTATCCTTGGCATTTAATTCAGAGATATCATCACGCCGAATCGTTTTCCCCTGAGGGTTCATTATTGTTATATGCTTAACAGATATTCGTTTTTCTTCAAGTACCTCTTGATCCACCATGGTATTTAATATTTTATTCGCTTTCCCTAAAATATTTATCGGAAAACCATCATTTCTGAACTGAGAATCACGTTCCACGATATGCACATCGTGGCCATCTTTGAGCAGCCAAAAAGCAGCACTTAAACCTGCTATACCCGCCCCAACAATGAGAATTTTCATAAAACCGTCCTATGTAAGTTATCCTATCGCAGGAATCACTTTATCCGTTAATAAGTTAAGCGTTTGCATTGAAACCTCAAATGGCTGTGAACCAAAATCAATTTGCCAAAGCATTTGGTCAACTTTCAGCTTCTCATACAAAAAATTAAGATTTTCAATAATCATCTCTGGGCTACCAACCAACGCCTGATAATCATCAATCATGCCAGTAAACGACTTATTTCGCAGAGCTTCTGCCATCCGGGAATACCCTGGATAAGCGACTGAACTTTTATTTTTCCAGCTATCCGCAGCAGAGGCCCATACGTTGATATATTTCGACAGATAGACTTCGGCTAACCCCATTTGCCTCTTCATCGCTCTTTGCAATCACCAGGGGTAAGCTCAAAGCGACTTTAGGTAGACCTTTACCTGCATTTTCACTTTCTTCAAAGGCTTCGCGGTAAATTAAAATATTATCGGCTAAATCATCGATTTTTCCCGCTGTATTCACCAATAAACTATGCCCCTGTTCACCCACCCAGGCTATGCCTCTGCTCACCCACCCAGGCAAAGCTTTCCCTCGACATCACCGCAGCACACCACACGGGGGGGTGGGGGTTTGAACCACATCGAGGTAAATCCGAGCATTAGAAAAGGAGAAAAAAGGGCTGCTAATTGACGTATTAGACTCTGTCCACAATTTAATTCGGCATCAATCGTTTCCGTATAGCACTGCCGACTTTCATCGATATTGATACCAAAAGCTTCAAATTCATAAGGGAGGTAAGCTCTAGCAAAACCAACATCCAACCTTCCACGACTTAATGCATCCACCGCCGATGTTTCGGATGCAATTTGAATTGGATGATGAAATGCGGGCAGTAAACAGCCCGTCATTAAGCGCACATTTTTAGTTCGACTGGCAACTGCGGATAAAAAAGATAATGGATTGGGACAATATCCGCCGTATGGATGCAAATAATATTCAGTAGTTTTAATACTGTCGATGCCATTATTATCAGCATAGTCGCATAATGCTAATGCCTCTTCAAAATAATCAGATGCCGATTTCTCTTCACCCGTAGAGTCAGGTAGAAATGATATACCGTGTTGCATAATATTTACCCGTTTATTATATAATGGCCAGCATAAAAAAAGTGACGTGTGCAACAACTAAAGGAAGCAGACTGGGTTCAAGCACATAGAGCAGGCTATGCACAACCCCCATCACGATGGAGCCCACCACCGGAAACATCGCACCGATAAAATTGGGCATAATAAAAACTCTTCCACTACGGAACCCCCGCCACAGCACCCATTTCAAAACGCTCAACATTAATTTTTTCGTTTGTCATAAACTTAGAAAACGTATTGGTTTTCATTTTTCGAGCGCTTTGGTTTTTATCAGATTTATCACTTGTTTTTACAAAGCTTTTAACCGACCTACAGTTTAGTGCTTCCCTCACTGGCTTTTATTTTAAATTATAAATTAAGATTTTTTACCAACTGCCCCACAGGAACAACTTGAGCAACCCGTACAACCTGTTGAACAACCAGGAACCAACAAACCAGTACCTGCTGCGGATTGACGATTAGGCAGATCAACCGAGGTATTTGATCTCTGATCAACTTTGATATTGCTTGATAATTTCATATCTTTATTTCCTTGTTAAAAGCTTATTTTACATTGTTGATCTAAATCAAACACGGAACAACAATAAACTTATATAGCATCCCTATTTTTATATGCAAGACAGATTAAAAATTCGTTGCCCACAATAACCCCCAATAAATTAACTATTATTTAAGCATTTAAAAAATTAATATTATTTTTATATTTTAGGAGTACATTTTAGGAGTAAATATGAAAAGAACTTTTCAATTCCAACAGACCCAACACAATAAAAAACGATATTGTGAATATATTTACAAAACAGTCCCAAAAACTAGTCTAGACACGAATAGTTATAGCGCAAGCAATATTAAAAAATAAATCGAACAATGTCGCAAGGATAACCAATTCTTCGTAAAACTCATCAAAACCTCACTAACATAACGAATTTAAAGTGAATTTGATGACATCTGACAATAATTTTCATAAGTTTTAAAAAAATTTTGGCGCGATATACGCAATACTAAGGTTGACTGTCAATCCACTTCAGCCCAAAAATAGAAATATTACAATTGAGGTAAGACTATTATGACTTGGCTTTTAATCAAAGTAGAATTAAAAATTCATCAAAAAAATAATTTTTTAACGCAATTTATTATTACAGAATTAATCAAATATTTTTCAATTAACAAAAAACTCAAAGTCAGATCAAAGATATATTTGACTCCACAAAGACAATACAAACGAAATAATTATAGAAATTAAAAAAATACAGCATCATCACGGTATCATCACAGAATTAGTTTGATTGCAATGCTGGATATTTATAAAAAAGGTAAAAAGTGAAAGATGACTTTCTCGTCCCATATTTTCGTGACTAAGAACCGATGTAATTTATATTCGACATCTAAACCGCACGCCTAAATCACACATATAAATCACAATAAGATCGTGAAATTTTAGTTAATGCTATAAATAAACATACCCGGACTCTCTCACACATTTATCCTTTATGTGAATAAAAATTTTTTTAAGTCAACTACTCAACTAAGCTCCCATTACTTACAACACCTAATAACCGCTACAAAGACTCACTCATCTTGTGAATAATTCGTTAAATTCACCTTTAAATTGATCGCTTTTAATGTACCCAATCTAAACTTTAGTTAACCCGTACAAATTTAATCTTTTCAAAAACCTGATAGAATTTTTTCACACATACTATTTAAAATGATTTTGGTGCCAAAATTAACAAACGCTATAGCTTGTCTTATTTAATATGTATTAAGGTACGTCAATTGGTTGGATTGAGATCCAATCTTCACAAGCGGTTAAATTTTAGACAAATAAAGTAAGGATAATTGGGAATTAGCGCTAATGCTTAAGGTACATGGTGGCACCAAGTCGCGCATCATTATATTTGTTCATGGTTTTAACAGTAACCCTTCAACATTTGTCGGTGATAACGGGTCAAGCTTCTTCGACCTTCTAAAAACAACTTCGGCAATTGAACAAGAGTTTGACTGGGGGTATTACTCTTATGAATCCAAGCTATTTGCACCCAATATACTTAGCAGAGTCATTCGTTTAATCACTCCTAGTTCGACCCCTCTCAGGAAAAGCAACTCCATTATTGACATCAGCGAACACCTGAAAAGTGAATTAATGAACATGTGTGAACAATATGATGAGTGGTATTTTATATGTCATAGTATGGGCGGGCTTATTGCGAAATCTCTAATCGTAAATTTACCTTTACAATATAGATCAAAAGTAAAAAATTACATAACTCTTTGCACTCCTCACCTAGGAGTTCCATCTATAATTTTAAACAAACTCGCTAACATCCTCGGAAATAAACAATATTCTGATTTGGGTGCAAATGAACAAACAATACGAGATCTAAATCATAACTGGCATGATATTAAAAATAGTGTAAACCATACATTTTTTTATGGTTTATATGACGAAATAGTTCCCAAAAAATACTCGATTTCTAAAGATGATGAAGAAAATGGAATTCCTTTGGAGGATGATCACTTTTCTGTTACAAGGCCAACAAAAGAAGGGGATGAAGTAGTACGTAAAATCACACAAATTCTTGTTAAATCATTAAGTTCTATATCTTGGAGTAAGTTAACTAATGACTCTTTACTTAATGTATCTAAAAAATACGCTGAAAAAGAAGGTCTAAACAGCAAATTTATCACTATCTATATAAAAGAAAACTCTGTTAGCTGGACAGAACTCAAAAATAATTTAGATGAAAATAATGCATTAAGAATTTTGTTTGTTAGTCGTGATATTTTCAGTGAAGTTGATCACATTCGCATTCTATCCAAAGCAAATGAGCTGAGTATTAAAGTAACGTTATGGGATAGACGGGATCTTTCAGCTTTATCTGAAAAGTACCCAGAAATTGGTATTAAACTTGGGCTAGTCTTACGTACACAAATACTCCTGCCAAAAAACAAACCTACTAGAGTAACTACATCCTTACCTGAGGGAGATTTAATTAATAGAACAAAAGAAAGAAATTCTATCGAAACTTTTTTGGAATCAAGTAGTTCAATTGTTTTTTTGTATGGTATGACCGGCGTAGGAAAATCTGTTTTAGCATCAAGTTGTTTGTATACAAAAAGGCATTATTTTATTGGTTCAGGTGTTCTAAAGCTATCCAGTCAAATTGACTTGGCTGAAATTCTAAAGTTTTTTAACGAAATATTTGTCTCAGCAGGTTTTTTGGGGTTTCAGTCTATATATGGAAACCCGAAAATGGACGATATAGTTAGGATAGAGTGTATTGTAAATATCTTAGTAGACAACAAATTTTTGGTTCTCCTGGATAATTTTGAAGACTTACAAATGCAGGAAGGCGGATGCTCAATCCCTTTAATGGAAGAATTTTTATCCGCATTGGCTGAGCGTGATTCTTTATCAAAGATTCTCATAACAACGAGAACACAGCCCCAAAATAATATCTCCTTACTAAAAGGAGTTAAACTATTGCGCATTGATCCATTTAATGTGGATCAATGTGAAACTGAATATATTCCCTCTCTACCAAGTCTTTCTAATGCAATTACGTCTAATTCATCGTGGAATTATGAAAAGATACACACGATGACAGCAGGAATACCTCTGATTTTGAATCTTTTAAATAGCTATGTTGATAGTCACTCTTTAGATCTTGCTTACAAACAATCAATTGAAAAGTTTCGTACATTTCTTGTTCAGTCTATTGTCAATTTTGAGTTGCCAGTAATATCTGAAACTTTACAGTTGGCATCATTGCTTGATGATGGCATTTCATTTGATTTCTTTGAATTTTTGAAACTTTCCCAGAACCACATTTCTGTTCTATCTAGAAGCCCTGTTTTACAATTCAACCCCCAGGAATCCTGTTACATAATGCACCCTGCAATAAGTGAAGCAATTCAGTCGGAGATGGAGCCTTCACTGTTGATTTCTTTACATATAAAGGCATTTCAGTACCTAGAATATAGGTTTGCCAGTTATCACAGAGATGACAAAATAAGGCATTTTTCTGAAAGGAGAAGGGTTCGCCATTTGATAAGTGCTGGAAATGTTAACGACGCAGCAGAGTTACTGGGACGAATAGGTACAAGATACCTTTCATTTAACAGTTCTGACGATTTGAGGCTATTACTGCAAAGACTTAGAAATAGTATATTAAGTAAAAAGGCTCTTGCTTGGCTAATTAATGTTGAAGCTCATATGGGAGATTTTAAAAGAGCCTTTGAAGCCACAAACCAGCTGTATTTCGATATGTTGAAAACAGCTGAAGAAAGTGGTGATAATGAACTAATTGCACTTTCACTGAGTAATTGTGGTAGTGTTTTACGTAGAAAAGGAATGTTCAAAAAAGCGTTGAAATATTATTGGTCATCGTATAGACATGCGGTTAAAAATGACTACAAAAAAATACAAGGTTCAGTTCTAAACAATATTGGACAAACATATACTTATTTGCTGGATGTAGATACGATATATGCCCTATATGCTAAAAAGGTATTTGATCGAGCTATAAGTATTAGAAGTTTTCAGCAGGATTATTTCCGGCTTTCCGCGACATTATATAACTATGGTGAATTTCATATTAAGGCATATATGAATGATAAGAAAAATAAAGAGAGGCTAGACAAAGGGTACTTTCTGTTAGATAAGAGCCTTCAACTTCAGCTTGATCAAGAGAATTTTTGGTTATTAGATAGAACATATGAAAGCCTTGCTTCCTTTTGGCTATTAAAGGGTAATAATGAAAAATACAAGGAGTACAAGAATCTTTCGAAAACTCAGAAGATAAACAAAGAAATTTATGTGAACCCCCGATATTTCTAGTCTAAATATCCAGTCAGAATAAAAAAGTAATTTTTGGTTAAAACAATATCCCATTTGGAAAAATGTTTTTTTGACAAGACTTCTAATTCCAAAGGAGTATAGTAGTGCTTATAAACCTTATAAACTTCACCACTATTAAGTGCCCTTAGTTGCATATCGTTTTTGTGATTTAGGCAGTTTAACTCTTCAGGGTTATAATATGAATCTACCATAACCACCTTCCCCTGATTTTTTTTTAAGGTCTTTAATATTTGATTGAAAAAAGCATCTAATCTATCTCTAGGTATATGACTTAGCCAAAATGCGAAGAAGCACATGCTAAAAGTGTAGCTGTATTCCGCTCTAATATCAGAGAATACATCAAATATATCCCCCTTTATTTTGGTTTTTTCATAGTTGATAGAGAGCATATTGTTAGAAACGTCTGTGGGTAAAATTCTATTTTTTTTGGATAATATTTTTGTCCATCGACCAGTTCCCGCCGCAATTTCAATAATATTTTCGCCGTTAAATTTATCTAAGACTGTTTCGATCTTGTCAAGATCTGAAAACCATTTTTTATTTTGTTCTTCACCTTTGTCATATTGGTTAATTCTATCGTACCATTCTTCATATTCTTTAGCTCTCGCATCGTAATACCTTTTCATCTCTAGTTCGATGGGTATCTCAATATTGTCAACTTCCACTAGAGTATCAATGAGTTTGCTTGCCTTTTTTATTTTTCCAAATGGCTCCTGAGTTTGGATAAGCTGCTTAACCCTCTCAGCTTTAGCTAAAGTAGAGCAGAACACGAGATCATGACCAAAAATAAGCCCTTTAAGTCTTAGTTCTTTTGATTTTTCGAGATCCTTTTCACTTAGAAGGCTTGTTATTAGAAAAAATTCAAGATCTGGGAACTTGAAAATAATCCTGCCAATTTTTTCTATGTCGGAGCCGTGTAGAGCAATATATTTAATATTCGTATTTTTTACTATTGAGGCTATGCGTTCTTCAATATTTTTTTCAGAATAATTTCGCACAATAGCATTGGTTCTTGCAATTATCGATGAGCTAGAGTTACTGTCTGTAAAGTTTAATCTGTCAACAAACTCATCCTGAGTTATAAGCTTTCTTTCTGTTTTGTAGAGAGCGGATATTTTAGGAGTTTTTTCATCTTCAATACAGATGAAAGAAGGGTTTAGTTTTGAAATATTCAAAAGATGATCCTTGAAAACGTCCGGGTCTTCAATCCCAGCATCTAAATCAATAATTGAATTAATATTTGAAGCTTCAATTATTCTTTTAATTATTTGGAATTTTTCTTCTGGTGAGGATAGATCTAAATCAGGAAGTCCAAAACAGGACACCGAAATTGAATACCCACTTAACCATATAAATTCACCACCTAGTTGATGAACCATTTTCGCTTCAAGAGGGCTATGAACACCAATAATAGTTTTAGGTTTCGTAGTCATAATAATGCTAATTCCCAATTATCCTTACTTTTTACTAAAACGCCCCCTTACATTTGCCTTAGAAATCTTCTGTTTAAGTGTTTTATCGCTAACATGGGTATATATCTCAGTCGTTGAAATACTGTGGTGGCCAAGCAAACGTTGAACAAAACGAATATCCACACCGGCTTCCAATAGCTCACATGCAGCACTATGACGAAACATATGTGGGGTAATTCTCTCCTTTTGGCCAGATAGTTCGGAAATTATACGAATACATTTTCGTATAAATTGGGTTGAAGCGGATTGCCCTCGGCTATTGATAAGAAAATTTTCCGTTTTTGCCTCGGCAATAGAACGAGATAATAAATAGGCTTTAATTAACTCGCAAAGATCATAATCGGGAATAAAGACGTAACGCTCCCTCGACCCCTTCCCCATAATTTTTATTTTTCTTTCTCTTGTATCAATATCATTTATTTTGATACTGACCAGCTCTGCGACTCTTAAACCAGTGCAAAATAATAATTCCAATGAAACAAGCGTTGTTAACTTATTAAGGCATTTCCCCGTTTTGATAAGCGCACAGATGTCTGAAGCTATATACAGGATACTTCCTGGCATACCCAGTTCTTTTCTTGCGGCTAGAATAATTTTACGTATACTTCTGGACGGTATATTTTTGGGTAACTTTTTTGGAGATTTAATCTCTATTCTCGTTTTATTAAAAGGATTTATATCGATAACATCATCAAGCTCCAACCAACGAAACATTGCTTTAATGCAAGATAACTTGCGCTTGATTGTTGCAGGCATATAGTCTTTATCGGACAAAAAGTTATGAAATTCTCTTATTTTACCTTTATCAATTTTATAAATGGATGTTGATCGCCCTAAACACGTTTGAAATTGAACAAGGTCTATTTTATAGGCTTTTAATGTATAGCTGGACAGGTTTTTATTTTTTGTGCAGTATACAAAATAATCAGAACATAATGTATTCAATTTTGTCATAGCCACTCTTCTTTGAAATAAAAGAGGCTATTCTATTATCGAATAATGTTTTTATAACAGAAATATTGATATACCATCTTTTATTGGCAAGAATATACTGGCTTACTATCAACAAATAAAAACCATAAGCGGTATAAAACAGTGAAAATAATTTTTAGTGAGAGGTGAAAGCCTTACCGTATACGGATATGAATTTATTAATTTTGACTGATCTTATTAAGAAATTCTTCACTTAGTGGTCGAGTATCATACCCATCTTTCCTTGTCAAAAAGCTATAGAGCCAGAAAACGGGTAGACAGGTAAATATCAGTAATAATAATAAAATATCTAACCATCCGTAATATCCCACACTAAATACAACCCTTAAGAGGTTTACTGTAGATCGGAAGGCTCCTTTAGATAACATAAAGAGTGCTTGAGATACGCCCGCCATCGGCCATACGTAAGGGTAGCGCCTCAACAACTTATGGTGCTTACCAATAAGCCTAGCTTTTACATTATGCTCTAGTAGCACCTTTAAATTTCTAGATAGAGTTTTATCAGAGTGAACGTTGACTCTTATGCCAACATAGCTCAATGGAATAGGTTTTATACCAAGCGAGACCAAACTCATTAATAAGTCCGTATCTTCACCACTGGCCATTTCTGTATCAAAGAGCCCTACTTTAAAAAGCGTTTCTCGACCAATGGCCACACCATAACCGATACCTATCGATAAGCTGTTACCAACAAGTTCATCTTCACAGCGATAATTTTCAAGAGGCAACAAGTAAGAAACTTCTTTTTTTTGATCATTTTTTCTACTAATACTTTCAATACCACACCAAGCGAAAACTTCATCTACTGATTTATCTTTTAATACAGAATGATGCCTGTAAAGTATTTCTGGCATAAATTCGTCGTCATCGTCTAAAAAAATAATCCATTTTCCCTGGCTTTTTTCTATACCGTAGTTGCGTGAAAACGAAACGCCCATGTTTCTGGAATTTTTATAGCATTTAAGTTGAAAGATTTTATGCCAGCTATCATATTCTAAACAAGAATCAGAATAATCATCGATAACTATCACTTCAAAATTAGTATATGTCTGATCAGCAAGACTATTAAGAGCCCTAGCTAACATTTCTGGCTTATTATAAGTTGCTATAACAACACTAAAAAATGGTTGAAATTCATTAGATAATGAAATTAATTCCATTCAAATGGTCTATAAAAATCAATCAACTCTAGCTTGTCTAGTAAGCCCAGACAATCTAAATTTAGCAAAAAAATCACACAACTTATTTAATAATTGTGCTTTTTTCTTTCGCAAAAAATAATAATTACGGTATTTTTTTTCATTAAAAAGATCAATAAAATTTTCTTGATCTTTATAAATATCTTTGTAGCTTTCATCTCTAATTGAATCTAGTTTTACTGTAGCGTTACAAAATTCGCTTAACTTATAGCTAAGGTCTCGTGAGTTCATATATGAAATAACATCCTGTAAATCACGAGTAACGCTTAAAGATAAGCGATTGCTGGAAATATATTCATTTATCTGTTTTTTTATAATCTTTTTCTTACTTTTTGGAAGAATCTGTATGCTATAAATTGACGGTGTCTCTAAAATATTAAAATGAAATTTTTCACTTTCAACAAATTTTGTTTTACTGAGCCGGTCAATAATTTCCGTTAATGTAAAAATATTAAAAATACTAACAGTAATTGATACCATTACATTTGCATAGGGTGCATTTTCTCTTAATATTTCTCTATTTTTTTCTAACGTAGCAAAGCCTTCACCTTTTCTTACATAACCTGTTTTTTCATTAACGGCGTCGATACTAATATTGAAATCAATTTTTTTAAAATTCTTCCAAAGATCAAATAAGTCATACCCTTTGTATTTTAACTTTGTGAAATTAGTATTATACCTAAGTCGAACACTGGTATTACCCTTATCGATCAACAACCTTAATATGTCGTAGTGTTCCTTCATTATTAGAGGTTCGCCGCCAGCAAAATAAAACTCTCTTACATGCGGTATATGTTCTGATATTTGAGATAAGACGTCATCTCTTCCTTCGATTTTTATAAGCGCTTTTTCACCGGCAGCGCTATTTAATTTTTTTGAATCTTCATACCAGCTACTACTTGAACCATGCCAGCAGGTTCTACATTTCAAATTACATAAGTTTGAAAACCGAATATCAAAATAGATTATTTTGGGAGATGATATTACATTCTGAATATCAAGGTCAGAATATTCATAATTACTAAGCTGTCTTAAGCTTGTTGTACCGCATTTTTCTTTTTGATAACAGACACTACAACTTTCTTCCTTCACGCCTTTTATCATTTTTTCTCTAATATCGACTAAACTCTTGTTTTCCCAAATTTCTTCGATAGTTTCAGTTCCAAGATTACCCAATACCTTGGGATTTACACAGCAAGGAGTAACATTACCAAAATTGTTTGCATGAAAGTGAACAAAGGGTAATATACAAAAATTATTTTTATCCATTATATTTATAGCTCCTTTTTATTTATAATTTTTCATAATACAATTTAACGCACACAGTTTATTTTGAACTTATATCTTTCGGCAGTTTAGAAGCAGAATTATGCTTACCATTTAAAATATGCCATATAGTTCCAATTGCAAGAACCATTAAAAAAGCACCTAATACTATCAATAAATTATTTTTTTCGATAATACCAAATACCAAACAAACTACCGCTATGATTAAAACAAAATATTGATAAATTTTATTCAACTTTAATGCTATTTTCATCTTCTGTTCCCAGTAGCTCAACAATGTATTCGATATTATAACGGCAACTATTAAATCTTTTGCATATACAATATTAATTATTAACAAGCAGTGAATGTGATATAATTTTAATGCTTATATCATTATATTTCTGTTTAGTTTTCCAGTGTTTTTATAGCATCCGATAAATACGAATTAATTTTCATATTCTTTTCTTTAATTATCAGCCCTTTCAGCTTATCTGAAAAAGCTTTCCTGGTAGCAACATCATCATATTTAGTTAATTTCCCTATATTTATACTTAAAGACGCCGCCATGTCTATTCGGCTTTGCATAGAATAGGCTTTCTTTTCTCCTAAAGAATCGATAACACCATTTAAAACACTGTGAACCCCATTTTTAACTTGCTGTACACCTTCGGCAACCGCACTATCGTTATTTTTAGTTGTTGTATCTTCAAAAAAAGAGGCTAGTGCATTAAGATTGTAAGCATTAATATAGAGCATATAAGCCATTAAAGATGCCATTTCACCTTCATAACTTTCTTTACTCCCTTTGTTCTCTTTACTCCCTGTATTCTCTTTTAAGTTTTCTTGTGCCTTAATATAGGATACGAGTATTGTGCCAATTGCATAATTCAGATTCATCCCATTTTGTCTTCTAATATCATCGCTTAATTTTTTGTTAAAAATCAAATCTAATGACTTTTTTGAAATTATTTTTTCAAATTTCGAATTTTCTTCCGCTTTTCTAGGTAAAGTACTAGGTAAAGTAGATTGACCATTTGAAATTTCGTATGCAAAACTAAGGTAATGGTTAATATCCCATACTTCACTAGAGGGTTTGTTTTTTTCATCAGCAATAGCATTAAAAGTTAAAACAAGTAAAATAAATACTGTGGAAATTTTCAATTTTTTAAACATATAATCTCACCAAAACCTAATCAATTTTTTAGCTATTATTATTTTCAGCTTGCAAGTCTTCTATTCTTCCTTTTATTCCACTCAAAAGCACTTCATCATCGGTCAAGGACAAAGCTTGATTTAGAAGTATTTTTGCTTCTTCTACTTTTCCAGTAATTATCAAGATACGAGAATAATTAAAGTGAGCAAATGCATTATCCGGCTCCAACTTTAACGCTTTTTTATAATAAGTGATTGAGCTTTCTTTATCACCACAATCAAAACAAATATTAGCGATATTTACCATGGCAGTAGCGACCAAATACCCCAAACCAATGGATGCATTAAAATCTTTTTTTGCATTTTCATAGTCGCCTTTAAGGGCAAATATTGTACCCCTATCAATATAGGACTGACCGTGACCAGGGTCTTTTTTTAGAATTAAGTTGTATTGTAAAATCGAATCGTCAATTTCACCAGTAATCATTAATCGTTTAGCTTCATAATATATATCTTCAATTTTTTTCTTTCGAAACCAAGTAAACATATTTACTCCATTTAACAAATATAAACCATTTTCATATATTTGTGATTATTTTTTATTCATCTCTATAGCTGGAACGACACGCTGAAGATTAGAAAGGTACAAATAAAAATTAAAACCCCTAAGCTCATATACTTGCTGATCTATTCCACCCAAATAGCCAACAAGCTCTTGAAAAGAGTTTAGTATTAGATTTTTATTGTTTATATCTATCAAGTATTCTCCAGAATCAACTTGATACAAAATAACTAAATTCCATGTTTTATATAATACAATTTTTTTATTTTTTTCCCCTTCAAAACACCAATCGCTTAACATATCGTAATCATTGATTAAGCTTTCTGTATCTTTATACGAGCCGTTATTACATAGCTCATGAACTTCCGAATCAACTGAAACCGTATAAAACATTGTAGATAATCGGGCACGTTTAATTGACGTAAAGAAACCACTCAACATAAAATGGTTAAAAGAAGAATAATGATCACCAGACGCTTCATATAAACGCTTAGCCAACCCTTTAAAAAATAAAACCAGCTCACCAGATTCAACATTACCAATAATCTCTAGCCTATTGCGAGCTAAGTCTTCATCAAACGACGCTAAAAAGAAGCTTTCTATAAAGCATACTATCGGGTCGTTTTCTACCACTTTAGAAATTGACGGATTGGGATGTGGTTCTAAATTAAGAATTGACATTATAATATTTGAAAACTTATTCCAGTCTTCATCGGATAAATAATTATCTAGACTTACATTTTCAATTCCCAACAGATAGAAAACATGTGCATAAAAGCATGTTTCAAACTGCTCATAATAATATTTAATTAACGGAGCAGGATTTAATTCAGTATTATTTGCCTTATTGTATTCCCCAATAAGGTTCTGCAATATTTCTACAATACTTTGTGTCTCGTCAAAAAACGGCATTCTAGCTCGGCAGTAGTTAATTCCACTACTCATAAAGCCAGCCGTAGAAACATCCAACCAACGGCCATCCAGAGAAATATTAGACGGGGTTATGGTTGAATGGCTTATTCTAAGCAATCGGGCAAAAGCAAATTGATTAGCACATGCAGAAAGGAACCCGCCTAGAAATCGTATGTAATCGTTGTCCTCTCCTCCCTGTAAATGTTTTAGTTGTTTATTTACATCAACGGTTCTTTTTTGATCACTTATCCCGTGGTTGTCAAAATCATTTTGGGGTTCAAAAAATGGTGATTCAATAAAATGCGCTGGTCTTAAACACATTTCTCTAACAAGAATAACACCCCAACATTTTTTAATATTATCATCGTCATTACCGTATAGACCTAAATCTTCCCCTACATATATTAGCCCACATACCTTTGCGGCACCCAAAGGCAATACTTTATCTAAAACCAAACTAAAGATAACTTCTGATATTGCACTAGGTGAATCTAACCCACCATAACCATGATGCCCTTCGACATTTTTTCCAGCTAAGATATTTCTACCCGTACCCTTTAACTGGAATGTGCCATCATTACTTGTACGAGCCCCTCCACCATTATTGCCAATACCAATTCCACCATAGCGCTCTACTGAATGAGTTTTTATATCATTTTGGTCAAATTCAATACCAGAAAAACATTTTGAATCCGATATTGCATAGGAAAATTTTGCATGAAACTCTTCTTTTGAAATAACGGCAAAATCGATTTCTTCAGAAAACTTTCCTAGTGATCGATTAATCCAGAGCGTTTCTGCCGATAGAATTTTTTTAACTTCGACATCAATAAGGTTATTAGGAAAGCTGTAAATATTCATTTATTTAGGTTTTTAAGGTTTGATTTTCATATGTGCTTAAAATGGTCATTTGATAAAACAAAAGTTGAACTCTAATGAATAGAGTTCAACTTTCTTTTACAAAAAACTACTTAGCAATAAGTAGCTGAAGTAACGGATTAACCGTACCATGCATTATGCATTTGTTGTGCGCCTGCAGTCATAGCGTAAACACCACCTGCTACAGCAACTACTCCAATTGGCGCACCTGCACCACTTAAAATTGCGCCAGTACCACCAGCAATAGCAGCGATTCCGCCAACCATTCCCATAGCACCGCCCATTACGGTATCACCACCGCCAACTACAGCGTCAATTTCAGATGCAGACAATTCTCTTATTGCAACATTATTCATAACTTTTTCCTTTTTTAGAATATTAAAAATAACTCATATATAATTCTATGAGCGTATTAATTATACTTTATGTTAACTATTTTTAAAAGATAATTATTTTTCAAAAATAATATCTCTTAATTAAAAAATATAAAATATTTTAATTAAATTTTAATCACTCATCAAATAAACGTATTTCTCGGTTCGCTGTAGAAATTGTTTCAGCTCTATGTGCCACCATAATTCGAGTAATGTCCATATCTTGAATATTTTTGTTAATCGCTTTTTCATTTTCGACATCAAGGTGGCTTGTTGCTTCATCTAAAAATAATATTTTCGGATTAGAATAAAGAGCCCTAGCCAATACAATTCTCTGATGTTGGCCGCCACTTAAACTAGACCCCATATCACCAACCAAGGTTTCGTATTGCATTGGAAAATGCTGAATTTCTTCATGAATACTTGCCATTTTTGCCGCCGATATAATATTTTCTTCGTTTGGCGATAAATCAAAAAATGTTATATTCTCTCTTAATGACCCACTTAACAATTGATCACTCTGCATCACTGCACATATATTAGACCTATAGGTAAGATGCTCTGAGATTGAAACTCCATCAACTAAGATTTCCCCTTTAGTTGGTTTAAGTAGGCCCATTAAACATTTTAGCAATGTGGTTTTTCCACACCCGCTCGGGCCTGTAATAACAACTGTTTCACCAGGCTCAATGACAAAGTTAACATTTTCAAAAACTGAAGGAACATTTTCACCAAAAGAAAATTCGAGATTTTTTACTTCCAATCTCCCGGTAATTTCTTTGGTTTGCGATTCATATATAGAAGCGTCTGAATTTTTATATATATCTTCAATAGGTGTATATGCAATGTCTGCTAACCTATCCAAATGAACACTCATCATTTTGAAATTAATCCATTGACCAATAAGGCTATTAATAGAAGAGGAGAACCGTGTCTTGTATGCCATATAGGCAATTAACATACCTACGGATAAATCACCGCCTAAAACCTCTATACTGCCAAAATAAATTACAAGAATTCCTTCAATACCAAATAATAATTGATTAACAAACCCAAAGCCCATTCCCCATTGAGCAGTTCTAATTCCCTTATTCATACTTTCGGCAAGTTTATTTTGCCATTGAGTCTGACGATCATTTTCCTTTTGATATAATTTTACTGGAATAATAGAACGAATCGTTTCAATATTATGGCTTTCCAATTTAGCGTTTACGACTAATGACTCTTCTTCTAGCTGTCTTATTGGGCTATAAAAAATATACCGAATGACTATAAAAATAAAAACAACAAATAGTACGACAAAAGTAAGTTTTATACTGTAATACAACATAACAGCAAGCATAATTATGGTCATAAAACCATCGACAATGGCTGCTACTAAGCCTGATGTAATTGTTTCTTTAATGCTTTCTAACGAACCTACCCTAGAAAGAATATCGCCTAGATGTCGCTTTTGAAAATATTCAACAGGCAGCTTTATCATATGACGATATAGGTTTGTTGCCATTTGCAAGCTGAGGCGAGTAGATAAATTTAAAATAACAACAGAGCGAAATATATTAACTAAGGATTCTGCGACAACAAGCATTCCAAAGCCAAATGCCATTACAACTAGAAGATTAACGTCACCATTTATAATGACATCATCAAGTACTATCTGCATATAAAACGGTGCGACAATGGAAAATAGTTGCAAAACTAACGCTAAGGCCACAACATTTATTAAACTACGTTTTATACCTTTTATATTATTCCAAAAATGACCAATACTTAAGGTTTTCGAATCTTTCTTGGGAGCAAAGTCTGAGGTAGGAGTAAATTCTACAGCTACACCAGTAAAATGCTTATTAAATTCGGCCTGGGTATACTTACGTTCACCAAACGCAGGGTCATGTATTACATATTTCCCACGTTTTATGTATTTGAGCGTTACAAAATGATTTAGGTCCCAATGTAAAAGACAAGGTGTTTGTACTTTTTCTAATTGGCTATCATCAACTTTTAATGCCCTTGCCGAGATATTTAACTTATTGGAGATAGCAATTAAATTAGTTAATGTTGTCCCTTGCGTAGAGATTAAAAACCTCTGACGTAATGTAACGATATCCGTTGAATAACCATAGTAGGAAGCAATCATTGCCAAACAAGCTAAGCCACATTCTGCGGCTTCCGTTTGCAGTATTATAGGTAATTTTCTACCAAGTTTAAAATTTAATAAATTCTCAACCATTTTTACAAACGTCCCTTCAAACTATATATCGGTTCAAATAACCATTCAATTAATGTTCGCCCTTCATCCACACGGATACTGGCCTCCAAGGTCATTCCATCTTTTAATGGATATTCCTTACCGTATGCTATAACGCTTTTTTTTGTGAGTGTAGCAATAACACTGTAAACCGGAACCTCCACTCTTAAAGAGGTATTTAAAATGTCCCCGGGTAATAGTATTGTTTGTGAAATTTTTTCTATAATTGCTTCGTATATTCCAAATTTTTCGTATGCAAAAGCATCATATCTAATGTTTATTTTTTGCCCAACTTCAATAAACGCAACGGCTTTAACTGGCACAAGTAAATGTACTTTTAATTCAACGTCATCTGGAATAATTGATAAAATTGGTTTACCTCTTTCTACTCTATCTCCAACTTTCATCTGCAAACTACTAACGGTCCCATTTTTTTCCGCATAAAGAACAACTTTTTGCTGGGCATCCAATTGAGAAGACTGAAGAGAATTTTCGTTAATTTCTCGGGACAGAACTTCTAGTTTATTTTTATATTCTGCTTCTCTAAGTTCTTTACCATTTTTTATTTCATCTAAAATTTCATTCTGAATGATTAATTCCCGACTAAAGTTTCTTGTATCTGCCAGTAGTACTAATACCTGTTGCTTTTTTGATTCATAATCAAGTTTCGATATATGCCCTAAATTTACCAAATTTGACATATTCTTTAATTGATTTTCTGATAAAAGATGACGCTCACGCGCCGATTCATACTGAGAATTAAGAATTTTTATAACCTTTTTTGTGGACTCGTATTTTCTTTCAAGCATTGCTTCATTGTATAGATACATTGCTTTTATTTGATTCAACTGCCGCTTTATCGACTCGTTTATTTTTTCATATTCTATTTTCATAGAAACACCGAGACGTCTTCCATCTAACAACATTTTTTCGTTATTTATTACAACTAAAGGCTCGCCTTTTTCAACCTTGTCTTCGTCTTTGACTAGAATTGATTCCACAAAACCATCATTTTCATATAGCCTGGAAACACCTTCATTAAACTCAAGCCAACCAGTAACATTTTCCTTTTTGGTATACTCCGCAGAAAATGCCCACAACAAAAACATTGTAGCCCACACTAATATAGAGATTACGATAACAGTATGGCTAAACTTCGGAAAAAGGATTACTTCACCATGCAAGCGTGACGAACGCTCATGGATCACCTGAGGTCTAAATAGATTATTCACTACCCCACCTCAAAAAATTAAATTTAATCTGCAACAAAATTTTCCCCAGTATCTATTTCGATTCTTTTTTTAGAATCAAGAAATTATCTATAAAAACAGGATCAAAACTTTTTTCTGAGTATTTTTTAAAATTAGAAGTAATATTTTTAATTCCTTCAACTTGATCTGCCCAAAAATATAGTTTTTCTTTGTTAAAGGTGGTTCTGTGTCCGTACTCTACACATGCTGTATCTTCAAATGGCACATGTATAATTAGTATATTATTCGTATTCGAACATAGCTTTTTAAATACCTGAAATGATACGTCTTCATCAAAATGTTCCAAAATATCATTTGCAATTATGACATCAGCTTTATTTAATAAAGATGTATTTCCCAATAGATCTAATTCTTTAATAGAAATATTGTTAAACGCTTTACGGCCTAAATCATCTAACGCAGCCATAGTATATTCAGCAGCACTAACATCTATATCGGAACATTCGATCTTACTGTATTCAATGCCAAAAAGATCGTCTCTTTCTAAGTACGAAATTAGCAAGGGTAGCCCTGCCGTATTGGTGGCAACATCATGAATATGCACTGAATCTGCGTTAGAGAAAATATCTGAAATAACTTTTAATTCTAAGTAGTATATCCACGCAAAATATTCTATGTGATTTTTTGCATCAACTGGGAGTTCGTTTTTTATAGAAAGATAATTTTTAACTAAATAAGAAAATGTATTTTTCTTTTTTAAGCGATCAAGGTCGGATTCACTCATGCTATTTAAGTGAGCCAATACCAGACTTGCGCTCATTGATATTGCACTAAAACCACGTTCTCCATACATTTGCAGTTCTGCTATTTCGTTTTTCACAGCAAATTCACGAATAAAATAATTTAACCCTGCATCAATTGATTGGTTAAATACATCTTCAACAAAGATAATTTCTGCATGAAGCGGCTTAAAGACTAAACAACATATATTTTTTGAAATAATATATGCGCATTGTAAATATTCATTAGAGAAGCTTTTAACATATGCCTCACCACAGACGTTATCATTGCATATAACGTCAAAATCCCAAGAAGCAATAGAAACCACATAGTCTAATCCCGCTTCACCAACATAAGTTGGGAATATTTCCCCTGCATTCGCACTAGCCAAGATATCCATAACCATTTTTGGCAATTTATTTTCCATTATTCTACCTTCTGTATTAACTATAATCAGAATGATTTTTAAAATTAATTTTTAACTTTCTCTATAAATTCAATTGCATCTTTAAAGGAAGGCTGTGCAACTTTACTATGACTTACAATATAGGTTTTTTTTACCATATTTACGTCAACGAACCCCATTCCTTTTAATTTTTTATAAAATCTTTCAACTCGCTTATTGTTTCCTAGCGGCCATGCACCTGAGAGAAATAGTTTTGCATTCAAACTATTATTAATTTTAAAACGAGATTCAATTTTCCCATCCAAATACTCATTTATATATAGGCTCGCATCAAAAGCCATATAATTTTCAAATAGAGGAGCTTTATTGTTAGACTCCAATAGAGAAGATATAACAAATACCCCTCCATAGGAGGTGCCAACAAGGCTTCTATCGTCAGTTTTAATTCTAAAATTTCTTTCTACCAAGGGAATAAGTTCTTTCTGTATAAATTCAGAATATTTTTTATCCCCTGGTGGGAGAAAGTCTATCGTTCTTCTGTTTTCATCATTATGACATATGGCCACCAGTATACGTTTTGATTCAGCCTCGTTAAGAGCATTTGAAAAGGAGTCAAAATACCATTGCCCATCAGTGGTATATATAGCTGGATATTCGATACTATTACTATGGTAATCAGGCGGAACATGCACTTTTATTAAGTACTGTATGCCACTTAGAGTTTGGGAAGTTATATTTAATTTATAATCAAGCTGATTTATATAAACAAAAGTATTATTCATTTTTTTATCTTGTGACGCGCTCAAATTATTACTAATAAAAAACACGAATCCAAATATAAATATGTAGATTTGATATTTTTTTATCAATTTTTTCACTCCGCTGTACTGCAACCAAAAAACATACAAACTCTAATCTTGCTCTTCAAATAAATCATAACCCACTTCAACTTCTTCCTCTTCGATTTCGTCAGAAAAGGATCTGAAATTAATGGCTACAAACCCGATAAGAGAAAGAAATGTGCTAAACAATGAAATCTTTAAAACAAAAACAATGTAATTAAGCTCATTTTCTACGTACATATCGGTCAATACGTAAAATATCCCATTCGAAATAAAGAATGCAAAAACAACTATCCATTTAAAGTTTGAAAAGGATTTTGATCTGCTTTTTTGTTCTTCAAGGGTAGTTTCATTTTTCAATTTGGGATCAATTAATCCTTTCGTTCCCCAACTCACATCGTCTGCATTGCAAAAAGCAAAAAGGTGCATGAAAAATGAAATGGAAGGCGATATTATCGAATAAATTAATGTATACGGCAGCATTTTCATTGTCGATTTACCAAAATACAGAAATACATTAAATAAAAACAATAAATATAATATGGGTGATAATACAACGATTATATTTTTCTCTTCAGATGCCACTAAGTAGATAACCGCCAAACAGGAATAATAAAGCAAACTGGCAGACTGAAGAAAAACACTAAAGTTAAGAAATGTTTCAACCCAAGGTTTTAGTAACTTATTTAATGCAATATAAACTTGAACTAAAACTGACAATATAACGGTATAAAATAGAATATTAATAATATAGCTATGTATGCCAACCTCTGCTACCGAAGATAAGGCAATATTTTTCATAAATACAAAACTCAAAGCGATCAAGCCTATAGATAACCAGTTTTGTAACATATCAAATACAAAGTACATCGCAGAGAGAAACATACTAAGTTTATCTCTCTTCTTTTTGTCAGAATTATTAAAATAGGCTCCAACCTTCATTAACAACCATAATTTGCAGCTAAATGCACCACAAATCCATCTTCTACGCTGATTTAGTAGTTCTTTCCATGTATCACATGCATCGGTAGTTGCGATTGAGTTTGGGGCATAATCTATTTTCCAACGTTTTTTTTCATCACTGGCGATTTCAAACCCTAGAATCCGATCTTCGGCAAGAAACATATTCGATTCCAAGGGGGGGTTATCATCTAATCCACGATAATATTTGGCCAATGTATCGGACTGTATGACGGTAACATCTTCAACAGGTTTGGATGTGATTGCTGAAGCTCTTCGGCTATCCACCGCAGCCCATCTCATCATGCAAAGCTGCCCTGGCATCACGCTAAGATAACCAAAAAGAACTTCTGTTGGCCACAACATAACCCTCTCTTTTATCATATCGGTGTATTGCCATACATTCGATAAGTTTAATGGATTTTCGGGTTTTGGAATGTAGGATCTCGCTGCTACAGCAGCTATATTTTTTTTCCTATTTATTTCTTTATGCATTTGAAATACGGCTTCTGGCATTGGGTTTGTGCCAAGGTCCATTTGAACGCAATATTTCGGGTTTAGGAATGGGCAGATAACTTCAAAGAAATGCCAGTGGGAATCCAACTTTCCGCTGTTTTCCTTTTTTATATAATAGATAACTCTCACTTTTAGGTCTTCATCAAGATGGTGAGATTTGTTATCTATAATATCATTAATATATTTCTCATTTGATCGCAACCAACTATTACTGACAAAATCTGATTGCAATTGCTCCTGTAGTATTTTATTTAGATCTGATCCGTCTGAATAATTTTGATATACGTGTATATCATCCTGTTCCTCTAAGCACCGATCATCTAAGAAACCACATTCTTTTGAATATTCAAAAAATGAATTGGACATAGAGTTGACGCCATCCACAATGATACAAACAACTATTTCATGGCCCGCAGTGCATCCGCGTAATTTTGCTATATATTGAGCATTTTTTATCAGTCCTAATAAAGAAACTAATAAGGCTGACCCGTCTTCGTTATACACCGTAACACAGCACGCAGTATTAATGCCTTGCATGTCATAAACATCGCTGACATCTATATCTACTACTCTATCATATTGTTTGTATTTCTCTTTTTCAGGAGAAATTATTGTGCCCGTTTTATACAGTAGTTCCCTATCCATTATACCTCTTGTCCCCCAAAAATATTAATTAACTTGATTCAACCATTCAATCAATTGTTTCTTACAGTTTTCGGCCATTTTTTTGACCGTTGATTCTTTATGAATAGCGGTTCCATACTCCCAAAACATACGTAGTTTTCTATCTTTAATATCCCAAGGCAATTGGAATACTTGTTTCCTAGGATAATTTTCATCTAACGTGACGCAACCAATGCTATAGGTTAAATCAGAAACATGGATTGTCTTTCCAATTTGTTCATCATATTGATTTACGATACCCGAATAGTTAAACCATATTTCCGGGGTTGGATATTTTGATATTGTCTCTTTTATGTTTTTATTTTTAGTTAGATATTTTAGTTGACTAAGACCAACGCCGCTATGTGGAATATTTTTTATTTGTTGGTCTATAGCTAATACGTAGTCATTAATGTCATTAAATTTTTTATTTTCAAGAAATATGGTTCTAAACAATACCGATGAAGATACTAACCTAGACATGTCATATTTATTATCACTATAAAACCCTTCCCGGCCAGAATCAAAAACATTAATTGCATTCACACGGGAGCCTAATAGAGAGGAAAAATAGTAATTAAGCAGTGCTATTAGACAATTTTGAATCGAAACATTGATACTTGCCGCGTATTTTATAAGTTTGTTTGTGTAAACTTCTTCGAGTTCTTCATACATTATTCTCGAAGTATTAACCGTATTGTGTTTTTCATAGTTGGCAGGAAAATCTAATGGCACTTGGTTTAGTCCCTGCCAGTTTAAAGCTTGCCAATAATTTATTTGCCCTTCAAAGCCATTCGAATTGATTTTTTCTTCTGCATTTTTAACCACTTCGCTATAACAGGCTGAGGAATGCAAGCTTATGTCTTGGTTTTGGCCTAGGCTGCGGTATATTTGAAATACATCTTCTAATAGGAGGTCCATCCCATATTTATCGCATACTAGGTGCGATATGCTAAAAATTAATCTAACTTTTCTTTTTTTGTCTCGCACTATACAAAACTGAAATTTCGGTTCGTTTGCAAGATGGATATGATCATGCATTTCTTGCAGAATGAGTTTTATTTCATCCGCTACGCTTTCTGCTTTATGATCGTTAATTGTTTTTTCTTGTACATAATTATATTCAAATTTATTAGATATACGACTAATCCATTTACCTTCTTCTTTTAGAATGTCCGATCTAAGTACATCATGTATTTTAACAATTTCACAACATGCTGACTGTAATTGTTTTTTTTCAATTTCTTCGTTTACATCTAAAACCACATTCATATTGAACATACTGCTTCCATTTAATTCTTCTAAAAAATTAAGTTGGTCGGCAGTCATAGCGGAGGTTCCACTATAGAGTTCTTTGGCTTTTGTTTTTTTAGGTAAATAGGTTGTATTTTTAGATAGTTCTTTTATTGTTGGGGAGCCAATTAGGTCTCTTTGCTGAATTGATAAACCTGCTGATTTTGCTTTTCTTGCTAAAATAATGGCATTGAGCGAGTCCCCGCCTAGGTCGTAGAAGTTGGCTGTGCAGCTAATGGATGTTTCCGGCAGGTCCAGCACTTGTGACCAGAGCTGCACCAATTGTTTTTCCAGCTCTGTTTCCGCTGCGATGTAAGTTGTTTCTATAACGGAGAATTCAATTTCCGGTAGTTGCTTTTTGTCTACTTTACCGTTAGGTGTTAATGGCAGGCTGTCTATAACATGGATGACTGCGGGCACCATGTATTCCGGTAATGTTTTTCTTAATTGTGTTTTTATTTCTCGGTTAAAGTCTGTCTCTTCTTTTCCGTCTTTTTCATCTTTTCTGTCGATGACTACGTAGCCAATAAGTTGGGCTTCTCCTGCGCTGTTTGTCCGCGCACAGACAACGGCGGCTTGTACTCGGTCTTGCAAGGAGAGTTGCGTTTCAATTTCACCTAGTTCTATTCGGAACCCGCGTAATTTAATTTGTTCATCGATGCGCCCCAGGTATTCCAGTTCCCCTTCCTGTGTGCGACGAACTAGGTCTCCGGTGCGGTACATGCGCTGGCCCCAAATGGGTTGCGTCGCGGCGGAAAATGGGTTGTCGATAAATTTCTCTTGGGTAAGTTCTGGCTTGCCCCAGTATCCTCGCGCTACGCCTGCTCCTGCAATGCAGAGTTCGCCGGCAATGCCAAGGGGTTGCAGTTGCATGTCTTCACTTATGACATTTTCACTCATGACATAGCATTGTGTATTGGCGATGGGCTGCCCTAGGGTGATGTTGTTGTCTATTTGGCAGCATGTTGACCAGACGGTGGTTTCCGTCGGGCCATACATGTTCCAAAGTGTGAGTTGGGGATGTGCTTTAAAGGCGTGCTTTAGGGCGTCGCTTAAGGCTTCGCCGCCGCATAGGCAGGTCAGTGGTTGGGGCGCTTCCCATCCACTGTTCAGTAATAAGCTCCAGGTGACGGGGGTCGCTTGCATTATGCTGATTTGGTGCTGCTGTATAAGTGCGGCTAGCGCGTATGCGTCGGCGTATTCCGATTCTTGCGCTATAACTATTTGCGCTCCCACGGTAAGGGGTAAAAATAGTTCTAGGCTGTGGATATCAAAGGAGGGTGAGGTGACGGAGAGCAGTGTGTCTTCCCGCGCTATACCCGGCGTTTCTTCCATGGCATTAATAAAGTTGGCAAGGTTGCGATGTTCAATCATCACGCCTTTGGGTTGGCCTGTGGAGCCTGAGGTGTAGATTACGTAAGCGAGATGATCCGCTTGTATAGCCCGTTCTGGCGTTGACGAGAAATAGGATTCAATATCTCGTTTGACGCTTTCACTGTCTATGTGAATGGCGATATATTGCTTTTCTTGTGGAAGCTGGCTGCACGCTTGTGTATGCCCAACAACAATCTGCACACCACTGTCTTGCACTATATGGGCAAGCCGGTTTGCGGGGTATGTGGGGTCGAGTGGTACGTATGCTGCGCCCGCTTTTAGTATGCCCAGTATGCCTACTAGCATGTCTGTTGAGCGGTAACAACACAGGCCAATAAGTGGGTTGGTGCCTATTTCTAAGCTGAGTAGGTAGTGGGCAAGTTGGTTGGCTTTTTGATTTAGTTCAGCGTAGCTAAGGTGAGTTCCCCCACTGCTAACGGCTATATTCGCTGGGCACTTCTGCGCCTGCTGTTCAATTCGGTGCAGCAGGCTAGGTGTATTCTCGTAATTTCGTTCTGTATTGTTAAGGTCGTGTATTAGGTATTGATGTTCGGTATCGGTTAATAGGGTTAGTGTATTGATGGTTTGCTCTGGCGTTTCAATAACTGATTGAAGCAGTTCACTAAAGTGTGTGCAAAATTGTTCAATTTCTTTTTGCTTAAATAGGTCTGTTTTATATTCCAGACACCCCTCTAGTTCATTGCCATTTTTAGAGAGGTACAGGCTCATGTCGTATTTTGATAGGCTGTGAGCAGCGAAGATTTGTTCTACATTTAACCCTTTTATTGAATAATCAAAAACAGATTCATAGTTCATAACTAACATGATGTTGAACAAGGATGATCTGTTTCTATCTGTTCTATCTGAGCTTAATGCTTCAACAACTTTTTCATAGGGTATATCTTGATTTTGGTAAGCATCTAAGTTGATGTCACGAATATGTTTTAGGTAGTCAATAAAGTTGTGTTTATTATTCACTTGGCTACGTAAAACCAGGAGGTTAACAAAATTTCCCACCATGTGTTGCAGTGCATTATCTTGGCGATTTGCACTTGGGGAACCAATAACGATGTCTTTCTTATTTGTGTAGCGAGCCAGTAGGATTGTGAATACGGCATGAAGTAACATAAAGGGGCTGACTTCGTATTTTTTTAGTATCCCATCAAGGCGAGCCAATATATCGGCTTTTATTTTAAAGTGGTAAGCCGAACCTTTTGTTGTGGTATTTAGCGGACGTGATGGGTTTAAAGATAGGCTATTATTGGCGGGAAGGTTCGCCAGTTGTTTTTTCCAATAATGTAATTGCTCATCTAAAGCGCCCGATGTATACCAATCTCTTTGCCACTGGCTGTAGTCTAAATAGCTAAGGCTATTTGGCGGTAATTGAAGTTGAGTGCCTTGTAAGCCCGCTTCATATAGTTGGCTAAATTCTTCCATCAAGAGGTTGAGAGACCAACCGTCAACAGCAATATGGTGAACGACTATAACAACAATGCTTTTATCTTCGCTAATTTTTATGATGCTTGACCTAAGCATTAGGTCTTTTTCTAAGTCAAAGGGCTTTTTTTGTTCTTCTTTTAGGGTGTGATGAATATCAGTACATTTGTCTATATGGTTGAGCTTGAACTCAGCCTGTGGGTTCACTCGTTGTACAATAGTATTATCGACAAGTTTAAAGTGTGTTCTTAGCGCTGCATGGCGTTGTATTAATGTTATCAATACTTTTTCTAATAATTGTTCATCTAATACGCCTTGTATAGATAGGGCTCCTAGGATGTTGTATTCCGCACTACCGCTATTGTATTGATCCAATAACCAAATGCCTTGTTGTGCATAGGATGAGGGTGCATAGGATGAGGGTATATTGGCAGTATGCTTTATCGCTTTAATACGCGGCCGCCAATTGGTTTTTCTTCGGTTTTCTAAATGCTTTGCCATTTCCGCTAGGATAAAATGTTCAAAGACATCTCGAACATCAAGTTCATACCCTAGCTCGGATCGAATCAATGACATTAGGCGTACGGCATTGAGCGAGTCCCCACCTAGGTCATAGAAGTTGGCTGTGCAGCTAATGGATGTTTCCGGCAAGTCCAGCACTTGTGACCAGAGCTGCACCAATTGTTTTTCCAGCTCTGTTTCCGCTGCGATGTAAGTTGTTTCTATAACGGAGAATTCAATTTCCGGTAGTTGCTTTTTGTCTACTTTACCGTTAGGTGTTAATGGCAGGCTGTCTATAACATGGATGACTGCGGGCACCATGTATTCCGGTAATGTTTTTCTTAATTGTGTTTTTATTTCTCGGTTAAAGTCTGTCTCTTCTTTTCCGTCTTTTTCATCTTTTCTGTCGATGACTACGTAGCCAATAAGTTGGGCTTCTCCTGCGCTGGTTTCCCGCGCACAGACAACGGCGGCTTGTACTCGGTCTTGCAAGGAGAGTTGCGTTTCAATTTCACCTAGTTCTATTCGGAACCCGCGTAATTTAATTTGTTCATCGATGCGCCCCAGGTATTCCAGTTCCCCTTCCTGTGTGCGACGAACTAGGTCTCCGGTGCGGTACATGCGCTGGCCCCAAATGGGTTGCGTCGCGGCGGAAAATGGGTTGTCGATAAATTTCTCTTGGGTAAGTTCTGGCTTGCCCCAGTATCCTCGCGCTACGCCTGCTCCTGCAATGCAGAGTTCGCCGGCAATGCCAAGGGGTTGCAGTTGCATGTCTTCACTTATGACATTTTCACTCATGACATAGCATTGTGTATTGGCGATGGGCTGCCCTAGGGTGATGTTGTTGTCTATTTGGCAGCATGTTGACCAGACGGTGGTTTCCGTCGGGCCATACATGTTCCAAAGTGTGAGTTGGGGATGTGCTTTAAAGGCGTGCTTTAGGGCGTCGCTTAAGGCTTCGCCGCCGCATAGGCAGGTCAGTGGTTGGGGCGCTTCCCATCCACTGTTCAGTAATAAGCTCCAGGTGACGGGGGTCGCTTGCATTATGCTGATTTGGTGCTGCTGTATAAGTGCGGCTAGCGCGTATGCGTCGGCGTATTCCGATTCTTGCGCTATGACTATTTGCGCTCCCACGGTAAGGGGTAAAAATAGTTCTAGGCTGTGGATATCAAAGGAGGGTGAGGTGACGGAGAGCAGTGTGTCTTCCCGCGCTATACCCGGCGTTTCTTCCATGGCATTAATAAAGTTGGCAAGGTTGCGATGTTCAATCATCACGCCTTTGGGTTGGCCTGTGGAGCCTGAGGTGTAGATTACGTAAGCGAGATGATCCGCTTGTATAGCCCGTTCTGGCGTTGACGAGAAATAGGATTCAATATCTCGTTTGACGCTTTCACTGTCTATGTGAATGGCGGTATATTGCTTTTCTTGTGGAAGCTGGCTGCACGCTTGTGTATGCCCAACAACAATCTGCACACCACTGTCTTGCACTATATGGGCAAGCCGGTTTGCGGGGTATGTGGGGTCGAGTGGTACGTATGCTGCGCCCGCTTTTAGTATGCCCAGTATGCCTACTAGCATGTCTGTTGAGCGGTAACAACACAGGCCAATAAGTGGGTTGGACCCTATTTCTAAGCTGAGTAGGTAGTGGGCAAGTTGGTTGGCTTTTTGATTTAGTTCAGCGTAGCTAAGGTGAGTTCCCCCACTGCTAACGGCTATATTCGCTGGGCACTTCTGCGCCTGCTGTTCAATTCGGTGCAGCAGGCTAGGTGTATTCTCGTAATTTCGTTCTGTATTGTTAAGGTCGTGTATTAGGTATTGATGTTCGCTGGGAGGAATTATTGCCAGATTGTTAATACAGGAATCCGGCTCTAAGACAGATAAAAGATGAAAAACCCGGTCTAATAGTATTTTTACTTCACCCGAATGCCAATACCCCAGGTTATAGTCAAAAATAAGTTCATCGCTTTGCTCAGAGGTATACTCCCGATAAAATATATTAAGAGGAATTGATTCATGCCCGTGGGCAATTATCCCTGTATTAAAATCTAACCCTTCAAGGGTTTCGGGATAATCATAAAGTTCATAGTTAAAGACTATATCAAATAGCTGTTTTTCCTGGTCATTATAAAAGTTTAATTCTCTGTTAAGGTGGCTTATTGGGAATTTCTGATGCCTAAAGTCTTTTCTTAAAACGGAGCCTATTTTTGTCAAACAATCAGAAAAAGTGTCTGACGAGACTAGCGGAAATACACCAGGGTAAACCCCGGCATACATGCCAATATTCGCTTTTGTTTTTTTGTTACTCCGATTGTGAGTTGGGATACCAACCAGTATTTCATTTTGCCTATATGCCCGTGAAAAATAGATACAGATAAGTGTTAAAATAATTTGATAGTTATTTACACCACATTTTTCAGCAATAAGATTTAGCTTGGAGACTAATTTGCTATCCAATGCCTTTTTCTCTCTATGGCTCGTTTGCAACTGCTGAGAGTTTTTAGTATTTTTGGAGAACAGCCTCTCAGGTGCTACACAAAACTTATCAAGCCAGTAGGCTTTGTCTTTTTGATACCTCGCCCCATTAAGATACCGCTTATCATCGCAAGCTGAATCGATATAGTTAGAGTATTCTACGGATAGGTTTTGAATGTCACCTTTATGCAAATATGACCGGCTATTATATAAAGATATAAATCTTTTAATCATATTCACAAAACCCCACCCATCATTTAATAGGTGATGGCTTATCATGATGTACCAAGTTTCGGTATCACTCACTAATATCAAGGCAGATTTAAAGAATATATTTTCTGATACAACGAAAGGTGTCGCTGTCATTTCTTCAAGAAAAGACGTTGCTTTTTGCGCAGCTAAATGCTCTTGTCTAAAATCGTAGACTGTTAGCGGGCAAGGTTCCTTATTATTATTCAAATATTGATAAGGCTGGCCTGAATTGTCACAGGAAAACTCAATTGAAAAGACATCCGCAGTGCTTACCAGAACTTGATGGGCTTTTCTCAGCCTATCGACATCAAGCTTACCAACAATGTGCATATAACCTCCAATGTTATACATTGGAGACTGAGGGCTTTTAATCTGATGGTAGTAAACATCTTGTTGAGCAAGACACAAGGAACGACTAGATAAATCTATAGGGGCGGGCACTCACAGCTCCTTCTTAATACTTTATTATTCCGTTTTTACAGCTAAAAACTATTCACAGATTCAATAATATTACGGATGTCCTAACAATTAATAACAGGTAATTAAATATATTTAAGAATACTAATCACTAACCCTTAGAACTAATAGAGCTATAGTAGCATGGTGTCATCAAAAAAAAAAGCGCACCAACAGACAATTTAGACGACAAGATCAATACCTAGAGCTGCCCCCTCTATTTAACCAAATCTATCAATAGAAATATAAACTAAAGAACTAAAATTAGACCTAGTATTAATAATGCTATTATTTAATTATTGGCGTTAAAGAAAAAAATAAAGAAATAAAGAACGCTGCTAACCATTATAAATTCATGTAAATGACTTAGAGAAACAATCCATTAAAATAAGACCTATTGGATAATGTATACCGCAGCTAAAAAACATTAATTAGATCAAGTTGAACTTATAAAACGTGACGTGAGTCACGTTTTTATGGAAAATAAATGGCAATAAGAATGACTGCGTCAACATCGTCCCATAAATCGGCATTTTAATTTCCCTCCAACTCTTCGTTTTCAAATGAAGACATGAAATCTCAGTATTTAGAGGATAATTTAGCTCTTTTTTTACCCTATTAACGTTCGCCTCATTTGGCGATTTTTGTGGGGGCCATTTTTTTGGCCGAAACTTGCTCACCTCTTACCCTTGTGGAAAGTGGGCATTGTGTTTAACAAGGTCTAAGAGCGCCTTATATGTACTCAATACACTTAAAAATTATAATGCCAAATCAATCCAGGCGGGATCATGGTCACTTCCATCTCCACCATGCTTTGTTCGTCTATCGATAGTAGGGTTTGAGAATTTATCTGCAAGTGCATGGCTCACCCATATATGGTCTAACAATTCATATCTAGGTGGTTCCTCACCGGGAGGGTTAAAGCGATGTGTCCATGATGTTGATTGAGGGCCATCACCCTGCCCTGGTGTTTCTGGTTTAGGAGGTCTGGTTTCACTCGGGTTTGCCAGTGCATTAATAAGAGGCTGGCCATCGATTGTCAGCATGGGTGATAGAAATTCAGACGTTGGGGGGTCATTCATATCTCCCGTTAATATAAATCGCCCATTTGACCTTTCCATTCGGCTTATTATTTTGGCAATTGTTTCAGCCTGCCTTTTCCGACGATTATTCGCATCTATTGCCCCCTGTATAGGGTCTTGATCAAATGGAACAAAATGACTTTTTAAATGAGTATTATAAATAGTAAAGAGCTTATTTCCATTGTGGTTTAAAATTTCAACCTGGAGTAAATCTCGGCCAAAGACTCTTCTATCAGGGTCATCAGGATGAACCGCCGTTTGATGGGAAGTAATAGTGCCGATTGGAAACTTCGACATAATACCAACATCGATAAGCCTTTTATCATTACCTTCAATCAATGAAATATGAGGATATAAATTATTAAGGTGATGGCGATTAAATTCTTTAAGAATCCCAATATGCTCCACCTCTTGAACAGCAAGCACATCTGCTTGAATCACCTCTTTAATGCGCTTTGCAATTTCAAGAGTATCCCCTTCGTCTTTAGACCGAACAAGGCGCCCCATAAATGTACGAACGTTAACATTACCCTGATTAAAAGTAAGTGTAATGCCGCCGTCATCGTCAGTGGGAATAGTATTGGTAACCGCTGAGAAATTAAACCGTGAAAAAAGGTTATTAAGATTAAATGTTCCAACTCGAATAATCATAACTGTCTCCATTTTGCTTAAATATTTAAGCATTAATGATGAATTATGCGACAAACTATTCAAAATACTGGTTTTATTATTTACTTCTTCAAGAGTATGGTAGTTGATATTTAATTACAACTTTATTTCAGCGCTCTAAATGATTTTGATGTTGGCTGAACTTGTGCCGCTTATGCATATGATTTTTTCTATGCTTGAAAACTCAACTCATTGTATAGACGGCTTCGCCCCACCCTGATAACAGTCGGGGTAGTTTTTATTATTTTTAATTAACAATTAACCTAGCGGCCTTATTTGCAGGGTCGGTAGCTTCTACTTTTCCTTTCTGGGTTCAATATAGGCTGGCCTATCTGAAGAAAGAAGCTTTGAGCGTTTTAAGGAAAAGTATTTGGGGTTAAGGTTATTTTCTTCACAGAATTGCGTTTGTATTAGACCAGATTGATTAAATGCCTCGATCAGTTTTGGCCAATCGTATTTACGCTGCTTTGTCATATTACCTCCTCGCTTAATGGAGGGGATAATTTATCGTGTTAGGTTTGGACTGTGTAGGGGGTAATTGGTTTGGCGTTTACCGAAAGCACGATTAAAATATCAAAAATCATCATCTGCGACGATGATGGAATTCTGTATCCAAAATTAGTTAAGTTTAAGTTTGGTGCTAATAAATTTGAAATGAGGAGGAAAGAATTTGCCCCAATAAAGCAGCTACTTAGAACAGAAAGCGATATAGTTGTTAATGATAATTTTTCGAAAATTCTAAAAATTAACGGATATCTGGACTGGATAAAAGCATACCATCATTTAGATGCAAAGTTAGAGCCGAGTTGGGCTGTTTTAGATAACCACTACCAGCAGGTTCTGGATTTGCTGATTGATTCAATTTCATATTACCCCTCTTCGGTAAAAAGAAAGGTAAGCACCAATCCAACACTTAATATTACCCACAAATAATTTAAACAAGTTGAACCTTAGAGGCAGCTTAAATATAAACACCGTCTATTGATTGGTACGAAAAAACTTGATCACTACAAAGGCTCTTTACTGTACATATGACCCGATCAATACCAAGGCAGATATTTACTACGTAATTATTAATAATAATTTAATACCATTTCCATTCAAGCGGCATCTCAATAATAAATTGAACAGGCCCTTAAATGGAAAATTCCTCTGGTTTGTATATTTTAACACCTGTAATACCGGCAGCTTCGATGGCCTGTTTTAGCTGGTCGCTAATAACAACTAAAGACAAATATTCACCGATTCTAAAAATGTGTCCGTAGTCCGTTCCATCAGTTAAATTCAGAACAAGCTTATCGATAAAACTGATCCTACCCGAATCAAAGTATTCCAACTCGGATGACCCAGTATCCACACAAGAGTAAGCCCCTATAATATTCGCAATACAATACTCTTCGCTTATTTCACCGCTCTCCGTGTTGATCATCTTAGCACCGAAATACTGTATATTTGTAAGCCCGACTGAATCCAAGACATCCTTAAACTTCTTATTGATTAACCAACCGTGTCCGGGAGAGCAGACAATATTGTCGGTTTTGTACTCTTCTGAGTGCTGCTCATACGGCACGTCAATCGTGGTTATCGATTGCGTCACCAGTGCCCCGTCAGCTAAACCTATACCCAATTTGACGAGGAGCGGTGGAAGCCTGTCAAGACTCAACTCATATTCGTCTGTGCGTTCGCTTGCTAATATCCAGTACATAATTATTCCTAGTCTAATTCGCTATACCGTTTTTTACTTCGAATACGTTCGGCCAGCGCGTCTGATCTTAGCAACCACTTCCAACTTTTGATTTTTCTATAAGTTCTGGATGAAAGACGATTCAACTCATCCATCAATTGAGCTTGCCTCTCTCCATCTCCCTCCGTATCCATACTGCAATAACATAGAGCGATTCACATGTTTACCTAAACCAGAAAAGGAACCACGCTCATAGCATTTGCGACAACACGACAATATTTTTTCCATTTCCCAGAGTTTTTTAAAAGCTCAAGATCGTAAGCAATAAACTCTTCTGATCGAGCTATATCTTTGCTATCCATATTGATTCCCAGTGTTTGCCTAACCAGACTGTAGAAAAATTAACTTAAACATACAAATATTTTCTAGCAGCTTGGTTTCAATTGGTTTTCGATAATAACCGTGTCTTTTGAGTATACAAGCTCTCAACCTACTCAATTTACCCAATATCGGCCTAAAATCAATGGTATAAGCCTTGGTTCGGTTTATCTGACGTATAAATTCACATCTCCATATCACCAAAGCTTTTCTATATTGTGCATAATACAGCAGATCATCCACTGACTGCTCAGTTTCGCTTTTCCTCGTAACGTCAGTTTGTTAATCCCCTTGTTACTGGTGATATTCCCAAACACTGGTTCGATCGTCCACATGCGCCGAGCATATTCTTTTCGACCTGCTCGCTGTCGGTTTTTTGCTTCATTAAGTCCAAGTAATTTTTATAGTCAAATTCGTGTTTCGTCGTAGTACCACCACGGAATAGATCAGCCGGTAGCTTTACATAAAACTCTATTGGTGTGTGCATATTTAATTTCCTTGTATTCTAACGCCAAGTTAAGCGACGCGCTTTTTAGCATCCGCTTGAGATTTTTGTTATTTCATTGGCTTCAAATTGCTCACAAACGACTAAATTAGTCCCAAATACTTTATTCTGGGCATGTAGCCAACGATATGACTGATTTTGGCAGTATACATAACCAAGGTTTTTAATTTTGTAACTTACTACGTAATCTACTATTTGAGGAAATATAAATACGATGCCAATAAATATAAAGGCAAGGCGCGTTGCCTTTTTATTGTACGTGCCAGATATTTCTTTACCTTGTAGTTCATGGATCATAAACATGACTAGAAGTCCGGCGCTTAGCCCTACACCAAGCATATACATGGCGCCTTTATTAAACTCAATTATATTTTTCGCATAAAGAAAATCCAGAAATGTGTTAAAGGCATAATACCCAAATGCAAGTAATGTGCTTATCGAAAATAACGAAAATAAAAAAACAGTTATATATCTCGATAAGTTATTTATATGGTCATGCGCCTTCATTTTATTGAACTCTCGGACTTCTAGATAAATATTTACGTAAATAACCTTGAGCAGTACTAACGACAATCCGCATAGCCGACTCAATTGCGTAATCTATCACTGACTCTATCGCTTGACGAGATTCCCCCCTCATTAGAAGTTAAGAAACACCTGTAAATCCACTGTATAGGAAAGGTCGTTATATGTAGAAAATACTATTTTTTTAATCGCCTATAGAGACGTTAACCTCCGGGTTTGTTCAACAATGAAATATGTTGCGGCAAGCGCGACATATCCTTATTTATTCAAGGTAATTATTCAACTTTTAAATACCTTTTATCACTCAAATACAAATTATCACCATCCCAAGCCACGAAAGACTCTTTTTTGGCTAAGTCAATATCTCCAGAATTAGTAGGATAAATCCTCATAGAACCTTTATAGGCTAGGTCACCGGAAGCATAATAAACTTCAGCGTAATATAAATTTTTGTCGGATTTATCTAATTCCTTTATAAATAAAAAAACACCACCATCTGGACCACCCACCCATAATGAAGTTTCGGGTATATTAGCTGGTCGTTCAGGCTGTTCTGTATATACTTCTAGATCACAACTAGTAGTAAAAACTATCATCCCCAACAAAAATATTTTAAATAAATGTTTAAATATCATGCTTTACTCCTAAAACTTTCCCATACTTTCTATCACTAATAGATTACCCTTAAAATCCAGATCGGGAAAATCATCTCTAAATTCACCAATATAGGAATTTGGTCTTGGATCAATCATCCATGGTGTTAAAACCTCTGCTTTTTCAGTTATTTCTTTTACAAAGTGGATACAACTATTTGTCAAAATATCGTATGGTTTTCGTTTTTGAAAAGAATTTTGTGATTTTCTTAGCTCTGCATGTTTTAACATAGATTCATATTTTCCATTCACCTCAATATATACGCCTTTAATTCTTCCTGACTGCCCAGAAACCTTAGATATAAAAGACAATGGTTTTTTCAAAGAGCCTATATCTAATTGGCCATTAGTTATTTTTGCATCAGGAAGATTTCTAGCTTTAAGTACGATTCCAAGTTTTTCAGGAAGGTCGTATCTACCATATTCGTAGTATTTAGTTGTGCCTGTATTCCCATTTATAAACAGCACTCCTGCGTGACCTAAGTTAGATAATTTATCCTTATATGTAGGAATACTGAAATTATCAAAATCTACCCAAGGAAACACATCTACTTCTACTTTCTTTATTTCAACTGTGATTCTGTAATCAGGAAATACTATCGGTATTACTATATCTATTACTTATTTTCCGGTAGCCAAAAGGATGAATTGTGTGTGTAGTGGTCAACCTTTTTTGACCACCGAGTTAGAGGTTTTCCAAAAAAATACTTCTTTAATAATGAATAATGCGACAAACTATTCAAAATACTGATTTTATTATTTACTTTTTCAAGAGTATGGTAGTTGATATTTAATTACAACTTTATTTCAGCGCTAAACAGCGTAATGGTTTTATTAAACGGTTAGAACCTAATAGTATTGACCATTAGACAAATATTATCTTTGACAAGCCACCCTTCAATTAACCTATTTCCTTATAAAAGACAACGCCAACGATTGAGCAACGGGTTTGTTCAACAATACGGACAATGGTGGTTCCACGCTATTTATCCTTATTCGTTAGCTTGAGTAGAGCATGGCTAAAGATGTGAGCGCTCGCGAAGCTTCTTTACATTTTTTCTTTAGCTCTCCCGAGTTTGCTTCTGCATGTTCACGTTCCAATTTTCTTAGCATTCCGTTAAGCCCTTCTGTCAATTCTTGCCCTGTCTTACTTAGGTTTTTGCCTTCGATATCAATATGAATTCCATTTGTATAGTAATACCTTCCCAGAGCGATAATATCAGCAGCTTTTTTTTGATAATTTTCCAGGTCATTTTTTACTTTACCTTCGCAAAATTTAGCTGAAACCCCGTAGATCTTTGTGAACGCATAGCTTTTAGCTGCGTCTGTCACTGCGAGGGCTTCCGCAACCTGCCTAGCTTTAGGGTCATTTTTCAGTTCACTTACAGACTTCCCCGTCATTTGTGCCAAAGTCTTGATAAATTCATTTTTAAACTGATTGTTATCGAAATTGTCCTTAGATTTGCTCACTTTAACAGCTTCCCTCGTACAAGGACTATCTTGGTACGCCATATTCCCATTGTTATCCTTACATTGATAGAGAGAACCGGAAAAGGCTAATTGTGAAAATATCAGAAAGAACGCAGTTAAAAATTTCATGATTATCCTTATTGAGAGCTAACGCAGCAATCAGCCGTGCGTTTTTTGCGTTAGCTGTATTGCTTGTTAGATTTATTTTTTTCATTCAGGCTCTCATTTTTTGTTTGCTAACTGAAACTCTTTTAATTCTTTATCTTTACTCCAACCAGCTACTTAAGATATCACTTACCTTATCGAAAAAGGATTTTTCCTTATTACCAAACGTTAGACTATTGAGTTCCATTTTCCCCTGCGCATAAAGAGCGTTATGCTCTTTATTCACTCTAGTAATCATTTCGCCATCATTCTTCGTCATTATCTCCTGGCCAGCAATAGGTAAGAAAGAAACACCTTTTCCATTATCGAATTGGTAGGGAATCGATACCTGTTTACCCCCTTCATTTTTCAAGATCGTAAAATGAAGGTGCGGCCCCGTTGAAAACCCAGTATTACCCGAGCGAGCGAGCATATCCCCGCGCATAACTCTTTGGCCAGGTTCTACCTTCGCACTAAACATATCCAAATGCGCATACGATGAGATAGTACCGTCATCATGTAAGATATACACAACATTGGCTTTATCTGCAAACTTAGGGGAAACTCCCGCCTCAGTATAATCCTCAACGATTCCCATCACGACACCGTCTCTAACCGCCAAAACGGGTGTCGCAATCGGTAATGCAAAATCAAACGCATACTTATTTTCTTCATCCTGATGACTAAAAGCACCATTGAATCCCTGCCCAACCAGACGATATTTCTCTGCCGGAAACGGTAAAGCATATAAATAGTTTTCGGTGTGCTTGGCTGACGGATCACCCAAGGTAATACTCAAATTGTAATCTGCACTCCACGATGAACTTTGCTTCTCTATATTGACTGCGCGTTTTTCACTGTTCCCCGGAACGAGTAATTCAACATAACTATCACTTGCTGACTCAACTGTACACCTTTTGCAACGCACGCTAAGCTTAGCCAATACGGGGCCATAATAATTATTAATAATCGTTAGCCCTGGGTTATCTCTTTCCGTTTCTCTTACCCACACCCCTTTAAACAATTTTTTTTCACTATTATCCTTTATACGCATTTCTTCTAAGCCATTGCTACTGCTCTCCGAGGGCTTTTTATCGCTATAATGCCACTTACCATTGTTATCCTGATATTTATATAGCTTCTTAGAAAAAGCCTCGAATGAAGTAAAAGAGATAAAAACAAAAAACACATATACTATCCAGTTCTTCATAAATGATATTCCGTTTTGAAAACATTATAAGGCAAGGCAGTTTCGGCTCCCTTTTATCCTACGGGAAACGGAGCAAAAGCCACACATTCATATTTTAAAATCTTACCTCAATATCTCAGGCGAAGCCAGAGCAGTGAATATCGCTGCTTGATCCAGAATATTCGATGATAGCTTTTACCAATGATTTTATACTGATTTAATGTGATTTCCAGCCGAACACTATATTAACAACCAGCCGAACATTATATTAACAATTAGTTGAATAGTTCCTAGGCCATTTCGGCTTCCACCTTATAAACCAACTCATTCAACGCTGGAAAGTAAGTCGCTACAGTTTCAGGCAACAATACCAGCACTCCCGCTTCGTATAGCGTATTCAAGTAGCTGCCGTCATCCAATTTAGTTAAATCCACTTCGAATTCGGTTGGTAAAGAGCGGTGCATATAGTCCTTTCGTATATCTTTGATACGACCTCGCAGCAGCTTACCTTCACGAGTGCTATCAAACATGGGCGATATGCGTAATCGTCGTATTTCACTTTCTGCAAGCGGTACGAGTGAGCGGCCTATTTTTCGCACTTGGTCCGTTAGCAGTACACTGACCAAATCAGGCGTATTCGCCTCGATAGAGGCACACTCAGACATAGGAACAAAGTCGTCCAATTCAGCCAGTTTGTACCCATCGTACTGGTACATCGACAAGAAAGCGGCATTGCTATCGCAAGTATTATGGAGTAATTCCAAATATTGATCGAAGGATTCAAATTGGTTTTGTAGGTAACGATAAAACCTTCCAGCAGCAAACCTAAGTTCTTTTCCTTTCCATATGTGTTCGATATAGGCCCAGCCGCTTTTGCGCGTTACTCGTGAGATCTCTCTCATTACGTTTGCCTGATTCACAAGTTCGGGCAGGCAGGTTGAGGTAAAGGTTGCTGAGATTTCGTCATTGGCAAAAGGGAGGGGAAAGTAGAGGTTGTGGCAGATATAGAGACCTTCTTGATGAACAAATCGCTTGACGATAAATAGGTTGATTAATTGAGCATCCATACTGATTAATTTATCGGAGGAAAAGTGATCGGCAGCAATGTTTTCTAAGATACCCTGCCCAATGCACAATGAGAGAAGGTAGTCATCGGGCATATTGTTCAGTAGAAAATTTCGTGTCACGGATACGCTAGGGTCGAAATATCTTTTTACGTAGTAGTTCCCGCCTCGGCCCAATTTGCACAATATCATATCTTCGTATGACTGAGGGTAAAGGGACTGCCCGCTCTTATTAACGGGAACGCCTTCTCCTCTTTTCTCGCCCACTACTTTATATTCGTTAACTTGCTCTTCTAAGAATTCGATATTATGCGTATTGTAGTCTCTAGAATATTCAACATTAAATTCGGTATAAGAAAGCGTATTATCAAACAGCAACTTACTGAGAATTGGAGACTTTTCTTTTATCCAGGCTTCGAAACCCGGCAGATCATCCTCTTTAATATACTGTATGGCAGCGGCCATAAACGGCTCATAGGGAATGAGTTTATCTTCTGAACCACCGTACCCTTTCGTCAGCGAAAGCAAGAGCACCCCATCCACTATTGGAAACTCAAAGCAATGACATTCTATGAGGCCGTAGAGTATCCTGTCACCTGCGGATTTATTTTCTTTGCTAAGTGTGAAGCATCCCGTACAGTAGGGGCATCTCATACGTCCAATTAATTCAAGGTTCATGGGTCGATATCCTTTTTTCTAAATTTACGTTTTCTTAATTATTGATAGCAGGGTTCGTCTGTTTGATATTTTTTGGGTAGATACCCAGTAATAAAATAAATCACGGTTATTGATACATACAGTAATCCAAATAACGAGAACATCACACCAATACCTCTGCCCTCACCAAGACCAAAGATTGGCCCAAGAATATTTGACCAGTCTCCACCTACCGCTAAATTGGGTTCAAAAATACGATCGGCCAGAACAGCGCCCGTGATGGCCGCAACGGGAGAAATGGCCATTGCAAGGCCAGCGGAAACAGCGAAAAAACGCCCTCGGATAGGACTGGGGATGATTGTCTGCCATAGGGTACGTTCACAGGTTTGAACCACAACGGCGGAGAAAATCATAGCGAAGCAGGTTAGATAGATTGCGGGCAGCCAAGTTAAGGCTCCGACAAGCATCACCGTCAAACCTACTAGGCCGTCGAAAACAAGTATGTAGAGTAGCAAATTGTTTACTGCACGCAACGACATAACAATGGACGCGCAGATACCACCAAGCGCCGAAACGGTTAGCACGGTTCCAAGTATTCGCTCGTCATACAAAGCGATAAATACGGGGTTCACCAGAACCATCACCATGCCAACAACGAACTTTTCCAGTAAGAGGTATAGAAATAACACTGCAAATTGAGGTTTTTCTACAAGCCATTCCACTACAGGTTTTAGGCTACCTTTAGGGGTATCCTGAATTTTTTTGTCGGTTCGTGAAGATACAATTCTAACGGGGACCAGGGCAATTAAACCAATAACAAACGCCAGTAGGTCGATGCAGACCAACCCATTTAAACCAATAATCACATAGAGCGTGCCGGCGACGGCTGGTGAAACAAGATGTACGACGCCCGTGAAGATCGAGACTGTTCCATTGGCGCGAGACAATAGTTTATTGGGAACCAGTTGCGCGACCACAACAGATAAAATTGAATACTTAAGAACAGAAACGACGGAGTAGATGCCTCCAATCAAGTAAATCCAAGCTGGAGTAAGGTCATTATCGTGCAGCAAGGCTAGAACGAGCAGGCTGCAACATGCCGCTAAGATATCACAACCAACGATCACTGTTTTACCGGATAACCTATCGAGCCATCTAGCAAGAAAAGGCGCGAGCAAGGCCCCTGGAAGCGTTAGAAAAACCATGCCTAGGGCATAATCAACAATGCTGTCGGTATGGGTAATCATCCACACCGCAATACCAAAGGAGGTGAGCATACTGCCAAATTGAGTAATAAATTGACCGCAGCAAAGTATGTATAAGTTCTTATTCACAATAGGCTTCCTGCTCTGTGTTTTTAACTTGAATACACTGTTGGACACATTGCTGAATATACGATTGAATTTCAATCATCATCGCGTTCATGTTTTCTTCTAGAAAGTATTCGCCCTCAAATTCAATTTGACCAATAAAACGATTTCCAACAGCGGCAAAACGAATCCAAATAAAATAGAGTAATTCAACACCTTCCCGCTCAGAATATACGGGGCCATTTTGCAGCGTGCGTATTTGCTCGTTATCATATTCAAGGTGAGAATCGAAACTAAATGCAAAAGATGAACTGTCGAGTCGTTGTTTTCCATCTAACCCTGTAGGTGAGATTCCTTCCGGCATGTAATCACGGTAGTTGACTCTCTGGTGACTCATCGCTTCAGATACGAGTGTTTGCGTTTCTTTAATTGATGCTTCCAGGTTTGAATGTCTATTAACCACAGAGGGGATAAAGACCAAGTCCGCCAAGCTTCCAATAATGTTCTCCGTACCCGGCATTGATCTGCCAGAAAGGATAATGCCTGTCGCGGGGTTATCTATATTCAGCTTCTTACAGATATAGTGATTAAAGATGGTAAACAGGCTATTGGATAAGGTTGCCTGGCAGTCTGTGGACAGTTGGTGAATATAATCACAACTTTTTTTATCCAATAAGAATTCAACTTTTTTCCATACGCCATGGGAATTTAAGGTATTTAGTTTGTCATGGGTTAGCCTTGCGGGTTTATATTTATTCCTTTGACTATTCCAAAACTGTTGGTCTTCCTGTTCCAATTTGGATTTTTGGTAGCTATTCGATAACCAATCCAAATATTCTGGGTAATCAAAATTTCTTTCAATCATATTTTGGCTTAGCCCCTTCGACAAACGAGCATAAGTGGAGCGGAATTCTTCTGTGAGAATCGATGAAGAAAAGCCATCAAAGATCATATGGTCTACTGAAAAATTGACGTAAAACTTATTTTGACATACGGCAACGGTAATTTTAGCGAGGGGGTGATCCAGTTCCTCGGACGGTTTCCCACCTGTAATATAGTCAATATTGCTGAGCGTATCTTTGAGTGTTAACAGTTTCGGAAAGGGGTTTGCGTAACCTGTAAAGTCATAAATAACCAGCTCCGGCTGGCACTCATCCGATACGCTAAACCATATTTCTTTTTCCCGCCTAAAGGGTATTGCACGAAGAATGGCATTCTGACTTACAACTGAATCAACGGTTTCCCTTAACAATTGCTCGCTATAGGGTTCTGAAATAACTAGGTTTGGTGTAGTGGCGACAACCGATGTGCGCCCGTAGCCCATATCTCGCCACCAGGCTTGAATAATGTAGTGTCCTTTTACCTCGTAGTTTCCTGCAAGTTTGGGGACGATAGAGCTACCGATTTTATCACTGACAGTTTGAATACCACCTGCTTTGGCTGACTCTAGGCAAGTTGCAATCACCTTGTTAAGCGCATTTTTATAGCCGGTGATAAAACGTTGGGTACCGCTCTCAGATAAGCCCGAGACCACGGATACCCTTAAGGCTCCATGTTGAATTACGCCATTAATGTTCAGAATAAGTGCTTCTTTGTTGTCTAAAGCAACTTGCCGACCGCAGTTGCTTCCACTCAATTCCCATAAACGCTCGGAGTTTTCTTTTTGTGTATTGAACTGACCAAGGTAATTAAATTTTATTTTAGGAATAACACTATTCTCAAGCGGCCCTTTTGTTGATGCAAATGCACCAAAACCAATTCCTTTGTTTGGTACTGCCCTCAAGTTCTCTTTGTTGGCTATAATTGTTTCAGATACGTCTTTTAGCGCTAAGAGGCCAACAGGGTAAACGGTAGTAAACCAACCGAGGGTTCTGCTTACATCTATATGCTTATCTATCGGCTCCCTCCCATGCCCCTCCAATAAAATGGGAATGTTTCCCCGCCCGAAAATTGTTTTGAGCGCTAAGCTTAATGCGCTCAGGAGTAGGTCATTAACTTCAGTATTAAAACCTTTGTTCGCTTCTTCTATAAGCTGGGCCGTTGCGATAGGGGATAACGAAAAATCATCCAACAAGAGGGTTGAGGATATGTTCTCCGAAAGGGGCGGAAAATCCTCAAGCACGCGCTGCCAATATTTAGTTTCTTCTATTTCTTTTTTGGTATATTGCTCTAAAACTGAAACCCACTGACGATAACTGCTGGTTTTTTCGGGCAGCGCTTTTCCGGTTAATAGGCTTTTGATATCGTCTACTAGAATACGCCATGAAACAGCATCAATGATTAAATGATGAAAAGCGAAGAATAATTTAGCATAGCCATCAAACCCGGTAATAAGAATACATTTCCAAAGAGGGCCATGGATATAGTCAAACTGACTTTGCCATTGAGTTAGTCTATTTTGAACATCTATTTCCGTTAGGCCATATACATTTAGCGATTCAATACAATATTGAGATTCCGGCAATTCTTTTTGGTAAGACTGAACAAATACCCCATCGCTTTTCTTAAATCGACAACGCAACATATCATGATGAGATGCAAGCTTCTTAAGTGCCGTTTGCACCCTCTGTATTTCCGTATCTTTAGGTATGGTAATGGTGAAAGCTTGGTTCCAGTGCTGAGGGGAGGGAAAGTTTTTATCAAAAAATATTTTTTGGATGGAAAGAAGTGGAAAGTCACCCGTCAACTCGCCCTTTTCTGCATGTATTGTTGGAGCAGATTTTACAACAGAACACAACTCAATTATTTGCCTAACCGTGGGTGCGGCAAAAATATCTTTTATGTGAACGTTTAAACCGGCAAGACGCATTTTGGAAATTAACTGAATGGATAGGATAGAGTCTCCGCCAATACTGAAAAAATTATCTTGAACCCCTACTTTTTTACGCCCCAATACCTGCCGCCATATTTCGCATATTTGTGATTCTAACGCGGTGCTGGGTTCGCTATCGAGGCTCCTCTCAACAGGTTCGTCTGGGTCAGGTAAAAGGCTTTCATCTAATTTGCCGTTTGCCGTCAGTGGAAGGCGCTCAAGTACCACCACTGTAGAGGGCAGCATATAGGCAGGCAATACCGCTTCTAATGCCTTTATCAATTGTTCAGCGCATGGTGTATTTTCATCGCTTCTGCGTACCACGTATGCAATCAACCGAGAAGAACCGGCAATTTTTGTATGTACTACGGCAGCCTGTTTGATGCCCTTTTGCTTGGCTAGGGCAAATTCAATTTCGCCCAATTCAATTCGGTAGCCTCTCACTTTAACTTGTCTATCGATTCTACCAATAAACTCTAGTTCCCCACTGGGCAACCACCTTACTAGGTCACCGCTTTTATAATATCGCTCCCCTTTTATTGGGCCTTTTTTTCCCATAGCGAAATACGTGGAAGTTAATTTCGGGAGATTAAGGTAGCCTCTGGATAGTCCTGCTCCGGCAATATGCAGTTCGCCTATTGCCCCCCTAGGCAGTGGGTTGCCCAAACGATCAAGCACATAAACATTGACATTCTCTATGGGTATTCCAATATTCGGTTGAGTATCGTCGATAAAGCTGTAGGTTGTATTAACGCAGGCTTCTGTCGGCCCGTAGACATTTAACGCTCTGCGCCCAAATTCACTTTGCCAGTCGAGTAATGCTTGCCATAGTACCGGCCCAATCGGTTCGCCTCCTATTATTAGGTTTGGCAAGACTGAGCCAAGCCCAGCGCCCAACCACTGTTCTACTATACTCGGCGTACACTCTATTACGGAATAGGCGTTATTTATTAGACATTGCTTTAGCATTACCGGGTCGGATTTTTCCTCGTGGCTAACTAACCCCATAGGACAACCAAGCAAAAGCTGCGATATACCTTGAACCGATGCGTCAAAGGAGAATGAAGAGGCTGCCCCCCACAGACGACCGCCCCTCCAAAGATTTAATTTTTGTAATGAATAGGCAAGGTTGACCACTGAACCATGTTCAATCAATACGCCTTTAGGTTTACCCGTTGAACCTGATGTGTAAATCACGTAGGCCAAGTCTTGCGCGGTGCATCTGTCGCCTGGAAGGTTGTCTTTTGAAAATTCCGAAAATTTAAGTGGCGTATCAACAGTGACGACTTTTATCTTTCCCTCTAATGTCTTTCCCTTTAATACTTTCCTCTCTAACGCATCCAAATAGGTCTCTACTTTGGCGTTGAGATGAGTCTGAGTAAGCAGCATTGTCGCTCGGCTGTCGTTCAGTTGAAATACAACCCGCTCGTCTGGGTCTTCTACCGATAACGGCAAGTATGCGGCGCCAGATTTTAATATTGCCAAGATACTTATAATCGAATCCACACCCCGACTCACATAAAAGGCCACAATTGAATTCGGCGGAAATGTTCCCCCTTCACTGAATGCATGTTCCTGCCGAATCAATCGTGCAATCTGATTCGCCTTTTCATTTAATTCTAGGAAGGTAAATTCTGCCTGCCCGGATACAAGGGCTATGCTGTCTGGCGTTTTTGCAACTTGACTCTCGAACAGTGTATGAATGGTATGTGTATGTGAAACGACGGGCGAGGCGGTATCTATACCATAACCATAACCATAACCATAACCATAACCAGGAATATCCGTCAGTGTAATTTCAGTATGGAAATCGCTCCCCTTGTCAGCCAACTGGGAAAGCACTGTGGCAAGCTGATTCAATAGTATTTTTGCCTGGGAAGGATCAATAAAAAATTCATCGTAATTAAGGGAAATTGAGAGCTGGCCGGAATAGTCAGATACGGTAATGGCAACAGGGTAGTCCGTGGATTCTACGGCACTTTCCAGGGTGGCATAATGAGCAATGCTCTCACAATCTTCTGAATTTTCAATAGTGTCTGGATAGCTTTTAATAGTGCCTGGATAGTTTTCAAAGGTAAACAGCGATTGAAATAACCGCTCCCCCTCAGATTGTAATTTCGACAGTGCAATACTACTGAATGTATTAAGATTGGCGATTTCTATTTGCACCGAATGGAGAATATCGCATACGCTTGTATCGTCTGACCAGTTAATAACAAGCGGCAAAGTATTAATAAACAAACCTACACTGGATTCGATTCCATCAACAGGTATATTTCTACCCGATACTATGGTTCCAACAATAGTTTGGCTATCTCCCGTATAGACCTGTATCACTTTATGCCATGCAAACTGAAGTGCAACATTGGTTGTAATACCAAAATTCCCACAGGCTAGCTTGAGTTCTTTGTACGCTTCTCCTTTCAATACTAGGGTTTCATAAGATACTTGCCCTGAGCTTTTCTTGTGCGTATTTTTCTTTCGGTAAGAAAATAATGGGGTGAGATCGTTTGTCTGCTTCCAAGTTTTTTTTGCATCATGCCAAAACGCTTCCACTTTCTCTTGTTGGTTTTGAATATACGTCAGCGCGTCTATATAGGCCCTATCGGGTTGATAGTGTATTGGCGTACCAGCCTGTATTGTATCGTAGTATTGATGAACACTTTGCCTCAATACCATACTGCTCCAACCATCACTGATACTGTGGTGTTCGGTAAAAAGTACGGTATAGTGTTTTTCAGTTTGTTTGATCACCACCAGACGAATCAAGCCGGGTTTGGATAAATCGAAAGGGGTATTTAAGTCCTGCTGCTGAATTGAATCTATTTTTACCTGCTGATCCTGTTCACTTAAGCCGCTGAAATCAAAATAACGAAAGTGGTTTTCCCCTATACTAGGTTCGCGTGTAATTATCTGAACAACGTCTCCCTCCCAATCAAAGGCAATACGTAACGCAGGGTAGCGTTTTGATGCTTCATACCATGCTTTTTTGTAGTTCTTATAATTTAATTTAGCATTGTACGTTAATCGCTTTTGAACTCGGTATGCAGTGTCGTTTGGCCGGTTCAAATGATGAAAAACAAACCCCTGCTGAAGGCTGGTAGCGGGAAATATGGCTTCAATATTAGCTGTATTTTTTGCACCGTATGATTCAATAAATAAAATAAACGCCTCTTTTGAATGAATGGTATTTTCGCTCAAAATAGCCAACAGTTCGCTTTTATTATCTTTCAACTCAGTTATCAAACTCGCTGAGGGCTGTTCCGCGAACGACAGTTCCAACTCTTGACCTATAGTCCAAAGTGATATGTTATTGCCATAGAGTTTATTTAATAGGTCAATCATTTTAAATCCTAAGGGTGTTTATTTGAGATGTCGAGTCCGGTTCGTCGGCACTATCAGCATTCGAGTTGGAAAACTGTTTTTGAAGACGAGTCAAGCTCTCGGACGAAAGCGTATCAACGTTATAGTCACTGGCCGTTTGCACCCCGCCATTTAAAGAGACCTCTATACAGTGTTCAATAATTTCAGCTAAATATCGCTCCAAGCTCAAAACAAATGCATCCGTCTTTTCGGCACCGAGTTTAGAGACAACCCTAAATTGCAGGCAGCCATTCTGCACAGCACCTACTATATCAAGCAGATGGGAACCCCCTGTGTTTTCGACTGCGACAGGTTGACCACTGTAGTCACCCAATATATTCCACAGGTTCCCATTTTTCGTATTTGAAATATTATCAAACTGCCCCATATAGTTAAAACAGATATTGGGCAATACTGGTTTTGGAATATCTCCCGACTGAACTAAGGCTCCATAGCCAATGCCTTTATTTGGAATACGCCTCAAATTTTCTTTGGTATGACGAATGGTTAACCCGATGTCGTCATTCGCATTCAGTTTTATTGGGAATTCAGTTGTAAACCACCCTACCGTTCGACTGACATCCAACTTATTATCAATATTTTCTCGACCGTGCCCCTCTATTAAAATCAAATGTGTATCTTGAGAAAGCGTTGAGCGTAACGCAAGAGCAAGCCCACTTAAGAGCAAGTCGTTGATTTCGGTATTGTATCCATTGCCTGCTTGGTAGAGTAATTTGTCCGTTAAGCTGGCCGGTAATTTTGCTGACCTAACTTGCTCTTTCGCTGACTTAATTTTCGCCTTAGATAGTAATCGCTCCGGTGAATCACCCTCTACCACTGAATTCCAATATTCTGCTTCTCTTTGGTTTGAAATAGCATAATTGCCTATCGCACTCACCCACTGCCGATAACTACTCGTTTTCTTATCGTTCGGCGATGGTTGATTATTTTCCAATAGCGACCGAATATCGTCTGCCAATATCCGCCAAGAAACGGCATCGATTATAAGATGGTGAAAGACAAAAAGTAATGTGGAAAACCCGTTATAACCTGTCAAATGGACGGCTCGCCAAACAGGTCCATTCTCATAGTCAAACTCCGTATGCCAATGATCCAATTGTCTATTGATTGTATCTTCTTCCAAACCTTGAACATTAAATGATTCTAATGGAATCATCGCGTTAAAATCAGCGGGGTGATAAGACTGGCTGCCTGAGCTATTGCCTGAACTATTGCCTGAACTATTAATTGTACTGCGCAACATATCGTGCCGCAGTATTAGCTCGGTTAAAGCCGCGTCTAGTTTAGTCGTACTTATATCGCTTGGAATTTGCATAACAAAGGACTGATTCCAATGGTGTGGCTTAGGCAGGTTTTTTTCTAGAAAGCTCTTTTGAATAGGCAGCAGAGGAAATTCCCCTTTTAATATTCCTTGCTCGGCGATATATTCCGGTGTTTTCTGTTTTGTACAGACTTTCGCTAGCTGGGCTATGGTCGGTGATGCAAACAGGTCTTTGATCTCAACATACAAGCCTTGTTCTCGCATTCGAGATGCTAACTGAATACTGATTATAGAATCACCTCCAATTCTAAAAAAGTTATCTCGTATGCCAACTTTTTCAACTCTTAAAATATTCTGCCAGATAGAACAAAGTAATTCTTCTAACTTATCTCGTGGGGCAAGGTAGCTCTCGCTATTTTCAATATTTGGAACCGGCAACGCTTTTCTATTCAGTTTTCCGTTTAGAGTAAAAGGAATAGACTCTATTGCGGTAAAACTAACCGGCACCATGTATTCAGGTAATCTAGCGGACAAAGTCTCTATAAGTAGATCCCTATCCAGTTGTTGATTTGAACTAAGCACTATATAGGCGGCAAGAGATTTTCCGGTTTCCGACTCATAATCAATCACCACGGCCTGATCAATCCATTCTTGCTCCAGGAGAACATTTTCAATTTCACCCAGTTCAATTCGAAACCCTCTAATTTTCACTTGGTTGTCTAGCCGGCTAATATATTCAATATTGCCATCTGGCTCCCTGCGAGCAAGATCTCCCGTTTTATAAAGACGCTTTCCTCTCAATTCATAAAAGGGATTAACAATAAACTTTTCTTGAGTAAGCTCAGGTTTGTTTAAATAGCCCCTAGCGAGCCCAATACCCGCAATATACAACTCACCTGTAATACCAATAGGCACCACGTTTAATTCGCTATCCAGTATCACGAGTTCGATATTATCTATAGGGCTACCAATAAGTACTCGATCATAATTAGCTGGGTCTTTGGGGCAGCGCCAGTAGCTTACGTCTATTGCCGCTTCGGTTGGTCCATAGAGATTATGAAGCTCGCAATTTGGCAAATGCTGATAAAAATCCACAATTTGGTGTTTGGCCAATGCTTCTCCACTAGAGTACACATGCTTTAAAGAGCGACAGTTTTTAAATTTCTGCTCTGTTAACATTGCTGCCAGCATGGAGGGAACAAAGTGCATATTGGTCACACATTTTTCTTGCACAAGATCACATAGGTAGCTGGGGTCGGCGTGCCCGCCTGGTTTTGCCAAGACTAACTTTGCACCCTCCATAAGAGGCAATAGTAATTCCCATACGGAGACATCAAAACTGAATGGCGTCTTTTGAATAAACACATCACTTGAACAAGTCTTATAGTGTTTGGCCATCCAGTTTATTCTATTTACCGCAGCCTTATGTTCAACCATAACGCCTTTGGGTTGACCTGTTGAGCCAGATGTATAGATAACATAAGCTAAGTCGTCTGGCGTAACATCCACTAAGGGCTTACTCTTGTCGCCCTCCATACTCGGTAATACCGTATCAGTAAATAGAGCGGTATCTACATGTAACTGTAAGGGCTGTTGATTCGAAATTTTGTCCGACAAACTTGAATGAGTAATAATAACCTGAAGCCCTGCGTCCTCAACTATGTAAGCGAGACGGTCAGCGGGGTAATCAGGGTCGAGCGGAACATATCCCGCACCCGACTTTAAAATACCCAGAATTGATACAACCATTTCAATAGAACGTTCCAGGCAGAGACCAATAAGCTGACCCGGTTCCGGTTTATTTTCTGATAGCAAATAGCGCGCTAAGCGATTGGCACGCTGATCAAGTTCTCTATAAGTTAGAACCTCATTTTCGAATTCAAGCGCGATATTATCGGGTGTTCTACTTACCGTTGTTTGAATTAATTCATGTATACAGGAGGACTCTGGAAATTCCGCGTTTGTTCTATTCCATAGTGTGAGCTGCTGTCTCCGCTCCTGCTCTCCTATCATGTCAAAATTATGTATCAGACCTTTAGGGTTGAGTAGAACGGACTCGACTAGGTTGACAAAATATTGCGAAAATCGACCCATTGTCGATAATGAAAATAAATCTGTATTAAACTCAAAATTGAGCGAAATATCATGCTCTGATTCCCTCGCTTCAAGAGAGAGGTCAAATTTCGAATTTACTTGAGGAGTCACTAGCGGTTTAAAAGTAATGCCGTCTATATCGAGAGGTTTCTGTTCATTATTATTCAGTGTGAACATAACTTGAAAAAGAGGTGAATGCGCCTGGCTTCTCGATACATCAAGTGCATCAACGAGCATTTCAAAAGGAATATCTTGGTATGCTTGCGCATCCAGGTTAATATTTTTTATTTTGTTTAGATACTCCAAGAAGGAAGTATTTTCACTAGAGTCACTACGCAGCACCAAGGTATTAACAAAAAACCCAATTAACTTCTCTACCTGTTTATTAAGACGGTTGGCCACGGTTGTTCCAATAACGACATCGGGTTGATTGCCATAGCGTGCAATAAGCATGGAAAATACAGCGTGCAAGACCATAAATGTACTTGCTTTATTATCCAGGGCGAAACGTTTTAACTCAGCACTCACCCTCTCCCCCAAATAGAGCGTAAGAGATGTTCCATTGTAGGTTTGCTTTTGCGGGCGTGAGTAATCGAGAGGAAGACTGTGAATTTCGGGGCTCGCTTCCAATACTTTTTTCCAGTATGACAGCTCCGTATTCAGTCTCTCTCCAACAAGATATTGTCGCTGCCAAGAGGCATAATCCCTATACTGAATGGAAGGTTCGGCAACCACACTGGTATTGTCGCCTCTCAAAACGTGTAAATATTCTTTTCTAAATTCATCCACTAATATGCCAATTGACCATCCGTCTGATGCGATATGATGCATATTAAAAAGAAGGATACCTTTATTTTGCGCGATGACTAAATATCGACACGAGACCATTAGGTCTGATGTTAAGTCAAATTTAAACGTGGCGTTGCTGAAAATTGCGTCCTTTATATATTGTTCAGATACACATTGTTCAGATACAGATTGCTCAGACTCGTCAGGGTTCAATGTTGAAATATCGTCTCGACGAATATTAAATGTATATTTATCGAGTACCCTTTGTCGAACGCTTTCACCCTCTGCTGTCGATTCGACAAATACGGTTCGCAGGGTTTCATGGCGACGTATAATTTCACGCATAGCGATTTCAGCAATATCCACATTAAAATCGCCTTCAACGGATAATGCCATGGGTAAGTTGTACTGACTTTCCCCAGGCGCAAGACGGTCTAAAAACCAGAGTCTCTGTTGAGAAAAAGACAGCGGCGAATCACCGTTATTTCGATCAGCAAGGCTTATTGTTCGCTCACCGTTATCGTTTAAATCAAGACGTTGTTTTTCGGCAACGATCTTGGCAATATCACGAATATTACTGTGTGTAAAAATATCTCTTACTTTGAGCCTAACACCCAACAAAGACGCAATAGAGGTTGTCATTTTTACAGCGAGAAGCGAGTGCCCCCCTAATAAAAAGAAATTGTCTAGCACACCAATAGAATCCTGATTCAGTAGCTCCGACCAGATACCATGAATTTCTTGCTCGATAATTGAGTTGGGGGCAATATACTCAATATCAGAAATGTTTAAACCGGGTGCCGGTAGTGCTTTCCTATTGACCTTACCATTAGGGTTTAGCGGTAACTCATCAAGCGCCATATAGGCGGAAGGCAGCATATAGTCCGGCAATAAACGCTTTAATCTATTGCGCAGACTCTCGACCAAAAGCGCCATATTTGTATCGCTTTCTTTCGCTACAAAATAGGCGATTATTTGATCCGGGTCGCTATTGACCAGCACGAGTGACTGAGCAATCTCTTCAGCTTCCAGAATAACCGCTTCGATTTCTCCTGGTTCAATTCGAAACCCGCGTATCTTCACCTGTTGGTCTGCTCTGCCAACATACTCAAGCACGCCATCGTCCCGCCATCTCATTAAGTCACCTGTTTTGTACAGGCGACTGGACGAAATGGAATTAAATGGATTGGGTATAAATTTTTCGGCGGTAAGCTGCGAGTTATTTAAGTAGGAGTTGGCGAGACAGTCCCCGCCGACATGCAGCTCTCCTATTACCCCACACGGCACCAAATTTAAGTGTTCATCCAACAATAATACTTGGCTATTCGCTATTGGCCTACCGACAAATACATTGTGCTTTTCAAACTTACCGGCACGGCTAATTAAAATGCTTTCGATATCGATTGTGCGATCAGGCTCAACATACTCGCGCGCAATGTCCATTTGATCTATCAATACTTCTTGCAAACTGGAAAAACTCGTAAGGGGATTACTCAAAACTACTCTAAAGACACTGGAGCCTATTCCGTCCCCTTCCCCCATATGCAGGCTGGTTTTTGATACAAATGTGCGCCCTGCTTTAAATTGTTCTGTCTGAATTAATTCTACTGCCGAATTTAAGCTTTCTAAATCTTCTTGAGTGTAAGGTTTTTGAGAGTAGGGTTTTTGAGAGCCCCTAAGTCGAACGGGAAGATAACGGTAATTAATAATATTGAGGTCAGGTTCACCAACCAATTCAAAACTATCAAGCGATTGAATCAGTTTCACAAAGTAGTCGGTCTTCTCCATGCTTTGCTCAACAAGCCAACCGTAGCCTTGACAAGAAATGAGCTTTAGACTCGCATGGAGAAAAAGAATATTGGCAGGTCTAGACCCCTCTAGCGTGTATTGACCCGAATCAAAACTCCCCTCTTGTGCCTGGTAGTTTGCATAGGTGGCAATCGAATGCTGGCAAGTAGTATCTTTAAACAAACACAAGCTCATACCCTGTGGTATATAGAGCTGTTTATGCGGGCAGAGCGTTATGCTGTCTGCGCGGTTAATTCCGGCTAGCTTAGCTTTGTATTTATCGGAAAACTGAAAGGCACCTCCCCAAGCGGCATCGACATGAAAATGGATGCCATGCTTGGCGGCTAACTCCGCTATCCCTTCCAAGGGGTCTACTGTACCCGTCTCTGTCGCACCGGCAACGCCCACTATGGCAATAACAAAGTAGTTATTTTCTTTACAGGTTTGAATCGCCTTTTCCAATTCATTAAGACACATTTTATTATCAGAACGTCGTTCTACTTCGATGAAATTATTTTTCCCAAGACCGAATACGGAGAGTGTCTTTTTAATTGAATAGTGGAGTAAGCCAGAGCCGATAATAACGGTTTTTTTGAACCCCTGTTGTTCTATCAACTCCCAGGCTCCATACTCCATTAACGCTTGTTTGCATATACCCAGCTCCATTAATGTTTTATTGCGCGCATAGAGTAACGCGGTAACATTTGAAAGGCTTCCTCCGCTTGTTGCCAAGCCCATCACATGAGCTGGGTCTTGCGAATAACTGTCGTAAAATTTTTCGTCCAAATGAAAGAAAAGGCGGTGCATAATCGACAATACTTGCCTTTCCACAAAACTCATGCTTCCCGACGTTTCTATTTTTACTAAGTTTTGATTTAAACCCGATATTATTTTACTTAGCTCGGGCACAAAGCTCGGCAACTTAGATGTCATATGCCCAATAAAGGTATCTGAAGTCACATCCACCATTTCAGAAATAATATGTTCATTCAATTCTAAAAAATACTCACTCATTGAAATTGGGCGACTAGGCAATGCTGAAGAACGGAACCTTTCCCTCAATATTTCTTCTGACGCTCTCCTGTCATTTCTCAACGGTTGCCCCGCTTCGCTGGCCTGTTTATGAATATGCGGACTCTGCTCTTCACAAAAGTACTGCAAAACACCAACATCCAAGTCTGTGCTGCTCATCTCGTAACATAATACGTCGGCGCCCACTTCGGTTGAGCCATATAGATTGAGCAGTCGAGAATAAGGAAGGGTATGACGGAATTCCTTGGCAATATCCATTGTCAGTGCTTCACCACTGGAAACAACGCAGCCTAAACTCTTGAGCCGATCAGAACCTTTCACTTCTAAGAGAAGCACACGCAGTAATGAAGGGACCAATGTTATGCGAGTAATATGATTTTCTTGAATAAGTATTGTCAATCTATGAACATCTTTTGCGTCATCTCTGCCGATCACAACTAATTGGTTGCCATAGCAAAGAGGCTGAAATATTTCGGCAGCATGATCCACAAATGAAAGGGATGTTTTATGAGAAAATACGTCGTGTGTAATGGGTGGAACAAACTGGTTCATCCACTCAATTCGATTTACAAGGCTTCTATGCCCACAGCGAACACCCTTAGGTCGGCCTGTCGAACCCGAGGTGTAGATAACAAAAGCATCGTCAGAAACACAGGGAACATCAAGGTTTGGGTTCTCAATAGAGGATAATTGCATATCGCCAATAAGCTGCGCATCATCTAAGAATAGGACGTCGGCAAAGTCTATTGAAAGCCCAGACCAAATAGCGCCGATAGAAAGTATTAACCCGAGCTGTGAGTCTTCAATCATGTAACTCAATCTAGAAGTCGGGTAATCAGGATCGAGCGGTACGTAAGCCGCGCCGGATTTAAGTACGGCGAGTATCGCCACTATAGCCTGAGGGGAGCGGTCCAGGCATATTCCCACTAGGCTACCGTCGCCCAATTGCCTGCGATGCACAAGATAATTTGACAGCCGGTTCGATTGTTCATTAAGTTCTCGGTAAGTCAGCAGCTCCCCTTCGAATAAAAGTGCAATATCATCGGGGCAAGCCAATGCCGTTTCTTCAAATAGTGTATTGATACGCTTATCGCGTGGGTAATCTCTATCAGTATTATTCCAGGTTTCTAAAATCTGGCGAGAGTCTTCACTTGTTAACATATCACCAGAAAAAACGCATTCTGTGGGAGCGGAAACTAATACGTTAAGCAATTGCGCAAAGCTGGACGCCATTCTGGCTATGGTTTTTCTATCATATAAATCGGTATTGTATTCCCAATTTAAGGACAAGCCTTCGTCCACTTCAGAAACATAAAGAGTCAGATCAAACCTTGAATGGTTGCCTTCCAAAGGCTCTTCAGCAACCCTGAGTTCAGGAAGGTCCAACTGAATGCGTTCCGCATTTTGCAATACCAGCATCACTTGAAATAGCGGACTATGATTTAATGTTCTTTCCGGTTGTAGTGCCTCAACCACCTTTTCAAAAGGAACATGCTGATGGCCATAGTCTTCCACTAAGGCGTCTCGATTATTGACAATAAGCTGCCTAAAATTTGGCTTACTTGAAAGATCGCAACGCAAGACCAGTGTATTGACAAAAAAACCTATTAGATCCTCAACTTCCACCTGCTCTCTATTGGCAACAGGACTGCCAATAACTATGTCCTTCTCGTTACTGTAGCGCGAAAGAAATACTGAAAAAACGGAAAACAGCCCCATAAAAAGAGTCGCATCTTCCGATCGACAAATTTCAGATAGTGCAGAACTGTCATCCTTGCTGATATGGCTGAGATAAGTGGCACCAGCATAAGTTTGAGACGGCAACCTCGGCCTATCCATTGGTAAGTTATGCACTACAGGTAAATCATTCAGCCTTGTCTTCCAATATTTCAGGTCAAGGTCAAACTTATTACCCGATAGCATTTTTCTTTGCCAGTGGGCGTAGTCAGAATATTGAATCGGCAGTGGTATTGGTGAAGGAGCGGATTCAAGACAATGTGCCGCATAAAACTGGACGAATTCCTTTACCAATACCGAAAGAGACCAACCATCGGCGGCAATATGATGAAGCGTGAAGATTAATTGATGTTCACCTTTATTTAATTTAACCAGGGTCAGCTTAAGCATCAAATCTGAACTGAGATCAAACCGATGGCTTTCGTCTTTCTTTGCCGCCTCTCGCAGCATGTGTGACTGCCTGCCACCCAATAAGCCTGATAAATCGACGTAATCTATCCTTATCAATTGGGCTGGCAACACTTTTTGAAATGGTTGGCCATGAACATCACATTCAAAACAGGTTCTCAGGCTTTCGTGACGTTTTACGATTTCATCAAAAGCGTATTGAAGCGCTACCCGGTCTAAGTTACCCGTCAGTTTAGCCGAACCAGTAATATTGTAATTGGCATTTTTACCGTCAATTCTATCGAGCAACCATAACCCTTGCTGGGAGAATGATACGGGAATGATTTGCTCGCGGGAAACTCTGGCAATAGACTGCCGACCTCCAATACCCTTGGTCCAGGTTTCACCCTCTAGTGCATTCACAATGCCCTGGGGAGTTTGTTTGGTAAATAACGTTTGCAGAGGTAACGCAGAGTCAAAACATTCATTGAGTTTTGATATAAGCCGAGTGGCAAGCAAAGAATGACCACCAAGCTGGAAAAAATTGTCCGTCATGCCGACAGACTTGACCGCTAGAATGTTCTGCCAAATATCACAGACCTTTTTTTCCATATGAGTACAGGGGGCAGAATATTCTGTACGAATTAATTCAGGTTTTGGTAATAATTTTTTATCTAATTTACCATTTTTTGTCAGAGGAATTTCGTCAATAATAATAATGACCGAGGGCAGCATATATTCTGGTAACAGACTGCCCAATTGATTGCGAATTTCATCGCTATGCTGCTGGTTTGTTTTATCTGCTCTGGCGTCACTCTCCAATACCACGTATGAAATTAGGTGTGTTTGGCCACTATTCCCTGAATTTGCAACCGCTGAAACTGAAAACGCAAAGGCAATACCAGGTAATGTTGAAATTTGGCTATTAATATCACCTAGCTCAATTCGATAACCGCGTATTTTTACCTGCTCATCAGTACGCCCTATAAATTCCAGCGAACCATTGGATAACCAGCGAACTAAGTCCCCCGTTTTGTAGAGCTTTGCAGATGGTGTACCCTCCAATATATTTTCAATAAACTTTTCCGATGTCAGCTCCGGTTTATTTAGATAACCTCTTGCTAGGCCATCCCCACCAATATACAACTCCCCAATACACCCCTTAGGCATTAAATTGAGATGTTTATCCAATATATAGACCTGAGTATTATCAATGGCAGTGCCGATAGACATCTGACTATCGGGCTTTAAGTGTGCCATTGTTGCGCAAATAGTTATTTCGCTTGGACCATATCCATTGAAAAATCGATATTTTTTTGACCACTTCTTCGCTTGAATGGGGTCACAGCTCTCCCCTCCTACTATCAAGGTTTCAAAATAGTATGCTTCATCGTAAGATAACATCGGCAACAAAGAGGGCGGCAATGTGGCGTGAGTAATCTTGTCAGCCAATAACTTTTTCTGTAATTTCTCAACAGATTGCCGAGCATCGGTATCGCAAATATATAAGGTTGCACCACGAAAAAGGGCCATCATCCATTCTATGGTTGAGACATCGAAACTAATAGAGGAAAAATGAAGAACTCGGCTTTCAGGCTTAACCCCCAATTCCCTCTCAATTACGCAGGATAAATTAACCGCACCCCGATGCTCCACTAAAACGCCTTTCGGTATTCCAGTAGAACCGGAAGTATAGATAACATAAGCTAGATTGTTAGAATTTTGATTAGGCAGTCGATCCAAATTTTGATCGCAACCTGAGTGAGCGATTCCATCAAAAGTTACCCAGGTTACGCCGGTACCCGCTCCTAGTTCGGCAGCCAGATTAGGGGAGTCTGTCACTGCGTACTTTAGTTCACTATCTTTGATAATAGCATTGAGTCGTTCAGTCGGATAAGTATTATCCAACGGCAGGTATGCTCCCCCCGCTTTTAAAATACCGAGTATAGAAACAAACATCTCCATTGAGCGGTTCATATGGAAACCGACAATGGTATTGGGCACCACGCCAATACTTCTAAGATGTGCCGCTAGAATATTGGCTTTAGCATTTAATGTAAAATAACGCATTTCTAAGCCATTAAAATTCAGTGCTATTGCCTCGGGGCAAGCTTCTACTTGCCGTTCAAATAGTTCGTGCAAACATTTTTCTTGAGGGTATTCTCGCTCCGTTCTATTTAGATCGAAAATCAGTTCGCGCGTTTCACGCTCGCTAATAATGGCCAATTTTGATATTTTTTTGTGTGAACGTTCAACAATATTGTCGAGCAGCGTTAACATTCTGTGCAATATAGAATCTATTGTCTCTTTGCAAAAGAGATCCGTATTAAACTCGGCACTAAAATCCAATCCTTGATCATTTTCATTTACATCCAATGTCAAATCAAACTTGGCAGTGATGGATTTTGGCTGAATCGGTTCAAAACTTAGGTCTTGTGTTTTCAATTCCGCATTTTCGTTGGTATTCATTGAAAACATAATTTGAAACAGAGGGGAGTATTGACCACTTCTTGTGGGGTTGAGGTGTTCAACAAGTAAATCAAAAGGGCAATCTTGATATTTTTGGGCGTCTATATTGACCTTTTTGACTGAATTCAAAAATTCAACAAAAGACTGATCTCCATCATAAGCTGTGCGCAAAACCAGTGTATTGATAAAAAAACCAATCAGGTTTTTTAGCTGAGGATTATTCCTATTTGCCATCGGCGTACCAACAACAATATCAGTTTGGCCGCTGTGTCGAGCAACAACGATACTAAAGGCGGCGTGCAATATCATAAACAGGCTGGCATTGCATTCCAAAGCGAGTTTCTTGAGTTTCTTTGTAGCCTCAGCCCCGAGCCTTGCCTGACTCATATCACCGTAAAATGTTTGCTCCGCTGGCCTGGTATAATCCAACGGAAGTTGATGTACGTTAGGAAGGTCCCGCAACTGATTAGACCAATAGTCAAGACTATTTTTTAGAGGCTCCGCCAAAGTCGATTTTCGCTGCCATTGAGCATAATCAAGATACTGAAGCGCCAGCGGCGCTAGTAGGCTTGCGGTGCCAGTTTGAAGTGCTTCATACTCAGTAATAAATTCGTTTATTAGAATACCTAGAGACCACCCATCACTGGATATATGATGCATTGAAAATAATAGTACACCCTCATTACCCTCTTGCTTTTTACCTTGCTGCTTTCGAGTTAACTGAATGTAATGGCAACGCCAAAGTTCGCCGGCAGACAAATCGAAAGGCAGGTTTACATACTCTTCAATTTTTTCGGGTAGCCTCTGATTTTGCACATCCGCTGCAAGCTCACTCCAATCCTCTTCTGTTACTTTTGCATTTACGGCATCCAGCACTTCCTGTTCAACCATTCCACCATTTTCAATAAATCGTGTTCGCAAAGATTCATGTCGTGCAACAATTTTCGAAAATGCCTGTGAGGCGATTTCAGTATTGAAAGCAACGTTAGAGTCAATGTTAAGGTCAGTGTTAAAACAAGCGCGCACCCTAAAAGCGGCTGGCATATTGTATTGACTGGAATTAGGCGATAACTTATCCAAAAACCATAATCTTTGCTGCGCATAGGATAGAGGGCCTTTAATAGCGCCAATCTTTTCAATTTTTTGATCGCTTTCGCAATGACCAACGGTGGATCTTAGATGATCCAGCAAGAGAGGTTTATTTTCTCTAATAAGAGAGACCACCTCCGGGCTTAACCCGCCCTTATTTGCCTTTGCCTTTAGCGTTTCGTTTTCAAGATAAACAACCACGCCTTTTTTTGATAATAATGAGAGTACATCGGTTAGTTGATTCATTTAAAACTCCATCTCTTCTAACAGTTCGCTACCTTTGCTGGCGTATTCTAACTGGATCTTATTTTGCAACGCATGTGAATCAATGAGTGCTGCCAAGCTCTCAAGAGATGGCACTTCAAATAATGTGGCTATATCAATTTCCATTGCAAAATTGCTTGAAATTGACGCCTGTAATCTAGCGATCAATAACGAATGCCCACCAAGGTCCATAAAATGTGATTCTTTAAATAGTTTCTCTATATCGACACCCAGAATTTCCGCCCAAATACCAGCCAACGCCAATTCGGTTTTACTGGTTAGACACTGTTGATTATTGCAAGCGTATTTAATATCACTATTGGCAAGTGCCCGTCGATCCACCTTACCGTTATGGGTGAGCGGAATATTCTTAATAAGAGCAAAGTTTGACGGAATCATATATGCCGGGAGTTTCTTGGCTAGTTCCATTTTTAGCTTATCAAAATAGTTCAACTCGTTGCTGCATGGTTTCCGGTTTACCACAAATGCAATCAGGCTTTTTTGTCCATCGCCAGTCTCCTTTGCAATAACAACAGCGGAGCCAACATTATTGCACGCTGCCAGTTGCACTTCGATTTCCTCTAGCTCTATTCTGAACCCACGTATTTTTATTTGATTATCGGTTCGCCCCATATACTCAAGAACCCCTTGCGATATATATCGAACCAAGTCTCCCGTGCGATAAAGTTTTATTGTGCCTACATTTGTTAGTGGAATATCCACAAAACGCTCGTGGGTTAAATTGGTATTATTCCAATACCCCTGCGCCAACAAAGCACCACCAACATACAGCTCACCAATACAGCCGTACGGCGCGAGCTGTCCATTTTGGTCGAGTACAAATAGCTTGGCGTTTTGCACACTTTCACCTATTGGAGGCCAGGAATTTTCCTCACTATTGGTCACCTCCATTGTGGTCGCTACATGGGTTTCGGTAGGCCCATAGTGATTAAATAACTTACAACCTGAATGATTATCCATAAATTTTCGAATGGACGAGGACATAAAGAACGCCTCACCAGCGACTATCACCTCTTTTAAATCGGGAAGAGAAATTTGACGTTCAGATAAATACTGAAGAACGGCTGGCGGCATAAAGCAACGCTCAATAGCATGTTGCTGTAACACATGGCTAAATCCATTGATATTATCCTTTTCTGCTTGCGACATAAGAATAAGTGGACTGCCGGTAAACCAGCATGTAGCCAATTCCTGGATGGAAACATCAAAGGTTAAGGGGGTAAATTGCAGTGTGCGAAGTGAACCTGTTATGCCATCTTTAATCGCTGTGGATTCCACAAGATTAACAATAGTTCTATGTGTTTGGGCAACACCTTTCGGCTGCCCAGTTGAACCCGATGTATAAATAACATAGGCCGTATTTGTTGTATCCCCCTTAAGAAGACAGTCTGGGTTTTCGTCTGAATAGGTCGATAGCGTATCTGAAAAATTCTCTGCATCCAGCAGTAGCAATTTATCGCACGCCGTATGGCTGCGCAAAAATTTTTCATCTTTTGAAAAGGCCAATATTGCTGCTACGCCACTTGTTTCAACAATATACTTAAGCCTATCCTCTGGACAATCAACATCCAGTGGCATATAGGCGGCACCGGATTTAAGAACGGCCAAAATTGAAATTATTGACTCCACTGAGCGCTCTAAATACATTCCAACAAGACTTCCAGGAGCAATGCCTTTACTGCGTAAATGGAACGCAAGCTTATTCGCCCTGCTATTAACTTGACTGTAACTATAATGTTTAATCCCTGAGTGCCTGCGTCTTGAATAAGTAGCCCCTAATGAAATTGCAGTTTGGTCCGGCTCCAATAGTGCCCTTTTTTCAAATAATACGTGAATCAACTCTTGGGAATTTGCCAAATATTCTTTTTTATTTTGCGCCTGAATCAATCTATCTTTCTCTGAATGGTTCACTAACGACAACGCACTCACATCACAAGCTGGGTTGCTGCACACCTGAGCGATTAAGTTTAATAGGCTCGATTTTAATTGCTCAATAAGCAAAGCCGTATATTTTGTACGCTTTCCCTCCAACCGGAAACTCAACGTCTCCCTTTGCGCAACGGTCAACGTTAAATCAAAACTGGTTTCTTCGTAGCTCTCTAATATATCTAATTGAAACTCACTATTCTCTTGTTTTTTAAAAGGATAATTTTCGACAACCAACAGAGATTCTGGAACATCCATTAACCCTGAGCAATTCTTGACGATTTCCGTCAAAGGAATATGGCTGTGTTCCTCCCGCTCCACTTGTTCAGAATGCAGGTAGCGCAGTAAATCGCCCAATGAATAAAGACGCGCTTTAGACATATCGATGCAAACGGGAATGCTATTAATAAATAACCCAACCATTCTTTCAATGCCTTCCACGTTGGCGGGCCTGCCCGATACCGTAGTAGCAAAAACGACAACGTCCTCCCTTCCATAGATAGAAATTAAATAAGACCACAACGCCTGAATAAGTATATTGAGCGTCGTCTGATGACCTTGTACCAGAGTTGTGAGTGCGCGCGACTCTTCTACACTCAACGAAAAATTCAACCGATGCATCGCTTGGGGTTCATTTTCTGGAAGGGTATTTTTTAGTCCATTTCGTCGGCAGATATTCGTTTTTCTTTCAAGTTCACTGAGGTTTTTTCGCCAATACTCGGTGGACGATGCATCATCTTTATTTTGCAACCATTTGATATAATGGCCATATGGGTACACAGGTTCAAGTTCCAGACGTTTTCCAGTTGAAATTGAACAATAGTATTGTTGCAAATCTTGCAGAACAATCGGCAAACACCAGCCATCACTCAAAGCGTGGTGCTGGGTCCAGATTAGCTTGAATTCATGCACCCCAGTTTTCCAGAGGCGAAAGTGCATTAATGGCGAGCATTCCACATCAAAACCCGCGCACTTATCTATCATTCGTATTTCTTCAATTTGCTTAACGCGATCAGCAGAAGCCAAATGGGAAAGGTCTTCAAATTTCCATTGGATAGTGCAATCCCCTTCGACCACCTGATATATCTTGCCACTATCGGATGTGACAAAGTGCGTTCGATAGCTATCGTATCTATCCACTATCTTTTGCCAACTCGCTTTTAGAACAATATTATTAATATCACCTTTGAGGGCAAATGCCATCTGCGTAACATACGCGCTCTTATCTATCTTGCTGTGATACAACATTCCCTGCTGCATACTAGTCGCAGGGTAGATCTGTTGAATATTATTTGGGTGCGGAAGTCTAGATGAAATTTTCCGAAGCTCACTTTGGTCAAAGTGACATAAGGGAAAATCGGAAGGTGTCAATTGGATGTTACTTTCTTCCAGGCAATGTTCAGTCACATCTTTTAATGCTTGTTTTATATATACGGCAAGTAATGTGATATCCGATTCGGCATACATTTTTCCATCATAGGAAAGCGCAAACTTTAGGCTTCCTTCAGAAATAAACCCATTTAAAGAAAGCCCATGGGTCAAGCGCCTCTGTGAACTTACTGGTTCACCAATAAGGGATAGTTCGCCACAAAAACCCTCTAACGTTGAATCACTGGTACGATCAAAAGTACGATCAAACTGCCCAAGATAATTAAAAAGAATATCCGCGCCACCGGGTTTATCGGTATGAATATCCTGTAACAGGTTACAATTAATTTCATGACTAATTCCATAACCAATTCCATTGTTAGGGACAGCTCTTATAGATTCTTTGACGCCACAAATTAATTCCGCAATTGAATCTCCATGCATCACTAATTGCATTGGATATAAAATGGTAAACCAGCCCACCGTTTGGCTAAGGTCGAGTTCTGAATCCAATTCCTCTCGCCCATGCCCCTCCATATCCACATACAATTCCGCTTTTCCTGACCAGCGTTTATGCGCTAACAAAATACCACTGAGGAGAAGGTCGGATATTTTTGTACCATAAGGGCGATGACAGTCAGTAAGAAGTGCATTCGTGGTTTCGCTATCACATTGCAATTCAATTGTCCGCTCGTCTTTTATGCAGCCCGGTTCTTTTATACAACCCAATGCGTTGTCACTTCCAATAGCAACTTGGGACGCCCAATAGTCGCTTTCTTGATTTAATTTATCGCTTCGGTAGTGATGAAATAACCACTCAGTCCAATCCTTAAAGGACGACGTTTTGCCACCCAAGGAGAGCGGCTTATGCTGAGTAAAACATAAGTATAGGTCTCGAATATCATCTAACAATATTCTCCAAGAAACACCATCGATAATAAGATGGTGTGCCAAAAGCCACAGCTCTCCTGGTAGCTCTTTTGATAGCCCTCCTGATAGCCCTCCTGAACCGCTACCGTCTTTAACAGTAAGATACAGAGCCTTGAACAAGGGACTGTCTAATTCGAAAGCACGCTGAACGTCGATTATGGCCCGCTCCCGCTCATCCCAGGAATCCAATTCCATGGTACACAATATGCTGGATGTGAATTCGTTTTTAAACTCTTGATAATGCCCCACCCAACATCCATTTTCCTGAACAAAACTTGCTCTTAGCATATCGTGATGCCGGTAAAGCTCCGAAATAATACTGGGCAAAGAAGACGCATCAAAACTACTGGGTAGACCCACGTTAAAGGTCTGACAGAATTGAGATAGCCCTTCAGTATCAGAAAAAAATCGCTTTTGAATCGGTAAAAGTGCAAAGCTACCTGATACTTCCTTCGATGTGCTATTTAAACTCCGACTGCCCACAACACTCGCTAATTTACAGAGCGTTTGATTTTCAAATATCAGCTTAACGGAAAGCTTTAAGCCCAACTTAGCGCACCGCGACACCATCTGGATAGACAATATCGAATCGCCACCCAGTGCAAAGTAATTTGAATCTCTTCCTATTTTTTCGACGGGGCAATGAAGAAGTTCAGACCAAATCGCTGCCAGTATTCTTTCGGTTTCGCCTTCGGGCTTTTGTAGAAGCGTTATATCTAAATCTGAATCAAACTTAGGAAGCACCTTTTTGTCGATCTTTCCATTTGCGTTAAGAGGAAACTTATCAAGGACGATAATACCTCTAGGAACCATAAAGGAAGGGAGGTTTTCTTCCAGCTTTCTTAAAATTATTTCAGTAAACTTTTTATTCCCCTCGCCAACATCGTCACCAATATGATCATCAGTAAAATGACTTCGAGTAATATAGGCCACTAGGTTTTTACTGCTATTTTCGGCCCTCTGAAGCACTACGATTGAAGATTTGACTCCTTCGATACGGGAAAGCTGATTTTCAATCTCACCAATTTCAATTCTTACCCCGCGAATTTTCACTTGATCATCTATTCGACCAATAAATACAAATGACCCATCGGTCAATTGGCGAACCAAATCTCCGCTTCGATATAATCGATCCTTCGCTTGCATAGCAAAAGGGTTTTGTATAAATTTTTCTGCGGTGAGTTCAGGTCTATTCAAATAGCCGCGAGCCACACCCATACCACCAATATAAAGCTCACCCACTCCCCCCTGAGGCACCAAGTTTTGACACGAGTCAAGAACATAGAGCCTAGTATTGTCTATCGGTTTCCCTATACCAACTCCCCGCCCCGGCAAAAGAACTTGAGTAGTGGCGCACACGGTTGCTTCACTAGGGCCATAGGCATTAATAAGTCGAAGTTTTTTCGACCAGAGATTGGCCAACTCGGCATCACAGGATTCGCCCGCAACAATTAGGCTCTCCAAAAAATACTCAAGATTATTATCCAATAACGCTAGATAGGTTGGAGGCAATGTCGCGTGTGACACCTTGCTTTCAATAAGCAGGTTCTGCACCTTTTCCGTAGACTGACGAACCTCTTCGGAGCAAATAATAAGTGCGGCGCCCTTTAACAGTGCCATCATCCACTCTGATGTGGCAGCGTCAAAAGAAAAAGACGCAAACTGTAGAACTCGACTTTGCTCCGCCACCGAAAAAAGTGCCTGCTGCGCATGAGCTAGGTTTACCGCACCTTGATGTTCTAATAACACACCTTTTGGCTTGCCCGTAGAGCCGGAGGTATAGATAACGTAAGCTAAATTTTTAGCACACTGGGAAGGGAGTATTGGTAAATTATCCGCAGGACAGCATTCGAGCTGTTTTAGTAAATGCGGATCATCCAACTCGATTAATCTCAAATTCTCGGAAAGAGTATGAGCTTTCTCGAATAAATCCCTACTCGTAAGCATTAACTCAAGACCGCAATCTTTAGCCATAAACTCAAGTCGATTCTTTGGGTAGCCACAGTCAAACGGCACATAGGCACCACCGGCTTTTAGAATGGCAAGTATTGCTATAATGACTTCCATCGACCTATCAAGATATATCCCAACCATCGATTCCACACCGATGTTAAGCTGACGGAGATAATGCGCCAATCGATTTGCACGTTCGTTCAACTCTAGATAACTGATTGATTGTGCGCCGAAGACTAAGGCGGTATTTTTCGGGCACCTCTCAACCCATTCTTCAAAGACTTGATGAATTGTCTTTTCGTTTGCAAAGGCAGTTGATGTATTATTGTAATCAAACAACAATTTTTTCTTCTCTGCTTCACTTAATAAAGCTATTTTCGAGCATGGCAACTCTGGGCTGGACGCAACCGACCCGAGGAAGCTTAAAAAATAAGTAGAGAGGTTTTCTATTGTAGGCTTATCGAATAAATCTGTAGCAAACTCCCAACGCAAATCTAGTCCGCATTTGTTTTCAAATACTTCTAAGCTAAGATCCACTTGTGAGTAGAGCGTCTCACGCTCCAAGGGCCTACATTGAATTCCACTAAGAGCCAGTTCGCGTGATTTAATATTGTGAAGTGTGAGTAATATTTGAAAAAGAGGGTTTCTGTTTGCCTGCCTTTCAGGCTTTAAATCGTTAACCAGCCGCTCAAAAGGCAGGCTCTGATTTTCAAACGCATCCAAACAAGTATGTTTGCTCTGTTGGAGAAGTTCATTAAATGATTGTTCCCCAGTAAAACGACTACGCAAAAGAATAACATTTGCAAAGTAGCCTATTAAATTTTGAACTTGAGGCTCGTCCCGGTTGGCAACGGGTGTCCCTATTACAATATCATCACAACCTGAATATCGATGAATAAAACTAGCAAAAGCCGCATTGAGCAACATAAAAAATGTTACCCCATTTCTTGAGGCTAGGCCATTGAGCTGTGCGGTTAGACTATGATTAATTTTTTGACAGACGGTGCCCCCACGAAAAGAGGGCGTATTTGATCGCACCCTATCCAGAGGCAGGCTATGCTGATCTGGAATGCCCTCTAACTGTTTACGCCAATATTTGAGTTCTTGATCCAATGCTCCAGAAGCCAGTTGCTTCCTTTGCCAGTTTGCGTAGTCAACATATTGAATATCCAAATTGGGAAGGGGAATTTCTTCTTCCGTTACAAGCGATAAATATATACTGTCCAAATCCCTTAAAAATATTCCCCCGGACCAAGCGTCCGAAGCAATATGGTGCATAGTAATAAGTAGTACATAGCTTTGCTTCTGCCTTTCGAACAAATTGACACGTAATAATAGGTCTCGTGATAAGTCAAATGGTTTGGATGCCTCATTTTTAATGTGCGTGGCTATTTGCGTTTCAAATTCACCATTCTTTTGACCTATAAGGTTATGATACCTCAGTATTTTTTCAGGTACTTTGCCAATGGATTGTTCACTTTGTCCGTCTTCACCATTGTTAAAATTTGCTCTTAATACTGGGTGGCGACCTGCAAGTAACCTTAATGATTCATTTAATTTGTTCTGCTTGACCTCTCCCTCTAATTCAAAAATACGTGGCAAATTATATTGCAGGCTGCCATCTATTTGATCCGTTAACCAGATTCCCTCCTGTTGAAAGGATAGCGAATAGGTTTCATGCTCTCCGATTGATTTTAATTTCAGACGTTCTTTTGCGCGATGCGCGGGTTGCTTTCGTTCACGCGCCTTTAACCACTCGATAAGATCCAGCTTATTATTTTTGAGAAGCGAGATAAGATCAGGAGTGAGCGCTCCCTCTTCAGCATGAATATCTATATTTTCGTCTTCTGTAAGTGATAATGATATGCCTGCATGTATACAGGCATTTATTATCTCGTCAACCATCATATCGTAACCTTCACACGCTGATTTTTACTGATAGAAAGTACCTCTTCCTGTGTATTTTCTTCAATTAAAATACCGTCATTCATAAGGTGATTTACCAAAGCCTGGACAGTAGAATATTTAAGAACAATATTCGCCGAAAGTTTCTTTTCAACCAATGCTTGAAGTCTATTTTTTAGATCCACTGCCATAAGAGAATTTAAGCCGTATTCAAATACATTGGAATCTATATCCAACTGCATTTTTTCCGGCATCTCTAATACTGTTTTGAATAGTGAAGATATTTCTTCAATCAACATGGTTTCTCGAACATCATTGGATGCTGATACCCACACTTCCATAAAATTGGCGGTGTCTTCTTTTTCTGCTCGATCAAAAAAAGCGCTGTAGACTAGATTACGTTTCAATTCGGGAAATCGATTAAATATTTTCCCCCAATCAAGACTAAATACACCCGCCTGAGCCACACTATGTTTAAGCAATTCAGCAAGAGCGTTTATGCCATTCTTGCTCGAAAGCGCACTCATACCAGAAGTTTCCATACGCTTAATTTCAATATCATTAAGGTTTGCCGCCATTCCAACCTCCTGCCACGGCCCCCAATTTATGGTGAGCGCTGGCTTACCCATCGCTCGACGATAATGTGCTAAGCCGTCCAAAAACCCGTTGGCCGCAGCATAGTTGCTTTGCCCCGACCAACCGATAACGGACGCGATAGAGGAGAAACAGACAAAGAAATCGAGCTTTTGATTTAACGTCAGTTGATGCAAATTCCAAGCACCCGCCACCTTGGGCCTAAGCACTTTTTCGAATTTCTCACGGTTCTGTTGCTGAATTGTCGCATCACTTAAGACTCCCGCAGAATGGATGATCCCTGCAAGGGGCAACATATGACTTTTTATTTCGTCTATAACCTCTTTGACCTCAGTCACTAATGAAATATCAGCCGACATGATTTTAATATCGATACCTTTAGACCGGGCATCTTCAATTTTTTTCCTAGCGTATTCGCCTGGAGCGGAGCGCCCGATAAGAATGATGGATGTCGCACCGCTTTCTACCAACCATTCCATCACCAATTGACCCAGCCCGCCTAAACCTCCTGTTATCAAATAACTGGCATCTGACCTAACCGTCTTATTGGGGTTATTATTGAGGTTGTGATTAAAGTTATGCCGAAAAGCGTATTTCTTTTTATTCGAATTAAAACAAATGCTAAACCCACTATTTACTGTGTGAATTTTTGAATCAAAATACTCAATATCCACTATTTTCTGATCAGTGAGTAAACCGGGGAATGCAGAAACCTGCTTTTCACAATCTGTATATAAAGACCTAAATACATCGGGTCGAAACTTCACTAATTTAGCAAGCTCAAATAATTGATACGAAATGGATTTTTCAGTTAAGCGTGTACTTAGATCCGCGTTAAACTCCGCTTCAATACTCAGAAACTTCCCAAATGGCATTATTTTTTCGGCGATAAACTCAATATGCTCACTCGATGAAAACCCCACCAGAAGATCACAAAAATACGATTCCTGCCCAGCCGCAACAAAAGCATTGGCTAATTTAACGTCATAGCCTGCGTTTTGTTTTTTCCATTCTTTTTCCTCTTCCAAATTAGAGGCGATTATCTTCAGCGCTTGCCCTTTTTCTTTTGTTATTTTTATAAAAAGTGCGCTCAGTTCACACGGCTTCCCGGCAACAAATACAGTGCAGGTGCCGTCGATCATTTGGCCAATATACTTGGCGTAGACCAAATAGAGAAAAGACATTAATTGTTCTGACCGAATAAATTCGGGAATTTTTACAGCATTATTAACATCTATTGTTACAAGAGAATTTACCTCACCCAGGCATGTCGAAGCCACTCGATCTCCAATAGCAAACTTGGTTCTCGGCTCTGCTTCCATCTGCGCTTCATTTTTAACGACACCATAAAATATTGTTGGTTTGCTCTCTTCCTTTGATACCTCTAATTGATTTGGTATTTCGGATTGAACAACCTCAACAAGCAACTGACTTTCGTTTGCAACATTTGCAACATCGACAACAAAAGCTTGAGCCTCTTTCAAAATAAGTCCGTTTTCTGTTTTTCCCACGCAAACAGAAAATGGCTGACCGGCTTCAAGAAGAATTTTATTTGGCCCTATCTGAGCTAGGCGCTTGGCTGGCATGGGTAAAAGCCTATTGACATACCGACCATAAGAGCGCAATGCAACCTCCATCTCTTGCTGCTCGCCAAGTAACTCTTTTACAAGACTAGTTATTTGATCCGATGAAATTTCAACGTCTAAATCAATAAGTCGTGGACGATACTCTGGCTGTTCACTGGCCAATACACGAGCAAAGCCAATAACAGCAGATTGCGTCGGCACAGGAGAAAAAGCATCCCCGCCTAGCTTGTAAGCCTGACGGGACAAGAAAATAATTTGCGGTGAAACAGCTTGGTCTAGCTTATCTACGGCCTGTACCACATTCAAATACGAAGCTACCCCGTCCACACACAACGAGAAAACATCATCGGTATTATTGACTTCGCTTCCCCACAAACAGACGATACCTTTGTAATTCGAGGCAATGTAATTCGGGGCCGCGCACTTTAACGCTTCCAGCACTCCCTGTACCGACCTTGAATCCACCTCAAAACTATTTAAGCCCGTCTTAGAAAGCACCTTCCCAGGGTAAAAACAGATCGCCTTCCTCCCCTGTGCATCTATACCCCGAGCTAGAGATTCCCCCACCCCATTTGAGTCACATAGGACTAACCAAGTTTCAGCATGGGTTGATTCAACAATTTCGCTGGCCAGTGATTTTTCCTGCCAATGGTATTCATACAAAAGTTCATTGAGTACACTGGAATCATTATCTTTTTGTTTTAATTCTAAACCCGATACCAATTGCGTGATTTCACCACTCTGATTCAGCAGTGTTATATCCGCATTTAAGGTTCCATTTTCTTCGCGGAGCTTAGTGACGTGACAAAACATTTTGCTTGAAGGTTTTGAAAAATAAGTAAACGCCTCTATTTTAGTGGGAAGATAACCAATATTAACCAGAGAAAAAAGACCTTGAAATGCTCCATCCAAAATAGTGGGGTGTAATATATATGCGTTATTTTCATCTAGAAAAACGTTATCTACCGTGAGTTCAACCAGGGCTTCATCCTGACTATGCCATACATTTTGCACGGTTTGAAAATCAGCCCCGTAAGTCAAACCAAGATCGCAGCAACGGGCATAAAATTCCGTCTGATCCTTTTGCAACGGCAGCTTTTTCTTTAACTTAGCCAAATCCATCTTAGCTTTATTTGCAACGACCTTATCTGGCGATATTTTTCCCTTAGCAAAGGCATTCCACTGGTTCGACTTTTCATCTAATATACAAATCGTATATGTATTTGTTTCAGAATCGAGCAGAGTTTCAAATTTTGTTGTAGAAGATACTTCAAGAAATAAAGCTCGAAGAAATTCAACTTCTGTCAATTTAAGATGCGTTGTGGACCCAATTGAATTCTGCACCTTAAGTGCCATTTCAATGTATGCCGCACCCGGATACACTATATCCCCGCCAATACAATGATCCGCCAAATAAGATTGATCGGGGATATTGAGAAGGTTTTGCCAAATATAAGCCGTTGAATTAAGCCGCGCCCCAAGCAGCGGGTGTTCAATTTCATGAAAACCACCCTGCTGAACGTTGTTTTCAATTCGACATTTTTTAACGTGATCCGGCTCATGCCAATAGCTTGCATGTTGCCATGCATAAGTCGGTAAAGTAACGAAGTTTCCTTTTTGAGGGTAAAGCACTGCCCAATCTAAGGGCACACTATTGACATGCATTTTGGACAAAGTGCGATTCAGCATTATCACATCATTTTCGCCGCGCATTAAAGTAGGTACAACAATACCTGCGGTTTTTTTACCGTCGAGTATTTTTTCTATTGGGCTTGCTAAAACAGCATGAGGCGATATTTCGATAAACGTTGTTATGCCATCGTCTATTATTTTTTCTATCGTTTTTTTGAAATAAACCGGCTCTCGGACATTATCAGCCCAATACTCAGCCGCCCAGTCACCGATATTTCCAAGCGCTCCCGTTACTGTTGAATAAATATCAACCTTTGGTTTAGCCACAGATATATCAACTAATGCGTCGATCAACGGCTGCTTAATAGGGTCCATCGCTGGACTATGATAGGGCACATCCACTCTTAAAAAGCGCGCAAAGAAACCTTCGTCCTCAAGTTCTTTTTCTATCTGTTTTAATTCGCTCTCATTCCCCGCCAGAGTAATGGCACCAGGCGCATTGATAGCGGCTACCGATACCCCTGGTCTATCATTTATTTTAAATCGTTGCTCTAACTCCTGTTCGTTTAGCCCAACAGCGAGCATCTTGCCCTCACCTTCGGTTTCCTGCTGCAATCGACTGCGGTGATACAATACCTTAATAGCGTCTTTGTAACTTAAACACCCAGAAACATAGGAAGCCGCAATTTCTCCCGCACTGTGCCCCACTACACACTCAGGGTTAATTCCCCAGGCAGCAAGCAATTTTACCAACGCGACTTGAATCGCAAAAATAGCCGGCTGCGCAACTTCAGTTGCATGGGTCTGATTTTCTAGCGCAGTATTAAATATTTTCTCAACCAGCGACCATTGGGTATAGGTGGACAACTCTTTGTCGCATCGATCAATTTCATCCCTGAACACCGGCTCGCTAAGATAAAGCGCTTTCCCCATTTCAACCCAGGTTGTGCCCATGCCAGAAAAAACAAAACACTTTTTGCGTGTATCCGTTGCGCTCTCTTTTCCAACAACATGGTTTTGTGCTTTGCTTCCATTAAGAAAATCATTCAACCCTGACCTGATCGAACCTTTATCCGTGCCATTAAATACGGCTCTAAATTTGTAGTGGTCCCGCTTTAAAGCGGCAGAATAGCAAATATCATGTAGACTGCGGGGTTCAGATGCAGCCGAATCGAAATATTCCAGGTATTTTTTTACTTGATCTCTCAAACCGTCCTGAGTTTTTGAACTAACGGTTAATAACTTCACATCACTATTCACAACAGGCTTTTGGCTTCCCGTTTCCTGCTTTATCTCTGGGGCCTGTTCTAAAATTGCGTTCGCATTGGTGCCGCCAAAACCAAATGAATTCACAATAGCCCTCGGCTTTTTTCCTGCGGGCAAGGGAGGCCAGTCTTGATGTTTATCCGCAATATCAATATTTAATTTCTGTAAATCAATTTGGGGGTTTATCTTTTTAAGATGTAAATTCGTAGGAATCTGTTTATTTGCCAAAGCTAGACTTGTTTTAATAACCCCCGCCACACCTGCGGCTGCTTCGGAATGACCGATATTACTCTTAACTGAACCAATCACACATAGCGCATCGTCCTTGCTATTGCGCACGCCCAAAATACGACCAAGTGCGTTTACTTCTATTGGATCACCCACTGCGGTTCCTGTACCGTGAGCTTCAGCATATTGAATGCTCTCAGCTTCAATACCGGCCTTAGCGAGAGACTTTGATAAAAGGGCGCGCTGAGATTCGCCATTTGGAACCGTAATACCATTTGTTTGACCGTCTTGATTGACTCCCGAAGCCTTAACAACCGCAAATATTTTATTGCCGTCCCGTAAGGCATTATCAAGACTCTTAAGCACCAGCATTCCAGCACCTTCACTACGCACATATCCATTTGCACCACTATCAAAACTCTTGCAGCTTCCATCGGGAGATAACATCGAAGCTTTAGAAATCGACATAGTTAATTCAGGGCGCAAGAGTATATTCACGCCCCCCGCTAACGCTACTGTGCTATCGCCATCGATAATCGCTTTGCACGCTAAGTGCAATGCAACAAGTGAGGATGAACAAGCCGTATCTAAAGTGACACTTGGGCCGGTAAAATCATAGGCATAGGAAACTCTATTTGAAGTGAGCGTCATCGCCGGCCCGGTTGCGGAATGAGGTGACATAGACTGCCGCGCCATAGAGTCATACTGAATTTGTTCATAATCCCGCATAAATTGACCAATATATACAGCCGTATCACTTCCCTTTAATTCGCTCGCTCGAATCCCACCATTTTCAAACGCTTCCTGAGTAATTTCCAAAATCCATCGATGTTGAGGGTCGATAAAATTCGCTTCATTGGGTGAGATATTAAAAAACTGAGGGTCAAACTGGTCTATAGATTTAATAAACCCGCCTCGGTTAACAAATATTTTTCCGGGTTTTTTTAGGTCTTCATGAAAGTACGCGCTTTTTAGCCAGCGATCCTCTGGCACGTCAACTATGCCATCACCCCCCTCTTTTAAAAATTCCCAAAATTCTTCAGGGCTAGTAATACCACCAGGATAACGACAAGACATGCCGACTATAGCGATATCTTCCGATGAGGGTTTATTTTGGCAATCAGTGCCTTTGCGTATATTCGACATAAATAGAACTCAATAAGCTACCCCGCTTACGTGTAAGCGGGTAAGTTGACATTCAATCAGAATCGGTTCAGCGAATTAGAAAAACCGAACCAATAAAAATAAGGGCGATAAAAAAGCGAAACTCATTGTTGCAATTAACCCGCTATCGAAGCATTAAATCAATCTCACTTTTTGTTTTCTACGAACAACCAAGTACCTCAAACCATAAGGTGTCCCCTTAGGCGGCTCTTGTAGTAATAACATTGGTAATAACATTGGTAATAACATTGGTAATAACATTGGCAGATCGATAACGGTCGCTAATAGTATAAATATGAGCAAGGTGAAATAGAGCCATCTCCTTTTTTACCCATTAACCAAGAATTATTTAAACTGGCACAATTTTATTTATTGGCCGGCAAGGGTTCCCCACAGCCGTACACCCTGCGGGAATACTCCGTGAAACAACGCTACCCGCACCAATTACCACGCCATCGCCAATGGTTACGCCGGGCAGAATTATGGCCCCATAACCGATCCAAACGTCTTTCCCAATTGATACGGGGGATATATCTAACTTGGAAACCTCTCCCTCAACATTGCGATTTTCGAGAGTATGTCCGTCGCAATCCATAATCACCACGCCCGGCGCCATAACTGTATTCTCACCAATGGATATAGAGCCATAACTGCAAATAGCCGTACCCTGAAGGTTTACATTATTTCCGAGTTGGATTTCCCCCAGCGGTCTACCAGGGGCTTTTACACAAGTAAGTTTTAGCGGGTGGTTTGGAAAAGAAGCGCCTTCTGTAGAATCAAAAAAACACTTATCGCCAATCACTATGGCATCTTTTAATTCCTGTTCTGAATAGGCCGCATGAATATCATCACAATCAATTTCAAATACAGAAATAATAACAACTCTTGGTCTTCCGCATACAACTAGACCCTTTCCTACCGTAAATTTCTCTTCTAGCGTTTTTACTACCGCTAGGTCATCCAATTGTTGATCGTCATGCTGAACAATTGAAAGCTGAGAATATCTAGGCATAGGCTTCTTCCCTCTCGGACTCCAATACCGACACTACGATGCTCTCCCAACCATGGTTCCCTTGACTCAACAAATAGGTCGCATTACAAGGGTGCTTGTTATACATGTATTGACAATTCTGGGTAGAACTTCGTTTATTTTGGCTAGATGAACGCTCATGAGGACAGTGAATAACATCGCAGTTTTCAGCAATCTCAAATTTCAACCCCAGTTTGTGCAGCCTTAAGCCAAGCTCTACATCCTCGCCCCCCCAAGATTCAAAATGCTCATCAAACCCTCCAACTTTCAATAGAGACTTGGTTGAACAGGATACGTGGCATGTCCAGAAAAGAAGCCATGGAATGCTTATTGAATCTATATCTAATCCGAGCTGAGCAAAAGAAGACTCTCTGCAATCTAGAAATTTGCTGTCGCTTTTCAATACCTTGAACAAGCTCTCTAACTCAGACTGATCGTTAAATTGAAATGAGTGACTTAAGCTGGTTTGGTCGAACTCATCAAAACCAAGTGCGTAGCCTATCCGAACCAGTTCTTTATTATTTTTATATGCAAGCCAGTGGTTTTGAATTAAATTTGTACTGGCTAAAATGCCGGAATCTAGAAACAGGCAAGCTTTGCGTTGGGCATTTTCGATACCAATATTTCTTGCCCTTGCAACCCTAAACCCCTTGTCTTCTTGAAAATAGTAATGAATATTCAACCGACCGCGATACAGATCCACTACTTTTTGCGTAGCATCCGACGAACCATCGTCTATCACAATCACTTCAAATAATTCCCGACCGCTAGACTGAAAACACAACGATAAAAGCGTTTTATCTAACAGCTCTGCTCGATTATACGTGGGAATAATAACTGTGATACCGTCGATATATGCCATATAGTATGTCCTGTTTAAGCTACTTTCGTAATTATTAAGTGAGTATTTAAAGCAATGATCCAAATAAATTGAAACCTGCTCAAAATTTGAAAAAGCTTCACCCACACCAATATACGAATTAAGGTGTTTTATAATTTTATTTATGTTTGTCTAACAGATTAATACGAAAATACTTAGTGAAGGGGCAATACCGAAGTATCGCTCTTGTGCAAACCAAAAACTCTCTTAATATTGAAATATCCTAGTATTGCATTGCAAAGAAGTACGTCGTGTGTGAACACTATAAGATAAATTAATACATTTCAAGCCTCTAGTTTATTTGAGTAACAACAAATTGCGCATACACTCAAAAATGTATAAAAAATTCACATTTTATTAACATATTCCGTGTCTCAGCATACTTTTCACTTATTATCGGCACTATTAAAACCTCTTTGTCACCATATGTACTGTCAATATTCATAATGTGAAATTTATGTTCGAGCTGTATTGCACATCAGTTTATCCAATCGTAGTAAGAGCATAAATATACGATACCCAACCATGTGTCTTTTTGCCGGTTTGAAAAACCTCAACGTTATTGAGAATAAGGCGTCTAATTTTCTGAATAGCTTCCTGGTTGCTTTCCGCAAGTAGTCGACCTGTAGTGGTCAACCTTTTTTGGCCAGCGAGTTAGAGGTTTTCCAAAAAAATACTTCTTTTTCGTTCGGCGATAATCCTAAATTATGGCTATGTGGCCTCACTAAATTGTAATACTTATAAATGTAATCACGAACAGAATCACTCGCTACCTTATCACTGCTATAACCATTTTTAGGCATGTTTTCAGTTTTCAAACTCCGAAAAAAACGTTCCATCGGGGCATTATCCCAACAGTTACCACGACGGCTCATGCTCTGTTTAATCTGGTACTTCCAGATCAATTGTCTAAAAACCAAACTGGTGTAGTGACAGCCCTGATCAGAATGAAACATCACTCCCTGTGGTCGCCCGCGCGCTTCAAATGCATTCGATAATGCGCGTTTTGTCAGCTCGCTATCAGGTGAATCTGACAAGGCAAAGCCAATCACTTTTCGGCCATAGAGATCGAGAACAACGTAAACGCCAAACCAATTACCCCCTACACAGCCCAAACCTAACACGATAAATTATCCCCTCCATTAAACGAGCAGGTAATATGACAAAGCAGCGTAAATACGATTGGCCAAAACTGATCGAGGCATTTAATCAATCTGGTCTAACACAAACGCAATTCTGTGAAGAAAATAACCTTAACCCCAAATACTTTTCCTTAAAACGCTCAAAGCTTCTTTCTTCAGATAGGCCAGCCTTTGAAAAAGCCGTTATTGAAACACCGCCGGAATCCCCCGTTAGCCTGACCATCCAGGTTGGACGCTGTAAAATACACTGCCCGGATGCCATGCCGGTTCAATCCTTTGTCGCTTTGGTGCATAGTCTCTCATGATTAGCTGGTGTAATTCAGTCGATGTCTATTTACATCGTGACCCGGTGGACTTTAGAAAAGCAATGAATGGCCTGTCGTTAATCGTATCCGAAGCCATGCAACTATCGCCCTTTGACCAAGCTTTGTTTGTTTTCTGCAACAAACGACGAACACAACTCAAAGTACTCTATTGGGACGAAACAGGTTTTGCTTTATGGCAAAAGCGTCTGGAGAAAGATACATTCAAATGGCCGAAGCGTTCTGAGAATTCCACACTGAAAATTACCCAGGAGCAATGGGTCTGGTTATTGCGTGGCTTTGATTTTACCCAAATAAAACCGCATCAGCGGCTGGAATTCAGCGCTGTAGGTTAAGCATTTTGGTATAATCCACCCATGAATGATGTGGTGAAATTACAGCAAGAAGTTGAGCAACTACGCGAACAGCTTGTATTAAAAAATGAAAAGCTCGCTCAACGTGATATACAAGTCGAATCGTTAAAAGAACAGATACGTCTATTTTTATCGCGTCGGTTTGGCGCATCCAGCGAAAAGGTATCGCCTGACCAAACGAGCTTATTCAATGAAGCTGAAAGCCTGGTAGAAGATGAGGTAGAAGAGCATAGCGAGACGACAGTTAAGGCGTATCAGCGCACCCGTAAACCACGAGTTAGCATTCCCGATGCTTACCCACGCGAAGACATTATTCACGACCTTCCAGAAGAAGAGAAAACCTGCCCACATGACGGCAGCACCTTAAAACAGATTGGAAGTGATGATCATGAACAATTGGATATCATCCCCGCTCAAATCAAAGTCATTCGCCATCGTCGGCTAAAATATGCCTGCCCTTGTTGTGATCAACACATCGTCACAGCCAAAAAACCAAAACAAGCCATTAATAAAAGTATTGCCAGCCCTGGCTTGCTTGCGTTTGTCGCCACACAAAAATACTGCGATGCATTACCCTTGTATCGTCAAAGTGATATGTTCAAACGCATTGGTATCGAACTGGGTCGCACAAACCTGGCCAACTGGATGATTAAGGTGGGTGAGTTAGTGCAGTCACTCATTGATCGCCTGATCGAACATTTACAGCAGCAATCACTGTTACACATGGATGAAACAACCCTGCAAGTACTGGATGAACCCGGTAAGCCTGCACAAAGTAAAAGTTATATGTGGTTGATGGCGAGCTTTACATCACACCCTGCGATGGTGTTTCACTATTCGCCTTCACGGAACCAAGAAACCCCAAAAGCATTATTATCTAAAACCACTCAAGCAATGATGGTGGATGGTTATGATGGCTACGAACCGGCGTGTAACCAATACGATATTATCCGCCTTGGTTGCTGGGCCCATGCCCGCAGAAAATTTATTGACGCTCAAAAAGCCCAACCAAAAGGAAAAACAGGCAAAGCGGATCAAGCGATTGCCTTTATTCAAGCGCTTTACCGCATCGAAGCAAAAATAAAAAAGGAGCCTCCCGAAAAACGGTATGAGATACGTCAAAAAGAGGCGATTCCGATTCTGGGAAAAATAAAGAAATGGTTGGATAAAAGCTTACTCACCATACTCCCGTCATCAAAAATGGGGGCGGCGCTGAGGTATCTGAGTAATCAATGGGAACGTTTAACGGCGTACCTGAAAGATGGCTCGTACCCGATAGATAATAATCCAGCGGAACGTGCTATAAGACCTTTTACGATAGGCAGAAAGAACTGGATGTTTAGCAAAAGCCAGGCGGGCGCCAAGGCGAGTGCAAATTTATACAGTCTTGTCGAAACCGCCAAAGCCAATAGTGTCAACCCCTACGAGTATTTGAAGCATGTGTTTACAGAATTGCCCAATAGGTCGAGAGAGGATGATCTAGCTGATTTATTACCTTGGAATGTGATATTAAGCTAGGGGGTAATTGGTTTGGCGTTTACAGAACAACGGCCAAATAATACCATTGGCTCCCTGCCCTATTATCTTGGACACACATATATAAGTATTGCACCCTCCCCCCAAGTACTGTATATATCCACATACAGTTAAATTATGGATTATTCCTATGCCAACACCACGGAAAGCCCTGATCTCCCTTGACGCGACTTCTTACTATCACTGCGTATCACGCTGTGTAAGGCGCGCTTTCCTATGTGGTAAGGACGAATTTTCTGGCCAGTCCTATGAACATCGACGTCAATGGATCGAGGATCGTATTTTGCTGCTTGGCGAAATCTTCAGTATTGATATTTGTGCCTTCGCCATTATGTCTAACCATTACCACCTTGTTTTACATGTTGATAAATCTTCAGCTTGCAATTGGACAGATCTCGAAGTCTGTCGCCGATGGCATCAACTCTGTTCTGGTACCTTACTCACTCAAACATTCGCAAAGGGCAAATCCCTAAGTGAACCCGAACTGCACGCTGTTCGAGATATAATTGCTCTTTGGCGTCTACGGCTTTGTGATATCTCCTGGTTTATGAAGATGCTTAACGAACCTATTGCTCGACAAGCCAACCAAGAAGATCATTGCACTGGGCGTTTCTGGGAAGGACGCTTTAAGTCCCAGGCCCTATTGGATGAGAAAGCCCTCGCGGCTTGCATGGCCTATGTCGATCTCAACCCCATCCGCGCACAATTGGCAGACACTCCAGAAAACTCCGAATTTACATCCATTCAAATGCGCATTGCAGTACGCGCTATTAATTCCAATCAACAACCCAAACAGCTATTGAATTTTGCTGGTAACCCAAGAGAACTTATGCCTCGCGGTTTACCCTTCCTTTTCGACGACTACCTCGAACTTATTGATTGGACTGGCCGCATTATCCGCGAAGATAAACGCGGCTCTATTCCAAACCATTTACCACCGATTCTGAGCCGGTTATCCATTGAGGCTAAACAATGGCTTTATATGACCCAACACTTTGAGTCGAAATTTAAAGGCTTTGTCGGCAGTTGGTACAGCCTTAAAAAGGCTTATCAACAACTCGGCTACCTGCGGCCACCCAACCTGAAATCCAGTCAAGCCTTTTCTTAATTTCCTTCTCGCTTTTCTTTCCTAAGCAATCAATTGCTTTTGTCGCAATTTATCTAAAATTCGTTAAAACGCTTTTTTACGGATTGTGATTAGCACTCACTTCAAACCCCAAAGAAAATGCTTAAATTTCCAACCCATCTTAAGTTTCTCTTCTATGGGTGTGTGTCCTATTAATCGCTTGTCCTATTAATCGCAAAGAAAATGCTTAAATTTCCAACCCATCTTAAGTTTCTCTTCTATGGGTGTGTGTCCTATTAATCGATTAATCGTATGGTACTATGGGTGTGTGTCCTATTAATCGATTTCTATTAATCGTGTCCTATTAATCGTGTCCTATTAATCGATTTCTATTAATCGTGTCCTATTAATCGGGTGTGTGTCCTATTAATCGATTAATTTATTTTCTTCTAGGATTGGTATAAATACAGCCATTGAGCAAGGTCTTATTAGGTTAGAATATTTTTATAGAGGCACCAATTAAGCAATCGCATACCATGAATATTAGGAAAGTGGGTGCGCCAGTATTGCAATGCTTTATACAAAGGCATTTTGCAGCGGAACGGTGAAAGAAGCTCAGTTAATAATTCCCCCTCCCAAAAAGCTATATGTTCGCCATTGGATAATTCAATTCCAGGCACTGTGGTGACAATATCACTTTGTATTGCAGCGACTTCTTTAAACGATATACCTTGCGATACCCGAAGCATCTGAGGGAGGTTTTCTTCTATTGGTTTGTTATTATTTTCCGTTTCTGTATGTATAACTCGATTTTTCCAAAACGGGGTATTACAAACATTAAGGCGCTCTTCGTAAAAGCGCGAAGTAAATTGTAAATGGTCTGTATATTTTTGGTGATGCTGTTGCTGATAAAACTGCCAAGCCATTTTCTGCTGCATAGGTTTTTGCAACGCGGTGTGTATCACACGGGCGGCACTTAGCCCTGACGCAACTGCGGACTCAACCCCTTGTGCTGAAATTGGGTCCTTTGCTAATAAGGCATCACCAACGCGCAATAACCCATGTTCACCCGCGCTCTTCGCCAAACAAATACTTGCGTCACACACATTGACTGAAGATAGTTGTTCGCCTGCAAGCACGGGCTTTAGCAGCAGCGATTCAGCCAGAATATATTGGTAGAGAGTTTCTGGAGAATTTGTATTTAGCTGTTTGCGATCAACAAATACTGCGGCAATCAATAGGTCAGGTTCCACAAAAGCGGCCCAGTACCAGGCTTGATCGGATGCTTCTACAAGCCCATTGCGCGGGTCCATATTTACTTGCCAATAAGCATAGAGTGCAACGGTATCGAAGTATTTTTGATAACCCTTAGCAGTATGCTGTTGTGAATAGCGCCTGCGCCCCGAAGCATCCACCACAAACTTACACGAAATCAGTGAAGTTTTAGATTGATTATTTACACTAATGTGCCAAGTGCTATTTTTATCAGTACTATATCCACGATCACTTTCACTACAAGCGCTATCACCACAAGCGCTATTACCACAAGCACTATTACCACAAGCACTATTACCACAAGCACTTTCAATACGCTCAAGCCCAACAACCGTTGCAGGCCGAATGACTGTAACACCGAGTTTACGGGCATGGGTGAGCAACAATTCATCGAACCTTCCGCGCTCCACACCAAAACCGGGAATGCCATGATGTGGTCGGGTTTCAACTTGCTCGCCCCAGAGTACGTTGGCGCCCAGCGTGCGTGGAAAACCAGCATTTACCAGCAGTTCCTCAGCGTGAATATCAACAAGTAAATCCAAAATGCGAGAAGAAAGAGAGGCACCCACTTTGGCACGAGTATGTGAAGAATCGCTGCGCTCAATTAAGCAAATACGATAACCAAATAGTGCCAAACGACAGGCGGTGGCGCAGCCCGCTGGGCCTCCTCCAATAATGACTGTATCGTATAGTGTCGTATTCAAATTTAGAGTGATGGCGGGCTGTCCTTTTCTTTTTTCTTTTTCTAATTTTGGTTTATATTTCTACAGCGATAGGCGCGTATATTTGAGTCTGTGCTGCGGTTTGCGAAAAGTAATCCGGTGCTTTATCCAGCAGGAACACATAAGACCTTAAACAAAAGTCGAGCCAGCCACGAATATACTCACAGGATTCACGCTCTCGGTGGATCACTTCATAATGACAGGAACCGCCACATAAATATCTTGCCCAACAGCCATTACAGGGGGACTGCTGATCGACGTGCCGCTCTGCCAACCATTGTTTTTGCGCTTGGGCATCCACACCTGTTTCAATATTGCCCATCAGGCTATTGTCATCTTCCACAAATCGATGGCAGGCATAAAGATCGCCGTCGGCACTCACACCAAAATATCCGGCACCGGCGCCACAGGGGTAGGGCCTATGCGTTCCCTTATGGATCTCCTGTAGTGCCGACACCATATTATGAAAAGCATAACGCTCCCCACGTATTTGATGATCAATAAAAGCCATGCCACATTCCTGCATAGATCTCAGCATTTGCTGAAGGTCTTCGCGCTGCATTTCTTCTCGCCCGTTGGGCGCACTGAGCATAGGTGAGAAACCAACGCTGTGAAACCCCATTGCCAGCAAGCCATCAAGCGAGTCTTTTAAATTCAAGTTGGCAGGCGTTACGGTAATACGTGCAGATACCTGCATATGCCTCTGCATGGCGAGCAATGGCTCAATACGCGCAATAATACGCTCAAAACTACCTTTGCCATTTTTAAACGGACGTTGCCGGTCATGTACTTCACCAAGCCCATCCAGGCTGATGGTGACGGCAAAACCATTTTCTTCAAAAAAATCGCCGTCCCTCTCGTTAATCAATGTGCCATTGGTGGTAATTGAAAACCCAATCGTAATATTTTTTTCTTGCGCTTTTTGTTTCGCGTAGCGGGTCACGCGGCCAATCAGCTTTCGGTTAACCAGCGGTTCGCCCCCCAAAAAACTTAAATTCGCGCGCTCTCCTTCCGCCGTACCAGCAATTAACTGATCGACTGCCGCGCAGGCTTTTTCCTCGGACATAGTGCGGCTTGGCTCGCCAAAATCTCCTCCCTGCGCATAGCAGTAGGTGCAGCCCAAATTACATTTTTGGGCGACGGCCAATGATAGCGCTCGTACGGGAAATGCTTCTGGCGCTTGAGGTTTAATATACGCGGGGGCACTGAGGTGCAACGCATCTATTTGCTCACTGACAGCCGCTTCGTCACCGGCATTCATGCTCTGACTTAGACGATGGTAAACCGCATCATCCACTTTATATACACGAGAACCATTGGTTAGAAAAAGATAGGCGGCGGCTTTGCCATTACTTTTATGACTACAGCTTTCATCACTACTATTCTCATCACTACTATTTTCATCACTACAGCCTTCACCAACTTTAAAGACATGCCCCTGGGGCACACGCGGAGCGCCTGTCACTACTCTGCATCCTTGCCATCTTTGATAAACGTAAGCTGGTTTTCCCAATCGTTATACAGGTCACTGTAAGTAATATGCATACCGCCTGCACGGCCACCACGATCCCGCGCATAAGCATCGGTATCGCTGCGATTTTTCTGCATCCAGTCGTGCCCTTCAGTATTGCCGCCATTGACTTCAGCATTGACAAAATCCGGGCGCGAAGCCGCCCAGTAATAACATCCGCACTCTCGATAATCTGCCTGCCACGGGGAACACAAACCCTGTGTTAACGCGCCCGGTTCGGCAAGGTCTTCAGATAAGGTGCCGTCTTTAAAAACTTCGCGCACTTCCAACTGAACACGAATTTGCGAGCCTTGTCCGCCAAAAACACACTCAACCATTTCGCCACTCCGAGTCAGAATATGGGCCAAGGCATCGGCAAGTGATAAGGGTTGTATTTGTTGAGTGACTCCTGCCTCCAAGGTGCGGGCCGCTGCCAGTGGCCGCCCGGCCACTTCCAGCAGCCGAGCAAACAAAGGCACGTTTGCCAAATCCGGCGGACTTCCCGGCGTCACATCCATCACAATATGCCCACCGTTTAACCCTGCTTCATGTAGTTCAATACCCACAAAAATATGCTTCCAGATATTGCGAAAATCAAATTCCAAACCGGGAAAGCAGTTTGAAATAGCCGACTCAGGCTGTGTACCCGGTGGGTTCCCGCGCACTTTTCGCTGAGCCAGTCTCGCAGTAATATTTTTCGGTTCTAGAGGCATAGACTGATCTCCTAAAGTGATGAAATCCAGTTCTGGATAACTGTAATACCCTCGTCACCCGTCACCGAGTCACGGTAACCGCTCAGTGGGCCGTTCATGGGGTGGGCGGGTAACTGGATCAATTGAATAAAGGCCGATGCCGCCGGGTCACCGGGAACAACCAAAGGCCGCCCCTGTAAACCATTAGCGGTGGCCAACGAGCCAGCCGCCGTGCCATTGCGTAAATGGTCTTTTAGCTGAACCGGGTCGGCAAAAATACTGGCCAAATTGCCGCCTCCCGGCAGTGGAACCCCAGCGTGTATACCGGCCATACTGGCAAAGGCCGACATTAATCTGTCTAATGCCGCATCAGGGCTATTGCCGCCCTGATTATCCGGCGCAAATACATCCAACCCTCGCTCTACCTTTGCCTGCATTCGTCGGCTTAAGGCTAACAGGCCACCGTCTGCTCCGCGCATTAACGCGGGCATCCGCTGCATATTAGACGCGCTATAGTCGTGGCTGTGATCAACACTGCGCAGAATTCCCTGTGTTGATATGAATTGAAGTGTGCCGTGAGCGGCGGCCCTTTCGGGGGAATCCGCTGGCGCTTTCAGCCCTTCCAAGCTTCGCAGTATTTCACTGTGACGGCTCACCGCGTGCCCCCAGTTTGCCTGAGCTGGGGTAAAAGTCCCCTGGGCACTGGTCTCCCAAAAAGGAAATGCCTGGTTTTCAAATTCCGTATGCAGCAAACGCTGGGTTTCCAATGCTCGGCGAATAATATCGATAACCTCATCGGCAGTCACATCATCCACATGCGGGCCATGCTCCATTTGCTCAAGATCATCGAGTACCGTGCGCACAGGCAGGCTGTCGGGAGCATAGTCAGGAGGGCCGGAAGTGACCCTTGCCTTTGCTGCCGGGAGGTCCACTCCCCGAATGGAAACACGAATAATGCCATCACAGGAATCATCAAAATACCCTAGGTTATTACCTGGAGGGTCCTGCGCATAAATACCACCGGGTGCGGTAAATATTCTGGCGCGAGGCTCAGGGACATTCGGCGTAAAGCCATCGGAATGCGTATCCCAATTGCCACGGGTGGCATCGTAAATAGCCCGATCGGCGCTAATATGTTGATCGGCAGTTGGGCCAAATACCAAACCGGCGGCAGGCGTAAAACGTAGGCGGATTTCAGGGAAATCATCGCTAGGGCGTATATAGCGCAAGGTGCCAAAGGGCACATGATTCTGAGCGGTTTTAAAGTTTAAGGCTCGGCCCTGCATTTCAATCGCCTGGTGCCCGCGCAGTACTGCTGGCGCCACCTGTGCCTCAATGCGATCCGCCGCCTGCCCTGTGCGCCGAAAAATTTTCAGGTTAGCGACATCCACCTGCCATGCGATATCATTTTCACTTAACCCCCTGCGCTGTAAATCTTCACGAGTCAGCGGACGTGCCTGCTCGTCATCCCCAAAGCGCGCCCACAACTCAAAAAAGGGCGCGACAGGTTTTACCCGACCCTGCCCATCTTTAAAGGTGACTTCTGCTGGGGTATCTGCCCGAGCAATGGAACCGGATACCGGATCAACAAACAAAGTATCCGCACCCACAATATCGCGGTAACCATCCGCCTGATTGCTTTCCAAACTGTAATTTTCCATGGGCTGCGGTGATGAGCCCAAACGAGCAATGGCGATAGGCGGCTCAATAAATAATTCCGTTATCGGAGCAATCGCATTCTGTGCCTCTAACCAGCGCTCTGCCAATGCCAGATCAGCACCGTCCCAGTAATCCAAAATTTTAGGTGAGGCCCCTTCGCGGTCAAAATACTGCATGGCGGGCAACATCGCGGCAAACTGGTTTGCCAAGCCGCCTTTTAGTGCTTCCAGTAATTGATCTGGCATTTGCATGGAATGCTGTCGCTGCCCACGACTGTGGACGAAAGTGCGCGGTAAGCCTTTGCGAACAATTAGCTCACGCATTTCCCAGTCGAGGCGCTCATTCGGTGTCCAGCGCCGATCCAGTGGTGCAGGGGGAACGGCTGGCCCCACCTCATTGCGCGCTTCATAGGTGGGCCCGCGCCGGTTCGGCGAAACAAAGACCCAATCAGCATCTCCCGATATAGGGTCGGAGACTTTTGTTAAAGTCACCCGGCTGTATTTAAGCGCTCCAATAGGGTTAATCCCATCGGAATAAACATCCGTAACAGCATTCGGGAAACCATCAAAATTAAACTGACCATTACGGCGAACCGGGTAACTGAACATGGCAAAACCACGCCCAGACGATACGCCCGACTGAATAGAAACCAGCGCACGAAAACGGCTGCTATCACCACCGTGTACGTTTTGCGCTTCAACAACCTGACCATTAACCAGAGACCGCGCCGCCGCCCACTGCGGATTGATTTCAAGCACCGTGCCCGGTAAATCTTCCGGGTAGCGCTCATTGACATACTCATTGCGCAAATGGTGGAACAAGTTATTCCACAGGTGGTTGACGCGCCCGTTCGTTAATACAAGGCTATCCGAATTAATCGGAGCCAAGTTGTCATTCAGGCCATTCGCCCGCTTAAAGGCCCACTCAATATCTTCCCAGGGCGCAGCAACAAAATTAAATTGCCGACTTTTCACCGTACGCAGTGCGCACTCTAAGCCGCTGCCGTTATAAACCACAGGTAAAATCACACCATTGGAAGCAACGCCATTTCCATAAATACGATTGCCTGTATCTTCACGCACAAACAAACCGTCTGCGGTAATTTTTTCATAAACTGCGGAAACTGTCCCAGTTAACAGCGGCGCATTACCATCGCCATCTTTGCCCAAAACCCTGTGTATAATACGGGTTTTATCGGCCACATCCGCACGCTCCTCACCGAAACGCACAATATCCCCCAGCAGAGATGCGCGGTTCGAGTTTCGTGCCATATCATCGGCCACCTGCGCAGCATCCTGCCAACCATAACTCGTACGCAATTGCTGTTGAACCTCAGCATCAGCCAAATGCTCCCCGAGAGCCAGGGCGATACCTTTGAAAATGCGCCAGTCGGGTTTGGGCGAATGGGCAAAGTCGTCGATATGGGCCATCGGGTCCTGCCCGGCAAAACGCGATGCATCCGCTGGGTGCAAGGGCATATCTTGAAAGCGCTCATACAGTTTGTAACGACGCTGGGCGTTATAACGAGTAAAATCATCTTCACCCCAACCGGCAGCCGGAATAATAATATCGCACAGCTCACTTGTTGGATTCAGGAAAATATCCTGGTGCACCGCCACCAAACCACCGCCATCGATACGCGCTTTATATATATCCAGCACGGCTGCAAAATCTGTAGGGTCAATATCCGTTGGGCGTGCAATATCAGCCTGCCCGCCTTGCAGACGTTGCTGCATTATCTCCCGCTTTTGTCCGCAGGCATTGGTTTGCCCCAAGTAATTGCCACCCACAATCCACAACAAATGCACATCGGGGTCTTTTAACGTAACCAAATTATTTTGCAGGCGCACCTCTCCGGTGGCCAGATTATTTTGATCCACATGGGCTGATTCCAGCGGGCCAAATACGTGATTATCCAGATTATGTTTTAGTAAAATATCGTCTTGCAGACGTGCATCACGGTAGCGGTCTCCACGACGCCAACCCGGTGCCGCCCGCTCATAAGGGTAACCACTGGCCGCATCCCAAAACGCATCAACAGAAGCTCTCGATTCAGCCCAGCCTTTTTGATGCCCACCCAACCGACCTGTGAGACGGCCCGAGCGACCGTAACTGCCAAGCAATACTCCAAGGGAAGCCACCGCCGCCGTATTGTGATAATTAAACCCCCAGATCAAACCTTTCTCATACAACACCGCAACCTTAGCCTGACTACCGGAGCCCGATACGGCAAGGCGTCGCGCAACCTCTTTTAAATCTGCCAGCGCCAGACCTGCTACCTGCGCGGCATTTGCCAGGGTATAGGTCGTATTCGTCGCATCACCCACGCCTAAAAAAGTGTTAAATTGTTCATACGTCATCGCCCGAGATGCACGCCGCGCATTGGCATTTACAGGCAAGTTAATGGGCAAGTCTGAAGTGATACCGTGTACTTCAATCAACTCGCGCGCCAAGGCATAAAGAATCAGCGAATCCGCCCCGAGATTAGCGGGCGCCAAATGCAAGCCACCCGTACGCACAGCATATTCCGCTGTAGCCGAACGGCGTGGGTCAAGCACAAGCATTTCCCGCCCCTGCATATACTGCATAAAAAATACGGATTGATTTTCGTAGGGGTTGGCGCCTAAAACCAGCACCACATCCGCATCAACAATATCCTCATAGGCAAAATCGTGAGGCGACATTCCCGCATCCGACATACCGGGGCTGGAACCGGCTGCACTGGGCCGATCATGGTAAGCAAGGTTGCGCGTACCTATGCCGGTATAAAACAACTTAGTGGCGGCGTAGGTATTTTCGAGGTATTGGTATTCGTACAGTTTTACCCCGAGAGCATCGGGCTTATTAACAGTGATCGCTTTTTTGCCGTTGCGCTCTTCCACCTGCATATCCGTTGTATGCACCAGCAATGCGGCCATCAACTTATTTAAAAAAGACCAGCTCACTTCACGCAGGTTACCGTCAGACAAACGAATCATCGGCGACGTTAAACGCTCAGCCGTGCTACGCCCCTGCCCGTTAGCCTGTACCAGATTTTCCCCCTGACTGGCACCGCGTACGGAATGGTTGCCACGATTAAGGTCGCAACGCGCATCGGGCGTCACAGCGGCGTTATAGACCTTCCCCTTAAAACGTACCAGATTTTGCATTGCAGGCGTCACAAACGCCGATACACCAGCGTGAGTTGGGCCAGGATCAGTTGGGTCAGGATCAGTTGCGCCGTCAGGAACTAGAAATGCGTTGTAACCACACCCCACAGCACAATACTGGCAACCACTTGTGCGCCTGAGTGTACCTTTGGGAAATGAACGGGTTAATGAATCACTCATAGCTTCCTCCAATTACTCTCGATCACACTCAATTACGCTGGCCAAGTTTCAATACGAGGGTCGTCCACACCAACCGCCGTCGCAACCAATTCATTCCCCTCAATGCCCAATTGCATTTGCGGTAAATCCTGAGACGCGGGGCCTAAGGTAACCAACCCAGACTTAGATAAATCGTAACTGGTCGCATGACACGGGCACGGCCCCAAAGTTAAGCGCGCCGAAGTTCCGGGTGTATCCCGCTGGTAAACCACACTGTCCTTAACACCGTCATCGACCAGCACACAGCCCATATGCGTACAGGTATTTGCATACACCATAACCGCACCACCATCTGGGTGATCAATCGATCCAGGGAATTTTTCATAAGTTCTTATGGCAAAGGCACCATAATCGTCAGGCACTTCCGGGGGAAGGGAATAACTTATACCAAATTCAGCCAAGTCACTTAAAAGGATACGCCAGCTCGCCACTTAGTCTTCCCCTTATTAATCATTGAATCAAACAGCTCTCTATTTACAGTTCTATTTACAACTCTATTTACAGGGCAGTCATTCCCAAGTATTGCTCAGGAAAAAACCTGGGTATTTTATTTTCCCACTTGGCTTCGGGTCACCCCTAAATAATGTTGAAAACCAGGAAAAGACCATAGGTTAAATGTCTTCCTGCTTTGTTGAGAGACCCCATTTAGTTATTTTTTAAACCCTACTTTGCAACAATTAATTTAGCACGGAAGTTAGCTTTGGGCGAAGAATAAATTTAACAATAAAATATTGACTGTGATTAGCTTTGGCGCCATAAATCACCCATGGTCACACAAAAATATATAACTTAAGCCACCCCAAGTCACACAAAAAAACAAAACTAGGGTTCTTGGCAATGCAGTAACTTTTATTGTGAATACGCCTAATAGGCTCTTTACTCCGCTAAGTAGGTTCTGAATAACTAATAAATTCAATAGGGTGAAACGACGACATAAATTTCTTTTTTTGTCTCGTTGATAACGATTGTCTCGACTGAGCAATTATCTTGGACACACATCAATTATCTTGGAGACAATTATTTTGGACAAGCATCAATTATCTTGGACACACATAATTATTAAGTACCTAAGATACTTAACCCTCAGCGAAAATAATCCCTTTTAAAAGCTTCTGAGGTGGATTAGTGTAATGCCATTAACAAAAAGTGAATAAGCTGGCGCGCTTCGGGTTTAGCTAGAAATTGTGCATCACAACTATAATTATAATGCCGGGCTGATTAGTAAGAGTGTATTTCTGTTAGTTACTCACAAAATTAGGATATAACACAAGAAGGGGGGTAGCTATGTCATTGAAGGGTGATTTTTATACAACTGCAAGTCCAGAGGACTTCTGGATAGAAGTGATTAATTCTCCAATTTACCGATCTAGCCAAAGTAGAAACAACCCTAAGTTTCTATCTCGACAATTATCTTGGACACACATCAATTATCTTGGTGCCAATTTTTTGAACACTTTCTCTTCTTTCTAACGGGTCATGGAGTGCTATTAGTACGTTTACTAAGTCGAATGTTGATCCGTAGTCAGATATTTGAAAGTTATCAGTTTCTACACCCTGGCTAAATAGGTGCGGAAATATATTAACCCACACAGAAAAATACTTGCGACACTGTTTTTCAGTGCCAAATATTTGCCCATGTGGGCCACAAATCAGCCCGTGTGTAATTTGTTTTCTGGAGCCATTAGCTTCTTTTGCCTTTTCTACTTGCTCGTTGGTAAGTAGAACAAGTGTAATTTCATGTTTCATACTCGACTCAACTCATAACGTTTCAAGCTGCGGCGCGAAGCGTCCCGCAGCCTTGGCTTGTTAGGCTGCCCGAATTCATTCACCAGCACCAGTAACTTACTACACATAGATCTTTTATTTTTAGTATGTACCTTTTGAAAACTCCGGTCATACTATTTGAATACCGATAGTTTTTTTTCAAATCAGTGTTCCGGCTCGCAGCCTGAGAAAGGAGTGACAGCTATTTGCTATGCAGCCTTACCACCGATTAGCCCCGCTATTAAACCAAAACCAATTTTCCAGGTATCAGAGCACATACTTATAATATGCTTTTGTGATTCTGTAGGCTGATCTATTAACGAAAAACCACCAGCAACTAAAAGGGATAAAATGGTTAAAACTGTTGCGGTGATAAACACCAATTTAAAGACAGGTGTTAACTCGATTTGATTTACAACTGGAGAGGATCCTTTGGGGTCAGTATTACTCATTACGCCGCCCCCTCACTACTATCATCTTTAAATTTAGCTAGAGATAGATATGCGCCTTCTAAATCAGCTCCATCCAGCTTCGCACCTACTAAACTAGCACCCTTTAGATTTGCACCTCGCAAAATAGCACCAGATAAATTTGCCGATGAGAGATTAGCACCGGATAAATCTGCACCCTCCAAATTTGCATGCTTTAGGTTCACAGCTTCCAGGTTAGCATTTTTGAAGTTTACGTTTTTTAACAAAGCATTCTCCAAACAAATGCCACGTAAATCTACTTCAGGACTCAATTGCCGATCTAAAATCCGCAGCTCATCAATTGTTTCTTGAACTGTTGAGTAGGTCATTGGGCTAAAGAATGAGGCCCTCATTACTTGAAGGAGTAACCGTGGGAAAATAATGATAATATCTTCAACCAACTTCATGGTCGTCCTTAAATTATTTATTTCCAACGGGACCTCCTATTTTGTCACTGGGCCTGAGCCTGCTAAGCTAAGCCCTCTAATGAGTTTGGCTATTTTTGACCACAAAATATACCACTAAACCACCTTAAGAACTAGGCAGCCAGGACGAACACGAACTTTAATATTTTTGCCAATGGTGAAACCTGCCTGCTTTAACCAATATCCCTTTATTTGCACCCACGGAACGGCTTCTGGCACCTTATGGCGCCGTAGTGATTCGAACAATTATCTTGGACACACACAATTATCTTGGACACACATGAATTATCTATTTCTTAGGGGAATTATCTTGGACACACATGAATTATCTATTTCTTAGTGATATTTAACGCTCGGGTAATTTGCGTAGTAAAGCATAGTTTGTGAGCGAAGCGAACTATGCTTTACGGAGTCAGATTGACCCACTTGTTAGCTTTGTGTACCATAATGTGTGAACCTATGTGTAATTGGGAGTGTAACCATGGCTACCAACCTTTCTATTGATACAAACCTGTTAAATGAAGCCTTAATAATTAGCGGGTTAGCAACTAAAAAAGATACTGTAAATCAAGCACTTACAGAGTTTGTGCAGCGACGAAAACAGCTTGAAATTACCACCCTCTTTGGTCATCTGCCCCATGATGCTGACTACGACTACAAAACGGGCCGAAAATGACAGGAGTACTGGTAGACACCTGCGTCTGGTCTCTGGCTTTACGAGGCCCTTCAGCTCCAGAGAATTCTATTGCCGAGCAACTAACCCAACTGATAGATGAAAACCGGGTAAAAATAATTGGCGCCATTAGGCAAGAACTATTGTCCGGCTACACAGACAAAAACAGCTATGAAAAACTCCGCCTAAAATTGAACTACTTTCCAAATGAACCAACACTAGATTCTGATTATGAGGCCGCTGCGGAGTATTCAAGCTTCTGTCGCTCAAAAGGAGTTCAAGGTTCCCATACTGACTTTTTAATTTGTGCTGTTGCAATACGAAAGAAACTTAAAATTTATACTACCGACAAGGACTTCATACACTACTCCAAACATCTTCCAGTAGCACTCTACGAAAAAAGCTAACGAGGGTGTAGAAAAATTAAATTTATTTTTACACACCTAAAATTGATTGATTTTCGGACTCTAAATAGTCGGCCCTGAAAAACTCCCGTTTTTTAACTCAAATAGCCTGTATGCCAGCATTTACCGGACCAAACCAAATCATCTTGGACACACATATATAAGTATTGTAGGGCAATATTTTCATCGCTTAAATTTTCCAACTAAATTATCTTGGACACACATATAAGTACTTAAGATACTTAACCCTCAGCGAAAATAATCCCTTTTAAAAGCTTCTGAGGTAGGTTAGTGTAATGCCGTTAACAAAGAGTGAATAAGCTGGCGCGCTTTGGATTTAGCTAGAAATTGTGCATCACAACTATGACTATAATGTCGGGCTGATTAGTAAGAGTGTATTTCTGTTAGTTACTCACAAAATTAGGGTATAACACAAGAAGGGGGTAGCTATGTCATTGAAGGGTGATTTTTATACAACTGCAAGTCCAGAGGACTTCTGGATAGAAGTGATTAATTCTCCAATTTACCGATCTAGCCAAAGTAGAAACAACCCTAAGTTTCTATCTCGAAGAGTTTTGCGTAAGTCGGATTTTAAAATTGCAACAGACCCATTTACAGAGGACAGATTAATATTGCCTGATTACACGCGCGGCTTATCGTTTGCGGATAGCATCGAAACTCTACGTAACAAGAAGGTTAGGGGAAAATTCATATTTAGAGGGCAATATGCCTGGAAAATATCCATAGGCGCTTTACCGCATGGTTTGGTGGTAAATTACCAAGATAAAACTCACCCATTGATTAATGTTCGTATTCCGATGAAGGAATCGGAGTTTATAGAAAAAATTAATCACTTAATTCAAACTGGAAGATACACTTGCACAAATATCAAGGTGTAGTATGACTGCCAAAATTATTGAAATACCAAAAGAACTATTTGATCCAATAAAAGAAGTCGCTGAAAATGGTGGTTTCCCATCTTGTCTGGAAGTTCTTTCTAGATATGAAAACGGCTCTCTCCCTTTAGATCAGGAAGAAGCACAACTCATTGCTGAGCTAATTGGTTACGAGGCGTTAAGGCTTAGCCTAAAATACCCCTACACGGATGAACATCCGAATTACGACGACGACGGAGCGGATATCTGGGGTGATTTTTGCCAAAGTGTAATGCCACATACCATATCGATTCTAAAACGATCGTTTGATGTTCAAGAGTAGATAATCTCGCTTTAAATTACTTTGGAAAATTACCTAATTACCTTGGAAAGAATTACCTTGGACACACATATATAAGTATTTCTGTGAAGTATTTTAGTTTAAATAGTAGTCATTTTTAATGTGTAACAGCACGAAGAACTAATAATTTTTTATAAAGGATATTTGTTATGATTAAAATAGAAGAGTTTTTAATGTTTCCCAAGAGGTTTACAGAATGGGCAACTCAACCACTCATAGGTTATCTTCGGTAAGGCCCACAGAGGTCAATACTATGATGATTAACGGAGTTATGGTTATTATTGCCAACAACAAAGGGGTAAGCCTTTACTCTCTAGATAAGATTAAGCAAATAGGGTTAACAGACTATGCTTGGAAGTTCAACAAAGGTGCAACCGTTCCGCAAGAGCTAAAGATTGTTAGTGATAAGCCAGAACATTACATGTTAGCACCTACGGTAAATATGCCTGTAGACAAATACAAGGGCCTTCTAGAAGAAATGGGTATAAAATGTAGTAAATACTTTAAAGTCAAACCCGGCGGCATAGTTACCAGAGCATAAGCGAGCATTTACCATGGAAAAAAAGGCACTTCAAGATGTAAGTAGTGAGCAGCCAAGTGTTCAGACAGTTCCGTCTGTTAAATTAGAGTTAACAGAAAGCAGTGCTAGATATACCTTACTCGCCTTGAGAGAGCAAAACCAAAACCTACAAAATTTGTGCAATGATGAGTCAATAGATGAGGATGAGCGTTTTTTTCATGCTAACGACCTTATGGAGTCTTCTATTGCGTATGATGAAATAAAGAAGGAGTGCGTGGAAATCTTTGGGGAGCAAATCTTAATACACAATCACGAATTACTTTAAGTAGTCGGGCCTGAAAAATGGGATGGTAAATATCCGCAAATTAGTAAATCCTGGCGCGCGCACTGGACTAACCTAATTACGCTTTTTGACTATCCCCAAGATATTCGTAAAGTGATTTATACGACCAATGCCATCGAATCCTTGAACAGCATGATCCGAAAGTCAGTGAAGACTCGCAAGGTATTTCCAAATGATAATGCGGCAATAAAGGTTATCTATTTGGCGATTGAAGCAGCCTCTAAAAAATGGAGAGCCTGCCCCATGAAATGCTTTGGGTACCATGCCAATTAGGGATTGGAAAGCAGCGCTAAATCGCTTTATGATAGAGTTTGAGGAGCAGCTAGCCCCTCATGTTTAAACTGAGCACTTACACAGTTTGATTTACACCCTCCTTTTTACCTTAAATATCACAAGTTTTGTTGAATCATATTTTCAATAATTAAATACGCTTATTAGCTAAATTGCGAATTCGCCAGGAACATCCATCAACTTGACAAGCCCCCCACTCAAACTAAGGTATAACGGTATAAATAGCTCTGCAAAGAGGACTTTACCTCCAGAGTACAAATTAATTGCATACAAACTTCAAGATACCCCATAAGGAATGAGAGCAGCCACTATGACTAAATATAAAAAATGTAAGATTTTTATCTCTTTAAAATACTTAATGCAGGTCCTAGCTATTAGTCTCACAACTGTTTCCGCCGGCGCACATCAATTGGTGAGTGGTGGTGACGAGTTTCTAGTTAATACCTACACAAACGACGTTCAAAAAAACCCTTCCATAACAACGCTGAACGATGGAGGCTGGGTGGTGACTTGGGTTAGCACTGTGCAAGATGGAGATAGGGAGGGTATTTTCGGTCAGCGCTACGACAGTGGGGGCGCGAAGTCCGGCAGTGAATTTCAAGTAAACACCAATACTTATTTTAATCAACGTAATCCATCAACATCTGCCCTAAATGATGGTGGCTGGATAGTAATATGGGGTGGAAAAGGAACCGGTGATAACTTTGACATTCAAGGACAGCACTATGACAGCAATGGTGCTCCGGTTGGAGTAGAGTTCCAAGTTAATACAACTTCTTCCTTTGCTCAAAAATACCCTTCAGTTACCGCGATAAACGACGGGGGCTGGCTGGTAACTTGGGTTGGTGAAAGGCAGGATGGCTCTGGCGCTGGTGTTTTTGGGCAGCGCTACGATAGCAATGGAGTTCCATCTGGAGGAGAATTTCAAATCAATACCACTACGGTCTCAGAGCAAACTTACCCTTCGGTAACAGTGTTAACCGACGGTGGATGGCTGGTCGTTTGGCAGAGTTATGGGCAAGATGGCGATAGCTACGGTATCTATGGACAACGCTATGATAATAGCGGTATTTCTGTTGGTTCTGAATTCCAAATTAATAGTTATACATCAGACAATCAACAGCACCCCGTGGTTACAGCATTGAGTGATGGCGGCTGGGTAGTCATCTGGATGAGTGACGGACAGGATGGTGATAGCGAGGGAATCTATGGACAACGCTTCGGTAGCAACGGTTCTATCGTAGGCAACGAGTTTCGGGTCAATAGCTTTACAACCGGGAATCAACAGTCCCCTTCGGTGACGACGCTAAGTGATGGCAGTTGGGTAGTAACTTGGATGAGTTATGGACAAGACGGCGATGGTGATGGAATCTATGGACAGCGCTACGATAGCAGTGGCACTGAGTCAGGTGGTGAATTTGCAGTAAATATCAATACGACTAACTCTCAGCAAGAACCCTCGATTACAGCATTAAGCGATGGTGGTTGGGTGGTAGCTTGGTGGAGTTCAACTGGCAACGACATCTACGGACGCCGCTTCAATATTAATGACAACGCTGCGTGCCCAGCGCCAACACCATAGCGGTCTAGAGCGTATTAAATATGTATAAATGGGACTCCAACATGGTCCCACAACAGCTGATTAGGCTGATTCAACCCGGATGGCCTTGGCGACCATCGCCTATGTGCCAAACAATGCCATTAACTTGAATTATCTTGGACATGAATTATCTTGGACATGAATTATCTTGGACACACATATATAAGTATTGCATCTATGGGTGTGTGTCCTATTAATTCCATTAATTCAGCAGTTTTAATAAACTATACGTATTAGTCGAGTTTTTCTATATTTTTTGTAAGTCCAACTTTCGTCCAAACAGTCGAGAGACAAAGTGAAGGCATCCAGCGATGCGATATCGGGGTAAAACGTATTCATGCTGAGTGGAGTAGAAAGAGAAGGTGAGGATTGTAGAGTGTCTGTGAGAAATTTCAACTGACCGAATTAGCGTTGGGGTTCACTCAGTATTTTACGATGGGTATTGGGTTAGAATACACGGGTTTTTATTATGGGAGTTTGGGAAGTAACAATAAACCAAGGCACGATCACTACTATCACTGCCCATGGGCTTAAATTACAGAAACAAAAAAGCCTGCTGGGATAGCAGGCTCTTAGGCTATTGATTTATAAAGAAAGTTTGGTCGGAGTGGCCGGATTTGAACCGACGACCACCACACCCCCAGTGTGATAACACAATATACACCTGTATATCTCCACGTACCTGAGTATCTCTCAGTATAACTTATTTCCCTTATTTATCATCAAGTTAAGTATTTAACCATGTTCACCACGATTTATCAGCTTACATGATTGCTTGTTTAAAATGGACTTAATTAGGACTTACAATATATAATAAGTCCTGAACAGGAGGCGCTACGATGCAAGCTAAATTAACCCCCACTATTGTTAAGTCTGCTTCAGTTAAAGATAAACCGTATGAAATCCTTGATGCAGAGATCAAAGGGTTTCTATTACGGGTACAACCTTCTGGCGTAAAAAGCTTCTATTTTTCTTACCGCAATAAGTCTAGAAAACGAGCCCGCATTAAAATAGGCACTCATAATAAAACCATGACCACCCAGCAGGCACGCGACGAAGCTCTGATATACGCTGCTGAAGTTAGAAAGGGTGTGGATGTTCAACGGCAAAAGACCGAACACCGCCAACAAGCCATCGAAGCTCAGCAAAAGACCCTGAAGGCGTTCATTCAAAACCACTACAAGCCGTGGGTACTAGCTAACCAAAAAAGTGGCCAAGACTCATTAAATAGTCTTAATAGCAGTTTTTCAGAGTTCATGGACTTGCCTCTGTCTGATCTTACTATATCTCGCCTCGAAAAATGGCGAATTACTCGAACCAATGCTGGGATTAAGCCTACAACTATCAATCGGCAGGTAGCGACCCTACGCGGTGTACTATCTCGCGCAATGGAATGGGATGTAATCGACGATCACCCACTAAAGAAACTTAAAGCCCTTAAAACTGACAATTCCCCCAAAATACGCTATTTAACACCAGACGAAGAAAAACGGCTATTTAAGGCGTTGGAGCAACGAGACGAAAAATTCAAACAAGCGAGAAAAAGAAGTAATCAACACCGACAAAAACGCGGCTACGAATTGCTACCTAGCCTACTTGAATACAGTTACGCTGACCGACTAACACCGCTGATAATTTTATCTCTCAAAACGGGGCTAAGGCGAGGAGAAGCCTTTGATCTCACTTGGCAGTACGTAAATCTGGAAAGAGGGTTAATTACCCTTATTGGGGATACGACAAAGTCAATGAACACCCGTTATATTCCTTTAAGTCCTACAGCCCTAGAAGCACTCAAAGCATGGAAAAAACAGGCACCGCAATCCACTGGCCGAGTTTTCCCCTCTGATGATGGCGGACGATTAGACAACCTAAATAAATCATGGAAAACGCTGTTAGGCAACGCTAATATTTCTTGTTTTCGCTGGCACGATATGCGCCATGACTTCGCATCACAGTTGGTAATGAAAGGTGTACCCTTAAACACTGTACGAGAATTGTGCGGACACGCAAACATGCAAACCACACAAAAATATGCTCATCTTGCTCCAGATCACAAAGCAGATGCAGTGGCACTATTAGGTTAAAACTGGTTCAAAATTGGAGTAGTCAAAAGCTACCGATCTTAAATCGAACAAGGCCAAATACAGAACCTATCTTTACCTTTTCAAAGATAGTAAACATCAGAAAAGCACCACACGCTCACCATAAAGATTATATCGCTAGGCACAAGGGGTGATTGATCATGCATGTCAAGAAAAAACATTAATCAAATAATTGAAAGGTTAATGCTTTAATTAAACCACTCACTCGATATAACATGACATAAAAACCTTGGCTTAATTCACCTCATTCTGAAATTAAACATGACAAAAAACGACCAAGATATCGATACAGCACGCGCCCTTACTGAGGCAGAAACCGCTCAATACATCGGCATGAGCCGTTCATTCTTACGCCAAGCACGTATGGAAGGCACGCGCAAAAATTATACATCTGCACCACCATTTATTAAGATTGGTCGCTCTGTACGCTATTTAAAAGAAGATCTTGACCACTGGCTAGATGAACACATTAAGTTAAACCACTTAGGCCAACAAAAATAAGGGGGTTTGTGTCAATACCTAAAAATCCTAATTCTTAAAACAAAGGATGAATAGTTTTAACCTTTCCCTCTCCAGACAACCCAGACTGGATCAATCAAATCGTTCGGGTGAACCCCTAGCACCACACACATTTTGAACAATGTTAAATATTTGGGAAAATCCACCCCCGACTCAAACCGTTGTAGACCGCGAGCCGTAATCCCGACGTGAGAAGCCAATTGCTCCTGTGTGAACCCGCATTCTTTTCTAGCAATGGCGATTTGTCTACCTAGAACTATTTTTATATCGGTCTCCATCAAACAACTCGCTTAAATTATTCTTTACAGAGAGACCTTGTAAGGCTTATATTGACAAACGGCCACGAAGTAACACTTCGTATTTCTTGTTAATCTGAGGTTTTTACTTATTGAAGCAAGTTTTTGATTGATTATTGATCAAATATTACATAGATCTTTTTGAGATAGATAATCTATTAATGTAGGACTAACATAAGCACAACATATACGATATGGTATAAAAATCGGCCAACCCACAGGAGCAAAGGAATGTTAATAGGTATTAATAATGACGACGACGCACACTAAAATCAGTCAAGATGATTTTGACCGCTTAAACCTAACACCCAATGACAAAGAAAAAATCGCCAATGAACTAAATATGCTTCTTGAAGAAGCCCTAAGCACATCCAGCGACACGATCTCTATTGAAGACCTCAAAAGAGATATGACAGCGAACCCCCAACTCTATCTCACAGAAAAGACGGTCATTGAATTGGGGCTTATCCAATTTGAAAACACTAAATAATAAGACCTGAGATCGAGCAGTTAATTTGATCTGAAAATTCGTTTTTCTCTTTTAGTATTTAACCAGAGTAATATTTACCAACCTCTTGATAACCCAGTCTGAGTTCACGTATTCGCACCAATAGCTCTCCCGTTAACCGCATCAACAATTCTCGCTGTCTCTATGTCATAAGGCAGCCAATTAGAAACCCGATTTTTAACCGTTCTCTCGTTTCATTTTCATTGATTACAAACGGTAGTTTTGACATTACAGTTTCTTAGTGTGTTTTATTCATATTCAAAAAATAAAACTGCCTCCCATTAAAAAGCTTTCAAACCGAAAAGAACGTTACAAAGGAGATTGAAAGGTTATTCAGTGACAACCTTAGTTGGCCTGAATACTCTATTGACACTATACTAACAAGGAGCAAGAAAATGCATCACCAAATGACCTCCAAAACAATTGAGGAGCTTACTGAACAAAGATTGATTAAAAACAATCTGTCTCAAATCAGAAATTTGACAGGAATCCCATATAAACATTTTGAATTCTTTTACCTAAAACCCCTCCACAGTTTTCTAACGTTAACCCAACACTGCAATCAAAAAGAGGTTAACGTACATCTACAATCTGTTGTCCGCGCGCTAAAATTGAGAAGATCCATCATACTCCCTTTTAATTCTCCTCCCGAAGAGATCCACAAGAAAAAAGACCTATGGACTTACGCCGTTTTTATATGCGCGTTGGTCTACAAATCCTCATCACTTATCTCCCGAAAGGTTCTTTTTAAAGACGGTCTTACGGAAACCTATCTGCGATGGTGCCCGTTTTGCGGTGCCGTGAAACCCGGAAATAAAATAGTACTCGTAGAACCCGAGACGACATTTGGGAAATCAGATATTATCTTTATTCCAGTTATCTTTGATAAATACTGCATTTCCTGGCTTTACCAAGAGACAGAGACCTATACTGCTGTTATTGATCTTTGTGCAGCCCCATCCCCAAACAATCAACTGGGGCAGCTTATTCTCACCGCTCACCAGGAAATAACCATAGATGAACAAGGGGCTGATAATAACGATACTAAGGCGGTAAGAGAACCTGCTGATTCAACCTCAACAGTACTTACTCTCCCTAACACTTTGGAAACCCAACCCCCCGAAAAAAGCAGTATCAAACACCAATGCTCTTCTCAGACAAAAGCAACCACACAGACAGGAAAACAAACGACAACAGATAATCCACTAAGTACTCATGCCATTCAAACTTGGCTTAAAAAACTAATACACAACGGTGAAAAACCAAACTTGATATGTCGAACCCTGGACGGTTGGGCAATCGCTGACCCAGATACATTTAGGGCATTTTCAAAACTCTATAACATTGAAGACTGGAAAGCTTTAAGACATACATTGATAGACAATAAACAACTTACTCAAAGTGAATATCAAATTCCTTTTGGTGCGAGCAATAATAAGAAAAATGCACTCATTCTAAAGTCTGTTGACGAACTGCTGAAACCTCAGTGACATTTTTAGGTATAACACTAGATATTATCGAATTCTTCATCATTACACGAGCTTATCACAATGCATAGTTCATTGTGTTAAGCTAGTTTCTTCATCCTGATTATCCATATCTTTATGTTCCAGTATTCCGTTACCGGAACGCTTATACGCAGGGTTCAGGGTATACTTGTTTTTCTTTTTTTCCAACTCCCTGTTCCGGTACATCTCATTTAACATTTCTTTCACTTCGGAATGTCGAAGCTTGTAACGATTCATAATTTGCCTAGCAATTGGTGGTACTTTCTCCATCAATATGTCCACTCTGACTTGATCGAATGTCACCTTATCGTTATCTACTGCTCGCTGAGGGCCTTCCCCTTTATCAATGTCCGTTTGAGCGTTAACCCCGGTACTTTCAAAGTCCTCTGTTTCCGCATTTCTCGATTTTCCGTTGCTTTTTTCTTTAGGCAAGTAACCAGACAAACTAATCAAACTAATAGAGCAGGTTTCGATCATTAAAGCCAGAAGACCATAAAATGAACTTGAAATGATCAGGGTGGACGTACTCATTAGGTTAGCTAAGCTCTTAAAGAAAGTAGAGCTGCCAATTTGGGATTCCGCGTCATCCATACCAATAGATTGTGTTTTTAACAATAGCGCCGATAATTCACTATTTAATTGAGTGATTTCCAACGATAATTTTTCTGCTTTATCCCATTGGTCATGATACGCACTGGCTAGGCGTGCCTTAATAATATGCTGTTTGTTCTCAATACGTTGCTTGAGCGATTCAATTTGGGCAAGATGCGATTGGTAGCTGGCAGACGCCAACCTTGCCCTTTCCACATTACTTCGCTCGCTGGTCACAAAAAAAGAAACACTGGCTGACCATGAAAATAAAAGCAATATAAGACTAATGAAATAAAAGGAGTAATGAGCCTTCCGGTAGATCCAGAACAGGTACTTACTTAGATCCACACTAACACCAATGGCAAGAGTTAACACCAGCGCAACAATCCCCAGATCTTCACCTCTAGAAGCCGAAAAACTAAACGCAAATAGACTGGTTAATACAATGCTGACACAGCAAAGGACGCCTGCGCTAGTCATCACAATCAATGTATTCATACAATATAACCAAGATTAATACCTGAATGACAATAAAACCCCGGCCACCTCCAATCAACGAATAACCTTTCATACTCGTTGAAACCCTGCTTTTAACGAATAACCTTTGATATTCGTTAAGACTTTATTTTTGTAGGCAGATAATGAATTTTTTGATGTGTTTAAATATCAATGTGAGTATAAGATTGGATTTATATTGAAATTTACTTTACTTTTATCCTAACACCTTTACCATTATGTCGGCTGGCACATATTCATGATATGCTGATAGCTTTAAAAATACATATATAAAAAAAGAAGAGCTTCCCTGTTGGGACTGTAGATAAGTAGAAAGTTAACAATGGACAGATGAGTAAAGTTTCAGAAACTTTGAAACGTTAACCATTGTGTCCCATTGTGGCTGTTGAGAACATAGCACTACATCAACAACATTCACTAACTTTCAGCTTTTACTGTATTTTACAGTATACGGAGTCACCCAACAGATGGAACCAAGTAACACAACACTATCCGCCGTAGCAACCCTACTGCTGAATCAGGTAATATCTAAATCAAACCCACCCTGCATGGCAATTGGAGAAACTCTGTCGGACAGACTATTTACCCTCTCCAATACAGACAGGCAACAGCTTGTCACATACTCCTCGCGTTTTTTGTCGGTGAACATTAATGAACATGAACTTTCCGCCGTACTGGATAAAATAGAAACGATTTCAGAAAAACGTGAACTGGAAGACCAGTTTCTCTATGCTTGTGCGACCAACTCGATGATGCGCGATTTTTTTGGAATGCACACCACAGAGTTTTGTGCGCGTAGGAAAATTCTTGGTCTGGAGCGTCAAGGCCAGCACAGACCGCAATATTGCGACGAAAAGACCGAAGCTGTCATTTGGATACAATGGAAGAAATCTGAAAATGAAAAAGATATTCGCAAACGACTACTTATAGTTTCTGAAACCGCTTGCCAGCCTTTAAATGTGGTTTGGTCTTCAATAAAACGTAATAGTGAGTAGGAGGGGACTATGCAAATCGTCATTGAAGAAGCGGGAAGCTTTCAAAATACATCGTCAATTACCTTGCATTCTAGGGAAGCCGTGATGGTGATAAACGGACTTCGTTATAAAAAAGCGAAGTACGTAGTACCGAGTCTGAATAGGTGTAGCAAGATGATTCGTTCGATTTATAATGCTGTTCAAAATGACAACCCTTACGCAGAAAATGTTCTCATTGATGTTGAACAAAGGATAAGCCGAGCCTATTCTATTTTTGAAACTCTTCATAAAAAACTGAATTACAAACGCAGTTTGTGTAGGCTTCCTAGAGGCATGAAGATAAATTTGCTGGAATCAACTAAACTCAGCGAACTGTCGCTGAATCATGAACTATATCGAAATACCCATGTGATGCACCTCATATTTCTTATTTGCGAATTTGACTTCCTCATGCGGAAAGCCAGAACATATAAAGAATATGGGGTAATTAATTCTGACTATTTCAACAAACTAAAACGCAGGACGAAAGGTGTCATGTGCAGTGTCATGTCTACTCCCGCCTCTTACAAAGCCAAGCATGTAACCAGGGAGGATATTTTAAATAAAACCGAAACCGGAGTAGCAGCCATTAAAGAATACGGAATGCTACCCATTGAAATACTGGAAGGCAAAAAACTTTCTGAGCATGGCCCACGAGTTTTTAAGTAAGGTTGTCCTATATCCAAAAAGTTAATAATGGTAAAATACAGGCTTTCAACCAAGGAGAAAAATAATGCAAAAATTACCACTATTCTTAGCGCTCACAGTATTTTCATTCCCGGCATATTCCACTGGATCAAACAATTGGGAATATCTGGCACAAACGTTTCAAGTAGTGGGGGATGGAGTTCTGACCCGCAATCTCAACAGCTACGGAAATGAGCAATGGGAGCTAGTGAACTGTACGACTGAAGACGCCAAGTTAATCTGTATTTTCAAGAGACCCCAAAAAAACAAACAAAAATAGCTTCTTTGTCTCTTAGTTATTTTTTTATTTTGATTAAAAAAACGATATAGGTAAAAACCTATATCGCTTATCAAGCTAAAAAGTATATCCATCTTCTACCATTGAAATTACACCATCATCGGAACCCACGATAATGTGATCAAGGACACTAACATCAATAATTTCCAATATCATTTTTAGATTCTTAGTCAAACTAATATCTCTTATACTAGGTTCAGGATCACCGCTTGGATGATTATGTATAAAGATAATATGACTGGCATTATAATCAATGCAAGCACGAACAATTTCCCGTGGGTAAACAGTACATTCATTGATTGTCCCATGAAAAAATTCTATGTAGCGAATAAGCGCCAATTTATTATTTAATAGAATACATGAAAAAATTTCATTTTTATTATTTCCAAGGTGAATTCTAGCATAATCCTTTACAACGGAATACGAATCATATACTTCACATTCCTCAGCTATATTCTGCATACGGCCTTCAATAATGGATTTAGCCTTTTTTATTACACGGTTTTCAGTATATATTCTGTTCTGATTAACTGTCATGGTATTGCTCCTTTAAAGGGAACAATGCCCGTTAGGAACATTGTTCCCAACGGGTAATAAGTGAATCTTAATAAACTATTTAATCAATGGTTATCAATCAAAGTCTCGCATACTCACAGTAATTTTATCAGGGTCAATAAAGTCAACTATCTCCCCTTCCTCTACCTCTTTTTTTGCATTGAGCTTTGACGAAACTTTCTGTATTTTTTGTTGTTGCAATATTTTTACTGCCTCTGTAATCTTGGCCTTTTCAATATCACATTCAAAGCGTTTTCTACCGAGACGATAAACAACGCTATAAGAACGAACAAAAAACACACCTAGCACAATGGACGCAATCAATAAAAAAATTGATATACGTATGCCTAGAAAATCCAAACAACACAGTAATGCAGTGATCACAACGGTGACAAGGACATCATAAGGTGTGATGCTCATTATGTACTCCTCCCAGGAATAAGCTCGAAAACAAGATTCACCTCACTAAAAAGCGGGTGAACCTATCAAGAAAAAGCTATGCAGCTTTTTTCTGGTTTCGCTTATTCGGTGTCGCTTTCTTTGCTTTAGACGGCGCAGTATTCTCGCTGTCTGAAGGCTCCGCTACCTTGTTATCATCCTCCATAGAAAATCCTGGATCGCTTTCCTCTCGTATTACTGCCGAATTCGTCTCTGAAGTGTTATTTTCTTTGTTTTCAGACACTATTTTGTCTGTATAACGACTAAAGACCACTTCGCCATTTACTTTCATATTGTAAATAATGACTAACGAACCACTTAAATACGGAACAATTTGACCTTCGTTTTTCCCTGATTTACCAACATACGCTTTGGGTTTAATATTGCTCGCAACAAACCGAACAGTGACTTTTGTTTTCTCATCGTTTATCTGACCTGAATATTGCCAGAACAACGATAAGGCATCTGCCGGTTTAACATACAGTTGAAAGGGAACAAAGTTTTTATTGCTCTCTTCTCCCTGGAGTACAGATATATTCACAGAGTACACTTTGGGCGATGTATTCGGAACTTCACGAAAATCGCTAACATACCCTGTTACTTTCTTAAAAGTAAGATACTGATGAAAATTACCTGTACCATTACCATTTCTCACCGAATTGTTTGAACTTACAACTTGAGTTTGATTGGTATCATTCATTTTAATTTCTCCAATAATAAATAAAAAATAAGAATTGGATAAATCAAAACCCCGAACGGGATTTCAACTTATCCCGTTCGGAATGGATCAAGTAACTTAATCGAAATTAAGCCTACACCCGCTAAACCTCTGCGATGACCCTAGTGTAATTCGCTATTGAAAGTGCAATAGCAACACATAAAACCTATTCGTTATTTTTTATCTTTAAATTTCGGAATTTTGGGTTTCATATTTCGACCCACATTACTTAAATTTCTCATAATCATCGAACTTGCACTATCTACTCCCCTTCCAGCGTGTATTCCAGCCATACCTAAATACACAGAAAACAGTACCGGAAATACCACATACATCATCCCGGTTAAAAAGTTTAAAATCACACGTTTCATCGTCATGTCAATGTTATATAAATTGGTAAGACTTCCAAGATCGGAATAAAAAGCTAGAATCAAATTTTGATCCACCCACCAAGAAATAAACCATAATAGAGTCCAGAACTTCACAATAAAGAATACCAAAGCGCCACCGATAAACACTGAAAACCTATAGCGACTAATCAGAACATAAAACGGTAGAAGTGCGTACAATCCCATTAAAATAAGCGCCTGGAACATCGGAGCAGCTTCTAGAAAGACACGTAAATACCCTGCAAAGAAAAAGCTTTCATAGGTAAGTCCAGCACCAGCAATCACTTGTTGACCAAAATTAGCAAGAGGTTCCCAATAAAACTTATCTTGTTCATAAGATAGATGCACCATATTCCCATAGGCCAAATCGTAACCTCGATTCGTCCACCGTGCAGGTGAATTTAATAGCACAGCTTTAATGATGGCGTCCCGCCTCAACACGGGGTTCCAAGTAGGCTCAACCGCCGCCGCCACTAATTCAATATCGTCCGTACCATCCAGGATTTTACGTGCGAGACCGATACTGGGATCGGACCACCATTCATTGCAAAAAGGTTTGCCGTAAATGGGATGGTTATCTGTCGTCCATTCCACGTCTCTCAATTGCGAGTAGGGAAAGCCCTCTCGAATCGTTTCTGAGCGCAAGCTAGGGTAATACCCGGCAACGTCTAAAAACACATGCGACCCTATCCATTCCGGGTCAGTAATGCCATAGGAATCCAATAACAAATTTATTGCCGCACTTTGGGGGCGCTCATCTAAATATTTAGACCGGGCTTCAACAAAACAATCCCGATAAAAGTCATTTATTTCCGCCTGAATCAATGGATCTTCAATTCGTAAATCACGTAAATCATCGGTATAAGCTCTTAAATCCAGAGAAGGTGGAATATCTTCCATTACCGCTCGGTTGAAACCCGCGTTAAAACTCAAAACAACATACCAGAATACGGGTAAATCCACAGCATTCGGATAATTAACAAACGAGATAGTACCACCATAGGTGCTTTGCGAATTATCAGGTGTGGATGCAATTTGCGCTGGCGACCCAATAACTGCTTTCGGTGTAAAAGACAACTCAGAAGCCGAAAGTGGAATAGTAGGTACTCCCGCCATAAACAATACAAAAAATGCAACGAAGAACTCTACCTCAAGCACTCTCAGTGATGTATTCCCGGCTTGCTCAGCGTCTTCATTGCTGTATGTGGAGATTACCGTATCAACCACGATTCCAATAAAGGGTAGAAATACAATACCCGTGGCAACCAGTACTTCCCAGATCGAGTTATAGAACAACCATCCATACAGAGTCGTATATAATTCTAATTTACTATCCAGCCCCATCTAAAGTACCACCTCAAGAATCCGACCAACGATATTTTGTACAATCACCACTTCATACAGAATGATGCTCAATGCCACTTTCTTTCTTGCTTGGACAATTCGATCAATGGCGTTTTCGGAAAACTTAATTCCTCGATGCCCTGCAATAAATAGCAGTAAGTATTTCCATCCCAATAACAAAAGACAATAAGAGGTAAATCGCAAAACCAGTAGGAAATTGTCGTTTTTATTGCTGATAAACTCCTGATAGCTCACTCCATTCAAGTATTTTGTAATCAGTAATCCAGTTAAGAAAAGCCCCGCTAACAGGATGACTCCCGTCAGATTAAATAAAAAGTGACGTTTAACTGTAGATAGAAACCTCATCGAGATACCGCTCCACCGTCCAACGGATTATCATCCTTCAATGGTGTGACAGGAAGAGATCGTGCAGCCTGACGTTTGGCATTATCATGTTTTAGCACTTCAATCACAGTATTACTCACCATTGATCCCCGAATACGTTTTTCAAAAATCACGTTCTTGATTTCTTTTTCCAGCTCTTCGAGTGCTTTTTCTACTTCCTCCACGGCCATTGATACCGCCGACACATCACCGTCCTTTTTTCCAGACAACAATAAACGCCGCACGACCATAGCCTCTTCCATAATCCGGGCCTCTGCAATTTCTTGTGCGAGTTTATTCGTCACAATCCCCCGCTCTACTGAGGTCAGGTTTCTTATCGCGTCAACGACTTGATTTGTGATAGCGATCCCAGGCGCAGAAAGCACTTCTAAATTATTGCGCGTGGGACGAGTGTCTCCCACCACAACGGCTGTTAAGTGATCGGCAATACCATCGGCTTCCGACTCAATATAGGGAATTAACCCACGTCCAGGTATCGCACCTTTAGAACACCCTCTGCATACGGAGATTTCCAGATCCCCTAACACTTTAATCACCCATTCCTTAACGGCATCGGGGCCAGAAAAGTGTTGTCTTAACATCGCATCGCTAGGTAAATCCGCCATTGTTTCTGCGTGGCGGTCAGATAGAATATTTAAACCTGCCGCTGCCACCTCTGATAAAATTCTGATGGGTTCTTGATCACGCCCCCCCTTCGATATACCCCCAATCCATTTCACGCCATTTTCTTGCGCATCATTTGCCTCTTCTTTTGCCTCATGGATATTCTCTTCTCCGTACCCTATTGATTTTTTCCATGAATCTCCTTGGCTTAAGGTTACCCACTCAGAATAAGGGTTAATGTTCTGCGAAATTTCATATTGCATTCGTTCACAAGATTTCGTTGCTAATGCAAAGGATTCCTGCGCTCTCAATAGTGCGTTCTGAAATAAATCATACAAACCAGGATTTGCCTTTTGCAGAATGTATCCGGGGAGGTTGGCAATGGCTGACGATGCTGCCGCTTCAATGGCATTCACCGCGTTATCCACCCCTTGAGACAATTGATCCAAACTGGCTTCAATTGACGCACCCAAATCAAAATTTCCGCACGTCAACGCGGCCATTGATAAATTGGCCGATAAATTAATAGTCGTAATGGTCATTCTTGGTGGAATAGTAATATGCCTACCGCCACCAATTTGGTAATACAAAATGCCATCGGTATAAGGCACTTCTTTCAATTGGGCATTTGCATTCATCGACAATACCAAGGTAAATAAACATACTGCGATTGTTTTTTTTATTCTACATCTCATGGAATACACACCGGCTGTGGAGAATCAATGGAAGTGATAAACGCACCTTCTTTTTTGCAACATTTGTAAGGACGCCAAAGCGAAAAAGCATAACGATTGTCTTCACTGGTACGCCCTTCTGACCAAACCCTGTTTAGTACATCGTTTTCACCAAAGGCGTAGCATTGCTTATCCTGCTTAGGCGCTATCATTTGCCAAACACCTGTGTCGGGATTGTTTTCGTCTAGTTCTCCAGGCAACCATGTTTTTTCATAATTGTTGCCATAGAGGTAGTAATACAAGTGCGGCTGGTATTCGCGGGTGACAATATTACCGACCCGCTGCGCGATTACCGCTGCACCTTTGGCATAGTCTTTTTGCAGGAGAAACCCGGTTCGCGGATATACCGGCCCCCATTGCTGTTGCATTCCGTCACCAACCACTCTCGCACCCGGCATAAAATACGCGAGATAAATCATTTCCGTTAACCCCAAGCGCCATGCCCAACCATCAAGCCCAGACGAATAATAGGGAGCCATAATGTCGGCTTCGCTTGGGCAGAAATATCCTGTATCCGATAAATAATCTCCCAATACTGATTTGGGATGACCTATGGCGGTAGCTTCGTGATAGCGAAGGCTTTGGTCTTGATATTCACTGCCCCCCTCTACCCGATGACCTTGGCCCGCTTCTACAATATGCCATGTGTCCACCCAGGACTCCGCTGCATCTTTTTCTAGTTCACCGTAGATTTGTTCGGCTTCCTGCCAAGGGTTGTTGCCCGGTATGTCATAGACACTCACCACCAAATCCGGGTTGTAATGCCCAACTTTAATACTTGTTCGTACTTCACATTCGTAGATCGTGCAAAACAACCAGAAGCACACACCAATAACGCAATAGTTATGACACGACGAATCGTTTACTGGAATATTGGCTATCGTTTCCATAGTGACTTCGGTCGGTTCCATCACTAGAGTTTGCTCCTGCGCACTCATTTTTACGGAAATCAGGGAAACAAAAAGCCAAATAATGAATTTATTTTTCATTTTCTTTCCTTATATAGCCGTCGTACTTTTTTACGGCTTCGTCCATATTAACCACACCATAAAGCGCAAACCGATCATCAAAGACAATGACTGGATAACGTCTGATTTTTTTTGCTATCGCCAATGACGCGCCTCTATAAGCAACTAAAAAACGACCCAGGAATGCTTGCTCTCCCACTTCCGAAATTCTTTTACGCATTACTGTTTGAGCTTCACTTTCAACAGCAGAAAGCCCTTGGCTTATTTTTTTTTCCAGTGCTTTTACGTCGTCAAGATTGTGTAACTCAAAACGACCTCCTCTTTTGGCGATTAATGAAATCCATTGAGATTCATTGGAAATTGAAAATTCGTTTGAAGTGATCACGACCACAGAATTTGGAATGTGCGTCACCGCATCAGCCTTGGCAGAACACAGGCAGATAATGGATAGCGACAATAAAAATAATTTTCGAGAATTGGATAAAGAGTTCATGTAGAGCATGATCGTATGCAAAAATATTCGATGCCACATGAAACGTTTCAGACTTGTTGAAACTTAGATTTGATGAAAACTCTAACAATAAGTATTATTCTGTGTTAAACATCATTAGTTAGCGTTGTTATGTTATCCTGGGGGTTTATATGTATAACTTAAGCAGTCCCCTTAGATTGCCTAATTTGATTATATTATATGTAATAGCTCAGACGGCCTATTGAAAAACCCCACTGGGATTAAAGTCGATAAGCGATTTTAACAATTGCAGGGGTTTTCAACTGACCGCAGACTCGATCTGACAATTTTCTCAAAAAAAGGGGCAATTTAGCCTGATATTCCGCTCTTTCTACAAAAGCGAATCCTCATTTAAAATTAGCAATCGCTTCGAAAAAGTGCCAGTAGTGGACATTGAGATAAGTGATATTAATTCCCGCTCTTTCCACTTAGAGGAAGTATTCACAGGTTTTTCTTAATCTCTTCCCTCCAATGCAGGATGATTTTAATGTTAGGGTGGTTGTCTGGTAAAGACGCTTTTAATATTTTGTATGCTTTCTCTATAAAGTTAAGTGCCCGCTCATAGTCTTTTAAATCATTCAAAACAGTAGCCAAGTTCGAATAACTCACCGCCGTGGTCGGGTGGGCCTCGCCAAAGTTCTGCTCTGCGGACGCCAGGGCTTTTTCCAACAGAACTTTCGCACCCTCATAATCACCCAGGTCTTGAAGCACTAACGCCAAGTTCGAATAACTCACCGCCGTGGTCGGGTGGGCCTCGCCAAAGTTCTGCTCTGCGGACGCCAGGGCTTTTTCCAACAGAACTTTCGCACCCTCATAATCACCCAGGTCTTTAAGCACTAACGCCAAGTTCGAATAACTCACCGCCGTGGTCGGGTGGGCCTCGCCAAAGTTCTGCTCTGCGGACGCCAGGGCTTTTTCCAACAGAACTTTCGCACCCTCATAATCACCCAGGTCTTGAAGCACTAACGCCAAGTTCGAATAACGAACCGCCGTGGTCGGGTGGGCCTCGCCAAAGTTCTGCTCTGCGGACGCCAGGGCTTTTTCCAACAGAACTTTCGCACCCTCATAATCACCCAGGTCTTGAAGCACTAACGCCAAGTTCGAATAACTCACCGCCGTGGTCGGGTGGGCCTCGCCAAAGTTCTGCTCTGCGGACGCCAGGGCTTTTTCCAACAGAACTTTCGCACCCTCATAATCACCCAGGTCTTTAAGCACTAACGCCAAGTTCGAATAACTCACCGCCGTGGTCGGGTGGGCCTCGCCAAAGTTCTGCTCTGCGGACGCCAGGGCTTTTTCCAACAGAACTTTCGCACCCTCATAATCACCCAGGTCTTGAAGCACGGTAGCCAAGTTCGAATAACTCACCGCCGTGGTCGGGTGGGCCTCGCCAAAGTTCTGCTTATCGGACGCCAGGGCTTTTTCCAACAGAACTTTCGCACCCTCATAATCACCCAGGTCTTTAAGCACTAACGCCAAGTTCGAATAACTCACCGCCGTGGTCGGGTGGGCCTCGCCAAAGTTCTGCTTATCGGACGCCAGGGCTTTTTCCAACAGAACTTTCGCACCCTCATAATCACCCAGGTCTTTAAGCACTAACGCCAAGTTCGAATAACTCACCGCCGTGGTCGGGTGGGCCTCGCCAAAGTTCTGCTCTGCGGACGCCAGGGCTTTTTCCAACAGAACTTTCGCACCCTCATAATCACCCAGGTCTTGAAGCACTAACGCCAAGTTCGAATAACGAACCGCCGTGGTCGGGTGGGCCTCGCCAAAGTTCTGCTCTGCGGACGCCAGGGCTTTTTCCAACAGAACTTTCGCACCCTCATAATCACCCAGGTCTTTAAGCACGGTAGCCAAGTTCGAATAACTCACCGCCGTGGTCGGGTGGGTCTCGCCAAAGTTCTGCTCTGCGGACGCCAGGGCTTTTTCCAACAGAACTTTCGCACCCTCATAATCACCCAGGTCTTTAAGCACTAACGCCAAGTTCGAATAACTCACCGCCGTGGTCGGGTGGGCCTCGCCAAAGTTCTGCTTATCGGACGCCTGGGCTTTTTCCAACAGAACTTTCGCACCCTCATAATCACCCAGGTCTTTAAGCACGGTAGCCAAGTTCGAATAACTCACCGCCGTGGTCGGGTGGGCCTCGCCAAAGTTCTGCTCTGCGGACGCCAGGGCTTTTTCCAACAGAACTTTCGCACCCTCATAATCACCCAGGTCTTTAAGCACTAACGCCAAGTTCGAATAACTCACCGCCGTGGTCGGGTGGGCCTCGCCAAAGTTCTGCTCTGCGGACGCCAGGGCTTTTTCCAACAGAACTTTCGCACCCTCATAATCACCCAGGTCTTTAAGCACTAACGCCAAGTTCGAATAACGAACCGCCGTGGTCGGGTGGGCCTCGCCAAAGTTCTGCTCTGCGGACGCCAGGGCTTTTTCCAACAGAACTTTCGCACCCTCATAATCACCCAGGTCTTGAAGCACGGTAGCCAAGTTCGAATAACGAACCGCCGTGGTCGGGTGGGCCTCGCCAAAGTTCTGCTCTGCGGACGCCAGGGCTTTTTCCAACAGAACTTTCGCACCCTCATAATCACCCAGGTCTTTAAGCACTAACGCCAAGTTCGAATAACGAACCGCCGTGGTCGGGTGGGCCTCGCCAAAGTTCTGCTTATCGGACGCCAGGGCTTTTTCCAACAGAACTTTCGCACCCTCATAATCACCCAGGTCTTGAAGCACTAACGCCAAGTTATTCTGTAATGATGATAGCTCGGAAGAATGTTTTTGCTCGAATATCTCAAGCAGTCTTTTACCAAAAGGTATCCATTGGAATTTATCAACGGGGTTATCTTTGCTTTGATCAATTAATAGTTTTTTCGTAACAACCGAGTTTAAGGGCTGAATATCGGCTAGAGTTAGATCAAGTTGATGGTTAATGGCATCGCCGATAATACGATGCATTTTGTAACTACCCGACTCTTCGTTGGCAATTAACCAACCAGATTGTTTTAACCGCTCCAGCGTCTCGGAAAATAGTGACTCTAGCTCTGTTGCTGAGGGATCAATAAATTCTAGAAGCTCTTGATAGGTATAAAATTCCGATGGAAGACAGATAAATTGTTTTAGCAGCCATCGCTGGTTTTCATCCAAGTTATCAACTTTAAAAATAGTGCCTAAATAAGACATTACCCGCTCAATTTTATCGACTTCGTTGTGTCGAATGCGGATATTTGCTCTTAGATCGTGGGTTATCGCATTTTTAAGGTCTTCAATGGGGGTTCGTTGTAATTGCGCTATTTTGGCTAGGATTTCTATCGTCAATGTATGAAAATCCACCATGTCGACCAAACCCTTAATTTCATCATCGCTTAGATTTTTATGCTTGTAGTGATGTTTAAATAATTGAACGGCATTATCGGGCGTTAAAAAGCCCAACTCTTTAATCGAAAATACATCCAGTTTCTCTCTGGAGGTTGCTAGCACATGCCAGTGGGGTTGCTTGGGTAAATAGGCTTGCCATTTGTTTAGCGAAGCTTCGGCATTATCAATAATTAATATGTTTGGCCCGTCTGTAAGTTGTTTGATTCCGCTGAGTAACTTAATAAATAGCTCATGGGTATCAGCACCTTCATATTTTATTCTGAGGTTTTCCAGTAAACCATCACACGTTATAAAGTCATTCGCTATGTCTTCCGTCAGTTGGCTTATCCACACCACATGTTGATAGTGGTCCCAAAACTTTGTGACATACGCTTGCGCGAGGCAAGTTTTGCCAATGCCTCCCATGCCGTTGACTAATAAAGTTTGACGGTCAGCGTTTAGCCGTTGGTGCAAATCGTTTAAATCACCTTCACGACCAATAATATCCTCTAGTGCTATTAGGGGTATTTTCGTTGTCAGTTCTTTCGGTGAGGGGGCAGCGGCGGCTTGTATTCTTGCTTCTAAGGCCACTCTATCTTGCCTTGTTTTCTCTAGTATTTTTAAAGACTGTGTTTGCTTTTCAAGCTGTGTTGAAATTGAGTCCAATTTCTTAAGTGCCTGTGGAAGTTGCTCAATCGAAACGGTATTGAGCTGCTTTAATGCTTCATTGAGTGTTTCGTTTGATAAGGTTTCAATTTCTTCAAGCTTTGAGTTTAGCTGATGTAACAGGATGCAAAATTGCTCATCGTTTTGGTCTGCTAGCTGATCAAACAGTTTTGTTATTTCTGTTTCCGATGCGTTGTAGAGTTTTGTTAAAAGCTTACTGATCTTTTCGTCGGAGTTATCTAATTGGCGATTTAATAATGCCTTGATAAAAATGATTGTTTTGCGATTGTTTTTGATCTCTTCAACTAAATCTTCATGACCGGCTTTGGCTAACTCACCATAGAGCTCGATCAGCGTAATGGCTTTTTTAACTTCCCTCCCGGTAGTTACTGCGGATAGATGTTGAACGATAGTAGAAAAACCCCCCGTAAGTGGCAATATTGATTCTAACATACAGCATATCCCTCCAGTCGATGCGATCTATTTTTATCTGATCTGTATTTATTTGAATTTTGCGTCCGCTTTGGGGCGCTTTCTGCCTTACTCAAATTAGTTTAGCCTAAGTTTTAAATGACTTCTTTAGAGCGTAAGTAGACAACAAAAATTAACGTTTACTAATTAACCAGATGCAACTTTATATATCAAAATGGGCAGTACAATCGTATGGAGTCCAGCCTCTAATTTAAGAAAAATTGTCAGTCTGACTTTTTTTGTTTCGTTTTTTATACATCTTTCGATCATACTCTCAACGCTTAACAGGATTGATCTTCGGTGGCACAACTGGAACCATGCCAAAATCCCAAATAAGTTGGCTGAGTGTCAACTTATCACCCAACATATTGAACATCACAAGTACTATTTATTTCCAGGATAATTCAGGCGGACAAAAGGAAGATTACCGCATCAAACGAATTTTAGCTTGTAATAAACAACCCTGCATTTAATTTCATCACTACTGCCACTGGAGAGCAGCCAAAACAAAGGAAAACCATACTGAAAACAACTTATTTAGGTGCGTATTTATGGCGCATAAAACACCACAATAATTTCTCTGCCTTAAAATATCATACGTGCAGAAAAAAAGGGCCTTTCGACCCTTCACTTCAATAGTCGTAGAACGGGAATATTGAACGCTTTCTCCGCTCTGATAGCTGGATAGGTAGCAAGTCTCTTGCCTCAACTTATACCCAAATTCCATCCCTAAAGGAAAGCACCCGTTTTTCTTCTGCGAAGGTTAAACCAGGAGAAACAAACCCCAATGTCGGGGTTTTAAATCCATACTCCCTATAATTTTTTAAAATTGCAATGTCGTTTTCGTTAGCCATTACACCACCATCCTTCTTTTTAACTCAAATACTGCGTCAATTTCTTCACAGGGTTTACTCTGTGCTTTTAACTCTTCCATAATTTGTACTCTCTCTCGTTTTTCGTGTTTTTCTGTCATTGCCAAGGCAAGGGCCAAAGGAGGGGGAACATTTCGAAACAGCGCCTGAATTTTGTCGGACAGAATAACGCCTTCGGTGTACTTTCCAGGCTCTTTGTGCGCCGCCAATAACATACTTTTTTGCTCACTGGTTAAATCTTTGAATCGTGCAATCTGGTCAATCTGGTCTTTTGGACACACCATTGCCACCCACCACTCAAACATGCCCAATAGTTTTTTCGCACTGCTTGGAAAATCTTCCATATTCTGTGTGGCAAGCCACAACCAGCAACCTAGCTTGCGCCACATTTTTACGATCTTTACTAGATACGGGGCTAATAGCGCATTGGTGGTGATTAAGTGCGCTTCATCTCCGAGAAAGAAGCTAGGCCGGTTACTGTATTGCTCCCTTTCCACAACACCATTGACTTGATTCACCATTCCCATAAAAGCCAGGGCAAGCTGATCTTCGTATCCCTCATTTGCCAAGATACCCATTTCAAGAATAGTGACATCGGCTTCCGCCCATGCCTTACCGGGACGATTAAAAAAATGTCCTGCCGTACCGGAACAATACAGCTCCATTGCATCAGCCATATCCCTTGCGCGTTCTCTTCTCGCCTCCGTGATACTTGTGTCTTCAGACAAATCACTTAACGCTTTGACCACATCTTGCGTTAATACTTGGCTTTCACGGTCTGATAAGGTGATATTGTTTGCTAGGGCAGTATCGACTTGTGCTTTCTTTTGCTTGGACGCGCTCACAATGGCTTTGCGAATCGTTAGCCGATCAGCACGGCTCATTTTATCTTCTTCTTTTTCATCGCCTCCGGTAATCATTACCCGTGCTTTTAGTTCCATCTCTCCCAGATAATCTCGTTCTTCATCATCGCTGTCGTCACTGGCATCCGAACGGTTTAATGATTTTTCTTCGCCATAATTTCTTGAAGCCAGACTTTCCTTGGCAATCTCCCTCTCCAACATAATAAAAGCATCCGAAAATGGCGGCAAGCTAATATCATTTTTGGGGTGCATGGTGACTTGATTGACGGTCAGACCAAAACGCTTGCAGTATTCCCCGTACAATTTAAACGACCCGCCCTTTTCAACGATGTAGATTCTAGCCTTATAAATGGCGGTAATGAGTAATAGAAGGTAAACCATTAAAGAGGATTTACCCGACCCTGGCGGCCCCAATACCAAGCCAAAGGCATTTTTACTGCGGTCTTTTTTATTTAAGGGGTCACAAGTTAACGGCTCAGCGCCACGATTGAAAAAAACAAAACCCGGATTGCCAGTACCTCTAGATCGACCGTAAAGAGGTAACAGCTTAATGAGATCGCTGGAAAAAATAAGCCTGCTTTTTCGTTCCTCCTTATCTCTAGCAGGCTCGTAATTCATGGGAAGTTGTTTGATATAAGTATTGAGCGCTAACAGTTCATCCCGCTCACGTATAGGGTGTAATCCATTGGCTAACAGCAAGGCATTGGATTCATTGATTTTCTTTTGTAGGTCGGTGAGATTGTCCCCGCGTAAAAACAAGGTAATCACCGTAGGAAACAGATAATCCCCTGCCGCCATTAACTCTAATGCTCTGGTGGCGTCTTGTTCGGTGAATATAGCTTCTGTCGTTTCGCCCTTTGATGCATTCAGAATTTGGATAATTTTATTTTCCACCAAATCCTGCGGTTTGATGACAATACTAAAGGCCAGAATAGAACCAGTCGGCATCTTGTCGAAAACCGCATAGATATTGTCACCAATACGACGCTCGCCCGTAAGGTGTCCGGTTTCCGGTTTACGTCTTAAGGCATCTATTGAAATAGCTTTATGGGGGAGTTCATCAAAATACCAAATCCCTTTATCACCATCCGAGCGGGGCTGGCTTATCATGGTTAAATGCGAGAGATCATAACCAAAGGGCTTTTCATCATCGGAATTAAAAGCGGTTTCCACCAGTTTATCCAGATCACCCTCGGTAAACTCCGCTTTTGGATTAAACCAACGCACCAGCAGATCAAACAAATCAAATTCATCGCATCGGCGTATCTTTGCTCCTGTTGCTAACATTTGCGCTGTGAATGCAGATGCAACTTCGTTAATTTCGGTTTCCGGTTGCACATCGGTATCCTCGGCATTGAGCTTACCAGTGGTCGGAATTCGTCGATACAAAAACAATCGAACCTTACGCAGTTTTCCATTCCAGTTACTCCCCGTCACCGCCGTATCCTCAAAATAGCCACTGGGGTTGGAAACACGTTTTATGTGTTCATCCATTTCACCGATAAAATGTTGTGTCAGTGGTTCGTGCTGTTGTTCATCGGGAATGTAATTATTAAAATCCCGTGCAAAATCCACCAAGGAATCTTCGTCTTTCACATAAAACTGAAGTACAAACGGGTTGTCCCGTTGCGGTATCGTGTGGTTTAAACAGGTTTGAAAATTAAACTGTACTTCTTCCATAAACTTTTCTGGTCGCGCTTCGGTGGGTACACAAATAATTTCAAACATGGCGGCAGCACTAAAACCGTCCTCCAGAGTGAAAGTTTGTGTCTTATCGTTGTAATCAATCCAGGGGAGCCAATCAGTAATGGATTCCCCCTTGGTATATAGATTATTTACATCTTTGTCAGTTATGGTGTTTCGTTCATTTCTTGCGAACACAGAGAACTCCTAAAATTTAATTCAGTTAATAAAATTGAAAAGTGGTTGGTTTAGTTAATAGAGGGATTCGGTGACGTTAACCGTCAGGAATAATTTCATGGGGTAACGCGAACTGATCCTGCTTGTAAAACTTGAAAAAGGTAACATACCCAGGAACGGGCGTACCTGCATCTGTCAGATGGGGGTAGATATACATAATCATTACCGGGTTCGGTAAATATTGAAATTCACCGTAGAGTTTTTGAAACTCATCTCGAATTTGACCTCGTAAATCCATATCGCCATTCCCTAAGCGTCGATTTTGTTGGGTCTTTGTTGTATCGGTAATAACACCAAACTTTTCTTCCTGAATTTGCTTCATGGTCTTTGCATTCTCACCCACGATTTTTTTGCTTGAGTTTGAACAACTGGTAAGTAATAACAGTGCTGTGAATAAAATGAATGTTTTAGTCATAGTTACTTCTCCTTTTATCTCTCTAATCCAACGAGCGATATTGATTGTCAGAAAGCGCTTTGTATGTCACTTTTCGATTGTCACTGCGTCGGTCAATGCTTAACGCTTGTTCTAAATGCACAGAAATATCGGCTCCTGGCATAACAACCACCGCGTCGAAACTCTGTTTTTGACGTTCTAAAAGCCACTGGTTGGCCTCCTGGGTTCCTTCCTGAACCACCGTGCCAGCCACCAGCTTTTCAATACTGCCGGTTAAGCTTTTGGTTTCCACGCCAGTTAAATCGGATTTACTGCGGTCGAACTGAGCTTCGGCATAGGCCGACCCTGCGGCCCCAATCCCACCAAGAGCCACCCGTTGAGTCACAAATTTCACTGCGTTTGTTTTAAACTTGCCACTGATACACGGCACACCCACTTGGTCAGAGACATAGCCAAGCTTCCCATCTTTGGTAGAGTGATTGACTATCGACCCATCTTCAAAAATAAAGGTGGCAGAATTTAGGTTCACGCGAACGCAGGACAAATTCATATCACCTACGCCCCACCCGGAAAAATACATGCCTTCCACCTCCGGTAATTCATGGCCATTGGCAAGCAAGGCTTCTTTACCAACGATAATTTTTACCGGGTATGGATCAGGTGTAACTCCTTCCACTGGAATACGACCAACCAACGCTGTTAATGCAATCCCATCAAATAAAATCGCATCTTTCGGGATGGTCAATGCAGGTTCAATCACAGGGCCAGCATTTTTCTGTGGTTGCGCTTGTGGGCTAACCACACTATTTTTTCTCGTTCCAGGAGGTGAAAGCAACCCGGCGTAACCCACTGACGCATCCCCTTGTTCAGTGAGTATTTTTTTGTCAATGGGATCATGCCAGGTTCCCACTTCGGCATTACGTTTTTCACGAAGATGATCAAAACCAAACCCTACAGGTATTCCGTGTTCATCTAACTTGCTTTTTGATGACTCTTGCGTTTTTCTAATTTCTGAAATTTCGTTTTTTAGTATCTTAACTTCCGAGACAAGGTTTTGAGTTGCTGCCGAGATTTTTTCTGCTTCTTTCTTGATCGCTTCCGTATCCTTCTGTAGTTTCGAGACATTATTCGTATTTTCCAGTACATTGGTGGCTTGCCGGGAAGTGCGTTCATTCAGTTGTTTTGCTTGGCTAACGGCTTCTTTAGCATAGGCTTGAAGGGCTTTAATGGTATCGGCTTGTGTGTCGCCGTCCTTCGGTTTGCTATTCTGCTCATAGTGGGGAATCTGTGTGGTCACTTCGTATTCTTCAGAACCGCTACGAGAAACAATAATCGCAACAAGCACAACTGAAACACCAACGCCGCCAAGAACAATTTTAAAATCCAGTTTGTCTTTCAACCTCATAGCGACTCCCTCAATAAGCGGTTGCCGATCAAATACAGTGTTGTTCTGTCTAACGAACTACCGTTGACGCCCAAGAACGTATGTTGAGGAATCACCGCCAACCAACGACCTCTTATATCTGTTTTTAATACAATAACGCGCTCACCGGATTCAACTTGAGGCGCATCGAAAGCAATTTGAATGGGCAATTGAGAGCGATTTTCAATCTTGACAGCACTGATATAAAAACCACCACCCCGCCAACTTTTGATCACTGTTGCCTTAATATCACCACCCACAATTAATGGGATTTCCTGCCCGTAGTTTTCCTTTATCGCAAAAATTTCAGGATCATAGGGTTTAAGACGATCACTGGCGTACAAAGACTGAGCAGCGAAACGGGCTAATCTAATGTACCAATCATCCTCTGATTTTCCGGCCTCAATATCCTGAGATTTATTGGTAACAAAATCTTTATCTGTAACAATCAGGTCGGGATATTCAACATCGTCGTTAAATGCAGACACATCTAAAAAATACATCTTTTGTGTCAAGGTTGACTGTACTCTTACACGGCTTTGGTCAAACGCTTCCAGTGCTTTGATATAAATCACTCCGTTAGCAGAAAGAATGGAAATTCGGTTTTCGATGTTTGATGGAACCCAATATCTCACTTCAACGGGAAAATGAATCATGCGCTCTTGACCCACCGTTAAAGAAACAGGAATGGGGTTTTTATCCCAAATGACTCTTTCTTCCCCCAAGCCCTCTGCATGGCAAATTAATGAGAAAGAACAAATCAAACTCAAAAAGAAAAACCGATTAATATTAGCCGTCCATAATTTAGTGTTCATTGTGATTCTCCTGAATAAGCAATTCGGGTTTTGTGTCTTCAGTACAAGCAAGGGCTAATCCCCAGGGGTTCACTTCTTTATCTACATCAAACCGAACCACTGGAATTTTGTAGCGAAGATTGATGTTTTTAACTTCGTGCTTAGCGATGGTTTCTTTGACATTGACATCCAACCATACCTCCCAACGTTCGTTGGATTCCACGATAACGCGCCACTTTTCATAGGTGCTGCCGGTTAATTCTTCCAGGGTTCGTTCTCGACTTCGTAACTCCCCCAATTTCCGTTTATTGTTCATATCTCCTTCCAGCGATTCCATACAGCCACTCGTTAAAAACCCTTGAAGTCTGTAAATTTGATCGGAGTAATCTTGTTCGCCATCTTCTTTCCAACGATTAAGCTGCTGAAGAATGTACAGCGAAAAGGTGTAAACCACCGGCTGCGGCACCTCATCAAAACTGGTGATAAACCCTTGGGTTAAACTTGGGGGGATAAATATTTTTCGGTACTCTTGTAAGTGTCCAATTCGCAACCATTGCCCGATGACCACAACCACCAGAAATGCAATCACCCACTTTAATGTACGGATATGATCGACAGAGGCGAGCAGTTTGTTTCTTGCTGAACTCACTTTGTATTACTCCTGTTTCTTCCTAATGCCCATATCTGCGATTGACGAATAAATCCGGTTTTTCTGAGTTTGTAATCTTCCAGCATCAACTTAAGACGGACTTGATAAAACCCAAGAGGTCTACCACGTTTCGCTTTTTGTAAAAAAGTACCACCCACAAATACCCAACCGATAATGGACAATACACCAATGCCAACCCCCATCATTAAAAACCCGAAAAACCAGCAAACGACCAACCAAAACGGAATCCAGATAATTGCGCCTGAAAGGGCTAGCATCATTAACTCGCTTAAGGTGGAGCCGCGAAATATCGCAGGCTCCTCGTTTAAACGAGTGGGTAACAATTCATTTTTTTTTGAATTATTGCTCACGTTGGTTCTCCATTAAGGGGCTGCTGCACCAAAGATTCCCGTAGTTTCATTGAGGAAATACGACACAACAACAAGCAATACCCCGGCGACCACCGCCGTTAAGCCCACAGAACCCCAATCGGGGTCTTTGCTGGTTCTGGCTTCATTAAATTTCGACAAAAGAATCCACGCGGCCCACAGGAACCCCACACCCGAGATCGCCAGCGCCACATAATCTATGGCATCCGCCGTCCACCCTTGCATAAATTGAAGGTAGTTATCATTGTTACCGCCCCTGGTCGGCTCCTGTGGTGCGGGCAATTGTGCGAGTGAGTAATTGGCAATAAATAACGTCGCCGCTATCCAGAGCCGTGACTGGACTACTCTTTTTTTCAAACGAGATAAATGTGATTTGATTAAATTCATTGAAATTTCCTTCAATTGGAATACAGAAAAAAGGAAGCAAACAAAGTAATTAATACACAACGGACTGAGCGCGTTAACAAATCATACAGATCTATTTGCCCTCGCCCCCAGGATTTCCATTGCGTATAAATCACCCAGCTTGCCCACAGATAGAGGCAGGCATAAAAAATCAATAGAATCGTTATAAGAAAGCTATCCATCGTTAAGCCAAAAGTCGCCCCGGAAAAAGCCGATTCTTGAGAACTGCTAATCGACATGGTTATACGCACCTCCTCTTAGTTGTCCTTGAAAATCCGGGTCTCTAAATTCCTGTGTTAGATGCTCAACGATGCCTTGCTTTACCAAACGAAGATCACTTTCCAATCGTTCATAATCAAATTGAATTCGATCGTGATCACCTGCCTGCTGTTTCGCTAACGAAATAATTCTGTGTAAACGTTCGACTTCGTTAGACAAACGCACAAGCTGCTCTCGCTCAGCATCCGTTGTCGCCAACGAAAATGAACTAAACCAGCACAGGCCAATGAACAAAAATAAATTAGTAAGAATGGAATTGATTGATTTCATAATGCGCCTCATCTGTATAGGCACATATTCAATAATGAAAACATTCTAAACCAGAATAAACGTTTCATACTTTTTGAAACTTAAACTGGAAGGCAAAAAAAAGCTCGCGTATGCGAGCTAAAAAGGTGTTTATTCTGAATATCTTTCTATGAGTTCAACTTTCACATCAGCTCCAATGCCGATATACACCTGCATTATAAATTGAATAATTTTAGAAAATTCAATATTGTGCTTATTAACCATAATAAAATCTCCTTGTACCTCAACAATTTCCCCTTCGTAATTATCCAGTAGCCAGTTCCTTAACAATTTTTTATGATGGGCTGGTGGTCTAGGTTTTACTGGAGAAACTTTTACTTTTTGTCCTAATTTATAAGTATTCATGGTAGTTACCTGCTTTTGAAGATCAAGACTACCAAACCCAATGGGTTGGCAGCCCATTGGGTTTAAGATGAGGAAAAACTAAACTGTAAATATAATTTTAAGTTTAGCCACCACACCGATTAATAATATAGAAAGCCAAACACACTAGGTTACTGAAATATTTTTATCCATATCTCCCATAGCGTCTTGTAATGCAATTAGAGATTCTATCTTTAAGTAATACCGTTTAATCTTTTCCTCCACCGACAAAATACACGCACTAACGGTTTCAAAATCATAAACGTCCACACAAAAAGACAAATCAACAAAACACACAGGCGGTTTAAACCCAAGCATCATGTAAGCCTCGCAAATATCCCAATTAATGTGTTCGCTTTTTTCTCTAATGGCCAATTTTGGCTTTCCATACACTTCAACAACCACTAACGCATAATTGCGTAGTTTATGCTGTAGTTCTGCGATATTTTGCTCATCTTTCAGATCAGGAATATCGCAATATCCATCCATTACAGGACCGAAAATGTGAGCATTATTTTTATCGAAATTCGCAACAGCTTTACGCCACTTTTGAATGCCGTAAATTTTCTCACTATCTATAGCCTCAACCAGTATGTTTCTTAACAAATCATACGAATACAGCCGGTATTCCCCTTCAACACCCAACATCTCCGCGTAGTCATACAACTCCTGCGGGTCATTCATCCAGGGGTTAGGGTCAGGGAATGCTTCGCCGTGGTCTTCCAAAATTCGCTTGCAATCAATCACACTCAAATTGGAAACATCCGGTAAAACAATATTCCATTGACTACACCTTTCGTCTTTCCAGCTAAAAGGTCTTGGTTCAATGTCAATACTCTCATTTGATAAAGAGGTTACATTATTCGTCAATTGGTGTACGCTCATAATTATTATTCTCCAAATTAAATAATTGTGGAGAGCAACCCACTTAGGGGATTGCTCCCCTGGTGGGTTAAAATTGTTTTACGCCATTAACGGTTCGCATCGATTGTAAACAGTGATATGCATCGGTCTAATTTCATACTCTTCAGTATCCAAATTAATCATTTGCAAATCGTCGTCTAGGCGATCGTCTATTCCGCTAAGATCATCCTCTGTTAGTTTCCTCACCGTAAGAATGCGATGGTTTATGCTTTGAACTTCTGCCCAGAAATCACTTTTTTCAAGTATCTCTCTGATACTCGGCTGCTTACCATTTTTCGTCATTGCTTTCGGCTTCGTAACTAGAACAAGTTGATTTTCTTTTAGAAACATTGATAGTTACCTTTCAATCAATTAAGGGCTACCATCCCACCGGGACAAAGCCCCAAGTGGGTTTAAGACGTAAAAACGTCTGGATGCGCAAACATAATGGCAAAACCACAACCCATGAGATACAGATAACGTTTCATACTTTTTGAAACTTTGTGTCGGCGATAAACGAGGAAAGATACGACTAAAAATATTTTTTAAACCGCTCAAAGGTCACGCGAGTAAGCACACCACAGCCCAATGCAAATGGCATAATGATTATTGCTGGATGCATATTAATTGGCAGGCTTAGATACATCACGCAAGACAGGACAAACAATGGCAGGATGGATTTTCTCGCTAGGTTATACATCACACTGCTTTCTCTACCGCCACCACGCCGCCGCAAATCACGTTCCACCAGGCCGTCAATCATTCCAACGAGGGCAAACAGAACAAAGGAAGGCAACGAAAGCACAATGACCGCTATGCGTGTAAAAAACATCTGAATGACGTAGGGTATACAAAGCACATATTCTTCATACTGCACATAGACCCTGTGCAGTTTTTGTCGAAACGCAGAGTCATTCTGTAATGCAGGAATGGAGACCCATTGGATAAAACGATCTATCCTGGAATGTTGCGCGAACCAACTGTTTGCTTTTAAGGTGATATTCCAAATCTCTGTACTGACTTCCCCTGCCCCATTCACGACACGCTGATTCAAATACTGAAGGTCATAGGCCAACTGTGTTTGCGAATGACGACTGCCCTCCTGTTTCCAAACCGTAGCGATTCCCACCCATTCGATAAATACAGAAAAAACAAGAGACATCAACACCCAAAATACACATCCCGACAACGTGGAAAACAACCGACCAAGGAGCCCAGGGTCTTTTTTTCTAGGCGGCGGCGCGGTAGCTTCTTTTCCCATAGCTCACTACACCGCAAGTGATTGAAAATTAATGGAGCTTTGATAGTCGTTCCAGTCGAACACGGATTGATAGTTGTCTTCCATTTCCTTTAACATTTCCACCAAATTGTTTGGCAGTTCCCGATCATCCGCTTTGTCGGGCATTGGAATGCGGATCTTCCAAGGTTCGCTACCGTTAAGAATGACAAACGCCTGCCCTTTCGGTAAGGCCACAATATCCGCCGGGGAAATCATCGGCACACGATCAACACTGATCCTGTCCTGATTTTGTGACGTGAAAGAAATTCCTTCGCTAAAGTCTGACGAGTCAGTCACACTGGATACGGCCATCACTTCACTCACATTCACCTCCGGCAATTGTTTGGTAAACATTTCGCAGGTTTCGGTTTCTTTAACGCCCATCATAATGATAGTGCCGATATTACCCGCCAACTGTCCCGCTTTGGCTTTATCCCCCAGCTCAGCAATCGCATCCGACCATGTTTGGGTATAGAGCGTCATTTCATAACCCGCACCACCGGATTTATTGATGAGTGTTTTAAATTGCGGCCCAAGCAAATCCGAAAATTCATCCCCATGAATAATCACTTTCGGTTTTTCTGGCTCACCTCCCAAACTGGGTAAGCCCTCTTCCACACCATGCTTGTATATGCGCCCTGCTAAACTGGTTAAATCACTAAAGATAGATTGACCGTAGACTTCCGCTACTTCCGGGTCGGTTAATGCGTCCAAACCTATGTACACCACCGCACCTTTGCGTATCGCTTCCATCCAATCCAGCACTTTGCGATTATCGTTCACATCATCCAGATTAGGTGCCAGAATCTCCGCCACTTTTCCCGTGGTCAATTTTTCCAGTAAAGGTTTTACTGCGCCGGTAATTTTTTGGAAATATTCTCGCTCAAACCGTAACGCGGAAATTAGCCCCTCCAGCGCCGGATCAAACACATCCAATTGTTTAATGTATCTCGCCAATGCAATGGCTTTTTCCTCTCTGCCCTGTTCAGTACGACTAAGTCGATTTGGATTAAGTTCGCTTTCTATTTTTCTGAGTTCCTGTTTCCAGTTCTTCCCGCCGTTTTTGTCCAACCAATACAGCGCGTAACGCACAAAGAGAGGATCAATATCAGAAATGTAGCGACGAATTTTCATATAGTCAGGCAGCTCACCCAAGGCAAACAGCGCGACAATAATCACGTTCACGTATTGCCACGCAAAATCTTTAAATGCGCGAGCATCCCCCTCCCCTGCCACCCCATTAGTTAATCGGCTGGCGGGTTCAGTAATACGTGAAAAGGAACCTATAGAATTGTATCGAGCGCTAAGTTCAGGAAACCCCAAGTGTACAATGATCATTTCCCGACCGGCTTTTTGGGTTTCCAAATAAGTGCGTTTTAATAAGTCCGCATCATTTTTTGGGTCAATGACGACAACGCAATTTCTTTCTTTACGATGTATATCCTGGGTAATAAGTAATTCTGCTAACCGCGTTTTTCCATGCCGGGTTCGCGCAATCACTACCGCATGCCCTTGCCTATCCGACAGTGGCATATACACATCATGTTCATCATTAAACCCCACACCATGCAACACCGCTTCACCACCCACTTTGGGCGGGGGCCGTACCGGGTTCCATACCGAATCTAAAGCCGTGAATTTAACGAGGTGGAGGAGTAGGGGAATATGCTCCCACTGAATTTCTTTTCGTCGTATAAAGCGGATCAGTGCATTGGGTTGAACATATTTTTCTGCACGCTTTGCTCTAGCTGCATATAAACGCTCCGTGTGTTTCTGCGTCCAACGAAATCCCTTGCCAATAAATACCCCTTTGTTGCTGACCGGAATTTTTCGAGATGATAACGAATATCGAGGTGCGCGTTTGATATTGCGTTGATAGCACAGAATCGTCCACGCCTGTTTTGCACGATAAAGAGCCAATAAAGCCATCAATACCGCAGATAGCTGTCCGATAATTGGCGTCATCATAAGTATTGATGGCATTTTATAAGCGAGGAATGCCCCTACCCCGGCCACGACTGCCGAATACGCCTCAACTGGAGGGCGCAGTAATACCTCTACTTCGTATTTATCGGTCAAGCCGCCCCCTATTGCTCAATACTGCGATTGGAGACGAGTACAGGATAATGCTGAATGCCCAATTGCTCAGCAAGATCATCACCAGACGCCGGATAGATCGGCACACCGGGGGCAAGCGTTTTTATTGCAGTAAATTCCTCGTTAGTACTGATGGTGACAATTAGACCTGTTGCATTTAACTTTTTTAATTGTGCAGCATGAAGGTCTAACCATTCTCTGGAAAATGTGTCATTACCAATAATGAAAATAGGTGTATTCATGTGTGGTAAACGTGTTTCCCTCGAAACCACTTTGCCAGGAGTCAAACGGTTTGAATACAGCGGAAACCGTTGCACACCATAAGTGTCGGCTGTGACTTTCGGCGCACCTAACTTTTTTGGAGGCGATTCCGATAAGTATTTGACGATAGAGCGTGTATTCCCTGAATCATAAATAGTAATCAAGGCTCCAGCTTGTGCGCTGGACGCTAAAAACAATACTAAAGCCCATATTCTCATTCCTTCACCTCCTGTTGCGCCATTACACTGAAGATTTTCAGGGCATAGTCACTAACAATCCTGCCACTGTGATCCAATGAGGCAGCGTATTCAATTAATGCAGAACAAATGGTTGGCATATCAGGCCGATAGCCACTCATGTGCTTTCGCATTTTTCGTTGTAACTCTGAAGCTGATCCAAATGCATCCGGGGTGATTTTGATTTTTTTCATCAAATCGTCAGGATCGGATTCTATTTCTTGCAATACGCCTTTTTTAAATACGTACAAACACCCTTCTTCAAGGTTATTGTTTAAATAATCGGCCATTTATCTATCCTCTAATGAATCATGTATGGATTTCACTTTTATACGGTATCGCTTCGCACGATTCTGAGATTTTTCATCTTTACCAGGGGCATGATAGCGGCCAACCGCATCCCACCAACTTTCATGTTCCTTTTTTTGTTGTTTCAATATTCTTGCTCCCTGCTCAAGGTTGAAAAATGGATTCAGAAGATTCTCTGGTGATTCGTATTTGTCCCTATGCCAATAGGAATTGATCTGCATAAGGCCAACATCCACACGCCGACCTTCGCTGATAGACTGGTTCAATTTTTCCAAGGCGTCAGAATAGTATGAAAATCGGTAAGCCATTCCTTCGACATTCAACGTCCAAGGCCAAGGATGATATTGCCCTTGCCAAGTATAACCACTTTCAACCAGCGCCACGGAATACAACACATTGGCTGGTATCCCGAATTTTAGAGCGGTATTCTGATAAGCTGGCGGCACCCGAGAGGCAAAAGCTAACGGAGAAACAATCACCAACAGAGCAATTAAAAAAATTTTCATAATTACTGAAAATAAATATCCGTAGGGTTGATAGAAAATAAACTCTCACCTCGACTGAGATAAAACCGGGTATCTACCATCGATCGGCCTTTCATTTTCTCAAATACACCGTCGTCAATATTGACCGTTAATTTCCCTTCTTGAATCAATGCAATGTTCATTCGATGCTGGCCCACCCATTGCCTCGCTTGAGACTCATCCGATATGCCCAGAATATACACGTCAATGACTAGACCCGGAATACTCTCTATCAACCAATAGAGCTGTTCCAATTCAGGCTCACAGTAATCGCAATCGTGATCGACAAAGTAGATGAGTCGATCATTCTCTTTAAAAGACTCTTTTGAAAACTTGAACACATCCTCTCCGTTTTTTCTTCCTCTATTATCGTAATAAGGTTTCATATACTTATCGGCAATCACTTCGGCATTCGGGTACATGCTTGAAAATACGTTTCTGTAGGCACGTTCAAAAGCTTGAGTGCGCGTTACCAGTGTGTATTCCTGTTTTGCATAGATCTTGGCAAACCGTTTTTCTTCTTCGTCATTTCTTGCATAGATTCCTAACGCCAGCACAGGGTCAATATTCGGGTTCCACCTCCCCAAAGGGCCTTCAATAATATTGAGGTATCTCGCGTAATCTTCCTTTATGATGCCCCAACGGTCGGCCATCATTTTTAATTGATCGGCATTGTCGGCTTTTGAAAATGTGGCATCGCTCTTTGACGACGCGAATACCGGACTTGAAAAAATACAGACGCCGATAAATACCAAAATATTTTTACGCATAAGCCTTCTATTGATCATGGTTGTTTTCATCGTTATTTTTCATCCACTGGTAAAAATGATCGCGCATACGACTTTTGGCCACTGGATAAGATAGTTTTCGAATAGTCAATTCATCGGGAATATCTAAAATCACGCCAGTAGACAAATAATTAATATTGGATTGATAGAAAGCCGCTCGATTCGCATCATAAACAGCCATCATTATCTGCTCTTTGGAAGCACCCTTGATTTCCAAAAGGTTCGCAATAGAGAGCAGTGTTTCCCCAGACTGTACCGGGCCATATTGATAAGTTACCGTGTACTCCATGCTTTTTTTATTGATTTCATCCCACACCTGTTTTGCGGCATCAATTTCCAACCTAGTCAGTTTTCCTTGAAAGTTGTTTTTTAATGTGTAGGTGACTTTCCTTCTGACAGGATCAATAACAAGCTGAAAGCTGTCTTGCCCCAAAATAGTCAAGGCATCTTTTAACCGTGTTCGCTTAATATTACGATGGGCATCGGGGAAAGGTAAGGTGTAGAAATAAAAGAAGCTATTTTCGGAATCAGAACCCTCGTCTAGCCGATAACCACTGCCTTGCAACAGATACTTCGCACCGTCACCCAGATTAATAATTTGTTTGGGAATATTCACATCCACTACTTGCGATAGAAGGTCTTTTTTTTCTTCTTCGGGCGATAGTGAAACAGATGTGTATCGGTTGATCTTGTGGTATTCGGCTGAAAGCACTTCATTTGAGCTAACATTCAAGCTGAGAAGTGAAACGCCAACAAGTGAAAGTACCTGAAATAATTTTTGCAAAATGCGCCCTCCAAATAACGGTTCAAGTTAATTTGGAAGTATGATGATATGTTAAATCGTTTGAATCTATAAAAAACGTTTCATACTTTTTGAAACTTTATAAAATACTATTTACGAATATTGAGATTGAGAGGGAAATAATACGCGGCCCAAACGGGCCGCGCATTACCGTTGACAGTCATCGGCTCCTCAGCCTGTACTGCCCTTTCATTTAAACAAATCATTACTGTTGTGTAAATACCTTGGGGTGCGGGGTGAAACCCCGCAAATAAAATACCCCCTTTGCCAAAAGGGTGCTTTAATTTTAATAATAGGATTTATGATTTTTTGACACTCAACAGAGTATTGCATAAAGCAGGATAACGTGTGACGGTCTGAATTTCGTATTACATTTAGTATTGTAAAAGAATAACGACGAAGGGTAATAAAATTTCAGAAACCTAACATTTCCGTATTTCCATCGTGCATATCCGCTTGCCGTATCGAATGTAATTCACCTCCGATTCACCACTCACCAATCGAAACACATTAACAACTATATCCTGAAGTGAGCCAGCTTTCCAATACTCTATCCAACCTTCACCATGCAGAAGTAATAGCCCTTCTACGATCTGAATTTTAATACCGCCATCGACAAACTCCGTGCTTTGTATGGAAGCAATATGATCACCCTTGATCAATTTCATTGCATTGTCTGGATTGACCCTCACACATCCCCACAATTTGATATATTCCATAAAACCCCCTGTTTATATCCCAATATACGTGGCAACAATTTGTATTCTGTCATGGCCCAACTCATTGGAGATAATAAGCCGCGCTTCGTTGTCCTTGGCTTTATTGAGACCAATCAACGTCTTTCGTGAAGGCCCTCCCCTATGAGGACATTCCCACCCGGTTAACTGCTTATATCGATCCTGGGCATATTGATGACGAAGCCCGTGCAGTTTTTTTAAATTCAAACCACGGGTAATGGCATCGTACCGATTACGTTGCTGGTGATATTGTAAATAGGAAGGAATCAACGCCCCGCCTTTCGCCACCTCTTTCGCAAACACCAGTGCGCGTTTTTGTTCTCGGGTCAGTATGGGAATAGCACGTTCCCGCCCACCTTTACACCAGCTATCCTTTAATACCAATGTACCTTTCACATCCGCTTTATCGGGAATAATTTTTATAGCTTCTTCTTTTCGTAATCCGAATGCTCTAGCGAGTAACACACTGGCTTTGACATATTCATTGTTAATTTCAGAGATCAATTCCAGGCTTACCTGAATGGCTTTGGATAGGTTTGAAACATAGACACGATTATCAATACCATAGGCATCATTGGAACGATCAATCACGTTCTGTTTATTAATTTTCGCCGCCCACCAGCGTAACTGGGCCATTCTCGATTTCATGGTTTCAACGGTTAAACCTTGAGATTTCCATAGTTTCACCAAATCCTTAACGTGCTTTTGTTTTAACGATATTGCGCTCATTTTGTTATAGCCCAATTCAAAACTTAGCTGATTACCAACTAATAAAAGCACCTGTCTTCGCTTGGTTTGAGTTGCGTAGCTCCCGTCTTTATTGGCTTGGCATAATTGTTTAAGTTCATAAATTAATTGCTTCATACCTTGGAGCCTATTGTAAAGTTTTTCTCCATAACAGGATTAACGTTTCATAGTCCTTGAAATTTTATTGAACGCCGTAAATCTATCACCACTTCCTGTATTCGCTTTCTGGATGTTTATGGCCGGTATCGCTCAGGCCAAAAGTGTTTGTATTTTTCGGTGAGTGCTTCTGATCTTACTGAAGGCGGACCAACAGTAACCCTTACGGGAAATGATCGCGGAACACTAGCTCCCTAATCCAGACGGCACTTTCAACAGTGCGCAGCTATGACTTACCAGTACATAGTCGATTTTTCGCCAATACATTCATGGTGAAACCCATTTCAGAGTTCGGTTGTTTTGCTTTATTTACCTCCTTTGTTTTCTGGTTTTGTTTTCGATCTATTTGATCATTGACGTCATAGTTAAATGGTGTATTTCCTACAATATTTCATCATCGTTATACTCCTAGTTTATTGTTTTAACTGTTGTGTCATTTTTGATTACGCCCACTTTGTAAAACAGTTGGTCTCTGCTTTGTTTCCACGTATGCAACATTGAAACGTTTCTTGCAACGCGGGTTTCAACGTTTGAATTACCCCCTTTAAAAAGTTATTTAAAATCAATAGTGTAACGTTTATTTTTATTTGCAACATTAACTGCAACGTTTGTTTTTTAAGCTGTTTTTTTGGTTGATTTTTCACCCATATTTTGCTTGTTTATTAATCACTTCCCACTTTTTAATCAGTTGGTCTCTGACATGTTTCAATGACTGTAACATCGTATTTCCAGTGCAACACTGTTTGTAACATTTACTGCAACGTTTGAAATGCCTCCCTTTAAAAATTGTTTAAATTCAATTATGTAACGTGTGTTTTCATTTGCAACATTCCTTGCAACGTTTAGCTTTTAATCACGTAAAAATTTGGTTTAAATTTCCCACTTTATTGAACAGTTGGTCTCTGTTTGTGTACCTGGGCTTTCAAAATCCAGGTGAATACTCAAAAGGGTTTCAAAGAACATGGCTCAACTAGCCCATACTATGAAACAAAATAAAAACGACTGGATAAATTCAGGGAACTACCCATCAAAAAAAATATTTTGGGTAATGATTTAATGTGAGGTATTTCTGACGCAGTAAATTATCCACCAGTCAATAAAAAATACAGATTTCTATTGATCTGCCCGAATAAACTCAGAAATACTATTTGACGTCGCACAATGCGACATAACACGCTCAACATACGTGATTATATGTATGGCATGGGATGGGATGTTTCGTTCGCCAAGGCAAGCCAATGGACTCACCCTATAACTATTTGAAACGATATGCGCCTTTTCAGACAACCGCTGTTTACGAGAAACAGTGGAGCATTTACTACGTCACAGCTTTTTAAGCAGCCCCTAGTGACACTTTCGTAGTAATTAGATTACCGATTTTATAAAAAAAGTCCACTTTTTTTTAAATTTTCCGTGGATGGTTTTTAATACTGGCGTTCAACGCCTTTATTCTCGCGAACTCGCGGTCAACGTTTCCCTCGAAAAGGATTCCGAGGGAAACGTTGACCGTGTTTGTTATTATGTCGTTAATTTTAGGTTATCAGATTAATCCAAAACTGCCATTTTGGATTTAAGCCAAAGAAATTTTGGTCGATATTGCGATTGAATAATTGTTTTTAAAAAGCTTTCGCTATTTTTAAAATGTCTATTTTCATGCACATAGTAAAAATCGAGTTGACCATTTATCCACTGTTGAAAGCGGTTTTTATCGTCTTCTGTGTGTTCGCCCAACAAAGATGATCCGAAGCGATACAACCTCAAACCACACTCACACACGATAATGGCTTCGTTTATCTGGCGAAAATGCATAGCCTTTCTGCTTATCAAAAGAGAAAATACAACCTGTACATACGAGGGGCAGATAAAGTATTCTTTGTCTAATACCCTCCTAGATAACGAAGAGAGATTCTGATAGACAATTCCAAGGAGATATAGATGGCGCTGACCCTTTGATATTCAATACTTTTAAAGTAACGTCATCACCAATACGGCGGGTTAAAATAAGCATTTAGATCCCCTAATATTATTAGTCTTTCCTTACGATGAATTTTTATCTAAAAAAATAAATTATTCAAACTCTAGCAATACACGAGGAACAATATTGATTTATAAAATATCATCAAACAATTCATCAATGAATACCTTCTCCGTTATTTACATTCCTTTTTATAGGTTTTCTGAAAAGACTTATCATCGCCATACCAACGTTTCTTTTGCATAGCACAATGCATGAGATTGCATTCTTCAGAATCCGGGTCAAGCAAATAGATCTTTTGGCATATTGCGCTTGCTTTCTCATATATCGAATTACTCATCGTATTTGATAAATTATTTCCATTTTTAAAGTAGTTTAGGTAAGTAGACGCTTGCTCTTCAAAAAGTTGAAGTAAATGATCCTTCTCTTCTTTTGAAACTTTGTGACAATTCCATCCTGCAAAGTAACAATTTTCCTCATAGTGAGTATCGCCTACAAACTCTAACGCAGAAGAAAAACCGGAAAACACCATAACAAAAATTAGCCAAAACTTCATAACAACCTCTAACTTTACCTTAACAGCTTAACTATCAATTACATTTTTCAATGCTTATTATTTCAAATAACACTAATGTTTCAAAGAGTTTGTATATTCAAATGCATTATACTCAGCGTCTTTTTATAAAACGTCAATTTTGATTATTTTTCTCAGCAGCAACCTTTTCCTCATATTTACCTGCCCAATTCCGAACCACATCTCTTCCATAAGCTTCTTTCTCAAAAGCCTTTCCCTCTTCTATTTTTTCCCCATATTTATCTCTTTTCTGCTTGCCATCTTTGAAATCCCCCCAATGACACATTTCATGCAAAATTGTTGATTCTATTAATAATTGAACTGCTGGATCTTTCGACGCTCTATTCTCGAACCATCGGCATATATCGTCGGCCAGCCAAATAGCATTCGGCATATCACTTCGAAATTTTCCGTTTGCAGGATAAATATTATCTATCAAAATTTCAGGGCCAAAACCCTTTCTTATTGCTTGAAATGCATCGCCATTTGATAATTCAGAATGTTTTAAAAACGCATTCCAGACCTTTATTTTTTGTGCTTTCACTAAAGGTAGGTTTGCTTCTATCCAGTCACATAGTTTTGGGAACTTAAATCGAATATTCATTACCTTAGCCATTTCCCACTCCATAAATCAATATTTATTTATATCAACTTGATATTTGCAAACACAATACAGCTATACTCATTCTAAACGAAACACAAAGAACTAATTTCGCTTAGCTAATTACAAACTCCTGCGTACTTTCTATTCATTTCCTTCAATTGTTCATCACCTAAACCAATCCAGGAATATTGAATAAATTCACAGTGTATTTGGTCACACACTTTAGATTCAGGATCAACAGAGTATACTTTTCTGCATAAACCAGCAGCTTCCCAGTACATAAACCGATTCAACTCCGAATTAAAATCACTATTTTCCTGCTTTGAAAAATATTCAAGGTACGGCTGTAATGCATCCTCATACCCAGAAAGGATGATTTTTTTATTCTCTTTACTTAGTTCATTGCAATGCCAACCCCGAACTTCACAGTCCAAGGCATATTGACTGTTATCTTTACCAGTTTTGACATCGCATGAACTGGAAAAAATAAATATCCCAGCTATACAATATTTTTTAAATTCATTTTTAAACTCATAGATTCTATCTTCCCATAAAAGGTGGCCTAAATTCTCTGCCAACACTCTCTACCTGCCAGTAGTTTTTCTCAATCTTCATGTTAGATATAGACATTAATTTTATTCCAGTATTGTAGAAACATCCTGCTTTTGGAAATAATTTATGCACAACACGATATTTCTCTCCTTTGTTAATTTCAAACATTCACGGTTAACTTCAAACATTCACGTCGGCTGACTCCAGAATGGGCGCTCGCTCACTAATTCAAAGATCACATTCTCGGCTAATTCCTTTGAAATAGCTGCCTTATACGATTTACAATATTCACTTTTCTGACTGAGGCACAGGAACCGGATCAACATTCGGATCTTTAGGTGGTAGTTCGCTTCCATTTCCATATTCAGCTTCTTCGAGTAGCCCTTGACAACCATGCACAGCTATAACACTTTTCCAAAAGTAGTGTTCTGGATCATTTTTCATCGCCAAGCAGTTTTCATATGTCAATTCGTAGCTAACTCCTTCTTCTCCGATATCATATTCTTTACTTGTTGAGCATCCAGCTCCAATAATTAGGACAACGAAAAAAACGGTTCTAACAAACACAGATATATTCACAAACGCCTCTCTACTTAATATTAATCTCTAGCTTTCCAGTTTATTATTTTAGCCTTTCCACCCAGCTCCCTCGATGTCATGCGCCCTCCCCTTATCTCTAGCACTTTTATGTCTTTTCCTTGTGGCGCTCTCAAGTATAAAGGAATTCGTTTTTGTAACAAAACAGTCGGGTCACCGCCTGAAAAATAACGATTCAACCTGTTTACAGTCGGTTTTCCTTTATAAAAAGGGTGTGTATGGCCAGCCGCTACAACTTTAGTCCAATCAATCTTACTTCCAAGCTGACAGCTATAATTAAGATAACCACCATTCGCCGGAATGGTGAATACTCTTGAAGCATGGTACTTACCACCATCTCTAAAAATCAAAAAATGATATTCAATATCCATAGTCTGTTTTTTTTCAGGTAGTGGTATTGTCACATATCTCGCTTTGGCAATCTGATCAATCGCAAAGTTTGAGATAATATCCGGGCCAGGACTTTTTATACCGCCCTTGTATATTTTGTACATTCGAATACTGCTTAGTGATTTTAGATGCATATCTCTTGCCTTCACCGTGTCAGCGTTAGTTTTGATATCGTGCCCAGCAGCAACTTTAGCAAAGTACTTATCACACATAGCTTCAAATTGTTGATCATTCATTTCTATTCCTCATCATGTTTTGCAACAAAATATTTGTTATTTGGCGTAAAATTACTAAATTCAGAAAGAATACTGAAATTCAAAAAATACGTTATTTCTTGGCGTCTCTTCCTGCAAGCCATCCACATCGTCTGCAATAGCTTTTGTGTAAGAAACATTGGCATTGAATCGAGCCAAACTAAATTTGATTCCAGCTCCAACGCTAGACAGCTCACCGCTGACCTTCACATCGTCTTCTACCAAAGGATGTAAAATTCCATAGGAATAATCGACAGATACATACGGCTGAATGACTCCACCACTATTTTTGCTAATCAAATCATCCAAGGCTCTTACTCGAAAAAGCCAATCTGCGCCCAGATAAACGCCATCATCCACTTGTAGTGCGTTTACATCAAACCCTCGCGCCTTTCCAGGCCCAGTTAAGCTCATTTGGTTTAGGTTAGGCAAAGTATCACCCACATACTGACCGGAAACGTTGAATAACAGTCTTGTTTTGTAATCGGTAAATGGAATCGCTGGAAATGACAGCATCGAAAAATCGAGGCTCAGATACTGCTCAGAATCAGATTGCTCCCCGTCAAAACCTCCGATCTCATACATATCAGCGAAGTGATAGGCCAAGTTACCAAAATACAAATGTCGTCTATTTTCGTTGAGTACATCAAAGTTCACTAACAGTGACGTTTTATCTACATTATTCTCAGTTTCGCTGGATAGCGTATCCAGAGTTGTTTCAATTTCAGAGTAGTTGACTTCAACAGAGATATTCTTTGCTCGGCTTCGCCTGATAAGATATTTCATTGAAGCACCTGTCACTTCTGATTCACCAGTAAAAACGGTAACGTTTCCACCGCTTATTGAACGAGATTCAAAAGCGTTAGACGAGTAGTTCAAACCAAAATTTATTCTTGGATTATAAACAAAGGTGTTATATCTGAATGCACCGTATGTAGAGTTATCAGGTGAATAGGTTTTTAGAGCAGCAAAATAGAGCTGATCACCAATGCCTAAAAAATTATTAACGTATAAATCTATATAGGCTCTGTTTTCACTGGTGTTTTTTGAACCGTGGTTATCTAAGCGAACATTGCCGGATATTAGCTTTTCATCAACAACATCAACCGTTAAGCGTGTATCTCCCACTTGGCTCCCTGGAGAGAAAAGACTCTTCGCTGTCAACCCAGGAGTGTCATTGATAAGGTATAAAGCTTCCTCAATGCGCTTATCAGTGACGGGCTTATCGATTAGTGGTTTAAATGTATTTCTAATAAGCCTTTCCGAAACTCGCTTATTATTCTCAACACTCACTTCTCCCAATTCACCAAGTAACAACGTGAGTATTACTACGCCGTCTCTGACTTGCTGCTTCGGAACATATGCTTTGGCAAGAATAAATCCTTTCTCTCGGTAATATGTGGTGATGGTATCGGCAACCGTTTCTATCATGCCTATTGTTACACCACGTTTGCGCCTCTGCTCCCTTACCAAAAAAACAAGCCGCTGAACATCAACGGAGCCAACATGCTCTCTCTGCGTTTCATGTTCAATATCAGCAATGAGTTCCGCTATCTCTCCAACTTCTTGCCGAGTCAGACCCCATTCGTCAAGCTCCCCCTCTTTCATTACATCAAAACGTATCTTTTCGATTCGCTCTATAATGCCCTGGCGAGTAATGCCCAGCTTTGGAAATTCAACAATTCCCTGGAGACGAAATTCAGTGACATTAATTCTTGGACCTCCCTCTGGATCTGGATCTCGAAACTCAACTTCAGGGATATCCAAATCTTTTAATAGTGAATTGCGCTCATATTCTGGCATTTCAGAAATATCGGGCATTTCCAAAAAACCCGCATAACTGGATGGAGCGCAAAACACTAGAGCAAAGAACAGCCTGTAAAACACTCGAATGGAATTACGAATATTGCTCATTAATTCCACTGCCCTTTTTCTTTGTCTTCAGGGAATAGCTGGTCGTCAGGCAATCTAATTGCTGGAGAGTCCATTCTATAGTTGCGGATATTCGAAAAAACATTAGGATCAAGATCATCGTCTGGCTTAACGACAACCAATAAGTCACTATTGCTACCCGTAAAAGAAAGATCAAATAGATCTCCGTCGGTGCCTAGAGGTAACTCAGGAGGCATTCTGAAAGCCCACAGAGGCCGACTACCCCTGCCCCCAATAAAACCATAGCGGTTAATCAATAAAACAATCTGACGCCCACCATAGCCAAAGCCTAGCTCCGTTCTCACGTCTAACTCATAAGCGATAATTTCTGGGCGCCTTGACAATGCTCTCTGAGGTAATGCCGCGAGATATCCGTTGGGGATTCGAATAGTGATGGTTCCAACATCATAATTCGCATCAATCACACCACCCGCTGCAAGTGTCCCAGTTTGTGAAAGGTCATAATCTGCTTGGTTCGAATTAAATAGAGTGACATTCCCAGCGCTATTGGTCAGATCGATATTGCCACTATTGATTAATGCATCAACCTGCAAAGTTCTATCATTCAGTATTGCCACTTCATCCGAAACGTTTACTAAATCCAGGGCCTGTACTGAGGTTTCAATAAAATTCGACGCATTTCCAAAACCAGAATTTGACCTGACATATAACCGGCCTGCGGCTAGATTCAACGCATCTGAATTATTGTCGATTACGCTACCGTTAACAGTGAGTTGAATATCCCCATTTTCTGAAGCCATGCGGCCAAGTAATGCATCGCTCTCTACAGACATTTCTACCAACTCACTCGCTGATAATTCAGCGTATAGACTCATTGAAAACTGGCCACCAATCTCTGAATAAAAACTTTCTGAGTTGAAACCTGAATTTAAAGTTAGGGAGTCATCAACGATAAAAGAAGTGTCTACGCCATGTGCATTAACCATTCCATCTATAACTATACTACTAGCATCAACAGAATAAATACCTGAACTCATGGTCAAAACTGAGCTTGACTCCAGCGCATAGCTTCCAGCTACAACTACTGAAAAATCGCCCCCAGAAAGAGTAATATCGCCACGTTGGCTAAAGCTGCCAAGGCTACTTTCAACTTCGAGTGAGTCAGAGATAATTTCTTGGGAAATAATATCATTCGTTGCAATTAGATCAATGCCGTTGGCACGTAAGATAGTGTTTTCGCCAAGAATCGAAATTTCTCCATTGTTTGAATGAAGGCTTAGCAGGTTGCCTGCTGTGATAATTGAGTTTACTGCTATATTCCCGTTAGCTAATGCTAAAACATTCAACCCGCTTACAGAGGCATTTGTTCCTATTGCGATTGAATCACCAAGTAGGCGTACATTACCAGGGACACCATTATTTGCTTCGACGGGCGCATTTATATTTAAGTCACCGCTTTGACCATCGATTAATACTGCATAACCACCAACACTGGAATTGACGTTCACAAGACCATTAATACTAATCCCTTGCCCGGTTAACTGGACTGAGTTTTCCGCTTGAACCCGATCTTGAAGAGTGATACTAGAACCAACTGAAGTGAGAGTTAGCCTTCCGGCTTCAATCGCTCTGCTCACGATTTCCTGATTAGATCGAATAGATAAATTTTCATTAACTGAATTCGCCGCTACTTCGATTCCATCATTATCATTCTCAGATATACTTACTGAACCTGCACCATTTACAACCACGTTTTGAAAGCTATTTGCTTCATGATCTAAGATGATATTTCCTGTACCACCATTGAGCATTAAAACACCTGCTATCGTTAATGCGCCACTATCATCGATATTCGAACTTGAATTTATTGTGAGATTGCGTGTTGAGACTGTACCTAGATTTGTAGCCCCATTTGTCAACACAACGCTTCCACCATTTGCGGTAAGATTTAACTGACCTGAAATGGCATTATCATTATCCAAAACGATATTTTCACTGCTCACTAAAGATAGTTCCTGGTTTGATTGCATAGGGGAACTATCAGTAATGCTTCCAGTCGATTGTATGAAAATAACGCCAGATGGATTAGACAGAGCAGAAATATTTATCGTTCCAGTGTTCGAAATAAAAACATTTCCGCGAGTTGAAACTAATTGAAGATCATTAGTGTTGGTATTAAGTGGATTAAGATCAGATCCGAACCCGCTTGTATTTGTAAAAGCAACTTGGCTTGCATTCAATGTGATGCTTTCTGAAATATTCAGATCAGTATTTTCTACCGTGAGATTCCCTGCAATAGAGAAATCACTTGCAATATTTAAGGTGTCTAGCTGCTCACCAATGATGCTAATGTTATCTTTATTCGAATAGTTGATTGCTGTAAATCCATCTAACCCAAAAGCACCATTTCCTAAACCAATTTGGTCACCCAAATTTAAAACAGTTCGAATAGATAGATCTGACGCAAATACATCATCATAGACCGTCTCGATAGTTTGATAGCTAACACTCTGAGCTTCTGATGCATTGCTATTTGAAGCAACATAGGTATGTGTAACAAGCCCATTCGCTAAAGCGTCATAATTTTGCATATAACGATTTGATGAGTTACCACCTACGAAAGTAATGGTGTCTTGATCTGCGCCTCCCTGGATTACCATATTCCCCAATAGCAGAGAGTCGATGTCAATTCTAAAAGAATCATCTCCGCTACCAGCATTTATTCCACCGGATACCAAGCCGCTAATAGTGAATTCATCTCTCAATGAACCACCGTATATATCCGAGAAGCCGCTAAATTGAACTTGGTGATTCTCAGCATCAACTATTGAGCCGCCATCTATATCAATTATATTCCACCTATTGAACGAGTCACTAGCATATAAAGATGAACCTAACCCGCTGCCAACTATTTGCTCTATATCGACAACTCCACCGGGAATGCGGTCTAGCTGAACGGTTGCATCTCTCACTGCTCTTACGTCAACTAAATCAAATTCTTCTGGGCCTTGACCACCTCCATCGATTACACCAGCCACTCTCCCATTAACGCCATAAATAAACTGGTCAATGTAGTCTCGACCCACTAAGTTTTCAAATCCTATAAACTCAGTTGAATTTACAGTACCTTGATTCAGTCCATTTATTGTAAAGGTGTTTGGAGTTTCTGCACCGATCAAGGTATTTCCATTATCCGTTGCCGTTACATTTTCGATATTAACAATGTATAAATCTGAGTTGACCGTTTCACTTAGCGATACGACCAGGGGATTAACTACACCAGTAACATCGACTGCATCCCTAGAGCTATTTCTCTGGTTGTTTACACCACCATGTATAGAACCTGTGATTTGATCGTCAGTTGTTGCACCTACTTGTCTTGATAAATAAAAGTTATCGTTACCACTTCCACCCTCTAGATGTTCAAACCCACTGAATAAAACATCATTCACATTCCCAGCATTTACCCCTCGAATGATCCAGTTATTCTCCCCATTGTCACCAATTAATCTATTGCCAGTAGCCAGAGCTTCTACTTCTTCAATATTGACGATATTGATATTTTCGGTTTGACGATTTCCAATTTCTACGCTTGAATCAACCATATTCAAAATTGAAACTCTATCGTTCGAGCCAATAGCTTGCGCTCTACCATCTACAATTCCTGCAACGGTCGCCCCATCAAAAATGAAGGTATCTTGCTGATTACCACCGCGCAGATCCGTAATACCAGAAAATTCAAGTGTGGTTCCATGCGTGGTGTCTTGCAACATTGACTGGCTTGAGTTTATGTCCCAGCGGTTATTTGAACTTACAACAGCGCTTAACGTGTTTGACTGAGTTGAGCTAGTGTTTGCTGTGACAGATTCGATTTCATATATAGATACTTGATCTTCGCCCGTATTAATTACGTTAGCGTTAGCATCTAGTGCGCTCAAAGAAAAGTAAAAGTCTAAGGCCGAACTATTTCTAACTTCAATTAAGTCCTGGGCGTTTTGGGTGCTAGTACCGCCATGAATTGCACCCGTCAACATTCCATTGGATTCGAAATAAAATGAATCACTATTGGCATTACCAATTAAATTTGGAATACTTGAGAATGCGACTGATTGAAAAGCGCCAGAATCAGAGTACTCAATTGTTCCAGCATTTCTTTCATTAATCGTCCAAGTACTGATTAAATTCGGGCCGTAAATTCGATGGTTGTTTTCGAGTGTTGTTATCGATTCAATATCTGAAACATAGTAATCAATCGAACCAGCAATATTTGAATCAAGCGAAATACTTAGGCTTCCTTGCAGATCTTCAAAATTTATACTGTCATTGCCACCACCTCCTGAAAAACTATTTTCAACACCATTTAACGACAGAATTCTAAAAGTGTCGTTTGCGTCTCCCCCGAAAACAGCGTCCATATTTTCAAAGTAAAGTGTTTCTGATGTATCTAAGTTTGTCAATGTGCTTCCGTCACGAGTCGCACCTATTGTCCAGCGAAAATTTCCAGATTCGGCAGAGCGTAATCTAGTATTGACAGTTGCCGCACCATTTCCTTGAATAGTAGATATTCCATATATATCTGTATAACCTGACGTATTCCCAAGGGCATCTACAGAATCAATATTTTTAGGGTAGGATGTTCCGGTGACGGGAACATTCGCTTGAATCGTATTGAGTGTGAATTGTTGGCTTTCGGTAGAAGCTGAAGAAATTGTATTCGTTCCATTATTACCGCCATGAATTGAACCATTTAATAGTTCTCCAGAACTCATAAAACTAAATATGTCATTACCTAAGCCTCCCTGGAGCTGATTAACACCAGTTAGTTCAACATTCAGCGGTGTTTCTGTATTTGGATCGATATACCCAGGCACTAAAAGGTTTCCTGAGTTCGAAGCGTTTATTGTCCATTCATTTAGTATATTAAGCTCTGGCGTTGTTTCTGAAACTCGAACTAAGGTATTTCCATTACCTTGAATCGAAATAATGTTAGTTTCCGAAAGCTCTACAAAAACAAATCCTGTTATACCTCCATACCTTAAGATTCGACGGCCTCCACCGCTTCGATATTCCCCGGTGATATTCCTGTTATCGATAATATTCGCATCTTCGCCCCCCCCAATTCCACCTTGTATACTGCCAAAATTGGTAAAGTCTATTCGTGTATTAACAATCTCAGAAACATCTTCAGTATCAAAATTATCAAGCTCGACAACATAACCACCGTTCATCGGCGCAACTTCCCACTTAAGATCCGCATTGTGAACTGGAGTAAGCCAATTATCCGCGCCTTGGTGATTTAGCTCTGAAGCAGAAGCAGCGCCGATTCTCTCTACATTAACAACGTTAACATTGGGTAAGGTTTCTGTTCCTTCAACAATAGTTCCTATATCAAACGGCTCACCAAACTCGACGACTACACCTTCCAGATAACCCATTACATTCAACAAGTCAGTGACTATTTCATTAGCCCCGGCTTCCCCTCCGTTGATTAATCCGCTTAGCGCTGTACCAGTTGCGTCATATAGGCCGGTATCAACATCTTCAATACCAAAGCTAAATCTATCACGACCAGCGCCACCCGTTAGGTTCTCGATATCATTGAATGCATCTACAGCTCCAACAACACTTCCACTATCAATACCGACAATATTCCATTCTCTCTGAGCCGCATCATGGTTGCTTTGAATTTCTAGGGTGTCGTTGCCAATACCACCACTTATCAACGCTATCGCTTGACTTGGGTTATCAAATAAAAATCTGTCATTACCTCCACGCCCATGAAATTCAGTAACTGTGTTTGCAGTAATATTGAATGTGTCTGAATGTGTGTTGCTTCCGCGAGCAACTTCAAACCCGCTGAATGTAATAGTACCTAGAGACTGTGATTCAACAATTTGAGTGTTTTGATTTATCGACCATGTAGCCGTTTCACCATATGAAACATGAATTTCATCACTGCCATTTTGACCACTCACTGTGACGTTAATGGTTGGGTCAAACACTTCAACTCTGTCGGCTCCTTCTCCACCCTCTATATCGTATGCTGTTGTAACGTCATTATCAGAAACACTTGCTGTTAATGTGAATGTATCATTTCCTGCGTTACCCAGAATTCTTCCAGTGAAGTTTGCATTCACAATGAAGGTGTCGGACGTATCCGCGTGATCACCTCCACTTAAAATATGGATTCCTGAAAAAGTGATTACTCCATTATTATTTGTGAGGGTGTTTTGCGTATCAATATTCCAAGTGTTGCTGTTTGTTGGATCTGAAAAAGCACTAAGCGTATTAGCTCCTGATCCATCCGCTATTGAAAATTCAATACCAGAGGTACGAACATTAAAAATATCATCTCCTACACCACCATCCAATACTGAATTATTTACGTTTGTGTAAATATTAAACGTATCATTTCCAGCACCTGCATTGATAACCGCGTTTAAGTCTTCTGAAATATTAAATACATCGTTACCAGCTTGTGTATCACCTGTCGAACCATTTAATATAAGTTCTCTTCCAACAACATTTGAACCACTATTAATCGTGTAGGTATTCCCTAGACTATTACCTCTAATATTGACGATCCCACCCAATCCGTTGCCATGCCCACTTGCTATAATTGATCCATTTAAGGTAAATTCGTTAGCAACTGAAATTGTAACGTTTCCACCATTTTGATTAGCGTTTAGGGCTTGAGTTTGTATTGAACCTAAAACTGAAGTGTTTACGCTGGCTATATTTACATTCGCTCGATTACTGTTAATTGTTCCGCGAATAAAAATATCATCACCATCTATTGATGTGGTGCTTATTGTGTCTGCGTCTAATGTGACATCTCCTAAATTGATATTACCTGCCATATTAATAGTTAAATCACCTCCCGCAGTAGAGGTGCTATTTTCAGTCGAGTTTGCTAAATTTGTGTTTATTGTTCCTGTTCTAGAATCCAGATTAACACCAGATAAGCTTACATCCCCTCCTGCCGTGTAAATATTCGCATTGATTTCAATATTTCCAACACCGGATGAATCACTATCAGCGATTAAGCTAATATTTAGAGTATCTAAAGCTGAGCCATTAGAATCATAAATTCTTCCATTTATAAAAATCGAGTTTTGTGCAGACAATGAGAATTCACGGTTTGTATAACCCGTTTCCGTTTGAGAATTCCACTCTGTCATTTGATCATAGTTAAAAGCGTTTGCGAGAATAATATCGTTAGCCGAAACAACATCTATCACCACTCCCTGAATATCGGATGCACCAGCCCCTATAGAACCTGAGACATGCAAATTCCCCAGCACAACATCTCCATTTTCTGTCCCGTCTTGCACAGTTGAGATAGAAATATTACCGCCTTTAATACTAATGCTGCGGCTTGGAGAAGATGTATTTATTGTGCCAATCGTTTGATGATATTGAATCGCATTTAACAGCCTTTTATTAAAGAATGCGGTAAAAGAATTGGGAAGAGTATCGGGAGTTTCCAGCAACGAGTCATGATCACCACCAATTGTTACATTCCCTCCTGCGGTCACAATCGAGGTATATAACTCAAAATATCCCCTCGTAAAGGCATTAAATGCTCCACCCGCTGTATTTATAAAAGCTGTGCTTTCCACTAGCTCTGTGTTTGTATAGCTCTGAAACCCTAACTCTACATTCTCGCCAAATAGCGTGACATCCCCACCATTTGTTTCAATAAAATGATTATTTATAAATACACTACCATTTCGACTAGAATCACTATCGGCTATGAGGGTAAGATCCAATTTATCAATTACATCTGAATCGCCATCTGATATATTCCCTTCGATTTTTATATCGCCATGCGCGCTTAGTGTTAACGATGAATGATTAGCTCCGTTATAGTTAAGATCTGACGATAGCAGTATATCGCCTCCCGTCTCGATTAATACATTGCTTCCACCAACTAGAGCTTGTGAAACCGACTGTGTAGTAACAATTGAATCGGCATCTACTGGTGAAAAAATACTGTCGTAATCCGAATTAGAAGATGGAGTCAACCCATCAGATGCATTGGTTATTTCGATGTTCCAAGGATCAATTAGCCATCTGCCAATCTCGCCCAATTCAGAACCTACATTAATAGTTAAATCAAGCTGAACGGCATCAGATGAAGTTTCAATAAAGCCTCCATCAGCTAGACCAAAACCAAAAGCATTGATAGTCCCATACGCTCTTAAGCTGTCATTCGAAAATAAAATGATCTTTCCTGCGCTACCAGATAGAATAGCATTTGATGTTATCTCAGCGTTTCTACTAAAAAACACAGACGAAGAATTTGGGACGAAAACATTTTCACCACGAACATCTCCACCAATCAGTACCTCTCCACCAGAGTACGCACCGGACGCAATAATTTTTGATTCATCTAGAATGCCTACCCGGTTTCCCAGGACTCTTATGTCACCGCCTTGACCTTCAGATGAATGAGCAGATAAAACGCTTTGGCCTGAAAGAATTGTTGTATTTTCTGAATAGATTTCTATTGCGCCAGCGACTCTTCCATCTGCTTTAATACTTCCAGTATTAATAGCATTTTCACCCACTGCAACAACGCTACCTCCGATGTTTCCAGAAACATTTATAACGCCCTCATTGACTACATCATTTCCACCAGCAAGAAAAACGTCTCCGTTTTCATCTACCACAATGCTACGTGCAGATTCTATCGTATCGGTATTAACAGCCCCAGAGAAAATATCTTGGCTTACACTACCAGTAAGTAGAACTTTACCCCCTACTGAGTCTATTTCTCCTCGATTGGTAACACCGATTTCATTTAATGATTCTTCAGTAACAGCAAACCGAAAAAATCCATCATTATCAAACTGAACAACGGCTTCTTTTCCAGATAGTAAATTTACTTCTCCTAGCTCGGCTGAAATTAATCCGTTATTTTCAACACTCGATCCAATTAGTGAAACACTACCCCCAATTGATGCGTTGATCACACCAGAGTTGATTACAGTCCCATCTTTGTCTTCAAGCGATGACAGCGCAAAATCACCATTTAAAAAGTCTTGGGGATCAATACTCAGACCAGAAGCGAGAATACCACCAACATTAACTGTTGCGCTCTCTGTAAAAATAATACCGTTAGGGTTTACGAGTATCACTTGCCCGTTAGCATCTATTCGACCTTGAATAGTTGAACCAGAATTACTGAGTATTCGATTAAGAGATATTGATGAAGAGCTTGGCTGTATGTATTCAACACGTTCATCCACGTTCACATCATAGGATTGCCAATCGATAGCCATTCTATCAGTATCTTGATTGACTGTGGTTACCCTATCACCTTCGCGTATAGACCCCGTTCCACCAACCACAACACCACCTTCCGGGCCTGAATAGGCTTGATTTGCCAAAATTAAGGCAATAGCAACCGCAATGCGTTTTTTTGAAAAAACGCACGAAATGTTTTTCTGGGGCATAACGTGACCGCCAATTCTGGCGCGAGACGTTACTCGCGCTGTTTATGGGTACATCAAGTTAAGGTGTTACAGATTGAGTTAACGTAACTCTTTCACCGCTGACTACATCTACAGCTTTTATGGATGTGGTGTTGCTGAATAATCTACCCGTCAACACATAATAAATTTGATTTGGTGGGTCATAAAAACCGCTAACAGAATGATTGAGCTGATTCACTCCTCCTGCTGGACTATCATTACTTGAAACAAGTTCGGTTGTTCCCGTTTCAAGATTTACTCTCAAGAGTCTGTTTGCATTTTTTTCTAAAAGCAGTGCAGTATTTGCATTTTCAAAATCAATACTGTGTGGCTGTGTTAGTACATCACTTCTGACAAGCACTTCTCGCTCACCTGTTGACAAGCTAACTCTCAATAACTGGCCGTTTTGGAATTCTGCTACATACGCATAACCATTAGTTTCATCAACAACTAAATCGAGTATTGTTGCAAAAGGATTTGCCCCGCCTAGAGGCACAAATTCATCTGAAATAGTTGTACGAACACCTGTCGTTAGATTGACAGAGTACAATCCTAGCCGTTTATCCGTTACATACATTTTATTGGCATCGCTACTCAATGACATTCCATAGGCGTCATCAATTGCAATATCTGAATCTGTGTCTGAGCCAAGGTTTTCAGTGACTGTACTTACGGCCTTAGTGCTTAAATCTATTTCTACTATTTTGTCGCTCACCGTCGCGTAGACAATACCATTATTAGCATCAACTAAAACATTACCTAAGTTTTGACCACCCGTAGCAAGCTCTACAAACTCAGTTCTCACACCCGTATCTAGGCTGACTTCATATAGCTTCGATGAACTCTGTGCCGCTAGAATCAAACTATTATTATCTGTGTTTACTGCTAGACCGCGCCCGGTTATTTCTCCTATATACACATCGTTACCAACCGGAAAATTTATTTCTGTGTCAGCTTGAGTTATAACAACTGACTTGGAAACAGTTTGTTCATTTCCTGCGGCATCAGTGGCTATAACACTAATTGTATTTGTATCGCTTGAAACAAGGCTAACTGATGCAGACCAAGTTTGAATAAAGTCATCATTTGGGCCAGCGTTTAGAGTCACAGTATCAATAACAGCATTGCTTGAGTTTGTTACTGAAAAATCAATTCTTGTAACCTCGCTCAGATCGTCCGAAGCATTTCCGCGTACTGTAATTGTAGTTCCGTCAGTTAAGCTTGTTTTTGGAGGGAAGAGTATTTCTAACTCTGGCGGGATAGTGTCAGAAATTGTTGTTAGCATATAACTACCAACTACTCCACCAACATCCAAATCAAATTGAACTGTTGTCCCTGGAAGAGAAGCCGCACTGCCTCGAATACGCACTCTGTCGTTTTCTACTACTGTCCCTGGCGCGCTGGTATATGCGCTACCATTTATTGAATATTCCCCTCCTTGAGATATAGATATCGATATAGGAGTATCAGCATCTATACCAGTAATGTGAATTTCCTCTGAATCTTCTATGGAGTTCAGAGCAAGGTCAGTCTTAGCAGTAAAAGAGAATGGGTTTGGAGTTGTATCTGATACCACGCCAGATGAACTAGAACTAGAGGAGCTACTACTGGAACTGCTGCTACCCGATGAGCTACCCCCACCTCCACCACATGAAATCGTTAGGAATATGGTAAAGCCTATTATTAAACTTTTCACAAATGTGTGCATTTTTTCACTCTTAATTTTGTTCCGAGAAACAATGTTTACAGTATGTAAAAATATAGTTTGTACAATCGTGATTCTTATTTGTACTTAAACCTTCTCTAATTCCACGCTCTAGAACACGCAAAGAAAGAAATGCGATAAGGCAAACTTAAACAAATCTTGAAAAAGATTTACTTTGATAAAGGTCACTAACTCTTCCGTAGTGTGTTTTTTGGGTACGCAAAGCAACACTAAAGCACCAGAAGCAAAGTGTTTTAGTTAAAGTTCGGTACTCGAATAAGAACGCTGCTGTCTATCTAGTTCTTGTCTTGAGCAAAAGATTTCTCATCGTTTGGCAGAAGCCCAGCTCAACACCTCGACATAGCTGCTGTTGGGACTTTAACAAGGCGAGGCAGAGGCGTCCTCACCTCCGATAACGCACATTCTATAGCCTTAATATTTCTTTGACAACTAGTAGAAAACACTTTTTTGTAAAAACTAGAAATGGAAAATATTTTTATAAATAATTGACACTTTTAGACGCCACGGTCATCTGTTTGGCGTAGAATAAAGTTTCCTGAATGGATTTTATAAGCATTGGAAATGTATCATTATGATGCTGCTATCTTCCTATTCTATCTTGAGCCAAACTAAGCAACCAGACTTAGCGGGAATGACAATCATTGCCTTCGCATTTGCTCATTAATCCATTTTGGTTTTAATAACCAATTATTCAAGGTATTTAAAGTGAAACATAATTCAATTTTCACGGGGATTCTGTTTTCAACCATAGCTCTACCTTCCGCAGCAACCAACAGTATTGAGCAAGAGCTGGTTACTGTTTTTACCCCGATAAGAATGGAGCAACATCGGAAAAATGCTCCAGCAGCAGTAACGATTATTACTTCCCAAAAAATAAAATCATTGGGAATATCCACCTTTCCTGAGATTTTCAGGCTTGTACCTGGGTTTCGAGTTAATCAGGCTTCAGGTTGGGATTACCGCATCGCTTATCACGGTACTAACGCAATGATTCCTCGAAGAACACTGGTATTAATAGATGGAATGTCGGCATTTCGCTATGGTTTTGCCCAGGTTGATTGGAACCGTCTTGCGATAGACGTAGAAAACATAGAACGCATCGAAATCACGCGCAGCCCTAGCGCTGTATCATATGGTTCTAATGCCTTTAACGTTGTAATTAATGTCATCACAAAACACCCAGATGATGTGAGTACTACTGAATTACTGGCAGAATCGGGTAGCCTTAATTCAAAACGCTATTTTGGTAGGGCGTCCACATCATTCAAAAATACAAGTATATCCGCAAGCATATCAAAACAGTCAGATGACGGTTTTGACCTTGTAGAATTTGACAATGGAAAAGAACCTGTACCTGGAGCAGTCGATAACCAAAGCCTTGAACGTTTTTCACTTAAGACTTACTCAGTATTTTCAGAAAACACTCTAGAGCTTAACATTGGAGGAATTAGAGCAGATCTGGAAGAGGAAGAAGTTGATTCGAACCAATTGGCTCCTCCCTTTAAAGAGCAAGAAGATTGGCACGCTCAGGTACTTTATAAACATATTTTCGATGATAAGCATTTTGCAAAGGTCAAAGCCTACACTAGAAAGTCAAACTACAACGAAAACTGGCGAGCGTGTCACCCTTCAGTATTGTATTTAAGCTCCTTGCGTAATCTTTCCCAGGAAAACAAAGGAATGGCCCTTAACTTGGTAAGCGGCAATATACCTACACCGTCAACTGATACTGAAGCGTCTCTCTTACAAGCTACTATGATGGATTTAGCTTCTCTTGGTTCTTCAGCCCTTGACCCTCTTTGTGGTAAAGGCAATCACGACATAGAAGAAGTATCAAACGTGTTCGAAATTGAAGACACTATTCAGCCTTTCGAAAATACTAGAATAAACACAACTCTAGGATATAAGGATAATAGCGCAGAGTCAGAAACTTACTTTGGTGGAACTGAAAATTCCAATCACTTATACTTGTTTTCTAACGCCGAAATCGAACTTCATTCCAAGCTTATAGCCAACGCTGGCGTTATCTATGAAAAGGTCTCCAACGTTGATGATCATTCATTTAATCCAAGACTAGGTTTCAACTATCACTATTCAGATCACAACACAATAAGACTGGTATATTCTAGTGCTAGTCGTTTACCTAATATTTTAGAAACAGATAGAAACTGGAATTACTATGTCAGAGAATGGGATAGAGAATTTGATGGAAGAAATGAAGGTTACTTCTTTTTAACAACAAGCTCAGACCAAGAGCTTAAACCCGAGAAAATCCACGCATACGAATTAGGCTTGTTTGGAAGCAAAAACCATTACACTTATGATATACGGTTGTTTCGGGAGTTTCTTGATCATTTGATTTCAGAAAAAGCAACTTTTTTCGACTTCAACCTAACCAACAATAGTGAATCAACAATCAATGGGATTGAGGCAGAAGGTACGATAAAAATAAATTCAAATATAGATTTATCTATGACCTATTCCTATTTAGATCTTGAATACTCAAATTTTTATGAGCAAACAATCCATAGTTATCATGCTGGCAGTTTTAGCGGCACTTATTACTCTAATATAGGAACAGTTTCCTTAGCATATTACAGCAACAGCGACCTTGCTGGAGAATCTTTCGATAGATTGGACGCCATTTATTTAAAAAACTTTTCTTTTAACAACCACGACTTTGACTTTCGATTTGTTTATTCTCGTTTGGGGAACTCCGACCATGCGTATCAAATACACGAAAATAGAAGAGTTAAGCACTCCTACAATGACTCTAATTTTTTTAAAGCTGAAATCTCATATTCATACTAAGAGTAACCAACCATGACCGAATACGAAATCCTTGATTCTATCGCAGACCTCTACAACCCAACTCTATTCGGTCTATCCATTTTTTATTCTGTTTCGATTTTTACAAAGGGATATCGTTTCACTTGGGTTAAAGGAGTTTTTGCGCTTGCTATTGCCTATGCAGGAATGTTTATTGATAAACACTATCTCATATTTGAGTCATACGGCGCTGATTACAGCACTCATTCTACAGTAGCCTTTTCAATGATTCTGTACCTTGGACATAGACAGCCCCTCTTCTCACTAAAGTCTAATGTTCTCATATTTTCTTTGATTGCATACTATATTTTAGAAATCTATCAAAAGTATCATACATTGACAGATATTCTCTCTAGCGTATTAGTTGTACTCCCTTTTCTTCTTTTAGTTTTCTATTTTTTCGAAAAATTGAGTGCTGCTGTATGGACACGCTCTAGTATCTCCTCATAAACCCCCATCAAACTACGGAGTTAATCTTATGAAGGAATCTCTTTCAATAGTTGCTTGCGCTTTGTTTTCTCTACTACTTTCAGGATGTAATACTGAAAAACCTCTTTCTTTGAAAATTACGCACTTAAACGATACTCACTCTGCTTTCGATGAAAGCCCTCAACAAATTGGATTACCAGATTCTAACGGAAGGCTTACGCCCACATGGACTTACGCTGGTGGTTATCCTCGGCTTAAAACGGCTATAGATAATGAAAGACTACAAGCAAGCAGTAATAACCAAGACTTCTTGTTACTGCATGGTGGTGACGCCTTTTCTGGTTCACTATTTTTCACTCTATATAAATCAGCTTTAAATGCAAGATTCATGAACCACTTGGGCTTTGATTCAATGGTAATAGGAAATCACGAATTTGACCAAGGAAACCAGCTACTAGCCGACTTTGCAGATTTGATTGATTTCCCTCTAGTTTCAGTAAATATAAAAGTATTAAACAGTGACCCTCTTTACGGTAAGTACCTACCATATTCAATTCATATGGTTGGTACTCCTTCTCAACCGATAGCTGTTGTAGGATTAACAACTGAATTCACAAAGCTTACGTCTTCACCTTCTGATACCACGACTTTCAACGATGCTTTGGCCTCTGCTCAAGAAACGGTTAATGTGCTTACAGAAACTGGTATAAACAAAATCGTTTTTCTCACTCACTTAGGATTACAAAGCGACATTGAACTTGCAAAAAACACTCAAGGTATTGATGTAATTATCGGGGGACACTCGCCAGAATTGCTGGGCAATCATTCAAATATTGGTATTCCACCACAGCACCCAAGCCCGATATTAGAAAAAGGACTAGATAACAACCCTGTTTGCATAATGAAATCCGTTGATCATTCACTCGCCCTCGCGACTACAGACATCGACTTCTCTGCTCTAGGGTATGTAAATAAATGTGAAGCTCAAATTCAGTTTTTGATCGGCGATCAATTTGCTCGTGGTAATCCACCTCTCCCAGTATCTCAACCTGAGAAACATATTATTGAAAATTATGTCTCTGAGTGGCCTAACATTGCTATTGTAGAAAAAGATCATGATACACAGGTTATTTTGGATGAAGCAAAGCTTGCTGTTGACGAATTCTCAGCACAAATTATAGGCGCATCTTCAACCCCGTTATTCCATGTTAGGTTACCCGAAGCAATTCACCCTACCGGAGGTCAACTATTAAAAGGCAGCCAAGTATCACAACACGTTACTCTATCTATGAAACAGAAAATGGAAGCAATTACAGGACTCAGTTTTATTTCTATCATTAATGCAGGTGGAATTCGGTCAGACTTGCCCCAAAGTATTAGTGCCGGTGATGTTTATACAACGCTCCCATACAGCTCTACCCTTGTAACCATGAAAATTTCGGGGCAGAATTTGGCTTCAGTCTTAGAGTCGGGCATAAGTAACGCTTACAACATCTATGATGCCACTTTCCCTTATTCGACGGGTCTAAAATATAGCATTAATATGTCCGTTCCTAATGCCCCGCTGGTTAGCGATATAGAAGTGCTTAATTCACTAGGCAGCTATGAGCCTATAGATCCAACTAGAGAATACAATCTCGTAACAACAAGCTATCTGACAAATGGTGGTGACGGATATGTATTTAATGGTTTGTCTGAAATTGATACAGGAATCGTCGATGCAGAATCTTTAAGCGAGTACATCACATCTACTCCATCAGCTACGCTCGCACTAATTGAAAATGGTATAACAATAATTCGATAGTTATTTTTATGCCCCCTTTTTATCAGGGGGCATTTTGTTTTCTATTCTTTTCCAGTTATTCTCTCTAAAACAGCCCTAGACTGATTAAATCCAGACAGCACTTGATTTAACCTTAGAATTCAGTCACCGCATAATCTGCAATAACCCACTCACCATCTATAGGTTTAAAGAAGCCGTCTATCTCAACACCTTCGATTTCATAAGAAAATCTAAACGATATTTTTTCTTTTTCAACAAGAAAAAATATCGGCTCAAGATAAGCTTCCGTATCCACACTTTTTACAATTAAAACAGGCATTCCGAATTTCGCTAAGCTTGCAGAGGAAAACCTAATATCATCACTTTTTATCACTAGAGGTATTCGTCCTTCTGCATTTGGGTGTAAATACCTCTGCAAAGAAGGATGATCAATTATTTTTTGTAAAAGAGTAGAATAACTTAGCTGTACCTTACGTTCACCAACAGAGCATGACGTAACATAACCGGCAATAATAATCAGTAAGAAAATCCGACTAAATATCCCTACCATACGCCTCAACTTCAAACTTCCTACCTTCTTCACCTTTTTGATCAATACCATCTTTTTCGTCTCCCCAGTGTACAAACTCATGCAGCAAAGTTGATTCAACTTTTTCTATAAGCTTCGCAGTCAATACTTTGGCCTGCTCAAACTCATCACATAACCTTTTGGCCAAAAACACACGATACGGATTCCTCTCGAAACTATATGAGCCATTTTTCCCAGGCATAACCTTCCATCCTACTTCAGGCTGATATCCGGGTGTAACAGCCCATACAGCTCTAGTAGCTCCCAATTCGGAATATTTCACAAATGCATTCCAAATTTTCGGTTTATTTACAACCTTTGGAAATTCTTCTTCTATCCAAGCTGCTAACTTTGGGTATTCTTTCCTAAAATAACTGTCTATTTTCATATACTAACCCCCTTAACCTCAAATAGGAACTCTATCTCTACATTCCAAGTAACCAAATATCGTCGCTCTCCACAAACAAGGTATTAACGACTCCAAATCAAAACGACGATTAAATCCATATTGAAATTCTGCCAAGTAACGATGTGCATACTTAGGCTTTACTGAGTGGTAATTAGGAAATATTTTGCCTATTTAACTCCCCGTCAGTAGGCTAAATAGTTCATTAACGGCAAGCCACAAAGCTAAACTTGGCAGCCTATCTCTTTAAAAACTAGGTAAATAGAAATTGGAAAAGAAGATGAATGGCATATCGACTTCAAAGTTATGAACCCAGAAAGCCTCAACGCAAAAGATGTATGTACCTTACCTTGGCAGAGGTAGTGGCGTCCTCACCACTAAACTTGTTTGCATTCTAATGTCAGAGATTTGAAAACTCAACCATTGACATTATCAATTTCAATCATTCTTTCGAGAATTAAACAATCGTTCAAATAAATATTTATGTATACTGAATCTCATATTCACGTACAAGAGCAAAAAATTGTCACGAAAATCACTCCTTTGGCACAAATATAGCATTTCAGTATGGATTAAATAGATACAAGGACTGTACTATGACTCCAGCTAAACACTCCCTCCCCATTATTAAGCAGATTGCAAGTACTGCAGATATATTTTGCAGTGAATTCGTATCGTCTTAAATAAATTTCTTTGCGAACAATATAAAAATTCAACCAGAATTAATTGAAAAAATATGACAAATCTAATGTTTAAAACACTAACGTTAATATTATTTTTACTAGTAGGATTCCTTGTTATTTTATATCTTTTGACGAACGTGATACTAAACAGACCAACTGCAACCCCCTTAAAGACGTTTGATTTTAGCCGCGAGAAAAACTTATATTTCTCTTACGGTTCAAATATGTCATATAAATATTTAAGAAATATTAGACGTGTGGAAGCGCTATCCGTGTCTAAAGCAACACTACCCAGATTTGAATTACACTTTAACTTACCTGGCGTTGGGTTTTTAGAACCCGCCTTTGCGAATATTCAGCCTAACGAATCCAGCCATGTTGAAGGAGTTTTATACGAACTAACCGAGAGTGGTTTCAGGAAAATAATAGATTCCGAACCAGAAAACTACGAAAAACTAAAAGTAAATGTGTTATTACCAAACGGAGAAGTAAAAAACGCGCATACTCTTATAAGCAAATTGACGGTTGAGAATAAAACACCGTCGAAAAGGTATCTCTCACTTCTAGTTACAGGCTGCACTGAAAACAGGCTATCGCCCTCTTACATTGAATCTATTAAAGCAAATGAAACAACATATTACCCAATACTATCAGAAGTATTTGGTTCATTCGTGTATTTCACTGTTTTGAAAAATGCCCTCCTTTCTGGTGAATTAAAATGATTGTTAACAGACTATTCTTATTAATTTCTATAATTTTTGTGTCATTGCCTTGTTTTTCTTTCGAAGAACAAGAAGGTGATGTTCCAGAATTTGTCACACCTGCGAATATGTCTAGCTCCTATGATACAACGCCCAACAGCGTTTCTATCATTGATGAACACACGCTAGAAGCATTAGGAATAGATAACTTCATTGACGCCTTACGATTAATACCCGGAATGGTCGTTGCAGAGACTCACGGCTCAAGAGCCGCTGTCGGTTATCATGGAACCAACGTCAATGTCCCCAGGCGAGCAGATATAAGATATAACTCTAGCTTGTCCTTTCGACCCGGCTATGCTGAAGCACTATGGTATAGAATGCCTTTGATTGTTGAAGACCTTGAAAAAATAGAGGTTGTTCGCGGTTCCAGCTCTGCGGATTACGGAGCAAATGCCATGACCGCCACGATCAATATGATTCAAAAACCTGTTGCTTTACAAAAAGGTGTCAGTGTATCGGCAAAATCAGATCAAGACACCAATACAAGTGCAAGACTCCGATTAGGGTTTGATATTGCGGACACGAAAAATAGTCTTGCTATTAGCCATGTTAACTCAGAAGGTTTTGACGAATCCTCCAACATAGATACATTTGATGATTCCTATCATGGCACAAGATTATTGCTTAATGGTGAACTCGAATTGTCCAGAGGATTACTTGACTGGAACCTAGGAGCAAGCAACTTTGAATACGAATTTCCAGCATTCGATAATTTGTCCAATTCAAATTCAGAGGTTGAGCTTCAAACTGGGGCATTTTCTAACAAGAGTTCGACCGAAGATACACTGATAGGTTCTATAAAATATTCCAACAATATTGACTTTGAGGAATCAAACGCTGATTGGAATATTGGTTTTAACCACTACGAGTTTGAACGAAAACAAGACTTAATATTTTGCTACCCCTCATTGTTTTACGATCCAATATTGGGAGAACTCGACCGAGCAGATAATATCCATTTAGTATCGCAAGACTTGGAGTTACTGGTTGGCAGCAGTGCCATGTTCGGCCAGGGAATGTTAGACCAATCTATCCTTGCACCACTTACCGACGAACAACAGTTATTATTGGGTGAATTTGGTTCTACGGTCCAGGCCGTAGGAATTGAAGCTGTTACAAAAACGCAATGTGGCGTTGTGAATCAGAACACGAACGAAAGCCGACAGGCCATACATGCCTCATATAAACACTACCATCCATCGGGTTTAACATTTTCATCTAAAATAGCTGTTCGTGAAGATATTGTTGATAGCCAAACGTACATGAATGGAGTTCACAAAAGAACGTCCTATGAATGGTCAAACAATGCTCGCTATAAAGTTTTAGATAATTTAGTAGTGAATCTAGGTGTTATGTCCGAATCCAATAGCGATATTGACAAAACCTATTTCTCACCAAGATTTGCAATAAATTTCCAACCCTTGAACAAGCATGTCATTAGAGCATTAATTTCTCAATCTAGACGTATACCCAATATCCATGAAACTGAACGAGCATGGCAATATACCATAGACTATATTAATGGCGAAACTGACTACTACGAACGATCTACCGCCGACTTTTTACGCATGTCTGTAGGGACAGATTTAAAGCCAGAAAAATTGGATACTAAAGAAATCTCATACACTTTTTATAGTCATAACACAGTATTCGATATAAAATATTTTCACGAGAAGTACGACAATCTTATATCAGAACCTTTTAGTTACATCGACTTCAATCTAACAAATAATGGAGAAGCGACAGTAAGCGGTTCCGAGCTGGAGTTAAACTACTCCTTTAATAACGGAATGCCAACTAGAGTTGGGGTATCTTTAACCTACTTGGATATTGATGCAAATAATGAAATTGAAGAAACTCTATATAGCCCTGTTTTTGGTAGTGTATGGTCGATAATAGAAATAACGGAAAGCACAAAGTTAGGGCTAGTCTATTTTGGCAGTACCGAACAAGCAAAAAACAGCTACGACAGATATGACCTAAATATCATCCGCACTTTCACTCTAGATAAGGGTGCGATTGATTTGACGATAAACTATCGACATTACCCTGAAAACCAAGCGAACTACACAGAATATTCGTCTACAGATCCATTTACACTAGGGTACGAGAATCAAGATCGGTTTTCCATTTCAGTCAAGCTTTCCTTTTGAGCCATTTGTAGCGAGCCGCCAAAAGATGGTGGTTTTATTATGTATAACAGGTTTTAACCTAGAAAATTAAATTATGAGTTAGATAATTTTTTCGAAAAACAAAACACTTAGCTCAATTACAGCTTTCAACAATCACAGAAAACAATTCCAATACAATTTTGGCTAACCGGATTATGATTAAAATTCTACAGGAAATTGCAAAAAACTCAGGAGCCATCTGTTTTATGTTAGTCGTCGGCGTTAGTGGATTGCACTATTGGGCAAATAAAACTGTGCCAAATATAGAACCTTATAGTAGAGTTACCAGATGAAACTGTACTCTAGTCTAGAGGAGTTGCAAAAAGATCTGGACGATTGGGTGGAATACTATAACAATGAACGAACTCATCAAGGCAAGAAGTGCTGTGGCAGAACACCAATGGAAACTTTACTTGATGGTAAAACGGTTTGGGCTGAAAAGAATTTAGCTCAAATCTAACCTGACAGACACCATTTAAAAAATGGGTAACTGTCAGATTAAGTCTGAGTCACTACACATAAAGCGTGTTAACACCAAGCGACTCCGTAACGACTGTTTTAATTGCTGACAGAGAAACTATTTGCTATGGTCTTACGACAAAGTCGCTCGGTAATTAGTCCGACAGTTTCCCTTGGCAATCACACTAATACAGTCACAGGAAAACATTGCATTCCTCAACAAATATGAAACGGCATATACCCCAGTATTGTCTGAAATGATGGGCACTCTCATCTATTTGTATAGTCTAGAAATAAACTGCAAATTACCATTACATATCCCTAAATTTCACACTCCTGCAAAAAAATTATCACCGATAAAATATTACTCTTCTTTTTTCTGTATATATTGCGCAATGTTTTTTGATTTCCCATATGCTGAAAATATAACGTTGATCTCTTTTTCTGAAATAGGCTTCTTATACAGCACCACGTCAAACCCAGCTTTTAAAACATCGGCAGTCTCTTTAGTGGTATCTGCGGTGATGGCAATAAATAGCGTTTTTATACCAGGGTTAGATTCTCGAATTTTGCTCACCACATCCAGCCCAGAACGATTTGGCATGTGAAAGTCGATGAAGGCAAAATCAGGCTCTGTTTCCAGAACCAGCCCAATACCCAGTTCTGGTATTTTTTCATCGAAAACCGTTAATTTGTAAGGTAATAACAGTTCTTTCATGGTGTAGCACACCTGGGCACTATCATCAATAATCACAGCTTTTGCTTCGCTTAAATCACAGTACTCCAATTCTTCAGCATAGCTGACGTCATGCGAACTACCTACCGACACAGGGATTGTTACGGTGAAGACGGTTCCCACATTCACCTGGGATTCCACATTAATTTCTGCCCCCATTGCATCACATAGGGTTTTGACATAAGACAATCCTAGCCCTTGTCCTTCATACGCCCTTGTAATGCTATTTTCGCCACGAACGTAAGGTAAGAAAATGTCTTGCAGGTTCCTTTTATCTATGCCAATACCAGAATCTTTAACGCGAATAAGCAGTGTGTCATTCTTTATACTCCATTCAAAAATAACGCCGCCCTCTTTCGTAAACTTAATGGCATTGCCAATCAGATTATCGAGAATACGGGTAAGCTTGTTAACATCAACATTAACAATGATTTCTTGCTGTCCATGCGACTTTGGGCTTGCATCGGAGGAAGTAAAAATCAGCTTTCTCTCACGCGCTTTACTGGCATACACCAAAACTAAATCCCTTACAAATTCCGTCATATTGACAGCACTGGGGTTGTTTTTGGTTTCGCCCAAATGAAACTGACGGTGGTCGAATACATCATTCACCACCCGAACCAGGGTGTTAATAGCCCCTTGAATCAAATCTATTCGTGTGCTGTCTACCACTCGTTTTTCTTGAGTACTCAGTTTTTCTCGTACCATAGGGAATAAATTCGCAATTGAATTGAGCGGTGTTCTCACCTCATGACTTAGAGAGCGAATCAACTCATCTTTGTAGGCATTGGCTTTTTTGGCCTGTTCACTGACTTGCTGTATTTCTGCAATGGTGTCTTCCAGTTTTTTATCTCTATCCCGAATCAGCTCACCACTGTATGCCAGGGATTCAAATATCCGTGAGAACTCACGTATCATTTCGTTCTCTAAGGCCACGTCTTTTCCGTGGGCGATGTCTATTAAACTTCGATCAATACGGTTGATTTTCTGTTGTAGTCGCCGGTTAACGTAAAACAACACCAACTGACTGAGAATGATGATTAAACAAGAGATTATCCCACCAGCATACATAAATCGCGCAAAAACAGCATCGGATTCATGGGTGGTAAAGCGTATAATAAGATCCCCTATTTTCGTCGATTGTAGTGGTTCAGCTTCCCGTTCAAATTCGTCAAATGCGATGGGGGCACGGCGACTAATCATAGGAAAAGCTTTTTTGACGATATTTAATTCCCCCTCAGCATCTTTTGAGTTTTTATAAATTGTTTCTCCTACGCTGTCTTTCACCTCAATGGCATAGACTTCCGTGTGGGCCATCTGAGTATCAACAATCGTCTTTAATAGATTGGTATCGTTGGAGACTACCGCAAACTCCATTCCTTCATTGATTAAGCTTTCTACAATTAAATTCTGCGTGTGTTCCACCTGCTCTTGGAACATATTTCTCGCCAACATCAAAACGACAATGACCACGACTAGCTCAATGAGCAAGACGAATACCATAAATATCGAGGCCAGGGAAAGAAGGCTAATCTGCCGATTAGAGCGAGTCATCTTCTTCCTCCCCTGGATTAGTCAATCTAAAACCGTAGAAACTTTCCATTTTTGAATTGATCTGTATTGAGGCTCCAGGGATATAATTGGAGCGGGAGCTGTTTTGCGTGCCAGAGAGCTTGGTCGCCACATCCAACAGGATCTGATTTACATACTGTTCTTTCCTAATTGAGATAGTCGCAAGTACACCCGCTTGTATTAGTCGACTGTTGGTTGCAACAACAGGGATACGCTTTCTGTATAGGGATTCGAGTGCAAACCTCAGATTATTAGAGGTGTAGAGTGTGGTATTTTTACTGATAAGAAAAACGCCAATATTTTTCTTGGACACTTTGACAATGCCCTTAAACACATCATCGGTTTGAACTGCGTGAAACGGCAGTTGATATTCCTCTGCATATTTTGCCAAAGCACGGTAATAGGTATCGTCGGATTCTGAGTAGAGAAAGCCTGCTCCGCTGTGCTTAAAATTGGATGCTAGAAAGCGAATAACTTCTTCAGGTGATGGATCGGAATACACAAAAATTGTGCCGTTACCACCAGGAAGGCTCGATACAACCCTCGATGATACATTTGCAGCGATATAGTTTTGTGGGTTTTTTATTAACGAGGTAACGTTTTTAATACGGTTGTCACCGATGGACACCACCACATCGTTTTCATGTATCTTGTCGGGGTTCAGCGAAACATGGTTGTATTTTTTTTGAAGTTCTGAGACGACGAATTGAGTATAGGATGTGTCGGAAGCAAAGACGCTAATGTCAGCGTGTGAAGGCATTGCCCCCAATAGCGCTACGATCAGTGTAAAAATGTGACCGAAACACCAACGCACCCGAACGGGTGTACTGATGATGCTCCAACCTTTCTTAAAATCCATTGCAGTAGTCAGGCATCTACATTAGTAGAATGCCCTTTCTCGCAATGTCAAACAGGCTGCGAATGAGTGAGTCTATATCTTCGTCTGACGCCTCCTCATTATTAAAGCAATAATTGATTACCCGTATATGTATTTCATCCAACTGCTCGTTACTAATCGTGTTGTCGTTGTTATTTTCAAGCTCCTGTTGAACGGTGGCAATTCTGAACACAACCCGACTTGTTAGCGCTCGATCTCGTATAAAAAATTCTGCTAATTGAGCTTGACGGTCAAGGTTTACCGATTCCGCTGACTCGGTATCATTAAGTTTGGGCAGAGGTTCGCTTTTGAGTAAATACCGCTCCATATCTTTTTTAGAGACCGGAACCTTTGTATGCTCACAGTATAAATCAACAAAAACATTCACTAACGATTCAAATTTTTCCGGTGATCTCGGTGGACGATCAAGATTCAGCATCTTGACGGCACCACCACGAGTAAACCCTGTGGCGTCCATCAGTACCCTGACATGCTTTATTTTTTTGATACCAAGTTCATAAAGCAACTCTTCCACCCGCCTAGAAAAACCATCTTCGCAGGCAAGTTTATGTAGCATTGATTCAATTTTCGTGGTCATTTTTTAGGCTTCAATAGTCAAATCATTGTTTCATCATATAGTGAAACGTCTTGTTATAGAATTCATTTTCTATTTTAGACACTTTATTTTTAAATTTAGACACTATTTCGACTCTTTTTAGGTTCTTTTCCATTTCCAAAACCTTTTTCCTTCACTAAAAATAGCCTCCTAACTGAAATAAGTGTAACTTTTTTGCCATTTATTCACTTATATAATGCCATAAAAATACTTTATACGCCTTTTTTTGGAATATTTTATAAAAAATGGCATTTTTTAACAAAACCTATTGCATCTTTAAAAATAAAACCCATAATAGATACAAATTAGATACCTTTAAGACACTAACCAGGCACAATAAAGACACCAACACTATTAATGGTGACTTTAGAGTTCCATAAAGCAGCATTATCAACGGCGTATTTAGCTCTACAGAGTTATATGCAAGAAAGAAACACTTGGTCTCGATTATGGTAAAGAAAAACGGGTTGAAAGAGGTAAAACTGAAATTAAATGAGGGTCTGCATATCGGGGATGACGTCACCATTTTTGCAATCGAAGTGACGAAACAGGGCGGCAATCAAAAACTAGTCAAATTTGCGATCACCACCCCGAAAGACATTTCCATCGACAGAGCAGAAAATCGTAAAACACTGGGCAACCGATAACCGGATTTTTTTGAAAAGGCTTGAAACATGCAATCACCAATAGATGGGCTTCACCACAATATTTCGGCGTGTATTACTCGTACCCTGCCTGAAGAAGCAGCGACGTTTGTTTTTCAAGCAAAGGAAAGCCGGTTCAAACCTATTTTCACCAATAACCAGGGAACGAAATATCGAATTAATTCAAAAACACATAATATTGAGTTGCCGAGGGCTGCACTGGAGTACCATTGGTGTCAAAACTATGCTCTGTATTTTTTATATTCATTATGTGATGACTTACGACTCAAAGACACTAAGGTATATCACGTTAACGAGGATAAGTTTTTTCAGAACGCGCTTCGCCTGTTGAATGACGCCCATGCTCAATTGAGAGAGCAAAAAAAAATTGATTGGACGTTAAAACAAGCTTATTTGCGCGGCATTCAGATTGAAATACTGACAAACCGAATGTTTCTGAAGGGCTTGGAATTTGCCATCTTTCCCAAATATTTGAAGTTTTTAAAAGAGGAATTTGGTATTAATTCTTCCACGCTTGATCGTGAGGTCATCCGCAAAGCCTATGCCACCAAACAATTGTTAAAACCGGATGAACGGAATTTTACGTTTAGAGGTATCGCTTGGATTACTGCCATGCTGTCTGAATCAACGCAGAATATTCTGTGTTGCCATACCAATGAAACTGACGTTGCCAATCACTTTGCACAAATACTAACGGAAACGACCATCTATTTTCATGATGAGAATAGCGCAATCTATATGTTTTTATGGATTATTTTCTGTGCGCATTTTGAAAACAAGATTCAACTGCATTTTGATGATGATTTAACCTGGATGATGCGTTTAAGCAACGAACTCATCAAATATGAACCTTCGCCTATGGCGATTATGACAAAAGACTACTTATCTACGAAGACAACTCAAGCTCTTCGTTAGCCTTGATCTGTCACTCAGCAATGGGTGGCAGACTTTTTTATGCGGCATACACGATTACTTTATTATCCCCATTATTCTGAAATGGAATATTTAATTGCATTTGAACAAAATAGTTTTGAACGTATTTTGGAGGCATATGTTTCTGATGTGACGATGCGGGATATATCTATCAGTCTTGACGAGTTGTTAGAGGTGTATATCCAGCAAATCCAGCAGGTGCAACTTGATACACGCTATCCGAACTTAATTTGGTACCTGTTTGAGATTACAAAGACAATCATGAACATGTTGTGTTTATCAAGTCCAGAGTTGAAACATTGACAGCTTTCGGCCAGAAGCGGACATTGAAACCAATATTGCCCAGTTCTCTCGATATTTTAATTAATTGTAAGATCAATTTCTCTATGAGTTCAGTGCAATGTAGGTAGCGCCTTGGAACATAGAAGTAAACTCCTTTTCCTCATCGCCATCAGAGAGCAACCGAACCACTTTTAGATTTTTTTCGGTTCTCGAACATGCTACATAGAATAGCTTTTGATTTTTCCATTTTTTATCAGCGTCAAAGCCGCTTGAATATATACTCTTAAAGTTATATTCGTTGTACCAAAAATACTCATCAAGAACAACTAAAACATTTTCGATGCCGGAGCCTTTAGTTTTGTGCATTGTTATGTGTTGGGTAAATTCATTAGAATAGTTGTAATAATTCAAAACTTCTTTAAATGATACTTTCTTAGAGAATAAATCGTGAAAGAACATTTCCTTTTTAACTTTTTTCTCAAACTCATCAAATTCGTATTGATCTAAGCTCGGAAGATCATCGCGAATTCGAGGTAGGGTATTCATTCCATCTTGATATAATTTCTTAAATTTTATATAGTCTGACTCTTTAGAAACACCATCTAAGAAAGAAAATCTTCTTTCCAAGTAACCAAGATATTTTTCAGAAGCCTTAAGAAGCTTTATTTCTATTGCCTTCTGAACGGCTTCGTAAAGGCTTAAATCAGATGACAATATCGTATCAAACATGTCTTTAACTTTCGCCTTGTCACCAATGGATCTTATTTCGAAATTTTGCTTTTTAAGCTGAGAGATTACCAGATTATAATTAGGTGAAAGACCAGAGGATTCGCACGGCGAGAAAGCATTGCATAGTTCACATAGGTCTATGAGCTGTAGTGATGAAAGGTTATTATCAATTGCTTCCTTATTGTCAGTGAATCGTGCATTGAAGACCTCATATAAATTTTCAAATCCAGCATCTGAAGCGATGGATTTATTTGTTAGTTTCAGCAATCTATAGCTTTTATCTCTATCTAATGCCCTAGATACCAGATCATCAACAGCCTTGATGTGAGTAGCTTTGTATTCTTGATTTTCTTCTGGCGAAAGCTTTCCCTTTGGCTTTTCAGGGGCAAAAGTATAATATACTTCGACGGTGCCTTGTCTTTGATCCAATGCTTCATATGTACCGTCTTCAAGTTTCTTTAAGGCAACCTTCTGTTCTAAGGAGTCATCTCGAAGAGGGTTGATAAAATCTACAACTTGCTGTGAGCAACGGTAGTTATCTTCTTTATCAATTTTTTCGAGAATTTTTTTCTCAACATAGTACTTAACATCTCCAATACCATCACTGTAGATGGATTGCATAGAATCACCAAAAAAACCAATCAAGATTCTTTCCTGATCGAGCAATTTATTCAAGAATAAATCGACAATATTTTCATTAGTATCTTGGTACTCATCAATGAATATACAATCAAATTTATCCTGCAATATCTTCGCGATTGTAGGATATTTTGAGAAAACAATAGCTGCTATGTCTAGCAGACCATCATGACCAAAGGTGAGATCCTGAAAACTATTAAAGCGCGTATCGTTATACCGAACACAATCATATTCTTTGTCATCAATTCTCTTTTTAATTTCAGAATTTAGCGCTGTTATCATGCCATTTATCCGAGAGTTGTAGCCTTCAGGATCTTTGTCATAATCTCTCTTGCCGGTCACTTTTTCGGCTCTTTTTCCCTTAACCGAATAGAGGGAGGAGGCATATTTTTCGTATATTTTTTTGTACTTTTTGTGCTCCCCAGCCTTCATTTCCTTTTCATCGCCTTCGTAATCGTCCAGAGACCCGCGTTCTATTGAATCAAGTTTAAACAGATCATAAATACAAGCGTGAAGATTTTTCTTGTAATCTTTTATGGTGTCATTTAAGAAAGAGTGTATTGTGCTAATTGTGTATCCTTCACCAACCCGTGACTTAATCTCATCAACAGCCAAGTTTGTGTGAGTGATACATGCGATTTTCTTACTTGGGTATGTTGTTGATAGATATTCAAGAGTTCTTTTTAAAAACTCCGTCTTACCACTTCCAGCACCGCCCTGAAGAACAAAATTTCTGTTGCTAGATATGCATTCTTTAATTTTACCAAAAGGATCTACTTTGCTATCCATTTCAAACCTTCCTCAATATAAGCGGGCATATTCCAAACCACACCTTTTGATAGGGATTGAAAAAGCAAAGATGCCGCAAAATCAGACTTTTTATCCAAGACTTCTTTTGTTAGCTCATAAATATTTGATTCACTATCAAATTTACTTGCGTTCTTTAGCCCCCATATTTTGTCTTCGGATTCTTTTAAAGTATCTTTCAACTTAGTCAAATTTACATGGATAAATGCATCTTCAAAGCTTCGCCCATGATAACCATTTTCTTCTGTCTGATAAGAGACCCTAATATCAGAAAAAGCGCATGTTAAATTTGATTCTTTTAATTTTTTAAACCAATTAGGCCAGTCTTTATCTGAATACTCTAACGGAGAATTCAAATAATGCCTCAATGAATAATTGCTCGTATATTCACCGTCATTCACCGAGCAGGCCGAATACGACGATCCCGACCTACTGGTAGTATCTATGTCCGTTATGATGAGTGTTTTTACCCCAAGGAAATTAAGAAATCTTCCGAATGCTTTTGCATTCGCACCGACCTCTAAAATTGAAATATTCTGAGATAAAAGTGGCAAGCATTCAGCGTTCTCCAAAATCAATTTTTTATCAAGCTGTTGGATAAATAGTGGCAGCAACATTTTTTCAGTAGTGCCTTCTATAAAAATAACTTTGTTTGCAAAAAACAGTTCAGCAGATTGTATGTTTAAATATTGCTCAAGGAACCTAAATTGCTCTGGCTCGGAAGCGTATTCTTTCTCCAGATCAAAATAAAAATTCTTAATTTCAACTACGCCGTCTACTGCTTTTAAGTATCTTATATCCTTGAAATTTGAATGGGATACGATATGGGGAGAATGCGAGGTGATTAATGTTTGTAAGCATTTAACATCAGAAAGGATGGATTTGATGTTTTTAGCAAAAACGTATTGCATTTGCGGATGTGTATGCGCTTCAGGCTCTTCAATAAACAGCAAATTTAAACTTGAACCACTTTTCTCAAACTTGTCCTTCCTTCGTTCTACCTCAAGCAATAGATGCAGTATGTTCATATACCCCAATCCGTTTAAATGCTCAGGAAGAACGTCATCCACACCTCCATATGTCACAACTGATGAATTATCAAATAGAGCTTTTGATTGAATATCTGACTTAACATTAAGGTTTTCTATCTCCAGAAACTCTTTAGCATTCTTTAGGAAATTTTCAAATATTGGTTTATATTTAGCTTCTAGCTTCTTATCCATATCCGAGAGTAGAGTATTGATGGAAGAAACATTTTCATCAGGAGTATCGGAATCATGCTTACTATTAAAATATGAAGTAGTCAGTGCGGACAAAGGCGCCTTCTTTCGATCTTCTGAGCTGGCTACATTGCGGCGAGCATGAATAACTTCAAAACCAATTAAGTGGTTTACATTTTTTAGATCCTTCTCAATTAGCTTGTGCCTAAATTTGAATATATAATCACTTCCCGTATAGTCATTGTCATTGTAGGCATATGTTTTCGTAATCAGGTATTTTGATAAATTCTTTTGAATGAATTTTAATTTATCATCGGCATTTACTTCCGACATTTTGTTCAAAATTGATTTTTTATCAATACAACATTCGAAGAGTATCTTTACTACCTTTATCTCTGGATCAAGGTCTAATATGAAATCAGACAATGTGCTTAAATCGTCATCCTCATCGTATTGAATATCTAAGAATAATCGGATAGATAATTTATCAATGTCAGTATCATCCGTTAGGGCATTTATGTCTTTTCTTAATGAGATCGAAAAGTCTTCATAATGAAATTTTTTATTTTCAAAAAAGTGTTCGAGAAGAACCAGAATTGAGGTTTTTCCTGTATTGTTTTTACCAATGAGCAGGGAAAGATCTTCTTTTAAATCGAGGGTGGCATCTTTGAGTAGCCTAAAATTCTGAATTCTAATTCTACTGATATACATTTTTTAGCCATCCTATATTACTCAAAATGAGCAGCGTATCTTAATTAACTAATGTCCGCTTTGGGTCGGTTTCTGCCAAAACTGGCCATTTCTTTTAACTTCCGCAATGTGTCGTTTATCACCATCTTAAAATAAAAATTACCACACACAAAAAACTTTAATATGTGGTATTTGCCACAGATATTAAAAACTAATACCTGCTTTGGGTTTCTGGCATATTGCAATATCGTCTCATATCTATTTTATGCCTTGTAAAAAAGTTCAAGGCTATCATAAAAGTCTAAAGCATAAAGGAAATTTTGTTGCGTCATTTTGGAGTGTTGTGCGCCAAAAAATACAATGCAAAGTATTCTAGAATTAGCGGCAGTAAATAATCACAACCGTCATATCATGTTTACCTAATGCCTTATTAAAGTTTTTGATACTCCTCTTTTTATGCGTCCGGGCGTGCCATTCCGCCTTCGCTAACGCTCATTGCGCTGCGCGCAACAAGGGCTGCATACCACTGACGCTTGCGTGTTCCTCACGCGAATAAAGCTGGCGCAAGCGCCACTTAACCACGTATCTACAGGGCGTCACGCCCTTTCGATACGTGGCCGAATGCCTAGTCCTCAGCTTCTTTCCTGTACCGCTCATCACTATGGTTAGGCATCCCTTGCCAGACTCGCTATCACCCTAACCCACCTCAAAAAATAAATATCAATGCAAACCGAAGGCGCTAGGCCAAAAAGCGGCCTAGCGTCATTGACATTTATTTTTTGGGCGGGTTTCAGGGGCGCTACGGCAAGCGACACCTAACCATAGCGATGTGTAAACACAGGAGGAACACCTATGACTTTTCTTTCTTATTCCACCCGAAACGGCGCGAAGCCTTCCAATACGATGTGGGGGGGAAAACAAATAATGTCAATAGGGAGAAGTAAATAATGAAGATTGAAGACGCGGCAAAAATCTTAAAACTGACTGGGGAAATCACACCGGAGAAAACCAAAGCGGCCTACCGCGCCGCTGCAAAGTTATACCACCCTGATAAGGGCGGCTCCAACGAAATGATGCAAATAGTGAATGAAGCCTACGAGATCTTAAAAAACTACGAAGGATGCATTCAAATTGACGAAGATGATCCCGGCTTTGAATACGCGGGAATACTCAACGAAGCCATTAACAAGATTATTCATTTACCGGGTATTGAAATAGAAGTGTGCGGCAACTGGGTATGGGTCACAGGCAACACTAAACCTCATGCAAAAATACTTGGGCGCAAAGAAGGTGGCGCAGGGTTTTATTATGCCAGCAAGAAAAAAGCATGGTATTTCAGGCCGGAAGAATGGAAAAGTTCGAGCCGCGGCTCTTTAACATTGGATGAAATTCGAGACAACTACGGATCACAATCTGTTAGAAATAAAGGCAACAGAACACTGGAAAAAACAAGGTAACACAAGTGGATATACAAGCGAAAACCCGAAACATCGCCAACTATTTACCCGGTTGGCGATATGATAGCCTTAACACGGATAAGTCAACCGGAATTTTAATCTGTGAAGGTGGCCGAATAATACATATTAAGCCGCGCTACAGCACTCCTTCAATGTATGAGGCACGGGGAGCGGTGCGTAAAAACACCAAATATGCTTCCCACTGCAACTATGACTTTATTGGTAACAGTGTCGGTTTTTCAAAAGATAAACCAGCTAAAATCATAGCAAAAGATATTCAACGCCGTTTATTACCCGATTTTGAATTGAAATTAAAGAGCTACGTTGAGGGAAAATATTCTGATAAAGAAAAAGAGCAGATTTTACATATCAGAAAGGAAAATATCGCCAAAGCGATACCCGAGTTGCAGGAAGAAACGCATTGTCGTTCATATAACTGTATATATCGTAGAGCCTGTTTTTCGTTAAGTCTTCCCGGCCTTGATCATATGTCTATTCATTTAGACGCATATGCCCCGCTTATCACGCTTGACCTTCGAGACTTGCCAGATACATTGGCTTACCAAGTACTCAATTTAATAATCGACTACCAACGTAAAAAAACAAATGATCAGTCAAGTGAGGAGGAATGAACTAACCATGAACAACAGTAAACTAAATTTACCAGAATAGAAAAATTGCATTGGGCTACCGCTAGTCAATAGACGTCAAACAAACATGATAGGAGCAATCACCGATTAATATCACGATGGCGAAAAAAAATATATTTTTAATAAATGATGACTTTGAAATACTGGCTGATAGCTGCAATTACATATGGCTAAATAGTACAAGACCCGATCTTCCAACCAGCTATGCCAGGGAAAGTTTGAGTTGTTTTTATTCTAAATTAGTGGAAACCTCTATATGTACACACTTGATCTTTTTGAGAATACTGAACAGGAAGAACGTAACCAAGGTAAATCGTTTGTTGACTATCGAATTCATCCTAGAGCGGCAATTATAGGCACAAGAGCGACGTCAATATATAAGGAAATCAGCACTCGGCGTGTATATTTGATTAATGATGACCGGCAGCAACTTTGGATAGAAAAATCGGCGTACTATGTTTCGCAGAAAGCCAAATGTGGCAGACACCATGAAGTACTCAACGACATAGCGAGCGCCCGTATTAGCGCTTGTGAGGGCTGTGTTACGGCAATAATGGAAGCTCAGAGGGTGAACTGGACGCCTAGTGCCGTGACGAGTGTGGCTAATATCGTGCTAATTAAAGCCAATAGAGCCTGTACTCAGATACGCCACATTTTTAGTTATTTCAATATATAATTGCGCCTATTAGAGGCATACTTGGCCAAGGAAGGTAATCAAAAAATGCACAAATAAGATTAGGAGAGCCTAATATGATTAAAAATTTGACAGAATCACTTAAATATATATTCCCGTATATTTGTATCGCAGTGAAGTGTATTGCCTTTGGTTTATTCTATGTCATCAAATTCATATTTGAGCTGTTTGAATTGGTGGAAGAAGATGATTACTCCGACTCGCACAAATCTCATTACAACGTTCATACGGGTGAGTTCGATACGCACAGACGCCCAGACAGCTTTTATCTTGATTAACCCATCTTCAAACCCGATATATCAATAAGACGTTTTGTAGCGACCAATAAATAACAGATAAAATACTACTGGGTGAGTCCAAGACGGAAAAACCAAATACCTTTCTAACACCTAACTACAAATTCCGGCACTAGACACTCGTGGTACTTTGATACGTTAGCCCCCTTTGAAACAAGCTCTTTTTACAGTATTTTAGCCCGCCAATATTATTACAAGACACTAGGGCCTGTTAATACTAATTTAATAATCCCTGTTGGCCTCACAAAAGCGCTAATCAAGACGCGAGGCGCGTAGTTTAGCTGGCTAAATAAGCAACGAGTAACGCAGAGTAGCGTTTTTGTGAGGCCAACCCAAAGGGCTGGGTCTATTTTCCCTGCTGCTTTGTTGTTACTCATTTATGTAGAGTAACTACATCGCACTCGTAACGCCTGGCATCAGAAAAAATAACCTCCAGCAGGGATTATTAAATTAGTATTAACAGGCCCTAAACACCTACCCTCTTATAAGAGCGTCAGAACCACTCTGTAACGGCGAATTTAAGACTGAACTAGAGGAAATTCTATAAAATCGAATATTCTGTTATTCACCAACGACCAATGCATTAGTAGGTACTCTGACTTTATAGTCACGAAAGAGGGTAAAACAAACAATGGACAAACCAAGATGGACTTACTATGGACTTACAGTAAAATAGCTTATAAGTTCAACTTCCTTATGAATCATAAGCTATTGATTTACAACGAAAAATTTGGTCGGAGTGGCCGGATTTGAACCGACGACCACCACACCCCCAGTGTGGTGCGCTACCAGGCTGCGCTACACTCCGAATTTGTCGGTATCCCGTTGAGATACCAAGCAAGGCGCACATCATACGAGTTGACGGCACGATTTCAAGAAAAAATTGATATTGAAGAAAATATAAGTAAATTTATGTTTTTAGGACCGCGAGAACTTCTTCTAGATCTTTGATCATTTGAACCACAAGTACGTCCATACCTGCCGGAATCACTTCGGTCTTAGGTGCATCGCCACTCATTTGCTGGCGCGCACCACCAATAGTGAACCCTTGATCGTACAGCAGGCTGCGGATTTGGCGAATAGTAAGCACGTCCTGACGCTGGTAATAACGCCGGTTACCACGCCGCTTTACGGGCTTAAGCTGGGGGAACTCTTGCTCCCAATAACGCAAGACATGCGGCTTTACAGCACACAGCTCACTGACTTCACCAATAGTGAAGTAACGTTTACCGGGGATGACAGGTAGTTCGTCGTTATGACTCGGTTCCAGCATAGGCTTCTACGCGCGCTTTCAGTTTTTGACCTGGACGAAATGTTACCACTCTTCGAGCGGTAATAGGAATTTCTTCTCCCGTTTTAGGATTTCGCCCCGGACGCTGCTTTTTATCCCGCAAGTCAAAGTTACCAAACCCCGATAACTTCACCTGCTCATTATTCTCTAGCGCGTCACGAATTTCCTCAAAGAAAAGTTCTACGAGTTCCTTCGCTTCACGTTTGTTGAACCCTAGCTCTTCAAAGAGCTTCTCAGCCAACTCGGCTTTTGTTAAAGAATCAGACGTCATATCACCTAAGGCTGGCGTTATATTCATCGTTTAACCGTGACAATATAGCTGACACGGAATCGTTAATTTCTTCTTCCTTAAGAGTGCGTGAAGGATGCTGAAACGTCAAGCTAAATGCCACACTTTTTCGTTGTGGATCAATACCTTCGCCACTATATACGTCAAAAACCTTTAACTTCTTAAGATAATCGCCTGCGCTTAAAGAGATTTCTTTTTCTAGTTCAGTAGATAATACTCTTTTGTCGACAACCAGAGCGAGGTCTCGGTTCACTTCTGGGAATTTCGATAGCGGGGAAAAACTCGGTATCACGGCGGCCTTGACCACATCCAGCTCCAGCTCGAAGACATAAATAGGCTTGGAAATCCCTATTTCTTTAGCAATCTGAGGGTGCAGAGCCCCGATAACGCCCGCTAATTCCCCGTTGAGCCACACTTCAGCCGTTTGCCCAGGGTGGAGTGGGCTACGAAAAGATTTTCTAAACTCAACGTTGCTGCCACCTAGAGACAATAGAGACTCTAAGTCCCCTTTTACATCATAAAAGTCCACATCATTAGCCTGAGTGGCCCAGTTCTGCGGGGTTCGGCTTCCGTAGGCTAACGCAGCTATCATCGGAGTTTGAGTAATTCCAGCAGTACCTTGAACAAATTTTAAGCCCTTTTCAAATAAACGAACTCGTGTCTGTTGTCGATTTACATTGTACGCTAATGTGCTAGCCAAACCTGGAATGAGCGATGTTCTCATCATGCCCATATCGGCGCTAATTGGGTTTAGCAACTCTACGCCCGGTTTGTCATCAAAGATGGCTTGAAGCTTAGGATCAATAAAACTATAAGTAATCACTTCCTGATAGCCTCGCGCAATCATATGAGAGGTAATGACTTCTGGCGCGGTGCTTGTTTCACTTTTGGTGGGTAAGTGAGCGGGAATCTGCATTTCAGTGGTAGGAAGGTTATTGTAGCCATAGATTCGCGCGAGTTCTTCCAGAAAATCTTGCTCGATAGAAATATCAAATCGGTAGCTTGGCACAGAGAAATACCACCCCGTTTCTTTTGTCTCGGTCAGAGAAAGTCCTAACCGAGACAAAATATCAACGACTTCTTTATCGGGAATGGCAAAACCTAACCCGGATAAGATTTTGGAGCGATTTAAAAAAACAGTTTTCGGTTGAGGTAAGTGCGCTTCTAAAACAGTGTGTTGAACTGGGCCTGGCTCGCCCCCCACTATCTGGGTCAAAAGTTCTGTCGCTCTATGAATCGCTTTTTCAGCGAGTTCATAGTCCACGCCGCGCTCAAATCTGTGAGAAGAGTCGGTATGAAGCCCGTACGAGCGAGCTTTACCTGCGATAATAATGGGGTCGAAAAAGGCACTTTCGAGAAATATATCGTGAGTATTTTCCGTTACGGCGGTTGTTAGGCCACCCATAATTCCAGCCATGGCTACTGGGCCTGCACAATCAGCAATCACCAAAGTATCACTGTTCAATTCCATCTCTTGCCCATCGAGAAGGGTTAATTTTTCCCCTTGCTCAGCCATTCTAACTTGAATGCCACTGTTCAATTTGGACAAATCAAAAGCGTGCATAGGCTGGCCTAGCTCAAGTAAGACATAGTTGGTTACATCCACAACTGCATCGATTGAACGCACACCACTGCGACGAAGTTTTTCTTTTAACCACAATGGGGAGGGCTTACTCACATCTATGTTGTTTATTACCCTTCCCAAATAACGAGGGCACGATTCTCCGGCTTGAAGTAAAACCGGAAATTCTTGGTTGTGTGATGCGTTTGTCACCTGTGGCTCAATATAGGAAACCTCAATACGGTTTAAGACTCCCGTTTCGCGCGCCAGCCCTTCCAGGCTCAAACAATCACTGCGGTTAGGGGTTAGGTCCACTTCAATAATATTGTCGTCAAGCTTCAAGTATTCACGTAGGTCGGTTCCGACAGGGGCATCAGCAGCTAACTCCCACAAGCCGGAGTCGTCATCACCAGCTTGAAGTTCAGTCTCACCGCAAAGCATTCCAAAGGAGTTTACTCCACGTAATTTCGCTTTTTTAATTTTAAATTTTTTACCCCCTTCACCAGGAGGTAATTCCGCTCCCACAAGTGCAAAGGGTATTTTAATACCTGGACGGGCATTTGCAGCGCCACATACAACTTGCACTTCACCTTCAGGCGCTCCTGCAACCTTACAGACTCTCAGTTTATCGGCATCTGGGTGTTGCTCTACGGAAAGAATTTCTCCTACAACAACGCCATTAAACGAACCGGCAACGGCCTCAATACCATCCACTTCCAAACCGGCCATCGTGAGTTGATCTATCAATTCTTGAGTAGATATTGCAGGGTTAACGAATTCACGCAACCAATTTTCACTAAATTTCATGGTATGTATTTTCTATTTTTTGTTAGTGGCTAAATATTTATGTTATAGCTGACGACCAATGGCGTAGTGGGTATAACCTTTATCAGCCATTAGTTCGGGCTCATAGAGGTTTCTGCCATCAAAAACTACTTTTGCATTTAATTTCTCAGCAGCAGCTTCCCAGTCTGGCGATCTAAATGCCGACCACTCAGTACAAACAACTAATGCATCCGCTCCCTGTAATGCGGCATACTCTGTTTCACAGAAACTCAGGTCTTCACGCTCACCATAAATACGTTTGGTTTCGTTCATCGCTTCCGGGTCAAAGGCTTGAACTTTAGCGCCCATCTCCCACAAGTTTTCCATTACAATACGACTTGGCGCTTCGCGCATGTCGTCAGTATTTGGTTTAAACGCCAACCCCCACAACGCAATGGTTTTACCGTTTAATTCACCCCCGAAATGCTTTTTCAGTTTATTCACAAGCACAAGTTTTTGAGCGTCATTGACACTTTCAACAGCGGTTAACAATTCGGCAGGTTCACCTATTTCGTTAGCGGTTCGAACCAGCGCTTTAACGTCTTTTGGAAAACACGAACCACCATATCCACAACCGGGATAGATAAAGCTGTAACCAATTCTCGGATCAGAACCAATACCTTTACGAACTAGTTCAATATCCGCACCCAGTTTTTCCGCTACGCGCGATAGCTCGTTCATAAAACTGATTTTTGTTGCCAGCATTGCATTGGCAGCATACTTTGTTAACTCAGCGGACCTTACTGTCATAAACATTAGTTTGTCATGGTTGCGGTTAAAGGGTGCGTATAACTCTTGCATCAATTTTTTAACCCGATCCGACCCGGTGCCAACGATAATTCTATCGGGCTTCATAAAATCAGACACTGCTGCACCCTCTTTTAAAAATTCGGGGTTAGAAGCAACATCGTATTTTATTTCAGCATGTCGATTTTTAAGTGTTTCAGCAATTTGATTACTGACTTTATCTGCACTACCCACGGGCACTGTAGATTTGTTAATCACTAAACGGTAGTCTCGCATATACTCGCCAACGGTTTTGGCAACTTGCAAAACGTAACGTAGGTCCGCAGCACCGTCTTCGTCAGGCGGGGTGCCAACAGCAATAAAAATAACTTCGGCAAAATCCACAGCCTTTTTTGCATCTGTGGTAAATTTCAACCGATTTTCTTTTACAGATCGTTTTACGATAGATTCTAGGCCCGGTTCGTAAATAGGAATTTTACCTGCCGTTAACTTGGCAACTTTTTGCTTATCGATATCGACACAAACCACTTGATGCCCTGAATGCGCCAAACATGATCCCGTTACCAGACCGACGTAACCCGTACCAAATATAGAAACCTTCACTTAACCACCTTTTAAATTCGGCTAGAAATACACTTTGTTTTTAAGCGCAGTCTAAAACTGCGCGAGGAAATCCAGATCATTTTCAAAAAACAAACGCAGATCATTCACGCCATATCGAAGCATAGCAAGACGTTCCACACCCATACCAAACGCAAACCCTGTGTATTCGTCTGGGTCCACATCGCAGGCTTTAAACACATTTGGGTGGACCATTCCGCACCCCATTACTTCAAGCCAGCCGGTATTTTTACAAATTCTGCACCCTTTCCCAGAACAGTTGGTACATTGAATATCCACTTCAGCAGAGGGCTCAGTAAAAGGGAAATAAGACGGGCGGAAACGAACCGGGGCGTCCGCTTCAAAAAATGCTTTTAAGAATTGATCGACCATGCCTTTTAAGTCGGCAAAGCTAACGTTTTTATCGACAACCAAGCCTTCCACTTGGTGAAACATTGGCGTGTGAGTAATGTCAGAATCACAACGATATACTCGCCCAGGACACACAACTTGGATAGGTGGCTTTTGCTTTAACATAGTACGAATTTGCACTGGGGAAGTATGTGTCCTTAGTACGTGTGTTTTATCCACGTAAAAAGTATCGTGCATAGCCCTTGCTGGGTGATGCTCAGAAATATTCAGCGCTTCGAAGTTGTGGAAATCGTCTTCAATTTCTGGACCTTCAGCAATTTTGTAACCTACCGATGTAAAAATAGATTCAATACGCTGCATTGTGCGGGTTACGGGGTGAAGCCCGCCTCTCTCTCCATTACGACCTGATAAGGTTACGTCTATCGATTCTTCCACTAATTTTTTTTCGATGGCCGCATTTTCGAGTGACTGCTTGCGAGCAGAGATTTGATCCTGTACGGCTACTTTTGCTTTGTTAATTTCTGCGCCCGCAGAGGGCCGCTCTTCAACAGAAAGTTTACCAAGCGTTTTAAGTAACGCACTTATTTGACCTTTCTTCCCGAGATAATCAATACGAACTTTATCGAGTGTGGCCAAATCGTCCGCATTAGAAACTAGGTCCAATACTTCTTGAGTCAGTTCTGCAAGGTTTTCCATTGAAAGTGCTCTTTATTTTTTCGAATCAACCAAACTTTAAATTTTTTATAATAGCAGTACATACTATCGCAATATATGTCTCTTTGTTGTGAAACCTTCCTGTTGTATAACATTAGTTAAGCTTCACACAAATAAAAAAGGGAAGCCCCCAAATACATATTGAGGCGCTTCCCTTTTAGGGTTCTTGCTTACTTTATCACTAAGCTAACAATTTATTGCTTTGAACAAATTGCTAATTAAGCAGCTAACGCCTCTTTTGCTTTGGTGACAACAGCGGCAAAAGCAACTTTATCGTGAATAGCTATATCAGCAAGTACGCGACGATCTAAAGCAATATCTGCTTTTTTCAAACCCGCGATAAGCCTACTATAACTTAAACCTTCAGCACGAGACTGAGCGTTAATGCGCGTAATCCACAAAGCACGGAAGTTGCGTTTTTTAACACGACGGTCACGATAAGCGTATTGACCAGCTTTAATAACGGCTTGTTTTGCTACACGAAATACACGCGAACGCGCTCCGTAATAACCTTTTGCAGCCTTAAGAACTTTTTTATGGCGGCGGCGCGCCTCTACTCCACGTTTTACACGGGCCATGGTACTTCCTCTCTAAAATTTCTTTTCTAACTTAAACAGTGTTGGACTAGACCAACTTGACTAAGTCACTTACCGTGCACGCAGCATACGATCAATTGCGGGCTTATCCGCAGCGTTCATAATGCTTGTACCGCGAAGCTGACGCTTACGTTTGGTAGACATTTTAGTAAGGATGTGGCTTTTGAAAGCGTGTTTGTGCTTATAGCCAGAAGCAGTTTTTTTAAACCGCTTAGCTGCACCGCTATGTACTTTAGCTTTTGGCATGTTATATCTCCAATAGTGAGAGCCTTGCAACAAACTCTCTATTTACTTGAAAGCCCCCTAGGCAGCTAAAAGCCCGACGACTCCGTATTCAACCGAGCTTACTCGATTAAATTTCAAGCACCAGATACGGCGCTTGAATACTTACCCTAAAAAACCACAAACCCAAAGGATTAGTTACGTTTTCTAGGGGCTAAAACCATGATTAACTGTCTGCCTTCCATTTTGGGGTATTGCTCAACAGACGCTAATTCTTCTAAGTCCGTTTCGATTCGCTTCATCATTTCCATGCCCAATTCTTGATGAGCCATTTCCCGCCCCCGGTAACGCAAGGACACTTTCGCCTTATCACCGTGTTCTAAAAAACGAGTCAGGTTGCGAAGCTTAACGTGGTAGTCCCCATCCTCAGTACCGGGTCTAAATTTCATTTCTTTTACTTGCTGCTGCTTTTGCTTTTTGCGCGCAGCAGCTTTGGCCTTCTTAGCCTCGAATACATGCTTCCCATAGTCCATTATTTTACAAACAATCGGTTCAGCTTCCGTCGCTATCGCTACTAGATCTAGGCTTGCGGCTCTCGCTTTTGCCAAAGCGTCATCTAATGATACGATCCCAACTTGTTCCCCGTCAGCTCCAATTAGGCGCAATTCGCTGGCTTCTATTTGGTCGTTAATTGCCGGCTTATTTGAACGCTTTTTGGTCTTTGCGTTGTTATTAATGGTTGCATTCTCCTGTTCATATTCTTTTTATTAGCAGCGTGTATACCTACCTATTTAAGTAAAGTTTTAACTGAAAGCCCCTTTTTTAGAAAGGCACCTTCTACACGCCACTAACCGCTTAAGTTAGATAAGTTTAGCTCTGGTATTATAGTTGTAAACGTCAAATACGCCCCCTCTTGGCAATATCATCTGCCAAGTACTGAGCAAATTCGTCTACAGAAAGGGTTCCCAGATCCTCACCACCACGAGCACGTACAGCAACTGTGCCGTTTTCAAGTTCTTTATCACCCACTACGAGTAGGTACGGAACCTTCTGAATGGTGTGCTCGCGGATTTTAAAGCCGATCTTCTCATTTCTCAAGTCAGAAACAACCCTGAAACCCTGATTTTTAAGGATTTTCTCCACTTTTTGCACATATTCAGCTTGTTTGTCGGTAATATTCAGAATTACAGCCTGTTCTGGAGCCAACCAAGCAGGGAAAGCACCTTCGTAATTCTCTATCAAAATTCCAATAAAACGCTCGAACGACCCTAATATCGCTCGGTGCAACATAACGGGTGTTTGACGGGAACCGTCCTCGGTAACAAATTGGGCATCAAGCCTGCCAGGCATAGAAAAATCCACCTGAATAGTACCGCACTGCCACACGCGACCAATGCAGTCTTTTAGAGAGAATTCGATTTTTGGGCCATAGAATGCCCCTTCCCCAGGTAGCTCTAACCATTCAAGCTCTTTTGCATTCAGAGCATCTGCAAGCGCTTTTTCTGATTTATCCCACACGTCATCGCTTCCAACACGCTGTTCTGGCCTTGTGGATAAACGAATAAGTACGTCATTGAAACCAAAGTCTTTATAGACCTCAAAAAGCAGGTCAGTAAAAACGGAAACCTCTTCTTGAATCTTAGCTTCCGCGCAAAAAATGTGGGCGTCATCTTGGACAAAACTTCTCACTCTCATTAGGCCCGCTAATGTCCCCGAAGCTTCATTCCTATGACAGGAACCAAATTCGGCCAACCGCAATGGAAGGTCTCGATGGCTTTTTAACCCCTGGTTAAACACTTGAATATGGCACGGGCAATTCATAGGCTTAACTGCGTAGTCACGAGATTCTGACTCAACGGTAAACATCCCCTCTCGAAACTTATCCCAATGACCAGATTTTTCCCAAGTGAGCGATCAACAATTTGTGGTGTTTTTATCTCCTGATAACCATTATCCCGCTGCACTTTGCGCATGTATTCTTCAATCGCAGTATAGATTAACCATCCACGAGGGTGCCAAAAAACCATACCTGGCGCTTCTTCTTGGATATGGAAGTAATCAAATTTCTTACCCAGTTTACGATGATCGCGCTTTTCCGCTTCCGCCAAACGATTAATATAGGCTTTAAGTTCTTTTTTAGATGCCCAAGCGGTGCCGTATATACGCTGAAGCATTTCATTGTTTGAATCACCACGCCAGTATGCGCCGGCCACTTTCATCAATTTAAAATACTTGAGTTTGCCTGTTGTTGGAACATGCGGACCTCGGCAGAGGTCTTCAAAATCACCTTGTTTATATAAGGAAAGCTCTTCACTCTCGGGAATGCGTTCAATAATTTCTGCTTTATACGCTTCCCCAATGCCACGAAAATAATCGACCGCATCATTTCTGGAAAGGACTCGACGTGTTACGGGTATATTTTGACTGGACAGTTCAGCCATTTTTTGCTCAATGGTTTCCAGGTCTTCGGGAGTAAATGCACGAGAAAAAGCAAAATCATAGTAAAAGCCGTTTTCAATAACCGGCCCAATTGTCACCTGCGCCTCAGGAAATAAATACTTAACCGCTTGCGCTAATAAATGCGCAGAAGAATGCCTGATAATTTCCAAGCCTTCATCCGACTTTTCTGTAATGATTGAAAGCTCAGAATCTGACTCAATAAGGTACCCTGCGTCTACCTGAACACCATTAACCGTACCCCCCAGGGTTGCCTTGGCCAAACCAAGGCCAATATCAGTAGCAACATCCAGCACGGTGATTGGGTTAGAAAATTCACGTTTAGAACCATCGGGAAGAGTAATAGCAGGCATTCAAATCTCCTTTCAGTGGTGGCCCCTACCAAAGGTCACATGAATAAGTATAAATCGAGGCGGAATTATAGGGGTAAGTTAGGCAGATCACACACCTATATTTACATTTCGATACGAATAAAGACGCGATTAAACAAAACCCCCATTGACTAGAAGCGAGAATTGCCTAAGATGCGTCTTCTCACGAGCTTGTATAACAACGTGCCAAATATTAAAAGCACACAAGAAACTGTATTTGGTCCACCTATTGACACATAAGCGCCAAATCCAACCGAGCCTAAAATCGATAAAGGATAATAAATAACCAAAATGGGTAAAGCTCGACAACTAACTCCAACGCTTCTTTTCAGGATACAAGGCAAACCTATTTCCAAATGCGTTACTTTTATCGGAATAGCCCTTTTAGCTATTTCACAACATAGTGACTCAGACCCGTGGGTCTCCCCTGGTGACAGCCGCACTCGCCATCATATCCAAACCCTCTCTGACTCGGGAAAAATCAAGCTTCCTACGACAACTTGGCCTATGATGTGGTCAGGAATAAGCAAAGCCCTAGATTCTATACGAGTGGAATCTTTATCGGGACAGGAACTTTGGTCATATAAGTATTTAAACCATGAACTACAAAGAGCACGCAAAACATCCTCCACAGAGAAAAAACTCTATGTCAGTAGTAGTCATATTGCAGTCACCAATTTCAGTAGTGAGTCAAGAGAAAAATCAATATCCAGCGTCTCGACCAGCATTGTCACGGATAATTTTGCATTCAAACTACAGGGTAGTGCCGTCGAATCAACCGATGGAGATAACTACCACTTTGATGGCTCCTACGGAGCAGTAAACTTGGGGAACTGGGTATATGGAGTAGGAACGATTGACCGATGGTGGGGACCAAGCTGGCAAAACGGTCTTATCCTCTCCAATAATGCACGGCCAACACCAGGATTATTTTTGCAAAGAAACGAAAGTAAGGCATCTTCTTGGCCACTATTTGAACTATTGGGACCGTGGAACTTAACTCTATTTGCAAATCAGTTAGAAGAAGAACGCCACGTCCCAAATGCAAAACTACTTGGTGGGCGGATCAATTTTAGGCCTTTAAATAGTTTTGAATTAGGCATTAGCAGAACGGCCCAATGGGGAGGCGATAAAAGAGAGGAGAGTGCCAGATCACTATGGAGAGTTATTTCAGGACAAGATAATGCAGGTGAAAATGTATCACCGGAGAACGAGCCTGGAAATCAAATGGGAGGCTACGATTTCAGATACAATTTTAACTTGCTTGGAACCCAATGGGGCATATACCACGAAAAAATAGGCGAAGATGAGAAGGATCACCTTCCTTCGCAGTTTATTGTCTCATGGGGTCTAGAAAGCGCGTTTTCCACTGGAAACACTTTACACCGAATAATTGCAGAATATAGTGATACCGCTACCAGCGCCATAAATAAGACCCCTCCCAAAGGGAATATTATATATGAACACTCATCTATATATAAAAGCGGTTACCGGCATAAAGGCCGTTCAATAGGCTCTTCGTTGGACAACGATTCCATCATGCACAGTATTATGGGCTTTCATGAATTTAGGAACGGACATTCAGTAAACTGGACAATTGCGAACATTGAATTTAATCGGGATGATTCAAACCGCGCCCTTCCCGGTGGAAGTTCTTATGAAACTAACTTAGAAGCAACTGACTATTTCAGCGTACACTATGGACTCCCCTTAACCAAAGCTATCCACGCCCAACTCGGCGGAACATTTTACAGCTCGCCAGTTGTTTACAATAGCCGAAAAATAGAATCCAACCTAAATTTCGCAATAAACGTGCGATTTTAATTCGCCCTTGGCAATGATGAAGATTAAACTAGACCCAATAAAACATATTTATATGAGAACCTATACAAGCAGATCAATAATGCGAAAACTCCTTATTGCGATACTAATACTCATTGCCACCCCCCTAAACTCAATTGGACAGACCCCCACTGCGGCCCAAATTGAACAATTCAAAAAACTACCGCCCAGCGAACAAAAAGCTATTGCCCAAGCCATGGGGATTAACCTCGATGATTATGCTGGCCTTCTAGGCGGGCAAACTGCCGAAACTCAATATACGCCAGAGGCGGTCACTGGCAAACGAGAACCAAGAATAAAAAATAAAGAATCAAAAGAAATCGAGCAGCACGTTGCAAAAGGTACAGATAATTTAACCTTGGAAGAGGACGAAATCCCTGAAAGTACAAAAGAAAAGCTTTCTTTATTTGGTTATGATATTTTTAATCTAGGGCCTGAAGCTTTTGCACCCTCGACAGACATCCCCATTCCTGCAAACTACGTACTCGGCCCTGGCGACACAATAATATTACAACTTTATGGCAAAGAAAATTCAACGTCATATTTAACGATCAGTCGAGATGGAGGTGTTCAATTTCCGACTATCGGGCCTGTCTCTCTTGCAGGGCTGAGCTTCTCCCACGCCCAAGAGAAAATTGAAGAGATTGTATCCAACCAAATGATTGGCGTGAAAAGTTCTACAACTATGGGAGAGTTAAGAACGATTAGAATTTTTGTTCTAGGGGAGGCTCAACTGCCCGGCTCTTATGTGGTCAGCTCATTATCAACAATGACTAACGCCATATTTGCCAGTGGAGGAATAACCAAAATTGGTTCGTTAAGAAATATTCAATTAAAAAGAGCCGGGAAAATTATTACCTCTCTTGATTTATATGACCTGCTTTTAAATGGAGACACGTCACGAGATAGCCGCCTACTCCCTGGTGACGTTATCTTTATTCCGACCATTGGCAAAACCATTGGCCTATCTGGGGAAGTCAAAAGACCTGCTATATATGAAATCAAGAACGAGAAAACCGTAAAACAAGTATTAGATATTGGCGGAGGGCTGTTGCCCACCGCTTACCTTCCGGCATCCAGAATTGAACGCATTACCGAATCCGGCGAAAAAACCTTAGTAAACCTCGATATTTCCACTCATGAAGGGAAGAGCTATGAACTTAAGGATGCCGATGTTATCCAGATTTTTTCAACACTCGAAACCATGCGCGATATCGTTAAACTGGAGGGACACGTCAAACGACCTGGTGGGTTTGCGTGGCGCGAAAACATTCACTTTACTGACATAGTACCTAATGTAGACGATCTACTTGCGAACCCTGATATAGATATTGGCTTAATTAAACGAGAGGAAAAAGAAACTCGGAAGATAAGCACCATTTTATTTTCGCCAAGAAAAGCCTTTCTCTCTAAGCATCATGAAGGCGACCCTATTTTAGAGTCGCGAGATTCAATTACACTTTTTAACTTCGAGGAAGATCGCTCTCTGCTCCTCGAAAGCTTAGTTTCTCAATTAAAACTTCAAGCAAACTTTAGCGAAAGGGAAAAAACCGTTCAGGTTCACGGAAGTGTGCGCTTCAAAGGAGAGTACCCATATGCAGCCAATATGACTGCCAGGGACCTTATCAAACTGGCAGGTGGCCTACTTGAACATGCTCTTGATTCCAAAGCAGAAGTTACGCGCCACACTCTAGATGGCCAGCGAAATAACTCCATAATGCATATAAATTTTAGCCTTCAAGAGGAAAACCCCCTATTAGTGGAAGGAGATTCACTTAGAATACTCAAAGTTCCTATGTGGAAAGAAAAAGAAAGCGTCACTATCTCCGGAGAAGTAATGCACCCGGGAACCTACTCTATTCTTCCCGGTGAAACCTTAATGGACGTAATGCAACGAGCCGGCGGACTGACTCCCCACGCCTACCCTCAAGGCGCGGTTTTTTCTAGGGAGGAATTAAGACTGCTTGAGGAAGAAAGACTGGACGACTTAAGACATAAGATTGAAGCGGATATTGCAGCCAGCAATCTCACTGAAAGCACGATAAAAAAAGGAAAAGTAGACGACTCAGAAACTCAGCAGATCATTCAAAACCTGGACAAAGTGCGGCCACTTGGAAGAATGGTTATAGACCTTCCAATGATTATTAAAAAACCGGAATCATTTGATTTTCAATTGGCTAACGGCGATGAACTCACTATTCCAAGATACAAACCCTCTGTTATGGTTGTAGGCGAAGTACAATTTCCCACCTCACACTTTTTCGATAAAAAACTAGATACAATGGATTACGTTGAGCGCTCTGGTGGGACCAAACAAAATGCTGATCATAAGCGTATTTACATCGTTAAAGCCAATGGCCGTGTTTTCCTGCCAAGCAGTTCAGCATGGTTTAAAGCATCGGGTAAAGCCATCGAACCGGGCGATACAATCATTGTCCCTGTCGATACAGATAAAGTAGATTCACTGACACTCTGGAGTAGTGTAACAACCATTATGTATCAAGCAGCGCTTGGTGTAGCAGCAATTGGCAGCCTATAACAAACACTATTGCGCAGCCTTCAAATAGACATTACAATACGCGCCCTCTTTACGCCCCCCAATAGGCATAATAGAGGTTTTAGGACCGTAGCTCAGTTGGTTAGAGCACTACCTTGACATGGTAGGGGTCGGCGGTTCGAATCCGCCCGGTCCTACCAATTAACTCTTTTAAAATCAAAGAGTTAATACAAAAAAATGAGGGTTGACACATCGCCTAGGCATGGTTAGTATACGCCCTCTTTTTAAGGTTATACCTTAGTACCGATCCGCCTTAGCTCAGTTGGTAGAGCAAATGACTGTTAATCATTGGGTCGCTGGTTCGAGCCCAGCAGGCGGAGCCAAATTCTAAATAAAAGCTGCTCGGAAACGAACAGCTTTTTATTCACATTGGCGGTTCTTATACTGTCAATCATAGGCAAACCTAGTGAGCCTATCTTGCACAACCAAATGCCCTGAACTATACCCCAGTAAGCAGAGACCGCTTACTTACCCCCCTCAAAAAATTCCCAGTACCCCCCGGCCACACGCTGCAAATAACTAAACAACTAACTTACAAACAAATATGAAAAAGGTAGCAAAATAAAAGGTACTATTGCGCCTAGTAAAGATATAATTAGCTTTATATTTAATTAGTACAGCCATAAAACTATGGCCTCACTACAACCCTGAAAACTAGGAATTAAAGTGAAGATTGGAATAATCATAGGTACCCGCCCAGAAATAATTAAAATGGCTCCAATCATAAGAGAGTGCCAAAACCGAAAAATTCCTTTTTTCATTATTCACTCTAACCAGCATTATTCTGCGGATATGGATTCAGTCTTCTTTGAGGAATTAAAACTCCCTACCCCAAACTACAACCTACACGTTGGTTCAGGGCTACACAGCAATCAAACAGGTAACATTCTCATCAAAATGGAACCTATATTAGAAGACGAAAAACCTAATATCGTACTTGTTCAAGGCGATACCAACACCGTACTTGCAGGTGCCTTGGCCGCATCAAAATTAAATATTAAAGTGGGACATATTGAAGCGGGCTTAAGAAGCTATGACCGCACTATGCCAGAAGAAACAAACCGCATACTCACTGACCACATGAGTGAATACCTATTCTCAGTAAGCAAGACTCAAAGTGATATTTTGAAACATGAAGGCATTGCCCAGAACAAAGTCCACCAAGTGGGTAATACAATTTCCGATTCATTATTCCAGCATATACCCCTTGCCGAAGAATCCTCAGACGTTCTCTCTAAATTAAAAATCAAACCCAACAACTATATTTTGGTCACAGCTCACAGGGCCTCTAACGTAGATATTCACTCGCACCTAGAAGAACTCGTCAACACAATTAATTCGATCTCAAGCAAATACAATAAAACCATTGTTTGGCCAATACACCCGAGAACAAAGAAAAAAGTCGAAGAACACCATGTCGAATTAAATGATAGCATTATACTTACCCCCCCTCTTGGTTATCTTGACTTCATCAAACTACAAAAAAATGCCAGCGTAATAATGACTGACTCTGGCGGAATTCAAGAAGAAGCCTGCATACTTAACATCCCTTGCATCACATTGCGTGAGAATACAGAACGCCCAGAAACAATCGACGTCGGTGCTAACGTGCTGGTAGGCCGCAATAAAGAAAAAACTATTCAAGCAGTGGATAGGTGGCTCTCCCAACAAGAATGCAACTGGATTAATCCGTTTGGAGACGGTACAGTTTCCAAGACAATAATTGATATACTTGAAGAGAAAGGCAGCACTACCTCCAAGGCATCAGCACAAGAGAAAAAAGAAACCGTTTCCGTAATCGGTTTAGGGTATATGGGGCTGCCTATCTCTTGCTTGATTGCACAAGGCGGCTATAAAACAATAGGCGTTGATCTAAACCAAACCAAAGTTAATTCTATTAATAACAATCAATGTCCATTTGAAGAGCCAGGGCTACCTGAACTCCTAAGCAAAACCTTAAAGTTACGCTTCAAAGCTTCCACAGAAGTAGTCAGTTCAGATATTTATCTTGTAGCTGTACCTACACCGCATAAAGGTTCAAGTTGCGACCTAACCTATGTAAATAGTGCCCTAGATGCAATTGCTAAAGTTGCCAAAAATAATCAACTTGTCATTATTGAGTCAACAATTTCACCAAAAACCTGTATTAATTCTCAAAAACGGTTTCAAGACGCAGGCTTAAGCATCAAAGTTGTTCATTGTCCAGAGCGAGCAATTCCAGGGGAAACATTAAACGAATTAACCAATAATGATCGAATAATTGGCGCTCCATGCCCAGACTCTCTTAAAAAAGCCAAAGAGCTTTACCAGAGTTTTGTTAAAGGTGAAATTTTTGAAAGTGACACAACTACAGCTGAATGCGTAAAACTCGTTGAAAATACATCAAGAGACGTTAGCATTGCCTTTGCAAATGAATTAGCGACAATTGCCGACGAGCTAGATGTTAATGTTCATGAAATCATTAAACTCGCCAACCGCCATCCCCGCGTAAATGTTCTAACACCAGGGCCGGGTGTAGGGGGACACTGTATTCCAATTGACCCTTGGTTTTTAGTTGAAAAGACTAAAGCTGGTGACTTCGTACGTCATGCACGTAAAGTAAACGACCAGCGTCCAAACCAAATTGCACAAATGGCAATTAATAAACTTCAGGAAATAGGTGGCAAAAAAATTGCCCTTCTAGGTGTTGCCTACAAACCCGATGTGGATGACTGTCGTGAAACCCCTGCCGAAGCAATTATTGAAAAACTTCAAGCGGAAGGTTACGAGATTAAATATCATGATCCGCATGTTATTTCATGGAAATGTGATAAGCTCGAATCTATAGAAGAAGTTCAGAACTGGGCAGATATTGCACTAATTGTGACAGAACATAGTGATTATAAAGAGTTGAGTATTAACATTCCCATATTAAACAACTGTGGAAAATCAACCTAAAGGTAAAGTATTTGACTATATCTCTTTCTTTAACCTATAGCTTCCATCCAGTATCGAAGTCCACCACTCTCTATTTGATAAATACCAACGAATGGTTTCGGCAATCCCAGTTTCAAAAGTATGAGAGGGTTTATAACCCAATTCAATTTTAGATTTTTCAGGATCAATCGCGTATCGCCAGTCATGGCCAGGACGATCTGCGACGTGAGATATTAAGGTATTAGACTCGCCGGCTATTGCCATTTTTGCTTCAGGATATATGGACATCAAATTTGAGCTTTTAGAAAACTCATCATCAATTAGTTCACATACCAAACGAACTATATCTATATTCGTCCATTCGTTAATTCCTCCGATATTATAAACTTCGCCCAATATTCCCTTAGTCAAAACAAGCTCAATTCCCTTTACATGATCTTCGACATAAAGCCAGTCTCGAATCTGCTTTCCATCCCCATAGATTGGAATGCTTTTATTTTGTAAAATATTAGTTACAACCAGTGGTATTAATTTTTCAGGAAAATGGAAAGGACCATAATTATTTGAGCAGTTAGACGTTGTAACCTGTAAACCATACGTATGAAAATACGACCTCACAAGGTGATCCGAAGAGGCTTTACTCGCTGAATAGGGAGAATTTGGAGCATATTTTGTGACTTCTTTGAATGGAGAGTCAGTTGGCCCTAAGCTACCATATACTTCATCTGTAGAAACATGATGAAATCTATGTTCGTGCGCACAAAAATTTTCATCTATCCACATTTTTTTTGCTGCTTTCAATAAACTATATGTTCCATTAATATTTGTTTCAATAAATTTATCAGGTCCAGATATTGAACGATCAACATGAGATTCAGCAGCAAAATGAACAATTATATTGATATTGTTTTCAAAAATTAAATTTTCGATCAATTGATTATCACAAATATTTCCCTTACAAAATTTAAAATTAGTTTTTCCGTAAGCGGCCTCTAAATTCATTAAATTCCCAGCATATGTAAGAGCATCAAACGCCAAAATAAAATCACTAGGATTTTTTTTCAACCAATAATGAACAAAATTGGACCCTATAAAACCAGCCGCACCTGTAACCAATATTCTTCTACTCATAGCTTTTTAATTCTTCCAACATTTTTGACAATTGCTTTCGCCAGTGAATTCCAACTACTCCACTTATTGATCTTGCCTTCGATGTATCAAGTACAGAATAACTAGGACGATCTGCTGACATAGAGTATTCAGATGAGTGGATTGGAGTAATAACTGTACTCGAATTTAGTATCGATTTTTGGTTCGCCAACTCTTGGATCGCCACTGAAAAATCGTACCACGAAGCAACCCCTAAATCAGACCAATGAAAAATACCTATTTGTGAGTTTTTATCATATATTTTCCATATCCAGTCAGCAAGCCCCTTAGCCCAAGTGGGAGACCCAACTTGATCAGATACAACACCTAGAAAATCTCGCTCGCTCATGAGCTTAAGCATTGTTTTCACAAAATTAGTTCCAAAAGAAGAGTAAAGCCAAGAAGTTCGAACAATAACACTTTGATCAGGAATTTTCTCTGCTATAATTTTCTCACCAGCAAGCTTAGTTTTCCCGTAAACGCCAAGAGGATTTGTATTGTCTTTTGGCAGATATGGGACGGACTTAACTCCATCAAAGACAAAATCTGTTGAAACATGAATTAATCTTGTACCAGTAAGCTTGCAGTATTGAGTCAGATTGGCAACACCGACTTCATTGACCCTTCTTGCTGCCTCTATATCAGACTCAGCCCGATCTACCGCAGTGTACGCAGAGCAATTTATAATAACTTTAGGTGAAAAAACTTTAAGCTTACCCAGCAATTCAACCGTGTCGAAAATATCTACATCCTTAGAACCTAAAAAAATGACGTCCAAATAATTAGGTTTTGTTAAACAAAGCTCTCTGGCTAACTGGCCGTTTTTACCAATTACAATAACCTTCATTTTTGAGTCTACCAATCAAATTTATATGCCGTATCAAAATGGATACCATTCTTGTCTTTTTCCGATATTTTTAACTCATCAGTTTTACAAATAGGCCAATCGATAGAAAGCTTGTTGTCATCCCATTTAAGAGAAACCTCAGATTCTGGGTGATAAAAATCAGTGCATTTATAAACAAATTCAGCAGTGTCTGATCTGACATAGAAACCATGAGCCAATCCCGGAGGAACCCATAGTTGACTATAATTTTCAGAAGACAACTCAACTCCAAGCCAACAACCAAAACTAGATGAATTTTTTCTCATATCTACAACAACATCATATATTTTCCCACTAATGACACGAACCAACTTCCCCTGGGACTGTTCGGTTTGATAGTGCAGCCCTCTCAAAGTTCCCTTTACAGAACGACTATGGTTATCTTGAACAAATTCATACTTGCCGCATTCGGTCTCGAATATATCTTGACGGTAAGTTTCCATAAAGAAGCCACGATTATCACCATACAGAGTAGGCTCTATTAATTTAACTCCTTCTAATTTAGTCTCTATAAAACGCATTAGAAAACCTTTACATTTAGTAATCTTAATAAATATTCACCATACCCACTTTTTTTTAAAGGTTCAGCTATGGCTTTAAGCTCAATGTCATTAATCCAGCCATTTCGAAATGCGATCTCTTCTGGACAATTGACTTTTAATCCCTGCCTTTTATCTAAAGTAGAAATAAACTGCGCGGCAGCAAGAAGATCATCATGAGTTCCTGTATCAAGCCAAGCCGTTCCTCTACCCATTATTTCTACGTTTAACTCTCCAATTTCCAGATACTGAGATATTACATCAACGATTTCTAGCTCTCCCCTTACTGAAGGTTTTACATTCTTTGAAAACTCCACGACACGCTCATCGAAAAAATACACACCTGGAACAGCATAATTGGACTTGGGAGTTTGTGGCTTTTCTTCCAGAGAAATCACTTTACCTGTTGAATCAAATTCAACAACACCATAAGATGTTGGATTTGAAACATGGTAGCCAAACACCGTTCCTCCAGTCGCTCTTTCCGCTGCTTTCCTTAATACAATAGGTAAATCATGACCATAAAACAGATTATCTCCCAGTATTAACGCTGCGGAACTACCATTTAGAAAAGTCTCAGCGATTACAAAAGCTTGAGCCAACCCTTCTGGCTTTAACTGAACTTCGTAAGACAAATTTATCCCAAAACCTCTTCCACTCCCAAGTAACTGTTTAAATTTATCTTGCTCTTCTGGAGTAGTAATAATCAGTATTTCTCTAATCCCAGCTTGCATCAAAGTCGCTAAAGGATAGTAAACCATTGGTTTATCATATACTGGCATGAGCTGTTTACTAACAACCCTTGTCAATGGATACAATCTAGTCCCACTGCCACCGGCTAATACAATACCTTTCAATTACACACCTCCAAAAGAAAGATTAATTCTTTTAATAAATTAATACCTTAGCGGTACTCTGTAATATTGATATCTCTTTTAACAATCCTAGCAGGAACACCTACTACAACACAATTATCTGGTATATCATCTAAAACAACTGCATTTGCACCTATAACACAATTTTTCCCAATTTTCACAGGACCAATGATTTTTGCTCCTGTTGAAATATAACAATTATCTCCAATTATAGGAACTACGTTATTCTTATTTGTCCCTCCTATTGTCACTCCCGGACCAACTATGACATCACTACCAATAACCGTTCGATCATGTATAACTACACCCAATCCACCATAACCAAGAATCACTCCAGAACCAAGTTTGGCATTAATACCAATCTGACAATTACATAGAAGACGTACAAAAATAAGATTGATTAATCTTGCAATAAAGACAAGCCTAATCGAAACTAGGCATGATGAAAAGTGATGAAATAATATAACTAACCGACTCATTTTAATTCCAATAACGTAAGCTTGACAAAATCAGTTTATATCTTACTTGATTTTTCGAAATATAATCATAAACAAATATTTCAACAAACTGACATTTCGAAATATTCTTTTAGGTTGACTCGATAATCGATAAAACCATTCCATACCTGTTTTCTGAAACACTAAAGGAGCTCTTTTTACCGTTCCCGAGAACACGTCAAAAGACCCACCGACTCCCATACAAAAAGATTCTATATCTCGGGCCTTTAACTTATAAATCAATTCTTCTTGCCGTGGCGACCCCATAGCCACAACAACAATATTCGCATTCGAATGTACAATCTTTTTAATTTGATCGACCTCACTATCAAAATAGCCCGAATCCGCACCAACAACAACAATAGAGTATTTCTTTTCCAGGTTCTCTTTAACATTTTCAACGATTTCTTGTTTAGCCCCAACAAGATAAACAGAAAGCTTCTTATTACCTGCCTCCTCCATTAAAGCTTCCCATAAATCACAACCCGCAATTCTAGAGACTGGTGTTTTATATTTTAAAGATAAAAATTTCGAAATACCTATACCATCCGCATATAATATGTCAGCAGCTTGAATAATTGATCGAATATTCGAAAATTTTTTACTTGACATCAATTTTTCAGGATTCAATGCTACGGCCACAGCGAATTTTTTCTTCGATACATATTTTTCAAATATCTCGACAACAGCCTCATCAATCGACGCCCATAGGCGAATATCTAAGCCATCAATACAGCCTTTTGAAACTTTCTTTTCTTGGGAACAATTATCTTTCAATATCAGCCTTCCATAAATATATATATGTGAGAGCATAGAAAATCCAAGCCTGAGACCATCTCATATAGGGAATTTTGTTTTTATAGAATCGAGTCTTTCTGTAATAAAAAAACCCATATTTTTTATTTTGCATATTATCGATAACCCATAGTAAAACTTTCTCACAAAACCTATACATTTCGTCCGAGGCATTAGTTTTATATAAAGTTGGCAATAATTGAGCAGGGCTATGAATATCAACGGGATAGACAGAATCATTATAATATTTTGGAGTCCCGTCTGCTAAAAAAAATTTATCAATATAGTAGCCCATACCTTTTTTTAACTGAAAATCAAATTGGGTGTCACAACAATAGCGAGAATAGTCAGAAATACACTCCAGATTAAATCCAGTGTGAAAACTATCTACCCATGACTGAATCGACATCTCTCCATATATCCACGAGCCATCATCAGATTGGTTCCGAACCACTGCCCTTACACTTTTTTCAGCTAATATTCTAAGTTCTGGTTCTTTAGTATAAGAATAAACTCGCGCTAAAATTTTAGAGGCAAGAAGTGACGCATTATAAACTCTAGTATTATCAAATGGAGAGTATGAAAAAATTATTCCGTCATCGTTGACAGTTCTATTTAAATCTTCAGTAATAAACTTGACAGAAGTTTTAGCCAATTCCAAATATCTTTCACTTTTAGTCACCTCATATGCATCAATCAACGCATTTGCAGCATACGATGTTGCTACTACTGTAGGTGTATATGCTTCCAAAAAAAAAGCCCTCGACTGCCAAGGAAAATTATACCCCCAACAAGCACCAGAATAATTCAGACTCTGACACTTAATAAGTCGATCAGCAAGTGTATGAATAGTATCCTTTAATGAGTCATCACTTCTTGCCCAGTAAAGGTTGCAATATCCAGTTAAAAACAGTGCTAGACCTTTAGGGTTCTCCCCCCTTCCTACTCCCACAATCGGTCTGAGGTTTATTGGCATCAACTTAAATAATTGTATCCACAGTAAGCGAAACACCCGAAACCTATTAAACTTTAAAAGCCGAAAGAGTTTGCTATTTAGTCCATCATATGGATCATAACCTTTAAAATCACACTCCTCACAAAACTTTCTCAATTGAGCCAATGAGTTTTCAATTTTTTCAAAATTTTTAATCAAGAAAGTATTCCTTATTGATCCGGCTAATTATACGATTGCATACTACTTTGTCCGTCAGATTTTTTTTAGCGAACAAAGCATTTTTACTAGAAATACTATTCAATAAACTATCATTTTTTGACAATTCAATCAGTGCATTTTCTACTGTCTTAGCGTTTTTTGGTTCAACTACACGCCCCATTTCACCATCAACAAAAAAATCACCTAACCCACCATCATCTGTTGTCAAAACATATAAGCCAAATGCCAGAGCTTCCAATACTGATATAGGTAAACCTTCGCCATAATAGGTCGGAAAACAATATATATCAGATTCAAATAAGGCTTGTATTTTAGTATCACCTTCCACTCTACCATATACGTCTATCCATCCAATTCCTTCACATTCTCGGATTACGTCTAAAAGATCAGGCCCATCTCCTAGTATCTTTAAGTTAATCAAAAAACCACGATTATAAAGATTTTTTGCTGCTTCAATCACCTCAAAAATACCTTTTTCTCTTACAATACGGGCCAAATAAAGCAAACGCATTGATTTAGAACTAATAGCTTTTCTGCCGAAGTTATGCTTCGTAAGATCTTCATTATAAAAAGTTGTTTCAAGAATAATTTCCCCTTTATAATCCCATGCCCTTAGTTCCGCTTCAAACTCTTTACAGAGTACGAAAGATACTTTTGCTCTTGCCAGACCAATTCTATACAACCATAAGTATTTATCACCCACTCGTTCAGAGAACTCCCAATTCCAGCCATGATAAAAAACAATAAGCTCTTTACCCAAAAAACGAACTAATATAGCAAATAGACTATCCCTAACAAAACTTAAAGAGCCCATTGAAGGATTGAGAAATATGCATTTATAATTTAGTGCAGAAAAAAAAACGTTAATAGTTTGCTTCAGCAAAACAAACGGATTAAAGCCAGCTCCACCAATACCACAGTATCCAACGTTTTCTCCATACCTTTCCTTAGAAAATCGATACAATGACTTTAAAAATTCTGCAACACCACCTGAAACCGTTAAACTCGGACCTACAATCAATATTGTTTTCATATTTAGCATCCAGAATCGACTATCATTCTTTTGTAAACCTCGATATATTCACCTCCACATTTATCGACACCAAACACATTTTTTCCGAAACTTGAGATTTCATTTCGGTCTATTTTTTTCAAACGATTTATTGAGTCAAATTTAAAATCTTTGCACAAACAACCATACCCATTTTCAGCAGTTAACTTATTTATTATATTAACTGTTCCATTGTGAATAACAGGCAATCCACACACCATGTATTCACTAAATTTTATAGGAGAAGCTACTGCATTTATTAGATGATTATCTCGCAAGATTACAGCAAAATCGGAAGCAGAAAGATATGAGCAAACTTCAGAATGTTTCACAAATCTCGAAATTACTCTTTCATTCAATATTTTTTCTTTAGATAACATTATCAATTTAATTGATTGATTAGATAATAATTCCAACACCTGCTCTTCACATTGCCAGCCTTGAGATGAGCCAGTAACGAATATTCCTACAATATCATTTTCAGTTAACCCGAGTTCATTACGAACTTTTATACGCTCTTGATTTGAATACTTGAATCTATCGGAAACGATGGTCGGAACACAAAATAAATTTTTGCTATGTAAGCCATGCTTCAAAACAATATAATCAGATAAGTCACTCGTAACAGTATTGAAATAATTCAATGATTTAAAAACGGGCCTTACCATCAAGTAGTAATCTATAAGTTTATTTATTCGTCTAGCAAATCCAAATCGCTTTGATTGCTCTAACTCTTCAACAAAAGCCCCTCTTACATCAACAAGAATTTTTTTAGTAGAACGATTTAATCCTCTCAAAGCCCTCAACACAAGACCTGACATATATTCTGTTCTAACATGTAAAATAGCTGAATCAGGTAATGATTTAAGTTTTTTCCGCAGAGAGAAAACCGTTAACAAGGAAACCAAGAAATAGCAAGGATAAAAAAAGAAAAAATCAATTCGAACCCGTTTATCCAGATCCTCTAGATAACCACCATTCTTAGTCTCTTTTCCAATTAACAATACTATTTCTTCAAAATCATTGTCTCGCGCATAAAAATTTAGCAGCTCAACAACTTGAGATTTAGAAACAGTATCCATCTTGGGCGCAATATAAATTAGCTTCACTTATATCTTTCCAATTTTATTAGTTTTTAGCTCAACACTCATAAACAACAACATTGCAAATCCTAGAGCCAAATTATTTGATATCAAATCACCAGAGAAAAGTGCATTAATAAAAAAATAATTTGAGAAACTAGCAATAAGTACTACAAATATAGAATTTGAAAAAAACACAACCCAAACACTTAAGAAAATTGTGAAAACAAACAAGACGAACGGAAATAGGCCGTTTTCATATATTATTTCAGACATTATATTGTGTGGGTAATCTCTTTCATCTGACCGAGTATATTCATATCCAAAATCTCCAGTACCGTGCCCAATAATAATTTCAATGCCTTTTATCTTACTCAAAGCTCGCTGATTTTGATGTGAACGATCAGAAAGCGCCGAATCCGCGTCAAAAAACCTATATTCAATAAATTCTAACATTCCATCATCAAAATTAGATCTTACCTGCTGATACGCTACAAACACCCCAAAAAAAACAGCAAAAGAAAATAAAAATACAATTCTTTTTACATCCTTATTTATCATCTTAGACCCAGCTAGAACCAGCAACCCAGAAAGACCCAGCGCTAATATTGGTGCCTTAGTACCCGAAAAGAACATATATATAAATGCAATTAAAACCATAAGAATACAAAATATCGAAAGAAAAATTCTCTTCGTACCCCATAGTAACAACAAAAATAAAGAACTAAGAATTGATAAACCTAAATACCTTGATATTGCAATTGGGTGAAAAGCGCCCGAGTCATCCCAACCTAAGCGAAATCGTCTAGTGATAGAACCCATAAGTTCCGTTACAAAACCATACTCAACGTACAACGAAATTAGAAAGAGCAAAAAGAACAGAAAATTAAATACTAAAAACAACTTATAGTGTTCACGAATACTTGAAAAAGAAACAAAAAAAGCAACAAGCGTCATAAACACGTTTAGTGCTTTAATAAAGCCGTAAAATGGAGCATCACTCCAAATTACTCCAAGCAGTAATAGTATAACAAAAGCCAAAAAAGCTAGAATTTTCCTTGAAACATTTATTTTTTTCTCTTTAACGATACGTACGATTGAAAGAAAAATGACAAATAACGCTACTAACAAAACATTAACAAAGGGTATAAATTTACCGCCATATTTCAAATAAATGGCTAGAGAAACTAAAAACACTATCGCTTTACCAATTTTCTTATTGGAAATACGTAAAATCATCTATTTCAAACTCTTATTGTATAAAGGGTAAGCGAGTTTTAACCATGACTTTAAAAACCCCCTATAACCAAGCTGTTTTATTCCAGCAGCACTAAAGTAATTAAGGAGTAAACGTATTGCAATAACATATTGTTTTCTATTTACCAAAGAAATTACATATCCACCCAATCTATTTACCGCAGTATCTCTATACCATTTTGAAGCAATATATTTAGATTCTCCTTGAAGCAAGAGAAACTCGAATTGTCTTTTTAGACATTCAATATTATTGATCAATGTATCAATAGACGTTGTAAAAGTATCGTTTTCCATGTGTACCCGCCATGCGCCACAGTATTCGTTCAAAAAATAAACCCGATTTCCATAAATAAGACGCATTAAAGAATTAGTGTCCGCCCCCAAACATTCATCCGTATAGAAATCTGCTTTTATAGCACTCTCTCGATGATAGATCGTCGATAAATGATAAAATGACACGCCTCTTTTTGATTTATTCAAAAAAATATCCCTTCCATCAAAAAACTGAGATTTTACTAACCCCGTTTCTCTTGGACTGAAGCTATTTGTATCTTCAAAATAGGACTTTTCTTTCCCAAAAATCATCACTACTTTTGGATTTTCCAAAATGACTTGAATAGCATTTTTGATAAACTCTGTGTTTATATAGAAGTCATCACCATCCAAATTCAGAATCCAATCGCCTGAGGAAAAACACCTTAAAGTATCATAATAATTACCAACTCGACCAAAGCTTGGAACATTCCTTCTATAGAGGATTTTTCCAGTTTCAATATATGGGCTAAGTAGTTTGCAAGTTTTAGAGTCTGTACTATCATCAGAAACGACAATTTCAATATTTTCATAAGATTGAGACAACGCAGAATCAATCGCCTGAAGAATATATTCAGACTGGTTATACGTTGGTATCATGATCGTAACTTTAGGTAGATCCGACATAATTCTACCCAGTCAATTCTTCATACATAGAAACTAACTCTTGTGCATTTTCACTAATTGTTTTCACCGAAGGGATATGTTTTGAAAAGTCTAAAACCATCCCTGGCCTACGTAAAACCTTCGCCATCATCTCGCTCAACGATTTTGGGTTCGAAGGTTCATACAGCAACCCATTTACACCGTCTTTTACAAAATCGGGGAATCCCCCTACCTGTGGCGCAATAATTGGAAGCCCTGCACTAAAACTCTCAAAAATCGTTTGTGGCGCAGTATCCGCACAAAGCGAAGGTAATACCGCAACATCTATTGAGTTTGTAATATTTTCTAGGTCTTCACGCACAAAACGCCCATGAAAACAAATATTATTTGAGTACTCTCTGCCTGCAATAATCTTATTTTTGATCGAGTCAACATAATTAGGGTTATAACTTCCATATATTTCTAGCCGTGATTTCTTCTTCAATTCATCTGGTAAAAGCAAAAAAGCTTCTACTAACTGATGAACCCCTTTGTAATAGCTAACTCCTCCGATAAACCCAAATATAAACTTATCTTTGTTTAGTGGTTTACAATGCTTAATAGTAGTTTCAGCAATAAGACTACCAATATGCTGAACCTTAATCAGATTTTTATCGACTCCATATCTGACCAAATGAGCCCTAACATCCTCCGAGACTCCCAGCACCGTATCAGACAGGTTCAAGGCATCAATATTCCCTTTCAATCTTTTCTGAAGATCGTTTTCTATCAATGAATTAACACTTGATGGAACTTTTTCATCGTCAAAAGAAAGTTCAACAGACGCAATATTTTTTTTCGCTGATCGAAAACTCGAAATAACCTTGGATATTAATACTTTTAGCCGGGGAAGCTGATTTTGAAACAAATATGCTTGCTTAATACGCCTACTACTATGGCCAAGTATAATATTTTTCATGCAATGTGAACATTTTTTCAAATTCTGCGGTCCACTACATATCTTTCTATTATAATCAACCATTACCCTTTTTGGACACAACCACCAGTATTCATGCACACTAACCACCACCCTAATACCTAAATCCCGAGCAATTGCAATAGTATTAGAAGAGAAACCTATAATTTCATTGATATGAATAAGATCAGGCTTAGACCGAATTAGGAATTCTCTTACAACACGATCATTTTCGGGAGATTCAATATCCAATAGAAGTTGATCAAAATTTCGATCTAAGTTTTGGCTATTTACAATTTTGAATACCCCTTTCCAATTCATATCTTTTTCAATTTTTACTCCTGAAAAAAATTGGTAATCCGCATTTTTAAGTCGAGACGCCGAGTACAAATACTCGACCTCAACACCTTGCTGCTTAGAAAGATTGAGAAACAATGGCCGAGTATAGTTACACACCCCTCCAGTAATTGCTGGGTTATCTCCAATAATTAGAATTTTCACTTAGACCTCCTTAGACATCCTTTCAACCAATGTTTTGGCTTCAATAATATTATCTTCAATAGAGCAATACTTCCATGCCCCATATCTTCCAGCGGAATACACCCCTAGCAAATTTAATTCTTTCATTTTTTTTTCAAAATCCAAATTGGCTTTTTTATTTATATGAACATATGCAGGGTTCATCTCAAGATAATGATATGAAATTAGTTTGTGATCTTGTACAACACCTACTTTTTTAAGATCTCTTATCACTGAATCAAGTAAAAAATTTTCACTTTCAATATCCGCACTATCCGGATACCCAATTTCCACATACAAACTCATATGGTTAGAAGAATATATATTGTCATAGAATCCCACCCTATAAAAAACCAACTCTTTAGAAGGGTAATATATCCAGTGATTATTTGTTTTTGACGGAAGATCAAAACCTAAATTAAAAACCGCCACTTTGTTACATGAATATATTCCATCATCATTTTGATAACCAACTATATTCATAAATTTATTAAAAGGCATCGTATTTATCAAACGATCATATTTTATTTCTTCACCCAACGAAGTTTTTACAATTTTTTTATTGATATCTATCTTTTGCGCTCGGGTCGAGTATCTAATTTTAGATTGATCTATCCGGTTTAACAATGAGTTAACATACTCAATCGCCCCACCCTCGGGATACATAAAACTACTATTATATGATCCGTTTTCGTTACCTTTAAAGTTTCTAATAATTTCTTCAATATCTGCATGAGGAAAAAATCTACCCATGGCTTCACTATCTAATTCATCTAAATCACAAGCATATAATTTTTCATTGTAAGGGATTAAAAATTTTTCCGAAATCCCTCGCCCAAATTTTTCTAACAACATCCCTTTAAAAGAATCCCTATCTTCACCGCTCCGAAAATACAACTCATACAAGCAATCAATAAAGTCTTTTTTTGGAAGTTGATGTATGTTTTTTTGGAATGGAAAATCCACATAACAACCATCATAATAAATCTGTGATTTTTTTTTCACATCATATATTTTTTGCTTTGCCATCCCTTCAAACATATACTTCTTAATATCCAGATTCTTAAAGTGAAAAAAATGTCCAGAGTAATCCCAAACAAAACCATCCTTTTTTATTGTTCTACAATACCCTCCGGCTTCTTCTTCAGCTTCCAGGATTAAAAATTCGTTACGCGTAAAATTTGCATAACTTAACCCAGTAATCCCCGCACCAATTATGATATCCACACTACCGCCTTATTAAACGAAAAAACTAAAAGAGAAATTGAGAGCAGTACAGATACAAAAAAAACAAAATTAACCCTCATACTCAAATGCAATGCATAAGACACAAAAAGGAACTGCAATGAAAGTATTGAAAAATATGCTAATGATGTTGCTAAAGCAGCGCCCACATAAGATGATACTGGTACGAGCAAAATATTAGCTATTACATTCAATATCATGCCTACCAATATTGCAAACAACAACTTTCCTTCAAGTTTTCTCGAATAGAGAACACCCGACATTACTTGAACAAATACATTAGCAGCAACACCTAAGACAAGCACATTAGTTGCTCCAACAGAGTCATTATAACTTAAGTTGATCAAATTGGTTATTGGCTCAGAAAAGACACGATATACTGAATACACAAAAAACAGCATAACAGGAAAAATATACACCAGCTTAGAAACCAACAACCGAAGTTTTTCATCTGTTGATACAACCGCACTCGAATACCAAAAAAAGTTTATAGCAAGAGAGAACCCAGCAACAAGACCAACTAAAGAGTATGCGAAACTGTACTCAGCTACATCTTCATAAGAATAAAAATACTTAACGATTAGAAAGTCGCTATTTTGAATAATTAAAAGCGAATAGACATTAGGCAACAAAAAAATTGATATTTTAATTAACTTTCTAAGCTGTTCAAAAGAGATATTAAAATTAAAGCAGTATGACTTTCTTAAAACCCCCACCAAATAGGAAGAAGACAAACACATAAGAAACACATACGCCAAGACTAGTGAAGCTACCCCGACCTCAAAAAAGTACACTAAAGCTATTACAATCAATAACATCCCGTATTCAACAAACAAATTCGAGAACATTTGTATCTTAGTTCGCTGAAAAACCTGGAAAACAAAAATTGATATTTTATTGAGTAGCTTTGCAAAAACCAAAAGCGCTAAAAACAATAAAAACCAAAAACTCTCAAAATCTAACAAATAATATAAAACAGGAAAAAGGAATATTGATATAACAACAAAAGATATTGCGGTATAACCCCATATTGTACTTACGAGACTGAGAATATCGTGTTCTCTTCCTTTAGTTTTATACCCCAACATTATCCTATTTGAAGCATCTGGCATATTGAGAGTATAGAGACCCAACAAAAGTGCCGAAGAGGTTTGCAGCAATGAATATGCCCCCACCTCATCTTTTGAAAAAAAATTCACTAAAATCGGTAAAAAAATAATTCCTTTTAAACGTAAAAGTATATTTAAAATCGCTCCATCAAAGAATTTCTTTAGTAAATTTTTGTAAGAAACATCGATAATATTCATTAATAGATACTTTTTTAACAAACTCCCTTAAGTAACAAGTTTCATTGTATAAAAACTAATTTTTTTAATTACTAGACGTCTAATTTCAACATTCGTATTTTTCTTTAAACAATGGTTTCCTGTAGCTTGATATAAGCTCATACCCTAGAGCAATCAATACCCCCAACAAACCACCAGCAATTCCTCCCGCAATACACAATATTGACCTCCTAGGTGCAAATTTTTCTTCTGGAACAACCGCTGGGTCTATTGTGCGAAAAACATATTCGAAACGAGTATTTGCAAGCATAACTTTTTTAGTTTGTTCTTCGATCAATTGATAGAAAACAACTCTCATATCTGAAATTGAGGTATCATCAAGTTCCTTATTCAGATAATCGATACTCTTTTCAGCCTCGTAAATATCCTGCTCTCTGAGAGTTTTATTTACTTGAGTCACAATACCCTCAACCCATTTTTGCGCAACAATAGGTGAAATATGGATCGCACTAATGGTTACTAAGCCCGTTTTTTTATCTTGAACTATATGTATTTTTTCAAGATATTGCTCGTAAGCTTCCCAATCTCCGGGCTTGCTTTTACGTGGTGGAGATACATCTCTCACCCATGTACCAAGCTTTTCATTATAAACATCACTATCTAAAATCACTTCCCCAGTTAATGGATCCCAATTCTTTACTGCAAACATGGGAATTAGCCAATTCCGCTCGGCAATAATATTCTTTGCAAATTTTCGTGACCGAACCAGTTCTATAGCTTCAATAACTTTATTATTACCTGTATTACCTAGGTTAATCCCGGCGAATGAAGCTAAACTTCCAAACTTTCCAGCCAAAGCAGATAGGCCCCCTCCCTGAGTTTCCTCCGAAGGTATTAATAACACATCGGAACGATATACGTTTGGTAGTGAAAGCGTATAAAAAACTGTTAAAACAGATACCAGTAGAAATGAAGAGATTGGAATCCACTTCAGTTTCCATAGCGTTTGAATAAGAAAAGATATATCAATATATTCTTTCTCATTTTCTTTAACTTCCGTCATATTCCCCCCCTTCGGAACCTGGGCTTAGAAACAAGGCTAAATTTGATTTATATAAATTAATAGTAATCACCATAAAAATTATTAATAGGCAAGCGACTATCACCAGCCCCCAATAAATTCTCCGTTACGTATTTTAGCACCCATAATCGACATAATTCAAAACAAAGAAATGAGTGCTAAATTTTTAATTTACTATCTAAAAGACAGTTTTAACGAAGTTAAACTGACTTTAGACAAGATTTCTCTTAGTCCAACGCAACAATCGCCACGAACTTTTCATCAGAAGTTGATAAAGAATCACAAAGACTATAGCCAAGACAAAACTTACAAACTCAGACACTCCATTACTATTCAGCAATACTCCCAATAACATAAAACCTAACTGAGCAAGGAGAATTATTTGTAACGTAACAAACTTACTAAAGCCCGCTCGTAGTAGAATATGATGCATATGGGTACGATCAGGTGACATAGGTGAGCGACCTCGTTTCACTCTTCTATACATGATTGTAAACATATCTGTCATGGGGAAGAGAACGAACCAAAGTGCAGTCACAGGACTAAAAGCTACTGGGCTTTGTTGTGCCCCTTTAATTAATAGCACCCCCAAAGAAAGACCAAGAAACATACTACCTGCATCCCCCATAAACACCTTCTTAATTTTGGTTTTCTCATCACCAAAGTTGAACAACAAAAATGCTGCCAAGCTGCCAACAAATGCCATACACAGAGTTTGATAGAGCGGGTTTCCCCCCACACCAAAGAGCATTGACAAGCCTAAAAAAGAAACTAGAGAAACGGATCCAACTACCCCATCCATACCGTCTAACATATTCATAGCATTGGTCAATCCAACTAACGACAATACGGCTAATAAATACCCAACTCCACCCGGATTTAACTCACCCACACCTAGGATATTTCCAAAGCTCTGAATATGGACACCCAATCCATATACAAAAATACACGAGATTAAAATTTGCCCCCCCAACCTCAACCCTGCACTCAAGTGATAACGGTCATCAATAGTTCCCATAAAAACAATCAATCCACCCGCCACCATAAAGAACCGAATAAAGATCGGTTGTTCCACAAATAGAATAGAAGACAGCACAACACTACCATAAATCGCTATACCACCAATCAAGGGAACAGCACCATCATGCATTTTTCTTCCGCCAGGCTTGTCCACAAGATTAATCAATATGGCAATTGGCTTCAGTACCTTTATAACCAAAAAACAAAAGAAAAAAGAAACTACAAATACCGCTATCAAATTATCCATTTTTTATTCCAGAACATATTACATATCAACACTGAACAGACCTTAATTATCAAACTTAAAGTCTCGTTAGATTCAAGCAACACCGAATGTACCCCATACCAAATCATGTTTAGCTTCGACCATACCCATCCTCAAACCGAACTATATCGTCTTCCCCCAAATAACTCCCGCTCTGCACTTCTATTAACTCCAGTGTCACTTTTCCAGGGTTTGACAATCGGTGTTTTTCTCCAAGAGGGATATATATAGATTCATTTTCAGATAAAAGTATTTCTTCCGAACCACGTATAATTTTTGCAGTTCCTTTAACTACGATCCAGTGTTCCGCCCTATGATGGTGCATCTGCAACGATAGGCTAGCTCCAGGTTTGACTTCTATTTTTTTCACTTGGAACCTATCACCCTGATTTATGCAATCATAACTCCCCCAGGGGCGATATACTTTCCTATGGGAGTTAAGCTCTTCTCTACCCATAGATTTCAATTCATTGACAATCTGCTTTATCTGTTGAGAACAATTTCTGTTGATGACCAGTATGGAATCATCGGTATCAATAACGGCTATATCCTGTAGGCCCACACCAACAACTAATCTATCAGAAGCCTGTAACATTGAATTTGAACAGTCTTGAGCAAGAACATCCCCGTGTAAAACATTTCCATTTTCATCTTTTTTAGAAACGTCCCAAATAGCGTTCCAATCACCAAGATCGCTCCAACCGCAATCCAGCGGGACACAATACGCTGATCCTGTTCGCTCCATTACTGCGTAATCAACGGAAATATCTTCACATTCACTGAAGGTTTTCTCATCAATCCGAATAAAATCTAAGTCTTGAACTGATTTTTCATAGGAAGATTTACACTGAAGAGCCATGCCTTTTTGATACAACTCTACTTCTTCTAAATATCTTTTTGCCGAAAAAACAAACATTCCACTGTTCCATAAGTATTCCCCACTCTTCACGTAGGTTTCTGCTGTATGAAAATCCGGTTTTTCGACAAAACAGCTTATTTTCTGGCCGAGCTTTTCGGGTTTTGTTTCAGTTTTAATATATCCATAACCTGTTTCAGGTTTGGTAGGAACAATACCAAAAGCGACTAAACTTCCTAATTTAGCCTGTCCAACGGCAATATCTAACGCCTCTCTAAAGTCGTTTTCATTTTCTATTAAATGATCCGCTGCAAAAATAGCCATTACAGCGCCTGGGTCTATGCTCAGAGCATGATAAGCAGCGACGGCTATCGCAGGGGCGGTATTTCTACCGACAGGCTCAAGGATGATTGTAGGCTTATTTTCACATACTTGAGAAAGCTGATCTGCAACCATAAACCGTTGCGTTTCATTGCACACAACTATCGGGGAAGAGAGATGATTTACACGCCGAACAGTATGTTGGAGCATGGTGTAATCACCATACAAATTATGAAGTTGCTTGGGGTAGGCTTTTCGGGATTTTGGCCACAGACGAGTACCACTTCCCCCGGAAAGAATAACTGGAATAACTTGTGGCATCTTAATGAGTTACCTGCGCGCTCACGAGCGTTTATTTACCCGCGCGCATTATAAACAATTATAGATAAAATAAAATGTTTATAATTTGTTACGAGTGGGGTTTTAACTTTTACAGTTTGATACAAAATAATGACAACTAAACCGGCAATACTTCCATGCTTTCTATTAGGCCAATTTAGCTTAGTTCATTCTGAAGGCTTTCATTCACTCTATCTCTTAACTCTTTTCCTGGCTTAAAATGAGGAACATATTTACCTGTAAGGAGGACCCTTTCGCCTGTTTTTGGATTGCGGCCTGTTCTAGATTCTCGATAGTGTAGCGAGAAGCTGCCAAAACCTCGAATCTCTATTCGCTCCCCAGTAGCAAGACTTTGCGACATATACTCAATAACAAGCTTCACAGCCAGCTCAATATCTTTGGCTGACAATTGATCTTGTCGTTCGGCAATCCGCTCAATAAGTTCCGACTTGGTCATGGTCAACAACTAATCCCTAGAGGTTTATTGTATAGGTCACACAGATAAATAATGTCACACTAAAAAACAGTATATATCAAAATCCTAGCCACGCTAGTGAATATCGATTATTACTTACAACTGCAAGCTGTTGTTATACAACACTTTTCTATGAAGTTAAACCTGTAAATAGATCAAATCTGAGACTCAGGTTTTACCTCGACACAAACTATGGACAAAAAAAAAGCGGCTTAGCCGCTTTTTAATCAAACATTCGTAACATACCAGGGCATAGCAACATCTACACCCTCCGCTATAGGATGCGTCGGCTCATACCCAAGCATCTTACCTATCTTTGATACGTCAGCTTGTGAGTGCCGTACATCCCCAGCGCGAAAATCTCTATAGATTGGCCCAAGTTCGTAGCTCACCTCTAGCTTGCCAAGGGACGCTTTCAAGCTTTCAAAAAGCGTATTTAAAGTGGTTCGATCGCCTACAGCAACGTTGAACACTTCATTTTTTACGCTGCTTTCGGCTGTTGCCGCCAACAGGTTCGCTTGCACTGCGTTATCAATGAAACAAAAATCGCGGCTCGTTTCACCATCACCATTGATGAATACTTCTTGACCACCGATCATGGCAGAAGTCCACTTCGGAATAACCGCAGCGTAAGCCCCATCTGGGTCTTGGCGTTTACCAAACACATTGAAGTAACGTAAACCGATTGCCTTAAAGCCATAAGCCTTTGTAAATACATCGGCGTAGAGTTCATTCACGTATTTAGTAACCGCATAGGGAGAAAGAGGATTACCTATATTCTCTTCAACTTTAGGTAACGCTGGATGATCACCATAGGTGGAGCTAGAGGCCGCGTAGGTAAAGCTGCTTACCGATGCATCTCTCGCAGCGACAAGCATGTTTAAAAAGCCAGAAATATTGGTTTCATTGGTTGTAATTGGGTCATTAAGCGAACGAGGAACCGAACCAAGCGCCGCTTGATGTAGGACATAATCGACCCCATCACAGGCTTGCTTACAATCATCCAGATTGCGAATATCGCCCTTAATAAAGTTAAAACGATTCCATTGAGCTTCACTTACAGCCGATTGAACTTCGTCCAGGTTCTTTTGATGGCCAGTTGCAAAATTATCTAAACCCACAACACTTTGATCAAGTTTTAATAAGGTTTCGAGTAGGTTGGACCCAATAAAGCCCGCAACGCCTGTTACCAGCCAAGTTTTTGGAGCAGCGGACAAGGTCTGCTGTAATTCTGAATATTTACTCATGATTATCTCTACAATAACAGCGTCGTATTACAGCCTTATATCCGCAGCACCTGCGGAAAGAACATACTTGAGGTCGTAAAGTACATGGTTCTTTTTACCAAGGGCTCGTATAGCGTCTTCGCCCATCTCAGTAAATTCATTATGAGCAACAGCCAAAATAATTGCGTCGTAACCACCTTTCTCCGCGCTTTCAACGGGGGTAATTCCATATTCATGTTGTGCTTCTTCAGCATTCACCCAAGGGTCATAAATATCAACATTGACACCATAGTCTTCTAGCTCGGTCACTATATCAACCACTTTTGTATTGCGAATATCTGGGCAGTTCTCTTTAAAGGTAAGACCTAGCAACAAGACCTTCGCACCAGCTACGTGGATGCGCTTTTTAAGCATATGCTTAATTAACTCACCAACAACGTAGCTACCCATATTGTCATTTAAGCGACGACCTGAAAGAATAATTTCTGGGTTATAGCCAATAGATTGCGCTTTGTGGGTTAGGTAATAGGGGTCTACACCAATACAGTGGCCGCCCACTAAGCCTGGGCGAAAAGGAAGAAAGTTCCACTTGGTTCCTGCCGCTTTTAGCACTTCTTCAGTGTCAATTCCTAACTTGTTAAAAATAACAGCAAGCTCGTTAATTAAACCAATGTTGACATCGCGTTGCGTATTTTCAATAACCTTAGCAGCCTCGGCCACTTTAATACTGGAGGCTTTATGGGTACCCGCAACGATAATCGAGCGATACAGGCTGTCCACACCTTCCGCTACTTCAGGTGTGGAACCAGAAGTCACTTTTAAAATATTAGTTACACGGTGTTGCTTATCGCCTGGATTAATTCGTTCTGGGCTATAACCACAGTAAAAATCTTCATTAAATTTCAGGTCAGAAACACGCTCTAATACAGGCACACAGTCTTCTTCTGTCGCTCCTGGGTAGACGGTAGACTCGTATATAACCACGTCGCCTTTGCTTAGCACCTTACCGATTGTCTCACTTGCTTTAATAAGCGGGGTAAGGTCAGGCTGACGGTGTTCATTGATAGGGGTTGGCACGGTTACGATGTAAACCGTTGCCGCTTTTAGGTCATCTGGGTTAGATGTAAAAGATAGGTCTGTCGCTTCTGCTAGCTCTTCATCACTCACCTCAAGAGTGCTGTCGGTTCCCGCCTTTAATTCTTCAAGTCGAACGGGGTTAATATCAAAACCTATTGTTTTGTATTTTTTACCAAATTCAACAGCGAGAGGCAGACCAACATAGCCCATACCTACTACAGCAATCACTGGATGAGTAAAGTCCATCGTTTTTCCTTCTGTCATAGCTAACAAAGTTTTAAATATTGTGGAAAGTACCTAAAGACTAGAGAGGCCAAAAAAAAAGTTTAGTACCCTAGCATTACTTACGCAGGCGGCTATTCTACACGACATTTAATTAGTGTGAACAGGCCCTAATATTACAGACTACAATGATATTTTTTTCAGCTTAAAAATAGATACAAAAAAAGCGGCTGAATGGCCGCTTTTTTGTACAAACAAATCGATATCAAGTAATCAATTACTGATTTTCTTGGCTATCTATTTGAGCTTTGATCAACAAGTCACCAATGGTTGCCGGCGCAACTTGCTCAGCTTGCTTGACAGAGTGCTCTTTGATCGCTTCTTTCTCATCCGCTACATCCTTCGCTTTAACACTTAGCATGATAGTGCGGTTTTTACGATCAACGTTGGTAATTTTCGCTTCAACTTCATCACCCTCTTTAAGCACGTTACGCGCATCTTCAACTTTGTCACGGCTTAGGTCGGACGCTTTCAAAGTGGCTTCAACGTTATCGGCAAGTGTAATGATCGCTTCTTTAGGCTCTACAGATTTAACGGTACCTGTAACGATTGTACCTTTGTCGTTATCGGTAACGTAAGCAGAGAATGGGTCATCTTCCAACTGCTTAACGCCGAGGGAAATACGCTCACGCTCAGGATCGATAGCAAGAACAACCGTTTCTAGCTCATCACCTTTCTTGAATTTGCGTACGGCTTCTTCGCCAGCCTCATTCCAAGAAATATCAGATAGGTGGACTAGGCCATCAATGCCACCGTCAAGACCGATGAAGATACCAAAGTCAGTAATAGACTTGATCTTACCAGAAATTTTGTCGCCTTTAGCGAATTGAGAAGAGAAGGAATCCCATGGGTTTTCTTGACATTGCTTGATACCAAGAGAGATACGACGACGCTCTTCGTCAATATCCAGGATCATAACTTCCACTTCGTCACCTAGATTAACAACCTTAGATGGGTGGATGTTTTTGTTTGTCCAGTCCATTTCGGATACGTGGACAAGCCCTTCAACACCTTCTTCAATTTCAGCGAAACAACCATAGTCTGTAAGGTTGGTGATTTTCGCTTTAACTTTGGCACCTTCAGGATAACGGCTAGTGATTGACGCCCATGGGTCTTCGCCCAATTGTTTCAAGCCGAGAGATACACGGTTACGCTCTCTGTCAAATTTAAGGACTTTAACGTCAATTTCATCGCCAACGTTAACAATTTCACCTGGGTGCTTAATGCGCTTCCAAGCCATATCTGTAATGTGTAATAGGCCGTCAACACCACCAAGGTCAACAAACGCACCGTAATCGGTAAGGTTTTTAACCACACCTTTAACGGCCATGCCCTCTTGCAGGCTTGCAAGTAATTCATCACGCTCTTCAGAGCTGGTTTGCTCCATAACAGCACGACGAGAAACAACCACATTGTTACGTTTTTGGTCGAGTTTAATAACTTTGAACTCAAGGTCCTTGCCTTCAAGGTGGGTTGTTTCACGTACTGGGCGTACGTCAACAAGTGAACCTGGCAAGAACGCGCGGATACCCGCAACATCGACTGTAAAGCCGCCTTTGACCTTACCGTTAATGATACCTGTAACCACTTCTTCTGCTTCATGTGCAGCTTCAAGCACTTTCCACGCTTCAGCGCGTTTGGCTTTTTCACGAGAAAGGCGAGTTTCACCAAAACCGTCTTCTACGGTTTCTAGTGCGACTTGAACCTCATCACCGATAGTGAGGTTTAGTTCGCCTTTTTCATTTAGGAATTGGGAGGCGGGAATTACGCCTTCAGATTTTAGGCCCGCGTGAACGGTTACCCAGTCTGGGTCTACATCAATTACAACGCCGGTTACGATGGTGCCTGGCACCATATCAACGGTTTTTAAACTTTCTTCAAAGAGTTCTGCAAAGCTCTCAGTCATTACACACCTGTTTTAGGTTTGGCCGCGTTGCCAGTTCACGGGTCAGTTAATATTCGCCTATTCGATGCCAAGCTGGCCAAAACCACCGAATTCAGCGCTAATTCCCCAGAAAGCCCACACTGTAGTCCGGGAACCACGCATTAGGAGCACTTCAGGAAAGGGCCGCGAGGGTACCAGAATTTACTCGTATTTTCAATACGAAGTTAAGCTTGCAGTATTACCGGGGGCAACAAGAGGTTTGAGGAGGCGCTAGGTTCTAAAAATACTTCCCCATTGCTTACAACTAGGGCAGTTCCAATGTAGCTCTTCTCCCGAAAAACCGCACCGGCTACAGGTATAGTGAAGCATTGAATGAATTAGCGCATTCACGGCTTTCAGGCTACTTAACGACGGGTTTTCTGCAATGACGTTTAACAATTCACGCTGAGCGGTTAATTGAGGGTGTGCTTGCAGTGCTTCGAACACGTTAATTCCGAAACGCTCAGGAGGGGCATTATTTTCCAAACCGAGTTGAATGATCGCGCCTAACACTGAAAGGTCTGGGTACTGTTTATAGAGCTGGAGAAGCTCTTCAAGTAGTCCGTCGATTGGAGCTAATTTGGCATACTGGGATACAAGGGGGCCTATAATTTCTGAAACAAACCGTGCATCAATATAGGGAACTTTTTTCAGCACGGCGATAGAGTTAGCCGCATCACCTTCTATCTCCGCTAAACGAGCTTCCAATAACAGTGCTCGAATACTTTTTTTATCGTACCGCTGAGCATTTCGAATCCATCGGCGGGCTAGCTGCCAATCGCTTTGGACTATAGCTTCTTCAGCAATCTCGCAGCCAAATTGAGCCTGTTTTTCGCGCCATTGATCTGCACTATTGGAAAATTTTCGTGTGGTTAATTGATCGGCCACATCGATAGCCGATAACCATTCTTTCATGTCTTGGTAAACTTCAGCTAAATAGGTTAGCGCTTTATCTCGCATCTGTTTGCTTGTTCTGCTTTGCGCAGCTAATTCCTTGAATAGAGATTCTGCCCTGTCCAATAGTCCCGAACGCATATAATCCACAGCCAATTCAAGCTGGGCTTCAAGTGATTGTTTTTTACCTAGACTTGGCCTGGAAAGTAGGTTTTGATGGACTCGAATAGCTCTATCCACCTCGCCTCTTCTACGAAACAATTTACCCAGTGCTAGGTGAGTTTCTAGCGTATCTGAATTCACTTCCAGCTCTGAAATAAAGGTATCTATTGCAGAGTCGGACTGATTATTTAAAAGCTGAGTTAAACCTTGATAGTAACGCTTTTGCGGCCAGCGGTAATTTACGCTAACAGAGGAGCCAGGAGTTGACTTGGATAGATAACGCCCAACAAGGAACCCAATTACAAGGGAAACTATAATGGCGACAAAAAGCACTAGATCAAACACGATCTAGCCTCGAAGTTGAGCTTGTTCTAGTGCGAGCGCTTCTTTTTTAATTTTTCTTATCTCTCCATTTTTAGAAAACAATTTCTTTTGTGTCAGTATATAGTTGGTTACACCACCCAGTAGAACCCCAACAAACAGCACAATACATAAATACAAACCCAGGCCATACTCTGGTAAGTGTAGGCCAAAGATAACAGGTTTTATAACCATAGGGTTATCTAAGGCTAGGGATACACCAAAAAGCATCATGATCAATACCCAGGCAAATAACAACACTTTGTGCATAAACTTAAGTATTTTTTTAATCATATGTTTCCCTTACAAGCCAAAGGGTTAAAAACTGAGTTAGCTTTGTCGATTATTTTTTTACACACGCCTTCAATTGTGAAGTGGGTCGAATCAATAACCATTGCATCGTCAGCGGCCTTTAATGGCGATACTTTTCTACTGGAATCCTGGTAATCGCGCAATTCAATATCAGTCAAAATTTTGTCGTAACTAATTTCAGTGACACCCGTAGATTCTAATTGAGTCACGCGCCGCTTTGCCCTCTCTTCGGCAGTAGCCGTGAGGTAGATCTTACATTGAGCAGAAGAAAATACCTGTGTTCCCATATCTCGCCCATCGGCTACTAACCCCATTTCAGTGGAAAATTCTCGCTGACGTTGCAGTAATGCCTCTCTAACCAAAGTATGTGCCGCAACGGCTGATGCTGCCATACCAATTTTTTCCTGACGAATTTTTTGCGTAACATCTTCACCCGCAAGTAAAATTTTAAGCACATCGTCTTCGATGGAAAATTGAACATCTAGCCTCCTCGCAATATCAGCGGTCCCGTTTTCTGACTGAAGATCCATTTTTTGGTTAAGGCTCGCTAGCCCCGTAAGCCGATAAAGGGAGCCACTATCCAATAGTTTAAACCCCAGGGTTTGCGCAACAATACGCGCTGCTGTGCCCTTACCTGCTCCACTCGGACCATCAATTGTTACAACAGGGTTCAATCTATCTACCTCGTAATGTACTGCAAAATAATATACTGCAAAATATCGTTAGTGAACTAGACGACTATAATCCAGCAATGGATTGACTAATTGCCTCACATGCTACCTGAGGATTATCCGCTTGGGTGATGGGTCTGCCCACAACAATATAGTCACTTCCCGCTTGAATGGCTTCTTCTGGGGTCATGATACGTCTTTGGTCACCAGCGTCGCTACCTTTGGGTCGAATTCCGGGGGTGATACACAAAAAACCACTTCCACACTGAGCTTTTATACTTGTTAATTCCTGAGCAGAACAGACTACACCATCCAAGCCTGATAATTTGGCTAACGAGGCTAGGTTTAATACCTGTTGCTCTGGCTCTTGTTTGATACCCAGCTCGGCTAAATCGTTTCGATCCATACTGGTGAGTACAGTCACTCCAATCAACAAAGGCTTGTGGCTAGATTGGCCAACGGCTTCACGGGCTGCTTCCATCATTCTACGCCCGCCACTGGCATGAACATTGACCATCCATACTCCTAGGTTGGCCGCTGCTTTAACGGCCTTAGCAACGGTATTAGGAATATCGTGAAATTTTAGGTCGAGAAATATATCGAAGCCCTGAGATTGAAGCTGTTCTACCAGCGCTGGGCCGCAGGAAACAAATAATTCCTTGCCAACTTTTAAGCGACAGTGCTCTGAAGAAAGCGTATTAACTATGTCTAAACAGGGTTGAGAGTGGTCAAAATCGAGGGCAACGAGGAGTTTTGCTTCTGACATAGTTTTCTCTGAAGGGGTAAATTCACAAAGCGCGACCCAAAAGTCGGACCGCGCTATTTATTACGTCAATTTTAGCATTAGTTTGTTCAAGCCCAAACCTAACGCTTAACCTTCATAGAAATATGCCTATATTCATAGGAACATGATCATAAAGTAATCAACGCTTTGTTTTTCTCCAAAATAGATTCACCGATTCCCTTCACTTCCGTAAGTTGATTAATGGACTTAAACTTTCCGTTTGCCTTTCGGTAAGCAACAATGGCTTCGGCTTTTTTAATGCCCACCCCATTGAGAATACTGGCAAGTGTGTCTGCGTCGGCTTTATTCAAGCTGACTTTCTGAACCGCCACAACGGGGCTGCCTGCACTTGTTTTTTTGTCCACTGCGTAACTATGACTGCCTGTAAAAACAAGCAATGCCACTGAGACAATAGCGAAGATGTTCAGAATATTTCGAGTGATGAATCTAAATATGGAAGAGGTTTTTCTGTTTTGAGCTTTCATAGTAATTTCCTTTTTAGTTGTTTTAATTAAGCCAATACATCCTGATTTGGCATCATCATTCTGTCACAACTGAATTACTATGAAATGGGGGTATATTCGCAACCTTATGTAAGACATGGCTCATTAAAAGGTTACGAAATTAACTACAAAGGTTACAAAACAAATTAAGTAAAGATTATTTATTTAATAACCTGGACAGATCTTTTGCCTCCCAACGGGGGAAATGCTTACGAATTAGCGCGTTTAATTCCAGTTCAAATTCTGAAAAATCACTAGCGGTATATTCGGCGCCATCTAAAGCTTGCTCAACCATTCCCGCTCCAACAGTGATATTAGTAAGACGATCCATAACAATAAAGGCGCCCGTTGCACGGTTACGACTGTAAGGGTCTACAACAACTTCTTGCTCAAGTTGAAGATTGGCGACAGCAATATCATTCAACTGCATATTGCTAACGGAGGAATGTTCCAAGGTATTCACATCAATTTTGTATTCAATTTTTTCAAACGCACCAGCACTGACTTTACTGGCGAATTTAAAGAAATATTGTTTGCCAGGCTGCATGGTCTCTTCCGACATCCATACAATGTTGGCTTGAATATGGTTGGTTAACGCCATTTCTTCATCGGCTTTCACAATCATATCACCACGGCTAATATCGATCTCATCGACTGTGGTTAATGTTACGGCTTGATCAACAAAGGCTTGATCAAGGTTTCCGTCATAAGTCACTATTTCTTTAACTTTACTGGTTTTACCCGATGGTAGCGCTTTTACCTTATCCCCTACTTGAACCACACCGGAAGCAACGGTGCCACAAAATCCACGGAAATTGAGGTTAGGACGGTTGACGTACTGAACAGGGAAACGGAAATCAGTCGTATTTTTATCGCCAGAAACCTGAACCGTTTCTAAAATTTCCATTAATGACTGACCTTTATACCAATCTGCACGCTCGCTTTTGTTGACTACGTTGTCACCATCCAATGCAGACATAGGCACGTAATATACATTCTCTTGTTTAAGAATCTCAGAAAGCTTCTGATATTGGGCTTTAATGGATTCAAATTTTGCTTGATCAAAATCCACCAAGTCCATTTTATTGATTGCCACAACAATGTGCTTAATACCCAACAATGAAGCAATAAAGGAATGGCGGCGAGTTTGTGTCATCACTCCGTGACGAGCATCAATCAAAATAATCGCTAGATCACTGGTAGAAGCGCCTGTGGCCATATTTCGAGTATATTGTTCATGCCCTGGTGTATCGGCAATAATAAATTTGCGTTTAGCGGTAGAAAAATAGCGGTAAGCCACATCAATAGTAATGCCTTGTTCGCGCTCGGCTTGCAAACCATCCACTAGAAGAGCTAGATCAATTTTATCACCTGTAGTTCCATACTTAGTAGAGTCCGATTCAATGGCTTGCAGTTGATCTTCATAGATCATTTTTGAATCGTGTAACAATCTTCCTATTAAGGTAGATTTACCATCATCCACACTTCCGCAGGTCAAAAAACGCAGTAGTTCTTTCTTTTCGTGTTGCGTTAAATACGCATCAATATCTTGTTCGATCAAATCTGATTGATGAGACATAGTCAATTTCTTTTAATTAAATTCTGTTCTGTTTTTACAGTGCTTTTACGACACTTTCGATATTGGGCTTTTTTCAAATAACAGCTTTTAAGCCATGTTTTTTAAACCCAAGCTTCTAAACCAAAAATTTAGAAATAACCTTCTTGTTTTTTCTTTTCCATAGAACCAGCACTATCGTGATCAATCACACGCCCCTGCCTCTCCGAGGTTTTGGTCAAGAGCATTTCCTGAATAATTTCAGGTAGGGTTGTCGCTTCAGATTCAACTGCCCCAGTTAGTGGATAACAGCCTAATGTTCTGAAGCGAACCATTTTCTCTTGAATTTCTTCGCCCTTTTCAATTGGCATACGATCATCATCGACCATAATTAATGTGCCGTCTTTTTCCACTACGGGTCTTTTTGCTGCAAAATACAAAGGCACAATAGGAATACTTTCCAAATGTATGTATTGCCAAATATCCAGTTCCGTCCAGTTAGAGAGTGGGAATACCCGAATACTCTCTCCCTTATCAACTTTGCTATTATAAATATTCCATAATTCAGGTCGTTGGTTTTTTGGGTCCCAACGATGATTTTTATCACGAAACGAATATACTCGTTCTTTTGCACGAGATTTTTCTTCATCTCGACGTGCCCCACCAAACGCGGCATCGAAACCATATTTGTTCAATGCTTGTTTAAGGCCCTGAGTTTTCATAATGTCGGTGTGTTTTGCGCTGCCGTGAACAAAAGGGCTGATTCCCATATCCACACCATCTTGATTAATATGAACAATTAAATCCCAACCTAGTTCTTTTATACGCTGTTCACGAAATTCAATCATTTCTTTGAATTTCCAAGTGGTGTCCACATGCATAAGCGGGAAAGGCGGTTTGCCCGGTGCAAACGCTTTCATTGCCAAATGCATCATCACCGCAGAATCTTTACCAACGGAGTAAAGCATTACAGGGTTATCAAATTCTGCGGCCACTTCACGGATAATATGGATACTTTCCGCTTCAAGCTGCTTAAGATGAGTCATTGAATACTCATTTGTCATGGGAAAACCAACCTGTCTCTAGAGCGCCCTTATTTAGGCGCACATCATATTTAAGAATGAAACTAAGTGTAAAACACCGTTTGAGGCCAATTGACCTTAAACGGCAGCATTATATTCGGGATTTTAAAAAATGCTAAGAATTGTTCACTTCTAAGCTTATTCCAACCGACTTCGCTAAATCGGCAAAATTGGGGAATGATGTCAGTACATTTGCACAATTATTCACCGTAATAGTGCCATTAGCACGCAGACCTGCAATGGTAAAAGACATCGCTATTCGATGGTCGTGGAAACTTTCAACGGCACCGCCTGTTAGCTGTCCACCTGTCACAATAATACCGTCTGGCGTGGGGTCACATTGAATACCTAATGTGGTCAAACCATCGGCCATAGCTTGAATGCGGTCCGTTTCTTTTACCCGCAATTCTTCTGCACCTGTCAAAACTGTTTTACCTTCAGCACAAGCGGCTGCAACCAATAAAGCTGGAAATTCATCTATGCCTAAGGGTACTTGGTCTTCTGGAATGTTAATACCTTTTAGAGGCGCGTACTGAATACGAATATCGGCAACGGGTTCACCACCCACTTCTCGCTCGTTACTAAGAGTAATATTCGCTCCCATTAAACGAAGAATATTCACCGCACCAATTCGTGTTGGATTCACTCCCACATGGGTTAATGTAATATCTGAACCGGGAGCAATAGCCGCCGCCACCATAAAAAATGTGGCAGAAGAAATATCTGCTGGAATATCGATATCGGTCGCCGTTAATTTGCCTCCAGATTTTAGGGAGATAGTCTCCCCTTCACGTTCTACGCTATAACCAAAACCACGCAACATACGCTCGGTATGATCACGAGTTGGAGCCGGTTCGGTCACTTTAGTTTCGCCTTCGGCATATAAGCCTGCAAGCAATACACAGGATTTAACCTGCGCACTCGCCATAGGCATTGTGTAATCAATGGCATTAATTTTCGAACCGCCTTTAATTTTCAACGGAGGGCGACCATTTTCTTCTGTGTCCACCCTTACCCCCATTTCACGTAATGGGTTTGCCACTCGGTTCATTGGCCGACCAGTTAATGAAATATCGCCGGTTAATTCAGAATCAAACTTTTGACCGGCCAGTATTCCAGAAAGCAAGCGCATTGAGGTGCCTGAATTACCCACATAAAGAGGGCCGGCAGGCTTTTCTAAACCATTTAAACCAACACCATTAACCGTTACACAACCATCTTCAGGGCCTTCGATGACCACGCCCATATCTCGAAAGGCTTGTAGGGTTGCAAGGGCATCTTCACCCTCTAAAAAACCTTGGATTTTTGTCACGCCTTCCGCTAATGAGCCCAACATTATTGAGCGATGAGAAATGGATTTATCTCCTGGTACTCGAATATTTCCATTTACGCTACCACCCGGTGAAACGGTATATACAACGCTTTCTTCACTCATAGTCTTACTGTATGCCTGATTCGATAACATTTTGGTAAAGCGTTCTCTCGCCACTTTGGCTCGGGTAAAAACGCCTGTCATTTCTTTTTCGTTACCGGATTCAATATAACCACGTAACCGTGCGAGATTTGCAGAAAATAAATCGATTGAATCCAATACGGATTGTTTATTGGCGAGCATAATGTCTCGCCACATAATGGCATCGCTTGAGGCGATGCGTGTAAAGTCTCTAAACCCTCCTGCGGCGTAACGAAAAATATTTTCGTTTTGGCTATCGTGGGCCAGGGTGTCCACAAGGGAAAAAGCAATCGCATGAGGCAAGTGGCTAGTCGCTCCCAAAATTGCATCGTGTTCATCGACACCCATAACAATCACTTCTGCGCCGGTAGCCGCCCACATAGCAGAAACTCTATTAACATCCGCAACGCTATTCACATCACTAGGCGTTAAAATAACACGGTGATTTTGATACAGCTCTGGGTTAGATGCTTCAATACCACTTTTTTCTGACCCCGCAATGGGGTGCCCCAATATGATATTTGGCATTTCCCGGCCAAATACGTCAATAATGTCCTGCCGAACCGAGCCTTTTACGCTCGCACCATCAGTGATCAATACCGAATTGGGCACAATCCCTTTTAACTCTGTTAATATTTTTTTAACGGATAAAGTGGGAACCGCAATAAAAATGATATCCCCTTCCCCTAACTCAGAAGCAATGTCACTTATTGAAGTAAAAGCTCGATCAACAACATTGAGTTCCACAGCCCTGTGACACACTTCCTTTCTACGAGCAATGCCTAAAATTTCTTTGCACGCACCATTTTTCTTGAACGCTGCCGCTAGACTACCGCCTATTAGACCTAGCCCTATAACAACAAGTTTATTAATGACTTCTGAACTTGGCTCAGCCAATGTTTAGACCTGTATGGTTAAAAGTTTAAATTAGGCAATAAATACTTCGAAAATACGAGGCAATAACCGAGGTTATAATACCCCTTTTGGGTAGGACCCCAAAACTTTTAGGTCCGATGCTCTTGCAGAAATATCTGACAATGCATCCTTAATAGATTGGTCGTTTGTATGACCGGAAAAATCAATAAAAAATACGTAGTTCCACGTACCTGTCGGAGAAGGTCGAGTCTCAACTCGGGTTAAATCAATCCCATGGCGATGGAAGGGTTCGAGTAACTGGTGTAAAGCACCCGGCTCGTTTTTAGTCGCAACGACAATGGACGTTTTATCTTCACCACTATCCATGACGGTCTCTCCGCCAATATCTCCGCCAATAATTAAAAACCGCGTGGAATTATCCGGTTGGTCTTCAATATTGTGCGAATGGCTCGTTAAACTGTATAGTTCAGCGGCAATCTCACCGGCAATAGCCGCAGAATTCCACTCACTCTTTACTCGTTTGGCTGCCTCAGAATTACTGGAGACAGGAATTCTTTCCGCTTTTGGAAAATGCGCGTCCAACCATTTTCGACACTGAGCAAAGGACTGCGGATGCGAATAAATTCGACTAATATCTTCTGTCTTGGTGACATCAGAAACCAATAAGTGGTGATGAATACGCAATACCACTTCACCACAAATTTTAACATTGCTCTCGACAAAACTATCTAATGTATGGGATACCACTCCACCCGATGAATTTTCAACCGGGACGACACCATACTGCACAGCGCCAGATTCCACTTCACGAAATACTTCGTCAATAGCAGATTGCGATATCGCAACCGCAGACTTTCCAAAATGTTTTAACGCCGCTTGCTGTGTATAGGTCCCTTCAGGTCCGAGATAGGCAACCTTAACGGGGTTTTCCAGAGCTAAGCAGGCAGACATAATTTCTCGAAATAAACGAGCAAATTCTTCATCCTTTAACGGGCCTTGATTGCGCTCCATTGCCCGACGAAGCACTTGAGCCTCACGTTCTGGACGATAAAAATTGACTGGTTCATCACCCGCTTCGCGCTGTTTAACCTCGGCAACTTGCATGGCACAATTAGCTCGCTGACTAATTAACTCACCAATTTTCTGATCAATACCGTCTATCTTATCTCGTAGCTCACCTAACACGATAGACGAATCATCTATAGAAGTTTTTTCCACGAAACAACCTGTTTTATTCTTCAGTTTCAACATCTGAAGAAGCGTTATCTTCTTCAGGTTCTTCAATACGCTCCAAGCCTACAATATGCTCACCCTCTTTCACTTTAATTAGGCGAACACCTTGAGTATTTCGACTGAGTACGGATACTTCATCTACTCTTGTGCGAACCAGAGTCCCCTGATCAGAAATCATCATTATTTCATCGCCGTTCAGAACCTGTACCGCACCCACTAATGCACCATTACGTTCAGAGCATTGCATGGCAATCACGCCTTGAGAACCACGGCCCTTCGTCGGAAATTCAGTGACCTCAGTGCGCTTGCCGTAACCATTTTCACTGACAGTAAGCACTCGGCCACCGTCAATGGGCACAACCATAGAGATAACAGAATGTTCTTCTGCCATACGGATGCCACGAACACCACGAGAGACACGCCCCATAGAACGAACTTGCTCTTCACGGAAACGTGCCGCCTTACCAGAAGATGAAAACAAGACAATATCTTGCGCACCATCTGTCAAAGCAGTGCCGACTAAATGGTCCCCCTCAACTAAGTCAATTGCACGTAAACCTACGTTTCTTGGACGAGAAAATTGAGAAAGTGGCGTTTTTTTCACGGTACCTTGTGAGGTCGCCATAAAAATAAAGTGCTCATCATCAAACTCTTTGACTGGCAGTATAGAGGTAATACGCTCGCCTTCTTCCAGTTGCAACAAGTTGACCACCGGACGCCCCCGAGACTGCCTACCCGCCACAGGAATTTGATAGACCTTCAACCAAAATACTTTACCTGCGTTGGTAAAACACAGAATATAATCGTGAGTATTGGCAATTAACAAATGCTCGACGAAATCTTCATCTTTCACCGATGTGGCCGCTTTACCCATGCCACCACGGCGCTGTGCTTGATATGCATCTAAGGGCTGAGACTTAGCATAGCCACCATGGGAAATGGTGACCACGCGGTCCTCTTCGTTAATAAGGTCTTCAACGGTAAGGTCCGACATCGATTCCTGAATATCGGTACGGCGCTCGTCACCGTAAGCATCCAGAACTTCTGTCAGCTCACCACGAATTACAGACATTAACCGAACAGTATTACCAAGAATGTCGAGAAAATCTGCAATTTGTACAAGCTTGTCTTCGTATTCCGCCAGTAATTTGTCGTGCTCCATACCTGTAAGACGATGTAAGCGTAAGTCCAAAATAGCTTGAACCTGTACGGGGGATAGGTAGTACTCACCATTGTCTCGCAAACCAAATTCTGCTCCGACATCATCTGGACGACAGGCATCTGCACCTGCACGCTCCAAAAATTGACTGACGGCACCAACGGCCCACCCGCGAAACAATAATGCTTCTTTAGCCTCAGCAGGAGATTGGGAAGCTTTAATAAGCGTAATCACTTCGTCGATATTAGCAATGGCAACCGCTTGGCCTTCCAAGACATGACCGCGTTCACGCGCTTTGCGTAGCAAATAGACTGTTCGGCGAGTAACCACCTCTTGCCTATGCTGTATAAAGTATTCAAGCATTTGCTTAAGGTTAAGTATCCGAGGCTGGCCATCAACCAACGCAACCACGTTAATACCGAATACATTTTGCAATTGTGTTTGCGAGTAGAGGTTATTGAGAACCACATCGCCCTGCTCGCCTCTCTTTAGTTCAATCACAACGCGCAACCCGTCTTTATCGGATTCGTCACGAATTTCTGAAATGCCTTCAAGCTTTTTATCTTTTACTAGCTCAGCAATCTTTTCGATTAGGCGAGCTTTGTTAACTTGGTAGGGTATTTCATTAATAATAATGGTGTCACGATTGGTTTTTTCATTTGTTTCAATGTCGGCTTTTGCTCGAACATAGATACGTCCACGCCCAGTCCGGTATGCTTGAAGAATCCCGGCACGACCATTAATAATGCCACCTGTTGGAAAATCAGGCCCTGGAATAATTTCCATTAACTCGTCAATACTGAGTGCAGGGTTATCAATGAGAGAGAGGCAACCTTTAACCACTTCGCGCAAGTTATGCGGTGGAATATTGGTCGCCATACCCACGGCAATACCAGACGAACCATTTACCAAAAGGTTCGGTACGCGAGTGGGAAGAACATCGGGAATATGCTCGGTTCCATCGTAGTTTGGAACAAAATCTACGGTTTCTTTATCTAAGTCGGCAAGCAAATCATGAGCAATTTTCGACATACGGATTTCCGTATAACGCATCGCCGCAGCGCCATCGCCATCAACGGAACCGAAGTTACCCTGCCCATCTACCAGCATATAGCGCAGAGAGAAAGGCTGAGCCATTCGTACGATGGTGTCGTAAACGGCGGAATCACCATGAGGGTGATATTTACCTATGACATCCCCAACAACACGGGCAGACTTCTTATAGGCTTTGTTCCAGTCGTTATTCAGTTCGCTCATAGCGAACAAAACACGGCGGTGAACAGGTTTTAGGCCATCACGGACATCGGGCAACGCACGCCCGACAATCACACTCATGGCGTAATCAAGGTACGACTGTTTTAGCTCGTCTTCGATGTTTACTGGTACTATTTCTTTTGCTATCTCGCCCATAAGATCCAGGCAATCCTTATTTTCTGTCAGCACTCGCTCAAATACATGATTCTAAGTACTGTGCAGCAAACCCAGAGGGTATACGCCGCAAATGACACATTATGACCCAACCGATATATCACACTATAACGGTCGGAATTGGAAAAACGGCGAATGATACCACAATTCCATTACTGACTTCCCTCTCAGATAGGTATATATGCTTGATTTTCAACCGAATTCAAGACTTTTTATAGGGCAAAACACATAGGCAAGATTAATGCGTATAATCCCGCTATCACTGTTATTCTGAATTTCTTTTGCAGACCAAGCCCTATGAACGATAAAAAGACTGTCGATCTCATCATAAGTACACCATGGATAGTTCCGATTATTCCAAAGGGAAGAGTATTGGAGGGTTGCAGCTTGGTGGTAGACAACGGCGTTATCTCGGCTCTTTGTGCTACCGAGCAGGTTGAACATCACTATGAGCCAGCAGAGTGGGTTAAACTGCCAAACCACGTTTTGATGCCTGGGTTGATCAACTCCCACTGCCATGCGGCGATGAATCTGCTACGCGGCTATGCCGATGATACTTCTCTAGATACGTGGCTAAAAGAACGTATATGGCCTGCTGAACAGGCCCATGTTTGCGAGGATTTTGTGACGGATGGTACCCAGCTCGCCATTGCTGAGATGATTGCTACGGGGACCACCTGTTTTTCAGATATGTATTTTTATCCTGAAGCGGTAGCCTCAGTAGCAAACGATACGGGAATGAGAGCGCAGGTATGCTTCCCTATTTTGACGTTTGCCAATGCTTGGGCACAAGATGCCGAAGATCATCTTCGCAAGGGGCTAAAGCTTAGCGATAATTATCGCTCCAACGATTTGATCAACATAGGCTTTGGACCGCACGCCCCCTATACGGTAGATGACGACTCCTTAAGACGTATTGCAACATTATCGAACGAGCTTCAAGCTCCAGTACAAATTCATTTACATGAGACCAAACAAGAAGTAGACAACGCGCTTAAAGAAAGCGGTAAACGCCCACTTGAACGCATACATGAGCTGGGTATTTTATCGCCCAGTACTCAGTGCGTGCATATGACGCAAATATCGGATAAGGATATTGAAGCACTCGTCTCCACCGGCAGTCACGTGGTCCACTGTCCACAGTCAAACTTAAAATTAAACAGCGGGCTCTGCCCCACTCAAAAATTATTAGATGCGGGAATAAACGTTAGCCTGGGTACGGATGGCGCAGCCAGTAATAATAGTTTGGATATGTTTGCCGAAATAAAAACCGCAGCATTAGTCGGTAAATTAGCCGCCGACGACGCTTCAGCCGTTTCGGCTCAAACCGGGTTAGAAATGGCGACAATCAATGGAGCAAAAACACTCGGGCTTGAATCGTCTATCGGTTCATTACAACCTGGCAAACAAGCCGATTTAATCGCAGTCGATTTTTCAACCGTTAACGCTATGCCCGTTCATAACGTGATAAGTCAATTGGTGTATTCTACTTCGGGCCAGCAGGTTTCTCATTCTTGGATTGCAGGAAAAGCGTTGTTAAAAGATAGAAAATTTACGACATTTTCCATAGAAAAATTGAAGACCAAAGTAAATTACTGGGAAGAAACACTCCAAAAAACCCAAAGTTAAAATCAAAATTAAAACCACACATAGATTTGTAATAAGAATATGCAAGCAGAAAACACTCTTAATGTTGACCCAGCAGAAATAAACAAATTCGAGCGAATGGCAAGCAGTTGGTGGGACTTGAATGGTGAGTTTAAGCCATTGCATGACCTTAACCCGATTCGGGCAAATTATGTCGATAGCCGAGCTAAGGTCGCCGAAAAAAATTTGGTGGATATTGGTTGTGGCGGCGGTATTTTTTCAGAAGCTATGGCCCAGCGCGGAGCCACTGTAACCGGCATCGATATGGGAAAAGCTCCGTTAGAAGTAGCCAAACTGCATGGATTAGAGTCTGGTATTGAGGTCGATTATCAGCAAATAACGGCGGAAGAGCTTGCAAAAATTCAGCCTGAATCATTTGATGTGGTAACCTGTTTGGAAATGCTTGAGCATGTGCCCTGTCCATCTGAAACAATAAAAGCCTGTGCAGCATTGGCAAAACCAGGGGCAGATATTTTTTTCTCAACAATTAACAGAAACCTCAAGTCCTATGCAATGGCAATACTGGGGGCAGAATACCTGTTAAAGATGCTCCCGAAAGGTACGCACGATTACCAAAAATTTATTCGTCCATCCGAGTTGTGCAATTGGTCCAGGCACGCCGGTTTAGTCATCCAAGACATCTCTGGAATTGTCTACAACCCAATGACAAAACACTATCACTTAAACCCAAATGATGTGGATGTAAACTATCTTATTCACGTAATAAAAGCTCACTAAACCTTTTGGTTAAAGCTAACCATTACGAGACCCCAGCTTATGACATTACGTGCGGTATATTTTGATTTAGACGGCACCTTACTCGATACGGCACCAGACCTTGCTAACGCATTGAACCTATTGTTAGAGTCAAAAAACAAACCCTCTTTACCTGTAGAAACTATTACCCAGGTTGTCTCCGATGGCGCCAATGCGATGTTAACACTCGCATTTGATATAACTCCTGATAAAAAAGAGTTTGCCGAATTAAGAGAGCGTTTATTGGAATTTTATCTTCAGGATATTGCAAAACACACGCTACCCTACCCGGGAATCCCCGAGCTGATTACGGCAATAACGGATCGAGGATTAATCTGGGGGATTGCAACGAACAAACCCTGGGCTTATACCGAGCCACTTATGGAGAAAATTAATTTTTCCAGTAAACCTATATCAGTAATTTGCCCCGACCATGTTGTCAATAAAAAACCCGCTCCCGACTCTCTATTATTGGCATGTAAACACGCGAATTGTACGCCCGATGAGCTAATATATATTGGCGACCATAAACGGGATATTGAGTGCGGTCAGTCTGCCGAGGTAAAAACCATTGCGGCTGGTTACGGCTATATCCCAAACACAGAGAATTACCAAAATTGGGGAGCAGATTTTTGCGTATCACGCGCGCAGGAAATTTGGTCAATTTTAAAACGCCTTACTCAATAAAATTAATACAGGAAATTCAGTGAATACAGAAGCCCATTCAAATACCTTGGTAGAGTATCAGCCACCTAAACACTTGCTGGAAGGTCGTAATATTGTTGTTACAGGTGCGGGTGATGGCATAGGTAAAATAGCAGCATTAGAATTTGCAAAATATGGCGCTACTGTTATTTTAATTGGAAGAACGCTGTCAAAACTGGAAGATACTTACGATGAAATAGAGGCAAATGGCGATAAACAACCGGCTATATTTCCAATGAATTTTGAAAGTGCCGTTGAGCAGGATTATCAGAGTCTCCAAGATGCATTGGAAAATGAGTTTGGTGTATTAGATGGGCTTCTACTGAACGCGAGCATTTTAGGAAGAAGAACGCCTATTGCAAACTATGGCGTGCAAGACTGGAATAAAGTTATGCAGGTGAATGTCACTTCTCCTTTTATGATGACAAAGACACTTCTTCCATTACTTAGCCAATCAACGGGCGCAAGCATTGTCTTTACTGGATCAGGTGTTGGCATTAAGGGAGTAGCCTACTGGGGAGCCTATGCCGTATCTAAAGCCGCCACGGAAAACCTAATGGAAGTTCTTGCCGACGAGTTGGATGGCACATCTAATATCCGCGTCAATTCAATTAACCCCGGTGCGACAAGAACAAATATGAGAGCAGCAGCCTACCCGGCTGAAGACCCATCATTGGTGACAGAACCAGAAGAAATAATGAACCGCTACTTATTTTTGATGGGGCCAGATAGTAAAAAAATAAATGGCCAGCAAATTAATGCTCAACCTCATTCTCAACCTAAATAGATTTTCGTATTATTTTCCGCGCTCAAACCACCGTGGTTATCATTTAAAAGTGGTTATGGTCCCAAACCAAGCTAAATCATATTTAATCTAGGCTTATGGGTTTCGGGCTTCTGAATAGGGTGTTCCAACATGGTATCGGAAGGAGATTCAGGGTTTACCTCCATTGAATCTTCTTCAATTGGGTCCATTGGCGGCACCAGCATATCACCTTCATTGTTTTCTTTAGGCTTAGAAAGTGACGGTTTCACCTTTTTTTTAGGTTTTAGGAAGCGCCATTTTTCTACTTTAGAAAAATGAGAATACCAACGTTTTTTTACTAACCCATCTTTGAATAGTACGTGAAGGTAAGATTCATCTTCTTCAACACCACTGTATCTTATAATGAAAAAAATTGAGGTGCGACGGTAGTGGCGCCGAGTCAGGTCATAAGTATAAACTTCTTGTCCAAGAGGGCCTTCCGTAATTAATTTAGGCTCGCTTAATCGAGAAGTGACCCACTCTTTAGAGGTTTTATTAGGCTTTACCTGAGAAAGAAAATCTTCAGGTAATTCAGCTTCACTGTCCGCATAAGACACTCGATCAGAAATGGAACAGGAAGCCAAAAAAAGGCCGGATAAAAAGCTTAAAACCGCAAGCCGGTGCCACTTACATCTTGGCAAAAAGACCATGGGCACACATTCTCACTTTATATTCGCTGGTTAATCGAAGTAACGTTTGACGTTTGACGTGTTGCAGATTGTGCATGTTGATGAAGTAGTTCCATTAAACTCACTTCCGATTGAGACAAACCACTATTTACAGCTACAGTATCAGATGACACCCCTTGAGCAATTAACTGCTGCGCCTGGGTATAAGAAATATCAAAATCGTTATTATCGATCTGCTCTTGCTTCTTCTGGAGTTCAATGATTCGCTTTTCTAGATCAATCATGCGCTGTCCCATTCCCAGAGAGCCAGATGTAATAACACCAAGTTGTCGCTCTAACTTTTCAACTCTCTCAGAGGCAACGGAATGTTTGTTCGCGATGCCAAACGACCATATTACTAGTCCAAAACAACAAAACATCACAATAGGTGCAACAAGTAATTCTGGAGTAATTAACAAAGAAGGAATCATATTTTATGCGCTCTCAATTTCGGTCCACTCATCGTCGGTAATGAGTTTATCCAGCTCAATTAGAATCAGTAGCTCTTCATTCTTATGACACACCCCTTGAATAAATTTCGCGCTTTCGTCATTGCCCACATTAGGCGCTGTTTCAATTTCTGATTGGCGCAAATAAACAACTTCAGCAACACTGTCCACCAATATACCGACAACATGCTTATCGGCTTCTATAATCACAATTCGGCTATTGTCGGTTAATTCACCAGAATCAACGCCAAAACGATGACGGGTATCAATGACCGTCACCACATTTCCTCTCAAGTTGATAATGCCCATAACATAAGATGGCGCGCCCGGAACCGGAGCAATTTCTGAGTAGCGAAGCACTTCCTGTACTTGCATTACATTGATTCCGTAAGTTTCCCCCGCCAACTTAAAAGTGACCCATTGAAGAATAGGGTCATCAGTGACGTTGTTATTGTTTGCCATATTTGCTGCCATAGCTGAGTCCCTCACTCGACTCTTTAGTTACTAATTCCCGCGCTATGTGGCGATTACCCGCCTAGTCATGTTATTGGTTAACTATTCATAAGAAAACCTGAACATTCGGTGTCAAAATCCAGTCGCATCTTGCGACATATACACTTTAATATACACTTTAATATAGTTAATAGCAGGTTTTATGCCAGCCAAAATGGGGAAGAAAAGTATTACGGAGAAGAGAAACTCATATGTGTTGCATCATGCGTAACATTCAAGATGGCTTAGAGTCTGACTCAGATAGGAGTCTCCCCATTTGCGGTATATCGATAAGCGCACACATGGCTGACTTAACCGTACCCGCCAACCAGGGTCTCTTAGTTCGTTGAGATCGCCAATTAACGTCTCCTGGGTCGAGGGTTATCGGCTGTTTTACAGAGTCCACAGCAAGCCCCCAAGGCATACCGTCAATGGTCATCACGTATTTAGCCGATTTAAGAAAGTCGTCATTGTATTTTTCAGGCATAACAAAGAGCGCCGTATTCACCGTTTTTATCTGGCCCGTTGGCGACGGCAGCAACCCCATAAACCACTCAGATTGACCAAATATGGTGGCCAGATTATCGGTCAAAGGCTGGATTTGACCTAAGGCCATTAACGGAACCGCCAACGTTAACCCAGACACCTGAAACAGCAAAGCATCAAACCTACTTTGAGCCCAAAGGGGCCTTCCATTCTCCCCCCATTCATAGGCTTCATTGACGCTGGTTTTAATGCTAGCCTCAACGCTAACATGCTCTTGCTCTTGCTCTTGCTCAACAACGTCAACCTTGGCAACCGGAGGTTTTTCCTTAACGTTAATACGAGGTTCTGTGTGCGTTTTTAGCTGGGTTTCAACCACTGGGGAAGGAATAGCAGTAGAAACTTCTGTTTTCGTTTGCGTTTTTGGAGCAACCTCTAATTTAGCTTGAAGAGCTTGGGCACTCAATAATTGCTGGAGTTTGTCCCTTTTTTCCCGCTCCAGCATTTCCAAAGGCTGAGGTTCAAGGGGCCGGGGGTTTCTAGATGGTTGTATTGTTTTTTGCGGTTGTAATTGGGGAGGAACTGGCTCCACTCCGACAGAAGCAGGTAACGGCGGCGGTTTTGGCTTAAGGCCGGTTTCAGGAGGGAGGGAAGCTTTCGCTTCTCTCTGAGCTTGATGACGTGCAACTTCACTTCCTTCAGGCTTTTTTGCTTCATCAGCATCGGTTTGGTTTTTAGGCAATACAACTTCGCTCTCATTTTCAGATAGTAAATCTGAAAAATACTCTTCCAACGCAGTTTTAGGGCCATCACCAAACATTATTTAAAAACCACAATTTTCATTACGCCATTCAACAGTTTGTCATTCAACTATCTATCCTATCATTCAACCAACAGCTAGCCTTAATTGGATAAACTTTTATAGAGCGCGCGGTATGCTTCCAGCGCACGACTAGAGGGCTCATACAAATGTGGCGGCACTCCCGCTTTACTGGCATCTCTCAAGCGAGTATCAATGGGAATTTTGCCGGGCCAAACACAGTCACCATAGCTATTCCTAAGCGTTCTCAAACTGCCTACGGACGCCTGAGTACGGCGATCAAACATTGTTGGTACAACAAGGTAGTCTAATTCTTTCTTCCTTGATTTTGTCAGCATCACCAGGGTTCTCAGCATACGGTCCAAACCTTTTAATGCGAGAAATTCGGTTTGTACAGGAATAATCAAATTATCACAGGCAGCCAAAGCATTAACCATCAACACACCTAATTGAGGCGGACAGTCGATAATCACTAAATCATAGCTGTCTTTTAAAAAGAACAGCGTTTTTGATATGACTAACCCCATGCCATCCCCCACCGCTTGTCGTTCCAATGTCGCCAGCGCCATGGATGCGGGCAGTAAACATAAATCCGCATAGGGAGTTTGCACAACAATCTGACCTATTAAATTTTCATCCAACTCCTTGCGCTTTTCAAATAAAGTAAAAACACTTGCTTCAGCACTATCTGGGTTTTGCTTGAAGTAACAACTGAGAGAACCGTGTGGGTCCATATCAATAAGAAGGACGCGAAGTCCGACTTCAGTAGCCAAACCGCCCAAAGCTACGCTAGTGGTTGTTTTACCCACTCCACCTTTCTGATTAGCAATGGTCCATACCTTCAATGTACTTACCTTGGTCGCACACCGTTAAAAATGAATAGGGCTGGCCAAGATTTGCCTCTTTGCGGCAAGCCCTGCACAGAAAATCACGGTCTGTGAAGAGACTTTTACCACTAGAGCGCTAATTTACAACCAGCCAATTCATATACTGCAAATAACGCGCCTAAATTAACATCTGTTGGTATTAGAGAATATCAATTTACTCATTTTGCAGTCGGGGAGTATCAGGGTCACTCGTAAAGAGTAATCCTCCACCTTCTAGTTTAATTGGTTTAACCGAATCTGGACTTGGCTTGACCTCGGTTACGGTTACATCGGTATTGGTTATATCGGTATTGTCATCGGGAGTAGGAACCTCGTTTTTGGACGGTACTTCCGGTAAAACCTCGTCCTCACCCTCTATTTCGGCAAATTCTTCGCTCTCTATAATCTGTGAGGGTGCAACTGCATGAGCCACACGCAATACAACGCGACGGTTCTGTGCCCTTCCCTCAGTGGTAGCATTAGTGGCTTTAGGACGAAACTCTCCAAACCCTACCGCAGACAGCCGAACGGGGGCAATATCTGCTTTGGATAATAGAATTACCACAGATACAGCTCTGGCTGACGACAACGCCCAGTTACTATTGAATTGTTGATTATTAATGGGAACATTATCCGTATGGCCGGATACTTCGATCACGTTATCAAAAGGTGCCAGTATGGAGGCCACTTCAGTAAATATTTTAATTGCATCGGCGCTAGGCTCTGCACTACCCGAGCTAAAAAGCAGGTTGGCATTCACATCTATTTCAATCCAGTGTTCGTTGCCTTCGACGGATATTTTTCTGTCCTGAATTGCCCCCTCCAAGGCTGCGGCAATCTCCTTAGACACCGCTTCCAAGTCGGCAAGGTTTCGCGTATCTTCCAACTTAGTACCATCGGTATTCGGAGAAGCTTTTGCTGGCTGAAAAGTGTCCGATAAAACTTGAGATAGCTGCCGATATTTTTGTTCGTCAACCTGGGAAACGGAATACATCACCACAAAAAAAGCAAATAACAACGTAATGAAATCAGAATAGGAAACTAACCATCTTTCATGGTTAATTTTGGTTTCTAATGCAGGGCGCCTAATCATTCAAATATAAGAGTTCGCACATCGACCTATTACTATACAATTATCGCAATAGCGAAACAATTCTCCTATTTTATGGCGATAAAAAATTACAGATAACCTGACAATTTCATTTCAATCGCTCTCGGATTTTCACCTTCAGAAATTGCAATTATGCCTTCGATAATCAGCTCTCGATATTGAGATTGATCTTTAATACAGGCTTTTAATTTATTTGCCACGGGAAGTAAAAATAAATTTGCAAAGGCAACACCGTAAATTGTGGCAACAAAAGCAACGGCAATGCCAGCACCTAACTCTGAAGGCTCAGCCAAATGCTGCATAACATGAATAAGCCCCATTACTGCACCAATAATACCAATGGTTGGAGCATAGCCCCCCATGCTTTCGTAAAATTGAACGGCATCATGATCCCTTTGCTCGGCAACAATTAAATCTGTTTCGAGTACGTGACGAATCACTTCCGTTTCACTGCCATCGACTAACAATTGCAACCCCTTTCTTGAAAACTTATCAGACTCGGTTTCAGAAATATTTTCCAAACCCAATAGCCCCTCTTTTCTTGCAGACATCGCCCAACTGACAACTTGGTCAATACCAAGCTGGAATTGCATACTAGGAGGGCGGAAAATCCAACGAAAGAGATTTAATGCACGCTTTAACGACTTAAAAGGAGTTTGTAACATTGCGGCACCGACTGTGCCACCGATAACAATAATTGCAGCAGGACCATTAACAAGAGACCCTAGAGTACCCCCTTCCAGAAAATTGCCGCCCAATAGAGCAGCAAAACCTATAATAACGCCAGCTATACTTAGAATATCCATTGTTCACTTTCTTTTAGGGCCTGTTAACACTAATTAATTAGACAACTTAACTAAACTTCCGCCATTAATTTTGCAGCAACACCATTAAGTGGAAGCACTGCGTCAGTTAAATTTGCACTTGCTACGGCGGCTGGCATTCCATATACCACGCATGAAGCTTGATCCTGCCCCCATATAGTCGAGCCTTGTTCTTTTAATAATCGCGCGCCCTCGCAACCGTCTGCTCCCATGCCTGTTAACACTACACCTAAAACAGAATTGGTATAGGATTTAGCCGCTGAGGCAAAGGCAATATCCACTGAAGGCTTATAGTTAATTCGGTTATCGCCAGCCATTAATTTTATATTTTTTCCACCCCGATCAAACATGGTTTGAGTACCACCAGGAGCGATATAAACACACCCTTTTTCAATGCTCATTCCATTTTCGGCTTCGCACACACTAAGCTTCGACTGCCGATCCAAACGTTCTGCAAACGCTTTGGTAAAGTTTTCTGGCATATGTTGCACAACCACAATAGGAGTTGGAAAATCTACTGGCAACTTGGTAATGATTTCCGTAATAGCAACAGGCCCTCCTGTAGAAGCACCAATAACAACAATTTTCACTTTGCCTTTTATGTTCTCAGTACGCCGAGGAGCAGAAACAGCAGGCTGTGGAGCTGTAACGGTTCTTACTGTAGACCGAGAAACGGACGTCTTAGTAGGTATGGATGAAGGTCTGGGTATGGATGAAGGTCTGGGGGGTGTAGTAGATGAGGGAACACTGCTTCGAATGGGGCTCGATGACGGAGCCATGGGTTCTGGGTTAGCACTTTTTGCAAAGGTAAGCAGTTTTTCATGAAGCCTTTTTTTGAGACTCACCGAATTTTTGGATACTTCTGCGAAGTTTTTCGGCATAAAATCCACAGCACCCGCTTCCAGGGCTTCTAACGTTATTCTGGCTCCTTCATAAGTCATAGAAGATAGCATAACGATAGGGATTTTTCGTTTTCCCATGATAATTCGTACTGCAGTAACACCATCCATAAAAGGCATTTCATAATCCATTGAAATAATATCGGGTCGCAGCTTATCTTCCATATCCACTGCCTCCTGCCCATTTGATGCTAACCCCACAACATTGAGATCGGGATGCTCATTTATAAGTTCTTTCAGTTTCATCTGAAAAAAACTTGAATCATCAACTATCAGAACTTTATAGGGCACGGCCCCTCCTAATATAAATATAAAAAAACAGATAGCTAACCAATTTTTGTTATTGCATTAAACGTTGTAACTATCTATTTCACGTACCTTTTTCTTTATTTCAAAAAATAAAAGGCACCCTTAGGCCGCACCAGCATATCTCTTCAACATACTTGGTACATCTAAAATGAGTGCGATTGTGCCATCACCTGTAATAGTGGCACCCGCCATTCCTGCTGTGCCGTTCAACATTTTACCTAAAGGTTTAATCACCACTTCTTCTTGACCAATTAACTGATCCACCACAAAACCAACTCGCTGTGTTCCCACAGAAACAATAACAATATGACCCTCTTTTGGTTTTTCGGCTGAAAAATTATTTTTTATTAGCCATTTTTTCAAATGAAATATGGGTATGGCTTTACCCCGAATCGTTATGCACTCCTGGCTATCCACAATATTGCTTTTAGTCAGATCCATATGGAAGATTTCATTCACACTAACTAGCGGTAACGCAAAAGCTTGGCTGCCAACCATGATCATCAAAGTCGGCATGATTGCTAGGGTAAGCGGAACTTTAATAATGATTCGAGTGCCTTCCCCCAACTTCGATTGTATATCAATAGAACCATTTAATTGGGCAATTTTCGTTTTCACAACGTCCATACCCACGCCTCTCCCAGACACATCAGAAATTTCTTTCTTCGTGGAAAACCCAGGAGCAAAGATCAGATTAAACGCTTCGGTATCGGTTAACCTAGCCGCAGCATCGGTATCCAAAATACCTTTTTCAACAGCAATATTTCTAAGTCTGTCTGCGTCCATACCACCGCCATCATCAGTGATAGATAGCAAAATATGGTCGCCTTCTTGTTCTGCGCCCAAGATCACTTTACCTACTCGTGATTTACCTTGTGCTTCACGCTCAGCAGGCAGCTCAATGCCATGATCAACAGAATTTCTGACTAAATGTACTAAAGGATCAGCTAAGGCTTCCACTAGGTTCTTATCTAAATCTGTATCTTCACCGAGTAATTCAAGGTTAATTTCTTTTTTCAAGTTTCTTGCCAAGTCCCGGACAACACGAGGAAAACGCCCAAATACTTTTTTGATGGGTTGCATTCGCGTTTTCATTACAGAAGATTGCAAATCTGCTGTGACAACATCTAAATTCGCTACCGCTTTTTGCATTTTTTCGTCGGCGCTATCATTAGCCAGCCTCACAAGCCGGTTGCGCACCAGTACCAATTCCCCCACCATATTCATAATGTCATCAAGTCTTTGGGTATCGACACGAACGGTGGTTTCACCACTTGTGGAGGAACTAGCGCCTCCCATTGGCGTTTCTCGTATTTTTGTTGCGGGAGCTTTTTTCTCGGCAGCGGGCGTACCTGTGGCCTTAGATTCACTTGTAACTTTAGACTCTTCTCTAGGTACAGCTTTTGCGGCAGGGGGTTCAACCTTTTCTGCTTTCACTGGGGGTGGCTGGGGCACCGGCTTAGCCGCTTGGCTTGGAACTTTTGGTACAGTAATCTGCCCTTTTCCATGTAGTTGGTCTAATAAACCCTCAAATTCATCATCTGTAATCAGGTCATCGGAATCAGCAGACATGGAGACAGGAGGGCTTGGAGCAGAGGCTTGACTTGGGGGGGTAACGGAAGGCTTCTTCGTATTCGGCGCTTTGCCAATTCCATGCAATTGATCCAACAAATTTTCGAATTCATCTTCAGAGATTTCATTAGACGATGCTCCCTGGGCAGCAGTATTTGATGTACTCGGGGCAGGAGCTGGAGAAGAGGTTGAAACGGAAGCCGATGGAGCAACAATGCCAGGCGCTTTTCCACTGCCGTGTAGTTTGTCTAAAAGCGATTCAAATTCATCTTCGGTAATTTCAACAGCATCATTGACATCACTCGCAGACACCGCAGATGAATCCGATGTAGGAGCAACTTCGGCCTCTTCGCTAGGTACATCGTTTATTGCATCGAGAAAGTCTTCAAATTCATCGTCTGTAATATCAATATTTGAATCGGACGAACCATTTGTGGTATTTGATGCAGCCGGTGTGGGAGCATCCGCTAAAGCCTCTTGGGGTTCAACCGAAGCCGCTTCTGAGCCCGCTATATCTTCACCGGAAACTAAGCATTCTAATTTTTGAATAAGCTCGGGCGGGGCGGGAGTGAGTTCTTCACGATTATTCACTTCAGTAAACTGATGATTAACCGTATCTAATGCTTGAAGCACAACATCCATTAACTCGGCAGTAACTTGACGTTCACCGTTTCTCAATATATCAAAAAGGTTTTCGGTAACATGGCAACAATCAACCATAGCGGTTAGCTGCAAAAAGCCTGCACCGCCTTTTACAGTATGAAAACCTCTAAAAATAGCGTTTAGAAGATCCCGGTCATCTGGTCTCTGCTCTAGGTCAACCAACTGCTCAGATAATTGCTCAATGATCTCGCCAGCTTCGACAAGGAAATCCTGAAGAATTTCTTCGTCATCCCCGAATGCCATTCAATGCTCCTCAAAACCCTAAACTTGATAATAAATCATCAACATCATCTTGACTCGATACCACATCATTACGCTTTTCAGCATGAATTTGTGGGCCTTCGCCTACAGTGTTATCGGCGACAACCTCTATCTCTTTATCGTCTTCTGCCAACCCGGTAACCTGCTCGACTTGCTCAGCAATTCGCATTAAGCTCACTAGTTCTTTTTCCACATCGGTTATCAGGCCAATCACTTTTTTCAAAACTTGACCCGTTAAATCCTGAAACCCTTGTTCGAGTAAAATATCTTGCAAGTTTTTATTTAATTGATCCGTTCCATCGCCGAGCTGTCCAAGAAAATTATCAATTTGATTATAAAGTTGGATAAATTCTGCTTTGCTCATTTGACGCTGTTTTAATCTCGCCCACTCATCCTTAAGCCTATGTGCTTCTTGCCCCAAATTCATTGCAATGGGGGCGCAGGCTTCCACTTTATCCATAGTTTTATCAGCGGCCTGCTGAGTTAACGAAATAACATAGTTGAGGCGGTCTGATGCATCACGAATTTCTGAAGTAGGTGTTTGAGTTTGCTCGTCAACAACCGAATCCACATGAAAATTGACTATTGCACTGTGTAACGCACGAGTAAGTTGCCCAACCGAATTAAAAATATGTCTATCACGAGCATCCATCAATTCATGAATAAGAGCGGAGGCTCCCTCATAATTGTCAGATTGTAGTTTTTCTACAAGTTGCTTAGCACTTTGCTGCAACTCAATTTGAAACTGCTGAGTATCGTGCTCTGGAACATTATTTCCCATGTAACGACCTTAAATGGATAGTTATCCGTCTACACGCTCAAATATCTTATCGATTTTTTCTTTGAGCACCTGTGCAGTAAATGGTTTAACAACGTATCCATTTACACCAGCTTGCGCAGCTTCAATAATTTGATCGCGCTTAGCCTCTGCGGTCACCATAAGAATGGGGATAGATACTAGCTTTGAATCAGCTCTACATGCCTTGAGTAAATCAATCCCCGTCATACCCGGCATATTCCAGTCTGTCACCAAAAAATCAAAATCCCCACTCTTAAGCATCGGCAAGGCTGTGGAGCCATCGTCCGCTTCTTGAGTATTGGTAAACCCAAGGTCTCGTAATAAGTTTTTTATAATTCTCCTCATTGTCGAAAAGTCATCAACAATAAGGATTTTCATGTTTTTATCCAATGCAACCTCCGCCTCCCAAACACCGGGAATAGAATTTTAAAACATACACGAAATTCTTCACTCTTTTTATCTAGTCTAGTCGCTTGCTGTCAGTCATCCAGTTTTTCGGGATGAGCCTCGAAGTTAAGTACAAGTCTGACTAATTTTTAGCCACTAAATATCAGTAGATGAATCCCAATCTGTCAACCTAGCTCGTAACCTCACTGCCGCCTGACTGTGTATTTGACTGACCCTAGATTCTGAGACCCCTAGAATTTGGCCTATTTCTTTTAGGTTCATCTCCTGCTCATAGTAGAGAGACAAAACCATCTGCTCCCGCTCAGGTAATCCTTTAATCGCGCGACTTAATGCTTCTTGCAATGCGTTTTTATGGACACTTTCCGACGGACCGGCTAAGGACACACCATTAATCGGTGGCGCTATACGAGAATCATCTTCCTCGAAGGTATCTTCATAACTAAATAGCCGGGTGGAGGCGCTGTCCTTAACGATATCGTGGTATTCCTCTAGAGACATATCAAGCTGTTCAGCCACTTCGTAATCTTTCGCATCTCGGCCATATTTTTTTTCGACAATAGCCATCGCTTTAGCAACACGACGAGCATTGCGGTGAACAGACCTAGGAGCCCAGTCCCCCCGCCGCATTTCATCAACTATAGCGCCTCTAATTCGAATTCCAGAGTAGGTTTCGAAACTCGCACCTTTGCTATCATCGTATTTTTGTGCAGCTTCAAGTAAGCCAATCATTCCCGCCTGAATAAGGTCTTCCACCTGCACACAGGAGGGAACACGCGCTACCATATGGTGAGCTATGCGCTTAACAAGGTAGGCGTAATCTTCAACATTAATCTCACTTTTCGCTTCCCGCGCTTGTTCATAAACCATTAGATTATCAACCACAGGTATCAATATTTGTTGCTCTTCTACCACACTCAAAAATCACTACATCTAGCCCGCACTCGCGGTTTGCAAAAGCTGTTCGATAAAAAATTCCAAGTGCCCCTTTGTGCCGGTTTGAACAGGCCATTGGTCAATTTTTTGCGCCAGCGTTCGCATGGATACCGATGCTTTGGACCTCGGAGCGAACTCCAGTATAGGTTTACGCTTCTGCACAGCCTTACGCACATTCTCATCAAATGGAACAGCACCAATATATTGAAGAGATGCATCTAAAAAACGCTCGCAGACCGCATTCAGTTTATTAAAGAGGTTGATCCCTTCCTGGGTACTTCTTGTCATATTGGCAACAATTCGAAAGCGGTAAATACCATGCTCAACATTCAGTAATTTTATAAGAGCATAAGCATCAGTAATGGAGGAGGGCTCATCACACACAACCACAATGACTTCTTGAGAGGCTCGAACAAAACTGATAACCGTATCGGAAATACCCGCTGCGGTATCCACTACCAACACATCCAATTGATCGCTCAGTTCGCTGAAAGCGTGGATAAGACCTGCGTGTTCTCGCGGAGAAAGCGTCGCCATTTGCTGCACTCCCGATGATGCTGGCACAACTTTAATACCAGCGGGCCCATTAACCATTATTTCGTGTAAATTTTTAGTGCCATCTAAGACATCCGCCAAGTTATGCTCGGCGTGTAATCCGAGCAGCACATCGACATTTGCCAAGCCTAAGTCTGCATCCAGCAATACGACTCGCCGTCGCAACTCAGCCAAGGCAATGCTTAAGTTAACAGACAGATTGGTTTTACCCACGCCGCCTTTTCCGCCTGTGACTGCAATAACCTTGATTGGTCGAGGTTGTGTCATTCAAATTACTCTCTAAATCATCATCCCCATTTCTTTGGCATTGGGGAGGCCAATAATTTACTGACTCTTCCAAGTATAGGACTAAAACACAGCAGTATTGGCTGTCCGAGCAGAGTTTGCTTTCATTAAGGCCACGGATTTTGCCACTAACGATGATCCACTAGCGCAATGAATGTCTTTAGGAATCTCTTGGCCATCCGTTGTATAAGCAACGGGAATACTTTTTTCTAATAATACACTCACGACCTCACCTAAGCTGGCTGTCTCATCTAGTTTAGTCAAAACACAGGCGTCTATCTGACGAGTATTCGAAGTATAGGCATGGGTAGAGGCTTTTAAGGTTTGCCATTGGCTGTTACAGGACATGACCAAAACCCGCTTCATACTCGAACAGGCATCAAGAAGTTTGAGTTGGCTTTTTAAGAGTGGGTCTCCGTGACGGAAACCCGCAGTATCCACAAGAATCAGTGGAAACTGCCGCAAACCTGAAAGTACTGTAAGCAGGCTATGTTCGCTATCTACGGCTCGAACAGGAACGTTAAGAATTCGTCCCAAAGACCTCAACTGGTCACAGGCACCCACACGATATGTGTCTGTAGTGACAATCGCCACTTTGCCTGGGCCATGTTGAAGTACATAACGTGCAGCGAGCTTTGCAATGGTAGTTGTTTTCCCTACTCCTGTTTGCCCAACAAAAGCAAAAATTCCACCGGCATCCACTAAGTCTTCCTTTACTACGGGAATTTTCCTAGCCAATTGAACTATGCAACTGCGCCAAGCATCACTTAAGCGTGAGTGATTCCCCGCCCTTAGCACTAGATCTTCCACTAGGTCTTCGGATAATCCAAGGCGAGTCAAATGGCCGTTAATAACCGGGTATTTAGGAGGCAATTGAACCTGATGCGGCACTTTAGTGCTACTGGGCTTTTGCTCAGACATGTGCCAAAGCTGCTGCTCCAACAACATTCTCATATCGGCCAGCTCGCCTTTTAGTTCGTTGAGCTGTTGCTCATTTTCGTCTGCTTCCGCAGAGGGCTGATACGCACTCTTTCCAGGGTGGTTAGACCCAGGAGCTTCATATCGATAATTTGCTTGCTGAGGGTACGAGTTGGCTTCCGGTGGCTGTGGAGCTGGAGAATAATTTTGATCCAAGCTTTGACCTATAGGCTGATCGGCTTCCTTAGCCCTGCGTTTTGCTTCAAGCATACGCTCGCGGGCCTGCTCAATTTCTTTTGCCAGTTGCTCTCCTGTTCGCTTCGGTTGAGGTGCCATTGAATTCATTTCTGTGCGACCACCAAAGTTATCCGCAGCTTGGCGAACACCGGCTTGTGTTCGCCAAGCGGAGTCACTCGGCAAAACTCTGTCGGTTTCCGCGTCAAAATTATGGCCAAATTCCCGTCGCGCACTAATTCCACGTGTGGGTAAATCAGGTTCAAGCGAGGTGACTATCTCCACACCATTTTCAACTCGGTTACTGGAAAGAATAACCGCTTCCGACCCCATTTCATCCCGAACCAGCTCAAGTGCGCGAGTCATAGTGGGCGCGACAAAACGCTTTACTTCACCTTGATTTGAATTCGTATCATTATGTGACGACATAACCTACTCACCTCAATTAATCTATTGCTCTGCGGTGCAGAACGCCCCTATCCAGCAACAACATCCGCGCCTACCGTGGCATCAATGGTTATTTGTTTGTTATCTGGCACTTCGTTGTAAGCAATCACATGCATCCCAGGAATATTGTAACGAACAAACTGTGACATCATTGAGCGGATTGGCGCTGCAACCAAAAGCACAACCGGCTTTCCGAGTACTTCTTGCTGTTTACCCGCATTTACTAATGCATTGTTCAACCTTTCTGCAAGCTGAGGCTCAATAAAGGCTCCCTCCTCTGCGCCAGCTTTTTGTGCTTGCTGTACTGTCTGTAGCAACAACTGTTCCAAAGAAGGGTCAAGAGTAATCACAGGTAAATTTAGGTCCTGACCCACAATACTTTGTACAATTTGACGGGATAAGGCAGCCCTTGCTATAGCCGTTAACGACTGGGTATTTAGATTCTTATCTCCGTATGCCGCGAGCGCTTCCGCAATAGTGCGCATATCCCTAACCGGCACCTGCTCTTTCAATAACATTTGCAAAACCTTGAGGAGCTGGTTGATAGAAAGAGTATTGGGAACCAGCTCTTCTACTAGTTTCGGAGACTTTTCGGCTAATAAATCCAACCATTTTTGGACTTCTTCATGCCCAATTAATTCATGGGTATGGCTTTGAATAATTTGATTTAGGTGTGTAGCAACAACCGTACTGGGGTCCACAACCGTATAACCAAGCGTTTGCGCTTTGTCTTTTTGCCCTTCATCGATCCAGGTGGCCTCTAAACCAAATGCGGGGTCTTTTGTTTTTGTTCCCTCCAAGGCGCCAAAGACTTGCCCTGGATTAATCGCCATAAATTTGTCGGGAAAGACCTCCCCCTCACCAATGGAAACCCCCATCAAAGCAATACGATAGCCACTCGGTAACAAATCTAGGTTGTCGCGGATATGGACAGCGGGAATTAAAAAACCTAAATCTTGCGAGAGCTTTTTTCTCACCCCTTTTATTCGGCCAAGCAGCTCACCCTTCTGTGCTTTATCTACGAGGGGGATAAGACGGTAACCCACTTCCAAACCAATTATGTCCACGGGTTTCACATCATCCCAACTGACTTCGCTTGGCTCTGCGGTATGGGATGCTATGGCCGATGATGGTGACGCAGATGGCCCGCCATCATGTGATAAGGCCGCTGGTGGCAAGCCCTGTGGCGATGGAGAACCCCCACCAGAGGGAATATTTTTCAGAATCTGTTCTTCAACAACCTCTGGCTGTTGATTCTGGAAGTAAATGTAATAGGCTAATAGGCCGCAAATGATTGCCAACCCTAAAAAAGGAACATGGGGCATTCCTGGTATCGACCCCATTAAAAACAGGATTCCCGCAGTAACGGCCAATGCTTTTGGAGAGTCAAACATTTGCGAGAGAACTTGCCGGTTCATATCCTCAGAGCTGTTTACCCGCGTTACCATAATGGCAGCCGCAACAGACAATAATAACGACGGAATTTGTGCAGCCAAACCATCACCGATGGTCAGTAGCACGTATTTTTGTAAAGCATCTTGAAACTCCAACTCATGTTGAGCCATACCAACAATAAGCCCTCCGAGGATATTGATAATCAAAATCAAAATACCCGCTACGGAATCCCCCCGCACAAATTTGCTGGCGCCATCCATCGCCCCATAAAAATCAGCTTCCGCAGAAACTTCTGAGCGACGTATCTTAGCTTCATCTTGATCAATAATACCCGCATTTAAGTCGGCATCAATGGCCATTTGCTTGCCAGGCATGGCATCCAAAGTAAACCTGGCGCTCACTTCTGAGATACGCCCTGCACCTTTGGTCACAACAACAAAGTTAATAATAATCAGGATGATAAATACCACCAAACCAACAGCATAATTACCGCCAATCACCACTTCCCCGAACGCCTGGATAACCTTTCCCGCTGCGTCACCCCCCTCGTGACCCTTTAAAAGAACCACCCGTGTTGAAGCAACGTTAAGCGCTAACCTTAACAAGGTGGCGATCAACAGAATGGTAGGAAATACGGCAAAATCAAGTGGGCGAAGGCTATAAACAGCCACTAAAAGCACAACAATCGATAAGGCAATATTAAAGGAGAAAAATGCATCTAAAAGAAAAGCCGGCAGAGGAAGAATCATCATCCCCAAAAGAGCAAGCAACAAAATGGGAATACTGAGGTTTCCCCGTCCAATACTCTGAACCCCTTTTAAGGCCGATTGACCATCCATACTTCCAGGTAGGGACATAAGGTGTTGAAAAAACGGTTGAGCCATTGAAAACTCTTATATGTCGGAAAATTGGCGTAGATAAGTTCACTTACTCTTCTTATCGCAATATCCGTACCGATACGAGCGTCTTACAGGATTTATATAATCTCACTTAACGAATAAACGAGTGGTAATTCAATAAAAGTCTTACTCAACAACCCCCTCTAACCTGATACTATAAACCTCAAATGGGTTTTTAACGCTAGAATTAAAAGAGGCTCTTATAGCAATAATCAGGTTTTAATAATGGATATATCGTTATTTTCTAAACCGCCATCACGGTTTATTCGGTCTTTTCAATACTGTTTTTTAGTATTGGGACTCTTAGTATTGAGTTCCACTCTTCTGACTTTAAGTGTTTTTATTAACACCGCCAAAGCCAATTCAAGTTTGCAACCCATTATTCTTGATGATGTGGATATTCTTGAACTAAGCGACGACCTAAAAGCCATTCTCGATGAACAGATTCGTCCAATTCGAGGCCATGAAAAGAGAACCCATACACTACATGATCTCTTTTTTGGCCCTCCCGGAGTGGGTTACGACATAAAATACAATGCGGAGAAAACCCGCACAGCTCAAGAAACCTTTGATGCAGGAAGAGGTAACTGTATTTCACTATCAAGCTTATTTGTTGCCTCAGCTCGCCATGTAGGACTAAAGGCCAAATTCCAGACCGTCACTGTTCCGCGCAATTGGGAAAAAGAGGATAGCTTTTACGTTGTCCCTGGACATATAAACGTTATTATTACTTTGCCAAACAGAGATAAAATGCTTGTCGAATTCCTCGGCATATACAGAAACAAGCACCTAAAAGCAAAACGAATATCCGATATACGCGCACTTGCGGAATATCACAATAATATTGGAATGGAGTTTTTAGCAACCCGCCAATACGATCTGGCAATTGCACATTTGGAAAAATCCATTGCAATCCATAATAACCTCACTTTTATATGGTCTAATCTTGGGGTAGCCTATAAAAAACAACAATACTATCAAAAAGCAGAACAGGCTTATCTTCGCGCCCTAAAACTTTCTCCTCAAAACCTATCAGCCATTAAAAATTTATACGTACTCTACACAGAAACAAAGCAAAAGGAAAAAGCCAGGCAGTACAAAGAAAAGGCGAATAGCTACGCAAAGAAAAACCCCTATCACCTTGCTAAGTTAGCCGCTCAACACTATAGAAAAAACGATTTTAAATCCTCAGCATCTTTACTTAAAAAGGCAATAAAAAAGAAACCCGAAGAAGAAATATTTCATTTTCAAATTGCTCAAACTTACTTTAAACAAGGTAAGTTTAAAAAAGCAGAAAAACACTTATCCAAAGCAGAGAACTTAGCAAGCTCTCCTGAAGAGGAAAAAAAATACAAAAGAAAGTTAGATACACTAAAAAATATTATTGCTCGCAATGAAAAACGGTAATATCTGGCATTATTTGTATTAGTGTCATTACCAAAGAAAACTGTCGGACTAATTACCGAGCGACTTTGTCGTAATACAATATCAGGTCACTATTCAAAGAACAATTAAACAGTCATTACTAACACGTCTTTCTCCGCGCCATAGACTGAGAGGAAAAATAGAAAACAACACCAAAACTAAAGTTTTTGGCATTGCGAGTTTCTCTCTTTAAAATTTAACGTTTGTGTAATTTGCCGTAGTGAAGGTGCTTGAGACCTTTTTCAAGCGCCGCAATGGAGGTAATTCCCCCCGACAAAGAGATCATCATTTATTCCCTGGGTAATTGAGACGGACAAACGGCAAATTGCCACGCATCACAGGTTTTAGCGTATATTGGATAATTCGCACCTTGTCTTTATTGCTAGTTGTATATTTAACATAATAATTAGTGAGATTACCCTCAGAAAAACCAAAGTATTCTTGAGATTCACCATCATTATTTAACCAAAACTTTTTATCGGAAATTTTTTTAGCAATATGATTTTTTATGAGATGAGAAGCGTATTGTAATTCAGGATCAATTTTTGGATCACCGCTCCAAAAAACATAAGCTAGCTCAGAGCCCTTAACCCCTATGAACTGCCCTTTTACAAGTTCAACAAAATGAATATTTTCACATGGATTAAAGGCGTCTTCTGCAACTTTACACTTTGATTCCACTATCTTATATAGACCAATATGATGTTCTATATTAAATGTTTGAGTATTCGAGCATGAGCTTATCGTAGCAATTAATAAAATGCTAAAAAAAACGTTGCGAATAGCCATTCGGATGAAATTTTTAGGTACTTTGTTAACCATTACTTCGTCCTTCGAAGATTAGCGTTTAATAGGTAAAATACAATTACCAAGGATAACTAATCACAATTCTTGTCTTTGTATCAACCCAATCAAAAATTTTCTTAGCATCACCTTTTTCTACATGAATGCAACCAACTGTTGGCCCTCCGTTCCCAGCGTAAGTGGCTTTTCCTAGCCATTCGTGTATATAAATTCCACACTGCCCCCAAATCAAAATTGAGTAATTCATCCGGCAAGGAACACCAATTTGTCCTACGCCTGGGTAGTCACACACATACTCTTGACTGAAATAGGGGTGGCGCTTAACATTGGGCAAGACAGGATTAATTGAAAGATCTTTTGGGTACCTTATACCTTTTTTACCAAGACAACGAAATGTCCCTAGACCCACACATTCCATGCCACCTTCACAGAGATTATTAAATTTAATATTGATACGCTTACCCATCGTCCTTCCCCTCGTAAAATTATATCGTTAAGATCTTGCTTATAAGGCTCAACTATCAGCAATCGCATTTACTGATGCTAACGCTAAACTTTGCAAGTTTACGGCTAAAACAAGATAAACACCGATTCAGCACATAAAACAGCGAAAGCACAAATGTAAAATTCAAACTAACACCCGTAAATCTGCAAGAGCTTTTTGTTAGCTGCAAAACCTTGAAGCCTCACTTAAATTGTCATTTTCTATTAGTCAATAGAAAGCTCTCCAGGTAGTTTACCAATTATGTATGAGGTTAGCGTTATCGCCTCATCTATTAAGGGCTTATCAGCACCATCTGATTTTATGTTAAACCACTGGTCATATGTGATTTCGATATAGGTCATCATCTGAACCATTCCATCACGTTCTGGGGGGCTCTTGGGCACATTAGGCTTCAGTGACTTGAAATCTGTTTTATTATCCCAAATACACTTCAAATGTCCATTAATAATACGGGTGTCCGTTATCTAACTCATTAATAGTCAATAATAGTCTTTGACAAGCCACCCTTCAATTAACTTACTCCCTTATAAAAGACAACGCCAGCAATTGAACAACGGGCTTATTCAACAAACGGATCAATGGTAATTCCACGCTATTTATCCTTATTCGTTAGATTATATTTTGCTGTTTCGGACGCGGTTTTTTTAGAAACTTTAAAATAGTGCTTTAGTTTAAAACTCCTCCACACTCCACGAGGTTCAGAAAAATATGGAACAACCACTCTTTTATTGGAGTAAAGTTCTATTTCCCAAATAGAATCTTCAAAGAACTTGAACGTTACCAGGTTAGGTTCGATCACATCCAATAAGACGAATGACCCAGTGCTATACGGCCAAACTAAGATAGCATGATCTAACGCGCGAAAGTTTCGATCAAGAAAGTGAATATTTAATGATTCCTCGTAAGGGCAATCATTTGTAGTAAATACTAAATAAAACTCCCCATAATTAATACAAGCTTCACATATCACGCCCTCAATAATCGAATCTATAGCTTTTCCATTAATCCACAATTGACTTTTGGGAGATCCCGTTTCGGTAGATTCAGAAACTGATTTAATTGAAAACGCTTGATCGTCTAGTATCTTCATTAGCCAATACTCACCAGATTAAACCCACTCCAAAAGCTGCACAACAAAGGCCCCGACAGTGACACATACCGGCGCTCCTGGCCCACATGCAAGTCCCGCTAATGCACCACCTGCGATCCCTCCACCAATACCAACTCCTGTGATAGCTATTTCCTTGCCTGCGGCATCAAATTTATTTTCTGCAGTTGCTACCGTGTACACAGATAGCGCAATTGATAAGAACAATAGTTCTCTCTCGGCACGGGAAAGTTTTTTCATCGCAGCAGTTACTTTAAGGTCAGATTTTCCTGCTGACTTTACAATTTCTGAATAAACCTTATTTTGTTGTTCTAGAGTCAAATTACTATATGAAACACCTTTTCCAAATAGGGCCTGAGATTTTTTTGCTATAAGTTCGTTAAGGGTTCTCCCTTGTTGCTTCATTTGTTGAGCAATCGCTAAGCCAACAGGAGTGCTTCTGGTTCTGATCACCTCCATGATGATATTTCTAGTCTCGTTTGCCTTTTAAGCAGCCTGAGCCCAGGTTATTTTTCCAGTGGAGGCCATCATTCGTAACTCTGAGACATAGCTCGAATCTGCTTTGCATACGCTTGCCTTGCTGTCGAGTCTACAGTCAAGTGAGCCCCGATATTCGCAACGTCAGCTTCTAATGCACGGATAGCATTTTCAAATATTTCTCGGTCTTTTTTCTGATTATTCCCCATAATATTTCCCTGTTGGTTCGTTTTGCTGAATTGCTCGATTTAATCTAACGAGGCTGTAGGAAAATTAAGTAATTTCTCATAACCATTCCCCCATCCTCAAAATTTGGTTTTCCGATCATTATATACCCACTTCTCACCAACCAGTACAAACAAACCCAAAATGACTGTATTTTATTCGCACCGACTACAATGCAAGCAATGAGAGCGGCCTGGGCCTCAGCTTCACCCTAAGCTGCATACTTCCACAGCTTCTTAACATTGTGTACCATGCAGAATAATTGCCATTGCGCTGTGACTTTATCCTCGCCACGAAGACTTAATTTATTTAATCCCTTATTGCTGCATATATTTCCGAAGACAGGTTCAATTGTATACATGCGACGACTATACATTTGTTTGCCGTCTTCACTATCGATTACCTTTTTCATTTTATCTAGCTGGGTAACCTTTCTATTGCTTTCTATTAATACCGATATTTGTCGATATTTGTCGGCCTTGCATTTTAACTTCTTTTTTCATGCACTGCTTTTGTATCGGGCAGTCTCGACAGTCTTTTCAATATCCTCGAAAACGCATATGTGGGCCGCTCGCAGTTTGAAAATAATCACCAAGATAAATCATCTGTTTTCCGTTGGGACAAACCGCTTCCTTATTTTCAAAATCCACAGAGAAACGATCCATAGTAAATATCTTTCGTGTTTTCTTATTATCGATTCTGATTTTTTGGCGTTTTTCTTTATGCTTTTTAAATGTATCTGAGTCAGCGTAGATTGGTTCTCTTAATCTAAACTGATTATCTGGAATCACGGATGATATTTTTTCCTCTTGCAAATAGCGGAGGTTTTCTTCACTACAATATCCTGTATCTGCCGTCAGCACACAACCATTCGCAAAGATACCTTTATCATATTGTTTTTTAATACTTTCGACCATAGGCTTTAGTGTTACTTGCTCTTGCCCAACACCAAATGCTTTTGTATCGATTATTATTTGATTCTTTTCATCTGCAACAGTAACACAGGTCATGCCCTGTATTGTCCCTTTGCTTGTGGTCATTTTACATGATTCATTATCTGTTATATTACTTTGTACCTCTTTCTTACTTTTTGAATTCCCTAGGCGTTTTTCGTTATCTTTCAAAAACTGATCGATCTTATTCGCGTTTTTCAGCAAGGTATCAACTGTTTGCATATCCTTTTGATGGTGACTACTTTTTTCATTTTTACTTGAATCTGAGCCCACATGCTTGTTGACAATGCGTTCTGCACGTTCCCGCATCTTCTTCGACTTCTTTTCCAATTCAGAATGCTTGCCGCTCCACTCTTTCGATGCGTCGGTCGGTAGTTTACAACCGTCAATAGCAAAATGTTCCTTTCCAATCAAGCCGCTTTCATCACAGATCAACAGAATTCGGTGAAAGAGTGATTTTATCGCCTCACAATTACTACTAACAAAATTAGCTATTGTCGTAAAGTGCGGTTTAGTTCCAACCGCGAGAGCCATAAATTTTAAATCTGTCTCACAAAGTCCTGCTATAACTCGACTTGATGTAATTCCTCTGTAATAGGCACAGATAATTATTCTTAATAGCAACTCAGGTGGATAAGCCTTTCGCCCCACCTGCTTATTTCTATATTGAGGTAAGAAGTCGTCGAGGATATTCTTGGTATTGAGAAGTGAATACAGATAGAAATCAAAATTATCCGTACCTAGTTGATCCAGATAATTAATATCCAGAAAAACCGTTTGATTCATATTTGTATTGATGAAGTTAGCCATTTTAAGCCCATAAACTGCTGATAGCACATTTTACTATGGATAGGCCATTGTGGCTCCAGGAATATCCATTTTTCTACAGCCTGAACGCCCTTAGCAGGCGTATTTTTGTAGGTTTTTGTTTTATGCTAGCGTAGCGACCGGCATAAAACAAAAACCGGAAAAAATATCGGCCTGGCTAAGCTTGTTAGCACTTTATGATGATGTACATTCTTGTTCGGTAAACTCTTGTAGTGCACCAGTTATATTATTCCTTTCGCCTGTTTTCCAAGCATGGATTAAAGCTTTTCCCTTGTCGCTTAAATTGACAGTATAAGTGACAATTTGATTTGCATTATTGGCCATAAGTTTCAAATCTACAAAATTTGCTGCAATTAGCCTTGCAAACGTAAGACCTAAAACGGTCACAACAATTCCTATAGAAAGATTCAGGTTTGCTCTCTTTGATAAAGAGTACAGCTCTTCTCTAAATCGACTAGTTGTTGTTTTGTGTTGGGACTGAACTAAATCAAACTTTGTTCTTTTTATTTCACTGTCTTTAATTTTGTCTTTTATTTCATTTAAAACTTCATCGGCTGCCTCAGTTTTAACCACATCAGCCAGCCGTTTGACCAAATCCTCTTTTTGAGAATCACTGATACCCAACTGTGACGACTTAATTTTGTCAATCTGATACTTTAAACCATGTATATATTTTTCTACCCGATCGTCAGGGTGTGCTGCCATGTTCCTAATCTTTAGGATTTACTGTCGTAATTCCTCTATGTCCTCACGAGAAGATGCTTTATCCCCCTTCTGCAAGTACCTCGTAAGGAAAAACACTCCGGCCACCACAGCAATCCCCATAAAAATGGTTTGCATGAGATTTAAAAAACTAACATCTAGATCCAGCATAAGTTGTATCTCAATTAAGCCCTAACGCTTTTGTCAGTTGCGTTTTGATTGTAGTGGAGCTTTGGGGTAAAGTGGCGAAGCCACCCCAAAACGGAACGCAGACCAAAACGTCAACTGCACAAACTTGTTAGAATTACTCTAGCTCTAAATTGTTGTCGATAAGATATTCAAAACCACTATCTTCAATAAAATCCTGTATAGCCATTGTTGCTTTTTCGGCTTCGTATGTATTGGCTGGATGACCTAAAACTATCTTTTTCTCTTTCATGTCAAGAGTACTTTGATCACACATGGTATCAACAAAAGACAATAGATCTTTAGCTTCTTGTTCTGAATATATTTTTTCTTTAAATAGTATCTCATCAATTTTCAAGCCTAATTCATTAGCATAATAGAGAATATAATCTTTTATATAGCCGTCGATTTTATTCATAATTTAACCCTCACTGTTCCTATTGGCTCCAGAATAATGGCCACTTTTTCGAGCTTCTTTACTAGGTCGGCAGTTGACATATCCTGCGTTACAGCTAACGAAACATGGCCAGGCCTATCTTTGATAAATTTCAGTCCTGCGGGCAAAGCCACATACTCATCTACCGCATAAATATCGATATCGGTATGAAATCTGGCTTTAGATTTAATAATTGCCTTGAGTTTCCTCATATTTGTAGCAAACGAAAGCCCTTTAGTTAAATCCTTATTTACACGTGTCCGATCTTGACTGAGGTTAAAATCTGCTGGAGTAACCGAACCCTGAGTAAGAGTTCTATGACCCCCGGGATCAGCAATTCTTACAAATTTTTTCAACTCGATTATTACATTCCTGAGATCTTCCATTGTTACCAGTTCCATATTTCCTCCGTTCTATTAATGAATTCTAACGCCAGTAGCTGCGGGCAATTTGTAGCGAGGAACGAGCGAAAAATTGGTCCGCCAGCCTACTTTTGTTAGGCTTTTTGTTCACTCTTTGATTTCCCATGTAACTCCGTAACAAGGCCCCGTAATTTCATACCTATTTTCCTGACCATTACTCTCGAATGCTGCGTAAGCTATTTTGGGGGTCTCAGGAATTTGATCTCGTTTATTACCCAAAACCTCTTCTATCTCGTCCCATTTCTTATTAATACCTCCGTGGCCTGGGTGTGAATCCGAATCTACTTTTCCAGACTCATAGAGATTATTCCACTCCACAAATATTTTCCACTGTTCGACTTCTAAATCGAGTTCTTGCTTTGTAACTGGGAAGACCCTAAATGTTTCCAATCCATTTTCAACATCTTCGAAATTCGATATAAAGCGATGTGGTTTACCATTAAAATCGGCAATCCCTTTTCTCGGACCGTCATACCAGTCATTTTCAACGTAAACCTTTTCCATACCTTCCTTTGGATGCCTAACGCCCGGCACAACTGAAAGCGGTGCGTAGCGGTTTTTGTGTTAATGTTTGAGCGGTAGCGAGTAACACAAAAATCGCGAAGTACCGATTTTCAGTTTGCTGCCACTTGTTAACTGCAGCGCGGTGCATAGCTAACGGTGATTACCTGCAATTATACGATTCTTTTTAGGATTTGGAAAAAGGAATGCAATTCCCAGTTCCCTCCGAAGGCTTGGTGCGCCCTTAGAATAAGACACTTTCGTTGCCTTTACTACTTAACTCAATTGTAAGCGGACTAAGCCGCCTTGATAAGAACCTTACCCAACCTTATTAAGAACCCCCTACTACACATTGCTGAGCTTGCGAAGTAGTGTGTACTTCTCGGTAATAAATTGTACAGTGCTTTCGACGGTTGCAAATGTACTTTCACAATTTCAAAACCGTTTTAGTTCTTTAGCTGTTAACAGTAGGATAAACGACAGTTTGTCCAATAACATACTCTATCGGACAACTCGGACTTTGGATAAAAAGGTAAATTTTTCAAAGACTTAAACTCCACTTTTCTTGATTTAGTCATTATCTCGACTGTCCACTTTGCTGTTTATTATCCAAAATAAGCCTCAAATGTCCATTAATAATACGGGGGTCCGTTATCTAACTCATTAATAATCAATAATAGTCTTTGACAAGCCACCCTTCAATTAACTTATTCCCTTATAAAAGACAACGCCAGCAATTGAACAACGGGCTTGTTCAACAATACGGATCAATGGCGGTTCCACGCTATTTACCCTTATTCGTTTTTAGTGCATTTTTTTGATCTTCGTAATAATACCTTACTTACAAATACCCATATTAACAATCCGATAATGATAACTGGAAAAGCAGCATAAATAGTTGAAAAATAAAACCAAGAAACTAACGAAGCCAACAAAATGACCGAGGCAATAATTTGACCAACAAACTCTTTTGTAATAAAAACGATACTATTAATTAACCATTTTGCTAAATTTTTCACCGGCAAATTTCCTTTAAATTTATATTCTCAGGACGTAAGCAAAACTCTTTGACTGGAACTGGCGGTGGTGACATTTGCGCTAGAGGAAAAGCTTCAGATACCGAAACTGTAATGGAACCCAATAAATCAATTTCTTCACTAGATAATGAATTTTGGATAGAAGTTTGAATTTCAATGGATATTTGTTCCGGTCGGCCAGTTAATATGGATTGGATAACAGCCTGATATGTATTCATACCTTGAGCAATTGCTTTTATAGCAGCACCATAACTTGCAATTCCCAGATTAGTTATTGTACGAACCTTTTTGGCATTACTGGGGAGCCTCTTATTACCGAAGCGGCCACCTGTGCTAGCATAGTTTGTAAATATACCACCTGTAAATCTTCCGATAATATCGGCTTTACGATGCTTAAGATTGTATTTTACAAAGGCTTCTAATATTGGTGTAGAATTATCACCTGCCAAGCCAGCTAGTTCATCCCGGATTGGCTTACTGACTTGCCAAAGTAGGCTAGCACGAGTCTGCGCTCTAGATTTTTCCTGAAAGCCCCATATTCCCATTTGCATCTGTAACTGAATAATACCAATCCACCAAGTAATTGGGTGGTTATAAGCACCCTTTATAAAACGATGCCATGCAGTTTCATTACCGCGCGCGAAATTGATTGCAAAATTATTAATTTCATGTTGTTTTGAATTTTGGATATTACCTAAAAATATTTGTATATCTCTCTTTTCGACAATATTTAGATTTAACGAAGTCATAAAACCTCCTTAATATTTCGTAGTGGTTGATAAGAGACTAGCCAGACTGTAAAAAATTAACTTAAACATACAAATATTTTCTAGCAGCTTAGCTTCAATTGGTTTTCGATAATAATCAATATTAACAGTGTCTTTTAGGTATGCAAGCTCTCAACCTGCTCAATTTACCCAATATCGGCCTAATACCAATAGTATAAGCCTTTGTTCGGCTTATCTGGCGTATAAACTTACATCTCCATATCACCAGAGATTTTCTATATTGTGCATAATACAGTAGATCATCCACTGACTACTCAGTTTCGCTTTTCCTCATAAGGTCAGTTTGTTAATCCTCTTGTATGATGAATATTCCCAAACACTGGCTCGATCACATTAACGGCTGCGCAAAATCAGGGGCAGAAATGTCTGCATACGCCAAGGAGCATAGTTTAAACCTAAAGCAGTTTTACCAAATGAAATACCAATTGAAGAAAGACGGTTTTCATCCCCAGGATTCCCGTAAATCAAATATACCAGCCTTCTCAAAAGTGACAGTAAAGGCAAGCCCCCTCAAAGAACAACAGGTAAAGAGCCTTGTGAGCTTGTTTTTGCGGACGGCCTGATTTTACGGTTTGATCCAACCCTGCCTAGCGACCAAATCACAACCCTTGCCATAGCATTACACGGCATAGCCCTTTGATGCGCCCTTCAAAAGAAGTGCCCGTTTATTTACATGTCGAAAAAGTTGATTTCCGTAAATCAATAGCCGGCTTGTCCGTCATCGTAGAGCAGGGAATGGTTAAAAACTTTTTGACAATGCTTTATTTATATTTACGAATAAAACTCGCGATCGAATCAAAATATTATACTTTGAGAACTTACCTCAGTTGACAGCAAACAATAATAACATTGACGATTTTTTGCCTTGGAATGTTAAATTACCGGCATAGTACCGTAGTTTTTGCTGTCGTTTGGGGTTGGTGGATCGCTTACGTTTAAAAAAACAAAAAAATACTTATCCAAAGCAGAGAACTTAGCAAGCTCTCCTTGAAGAGGAAAAAAAATACAAAAGAAAGTTAGATACACTAAAAAATATTATTGCTCGCAATGAAAAACGGTAATATCTGGCATCGATGGCGTACCAATTACCCTATTGGTGAACATTCTCCTATTTTCAATAATTATTCATTAAATTTTCATGCCCTTTTGGCGCCACATTAATTAATGCTGCACGTTTTGTATTGTTAGTATATTTATTAATTAACTATCTCCGCGTTCTACCCAATTGAAGAGAGTTGACAAGGTAAATGAAGGCCAATATATTAGCTTTGGCTAAAAATAGCTTAATTAAATGTATTATAAATATACTAAGGGAAATGAAAAAAATGAAAAAAATGATGCTAAGCATAACTGTGTGCATTCTATCCATAAGCTCTATTAATTCTTTTGCGTGGGTAAATGACAACGAAATTTATCACTACTGCATTAATAATCCAACCAGTCAACTACCGTACTGCTTGATTATAAACGGCTAGACCGGAACCAATACAGGTAAGGCCATATATTGTAGTGGCATACTAAAATTTGGCCTCTACAAGTGAAGGTGCTTGAGACCTTTTTCAAGCGCCATTTCAAGCGCCATTTCAAGCGCCACAATGGAGGCCAACATTGACACCGTTGTTAACTGTTGCCAACTAACCAGCCAAAGATAAAACACTCATAAGTACATTCTATAGGTTTAAATTTATTTTTTATCAACGCTCTCGTAAGGATGAAATAGCCGATTTATACTTTTTTCAATTGCAATCCTGAGTTTAATTTTTGCCGGGTCAAGAAACTCCGCATCTATCGTTTTTGGTTGGCGCACCAGCGAACTCCCGTTTAGATTGATACTTGTATTTATACGTTTAGCGTATTTACCCGATGGGGAAAATATAAGGATAGGTGACGTACCCATCCTCATACCGTGATAATCCCCAGATATATGGACAACACTCCCTAAGGAAGAATCTAGCACTATGATAACCGCATCTACTTCATATTGAGCCGCAACTCGCTTAAATGTATATAGAAGATCACTACGAATTTCACCATCTTTTTTCAACATTGGATATCCTGCTGACTTATCTTCTCCAATAATCTCCCTTAAGGGTATATCGACAACTTTTATATTTCTTATACTCAATGATTCAGAAAGTGCATCGCGAACCAAATCCTGGTACCCAAATGGAATATCATAAGTGGTTGTACTATTATTAAATATTGTAATACCCTGTTTATAGTAGATAACAGTATTGGATTTTGAATTTATAATAATGCCAACGCTACCAATCCCTTTTTTCAATTTCGGGAGAGAAGAGGCTGCAACTGAATTATTTGCGCAAAAAATAACTATACATACCGCATAAATAACAATTTTCACTGTGTACTCCTTCCTTATTTATATTGATATATCAACCATACTATTAACAAAGCTATAGAAAAATTTCAAGCCGTCCCAATTAAAATGACCTGTCCGTTTCTACGTGAATTTGAACAGGTTTATAATATAAAACCACTGCGTTATTTGCATAGAAGCATCATTTATAAATTAAATTGCATATATGTAACGACACTTCTATTCAGGGCTAACAGTAAGATTATATGTTATATCTAGACTAAAACCATCACCATCCCCTTCTCTAAAAAAAACTTCATGTTCACTAGGCTCTAGAGGATCAATTAACTTCCAAAGTTCACCTACAAACATAGGCATACCGAAAATTGAATCCGTTACGGGATTTCCCCAGACTCTTTTTACGGTAAAGAATTTTTTAGTATAGATACTATCGAGTTCAATTTCTTTCCCATCTTAAATTTCTTTTATGGGTGTGTGTCCTATAATTGTCGTTTGTGTAGTGGAGTTTTGAGGTAAAGTGGCGAAGCCACCGCAAAACGGAGCGGAGCAAAAAATGTCCCTATGATAGCCTTGTTAGCATTAAACTTTAGATCTAAAGTTCTCTGCAATTTCGGCCATATCCAACATAAAATTAATATTTCTGGCTCTTTCATGTACTCTATCGATAACTGCTATTAGCAAGTATGCATTCGGGTTCATGAAACCACGACAATACATAAGATGAAGATTGCTCAGCCTTCGAAACTGAACAATATTTAAGCTCCACTTTTCATTACCCTTTAGATGGATATGGTGCATATCTGCTTTGAGAACTGCATCTGGGCGATTGTATGAAGTATCTCTACCAAAGAGTAAAGGGGCATTTCCTATTTTTTTATATCCTCTAAATTCTGAAACTAGGTTAGCCAATTCTGATTCTGGCATGGTATCCTTTATTAAAGAAGAGGTAAAAACCTTTACTTCCATTCCGTAAACTCCTCTGTGTTATTCTTCTCTTTCTTCCTCTTTTCTAAAGCTTGATCAACTTTTTTAGATGAGATAATTAGCGATGAATCTGATGTGGGCTTTTGATTTGTATTTTTGACAGTAGCCTTAATGTTAATTCGAGTATTCTTTTTCATGCTATTCACCTTAATTTGATATCACTTCTTCTTTGAAGATTTTTATACCGTTAAAAGTTGAATAACAGCCAACATCTTCTTCCACATAATCTTGAAACGGTAATTTTTCTACCAAGTCCTTTGAGGAAAACTTAAAAATGCTCAAAAATGAAATAAGTGCCATCAACCCATTTTCTGGATTATCTGGTTTAAAATAATACTCAGTCGAACTGGTTTCACTTCCGTACACATTGATTATTAAATAAGCGCCGTCTCCTTCGCCAAAAACTTTAAAATTACAATCTATGCTTTCCATGGAGGCTTCCTTTTTATTTACAATGAAGTCCATCCATTGATATAGACTATTCAGATTTTCACAACTAATAGCTTTCATTTATATTCCTCGATTTTCGATACTCGCTACTGCTAACGTCAGGCTAAGCGGCGCGCTTTTTAGCGTCCGCTTGAGCTTTTTGTTAGGTTATCATTTGTGTATATAGCCATATACTCGCCGTCAGCAAAGTGTAACTTTTCTCCATCCCATCCTTGATACAAGGAATGGTCGTTTAATGACTTTTCAATTGTTTTATTCCCTGAATATTTAAGCACTCCAGTGTATTCTAAGTCTCCGGTATAATCGTTGTAAATTTTCACGGAAAATAGACTATCTTTATCTTCGTGCTTGCTTACAAAAATAAAATTACCACCATCAATGCCGCCAACCCAGAAGGCGTCAGTAGGAACTGATTTTGGTTTTTTTGGTGCTGCTGCTTCTATTTCCTCAAATGTAATCTCTGGAGGATTTACAACAAGAAGCGTGATAAATGCAGCGCATATAAAGGCAAAGGCTATACCTAGTTTTTTCATAATCAAAACCCGAATATTTAATCTAGCTTATTAATAGTTAATTTATTGCTTGAAGGCCTATATTCTAACTTTGGGTAATCATCTTGAATTTCTTTAATATATGAACTAGGTCGTGGGTCTATCATCCACGGCGTGTCAATACCTGTGGATTCCATGACGCCTTTCATAAAGTGAATACAGCTATATGACGTAATATCATAACGTTCCCTATTAGGGTTATTATTCATGGCCATTCTTGTTGTTGCGTATTTGAGCATTGCATCATATTTATTTTCGACTCCAATATAGGCTCCGCTAATCCCCCCCCCTTTCCCCGCCTTTCCTGATATCAATCGCAATATATTTTGGAGCGAGCTTTCTACAAGTGTTCCGTTAGAATTTATTTTTGCATCGGGTAGATTTAGTATTTTTTTCACCCACCCTAATTTTTAGGGGTCATAGCGTCCATACTCATAATATTTTGTAACGCCTGTTTTTCCATTAATAAATAGCACACCAGCATGCCCAAGGTCGCTCAACTTATTTTTGGTATGCGGAACACGCACTTCATTCGGCAAGATGTCAATATAAGGTAGATAATCCGGTATTTTGACTGTGATAGGCCGCGTCTCCACTGTGATTATGTAATCAGGAAAAACAATTGGAATGAGCAAATCTTTCATTTATGAACTCCATTATGATAGTGACTTCTTCAACCTAACGCTTGGCACAGCTGAAGCTGGTACGGTGCGATTTTTGTGTTAGTGTTTGAGCGATAGCGAATAACGCAAAAATCGCTCCGTACCAGATTTCAGACTGATGCCACTTGTTATACAAGGTCTAAAGCCTCGGCCTGAACTGTTAACTCACAGCTTTTCTCCGTTGGCTGTATATTATTTTTGTCCGGCCAAAGCATAACCAACACCCTAAAGGGTTTTTCATAGTACCGAGCAGCGACACCAGCATAGTTCGACAACTGCGAATCTTTCAGCGGTTTAAATACTGCTTCAAACTCTCCAGATAAAACCCCTTTGGTTTTTACATTTGGCTGAAAGGTGGCTCCATTTTTCAAATCATAAGCAAGGTTGGATAGTAGAGTATGCATCGTCTCGCGCTTCAAACCAAAAATCATAATTTCAGGATGCCCAAAAGATTCCTCGAAGCCAATAGAGTACGAAAACTCGGCTTTCTCTCCATTTTCATCAAATACATATTGGAACTGCCAACCGTGCTTTTCGATATTATTCTTAATTGAATCTCTATTCACTGAGCCTTCCTACATATGGTGTATAACAGTAGTATAAACGACAGTTTGTCCAATAACATACTATATCAGACAGTTCAGAACTGGGGTAAAAAGGTATGTTTTTCAATGAGTTAAACTCCTTCTATTTAGATTCAACCTGTAGTGGTCAACCTTTTTTGGCCAGCGAGTTAGAGGTTTTCCAAAAAAATACTTCTTTTTCGTTCGGCGATAATCCTAAATTATGGCTATGTGGCCTCACTAAATTGTAATACTTATAAATGTAATCACGAACAGAATCACTCGCTACCTTATCACTGCTATAACCATTTTTAGGCATGTTTTCAGTTTTCAAACTCCGAAAAAAACGTTCCATCGGGGCATTATCCCAACAGTTACCACGACGGCTCATGCTCTGTTTAATCTGGTACTTCCAGATCAATTGTCTAAAAACCAAACTGGTGTAGTGACAGCCCTGATCAGAATGAAACATCACTCCCTGTGGTCGCCCGCGCGCTTCAAATGCATTCGATAATGCGCGTTTTGTCAGCTCGCTATCAGGTGAATCTGACAAGGCAAAGCCAATCACTTTTCGGCCATAGAGATCGAGAACAACGGCCAAATAATACCATTGGCTCCCTGCCCAGAGGTAGGTTACATCACCACACCAAACCTGATTTGGCCGAATGGGGCTGAACTCTCGGTTTAAATGGTTTTCAATATCAACATGTTCTTTGTTGGCTCGCTTGTAGTTGTGCTTAGGTGGCTGACAACTCACCAGTCCCGCACACTTCATGGCTTTACTGACTCGGTAGCGGCTTACTCTATGGCCTTCTCGTGACAGCATTGTCGCAATACTTCTTGCCCCCGCAGAGCCTCCACTCAGTTGGTGTGCCACTTTTACTTCAACCTCAAAACGTAATTCTGACGGCTTCATTCCTTTTGGCCGCGCTTTCCAATAACGAAAACTACTGCGGTGAATCTCAAAGAGTCTGCACAGTGAATTAACCGAATAGCTCCCTTTCAATGTGTCAACTAACGCAAAACGTTCATTGAGTCCGACATCAAGAGAGCGGTAGCCTTTTTTAAGATTTCTTTCTCCATTTTGAGCTGCTGATTTTCACGCTCCAACTCTCTAATTCGGCGTCGCTCTTCAGTGATAGGCGGAGTTTTTATCTCATCTCCGTTACGTTCTTTCCGTAGTTGACGAACCCATTTATCTACGGTTGATTTACCAACCCCCATCGCCTCTGCCGCTTCACGGATGGAATAATCTTTATCGACAACAAGCTCAGCGACCTCTTGTCTGAATTCAGGTTTAAAGTGTGGTTTTGTCATGTTGTTACCTTAAGTTAGTGGTGATGATATCACCTCTAACTCGCTGGCCAAATTTAGTATGCCACTACAAAAGGGTTTAAGCGTTGGGATCAGCTTATCGCAATGGTATAGGGTCAGATATCCGGCAGTCGAAGTTTACGCGAATTAGAGACTGGATTTAATAGCCAATCGCCACATCACTCCCACCTAGGAACAAAAGAAGTGAGGCGATCAACACTTGCCGATGCGAATACAAATAAGCGGTAAGGTGTTCGAAGACATTTGCCAACACCTTATGTAACGAGTACATAAGAAGCTCAGAAATGACGTAAAAGATTGACTCTATTTAATCGACTCATCAGGGATGAAGAATCTCAAGAAGCTATTCTTGAAGATAGCAGGGTTGAATTTGGACAAAAGGTACGCGACAAGCGGCGAAAAAATGATTATTTGGGGACTCAATTAAGGAGGATTGTTGTTGACAGGGAAGATAAAGATACGCCGTTAATATTAGCGACAAATGACTTTGAACGTTGCGCACAAGAGATAGCGGATATCGACAAGAAACGGTGGGCGATTAAGTTATTTTTAAAGTGGATAAAACAAAATCTGAAACTTAAGAAATATTTAGGTCGAAGTAAAAACTCAGTCAAGCCACAAATTTATATCGCTTTAATCACGTATCTGTTGGTTAAGATTTACCCTCAAGGCCGCAAGACAATTCTGACCCTGAAGCTTTGCTTGGTTGAACTAAAATCAACACTCTTTTCACGCCCGGATATAGCCGAAAAAATTGCGAGAAAACGCCGAACAGAGTTCATTGAGTTTAATAATCGCAAGATAAGTCTGGCGGATTATATTTAACCCCTGACAGTTACACAGAATTATTTACAGGGTCTTCTTTTATCGAATCACAACTGCTGCTTACAAAATTAGCTATATTCGTTATGAGTTTGATCGATAGATATAAGTGTCTTCAATAAACATACCGTTGATAGTATTTCTTGAAAGCCTAATGCCAGAAATTCTATCTCCAGTTCTGATAGCAAACTTAAGTAGCTGAACAATTTGATTGGATGTATTAGTAACCCCAATATCATTTAATGAAATAATTTCTTCTTGTTCGGAACTCTCCGAGTTCGCGTCAACGACTCTCTTGTAATACTTGCGAGGTCCGCCTGAATCAACAAGTGGAGAAGCGATAATTATCTTCCATGTTTTTTCCTCTGAGAAATATAGCCAGAAGGCACTTTTTATTTCAGAGTCTTTGGCATCAAGTCTTTCTATAAGCTTGGCACCAGCTTGCATCATAGAGTCTGTAAGACTCTCTGTTACCAAAATGTCTTAGCCATGCCAAAATTCCTGAGTTTTCATCTGTGACGGCCTGATAGAGGTCATTGGCTTTAGTGCTTTCTATTGAGCGCTCGTATCTAGATTCGACAGTCCAGTCTTTGGCTACAGCCCAGTTTAACTGAAAATCGGAATCTGACAGCTCTTTTTCACTAAGTTTCTGTTTTAAGCCAGCAACTCCAAGTAAATCGGCTAATTTATGCTGATGACTCTCTCGTGCTAAATCTTTATTTGGAAAATCGTATTGCTGTACTTGTTTAGCAATACAAGCTTTTATTGCACACTCAAGCGCATAGCCTGCCAAATAATAGGCTCCCTGAAAATTCTTGTATTCCAGTAACACTTTTGCTTCTGAAACCCGAATATCCACTAATGCTTCTAAATCAGACTTGTTCATAAGTTACCATTTAGGCTTCCCTCTTTTGACTCATAACGTCTAAGTCAGCCGAGCGGTTTTTGTGTCGGCTGAATTTTTTTGTTAGCTTCAATATTATCTTTCTTCAAAGCAGCCCAATTAGTTTTTCCCAATTTGCCTTTTGACTCAGATAATTTTACTTTAGTTTTCTTTGTCATTTGCATTATCCTTTTTATTCGCAAGTTTAAATTCTTTCAATTGCTCACTACTTAACACTGGATTATCAGGGTCTCTATCTGCCCGTCTCTTAATCTCGCTTTCAGACATATTTTTTACAGATTCTTTTGTTTTACCCTTATTTTTAATTGCATCTGACAATTTTATTCGTTTCATTCCCATTACCCTACCTCAACAGAAAACGTATTTGCTTTATATTGCCTAACCTCTATAGCCTCAGCTTTACGAGCAGATATAACTCGTACTTCACTTTCCTTAAAATGGACTTTATTTGTATACACAACCATTAAAACACCAAATCTTGACATACCAATAGTTTGCCAACGACCCTCATCGGGCTTACTATGACCAACATCATATCTTTCTTGCCTTAACATATCATTCCAGATATATATCGCATCCAGAAAATCAACCCCGTGTTTAAATATATTGGTATTGTTTTTATCTTCATCCCATTCAAACTCTATATCTTCAACACTCATTATATTTTCTCCATGTAATTAAGCTAACAGTAGGATAAACGACAGTTTGTCCAATAACATATTATATCAGGCAACTCAGAACTGGGGTAAAAAGGTATATTTTTCAATGAGTTAAACTTATTTTGTTTAGGTTCAACCATTATCTCGACTGTCCACTTTGCTGTTTTATTATCCTAAATATACCTCAAATGTCCATTAATAATACGAGTGTCCGTTTGTACCGCACCCCTTATGTGGTAAATGTTGGAAGGCGCCTCTGGCTTTTCCAACCTACGGGGTATTTTAAATTTATTCCGGTGTGCGGTCGTAAGGAATGCTTTTTTACTTTCATTATATAGCCAGCCCTTGCTTTTGCATTGGGAATCATTCGAGCAGAAAAACTAAGTCCTTCCCACTCAAGGGCTACTAATGGTCGTGATAATAGAGCTTCATCTTTTTGTTGAACGAAGCCGCTACGCGGCAAAGTGAAATTCCTTTGTATTAGATAATTCCCCTACGCGCAACCCCGCACGATAACAAGAGGAATATCGAATGAACAAAGCACAGCAAAAACGATTCGATTCACTGTACCGTAAACATGTTAGCGCATTAAAAAGACAAGGAAAAGCTGAGGCGACCATTGATGCCTACTCGCGTGCGCTTCGGCGTATTTGTGCGTTCTTTGATTGCCCTCCCGACATCCTCAAACAAGAGCAGTTCGAAGCCTATTTTGAATCCCTCGTCTCGACACACTCGTGGTCTACCGTAAAGGTCGATCGCAACGGCTTACAGTTCTTTTATAAGTACGTCATCAAACGTGACTGGCAGTGGGTTGAGATCGTAAAACCTCCCATTGAAAAACACTTGCCCGATGTCCTCACACTCAAAGAGCTGGAACGACTCATCAACGGCACGCGAGAGCTTCGCTACCAAACCTTTATTCTCTGTTGCTTCAGTATGGGCTTACGTCTTGGCGAAGCTCTGTCACTGACCATCGGAGATATTGATAGTGAACGCATGAAGGTTCACATTCGTCAAGCCAAGGGCAAAAAAGATCGGTTTGTCACGATGCCTAAAATGGCCTTAGATGCGTTGCGCCGATATTGGGTTACCCATCGGCATCCGAAGTGGATCTTCCCTCGCGGTCGGAGTGCGCAAGAACGGCTCGAAGCCGACTCGGTAATGGATCGAGGCGGCTTGCAAAAGTCCTTCAAGGCCATCGTGCAGGATGTGGGTATTCATAAAGACATCACCATACACACCTTGCGCCACTGCTACGGCACCTTGCTCACCGATGCGGGCGTGAACCTGCGTTCCATTCAGCACGAGATGGGCCACGAGTGCCCAAAAACAACCGCACTTTATACCCAGCTCTCAACTCATACCCAGCACGATACGCAAATTATCTTGGACACACATAAATTATCTTCTATTTCAAAACCGACTGATCGGTAGCGCTTAAAAACCTATGTTATTTCATTGTTATTGACACAGGTTTTTAAACAGCTTCAACTAATCTAATTTTTTAGTATCACCTACATCTCTACGGAACCGGCTGTACATAGAGGGAATTTCCATTTGTAATAAAAATAAGTTTTCCATCGTAACTTATTGACATCTCAGTATCTAAATCCAGTGGGTCTAAACTGACAGGAATGCTACCAACATTAACAAACCCACCACTGCCATCCGTTTGGGTTAGGTCGTAGATATCAATTTCAGTCGCTGATCCACCAAGTGGATAAGTGTATAGCCTATTGCCATCAGGTGAAACAACGACCAGAGGAGGTACAGGGTTAGTATTCGGGTAAGCCACGCTTCCCAACAGAGCAAATGCATGGTCATAAACCAGGTTATCCAAAGTAGAGACGCCACCTGAACGATCAAGAGAAACAAACCTATTGGTTGAGTTACTGTTGAAGCCTGGGTTGACCAGATTGTCCGACGCATCATAATAAGCAAACGCATTCGGTAGAGTATTTCCAGAATTTGCCATTAGGATTCGGCTCCCATCGTGTGACCGAGCCAAAACAGAGTCACTCAAAACCATTGATGACGAAAATACGAGTGGTTGGATTGAATCATTCAGTACATCATATTGATCTTGCCTTGAATCAGAGATAAGCAAAACCTGCCCATTATTTGAATATTGTATATGAGAGTATATTGAACTCAACTCTATATTCTTATAGAAGGATAAGTCTGTAGCCTTATATAAAGTCAATATGGAGTTGACGGTGGGCTCAGAATGGTTGCCTAACAAAGCAATAAACTCCCCACTTGGCGCTAGGCTAAAGTCCACCACGCGGTAACCTTCGGATAAACCAATACTACGTGAAAACCCGGCTGAAAAGCGCAAAGAATTGTATTCATGGTTTTTTTCGAACAAACGCCCATTTTCATTCTCTATCGCCAATATCGATCTCCTGGCAGCATCATACTGAGGGTTTGAAAACCCCTCTTCCTGCGAAATGATCTCGTCGGCAATAAGAATTGTAGGAGGAACAAAGTCTAGGCTTGCCCGGCTTAATTCAACGCCCTCACTTAAGTTTTCTATATAAACGGGGTAATTCCCTGTAGGTAGCACTGGATGCACGGCTCGAAGTTCGGTATTACTGATTACATTAACGCTAGTAGCGGGAGTTTCTCCAAAAAAGACTCTTTCTTCTGAAATATTGGAAAACCCCGTTCCCCTCAAGATGACTTCTGTAGAAGAGTTCATCTCTTGTACATGGGGCGATACAAATTGAACAATGGGCGTATTAACTTCTATACTGACGGGAATTGAAAACTGAGTGGTTGTCGTACCTGTAGTTGAAGAAATTAAAATTTCCCCATAGCCCTCACCACCTCTCAGGTTTGCTATATTTTCGTTGAGGCTTACCGTAAGCACAGAATTATCCGCTGTATCTCCTGTCACTCGGTCCATGCTTATCCAGTCAATATCTGCGTTCGCCGTCCAGTTTCGAAAAAGTGACACTGAGTTCGATATTTCTATTTCTACCTCATCATTCAAAGATGAATTATTTTGCACTAAAAAGTTCAGTGCCTGGGGAGATGCACTTAATTCACTCACAGCAATATCATAATTGACTGGAATGTAAAAACGACTACTTACCTCATTCTGAACGTAACGAAAGACAATGTAAGCTCTCAGTGATTCAATAATATTCCACCCAATTGGAGAGACTTCAATTTCAGCAGACGAACCCACACCAGACGCTAGGTTCACATTCAACCAATTATTATTATCAAGATATTCAATAGAGGCATCCCATTCAAAAGATTCCGAGCCGGTATGATTAAATATTAATGTCTGAGGAGGTGGCGCAAGTGTCTGTATTGTCTCAAAAGTTAGACTCTCTGAATTAATTTCCAATGCTTCTGGTAATACGGTATAGGTAACAGGAATGGTTACAGCGCCATGCACGTAAGTAAAAGTAATGTTGGCTTGGTATACGCCCACTGGCTGGGCATTTACCTGTACAGAGGTACTCATTTCGAGCGGCAGAGTATTACTTTCTGTTCTGCTTAATTGAATCCAATCACCACCGCTTATATTTTCGATTGTTGCACTCCATGAGAATGAAACACCAAAAAGCGATGAGAGTACTATTTCCTGCTCTAGAAAATTTTCGGCCCCTGAGGCATCCCCTGGAATATCAAGAAAGCCCTCACGGATGGTAAAATCGATTGACTCAGTACTAAGGTTTAGGGGAAGGTTTTTGACCTCGTAAACGAAATCTACCGTTTGAGGGCTGCCAGTGAGTTCAGTTATACAGTCCTCATCTGAGCAGGCTCGAACTGTAATCGTATCTCGATAAATACCAGCTTCTAGACGATTAGGTTGTTCAAGTATTAGTCTTAACTCGCCCCTTGTAGAAGAGGTAATAGTCGGTTCGATATGTAGAATGGTATCCCTTTGGGTATAGTCAACAAAAATATAGAGGTCGCTGGACACTCCGGTAACTGTCCCTATTATAAGTTGATCTTCTACCCTTTGGCTCTGGTGTTTATACGCCTCAATTTCAATACTGTTACTTAAAATAGTAAATGAGGCCCTATTTTGAGTACCGTTGTTATTGCTGCTATTTGTTTCACCGCCACCTTCACTACCACAGGAAACCATGGCAAAGACGCTTAATATTATTGCACACCACTTTATAACTAAAACCATCTCGATCCCCAAGTATACATAGCAAGTTGTAATTTATGCCTAAATATACTTTTTCACGACACAATTTACCACCCCAAGAAGTACAAAATATGATCAATTTCTATAAAAACAGGCTCTTTATTATCTGACAGGATAACCGCTCCCTTAAATAAAGCCCTCAAAGAGAAAAATACCCACTTCCACCACTCCACTACTCCACTACTCCACTACTCCACTACTCCACTACTCCACTACTCCACCACTCCACCACTCCACTACTCCACCACTCCACCACTCCACCACTCCACCACTCCACCACTCCACCACTCCACCACTCCACCACTCCACTAGTCAAAACTTTGTAGAAAACCCGGCCCTAAAGGTTTATCACAACAAGTTATTATTGAAATAAAACGATGAAACCCTTATTTTAGTACTCCAAGAATTTCAGAATAAATGAATTTAACCTCTGGGCTAGAGCTTGATAAAGGTTGACCACTACAGGTGTAGCTCGAAGAATACTAGAGAAATATTTAAAACCAACCGGCCATAACGACAGCCTTTCCTGGTTAACCTTTCTCGGTCACAGCAAAGAAAGTTTATGGAGTGTGGGTTTATTTCTATGTGAACCAGCTAACCTAAAAAGCCATTGGGTTATGGTGGCAATGAGTAAAGCCTGTTCTAAACAAGCTTTTTGTTCAATCCATATTTTACTATCAGGCAAAACAGGCTTCTTTCCCCCTTGACCCAGCCTAAATTTCGAATTCGCGCCCTTAAATAGGAAAGAGATGGTAAATTTTAGTAAATGATTTTGTCTCTTAAGCACTGGTATTAACAGGCAGTTTCCTAATCAATCGGACAATTTGCGGTTGCTAGGTGTATTTTTAACAAGTGGTGTGTTTTTTGAAAATGGTGTGTTTGAAAGTACTGTTTGGCTTTACCATTTAATTTTGTACTCAATACCAATGGCCGTATTATTCACATCTGAGCGCCGATATTGGTTAATACGATACTCAACAATGGCATAGAAGTTTTCCTCAAGCCGAAAACCCAGTTGTGTTTCACCCACGATTGGATTATCCGGAAAGTTCACTGGCAAGTCTTGGTTAAAGGTATGATCGATAAAACCGGCAAGGTAGAGTCGGTCACTTAACTGGGGGAAAGTCATACGATACACATGCTCCATCTGCCAGACATTTGCATCTTCATTATCGAATTGCAATACGTGAAAGTTGATGGAGTAGGCTAAGTGTACGGTATGAAAAAAATCCTCCAACAATGGTGTGTTGTTAAGTCTCCAACGAAATCCCAGCCGGTGCCGGTCGTTGTCCTCGCCCGAACGAAAATTCATTTGTATTGTAAGGTCTAGCGGTGATTGATCGGCTATTTGCCAACGAATATTTTGTTCTGTATAGAAGCCATCGATATCTTCTAGCTCGTCAGCACCGTCCTGATTGCCAAAATTGGTCAAGCTGAAATACGATAACCGATGCTTTAACGCTGCCGCAATGTTAATGGTACCGCTAGTATCTGTATCCACATCGCTTAAATAGGGGTAGAGATTAAAATCCAGAAAACCCGCATGGCTATTTACCACATCCGCATAAACCCGTTCACTCAAAAAACAAAAGAGTATAAATAACAGGCGTATAGGTAGCCCTACTGTCCGCCGGATGACAACTGATAGTGCCATTTGTCCCACACTAATCCCCTTTTTAAGATACGAATACTGATCTGCTCTTTCTCTGACTATAGACCTCAGTGAGAAAATCGAAAGGTCGTGGTATAAAAAGAAGTGTAAAATGTTCATAAAGCAACCCGTGCTTAACAGAGAGTTTTTTGCGTTCAGTGCTGCTAGCTGCTAAAGGAATCGAGTGATTGAATTTACCCTGCGTTGCTATTTGAAGATGATGTTGATCGATGCGCCATAGATCGGGCTCTGGGGCAAAGCTTTGTTCCATTTGAATATAATCACGCGCTTACGTATACTTTTGCGATTCAATTGCGGTTTCTAAGTTTAAATAACTCGCTTAAAATGGCCGGAGTTAAAACAATACTAGGCCCTAGGTACGCAGTATTTCTAACCTATGACAGATTTCACTTCCCTCCCAAAATCAACACAGCTCTATACTATTGGTTACGCCACCAAAGCACTCAATATATTTGTTGCCCAACTTAAACGCTACGATATTAACGCCGTTGCGGATGTCCGCTCAGTGCCCTACAGCAAAGTTTTCCACGACTACCACAGGGAAAATATTTCCGCTGAACTCAAAAAACAGAGAATAGGATACGTTTACTTAGGCGACGAACTCGGCCCACGCTCCAAGGATGAAAGCCACTACGACGACTGCGGCCAAGTCCAATTTGACCGCTTAATGATTTCAAATTTGTTTATAAAAGGGCTTCAACGGATTAGCGATGGTATCGCAAAGAATTTTAATATTGCTCTGATGTGTGCGGAAAAAGACCCTGCCTGCTGCCATAGAAGCCTATTAATTGGTTACTACCTAGCTCACCACACACAAAAAAGTGGCAACAAGCTAAACCTTCCAAATGAGCTTTTACATATTGACCACAACGGCGAACTCGAAACACAGAGTCAGTTGGAGTTGAGGGTATCAGATCTCAATAGTAGCGGTGAGGATTTATTTATGTCCCAAAAAGAAGCCAATAATCAAGCTTACAGGTTACAGTTAAATAAAACCTCATACATTAACGAAAAATTAGCTAAAAGAAAGTGACTTAATTGATTTTCTTAGGCAGACAACCATTCAATATCAAATAATTCAAAATAAAAAAATAGCCTGCATAATGCAAGCTACCTTCTTTAAAATACATCTGTTAAAGAATAATAAGAAGAAATGGGTATCGTATTACTTTGGTTATCTCAAAGCTATGGTTATCTCAAAATTATAGCGATATTCGAAATACCACTTCAACAAATCGCCGGAACTTACTTATCAAGGCCAGGAATTTTACGTTGCTCTAAGCTGGGATGTAAATAAAACTGGGATGTAAATAATGCTCCGAAATTTATTGATAAGATAGAAGCCGAATTTCCTGAAACAAAATTCACGCTATATCAAGAGTGAATTTTGTAGAGAGTTCAGTTTGAACTTTCTTTATATGTATTAGTTCCGACCTAACCGACAAAGTTATTCAGCTTTTCTTTACACAGTTTTTCGGTCAGATCTCTCAGGTAAGTCACTCGCTCAGACAGCCAAGTCAATTCTTCTTCGGTGATGTTATAATGCTCTGAGTAACGAGCTTCAATATAGGCCCGTCTAAGTAATTGAAAGCAGCGCCGATTGAATTTTTTGTCCTGCGGGAAGGCATTTTTAACCTCTTCCACTTGTTGAATAGAAAGGTTATTTAAGTTTTCGATATTGTGACTTTTGGGGCGGTAATTGGTGAAAACCAAAAGAAGGCAAGTATAAAGGCGTTCAGCAGTCTGATGAAGATTGAAAGCTGCATTGTTATTTCTACCTTTTTCCAAATTAAAAGTATAGTTATCAAAAAATTCGCCAGCACTCTCAAACCACTGATCAAAGTGTTTTTGCGCAACCGCTTTGGCAACGTCGGGTTTTAACTCTCCCGGTTCAACCAACTCAGCATCGCCGTAGTGGTACAACAAAACGCCTTCGGAACGAATATCGCTAAAGAAGTAATGCCCCTCTTGCAACCACTCGTTAATTTCACTTTGCGTATGAACAAGGATATTTGTCGGCACTTTGGTTAGCTGGTTTATCCTGTCTTCTGCTGCACTCCAGATTTTGTATTCGTCAACAAGCTCGCTGTGGTTTAGCAAAACCAGAATATCGTAGTCACTCATGTAACCGTTAATATAATCTTCTACATATTTGCCTTTGGCGTAACTACCAAAGAGGATGATCATTGCAATACGGCAGTGCTTCTTGCGCCCGTTGGCAAAGCCTCGAACCTGCTCAAACTCGTCACGGATAATATCGACCGCTGTTCGAATTTTATCCTGCTTCTTTTCTGGTAAGTGGTCTAGTGATGTCTTCATGGCCTAGATAGTAGCAGAGCTTGCCCGTACTTAGGCAACGATTGTGGTCGTTTTTGGCCCCTCAAACGACAAGCATTCCTTAACTGCCGGAAACAAATAGGAGTCAAGCGCTAGAATGGTTATTTTTTAACCTTTCTCTCGATATTCAGGGCCAAACAAAGTGTGATCTGTGCATTATCGGGTCAAATTTCTAGTCTAGTAAACAAATTTTTGTTAGCATCCTCTGGGCCTTAGTATCAAAACCACGCAGGTATTTATTTCCCACCACAACCTAATTTACTGACTAGCACAAACCTAAACTACCAGATAAATCTGATACCAAGGAGGATATTGGAAACCTTGAGCAGATGAATTTTGGATTTGGTTTATCTAAAGGAGGGATGCACACCTGGGTTTTTTCTAAAGGAAAAGTCTATGAAGTCCACTGGGATAAAATAGGTAGCGAGCTGTACGAGGCAACTCCATTAAGGCGCTTTCCTTGGCTTAGCGGTGCGATTATTATTCCACCAGACCAAGCAGCATTTCTGGCTGCCACTTCAAAATTAAAATGCGGTACTTAGATGAAACTATTGCTGTTTATTCAAATACTTATATTAACTCTCTCATGCTCATATAACCCCAAGCAACCTGAAACCAATAACGCCGTTGTTCTGAGTTATGGTGATTTTGGGCCACAGGTGATTGCATACGAATTAATTGGGATGGAGTGGTGGCAATGGGAAACACATGGTGATTCACGCCCGACCCACTACGACATAAAAGTGGTTGTATATAAAGATACGCCTCTTGCAACCATTGAAAACAAGTTTCCTGTGCAACCAGAGCTTTTAAAGGACTACAGATATGTAGAATATAGTGCGGCTATAGAGTATTTAGATTACCACATACATGAGAACATCCAGGAGCCCTTAATACACACATTAAAAACCACAAAACAAGTACTCAACAGCGCATTAGGTGTGTGATTCATAGATATGGTTTCAATTTTCTCAGACTAATCCTTTTGATATTTGTATCAGCCTTGACGGTCTGTTGAAATCCGAGTTAGATGCTTTTATTTGTATTGGATATAGCTATTTTTCTCTAAATAAAATAAATACATTGTCTATATCAATAGGTGCCCATTCTAGAGTTTTTAATTCCTTCTCTTTAGAAAAAACTACACGAACTTTTACAACACCACTTAAGTCGTCAATTTCATTAATATCAGCTATATTCCCGTTCTGATCTATAGATAATATTTCAATATATATTCTGTTTTCGAAAGCATATTTCCAAACGTCTTCAAGTGCGCGTTCTTCATCAACGGCTGTCAAGCTAGAAGTAATAACTGAGGTAAGTGATTCAATTTTATTCATTTCATAACCTTTATTGCACGATATTAATAACAAAATTACTAGCAAGCCAACGAATCTTTTCATTTTTAAGTTATACCTTTTTCCTTAAGCACTTTTTCTAACCATTTCATATATGGAGTATCATGTCTTTTAAGGATTGTTTCACCACCATTCATAACTGACTTATAGTCTTTGTGATGAGTACTGTTTTTTTTATACTCATCGTCTAGACCGAGCATATGACCAAATTCATGAACAACACCACGTTGCCATCCTCCACCCTTTTTTCGAGTTAATTTTAAATCAAGACTATCTAGTGACACATTTCCCGTTACTGGATTAACGCTACTAACAGCAAATTTTTTTACTTTTTCAACAGTTATTTCCCAATGGTCTAACATCCAGCCACCTATTTGTGTTTTAAACCGAAAATCAATACTCACCGTTTTTTTTAATTTTAGAGTTTTTATTAGTCTTCCCCCCCATTTTGTTTGAATAGCAAATTTCCAGTTGTTTACAAACGATATCTTTTCAGCCAGTTTCCATTTTCCTCCATTACCATCTTCAAAAAAGAACTGTACTTTCATAAATACGACCAGTTTATAGTTGCTATTCTTCAACTTAACTAAATATAAATCAAACGCATCATTTACCCCTCCAATTCCTATTGTGCCTGCACGAATATCTGTTTCTGAAGCAATTTCAGTTTCTCCAGCCATTAAAATCGACATTTATCGGTTCCTCTTTAATGATTCTAACGTTCGTATAATTTGTGAAGCGCGTTTACACGCGAAGCCAAATTGAAACACTTGTTGAAAGAGAATTATCTTGGACACACATACGAATTACCTTGGACACACATATATAAGTATCAACTTTACTATTTTTCGCCGACAAATCCATCCCATTTCTCAGGCTCTACCAACTTCATTCCTGAAATATTTGATGAAATTAACATATCTGACAACTTTTCATCCGCAACGATAACCCGCTCAAATAGATGCATCCGATAAATACGAGCAAACCCTTGCTCTTTCAATACAAGAGTTTCGACATCGTCAATATCGATAATCTCTCCATCTTCTTCCTCCACTTCTAGTTCACTTTTTTCAAAATCGATACAGTCAATCATCCCGATAATGTTAGCGGCAAAATATCCCGTCAATGGGGGCTCGCCAACTCGCTCGATAATTCGTGCGGGATAATAATTGATGTTATCGGCTGCGACTTCCAGTATATCCTTCAGCCTGCTTGATACAATCGGACACCCAAGATCCGTAACGACAAAATCTGTCATGCCAAACTCTGGAAGCGTCTCGCAAACAAACTCTAAATTACTCAGGTCGTAATCATTTAAGTTGATTATGTGGCCATCCTGCCAAATATGTTCATGACACGAACAATTGTCACTCCCCGTTAATGCCGGAGAGTTCTCTAAATCTGGGAATATCAGTCTACTAGGCATAGCTTTTTATAAAGATGGGTAAGTGATGGTTGAAATATCGTGTTTACGTTTGACTGTTCGGCCTTGTCAGGCTTCCCGAATTCGTAATACATGCTGTCCCATTTGCCTTCTTTGACTCTAATATTTAGCCAAGATTTTTATATGGTAGGTGTCCCAATTGATTACGTTATTCAAATAGATTGGGGGGGGGTTCCCCTTTTTTCTGATCAAATAAGTTTAGTAGAGCTTCGGTTTTAGTTCTGATTTCAACTGGCGAAACATCCTTTCCTCCATTTGGCCGCGCATCTATCCATGCAAGTAATTCTTTCCTCACACTACCTGAATTTTCTATGCAATAGTCGAAATTTCTAACCCAAACTATATCGCCCATAATCGACGGAGATGAAAATTCCCAACAAGGGGAATATCCTTTATCTCGCATATAATGGGATGCAATGTAACCGTAAGGGATTCGCACAACAATTGCGATGATAGCAAAAATCAGCGCGATTTTAATACTCATACCAATCCGTCTCTCAGATACTTGGTTAGCAAGACGAAAACACAGCGCAATGATTAAGGCAACAAAACACGGCAAACTCAAAAAAATGGAAATATCCCAACTTGATACAGCAACAGCAATATTCCCGCTATTTAACTTATCAATATTCTCAAGATAACTATTTCCCCTAATCACGACAATTACAATAACACTTGCACTCAATGCAAAAATAAAAAACAGTATGTTCAAACGCTCGCCTAGACTGTTCTGGTCAACCATTACCGGACACTTTTATTGGTAAATTTTCATACTCAAGTTGAATCTAGCGCCGCGCCCACCTATACGCATTTGCGTATTAGGTGTGGCGCTTTGCTATACAAAAAATTAACCAGTGAGCTTCCTTTCCATACATTTTTCTGTAATGATTACATTTTCGATTGCGCCGTACTTGGCCTTCGCTCCAGACTTATAGGTCTCAATCATATCTTCTATGTCTAATAAATTTTCCGACTCCAAGACTTCTATCATTATATCTCGTGATAAGCCGGTAGATTGCAATGAAGTTATCGAGACTGTTTTCAAATGGTTAGTCAACTGCTTTACATGAGGTGTGGTTAGCTTCTCCCTTTGATCTTTTGCAAGGTCATAATAATCTTTATTGACGTTTACAAACAACAATACAACATATATTCGTTTCTCAGGCTTCTCTGCTGGATCCATAATATTCCCCTTAATAAATGAAAAATAAATAAAAATTTAATAGCTAATGTACATTTTTTTACCGTATCACCTCCCCTTAATATAAAACTGTATATTCCAAAAAATTCCGCCTACTTCCACTTTAGGGAAAGGAGAAATCATCTATCTTTTTCCAACACCTTTTTCCAAAACTAGCTTACCAAACTCAGCGCCCTAATGGGTTGCTTTATGTGCCATAATAATTTTTTTTGAGGAAACACATTCTAAGCACATTTTTCATATTGTTATTTCCTGGTAGAACTAGAACTATTATTTTTAAAAACATTGGGCTTAAAAAACAATTCTTCAACTTGCTAGAGGTCAAGAGCGCTCACTAACTTAGCTGTAAGAGATTATTTTAGGCTAGTAATAATTTTAAGCGTCTTAACTTTCAGTATATTCTTTAAAACCACAGCTATCAGTAAACCTCCAACCACTCCCTACTTCACAAAGAATTCACAGAAAAAATACTATTCATTTTACACTTAAAAATCTCCCAAAAATTTGATGTCAAAGGCCCGCCTCAAGAAATTATCGATGCTATTTTAGAAACGAAGAAACCCTTGTTTTGATACATTAAGAACTGTCGAACCCATTAACCTAGCTTTTGGGCTAGATATTAATAGGGTATTGTTCGAATAATATGAGTGAAATACCTAAAACCAATTGATAATGATAATGGTTCTGTTTTGCTAACTTTTCTTGGCTATTACAAAAACAGTTAACGAATGGACAGTGTCGATCCTCATGTAACAAAGGTAGTTTCTGAGCTATTACCTGAGCCATTAAAAGTATAAACATTCAAAACTAGTACTTCATATCTTGAGGTATTTCTGGATTACGTGGGTAGTGTGGTCTATCTCCTTGTCCTTTTCTGTATTCCCTTAATTGAAAGACATAGGCCAGTACTTGAGCAACCGCTAAGAATAGCCCGCTGGGGATCTCTTGCTCTAATTCTGTGGTGTGATATATAGATCTAGCTAATGGAGGAGATTCAACAAATTCAATATTATTAGCCTTGGCAATTTCACGAATTTTAATTGCAATGTGATCCACACCCTTCGCAAGTAATATTGGTGTATCCATGCTATTGGGGTCATATTTCAGCGCTACTGAGTAATGGGTTGGGTTGGTAATAACAACGTCTGCATCCGGCACCATCTGCATCATCCTATTTTGCGCCATTTGCATTTGCAATTGGCGTATCTTTCCTTTTACCTCTGGCTTGCCTTCGCTATCTTTCATTTCATCCTTTACATCTTGCTTAGACATTTTCATTTTGTTTGCATGATCGTAAATTTGAAAAGGGATATCAATCATCGCAATTAAAATGGTGGCAGATGAAATAATGATTGCCGCCCAGCTACTTAAGGTGAGCGCATGTAAAACGGCGGCTTCTAAAGCTTCATCGGCCAACCCTAATAAATTGTGTTTCATAGACTGCAAAAGAAAATAAGCCACCGCGATAATGATTAATATCTTACCTATAGCTTTCGCTAGTTCCATAAGAGATTTCATTGAAAACATTCGCCCCAACCCTTTCATTGGGTTAATACGTTCCATTTTTGGCTGAAGGGATTTTGCACTAAACATCCACCCGCCCAGGGCAATAGGCCCTGCAATAGCGGCCACCAAAACAGCAACAAAAATGGGGATCAATGCCATTAGTGCTTGATAAAAGGAATGTCCAAGGTGAGCAAACATCAATGCAGGATCAAAAAGTTCTTCCCGTCTTAAAGAAAAATTATATTCAACAATTTCCATTAATTGCGATGCCAAAGCACCACCAAACATCATCAAGCTAACTGTACCAGCAATAAGTACCGCAGAAGTTGTTAATTCTTTAGAGCGGGGAATCTGCCCATCTTCTCGCGCCTTCTCTAACTTTCGCGGCGTCGCTTCTTCGGTCTTTTCTTGGGCGCTGTCTTCTGACATTATCTATTCCCTAACATGTCGTGAATAAATACAAAGCCAAAATCGGTCATCCGATCAAATTTGTCCGTAAACCCATTCAGGCCGACCCAAATTATCATCAACCCCACAACCAAGGTAAATGGAAACCCCACAGCAAAAATATTAAGTTGAGGCGCTGCTCGACTCATTACACCAAATGCAATATTGACAAATAACAGCGCCGTTGTAATGGGAAGCGCAATAACCAAAGCACTTGCAAACATCCAACCACCAAGTTTGGCCATTTCCATAAAAGCAAGAGCGGGCAGCCCTCCCCCCCCAATTGGAAGCGTATTAAAGCTTTCAACAATAAGCGATATAAGCACTAAGTGACCGTTGATTGATACAAACATTAGCGTTACTAGCATAAGAAAAAACTGGGACAATATGGTCGTTTGTACTCCGTTTGTCGGGTCATTCATTGACGCAAACCCCAGCCCCATTTTCATCGCCATAATTTGGCCACTCAAAACAAATAGCTGAAATACAACTTGAAATACAAACCCCACGGAAACACCAATTAACATCTCTTGAATAATAAGCGCTATTGATTGAAGTGATAACAACGGAACCTGAGGAATCTCTGGTAGAAGGGGGGCTGAAATAACACCCAATATCAACGCGAGAATTAAACGAGTTTTTGTATTAACAATTCTCGCACCAAATATAGGCGCGACCATAAACATTGAGCCAATTCGAATAAAAGGCAGGTAATATTGGTTAATAAATTGAAGAATTTCAATTTCAGAAAATTGCATTGCCTTAACCAATTACTTCTGGTATTTGCAGCATAAGTTGATTAAATAAATCCATCAACTCTTGCATAAGCCAAGGGCCTGTGATCATTATTGTGGCTAGAGTAACGATCAATCTAGGCAAAAAACTTAATGTTTGCTCATTAATTTGGGTGGCGGCTTGAAATGTACTCACAATTAACCCTACAGCCAAACTTGGGCCAACAATAACTACCACCATAATAACGGTTAAATAAAACGCAGAGCCAAATAATTCAAGTGCAACTTCGGGTGTCATGATTCAATACTCAACTTAAGTATTTTGATTAATGCAACTTAATTTAATCAAATTCCAAAACTGGCTGCCAAAGTACCAATAATAAGTGCCCAACCATCCACTAAAACAAACAACATTATTTTAAATGGCAATGAGATAATCAACGGTGATAACATCATCATACCCATAGCCATTAAAACACTGGCAACGACAATATCGATTACCAAAAAGGGGATAAAGATAATAAACCCTATTTGAAATGCTGTTTTTAATTCAGAGGTGACAAATGCTGGCATCAATACACTAAAGGGTATGTCTTCCGGCGAGGCAACTGGTTCGAGGTTTCCTATTCGAAAAAACAAATCCAGGTCTGTTTCACGAGTATTGCCAAGCATAAACTGGTGAAAGGGGTTTTTTGCGGCATCAAACGCTTCACGTGCACTTATCTGTTCTTCAACATAGGGCTGAAGTGCCTGCTGATTCACCTTCTCTAGTACAGGCGACATAATAAAAAAACTCAAAAACAGTGACAGGCCAACAATAATTTGGTTTGAAGGCGATTGCTGCAACCCCAGAGCTTGACGCAATATTGCAAAAACAATCACAATTCTCGTAAAGGAAGTCATCATCATCAACAACGCAGGCAAAAAAGTAAGCGCTGTCATTAACATTAATATTTGCAATGTGACCGTATAGTCTTGAGTTCCATCTGGGTTTGTTTTTACGGTCATGGCAGGCAAGCCCGATATGGGGGTAAAGCCCTTGCCAATTATTGAAGAGGACTGGATAGAGTTTTGGCTAACAATATTGTCTATTTTGGAAGAAATTTCAGTATTACTATCCTGAGCATAACTCAAGTTTGGCAATAAAATTAATGTGAATGCGAATACCCAGAAAAATCTGTTAATACTCTCAAGTATTAAAGTGACCGGCTTCACTTTTCGGCCTCACTATTCATTATATTTTTTAAGAAATGCGAAAAATCCGAGGATGATTTGCTGTTGGAGGGGGTTATGGATTTCTCAATTACGCTTGTTGATTCTGGAGATAATGTGAGTGATTCTTGCTTATCAAAAAGATGTAGTTGATTCACTCTGCCCGGAGAAACCCCTAATAGCATCACACTTTCTCCAACTTTAACTAAAACAGCTTTCTCTCGACTTCCTAAGACTGCACTACTCAGCACTTGAATTTTATTATTAGCAAAGAGTTTCCCATACCCTAGGCGTTTGGTTATCCACATTAAGCTAAAAATCAACCCCAAAACTAAGCCCAAACCCAGTAACATTTGAGCAATCAGAGCGCCAGGAGAATAGAGTGGAGAGGCCGTAGTTTCGGCATAAACTGGTCTAAAAATTACCAGAAAAAAAAATAAAGCAAGCCCCGAAAAATTAAGTAATTTTTGTATCAGTATCATGGATACTCCAACTAAATATGCATTTGCATTCAATTTTTAACATAACTTTTTTAACATAGCTTTTTTAACGTAACTTTTTAATTCGCTCTGAAGGGCTGATTACATCTGTCATACGTATACCAAATTTTTCGTTTACAACTACGACTTCACCATGAGCAATCAAGGTGCCATTGACTAAGACGTCCAGCGGTTCTCCTGCTAACCGATCTAACTCAATCACCGACCCTTGATTTAGCTGTAATAAATTTCGAATTGTGATGGATGTGCGCCCCACTTCCATGGAAATATTAACGGGAATATCCAGAATAACTTCAAGTTCTGGCTTGCCGTCAATATTGTCACCGCCAGCGACAGAATCAAATTCATCGAGGTCCATAGTCTGAGTGGCAGCACCATCAACGGCGACCTCGTCTTCCGCTTGTTGCTCCATCGCAGCAGCCCAATCGTCTGCCATACTACCTTGGTCAACGGGATCATCTTCATCACTCATTTACACCACCTTCTTCGCTATTAATATGAACGTTAGTACGATCAATAAAATTGAGTACTCTTAAGGCCAAATTTTCATTCGATTGCCCAAGCATAGCTTTAAACATCGGAACGCCGTTTGCTGTCACAAAATGCTCGTCTTCCATGGTAATGGGAATGATGTCACCATTTCTTAAATCAACAATTTCTCTTAAATTTATGCTGCGGCGAACAATGTCACACTCAAGTTCCACCTTAGCTTCCATTACATCTTCTTGAAGGGCTCTCACCCAACGATCATCTCGTTCATCTGTATCGGATTGTAGGCCTGCATCTAAGACTTCTCGAATAGGCTCCACCATCGAATAGGGCATGGTAATGTGCAGCTCCCCCCCACCGCCATCTAGTTCAACATGAAAAGTGCTAACCACTACGACTTCGCTAGGGCTAACAATATTTGCCATTGAGGGGTTAACCTCGGAATTTATGTATTCAAAGTCAATGTCTTTCACCGCTTTCCAGGCTTCCTTTAAATCAACAAAAGCCTGTTCCAACACCATTTGAACAACACGAAGTTCGGTGGGTGTAAATTCCCGACCTTCAATTTTTGCATGACGTCCATCACCACCAAAAAAGTTATCAACAAGCTTAAAAACTAGTTTGGCATCTAAAATAACCAGTGCGGTACCTCGCAATGGTCGAAACTTCACCATATTTAAACTTGTGGGCACATAGAGTGTGTGAACATATTCACCAAATTTTTGAATTTGGATACCGCCAACGGAAACGTCTGCTGTTCGGCGCAGCAGGTTAAACATGCTTATTCGGGTATAACGGGCAAATCTCTCGTTAATCATTTCTAAAGTGGGCATACGCCCGCGAACAATGCGATCTTGGCTGGTTAAATCATAGGATTTAATCGCACCGGGGTCGGAGCTATCGTCCGTATCGACATCACCGTCATCAACGCCATGTAATAAGGCATCAATCTCGTCTTGTGATAATAAATCTTGCACTAATTAACCTCGTAAGCCGCTATTGCATAACGAAATTTGAATATAAAACCTGCTCAATTCCAGGTTTACCTATTTCTTTCTCCATAAGCCTTTGCAACTCCTTCAAACTCGCTTGACGCAAGAGTTCTTTTCCTTCCGCAGTCTGCGCCTCTTCATACGTTTGACCACTGATAATCATAACCAACGCATTTCTGATCATCGGCATATGTGATTCAATTGCCGCAACCACGCCGTCTTCACGAATGAGTAACGTTAATTCAACTTGTGCATACCTCTGCCTTCCCCGTACATCGTAGGTCACAATAATTGGCGGTTTTAACGGGTAATATATTGCTGGATCGGGCAGGGGTTCTTCTGGTTCACCGCCTTCAGTTTCCTCAGCCATCTCTTCCATTTCCGGCTTATTCTCACCCAGCAGTGATAGTGCAACGAGGGTTCCACCTATAGAAAGTGCTATCACAATTACCCCAACCCCAATTAAGATAAAGAGTTTTTTCTTGTTACCGCTTTTACTCTCCTTGGTACGGTCTTCGTTTTCCTTTTCCTCTTCTTCCTCGGCCATGTCAATTTCCTGTCACAAAAGAAATAAATCACCCCTTAAGGGTAGTTGAGCAAGAGGTGTGCCATTAAAACGCCATCTAACTATTACTGGCAGTAATCAGGACAATAACCAGGGGCAATAAAAAACCCCAGCTCTATCACTATTAAATGTAGACCGAGGAAGGATATGTGCAAATTTGAAAGTGAATACTTGGACAAGTACTCGCATTATGTGGGGGGGGTATCAGAACATTAAGTCAAGGTCAGGCAAAAAAGTCGATTCCTTGGCTAACGTCAAGAACTAAGTCTTCGGTAGTCAGTTCTTTCTGCACATCCGATGTTTCAGCACCGTCAGAAAATTGTTCATCCTGCGCTTCCGGTTCTTGTCCGTTGAATGAGTGGTCCGATACGTCTACATCGACCAAGTCTAGCCCTTGCTCTTCAAATAGTTCCTTTAGCTTTATGATGGACTGGTCCACGCTCTCTCTCACAGCTTGGTTGGCCGAAACAAAGCTCACCGATGCCTGATCTTGGTGAATACTTACTTTGACTTGCAATGGCCCTAACTCAGGTGGGTCTAATTGAAGTTCTGCAAATTGAATATTTTGCGATGCAATCATGGCGGTGCGTTCAGCAATTGCGGTTGCCCACTGGGGTTGTCCAAACCGAATATTGACGGGTATTTGTGTACGAGCGGTTGTCTCCATTTGATATTGAGTGCTGACCGATTGTTGAAATAGCTGTCGAGTATCTGTGGAGCCCTCTACTTTTTCAGATAGACTACTCAAAACGGCGAGCCGATCCGTAATATTTAACCCTTCATCAACGTTTAAAGTACTTGGTGAATGTATAACATTTGAGTTAGTTGGGTTAGTCGCATTAGAGGCCAAGAGCTTATCCACCGTTAATGGGTTTTGCCCTTTATTTAGGTTTGTGGTCATCGAAGTATTGTGCAAACCAACCAACGGGGTGCTGGCGGTCTTATCTGAAGAAGGTGAAAACGTTGAGTCTTGCAAGGGGACAGAAGAGCTGAGTTCTTGCCCAGTTATTCCAACCGATAGCTTTGCAAGAGCACCGTCAATACTTTTCCCTTTACCCCCATTAAGAAAAAAACCCGTTCCTTTTAGCTCCACCGTAGCCCCGGTAAATTCAGAAGCAGGCGCGATATCCACAGGAGTATGTATTCCCTTAGCCGGGGTTTGAGCAAGAGGCATACGTTGAGCAGACAAAGCCTGTATAGAACCCTTAGAGCCCTTTGTTAAATCATTATTTCGAGAACCAAGTGCGCTTTCTAATACTCCTATTTCACTTAAGGGTTCTTTCACTGTTAGTGGACCTGTTGAACCAGAACCCTCAACATTAACAGCTATATTGCCAAGTTGCTCAGGTAATACAGTTGCATTGACGGGCACTTGAGATACATCTAATGTACGTTCTTCGGCGGGTGGCAATTCCTCAGCTAGGGTTTCTTCTATAGTGGCTCCATCAGTGTTCTGACGTTGAGAAACGTTTTGTTTTATTGAGGGCTCAGAAGGTTTATCTGTTGAATTTTTTTCAACTACAGACTCGGGACCGGACTTGTTGCTAGCCTTGCTTTCTTGCTGTCGAGATTGATTATCCAGCTCATGCTTAAAGCTTTTTTCACCTTCCACTTCCTCGTGGCGCGTTTCTATTTTCGTAGAACGACTTTCCACTCGACTAGAAACAGAGGTTTGCAGGTCTTGAGAACCTGCAATATTATGCAAAAACGGTGACATGGCTTCCCCTTAATAAGCACCCTCACCTAACCGGCAAATCTTGTAGGTGAGAAAAACAGTTAAAAAGGATAACGCAAAGGTTATGCCATGGTTTGAGGTAAGCTTTAAAGAGGTAAGTAAAAATGTTTCATATACAATAATCTCGGAGTATTGAATACTTATTGTTTGTCACTCGTTTTTACAAGACTGTAAGTATTCCTTAAGTAAGTGACATGTGGCGGCAAAATCTTGCTCTACTGTGGCAAATATTTGCTCTAGGCCATCAGCAACTTGGCCTCTACCCATGACCTCTAGCTTATCGCAACATTCACCCACCCCTATAGCGCCGATATTACGGCTGCTGCCTTTTAAACCGTGGGACTCCTGACGCACTACCTCGAAGTCCTGATTGGCCACACCGTCTCTCAGTAACGAAAGCCTTCGATCACCGTCGTCAATGTAAGTTTGGATAAGTACGGTAAATCTATCACCTAGCAAGTCTTTTAGACTCATTAGAGTTTCGTTATCAATAGTAGGCATAACAATTCGCTCCTATAACAAACCACACAGGGAAGCCCTCGAATAATCTATCCCTGTGTGTTAGCGGTATTCACCTCCCTATTAAAAACCACGTTCATATACTAAAGTCTACAAATGATACAAATCAATAAAAATACATCAAACCCAGTATAACACTCTGCACTAAGCTTCCTCTTTCCAACGAAAGTGTACTTCTATGTCGTTTCCAGGTGGGTGGACAATTAGTTTTTCGCAAATAGAGTTAATAAGTGTTAAGCCTCGACCAAAATAGTTAGGCTTAGCAATATCACTCTTTCCATAATTAGAACCGTCACGTTTGTCATAGCGAGTATCGTCTGATTTAGTAAATAATTTTACTGCATCATTTTCCAGCAAAAAACCTTCTCCCGAATCCATCACTCGAATGATCAAAAGGCCACCGTCAATTTCTCCGATATGGGATAGTTCAATGGACATATCTGCTTTATTCAAATGATCTAATTTAGTTCTTCGTTGAGCATAATATTCAGCAAACCCATCCGGCGATGATTTTTGTTCAGACGGCAACCCCAAGATTCCATGCTCAAGCGCATTATTAAACAGTTCGGATAAAACCGTATACAAAAGTGCGCTGTGGTTTCTCAAGCCCGGAACTTCCGACAGTATATTTAACAACAAAGGCAAGGGATCATATTGGCGAAGGCTGGTCTCGTTAACCGCAAACTTCATATTCCAGTCAACTAAATACCCTTGCTGAAGCTGATTAGATGTATTCTCATGGGCAATTAAATCCACATCATCTACAAGGATTTCCACTAAGGATAAGTCATCATTTTTATCACTGGTGCCAATATGGCTGTGAACCTGACTCAGAATATCATCGAAAAGTGTATTCTGCCCTTTTTTCTTCTGCATCAGCCTATCTAGACGCTCTTCCCCAAACATTTCCCCGTTTTTATCTCGCGCCTCACATATGCCATCAGAACACATATAAAAGCGATCACCTTCATTGAGGTGTATACGTTGAGTTTCCGCTTTAAATTCTCTATGAGACAATACGCCTAAGGGAAGATGAGTTGATTTAATTAATTCGTAATCGTCAGTTTCAGAACGATAGAGATAACAATCTGGCAATCCACCATTCCAAACCCGAAGCCGCTGCTTAGTAAAGTTAATATCAATACAGGTGGCACAACAGAAAAACCCAACAGGTAATATCTGATTAAGCTTAGAATTTACTTCTCGCAGAATATCCGCCATAGAAAAACCTTTGCGCACCATTCCATAGAAGGTGGTTGCTAAAGGCATAGACCCTATGGCCGCAGGCAAACCATGGCCCGTAAAGTCCCCAAGCAACATTACAATACTGCCACCAGGGCTAATTTCAGAGACCAGTACATCGCCATTAAAAACAGCCAGTGGAGACATATAATAACGAATATTACTTAAACTTAAGCAACCGCTATGAGCGATCTTATCAAATACTTGTTTTGCGACACGCTGTTCCTGAATAAGATGTTTGTTATTCATCTCAATCTGGAATTTTTGTTCTGCCAGGGTTTGGTGCATTTCGCGCATACGACTAAATGCTTTAATTTTCGACTGAATAACCACTCGATTGTAGGGCTTAGACGCAAAATCGTCGCCGCCAGCATCCAAACACTCAACCAAGGATTCGTTATCAGATAGTGAGGTCAAAAAGACAATGGGAATAAGTTCACCGACAGATAGTTTTCGAATTTCTCTCGCCGTATCCATGCCTCCCATATTGGGCATAAGTACATCGAGCAAAACTATATCTGGCCGTTCTTTTTTGAACGCTTCTACGGCCTCCACGCCATCAGCAGCACTAATTGCCTTATGGCCGACTTGGGTCACTATCGACTCAAGAATCATGCGATCAGGAGCAGAGTCTTCCGCTATAAGGATGGTCAGTGACTTTTCGTTTCCAGACTCATTCATGGAGATGTCGATCCCCTGTCTGGGGTTATATCCTCATCAATTAAATACTTGTGTGAATACACAATTATTCGATATTAAACAATTGCTCAAAGCTGGAAATAGCAAAGATTTTGCGAACTTCTGGGGAGCAGCTACTAATAGTAATATCCGCTTGATCACCACCCGCAAAATCTCTCAGTACTAAAAGCATTCCCAAAGCAGAGCTGTCCAGGTGAATGGTTTCTGCCAAATCTACGAAATACCGCTGAATTTCACTTGGGTCAGAATCTTCGTAGCTCCTGCGAAACTCATCGAGCGAAGATGCATCGAACCGTCCATCTATACTTATAGTAAGCATTACACCATCGTCTGATTTTTGAGACTTGATCGCCATACTTCCTCTCTAATTGTCACTCTCTTCTACTGTATTCTAAAAACCACTTTTTAATGGCTTGTCAGGCAAAGATTTACTGCACTCCGCCAGACTACCTAAGCATAGCGTAATTTCGATTCAAGGGTGAGGGCAAAATAACGAGATTTATTAGGAATAAGATATTTATCAATCTCACTGTTGAGAAAATAATCAATTTGTCTAATCATTATCTAAAAGCCTGTTCAATAATGCACAGGGGAATCTTCCTAAGAGGTAGCACCGAACAGGCTGCATTTAAACCCACCGCAGAACCCGGCATTCCCCAAACGACACTTGAGGGTTCATCTTGGGCTATTGTCATACAACCGCTTTCCCTCATTCTTAATAGGGCATGTGCCCCATCAGTGCCCATTCCGGTCAAAAGGATACCTAAAGCCATTTTTCCAGCCGTTTGCAGTACTGAGTCAAACAATACCTCCACTGAGGGCCTGTGCCTATTTACAGGCTCTGATTCACTCAGCTCACAATAATAATATCCGCCTTTCAACTTAATGGTTAAATGCGAGTTCCCTGGGGCAATATATACGCCGCCTCCTTCAATTTTTTGCCCATGAGTAGCTTCGCATACATTCAATTCTGAAATTGCATTCACTCGTTGTGCAAAAGAGGCACTGAACACTGCCGGAATATGCTGGGCAATAACGATTGGAGGAGAATGAAATGGCAAAGAGGTAATCACATCTTTAATTGCTTCCGTCCCCCCAGTGGAAGCACCTATCGCACAAATAAAACCTGCTTTTAATTTCTTTTTTTTATGTAATATTTTACGACTTGTTTTCGCTTCTATGGTGGGTTTTTCTTCGTGCGCAAACACATTTGACCGAGCGGCAGAAAGCACTTTTTCAATAATAACAGCGCTATAATTAGCTATTGCCCCCGCCCCTTGATTTTGTGGTTTACCGATAAAATCTATTGCACCAATAGCTAATGCCTCAAGCGTAGCAGGTGCGCCTTCGTGAGTTAGGGTCGAAATCATAACAACGGGGATAGGGTGCAGGCGCATCAAATTCTTAAGGAATTCAATGCCATTCATTTTGGGCATCTCTATATCGAGAGTCAGAACATCCGGGTGAAGTTTTTTAATTTTCTCCCGAGCATCATAGGGGTCAGTCGCACCACCAACAACATCGATTTGTGGGTCAGAAGACAGTATTTCTGTCAAAACCGAACGAATTACCGCAGAATCATCTACAATCAGTACTTTTATTTTCTTCTCTAGCGTCGCCATAAGGAAAACTTATTCAAAGCATAATGTTAAAATAGTTCAATATCGCCAGTCTGAGTTTTTTGTTTCATTTGATCATAGTAAGCTTTTTCACGACGTTGCACAGTATCATTTTCCACTATCCTCAGACGCTTAAGCTTTACTGCACCTGTATCCGGGAAGTAAAGTACTTTTCTAGGATGATCACTGCCTAAATCTTTAGCGACTACTTTTAATCTATCTCTATCTAAAAAATCCAAGACAAATTCAACATTTCTTCTACCAATATCAATATTAGTCATTCCAGACAGTACTTTTCCACCGCCAAACACTTTCACTTCTAATCTATCTCTGCGGCCACCCATTTTAATAATAGTATTAATTAAATATTCCATTGCCCAATTGCCATAACACAATTCTGAATTAACTAAGTTTGCCCGGTTTATTTGACTATTTTCATTTTGTAATGGAAGCATAAAATGATTCATACCTCCCACACCAATTTCTTTGTCGCGGATACACGCGGCTATGCACGACCCCAATACCGTAGCAATAATTTCACCGTGGCCACTTACATAGCACTCCCCCGGCAAAATCTTAGCTGCGGGTAAATTCATTGTTCTATCCCAATATCTGTTGACATGTTCAAAGCCAGCAGTTGCAGGGGGTAATGGTCGTTTATTTTGCAAATGACAACTCTCTTTTTGCGACCCCATCACTATATTCAATGTGGTTTAGGTAATTTTTATCCCTTCAAAAGCATGAGGGGACAAAATTTTCATCTATTCCGCCGATAAATTGTTCGCCCAACGGAGATAAATCGATTAGTAATATTATGCAAACTTTCACTATGCCCAATAAACAGGCAACCATCTTCTTTCATAATGTCTGCATAACGATCAAATAGTTTTCTCTGTGTTTCAACATCAAAATAAATAACAACATTTCGGCAAAATATAACATCAAACGGACCTTTTATTGGCCAATCATGCATTAAGTTTAACGGGTTAAATCGAATAAGCGATGAAACGTTTTTTTTAATTCTTACTTTATCGTTATCATTTTTGCATTGAAGATATTTACGGTAGTCTTCGGGAACACTATCTGCTCTATCCATTGAATAGATTGCAGCCTTTCCCGTATCCAGCACATTGGTATCTAAATCCGTTGCCAAAATTTTTACATCCCAATTACTTAATGATGCAAAACTTTTTAATACCATCGCTATAGAATAAGGTTCTTCCCCGGTAGAGCAACCAGCAGACCAAATTCGAATTCGTTTTGTCGAAACATTTTTCGTCATCAATTTTGGAATAATTGTATTTTTCAAATAATCGAAATGATGACCCTCTCGAAAGAAAGAAGTGAGATTTGTAGTAATAGCATTAACAAACTCATTCTGCTCAGGCGAATCCTTTTTTTTAATCATTTCAATATAGCTTGAAAAACGTTCTGTTCTTAACTTTCTAAGACGCCTCGCTAAACGCCCATAGATCATATTTTTTTTGTGTTCTGAAAGACTAATACCTGTTAATTCATATGCAATAGATTGAATTGCTTCGTAATCCCGATCAGTCATCGGAAATTCTCTTTGAGAAAAATCTTCTCCCGACGTAAGAACCAAAACATTTTCCTCTTTCAAAAAATAAGTATTAATTTAATTCAAATTAATACTTCATTTATAACAACTATTCTAGAAGTCTTCCCACTCGTCTCCACCATGAGTTACTGATCTAGAGGGTGATGAGGACGATTGGGGTTTTGTATAGGTTTTAATGGGTGAATTTGAATGCCCTTCCATATTTCCCGTAGCTTTAGATGTCGAAAAGAAGGAAACGACATCATTCATCGTTTTAGCTTGATCCGCCATGGCCTCACCTGCCGCCGAAGCTTCTTCGACTAAGGCTGCATTCTGTTGAGTCATTTCGTCCATTTGAGATACCGCTTTATTTACTTGCTCGATTCCAGATGTTTGCTCTCTTGCAGCATTACTAATTTCTTCCATCATGCTAGTGACGTTTTCTACAGAAGAAACAATTTCGGACAAGGTTTTTCCAGACTCATTGACTAAGTTTGCTCCATATTCAACTTTATCAACACTGTCTCGAATCAGGTCTTTAATTTCCTTCGCTGCTGCGGCTGAACGCTGTGCTAGGTTTCTAACTTCTCCAGCTACCACCGCAAAACCACGCCCCTGTTCACCCGCTCTTGCCGCTTCTACCGCAGCGTTCAATGCGAGCAAGTTAGTTTGAAATGCAATTTCATCGATTACACCAATAATATCTGAAATCTTTTTACTGGATGTATTGATTTCTTCCATCGCGGCAATGGCATTATTTACCACCGCCCCACCTTCTTGCGCTTTAGCCTGGGCCTCAACAGCAAGTGTATTCGCCTCTTGCGCATTGTCAGCACTTTGTTTCACCGTAGAGGTCATTTCCTCCATACTGGAAGCCGTTTCTTCCAAGGATGATGCTTGTTCTTCAGTACGCTGACTTAAATCTGCGTTACCTTGGGCAATTTCATTAGCCCCTGAAGATATTGCTGACGCGGAAGATGCAACCTTACTAAGAACCTCAGTCAGCTTATCCGCTGTGGAATTAGCGTCTACTTTAAGTTGACCAAAGGAGCCATTGTACTCCCTAGTAATTCGCTCGGTCAGGTCTCCACGAGCCATTGCACCTAACATACGAATAATATCGCCCATGGCCACTTCTACAGTACCAATTAAGTCATTTAAACCCGTACTGAGATTTAAGAAAAAGCCCTCTTTTCCTTCAAGGTTAACCGTTTTGCTAAAGTCGCCAGAACCTGCGGAATCCACCATACTGTCTATTTCTTTTTCAATAGCCGCTTCAGCGGTTCGGTCATTCCACTCCACAACCGCACCAAGGCGCTCATCATTAACAATAATCGGATTGGCAATAAGTGAAAATGTCCGTCCACCTACAGAAATTTGACTGCGATAACTGCTGGTTAGTGAACGAATCACGTTTCGTTGGCGAGCAGGATTTTTGTGGAAGGTATCTATATTAGCGCCTATTAATTTAGACGTATCAAAGTTAGGCAGGTCTTTTCTAATATCGGATTCGGCTGTGCGCATCATTGAGGTCACAGCACCGTTTAAATAAATAATATTAAAATCAGGGTCAGCGATCATCACGTTAGCAGACACGGCATCCAGCGCTTGTTTTACCCGAGCATTTTCCGCAGCTATATTTTGCTCTTCTCTTTCTTTAGCGAGTCTTTCCGTTTTATCTTCCCACTCAACTACTGTACCTAGTCTATTTCCACTAGCATCATTTAAAGGCGTGGCAATTAATCCAAAGGTTAAACCCGCCACTTCGATATTTGTTTTATATGATTGGCTAAGCTTTTCAAGCAACTTTCTTTGATGACCTGGGTTAGCATGAAAACCGTCAACACAGGTACCAATTAAATTTTTTGCATCAAATTCGGGGAGCGCCGTTTTCAACTGGTTTTGACGTTCTTCCAGCATATTTTGCAGAGCCTGATTCAGGTAAATAATATCCAACTCAGTATCTGCCAACATAACAGAGGTATCACATACATCTAAAGCTTGCTTTATACGAGTATTGGACGCAGCTTCTTTAATCTGCCTTTCCTCTTCGGCTAGACGGTCTGTTTTATCCTCCCATTCCACAAGCGTTCCAAGTCTATTTCCATCAACATCAAACCAAGGAGTTGCAACTAAGTTAAATGTAAGGCATCCAACTTTAATATCTGCTTTATATACATCACTCATATTTTTTAAGATATTATGTTGATGACTTGGGTTAGCGTGAAACCCATCGACATTACTACCAATAAGTGTATCTACTGAAAAATTATTTAAAACCGACTGCAGCTCATGCTCATTACCCTTTAACATTTCCTTCACAGTTTCATTCATATAAACAATATTTAAGCCTTTATCAGCCAGCATTACATTTGCCTGACAAGTTTTTAATGCGTTAGCAATATTGGCATTATTTCTGTCAAGTTCTGCTTGCATTTTTCGTTCAGTAACATCGGTCGCAAATTTAATAACTTTATACGGGTTACCATCTTTTCCGATTAAAGGGTTATAGGAACCGTGAACCCAAATATCTTTTCCATTTTTACCTACCCGCTTAAATTCTTCTATTATATTTTCACCACGATTTAATCTACTCCAAAACAATCGATATTTATCGGATTTTTTCTCTTCATATTCAACAAATATACTGTGATGCCTTCCAACCACCTCAGAGAGGCTATACCCCATCACATTTAAAAAATTATCATTAGCGTGAAGTATATTGCCCGACATATCGAATTCAATAACCGCTTGCGTCCGATTAATGGCTTCCATTTTATCAGTAATTTCTTTACAGTCATTACGACCGATGCCAAACATTTCTAACAGTTTTCTCATAGTGATCACCTATATTTGACCCGATCCGAAAAGTGATATTTAATATACAGTTTTAAATTAGAGAACGATTAAATTTGAATAAGCTGCTTTCAATATATTTAGGCAACTGTTTCTATATTTAATTTTTTAGATAAACCGGCAAGATTCGGTACATCTTCAAGCGTCAACAACTGGTCAATATCCAATAAAATAACCATTTTTTCATCCACATTAACCAAACCTCGAATAAATTCTGTATTAACAGCGCTACCCAAATCAGGAGCGTCTCTCATTTCATGCTGTGATAAAGAATAGACATCCGAAACCGCATCGACAACAATTCCCATAGTCCGGATCGTATCTTTGTGATTGACTTTTAATACAATCACCACAGTTATAGCCGTATACTCAATCCCATCCAAACCGAAACATTGGCGTAAATCAATAATTGGGACAATTGTTCCCCGTAAATTAATCACGCCTTTAATATGAGGCGGTGCATTTGGCAGTGGCGTCGCAGTCTCCCAGCCTCTAATTTCTTGTACACAAAGGATATCTACACCATATTCTTCATTAGCCATAATAAAGGTGAGATACTGGTTCGCTGCCGCATTTGACTCAGAATTGTCATCCATATGAGTCGTATTCTGGTCAGTTTCCTTGACTTGTGTTTGAGCTTGCATTCAAATTACTCCGTCAAATTTGGCTAGTTAGCCAGTAGCCTGAATTGAGTTATCGAGGGTATGAGGCTGACGCTCCATAGAGATCTGGGAAAATTCCTGGGCTTTTTTGTAACCTTCACCAGATAGTTTTACAATCCCTGGGATATCAAGAATTAAGGCGACTGTGCCATCACCCAAAATAGTCGCCCCGGATATTCCTTCCACCCGTCGATAGTTTTGTTCCAAGCTTTTTATCACAACTTGTTGCTGAGCCAATAATTCATCGACAATAAGCCCAACCTTTTCTCCATCGGACTCCACAACTACCATAAGGTTTTCATCAACATCCCGTTCTTTTACTTCGATAGAGAAAGTCTTATGTAACTCAACAATGGGAACATAATCATCACGCAAACGAAATACATTACACCCACCAGCAATATTGCTAACGAATTTACTTTTACATTGAAGTGATTCCACAATGGATACTAAAGGAAAGATGTAGGTATTATTTCCCACTCGAACAAGTTGTCCATCCAATATAGCCAAGGTAAGAGGTAAACGAATAGTAACTTTTGAGCCTTTATCTTTTTCTGAGGTCAGTTCAACCACGCCATTTAGTGCTTGAATATTTCTCTTGACGACATCCATACCCACACCGCGCCCTGATACATCACTGACGACTGCGGCAGTAGAAAATCCCGGTTGAAAAATAAGATCGAAAGCTTGCTCTTTACTGAATTTACTCGAATCCGATTCCGTAATAATGCCTTTTTCTATGGCCTTGGCAATAATTTTATCTTTATCCAAGCCTTTGCCATCGTCTCGAATTTCAATAACAACATTGCCACCCTGGTGATAGGCATCAAGTATGACAGTACCTGTCTCTGGCTTACCTTTTTTAATGCGTTCTTCTGGTATTTCGATACCGTGATCCAAAGCATTACGAACTAAATGCACTAACGGGTCACCTATTTTTTCCATCACAGTTTTATCAAGTTCTGTTTGTTCTCCAATCATTTTTAATTCGATTTTTTTATTTAATGACTGGCTTAAATCCCTCGCCATTCTTGGAAATCGACTAAAGGCAAAGCTAATTGGCAACATTCTTATCTGCATAACGCTTTCTTGCAGCTCTCGGGTATTTTGTTCAAGCTGGTTCAATCCTTCGATAAGTTTTGGTAAACGATCCAAATCAAATTCACTTCCTAATTGACCTAACATGGATTGAGTAATAACAAGCTCTCCCACCATGTTAATTAAGTTATCAACTTTATCTGTTCCAACACGTATGGAAGATGTTTCCGCTACGATCTTTTTGGGCGCAGAAGTTATCAGATTTGGCTTAACTTTATCTTCTTCCTGGTTTTTAGCGTCAGGCTCTTTAACTGTATCTACTTTTTCTTCGTTTTCGGGGGCTTTAGCATCGACTGTTGCAGGTTTTAAGTCTTCGTTAATATTTTCTACATCTAAAGCAACTTTTTCATTTGACGATATTTCAAAGAGAGAGTCCTCTATCACCCATTCAAATATTTCACGAATAGAATCTTCATCCGCAGTATTTGATTTAAGGTAGAGATCCCAATAAAGGTAACACACTTCAGCATCCATTGAAGCAAGGTTAGGTAATTTATCCATACCCACCTTGACCTCCAATTCACCCATTCCTTCAAGCACACGGAATAAGCGAGTAGGTTCATTCCCAGTTTGTAATATCTCTGCATTAGGCTCAAAATGAATATGCCAATTAACACCTGAGGAATAGGGCTCAATATCAATTTGTGACTCGTCAATAACCCATTCAAAGGGTTCATAAATATCTTCTTTATCCTGATAACTAGAAAGAATAATTTCCCATTTCAAGTAACATTCACTTGGGTCCATTCCAGATAAATTTGGAAGTTCACTGGTACAATTTACTTCGATAAACTCACCTATTTCGGCAAGTTCTCGAATTATTCGGTGTGGATCATTACCAGTCTGTAAAATATTGATAGAGGGAACAAAACTGACTTTCCAAATAAATGGATCAGTAGCTTTCGACTCGATTTTAACGTCGGCCTGGACATCAGGTTTTGTTTCCACCGCAACTAGCGCTGTATCGCTTGATTCACCGGAAGTTTTTCTTTCTAACATTAACTTAAATTCATTTTTAAGCTTATCTGAAAGCTCCGTCAACCCATCCTTTCCGTCTTGCAAAAGGGAAAGCATCTCTCGCATACAATCAACGGATTGCAAATACAAATTAACGTCTTCACTTGTCACTCCTCGTATACCAGAACGCACTTGATCAAGAATGGTTTCTAGATCATGAGTGAAATCTGAGATAGAGGTGAAACCAAAAGTAGCGCTGCCTCCTTTTATAGAGTGCGCTGATCGAAAAATAAGATTGATTGTTTCGCTATCAATGTTACTGGGGTCCAACTCCATTAGAGCGGATTCCATTACATCTAGCCCTTCAATGCTCTCTTCGAAGAATACTTGATGAAACTGTGACAGGTCTATTCCCATGGTAACGACGCCTAGCTAAATCAGAGCACTTTTCCAATTGTGGCGAGTAACTGATCTGGGTTAAATGGTTTGACTATCCAGCCGGTGGCACCGGCTGCTTTGCCTTCGCTCTTTTTATCTACACCCGATTCAGTCGTTAACATCAGTATTGGTATGAACTTAAACGAAGGTAATTGACGTAACTCTTTGATTAAACATATCCCGTCCATGTTAGGCATATTGATATCAGAGATGACTAAATCAAACGCGCTCTCAGCCTGAGCAACCTTAAGTGCTTCTACCCCATCGGCAGCTTCCATGACTTCATGTCCAGCGCCCTTTAATGTAAAACTCACCATTTGTCTCATCGAGGCCGAATCATCAACAGCTAAAATTCTAGCCATACGTTTTCTCTCCAATCATTAATATTTTCATTCACAGCAAGGGTCAATGGATACCCAGGGCGCTATCTACACCGAGTAATCCAGCAGCAGAACACAGCTTTTCTGAAGGGTGATCCCAATGAATTTTGATTTGCTTTTCCTTCGTCGCATTAACAAACGCCAATAACAACTGCAATCCCGCTGTATCCGCACGCGATACATTATCGCCGTGCAAAACAACGTTGTCACAATCCTTTGTATCGACCAAGGTTTCAAACTCCTCATGTAACCCATGAACATTGGCTATGGTCAAATTTTCTGGAAGGTTAAAATCAACTGTAGACACTGACTCTTCTCCGTTTATAACGCTTATCTGTTAAGGAAACATCCTGGCTTTAAACTAAGTCTAGACAGAGTTGCGAAACTTGCTACCGAAAAACACGTTGCCATATACATTTATTTGCATTCCAACTAGGATACGGGAGGTTAGGGAGGAAATTACTGAGTATCTTAAGAATTAAAACAAAGAAATATAATTCCTCGTTTGCATATAAGATATAAGACATAAACAAATTTCGGGCGGAAAGCAAGTTGGGTAAAAAGTTAAAAGACGTCAGTTTCTACGACCATTATTTTGACTAACCCACTCGTCTATGAATTTTTGGTCCTGTTTATCCAGCGCCAACAACTCTTCTTGTCGATACCTTGTAACCAAATCCTCCATAGATTGGCGCTTTAAGTAGTGCTTGTTCCACACTCTTTTCTTCTCTTCAAGAAAGCGCTCACTTTGAATAACCAGGTTCTTTTGCCCCTCAATAACGTTCGCTAAATTTTCCAAAAATAACCTAGAATTCGCAAATTCTTCAGCCCGTAGGGTACGACTAAGGGTATTTTGCTGGGCATAGTCTCGATAGAAGCCTTCCATCTCACGTAATTGGAAAACATTTTTCTGACACTGCTGACGAGCATTATCGTACTCTTCAGCCGCACTATTTTCATGGCGTTTTGCAAGATCAAGTACCGGCAATATTCTTTTTGAACGCTGTACCATCAACCAAGCCTACCTGGGTTACTTGCAGAAGCTAAATTTTGATTTCGACGATTACCGGAGGTTAGAGGGCCGGTATTCTTCTTAACCATCCGGTTATTAGCATTGAGTGATGTGGATTTTTCTTTTTCATTTCTAGCAGCATCATTATTCGAGGATAACAATTGCGTAAGATCGGCAACGCTTGCAGGGTAAAGGGCTGCTTGATTAATACTTTGCCCAATAAACGCTTTCAAAAGAGGATATTTATCTATCGCCAAATCAATCTCTGGGTCACTGCCTTTACTATAAGCCCCTATGGTAATAAGGTCTTTATTGGTTTTGTATATTGAAAGTAGCTGTTTAAACCTTTGAGCTTCTTTCAATTGAGTGTCGTTAACAATATTTGGCATGACTCTGGAAATAGATGCTTCAATATCTATTGCAGGGTATACCCCCTCTTCCGCTAACTGCCTCGATAAGACAACGTGCCCATCAAGTATGGCTCTGGCAGAATCGGCAATAGGGTCTTGTAGGTCATCGCCTTCGGTGAGTACAGTATAAAAGGCCGTGATGGACCCCCCTCCTTTCATACCATTCCCTGCTCGTTCAACTAAATCAGGAATTTTTGCAAAAACAGATGGAGGGTATCCCTTGGTTGCGGGAGGTTCACCAATCGCCAAAGAAATTTCGCGTTGGGCCTGAGCAAAACGAGTTAAGGAATCCATAAGTAACAAAACACTCTTTCCTTGATCTCGAAAGTACTCGGCAATACGTGTTGAAAGCTGTGCGGCTCTTAATCTCATTAGTGGCGCATCGTCTGCGGGAGCAGCAACCACGACCGCTTTTTTAAGCCCTTCTTCCCCAAGAATTTGATCAACAAATTCTTTTACTTCACGACCACGCTCACCAATCAACCCCACCACCACTATATCCGCCGTAGTGAATCGAGTCATCATTCCCATTAGCACGCTTTTCCCTACACCACTACCGGCAAACAAACCTATACGCTGGCCCTTACCTACGGTTAGCAAGCTATTGATTGCTCGAATACCCACATCCAGAGGCTCGTATATTGGATGACGATGCAAAGGGTTAATCGCACTGGGCTCAAGGTCCACTTTGCCATTGCTATTAATAGCTCCTTTGCCATCGAGAGGCTGCCCAACACCATTTAATATTCGCCCCTTAAGATGGTCTCCCATCGAAAGCCTATTGTGATCCAAAACAGGAAAAACTTTTGCTCCCGGTTGAACACCTTCAACTTTTTTAACAGGCATTAGGAATGTTTTTTCATTGTGAAAGCCTACCACTTCGACTTCGACTTCTCTTCCCCTTGGCAAGACCACTTTACACTGCCGACCAACAGAGACATTTAAACCCACAGCTTCCAAAGTGAGCCCAACCATACGGGTCAGTCTACCCGTAGCAACTGGCGGGGTTTCCAACAGCGAAAATTGCCGGTATTTTGCGAGACGTTTTATCAATGGTGGATGAGTATCAATCATTACTACTCGGTGTATCTTGGTCAACGCGGGTATCGGCACTGATGTTATCGGCACTAAGGTTAACCCGCTCTTCCGATAAAGCACTCGTCATTGAAGGTTGTACCTCTTCTTCTTGAGCCGGTTTAGTCTGTCTTTGCTTTTGCGAGTTGCCTTCAGTTAGTGTATTTTCTTCAATGTCCAACTCTTCAGAACCTTGCCTTTGTATCCAGCCTTTAGACTGTTCATCAAATGGCTCTTTAGCCGCGTCAATAGGGAGTACGTCAACCGTTTCATCTGGATGAATATACGTTTCCACGTCTTTTAATAAATCCTCACCTTTTTCGCCTTTCGCTTTTACTTCATTAAGGTATTGATCCAAACGAGTTTGAATACTGTAATCGACAAGGCTCTCGGCAGTTTCCACTTTGCACCCACCGGATTCTATACGGTTATCAATACGAACTGACCAATTTCGAGCCGCTTCAGGATAGGTTTCGTTAAACAATTCTGCATCACTTTCGTTAAGAGTTAGACTGATATTGTTTGCACCGGCTGGTAAAGCCGAGATAGCTCGGACAACTACATCAAAAAGTACTTCGGGGGACTGAGTAATTTCTTTTTGTATAATTTCTTGAGCAAACCGTATGGCCGTATCAATAATGATATTTTCTAATATTAATTCCTGTTCACCCATTGGGACCATTAACTGATTGGATATATTTTTTAGGCGGCTACGCTCTAACTCTATTTGCCTACGAGTTTCTTTATAGGCTTTGTCACACCCTTGCTTTTCACCTTTAGCCAACCCCTCTGTGTGCCCTTTTGTTTTTCCCTCTTGATAGCCCTCAGCATACCCTTCTTTTTTTGCTTGCTCGGCAATTTTCTGCATGTCCTCTGCGGTGAGAGGTTTTGGTTTTTTTGATTTTGGCAGCGTTTCTATCGATTCATTCGATTTTTCAGCGGATTTTTTTTTCACCGCTTGAATCACTCGACCACGACTATCCATGGTAGGCAAAGACCAACTTCGAACAGAAACGGCGCCAGTAAGAGACTCGTGTGGAATTCGACCAGCGAACTTAATATTTTCCGACATATATTCTACTACTCAATGAATGTCACTTTAAAGTGTACCTATTATCCAAAACCACGCTTAACAAATTTACAGTATTTCCTCACCACCACCACCCAAGTTAATTTCTCCAGCATCGGCCATACGCCTAGCTATAGTAAGAATTTCTTTTTGAGCGCTTTCCACTTCGGAAAGCTTAACCGGACCTTTCGCTTCCAAGTCGTCACGCAATAGCTCGGCTGCACGTTTAGACATATTGCCAAATATTTTCTCTTGAAGTATATCGTCGGCACCTTTAAGACCGAGGATAAGAATATCGGAAGAGACTTCACGTAGCAGTGCTTGTATGCCACGATCATCCACATCACCTAGGTTTTCGAATACAAACATCAGTTCTTGAATTTGCGTTCCGGTATCTTCGTCAATTTCTTTAATGGATTCGAGCAGCTCACTGCCCACAGAGCTGTCTAAGTTGTTAACAATTTCAGCCGCAGTTTTAAAACCACCCATATCTTTGGTTTGTGAGCCGGCATTACCAGAAAATTGTTTTTCGAGTATATCGTTTAATTCTTGCAAAGCACTGGGTTGGACCGTATCTAAAGAAGCGACACGCATCATCACATCCAGCCTGACCTTTTCTGGGAAGTACGCCAAAATTTCTGCGGATTGATCCGCATCCAAATACGCCAGTACAATCGCTTGAATCTGGGGGTGTTCATTGCGAATAATGTCCGCAACCGAGCGCGCTTCCATCCATTTTAGGGTATCCAAACCCGTGGTATTTCCGCCGAGAAGAATACGGTCGATAAGCCCGTTGGCCTTGTCTTCACCTAGAGCAGTCACCAACATGCTGCGAATATAGGTATCGGCTCCCATCCCTAAGCCGGTCTGTGTGCGAACTTCTTCCATAAAATTTGATAGAACCACTTCAACTTCATATTGTTGAATATTAGTTAACTGCGCCATAGCAGTGCCCAAACGCTGAACCTCTTTAGGCCCCATATGCTTCAGGATTTGAGCAGCGCTTTCCTCTCCAAGCGTCATAAGAAGAATGGCCGCTTGATCGATACGGTTTAGATCTACCTTGGGGCGAGCATCCGCTTTAGCTTGTTTCGCAGGCGCGTTCATTCTTCATTTATCCAACGTTTAATCACTTGAGCAACCCGGCCAGCATCCTCCGCCACTAATCCCTTCACCGCATTGAGTTGCTGCTCGTAACTTTCTTCTGGGCTAGGTAGAGCCAGTGCATCGCCTCCTGTAAGCGTCACAGTTTCATCCGATAGTGAATCAAAGGAGTCTAGACCTGCGGCGCTTAATGCAGCCAGTTCTTTCGCCTCTTCCTGTTCTTTCGCTTTAACACCAGAATTAGCCAAGCTTTTTAGTACCGGGCGCATAAGACCCACTACTAATACCAAAATGATAATAAGACCTACGGCCTGCTTAGCAATGGATTTAAACCAATCTTGCTCCCAAATAGGGGTTTCATCATAGGATTCAAATTTGGGAAGCGGAATAAAGGGCTCATTAAGTATATTGACGCTATCACCTCTTACCGCAGAAAAACCTACTGCGTCTCTAACCAGTATAGACAATCGCTCTAACTCCGTGTCCATCCATTGAACTCGTTCGACCTCTCCATTCGTCCCGGTGATTTTTTTATCGTCCACCACTATGGCAACGGTTAGACGACGCAACCTACCTTTTTCTCGTTTGGTATAACTGACTGTTCTATCCAGTTCATAATTTTTTATGGCCTGACTGCGAGTATTACTGGGGGTGGCGGGTGGGGCATTGCCTGCACGGGGAAGAGCAACTTCGGGGGCCTGACCATCTGCGGGCGGCTGATTGGTTAAGGCTCCCGGAATTCCTATGGCACCGGCGGCACCCACACGCTGCTCTTCGATGGTTTGCTCACTTCGCACTGCGGGTAAATCTGGGTTAAATGACTCTTCAGCTTGCTCTATTTCGGTAAAATCAATATCCGCTGCGGCTTCGATTTTAAAGTTTCCCTCACCGAGCAATGGAGATAAAAGCCGACGAATTCGCAATACAATATCGTTTTCAATTTTTCGGGTGTAATCTAAATGTTGAGATGCGATAGTCAAATTTTCATCTTCTGCACCCACTGATAACAAATTTCCCCTTTGATCCACAATCGTCACATTTTCAATTTTTAATTCGGGAATGCTGGCGGCAACTAAATTGGCAATACCGCGAACCTGTTTTGGTTTGATCGGACGCCCAGGAAATAGATCGAGAAAAACCGAAGCGCTGGGCTCTCTGCCATCTCTAACAAAAACGGTTCTCTTAGGTATGGCTAAATGTACTCTTGCGAAGCGAACAGTATTAATACTCGCGATGGTGCGGGAGAGTTCACCCTCTAGACCTCTTCGATAGCGGGTGGCCTCCATAAATTGGGATGTGCCTAAGGGCTGCTCTTGATCCAAAAGCTCAAAGCCAACGGATTTATCGCCTTGAATGCCGTTTTCTGCTAAGACTATTCGAGCTTTTTGAACAGAGTCCACTGGCACCATCAAGGCACCAGAATTGCCATCTATTTTGTATGGAATTTCATTAAAATCGAGAATTTGCCCCACTTCGGAAGAGTCTAGTCTATCTAGGCTACCGTAAAGAGGTTTGTAATCTTCCCCTTGGCTCCAAAGGACAACAGCAAAGCCAATAGCGACGCTGGCAGCTAGACCAATCATCAGTCCAGCTTGGCGAATCAGATTTAAGTTATTGAATCCGTCAATTAATTCTGCCGTGCCACCAGCGTCACCAGCATACGAATCTGTCGCCATACGATTAACTCTTACTTCTTAATCAATAAATCGAAAGTATCCACCCGAGAACCTAAATTTAGATAGGCATATTCATAACATCTTTATAGGCGTCTACCAGTTTATTTCTTACTTGAACCATTGCATCAAACGCCACTCCGGCTTTTTGCGAAGCGATCATCACATCCGTAATGCCGACATTCTGATCACCCTGAACATACGCCTTACTCATTGCTGCAGAGGCATGTTGAACCTCGTTAACTTTATCAACCGCCTGGGCCATAACGTCGGTAAATTTCGCATCATTTACTTGATTATTTGGGTTAGCTACATCACGAGACGCCATATCGCCAAACGCTTGAGACTGAGATTTTAGTGCTCTCATTTCTAGCAATAATCGATTTACGTCTAACCGGTCAGTCATGAACTTGCCCCTTTCGTACTCGTCAGATTTCTGTCAGAAATCGCCCTGAGGAAAAGAATTGCACAAAATAGGCCAAGTTTTGCCGGTTAATTTTCATGTAAAACTAGAAATAGAAACGATAATTTTGATTTTTCCTAGAAGCCGCCGTTGAGGGAGGAAAAAGGAGGGATAATAGAATCATTTTTAAATTCGCGGTTAGCGCAGTGCAATTTAACACAGTGTAATGGAAAGATATAACGACAACGACGTAGTTTACTATGTCATAAAACTTGCAAGATTTGGCGCCAAATTCCACAAAGAAGTCATTCGGATATAAACGGAATTAGCCACTTAAATCAAGTACACTGTCCCTTTGATTTTACCTGAATACTGGCCTGCTTATATAATTTTAATTTGATAAGCTCTGATGGCGGTTTTTCCAGTACAGCGGGTCAACTGGGCGTATTGGTCGAGGTGAAATATGATTAATCATTCACGAATATCCATCTTATATTGGGTTGTCGCGTTCGTTGTTATTGGGGGTTATATAGTATGGTCGCAAATCAAATTACGTCAATACCAAAACGCCTTAAATGTAGCAGATAAACGAATAATTCATATTGCGGATAATTATGAATTTTGGAAAACTCTTTACTTAAAACACGACGGCATATTCAATCCCGAAAATTTGCAAAACAACACCAGAAATATTGAAATCACCCGCTTGCAAAGCTCACCGTCTGAGGTTAATAGCCAATCAGAACAGACTTACGTGATGTATTACGATGAGCCCTACCCAAAAGAAAAAGAAAACCTCAAAAAATATTACTCCGAAACAGTTCTTGGTAACTATTTTTATATTAAGACAGACTCCCAAGAAAGAATTATTGATATGTTTTGGGACAAACCTTAGAGGTTTTTGAACATTACCTATAATTGCTGAGGAGCGGTCACTCACGACGGCACATCGGAATAAATAACATACCCCGTAGGTTGGAAAAGCCGGAGGCGCCTTCCAACGTTTACCGTGTAAAGGTTGTGATATTTGTTAGATTTGTGCTTGTTTTCATAATCGGGTCGATTGAATTAAATTGGGTGGTGTGAGGGTATGACTATGTCGGAAGACGGCTTCTTTCAACCTTGTTAAATTAGATATGAGCGACTACATATTACAACTACATATTACATTCTTAATATAAGGCCATTTTTTTGATACTCTCGAAGTTGTATACCAAAACTTCCATCTCTCCATACTTGTTTAATTAAGTAACGTTTGGGGAGTGTTCCATCTTCTATTGCAGATAAATCCGCGACTTTTTCCTTCTTTAACAGTTCTTTATTTGAATCTAAAATAATAATGACTTTAGGGAGATGCCTCATTCGTTGGTTAGTTTCAATCACTATGGCAACTTCACCAGAAAACAGTTCAACAATACTGCCTGCTGGATACAGACCTATGGTTTTAATAAATTTCAACGCCAGTTTTTCGTCAAACTGTTTCCCTCTTCCGTTATAAATAATTTTCAACGCTTCAGTAGAGGTTTTTGCCGGCGAATAACATCTATCGGCTGTCATTGCATCATAGGCGTCAACTAGGGTAACAATTCTCGCGTAGTATGAAATGCCCGCTGCCGGGAGTTTTCTGGGGTAGCCCTGCCCGTCCATTCTTTCATGATGACTATAAGCAACATCTATTGCCCCCGTATATAAACTACTTGTAGACAGAAGTAGGTTTCGACCATGCACAGTATGCGCTTTCATCATACGCATTTCTTTAGGTGTGAGAGCGGCTGGCTTATCAATGATTTCAACAGGGACTCGCATTTTCCCTACATCGTGGAGAAACCCACATAAGCCAATATTTTCTAGCTCTTGAGGGTTCATCCCCAATTCCTTTCCGAATGCAATCGATAAAATGCAGACATTTAAGCAGTGTTCTGCCGTATATTCACGCTCCTCTCTAATTTTCGTCATCCATAACAGCGCATCTGGGTGGCGTAAAACAGACTTAACGCAATCACTCACGGTCTCTTTCGCCGCTTGTGAATCCAATGCTCCACCTAAACGAATATCGTCTAATAAACTGCGGGTAATCGATCTCGCTTTACGAAAAGACTGATAAGCCTGCTTATGCTCATCTTCAAGGGAAACTTGAGGTGGAAGGGCGTTCGAAGCAAAAGAGGCAGTCCCTGTATTTGAACTCTTAGAGGAGATTTTTTCGCTGTAACTGGTATCAATATATACCCATTCACAATACTCAGAAATAATGTCAATATCTTCAGGGTCTTCAATAAGAAACCCCTGCATAATAAAAGGCGTATCCAGCCATTCACGATCTAGTTCGCAGACATACATGCCTACCCGTAAATCCCCCACATGAATCTTTTTTTTCACATCCACCATAAAACCGTCCAATTCAGTAGGTTTTGAAAGTACCCCTCTGAAATTTCCTATCTCCTCTATAAAATTAATACCACAGTTTTAAGTATAGAAGCCGCAACAACCCTTTGAAAGACGATTTAGTAAGGTTCAAGCGTTTTTACCTAAGCTTAAGTTTGGACAATATGGTAGGCCAATAACATATTTCAAGAATCAGTTCCACATATTAAAATGGCTGTATGGTCAATAAGCGCCGCACACTTAAATGAGAGACAATTATTGTCAATTATCAAGTTAGTCGTATTCGCAAGAATGAAATATAAATTTATCGATAATGGATTGATTTCCCCAGACGCTATTACTATACAAATATGTTAGTGTAAGTATGTTAATGACAACGAATAAAAGACAAAAAGAGAACACCATGTACGAAATTACGGTAAAAAGAGGAGCCAAAGAAGGTATCCTTATCTTTAAGGGGCCCAACAAAACTATTGAAACCAAGTGCTACTGGAATTTATCAAAAAAAATACCTGCGGGCACTTACACGAAATGTGCTGCCACGACTATGACAGAGAAACTTAACAGTTCAGGTAAGCCTCGTGAAGCTGTTTTTATTTCAGGTGTAACAGGCTTTACTGGGATATTTATTCATATGGGCAAACCACCCTATACAAATTGGTCAGATGGCTGTGTGGTTATAGATGAAAACAAAATAATAGAAATCTATAATACTATCACACCAAAAGATCGTTATAATGTCAAAGTGATAATTTTGGATGAACTATGAAATTAGCTGCCCTATTTTTATCTTTATTTGTTGTTGCTTGTAGTTCACAGAATCCACATAGTTCAAATAGCATCAATACAACTAACAAAGGTAGTTCAGATAATGCGCTTTTGTTCGTTAGCTTACTTAATTTGGATTTGTCTGCGTATAGCTATGTAGATGAACAAGGAAAATCACACTACGATGAATTGGCACATTTTAAAGCGTTGGAAAAAATATATAAAAAAAACGCTGAACCAGAAAAAGGGCGTACAACATTAAATGACCAGCAATTAAAAACATTGCTATTTATGGCCTTTTATGCGAAACATAAAAACTCCGGTGCATTTCAAGGGTATCTGGCTACAGACTTAATGCCAATATACAAAAAACAAAGTGAACAGTTGCTCTCCATACTGGCAAGTAATGGGTATCTCGTAGAGCCGACATGCGAAAGGTTAAACAGGTACTTTGGGTTCGAAGGAATGAACGCCGAAAAGAAAGCACCTTTTCTTAAAAAGAATACAATACAAATACACGAAGCACTTGGTGAGGAGTACGGCAGCCTTTGTTTAACCCAGTTCTCCAACTAAAAACTGGGTTTCGCTACTTTCCTACAAGCAGAGACCTCACAGGTACACTCAAAAAAATCGACCAAGAAATATCTTGGTCTTAAACGCCTAATCAAATTTTTAGGCACTAACAATTGAATTCACGCGGTATAAAAACCTTACTTTGTAACAATTTGAGAAAGTGCATCACAAAAATCTGTCATATTCGATGGGTTTAAGCCCGCAAGGTTTACCCGGCTAGAATCAACCATATAAATTGAAAATTCTTCGGCTAAACAAGATACCTCTTCCGGCGATATTCCTAAGAATGAAAACATGCCATTTTGGTTAAGTACGTGGGTAAAACGCTCACCCAAACCATAGCTTTCCATCTGAGTGCAGAAAGTCGTTCTCATATCGCTTATTCGCAGGCGCATACGGCTCAATTCATTCAACCAACTGAGCTTTAAATCTTCATTGCTCAGTATCCTTGCCACTATTGAGGCCCCGTGAGAGGGCGGCATGGAGTAGATCCCTCTTACAATTGACAGCATATGCGAAAATGCCGCGTCCTTTTCCAGGGAAGTGCTGCACACTACCCCCACGGCCCCCACTCTTTCGCGGTAAAGGCCAAAGTTCTTAGAACACGATAGTGCGAAAATGACTTCTGGTTGGGATTCTGCCATTAGAGCTAAACCGAACCTATCTTCCTCAATGCCAGAACCAAACCCTTGGTACGCCATATCAATAAAGGGAATTAACCCCTGGGTTAAACACAGGTCCGAAATCGTATTCCATTGGTCAATCGACAAGTCAGCCCCGCTAGGGTTATGACAACAACCATGCAATAATACCAAATCACCACGAGCGGCTTTTTCTAAGGTAGAAAGCATTGCTGCAAAATTAATTTCCTTTTGGGCATAGTCATAATAGGGGTACTCCGCAATCTGAATACCGGCATCACCCAATAATGGAATATGATTCGCCCAGGTTGGTGTACTCACCCAAATAGTTGAATCAGGCTTTGACCTACGGATCAATTCAGCCGCAATACGCAAGGCCCCGCACCCTCCTGGGGTTTGGAGTGTAGCCAACCGATTATCAATAATGACTGGATGTTCGGCTCCGAAAGAAAGCGCTGAAATAAGGCAATTAAACTCAATATTGCCGGCGGGTCCAACATAGGCTTTACTGTCTTCAATACCAAGGAGCCACTCCTCTGCTTGCTTTACCGACGCCAATACAGGAGTACAGCCTTGCTCGTCTTTATAGATACCAACACCCAAATCTATTTTTTGGGGGTTGGGGTCTCTTTTATATTTTTGCATTAACCCAAGGATAGGGTCAGAGGGAAGCAGTGAGAGTGAATTAAACATACACTTATCCAGAATATTAGGTTTGACAAATACGTAAAAAAGCCAATCTTTAGATGTACTATGTGAAAGGCTAATGTTAAACCATCGTTAACTTAAAGTCTGGGAACGAATGATTAAATACAAAAAACCCCGCCGGTTAAGGGCGGGGGTTTTAAAACCAACTTGCGTTATTCACCTTGTTGGGAATTACCAACCCGTGATTTCTTTCAGGCCATTACCGATTTCGGCTAGGCTACGAACTGTTTTCACGTTGGCATCTTCTAGCGCAGCAAATTTCTCATCTGCGGTGCCTTTACCACCGGAAATAATGGCGCCAGCATGGCCCATTCTTTTTCCAGGAGGCGCTGTCACTCCAGCGATGTAAGAAACAACGGGCTTGGTCACATTTTCTTTAATGTAGGCCGCCGCTTCTTCTTCTGCTGTACCCCCAATTTCACCGATCATAACAATCGCTTCGGTTTGATCATCTTTTTGGAACATTTCCAAAATATCAATAAAGTTAGAACCTGGGATTGGATCACCACCAATACCGACACAAGTAGACTGACCAAAGCCATAGTCTGTCGTTTGTTTTACCGCTTCGTATGTCAACGTACCAGAACGGGAAACAATACCGACTTTACCAGGCTGGTGAATATGACCTGGCATAATGCCGATTTTACATTCCCCTGGGGTGATGACACCTGGGCAGTTAGGGCCGATTAAACGCACACCTAGTTCGTCACACTTCACTTTGGCGTCCAACATATCAAGCGTTGGGATGCCCTCTGTAATACAGACAATAAGCTTCACACCACTGCGTACCGCTTCTAATATAGAGTCTTTACAGAAAGGGGCGGGGACGTAGATAACAGATGCATCTGCTTCCGTTTCGGCTACAGCCTCAGCCATGGTATTAAATACGGGTAGACCCAAGTGAGTTTGACCACCTTTACCCGGTGTGACACCACCAACCATGTTTGTGCCATATTCAATGGCTTGTTCAGAGTGGAAAGTCCCCTGTGAACCTGTGAACCCTTGGCAAAGCACCTTCGTGTCTTTGTTGATCAATACACTCATTTAAAATTCCTCAAATTCGATTCTGTTAAACGCTGCTTTCGCTATTATTAAGCTTCGGCTATTAGCCTTTAGCAGCTTTAACAACTTGCTCGGCTGCATCGGTCAAACTGTTTGCAGCAATAATATTTAGTCCACTGTCCGCGAGTACTTTCGCACCTAGTTCTGAGTTGTTACCCTCTAAACGAACAACAACTGGAATTGTTACGCCGACTTCTTCAACAGCTCCAATGACTCCTTCCGCAATTAGGTCACATCGAACAATTCCACCGAAAATATTAATGAGTACAGCAGAAACATTTTCATCAGATAGGATAATTTTAAATGCTTCAACAACACGCTCTTTGGTTGCACCACCACCTACGTCTAGGAAGTTTGCTGGCGCGCCGCCATGCAGTTTAACGATGTCCATGGTGCCCATCGCCAAGCCGGCACCATTAACCATGCAACCGATGTTGCCATCAAGCGCAACGTAGTTCAGTTCCCACTTAGCCGCGTGCGCTTCACGTTCGTCTTCTTGTGTGGGGTCGTGCATTTCTTTCAATACTTGTTGACGGTACATAGCATTACCATCAATATTAATTTTTGCATCCAGGCAGTGAAGGTCACCTGCTGGTGTGATAACAAGCGGGTTAATTTCAAGAAGTGCCAAATCTTTTTCTTTGAACATTTTGGCTAAGCCTAAAAAGATTTGCGTAAATTGCTTAACTTGCTTACCTTCCAAACCCAGTTTAAATGCCATGTCACGCGCTTGATAAGGTTGTGCGCCAACCAGGGGATCAACCGTAGCTTTTAGAATTTTTTCTGGTGTTTCTTCCGCGACTTTTTCGATTTCCACACCACCTTCGGTGGATGCCATGAAAACAATACGGCGAGTGGAGCGGTCAATTACCGCACCTAAATAAAGTTCTTTATCAATGTCTGTGCAGGTTTCAACTAAAATTCGGCTTACTGGTTGGCCATCTTCGTCTGTTTGGTAGGTTACCAAACGGTTGCCTAGCCACTTTTTCGCAAACGCTTCAATGTCTGCTTTATTATCGACAAGTTTTACGCCGCCAGCTTTACCGCGACCACCTGCGTGAACCTGTGCTTTAATGACCCAGGTATCTCCACCCAAAATATCGGCTGCACTAGCCGCTTCGGCAGGTGTTTCCGCAGCAATGCCCTTGGATACAGGCAAACCATACTCAGCAAATAGTTGTTTGCCTTGGTATTCATGTAAATTCATGTGTCAAATCCGTCCGTATTGAACAATTTGTAGGTGAGAATTGACTTGTCGAAAGCGGATTTCTCAAAGCCGTGAATCACTTCAGTATTTTATGCGTTCTGCTTTTGTAGAACGCATACAAAGGCTAAACTGAAGTATAAATATACGCAGAAATGTGCGCTTTTTTCGAAGGGTCTATAAAATGTAAGTTCAACCCATACGGTAAATGGGGCTTTTACGCCCTATTTATTAAACAATTAATAAATTAACCGTTTACTTACGTCTTTTACGATTAGGCATATGAATAGCGTGGCCATTCACCGCTAACGCCGCCTCTTTAACCGCTTCGGAGAATGTTGGGTGACCAAAGATAGTCATACCAATATCTTCTGCACTTGAACCAAACTCCATTGCGATAGCAACTTGCTGAACCAAGTCTGCTGCACTCGGACCAACAATATGACAACCCAGTACACGGTCAGTTTCAGCATTAGCAATCATTTTTACCATGCCCTCCGCTTCATCAGCAGCAACCGCACGACCTATTGCAACAAACGGGAAGATACCCACATTGTAGCCTTCCCCGTCGGCTTTCACTTGTTCTTCTGTTCTACCAACAGCGGCAATTTCTGGGTGAGTATAGATAACATTAGGAATAATGTCGTAGTTCATAACAGGCTTCTGGCCGGCGATACGCTCCGCCACCATCACGCCCTCTTCCGAACCTTTATGAGCAAGCATTGGGCCGCGAACAACGTCACCAATAGCCCATACCCCAGGAGCGCTTGTTGAACACAAATCGTTAACGTAGATAGAACCACGTTCATCTAATTTTACACCGCTGTCTTCAGCGAGAAGGTTGTCTGTGTAAGGGCGACGACCGACACATACAATAAGCTTGTCAAAAGTGGCTTTAGCTTCGTTACCATCTTTATCTGTATAGGTAACTTCTACTTCTTTATTCTTGCCAGTCCCTTTAATTTCCGAACCTGTTACACGGCAGCCCAGACGAATATCTAAACCTTGCTTATTAAATATTTTTTTCGATTCTTTAGCAATTTGCTGATCCAGCATCGCCAAGAAAGAGTCCATTGCTTCAAGAAGAACAACATCAGAACCTAAACGACCCCAAACACTCCCAAGCTCTAAACCGATAACACCGGCACCAATTACACCGAGGCGTTTGGGCACTTCATCAAACTCAAGCGCACCTGTGGAGTCTACAATGATATCGTGATCGATTTTTGCAACAGGGATATCAACAGGAACAGAACCCGAGGCAAGGATGATATTGTCCGCTTCTAAGATTTCTTCTTTACCGTCGTTATCAATGTATTGAACTTGACGGTTAGCTAATAATTTTCCTGCCCCATACAGAGAGGTGACTTTGTTCGCTATAAATAGCCCAGAAATACCACCGGACATTTGCTTAACAATTTTGTCTTTACGGGCAATCATGGATGAAACATCCAATTCTAATTTGCCGGTAGAAATACCATGCCCTTTAAAAGATTCACGGGCTTCATAGTATTTGTGAGAACTATCAAGTAGGGCTTTAGAGGGAATGCAGCCAACGTTTAAACAGGTTCCACCATTGACTCCCTTGCCGTCTTTGTCTTTCCATTTTTCAATACAAGCAGTCTTAAGACCTAGCTGAGCAGAACGAATAGCCGCCACATAACCCGCAGGGCCGGAACCAATAACAATAATGTCGTATTTACTAGACATATAAGTAATCCTAAAAAGGTTTAGCAGAAACTTTGCCACAGCAAAGCTTATATCTCATTTATTAAAAGTGTGTACTCAAACAGCGGTTAGATTTCTAACAAAATGCGAGCTGGATCTTCGAGCATATCTTTAACGGCAACGAGGAATTGAACCGCTTCTTTGCCATCGATAACACGGTGATCATATGACAGCGCAAGGTACATCATAGGCAGCACCTTCACCTCACCATTCACCGCCATTGGGCGCTCTTGAATTTTATGCATTCCCAAAATTGCGGCTTGAGGTGGGTTCAAGATAGGTGTTGACATAAGTGAACCAAATACACCACCGTTGGTGATAGTAAAGGTTCCCCCCGTCATCTCATCAATGCTTAATTTACCATCGCGTGCGCGCAAACCAAAATCACGAATACCACTTTCGACATCCGCCAACCCCATATTTTCTGCATTGCGAAGTACGGGTACCACTAAGCCTTTTTCGGTAGATACCGCAACACCAATATCTTGGTAGCCATGATAAACAATATCGTTACCATCTATTGACGCATTGACGGCGGGAAGGCGACGCAACGCTTCCACTGCCACTTTAACAAAAAACCCCATAAAACCAAGACGGGTGCCATTGTGAGACTTTTCAAATTGGTCTTTATACTTTTTACGAAGTTCCATGACCGGCCCCATGTTCACTTCGTTAAATGTTGTTAGCATGGCCGTTGATTGGGTCACGTCAACCAATCGTTCTGCAATACGTGCGCGCATACGTGTCATAGGGACGCGCTTTTCAACTCGTTCGCCCACTGGAACCTCAACGGTAGGAGTTGATGCAACAGGTTTAGGTGTAATAGGTTTAGGTGCAGCGGGTTTAACCGCTGCTGGAGCCTCAGACTTTTGAGTGCCGCCATTTTTAATAAAGTATGTGACATCTTCTTTTGTAATACGACCACCTTTGCCTGTCGCCGTAACAAGAGAAAGGTCAACGCCTTTTTCTTGCGCGAGCTTTTGCGCAGCAGGGTTCACAAGCTGATCCGAAGGGGCTTCAGGTACGTTGGCAGGCTCACTGGCAGGTGCGGGAGCAGCGCCTGCGCCTTCAGCAAAAATAGCAATGACTTCGTTACTAAGAATCGTTTCACCTTCACCTTTTTTAATTTCGGCAATAGAGCCATCTGCCGGAGCAACTACTTCGAGTACAACCTTATCGGTTTCAATATCTACAAGTAGTTCGTCACGAGAAACTGCTTCACCTGGTTGTTTATGCCAAGTAGCAATTAAACCGTCTTGAACAGATTCTGGGAAAGTTGGTGCTTTTATTTCGATTGTCATTTCCTGCTATGTCCTTCTACGTAAGGCTCAAAAAAATAGGTTAAAAATAAAATTAAACTGCTGTCTTTATTCATTCGTTTGCTTAGACCGTTGACCTTAAACCACTGACCTAAACCACTGACTTAAACCGTCGTATCTAATGCTGAATCAACAAACTTATGTTGCTGATCCAAATGCGTTGACATGTAACCCCCCGCTGGAGCGGATGAGGCAGGTCTTCCCGCGTACCTTAAAAAGCTATCGCCATTCACCCTCTCCAATACACGACGCATACGATGTTGACTTGCGTACCATGCGCCTTGGTTCATCGGCTCTTCTTGACACCAAATAACATCGGTCACCCCACCAAAGGGTTTCATTGCAATACGTAGATCTTCTTCAGGGAATGGATAAAGTTGCTCCACTCGAATAATAGCCACATCGCCTTGTTTACGTTCTTCACGCCCTTCAAGTAGGTGGTAATACACTTTACCACTACAAAGAACTACGCGCTTAACCGCCTTCGGGTCAACAGCTTTATCACCGATGACAGGTTCAAATTTGCCGTTCGCTAATTCTTCTAATGAAGACACTGCGCTTTTATGGCGAAGCAAAGATTTAGGACTCATAACAACAAGTGGTCTGCGCATTGGGCGAATCGCCTGACGCCGAATCATATGGAATATTTGCGCAGGCGTGGTAGGAACACACACTTGGATATTGTGTTCAGCACACAACTGCATAAAGCGCTCTAGCCTCGCCGAAGAGTGTTCGGGCCCTTGCCCTTCGTAACCGTGAGGTAACAACATAGTGAGACCACAGAGTCTTCCCCACTTATGTTCACCGCTGGTAATAAATTGGTCGATGACCACCTGAGCGCCATTGGCAAAATCACCAAATTGCGCTTCCCAAATAACGACACCATTTGGCGAAGTGGTGGCGTAACCATATTCAAATGCTAATACCGCTTCTTCGGAAAGAAAGGAGTCGTAAATATCAAAATCTGGCTGGTCATCTGATAATTTGGCAAGAGGAATATATTGCTCGCCATCTTTTTGATTGTGGACAACGGCGTGCCGGTGAGAGAAGGTACCACGACCAACATCCTGACCTGTAAGACGAACCCGATGCCCCTCTTTCAACAAGGCAGCATAGGCAAGCGTTTCTGCCATACCCCAGTTTAATGGCAAGGCACCGCCAGCCATTTTTCTACGGTCTTCGTAAATTTTAGCGACTTGGCGCTGGGCTTGTACGCCGTCGGGAATATGGCTGATCTCTTCAGCAAGGTTTTGTAATTCTTTAAGCTGATAACCTGTATCGGCTGGCGTTACCCAATCATGGCCAATATAGGGTGACCAATCAACAAACAACGATGAATCCGGCTGAGTCACCAAGCCACGAGCAACATATTCGCCTTTATCGAGAGCGGTACGATAATCCATCGCCATTTGATCGGTTTGCTCTTTGCTGTAAAGACCTTCCGCAACCAATTGCTCTGCGTATAACGTGCGCGTAGTTTTGTGGGAACGAATAGCCTTGTACATCACAGGTTGAGTCGATGAAGGTTCGTCGGTCTCATTGTGACCACGACGACGGTAACACACCAAATCGATGACGACGTCTTTCTTAAATTCATGGCGATAATCCATCGCCAAAGAGGTAATAAGCGCAACGGCCTCTGGGTCATCGCCATTAACATGGAATATTGGACACTCCACCATTTTGGCAACGTCAGTCGAATAGATTGTGGAACGCGCATCTTCTTTATAGCTGGTGGTGAAACCAACTTGGTTATTAATCACGATGTGTACCGTGCCGCCTGTTTTGTAAGCGCGTGTCTGCGACATCTGGAAGGTTTCCATTACCACACCCTGACCGGCAAATGCCGCATCCCGTGAACCACCACAGGCACAACTAAGTTACCTTGTGAATCCTGACGGCGGTCTTGACGGGCGCGAACAGAGCCTTCAACCACAGGAGCAACAATCTCCAGGTGGGATGGGTTAAACGCCATAGCCAAGTGCATTTCTCCACCAGGGGTCATAACGTTAGATGAAAAACCCTGGTGATATTTCACATCACCCGATGTATCAACAAGTTTCTTACCTTCAAATTCACCAAAAAGCTCAACGGGGTTTTTACCCAAAATATTCACTAAAGTATTCAGACGGCCACGGTGCGCCATACCCAATACCATTTCTTTCGCTCCGTACTCACCGGCTCGATTAATAAGCTCATCCAACAGTGGAATAAAGCTTTCGCCGCCCTCTAAACCAAAGCGCTTTGTGCCAGGGTATTTACTGTCTAAATGACGCTCTAAACCTTCAGCCGCCGTCAACCTGTTAAGAATGTTATCTTTGCCCTCTGCGGAAAAGTCCGGGCACGCGCGTGTACTTTCTAGGCGATGAAGTAGCCAGCTACGCTCATCAAAATTATTGATATGCATAACTTCTGCACCTACGTTGCCGCAGTAGGTTTTTTCTAAGTCAGCAATAATATTTTTCAGTGGCGCTTCGTTGTAACCAAAGGACAGGTCACCTGTTTGGAAAACAGAGTCCAAATCCATTGAGTTTAGGCCGTGAAAGCGTAAATCTAGGTCCGGCGACGTTGCAGACTCCAACAACCCCAATGGGTCAATATTAGCTTTACGATGACCACTTAAGCGGTAGGAGTTAGCAAGTTGAACCACTTCAACCTGTTTGCGTTCATGGACAATGTCACCGCAACCTGTACTGGGGCGAGCAATACTGGCACCGCCGCGCACTCGACCAAGCTGCTCAAAGTATTGCACAATTTCTGAATGCGCAACGTCATTACCCACCGCCCCATTAACACGAGGAAGCTTATCGAAATAATCTCGCCATTCTTCCAGGACGGAATGTGGATCACGAAGATAGGCTTCGTAGACTTCTTCAACATAGGCTGCATTCCCACCCGAAATATGGGAAGTACTCCACAACAATTCCATCAAGCTTTCTTGCATCTTTGCCCACCGTATTGCGAAGTTCAAAAGCATCGGCTTTTTCAACGAACTTCTTACTTCTTAAATTACGTCTTAATTTATGCCGCTTTCCTATCCTCGCCCTACCGAGGAATTCCCATCTATTCCCATCATAGGAGTATAGGAGATAACTAGACACACCAAAAAAGCGCAATTCTACAGCAATTACCACTAGGTAATCGATTTAGAAATGCACTTCTTTAACGTTTTTATTTCTTTATTGCCTACCGAGGCAATGTTTGTATAAATCTTACCCAGATGATACCGATTATACCCGTATGACTTATACACCACCGCACCACGTTAACACCATAACCAATATTCCTAGGTTCCGCGTTGCAACAACATATTGCGAATATGGCCAATTGCCTTAGTCGGATTTAAACCTTTAGGACACACAGCAACACACGCTTGAATTCCGTGACAACGGAAAACACTAAACGGGTCGTCTAGACCAGTTAAACGTTGCTCCGTTGCGGTATCTCGACTATCCGCCAAAAAACGATATGCCTGTAACAAACCAGCAGGACCAATAAATTTATCTGGGTTCCACCAAAATGACGGGCAGCTCGTTGAGCAACACGCACATAGAATACACTCGTACAAACCATCCAGTTTTTCTCTATCCTCTGGAGATTGTAAGCGCTCAATAGCGGGTGCGGGTGTATCGTTTTGCAAGAAAGGTTCTATCTTGCGGTATTGTGCGTAGAATTGAGACATATCGATAACCAAGTCCCGCACTACAGGTAAACCCGGTAAGGGACGTAATACCAGCTTATTCCTTTTAACGCATTCGGACAGCGGCGTAATACACGCCAAGCCATTTGTCCCAGAGATATTCACACCGTCTGATCCACATACGCCCTCTCGGCAAGAACGACGAAATGCAAGGGAAGGGTCCTGTTCTTTTAGTAATTCAAGAACATCCAATACCATTAAATCTTTCCCCTGGATATCCACCTCGTAAGATTTCATATAAGGCGCGGAATCCGTTTCAGGGTTGTATCTATAGACTTCGACTTTTAACATTTTTATGCCCATTCAAACTCTAGGTGCTTAAGCCAACTCAGCTCCGGCAGAAATTAATATGTACGAACCTTAGGCTCAAAGGCTTCCATAGTTTTTGGTGCAAAATTCACTGCACGTTTACCAACACGTTTTTCTTCTGGAAAATACATTGAGTGGCATAGCCAATTGTCATCATCACGCTCTTGATAATCTTCACGAGCATGAGCGCCGCGAGACTCTTTTCTTTCTTCCGCAGCAATTGCAGTGGCTTCGGCAACTTCAAAAAGGTTTTGAACTTCAAGCGCTTCGATTCTTGCCGTATTAAATGTACTGCTCTTATCCGCCAAGCATAAATTATCCACACGCTCCCTTAATACTCTCAGCTTCTCAATACCCTGCCTCATAAATTCACCTTTACGGAATACACCAAAGTGGTTTTGCATAACATTTTGCAGGTCTTTTCTTACTTCAGCAGCCGATTCACCTTCTGTTGCGTTATTTAATTTATTTAAGCGTGACATGGCCGCGTCAATATCACTATCAGTCGGTTCTCTAAACTCAACGCCCTCACGAAGGGTCTTCTCAATAAACATTCCAGAAGAGCGACCAAATACAATCAAGTCGAGAAGAGAGTTTCCACCTAAGCGATTTGCACCATGAACAGACACACAGGCCACCTCGCCACAGGCATAAAAACCTTCGATAACCTGATCGCTACCTTGCGCATCAAGCGATAACGCTTGGCCATCTACGTTGGTTGGAATTCCACCCATCATATAGTGGCAAGTTGGCACAACCGGAATGGAATCAACAACCGGGTCGGCATGAGCAAAGGTGCGTGACAGCTCAAGAACCCCAGGCAGACGCTGGTTCAAGGTTTCCGCGCCCAGATGATCGAGCTTTAAGAAAACATGATCACCATTCTCACCGCAACCACGCCCCTCTAAAATTTCCAAGACTATAGAACGAGCAACCACATCTCGTCCTGCCAAGTCTTTTGCATTTGGCGCATAACGCTCCATAAAACGCTCGCCATCTTTATTAATTAAATAACCACCTTCGCCTCGGCAACCTTCAGTAACAAGTACCCCCGCACCGTGGATGCCGGTTGGATGGAACTGCCACATTTCAATATCTTGTACGGGATAACCAGCACGCAGTGACATACCTATGCCATCACCCGTATTAATATGTGCGTTAGTCGTGGAAGCAAAAATACGTCCCGCTCCGCCAGTGGCAAATACGGTCGCTTTGGATTTAACAAAAACAGTTTCACCATCTTCCATATTGATTGCGATAACACCGCAAACAACACCATCTTGGTTCTTAACAAGATCGACAGCAAACCATTCGTTTAAGAAAACGGTATCGTTTTTCACATTACCTTGATAAAGCGCGTGCAAAAGTGCATGGCCTGTTCTATCCGCCGCTGCACAGGTTCGGGCAGCTTGCCCACCCTTGCCAAAATCTTTTGATTGGCCACCAAAAGGCCGCTGATAAATTCGCCCCTCTTCGGTACGTGAAAAAGGGAGGCCCATGTGTTCCAATTCAAATACAGCTTCTGGGCCGGTTGAACACATAAACTCAATGGCATCCTGATCACCAATGTAATCGGAACCTTTAACCGTATCGTACATATGCCAACGCCAATCATCGTTGGGGTCGGAACTGGCAATCGCACAAGTAATGCCACCCTGGGCAGAAACCGTATGAGAGCGTGTTGGGAAGACTTTTGTAATAACGGCTGTTTTGTAGCCAGATTGAGCCAGTTGAAGCGACGCACGCATTCCAGCACCACCACCACCCACAACAATACCGTCGAATGAAATTGTTCGCATATTAGACATTAGATTAAAGCCCCCACAAAATTTCGACGCCCCAAATAAGGAATGCCGCTGATACTAGTGCGTAGGTACTCAATACCACAATACGCAAAAAAAGTGCTTTGCCGCCCATCATTCGAGTGGTGACGTAATCGGTGAGCACACCCCATAAACCAATCCAGCCGTGGGCAACCGTGGAAACAATAACAAGCAAGCTCGATAACCGAACCCAGAAATTAGAGAATAAAGAAGACCATTGATCAAAAGTCAGGTCGGGGTTCATAACTAAATAGGCGACGATAAAAATCGTATAGGCACCTAAAACAACCGCACTAAAGCGTTGTAGAATCCAATCAGATAAACCGTTACGACTAAACGATGTTGCTGCCATTACCATACCCACACCCCCGATAAAACAATCAGCACAATTGATAATGCGATGGCCAGCGTAGCTCCAAGCTGGCCGCCCTCCAAGGTTTCACCTATTCCCAGGTCCATTATAAGGTGGCGAATGCCTGCGGCTAAATGATACGAAAGGGAAGCGAGCACGCCCCACACTATAAATTTGACTAGCGGCAGTGCCATCAATTCTTTAAGTGAATCGAACTCTTCCTGGGAAGATAAGCTCGCATCGAGCATCCACATTAAAATTAATACACCGGCAAGAAGTACCACGCCACTTACTCGATGGGCAATGGACACGATGGCAGTAATTGGAAATTTAATGGTCAACAAATCCAAGTTGACGGGTCTGTTTTTATTCACGGCTTGTCTCACTTTGTTTCCAGTGGCGGTCAACTGCACTATATTTACCGTTATTCTGAGAAAATACTGAAGACTCGAACAACATCTAATATTATTAATAAATTAAACTTATGAGAGGTTAAGTTACACATCTGAGGCCAAAATTTAGGCGCTTGCCATAGTCATTGGGCACCACAGACGGCGCAGGATTATAGTGACGCATCGCAAAAATTACAAACGCCATAAACGATTATGGCCGTTTAGCTCTCTACTTTTTGTCAGCTAACGGAAAAACACACACAACGAAGCGATAGCTGGGCAGCACTTTGCACCACTTCCTCGTACAGCACTATAATAAAAGAATTAGGTCCTATCTCTAAGCAGTAAAGCAGGTTTTGTTGATTCTGCTCAAATTCCCTAAAAGAATAAGAATCGTTAACAACTACAGTTTGTGCAATTATGCCACTATAATGAAGAACATGCTTATCAAGTGCAGTTCTGATTGACATACATCACTGGGTACGTATAGTTTCCGCACTCGAAATTAAGAATCAAAACCGATAAAAAACAATAAGCACATAATAGTCAACACAATTATGTGCGGTTTTCACAGTATTTTATACCTTTTAAATTATTACAGGAGTCCGTAATGACTGATAAGAAGGCCAACCTTTCGGTCGATGGCTTGGATGATTCCATTGAGTTACCAGTATATTCTGGCACTCTAGGTCCCGATGTTATTGATGTCCGCGCCCTAACTGGAAACGGCTACTTTACCTACGACCCAGGCTTTGTCTCCACTGCGTCATGCGAATCTGCGATTACTTATATCGATGGGGGTAAGGGAGTCTTGCTCCACAGAGGCTATGCGATTGACGACCTCGCAGAAAACTCTGACTACCTTGAAACCTGCTATCTACTTCTTCACGGTGAAATGCCTTCGAAGAAAGAATACGATGAATTTGTTGATATCATAACCACCCACAGCATGGTGAACGAATCAATTAACCGCTTTATTAAAGGCTTTAATCACGACGCTCACCCAATGGCAATGATGTGTGGAATTGTCGGCGCCCTATCCGCCTTCTACCACGATTCTCTCGACATCAACAATCCAGAACACCGCCTTATTTCAGCTCACCGGCTTATCGCAAAAATGCCAACATTGGCAGCCATGTGCTACAAGCACTCCAAGGGCGAACCCTTCATGTACCCGCAAAATAACCTGAGTTATTCAGAAAACTTTTTGCACATGATGTTTGGCTCACCCTGTGCCGACAAGAAGGTTAGCCCTGTGCTTGCCAAGGCTATGGACAGAATCTTTCTGTTACACGCGGACCATGAGCAAAATGCCTCCACCTCTACCGTACGTTTGGCCGGTTCTTCGGGTGCCAACCCGTTTGCCTGCATTGCCTCTGGTATTGCCACACTATGGGGCCCCGCCCACGGCGGCGCAAACGAAGCGGTTTTGACCATGCTGGAAGAGATTGGCAGCGTAGATAATATTGATACGTTTGTTGCCAGAGCAAAAGACAAAAATGATCCTTTCCGCCTAATGGGCTTTGGTCACCGCGTATACAAAAACTTTGATCCACGCGCTAAAGTCATGAAGCAAACATGCGATGAAGTTCTGAGCGAACTAGGTCTCAAAGACGACCCTCTATTGAATATCGCTAAGCGCCTTGAACAAATTGCACTTGAAGACGAATACTTTATTGAGAAGAAGCTCTATCCAAACGTGGACTTCTACTCAGGCATCATTATGAAGGCCATAGGTATTCCCACTGATATGTTCACGGTGATTTTTGCTACTGGCCGAACGGTAGGTTGGGTTGCTCACTGGCATGAAATGATCAGCCAAGGCTATAAAATTGGCCGCCCGCGCCAGCTATACACAGGCTCTAAGCGCCGCGAGGTCTCTCCTCGCGATAACCGGGCAAGCATTAAAAAAAGTTTTTAAGCTAGCCAAAAACGAAAAAACTGCGCAATTGCGCAGTTTTTTTTCGCCTACATTATCGCTCCATTATCAAACAACTAGCCCTCATCCAATGACATCAATCGTTCATTCACTCTCTTCCATTGAGGCAAATTAACCATACTGTTACCATTTAACTGTTTACCTCTCTCCTTTGCCAGCCAAATACTGCTGCCGCTAAAACTATAGATGGGAACCAAGTCTGGGCGTTCGGAAGCTGGTTTAATCATCTTATCAATATTATCTAAAATTAATGGTTCTGAACTCGGAGTCTCATAGTAGGCCAACACCATATGAGGCTGATTAAATGTTGTCGATTTTACGTAGGTAATTCTTAATTTATCCTGATTAACCAAAGACTCGATTAAGGAAAAATATTTTCCTATAGAGAAATCCTCGCAATCGCCACCATTTGTCGCCAGGGTTTCAAGGGGGGTTGCCCAGTAGTCTTCTTTCCCCCAGTGATCAATATCCGCAAGCCAGCGCACCTTATTAAAATAATCGTTAGCATGTTGAATTTTTATTCGATCATCAACTGTATCACTCTCTCTATCCACATCCATATATCTCCTCCAGCCCACAACGCGGAGCATAGCTTCAATACCGTAGATACTCTCAACTTTCGCTAACAGCTCAGGGCTGACCTTCAACCGAAGGCTTTCAGCACCGTAGGCAACGGTAGAACTAAAAATGGAAGCATACGCTATAGAGTAGAATATGGAACGAAAACGTGTAAGATAGCGAATCATCATGAAAGTATAGAGCTTAGTCTCTAATTCACCTTGAAATTTCTGTTTAAATTTATATATTTATGCTGCTTGGACTAGAACGAAGCGGAACAATATCCGTCTAACGCCCTCCGAGTACCCTCAACCAATTAAAACAAACATAGTAAATAAAAACATAGGAGTAAATAATGATTCACGTAGAAAACGTCAGTCGATGCTATGGCGCCAATATAGCCGTGGACAGCGCTTCCTTCGAAATCAACCAAGGCCAGATCGTCGGCCTTCTTGGCCGAAACGGGGCAGGGAAAACCACCATAATGAAAATGTTAACAGGCTTTTTAGAGCCTGGCGCAGGTTCAATCCACATTGATGGCGTAAATATTGCGGATGCCCCAAAGCAGGTCCAAGAAAATATCGGCTATCTCCCAGAAAACCTGCCAATTTACCCCGAAATGACAGTAGCAGATTATTTAATCTACAGCGCTCAAATGAGAAACATTACCGCATCAGATATTCATTCCCGAGTAAAGAGTGTTATTGAGAAAACACAATTGGAAGAAAAGGCATTGCAGACCATCGCCACATTATCCCGAGGGTACAAACAGCGAGTAGGTGTGGCGCAAGCACTTATCCATTCCCCCAAGATTCTTATTCTCGACGAACCCACCAACGGGCTAGACCCTCAACAAACGGCAGCCATGCGCAAACTGATTTTGGCACTATCTCAAACCAGTACCGTTATTCTCTCCACCCACATTATGCAGGAGGTGGACGCCCTCTGTGATCGAGTCATTATATTGGAAAGCGGTAAAGTCGCTATTGATGAAAACCTTAAGGCTCTACGCAAAAGTGACAAAGTAAAACTTATCAGCAATATAAGCCTAGAAGAACTCAAAGCCATTGCCACTGATACGAGTGAGGTCAAAAACCCATCGGAAAACCACTTTCAAATCCAGCTTGAAGAGAACCAAAACCCAGAAGAATTTTGCGCAACATTGGCAGAAAAATTAGTGAATGCAAAACATAAAATTTTTGCACTTACAGCAGAACAGCGAGACCTAGAAGTGGTTTTCAGAAATATTCACGCACAAAAGGAGTTAACCAATGCTGCTTAATTCCAATTTAAAACACATTGCTAAAAAAGAACTTAATTTATTTTTCTCATCACCTATTGCCTATTTATTTTTAGGCGTATTTGTTGCGGTAACCCTATTTATTTTCTTTTGGGGTGAATCCTTTTTCGCTCGCAACATCGCAGATGTTCGTCCACTCTTTAGCTGGATGCCCATTCTTTTGATATTGCTCAGCGCAGCATTGACAATGCGAATGTGGAGTGAGGAACGCCGAAGCGGCACCCTTGAACATGTTATCACTCTACCCGTTAACCCCTGGCTATTTGTTTTAGGTAAATTCGCAGCCTGTAAAACCCTATTGGTTATCGCACTTGCGCTAACCCTGCCACTCCCTATTACAATTTCCCTTATGGCAGATTTAGACTGGGGGCCAGTAATAAGTGGTTACATCGCTACCATACTCTTAGGTTCAACCTATATTTCTATTGGCTTATTTGTCTCTTCCCGCAGCGACAACCAAATTGTAAGTTTGATTGTCACCGTATTAATTTGCGGTTTGCTATACATGATAGGCTCACCCACACTAACGGGTTTAGTGAACAACGAAAGCGCAGAGTTTATGCGAGAATTTGGTACAGGCGCTCGCTTTGAGTCCATCACTCGCGGTGTATTAGACTTGCGTGATTTAGTCTATTACCTCTCTCTTTGTGTGATATTTCTTTCACTCAACCGCTATGCCATTGAAAAAGACCGCTGGGCGAAAGACGGCGATACTCAACATCACAATCGCTGGAGAGTCTATACCGGCCTAATCCTTATCAATGCACTTTTGGCTAATATTTGGTTGGCCCCCATTAATGCTTTGCGTATCGATACAACCGAAGGAAAAATCTTCTCCATTAATAACGCAACTCGTGGATATCTTGCACAACTAAATGAACCGCTCACAATTCGCGGTTATTTCAGTGCAAAGACACACCCCCTACTCGCACCGTTAGTGCCAGAAGTACAAGACCTGTTAAAAGAATATCAAGCGGAATCCGATGGCAAGATTCGAATCGAATTTATTGACCCAGCAAAGGATGCCGAAGCGGAAGAAGAAGCGGGCAGCAAATATGGCATACGCCCTATGCCTTTTAGGATTTCAGACCGTTATCAAGCGGCGGTGGTCAACTCCTACTTTAACCTACTTATCCAGTATGGGGACGAATACAAAGTCCTTGGTTTTAACGATTTAATTGAAGTAAAAGCAGGCAATGCAGCCGATATAGAAGTCAAACTGCGCAACCCAGAATACGATATTACCAATGCCATTAAACAAGTTCTCTACGCCTACCAAGCAGGCGGAAATTTGTTTACCAGCATTAAAGAAAATATCTCCTTTAAGGGCTATATAACCCATGCGCAACGGCTACCCGCATCCCTAGCGGCGTTTGTACCGGAACTGCAAGCTTCACTGACAGAACAGCAGGGAAAAAGCGCAGGGAAATTCGATTTTGAATTAATCGACCCCGATGCAAATGGCGGTATTGTTGCAACACAAATTCAACAAGACTATGGATTCCAACCTATGGCATCCAGCCTATTTGATACCCATACCTTTTATTTCTATTTGGTATTGAGCAACGACGAGTTAAGTATTCAGATCCCACTACCAGAAGACCTGACACAAGATGCCTTCGAACGCAGTTTGGAGTCGGGTCTCAAACGCTTTGCCAGTGGATTTACTAAAACCATCGGCTTGGTTGCCCCACAACCCAACCCCTACGCAGCTCAAATGGGGCAGCCACCTGGAGCCAGTTATCAGATTTTGCAACAGTCTCTAAGTGAAAATATGACGGCAAAAAATACCGACCTTTCCAGTGGAAAAGTACCGGATGATATTGACCTGCTAGCCATTATGTCCCCTGAAAATCTTGCAGAAAAAGCGCTTTTTGCTATAGACCAATTCTTAATGCAAGGCGGTACAGTTATCTTAGCCACCTCGCCTTTTAAAGCGTCCTTTACTCAGCAGGGGCTCAATGCGACAAAGATTTTTTCCGGGCTGGAACCCTGGTTAGCCCACCACGGAGTGACCATTGAAAACAGCATGGTGCTGGATACACAAAGTACCGCCTTCCCTGTGCCAGTTAATCGAGAAGTGGGTATGTTTACCGTACAAGAAATGGCGATGATTGATTACCCTTACTTTATCGAAATCAGAAAGGCAGGCTTAAATCAACAATCGGTTGTGACCTCCAGCACCCCACAACTCACCATGCCTTGGGCCTCCCCAATTTCCATTGATACGGCTAAAAACAACAGCAGACAAGTGGATACCTGGGTACACAGCTCCGAACAGAGTTGGCTGAGTGACAAGCTAAATGTTGGACCAGAAGTTAACGACCAGGGCGAGAGTCAATTTACTCGGGGAGAAGCCACGGGCAAAAAGGTATTATCGGCTGTAATAAGCGGTAAATTCACCTCTTACTTCGCAGATAAAGAATCACCTTTATTGAAGAAAATAGCAGACAAAACAACAGAAGAAACAGCAACAGAAAATGCTGAGAAAGAAACACCAGAAGAAATTATCAGCAGTAGCATTAAGCACTCTTCTGAATCAGCGCGTCTTATCCTCTTCTCAAGCAATAGTTTTGCGGAAGACCGCATTACGGGCGTAATGAGTTCTATGCAAGGCAACCAGTATGTTGCTCCGTTTCAAATACTCGCCAATGCAGCAGAATGGAGCCTGGAAGATCAGGGGCTATTGAGTATTCGTTCCCGTAGCCACTTCAACCGAACACTTCCTTCGCAAACCAGCGACAGTAAACAATTTTGGGAATGGCTTAACTATGGCCTCGCCCTAGCTGGATTATTAGTTATATTCCTTATTCGTACCTGGATAAACATGAGAAAACAAGCTCGATTCCGTACATTTTTAAATAATGCTAACGCCTAGGGAGGTAAACAAATGAAAAAATCAATTCAATACTTATTTATTGCTTGCATTATTCAGGGCATTTTAACCTCTGTTATTTGGTTTTCCTCCTCGCGCAATAACACTGCATTTTCACAAGAACCCTTTGTTCCTGAAAATGCACTCGCCGCAACAAAAATAATGATCAAGGATAAAGAAGCAGAAACCATTATAGAAAATACACATGGCACATGGCAGCTCAATAACTACCGTAACTTATCGGCGCATACGGATAAAATAGAAAAACTGTTTTCCCAGCTTAAAGCACTTAAAAAAGGTTGGCCCATTGCCACCTCTTCCGCAGCGGCCACCCGGTTTGAAGTCAGTGATGATAATAGCCAAAAAACCATTGTACTTTTCGAGGGTGAGAAAAAGGTGGCAAGTATAAAACTCGGCACCAGCCCCGCTCATAAAAAAGTTCACGCTCGCCTAAATGACGAAAATGAAATCTATGCGGTTGCCTTATCTCAACATGAGGTTCCCGCCAATCCAGACTCCTGGTTTGACAATAATCTCCTTCAGACAAAAGGCGACATCACATCCGCAACTCTCACCTCGTCAGACAATACAAAGACTCAACTCACTGAGTCCGAGGGTATCTGGCGCTCTTCGCTAACCGCAGGAGCAGAAACCGACCAGCAAGCCATCAAAACCTGGTTGGGCAACTTCAGTGCCTTAAAAGTAAAAAGTGTAGTGTCTAGCGAAGAAGTGGAAAAAATCACCGTTCAAAGTCCAACCTTAACGGTTAACCTCACATTACAGGACTCAACCGTTGATTACGCATTCTATCAATACAACGACAAATTCTTTGTTAAACACTACGGAGATAAAAAGGTCTTCGAGATTTCCAGCTACGAAGCAACCCCCATTATCGACGTCGATCCACAACAGTTTGTTGCTAAACCGGCCCCAGAAGTGAAGCAAGAATAACCACAAACAGTAGAACGCCCACTTAAAACCTCGTTAATTCGGGGTTTTTTCTTTTTCTGCTCGGATTTTAATCACAACTCTGCTATAGTCCGCGCCCCGATTTAGGGCTCTCATCCGATGTAAACATGTGCAGGGTATACCAACCGTCAGATTCATCTACAAAAGAGCGAAAGTCGGCTATACCCCCTTTTTACTGTATTGGGAAACCGAAGGCTCGCTACCTCTGCTCAACCGACACCTTGAGCCAGCCATCCGGTTTAACTCTTAATTAGGGATTCGCTCTCTCGAACCAAAAAGTAGGCCCTTATGTCTCAAAATCCAGATCTCAGCTTTGCTGATTTGAATCTGCCTGCCCCTTTGCTTACCGCGTTAAGTAAAGTTGGCTATGAAACCCCATCCCCAATTCAAGCGGCCACTATCCCGCTCTTAATGGATGGTAAAGACGTCATAGGTATGGCGCAAACAGGGACAGGTAAAACCGCAGCTTTTGCCCTACCTCTACTCGCCAGCATTGACCTTAAAAAGAAAAAACCCCAAACACTGGTACTGTGTCCTACCCGTGAACTTGCCATTCAAGTGGCCGAAGCCTTTCAGTCCTACGCTTCGCAAATGAAAGGGTTTCACGTATTACCGCTATACGGCGGACAAGATATGCGCAGCCAATTGCGTGCATTGCAACGCAGTGTACATGTTATCGTCGCCACTCCGGGTCGCTTAATCGACCACTTACAACGCAAAAGCGTTGACCTGAGTGAACTGGATTCCTTAGTCCTAGATGAAGCAGACGAAATGCTTCGTATGGGCTTTATCGACGATGTTGAAACAATATTGCAATCCACCCCAAATGATCGCAGAGTGGCGTTATTTTCCGCCACAATGCCTGGCCCCATTCGTCGAGTTGCAGACAAGTACCTGAACAACCCCGAAGAAATTCGCATTGAAACAGCGGTCACCACCAACGAAAATATCGCACAGTTTTACTGGCTTGTATCAGGCACCAACAAGCTAGACGCCCTGACTCGTATTCTCGAAGTCGAAGACTTTGATGGTATGCTTATTTTTGTGCGCACCAAAACTGCAACCGTTGAATTGGCCGATAAACTCAATGCAAGAGGGTTTTCGGCAGCCGCATTAAATGGGGATATGAATCAACAGTTGCGTATCCGCACAGTGGACCAATTAAAAGGTGGTCAACTTGATATTGTTATTGCCACCGACGTCGCCGCGCGAGGCTTGGACGTAGAGCGTATCAGCCACGTTATGAACTTTGATATTCCTTACGATGACGAAGCTTACGTTCATCGTATTGGTCGTACTGGCCGAGCGGGAAGAAGCGGAAAAGCGATTTTATTTGTTGCCCCAAGGGAGAGACGCCTACTTCGCTCTATCGAAAAAACAACGCGACAAAAAATCGAGCCCATGAGTTTGCCAAGCAATGCAGACTTAATCGATAAACGCTCACAGGACTTTAAAGAACACGTTGTCGCGGCCCTATCCAATACAAAAGAAAAAGAATTTTTCCAAAATATTGTGACAGAAATTTGCCACGACAATGAAGCCTCGGCGGAAGAAGTCGCAACGGCTTTGGTATATTTATTACAAAAAAATCGTCCGTTAAAACCACCCCCCGAGAAATTCAGTAAACCTAAGCGCGACCACGCTGATGATAGGGGGGGCAGAAGAGACCGAGGAGATCGTGGTCATCATTCTTCTGACGAGCGCAAGGGCCGCAAATCACACAAAAACCGAGACTCCAATATTGTGATGGAGAGCTTTAAAATTCAGGTCGGTCACAAAGACGAAGTGACCCCACGTGAAATAGTCGGCGCGATTGCGAACGAAGCGGGTATTGAAGGCAAACATATTGGCCAGATTAAAATTCGTGACTCTTTTAGTATTGTTGATTTACCGGCAGGAATGCCCAGTTCGACATTGGAGACATTGAAAAAAACGCGCGTTCGCCACAAACCCCTTAATATTGAAAAAGATACCTATGTTCGCTCTGAAAGTAATGATTCAGGTAAGGACAGAAAACCGCGTAAAGGCAAAAAGAAATACCCGCAGGAATAAACCCCCAACGCGCTTCATACGCTAACGCCTCGACAGTAATACTGTCGAGGCTTTTTTATGCTCACAATAATCATCACTGACATTCACACTATAACCGGCACCACCACAAACACACACTGATGCCGACTTCCAAGTAACAAAGCCCCAGCCCTGCGGTTCGCCCCAAAATCACCAGCCCCCCAAATACCCCAAGGTTTCTTTATATTTACTATGGACTTACACCGGGGGGTTATGCGTATACTACGCCCCCTTAAAACCAAGCCCATTATCGGGTCAAAAAACACAATACAATTCCAAAATAGCACGCACCACTTGTGAAAGCGAAACAATGAGTCTGGTGTGGAAGCGAAACAATGAGTCTGGAGGCAAAACAATGAGTCAGCAAGCAGACATAGGGTTAATCGGCCTAGCTGTAATGGGTGAAAACCTCGTTCTGAATATGGAGAGCCATGGTTACCACGTCGCGGTATCCAACCGAAGCCCAGAAAAAATCGAAAAATTTATTCATGGGCGTGCAAAAGGCAAAAACATCACTGGATATGCTGACATCAAAGAGTTCTGCGCGAGCCTAAAAGCCCCTCGTAAAGTGATGTTGATGGTAAAAGCCGGTGAAGTGGTAGACGCCTTTATCGAACAGCTTGTGCCCCACCTAGACAAAGGTGACATCATTATCGACGGTGGCAACTCTAACTTTCCCGATTCTGACCGACGCTGGGCCACACTAAAAGAAAAAGGTATCCACTTTATCGGCACCGGCGTCTCCGGCGGTGAAGAGGGAGCATTAAATGGCCCCTCCATTATGCCCGGTGGCGCAGCAGAAGCTTGGCCTGCGGTAAAACCTATATTTCAAGATATTTCTGCCAAAGTAGACGGTGGAACCCCCTGTTGCGACTGGATAGGCGAAGGCGGTTCAGGACACTTTGTAAAAATGGTTCACAACGGCATTGAATACGGTGATATGCAACTTATCTGTGAAGCCTATGCCTTAATGAAAGACCTGCTCGGCATGTCTGCCCGTGAAATCCACGAAGTCTTTAAAGGCTGGAACGAAACCGAACTAGCAAGCTACCTGATAGAAATCAGCGCAGACATTATGGGCTACGAAGAAGACGGCGAACCCCTAGTTGAGAAAATCCTCGATACCGCCGGCCAAAAGGGAACAGGCAAGTGGACAGGTATCTCCTCCCTAGAGCTGGGAATCCCCCTGACACTTATCGGTGAAGCCGTATTCTCCCGCTGCCTATCCGCAATGAAAGAAGAGCGCGTAGAAGCCAGCAAAATTATCAGCGGCCCAATACCCACATTTACGGGTGACAAAGTGGCTTTTATCAACAGCTTAAAAGAAGCGCTATTCGCCTCTAAAATCGTCTCCTACGCACAGGGCTACACCCTATTAGCCGCAGCGGCAAAAGAATATAACTGGAACCTAAACTATGGTGCCATCGCCCTTATGTGGCGCGGCGGTTGTATTATTCGCTCATCGTTCCTAGGTAAGATCAAAGAAGCCTACGACAACAACCCCGAACTTGCTAACCTGTTACTCGACCCCTTCTTCAAAGAAACCGTAGAAAGTAACCAACAAGGTTGGCGAGAAGTGGTGGCAACCGCGATCACCCAGGGCATTCCAGTACCCGCTATTGGTTCAGCTCTAAGTTACTTTGACGGCTACCGCAATGCACGCCTGCCCGCTAACTTGCTGCAAGCCCAACGCGACTACTTTGGGGCACATACCTACGAGCGCACCGATACAGCTCGCGGCGAATTTTTCCATACCAACTGGACAGGTAAAGGTGGCGATACCTCGTCCACAACCTACAACGTATAAACCGTCCCACTTATTAAAAAAACGAGTACATATAACCTGTACTCGTTTTATTTTTACCTCCCAGTGACTTATACAGCACCCTAACCTGTTGTAAAATCCCAACACAAATAAAGAATAAAGTAGGACAATAAAATGGGTAGAGCCTTCCAAAACCGCAAAGAATCCATGGCCAAGACCTCCGACGCAAAAGCCAAGGTCTACAGCAAATACGGGCGTGAAATATACGTCTGCGCAAAATCCGGTGGAACCGACCCCGACGGCAACCTTTCTTTACGCAGCATGATAGACCGAGCAAAAAAAGACCAAGTACCCAGCCATGTTATAGAAAAAGCCCTTAAAAAAGCCGAAGGCGGTGGTGGCGAAAACTTTAACCCTGCCAGATACGAAGGTTTTGGCCCGGGAAACTGCATGGTCATTGTCGACTGCCTTACCGACAACCCCAACCGTACCTTTGGCGATGTACGTATTTGCTTTACCAAAACAAAATCAAAAATTGGTGCGCAAGGCAGCGTGAGTCACATGTTCGACCACAGCGCTATTTTTGTCTTTAAAGGGCACGAAGAAGACACCGTACTTGAAGTACTTATGGAAGCGGATATAGACGTTACTGACATCGAAAACGAAGAGGGCACCATTACCGTTTTCACGCCCCACACAGAATATTTTAAAGCCAAACAAGCCTTAGCTGATGCCCTAGGTGACATTGAATTTGATGTTGATGAAATCCAATTTGTGCCGCAAACAACCACACAGCTTACCGGCGACGACCTGGCCATGTTCGAGAAATTTATGGAAATGTGCAACGACTTAGACGATGTACAACGAGTCTACCACAACGCAGAATACTAACTTTATAAACGAATATATAACAAAAAATACCCGATAAAAAGTACCCGATAAAAAATGGCGCGAAGCGCCATTTCCATTTCTTTAAACACCCTATTTTGGCTTAAACGTATCCGCATTAGTTAAGATATGGTCCCAGCTATAACTAGAATTCGAACGGACAAGATTCCAGATAGTGGAAATAACGGGCTTACCACTGCCAGACGAACAGGTTCCAGACCAGGATGTGACACTTCCATAAGAACCCCAATTAACAGAAAAAGACACCACCCTCGCATTGTCACCACTAGTCGTAGATTGCCCCGAATTAGTCCAACCAATCATCGCAACAGCGCTACCACTTGTACCCGATGGCGAAGTATAGGTGCCCGCAAGCTCCCCATTAGAGCCCACACTTTTAATGGTCAGTGTTGAACCTAATTCATTGACCCAATCACCAACCAATTTTTCGCATGTGGGTTTTGCGGCATGTGCCTGAACCATTGACGTTAATAAACAAGAGCCTAAAAAAACTACCGCTTTTTTCTTCATACCTTTTTCCTTTTTTGAATTTTAGCCTTACGGCCAGTTTAAAATAGGTAATATTGCAGAGCCTAACACCTGCAACCCTTATGCATATTTTCCGCATTGTTATATATTTTTAACATCAATTACAATAAAAATATTTTCCTCTTTATATTCCAGGCATATTGAAATAAACCAAAATAAAAAATATTAAAAAATATTTATGCAAAATGTCATATAAAACAAACTCGCACTTTAAACGACATTTTCCCGCAATAATCTAAATGGAATAGCAATAGCACCGCCGCTATTTATTGAAAATAGCACTCAAGCGAAATAACCTTACCGAGTCAATTAAAATATTAGTTTTCAAAGCCTTAAATTTTAAATCTGTTTTTACGCGCCAGAACAATCTATTCATGTGACATCTATCACATAAAATATAGGCTTTTAGCGTAACTTTTTGGATTGCTATGCCTTACTATAAAAAACTTACCTATCCTGTTCCCACTATTGGATACGCCTTATTTTTTCTAACCCGCCTGTTAATAGCTTGGTAAATGTATTTAAAATAGCGTTGGTGAAAATAGAGCAGAAAATAGAGCAATAAATGAGTTCGCAACCTTAACTGGGAATTTAACGGCATACATTAAGGAAATACAGTATGGTCAATACCGCATTATCAACGACTGATTTATCCATAGGTTATACCGAGGCAAAGCGTAAAGCACTCTCGTTAATTAGTGCTTTTAAATTGGATACCAATCGATCAGTTCACTACTCAAATATTCAGAAGGATAGACTGGTTAAGGCAATGAGCAAAACCATTAACGGTGTAGAGCTTACGCTTAATCAGGGCGATGCCAGCTTATGCGGCCCGGCAGCGTTTCTTTTTGTAATAGTGTAAACAAGACCAGATTTGTATATTCAAGCCGCTATCGAGCTGTACCTTACGGGGAAATCGCATATTGGGAAGCTTACCCTAGAGTCATCAAAAGAAGCTAAAAGCCGTAATCCACCCACCCTAACAGGGTTGGACTGGATGCTAATGACCAGTGTAAAACCAAAATACGATAATACCAGTGAGCGATTTGATGGCATCACCTTACCGGGTAAATTAAAGCGTTGGTTCCAAAAGTCCGGCTATAGCGCTGTTGAAGCCCATACCAGTAAAGTTTTTCATAAAAGCATACGGTTTTTACTCTCCGCTCAAACCGACTATACTGCGGGGCATTCCATATGCCTATTTGTCGATGCTAATATATTTCGTTCCATTGCGGAAAAAGGTAAAGAAACGTTTTTCCCCAACCATTGGGTGGTGCTGAATTCGGATATAAAAATAATTGAATACGATAATGCAACAGGTATGCATAAGCCCCCTGTTATTATTACCCCTTCCATTGTTGATCGGGTGACCGCAAAAAATAAAAAAGACAGAGAAAAGACAAGAATAATGCTGGATGTATTTACCTGGGGTTTTCCTCATTATCCAGCGTCCAGTAAAATTAGCGCCTCCCAGGCACCCAGTCTAGAGTATTTTCTTGGTGGGTTTCATGGATATATAAAGGTAAAGCGCTAATATAATGAAAAGAGAATGGCTTATGAGTAATATCCGGTTTGTATTAAGTGTGGTGGTTGTATTGATACTGGCATCCTGCACCCTACCCCATAAAAAAAGTGCCCTTACATGGGTTCAAGAGGACTACCATAAGATCTATGGAGAAGAGTCCGATCTAGCCGTTGATATTCTTTTTCCCAAAAATAACCTTGCCGTCATTGCTGCTTATAAAACACTTAAATCCCTTTCTTTAAATGACCTTCAATCCCATATCTTTTATTCAGCTAACCAGGATGATGGTATAGCTGCGGTAAAAATATCGGATGATCGCTCACGAATGTTGGTTCTTAATTACTATCAACAAGCGGAGATATTTAATACTGCTGATTGGTCATCCATTAAAACCTATACCATGAGGGGTGCTGATAGATTGGGAATATCCGGTAGTGGGAAGTTAGTGAATGTTTTTGGTCAGATACTGGATGCAGACTCGGGAAATTCGGTTTTAGAGTATGCTGTACGTATTTCTCCTATTAGTTATGACTATTCTTCGGATGATCGATATTTTGTTGAAGCTGGGATTCATACTGGTGCTTTAATTGTTGATTTAACGAAAACGAGTAGAGGCAGTAAAGTCTTAAATAAAAGATTTAAAGGTACAAGAAAAGTAACCTTTATTGATAATGACCTTTTTTATATTGACGAAGGAGCGAAAACCAATCTAAATCCTGACGATGAATATCCTAAGAAATTAAATATCGCCAGCGCCTCATCAAGAGAACTTATTTCCAGCTATAAACCAAGGGTTCATATAAGCTGTTGGACCAAGATTAAAGGAACCGATCATATTGCCATGGCATTAATTAATGGCGATCTGCTTATTCTCAATAAATACCTTGAACCACTGGAACGGTTTTCTTTGGATGCCAGAGCAGAGTTATGCGTTAGCGGTAATAACGGCCAACTGTGGTTTGGCACCCAAAGTAAAGGGGTATTGCATCTTGATCTTAATAATAAAACGCTTAGCAACCCGGTTAAATTATCCTCACCTATAGTAGCTTTAACCCTTTCTGATAATGGTCAATACCTGGGGGTTATCGAACACAAATTTGGTGAAGGTAATGTGCTTATTTACAAAATTTAGCCTAATTAAAATAAACTGCTACCCCCAAAAGTAAACGGTTTGACAACATCACCTTACCGGGTAAATTAAAGCGTTGGTTTCAAGAGTCCGGCTATACCGCTGTTGAAGCCTATACCAGTAAAGTGTTTCATAAAAGCATAAGGTTTCTATTATCCGCTCAAACCGATTATGCTGCGGGGTATTCGATATGCCTATTTGTGGATGTCAATCTGTGGGATTTTTTGGGCCAAAGTGATCCTTTAGTCGCGCTGACTAATGAGATTACATGAACGGATATAAAAAATGCATTAAGCCAGTTCCATGTGACGAACAATGGCCAGCTTGCTGATGTTGAAGCAATTGGAAAATCTCAGTGATGATCAAGTCATTCGACAGATTACACACTAGAGCCATTCGGCCAAATCAAACACATCAACCCTATTGAAAACCATGCTTTTAACCTCTATTATTCACAAGAGTGAAATCTCCCAACCCTTTTTCAACTCTTTTCCAACACGGTGTCACGATAAGTCAATGAGCAAGCGACATACCAACCTTTTCCCCATCAAGCACATGCTTTTGAGCCTGCTGCTCGGGTTTATGTTGGTATCTCAAGCCTACTCACTCAATAACGCTATTGTCGAAACCTCGTCGCCCATGTCCAACTCGTCACTTATACACGAAATGGCCCCCTCTGACACAGAAAACCACAACAATACAGACCATAGTTGCTGTGAAATAGAACAAGACCTATGTGAGTGTGACCCCGGCACGGGTTGCAGTATTACCGCCGCTGTCAGCAACCCCTCTTCTGCACCTATTTCCGCCAATCACATTGCCTTTAATAAGGCAGGCCCCCACCCCAATTCATTGCCAAACAACCTCTTCCGGCCTCCCATAGCTTAACCGCTAAAGGCAATCTGCCTACATCCAATACTCTACATAAAATATATGTATATCGTAGATACAAACAACCTGTTTATTCAGCGGTGACTTGCATCCACAAATAAAGTTGCCCCATATTTACCTTGGCTAATACTATGAACAATCGATTCATTATTGTCTTATTTATTGTATCCACCTTTGCAAGCGTATCCGTTGGCTTTATTGTCGGCAGTAAACAGTCTGCAAACCCAAAAAAAACGGCTGATACGCCCCTCTATTGGGTGGCCCCGATGGATGCAAGCTATAGGCGTAATGGGCCGGGTAAATCCCCCATGGGAATGGATTTAATTCCGGTCTATACAAACGATGAAAAACCCGAAGGAAAGAGTATTGCCGGCACCGTCACCATCTCTCCCAATGTGCAAAATAATTTCGCGGTAAAACTATCCGATGCCATTGAAGAAGACGTTATTCTCAAAATTCGCACCGTTGGCATTGTACAATTCGACGAAAACAGTATTTCCCATACCCATGCCCGAGTGGAGGGCTGGGTTGAAACCCTCTACGCAGATGCAATTGGAGAACCCGTTAGCCAGGGGCAAAAACTCTTTGACCTCTATTCCCCTGAATTGATAAATGCTCAAAAAGACCACTTAGCCGCATTAAAACAGGGCAACCGCTCACTTATCGACAGTTCAGAAAAGCGGCTTATATCCTTAGGCATAAACAGCAAACACATTAAGCAACTCCAGCGAACCAACAAGGTTACAGAGCATATGCCCTTTTACTCGGACCGCGAGGGTTATGTAACGGAATTAAATATTCGTAAAGGCATGTTTATCGACCCCGCCACCTCGACCATTTCTGTAGGTTCATTACATAAAGTTTGGGTTATTGCTGAAATATTCGAACAGCAAGTCTCTTGGATTGAAAAAGGCCAACCTGTACTGATGCAAACCCCCAGCTTCCCCAATAAAAACTGGGTCGGCGTTGTGGATTACCTGTACCCGGTTTTGGACCCTAAAAACCGTACCCTTAGAGCCCGCATCGTATTTGATAACCCCCACGAACATTTAAAGCCCAACATGTTCACCAACCTCACCATTAATGCTAAAAAATTAGACAATATCATTACCATTCCCAAGGATGCCATTATTCGTCAAGGCAAAATGGAGAGAGTGGTAAAAGCATTGGACAAGAATAAATTTGTTTCCGTTCGAGTAAAAACGGGCATTGAAAATGATTATAAAGTTCAAATCATTGACGGTCTAAAGGCGGGAGACAAAGTCGTTACCTCCAGTCAATTTTTAATTGATTCTGAATCCAGTATTTCTGCCGACCTAAGCCGAATTGGTTTAGACGATAAAAGTAATATCATTACCGCCGTCGGTGAAATTAAAACCGTGATGCAAGAAACCAAAATGGTCAAAATCACCCACGAACCTATTCCAGAATTAAACTGGCCCGTTATGACCATGATGTTTTTTGTAGAAGATAATATCGATCTAAGCAAGTTAATAATTGGGCATACAATAGACTTTACATTTATTCAAGACAACAACGGAGACTATATAATACAAAGTATCGCCCCCCATACCAACCGTTCTGAACCGGCTTCCACTCACCATAACAAGCGTAACCTTGAGGCCAACCATGATTAATTTCATTATTCGCTGGTCCATCAGCAATCGGCTAATTGTATTACTTGTCAGTAGCCTAATACTCTTACTGGGAATAATCAGCATTCAAAAAATGCCTGTGGATGCCATTCCAGACCTATCTGAAATTCAAGTGATTATCAAAACAAGCTACCCAGGCCAAGCCCCCCAAGTAATAGAAGACCAAGTGACCTACCCTCTTACCACCGCCATGCTATCCGTGCCAAAAGCCAATACCGTGAGAGGCTTTTCTTTTTTTGGTGACTCCTATGTTTACATTATTTTTGATGAAGGAACAGACCTATACTGGGCGCGTACACGAGTATTAGAATACTTAAGTCAAGTATCGGCAAAGCTTCCTGTACAAGCCAAACCAGAACTTGGCCCCGACGCCACAGGTGTCGGCTGGATATACTCTTACGCGCTGATAGATGAAACCGCACAATACGATTTATCTCAACTGCGCTCCATGCAAGATTGGTTTTTAAAATTTGAACTGCAATCCGTAAAGGGCGTAGCCGAAGTCGCCTCCGTAGGCGGCATGGTTCGCCAATACCAAGTGATTCTCGACCCCAATAAATTAAGAGTCTACGACATACCCCTCGCCCACATTCGCACAGCGATTGAACGGAGCAACCAAGAAGCAGGCGCATCCGTTATTGAAATGGCCGAAGCGGAATATATGGTTCGAGCCAGTGGTTACTTAACCTCCATCGAAGATATTGCCTTGATCCCCCTTGGCACAAATACCCAAGGCACGCCATTATCCTTAGGAGACATTGCCGACATTAAATTAGGCCCGCAAATGCGCCGAGGCATTGCCGAACTCAACGGCCAGGGCGAAGTCACCGGCGGCATTATAATTATGCGCCATGGAGAAAATGCACAAGAAGTGATTGCAAACATCAAATTAAAACTTTCCGAATTAAAACAAGGCTTACCAGCGGGCGTTAAAATTATTCCCACATACGATAGAAGCCTTTTAATAGACAAATCCATCGACAATATTTTCGAAAAAATTCTCGAAGAATTTATTATCGTCGTCGCAATATGCGCGCTCTTTTTATTTCGTATTCGTTATTCCCTAGTCATTTTATTTAGCCTATCTCTTGGAATTTTGTCTGCATTTATCATCATGCATTATCAAGGAATTAATGCCAACATTATGTCCCTAGGGGGCATAGCAATTGCCATTGGCACCATGGTCGACGGCAGTATTGTTTTGATAGAAAACATACACAAACATTATGAAAACCAAACACAGCAAGAAAAAAAGCACAACAAATGGGAACTTATTCGCCAAGCAACAGAAGAAGTCGGCACACCATTATTCTTCTCTTTACTGATTATTACCGTCAGCTTTTTACCGCTCTTCTTCCTCGAAAACCAAGAGGGCAAACTTTTCGCCCCCCTTGCTTATACAAAAACCTACTGCATGGCAGCAGCCGCAGGAATAACCATCACACTCATACCCGTACTGATTGGTTATTTTGCACCCATGCCATCCATTATGAAAAAAGAGAAAGAAAAAAACAAAAAGCAAATACTGCTAAACGGATACAAAAAAATATTGCACTGGAGCATCGCCCACAAAAGCATCACCTTAGTGGCCACCGGCCTGATACTTGCCAGCGCCTACTACCCCATTCAGCACCTTGGATCGGAATTTATGCCACCATTGGACGAAGGCGACCTTATGTATATGCCCATCACATACGCGGGAATATCGATAGGTAAAGCACGGCAAATACTTCAACAAACAAATAAATTAATCACCACTCTACCCGAAGTTGATACTGTATTCGGCAAAATGGGACGCTCAGAAACCGCCACAGACCCTGCCCCCTTAACCATGATTGAAAGCATAATTCAGTTCAAACCCAAAGACCAATGGCGTAAGGGAGTAACCAGTGAAACCCTGCAAGAAGAATTGAATAATTTAATTCAATTTCCAGGGCTAGCCAATACATTTGTTATGCCCATTAAAACCCGAATAGACATGCTTGCCACCGGAATGAAAACGCCTGTGGGAATAAAAATTGCCGGGCCGGATTTACCGACAATTGAAAACATCGGCAAACAAATTGAAAAAATACTGCCTCAAATTAAAGGCACCGCATCCGTCTACTCTGAACGGGTTTCTGGCGGGCGTTATCTCAAAATAGACATTGATCGTCGAAAAGCCTCCCGCTACCAAATGAATATTATCGATATTCAAAATATTATCGCCACCGCCATTGGCGGTATAAACGTGACGGAAACCGTAGAGGGCTTGGAACGCTACCCCATTAATATTCGCTACCCTCAGGAATATCGAGATTCAGTGGAGCAACTCAAACAACTTCCTATCGTTGCGCCTAACAATATCAATATAGCCCTCAGTGACTTAGCCAATATTTATATCGAAGATGGGCCACCCGCAATAAAGAGTGAAAATGCCCGCTTAAATGGCTGGGTCTATATCGAAATAGAAAATCGTGACAACAGTGATTATGTCAAAGAAGCAAAAGCTCACCTCGCGCAAAATTTGCCATTACCCCCTGGTTACTCCATTAAATGGGCGGGACAATACGAATACCTAGAGCGAGCGAAAGAAAAACTTAGCCTCGTTATTCCCGTGACACTCTTATCGATTATATTACTACTGCTACTCAGCTTTAGAAATATCGCCGAAGTGGCCATTATCCTTGGCACACTTCCCTTTGCCCTTGTCGGAGGCTTATGGTTTTTACACACCCTTAACTACAACTTCTCCGTTGCCGTTGCCGTGGGCTTTATTGCATTGGCTGGCGTGACCGTTGAAATCGGCGTGCTAATGCTTGTCTATCTCAACCAAGCTTATAAAAGTATTGCACCCGAAAATAATAGTGAAAATAATAGTACAGCACCTTTAAGTACAGCACTTCCAAATGAGCGCATCAATGAGTGCATCATCGAAGGCGCAAGTCAACGTTTACGCCCTATACTTATGACAACCATTGCCACCTTTTTTGGTTTATTACCCATCATGTTTGGCTCAGGTACAGGCTCTGAGATTATGCAGCGCATTGCCGCCCCCATGCTGGGTGGCATTGCCTCATCCCTAATACTGACGCTAATTGTGCTTCCCGTTATCTACTATCTTTGGCGATCACGCCCGACATAAAAGGGGCGAGCATGGCAAACCTCACCCCTTCCCAATAATCACTTAGCCGGAAGGGTTGCCACAAACTCAGACGCCAAACGAACATAAAACTCAAGCTGCTTTTTCGTTTTAATCGCCTCCGGCGCGACCTTAGCCCAAGCCTTCATCGGCTTCCCGGTAATATCCATTGGCTCAACATTCGGTTTTTTAAGTCGCTCTTCCGCCGCCTCCGCACCAATACGAATAATGAGCCACTCCTTATAAATGCCCACACACATATTACCGGATAACATCCAACCAATACCGCCAAACATTTTTTTCTCTTGCATAATAAGGGTTATCCCCCACCACTTTTTTTAACCGCTCTGCTAGCCCTTCATCATATGGCATAAAATTATCCCAATTATACTTCGCCTAAAAGATCAAACAACGTAAGAAAAACCGTATATTGATTCACTAAGTAGTGAACACATTCAGCAGAATATACCTGTTTAGGTATAGCGCCTTTATTCCAAGCCAATACTTGTTTGTGCTTCAACAAATACCCCAGCGGGTGCTCAGAGTCAAAACCTTGAGGTACTCTTTTTAAATCGGGGGCATCCACCGTGATGTGTTTTTTAGCGCGTAACTGTTCCAGCTCTTGCGCAAGATGAGGTCCAAAATCAGTTTTTGCCACCGCATGTCGAAATGTGGCCAGCTTTTGCTTGGGTAACTCAAAAAAACCCGCGCCAATCGTCAAACTCCCAGGCTCTAAACCCAAATAATAACCGCGATGCCCTGGCGTCGGTTTACCGTCCTCGGTAAACGGGAAAAACGACAGGTGTATCCAGGCATTATAAGGGCGTTTATCCTTACTAAAACGAACATCTCGGTGAAGACGGAATACTTTCCCTAACAACTGGCAACCGGACATCAAAGATAACTCGCCAACCATTGCCTCAACACATTCCAGTGTGGGATACTTTACATGCTCTTCGTAAACCTCTTTATTTTCATTAAACCACTCTCTGTTATTGTTAACGTCCAAATCCGTTAAAAATTGAATACTTTTTTTGGAATACCCTAAAAAAGGCATGGCCTCCTCCTATATTCACCGGGGTCTATTAGCAGGCCCTAGCCAAGAATCCGACTTTTATTTTTAAAATCCACTTCGATAACATTATTGGTTTCAGATTCTTTAGGCAAAGGGCCATAAATACTTTCCAATTCTTTCAGCCAAAGGTTCATACACAACAATTGAAACGATTCCAAAGGAACAAAATAATCTTTATCGCCTTTGCGCTTTCGTAACAGTTGATTCATAAGTAAACCAAAACTAATCGCACCTTCAACATCCACGGGTAACTCGTTACCTTTCCATTCTACATCCATTTTTAAATCCTGTGAAACCTGATTGATATGAGATTGGACCGATCTATTTATGGCAACCTGAAAAACTTGTTTAGCGCATATCTTTTCCAAAAATTCGAAGAAAGCTTGAGACTTTTTTTTATCGAAATCAGCAACAATCATCGTCGCCTCCACAACCAACCTTTCAAAAAAAATCCGTGGAAAATCTTTAAATTCAAGCTTGGTCATGCCACAAAAAATCATCACATACCGCGTATTTTCCTCCATAACAATAATACACTTACGCCTCGCTATAGTGATACGATGAGCATACCAAGTCATAGAAACCGGCACGTCAATATCCTCTATTTCCTCTAAATTTAGATCTTTAGCAAACGTTTTTGTCAGATTAATTTTTATCATAAATGTCTATATTATTTTCACATCAGCCTAGCTAACGCTAAAAAGGCGATGACAGTTATTATATTGAATTGGCTTTATTGAAAGATTTTCACAAACGTCTAGATTTTATATTCAGCCGTTGGCAAATACTGCTAAGCGGTTCCGCACTCTATATCTATTAGTATCATTGCCGAACCACTACTGGGATTATGAAAGATAGAATACATGCCGGAGAAAAAATGAATAGTCATTAAATACATGCCTTTAGGTAAGTAAGGAACCAAGCACCCTTTTCAGCAAGACAAAACATTAGGGGGACTAAGCATTCAAATCGTCCCACAACTGTCTAAGCTCACCTATCTCAATACGCATTTCCTGTACGAGCTCCTCCAGTGCGACAATACGCTCTTCCTGTTCGTTGGCATTATTGCGACTTGTTGGGCCTGGTGCCAATGAAACCGTGACGTCGTTAAACGTCTCGTCATCATAAAAAAGGTGCATATAGCGCGCTTCACGCTTTCCAGGCTCTCTCTCCAATTTGACGACAAGAGGGTCACCTTCACGGTTCATCAAACCTGCCAAGGTTGCATCTACCTCAGTAACATCTGCAAACAGGCAAAGGCGGTTGGCTCGAGTTCTCAATTCACCAGGAGTTTGGGCGCCACGCAAAAACATAATACACAGACACGCTAACTCTTTAGAGTTTAAATGTAATTGACTGAATTCCGTATTGCAAAACCTATGCTTGAACTTAGCCACCCGGCTGCCAAAAACAACCTCGGACACCATCCCTTTTTTTATCAGATCATCCAGTACATTCTGGACATCACTTTCCGTCAAAGATATCACGGGGTCACGATTACTTTTTTGGTTGCACGCCGTTATTAAAGAATTAAGTGTCAGTGGATACTGGTCCGGCGTTGTCAGTTCTTTTTCTAACAAAGCCCCAATAATACGAGCTTCAAGTGGTGATAGATGCATCAAAAATTCCTGCTCAACGTCTATATTCAACTATATTCAACTATTCTAGTCCAACCAAACTCATCTAGTCCAACCAAACTCATCTAATCTAACCAAATTCACCCGCTTCAATCGCAATCAATATCCTACTGCGTCTTTTCGGGTTATTTTTGAACGACCTAGAACAATACAAGCCTAAAGTGGCGCGCAAAGACATAAACAAACGTCTGATTGATGTTAATTAACCTCGATTTAATGATTGAAACGTCAGGCTACTGACTCTCCAAAACCGCCCTTAATTTGATCCAGTTCACATTTTTAATGGAAATACATTACAGTAGAATTTCTACTGTACATATATACATTGACATACTTTTTAAACGACGCAACACTTACTTACATTCTCGTTCAACCCAAAAAACCCGTCGAGAAAATACAAAAAAGCAATGTGCCAGACCAAAACGCTTAAACCGATTTATAAAAGTATTTAACTGTTTTTTTAACTATTTTTTAACTTTTCATTGACTATTTTTTAACTAAACAGAACTTTCAAATGGCGAAAGCTTGAGTCGAGTAAATATAAAGTGCGGCAGGCTAGCACCTGCCGCAAGTTCATATGCACTAAGCCACGTATCACTAAGCATAGAAGTGAAACAATAGAAGTGAAGTAGCAGTTCAAACTTATAGGAACATGAACAATGAGAGTATACCAAATTAATTATAACTTAAGGAATCCAACTCACCGTAAAGAGCTTTATGCTTGCATAAACGATTGTGGTTACTGGTGCCGCCCCTTTGATTCAACCTGGATTCTTGCCAGCGCCAATACTGCGCGCCAAATTCACAATCATCTCGCAAAAATCCTGGACCCCGAAGACGCCATTATGGTCACTCGGCTAGACGGAGAAGCGGCCTGGCAAAAACTAGGGGGGGATGTGACAACTTGGTTGCAACAGTTGCGACAACAGCTTTAACTAGCTTATGTTGTTTTCTATGTGGTAAACGCGCCTTGGCTTCATTTATTCGATCCATCGCAATTCAAGTAATTTTATTTTCACCTGCCTTTAATGCGTCAATTAAACACCTTTGGCGAAATAAAGTCAGTGATATTCTGCCTTTTAAAGGAAGAAACTATGTGGAATACCTTAAATCAAGTGGCCGATATCCGAACGGGTTACACTTTTCGCGGGAGAATTTTCGAGATTCCAGACGGCAATGTACATATTCTTCAAATTAAAGACTTGAGGAAACAATACTCCGCACTAAATCAAACAGAATTAAACGCCAAGGACCTTCCCAAAATTTACTGGCAGGGAAGTAAAACCATCCTACTAAGTCGCAACAGCATCATACTGCCTTCCCGAGGCGAACACTATAACGCCGTTTTATTTAATGAAGAAGCCCATGTTGTGCCCACCAGCCAGACCATGGTAATCACAACAAAATCGCCTGCGGCATTACCCAGTTATATATGCTGGGCCATCAACCAAAAAGAAACGCAACAATATCTACGCTGCGAAAGCAGAGGTTCAAATATTCCATTGTTAAGTAAAAGTAGCCTTGAACTGTTACCCATTAAAATCCCCTCCCTACCCATCCAAAATAAAATACTCAACCTACAAAAATTATGGAAAAACGAAGAAAGGCTTCATAAGCAATTATTAGAAAACCGAGAAAATCAACTTCGAGGGATATGTCGTACTTTGCTAAAAACACATGAGGCTGAATCACAAACCAATGAACAATAAAAACAAGCCTAGAACAAAAAACTCTCAGGAAAACATCAACCATTACTTACTTAAAATATATAACGACTTAAAGCAACATTCAGATAAAGCTATAATAAAAAACTATGTCATTGGCATGTTTTTTATTAAATATGTGAGCGACCTGTGGAATTCTCGCTCGAAACATTATGTAGATACCTATCCCAACGAAGCTTATTTAGTCACGGAAATGCTTAAAAACGAAAGGTTTGTCGTACCAAATTCAGCAAATTTCTATACGCTACATAAACAACGATTTTTCTCGGGAAACGGAGAACGTATTGATACCGCTATTACAGAGCTTGAAAACAAAAACCCATTTAAACTTATCGACGGCACCTTTAGTATTTTTAAAAACATTTCCTTTAATGCCATCAAATTGGACGGCGGAGTCCGGGAAAAAGACGCACTGTTACAGTACCTTTTAGAAGCCTTCTATACGTTAGAGCTTGATGTTTCCTCACCTCAGGACTCACGTAACGTGGGGTCATTATTTAATTACTTAATCCAACATTTTTCTTCGGGGTCCACTAACAAATCCTTAGATGGGTCAACGCCTCCGAGCGTTGCCTCACTTATGGCAAAGCTTATCTCACCACAGAGAGGCGAGTCCATATGTGACCCCACCTGCGGTTGTGGGACACTGCTTATCCAATGCGCTAAAGAGATACAAACACAATATGGAAGCAAAGAATATTCGTTATTCGGGCAAGAAACATCTGACGATCTCTGGAGTATTGCAAAACTCAATCTATTTTTTCATGAAGAAGATAATCACATCATAAAATGGGGCGACTCACTCAGACAACCCCACCTTCTAGACTACGATGATTCTCTTATGACATTTGATAGCGTTGTATGCCACCCTCCTTTTGCCCTTGAAAATTGGGGATTAGAGTTTCTAACCAATGACCCACATAACCGCTTTAGCTTAGGCTCCCCCCCCAAAAACAAGGGTGACTATGCTTTTCTCCTTCATGCGCTCCGCACACTCAAGCCCGCCACCGTAGACCACCCAGGAGGGAGACTGGCTATATTTCTTCCTCATGGCGTGCTTTTTAGAGGGTCCAGTGAAAGCGAAATCCGCAAACAATTAGTGGAACTCGGCCTTCTCGATACCGTTATCGGTTTGCCAGAAAAATTATTTACAAATGCAGGTCTGTCGGGCGTTATAATCATTATTAAAAAACAGTATCTTCTCCCCAAAAAACACAGTATTCTATTTATTGATGCCAGCCGAGTACTCAAGTCAGCCAAACACGGAAACTACTTAAGCGAAGATCACATTAACAAAATTATCTCCACTTACAAAAATCGAAAAACCATTGAAAACTATTCTTACTTAGCAGATATAGACGACATCCGACGCAATGGTTACAACTTAAATATTCGACGATTTGTCAGCGTTATAGAAGAAGAAGACCATATTGATCTAGACGCTGTTAGTAAGGAACGAAATCTACTCATTAATCAACTTGAGGGGATTGACAGTGAAATGACCCAGTTTCTTCAAGAACTGAACATCAAAAAATAAAACTTAACATGGATATAAATATACATAACTCATTAGAGATACTTCAAGAGCTTGGCTGGAAATACCAGCCTTATTCCAGCACCAACTCAAATCGAAGTGTTATTATTAAATCAGAGTTAATTGAATATCTAAAAGCCAAAAACTTCCTTCACGAAGGAAAAACCTATAATATCTCTAATAACTCCATAGAACAAATTATCAGAGACATAGATTCTCCAGAATTACAAAATGGGCTACAAGCGGCAAATCAAAAAATCCGAGAAGCATTATTATACGGGATTACCATTACAGAATTTATAAATGGAAAAACCGTTTACCCCTCTATTTCTCTGATAGACTGGTTAAATCACGAAAACAATAACCTATTAACCTACAGTCAAGTTCTACTACAAAAAACCAATAGCAAAGATAGTATTGAACTAGACCTTGTATGTTATGTTAACGGGCTACCGCTCGCTATAATACTCCGCTCTTCACCTAAAACACATATTAGTAACCATAAAAATAATTCGATTCCCATTATCTATACCTACAGTCAGGTGCTGGTTTCAATAAACGAGTCCAATAGTTTATATGGCGCCCTTAAAATACCGGATACGCACTGGACAAGCTGGCAAAATACGTACAGCTCTCAACAAAAATCAAAGAAAACATCTCAACAACAAAGCCCTTACGAGCTAACTAAAAAACTATTCAACCTTGAGTATTTCTTTAACCTTATCAGATACGGAATTGTTTCCGATAAAAAATCTAAAAAGTATTTAGCCAACAATCAACAATTAGAATATATTGTTTCATTATCCAAAAATGTACCACAACAAGAAAAATATTTTTTATTTGCAAAAACAATGTATGAATACGAACAATATGCAACCACACCAACCGTCCTATTTCTCGGAAATTTAATTGCTAACTTTCCAAGCATCAATATAGAAAAAGTAATTATTTGCACAGAAGATAACGAGCTGCGCACGTTGATTGACAACGTATTTTATCTAGAACAAAGCCATACTATCCATACAGAACATGAACATTACCAAAAAGTAAGTGTAACGTCCCCTAAAACTTTAATAAGGGATATTAAAAATATACAAACACCATACCCATACATAAAATAACCCTTTTAATAGAACAACAATATTCGGAAAACAACCTCACATTAGGCTTTCCCATTAATACAATTTATTTTAATCTGAATACGTCCTTTAAAACATGTAAAAAAAACAACGAAAAAAAACACAAACAATACACTCATTATATCAGTGAACCACCTAAAGAATATTTAATCCATAAGGAAGCTTCACCCGGCTTAACAGGCAATACCCTCGCCTATTATGAAAAACATCATCTAATATCTTCTGTTTGCTTTGCCATCGGCGAACAAAACTTTAACCAATTACCCAAGGAAACAATAGACAAACTAAATGAAATTGCCCAATCAGTTGAACCACTCATCAACCAAGCAATTTCTGAGAACTCACTTAACCCTTCAAATATTGATAGTGCAATTAGCAAAATACTTCTCCCCAAACTGTTTCACGTAATTGGCTTAAAAGGCACCCAAAATGTTATAAAGCAAATACATGAAGGAACGTTTATAACAAACAAATAAACGTTTATTTCAACAAGAAACCACAACAAAAACTAGAAACACTCCGTGCGACACTCCAACATTTTAAACAACCTTATCATTATTCTATACCCTCTCAAGCCATGCCAAGAAAAATCAAACATATAAACTTCTGCTTATAATTCCACGATCAAATCAAAATTCTAATTTTTAGCAATATAAAAGCTAGATGAAAATATTTTCCGGTTACGCACACAAGCAATGAAAACTGAAAGGCATAACAAAATTAATTATTTTCTCCAGATTGAAATAGAAAATAAATTTACTTATACCTAAGAGTGACTAACATTAATAAATGTTATATCAATTGGTTAATAAAATATTATTCGCGCCACAAACCTATTAATTAATGACAAAGTAATGCTTATTAAGGTACGGGTAAGTTGATATTGCAACCACACACTCATACTATGGGTATCGCAACCGCTTTCCGTAATAAAATGAAAAATCAAATGAAGAACATGAGGGTATTTACCACAAAAATATTAAGTAATACTAAGCTCCGCGAAATCTTATGGGTTGCCTTGCTCTACGGCCTCACTGCACGTATTAGTCAATGTTTTGCGATAGCCCCAGGCAATATCAGCCCTATATGGATATCATCTGGTATTATGCTGGCTATCGCATTATATCGAGGTGTAAATATTTGGCCTGGAATATTTATTGGTGCTTTTATAGGGAATATCTGGGCCTACCTGTCATTTGATTCCGTTTATTCCATTATAAATGCCATCAACGCCGCAAGCCTTAACGGCCTAGGAGATACACTTGGTATTACTGGCGCGGCATATATATTAAAACATAAGATAAAAAATAAACGACTGATCTCATCACTCCCTAACCTATTCTGGTTTATTGCAATTGCCGTTATTCTAGGCCCCTTAATTAGTGCTTTTTTTGGCGTTGAAGGGCTAGTTTTATTTGGCTTTCTGGAAAATACTCAATTTTTGACAACATTCTTTACTCGGCTAATCGGAGACAGCACAGGCATACTTATTTTCACTCCGGTAATCTTAGCCTGGGCTCACCCACTAGGGGAAACCACACGCTGTTCCATATCTGTTTCAATTGGTTGTATTATTTATGCATTAGCTATATCCAGCTTAAGCTTCGGCTTAGTGAATATAAACCAATACGTTTTTTATACTTTATTAATGGCCTTGCCAGCTCTTTTCTATTTACTCTTTAATTACAGTCAAAAATTTACCTTTTCCATTCAAATTAGTGTTGTCGCTGTTGCAATATTCGCAACGGCTCTTGAAAAAGGCCCATTTGCAGGCGTAGGCTCCTCCAATGCCTCACTGATAAAACTACAATTATTCACTTCAATTTTTTCCCTTGTTATCTATGTGCTCGCTATTTTTAGTCTTGAAAAAGCACAAATTAAAGCGTCCTTAGAAAAAAGAAAAAACGAGTTAGAAAAATTATACCGTCTCGACGCTCTTACCCAACTTTGGAATCGGTATCGCATACAAGAAAACCTAGAAATTGAACTCAATCGATATAGGCGAGAAAGAAGACCATTTGGCATTATTATGATTGATATTGACGACTTTAAACGTATCAACGACCAATTCAGACACTTGGGAGGTGACAAGGTACTTGTCGAAATTAGCTCTCTTATTAAAAATCAAATACGGGAAAGTGACCTACTCGGTCGCTGGGGTGGAGAGGAGTTTATTATTATCGTCAGCGATACCTCCATCGCTTCACTGACAATACTCGCTGAAAAAATAAGGAAGAGCGTAAGCGATTATACATTTTGTATTAACAAACAAGTTACTGTCAGCATAGGCATATCCCTTTCTTGTGATACCGACAATGAATTTACTCTGATTGACCGTGCAGACGAAGCCCTCTACAAAGCCAAACAAGACAATAAAAATTGCGTAAGATCGGTCGAACCCCGATTACTCCCAATATTAAACCCCACTGAGGCTCCCACAGCCTAACGATACGGCTTCCTTTTTATCATCTAAACTTCGCCCTAAACCACAGAAACTCGCTTGTTGAGGCCGGTATGTAGCTATATATGCGTTTAAACATTATCATAGAGAGTTTATCGCTTAAGCCTCCTCTAGGCAGGCTATTGGTACGGCCAATAGGAACAGTAAATGACAATTAATAGGAACCATTAATAGGAACAATCAATGACAGAATTTTACCAAACCGATAATAAATCTGCGCTAGAAGCCATTACCGACGCCCAGCGAATTGCCTTCGGGCCTTTTTTGTTCCAGGCCGCTGTTGCACTAGATAACCTTGGTATTCTTAAATGTGTAGATGAATCAGGACAGGAAGGCACAACAACCAAACAAATCGCCGAAAATTTAACCTTAACGGAATATGGAACAAGCGTACTTCTTGATGCGGGTCTAAGTATTGGTGTGGTCTATCTAAAAGAAGAAAAGTTTGTTCTTACCAAAATGGGTCATTTTTTGTTACACGATAAGATGACAAGAGTTAATTTTGAATTCAGTCGTGATTTTTGCTATAGAGGACTAGACCAATTACACGCCTCTATTGAAAATGGAAAGCCGGAAGGTTTAAAAGAGTTTACCGATAAAGCCACTGTATACCCTGCGCTTTCAACGTTACCAGAACCGGCCAAATCGAGTTGGTTTAATTTTGACCACTTCTATTCTGATAATGCCTTTCAGTTAGTCTTGCCCAAAATATTTGATATGCCAGTCCAGCACTTAATTGACTGCGGTGGTAATACTGGCAAATGGTCTTTGCAGTGTGTGAAATACAATGAAGATGTTCAAGTAACAATACTTGACTTGCCTCAGCAAATTGAACTGATGAAAGAGAATATCGCGGGTGAAGTAGGTGCCGAGCGCATAAGCGGACAACCTATAGACTTCTTAGCCGACAACTCTAAGATTCCATCTGGGGCAGATGTCATTTGGATGAGTCAATTTTTGGATTGCTTCTCGGAAGATCAAATTCAAGTTATTGTGGGTAAAGCGATAGACGCAATGAGCGACAAGACTCGCTTCTGTATTTTGGAAACCTTTTGGGATAAACAACCCTATGAAGCCGGTTCCTTAAGCTTAAATTGCACATCTCTTTATTTTAGCTGTTTTGCAAATGGCAATAGTCGCATGTATAGAGCAAATGTTTTTAAACGCCTCCTTGTTGAGTCTGGCTTAGTAATTGAACAACAGTTTGATAATTTAGGAAAAGGCCATTCTCTTCTAATCTGTAAAAAACAGTAGAATCGGTTTTCTAACATTGACAGGGCTGTATTAGTTGTAGCCTATATATTCGAAGTAGATAACAGCAGAACGTAAAATGACTCTCCATTAGCAATCTGGGGGGTTATTTTATAAGTATTCTCCAAGTCATAACCGCCTGTCACTTTATTACCCTAGAAACCACAGTCTTAAAAACCACAGTCCTAGAAACCGCAGCTCTAGAAACCACAGTTGAACGCAAACCTATACCGCCGTGGCTTAACTGCGGCTTCTAGGGTTAGATATAATGGAATTCTTTTTTAAACCAAAAAAGGTATAAGTCCGTTATATGTTAATTTCCGAAGCCTGCAAACAGTTTTTAGTTTTTTCCGAACAAACCAAAAAACTTTCCCCTCATACTATTAAAGCATACCGGAGGGACCTCACAACATTTTTAGAAATAACAGGTTATGGTACACCTATTAGTCAATGTGATCGCAAAACAGTCAGAGAGTTTGTGAATACTCTATTTTCCAGGGGGTTATCTAAATCAACCGTAAAAAGAAGAATTGCTTGTATTAAAACATTGTTTAAATGGTTAGAGGGCGAAGAACTGATTGAAACTTCACCGTTTTATCGGCTTGATCTAAAAATTCGACTTCCGCAAAAACTTCCCAGAAACTTAAGTATTCAAGAACTCAATAAACTACTATCCGTATCTAAAAATAATTTAAAACTTGCCAGAAAATCAATATATAAGGCAAGAGATTTCAGTAATATCGGCAAAGGTAATATAAATGATCTCACTACATTACTGTGTATCGAATTATTGTTTACAACCGGCGTTAGGGTAAGTGAATTGGTGGGGATTTCTCTCACTGATATTTATTTAAAGGAACGTTATGTCCATATCAAAGGCAAAGGCCAGCGTGAGCGTCGTGTTTTTATTACAGATACAAGTATCCAAAACCTTATAACCTCTTATATCTTGTACAGGCAAGTCACCAACCCTGATCATGACAAACTGTTAGTCAATAGTATTGGACGCCCAGCAAATACACAAACCGTACGCATATGGATAAAAAAATCTAGCAAAATTGCTAATCTCAATCGTATTGCAACACCTCATATGTATAGACACTCCACCGCGACACAACTACTCAGTTCTGGGGTAGATATTAGTTATGTTCAAAAGCTGCTTGGCCATCAAAGTATAAGCACTACTCAAATATATACGCATATAAACCATGAAGAACTGTTTAAAAACATAGCTAAAGCAAATATTAGGGGGGGGATTTTATAGATAACTAGGAATTATCGATGAATGATACTTATACGCCTGAGCCATTTGATCGCTTTTATGCCGCATTTAATAATTACAATGACGGTTTATTTTCTGTAATAGCGGGTCTTTTCGAAGATGCACCACCAAAAATCTTAGATCTAGCGTGCGGAACGGGTGTTTCGACTCGCGCCATCTCCAAGGTATTCCCCTTTTCTGAAATCTTGGGTATAGATATTGATGCAAACTTAATTGAGAGGGCGATATCATCATTTTCACCTCCAAATGTAAGTTATTTACACCAAGACGCCCAGGAATCCATCGAAACTTATCGGGACTATGATCTCGTTATTGTTAAAAATGCATTCCATTTATTAAAAAATGCCAATATTAGCTTGGATGATATGATTAATATGGTGAATAAAGCAGGATGTGTTTGTCTAATTAGTTGCACCAGAGAAAGCATTCAAAGTTACAATTTTTTTAAGGAAGCAGAGTTAAAATGGATTGAAACTGAAGCAATTACACAGGAAGAATATATTAATAAACTGATTGGATCAGACATTTACGATATAAAAACCACTTCTTTTGGCGCAAGCATTTCCATTCCGAGCGACATTTTCGAAGACGGCATTGGCCGAAAACAATTTTCTTTTTTGTGGGGTCTAAGCAATACGATTATCACTCAATGGATTAACAAAAAACTAAAGGGAAAAGATAGCATAGAGATATTTCAGGAGCAAAAGGTTACGTTATTTAACCGGACATAATCAATTAAAGTTGTTTGGTATTCCAAAGACTAAATATTTCTAACCCAATAATAAATATGAATATTAGTGTGATGCCTCTATTTTTAAATAAGAAATTTTTAACCTTTATTGCCTTAATAGTTTGCAGTTTTGCATTTTTTTGTTTAATTAAATAATTAGTATTTTCTTTTAATTGCGGATCAATAGATGCGGGAAGATAAATTTTTATAGCTTGATTTAGGTGTTTGTCAATATCAATAGATATGTCTTCCACTTGATTATTATTTATGTCAGATCTGCGATCATATTCATATATTATAAATATAACAAATGAGACAGAAGCTGAAAACGCAGTATAGATTAGCGCACCTAAAAAACTATTTTGATGGTAAAAGGTAGAAAACACAATAATAATTAAGCTTAACATCAGTAGAACGATAAATTCCCCAGTGCTTACCGCAGGCTTTTTAATATTGCGCCACGATATAACAGTTTGTGTAATTCTACTTTTTTCTTCTGGAGTATCAAGAAAACTATTTACTGCATCAATTAATGATAAATATGCCTCATGATAATTATTCGAACGAGCAATATAAAAATCCACTATCGCTACTTTTATTTTGTCTGATAAAAAATTAGAGTATGGAGAGGTGTGTGTGCTTTCTGATAATTTTTTAATAAAAAAATCCAATACACCTTCCATTTTTTTATACTCATCATTTCTTCTCTGAGAAACACGATTAAGCAAAAATGCTGACAAAAACGCAAAGACCGTAACTGAGACTTCCAACGTAGTATAACTGCCTGCATAGGGTTTTGGCTCATAATAAAGTGCAATACCAGAAAATAATATAATCAACAACAAAGACGCATTAATTGTGCCAATATTTTTATTTTCTGAATGAAGGATAACGTTGGCAATAACAATAAGAAATGCCCCTATCATTAAGTTCAGTGTGATCGTTACCGTTGCCGTAAAATACAAAATAAACGCACTCAATAACGGAATAAAATAGGCTATAGAAGAAAATGCGTGACTTTTACTTGTTGCTTTTGCGGATATCCATAATTCATTACTTAACCAAATAGCTAGAAATCCTAAAAAAACCCCAGGCAGTAATGCCGTTATTTCCGAATGAATGCCTGGGGTGAGCTGTAAGAATAAAGGAATTGATACTAGTGCAGATACAACAAGCGGTATCAGCATAAAGTTACGTTTAGACGGTATCAGTGTGGCTAAAACCTCAGATAAAGTAAAATATATAGCAGCCGACATGGAAGAAATTAAGGCAAGAAATAAAAAAAATATATCCTGGCTAATAAACCCTAATATTTTTGGTTTTATATGATTTTCTTGATGAGTTAATGGTGTATTAAAAATCATAAAAGCACCAAAAAAAGCAATAGCTATTAATAATAAATCACTCGAAACCCAATTAGATTTTTTTTCTTTTAAATACATTAACGATAACAAAAAAGAAAAAGCAGGCCATAAATAATTAATAATATTAGCCTTTACTACAAGCTCTGTTGTAAAGAGAAAATACATCAAATGTTCATGCACGGCGAGAAAAATACCGGCTAAAAAAGCAAGACAAAAAAACTTCCGTTGATGGGTTTTCGGGAACAGTTCTTCACCACGAATAACATACGAAAAGCAAGAGACGCAGATTGCACATAACCCACCAACAAACATGGCTACGGCTGAAATTTGTACACTACTGGAGAAAATAGCGGCGTAATGTACACTTGCCGCCACACTACTCCAGATAACAATAGGGATTACTGCACGTCCAAAAACCTCTAGCTTTTGTTTACGAAATAAAAGCATGTGATCGATAATTCCTAGTTATCCATAGTATTTTAGTTGAGAGATTGTGGGTTTTCTGTACACACTAATCTATCACTTACCCTAATTACGATAATATCTTCTTTGTACAATCATCTTTAGTACAACCCCCAAAAACAAAGAATAAGACAATACATACAATTGTACGAAAGGAAAGTATACCGTAAATTGCAATTTACATAATATGTATTTGCTTAAAAAAATGGGTTACTCAATGATTTATGCGCCAAAAACAATAGAGCTTCACTTTTAGACAATGTGACGCTTATGCTCCGCTAGTTATCCATGGACAAAAAATACCATTGTCCATTTCAGTAAGGTTTTTGGTTCTAGGTTCTATTGCACTTACTACGCAGGAACTTGAAATCAGTACACTTGATTCCCCGAATTGCTGTAAAACTTCTTAAAAATAGTTGTTTTAGTTATACTTCTTGAGTTAAGAGTATTCCTTTCAAATGCCCTGGTAGTATGTATCGTCCTACCAAGAATATTAACTATACCTATTTTAAAATGCACTCGCCTTAACTTACTTGAGGATGGCGATAATCTCATTCCCAAAATACCGCAATACTATAATGCTAAGGTAGATCCACAGAGTAAGTGCAACTCCATGTTAAATATATGAAAATCACTAGATTGGTTTTTGAAGAGTTGAAAATGGCGTTACCTATCTAATAAGGCAACACAAAGAAGAAGATAAATCCGGCTCAGTTGAACTCGACCGGAGAGAAAGGGAAAAGAAAAAATACAGAAACTAAAGAAGCTGGCTAAAGATCTCGAAAAGCCTCTTCAAGAGATGGAAGATAAGATAGGACGCAACGGTAAGGCTAAAAAAAAATCTCACCGATCCAGACAGTAGCAGCTTAATGTCAGGTGTCAGTGGCGCAATACAAGGGTATATGGCTGTTGCAGTGGTTGATGATGGGCATCAGGTTGTAACCGCAGCGGGAATAGCAGAAGATACCGAGCATCACTCGTTCATTTCCATGTTAGAGCAAGTCGAAAAAATTTAGACATCAGCCTTAAGGAGAAGCAGGTTCTTGCAGACGCGGGCTTCAATACCATTGAGAATGTGGATTATTATTACGATAGAGGAATAGATACATACCTAGCGGATGGCGGCATACGGGGTCACAACCTGCTGTATAAAGACCGAGATCGAAAGAAGCCAATGTCACGTAAGCGAAAATACGTTAAAACGAGTGATTTTTCTTATAACGAGGCCGAAAATAGCTGCCAGTGTCCCGCTAGAAAATTAATGAGGTTATCATCAGATGACTATATCCTTAGTCCAGAATTTGAAGATCCAGTTTTAATCAATAGGACTACGGGGATAGAGGTAAGCCTTAGCCTAAGTAGTGCTAAGCAATGGCTTAAGACGTTAGAACCATATTTTGAGAAAAGAGCAGAGCTTTCCGTTGTTTCAAAGCAATCGGAAGCTGAAATATTTAATGCAATGTTAACTTTATGCAAAGCAAACAACTAACAAAGGCCGCATAGCCCTGCTGGCTGGACGCGTTAACGCGCACAGAACCTCTGGGTAAGTTGCGAGTAGTGTATTTTTATGGCAATAAGTGAATTTGAAATATTTAAGGTTGAGAAGGCGGCAAAGAAATTTTGCGCTGATCGCAATGTAAACTATCCACCTGATCAGCTATACATTGATTTCAGGTTGGAGGATCAACAGCTTTTTTTGTTTGAGGTTCGTCCTAAATGGAATGATCCAGCAGTCAAAATCGAGATCATGGTAGCGAAATTGTGGTATATCAAAAAAGAGGCTATCTGGAAACTTTATTGGCAACGGCAAAATATGAAATGGCATTTATATGAAAATAATGGAATAAATAAATTACTTGAACCCTTGCTTCTCGAAGTTTGGAATGACGAATATGGTTGTTTCTGGGGTTAAGTTCCCAATTAATTCCGTCTAAGGAAGAATAGCCGTCAATTTAATAAAAGAGCTAGAAATTTGGACAGCGGTAAGGAATTGGCAGTTGAAATATTTATTTCTATTTTCTCTAGTGCTATGTGTACAAGTACATTCGATTGAAAGCATTTGTTTTGGGATAAGCTCCAATGGTCGATTGAAAAATGGCGTCTTACTGCCTGCAAAGGGTAATAATTTTGTTGGCTACAGTTATCTTACACGAATAGCGGGTCGGACCTATGTACACTCTGAGATAAGGGATATTCTAGTAGATGCCTATGGTGCCTTGGAGCAAGAACAACCAAACAAAGTATATAAGTACGCCGAAACGGGATTTAAACAGGGAGGCGAATTTAAGCCCCACAAGACTCATCGAAATGGATTGTCGGTTGACTTCATTACGCCGGTAATAGATGAGGAAGGACAGTCGGTCCACTTGTCCACGCATTTATTCAATCGATTTGGGTATGATATTGAATTTGACGTACACGGGCAGTTTGATGGCCTTAAAATTGATTATGAAGCTCTTGCGGCTCATTTGGTGGAATTACACAAAGGCGCTATTAAGCGAGGGCATAAAATTTGGCGAGTGATTTTTGATCCTAACCTACAACCCAATTTGTTAAAAACACAATATGCCCAATACTTAAGGGATAATATTACGTTTTCGACGAAACGTTCACGGGTTCGTCACGATGAACATTATCATGTGGATTTTATTGTTCCCTGTGCTGAACTGTAGTGGATAATTAGTATATGAAAAACACTCTATTTTTATTGTTAATCGTATTGATTATAGCTGGGTGAAGTTCTCTGGTTAAGCCCCGGATTAAAACAGGAATCATAGAACTGAAACAGGGGGATTATCAATTAGATAAAAAGCATGGCACTGTATTATTCAAAGTGAACCATATGGGTTTTTCGAAATTTATAGGTCGGTTTAACAATTTTGACGCGAACTTAATATTTGACCCTGAGGAATTTTCGCGCTCTAGATTGAGTGCAATTGTTAATATGGCCAGTATTGACGCGAATAATGATCAATTTGAAAAGACGCTTAGAAATTCTCAATGGTTGGATGTTGATAGGTATCCGCAAGCGATATTCGAAACCACACAGGCTTTGTTAAAGTCTGAAAGCGAAGCCGTTTTTCAAGGGTTATTAACATTTCATGGTGTGGCTGCACCGTTAAATATTAATGTGAAATTTAACGGCGGCGCAACTAATATGTTAACTCAAAAATATACTTTTGTTGGCGATACTATAGAGCTTGAAATTCACGTTGAGTTCCAAAAAAAATAAATATCTTTTCTGTTTCGAACTCTCAGTGTTCACTTTTGTCACACTCTACTCAGATATCTCGCTAGACCCATGACCGTATTGCGGAAAAGGTGTCTTGCATTGGAGTATTGGTGTTGTGGTTTATGAGGAAATAGAAGGGTTACCCGAACAGGGCATAAGCCACTTTGAACGTTGGTTAATTCTACTACTACTCGCAGTTACTTTTTTCTGGTTTGCATTGCTCCCTAAACTGCCGAGTTTAGCGAAAGTAAATAATATGACCGCTTGGGATACCAGAACCACGCCTTCGATCCAATTGGTTCTTATTGAAAAGAGCCAAACGGACGTTGATCTAAATGTAGAGCAATCAATCAACAATAAGACAACTCAAGCAAAAGTTGAAGCTCTGCCCGATTCTTCCCCTGAGCCTGATGGTGTTGGTGGAAGCGCGAGGCTTTCCGGCGTTACTTCTGAACTACCTAAAGAACTACCTAAAGAACTACCTAAAGAACTACCTAAAGAACTATCTAAAAAACTACCTAAAAAACCACATGAAGAGCCGGCTCTTGTGTCGGAGTCCTTTTCTCTATTGGTCGAGCAAGCGTCGGATTTGTCAGTTGAGACCGACACTGAGGGTTGGCTGAAGAGCCCTAGTGAAGATTCAAGACAAAAAACTGAGCAAGAAAGTGAGGGTGTTTTCAACCCTGCCATGAGAAAATGGTTGCAGCAAGCCCACGAAAATAAAGAAAAGCGCCTGCGTATTCAGTCTCGCTTGAATAAGAGAGCTGACAAGCAGTTGTTGAGTTATTCTGATTCTTCCGGCAACTTACATGTGGAGAAGGGTGGCGTTTGTTCCAAAGTAGTGCCTTTGGATGGCGTTGGGGATATATGGGTGTTTGGGAAGTGCCCTGAAAAGGAATCAGATTTTGTTAGAGGTTTAAAAGCACGGCTACAAGAACGCGAAAGTAGTTGGGGAGATTAGTTTCCCATCACAATAGCATCAGGCCATTTGGGTGCGTTTATTAGCCAGGTTAGATATAAATTGTTCCATCAAATCACTACACATGAGCGATAACTATGAACAACACAGATACAGAGGAGTCAATCGTGTCTCTGAATGAAGTCATTTCTAAGAATGTACTCACCTTAGCTCGCTTGAAGATGGCGATAATTTAACTCTCGGAATACAGCAATACCATAGCGCTAATACCATTGATATTGTTTAAGTGCTTCCTGATTTCCAGACGTAACATCTTGATAAAATAAATATAAGCCATAGTGATTATGAAAATAATGAGCATATACGCCTTCAGTTCCTGAAAGTGTTGTGGGTATACTGGAGAATATTTCTAGGGCATCTTCACGTCCGGCCATGGCGCCAACGAATATTTTTGAAATAAATTTTGGTAATAACTTTTCTCTTAGTCTTAAAATATGTTTTGGCTCAGAAGCTATTTTAGCTTCAGATATTAACTGTTTATAATCGTGTAAAACCGCGTTGAATTGATCATCACTCACAGCCGATTGATGGTAGAGCGGGCTCCAAGCTTGGGTCACAAACTCGCCATTTTTATAAGCAATATTGCGCTTTAAGACAGGCTCTGTATGGTTTATTTTCCAGTTGCTCTCTTTATCGGGTAATTCCATTAGATACGAAATGGATAGTTCAGTGCCATTTTTTTCCACAATGGCGTTATAGGGTAGACAGAAAGAAAAGGGTAAATCCATACAGACAGAATGCCACTCCGTATTTGTCTGGCAGTCCTTGATCACCATACCGCTTATTTCTTTTTTGTTATTTGAGTAGGTATGCCCTAGTACGCCATAAACGGCAAATATTTTGTTTTTCTCAGCCTTGATATAAAAGGCAAGATCACTCTCTTCTGGTGTACAGGAATCTAACCCTGGAAGAGGCTTGACCGTCTGAAATGCTGCTGTGTCTGAGCTAAGGCTTCTCGTTGTCGTTTTTCCAAGAGCTAAACGAAAGCCTAGGTATTGACTGGTTGCTGTTGTCAGAGAAAAATTTCGAAATGAAGAGGTTAACCCCGCACCACTGTCTATCCAACTTCCACCTCGGTATATACGCTTGGTGCAATTTGGAAACGCCAGTGAGGCTGCACTAGGGGGGGAACTTTGATACGAAGCATAACAGTCTTGTATCCATTCACTCACATTGCCGTGCATATCGTAAAGGCCCAATGCATTAGGCTTAAATGAACCTACCGGGACCAATCCGTTACTATGAGGGCTTCGACCACAACCCGCACAGTTAGCTTGCTCTAAGCCGATTATCTCGTCTCCCCAACTGTACGCCGTAATCGCACCAGCACGAGCAGCATATTCCCACTCTGCTTCGGTAGGCAAACGAAAATCCAGTCCCGTTTTATCGTTGAGCCACCGTAGATAAATTTGAATATCGTTCCAACTCACCCCCACAACGGGAAGATTCTTTGCGTATCCCTTCACGGCCTCTAATGGACGACAGGCCCCCGCTAGGATACAGCGCTGGTACTGAGCTACGGTGACTTCTGTTTTACCCATCCTGAAGGCATTGATGCTTACAGTGCTTATGGGTTTTTCTGCAGGCGTAGACGATTGCGAACCCATTTTAAAAGATCCAGCCGGTATATTTACCAACGCGATATCGAATTTTTTTAGTTGATCAGTATGAGTACAAGATAGAAAAGTCACCGAAACTACAAGTATTATGCGTTTCAGAAAGGGAAGAATCATCTTATTTTTTCCAATTCAACATTTTACTTCATAAGCCAAAAGAGCCAAAATCTTAGGTGAGCATAATGCAGTAAAAAATATTTTGTCAATGTAGTGCCGTTTGTCGCTAAAGCAGCGCGAAAATACCTGTAGGCTATACTATTTTCTTTAGTAACCACTTTCCGTCAACAACAACGATTGTCTCATTTATTACGCTATATTCATGAATCATTGTTGCAATTTCAAGTTGTTTCACCCGTACACAACCATGAGACTGGGGCCAGCGAGGAACATAGCGCCAGTAGTGGAAAGCGATCCCTCGTTTATAGTCAGCAAAAAAGCTGACTTTTTTAGCTCCCTTATAAGAGGGTAGGTATTCTGCTTTCGCTCTTATGTGGAATGTCCCTTTTGGCGTGCAATTTGTACCTTCGGTATTGCTGATGATAAGATCGTCGCAGTTAAATTTTCCGCCTTTACCATTACCCGTTGAACATAGAAATGGGCCTTTAGGCATTGAGGCTGCATCTTTTCCCGACCATATTAATGTGAATTGTTGTTGTGTCATATTGACATGTATTTTTGCAATGAATTTCGATTGCATATCACCTCCATAGTAACTGGTATAGTTAAATATATTGAAAATCGGGTGGGTTTAAATCCGGCAGCCACCTTCCAATTATCACCTACTCACCACTAACTCTAGTGTAAATAGATTTTTTTTAAAATCGAGTATCTTCTTAATAAAGTTTACTTATTTTTTGTAGCAATAAAAAATATGGCAAGAAGATAAAAAACAAAAAACAGGGAGTGGATCACCACATCGTACCATGGGTTGCCTATAATCCAGTCCTGCCCGGCATCTTGAATACCAACAATGCCCACCCAAGCATGGCGTATCCCCATTATCGCACCTATCCACAGAGAATAGGGAGGGGGTATCCGCGCAGCCGCAAGGCAGGTTAACCCGGTAAGCATATAAAATACGGAAAAGCTCGACAGTATCGCAAGTGTAAGAGAAGAACCAAATTCATCCAACGCCAAGATGGTTCCATATGTCGAATGTGGGTACAGCCAAGAGACAAGGCCGAAGCCAAATGTTATTGCAAAGTCAATATAAAAGGTGCCGGCTAATAATTTTTTAAATTTCATTGTTCATTTCCCTTACGATTCACTCAATATTTTATTCTATGTAGTGGTCAATAAAAATTGACTAATGGGCAGAAAGAAAGAGTAAACTCTTTATTAATTATTAACAATTAATGAGTCTACAGTAATGTATTTATGCAACCCGAAACGCCATTTTCAATCAATAGATATAATTTTTTAACAAATTTTTAACATTTAAAATAAAGTATCCGCTTATATTTTTAATGTAAAATACCTCAATAAGCTTACAATACTTTATAAATCCACAACATTTTAATTGGCGTTCTTATTTTATCAAGAAGTTTATTTTGAATAGAAGGCTAGTTAATTCTTAAACAAGAATATTGCCCCCTGCACGATTAATGTATTCAAATTATCGATAGGGGCAATGTGCGGAGTAAAAAAGAGGACGGCCTCAATATTTCTCTTTTCCTTGGCTGGGTGCGGTGCGGTTCCACTACTACGGTTTCCCATTAAGATCAGGCATTTTTTGTAAATAATGTAACGAGTTGTGTAAATAATGTAATTAGCCCGTCAATGTATTTAAGGTCGCCGCTATTGCTTCGCTCACCCAGTCTATTTGCTGATCTGAAATAACCAGTGGCGGCATAAGCAAAAGGCCCGTGCCCCGTGGAATCACCAGTATGTGATGTTCTTTTTGCAGATGCTCCCTAACCTGCTCTATGTCGGCATCAAATTCCAAGCCGAGCAATAGGCCCTTGCCCTTTACAGTGCGCACCGGCTTAATGGCTCGCAGTTGTTTTGCCAAGCGTTCACCGGCTTGTTGAACTCGCTGGCATAGTTGCTGTTGTTCCGCAAAACGAATAGCCCCTAAGCCTGCGGCCATCACTAAAGGGTTACCGCCAAATGTATTGCTGTGCAAACGTTTGGGGAAGTCTTCTGCAATAGCCTTGTTCATCAGCAGTGCGCCCATGGGCAGGCCGCCGCCAAAGGATTTAGCGAGGGTAACGGCATCGGGCACGACGTCATAGCTGGTTGAGGCAAACCATTCACCTGTGCGGCAGAAGCCGGTACAGACTTCGTCAATCACCATTAAGGTTCCATGCTGTTGGGTTAAGCGCCGGGCGGCATGGACAAATTCGGGGTCGAGTACGCTGCCGCCGTCGTTGGCTTGCACCAGTTCGGTAATAAAGAGGGCGGTATTGTCGTCAATCGTGGCTTCAAGTGATGCTATATCATTTCGGGTTACAAATTCGGCTTGGTTAAGGATGTCGCTAAAAGGTTCACGCAAGCCTTCAATTGCAGCAAGGCCGGTCGCCCCCAGGGTGAGACCGTGGTAGGCCCCGCTACAGGCGACAATTTTTGTGCGCCCGGTAATGGCAACGGCTACTTTTATGGCCGCTTCAACGGCTTCTGTGCCAGAGTTGCAGAGGTAGGCTTTGTCCATGGTAGCTGGGGCGTGGGCCATTAATGCGTCTAGATATTCCGCGCGGGTATCATTGGCAAAGAGGTGGTGGCAGGTGGTCATTTTTTGCAATTGCTGGCTGATATGTTGCTGCACCAGGGGGTTGCTATACCCCACTCCCATCACGCCATAGGATGAGGTGCAGTCAATATATTCTTGCCCTTCGGCATCCCAGACAACGGCACCTTCTCCTCGGGTTAGAGCAATGGGCAGTTTGCGGAAAAAAACGGCGTCGTGCGCAATTTCGTGTTGATAGATTGCTTGATTACTGCTCATGTTTGATTCCATCTAAATAACCGCTGTTGATCAAATAGCCCATATGGGATTGGCGCAGGTCGCGTTCCGGCAGGGGAAGTGTGAACCCCAGGCGGCTAAGCTGCGCTTGGGTTTTGCTGTTGTCGTAGTGGGTTTGGCTATTGCTGCGCAGGCTTTGTTCGCTGGTGGCATCACAGTAAAAGGGAATTAAGGGGGCCAGGGCATTTGCTTGGTCAATATCCATCAAGCGTTTAGCCCATTGAGCGTAGGGTAATATTTCAAGTGAAAAACCAGCCTGTTGATACCATTCGATATAGTCACGCCACACTAGGTGGTGGTGATTGCAAAGGTGGAAAATGTCGCTGACACATTCGTGGTCCATGGAGGCGCCTGCGATAAAGGAGGCCACTAGGTCGACAGGCATCATTTCGACTCGCGGGCCAATATCTGGGGCATAGCCCATTTGTAAGCAGCCTTTGAGCAGGGATAAAAAGTTGTCTTCTTGGGTTTTACAGGCGCCGCTATCGCTGGCGCCCATGATTTGACCTAAGCGATAGACTGTGGTTTTAACGCCGCGTTTTCGAGCCGCTTGCACAAGTTGTTCAGCGACCCATTTCGATTGCACATAACCCACTCCGTACGCGGGTATGTGTGTGCTTGCAAGCGATGTTTCTCGTATCTGCTGGGGCTCTCCCCCACTGCGGCCAACGGACAATGCAGAGATGTAGTGTAGCTTTTTGGCTTTGCCGTTACAGGCCATGTTAATAATCTGCGCGGTACTGCATACATTTGTATCGCGCAGGAGGGAGTATGGGTATAGATGATGTACATAGGCGCCATTGTGGTAGATGCCAACCACTTGTTCACAGAGTTCTTGCCACAGGGCTTTACTTAGCCCTAGGCGTGTTTTTGCGAGATCCCCGGCAAGGGCCACTACGCGCTGGGGTTGTAAACTAAAGGATAGGCCAAACTGCGCTCGCGCCGCCTGTAAACGCTGTAGTGCTTGGGTATTATCTGCCGCTCGCACAAGGCAATAGACTTTGGCATCACTTTGCTGAAGCAGTTGTTGCAGTAGGTGAATGCCAACAAAGCCATTGGCGCCGGTCAACAATAGAGGGCCGGGTATTTTCTCAGGTTCGTCAGGGGGTTGGGGAGCGACAATATTATCCGGCAACCAATTGGATAGCTTGGCATCGGCTAGGAGTTGTTGTGTCAGTATTTCGTTATCGCCTGTTGGGCGGTTCAGAATAAAGTCTGATAATGTTGCCACTGTGGGGTGAGTGTGCAGGTCACGAATGGAGAGTTGCACAGCAAATTCTTTATTGAGCTGCACAATAAGCTGCATCATTAATAGGGAGTGGCCGCCTAAGTCGAAGAAGTTATCTTCAATGCCAATCTGTTCGCAGGATAATAGCTTGCTCCACAGGTCTGCGAGCTGTTGTTGCAATGGGCTCTGTGGCGCAACATAGTTTTGGCTGCTATTAAAGCTCGGTTTTGGCAGGGCATTGAGGTCCAGCTTGCCATTGTGGGTGAGTGGAAAGGCGGGCAGTGTAAAAAACTGTTCGGGCACCATATAGGTTGGCAGGCGCGCTTGGCACCAGGCTCGCAGTGCCTTATCACAGGGGGCTTGCTCTGCTACGGTGTAAGCCACAAGATGCATTGTGCCCTGCTGGCTTTTTTGCAGCAAAGCCCGAGATTGGGTTACCCATTTATGCTGGGCTATTACGGATTCTATTTCCCCCAGTTCTATGCGTTGACCGCGCAGTTTCACTTGGTCATCTTTGCGACCTAAAAACTGCAATACGCCGTCGTGCCGCCAGCGCACAATATCGCCACTGCGGTACAGTTTGGGGGCGGCGTCAAGGTTAGAGTCCAGGGAGCGGGTCTTAAAAGGGTTGGTCTTAAAGGGGTTGGTCTTAAAAGGATTAGGCACAAAGGCTTGAGTATTTAGCTCATCACGGTTTAAGTAGCCCAGCGCCACGGCAATACCGCCGATATATAGCTCTCCCGGCACGCCCACGGGCACGGGTTTCATTGCCCGGTTCAATACGTAGCCTTTAACGTTGGCAATAAAGCGACCCAGGGGCATAATTGCGGCTTTTTCTTCGCTCTCTAAGGGGTAGTAGGTCGTATAATCGGTACATTCGGTGGGGCCATAAACCGCTTGCATCTGCCCTGCGGCTCGCTCTCGATAACGGCGATACAGTGTATTGGGAATGGCTTCACCCCCCGTAAAGACATGGCGCAGTGTGTGACAATCGGCAATGGCATCACAACCCAATAGTACTTCGAGAACCGATGGCACAAAGTGGGCGATTGTCACCTTGGCTGTGGCCATTAGGCGCGTTAAATATTCCATATCACGGTGCCCACCGGGTTTGGCCATAACTAGACACGCACCACTGATTAGGGGTAAAAATAGTTCGGCAATGGAGATGTCGTGTACATAGGGGCACTGCTGTAAAAAGCGGTCATCCTGATTAATATCAAACTGGCCTTGAATCCACCAGAGTAGGTTGAGTAGTGAGCGGTGGCCAATCTGCACTCCTTTCGGCTTGCCCGTTGAGCCGGAGGTGTAGAGTACATAGGCACGTTGATCAACTTGGGAGCGGTTAATAGGGGCCAAACGCTCAGCCAAATTGCTGCTTTCAGCACTGCCACTTTTAGCGAGGCTATCAACTGATAATAGGCTTACCCCGGGGAAACGCTCTGCATAGGCGGTCTGTACAATTATGATCGCCAGTGAGGCATCGTCCAGTACGCTGCTAATCCGGGTATCGGGCCAATCCGGGTCTATGGGAACATAGGCACAGCCCACTTTAAGGATGGCCATTAACGCCACTGGCATTTCCAGTGAACGTATCATGCAGACCCCTATTAGCTGGCCTGGCTGCGCCCCTTGTTCAATCAAATTCTGTGCTAAAACTTCGGCCTGAGCTGCGAACGCTCGATAGCTTAGCTGCGATTGTTGATAGCGTACCGCTATGTTGTGCGGCACACGCTTTACTTGTTCGGTAAAGAGTTCAACGATGGTTTTATGTTCGGGAAATGACGCTGCCGTTTGGTTCCACTGCACAAGCATCTGTTCACGTTGTTTGTTATCCAGTAAGTCGAGTTCGAAGAAGTTATGCTCAGGAGCGTCCAGTAACGCCGTGAGCAGGCGCATAAAGTTATTGGCGTATGCCTGGATGCTCTGCGCGGAAAATAGGTCGCTGGCATATTCAATCACTGCGGGCATAGCACCTTGCGCATTGACCGCAAAGGTATGTAGGGACAGGTCAAATTTGGCACTGTGGCTTGGCAGCGCCACGGGTTTGAATTCCCCTTTATAATCCGCCGTGCCAATATCTTGATGCACGTACATGACTTGAAATAAAGGGTGACAATGGCTATCTCTCACTACGCCAAGACGGTTTAAGATTTTATCCAGTGGCACATCTTGGTGTGCCAGTGCTTTCAGTACAAGGCTGCGGTTATGTTGCACCAGTTGCGTAAAGCTCGGCCTCACACCCAGTTCAGCGCGCAGGGCTAAAGTCGTGGCAAAATACCCCGCTACGCTCTCTAATTCCGGTTCATTTCTAGCGGAGACGACGCTGCCACAGACAAAATCATCCTGCCCACTGTGCAGTGCTATGAGCACTTCAAAGGCCGATAACAATACAGTATACAGTGATGTGTTATTGGCTTTTGCAAAGGCGCATAGGCTTTTAACTAAGGGGGCTGCCAATAAAAAGCGTTGCTCATTACCGGCATAGGAAAGCTGGGCCGCTCGCGGGTAGTCGGTGGCTAAAGCAAGGTTCGGGGCACCCTCTAGCTGTGCTTGCCAAAATGGTAGCTGCGCTTCTATTTTTGCGGGTAATTGCGCGTATTGGCGTTTGACATAGTCAACATAGCGGAAGTCTGCTGTGGGTAAGGGCTGTTGTTGGCCTTGGCGCCCTACTTCGCATCCCACTTGACACCCCATTTGACACCCAGCCTGGTAAGCCTGAGCTAAGTCTTGCACTAATAGCTGGCGCGACCAGCCATCGGCAATGGTGTGATGAATATTCAAGAGCAGATACCAGCGCTGCTCAAGCTGATGGGCACTTACTCTCAGTAGCGGCTCGCCGCTTAAATCAAAACAGTACTTCTGCTCTGCCGCTTGGCACTCGGCCAAACCCTGCTCTTGTTCTGCTGGGGACAGGGCCGTTAGGTCACAATAATTCAGTGTTAGTTGTCTATATGTGGAAAGCTTTTGATAGTACACCCCACCTTTTTGCTCAAAGGCACTGCTGAGTATTTGGTGTTGGCTTAAGATTCTATTCAGTGCGGATTGTAAAATATCGACTCTTACACTGCCTGTGCCCTCGTAGCAAGAAACCATGTTGTAGGCGCTTAATTGCCCATCCGCCAATTCATGTAAGAAGCATAAATTCTGCACATTATGCGCCGCAATAAAGGCTTCCGTCTGGTCGCCTGCAAGCGTATCTTGTGGGCTGACAACAGAACGTAGCGCTGGCTGAGCGGCAATTTTTTTGGCCAGTTCTGCCACACTTGGCGCATTGAATACGGCGCCAATAGGTAGGCTCACACCAAATTGAGACGGTAACTCGGCGACAATACGAATAGCCGCTAGGCTCTGCCCTCCCAGGTCAAAAAAATTATCGTCAATGCCAACGCACTCAAAGCCCAGCACTTCGGCCCATAGCAAGGCGAGCATTCGTTCAATATTATTGCGCCCGGCAATATAGTCCGCTTGCCGCAATATCGAGTTCGCTTCTGGAGATGGCAACCCATTGCGATCCAGTTTGCCACTGCGAGTCAGCGGCATCTCGGGCAGAGGTATGATAACGGAGGGGATCATATACTCCGGTAGCTGTACAATAAGCCTCTCTCGTAGTTGTGCTAACGAAGGTAAGGTCGCGCCTTCACTGGCCACTAAATAAGCGACTAAATACGCATCGTCCTGCGTATCTTTAGCGCTGCTTACAACGGCTTCTTGCACTTCTTTCATCGCCACCAATGCCGCTTCCACTTCGCCGCTTTCTACCCGATAACCACGTATTTTTATCTGAAAATCTTTGCGCCCCAGGTGCAGCAGCGCACCGTCGGCACGGCGTATACCCAGGTCGCCACTGCGAAATAAACGCTGCGTTCCCTCGGCTAGATGAGGTGGGAAACGTTCAGAGGTGAGTTCCGGTAAGCCCCAGTAAGCAACCGCATGGTAAGCGCTCAATACACAGATTTCCCCCGATTCGCCCTCTTCGACCACTCGCCCGCTCTCATCGAGCAATAATACAGTCACATCGCCTGCCGGTTCGCCTAGTGGCAGGGGTTCTTGCAGTGGGCTGTTTTTATCAAAGCGCTGTTGGCAAATAGGGCTAAACTCTGTGCCCCCCAAGTTCACCACTAAACGACAATGATCGTCATAATGATTTTGATAGAGGGCTACGTCTGAAGCGTACACAGCTTCACTGCCCAGCTCAATTAACCGTAATGCTGGCAGTGGCAGTGAGGCTTTTGCCAACAATGGCGTAAAGTGACGGAACATGGTTGCCACAAAGAAAGCCACACTGATCTGCTGCTGTGCCATCCAACTTCCCAGTTCAGGTAAACCCCGGTGCTTCACATCAAAGAAGACTAGCCTAGCCCCATTGAGCAGGGCGCAATAAATATCGCGTACCGCACCACCAAAGGCGGGAGAATAGAGTAGAGCGAGACGATCCTGGGGGGTGATGTCAGCGCTCTCGCTATAGACACAACTCAGCTGAGTAATGTATTGGTGGTTGTGTAAAACGCCCTTGGGCACTCCTGTGCTGCCAGAAGTGTAAATAAGGTAGGCGTAGGTATTGGGTGATACGGCTATAGTGGGGTTATTGTTGGCATAGCCTTTGTCCGCTTCAGCAATATTCAGCACCCGCTCAACACCTAGTTGCTGAGCTAAGAGTTGGTTTTCAAGTTCACATAATATGCAATTGGCCTGGGCATCCTGCACAATAGCCCGAAGCCGATCTACCGGCATATGCAGATCGAGCGGCAGGTAAAATTTCCCGGCTTTCAGCACGGCCAACATGGCCACAACAGCGGCTGGCCCATGGCCTAATGCTAATCCAACGGCACTGGCCCCCTCCCCCGTACGCGCTATAAGCCAATGAGCCAAGCGGTTTGCCGCACAATTCAGTTCGCTATAGGTGTATGTTTGGCTATCACCCTGTAAGGCAATAGAGTCACCATGCTGAGCCACTATATCTTCAAATGCTACGGGTATCGTTTTCCCCATATCAGAACACTCCCTTATCATTATACGCGCCCCAGGTTCGTCATTACCTCTTCCACGGGGTCTAACAGCGGCGTATCTTGCAGGTAACGGCGCAACCAAGGTTCAGCGCTCTCTTGCAATAGCTCTATTAATGGCGGAATTTCAGTGCAACCTGCGAGCAACATATCCGGTAGGTTGTGTCTAAGCGCAGAGAAAAATTGCGTCCCCCAGTACAGTGCTGTCTGTACATTGCCGCCCTTTATGCCATCTGTAATCGCGTGGTTAAGCAATAGCTGTTGCGATTCGGACGTTGTTATCTGCGATACCCGCGCCGCATTTAACGGTGTTGAATAGAGTCCACTGCTACGAGTGCCTGACGAACTCATGGGCAGTAAACATTTAGGCTGAACTCTAAGCGCAACGTCAATACCCGCATCAATCAGTGAGTGCAAGCGTACCCCTGGGTTATCAAGCTGAGCCAACGCAGCCGGTAAAAAATAGTGCGCGGTATTACACAATACAACCAAGTCTATGGCCTGCTTTTGCTCCACAATACCTTGGGCAAAGGCAATCGCGTTTAGCAGTGCATTCACCACTGCGGCTCTGGGTTTGGAATCACTCAACAAATGAGCCAGGGTTGCCCGGCTGCGACAGGGAATCTTGCACGCCTGAAATAACACCAGTTCGCGGCTATTGCCCATATGCGTCAACGCCTGCAAAGTACTGCGCAAACCCGCCAGTGGCCCCATACCGCCAATTAACAGTAAGGGCTTTTGCTGTGCGGCGACAGGTTGGAGATGAAATAGCCGTTCTTCAGCCATTTGGTCTCGCATTATGTCGGCCTGTTCAGACGCTTCTAGCCAAGCATCAATTTCCCTCTGACACCATAAGGTCGCTTTTTCAGCACACTGCAAACGAGTTGCAAGTAAAGACGTTTCTGGGCGTGCTAAAGCACTATTCGGCAAACTCACATGCAGACACTTTGTGATGAATCTCGTATCGCCACTTTTGTTGAGTCTCGTGTCATCACTTCCAGCGCTGTCATCACCGAGGCAGAACCGCGCAAATATTGGCGGAATAGCTGTTCTGCTTTTGCGTAATCGATTTGCTGCCCAGTGGCTTGGTTATATAATTTTAGGGAGCCCAAAACACAATTAAAGTGTTCTTCTTCTACATTGTCATCAACATGACAGCGAATATAGAGCGATAGCTTATGCGCCTCTTCTTCACTATGTTGATAGTGCTTCTGCAATAACTCGCCAAATGGCACCTCCGCGCAAGCATACTCACCGTGGTTATAAATTTCTGAAAATAGATTGCACAATAAACCCATCCCAATTGAATCACTTACCATGGTTTGATATATCCAACGACGAAATTCACCGGCCTGTTTAAGGCAATACTGATCCTGCCGCCATGCATCACTACCACAAATAGAATACGCCAGTTGATCGTAAAGCTCGGTATGGGTGAAAGGGTATTCCGCTTCTAGGTTCAAATCCTCATAGCTGGTTTCCGCATTGTGAGCGGCAGCCATAAAAAGCTGTGAACGCTGCGGTTCATCGGCGTCCATCGCCAATTTTTGCATACGGCAGGAAAGGCCGTAAATGGGTAACATTTTGAGGTGTGTACTGTGCCAAGACTTCATAAATGTAGCGGCTGTCTCGCTACTATAACGGCGCTCCGCAAATACTCTAAAGGTATTCTCTGCCTGATACAGCGCTTCAATTTCACCCGTAAAAGCGGCATTCAATACACGCCGCATTTCTGGGTCATTCACTTTGTTAATAACAGGTTGCACCATGTTCAAAATTGTAGAATTAACCATTATTTTCCCTCAATTTATTATTTGATCACAATAAAATACCGCAGCAAAATACGCGCATAAACCACGAAGTGAGAATGAGAATATTAGGAATTTATCTGAGAATAAAATATCTGCTCAGCAGTAATTCCCCCCCTACTGCTCTGCACCTATTTCTTTTAATATAGAAAACCGATATTGTTAGTGCAAATAAAAATAATAAAATAAAAATAAATATCGCAAAACCAGCAATATTTATTTTCTTTTTATTCTAAAAAAGAGTTTATTTTGATCAAACGAATTGTGACGCCAGTAGCTTTTATAGGGCGCCAAAAGAAAAGCAAGGAAGGTATAACCCCGGAATGCCAAAATTGATAATGAACTGCTTCAATTTATCATTTATAAGGCTGGCTTGATAATAAGTCGAAAGTTTTGTTTTCTTAAACTCTTAAACTCTGTGTTATCGGCCACTGAGAATGTTCTCAGTAAAAGAATAGGCATTTATGCAACCAAGGAATAGCGTCGTTTAACATCCGCAAGTCGCATGATACCAGAGTCAAAAATTACGATTTTACGCCCCTCATTTCTAAATGCAGAAGGGATTTTCGCGCTTTTTTGTGGCTGATTTTTCGGAACAAAAACCTCTTCTACTTCGTGGAGAATACCGCAGGGATCTACTAGTGTGCAGCCTTTCTTAATAATATTTTGATCATTAATCATTCAAAACACCCCTTATTTGCGTTGCTGGCTATAAGTACAGGTGTAATAATATACAGTATTTCTACCAACTGCAAATAGTATTTTTTAACAGGGCTGACAATACTATAGCCATATAGAGCATGGTTCTAATTGGGGCTCTGCCTCCTCGTATACACCTTTTTCCTTTCGTCTGACCACTTTCTCGGTTGTAAGCTGTACAACTGTACGTCAGAATAAATTAAACATACCCTGTACGACTGTACGCCGGAATAAAAATATGCTTCTGCGAATGACGCTGTGACTGTGGCTAAGCTGATTGGTGATTTGGGAGGAGTGGGCGCGAGGGCATACATTAAGAGCTATGGCGGTAAACCTCATATCATTCTTAAAGGTCATGCTGGCTTAAGAACTGTACTTACTGGCACTAAGTACGGGATTAAAAATCCTAAAGTGATTTCAATGGGGCTGGGGAAGTCTGGTGCAGTGGCGGCAGCCAAGCAAGGTGGAATTCTTACCGTCGTTCTGCTTTCCGCATACAGAGTTGCGGACTACTTTCTCACAGACCAAGCTACTTTAAGTCAATTAATCGGGACATTAGCGACCGATGTCGTAAAAGTAGGCATCGCAACCGGCGCCTCAATTTTAGCCGCTACTATAGTTGGTGCCGCGACGTTTGCCGTCGGACCAATTATAGCGGTGGTTCTTGTGGGGGTAGGTGTGTCTATGCTTCTTGAGGTTGCGGATAACCGCTTAGGAATTACCAATCGAGTTATTGCTGGCTTGGATGAGCTGGGTGAAAATGCAGAAAACTATATAGCTCAGAAAAAAAGACAGGCGTTAAATGCCACTGGGAAAGCGGTCGATGAAATAATCGATTATGCAGTGGAGTCGGCACGAACAATTGCCGTGAGTTGGGTTAGAAGAACGCTACGCGAATACCTATCTCCATTTTCAGGAGCTAAATAAAATGGAAACGCGAGACCCCCCGTCATTACTTAATCGAATAATCGGTCCCCCACTATTTCTGGTAGGTGGAATATCTGCAACTTTATGGTTCTTTTATAGGCTGATTTTTCTTCTTCAGAATCTATCAGCTCCAATCGTTTTGTTTGATAAAGGCTCGTACTACATGCTCGGCGTAGGTATTGGCTTATTATCACTTGGGCTTGTTGCTGCCATAGAATTTTGGGGTGGAAAACCTATAACGAGTAAGCAAAATTTTATATTCTCAAGGTTAGCAATATCAGGAGTGATTTTATTGTTTGTAGTTCCTCATGTTGCACATTTCGCGGCTGACAAATACCTTAAGAGACATGGTTACTCAGTTTGCGAGGAAGCGTCTCACCAATGGCTGTTTGTTCGAGATATCGTATATATTGCGGACTCAATTGAATGCGATGCAAGCCTGAAAAAGAAATAACACCTATATGACCGGGTTAGTCAAAGAACAATAGCTCACCAAAACCGGGGTTTTATAGCCCCAATCCTTATAAAGATCTATTCCGATGTATCTCCACTAGCGATAATTTCATGTTTTGGGCTTGATGACTGTACCAAACACCTATTGAGAGTCTGTCCCCGTATTTCCTCAACGATTTTATTGGTTGAAAAAGCGCGGATACCTTGGCCGCGCCAAGGTGCTACTAGAAATTTATCGGTTACCCTTGGTTCTGGCGCTTCAAAAAATCGGGCTCGCATCGTGCGTCCAGTTATAGCTCACTCAGGCAAGGGGCAGCCACACATCAAAATAGGGTGAAGAGTATGCTCTATCTAATCAAAGCGAGGAGGTTAGCAATTTTTCATCATGCAATGAATAAGGTTTAAAACCTAATCAGATAACATTGCTTTCGATCTTTATGCGTATCACCACCAGTTATACCTGCTAGCTTAAGCATACTCTTCAAACTCGCTAATTTGTTCGGAAGAAATATTTCATATCGAATACATCGTCTCTCTTCATCATAAAATAGACTGCTCGACCCAATTTATGAGCCAAGATGGATAACGCTTTTCCCTTGCCAAACTTCTTCGTCAATTTTGCTACATATTTTTGTGCTTGATCGTTTCCGCGTAAAAAGAGTATTCCCGCTTCAGAGAAGGCCCATTTCAAATGTGCATTTCCTATTTTAGAGCCAGAAGTTCCCGATTTTTTCCCCGCAGATTCATTTGCGCACTTGACGAGACGAGAGTAGGAACAAAACTTTTGTACCGTTGGGAAGCGATCAACGGATAACACCTCGTACATGATCGTCAATGCTAGGATATCGCCAATACCCGGAACAGATTTCAAACGATACAACATACGTCCATCGTAGCCCTTAGCATGCTTGATGATATAGTTTTCTAGGGTGTGGATTTGATCGTGAAGTGCATCCATGACTGCAATATCTGTTTCAACATTTAAACGAACGGAAGGGTTTTGAAAGTGTTCCTCAATACTCTGCCGGTTACCTTTATGTACAATATTCTTTTCAAAAGGGGTCAAATTATATTGGTAGTTGGTAATAGAAATGTGTCCTTGAATTTCACTTTTAATTCTCACTAAATGACTGCGTCTTCGCATTAAATCGCGAATTGGTCGTAGTTCAGCAGGGTATGCGTAAGCAAGGGGGAAATCGCCACCTCGCATGATACGTGCAATTTTTTCGGAATCTATTTTATCGTTTTTAGCCTTCCCTCCGTGAATACAACGCATATAAAGCGCATGACCTAAGATGAACTCGATATCTTCAGTTGCACAAAGATCCGCTAGCCAATACCAAGAAAACATACATTCGACGCCAACGACGATATCCTCTTTAAAGGGTTCGATAAGCTTAAGGAAAGTCTTGCCGTTAGTCGGTATGTTCTTATGAATCAATATGTTAGCATCGGAGTCAAGAATACAGATATACATCATTTTGGTGTGTAAATCGATTCCGCAATAATGTTTGTGTGATTTGGTATAAAATCTCATGTGATGGTCTCCTTCAAGGACTTTTTTTTGGCAATTTAAGTTTAGAAGGCTTCCGCAGGGTTGTCTGAGGAAGGAGGTCATCATAAGTATCAAAGCGCAGCACACCGACGCCCAAAGTTCCGCGCCTTTTGCGTATTCCGCGCTTCGCTCTAATACGAAAGCCACTCCACTTTGGGCGCGAGCGCGGCGTTCAGGCTGAAGAAAAATTAAAAATGCAAAAATTTATTGTGCGGAGAGCGGCTTCAAATGAATTTTTAAGTAATTAGAAGGCTCAGATTTAAAAAATGGACTTATTTAGAGTCCGAAAATCAATCAATTTTAGGCGTGTAAAAAGAATTTTAATTTTTCTACAACCTGGTTAAGTGATAATAATAATGATGAATACTATCTACCTGAATAGAATAGCGGCTTCTTTAGTGCTAAGCATTAGTGTTTACGTAATATTTATCCTATTTAGAGATATTGGCGCAGTGTATTCAAATGTAATGAGCTGGACCGATGGCAGCGTGCCACAGTCTATTCTGTTTTCAGTTTTTATTGCTGCATCGGTTATTTCTGTATGGGCAATTTCATATTTTATATATAGCGGAAAACGTAGCTATTTTATTTTTGCGTTCGCAGCTCATGTGTTTTTTGTCTTGCCCAGTATGCCAATATATGTCTTGTTGGCTGTTGTTTTTATGTGGTGGTTTTCTAGGTATGCTAACTTCAGCACTTAACAGGCTATGCTGCCTCGCCAAGGTCGCGCCTATCTGCTTTCTCTACTCTACTTGGCGTGACAAGAATACAGCCTTAATGGGCATATCAATCACTTATTTCCTATTTTCGTAAATTACTCTATCGGGATTAATCACATGCAAATACGTTGTATCAATATCATTGAACGTTTCCAAATAAATGGGTGAGTCATCAAACATAAGGTCAATTTCTTGTGCTTCACAATATTCACGTTTTGCTCTATTCCATTTTTCTTCATCAGCGAAAGGAAAACCCTTTACCCAATCAATGGGGACATCATTGCTCTCAAGATATTCAACGATTGAAAAGTAATGAGTAAACTCTATTCCAGCATTTTTGAGTAATTCGTCAACTGAGCTATCGCGTTTTAACCCAGTGACCACATGCACTTCTGCGCCATCTTTTTTTAACGCAGACGAGAGCAACTTAAACTTTTCTGGATAAGAGTCAATTACGCCATGTATATCTAATCCAACTTTAAGTGGGTTTCCCATAATTCTGTACTCCATTTATCAATATCTGCATTCTAGAGGCTATTAACACTAATTCACTTTCCACTCTAGACTTCCGTTATTCGCGCAGTTAAAGGTATCTGCCTATCGGCACCAAAAGATCGCCGATTAACCCGTATCACTGGCGCGGCTTGTCTGCGCTTATATTCGTTTCGATCTAGAAGCCGTTTTACTTTCTCCTGATCTTCTCTGGCCATACGCGCCGCTGTTTTGTGGAGGCTTGCTCGCTCTTTATCCGATAGCAAGTCGTCTTCCAGTAATAGCTGTAAATACGCATCCATTTGATCGTATGGCGGCAGTGCATCACTGTCTCTTTGGTCCGGTGCAAGTTCTGCTGAAGGCTCTTTGTCAATTATTGCTTGAGGAATCACTTCTCTAACAAAGGTCACGTCATTCAAGTAACGTGATAGTGCATATACCTGCAATTTGTATAGGTCAGCAAGTAAAGATACGCCACCGGCCATGTCACCATAGAGAGTGCAATAGCCCACGGACATTTCGGTTTTATTTCCCGTAGAGACCACCATCGCTCCCGTGGAATTTGAAAAGGTCATCAAACGCTGACCGCGAATTCTCGCTTGCAAATTCTCTTGAGCCAAGCCGCTTGGCGCTTCTGCAAATGCCTCGGTATAGGCCGCCACTTCGGTTTGAAAGGTTTCAACAATAGGCGAATGAATTAGCGTCACTTCAAGTGCTCTACACAGTTCAACGGAATCATCTACCGAACCCGCTGAACTGTATTGCGAGGGCATGGTGACGGCGGTTACATTTTCAGACCCCATTGCCAATACCGCTATGGCAAGCGTGACTGCGCTATCTATTCCGCCGCTTGAGCCGATGACGACTTTGGTAAATCCAGTTTTTGCACAATAATCACGTAACCCCATCGTAAGCTGGTTCGCTATAATTTCCATATCATCGACTTTACAGACATCAACGCATTGCAGGTTGTCCGTATCCAGCACGGCGGTATCTTCTTTAAAAAGCGGCCCATCATAGCAGCACTCTCCGGCTTTGCTGTAGGCCAAAGAGTTGCCATCAAAGACAAGGTCGTCAATTCCACCCACTTGATTCACGTAAACCACCGGCGCTTTACAACGCTTAGCAATTGACTGGACTAAATTATGCCGCGTGGTTCTTTTGTAAATATTGTAAGGTGATGCGTTAATACTAATGATCAAATCTAAATTATTTTTTTCTAGCTGCGCCACAGGGTCTCTTCGGTATAATGGGTTGTGCAAATTTTCCCATGCATCTTCGCAAATAAGCAGCCCTAACCGTTTACCTCTCCATTCGACTAACCCTGGCTGCGTACCCGCTTCGAAGTGTCGAGCTTCATCAAATACGCCGTAGGTTGGCAAAAGCTGTTTGTGATACTGGTAGACCGTTTGCCCACTATCAATTAATTCCAATGTATTGAAAAACGCTTTTCCCGAAAATGGATTATTTTGAACCCGGCCTATCACAACTCCTGCTGCAACGTGTTTACTCAGTGCTTTGATCTCGTCCACAGCGTTGTTTTGAGCGGCAACAAAGCCCTTTCGAACCAGTAGGTCTTTTGGGTAATAGCCGGTTACGCACAGTTCAGAAAATACAATTAGGTCCACTTTGTTCCCGTATTCAGTCATCACTTTTGCTATTTTTTGCGTATTACTTTTTAAATCACCAATAGTGTAATTAAGTTGAGCGCATACAACTTTCATTTATACAAATTCCTTTTTTCTGCCATAGCTGTCAGCTAACCATAAAATATAATCTTGATTTTCACACATTGTTTTCCCCGCGCTATCAGATAATTTAGCGACCGGGCGACCACTTAGCTCAACCATTTTCATGACAATATTAAGTGGCGTATAACCTAAGTCGTTGGTTAGGTTCGTACCTATTCCAAAGCCGGTTTGAATTTTCCCACTAAATTGTTTGTGAAGAGACAACATTTTTTCAACATTTAACCCATCACTCCAAATAGCACGTTTTGTTCGGGTATCCACACCTAATTCAGTCAACCGAGAAATCAATTTGTTACACCAAATTACTGGGTCGCCAGAATCGTGGCGGAAGCCATCGAACTGTTTCGCAAAATACAAGTCGAGCAGCTCACAAAAGCTGTCCATACCAATAACGTCTGTTAACGCATCGCCCAAGCTTCCACGAAACTCTTGCGCCCAAGCATTAAAAGCCGCTTTCTGCGCATCCAAAGGGTGAGTAAGAGCTTGCCAGGCTTGAAGGTATTCGTGAGCCATAGTGCCGATAGGCTTTAAACCCTGCTCTCTGGCAAAGTAATAATTAGAGGTGCCTACGAAATATTCCGGCAATTCTAATCGAATAGTACGTAGAACCTCCGCTTGCCACTCTTTACTAAAGCGTCTTCGCGTTCCAAAATCGGTGAAGTTAAACCCCTCTATATTTTCTTCCGCTTTAATTTTAGCGATCTTCCTCATTAACCGCTTTCTGCCTTCATCATAATTGGGTTCTTCAACGGTAAACCGAAACCAAAGTTCATTAACAATAGGCAATACATATAATTCCCAGGGGCTTGTTTTAAGCATTGGGCCTTCGGCATAAATATCGATGCCATGACTTTCCGCACGAACAAATATTTGTGACGCATCCAGACTAAAATCGCTCAAAAAATCAATGTAATCTGGAGTTAAATGGGACTCACTGGCAAGGTAGCTCAATTCACTCTCGGTAAACCTAAGCTCTGCCACCATACTCAACTGCTCGCGTATGTCGGTGATTAAAGGAGTTAAGTCTACGTTTTTATTTCGACACTTAAACCGATATTTGGCCATGGCACCGGGATAGTGATGTAAGTTCACTTGTTGCATACTAAATTTGTATTTATCCGTATCCAACAAGCTAGTGATGATGGGCTTTCCCTCGTCTCTCATTTCCGTACTCCTAGTATAGATTTAGTTCATTTGTTTGTTTGATAACAATGGCACCGCTGTTTTTCATTTCTTCAATAGCTTGGTCGCACGTTTCTTGTGCTATACCTCGGCAAGACTCCAGGTTAACAATGACCTTAAGACCGGCTTTCAACAATTGAAGTACGGTTAATTTGACGCAATAGTCGGTGGCTAGACCACCGCAAATAACGGTCTCGATGCCGTTTTGCTTCAGGTATTCAATTACGCCCGTAGACATTTTATCGTGTAGGTCGTGGTAGCACGCGCCGTAGGGGTGCATATCCGGTTCAACCCCTTTGTATACGGTGTAGTCGTAGTCAGTCATGGCGGGTAGGCCATCGATTAACTCAAACCCTTTAGTGCCAGGAACACAGTGCATATGCCAACGAATATCTACGTTTTTTCCCTCTACAGGGCTAAACATGGCTTGAGTATCTGTGGTGCGCCAAACGGCAGTAGGTGCGTGAGCATCCTTTGAGACCACTCTCAACCGCGTAAATTGAGCTTGCTGATTAAGTGCGTTGGCGATTTCGTGCCCACCCGCTACAGGCAACTCATTTGGACACACTGGGGTGAAACCATTTTGCGGGTCTATATCAAAGCTTGCGGTGGTTTCTTTGTTCACATTCATTGTGATTTCCTTGTTGTGCTTAGCAATCTAAGGCTGCTAAGATAGCAATACTATATTGCGATGTAAACTTTTTTTGGAATAGCCCAATGAATAAACAGAAAATTGCGGTATTTGGCTCGGCCTTCAACCCACCCCATAGAGGCCATGAAGATGTTATGCAGCAGATACAAGGCTTCGCAGACCTCACGCTTGTCGTACCCAGCTACTGCCATGCATTTGGCAAAAATATGATGCCCTATGATTTGAGAGTAAAAATGGTTGAGGCAATGGTTGAAGGTGCCACCTTTTGCAAGCCTGTGATTGTTTCCAGAATTGAAGCCGATCTCGCCAAACAGAAGAAAGATAAAACCCCCATCTACACCTATGACGTATTGAATGCAATTGAGCAGGCATACCCCCACACACAGATATATTTCATCATTGGACCGGATAACGCTGACCCTAAGGTTTGGAAACACTTTCACAAGGCAGAAGACATTACAGAGCGGTGGAATACTTGGGTCGCAGAGGAAAGACTGGCCATTCGAAGTACACCCATTCGGGCTAAGCTCGACAGCAAGCAACTTCCCAGCGATAAGGAATGCCCACTTTCTGTTATCGATACCCTAAGAGAAATCTACGCTATTGGCGGGTGAATAAATGAGCGACTACGATTGGGTATTGTATAGTGTTGACCCTGTTATCTTTACCCTCCTTGAGAGGGAGCTACACGTATTATTGGTCCAACGAGACTACGAACCCGAAAAAGGGTTGTGGGCGCTACCTGGCGGTAGAGTCGATAAGCCAAAGTGTTCGAACCTAGATGAAGCGCTGCTGGCAACCCTAAAACGAAAAACCAATATCGAAAATATTTTCTTTGAACAGCTCAGTACTTATGGCTCTGATTCCATGGATGAACGAGGTTGGTCTGCCACTACGGCCTACTTAGCATTGGTTCACCACAGTGAATTCAATATTGCGACACTGGAAAGCCGGGAAACCATGCAGTGGGTTCCGCTGGCAAATATCGGAAGGTTCCATAAGATGGCATTTTGGCATCGACGTATCATCGAAGATGCGTTTTCTCGACTGAGAGATAAATCCCTTTACACCGATCTTCCGGTCAATTTTATGCCTGAAAAATTCACCTATCCCATGCTAAGGGCAGCGTATGAGAAAATATTAGGTATAAGTATTAAAAGACAAGGATTTGCGAGAAGAATGGATGCCGCTAATATATTTGAAGATACGGGTGAACGAGAAGAAGCATCAAACCGCCCCTCCCCTTTTTATCGAAAGGTTAATCGCGGTGGGGCACATATTTTTCCTGGAATTATTAAAGGAGTAAACAATGGAGCGTGAAGTTAAAGTAATTGAAAAAGCGGTTGTATATGACGGTTTTTTTAAATTATTAAAATACAAAATCACCCACTCCCTGTTTGGCGGAGGAATGAGCAAACCCTATTTTAGAGAAATTCTCGAACGCGGAGATGCCGTTGCCGTTTTGCTACACGACCCAAATAGAAACGAGATTGTCCTTATTGAACAATTCAGAGTCGGCGCGATAGAGAGTGGTAAGCCTTGGATAACCGAGCTGGTTTCTGGAATGGTTGAGGAAGGTGAATCAGCGGAAGATGTAGCACGCAGAGAGGCCGAAGAAGAAGCAGGGGCGAAAGTGAGTGAACTTGAGTTTATTGCTCGCTACTACAATTCGGTGGGCGGCAGCTCTGAAACCTGCACGCTCTATTATGCTCAGGTGGATACCAGTAATATTGATGGCGTACACGGTCTGGATTCAGAAAACGAAGATATTAAGGTAATAAAGTTTACCACAAAAGAGTTCTGCCAATATCTATTAAACAGTAGGTTCAATACTGCATCACTCGTAACAGCCGGGTATTGGTTTCTAAACAACAAATATGCGAATTAAGTATAACAAAATATACAGAGATAAGAGCAAGAATCAACCCCGCTCTACAGGTTTATGAACGCCCTCTAACATCACACAGTGAATTCCCTTAACTTAAAAAAATTATTGGGTCAATAGAGGGCCGCTCATTCTTTATTTAACAATAGAGAATATATATTTTATCAATACTAAAATTGTTTGTATTGCCGACCTCTACGCAACCCTCCGAATATCATTTTTTAAATAACTCTCTATTAACTGCACCGTCTCCTTAGGCTTCTCTATATGAAATAAATGGTCAGTCTCAGGTATTGTTGTAAAATATGAGCCTGGAATTAGCTTCGATAAACTTCTACAACGTTCCTTTGTCACATAGGGGTCTAAATCGCCAGTAAAGCACATGGTCGGGCACTTTATTTTATTCAGATCATACGGTCGATATGACATTAACCGAATGGAGTTATAGATAAAACACCAGAATTGCTCCTGCGTATAACGACAAGCCTTTCTTTTGGTTGCCTTAACGATAATATCTTGCCTTGGGATAATTTCGGATTTATCCGTTAACAAATTCAAAAAATCTTCAGCAAATCTATCCGGCTCTCTTAGGCAGTCCGCCATCAAACCGAGTACTGTGGGCCATTCAACAATAGGTATTTCTTCCATTGAACCCGCTAGTACTAGCCGGTCAACCATTTCTGGATGATGCTTGGCAAGCTCTAACGCGATGGGTGTCGCGTAACTACACGAAACTAAATTTACCGATTTGCCAATATAGGTGCCAATAAACTCAGCTAAATACTCGGCGAGAAATGAAATACTATACGAAGGATGTAAAGGATTTGTCATTCCTGTGCCGGGTAATTCAACGGCCCAATAGTCATATGACTTTGAAAACCCGATATTAAAGTCTTTAATTGTTTCAATTTCTTGTAAATTTCCAGGAATAAATACAAGTGATTCTGCGGTATTGCTAATATGCATGTATCTTGCCTCATGACTTTGAAGCGAAATTTTATTAACATTACTCATTTTTAACTCCTACAGCGATATATGGTTAATTTTGATGCCAACGACGTCAGCAAGTAAAACTTTACACATTCCCACTCAAAGTGAAATGGACTACATTAATGTTTATCAAAATGTATTTAACCAAGAATGTGCAGTAGCCATAAAATGGATATATAGAATTCAAAAATGGAAGCCGTCGATAATTGAAAAAAGAATTCCCGGTGTAAAAGCATCCGTATGGAGCGCATACGGACAAAGAGGTTATACAAGCTCTCGCTCATTACATATTTGTGCTGCCTTATCCTGGCTGACTCAGATAACAATGTCAGCGCTGTACTACGGCAATAATATTGAGAAATTTTGGTCTGTTGTTGATATAGATGTTATTGAATGTATAGTCTATTCAGGTCTTTTACCGGGAAGTCATTTCGAGTACCTTGTTAAGCAGTTACTCTTCAAAGCCCACCAAAAAGGCTATGACAACATTGAAAATACACACGCAAAACTAGAGGAGTTATCTGCATATAAGGACGAAGATTTCTTAATGCCTGATGTTCTCGATATGGACTCTTTCAAAGCGGACTACTATCAGTCTATAGCTAAAGCACTTTACAATTTCCGTATAGAAAACAACCTTTCCGAAGAGATCATGGCGTACGTATTAAACGTACCCGTTGGGAAATACAGTTCTTTTGAGGCGCCAGAAAAAACCACGACTATTCCCCTTCATCTTGCGATGAGGTTAAAGGTGGCTTTCAAGATAGAAAATACTGTCCCCTTCACGTCTAACATGACCAAGTACAAACAGTTCAATTGCGCCCGAACAATACAACAAAAACGTGAAACGGTGATAATAGAACTTATGAGTAATTTGGATCGTGGACTGCGCGTAAAACTGACCGAACTCGCACTTAATGTCATGCAATTCCACCTTTTTTAAGACTGATCAGAGTTTAAATCTCAAAACACCTATTAACCGCACTAGACCAACCAATATTATCCCCCATAATAATTGCGTATTTAGATTTCGATTTGGCGCATTTATTTTTTTCAATTATTTGCGCCAACAATAAAATGAATCAAGTCTTTCTATATTTTGCGGAATGGCGCACACACCTCAGCACGCCAGCCCTCGCGCCATTTTAACTGGCTTCTAATTAAGATAACAAATTATTGAGCTATATTATTAATAAAGAACAAATTGACCACCACACACCCAAATCTTGGAATAGTATTTACGTGGCTGGGATTATAAAACTTACCATTAATAGACATAAAACTAATACCAATGAAATCTAATAGCGAAGTTTTTTTATTTTTTGACGAAGCGTGTTATGAAACCTTGATTGAAGCGTTTCATTCGGGCAAACCAATTGAAAATATTGAAGAAGAAATTGATTCTATTATTTTTGCATTTTCAAAAAATATTAAAACAAAAAAAGAAGAAACGTTTTTTGGTCCACTTGATTCGGCTCTTAGGTTAAGAGCTAACACTATTTTAGGAAAACTAAGTTATCTTGCTTTTGATGGTGGCATTCAACCCCTACATTAAAAACAATACACATCAAGAATATCAATTGAATTAGTCGAGATCAGAAAAAATATGGGATAATGAAATAAAAAACGATAAGCGCTTTATTTTTAATTAACGTTAAAAACACCAATACAATGAACCTGTATAACTTCTTCCAAAAATAGGCCGAGCGTAATAATAATTTGTCTCGGGCTCTGCAAGCCCTCGTTTCGCCAACCTATCAGAAAAATCAAACGCTCGGTATTCGATTCCACGATCTGTATGAAATAGTAGCCCCTTGGGTGGCGTTCTATTTCGTAGTGCTTGCTTAAATGCGCTCCAAGTCAATTTCGCATTTCGTTTGTCACTCAAAGACCAACCGACAATTCGTCGACTACATTTATCCATGACTACTGCTAGATAACGCCATTCATCGTTAACCTTTAAATACGTAACATCACCCACCCAAACTTTATTTACTTCGCCCGCCAATACATTGAGTTCTCGGTTTGGGACCGATGCGATAAAATTCATTAGCCCTGGTCTTGCCCTGTAAATGCTCGACCGCCTCGATTTAAGCCCATTTTCGCGCATTATTCGGGCTACCCTTTTCTTTGCGATACGAAATCCTTTTTTCCGTAACGCCATCGTTATCTTAGGGCTCCCGTATGCTTGTCCACTACTTTTATAAACTGCCAATATCTCTTCATATAGAGATTCGTCATCGTAACTGCGTTGACTCTTACCCCGGCGCTTCCATGAATAGTAGCTCTCCCTTTTAATGTCATACACTGAGCACATAATCTTTAGATCGTAGTGTTCCCTATGATCATCTATGAATGCGTAGATTTCTTTTTTGTTCTAAAGAGAATTGGATGGCTTTTTTTAAAAGGTCATGCTCCTGCTTTAGCAGGTTATGCTCGCGCTCGATTTTTTTTAATCGCTTAAGTTCTGTGCGCATCTTAGGGTCAATATTAATGTCTTTCTTGCTTGTCATGAGATTACCGTTTCTAGTCTCCATACACCAACGGTAAAGCATTACTGGATGAATACAAAGCTCTTCCGCTACATCGGCGGCCTTCACTCCCTTTATCTTTGTGAGAGCTACAGCCGTTGCTTTAAATTGATCGTCATAAAAATTATAGTGTTTTCTTCGTGCCATTTGACACCTCCAGTTTAGTTATATGGAGGTGTGTGCATTATCGGGTCAGATCTCCTGTCAAACCAACCTCGTTTGTTAGGTTGGTCACCTTCATTCCAAGCTTAAAGTTAGATGTCGGATTATAGTGTATGCCAGCATCATAGGTGGTATAACTCGGTAATTTAAAATCGTTATTCCCATCGGCAAAACGTTCGCCAATATGGTGAGCCATCAGAAATATTTCACCCCAATTAAATGTCAAAGAAGGGATAAGCCGTACTTGTGATCTAGGAGTACGTTTTATTTGGTTACCATTTCGATTGCTAAACTGCTCGGGAAGATTGGTCATCTTCGGATTTTGAAGTACACCCGCTACCTCCAAAGTAAATAGCTCATGAGGTTGCCAAACCGCTTCGTACTCAACCCCAATAGTCTCTGTATCCATATTGACATTCGCGGCAACATTATTTACATCCGAAATATTTTTTTCCGTTAAATCGGTAAAAAGTGTTCTGAATAAGGTGGCAGACGCACCAAAACTATCACCAGAATATCGCGCACCAGCTTCAGTAAAGTTTAAATGACCCACTTTATTGAAAGTTGCATCCTCTCCCGTACCAATATTGAAACCATGCTCCATTAGGCGCGGCATCTCAAAAGCATCCGCATACCGACCAAAGAATGCAAAATCATCATTGAGCATATAGTTAAACCCGACAGACCAAGCAGACTCCGAATACGACTTTTCTTCAGAATAATAAACATCCGACGTAACATCCGCGTAATTGTTATCCGTATCACTACCGTTTTCATCAAAGGCACCGGCAATGGGTACACCTGCAATTGTGCCTGCGGCAGTTGAATCTAACGTTAAGCGTTCAAACCGAATTCCGCCATCAATACGCAGTTTATCTGTAAGCTGAAACTCGTCGTTAATATACAAAGAGTGCGAAATGGATGTCCCAGAAGCATCGGCAGCACTCCAACCCGGCCCATGGGTTAGCATCTCATTATCCGTTAATTGCCCCACTACTTGGTTATTGGTATCCACAGCAACAATATCCAAACACCGCGCATTGTCTCTTACATCTGTGAGGAACTGCCCTTCCCGCTGATCAACTGGTAACTTATCAGCATCCACATTGAGGTACATCCAACCCGTAGTCAGCGTATTACGTTCCGTTTCAAAACTGAATGCTAAATTATTTGCCACCTGACTTGCTTCAAACTGAGAGAAAAGCGGATAGTTAACAGTAACCAAGCCATTGCCATTCAGGTTATCCAAGTCAGTTAAGTATTCTCCGGTGCCAACTACTTGATACCTTGCCTCAACGGCTCCGTCATCAGAAAATTGAGCGAGTATATCCTGCACATCACTTTGCTCCAATCGTTCAGCAGCGGTGGTACTTAGGAATGAATTATCCCAGTTCAGTAAAATATACATATCATTCTTAAACTTTGAATAACGGAAAGTATTACTCATACCCCAACCAGAACCCAAAGACCAATTCACTTTAAAACCAGCGCTACTAACCCTTGTATGCTGTCCATCATCAAAATCTCGGGTTATCGACGAGCCGTCTGCTTTCTTATATTCGATACGACGTAAATCTGGCCCCATAAGCGTACCTGTTTGAGCATCCACACCTGTGAGAGACTCAGGGTTACTTTGGTTTGTAATTGGAATAGGTGAAAAGAATGTCGTATGATCGTCTAAGTGTTTAAATGATAAGGTTAAATCACCATTGGTTAAATCACGCCTCAAATCTAAACGGATTTGCCCCCCATGATCAGCCTTAAAACCCATGTCACGAACACCATCAGATTCCCGGTAAAAACCACCAATACCTATATTCCAGTTATCGCTAACAGCATCACTGTAATAAAAATCCGTACGGGCCAAACCATAGTCTGCTACTGAAAATTTTGCCTCTACCGTTTTTTCATCTGTTGGCTTTCGCGTAATAAAGTTAATTAACGCAGCAGGGCCATTAGTCGTAAAAATACCACTTGTACCACCACGAATCGCCTCCATACGCTCCGTTGTTAAATCGGTTCGCTGGTAAAAATCGACCCAAACACCATCGTAAATAACAGGTAAACCATCTTCTTGAATACCGATATAACGAAAGCCCTCCCCCCCCCGCAAGCCCCGTGGAGCCACGTTATTATTGGTTTCACCACCAGAATCTTCCACCCAAAAACCAGGAACGGTTTCCAACAAATCGGCTGTACCCAAGGGGGCTTCACGCTCCAATGCCTCTCTATCCAAAGTGGTTATCGACACTGAGGACTCCAACTTGGTTACAGTTGATGTTCCGGCTGTACCCGTTACAATAATTTCCTCCAGACCCATTAGGTTTTTTTGGTTTCACCGTCTTCTGCAAGCGCTAGGTTAGAGCACGCAACAATTGAAGCGATGGCAGTACTTAATAATTTTTTTCGTCTCAATCGAAAATTAATCCCACTTTTGGGAAGTATTAATGTAGGGCTATTCATATTGCACTCCTGGTAATAAACTCTATTTTTATGGTTCGTTTCAGTTCAGCTTGTTTTTTATCACAATATTTTTGTGCTGAATTTGAGGGATTACTCTTATAACGATTTCGCTGCCAAAATTGGGAATAAAAAAATAGGATAAGCAGCAAAATGTATTAGAGGAAAAATGCTGAAACGCCTTCCAACGTTTACCGAGTGTGATCGATTTCAATGGGGATTGGATGATTGGGTTGGGTTGGCGCGCGATTACCGTAGGGTATTCGTTTTGTTGAGGTTCGCTCGATATGAATTGGGTGATGTTGGGGGGAGTTATGTCGGAAGGCGGCTTCGCCTTTTCCGACCTACGTATCTGGATGACCTTTTAGCGAAACAAGTATTTCATTTTCCGATTTCTGAAGTCTAGCGTTAACCTCCAACAAACTTTCGTCCGTAGACACCGCTATACCAAAAGCATAAAACCCAGAGGCACAATAGAGAGTATGCGTACAAGGATTCTTGTTTCAGCTCTCCCTTAACGCTTTCATATTTGTTAATATTAAGCCATTGGCGATAGCTGTTGAAAGCTCACCTTTTACTTTCAATATATCCATGGCTTTCTATTCATAACGCCGCTATATTGCTGAAATTTCGTTCAAAGCTTAAAAAATAGGCTCTGTTCAAAAATCCAGCAATACAGCGTTGTTATGTACTTTCTTCGTACGACTACGACGGACGAACGTTGTTTGCGCACGGACCTTTCTGACCCTGACCCACTTCGAATTCAACGACCTGACCGTCATTCAATGTTGCGTATCCGCCTCCTGCTTGAATTTCTGAATGATGAACAAATAGATCTTTACTACCGTCTTCTGGAGTAATAAAACCGAAGCCTTTATCGGCATTAAACCACTTTACTGTACCTTTACTCATACTTGTGCTCTTTATTTTTGGTGAAGAATGATTTTCTGCTTTTGTTATCACCATTACAAAAACAGACCTGGAATCAACTTATGTATATATCATCGCAACCTATCAGAAAAACCTACTGAAAAACAAAGCACAGTAGGGCTGCGATAATAATTTCTTCAGTTTACCACTAAACTAGAACTAAGCCGATGCTTTATTTCTCTCAATGGCATTGCTTTGCTATATACTCAGGCAGCGTCATGATCTTCTCAAAATACGTCATGATGCTCATAAATAAAATACGAAAAGCACGTTTCTTTAAGTAGTTTATCTAATACGCCAGATGAAATAATCCGCTTAAATGCACTTTTTGATGCAAGCTTAAACTCATCGATGGACGTTTCCCAATGGCTTTCTTGCTCTGCGTCACTGAGAGTTGACACATACTCATCAAATTTTCGTATCTTTAGTCTCATTGGTTCCCAGAGAGCACCCCAAATATTACATTTAAGATTAAAATCAAAATCTGGCCATTCTTGGCAACTCCATTCAATACAGTCTGGAATAGGTGCTCCATTGAAGTCATCCTCGTTACAATCGTCATAAGCAAGAGCGCACATATGAAAATAACTTTCTTCAGCTAGTGTTTCGACTGCAAAAGCAAGATATACGTGGCCAGTATTTTCTTTTATATACTTTTCGATTGAAGGGATAGCGGCATTATATAGCGCATTCTCGATTTCAATGATAGTAGGTTTCTTCAATTCGAGCTTCCGCCAGCGATAAATTTATATATAACGCCAAATTAAACACCTGTTTGAAATTTTGATGGTCATTGAGAAGAATCAAATCTATCGGTAATAGCTTTTACCCTCGCCGTCAGCGTCTCACTGTCCTCCAGCTCTTTTTTCAACCTGAAAATCGCATTGGATACGCCACCATAGTGGCTTAATGAGAAAGCTTGGGCGATGTCTGTTAGCCTATACCCCCCCACCTGCTGAGCAACATACATCGCCACACTACGAGCAACGTTTTTTGCTCCACGCCCTTTTTGTGACCGATAGACCTCCGAACTGTCGAGACAGTATTCGTTACACACAACACCGACTATTTCCTCTATCGATGGCTTTAAACTCTGCCTCTCGCCATATGAAAATTCATCCGCAAATTCCTTTGAAAAGACCTTGGCTTCAGCAATAAAATCTTCATCTCCTAGTATCGGACAAATTCGCTCTTTAGCGTAAAACTCGTTAAGATCTTCCCTACCCCCATTTTCTTCTACAAATAGGCGATATTTCTTCTCAAACATTCTCTTGATGTTGAGCTGCCCGTAGACTTCATTTGTATAGAGCCACGGCTCAGGACTGGAACGATCACCGATATACTGTGGATAACTTGACCATTCGTAATCGGCTAAATCCTCCACAAGATGAGCTTCCACTGGATTGCGATGTATATATCGACTCAAATGGAGCAAATATTCATCCGCGTCCACCAATATCGCTTTATAACGCCCTCGAAAAAGGCTCCCATCGGTCTTTTTTAGTTGATTATAACGTTGCGTATATACGCCGCTCACATGGCGCATAGCCCGTTGGAGGTTCCCCTCTGGCGTTTTCACCAATAGGTGATAGTGGTTTCCCATCAAACAATAAGCATGGATTTGAACACCAAATCGCTCATGAACTTCAGACAAAGTCTTTAAAAACGCCTCGCAATACTCATCTCCATGAAAAACCATTTGGCGGCCACGGCCACGATTCATTACATGGTAATAGGCATTTTCGTATTCTATTCGAAGCGGTCTACTCATGCGATGGAGTGTAGACAATATAAATATTATTATCAATAGATTTGACCCCTAACCTTTACTTTTAGTCGTAATGTCGGTTTTGTTTACATCAAAATAGATTATTCGTCGAATAATTTTACATAGATATTTTTTAACAAATATATATTCTTCATATTCGAGTTTTTGACAGTAAATCAGTTGTTTTCACACCAGTCGATGTATTAGTATTCTGTCGAACTTTTGGGTTCATCCAGGAAGACATACAAATAATCGCAGTAGCGTGATTTGTTTGCCTATGATTCATGATTGCCATTTCAGAAAAATCTATTTATAAAAGGACTATCTTCATGTTTAAAAAAATTGCCGCAGCCTCACTCGGAGCCATCTTTTCCTTATCTGCACAAGCTCTTGTCATCAATATTGAATTTGGTGGGGATGTTACAGAGGTTCAAGGGGATAATTCCTTATCCGTCGGAGACGCCTTTTTCGGATCAATGAGCTTCGATACCTCGTTGGCGCGAGTGACAACTGGAAGCAACTATGCGGAGTATGATTCATTCGATCTTGGGTTTGTTACATCCGGTTTTGGTCACTCTCACTCTCCACGACCACACTATCAATCTCAAGATCGTATAGTAGCCTACAATGCATCAACGGATAACAATCCGGTTCCTTCGCTAAATAACCTTGATTTTCTTGACGTTGTAGATTCTCACCAATCATCGGAAACGGTGTTTACAAATGATGGGGGGATACGTACCAATAGAGTTAGGTCTACAACGTCCCTTTCGCTAACGCATTTATTCGAAGATTTTATTACTCCCGACCTTTTACAGTATGGTTTAGATGTCGATATTTCCGATCCAGATGAGTTAGGGCCTTCTTTCGGGAGTTCTTCTTACACTTATATGCAAACAATCGTATTCCCTACTGAAACGCAGGAGTTTACTCTTCATAATTCATTCAGTTTCGATGTGACTTCATTACGAATTTCAACGGTTCCAGAGCCCGGCTCGCTTGGGTTTATATTGATCGGTGGAATAGCGTTAGGTCTTCGTCGCACATTCCTTGGCTAGGGGCGCTCGTTCAGTCCGCTGTGGCTTACTGCCTAAGTCACAGCAAAGGATACCCTAGCCTCGTCAAAAAATGATTTAACCCGTTTCTTATTTCTTCGAATACTTTCTAAGTCCATTATTGCTCGGTTTTTTTAGTGACTCTCCCTTTTTAAAGCAGCTTCTTCGTCTCTTTCGTAGGCTCAGCGTAAGAGTTTTGTGGCGTTAAACCTTGGCGATGTAACAACGTCCAACCGAGTTAAGACTGAGAGTCACCCCAAGTCTATTTTCAATAAGATCCACAACAATTTTTCTTGTCCAAAAATCAAAATCAAACCCGTACTGGCGTAGATCGTTACCTATAACCTAATTACTTATTTCTTGCTCTTCTTCATTCGTTAATATTCGAGATCAACCGGGGCGTGACAATGGCGCTAAACGGTCAATTCCAGTCTCTTTGACTTTTTTAAGTCATTTAAAAATAATTTTCTCACTCAGATCTGCTAAATTTCATAAATAAACACACTATCTTTATCAGGTTTATTTTCGATAACTCCCAGGTACTTACCATTATCAGAAAGGGTTAAGACCGCAATAGGAGAGGATAATTTAACGGGGTTGCTAAGCGTCTTATTGTTAAGATCAAGATGTAAAACCCCCTTACTTTGGGTGCCTAACCACAGTTGGCCATGATTATCGCTAACGCATAATTCTGCTCTAGCATCCAAAGAAAACCTTTCCAGCGGTTTAAGGTATTTATCCAGAATAAGCAGGTCGCCATTGATTAATGCCATAGCAATATGACGGGTTCCTTTAATCTTGGTCCAACAGTTTATATGAACCCTTGGTTTATAACTGGAAATAAGCTCTTTTGATGAGGCGCTGGCGATATTTAATTTCTTAGCATATTCGCCGCCAAGTTTTAAATTAATATCCCCTCCTTCGTCAATATAAAAAAGGTCATTGTCAATAAAGGCTACTTTATTTGTATTTTTAAACCTTTTATTTAACATTTTTCCTCTATTAGTTTTCGTTAGATCAACAATTAAAGCACCAGTATGAATTCCAGCTTCAACAAAATATCGATCGTCCGAAGAATAGTCATAACTAATAGGAGAATAGCTTGCAGAATACTCTAAAACCAGATTTCCCGAGTCTGCATCCAGTATCTGACCAAAAACATTCACTAACTTCCCACTACCGGATATTCCCAATCTATCAGCACCCCTCATGGTATAGGTTTTAATGGATGACCAATCAGCAGTATTAAATATCTCCGCTTGTTGATAGTAATTAAGAACCAACATTCGTGAGCGATCATCCGATATTTTTACCGCAGCTATACCATCATCCTGGTTAGCTGAATAAAAGATATGGGATTGAAGGTCATTTAAAGAAAGGGATTTAAGTGTTTTATAAGCAGCAATGACGGCAAGGTTATTTTTGGGAAAAAGAATATCAACGGCTAGATCGGACTCTTCTCCATAGATCTTATGGTAGTCCTCTTGAACCCATGTAAGGGCACTTTTTTTATGGGGTAAGGTGCAGGATGCCAATATCAATACAACCACCACACTTAATACAAACCGGATATTACTCATAAGCCATTCTCTTTTCATTATATTAGCGCTTTACTTTTATATAGCCATGAAACCCACCAAGGAAATACTCTAGGCTGGGTGCCTGGGAGGCGCTAATTTTACTGAAGGCTGGGGTATGAGGAAGCCCCCAGGTAAATACATCCAGCATTATTCTTGTCTTTTCTCTGTCTTTTTTATTTTTTGCGGTCACCCGATCAACAATGGAAGGGGTAATAATAACAGGGGGCTTATGCATACCTGTTGCATTATCGTATTCAATTATTTTTATATCCGAATTCAGCACCACCCAATGGTTGGGGAAAACAGCTTCTTTACTCTTTCTCTCAATGGAACGAAATATATTAGCATCGACAAATAGGCATATGGAATGTCCCGCAGTATAGTCGGTTTGAGCGGAGAGTAAAAACCGTATGCTTTTATGAAAGACTTTACTGGTATAGGCTTCAACAGCGCTATAGCCGGATCTCTGAAACCAACGCTTTAATTTACCCGGTAAGGTGATGCCATCAAATCGCTCACTGATATTATCGTATTTTGGTTTCACGCTGGTCATTAGCATCCAGTCCAACCCTGTTAGGGTGGGTGGATTACGGCTTTTAGCTTCTTTTGATGACTCTAGGGTAAGCTTCCCTATTTTTGATTTCCCTGTAAGGTACAGCTCGATAGCAGCTTGAGTGTAGAGGTCTGGCCTGGTTTGCACTATCACAAAAAGAAACGCTGCCGGGCCGCATAAGCTGGCATTACCCTGATTCTGCACGCGCATTTTGTGCGTTGCCTAGATTGGCTCGTTAGGAGGGATTGGTCGTTTTATCATACTAATAATTGGATAGGCTAAACGGTTGTACTTTCCCAATAAATAAACATCTGTTTTTGTAAATGCGTAGATATACATATTATAGTTTTTCTCGGCCTTATCCCCAAGCCTTACTACGACTTTATATATATTTTTAACTCTACCAACTGGACGATGATTCAGCTCTATTGGTATAGAGTAGATAACTTCTATACCTTGCCCATTACTCACTATATCTTTATTTTTAATTTTTGTTGCAACCGAGCAGTCTTCCACTAACGCAATAATGCTTTTTGCAATCATTTCTTTTTGAACTCGGTCTGAAATAACCGCGTGCGGGCTATAAAACGTCACTTCACTTGCGCTTAAACCAAAAGACAAGAACAATAAGAATGTAAATAAAATAGTTTTCATATTTTTCCTTACAATAACGGGTACAAACTTCACAACAGGCGAGACAAATCTTTCGAGGTACAATAGCCGTGACAATTACTGCATAAGGCTCAAATTTAAGCACTCAAACATTTCTTCCAGGTTTCGAGCTTCACCCAGAGGCTCTGGAGCAACCGGGCATTCAATAACAAAGATGTAGCACCCACTAGATATTTATTCTACAAAACGCCACATATCTGAAAACAAAAAATGATCAAATGTTTTAATATGATCTTTTAATATTGGCTCAGAAATCATATTTGGTCGAATATCACAGTAATATACTCCATCAAGGGGGTTAAGCTTAACCGTGTAACCTTTAAAGTGTCCGGGAAGAAATGTTGCACTAACGCTGTATTTTCCTTCCTGCCCTTTTCTTTGAACATCGTTTAAAAAAATTGCAAAGTGTGGTGTGGATTTTTCGGTGAGCCTGTTATACAAAAATTTATCGATAAATACCTTATCCAGCCTATCTTTACTGGAGGTTTTAACTGATCCAATTGCCATAACCTCACCATCCTTTATCAGGTTAAGATCATGCTGGTAATTCATTTTGAAGGTTTCTTGACCATCAACTTCTACAGGCACTCGAATTGTGCCTTCGACAACATTTAAACCACACTTTTCAATAACCAATCTAATAAATCTTTCAAAAAGATCCCCATTTATTTTTCTTGCAGTATTGGACTGATTCGCAGGCAAAGCATCAAGGCAAGCCCCTATTGACTGTTGAGCTGAGTAGATTATTCTATTAACAAGTAATCGGTTATCTGATGTATCTATATCTCGATCTTTAATATTTTCAATTAAATATTTGAAATCACTTATCAGAGGCTCGTATTCTTCCAGCAAATAGAAAAGATTTGAATTTATCGGACGAGTTATATTAAAAGTGCCCTCTTTTTTGTATTGAAAGAATTGATAGTGATTTTCGTTTTTTGATACGATGACAGCCTGCAAATTGTTTTTAATAAATTCAAGATAGTATTTTGGAAATACTAAATAATCTTCTACCGCCAAAAAATTCTCTTTATTTAATACATGTTCCAACAATTTATTCAATGTCATCGAATTGAGTTCCTTCGCTTATCATTTTCTCTATCAAGCTTTATCCACTCTTCTTTAGATTTTCGGATAACATTGTCAAGCCTATCCATAGCCCAAAGGTTATATTCTTTGTCTATTTCACATCCAGCCCATCGCCTACCTAACTGCTCAGAAACAACCGCCGTAGTGCCCGACCCAGAGAAAGGATCAATGACAATATCACCTTCGCTGGATGAAGCTAAAATAAACTTTCTCACTAACTCTTCAGGCTTTTGTGTCGGATGTTTCGTCTTTTCACCCATACCATTACAGGTCGTTGGTACTTCTAGAACATCTCTTGGCTTTGCCCCCATTGGATGCGGTGTCCAAACATCCATCCTCTTACCCCCATTCCCATATTGACTTGTTTCTGCCTGGGGGTGCGATGGATATTTCAAAGTATGATCACTGTAAGGAATTCTTACATCGTCTACATTAAAACTTTTCTTTTTGGATTTTCTGAGATGGAGAATACTTTCATGGGAACGACCCCAATCATTACCAAGATTTGCCTTATTTTTATAATGCCACACCAACCAACGGCAAGCTTTAAAATATTTCATTGAAGGATGCTTAATATCAGCGAGTATCTCTGAAAAACCACATACATATAGAGTACCTTCTTTTTTTAATACTCGATGGGCTTCAGAAATCCATTGTATGGACCAATCTATATATTTTTCTTGAGTTTCAAACTTATCCCAATCAGCTTTATTAAGGTTGTATGGTGGGTCTGCAAAAATCAAATCAATTGATTCTGTATCTAAACGTTTCAACCATTCTATCGAGTCACCCTGATACAGTACGCCATGCGGATGCTCATAAACAGGTGCATATAAGGCATTTTTAGGCTTTTTACGCCGAACGCCTTTAAGCTCATTGTCAAAAAGAGCGTCTTGTTCTATCAAATTCGATCTAGGCATCAACTGTCCTCGGTATTCAATTGCTGAGATAACATTTCCTCAGCCGCTTTTTTAAGCCAAGCAGACAAAGATAAGCCTGCTAGTTTAGCCGCTTTTCTGTATGTTTCTTTTTGTTCAGGGGTTACACGAACAGGCGGAAGAACATCCGAGGAACAGTAAGGCTTCGGCGGTCTTCCGCGTTTTAAAGGCTTGGAGCTAATCATGAGTGGAATTATTGTATATACAATAATTAATTGCAACAGGCTTGTATTTTCTTGAACCCATAACGAGACTGTAGATTAATCCTACAGACAAAAAATTCACCAAATTAAGCACAGTTTTACACAGGCAAAAAAATCTTAAATACTGAAGTCCAGTATTAATTAAGTAGATTTTTTAACAAATGACAAGTTAAGGTTCAAATTTAAGCACTATGGCTGTCAGTTTGTGAACTTTTTCTATTTTCTCTTTTTCTTTGAGCAAACGTGATTTATCCAGTTTAGGGCCTACGTATACTCGTGTCATTTTTCCATGTTTGGTATTTATTTCACGGATAAAAGCCGCATAACCGTCCGCGATAAGTTTATCTCTAAATTTGGTTGCATGGTCATTTGATTTAAAACTAGCTAACTGTAGAACCCATGATTGGGGCAAGCCTTTTTCATCGAGACTTGGCTTAACAGGGTCAAGGTTTTGCAGCGTTTTTTCATCGGGAACAAACATTTCTTCCGGGTTTTGAACTTTGCCCAGGGGCTCTGGGGCAACCGGGTATTCAATAACAATAGGTTCAATATAAGGCGCCGGTGGAATTTGTGTTTTTCGGTCAACGGGTTCGATTCGCTCTTTGTCAAAAAGAACGGGAACAAAAATGACGGCAATCGCCAAAAGAACAAATGCTCCAATTATTCTCTGTTTTAGTCCATCATCCATTTAACACCTCACTGATTGAACTTTTTTTGCAAAACGGTAAGTGCTTCTGCAACGGTGAAAAACGACCCAAAGACAATAACTTCTTCGGTATTGGATTCATTCTTTTCCACCGCAATGATTATTGTATTGATTGCCTCTTCAACTGAGGCTGACACGGTTCTTTGGCTTGTCTTATCAATTTGAGACAACAGTGTATTCAATTCTTCTCCCTTAGCCGCTCTGGAATTACCATTTAATTCACATAGAAACCAAGAGTGAAATTTATTACTCAACGATGATAGCAGTCCTCGCAGGTCTTTATCTGCCATGACGGCAAAAATCGCAGACCGTTTGTGGGAGCTATTGTCGTCTAACCGTTTAGATAGGTAACGCGCTGCATGGGCATTATGGGCAACGTCTAATAAGAAGCGGATTTTTTTACCTCCAACCACGTCTAAGCTCAGTTGTTGGTTACGGCCAACCAAATGTAATGATTGGAATAGGGTATTGAGCTTGGCAAAAGATAAATCCAACCCTAAGCATTGGGCAACCTGCACTGCGGCCAAAACGCTGGGAAGTGGAAGGTTTGGTACGGCAAGGCCCTTTATTGACTGGCTGCCAACGGTGAGGTTGAGTGAATGGCTCTTCAAGCCATTTTTTAAATCACTCTCCAAACCATTATCTAATTCCCCCCAAAAATCTTTATTTTTACCGAAGAAATAACTTTTTTCAGCTAGCGCCTGTGTTTTTTCTAGTACGGAGTTGGGAGGTGAGGGGTCGCAGCACACAACTAAACTGCCTTCTCGAATAATGCCCGCTTTTTCTTCTCCAACTTGCTCTATTGTATCGCCCAACCATGCTTGGTGGTCCAAGTCTACGGGGGTGATAATGGCAATGTCGGCATCAACAATATTGGTTGCATCCAACCGACCACCTAAGCCCACTTCGAGTATCCAGTATTCCAATTGAGCATCGCAAAAAATAAGTAGTGCGGCTAGGGTGCTAAATTCGAAATAGGTTAAGGAGACTTCCCCCCTTGCTTCATCTATTCGGTGAAACGCATGGCAGATGTCCGTATCTGAGACTTCCTGGCCGTTTATTTTAATCCGTTCGTTATAGCGTAAAAAATGAGGGGATGTATAGCTACCAAATTGGCATTTTTGTGTAGAAAATAGTGCTTCAAGGGTCGCCACACAGGAGCCTTTACCATTGGTTCCCGCAACGGTAATAATTTTAGGTTGTTTTGAAAGAGAAGGGATATCTAATCGATTGGCAACAGTTGTTATTCGGTTTAGGCCCAGATCAATTTCACTTGGGTGGGCCTGCTCCACCCAAGTGAGCCAATCGGCAAGACATGTATGACGAGGACTAGACTTCAAAGAATTCGTTTTCGGGTTTGTGGGTAAATTTTGCCAATAGCGAACCAATGGTATCTCTTATTTCACTACGGTGTATGATCATATCTATGGCGCCATGCTCCAACAAAAACTCACTTCGCTGAAACCCTTTGGGTAATTTTTGACGAATGGTTTGTTCGATAATTTGCGGGCCAGCAAAACCTGCACGAGCACCAGGTTCTGCGGCGTTAATATCACCCAGTAATGCCAAGCTTGCAGACACCCCACCGTACACCGGGTCGGTCATCACCGAAATAAAGGGAACGCCTTCAAGTTTCATTCGCTCAATAACCGCGCTGGTTTTAGCCATTTGCATTAAAGAAATAAGCGCTTCCTGCATTCGCGCACCGCCGGTGGCAGAAAAACAAACGTAAGGAATTTTATTTTCTAACGCAACTTGAGCTGCACGGGTAAATTTCTCTCCCACAACATAGCCCATCGACCCTCCGTGAAAGGCAAATTCAAATGCGCTGGCAACAATGGGCATACCCTTAAGACTTCCTTTCATGACTATTAATGCGTCTTTTTCGCCTGTATTTCTTTGTGCCATTGTGAGGCGGTCTTTATATTTTTTAATGTCTTTAAATTTCAGGCGGTCAACAGGCAGGACGTCTGCCGCCAATTCTTCTCTATTATCTATATCTAGAAAAATATCCAAGCGGCGGCGAGCGCCGATTCTCATGTGATGCTCACATTTAGGACATACATCTAAGTTTTTTTCTAATTCTGGGCGATACAGCACCGCACTACATTTTGTGCATTTTTTCCATAAACCTTCAGGTACTTTACTCGACGTTTTGTTACCTTCAGAACGAATAGCACTTGGGACAATTTTATCTAACCAACTCATGATTAACTCTTCAATCGCTTTGAATTAACTGTCCAATCCTGCTCGGATAGGATGCACAATATTTTTTAATTTATTTAATACGTTCTTTTGGTCTGTGGCGTTGCTTTCTCCCATAGAGTTCACAAGCACACTGCCCACAACAACGCCATCCGCAACTAAACTAACGGCCTTAGCTGAGGTTGAATCTTTAATGCCAAAGCCCACAAGTAACGGTAAGTCTGTTTTTGTTCGGATTTTTTCAACCTGCGCTTCAACAGAGGAAACATCTAAATGCCCTGCTCCGGTTACGCCTTTTAATGAGACATAATAGATAAAACCACTGGCCATTGAAGCGATTTTTTCCATTCGTTCCTCAGTTGTCGTTGGCGCAATCAAAAAGATACTTTTTACTCCCACGTCATTTAGGCATTTATCTAATTCTTTCGCTTCTTCCGGTGGCAGGTCAACGGTAATTAGGCCGTCAACGCCTGCATCAGCCGCTTTTTGAGCGAAGGTTTCGTACCCCATTCTTTCAATAGGGTTGGCATACCCCATTAATACAATGGGTGTAAATTTATTGGTTTCTCTAAATACACTGACAATGTCAAGCGTACTGGTTAAGCTGATCCCTTGAGCAAGGGCACGTTCATGACCACGCTGAATAATCGGGCCTTCGGCCATGGGGTCAGAAAAAGGCACACCTAATTCGATTATGTCTGCACCACTTTCAACCAAAGCCTGCATGGCGGGCAGTGTGATTTCTGGCGCCGGGTCACCGTTAACGATATAGGTCACCAACGCTTTTTTGTTTGCTTGTTTTAACGCATCGAGCGCGCGTGTTATTCGATTCACTGAGGAGCCTTTGTATTAAACTTTTATGCCGTCAATATCTGCCACGGTGAGAATGTCTTTATCCCCCCGTCCAGAAAGATTGACAATGATAATTTTGTCTTCTGCCATTTCGGGCGCAATTTTATCGGCGTAAGCAATCGCATGACTTGATTCAAGCGCTGGCATAATACCTTCCACACGGGTGAGCATCCTAAAGGCATTCATCGCTTCATCGTCATTTATGGTCACATAGTCTACCCGCCCAATATCTTTCAGCCACGAATGCTCTGGCCCAACACCAGGGTAGTCTAAACCTGCAGAAATGGAGTGAGTTTCTATGATTTGACCGTTTTCATCTTCCATTAAATAGGTACGATTACCGTGAAGTACGCCGGGAATTCCGTCATTTAATGGCGCAGCATGTTTACCTGTATCTAAGCCATGTCCACCGGCTTCTACACCGTACATGTTAACCGACTCATCCGAGAGAAACGGATGAAATAGCCCAATAGCATTAGAACCTCCACCCACACACGCTATTAGTGCGTCGGGGAGTTTGCCGGTCATATCTAAACACTGCTGACGCGCTTCACGACCGATAATAGATTGGAAATCTCGAACTAATTGCGGGTAAGGGTGTGGGCCAGCCACGGTCCCAATAATGTAAAAAGTATTGTCCACGTTGGTGACCCAGTCGCGCATGGCTTCATTCATGGCATCTTTCAGTGTGCACGAGCCGGACTCCACCGACACAACGGTTGCGCCCAATAATTTCATGCGGTACACATTGAGTTTCTGACGTTGTATGTCTTCTGCTCCCATAAAAACAACACATTCAAGCCCAAGTCTAGCCGCTACGGTGGCGGTGGCCACTCCGTGTTGACCTGCGCCGGTTTCGGCTATGACGCGCGTTTTACCTGTGTGCTTAGCAAGTAACGCCTGACCTATAGTATTGTTAATTTTGTGTGCACCTGTATGGTTTAGGTCTTCTCGTTTGAGGTAAATTTGCGCACCACCTCTTTTGGCAGTCCAACTTTCCGCAAAATAAAGTGGGGAGGGACGGCCAACATAGTGAGCCAAATCTTTATCAAATTCTTCTATAAACTTGGGGTCGTTTTTCACACGAGCGTATATTTCTTCTAGCTCATCAAGTGCGTGCATCAATGTCTCTGATACAAACCGGCCACCATAAGAGCCAAAATGGCCTTTGGTATCGGGTACCGCTGAATAATCGATCTTAGTATTCACTGTTAACTCCCGGTCATCGTTTGCATTTGGCAACATTTGCAACAAACGATTTTATTTTTACAGGGTCTTTAACCCCCGGAGTTTGTTCAACACCACCACTGACATCCACTGCGTAGGGGCTTGTGGTTGTTATTGCGCTTTGAACATTATCCGGGGATAAACCACCCGCCAATATTATTGGTTTTGCTAAATTTGGAGGTATTCTATTCCATTCAAATTGAGTTCCAGTCCCTCCTGGAACCCCTTTTACGTAGGCATCGAGCAGTATTCCCGAAGCCGTATTAAAATGCTCAACTTCCGTGATGAGGTCCAACTCAGGCTTCATTCTTATTGCTTTTAGGTATGGCCTATCATATTGACTACAGAAAGCTTCAGGTTCATTCCCGTGAAATTGAACTAGGCTTATGGGCACATTAGACAATACACTTTCTATGTAGCCCGGCTCAGGGTCAACAAATAGCCCCACTACAGAGACAAGAGGACCTACGCTAAGAGCAATATCTTTAGCGAGAGCTAAGTCACTCATGTGCCTTGGGCTTGAGCTGTAAAAAACCATGCCTATAGCATCCGCGCCAGACGCAGCAACATACTGAGCATCCTGCTCCCGAGTTATGCCACATATTTTTATACGTACCATGAATTAAACCAGATTAGTCTGCACAAATACGGCCTATTTTAAGCAAGGGCGAGATGTTACCAGATTTTTACCTAATAGTGGCTAAGGGAGACCAAATAGCTGATCTTGTCAGCGCAATTTTTACGCAGCTTTAGACAATAATTAGAGTCAAATACCCTTCCATGGCAACCAGCTAAAGAAAATAAGGCCCCGAAATCTCGTTTATTTCTATCAATTCAGGTGGGTACCCAACTTCTGTAAGGTATAGGCCATAGGCTGAGGCCGTGGGCGGAGCAGCACTTCTACTCTTGAGCGAAAGTAGCTGTGCTATCCACATCGGCTGTTGTTGACCCTGGCCAACGATCAGTAGAGCGCCAACAATGTTCCTCACCATATGGTACAAAAATGCATTGGCAGTAATATCCACCACCACAAAATGTCCTCGTTGGTATACTTCGATGTTAGAAATGGTTCTAACAGAACTGTTTGCCTGACAGTGCGCGGCACGAAAGGAGCTAAAATCGTGAGAACCACGCAGGTATTGAGCAGCAGCGTTCATGGTTTGTGCATTAAGGCTATAAGGTACGTGTGTGACTATTTTATTCATGGTAGCCAATTGAGTTGGCCCTGGGTAAATCACATATCGGTAGCTTCGATTGAGCGCACTAAACCTCGCATGAAATTCAGAAGAAACGTTTTTTATCCAGCGAACTCTTACTTGCGACGGCAAGTTCGTATTGACTCCCATCACCCAGGCTTTATCTGGCCTTATGGCTAGGGTATCAAAGTGAATCACTTGCCCTGTTGCATGTACACCTGCGTCGGTTCGGCCTGCACAGACTAGGGTTATGGGTTCGTTTGCAACTTGGCTAAGTGCTTTTTCAAGATACCCTTGTACAGTGTTTAAGGTCGATGTTTGCTTCTGAAAACCGTTTAACTTAGAACCGTCGTATTCCACACCCAGAGCAACCCTTTGCATGGCAGCGGGAAATTCACTATCTGGTTTTACTTCGCGGTTTCTTCTGTATTCAAGTTTAGACACGTTTTCGCCCACACAAAAAAGCCTTGCTTACTTCTCCTCCACTCACATAAAAAAGCCTTGTTTACCTACCAAGGCAAACAAGGCTCTCTAGTGAACTGTATTAAACTAGCCGTCTAGACGAGCAACTAGATTTTCTGCTTCTTGTTTCTGTTGAGCATTACCTTCCTTCATTATTTCACCAATAATATCTCGCGCACCTTCAGTATCGTCCATATCCATATAGGCACGTGCAAGATCAAGTTTCGTAGCCACTTCATCACTGTCACTCAAGAACCCAAGGTCTTCGTCATCCGTAGCAGATTCCGGGTCCACATCTGGGATTTCGAAGTCTAAGCCAGAGTCTGGAACTTCGGATATGGCTTGTTGGAACATGGTATCTTCACCCATATCCGCTGTAGCCTCTGACTCAAGCTCTAAGTCATCATCTAGATCACCAAAATCCGTTTTTGGCTCTTCCATAACGGTGGCGGCTGAAGACGAAGTAGGTTCTTCGTCCAGCCCTAACTCTAAACCCTCTAGTTCAGCTTCAATATCTGCAAGATCTCCATCAAGGTCACTAGTAAGAGCATCAAGCTCTTCATCCAGTGCTGACAGGTCGAGGTCATCACCTAAGCCAAGATCCAAATTATCTTCAACTGCGGCACTTTCCAAACTGTCTGCTATTGGTAGGACGTCTTCTTCAAGCTCGGCGGTATCTGCTGCTACCTTAATAGGCTCTAATTCAATATCGTCTAAGGCAAGCTCATCGGCAGTCTCCAGTTCAAAACTGGAGTCTAGTGCATGATCGAGGGCAGCCAAATCTGACTCTAGAGATTCAGGCTCAGCCTCTATTTCAACTTCTGATTCTTCTAAATGTAAGCTTAAGTCATTTAGATCACCCCCAAGATCGAAGTCATCCTCATCGTCTGAATCTAACGCCAATTCGATAGCTCCGCTGTCCATTTCCACGGTATCGTTAAGAGACAAATCTGTATCTAACTCAAGCTCCAAAACATTATCTTCTGAAACATTATCGTCTAAAACACTGCTTTCTAAAACATTGTCTTCAGGTTCACTTTCAAAGTCTTCTAGACTCAGTGAAATTTCATTATCTTCCGCTTCATTCTCTTCAAGGTCTAACTCTTCCAAATTCAGGTCAAACTCACCTGTTTCGCCTTCAGAATCAAAATCTAAATTGAGTTCTAAGGTTTCGTCTTCACTTAGCTCTTTTTCATTCTCATCGGAAGAGAGTTCACCTAGATCTAAGTCAAGAGAGAAGTCGTCATCTTCAATTTCCTCTGAACGGGTTAAATCAATATCCAATTCATCCTCAGCCGAGAACGCCTCTTCAGATAATTCAGTATCGTCTGCCGGAACCAACCCTTTTACGTCACTCACGTCGTATAGAGATTCATCAAACTCGGCAACGCCTGAAATACTGTCTCGTAACTGGACAGCACGGTTGATAGAAGCTTGGTCACCCACTACATAGAGTTTTGCCAAATGAGGGTCAAAGCTTTCAGCATTTTGCTGATTCGCATAGACCTCTAACAGTTTCAAACGAATATCAGCGTTTGCCGGTTCATTAGATAATGCATTGAGCAGCATTTCTTCTGCTTGATCGTATTTACCATAAGCAATGTATATATCCGCCTCGGCAACAACATCTTCTGTTTGAGGCTCAGCTAATTCTTCTTCTATTTCGTCTTCCGGTTCAGCCTCATCATCAATAACTATGTCTTCAGGCGCTTCAGGTTCTTCAAGCTCTTCAAGCTCTTCAAGCTCTTTTTCCTCAGCAGATACCGCTGCACTGGTCTTTTCCTCAAACAGAGGCTGGCTTAGGAAATCATCTTCATCTTCGCTGTCATCAGATGACTTCTTACGAACGAAATAAAACACCCCACCCAATAAGGCAATAAGAAGCACGCCAATATAAATAATATTTTCTAGGAGTAAGTCAACAATACCCGATTCTTTCTTTGACGGAACAACAACGACTTTATTGGGATCAGGCTTTTCTTCAGCCTCAGGCCCTTGAGGTTCCTCAGAACCCTCTTCTTGGGTTTCTTCAAAAACAGGCTCTTCATCAACAGCGCCATTATCAACAAGGTCACTATCAACAAGGTCACTATCAACAAGGTCACTATCAACAAGGTCACTATCATCAATAACACCATTGTCATCAATAAAATCGTCTTCCGATGTACCATAAAGGTCGTTAACTGCATCATCTTCGGATGAATTATCGCCTACGGTAACCTCTGCAATTTCTTCTTCATTGAGCCCCATTGCAAGTGGATCAACTGGGGCTTCGTCTTCAGCAAGCTCTTCGGCTTCTTTACTTTGTTGAGCTGCCAATTCCAAAGCTCTAAGGTCTTCATTACTCACTTCGATAAGCTTTTCTAGAGTTTCGATCTGCTCTTCAAGAGAGGCAACCTTCGATTGAAGCTCAGTATTGTCTTTCGTTGATTTGTCTAACTGCTCCAGAGTCACGGCTAGCTCGTTTTCAAGAGCTTCAGTACTCCCACCAGAACCTGTTCCCCGCCCTTCATAACTATCAGATGCCTCTTCTGGAGAAGACAGCGTAAGACGTCCCTCTGATTCTGATTCATCAGATTCATAGGTATTGTAACTTTTACTGCCTTCCAACTGAGGTCCGTAGTCAGATGTAAAATCAGACGCCCCGCCAACCCATTCGTTATTTTGAACAGCAACTTCGGCTACAGCAGATTGTTGCTCAACATTTTCAATTTGATCACGGTCTGGTATACGCAAAACCTGCCCTTCTTTGAGCAGGTTTATATTGTTATTGATAAAGGCGTTAGGGTTTATCCGCTGGATCGCCAGCATCGTCTGCTGGACACTAAGGTTTCTATCCGGCCTAGCTCGCGCGGCAATCTCCCAAAGGGTATCGTTTGCATTAACAAAAACTTCATCGCCAGCACCCACACTCGGCTGAAGGGGCTGCGAGCGAGCAGCGCTAGAGGGACGGGCAGACTGACCATTCGGTGCAGGGTACTCAGACCTTGGGTTGTATCGAGAGGTTGAACTGGGAGAAGGGGGGCTGACGGAAGACTCTGGCTGAGAATAAGGTTGAGTTGGAGTACTGGTAACCTGCTGCGGAGTATTGTCCGAAAAAACAGGTAGGTCTATCAGTAGCGTATATTCTCGCAGTAACTTACCGCTCGGCCATTGGACCTGCACAATAAAGTTAAGGAATGGCTCACGAACCGCTTTACGGGAAGTCACTTGAACCTTAGCGTTATCAGAACCACTAAGAATAATTTTGAATGTTAAATCGCTTAAGAAATAAGGCTTATCCACCCCTACACGTTCAAAATCTTCGCGTGAAGCTAATCCCACCAAGATTTCACTCTCTTCGAGACCTCTAACTTCAAACAACTCAATTTCGGCAGTGAGTGGCTCATTTAAGTTAGATTTCAGCTCTATATTGCCTAGACCTAAAGCATAGGTCAGTTGCGACGCGAGTACAGTCAACAAACCTAAGACAACAATCAGTAATCGACGGCCCATAGTAGGATGATCCTTTATTTGGTAGCTGCCTTGGCACCCATGTTCATAGTTTTTTAATATTGAACGACGGCTTAGGTGACAACCAGCCAATACCGGGTTATTTGTTAGCGCTATTCGCCGACAAAAACCTCGAATAATCTTTCAGTATTGGTCGTAAGTATTCATTATAAATAGCTTTTTTTCAACTTATCACCAAATCATTTGTACCTTGATTCATTTTATTTTGCGACTTTTTTATTTTATTTACGCAATTTTTCCCTTATTCGCAGCTCACTTTTTATACAGCGGTCGTTTTTCAGCCCAAAAACCTCAATTAAACGTAGCATGTGTGAGAATAAGATAAGACGGTAAAACAGCATACCGCGCCTTTATTATTGCCTTATTGGTTCTGCAAAAAACAGGAAGCTTAGGTATATATATGAGTATCTTACGAAAAAATTAGTGTTCAACTAACGTTTTTAAGTTAAACCTTTATGCCCCAAGTTACACACTATGCTCTAAGCTACACACTTCGAATTTGAATCCAGGTTATTGCGCATATTACAGCTCACCCCATTAACATCGGCGGGGAAGCCCTCGCCTCAACTAAACCTAGCTCTACCAAACTGCATTAAGAAATGTGGCTCACAGGGTTCTGACAAAACTCAGCCTCTCCCTTAAACCTGACGGGTTCACAACGGCCCCCAGATGCAAAGCACTTTTGTTAAATTTTAGTAGAATACCACCAAGTATGGTCAACGAGGGGTTGTTGGTCAAAGTTAACGGCTATCTAAAGCTAAAAGAATGTACACCCCACTTAACCCTCAACTAACCTCTCAACGTAAAAAGTGAGCTGTTTATTTTCAATTTAAGCTAGTCAACAAAAACTCGCGCATTGCGAAATAACCTTAACCAACCGCCGTCTTCGCCCCAATTTCCTGGTTTCCACGAGTTGGTGATGGTTCGATAAACTCTTTCAGGATGAGGCATCATAATGGTTGCACGCCCCCCCAAAGAACTCAGGCTAGTGATGCCATCTGGTGAACCATTGGGGTTAGCAGGGTACTGAGTGGCCACCTGCTGGCCATAATCAATAAAGCGCATAGCTACCGTTCCGGTTTCAATACAGGCATTTTGTTCCGCCTCATTACTGAATTCCGCTCGCCCTTCCCCATGCGCTACGGCAACAGGCAAATAAGAACCGGCCATGCCTTTCATTAGAATAGAGGGCGTTTTTTCAATACGTACCATACTTACCCGCGCTTCAAATTGTTCGGAAATATTGCGCACAAAATGCGGCCAGTGTTCCGCGCCGGGAATTAATGATTTTAAGTTTGACATCATTTGACAGCCATTGCAGACACCCAAACTAAACGTATCTTGCCGGTTAAAAAATGCTTGGAATTGCTCTTTGGCAGCAGAGTTAAACAAAATGGATTTTGCCCAGCCCTCTCCGGCACCAAGTACATCGCCATAAGAAAAACCACCGCAAGCCACAAGCCCTTTAAATGAGTCCAGCGATGCTCTTCCTGTAAGTACATCACTCATATGCACATCAACGGCAGTAAAACCCGCATTGTCAAAAGCTGCGGCCATTTCCACATGTCCATTCACGCCCTGCTCTCTTAGCACGGCAACCTTGGGCTTTACTCCTTTGCCAATGTAAGGCACTGAAATATTTTCTTGTGGATCAAAGGTCAGCGTTGCACTCAACCCTGTATTTTTGTCAGAAATCGCTGCAAATTCTTGCTCTGCACACTTTGGGTTGTCCCGCAATTTTTGTATGTGGTAGCTATTTAAACTCCAAAGCGTTTGCAATTTAGCCCGGGTAGTGTGGTAAAGGGTTTCGCCATTTATAGATATGATGATGGATTCATCTGGGGTCACCTTACCCAATAAAACAATTGAGGCAGCCAAGCCTGCTGCGGCAAACGTTTCTTTTACTGTTTGAACATGTTCAGACTTAACTTGCAGCACCGCACCCAGCTCTTCAGTTAATAATATGGCGTGAGCATCACTCCCCCCCAACAGCGAAATATCCAGTTGTAAACCACAGCGTCCAGCAAAAGCCATTTCTGCAACCGTAGTAAATAAACCACCGTCTGATCGATCATGGTAGGCCAATAAAATTTCCTGCTCCAAACAGTTTTGCATACCGTAAAAAAAGCTTTTTAATTCTTCAGCACATTCTGCGTCTGGAGCAATATTGCCAATTTGATTATAGGTTTGCGCAAAAATAGATGCGCCTAATCGGTTTTTACCTTCACCTAAATCAACAAATAATAATTCCGTTTCGCCCTCATTGGTTTTTAATTCAGGCGTGAGTGTTTTTCTCACATCCGTGACTGGCGAGAAGGCTGTGATAACAAGCGATAGAGGAGAAGTAACCGCTTTGTCTTCACCGTTATCTTGCCATGCAGTGCGCATAGACATAGAGTCTTTCCCTACTGGAATGGTAATGCCCAATTGCGGACAAAATTCCATCCCCACCGCTTCTACAGTTCGATAAAGTTTTTCATCTTCGCCAGGGGAGCCTGCGGCACACATCCAGTTTGCCGATAATTTAATATTATTGATTTTTTCGATTCGAGTTGCTGCGATATTGGTAATAGATTCAGCAATAGCCATACGACCAGAGGCTCGCGCATTGAGTAGCGCAAGAGGCGTTCTCTCTCCCATACTCATGGCTTCACCGGCAAAACTATCGTAAGTCACGGTGGTCACCGCGCAATCAGCAACAGGAACCTGCCAAGGACCAACCATTTGGTCTCGCACCACTTGCCCCGTCACACTTCGGTCACCAATGGTAATTAAAAATTGCTTACTGGCCACGCTCGGATGCTGAATAACTCGCTCTAGTGCCTCGCCTAACTCTATTGAAGAATAATCAAACTCTTGTACGGTAACACTCAGGGTTTCCGCATGACGGTGCATTTTGGGCGCCTTGCCAAACAGGACATCCATAGGGAGATCGACAGGCTTATTGTCAAAATGCTTATCGTTTAGAGTTAAGGTTTGTTCGTCTAGAGATTCACCTACAACCGAATAAGGGCAGCGCTCACGTTGACAAATCGTTTCAAATTCTGCGAGTTTTTCAGGCGTTACCGCCATCACATAACGCTCTTGGGACTCATTGCACCAGATAGCCAATGGCGACATGCCTGGTTCATCATTAGGAACGTTACGCAACTCAAAGCGCGCACCACAACCGCCATCTTTTGCCAATTCTGGAAATGCATTAGATAAACCACCCGCACCTACATCATGAATAAAGGCAATGGGGGTTTCTGTTCCAAGCTGCCAGCACTGGTCAATCACTTCTTGGCAACGACGTTCCATTTCTGGGTTCTGACGCTGCACCGAAGCAAAGTCCAAATCTTCTGAGGACGACCCAGAATTCATAGAAGAAGCAGCGCCCCCACCCAAGCCAATTAACATTGCAGGACCACCCAATACAACAAGCTTACAACCGGCTGCAAATTCGTTTTGCTCGACATGCTCCTCACGGATATTACCGTAACCGCCAGCAATCATAATGGGTTTGTGGTATCCGCGACGTTCGCCGTTAAAGTCTTCTTCAAAGGTTCGGAAGTATCCGCAGACATTAGGACGACCAAATTCATTATTGAACGCAGCGCCACCAAGAGGCCCTTCAATCATAATGTCTAAAGGCGTCACAATTCGACCGGGTTTGCCGTAATCCGCTTCCCAAGGCTGCGGGTAATTTGGAATATTGAGGTTGGAAACCGTAAAACCCGTCAGACCCACTTTAGGTTTAGAACCTTTACCTACCGCCCCTTCATCTCGAATTTCACCTCCAGAGCCGGTGCCTGCCCCTGGGTATGGTGCAATTGCCGTAGGGTGGTTGTGGGTTTCCACTTTCATTAGCATGTGAACGGCTTCTTGAGAGTAACCGTATTCTTTCGTTTTTGGGTCTGGAAAAAACCGGCCTGCAACATGCCCGGTCACGACAGAAGCGTTGTCTGCATAAGCCGAGAGCACGTTGTCTCCACCCTTTTCATAGGTGTTTTTAATCATCTTAAACAAAGAGCGCTCTCGATCTTCCCCGTCAATCGTCCAGCTCGCGTTAAATATCTTATGGCGGCAATGCTCTGAGTTGGCTTGAGCAAACATCATCAATTCCACATCAGTGGGGTTGCGATTTAGTTCGATAAAAGCATTGGTTAGGTAATCAATTTCATCTTCGGCTAAAGCCAGCCCTAAAACGACATTGGCCTCCACTAAAGCCTCTCTGCCACTGAGTAATACATCGACATTACCCAATTCAGCCGGTTCAGAGGTACGAAACAATGCCTCAGCTTCGTCTAGACGAGAGAATACGCTTTCAACCATACGATCATGCAAAATTGGCGCGTAAAGTGTGATCTCAGTGATTGGCTGAGAACTAACCAATCTGTACAATACCCCCCGCTCAATACGCTTGATCTTATGTAGTCCGGCGTTATGGGCTATATCAGATGCTTTAGAAGACCAGGGTGAAATAGTACCAGGACGAGGAACCACAACCAGCTCGCAGGTGTCAGAGCTGGTAGAACCGACAGAAGGGTCTTGCTCCATTAGTGGCCCGTATGTCAGCAGTTTAGTTAGAACGTGAGTTTCTGCATCGTCAAGTTGCTCGCTCAAGTCTGCAAAATGGACGAATTGAGCAACAACCCCCGTAATATTGGGGTCTATAACCTGTAACTGATCAAGTAGTTTGTTTAAACGGAAGTCGGATAAAGCGGGGGCACCATGCAAAATGAGCATCGTTTGGTATGGCCTCTATATGTATAAGAATATGACAGCCGGAGAGCTGGGGGCTAAAAAGGGTGTGCATTGTACGTTATTAGAGAAGCTGCTTCCACGAGGGTATTTACTTCGAGTTGGCCAAATATTGAAGCCCGCTACGCATGTATTCAAAATCGGTATAAAAGATTTTAGCCTCAACCCCATTGGTTTTTAGCTCTCCAGTACACTAATATTAAGTAGAAAGCAATCTAGTAATTCACACTATCACAGAGTACAATTCGCACAAAATTTAGACAGACTATAAAAAGCCTGTATTTTAGATAGACCATGTAAAACCTGTATAACGGAGCAGGCAAAAACTTATGCTAAAAGTGATTTTTATACCTTTCCCGCTGCTAATGCGCTTGGCAAAAAGCCTAGCGTTGGTATGTGTTTTAGGTGTATTAACGGGTGCATTGGTTAGCAGCCGTATTCCTACAGCATTAGAGCGTGTGCAAAACAGCGGAAAACTGGTCATCATTTCCCGCAATGGCCCTACGACTTACTATGAGACCGCAAACGGCTACTCAGGCTTCGAATACTTACTCGCCAAGAAGTTTGCCGACTACCTTGGCGTTGAGCTTGAAATTCAGGAAACGGAAGACCTTGCTCTAATGTTGGAGCAAGTGGGCTCAGAATATGGCGACATCGCGGCTTCCGGTTTAACGGTCACGGAAAAACGCAAGAAGAAAGTAATATTCGGCGAACCATATCTACAAATATCTCAACAACTGATATATAAGTCCGATCAACCAAAGCCCTCCTCTATCGAAGATTTAGTGGGTAAAGAAATTCTGGTTATCAGCTCTAGCTCCCATGCAGAACGTTTACGAGAGCTGCAAAGATCCCACCCTCAGCTTACTTGGAACGAGCGCAGTGATGTTGAAATGCTCGACTTGCTAGAAATGGTACACAGCGGCAAAATTGAGTACGCTATTGTGGACTCCAATGCCTACAAGATAAACAAGTCTCTCTACCCAGAAGCCCAGGTAGCCTTTGATATTAGTAAACCTCAGGATATGGCTTGGGCTTTCAAAGCACAAAAAGACACATCCCTTATTAACGAAGCGCAGAAATTCTTTAAGACCATCAAACAGCAAGGCATTATTGCTGAAGCGATGGAAACATTTTACGGCCATCTTGGTGAAATCGATTACAGTGGCGCGATATTATTTGCCCACCGCTTAGAAAGCCGTTTACCCAAATGGGAGAAAAAACTTCAAACTGCCGCAGAAAAATATGATTTAGATTGGCAGTTATTGGCCGCATTGAGCTACCAAGAGTCCCACTGGAACCCTAAAGCGAAATCGCCAACCGGCGTGCGCGGCTTTATGATGCTAACCCTAGATACCGCTAAATTTGTGGGCATTAAAAACCGACTCAATGCCGAACAAAGCATTGACGGTGGAGCCAAATACTTCCGCTCTGTTTATGATCGCACCCCTCAACGAATTCAAGAACCAGATAGAACCTGGTTAGCCTTAGCTGCGTACAATGTGGGCCTTGGCCACTTAGAAGACGCTCGTATTTTGACAGAAATACACGGCGGCAACCCAGATAAGTGGTCTGATGTTCGAGAAACGCTTCCACTACTTGCCAAGCGTAAATATTACAAAACCACCAAACATGGCTACTCTCGCGGTTGGGAAGCTGTAGACTATGTGCAAAATATCCGAAATTTCCGCACTATTATTTCTTGGAATGAAGTGGAAAAAGAGCGTTTACAGCAGCTTGCGATGAATGCACCTCAGAAAGAATTTGCTCAGGTTAGCCCCATTGTGACTGAAGCGGTAAAATCACTTTCAACTTCGTTGTAATACGATTAAAAAGGCAGAAGTCAACTCAAGAGCGGTCTTGTTTATTTTGTAACATTTTGCTTCGTTTTTTTTCTTCACGCCGCTTCTTAAAAAAAGTTTGAATGACTTGCATACACTCCGATTCAAGTACCCCTGCCCGCCATGTCAACTCGTGATTAAAAAAATCCGCTTCAAGTAACTGAGGGTTGCTTTGAAGTACCCCTGCCTTGGGTTCTAATGCACCAAAAACAATATGCTCTACCCTAGCGTGAACAATTGCACCCAAACACATTGCACAGGGCTCAATGGTGACATAAAGCGTGGTATTGGGTAGACGGTAATTTTGCTGGGCAATTGCCCCCTCACGCAACGCTATAATTTCGGCATGAGCGGTTGGGTCATGAGAGACAATTGGCTGATTAAAGCCCTCACCAATTATATTATTGTCAGTAACTAAAACAGCGCCAACAGGCACTTCATTTAACGCATTTGCTTTTTCGGCAAGTGTTAAAGCGTATCTCATCCAGTATTCGTATTCAATCATGCTCGTTTGTCTAGGTGTCCTTTAATTGGATAAAAGAGTTCAACCACAAAATCTGATTGCACATCCAGTGATTGCTCTTTAATTAATCGTTTCTTTTTTTCTTCGCTACTCGACCAGAAAAAAGGTGTCATAGCCAATAACGAATATATATCTTCAGTAGAATTTAGGTGTATTTTCTCGCTTATGTGGATAAGAGATTTTCGATCAAAGCAGCCACCGAGCATAGTGGCTTCCCTATGCATTTTTACGTCATCATATAAACGACTTTTTAATTCAAATAAATGTGACTTTCCCGGAGTTACTCGAATAAAATAGCCCTCAGAGGTCAATATACGTTTGACTTCATGTTCATCAAATGGGGCAAAAATACTAAGAGCAATATCCACTGAGTGGTTCGCTAAAGGAATATCATAAGCGCTAGCGACAGCAAATTGCGCTTTATTGTATTTTGCAGCGGCTTTCTTCACTGCCTCTTTGGATATATCCACACCATAAATACTAAGGGAAGAGTTGAGGGATGCCTTTAACTCGGCAGAATAGTAACCCTCACCACAACCTAAGTCGGCCAAGATTAGAGGCTCGACGCTATCGGCCAATACCCCTGCAAGCGTATCAACCAAATACCGAAAGTGACCTGCCGCTAAAAATTGGCGGCGAGCTTTTACCATCTGCGCAGTGTCCCCAGGCAATAAACTGTTCTTATGCTGTGCTAACAGTAGGTTGACATACCCCTGCTTAGCCTTGTCAAAGTTGTGGCCATTTACACATTCAAAACGTGTATCTTGCTCCTTCAGTTTTCCCTTGCAATTGGGGCATATCCAACTCATTGCACTACCTCTGTAGCAGCCTCAATTAGCTCAAACCTAGGCAGGCTACGCTCTTCAATTTCTATGGTTTCAACAAACATATCGTAGGGCCTCACCCAGATAGCCTCTTTACCATAAAGCGGCCTATAAACAACAAGGGGCTCTAGGGTCTCGGAATGAGTGGCCACTCCAAGTACTTGGTACTCGTTACCCTTATAATGGCGATACCGGCCTAAAGTAATGGTGCGAGAGCGATGCATTTTTTCTGTCATTAACACTGCCTTATGGTTTACCTAGCGGGGCGAAAACAATACCATACACTTTCTTACGAGTTTCATTGAATTAATACTTTTATGAGCTTTTACATACATATCACACCTCCCGGTGTTTCTTATGGCTAATATGCAAATTATTGTGGGGTCGGTAATGGGTACCGCCCTTGACGTGGCAAAAACAATCGAAGCGGTGCTGGAAGGCTGTGGACATATCATTTCACTTAATACGAGTTTTCAGCCGGCAGATCTAAATGAAAACAATAATGAAATGCTGATTGTATGCACATCAAATACAGGAATGGGTGACCCGCCTGAAAATATAGCGCCGCTCCTTGCCCACCTAAAAAATAATTGCCCGGATATCTATGGCAGGCCCTACGCCATTATCAATTTAGGCGATAGCTCCTACCCCAATTTTGCACAAGCGGGCCAATCCATCGAAGAGGCTTTGCTAGACCTGGGGGCAAAGCAAGTGATTAACAGCCTAGTTATTGATGCGATGGAAGAGGAAGACAACGAAGAGGTTGCCGCTGCCTGGGCGACAAAGTTAAACAGTGCATTATGATAGACCAATACTGACTTATGCTCAAAAAAACGCTCGCCCCCATTGCCATTTTTTACGGTAGTTCAACCTGTTACACCGAAATGGCATCTGAAAAAATCGCAGCCGAGATTGGCGAGGAAAGAGTGGATATTTATAATATTGCTAACGAGCCCATCGCCACAGCTTCGCTGTATAAAAATATCATTATGGGCATCCCCACATGGGACTACGGGGAGCTTCAAGAAGACTGGGAAGAGGTCTGGCCGGAGCTAGACAAGCTTAACTTAGAAGGGAAAAAAATCGCATTATTCGGGCTTGGGGATCAATTGGGTTATCCAGAATGGTTTCTTGATTCCATGGGGTATTTACACGATAAATTAATAACACGCAACGCAACCATAATCGGTTATTGGCCAAACACAGGGTTTAACTTTACCTCATCTAAGGCGTTAACCGAAGATAAAACTCTATTCGTTGGGCTTGCATTAGACGACGAAAACGAGTTCGACAAAACACCGGAAAGAATTCGCATTTGGTGTGAAAAAATACTTCCTGAATTCAACCTTACCAATTAGACCAGAATCAATAACAGTAATGACTTCCGTGACAACCACCTTGAAAAACTCCGCCAAACAAAACACTCATTTAAAATGGGATGAAAATGGACAACCCATTTCAAAAGAGTTTGATGACGTATATTTTTCCAGCTCTAATGGGCTAGAAGAAACTCGCTATGTTTTTATTGAAAACAACAACCTTGAAGAAAGGTTTGTGAATTTAGATAAAAACCAACACTTCACTATTGGAGAAACAGGTTTTGGTACAGGGTTAAACTTTCTAGCCACATGGCAGCTATTTAGAAAAATACATACAAATAATACCGAAGCACCAAGACTTCATTTTATCACTGTAGAAAAATACCCGTTAACAATCGAAGATTTAGGTGCATCTTTAGAACTTTGGCCAGAATTAAACAAATTAAAATGTGAACTCATTAGATGCTACCCTCCACAGCCTGCATCGGGTGTTCATCGCCTAATTTTTGATAAAGGCCAAGTGACTCTTACTCTTTTTTTTGGCGAGGCAGAAGAAGCCTTGTCATCATTTAATCCACTTCCGAATATTTCAAATGAAAACACCTCAAACAATACCGAGGTTGAATGTTTCACTACCAGCCATTCATACACATCAATGCCTTTGGTTGTTGACGCTTGGTTTTTAGATGGTTTTGCACCCGCCAAAAACCCAGATATGTGGACAACAGAAATATTTAAGCAAATCGCGTCTCTCAGCCGCCCACATACAACTTTTGCAACTTTTACTGCGGCGGGTTTGGTTCGACGAACACTGGAAAGCCTCAACTTTGATTGCCAAAAATCACCAGGCTTTGGCCATAAAAGAGAAATGCTCAAGGGAACCTATTTAGGGCATCTAAGCCCCTCTTATACAATACCAACTAAAACCTATTCTCGACTCCCTTCCAGCAACTCAACCTACTGGCATTTATCAAAGTGTGATGTATCCGCGAGGGCTCCAACAACCGCAATCGTTATTGGAGGCGGTATCTCAGGGTGCCAGACGGCCTTTGCACTGGCCAAACGCGGAATTAAGGTTACCTTACTCGAACAACATAACCACCTTGCTACACAAGCCTCAGGAAACAAACAGGGAGTTGTTTATACGAAGCTGTCACCACACCAAGAACCCTTGAGCCAATTTAACTTATCCGCACAACTTTTTGCGGATACATTTTATCAAGAGCATGGGTTCTATCAAAAATGTGGAGACGCCTGCGGAGTATTTCATCAAGCCACATCGGACAGGCAGAAGCAGTTATTTAACGAACTGGCAAACACTTATAATAACGATCAAAGGTTTTGCCAATGGCTCAACGAGCAGGAAGCAACAAAGATTACTCGTGTAAAACAACATACTCCTGGGTTATTTTTGCCCTCTTCTGGATGGCTAAACCCTGTCTCTTTATGCCACGCTTTAACAGAACATACCAATATTAAAATCATTCATTCATCAAAGGTAGATCAATTAATAAGAACAGAAAACCAATGGTTAGCTTTTGATGAATATGGCAATACCTTGGCCAAAGCTGAGGTGGCAATCATTGCTAACGCTGAAGACGCAAAGAATATTCTCGCCAACAAACAGCTACCGTTAAAACGTATTCGCGGCCAAGTTACCTATTTCACATTGACAGAAAAAGTCCTATCGCCCAATACCGTTTTATGCGGCGATGGTTATATTGCTCCGCCTGTTGGGGAGCAATTTACCACTGGCGCAACCTTTACGCTTAACAAACACAATGAATGTGCCACCAACTCTGAGCATCGTCAAAATCTAAATAATTTGATTAAGATGATTCCAGAATATAAGCAGGCGATCGCAAAAATAGCAGTAGAAAATCTAGAGGGTAAAGTTGGGTTTAGATGTACAACACCCGATTACTTTCCTATTGTTGGCCCTGTACCGGACGAAAAAACAATGATAGATAAGTTTAGGCGCTACAGGAAAAAAGCCAACGCGAATATTATCAAAGCAGGTGCTTACCTACCTCAGCTTTACTGTAACTTAGGGCAAGGCTCGCGGGGCCTCGCTTATACCCCTATCGCGTCAGACCTCTTAGCCAGTATGATTTGCGGCGAGCCATTGCCACTATCTAGGCAGCTTACATTGCATCTCCACCCTGCGCGCTTCCTTATACGAAACCTTATGAGAAACAAAATATAGGTCTACACTTACAGAAATAGAATGTAGTCAGAAATAGAATGCAGCTCCAGGAGGCCAGGTAATGCTATTAGGTATTGGAAGAGGTAGGTACGACGCCGAATCCACCAGAGACACGGTACATAACTACTATGAACAGATGGTTATCGACCAACTGCTCCGCTCTTATGACCGCGCCAATAATGACGCAGAGTTCCTTGCCGATGCAGCCTGTGTAGCGCTAAACCACCTCCCACCCAAGTATGTTAGGCACGATGTCGATATGACGTTTTTCCTTACTCAAGACGAACTTGAAAGCATGGTCAATCGAGTAGTCCATGCAGTAAATAACGCCGTTAGCTATGTTGAAAGTAGGGAAGTTGAGAGTAGGGAAATTGAAAGTAGAGAAGAAGAATCTATCAACCAAGAGAGTAACAAATTAGATGCAGAGAATACTGAGGGCGATCTAGACGACACCCCAGACTAAAACCTTCCTATAACCTGATACATATAATATAGCTCTCTGTAGACAGACAGAGATTACCCTTCACTAATCCACTGTAGGCATTTATGCTTACCCTCCAATAAAATAAAATGAGTTTCGCCATGCGAAAGCCCCAGCCCCCTACCGTCTCCCTAGACAGTCACGACCTAAAAATTCTGCGAGAAATCCAGGCGAACGCCGAGTATTCAATGCAACAGCTTGGGGACGCTGTTGGCCTCTCTCATACGCCCTGCTGGAGGCGCGTTAAAAGGCTGGAGGAGGAAGGTTATATCAAGCAAAGGGTGACGTTACTTTCAGCGGGAAAGCTTGACCTAGCGGTGACAGTCCACGCTTACATCACCATAAAGAAACACGATGAAGAGTCTCTTAATGCTTTTGAGTCTTCCGTGGATAACGTAAAAGAAATTGTTGAGTGTTATTCCGTAACCGGAGATAAGGATTATATGCTTCGAGTTATTGTTTCTAGTGTTGATCATTACGAAACCCTGCTTAAAGCCACTTTAGTACACCTCCCCAATGTGGCTTCTATCAACTCCGTATTCGCTCTAAAACAGGTGAAATATACAACCGAGCTGCCAATTTAAGGGCCGTTTGTTTTTATACGGCTTTGACAAAAATTTCCTTAACAATGGCTGCGGGTGTTTTTTCATCACACTCCACCACCCATTGGGCATAGTATTTATACAACGGAAGCCGCTCTTGATAAACCTGCCTTAATGTTGTGCTGGGCGCGCTTGCAATACCCCTTGTATCGTGGTTATCCACCCGTTTTAGCAGAGTTTCTTCAGATATTTTTAAATAGAGAATAAGACCATGCTTTGCTAAAGCCTTCATACCTAAGTCGCTATATACAACACTTCCGCCCGTAGCAACAATATGGTGATCAAAATTATTATTAAGCAATATCTGCTCTTCACGTTTACGTAAGGCTAGGTATCCATACGCATCGAGAAATGCTTGCAAACTACTACCCAATTGCTCCTGTAATAAAATATCGGTATCGACAAAAGCTTTTGCCATTTCTTTTGCTAACAATACGCCTATAGTGCTTTTCCCCGCACCCGGCATTCCAATTAAAATAATGGACTTATTTTTCATACTCTACTCAATTGGCGTAATACAGGTACAAATATATTTAAGTTGCAAGTAATCATCCATCCCAACTTCGGCCCCTTCCCTTCCTATTCCCGACTCTTTTATACCACCAAAAGGCGCCATTTCATTTGAAATACTGCCTTCATTAACCCCTACCATGCCAAATTCTAAATTGCTGGAATAGAAGTGTGCGCGCTGAAAACTTTCTGTAAATACGTAAGCCGCTAACCCGGCATCAGTAGAATTCGCAAGCGATAATGCTTGAGCATCATCCGAAAATGTTGTTATCGAGATCACCGGACCAAATATTTCAGTATTAAAAATTTCCATATCCTTAGTGACATCTAAGAGAATCGTCGGTTGATAAAAATAACCTTTCCACTCTGGCAAGGTTTGCGGTTTCCCTCCGACCAATATTTTCGCTCCAGCCTCAACAGCCGCTTTAATAAGTGAATCTATTTTTGTCTGTGCATCCTTATGAATTAAAGGCCCTTGAACAGTAGTATCGATAAGGCCCGGTCCAAGTTTTATTTTCTGTATTTTTTCACGTAATACTGAAATAAAGTTTTCACATATAGATTCATGCACGAGAAAACGATTCGCACTGATACAAGTCTGACCGGAATTTCTAAATTTTGCTTTCAATGCACCCTCTATAGCCGTTCTTATATTAGCGTCTTCACAAACAATAAGTGGCGCATTTCCGCCTAATTCCAAACTCACTTTCTTAAGCGTATTAACACACTGAGTAAGCAATTGTTTTCCTACATTAGTTGACCCAGTAAAACTTAATTTTCGTACAGAAGAGTGCGCGCACAGAAGCTTACCCACCTCTTCAGCTTGATCACTTACCACAATATTTACTACGCCCGAAGGAATGCCTGCCTGTTGAGATAACTCGGCCAAAGCAAGAGCCGATAGAGGTGTTTCCTCCGCAGGCTTAGCCACAATTGTACATCCTGCCGCAAGCGCTGGTGCTATTTTCCTAGTCAGCATCGCATTAGGAAAATTCCAGGGAGTAATCGCGGCCACCACACCAACAGGCTCTTTGTGAACCTCTATTTTCTGGCCCTCAACTGTCGCGGGAATAATACTTCCATTTATTCGCTTTGCCTGTTCGGCAAACCATTCTATGTAACTCGCGCCATAGGCAATTTCCGCTCTAGCCTCTGCAATAGGCTTACCCTGTTCAAGGGTAATCAATTTGGCCAAATCTTCTGAATTTTCCATCACAAGCCGGAACCAAGTATTAAGAATCCGAGCCCGCTTCTTAGCGGGTGTCGCCTTCCAGGTAACGAATGCTTTCTCGGCAGCCTCTATGGCTCTTTGAATATAATCAAGGCTTGCAGTATTCACCTTCGCCAGTGGCATTAATGAAGCGGGATCAATAACATCCAAGGAGCGACTACCACTTTCTAACCATTCTCCACCAATATAAGAACTATATTTGAGTAAAGTTTGGTTGTTAATTTTATTCAACATGCGAATTCACCAAAACTAATTTTCCACATACTTTCCCTGATTCCAATACTTGATGCGCTTCTCTAACTTCCTCAATATCAAAGAGGTTATACGACGAATAAATACTCGGTATTATTTTTCCCGCTGAAATAGCGTCATCAAAAAGATCAAGTAAACCGTCGCGTAATAGCCTTTTAAATTCCGCCGATTCAGAGCGTAGAGTCGACCCAGAAAGTGTAAGTCGCTTTAACATAACTCGAATAAAATTAACTTCGGCAACGCTGCCGAACATGTAAGCAATATTTATAATTCTCCCATTGGCAGCAGCACATTGAATATTTTTCGCAATATAGTCACCGCCCACCATATCCAATATGACATCAATCCCCTTCCCCTGAGTATGAGACAGACAATACTCAGGGTAGTCTTGAGAATCATAGGCAATAACGTGATCCGCCCCCATAGATTCACAAAAAGCACGTTTTTCTTCACTGCATGTTGTATATACCTCGCAGCCAAAGACTTTCAACATCTGGATAGCAATAGAGCCAATTCCGCCGCTTCCACCATGTACCAGGCAGGTTTCGCCTCTGGCAATACAAGCTCGATGGAAAACATTTGAATAAACAGTAAACAAGGCTTCAGGTAACGCTGCGGCCTGCTCCCATACAATATTATCGCCTAGTTTGATGACCTGCCCAGCAGGAACGGAAACACATTCCGAATAACCACCACCGTTAGTTAATGCACATACACGATCACCCTCTTCAAGCCCCAAAACATTCGAGCCTTTTTCTATAACAATACCCGACACTTCCAAGCCTAATACTGAGGAGGCGCCAGCAGGCGAAGGATACAACCCTTGTCTTTGGAGAATATCTGGCCGATTAATGCCTGCGGCATATACTTTTATTAAAACCTCACCCGTATCAACTACAGGAAGGCTACCTGTGGCAATATTGAGAACCTCACTACTGCCTTTATCCACACAGCAAATATACTTCACAGAACCTCCGGCGCTCCTAGAACCTTTAAGGCGCTAACCTTTGAATAGACCAGCTACCCTCTTCTAAGCGATATTCGAATCTATCGTGCAACCTGGCACCACCACCTTGCCAAAACTCAAAAACTTTGGGCACAACGCGATAGCCTCCCCAAAAATCTGGGAGCGGTACATCACCATTTTTGAACTTATTCTTAATGGATTCAAACTGCATAAGCAGGGCTTTTCGAGAGGAAATGGCGTCGCTCTGCGCGGAGGACCAAGCCGCCAACTGGCTATCTCTCGGTCTAGTAATAAAATACTTGATTGATTCGGAGACAGGAATTTTTCTGGCTTCACCCTGTATTTTCACTTGCCTCTCCATAGAATGCCATGGAAAATGCAAACTGACGTTCGGGTTGGAATCAATATCTTTCGCTTTACTACTGCTGTAGTTTGTGTAGAAAATAAAGCCATTTTCATCTAGGTGTTTGAGGAGAACAATTCGCTGAGAGGGCCAGCCGAGAGAATCGACTGTCGCCAATGTCATTGCCGTAGGGTCGTGAAGCTTTGATTCAATCGCTTGCTTTAACCAAAGCCCAAATTGTTCAAAAGGCGAATCGAGTAGATTATTTCGGCGCAAATCACCCAACAAGTACTCTCTCCGAATTTTTTCCAGGTCCATTAAATTTCTCACATACAAAAAGCTAATATAGGCAAACTACAATTATTACATATAAATTGGAATTTAGAATTATGCATAGCCTAATCCGTTGGTACATATTGAATATTTTTTTACTCGCTCCTCACGCAATCTCTTCAGATACTTGCAGTTTCTTACCCAAAACGGAACTAGAAGAGGTTTATTGCAAAATAGAAGCGTCCAAGTTTAAAGCAAAGTTAGTCAATATACGGGAGTTTCGTAACAACCCTGCCAAGACACAAAAATTGCTTTTACGACCACTTGCAAAGAAGTTGAGAATCACAATGCCCTCCCCCCAAAAACGCAAAGCACCAAGAAAAGCGCCAAGAATAAACACTAATGCTACCTCAACAGAGCCCACCCCTCCCGTTCTCTCACAGTTAGCTCACTGCACTATCAACCAAAGAAAGATAATTTGTCCTAACTCACCTTACACCCTACAGGAAAACAAACCCACGTCAGAACTAGTGAAGGGTGCCTTGGCAGACAATAATAAATTACTCTTTTCAGGCAAACACTCTGCGCGACAAAACCCGTTAGCTTACCTTTCAAAAGCTTACTCGGTGTATATCGATAAAATGCTCAAAATCGGACTTGGCGGCTCAACCATGTCGTATACAAAATTCGTGAGTATTTATAAAGATCAAGCGAAAATCAATGGAAATTTTGCAGTGCGCTTTAAGAAAATGTATGAACTCTTAAAAAAGGATAAGAAATCTATTGCGGATTCGGGAAGAAAAATCAATGAGTTTCCAAAGGGACTGAAAAGCTGCTTCCCGTTATCGCAAACAACCATTGTTTGCGATAACGTAGCTCGTAATTGGGTTTACACATCAGACGTAAATTAATTACGTTGAGGTTTACTCATTAACAACTTCAACTAAGTTAAACCTTTGAATATCGCTACCTTCGTCAAGATGTAAGGCAGCTCGAACGCCTTCCTCAAGGGTCGAAATAGGAGTAATTGCATGGTCTCTATTCCAATAACTTCGAATAGCAACGCCGTTATTTTCATTTTCTAATACCCAGCGGTGCTGTATAACATTTGAATTTTCTGCAAGTTCAGCAGTATCCCATAGGGTAAAATAAGCGTTATTACCAATAAAACCAGGAAGCAGCGGCCCCAAAATAAATGTTTCAGGTGGGAACATTGACTGAAGCAATACAGCCCCCTCGCCTCCGTGTCTTAACTGCCAGGTATTATTAACGGTTTCCACACAATCAAAATAACCAAGCGCCCCAAACTCCTCACCATTTAGTGTATACCCAAGAATATTGAGGCAAAACTCATTATTTTCCACCAATTGGAATTGGTATGTTTTTGTTCTATCTGTAGCATCAAGTTCCAGGCCGCTGTTCGTGATGGCAATACCGTCCTGCCCGCTAATGGTATTGTTATAAACATATACGTTCACAGCCGATACGTTATTAATGAAATCTTGCTGTTCGCCAGGGAATTCCATTGAGTTTTCAAAAATTGAGATATTTTCTCCCCATGTTACGGGGTGCCACTCGGCGGCGGCATCATCAATAAGAATCTGCTGTGCAGGAATATTATTCAGGCTGTTATTAAATACATTAAAAGAAACTTCAACATCATTGCCGGAAAGACTCACAATTGAATCGGCCACTCGCGTTCCAGATAAAAGCTCGCTATCAAAAACATTACCAGAAATTACACTATTCTCAGAACCTTCATTGATAGTGATATGCTCAGCCAGAATATTTCGACCAAAATCGTTATTACGTATCTTAATTCCAGTATTCGATGATTCGAAAAGCCCAGGGGAGTCGGGAGCGGAGTTCCAATCTACACCTTCAGACCCAACAACCACACCATTTTTAGAAGCAGATATTGTCGAAAATTTCACTGTGTCGTTGTGGCTACCATTACGAATGATAACAGCCGAGTTTTCTATCTCCGTTAGAGTTAGCGTATCAAGTACATCATTTGACGCTGAATCTAAGATGACGCCATCACCTGAATGACGAATTTCAATACCCGAAACATCCCAGTAGTCGCCCTCTATTCTAAGAACAGCGTTGTCAGTTGTTCCATCCCCTTTTAAGACAACATCATCATTAAGCCTGCCCCTCAATACAATAGGGTCATCAAGCAAACCTGAAGCACTAGAATAAAAATGGGAAAATTCATGCCCACTGGTATCATCTACCACTCCAGTGCTGCCCATATACTCGCCTTCGCCGATGATAATTTCATCACCAGGCTGTGCGCCTTTTATAGCGTTTTGTAGCGATACCGTGTCTTCAACAAAAATCCAATTATTTTCTTTCTTCTCAACGGTAAGTTCATAAACTTGAGCTTCCTCGCCATTTTCAGACGAAACCTGAATCTCATATCGGTTTACACCCAAATCATAGTTAAGTGTATAGGCTTCACGGGCAGTAACAATTTCATCCTCAAACTCATAAAGACTATTTCCATCTTCATCAATAGAAATTGCATCACTTTCATCCAGTAAATACTTGGAGAGTAAAATACTCGCGCCATCGACGCTCGTATCTAGCGTTAACCCTGAAGCGCTAACATCTCTATTTACCGTGGCTTTAACATCCAATTGAGCGCACTTAAAATCCCCGGACCAAACAATACTGTCTGCCAACTGAAGGGCTGATAGTGTGGGTTCACTCTGTAATTCACTTGCCGAAGCCGAATTTCTCTCTACATTGATTGTATACGTTTCTAGCTGGCGGTTTTCAACCGATTGGTCTTCCGACTCAACCGTGATAGTAATCACATTAGGGTTTTCTGCCCCAAGCCCCGTCAAGGCAACAAGCGCCTGCTGGCCATTGGAATATTTCTTCCCATTAATTCTCAAGGTTGAGTGCGGTTCTGAGGTGGAAGCGTATACACCAATAGCGCAATAGGGGTAGTCAACGTCTAAACTGTATTCTGTTGTGGAAGGATCGAAATTCAAACCACTATCTACTGCGTCATCCCCGCTGATTGCCCCGTTTTCGCTGCGCAATGCAATAAAAGCAAGGCTCGATAAACTCGCTTCTGAGCTAACTCTATGAACCTTAACTCGGTATTCGATTTTGTAGTTTTTACCTGCATCCCAAACACTAATGATATAGGTATTGTTTCCCTGATTTATCAAGCGAGTCGCTAGTTCACCCGAATTCACCTCTTCTTCATTGACGCTTGGAGAGGGAAAGTCAATATCGTTAATGTTGGCTATCGCAAGTTCAGAGATAAATATTCTTGCATTATCCATTTTCGAAACAGCCGTAATTGAAACTTCATCAGCCTCTAGGGGTACGTTCATTTCATAAGGGCCGGTACGAGACGGATCAAAATTTAAGGTTTGACCACCCACCTCGACTAACAGTGAACGAAGATAAAGGTCAGGAACGGTGGTGAGCCCCACACTCGACCCTTTACCACCACTCCCCCCACATCCAGTGACGGAAAAAATAACCAAAATGACGAGCAACCTAAAAGATAACGATAATTTTTGCGACATTACTTCAAAAACCCAAACCTAGAATCCAAGATAAAAAGTTGCCTAAATAGGCGTGCTTACGCAGGCGAGACAAGGTACAGGCAATCTTAAGTAGAGTAAAGAGTGCCATATACTGTGCGGATAAACGCACTTTCCTCAAAGCGTTTATAAAAGACTTCGATACCTTCGCCATCAAAGAAGTTCCTAACCTAATTTAATCCTTAATTTTCAATAAGTTATATCTGCCACATTTCGCCATAATTGGACAGAATTTATCAGAGTCAACCTCTCTATAAGCCAGATTTTGGCCACATTTTCCATGTGTAATAAAAGACAAGGCAGTTCAATTCATTTCTAACATGGACTGACGCATATAAGAGTCGGCTCAGGAACCGCTCTTTCCCACTCTGTAGCAGAGGTTACGGAGAACTACCGAGAGAGATAATTACCATGAATACACTACTAAACAGCCTCATACCTACCAGCGCTGGAGGACTATTTTTGGCTTTTCTTGCGTCTGTTATCGTTTTATATCTATCACGCAAAGCCGCCCATAACGCTATAAATAGCCTATTCGGCAGTCTCTATTCGGGGTTTCGTCTGCTTTCGACCGCAACAGCGCTCAGTCGTAAGCGTTTGAACGAGCGAAACCGAGAAGTTTTGCTCAATCTGGGCAGAGAACACACTGAAAGAGACATCGAAAAGGCGTTCTTCGAAATCAGTAAGTTCGTACAAAAAGATCTGGGAGGCTACCCTCAGTTACAAAGACAGATGGGTGAACACATTACCCAAATCCAAGACGACTATGAACTCAGTAAAGAGGTGCCTACCACGGCACCAGACTGGGTAGACGCGGTCGATGCAGTAACAAAAATTAAAAATACGGAAAACAATCCGTCTCTTAATAGCAAGATACTGCAACAAATCCACCAATCTGTTGAGCAGCAATGTAAAGAGAACCTCGAACTCTATAGAGAAGAAAGGACTCAAAGGTATAAGCTTCTTAAAGCCATGACGCCCTATTGGCGCAAGCTGGCAGGAAGTATTGATGAAGTCGGTGCCCGGTTACAGGAAATCATTACCCGCAGTCAGAACATCGACATGCATATGGCCCGCTACGACGAGATTATTACTGGGACAGATAAAGCAGAACGAACCCTAAAAGCCTCCGCTATTACCCAATTTCTGATTGCGTTTATTGTTATTGCCATTGCCGTTGGGGGGGCATTTTTTAACTTCCATCTTATCGCACTGCCCATGTCAGAAATGGTCGGCTCGATCCAGAGAATTGGCGGGGTAAAAGTTGCAGACCTCGCGGCACTGGTCATTATTTGCTTAGAAGTCACTGCGGGTATCTTTTTATTGGAAAGTCTTAGAATTACCAAGCTATTTCCATTAATAGGCTCAATGGACGACAAAATCCGCCGAGTCATACTGATTGCATCAGCATTAGTATTGGTTACGTTAGCAGGCACAGAATCGGCACTTGCCTTTATGCGTGATCAAATTGCAAGTGACTTAGCAGCACTTAGAACGTCCCTTTCAGGAAGCGAAGCGTCACATGCATCTGCATCCACAGGCGGAATCAGTGAATGGATACCCCTAGTGGCCAATATGATTTTAGGCTTTGTCTTACCGCTCGCCCTCACCATGGTTGCAATTCCATTAGAATATTTACTGCAAACAGGCCGAACAGTATTTGGGAGTATGTTTGAAATATTCTTAAACACATTAACTGTTATTTTTAGAGTCTTGGCCATTGTATTCAGGCAGATAGGCAAACTTACCGTCAGCCTATATGACATATTCATTGCTGCACCACTATGGATCGAAACTATCGTCTCGAATCAACTCAATAAACAAAGAGAATTCGAACCCGAAAATCAAAACTTCCTGCCAGCGCATGAAGAAACTAGAAATTAATTTTGGGAAGAAAATATGAATAATCGACATTACTGGAGAAAGCCCTCCAAAGTTTTTTCGAGCCTATTGCTTGCAAGTATGATTCTTGCGAGCCTTGCTGGCTGCGGTGAAAGATCAGAGCAAACTAACTATTCGAAAGGCGTCTACTTGTTGCTCGATACATCCGGCACCTATACCAAAGAGCTTCACAAAGCTAAGCAGATAATTAATTATATGCTTGCAATGATGGAACCTGGCGACGCATTCACCGTGGCACGAATAGACAGCGGTAGTTTCAGCGAGAAAGATATTGTAGCAAAAGTTGTCTTGGATGGCCGCCCGTCCATATCCAATAAGCAAAAAAGAGAATTTGCAGCAACCATTGATAAATTTGTTACAGAAGTAAAAAGCAGTGCCTACACCGATATTTCAGGTGGATTGCTTCAAGCCATTGAACACTTAAATGAAGCAAACGTCGGGGATAAAACCATTATGATTTACTCTGACTTAAAGGAGGATTTACCGAAGGGCTTCGTCAGAGAGTTTAATATGACACTGGATGGCTTCAATGTTAAAGCACTCAATGTTACGAAACTTCGAGCGGATAACCAAAACCCTCAAGAGTATCTAGATCGAGTGGAATACTGGCGCTATAAAATCGAGCAAGGAGGTGGACAATGGATAGTAATCAACGACCTCGATAAACCAGAAGCAATTGCCCTGTAGATTTCTTCACCTGTGCCCCAGTACCACCAATAGATAAGGGTTGGGTTGGGGCACGCTCTCTTTCCTCAACCCCCGTCACGGCGCAGTTTCAATAGTCCAGCCTATTTCAACTAAACCCATCTTAACTAAACCCATCTCAACGAAACCAATTTGCTATGCTTAAGATAAGCCAAGCTATTTTAATGACAAAAGACCGATACGCCCCTATGCCTATTGAAGACATTATGACCACCAAAGTTCTTACCATTACACCAAAGCACACAGTGGGAGAAATGAGCAAGATATTTAAGTCAATGTCCCTACATCACCTTCTTGTCGTCGAAAACAATAAACTGCTCGGAGTAGTCACTGATCGAGAGGTATTGAAGGTCATAAGCCCTTTCATTAATACAAAACACGAAACGGCCAGGGATAAGCTTACACTGTCCTATACCGCACAGCAGCTTATGAGCAAAAAGCTCATTACCATAGGCCCTAAAGCCAGTATCCGAGAAGCGGGAAGATTATTATTAGAAAATAAAATTTATCTATTACCAGTTATCAATGAAGATGAGACACTTATTGGGGTACTCAGTTGGAAAGATGTGCTTCAACATATTATTAATTAATGCCTTTGCTAATCATCTATCCCAAAAAATACCTTTACACAAAATTCACGACCGAGTTCACATTATTAAAATTTAGTATTTGTCGAATTATATTACATTTCTTAACCCGTTCTTAATACTCGGAACTGCCCTGCACTTCTGAAACAATGTATCAGCATAATCAGAATTCACTCCGTACGATCATATAATTAAATTTCGAGTTACAAGTAATCACTCAAAAAATGACAAGTCGAATTTCTTTACAGAATAAATCTAATAAGTCGAATTTCTTTACAAACCAAATTAAACTGATTTGTCATTTGTAAAAAATAAACTGTTGATCAAAATTAAAAATTTCTATTACTATTCTAAAAATTTCTTACAACAACGGATATAAGGATAAATTATGTTTAGAAAAATGGCATTATATGTTTTAACGCTCACTCTATTACCCACCATTGGAAATGCGTATGTTATTGATATTAACTATACGGGCGTAGTTAGCGGTGCAAGTGAACCAGATTTTATTTCAGGATGGTTTAGAGTAGATTTCAATGATCACCCATTAATTCAAGGAGACCGGGCACTGCTTGAACATAATTATGGGTCAGCTTATACATCGGATCTCAATGACAGTTTTATTAGTTCAACTCTTACTGACCACGGTGGTTATATTCCACCAACGCCCACCTCCATTAGTGAAAGCGTACAGGTGCGCAATGTACCAACAAATACCACCAATACGGGTGATATATATTTTGATGATTACCTAACAGTATATGATTCATTTCATAGTATTACAGGTACACAAGATGCATTCGGCAATACTTCCTTTACCTCTGGCAGCCATAATTTAGCTATCATGATAACAGGGCCAGACTTTATTGATTCATATGTTCTCGACGACTTGGATATTTATATCGACAATGCGGCACAATTAACAAACTCTTCAGGGTACATAGACGTAAGGAGTGGAACTTTTAACACAGTAGGCGAACAAACCATAGAGCATTCTACGGGCAGAACATTTGACCTTACATCAGTAAGAGTTGTTTCGAGCGTTCCTGAGCCCAGCTCACTTAGTATTATGTTTCTAGGCTGTATTGCACTTATGTGCCGCCGAAAATTCTCCAAAACACATTAAACCAAGCGGCAATTTAAGTGGCCTTGTTTAAGTGACTTTGTTTAAGTGATTTTATTCAAGGGGCGCAAGCCCCTTGCATTTCTATTAGCATCGTTTTACTGAAAACCAACGCTATTTTTTGAAAACCAAATAGAGAAACTTAGCCATTCCCAATTGCAATACAATAAAAAGTATACCGATTAAAATACCCCAAACAACAGCAATATACGCAAATAAATTAGGCGCCAACATCAAGGTAGACATTAACGAATCTTGATAGTAAAAAAACCATTGGTGCCCATCAGAAAACGAAACTCGATGCAACCAATCAAACACATATTGTGGTCCACTCAACAATATGGTTACGGCTCCAGAAGCAATAATAATAGCCATTCCAAATATTTGCTGTTTCAATTTTGGAACTTGCTTACGCTTTAAATATAAATATATATTTGAAGCTCCCCAAAGGAGAGAGAGACACAGAAACGGCAAATAAAAAAAGGTAATAATACCCGCAACAGCGTTTAAATGAACAATTTCATTCCGTATTAACAGCTTCTGCTCCCCTCTACTGCTAGGCGTTTGGTAGTGAATATCACCCAAACCTTCCCCTCTTGAATGGATAGCCTTAACAATTTCAAAAAAAATCTGTTCTCGTTGTTGTTTGCTGGTTTCTCCAAAACCTAGCTTATTTTTATTTTGTGGGGCATATATATCAATTCCCTCTCCTATACCACCATAGTCATGCCATATCCCGTAAAAAAAATTACAGTTTGCCATAAGCATCCAACTTAGCAATACAGCAACAAAGAACGTCAAAACTGAATAATACACAGTAAAGGCGGTTGATTTTAGTTTCACTCTATAAACCCTTCAATATAAGAGCAAAGATAATACCACTGAAAGGAAAAAATGAGGGTTAGAAAAGCTCGATGTCGTCTTTAGAATCGTATTCAAGTGGGGCCGCCGTGGTGAGCGTTTCAGCTATTATATGCTGTTGCTCCTCAGTTAAATTGCTCAGTAAAGCGACAACATCAGATAAGTTTGTTTCAATAGAGGTGTTTTTTTCCAAACAGACATGAACATCATCTGCCGCATCTTCTACCAGCTCACACACATATTCCTCTTGATCCGTTTCCAACCCCATCCGTTTCATATCTAAAGACAATGTTTCGATAAGCTCAGTCATGATGCTCGAAACCGCAGTCATATTGCTCTTAAACAAGTCTCTTATAGTGGTGATTGTCATCTGCACCACGTCAATAGACTCGGTGAGATCTTTGTTTTGAGATTGGAGTGCATGTTCAACATCAATCACACGAACCTTGGCATCTGCTGCCCCTAAAATAAATGGAAAAATATCCTTCAAACGACCATACTGAGCCCGATCACCTAGCGGCATATTTTTTACAAGCAATACGACCTGAGGAAAATTAACAACCGTACGGCTACCAAAATCAACATATCGATCCTGTCCCCGAAGCATTGAAATAAGCTCCTTTTCTAATGGTGCTGGCTGAAGTAACGTGGACGACTTATAAAAGCGACCTTGACAACCCTCAAACATCACGACCGAATTCAACCCAAGCCCCTTCATAAAGTCCATAATACAGTCAGCAAGAGAATCAAAATCCGTGGTTAAATACAAACGTTCAACAAGACGAATCGCTTTCCCCAATTCAAAGCTTGCAGACATCGCCTCCATAGCATTGCTCGCCTCATTCATCAACGTATACTTTTCTTTCGAAAGCTGAGAGATGATCTTGATCTTAATTAGCAGCTCTTCATGATCACAGGGCTTAATCAGATAGTCGTCAGCACCCACCTCATAACCTTGCATACGTTCACGGAGAGAACTGTTTGATGACAGGAAAATAACGCGGGTTTCTCTAGTTATCTCGTTTTGCTTGAGTATATCGCAAATATCGTAGCCACTACGACCTGGCATTTCGACATCAAGTAGAATAATGTCTGGACGCCATGCATAGACTTCCTGAAGACCTTCCTCCCCACCAAATGCACAACGAACTTCACACTCACCAGCTAAAAACTTACCTAGGTATATATGAACCAATTTGTCGTCATCTATGATTAGAACCTTTTCCATAAAAGCGACACACAAACCCAAATCAAATAGAATAAATAGAAAAACAGAAAATAAAAAGCCTATCCGCATATTAGAGAAGTTTGGAAACTCTTATATGCTATTAACTTAACTCTAGCAGAATAGATTAAAGTTTGACCATGTTTTCATGCATAAGACTTACAATACACGTAACGAAATAACCATGATAAAAAAATGGTTATAGAACAGGAAGGAAGAGGAAGCCACCAATAATAGAATGTATATATCCCCTACTCAATGACCAGCCAACTCCATAAGTTTATCAGTACCATAATCCACTTTAATCTGTTTTATTCCCTGACTTTTTGCTTCTAAAAGTGCATTATCAGCTCGCTTGATAAAGTTCCCAATGGATTCTTCCGGGTTCATTTCTGCAATACCAATGCTACAACTTACAGCGATACCTAACGGCCAGGATTTTTTGTCAACAGCATCTGTAATTTTCTTCGCAACAATAGTCGCGGATTGAACAGAGGTGCCTTTACACAAAAGCAGGAACTCATCGTCATTCCAACGGCAAAATATATCTTCACGTCGAGTACACTGATTAATTAAAGCGCAAAAGTGTACCAATATTTCATCTCCCATTTCCTTACCGTATCGCTCATTAATCAAATAATATTGATCAATATCGACAAATAACAAAGAAAGGGACTTTTTCTTTAATTTAACTAAATCGGTTTCAACATGCAGGTGACTTCTAAGCCCTAGACGATTATATATTCCTGTTAGAGAATCACGCGTTGCGAGAGTTTCCAATTCTTGCCTTTCAATTTCTAAAACTTTGTTAATTTCCTGAAGTGCATTTTTCTGCGCTCTTATTTGCTCAACAGCTTTGCGAGCCGTTACAAAATTAGACAACAGATATATAGCAGCAGAACCCACCCATAAGGCAATAATAATAAGTTGTAATTTGACGTATCCGATCCACTTTCCAGAGAAAGTCAAGGAACGGAAAAAAAACTTTATCTCAGTCTCAGATTCCATCTCATTTAAACCAAATGAAAACGCAACCACATTGCTAAAATCAGGTTTTACTTTATCTGGCGGAACTTGAAATTCATTTACCCACCACATTGCCACTTGAAATTTACTTAACTCAGTAACAAATGGATTTTCTTCTTGAACCGGGTTGTAATGAAGCTCATGTACTCTTAAAGAGTTAAATTTATCATACGAGGAAAACTCATCATCAAATACATGAATAAATATCCGTATAGGGTTAGATGTGTTTATAGTTTCAAGGTTTAATTCAACCCTGTCGTAACCTGTTAAATCAAAATGAATATTGCCAGGACCAGGCCCAAGTAAAAAACCACAATAGGGGTATTTGTAGGTATCACTGTAGTGACAGCTTAAAACCAGCTCATTTCCTTGACGAATAATGGTGCCAGAACTTTCTCCACCAAGTTCACTGTCAGCATATACGGATTTTTTTAGAGGTGTACCTGAGTCAATACGAATCGTTTTATTCATCCCATAACTGTGCCACACAAGCAATACCACAGTCACTATGACAAGGCATAGAACCCATATTTTCAGAGGTTTAATATATAAAGTGCGCAGTGCCAACTCGTTAATATTAGAGGAGTTCTGTCCCCTAACCTCAATCTTTAATCTGCCAAAAGTATAGCTGGTCTATCAATTCCCAGCCCCCGCTATAAAACTCACGATAACCCAAACATGTTATAGCACCCACCATTATCGCATCACACACTACATTAATTTTAGCGATGCATCCCTTTTTTCTTGAAGATCAGCAACAACTCTATTCCGCCCGGTTTCCTTTGCTTTATATAAATTTACATCCGCTCGGCGTATAAAGTTGCCGATTGACTCCTCAGGATTCATTTCAGCAACACCAAAACTACAAGTGAGATAAAGTGATTTCGGCCAAGTATGATTATTGATCAAGCCACGGAGTTTTTCTGCTATAGCAACGGCTTCTTTTAGCGGAGTTCCATCGCACATCATCAGAAACTCATCCCCACCCCAGCGACAAAAAATATCTTGTGCCCGTATATTAGACTCGACAAGATCTGCAAATTCTTTTAAAACCTGATCACCAGTGTGATGATTCGTACCGTCATTAACTTCTTTATAATTATCTATATCAATAAAGATTACAGACAATTCCGACTGACACTGTTTTACCAAAGCGGACTGAGAATGAAGGTGATGACGTAAGCCAAAACGATTGTAAACACCCGTAAGAGAGTCCCTAGTCGCCAAGCTTTCCAGTTCTCGGCGTTCCAATTCTAATGCCGAATTGATGTCTTCCAGTTCCTCTTTCTCTGCTTTGGCAGTGTCTATAGCCCTTTGAGTAGACATAAAGCTCGCAAACAAATATATAAGCGCCGACACAATCCACGTACCAATAATAAGGGATTGCAACGTGTGGCGGCCAATCCACTTGCCCTTTAAAGTAAGCGAACGAAACCGGAGTTCATGCATATCTTCGCCAGCATTCAGGCTAAACCCAAAACCAAAACTGACAATATTATCTAACTCGCGGTCAACCAAACTTGGAGGAATACTAAATTCATTGACCCACCAAATGGCTACCTGAAACTTATCCAGAGAAGTGGTGAAGGGGATTACTTCTCGATTGGGATCAAAATGAAGCTCATTGACTTTTAACGTGCGAAAGTCCTTTTTGTCAGCATAATCAGAGTTGTAGTTACGAAGATATACGCGCACTGCGTTAGACTGTACGGACGAAGTAAGGTCTAACTCAAGGGTATCGTATCCAGAAAGGTCATAGCCCTCTGTTAGCTCACCAGGACCAAGGTTAAACCCACAATACGGCCAACGATATACGTGGCTAAACGCACAAGTAGTAACAAGTTCATCTCCAACCTTCAAAACCGTGGCTACGCTTTCCCCTCCAAACTCTCGGTCATCATAACTCCACATACGCAGGCTTGTGGATGCATCTATCCTAAGTTCGCGGTTCATCCCGAACTCATTCCATACCAGCAAAACACAACTAATAGTGATAAGAACCGCCATCCAAATTTTGGATATTTTTTGAAGCACTTATTTAACCAACCTTTTCATCAAACCTACTGTTTTATTACCATGAACCTGCTTAATGAGCTACACCATGTGAGTTCCGGGCACACAATAGCACAAGTTAATAAGACTGTAAGTGGTTCAAAACGCAAAGCCCTGTGCTATTTTTTACCTCATTTTTACCTCAACCACACACAATTAATAACTTTAGTTATCAAATGCAAATTTTGTAATTCAATTTTTATATTTAGGCGAACAAACACCTTAACTTTAATCATCATTTAACCGAAATTTGCACAATTGCACTTAAAAACTCGCCGCGAATAAAGAAAACCCATCACTTCACTACAAATAGCGCTAGATTTGCTCTACAGCCCACAGAGACCTGAATATAAGGAACACAAAAAACAGGCACCCGCTAGAAAGTCCCATTACCCAGAGAATTTCACCAGAGGAAAAGAACCTAAGACAGTAACCCGTAGCCAATGCCCCTAGTGGTGCCATACCAAACAATACAAATTGGTAGACAGACATCATTTTGCCGCGATGTTCATGGTTCGACCTGCTTTGCAAAACCAAGCGGCAGTGAGCTGCGGAATACCCTGCCACCCATCCCCAAAATAATACCAACAGATAAAACCCTTGCAGCGTTGGCTGCTTCGCTAAGGCAATACCAATCACAGACGTATACAGTAGACAAAAGAGTGCGCCCTGGCCTGGATGATTGACTTTAGAACGAAGAAGTAGCCTCCAGTGAGCGGTAACCATGCCCACAACAAATACAAGTTGCAACATACCATACTGCAAAGAACTGAGCTGGTATAAGTCTCGGGCTATCAAAGGCATCACAACAATAAACACCCCCATATGCATGTAACCATTAAATGCCACCAAAATCAGAAGCTGCTTGAGAGCGGAATCCTTTACAAACTGCTTTACCGTACAAGCTAACGCCCGCCAAAACTTTTGTTGCTTATTAAGTACCCTAGCCGGAACAATAAGTGAAGGAGACAAAACCAATATAGAACAAATCGCAATAGAAATAACACATACTTGGACTAAGCTCACCAGCCACACCCCAATATCGTCTGAAAAAGAAGCTAAAATAATTCCAGCACTTTGACAGGTAAACTGAATAATACTTGTGGTTGAAATTCGTTTTTGTAGTTCACTTTCTGAAAATTGGCCAACTAACTTTTCCCTAACAGGCTGAACAACAGCATTGCCGATACCAGCTACAACACCGTAGAGAAGCAAACCCCTAAAAGATAAGAACTGAAAATGAACTGCGGCCCCTAACCCCAAATACGCACAGACCAATATGAAATAAGCACATGCAATAATTGTTATGGGCGAATACCTATCGGCCCATACTCCCGCAAGTAAAACAGAAAACACACTCGGAATAAGCGCCGCCGCCTGCACCCACCCTATTTCTGCCGGAGTAAGCTGAAGATAGGAAACCGACAACCAAGCCAGTAATACCAAGTGGACACCAAGAGCCATTGACGCCCCGCCATGGGCGATAAAAAAAGGAGAGAGTGCGCGCATCTATAAATATATTTAGGAAGTTTTTAATGAAGGGGAGTTTAATGTAAAACCACAATTGTCCGTTAACACTATATTGCAAATTACTGTTTTTATAACATTACGGTTTAAATGTCATTACAGTTTTCACATAACTGTTAGACAGGAAACAGAAAGGCCATGAGTATACGGCCTTAACGTGAAATTTTTATTCACTATAGGTTTTTACCAACTATAGATTTTTACTGACTATAGACTTTTACCGGCTATATTTTATAACCGGACTCCTCGTGAAGTACCACATCCAAGCCTTCTATTTCTTGGTCTCGTGTGACACGAATACCTTTCGTTAAGATACCTGTGACCTTAACAATGGCAAAAGTTACAACAGCGGTATATATAACACCAACTACAACGCCCTTTAGCTGTGCCAACAATTGACCGCCAATGGAATCAATTCCATCGGCAAAACCGTGGCCAGAAAAAATACCCAACTCCGTAGAAGCAAATACACCCACCATAAGCGTACCTAATATCCCACCGACACCATGTACTGGAAACACATCGAGGGAATCATCTATAACAAGTTTTTTCTTAATAAACTGAGTGGCATAAAAACATATCACCCCTGCTGATAAACCTATAAGCAATGCAGCAGCAGGACCAACAAACCCAGATGCAGGCGTAATAGTCCCTAAACCTGCCACCATACCTGTGACAATACCCAATACACTAGGCTTGCCAAATTTTTTCCATTCTACAACCATCCAGGCCAGGGAACCCGCCGAAGCAGAGATATGCGTTACCAGTAAAGCCATTGCAGCATCACCATTAGCCGCCAGGGCACTACCCGCATTAAACCCAAACCACCCTACCCAAAGCATCCCCGCCCCGGTTACAGTCATAGTCATATTGTGCGGAGGCATCGCCGTGGTCGGAAAACCATCGCGGTTACCAATCATAATGGCCACAACAAGCGCAGACACACCCGCCGTGATATGAACTACCACACCACCAGCAAAGTCTAGGGTTCCTTGGCTGGACAACCATCCACCACCCCAAACCATATGGCATATAGGCACATAGACGAACAGAATCCAAAGAACAGTGAAAATCAATACCGCAGAGAACTTCATACGCTCAGCAAACCCACCGATAATCAACGCCGGAGTAATCACAACAAAAGTCATTTGAAATACAGCGAATAAAGTCTCTGGAATATCTCCACTAAGCGATTCCTTAGACACAGCAGAAAAAAAGACATTACTCAAATCGCCTATAAACAAGCTGCCTTCAGAAAAACTCAAACTATAACCCACAGCAAACCAAACAAGTGAAGCCACACAGGCAATCGCAAAGCACTGCATGAAAACCGAAAGCACATTCTTAGAACGTACCAACCCACCATAGAACAAAGACAACCCCGGCAATGTCATAAACAAGACAAGAGCGGTAGAAGTCAGTATCCAGGCCGTATTTGCGCCATTGAGTTCATCTGCTTGTGCAGACAATGGTAAGAACAGGAGAGTCAATAGGTACAGGATATATGAGTGTTTCACAAGCCCTCCAAAAGGTCTGATATATCTCACCATTTTTTATATGGTCTTTATATTAGAAATCACGGTCGCCTCGTGTAGATTGTTTTTTAAACACCTAAGCCGAGCAACAAGTATCTGACTGGTGCAAAAAGATACCAGCATTAGCCTAGTCTGGCAAAAAATATCAATCTGAAAGGGTTAGCTTGAGCCGAGGCAAAGTTAGGTTATCAACAGCTTTTTTAAATTCAAGCTGGCTGACATCCTCCTCACTAAACACCGCTTTTTCAAACAGCGACGTGACCAGATCAATTTGAGTAGATTGATCAGGAAAAACATCAACTAACCTAGAGGCAAACATTGAAGGCGTTTCTCCCTGCTTTCTCTTTAGCACTCCACGAGAAGCATACAAAACCTTCGCCTGAAATTTCTTGTATAGCTTAAGCTCATAAGACTGTTTGGGCTGAATATAAAAATTAACCAAAGATAAATAGTATAAAAAACCAAACAACCCTATTCCAGCCAAAATATAAAGCGTTACTTTTAATGCAGAAACGGCACCTATAAGCTTCTTTAAAAACTCCTCTTGAGTCCGACCGCTATAGGCTAAAACCCATCGGTGCCAATTGTAACTCAAATAATCAAAATTATTCATAAATTTAACAACAAAACTATTATAGCTTTCAAGCCAACCACCCCCAGTTAACAATAAATAATCCAAATCGCTAAGTGACGATTGCAAACCATTTTCAATACGTTCAGGGGAAACGCTCGAAGTGGGATCAATTCGAACCCACCCATTGCCTGCCAACCAAACTTCTGCCCAGGCATGAGCATCGGACTGACGAACAATTAAATAACGACTATCGGAAGAAAACTCTCCACCCTGATAACCCACAACCACCCGCGCCGGAATACCAGCGGCTCTCATTATGTAAACAAAACTACTTGAAAAATGCTCGCAGAACCCCTTTTTAGTATTAAATAAAAAATCATCCACGCTATTACGAGACAATTTTGGAGGCGTGATTGTATATACAAAAGACTTTTCGTAGAGACCCAATACCGTATCAATTATTTCCGAAGAATTTAACCCCTGAGCAACCCAGCCGGAAACCATAGCTTGAGTTTTAGGGTTGAATTTTTTTGGTAACATCACGTTCAGATGATATTGATACTGAGTCAAACGAGATTTAGCCGTAACATAATCACTCGAAGACGTTACATGGTATTGCACTCTCTGGGCAACTGGCATAGGAGAACGCAATAAATATTCATCGGTAAACTCCAAATCGATTAACCCTGCCTCAGCATTCAGAGGCAACATCATAGTAAAAAGCCAATGGTAGTGATGGGGTTCCAACATTATCGAATATTGATAACCGTCAAAATTATTGGGAACCTCAGCACGCCATTGTCCTGGAGGGTTTGAAGCACGATAAGTACTTGGTGAAAAACGAGACTCCAGTTCAGAGGTCCATTCTCTTCCATCAAACCTATCCAAGACCAAGCCACGCCAATATCGTTGGCGAGGAAGAGGAATATTGACGTTCTTTTCCCCCTTATAATTTTCAAAAGTCACCCGAAAAGCAATATCATCAGATTGAATTAAATTGGAAAAACTACCTGGAGACATGGTTTTACCAAACCCAGTAAAAGCGTCATTTTGAGAATTAGGCACCGCCCACAACGGCCCTACACGAGGAAACATAACAAAGAAAATAACCATGACAGGTATAGACTGCAATACCAACATACCATTATCTTTTAATAACTTAACAACCTGCTGATTATCCACTTGGTAAATAGACGTCAGGCCAGCAAACAGAAAAATCAAACAAACCACTGCGTATAAACCCTGAACAAAGTTCGTATTAAATAAAAACTGAGTAGCAGTGGTAATAAAACCAATAAAAATTAACGTAATCGAATCCGAAACTTTCCTAATCTCAAGTAATTTTAGAGAAAATGAACTGACTAAAAGCCCTACGAGAGTCTCCTCTCCCAACGTCCCTTTCGATGAAGCAGCAAGAGCAACAATAACCATTACGCCCAAAAGCATTTTCACTCTTGAATTTGGGAAAAAACTTCTGCCTCGAAAAACTTGTACTCGCCAACCAAAAGAAACCAACCAAACAACAGGTATCCACAGAGGCAAAAAGAAAAACAGCGGAATAATAACTAACGCTTGAGCAATTAAAAGAAATCCTAATTGTGATCGGTTGAGCTGCCTATTTTGATCAATAAAGGTCAACATCACTCACCCCCCATATACAGCAAGTAATGATAGAACACAGTGCAGATGATCATCACCCTTATCAGGAGAGATTTTCTCATTAGGAAGCTTTAATCCAAATTCAACACCCTTTTCATGGTATCTTAAAGCCCAATAAGTTAAACCGGAAATTTTTATCTCCATATCACCTCCATGTATAAAGTTATAGTCCAGCCAAAGCTCACTAGAAACAGACTGCTCAAACTCTTTGGTAAATAACCCCTTCCCTTTTGCATAGGTTTTCCAAGCAATACGTTTGGGGGAATCTCCCCGTTGATAACCACGCAGCCCACTAAAATCTTCCGCTCCAGGAGCGGGGTGAGACTCACCATCTTCGGTGGCCTGTTGTTTCGTTGGAGGTTCCGGCACCTCTATAGGCTTAGGGTACACCAATAAATCAATATCCCAATTTAGCCAAGACCAACAACGGACAAGACCAATTGGAAAATGGCTTTCTATAAGAAGACGCCCTGGTGAAAAGCGCCCACGTTTTTTTGCTAATAAAGGAACCGAAATACGAGTTTTATTAACTGCACTATCTATCTGCCCTATAAAATCGGAAAAGCGATACAGCTTATCTTCCTGCTGCCATTTTAATACAATGCCATAAGCGCTTTTTAATGTGCTTATTTCAAACCTAAGGTTTATATGTTCTCCTGGGTATACCGGCAATGCACTTTTATATTGCAATAATATGCCGTTTAAATTTGTAAACGTTCTCAGTATTCCAAGCATTAAAATGCTCAGTAAAAAAAAATCAAAAGCAAGGATCAAATTATTCTGATAATTGGTACCAAAAACCCACAGCAGTACACAAATGCCCAAATAAATACCACCCAGTTTTGAAGGCACAATATAAAGATTTTTTACTGTTAAAGTATGCGCATTTTTATTTGGAACATGCTTATCTATCCACTTAAAGAATCGCCTTTGAACCATCGACCGTATGAACATCGTTTGCACACTATTCCGCAATAACATCAATAGTATTAAGCAAATAACCAATCAAGAAATCTTGAGTACCGCCTCTAGAAATGACTCCATTATTGCTGATTCCATGAACACGGTGTCCAACAACCGAAGGTAATACAGCCTGAATATCATCCGGCAATAAATGCGTTCTGCCTTCAATATAAGCCCACGCTTTGGCTGCATTCAATAAAGCAATCGCTCCCCTCGGCGAAAGCCCATAACTAAAGTTTTCATCAAAACGAGTGGCGTCCACAATCCTTTGTAAATAATCGAGAATAGCCGATGAAACGACAATACTTTTCACTTCGACCTGCATCCTATTTAATTGCTTCAAATCCACAGCCGAACCCAATGATTCCAACCGACTTCTCGGATCAATGCCTTCAAAAAGCATTCTCTCAGCACTATTAGAGGGATAACCCAAGGTAATTCTCATTAGAAAACGATCTAATTGCGACTCAGGTAAAGGATAGGTGCCAGCCTGGGAGAATGGGTTTTGGGTTGCAATAACAAAAAAAGGGTCGGGAAGTGGTCGTGACTGACCATCTATTGAAACTTGGCGCTCCTCCATGGCCTCCAACAAAGCGCTCTGTGTCTTTGGCGTGGTTCGGTTTATTTCATCAGCCAACAATATTTGTGAAAAAATAGGCCCCGAATGGAAAGTAAACTTGCTCTCCTTCGCATCAAAAATAGAAGCCCCCAAAATATCCGCTGGCAGCAAATCACTGGTAAATTGTACCCTTTCATAGCTGAGCCCCAGAACCTTAGACAGGCACTGCGCGAGAGTTGTCTTACCCATTCCGGGTAGGTCTTCAATTAACAAATGGCCTTTTGCCAATAAACAGGCGAGTGACAACTTTATTTGGTGATCTTTACCAAGCAATACCGTTCCAACAACATTGATTAATTTTTCTACAGAGTTATTCATTGACACCCTTCAGCACTTTAATAAACCTCGCTAAAACCACCCAGGAGTGCTGAATATATATTCAAACACAGCCGCTCAATTTAGCTGAATGTTATCAAAGTATAGAGTGTAGTGATATTTTGGGCGGGCCATATAGAAAAATACTTGGTCTATACGCGCCAAATCCATACTGCGCCCTTTCGGTGCCTGCTCAATATCGGATAGTTTAATTTTTATTAGGCTACTGCCAAAAGGCACAACAAAAGTTCGATTAAATCTATCTTTATGCAGATGAGTATGACGGCTATCGTGGACCCTTACGACAAGAGTTACAGGTTCTTCAGACGGGTTATACACCTCAAAACTCAACTCGGAGTGCCCACGCCAGTCTCTTTCAACCTCAAACATATACAAACCAGGCCATGAGCCAGGTAAAAAATTCAACTGTGCAACTTTTCCTATCTTACCACGCCAAGCGTCTGGTGCATTCACCATCAGAAGTTCGCTTGAATAGCGCCCCTCTATATAAAAGTTTAACCAATTGTCCTCAAAATCAGCCAGTACAGGAAAGCGTTGCTCCCGCCTGATTTCTGCATATTTCCATTTGACAGGCTCAACAACACTTATCACTAACGGAATAATTGCAATGCCAGAAAAAAACCAACGAAACCGCCCTTGCTTTAAAAAAGCAGCATAAAAAAACAACCCAGAAACAGTACCGGCAATATCCAGCCAAAAGTCTGACCAACTCGCCTGCCGATCATAATAAGACTGTAATATCTCAACCCCACCACCAAATATTAGGCACAAAATAAAAGTAACAAGTAGCCTGTGACTAAAATGTTTTCGTCCAAAAAAGTAATCTAACGTAACAGCAAGAGAAATAGAAAATAATAGGAAGATAAAAGCGTGCCCCGAATTTTGCAGAGCAGCCCAATACGCATTGTTACCCGGCAAACGATAAAAAAAGAGCAACCATACATTGAACGCAAGTAAAACAGCGAGCGCTAAGCTCCCCAAAAAAGCGGTTTCTTTTGATACCTTACCAAAATTTAGCACAAACGCGTATAACCCTTTTAATATAACATCCACTACTTTTCCGTTTTTGCCACTCACACTAACTTACACTAAAATAGGGCAGCAACGTATCGTATACGCCTACTTATTATATAACTAAAGGCGGTCTAAACCCTTCGAAAGGTCATGTTTAAGGTCGTCTATCGATTCCAAACCCACGGCCACTCTAATCAAGCCGTCATGAATACCGGCGGCTTTTTTAGCCTCATCGCCCAAACGACCATGAGTAGTGGTTGCCGGATGAACAATAGTGGTTTTTGCATCACCAAGATTCGCCGTAAGAGACATAATCTCCGTAGCATCAATCACATCCCAAGCCGCTTTTCTCCCACCTTTAACAGTAAAAGATAAGACACCACCAAACGCTTTTTGCTGCTTTTTCGCCAACTCATGGCCTGGGTGATTTTCCAACCCACCATAAAAAACCTGCTCAACCGATGTATGTTGATCCAGCCACTTAGCCAAAACCAAAGCGTTAGAAGAATGCGCTTCCATTCTCAAACGCAGTGTCTCCAACCCCTTTAAAAATACCCAAGCATTAAATGGGCTCATAGTGGGCCCACAGGTACGAATAAAACCTAACACTTCATTTATATGTTCCGACTTACCCACAACCGCCCCGCCAAGGCAACGCCCTTGCCCATCCAAATATTTCGTCGCCGAATGAACAACAATATCTGCCCCCAATGCGAGAGGTTTCTGAAGTGCTGGCGTACAGAAACAATTATCCACAACAAGCAGGGCTCCCGCTTGCTTGGCCAAATTTGACATTACTTCAATATCAGCAACATCACCTAATGGGTTCGAAGGCGTTTCGACAAAAAACAACTTCGTTCTTGCCTTAATAGACGCTTCCCAAGCAAGCATATCCGTTAAGGACACCAAATCAACCAATACTCCAAATTTTTCCAAATACTTGGTAAACAATACCGTGGTCGTACCAAATACGCTTCTTGAGCAAATCACATGATCACCCGATTGAAGCAAAGCCATACAAGTACTTAAAATAGCGGCCATGCCCGACGCCGTTGCCACACCCTGTTCAGCACCTTCAAGCGCAGCAATTCGCTGCTCAAAAGTTCGTACCGTTGGGTTGGTATAGCGTGAATAAACATTGCCCTCTTCCTCGCCAGAAAAACGATCCGCCGCCTGTTGAGCGGATTGAAAAACATAGCTGGACGTAGTGAAAATAGGTTCACTATGTTCACCTTCGTGAGTCCGCACTTGCCCCGCCCGAATAGCTAGAGTATCGATACCGGCGTCCCTTAGCGGGTCGTATTGACTGACCATAGTTGACTTCTTTTAAATTTCTTATGATTAAAGGGGAATTAAATACTATTTCAACGAAATATTAAGTGAAACTATTCACCATTTTGTATACCAATCATCGCGTTATCGCTTTCGTTTAAAAGCTTGTCCCGCATACTTTTATTTGTATCGCTACGCTCCTCTTTAATTCTTGAAAGGTAAGCCTCGTCAATGTCCCCTGTTATATAATCACCGTCAAAAACGGCGCAATCAAAGCGAGAAATATCTGGGTTACCTTCACCAGAAGCGGCTTTAAGGTCTTCAATATCTTGATAGATAAGCCAATCCGCACCAATGGCTTTACAGACTTCGTCTTCGGTTTTATCGTAAGCAATCAGCTCCTCAGCGGAAGGCATATCGATGCCATACACATTGGGAAATTTAACCGCAGGCGCAGCAGAAGCAAAATAAACCTTCGCTGCTCCCGCGTCTCTAGCCATTTGAACTATTTGCTCACAGGTAGTACCGCGAACAATAGAATCATCCACTAACAATACATTCTTACCCCGGAACTCAAGGTCAATCACATTGAGCTTTTGCCGAACGGACTTCTTTCGTTGTTGCTGCCCAGGCATAATAAAAGTACGGCCAATATAACGGTTTTTTACCAAGCCTTCGCGGAACTTAACGCCCAGGTTCTGAGCCAGAGCTTGCCCTGCCACGCGGCTACTATCGGGAATAGGCACAACCACATCAATATCGTGGTCCGGCTTTTCTCGCAATATTTTCTGAGCTAACTTTTCACCTTGACGCAGCCTTGCTTTATAAACAGATACCCCATCAATAATGGAATCTGGGCGAGCAAAATACACATGTTCAAAAATACATGGGCTAAGCTGGACTTTTGGCGCGCACTGCTTACTGTGGAATTCCCCTTTATCGGAAATAAAAATGGCCTCGCCAGGCGCAACATCACGAATAATTTTGAAGCCTAAAACATCCAAAGCAACACTTTCCGAGGCAATCATATATTCAATACCCCTTTCAGTTTCTCTGCTACCAAAAATAAGTGGCCGAATGCCATTAGGGTCTCTAAAAGCCAGCACACCATAATTGGCCAACATAGATACAACCGCGTACCCGCCTTTTATTCGCTTGTACACACCCTGAACCGACTTAAAAATATCTTCCGGTGACGGCCTAAGCTTGCCCAGCTCCTGAAGCTCATGAGCAAAAACATTAAGTAAAACTTCTGAGTCTGAATCCGTATTAACATGACGAAGATCGGCTCTAAACAGATCCTCACTCAGCTCTCGGGTATTGGTTAAATTGCCATTGTGCGCAAGAGCAATGCCATAGGGTGAATTAACGTAAAAGGGCTGCGCAAGGGCTGGGCCAGAACTACCTGCGGTTGGGTAACGAACATGACCAATTCCCATATTCCCAATCAAGCGCTGCATATGGTGAGAGCGAAACACATCCTTTACCAAACCTACCGCTTTTTGCTGTGCAAGCTTGCCATTGTGGCAGGTCATGATCCCAGCGGCATCCTGTCCCCGATGCTGTAACATCGTAAGCGCATCATATAGCGCTAAATTTACATTCTGCCGTCCAACAATGCCCACAATACCGCACATAAAACTACAACCTTAATAATTCAAACCACAAAAAATAGACTAAAACCAACCACTTATTAGCTTCATACCGTCTGCAACCACTGAGCGACACGCATCCTCAAATTGCAGCATATGAGGAATAATCAAAGATTCCTTCCACCATGGGTCTTGATCAATCGATACCACCCCTGGAACCAAGAGAAGTATTGCCATAACAATAATAAAGCCACGGACAAAACCAAATATCACACCAAAGGTCCGGTCAGTGCCCGACAGCCCGGTCAGACGAACCAACTCGCCCAGTAAATTATTCAACATAGCACCCACAATAAGCGTCGCAGCAAAGAGCAAGGCAAAGGCCACCATATCTCGAAGAGAGGGAACATCAATCTGAGAAACAAGAAGAGAAGAAAGCTGATCTCGAAAAGTCATCGCTATAATAAACGCCAATACCCAGTTAGCCATGGACAAGGCTTCCTTAACGAAACCCCTCTTCAAGCTAATTAGGCTTGAAATGCTGAGAATACCAAGGATGACCCAATCCGCCCAATTCATGCGTTTACTGATTCTCGATCTGAAGAAATAAAACACCAATTCTACCAGAGGCATTCACCATTTCGAAACACTCCTGTGGCAGACAAGACCAATCTTAGGAATATTTATTATTAATCGATTACTTATAAGCCAAGTCAGTGTTCTACACTTACTGTAATAAGGTAACTCAGCGCCAATAACCCACCCAATTTATGATCACAGCCCAACCAAGCTGGACATATTTTATACAATGAAGCAAATAGACATCATAAGAACCTACGCCAACAAACGCTGCTTGGTTGTTGATGACGTGCCAGATATTCGTGCTTCGCTAAAAAGAATACTCGTTGACTATGGCTGTAAAAACGTTGATACCGCTGGAAACGCCGAGGAAGCGATCGACCTTTGCCAACGAAGTCATTACGACATAGTACTTGCGGACCACAACCTCGGGTCGGCCAAAAACGGCCAGCAACTACTGGAAGAATTAAGACACGACAGGCTACTGAAAAATACCGCGACATTTATTATGATCACAGCGGAATCTGCCGGCTACAGAGTACTTCATGCCCTAGAAAACCAACCTGACGACTACCTCAATAAACCCATTAACAAAGAATCCCTAAGACCTCGCTTAGACTTAGCCATGCTGCGCAACGAAGCGCTGATCAAAGCCAAAGAAGCCATTGACCTGAAAAAGCTCGATGACGCTATCACCGCCTGCGAAGCCATCGTCCGAGAAGGTGGCAAATTTCACAATGACGCACGAAAACTTCTAGGCAAACTTCAATGCAAACAAAAAAGATTTGAAGACGCAAAAGCCACCTATCAACAGATTCCATCTGACCGCTACCCTCTCTGGGCTCGCTTAGGCGCGGCAGAAGCCGCTTTTGGCTTAAATAATTTCGATTACGCAGAGCAATCCCTAAAGAAACTAATTAGCGAACACCCCCTTTATGTGGATGCCCACGACCTATTGGCAAAAACACTGGAAGCTCAGCACAAACTTCCCCAAGCGCAAATGGCCTTGGAAAATGCCGTAAAAATATCCCCAATGTCCAGCCCAAGGCAAAAAGACCTAGGGCGAATTGCCAACACCGCTGGCGACCTCAATGCCGCCGTACACGCATACAGAGCAGCCGTAAAACACAGCAAAAACTCCTGTCATGAAGAACCAGAGAACTACGTTAACCTAGCCGACGCTTTAGCCAAATACGCCCAAAATAAACCGGATGATGAAATTAAAACCCTTGCCAGCGAAGCACTCGAACAAGTTAACCAATTAAACAAAAAATACCCCAAACACCCCGTAGTCAAAGTCCGTAGCAAATTGCTAGAAGCAGACATTCATTTACTATTCGGCAATGAAGAAAAAGCCGGTAATGCAATCAACCAAGCTGGCGAAGTCCAGGCAAACCTAAAAATTACCACCATTGCCAATACATCCACCTCCCTGTGCATTGGGTGTGCGAAAGCGTTTATAGCACACGGAATGTACGACGAAGGCGAAGCCCTCTTACAGAAAATATCCAAAGCCAACCGAGATAAACAACTCAATATTGAAATTGACAAACTATTGCGTGAACCTGTCACAAAAGAAGGGATTCAATATGCCGCAACATTAAATAAACGAGGCATCGAACACTACCAAAAAAGCGAATTAGAAAAATCGATCCAATCCTTCCAAGCCGTCCTAAAAGAATTGCCCAACCATATTGGATTGAACTTAAACCTTATTCAAGCATTAATCAGTAAGCACAAGGGAGAAGCGCTATCCAACAAAGAACTCTCATTAATTGAAAGCGGGTTTCAACGAGTTGGCACACTCAAAGAAGGCTCTAATTATCTCGATAGGCACGCCTACCTCCAAAAACACTTCCATAAAATCCAAGCCAATAAATAAACCTTCCCCCTGTAAATCCAGGCTTAGAACCAACCAGCATTAAAATTTTCACCTCCGCATAAATAACCTGTAAACTAGGCCCACACCCGATTTTTCGACATTAATTTACCGCTGGAACTCACTTGCTACATCACCTGCCCATAAAAAAGAAATATCGAATAACTGTATTTTATACCCTTACCTTAATCCTCTATTTCACCCTCTTTGGTCAGCAGTTTATCAGCGCTCTCAACTACCCAGACAGCCTTATAGCCCCCATAATGGCACTGGGCTCGTTTGTCGCAGGCTCAACCTTCTTAGGCGGTGGAGCCGTCGCCTTCCCCTCGCTGACCAAAATACTGGCCGTCGCCCCCGTTACCGCAAAAACCTTCTCCCTGGCCATACAAAGTGTGGGCATGACATCTGCCTCACTTTATATACTCTCAAGAGTAAAATACGTCTCCTCAAAATTTATTCTTATCTTCGTTGCTTCAACCATCCCAGGGATCTACCTCTCTTTAAACCACCTACAGCATATTATACTCCCCATCGACCTCCGCATTGGCTTTACACTCTTTATCTTCTGCTTCCTCAGCGTTTACCTCTGGACCTCAAAACTCTCGCTCAAAGGGAGATCTAAGCCCAAATTTATCCAACCTTCAGAGTGGTTAGTGGTGATTATATCCGGTGTAATCGGAGGGGTTATCTCTGGGCTACTCGGCTCAGGAGCCGACTTAGTCGCCTTTGCCGTACTATCCCTCTACTTTCGCAGTAACCTAAAATTGGCAACGCAAACATCCGTTATTATTATGGCATCGGTATCCATAATCGGCATCGGCTTGCAAAGCTTAATACTCGGCCAAGTTCCAAATACAGTTGTATCACTCTGGTATATCGCCGCCCCCGTTGTATTCATTGGCGCCCCACTTGGCGCTATGTTTTGTCGAAGAGTAAAACCCGAAAAGCTTCGAGTTTTTATACTCTCCATAATTCTACTGGAAATAGCAACAACACTAGTACTTGTACCTATCGACCCCAGTAGAATCGTTTATTACCTCATTATCGTCAGCCTATCTCTAGTATTTCTAATTTACCTAAAACACAGCTCCCATATAAAACACAGCTAAAACCACCACACATACCCAATTGAATAGCCCCCTTAAAACCAAACCCCATCGCCTCTGCCGCTTCACGGATGGAATAATCTTTATCGACAACAAGTTCAGCGACCTATTGTCTGAATTCAGGTTTAAAGTGTGGTTTTGTCATGCTGCTACCTTAAGTTAATGGTGATGATAATATCACCTCTAACTCGCTGGCCAAATTTAGTATGCCACTACTAAGGAGCTAGAGCATTGTTGCTGAAAAATCGGTTGTTGTCGGAGTTCATTTCCCTATCTGATAAACTAAGGCCGAATTGCAGGAATATACGGGGGAAGTGTCCCGCCTTGAGAGTGAACTAGAACAGGCTCAAAAAACTAAAACCCGCTTCGATGATCGGGACGCGGAATTAGCGCGTTTACGCGGGAATTATGAGAAGTTACAAACGGAACTCTTGGAAATCGCCAAGACCAAGGAAGGACAGGACGACAAAAAATAATACGTCATTCTCACCCTCGGCATTATGGTATTATCCTCACCGTTTATAAAAACAGTTTAACTTTAGGAGGTTACGTGAATATTAAGCAAAGCTTGCTACGGACAGCTATCAGCTTAAACTCATCCACGAAAACAGCTTTACTTATCCTTGCGTGCATTTCTATTTTAGCGAGCTGCGCCCAAACATCTCCTTACGTCACACAATGCAATCAACCCGTTTGCGACATGGTTGCTACTCAAACAAACAATTCTTATCAAGAAATTGAAGGAATTAAAGTTACTGCTAGTCCTGCAATTGAATTTACTATTAACGGCAGCATAGAAAAAATGTCGGAACAAGGTAATATTTTTTCCGTTGAATTTAAAAATAAAAAAAGAGTATCAACAGCAATACTTTCTTTAGAGGAGATTGGAATTGCGAAGGAAAACGTAGATATAGGTGAATTTATAGAAAGCGTATTTTTGAAGAAGTTCAGCACATTGAAAAGCCAGAACCTAAGCGATGTTTTACTACACAGTGTATGGGGATTCAAAACAATTAACCTCGAAAGCGGTCAAGTGTCCTATTTCAATCGTAAACCTCTCACCGTCTTTTATTACCCTATTAAATCTTCTGTATTTCCCGGTGAAATGCACCAAATTATAGTTGTTGATGAACGAGATAAGGAACAAGCCACCATGATTGATCTATACAAATTTAACGATACAGATGTAGAAAGTTTTATTTCGACCATAAAAAGCTACGACTATTAGGAGATAGGTAAAAGTAATGCAACCACTTACAATGCAAGAAAAAAATGATATGCGTGAAATTCTGGAAAACTTTTACGGCTCTCAAGTAAAAAACTGGAAAATCACAATTAAAGTCTTCGAAGTTTTAGGCGAATTGATCAACGAGACAAAACAATGCAGCAAGTTGATGGACTTAGTTCCAAGACCGTTTGGAGGTGGATCGGTAATTAAATGGGGGCAAAAACAAGTACGCGATTTTGTATTGAGAAAGCTAAAAAGTAGCGAAGGAAAACATTATATTATTTGCATGAAGACAGGCGCTTTACGCTTTAGAACCAAATTCGATATGGCACAACAGGGCATTTAAGTTGTAACTGCACTTAAAAATTCTCCTGTCCAACGATACGCATAATCTCGACATACTCGATAGTAAACCGAATGCGAGCCGCACACGTTGCGGTGGTAGCCTTGACGAATATGGTCACGGCGGGATAGCGTAGGGGCGCTTCTGCCAGCTCCGCAAAATGGCTCATCAAAGCATAGTAATACTTATCAACTTAGCTAATGCCGTTATTTACTGGATAGTGTGTGGTTGGTGGATCGCTTACGGAGAAAATGTAAAAATACTGGAAATTAACACAATAAAAACATTCCTTATGTCCCCGCATCCATCCCTTTGTGGAACGAATTACTGACACTGCTCGAAGAAAGCGACTTGATCAAATACTCTTTTAGAACGGATCTGGTTTACGGCGGAAATTCGATCAGTTTCAAGTATACTACAACCAATATCGCACTCATCCCTCTAGAAAAGCCCCCTCAATCAAAAGGCTTCAAAAATAGTAAACCTTTCAGGTTTTGGCTGGGAAAAACATTATCGCAGGCTTTTCAAACTTCCTATTCTTGCTTAAATTGCAAATACGCCAAGGACAGCCTTACTAGCGTCTCTAAGGGTTTGTAGTGGTCTAATAGCACCGGACACTTAAATAAGAGACAATTAGTGTCAAATATTAAGGTGTCATAATGAATCAAAAACGAACGTATAAACAGTATTCTAAAGACTTCAATGAGGAAGCGGTAGCACTTGTTCGAGAGCAAGGCTATACGGTTCCCGAAGCCGCTAAATCATTGGGCATAGCCACTAATATGCTGTACAGATGGAAGGATCAGGTTGAATCTCAACTAGAGGGTAAAGTACTCGCTGAAGATGAGCGAGAAGAGTTGAAGCGGCTCCGCCGTGAAGTGAAAGGTCTACGGATGGAGAAAGAGATTTTAAAAAAGGCCAGTGCCTTCTTTGCGAAAGAAATGTAAGCGATGAAGAAACCACACCTTATCTGACGAACGATCAAGGGTTACAGTATCTCTTCTGTTTAACACCAGGAGATACTGATGACACCACAAACCCAAGAAAAATGGCAGGCCTTACTGAAAACCCAACACGCTAGCGGCTTAACCGTGAGGGTGTTTTGTAAGCAACATGGCTTATGCGCTAAAAATTTTGGTTTACGACAACGCCAATTATTAGGCAATACAGAAAAAACTCCGACTCAGCCTTTTGTCAAAGTGATCCCTAAAAACCGAACCCAGACTCATAGGGATACACCGATTGTGATGCGAGGTATTTATGGAGAGATAACCTTTCCTGAGACTATTTCTTCGCAATGGCTAGCGTCTCTGATTAAGGCGCTGGCATGAAGTGGTTTGCGGATGTGGTGGAGGTCTATTTACACCGTGATCCTGTAGACTTCCGTAAATCCATTAATGGTTTGTCAGTAATTGTGGAAGAAGGCATGTCTTTATCCCCTTATGGCGAAGCCATTTTTGTGTTTTGCAATAAACGCAGAGATAAGTTAAAAATCCTGTGCTGGGATCAGACTGGGTTTGTGCTGTGGTATAAGCGGTTAGAAAAATCCAGGTTTAAATGGCCCAAAAAACATACACAGGATGTTATTTGTTTAAATAATGAAGAACTTGATTGGTTGTTACGTGGTTTTGATATTCAAGCATTAACACCCCATAAAAAACTTGATTTTGTTAGCGCATTTTAATCGAAAATTTTTTATAATAACGGCATGACAAATGCTGATGAATTGATTGAAGAAAATTTCCTATTAAAAGAGAAAGTTGTTTCTCAGAAACAACGTATTAAATACTTAGAAGAATTATTACTCTTATCGCGCCAACGCCAGTTTGGCGCGTCCAGTGAAAAGCACCCAGCACAACAAAATTTATTTAATGAAGCCGAAGAAATAGAAGACAGCGACGAAGAATCCTCTGAAGAAGAGACTATTTCCGTTCCTGCGCACACTCGCCAACGTAAAAGGCGAGTATCTATTCCTGAGGACATTGAGCGTGAAGAGATTATTCACGATTTACCTGAATCAGAGAAGCACTGTCCACACGACGGCACCGCATTAAAGTGCATCGGTGAAGAAACGCACGAGCAGCTCGATATTATTCCTGCGAAAATCAAAGCGTTAAAACACATTCGTAAAAAATACGCCTGTCCTTGCTGTGAAGGTTACATAGTCACCGCCAAAAAGCCAAAACAACCGATTGAAAAAAGCATTGCTTCACCAGGGCTTCTTGCCTATATCGTTATCCGTAAATACATGGATGCCCTGCCTTTATATCGACAAGCGACAATATTTAGCCGCATAGGCGTTGAATTGGATCGCAGTAGTTTAGCCAATTGGATGATTAAGTGTGGTGTATTAGTCCAACTATTAATTAACCGTATTCTAGAATGTTTACTGGAACACAACATTATTCACATGGATGAAACACCGGTTCAAGTGTTAAATGAACCTGGCAAAACGGCACAAAGCCAAAGCTATATGTGGGTGATGGCGAGCCAAGTAGGTACTTCCCCCGCAGTGCTTTACCATTATTCCCCCAGTCGCAGCCAAGACACACCGAACCGATTACTCGAAGACTATCGCGGAGCGTTAATGGTCGATGGCTATAACGGGTATCAACCCATTTGCACAACCAATAAACTTACCCGTTTAGGCTGCTGGGCGCACGCTAGGCGAAAATTTGTGGAAGCCAAAAATGCGCAAGGAAAAAAGAAAACTGGACGAGCAGACTACGCACTGACGGAAATTCAAAAGCTGTACCGACTGGAACAAAAAATCAAAGATTTACCCCCCGATAAACGCTATGAACAAAGGCAAAAAATCGCCAAGACCATTATAGATAAATTACACACGTGGTTAACCAAAAGCCTACCGCAAGTGCCACCCAAAACAGCCATCGGTAAGGCATTCACTTATCTCAGCAATCAATGCCAGGTGTTCATGGCCAGTATACCCTCGGCTGGTGCCTATGCCTATTTCGGAGAGTAGGGTGTCGGTTTCGGCTTGGGTGAGTTCGCCCGCCCAGTTGGTTTTCCGTCTTGCGCCAAAGGCGTCGAAGGACATTTGCTGTAATAGGTTGCCCTGTATGTCGGTGATGGCTTCTATGGAGCCTAGGTGGTCTTTGTGGAAAAATTCGATGTTGTCGTCTTCTGTGCCCAGGTGGGTGGTGATGCGTATATGCATCACGTGGTCATTTATGCGGGTGCGCTCGACACGGTTGTATTTGGGGTTATTGCCGGGTAGCACATCTTCGTAGTTGCCCACGTAGAAGGTGATGTCGGTGTGTTCTTTACCGTTGCTGTCTTGCCAGGTGGAGTGTTTGTAGTAGCGGGCGCCGTTTATACCGTAGGCAATTTCATCGCGGGCGTCGGGTGTGGTGTCGTTGGCGGAGGTGCCTTGGGTGATGCGCCAGGGTTTGCCTCGGGCGGTCCAGTCGACATATTTATCGGCGCCGGTGCTGGCGTCGTAGTGGGTAATGTTGCCGTTTGGGTTGTAGTAGAGGGTGGTGGCGATGCCGTTGATGTTGGCTTGGCTGACGGCATTGGGGCCGGCGTTGGCGGTGGTGCCGTATTGGTAGCCGGTGACGTTGGTTTCTTCATTGCCCGCACTGTTGCTGGCGGTTTTGCTGAGGATGTTGCCGTTGAGTGCGTAGCTGGTGGCGGTGGTTCGGCTGGCTGTGCGCAGGCGGCTGAGGTTGTCGTAGGTGAAGTGTTCGGTTTTGGCTTGCCCTGTTTGGCTGCTGCGGCTTTCTAATAGGCCGTCACTGCGCCAGTAATTCCTATGTACAGGTCCGGGTGATGGAGGGCTGTATTGTGGTGACGCCTAAAGAGTAGAGAAGAACACGCCCAGTGTTTTGCACTGGGCGTGTATTTTAGATTAAGCGGGGTTAAATGTTATTATCAATGGATTTGACCCCTATTTTTTGTAAGATAGTGCCGTCTTGATCGGTTATCGCCTCAATGCTTCCCAAGTGGTCTTTGTGAAAAAATTCTATTTTTTCTTCTTCTGCGTAAGAGATTTCCTACTTAATTCCTATACAATTAGATTTCAAATATTCATCTTTAACTCTAAAGCTTCCCGCAACAGCTTCAGTCTCAATAGACCCTCGAGGAAAGCAAACCACCGTTCTTTCAACTGTCCACGAAACTCCTTTAAGGGATTCTCCAGTTTTCTCAATTAAAATATATAGCTTTTTCTTGGACTGCAAAGCTTTTTTGTGAGAAGCGAACAAGTCGACCGTAAAAACCTTTTTATTTAGCTTTCCTTTTATAACCTCTAGAGTTTTCAATCTAACGATAAACATCTCTCCAGCATACACTTCCGACTTAGATGATAAGTTCTTTTTAAACTCAACTTTAAGAGGCTTAGCAACCACAAGTGCGTGGTTGCTCCAATTAGTATTTGCATGGGTTTCAACAGAAAAGATGAAACCGACAAGAACAATAAATAACAGTCGTACAGTCATATTTTTATCAATCACCTAATAGTTCCTCCACTTTCCGGGGTTCGACCCGCTAATACTTCGAGTTTTATAATCCCCACCTATTCGGCCAACCTCCCAAACTCTTCGGCCTCTATAACCAATTACAAAACTAGAGATTCCTCTAAACTTGACAGCACTATGGTCTCCACCAACTGGAGGCTGAAGCAATCCCTTGTAGTGAACATGAGCTATCGCACCTGCACCAGAGATGAACGAACTAATATTTCCTCCCTGCCCTGTTAAGATTCCTATTCGTGATACAACCGCATTCCCACTGGAGTCCAACGACAAAGCCAAGAACTTCTCAGCATCACCAACACCTTTCGCAAGGGAGGCTCTAGCCGTTGCACGAGAAATAGTTTTCATAACTGCAATATAACGAGGGTCGGCAACTACGTCACCGGACGAAGATGATGAGGCAGAATTTACACGACCAGCAGCGGCATTTACTTCACTATTATTTGCAAATCCCTCGATGACAGGAGCCTCTTCCCACAGCCCATTTTCAACAGCAGCAAGGTATTCTTCAGCGGTCATCCCCTCCTGCCCCAATACTCCCTCTTCTAATATTTCACTACTATTCGAATCCCCCCGAATAAGTTCTGTTGTTAACTCCCCTTCCTCTGGCTCCTCTGACTCTTCCTGATCGGAACGAGCCCCTTCTGACTCTCCGTCATCCGATGAACCATCTCCGTATACTATGCTATAACCATTTCCAGCGTGAAGACGATGGACTCCCGGTTTGGGCTTTTCCCTTTTCTTCTCGGGCTCGGGCTCCGGGGCTTCTTTATCGTCCTCCCCTAACGAATCATTCCCTTCATACCCACTCGGGTCATTCATCCCCAAGGGATTATTCCACACATAAGTATAACGGTTATAACTCTGACTAAAATAGGGCGCCTGCACTATGGGGTCGGCGCTCAAAAAACGGCCCAGGGTGGGGTCGTAGACCCGGCCATTCATATGGATTAATCCGGTTCGGTCCAGGTGTTCATGGCCAGTATACCCTCGGCTGGTGCCTATGCCTATTTCGGAGAGTAGGGTGTCGGTTTCGGCTTGGGTCAGCTCCCCGGCCCAGTTGGTTTTCCTTCTTGCACCAAAGGCGTCGAAGGACATTTGTGGAGCTGATCGCAAGCCAACCAATAAGATCGAATGGGAATTTTTTGGATCGGTTTTGGTAAAGACTACGATGGGAAAATAATAATTGGAAAAAAGTCTACGATGTGAGTGTGGGAAATTGGCCGTAAAACTTCATTATTCTACGACCAGTAATGTGGGAAAAACTACGATGGTAATTTTGCGCTCTACAATTAAGCGAGGTTAAATGTTATTATCAATGGATTTGACCCCTATTTTGCCTCTCAACTCTGACCGTCATTGCTTAAGATAATATAACCGCCAAACCTTTCGGAATGTTGACCATTCTCAGTTTCGACTTTCACAGCCCAAAATAAAATTAACTCTCCTTTTGTTAGCTCTTCTCGAAGACTAGGAAAAATTTCCTCTAAATCTATATCTTCTCGAAAAACCTTCCCTCCCTCAATTTCAAGTAGCTCAACGTCCGGGTCATCTATTAAGCCAACCTCTTCAACAACCCCTCCGAATGCTTTCGGCCTAGATATATATAGAACGATACTATCTCTTGACAGAACTCCAGGATAAAAAACAAGCTTATCCACCAAATTATTTTTCAGTTGTAGATTTAGCTCAATAGAGTCATTAGTTATAGTTGCTTTAGCATTAACAACGTACGGGGAGGCACTAGAAGTACTACCGCCTGAACTATAACAACTAGATGAACAAAGTATCAGCGTCATCCACAGTACCGCCCTGCAAAATAGGTAACTAAAATTACAATAATTCATATCTAATTACTATATTTGTTGTAGTGATAATCAAGAGTATTTAAACGGACATTGACCCTATACAAAAGGTTTGGATGTAAAGTCTCGTTTAACATCTGATTTTCCAAGTAGTTAATTTCTGCTCTATACCCCCTCCGCTCAAGTACATTTTTATTAGTCACTGGGCTGAATTTAATAAGTTTTCCTGCTGGCAGCCCTTTAAGTATTTCCAAGTTAGTGCCATATTCCATGAAATCTTTAATATGTTGCCCTTCGTGAACCCCAACCGCATCCTGTATAACTTGAGATGCTTTTTGCATTTTAGTACTTAATTGAACCATCGTTCCGCCATTACCATCTGTAACAACAGTATTTTTATTAGGGTTTTCTTTTCCAATACTAAGTTTAAGCTTGGTAGGAATTCCTTCCTGATCAACACCCTCCTGCCCCAATACTCCCTCTTCTAATATTTCACCATTATTCGAATCCCCCCGAATAAGTTCTGTTGTTAACTCCCCTTCCTCTGGCTCCTCTGACTCTTCCTGATCGGAACGAGCCCCTTCTGACTCTCCGTCATCCGATGAACCATCTCCGTATACGATGCTATAACCATTTCCAGCGTGAAGACGATGGACTCCCGGTTTGGGCTTTTCCCTTTTCTTCTCGGGCTCGGGCTCCGGGGCTTCTTTATCGTCCTCCCCTAACGAATCATTCCCTTCATACCCACTGGGGTCATTCATCCCTAAGGGATTATTCCACACATAGGTATAACGGTTATAGCTCTGACTAAAATAGGGTGCCTGCACTATAGGGTCGGCGCTCAAAAACCGGCCCAGGGTGGGGTCGTAGACCCGGCCATTCATATGGATCAATCCGGTTCGGTCCAGGTGTTCATGGCCAGTATACCCTCGGCTGGTGCCTATGCCTACGTCGGAGAGTAGGGCTTCGGTTTCGGCTTGGGTCAGTTCGCCCGCCCAGTTGGTTTTCCTTCTTGCGCCAAAGGCGTCGAAGGACATTTGTGGAGCTGATCGCAAGCCAACCAATAAGATCGAATGGGAATTTTTTGGATCGGTTTTGGTAAAGACTACGATGGGAAAATAATAATTAGAAAAAAGTCTACGATGTGAGTGTGGGAAATTGGCCGTAAAACTTCATTATTCTACGACCAGTAATGTGGGAAAAACTACGATGGTAATTTTGCGCTCTACACCCTAGTTCCCACGGTCCTCTGCACTACTGTCCGGGATAATTGATATCCAGAAGCACGGTTTGATTGATGTTTGTATTAATGCATTACCCATATACCCACCACTAAACTAAGGAACCTCTATTGCTCAAAATAAGGCACAAAAAAACGAGCCTTAAAGAAGGCTCGCTTTATCTTTTTTACTCTGTACTGATTATCTGAAACCGCGTTCCATTATTGAGGAAAGAAAGCATTTAAAATATTGGATTTAGCGGTGTTGTTAAACAGTAGCTCTTCCATTTCAGTTCCCGCTAACACTTTTCTACCGTGACGTACGATAGGCCCGCCTTCCAGTTCGGATTCAACAAAGACAAAGGGGATGTGTTCTTCTTCATCCAAGTCACCCATTGCGGCGACATCATCGGGAATAATAAACTCAATAACATTGGTTGAGCCGACGCTACCAACCGTCGCTGCTACCTCGCCAATCACCTCATTCATTCCGCCCTCGGGGCCGTGACGGTGTTTGATAAAGACCGCAATCAAGTTGTCCCCGCCAGCCGTTCCATCACTGGACATAAGGTAGGCATTAATATCGTAGTCCCAACCTCGACCTGCCCAAATACCACCCATTGGGCCGGTTTCCATTTCTAGTGAGGTATTCACAATATCATCCAGTGAGGTTGCCGGTGTGGGTATGTGTTCGCCCGATAGGTTTTCCTCCCAGGCGGTGGCAACAATATTGTCGCACTCTAGGTTTGTTTCGAACCAGGGTGAGTGGTCTTCGTCGCACCAGAGTCCGTAGGCATTGTTTTGCGCAATAATTTTTGCGTGGTAGGCAATGGCTCCTGTATTAAATGGCGTGCCATCGGCAATGCCCATTTCATAGTCTCCCTCAAGAACATCGGTGAGGTTCATACCAGCAATATTGAAGCTGGCAAGTTCAATATGCCAGACTTCTGTGTCAACGGCTGTTCCTCCCAGTGTCGGCTGCACAACAGCGACTTCACCCACATCCAAGAACCCTGTCACAGTCATTAAGCCATCGGCAAACGCTATGCCGGTATCGGTTAAGTAGACTTCACTGCCCATTTCTTCGCTGGCCAGGTCTACCCAGATACCACTTGTAGCGTCATAGCCAAAGATTTGTTCAATGGCGCCGTTAATCAGCGTTCCATATTCAAATTCGGCCATTTCACCGTCATTGCTATCTTCGTCAAACCAGCTTACGCCTGTTTCCAAAGCCGCTTGCTCATTCACTGGAACAGGCGGTGTGCCGACAACCGCTGCATTCGTGATACAGGCTATTGAAGCGTCATCTGGGCCGGAGCTTTCGGTAAAGGTAAAGCTAAACCCACCTTCAAAGAAGGTGCCGCTTGCTTGGAAGCCATCACTATTCCAAAGCGTTAGGTTACCTTGCTCGTCCGATGTTCCGTAAACGCCTTCATCGTCGTCTTCATCCATAGCGCGCAGGAAGAGTTGGTTGCCTTGCATTTCGATAATGGCAAAGAAGCTTTCATCTTCACCTGGAACACAGCTACCAAGAGTATCATCAAACTCTATACTGCCCTCTATGTGAGTGAGTGTAGTTTGGTATACGCCTGTTATATCTGGAGCCGGTAGATCACACAGGTTACCTATTCCGTTTTGATTTTCATCGGCTTGGTCGCCATTGGAAATAATGCGGCAGTTATCGAATATATCGAAAATGCCATCGCCATCGGTATCTCTTGGCGGTTCCCCGCCTCCACTTCCACCTTGCCCCATAGGGCTGTGGATTGTGACAGAGACTTCATGACCAAAATCGCGGACTTCAATGTCGTAGGATGGCCCGCTTTGATTGGCGTAATGAACCCATTGGTTGTCTCGACCGCGTGGCAAGGTAACGGATGGTCCAGAAACTGGCTGCTGGGTTTCCTCGTTATAGGTTTCCAAGGCGACATCGGTTACACCGTCTGGTAAAGCGAGTGTGATGTCTGTTTCAGTGGTCGATACAATAATAAGTTCCACTGCCCCTGGCTCTAGGGTAAGGCCCATTTCACCAGAAAATACGGAAACTGGCGTACCGGATTGCACGCTAAATTCCAGTAGTGGAGGCATACATTCTGGGCAGCCCCCTCCTCCTGAGCCACCGAGAATTTCATGCCATTCGGCATCGCCCTCTCCTGTTCCTTCACCGTGGAAGCTAACAAATAGGTTGTATTGAGTATCGGCGAAGAAGAGGGAGAATTCAGCATTCATCTGTGCTTCTTCAACGGTACTGGTATAGCTTCCGTCTTCATTGGCGGTAATATCTGTGTGCATTCCTGCTGTTGGGTCAAAACGCTGAACGCCTTCTATGCCCGCATCTGCGGCAAAGGTAAAGGTCCAGGTTCCTGCGTCGTAGGCGGCTGCCACATCGTTAGTGCCATCGCCATTGATATCCATTGGGTCGGCGAGGTTCACTCGTGGTGGCGGTATGTACCAAGCCAATTTCACGAGGCCATCTCGAATGAGGCGAACATCAAATTCGTATGGTTGGCCAGAGCCGGTTTGCACAAACATATAGCCGGGCGAAGAGATGCTAAATGGGTTCTCTGGGTCCGGCGTGCCGTTGTAGTTGTTACCACCGGCGGTTAGGGTGAAGTTCGCCCATATCTCCACAGTACCTTCTGGATTTTGGTGAATATCAATGTTTATTTCAAGGACTTCAGTGCCATCTTCCAGGTCAACGGCTTTATAAAAACCAGGCTCATTCAAAGCAATGGTGCCGCCTTGGGTCACGGGCCCATCGATTCGTAACATGGAACTCAGGTCTGAATGCAACGCCAACTCGGTGCCGCCTTCATTCACCACAAAGATGGTTGAAAGTACGGTTCCCGGTTCACAGGTAGATGAGAAGGTATCGGTATTAATTGCGCCACAGGTGGGGGGAGGCGGGTCCATAGCGGTGAGGTCAATATTAAACCCAACTTCTGACCCAACATCTAACAAGCCACCGGTAAGATTACGTCTACCACCGTCTGCCCAGGCTTCGGTCACCAGCGTTCCAAAAGACAGAGGTGCCGATGTGCTATCTGGGTTTATCTCAACGCCCGTCACGGTAAACAGCGTATTGCCTTCGTTACAGTCGGTGGTTCCAGGAATGGAGCTGCCGTCTGCTTGAGGCACTAGACACACATGGCCGGTGCTTCCAGGCACAACCGCGAGTTCGTTATCGATAAAGCCACCGTCACCAAAACCGCCAGTTGTTACGACATCATCGAATGCGATTCGACTCACACCGATAAATTCACCCGCGTCTGACTCTAAGTGTGCGGAGACGGAAATGTCGCAGATACGACCACCAATCCACTGTACGTTTACGTGGAATTCAGGGGCTGTTGCACGGCCCGTTTCATCCCATCCAGGAGCCCAGAAACTTATATTTTCTTCTGGTCGGAACTCTTCGCCTGGTGCGGAACCTGGGCAGAAAATACCGAGTTCGTAATCTCTGGCTCCAAGTACAATGCTGCTGGTGAAGGTTAATTCACGGGTAACGTCTAGAGAGGAAAGTGTGCTTAAGCTGATTGGGTCTTCCGTACCCACGCCCACCAGTAAGTCATCCAATGCGGCCACGCTTGAAGGGATCGCAACGGAGAGCGCACCGACGGTATTAGGGCGCGCTAAACACGCTGTATCACCACACATAAATGCTTCGCCATTCAGGTCCTCCGGTGCGCGATAGCTAATCTCGTATTCAAAATTAACTCGATCACCTAGCCCCGCCAGTATTTCATCTGAAACGGCGAGTTTAAAGGCAACACTGTCGCCACGACGGCTTTCCAGTGATACGGTTACACTACCATCCACCGTTAAAGCGTCGCACTGGTAATCGGTGAATACACTATCAACCAGTGTTGGAGGGTCACAGGCAAAGAGGGTTTGCGGGCCAGCTTCCGCACCAAAAATAGCGCTTTCAACGGTGACCGCTTGAATATCACCAGGGTATACACCGTAGGTTTCAACGATAAAGGATCGGCTTGTCCCACCCTCTCCATTAGATTCACCCAGTACGCTGACAAAGAGCCCCTCGTTAATACCTCCTGTGCCCGCACCACCGGCTGGCGCAGCCCCAGGAATATTGGGGTCATTATCGTTGGGGTCAAATATAGCGGGCACACCGTCGAAGTCGCCGTCAAAAACGGTGCCTACGGGGGTATTGAGGTCGCTTGAGAAGACAAGTACAGGTGAGGTGTCAACGGGACACGTTCGGTTATCTTCATTAAAGCAGACAACGTCCGCATCCGACATTTGCTCCCCTGGTGCAAATGGCAATACTTCTAACGCCAGCTCCATATTGGCAAAGGGGTCATCTGCCGGGAGGTGTCTAACCACACGCGCTATGTATATGGGAGAGGCTTCTTCACCTTCAGGCGTTGCGCTGTTATCAAAGATGGCAACTAGGTTGTTGTGTCTCAGGTTAGTGGTGAAACTTCCCGCTTCTTCTGGGGCGGGTTCCATCACATAGGTACGGTCAGTTTGGCTAAAGCTCAATTTAACGAATGTAATGCCTTCGCGGCCACCGTCTAGGCGCACAGGAATAGAGCTGTAATCGGGCGGGTTGCCAAATGCTGTTTCTATATCCTCTGGGTTGACGATGGTATCGTCAAAGTGCGCGCCAGCGTAACGGAGGTAAACTCCATCAGTTCCGCCACCTAGAGCGGCGTACTCAGCGGACAGGTCACCCCAAGAAACCTGTTCAGGTGCCAATACATTTGGCCCCATATAAGCACCTGGGTTTTCAAGTACTAACCAGTCACCATAGAACAGGTTGTAGTACATGATTCCACCTGCACTGCCGTCTGGCCCACCCCCTGACCCTGAGTCAAACGAGGCATCGGGAATACTGACCTCACCTAGGCTATTAACGCTTGCGATACCAATATCGATAAACGCTCGCTCTGAGCCATCGGGTTCGGTGAACAGGTCGATAAAGCGAAGTTCTAGTATCCAGTATTTGCCTTCGCTGTCTTTCATAAGGTAAAGACGTTCTGGCTCAAAGGCGGCTGGGTCTAGTGCAATGCTTGGTACTAAAGGTGATGGATCGGCAATCACACCCTCTATAAGGGTACGAATATTCGCCCCCATAATGGAGTGAAGACCGTAGACTGGGTCTAGCTCTCCCTGAACAACCGCGAGGTTAAGTTCACCCTCAATATAACCACCATATAGCGGTGCAAAGCCAACACCGCTTTGTGCTGCGGCAGCAATACTAAAGCCCGCTTCGGCGGAATTAAACGTAAAGTCGATAGCCCCCATACCGGAACTTGCTTCAGCATCGGTCAGGTAAATAGGCGCACCCGGTTGTTCAAAGTTGGAGACATCAATGCCTTCGGTTTGCGGTGTGCCTGTATCGTCTGGTCGTGATTGATCACTCACCAACCCTAACCCTGGTACGGGCACAAACTCTGCGTCTGGCCCAATAAAGAGTGGGTATTGAGCGTCACACATAACCAATTCAGGTACGTAGCCATCTGCGTAGAAGAATAATTCAGGCAAATCATTGTTGTAGCTTGGTATATCGAATTTAAGAATGTAGTCCAACCCAGGGCTTTCATTTGGCCCCGTTGGAATACCACTTACGGTGTACGTACCGTCAACAGGCGAGACTACGGCGTCTACCGCATCACCTCTAAAGAAGTTACCTTGCTCGTCCCAGCCAACCGTAAACACTGTTGCGGTTAAACGGTCTTGCTCGGGTAGGGTATCGGAACTGGGGTCAACGCCATCAAAGCGTTCAACGGCACAGCTTACGCTAACTGTCGCCGCTCTTTCATCCAGGTTATCAGCAAAATCATCGATGTTTTGCTCTCTAAATTCTGGCAATTCAGGTAAACCGCTCAGCCCTTCGCGCAATGCATCTGAGGCCCCGCCATGCAATTCACCATTATCAATAGTGGTGATATCCAGTAGCGAGGAGATAAACGTTGCAACGGTAACAAAATCACCCGCTTCCATGGTTTTGTAGTTACCGAAATGAGGCACTCTACGGTTATGCTCTGTTTCACCATCCACAATAACAAAGTTGGTAAAGTAACCTTCACTGGAATCAATTAAGAAACTACTTCTTAACAAAAAGTCCATTAAGAACAGGGCCGAACGCACATTAATGGTACTTTCACTGGTAAGTGTTTGACCAAATAATGAAGCTGGCACAGCAGAGGTTAAGCCTCTCGCCACTCTATCACGTGCAAATTCATAGGCCGGGGTTGGAGGTAATAATGCCGAGCCAACAATAAGGCTTTGATAGCCGGCATCTTCTGCCGGATAAAGGCCAATTAAGGTTTGCAGCAGGTTGAACGCATTGCCTTGTTCAAAATCAGCACGCTGAATGGCCGATTGGATAGCATCAGGCGCAAACTGAGCATAAAAGCTTAAACGGCTGGTTAGTATATCTGCCGTTTCCGTTGCCGACTCACCTAAGGAGAGGCTCAACGCCCGAACAAGTTCAGATGCATCAACAGCATCCGCACCACCGGCCAGAGGAGAACGGCGCCCGGTAAAGATTGGAAAACCCTCTGGGGTAATGTTTACTAATTCACTTACCCAAGTAAAGTTGCCCGCCAATACCGCCGCTAACTGACCCAGTTGGATAGTGGCCCCTCTATTCTCTACCAAAGTACTAATTACATTGCTGGAAACAAGGCTAGATTCGTGCAACCTGCGAGATAATTCGTGAAATAGTTTAACGCGGTCCACTAAATCATAGTCGGCATCGGTTGGCGTACTCTCTGGGTCAATCACGCGATTAAACGCAGCGTCCAATACAATTTGGAAAGCCTCTAGGGTTTGCTCTCCAAGCAGCTCTTGTACCGCACCAGAAAGAGCAGGCGCATAATAAAAAGGCGCGCTTGGCTCGCCGTCGAGCAAGGCTCCCAATACCGCGTCCGGGTTCGTCGTATAATCACTACCGGCGGCGAGAGCGCCCTCACCTACTTTGAAGATTCGAATATTTCTATCGTCAAACCCACGCCCACCAGGAAGGGAGGTTTCTGCAATATGCGGAGGCGCAGGCAAGCTAACCGCAATAACACCTGCCGTACCACTGTCATTTTCATCCACCACAACCGCCAAGCCCATGGACATAAAGAAACGCCGTAAAGCTTTTGCTAATAAGCGTTCTTTTTCGGCTTCTGCCGCCGCTAGACGCTCTTCCGTTGTCGCGCCGCTACCATCGTCGGCAAATAGGGTTTCTAAGTCACCATTTTCAACTTGATCATCAAAGCTATCGCCCACACTTTCATTTAATGCCGCTTCTAAACCAGAAAGTAAACCTTGCGATTCGCTGCCGAGAGAAGACTCTAATGTTGAAACGGCGTCATCGATACGTTCATCTGCTGCCGCAACGTTTTCTTCAAGAGAACCCACCACCTCGTCAGTGATTTCAGTTGTTCCATCCAGTACACCCGCAAGTTGTTCCACTTGCCCAAGCGGCACCTCCAATTCAAACTCGTCTTCCTGTTGGTTAACAACATCATCAAAGGTTTGACCTTCAGGAATCGTAATAACGCTTGTTTCAGCTTCGTCTAAAACACGCTCAATTTCCGTTGCGACTGTGGCTACGACTGTTTCAGTCAATGTTTGCACAATGTCTGCTGAAAGCCCCAGGTCAACCAAAGACGCGATGGACTCTTTAATCTGATCAATAATCGTTTTCACAATTCGATGAATAATAGGGTCCACAGCAACGGGTTCTGGAAGCCCGGTTTCTTCATTGATGTCCGCAGGGTCGGCAATAGACTGAATCGCCATTGCCGTTTGGGTGCCACCCTCATTTCGAACAACCAAGGCTCGAACTTGTAACCGACCCAAGGCTCGGAAAGCGGTAATCACATCCTCTTCCGACGCTTCAGCACTAATCAAACTTTGCGCAAGAAGATAATCTCGCACATCCGCCACGGTGATTTCGTAATTACCGTTTTCATCGGTAGGCACAGTGGCAATTGGGTTTTCGAAATTCACATCCGTCAATAAGAAGATGGAAACCAACGCCGAAGCGGGCACCATATCACTACGGGTAATTTCATCGTCTGCTCTAAACAATGTCTTAGCACTTACGTTGTGATACTGATCTACTGGTATCGCTAATTTACGTACACGCTTAGAGGGGCTGGGGCTGGAATCTGGAAAAGTGGATACCGAACCCGATAAAGTAACCGTCTCGCCGCCACTGGAAGATGAACTAGAAGACGAACTCGACGAACTCGAACTACTACTAGAACTACTTGAAGATGAACTCGACGAACTGGAACTACTACTAGAACTACTACTAGAACTACTACTAGAACTACTACTAGAACTACTACTAGAAGAAGAGCTTGAAGAAGAGCTGGAACTGGTATTTGCTCCACCACCTCCGCCACCTCCGCCACCGCCTCCACCACAACCTGACAATACGAGTACTGAAAATGTCAGTAAGGACAATACTGTTTTTACACACTGTTTACCTATTGAAGGGGTGACTAAAATGCTCATTTGACCGTCCGTCTATTTCTCTTAGAAAAATATTGCGAATTAACAGCAGTTATTTTCACCATATGAAAATCAACCACTAGTTGCTTTGAAGCAGTATAGACGGGGGGGGTTTTAAAGAGACGTTTAAATAAAAATGGCCTGTTAATTAATAAATAAATTTCAAAAATTAATAAACGCCAATAAAAACAATGACCTACAAAAACACTAGATTATAATGAGAGCAATCTGCTCTCAAGTCAAATTATTGACTTCCTATTTAAGACGATGTAGTGCTTAAAAACACTATTCACTAAGTGGTTTTATTACATAAATGCTCTTATTATCTTTTAAAAGCATATAAAACACATTAATCATAAAAAAATAATATACATTTTGGCTATCAATTTTTTAACAAATATGTGCAGGTTGATAATCTCAACTTTTGTTCTAAACTGGTATTTTCTTATTTCGAGTATGCTCAGGTGGCGTAAATTAAAGGCTGGCTCATGCTCAGGCCCGACCCTGTAAATCATTCTGCGTAACTGCCAGATTAAATACAGCCTCTCAAGCGATCATCAAACTCAATCACAACAAACCATGCATCTGTATGGCGATCAAAAGCTGCCTGCCTGGGTGTTCAAACTGGATATAGAGCCGTCTTTTGTCTTCCATAACCGCTTGCGCTTTTTACCTGAAATCAAATTGCCCCCGCATGTGGCGTCACTGACACAGCCCCCAGAGGATGAAGTCTTATCGGACAGTGCATTGCGCATTAGTCGTTGGTGGCAATGGCCGCTGGTGATGTCTACCCCTGAGCGCGCCTATCTTGAGTTACTCGATGAGCCACCTCAAAAAGAAACCTTCCATATGGCCGGTATTACAATCGGTATTACAATGGAAGGGCTGGTTAATCTCAGCCCCCGCCGATTGCAATCCCTATTGGAAAACGCCAAGAGCATTAAGGTGAAACGGCTGTTTTTCTTCTTTACTGACCGCCATCAACATAGCTGGTTAAAGCGCATTAACCGCCAGAAGATTGATCTTGGTAAGGGGAAGCGTGAACTTGTTAAAGGCGGTAAATTAGACCCTCAATATCAAATCACAGTGCCGAAGAAATTGAGTCATGGCGTTTAGTAACCTATACCGCAAGCAAGTTGATTTGCTTGTGCGAACACTTCCTTATGTTGCCGGGCCCTGAAAGGCGGTACGGCGATTAATCTGTTTACTCGCAATATGCCGCGTTTATCGGTAGATATTGATTTGACCTATTTGCCAGTCACGGTCCCTTTCTGATATTGATACAGCATTAAAGCGTATTGGTGAGCGCATTCAGGGAATGGATAAGCGTATTCATATTACGAAACCTGCACCACATTCACAGAAGGCCATTAACAAGCTTGTGGTGCATACAAAGGAGCGCGTTCAATGAAGTGACGCCAATACTTCGTGGTTGTGTATATGAGCCTGTCATCATGCCAGTATCAGAAAAAACGAGGGCGTTCAAAATTCTGTGTGGAAGTATTCATAAATCTGTGTCAGTTAAATTAAGCTTCAGCTTTTAAAAAATTTCATCAAAGTTGTCATCATTTTCATAATCTCCCTTTCTAACAACCAATTATTTTTTCGTTAGGTCAATTTGCTAACCTTATTAAGCTATAGATACTCATAAACGGTTGTTAGCACGACCTTGTCAGTACCATCTTTTTCAAACTCTATTTCTATAGGCCCTTTTTTAAACTGGTTATTAGAAACCCGCTCAAAATTATTTTTATTTACATAGTCACTCATTATTTTTTCTTCAAAATAACAGTTTAAATGTATAATCGTTGGTTTTGGCCCATCCGCTGTACTATAAATAAATCGAGGGTCATTCTCACAATACTTGGATAATTGAGACAGCTCCTTAGGCGTTAATAAGTAGTAATCCAGGCTAATCCTGCTATATTCACGATTTTCTGAAAAAGTGACAATTGCACCATATACTACAACCGACAATATGACCAATGCTAAAATGAGTAGAGTTATTTTCTTCACTACCTTACTTCCTTAAATAAAGCACCCTGCTTGGCTGGCTTAATTGTGTTTGTGTTAAGAGCTAGAAAGTAATTTGATCGCTGCCAAAAAAGAGAGATTTCCATATTTCTCGTATCTAAAGCAATCTTATACAGATCGAACGACGTAGATGAATTATCTTCACTCATATATTTTTTGCTCAACAATTTGGTAATGCCTCAAACACCGGATTGGTGAAGTTGGCGACTTTATTTGGAACAAAAAAGGTGACAGCTTTACCAAGTGATCTTCCCCCGATAAAACGGACACCATTTTGTTATGCTATACGTTGCTCATATTCCATGGGCGATTCGTAATCTAAGCTTGAGTGTAACCGAACAGAATTATAGAAATTATTGATGTATTTGGCCAGTAAAGTTCTGAGATCATTCACGTTAATAAATTTAGTGGATCGGATCAATTCAGCCTTTAAACTATGATAAAACGATTCCATACATGCGTTATCTGTACAATGATAAGGACGGTTCAGACTGTGCTTAAGTTCATGTCTTTTAAGCAACGATTGATATTGAGAACCTTGGAATTCTATACCCCTATCAGAAGCGCAATTAATCAAGGGGACACTGCATTGTCTCCATGATTTTTGGCGTTTGGGCGGTCTACTTCTGGTCAGTTTAATGTTTATTGAATAAAACAGCCTAGCCTCTTGTGAAGTCAAGAATATGTTCTCCATACTCTTCTACAGCCAAAGCTTTCAGTTGCTTATAGACTTCTAACAGGTGTGGCATATCATTTCCGTAGTCGGCTAAAGCATCTTCTCCAACAGATTCTTCAGACAAGTTTTTCCACCTCTCGATTTCATTTGTAAGTGCTTCCAACGCAACATATGCGCCCATTTGGTCAAGTGAAAGATTAATATTGCTCATTTTTTCATATACCTCTCGCAATGGGATAGCAGCTCTTCCAGCAAAGATAGGAACTTGCTTTTTGTTATTATTAAAATTAATACACTTACAATTAAAATTTACCTTAATTAAAATTTACCTTAATTAAAAGCCGCCTTAAAAAAACAAATACTTAACCCACTATTCACTTAGTATTCGCCTCTTTAATAAGCTCACATCCATATCACCCATGCCATTTTCTCTCGCTATCTGTGGAAGCTGATTCACCGCATCTCTCACCTTATCCACAATATGCTTGGCCGATACTTTATCCAAACCAAACTCAACATATCTTGACAGTGCATTGTCTATCGAGCCCTTAGGGCCTTCGTCACCAATGCCAATCGCGTGAATATCCGTTCCCGCTGCGGGAACAATATCGTACGCAGGGGACAAACGATATAAAGGCCCTTCTTCATCTTTAATAAACCCGTGATTTTTTAAATGATCATCACAATTACCGCACAAAATATTAAATACCATACGACGAAATAACTCGGCTCTATCTTCTGTTGGGCAAGATGAAATACGCTTGATCATCTGAGCCAGAGAAGGGTAGGAAAACGTACTGTATACCCTATCCAACCTCGCCCGGTCAGCCCCCATAAAAGTAAACGCCGACAAAAAATGTTGCCGAGTTCCATGGCAACGATCAAAACGTTTAGTTAAATAAACACGGTTATCTCCCACCCTAATCACACGACTTTCCGCCACATTTATTCCCGCTTTCTTCGCCGCCGTCATTGCCGCGTATTCGGCAATCGCCATATCGAAAATATCGTTTTCTCTATTAAACTTAACGATCCACTGCTGGTGATTTTCATCTTCCAGCAGCGCCTTTGGACGAGCGCCGCCTAAACTTGTACCGGGCACAAGTAGCGTTTCCAACCGAGGGGGAATAGGCTGCTTTTTTTCCAATGCTTTGTATGCCTCTATTAATGCCTCAATAGAGGCGATGGATACACTCAACTTACCTTCGCTGGGCGCTTTGAGCGTATCGGAGAAAGCCAGCGCACCAATACCATGAACGCCATTGCCCACATGATAATCTAACGGTGATTCAGGCTGAGCATGGTGCAAACGCTCATACAAATACTTGCCAAAATCATCCGGCCCGTTATCTTGCAGTGCAAGTGGCAGTTTCGGGAAGATCATTGTCTTATCAGTAAGAGGAAGTTGCCTCGGGTCTATTGAAAAAGCGTTTGGATTAAAACGAAATGAATCGCCATAACGGAAATAAAAACGATCAACCCCATTGCGCTCTTTATGATGCTGAACCCTGGCGGCAACCGTCTCCACCCCCCGTATAGGAATAAAAATATATGCCTCACGCACTAGCATGGCCGCTCCCCCTAAAAATCACCACTTAGATCCACTTTAGGAGACTGAACTGAGCCCAGCCTTATAGACTGCCCAAGCTGATCCTTCTCTGGCGCAGCCACACCCTCTAAGTGATCCAGCAACCCTAAAGAATCGAGTGCAGCCAATAATACACCGACCTGAATGGATGGGTCGCCATTGAGCAACTTGCCCAGAGTCGCTCTATTCACACCAATACGCTGAGCAAAACCTTGAAGGTCCTCCCTACTTTTAATGGCCAGCCGAAGGTTTGCACCAATAGTTGACGCAGTTGCTTTGGCGTCCAGTGACAGCTCAGTGATCGCTTTAGAATATCTTGGCATGTTTATATATACAACCATATTTAGTAAATATGAATGTATATATAATCACATAATAATAAATTGTCAATCAGTTTCCGCCTAAATGCCTACGACTTTTCCAACCCATAGGCTATTGATACTGGTTCAACCAGTCGAATCAATGTTGCTCATTTTATGGCTTGTCTAATTCACGGACGATGTGGATTGGGGTAAGAGCAAGTAATACCTTAACAACGGAATCAGTAGGCGCTTTAAATAAAACCTCAGCCTTTTGGCTTTACTGGTTCCCCCTCCTGAATATCGGTCATCGTAAATATCAATGCACAATCCATCTTTAAAAAAATCAGAAAAGGTCTGCTTGGTCGAGTAAGCCCTTAATATAGTTGGTGAAGGGAACGATATTTCTATCAACGCTGGCGGCTTCTAGTGCTTGCATATATTCGTCGCCTCGTTCAACGGGAATGACTACCCAAGGGTACCCGCTAGCAGCCAGCATCACATTCATTAAAAACCGGCCTGTTCGCCCGTTACCATCTATAAATGGGTGGATGTAAACAAATATAAAGTGTCCAAGAACAACGCATACCTCCGGGCTTTCTTCTTTTTGCAGTAGCTCAAAGAAGGTTGGAATGAGGTCAATAAGGGCTTCTGAGTTTGGTGGCGTATGCATTGAGCATCGAATATACACAGGCCGGTTACGGAAGCCCGCTAGGTCAACGGCACTCACTATGCCAGCCACAACGCTTGGCCCAAATAATTCCCGATACCAGAGCTGGTAATCGTCCTCGGCAGCTTGTCCTGCATCTTTACCATTTTGTAGCACATCGGTAATGCTGGCTTTAACCGCTTGAAACGCTTGCCAATATCCTCTTGCCGCCAAAGCATTGAGGTATTCTTCATCTTTCTTTACCTTGTCTGGGTTCCATTCGCCAGAGCGGACACATTCAATAAGCTCTGCGTTTACTCGGTAGCCCTCAATAGAGAGGGAGTGGTAAGCATCGGATGTGTAGATGTGATCCATTTGCTCAAGAAAACGGTTTACATCCTTCCCCTTCGGTAGACCCGGCGCTTTTGGGAAGTACTCAATAATGTCTTCTCTAAATTCAGCCCACATCATTTTCAAGCGATTGACGTAAGGTGAGGTTTCTCGATTTCCGAATGTAATGTTTGAAGGCTGATCAAATGGGTTTGTCTCATAAACGGTGTGGCCTGCCGTTCTCATGGTTTGAATGATTGTATCGGCAATCTTATCTCTTCCAATATTGCGAAATGCCCCTGCCAAACGCCCAGCAATTTTGCTATGTGTGCCTTCAAGCAGTGTGCGTAATAGCTCTGATGGCTCATTAATCATGGAGAGAGCGGTGCGGACTTCCTGCGGTGATGCTGTGAAGTAGGAAGGCGGGCAGGAGACCAGCGCGGTTGGCAGGCTCATTATTCTAAAGCCATCCAGTACGGATATATTATCTTCTTGAGGTGGTTCTAGCCGCAAATCAAATATCGAGGTATTGTGCAGCAGGCTTGTGGGTTTGTTACCGCCTTTTGGGGTGCGAACAAAGAGCTGTTTGGGGACTGTCCAGTTCCCAGTATGGAGGGCTAAAGACTGTTCAGGTGACAAGCACCACGTATTTTCAAAGCGTAAATTAAGGTAATCAGCGGCAAAGCCCCAGAACGAAGCGTACCAACCTGTACTTTCTCCGGGCGCTTCATCAGGGCGGGCGGGAACATACCACCCTTTCATGACCTCTTGCAGAAAGCCGTTTTTAACCAAGCGTTCTCTATGGGTGCGGGTCAAGTCACCTGTGCGAATAGCAATCTTTCCTCTATCTTGTAAGTCTTTCAAGACAGATAGAGAATGAGCGAGTTTTTCAGACGGAGTGGCCATAACGTGCTTTCTGTTTGTAGGCTATTACGCTAACCATAATTTAGGTCATTAAGTTTTCTCATATTTAGGCTTTTGCGTCAACTTGTTTTTAGGTTATAATGACGCCCCCTGCATACGATGTGGGTCGAATGCATTTTTCATCCCCTAACGGCGAATGGGTACAAATTTAGGTACAAGGTAGGAATTAGCCTAAATGTTGGAAGGCGCCTACGGCTTTTCCAACCTACAGGCTATTGTTTATATTTTATAGAGGTAATGAACCAGGTGACGGTACCTGCCTCCGTCTTCACCACCGCTTCATCGTCCACTTCTTTCTTTAATAACGCTCTCGCCATGGGGGAGTCGATAGAAATATACTCTTTTCGGTTAAATATCTCATCGTAGCCCACAATACGGAATTTCAACTTATCGCCCTCGCTATTTTCAACCTCCACCCAGGCACCAAAAAAAACTTTACCTTCCTGCTCAGGTCGATAACAAACAATTTTGAGATTTTCCAAACATTGACGTAAATAGCGAACCCGGCGGTCTATCTCCCGAAGTCGTTTTTTATTGTACTGGTAGTCTGCGTTCTCACTTCGATCACCCAGGCTCGCCGCCCAGGAAACTTTTTTCGTCACCTCAGGCCGTTCAACGCGCCATAAATTATCGAGTTCCTGTTTTAGATCATCGTAACCTTGCTGTGTAATTAATAGTGTTTTCATAATCGCCTAAGTTAGTACAACCTAATTCTTATTCGCAAGGCTCGTCAACTTTCCTCTTGATTTACTTCAACAATATCTTTGTTTGGCCTTTGAACCATTTATGACATTCCTATCATTGTTTTTATTTGATCGCCCATTGCTTTAGCCATTAGTGGCGGCACGGCGTTGCCAACTTGTTCATATTGCTGTGTAATACTTCCCGTGAATTTATAATGATCAGGAAATGATTGTATTCTTGCAGCTTCACGAATTGAAATAACACGCTCTTGTGTTGGGTGAAAGAAACTCCCCCAATGTGGGTCACACTTCGTTAATACTGTTGAACAAAGGGCCTCGGGATGAAGTCGCCCATACCGTTTTGTATGGTCACTACGGCGCGCACGTTTCAAACCAGCGGGTAACAGATCAAACGGAATGTCACGCCAGCTTCCACCTTGGGGGATGTGCTTTAAACGTTCAACGTTTACTTGCCCTAAGTTTGCACAGCTATGATTCTCAACCGTAGCAGCACCGTTCCGAACAATTTTTTGAAAATCAGACTGTGCATGAGTTATATACTTTACTGGACCATTTTTACTCCCGCTTGCTATTTCGGGGAGGTCTGAAATTGCGTCCCATACATTTGTTTGATCCTTTAAAATTGAAGCAAACAACGGTGGAATAGTAATACACAAATCTTTAGCGCCTGCAAAGTTGGCAATAGCTTTGGCGTTATATTCTGGTTCGGGGAATGTTATCTTTAAACCTTTCTTGTTACGAATTCCGATAAAGATTGTACGAAACCGCATTTGCGGTACACCATAATGACCTGCAAACAAAATTCGGTGGCTTACCGTATAACCAAGTGATTTAAGTTCCTTGTATATTTGTTCTACCACTGTCCCTTGACCAAGCTGAACAATGCCGGGCACATTTTCGATTAAAACCGCCTTGGGTTTTAACTTTGCCGCAACTCGCAAAAAATCCTTGAACAAGTGGTTCCGTGAATCATCCAGTGTTCTAATTGGCGCATTAACAGAAAACCCTTGGCAAGGTGGCCCGCCAGCCAGCAAGTCTAGCTCCCCAGTTTTCAAACCTAGTAGCTTTTTTAGATTACGTTCACAGACTTCGCGTACATCACCCACCACTACTTCAGTATTCGGGTGGTTTTCTTTGTACGTATTTGCGTATTGGTCAACAAGTTCATTTGCCAGCACAGGTTGAAACCCTGTCATCTCTAAACCACATGACAAGCCTCCTGCACCGGCAAATAAGTCAACTGACTTCATTTATTTTTATACCTATACCAAGGTGTGCCCAATACTGGGCACGTCGAAACCAAATAACAATTAGGGCATACATTAAGAGCATATGCAATACGACAAATATTCCACAAACGGATATTGCGTTCGCCAGATCCAACGCCACTTAATATACGTACAGTTAAAGACCCGCTTCAACAGCAAGCTGCTCTTAATTCAACCCGGCTTTTTTACGTAACAAGTGAAGGTTTTCACCAAATGAAATAAGTGAACCAGCATCAACCATGCAAAACCCTCAAACAAGCTGTAACTAAGCCAAAAAATTGACTTTACGTTACATTTTGCACGATGTACATAGCAAATCGCCACGCGCTTCAGCGATGTTAAGTTATTCAATTATATTTAAGAGCTATTGTCCGTTTTATTGTTTGCGCTAACGTATTTTCTACAATAAAAATAATGCCAAATCAACGGGCAAACTTAACATCGTAAATATTCGCCACGCCTTTATTTTTATCTTTGGTATAGATAATTTTAAGTTTTGTCGTTTTATCCGGCTGCAAAATCATTGCTTTAACATACTGCATTTCTGGGTAGTCATCGTAAACTATTTCGTATATAGGTTTTATATCCGCTTTTTTACATTTATCCAAAATAGGCTTTTGTTCGTATAATTGAAAATATACAGCCTTATCATTCCACCCTGTTGTAAGGGTATAAAGATAATAAATTTTATTATCTCTTTCAATAGAATCAGCAAATCTTAGCTGATCACTGGCAATTTCAGAACTGCAATTTTTATCGCATGAAGCGAATAAAAACAAAAGAGTGAGAACAATAATACTAATTTTTAGTATTTTCATCTCCATACCTCTGAATTAACGGGCAAACTTAACATCGTAAATATTCGCCACGCCTTTATTTTTATCTTTGGTATAGATAATTTTAAGTTTTTCTGGCTGATCTGGTTGGAGAATCATTTTTTTTATATATTTTTCTTCGGAATCTGGATCATCGGGGAAATAATCGTAATGTATCCCGTATAGCCCATTGACGTTAGGTCTATATGTACATTTATCGAATGTAGGTTCTTTGTCGTACAATTCAAAAAAAACTACTTTTTCATGCCAGCCTGAGGTGCGCGTATATAAATAATAAGTTTTAGCATCCACTTCAATAGAGTCAGCAAATCTGATTTGGTCGCTTGCAATATCAAAGCTACAATTTTTATCGCATGATAGTAAAGAAAGTAAAAAAATAACAATAATGCTAATTTTTAGTGTTTTTATCTCCATACCTCTGAATCAACGGGCAAACTTAACATCGTAAATATTCGCCACGCCTTTATTTTTATCTTTGGTATAGATGATTTTAAGTTTTTCTGGCTGATCTGGTTGGAGAATCATTTCTTTAACATACTGCATTTCTGGGTAATCGCTATAATCTATGGCAAAGATTGGATTTATATTGGAGTGCCTACATTCATCGAATACTGGGTTTTCTTTATATAATTCAAAGAAAACAACTTTTTCATGCCAACCCGTTGTTCGAGAATATAAAAAATACTTATGCTTAGAATAAATAGCAGAATCGTGATAGTTAATAGTATCAAGAAATAATTCATCGCAAGCTTTAGGAGAACAAGCGGCTAGAAACAAAACAACTAAAATAATGGAGGTTCTTCTAGCTACCATATCCCTGATCACTTTCTTCTACCGAATTAAATTATGCACTTCGAAATTGAATCTAGGTAAGAAACCTCTGATAGCCTTATTTTGTTATAAAACCCTTTTAAATAGTGCTACTAATGATAGCGGTTATCCATCGAGATTTTATTGAAACCAAACACCCATACCCTCTAAGCTCGGTTTTTGATATTTTCTTTTTAGATGCCTTTAAGAATTTCTTCAGCCAACCCCGAGATATAATTGCAGACGCGCCTAATAGATCTTTTACAAGATCTCTCATATTTGAATTACACTTACTATTCGTTTCAATCATCTCTTCAATTACAGAGACCGTATTCTCATTAAATCCATTTTTATATATCTTAATAGAGTGATTTTCACCTATTATGGCAGCTATTATTTCATATAAGTATTCTTTTTCATTATGGCTTAACATATAAAAAACCTCTATTTATTAGCTTTCTAAGCCTAGCGTGATTAAAACCAACTGTATTAATTGACAAAATATGGTCTTTAAACGTATTTTTGACAACATACGCCAAACATTTATTTTTTTTACACACACTATACATCGTCCAATTTCCATTCTCTGTAATTTTAATATTTTCCAATCCGTATACGTGGTCTATTTCACTTGAAGAATATTCAAACTTTTTCAATAGGCTCTCAGTTAAACCCTTCACAGGCTTAATTTTTAATACATATTCCGGGTAGTTTCTTATATCAAAATGTCTAGGAAGTGCTTCTACCTCATTCGATATTGTTCGCCCAGATAAAAGCATTCCAGAATCTGTTTTTACAGACAGTTCATCTGACGAAAATACAGTTGCTCCTGTGAAAAATTCCGTTGAAATAGATAGCTTAAATTCGCTACTGTAAGATAGCGTTGTCGTTTTTTGGCTTGAACAGCCTATTAAAAAGAGAGAAAACATAATTATTGAAAGTAATTTCATACATGCCCCTTTCATGTATACACAAGGTTTAATCTTAACTTATTTTTTGCATTTTTCAAATGGTATTTTGTTACCGTATTGGTCCCTATTTAACCAGCATTTAAGCTATTTTCAAACCATGTTTAAACAGCCTGGCGGCACTGTGACTTTTTCAATATTATCAATTAAGCAGTAGATTACCTACTGAGAATTTACCTTATTCTTCTCATGCAAACTTATTCTTTTTTTACTGCGGTTTTTAGGTAATATAAATAGGTAATTATTTTGAATAAAAAAAGGCGTATGACATTAAACAAGTAATAGGCTCTCAACTCACCATTTAACAATAAAGAATAAAGAATAAAGAATAAATATTGGCACCCTTGGCTTGAAAGTGGTATTTGGCTAAGGCACCCTCGCCCCGCCGCTGCCTTCGCTCCGCTACGGACTGCTGCGGGGCTCGTCCTTTTCGCTCGCTGCCGCTTGCACTGGCTTGGGGGACCAGAGCAGACGCACGCCGTCGCGGTGGCGGCGATTATCACGGTGGTAAGCATTGCGGTTCGCCGACCGGCAGTAGCGCCCGTTGCTGAACCAACTCCCGCCACGCAAGACACGCTTGGAATCCTCTAGTGAACCCATAGGGTCACAAATGGCTTGGGTCGTATATTCTCTTTTCCCATCCAAACACCACTCCCATAGGTTGCCATGCATTTGATATAGGCCCCAGGCATTGGCGGCAAAACTTTTTACCGGAACTGTCTTAGGGCTTTTCTTTTCAGGGTCTTTCTTTTCACTGTCTTCCTCTTTTTTACCTCTTCCATAAGGAACCGTATCATCGTAATTGGCTTGATCAGGTGTTAACTGCTCCCCCGTATAAAACGGCGTTTGCGTGCCTGCCCGGCAGGCGTATTCCCATTCCGCTTCCAAGGGTAAGCGGAAGCCCTGTGTGCCGAGTGCTTGGTTAAGTTTGCCGACCATTTGTTGGCAATCATCCCAACTGATTGTTTCCACGGGCAGCGCTTGCGCTTCTCCCAATGCTGGCTCTTGTTGAAACTCGCTGGGGTTGGTGCCCATCACAGCCTGCCATAGGCTTTGGCTAACGGTGGTTTCCCCCAACCAAAAGCCTTCGCTTAAGCGCACAGAGTGCTGTTGTTCGTTTTCATACCGTTCAGGCTCCTGTTCCGGTGAGCCCATTAAAAAGCTGCCCGGTGGAATATAGCGCAGGGTGATATCTATTTTTTCGGTTTTTATATGCAGGGACAGCCCATGCTTATCCAGCCCCAGGGTATGCTGAGCCAAAAAATCCGCTGCCGTATTCAGTGTCTGTATTTGCGGGCCAGTGTGTTCCCCTTCGCTGGGCCAGGTTACTTGAATATGCTCTGCTTCCGCTGTAATGCCTTGCGAGTTACCGCTAAGCGATTGCGCCCAATAAAAATCGTCGCTGGTATATGCTGTGAGAGTAAGGCTTTCAAAGGGGCTGTGATAAACCTTGGATTGCCCTGGCACCGGCGGTGTAAAAGGGAGGGCTTGGCCAGCCGTATTGCCCTGCTCAATGAATTGGTTGTGCTGTAAATGGGCCAGCGTTATGCCCTGTGTCACCGAAGCTGACGCTGGGTAAAGCTGTAAAAGCTGCTCGGTATCGTCTGCCGAGGGTATGCGTATATCGCGTTGCAAAACAAGTTGGGCGGGTTTCGCTGGCTGGCGGTTATCTGCCTTATATTCCTTCCAGATAGCTTGGTCCAGGTATGGCAGGGTATAGCCTTCGCCTGTGGCTTTTTGCCATTGGAGGTTGATTACGGTTAGGGCTTCTAGGGCTGGGCATGGAATATCGACTAACGCCTTACCAATATCCCGCCCCTGAGCTAACCACCAGCTCAATTCGTCCTGGTCGGGCTGGGATAGTTCACGATTTGCCAAGGCGCTAAAATAGTCCACTGGTTTTTCATAATCCGATGATTTTTTATAATCCGATGATTTTTTATAATAAGCGCTCAGGCTCGCCTTACTTAGTTGCTTTGCATATGCGATCACTAAAAGCGCGTGTACCTGTCGTTGCGATTCATAGGCTAAATGCTGCTCGATAATGGCCAGTGCGGAGCTGGCTTGCTGCGGGCTGAAACGGGCAAATATAGATTGGTATTGATGCATACCTTGCGACCACTGCCCCTGTTGCAAGGCTGGCAACCATTTAATACCGGATGTTTCCAATACTGCCAGTTCAAGTTCTGGTCCGGCCCCGGTTAAAAGCAAACGCAGCTCGCGGATCATCGCTAGGCTAAACGCAAAGGGTGTCAGGCTTAGGGCTGCAAGTACGCGCTCTTTATCACCAAAACTTTTGTCTTGCTCTGGTATGAGTTGCAGAGAAGAGGTAGAGGTAGAGGTAGAGGTAGAGGTAGAGGTAGAGGTAGAGGTAGAGGTAGAGGTAGAGGTACCAGGCTGACCTATATTTATCGCCAGGGTCAAGTCCATGGGTATCCAGCTTACCTGTATATGGCGAGCTAGTAACTGTTCTATCACGGGGGCTAATACCAAGCTCTCTTGCGGGTGCTGATAACTTAAAAACAGGCAACAAGAGCCCACCTGGGGCAATGGCAGCACTCCGTTTTCAATGGGTATTGACCAGTCTAATTCAGGGTTGGCCCGCCAGTATAGAGTACTGCCGTTGTCCTCAATAATTTGCACAATATTGGCGATACCTTGCGCACCATAGTGTGCCCGTAACTGGCCCAGGAGTTCGCGCATATCGGGCAGAAAATTTAAGGCTGTACCGCGCGTATCCAGGTATACCCATATTTCTGCGCTCAACCGTTTCTCTTGTATTTGGGGAAGCTCAAATATGGGCTGCTTTCTGGCGAGTAAGCAAACCAGCGATAATATATCGATACGTTCTGTCTTTTTGGCACAGCTCTGGAGAGTATTAAGGCAGTGTTTAATACCTTGCGCAGTCCACAAAGATTTCCGCTCTGGCGGACAGGCAGGCACCGGATCAATCGTCAGCGGTATTACCTCACGTATCTTATCCAGTTTTGTTTGACCGCTTGGCGGCGCCGATATTTGGTATGCGTTGTTGACAACAATAGGGAAAGACCAGCGCTTTTGTGTCTCAGAGGGCCGCACTTCGGAAATAAGCGGTGGGTATATGTTCTTTTTGGGTTCTTTTTTTGCCGTCGGTTTTTTTTCTTCCTGGTATTTTTTCAGACCCAGTGCCGTTAGGGCCTCACGCAGATAAGGGTGCGTTTCTCCCATTTGTTGAATCAGAGCTAAAGCATCGGTTTTATTGGCCAGCATGTTCCGTTTTCCCCGTAGTATGCTTGCAGCAATTACTTGTGTTTCAATAATAAATGCTGACTAAATAGTTTCAATTGTTCCTCTCGTTGAGGCTCTGGAAACTTTGCAAGAACTTTGAGTAAATCCAGAAATTCAGATGTGCCAGGCTTATACTCACTCTCTTGCCGTTTAGCGCGCTCGTCCAATACCGCTTGGGCAACCTGGGTGATACACTCCTCTGAAAATAATGTGGACTGGGGATAATGTGCCTTGTAAATAGCCTGGAGTTGCTGAATGCCACCACCATCACCTTCTTTTTTTAATGCAAGCTCTAACACTGCACAACGGCGCAAGAAAGCTTTGGGGAGCTGGCGCTCTTCATTGGAAGTGATCACAACAAATAGACCCTGGTTTAAGTCTTTTTCAATGGCCTTTTGTTCAAAAGGCAAGCTTATACGCTTTTCGTCCAGCACTTCCAACAAGGCGTTGGGCAAGGTGGCGTCCGCTTTGTCGATTTCATCGATAAGCAATACTGTACCTGCCTTGTTGTGCGGTTTATTACAGCCATAACTCTCTAGAGAAGACGGCGCCATGGCCTGCCAGATTTTTCCAGGCCGCACGAATTTGCTGAGTGAAAGCGTTTCCTGGTCTTGACCATTTTTGCTGAGTGAAAGCGCTTCCTGGCCTTGACCATTTTCGTGCTTTTGGTTTGCCACAAACAAACGCTCTAGGTGGTCGATACTGTATAGCAGGTCATCAATATTACTGTTGTACTGCACCGTGGACTTTACCAGGCCCCATTCTAAATGCTCCGCCAACGCATAGGCCAGACGGGTTTTCCCCTGCCCTGGGTCACCGCGAACCAAGAGGGGGCGCTGAGTAAACCATGCCGCTTGAATCGCCCCAATATGCTCGGCACTCAATACATAGTCACCAATAGTTCCCGCGCGTAATTGCATAATTGTATTATTAATGGTTTGCTTGTTTTCCTTATCATTCATTGTCGTGAGCCCGTTGTAGTAAGTATTCAATTTGGGTAATCAGTTCCTCAAAACACACTAATTGGCAAATATTTCCTTCGTTTTTATTGGCAAGCGTAAGAAGCCCAAGGTAAATCTCCTCGCCCTGCCGGGCATTTTTGTTTAACTGCTCGTTTATATTGCTAACAGCATTTCGTATTTGCATAGCAGAAAAAGCCTTATCTTGATCACTATCTAACAAAAATGCTTTTCCCAAAAACATTCCGTCGCTCTCTCGAATACTGGCTTTAAGCCTCTGATACAGCATTGCACGTTGAGTCTCAGTATTGTTGAAGCTATTTGTAGCTGACGGGTCTATACCGAGTAACTCAACCACAATATGTGTAAGAAGCGTATCATTAACAGAGGCGTCCGTTTGTTTGAGGCATTCAAATGCTGGTGTGTGCAATGAAATAACTTTGTTTTTATAGTCAGGGTAGCCGAATAGTTCCTCGCTCGGTTTCGTAAACTCAAGTGCAACCTTGTAAACAGCACTGAGCGCTAAATGAAGCTCAAATTCCTTTCGTACTGTGCCTTCCTCTGCGGAGCCTACAGAGAATCGCATTACCTGCCCCCCCAATGAAAAACGACGCATTTCTCCCGCCCAAGCTGGCTCAACCATTAACAAAGCCAAGAGCCCCGCAAACTGCTTTAATAAGCGTCGCGCTCTTTTTTGATCGTCATCAAAACGGTCGGTATCTTCTATTAAACATTTGCACAATGTTTCAATAGAACCCATATCTACATTAAGCAGGTGTTTTGCTGAGAAAGCCTTATTTTTTTTTGCTTTATATTTCTCTAAACAACTTCTCGCGTAGGTTTCCGTTGACCAGTCATTAAATTGTGTTGTGATGTAATTATGCTGATCTTGAATTTCTTTTTCTACTTTAATGGACTCGACAAAAAGATGTAACTCCGTTGCAAATTTTTTATAATCAATACTGGCTTCAGTATCAAAGCGCAGTCGAATTGGCTCGTTAATAGACTCTAATTGTTTTTCAAAGAACGCTTTACGATTTTCAAGGTCAGCACAATCCGCATCGTTTATACACGCTGGGTTCTTAGCCCGTTCAACAGTTGCCAATGCACAAGCCAGAGAAATATTCAAACTCTCTCCACCAATGGAATAATTCTGTTCAGCAGACCAATCGCTATTTTTTTCAAAGCCCAGTAAAACCAAAAACAACGGTTTTTCCTCGACATTATCCCGCAAGCACTCCGCCAGTTCCCATAAACAGTGTTCGCTTTTCAAATAGTCCGGCGATAGAAGTACGAGGCGCCGAAGATTTAAAGCGATGCAACCAACTAGGTCTGATACCTTATCGCCAACATTTAGCCAATAATAATAGCTATCCTGTGCGCCATTACCGGAAGGCGTCGTAGTTGTAGAGTCATGGCTCTTTTGGTAATAGGGCTGCTTATCGTTATCCTTTCCTTTTGCGTCTAGGCGACGTTGATAGGTATGTAATTTAAACGGATATAGGTTTTTTATCTGACTCTGCTTTGCTTGGTAATAGCCGCTTTTTTTATATTCTTTGCTCTCAAGCATCTTCATTAGTGTTGTGATAACGTCTTGTTGCTTACCCGAATAACTCACCCAAACCGAACGCTCAAACTGACTAGGATTGGCCATAATCAAAACCCTGTGATTTTTCCTGTTGGTTATCAACTTGCTTTTGCAGTTGCTGCCACTGGCGGTGTTCGTTCCCCAAAAGTTGCTCTACATTGGCAACCAAAAGGCAAAGGCGCTGCACTTCAGAGGTATTATTATCGTTGCCATAGTCTCCACAGCAGGTAAGAAACTTGGCTCTTTCCGACTTTAGGGCTTCGCTTATCGCCCGGTAATGCAGCCATTGCTCCTGATATTTGCCAAGACTGAGTATTCCTGAAAGCACTACCACCAGTGCCCCCAAACCACCTGTTAAAAGTTGAGCAGTAAAAACAAGGTCGGGCTCGGTTTGTTCTGGTCAACCATTACCGGACACGTTTATTGGTAAATTTTCATACTCAACCGGCGACATATCATTGTTAGCCGAATGCAATCTATCCACATTGTAATATTTCATATAATCCGCGACATCTTTTTTAATATGCTCACGAGTAGATTGGTGAACCTTCAGTATCCAATCATGTTTCAGACTACCAAAGAAACGTTCCACTACCGCGTTATCCCAACAGGCTCCCACGTCACCCATCGACGACCTCATCTTCAACCTTTTAATGAGCTTTTGGAAACCTTTACTCGTGTACTGAGATCCTCTGTCACTATGAAATACGCAACCTCCTACTGGCCTCCTAAGCACATAAGCTTTGCTCAAAGCACGATAAACCAAGTCTGTTGTCATTCGCTTATCTATATGCCAGCCAACGATTCGTCTGGAATATAAATCCATCACCACAGCTAAATACATCCAGCCTTCATCGGTTCGTAAATAGGTGATGTCACCAGCCCACACTTCATTTTCCGCCACGGGATTAAAATTTTGGTTTAACAGGTTAGCGGTAACTTGGTTACCCGCCTTTGATTGTGTTGTCACCTTATAAGCAATACGTTGCTTAACTTCCAAACCCAGTTTACGCATCAGTGTTCTTGTGCGTTCTCGCCCAATAGAAAAGCCTTCTTTACTCAGTTTTTTACACAGTTCACGACTACCCAGGCTTTCACGGCTGGCTTTAAATAATGCCTTCGCCCGCCTATACAGGTGTAATTCATCGGCACTAATAACCTGCGCTGGACGTTTTACCCAATCGTAGTAAGAGGATGGCCCCACTCCCATAACTTGACACAATTTACGTACTGGAGACCGATCCGAATTCTCTTTAATGAACGAGTATTTTACTTCATTTCTTTCGCAAAGAAGGCACTGGCCTTTTTTAAAATCTCTTTCTCCATCCGTAGACCTTTCACTTCACGGCGGAGCCGCTTCAACTCTTCTCGCTCATCTTCAGCGAGTACTTTACCCTCTAGTTGAGATTCAACCTGATCCTTCCATCTGTACAGCATATTAGTGGCTATGCCCAATGATTTAGCGGCTTCGGGAACCGTATAGCCTTGCTCTCGAACAAGTGCTACCGCTTCCTCCTTGAAGTCTTTAGAATACTGTTTATACGTTCGTTTTTGATTCATTATGACACCTTAATATTTGACACTAATTGTCTCTTATTTAAGTGTCCGGTGCTATTAGACCACTACAGTTACCCCTCCAATAATCGCCACAACAGGAATCAGTGCTGCTGCAATAATTTCTGATGTACGTAAGGCTATATATACTTTATATCTCTTCCCTGCGGTTTTACTCAGGTATTGTTGCTGCTTGTCTAACCGATCTTGAATATAGGTTGCGCTGTCCCATTGTTTTATACGGTTATGTTGTTCTCCCATATTCCTCTCCATATTCCTCTCCTTCAGCGACGACATAATATAGGGGGGTTACGCATCTTTTTCGCGCCTAATTGCCGTTTATAGAATAATAGACACTTATTTTTTAATGGGCGCCAAGTTTTAATATAATAGGCGCCAATTTTTTAATAGGTGCCAAGTTTTAATATAATAGGTGCCAGGTTTTTTAATAGGTGCCAAGTTTTAATATATATAGGTGCCAGATTTTTTAATAGGTGCCAAGTTTTAATATATATAGGTGCCAGGTTTTAATAAAAAGGTGCCGCAAAAAATACAGAATTAGAAACCTATTTAACGCCTTATATATTTGAAATTGCTTTTGATGCAAATTTAAAAGCGCATCAAATTACTCCAGATGACACCAAAAGACACATGCATTGTGTATGCACTTCGTACCTCATGATTTAAAAAGGCGCTCCGGTTCTGGCGCAATAAAGTAAGGGGGGAAATGCTTGAGGTGGCGGTGAGGAATGCGTGAAACGCGACTAGATAAAAAATAGCTTTAGCTAACGTACTATTTTTTGAATATCCTTAATAAGCAAAAACAGGTGCAGTGGATCTGTATGGCTCTCTTCAAAATCAAAAGATTTATACCAATCTTTTGCTGCATTATCTTTTGCATGAACTAATAATGCCCTGATCCCTGCAATATCCGCTGCTTGTGCGGTTTTTAGCAGGGCATTTTTTAACACACCTTTTCCGACTCCCTGAGACTGGTATTCACTATCTACAGCAAGCCGGGCGAGTAACATAACGGGGACAGGGTGCTTCGCTAGACCCTTGGTTACTCTGCTGGGCGCACTGGCATGAATGACCGAACCAACAGCTAAACTGTAATATCCTATGGCTTTCTTGTCATCTAAACCAACATAGGTTTTGGCACTGTTTGCTTTCTGGTTAGTCAGGGCATGATTAATTAAAAAGCTATTTAATTCGGAAACGCCACAATCGAAACTTTCGATCTGGTGTGACTTATCTAGTTTTTCAATAATTAGTTTCGACAAGGGAATTCTCAGTCAAATACGCTAGGTTCTGATAGTAATTTCTTGAGGGCTGGCTTGTCCTTAGGGTCGGCATCCAGAGCCTTTTGAAACTTGTCCCACTGATCATCATTAATAGCAAAAACTTTGCGATCAGCCAGTGTTTCTGATGCAGCGAATAAGCCTGTATCAAGTAAGAACTCACTTACGCTCTTGTTCATAGAAGACGCGGCTTGCTGCAACACTGCTTTGACTGCCGCACTGGTACGGATATCAATACGTTCTGTCTTTTGTTCTTGCATAGTATTTACCTCACTTTAACTCCCTTAGCATAGTGTGTGTACATTGTCCGGTCAAGCTTCTTGCTTGAAGACATGACAGCTTCCTCCCTCACCAATGCATAAACATTACATTGTTGGTTCATTTTGAATGTACCGATAGTGAGCGAGTCTGATAAGTGAGGGCTGGCTTTGGGCAAGGTTTTATTATGCATTGTTATAAAAAATGTTATAAAAAATCCCCGCCAAATGGCGAGGATTTTGTCAGCAGTCTGGGTACGCATTGATTGTGGTGGGGTCAATGCCTTGTATTGCACAATCGCCAGCGCCACCAGAGGATGCAATTGGCCTAATCACCTATTTAATTGGGGCGAACTTCGTAAATAAATACACTACCTTCACCAAATTTGTGTTCGATAACCCCCAGGTATTGACCATTATCAGAAAGTGTTAAGGCCGCAATAGGTGAGGATAATTTAACGGGGTTACTCAGTATTTTATTATTAAGGTCAAGGTGCAATACCCCTTTACTTTGGGTGCCCAACCACAGTTGGCCGTTATTACCGCTTACGCATAATTCTGCTCTAGCATCCAAAGAAAACCTTTCCAGCGGCTTAAGGTATTTATCCAGAATAAGAAGGTCGCCATTGATTAATGCCATGGCAATATGATCGGTTCCTTTAATCTTGGTCCAACAGCTTATGTGAACCCTTGGTTTATAGCTGGAGATAAGCTCTTTTGATGAGGCGCTGGCGATATTTAATTTCTTAGCATATTCATCGTCAGGATTTAGATTGGTTTTCGCTCCTTCGTCAATATAAAAAAGGTCATTATCAATAAAGGTTACTTTTCTTATTCCTTTAAATCTTTTATTTAACATTTTCCCTCTATTATTTTTTGTTAGATCAACAATTAAAGCACCAGAATGAATCCCAGCTTCAACAAAATATCGATCATCTGAAGAATAGTCATAATCAATAGGAGAATAGCTTGCAGAATACTCTAAAACCGAATTTCCCGAGTCTGCATCCAGTATCTGACCAAAAATATTCACTAATTTTCCACTACCGGACATTCCCAATTTCACGGTGCCCGCCATGGTATAAACCTTAATAGATGACCAATCAGCGGTCTTAAGTATCTCCGCTTGTTGATAGTAATTAAGAACCAACATTCGTGAACGATCATCCGATATTTTTACCGCTGTTATAAGGTCATCCTCGTTAGCTGTATAGAAGATATGGGATTGAAGGTTGTTTAAAGAAAGGGTTTCAAGTCCGTCTTTAGCAACAATCACGGCAAAGTTATTCTTGGGAAAAAGAATATCAATGGCTAGACCGGATTCTTCTTTATAGATTTTATGGTAGTCTTCTTGAACCCATTGAAGGGGGCTTTTTTTATGGGGTAGAGCGCAAGATGCCAGTATCAATACAACCACCAAACTTAATACAAACCGGATAGTACTCATTTTTTTGAACGCCATTCTCTTCCCCCAGAAACAAGCCTATTTTTAGTGAGGCTGAGTATCATAAATAAGCACACTATCTTTATCAGGTTTATTCTCAATAATACCTAAATACTTGCCATTATCAGAAAGTGTTAAGGCCGCAATAGGTGAGGATAATTTAACGGGGTTACTCAGTATTTTATTATTAAGGTCAAGGTGTAAAACCCCTTTACTTTGGGTGCCCAACCATAGTTGGCCATGATTATCGCTAACGCATAATTCTGCTCTAGCATCCAAAGAAAACCTTTCCTGTGGTTCAAGGTGTTTATTTAAAATAAGCAGGTCGCCATTGACTAATGCCATAGCAATATGTTGGGTGCCTTTAAGCTTGGTCCAACAATTAATGTGGGCCTTTGGTTTATAGCTGGAGATAAGTTCTCTTGATGAGGCACTAAAGATATTTAATTTCTGAGCATATTCGCCGCCAAGCTTTAAATTAATATCCCCACCCTCATCAATATAAAAAAGGTCATTATCAATAAAGGCTACTTTATTTGTATTTTTAATTCTTTTATTTAAGGCTTTGCCTCTATCCGTTTTCGTTAGATCAACAATTAAAGCACCAAAATGAATTCCAGCTTCAACGAAATATCGATTATCCGAAGAGTAGCCATAACTAATAGGAGAAATACGTACAGCATACTCTAAAACCGGATTTCCCGAGTCTGCATCCAGTATTTGACCAAAAACATTGACTAATTTTCCACTACCGGACATTCCTAATCTATCAGCGCCCACCATGGTATAGGTTTTAATGGATGACCAATCCGTGGTCTTAAATATCTCCGCTTTATTGTGACTAAGGGCTAGTATTTTAGAGCGATCTTCCGATATTTTTACCGTAGCTATACCATCATGCTCGTTAGCTGAATAGAAGGTATGGGATTGAAGGTTATCTAAAGAAAGGGATTTAAGTGTTTTATAAGCCGCAATGACGGCAAGGTTGTTCTTGGGAAAAAGAATATCAACGGCTAGACCGGATTCTTCTTTATAGATTTTATGGTAGTCTTCTTGAACCCATTGAAGGGGGCTTTTTTTATGGGGTAGAGTGCAAGATACCAGTATCAATATAACCACGAAGCTTAATACAAACCGGATAGTATTCATTTTTTTGAACGCCCTTCTCTTCCCCCAGAAACAAGCCTATTTTTAGTGAGGCTGAGTATCATAAATAAGCACATTACCTTCACCAAATTTGTGTTCGATAACCCCCAGGTATTGACCATTATCAGAGAGGGTTAAGGCTACAATAGGTAAGGGTAATTTAACGGGGTTGCTAAGTATTTTATTATTAAGATCAAGGTGTAAAACCCCCTTACTTTGGGTGCCTAACCACAGTTGGCCATGATTACCGCTAACGCATAACTCTGCTCTGGCATCCAAAGCAAACCTTTCCAGCGGTTTAAGGTATTTATCCAGAATAAGAAGGTCGCCATTGATTAATGCCATAGCAATATGATCGGTGCCTTTAAGCTTGGTCCAACAGTTTATATGAACCCTTGGTTTATAGCTGGAGATAAGTTCTCTTGATGAGGCGCTGGCGATATTTAATTTCTTAGGATATTCATCGTCAGGATTTAGATTGGTTTTCGCTCCTTCGTCAATATAAAAAAGGTCGTTATCAATAAAGGTTACTTTTCTTATTCCTTTAAATCTTTTATTTAACATTTTCCCCCTATTCGTTTTTGTTAGATCAACAATTAAAGCACCAGTATGAATCCCAGCTTCAACAAAATATCGATCATCCGAAGAATAGTCATAATCAATAGGAGAATAGCTTGCAGAATACTCTAAAACCGAATTTCCCGAGTCTGCATCCAGTATCTGACCAAAAACATTCACTAACTTCCCACTACCGGATATTCCCAATCTATCAGCACCCCTCATGGTATAGGTTTTAATGGATGACCAGTCCATGGTATTAAATACCTCCGCTTGATAGTAACTAAGGGCCAATATTTTAGAGCGATCATCCGATATTTTTACTCCTGTTATAGAGTCATCTTCATTAGTTGTATAGAAGGTATGGGATTGAAGGTCATTTAAAGAAAGGGTTTCAAGTCCGTCTTTAGTAGCAATCACAGCAAGATTATTTTTGGGAAAAAGAATATCAACGGCTAGATCGGACTCTTCTCCATAGATCTTATGGTAGTCCTCTTGAACCCATGTAAGGGCACTTTTTTTATGGGGTAGGGTGCAAGATACCAGTATCAATATAACCACCACACTTAATACAAACCGGATAGTATTCATTAGCCATTCTCTTTTTATTTGGTTAGCGCTTTACTTTTATATAGCCATGAAACCCACCAAGGAAATACTCTAGGCTGGGTGCCTGGGCGGCGCTAATTTTACTGAAGGCTGGGGTATGAGGAAGCCCCCAGGTAAATACATCCAGCATTATTCTTGTCTTTTTTCTGTCTTTTTTGTCTTTTGCGGTCACCCGATCAACAATGGAGGAGTTAATAATAACAGGGGGTTTATGCATACCTGTTGCATTATCGTATTCAATTATTTTTATATCCGAATTCAGTACTACCCAATGGTTGGGGAAAACAGCTTCTTTACTCTTTCTCTCAATGGAACGAAATATATTAGCATCGACAAATAGGCATATGGAATGCCCCGCAGTATAGTCGGTTTGAGCGGAGAGTAAAAACCGTATGCTTTTATGAAAGACTTTACTGGTATAGGCTTCAACAGCGCTATAGCCGGATCTCTGAAACCAACGCTTTAGTTTACCCGGTAAGGTGATGCCATCAAATCGCTCACTGATATTATCGTATTTTGGTTTTACGCTGGTCATTAGCATCCAATCCAACCCGGTTAAGGTGGGTGGATTACGGCCTTTGGCTTCTTTTGATGACTCTAGGGTAAGCTTCCCTATTTTTGATTTCCCCGTAAGATACAGTTCGATAACAGCCTGAATATACAAATCCGGCCTTGTTTGTACGATCACAAAAAGAAATGCTGCCGGGCCGCATAAGCTGGCTTCACCCTGATTAAGCGTACGTTCTATACCGTTAACGGTTCTAGTCATTGCCTTAACCAGATCACCTTTTTGGATTTTTGGGTAATGAACTGATCGATTGGTATCCAATTTAAAAGCATTAATTAACGAGAGTGCTTTACGTTTTGCTTCGGTATAACCTATGGATAAATCAGTCGTTGATAATGCGGTATTAACCATACTGTATTTCCTTAATCTATGCCTTTGAATTCCCAATAAGGCTGTGAACCAATTTATTGCCTTATTGTATTGCTCTATTTTCACCAACGCTATTTTAAATATATTCACCAAGCTATTATTTATTCACCAAGCTATTATTTATTCACCAAGCTATTAATAGGTGTGTTAGGAAAATAAAGTTTGTCCAATAATAAATAATAATGGGAACAGGGTAAGTTGGAGGTTTTATAGTAAGGCATAGCAATCCAAAAAGTTACGCTAAAAGCCTATGTTTTATGTGATAGACATCACGCTACCAGCCAGTCCTGGCGCGTAAAAACTGGTTTAAGATTTAAGATTGAGGGCTTCGAAAACCAACAACAAATAATATGCACCACTGTTGACTCGTTCCCAGGGCGAAAACGGCCTAGAGGCACTGTAGTTTTTTCGATACTACGGATTAAACAGTATATTACCTACTGAGTATTGGTCTTACACTTCCCTCGCAAGCTCACTCTTTTTTTACTGCGGTTTTTAGGTGAAATAAATAGATAATTATTTTGAACAAAAAAAGGGCGGTCTATTAGACCGCCCCTTTTATATTTTAATGTCGCTTAACAGCGTATTAAATATCGCACACTTTAGTCCATGAACCATCGCTTCCTGGTATTTCTTTCGTCCACCAATTCGCTTTGTAGACCGAACCATTGTATTGCATCATGTCACCACTAGCCGCGTGGCTTGGCTTGCCCGACCAATCAGTTTGAGTCCAGTTTGGGTACGCATTGATTGTGGCGGGGTCAATACCTTGTGTTGCACAGTCACCAGCGCCACCAGAGGATGAGCTGGAAGAGCTGCTGGTAGAGCCGCTAGTAGAAGAACTACTGGTGGAAGAGCTGCTGCCTGCGGGTTTCATTCCACGGGCGTAGTCAAATTTCACGCCGTAGGTTTTTCCACCGAAGGAGATAGTCCAGTTGGTATACATAGAGGAAGGCAGTTGCTGTGTGACGGTAATTGTCTCACGCGCGCCCGGAGCAAATGTTTTCCAAGTTGGGAAGGTGAAGCGAGCAAGGTGGTAATCACTGTCTAGACCTGAGCCTACATTGCCACCGGAATGCCCGTCGGAAACGGTTGTCGTGCCCATGCCCACTTGATCGCCAATGTTACCTGTATCAGAAGTCGCGTAGTTAAACTCAAATACAGCGCCACCTGGAATGGTCATATTAGAGTTGTTGATTAACGTCAATTTACCTGTGATGGGGTAGTTATTGTCACCGTTAGGGTAACCACCTAGCTCAAAGTCAATATCTAGGTATTCAGCAGGCATCGCACGTTGAGCGCGAGTGGCGTCATAAGCAGAAGCGTTAACAAACTTGTTATACAAGGTTGTGGTTAAGGTTTCACCCACGGTACATTCTTGGCTAACGTCGTTTGGACACTCGTAGTCGCCCGACAGCTCCCAGAACATGATGCCGCCAATGCCTTTATTCACAACGTAGTCGGCTTTCACATTCAGAGATTCTTCATCTTCGGTAGAAAGGAAGACTTTCTTCTCGGCATTCCACAGCCAAGGTGTCGCCATAGTGCTGTTGTAGTGACGAGTATAGGTTCCTTTCATTTGATGGGCTGGGTTGGCGGGGTCTAAACCATGGGCACTTGCATAGCTACCCAGGATGCCACGCTCAAGGTTCTTCGCGTGCCACATTGGGTTAGAACCGGCTGGCACTTCTGCTTGGCTCTCAACATCATGCCAAAGGTTATCAATACCAATTGCCCCTTTACCACATGTAGCTAACCCTTCTGCACAACCTGCCGTAGCAGGAGCAGTACCCCAAAGGCCGTTTGTGCCACCTTGAACGTCACGCCATCCACGGGTGTAGTAAGGCACACCTATGTTAATACGACCTGCTGGCAGTGAACCACGGAAGTAGTGGTATGCCCAGTCAGTATTTAGGTAACCAATTTGGTAAACCGTATAGAAGTCCCATCTTTTAAGCTCTGCATCTTGCCCATCGTCGTATAAAGCCGCATTAGGGCCGACAAACTCATTCCAGGCACCATGCAAGTCATAAGACATAATGTTTACGTAGTCCAAGTACTGAGTCACTTGGTACATGTCCATTCCACGTAGCAGATAACCCGAAGAAGGCGCGGCAACGGTAAGCAGGTAATGCTTGCCATCTTGAGCGCCCGCAGTATCCAACGCTTCACGAAGCTTCTTCATTAGGGTGCCATAACCAGACATTAATTGACCGCGACGTGCGTTTGCAATCGGCCAATCTAGCGGGTTACCCGCATCGTTCATAGAGGTTGCGTATTCGTAGTCGATGTCTGCACCGTCGAAACCGTATGTGCGTAGGAAGTCAACAACGGATGCGGCAAAGGTGTCCATGTTCGCGTTACTGTCGGTTAAGGTATAGAAACCGCCATCACCCTCACGTGAACCGTCAGCCGTAAAGTGACCGCCCGTTTCAGCCCAACCACCAATAGAGATCATGGTTTTAACTTGCGGGTACTGCTTCTTAAATTTGCTGAATTGGTTGAAGTGGCCTTTATACGAGAAAGAGGAGTCCATTTCCACACCAGGCACTTCAGGCCATTCCATACCCGCTGCTGCGTTACCTGGGTCATTTGCATTACCAATAGATAACTGATTGTTTTCGATATGACCAAAGGCAAAGTTAATATGGGTAATTTTGTCCCATGGAATGTCTTTTACTAGGTAGGCAGGAGTGCCATCTTTCCCTGTTCTCCAGGCGGGGAAGTAACCGATGATACGACGGTTAATTGCCATTTCTTCACGACCTTCCGTATCGTAAACCGAACAGTAAGGCACATCGACACCTGGCGTGACGTACAACCCGTCTGGACGACAGGCTTCGTGTCCACCAGATGATGTACTGGAACTTGAAGAGGATGAACTGCTTGAAGAACTTGAAGAAGACGAACTGCTTGAAGAACTTGAAGAAGATGAACTGCTTGAAGAACTTGAACCCGTAGCACTACAAGCCCCTAAGTTGCTCCACGCATATTCGGATGCCCATCCAGTACCGGGAATGTATGACCCGCCAGATGAACACCAACCACCCACTGTACATTCATAGGCGTCGCCGCCATTTTGAATAATATCGCCTACCGAATACGCTGAGCCGTCTGCATAGTCAGGCACACTGGTACAATCGTACGCATGTGTCTGCATCGCAAAAAGAGAAGCCGCTAAAGTCGATAAAGCAATGGAATACTTTGCTTTTTTAGATATAGCCATTGAGAAGAATCTCCGGTTTAATTATTTTAATTATTTAGCTCACTCCATCCATCGAAAAGATGAAGTGCCCACTTGTATCGCACAGAACACATTTCTAACTATTTTCCACATTTCCCAAATTTTCTAAACTCCCTAAATTAAAAGTGAAAAATAAAAACGAAAGACACGCCAACTGTCTTGAAAGAAACGTCTAAGCCATACGAACAAGGTATGCGAGGTTTAAGTAACAAAAACCTCAACATTCTGCACGCGCAAATTTGTATCATTATTGCGCGTAAAAAATCTGTTTATTTTTCTGGTATGAATAACCTAAAACGATTGTAGTTTTACCCTGTTATACATAGACATGGCCTATTATTCGCGCCATATTTATACCATTATGTTTGTACTACAGTTTTTAAGCTTTAAGGTATTTTTTGAGTTCCGCCGAATTTATCATTTTTATTTCGGCATTTTTTGATGCGTCCAAATATTTTTTAGAAAATTATATTTTTTTATCTGATCTTGTTGGTAATTACGTCAGAATCATTATGTTTATACATACACATAAAAGCTGACTTTTAAGCCCTTGTTCTCACAACAAAAGACCAGGACATCAAGATAGTTATTTCTACGGATTAATCAATAGAGACTGAATAAATTTCGAATTATATTCAAAATTAGTCCAATAACCGCGCACAGCTATTTCTATTTATTCTATTTTTGATTGTGTATTAGTGATGTGATCGGCTTTTTAAAATAAGTTTCAACTGCAAAAACTTAAATTTTTTAACGTATTAACTTTGAACGTTTATTTACTCAAAGAGCCTGCTCTACCCCAAGCAGCTCACCAATGGTAACAAAAGTATAATGATTATCTTTGTAATATTGGATTATTTCAGGCAAGGTATTCAACACTCTGTCTCTTTCTACTCCATTATCATGCATTAAAACAATGGCTTCTTCATGCATGTTATTTTTCACTGTGGTCGCTATATCTGACGACGAAACATCTTCAAGATTCCAGTCCTTAGTATCGATTGACCAAAATATAGATTTCATTCCTTTTTCTATCAGTAACTGCACTTGCTCTTCCGTTATCTCACCATAGGGTGGACGAAAAAAAGTGGGCATAAACCCTAACTTTTGCTCAAAAATTATATTGGTTTGAGCCGTACTTTTCCCCCAAAACTCCTCAGCAGTCCATGAGGCTCCATGTTCGTGGCGAAGAGAGTGGTTGCCTAAATGGTGGTTTTCGGCCAGCGTGCGCAAAGCAATGTCTGGAAATTTTTCCAATTGCTCGCCAATCAAAAAGAAGGTCGCGGAAACCTCGTGCTCTTTAAGTATGTCTAATATATGTAAGGTATTGCGCGTTGGCCCATCATCAAATGTAAGTGCCACGCGCTTTGTATAGGTTCTACCCTCAATATACACATCTTTTGGGTATTTTTTAGCCATAGAAACAGAAAAAGATTCGGTATTCACGACATTGTTATCTGTTCTAACGGATACAGAATCTTTAACCAAGGGGGTATTATCCGAACACCCCCCAATAAATAGCAGTAACATAAAACATGAAGCTCGCTTTTTTAATACCATTACTACGCCCCTATGAAAAAACAAAATCTATTCTTATCATGCACACTATTAAGTTCATAATACCTATACTAAAAATTTATAGGTTTTACCAAAATGCACAATATATATACGATTACTTATATACTAGCAAACTGAGCTATTGACTGAGAAGAAGATTCATCAGCACTTAATTATATAAAACGCAAAAGGAGACACTATGAAAGTTCTTGCAATATCTATAACCCTACTTCTGCTACCCAACTTAGCTTATGCCAAAAAAAAACTTATTGACGAATACGGCGTCAATTTATTTAAAGCGGAAAAAGTATATACTCTCACAAATCTTCACCCAGATCAGGCGAATGCGCGTTTATATTCGACCAATTATCAACAACCGGGTCTTATTCCAAGGTGTACGGAAGTTAAGCTACAAAAGATAAACCGGAAAGTGCTTATTTTCAACGTTACGTCATTCGATAAAGAATATCACTACCTCTATGCCCCCAAAAGCACTCCCGAACCTTTGGCAATGCATTTAAAAGAAGTATTTGGCCGCCAATGTGACCCTAATAGCGTAAAAAAAATGAGTAAATTTGACCAAAGTGGAATTTTGCAGGGCGCGGCGTTAATCGGTATGACAAAAGAAGGCGTTCGCCTAGCAATGGGGCGCCCACCTAAGCATGTCACTCCAAAGTTAGAAAGCCCCGTGTGGACATATTGGACAAACCGCTTTAGGCGTAAGGTCATTACTTTTAATGAAAAGGGTCATGTTTCCAAAATTCAATAAAACCTGCCAATAAAATTGCATTCAAAAACAGCCAAGCAGACCCTGTAACTATCTTTGAATGCAATTTAGCTGCCGTAGTTTTAAGTATAGATAATCGCATTTGACTTCTGATCAGTAATAAAAAATACTATTGAATCCAAATGGAAAGTCAAAATTCTATTTTCGCCGCCAATTTCTTAATGAATCGATAAATAATACTTATATTAATTTATTAAATATTTCATTAATGAGTTCTTTATTTGTTTGCTTCCCGGCCACCTATAAATACATAGGCTTAAATACCTTATTGTACGCATTATTCCGGTAAATTAAGAACAACCGGCTTCTCACTAGTACACATTACCATATATAGCCAAAAAGAATAACATGGGTCAAATTTTGATCAATTCAAGAATTCATCTCCAAATATTACTTTTCGCAAAATATAATTACTCTCAAAAATGGCACAATAAGTTTAAAATGAATTTTGCGCCAATTCATTTTTATATGCTCTCTTATATATCCGTAAGATTGGATTCTCCAACCGAATAGATTTTTCAATAGAAAATTTTAAACATTTATTTGTTTCATCTATAAACTCATAACGTCACTACAATATAATATTTTTAATTATTAGCGATTACCCTACTCAATATGTATAAGAGCATGATTCTGAGCACAGGTTGACCCAACCTTTTAAGCTGTGTAGCATCTTCGCTCTTTTAATTAATACGTATTTGGCACGCTACTTACTTACTACTTACAGTAAGTAAGTTACACAAACCCTATACAACCAAAATATAAAGCGTAAATAAAAACTCTAGGAATTTAATCTACCGTTATGGAGAAGGTTACTCCGGTAAGCGAAACAGAAATACAGCATATTGACTCCATGCTTACTGATGTCAATATCGCTGTTTCTATGTCAATGGCGTATATAAGAAAAATTCAAAAATGGGATTTCTCCCAACTTCAATATAAATTTAAAGGAACAACAGAAAGCACCTGGAAACGCTACCTTCAACCAAGCTACAAAAAAATGAGGCCGTTACATATTGTTGCTGCATATAGCTGGTTAACAATGGTTCCCATGCCCTCTTTTTATAGGGGGCTCAGTATTAAAGAAAGCTATCGCGGAATGGATGATGCCTCAGTAGAGGCAATGATTCACTGTGGAATTCTTCCAAAACGCCAATACCGTATTCTGCTGGATTATTTATATGAATATTTAACCCTCGAACAAAAACAAGAGGTTGATACACTTGTTCTTGATGTTCGCCAAAAATACGGTTCTCTTGAAAACTATGAAGACAATCAATTTCTATTTCCAAAACAAATTGATATTGAACTATTTGCACAAGACTATTACCGCTCCGTAGCACTTGCTTTTCAAGAGTTTAGACATAAAAATAATCTTGAATTAGAAACCGTAGCAAGAATTTTAAACCTTTCCCCATATCGATATAAGCAGTGTGAAAACCCGGATAATCCCGTACCCCTTTCTATGGATATTGCCGCACGCTTAAAACTTGGCTTTCAGCTTACCGACGCCATGCCTTTTACAGCCCATATGCAATACTATCCACAGTTTCATACGGTAAGAAGAGTGCAACATATTCGAGAAACAAAACTTGTTGCTGTTATGAAACATATTCATCATAGTCACAAAAATAATTTTATTGGCATCCTTTCAAACATGGCAAATATCCATACCAAAGCACTTGAATTAAATAACCATTAAAAAGAGTGTAACAATTTCTAACGTATATACTCACCCATCTCATTTGATATTCAACTTATATTAATTCACCATAGCAAACATACACTAAGCAACAGACTTTGATTGGGTATGACGGTTAAGTGGCTTATAAGACATAGTTTCTTTTGCTAATCTGACCATCAATTCCGCAGTGACATCGGGACACTCTAAATGAACTAAATGATCTGCATTTTCTACTACATCAAAACCACAGTTAGGCAATAGCCCAACTAAATTTAAAGCATTTTCAATTGTTACGTATGGGTCTTTTTTTCCGATGAATAAAAAACACGGAATAACTAGTGTTGAAAAATCTGAGGGTTTGTATGCCAAAATACGCACAGTATTTTCGCAAAAACACCGAACTTGCTTTTCTGTATACTGGAATACTTTCTGCCTTGCACTACGAGCAATCACTTTTCCGCGAGGTATTGATTTATCACTAACGGTTAACCCTTTAATAAATTCCTCTGCAAATCGTTTTCTATCGCGTATCGCATCACCAAGAATTGCCATGGTTGTCAGACGTGATGCTTTAGGAATACCAACCATGCCTCCACACATAGATAATGTTATAGCTCCACTCCATTTAACACATAGCTCTAACGCCACTGGGGTAGCATACGAAAAAGCTAAAATATGCGCATTGGATATATTTACACATTCTAAAAAATCCAAAAGCAATGATGACTGGTCCTGGATAGAATCCACGGCTAAGAGTGGATCCGTTAGCCCCGTGCCAGGCACTTCAACAACATACAAATTGAGATACCCAGAAAAATATTCCGAAAAAAAATTCACAGATTCAATTTCTTGCAAATTGCCTATGAGGAATACACCAAGTGGAGCCCCCTCATGAGCGCATTGATAATAAGCATAACGATAGAGGTAACCGTTTAACCAGATCTCATTAATATTCATATTTGCCCCAACAACTTTTACAGTTTCTACTTAACTATATCAGGGCGGGAGCAGGAATTTAGGCGTCCAATATATCTATTTTTTATGTGAATACTCACGACAAAAAGAGTATATTTGCGCCAATAGGCTATTAAACTGACTAACAATGGAACCGAAATCATGGTCCTCTATGCAGGGTCAAATAGCAGAATTCTCCAGTTACATTTTTATACAAATTAAAAATAACAATTAAACAAAAAATCATTTATTAATAACCATTAACTAAAAAGCATCAACCCGCTACAATTAATATCAATAAGGTAAAAACCAAAGCATTATTTTGAAATAGGTGATACTAAAACACATGCCGACTAAAATTTTTATTTAGTCTACCAACACACAAAATATAAAAAATTTAGTGGGCAAAATATCTGTCAAAAGAATTAACTAATAATAAGAACTTAAATAAATAAACTCAATAGATACCTAAACATAAAGAAAAGAAGTTTTTCTACGTATTAAACAGAAAATATTAATACAGAAAGATAAAAATAATACATTAAACTCAAAACAGACCCCCAAGGAAAACAACCTATGGAATCCCCCATTTTTCGATTAAAATATCAATATACTAAATCTATTATTCAAACCCCTCTTGGATACTCATCTCATATTTTTTGTGAGGCTAAGAGAACGCCTATCAGCATTAACCTTAAACAGGACAATCGGTTTTATTTTGGATTCAATACCGAGCATAAATCCTTTACCATTACATCAGCCACATTAGAGTATATATGGTGTACCAGCTATACTGCTTATCTTTTATTTGAACTATGTGATACAGATATAATATCTGGAGCACCTGCTTTTTCTATTAATAATAACAAAAAGGCAATCAACTCATTAAAGCTTCTCCAGCAAGCCACCAACAAACTTAATAATAATACTGATATTGACTGGACAAATACGAATTATTTTGTCGGAAATATCCCAATAGAAGCTTCAGCCGATACACTTTTTTTAAGAAGTTTAGAACATCTAATACTCCCTTCATATATAGAGTATTTAAAAAAGCTAACCTATGCCACAACAACATCGGTAGACTCGTCCTCTCAAAGAGAGATTTTAGCAACCACTCTTTTTATGGATGCAGCAACCAATAAACGCGATTACACCCGAAGGGGTTTAGCTTGGGCTATATCTTCATTAATAAAGTCCACGCGAGTTTCACACAGAAAAACTAAAACAAGTGATAATAATATTAATGCTTTTAAGACATTGATCCCACAGTTAAAATGGCATTTTGAACAAGATAACCACCCTGTTTATCTTTTTTTATGGATTCTTTTTCATGCCCAATTTAAAGACGTTATTCCTTTAACAATCCCTAAGGGTACAACGTGGCGGCAAGCGTTAATATTAAAAATCAGCCACGCAAGCAATGATTCTACTTTTCTTTCCGGTGAAGAAATTTATCAGAAAAAACACGGGTAGATTAAATGAGTCTACCCTTTATCAAATAAGGAGGGCGATAGTATATTAATACTTAGTCGGGCCTGAAAAACCCTCGCTTTCAAATAGAGCGCCTTCCAAGCCCGCTTAGAATCAAAAGATATCCTCTTCTAAGGTATGCTCATCGAAAATATTTTTTTATGACTGAGTGCGGCAAGAATAATTCCTCTTTTTGCTGTCGATATGATCGAAGCTTTGCTGCCGTATTCATACGGTTTATGGTCTTTCCCTTTGGCGGTGCAATAGATGTGCGGTTCATGAAGACTGTATGTTTTATCTTTGTCTTGCTTCTTTTGGTTCAGTACTTTTTCATAGAGGGCAAATACTTTTTCATAAAAAGAGACGGCATCTTGTGGTAATTTTCAAGTCAATTCTCGCATTAGAATTCGCACAATGGTTCTCAGCCTTTTTACTGCTTTTGTTGCACTTTTACGCTTTTTAATATGACGAAAGAACCTTAGTCTCAAACGTAACTCTTTCGTCTCTTTGATAAAGGTTCGGCGTTGAGGCACAAGTTCGGGATGAGCAAACACCTCTAAACAATTCCTCCTTAGATTGACCATGCATTTTTTTCGTACCGACTTAACAAAACGGCAATATTTGACCAGCGAGGCTCATACATAACTGATAAAATCCGCGCTACTTTATGGTAAAACAGGTGGGCAAGCGTGCTTTTTGAATGGGATGAGAATAAAAATCAAACGAATATAAGAAAGCATGATATTGATTTTGTAGAAGCGTCAAAAATCTTCAAAGACCCTAACTTTATAGTTAGCGAAGATGATAGACACGACTATGAAGAAACACGTTATCAAATTATTGGAGCAGTTGATCCTTACGGTATTTTGCTAGTCGTATATACTGAGCGCCACAAAAATACAATTAGGATTATATCAGCTCGTAAGGCTGACAAGAAAGAACGCCGTTTATATCAAGCAAGGTAAAATCATGGCAATAATACGACATACTCAAGAAGAATTAGACAAAATGAAAGGCGAAACAAACGAAGAGCGCCTTAAAAATTTGACCGAGGAAGAGATAGAGGAGCGTGCTAAATCTGACCCTGACAATCCCCCTCTTACAGATGAACAGTTGAAAAAATTTAAACGGCCTAGTGAAGAATACCGCAAGAGGTTTCAAAAAGATGACGACTAAAACATATACACAAAACGATATTAATAACCTTAAAGGCAAAACTGACTGGAAGAGAGTAGAAAAGAAAACAGATAGAGACATAGCAAGTGAAGCTTTAAATGACAAGGATGCGCCTTTGATTTCTGACTATAACGCTAGCAAATTTAAACCACGTTCACAGATGCGCCATAAGTTAAGACTATAAACTTCACAAAATATTGCCCCTGTTTTATATCGGGCAACCCGTTTGCAAAATATTAATAAGACATATATGGACGCTCCATGTTTGTCAAACAAAAGTTCCCCATAGCCCTATTTGAGAAGGGCTTTAATTTAACTTCATAACTCAATGTCTACCCTGGTTAGCCGTCTTTTAGGATGGCGGTAACGCAGACATATATCCGGCGTCATAATTAGTCGGGCCTGAAAAACCCTCGCTTTCAAATAGAGCGCCTTCCAAGCCCGCTTAGAATCAAAAGATATCCTCTTCTAAAGTATGCCCATCGAAAATATTTTTTTCATGATTGAGTGCGGCAAGAATAATTCCCCTTTTCGCTGTCGATATGATCGAAGCTTTGCTGCCGTATTCATACGGCTTATGGTCTTTCCCTTTGGCGATGCAATAGATGTGCGGTTCATGAAGACTGTATGTTTTATCTTTGTCTTGCTTCTTTTGGTTCAGTACTTTTTCATAGAGGGCAAATACTTTTTCATAAAAAGAGACGGCATCTTGTGGTAATTTTCAAGTCAACTCTCACATTAGAATAGGTTATTTTATATAAATTCAGGGGGTTATTCAGTTTGCATATAAAATTTTAAAGGGTTGGTTAGACCTTCGCTTTTAATTTTTGGATGGCGTCTCGAATTGCCGCTGCTTTTTCAAATTCCAGGTCTTTTGCCGCTTCAAACATTTCTTTTTCAAGTGTTTTTATCTGGCTCCAAATATCTTCACCCTCAAATACATCAATTTTATATTTTGCTTTACCCTCGGCAACCTTTCTTTTCAACCCTGGTCTGGAACCTGGAATGCGTGCGCCTTCCATTATATCTGTGATATTTTTGCGAATGCCTTTTGGTATGATACCGTGTTTTTTATTGTGCGCAATTTGCTTTTCACGACGTCTTTTTGTTTCGTCTATAGACCTTTGTATTGAACCTGTGATGCGGTCCGCATATAAAATAGCTTTACCATTAACATTCCGTGCTGCACGGCCAATGGTTTGAATAAGTGAACGGTCTGAGCGCAAAAAACCTTCTTTGTCAGCATCGAATATGGCAACCAGTGAAACTTCCGGCATATCTAAACCTTCTCGCAAGAGGTTTATGCCAACCAAAACATCAAACTCCCCTGCCCGCAAATCACGAATAATTTCTACTCGCTCGACGGTTTCAATATCTGAGTGTAAGTATCTCACCCGAACGCCATACTCCATTAAATATTCCGTTAGGTCTTCGGCCATGCGCTTGGTTAATACGGTAATCAGCACTCGCTCATCATCTTTTACCCGTTGATTAATTTCCGATAAACAGTCATCGACTTGAGTGATGGCGGGACGAATTTCCAATACGGGGTCAAGCAACCCGGTGGGCCTAACCACTTGCTCCACAACCTGCCCTTGATGCGCCTCTTCGTATTTTCCTGGGGTGGCGGAGACAAAGATCATTTGCGGTGCTTTGGCTTCCCACTCTTCGAATCGCATAGGGCGATTATCCAGCGCGGAAGGCAGTCTAAAACCATATTCAACCAGGGTTTCTTTACGTGAACGGTCGCCTTTATACATGGCGCCAATTTGCGGAATGCTCACATGGGACTCATCAATAATTAGCAGTGATTCTTTTGGCAAGTAGTCAAACAATGTGGGGGGCGGGTCGCCGGGGTTGCGCAGTGATAAATATCGAGAATAATTTTCAATGCCTGTGCAATAGCCCAATTCCCTCATCATTTCCACGTCGTATTTAACACGCTGCTCCAAGCGTTGCGCTTCCACGAGTTTATTATTTTCACGCAACTGCTCCAAACGCTCTTTCAACTCTTTTTCTATATGCTCTACAGATTCAAGAATACGTTCACGAGGGGTGACATAATGGGTTTTAGGGTAGATGGTTAGACGCGGAACTTTTGCTAGGACTTCTCCTGTTAGGGGGTCAAAAACCGAGAGGTTATCGATTTCATCGTCAAATAATTCTATGCGAACACCTTCGTTTTCAGAGTCTGCCGGGAAGACATCTATCACGTCACCTCTTACGCGGTATGTGCCTCGGTGAAAGTCCACGTCGTTTCGAATATATTGTAATTCTGCCAACCGACGCAATACCTGTCGCTGGTCAATTTGGTCTCCGCGAACCAAGTGCAGCATCATTTTCATGTAGGATTCAGGATCACCCAAACCATAAATAGCCGAGACGGTTGCCACCACAATAGAGTCCTTTCTTTCCAGTAGTGCCTTGGTTGCCGATAGGCGCATTTGTTCAATATGTTCGTTTATGGATGCATCTTTTTCAATAAACGTATCGGATGAAGGCACGTAGGCTTCGGGCTGGTAATAGTCGTAATAAGATACAAAATACTCTACAGAGTTGTTTGGAAAAAATTCTTTAAACTCACCATATAACTGTGCAGCTAAGGTTTTATTGTGGACCATAACCAATGTAGGGCGTTGAGTATGTTCAATCACTTTGGCCACGGTATAAGTTTTACCGGACCCGGTTACCCCAAGCAATGTTTGGTGCGCTAACCCGGCGTCTAAACCTTTAACCAACCCTGTAATCGCTGTAGGTTGATCTCCGGCGGGCTCATATTGACTTTTAACAACAAAGGGTTTCAACATAATTGTTTTTTTAAATTTCTGGTGATTTTTTTAATTGTTAATCCTCTTATTTTTTAAATTCATTCATAGAGGCTTTTAATAATAATTTTTAACACGTAATAATAACGTTTAACAAACTTAGTGTTGAATTTCCCAGCAATAATGAATTTTAGTATTTTGCTGAAAGTCCAGATCAATTGTCTGCTGAGAGATATTCTTTACGTTATATTTTTCTTGCAATTCAGGAGCCAGTTTAAAACTGCGCAAATTACAGGAGAAGTACAGTGTTCCTCCCTGGTTTAATAATTCCATACAACGAGAAATTAGACTTAGGTGATCCTTTTGAGTATCAAGTACTCCGTCCATTTTCTTAGAATTAGAGAATGATGGCGGGTCTAACATTATAAGGTCAAACCCTTCTCGGCAGGTTTTTAACCAGTCTATACAGTTTCCCTGTATGAGTTTATGGCTGCTCTCATGAATATTATTTAATGTAAAGTTTTCTCGTGCCCAATCCAGGTAGGTATTGGACATATCTACGCTCACGGATGATGATGCGCCTCCCACGGCAGCCTGTACTGTTGCCGCAGCGGTATAACAAAATAAGTTGAGAAAACGTTTTCCCTGTGCATTTTCTGAAATAAGTTTACGTAAAGGACGGTGGTCCAAAAATAACCCGGTATCTAGATAATCCGTTAAGTTAATATTGAATCGTGCCGCTCCTTCGTTAACGGTTCTCGTTGCGGACTGTGTTACTTCTAATTTAGTATATTGTTCTTTACCACGATTACGCTTGCGTGTTTTGATAAATAGATTACCGTATGCCACATTAAAAACGCAGGAAACGGCTTGTAATAGCTCTTCAAAACGATTTTCTGCTTTTTCAGGGTCAATGGTTTTTGGCGCTTGATATTCTTGAATATGAATGTCACTGCCGTATTGGTCTATGGCAGCAGAGTATTCGGGCATATCTGCGTCGTATACTCGAAAGCATTCAATATTATTCGCCTTTTTCCATTTATTTAACTTTTTTATATTTTTACGCAGACGATTTGCTATCATTTGCGAGCCGTCTGATAAGTCACTCTCTTTAAAAACTTTTTCCTCTTTACTCTCTTCAGTAGCCTCTTCTCGATTAGAGGGGCCATGGCGCAAAGTGGCTTCTTCTTTGGAAAGTAAATCAAATAATAATAGTTCACTGGCGATGGTGCCATTGAGTAGTTTGTAACTCTTTTTAGGTCTTAAACGCATTTCTTGACGTAACGGTGGATTACCTGTAAATACCGCGAGGCTCCAACCGGGAAGCTCTCGCTTCATAACTTGCGCTAATGATAAATAATCGGCTTTGAGGGCTTCTAATTCACCTAAGCGCTCGCCATAGGGTGGGTTGCAAACAACGAGACCGGGGTTAATATCTTTATGGCTGGGTTTGACAAATTCTTGCATCGGCTTTCTCGTCACCCTGACATATTTTTCGATACCGGCCCGTTCAATATTCGCTTCCGCAATTGCGATAACTTTACCGGATATATCATAACCACGAATTTCGCAACCATCATTGGCTAAATGTGTTTTACGCCGTGTTTTCGCTTCGTCTAAAACGGTACGCCAGACTTTTTCTTGGTGTTGCTGCCAATACTCAAACCCGAAGCCTGTACCATGCCGAGTTGCCCTAGCCAAACCTGGCGCAATATCTAAGGCCATTAAGGCGCCTTCAATTAACAGTGTGCCTGAGCCGCACATGGGGTCAATTAGGGAGCCCCCCCGCTCAATGATTTCTGGCCAACCTGCACGAATTAAAATCGCCGCCGCTAAGTTTTCTTTGAGCGGCGCGGCGCCTGATTCCCTACGATAACCACGTCTATGCAGGCTCTCGCCGCTCATATCAAAGCTGACAATCACTTTTCCTTTTGTCATACGGGCATTAATTCGAATATCGGGCCGTTTGCGGTCAATTTCGGGTCTTGAGCCACATTTGTCTCGCAGCCTATCCACAATGGCGTCTTTGACAAGCTGCGCGCCAAATTGAGTGTGGCGAATAATCGGGTTAGTGCCAATAAAGTCTACTGCCATGGTGTCCAGTGGTGAGATATGGTCTTCCCAGGGTACTTGGCTCAAATCACTATAAATAGTATCCGTTGTACTACTGTCCGCTTCTGTCAGTGGCATAAGTACTTTATTGGCCAAACGGGACCAAAGGCAGATGCGATAAACGGTTTCAATACTGCCGGTAAAGTAAACTCCAGCGGATGTCTGACGGCCATTTTCACCGCCAAGTGTTTGAATTTCTTCAAAAAGTAGCTGCTCTAACCCTTTCGGGCAGCTCGCAAAAAAAGACTGTTGATTACTCATTATTCAGCGTGCCCTAGCACATTTATGTTAAAGATTTTATACGATATAGTGATATACACTGCTCTACCTATAAGAATTAATTCGTTCCCTTTTTTTGCAACCTTTGGGAAACTGGGTATCGCCTTAACAGGGCAGTACAAAAAGAACAACAGGGCCAGCGATATACCTATATAAACACAGTATATAAACCAAACTCCCAGACAGCGCATCCTTTTCCAACGGTTTGCACCGCATACGGAGTGTTTTGCCAGCCCAATTCACTACCACAACCGAGCGAGGTTCATACTCTATGAGACGCCAAAAAAGAAACCTATCAGAACGTGCATTTGCCCGAGGTTATACTGCTGCCATGGCAGGAAAGTCGAGAAGCATCTGCCCCTATGAACAAGGTGATGCCAGACAAACCTGGTTGATGGGATGGCGAGAAGCAAGAGAAGACCACTGGAATGGTTATAATACCCTTGCTCAAGTACAAAAAATTTCTAATTACTAGCTGCTTTTTAGTTAATTTACAACGACTTGCGTTAACCTACAACAGCTTGGTTAAGTCACTAAGTCCAATAAAGCAAACCCAATAAAACCAGCCCAGTAGACTACTGGGCTGACTTCGGTTTTTATCCTATTTTTTATCCTACGGTTCAGTTTTGGCCAAAGCCTGTTCTTTATCGACTACTTTTTCAACGGCGATCTCTTCGGTTATTTCTTCAGTTTGTTCTTCGGGCGCTTGAACCACGGGCGATGCACCGACTTGTGAAGCCTCGCCCTGAGCATCAAATTGACTACCAATTTGACCATCAAGAATAGCCTGTACAGCTTCGGCTATAAGCTCTGGCCCACGGTAGATAAACCCCGTGTATATCTGCACCAAGGAGGCTCCAGCAGCAATTTTGTCTTGGGCATCTTTGCCGCTCATAATACCGCCCACACCAATAATCGGTATTTTGCCCTCTAGCAGCTCAGCGAGTTTAGCAATAACGTGGGTGGACTTCTCGGTAAGCGGCGCCCCACTTAAACCACCCGCCTCCTCGCTATATTCGGAGTTCTCTATACCTTCACGTATCACGGTGGTATTGGTGGCAATTACAGCGTCAATATTGTTGGCTATAAGCGTATGCACAACCTCTTTTAATTCTTCATCACTGATATCCGGCGCGATTTTTATTGCGATAGGCACATAGCGGTTGTATATGTCATTTAGCCTGGCTTGCTGATTCTTGATACCTTGTAATAAGTGGTTAAAGGCTTCGCCAAACTGAAGGTTACGCAACCCCGGCGTATTGGGGGAGGAGATATTAACGGTAATGTAGTCCGCGTATTGGTATACCGCGTCCATACATTTTTCGTAATCGCTTAGCGCCTCGTCTTCTGGCGTATTTTTATTTTTACCTATATTAATGCCCAATACACCTTGGTAGCGACAACGTTTCATCTGCTCAACCAAATGCTGTACGCCCTTATTGTTAAAGCCCATTCGGTTAATAATGGCTTCTTCTTCAACCAAGCGAAATAAACGGGGGGCGGGGTTTCCCGGCTGGGATACGGGTGTGATGGTTCCGATTTCTATAAAGCCAAACCCTAGCTCCCCTAGTGCGTTGACGTAATCCCCATTTTTATCTAGCCCTGCGGCCAAACCAACAGGGTTAGGAAACTGAATACCCATAACTTCCACGGGCTTGTGCTTAATTTTCGGGGTAAATGCTGTTAACAAGCAGAGCCTTTCCGCTGCGCCCATTAAATCCAACGATAGTTCATGTGATGTTTCGGGGTTTATGGCGAATAAAATTTTTCGGATAAAAGAGTACATGGTGATAACGTCAATCCAATTTCATTTAGACAACAAGCACGCAATATCATGGTATGAATGCGGTGTTTTTACTATAGGATACTGTGCAGAAAACCTGCACGCAGGATACAGATTTCTAAGGTACAAGTCGATCTATTCCAGCAAACTTGTTGTCCTTGCTAAAGCGTATAAGAAAGGCCCCAACCACACCTTCACGGGTAACAAACTGTCGTAAAATGTGAGCGGGAAAACGTATACGACGACCATCACGAGCATAGCAAAATACGTTTTTCGCTACACCCGCATACATTTTTTGATATTCATCAGCAGAGATTTGAATATCGACCACAACTTGATTCCCCACTATCAGCTCCTCCCGCACTCTAGAGGTTGTGTCTACTCTTGGCCAACCCCGGTATCCTCGGTTAACCCGGTTAGTTTTTCACAATGAGCTGTGGCTTGTGTCAGGTCGATCAGTTCCCGCATGGCCACAGAGAACATTGCGTAGTCTGTCACTTGGTTGCCCTGAACTTCATTGACCATGGATTTCCATCTATCCACCAAGTAGCCTTGGGTGGTTTGCCACACATCCAGTACTCGTTCTATTGGGTGACCTTCCCCCAAGCGCAGTATATTAACGGAGAGCTTACGAAGTTGGGCCTCTAAATCATCAATGTAGGATTCTCTGGCCATAGCCTGCCAATAGCTTTCTACTTTCACATCTGAAAGCTGGGTGGCAAACCAGTTTAAATCCAGTAAATCGATAAGAGTATAGTGGACGCGAGCCACAGACTCGATTGAGCTACCAGAAACGAGGTGCGCTTCCACAACCCCCAAGCCAGAGAACATATTATCTGGCATAGACAATATAGACGCCCATCGCTTATCCAACCCCCTTTCAATAAATCGTGTTTTTCTGGCTTCCCAGTTGTCGTAGGCGGATTCATTCACTACTTCCCCGGTTAAACTATGTAGTTTATCTAGGGCATCGGTAAACACTTTCACTTCTTCAGCGGGGTTTAAACCTGCTCGCCGGTTACGTAAAAACCATCTAGTACCACGACGAACACGTCGAACAATATTGATCATTATTTCTGCTTGGAAGGCAGCAGGCACTTTGTTGTCGAGTGTCTTAATAATGTTTTGTATCTCTTCAAGCCGAAATACATCCCGAGAAACAATATAAGCCTTAGCCACATTAGAAAAAGAAGCACCTGTAGACTCCAGCAACCTATGGCCCGCTGTAATCCCCATATTGTTAATCAGATCATTGGCCACTTGCGTTGCAACAATTTCTTTTTTAAGCCGGTGGGCATACACTTCGTTTGTATATTTTGTGCGTATTTTTTTGGGGAATGCGGTCTCCACCGCTTTGACGACGTAACCGTCTTCAGCCAAATTAGAATTGATTAATTCCTCTTTTAGCATCACTTTAGCATAGGAAATTAAAACAGAAAGCTCTGGTCGGGTAAGGCTATTCCCCTGCCCCATACGTTCAACTATTTCTTCATCGGCAGGTAAATATTCAATCGCTCTATCTAACCTGCCGGCGGATTCTAAATAGGCCATGAAGCGCCGGTATTCATTTAGTCGAGACTTAACTTGAAACTCTGCAACACTAATTGCCTGGGTTTGACGATAGTTATTTTCTAATACCAAATTGGATACAGCATCCGTCATATCAGCAAGAAATTTATTTCGTTGTTTGACTGTAAGGTCCCCACTTTCAACCAGTTCGTCCAGTAGTATTTTTATATTCACTTCGTGATCGGAACAATCCACACCTGCGGCATTGTCAATAAAATCCGTATTACAGGCCCCCTTATGCATACAGTACTCCACTCTTCCTAGCTGAGTTAATCCGAGATTACCACCTTCACCAAATACTTGACACCTTAGCTCTCTGCCATTCACACGCAGACAATCGTTAGCTTTATCACCAACGTCTCTATGCGTTTCACTACTGGATTTTACGTAGGTTCCAATACCACCATTCCAGATTAAGTCCACTGGCGCTTTTAATAAGGCGTGAATTAAATCGTTGGGTGAAAGTTTATCCGCTTGAATGTCGAACACTTTTTTCATTTCTGCTGTAATGGCAATACTTTTAGCCGACCTAAAAAATACTCCCCCCCCTTTTGAAATCAATTTTTTATCATAGTCTTGCCAGCTTGTTCTTGGGGTTTCGAATAATCTTTTTCTCTCTATAAAACTTTCCTCAGAATGAGGGGCCGGGTCTATAAAAATATGCATGTGGTTAAAAGCCGCTTTTAAGCATATATGTTCGGATAACAACATGCCATTACCAAAAACGTCACCAGCCATATCTCCTATTCCTATCACGGAAAAATTTTCCTGCTGAATATCTATGCCTTTCTCTCTAAAATGACGCTGAACTGAAATCCATGCACCTTTTGCGGTAATTCCCATTCTTTTATGGTCGTAACCGTTACTGCCGCCTGAAGCAAAGGCATCACCAAGCCAGTGTTCATAGTTTAACGATATTTCATTCGCAATATCAGAAAAGGTCGCAGTACCCTTGTCAGCAGCCACCACTAAATATGGATCATCATCATCCAAACGCACAACGTCACTGGGTGGTTTAACGTTACCATCAACTAAATTATCGGTAATATCCAGTAGCCCCTGAATAAAGAGTTTATAACACGCAATTCCTTCGTTAAAAATCTCTTCACGAGTGAATTCAGGTTTAAGTTGTTTGGCAACAAAACCACCTTTAGCACCACTGGGAACAATCACCGCATTTTTTACTTGCTGAGCTTTAACCAAGCCTAATACTTCCGTACGATAATCTTGCAATCTGTCCGACCACCTCAATCCCCCCCTTGCAACTTTTCCACCTCGCAAATGCACACCTTCCACTCGTGGTGAATAAACAAATATTTCAAACATCGGCCTGGGCTCAGGGATATTTGGAATATTTCTAGGAGAAAATTTGATTGAAATATAGGGTTTATATGACTCAACGTTTTCGGAATCACCTTTTTGGAAGAAGTTTGTTCGCAATGTTCCTTGTATCAACTCCAAGTAGCGACGCAATACCCGGTCTTCATTAAGGTTTTCAACTTCATCAAGGGAACAGCTAATATTTTCTTTTAATTTCTCTATACGTTCATGGAATTTTTCCGCACCTATATCGTCTTTTGGCGAAAAACAGGCTTTAATCAGTGCAATCAGGTTTTTCGTAATATCTTGATGCGCAGCCAAAGTATCGGCGATAAAATCTTTTGTAGAGACAAAAGCCGTTTGCTTCATATAGGCAGCGTAAGCGCGTAACATGGAAACTTCTCTCCAGCTTAACCCCGCCCCCAAAACCAAACGGTTAAAATCGTCATTCTCGCCCTCTCCTCGCCAAACAGAGGCAAAAGCCGATTCAAACAGACCGCGCACAGCATCAACATCAATATCCACAGGTAAAGCAAAACGCAGTTGGAAATCATGTAACCAAACTACACCGTCATTTTTCAAAGATATTTCATAGGGGTGCTCGCCAAGTACTCTTAAACCTAAATTTTCCAAGATAGGTATCACATCCGACAGCTCTAGAGGGCTGTCTTTATGCATAACCTTAAACCTCATACTGTCTTTTTCGGCACCCACTGTCTGGTAAAAATTCATCGCAATATCTGCATCACTTTCCAATCTTCCAATCATAGAAATATCATGGACAGCCGTTCTTGCACTGAAATGTTCACGATAACTGTCAGAAAAAGCCGTTTTATATTCATAATAGTGTTTTAATCCGTCCGCTTCCCCCATGCTTTCGATTAACGAAATACGCAAGTGGTCATCCCAGTTTCGTGTTATATCCACAATGCTCTTTTCCAACGCTTCCACATCCACCTCAATAGGACGGCTTGGGTCTACACGAAAAACAAATTGTGCCCGGGCCAATATGGACTCTGAAAAATAAGCCGTGGAATCAAACTCCTTGGAATTTAACGCTTCACCAATTATCTCCTGAATAAGAATTCGAATTCGAGTGGTATAGACATCTCTAGGAATAAAAACCATGCAGTAAACAAAATTACCAAATGGATCATTACGCATAATCAAGCGAACCACATGACGTTCGTTAATATTTGTCGCAGTTACAATATTTTTATATAACGTATTCACATCGGACTGAAACAATTCATCCCTTGGAAAATTATCCATGACTCGACATAGGTTTTTTCCATCATGGCTATCAACATCTAAACCTGACAACTCAATAATTTTAGAAAACTTTTTACGTAAGAAGGGAATGTAACTTGGAGTAAGGGAGTATACAGAGTAGGTAAATAAACCTAAAAACCTCACTTCCCCACACACATTGCCTTTATTATCATATTTTTTTAATACAATATAATCTGGATAAACATCTCGGTGAACATTGGACCGTGTGGAAGACTTTGAAAAGCATATAACAGCGTCTCCACTATGGAATTGCTCCATACCTAAAGTAAATTCAGCAGACTGAAGAACAACTTCTTTTTTAGATATTGATTTAAAAACACCTAACCTTGCGTCAATATTTTCTTTGAGGTGCAACTTATCTTTTTTGCTAACGTATGAAAAATCCCGATACCCCAAAAAGGTAAAATGAGACTTAGGCAACCAGGACAAAAATTCAACTTCTTCTTCATAGCCTTTACTTGATTCGGTAATATTTTCTCTTGCAGTCACCAATCTTTTTCTAATAATTTTGTAGTCGTCAACAACTATTTCAACATCACGTAAAGAGATCTGTAACGAGTCAGATATAGCGGCAAGCTCTTTTTTCTCCGAGTGCAAACTGACTTCCAAATAGATAAGCGCTTCTTTGGCGCTATTTTTTGGGGATTTCTTGGTACTTATCGACAAATACTTGCCAGATCGGCCTACAAAAACCACCGTGCTTTTGATAACGTGAATGGGCAAATCTCGCCGGTTCAAGCTAATCCGAATAGAGTCTACCAAAAATGGCATATCCTTCTGGAGAACAGTAATAACGGTTCTTCCACACAACCAACCGTGAACGTCTAAATTAGGGTTAAAAATGTTAATTTTAGCTTCGCCTTTAGCTGGCATTTGCATAAAGTGCCACAAGCCAAAGCACATTCCACACAGGTCCGATGCTTCTCGCCCCTCCCACTCCTCCAAGGGAAACCGCTCCAAGTAGGTATTGAGAAACGCCTGAAAAGCGTTAAGCTCATCCCCCTTAAATTTTTCAGAGGCCAGCTTTTCAGCTTCGGCAATCAGAGGGTTTTTGCGAACCTTAGAGGTAGGCTGGTTAGCTATCACGTTATATTCCTCAGTTTTCACTTATTGGCCCCATGCTATTGATATTCGGTATAAGTGGCCTTACATAAGAATAGTTCATTGTAGGGAACCTTTATTAAAGAATCCCCAGGGAACTATTTGAGCCAAAAGCTTGTCTAGTTGGCTTACCCTAATTCAGATATTCACTTAGAATTCAACACCTTGTATAAATAAACCACACACAGTACACACATCTAATAACGGAACGGTATCTCTATGAGTTTGAGTGTAATAAATAGCTTAAAAAACTGGCTGGAAGGTCAAATTGTCGGCCAACCCAAGCTCATCGAACGACTATTGATCGCTTTGATCGCAGACGGCCATTTATTGGTCGAAGGGGCCCCAGGACTAGCGAAAACCAAAGCCATCAAAACCCTGTCAGATGGTATGGAAGCTGATTTCCACCGGATTCAATTTACTCCAGACTTACTTCCGTCTGACGTAACGGGTACAGATATTTACCGCCCCGAAACAGGGGAGTTTGAATTTCAGGCAGGCCCTATTTTCCACAACCTTGTACTCGCAGATGAAATCAACCGCGCACCTGCCAAGGTTCAGTCCTCTCTGCTAGAGGCTATGGCAGAGAGACAAATCAGCGTGGGGAAAACAACCTATAAGCTACCCGAACTCTTTCTCGTAATGGCAACTCAAAACCCAATAGAACAAGAGGGAACCTACCCTCTACCCGAAGCTCAGCTTGACCGTTTCCTTATGCATGTCACGGTCGATTTTCCCGATGCCGAAGCGGAGAGGGAAATTCTAAAATTGAGCCGCGCCGAAGCGGTCAGACACAATGTAGCACTGCAACCAGAGGCCAAGGTGTCTCAAGAAGCCTTGTTTACTGTTCGAGAAGAGGCCCTAAACATACACATGGCGGATTCGGTTGAAGAATACATAGTGCAACTTACCATGGCGTCTCGCAGCCCAGAAAAATACGGTTCCGATTTAGCCAAATGGATCGAATATGGCGTGAGCCCACGGGCGACCATTAGCTTAGACCGCTGTGCAAGAGCCCATGCTTGGTTAAACAGTAAAGACTTTGTTAGCCCAGACGATGTAAAGTCAGTCGTTCACGATGTATTTCGCCATAGAGTGCTGCTCAGTTTTGAGGCCGAAGCCAATGGCATAACCTCAGACGATATTATCGACGAGCTTCTCAACCGGGTTCCTGTGCTTTAACCTTGATACATTAACTTTGACACACATTTTTTATTCTAGACAAATATGGCAAACATACAATACAGCCACCAAGGGGTATATACCTCAGTAGATGAACTTTTGAGGTTGCGTTTTTTAGCCGCAAACCTTTCTACTGAGCGCCGAAAAAAATCCTCAGCAATGATGGAAGGCCCTACCCGTTCCAACTTTCGTGGCAGAGGAATGGAATTCGCTGAGGTAAGGCCCTATCACCCTGGGGACGATATTCGCTCTATTGACTGGCGGGTGACAGCTCGAACCCAAAAACCCTATACCAAGCTTTTCCAAGAAGAAAAAGAACGCCCCGTCTATTTGGTTATTGACCAAAGGTCACCAATGTTTTTTGGCACAATATCGGTTTTTAAGTCAGTTTTTGCCGCTCAATTAGCCGCTGTAATCGCTTGGATATCATCTAACAATAATGATCGAATTGGCGCGCTAATTTTTTCCGATAGCGAACAATACGACCTGCGAGCCAAACGAGGGAAACATGCCGTACTCGCCCTATTACACCAGTTAAATACCTATAACAGAGCGCTGACCTCGCCGATTCAAATACCGACAGAAAACGGCAAAATTCATACGCTAGCAGAAATGTTAAAAGACGCTCGACGAGTTGCAAAACCCGGCAGCGCAATTTTTATAATAAGTGATTTTCACGATTTTGATCAAGAGTGTGAAAAGTCATTATCGCTATTAACACGACACACAGATACAACCCTAATTAACCTTTACGATAGGTTAGAAGCCAAACTTCCCGAACGCTCAAATTTAAGCATTACGGATAGCCAAAAAAAGCTAGTGGTATCAGGAAAATCATCGTTGTTTTCCCGCGAGTTTGAATCCGTTCATGCTGACCACATTGAAAAATTAAAAAATGCAGCTAACCGTTATCAATTGCCACTTTTTTCAACCGAAATTTCTGTCGATCTCAAGCAGTTTGTTCGAGAGATATTCGCCTCAAACAAAGGGCGAAGAAGATGATATTAGACCATTTACTCCATAATTTTTTATCTGCAATCACATTAAACTGGGCCAGCCAACAAATTGACCCGGCACAGGCATTATTAAGTCAGCTACACGAAATAAAAACACCTGCACCTATTGGCGCCTGGCCTCCTGCTGTGGGCTGGTGGGTTGTGGTAATCACAAGCACGTTGTTCATTGCATCAATAAGTTATTTTTTACTATCCAGACACGTAAAAAACCGCTACAGAAAAATTGCGCTGGAAAAATTAGCGAATATCCAAGTGGCTAAAGAAACCACAAACGCAAATTTAATTGCTGAAATAAATGGTTTATTAAAACAGGTTTTTTTTACTGCCTACCCAGGTTCCCGCAACAATATATCAAGCTTATTCGGCGAAAGTTGGTATAAACAACTGGTTTCAACCATCGATTCAAAAAAATTAGATAAGTGCAATTATCCCTATGAACAATGGGCAAATGCACAGTACTCAGCTAATGGTGAATTGAATCGAGATGATTTATTTCAATTTGCAAAATCTTGGATTCAACTGCATTCTCCCATGTCAAAACAAGAACTCGAAAACCGTTTAAATTCACAATATCCATCAAGCACTGTATCGGGAGCCACTCACTAATGTTTAGCATTACATGGCCATGGGCGCTCGCCGCACTTCCTCTTCCCCTTATTGTGTATTTTTTACTTCCAAAGGCCAAACAGCAGCTCGCTTCATTAAAAGTTCCCTTCTTTTCGCATGTAGAATCGATTACCCATTCACATCACGTAGCGGGTGGTTCACGGTCACCTTTAAGACTGATAGTACTGTCCATTATTTGGTTGTTGCTGATTGGGGCAGCGGTAAACCCTCAATGGACAGGCGATGCGATTCCTATCCCCCCTAGCGGACGAGATTTATTACTGGCCGTAGATATTTCCGGCAGTATGGAAACTGAAGATATGATAGTCAACCACCAGCGAATTCAACGAATCCATGTTGTTAAATTTATTGTCGGAGAGTTCGTTGAACGAAGAAAGAGCGATAGAATCGGCTTGGTCTTATTCGGCAGTAATGCATACTTACAAGCGCCATTAACCTTTGATAAACACACGGTAAAGCAACTCCTACAAGAAGCGCAAATTGGCTTTGCCGGGCCAAGCACAGCTATTGGTGACGCTATTGGTCTAGCAATTAAACGGCTTCGAAAAAGGCCGGAGTCGCAGAGGGTCTTAGTTCTATTAACCGATGGAGCCAACACTTCGGGCGAAGTAACCCCTAAGCAGGCAGCAGACCTAGCAAAGCAAGAGGGTATAAAAATATATACCGTTGGGCTTGGCGCCACAGAGTTGGAAGTACGTAGAGGCATTTTCGGCTCTCATGTGCAAACCATTAACCCCTCAGCAGAACTTGACGAAAATACCCTTAGTTACATTGCCGAAACAACCGGCGGGCGTTTTTTTCGAGCCACCAACCCACAGGAACTTCACGAGATATACGCTCTGTTAGATACATTAGAACCCATCGAACAAGATGCTGATATTTACCGCCCTATCTCCGCATTATATTACTGGCCTCTAGGCATGGCACTCACATTGAGCTTTATTTTTGCTCTCTTTACTATGTTTTATGTACCAAGTTTTACGCACCAGACCTTGCGTACTAGTAACCACAGCTCTCATCGAGGCGATGTAGGATGAATGAGTTTTTATTGAATGTTCATTTTCTTCGCCCTGAATGGTTAGCCGCTATTATTCCCGCTATTTTGCTCGGCGCATCTGCGCTTCGTAACGAAGCGGCATCGGGCCAATGGAAAGAAGTAGTCAACCCCAAATTACTCCCTTTCCTTATGGATGGCCAAATAGAAAAGTCGCGACGTTGGCCCATTATACTTGCCGCTATCGTTGCGGTGATTACATCCATCGCTTTAGCGGGACCTGCTTGGAAAAAGATCCCGCAGCCCGTTGCCGAAGATGTATCTGGTCTAGTCCTTATTTGGGACCTATCGCCTTCGATGAATGCGCAGGACATCACCCCTTCCCGCCTAGTAAGAAGCCGATTAAAAATTATTGATCTGTTAAACAAACGAAAGGAAGGGACAACAGGGTTAATTGTTTACTCTGGAGAATCTCATATCGCGTCCCCACTAACGGACGATACCAATACTATCGTTAACTTAATGGGTGGCCTCTCCCCTGGGGTTATACCGCTTAAAGGCAGTAACCCAGAAATGGCTTTTGAACAGGCCATTGGCCTGTTAAAAAATGCAGGGGTTACTGACGGCAGCATTATTTTCATCACCGATGGCATTGATTACAGCGCATTTGACACATTAGAACAACTTGCAAATAAAACCTCTCACAAAGTTACCATTTGGGGAATTGGAACGGCGGAAGGCGCACCCATTCCACTGAGTAACGGTGGTTTTGCCCGAGATAAAAATGGAGACATACTTCTTGCTCATCTCGACGATTCTGCACTTGAAGATTTAGCAATCAATTTGGGTGGGCTATATGTCCCCTTTTCAAACGGCGATACTGATATTTTTACCATCAGCAGTTTTGGTTTTAATAGCTCTTCGAACAAGGTTAAAGAAACCCTCAAAGAGTTTGATCAATGGCATGAAGAGGGCCTGTATTTAGTGCTTCTTATCCTCCCATTATTTGCATTGGCCTTTCGCAGAGGTTGGATCATTTGCTTATGCTTTGTCATTTTCGCTACAACACCCGAAAAAAGTTTCGCCCTGGAATGGAAAGACTTATGGGAAACCCAAAACCAACAGGGAATGAAGCTGTTAAATAACGAAAACCCGGCAGAAGCGGCAAAATATTTTACTGACGAAACCTGGAAATCAATTGCCCAATACCATGCAGGAGATTATGACAGCGCAGAAAAAGGCTTTGCCCAGGATAAGAGTGCAAAGGGGTTATTAAATAAAGGCAATGCACAGGTTCATCAAAAAAAATACGATGAGGCCATCGCTAGTTACCAGAAAGCGCTAGAACATAACTCAGAATTTGTTGCCGCCAAAGATAACCTCAAGATTGCTAAGGCGTTAAAAGCACTAGAAGAACAACAGCCACAAGAACAAAATCAAGAACAAAACCAGGAGCAGGAAGGCGAACAACAAAAAAACGAGCAGCAAAAGGGCGAACAAAAGAAGGGAGAACAACAAAGCAACAAAAACGGACAGCAGGGCCAAAATAAACAAGAAAATGCTGAAGGCAACCAGAACCAAGAAGATAATACTGACAACACCGCTGGCGAACAAAAAGAACTGAACGAAGAACAAAAGCAAGCAATGGAAGATACATACGGTTCAGAACCTGAGAAAGAAGAACAAGCAGCATCGGATTCGAAAAAACAGCAAGGAGAAAAAGAGCAAGATGAAAGGGATCAGAAAATACAACAGGCCCATAAAAACCGCGAACAAGAGCCTGAGTCACCTAACGACACCCAACAAGGCGTCGCAATATCAGAAGAGGTAAGAGAACTTTCCGAACTTGAACAAGCCAAAGAACAGTGGTTAAGAAAGATTCCTGATGACCCTAGCGGCCTTTTACGCAAAAAATTCGAATATGAATATAGAAAACGCCGTCAAGAAATTCGTCAGCAACAATGGCAATACCCTGACAATAATGCCAACGAACGCTGGTAAAAAGGTAAACTTTATGTACAAACAAATACTGTTTTTTATCATCGCCTGCTTTTTTTCTACATTTAACGTTTATGCCAACCAGAGTGGAGAATTAACCGCTCGTACTGATAGAGGCACAATTTCCGTAGAAGAAACGGTAACCCTCAATATTCGCTATACCGGCACCAAAAGAAATTGGAAACCTAACCTCTCTCAACTTGAAGCTAACTTTGAAATACTCAACCAAAACCACAATAACCGATTTACCTATTCGAATGGAAAAACCGAGTCTCTAACTGAATGGACACTTGTCCTCTTTCCTAGAAAACCAGGGAAATTACTTATCCCATCATTTAAAGCAGATACTTTGTTTAGTGACGCTATTGTTGTGACGGTCACAGACCCGGTTGCTCCACCCAAAGGTATTACGCAGGATGTATTTGTTGAAACCTATATCGATAAATCAAGCGCCTACGTACAAGAACAAATAAGACTCACCTATCGTTTATATTACGCAGTCAATATAGATTCATTAAACGTAGAACCATTAAGCCTGGATAACGTAAGTGTCGAAGAATTACCCGAAGCGCGTTACAAAAAAAACATTAATGGTAAACAGTATGTGGTCGCAGAATTTAACTATGCTTTATTTCCTCAGGCCAGCGAGCCTCTCACCGTTCCAGCACTTAGTTGGAAACTGCGCTATTCGGTCAACCGCTCACAAACTTGGTTTGACCGATCAGGCCGCTTTACTCGTAAAAACCTCAAAACCGAAGAAAAGCATGTTGACATTAAACCTATTCCAGATAGCTTCCCTAAAGGAAAGACTTGGCTACCTTCAACTCGGATTAACATTTCCGAGAACTGGAGTAACCCACCTAATTCAATAACTATAGGTGAGCCAACAACTCGCTCTTTAACACTTAATGCAGATGGTTTAATGCCCTCTCAATTACCTCAGCTATTTGATGCGCCCGGAACTACCACATCTATTCCAGGGCTAAAAATATATAACGAACAACCCGAAAGCCAGGATGAAAAAACAACGGAAGGCATTACATCGACCAAAACAGAAAGCGCAGCGCTAGTCGCTACCCAAGGCGGGGAAATACCTATTGAGCCTATAAGAATCCCATGGTGGGACACAGCGAGCGATACACTGCAATACGCTGAGCTACCCAAGCAAACTATTGTTGTAAAAGGGCAGGCATTGCCCGCTACTTCGCCAATAACCCCACTACCTGGACAAGCCTCCACCACCATGACTAACCCTGTGACGGAACAATACCTTAATACCTTAATCGTTCAGCTACGTATCTGGCAAATTGCGGCCATTTTCTTCTTAATAACGACTCTAATAACACCCATAGTCGCCATAAAAATAACCAAAAAACGCTCTTCGCAAAGTGAATCAACAGAAATAAAAAGTCAAAAATATGCTAAAGATGCATACAGACAACTGACTCAGTCTTGTAGAACAAATAATTATGAGCAAATACGCAAAGCCCTTTTGCTATGGGCTTCATTATTTTGGCCAAAAGAAAATATAAATACGTTGGAAGATATTTGCGCACGAATAACAGACGAATCTCTTAAAAACCAAATTCGAGCACTTGACTCAGTCATATACAGTAGCAATACCGATACCAGTTGGAATGGTAATCTTTTATTTACAGCTTTAGACGATTGGATTAAAAATCAAAATAAAGCAAATGAAAAACCTGAAAAAAGTGAACTAGCTTCTCTCTATGGAGCATAAATAGTTCTGTGGACTCATTCACATATTAAGAAATTTTTAATCAAGTACACCAGAGACCAAGGACTGGACTCTCCCCCCCTTAACAATTCCGTTTAAGCTCTCCCTAGGCCCATTCTAACAGGTCTAGCGCCATTTTGAGCATATAAAGCCCACTTTAACCTAACTGAAATACATTTCGTTTTGATATAGACAGGCTTGTTTGTTACAACAGTACCTCTATTGATCGCGTTAAGCTATTTTGGTAGTTTAATGGCACGCAAAAATACTTGTGCTCACGCAAATAATTTTAAAAATAACGATAACCAAGCGCTATGAGTCAGTCACAAAATAAGTCTCTCCTGCAAGACCTCTTTCAAGATCATGCAAAGAGCCTATTAACTTTTCTCTCTAGAAAGTACCGAAATGTTGAACTCGCCGAAGATGTCATTCAAACCGCCTTCGCTCGCCTGTCCAATGAAGGTGCCCTGAAAAATGTTAAGAATCTACGTGGCTACCTTTATCGCGTTGCGGAGAACTTAGTTGTGGACCATATACGTCATGAACGAGTAAAAGAAAAATATAGAGAATACAATAGATATCAGAAGGAAATTGAGGAACGAAGCTCTTTAGAAGATGCATTAGAAGCGCAACGTCAACTCATAAAACTTGAAGCCTCACTGCAAAAGCTACCGGAAAACAGCCGAAATGCTTTTTTGTATTCAAGAATCCATGGAATGTCGTACAATGATATAGCCTCAAAAATGAATGTTTCTGTATCATCAGTGGAAAAATATATGCTTCTTGCGCTTAGGTCCTGTCGTGAAGCCGTAAAGCAATAGCGCGCCCTTATTAACAACCCATAAGAGTTATCCATGGACAAACCCTCTCCAAACCAAGCGCAACAAGAAGCGGAGGAGTGGTTTGTCCATATGCAATCCAATAATTTAAGCCCGGATGACCTCAGAAAATTCCAAGAGTGGCGTTCACGCTCTCCTTTCCACAACTTCGAATACGAAAAAGTTGAGAAAGACTGGGAAATACTTGGTAAACTTTCCCAAGACCTACACAGCAAAAAACCCTGTACCCCAGAGGTTATTCCGCCACAAAATTCAACTTATTCGACAACAAAACCTAGAGCCAAGAAACAACAGCCCAATCGATACTACTGGTCAGCCGCCGCATGTATTTTGCTGAGTGTAACCCTTTTTGCCATAGTGTGTTTTGACTCCTCGCCCACCACAGAACACTACGTTTCCGCCATTGGTGAACAACGGCTAATTTCGCTAAAAGACGGCAGTCAAATTACCTTAAACACAGCAAGCTCGGTGGAGATAAGCTATACCAAAGTAGACCGTTATATAAAATTCAAATATGGGGAAGCCTACTTTGAGGTAGCAAAAGACCCAAGCAGACCCTTTATTGTCGGTTTAGGCCAAGGCACGGTTACCGCTCTAGGAACAGCATTTAATATCCGTAAGAATAGGCACCTCGCCACTGTCACCATTACTGAAGGTGCGGTGATAGTAGAAGAGTCAAAAACAAGAACCAACCTCGAACCCGACTCTAAAATTGTCACCATTAGCAACGAGATTAGCTTCAGTCAATACGGGCTTAGTAACATCCGAAAAATCAGTAACATCAATGCGCTTTCGTGGAAAAACAAAATGCTGGTCTTCAACCAACAACCTCTTGAATACGTTATTAATGAACTGAACCGCTACCTTTCAACCCCAGTAACGGGAATAAATAAAAAGACTAAGAATATCTTAATCTCTGGAACCTTTGATTTAAGTAACCTAGAGGAAGCTCTTTTAGCTATTACCAATAACAACGCCCTAATGTTTGATCAACAAACTATGTCTATTAAATAAAGCCCATTAAATAATACATCCATTATAAGCGCCGAACGCTATAAGCTACCGAATCTGAAACGATTTGGCCTCTACAGAAAATTGCTGAGTGATGCCGCGTCCGATTGATATACCAAACTTATCAACTAAAGCATGAAACGGCGAATCTTGAATATTGTATGTGACTAATTCTTCTTCTTTCACTAACTCCCTCGCCACATAAGAGGCACTGCCTAAACCATCAATCAGCCCAACTTCTAAAGCCTGCTCACCATTCCAGATCAAGCCGCTGGTAATCTCATCGGTCATGGTTAACCGATCCCCACGACCCTTTTTAACTGCATCAACAAATTGCTTGTGAGTATTATTTAAAACGGTTTGCCAAAACTCAGTTTCATCTTCTTTTTTAGGTGAAAACGGATCTAAAAATGCCTTGTGATCCCCGGCAGTATAATGTCGTCTTTCAACCCCAACTTTTTCAAGTAAATCGACAAAACCAAAACCCGAAGCCGTAACACCAATTGAGCCGACTAAACTGGAGCGGTTTGCATAAATTTCATTTGCGGCAGAGGCAATATAATATCCTCCCGAGGCACACAGATCGGCTACAACGGCATATACTTTTTTCTCTGGGTATTCCGCGCGCAATCTTATAATTTCATCGTAAATATAAGCCGATTGTACTGGGCTACCTCCAGGACTATTTATACCAATAATAATAGCTTTAGAATGTTTATTTTCAAAAGCATTGCGCAATGCAAGGTTTATTCGCCAACCTGCTGTTGGCTTATCATGCATAATAGGACCGTCAATAATAACGACTGCCGTGTGATCTTCAGTTGATCCACTGCCAATTATTTTTTGAGCCCCTGGGTAAAATAAAATAAGCACTAAAAACAAATAACCAAACGTTAGCCCTTTAAATACTAGGCCCCAACGCCGAGCTTTTTTCTGTTCATTAAATGAATCAGACACTATGGACTCAATCAGTTTAAAGTCCCGATTTTCATCATTTGGATCTATCTGGCTTTTATTTTTTTGCGAAAACATTGTTACCCTTATTTGCTAACCCTAGTTATCTAACGACCAAGAAAGTATTTCAGAGAATCGATCAATACACAAATTCGGCTGGTAATTTCGAAGCCTATCAATATGGTGCGCGCCATAACTGACCGCGATACGAGGCATCTCAATATTTCTTGCCATGGCCATATCAAATTCAGTATCTCCCACCATAGTGGCGTCTTTGGCCTCCATACAAAACTCATCAAGCAATTCATTTAACATTTTTGGGTCGGGCTTAGAGGCAGTCTCATCAGCACAGCGAGAAGCATCAAAAAAAGTATCCAGCTTTAAGTTGCTTAATACTCTATCGAACCCCTTTCTGCTTTTCCCCGTCGCCACGGTCAAATAGTGTCCTTGCTCTTTCAAGTTTTCCAGTGTATCCATTACTCCCTCAAAAAACGGTGAAGGGAGGACTTTATCGGCTTCAAAAAAATGCCTTGAATAGCCAACGCGAAGCGCTTCCCTAGCTGCATCATTTTCATTAGGATAAAGAACTCTAATAGCTTCGGGCAAACCTAACCCAATAATATTTTGAATCGTCTTTGACTCTAGCATCTCGATGCCAATATCAAACGCCGCATTCTGCATACATTTAACTATCTTAGCGGTTGAATTGCTAATAGTGCCATCCCAATCAAAAATAAAAAGCACTGCTCCCCCCTAAGAATCTAACCTGGATAATTTTGCTAGGCCCGCTTCCAAGTCTTCTGGCAAAGGCGCAGAAACACTCAGAATACGACTATCCTGCATTGGAATTTTTAACGAGAATGCGTGCAAAAATAGCCTGTTAATACCTATCCCCCTCATCGCTTTATCAAGCTCTCGATCACCGTACTTCTCGTCCCCAACAAGAGGATGCCCTGCGTGCAAAGCATGTACACGAATTTGATGGGTGCGGCCCGTAATAGGCTTAGCACGCACCAAAGTGGCATTATCAAAATACCGCTCTATTGCAAACTCAGTTTTCGAAGGTTTACCGTCAAAAGCCACTTTCACAATACGCTCACCACTGTGTAATTCATTTTTTCTCAAAGGAGCGTCCACTTGAGTTTTACGCCTGGACCAACGCCCTTTCACTAAGGCATAGTAAGTTTTGTCTATACCGCCCCCTTGCCTTAGTAGATCCTGTAGATAACACAGCATCGAACGTTTTTTTGCCACCATGACACAGCCTGAGGTGTCCCGGTCTAAACGATGCACCAATTCAAGAAAGTGACCATATTCCGGCATTTGTCGCAACGCCTCAATTAACCCCAACTGCACCCCACTTCCACCATGTACCGCAAGCCCACTGGGTTTATTGACAATTAATAGTTCAGCAGATTCGTACAATATGGACTCAGCAAGCAATTTTTTAAGGCTTTCTCCCGCCAATACAGGCTTTTTCTCACTCACCCTCACAGGGGGAATACGCACCAAGTCACCCGTAATTAACTTTCTATCGGGTTTTGCTCGCCCCTTATTTACTCTCACTTCTCCTTTTCGAATAACACGGTATACCAAAGACCTTGGAACCCCCTTAAGCCGAGCAATCAGGTAGTTATCTAACCTTTGCCCGTCTTGGTTTTCAGTAACGGTGAGAAATTTTACTTCTGAGGACATAGGCACATTTTTTGAAGCTTTTTGAAAAATTAACGGGGACGAATGATACCAACTCAATTTCAAGACATATAGAGCCATATCCGACTGTTTTATAAGTCTAAAGTACCAATTATCAAAAAACCCCGGATCAAATAGATATTCATGAATAGAGGTCCCCGAATTGAAAGGCTTCTAGCGGGGTGCTATATTGCACTCTAGCAAGTTTGATTCAGTAAAAAGCACTAAATAGTGTAAACTTCAGTCAAACTAGCCCACAAATAGAGGCGACAGCATGACGAGTAGACGCCCTAGCCCTAATTTAGTGGATATTTTTACGGTGCCTAAGCCATCAAGTATTGGAATAGGCGTTTTATAGCAACTAAAGCTCGCAAATTGCGGTGCAAGAAGTGAAATCAAGGTTGGCTGGTAGCTAACTTGAAGAGATTAGAACTGACACAGAAACCAAAGAGTGTCAGTAAGGAAGCGAGAAAGCCTCACTTCCAACAGTAACCTAGCTGTCCTAGAGCCTACCTATATGAAAATGGCTCACCAACTAGTAGTGGTTACAACGACATGAGTAACAGGTATTAACCGTAGCCTATTATAGGGACGGTCATTTATAAAGCAGCAAACTGTATAACGATAAATGTAAAATCGAGTCGGTCTAAGTTATAACACCTTCCGAGGGATAGGCAAAAGAGCCAATATTTACCGGAAGACCAGCCCCACTCAGAAGCTAACTTATACAGACCCAGTGCTCACCTGGCTCATAGGCCCTACCTACAATTTGGGTCATATCTCTTCATCTTGCTATCTGACCGGCTCAAATACGGATTAAATGACCGTTGGTGCATCAGATTATGATCCACCACCAGCCATTGAAATGAATCAAAGCCTTTCGTTGCCATCAAATGATGGAATAACAATTAAAAAAGGTACGGCAGCTTGTTATGCCTACTTTGTATAGGCTAACATTTCAAATCCAATTTGTGCTCCTACCCTGTTCTCATTCTGCCCCATATGCGCAGTTTCACTACTGAGAACAACACATGAAAAGAATGCTCATCAACGCAACGCAACCGGAAGAGGTGCGAGTAGCACTTGTCGATGGTCAATGGCTTTACGATTTAGATATTGAAAACCGACTAAGAGAACAAAAAAAAGCCAATATCTACAAAGGTAAAATTACCCGAATCGAACCCAGTTTAGAGGCCGCTTTTATCGATTACGGCTCAGAGCGTCACGGTTTCCTCCCTTTAAAAGAAATTTCCCGCGAATATTTCACCAAACAACCAAAAGATATCGAAGGCCGCATCCGTATTAAGGATGTGATTAAAGAGGGTCAAGAAGTTATTGTCCAAGTGGACAAAGAAGAACGTGGAAACAAGGGCGCAGCTCTGACGACCTTTATTAGCCTAGCGGGACGTTATCTTGTCTTAATGCCAAATAACCCTCGTGCAGGCGGTATTTCTCGCCGTATTGACGGAGACGACCGAGCAGAATTAAAAGATGCGCTAAGCCATATAGACATCCCCCAAGGCATGGGTATTATCGTTCGAACGGCTGGCGTAGGCAGAAGCTCTGAAGAACTTCAGTGGGACTTAAACTACCTCAAACAGCTCTGGAGTAAAATCAAAGAACAATCAGAAGAGGAAGCCGCGCCACATTTTCTCTTCCAGGAAAGCGACGTTATCATCCGCGCAATTCGAGATTATCTACGCCCAGACATTGGTGAAGTGATTATTGATAATATTGGCTCCTACAACCGCGCGTCTAACTTCATTCAACAAGTCATGCCAAACTACCGTAGCAAAGTAAAGCTATATGAAGAAGACGTCCCACTATTTAACCGTTTTCAAATTGAAGGCCAAATTGAAACCGCCTTTGAGCGTGAAGTAAAGCTTCCCTCAGGTGGGTCTATCGTTATAGACGTTACCGAAGCGTTGATCAGCATTGATATCAACTCATCTCGTGCGACAAAAGGCGGGGATATAGAAGAAACAGCGCTACAAACCAACCTAGAAGCCGCAGAAGAAATTGCCCGACAATTAAGGCTACGGGATATTGGTGGTTTGGTTGTTATTGATTTTATCGATATGCAGCCAGTACGCAATCAGCGCGCAGTAGAAAACCGAACGCGCGATGCATTGACAATGGATAGAGCCCGTGTCCAAGTGGGGCGAATCTCTCGCTTTGGACTATTAGAAATGTCCCGTCAACGACTGCGGCCTTCCCTTGGCGAAACTACATCGAAAGTATGTCCTCGCTGTAGCGGACAAGGTTCTATCCGAAGCACAAAATCTCTCGCTCTTTCTATACTTCGCCTTGTTCAGGAAGAAGCAAATAAAGAAAGCAGTGCAGAAATTCGCGTAATCGTACCTGTTCCCGTTGCCACTTACTTGTTAAACGAAAAACGTAAAGAAATTTCCAATATTGAAAATAGTCATAAAACTCGGATTGTTATCTTACCAAACGATGAATTAGTCACCCCGCACTTCGAAGTCCAGCGCTTGCGAAATGATGATGTAGAAAGCATTGAGACAAGTTACAAAATCGACATTCACAACGAAGACCAAGATGCCGTTATAGAAAATCTTAGCGCCCCATCAAACTTACCTAAAGCCTCAGTACAGCAAGTAGCACCTACGCAGCCTGCTCCTGTTAATACAAGTTCAAAAGGCCCAAGTTTTATTGCAACATTAATTACAAGCTTTTTAGCCCTATTTAAAACCACGGAAAACAAAGACGATATACAGAAAAAAAATCGACGAGGACACCAGCGTCGAAGAGAAAATTCTCGCAACAACAACAGCAGACGCAACAACAACAACAACAACAACAGCAGACGAAAAAAAGACAATGAAATTTCTGATAATTTAGGAAATCAAAAACAAAATAGCCGATCAAACCAGCGTGATGACAATCGATCAAACCAGCGTGACGACAATCGATCAAACCAGCGTGACGACAATCGATCAAACCAGCGTGACGACAATCGATCAAACCAGCGTGACGACAATCGATCAAACCAGCGTGACGACAATCGATCAAATCCAAAAGGTGAGAATCGAGGACGTAACCGCAGAAATAGCAATAACGAAAACCGCCAGAACCAAACTCGCGGAAAACAAAATGATCAACAACAAGATGAAAACAATCAAAAAGGAAAAGACAGACTCAATAAACGCCCAGTAGGACACAGAGGTCGCCCTCAAGAACGTCAACGCAGTCCCCTACCAACAGAAGTTGATCAGGATTTAACTCAACAAGTAGGTAATGTGATTGACTCCGCCGAAAAACAACAGGCGGAATCACAAGCTCCTCACAAAACACAGCATGTGCAGAAAAGCGTAAAACCTGAGGTTAAGAAAAATACCATTCCAGAAACTGAAGTGGCGCAAAGTCAAATAAGCGAAAGTACGTCTTCAAGTGAAGGAAATAAACAACCGGCTCCGCAGAAAACAATCACACCTGTCACGCAATCGGCTACCCAGGCAAAACCCGTTGCAAACACAAACAAGGAAACATCTAAGCAGGCAGCTCCTAAGAATATTTCTAAAAAACCTGCCCAGGTACCTGAAAGCAAAGCAGAAACGAAAACAATCACTGAGCCAAAGACCGAAAACACGGCTAGCCCCCTTGCCCAGGAAAAACCACGAGTGTATACGCGCCCAACTAACGACCCAAGAGCGACGCCGAAACCCGTAATGAATACACTAGTAACCAGTGTTGAACTTAAAACCGAATTTGGTCAGCCATTGGATACCAGTCAACCTGCGGAAGTAAAACAAACTCCAAGGGCTCTAAACCGACCCGCAAACGATCCGAGAAACAAGGCCGCAAGTGAAGTACCTGCTAAAGCTAATAACGAGTAAAAAAATTGAAAAAACATGGGCTTGTGGCTTGTTCCTAGCCCAATCCTATGTATAATTCCGTCCCTCCGGTGGGGTGGCTGAGTGGCCGAAAGCGGCGGTCTTGAAAACCGTTGAGTGTAATAGCTCCCAGAGTTCGAATCTCTGCCCCACCGCCATATTCGAAAACCTTCCCTTAAAACGGAAGGTTTTTTTATGTATTATAGGAGCCGGTTTCTAGACCTAGACAACCTCTCAGGCTAACGTTAATAATGAGCCGCTAACCCTCTCTATAATGAGGGTGAATGGGTAAAATATTTGAATTGCGCACAAAAAATTATTGTGTAGGTAAATAATGCCGATATTACCTTGCCCCGTTTTTAATAAATTAAGAAAAAGTACTTTTATCTTTCTGGTACTACTCTCTTTGGCAGCAAGCCAAATTGTAAAAGCAGAACCAGATATAATCCCAATTGTTGTATCAAAAGATACAGCTCAAGATTATGTAAGCTTTCTTGAGGACGTGAACCTCGAACCCGAAGAAATTACATTTTTCGGCGGTAAACACTCCCGCAGAGATGTTGCTGAGCTTATTCTCTTTATACAAGCCCTTAAGCTCGGAGGCTACGCAGGTCAAATTACCATACACCCTCAAAATAACATAAGAAGGTACTTGCGACGATTCAGCCAAGGAGAATTCGCCGCTTGGGCTACACCCCTTTCGCTCGATTTTATCAAAGATCACTCAAATATTGTCAACACAGCGCCCGTCACATACGAAGGAGAGTTTGAAGCAGGTTTATACGTGCTTCCAGAAAACAATAAAGCCCTCTCTATCCGCTCCTTAGCGGATTTAAAAAGGTTTTGCGTGGTCTCTAGCGACTTATGGGTATCCGATTGGAAAACATTAACAGCCCTAGGGTTACCCTGCCTACACTCAGTAAATCACTGGTCACTCATGCTCCAAATGGTCAAGAAAGGGCGCTCTGATATTATCCTCGCCCCCTTCCAAAATACCCCTGACATGAAACTAATCACAAACGACGCTAAGCTTATCCCAATACCGAGCATCAAACTTGCCCTATTAGGGGATCGAAGATGGTTAGTTAGCTCTCTGCACCCTATGGGTAAAATCACTCATACTCACTTAGAAAAGGGCTTAAAAACCCTACGTAAGAAAGGTGTAATAACCAAAGCTTACACAGAGTCAGGGGCCTGGAGCCCAAATACCACTCGCTGGAAGCGTCTCAATCTCCTCTCTTTGGCGCAATAAACATCCAAATTTTTTTCACAGTTTACCTCTTGCCATAACCTGCAAAGTGTTGCTACATTAGCAACTAAACTCCCATTATATAATGATAATAACGAGATCAATATGCACAAAATACTCTTATGCGTAGCAGCAATTTTAACCCTTTCTGCGTGCTCCGATAACGACCCATTTATGGAATCTCCCGAGACTGCTAAGGCAAAAACTCAACAGTGTTTAGATGACCTTCATGCAGCCATAGCGTCTAGAAACGAAGAAAAAGTAAATACCCTAACTAACGACCCGGAATGTGCCCAAGCTAGCCGGGCACATGCCAAACATGTTAATCGCTCCCTTATTGATCCCGTGATTGTTCCTGAGTCAGACCCTCGTAAGCTTGCAGAAAATACACAGCCAGCAACTAAAGTAGATTCTCACCACGGAACTAAAATAGATGCCGAAGCAATTGCCACAGCTAAAGCTGCGCAGGAAGCAAAATGGGCTGAAGAATTAAAACAGATGGAGTTTAGAGACTATTATCAGCTCTCTAAAAAATGTCTAACCTCCATGATTGAACGAAAAACTGCAAAATGTGCTGTTGTGAGAAGCTTAATGAATGAACGCTACCAAGCAGAAGTTGACGCAATTTCAGCGCAGTATCAAGGTAACGCATTAGAGGCATACAGCAAAAAAATATGCACAGGTGAAAACCGAGACGATGCAAAATGTGAAATTGCACTTCGAGCCTCAGAAAAAATCAAATAATGTGTATTCAAGTGTGCGAGAGGCGCTTTCAATGACTCTCGCTCCCTCCCCAGCGTTCTCTTTTACTAGGGCCTGTTAACACTAATTCAATTATCACTGCCTGAGGCTATTTTTTATCCAGCTCGGCTTTGGCCTCCTGCGTCGCTCTACCAACTACATCCTTGTAGTCAAAGACAGAGGGGGTGAGGTTTAGCTGGCCTAAATGAGCGACCGACAACGTAACTGGGTGAAAAATAGCTCAGGCCCGAAGGGTTGTGGCTGAAAAAGCGCCACTTGTCGTCGCCTATATGGATATAGGTGAGGAGCGGAAGCTTTGCTCATCGTTCATCTTAGAACAACTAAACTTCTCTCTTCGCGCCTAAATTGGCGCTTTTTCAGTCACAACAGTGACAATTGAATTAGTGTTAACAGGCCCTAAATTAGCTCATCACTAAAACTTGACCGCAACTAAAAAATACATATAAAAATAACGTATCTAATTTTTTAAACTTAAGTTATTTTAATTGAACTCTTTCAGGCAAACCTAAAAATATACCATTTTTCTAGCAAGATAATTTAAACGACAAAACAAAGTATTTTAAACAAATAAAAAAAATTTATTAAATTTTTTCATACTTAATCACAATTCGATTGCTTTCACACTCTTACCATTACCACCCCATAATAATTAACAACTTCCATGCTAACGGGGCAGAAATAAAGAGTACATATTATTTACTAATAATTATGTAGTAATAAATTAATAGCCTGATACCAATCAACAATGCTTCTCGTCTTAACTAGGATAAAAATACATATGAAAAAAATAATTCAAACGTTCACTCTAACGGCGCTCGCATCAGCAAGCATAATAAGTTATTCAACCGAAAAGCCAACGCCTCTTTCATATAATACGGCTTTACTCGACAACCAAAACATCGTTATTGACGGCAATTTAGATGAATTAGTCTGGCACTCTATCAATCCAACAGTATTTTTAGTCACACATGACACTGTCAGCACCGCGAAATATAAAACCTGGGTTAAAGTAGCTTACGACACGGAAGCCGTTTATTTTGCTTTTTCAGCACAAGATGAAGATATTGCAGCAAATCACCAAAATTATGATGACCCAATTTTCAAAAACGATGATGCCGTTGAAATATTTATTGATCCAGATGGAAATGGCTTAAACTATTTAGAAATTGGTGTATCACCTCAAACAGCCTACGATGTGGTCATTAATTCCGTAGATCCTTGGATGGATGATTTAGCTTGGAACCTAAACGGATTCGATTTTGCAACAACAGTAAACGGTACACTGAATGACCCGAGTGATACGGATATAGGCTGGACAGCCGAACTAAAAATTCCTTTTAGTTCATTAAATTACCCCGAAGCAGGCTTTCAAGAAAATACAGAAAATTGGCGTATTAATTTATTTAGGGCCGAATATTCGTCCCACGCTAAAGACTGGGAAGCCAATGAATGGCAATCCTGGTCTCCTATTGGATCATTCGGTTTTCATAAACCAGTGGCCTTCGGTACACTCTACTTTACAGATGTAAAGCTATGGACCGAAAATAAAAGCTATACAAAAGGAGACCTTGTATACTTCTTAGGCTCAAAATATGAAGCCAGACAAATTGTGGACTCACATATGTTTCCACCAAGTGAATCTCAATTATGGAAAAAAATTACCGATGCCCCTCAAATTTGGAACCCTTATTTAACCTACCAAGGAGGTGACCTTGTTTTTTATAAGCAGAAACAATATAAAGCAAAATGGTCGTCTAAATCAGATATTCCAGATAGTTCAGCTGTATGGGAATTAGTAGAAGAATAAAAAAGGAGAGACTTACTACGTCATTACTAATAAAGAGTATTAATAAAGAGCATTAATAAAGAGTACACTCAATTTTGAAACTGCCGGAAAGGGATGTCAACGACAGGCATACAAGAATAGTTTGACAGCATGTTTCAAAAAAGCGTGTACTCTTTCTTTATTTCTTCTCCATTAGTAAGCTTAAGGCTTAGCGGCTTCCTATAAATACAGCCGTCTCCGCAGCTCTACCAGATGATCCCATCATAATCACATATTCTTGAATCGCCCCAAAGCGTGATACATATCACATTAATATCCGTATTTTCCGTCTATCTTTTTATACATTAACTATAAGAGGAAAGTTTTATGCTAGATATTTCTAATAGCATAAATGGAGTCATTATAGAATTTGCAACAGCAGTAAATAAGAGCGTAGATCAAAGAGTAATCGACGCTCTAGACAAGATAATTAAACCGTCTATTGCCCCTGGCCATACTTTATCTAAAATCTATATTTCATCAGCAAACGACCAACATACATCCTCTAGTCGGCACGTTCAAGGCAAAGGTAAAGCTGTTGATATTTCAAGAATTAATGGAAAAAAACTCTCTATGCACTACCCTTCCGACAACACGGTCAAAGCCATTGTAAACGCTATGCAAAAAGAGTTCGAAAAATATCCCCATAGACGAGAGAATTTTGGCCCTCATTTAAAGAGAAAGCTCGGCGCTACCCGTACTGTCACTGCACACGACGATCATATGCACTTTTCAGTAAACTAAATTATGAAGAATACGATATTAGCACTTACACTGGCGTTTTCTGCATGTAGCTTGGCAGAGCCAAACCAAGTAAAACCAAACCAAATAGAACAAAGGGAGATGATGGAAAAAGCCATGGCGCTTGGGAGCATCACAGAACTCAATACGCTCTCACCTAACACGGAAAAACAACTTCAGTTGCGATTATTTAAGATTCCTTCCATGGCAAAGCACGACTGTTTTGTGGAAACACATGGAGTATGTCATTTTAATTATTTTATCAGTGTTACCACTTTCGACGAATACCCAGAATCGAATGTATATCTATTAAAAATTCAAGGGGAAATTACGGATATTCAGTGGAAAGCCACCAAGAAAGTAGATTTTGCCGAACTTGAACTAACTGTTTCAAATTATTCCAAACTTGCGTTAAAAAACAATGCTAACTTAAAAGGCGCTGTAACCAAGGTAAGCACGTATATCACTCCCCATTCCATAGAAGAAACCCATTAATAGTAAAGCCTGCTATATTGGGTATTCTAACAGGTTGAAAACTAAGATATTAGCTCATCAGGAGCATCAAAAATTCGCCATTTATTTTGATCGAACTCAGAAAATAATTTTTTGTAAAATAATACATCTGCCGGGGCTTCCAATACATTGCGTATTAATACCTGCTCAATTTGATGCGGGTATCTTCGCATTATATCTGCATAAACTTCTGCATCTTGCTCCCCACTATCCCCCACTAAAATAAATGTACGCTTTGGGTATGCCTTAAGAATTCGTTCTATTGCTATAGGCTTTGTCTCTGTGCCTTTTTTAAATAAATCAAAAAAAGTTTTATCTTTAAAGCGTATAGCCTTAAGGCTTAGTATTGCCCAAGGGAACCCGGCATTCGTCATAAATTCTATTAATGGTGTGTATAAATGCCAAGGGCTTGATGATACATAGTGAAAGCTTCTTCCCTGGCTTTTCCATTGCCTATAGAGTTGGGGCATTCCTTCGACTGCACGGAAATCTTGATAAAAAGTATTATTCAACAGTTCCCGCTTACTGGAGACACCCGATAATTTAACCGTATCGTCTATATCACTAATCACCGAACAACCAACAGGAGAAAGAACTTGACACTCGCCTATAAATTCTCGACTTTCAGTTGGAGCGGTTATAGCCTTAAAGGTTATCAAGCTATCATTTGTACCGCTAAAAAAATCAGAAGGGAACTCAATCTCAGAAAAAATATGCCCATTGGCTAACGACTTGGGTAATTCAAATCTTTTCCCTGCCAGTTCAATAACAATCCGTTTATCCCGTTCATTATCCGCAATAAGCAAATTCACTCGTTTGGAAAAATTGTCGGAAAATTCGGATAAAAGACTGATACGATATTTCTTTTCTATTAACTTAGCAAAAATAGATTTCCTTATACGACTATTTTCCGGTTCATAGATCCACCCGTGAACAGGTACTCGCCAGCATTTATTCAGCTCATCAAAATAAGCACAAGTTCGAAAAAACACAAGATGTTCATTTTTTTTAATCTGACTAACATCTATGGGTTTATTGTTTTTTTCCATAGAATATGGGCTACCGAAGAAGAAATTAAAATAAGAATAAAATCAATAACATCAGTTTATTATCGTTTAAATTGATTTAGGTTTTTTAGGTTATCTTTCAAAAGCCAATCTATTTTTTCCTGTATTCCTTTATTACCATTCCCCTCATACCCTTGAAGTTTCTTTTTAAACTCTGGAATTTGATATAAAAATGCGGAGATAGCATCTTTACTTGGGAAGCGACATTGTTTACCAAAACCTTGCTGATCCAATACATAAGCATTTAAGTTTTGTTCAAATTGGCCTTTCATAGGAAAGGCCAAATAGGGCTTACCCAAGTATAAAGCTTCACTAATAAGTGTAAAACCCGCTGTCGCCATAACAGCTTTAGAACTCGCCAAATCATTAAGGAAACCATCTTGGCTAAATGGTCGAAAATTCAGATTGCCTTCAATATCGTCTCTATCGTAACCATAAACATAGAATGTTTCTCTGGCAAAACCTTTTAATTCGTCCAATAAGGTATCAAAACCGGAGGTAACATAAACCAGAATATGATCCCCCTCTGAAGCATTCAAGGCTACAACATTGTTTCTCAATAACGAAGGTACAACAGCGCAATGATTGTTTTTTAACTCACCAAAATGAAATGACGTAATAAGCGAATACCAGGGTTTTGGAACCATTGCTCGAATAATGGTTTCTGTAAGTAGCGCTTCTTTATTTAAGTCTGGTGGACACTCGTATTTCATATAGCGCATACGGTGTTGATTATCCATACTGACTAGAGGCAACCCATAATGATTGGCAAGGTAGGCGGTAGTCGGCTCAAAGTCGGTAAAGACACAATCGGGTTGAAATTCTTTAAATAAAGCTCTTAACTTACTAAATGCTCGGGTTCCATCGGGCAGTTTATTAATATTTTCCATAAGAGTATTCAACATGGAAATTTTATTATCTCGACTAGCAATTGAGAGCCCAACAATTTCCAACACATCAAACTCATCACAGAGGTTTTTATACCCACGATCATAAGAAACTATTTTCACTGTGTGCCCAGCATCCATCAAATGCTTCCCAACAAGCTTAGCTCTCGAAGAATGACCAGACCCTTCACCAGAAACACCATAAATAATTTTTGCCATACATTATCACTCGTCAAATACTCTGCATAAGTTATATCCTAGCAGGATTTAGCAAAAGATGTAAATGAAGAAAGCTTCTACAAGATATTAGACAATAAGCTTTAAAAGAGACATAAAACGGCACTTAAGCTGGAAGTAACTGGAAGCAAGATAAAGCCATTGAAACTTACATATTTTGAGGTTTATATTGAAAAATATTTAGGTTTAATTTATTTACCACAGGCGATAAAATTTATGAATCACGTAACAAGGTGTAGCAGCTCATCAGACTTACTATAAGGCCATTATTTTCTAAGGCTTTTATTGACATCATTAGTCGGCAAGTTTATTAGATTTATTCTTCTCCGCACATTCCCTCAGCCATTCAAAAATAGGCTCCCACTGCACTTTGTCCTTTTTCACTTTTGACGGTGCCAAGTCAAAAATCGTTTCACCTTTATCCATTGCACGAACATAATTTTGTGTATCGCGTAGGCTTGAGAGCATTGGCAAGTTTATTCGCTCTAAGAACTCATTCAATACTTTCACATAGTTAGTATTAGACCTAACACGGTTGGCAACCAACCCCACATCAATACCTAATTCCATAACCCCAGAACGGTTTAACCCCATGATATAACGTAAACTTGCCTTAATATCGGTAGGCGAAGAAAGAACCGGAATCAGTACTTTATCAGATTTATGTATAATATCGGACACTTGGCTTAAAGACCAAGCTGCCGGCATATCATGAATCACGTACTCTGCACCATCCACGTCAATGGGTGCTCCCACAGCAGCAGTGATTAAACCTATGGGTTCTCGCTGCTTTGACCTTACCGCCAACCAGTCAGAACTGGACTTTTGAGCATCGTGATCCACCAAAAGTACCTTGTACCCTTGACCTGAATAGTAACCGGCTAACTGTGTTGCAATCGTTGTTTTTCCACAGCCACCTTTAGGGTTCGCAATGAAAATCTGCTCCATGGGGGGTCCTTAAGGTCAGTTTTCAAGTAAGTTTAGCTAGGGCCTGTTAATACTAATGTATATAGCAGAATTCACTTTGTGCCACCAAGCTATTTTGTTTTTTTACTAAGATGTTTTGGGATGGCACAATATTCATTTTTAAATGGGTGATAGATAGAACAATTTGCTCATATATAACGCAATAAACGTAACCTTCCACGCCAGCCAAATTGTTAATGGCACATCATCTGGTATTGATATTCAGGGTGAATACTCAGCGCACTCCATAGCATCCAACTGCCGAACACAAGAAAAAGTACAGCAAAACCTCTACGAACACTGACCTTTTGCAGAAAAGACTTTATCCCCTGCCCTGCTAGCCCCCCCATAAATACTGCTGGCAAAGTCCCCAAACCAAAGGCAAACATAATCATAGCCCCAGAAATTGCCGAGCCCTGTGAGGAGGAATATACCACCGCAGAATAGACCAGCCCGCAGGGTAACCAACCCCACACCATACCGAGAAAAAGAGCTTGGTCAATACGCCTAACCGGCATAAGCTTTTGCCCTAATGGTTGAATGCGTATCCAAATAAAAGAACCCGCATTTTCTAATACACTCAGTAACTTCCAAATATCGGCCAAATAAAGGGCCATTAAAATTAGCAGTACTCCAGAAACGACTTTCAGTACTGGCAGAGTTGTTGTCTCGCTTATTTCGCCGCCAAGATAGCCAACGAATGCACCAAAGAGACTATAACTTGCAATACGTCCAAAATTGTACGCAAAAAGAACGGCTAGTTTAGTCCGTGTATGCTGATTGGGAATGGCGAATGAAAGTGCAGCGGTAATTCCCCCGCACATTCCAAGGCAGTGACCTGCCCCCATTAGACCAAGGACAAAAGCAGAGACAAAGGGAAGGGAGTCCAACCGCCCTACCTCGTTTCGTTCTTTTTGTTGTTCTGCCCAATGGCGGATGAAGGGTTCAGCTTATCCGAGCACGCAGTACCACTAACAGGTTTTTCGTCAAACAATATACGCCTTGCCTCGGTATCCAAATCTTCATATTGCCCCGATTTTACCGCCCAAAAAAATGCCTTTACCGCTACAAGGGTAATGATAAGAGCGAGAGGAATAAGCAAGTACAAACTGTCCAATGAAAAACCCTATTAGATTAAGATGCCGTGGCGTTTTATCGGTTTAACCGAAGAGCATTCAATACCACGATAAGGGAACTTAACGACATACCTATGGCTGCAATATATGGGGGTAATATACCTGTAATTGCAGCGGGAAGTGCAATTACATTATACCCCACCGCCCATATAAAGTTCTGCCGAATAGTGCGTTTTACCATTTTAGAAAAAGCCATCGCCTTAGCAAGGGTCGAAAGATCGCCGTTCATCAATACGCAATCCGCCTTGGATTCTGCAAGTTGCGTAGAACCCGCGATAGCGACGGATAAATCGGCGCCACTTAAAACGGGAACATCATTAATACCATCCCCAACCATCAATATATGCCGCCCCTGTTTTTGTAGGTAGCGGATTCTATCTAGCTTATCTCCAGGAAGAAGCTCCCCACTAAAGGATTCAATTGAGTATTCTCGACAAAAATCTCTAACATTTTCTTTTCTATCCCCACTTAATACTTCTACTTCCAATTTCTGGTCGGCAATGTGTTTTAATGCCGAATGAAGGTTTTTTCTTGGTGTATCCTTTAGTAATACCCAAGCAAAAGGATGATTATCTACACTAAGTAATTGCCACAAACCTTCGCCCGGATAACTTAATTCCAAACTGGAATTTGACAAAGAATACTCCATTTTACCAAAACAAAATTTTCGCCCGTTAATTTCACCCTGAATACCCAAACCGGGTGAGACTTTAACATTAACCGCTTGATACACCACCTCTGGTTTGGCAAAGGCATTGGCAATAGGATGGGAGCTATTGAGTTCCAATGCGGCGATATAATCCAATATATCTTGATCTCTTAACTGAAACCTTTGCGACGATATTCGACGAATTTCCCCAACGCTTAGCTTTCCTTCCGTCAGGGTTCCCGTTTTATCAAATACAATATTGGTGATATTCGGTAGAGATTCCAAAAAAAACCTGGAGCGAACAAGCATTCCCATTTTTCTTAATTTAAGAGTGCCGACGGTGAGCGCAACAGGTGTAGCCAAGGATAGTGCGCAGGGACACGTCACCACTAAGACCGAAATAAGAACCCAAAGTATTTTTTCAGGAGCAATAAAGTACCACCCAACAGCAACAATACTGGCGATCAATAAAACAATACCGACAAAATACGCGGCAATTTTATCTGCCCATTCTTGTTGCTTAGGCTTAGTACTGGCCGCATTCTCAATTAGATTTTCAATTTTGGCTAATAGCGTATTTTGTGCAACCGCTAAAACACTCAACCTAATGCCTGTATCGCCATTTGTGGAACCGGCAAGAACGGTATCCCCCTCCTGCTTCTGCTTTTGTTCAGATTCCCCAGTTAATACAGACTCATCAACCGTTGTTCGACCTTCCTCGATTACACCATCAAATGGGAAAACCTCACCAGAGGGAACCCAAACATTATCGTCCACTTGAATTTTTTTTAGGGGAACCCGCTTTTTATTTTTTCCATCAAACAATTCAACAGAAAGAGGCAATAATTGAGACAGATTAGAAAACGTAAAGGCACTGCTATGTCTGGCCTTTGCTTCAATATACCGACCTAACAACAGAAAAAACGTGAGCATTGAAATGGAATCAAAATACACATCCCCAGAACGGGTAATGGTTGCGTACCCGCTGGCAAAATACGCAATCGATAAGGCCAAAGCTATAGGCACATCCATACTCAAATGGCGTAACCGCAAAGCTCTAAATGCAGAAATAAAAAATGGGTTGGCGCTGTAGAGCAGCACAGGAGTAGCAATAACCCAACTAACGCAACGTAATAAAAATTGCCAATGGTCTGATATGCCTTGTATATCTCCTGCATACAACGCAATCGCAACCATCCCCACCTGCATCATGCCTATACCGGCAAGCCCCAAACGGAGAAGGAGTTCTTTTTGTTCTTTTTTTTGTATTTCGTCTTGTATAGAGGCGATTGCTGGCTGAGGCTGATAGCCGATCGATTCCAATGACTCCATTATTTTGCTTAGCTTAACAAGACTATTGTTCCATTCAATATGGGCTCGCCGACTAGAGACATTAACCTGAACATTCAGCACCCCTTCAATTTTAGCAAGATAATTTTCAATCAGCCACGCACAGGCTGCACAGGAAATACCAATAACGTTAAGCTTAGCTAGACGCTTGTTCGCATCTAGCAAGGTAACAAAATCAGCCTGGACCTCGTCTAAATTATAAGCGTCGAATGGTGTGGTCTTCACACTGGCAGTATTATTTAACGAATCTCGATATTGATAAAAATCAGACAAGCCACCAGAGTCTATTGCCTGCGCAATAGCCTGACAACCAATACAACAAAAATGCCGATTTTCTCCGCGAATAATTGTGTCATATTGGTTAGTAGACGCTAGACCACAGTGAAAACAATTTTTCATTGAACCGGAATCCAGTTTTTTTTTGGAAACCAATTAGAGTTGAATCTCTTGATTGTGGTCTAAATTAATTTCTGCCGAAATCCGCCAAGGTAGCTCTGTTTCATTACCTTCAACACTAGATACTGAACTTAATTTTATATACCAGCGACCACGAATAGCGGAATCCAATACACCGACAAACTGGTTGGAAGATACGTATTTAAGTTCAATATATTGATCTTTTTCTTCATATGCGGGGTGAGAGAGATAAAGTTGAATAACACCTGGCGAATCAACCCATTTATTTAATTCAAAAGCAACTTGGTTTTCCATAAGATTAAAGGAAAGTGTTCCAGACACACCGAGCAGAGACGCATTTTTTTCTGCCTGAAAACGATGATTAATAAGTTTCCCCTGCTTATAGTAATCATCCACCACTCTATCATCCGATTGAGAAAAAGCGACAATAACTAAAGCTGTGCCGACGAGAATGACAACAAACAAAGGTGTAAATACAAACCACCCCCAAAATTGAGCATACCAAGGTCTCCCCTCTTCGTTAAGATTTTCTGTGGGTTGCATAATTCATTTCCGAAATTAAAACTTTTCGACCTATCATCGATTTACTTTTTTACGTTTTGGGCCTGGGCCAATAAAACTTGTTGTTTCTTCAGCTTCTAAGTGTTTACTGCCCTCTAGTTCATCATCTGCACGAGTTGCTACCTTCAAAGTTATCTCGGCTCTTTCCTTATCAAATTTTTCTCTTGGAATGGAAATTCTAAGGGGCAAGGTAAACACTTCACCACTTTCAATGGTGACGGGACGATACCCCTTAACCTTGAATGGGTAGTCGCCCTCAACAACAATGCTGTACGTATGGGGCTCGGAATCCATATTGTTAATTTTTACCGTATATACATTTTGCACTTCAGCACCGGATATACGATAAAGTCTTGCTCCGCGATCCCGGATCACATCGACACTCAAGGGTGTTCTAACCGATAAGGTATAGATAAACGCACTGACCATGGCAAAAACAATAAAACAATACCCAAATAGCCTAGGTCGTAAAAAATTGGTACGGCCAGTTGAAAGTTCATCTTCAGATGTAAAACGTATCAAACCTCTTGGGTAGTACACTTTATCCATTACAGCGTTACACGCATCGACACACAGCCCGCAGTTAATACAATCGTACTGCAATCCATCTCGTATATCGATGTCCACTGGGCAAACTTGGACACACCAAGAGCAGTCGATGCAATCTCCAAGACCTTTTTTTTTGTAATTTTCCTTGGCTTTTCTCGCCCCTCTATTTTCTCCACGCTTCATATCATAGTGAACAGCCAGCGTATCGTTATCATACATAACGGACTGAAAGCGTGCGTACGGACACATGTATTTACACACTTGCTCTCTTAACCAACCGGCATTCAAATAGGTCATAGTGGTAAAGAACAAAGTCCAGAATGCGGCAATAGGTGAAGCACTAATTTGCAGCATTCCAAGGTTATTTCTATAGGGTATCAACCCAGCCAGCAACTCCCTTATAGGCACAAAGTAACCGATAAAGGTTATCCCAGTGATAAAAGCCACTAAAACCCACAGAAAATGTTTAGTGGATTTCTTGAAAAACTTTCCCACATTCCAGGGCTGTTTATCTAGTTTGATGCGTTTATTTCGATCACCTTCAACAAAATGTTCGATGGAAATAAAGATCAACGTCCAAACAGTCTGCGGACATGTAAATCCACACCACACTCGACCAAGCAGTACAGTCACAGTAAACAGTGAAAATGCCGCAATAATAAGCAACCAAGCCAATAGCATAAAATCCTGTGGCCAGAAGGTCATCCAGAATATGTGAAATTTTCTTTCAGGAAGGTCAAATAATATCGCTGCTCTACCGTCAACAATAAACCACGGCAGTAACAAATAGGCCAAAATAAGCGGGAGACCCGTATAGCGCCGAATACGCTGATAAAAACCAACGATCTTTCGAGTATAGATTTTTTCTTGAGCTTCATAGAGGTTGACATAACGGATTGAATCGCCAGAAGCCTTTGACTTTTTATCTGCTTCTTTTTCTATGCGATTTTTTTGGGACACCAATCAATACCTCTACAAAACTCCAAGTACATTTAAAGTACTATTATTTTCAGTTTTGAACTATTTACTCATATTCAAGTGACTTACTCATATTCAAGCGACAACTTATAAACATATGCCGTTAACAAATGAATTTTTTCGTCACGCAACATCTCTTTTTGCGCTGGCATTTGGTTATTTAAACCATTGCGAACAGAATGTTGAACCCCCTGACGAGAGCCATCGTACAACCATACTTCATCCGTTAAATTCGGAGCACCCAAGCTTTGCTGGCCTTTGCCTTCGGCACCATGGCACGCCACACAGGTTTGTTGGAATACCTGCTGACCAGCCTGAACGAGCTGAGGGTTATATTCTTGTCCCGACAATTGCAATACATACTCAGTAACCGACTCTACGCTCTGTTCACCAATAACCTTGCCCCAAGCAGGCATAATACCGTTGCGGCCATGGGTAATAGTCTGTTTAATCGTTTCAGGGGAACCACCGTACAACCAATCAGAGTCCGTTAAGTTTGGAAAGCCAAGGAACCCACCGCCATCGGCCCCATGGCACACAGCACAGTTATTCGAAAACAAACGTGTTGCCATCTTCATAGCACGTCCATCGTGGACTAATTCTTCCACGGGCATTTTTGCATAAATATCGTAACTGTCTTTATAGTCTTCTCTGGCTTTTTCCTGATCAGCGCGCAGCTCAGATACAGATGTCCAGCCAATAATACCCTTCCAGGCTCCCATACCTGGATAAAGAATCAAATAGATTGCGCCAAAGATTAGCGTAAGAATAAATAACTGAAACCACCACTTAGGCAGCGGGTTATCATATTCTTCAATGCCATCATATATATGGCCAGTTGTTCGATTTTCAGGGTCATCAGAATCGTTAACTGCTACCTTACAGTTAGCCAATAACACCCAAATAACTAAAGCTAAACAGATTACAGTTAAGACAATAATCCACACACTCCAAAAAGTACTCATATTTTGCCCTGCCCTGCTTCATCATCTTTGCGATGAAATTCAGTATTGTTTTCAGGTTCTTTAATTGTTATGTCATCAGAAAACGGAAGGTTTGCAGCTTCCTCAAATTGTTTTTTGCGGCTTGGCGAAAAAGCCCACCAACACACACCAAAAAATGCAATGGCGACCAAAACCGTTGAGATAGAACCAAGAACGCTATTATTCATTGTGCCTACCTCTTTTCAGTTTTTAATGTGCCGAGCTGCTGAAGATAAGCAATCAAAGCATCAATTTCTTTTTTGCCTTCCACAACGGATTTTGCTCCTGCAATATTTTCATCGGTATAGGGCACACCCACTTTACGCAAAGCGGCCATTTTTGCACCTGTGTATTTTCCATCTAAATCAGCATCAAATAGCCAGGGGAATTTCGGCATATTGGATTCAGGCACAACACTTCGCGGGTTATATAGATGCACTCTGTGCCACGTATCGGAATACCGCTTACCTACACGTGCCAAGTCTGGCCCTGTTCGCTTTGAACCCCACAAAAATGGATGTTCATAAACGGATTCTCCGGCAACAGAGTAGTGACCGTAACGCTCAACTTCTGCACGTAAAGGTCTAACCATTTGTGTATGGCATACGCTGCAACCCTCGCGGATATAAATATCACGACCTTCCAATTCAAGCGCGGCCAAGGGTTTTAACCCCTCAATAGGTTCGGTTGTTTCAGGTAAAAAGAATTGAGGCACAACCTGCACCAGACCACCGAAACTAATCGCAACAATAACTAAGATAATCATCAAACCAATGTTTTTTTCGACCAAATCATGATTTTTCATATCGTTAACCCTCCCCTTCTTGTTTTTCATCGGCCAGGGTTCGATACATGTTGTAGGTCATCAACAGCATTCCTGTTAAGAAAAAAGCACCGCCAAGAAAACGGACAAAATATCCTGGGTAGCTCGCCTCAACGGACTCAACAAAACTATAGGTAAGTGAACCATCAGAATTAAAAGCTCGCCACATTAAGCCCTGCATAATCCCATTCACCCACATAGATGCGATATAGAGAACCGTGCCAACCGTCGCCAACCAGAAATGCGCGTTAATTAATGTAATACTCCACATTCCTTTTTTATCGGATAAAACCGGCAGTAAGTGATAAACCGCGCCAATAGAAACCATGGCAACCCAACCCAATGCACCTGAGTGAACATGACCAATTGTCCAATCGGTATTGTGCGACAAAGCATTCACCGTTTTGATTGACATCATCGGCCCTTCAAAAGTAGACATTCCATAAAACGAAAGTGATACCACCAAAAAGCGCAAGGTAGGGTCGGTACGCAACTTATGCCACGCACCCGACAACGTCATAATACCGTTAATCATTCCTCCCCAAGATGGAGCAAGCAGAATAATCGACATAACCGCGCCCAGTGATTGAGCCCAGTCTGGCAACGCTGAATAATGCAAATGGTGAGGGCCAGCCCAGATATAAATGGAGACAAGTGCCCAAAAATGCACAATAGAAAGTTGATAGGAATAGACGGGGCGCCCAGCTTGCTTGGGCACAAAGTAATACATAATGCCCAAAAACCCCGCCGTTAGGAAAAACCCAACTGCATTATGGCCATACCACCATTGAACCATCGCATCAGTTGCGCCGCCGTATGCGGAATAAGATTTTGTTAACGTCACCGGCACCGCCGCACTGTTAACAACATGCAAAATCGCAACGGTAATAATAAACGCACCAAAAAACCAGTTGGCAACATAAATGTGCGAGGTTTTTCGCTTAACAATGGTGCCAAAAAACACAATAGCGTAGGCCACCCAAACCAAGGTAATGGCAATATCAATTGGCCATTCTAACTCTGCGTATTCTTTTGCACTGGTCATTCCCATTGGCAGCGTAATCGCTGCGGCCACGATAATTAACTGCCACCCCCAAAAGGTAAATGGAATTAAAATTCCACCAAATAATGGTGCCTGACAAGTTCGCTGAACTACAAAATAGGAAGAGGCAAAGAGTGCGCAACCACCAAAAGCAAAGATTACAGCATTGGTATGCAACGGACGTAAACGGCCAAAGTGCGAATACGGCTGAAAAAGATCATTCAAGTCCGGCCACATCAATTGTGCTGCAAGCAGTACCCCCACAGCCATACCTACAACTCCCCAAATGACGGTCATCACCGCAAACTGACGCACCACTTTATAGTTATATTTGTAGTTATATTTGTAGTTATATGCAGACTGAGTTGTTGCACCCTGTTGAGATGACAAATCACTAGTCATAGTTAGTTTCCAAAACGCTTTAGTGTAGTTAAATTTTAAGTTGAGTGTTTTTTGTTCATTTTTGGGAAAAATGAACTGGCCCAAATGCACTAACCATAGTGACAAGTAGCAACAAGACGCATGATAAGCGTACATTTTTCCGACTAGAATTATTTATTAGAGCAATTATAGACAGCAATAGTGGCTCGTATTTGATACGGATCAAACGGTCAGAATTGCATACCAAGATACGCCAGGTACTCAAAGTAAACCCATACCTGGATTGATACGCCAAATTGATACGCCAATCAAAAATAGAGCCTGTTGCTAAAAAGCAAAGCAAAGGCTTATAAAAAGCCTCTGCCTTTCTGAGCAGCAATACGCATTCTCAACGCATTTAACTTAATAAAGCCTTCGGCATCTTTTTGGTTATAGGCACCGGCATCATCCTCAAATGTTGCAACTTTTTCATCGAACAAACTGTCATCCGAACGACGCCCTACTACCGATACCGAGCCCTTGTACAGCTTCAGGCGAACATCTCCGTTTACCACCTGTTGAGACTCATCGATTGCCGCTTGCATCATCTTGCGCTCAGGGCTCCACCAATAGCCGTTATAAACCAGCTCAGCATACTTAGGCATAAGGGAATCTTTGAGATGAGCGGCCTCTCGATCAAGCGTGAGCGATTCAATCGCCCTGTGTGCAGGAAGAAGAATTGTCCCCCCAGGCGTTTCATAACAACCACGAGACTTCATGCCAACGTAACGGTTTTCAACAATATCCAAGCGTCCTATGCCGTGTGTACCGCCCAACGTATTTAAGGTTTCCATAATCGTTGCAGGAGACATTGGTTCACCATTTATTGCCACTGGGTCACCACATTTGTAGGAAATCTCGATATATTCAGGCTTATCTGGCGCATTTTCAGGAGAGACAGACCAACGCCACATATCGTCTTCCGCTTCCATCCAGGGGTTTTCAAGAATATCGCCTTCGTAAGAGATATGCAGAAGGTTGGCATCCATAGAATAGGGAGACTTCTTCTGAGCTTTTGCGTAGTCCACAGGAATACTGTGCTGCTTACAATAATCCATAAGTGATTCACGGGAAGTCAAATCCCACTCACGCCAAGGCGCAATTACTTTAATACCAGGCTTCAATGCATAAGCACCTAACTCGAAACGCACTTGGTCATTCCCTTTTCCGGTCGCACCATGAGAAATAGCATCGGCGCCTGTTTCGTTTGCAATTTCAATTAAGCGCTTAGAAATCAGTGGCCGGGCAATCGAAGTACCGAGTAAATACTCGCCTTCATAGATTGCATTCGCACGAAACATAGGGAAGACAAAGTCACGAGCAAACTCTTCACGTAGGTCATCAATATAAATTTCCTTGACCCCCATAGCCTCGGCTTTCGCTCGCGCAGGCTCAACTTCCTCACCTTGACCAATATCAGCCGTAAAAGTAACAACTTCACACTGGTAAGTTTCCTGTAACCATTTTACGATGACAGAAGTATCCAACCCACCGGAATAGGCAAGAACGACCTTGTTAATTGAGTCTGACATAGTTTGTCCTGACATTGCGTGTCTTGACATAGTTTGCTCCGCAGATTGCTCGTGGGCTTTTGGGTAAATTATCGGGCCTGAACACTGATTACACCGAATTTTGGGGGCGCGATTTTATCCTGAAAAGGGCCAAAAAGACAGTCTTAGTAACGTATACAACACAGATAAGTCTGTTATAAAGTCACTTTTCGCCACACATATTCTTTTATTCAAACGTATATATTGCTAAATTACCAAAATGCGCTTACAAACCCAATTCGGCACACAAATCAATCTCGATAGAGCTATGCGAAATGAAATAGTCGCAGAAGCGTACTTCTCTGCCCAGTTTCTGAGCGTAATCGCTATCATCCTTTTATCGATATTCTGTAGCGCCGCCTACAGTGCCGAAAGGCTTGGTCCAGAACTCACTAGGCAAGCTCGACTCAATACCACAGCACATGACGCCGAAGTACTCTACTCCATAGCACACCTCGAATTAGAAGATGGCGGCCACTGGAAGAGTGTGCAATATGTTTCAATCCGTATTAATACACTCGAAGCTGCTAGAGATTACGGCAGAATGGTACTACCCTACAACCACTACTATTCTCAGCTCACCCTCGACTTCGCCAGAGTACTCGATAAAAAAGGAGCGATAAACGAGTTAGCCGAAGACGCCATTCAAACCCGAGTAACAGGCGGAGGGCAAGACTTCTATTCTGACAGTAGCGAACTGGTATTCTCCCTACCGGATATATCACCCGGCTCTATACTCGAATTCCAATACTCAAGAAAAAGCAAAAAATTGGCGCTGCCAGAGCTATTTAGCAACCGAATAACGCCCTATCACTTTCAAAAGAAAATTGGTAACGACGGCTGGCGTTCAGATTACGTCGCACATTTCTCGTATCAAATTACACACCTCACCCGTAGGCCCCTTTACCAAAAAAGCTATATGGGTTTTCCAAGTAACCCAACGTCCACTACCGATGGAGTAAAAACCACGAAAATATGGAACATGACAAAAGTTCCTCAATTAGTGACTGAAAGCTGGATGCCACCACTCCACAAAGTTGTGCCAGAGCTATTTATCTCCACTCACAAAGACTGGTCGGTAATAGACAAATGGGCTTGGGGGAAAATACACGACAAAATCGTCAGTACCAACGACGTAAAGCAGGTCGTCAAAAAATTAAAACTGGACAAATACGCCAGTGATCAAGAAAAAATACAAGCCGTATACGAATATTTACAATTAAATGTTCGCTACGTCTTTGCCCACCTGGGCCGAGGTGGTTATGAACCACATTTTTCTAGCGAAGTCATTCAACAAAGCTACGGCGACTGTAAAGACCAAACCGTTCTCGCTATTTCTCTTCTCAACCAACTCGGTATTAATGCGCTACCTGCACTTGTGCAAACACCTCACTCTGGACGAAGTGATACGCCGATGGTGGATCTTATATTCGACCATATGATTGTCTATATCCCCAAAGCGGAAACTCACGATGCAGTGTGGATGGATACCACAGGAGATCGCTCCCTTTTCCCCGGTGTATCCAATTACCTTATTGGGCAAAATGCCTTTATCGTCAATGGCCAGGGCGGCAAACTAACATTGATCGATGGCGATTTTCCGCATAACCTCGCCCAACTCAATATGGAATATAAAATATCTGCTGACGGGTTTTCCCAAGTAAACGCAGAAATTCAGCTATCGGGTTACTTTGAAGAAAATATCCGCAACTGGTGGAAACATGATACGAATCGTACTACCAGCTTAAACCAGTTTGCCTCAGCAATTTTTCCCAAAACAACGGACTATGAATTTAAAGGCAGTGTTATCAACACTGAAAACCTTTGGCAACCCGCCGTCATCAAAGGCAGCTTTGTTTTTAACGAAAAGCTCAATGAAGAAACCCCGCCGTCATTTGCCACAAGCCTAGCGCAAATTATCCAACTGTTTGGTGGGTACAGTGAATTACAATTGCCCCAAGAACGTCAAAACCGATTTTCCAACCACTACCCCAGCGCGCTGGAATTAAATGCATACTTCTACGCACCAAAAGAGACAACCGTCGCGGTTGTAGATACCGGGTCCGACATCGTCAGCCATTATTTTTCTCTTAAACAAAATGGCAAAAAAACGGATTACGGTTATGAAGTTAAGCTAACGTTGACAAGACCGGAGGTGAATATCAGCGCATCTGAATATAAAAAATATTTCAACGACACTAAGCTACTTTCTCAGCCTACTCCTTGGATAATTAGCTTTGCCAGAGCGCCCAACCAAGAAATACTATCCGAACTCGAAGACATTAAACACAGCTACGGGAAAAATAGCTTCGAATACTTTTTAGCACAGACAAAACAACTTATCAAAAATGGTGACTTTCAAAAAGCACTAGAACCGGCCCAACAAGCGGTAGAAAAAAAAGCGAACAGCGGAGAGGCATGGTACTACTTAGGAATGGCTCAAGGTCTTAACTCGATGATCGATGAATCACAAAAATCATTCGAACTGGCTGCTGAACTGGGCTACCTACCTTAAAGGACTTAATGCTGAATGAAACTCCCTATACCCAGACTTTTTAATGTTCCGCCTACTAATGTTCCACCTATTTGTGCCACTCTATTTATCTATTCCGCCATACTTATTTTGGCCAGCATACTGACCGGCTGCAACAGCACAACACCCATAAAAAAAATCCCAGAAGAGCTTGCAACCTATAAAACACATCAAGAACTCTACCAGTCAGGACAAAAATCGTTCGAAAAATGGGGAAAAGAATTTTCTTATAGCGAACTAAAAAACAGCTACGATTACTTTAAAGGTGCAATTGAAATACAACCGGATAACATTCAATACCAAAAAGCCTATTACCTAGTTCTGTTTGCCCGCAGTATTTTAGAGTCCAACATTACTGAAGCACAACTCATTAAAATGTTCAACCTGATACACCCAGTCGTTCAAGCGTCTATAGCCGCGCCAGCGAAAAGCACATATATTCGAGGAAAAGCACAAAAAGAAGAACCCGACATTTTAATTGGGCATCTCACGCGGGCCATTTATCAACAACCCTACGACCCCTACCCCTGGTTAGAATTATCCTCTTTATATGAAAAGCAACATAATTTCTGGCTATCTGCCGCCACAGCCAAGCAAGCCACCGCCTTAGAAGACTCCGCAGCGGCTGAATTTAAAGTGGGCACTCAACTCAACAACCTTGCCAAACAGAAAAAATGCAGCGACAACTGGAAACCTTACAAACATCAAGCAATAAAACATATTGCATCGGCATCCGCCAAAGAACCCGATAACGCAAATTACCTATACTCCCAAGCTTATCTCTACCAAACCTTGGGGTTAATGCCGCTCTCATTAATGCAAGTAAAGAAATCACTGGAAATAAAAAAAGGTTACTGGCCCACCCGGCTTTATACACAAGTTGCCCTCTCACTTAAAAAATATGAGTTAGCAGAAACCCTCTCGACTCAACTAATCAACGAATACAATCGCCACGATGGCTATCTGTTCAAATCCATGAGTTACGCAGGCAGACACCAATGGGAAGCGGCTAGAGAAGCACTTCAACATTACATAGAAAAAGACAAGCCCACAATTAACCACCACGTTATTCATAGCTGGATAACAAACCTCGCCTCTGACCAAAAAATCTACCCTCAACTCCAAAACCTACCCGCCAATACCGAATGGGAAATACTCATTAAAGACTTTTTTAATGGAGAAACACTGAAAACAGAAAAAGACTTAAATTACTTTGCATCAAACTCGTGTGAACGCTCAATTGGGCATTTTTATAACGCCTACAAATTCTGGCTGAATGCGGACATCCCATCCACAGAACGCCAATTGCTCGACGCCATTAACTACCCCTCTCTGCAATTTACCGAACATTATTGGGCCGAAATTATTTTGCACTACATCCAACGCTAACAGAAACTTTATCCACCCTCGCTATTCCTTAGAAGCCAAAGGCAGCACTTCAATCTCCTCAACTTTTTCCAACCTAACCGTAACACGTCGGTTTTTCGCTCGGCCACTTTTGGTCGTATTACTCGCAACCGGATACCTTTCACCGTGCCACCTTAGCGTTATCCAATCTTCCGGTACACCTCGCCTTTTTAAATATTGACTCACAAGCTCTGCGCGAACTTTGGACAACTGCAAATTCTCTGCCCTATCGCCCATGCTATCCGCATGTCCATCAATATAAAAAAGGCGTACTTTACTATCGTATTTAACTAATTTTAAAATTTGGTCCAGTTTTCTCATCAAAGGGCCCGTTAACTCGTCCTGTACTCCCGCAGGAAACTGCAAAGAAGTGCGTTTTAATTGATCGAAATTTCCAGGAATCAAGCCCGGTAGACAATTTAAGTAACGTCTATACGCCTTTTTAAACCCAATTGACGTTATCTGTAAATTAGCTGGCTGCTCAGCAGGTGGGTCGTACCAAGTATCATGGGATATTTCCACTTCACGCCCCAAATTTAAGTGTCCCAGCATTTTTTCCGCCCAAGAATCACCCAACCACATTGGACGCCGACCCCGTTTAATAGGTACTTTTCCAATATCAAACTCTTTACTTTCATTAATCCATATAGGGTTGCGGGCGATAATTGTTGCCTCCCCGGCTTGGAAACGGCTCGACTTTTCCCTTAGATAAAAAACCGAAGCCTCCCCCGCACGAGTCCGAAAAACAGCATCACCGTAAAAAGGAACTTTGTGTTCAATACGGCACTCAAACACTGAACCGACATACTTCCAACCTTTGTCGTTTATCGCGTTGCTATAGGTAGCAGCCTGAGCAGTAATAGAGGCCCCCATAACCAAATACAAGGCCAAAGACAAAATCAAATACAGAAGCAGACATCGACCGGATGTGAAGAGAGAAACCTTGACCATATACCGATACCTGACTAAACCAACATGCACTGAGAAATAAAAAGACACTACCTTAGTTTAGCTATCGGCAATATTTCATCCTGCTTTAGTCTTACTCAGACCCTCTATTTCCGATGAAACTTACGCCGAATTCAGGTAGGATGCGCGACTCTGATACAACACTGGTTACAACACTGGTACAACAGCAATACTCGCAACAAGGTACTCAAATGCCCCAATCCATCACCATAACCGCCCCAGATGACTGGCATATTCACCTGAGAGACTTAGCCGCACTGCGCTATACCGTCCCTCACGCCGCCGCCAGCTTCGAGCGTGTTATTGTTATGCCAAACCTAGTGCCACCAGTCACCAATGCGCAACAAGCGATAGCCTACAAAGCAAGAATAATGGAGCAGGTGCCCGCGAAACACACCTTAGAACCACTAATGGTCCTCTACCTCACAGAACACACTTCAGCAGAAGATATTCGCGCGGCCAAAAAAGCAGGTATCGTTGCCTGTAAACTCTATCCCACTGGGGCGACCACCAACTCAGATTCAGGGGTAACAGATATAAAAAAGATCTACCCCGTTCTTGAAACCATGCAAAAAGAAGGGGTTTTACTCTTAGTTCACGGCGAAGTCACAGACGCACATATCGATATATTCGATCGAGAAGCCGTCTTTATTGAAAGAACCCTCGCCCCCCTCACCGCTGATTTTCCTAACCTCAAACTGGTGCTTGAACACATTACAACCAAAGACGCCGTACAATTTGTTTCAGCGACCGGGGGCAATATCGCGGCCACCATTACCGCACACCATCTATTGTTTAACCGAAACCATATGCTAGCGGGTGGCATTCGCCCACACTACTACTGCCTGCCAATATTGAAGCGAAACATTCACCAAGAATCACTGCTCCGTGCAGCCACAAGCGCTAACCCAAAATTCTTCTTAGGCACTGACTCAGCGCCACACGCCAAACCCCAAAAAGAAGCCGCCTGCGGCTGCGCTGGCAGCTACACCGCATTTGCCGCCATAGAACTATACGCAGAAGCCTTTGATAGCGTAGAAGCGCTCGATAAATTAGAGGGCTTTGCCAGCCACTTTGGGCCAGATTTTTATGGCCTACCCCGCAATACCAACCAGATTACTCTAACAAAAACCCCCTGGCAGGTTCCAGAGTATTTCGCATTTGGCGACTCACAGCTTGTGCCCATAAAAGCCAGCGAAACCCTCAACTGGCGCGCTATGCGCTAACCCTCGGAGCCCCGAATGTCAGATGTAGAAAAATCGTCCATTGCCTCACGTTTTCGAGGCTTTTTACCCGTTGTTATAGACGTGGAAACAGGAGGGTTTAACGCGCGAACCGACGCCCTTTTGGAAATATCAGCCGTTACCCTATCCATGAATGAAGAGGGTATGCTTGCGCCAGAAGAAACCATAGAGTTTCATGTAGAGCCATTTGAAGGAGCCAATATAGAACAGTCCGCCCTAGACTTTACAGGCATAGATATAGAAAGTGAAAGTCGGCAAGCGGTACCGGAATCCGTCGCTCTGGGAGGGGTATTTCAAACCATTCGCAAACAAGTAAAAGAGACAGGATGTAACCGCGCCATACTCGTAGGCCATAACGCCCATTTTGACCTGAACTTTTTAAACGCAGCAATTGAACGGTGTGACATCAAACGCAGCCCCTTTCACCCATTCTCCTGCATGGATACCGCAACTCTATCCGGCCTAGCCTTTGGCCATACTGTACTGGCTAAAACATGCCAAATTGCTGGAATCGAATTTTCCAACGCTGAAGCACACTCAGCGGCCTATGACGCAGAAAAAACCGCCGAACTCTTTTGCTTAATTATCAACAAGTGGAAATACCTCGGTGGCTGGCCTCTCCCTGAAAATGAAAACTAACCTAGCGCAAGCTCTCGCGCTTCAAAAAACCAAAGAAAAGCCAAAATATTTCTGCCATTCACCCGCTTGATCTAAAATAAAACTCTGTGAGAATTTTAGGGTAAACTAGATTGTAGTTTTTACACACTGACGACGTAAATATTAATAAAGACTGCACTCTTTATTTCTACTCCGTGAGTAACATCATTCAATTTATATGTATTCGAGGTTAGTAATGTCCTGCGACTGTGACGCCCAGGTAAGTAAACTTATTCCCTACCAACAAGCCCTTGAATACTTAATCAATGAAGCTTCCCCCATAAAAGAAACGGAAGAAGTCACACTTGATAAAGCCCTAGACAGAGTATTGGCACAAGATATTGTCTCCTCCATCCAGGTTCCCCCTTTTAACAACTCAGGCATGGACGGCTATGCGTTCCGCCTTCAAGACTATAAAAACTCTCGAACATTAAAACTTGAAGCCCACATATTTGCCGGTGACTTTTACGATAAAACCATACCTTCTGGACACTGCGTGCGAATTATGACCGGCGCCACTGTACCCACACAATTAGATACCGTCGTAATGCAGGAAAATACCACCGCCGATAAAAACAGCGTAACTATTAATAGCCAATGCCAATTAGGAGACAATATTCGTCTTGCCGGCGAAGATATCGACATTGGCGATACCGTACTGACACAAGGAAGAAAATTAACACCTGCCGACCTCGGCTTACTCTCTTCACTAGGCAGCGCCAAAATTGCCGTTCTTCGAAAAATAAAAGTCGCGGTCTTATCCACCGGCGATGAATTAATTCAACCTGGCAACAAACTCAAACCAGGGCAAATTTTTGAATCAAATAGTGTTGTCATTAAAGGAATGCTCAACCGGCTAAATGTAAATATTTTAGACATGGGTATTATTCAAGACGACCCAGAAGCCATTGAAACCGCGCTCCTAAAAGCCAATACCGAAGCCGACCTGGTTATTACCTCCGGGGGCGTCTCCGTAGGCGATGCCGACTATGTAAAAGATATTCTAGATAAGATTGGACACATTAACTTTTGGAAAGTCGCCATTAAACCAGGCAAGCCCTTTGCCTTTGGCACACTACCGGACAGCTATTTTATTGGCTTGCCAGGTAACCCCGTTTCGTCAACCGTCACATTTGATAAATTAGCCAAACCTTTTATTACAAAACTGAGTGGTTCACACCCGACGAACGATATTATTTCAATACCCGCAACCGCCAGCCAAGCATTCAAGAAAAAACCCGGGAGATTGGACTTTCAACGGGCAAGCCTCTTTAAACATCAAGATGGCCGTTGGATGGCCAAACCAACAGGGTATCAAGGCTCAGGAATACTGAGTTCAATCAGTCAATCTAATGGCTATGTTATTCTACCCGCAGAAAGCGGTACTCTAGCAGAGGGCCAGCAAGTAGAATTCTACCCCTTTGATTATACTCTAGCGGTATTCACTTAATGGAATTACATGGTGCCCGTTATATCTTAAGCAGCAAGATTATAGGTATGGTGCGAGGTCGGTTTATCACAGCGGCAAGCTGCTTAAGAAAACAGCGAAGAAAGGGGTTGTCTCTCACAACGAAATGCAAGGGTTGATTAAGCAATGAACGTTAAACTGACCTTGCTGGGTATTTTGATATTTGTTGGTACGGTCTTATTCACTGCATCCCGATTAAAGACAGAAGAAACCACGGTTAGTGCAAGTTATCAAATGCTCGCCTGTGAAAAGTGCTTTCATATGACTGTCGTAAGTAGCCAAATCTTAAGTTTTGAGGGTGTAAAGCCAACGGTATAGCTTTTTCCGTTCCGCCTATGGAAACAAACAGCGCCCGAGCAGATAAACCTACCCTAGAGCATCTTCCGCAACAAAATATCTCGGGTCTTCAATCACATTAATTTCCACTAAATTACCCGCTTTGCGCAACAAAGATTTGCACTCAGGGCTTAAGTGAACCAAATGTAATATTTTCCCCGCATTAAGATACCTTTCCGCCAGCGTATCAATAGCCTCCAACCCAGAGTGATCCGCCACTCGTGAGCCCGCAAAATCAATAATCACGTCTTTGTTATCCTTTGATGGATCAAAGCGATCCAAAAAAGACGTTACCGAACCAAAAAAGAGCGGCCCTTCAACAGCATATACTGTTGACCCTTTATGATCTTCTCGCGCCACAACACGAATATGCTTTGCCTGATTCCAGGCAAAGACCAAAGCCGAAACAATAACGCCCACCACTACCGCCACCGCAAGATCTGTAACAACAGTCACAGCAGAAACCAAAATCAGCACAGCGGCATCACTCTTAGGTACCTTGCTAAGAATTCGAAAACTACTCCACTCAAACGTACCAATCACAACAACAAACATTACCCCAATTAATGCCGCAAGTGGAATACGCTCAATTAACCCTGACGCGGCAAGAATAAAGACCAGTAGAAACAAAGCCGCAGTAATGCCCGAGAGCCTTCCCCGACCACCGGAATTCACATTAATCATACTTTGTCCGATCATCGCGCAACCTCCCATACCGCCAAAAAACCCCGTAGCCGTATTTGCAATACCCTGTGCAATACACTCCTTATTACCACGCCCACGAGTTTCCGTAATCTCATCCACTAAACGCAGAGTAAGAAGTGATTCAATAAGCCCAATAGCGGCCAATATCAACGCATAAGGAAAAATAATACCCAAAGTTTCAAGGTTAAGCGGAACCAAGGGAATATGAAAATTTGGCAGCCCGCCCTTAATCGAAGCCACATCACCCACAACACGGGTATCCAAATTAAGCCCGACAACCAATAAGCTGACCACCACAATAGCCACAAGGGAAGAAGGAATTGCCGTTGTCAGCTTGGGAAGGAAATGGATAATAGCCATTGTCAAAGCCACTAACGCTAAAAGCATATAAAGCTGCGCTCCCCCCAGCCAAGCCACATCCAGAATAGAACCTTCCATAACCGTACCAGCCAGCCAACCAGCATCACCTGGAGTACCAAACTGGCCGAGCTGAGCCAAGAAAATCACAATCGCCAAACCATTTACAAACCCCAGCATAACCGGGTGAGGAACCATGCGGATAAATTTACCTAACTTCAGCGCCCCCGCCGTTATTTGCAGAACCCCCATCAATACCACCGTGGCAAATAGATACTCAACCCCATGCTCAGCAACCAAACTCACCATCACAACCGCAAGCGCCCCTGTCGCCCCGGAAATCATACCGGGCCTTCCGCCTATGCACGCCGTAATCAAGCCCACCATAAAAGCCGCGTATAGCCCTACCAGAGGCTCTACCCCGGTAACAAATGCAAATGCCACCGCTTCCGGCACCAATGCTAACGCGACCGTTAAACCCGACAACACATCATTTTTGACGGTCGCAACCTTACTGGGATGAAACTCAAACATCTAAAAATACTCAATTTACATTAATTCAAATAGAGGGCTTGCTTGCCTACCCTTATATATTAAGCAGGCAATTCAAGCGATGGGCGGGAAGTTCTCAAACCGTGGAGCGCAGAGAGGCGCGGGATTCTACTGCAAATAAGCCGATAACTCAATGAAGTGGCCCGCCCTAACACAACAAAGACCATCTCAAAACAGATAAACCACACATAATTAAACGCATTCAAGTGACATTGCTCGCTAACGATTAATGTAGTTATTAATATACAAACAAAACAGGGATGTCCCATGCGTATTCAACAAATTTTACTTTCCATTTCTTTTATTATTATTTCCCAAGTGAGCCAAGCCGACAGCAACGCAGCTAATAATAACACCGCAGACAACTCTACCGGCTGGTATATCGGCCCTCTTGCCGGACAGATCAAACTATCCGTAAGCTCAGAACATTACAGCACCTACTCAAGCACCCCTCTCTCCTATGGCCTTTACTGGGGCAAACACATAACAAGCTGGTTTGGACTGGAAAGCACCTACGTAAAAACAGAGAAATTTGATGACACAACATCAGGTATTTACGACAGCCACGCTGAAATATTTACCTTTATGCCCAAAGTATCCATCCCCATAACCAATAAGCTATCGCTCTATGCAAAATATGGAATGACTCAAATAAAATACAAAGAACACCGCAATCCAGGAGGTTCCAGCAGAAATACATGGAAAAGCTCCGATGAAAGTTACGGAATAGGCACAGAAATACGCCTCAGCTCACATATTCGGGCACGTTTAGGCTATGAATACTATAAAAATACGCTCTCAAACGGAGGTTATTTCAATTGGAGTATGTACGGAAGTAGATATAGATATTTTAAAGCCAAGAGTTACTTTATTGGGTTAAACTACCAACTCTAAATAAGCAGCTCATTTAAAACGTATAGCCTATACCCCATGATAACCGACGAAATACTCCGCGCTATTGATGAATCCGTTCTATGCTGGCTCGCAACCTCAGACAACTCGGGCCAACCAAACGTTTCTCCCAAAGAAATCTTCCTGGCAGAAGATGATCAACACTTACTTATTGCCAATATCGCTTCCCCCCAAAGTATCAATAATATCTTTGAAAACAGCAAAGTCTGTGCAAGTTTTATCCATATTTTTAAGCAAAAAGGCTTTAAACTCTATGGCACCGCACGTGAATATACAGAAGAAGACCCTACATACCCTAAAATGCACAGCCTTTTATTCAAAATAACGGGGAGTGCTTACCCTATTCAAAGTATTATAAAAATAAAAGTTGAATCAGTATCGCCCATTATTGCACCTAGCTATTTCTTATTCCCGAATGAATCAGAAGAATCTAAAATAGAACAAACGAAAAAACACTATTTAACATGAATATTTGGATAGATGCAGACGCCTGCCCAGTACAAATAAAAGAACTGATCTTTCGCGCTGCCGAGAGGAAAAAAATCACAACCACATTCGTTGCCAACCAAGCTATTAGAATTCCCAACTCCCCTTTTATTCACTTTATCCAAGTAAAAAAAGGGTTTGATATTGCCGACAATGAAATTTCTGACCGGGTCACCGATGGAGACCTAGTTGTGACTCAAGATATACCCTTAGCAGCAGAAGTCATTGATAAAAACTGCATTGCCTTAAGCACCCGTGGAGAACTCTATACAAAAGCAAATATAAAAGCTCGCTTAACAATGCGTAACTTTATGGAAGAACTACGTTCCAGTGGCGTTCAAACAGGTGGGCCTTCAGTACTCACGCAAAAAGACATTAAAGTTTTTGCGGACAACTTAGACAGGTTACTGGCGAAACATAAAAAATAATTTTATTTAACCCGTTAAAACAATCACCCCCTGTAACCCCTAAAGCATATTAAAAACAGAGAAATCAACCAGTGAGTTTCCTTTCCATACACTTCTCTGTAATTATTACATTTTCGATTGGGCCATATTTGGACTTCGCACCAGCTTTGTAGGTCTCGATCATATCCTCTATGTCTAGTAAGTTTTCCGACGCCAAGACTTCTTCATTATATCTCGTGATAAGCCGGTAGATTGCAATGAGATTATCGAGACGGTTTTCAAATGATCAGTCCGTTGCTTTATGTGAGGAGTGGTTAGTTTTTCTCTTTTATCTTTTGAAAGGTCGTAATAATCTTTATTTACGTTTACGAACAACAATACAATCCTCTTACCCTACTCTAAAAATTCGTATCAAGAAATTATTAATGCCATTATTAAAATGAAGAGACAAAACCCTCGTTTCTGTACCCCAAGAATTGCCGAACAAATTAATCTGGCGCTTGATTTGAAAATAAACAAAGATGTAGTCTGAAGAGTATTAGAGAAATATTTAAAACTAATCAGTGATGACAACAACCCTTGCTTGGCTAACTTTTTTTGGCCAAAGAGCAAACCTTGCAAATATTGGCTGGGGAAAACACTGTCTTCAACATAACCTCTTCACTACAGGTCGGTTAATCCCCGTACTCACGGGGAACACCACCCAGCCCTCAGCTTCTTAAATGGAACGCCCGTGCAGAGTTACATAAGCGAAAGCCTGCCCATACTTTCCGCAATTCCACCAAGCTTCAGAATTTGTATTTTAGTTCGCGTACAAAACAACAAGAATTTGACCTTTCCCCAATGGGATAACGCTGCCGTTTAGATACGGGGACAACTCCGCTTGAGTAAACAATGCCGGTTGTCGTGGCTCGATCCCGATTAATTCATAAGCTCCATTACGATCTTCCACTTTAATGCTACTTTTTAACGACTCCGGTACCCATTTGTTAAAAAATTCGATTTCAAGACTCGCATTACTCGATACCTCAAACGAAGAACTGTTATTGACGATGTAATCATAGTCCGTTGCAGAGTAGGACAATAATGCCGTCAAAGCCCCTGAATCACGATGTTCGCCTTCCTCTAACAACCAAACAACCTCTTGGGGCTCCTTGGGTAGCGACATCAATTTCGGCAAGATTCCTATTTCCACATTCATTTCAATGCCCTCATTTTTTCCCATTACCATTTCTTTTTCACACCCCAATACGAATAACATTCCAAGCATCATACAGAGACTAATTTTTTTCACTTTGACTCACCCCGAGTTTCCGGCTGCGCTTGGCGCCGTTGCAACGGTATGCCCATACTTGCCACACCTAGATCAAACCCCTTCCACGAAAAATTACGACTAATCACGGATGTGTGACGATAGCCATGTGCAAACCCTAATACTACGAAGCGACCATTTTCATCATCCGGTAGCCCACTAGCAATATCCTTTGCTCCAGGATTAAAATTATACTGATCTTCCGCGTGCAATCGAAAATCCATTTTGAACTCTGGTTCGCTCTTAAGGCCAGCATTACTGGAGACACTAACAGAAGCACTCACCCAAATTACGTGTGCACCGATAGCTTTTTGCCAATTTTCCGTTGCGGGATAAGGAAACGCTTTATTATTGTAATGTGAGGCTGGGGACCCACCGCCACAAAAAATAGCCGGACCCGTAAATTGGAACTGATTCGGTTTGCCATGCTTGTTCCAAAGCTTTATAGCCGCGTCCTGAGCGTCGAGAATCGCATTTCTGAGCGTTGTGCGGCCACTGTTATCGTTATTTACGTAGCGGTCGTACGAAAATGTGCGCTGAATACCTTTCCCGTTTAGAAAATGGTTATAGGCGGCAATACCATCCACCAAGTCCGGACGAAGCGCCGCCGCTGCTTCCATCATAGCAGTCCACTTAAACAAATTAACGTAATCACTAAACCCAGGAGATTTATTGGGGAATTTTGAAAATCCCAAATCGTGATTGATGAGCGGTCGCGCAGCGGCCCCCAGCTTGTACGCTTTCCTAGTTTCCACTGTAGACGTTTGAAAGAGCTGCCTACATTGCCAGGACTAATATTTCCCCTCCAATCCTTTACATCTTGCTTTGGGATATCTTCAGCCGATCTCTTGTGGCCTTCATTTGCCAGCTGACGATCGATATCTGACGTATTCGGGTTACCTGATACTCGCGCTTCACGGGAGCCGCTTTACCTTCTTTCTTAAACACTCTTATTCCTCGTAAAGTCATTTCTTCTAACAACCCTTTATATTTCCCCACTGGCATATTCTGCGTGGGGACAATACAGTAATGATGTTTTTTATCTTGAACGAATTTTAAACCTTGAGGAGGCTTGGTATTTGGAGGGAAACGCCAAACCTAAGCACTCATAGGTGATTAACTTATTCCAGCTTTTACAACCGTTAGTTTTTCCACATATACGCGAGGATGAGAAAAGCCCGTTTATTACTCCAATCACTCCCTAGAGATCAGTAGGTCGTTCTACTCCTCCCTCAGTATCTGCTCGGGTGTAAACTTAAACTCTTTTTGGTTTTTGACGTATTCATCTTTAAGGTACCCCAACAACTCCCCTAGGTGAACCAAGCTTTCCTCATGGTCTTCTATATTTTTCAGCGTGTCACTTTGTAGAAGCATTTGTTTGTATCGCATTGCGTCATCCACAGATTTCAGGATAAGTGGCATCCAAGTATTAGAAATATCCATTAAGCAACCTCCATCTTTAGTTGTCCCGCTAGAAAATTTAGTAACGACCTAAAGTGTTCTATGGGCATATCGTGAGCGGGAGCAATCGAGTAATGTGTAGCCCCTAAATTCTTGTTATATTTGTCTTTTACAATAACCAAGCCATTCGGCAATTTAGCGCCTTTGGGTATCTTGTAATATTCCCAGCGTCCACGGATAAATATATTTGGTTTATCGAAAGTACTGATACCTCGTGGGCGATTTCTAATTTTGACAATACCTTCCTCAATAGTCACGTCAGCAGGTCTGATGTTTCCGTTTCTAATTTCATCCTCTTCAACTAAATCAAACAGACCGACAGCTGCCTTTGAAAGATTTCTTGCTCGCCATAAATTTACTGGTGCGGTATCCCCGAAGAACTTATCCACTTCACCGGCTTCGAGTAAAACGTCTTCCAAAATATCCATAAAATCCCCTCGTATATAATAAAAATTAAGTATTGTTTATTTTGCTGTATTTGCCCCGAAATGACGTCACAATTCCGTTTTGAAAATTGTGCAATCTAAGGCTCGAACGCTAGAAATAGAACAAACACTGAATAGGGCCATCGCCGAAGCACTTCTTCCATCATGAATTAAATTGGTGTAAGTGCCATAAACACATTTAATACTTCGTCCATTTTTCCGTATCTCCGGTACATGTTTTCTTAGACGTACATCAACCTTCGAATCCAGTATTGGGAAATATTCAGGGTAAAACCAATGCAACAACTTTGTCGGCATCGCTTTGCTTGCGGCTCCCCCTCCAATAAATTTCTTGGCATGTACGAAGCACTCCGAGGGAGTTGATTTATTTTCATCAATGTCGCTAAGGAGTTTCTGCCAATCTTCTGGTTTTTTATTCAAAATATGCGCCGCCGCATCAAATCGAGATTTTCCCGTATTCCATGCACAGAGGCCCAACGCCAAAATTCTATTCTCTTCACTCAAATCAACTTTTGGGTGACTAAACGCTTTTGAACGTATGTTTGCACAGCTGTTTAGCAACAGGTCATAGGTATCATCATAAAGCGCCGTGCCAGTATTACACTTGACACCTTTCTCTGCTATAGCTCTTATATATTCATCAAATGTACTCATACGCTCATTCTCGCCCTATTGTATTTCAACCCACTACGTCCCCCGCGTCAAAGGCGGAAAGCGACTGTGATAGTGTTCATATTGTAAGAGAACCGAATAAATCACTAAGTGTAGAGAATCTCCCACCGTAGAGGCGCCATTTAGATATTTAAAGCCATAATTGGCGCAAGTATCAACAGTCTCTCGCCCTTCCAGTACATTCAACCCGCTTAGCGATTTATCGCTACAATAAATAGGGCTTAGGCAAACATACTCATAGTCGTTCGATCACAAATTTGATAGCTTACCCCTCTCAAGAAAAAAACTAAAAGCCTCCCAATATGGCTAAATATAATACAGATGCACCGGCCTACACACAGCATTGACCATACGGAACACCCAATAGATGTCAGAAGCAACAACCAGCAGCAACTTCTCCCAAACCGCCGCCTATATATGGTCCCTTGCCGACCTACTGCGTGGAGATTTTAAACAAAGCCAATATGGCCGGGTGATACTCCCCTTTACGCTCTTACGCCGCTTAGAAGGCGTACTGGAAAATACCAAAGGTGCAGTACTAAAGGAATATGACAAAGTCCAAGATATGGACTTACCCGAAACCGGCCAAGCCAAATTTTTGCTGCGAAAAACCAAAGGTTTAAAATTCTACAATATCTCCCAAATGGACTTATCCAAACTGGGCGAGGCGGGCATAAAAGATAACCTGGATGCGTATATTCAGGGCTTTTCCCAAAACGCGCGGGAAATATTTGAATATTTCAAATTCGATGAATTTATTGCCCAGCTCGATGACGCCAACCTACTCTACAAAATAATACAGCGGGTTAAAAAAACCGACCTCAGCCCCAAAGCCATTTCCAACCACGATATGGGCCTGGTCTTTGAAGAGCTAATACGCCGCTTTGCAGAAAGCTCCAATGAAACCGCCGGGGAACACTTTACCCCGCGCGATATTGTTCGCCTCACCACGTCATTGGTCTTTATGGAAGACGACGACGTGCTCACCAAGCCCGGCATTATTCGGACTATTTACGACCCCACAGCCGGTACCGGCGGCTTTCTTTCCTCGGGTATGGAATATGTGTACGAGCTTAACCACGACGCCAAAATGGCCGGTTTTGGGCAGGAGCTTAACCCAGAAAGCTACGCCATCTGTAAAGCGGATATGCTCATTAAAGGCCAAGAAATTAACAATATTAAACTCGGCAATACCCTTTCCAATGACCAGCTCTACGCCGATAAGTTTGACTATATGCTGTCTAACCCCCCCTTTGGTGTGGATTGGAAAAAAATAGAACAGAACATTAAAGACGAGCACAGTATTAAAGGGTTTGATGGCCGTTTTGGGCCAGGGTTACCGCGTGTATCCGACGGGTCACTTTTATTTTTATTGCATTTAATTAGTAAACTGCGGGATGCCTCCGAGGGCGATGTGCAGGGAAACACAAGTGTCGCAGGAGGCAGGACGCCGTTAGCGACCGGCGGGCGTATAGGTATTATTCTGAACGGCTCCCCGTTATTTACCGGCGGTGCCGGTTCGGGCGAATCCGAAATACGCCGTTATATTCTGGAATCCGATTTACTCGAAGCCATTGTCGCCCTGCCTACCGATATGTTCTACAACACCGGCATTGCTACCTATGTGTGGGTTTTGTCTAACAAAAAGACGAATAAAAAGACAAACAAAAAGAACAACCACCTCGAAGGCCAACCCAATAGAAAAGGCCAAGTACAACTTATTAACGGCGTAAACCTCTGCGGCAAAATGCGCAAATCCCTGGGTTCCAAACGCAATATTATGAGCGATAACGATATCGCCACCATTACCCGCTGCTTTGGTAACTTTGAAGCGGTGAATACTGTGGAGCTGGATAAACCCGCCGAACAAAAAAGTAATCGCGGTCGGCAATCCGCTAACCCCAAAAAGGACGCCCCCAAAACCTTTGCCAGTAAAATTTTTAAGAACCACGAATTTGGCTACCGCCGCATTACCATTGAGCGACCACTGCGGGAGTCCTACCAATTTAGTGACGAACGTATTGCGGAATTGCGTTTTGCCAATAAACCCCTTACCAATGTAATGAAGTGGATATGGGAAGAACACGAAAAACAGGACAAACGTCTGTGGCACGATAACGAAGACTGCGAGCAGTACGGGGACCTAACAGGTAAAGAGGATTTTTTGCGCAAGCATATTAAAAGCCACTTCCCCGAGCTAAAAGAAAAGAATATTAAAGACCTACTGAATCGTGAAACTTGGTTAGCGCAAAAACAGGTAATGCAAAAAGCCAAACAGTTGCAAAGCGTGATTGGTAAAGACCAATACGATGATATGAATACCTTTGAAACCGCACTTAAACAGGCCAGCAACACCCTAAATGTGGACCCGGATAAATCACTCGACTCTGAGCAAACCAAGACCTTTAAGCTAGAGACAAAAGAAAAAAAGCAGATAACCGATGCCGTTAGCTGGAAAAATCCAGACGCAGAAAAAGTCGTTAAGAAAGTGCATAAAGGCAAGATCAACCCACTTTATGGTTTATTTGAAACCAATGACGACTCCACGGGTAAACAAATCGTGGTGGAATATAAAGCCGATGGCGACCTACGGGATAATGAAAATGTGGCCCTCAACCCAAGTCAAACCGTTAATGCGCTAAATGAGGCCCATTTTAAGAAAGAGGTCCAACCCCATGTGCCCGATGCCTGGATAGATGCCACTAAGACGGACGCCATTGATGGTGAGATTGGGATCGTGGGCTATGAGATACCCTTTAATCGACATTTTTATGTGTATCAGTCACCTCGGGATTTGGAAGATATTGACGCGGATTTGGATAAGGTGAGCTCGGAGATTATGGAGTTGTTGCGAGAGGTGCATTCATAGTGACTGGAAAGTTTCAAGCATACCCCAAGTACAAAAGCTCTAGCATTGAATGGCTTGACCATATACCCATTGACTGGGGAATTTCTAGACTAAAATATTGTGCAAATATTTTCGGGAGGATAGGATTTAGAGGCTATACAGTAAACGATATTGTCAACAAAGGTGAAGGGGCTTTAGTTCTAAGTCCATCTAATATTGACGAGGGCCGCTTTACCTTAGAGAAAAAAGCTTATCTTAGCTGGGATAAATATTATGAATCTCCAGAAATAATGGTAACTCAAGGAGATATATTATTGGTAAAAACTGGATCAACCTTTGGAAAGTCTACAACCATTAGAAAAATAAATGAACCGATGACGATCAATCCTCAGATGGTATTGATCAAAAGTTCAAATATCGACTCTCAATTTCTGGATTACTTATTCAAATCAACACTTCTTAGGGCAAAAATCGATATAAATAATACTGGTAGCGGAATGCCAACCATGACACAAGAGAACATTAACTGTTTTCCCATACCTAAGCCCCCTGCAGACGTTGCAATAAAAATCGCTAACTTCCTAGACCACGAAACCGCCAAAATCGATACCCTAATCGAAAAACAACAAGCACTTATCCAACTCCTCAAAGAAAAACGCCAAGCAGTGATTAGCCATGCTGTCACTAAAGGGTTAGATCCAGATGCGCCTATGCGTGACTCGGGGGTTGAGTGGTTGGGGGAGGTGCCGGCGCATTGGGTCGTAAGACGGTTAAAACATACTTCAACTCTACAATCAGGTATCCCTAAAGGGAAAGACCTTTCTGGTAAAGTTAGTATAAAAATTTCAATGCTCAGAGTTGCGAATGTTCAAGATGGGTATTTAAACCTAAACGACATTCACGAAATGGAAATAGAACCAAACCAATTGGAAAGATACGCATTGAGATATGGTGATGTTCTAATGAATGAAGGTGGAGACAATGATAAATTAGGAAGAGGTGCCATTTGGAAATCTGAAATTGAACCGTGTATCCATCAAAACCACGTATTCGCAATCAGGCCGTTTTCAATTGAACCGGAATGGCTAGACTTGTTAACAAGAGCAAGCTACGCGAAATTTTATTTTTTTAGAGTAGCGAAGCAAAGTACCAATCTTGCCTCGATATCATCAACAAATATTAAAGAAACACCACTAACCATTCCTCCCAAAAAAGAACGAACAGAAATAATAAATCACGTTTTCGAAAAGGTTCAATCGTTTAATAAAGCGGAAGACAAGTGCCTTGCTCAAATAGCTCTTCTGCAAGAACGCCGCACCGCCCTAGTCTCAGCCGCCGTCACTGGCAAGATAGATGTTCGAGAGTGGGAACAGCCCAATGCTTAGTACGCGCTTCAATCCTGGAAACGTCAGCCCTACGCATCCATGCGTTCGCGGCATTAGCACATCTGACCGCCAGGGACGGTGGAAATGCAGAAATGTTTCTGGAAAACATTCTGCCCTGTACGTCATACCCACAAAATGTAATTTCGGCGAGGCCGGATTCGATAAAAAGGCAACTGTTGCACAATATGCAACCGTTCAAAACGCTTCTCGCTACCACGCCGAAATGTTGGAACCGAGTAACTCACTGGCTTTAGGGATTCGGAACGCAGTAGGTACCACCCAACTGCCCGTATTGTGTGACCAACCCCTACGCAGTAAAGGAGCCAAATACGATGGATAACCTAGTACCCGCCCCTAAGGGCGAATTTATTCTCTTCCAAAGCGAGGACGGGCAAACCCAAGTGGAATGTCGGTTTGAATCGGATACTTTGTGGATGCCCCAAGCGTTAATTTGCACGCTATACGGTAAAGCGAAAGCCACCATCAGCGAGCATATTTCACACATTTTTGAAGAGGGCGAATGCAGTGAAGATTCAGTTGTTCGGTTATACCGAACAACTGCCGCCGATGGCAAACCTTACACGGTTAAACATTACAGCCTGCCGCTTATTCTCGCCGTAGGCTTCCGCGTACGCTCCAAGCAAGGCACCCAGTTCAGGCAATGGGCCACCCGCACCCTACAGGAATACTTGGTGAAGGGGTTTGCCATCGACGACGAGCGTCTTAAAAACCCACCTGTTGGCCAGTCCCAAGTGCCGGACTATTTTGACGAGATGCTGGAGCGCATTCGCGATATTCGGGCCAGCGAACGGCGCATGTATCTGAGGGTAAAGGAGATATTTACCCTGGCCGCTGACTATGAATCCAACAATAAACACACCACACAGTTTTTCCAAACCATGCAGAACAAATTGCACTTTGCTTCCACGGGCTTAACGGCGGCGGAGTTAATTCGCCAGCGAGTAGATGCGAGCAAACCCAATGCAGGCTTAACCAGTTTTAAAGGTGACGATGTACGTAAAACGGATGTCACCATTGCCAAAAATTATTTACACGAAGACGAGATTAAAGGGCTAAACCGAATTGTGACCATGTGGTTGGACTTCGCCGAGGACCAAGCCTTACAACGCAAGCAGGTATTTTTAGAAAACTGGAAAGAAAAGCTGGACCAATTTCTCACGTTTAATAGCCGAGAAGTATTGCGGGGCGCTGGCACGGTGAGTAAACCGGATGCGGATGCCATGGCCAAAAAAGAATACGAACAATACGCAGAAAACCAGAGGCGCTTAAAAGAAGCCGAAGGCGAACGACTGAATATTGCGTATTTAGAGCAGCACATAAAAAAAGACACATAAAGAATTCAAACAGCATTGAATGGGATGGCAGTATGAGCGATAAGGCCAGTGAGCTAGCGTTTCAAAATGACATGATCCAACAGTTAGTGGACAACGGTTGGAAGCTGGGCAAACCCGAACACTACAACCGTGAACTGGCCTTATACGAACAGGATACCCTGAACTTTGTGAAAGCCACCCAGGAAGCCCAGTGGGATAAGTACTGCGCGCTTTACCCAAACGCCCCAGAAAAAACTTTTTTGGAACGCGTTGCCTCCCAGCTGAATAAAGTCGACCCCAATGCGGCCAATAAAGATATGCGAACCTTTGGCACCCTGGGCGTACTTCGGCACGAACTGCGCGACCGAGGCACCCGCTTTAAGCTCTGCCAATTTAAACCGGAACATGATTTAAACCCAAAAACGCTGGCCAATTACAACAACAATATTTTGCGGGTGGTACCGGAACTGGTGTACAGCCCTTGGTGCACAGCCGAGGCTTTAAAAGATGCCGAGGTCACCTACGCCGACCTCTCCAAAGAAAAGGCGGCGCAAGCCAAAAAGAAAGCCAAAGCATGGCGAATAGACTTGGTTTTATGTGTGAACGGCCTGCCCATTGCGACCTTGGAATTAAAATCCGAATTTAAGCAGGCCGTGCAAAACGCGATTAAACAATACAAGACCACTCGTTTTCCTGTTGACCCTAACACGAAAAAACCCGAGCCCTTGCTTACCTTTAAACGCGGCGCCTTAGTGCATTTTGCGGTGAGCCAATACCAAGTGTATATGGCAACACGTTTAGAAGGCGACAATACGGTTTTCTTACCCTTTAATAAAGGTACCCAAGAGGGCGGTGCGGGGAATGATGTGCCCGAGGATATTAACCAGTACGCGACGGATTATTTGTGGAATGAGGTGCTACAGCCAGACAACCTATTAAATATTCTCGCGCACTATGTGCATTTACAGATTGAAGAAAAAGAAGACCCGGAAGGCCGCAAGTACAAAAAAGAAACGCTTATCTTCCCCCGTTACCATCAATGGGATGTGGTGAACAAACTTGTCCAAGCGGCACACGACGAAGGCCCCGGCCATAAGTATTTAATTCAACACAGTGCCGGGTCGGGGAAATCCAATTCCATCGCCTGGACAGCACACCAACTGTCGTCACTGCACAATACCGACGGCAACAAGCAATTTCATTCCGTGATTATTGTGACGGATAGAACCGTGTTAGACGATCAACTGCAAGATACCATCACCCAATTTGAACACCCGGATGGCGTGGTTGGGCGCATTAACAATAAAGAAGGGGAGGGCTCTAAATCCGAAAAGCTGGCGGCTGCTCTGGAAGCCTCCCAATCCATTATTATTGTCACCATTCAAACCTTCCCCCATCTGCTAGACACCATTGAACACAGTATCACCTTAAAGGAACGCCATTACGCCATTATTGCGGACGAGGCCCACTCCTCCCAAACCGGCTCGACGGCACGCAAATTAAAAGAAGTGCTTATGGTCGAAGGCCGAGATGACGATGAAGAGTTGAGCCCTGACGATATTTTAGACGCAGCGGTTGCGTCACGAAAAGCGTCGAGCAACCTGAGCTATTTTGCCTTTACGGCCACCCCCAAACCCAAAACGCTGGAATTATTTGGCCGCCTGCCTAAACCCAACGAACCCGCCTCCAAAAGAAATATACCGGAGGCCTACCATGTATACAGTATGCGCCAAGCCATAGAAGAAAATTTTATTTTGGATGTATTAAAAAATTACACCAATTATAAAGTCGCCTATAACTTAGCCTTAAAAATACACAGCGCCGACAATGAGGTGGAGAGTAAAAAAGCCAAGGTCAAGCTTAACCAGTGGGTACGGCTGCACGATTACAATATCAGTCAAAAAGTGGTGGTGATTGTTGAGCACTTTAAAGACAACGTCATGCATTTACTTCACGGCCAGGCTAAAGCCATGGTGGTGACCAGTTCACGCAAAGAAGCGGTGCGTTACAAGCTGGGCTTTGATAAATATATTGCCGAAGCGATAGAACAAGGCAAACCGGGCTATCACCAGATTCAATCCATGATCGCTTTTTCTGGTGAAGTGGAGTTCAGTGAAAAAGACCCCAACTGCGAAGGTTTAATGGGAGAGAAATTTACCGAGACCAATATGAACCCTAACCTCAAAGGCCGCGATATGCGCAATGCCTTTGACTCCGACGATTACCAAGTGATGATTGTCGCCAACAAGTTCCAGACGGGCTTTGACCAACCCAAACTCTGCGCAATGTACGTGGACAAAAAACTAGGTGGCGTCGAGTGTGTGCAAACACTGTCCCGTTTAAACCGAACCTACCCAGGCAAAGCCGAGTGCGGCACCTTTGTTCTGGACTTTTTTAATGAGCCGGATGAGATTTTGGCTGCGTTCCTACCCTATTACAAAACCGCTGGACTTGACGATGTCTCCGACCCCGATTTAATTTTTGATTTATTCGACAAGCTACGCGCCTCGGGTATTTTCCTATCGCAAGAAGTAGAACAATTCTGCGAAGCATTTTTAGTTAAAAACAAAAGTAACGCCGCCATTGCCAATATTTGTAAACCGGCGGTGGAACGCTGGACGAAACGTTACAAACTGGCAATAGACGCCTATAAGCAAGCAAAAGAAATGCTGGAACGCACTAAGCGCACCAAAGACCCTGTTCTTTTGGCGAATGCAGAAAACAGCTACAAGGAATGCAAACAGGAAAAAGATGCTCTGGAAATATTCAAAAAAGACTTGGGCACCTTTGTGCGCTTTTATGAGTTTATGTCGCAAATTGTGGACTACAACGATAAAGACTTGGAAAAACTCAGTCTATACGCTCGAAACTTGCGCCTGATGTTGCGTGAAGCCTTTATCGATGACGATGAGATCGACTTGGATGGCGTGGTATTAAGCCACTACCGCTTATCCAAAATTCGTCAGCAGGATATGAGGCTTAGCGAACGAACCGAGGAATATACTCTACAACCGGGAGACGAGCTGGGCACGGCAAAACCCAAAGATAAAAAGGAGGAGTTTCTCTCTCTGATTCTTTCCCGCTTAAACGAAATGTTTATTACCGACGCACTCACCGAAAAAGATATGGTGAACTACGCCAATACTATTCGGGATAAGGTCAGCGAGAATGATAAAGTGATGATGCAGATTACTAACAATACCCAAGACCAGGCGATGCTCGGCGACTTCCCGCAAGCGGTTGAAGATGCGGTGATGGACAGCAGCGAAGCCCACCAAAACCAGATGATGCAGCTTTTGTCTGACCCTAAGAGGGGAAAAGAATTTTCACGTTTGATTTTTGATTTACTGCGCAAGGAGTAGACGGTTATGAAGATTGGATTATATTCACGGGCACCAACTTTTTTATAACAATCATGAGTTGGTAATTCTGAGGGTACTTTGTCTGTAAACGGATACCGCCGAGAATAAAAAAGCCAAGTTCAAACTGAACCCAGGGGCTTAACGCAAATTTAGAATGAATGTGTACTCTTCTACGTGCCCATACGCGCAAATTCCATTGATCGACCGAACTACATCAGCAAGTCAGTTTACACACTCCATGTGAACATTTCTAAAACTCACTCAAGCCATATGTAGCTCTGTCGCAGCCTTCCTAAGCGTTACGCATTGCGGTGTGATGCATAGGGCTCGCACGGTTGCGACTCCCCCTGACAAGCTCTGAACAATGCCTTTTGAGGTTACCGCTCACGAGAAACGGCCACTCAAAAGGGTACGCTGAGCTTGTGAACTTACGGGCGGCTAGAATTGTGTTTAGCGTGGGTAATCTTGTGATGCTGGTTTGTAGTGTCAAATGGGTTGGGGTATTTAATAGCATCGATATGGCGTCATTTAGGTGTGATTTCCGCCAATAAGCCTTAGTTGTGTTGTGGATACATTGATCATGAATTATGTTTAGGGGAGAAATAGGGGTTCGCCGATATGGATAAAGCTAAATTCTATAAACGACTAAAAGAAGCTTACGTTGCATTTAAGCGTGAAATCTGTTTTTTCATGTTGTTTCTAATATTACTAATACAGATATTTCCCACGGTCATACTCTCGACCAACTTGTCAGAGGACACAGTACTAAATGTTAAAATTTCAATATTGGTTTTTTTGGGCTTGCAGTTTATTAATGTATTGTTCGATATGTACGAAAAGGTTCAGCAAGATATACGACGTGTGACCATTATTGAGTCAAATGATCTGTTGGAAAATATTTACAGATTGGTGAAAAATGAGAACGAAATCAGTATTAAATACATCACTATAGCGGGTTCTACAGGCTGGGGGGACGTATTGTGTAAGTTCTTAGATAAAGCTGACTCTCATTGCCTATTGGCAAAACGAAAAATAAAAATCGAAATTGCTACTATAGCGGAATCATTTTTATGCCAGCTGGGTGAAAAAGGACATCGCTACGAATCTGTTTCCTCTACGGTGGATGAAATTCAGCGCTCTATGCTTAGGTTGAAAAATAATGGGTACAAAAATGTGGATATTCAATTGTATCGTTATACGCATATGCCCAATTTTATTGGCTACTTGGTGAACGATAATTATTTGTTTTCGACTTTGGCTTATTGGGAGTTAGAGGATGGGAGCGAAAATAATTTGGTTTTGCGTGGGGGCCGGCGTCCACATATTGTATACGATAAAAACGATGGTTTTGGCGGAGATTATTATATTAATAAATTTAAGGGATGGTTTCGGTATGTTGTGGATAATCAACCAAAGATTGAGGATGTGGAACTAGAAAAGGAAGAAAAAATAGAGACAGTAATCGAGTCATGAGCGACCCCAATTGTCGAGTTCGTTGTTCCGAGGACGCTATAAAGCAAACTTGGCAGTTGGTCTCGGACAGTCAAGAAAAAACGCTAACCGACCAACATGGCCAGTATTTTATGATTTTAGAGCTTGTGCCGGGCAAAGAAGGCGGACAAAAAACAGAGCGCTTTAAACTTCCCTATCAAGAGTGAGTAAATATATTAACGCAGATTCAACGTTGAAGTGCATCAAGGTATTAACGCAAAGTTTAACCCAAGTCTTCTTGCAAAAGTGAACGTTATATTGGTGATTCATTTAGTTTAAACGCACTTATCTGAGCTATATTGTATGGCTCAACCATTGACCCTCAAAATTGTACGGCTCAACGCAAGCGCTTTATTTTTTAAGCACTACGCCATTTTTCCAAGATTCTCTCTCTCACCGCTCAGTCTTTTAAAATCAATCTCTTGCTATAAAATAGCCAACATCCTTAATCGTCTAAAATAAAGTGGAAAAGAGAAGAACTTTCCATGGCTGTCAGGTATTGTTGTAGTTCCACCCGATGCCCATCACCTTTTAACTATGGCACAATTGAAGTGTAATTAACGACTTATGTTATCTCAATGCTTTATCAAATGGTTAGGTACGTGTCTGTTTGTTATATGTTTTATGGCATGTGCGGTTGCGAATGAGCAATATGCCCAAGTCTTTGAGCGAATTTCTACAGAGGTATCTTTTCGACAGTGGAATCAAAAAGGACTGGGCGAGGTATTTGAGCGCAACGACATTAGCGTGATTAAATCGCCAAATAACTGTGGTGATATTGTTATTCTTCGGTGGTCTGCTAAGGCTACGGAGTTTAAAGCTGAGGTCTATCGTGCCGATGCCTGTACAGAGCCTCCGAGCGAATGGCAGTTGGTCTCGGACAGTCAAGAAAAAACGTTAACCGACCAACATGGCCAGTATTTTATGATTTTAGAGCTTGTGCCGGGCAAAGAAGGCGGACAAAAAACAGAGCGCTTTAAACTTCCCTATCAAGAGTGAGTAAATATATTAACGCAGATTCAACGTTGAAGTGCATCAAGGTATTAACGCAAAGTTTAACCCAAGTCTTCTTGCAAAAGTGAACGTTATATTGGTGATTCATTTAGTTTAAACGCACTTATCTGAGCTATATTGTATGGCTCAACCATTGACCCTCAAAATTGTACGGCTCAACGCAAGCGCTTTATTTTTTAAGCACTACGCCATTTTTCCAAGATTCTCTCTCTCACCGCTCAGTCTTTTAAAATCAATCTCTTGCTATAAAATAGCCAACATCCTTAATCGTCTAAAATAAAGTGGAAAAGAGAAGCGTAAAGTATTACCTTTATTGTGTTTGCAATATAGCGTAAAGCGCATTTTATCCAAACCTAAATATACCCCTTTATGAATACGATTGACCCTACCAATCTATATCGCCTAGGGTTGCTGGCCATAAAAAACAGGCTGTTTCTAATTTGATATAGGGGAAACATAGTCGTAGCCCTCTTATTTCAAGCAGAAGAATCCTTATTTTGACCCTGTATAATTATCGAACAAATCAACTTTTGCACGCCATCATGACGCCAAAATTAACGCAGATGGCACTTTGCGCCAAAAATTTAAACGATGTTACAGAAACGTTATGAATTCATAATACAGAGGCATATGCTTGAGTCGGCAAATTAATAGCCATATAAAATAAATACAATTTACCCCTTTGCTATTAGGAGACATTATGTTTTCAACCAACAGGATCAGACCCCGTTTGACCAAAAGCAGGAAAATATTTTATTATTTTTTAATTATCTCAAGTGCTGTTTTTTCGTCTTCGTTTTCGTCTGCACTTAACCGTGAACCCATTCAACCGATTCTCGCTCCCGTTATTACCAATGAAAAGAAAGTATCGCTTGGGAAAATGCTATTCTTTGAGCCTCGACTGTCTAAGTCACAAGTTATTTCATGTAATTCATGCCACAACCTTGCTATGGGAGGGGGCGATAACCGACCGTCTTCTATCGGACATAAATGGGCTATCGGCCCGATTAAATCTCCAACGGTATATAACGCTGCCCTTCATATTGCACAGTTTTGGGACGGAAGAGCAGCCGATTTAAAAGAGCAGGCTGGAGGCCCTATTCAAGCGGATAATGAAATGGGCTCTAGCCATGCTTTGGCAACAGAAACCATAGCCAGTATTCCTGAATACAAACAAATATTTAAGGATGTTTATGGAAAAGATTCGATTTCAATTCAAACCATTACGGATGCTATCGCTGCATTTGAAGAAACCTTACTGACACCCAATAGCCGTTTTGATCAGTATTTAAAAGGCGAGGATTCGGTTATTACAGCACAGGAAAAAAATGGCTATGCGCTCTTTAAGTCTGTCGGTTGTATCGCGTGTCACAATGGCCCCGCAGTGGGCGGAAATAGTTTTCAAAAAATGGGACTGGTCAAACCCTATAAAACGGAAAATACAAAACGCGGTCGAATTAGCCATACAGGAAAAAAAGAAGATGATATGAAGTTTAAGGTGCCCACCTTGCGCAATGTGTCTATGAACGCTCCGTATTTTCACGACGGCCAGTATTGGACCTTGCAAGATGCGGTAAAAGTTATGGCGGATATTCAATTGGGAAAAACGCTAAAAACTTCTGAGGTAAAGGATATTGTTGCGTTTCTTAATACGCTAGATGGCGAACGCCCCTCTATTACACTGCCAAAACTCCCTGCGTCTACCGCAGCAACACCTAAATCCCAGGTGGACTAGTTGTTTCCGCAGCCTTTTATAAAAAGGCTGCTGTTCTTTTATTCCCAGGGTTCGTGGAAATGTTTATTTTAGGATGATGTTGTATGACAAGATACATAAAAGCTAGTGTATTTCTTGGGGGGGCTTACTGTAAGTATAGTGACAAGTATGATTATCCTAGAAACCGCAGTTAAGCGCGAAAAAATAGATCTGGCTTATCGCACTGCAAGAGGAAAGCCGTTAGCGACAGCACGACCAACCGGGCTGTTGGCTAGGTGTGCTTGTCCATCAAACAACTCCTTTCTGCGAGCAGATTGCATAGCTTCACGCTCACGTTGAGGTATATCGGCCACACGCTTGGGAACCACCTCAAGGTTTTCAAATTGTTGATTTTTATGCTTTTTCATTGTCTTGTAACCTTCGGCAGTAACATTGCCCTCAATGCCTTCGTATTCCATAAATACAGCCATATTTATTATTCCTCTTAAAGTTCTTGTACTGGGTCTAAAGCAATACCGTAAAGATTGTTTGATTCCAATACGTTTTTAAAGGTATTGGGGTTATCGTCTGGGTAGTGTTCTGCGTAGTAAATTCTTGATGGGCGTTCAGGTATCATGAAAAGCTTAGCGTGTGGTAATTTTTCAGGTAGAAAAATCGCTTTTTGTAATGGGCCGACCTTACCACTACTATATATTTTATAGCGGGATTTAGCCTTATCTAACGCATTTATGTGGTTGAATACATTCATGAAGTACCAGTTACCCCCATTAAACGGAACGGGTAAAAGTTCAGCTTCATTTTCAATGGTGGGTCTTAATAACTCTATTCTTTTAGGGTTTATCAAAAAGCTGGAACTTCCAAAAATATAAGCAATATCGGGGTCTCTAAATTTGCTTAGGTCACGACCGTCGTCTTTGAACCATTCAATTAATGGCGGGTTCCAATTATCAACTTTTTTATTCCCTCTACATAAAAAAGTATTTCGATCAATTTTACTTTTACCTGCAAGTAAAACAGAATTAGGCTCGCAATATACGAAGGTTTTTTCTTCGGTTACACCTATATATAATCCGTAAATGATCATATTTTTATAGCCTTCTCTAGTGGGAATACACCATCTTCCAAGTCTTCGGCTATTCCTCTTAATACTTCTATTATATCTTCCTTTGTTGCTCCTGGAACATCTACTCGCATTAAAGTAGTAAATACATTTGCGTGATATATGTCGGTATGTGTTTTTGAGTGAGCGATAGAGTCTGGTATCTCTGGATGAGGTGTGTAGTGGTCAAGTAAACCTGTACACCAAGTACCTGTGCAATATGCTTCATTCATATAGAGGTTGGCATAGATTGACCTTCCCCCCATTTGCGAGATGCCTGCCCTGATACACCGCCCTGATACACCAAAGAGGTGTCCAACTTCTTTCTGCTGATGAATAGAATGTCCTAGCTCTTTTAGCGTTTTGCGGTAGCCTTGTGCAAATGCGTAGCGAACAGTGTCTTTCTTATTATTTGAATAGCAACTTGAAAATTCCCCCTTATTCGCCTGAGCTAAACCCTTGCGAGCAAGTATGGCAATACTTCAAAGGTACATGGTTAAAGAACCGATGCTATAAAAATTACGATGATATTTTAACGGTTGCCTGTGAGGCTTGGAAAAACTTCACGGCTGAAGGTGGACGAATACAAAGCCTTTGCTCTAGAGGTTGGGCTGTCATATGAAAACTTTCTAGAATTGCTAATTAGGGGGGGGTTGGTTTGAGGAGCAGCACATAAAACATACCTAGACTGACTACAAAAATAAGACATAAAATACCTATTTATCTTTATATTTCAGTGTGTTACATATATAAGTAAAACATATAAATGTCGTATTTTTGATTGACGATAACCGTTTTGTTTGCTAGATTCAGGTAAAGTCGATAGTCGCTCAAAATAGGTTATGAAGGCATGAAACGCCCAGTACTGAAATCAAAGATCGCTACTAAAATATCTCGCTCTAGGCGGGAGGTATTCTTGCGCTCAGATTTCGAGAAATTGGCAGGCTATGATCAGGTTGGCAGGGCTCTACGACAACTAATATCAGAGGGGCTGCTGATCAAAGTAGGTTACGGCCTTTACGCAAAAGCTCGACCAAATAGGATTACCGGGAAACCCATGTTGTCTGCAACTGGGGGCTTTACTCAAGTTGCGGAGGAAGCCCTTTCAAGATTGGGTGTCAAATGGATAGCGTCTAAATCTATTGAGGCGTACCAGTCTGGCTCTACACACATTCCAGTGAATGCAGAAGTCATTATCCTTGAGCGGTTTAACCGCAGAATTGCAACCGAAAAGTTTGAGCTTCAAATGGCCCAAACTTAATGCAGGCCGTAGACACCTCTCTTTTCTTAGATATTGCAGATGCATTAGGCATAAGTAGTCCTGCTATTGTTGAAAAGGACTACTGGGCGACCCAATTCCTACGTGAGATTTCAAGAATTGAACCAGCAGGATATCGACTCGTATTTTCTGGCGGTACATGCCTCACTAAAGCACATAGAAATACTTACAGAATGTCAGAAGATATCGACATTAAAATGATTCCTCTTGATGAGACTTTGGCACGATCTAAAAACCAATAACGACAGTTAAGACACGCCATACACTTGTTGATTCTAGATACTATAAATCAAGCAGAAAGCTTTACTCTTGTCGGCCCACCTAAAAAAAGAAATCAAGGGAAATATCAACAGTTTTTAATCGAATACCCTCAGTATCACAAAAGCCCAGAAGCACTGAGACCTCACTTACAATTAGACCTCGCTGAATCGGTCTTGCTAGACCCCCCCATAGAATTATCTTTAAGCTCTCTCTACGCGAGTACCATGAACGCAGAAAAAGAAATCTCAAATATTTCCTGCGTTACAATCGAGTCCACAGCAAGTGAAAAATTTGTATCCCTCCTTCGAAAAACTGCCTTATATGCAAGAGACAACTCAAGGCAGGATGACGAAACGCTCATCCGTCACATTTACGATTTGCACTTAATCTATAAATCGATAACAGAGCCGTCTGCGCTGAAAAATATGGTGCAAAAAGTCATCAATATTGACCGCAAGCAATTTGGCAATCAACACCCTGAATTTATGGATGACGCAATAGCAGAACTTAAATACGGGCTATCCATTTTAATTGAGCAGCCTCTTCATAAAGATAGATACGAAAGGTTTGTAGGCCCTTTGGTTCATCATCCTGCACCCGCAGATTGGAAGGAGGCGATTAAAAGCATTCAAATACTCGCCGATCACTGGCTGTAATTGTTACCCAGTAATAAGCCAACAGTAGCCATCCTCGTAACTGAATACCTGACTCATTATTTTAGAGCTTAGTGTTTTAGATCTAAGTTTAGTGTTTTAGATCGAAGCTTAGTGTTTTCAAGAGCGCTGAATATTTTTAAATGAGGATTCTCCGCTTGCCCAGCCCAAACTAAAAAAAATTTTTCAAAAAAAAACCCGGTAACAATACCGGGGTTTTATTAGAGCCTAACTAAAAACGTCGATTTTACACTAGGTTTCCAACTTGAAGAATTTTCATTGTATTGGTGCCACCATGAACATTTTTATGGTCGCCTCTGGAAACCAGTACAAAATCACTGTCTTGAACAACGTTCTTTTCAAGTAATATTTCAATGGCTTTTTTATCATTTTGTTCAACAGGAATATTATCACTGTCAAACAGTACGGTCTGAACACCACGGAAGAGAGCGGCTCTACGCAGGGTACTCTGATTGCGGGAAAAGGCAAAAATAGGCAAGCGAGCACCAAAACGCGACATAAGTAAGGGGGTTGAACCCGATTCTGTCATTGCCGCAATGCAACGAACACCTGTCATTTCATGGGCGGCATACATGGCTGCCATCGCAATGGTTTGGTCACACGACTCATAACCATTCTCGGGACGAGTTGGGCGAGATTCAGCTTGAGGGTGCTGTTCAGCGCCAAGAATAACTCTGACCATTGCTTCAACAGTTTGCACCGGGTATTTACCCGCTGCGGTTTCCGCCGATAGCATCACCGCGTCGGTGCCATCGATAACGGCATTTGCAACGTCAAAGACTTCCGCACGAGTTGGCAGTGGGCTGCTGATCATTGTTTCCATCATTTGGGTCGCGGTAATAACGCAGCGGTTCAAGGCACGAGCCCGTTCGATAATGTGTTTTTGCACACCGATCAATTGAGCATCACCAATTTCTACCCCCAGGTCTCCACGGGCCACCATAACGGCATCGGAGGCGAGTATAATCTCGTCCAAAACTTGATTGTCAGCAACGGTTTCGGCTCTCTCGATTTTAGCAACCATATAGATATTGCCACCGGCTTCGCGGACTAGGTCACGAGCAAGATTCATGTCGTCTGAGGTACGCGGAAAAGAAACGGCGAGATAATCTACACCAATTGAGACGGCGGTTCTAATGTCTTTCCGGTCTTTATCGGTAAGCGCTGGTGCACTCAAACCACCACCTTGGCGGTTGATGCCTTTGTTGTTGGAGAGCTTTCCGCCCACTTCAACGATGGTTAATATTGTACTGCCGTCAATAGAATCCACTTTAAGGACGACACGCCCGTCATCCAAAAGCAACATATCCCCAGGATTGACATCTTTTGGAAGCTCTTTGTAATCAATGCCTACTTGAGTTTGGTTGCCTTCATCACGGCCAAGAGAGGCATCCAAGGTGAACTTAGCCCCCTCTTCTAAAACGATAGGGCCTTCGGCAAAACGAGCAATACGGATTTTAGGGCCTTGAAGGTCTCCTAAAATCGCAACCACTTTGTTGTGTTTTTCAGATATTGCACGAACAGCTTCAGCGCGTCGCATATGGTCTTCGGGGCTGCCATGAGAGAAATTCATACGTACAACATTTACACCCGCCAATATGATTTTTTCTAATATTCCGGGCTCGTCAGTAGCTGGACCAAGGGTACTAACAATTTTTGTACGACGATACATATATAAAACTCCGAACAGATTAAAAACGTGCGGCATTCTACTACAAGCGTCTTACAGAATGGGAAAATACTACACAATGAAGCCAAAAACTGGCAATTCAGTTAAAAAAATAACCAAATATAACCGCTAGGCAATAAATAAAAGCTATTAGATTAAACCGCAATATAGCCAGAAGCTGGGCTATAGACGGCCATTTTGAGTATTATTTTCCTTCAAATACAGAATTGTATGCCCTGCCGTGCATTGCCCGCTGGAGCCTGGGGAACAGGTCAAGTAGGGAGTCAAACAATAACTCAAAGCTATCAGCAAGCACCTGCCGATAGCCTTAAGCTAAATTACATGGTACAACTTTGGATATTCATGCTCTATGAGCACAACATACCTCTATTGAGCCATTCCAGAGACCATAGAGATCATCACGCCCGCCGCAACAGCAGAACCAATCACACCCGCCACATTTGGTCCCATGGCGTGCATTAACAGGAAGTTTTGTGGGTTTGCATCGATCCCCACTTTATTCGACACTCTGGCCGCCATAGGAACAGCAGACACACCGGCTGAGCCAATAAGAGGGTTGATCTTGTGCTTACTCACCGTGTTCATTAGCTTCGCCATAAGCACACCCACTGCGGTGCCAATAGCAAAGGCCACCACACCGAGAAGCAAAATACCTAGGGTTTTTGGGTCGAGGAATTTGTCTGCCGCCAGTTTAGAGCCAACGGACAAGCCTAGGAAAATCGTTGTGATATTGATAAGCGCATTCTGAGTTGTCTCAGAAAGACGGTCTACTACCCCGCACTCTTTCATCAAATTACCAAAACAGAACATACCCAAAAGCGGAGCCGCATCGGGAAGAATTAAAGCAACAAGTATAAGAAGCAAAACGGGAAAGGTGATTTTTTCCCTTTTGCTAACCGAGCGGAGCTGTTTCATTTCAATTCGCCGCTCTTCTTCTGTGGTCAATAGTTTCATTATCGGCGGCTGAATTAATGGAACCAGGGCCATATAGGAGTAGGCAGCAACTGCAATCGCACCCAGTAAGTCTGGCGCCAGTTTACTGGCTACGTAGATCGCCGTAGGGCCGTCAGCACCGCCAATAATGCCAATGGCGGCGGCATCCGCAATGGTAAAATCCATCCAGCCAATTGCCGTTAAACCCACAGCACCTAACACTGTCGCAAAAATACCAAACTGAGCCGCAGCTCCCAGAAAAAGGGTTTTGGGGTTAGCCAAAAGTGGGCCAAAATCCGTTAATGCACCTACCCCCATAAAAATAATGAGGGGAGCGGCACCGGATGCAATGGCAACTTGATAGAAGTTGTAGAGCATTCCATCACTGTAACCGGATGCTAAAACGGCATTGTGTACCGCCGAGTGAATTGCCGGAGAGGCCGCGTGGTAGACTTTTAAAAATTCTTTGGTGCTTGTTAGACCGTCGAGGCCAAGAACTTGGGCAAGAGAATGGATAAGCTGAGTATCACCGCTGTATACGGCATGTTCCACCGCAGACAACGCCAAACCCGCTCCGGGTATATTGGCCAGAATCCCACCAAAACCAATTGGAACCAATAAGAGAGGTTCAAAACCCTTACGCACCGCTAAAAAGAGCAGTAGCAGGCAAATGGCCATCATAGATAACTGCCCAATTTGCATTTGGTATAAACCAGAATCATGCCAAAGGCCGATAAAGTTCTCCATCAATAACCTCGCTTTTTTAGGCTATTGAGAGAAGGATGTCGCCAACTATAACAGTATCCCCCTCTTTCACATGAACGGTCCCAATGACCCCTGCTGACGGGGCACTGACTTGGGTTTCCATCTTCATCGCTTCAAGCACCAAAAGTGTCTCCCCTTCCTCTACTTGTTGACCTGGACTGACCATGACACGGAAGATGTTTCCTGCCAATGGCGCATTAACGGGCTCGCCACCGGCGACTTCTTTATCTGATACCGTGCTATTGCTTCCCCCTAGCTGGACAATGCCTGTCAGTTCACCCCCGTTGCTCACGGTTACGGTGTAGTCTTTTCCTTCGACTTTCACGGTGTACACTTCATCATCATTATCGGCACGAACTAGGGCACTTTCGCTACCTGTAGGTACTGGCTCAAAGGCGTCTGGGTTACCTCGATTTTGAAGAAACTTTAGGCCAACTTGATGAAATAGCGCATAGGTTAGCACGTCATCAATTTGGTTCTCACCTTCAGCAAGCTGAATACCCTTTTCGCTTGCAAGGTCTGCAAGCTCCTTGGTTAAGGTCTCTACTTCTGGCTTTAACTTGTCTGCCGGACGACAGGTCAAGGGCACTTCACCCTCTTCAAGCACTTTTGCCTGCAATTCTTTGTTCATAGGAGCCGGTGTCGCACCATACTCCCCACGCAAGATCCCACGAGTCTCGTTTGAAATGGTGCCATACCGCTCACCCTGCAATACGTTTATCACGGACTGAGAGCCAACAATTTGCGATGTGGGTGTTACCAAAGGAATAAAACCCAAATCTTCCCGAACACGAGGAATTTCTTCCAACACTTCGTCAAATCGATCTTCGGCGCCTTGCTCTCTAAGCTGGTTTTCCATATTAGTGAGCATTCCACCCGGAACCTGTGCGGTAAGAATACGCGCATCAATTCCCTTTAAGGAACCTTCAAACTTAGCGTATTTTTTGCGAACATCGCGGAAATACAGGGCAATCTCTTCAAGCTTCTTCAGCTCCATTCCCGTATCTCGGTCTGTCCCCTCAAGTATCGCTACTAGAGTTTCTGTGGGGCTGTGACCATAGGTCATGGACATTGAAGAAATCGAGGTATCAACGTTATCAATTCCCGCTTCAACACATTTCAAAATAGTGGCATGAGCCAAGCCCGTAGTGGCATGGCACTGCATATGAATAGGAATATCGCAGGTTTTTTTTAGGCGTTTAACTAATTCATAACCATCGTAGGGCTTAAGTAAGCCCGCCATATCTTTAATGGCGATTGAATCGGCACCCATGTCTTCGATTTGTTTACCCTGTTCCACCCACGCATCAATATTGTGAACCGGGCTCAGTGTATAGGAGATAGTACCTTGAGCATGTTTACCCACTTTTTTCACCGCTTTTAATGCAGTATCGATATTTCTCATATCGTTCATGGCATCAAACACACGGAAAACATCAACACCATTGGTGGCGCAACGTTCAACAAATTTTTCCACGACATCATCGGCGTAGTGACGGTAGCCGAGAATATTTTGGCCACGAAATAGCATCTGTTGCGGAGTATTGGGCATCGCTTTCTTAAGCTCACGAATTCGATCCCAAGGGTCTTCTCCTAGGAAGCGTATGCACGCATCAAACGTTGCCCCCCCCCAGGTCTCCAACGACCAAAAACCAATTTCATCCAGTTTGGCAGCAATAGGCAACATGTCATCGATGCGCAACCGTGTGGCAAACAATGACTGGTGTGCATCCCGTAAGACCACATCAGTTATGCCCAAAGGTTTTTTTGATTCACTCATTTACATCTGCCCCCCAATATATTCTTTTCCTGCTCAAAAAGGAAAGAACGCTCGTAACTATATTATTTGCCCGAATTTATCCGATTTACTCGATTTTTAACTCTATATTCACTCGGTATACTATTTTTAGACAAATTACTGTTTAGACAAATTACTGTTTTTTTCAAATAAACTATTGTTTTGCCCTGTGTTCATGAATAGCAGCCTGAATAACAGCTAGTGTTCTTGGATTTACGCGACCTGTATCAACGGTGGCGGTTTTTAAGTTTGGCTCCTCTGGAGCTTCAGCAAAGAATTTTTGCACAATCATTGACATTAGTATGGTGGCCAAAACCAAAATACTGAGGAACACAAATACAGTGCCCATGCCATATACCAATAAATCTGTGCCATTTGCGACCAAAGATGTCGATAACCCAACGTCTTGCATCAATTTCTCCAGCATCTAACCCAGTGAGGTTAAGCGTACCACTGAGGTGAGTTTTTATAAAAACTCAGTAAAAACAATAGGTTAGCAAACAAAAGCGTCTAATTTTCACTCATAAAGACCGCCCCCGCTTCGACACGGTCGCATAAGATAATGAAAAAGGCCCCTATTGAGCAAGCACAACATGGATATTTTAACCAGAATCTCGCTTTCACTTGGCGTCATTTCGGCTAAATTAGGGCAAAAGTTTTAAAAATGTGGGTGGAGTTGGTAGACTCGTGCGCCCTTAATGCTGTTATACAGGTCTTCTCTAAAGCAATGCGATTATTTCTTGCCCCTATGGAAGGGGTGGTTGACCACCATATGAGAGACGTGATTCGGCTTATTGGCGGTATTGATGTTTGCGTAACCGAGTTTATTCGAGTCACCGAACATACTTTGCCGCGCAGAGTTTTTATTCAATACTGCCCTGAACTCTTGCCCAATTATACATCAACCACAGATCTGAGGCTCTGCCCAATACGAATACAGTTACTTGGCAGCAACCCAGAAACATTAGCGCGCAATGCCCGCAAAGCGGCAATGTTAGGGGCACCCGCCATCGATTTGAATTTTGGCTGCCCGGCAAAAACCGTAAATAGAAACAAAGGCGGTGCCTGTTTATTAGACGATACCCAGCTTATCTACTCCATTGTATCAAAGGTCAGGTCGCTTGTTCCCAAGCACGTACCTGTAACGGCAAAAATCCGCTTAGGGTATAACGACAGAAAAACCTATCTGGACAATGCTATAGCCATTGCCGACGCCGGGGCTTCCGAGCTTACGGTACATGCAAGGTCAAAAGCAGATGCATATAACGCCCCGGCCTACTGGGAATATATTGGCGAAATCCAACGTCAGTTAACGATTCCGGTAATCGCAAACGGGGAAATTTGGTCCTTAGAGGATTTTAAGATATGTCGAGACCTTTCCGGCTGTACTGACTTTATGCTTGGAAGGGGGATATTAGCCAAACCAGATTTAGCAAATGAAATAAAATCTTACGCGAATGGAAACACCCCTGAACAGCTCCAATGGCAACAAATAGCACAATACCTCCATGACTTCTTTTTAGTCACGTCAAAAGCTTACCCCGCTAAATATACGGGTAATAGGATTAAGCAATGGCTGCATTATTTGTCAATGCAATACACTGAAGCACAGACAGTGTTTGACTCAATAAAGAAGTCCAGAGAGTTTAATTTTATTGACCGCCAACTTAAAAGCCAATTTCTCTAGTATTCTCTTTATCAATATTTTAAACGCCCCTTAATAATCACGACGCCACAGGCTATGTTTATTCTAGGTTTTATTTTTTATTTCTTGTTATTAAACGGGGCTCGGATTGCGCAACCAACTCACCTTTTGCATTAATCGCTATCGCTTGCGTCGACCCAAATGGCGGCCAAATTTTTAGTTTATGCCCTCTTTTTTCTAGCCCTGCTTTCAATTCCTCTGAGGCATAGCCATCAATAAACGCCCACTCAGGTTTCCACTGGTGATGAACCCGTGGCGTCGCCATGGCCTGCTCCAAAGGCATATTCAATACGAGGTAATTAAGTGCCGCTTGCACAACCTGTGTGATAATGGTTGGGCCGCCAGCCGCCCCTAAGGTTAATACTGGCTGCTCGCCTTTAAGAACAATGGTGGGGCTCATACTAGACAGGGGACGCTTGCCCGGTTGAACACTGTTTGCTTCTGTTCCAACCAAACCAAAGGCATTGGGCACTCCCGGTTGACTTGAAAAGTCATCCATTTGATTATTCATCAAAACACCTGTACCTGGGATCATCACCTTGCTGCCAAAACTGGTATTGAGCGTTGTGGTAATCGCCACCCAGTTCCCCTGTTTATCCGCCGTCGCCAAATGCGTTGTATGCTTGCCAAATATATCTTTGTCAAAATCAAGCGGAATATTATGCTGGGGAACTTGAATCACTTTTTCCAAACTGACCTTTTTTGCTAAACGAGCGGCATACTCCCTTGAAATCAGCCCCCTGGGAACATTGGCAAAGGCCGGGTCTCCGAGCCAATAGGCCCTATCGGCAAAAGCCAATTTCATCGTCTCAATAAGCAGATGATACCTGTCCACTTCGGACAGTATTGCCAAATCAAAATGACTGAGTATATTGAGTATTTGAGCAACATGCACACCTCCCGAACTCGGTGGAGGAAAGCCGAGAAAGGTATAGTCCCCAAAGCGACTTTTAACCGGCAAACGCGCTTTTATTGTGTAGTTTTTAAAATCGGAATAACGGACAAAACCTTTATTTTGCTTCATCCATTTATCAACCGCTTTTGCAAACTTCCCTCGGTAAAAATACTTTGGGCCATGCCGTGCTAACTTACGGTAAGTTTTTGCCAAATCTTTTTGTACAACGGTTTCACCAACTAACCAAGGTTTACCCTTTTTATTGAGCAATACTTTCGCCGTAGCGGGAAATTGACTAAGACTAGGCGCCATCCAAGCTAACCGAGCGGCATAGGTATTATCAACCTTAACCCCTTCTTCAGCGATTTTTACTGAAGGCATTACAACATCTTTAAAAGATAAGTTCCCCGCTTGTTTTTGTACCTCGTAGAGTGCAGCAACAGAACCGGGAACCCCAATAGCAAGCGCTCCTGTTTTACTCCACTCTTTTTGAACCTCTCCGTCTTTTACAAACATATCCCGGTGAGCCAATGCAGGCGCAACCTCTCGACCATCTATCGCAACCACTGAACCATCGGCCTTTCTCAGCAAAATAAAACAGCCTCCACCAATACCAGAGTTATGGCTATCCACAACACCGAGGGCAAAAGCCACCGCGACGGCAGCGTCCACCGCATTGCCGCCCTGCTCTAAAATACCCAATCCAATTTGGGTGGCGATAGGGTTAACAGAGGCAACAGCAGCGGATTTATCTGAGGTAACATTGGCATATTCCTTAGCATCGGAAGCTGCCACAGACAAAGCGCTAACACATAATAACGCTACTAAAATATTAACCACAATTTTTTTAAACATTAACATTTCTTCTCGCTTTAAATGGCCACACGAATTACTACTTACTGAGTTTCAACAAAAATAACAACGGGCTTTACGCCTAAAAATGCACCAAGCCACCTCTTCGTACCTTAATATTGGTATATGAGTTGGCATGTGAATTGTCGCATGAATTGGTGCGTATAAATGTAATAGTAACAATTTAATCAGTGTTAATACGCCCTAATGGTTTTCTCTAGCTATATAACGCTCTTTGCAATAAGAAATCACTTTCATCGATAGTGCACATCATATTGAAACAACCCATCCGAAATATTAAAAGCTTCCCGGTAGACTTAAATATACTACTGCACTAGAGCCTGTTGACACTAATTCAATTATCACTGCCTGAGGCTATTTTTTATCCAGCTCGGCTTTGGCTTCCTGTGTCGCTCTACCGACTACATCCTTAATAGTCGAAAGCAGAGGGAGTGAGGTTTAGCTGGCCTAAATGAGCAACCGATAACGTAACTGGGTGAAAAATAGCCCAGGCCCGAAGGGTTGCGGCTGAAAAAGCGCCACTTGTCGTCGCCTATATGGATATAGGTGAGGGGCGTGAGCAGGAGCGGAAGCTTTGCTCATCGTTTATTTAGAATGACTAAACTTCTCTCTTCGTGCCTAAATTGGCGCTTTTTCAGTCACAACAGTGGCAATTGAATTAGTGTCAACAGGCCCTAGTCAAACATTCAAAAATTACAATATCACTTATGTCACTATGAGCAGAGGCAAGAGGCAAGCGAAAGATAGTGATCAAAAAAACACTCAAAAAAATAAATAAACAACACCAACATTGGCATTATCTATGCGTAAAAATAAATAATTATAGTTGAACGGTTTAAACCAAACCATTTGAATTAAACTGTTTTTAAATACTGCCTGTTTCTTTCCAAAACAAATACCAGCAAAAACCGTACGAATTAATTTGGTAATTTTCCTTACAGGTAATATCCCAACAATCAAACAACAACACACAATAAAATCACCTTCCCCTATTATCAAGTTTTAACAAACATGCGCAAACTTCTTGAGCCCACTTATAGCTCACTAGTGATACTAAAAATCAATTTATTACATCAATAACAAACATTAATAAACAGTTAAATCACTGCATGTTTAATGAATAAAAATATTTAAAAAACCTCATTAATTTTATACCGAAAAAACAAGTGTAATTTTAGCGCACAAAAATTCAAAATGGCACCGAAAAACTTGAAGCGGCAAAAAGATGAGATTAGTGTGTCCTCAATATACACAGGAGAGTTCTAATGAGTGCATTTTTCTCAGGGGTTTGGTACAACGAACTTGGATCAGAGATGCAACTGTCGGCAAGTGGCGGCCAAGTTTCTGGAATATATATGACCTCGGTTGGTTACGCATCTGGAGATTACACCATTTCTGGTCGCTACAACGAAACCCCAAGTTCTGGAGGCCAAGCTTTAGGCTGGGCAGTGGCATGGGACAACCCCTATATCAATTCTCATAGCGCAACAGCATGGAGTGGTCAGTATCAAACCGACCCCACGACCAACGCCGAGGAAATTGGCACCTTCTGGCTACTCACCAGTGAGACCGACCCCGACGATGACTGGGCAGCGACCCAAATAGGGCAGGATACCTTTACTCGCCAAAAACCCACTTCAGATGCAATTGAAAAGGCAAGAAAAGGTCGCGCCGCTTCTCATCCAGTACGCAAACCACCCACCGTCAAAACAGACACCAGATAAAGTTGACAACCTTGACTAACAAACCACGCATTTTGTGGATGAGCGATAGCCCGACAGCAGTTACCGGCTACGCAACCGTTACAAAGGAAGTACTCAGACGCCTCACACAACGGGGCTATGAAGTTGCGGCCATAGGATGGGGGTATGAAGGCTGGCCATACTCGCGCAATACCATTCCTTACACCATCTACCCCTCACAAGGGCAACCCTTTGGCCGCGATAGCCTTAGCCGCGCACTCAACCACTTCCGCCCAGATATACTCGTCAGCCTTAGTGACCCCTGGATGGTCGATTGGGTGCGCTCAACCAGAGAACTCGATGCCTTTCGCTGGCTGGCCTACGTCACCATCGATGGTGATCCACTGCCAGCCGCGTGGAAATCCATACTACGCGCAACCGATGCCACCGTCGCCTGCTCTCGCTTTGGACAGCAAGTCGCCAGCCAAGCCTGCCCCGAACTCGATATCGATATGATCTACCATGGCGTGGATCTCCATGCATTTCGCCCTCTGCCTGACCGAACCCAACTCAGACAACGCCAACAACTTGACGACCGCTTCGTAGTTGGCTGCGTAGCCCGTAACCAACCACGGAAACATCTGCCCGTATTGTTACAAGCCTTCGCTAAATTTTGCCAAAAGCACGACGATGCGTTCCTCTACCTGCACACAGACCCAGACGATATCGGCTGGGATATACGCGCGCTGTTGCGTCGCTATAAAATCGCCAGCCGCACAGCAATATCTAGGAATGCCGCAATTGACTGCGGCGTCACATCTGCGCGCCTTAACGAAATTTACAACCTCTTTGACCTCTTTGTACTGCCGACAGCATCCGAAGGTTTTGGCCTACCTATTATGGAAGCCATGGCCGCCGGAGTCCCGGCAGTTGTCACTGAACACAGCGCATGTATCGAGTTGGTCGAAGGCCGGGGAGAACTGATTCCAGTCAAAAGTTCACTGACCGTAGGCCACTATGGCGTTGAGCAAGCACTTCCTGATACCGACGCATTAGCTGATATTATGGAAAACCTCTACCACAACCCGCAAGCTCGCTCTGACTACCGCGAGGCCGGGCTGAAGTTCGCCGCAACATTCAACTGGGAGACAATTACCGACTCCTGGGAGAAAAAATTACAGACACTTCATGAAGCCGGTTGGTCTCGACCTCCACGCATTCACACAACTATTGAGCCAGTGAAGTATGACTCACTAGCCATTGAATCTGTTCCCGACCTTGAAACACCCCGCTCACTATTCGTCAGCGCCCTGCCCTACTCATTATCAACCCAAGTCTACCACCTGAGTCGGCAGGCCCTAGGACTGCGACAACCATCGTGGACTGGCGATGGCGAGATCCTCAATACAGAGCGCTTCTCGTTTCCGGCCACGGGCGGTGCTGACATTCCGCGAGAATATGTCCGACAGCGCACGCCTGGACGGTTGCTTGAACACGGTTGTGATTTTCTCGATGAAGTTGTGCAGCCAATCGGCTATGCATACAAGGATGCGCTACAACCCTATGTTGTAGCGCACTGGATTTCACACACAGATATGCGAGTACTAAAAATCGTGCGTCCACTTGAAGATATCGCCTGGGCAATGCTGGCCCAAGACAAATCTCCGCTCACAGTTGACTCGCAAATTCAGCGCACACGCCTAATCAAAAATTTAGTCGAAGCCTCGACCATACTGGAAAAAATCCCAGGGGTGATATTAGACTGGGACGAACTGGTCACCGATGAACTCGCCCTCACCCGAGCCCTTAACGAACTCTATAAAAACTGCACTATCGCCCCAATCCGTTTTCACGACCAAGCCTTTCTCGATAAACGTGATCAAGTATTGGCGCGCCGTAACCGCCGAGACTATGCAGAACTGCATATTCTCGTGAAAGAATACCGTGATCGCAGGCAGTTAGTTGTCTGAAATAAAAAACTCAACTTATATTTTTCAACAGGGAATACTAACCAGCCAAAAAACTTTTCACTTTAAACGTTTTTATAAAAACATAGAAAAATCGCATTGTGTGCAGCCACACATTTGTCTAAACTCTTATAAATAGATCGCTATTATTAAAATAAAAACAACCGAAAAATAATTGCATAAATTAATTGCATTCAAGCCCCCTTTAGTTAAAACGAGGTGCTAAGGGAGCCATATTAAATAAACCTCGAAATAAAGGAACATATTATGGAAACAAAAAACTGGTATGCTTGGATTAATTTTATGCCACCTAAGCCGGATGACTTTCATGTGGTTGGCGAAGCTTTAGTACCAAACCCTGGGGTTAAAGCACATTTATGTGTACGAGAACCACAAGGAATTAACCCAGACATTTTATTGTTAGACTTACACTTAATACAAGAACCTGGCATGTGGTCTCAAGTAATGACTTGGACACAAGCGAGGTATGATAAAATTTTAACTCCGTCCTCACCTAACTATACCAATGTCGAAGTATTTTTTAATGGCGAATCAATAGCACATATTGATGTAAATGAAGTTCAGTAATCTATTAACAAATACAGCTACCGGATGCGCTAATGCGCATTCGGTTCTGTAGGTAAAACTCTTTTTTTAAGAGAAGACTGTACGCTTTACTGCCACCTAAAAAGTATGTAGTGATCCAATAGAACCGAACACTTAAATAAGAGATAATTAATATCAACTATTTAAGGTCAGAACATAAGTCAGAAACGTACTTACAAGCACTACTCAAAAAAGTTTAAAGAAGAAGCCGTAGCACTTGTTCGAGAGCAAGGTTATTCAGTTCCAGTTGAGCAGTACACTTCCCCACCCACATCCTTATCGGCACTGGTCATAGCCCCCGCATGTAAGCCCCCTTCACTGGGCGGTTTTTGAAATTCCGTTAACGCATTGGAAAACCAGGGTAAAAATTCCATGGGGAAATCGCTTTGTGCGCAACGATAATACGGCCTGCCATCTTTTAATGTTCTTGAAGTCGTATTAAGTAGCGATAACCCACCATTATTTTTGACAAATAACCAAGTATCATCATTGAGAGTATCCAATAGTCTTGCCAATTCAACTGCCCCTTCGGGTAAGTGTTCATGCTGTGTAATTTCAGGAAGGTTGGCTTTAACCGGGTATTTGGGTTTTCTAATCCACATAATTTAGCCTAATGGTATTATTTTAATTGCATTGTTTTCTTTAAGCATTTGCAAGTTGGTTTGTTTTCGCTCAAAGTTAAGTGTTTCTACTGCACCATAGCGGTTTGGGGAAGCGCTATTAGTATCTTTGGTTAAACCATTACCTTCATAATGTTGATTATTGCCAACTTTATTATGCATGGCCATACGCTGAACCATCCAAGTGCATGTTGATAATGCTGAGCATACGCCTGCTGGAATTCACTGTTCATGGTCTGCTCGGTAAATGCTTTAGGAAATTCTTTGGGCAGTTCACGGTTAGCAAATTCGCTCACATTATTAAAGGTGGCGGCAATACTGTCTACCCCTGTTAGGGGTTGGGCTTGGTCGGTATCGATAATCACCAGTACAAATTCTTTATTGGGTTCATAGTCTAACCCCAGTTTTTCACAGATAAGCTGGGGGTCGGTATCGGCATCTTCTATTTGGTCAAAGGTGGTGGACCAGTATTTGGGGCCTTTGCCGGTGGTGCCTTGCAGTTCTTGCCCCAGGGCGCCGGTGAGGTTGTCTGGGCTCTGTTCGGTTGTGCGGTAGACCCACTGGTAGTTTTTTTCCATAAACCGCACATGGTATTGCTCTTTGGCCACGTCGCCGTGTTGGGCCATAACGATTAACTAAGTTTTAGCTTCGTTAGGTCAAACCTGGTATTTATAATCCTATTTGGAACAATAAGTGACTAATCATCAGACCTAGAAAATAAATTCTTGGCAATTACCGTCTTTCTCAAGTTTCAGTACTTTCACTGTTTCGAAGACCAGCCCTTGCAACGATTTTTTTATCAGGCCATCAACCTCTATATCCATACCGTAATACGCAAACTCACCGCCAACCATCATGCCAAAACTCTCATCCTTATCAACTACCGTCTCACCAACCTCATCAGAAAGAAATAATTTAGGAGAATCATTATCGAATGTATCAGCTATAAAACAATTTACATAATTACATTTTTCGTTTTTATCTCCAATTATACGGTAATAAAATTTTCCTTTTACCAAGCAGTTCATTCCATCGCTAGGAATATCTAGATGTTGAATTTCTAATACTTTATACATTATCTGTTTTCCTTAATTTTTTTTGGATTCGTTAAAATTGTCTGACCGCTAAAACGTTCTGTAAACTCAACCAATGGTACAAAATATTGTCGTCCTAGTGCAGGATCTCTTATCGCTACAACCCTTTGCCCTTGACGAGTGGTAATACCATCAACAACGATAGCGTGACCACCACGATCAAGGCGTGTTGCAACAATAGCAGGATGCCCTTTAAGCGTTGCTTCAGCCAGTGCGTCTATGCTTAACTTATTATTAATTCGGGTATCTTCAAGACCTTGATTTCGAAGTGCTTTAACCATATCACCCATATATGCGCCTTGAGAAATTACTTTAGAATCGACAATAAGCTTGTTTAAATCAAAAGATCTGCCCAATGAGTCTAATACCATTGCACAAGAGTTTGGCCCGCATGTTGGAAGATTTCTTTGATCCAAGACCAACCTGTCACCATTTCTTGGAAGACTAGTGCTTCTAGGATTACCAGGCTCTAACTGACCAACTAAAGGTTTTTTGTCTGGAACATCTGTACATGGTGTTGATTCCAGCTTAGCGGCATCATCTAGGGAATGGGGTTGAATGCCTTTTCTGTCTTCTATTGGGCTGGCGGCCATGGGTTGGGATTGGGGAGATTGAGACGCTTCAGCTTCGGCTTGTTTGGCCTCTTCACATTCTGCGCAGAAGGCGGTGCCCAGTTCTGAGGCTTGGATCAGGGCTTGGGCTTGTTCGGTATCGATCTTTTTTCGATCTTCGACTGGGGCGGCGACTATGGGGGCAGCGGGAATTTCCGGGCCGAGTGTGCGGGGTTTCTGGGTGGGGGTATAGGTGTCTAATTCGGCTGGTTGCCGTTGTATTTTATTGTCGTTGGCAAAGACGATTATTTTGCCTGCGTAGATGGCTTCGGCCAAGTGTTTTACGCTGGCTTCGTAGTGGTTGTTTAATGGATCATACAGGCCAAGTTGTTTGTTCATCTCTTGCAGGGTTTTTTCTTCTATATCCAGTTCGTCGATAAAGCGCACAAGGGTGTCGAATTGGGCAAATTCTTTTACGGGCTGGGTATCGTTTATCAGCAGGTGGGTTGTGGGGGCGAATTGGTAGGTGGTGTACCCTTCGCCTTGCACGGGTTGGGTTTGTAGGGGTGCGGTATTGGCGGTGGTATTGGGCAGTTCGTAAAACCGCAGCTTTCCCGTAATCAGCAGATGGCTGATTTGAGTGGCAATATCGATATTGCGTGTAAAGATTGTATGCTGGTGGGCCAGTTTTTGCCAGAGGTTAACGGGGGCGTCGAGAAAACGAATAAATTGTTTGGCGTAAACGGGGTCGTTGAAGGTGAGGGGGTTTAGATTTTCTCTAACGGTAGAGCTGGCGCAAGGCCCCGGTATAGAGTTTGTAGCGTTTTCCGAGGTTGCTGCGAAGGATATGGGTATGCATGTTGTTAACGTCCCTGCTAAATACGGTCGAATGGTGAGTGATGTATGTGATGTATATTTTAAACAGGTTTTACGTAAAATAATATGGAAAGGGTCTGACAATTTTTTTGTTAGTTTAAAAAGATAATTTAATTTGTACAAAAAAAAGCACTGTGGCGAGCAGTAGGGCTACTACAGCGATTTTTGTTGACGCTTTTTCAGCCACAACCGTGATAATTGAATGAGGGTGAACTGGCCCTAGTTTGTTTATCGACTCAACCTGTATTAGGTAAGCTTTATTACGATGATAAGGTAGATCACTCATTACGCAATAATCTGGCAAGGAGGGCTTATAGTATTACTAGTATACTCATAACCAAATTCTGCCGTAACTATTTATTATAACCTCAAGCATAACCTCAAACTTTTTAGACAGAACCGTAGGTTTAATTTATTCCGAGGTACGGTTCTAAAAGCGATTTTTGATGGAGCCAGCTTATCCAAGGGCATGGTTTAATACAGTATTTCCTAATAAAACGGGGAAATGGATGGCTGTGGTGAGATGCTGAAAACTGTCGAGGTTCCAATGTGGTTTGCTCTTACTGACACCCCTGAAAACCTTTATCGTCAAGCGCTGGGAATCAAAATTCTAAGGTGGGTATCAGAATTTCATATAGCAGGGTATTTTTTCCCAAATTTGAAATCTAAGGGCGTAGTCGAAATATGGGTACTAATTAACTTATTAGTATCAATAGCCCTTATTTTTTTAATTAGCAATTACCATTTAATTTCTTTCTTTTTTGTCAGTATCTGATTTGCTTGATGATGCAGAAAATTAAAATCGTAGCGAACAAAAAAATTATTGGAATACATTACAAAGGAATAGGGCGTAGTTTCTCAAGCGCCTTTTACATTCTTAATTCTAACCGCAATTATGTTTGGCTTAGCGTATCTAGCGGAAAATGGTGATTCACTGCTGTAATCGAGCAAAATTTTTACTGTCGACTGGAATAACGCAATGGTTAAATACGATAATTTCTCAGCACAAAAAAATAATGCAAGTGTCAATAAGGGGGCAAACTGCGTCAATTTTAGAGTGAGTGATTGCAAAGCCAATTAATCTCAACTAACTAAAAAGAGGGGGTTTAAATATCGAACTTCTGTACTGGCTCAAAGTTTTAGCATAATAACTTTAGCGCTATTTTATGGCGTGGGGTGAATTGTGTGAGATAAATTGTGTAAGGAATTGTGGCTTCAGAAGGCGCGGCCTTTATTGGGTGTCAGTGACAAATTCGGTATAGGACACTGTCTAAAAAGTGACTGGTCTAAAAAATGACTGGCCTAAAAAATGATTGTGGGGAATATGTCAAATAGAGAAATAGTTTTTGTCGCCAACCATGAACCGCCTTTGAAGGACGGCCTCTACTCTTTAGGTCTCACACATAATCTGCAATACGGTTCCGAAACTCAGACATTTGTGAAAAACCACAGCTTTGCGGTAGCGGGTGAGCGTTTTTCTCTGAACGACAATGTTATCTATAAGTTATTTCCGCCTGCTAAAAGCCAGGGGCATTTCGATAATGTGTTACCTCATGTTGTCTTCTCACGCAGAACCTTGCCTTGGGAACGGGCGCCGGATGCCTCAGCGGAAGACTCTTCTTGGCTCGCTATTTTAGTCTTTACACAAAGTGCGGCACCTGCGCCGGTATCCGGTAAATTATCCAACCTCTACCCGGCTTCGGCCCCGGATGGTGGCGGGTTATTACCCGCAGGCACGTATTCTTATGGTAGTGGCTTGGCTTCAGGGGAATATTTTCTCGGCTATGGAGAGAGTGCGGACGACGGCTGTATTTATATGGATATTCCGGCTGCGCAATTTGCGACCTTTGCCCCATCTCTCGCCGACCTTGCATGGAATGCCCATGCGCGAACATTGACGGCTTCGGGCAGTGAAGCCGCGAAGGATTATGCAACGGTGGTTGCCAATCGTCAGCCAATTCCCGGTACAACCTGTATTGCCCATTTGGTTTCGTTTGAAGGCTTAGGCAGCCAATTACCAGAGGACGATGGCACCTATGCGGTCGCGCCTACCTGGACCAGTATTCGTCTTGTCTCGCTGAAATCCTGGTCATTTTACGTTTCGCCACTCGAAGCTTCGTTTGCGCATATTCTGCAAGGTCTGAACGGTGGAATTAATCAGAGCGAGACAGAATTGGGGGATTCTCAAATACGTCTGCCCTCTGGTTATATTCCGGCAGCAGCAACGGGCTTGGCTCCGCCGTCCCTGCCTTTCGATTCAGGTTATTCGGTATTGGCCGGTAGCGATGGTGCGGCAGGCAAAACGGCTTGGTATCGTGGGCCTTTTACCCCGTCAACAATTACCCCCGCAGCAGCCGATGCGAGCTGGACATCAAACCCGTTACCTGCCAACGCGGCAGCGGCTTTGGTTGCTTCAGTCTCAACCACACCGGCCAATAACGCATCGTTTGCGGCGGCTTGGCAATTGGGCCGCCTGTTGGCGCTTGCCGACCGCAGTTTTGCAACGGCACAGGTGTCCTGGAAACGGGATATTCGGCTGGCATTGAATACAAAGCTGGGGCAGGCGAACAAACTTGTTGGAGGTTCGCGTGCGGATTACGCCAAGAAAATGCGTACAGTAATCGCCGATGCCACGCAGATTACCGCTCAACTTGGCGCAACTCTGACGGTGGCGCCTGCCGATAACAAGCTTAGTATTCCTCAAAACCTGGTGGATTGGCTTGGGCGTTTGGCATTGCTGAGCAATGTGCCAGTAGAATACCTGATTCCCGATATGCATATGCTGCCGCCCGAGAGTTTAAGGTTTTTTAATATTGACCCACGCTGGCTGGCATGTCTGCTGGATGGGGCCTGGAGTTTGGACCGCCAACCGGCAGAGCAATGGGCTTTTGATACGGCCTATCAACCTTGGCAGCAGATTTTAGACGGTTCGCTCAAAACCTCTTTTGCCCCCCTGGTCACTTGCTGGCCTGTAAGCGGCATGATATTGAACTCCCAATTGATTCCCGCATACTGGCCGGGCATAGAGTTTTTACCGACGCCCAGCGCCAATATATTGTGTGAAGAGGACCTGGGGCCAAGCACGCTCTTGATGTTGCTCGATCAAGAACTGACGGACTTTGAAATTAGGCAGCCGCCGGAAAGTATCCATTTTGGTTTTGATATGGATAGCACAGGGGTGATGAGTAAACCTCTACGCTATGTGCAGATAGACGGCACACTCTACCCGGCCCCTCCTGGGGGGGCCGGTTTGACACCGAGTTCTGGCTCCCCTGCACCGGCCAGCGACGGGCTTACGAGCATCCCGCAACGCATCCCAAAAGTTATTCAATTCGACAAGCTGGCAACCGCGATGGCAATACAATTGGGGGTAACGGATATCTCAACGTTTAGCGCTGCCGAGTTTGCTCTTGAGCTTGTTGAGAGTGTTGCGGCGGTTGAATTCGAATTGCCGAGTGGGGGTTAGCATGGCGGCTACACAAAATCCGGTTTCCGTTCCAATCCGTATTGATGCCATGTGGTCGGATGGTACGACGAACCTATCGCCGCCGACAACGCAATTTACCGATTTGCTAAAGACGACGGATTTCAACCACCCCTGGCTTGGGGATACAAGCCATATTACCCCGAACAGTGACTTTACTTTGCCCACAGGGCTGCATCTGCATTGGACTTTGCCAAAGGCATTGCGCAGGGGAGGCACGGTGTATGTACTCGACGCCCCCGTCTTCAATGAACTGGTTCAACAGGGTGTGCCATGTGCCTTGGTAGACGCACTAAAAAGTGCCGCCCAAATAGGCGAGGAATATACCCTCGACCAACTGAATACGCTACTTGCCGGGCTTGCACTTCCGTCACATGTCCCGCTCAGTACGTCGAGCGATTTCGACCTCTTGTCGCAGGCCAACAGTTACGACGATTTGATCTCCTCAGATAATACGATCAGCGTCAGCACCTATATGCCGGAGTTCCAGTGGGACGCGATCTTTTTGGAAGTATATGGGCCTATGGTGGCGCACCTGGCTGCTCGTATGAAGCTTCCGCCCGTTCCGAACCGCTGGCTTGTTATCCGCAAAGACACCACAAACAGTGATATAACAGCCTGGGTTGTCGAAAGTGACCGGCTTTCGATACCGAATACGGATGGCTCGGCACCCAGTGGTGCTGGCCCTTCGGCAGTGCCGGGTGAATTCGATGCGAGTTTTGTTGCCAATCAAACTGCGGTTGGCAAATCCGATGCATTTCAATTTCTCGGTCTGACAACTCCGGCGGCGAGCTGGTCGGAAGACGGCACCGCGAAACGGCTTGCGCCCTTTACTGCTGTTGGTCATGGTGTGCCGGACTTTGCGGCTTTTTACCCCAATTGTCAGGGAGTTTTTGGTTTCTATGACAGCACAGCCGACCAGGACACCGCCTATGACTATACGGTGATTGGCTGGTTTGCGGCCCCCACCGATGACCCTCTTGCCACTCAGTATGACGTGGCGCCTTGGTCGGTGCCGTCCAGCCAAGCATCGTCTACTCAAGCATCGTCTACCCAAGCAAGTCGTCTATCCGCGCTTGGCTGGACAATCGAAAGCCCGGATTGGAGTAGCATCGACGGCAGTATCTATACCGCAAAAATTAGCGTGACCGGCACATCCTGTGGTGTCCAGGCTTCCGGGGAGTTAGCCAACGTCGATGTGGCCATTGGCAATACTGCGGGCGAAGCGCTTTCCGCCTATATCGCCCAAGGCCAAAGCGACCCCACCCTTGGTATCTCCCCCGAAGCGGTTTTAAATGCGGCGCAGGCGGGTGTTTTGCAAGAAGCGTTGCAGCCAGACGGCCCGGCCATTATAGAAAATGCGTTGCACGGGCAATCTTTTCAGACAGAAGCGGGTGGTTGGAGCTGGCAGATTACCGGAACGCCCCCGGCCTCCACGGGTTTATCCAGTACCCCCGCGACCAATACGCAGGTTACATTGACCGATACCGTCGCCCAGGCATTAAATGCGTTAAACGCGGCACAGAGTGCTTTTGATCGGGACCAGGCTGTTTTGCAAAGCGAGCGGCATCTGCTGTTTACTGACTGGTGCCGCGCCTCCCACCTCGGCACCGATGCAGCAGTATCGGGGCCGTCCAATATTTTCCCCAATGGCGATACGCCCGCGAACAATAACGGCCCGCAACTGGTGATGGTCGCTGGTAATGCGGTGACAGTGGCAGCGGGTTCCATTCAGGCGGCAAGTATTGGTGGCAGTACAGACACATCCATGCTGCCTTACCTGAGCATGACAACGCTGTATCTCGCCCACTATGCGGCGGCCAATGCCCTGGCGGCAATGCCCGGTGGTGATCAATGTCTTTTACGGCGGCAGCCCGCAGCCCGTTATTGGTGCCCGAATGACCCTGTGGTCATGATGACCGAAGCCAGTGGAAACGACCTGCAAACCTCTCCGCCGAGTGCCTTGCCGTATACAGAGGTGAAGGACCAACCCTATCTGACCCTGCAAGTCATCACCGCCGGTGTGAGCCCCCCTGCTTATTTGCCCACTCATTGGGACAGCAATACCGCCATACCCTCGGCAAAACTAATCGACGGGGCCGTCTCTCAAGTATCATCGGTTTCTTGCGCGGAATCTTGGCGGCCCCTGTCTCTCTATTGGGAAACCCAGTTCCAGCATTTCCCAGGCGTTGGCACTATTGCACCCAGTGCGCCGGATACACCGCCATTTACCGTCACCGACTATGCAACCGACTTTATCACAAGCAATTTTGAGCAGGATGCTTCCGGCATCGACTTTGTGCCCAAACCTGGGCAGCAGCCCAGCAGTGACAATATCGCCTTCTATCGGGGCCGGGTAACCTTAAGCAACCATGCAACTCAAACCCTGCGCGCGCGCATTCTGCAACTAACCGGGCAGGCGCAGAACCCGCCGTCAACCTCTGCCGGCTTGACACTTCCCGGTGTACTTGGCGAGGGCATCACCAAAACCTTAATTGATAAAGCTTACGACAGTGACATTAAAACCCTATCGCAAACCCTAAATGGGTTTAACGACCGTCTTCTGATGTTAGAGCGTTTACCGCAGATCAGTATTTTTGATCCAGGATATACCGCAACCTGGAATATGGGCGCCACACCCGCTTGGGATGCGCTCTCTCAGTCTTTCTATGATGAAATTGGCCTGCAAAGCCGAACCTCGCCCAATCAAGACGATATCTACAACCCCATTCGCGCCGGAAAATGTGAGGTCACAAGCCTTACCCTGGTGGATGCCTTTGCACAGTTGCGGCAGTGGAGCTATTCCCCGCAACCATTAAACACAGTGATCTCCGAGGCATTACCAAACGAGACCTCAACGGGTACAGATGCCGCACCGGCCTTTTTCCTCGCCCCGCGCTTTGCCCAGGGAAGCCGTCTTTTGTTTCGCTGGTTGGCCGCCGACGGCAGCAACGATGCCGAAAGCAATCAGTCGCCCGCAACCACCCCCGTCTGCGGATGGGTGGCGCTCAACCGGGTCGATGAAAACGTGATGATTTTTACCCAGGGCGGTACATTAATTGGATGGATTCCGGCAGGTGGTGGCGATATGGCTTACCTGCCCGGCAAATCCGCCGCCGACATCACCGACCCATTTTTACAGCAGGTGGTGACCCAAGCGCAGGCCGCATCCAGCACCTTCTATAGCGATATCAATACCGCACTCTTGACCATTGAGCCGCGCTCCCATCGCCAACATGCGGGCCGCTCCGTTCTGGAAAGTCGCCCACTGGCGCTGGCACGGGCCTCGCTACAACTTCAACTGTCCGCTGCGCCCAGCCCCCATCAAGGCTATGAAGCCATTGCCACAATGCAGCTAGAAAATGGCCAGAACCCGGCTACTGGGCCGAGTCCATCGCCCTATATCGTGCGCGAGAACTGTGGTTTTACCGGCGTCGATTTTCCTGTACGTTTGGGCGATGTCAGCATGGATGACGACGGGCTAGTACTCTATTGGTCACTTGCCAGCGGCACAATTGGGGACAACTACATACTTGTCAGTGCCGATGCAGAAGCTGGGCCGGGTCAAGAGCCGACGCTCTCGTTAACCTGCGCGCCAGATGCCGCCCCCGTACATACACTGCTTCTGCTTGACCCGCGTGCGCCGGTCAACGCCACATCCGGGATACTGCCGGTCAAAAATATCACCGTCCCCCCCGCAATGTATGCCGATGCCGTGCGGAATATGGAATATCTAATGCAAGTCGGCCCGGTTTTGACCTCGGGCGATACCGTCGCCATGCCTCTGCCAACGGAAATTCGTGGCAAGTGGAGCTGGTTGTACGACGACGGAGGAACCTGGTCCCCAGCGGTAACACCACAAAAGACCGATAACAAAATCCACCCAAAAGCCGCCCCCGCCGTTATTCGCAAAGGCTTTCTAAAAGCGGGAGCGGACGATGCTTAAGCCACGGGAGAATTTAAAGCCATGAAAGTTGCATTGACAACATGGAACGCCGAGGGCGCCGGTATTTCGGGGCGGTCCCTTTTTGCTCGGGAATACGGCAACAGTTGGGAAGTATTGATCGACCACTATATGGGCGCACTCTGGAACAACCAGAATGGCCTGGGAACCGAAATGCTGATGGGTATGCTGTCAGAAGCGGGCACCCCCCCCAACCCCGCCAGTGGAACCGTTCTGACCAAAGGCACCCGATACAACGGCTCAATCAATAGCTGCACGCTACTCGATACGGATTATTCCTGGTACGGGTGGAGCAAAAAAGCCGGAGGTAAGAACCTTCGGTGTTCACTCGCTATTATGCAGGGCCTACCGAAAACAGTGCCGGCGGGCTACCCCAAATGCACCTTCTATGCCCCGGTTGACTTGGGCGCACTCACTGCTAAAGCAATCGATACTCGTCCCGCTGCCGGTGCCGAATTCAAATACAGTGGTATCAGTTTTAACCTGAATGTATTTTTGCTTCATTTGCCCAGTGGTACCAAGCAGCGAAACCTCAACAAATCCATTCTCACCGCACTCATGAACCACGCGGCCTCATACGGTGTTCCTGCCATTATCGCAGGCGATATGAATATCGATATTGGTTCTCAAACCGATGCTCAGGTTATCACAGAGCTGGGTTTGGGGGCAGGGTGGAGCCTTCTTCGTACTCACTACATCACACAGATTTCCGGCGGTGAACTGGATTGGGCCTTGGCGTATAAAGCCACAAGCACCGGGGCCAATATGATCGGCCCACTCATGGCCTCCACAGGCGCCGGGCGCGGTTTGGGTTATATCGCCAAAGGCATTTCCGATCATGCGATGATCAATTATGTGGTTGACGTTTAGGCGGAATACAGGAGAGCGACTATGGATTACTCAGACCTAAAATCAGCCCTGTCGAGCTTAACGGGCACCTTCACATGGCCCACAGCACCGACGGCAAGCACCTATTTTTACATTGTTCCGCCGAATACCGTTGCAGCACAACAGCCACAAGCGAAAATATCCGTTCTTGAAACAGCCTTGCAAACCTGGCTGCCCGGCGCGCCTATTACCGCACTGATCAATGGCTTGCCCTCAGAGCTTCAGAGTTTTGTCGGGAAACTGTTGGCTGAGATGTCTATTGGCGAACTGGGGGTAACGGTCGGCGCCAACCAAGATGGAGCGCTTGCGGTCAATGGCTTTAACGCCATCTTCGAAATTGACTTCTCAACCAAACCCACAATTGGCGGGATCGAACTGGATACCGTGGCCCTAGAGTTGAACCTCGTTATTATTGGAGACAAACTCGTATGGAGCCCCACTTTAGCTGCGACCTGCACCTTCCTCGGTATCAGTTGCAGCCTAGCTGTTGGACTGTTCTCCCCGTCCATCAAAATTATGCTATCCGAAACCGAAAATACCAGCATCGATACACTCTTGGGCAGCGCGACTTCCGGTACAACCCTCTCTGGCCTGCAAAGCACAATGGGCATTACTGCCACAGGAGATACGCCGGATATCGAAATGCTCCTGGTCACCGCCGAGCTTACTTCCTCGCCAACCTTCTCCTGCCTGGCAGTGATCGATGCCCCCGATTGGACATGGAAAGGCTGCACACTGACAGAAGTTGGGGTCAGCTTCCAACACGGTGGCGGAGATACGGCATTTAGCTTCGCCGCCACCCTCACAATAGGCGGGATAGATGTCGAAACCCTTGTCTCCCACGACAGTGCTACCGAAACCACCACCGTAGATGGCGCCCTATCGAGCCAGGGTGCAGAACTGAGTGACTTCCTTGGAACCATGGCGACGGAACTTGGGTTTACCAACCCACTGCCGAGCCTGTCGGAGTTTGAATTAAGCGGCGTCTCCTTCTCGATCACCGACAAACAAAGCAAAATTAACTTTCAGATGGCCTGCGAAGGTGCCGTCGCCTTTGATGCCACAGGCACATCCCTGCAATTCTCCTTCTCCTTTCTCTATGATGAACAGAGCGGCGATGATGTTACAGTGACCCTGCAACTGGCTGACCTCACCTTCGAACTTGAAGAGACAAGTGGCACCTACGTCTTCTCCTATACTGGGCCAGGTTCAGTTTCCATTAGCCACCTTGTGCATATGGCCCAACTCTACCCCCTTTACTCCCTTGCTGAGGACATTGAACTTACCCTATCCAAAGCCGTACTCGCCATTCTGCCCAATCAGCCTAGTGGCCACCATATTCTCTTTGCCCTTGAATTCTCACTAGAAGCGACCCTCGATAACGACATTCTGAAAATGATAGTGGGTGGCGACGATATTGGGCTCAAGGCCGCCACCATTATGGCCGCCAACCAAGCCTGGACGCCCCAAGACTTAGCCACCATTTCCGGCTCCCCACTCCCCCTGAGCGCACCTGTACAACAAGGCGTGAGCTTTTCGGCCACCTTAGCCATAGGCGATAACCAAGTTTCCGCGCCGCTGGCGCCCCCCAATACCAACAACTCGACCAGCTCTAGCAGCAGTCAGCCCAGCCCTAAGGGGGTGCAATCCCCCAATGCGGCCATGTGGTTTAATGTGCAGAAGCAGATAGGCCCGGTCTATATGGATAGGATCGGTTTGAAATTAGACATCCATTCCGCCGACGGAGTGATCATCGACATTCTAACCGATGCCTCTTTTATGCTCGGGCCAATGACAATAGCCGTGGAAGGCTTCTCCATCAATGTGCCGTTTGCCAACCCAAGCCAATTCTCTGTTGGCTTGCAAGGCATTAATGTCAGCTATAACAAAGCGCCGCTCTCTATTAGCGGCGGCTTCCTGGACAAAGGCAACAGCCTTTTTATCGGCGACCTGGAAGTTCAGACAGAAACCCTGTTTTTATCCGCCATTGGCGAATATGCAAACAGCGGTGGCTATACCTCCCTGGCCCTGTTCGCCTCCCTGACCGACCCACCGTTAGGTGGCCCCGTCTTCTGCTTTGTGACCGGGCTCGCTGCCGGAGGCGGCTATAACAGCTCCCTAAAGATTCCGACCAAAGCCGAACAAGTGGTTCAATTTCCACTGATTGAAGCCGCATCGAGTGCAGGGCCAATCGCCAACCCATTCACAGTAATAGAAAACTGTATCCAGCCGGAGCAAGGTGAGGACTGGATCGCCGTTGGCCTTAACTTTAGATCCTTCGAACTGGTTCAATCCACCGCGCTGCTGACCGCGACCTTTGGCGATAAATTTCAATTCGCCATACTTGGCCAATCTGAAATGTCCGTACCGCCTGCGAGCGATACACGCATTGCCTATGCCCAAGTGGACATTGAAGCGCGCTATATCCCAAGCGAAAAAGCATTGTCCGTCGCGGGAATCCTGACCCCAAACTCCTACGTACTCTCCAAGGACTGCCATATTCAGGGGGGCTTTGTTTACATCCTGCAAGAAAGCGGAGACTTTGTTGTTAGCTATGGCGGCTACGCCACCGACTTCGACTATGCCTCGCGTGGATATCCGGCAGTGCCTCGGCTGGAAATGATCTGGAACATCGACTCCCATACCAACATCAAAGGCTCCGAATATTTTGCACTCACCCCGGCGGCCATGATGGCGGGCGGTGGCTTACAAGCAACATGGAACTGCGGAATCTTTTCGGCCTGGTTTGATGTCGCCGTTAATGTACTGATCCAGTGGCGGCCTTTCTACTACCAAATTGGCTTCTCCATGTCGTTGGGCGTGAGCTTCGACCTTAAAATTTTATTTGTTCATATTCATTTTACCTTCCATATCGGCGCCCAACTCGCTATCGCAGGCCCGCCCTTTCACGGACATGCCCATATCGACTTGAGCGTGATTTCCTTCGACGTAAACTTCGGCCCCTCCGCCGCACAACCGGACGCATTACTCTGGCCTGATTTCCGCCAAATGTTGCCCGGTGACCCGAGCAAAGACGCCACCCAAAGTGGCCTGCTCTGCGTGAAAGTTACCCAGGGGCTGAAAAAGAACCTGAGCCAATCCAGCACACATCAACAGACCCTTAATGGTGGAATAGAAAACGCAATAGAAAGCACGAGAGAAAGCACAATAGCAAACACGACCGAAAATACCCCACAAGAGCCCCAGCCAGACTGGGTTGTAAACGGCACCCACTTTAGCTTCAACATCCAGAGTTCACTGCCCATTACGGAAACCTCCACCGGGCAAGTCACCGTTACCGAAGCACCGCAAGCGGCAACAATAGGCATTTTGCCAATGGAAAAAGCCTCGGCCCAAGGAACCCTAGACATCGTTATCACCGGCCCGGACGGATTATTGCTTACCGCCTCCACAGAACCGACAGCAAAGGTTGTGGTTGCCCCCATCGAAACGGATATGGCGCCCGCCCAGTGGGGCACCGAAAAGCCGCAAAACTCAAACATCACGCCTGTTAACTGCACCTCAGGCTACATTATTTCCGGCGGCATACCCACCCCGGAGCAGACATCACCTGTTGATCTTTCGCTCTTGCTGGCAGACACCGTTACCATCACTGCCATATCCAACCGCACCGCATCCGCCACCCCATTTGCGACCTAATGAAACCGAGGCTATAAAAACCATGACCCAGTCACAACCGCTCTTACAGGATACCGACAGCAGCCCCATCAGCATTAGCGCCGAATGGTCCCAACAATATATGGCAACCGGGCAAGCCAATAACGGCAATTTGATTATCTCTTCCACCACGCCCGGAGGATCGGTTCAACTGCAAACCGGCGAGCAAATCCTGCTTGAAGTGATACATGAAGCAGGTTGGACATTTGCCGCCACAGACACCAGCAATTGGACAACAGTGAATGCCTCGACAGCATCCACCTCAAAATATTACTTGCAATACAGCGGCACCAGCACGCTCACCATTCCATCGAAATCGTTAAGTTTCTACAATACAAGCGAACTGGCCAGCTTCCAGAGCGGCACCCCTCTGACCGTCCCCCTAACCATTACTCCACCAGCAAATGCGACCGCCTTTAACATACTTGCGCAACTGCTGAATTCTGATAAGAGCGAGATCAGTTACCCCGACTACTTCCCCGTCAGCTACATTGAACCGGGCGTCCCTCTAACCGCGTTTGCTACCAACCCTGCTGTGGTGCTTCTGACCACAGCCAGTACAACTGACTTCCCCAATACCATCGCCTGTGCCCTGCTTAACCAAAGTGGTTCAGCGATCAGCTCCGCATCACTTACGCTTACACTGAAAGCTTGGGACGACAACGAAAATGCTGTTTCAATCACCCAAAGCTTAGGTGGCGTCAACATCACAGGAGACCTGAGTTGGACCTACAATACCGCCTCCACTGACTGGACCGCAACCCTCAGTGCAAGCGTTTCAAACAACAACGAGTTATCCATCAACATTGCAAACCTGAACCTAAACGAAGCCTCCATAGACATCGTTGAAGCAGAATTGACAATAGCCAATGCAGACGGGCACCCGACATACCAGACCTCCGCCCGTTTCCAAGCCTACGGCCCCTATACCCTGTCACTGGCGTTGGATAGCACCAAATCAAATGCAAAATTCTATACATTCTCAGATGGCAGCTCAGGAACCTTCGACATCAACCCGCTCACCCCGAATTTGAACGAACCACCATTAGCACCACAACTACTCGACACAGCAAATAACGTTGTATACCCACCCATACCTGGTTGGTTTTCTTGGAGCAAGACCGCCCCGGACTTTGTCTCAGGCTACCCTCTAAAACAAGGGGCCAACCCACTTTACTTCTTAGTCTCCAAAGGCTCTGACGCTGGTTCTAGCAATGCCTACCAGTCGCTTACCACCTGCACCGCCGACCTGAGCTTTTACCCGCAGCAGATCAGTGCGGCAGGCTACCAACAAGCCTACGATATCTCAGCCTCAGCACCGAAATTTGGCCCAGTTATGCCCCCAGGAGCCATAATTATGTGGGGTGAACCCACCATCCCAAACGGCTGGGCACTCTGTGATGGCACCCAAAGCCCAGACTCCAATGTAAGCGTGCCCGACTTAAGAGATAAATTTATTATGGGCGCGGGCGGCTCAGAGGTTGTCAACAGCAATGGCCCTGCCGATACACATATACACACATTCACGGCCTCCAGCACATTCGCAACAACACAAGATGGCAGCCATACCCACGGAATGCCATCGGTTTGGTACAACCGAAACCTAAGCTGTGGAGACCATACCGGCATCGACATCGACTCAGGCAACATCAAAACACAGCAGACACAGAGTTCCGGCGCTCACGCCCACAATGTTTCGGTTGATTTTAGCAATATTTCAACCAGTCAGAACTCGGTCAACTCGCCCGCTTACGGCAATCGACCCAACTGGTTCGCCCTATGCTTCATCATCAAACTATAAACGCGGCAATCAAACTATGAATACGACAATCAAACTATGAGCGCGACAATAGACACAGTAACAGTAATAGACACAGCAATAGACGCGACAGAAGAGCGTCGGCATGAACTCGACGCCCTTATAAAACAGCACTTCGGTCAAAACAGCGCTATCGCCCGCATTGAAAAACTCAGTGAAAGAGCCGCAGTCGTCGCGCGCCTACACTTAAACAATGCCCCCGTTCCCAGCGTGATAGCAAAATTCACGCGCGGGGCCATTCAACCTTCGCAGCCCATAGACGCAAACAAAATCGAATTTGCCGAAGAGCAATTGGCCCACCGTTTTCTAGCCACACTGCATACACCCGAAAAGTATAAACCGGACCTGCTCAATACCGCCCCGCAAGGCATTATACTTTTGCAAGACTTAGGGCCAGAGGGCCACAATACAAAACGCACATACGACTACCTGATACCCAGGTTGGCCGAAGCCATTGCACACCTGCACAACCCCAGCCGCAACCAATTTGAAAACTACTGCACCCTGCGAGAAGAGGCCGGGTTAGGCCGCCCCGATGATGATCGGCGTCGTTACGGCAAACCAGCCTATCAAGCACTGTATCAGCTCGGCACCGAATTTATACTGACCCGCTATGAAACCACCACCTTTCGCTATTACAAAAGCGCAGTAGCAACCGAACTACAGCAAGTAGACCACCTAATCTCCAACCCAGGGCCATTTCTTGCCTTTATCCACGACGACCTCGGCAACGCGCGGCAAACATTTGAAGTTGGCGACAAACTCTATTTGCTCGACTTTGAATACTCAAAATACAGCCATGCATTACTGGACTTTGCCAAACCCCTAATGGGGAAATTTGAAATTAACCTGGAAACCGGCGCCTACGGTTGGACCGGCCCCCATTTCCCCCTGGCACTTATCGACCACTATCGACAATACACAGAAACCACCCTAGGCGTAGAATATGAAAACCACAACTGGCAGGAAGCCACCGCCGCCGCCATGACCTACGCCGCCCTCACACTTATTGGTCGCCTGTGCCGCCTAGAACCCAACCGAAACCTGCGGGGAACCGTAAAGCAAAATATCCAAGCAATTTTAAAACACCTTTCCATGCTTCTGGATACCCTGCAAAGCCTCCCAGCGACAAAAGGGTTTATCAATGGCTATTTAACAGAACTAACCTGATTAACAGACTAGCCTGAATAGGTTGTAAAAAGTTGGGTTGTAAAGAGTTGGGTTGTAAAAAATTAAGCGGTAAAGACTAGGTTACCCAGAAATTTTCTGAAAAATAAAAAATAGGGCGACAAAAATGTGGGTAAGTTAATATTGATAGTATTCATCTTAACCCCATAAAGGTACGCTTAATTACCTTACCTTTAGAAAAAACTGTCCAGCGTAAACTAATCATTTGTATCATAGAGTTCACATAAATTGTTTAAGAGTGTTTTTGGGAGTGTTCCGTGTACTCTAAGTTCTTTTTAGTCATACTGCTCGGGTATGTAACCTTATCCCAAACGGTTCTTGCCGCAGATATAAACGCAGGCAAAAAAAAGGCCCAGCTCTGCGTAAACTGCCATGGTGCAGCAGGCATCTCGCAAAGTGCGATTTACCCTAATTTGGCCGGACAGAAAGCCTTATACCTTGAGAAACAACTGAAAGCCTTTAAAAGTGGCACCCGTAAAGATGCCATAATGCCAGCATTTGCGAAAATGCTGAGTAAAGACGACATTCACAATATTTCAGCCTACTTTGCCTCTCTGAAATAACAACTTGCATATCATATGATACATAATATATTATTAAAGTATCATGTTATCTTCTTGGTAATAGAGTTCTGACTAATAGAGTTCTGACTAATAGAGTTCTGACTAATAGAGTTCTGATTAATAGAATGGAGGAAGAAATGACCGCATCTCTAGCAATATCAGACCAATCTTTAGTAAGCAAAAGTGTGCTTGGTGCCGCAGACGCCCTTGGCCTAAACCGTGAAGAACTGGCCAACGCCATTGGCGTATCCGTACCAACCGTTGCTCGGATGAAAAACGGTGTCCCCATACCGAGCCACAAACCCTATGAACTCGCCTTACTCGTCATTCGGGTTTATCGTGCCCTATTTGCCATAGTTGGAGGCGATGCCGCCTCGATGAAACACTGGATGTGTATGCCCAATTCCCACTTTGCCGAGAATGCCCCCAACAACCTAATCCAAAAAGTAGACGGGTTATCCCAACTTATTTGGTATTTGGACGCCATGAGAGGCAGAACCTAGCCCTTGGAATTCACATTTTGAAACTTCACCTATGGAACTTCACTTATGGAACTAAAGAAACACCTTACCATGGGTATTGGCATGGTCTGGCGAGTGGTCGAAACCCAGGCAATTGCAGCAACAAGAGACATCACCTCCTCGGCGGCTGAACAGCAGCGCCTAGAAGAACTACTGGAACAATCGAAACCTACAATACCTAACGAATACCAAGGGCTATCCTACCTCCTGATGACACCCTTTCGATATCCCCCCTTACCCTATGGTTCTCGCTTTGGCTCTACTTACGAGCGGGGCATATTCTATGCCTCCGTTGAACGCACAACCGCATTCGCCGAATCGGCAGTCTACCTGTGGTTATTTCAAAAAGGGCCCAAGGAACTGGGGCCACTGGAATGTATACGCGACCAACGAACCGCTTTTTCCGTTAAAGTAAGAAGCAACCAGTCCCTAGACCTATGCCAAAGCGCTTTTAAAGCAGACAGAGCAATAATCACTGCGCCAGATAGCTGGGAATACACCCAAAAGCTGGGCAGTGAAATCCGTAAACTAGGTGCCGAATATTTTTTGTACCCCTCCGCCCGTTTGGCAGAGGGAACTAATGCCGCCGTACTCAACCCAAAAGCTTTCTATACCAATGCACCGAGCGAACAGCAAACTTGGTCCTTAAGATTGAGCACACACTCCTGCTGGTTTGGGCGAGCAGGGGAAGAGAGTGTCGAATTTAGACAAAAAGACTTTGAAAAAGAGGGGCGCTTACTGCACCCGAGTATGTAAGCCGCTGATACTCTTGGGTTTGTGAAGGCTTTCCCATTCATAAGCTTCCTAACCATAGACGCCTTCTGTATGGTTATACCCCAGAAACCGTCCAACAAAGAACGGTATTTAACCCTTTAGGCACAAAAAGGAACGACCTTGAAGCACTTCCTGCTACTTAGCTTACTGTTATCCCTTGTCTCTACCGTCCAAGCAGACCCCGACAAAGGTTTCTATACCGGAGCCAGTGCCATGATGGCCAACATTGGCCTGAAAGATACCTACGAAAAAGACGTTCAATTTAAAGTGGTTGAACTTATGCTGGGTTACAAATTTCACGACTTATTAGGGGTTGAAGGCCGTATAGGTCGCACCCTAAATGGTGAAAATGTTGTCTTTGATGACCCAAATGACAGCAGCCGAGAAAACGTGGTATACGCACAAATTAATCACTTTGAATCCATTTATTATCGCGCAGAATTAAAAAACGACATTGCCAAAATTTATACCCTATTAGGCACCGCCTATATGGAAGTGAATTCAGAATTTGAAGATGATACAGAAGAGAAAAATACCTCTAGTGGATTTTCTTACGGAGTGGGAGCAGGGTTACTGGTAGGGGATAGCTTCTATTTTAATATTGAAATGAAAAGCCTTATTCATACCGACCAAGACAACTTCGTTGGTTACAGTGCGAATATCACCCTTCACTTCTAACTTAAAAAGAGAAACCTAACCTGTCCGCTCTTCAATATAGCTGTCGTAATCAGGAATAAACCGTTCATAGGCTTCACCTAACAATGGTGAAGAGATAATAAAATCCGCTGAACAAGGGTTACACGCCACCGGAATATTCCATACCGCCGCTATTCTGAGCAGCGCCTTCACATCTGGGTCGTGAGGCATAGGTTCAAATGGGTCCCAGAAAAATATCAGCAGATCAATCAACCCCTCGGATATCTTTGCCCCAATTTGCTGATCCCCTCCAAGCGGTCCGCTAATAAACTTCTGAATCGACAGCCCCGTTTCTTTCTCCAGTAAAAAGCCCGTTGTGCCCGTGGCATAGAGATCATGCTGAGAGAGCTTACCCCTATGGGTATTGACCCAATCAACAAGCTCGGACTTTTTATGATCGTGAGCAACCAATGCTACCTGCTTTGAAACGCGAAGCTTCGCCAGCTTGTTTTTCACTGAAACCTCCAGAAAGGTGAAACGAAAAGTGAGATTAAAAAGTAGGGCCTGCCAAAAAAGTAGGGCCTGCCAACAATAAATCGCATACTGCTAGCAGGCCCTAGCATAACTTGTAGAGAAGCCTAAAAAAAGTATTGGGCCAGAGCGCTTTATTTTCTTGACTCCAACAGCACAAGTTAATACCATACGCGCCCTCTGAAACACACGCACTCGTAGCTCAGCTGGATAGAGTACTCGGCTACGAACCGAGCGGTCACAGGTTCGAATCCTGTCGAGTGCGCCATTTCAAACATCAAAGCCTCAACCTCGGTTGAGGCTTTTTTGTACCTGCGATTAAGGTTCGACTAATTGCCAGGAGCAATTAGAACCACGTAAGCGCCCGAAGGGAGCTGTGCATGGATGCACAGCAGTGAATCCTTCCGAGTGCGCCATACGATAAAAACCCGCCTTATCTTGCGTACCCCCTAAAGGGGGCGTTCATTTCACCTTCGCTATTCGCTCATCCCGCCATAAAAAGCATGGCGGGACTAAAGGGCTTTCAATCTCTTACGTCTGCCGCGTTCCACTTGTCTTTCACGGAAACGCTAAAGCGCACTTTAAAACATTTATGCCCTACCCCACTCGCGCCCACAAGGGTAAATAAACGACCACAAAAACTTTTCCTCTGACTGCAAAAAGACGCAGCCATTCACCGCGAAACAAAACTTTTTCCGTTCGCCCTTGCAGTTGCTACCCCCCACGCTTCGCCAGCGTTGCAGAGGTTGATGATTTTTAAAATCATAAACCCGAGAGGAGAAAACCCAATGAATATCAAAGACGCTGCAAAGATTTTGAATTTAACAGGAGAGATTACGCCCAAAGATACAAAAGCTGCGTTTCGCAAAGCCGCGATGCAGTACCACCCAGACCGGAATCCAGCAGGCGCAGAAATGATGGAAATTATTAATGCTGCTTATGATGCCTTGAGAGAATACACCGGAGAAACTCCAACTAATGACAATCAAAATACCGAGGGCGAAACGGCAGAAAATTATTCTAACGCCGTAAATGAAGCCTTTAACAAAATCATAAATCTGGATGGTTTAGACATAGAAATTTGCGGCTCTTGGGTGTGGGTATCAGGTGAAACACGCATACATAAAGAGATTTTAACCGCCACGGCACACAGCATCGTTACTATGTCTATAGTCGTGAAAATGGCATTTTTAACAATGGGGAATTATCTATTAGTTCTTATTAGTGGTTTGCACTGTGATTTAAAACTATCTGGTTTGTCCGTTGATACAGCTATAAAGATAATGGCGCTTTTGCAGAATAATTAATAGTGTGGCGCGTAAATGCGTGGCACTCTTTTCAGGCCACGCCCTACGCAACACTTGCCCAGCTTCGCTGCCCCACCCGTTTTAAACGGGTTGCCCCTGAAATACAGGGGCAATGTTTTGTTAAAGCCATATCTTTAACTTACTACGCAGTTGTGAAATCGGTTTGAACTTATTTAGCTCATAATCAGATAGCAAAGGCGCATCTTTATCATTTAAGGCTGCTTGTTGTATATCTCTGTCTGTCTGCTTTTCTACACGCTTCCAGTCGGTTTTACCGTGTTTCTGTTTTTGCAGGTTGTCTATATCATTGCGGGTAAATTTAGCCATTATTTTTTAAACCTCTCGAAAAATTCTTTATTTGGGCGTTTGAATTTTTTAAGTTCTTCGTCAGTAGGCCAAGCACTATCAGGGTCAGACTTTGCAGCCTTTTCTAACTCTTCTTCTGTCATTTCTTCAAGGCGCTTTAAGTCACTTTTACCTTTTCCTTGTTCTTTGAGTTTTTCAATTTCCTCAAGAGTATATTCTTTCTTAGTCATAATCTCACCTATGCGTTTTGTTGATACAAACGCTTTTCCCGTTTGTTTGCCTTACGAGCTGATATAATTCTTATTATATCGCCATCTCTCTCTGTAAACACTACAAAAACGATACCCAAAGGGTCTGTCGTTCCTATAATCTGGTAACGATCTTCTCCATAATCGTGGCGAGTATCTTCCATCACTATGGCGCTTGTGTCTTTAAAAACTGTGGAAGCCTGTAGAAAGTCTATGCCGTGTTTGATTACGTTTGTCTGGTTTTTACTGTCATCCCACTGAAATTGCATATTTCCTATACTCTTGACTTAATTTATATATCACAGATTAAATAAAAAAACGCTAGTAATAAATAGTCCTATATAGATAGGAGGGAGAAAATTAGAGATAGAAGCAGAATAAGCCTTTCCTACATTTTTCCTACAACAGTACGACTTTGTACTACCTTATACGACAAAATGAGCAATGAACACCGCCAATAAGGTTAATAAAATCAATAAGTTAAGTTTCTCTGTATAGCTACGAACCGAGCGGTCACAGGTTCGAATCCTGTCGAGTGCGCCATATCAAACATCAAAGCCTCAACCTCGGTTGAGGCTTTTTTGTACCTGCGATTAATTAAGGTTCGACTAATTGCCAGGAGCAATTAGAACCACGTAAGCGCCCGAAGGGGGCTGTGCATGGATGCACAGCAGTGAATCCTTCCGAGTGCGCCATACATATCAAGGGCTGGCGGGATACACGTCCCGCTGACTTTTGAAAAATCCATAAATAGCTTACCGAGTAGAGGCCATTGGCTTTGGTTTTCTGTTGTAGACTACCTCCATTAAATAATGCTGTAAAAGATTATTATGTATCCAAAGGGTTTGATTACATAGTTAAGCAGGATGCTTGTGTAAGGCGGGTATAGTTATGAGTAATATTGAAGATATACGAAATAAGCAAAAGGAAAAGCTGGAAGGCAAGTCTCCACGAGAGAAGGCGTTGGCGGCAGCAAAAAGGGCTGCTGAAGAAATGCGCTCAACCGGTCACATAAAAGAGCCCGATCAATTGGCTTCGGGTAAGTCGGATGAAAACGGAAGTATGGTATGGGATGATGATCCAAGCGATGGTGGTGACTAAGAGCCACTTGGGGCCAGCCCCAAACCCCGAGGTATTTACACAACGGTAATGGTTTAGGGCTATTACTTCAATAAGATCTGCTCTAAGCTTTTCCTCACTTTTAGTGGATCTCTCAGATCCATAGTTTCGAGGGAATGCCTTTCTTTAAAGGCCCAGCTTATGTTTCAGGAATTTAATAGGCTTCATTTGCGTGATTTCATGTTCCTTGAGCGGTTTTGCATCAAGGTCAGACATTGCAGCTTTTCTAATATCTTGATCTGTTAAAGATTCAACTTTTTTCCAATCAGTTGACCCTTGCGCGTTTTTTGCTTGTTGAACGCTGTAGGTTGTTTTACTCATTTTTTCCGTCCTGTTTGGGCTGCTTTTTCTCATGGGCATACACATCGTTACCCCGTGGAACCGCTGGCTTGAAGCCTTTGGCTTGCTCTTCAGTTAGTGGTTGAGCGTCTGGGTCAGACAGTGCGGCTTCGTGTAACTCTTCTTCCGTCATCTTATCTAAACGTTCAGTGTCGCTAAAAACACCTTTTAAATTTTTTGCCTCTTCGGCAGTAAATTTAGCCATAATGCCATCTCTCCTAAAAGTAGCCCTTCTCATAGGCTCTTTGTTCTGGTTTCTCAGCTTTACGGGCTGAAATTACTTTGATGGTGTCTTCTACCAGTTCAGTATAAACCACCAATAAAAGCCCTACCTTTGATTTACCACATATATGCATACGGACTTCGTTATGGTGGTTATAGTCCTCTCTAACGACTGCATGGTCATCAAAAAAGACGGCTAACGCATCCTTGAAGTCAATACTATGTTTCGATCTATTGATAGAGTTCTTACTATCCTCCCAATCAAACTGCATCTGAAAGTTCCCTTTGCGTGAAAAAACAAATTTTATCAATTAGGAGGGATAGGGTCTGTGGGCTAAGTATCAATACTTGATTGCCGGAATAGATTATCTTTATATTCGAGAGCTTTAGTTTGAGGCTTCCCCCCCTCCTTCTCATATTACTAAAACAAGCCGTCATGGCAACGGGGTCGCTGTGGATCTTGAGTAAAACTTTCTGAGTGCACTGTATGGATAAGCTTGGGTTGCAGTAACCTTGTCGGGGAAGGTCGAGGTGCAAGACAGTTGATGGGTTTTTATACGTATAGTGTATCGGCCTATTAACAGGTACTTATCCCAGTCATCAGCAGCACGACGTAGTAGCTTTTATTTTCACGGTAAATACGGCAGGTTCCATCTTCCCCCTCCTTTCTATTTTTTCTGCGGGTAAGTATGTAAATAGAACTTGATATCAGGTAGACGTGCTTGGCGCGTCATAAAGTTTTTTTCTTATGTCGGTTAAATAAAAATCTCTAACGTATTAAAAAAGGTCTATATTTTCTAAAAGTATTTGATTACCTGTTTTCGTCATGACGTAGGTGTTGGCTAAAAACTAAATCATTAGTAGAGAGCGACCTATTACGAATGTTAATAAAAAGCTTTTGATCTGATGGTGAAAAAACAATGTGGGAAAGGTCTCTTTCTGTCTGCTCCACTAATAGTAGATACGATTGACCGGAAGGCTGAGCCTTGATGTTGATAGGTTTTAGCTTTATCTGATGTATGAGAGTTGCTAGTTAGTGCCCGTCCATAAACGATAAAAGCACTGAAAAACAAGGAGAAAATTTACGGCAAAGTATAAAAAAAGCCCGCGAGCTTAGTATAATTGTTTTCGACGAAGAAAATAATCATCCAAACCGAGGGCTTTTACTCTGCGAGAAACCCGCACAGCACAATCAAGTATATTTGATTTTTACTCGCAACACGAATTTAGTGATTTCCTGCATGACTTATCGTGCTTGTTAGATGATCACCCGAAGATACTGACGCTGCTCGAGAATGATTTGCTAACCGATGGGGTGCAGCCTACAGGGAGAAAAGGGTTATCCGTTGAAAGTATTTTTCGATGTATGCTGCTGAAGCAGATAACTCGCGTCAGCTACAAAATGTTGGCGTTTCATTTAGCGGATTCGCACAGTTACAGGACATTTGCTCGGTTGGATGGAGAGTGCCGACCAGGTAAATCGGCACTAAGTTGCAATATTCGTCGAATGAGGCCAGAAACGTTGCAAAGGATTTTTGAACACTTGGCGGTAAAGATATTTAGCGACGGCACAATTGATATCGACTTATTGCGCTTAGACAGTACGGTTGTCAAAAGCAATATTGCGCCACCCTTGGATAGCCAATTGCTCAATGATGGCATCAGAGTATTGAGCCGGTGTTTTTCAAAGGCTCGTGACCGTACCGGTGTTAAGCTGCGATTGACGGACTATCGTAAGCAATCGAAATCGCTGGCAGCACGCATATTTTACGGTAAAAAGGTGGCAAAAGACGAATGGTACAAAGAGCTTATACCAATAGCTAGACAAGTGATTAGGCAAAGTGATAGAGCCATAGAGCAGGTTCAACAAAAATGTTCGCTCGAAGAATTGTCACGGCCATGGATAGAAGAGGTGAGGCATTTCCGAGATTTGCTCACAAGAGTTATTTATCAAACGGAGTGTCGAGTGTTTAATGACGAGAGGGTGCCAGCAACGAAAAAAATAGTGAGCCTATTTGAGCCTCATACGGATATCATTGTTAAAGGTCTTCGAGACATTGATTATGGGCACAAGGTAAACCTGGCTACAGATAAAAGCGGGTTGATAACAGCAGTAATGATAGAGGATGGCAATCCCTGTGACACTGAGCGGTTTATACCACTGATAGAAGCACACCAATCGCTTTATGGATGCCTGCCCGATACAACCATTGCCGATGGCGGCTACGCTAGCCAGGACAATATTGCCGAAGGTAAAGCGCTAGGCATTAGGCGCGTAGCATTCCACAAAAAGAAAGGAATTGCACCGAGAGCAATGGGCTTGCAAAGCAAAACGCTCAAGAAATTGAAGGACTTTAGGGCTGGCATAGAAGGTAATATATCGGAATTGAAAAGAGCCTTTGGTGCAGGTAAGGCTCTATGGAAAGGTGAAGATGGTTTCATGGCTTTTGTTTGGTCGTCGGTAATCAGTTACAACTTAACTCATTTGGTTCGACTGAACTCTGGATAACGACGAAAGCGCAACGACCCAAACCTTCACAGGAGCCGAGAAAGTCATCGGCGTGGCGGTTGCCGCCCAGAAATAAGCGAATCGAACTAAAGTTGAACAACTTTAGGTAAGCGTTGCTGGCTTCATGAAGATAGACTGCTCGCCCACGGCTAGAACTATCATGTTGGCTGCAAAATTTTTTGAAATACCTGTTTATGGATGGGCACTAGTTATTATTGTGTTCAGATGTTAAATAAAAAAGAAAATTGGTATGGGGATACGGTTAATGAAAGAAAAACGGAAGAGGCATTTAAGAAAAACGTGGGAAAAACACTTTATACAACCGTTCAAAGACACTAGGCGATGGACTAATATAGTCAATGTTCCTTCTCATATGGATGAGGGATCCTTCGGGCAGTTATTCGCGGATTGTTTTACTCATCATAATGATGTTCGTTTTTCCCCAGAGGATGAAGACGCCTTCCACTTTCAGCAAGATCCAAGAAGAATTATTAGAAAAAATAATTTGACTGCCTTCTTCCAAAAACAGTTTACATCTCAGGATTCATTTGTTTCTGCGGACATCTATGAATCGCCGAACTATGAAGAAAAAGAATCTGAACTTGGTGAACCTGCTGGCTTTGATCACTTCTTTCAGTGCGTTATGTCAAGTCCGTTTTCTAAGCTCGACGTGAATAATCAAAGCTTGGGTGAAAATAGAATCACTTTCCTAATTGGCGAGGTAGGTATTGGGAAAACATTTTTGGTAAGTCGAACCGCACGGGAAATCGCTCATCTTGACTCTGACTTAAATGGATTTAAAGTTATACCGGTCTATGCTTGCATGGAGACATTTGTAGCTTCTCACGGGAATACTGATGATGCGCCGGAATTGATTAGACAGTTTTTACTGTTTTTAGCTGATTTAATTCGAAAGTCAGTTAAACAGTTTTCATATGAACTTAACACTCAAATTCAACTAACCTACTCACCTGTGGATGCCACTACTGAGCAAATTTCCTTGAATATTCGGGAATATATTCACGACCTTGCCAGATGTGGTTCTACTCCTGCAAGAGTTGTCATATTTGTCGACAATTTTGATGTACTTCATTACCAGAATTCACGATATATCTTCTTTCCTGAAGAATACACTAAGCACCGAAGGTTTATAGAGGAAAAAATAGTCAAGCTCATTTTTCTATTTGTAGACCCGAATATTCTTGGTGACGCAGGTATCTGCGTTTGTATTACAAGCAGGCAGAATGTAGCCAGGGAGAGTAAAATCATTAATCAACCTGCTTTGCCGAGGCGAATGGAGCTGGAGGGCCATATAGTCTTCCAGTTGGGGAAAGTTGATGCGCTTGATGTGGTCGATTCAAGGATGCGTATGTATGAAAGGGTGCTATTGGAATTCTCCAAAATTGAAGACGTGAATAATTATGATCTAGATTTTCACGATTCTCTGGCCTTGATTAAGGCTCAGACTACGCAGTCAGTGGCTCCGTCCAACTTGAGTGACGGCCTCAGGAGGATCAGCGAGCTTTCCCATCATGGAGCTAGGTCTTTGGTTGAATTTCTTGGGAAGCTTCGTCTAAACTTGATCAGACAGAACGATGCTGTTGAAAGGTTGTTTTCACATTCACCTTGGTTATTGGAGAGGTTATATATATCAAGCCTACACCAACGTTATTCTCAATCTCAGGGGCATTTCCCAAACCTATTTCTGGTTGACGGAAAAAGCACAGAAGAACGAAAGGATGTTGTTCATATTCATAGTTACTGGCTAAAGTATGTATTGCTTAAAAGAATAGGTAGCAGTCATGCTTCGGGTATATCTGTTCAAGAACTTATTAACGAGTTTGTTAATGACTTTGGTTACGATGAAGATCTAGTTCGCTTGACTCTAGGAAGTTTGGTTATGGTTAATGAGTCGCGATGCATAGAAATTATAGGAGCTGCACAAGATGAGTGTCAGAGCAATTTAGTGCGGCTAACTCAGAGAGGAAAAGTTCTCATTGGTGAACACCCTGACTTTTCCTTCCCCTACTGTTTTGAGTTTAGCTACTTAGAAATGGTAATCGATGATCACATACTATCGCTACCAAGACGATTATATTCACAAATCGCGGTAGATACATCTATCGGTTATGCGCTATTTAACAATGATAAATACCCTTCACGTATGAGATCTGATTTAGTGAAGAAAATACCTGCAACATTGGTATTTCTTCGAGTTCTCGAGGGGGCGTGGATTTGCGAGTGTCGTCAGCGAAAGGAGCTTGCTGCAAATAGTCAATTGTTAGGCCCGAATTTCGATGTGATTTACTCTAAAATCGAAGACTCGGTCAGAGGCATTGCGGCGTCTCTAGCAGCTTTCAATGCTGATAAGTACCTTGAAGAGCTTAAGAGGATACGTGAAGATAAACTGTACCTTGATGTGTATAGTGAATACATGAGCGATTGCAAAGGGGGGGAGTGTGACAGCTGAGCAAACTATAACAAACGGTGAGTTGATTCGTTTAGCCGCAGTGTGCGCGACGATGGTATCTATTGTCGTGACGATAATTCTGTTTGCGTTAAGGGAGTTAATGGAAAGAAACCGGCTACGGAAAAGGTCTGCAAAATTACTTGCTATGTACGCCCAGATTACTAAACGCTCACTAACACGGAATTCCAAACTTGAATTGCCGTTTACCATGAAAGATATGATCACTAACTGCGAGCCCGTACTAGACTGCGACTCGGCACTTACCTTGTTTTCAGACATCGAAGCATCTTTATTCGAAATAAATTCGCTAGAAAAAATTGGTCAAGCTATGACCTCTTTGCAAAGAACCAATCTTGTCAGTGAGATTGATGATTCTTTGGCTAACCATGTGCTGAAATTTAGATTGAAATTGAACTTCTGTTAAGAGGTTACTTTCGTGCAGGAACAGAGTTGGTGGGGAGTTAGAGAATGATTGATATAAGTGTTCTTTTTTTGGGGGGGTACTTGCATAACTCGACATGCTTATGTGTGATTTATGGGCATGGTTTCAATTTTCTTGGCGTCAAACTCGTTCGATAATTAGGCGTTTTGATTCGGCCCCTGTTTATATTGGAGTTTATAAAGATCTTGTTCTAAGTGTTGGGAACTTGGTGTATACACCCAATACCTTGAATACAATAGGTATGAGCGGTTTGGCTATTAACCAGAGAAAAAACTCGGGAGTTCTGTGGGACTAAGTTAAACTCCGTTAGGCATTGTTGGGCTTTTAAAGTAACGGGTGCCTACCTAACATATTGATTTTAAAGTAATTTAATTTCCAATATTTCCCTACGAACCGAGCGGTCGAAGGTTCGAACCCTTCCGAGTGCGCCATATTGAGAAAACCCGCCTTGTGCGGGTTTTTTTATACGTATAAAGAAAGGTGTGTGGCTCAAGACCACGTCAGGTAATGGTTGTGGAGTGCCGGTATAATCCTCTCGGCATTTAAGGAATCTTCAATATGGCTAATATTTGAGGGTGTATTGAGGCTCAAATCTAGAATGTTATAAACGGTTAAATCGTGTTCAATTCTGGCTTTGTCATCGTCTATTGTTCCCCCATTTTTTGATTTCCACTAGCTGGCTAATAGGAACTTCAGCTCCAGATTATGCAGCTTTCTAGGCAATCTTCCCTAGTCAGGTTAAATACTTCTCCACGCCTAGCTCGGCATACATAACTTAATTCCAATCATGAGTGAAACTAAGAAATAGAAAAAGGGGAACAATAAATGAATTAACCGGAATTCATTTTTAATTATTCACTTTTATTTTTACCTTTTATTGTTATCTGATAAAAACTTAATACCGAAAAAGGCTTTTATGGCAATGCAAAAAGGACAGAATGTTAATCGTCCGAAAACAGGCCCTTCGATAAAAGTCAAACCCATACGCGATATGAAAGCAATCAAACGAATTAAAAAAATACTGGCAGACCAACCACGTAATTTATGCTTATTCACCCTTGGAATAAATTCTGCGTACAGGGCAAATGAACTGCTCTCTTTAACCGTTGACCACTACACAAGTGGACTATTTACAGGCAGAGGACAGGCTAGAGATCAAACAAAAGAAAACCCATAAGTATCGGGCGGTAACGGTTAACCAAACTACAATTAAAGCACTTGATAAGTGGCTAAATATCTACCCACGCCCAAGAGAAGGGGAGCCGCTTTTCCCCTCGTTTCAAAAAGACAAAGTACTTACCGTTCCAACCGTTACCAACTTGCTAAAAAAGTGGTGTGATGAAGTAGGGCAAAGGGGAAATTACGGCAGCCATACGATGCGAAAAACATGGGGCTATTGGCAATATAATATTGGCAATATAAAAAGGGAACGCCTATCCCCCTCCTTATGGAAGCCTACGGCCATGCAACTCAGAAAGAAACTTTGAATTATTTGTGTATTCAAGAGCTGGAAATACAGGAGCTTTATGATTTGGAGCTTTGATTGGATTCGATATTAAGGTGCAGTGACAATAGACACTTTTTTATCAGGAAAAAAATAATTAACTTCTACTTCATCGCGCAAGTCATTATAGCGAACATCAATAGCTTCCTTTTCCTCATCAGAAAACGATTTCCACATTTTTTGCATTTTTTCACTTAGCATAGTTATTATCCCTCTTTCGTAAAAATATCCGTTATTTGGTATGCAGATGCAAGAACTCCTTAATCTTGACCAGAAAAACGATTTTCATATTTTACTAGTCCCATAATCTCTACTGTTTCACCAGCAACACGATAAAAAATTGAATGTTTACCGCAAATACTGCGGCGATACCCTTCGCGGATTTCATCGACTGCGCGGTAAAGATACGGGTTGTCACATAGCACATCAAAATGGGCAAGAAGGTCGTCATAGTACTTATCAGCTTGTTTTTCACCCCATTGTTTAAACCATCCTCATAAAGGTTATCAAGGTCTTGGTCTGCTTCTAAGGTCATGACTAATGCGTATCTAGTCATTCTTTTTCAATCGGGCTTTTGCATCCTGTCGAATTTGAGCTGGAGTGCGGTCACTCAAACCGCTTTGTTCTGCGCGGATAAGCTTAGCCCTTATCATTTCGATTTCTTCATTTTGCTTGCGGGCTTGACGAATTAAATCGTTTACAACATCACTTTTATTGCTGTATTCCTGACTATCAACCTGCGCTTTCAGCCAGTCATCATTGGGTGGGGTAAATGTAATACTTTGTCTAGGCATGATACTAACCTCATATGTTACATTGCTGGTGCGGTATTACACCAATTTAGCACCACCGTCAATAAAAATATAATGTTTATCGTAACCCTTTGCTAGCTAATTTTGATGAGTTAAGTATTTTAAAAAATTAACCTTTTCTTGTGCGCATCCCCCAATGGAAGCGAGCTTTCCAACCTTCGCTGCCCGTTTTGCAAACGGGTTGCCGCTCTTCAGGCGCAATGCTTTGTATAAAAAATCTATGGGCTGTATTCAAAAAAACGACTAGCTTTTAGATAATCCTAAAACACTTGGGCTGTGGTCAAGTATGGCTGTGTCTTCGTCAACCTTATAAAATGAGGCTAAAGCGTCTTGGTCGATAGTGATAGACAAGTCATCATGCTTTATTTCGTAATCAACAAATGAACTGTTTTCACCATAAACCCGAAATTTATATCCTCCAATACTACGGATAAGCACCCCTGATATATTGGCGGCATTTTCTGTTTTGGTGGATTTATCGCCATAAATATCTGACATTTACTTAAATTTCGTATGGTTCATCATTTTCAATAATAAAAGAATTTTCATGAAATATTTTTTCAGCTTGCTCCTTTAATCCTATTTTATAAAGACGTAAATAGGCTAAATCGTTAAGTGCGTCAGCTCCTTGATCTGAGTCTTCGCCATGCTTTTCTACAATTTTTAGTAAATTGCTTTCATGCGCGTGAAGCGACTTCCATATTAAGTTAAAGCTATTACTGTCTAGTGTTGTGTTTAGTTCTTGCATTTCAATTTATGCCTGTTTTCTAAAAATTTTCGCGCACTTTATAGCTACCTTTTCTAGTAGCCCAATGTATTCACTTAGTGGCATATTATGGGTTGGTACGAGCATAAAATGCCCTTCCGAAGCCCCGCTTCGGGTATCTTTATACAGTTTTAAGCCGATAGGAAAAGCGGTATTTTGCCTAATTTCCCAAACCCAGCCAGTCAAATGAATTTTGTCTAATCCCGCCTTATTGAAAAGGCTCACCCCTTTGTTATTTGCAATGACTATTAATATCCCATTGATTTCTGTTGTGTCTATCTCCGTTGGTCTAACTTTGGCTATACGTGAAGAACTAGAATTTCCAAACCGATATAGTATTTCTTTTGCTAGATAAAGTTTTTCATTATTCACAAAGCCACCTCCTAATGTGGTAGAAATATACTAAAATTCTGTGATTATTTTTCTGATTAACTCTTAAGGGTAAAAATAACTCTATCACCCGATCTAGCAGCGTGGATGGTCTGGCCCGCACGGAACTTTCCAGCCAGTACGTCCTGCGCCAAAGGGTTTCCTATAAGCTGCTGGATAGTCCGTTTTAATGGCCTGGCACCGTACACTGGGTCGTACCCCACTTCTGAAATAAAATTTAACACTTCTTCTGAAATTTCCAGCTTCAGTTCTCTATCTAGAAGCCTTTTGCAGAGTACTTCCAACTGGATCTTGGCAATACCTGATATTTGAGATTTATCCAGCGGATGGAAAACCACAGATTCATCAATGCGGTTAATAAACTCAGGCCGAAAGTGATTCTCCACCACGCTCATGACCGCTTCTTTCATGGCACCATATTTGTGTTCATTTTCCAATTGACCCGCTTCGCCTTCGTCAAAGCTAATGCTATCAAAAGCTTTGTTTTGGGCAATATCCTGTATAGCCGCAGAACCCAAATTGGATGTCATAACTACTACCGTATTTTTAAAATCAACTGTTCGGCCTTGCCCGTCGGTTAGGCGCCCGTCTTCCAGTACCTGTAATAAAATATTAAATACATCGGGGTGTGCTTTTTCAATTTCATCTAGCAGTATTAGTGCGTAGGGCTTGCGTCGAACGGACTCCGTTAAGTAGCCACCCTCTTCATAGCCTACGTAGCCTGGCGGTGCCCCAATTAGGCGGGCAACGGAGTGTTTCTCCATAAATTCGGACATGTCTATCCGTATCATGGCATCTTGGCTATCAAATAGAAATTCAGCCAACGCTTTGCATAATTCAGTTTTACCCACGCCTGTCGGCCCCAAAAACAGGAAGGAGCCGTTGGGACGATTGGGGTCAGATAAACCGGCCCTAGCTCGGCGCACTGCGTTGGATACGGCTGTCACCGCCTCTTTCTGCCCAACTACTCGGTTGTGAAGAACCCCTTCCATTTGCAAGAGTTTATCTCGCTCCCCTTCGAGCATTTTTGATACGGGAATACCCGTCCATTTAGATACTACTTCTGCAATTTCCTCGTCGGAGACTTTGTTGCGAAGCAGTTTCATCTCATGCATTTCTGCTTGGCTTGCCATATCCAATTGCTTTTCCAGTTCTGGAATAATGCCGTATTGCAATTCGGACATTCTCGCTAAATCCCCCGCTCTGCGAGCGGCATCCAGGTCGAGCCTAGCCTGTTCGAGGGTGCTTTTTATTTCTTGAGAACCTTGCAGTGCCGCTTTTTCAGCTCTCCAGACTTCGTCCAGGTCGGCAAAGGCTTTTTCAACTTTATGGATTTGTATATCAATTTTTTTCAGCCTATCTTTTGCTGCCTCATCGTCGTCCTTTTTCACGGCTTCACGTTCAATTTTTAATTGAATCAGACGCCGTTCTAGTCTGTCCATTTGTTCCGGCTTTGAGTCAATTTCCATACGGATTCGGCTAGCGGCTTCATCAATAAGGTCAATGGCTTTATCGGGAAGTTGGCGGTCAGAGATATACCTTTGCGATAATTTTGCGGCGGCAATAATGGCAGAATCAGAGATATCCACTCCGTGATGCACTTCATAGCGCTCTTTGAGGCCGCGAAGAATGGCGATAGTATCTTCTTCGTTGGGCTCCTCCACCAATATTTTTTGGAAGCGTCTTTCAAGCGCTGCATCCTTCTCAATAAACCGGCGATATTCATCCAATGTGGTTGCGCCTACACAGTGCAACTCCCCGCGAGCCAAAGCAGGCTTAAGCATGTTGCCAGCATCCAGCGCGCCTTCGGCCTTGCCCGCACCCACCATGGTATGCAGTTCATCAATAAATAATATGGTTCGGCCTTCTTGCTTAGCAAGTTCATTGAGTACCGCTTTTAAGCGCTCTTCAAAATCCCCTCGAAATTTTGCGCCAGCCAAAAGAGAGCCTAGGTCCAAAGAAAGTAAGCGTTTATTTTTTAAGCCTTCAGGTACTTCACCATTGACAATTCGTTGCGCTAGACCTTCGGCAATAGCGGTCTTACCCACTCCCGGTTCACCAATAAGAACGGGGTTATTCTTGGTGCGCCGTTGCAGGACTTGAATGGTCCGACGAATTTCATCGTCACGGCCAATAACGGGGTCGAGCTTGCCCGCCTCAGCACGAGTGGTTAAATCAATGGTATATTTTTCAAGGGCCTGGCGATTTCCCTCAGCATCTGGGTCGTCCACTGTTTCGCCACCACGGGCTTTTTCAACGGCCTGTTCTAACCGTTGATGATTACCAAATTTGATTAATAACTTTCCAATATTGCTGCCTACTTCTTTTACAGCAGATAACAAGACACTTTCGCTGGAAATGTACTTATCGCCTTCTTTTTGTGCATGTTTATCGGCAAGGTTTAAGAGCCGGGCCAATTCCTGAGACATACGTACGTCCCCTGTCGGGGTGTGTATTTTTGGTAAGGCTTCAAGTGCTTTAGTCAATTCATTGCGCAACCCGGCAACATCAAACCCAGCATGGACAAGTATGGGCCTTACGGTTCCACCTTGTTGATCCAGCATGGCTTGTAAAAGGTGCAACGAATTCAGTTCATTGTGATCCCGTCCGACAGCCAGGGATTGTGCATCGGATAAGGCTATTTGCAATTGATTGGTTAGGCGATCTATTCGCATTCTGCACAGTTCCTATTTAGTACTTGTTTGGTACTTGTTGCTTAGAGTTTGTTACTTAAAGCGTGTTATTTCATGATTTTGGGCCAACGACGATAAAAAACAAGGCCCAGTGTAAGCAAAGGAATTTAAGAGCATAATATGTGTAATAGTGTGTGCTATTTTCATTTTATTCGCGTCAAAGTATTGAATTATTTTGATTAAATAGGGTTCTAAGTTTCGACAACTTCAAAGGAGGTATCAACATGGGCCGCCCCCAAACACTAAAATCTACCCTAAATTTTGCGATTACCTTAGTCTTCACTACCGCAATCGCAGTACCCCAATACAGTGAAGCAATACCAAAACCAGCGTCCATTGAGCCAACCGCCAAAGCCACCGCCTTTGATACAGGTTTGGTCAAAAAGAAAATACGCCTTTTTGATAATTTTAAAGTGGCAAGTGGTAAGTCTCTTAGCAACAGTAACGTTATCTATATCGATACTACCGAGGTGACGTTTAGCAAGTATTGGTTGCGAGACAATAAAACTTCAATATCAAACCGTTACAAAGATAAAATCAAAGAAACATACGGCAAACTAATTGTGAATGAGTTACAAAAAGCGCTTGCTAAAACGACAAAGGCAGACGTTAAAATACTGGCCGAAAATACCAGCGAAGGGCTGGGCAGAAATGGGCTGAGAATAAAACCCTACCTACGTAAGCTCAACATCTACGCCCCCGATGATCAAGGCCCGATGAAAAAGTCTTACGTGAATGCTGCGGGTATCGCAACCTTGGTTTTGGAGGTCACGGATGTCCAGTCGAACTCGCCCATCGCATATTTTAGAGACCGCAGAGAAACGCGAGTAAAGCTCGGCCCCAACAATATGGATAGAGCCACTCGAACGTCCAATTATCACGATTTTAAAATGTTAATTAAACGTTGGAGTCAAGCCGCAGCAGAGCAGTTTGCCCCATCTTAATTTAGCTGAATTAGCCTTTTTATATATTTGCGCTTCTGCTTTGAGAGTTGCCCAGCACAAATGGGCAGCTCTTATTTGAAACTGGATATTGGCTGAGGCTTGCAGAAATAAAACCCTTGATAAAACTCAAACCCAATGGACCTAGAGGCAAGATACTCACCTTCATTGCTGACGCATTCGGCCAATGTTTTAATGGAAAGCTCTGAGGCCAGCTCTTTTAAATGGCGAACAAGGTTCTGACGGGAAACATCTGACTTGTCCAAACCGCTTATCAATACACGATCAAACTTAATTAAATCCGGCTTCGCTGACACTAATTCAAGTAACCGAGACTGTCCTACACCAAAATCATCAAACGCTAACTTGATATTGAGCTTATTCAGCTCTTTAATAAATGTTTTCAAGCTATCAATATCCGTCACAGCCTGCTCATGGATTTCTAGCATAAGCGGAAGTGCTCTAAAACGCTTTCGAATTGACGTAAGTGAGGCTAACAGTCTATCGGTGTCTTCCATCTCTCTTGGGTGGGTATTGACGTACAGGTCTCCCCTCAACGAGTGCTGTGCAGCCACTTCTATGGCGGTATCCCGCAACAGTTCAGAGAGGTCTACATCCAGGTCGTTGCTCTCGGCAATTCTAAACAGTTCAAGTGGAGACGAGGGCAAACTAGAACTAGCGCCCCTTCCCAATGCCTCATGGCCACAGGTAACCAACTCATCGGCCTGAATAATAGGCTGAAAATGGATTACAACCTGCTTCCTCTCAATTAGCTCTTCCAACTCTCTCACGCCAATAGGGAACTGTTCACTCAATTCTCCAATGGCCAGTACTGTGGTATTTGAGGAGACGCCAGGGTTTGTATGTTCGCTGGTCTCACCCGTACGTTTCATATTATCCACCAAACGGACTTCAGCGGTGCCTAAATGAATCACATCACCGTGACCAATATGAGTAGAGGAATTAATTTTTTTGTGATTGACAAAGGTGCCATTACTGCTGCCGACATCAGAAATCCAAAGCCCGTCGTCGCGCTCTTCAAACCGAGCGTGTTTTCTTGAAACGGAGGGAGAGTAGATTGTGCAGGGCAACGCATCATCACGCCCAATGACAAGAGGCAACTCCTTTAGAGGTTGTACCTGCACCGAACTGCCGCTATCAAAGTAGCCTTCTAAACACCACCGACTCATATTTCAACCCTAGATAGATCACACCTTTAGACTCTCCTGTATTTAGTATCATCCGTGATGTAGAGGTTTGCCAGTAATTAGAGCCGTTTGCTTGTTGCGCTTAGCAATATAAAAGCCATCGAACCATAGTTTCTGGTTTTTAAACGGTAAATAAAGGGGTTTTAGGTTGGAAGTTGGGTTTTTTTATTCCTGTTTGAATCCGTTTTGCAACCAAATTAAGCTTGCCATTCGGCCAGTGATAGTGTCCCTTCGATAGGAAAAAAATGTCTCCTCTTGTTTATAAGTGCAATAGGTTCCACCATAAATTTGGGTTACACCGTAGCCGTTTAATTCCGACCTAGCTAAACGGTATAAATCGGCTAGATACCTCTCTCCCAATGGAAGAAAAGACTCCCTTATTGGCTCTCGATATGGCCGACTAGCTTCTGCGGTTGCAAATGCCTGAATAACCTCTTCCCCAACTTCAAAGCTAGGCTGGGATATGGCAGGCCCTAGATACACAATTAATTCGGAGGGCTTTGCCGTAAAGTATTTCAGGCTCTCACTCACAATACCGTCCGCTAGGCCCTTCCAACCAGCGTGAATGGCAGCGACTTGGGTTCCTGCGCTATCACATATCAGTAGAGGCAAACAATCTGCCGTCATCACCGAGCACACAACACCTTGTTTCGAGCTAAAGGTGGCGTCCCCATTTATAGGCTTTGACGAGTCCCCCCCCAAAACAACAACCCTGGTACTATGAGTTTGATTTAGCCAAGTTACCGAGCCTCCAATTTCTTTATAGAGACTCTGCCTATTGTGTTCAACTTTATTTGGATTATCCCCCACATGAGCGGCCAAATTGAATGAGTTGTAATCACCTTCACTCACGCCACCTGTGCGAGTAGTAATAAACGAGCAAACATTGGCTGGCGCAGGCCAATCAGGAACAATAAATTCGATATTTGTTTTTTTCAAAATAACGCTCCAACAAACGCTCCAACAGTGGCCTTAACTAGGGCCTGTTAACAGTGCTTGTATATCTTCAGCCAAAGGGATTTCCCAGCTTATAGCGTCGCCGGACTCAGGGTGGTTCAAGCCCAACCGGACTGCGTGTAATGCCTGCCGAGGAAATTCATCAAATTTAGCCAATTGTGGGTTGGCATTGAGTTGAGCTTTCGGAAGTTTGCAGCCGTAAAGCGGGTCACCTACCAACGGAAAACCCTTGTAAGCCATATGTACCCGAATTTGGTGAGTTCGCCCGGTTTCAAGTTTAAGGCGAATATGGCTCAACCCCGAATATTCCTCTATCCGCTCGTAGTGGGTGATGGCGGGTTTACCGTTTCTCTCCACCACGGCCATTTTAATACGGTTTTTTGGGTGACGGCCTATATCACCTTCAATGGTGCCGCTCTTGCCTGTCTTTCCCCAAACCAAAGCTTCGTAGTAGCGGCTAACACTTCTCTGTTGAAGCTGAGACACTAAGCTGGTCTGAGCTTCCAGTGTTTTGGCCACTACCATCAAGCCCGATGTTTCTTTATCTAGACGGTGAACAATACCGGCTCTGGGTATCTCTCTAATGCTCGGTTGGTGGTGCAATAAGGCGTTAAGCAAAGTTCCCTCACTGTTTCCTGCTCCAGGATGCACAACAAGCCCTGCGGGTTTATTGACCACTAGAATGCTCTTATCTTCATAGATAACATTTAGGGGAATATTTTCAGCTAACCAGTCCCCCTCATCCTGAGTGGTTGCTTGAAGATCCAGCAGCTCACCGCCAGCAAGTTTTAGGTTTACCTTACTCTGACGCCCGTTAACGAGAAGGTTTCCTGCTTTTATCCACTCTTGGAGGCGCCCACGCGAATATTCCGGGAACATTTTGGCCGCAATCCGATCCAACCTGCTACCAGCGTCAGATATAGGGACTCGGCTTTGATGATGATTTTGAGTGTTCATTGAATTTATGCCTATTGCTGCATTACACTGTCGCACCCCAGCCCACGCAAAAAGCTTGTGCAACCAGAGGCTCTGGTATTCAAGCTATCGCATTGAGTTATTAGTAAGGGCACTTTGTAGAGATTTAATTAAGAATGCAAAAAATAATCAAGCCATTATCGTTATTCATCATACAGCCTCTACTGTGGGCTTCCATTTCAATTGCAATTGTTGGTTGCTCAAGCAATGATGACAAAGAGGATATCACTTCAGAGCAAGTCCTCTACGAAAAGGCTCAAAGGCGTATTCAAGGAGAACAATGGAACGCCGCAGTGGAAACCTACCAACTGCTGGAAGAACACTTTCCATTTGGCTACTTTGCCGAACAGTCTCAATTAGAGCTTATCTATGCCCAGTTTAGAGCAGATGAACAAGACTTGGCTATTGCCGCCGCTGATCGCTTTATTCGCCTGCACCCTCAACACAGAAATATCGATTACGCATATTATATGAAAGGTATCGCAGCCTTCCATAATGATTCTGCGTATCTTTCTATGCTGCCTACGGATATTTCTGCCCGAGATGCCGGTTCAGCTTACGCTGCATTTAACTATTTTGCCCAGCTAATAACCCGCTTTCCAAATAGCGAGTACGCTTTAGATGCGCAAAAACGCATGACCTATATCCGCAACTCAAAGGCCCGCTATGAGATCCATGTAGCCAATTATTACTTCAAAAGAGGCGCCTACTTAGCTGCGGCGAATCGCGGCAAGTTTGTCGTTGAACACCTGCAAAAGTCCCCTGCCGTACCTGATGGGCTGGCCGTTATGGCCCAAGCCTACCACCTGTTGGCTATGGAGGAGTTCGCCCAAGACGCGATAACCGTACTGGCAGCAAACTTCCCTAACCACCCAGCCGTAAATAAAGATGGAAGCTTTAACTTCGAATTTGGTCGAGAACGAAAGCGTTCATGGGTGAACTATTTGACCTTTGGGCTCTTTGAAAAACGTCCCACTCTTAAATTTGATTCTCGTAAACACTATGATCCGTTTTACACGGAAAACTTCTTGGATGATGTCTCTAAACCACCAAAGAAAAGCTAATTTTCCCCCCAAAAAGCACAAAAAACGGAGCCAAATAGCTCCGTTTTTTTATTTAGTCCCCAATTTTCCAACCATTTGTTATAGGGTAGCGCCTGTCTCGACCAAAAGCCCTTCGGCTTATGCGAATACCAATTGGAGCCTGTCTCCGCTTGTATTCATTGATGTCCACTAGTCGAATCACACGGTTAACCACTTCAGCGTCAAAGCCTTTTTCAATAATGGACTGAGCGCTCAGGTCTTGTTCAATATAATACTCAAGGATCTCGTCAAGAATGTCATAGGGGGGAAGAGAGTCCTCGTCTTTCTGATCCGGTGCCAGTTCTGCGGAAGGAGGCCGAGTAATCACCGATTCAGGAATAACCGGACTGAGAGTATTCCGATATTTAGACAACTCAAAGACAAGAGTTTTAGGCACGTCTTTAAGTACATCGAGGCCACCCGCCATATCTCCGTATATTGTTGCATAGCCAACAGCCATTTCGCTCTTATTACCCGTGGTCAAAACCAAGTAGCCAAATTTATTGGACAGGGCCATTAATAGTACCCCTCGGCTACGAGACTGAATATTCTGCTCTGTTATGCCAATTGCCGTCCCCTCAAAGGGTTCCGATAGAGCTGCTATAAACGCCTCGTAAATAGATTCAATACTGTAGCAATGGTATGTCACCCCTAGACGCTCAGCCTCTTCCTGAGCATCATTTTTACTCAGCTCAGAGGTATATCGAAATGGCATCATAACCGCCTGTACTCGATCAGCCCCTAAAGCATCCGCAGCTATGGCAAGCGTTAAAGCTGAATCAATTCCCCCCGACAAGCCCAATACAACTCCCTTGAAACCATTTTTGTTCACATAATCTTTCACGCCCAGAACGAGTGCATCGTAGATACTCGAAAGATCACTGCGGACGGGGGGGGGCGTCCAGTCACCCAAAACGGCTATTTTTTTTGTTTCTGTGTCGAGGGTAACGGCCTTTAGCTCACGCTGAAACAGCGGCGACCGCACGACAAGCTCCCCATTTCCACCAACCACCATCGACCCACCATCAAAAACAAGTTCGTCCTGACCGCCAAACTGATTCACGTATACAATAGGAGCGGATAGATACTTAGCTCTTTCCACTATTAATGCTTCTCTCTCAGCCGGTTTATTAACGTGAAAAGGCGAGGCATTTAGGTTTAACAGTAACTGAGCCCCTGCTTTTTTTGCTTCTTTAAGAGGCTGACCATCCCAAATGTCTTCACAGATAGAAAGCCCTATTTTTATACCCTTGACCGAAAAGGTCTCGTAACCCTCACCTTCAACAAAATAACGCTTTTCATCAAACACTTGGTAGTTGGGTAAACACTGCTTGGCGTACTCATATATCAGCTCCCCGCCTGAAATAACACCCGCTATATTAAAGAGCTTCTTGCCAATACGTTTGGGATAGCCCACAACAACAGTGGCGACCGGGAGTTCCGCTCTAAGTTTCTCCAATGCTCGCTCCACCCTCAGGTCGATACTTGATCTCAGTAACAAATCTTCGGGGGGATAACCTGTTAGGGTCAATTCAGGGTACACAACAATATCTGCGCCGTACTGATTAAGTGCCTCCAGGGTGTCCGCAATGATCTTGTCAGTGTTACCATCTATATCTCCCACAATAGGATTAATTTGTGCAGAAACAACCGTTAACCTAGACATGAATTTTCTATACTCCAAAAAAACAATACCCATTTTAATGGGTGGCAAAAATAAAGTAGAAGAGATTGTGAAACTAGATACACATGAAATAAACCACAACCCACAAATACTGAAAGTATACCTCTATTACAGGTTATGTTTATCAGTGATTCTGTATCTGATGTTTGAAGCAAGGATCGCAGAAAATATACTGGGAGTTGAGCTGCCGCTTGTTTTCACTCTCACCAGTATTCTTTATATCGCCGTCAATATCGGGAGCCTATTTATATTCAAACCAGAAGAGCTTAAGCACTCAGTAAACCGTGTAACGAGCCTACTCACCACCGACCTCATAGCAATATTAGCCATAGTCTTTTCCAGCGGCGGGCCACAAAGTGGACTTGGCTATCTTTTGCTTATTAATACAGCAATGGCTAGCTTTTTTCTACGCGGTCGGTTCGCACTTGGTTTTGCCTCTGTCACCGCTATTTTTGTTATTACCCAGGCTATTTTTCAAACCCAACTTTCCATCAAAGACCACCCCGAAAGTCTGTTTTCTGCTGGAACCCTGGGTATTTTGATATTTGTAACAGCCTTAACGTTCAATTATCTCACTGAACGCATTCACCAAAGCAACATTTTCGCATCCGAAAAGGCACAGTATGCAGAACACTTAGAAAAGCTAGCAAAATTGATTGTAACCAGAATGCGTACTGGCATAATTGTTATTAATCACAACAATAGAATAGAGCTGATTAATGATTCAGCACTTCAACTATTGGACCTGCCTCAATCATCAAATTATATTCAAACCCCTATCGATGACCTAGCAAATATCAATAGCTTGTTTCAAAAATGGAAACAACACCCTATTACAGGAATCCCTAAGGTTCACCAAATCAGAGATGAACAGGAAGTCAAAATCAATTTTTCCAAATTAGAAACCGGAATGGAAGAACGCACATTGATGTACATAGAAGACTATAGAGCGATAACCCAACAAGCTCAACAACTCAAACTAGCTTCTCTAGGTAGGCTCACCGCCAGCATCGCGCATGAAGTTAGAAACCCTCTAGGTGCAATATCCCACGCATCTCAACTTTTAGAAGAATCAAATGATTTATCGTCCGCAGATAAACGGTTAACTCAAATTATTCTTCAACATTCAGACCGAGTAAACCAGATAATCGAAAATACAATGGTCCTTTCCCGCAGAAAAGAACCCAATACACAACTTATTCAACTAGACAAGTGGACTCAAACCTTTATTAAAGAATACCAAACCCATAACCCAAGTGAAATTAAATTAAGTATAACTGAACATACTATACTGACCAAATTTGATGCCACTCAACTAACCCAAGTGGTAACAAACTTAGTCGACAACGGGCTCAGGCACGGAAAACAAAAAACAGGCGTATCAAAAATTGAAATTCATTGTGGTCTCAGCGACAATGCAGGCACCGCATATATGGAAATAATTGATTTCGGAAAAGGCGTTGATGAACAATACCTAAGTAATATATTTGAACCTTTTTTTACTACCGAAGAAAAAGGTACTGGCTTAGGACTCTACATTTGCAAAGAGCTTTGCGAAATTAATCAAGCAACATTACACTATAAACGCAACAATAATTTGAGTTGTTTTAGGATAAACTTCCCTCATCATCAGAGAATGGTTTAACTATTAGGCCAAAATATAGGCTAAAGTCCAATAAGAGAATAAAGTATGAGTAATCATCGAGCACTAGTTATTGACGACGAGCCAGATATTCTTGAGCTACTGGATATAACCTTAAGTAGAATGGGAATTGAAGTCGATACCGCAAGTAATATTACAGAAGCCAAACGCTTACTGCAAAAAACAGATTACAATTTATGCTTAACGGACATGAAGTTACCAGACGGAAATGGCATTGATTTTGTGAAACATATTCAGCTAGAAGCACCTCAGTTGCCCGTTGCAGTCATTACCGCCCACGGCAATATGGATACAGCGGTTCAATCCATGAAAGCTGGCGCATTTGATTTTTTAACTAAGCCCATTGAACTTACATCGCTTAGAGAGCTTGTTAAATCCGCCGTTTATACAAGCACTATCACAACCGAAAACGAATTCAATACAGGTATTATTGGTACTTCTTACGCAATAACGACTTTAAATAAATCCATACATAAACTTTCTCGCTCACAAGCGCCGGTATATATAAGCGGTGAATCTGGAAGTGGGAAAGAACTGGTTGCCCGCTCTATTCACCAGTTGAGTTCTCGAAAAAATGGCCCTTTTATTCCCGTAAACTGTGGTGCAATTCCAAAAGATTTGATGGAAAGTGAATTTTTTGGACATAAAAAAGGAAGTTTTACCGGAGCATCGCAAGACAAACTCGGATTATTCCAGGCTGCGGAAGGTGGCACGCTCTTTTTGGATGAAGTAGCCGACCTACCGCTGGAAATGCAAGTAAAGTTACTGAGAGCAATTCAAGAAAAATCTGTGCGCCCAATAGGTGCTAACAATGAAGTGTCTACAAATATAAGAATTCTCTGTGCAACACATAAAAACTTAGAACAGCTCATTGAGTCAGGCGATTTCAGGCAGGATTTATTTTATCGATTAAATGTTATTCATATAAAAGTTCCAGCATTGAGAGAAAGAACACCAGACTTACCTGAATTGATCAATTTTTTTCTACAAAAACTGAATCAAAATTCTCCAGAACAGCCTATACGGCTGTCTTTGGAAGCTATCAATGCAATAAAAAATTATCACTTCCCAGGCAATATCCGTGAATTGGAAAATATATTAGAACGAGCCTTTACACTTTGCGAAAACGCAATAATTGAAGTGGAAGATTTACAGCTTTCAAAACCTACACTCGCTTATTTAAAGCAGGCAAACATTGACGATAAACCCTCAGAAAAAACTGGAAACCACTATGCATTGTCACAAAACTACGAAAATGTGGACCAGTATCTAGGAGAAATAGAAAAAGAAATTTTATGTGCTGCATTAGATTCAGTGCGCTGGAATAAGACTATGGCAGCAAAAAAATTGGGTATAACGTTTCGTTCCCTGCGCTACCGACTTCAAAAACTGGAAGTTAATACTGATTAAAACAGGCATAAACCATGGCTTATTTCCTACATTACCACAAACAAATACGCTCTAATATACTTACCTGAAAATGGATTTTATGTCATAGCTTAAGTTAACCGCTATGATAACCGTGCAACACAACATTCTAAGGATAGATTATGAGATATTATCAACAGGGCTTTACACTTTTTAACTTAATGCTATCCCTTGCTATATTAGGGCTAATTATTGGTCTAGGCATACCCAGCTACGTATCAATTATCAAGAAGAGTACTAAAAACTCACAGGCGAACCTGGTTTTCTCATCACTGCAATTTGCACGTTATTTAGCTGTCACCAAGGAAAAAAGCGTTTTATTCTGTTTTTCCCCCGATAAAAATATATGCGACAGAGAGTCATCTCAATATTTACTTGTCTTCACGGATATAAATGAAAATCGGCAAGCTGAACAAGAAGAAATAATTCGGTTAGATACTTTTGGCAATAGCAAACCTTCAATCCTTCTTAGCGTTTCAGGGGCAAGACACTATATGCGCTTTAAAGCAAATGGAACAACGAGTGAACCTGGCAGAATAACAATTTGCCCAAAGGATAGAAAACCCGAGTACGCTAGCGGTATTATTGTAAACTTTGGGGGCAGAGTACGTATTGCCCGAGATTTTAATGGAGATGGTATTGTGGAAATTAGGGCGGGAGAAAATATAACCTGCGAGTAAACATCAAACAATACATGATAGAAAAACTCTCAGACAATGCCTGAGAGTTTACATACTAGAATTAACAGGAGGAAGCCCAACAATCATCGGTTCCATCAGTGTAATCATTATTCTCTCTGTCCCACCGTTTAAAACCTGTGGAACTAAGACTGAGGTTACCATCACCAACCTGGCTATTAATTGCAATTGCCTCTATTTCATATGAGTCAATATTAGCGGCATTAACCTTGAGGTTATAAAACTTTACGGTACCATCTACCGGCAATTGAGACGGATAGATACTTGGTGCCGTAGCGCCTGCTATATCGTTTGTATCCCCATTTGCCCAGGCATACGACCCCTTATCAGTCCGTACTCTTTCCATGGCTTGCGCTAGTGCCATTAAGCCCGCCTGTGCATCTGCACGCCGACCCTTTTTTACATAACTATTGTATGAGGGAATTGCAATCGCTACCAAAACCCCAACAATAGCAATAACGACTATCAATTCGATAAGAGTAAATCCTCGATCTAACTTTTTGCAATATTTCAACGTTTCCAGCCTTATATTATTTTTAAACTAAATTAGGGAGTAAAACTAAACTTATTGAAAAATAATCTCTTCCCAGCCCTGACGCCCTGCGTTAACAGAGCCACCCGTATCAACAGGGGGATTATAAGACGCACCGTCGTGGCCACCAGCGAGACCTTGGCCTCGAGAGACCATCACATTCGATACCATCGACTCTGTTGCAATACCACCCACTTCAAGCTCATTTATACCATCCACACCACGACTATCAACAAATACACTGAAATCCGCAGGAGGTAGGCCGGTGCGGAAGTCTACTCCCATTATCCAACCTCTCCCGCCAGAGTTATTACATTCGGAAAAGTTGGGAACAATTGTTGTGAAAAAGAGAATATTATTTTGTTTGAAAGGTCGGCTTACAACTCGTTCTGCACTGTAATCCCCGGTTTGACCGTCAGGTAGCTCTATACGCCAGCCATACTGTCCACCATCCCCTCGTGCAGAAGACCAATCAATAGCAACCCCCTCATCTATTTCATCATCATTGTCTACGTCAGTATCAAACGTTCTCCAGCCGTCCACAATAGTAGGAATTCTTTCGGCAAGATCCGTCCGAGTTAAATTAACTTCACCATTATCGGAAACCGCGTAGTAAGCTTGCTTAGCCCGACTAGTAACATCTGATTCAGATATATATTGCCCTGTTCCAAACATAATAAGGAGATCCTCACCGTCCTCGTTTTCATTAATACGACTATCATCATTTGCCGTATTACGAGCAAGCAACGCAGCAGTAGTAATCGGTTGCGGGTTCCCATTTTCATCCTTAGCGGTAAAGAGTCGATAGTGTGTTACATCAGCAGCACCATCATTGACGGTATTTATACCACGAAGATCAAATACCCACATATTTCCATTAAGGTCACCGCCATATACTCGGTCGGCAATGCCATCAGACCCAGCCGTTCCCGTAGACGTTAAATGATCTGCAACTGCAACAGACGACAACCCATTGTTAGCGCCACCTGGAACCTCAATTTTTATGAATTCGCTATCCGCATCCCACTCATTATCATTTCCAGGACCATTCAAATAAATAATATATAATGCTGCCTTACCATTTGTGCTGTTATAGCCGTTTCCGACTATTGCAGCCCATTTACCATTGGCTAACTTGGTGATAACTGGATGGGCAAAACTGTACCCCATATCCACATCGTCACCCTCTGAGAACTCCCACATAACAACTGTTCTTGCATTTGCGGACGACTCAGTAATAAAATCATTTGGATCGGTAATATTTAGGGCATAATACCCTTTCCCACCCGCGCGTAAGCCACCCACCAGTACGGTTTTCCAATCTCCAGGGGTGGGGGTTTCAGCTTCAGCAACTGTGGGTGTTAAGTCTACATAATCCCGATGCCCATAGCCTTGCTCGGTTAAGTAATGTAAACCTTTTCCTGCATCTGAACTTGCCAACATACTGGGTATATAGGCAAGCACCTCTTTCCCAGAATTGGTTGCACCCAAGGTGGCATTGAACCCATGAAGCATTCCATCATTTGCGCCAACATAGACAATAGGAGTTCTATTAACACCTGGATTATTTGAATAACTAAAATTAACCGGGTCGCCAACAAAAACAGGGGAAGAATTCACTATATCTCCCAGTAAGCCCCCCTCTCCGGTAACATTATCGTAGCTGTCTTGGACCAATTCTCTCGTTCTGAAACTATTCCCAGCAGCACCTTGCTTTGAGCGATCCCCTCGAATAAATTGGAGGGCCTGCTTACCACTAAAATTCCTAGGCTCACTAAGGCTCCCATCTTCAAGGGCCTCATCTTCTTCATCTGAAATTAATACCGCAGAGCTTTGTGCTAGATCGGCACCAATAAATGCGCCCGCAGGCGGCGTTCCCGCTTCATTGTCCACATATTCCCACTGAAAGGGAATGCCTTCTTGCCCATTATAGGTAAATATAACGCGACCACTTGTATCTTGGGGGGCAGAACCACCGTCAGAGCTATCAACAACTAGGTCGTCTAGCTTTCCCCTTGCTTCCCAGCGAGGCTCAATAGCAAATGGATTTGGATTAGTAATAGCATTAGCAATTAAAGAGCCCGTCCAATCAGAGGAGTGGAACCTAGACTGAAATACTGCGCTATTAACGTCCAAACTGGTCGTCTCAAAGGCGAGTGATGCCAATGAGCCACTTCCACGATATATGCTTTCAACAATACTATTTAGCGCATCGGTCAGCCCACTCTCATCAAGAGCCGAATAATATCGTGATGGGTTATCAGCCGTCGGGTATGGCACAGGCGGCGTACTGCTACTATTAGGCCCGGCAAATTCTGCCGCCGTCTCAAATAACTCTGTAGTCTGAGTATTATTAACCGCCCTTCCAAAGCCAATAATAAAGCTAACAATACTCTGTTTAACATTCTCGTTAGACCCTGCCCTGCCCAAATCTGGGCGCAGATCCATTTCATAAAGCCCCCTCAAGGCATTTTTCCAACCACCGGTGGTACTCCCAACACCCGCATTGACATATACCCGCGCATTAACCTGCTCAGCATAGTTACGCAAACTTGGGGAAATAGTTGTTCCGCCGGAAGGATCGCCATCTGTTAAAGTAATAAGGTAGTTGCTTTGGCAATAACTCTTAATAACTCGTGAGTCACTGCTAGGCTTAAATGCACTCTGTTCGTACTGCGGCTCATGGGAAAACATCGTATCGGTTGCAACATTACCCGTTCCCGTGGTGACGTAATTATCCGTATCAATACCATTATCCTGAAACCCTTCAACAAAATATCTGCCAATATCTCCAGTGGCACCATCCAAGGGAGTAGCCCCATCCACCGATAATGTATCAATTGTATGAAGAAGTTTAGCTCGGTGTTCGGAGCCGTCTATATCCTTAATAGGCTGAAGGATTCGACCGACACTATTTATAATCCGTGGATAACCACCTCTCACCCTCTCCTTATATCGCGTACAAACTCCATCAATTCCAGCATATTGATGAGGTGCTGCATCACTTGGGTATGGGCTATATATCGCAGGGCTGACTAATATGCAATCTCGATCCGCAAACGCATAACTGGATACCCCAACATTGACACCATTGACGGAGTTGAAAAAATCAAACATGGATTTTCGAGAAAGCTGTATCCTATCTCTCGCACCCTCCCTCACCCAAATGCTGTAATCCACTCTACCTGACTCAGCGACAGGGTCAGTATAATTTGTCTCTATCGTTCTAACCATTGTTCCAGAATTAGTTGAATTATTGGAACATACCCTATTCTCCTCACTATCATTTAATTGGCAGAAATACCAATTTAGAAAATTACCAGAATATTTAGAGTTGTCAGATGAATTTAAAGGGTAGTCACTAACAGATTGGAGCTGAGCGCGGTATTCCCTATCAGGAATAAAGCACTTTTTCCCTCCGCTTTCACCCCATTCATATATACCACCGCCATCAGCTACTCTAATCCTTGGCCGAGCGCGGTTATCGGATAAACCGCTAGTATCAGTATCTAAATTCATCATTACAATACTTTCCCACGGGTTATTGCCTACTACAGGAACTTGATGGCCTGGGCTCCTACATCCTCCAGGAGCATAGTCTTTCTCAGCATTATATTTATCATCCCTACCATCTCCATTGCTTTCCTCTACAATATTTCTCATCGAAGAAGAAGTATCGAATAGCACCATTAAATTTGGTTTTTCTGGAGTTGAAACAATAAGCGGTGTTTCAGGGAAATCTATCTCAACAGGAGGAGTGGGCTCTTGAGCAGATAGGCTTGCAAAAGGGGCAAGCCCTGCCAATACACATATTCCCCTGAAAAAAAACTGAATTGAGTTCATAATACGAAGCCTCTCTGCATAAAAGATGCAGGATCTAAATTGGATCATTGTAGTAACTAATAATTATTCTTTGTGAGTTTTCCGACAACCCTTTTCCACGAGCAACAATACGAAAAGAGTTAGCAGTAGTGGTCACTGTGTTTTGACAGTCGTTTGAACAGATTTGAGTAACATCTTCTACAGATGCATCACCAAGCCTACCTAAGTATTCTATAAAATAACGCCCAGCCTCAATATCATCGTTAACCGTATCCCCGCTCGCAGCGGTTTTATTATCAGCCCAAGTCGCTATTGCAGACAAATCGGAAGGAGCATTATCTGGGGTGTATAAGCCACCGTTTCCACCTTCGGAAAAATTGTCCAGGTTAAGGTTTTCACCATCTAAATAATTTTCTGCACTAGAAATGGCCAACTCAGCACTTTGCAAGGCAAAATGCGCATCTCTAGCACCAAAAGTCATGCGCTCTTGCAGTATTGTTGTCCTAGAAGAAGATACAGTCAGCAACGACAGTATTGTGAGAATAATCAGACTAGTCGCCAATACCGCACCAGATTGTTTATTTTTAAACGTCACATGTATACCCTCTACAAAGTTCTATTTCGAACGCTTGATGTTGCGACAAAGGTTTTACGCAACTGATTATCGTCTTCAGAGGTGCCGACAACTTGGTCGTTGGTGACCGTTAGCTGAATTCGAACACTTAAAATATTATCTTTAACGACCTCGTTAGTCATTCCTGAGTATATGTCTACAGCACCATCATCATTCGTATCTTGACCATAGCTTATCTGCATATCTTCAATCCCATCCACAAGTTCGATTGGATTGCCTTTATTTTTTTTCATATAGAGAGACGACGCTCCTCCCGTTCCAGCAGCGATAAAATAACTGGTCATAACAGGTTTTAATATGCGAGCAGATCGATTATATTCTTCAGAAAAATTCGCATCGATATTAGGAACACAATGCGCATTTGCATCACCACATGCACCTACTGTATGAAGTATGTGCCTCGCGGCTGTTCCACTACCACTCATTGAAGAAACAGTGAATAAGTCCCCCCCGTCACAACTGGTGACAACAAGCATATCACCAGGGTCCACATTGGCATCGCACCCAGAGGAAACATAAAACTCTCCAGAGTTGTCGCTATCTACAGGGCGCCCATTTCCCGAACAAGCATCATGAGACGAACGCAGAAACAAAACATCAGTACCATTGATAACAGTCATACCATCAACTAAAGCAGCAGCCGTATTATCTAAGCCATCAACTGCGTCACCCTCAACCCAATTAAACTCAGAAACATTAGCGGCATACCTAGCATCAGCTTGGTCTAAACGGTTTGCAATTAACTCTTTGTCTTTTAAGCACCCCCAATAATCCGCCATTCTAATATCGCGTGACATAAGTTCACTGGCTATGCGCCCAGACTCTTGAACTCTAGAAAAAGCGTTTACCAGATTATTGGTTTGACTATTGCCTTGGTATATTTGAACGAGCCCAATTAATAAAGACGCCCCTAGACCCAACGCAATTAAGATTTCGATTAGTGAAATACCTTGCTGCTTTTTATACATATAAAAACTCTACAATCTCACAGCTAAATTAAATGTTTTTTCTTGCGGGTCCCCGCCAACTACCGCAGGGTTTTGTTCAGCCCAGGTAACCGTTATGTTATAGATGTTTCCGTTTGCCGCTACAACGCCGGAAAAACTAGGTATACCTGCATTTCTCATTCCCTGCGCCCAGTCTTTTGTATCCTGTTCAGCAATAGCTTCAGAATTTGTAGCCTCATCCGTATACTCGGATGTTTCATGAGTTACAGTCCCAGTGTAAAGGCCCGCTACTACAGCAGGCTCATTCGCCCTCATTCTTTCCTGAAGGTCGTAGGCCAGTAAAGTCACTTGGTATTGATGATGAGAACTGTTGGTATTCTTTAAGCCAACTAATTGAAGCGTTACCATTCCCATCAGCCCAACCACAGAGATAACCAAGGTCACCAAGATTTCTATCATAGAAACCCCTTTTTGGTTTCTCGAACAAGTTCGACGGTTATATCTAAAGTAATTGCAATTCATTTTCTTCCTCGACAAGGGATTTGTCTTCTTAGCTTATTTATTTTCTTACTCTGTCTTCTTATTTTGGGAATTACAAACAGGCAATATTGCCCGCACTTATTCCACCACCACCCAATACTGTAACCACTCTGCCCTGCTCTCCTGTTCGATCATCACACAATTGAAAAACAGAAACGGCACTAACCAACCCGGAGGAAAAGAAAGTAAACTCAGTCACATTTGTTACGCTATCAATAGACATTGCAGTAGAGGCACTTTCTACCACACGAATTTCTTCACCATTGTTGTAATCATTATCATTATTGGTATCAATCCAAGCGCGATAACCTTCCACCCCCCATTCATTTCCTTCCGGGGTATTGGCTATTGAGCTGACGTTTACTGATCGCCCTAACCTTACAGCTTCTGCACGAGCAAAGCTTATCAAGGTCACGAGATCTCGACTTTTAGACTTAAGTTGGTTGTTCTTTGAAAATTCATTGAAACTTGGTACAGCGTAAGCCAACAGTATTCCAGCAATGGAAATAACCACCATAAGTTCAATAAGAGTAAATCCTCGGGTATTAGAAAAAAGCATGAGTTCAAGCTCTACGTTGGAGGTTGATTTTATTTATTATCTATAGTTAATACGATATCAAAAAGGAAAACCACTCGACGAGGATCGAGTAGTCTTTTTGACAGATAAACGGTGAGATTTTTTAAAAATTACTGACGTAGTTCACGCGGCAAAGTAAAACTAATATTTTCTTCTCGACCATGTAATTCTTTTGGCAGAGAGGCTCCTAATTCTTGCAGCCCCGCTACCACATCACGAACTAATACTTCTGGCGCAGAAGCACCGGCTGTAATGCCTACAGAAGTAATACTTTTGAACCAGTTTTTGTTTAAATTTTTTGGACCATCAATCAAATAAGAATTCGCTCCACACCTTTCGGCTAATTCTCGCAGGCGATTTGAATTCGAACTGCTTGGCGAACCAACAACGAGAACTAGGTCACATTCAAGCGCTAATTGTTTTACTGCATCTTGCCGGTTTTGCGTAGCGTAACAAATATCATTTTTTCTCGGACCTGAGATTTTTGGAAATTTCTTTCTTAAGCTATCGATAACTTTTGCCGTATCATCCATTGATAACGTAGTTTGTGTAACATAAGAAAGTGTTTCAGGGTTCTTTACTTTTAATTTTTTAACATCCGCTTCATTTTCAACTAAGTAAATATCCCCACCATTTAGATAATCGTATTGCCCCATTGTGCCAACAACCTCAGGGTGCCCCTCATGACCAATCAAAATACATTCATTTCCATCACGGCTGTATTTCGCCACTTCCATATGCACTTTTGTTACCAGTGGGCAGGTGGCGTCAAAAACCTTTAAACCTCGATTATCCGCTTCTTTTTTTACCGCTTGAGAAACACCATGGGCGCTAAAAATAACAATCACATCATCGGGAATTTCATTTAATTCTTCAACAAATATGGCGCCTCGTTCCTTAAGTGACTCAACCACGAATTTATTGTGTACAACTTCATGCCGAACATATATTGGCGCGCCAAACACATCCAATGCCCGATTAACAATATCAATAGCACGATCAACACCAGCACAAAAACCACGGGGGTTAGCTAATTTAATTTCCATAGCACATCTCACAATTTATTCGGCGTTGAGGGATTCGTTAACTGAAATGATTTTGACTTCAAATTGAATCGTTTTTCCCGCTAGAGGATGATTAAAATCGATGATAACTTCTTTGTCGGTAAAACTTTTTACAATACCAGGGCGTTCGGCACCTGCTGCATCCGCAAATGACAGTACCAAGCCCTCAGACAGGGTTAAGGATGAATCAAACACATTAGGTTCCATTACCTGAATATTGTTTGGGTTCGTTTGCCCAAAACCCTGCTCAGGTAAGATAGTAAATACTCGCTCATCACCAGCCGTCAAGCCTTCCAGTTTCTTCTCAAACCCAGGCAATAAACTTCCATCGCCAAAGTTAAATGTCGCAGGCTTTGAGCCAAAGTTAGAGTCAACGATGGAGTCATCTTCTAACTCAAGCGAAAAGTATAAGGTAATTTCAGTCTTTGGGCCGACAATCAAATTATTCATTCAATCAAAATACATTAAGGTTTACATCTGGGCTCTTTATTGTGAGCCCTTAAAAATTAAACATTTTTTTCTTCAGAACGTTTATCACCAGAGATAAGCGCGTCGAGTAAAAGCAGGCCAGCGCCAACAGTAATTGCCATATCCGCAATGTTAAACGCGGGGAACCAATGGAAGACGATAATAAAATCCACCACTTCACCAACAAAAGCCCGGTCGTAAAGGTTTCCAACAGCACCACCTAGAACTAGTGCTAAGCCTGCAATTTCTAAACGTCGCACTTTCTCCATCATGGCCATCCATACAACAAGGCCAATACTCACGATGAAAGACAAGCCACTTAAAAACCATCTTTGCCCGCCTTCAAAATTAGCAAACAGGCTAAATGCAGCGCCGGGGTTATATCTCAACGTCCAAGTTAAAAAAGGCATGACTTCGATTTGTTCGCCTTCAAAAAAATGGGCGACGACTATGTGCTTTGTTACTTGGTCAATTACAATAATAACCAATGCTAACGCATACCAAAACCAAGGTATGCTTTTGATTGCAAACTTAGGCAAATTCACGAGCTTCACCTTCCCCTTCGATATTTGTCACACAGCGAGCACAAACCGTGGGATGTTCCGCGATACTGCCCACATCGTCTCTATGATGCCAACAGCGCACACATTTTTCGTCATGTGACGTCACTACAGTAATGCGTAACCCTTCAACCTCAGACTCCTCTCCTTGCCTCTCTCCTTGAACAGAACCCAACTCTTCAAGTTTTGTGCTTGAGCAAATCAATACAAACCTCAATTCATCTTTTAACAAAGAGAGCTGCGCCTTAACTTCTGGCGAACAGAACAAGGTAACTTCCGAGGCAAGGGAACTTCCCGCTTCACCGGCATTGCGTTTTTCTTCAATAGCTTTGTTTACTGCAACTTTAATTTTGGATATTTGTTGCCAAAATTCAGAGGTAAACTGTTCAGTAGCAAGACGCGGTAATGTAACCCACTCAGAGATAAAGACATTCGCTTCTTTTTCTGAGTTTCCATCTAACGAACCATTCAATTCTTGCCAAATTTCATCTGCGGTAAAACTCATTATCGGTGCTATCCAGCGAACAAATGCATGGGAAATAATATGCAACGCAGTTTGAGCAGATCGCCTTGCATGACCATCGGCTTTTGCCGTGTATTGACGGTCTTTAATAATATCTAAATAAAACCCCCCCATATCCACTACGCAGAAGTTATGCAGCTTTTGATAAATCTGATGCAACTGATAATCTTCATAGTGCTGAAGTATTTCTTCCTGTAATCGAGCCGTACGATCAACCGCCCACTTATCCAATTCAACCATTTCTGAAAATGGTACACTGTGTTCTTGTGGGTCAAAGCCTACTATGTTCGATAAGAAAAACCGCGCAGTATTTCGAATACGCCGATAAGAGTCCGCTGTACGTTTTAGAATTTCATCCGAAACATTCATGTCGCCACTAAAGTCGGTAGCCGATACCCACAAACGTAGAATATCCGCGCCTAACTCATTAACAACCTTTTGCGGCGAAACAGTATTACCGACAGATTTAGACATTTTTTTGCCCTCTGCATCCACGGTAAAACCGTGGGTAAGGACTTGTTTGTATGGTGCCGTACCATTTATGGCAATAGCCGTTTTTAATGACGATTGAAACCAACCACGATGTTGATCCGAGCCTTCCAAGTACAGATCCGCTGGATACCCAAGTTCTTCTCTGCGCTGCATAACTGAAAAATGGGTTACGCCCGAATCAAACCACACGTCAAGCGTATCCGTGACCTTTTGATAGCTTTCAGCGTCTGCGCCCAACAGTTCCGCTGCATCCAATTCAAACCATGCATCTATTCCTTTTTCTTCAATGCGTAGGGCAACATCTTCTACCAAGCGTGGTGTATCTGGGTGCAACTCTTGGGTTTCTTTATGCACAAATAAAGTAATGGGTACACCCCAGGTTCGCTGGCGAGAGACACACCAGTCTGGGCTGGAATCGAGCATTGAGCGAATGCGCGCCTTCCCCCAGTCGGGAACCCACTGAACGCCGTCCACCGCAGCTTTCACCGTATTGAGTAGATTATTTTCCTCCATACTGACAAACCACTGTGGTGTCGCACGGAAAATAAGAGGGGTTTTGGTTCTCCAACAATGGGGGAAGCTGTGTACAAATTTTTCCTGGTGAAGTAGTACACCTTTTTCTTCCAAAAGGTGTACTACTTTTTCATCCACTTTATATACATGGTCGCCAGCAAAAATGTCTACGTTATCTCGGTAAACTCCATTTTCGTTTACGTAGTTAAGTGTTTCAATACCGTATTTATTGCCAACTACAAAGTCATCCATCCCGTGATCCGGGGCCGTATGAACGCAGCCGGTACCCGCGTCGGTGGCCACATGGTCACCTAAAATAACCGGCACAGTTTTAGGGTAGAAGGGGTGTTGTAACTCTAGGTTTTCTAAAACGGAACCCCGGCATCGCCCAACAATTTCACAATTTTCAAGACCTGCCCGCTGAACAACAGATTCCATCAGCTCTTCAGCAAACAGTAAACGCTCATCACCATTTTGCAGAACAACATAATCGATTTCAGGGTTAACACTCACCGCTTGGTTAGCCGGTAACGTCCAGGGCGTTGTGGTCCAAATAACAACAGAAATTTTACCCTGCCCACCTAGGTGACTGACCACATTGGCAAGTTTTGTTTCATCTTGAAGCGCAAAGCGAACATCAATTGAATAAGATGTTTTATCTTGATACTCCACTTCCGCTTCAGCCAGCGCAGAGCCACCCACCACACTCCAATATACGGGTTTAAACCCTTTGTGAAGGTGGCCGTTCTCAGCGATTTTGCCAAGCGAGCGGACGATGTCTGCCTCGGTTTTATAATCCATAGTGAGGTAAGGGTTATCCCATTCCCCCAAAATACCTAAACGAACAAAGTCTTTCTTTTGACCCTCAACTTGTCGTGCCGCATACTCACGACACTTTTGTCTAAACGTTGCATGGTCAATTTTGACTCCCGCCTTACCTACCTTTTTCTCAACATTATGCTCAATAGGTAGACCGTGACAGTCCCACCCAGGAATATAGGGCGCATCAAACCCGCTTAGTGTACGGGCTTTAACAATAATATCTTTTAATACTTTATTAACTGCATGACCGATATGAATATCACCATTGGCATAGGGAGGGCCATCGTGAAGAATAAATTTCTTACGACCACGTCTTGCTTCTCGAATAGTTTCGTAAAGTTTTTCTTGCTGCCAACGCTTGAGCATTTGCGGTTCTCGTTGTGCGAGATTCGCCTTCATAGCAAATTGGGTTTTGGGTAAATTTAGTGTCGATTTGTAATCGCTCATAGTTCTAATGCTTAAGTTAACGTATTTCTATTTAATCCACTGCCACTGAAAAATATTTTTTTGCAGTAACCGTATCCAATTTAATTTGTTTTCGCAGTTCATCAATATTGCTAAACTTTTTTTCACTGCGAATTTTCTGGCAAAACGCCACTTCGACAAAATTACCATAAATATTTTTGTCGAAGTCAAATATATGTACTTCCAATATGGGCCTTTTTTTATTGCGACCATCGCTGGCGATAGAGGGACGCAAGCCCACATTCGCCACCCCCTGGTACTCTTGAGGCGTTGCCCCTTCACCTAACGTTTTTAATGTAACAGCAAATACGCCATTAACAGGTGAACAAAATCGACCAAGGGCAATATTCGCTGTGGGAAAGCCAATTTTACCCCCAAGCTGGTTGCCGTAAAAAACTTTGCCCAAAATGCTGTAGGGGCGCCCCAATAAGCGACCCGCCTCAATCAGTTTATCTTCAATCAACAATTGCCGAATTCGGGTACTGCTAATTCTCTGCTTTTGATCCAACAGGGTTTCAGTATCCATTACCGAAAATGCCAATTGTTCACCGGCAGCTTTTAATTTGGCAAAGTTTCCCGATCGGTCACAGCCAAATTTAAAATCATCCCCAACCACAATGTGCTTAGCTTCCAACTTGGAGACAAGCACTTCTTGAATATACTCATCTGCGGTTAAAGACCGAAGAGCTTGGTTAAACTTCAAGCAAACAACGGTATCAATGCCCAGTTCTAATAACAGGTTAACTTTTTCCCGCAACCGCGAAAGCCGCGAAGGCGCTTCCTCCTTTGAGAAAAACTCATAAGGCTGAGGCTCAAAAATCATTGCAACGGAGGGCAGCCCGGTTTGCCTCGCCTTGGCCATAACGCTATTCAATAACTGCCGGTGGCCTAAGTGTACCCCGTCAAACGAGCCAATCGTCACCACACAGCCCTGCCGTTCCGGGTTAATATTCTCCGGCCTCAAGGCAGATAAACCATGAATAAAGTTAGAATGGGCCAATGTTGTATTCAATTTTAGATTCGATCAAGACAAAGCGGCCAGTATACCGCAGCTAAGGCCGCGAATGCAGGCAAAAATAGCGCTTTTAAGGCTCTGTTGGTTAAGTCACTGTCGGTTTCAGGTCTTTTGGCCTTACCCCTACTGCGAGTAGAGCAATAGTGTAAACAACCAACCCCACCATACACAGTAGCGCAACGTAGAAAACTCTAGACTCCCAGCTTACCCCTACAAACGAGCCAAAAAGGGGTGTTGACCAGATTAGAAAACCCAGCATTGCCGTATTAGCGGCAAATACCTGAGCGCCAAACTTACCCCAGCCGGAACCGGGCAGGTACGCCCCTTGTTTTCGAAGTGCCCGGTATAAAAGTGCCGCATTGAGCAATGCAGAAATGGATGTTGCCAACGCCAAACCTGCGTGGCCAATACTCCAAAAATAATGTGAAGGTAGAACAAAAATAACATTGAGAACCATATTGGAGAGCATGGCTATAATGCCAATTTTCACCGGCGTTTTAGTATCCTGCCGGGAAAAGTGAGCGCTCGCCAACACTTTGATAAGCATAAACGCGGTTAAACCCACGGCATAGGCTTGAAGGCTGTACGCCGACATGCCTATATCGCGTACAGTGGTAGAGCCATATTGGAACAAGGTAAACAGTATGGGCTCAGCCAAAATAAACAGCGCAATGGTCGCCGGTAGTGCGATCAAGAAGATAATGCGTAACCCCCAATCCACGGTTGCACTATAGGAATCACAGCCTGAAATATGCTTTCTGGATAGCGAGGGGAGTATGACCGTGGCAATGGCAATGCCAAATACTCCCAAAGGCAGTTCGGTTAGGCGATCTGAATAGTAAAGCCAGGAGGGGCTCCCTGTGGGTAAAAAGGTTGCCAAAATCGTATCAAACATAAGGTTGATTTGACTTACCGAGACACCAAACATGGCGGGGGCCATTAGCTTGAGTACCTTCCGAATGGACTCATCCCCCCAATCCACTTTCGGGTGGGGCATCAACCCCAGGCGTACCAAAAAAGGCAGTTGAAAGCAAAGCTGTATGGTTCCGGCCACCAAAACCCCCCAAGCCAATGCCATAGCGGGCACGTCTAACATAGGGGAAACGACCGCCGCCGCCGTAATCAAGCAAATATTTAAAAATATCGGCGTAATGGCAGGAACGGCAAATTGATCATAAGAATTCAGAATAGAGCCGGCAAACCCGGTTAAGGAAATCAATAACAGGTATGGAAACGTAATACGCAATAAGTCAGTAGTAAGAGCAAATTTTTCGGGACTAGGGTTTACCAAATAGCCCATTCCAAATATTGCGGCTACCAAGGGAGCGGCGATAACAACCAATACTGTCACGGTAAGAAGGGAGACGCCCAAGCACCCCGCCACCCGGTCAATAAAATTTTGTACCGCTTCTTTGCTGCCTTTCTCTCTAAACTCAGACAAAACAGGCACAAAGGCTTGAGCAAAAGCGCCTTCAGCAAATAGTCTGCGCAAAAAATTGGGGATTTTAAAGGCGATAAAAAAAGCGTCTGCTGCACCATCTGCGCCTATAAAACGAGCAAAAAGAACATCTCTAGCCAAACCCAGTATTCTTGAAAGCATGGTCATAGCAGATACAATAGCGCTAGAACGCACTATGCTTTTAGAGGGTTTTGGTTCTGAGGCGGTTGATTCAGGGGCTGGGGGAGTGTCGTTCAACGTGCAATCCTAAATTTGCTAAAGACGCGAATTGAGCCATGAATCGAAGCAGAAAACAATACACAATAACAACAGCCACAAGCGACGCCCTCAACCACAACTCATTTATGCTTGATAACCCTCAATTGATAACCCCCAAGGTAACACTTAGTGAAATATTTCCCTCTTGTACTGACATTTGTTTTTTTGGCGATTCAACCAAGCTACGCACACGAGGCTCACGCTCAAAATACGCTAGCAAGTAAAACAGACCCAAACCTAATAGCTGAAGCGCTCTTTATTGAGGTATTTGAAACCTGGAAATCCCGCTCTCCAGAGTTTCAAACTGAGCTAGGGTTAAAAACACATTACGGGCTATGGGATACCAATACGCCTGAATATAAGCGGGAAGGTCACAGCCTTAACCAAAGCCTATTGTCCCGGTTAACGGCTATAGATAGCAGCAAACTTACCAAGGAAAATACGCTTAGCTACCGGCTATTAGAATACGATCTAAAAACCACAATCGATGGTTACCAGTGGCGATATCACGAGTACCCGGTCAATCAAATGTTTGGGCGCCATACGGCAATGGTCAGTATATTAATAGATCAGCATACTATTGATAAGCTTGAACACGCCCAGGCTTATATTCAACGAACCATGGGTATAAAACGCCAGATAGAGCTGCTGATCGCAAAAATATCTGAACAGGAAAAGCAAGGGATTATCCCACCCAGGTTTGTCTTTCCTCATGTTATCCAAGCCAGCAAGAATTTAATCTCCGGTGCGCCTTTTAATAATAATGGCAGTGATTCAACACTGCTTGCCGACTTTAAAACCAAAGTCAATACTCTATCTATTGACCCATCACAAAAAAATGATTTAATTAAAAAAGAATACAAAGCATTAAAACAATATTTCTTGCCAGCATACGAGAATTTAATAGAAAAACTAGAAAAGCTATCGGCCAAAGCCGATGATATTCCTGGTGTATGGAAACACCCTAAAGGCAGCGAGTATTATCTAACCGCCTTGCGCAATACCACGACAACGGACCTAACCCCAAAGGCAATATACGATCTAGGTATCAACGAAGTAGCCCGCATTCAAAATGAAATGACAGCGATTGCAAAAAAAGTGGGGTTTAAGGGCAGCTTAAAAGAATTTTTTGATTTTATGGAGACAAGTACACAATTTTATTACCCAAATACAAAGGAGGGAAAGCAAGCGTACCTAAAGGATACCAATCACATTATTAGCAAGATAAAAGGTGAACTCCCTAGGTTATTTAATGTGTTACCTAAGGCAGAGCTTAAAGTTAAACAGGTGGAAGCTTACCGCGAACAATCCGCTGGCATTGCGTTTTATCAATCACCGGCCATTGACGGGTCACGCCCAGGCATCTATTACGCCAATTTATTTCGTATGGAAGATATGCCCAATTACGCCATGGAAGCCTTAGCCTACCACGAGGCTTTACCTGGACATCATATGCAGATTGCTATTGCTCAGGAGCTTGACAATATTCCAGATTTTCGTAAATACCATTACCATACTGTTTATGTCGAAGGCTGGGGCCTTTACTCCGAGTTGATACCAAAGGAAGTAGGTTTCTATAAAAACCCCTATGCGGATTTTGGAAGGCTTAAACTGGAAATTATGCGCGCCTGTCGCTTAGTAACCGATACGGGTATCCATGCATTTAAGTGGGATAAAGAAAAAGCCGTAAATTATTTAACCGATAATATGCCTATATCAAGACCCGATGCAGTGAAAGCCATAGAACGATATTCTGTTATGCCATCCCAAGCTACAGCCTATAAAATCGGTATGTTCGAAATACTTCGCTTACGAGAAAAGTCGAAGAAACAACTCGGTGATGCATTTGATATCCGCAGCTTCCACGATACAGTGCTAAAAAATGGTTCGGTGCCACTTTTCATTTTGGAGGAACTGGTTGACGAATGGATTAAAGAAGCCCAAGAACGAGGTTAATCAACATTCTCTTAGGGTCAGGGAAAGACCCTCCTCACTCCTCACCTCACCTCACCTCCACCTCACCTCCACCTCCACCTCCACCTCCACCTCCTATATTATTAAAAAACACCCCTTCCATATTTCGCCATATTTTATCTTTAAACAATCTTAAAGCGCCCATAAGCTCGCCCACTTCCTTTTGTTTAATACTATTCAAGACAACAGCAAACACATTATTTTTTAATAAAACAATTAAACATTTGGAGAAACAGTATGAAAAAGACAGCAATTGTAACCTCACTCGTATTGGCAACTACATTTGGCGCTAGCGCCGCTTTTGCAGAACAAACAGGAAAAGAAAAATCTAAAGCGTTCAGTTTCTTTTCTGGAGGCGCAGTGGTCGGCGCTCTCGCTGGTGGCCCTATAGGAATGCTAATCGGCGCGGTTGGCAGCTCTCTCTGGCACGATCAAGACACGAAACAGGAAAAAAAGATGGGAATTAAAATCACTCAAAACCAGCAGGAAATATATCAATTAGAGCAAGAGTTAGCCGTTCGAAATTCTTATATTAACGATCTTAAATCTTCAACGGAACATAACTTAGCCTTCAGGGTTATGTTTTCTACAGGTGCGGATAACCTTACAGGTGAAGATTTAGATAGAATCAATACCCTAGCGATCTATTTAAAAGATAACCAAGAACTCAATATTCGTCTAGATGGCCATACAGACCCACGGGGCACTGAGGAATATAACAATGTTCTTTCTGAAGAAAGAGCGCTTTCTGTTGCTACTGCCCTTAAAAAACGAGGTATTGACGATAACAGAATTGAGATTTTTTCTCACGGCTCAAATAAATCGAAATCGGTTATTGGAGACTACGAACACTATTCTTTTGATCGTCGGGTTGATATAGAAATTATTCCATCAACAAACAACAATGTTGCATCTCTAAAATAGAAGTGACGGAAAGCAAGTACGCAAGATAGCAATAGCGACCTAAAACCTGAGCCTTAGCCCGACAAATTAATTTATTGCCGGGCTTTTTTTATTGATTAGCCAGATGTCACTAATCCCAATTCCATATACAACAAGGGTTCACCGTAAAGTAAAGCCTGACACTGAATCACATCAACATTGTTCGCTCTTTCCAAATGAATACATTCTAATAGCAGATCCTCTTCAATATTACCTTTAATATAATTAGTAATCTCCGCATATTTCACTGCATAATGGTAAAAGCGCTTACCTCTTCTACCAGCAGACATTCTAGAGGAAAGTGTTACTAAGCCTGCTATAACAAAGGAGGCTGGATAGCAACGCAAGCTGTAGATACAGTTTTCTTGCAAACCATCTAACCTCAGTTTTATTTTTCCTTCACCTGTTGTATTGGTCAAATGAACATCAAAAATATTGTCGTTATCGTAGTGAAATTGCTTTTCCGCTTTTGAGTGGCTGGATTTATAGAAAACAAATAATTGAGAGGAATTCACTAAATAACTGTCTGCAAGATAACTCGACGGCAATTCACTGACAATTTCAAACTCAAATACCGCAATAAAAATCAACTCACCCTGCATGTCTTCCAAGCGGGTAGTGACAGATACCGTCTTAGATCGCCTTGTTTGCCGAGGGGAGAGTTTTGCTCGCACCATAAATTCATTCGCCACACTAGGCAAATTCATATCAGATGCACGAGTCACTTTGCATGATCTTAGGTAACACGACGCTTGCGATGATGAAAATTTTGAAGAGATAGCGACAAGCTTACCAGCAGTAGAAAGGTGCCGAACCGTTTCTGAAAGTGTAATCGGTTCTATTTCATATTGAGAGATATGATTTTTACTGGCCAAAGCACACAGCCAGCCATCACCATCTACGCATACATTAGTCAATCCGGCAAATGTTCGATCGGCTCCTAAACGCTCAGAAATTAACCGTTCAAATTTCTTTGTAGACGCAACTCCGTGACCCAATCTCATTTTTTACCGTACACCCTTTTTGACAATTAATTAACAAAATTATCAAGTAATATAAATACAGGTGACATTAAGTATTAGCATTAGAATAGGCGAACGCAAGAAAATAGCGTAATTTACGCCAAGCACAAAAAAGCGAGCGTATGCTCGCTTTATACCCTTGATAAAATCTCGGCTTTTACAGACTCGGGAGTTATTTTTCTCACACATTTTTTACGGGAATAAAAGCAGATATATTTTGCGTACATAAGATACGCTATAACTAATTTATTCCCTCTTTAAGCAATCTTGCCTATTAAGGGTATTATTGATTAAATCTTCCCTCGCTGATATTTTTCTGCCAGTTCAATAATTAAATCCAATAAGCCCCCTTCATATAGAAAATTATCAGCCCAAGCAACTTCATGGGGGGTAAACTCAGTTTGAAGATCATATCCCTCCTTACACCGTGAACGATTTAGTACACAATAACCCCCTTGCCCTCGGGTAATACTCATGGCCCGCTGAATACAGAGCATCCCCCCCCACATCCTCATCCGCACTGGTCATAGCCCCCGCATGTAAGCCCCCTTCACTGGGCGGTTTTTGAAATTCCGTTAACGCACTGGAAAACCAGGGTAAAAATTCCATGGGGAAATCTTTTTGCGCGCAGCAATAAAAGAGTGTGCCATCTTTTAATGTTCTTGAAGTAGTCTTAAGTAATGATAACCCACCATTATTTTTTACAAATAACTATACATCATACTGACTATTAAGCGCATCGGGGATACGTGCCAATTCAACAGCCCCCTCGGGTAATTGTTTATGGTTTGTAATTTCAGGAAGGTTGGCTTTAACTGGGTATTCCGCTTTACTAATCCACATAATTTAACCTAATGGTATAATTTTAATCGCGTTTTTTCCTTTAGCTTTTGCAGGTTCGTTTGCTTTCGCTCAAAGTTCAGTGTTTCTACTGCACCATAGCGATTGGGGCTGGCGCTATGGGTATCTTTGGTTAAACCATTGCCTTCATAATGTTGGTTATTGCCAACTTTTTTATGCATGGCCATACGGTTTAGCATTTGTTCTTTTTCTTTCTTATTTAGTTCCGTTGTATTCAAATATCTCTCAAAATCCTTTGTATTTGTTGACCACTGATCCTTTAACGCCCCACTTTCAAGCGCATTGCGATAATGCTGAGCATAAGCCTGCTGAAAGTCACTGTTCATGGCCTGTTCGGTAAATGCTTTAGGGAACTCATCCGGTAATTCACGGTTAGCAAATTCGCTCACATTATTAAAGGTGGCGGCAATACTGTCTACCCCTGTTAGGGGTTGGGGTTGGGGTTGGGGTTGGGGTTGGTCGGTATCGATAATCACCAGTACAAACTCTTTATTGGGTTCATAGTCTAACCCCAGTTTTTCACAGATAAGCTGGGGGTCGGTATCGGCATCTTCTATTTGGTCAAAGGTGGTGGACCAGTATTTGGGGCCTTTGCCGGTGGTGCCTTGCAGTTCTTGCCCTAGGGCGCCGGTGAGGTTGCGCAGTAGGCCACTGGTAATGTTTTTCCATAAAGCGAAAATGATTAACTGGATTTTAGCTTCGTTAGATCAAACTCGATATTTATCACCCTGTTTGGAACTATTCTGCCACGAGTACATCACCTAAATTTAACTTCGGCGCATTTTCTGAAGGACGAAGAGTAATTCCCCTTCGCCCTTGCGTATATAATTCAGGGGAAACCTTAGGCATATTGATTAATTCCCAATTCCCTTCTGCTCCACTCTTAGTCAATTGCAACCCCGTAGTCAGTTCACCATATGATAAATCACAGGAAACGAGTACTAAATCACGAACAGAAACAACTTCTATAACTTTAACCATTATTGGTTATCTTGATTTTTCATCTGCTGCCATTGGCGTTTCGCACACTTTATCTGCTTCAACTCTGCTTGTGTCCAGTTTTTTCTGAACCCTAATTTTAATAATTTATCTTGAGTCTGAATTTCCAAAGCAATAATTTGATCTCCAATAGAAAAGAATGAATTTATTGAGCAATGGTATCCAAAGAGCTATTCACGATTTTCAAATCAGAGCCACATCTATAGATCAATACACCATCAGAACCTGATATGACCGAAAACATGTCACAGTTGAGTTTTAACGATGATGTCTCCCGCCCCTTACTTGGTTCTATTGCCTTCAAATAATTCGATTCAGTATTGGGATCATAAAAGACTCCGAAAACCATTTCACCTGAAGAAAAAAATAAACCTTCACTCAAGCCAAACTTTTCACTAGAAAAGCGAGGTTTATACGATTTATTTGAAATATCGAAAAGACCTAATGAATAGGTTCCATCAAATCCTTCATCCCTGAAGCACAAGAACTGCTCAGAACCCCTTTTCGCCGCAACGGAGCAGTCATAATTTTTTAAGATAGTTTCAATATTTCCTTCAAAGTACCGATATAGGCCCATTACATCGTTTTTTGCGGAGAAGTAAATACCATCATCGCTACATAACACAGGACCAATATAGGAAAAATTTTTAATCAATTTAATTTTCTTCTCGGATTCCATATATTGATAAATTCCCACCTCTCCAGAGAGGCTACCTCTAAAGAAAATATGATCATTAAATGTACAGCCTTGAAGACCATAGATTTCTTGGTTTTCCCTCAAAATAGTATTAATTTTCTTAATCTCACCTTGATCACAAGCAGAACATGCCGATAAGAAAGTGGATACTAAGATTAAACATAACTTAATCAAAACTTTGATTTTATTTAACATGATAGAAACTCACATTACTTTTATACTTGGAGGAAAATGCGTAATTAGACCCAACTGACAAATTTGGCTTACCACCCAATACTCTATGCGCAATAATAGGAACTTTACCGCCCCAGCTTCCTGATCCCACCCATGCACTAGGTCTAACAATAGCTACATGGCCATTGCCTTTTTCTGCACCCGTAGAAGTAACGCCCATGATAACCAAACCGCCAGCATTAACTATCTTTTGGATTTCTGAAGCATCCGTAAGTGATAATGCTGTACCTGATGAACTAGCCTTAGCAATTATATAGTCGGCGGATGACCCATACCCAAGACCGCCAATAGAATTTACACCAAGAACCTTGGCCACATCAACAACATAGTCACCACAATCATTAATGCCTTTCGCCTCATGATCAGAATAAACTTCGGATAATACTGATGTTAATTTATCAACGCTTCCTTCTTGTTCAATAACCTGTGATACGGATTCTAACCGATTAGCGGCATCGTTTAGGGAATGGGGTTGAATGCCTTTTCTGTCTTCTATTGGGCTGGCGGCCATGGGTTGGGGAGCTTGAGATTGGGGAGATTGAGACGCTTCGGCTTGGGCTTGTTTGGCCTCTTCACATTCTTCGCAGAAGGCGGTGCCCAGCTCTGAGGCTTGGATCAGGGCTTGGGCTTGTTCGGTATCGATCTTTTTTCGATCTTCGACTGGGGCGGCGACTATGGGGGCAGCGGGAATTTCCGGGCCGAGTGTGTGGGGTTTCTGGGTGGGGGTATAGGTGTCTAATTCGGCTGGTTGCCGTTGTATTTTATTGTCGTTGGCAAAGACGATTATTTTGCCTGCGTAGATGGCTTCGGCCAAGTGTTTTACGCTGGCTTCGTAGTGGTTGTTTAATGGATCATACAGGCCAAGTTGTTTGTTCATCTCTTGCAGGGTTTTTTCTTCTATATCCAGTTCGTCGATAAAGCGCACAAGGGTTTCGAATTGGGCAAATTCTTTTACGGGCTGGGTATCGTTTATCAGTAGCTGGGTTGTGGGGGCGAATTGGTAGGTGGTGTACCCTTCGCCTTGCACGGGTTGGGTTTGCAGGGGTGCGGTATTGGCGGTGGTATTGGGCAGTTCGTAAAACCGCAGCTTTCCCGTAATCAGCAGATGGCTGATTTGAGTGGCAATATCGATATTGCGTGTAAAGATTGTATGCTGGTGGGCCAGTTTTTGCCAGAGGTTAACGGGGGCGTCGAGAAAACGAATAAATTGTTTGGCGTAAACGGGGTCGTTGAAGGTGAGGGGGTTTAGATTTTCTCTAACGGTAGAGCTGGCGCAAGGCCCCGGTATAGAGTTTGTAGCGTTTTCCAAGGTTGCTCCGAAGGATATGGGTATGCATGTTGTTAACGTCCCTGCTAAAAATATAAGTAAAATGACAAATTAGGGTTATAGAAATTAGGGTTATAGGATAGAGAAATTAAATGGCGCGAGGCAGTGACTTAAGCTGGCATCGCGCCATTTGAGTCTGTAAAAAAAATGCCTACTGGGTCACGCTATTTTGCTCTTTTAAACGGGTTTTAACGCATGTAATGTAAAAAGGTTAGCCAAGTTTTTCCTTAATCTAAACAATGCTAAGCTTATTATACCTATTGAGCCGCTTTTATATAACGCAGATTCAATTCCGAAGTGCATCAATATTCTAATGATGCTTCAAACCGTATACCAAATCCACTGCGGTGCATCCCGCAACATGCGCACTACGATAGGTGCCGCTTTGGTAACATGGCTTCGCCTTTATTAACTCTGTCAAGGATGCCACCGTTTGCCCCGTTTCCTCCAAAGCCTTGGCGAACTCTCTTTCGGCATTTTGTTTCGCTTTAAATAGTTGCATTTGAACCCGGCTATACACATTTACCGCACCATCACCGTTTGTTTCAATCGGTAAAAATATCGAGGTTGGGTGAAGCTCAGAAATTAAAGACTGCACCCCATCCGACACACCACTGGAAGGCATACAACCGAATGGCTTAATGCTGAGGGTCATATTCGCTTTTTGATGAATCACATTTTGAATCACCTTACCCACTTCCATATGCCCCTCTCCACCGCGAAGGTTGTTGTCGTAAAAGGCGTGGCTAATTTTAGCAATTTCATCCATATTGGGCAGGTGGTAATCTCTAAGGTCCAGCACTTTTGCATAGAAAGCAAACAGCGCGCGAATAGAAACCTCTCCGACCCGTATCATCCACAGTTTTTTGGCAACATTCACACCCGCAAGAGCAAGTTTACTGCCGCCCTTTTCTTTTTGATCCGCCCCTTTTAACTTGGCTCTATCCAGCGTGTCATACTTCGCCGCCCACAATAGATACAGCACCCAACTAACCACTAACTGAATATCCACCTCTGCGCCTTCGGATTCAAGAAAACGCTGCATCTTATAGTTACCATCCCCTTCGGTGGTCATGGCCCAAAACTCACCGATAATCGCTACTTTGGGTTTAACCTGCATCGGGTCCACTTTAACCGCTTGCAACTCTTTGCGTATTTGCCAAAGCGCTTTTAACATACCTTTTCGCGTTTCGAATGCCTTAGCAATACGTTTTTTGGCATTCTCAATCACCGCATCCGTTCGACCTTGCTCCAACTCATAAGGCCGAATTCGATAAGCAAGTGCATTAAGCACATCGCCAAGAATCGCGGCTTTCGTAATCGTCGTAAAAAATTTAAGGTCAATTTTTAAACCCATCTCCTCGCCAGAAGCTTGTTTCATTCCCCCAGCTTGCTGAAAGAGAATAACCCTAAAACCTTCGAATCCGGCATCCCTCAAGGCTTTCCTATATTCAGTAACATAGGTTCCAAAACGGCATGGGCCACAGGAACCCGCAGTGGCAAACAAATAGTTTTCAATAATATGCTTTTTACTTATACCCGATTTTTCCATCTGCTTAAGCTTCTTCAGCAAATTGCCCACCGTAAAGTAGGTTGGGTTACACTGTCCTCTGTTACCAAACTCTCGCCCATATTGAAGAGATTCATGATCTGGTACATCCATTGCCTCAACTTTGTAACCAAGCCCACGAAATGCGGACTGAATAAAAAAGTCATGCGCCATGGTCAAGCCCGCATGTAGGATTGTTGTATGCTCTCGCTGGGCGGCAGTAAAGGTGCTGGGAACTGGATCAAACCATTGATCCGTTTTTTTATCCTCAATACCTAACCGGGCTTTTTCATCTTCTTCAAATTGCAGAACTTGTTCGTCCATAAATTGGATATACGACACTGCATTGGAGTCACTGTCCGTTAAAAATTCCGGTGAAATAGACTTCCCCTCAGATGAAGAGCCTAAAGATGTATTTCGAACATTCATTTTTCTGTGTCCTTTAATCTATTTGTGCAACAGGTACAAACTCTTGTGGGCCTATAGACATAGTTCGGTTCGTAGGGCTTAACTGTTTATCCAAAATCTCTTTACGAGTTAACCACTTACTTAATTCAGAAATATATACTTCATCTCGTTTTATTTTTTCTGGGGCCTTGTTAAGTATCTCCAATCGTTTTTCGATGGACGCTCTCTCCAACTGCAATTGTTTTTTTGCTTCGTCTTCCAGCTTTTCTTCCGCCAATGCCAAAGTATACCCGTAGGTCTTCACACGAATTTTAATAGAGCCCGAAGGCTTATTGGCATCAATATCATGCAATGCGGAATAAGGTGTTTCCGAAGAAGAAACAACTCGATCAATAAGCCCATAGGTTGGCGCATCATGACCGCACTTAAAGCTGGACAAATCTAATACTGCAACATTGGGGTGACGGGCAGCAAACTTCGTTGCCCACACTTTTTGTACACTGTTCACACTGTAGTTTTCCGGCCATACATCACCCACTTCGAGGGGGGAATCAATAAACTTTTTGCGTATATCTTCTACAAAGTAATGCTTTAAGTACTCTTTGTCTTTAGGAATTGACCGCATAGATAATATCGGATACCCCATAGCTTGGTATTCTTCCAATACACCGTGATTCATGCCAGGGTCATTGTGATAAGGGCGACCAATCATCAACAGCGCCATGCGGTTCTCTTTTTCCACCGAATCTAAAATAATTCTACCCTTTTGTTGCATTAACTGGTCGAATTTTTTTTGAACTGAAAATGCTTGATCAATGGCAAAATTATTTTCATCTTCAGTTACACCAAATCGTTCTCCAAAGCACTCAAACATTCTACTTTTCAACAGCAGAGGCTCAGTCAACGTCACCGCTGGATCTAAATATTCAATACCACGCTCGGCAAAAAAATCTTTTTCTTTGATAAACGCTGCGCCAATCACTTTGGGCGTACCGGCAACAATAGGACAACAAGCGGTATCCATCACATTCTCCACAAACGTTGGAATGTGTGTTATGGACGGAAAGAAAATATAATCTAATGGTTTCTTTTCATGGTAAGTGAAAAGCAAATTATGAATATGGGCCTGGACAACTTTTGCCGGGTAACAGGGGTCAATAGAACCGTATTTACCACCGGCCTGCCACATTTCTTCAGAGGTATCATCGGAATAAACAACATTTCTAGGGTGAATACCCAACGATTCAAAATAGGCTCGCCAAAATTGGCCCGTACTCCAAAGGTTAAGTGCTTTGGGAATGCCAATTCGAATATTTCGTCTTCTTGCATAAGACTTTTCAGAAGACCTTTCGAAACTGCGTTTAACTGATTTGTATTTTACCCCCCCCAATAGCGTTCTTTTTACTTCAGCATCGGAGATTATTGCATCGGCAGCGGGCAGCGAATCCACTTTATATAAGTGTTTATAATTCCATGTAGCTTCATATTCCACTAGGTTAGGGTAGGCTACCATTCGTTCCCGACGCTGTTTGTTTAACTTTCGTAAAGCATCATGATTTTCTACCGTACCTTTTTCACAGGAGAAGCCAGAAATATACCTAGCCGTTTCTGTTTCGCTCACCTTGGCATCAATAAATGTGCGCGAACAGTTGTTTGCACAAAAATCACATCGTGTAGTTTCATCATTAGTTGTCGAATAGACCAAATCGATAGCATTGTCCAAACCAATAAATCGTGAATGCCCTTTACGTTTAACAATACGAATAGCTTCAAAAGCAGCCCCTAATGCTCCCGCTTCACCCGTATGAGGGTGAACATGAACCTCCGCTTCTGGAACTCGCTCTTCAATGTAATCCACCTGCGCTTTAACTGCGGCGAGGTTTTTTTGCGTTCCACCTTGCAAAACAAAAATGCGGCCCAGTTCAGCCATTCGTGGAATTTGCACCACATACTGCCAGATATTTTTCGGTAGAACTAAAGCCAACCCGGCTAAAAGTTCTTCTCCGTTAAAGCCTTCTTTTTGGAAGTTGACTCTATCCGAGTCTAAGAATACCGCACAACCATAGCTAAACTTTGGAGATAGGTCCGCTTTAAATGCCGTTTCCGCATATTCAGTTACAGGTACACCGAATTGATCGGCCATTGCTTGCAGCAGCATTCCATTGCCTGCACTACATGAATTAGATAAACGAAAATTTTTAATTGTTTTGTTTTGCATAAACAAAACCTTAATATCTTGACCACCTACATCACAAATAACATCCACATCGGGGAAATAATGCTGCGCACTTTTCATATGTGCAATGGTTTCTACAATATTTGCATCAGCTCTCAAGGCCGATTCCATCACATCACCGGCATACCCCGTAACACCAAAACCTTTTATATCCAATTTAGCGTTTTGCTCCGTCGCCCAACTTCGTAACGACGAAAACATTTGTTTCATATCTTCCAAGGGGTTACCTTTGGAAAGTTGATATACCTTTTGTAAAATATTTCCTTGCTCATCAACAAGTACACACTTACTCGAAGTAGAACCACCGTCCAAACCAATATAACCTTCAATAATTTTGGATGCGTTTATTTGTATAGGAATAAAACTAGGCGCGGAGTACTTTTCTGTAAAATCTTTCGTTTCCTCATTCGAAGCCGCAAGGGCAGGCCCGGCGGAATTACCCAGTTTTACTTTACGGCCATTTTGAATAAAATCTCTTAAAGATTCTAAACCCGCACAATACTCAACATTCTTTTCATGACCACCAAATAAAACTGCCCCGTAGGCTGCGTAATACTCTGAATTTTTAGGGGCAAAAATAAGTTCATTTAATGGAGTACCCTTAGAATACTCATAACCCCGCTCCTCCCAGGTCTGCGGAATTCGATAACGCCAACACTCACGTAAAAAAGGTAAATAAGTATTAGGCCCTCCCAAGAGAAGTACTTTTTCTTTTAACGTATTTCCTCGGGTGAGAACAGATAAGTTCTGTCCAACAATAGCGTCCGCCAATGAACATAATATCTCGTTTGCCGGAATACCGCTTTTTACCAAATTCACAATATCCGTTTCGGCGAATACTCCACACTTAGCAGCAACGTGGTGAAGTTTTTCTGAGTTAAATGTTAACCTTCCAACTTCGGATTGCGGTATACCCACTTTAATCAAACACTTATCAATAGTGGCGCCAGTGCCCGATGCACACTTATCATTCATCGACGTGGTCGCACGTTTTTCACCCGTTTTTTCATTGGTTTGGAACATGATGATTTTTGCATCTTGTCCACCTAACTCAATAACACTACCTACATCTGGATGAAGCTCTTCCACTGCCATAGTCACAGCATTGACTTCTTGAATAAATTTTGCGTTTAGATGAGGCGCAATGGGGCTCGCTCCAGACCCAGTAATAAATACCCTCGATTTTTGTAAGGAAATATCCGGGAGGTCAACTAAAATTTTCTCCAGCATTTCCAGCACTTTTTCCGCTTGACGGGTTTCATGCCTCTGATACTGGCTCCACAGCATTGTTTTAGTTTTTGGGTCGATAACAACCGCTTTCACCGTTGTTGACCCAACATCAATTCCGAGTATTGACCGTATTTCCATCATAAAACTATCTGTTGTTATTTTTTCACTAGTTGTGTTACGGGAGCTACTTTAGCGCAAACATACGACAACGCAAAATAAATACATGTCAACTTTGTGAAAAACAAATACACTTAGTCCTTTTAAGGTTTATTAAAAAAGAGGGAAACGTATTGAGAATACGGATTGGCTTAGGCAATTAATTGAGATGCCTGCCCGAGAAGCTATACGTATCGCTATAAATTCACATACTCCATTACCTATTCTTTCTAGAAAAGCATCAAGAATGCAATGTCATGGCTCTATACAATAGCGTAGCTCTATTTGAACAGCGACAAAAAACGTCTAAAAATACATATCTTCACATGACTCATTGCCTACTTGATATTACCACGCACTCAATCACGGGATTATCTGATTATTTTTCAAACACAACAATAACCATTCAACAAATATCACACACTTTAAATAGCCCTATCATAACAAGAACCCAACCTTTTCCGTGGATAGGTTATAAAAGTATCGTCGTCTAAAAACACATAAAATATACGCCCTGAATCTATAAACTTAAAACTCAGGCTAAAAAAACCGACGCTCTAACAGAACAATTAAATTAATGATATTTTCAGCCAAGGTCTAAACACCCACAAGCTCAACATCGTCAACATTAGAGATAAAAGACATATCAATTTGATTGAGAGGATCGAGGTTGATCAACCCTGCTTTATGCAATTTCTCCTCGACGACAATCGGTACCCAGCCGTATTTGTAAAGATCATAAACATCACGAATCAATATCGCTTTGACTTTCTTACCCGGATCATTCGCATCTAATGAAATATTTTGAGCTAAAACTCCAACAAGAAGTTTCGTCATTTCAAATACAGATATTTTAGTTCCCAGCCATGCTTTAATTTTATTTTTATTACCATTCGTTTGATTATATGCAATGACCTTAGATATTTGACGTTGATCGATATAAAGCTCGTCACCTTTTGCAGAATAGAGAAATTTACTATTTATTTTAACTCCTTCAAATTCAGGGTATAGAAACCAAACTAGCTTATTAAACGCATCACTAGAAAAACGACCTTGTTGCAGCATCCCAGTATTAATTTTATTTTTAAATGAACGCATAACACTTTCATTTACAACCTGATCATCGAAGCAACCACGAATAAAATTTCCTGGAAGCTGAGGTAAACGGCCTGATAGATAAGCGACTACTCTAAGCCCTATTCCTCCAAAACCGATTGCTTCCGACCACTCTTTTATGTGTTTTTTTTCCGTACCATGTAACGCAAAGCAACCATAAGCGCTCCGATTACGAGACGCCTCAACCATTGGACAACTAATTCGATTACTATTCGAGTCGAGCGCTTCCATATCAAGAAAAGATATTCTGGCTTGACGATATTCCAAGGTTACTTCACAGTAACCATGCTGATTAATTTGCATATTACGTTTAACAATTGACATCCTTCTTCCCTATCCCTTTAACCAAGTTTATTATTTACAGCAACCGACTTAACACACTGTAACTATACTACAAAACGACAAAGGAGCGTATGAAGACGTATAAATACCGTCAAATAGGCTAAATTTTGTATCTTAGTCACTTTTTATTTTTCAACGTCTGTGTAATTTACACATTAAAATAAGCGCAAGTAACCCATAAATTTAAGACACGATATCACCGACATATGAGATCATATTGTTAAGCTTTTACAATATGGTCAAATTTTTTATATAACCATTTGATAGCTTCTGGAGAGATACCAATGGAATTTTCATTATATTCTCCAACAGCACCATCATGCCAAATTACTTTATATCGACTAACTTCCTAAGAAAAACGCCCCTTGTTCAACGGAGGTTTTCATGAATTCCTTGAATCGATGAAACCAAAAGAAGCCCAACTCGTATATTGATACGTCCTTGTTTTCTTCAAACCGAATTTCAAATTTGTAATCTCAAACAGACTCAATGTTAAGAACATCCTTTTCTATATAACAGTACCCACAACTCATACAGGAATTCGCTTTTGTGTGCTATTTCACTGGGGAATAAAATCGACTCGGCCCAAGCGTCTTTAATTTATTCGGCAGACTGAATATGAAACCATTGCCTTAAATGTCTCACAGAAAAACTGCACGCCCTTTTATATAAAGGAACAATACAACAGCCAATTTAACCATACCAATCTAAACATCAAAGCGTTACAATCCGTTGCTGACTATTGAATTCATTTATTGCTCAGAGTACGTTAATGAGCGAAATCCTGCCTATTTGACATCAACTCAGTTTTATCTATTAACTCTTTTTTGGTGATCAAAACAATGAAGCTTGGATTTCCCCTTTTCTACAAGGTATCCCCTATTCTAGGGATATTGCTTCTAGGGATATTGTTTTCTACGCTAACGCTTGAAGCAATATCTCAAACCTCTCCACCTAAAAATAGTCATCAAAGTTCCTACGGCGAAAGATGGTCTTGTAACCATGGGTTCAAATCCACTTATGGGAAATGTAAACCCGTTATAGTACCAGAGAATGCCTTTTTAGACTCTTCAGGCTCAAGCTGGAAATGCAAACGAGGATACAAGAGAAACAACAAATTTTGTAACAAAGTTGAAGTCCCCCCTAATGCTTACCTTACAGAGAGCGCCTATGGAGACGGGTGGGCATGTAACAGGGAATACGAAAACAAGCACAAAAGCTGCAAAAAAATATTCCTACCCCAAAACGCTTATCTATCCGAATCTTCCTATGACAACAATTGGAAATGTGAGAAAAGCTTCCTTAAAGAAGGAAACCACTGTAAAAAGATAGAAGTTCCTGATAATGCCTATCCTGAATTTTCTTCTCTTGGCAAAGGTTGGAGCTGTAAAAGAGGATATATTGAAAATGAGAGTACTTGCCTAAAAATAATAATTCCAGATAACGGCTTTTTAGATGCCAACGGTAACAACTGGAACTGTATAAGAGGCTACAAAAAGCAAGGCTCCGATTGTGCTTATATACCTCTTCCAAAGAACGCCTTTCTAACAAATACAGGAAACGATTGGAAGTGTGAACGAGGATACAAAAAAATGGCTCAGTCCTGCATTCGAATTGCACTCCCGTCCAATTCACACTTAGATTATTCCGGTACAGCATGGCAGTGCAACTCAGGTTTTAAAGAAACTAACAATCTATGTATTACACGCCATACTAATTCAAAATAAATAATAATCAGTCGGCTTCAAAAGCGTTATTGCCCCCTAGGTGAGACCAAATCTATCCCAGAGGGTAATCTCCAATAGACATTTATTTCCAGCTCCCACGCCCCACATTCATGCCTTGCCACCACCCCTATTCAATTACCATTAAGAGGCGTGAGCACGAACCAACGGAGGCTCTCCCCACCCAATTCAAATAAGCGAGAGATAATTTTTACACATGAAAAACCCGGCCAATGGCCGGGTTCTGGGCATGACTTAAGCATTAAAGCTTAGTTTACATCGTCAATGATCGTCACATTGAATTTATCCGCAACACACTTATGGTAATCACCTTTAAACAGAGCGTTATAAGCTGTTTGATAGCCAACTAACTTACACTCGAAAGTTCTGCCTCCTGCATTATCGCCATTATAACCCCAGTCTTCTTCCCACTGGGTTAGTATTGCACCAGAAGCACCATCTGTATCAAATAACCCCATATTAGCACAGCCTAACTTTTCGTCTGCGGCAACGGGAACATTCAAATAACTGGTGAAATTGTTGTAGTAATCAATACGGTTTAAAGACTGAGCAATCTCAGTACTTCCACCACATTCCACACCACCATTGATGATATTTGTTGTGGCGCCGAAACCAGACGTTATACCCAAAGATACGTCATGAGCATTAGGCTGCCATGTTCCATCAATTACATGAACCATACTTGGTTTAGGTGGCTGGGGATATACAAAGAAAAATACTGCTGAAGCTAAATTCAACCAAGATTCTGCAACCCGGTTTGGATCATTCAGCAATACTGTTGCATCACCATCAAACATAGCTTCAGAGAAAGGACCATAGTTGTAATGGTAGCTTAACTGCTTAGCACCACGACCATGATAGCGAACAAAGTCACCATTTGTGTCTTTACCGCATGGCCACTTTTCTGTTTGCCAAGAAGAAGCCGAACACTCTGCGTTGTAACCGCATCCACCGTTGTCACAACCGGCTTCACGAACATAATACAACCCTTGTCTCCATTGTGGTTCTTCCCATTCACCTGTATGACCACCTGTCTCCTGGGTGAAATGCGAAAACATTGTTGCTAATGACTTACGGCATATCGCATCTGAATCGCGTCCATCCGTATATGTGAAGCAAAAACCTTTAAATTTACCCACAGCTCTTAAGAATCGAGTATAGGTATAGGCTGCATTAGCTCGACCAAACAAAAAGTCCCAATCAGACCCACTGACAATAGACTCCACACGCTTAACATTGTCTGGGTTATTTGCCGCATTAGGTGCAATCGCATCGACAATCGCATTGCTACGAGTTTCAATTGACTTACCAATTAAAACAAATTGAGAGCCCGATGTGTGCGCCGCCTCTATTGCATCCAAGTCAGACTTACACATGGTGTATCCACCCGATGAAGCCTGGATACCGCATTCCTGTCCACCTGAGCTAGAGTTGGAGCTTGAATTCGAAGAAGATGAACTACTAGAACTAGATGAACTACTAGAACTAGATGAACTACTAGAACTAGATGAAGAGCTTGAACTGCTGCTTGAAGAATTACCAGAAGAGCTGGTCGATGAGCTACTAGAGCTAGAGCTACTAGAACTTCCACACTGATCTGGGCGGCCCGTATCCCACGCATAGGATGCAGCCCAACCAACACCTGGCTCATACACTAACGAACTACTTGAACACCAATCAGGTATTTCACAAATATATACACCGCCGGCATTCGTAACAGTATCTCCAGCCATATAACTTGTACCAGCACTGTATGCAGGACAGTTTGGCGCACCACTTGATGATGAACTCGAAGAACTTGAAGAAGAACTACTGGATGAACTAGAAGAAGAGCTACTGGATGAACTAGAAGAAGATGAACTGGAAGAAGAACCGCCACAGGGGCCATCTAATGTCCATTCTTGCCATTGATCAGAAAACTGCTCGGGATCATTACCTTGAGTCCACCAATTTGCTGTGTACCCGCTGTTGTTATGCTGAACAGCTTGCCCACCTGTATAGGTAGAATCTGCTGACCATACTGATAAACCGGAACAATCTAGGGAATATACTGCTTCAGCACTAGCGAATATCGCCAAAGAGGAAAGCCCAGCTATCAGCCCTCTTTTTGAAGGAAGTTTAAAATTTTTCATTACAATTACTCGACAATTATTGTTATTCGAATAGGAGTTTTGAAATTTCGCGGTTGGCTAGCCTTATTATTGTTATGTGTGCGGCAATTTGGGACTACCTACGCTAACGATCAAGCAAACCACGATATCTCTAAGTAGCTGAAGGTAACAGATTAACCTTTTAATAACAAATCGACATTTTTATCCAAATTTTCGACAAAATCGCGGATTTTATAGCCAATTTAAAGACAGAAAAGGAAGAAAAGGAAATTAAAAAAGCAGCATCGAGTTAGAGAAATTCTTTAAAAAAGAGAATTTTTGGACATAAATCACACTATAGAATGGAAATAATGGTGCGAAATGGACGTTTTGCAACTTAAAGCTCCCAACCATATATCTGAAAAACAGGTTAATAATGCAATACCAATCTATTTTGGAAGTATAAATAACCGCCCCTGATAAACCCCTTTCTCTACATAACACGTCTATTTCGGGCGATATAGACCTTTTTAAAACCGACAAAACGTTATCGTGCATTACCCGATTGAGACTTCAGCAATTGAATAAGGTGCATTTTTATTCTTTTATAACTCGAAGGGTCCAACTCTCCCAATACCCCTTGTTTATCTTTATCCAAATGCGCCACCGGATCACCATCAAGGTGGAATAAATAGTGGTCGAACAGGCTCCTCCACGCCATCTGCTCACCTTTAGACAAATTCCGCATGGTGAGCAAACCATGCAGCAATGTCGCCAAAGGGGAATCCGGGCCATAGTGAGTTGCCCACCAATAGTTCACTAAAACATTCAATTTTTCTAAAGACTCAACATGATGCCACCACATACTGGGGATATAGAGTGCATCGCCAGGCTCTAACTCTGCGGTTATCGCCGTATTAAGTGCCTCGGAAAACTTTGGATGCCTCTCGTAATCAGGGGCCTCAATATTCACCATACTTAACTGAGGCCCTGCCACAGTATTATCAATTGGACTAACATACATATTACTAATTTGACTCGGAGGAAAAAGAGTAAAACGACGTCGCCCATGCACAACCACCGCAATATTATCCGATTGGTCAAAATGAGCCTGGATCGTCATTTTGTTTCCCACCCAAATTCGAGGTTTTATCGCAGAATCAATTAACGGCATTGGGTTTTGCATAAGAAACTCGGGCATAGACTGCCCCATAGGCACTGACCCCGTATAAATAGAAGAGGGATGACCAGCATTGAATTCATTAATAATTCGGTTTAGAGATGCACTTAAACTTTCTTTTTTCCGTTCGAAATTAAACCCATCCATCTCGCGGTTATAAAAGAACTTGCCCTCTATTTCTGGCAACCCCACAAATGTTTCACCCTCAGCCCCCGTATCCAACTGGGAAATATAATTTCGCATCGAACTATCGGACTCTCGACTCGCCTGGACAGAAGGCCAATTTGCAACCAACCCTTTTAGGACGGCAGGCTTATATAAGGGAACAATATCCCGCTCAAACATTGACCTATCAACATTTTCCCAGACTCGTACATTATTCTTAATAAGCTCCGTACTCTTAACCATACTATTTTTTATCCAACAAATTTTTACCCAACAGGCTACATAAAAGATTACAACATAACGAGAGGGCAAGTCTTAAAAAACCCCCTATTGGCATGGCTCATTGCTTATTAGAGGTCATCTAGCGAGAGTTATCATACTGCTTTTTTAAACCTATTCAATTAATGTTAACAGGCTCCGATACCCCCAACCACAGAACAAAGACATAATATCGACATTAAATGAATTTTTATTTACATTATATTGTCATATAACTCAGAATATTCTGTATTGATTAACCTCATGCTTAAAAAAACCATAGTTTCCATAACCTTGATCACACTAACGTCCTGCGTATCACATAAAATTGAAAGGCCAACCATCGTTGTTAACAATGAGATGGAGCACATTATTAATTATCTAACAGAAATAATTGGATACCGACTAAAAAAAGACAATATTTCTGGGCTAAGTATCGCACTGGTTAAAAATCAGGAAATCGTTTGGGGCAAAGGCTTCGGCTACGCGAACAAAAAAAAGAAAATACCGACTACTGAATACACTCAATACCGCGCAGGTTCCATATCCAAACTATTTACCGCAACTGCAGTAATGCAACAAGCAGAGCAAGGTACTCTCAACTTAGATGCCCCCTTAAATAAGGCAATTCCTGAGCTAGCCATTAAAACTCGCTTTACGCAGAATGAATTTATTACCTTACGCAATATTCTAACCCATCACTCAGGGCTACCGACAAATTACATTAATCATAACCCAAACGCTCAGGCATCACTCAAAACTATAGTAAACAATGCCAATACACTTTGGGCTAAATACCCGGTAAACACCGTATTTTCCTATTCAAATTTAGGTTATGCCCTCGCTGGAGTTGCGCTCGAAAATGCAACCCGACAAAGCTTTGATGAACATATGAACCTAAGCTTACTGCCCCAACTTGGCATGACTCAGTCCAAATTTAGCGCCACACCACATCATGGATTGGCACTTGCGTACAATACCAAAGGTAAACTCACCCGAGAACGAACTATACGGAATACACCTGCTGGTGGCTTGGAAACCAATGTCATAGAATTAAGTAATCTAATAAAAATGGTGAATGGCGATGGCGTATTTGGGGCTCAACGAATTTTATCCCCCCAGGCCCTCGAACAGATGTTAAAAGTATACAATCGCAATGTCTCTTTCGACATCGGAGTTAAAAACGGTTTAGGTTGGTTTATTCATGAGGACATTGTCAACGAAACCGTGATAGGTCACGACGGGGCCACCTACGCTCATAGGTCTCTACTGCTAGTTAATAAAACAAACAAACTAGGCGTGGTAATTTTATCTAACTCCGCCAACGCCAACGACCTAAACTATGACCTAGCCTCTGAAGCAATAATATTAATGACCGCAGCGACAAAGGGAATAGCGCCACCCCAAGCATCCGCAAAACAGCGCCCATATGTCGCCCAAAACTCAATTAATATTAATAACGCAACAGGCACCTACGCATCCATACTTGGCAAATTGGATATTTTAAATAAAAATGGAAAATTAAGCGCTAAAATAGCAGGCAAGAAGCTTAATATTAAACAACAAGACCATACTAGTTTTTCCATAAACTATAAATTATTTGGTTTTATTCCTATTCGCCTTGGAAAAGCCAGTAAAGCACGCTTTTACATAGACAAAATAAATGGAATTGATACGATTATTGGTGAACTATATGGTCAAAAAATGCGCCTAGCAACTAAAGTAGAGGCAACGCCTATATCCCAAGCTTGGCTTAATCGCGCTGGGGTATACCATATAAAAGAGAATCCTAACCTTGGCGAACTTTACCCCATATCAAAAATCAAAATAGACATTCAAAAAAACTTCCTTACCGCAAAAGTTTTTGTCGAAGGAAGAAATAAAATTGAAGTAATATTGACGCCATTAGATGACAAAAAAGCTTATATAGCAGGCTACGGGAGATACCTCGGCGAAACCATCGAATTTACTGAAGATGGGTTTTCCAGCCTTGGCGTAGACTACATATTATCGCCAAAATAACGTGCCATTTAGCCTAGAAAGATAATTTAATAAGTTTAGATTTTTTTTAACATTTTCTAAAACACAAAACCAATAAACTTCAAACCTCAAATAGCTCACAAACACAACCGTCTAGTACTTATGGAGTATTGCTATAAACACTGGAAACTGCTTAAATCGAGATTCAGCGAGCAACTTTCCTGTTTTTATCGTATTTTTAATACTAACCTCGCAGCTTGCCACTTAAATTAAAATAGTAATTGTTTTAACTTATTCTCCACAATAACTTATCTTAAAAAACAAGGAAAAACAGTAACAACAAAATAAATGCACGTTAAATATTTTATAATACTAACGAATTAAAGACGGAGATAATAATGAATAAACTTGTCAAATTCGTATTACTGGCAACTATCAACCTTATCGCAATCAATACCTTTGCGATTAACTGTTCCAATATTCCAACTTACGCAACATCAAATACCCATTACAAAGAAAATGATCGCATCCGAGTTAGCGATGACGCTTATCAATGCACCGTTAGTGGATGGTGCAACCTTCACGGACCTTACTCTCCCGGCATTGGCTGGGCTTGGCAGTATGCTTGGCAACATCTTGACGCATGTAACAGTACTGGTTCGAGTAGCTCCTCTTCCAGCAATTCCTCTAGCAGCAGTTCATCTAGCTCTAGCTCAAGTAGCAGCTCTTCCGGTGGAACACCTATTGCCACTCACGGACAACTGCACGTATGCGGCACAAAATTGTGTAACCAATATAACCAACCCGTTCAACTACGAGGTATGAGTACACACGGTATTCAGTGGTATGGTTGGGGTAACTGCTTAACCGAACAATCGCTCACAGCCTTATCTGACGACTGGGAAGCAGATATTTTACGTATCTCACTTTATGTTCAAGAGGGCGGCTATCAAACTGACCCCGTTGGCTTTACCAATCAAGTTCATCGCCTCATTAATGAAGCCACCGAGCGAGGCATGTATGCCTTAGTAGACTGGCATCAACTTGACCCCGGCGACCCAAATGCAAACCTTAATTTAGCCGTTGATTTCTTTACCGATATTGCGTCTACACATAGTAATAAAAATAATATTATCTACGACGTGGCTAACGAACCAAACGGCGTAAGCTGGGATGTAGTTCAAAGCTATGCAACCCAAATAATTCCCGTTATCCGTCAATACGCGCCAAATGCTGTTGTCTTGGTAGGCACTCACGGCTGGGGTTCATTAGGTGTATCCGACGGAGGAAGCCCACAAGATATTGTTAATAATCCAGTGAACATCGATAATATCATGTATACCTTTCACTTCTACGCAGCCTCACATGGTCAGTCTTACCGAGATAACCTTACTTGGGCTGCCCAAAGGCTACCTATTTTTGTTTCTGAGTGGGGTTCACAAACTTACACAGGCGATGGCGGCAATGACTTTGTCAGTTCACAAGCTTACTTAGATATTTTGGATCAATACCAAATTAGCTGGACCAGTTGGAATTATTCCGACGACTTTCGTTCCGGTGCGGTTTGGAAAACAGGAACCTGCTCAGCGAACAACTCCTGGACTACAGCAAACCTTAAAGAAGCAGGGCTTTGGATTAGAGATAAAATTAAAAATCGATAAACTCTTAACCACTTAATAACGACCAAAAGAACTCCAGACTATAAACACAACAACCCTGGAGTTCTTATTTAAAATAGAATTTGCCCAACAATTAATAGATGCAAAAAATACCCTAAAATAAAAAAAGACTTTTTAACAAACCGCGATAATAAATATTAACCATAAATAAAACGAGAGAGAAACAGGGTTGAAAAAACATTATTTAATTTTAATTCCACTCCTTATAAACCTATGCGCCTGCAATGGAAATGGAGGAAAATCATCATCCAATACATCCAACCTGAGTACTTCCTCTTCCGGTTCAAGTCTTACCCCTGTTGGACAATACGGCAAGCTCTCTGTATGCAACCGAGTGCTTTGTAACAACTCCAATCAACCTGTTCAATTAAGAGGCATGAGTACACACGGAATTCAATGGTATGGGTGGGGTAATTGTTTAACCGAAGAATCCCTAGATGCTTTAGCCTATGACTGGGGCGCTGATATTTTACGTATTTCTCTCTACGTACAAGAAGGGGGTTACGAAACAAACCCAACCGAATATACCAACCAAGTAAAACAATTAATTGACGAAGCAACTGACCGAGGTATGTACGCCCTTGTAGACTGGCATCAACTTACTCCTGGCAACCCGAATGCTAACTATAATAACGCCGTTAACTTTTTTACCGCCATAGCAACCGACTACAAAGACCATATTAATATTATTTACGATATTGCCAACGAGCCAAACGGAGTAACCTGGAATAGCATTCGCAACTACGCCATGGCACTTATTCCGGTTATACGTAATATCGATGAAGACTCCGTTATCTTAATTGGCACACACGGCTGGGCATCCTTAGGTCTCTCCGACGGAACTGACGCTCAAGATATAGTCGATAATCCAATTAACTACAACAACATAATGTATACCTTCCACTTCTATGCCGCATCTCACGACCAAGTTTACAGGGATAATTTACTATGGGCGGCTGATCGGCTCCCCCTATTTGTTAGCGAATGGGGAACGCAAACCTTTACCGGAGACGGCACAAACAACTTTACCAGTGCGCAAGCTTACCTAGATATTTTAAACGAAAAGAATATCAGTTGGGTCAACTGGAATTATTCAGATGATTTCCGTTCTGGAGCCGTTTGGAATGAAGGCACCTGCATTAACAACGGCCCTTGGACCACAGAAAACCTTAAAGAAGCTGGGCTTTGGGTAAGAGATAAAATATTAAATCGCTAGATTTTTACAAAAGAAATTAAAGCTGGGAAATTAAGGCTGGGAATGTATTAAATTTAATCAACGCGCCTTCCCAGCGTCACCTTTTTCAAACTTCCATTTTCAAACATCAACAGCCGAGTAAAACTGCCTTTCTCTAACTTATATACCCACTCCTCAACCACCACTTTTTCTATTATTTCATATTCATGATCGTCAGAAAAAGACGTTGTTTTTAAGAACTTAATGCCCTTGTCAACTAAAGCATAAGGCTCACCACATTTATCTATTACGGAATAAGTATTATCACCAATAAAGACCAGTGCATTTCCACATCGAAGATTTGCATAAGACTTTGCATAAGACTTCATATAAAGCATAGGAGCGGCAAAAAAAGCCGTGATTAAAATCAGGTAATTTATTTTCATCGCTAAGCCTTGTGGTTCAAATCAAAAATGGGGCAGTTCCTTTGCCGTGCGTGCCATCCCTAGATCCGTCCAACATTAAGACGGATTCGCTTCCCCATGAAAATAGTAAGGCGCCAACGCTGAACCTAAGCTGAACTCTTTTATTGTTTACAGTTTGATCACGCCAGCAATATACATTAGTCAACTCAACTCTATATACATAGAGAGTAACCGATATGAAAATAAAGTGATTTAACTCAAAAAACACAGGTAAACTTATTCGACATCAACAGGAATATCAAAAATTACCTGAGCATTAGAAAAGAATTCTTCTTCAGTGATAGGAGTACGAACTCGAAAAATTGCGGGTCTAAATAATTTAGTATAAACCGGCGTAGATATAAACTTGTCTGGATTGACAAACAATTCATCGGAAATGGAGAAAAACACTAGTAAACTAACAATACCGACAGAAAACAGCTTCATATGAAGAGGTTTTAGCAGAAACACACTCCGACTCACACCCCACAAGAATAGCAAGCCCCAAGCGCCAAAAATAACGCCGTCAATAGCCCATTTAGCAAAACCTAGATCGTAATTAAATAAAATAAGATTGAGGCACCAACTTAACAAGCCAATAGAGACAAGCAAGCCACTACACACTATTAAGTGAAAATTAAAACGCCATTCTCGTCGAACCACCTTGCCGATTAAGCTTAGGAATACTGCCGTCCCAAAAGTAACAGCCGTTATGAGAATTGAATTATTGAATAAGTCCTTAAATTTTAAGTCTGCAATAGTGTCTAAATAGGTTTCATAAGCTTGAGAAAATAAAAACAGAACGAACAACGCAAGCCCAACATAAAGATTGTTAAATAAACTTTGCAAGAAGCCGTCTACCTTTAGCGTTACCGCAGCAGGAACAGGATGTTCTGTATCAACAATTCGAATGCTGGTTTTCCCCAGTAGCAAACGATCACCCGAAGTTAATTCAACGTAACTGCCAAAAAGCTTGTTTCGTTTGTCACGTATTCCATTTAACGAGTTATTATCCACTAACAACAACGTATTTTCGTCAGTCAATCGGAGGATCGCATGTTCAGCGTCAACGTGAACATCGTCTATAACCACATCGTTATCATAACCACGACCAAAACTAATATCACCATGGTTAAAAAAATATCGATCCTGAACACGCTTATTAGAACCTAAGACCTCAATCACTATTGCCATATTATATTCTCCAAAAATTTACTTGAAAAACGATTGGCAGACTTTTGGGTGACCCCAGCCAAAGTAAAGTGACTAATCAATGCTTTATTATCTCGTTTTGCGAAACGGAAATAGAATACATCAAATAACGACGAAAATTCTTTATACCTTCGAGCACATAAAATTGACTTAACCTGCTCGGCTGGAATTTTTACATTAGGTAACAAAGTAAATGCCTCTTCACATTTAAACTCTGTTGCATCATCCTTCCCAACTTTATTAGCAGGATATCCAGACATGCTTTTCTCTAAATACCGATAAAACCGCCTATCGTCTAAATTTTTAGATTCAAACCAATAAAATTCGTATTCGATACTTCCAGACGTCATTTGTCTATTAATAAAAATACTATCCTGTAACGAGCACCCTTTTGAAATTTCTATAACTGCATCGTCTTTTTTCTTGGCATCATTCAGCGTCGAGCGTCCCCAACAGGAAACAACATTGCCCACTTCACCAGGAACTTTCGCATTACCAAGGCTTTCTGCCTCCCAAGACTCATCAAGCAACCTGTCTATCAAATGTTTTTGACTCACCTCCAACTGAGAGGCAGCTCTTTCTATTAACGATTTTTCAGGTTGCTCATCAGAACTATCGAGAAGCAACTGGAGCTTTTCTGCGGGGATAAGAAAACTCATTTGGTTGCCCGCAGTAGCCACATTAATTCCGACCACATCCCCCTGTTCATTTAATACCGGGCCACCGCTCATACCAGAGTTAACCGAACCTGAAAAATGAATACGCTGATAAAAAGAGTGTTCCGTTAACCCATTGTAGGTTCCAGGCACCACAGTCATCCCCAAATCCATAGGGTTACCTAGGGCAAAGATCTTCGCGCCTTTGCGGGAAGATTTTTGCGCGATAAAAAGAGGGCTATCAAGCTCTACTTCACTTTTAAGAAGCGCTAGGTCGTTGATAATATCAATATCGTAAAGGCTCAATACACCTTCTGACCCATCCTCACGAAAAAACTCAATCCTGTATTTACCTGGGGAAGAAACCGCTTGAGAAACAACGTGGTAATTAGTCGCAATAGTCAAACCATCGCCAACAACAAACCCTGAGCCTAGCGAAGATTTGCTCTGTGATTCAATTTCAACCAGCTTAATTTGCAATAACCGGCCCTGGTTTAATTGAAATATTTCCTCTGCTGACAGCCCCCAGGAAAAATTAGCCAAAGAGCACAAAAAAAATACCATCCCTACTGTTCGATTCAAGCTTACACACCTATAAATTTAAGCGACATTTATGATTTTAGTCTTATCCGCTCAGGATAATCGAGCCGACACCAATCTCCAAGAAGCTTTTTATATTTTCTTCACCCCTCAGCTCTTTGCACCCTTTATTTAATAGCACATGCATTCATCAACTAAACCACTCTCTTAATATAACTATCAAACAGCCTTGACCTGCGACTTTCTATAAAATTTTTCACTAAATTTTCACCGCTCCAAACTCCTATTGACCTAAAAAAGCACAGCGACTTTCACTAGAAGCGGTTAATACTTATTTAAGTGATGACGGCTACACCTAAGAAAGCACGAGTTTAAGTTACGAGAATATCGCTTGGTTACGACCCCAAGCAAGCGATAAATTACGCCAAATTATGTTTTTATGCGCAAGCTTAATGGCTGAGCCTATTTCCCCTCCCGCAACCTCGCGGGAGAAGAAATAAACTCCAGCAATCATTATTTACTAAAATAGTAACAGGCCCCAACCTCCTTATAGGGTAGATTAGCCCCTAAAAAGAAACCTTACTAAAAGACCTTCCCTTAGATTATTTGTATTATTTCCCAGACATACAGACCTAACCCTACTGCACTGCCAACACAAAACAGCCATATTACGAGATACCGTTTTTACCCCAACAGACTCTATCTGTCTGGCCATATATACCGTATAATCAAAGAAGTTGGCCAAATTATTGCTATTTATTGTAATTTGGCCCCAGGGGGCGATTAGGATTCGACGCCGGTATCAAAATCTAAGGTGCATGTCGTGATGGCAGCTAATCACGTTAACCCAAAGCTGTAACTAGAATAGTCGCAAACGACGATTCATACGCTTTAGCAGCTTAAACCCTGCTTTCAGTCTTTAATAAGGTGCCAGTACCGCGCTAAAGACTGTCATACAGAACTGGATCGCTTTGAAGCCTGCCTGGGGTGGATACGCTAAACCTTTTCAGGATCGCCGATTACGTCCTGCCCGTTGGGCTGTAATTAGCTAAATTAATTAACGGAATCTAAGCATGTAGAGCCGCAGACAGAGAGCTGGCGGACGCGGGTTCAAATCCCGCCGCCTCCACCAATCACCTTTATCGAAATTTTTCTTTAAAAAAAACACCCCCTCTGGAGCCCGCACCACGCGGGCCTCAGAGTTTTTCAACAATTTTCTTTTCTCAAAAAGCGCTGTACAAAACTCACCCAACCCTTGATTTGACCCAAAAAATGATACACCGCGTCATTTTTTGTACAGCTCACGTCCGCCGCTAAATATTTTTATTTCCCTTAAAATCAACGACTTACAGATACACCGAAAAAAGTGGTTCATTTAATACCTTTTGGTTACCAAGCGGGATTTGAAAAAATACATAATTAGTCACTCGCACGGCCTAGTCGGCCAAAATAGGTTGGTTTAATCTTTATTTAAAGTTTTTCGGGAATCTGTTCGAGGAAATAGAGAATGGTTAATCCGTCATATTTGCAGAAATCAAATACTGAGAGTGAGCTTAGTACCTTGTTAGTGTACCCACCTGAACGCTTACATCTCCCAAAGCAGCATAACTAACAGCAGCAATCACAAATCATGCAATAAACGCGAACACCCTCTATCGAAACCAAAACAACGACATACTAACCAGAATTTTAGATTTTTTGTTGTTAACCCCATTTTCCGGGTTTTTTGGGAATCATTTATCTTGACCTGTTAAGGGCGAACAATTACGCTGCGAGAACATAATTTTAGCATTATGATGAAGCAATGATTGGAATTGACTTATTCTCTGGCGCCGGAGGCATGTCTTTAGGCGCACTTCAAGCAGGCATTGATGTCCAACAAGTTGTTGAGGCAGATAAATACGCTGCAACCACTTATCTCGCCAACCATATCCCAAAATATGGAATGTTTAACGACGATATAAGACGTTTTCGCGTAACGAAAATCGACAATAGAGACAACGAAGGTTTAGTCGTCTTCGGCGGACCACCATGCCAGGGATTCTCGACTTCCAACCAACGCACCCGGTCTGTAAGCAACGAAAAAAATTGGCTTTTCGAAGAGTATGTGCGAGTCGTTCAAGATTATCGACCCGAGTGGTTTGTATTTGAAAACGTAAGGGGAATTTTGGAAACAGAAGGGGGAATATTTGTCGAACAAATCATCGAATGCTTTAATAAAATGGGATACACAACTTCAACGCAATTACTACACGCAACAGACTTCGGCGTCCCCCAAAAAAGAGCCCGTTTTTTTATTGTTGGTTCGCTTCACGGAACTGCTTTCGAATTTCCAACGCCGACTCACAAAAAAGTGGTAACAGTCGCCAATGCAATGATAGATATGCCAAGACTGCAAAATGGTGCGTCAGAGTGCTATCTAAACTACGCGAAACCTGCTACAAACCGCTACGTCAGGAGCTTAAGGGGCAAACTAAAAGGCTGTCATAATCACCTTGTTACGAGAAACAGTGACCTCGTCGTTAAACGATACCTCCATATACCTCAAGGGGGGAACTGGGAGGATATTCCAGATCGATTAATGGGAAACTATGCAGATAAGCTTCGCTGTCATACTGGAATATACCGTCGTCTTAAGTCAAATGAACCGTCAGTAGTCATTGGAAACTATAGGAAAAACATGCTAGTCCACCCAACAGAACATCGAGGCCTGTCCGTTAGAGAAGCCGCCCGCCTCCAATCATTTCCTGATCAATTCGTCTTTAAAGGTAGTATTGGATTTCAACAGCAACAGGTTGGGAATGCAGTTCCCCCTCTTTTATCCAACGCCATCTTCAGGAAGATACTAGAATACTAAGAGAGTTTGGGATGACTAATATTAGCACTGATTTATTACCGCTAGAACAATTGCTAAAGAATGCCGAGAACGATGGTGAAAAGTTTCCAAGCGGAAGGAAGGACTATTTCAAAAGGTATGAGTTGATTAAAGTCCATGTCGACAAAGAGTATTACAAATGGATAGGTGCAGGAACTTCGGCTGAAGACCAGGGGATCTATACTGACCATAGTATAGATCACTTTAACTCTGTCATAAGGTATGCAGGAAAGTTGCTTGGATCAGACCTAGAAGACTTTTATGATGCATGTAAGCTAACGCCTTACGAAACTTATATCACCCTTGTCTCGATCTTATTACACGATGCAGGAAATATAGAAGGGCGAAAAAATCACGAAAAAAAGACGTTCCAACTTTTCAAGAAAATGGGCAGTGCAGTCTGTCCAGATGTTTTTGAGGCAAAACCTATTGCAAACATTGCAGAAGCTCACGGAGGCAAAAGAAAAACTGAGTCAGGACAGCAGACAAAAGACACAATAGCCCCCCTATTCATAGAAGCCTCCTACGAGGGCATTAGCTATCGAGCACGCCTCATTGCTGCAATTGTACGATTTGCGGATGAGATTTGTGAAAGCCGTAATAGAGCAGCAAGATTCCTATTGAGTAGCAACAAATTGCCCAAAAAGAGCGAGGTATTTCATGCGTATGCAGATAGTATCTCTTCAGTCGAAGTCGACACAAAAACTTTCGACATCAGCATAAAATATGAAATAACAAAAAGCTCAATCGTAAAAAAATATGGGAAACAGGGAAAAAGAAGGTCCTCGAGCATATATCTAATAGACGAAATATATGAGCGTCTTGAAAAGATGTTTTGCGAGCTCACATACTGCAAACGCTTTATGTCAGAAACCGTAAAGACCAGTCTAATTAGCGCTAACATCATAATATATGATGATGAAATGAACTTGCTAGATAGCCACGCTATTAGACTTGAAGAAACAGGGTACCCTCATGAGGCTATCTCGATAAAAGAAGAGCAGAACGGATGGAGCGGCAAAGAACTGCATAAAAAATACACTGCCTGCACGGAGGATCAGTAGATGGAAAACCCGTTTTCAGTTAAGACTCCCGAGACACTTTCACCAAATGACATAGCATCGCTGTTTATTGACGTTTTCTCCGACTTCCCAAAACTCCTATCCCCTGAGCACACTTTCATCCATGGACCAAGAGGTAGCGGTAAAAGCATGATGCTGAGATATATGGAACCTCAAGTTCAGCTCGCGGCCCACAAAGTAGATAATGCTAATGAACTTAATTATTTCGCAATTCACATGCCCATAAGGAAAGCCAATTATAGCTTGCCAGTACTTAGCAGGCTTAAAGGATCTTCACACTCGTTACTTGCAGAACATATTTTAGTGATCAATGCAGTTATCCAGATTATTAAATCCCTGAAATATCTTATAAAATCATCAGATAAAAATAATGAAAATGAAATTATTTCTTACACTAAATCAATACTCCAGTTAGCCCAAGATTGTGGATCAGACATAAACCCTGACATAGACTACACCCTATCGAACAATAACTTGATCGATGAAATAAAAAAAGTATGTGACAGCGAATTGCGATTCGCCAAGAAATACCTAAATAGAATCTCGTTTGACTCTTCATCACACCCGTACAGCGGAGCTCTTTTTGGCTATGATGATTTTTTACTTCCTTTAGTGGTTGCAACCAACGGTCTAAACTTTACCCCCACAGGACCTCTATACTTAATGCTTGATGACGCTGACAATCTTTCCATCAGCATGCAAAAAACTGTTAACAGCTGGGTCTCATACAGATCTACTGAAGACCTCTGCCTTAAAGTCTCAACCCAACAAAAATACAAAACATGGAGAACTACTCAAGGAATTATAATTGAGAGCCCACATGATTACTCCGAAATTGATATTAGGGGCGTATATCTTTCGAAACAATCGAGCCACTATTTTGACAGAGTAGAAAAGATTGTTACACGTCGCTTAGAACTTGGGGGCTTCGATTGCACTTCACCCACTGACTTTTTCCCCACCAACCACCAGCAAGACTCCAGTCTAAAGGAGATAAAAGAAAAAATTAAGGACGAGTGGAAGGGAGGAAAAGGAGTATCAAGCAGGGAGTCTGATGATGTCACTAGATACACGGTATCGGTTTATATGCAGGAACTTGCAAAAAAGAAAAAGAAAAATACCTTTAGCTACGCAGGCTTTAAAAGCATGGTAAACCTTTCATCAGGCATGATTAGGAATTTTTTAGAACCTGCAGCCATAATGTATTCTAACCTATCATCTACTACAACCGAAAAAATTGCTGACATTCCACACAAAACACAAAACGACGTCATTTATAACTGGTCTCAGGACTACATGCTTAGCGGGATGGACAAGCTTGAACAAGACACACTTTCAGAAGACAACCTCGAAAACGAAGCTCAATACACCAAAGTTATAAGATTAAAAAATCTTATAACTTCTTTAGGCGAATGTTTCCAAGAAAAGCTTGTTTCTAATGATACAGAACGGCGATATATTTCTTTCATGCTAACAAACTCAGTAGATAATGACATAAAGTCAATTTTGGATTTGGCTATTGAGTGGGGCTACCTCCAAAAATCCACTATAGCTAGAAAAGAAGGTGTCGGGAGAAACGCGCTATACATATTAAACAGAAGACTAGCTCCATTTTTTAAGCTTGATCCGTCTGGATATGCAGCCCATTTGTCCGTTACCCCCACGATGCTTAGGCTTGCCATGGATAGCCCTAGAGCATTTGTACGAGAAAGACTAAAAGAAGACAAAAAATTAAACAGCGGCGAACTAACCAACCAAGCAATCTTGCTGTAAGGTAGGAAAAGTGACCAACCTAATTAACGTAAACGATCTCAATGACAGTATCAGTAGACCAATAGACTATTGGATTACATGCTGCAGCTTTGAAGCTAGATGCCTGACACCATTGGAATATATATCTCCAAATAAAGTTTCACACGTATTATCTTTCTATGCTGCAGAATTTTCAACACAAACCAAAGAAAACAGAACGAAGTTTTCCAGCCATTATGCTGACAATGTTACATTCTCAAAATTTGAGCACTCGCTACCTACCTCACTGGCAGATGCACTAGTCAATTTTTTTAATAGCGAAGAAAAAATGCAAGGGAAGAGCGTATACATTGACATTTCAACCTTCCCCAGAGAGTCCTTACTAATTATATTGAAATTTTTTCATATTTATAGAGAAAATTTTCACAAGATAAATTTCGTTTATAGAGCGGCAAATGCGGAAAACAACCTAAGCAAAGTAATTGTTGACATTCGGTCAATACTAGGTTTTATGGGGGATAACGACCCTAACAAACCATTACATCTTATCGTATTGTCCGGATTCGAATTTGAAAGAGCCAAAAACATTATTGATAGCTTAGAGCCGAACGTAATATCAATAGGATACGGCTCTATTAGTGAATCCACATCAAAAGTAAGTCACCAACGAAACTGTGACTTCACAAAAAAACTCAGAGCATATTACTCAGATGAAAACATTCAAGTATTTGATCACTCTCTAGTAAACCCTGAAAACACAAAAATCAAAATTTTGAACATCGTTAATGAATATAGCGAATACAACACGACAATTGTACCACTAAACAATAAGCTATCGACCTTGGGTGCAGGATTAGCTGCTCTTGAACAGCCGTCGACTCAGCTCTTTTACTCTCAAATGGCAGAGTACAATATTAAATATTCTACACCTCTAGATGACTTTTATGTTTACAACTTTTGGAACTCACCGATTTAATCTGGATGCTCAATTCGCCGCGATAATACTGCGTCCAACTCCTCGCTCTTGGTCATCGCAAGCAACACCTTAAATAGGTGTTCGAGATAATCAAACACGTTAATATTATTTACTTTGGCGGTTTCAACCAAACTATAGACGGGGTGCTGGCCGACTTACTTTTTGCGCTATTAGAGAACAACCAATTTTTACGTCCACCACAAAGGGACGGATGTAAACACCATTCCAGCAGTACTCTACACAAGTAAGTTTTGAACCTGAAAATTATCCTGTCCCTAGCGAAATGCTAATTTGAACCATTCAAACAGTTGGTTTTCCAACCAAACTTAGTTCCACTAACATACCACGCCATGAAAAATGTCGCGCTCTTAAATATAGCGGGTGCTGGTTTGCGGGAAAACAGAAATCGCCCCTCAAATCTTATTGAGATGGAAAAAGTTTTGCCGAGGGCTCGTTGATTTACTCTACCCAACCTAAATTAGAAATTCACCAAGGGTAACTTATCACACCTTCAGTTCAGGTCCCAAACAGGATTTTAACAAGCAACATATTCCTACGAAACACTCCCCCTACCTTTAGGTATTTAGTATCCGGTTTACCGATCAACCACGACCAGCAACCAATCAAAAGAAAGTGAACACTACCCCAAAAAACAACCTACGTTAGTGACCGCTAACTTTTTACACCAAAATAAAGTCTAAATTGACCTAGATTAGCCTAAAATGATCCAAATTAGCCACCATCAAAGTTCATCTAGAGAACGTTTTGCTCCACCAAACCAATAAAAAACCCCACCCTGTCTTTTAGGGTGGGGTTTTTTATTGGTTGTTAATTAAGCATGGCAAGTTTGGACTTGCAAGTCGGGGTTCACAAATTGCCAGGAGCAATTTGATCCGCCGAAGGCGCCCGTAGGGCAAAAGCCATGGATGGCTTTTGGATAATTCTAGTTATTTAAAGGCCAATGGCGGTAAAGAATGGAAGTATTTGCTTATTCCTCACGACGAAGTCAAAGAGGCCAATACGCTATCGAGTTACATACAAAAATTTGGCCAGTAGTGATTAATTAAGTAGCAACGCTCACGTTAAAACAGGATATAAAATGATAACCTACGACCAGCTCATGCTGCCATTGATGAAGGCCCTAGTAAATTTGGGTGGTTCTGGCAGCATCGATGAAATGTACGAAGAAGTTGTCGAGCTAGAAAAGTTTGACGAAGATACGCTGGCCGTTTTACACAATCCAGATAAAAGCAGCCAGACAAAAATCGGCTATCGCTTGGCCTGGGCGCGCACTTATCTTAAAAAAGCAGGATACTTGGAAAACTCTTCTCGTGGTGTTTGGACGCTAACAGATAAGGCGAAGCAGTCAGAAGAGATTGATAGCCGAGAAATAGTCAGCCACGTGCGCTCTTTAGATAAAAAGACAAGCAAAGTATCAGAGGACCCAACTGACCCAGCTTCGGCCATTGATGACTCACCTGAAGAGGCACTTGCATGGCGAGAGCGCCTTCACCATATCTTGATAGAAGAAATGAGCCCAGATGCATTTGAACGACTTACTCAACGTATGTTACGTGAGTCAGGTTTTGTGCATGTTGAGGTTACCGGCCGAACCGGTGATGGCGGGATTGATGGTAAAGGCATTGCTCGGATTAACGGCTTAATGAGTTTTCATATTTGCTTTCAATGTAAAAAATACAAAGGCTCTGTTGGATCACCAGAAATTCGTGACTTCAGAGGTGCCACCGTTGGCCGAGCCGATCGAGGCATGTTTATTACAACTGGCAGCTTTACTAAAGCGGCGATTGAAGAGGCTAACCGAGATGGTGCGGCACCTATTGATTTAGTGGATGGTGACCAGCTCGCAGACAAACTGAAAGAACTGGCACTAGGTGTAAAAACGGAACTTGTTGAAAAGGTAACAGTGGACCCTGAGTGGTTTTTAGGTTTGTGACTGGCAGAATAAGACCTCTGACAAACTGATTACAAATATAGTATCGAAAAATATTGGGAGAGTAATATGTATTACGCAGAATCAGGAAAGCAAATAACCAAGCCAATAATAATGAAGGCGCTCAACAAGCTGGACGACCTTTTAAAAGAGAAAAATCAGCGTCTTGACTTGGTGTGCTGTGGTGGCATTGTTAGCGTACTCTTTCACGGATCGCGACAAATGACGCACGATGTCGATGTACTATTCCCAAACAACCCAGCTGTGGTAAAAATGTTGAAGGGCTTAGTCGATGAAGTTGGTGCAGAGTTTGGGCTAGAGCATGGACCACGCGATAAATGGTTTAACGATAGCGTCAGTTTTATTGGTTTACAATCTAAGTCCAACAATATCGTTTTTAGGCATTCACACCTAGTCCTTAAGGCTGCCGACTGGCACGAAATGCTCGCGCATAAAATCACGGCTTTTCGCGGCCAGAGAGACACGAACGATGCGATACATTTTTTGAAAGAAATAAAACAAAAAGACAAGCAAGCGATATTTGTAAAGGTCTGCAAGTTCAAACTCTTCGTCCCACACGTAGCTGATGCGTTGTTTGAAAAACGTTTTAATCAAATATGGGAGAGCGCCTATGGAAAATCTTGATGGTGTTTTGAATGTAATGACCGACAAGCTTATTGCTTACGATGAAATAGCGTTTCTTGATTTGGTTCAGTACGTTTGGCGTAGAGGCTGGGCACTTGAATCCGCTTTATGCCCAACCGATAACTCTGCACTTCGCTGTGCGCTCAAAGCCTGCATTCTCGAACGCATGGTAGAGCTATGGTCTTCAGCACCCAAAAATACTCCCGAGACAGCGCCTGCCTGGTGTAAGGATATACCTGCACTAAAAGATCATTTCTCTGTTATACAACCCGATGAGCAACCCTTTTGGAAAGACGAGCCCTGCAACCCTATTTTTGAAAAGCGTAATATCTTCGCTCCCAAAGAGTTTATGTTCTTCTTATGAAAGATATTGCCATAATTGATATTGAAGCCAGTGGGCTACATTTTGATTCTTACCCAATCGAAGTTGCTGCCAGGGTTAATGGAGAAATAAAATCTTGGCTTATACGCCCAGAACCTAACTGGACTTACTGGTGTAATACCGCCGAAAGCATGCATGAAATATCTCGCGATGAATTATTCTCTTCTGGCTTAAGCGCCTTAACAGTAGCCCAAGAACTGAATACTTTTTTGAGCCAAACAGACGGGCTAGTTTATAGCGATGCTGTGAATTGGGATTCTGATTGGATTCATACCTTGTTTCATGCAGCCGGTGAACCGCAACTGTTTCATATGCTATCACTCTACGATCTTTTGGAGCCCTCACAACACAACAAATTTAATGACATTAAAATGCAACTAGCATCATCAGGTAAATTTCGGCAACATCGCGCGGCCGAGGACGTTGAGCTGATCTATCAGTCTCTAATGCAGGCCAAGCTAGACATGTTCTGGTCAACTTAACCGGCCACTTTCATTTGAGATTTCTCGTAATTAATCGGCGACATACTTTGGTTTGAGCTGTGTAATCGATTTAGATTGTAATATTTCATATACGCAGCAACGTCTTTTTTCATATGCTTGCGCGTTGGCTGCGCAATTTTAAACAGCCAGTCATGCTTTAGACTGCCAAAGAACCGTTCAACTACAGCGTTATCCCAGCAAGCACCCACATCACCCATAGACGACCGGATGCCGTAAGAATCAAGTAACTTCCTGTATCGCCTGCTCGTATATTGCGATCCGCGATCACTGTGAAATACCAGTCCTTTCGGAGGCTGCCTAACGTTATAAGCCTTTATCATCGCTCTAGATATTAAGTCAGTCGTCATGCGCTTACTGGCGTACCACCCAACCATACGGCGAGAGAATAAATCCATAACCACAGCTAAATACATCCAGCCTTCACCTGTCTTTAAGTATGTTATGTCTCCTGCCCAGACCTGGTTCGCGGCCATTGGGTTGAAGTTCTGATTAAGCAAGTTTGCGGCCACGGCATCACTGTGCTTTCTCACTGTGGTGACTTTGTAAGCTACCCTTTGCTTAACAACCAGCTTCAGTTGCACCATCAGCTTCCTGGCTTGATGGCGAGTCGTTGGCAAGCCTTCTTCTCTGAGCTTCTTGGCTAACTCACGGCTGCCTAGGCTTTCTCGACTAGCTGTAAATAAGGTTTTAGCTCGATGATTACGGTGTAGGTCCTCGGCAGTCAACTGCTTGAGAGGGCGGGCTTTCCAGCTATAAAAGGCTGACTTGCTTACACCCATGACTCGACACAATAATCGTACCGGATACGCTGTAGATTGCTCTACAATGAAACGGTATTTTACTTCATTTCTTTCGCGAAGAAGGCACTGGCCTTTTTTAATATCTCTTTCTCCATACGCAGTTCTTTATTTTCTTTGCGCAGGCGCTTTAACTCGGATCGTTCGTCTTCAGCAAGGCTTTTACCTTCCAGTTGTTGTTCATGCTGATCTTTCCATCGGTAAAGCATGTTGGCTCCTATACCCAATGATTTGGCGGCCTCTGGCACCGAATAGCCTTGCTCTCGAACCAAGGCCACAGCCTCATCTTTAAACTCTTTTGGGTATTGTTTGTAACTTCGTTTCTGGCTCATAATAACACTCCAATGATTGATAATAATTATCTCTCTTTTAAGTGTCCGGTGTATTCAACCACAACACTTAAGAAACGGTAACCAGCCAAAGAAAGCCCTCCCCCCAAAAAAGAAAGACTTCAGACAGTCGTTTAAAGTGGCATCGAAACCCACCTCAAGCCCTCTAAATCAACCACCGAAAGCCTCCTCCAAATAAAGTCATATTCAAAGAATCATAAGGCTCAAATAGTTGATAAATAATCATAAAAAAGGTGTCACAGCTCACACTGAAATAGCCGCGCCACTGTTAGTGTTGTCACTTTCAAATGAATGAGATTAGGGGGATAAATGACAAGCAAAGTAAGTATTCCGAAAGCGAAACTAGCAAGCAGGCCAGACTTAAGTGCAATGTGGGCTGCTAGACCAGGGCCAAAGAAAAGGGCTAATCAAGTTCTTAAAGAGTTGGGCGGGGAATTCAATAGAGGATGGGCGCAAGAGAATATTGGTGACAAGGGGTTAAGCTGTGCGGTTCGTCTTTCAATAGCTTTACATGCAGCAGGCGTTGTTATCCCCTATATAAAACACGGCACGCTCAAAGGGTCAAACGGAAAAAACTATATTATACGTGTTAATATAATGACCAAATTTCTAACCGAAAAATTCGGCCCACCAGATGCAAAACTGACCGCAAACAAAGCAAATAGAATGAGGCTCAACGGCGTGCCAGGAATCATAGCCTTCCCCGGCCATGTAGACCTTTGGAATGGGTTAAGAATTCACGGCTCAGAATATTGGGATAACATACCAAGGGAGCAACTACCCGAAGAAGTAGCAAGTAGCGTCCCTAAAGTAGGCTGGGTTTACTTCTGGGGGTTAAGAGGTAATCCCTTTCAATCAAATATAGTACTACCAGACCTTAAGCCCGGCTTTTCTGGTGCCCCTATCACACCTCCTTTTATGCCGTAGGTAGAATCATGCTAATTCGTTCTTTCTTTTTAATTTTTATCTGCGTTATTTATGGTTGCACAAATATAAAGTCTAATGAGTCAGCTCAACAAGAAATTGAAACGTTGTTCACCATTGATTTTTTAACTGAGAATACCAAGTACTATTCAATGGCGAATACAGAGTCATACATTCTCACAGTAAATCAGCACTGTGAGATTTCAGTCTCATATTCTCATTCCACACCTGATTCAAATGAAAAAGGCACTTACGACATTAGACGAAATGGTTTTTGTGAAATATCACAAAAAGATTTCTTTTCCGCAGTTCACGCATTGCTCTATCAGTTTTCGCAACAAGCGCTAGATGCAGACTACTTGATCACGAATTGGTATACCCCGAAGGCTCTCCATTCGCTAGTAGAAGATAATTGCAATGAAAAACACTGTTTTAGTGGCTGGAATTTCAACAACGCCACAAAAACATCTGAGCGAATTGTAGAGTATTCAATTAACAATGACGCATTTTTGAACTTATCAAACTTGATGAAATCTCACCGATACATTATTGAGCTTGAAAGAGTGAATCGTTTTCGTTTAATGACTGTGGATCACTGCAAGCAGTCTTTAAGAATGGGTTATCCAATACCTGAGCTAACAGCACCCTCGAACACTTTAGTACCGTGTCAAGTTCAGAGCTTTTTTAAGATAACGAAGCCTTAATAAAAGCTATATACGCTCCGCTTTGGATAGCCCAAACAGCATTATACTGGCCCTTTATTCATTCCGTCATTTACAACATCCAAGGCAGAGACTCTTTTTTCAAAGTGATAATTTCTAGGAAGGATCGCAATTTTTATATTTGAAACTTGCATTACGTGAAGCGTCCATACTCAACTATCATTACCAGTGAGATTAAAAGATAATCCAGGCCATTCCAATGCACCCCAAACCCGCATTACGCTTTGAATCAGACCTGCAGAAACCACGAAACGAAGTGTACATATACAACAGTTTTGAATGGTGGTGGCTAAGAAAGGAATTGATTCAGGTGTATGGTGAAAGATGCATGAATTGCAACATGCAAAAAAAGGAAGGGGTTTACATTGAGATCAACCAAATTATTCCCCAAAGAAATACTTATGACGACCTTTTTGATATTTCCAACCACCAGATACTATGCCGTCGATGCAATGAAAACAAACCATACACAAAGAATAGCGATTTTCGCCCCTTAGATTGGCGAGAGAAACTAGAAACGATTCAACCCATCAAGCTTTATGATTCTCACGGCTTCAATCTTCCACACGAAAACACCGAAGAATTAGCAAGAGAATTAAAATCTAACCGAATCTTTGTAAACCTCACTAGCAACGAGCTTAAAAAGGAAGTCAAACGAGCTTTCTATATTTCTACTTAGTCGGCCCTGAAAAACTCCCGTTTTTTAACTCAAATAGCCTGTATGCCAACATTTACCGGACCAAACAACGAAAAAACTGAATATTGGTTCGGCATTTCATCCACCAAACCGTTGTGTCGAGTATTTGTCCTATTAATACCGAGTAAAATACCTTATTTCGACACAAAAATATGTCCTCTATACACTGAATAATCCATTTCCTTACATTCCACGCGCAAGCAGCCATTAAAACGTTTAGCTCATTTCCAAGTGTGCCCTTTAGAAAATTCTTTGATAAACGAAAGTCTGATTTTAAGTGACCAATCAATGGCTCAATTGCCGCTCTACGGCGACATAAATTTCTTTTTTTGTCTCGTTGATAACGGTTGTCTCGCTTTAAAGCTTTTTTAGGTAATACTATCTCAATTCCATCCACCTCTTTTTGTCCACGATATCCTCTATCACAAACTGCCTTCACTCGTGGAGAAGATCGAACCTTCATCGCTTCCTGTAATACCTTGGGGAGGGTGGCTCCATCATGACAGTTTTCTGCATGACTCACTGCACTTAAAATAATCCCTTTTTTCGCCGTCGCCACAATGGAGGCTTTTGCTCCATATTCATAAGGCTTGTGATCTTTTCCTTTTGCAACACAATACACCTGTGATTCATGTAAACTGTAAATCTTATTTTTATCATTTTTTTTCTGAGTAAGAACGGTATGATAAAGCGAAAAGTCTTGTTCATATTGACCCAATATAGATTTTGGTAACGTCCTTTCTAACTCTCTAATCAGTTTACCGGCTATAGTACGCAGTCGTTTTACTGCTTTCCTGGCGCTTGAACGCTTCTTAACGTGGCGAAAAAAGCGAAGTGTTAATCGTTGCTCTTTCACTTCTTTCACATAGGTTCGACGTTGTTTTATTCCGTGTTCTTTTGCGATTTTGTTTAATCGATTGATAATCTTTATTGCGAGTTTGCCATCGGTGGGGTAAGTGATATTTTTTTCTTGTACGGTTGTATCGATTAAGACGGTACTCTCTTCGATTGCTTTTCCGTGCAGTGCCACTGACATGTGAAAAATGGCTTCAACCCCTTCTTTACCAATACGCTGTCGGAAATGAACCAATTCTGTAGGATGGCACGGGGTTTCTTTTTCAAAATATTTCGCACCACAGAAATATTGATGATAAGGGCTGCGCTTCCACTGTAGGACAATATTTTCATCGCTTAAATTTTCCAACTGTTTCAATATCAATAAACCCGCAAGCCGACGAATAGGGAGTGCTGGACGCCCAGTGTGTGAAGAGTAGAAGACGGAAAGTTTTTCTTCGATCTCAGTCCAGGGGATGGCGTTAGCTAACAAGACTAAGGGATCACTAAGATCTAAATGATCCAGTAAGTCTGCGTTAAAGAAGTTCTTTTGATGAGGTTGATCAGATAATTCCAGCATGATTTTATTGAACAATTCGACCAGGAAAGGATACCAGATTAGCTAAAACTGGTCGTTTTGACTAGGACTTTCAGTGCTTTAGGCTAGATTCCGCTTGGGCTAAGTGTGTTTTTCAGGGCCGACTAAATATCAAAGCGTTTTATTCCCCGCACCAAATATATCTAGGTACGTTTTTTGGTGGCCCCTTAGCCGCCACCTATTATATAAGCCAAAACTTTAAGTTGAAAGATCAATCGAAATTGGGCTTATTATCCAAAATTTTTGGTGTAGTTTTTACGATACTTATTGCTGTAGTTACTTTTCAACTCCCAGATAACTTTCCAAATATATTAATCCCTTTGCTTTATTCAAGCGTGGCTGCGGCCATCGTTTGGCAATATCACGTTACCAAAGAAGAGAAAGAAGCGACGCATCACTATGCGTTTAAATCAAATTGGTATGTGGCAGCTATATCGATATTATCCTTGATGATAACAATGGTTGTTTTTTTGGCAGTTGTTTTTTTCTTTGTACCGGGTGTCTAAATATAATGATAGCTGTCGTTTCTAAAAGAATATAACCGCAAAGTCCATAGTGCGGTTTTGAGTATAAAATTAAATAAAGAAGAGCATCAAAAATTGGGTCAAAATAACAGTTCAAGGTCAATATTATTAATGGGAAAGAAATAAATAAAGAGTGCTGGATGCACCCTAGAACAAATCGACCGATTCAGCTCCGGCATCAAGTTTTCGCCTATCTAAAGATATTCGAATACCATTTTTCAAGTCTTTATCCATTTGCCCTTTCTTAATTAACTCGTCATACACTGTTTGTAAAACAGATTGTAACCTTGTGTTATAAGTGAGGTGTTTATCTAGGTGGGATTTAAAATCAGAAACAAAGTCGTACATTAGTTCTGTAATTTTACACTCTTGATCAAAGTCCAGTGAGAAATGCGGAAGAACAGTCTCTACTTTACAGATATAATCTTCAAATAATTTACTGGTGCTAGCTGCCGCTTTCTCATCCCAGTCTCTCATAAAGTTAGTGATTTCCGATATATCATCCGCTAAGTTTAATTGAAGCTTTTCTTTTTCTCTCACTAAGGTTTGCCTTTCACAAAAAGCATTGATCACAGAGTCAAAGGTATCAAACCAGATGGATAAGTTATCCTGAAATAGCCCTATATCTTCGGGGATCATGTCATCAATGGTTATAAGTAAATTCATTCGAGGCAAATTAAATACTAAAGTATGATCAAGCACCATTACCCGGTCACCCGAAAGTACGTCAGTATTGATTTCGTCTACATGTTGCCTTCCCAAGCCCTTACCAAAGCTCGCTTTGGCAACATTATTTTCTCTATAGACCAATAATATTCCAGAAACGTTAAGATTATTTAGCAAGTCTGCGGCTTGGTTAATAATCGTTTCGAGGCTACTGCTAGATAATACCACCCGAGAAAATTTTCCGATAACACCCAACTGAGATGAACACTTTAGTGCCTGATGAACTACGGCTTCTTCTTTTTTCAACCTACTCTCCTTCCTGACCATAGAGTCAAAAGCATTTTGCCTTTGATCAAATTATAGTCAACAGTGAAAGTTTTGCATTTATTAAAACGTTAGAAAAACCCTTCCAAAGAAAACCCTATTATGGAAAAATAAGGTCGCTACCTTGGCGGCCTCAAGGGCAATGTACGTAAAAAGCCTTACTATTTCCCCAAGCATCGTAAAAAAAATTATTCAAGTACTTAATTTTGAGTCGAACTATAGTTACAATTGCTGCCCGGATTCGTAATCGAACATAGGCTGCGAACCTAAACAACGTCGACCTATTGTGAATAATGGGCATTTTATTGCTAAGGCTGCATAACTATATGGACATTTCCTTTAATAACCTAAACCATCTTGATGAGTACATAAAGGCAAATAATCACTGGATTTTGATCCATTTTGAACGGGATAGTATTGACCGAGAACTTGTTAAATACCCAGAGAAGATCATCGAAAACGGGGGCTATTTCGTCAGCACTCGCTCTGAAAAAGAAATATGCGGCATATGCGTACTGTATTATTTAGGTGATGGCAATTACGAGCTGGGAAACCTATCTGTCTCACCCGCATCTCAAGGGCACGGCTTCGGTAGTGGCCTCGTTAAATCTTGTATTGAAAAACTGGAAGAAATCCAAGCAAAAAGCGTGATTGTTCAGACTAACCATAATTTGAAAATTGCATTATCTCTGTACAAAAAGTACGGTTTCGAATTAGAGTCAGACCAGCTTCCCCCTAACGAAAAACGCAACGATCTTTTACTAAGACGAAATTTTTCTCTATAGCCGGGTTAAGGAACAGGTCTCTCTACAATGAATCAAAACGAATCAAATAGCCGGTTACTTCTTCTTGACCTTTAATAGAAGTTCTTTTATAGCCTTTGGTTCAAAACGCAAACAAGACCTTGAATAAAAATATTATTTTTAAGAATTCGTATGCTACCCCTCAAGGCTATGTTAACTAGGCCCTAGTTAACATAGCACTGAACGAGAGGTAACCGATAAACCTAGCGATTAAACACTACCGTTTTATGACCATTGAGTAAAACTCGGTTCTCTGCGTGCCAGCGAACTGCCCGCTGTAAAACAACGGCTTCAATATCCCGACCTATTTCTACTAGTTCTTCGGGAGTATTGGCATGGCTCACCCTTTCGACCGCCTGTTCGATAATCGGCCCTTCATCTAATTCTGCGGTGACATAGTGAGCGGTCGCGCCTATTAGTTTTACCCCTCGATCATGGGCTTGATGGTAAGGTTTTGCGCCTTTAAAGCCCGGTAGAAATGAATGATGAATATTGATGGCTCGACCTTCGAGCTTGCGGCATAGATCATCTGAAAGAATCTGCATATATCTGGCCAAAACCAAAAAGTCAGAATTCGACTCTTCTATAATATTTACAATATTCTGCTCCTGAGTTTTTTTGGTTTCAGGTATTACCGGAAGGTAGTGGTATGGAACCCCATACCAGTTACATAGAGGTTTCATTGTTTCGTGGTTGGATACTACAGCGGCAATATCAACGGGTAGATAACCGCGTTTCCAGCCGTTAAGTAGGTTGTCTAGGCAGTGCCCCCACTGGGATACAGCGATAACAACTTTGGACTTTTTAGTGCCATCACAGAGAGTCCAGTCCATGCTATACCTGTCAGCAATGGATTGAAACGCGGATTTAACACCTTCAAGCATTTTAGGCCCTTCGACAGATTCCAAGACGGTACGCATAAAAAAACGTCGTGTTGAGGTATCTTCAAACTGGGAAGACTCACGAATATTAAACCCTTGCAAAGAAAACAAACTGGCAACGGATGCCACAATTCCCGGTTTATCATCACAGCTAAATTTGAGAATCAGCTCTTCAACCATGACTGACATAACGACTCCTAATATATTTTTGTTATTTAGTCGGATATTCTACACAAATACATCCAGGAAGGTTGGCGGCTAGCCACCCTTTGCCAGAGATTTGGTCATTTGTTCAAGGTAGATATTCATCGCTGGGGCACCCGCAAGGGAGAAACCGCCATCAACGGGGATAACAGCACCCGATACGTAGCTAGCCATCTCCGAGCCCAAATACAAGCACAGGTTCGCCACATCATCTGGGGTTCCCAAACGTTTTAAGGGCACACTTTGGCGAGCCATTTCTTTCAATTCTGGCGTTGGAACGAGTCTCTCCATACCTTCAGTTCCGTCAATGGGGCCAGGAACAACGCTGTTTACTCTAATGCCTTCTTGCCCCCATTCTAACGCCAGCGAACGTGTGACCATATCCACCCCTGCTTTGGCTGCACAAACGTGGGATTGAGCCACCATAGGTACAAATGCCTGTGGCGCTGAAATATTGATAAGGCTCGCACCGGGTTTATGCAAGTAAGGATAGGATGCTTTGAGTACGTTAAAAGTTCCAATCAAGTCTATTTCCACAACGGATTTAATGGCATTGAGTGACATATCCTTGACCATTGCAGGAAAATTACCTGCGGCCCCTGATACCAATACATCAATTTGGCCTAACTGTTTAGAAACCTCCTCCAACCCTGATGCAATATCGGCCTCTTCTCGCACATCGGCAGTAAACCCAATGGCTTTTGAACCAAGCGCTTGCAAAGCATTGACGGTTTCATCGACCTTTTGCTGCTTTCTACTGGCAACAGCAACATTGGCTCCCTGTTTAGCGAAGGATTCAGCTATTCCTCTGTTGATCCCGCTTGTGCCACCAATAACGACAACTGTTTTTCCCGAATAATCCACTTTCATTCATTTTCTCTCTTGTTCTGTGTTTTTGATGAAATTCACTTTTGCATATTCCAAACCTTTTGCATATTCCAAACCATGCTCTTAAATCAAATACTTAAAAACCAAGCACTCAATCAAATTTTGAAAAATCCGGCGCCCTCTTTTCAAAAAATGCCGATACGGCTTCTGCAAATTCTTCACTGGTTAATGCTTGCATAAACGCCTGAACTTCTCTTTTCATTGCGCAATCAATATTCTCGTTATAGCCAGCTTGTATCAGTTCTTTTGTTTTCCTGATAACGGCAGGAGCCTGGTGGACTATTTTGTTAGCTTGTTCTCGTGCCCTTTCTAGGGGGTTGTCAACTACCTCATTGATTAGGTTTGCCTGTAGGGCATCTTCGGCAGAAAAAGGCTCTCCGAGCATAAGCCATTCTGTCGCTTTAACATGACCTGCGATTCTAGGGATCAAGTACGAAGACGCATATTCAGGGCATAGCCCCAACCGGGCAAAAGGCATACAAAACATGGCCCTAGGACTGGCATAGATAAGGTCGCAGTGCAGCAGGATGGTGGTGCCGATGCCGATAGCAATACCGTCCACCGCCGCTACAACTGGGACAGGACAATTTCGCAGTGTTCTCATAAAGGTCAAAACATCACTGTCTTCACCCATATTCGCACCGTGTGTAGCAAAGTCACCCAGGTCATTACCGCTGGTAAAACACTCTGGCTGCCCGGTAATAAGGATGGCTCGAATGCCAGAATCACCGGAGATGCCATTGATCAATTCAGATAAACGAGCGTACATGGCTTGATTGAGTGCATTTTTGCGCTCAAGCCGGTTAAATGTAATCTCTAGAATAGAGTTCGTAGTTTCAGATTGTATGTATTCAGTCACAAAGCCCCCTGTTTTGATTCCTAACACTTCTTTAAACGCCTTACGGCAATGAATTACATCTTAATAATAGTATTCTAACGGGCATAGCTTGCATCTGACACAAGGGTCGCTAAAATCGCGGCTTCTTTTTTAAATAGGCTTGGGGTACTGTGTTTTTGCCTGTTTTTTAACCAAACGACTCTAACTATGAATATACGTGCTTTCCTAAACGACCGATTCCGTAGCGCAATGTCTGACGCCGGCATACCTGTAGAGTACAACCCTAATGTTGCTGTAAGCAAAAAAGAAGGGTTCGGTGACTACCAAGCAAACGGCGCTATGGCGGCAGCCAAGGCAATGAAAAGTAATCCGCGAAAGGTGGCACAGTCGATAGTGGACAACCTTGAGTTGGGCCAGATAGTTGAGAGGGTGGAAATAGCCGGCCCTGGTTTTATTAATATTTACTTAAGTTCGCAATGGCTGGCCGAACAAACTCAGCACGCAGCACACAATTTTAAGGAGGCGATCATTGAGGAGGAAGAACCACATACCGTGGTAATTGATTATTCTGCGCCCAATCTCGCCAAAGAAATGCACGTTGGGCATTTGCGCTCCACTATTATCGGCGATACGATTGCCCGCGTATTAGAGTTTCTGGGCCACAGGGTTATCCGACAAAATCATGTTGGGGATTGGGGCACACAGTTCGGGATGTTGATTACCGAATTGGAACAGCAAATGAAAAGTGGTGGCTCCACAGAGTTTGCATTAAAGGATCTTGAAAGTTTTTACCAACAGGCGAAAAAGCATTTTGATGAAGACCAGGAGTTTGCCGATACCGCTCGCAATTATGTTGTTAAGCTTCAATCTGGCGATGCAGGAATTCTCAAGCTATGGGAGAATTTTAAAAATATTTCTCTGCAACACAGTGAAGAAATTTATGCAAAACTGAATGTCACTCTAACAGCAAATGATGTGCGCGGAGAAAGCGCATATAACAATGACTTAGCCGCGATACTCAAGGACTTGCAAGAAAAAAGGTTGGCTGTAGAAGACGAAGGCGCACAGGTCGTATTCCTTCAGGAGCTTGCTGATAAAAACGGTAACCCCAGCCCTGTTATCGTACAAAAAAAAGATGGGGGCTTTCTTTATGCGACGACCGATCTCGCAGCAATTAAATACCGTGTAAATGAATTGAATGCCGATCGAATTTTGTATTTTATTGATGCAAGGCAGTCCTTACATATGCAACAGGTATTCACTTTATCTCGCAAAGCCGGTTATTTAGATGAATGGGTAAGTTTAGAACACCATTCATTTGGCACAATGATGGGTAAAGACGGTAAACCCTTTAAAACACGAAGTGGCGGTACGGTTAAACTCGCAGAATTGCTAGAAGAGGCCGTAGAACGAGCGGAGCAAGTTGTTAAAGAGAAGAACCCAGAATTAACTGAAGACGAGATTAAATCTGTCGCGTCTAAAGTTGGCATTGGCGCGGTTAAGTATGCGGACCTTTCTAAAACCAGAACGAATGATTATATTTTCAATTGGGAAACAATGCTTAGCTTCGAGGGTAATACTGGACCGTATATGCAGTATGCTTTTACCCGTATTCGCAGTATATTCCGTAAAGCTAATATGGATATGGCTGAGTTTGAAGGAGCAATTAAGCTTAGCGAGCCTCAGGAAAAAGCACTGGCACTAAAAACGCTTCAATTTTCCGAGGTGGTGGGACAGGTTGCGAACGATGCCTACCCACATATACTTTGTACTTACCTTTACGATTTAGCAAGTTTATTTATGACCTTCTACGAGGTCTGCCCGATATTAAAACCCAATGTGGATAAAGAAACTCGAACCAGCCGCCTTGTATTAAGCAAGGCTGTCGCCAATACCTTAAAAACGGGTTTAGAACTTTTAGGTATTGAAACTATGGATAAGATGTAAACACACGCCCTAAGGACGCGGTTTTAATTTAACAGTTTACCGAGCCTCACCGAAAGAACGGGGTTTTAACTTGCGAGAGCCGCCTCAAGGTTATACCCTTCCTCTCGCATTTTAGCTAACTTATAACGAAGTGTTCGCGGGCTAATGCCTAATTTTTCTGCCGTATTTTTCTTGCTACCATTTTCTTGGCGTAGGGTTTTTACAATTATCTCAAATTCATGGCGACGCATATCACTTCCTAACATAGGAGAGTTGAATTCCTGAATTTCGCTTTCAACAATAGAACTGGATATTATTCCATCCGATACATCACTGGCACTTGGTAAACCCACTGCAAAATTTTTGGCCATATCATATACTGCCGACTGAGTTTGATTTGCGACTAGGTTTTTAAAATCTTGATTGGCTGAATGAATTAAACCCGCATCGAGTAAGGAGGGTTTTTCGCTGTAGCCCACGCCTCCCATTAAACCCAAATCTTGCACGGTGATGGCATTCCCTGGTTGAAGAATTAGCGCACGCTGCATAACGTTATCCAGTTCTCTCACGTTACCCGGCCACGGGTAGTGAATTAATGCGCTTTTGGTTTCTTCACTTAAGGATACACCCACTCTGTGTTGTTTATTTGCGTGACACTGCAATAAATTCTCGGCAAGTGGCAGTATATCTTCTTTTCTATCTCTCAAAGGTGCCCACTGCAAAGGCAATACACTTAGACGAAAATATAAGTCTTCACGGAATTTACCTTCGACAACTTCCTTGCGCATATCCCGGTTGGAGGTTGCTATTACGCGAACATCTAATTTAATATTTTTTTTGCCTCCTAAACGTTCAACTTCACGCTCCTGTAAGACTCTCAATAACTTAGCTTGTAGCCCCATATCCATTTCAGAAATTTCATCGAGTAATATGGTGCCGCCATCCGCCTGTTCAAATTTTCCTGGCGAGGAGGTATGCGCCCCAGTGTAGGCGCCCTTCTCGTGACCAAACAACATGGCCTCTAGCATATTTTCTGGTATGGCCGCACAGTTAATGGCAACAAAAGGCTTATTTGCTCTTGGAGACTTCTCGTGAATATAACGAGCAAGCACTTCTTTTCCTGTTCCTGATTCGCCAACCAGTAATACGGTTGAATCCGATTGGGCAACACGTGTCGATAGTTGCAATAGCTGTTTACTGCACTCTGAAATAGCGACGGGTTCATCCATACTAATGGAATGTCTGCCGACGTATTTACGCACAGTGTCTACAAGCGATTGAGGTTCAAATGGTTTGACTAAGTAGTCAACCGCGCCCTCTCTTATAGCTTGTACAGATTCACTAATGCTTGCGTAAGCGGTAATTAAAAGGAGTTGAATGTGAGCATGATTTCTTTTAATTTCTTTCAGTAAATCATGTCCGCTCATTTCACCCATATTGACATCGGAAACAATTAAGTCTATGTCAGAATGAGATTCAACCACGATAAGGGCTTTTTCTGCGCAGTCCGCAGATAATACCCTAAACTTTTCTAGCTCTAGTGTATCTACCAGAGCTTCTCGTAGATTAAGGTCGTCTTCAACAACTAGAATTTTGGGCTGCAAATTACACTTCAATTTATTATTCATGAAAAACCCTTTTAAAACGCTTACTGCTCATTAATGTGTTAATTATTTCAAATTGTTTTCAGCTTGGGGGATAAGCATAGACGCGCAGGTTCCGCTGCCCTCAATTGAATTTAAAATAAAACGCCCACCGTGGGCTCGTGCAACAGCCTGTACTACGGCTAAACCAATGCCTGTACCTTGAGATTTTGTGGTCACAAACATTTCTTGAACTTCTGACAACATATTTTCCGGAATACCCGGACCATTATCGCAAATCGATATTGTTATTAGGTCGTTTCTCTCTCGACCTATTTTTACAACTAGGTGACAGGAAATTTCACAAGCTTGTAAGGCATTGTTAACAAGGTTACTCAATGCGCTAATTAGGGCTTCTCGATGACATTTAATGATTAGACTTGGCACATCATTTTCCCACTGGCATTCGCTACTATGTATTAGCAGTGCGGCTTCGGTGGCTTCTTTTAACCCTTCGATCAGCTCGCCAGTGGTGATAAGTTCATTGAGAGGTAATTCGCTTTTAACAAAAAGCATCATATCCCTAACTTGCTTTTCCATATGTTGCAAACGGCCTTTAATTTTATTGGAGAATAAAAGCCTTTTTTCTTCATCTATTTCTGGGTTACACGTATGCCCTGCATAAAGTAGCGCAGCGGAAAGAGGCGTTCGTATTTGGTGCGCAAGTGCTGAAACCATCTTCCCCATTGCAGATAGTTTTTCGTAACGGCTTAGGTTACGCTGTAATTCCCGTGTTTCTGTTTGGTCCGTCAACAAAATAATTTGACCATTACCGTTTAACGAGCTAGTGGCAACACTGATTCTTTTTCCTGTTTTTGTCGATACTTCTAAACCATCGTCGTTACGGGGGGAAAAACAATCACGAATCACTTTGCGCCATAGTTTACCCAGTATGTCAGCTTCAAGTAGCTCAGTAGCTGCGGGGTTAACTTGAGATACGTACCCTCTAGCGTCCAAGACAATAACACCTCCGGGAAGAAAGTCTAATAAGGCTTGCATTTGATAGGCAAGGTTATTTTTCTCTCGGCTTTCCTCTTCTTTTTCAGCCGCAAGCTGGTCCATCTCCCGAGTTAGACTGCTTACTTTGTTTTCCAGAAGACGATAAGACTGGCTTAACTGTTCAGAGGTCTCACTAAATACTTTAAAAGCCGCAGCGAGGCTTTCTTTTTTTTCATCGTCCGCAACAAAATGGACGGGGCTGGTTTCAATGTGTTTTGCAGTATGCAAGCTATAACTCCTGACAGTTCTCTGGCGTCTTTAGGCCGATGAGTTCTTCGAAGAATTATATTGCAATCCCGATGCCAGTATATTTTTTATATAAAAAACAATAACTTACAAGCACAGCCAGCAAGAAAGAAAGAAAAATGACAGTGAATTGACATTGTGAAGGCTCATTTACCTTAGGCTGGAGAAGTATGTACTCTGCACAGGGTGTGCGGATTAATTTAATAAAGCCCAAGATTTAGTTTCTGGAGGAATAAAACCACACTCTTTAAACGCCCTCACTCTTTTTCCTGAAGCATTGAGTTTTTCTAGCCCTTTTTGTATTGCGGTATAGGCTTTACTTCCATCTTTATTTTTTTTACTCACAATCCAATGTCGTGTGCCATTGAGGTGAATCTTTACATTGGGAATGGGAACAAGAAATGCTTTTTCAAGCTGAACGGTAGAGTTTTTATCAATGTATTCGAAAGACATACCCTGCCCAGTTTGAAACGGCAGTAATAAAAAATCCGCTCGCATTTTATCGGCCATGTAGACCATTGTTGTCCAAGACTGCACGTCATAAAGTTTTGATAGATTGAGACTTTTAAGCGTATGCCAATCCACAGGATAATTGGCACTGGAAACGGCGCTGAGCTTACGTACGTCCTCAAGGTTTTTACATTCTAGCGCTTTTTTATTATCCGGTGATGTATATAGACCCACTTGATATTCCTTTTCATCAATCACGGGGCCACTTATCCAAATACTATTTTCCATACCCGCTTCGCTGGCCCATACTGACTCCCCTAAAACCGTAAATTTATCTCCTGACAAGATTTTAGGTCCACGCAAATAGGGTACGACTTTAACTCTTATATCTATCTTTTCCTTATAGCCACCCAGTTCTAACGCCTGATAAAGAAGCACAAGTTCCACAACTTCTCTGAGGCATTCATTGTGGTCAAAATTATCTATTTCGTTAATGGAACTACCAGATAAAAAATTCTTAAGATTTTCCAATACGTGGATTTGAGTTAAGATGCTTGCAGCAAGGCAACTATGAGAGAATAAAAATAACGATATAAAAAAGAATACGAGAAGCTTCATATTGATATGACAGAAAAGCTTTAATATAACTTCTTGCTTCAGAAACCAAATTTACAGTGTGCGTAAACTTGAACACGTAACATGAATTAAAGTATATGGCATAAGTGCAGGAATTGCCATGCTGACAGATTGATCATTTACCAATCATCTCTGCATTCCATATTTACGCATTTTCTCCACTAAGGTGGTACGGCGTATAGTGAGTTGCTCCGCAGCTCTGGCGACAACCCCTCCAGTATTATCCAGCGCTTGTTGAATAAGGCTTTGCTCTAAGTTTGTTATGTATTCTTTTAGATCAATACCGTTTTCAGGCAAGAAAACAATATCACCTTCTTTTATTACAGAGGTTTTTTTCTCAGGCTCAACGGGTATATCTAACGCCTCTTCATCTTCCACTTCGATATGGCGATATTTGATTGGAAGGTCCTGAACACCTACCACACCATAGGGTTGCATTATGGCCATTCGTTCTACTAGATTAGCAAGCTCTCGAACGTTCCCAGGCCAGGGGTGTAAGCATAACGACATAACTGCCGCCGAATTAAACCGTATTGAGCCACGTTTTTCGCTTTCCATACGGGAAACTAGCTCACTCATAAGCAAGGGAATATCCTCAGATCGGTCTCTAAGGGAGGGCATTTCAATGGGAAAAACATTTAATCGATAATAGAGGTCTTCTCGAAATCTTCCCTCTTCGATCATTTTTTCTAAGTTTCGATGAGTAGCCGCAACAATTCGAACATTGGTTAAGATAGACTTATTGCCGCCCACACGTTCAAACGACTTTTCCTGCAATACACGCAGGATTTTTACTTGCATATGAAGGGGCATGTCCCCTATTTCATCGAGAAATAGTGTGCCACCTTCAGCTAATTCAAAACGCCCCGCTCTAGCGTTTATCGCCCCCGTAAATGCACCTTTTTCATGACCAAATAATTCACTTTCCAAAAGCTCTGCGGGAATAGCACCGCAGTTAACAGGGACAAAAGGCCCCTCTCGTCGAGGTGAGTTGTAATGAAGGTTTCTTGCAACCACTTCTTTGCCGGTTCCAGATTCACCTTCGATTAGAACACTTACGTCCTTGTCCGAAACTTGCCCCATCATTTCTCTAACCGCTTGAATTTCCCGACTTGTGCCAACTAAGCTGCGGAATAAATGAACCGGACGCTGCCCATTCGTATCTTGATGTATTTTATGAGCTTCGTTATAACGTTGAGCACGATGAATCGCGTCGTTCAGTTCGTTAAAATGAACCGATGGGCTTAAGATGGCAATGATCATATGTCGCTTAGCGGGATCAGTGTCGATACCAAGCGGTTGATAGTCACCATAGAGCGCAACAGGCGTTGGGCCATAGCGATTAATAATTTGCTCTAGCATGGCCAATAGCTGCGTAGAATCCATTCCCCCCATAATCACAATCATGCCAACGGAAGCGATATATTCAGAAGTGTGGTCTTTATTTTTCCACTCTTCCTTAGCCATCGCCAAAGCATGTTCTCCAATGAACTCCAAGACAGTCACTAGATCGTGTTGTTGTGTTTCTTCATCCGCCAGAACGAGGATTTTTTTATCATGAAGCATAGAAACTACCACCCAGTACAATCAGGGTTTGAATACTCAAAGAAAACATGATGTTACTACTTAACAAATTGAGATAACTCTTTTTAGCAAATTACGTTTTAGCAAATTAAGATAACGCTGTGATTACGACTAAGAATTGACCATAATGTGAATTATCACATTGACAATTTAGTAATAGTCAACAATTTGCCAAAGGTCAAATAACTGGCACAAACAAAGAGAATAAAATTAAAAATGGAATTTCAAGGAAGAAAATCTAAAAAAATAGAACTATCAATAGGGTGTTATCTGTCTGGACCCAAAACACATTGCACAGATTTGTCAGGCATAGATAATACAATTTCAGCATACAGGGCCAGTACTTTTTCCAGCTCATTGACGAGCGCCCGAGTATCTCGACCTTCATCGTCAAAAGCGGCATTTAACATGCGTCCAAGGTCTTGATCCCACTGTTTAACGGCAGACCAGTCTTCCACATCGTAGGCTTTTTCTAGCTCTCTGCGGGCTCGGACTAACGAAAAGTGGGATGCAGAAATCACTGACATTTGAGGCTCCAATTAGTCTGTTGCTGCCACTATTTAGTTTAACGGCCATAACATGCGGAGCTTTAATTTAGAATGAAGCCTAACAACAAAAGCCAGGAGTTAGGCCACGGACTCTTCCCTCACCTCAATTGCATCCCAACCACCTTTTACTTGTTCGATAAGGCCACCTACCTCACTGAGTGTTGATATTTCAGATTCGCCATCGGTACTGCCCAATTTATTAACCATATAGTCGTAGAGGCTATCTAGGTTCAGGGCTATTTCACCACCGGAATCGAAATTAAGGCTATTTCTAAGGCCATTTATAATGGCGATCAATTTACTAATTAAAATATCCTTATCTGCTTGGTTGCCTTGCTCTGCACAGTTTTTTGCTTGAGAAACACGCTCCAAGGCCCCTTCAAATAATAAGGATATAACTTGATGAGCCGTTAATTCGGCAGAATTTTCTTGCATAATTTGCGCAGCTTTTGTTTGTGCAACAGCCATAATAATCTCCTCAATACACTTACTTTTATCCACCACCTTAGGTGGCTCTTTCTTGTCCAGACCGGCAACGATGCGCCGGTTTAAATGGGTATTAAGGATAATGCACTTACAATGCCAAAACGAACGAAGTGATGAAATGGAGCCGAAGGATGGAATAAAAAATAAGAAAGCTAATAATGAAAAAGGTAATAATGAGGTTAAACCTAGAAACCGCAGTTGTATCAAAAAAGCCCGCAATATAGCCTGCGAGCTTCTAATGTTTTTTTGAGTTAACTGGGCTAGAATTAGCGGTATAGGTTATGCTTATTCGCCAATTTGTTTCCACGCAGACTGAAGTTCACCTAATAGATTAGACGCTTCCTCTAAATGAGAGACTTCGTTGGTTAAATGGGCTTTCATCATAATATTTTGGATATAGACATAAAGGGCATCTAGATTGTCTGCAATATCCCCTCCTTGGTCCGAGTCCAAACTCTCTCTTAACCCTCCCACAATAGCAATTGCAGAATTTATTTTTGCACCTTTAAGTTCGATATTGCCAAATTCCATCGCGCCCTTTGCTTGTATGATTCGCTCCAAAGCGCCATCAAAAAGCATATCGATTAATTTGTGTGGCGACGCCGCCTCCACACCAGAAGAGCAATGGACCTGAGCATAAGATGCGACTGCTAGTTGTGAATTCACATTAACCTCGAATTTATTTAATTGCGATTAATGAATCTATCGGCTTACGGTTTTGATTCTTTAATCTTTCTTTATACGTTTTTTAGAACAATTACCAAATAAGACTTTACATATTTTTTTATTCAAACATAAGAAATATTAAACGTTAGAAAAGCGCTACTTAGTACACAAAGTTATGTAGGGCCTGTAAAAATAACAGGCTCTACATTCAATTAGATGAGTCCAAACTCAATTTAACTCGGTCTAATTATCGTTTTTTGCCGTAAAGGGCAGTATATTCAACAGGTTATCCAGGAAGGTTCCCGATGTACTTAACCCGCTTAAGATACGCTCCATCGCAATATATTGCTGTCGAAGTCTTTCTTCAAAGGCTTCCATTTTTCTATCCAGATTATCCTGGTCGTCATCAAGTGATTCAAGCTTATCGTCTAACACCACTTCTCGGTTAGCAATTAGCCCATCTGTTGCTAAAAACTGCTCTAGCAATACTTCCAATTCACCAGCAAAACCGCGAGAAAAATTAATGGTTGTGGTCGTGGCATTTTCACCAATAACCATGGCGAGACCCTCACCAGCTTCACCTAACGTAGGCAGTAAAACATTACTGGTGCCAAAACCAGCAACCCCATTAATGGTGCCCGCGACTTTTGTACCTGTGGTGCCAGAAGCAACCGCTAGCCCTAAATCGGCAAGGCTATCGGCACTCGCCGTTGTAATAGACACCTGTGAAGAGACATCGTATTTTGTCGAGGTAATTAAAAAATTGTCGTTATCAGAATCGTAAGAAACCAATACTGAGTTCCCGGCATCGGACAATGCGGTATCTGCATTGATCGCAGTTTGAATGGCAGAGGCTAGATCAGATTGACTGGCATATTCGGCAGTAGGGATGGTTATCGTCGAGGATGCCGTACCATTTACGGTCACTTCAAAGGTATAGGTTTTACCTGTGCTATCAAAGTCTGGGAAGGTAATATTCGCAATGGTATTTGCGGTGTACACACCTCTTGAAGGGGGGGTTGTAATCACCACGTCATACTGCCCAGAAGTTGTCGCATCATTATAGGAGTTAACAAATACGTTCGGGTCAGAAGATACTGTACGTGGTGCAAATAATTTTTGCACATCTTCAAACCGTTCGTCAAAAGCCTCTTCAAACTCTTCTTCGTTAATGCTAAGCGTACCGTCCAATTCAGTACGAATACCCACATTGGTTATGGAGGTAAAGTTTGAGTCTGCCAAGCCGGGAACGGCGCTAGAAATTAAGCTTCGAATACTCGATAACGTGGATTTGGCTAAAGAGTCCCGAGCTAATGAACCCGTTACAATGGAGGTTGAGCCATCTTCGTTTTCGACTTCGCTGGTGCCAGTAATAGGTCCCAGTACTTCTAAAAAAGTATTGTACGCATCAATAAAATCACGCACGGTTTGTTCGGCAAAATCCTTATCATCTGAAACAGTGACGGTAATCTTTTCACCAGGGGCTTCTTTTAGAATATCAATTGAGAGCCCCTCTACAATATCATCAATCGCATTGGTTGGACGGGTAATCGAAATACCATTCATGGTCAAAGCGGCATCAACCCCTTGTTGGGCTTCTACTGTCTCAAACCCAGTGACTCCTGCATTAAAGGCAAATCGAGATAAATCATTACCATCTGTATTGGTGGGTGAACCGCCCGCTTCCGATACGGTAATTTCCAATTCATTGCTAACTCCTGACGCGGCCATAATCGACAGTCTATAGCCACTTCCATCATTAACAATGGACGCTTGCACACCAAAATCACCATCGTTTATTGCATCGCGCAGCCCTTCGAGCGTATTGTTTGAACTATCTATAGTGACGGTTTGAGAAGCTTGAGTATTATCTGCTGTAAAAACTGTCGGGTTATCTCCACCATCCCGCTTCCAGGTTCCAAAATTAAACGTTAAGGTGCCCTCTCCAACCGCATCGGTTGTCGAAGCGAAAGATTCAAACGCTAAGGTTTGTGCTTGAGCAATGGCTGTGACTTCAAAAGAATAGACACCCGGTTGAACATCCGTACTTAATTCGCTGGGGACCAGTGCATCACTTTCAGTAAATGCCGCAGACTTACTGAATAAACCCTCGGGGTCGGTAAGAGTTTTAGCCGCATCTTGTAAGGTAGCTAATGCGCTACTTAATACGCCAAAATCTGAAATTTTCGCTTCGGTTTTTTCTTTTGTGCTGGTAATTCTTTCTTGCGGCGCAGACCGTTCGATGGCCGTCAGTTGAGTCACCAGGCTATTGGTATCAATCCCTGAGCCCGCACCCAGGGTTTTAATAATATTGTTGTCAATCATCTTTTATTTCCTTGATAGGAAACCACATATTCCTATCGCGTTCAGTCCGTTGGTTATACCTTTCCTTATATCAAAAGGAAGCGTTTATGCGAAAAACTCACGCGCAAAAAGACGCCCAGTCACCTGAACGCCTTTTTTACGCGAGATTTATATAAATAAGCATAGCCGAAACTCGTTATTTACACGTAATGACTTGCTAGCCAAGTGCGTTCAGCAATCGAAACTCTCCACTATCTTTCAATTTTCGCGCCAACTCTAAGAAAATATCCTCAGGAATTTGCCGGATAAGCTCACCTGAATCACTGTCCACAACTTTGACTACCGTTTGGTTTAGGTCTTCATCCACCATAAATTCAAGGTCTCTTTGAATGGTTTGGACGAATGAATTAATAGTTTCAACAGCGGATTTAAGTGATTTCCCGTCAGTTTCCACAGCCTGTGACTGTGGGTGTTGAGCGGACTTTTCTATATTGTTGGGCAAATCTTTGCCGCTTTCATGCGACGGAGTTTCTACAGCCCCCTTAGATGAAGCAGAACTGGCCAGCAATTGGCTAGCTGTCTGTATGTTTCTTACTTCATTCATGGGTTTACCCTCTCTTTGTGGCTAAAGCCAGCAGGTTTCCCTGCCAGCTTTGCCCTCTACCTACCTATTAATTTGGTTAAGTTTGAATTAACCTCCGAAAATTACTGTAGTAGTGAAAGTACTTGCTGAGGTCGGGCATTGGCTTGCGCCAGCATTGCTTGAGAAGCTTGCTGAAGCACTTGCGCACGACTCAACGAGGCGGTTTCTGCTGCGAAGTCTGCATCCACTACTCGTGAACGGGCTGCCGCTGTATTCTCAGAAACGTTAGTTAGGTTTGAGACAGTAAAGTCGAGGCGGTTACTGACCGCACCCAGCTGTGAACGAGTCTCGTTGATGGTTTCTAACGCTTGGTCAATTGAATCAATGGCGTCTTGAGCCCCTGTCACGGTTGCAACACTAATGTTGGAAATTGCAGAACCAGTGACGGTAGCACTCAGGTCAGTATTGAAGTCAGTGAAACCTGTGCGAGTGACTGTATTGGCATTCGCCACTTCAATGGAGACTGAAGAGTCGTTGACTGAATCCAGCTTGATACGGGGATCAACCCTTACCGTATCATCCGCGAGGGAACCATCTGTGTCTGCATCCGTGAAGGCAATACCAATGGCGTGAGCGGTTGCCAAACCTGCGGTATTGCCAACTTCAAAGGTAATGGATGAGGTAGAAGTAAATTCCACATCACCATTATCGTTAATGGCCGCCCGTACGCCTGTGCTACCAGACTGTGCATTGATTTCAGTGACTAGGGTATTCACATCACCAATATCAGTTAATGCCACTTCGGTATTGTTGATTTTGATCGAACCCGCTTCAGCAACCAAAGTCGTTTCAACGTTAGCCACACCCGAAGCAGCAATGGCGCCGTCAAGGTCTGTTGCGGTTAAGTCAGCAACACTACCCGTGCCATCGGTTAACGTGATTGGGCCGTCACTGCCTATATGCAAATCATCATTGTCATCTGCGTAGGCTAGGACTCCTGTACCTGTAGCCGAGTTAATCGCGTCCGCAATTTCTTGCGCAGTGGCAACAGCACCCGCAGCGGTCACCGTCACGGTCACACCGTTCACACCCAGAGTTTCACCGTTCGCTAAGTTGGCAATCGCGGATGTTGTGATTTCTGAATAGGTTGTATCACCAGGAGAGTAGGACTGTTGAGCTTCAATGCTGGCAACTACGCCGGTATCCGCAGTCACATCATTGATGTTATTTACTTTACCTTGCAGGCTATCGGTATCTTCACCGCTGATAATGACGCCATTAATTTTCAAATCACCAGTGGCAATGCTAAGAACCTGGTCAGCCGCACTAATGGTTGCACCTGTCACGGTACCGGCTTCAGATACTTCACGGAAACCAAAGTTAGAGAGGTCTGTATCCGTACCATTCGCACCTTTAGTAACCGTTACCGCATCGCCAGTATCGGAAGAAAGCGCTAAGCTACCTGTTTGTGAGTCGCCATCAGTGAAACCTACATTCGCCGCAGTCACACCCGTGAAGTTGTCCACAGTGATCGTACTACCGGAATCGTTACTTAAAACAATGCGCCCCGTATCGTCATTAATACTGGCAGTAATAGCACCGCCTGTTTTTTCGTTAATTAATTCCGTTAATTCGGTTAGGCTTGAGGTCACGGCATCACTGCTGCCACCTATTGTGAAGGTGGTTGAGGCAGTACCGTCTGTGGTGCCGACCACAATATCGAAACTCTGAGCTGCGGTCATAATACCGTCAGCGGATGAAGTGCCTTCGTAGACATTAAATGCTGTAGCCGCGACGCCTTCTACATTGTTATTAATGTCTGTGAGCAAGTCTTCCAGGTTATCCGTCGCTTCATCATAGGCTGCAAGCGCTTGCCCATTAATAAGGATGTCACCATCATCAAAGGCCAATGCTGCGGCGACTGAATCACCAGAAATATCCGCTGATGTTGAACCTAAACCAAGAGAATCTGTACTGGTTTCTTCAATAGAGAAAGAAATAATTTGATTCGCTTCTGAACCCACTTGAAGGTCAACTGAACCTAAACTACCGTCTAGAATTTTTTGGCCATTAAAACTTGTTGATTCAGAAATACGATCCAATTCAGCAACAAGTTGTTGAACCTCTGCATCCAGAGTCGCCCGGTCAGTATCGGAGTAGATACCGTTCGAAGACTGAATGGCCAATTCGCGCATACGTTGCAGAATGTTTGTAGACTCTTCCAGCGCACCCTCTGCGGTTTGGATAAGAGAAGCACCGTCATTCGCGTTACGAATTGCTTGGTTCAGACCTCGGATCTGAGATGTTTGACGGTTTGAAATTGCGAGGCCCGCAGCGTCATCTGCTGCGGAGTTAATTCTTTTACCCGATGCTAAACGTTCACTTGCTGATTCCAAGGCCATGCTTGAAGAGTTCAACTGACGCTGAGCATTCAGTGACGAAATATTACTATTTACAACTAATGCCATGGTAAGACTCCCACTTGTGTATAAACCTAAGCCCGCCGTCAGTGACTAGCGAAAACTCGTTAAGACTTCATTAATGTACTGCTGATGTCTCTTACAGGGGTTTACGGCATGGGGTTTTCAAACTTTAGTTCAGATTCAATTTAATTTTAGGGGCTGACAATTCGCTCAAATGAGTATTTTTATTAATGTTTTCAAGCACCTAGAAGGCCCAATCGTTTTGTTTTTAAATGATACCCAACATTTTATTAAAAATAATCTTAAATCAATTAGTTACTGAACGTCATATCATAAGCGTCAAAACGCATATGAATTATTTTTAATTGCTGAGGAATATTAAGAATTATTTTTTATTACTTTAAATAGGGATAGGGAGACACCTCACAGTGCCTCCTCCCCACACCACCAAGCATACAGATCACGTACCACGAAGGTTCGGTGATTGAGTTAAGGTTCCACAAGCCTTGGTACACACCAAGTTCCGTAAAGAACCTGCTTGAGAGTACGTTGCGGAGCGCCCAGGTATTACATTTAGTCTGAACGAATACAGTTAAGGCTTATACAATTTATCCTTAATTAAGCTGCTTAGTACGTTAGTGAGTTAACCAAGCTGTAGAATAATTAAATAAATCATACACAACAGCCGGTATCATTTTATTTCTACTAAAACTCAACCCTATCAGAGAGGCTGAGCTATTCAAGTGTGATTTGACCTCTTTTAGACTGAAATAGGCTCAATTACACCCGTATGTCCCTCTCTAACCGCCTATCAAAACTCTCTACAGATCCCTCTTTCCCAAATGCACACTACTTTGTATTTGCTATATTCCCAAACCCGTTATATATTCATATTTGTTAAATATGAATATTATGAGGTATGTTATGGCTACCACAAGCCTTAGTTTGGGCGAACACTGGGAAGTGTTCATTAAGAACGAAATATCAAGTGGTCGCTACGGCTCTGCCAGTGAAGTCGTTCGTGATGCACTTCGTTCTATGGAAGAGCGTAAAAGTAAGCTTGAAGCTCTTAGAAACCATTTAGCCCAAGGCGAGAAGCAAGCAATCGCAGACGAATTCGTTGATGACTTTTCCATGGACTCTCTTATAGACGACCTGGACAATGAAACCTAGTGGCAAAATTTAGAATTACTCCAAAAGCACAAGACGATCTAAAAAATATTGGTCGCTACACTCTTAAACAGTGGGGAAAAAATCAGCGAAATACCTACTTGAAAAATATTGAAAATCGCGTCACCTGGCTCGCGGAAAACCCCACCCTAGGAAAACATCGCATAGATATTTCTGAAAATTACTACAGCTTCCCCGAAGGTCAACATACTGTATTTTATCTAATCAACCAAGAATATATAGATATTATCGGCGTTCCTCATAAAGAGATGGACATCATATCTTATTTTCAATCTCATTGATGATTCGCCAAAAAAATACGGTAGTGACAAATCAGCTTTCCGCTACTTTAAAGTATTAACGACCACTTCAAATTTTGGCTGGGAAAAACAATGCTGCGTACTCTTTTAACTTCCTCTTTTAACTTCCTCCTTCAACTTCCTCTTTTAACTTCTAATAACCGCCTAAATTAGGAACTAGCCAGAAACAGATTCCTTCTTAGCCCAGGGTTGAATTGATGTTTTGTTTTTCCTGTTCACAAGAGGTTCTGATAACCTGGTTACGAGAAAGAAATTAAAACGCCGATTTAATGAAGGCCATTGTGATACTGACTAGTGACTTGTAACTCTATCAAACATATACTGAAAAAGCTCCGAACAAAACGCGAATGGAATGAATACCATACAAAACAGTACAAAAAGCCTTCTCACCATTATAGTTAACGGGGATACCTCATTATAAACAGAATAGTGTTCTTGAGTCATATTATAGTCAAATTCAACTTTTGGGCTAGTCAATTTATCCACAGAGGTTAATACAAATCCAACGACCACAGCTAACCCTGGGTCTATTCGACTGATCACCACTTTACTTTCATTAAAATAGCTTTTTTTATGTCTGTAGTTGACATCCATTTTAGAGTTTATTGTAGAATAAACTTTTGTATATCTCACTTTTTTCAGATCTATTTTTCCAGACGCGACCCTTGCTTTTATATCAATATCTATAGGCTGTGAACCAATATTTGATATTTTGTACGTATATATATCTGGCTCACCAAAAGCTTTCCTTTCATGACTACTCACTATGTCGCTTTCTATTGTGATCTCAGCCTCTTCTTGAAACGGAAGTACCACCCATGATTTATCTAAGTTTAAATATGCAAACACTACAGATGCCAGAGCTGCCACCAGCTTGAAAATAAACTTGTCTACTATCAATCTCGTTAAAAAATCAATCAATATTCAATCCTCCATAATTACAACCTGTTACTCAGTACAGATAAGTTAACTTTCTTTCACCTTATGAATATAAATATTTTACCTTTTCTGTCGCGACCTATTTTTAAAAGCTAGCTTACCAAACTCAGTGCCTTAATGGGTTGCTTTGTGCGCCATAATGCTTGCCCCCTTTGAAAGGTACTGTCAACTTAACTCAATCGGGTCAAATTTCAAGTCCGGTGCAATGCTTTGTTAGGGCTTTTGATTACTTGAAGTTCGTATCAAATTGTGATTGAAAATCTGGAATAAGCCTTTCCAACCGCTCCAAGTCATCATATATTTCATTTTGCTTGTCTTCATCTTCGATGGAATCAACTTTAGAATCAAGATTAGCCTTATAAGCTTCTAGAGCTTGAAGAACTAGCCTCCATTCAGAAACTATAGCTTTAAAATTCGTTGCATTAGGCATTGGTTATCTCCGCTGGGGTTAGTTTCACACATTTAGACTTATCGACACCAAACTCCTCAAGTATGCCAAGGTATTTTTTAAACGGCATATCTCGAATAGGGGCTAGCATAAAATGTCCTTTGTGATCCGGCCTCATATCTTTGACTATTCTTAAGTCGCCAAGATTAGCCCCTTTTTTTATTTTCCATATATTTTTCCCTTTACGTTTCATTGTAGAAGTAACGGAACTGAATGCTGAAAAGCCATTTCCATTAGCTTTAACAATTTTTATTCCGTCAACCTCGACGATAAAACAATCTTTAAGCCCTCTTGACTCGGAAAAGGAAGGGGATCCTGCGTTACCCATTCGATACAGATCCTCATGAAGAGAATTTATATCCATGATGTATAAGTCTTCTTGATTTACCAATGTCATAACTCCTTTAATTTGTGAGGATTTTCTGAATGCCTTAACGCCTGCACTTAGTTTTACACACATTTTTATATGTCCAAGCGTATCCGCAGCTTCAATATAATGCAACAATTTATCATAGTCTTCCCATATCGTTTTTACGCCTGGTTCACCATCACCTTTTCGCCCCAAAAAACCACCCATCCCTGCAAGCATTCGAGTCATATCACGCAAACAAGGTATCTCTTTTGGTGGCGCAGTTTTCTTTCTCATACGCCAAAGAATTGTCCACTCTTTTTCCAAAAATGCATCGGTGCATGGGCGCTCTGGCTCACGCCGCGCCAGCATCGTGATGGAGTGCAATCGCCAACTAATAATCATATAAACGGCTATGCAATTCAACGTTCGAGATTCTGTTCTAAAACGGCTGTTTTCAATGTCACTGCCACCCTTCATAACGCGGAAATAGGTTCCGATTTCCCATCGGCAACGATACCATTCAATAATTATGCGGGCCTGTTCATAATTTTTAATCGGTAGATCGGTTAGCAGCATCCATTCTATGCCTTTTTGTCCCTTCGGTGGATTCCGCTCTTTTGCATAAACAACATAAAGTGAGAACCGCTTCAATGATCTAACCAACATGCACTTTCTTTTTTGTCGATCAGGATGATATGCCGAGAATTCCTCGTCTTCTTCTCAAGTCGCTGCCACATGCTACCTTCAACAATCCCAAGATTGATACGAGAGGGTGTAATAGCGATCGATGTGTGAAGCCGTTGCTGATTCGAATCTTTTGTACGCAAGGTGCCCATTTCCTTGCTCTTTGAATCTGTGGCAAAGTTTAAAAATGTCGTATCTTGTGGTATCAATACAACCGATTCCTTTTTAATTCTATCTAACATAGCCGCTGTATGCCCCGTCATAATTGAATCAAAACTAACCTTATCGTTATCGAAAAAACGGTAAGCTGCGAATATTTCAGCCCATGTATCATTCGCACAAGGAATGCTTTTTGAGGGTTCAATGCTGAGCGTATTTAATCGTGAAGCAAGTCGTTTATTAAGCCGAACATCGCCCATAGCTTGGTTTTCTATCTCAGGATTAATCCAATCCTGCATATAATCCCCGCCTTTTTACTGTTGTTAATGCGGGAGATTATAAGTAATTGATTTTTAAATAAATATAGTTTTTATTTGTGTATAAGATTTAGCGCCCGCCTATGCGGACAATTAAATTGGTCCGCATGAGGCGCTTGTATGAAGCCCACTCGTCAATCATGGAAAGCCTCTATTGTTGGTCCGAGAGAGCTATGACCGATATTTCCAGCATTACGTTTCTTTAGTGACGTATGGTTGAATTTTTCGTCACCACCGAAATATTTCGATGACAGCTCTCCTACTATTCCCGCATAGGTTTCACTGCTACTAATATCCGTTTCCGCCTCCTTCGGTAACATGAATAACACTTTGGCAATGTTTATGTAGGTTATAGAAAGCTTTAGTTGCTCCACGGTTTGACATATCTGCCCGGAAGTATAGTAGTCACCTACACCATACCGTTTTGCTAGAGCTAAAGGCAAAAGTCGGAGGTAATTTTTAGTAGCTCTACGTCTTTTATAATTCTCGAACATTTCGCCTTTCTAACCAAGCTGTAGAATAATTAACGTTAATACGAAGCAATTCTCCGGCAGCTAAATTCTGTTTTGTTTTAAATAAAACCCAATATTATCAACCTCACATTTACATACAAGCCCATTTTATCGCTCTTTTGGCCTATATCGACCCAAATGCGCGCTAAGCCCTTATTCAACCTATATCGCATAAGATGTCACGTCTCCGTATCGCCACAGCTTCTCAATAGTGTGCATTATGTGCGGCACATCGTTCACTGGCAGGTTACTGTAGCTTTGCCACGCAGCGTGAGTTTACTTATTCCCTTAGCGCTTGGGGTGACTATAGAGTTGCTTGTGATATTTCCAAACACGGGCTCTATCGTCCATATAGATCGCGCATAATCTTTTCGACCAATCCGCTTTTACAGCAAATAATTAATGCTGTGTGAAAAAGTGCTTTTATCTCATCACAATCACTGCTCACAAATTCGACAATAGTCGTAAAGTGTGGTGTTTTACCCGCCGCAAGCGCCATGAATTTTAAATCTGTTTTACCGCTGCGTTCAATTGATCAGCTTGAGATTATACCGTGATAGTAAGCATAGAAAATTACACGTAATAACAGTGTCGGCAGATAGGCTTTACGCCCAACCTTCTTATTTTTATAACGGCGTACGGTCGTGAGTAGGTTGGAAAAGGCGAAGCCGCCTTCCGACATAGCCTCACACCACCGAATTTAATTCACTCGCCCCATTATCCTAGAAACCGCAGTTAACTCACGAAAGTATACGCAAGCTCTTGACGCACCGAGCAAAGATTAAAAACGACTCATCACCAATAAGGTGACCACAGGTTTTTACTCTTCACTCAGCACATCAATATCTTACGCATCTTTTTCGCGCTTAACTGCGGTTTCTAGGATTATAAAAACAAGCACACATCCAATAATATCACAGCCTTTACGCGGTAAATGTTGGAAGGCGCCTCCGGCTTTTCCAACTTACAGGATATTTTAATTTATTCCGATGTACGGTCGTGAGTTCATCATAGAGTGGGTATTACCGAAAGCTATTCCGTTGCAATTTCGATTTTATCCAACGCCATGAGTCATTGCTGCACCGTTATGAATAATACACGCTAAAAACATAGGGTAATTTAACGGGGGGCGTATTTATTGGCAATATAGCCAAGGCATTGCCACAATCAAAATTTGGATGTGTGCTATAAATTAACAAGATGTGTGCTATAAATTAACAAAAGGGGCGATTAAATTTTGGAGGTCAATACAAAAATATTACTTTAACATCACAGCAAGAAATATTGAACAGCCATTAATAGTCAATAATAATCTTTGACAAGCCACCCTTCAATTAACTTATTCCCTTATAAAAGACAACGCCAACGATTGAGCAACGGGCTTGTTCAACAATACGGATCAATGGCGGTTCCACGCTATTTATCCTTATTCGTTGACGAAATCTACTTGAATGATTCATTTAGATTAATTTCCAACATGGAGTAAATAGAGTTTACTACCTCATGCTCGTCGCCAATTTCTCCTGCTTCATCATCGCTTAACTGGGAATAATCAATATTATCGTAACGTTCTTTTTCTTTTTCAACAATTGAAATAAGGGATATTAATTCTCTCTTTAAAAATGAAATGTTAGCAGTAGGGTTATTTTCCATTTTTAATCTCCTGTGGAGTTAGTTTTACGCATTTTGTCGGATCTCGTTCTAGCTCTTCCAAAAGTCCGACATATTTTTTTAAGGGCATATCTCTTACAGGCGCCAGCATATAATGACCTTCATGGCCTCTACGTTGATCTTTAACCAATTTCAATTCAGGAGGTAATATGGCTCCTTTTTTGAGTTTCCATATGTTTTTACCCTGCCTCCTCATTCGATCAGTTAAATGATTAAAACATGAAAAGCCTGTCAGATTAGCTCTTACGTATATTACTCCATCTCTTGGATAAGTAACGCAGTCTTTTTGTGCTCGCTCTTCATGAAACTGGAAACTTGAAGCGTTCCCTCCACGAAAGAGATTAAATGGTAAATCTGCTATATCCATCAAATAAAATTCGTCTGGACTTATCATTTAATTTCTCTCCTAAGACTAACGATGTTTTACTGCCTAACATCTTAGCGTTTTAGCGTTGTGCGAAGCATAACGTATAAACGTCTGTTGGACTTAGCCGCTGTTCAGTGTGAGCTTCTTATTATAGGGAATTGTTTCAAGATCCTTCTACGGAGGATGGGGTTCTATATGCAATATCTCTCGACACCCAAACTCTCACGGTTTTTCCCTCAGCTCATTCAGCGATAACGACCACCTTTTGATTGCCTATTAAAAGCGATTGCCCGTCTGTTGTCCATAGCAATCCACTGCCACTTTTTTCGTGGCTATTCGCTCCCCGATTTTGACTTAGAACTTGGTCGCTATACTTGCTGTTGCCGCAACCGATGCGGATGTGGCGACGGCAGTGAGTAGGTTGGAAAAGGCGTAGTCGCCTTCCGACATAGCCATAGCCTCACACCCACCGAATTTAATTCACTCGACCCATTATAAAAACAAGCACACATCCAATAATATCACAGCCTTTACACGGTAAACGTTGGAAGGCGCCTCCGGCTTTTCCAACCTACAGGGTATTTTAATTTATTCCGATGTACGGTCGTGAAATACACTTAAAAACCACAAGCCTTTTAGATTTTGGCCGGGGAAAATATTGTTATGGGCTTTTCGAGCTTCCTATTTTAACCTAAGTTGCGAATTCGCCAGGGATAAGTTTACCCTTGCCCTTCTCCTAACTTTCGGCTCTGCAAATACTTGGCAAGAGAACTTTCAGCTTTCTAGCTTCGTACCATACCCAGCACATACGCAAATAAAAAAAGCACAAACAGCTTGTGACTGTTTGTGCTTCCCAGGTGCCGAACGGGGTTAGCCCTGTAAGAGCTGAAGCACCTGTTGTGGTTGAGCGTTGGCTTGAGCCAGCATTGCCTGTGAAGCTTGTTGCAATACTTGTGCCCGTGATAGGTTGGCGGATTCTGCCGCAAAGTCTGCGTCCACAATTCGAGATCTTGCTGCCGCTGTATTTTCAGAAATATTCGACAGGTTACTCATAGTAAACTCAAGACGGTTATTAATCGCACCTAAGTCTGATCGAATGCCGTTAATCGTTTCCAAAGCATTGTCGATGGGCGAGATTGCCGCTTGAGCAGCCGGTGCCGTTGCCACATTCACATTGGCAATAGCCGACCCTGTCACAATTGCGGAAAGCTCGGTGTTTTGATTAAGCAAGCCGGTGGCGGTTTGTGCTGATGCATTGCCATCAATTGAAATGGTGGTATGGGTAATGGAAGTTAAACGAATGCCTGCACCAATAACGTAGGATGTACTATTCAAAGCGCCATCGGCATCACTGTCTGCAATTAGGTCTGTAATGCCCAAAGCATGAGCGACTGTCATCGATGTTCTGGAAACACCTAGCTGTACCGAAATATTGGATGTTGACGTTAAAGATAGCTCTCCATTGTCATCAATTTCTGCATGTACACCTGTTTGCGCTTCACTGACATTAATGTCTGCCACTACCAGGGTTAGGTCACCCAAATCTGTTAATGATACCGATTGACCATTAATGACAATATCTGAGTTGGCAACAATGGTACTCAGCCCTGCATCCGCTACCGCGTTGCCCGCTGTCACCGCCGTTGCTGCGGTAAAGGCGTCTTCTAGTGTTCCCAGGTCCGTAACATTAGCCGTACCATTGGCAATAATAATTGGGCCATCTGAGAAAACATGTAGCTCACCATTGTCATCTACTGCTGCGGTGACACCTGAGGTATCGGATACATCATTAATGGCCGTGGCAACATCGGCAAAAGTGGTGCCGCCAAAGTTGGAGGTGGTTACGCCATTAATAACGAGGTTTTCACCACCGACTATTGCAACCGCACCACCGTTGGTTATAAATTCCGTCGCAGCAATTTGGGTATTTTCATCAAAAGCTTCCGTTGCATTAGAGGTGGCAACAACATTGGTTTGTTCAGTCACATCATTAATCGTATCAATAACGCCTTGCAAACTATCGTTCTCTGTTGCAGCTATAACGACTCCATTAATCGTTAAGTTACCTGTCTCCAAGCCTTCAGAGAAGTTTACTGTGCCTGCTGGGACAACGGCCCCATTCGAAACACCTGAAACTGTTCCGTCTCCCGAAACGAGTTGAAAGCCAATATTCGATAAGTCTGTGGCGCTGCCTTCCGGCCCTGCGGTGACTGAAATATCGCCACCGTCATCGGAAACCAGTGCAATTGAGCCGGTAAATAGGGAGGCATCATCCCCCCCTACGACATATTCTGCATTGGCTGAGTTGATGCCACCTTGGTCTAATACGCTGTTATCGGTAAAGCCTAATACGTCGGCAAGGGTATCGGTGCCCGAGCCAGTATTTTCATAGGTGAGTGCAAATGCAGCGCCTGTATCGTTACTTAATACTAATGTGCCGGCATCACTTAAGGATGCTGTTAGTAGGCTGCCCGTTTTATTGTTGATTGCCGTCACCAGTTCATCCAAACTATTTGAAGAGGTGAAGGTGAAGTCGGTTCCCGCTGTCGATGCACCGTCCACATCAAACAGGGAGATGGTTAAGGTATCTCCGGCTTGAATTGCACCTGTACCAACGGTTCCCGCGTTGCCAATATTAAATCCGGTAGCGGTAATGCCATCGACATTTTCATTTATATTGTCGAGTAAATCCTGGAAGGTATCCGTCGAACCATCGAACGCGCCAATGGATTGGTTATTGATCAGTACATCACTGTCGCCAATGGTGACCGGGGTTCCTACCGCCGCATCTAAATTAAGTAGATCCGCCGTTCTTGCTCCAGACACATCGGATGAGGTGGTGCCCAAACCCAATACCTGGGTATCCATCGCTTGAATACTGAAATCAATGGTTTGGTTTGCTTCCGCTCCCACTTGTAAGTCAACGTTACCTAAACTTCCATCCAGAAGTTTCTGACCATTAAAGCTGGTGGTATCGGCAATACGATCCAGCTCATCCAATAGCTGTTGAAATTCTGCATCGAGTGTTGCCCGATCAGCATCGGAATAAATTCCGTTAGCCGCTTGAATGGCAAGTTCGCGCATTCTTTGCAGAATATTGGTGGTTTCGTCTAACGCACCTTCGGCAGTTTGAATAAGCGATATTCCATCGTTAGCATTTCGGATGGCTTGCCCCAAACCCCGAATCTGCGAAGTTTGGCGATTTGAAATGGCCAAACCTGCTGCATCATCTGCGGCGGTATTAATACGACGTCCAGAAGACAATCGCTCCATAGCCTCGGCCATATCATTTCCCGAGGACACTAATTGTCGCTGTGCATTTAACGAAGCAACGTTTGTATTGATGACCAAAGGCATAGTATTTCTCCCGTAACCTACGAGTCGGTAAAAATTAATTCGTTAAACCATTTTAATTAAAAGCGGCAAACGGTAAATCTACATAACATCTACATAACAAAATGCAACGGCCATGCCAATTTTCCAATACATTGATTTATATAGTTTTTTTAATATTTAATTTAAAAAAAATAAGAAAGCGGCAATGAATTGCATATCCATTTATTTTTTTATGATGTGAATTTGCCGCTTTTAACGGGGCAGTAATAGTGCTTTTTTATTGTTCAGTGATGTATAAAGGGTGCCTGGATTTAACGTCGAAGTGCATTATTGAATCCGGTAGAAGAAAGAGTCAGCTAAAAAGTATGCCTGTACACTTTTTCTCCAAAAAGAGATTTAATGGGGGCGAATATCTCAGTAATTATCTTGGCTGGAGAGAGATAACGGAAAATCTAAGTAACTCTATAAAAAATAAGGAAAAATGGAATGCCCAGTTTCGATAAATTTAACTGGATAACGGACACCCTTATTATTAATGGACATTTGAAGTGTACTTGGGATAATAAAACAGCAAAGTGGACAATCGAGATAATAGCTAAATCTAGAGGAAAGGAGTTTGACTCGTTGAAAAATATACTTTTTTACCTCAACCCTGAGTTGTCTGATAGAGTATGTTATCGGACAAACTGTCGTTTATCCTACTGTTATGTGTAGATAGGGGAAATATGGAATTCACGCTTTCAGAAATAATTGGCGCTTTTCTTGTGCTGCTTGGTGGGTATCACTTTTACGCAGGAAAAGTCGAATGGAATTTTCGCATCACGACAGGTGGTCCTACGTCAAATAGTTTTAACTTGACTCCAGATTTTGAAAAGGAGGTCGCGAGCAAAAGCGGAGTAATCGTTGCTCCTTGGGTAAGGCCAGTGTCTATAGCGGTTTTGGTCGTCGGGCTATTGTGCATTTTTCTACAGCTAGGCCCAGTTGTTGAGTTTTCTTAGCTCTACGGTGAAAACATAACAAGGCTATGTTGCACCGCCAGCAAGCTGGCTGGACAAAGAGATTCTAGCGGGAGAAGTATGAAAGAAAACAATCAGGTTACGTTTAGATCTGCTGCAAAAAAATTAAAGGATTTAGAGCCTCCTGTGCTTAAGCGAGATACTGCATATTTTAGGTTTACAGCAGATAAATAATTTTTTTGGTCAACAGAAATTGCATATTCCTTTACTTGGAATACTAATTCTTTCTATCAGGATTCCACTGATTTGGCCTCGGTGGTATTAAAAGAATCTTATGCAAGTGGTCTAAAAACAGTTTTGATAACAGGTGGTGCTGAAAAAACTGGGCATAATGCTAGTAGTTTTCATGGAAAAGATTTGGCTATAGACGTTGCTGGCAAACGCTTCAATAAGCTGACCGACGAACAAGTTAAAATTGCAGCGCTAAATGCTGGCTTTACACATGGTGTATACGAAGACTTTAAAGGATCAGGTAGAGATCATTGGCATTTTCAAATTGGCGCGGGAAATGGCTTGGCAGACAAGCATAAGCTAAGTAACACAAAGCTATTAACTAAACACTATTAAGGTTCGCATGAAGCTTTTATTTTTACCCGTTATGCTATTGCTTAGTGCTTGCTCAGTATGCAACATACCACTTGTAAAGTATGGTTCTCAAGGTGGTACAGAGCATTTAACTACGCTTGATTTAAGATCTGATAAATATAGCCTATTGTTTGAGCAATGGAAGCCAGGGGGCTATGAAGACCGTTCTAAAAAAGAGGAGCAAGGGCGTTGGTCTTGTGCTGGCAATTCTGCTGAAGTTATTACTAAGAAAGGTGTATCTAAGGCGGAATATAAAGAAATCGGAAAAAACCCTCTGCAGTTACTGGAAGCTACAAAAGCGCTGGTATTCATGCCTTCAGAAGATAAAACTCTATCGAAGGAGGTATTTTACCCTTTAGAAATACTCAAATAAAAATGCCTAACAAGTTTCTCCATTTGACGTTGAGATCTGACCCGATAATGCACACACCTCACTATAAAAATGCTGCTACTGCGGACGTTAGAATTGAAAAACACCTAAACTGGTAAAATCACAATACTTAAACAGCCGTTATTGTTGAAATGCCTTTTGTTTGATGAAAATGAAATTTATTTTAAAAATGGATAAAAAATGAAAAAAATTATTGTAGCAATTAGTTTTTTAGTTAGTTCAGCAACTTATGCCGTAGAAGGGTATAAAGATATTTATATAGATAGAGAGCGAGATATTGTTATCCACGGCATTGTTTGCGGTATGGACTTCAAGAATCTTAGCGCCTTAAAGCCCTCTTATGTTTTCACAAATACGGACGCCATTTCAAAAGGAACCTACTACTACAACTCACCTTATGGTAATTATTCTCTAACCTTTAATACAACAGAAAATAATTCCGTAATGGCTCGGGGGGTTTTAAAAGAAGGGCAAACAAATAAGGAACAAATGGTTAAAAGTGTATGCATTGTTTCTATAGTAAAAGACTTGCCAAGTGCTATTAGCAGAAATTTGAATAAATTAACACTAAAAGCAAATGATCCGAATTGGGACAAGGTGATGACTAAGTATACATTTGTTTCGGGTAAGCCAGCCTATGGGGAAGGTGTTTTTCAGGATAATCGAACTACTGCCAAGTTTGCTGAGGAAGATAAAGAAATATTCGATGGAAACCAAAAATACTTAAAGGAAATTGAAAAAATATATAGTGAAGAGTATAAAAAAATAGTTCAAACCTTACCTAAAAAACTCGAAGATGCCATTAAATATGCCCATAAAACAGATGGTTTTTTGGTGGGTAAAATATACCCTCCAATAAAAGAGCCTGCTGTTTGGACGCCCACGGCTAAAGAACGCTACAACGACTTGAGCCGTCAACGTACACAAACAATTGCTTGGGATAAAGTTATCCAAGAAAACTTTGATTGGTTTTTTGCGTTAGTTGGTAAAGATAATGATCTGAAAACAACTCACTTGGTATCAAAAACAGAACCGCAGTGGAATGGGCACGCTTTAGAGCAGGTGGCAACGGTGCAAGCTAAATTTAATAATGGAAAATCATTAGAGCTAGATTTCTTAATTACCTCTAGCAAAGTAGATTCTGAGATATTTGATACCATGGAAATCATTAAGAAAAAATCTCATCTGGTTCGGAATAACCCCATTGCATCCTCTAAAAAACCTAGAAGTTTAGTTAAGCTACCAACATCAAAAAGCATAGATGTATACACACCTACGGAAAAGGAAGTTATTTTCTTCTCTCCATTTAGAAATAAAGCAATAGGTGATACATATCGTTACAAGTAAAGAAAACAGGGGTGACATTAACTGACCCATTTATCCGTCGCCCCTTAAAATACGGCGCAGTTGTGCGCGCCGAGCGCAGCGAGATAACAGCCGAATCAACTGCTTGATTTTAAGAGGCTTCATGGAAAGGGGCTCCATAGAAAAACCAAACTCAACGCCAAAGATTTGGCTAGAAAATACGCGATTAAAAAAACAAGTGGAGGTTTTGGGGAAAATCTTAGAGGCGCAATATCACGTTGATGATAATTTTCTCTTGCAACAGGCGTTTGATATAGGCAGTATTTTTATTTAGAAAAAATAGCTATACCCTATAAATTAAAGTTGATTAAATAAGGATAACTGACTAACACGCAAGAACGATGCTTGAGCAGCTTGAAGAATAAGTGACTGAGCGGATAATCGCGTTGCCGCTTCGGCATAATCAATATCACGTAATTCAGAGAGTAATTCTGAGGTGACCAATTCAGAGTCTAAATGCAGTGCCCGTGTACTTTCAACGGTATTAAACCGCGCCCCCAAACGTGAAGTGACATCAAGAACGCTTGTTTGTGTACTGGATAAATTTTCCAAGGTTTCAGCAACCGTTTCCGCCATAAAATCACGGGAGTCCTGCGTACTATCAAATGAACTCATGGCTTCACTGAATCTTGTCATGGTGGTCAAAATATCTTGCTTGTTGGTTGAGTCTATAAACAGTCTGTCGCCCGGTTGCGCAAGTTCACCATCACTTGAAACTGAGCCGGACAAGGCATTCAACCCCAGCACGGAGGTCACTGAGGGGTCGGTTTCGCCCGCAATAAAAATCTGAATTCCTTTGGGCATTTGAAAGCCATTAGAATCTACACTGATGCCTAGATTAGCCAATTTTGCCGAATTACCATTGCCCGTATCGTTTAATTCTGCCGCCAGTTCCGTTGTATTATTAATATTGGCCGTTAAAGCAAAGGTTTCTGTTCTGCCCGCAACGGTAATAGTAAAACTCTCGGTTCCGTTTAAGGCAAAGTCATAGGCAGCCGTTGCACTATCTGCCCCAAATGAACGAGTAGCGGGAACAGGGGCAATACCCGAAGTCGGGCTACCCGCCATCCTAAAACTTATGCCATTAATCTCTACTTCATCACCGGAGGCATAGGCTTGATTTTCAACAATAATTCTTCCAGTGGAGCGTTCGGTCGCAGTAAAGTTTTTACCCGCCGGAGTCACGTTTGTTTCGGCATTAAAGGTAATGACCATATCCTCTGGGTAAAAATCATCAAAAATAGCTCTATCTGTTACATTGCCTACGGAGATTTCTACCGGGGGGTTGGAGGTGTTCGAAGGGCTTGCGGAGGTGGTGATGGTATGCGCAGAACTTGGAATATCCACAAACGCTGTTTTTCCAGAATCGCTGACGGCGATGGTTGTGCCATTGGCAATCTGTATAAATTGCTGACCTTCATCACCATTATATTTAAACCCTTTTCCAGGGTCTCCTGTAAAGGGTTCTGTACGACTTTTATAACCACCAAAAATAAAATCGCCGTTGGCATTTTGCGTATTTAAAATATTACGCAGTTCGTCTAAGCGCGCATCCACTTCCGCCGCTAAGGTGCCATATTCACTTTTTGATAATGTGGCGGTATTACCCGCTTGAACGGCTATTTCCTGAATTCTCAGAATAAGATTGTTCACACCATTTAATGCGGACTCTTCTAAAACCAAGTTATTTTCAGCAATATTCATGTTATCTCGGTATTGAGAAATACTGCTTAACTCTTCATTAAGCTGCATAATTTTTGTTGCAGCTACGGGGTCATCAGCCGGAGTAATAACGCGCTGACCAGAAGAAAGTTGCTCTTGAGTTTTAATAATCGCTTCGTTGGCGTCCGCCATGCTGTTGTTGGCGATATTAAATATTTGAATGGATGATATACGCATAGTGTTATACCGGAAAAAACCTGCCGCTTATCTGTTAAAATGCATTGATTAATCTATCAAACAAATCTCGTGCCACAGAGATCACTTGGGAGTTGGCGGCAAATAATTGTTCAAATTTGATTAGGTCTGCCGCTTCTTCGTCCAGGTTTACGGCAGATATGGAATTTCTCATTTCTGTGGTTTGTTGAAGAACTTGTTTGCTCGCATCGGTATTGATTTTTGAAGCACTGGTATCAATACCAATTTTCTCCACTAATGAGCCGTAGCTTTCAGAAAAACTACTGACACCACCACCAATGGTTTTTTCTGTTTCAAGCCCGACAAAGTTCAGTGCATTACGGTTATCGGATGCGGCATCCAGATTAAAATCAAGTGTAAAGGTATCGCCGCCGTCTGGTAGCCCACTAATAGACGCTTGAATACCAAAGTAGCTGGACTGAGCGAAGTCTGAAGCTGTTGTATCGCCAAATATCATGCTTTGCGGCGGTAATGTTGAGAGGCTTAGTCCGTCTTGCATGGTTACATCAATTCGCCCACCGACAACAATGGATGACGACACACTATTTCCTGTACCTAATAGTTCCAGGTTATCATTTTGACCATCACTTATATCGACGGATTCTCCCGCACCGGAGGTAAATGAAAATTGGAAGTCATCGCCCTCTGAAGAATAAATTCGTATTTCAGGTGCACCACTAATGGCGTCTTCACCTGCGACTGCGTAGATACCATTTGCAGAAAAGGTCGAATTTTGATTAATGCGTTCAACAACATAATCATTAAATGCATTTAATTCGGTAATGGGGTTGGGTACACCTTGCGAAAGAATTCGTCCTGGCCCGGTAGGGTTGGCCGTATACTCAAGTAAATCCACCCCGTTTAAGTTCATTTGCAGGGGTGATGAATCCGTAATATTAAAGTTTGACAATTCTATATAGTTAAATGCGCTTGCACTCACGCCAGCAATATTACTGAGTATACTGGCGGTTTCTCTTGCTGAAGCATTGGCAGAGGTAATAACATTTTGAGTTTGTGGCGCACCGCCAGGAGTTTGCGGCGGTGCAGTGAGTGTAATCACTTCAGAGGGGTAGCCGTTCTGCATCCACCCATCACCGCTGACGCCATCTGGTGTCGCACCATCTGTGGTAAAGGTTGCGCCTTCAATATCAAACCCTAATAGATTATTGGCTTGTCCGGCAGGTGCATTGTCCGCGCCACCATCCGGGTCCGCATTATAATTGTTAAGTGTAATATCTCCATACCCGCTACTTTGTGCCCGAAAACCAAGTACACCGTCGTCCCGAATATAAGCTACCACATCGCTCCCTGATAATTGGGTATTGATTTCGTTTAATAAAGCCGTCTCATCGGTTATTGCACCGCCGTTAACGGTAACAGTGTAGACCCCGTCATACGAACCACTTACCGTATTTGTCACGACAACATCAAAAGAAAATTGGTCAGCACTTGCGCTAAAATCCGTTGTAATAAAACTAGGGGGCACGGCGGTTGCAATGTCAATATGTGCCGGAGTAACCGCAGTTTGTCCAGAGGGTAATCCCATCATTCCACCACCTGTGGTAATACGGGTCTCACCTGGGTCTGTCGTAAAAATAGTATTATCTATACCGGGAACATATTGTTGATTGCGAAGCGGCGGGTCTAAATGAACGGGGTTTCCTGGATCAGAGTTATCCAAAACATCATAGCTGGTTTCCGAGTTAAATCTCACTAATAGTGGCGGGTTCATTTCTCCCATTTGAGAAAATAACGGAAGCGGGTTTTGGTTTTGATCGACAAGTGACAACACTTCTCCTGGTGAAATTTCACCTGTGCCCAAATTCCCTAATGAAGCGTCTGTTAATACTGGGCTACCAAAAGCAATGGATTCTGGATTAAGAAGTTCAGCGCTAAAATCTCGCCCGCCGGTTCTCACAGGTTGCAAACGAAATGCATCTCCCTCTTCATAAGCCCCCCCTTCGAATACCATTTCCAGTCCATCAAATTGTACAGAAAAGGGAAAGACTCCGGTAAGTAATCCATTGCTGACTTCGGCGCCATCCGATGCGCGTATAATACGAAACAGCCCCCCACGTTCAACCGTCATATTGTATTCACTTTTTTGTAGCTGGGAGCTATCAATAATATCCAACCGCATTGAACGACCAGAGTCTGAACTATTATTGGAGTTACCAATAACACGATTCGCAGAAATAATAGGGTCATTAACGTCGTTGAAAAACAGGCCGCCAAATTCGTTATCTAAGGTGATACCTTGGCTATGGACTTCATTAAAGGAGTCCGCTATAACAACGGCTATACGACCAAATTCATTGTAGGCGTCGTCCATCACTGAGTCACGAAACCTTAACAGCCCACCCAGTTCTCCCCCCGACACTAGGTTAGTAATAACTTGTCCACCTGTTGTTTCACTCACAAAGACTACGTCTTGTTTTGTTGCATCCTCCGCAGAAGAAACTAAATTTAATTCGCGCGCACCTGTACCCACAACAAGGTTTTGTCCTCGCCCAATAATAACGTTTAACTGACCCGCGCCTTGGTCATAGGTTTGAATAGCCACCAATTCGGATAGCTGTCGAATGGATTCATCACGTTGATCAAGCAAATCATTGGGTGAGGCACCATTACCCTGCCCTAATGCATCGGATATTTTTCCATTTAAGTCAGCAATACTGGACGTCAACGCATTAATTTGTGAAACAGCAGAACTCATCGATTCTTCAATACTATCGCTAATGGTTTCAAACCGACTGTATATAGTCGTAAATCTGTCCGCAAGGTTTTCAGATTCACTAATAATAAGTTGACGTGCAGGAATAGAGGTAGGGTCGTCTGTTCCATTTTGCACAGCAGAAAAAAAACTTTCTAACCCACTCGCTAAACCAGAGGATGCGTTTGCAAGTAACGTATCCAATTGCGATATGTTTTTATTGTAAACATTTAAGTCATTGTAAAGACTGGTATCGTCCCGCAGTTGCTCTGTAACAAAGCTATTCACTATCCTTTCAATAGAGGCTACCGTCGCCCCATTTCCAACATAGCCTTTGCCTTGAAGGTTAGCTGGGTTGGTGACAACGTTAACATCCTGTCGGCTATAACCGTCTACACCCGCATTCGCAATATTGTGGCCCGTTGTACTGAGCGAAGCCTGAGCAACTTTTAAACCTGTAACGCTAATGCCTAATAAATCACTGCTCATATCACGAACCTGCTAGATGATGTGAATTAGAGCGGAAGGAGGTTCCCAAAGCGCTTTTCAATTCAGAATTCGAAACCATATCGGATACTCGATGTAATACCGAGATCACTTTTTCAGAATAACGGGGGTCAGTAGCATAACCTGCTGATTGTAGTTGTTCGATATATTTTTCGGCGTTTACAGCATTGCGTGGAATATGCTTATATCGATCACTATTGGAGATAAAATCAGCATAATCATTAAAGCTTTTTCCAATATCAGAATATTGACGAAAGTTTGAATTTTCTTTAACAAATACACCATTTTTAAATTCTAGCGAATTTTTAGTTAGTTGATCACCTTGCCAACTGTTACCCGTTTTAATATTAAAAAGATTGTTGCTACTTCGCCCTTTCTCGTCAGCCAGCACACTTTTTCCCCAACCCGTTTCCAATGCAGATTGGGCAATTAATGCCAGTGGATCAACGCCCATTTTCTTTGCCGTTACCATTGCGTAAGGTAATACTTTATTGACAAAATCTTTTTCATTTTCAGCGATAGCAACTCGCTCACGAATAGGTTGCGCTGTTTCTAATTTTTGAGTTTGCTGCACATTCCCTAGCGTTTCGAGTGGGGGTTGAGGTGTATCTGAACCGCCATAGTTTCGGTTCATCTGACGGTAAAGTACTTCCGCAATACCTAAGCCCCTGCCATTCGCCATGGTTAAGGCTAGTTGATTGTCGTGCATGTCCCGATAAAAATCCGATTCGTTGCTTTTAAAAATACTGTCTTCTTCAAATACACTGTTTGCTGAGCGCATACTTTTTAACATTAAATTAATAAACATGGACTCAAATTGTTGCGCAACTTTTTTTAAGGCTTCACTTTGATCTTTTTCTTGACGAATGGATTGCAAGCCATTCAAGTCCATATAGTTGTCTGACTTGGACGATGGAGTTACAAAAGGTGGAGCTGAAGATGAAAGTGCCATTAGATCACCATGATTTCTGCTTTGAGTGCTCCGGCTTGTTTAAGCGCTTCCAATATCGCCATAAGGTCACCTGGCGCTGCACCTACGTCATTTACCGCTCGAACTATGTCATTCAAAGTTGGGCCAGGACCAAATTTAAACATCGGACCAGATTGCTCGATAATGCTAATTTCACTATCGGGAACAACGACCGAATCCCCCCCGGCAAAAGCACCCGGCTGACTCACTTCCACATCTTCTTTCACTGTCACCGTTAGCGAACCGTGAGTCACCGCAACAGGAGAAACTCTTACATGCTGACCCACAACAATGGTCCCGGTGCGGGAATTAATAATGATTTTGGCCGAGGACTCGGCAGGAACCACTTCGATATTTTCCAGAAGAGAAAGGTAGTTCACTCGATGCGCGGGGTTTTGCGGTGCCTGCACAGAAATAGAGGCAGAATCCATTGGCAGGGCGACATCGGGGCCAATTAAATCATTTATTCTATCCGCCACTCGTTTGGCGGTGGTAAAGTCTGGCGTGTGTAGATTAAAAACAATGTTCTTGTTGCCACCAAATGTTGTGGCCACTGGCCGTTCAACAAACCCGCCATTGGGTATACGACCCACACTGGTGATATTCACCGTTATCCGCGAGCCATCCTTACCTTCAGCACCAAAGCCACCTACAATTAAATTCCCTTGCGCAATGGCATACACATTTCCATCTATTCCTTTAAGTGGTGTTAATAATAGGGCTCCACCACGTAAGCTTTTCGCATTGGCAACGGAGGAAACGGTCACATCTACTTTTTGCCCAGGTTTTGCAAAAGGCGGAAGTTCTGCATGGACAGCGACAGCCGCCACATTTTTTAATTGAAAATTTGAACCCGGCGGTATGGTAATGCCAAATTCACGCAACATGGATTGAAATGATTGAACCGTAAATGGCGCTTGATTGGTTTTATCTCCCGTACCATCCAACCCAACCACTAAGCCGTAACCAACAAGCTGGTTGGTTCTCACACCTTCAACAGAGGTCAAGTCTTTAATTCTTTCAGCGGAGACTAACGAGCTGAGGAAAAGGCTTATTACCCCACATAAAATTAACTTCGTTGTACTGCGTTTTACGTTATTCATATGAATACACTATTAAAGTTTAAAATGGCCATGGGGGATTAAAATGGCCATATAGGGCTGTTAAAGAACTGGCTTAACCAGCCCATTTTTTGCGAGTCGGCCATTTCTCCTTTACCCGAATAGGTAATTCGGGCATTGGCGATTTTCATAGAGTTCACGGTATTACCCGGCGATACATCTTCTGGGCGAACAAGTCCACTTATTCGAATATATTCATCACCTCGATTAAGGGTTATCCATTTTTCACCTCTTATGGAGAGGGTGCCATTTGGAAAGACTTCGACAACGGTTACCGATATATTACCGTTTAATCGATTGCTTTGATCGGCTTCCGCTTCCCCTTTAAATTCACGTTCTCCAGTTAAATTCACGCCGATGCCGAGGTTCAACCCACCACCTGTGCCACTATCATTAGAAGAGATTCCTACCTTGCTTTCTTTCGATACATCCACATTGGACGTTTTACTTGATGCTGTCCGCTCATTTAGAACAACGGTGATAATGTCCCCTATTCGCTTGGCTTTTACGTCAGAAAATAAGTCCATACCCGAGTTGTCGCTATACAGAGAACCATTAATGGGCGGGTTAGGATGGGCATTGGAGGATAGAATGGGGGCATAGTGTGGGTCATCGGGTCTAGCCGGTTGATGCACAACACAGGATTGCAGTAAAAAGATCGCAAGCGATAAAACCATTATTCGAAAGTTTATATGCGATTTTTTCACTGGCACCACCTTTTTCTCTATTTATGTTAAATATTTTGAGTAATGTATTGCAGCATTTGATCTGCGGTGGATACAATTTTTGAGTTCATTTCATAAGCCCGTTGAGTGGTAATCATGTTTACCATTTCTTCAACAATGTCCACATTGGAATTTTCCAACATTCCCTGCTTGAGTTGCCCCAAACCATTTTCACCTGCGGTTCCTGTTATTGGGTCACCACTCGATGCGGTTTCATAAAAAAGGTTTCCACCTATTGCTTGTAAACCTGCGGGGTTAACAAAGTCTACGGTTTGAATTGTTCCCAATATTTGTTCATCTGGCTGCGCAGGAATATGGGCACTAACAATACCATCTGTTCCCACAGTTATATTGGTGGCGTCTTGCGGAAGGGTAATATTAGGTTGAAGCAATAGGCCGCTGGCATTCACTAATTGACCTTCACCATCTAAATGAAATTGTCCAGAGCGAGTATAAGCAACACTTCCATTGGGCTGAAGAATTTGGAAAAAACCTCTTCCATCAATGGCAATATCAAGAGATTGCCCAGTGACTTGCAAGCTACCGGAGGTAAATTGTTTTTGGGTTCCAACAACACGTACCCCGGTTCCTAACTGCAAGCCCGAGGGAAGTTGCGTTTCTTCGGATGTTTGCGCGCCTGGCTGGCGCTCTATTTGATACAGCAAATCTTCAAATACCGCTCTATCACGTTTGTACCCAACCGTAGACGCATTGGCTAAGTTATTGGATATGGTTGTCAACTGAATATCCTGAGCTGCCAAACCTGTTTTACTTACATATAACGCCGCGTGCATGGGATCACCTCAATAACTCATTTTTCTAATTTTACAATATGGTTCTTTAACTCTTTAATTCTTTAATTCATTTGCAACAGACGTGCCGACGATTCTGAATTTTCCTCTACGGTTTTCATTAATTTAACTTGCATTTCGTATTGCCTTGCCAAACTTAAAACGCTTGTCATTTCGTTAACCGCATTCACATTGCTGCCCTCTAGAAAACCCGATACAACTCGAACATCGGCGTCCGCTTCAATATCAACCTCTGGATTAATAGGGTGAAACAAGCCATCTGTGCCTTTGACCATATCTTGCAATGGAGGGTTAACAAGTTTGATTCTGTCCACTTGTGCGATGCTGTCTACACCCTGCCCTAGAGCAATAACGGTAATCGAGCCATCAATGGCCACTTCAATTTTTTCTGCTGCGGGTATCGCAACCGGGCCACCATTGCCTATGACCGGCAAGCCGCTGCCGGTTCGCAAAATGCCCACGCTGTCTACATAAAGAGAGCCTGATCGCGTATAGGCTTCTTGGCCGTCTTTTCCTTGAACGGCAATAAACCCTTCCCGCTCAATGGCAATATCTAAGTCGCGCCCAGTTTCAATGGAGGGGCCATGCTTAAAATCTGTCGCAGGGCTTTCCGCTAATGCGTAAGCCCGAGTTGGCAAGCCGTCGCCAAAATAAACGGGCATACTTCTGGCCTGAACAAAATCCGCTTTAAACCCGGTGGTATTGACGTTGGCTAAGTTATTAGAATGTACTGTCTGAGCCCGCATAGTGTGCTTGGCTCCGGTCATGGCAATGTATAGTGCTTTATCCATAGGTTCACCTTAATGTGCTTTCCGCGCTGGAAAACTGTCGGTTTTCATATCTCTATAGAAAGTAGCAATTTGAATGCCAATTAATAGGCAAAAAAAAATGGTTGCGCATGTGGCAACCATTACATACATTTTTTCTTTAAAAAAACAATTAACGTAGGTTAATAATGGTTTGCGTCACTTGGTCAGCCGTTTCAATGGTTTTAGCACTGGCTTGGAAATTTCGCTGGGCAATAATTAAGGCAACCAACTGTTCGGATAAGTCCACATTAGATTCCTCTAGAGCGCCCGATTGGATAGAACCTAGAGCGCTTTGCCCTGCAATATTCGGCACAGGCTCGCCAGATTCAAAGGTTTCCGCCCACATGCTATTGCCCACTGGCTGTAAACCATTTTTATTGGCAAAATCAGCGAGAAGCACCTGGGACAGTACCAGTGATTCACCATTGGTAAACCGAGCGAAGATTATGCCTTCGTCATCAATACTCAAACCGGAAAGTTGACCTGTGGCAAACCCATTCTGATCAATATCCCTAACGGAAAAGGCAGAGCCAAACTGGCTGGTTCCGTTTAGATCAATAACAAAGTTCGAACTTTCAGGCGGGCTGGGAATAGGAAGAACACCGTTATTATTCGGGCCATCAGTACTATTTGAATTGCCACTGGAGTCGCTTGGCACCCAGTTGGTAATTTGGATATCCGGTGTATTACCGTCGTCTAAAGAACCGTCTTCGTTAAAACGAATACTAAAAGAAGCCCGCGTTGGCTCAATACTGGGCGCAATAGGGTTGCCCACATCCTGTCCATCAATTTGCACGTACATGGTCCACTGGTTTGGCGCATTTGTGGTAGAAACAGGTTGAGTAGGGTCGTATCCATCTTTCACAAAATACTGCGTCATCACATGGTCTATCCCCTGGCTATCATAAACAGTCATGGAGGTTGCGCTGTTATAGGTAGACTGATCAGCAGGGTCAAAGCCATTAATGGTTTGTTCCGTAAAAAAACCACTGCCTTCAGCATCAATAATCACGGGGAAAATACCAGCGCCATTTTCACCGGGCTCGTCTACATCGTAATTTTGATCCAATACTATCTCCATAGAACCGCCCACAACAACAGAATTCGTATTTGCATCAGACGATGAGCCTGCAATGCCGCCGCCGGTTTCAATTTCAAGTGTCGAACCGATATTACCTTCGGCACCTATAATGGTGAGTACATCACCGTCCGCTCCACCGCTAATCGCCACACTAATATCTTCCCCTGAGGCAGCCGTAATCTGTAAATCCGTACCGTCAAAAACCGCACTGACACCGGGTAAGGTGGTATTGGTACGCGCATTAATTTCATCGCTTAAAGATGATAGGTTTGTTACGTTCATGGCGACACCGTTCAATGTGATCGTAAGCGCACCAACGGCAACAAGGTCTGAAAGTATTGCTGTGGTTTCCGCCGTCGCCGTTATTCCTTCCAGTGCATTAAGCTCAGCGGCTGTGGCTGCCGCTGTGGCATTGACAGTGGTACTAAAGATCGTATCATTACCTTCAGGGTCAATAATAGTCAGTGAATCTGCGGGATATCCATTTGAGACAGCGGGTTCACCAACAACCGCTGCAGTTGCATCCATGCCGATCACTGCCTCATTGGCCGTAGGGCTAAGAGTAATAAGCGATGACTCGCCACCTTGTATGGCTGAAAACTGAATTTCGTATGTCGCACCTGCAATGACCTCGTTAACGGAGGCCACAGCACTCACGCTGGGTACTTGGGTTAAGAGCTGCTGGTTAATACTTGCAACTAAAATTTCTAAATCGCGCTTTGAACCAACGGAAGCAGGCACACCATTAGTGGTATTTAACGTAACAGACACTGTATCGTTGCCGACGGTAGCGCCGGCAACGGTTAAATCAAACTGTATGGAATCGGTACTAAAATCAGTCGCTAAAGGTATTGCGAATACCGCCCCAGTTAAGGTCGTCGTTTGTGCATTTGACAAGCCCGTTACAGGGCGACCTACTGCCACCGCATCCTGATTATCAAATGCTCTGCCTGTTCTGGCTAAAACCTCTTCCGTCGCATCCAAATTCAAACGTGACTCCACTAAGGTTGTTCTGCGTGGTGCTAAATCTTGGGTTTCAATTTGAATATCGGAAGGAATACCAGATAAACCCCCTGATTCGTCGGCAACAAAGCCTTGCAAACGAGCGCCAGAGTTATTGACAACAAACCCATCGGAATCTAAGCCAAAAGCACCTGAACGGGTATATAAGCTTTCACCATCTTGATCAAGTATAAAAAAACCACTGCCATTGATTGCTAGGTCCAATTCGTTTTCCGTAAAAGTCACATTCCCTTGAGAAAAACTTTGCGATATATCCTGAATTTGCACACCGTTGCCCGCCGAAGAAGCTCCCGAACCCAGTACAGAGGTTGCGTAAACATCGCCAAATTCAACACGTGATTCTTTAAAACCCGTGGTGGACGCATTAGCGATATTGTTACCTGTTACGGACAATTCACTTGAGGCTGCGCGAATTCCACTTAGTGCTGTATCAAAAGGCATAGCTTTCTCCTACTACTTAAAACTAATTTACATATTTTTGTTGAATGATTTTTCTTTTTCGATAAATCAATTTATTCATTAAACTGTTTAACCTCTGCGAGGCTCACTGACCCAATGCCCGCGAGATTCAATGTTAATTGTCCATTTGCTCCAACAGTCACACTATTGACGTTGGCACTTAAGGCTGTTCCTAACTGGGACGTTTCACCATCCAAGGTGGTGGTCACTTCGAAGCGATATATTCCTGGCGATACCCCTTCGGTATGACTGCTTCTCCAATCAATCAGTTCGCCATTTACCTCAGCGCTCATACCATCCCAACGGAAAACCATTTCACCCGCCGTCTGAATACCTAGCGGTATTTGATCGACTAATTCACCATTTTCGGTATAAATATTAATTTGCATATCACTGGAGCTGGCGGGCACATCAACACTGCCACTCACCAATCCGCCACTTTCTAACATGGTCTGTTCGGTGGGTACAGTAACGGAACGCCCAACCAACGTAGAAGCTTGTAGTGCTTGGTTAGCAACGAAGGAATTGGCGAATTGATCAAAATTCGTATTTAACGTGTCCAGGCTTTCCACTGAACTAAATTGTGCCAATTGAGAAATAAACTCGGCGTTGTCCTGTGGGCTTAAGGGGTCTTGATTTTCCAATTGCGTTATCATTAATTCCAAAAAGGCTCTCTGCCCTAGTTCATTGGAGCCCGAGCCTTCCTCCGCTTTTGGCTTGATTGCAAAATCATTGAGGGCACTGTTACTCGTGGCAGCTACATCAGTCATTAGATTACCCTCGTATACGTCATCATATTCATTCTAATCGCTCGTATCTCTTCCCTTTTGCCTTGTTCAAAATTACTGCCCAAGGGTTAATACACGCTGCATCATGCTTTTTGCTGAGTTCATCACTTCGACGTTCATTTGAAACGAACGAGAAGCTGAAATCATGTTCGTCATTTCTTCAACAACATTCACATTGGGGTAAAATACATATCCGTCTTCATCCGCCTGTGGGTGGTGGGGTTCAAACCGTTTTTGCAGCGGTGCGTCACTTTCGACGATTCCCTCAACCGATACACCTGCACTGGCTTCCTCACTAAAACCATTGGAACTTAGAAGATCCTGTTGTATAGCAGAGAAAATTGCGTGACGGCCCCGATAGGTATTCCCAGAGCTGGAGCTGGCGGTTTCAGCGTTAGCGATATTGCTTGCGGTAGTATTTAGCCGAACGCTCTGCGCGTTCATTCCAGAGCCAGCAATGTCAAATATGCTCGTTAAATTCATTACTCACCTCGTATCGCTTTAGTTAGACCTTTGAATTTTCCATTCAAAAATGTAAACGTTGCCTGAAACTCCATATTGTTTTTCATGTATTCGGCGTGTTCTGATTGCTCATCCACGGTATTGCCATCAATAGAGGGTTGGTTGGGCAACCTATAAATGGTCTCATTGGTACCTTGAGTCACACTGGAAGTATTAATATGTCCGGTAGAGGTTGTTTTTAATCCTCTACTCGACGTTCCAGCCTCCATTCTGGATTGAAGCGCTTTTTGAAAATCCATATCCCGAGCTTTAAAGTTTGGTGTGTCAGCATTAGCGAGGTTGTTTGCCAATATGCTCGCCCTCTGCGTTCTTAGTCTTACCGCTTGCTCATGAACACCTAATGCATTTTCAAAACTAATACCCATGAATACGTCCAATTAAAAATTCAGTTCCCCAATCTATCTGCAAGTGATATGCCAACCGAACCTAGCTTTCCTAGTTGTTTGATTTTATTAGTTTTTTTCTATTCTGCTTCCTCCTCCAGATAGACTTGCGGCAAAGCATTTCCGCATTTAGCCGCAAAGGGAAAGGTTTAAAAAAGAGGGGGAATTGTAGGAAAGTCAAGAAGTGTAGAATGAAATTTTACACATAAGAGTGTCCGGTAATGGTTGACCAGGACAAATTGTAGTGGCTGATAATGTTGTTCAAGACATCACGGGTAAACACATCGGTGAGTTGATTAATGCTGGTGTATTGATATTGGGTTTGCAATCCATTGGGATAGGTGACTGTATCGAGGTTGCCCACGGCATCATAAGTGTAGGCGGTGGTGCCGCTGCTATCGATCGCAGTGGCGAGTCAGTTGAGGTCGTCGGGCCTGAAAAACCCCCGTTTTCAAGTAATTGCGTCCCAGTCGATAGTATTGCTTTAAATGGCCAATCAACGGTTCTATCGCCGCTCGTTGACGGCATTGCTTTCTCTTCTTATCTCTTTGGTATCGGTTATCTCTTTTCAGGGGCGGCTTAGGAAGGATGATCCTTGTCTCTCCTATTTGGTTCGCTCCTCGATAACCTCTGTCACACACAGCGTTCAGGATAGGCTGCGTTCTTACTTTGGCTGCCTGCGCTAAAACCTCTTCTAAGGTATGCCCATCGAAAATATTTTTTTCATGACTGAGTGCGGCAAGAATAATTCCCCCTTTCGCTGTCGATACGATCGATGCTTTGCTGCCGTATTCATACGGCTTATGGTCTTTTCCTTTGGCGATGCAATAGATGTGCGGTTCATGAAGACTGTAAATTTTATCTTTGTCTTGCTTCTTTTGATTCAGTACTTTTTCATAAAAAGAGACGGCATCTTGTGGTAATTTTCGAGTCAACTCTCACATTAGGGTTCGCGCAATGGTTCTCAGCCTTTTTACTGCTTTTGTTGCACTTTTACGCTTTTTAACATGACGAAAGAACCTTAATCTCAAACGTAATTCTTTCGTCTCTTTGATAAAGGTTCGGCGTTGAGCAATACTATGATGCTTCGCAATTTTATTCAGTCGATTAATCATTTTAATGGCAAGCTTGCCATCTGTCGGGTAGGTAATCGCTTTTTCTTGAACGGTAGTATCGATGTTGACGGAGTGTTCTTCAATGGCCTGTCCATGAATATGGACGGAAAGTGTAAAAATACTTTCTACCCCCTCTTTGCCGATCCTTTTTCGAAATTTACTCAGTTCGCTGGCATGACACGGTAAGCTGATTTCAACGTTTTTTGCACCACAAAAATATTGATAATATGGGTTACGCTTGTATTGTAGAACGACTTGATCATCGCTGAGGTTTTCCAATTGTTTCAACATCAGTAAGCCGGCCATTAAACGAATCGGGAGCGCAGGACGACCATTATTTGTTACGTAGAACTGGCTTAATTCATTTTCTATAGTCGTCCAGGTAATCTCATTAGACAGCGCAACTAAACACAACTAAAGGATCACTTTGGTCCAAAAAATCCCACAGATTGGCATCAAAAAAATTATCTTGATGAGGCGAATGTGCATCTCTCAGCATCGTATTTGACTCAACAATTCGACCAGCTTTTAAGCCTAAAAACACACTTTCTGGTCGTTTGGGTTATAGGGCTGTCAGTTATATCAAGAACTTAAACGTTTTTCAGGGCCGACTACGTAGCGCCCCCCGGCAACCGGCATAGGGCTTGCCCATGACGGCGGGTAGGGGTTTTCGGGCGGGGAGCGAGCGCAGCGAGCGGGGGAGGTTTGGCTTGGAGAGGGGCCGCTAAGCTTGGCGTGGCGCTTGCCCACGGGTGGGCAATGAGATGAACTGGGGCAACTTGAGCGGCTAAGGTAAAAGCACTTTACTCGACGATGTTTGCAAGCGACATGACAGGCTTTGCAGCCGCATTATTTCCCTATGCAGTGCGTAGCGCTGCCCGTAGCCACGTCTTTTTGTGGCGGAGGCAAAGGAACGGATAAGCTGAACGTTCATTACGTGCGGGGTGAGCGTGGCGGGCTTGTTGCGCTTTGACGTGCAGGATGCACTAATGCCGAGGATCACAGGGATGTGATAGAACGGCCTTTTGCAACAAGCATGACACGCGGGTGGGGCACTTTCTCCACTAAGCTTAACGCAAGATCACTGTGATCTATGATCGTCTTTTAGCAAGAGATTTGAAGGTTGATTCGGGCTTACTTCTCATTGCTAAAACAGCAACAACATACACACTATTGTCGCTAACTTCGTAATAAATAAGGTAAGGGAACCGTTTCGATTTCATCCGGTACAGTCCGTAGACTCGGACATGCACACCTGCATAGATTTTTAATGACTCTAAGTCAGACACAAGGCATTGCCAGTAGTAGCTCCCTAGCCCTTCTTGCTGTCCATTATAAAAGGCTTTGCCGTCCAGCATGTCCTGCTCGGCATCCTCTAGCAGAACAACTTCATCACACCCCATTAAGCGGGGTACTGCTTAAGCTTATCTAAACTAACAAACCGAGCATCACCACTTTCAATGCGCTTTTTGCGCTCGTTAATGACCTCTTCATGCCATTCTGGGGAGTCGATATTCCCATCATCAAAGGTACTCCAGAGTACTTCCATTGCCTGAAGCCGTTCAGCTACACTCATACTTTCTATTTCAGATTGTTTCATAGTTTCTCTACCACGCTACATGCCGCTCAGCGGTACATTGATATCAACATCATACTACGATATTGGACTTTTAGGAGCTTCTCCTCTCACTTTTGCAGGATGCGTCGCTCGGTGGATTTCTCGTAACTTCTCCACACTCACTCGGGTGTAGATTTCTGTGCTGCTTAAGTCCTCATGGCCGAGCATCACTTGGATAAAGCGGATGTCCGCCCCATTCTCTAACATGTGCGTGGCCATGGCGTGTCTCAGTAAGTGACAACTGCCCACCACATCGATATTCGCTTGTTTCATATATTTTTTGACCAGCCGCCCCAGGATGCCGCCATTAAGGGGTTCGCCGTAGTCGGTGATAAAGAGTTTATCTTGGTCAAGCGGGCTGGTGAGTTCGTCCCGTCCATCGGCGAGGTAGGTTTTTAGCCAGCTTAATGCGCTGTCTCCTATCGGCAGTACGCGATCTTTTTGGCCTTTTCCCTCTCGCACCCAGACTATCGCTTGTTTTATATCGATGTCGTATAGGGTGAGCTGGGCCAGTTCGCTACGTCTTAGTCCGCTGCTGTAGAGCAGTTCCAATATGGTTCGGTCTCTTAGGCCATCGGCTGTGCGGGTGTCCGGTTGCAGGAGTAGGTCGATAACGGTGTCTTCGCTTAAGATGGTTCTTGGCAGTCGTTAAGGAGGTCTATCTTAAGCAGCTTTAAAAAGAAACGCTGAATCAAGGTGCTAGAACACCCTGATCCAGCTAACCACCACTGACTTACAAGGAGTCAATAATGGCTAATCGCAATGATAAAGCAGGTTCGCCCCTGCACCAAACAAAACTTACCGAGCAAGACCAAAACAACCAATACGAGGCATCTTGGCAGCAGTGGATGATCTTTAATCATCTCCTGTTCGAAGTCATTGACGCTATGCAAGAGGAGATTATTGCCAGTAAGGACGGTGCGCCGCTCAATGTTCATTGGCAAGCATTTCTTCATGAGCTATACATTAGAAAACCCAAACTCCACACCGTTATCGCTCATCTATTGCAAGAGCAAAAGGAAGAACAAAGCACATAACCATTATCCAACAAGCCACTATGCTGTTACTGGGCGGCTAAAAAAGGGAGGTAGGATAATAAAAAGCCCAGTGGTTATTTCACTGGGCTTTTTTTAGTATTTTAAATACCTATTATCAATAGATTTGACCCCTATTCCTATTCATCTATTGCAAGAACAAAAGGAAGAGCAAAGCACATAACCATTATCCAACAAGCCACTATGCTGTTACTTGGCGGCTAAAAAAGAGAGGTAGGATAAGAGGTAAGATAATAAAAAGCCCAGTGGTTATTTCACGGGGCTTTTTTTTAGTATTTTAAATACCTATTATCAATAGATTTGACCCCTATTCCATTATTCCTTTTTAAACTTCACATAGACGCTGGACGCTGAGTATAAGTTTTTTAAAAGAACTGAGGAACATACAAAAAAAATACTTGTTGCAATTAGCGAAATTCCTTTTGAATACACTGCTGAAAATCCTGAGTAAGCGTAATAACAACCGTATACACAGACACCCAACGTGGAGAGAGTTAGAACAATCAACAATATTAACTCTTTAACACTCGGGCTACATTTCCCACCAGACATCACCACCCATCTTTGTCTCGCTAAATTAATAACATTATAAAATGTGACAAACAAAAAAATAAAAATAATAGTCTCACTAAAACTCATCTAATGCATTCCCAAAATCATTGGCTAACTCTCTCGCCACACCGTAAAACGCCCCCATTGGAACTTCTACAGGTTGAGAGGCATAACCTACACTAGTACTAAATGAATTTGATCGTTGAGAAACCCTTAGCGCTACAGGACCGGCTGTGGAAACACCAATCTGCATTGTTAGATCAGAACTTCTAACATTGTGTTCACGCTTCGCCAATTGGGTCATTGCGCCCCACATTTTATTTCCTCTAAATGACGCCGCAGGTAATAAATGGAGAATACTAACAGGCCAATTAGCCCCTAAAGCAAACCCAGACCATTCATTTGCATCATTGAAATTCCATATTAGTCCTACCGCTTTGGTTGCTCCAGCCGACCTGAAACGATTAAATAAACTAATTGGTGAAAGCCCAACTCCAGCGCTCCCATAAAACCAAGCTCTTCCACTTTGAAAATCAACGATTAAGTCTCCACCTGCTTCAGCCATCGCACCTCCTGACCCCACACTACCACCCAAAGTAAATATAGCTGCGTCTGGAATTTGATTTGGGTCTTGATTTCCACCAACAGATGCAACACCCAAAGTTGTAATTCCCACATTTGAAATAGTAGTCAGAGAACCAATAACAGCTAAGCTCGTACCGAGAGAAGCTAAAGACATATTCCCACTAGGATCAACCATATTCACCGGGTCCGCATTGGCATACAAATACTTATGCAAGATTACAGGGTCGTGGTTATTCCCCATCCAGGTATCTTGCTGCGTAAACCGCCCAATCCCTTGATCGTAATATCTTGCCCTTAAGTAATACTGATTTAGTGAGTTATCAAACTGCTCCCCCGCAAGTGGTTCGCCCGCCGTGCATCGTACCTTTAGAGGCCATTTTCCCCTTAGTTGTCAATACGTTAAAGAACTTGCGGCAAGGCGCAGATTGTATCCTACAACTTTTTGCCCCGACGCGCCCTTTTTTCCTTAGCCGCTTCTTTTTTCTTTTGGTTAAGGGGCGCGAAGCGCCCCTTGTGCCTACCAAGGCACTAATAGGTGGGTATACTCCCGCTTGATTAGCCGCACATAGTCTTGCCATTCTTCGTCTAAGCGGTCCCAGGCTTCGACGGCATCCTCGTAATTGGCCGGTAGGTATTCCATGCAGTTTAAGGTAAACGCAGCGGCGATTTGTTCCCCGGTAGAGGCACCCGTTTTACCTGTGCTGGCCAATTCGTTAGCAACGTTGATGATTTTGTTAATTTGCCATTTCATCGTTTTTTTCCTGATTAGTGGTTGTTGTTTGCCCCACTTTCAGAGCCGCGCACAGACGACTGTATGGATACAGGAGGTAGAGCAACGCAGGAGCAGTTGCCGAGGGCTGTCAAGGCTGCGCAGCACCCGAAGGGCCCCGGCCTTGACAGCCTGAGTACGGGGCTACACTGAAGGGGCATACAGCAGACACGGTCTTCCAGTTGGCACATACTGGGTTGAGCAAGCCATGCCGAAGGCACCCCGTAGGGGCGGGGCAGCGCGAAGCGCTGGGCAAGTGGCGCGCAGGGCATGGCCAATAAAGCTTTTAAGCGCGGCTTGCCGCAACACATAGCAAGCACTTGCGCCCCAGCGCAATAACGCCCCGCTTTAGCGGGGCGTGACGGGGCAGCGCGGCGGAAGGTGGCTGGCATGGAGTGGCGGGAGCATGGGCGGCTTTTTGCCAATGCGGACAGAACGGAAGGCAAGACAACTGAAGTGCGCTGGGCAAGGTGCGCGCAGGGCTCCGGGCTATGGAAGCTGCGCGCTTAGTGACTGGAAGGGTTTGGCGTGACCTTTGCGGTTTGACGTGCAAGGATGCGCTAATGCCGAGGATCACAAGGGTGTGATAGAACGGCGTTGCAAAGGGCATGACAAGCCCTGGAGGGAGCGGGCCGCAACATTATTTCCCTATGCAGTGCGTAGCGCTGCCCGTAGCCACGTCTTTTTGTGGCGGAGGCAAAGGAACGGATAAGATGAACTTTAATGACAGAAGAAGAGAGTGTGGCGCTTGGCTTGCGCTCTTTGTTTTAGCAAGACATGTGACATACGGGTGAGTGGTTGATTGTCTAGGGCTCCAAGTATTGCCCAAGAATACGATTGAGTGTCTCTACTCCAATATCCGCTTGATCTGACTTGCTGTACATCGCCAACAATATCGCATTCTCCTGACTCTTCAGATAATAAATCACGCGATAGCCCCCACTTTTTCCTCGCAAGGCATCACTGTTTTTTACACGCACTTTGTAGACTGTATAACCTGTTCCCTGTATTTGATCACCAGGGGTTTTACCTTGTTCAAGCTCGTCTAATACGCTTTGCAAATCCTGCTGGATAGAACGATAACGGCGCCCTAGGCGCCGCACATGGTGTTTAAATTCCGTGGTGTAATCAATCTCCATCAATCGTCACCCTCCTCCAAATCATCCCAAAGCGTATCAATCGGGTGAGTTTCTCCTGCTTGGGCTTGCTGCCAACTACGTGCGAAGCTTTCTTCCAAAGACTTTTGAACAACACCTTCTCGGAAGGCATGAACAATATTGATTAACGCTGGCATGTACTCATCTGGTACATCACGGATTTCTTCACGCAACTGATCCGCATAACTTTGTGTTGTCATTACATCAGGTCTCATTCCAATGTTACATGCCATTCAATAGCGTACTGATTAATGGCACAGTGATAGTAGTATCATACTACGATATCGAACTTTCTGGGGCGTTCCCTCTTGCTTTTGCAGGATGCGTCGCCCGAACGGATAAGCTGAACGTTCATTACGTGCGGGGTGAGCGTGGCGGGCTTGTTGCGCTTTGACGTGCAGGATGCACTAATGCCGAGGATCACAGGGATGTGATAGAACGGCCTTTTGCAACAAGCATGACACGCGGATAATACATTGAGTCTAAAGCGCTGTAGTTGTATCTTGCATCCCCAGAACATTCATAATCTCGACACTATCCCCTTTAATTCGGTAATAGATATTATCTACACCACACACACTGCGCCGATAACCTTCACGGATATGATCAACAGTTTGATACAAATGGGGTTGTTCTGCTATCAGTTCAAAACGGTCAAAAAAAGCCTGGTAATATGCGTCGGCTTGCGCCTCACCGTATTTTTTTAAACCTCGCCGATATATTCTTTTTAAGTCCTTTTTTGCTTTTCCGCTAAGTTTATAATTCCCCATTACGTCTTAATTCACCCTTAATTTCCTGCAAGATTTCTGCGGCACTTTGTTCAGTAAATCCACTCTGCTCAGCTTCTATTAGTCTGGCTCTTATCACTTCAATTTCTGAAGCACTTTCTTGCTCTTTAAGCTGTCGCTCCCGAATGAGTTCGCGCACCACTTCACTCTCATTACCGAAGTGTCCTGTATCAAGCTGAGCTTTAATCCAGCTATCTTGCTGATCCGTTACTGAGATACTTTTCTTAACCATTGGCATTATACTTTCTCCAACTCTGCGGGCATTTATACTACTAGGTAGGATAATATACTCCTTAAGCTTAGCTAAATCGAGACCCTATCTATCCTCCACTTTATCCCTTATATCTGTAAGCCCAGATTTTGCAGGATGCGTCGCTCGGTGGATTTCTCGTAATTTCTCCACACTCACTCGGGTGTAGATTTCTGTGCTGCTTAAGTCCTCATGGCCGAGCATCACTTGGATAAAGCGGATGTCCGCCCCATTCTCTAACATGTGCGTGGCCATGGCGTGTCTCAGTAAGTGACAACTGCCCACCACATCGATATTCGCTTGTTTCATATATTTTTTCACCAGCCGCCCCAGGATGCCGCCATTAAGGGGTTCGCCGTAGTCGGTGATAAAGAGTTTATCTTGGTCAAGCGGGCTGGTGAGTTCGTCCCGTCCATCGGCGAGGTAGGTTTTTAGCCAGCTTAATGCGCTGTCTCCTATCGGCAGTACGCGATCTTTTTGGCCTTTTCCCTCTCGCACCCAGACTATCGCTTGTTTTATATCGATGTCGTATAGGGTGAGCTGGGCCAGTTCGCTACGTCTTAGTCCGCTGCTGTAGAGCAGTTCCAATATGGTTCGGTCTCTTAGACCATCGGCTGTGCGGGTGTCCGGTTGCAGGAGTAGGTCGATAACGGTGTCTTCGCTTAAGATGGTTCTTGGCAGTCGTTTGGGCGGCTTGGGCAGTTTAAGTTCTGAGGCGGGGTTGTAGAGCAGATAGTTTTCTTCGGTGAGCCATTTAAAAAATCCTTTTAGGGAGGTAAGCATGACGTGTTGGGAGTTAAATGATAACGGTTCTCCGTCGGTTTTGCGGTAATAAAATAGATGTTTTCGGTAGCGTTCGAGTATGGGTTTGGTGATGCTTTGGGGGTTGTCTAAATCTCGTTCGTCACACCAGAGGGCAAAGCGCCGTATATGGCTTTCGTGGCGGTTTAGGGTCTCTTGGGAGTAGTTTCTAAGCTGGATGGCTTCGAGGTATCTCTGCATATAGGCAAAGAAGCCGGTATGTTCGATGGGGAGTTTTTTATTCCAGCGGTGGTTGTGGTGTTTTTTTCTTAACATCGCAATACCCTAAACAATAACAGGAGCGGCTGACGAACAGGGAGGCTCTAATGCCGCAGGCTCAGGATGAGCAGGAGCGGCTAAGGAAGGAAGGTCATGTACGTACGATGTATCGGTATTGTTGGCAGTACTCTGCGTTTTGCCAGTGTTTATTTTGTTTTTGTCTTCAGTCCCGGTCATTCGCGGGGTGTGGCTATTTTCTCCGGGGCGACTTGGCCGCAACTTAGGGGCTTTTTGCAGGAGGGGGTTTTTTCTGGGTGGAAGGGGCAGCTTACAACATGGTCTTTGCCTTGTTGGGTGACGGTATAACCAGAGGATTCCACCAAGCGCAGTAGGGAGACTTCTTGTTTGATGCGTTCGATGTGTTCTTTTGGTAGGCGTGCCATTCGTCATTCTCTCCAAAAACCGTCAAGGTTATTATTGACCTATTTTATATAGGCTGTTACTTCCCAAACTCCCATAGTAAAAACCCGTATTTTCTAACCCAATACCCATCGTAAAATATTGGGTGAACCCCAACGCTAATTCGGTCAGTTGAAATTTCTCACAGACACTCTACAATCCCCACCCTCTCTTTCTACTCCACTCAACATGAATAGGTTCTACCCCGATATCGCATCGCTGGATGCCTTCACTTTATCTCTCGACTGTTTGGACGAAAGCCTTCCTTGCCAACATTGCAAAAAACATGGACACCTAGTTTCTCATGGCTTTGTATACAAACACCTCTCTTCTGTTAAAAAACAACCCGTTGGTAAACGTATATTGTGTTCAAACCGCTATGGTCGTTCTGGTTGTGGCAAAACCATTCAACTCTATCTTGCCCATCGCTTCCCTTTCTTTCGCTATGGGGCCGCTACACTCACTGTGTTTCTTTCACTCTTAATCCTAGGGCTCTCTGTCAATGCCGCTTATAAAGCCGCAACAAAACAGCAAGGTAGTCGTCATGGTTGGCGCTGGATCAAACGCTTAAAAAGGAGGTTGAGCGACTTTCGTTCGGTCTTAACTCTTCCCGATAAACCCTATCCCGCCTTATTCTCATATCGCTCTAGAATACGTCAACTCCTCCTCCCTACACTCTATGCTCTTATCTCAAAATGGGGCCATAATCTGTGTTCTCATTTTCAAATCCAAGCTCAGTTGAACTTCATTTAACCTCCTTTTTATTGTGAATATCCCAACATCTTCCCAATTTAGCTCCGTAAGTTAAGATCGAGTATCCCATCACTCTCCCCCTTTCTTTTGCGCAACAGGTTATGTCACTTATCGTGTTATTTTTTTGCTCTTATTCTCTGCGGGTGTTTCATCCCAACGTTTTAATCTCATTGTTTTAATCTCAACAACAGCGGAGAAAATAATGCCTCAACCTGTATCCCCAAAACCCCCTTCTTTCGAACTGCGCCTGTCCGTACTCAGTGCAATTGATTACGCACCCGGCGACACGATTCGCCAAAGAATTCAATCCGTGAGTCAACGCACCTTTGTGGATAAGCCTAGCGGCCTAGCGTATCAATTTACTTGGCGCACCATTGAAAGCTGGCTATACCGATTTAAAAAACACGGGATCACCACTCTGGAGAAGAAAACTCGTTCCGATAAACACACCTACCGAAAAGTGAGCGTGAATGAACTCGCCGAAGCCATTCATGAAGTACTGCCACAACTGAGTGTGAACAAAACCGGCGTCATTCCCAAAATAGCCTTATACCGTAAGCTTTTGCAGCACAATGTTGTTTTGCGCTCACAACTGTCACAGACCTCGTTTTATCGGATGGTACGTGAGAATAACCTGATGCAGACCGAACACACTCAAAAACTACGCCACGCCTTTGCTATGCAGTATGCCAATGAGCTGTGGCAGGCGGATACGATGTATGGCCCCTCGATTAAACAACCTGATGGCAAATGGCGTAAAACCTTTCTGATTGGGTTTATTGATGACGCATCAAGAGTGATCACCCATGCTCAGTTCTTTTATCGTGACAACACTGAAAATATGATTGAGGCTTTTCGCTCGGCTTTATTTAAGCGAGGAAAACCAGAACGTCTTTATTTTGATAATGGGTCTAATTACACCTCCAAAGAGATACTTCAAGCCTGTCTCAGACTGAACATTCACCTGTCTCACGCCCCGATTCGAGACGGGGCGGCGAAGGGGAAAATTGAACGTTTTTTTAGAGGGTTTAGAGATAGGTTTTTAGTGCAACACCTTGAATTTGACTCGCTCGAAGATCTCAATGACAAAACACATGAGTGGATTGAACAAGATTACAATACTCAACACCATAGTGGCATTCAAATGGCGCCTCTTGATCGATTTAATCTCGACCGTGAACGGGTTCTATTCTTAACCGACGACGAATATACGGAGGAAGTATTCTTTGTTGAAGAAAACCGTAAAGTCTCTAAAACCAATGTCTTTTCTATTAACAATCAAAAGTATGAATGCCCTGTGGATTTACGTGAAAAGACGGTTCAAGTCCGATTTGACCGAACTCGACGCAACGCTTTTATTGTTTACTTTAATGAACAACGCATGGGGCAAGCGCAATTACTCGATGTACACTTTAATGCCCAAAGGCATCTAAAGAGCCGAGGAGATGACGTATGATTACATCCATCCACGGTGTGACCAAAGAACCTTTTAACCGAAATACGCTTGTTTTACTCCCACAGCAAAAAAACATGCTCGATGTGATAACAATACACGCACAGCAAGGAGGCTTCTCCGTTATTGTCGGCGAACCGGGTGTGGGAAAAACGGTTCTCAAAGAACATATTCACAATCTAGACAATGAACGTGATATCACGGTGGTATGCTGCTCTCGAACATTGCATACTTACTGGCAGATTCTCACTCAATTAGCGGAATCCTTTAAAATAGATGTGCCTGAAAAATCGTTAGAGAAAGAGTTGATAAAAGCGGCATTCAACCATATACAGCAGAGAAAAACGCTGTATATTCTGATTGACGAGGCTCATCTTATTGATATGTTAGTATTGAGAAAATTACGTTTGTTGTTTGAGCAATACCCCAAAAAACATAATTTAATTCTGTTTGGGCAACGCGATTTATTGCATTATCTATCGCTGAATGTGAATCAGGATATTAAAAGTCGGATTACTTACTCTGCCACATTAAAGCCGCTCAATAATGACGATATGGAGCGCTATATCATTAACGAACTCGAAGCCGCTAGGATGGGGATAAATACCTTTGATATGGCCGCTATTGAGTTAATATTGCGCTCAAGTTCTGGCAATTTAAGGCTGTGTAGAAATCTATGCTATGGCAGTCTTATCGAAGCCGCTAGAGAGACAAAAAAAATAGTCACCATTACCCATGTTAACGCAGTATTAGTGCAACCTCATTGGCGTTCACATGATGAATTGATTACACAGCAAGTCTCCTGAATACATCACTCTCCTCGCAAGTCAACCAATAAGATCGAATAGGCTTATCTCGGTCTTATTGGTATCCAGCCAAATTCATCGTAGATACGATTATCTAAAAAACAGGGTGCCATTTTACGATGGGAGTGTGGAAAATTGGCTGTAAAACTTTATTATTCTACGACCAGTAATGCGGGAAAAACTACGATGATAGTTTTGCGCTCTACAACAGAAAACTACGATGGGAATTTTTTGGATCAACTTTGGTAAAGACTACGATGGGAAAATAATAATTAGAAAAAAGTCTACGATGTGAGTGTGGGAAATTGGCCGTAAAACTTCATTATTCTACGACCAGTAATGTGGGAAAAACTACGATGATAGTTTTGCGCTCTACACAAAAGGAAGAGCAAAGCACATAACCATTATCCAACAAGCCACTATGCTGTTACTGGGCGGCTAAAAAAGAGAGGTAGGATAATAAAAAGCACAGTGGTTATTTCACTGGGCTTTTTTTAGTATTTTAAATACCTATTATCAATAGATTTGACCCCTATTCCTATGATTTTCAAAAATATCCAACAACCATCGACCAAAAATTAGTTCTTCATCAAATGAATCATATGTTGGGTCAAATTTCCGAGCAAAAAAATCAAATAAAGTTAAATCGAAAAAAACATAACTTTGATGGTCAATTTTTATTGATAATTCAGCAAAAAAACCATAATTTTTAAAAGATATATCATCTATTTCCCGAATTGAAAATTCTCTTTCTAAAAAACAGGCAAACCATAACCCATTTTTTTTATAGACAATCAGTACCTCTCCAAAGAAGAACCTTTTAAAAAAGCCGTCTGTTAATCCTTGAAATTTGTTTTCATGTTTTAGATTTTTGCCAAAATTCCATGAAAAAATTTTATTCTGACTATTCCATTTTTGTAAAAAGTAGGTTCCCATTTTATAATGCTCCGCCAACCATTCTATTGATTTTATCACTACTTTTTAGCGCACTATCAATAATATCTTCATAAGTTTTTCCTCTCCTCAAATACCAAGAAATATCCGGTCCAATTGGGTGGCGGTAATGTTTTATATTCCTAAGCTCTAAGATTTTCTTAACCACTTTCCCCGCTACACCTTCTGCTTCCATCATAGCTCTAGTTTCAATTTTAATAGAGTTACGCATAACAACTAAAGATTCAGCTATTTGCTGAGCTGTACGCCCCTGAGTTCTCCAAATCGAAATTTGATGAGGCATTTCATTTGCTAAAAACGACATATACCTTTGTCGTATTGCTCGGTTAGCAGGGCCAAAAGTGTACCTTATTAATTTATAACCAGAAGCAGCTACTCCTGTACCCATAAACCCTAAAGCAATATCTAATGCACCATCAGCATAACGTCCCTCATATATTGCTACGCCGCCACTACCAATGGAATAACCTGAAAGACCGGCACTAACTACAGCTAAAGTAGAGCTAATGTTAACTGAAGACATCACCTGCCCCATCGTAAAATTCCCACTGGGGTCAATGCCATTCACCGGGTCCGCATTGGCATACAAATACTTATGCAAGGTTACAGGGTCGTAATTATTCCCCATCCAGGTATCTTGCTGCGTAAAACGCCCAATCCCTTGATCGTAATATCTTGCCCTTAAGTAATACTGATTTAGTGAGTTATCAAACTGCTCCCCCGTATAGAGGTAGCTATTTTCCGTACTGCCCGTTTGATGGAGCAAAGTCCCAAAGGCTTCATAATCGTAGGTGTCTGTCAAAGAACCCAGGTCATCGCTAAGAGACCTGGTGCTGCCTAAACCATCGTAATGGTACCAGCTTTCAACCCCATTTCTATCCTGACTGATCAGGTCATCGCCATAAGTATATCGAACCCCAGCAGTGCCCTCTGGGATCTCTTCAAGTACCTGTGCGTAAGCGCGGTTACTGTCTACTACAAAAGTTGTTGTGGTGCCATTTTCCGTTTTGCGCTCCCGAATCCCTTCTACATTGTAGCTGTATTCACTCACCATTCCGGCATTGTCCACGCGGATCAGTTTGTTTTTGCTGTTCCAGGTATAGGTTTTCACGTTGCCATCTAAGGTTTCGGTGAGGGTATTGCCGTTATGGTCATATACGTAGTGAGTGCCGCCTGTTTGCTCTAGACGATCATTATCATCATAGGTGTAGGCGGTGCTTACGCCGTTAACGGTCTCAAAGGTGCGATTGCCGACGGCATCGTATTGATACTCAGCCACATAGTCATCATTGACGGCGTCGGTAATCGATTCCGACGTTAATCGGTAAAGTGCATCGTAGCTGTATTCGGTGCTACGTCCACTCAGTTCGTCTATTTGTGTACGACGACCTGTGGGGTGGAGGGTGTAGTGGTAGCTTTGAAGAAGTGTGTCTGTCCCATCGAGGGTTTCTTTGAGGGTGAGTCGGTTAAGGGCATCGTAGTGATATACCTCACGGTTACCATTGGGGTAGCGGATATGGCTGCGATTGCCGACAGCGTCGTAGGCGTAGGTGGTGGTTTGAGTATTATGGTCCGTTACGCTTTCTAAACGGTTCAATGTATCGTAGGTGTATGTTGTTGTTTCTGTGCTTCCATCGGCAGCGATGGTACTGATTTGGGTACGGTTGCCTGCTGCATCGTAGGTGTACTCCAGGCGTGTGCCATTGGCCTGTTCTTCTACGCGCAATCGATCTTGGGCGTCGTATTGGTAGCGGGTTATACGTGTGCTGCCTGATATATCTGTTTGCATACTTTCAATACGGTTACCTATTGGGTTGTAGGTGAAGCGTTCACTGCTGCCGTCGGCAAAACGGCGCTCTATTAATTGGTTGGCTTCGTTGTAGGTATGGGTGGTGGTATCGCCATTAAAGTCGGTGTGCTGGGTCAGGTTGCCGAGTGGGTCGTAGGCGGTGGTTTCACGTTGCCCAAGTGGCAGTGTGCGGGCGGTGGTGCGGCCCATATTGTCGTATTCCCAGCGGGTGGTATGGCCTTCGGCATCGGTTTGGCTGGTTTTGTTGCCTATTTCATCGTAAAGAAAGTGTGTTTCTTGACCAAGGGTGTCGATCACAGCGGTGAGGCGCCCGAGGGGGTCGTATTGGTAGTGGGTGGCGAGGTCGGCTTGGTCGGTCTGTTGGGTGCGTCGGCCAAGGGGGTCGAGTTGGTCGGTGGTGGTGGTGCCGTCGGGGTAGAGGGTGGCGATTTTTTGGTCGAGGGCGGTGTAGTGGTATTGGGTGCGGTGGCCGTTGGGGTCGGTTTGGGCGATCAGGTTGCCTACGGGGTCGTATTCACGGTGGTATGTATTGCCTTGGGGGTCGCGTGTATGGGTGCGGCGGCCAAGGGGGTCGGTTTGGTATTCGGTGCGCTGGCCGTTGGGGTCGATGTGGGCGGTGATGCGTCCGGCGGGGTCGTATTCGGTGCCGGTGGTGGTGCCGTCAGGGTGGCGGGTTTCTATGCGACGGTTGGCGGCGTCGTAGGTGTATTCGGTGGTGCGCCCGGCTTGGTCGGTTTCGGTGAGGAGGTTGCCTTGGGGGTCGTAGGTTTTTTCTGTGGTGGTGCCGTCGGGGTGGCGGGTGGATATTTCATGGCCACGGGTGTCGTAGGTGTATTCGGTGCGCTGCCCTTGGGGGTTGATGTGGGCGCGGGGTGTGCCGAGGGCGGTGTATTCGGTGCGGGTGGTGGTGCCGTCGGGGTGGGTGGTGGCGATGATGCGGTTGTTGGGGTCGTATTCGAAGGCGGTGGTGAGGGCGATAGGGGTGCCGTCGGGGCCGGTTCGGTGGGTGGTTTCGGTGGTTTTACGACCGCTGTTGTCGTAGGTGTAGGTGGTGCGTTGGCCGTTGGCTGCGTCTGTGTAGCTGGGCAGGTGCGCAAAGGGGCCGATGCATCGGGGTTGGGTGGTGGTGGTGTGGCCGAGGGCGTCGGTATAGCCGAGGCTGGCGCCGGTGCTACAGCTTCCTATGCCGGTGTCCCAGTGTAGGTCGGTGGTATGGCCGAGGGCGTCGGTGATGTTTTCGAGTTTTAGGCTGTGTGGGTTGTATTCGCTTTGGGTGGTGCGGCCTAGGGGGTCGGTGAGGCTGAGCAGGTTGCCTGTGTGGCTGTAGGTGGTGCGGGTGGTATGGCCTAGGGGGTCGGTTTCGGTGAGGGGGTTGCCTCGGTTGTCGTAGACCCAGGTGGTGGTGTGGCCAAGGGGGTTGGTTTCGGTGAGGGTGTGGCCGAGGGTGTTGTAGGTGCGGGTGGTGGTATGGCCGAGGGCGTTGGTTTCGGCGAGGATGTCGCCACGGCTGTTGTAGACGTAGACGGTTTGGTTGCCGTTGCGGTCACGGATGATTTCGGTATTGCCGTCGAGGTCGTGTTGGTATTCGATGCGGTGGCCGTCGGCGTCGATGACGGCGGTGAGGCGTCCGTTGTTGTTGTATTCCATGCGTGTGGCGCGCACTCCACGGGGGTCGATGATGTCTTGGAGGTAGTGTGGGGCGCGTGCGAGGTAGTGGTGTTGGGTGGTATCGCCGCCGAGGTCGGTGACGTTGTTGAGGTCGCCGCTGAGGGTGTAGGTGTAGTGTAGGCGGCGACCGTCGGGGAGGATAAGGGCGGTGATGTGGTGGGCGGCGTCGCGCTGGAAGGTGATGGCGTAGCCTTGGCTGTGGTGGATGCCGTTGTCGGTGAAGGTGATGTGGTCTCCGCCGGGTTCTTGAATTTTGTGTACGCCAAAGTCTTGGTCGAGGTGGTAGATGAGCCCTTCTTTGGTGGTGAGGCGGTAGTGGTCTGGGTCGACGGGGGCTTCGGGGTCGAGGGCGCTGAGGTCGACGAGGTGGCCGTTGTATAGGCGCAGTATGCCGAGGTCGGTTTGTTCGAGTGTGGAGTAGGTGCCGGGCATGGGGTCAAAGGCGAGTTGGACGTCGGTGGTGGGCACGAGGGTGGTGCAGTTGGGTTCGGCGCGCACGCGGAATTTTTCTAGGCTGCCGTCGGGCAGGCGGACGCTGACGATGGGGTTGCCGCTGGGTTCGACGCAGTATTCGCCGAAGTAGCCGGTGCGGTGGTAGTTGAGTGACCAGGCGAAGCCGAGGGTATGGCTTTCTTGTACGCGCACGTTTTGGTAGTCGAGGCTCCAGCCGTGTCCGAAGTCGAGGTCTTCGAGGCGCTGGCGGGTGTCGTAGGTGCGGGTGACGCGGATGGGGATGCCGGCGAGGTCGATGTTGAGGTCTTCGAATGTGAGTGAGAAGTGGCCTATTTTCATGTCGCCGTCGATGAGGATGTTGGTGACTTCGGTGGTGCGTTGGCCGTTGATGTCGACGGCTTCAACGGCGATGTGGTAGATGCCGTTGTGGAGGAGTGTGGGGTCAATGTTGCCGAGTAGGCCGTGGCTGATTTCGTGGGAGCTGCGGGCGATTTCGGTGAAGTTTTGTTGTCCTTTGGGGCCGATTAGGAGGCGGTAGTAGGCGAGGTTGTCGTCTTGTACGGTGCCGATGATGTCGGTGGCATCGGTGATGATGGTTTCAAATTCGGGTGCGTGTATTGTGACGAGGGGGGCGAGGGTGTCGTCGGGGTCACGCACGCTGTAGGTGGCGGTTTCGGTGAGGGTCTCATGGCCGTCGGTGACGGTGGCTTCAAGGGTGTGCAGGCCGATGGTGTCGGCGATCAGGTCGATTTGGTCAAAGCGGTTGAGGGCGATGGCTTGGCCGTTGAGGGTGACGGTGGTATTGAGGGGGCCTTGTCCGCCGTCGCTAAAGATGCTGACGGTGATGGTGTCGCCAATGTTGGCGATGTCGGGTGTGGCGAGGATAAAGGCGGAGAGCGGTTGGGGCTGCTCGAGTACGGCGATGGTATAGCTTTGCAGGCTGCGGCTGTGGCCGTCGCTGGCGTAGAGTGTGAGGTCGTGTATGCCTATTTGGTTGTGTGTGGGGGTCCAGTCTACGCGGCCCTCTGGGGTGACGGTGAGGCCGCTTGGGGTGGTGATGGCGCCGTAGGTAAGTGGGTCGTTGTCGGCGTCGGTGGCGTGCAGTTGATAGCGGTAGTGGTGGTCTACGGCGGCGGTGGTGAGGGGCTCGCTGGTGATCTGGGGGTAGCGGTTGTCGGGGTTGTGCATAACGGCTTGCAGGCTGAAGCGCTGGTGGGTGGATGCGCGACCATCGGTTACGTCAAGGTTGATGGTGTGGGTGCCTTGTTGGGCGGCGCTGGGGGTCCAGCGCAGTTCACCGAGGTGGTTGAGGGTCATGCCGGTTGGGGCGTCGGTGAGGCGGTAGTTTAGGGGGTCGCCGTCGGGGTCGAGGGCGAGGATGTCGTAGTGGTATGCCTGGTCGATAAAGGCGGGGTTGCCGGGTATGCTGAGTATTTCTGGTGGCGTATTGGGCAGCGGCTCGGGGTGGACGGTAATGCTGAAGGTTTGGGTGGAGGCGGCGCCGCGTTGGTCTTCTGCCCGCAGGGTGATGTTGTGGGTGTTGTTTTCCTGGATGGGGGCGGGGGTCCAGGCGAGGCTGTGGTTATCGAGGACCATGCCATTGGGGCCGTCGATTAGGCTGAGGCTAAAGGGGTCGCCGTCTTGGTCTTCTGCGTATATGGGGTAGTGGTAGGTTTGGTTGACGGTGGCAGATTGACCGGGTGTGCTGGTGATAATGGGCGGGTGGTTGGCGTGTTCGTTGACGGGCAGGGTGAGCCGTTGGCTGGCGATGCCGCCGCGGTCGTCGCTGACCTGGATGTCGAGGATGATTTGCTGGCCGATAAGGTCGGCGCTGGCAAGCCAGGTGAGCAGGCCGGTTTCGCTTAGGGTCATGTCGCTGATCGCGGGGGTTACGCGGTAGCTTAGGGGGTCAAAGTCGGCGTCGGTGGCGATGATTTGGTAGTGAAAAAGTCGACCGGCGTAGACGACGCCGGAGGGAATGCTGGTAATGATGGGGGCCCGGTTGCTGGCTAGGCTGCCGTTTTGGACGTCGATCAGGAAGTATTGTTGGGCGGCGGCGCCGTGCTGGTCTACGACGGTGATTTCAAGGCTTTTTACGCCTAGGTCTTGTTCGCGGGGTGTCCAGCGGATGTCTCCGGTATTTTGGTCGAGGCTGACGCCGGGTTGGCTGCGACTGAGGGCGAAGAGGAGGTCGTCGCCGTCTGGGTCGCTGGCGATAACGGTGTAGTGGTATTCGTCACCTATGTTGGCGCGGGTGGGCGCTTCGGAGGTGATGACGGGGGGCCGGTTGTCGGGCGGCGAGACGGTGAGTATGTGTGGCTGTTGGGTTTCTTCGCCGGCGATGTCGCGCACGTGAATGCTGAAGGTGTGGGTGCCTTCGGTGAGGTTGGTGCCGCGGATAAGGCCGCTGTAGGGGTGGACGCTGAGGTTGGCCGGGGCGTTGTCGAGGCGGTACCAGAAGCTTTCGCCTATGTCGGGGTCGCGGGTATCGATTTGGAAGCGGTAGTCGCTTCCAACTGTGGCTTGGCTGGTGGCGGCGGAGATGATTTCCGGCGGGTTGTTGTCGTTGGCGATGGTGACGGCAAAGCGCTGTGAGTCGAAGAGGTTAGCGGGGTCGTAGGCGAAGAGGTCGAAGAGTATGGCACGGGTGCTGTTGTTGTCGGTATGGCATTCTTCGAGGCTGTCGGGCACGCTGAGTTCGACGCGCAGGCCGTATTCAATGTGTTGTGTGTCGGTGAGTGTGAGGCGGATGTGGGTTTCTTCTCCGGCGTCGAGGGTGTTAAGGGTGTGGCTGCCCAGTGGTTGGTCGTCGAGCCAAAAGTGGTCGTGTATAAAGTGGACGGTGATGGGGCCTGTTGCGGGGGCAAGGCCCCGGTTTTTCACGTACACGCTTAGGCTGTGGGTGTCTTGGTCGTAGGTGATGCCGTAGGCGGTGAGGTCGGCTATGCCCAGTGCTGGACGGTCGGCAAAGGTATTGAGGCGGTAGCTGTTGTGGCTGAGCCAACTGGGTTGTTCAAATTGCGGAATGCTGCCGTCGTCGTGGATGTTGTTGATGTGGTAGCTGTGTTGGTTCCAGAGGGCGCGTGTGGGGGCCCAGTTGTCGTGGGCGTCTTCGAGGACGCGAATGCCGGTGGTGCCTGGGTGGGCCTGGTTGTTATAGGCGTAGTTGTTTGCGATAAGGACGATTTCGGCGTGCTGGTCGTTGTCGAGGTCGACGACGAGGGGGTATTCGTAGAGGGTGCCGGAGCTGTTTTCCAGTTCGTAGCGGACGCTGCCGGTTCTGCCGTCGTAGATACGGAAGTGGTGTTCGTCGGCATAGAGTATGTCTGCGCTGCCGTCACCGTTAAAGTCAAAGGCGGTGGAGCCGGTTTGGGCGGAGCTTCTGTCTCGGGTGGGGGATTGCCATTTTAGGCTGCCGTCGTGTTCGTAGACGGTATAGTAATTGGCTCCGGCAATGCCGATTTCGGCGTGGCCGTCGCCATCGAGGTCGGCCAGGGTGAGGGGGCCACCACCGCCGCCAGGTACGGCGACGGGGCCCCATTTGATTTGGCCGTCGTGTTCGAGGGCGACGATGCCATCGCTGCCGGCGTAGGCGACGATTTCAGGGTGGGGGTCTTGGTCAAGGTTGCCTACCGCCGCCTGTTTATAGGTTCCGGCGTGCCACAGGAGGCTGCCGTCGTGTTGGTAGGCGGAGCCGTTGTTAAATATTTCCAGGTCGCCGTCTGCATCGAGGTCGAGGACGAGGGGCTGGGGGTCTTCGCTGTTCCCCAGGTGCCAGAGTGGTTGCCCTTCGGCGTTGTAGACGGTATTGGCGACGACTATTTCGACGCTGCCGTCGTTGTCTAGGTCGGCGAGGCTGGGTTCGCCGTATTGTTCAACGGGGATTTCCCATTTGAGTGTGCCGTCGTGTTCGTAGGCGAGTAGGGTTTTTGCGCCGTGAAGGTGGCCGCCACCGACGATAATTTCAATCAGGCCGTCGTGGTCGATATCGCCCACGGCGGGGCCGTGTACGGCGTTGGCCCAGCGGTCGGCCTGGGGCCAGATTTCGTGGCCATCGGCGCCGCTAATGGCGCGCAGTAAACTGGGGTTGTCATATTGGCTTCCGCTAAATGCGCTAAAAATAATATCGGGTGTATCGTCGGTATTGATGACCCCATCGCCATTGTCGTCGTTAAGCTGCGCCACCACGGGAAGGGACATGACTTGGTCGTAGTCGCTGCGGTAGTCCGACCCTGCCCAGTGCCATTTTATCACCGGGTCCAGTGGGGCATTCTGTTGGCTGGGCTCGGCGACACAGTAGGGGTTGTTGTCGGTATGCCCCTCGACGTATTCGGCTTCGGCCAACCAGCGGCTTAAGCCGGTATGCGGGTCGACGGTAAGGGTGGCCGGCCCGGTTTCAAAGGTATAGGTTAAGGCGTCGCCGGGGTTGGGGTCGAGGGCATCTATATTGTATAGGTAGCCATGGCGTTCACTGCCACGCACCACGGGCGCGGTGGTAATGCTCGGGGGCAGGTTGGCATTCACAACGAGGCTAAAGGTCTGTTGCGTGGTGAACCCACGCAGGTCTTCGACTTCGACGATCACGTCGTAGGTGCCGGGGAGTAAGGTGCCTGGTGCGGCGCGCATAATGCCGGTGCGCGAGTCGATCAGTAAGCCTTGCGGCCCCTGAAGCAGGGCAAAGTTTTGTGCGTCGCCACTGTCTGGGTCGTCGCTGGTAACTTGGTATTCAAATGCCTGGCCACTGTCAAATTCGCTGGGCGCTTCGCTGGTAATTTGCGGGCGTTGGTTGACGTCATCGATATTAAGGGTATAAACCTGCGTATCAAATAACCTACCCGGGTCGGTGGCACGCACGCGCACTAAGGCCGCTTGCGTCTGGTTGTTATTGATTTCGCACTCTTCCACCGAGGGGGCAACGGTTAAGGTGACATGGATCGTTTCGGTCAGGCGGCTGTCGGCCACGGTGAGGCTTGGCGTCACGGTCTGGCCATTGCCTATACGCTCTAAACGCACGCTGCCCAATAAGGTGCCGCTCTCGGGGGCACCATTATAAAAATTCACATCGGTGGGCACGGCGATTTCGGTTAAGCCGCGATTGCTGATTTGCACGCTAAGCTGGTGCTGGCCACCGCTGCCCTCTTCTAGGCGAATATGACCGGGCCGCACATCGGGGTTGCCCAAAAAGTCCAGGGCCACGGGCAGGTAGGCCATTACTAGGCTGGTGGTGGCTAAATGGGTGCGGAATAAACCACTGTTGGTAAGCCAGGTGCCATTGGGTTGCTGGCTATCGAGAAGGTATTGGATAGTGGCGGTGACCACCGGGTCATGAATATCCGAGGCAAGGTAATCCAGTGCCATGCCTACCCAGGCGGAGGTAAGTGGGTCATTTATGGCAGAATTGGGGTTATGAGACCACCCTCCACTTTCCTTTTGACGGCTGCGCAGAATCGTATTCATTTCTGCCATAGCCAAATCAATACGCTCCAACAATGCCGGGTCGGTTGTGATGGTGCGAATTTCAGCCAAGGTGATCAATTGCATGGATAATATCAGGCTGTTTGTCGTCGAATAAGGTTGATCGCGTAAAATCGTATCCTCGATAATATTGGGTATCACGCTGGTATAGTGGTCAACCACCGCTTGCTGCTGGGCGGTTAAATTGTCCCGTCGCCCACTATCCACAATATAACGCGCCGCACTTAAAGCAACTAATGCGTTCATACTGGCTATATTATTCAGCCAGCCATTGTTTTGCTTATCATGATGCCAAAACACTTGATTGTTATGGATATTACGACGCTCCCAGAAAAACTCAAGCGCCTTGGCCCGCACATCAAAGGTAGCGTCTCTATCTGGCACAAAACTCAGTGCCCAGAGGGCAAACGCCGTTTGGCTCCTGTCATAACGTGGATGAGAACGACGGATAGAACCGTCCTCCAATTGACTGCTTAGAATTTCACTGAGTAAATAATCGGCGGCTTCCTCATCCACCTCCGCCTTACCTCGTGAGGCTTGCAGCCCAAGCAGCGTTTGTGTCTGCACATGGCAGCCCAGGCAGGCATTCTCTTCGTGCCAACGGAGTGTTTCTGGGGCCACATACTCACCGGCGCGGCGTATTGCCTCACGGATACGACTAAATAACGGCGCAATATAGGTCTGCCCATTGCTCTCATCGCCCTCTTCATACTCCCTGACCGAACCGGCAGACACCACATAACACTGGCGGTTAAACGTCGGCACCGTTTGCACAAAACGGGCATCCGGTAACCAGTTAATCTCACCCGTACTCGCATCCACCGTCATGCCCTGGGGGGCCAGATCCAATTGATAGGCAATCGGGTCGGCATTCGGGTCCTCAACCGCCACCGGGTAGCGATAAGTCTGCCCTTCCGGCGACGCCTCAACAGGCGGGCTGACAATCACCGGGGGCTCATTATTATTGCGTACCACCCGAATCTGAATATGGGCCGGGGCCGACCTTAACGCACCATCAAAAGCCACATAGCTCACAGACTCGATACCCGTATACAAGGCATCAGAGGTATAGACCAGATTGGGCGACGTGCCACTGAACGCCCCGTGCTGCGGAGCGGATTCCAAGATAAATTGCAGGTCGCTACTGTCGATATCCGAGCCCTGTAATAGCACAGGAATAGGCTGACCGGCTTCCACCTCCAGCGCTATATCCACCGCCACAGGCGCATCATTAACCGGCAAAACCGTCAAACCATACTGGGCCGGCTCAGAATCCAACTCACCATCGTGTGCAACATAAATCAAACTGTCTGGGCCAAAATAATTGGGGTCGGGAATATACTGCCACTGGCCCTTATTCTCGATCAATACCCCATGGGCAGGCTGAGAAACAGCACGGAAACTTAACGGGTTCTGCTCAATATCCGAACCGAGAAAAGCCAGATCAATCGGCGTATCCTCCAAGCCCTCCGTGGACGTATCCTCGGCCACAGGCGCATCATTGACCGGCAAAACCGTAATCGATACCGTCGCCACCCGAGAGATCTGCTCATGATCGTGAACGGTAAAGGTTAATTCATCCTGACCAAAGTAATTGGCGTTGGGCGTATACATCACCAACCCCTCAATAACATCAATACTGCCGTGCGCAGGCTGTGTGAGAATCGTAAATACCGGCACATTATTATCCTCATCCCTGACCAGTAACTTGAACATCACCGCCGTATCTTCCGGTGTTTCCACAGCGTCATCCATAGCCACGGGACGATGGTTATAACAGCGCGTAAAACGCTTGAAAATATAACTAATATACCCCTGACCCTTAAGCTGATAATCCGTTAGCTCCACCACCGCAAAACGGGCCGTATGGTAATCTAAACGGCTGCCCTTGCCCTGGTAGCTATCCCATACCGGCACAATAATATTGCGCCCCAGCAACGCATCCAGCCCAGCGCGAATCGCCTTCGCATTCTTGACTCCCGGCGCGCCTTCCACCCAATCGCGCACATTCAACTGCTGATCGCCGGGGTCCGTCGGATTAATGTAGGTCCCGCTATTCCCCGGCGCCACCAAACTGGCCGCAAGCGTCTTTACATTATTCTGCCCCGCCCAACTTAACCAACTGTAATTGCCCGGCCCGGTACCCGTGCGAACCTGCGAAAATACCTCCCCAGGTTGCGCCGAGGCCATCAGGGCAGAGGGAAGTGTGATTGGATACAGCGAACAGAAATTCGGTGAAATAACAATATCCGGTGTTTCTTCGAAGGGTTGCACAAGAGCGGGCTGTGCAAGTGCGGTAAGGTGAACAGAGAGGCCAAAAACAAACGCGATTTTCGCTATCCAAGATTGCAACATGGGTCAAATCCTTAATGTACAACATTCTTTTGCCAGGGGGGCTGGGCTCAACACCGTCGGTGCGGATGACCCTTCTTTTGTTCTTCTTTTGTTACTTCTTAACTAGCTAGCTAGTAGCTAGCCGCTATTAAAAAAATACTACTTAGGCTATTTAATTGTTAACTAAGCCTCCTATCGCAAAGAATGTTCCACAGTGCATTTTTTCTATGGCACTCAAAGACTTAGTGGTTTATACCCGTCATCTGATCAAAATAAACAACACCTTATGTAAATAACCTCGACACCAAAACAATGATTTACGCGCCAACGCTTTGATTGTTAAGGGATTTTTAGCACACCAGCAGGTGACGCAACATGTCAGGTGTTGCATTTTTTGTATGGCGCTCAAAGGCTTAGCGGTACATGCAGATCATCTTCTGAGTATAAAATATACACCCGTAAACTTTTTCGACATAAGGGGGTTGTTTTAAGATCAAAAAGATAATTAACGCGCCAATGTAAAATACAGTCCGCCAGGGGTCATGATTATGATCACTTTAATTCCCCTCTTTTTCTTGTGGGTAAATTAGAAGTGCGACCAGCTTACCTAGCCTGTGTTCTGTATGCATGGCTATGCAAGAGGGGGCAATAAGTAAGGGTGGGTAAGGTGGGTATTGTTGTTCAAGGGCGGAGGGGGGCTAGCAGGTGTATAAGTTTTCGACTGTTAAGGGTTGATCTTTACAAATTTAAGGGGGTTCCCCCCTACTCTTCTACGGTGTTTTATCTCTGAGCTTAAAAATATCTGAACTTACACAATATCTGAATTTGAAGAAACCTTTTTGAGGGGTGCATAAAAAAGCCGACCATAAAAGCCGACTTCTTATGAATATCCAAAAGTTACGTTAGCACCTATCCGAACCTACGGATGTCGTGCCAAGTATGGATTTAAACGAGTTAAAGTTATTAATTCGACTTTGAACTTGATTAGGATGGCCACCATTGCATTCAAGTGAGCCATTGATCGCCCAAATAGTACAACCAAAGCCATTATCACCGGCAATACATTCGTGTGCAGGCATGGTTCCCGGCCCGTCTTGTGTCATCCAATACCACAGTGCTGTTTTCCAAGCCACTGCCGGGTCTTGTGCCACTAAGTCTGGGTTTGACCAAAGGTCGATACCCAGCTCTTCACCAGCGGAGCAGTAATTAAAGTTCCAACTTAGCTGGATGGGCCCACGTCCATGATATTGCTTACCAGGTGCGCAGACTCCACAAGGAGTGCTTGAGTTTGAACAGTATGTTCCGCCTGCAATTTCGTTGATGTATACCAAGCCTCCCGTTTCGTGAGAGAAGTTCGCCAAAGCGGCGGCAGCTTCTCTGCGACGCTTAGCGACATCACCTGTACCGGCAAAAGCTGGATAAAACGATGCGGCTTCAACTAACCCTTGATAGGTATAAAAAGGGTTTCTACTTGGAAACATTTGATCGAATTGTGCTTCACTCACAACTTCGGCAAAGCCACCGCCCGATGAGGATGAACTGCTAGAGCTTGATGAGGATGAGCTGCTAGAACTGGACGACGATGAACTGCTAGAGCTTGATGATGACGAGCTGCTAGAAGACGTACCCGAGCATTCTGATGCCTGAATGGTATCCCAAGCGTACATATTTGCCCAACCCACGCCGGGCTCATAGGCAGAGGCGCCTGTCGAACACCAACCAGCAACGATACATTGATAGTAACCCCCAGCATTGTGTACTTTGTCCCCTACCGCATAGTTTGTACCGGCAGAGTAGGATGGGCAGCTACCTATGCTACCGCCAGATGAAGACGTACTGCTAGAGCTACTGCTTGATGATGAGCTACCACTCGACGATGAATTACTGCTTGATGATGAGCTAGAACTTCCATCACACATACCTAGTGGTGTCCAAACATCCCACGTCTGGGTAGAGGCTGAGGGATTATCATTTTGATTCCACCATTTGGCTTCATACTTACTCCCACTGTAGATGACTTGCTGACCTCCTGTATAGACTGCACTTGAAGACCATTCGCTTAACCCGCTACAACTAACGGCAAAGCTTTTACTCGAAGCGAGTAGGAGAAGTGAAAATACGAGTAAACAACTCTTTATTCTTTTATTAGCAATTAAAAATAACATCAATATACCTCTTATTCTTATTAGTAAATGTATATTCGAAGGTAATGTATATTCAATTAAGAAAAATAATTTTTATTTTTAAATTTCGAAATGGAATATATTACTCAGATGGAGATAAACAATACATGTAAGTGTTATTGTTTGTACAGAAAAAGCAGATAAGTAAATGTGATTCACGTCGAATTATTCAAATATTTTTTAACTTTTATTCTAACCTGATCTAACTCGACAACAATTCACTCTAACACAGCTTTTTATTCTCTTTTTTTGATAATAACTTCTGTATCACGTAACAGTAACGGTTTTGTTTTTAACGCACTTTTGTTTTTAACGCACTACTGCACCCCTTCGCGTATCCACGCACTTAAAGTACCCATAAAAAAATAACCATAGACGCTTATGAAGTGTATACCGGCTGATTTGTTTGTTCTTCATATACACTGGATGTGGAAAGTTCGGAGGGAAGGCACGGCGGATACGGTAACGAATGTCGGTATACAGAATTTCTATAAGCACTTAGGATGCGCAAAAAAACTTTTGAAAAAGTAACCGTTTTAAAAAACAGATACTCAGTCTCTTATATAGGTTTTATGACTATTTGTAATGGCTACGGGTTTCAAGAGAAATAAGCTTTGAAATTATTTGAATAACTCTTTTCTATCATCGTTCCATATAGGGTTTACTCTTGATAAGGTAATTTCAACGATGGGTTGCGGTGGAGTGTTGCTGTATCTATTTTAAACCTACGGTTGCCCTCTTCATTGGGTATGGTTTCGTTTATACCTTCGCTACTTTAACCATTCATATACCACACTAAAGTATAAATTTGGTATCAAGTTCAGACTCAACTACCCTTAGATGCACACTAACTGAAAATTGAAACCGAAAATTAAGAGACACAAAAATGCTCAAAACCAAAGCATTGTTTACCGTATTTCTATTTCTGTTATTGTCCGGGGGAAACCATGCTTCAGATAGAGAGAGTACTCAGATAACCAAAATGAAAAAAAACAACGATTTTAAACTGGGTATTATTGGCTTAGATTCACTGCACAGTATCGAATTTAGCAAGTTCATTAATACATCGACTAAACCCAATATGGAGGGTATTCGTATTGCTGTGGCCTACCCTTATGGTAGCGAACGAGTAGAGTCTGGAAAGCAGCGAATAGAAGAGTACAGTAAAGAAATCACTCAATATGGCGTATCAATTTCACAGAGCCTCGAAGAAGTTATCAAGGTGTCAGATGGTATTTTATTAATTACCAACGACGGCACTCTGCATAAGGAACAAATATTACCTGTTATTAAAGCAGGTAAGCCCATATTTTTAGATAAGCCCGTTGCCGAAAATTTAACGCATGTTTTAACAATATACGGCTGGGGGAAAAAATACGGAGTAGAAATATTCTCAGCTTCGGCACTTCGCTATTTGGATGCGGCACAGGCCGCTCGACATAAGGGAAGCGTTGGCGATGTATTGGGTGCCGATGGCTATAGCCCTATGTATCTTGAAAGCCAACATACGGATTATTATTGGTATGGTATTCATGCAGTGGAAACTGTGTATACGGTGCTAGGGCCGGGCTGTAAGCGAGTAAAACGTATTATTGGTCAACACAGCGATATAATTATTGGGGAATGGGCCGACGGGCGTATTGGCAGCGTGCGGACAGATAGGTCCGGCAAGCAGTTTTATGGCGGTATGGTGTACGGTAGTCGCGGTGTAGAAGCGCTTGGACCATTTATTGGTTATGAGTCGCTGGCGGAAAAAATTGTTGAGTTTTTTAAGAGTGGAAAATCACCTGTTGATACACAGGAAACAATCGAAATATATACGTTTATGGAAGCCGCCGATGTGAGTAAGGCACGCAAGGGGGAGTGGGTTAGTTTGGACGAGGTATATCAAAAAGCATTGCAAGCAGCGAAGCATTAACTAGCCGTCAGTAATAGAATTTCCAATAAGAGTATTCTATTACTGACGAGCCTTAGATCACGGCGCGCTAAATAATAATTCACCAAAACTAATTCGAAAGTCCGCACACCATACACTTAAGCTATTAAAATCATCCAAGGTTTTATCAATAGGTAGCCTCAACGTAATGGCAGCATCAGTATAACTGCGCCCGTTAATCGAATTTCCAATTGTAAATGAGGTACTCGGAATATAGTTGTTGTCAATACCGGCATAAAAATAAACAAGCGGCCCTAAACCATCATAATTAAACATGGTAATTTCGATGGTGCAATCATCAATAACTCTGGCCCGACCACTGACTTGATGAGCCAGTGTAGAAAAATTCCCTTCATAGCCGACTTTAGCATGGTTTGTTTCACAGGACCTTAGTTCGGGAATCTCATTGAGGCTTTGCTGAAAATGCGCCAGTGCATCGGCGCCACTGACTAAGGATGTATTTGCTCCACCAAGATTGGTAATAAGGCTTTCCACTTGAGAGTCAAAGTTAACGGCTGAAAAGTCCAAGGTTATGTCTGCCGACATCTCGTGAGCAAAATCGGCAATATGTATTCCGTTGCTGAGATTTCCGTCGGTATCTAGGGTCTGTAAAAAACGAGTAAGGTTTAAAGCGGCGGTATCGCTCAGGGAGGTTACCTGAAATATATCAAGCGGCGTAATATATTGTTTGCCCGTTACGGGAGGTAGCTGTATTCCTCCAATTGAGAAAACGATGGGTTCACCAAGCTTGTATTGAAAGCTTCCCGTGGCGTTTGTTTCACCGGATAGGCTCGCACCAGCATACCTAAGCCCTTCCACCACAGAATCAATAAAAATTCCAGTATAAACTGTTTCCACGGTTATTTCGCCCGAAGAACCGCTACTATTATTACCGGACGAAGAAGCTGAAGAGCCACCACCACCGCCACATGCACCAAGTAATAATGTGACCCCCATTAGCGCCATAAAGCCAATACGGGTAAACGTTATTAAGGGAAGTGTTAGCTTTCTCATAAAGCGGCTCCTAAAAAGTACAGCACATAAAACCCAAGCAAAAGACAAGGAGCTGGGATAAACTAACATTCTCCATGGTCTGTCAAAGAAAGTCTTCACAGAACGGTCACAAAAAGGTCGCTATAGAGATATGCGTTCAATAAAGTCGCCCTTTAAACCCAGGAGAAAAACAAGCTTAAAACAATTACACAGAACTAAAACACACTAGAGCCTGTTAACACTCAGCCACTCCAATAGAACAATATTATGGACCAAAATAAAAATACTGCTCCTTCAATTGTTGGCGGCGGCCCTAAAAAAGTTTTATATACTCTCAATACGGTTCGTCGTATTGGCTTAATAAATAGCGGAAAGGCACTTAAAAGCAACAATACCTGCAAAGCCTGTGGTTTGGGTATGGGGGGGCAGCGCGGTGGTATGACCAACGAACAAAATGAATTCCCTTCCGTATGCAATAAAAGTATTCAGGCACAATCTACAGATATTCAGCCGCCTATACCTCTGGAAATTTTTGACCATACCATTAACGAATTAAAAGAATTAGACGGCAAAGAAATGGAAAGCTTAGGCCGCTTAAATACTCCTCTTTATAAATCAAAAGAGTCTAATAGGTTTCAACCCGTCGAATGGGATTGGGCACTGGATTACGCCGCTAGGTGTTTCTCTAAAACCATCCCAGATAAAAGCTTCTTTTATTCTTCAGGTCGCTCGTCCAATGAAGCTGGGTTTGTACTGCAATTATTGGCACGACTTTACGGTACAAATAACGTTAATAATTGCTCTTATTATTGTCATCAAGCCACTGGCGTTGGCATGGCCAATACCATTGGTACCGGCACCGCAACAATAGAGTTAGAAGACCTAACACACTGCGATTTAATTTTTGTTATCGGCGCCAACCCCGCCTCTAACCACCCCCGTTTTATTTACCAGTTGAAAGCCTGCCGAGATAGAGGTGGGGAAGTGATTGTTATTAACCCTGCAAAAGAAGCAGGGTTAGTACGTTTTGCTGTACCCAAAAGCGCAAAATCTATGTTAAGCGGGGGGAGCTGGATCGCATCAGATTATTTGCAACCCAATATTGGTTCCGATTTAGCACTACTCACCGGAATAGGCAAAGCACTTTTAGATAATAATCATATTAATACCGATTATATTGAGCAGTTCACCGAGGGCTTCGAGCATTATAAACAAAATTTAATGCGCACTTCTTGGCAGGAAATATGCGAAAAAACAGGTTTATCGCTAAAAACTATTTACGCTACCGCCGAACGCTATGCAAAAGCTAAACACGCTGTTTTTGCCTGGGGCATGGGTATAACCCACCATCGGCATGGTGTAGAGAATGTGGAAGCAATTGTGAATTTAGCCCTCCTCCGAGGCATGGTAGGCAAACGCTACGCAGGATTACTGCCACTTAGAGGACACAGCAATGTGCAAGGCATTGGTACAATGGGTGTTAAGCCGATACTCCCACAAGAGGTATTCGACAACTTAGAAACTCAGTTAGGTATCACCCTACCCAAAACAGAGGGCAAAGATACGCTTGCCTGTTTAACTGCTGCCCACGATAAAAAAATGGATGCGGCGCTAATGATGGGCGGCAATCTCTACCAGGCTTCACCCGATACCAACTGGACCAGGCAGGCATTTAATAATATAGACTTTAAACTTTATTTAACCACAACGCTCAATGTAGGGCATGTACAGGGTATTGATAGCGGTGAAACTCTTATTTTTCCCGTTACCGCAAGAGATGAAGAGCGACAGGCCACTACCCAAGAGTCCATGTTTAATTATGTACGAATGAGCGATGGCGGTATCCAACGGCTTTCAAACCCTAGGTCTGAAGTGGATATTGTATGTGACCTAGGCACCAAGTTAATTGATAAAGCCCTATTCGATTTTAACTTGTTTAAATCTCACAAAGATATTCGTCAAGCCATTGCCAATACTATTCCAGGCTTAGAAGAACTCGCAGATATTGATGTCGCCAAAAAAGAATTTCATGTTCGCAATAGACTGCTGCATACACCAGAATTTAAAACACAGAATAAAAAAGCCAAGTTTATCTGTCATACACTTAGCGGCACAATAGCAAATAATCATGATTTCCCTTTCACCCTAATGAGTGTACGTAGCGAAGGGCAATTTAATTCGATCATTTACGAATATAAAGATTCTTACCGAGGAACACATAATCGCTGGGTTATTATGATGAGTGAAGCGGATATAAAAACCCTTGGGTTAAAACACAATGATAAAATACATATTAAGTCTCGATATGGAGTAATGAAAAATCTTTCGGTATACCAATACGACTTACCTAGTGGCAACCTGATGGCCTATTACCCTGAAGCCAATATTCTGATAGGAAGAGAGTCCGACCCACGCAGTAAGACACCGGCATTCAAATCGGTACAGGTCGCCATTGAAACTTAAGGTTGCGTTATCGTTTTGCCGTGAAGTGAATGTGAAAAAACAATACAACTTACACACAGTTACCGTGTAATTCTCGCAAAAGGCGGCAAATAGAGCCAACTTAAAGAAATTTATGCCAACTGTCGCACATATTTTAAGCAAATATATTTACTTTCGGTAAAAGCGCTTCAATATTAATGGAGTAGTTTTCCATATAGGCATCTTCCGTTTCTTTCACACAGTCGATGCAGCGCTTTAAATTAAAGGAATAGTCAATGTTTAGCAGGCTTCGTACCCCTCTTTTTATCTTAACCTCGGTTGCAGTACTCAGCGCTTGCGGCGGCGCTAACTCAGATAATACGATTGACCCCATTAATAGTAGTTCCTCTTCTAGCAGTTCTACATCAAGCAGCTCTTCTAGCAGCAGTTCCTCTTCAAGTAGCTCTACATCAAGCAGTTCTTCTAGCAGCAGTAGTTCCTCTTCAAGTAGCTCTGCATCAAGCAGCTCTTCTAGCAGCAGTAGTTCCTCTTCTAGCAGTTCTACATCAAGCAGCTCTTCTAGCAGCAGTAGTTCCTCTTCAAGTAGCTCTGCATCGAGCAGCTCTTCTAGCAGCAGTTCCTCTTCAAGTAGCTCTGCATCAAGCAGCTCTTCTAGCAGTTCATCTTCTAACGGAGGAAGTGCAAGCTGTTTTGACAGCGAGGTATACAACTCGCTTAAAGCTGAATTTCTAAATATTGACCAAACTCGTTGCTCGGAAGTGCCCTACGGAGATTATGAAAATGATTCCAACCAATTTTTTACCGATGCCAACGCCTCAGGAAATAATATATTGGAAACCAAAACAAATGAACTAGGCTACTTGGGCTGGTATCAATTTGGCGGTACTTATTGGTGCGACAACGATACCCACGGTAGTTCCTCTTTATGCCGACTGATGACAGGAGGCAGCAAAGGGAATAATCAACCTATTTGTGGTGCTAGTGTCGGTAACAGCTACGATACCGCATCGACCTGTACCGAGTGTATTTGTAACCCAGACCAATGGGAAAACGGTGCAGGCGCCCGATTATGGACAGGCGCTACCCAGAACAATAACTATATCAGCACCCTTTTTGGCGTGCCCAATATGGCTTTAAACCGTTTTTGTTGGGAAATGGAGTTACCTGTCGATAGGGTTCGATTTAGCGCATCAAGTAATACAAATGGAGATATTGGTTTATCGCAAGTCGTTAACCCCGACGATGCCCATGAAAATTTGCGATGGTTTACTTTTGAAGTAGGCAGCTATACCTCCGTTTTTAAATCGGATACGGGAACAGGTGACGAGGAACAAGGCGGCACCTTCCAAGGCGGCGGCACTCATTTTTACCATAAACATACACTTTATGGCCGCTACCCTTTAGACCATGCTTACGCCATTAATGAAAATACCATGCTGGCGTGTATAGGGCCCTCACCCGCTGGCGTACGTTCCGGTATGCGTCCAACCTACGCAGGTAATCCTTTGCAAACTGTCGTAGGGGAAAATGAAAACGGCGAAACCGATGCCTACCAATATACGCCTTATCTCACTCGCGTTTACTTTGATATACGTTCCCACGAAGTGCGCCACCCCACCACAATAAAATATACAAAGTCATATTTATTTTATGAACCAAACGATATTTTTGCATTAAGCGGCGAAGGGGCTGTTCTGGGTACGGATATTATCGAAACCGGAAATACCGCCCACTACCCTATTACTGTCTACAACTGGGCGCAAGAAAACCGAGACTACCGTATGATTATGGTGGCTGGCGGAAACCTAGCCATGAATTCTCCTAGTGACCACTTTAAAGTGTTTATAGATGCTAATAGTAATGGTGTTTTAGATGCGGGAGAAACCAATGAGATTGAACCAAATGAAGTGATTACATTAACAGCCAATACTGACCTCAATTTAATTATTGCTCACACGCCTAACTTCGGCAGCAGTTATGAAACCTACCAACGTTACGATACGACGTTCGCCCAAGCGGGTATTACCCTAAAAGAAGTGAATAGAATGAGAATGACAACCTATTCGGTTAGAACCTGGCAGGGCTCAGCGGCGGATGTCTCCAATAAAGAAACGCTTCTTAGCCAGAGAGCCTACCCTGCATTGGACAGTGAGTATGCCGTTTATGCAGAATACAATCACGACAAACCGAACAATAATCGCTTAGTGCGAAATAGCCCCGATTATGTCCAAGCATTAGAAAAACTAAGAGCGAGATAAAATAGTATTGTCACACGCAATAGCCGAATTTATGCAAATAAATTCGGTTTTTTTATGTTTTCAAAACCAACGTTCTTAAATAGGTTCTGTCTAAAAAGTGGGTATTATTTTCACGTGACTATTATAAACCCATATATCCCCAAACTTCTTAGACAGAACCGTAGGTTGGAAAAGCCGGAGGCGCCTTCCGACATAACCATACCCTCACACCACCCAATTTAATCCAACCAATTCCATATGAAAACAAGCACAAATTCAACAACATCACACCCTTTACTCGGTAAACGTTGGAAGGCGCCTCCGGCTTTTCCAACCTACAGGGTATTTTTAATTTATTCCGACGTACAGTCGTGAAGCCAATATTCTGATAGGAAGAGAGTTCGACCCACGCAGTAAGACACCGGCATTCAAATCGGTACAGGTCGCCATTGAAACTTAAGGTTGCGTTATCGTTTTGCCGTGAAGTGGATGTGAAAAAATAATACAACCTAACAGGCGGTTACCGTGTAGTTTTTCGTAAAGAAAGTGATAAAAATGTCAATTTAAAATAATTTATGCCAACTATCGCACATATTTTAAGCAAATGTATTTACTTTCAGCGCAAGCACTTCTAAATTAATTTAGTCATTTTCCATATAGGCATCTTCCGTTTCTCTTAGTACAACCGAATGAGTACAGTCGATGTGACGTTTTAATTTAAAGGAATAGTTAATGTTTAGAAAGCTTCTCACCTATCTTTTTATCTCAACCTCTATTGCAGTATTAAGCGCCTGTGGTGGTGCTAGTTCAGATAATACAATCGACCCCATTAATAGTAGTTCTTCTTCAAGTAGTTCCTCTTCAAGTAGTTCCTCTTCAAGTAGTTCCTCTTCAAGTAGTTCCTCTTCAAGTAGTTCTTCTTCAAGTAGTTCTTCTTCAAGTAGTTCCTCTTCAAGTAGCTCTGCATCGAGCAGCTCTTCTAGCAGTAGTAGCTCCTCTTCAAGTAGCTCTGCATCAAGCAGCTCTTCTAGCAGTTCATCTTCTAGCGGAGGAAGTGCAAGCTGTTTTGACAGCGAGGTATACAACTCGCTTAAAGCTGAATTTCTAAATATTGACCAAACTCGTTGCTCGGAAGTGCCCTACGGAGATTATGAAAATGATTCCAGCCAGTTTTTTATCGATGCCAACGCCTCGGGAAATAATATACTGGAAGCTAAAACGGAGGAAGGGGGCAATAGAGGGTGGTACAGGTTTGGAGGCTCTTATTGGTGTAACAACACTACCCACGGTAGTTCCTCTTTATGCCGATTTATGACAGGGGGCAGCAAAGGGCATCATCAACCTCTTTGTGGTGCTAGTGTCGGCAATAGCTACGATACCGCATTGACTTGCAACGAATGTATTTGTAACCCAGACCAATGGGAGAACGGCTCAAGCACTCGATTATGGACTGGCGCTACCCAGAACAATAATTATATCAGCACCCTTTTTGGCGTGCCCAATATGGCTTTAAACCGTTTTTGTTGGGAGGTGGAGTTACCTGTCGATAGGGTTCGATTTAGTACACCAAGTAATACAAACGGAGATATTGGTTTATCGCAGGTCGTTAACCCCGACGATGCCCATGAAAATTTGCGATGGTTTACTTTTGAAGTAGGCAGCTATACCTCCGTTTTTAAATCGGATACGGGAACAGGTGACGAGGAACAAGGCGGCACCTTCCAAGGCGGCGGCACTCATTTTTACCATAAACATACACTTTATGGCCGCTACCCTTTAGACCATGCTTACGCCATTAATGAAAATACCATGCTGGCCTGTATGGGACCCTCACCCGCTGGCGTACGTTCCGGTATGCGTCCAACCTACGCAGGTAATCCTTTGCAAACTGTCGTAGGAGAAAATGAAAACGGCGAAACCGATGCCTACCAATATACGTCTTATCTCACTCGCGTTTACTTTGATATACATTCCCTTGAGGTACGCCACCCCGCCACAGTAAAGTATACAAAAGCATATTTATTTTATGAGTCAAACGATATTTTTGCATTAAGCGGCGAAGGGGCTGTTCTGGGTACGGATATTATCGAAACCGGAAATACCGCCCACTACCCTATTACTGTCTACAACTGGGCGCAAGAAAACCGAGACTACCGTATGATTATGGTGGCCGGCGGAAACTTAGCAATGAATGCCCCCAGTGACCACTTTAAAGTGTTTATAGATGCTAATAGTAATGGTGTTTTAGATGCGGGAGAAACCAATGAGATTGAACCAAATGAAGTGATTACATTAACAGCCAATACTGACTTCGATTTAATTATTGCTCACACGCCTAACTTCGGCAGCAGTTATGAAACTCGCCAACGTTACGATACGACGTTCGCCCAAGCGGGTATTACCCTAAAAGAAGTGAATAGAATGAGAATGACAACCTATTCGGTTAGAACCTGGCAGGGCTCAGCGGCGGATGTCTCCAATAAAGAAACGCTTCTTAGCCAGAGAGTCTACCCTGCATTGGACAGTGAGTATGCCGTTTATGCAGAATACAATCACGACAAACCAAACAATAATCGCTTAGTGCGAAATAGCCCCGATTATATCCGAGCATTAGAAAAACTAAGAGCGAGATAAAATAGTATTGTCACACGCAATAGCCGAATTTATGCAAATGGATTCGGCTTTTTTACATCTTCGAAACCAACCCTCTTAAGGGGATATTCAACAACCTTGCCCATTCAACTGCCCTTTCGGGTAAGTTTTTATGCTGTGTCTTTGGGTTTTTTCTAAGCTTACGTAAGGTTGTTTGCCCAAACAAAATGTACAAAATCATAGCAATAAAAAAACCAACAAAGACGAAAGCAAAAATAATATTATCAATATCCACTATGCCCTCAACCATTTCATAGTGCCGTCATAAATTCCACCACCAGTTTCTTTAACTGCATTATTTGTTGTGATGGAAGTCGCGGTCACTCTAGCAAGCCAATTGTATTTAACAAAAGCAGTACTGCTGACCCCAAGCCAGAAATCATTAACGAGGTATAAAAAATTCTCGCCAGCACTCTATCTAATACTGTGGTGTGTTTATACAATAATTCAGCATTTGAATAGAGAAATGAAAGCGAGCTGCTTTCAATTTTTTTTATCCATGACCGAGGCAACGAAAGAGCTTGTGCGACATTGATAATATCCCACCCACTAACAAACTCGATTCCAAGCTGCTCCCGCGTTTCAGCGTTTTTTCGTAATTTTCTGACAGTGAGCTGCCCAAAAAGCACATAAAATACCATAGCAATGAAGCATATGGCGAAGGCAAACCCTAATAATTGGGAGAATAGGCTCACATTATTACCTTAAGAATTTCATAATCGCATCGTACCAGTTTCCACTGTTTTCCTTAACTGCATTATTTATCCCAATGGAAGTAGCCGCAGCGACACCTGCTACAGCGATTCCGCCAATTATAAGCCCCGCCCAACCCACAGGTGTTGCAAAGAGCAACAAACCCAATCCGGCGTTTACTGCTGCTGTACCTGCTACGGCGCTAAGCGCAAAACTACTGGACTCAACAAACATTTCTCTTTCCCAATTTCCACCCGCTTTATAGGTCGTATGAATATTGCCCACTCGACTGCCAAAATCAATCACGGCCAATCCATTGCCCAATAGTTTGGTGTGCTTGGTAAATTTTACCAGATTATTCGCTTGAGCTTGATTGGCCACTTGCAGTTTAGCAATAGTGCAATATAGGTGGGTGAGGTTCCGCGATGTTGTTGGTTGAGAAAGCGTGCCTAGAATTGATTTATTACTATTCGAATTTGCATCAGAGGCCATATGAATTGAGTAGTGTTTGCGCTTGGCAGGTTTGATTAGTGTGAACAGGCCCTAAAAAGATGTCCGTCACGGTAGCTCCTTAATTAAGAATAGTTAGTACGTTAAAATATGGGACGTGTGTAGAAGTGCGCATTTCACAATCTTTTTTACACCCTCTACGAAATATAAAAATCCATTTTCCAACTATTTTTTAAACCAACTACTTTTTAAACCAGTTATTTTCTAAACCAACTATTTTCTAAACAAGTTGCTTTCAAAATTAGCCGCGCCCTAAAAACGGCTAATTTTTCATGTATAAGTAAGTCCTTTTAAGTAAATCTCCTGGGATTGATTTTGTTTCCATGACCCTATTATTTACCCTAAGGCTGTAGGCTCGCACTTAAAATAATGAAAGAGGACACGATAAGAAGCCAATAAAACAACCGAGCAGCAGTTTAAGTTAATCCAATAGCCCTAGCGCGTTTAACAAAACAATTAAAGCGCCAGATAAGCCAGAAAACATAAGCAAATAATACAATACTCTTGCTAAAATCCGATCAAATAGATTCGTATTTTGATATAAAATTTCGGCGTTCGAGTATAGGTAGCCTAGCAAACTGTTTTCTAGCTTTCGCATTAAGGGTTTGGGAAGCGATAAGGCTTGAGCCGCATTAATGATGTCCCACCCACTGACAAACTCAAACCCAAGCGCTTCTCTTGTTTGAGGGTTTTTTCTCAAACGCCTAACGGTTATCTGCCCAAATAAAATATATAAAACACAGACAACGACAGAAAATAAAATAATAAACCCGGTTAATATTGTTGCCGTATTCATTAAAGCCCAACCCATAATTTTGTCATAGACACTACCACTGTTTTCCTTCACATAAGTATTCATTCCCATTGATGATTATGAAATAAATGAACGGTACCCGCCTGCAAAATTCAAATGTTCCCTTTATATGAGTATCTAGCTGTAATCGGTTCTTCAATAACTCCTATATTCAAAATTTAATCAAATAAAATAGCAATACTAAGAACACTTAAAACAGACGCAGTCAATACCCAGTAAAGCAACCTCGCCACTATTCTATCCAATACATTAGTATTTTTAACCAGGATATCCGTATTTGCATATAAGTACGATATGGCGCTTTTATTTAATTTTCGGGTTACGAATTTAGGTAGAGATAGCGCTTGAGCAACATTGAGTATATCCCATCCACTCGCAAATTCGAGTCCAAGCTTATACTTTGTCCTTGGGTTTTTTCTAAGTTTACGTAAGGTTGTTTGCCCAAACAAAATGTACAAAATCATAGAAATAAAAAAACCGACAAAGGCGAAAGCAAAAATAATATTATCAATATCCACTATGCCCCAACCACTTCATAATATTGTCGTACCATAAACCACTTCTCTGTTTAAACTGATTGTTAGTTGCTATCGAAGCGGCAGTTGCGACACCAGCTACAGCGATTCCTCCTACAACCAAACCGACCCACCCTACTGGTGTGGCAACAAGAACTAAACCCAAAACCGCTGTTCCCGCGTTTACAGCGAATATACCTGCCCCGGCACTCGCCGCAAAACTACTAGACTCAACAAACATTTCTCTTTCCCAGTTTCCACCCGCTTTATAGGTCGTATGAATATTACCCACTCGACTGCCAAAATCAATCACGGCCAATCCATTGCCCAATAGTTTGGTGTGCTTGGTAAATTTTACTAGGTTATTCGCTTGAGCTTGATTGGCCACTTGCAGTTTAGCAATACTTCGACTGTCGCGTGCAATATTGATGGCACGCTGCGCGCTTGTGAGTGGTGTGCCCCGTGAGGATTTAATCCGACCGGCAACGGTTTGAAGCTCACTTCTAAAACGTATTTGCAAACGGTTAAACGCTGCCAGGGCGTTTTTCTTGGCTATTGTCTGGGCGGGTGCTTTCGATTTTACGGCGTCTCTATAGAGCATTAAGGCGTTTTGATACTCTTGCATGGCTTTTCCAAAGGCTCCCATTCTACCGGCATATACGCTGGTGGAGGCGCCCATCATACCTATTCCCGACTCTTGAATTTGTTTGGTTATTTCTGCTAGCGCTGTCGTATTGTCTCCGCCAAATGTGAGTGATAGGTGGGTGAGGTTCCGCGATGTTGTTGGTTGAGAAAGCGTGCCTAGAATTGATTTATTACTATTCGAATTTGCATCTGAGACCATATAGGGCGTGTAGGCATTGAGTATTGAGGGGTTTTCACAACCGCAGGAATACAATGAGCTGTCTAGGCCATATGAATTGAGTAGTGTTTGCGCTTGGCAGGTTTGGTTGGTTAAAAAGATGTCCGTCACGGTAGCTCCTTAACTAAAAATAGTTAGTACGTTAAAATATGGGACGTGTGTAGAAGTGCGCATTCCACAATCTTTTTTACACCCTCTACGAAATATAAAAATCCATTTTCCAGAGACTCTCTAAACCAACTATTTTCTAAACCAACTATTTTCTAAACCAGTTGCTTTCAAAATTAGCCGCGCCCTAAAAACGGCTAATTTTTCATGTATAAGTAAGTCCTTTTAAGTAAATCTCCTTCGCTGTATTCGTCCTTGAGCAAGAGGGGTCTCCTACCCACTGATGCCCATAGGTGTTAAACCCGGCCATCCCCTCAACAACATCCAGTGATGTTACGATACAGAAATAAATTTAAGAAAACACGTGAACTAGATCACACAAAAAACCCTAAAACGGCCTTTTTCAGCAGTGGAAAATTTTCCGACAGTCAATTTTCGGTGTGATTATGTTTTTTATGACAAGAGCTTGCTTGGCATAATTTGATTTTACAAAGGTGTGCAGGACATTCGAGGAAGTAGAGGTTCTCAAGTGTTGAAAAGCAGAATAGATTTTTTATTAATAATGACCTAGGAGTGACTTTCTAGCCTATGAGTTATAACAAAAAATGCGTTTAGGCTTTACAGCTTAAACGCATTTTTATCTTCCTCCAACTCTAAAAAAATACGCCGTCAATAGGGCGAGTAGCAGTAGAGTTAATAGTGTGGCGGCTGCAACTCTGGGTCATATTCATGAAGCATAGTGGTTCCAGCTTCGGTGCCATCGGAGCGCCAATATTGGTGAATGTTCAGGTCTGAATTATTAAAGGTGAAGTAGAGTAAGCCATTTACGGCGGATTCAAAATTAATATACTCATCATCCAGGCTGGCACCGATTATGTTTATGGTTCCTTCGGTTGTGCCGTCTGATGCCCAAATTTCATCCACATCTCTACAGCTTTCATTTTCACAAGGCATCGATAATTTGAAGAAAAGCGTATCGTTTGCCACATAAAATTCTTTGAAGGAGGTCCCATCTGTGCCGGGCCTTAAATCGGCAACGATGTGTGTGCCCTCTTCCGTACCATCGGTGACCCACAGCTCATTACCATTTTCTTCGTCAGAAGCGGTATAGAATATTCCAGCCGTTGTGGCCGCAAATAGGTTGCCAGAGCTGCCACCCCAACCTTCGATGGAGGCCAAAGGCAGTACTTGTTGTGTGCCTTGCTGTGTGCCATCCGATGACCACAAGCCTCTTTCGCCGCTTTCTGTTTCTGCCATAAAGTAGAGCAGCCCATTGTATTCGGCTAAACATAATCCATAGCCATGCATTAGTGTACGGTAGGTGCCAGATGAGCAACCTGAGGGTAACATTAAACTGCCGCTTTCAGTATTGGGGTCTACCAGGAAAAAGCCCTCTCCCGGTATGCCATTGGATACGTATAGCCCTTCATCGCGAATGGGCACAAATACATTATCCCCCACCGCTTTCATTATGGTGGAGTAGGCTCTGCGATTAAAATCATGAACCAGTAGGGTGCCTTGTTCTGTACCATCTGTCATCCATATGGCAGCCTTTAAGGTGTTTTCTACCTCATCAAGTCGGTGGATTACCATATACAGTTTACCCTCCGCATAGAGCATATGGCCAAACGAGGTATTGTCTTCACCCGGGGTGATGTCGCTAACAAGCTCTGTGCCGCCAGTTGTGCCGTCACTGCGCCAAAGTTCTCTGCCGTGTGAACCGTCGTCGGCGGTGAAGAAAGCAAAGCCATCCGCCGGGGTTAGCTTGGTGACCCAGTTGTACCCTTCGGGGTTTATTTCTATTTGTTGTGTTCCATCTGGGGTGCCGTCTGTAGTCCACAGATTACTGTCGTAGCTCTGGCTAGAAATCTGCCCATTGACACCGAGGGATATGCCCCCAGAGAACAGCACACTCGAACCCAGGTTAGCCTGATCTCTCAGTACAAAGGAGGCATTAGCAGTTTGGTTTATATCCGCTAAAAGCCGAGTATTGTTTTCCGTACCATCCGTGACCCAAGGCTCGCACCCATTAATAGGGTGGTAGGCTTCAAAGTAGACCTGATTATCTATTGCCGTTAAAGTGCGAGGGTCAGAATGCCTAGAGCCAAGGTTGATATCTTTAACTAGTTCGACTCCCTCTGCGTTATTGCTTACCTTCCATAATTCTTTCCCTGTATTTTCGGTTTCAACAGAAAATAAAAGCATATTATTAAATGCTTTCATTTCACGGAAGCTTGTACCGGTTATTCCATGTGAATTTTCGTCCATAATTTTTTCGGTACCGTCCAGGGTGCCGTCTGTTCGCCAAAGTTGCTGAAGCCAAGAGCTACCTGTAGAGTCACTGGCGGTGAAGTACAAATAACCATTTACTCCAACCACATTAAATAATGACGAAGGGAACTCCAACCCCAGGTCCGTTTCCAAGTCAAAGGCCAATGAGGTGCCTTCACTGGTGCCGTCTGTAATATAGACTTGATCCGCACCAGCGCTATGACCTGAATAGGCCACAGCATATACGGTGGAGTTTGCTTTGCTTCTAAATAAAAGATTGGTTCCAATATCGCTCACGCCTGGGTTCTGATCTTTTACTAAATTGGTGCCGTCTTCTGTTCCGTCGCTGCGCCAAATTTCCCAACCTGCCTCTTCGCTATTGCCAAGAAAATACAAAACATTACCTTCAACATGGTATGAAAACTGGCGTGAGCTAGAACCTTCAGGCTGTATATATAATAAGGTGGCTACACCTTCAGGGCTTATAACATGCAGGTTTTTCGTTCTTCGCAACCTTTCAACAATAAATAGTTTGTCATCGGCTACGGCTATATGGTCTATATCCATGGCCAATGCTTCCACGGTGCCTTCACTGCTACCATCGGATTTCCAAAGATTACCATGACTCCCTCTAAAGTAGAGAAGGTTATTCCATACTTCCGCATCGTGAGCATACTGCGGGGTAATTAAAACAGTTCCATCACCCGTTCCATCGGATACCCAAAGGCCATCATTATTGCCAATAAATAACTGGTTATTCACCGCCTTTATAAAACTAAAATTAGCACCGTGTGCGTAATAGTCCGCAAGACCAATTTCACGAAAGTTTTTTACCATTGTGGTACTGCCTTCGGAATCGGTTTTCCACAATTCAGTCCCATTGATACCGTCGTCAGCCACGTAATAAATCGTATCTTGCATTTTTACAAATGTTCGGCCTGCACCTGCTAATCCGCAACCACTATTGCCGACTGTATTTAATTCTTTTAAAAAATAGGTTCCCATAAGCGAACCGTCTGTTCCCCAGACTTCCCGACCTGACTCATAGGTTTCACCGTTAAAAATATGTAAGTTTGGTAAATCTATTGGCTCAACGCTGGTGGTGGTAACAGAATATGTGCCTTCCACCCCACCAATGGTTAGGGTAACAAGGGTTGTTGTTGAGGTATTCGCTGAAGAAGTTTGGCGAACGGTGACGGTATCACCATTTGATATTTCGCCTGCTACAGCGGTGAAGTCGCCACCATTAATGGAGTATTCCCCTCCCGTAATACTGATTGCTGCGGGGGCATTTATACCTGCAACGGTGATACTTTCAGAAATATAGGCTGTTGAAGGGGTTGCCTCTTCCACAGAAAGAAATGAATAAGCCTCTGGTGTGGTGACAACGTTGGTGGTGGTAACAGAATATGTGCCTTCCACGCCACCTATGGTTAGGGTCACAAGGGTTGTGGTTGAGTTATTGGTTGATGAAGTTTGGCGAACGGTGACGGTATCACCATTTGATATTTCGCCTGCTACAGAGGTGAAGTCGCCACCATTAATGGAGTATTCCCCTCCCGTAATACTGATTGCTGCGGGGGCATTTATACCTGCAACGGTGACACTTTCAGAAATATAGGCTGTTGAAGGGGTTGCCTCTTCCACAGAAAGAAATGAAAAAGGCTCTGGCGTGGTATCGTTATTGGGCGTTGTTCCGCCACCATTGCCTCCACCGCCATTACCTCCTCCACCGCCACAGGCGGTAATAAAAAGCACAAAAAAAACGGTGGCAAGTAGGTGAAAAATAGAGGTTCTGGGTAACATTTGGAATCTGACTCCCTGACTATATTCTGATTTAGGTGGCTATTTATAGGTGCAGTCTATAGATGCAGCGCAATGAAAACCTGGCTTGTATATTCAGATTAACAACTCTACATTAACGACTCGATGGTTCAGGTAAACATGGTTTAGATAAACAAGGCTTGACCTGCTTTTAGAAAGGGACCTTAAGATAAGAAAATTACTTTTATCCCTTGTAAACCATTCAAAAGTCGTAAGACTGTGGCGCAATAGTACACTATTTGTTCAGCGCGCCAAAATAAAAACATAGGAAGAATGACAGAGATCACAATTTTATGTTTTTTCAGCTACCTACCCTTTAAAATCCAATACTTTAGTAGCAAGGCTTGATAGATTCCAACGTGAAATTAGTCTGGTTTTTTGACAATTTTGATGCTTTATCACATCAATTTGATATTAGCTACTACGCGAACCGGGCTTCTTATCCTTTTTATAGGCTTCCCATTAGCGTTCTATTATTCCCCTTTTCTGGCTTTCAATTTGCTGTTTTAATCCATTTCTTAAACGCAATTCAGCCCCTATTTAGGTTCTGTCTAAAAAGTGGGTATTTTTACAATTAGATAAATTGGGAACAATGTAATCTTTGATTATTTTAATACAATTATTTTTATTCTCTAGCGCATCACTATCGCCAAATTCTTCCGTAAATAAATGAGCTTAATCGTAATCACTAAAGTCACGCATGGCAAAGCGTTTATTATTTTCGCGTGACGATTATAAACCCATATAAACCCAAACTTTTTAGACAGAACCGTAGGTTGGAAAAGGCGAAGCCGCCTTCCGACATAGTCATACCCTCATACCACCCAATTTAATCCCATCAACTCCATTATGAAAACAAACACAAACCCAACAACATCACACCTTTTACGCAGTAAATGTTGGAAGGCGCCTCCGGCTTTTCCAACCTACTAGCCTATTCGTTTACGGGAATTTCAACTACTAGGTTTACCCTGTTAATAATCGTAACAGTTAAACTGTTCGGTAGCGAAGCAACTGCTTTTCGGTGAATTCAAGTAGTTCCAACCCATGCTCACCTTCAAGTTTTATAGAATACGCAGGCCCAAATAATTTTCTAAGCTGTTCTGCACCACAGGTTGGCAGTAGAACTCTTAATACTCTTGGGTCGTAATATCTAAAGACAAGTGTTTTACCATTTGGCGCTCTTACCTTGCTTATTCTGCGGCAGTTGTTGCGAATCGCCGCCATGGTCACATCTTCAAATGCGGTAATAAAAACCCCCCAGCTATTCCCCCAACCGTCTTTAAGCAGTTTTCGAACAAATTCACTGTCTCTTTTTAGAGAGACAATATGAGGTGCTGCCCGCTTTAGAACATAGGAGATTCGCCCAGCATAGAGGCATTCGTGAGGCAGTTTGCTATTATTGATCATCGGTTCAATGCGCTTATCTCGCGCGCCATCCAATATCACAAAGACATTGGGCATTTCCCCATGTTCATTTGGCTCCCACAATTCAGAAATAATCGCATCGATTTCTTTAGGGGTGTGTATTTTCAACTCTTTTTCCTTAAAACTAAGCATTTATTCTAACTAAAATTTAGGATTAAATTCCACTGACTTATTAACATGTATATTCCGCTTTTTTTGCTCAAACAATGTCTTCATTAGTAGGGTTATTGAGATAGATTTTCTTAGGAGTCTTTATGATTATTCCATCCCAGTTAGGATCTTCCACTATCGGTGAACAGCTATTTTATTTATTTACATTGGCAGTCACATTTAGAAACTCTGAATCATTAGACATTTTTTGTTTCCTAATAATAGATGATACTTTTGCATTTGCCTGCCAATGTTTACCATCTTCGGCACAACTTGGCATAATCAAAAATACCAGTGAATATAGCGCCAACTCATGGAGACTCTCTTTACAAAAAATGCTTAAATACCCAACTTATGATGACTGTGCGTGCCAATATGCCCCTTTCCGGTGCATTGTAATAAATAGACCTTGAGAAAGATTATTTTTATTTAAGAGCATGAAGCTACCCCTTCTTTAATTGATTTTACTGGGATTATTCTTTACCCACCCCACTGCTTTGCCCTTGACCTCCGATTTGAAAACAACTTTCTCTTTCTCTAACATATTTGTTTTATCTGACACTTGATTTTTTCACATCGCTGCCTCTGCCTTCGCTTTCTCACACTCTTCACAAAAAACCACGCCTTCTTCAGAAGCCTGGATTAAGGCCGCTGCCTGTTCTGCTTCTGCATTGGGCTGTTCTTGCACAGGAGCAGGGGCAGGCGCTGGTGGTATTTCTGGCCCAAGTGATGGCGGACGGCTTATTACGACTTCCGTTTCTGGAAGTTGAATTTCGTTTATAGGTTTGTTAACAAAGGCAACTATATTGCCTTTGTTAATTACTTCGGCCAGTTGTTTCACTAGGCTTTCATATCCGGCGTTTGCAGCATTGGGTATGTTAAGTTGTGCCATCATTTCCTTTAGTTCGGTTTCATCAATATCGAGTTCATCAATAAATTCTGTTATATCTCTCAGGTTCGAAAATGTTTTTAAGGGTTTAAACTCTTCGATAAGTAACGCTGAGGCAGGTGCAAATTCATAGGAGATTCGACCACAATTTTTTGAGATTCTTTGGCTTTTTGGGGAGACTACTTTGGCGTTTTCTGAAATTTCATATATACAGACTTTTCCAGAGATAAGCAGCAAGCTTACTTTATGTTCAATATCTCTATCGCGCTCATGGGTGAGTACCGACATTATTCGAGTAGAAACTAGTTTGCGCCAGAGGTTGGGAGGGGCTTGAAGTGTGCGGATAAATTGTTTAGTAAAGACGTGGTCGTTAAACTCCATGGGCTTGATGTTACTGCCGACTATATCTTTACTACAAGGGCCTCTACCCTTCATATAGAGTTTGTATTGTTTTCCTAATTTGCTCCGAAGGTATTGACTGTCCACTGATTGCATCCCTGATAAGGTATTAAGTGTGTCTAAAATAAAAAGAGGCATAAGGGTTAAGCATAAATTCTACACCTCTTTAAAGCTATGATGCTGTTCTAATTTTTGACCAAATAAGTCTTTTTCAGTACTTTTTTGCCTTTAAGATGGTAAAAATTCAATTGGGAAGGTAACGGTAACCGGCTCTACGTCCTTGGCTCCAAATTTAAACATTTTAATTCTGGCGATTAGACGGCGTTCTAGAGCCGGGTGGTCTAGTTCGCTTTTCAGTATTTTAACATTGGTCACTATGCCTTCTGGTAAAACGGTAATTTCGAAGACAATTTTGCCTTGTAACCCCGGTGTTTTGCGACGCTCTCGGTTATAGATCGACTGTAGCCGACCCTTATTTTGGTCAAATACGATGGTGACTTCTTCTTCTGAACGAACATTGTCCCCCCGCTCTCCTTTTTTACCTTCTTTCGTTTCGTTAATTACAACATCCTCTTTAAACAGGGATTGCTGAACTAACGCCAGCTCTCGCTGAGATAAGGCCGAGGTTCCTACCGTGGTGGCGTACTGACTGGCATCAACTCCGCCACTGCCTTTGGATGTCCCCGCCGTTAACACGTCGGTATTGTGTCCCACTTTCGCTGTTTTAGCACCATCGGCGCTAACGACTTTAGCGGATACGGCAGCATCCACAGCGGAGCTATCTATCAAGTCGGCAAACTCCTCAACCAGCGCCAGTATGCCGCTTTTTTCGGCTTTTGCTCTCGCCTTTTTTTCTTCTTTGGTGAGCGGTTTTTTCTCTTCCTTTTCCCGTTCTACTTTGGGCTTGGGTTTGGGGATGGGTTTGGGCTTCGGTTTGGGTTTGGGCGGAACAACTTTGGGTTTGGGCTGTTTCTTAATAAATTGAGCAATACGGTCGGGCACGGTTGGCTTTACCCTTCTGTCGTCCTCGGGCACATCGATATAACGAACGCCTATGCCAATCACGAGTGCAATGACTATGACTATGGCAGTGATAATGTGAAAGCGCTTATTGTCTTTACTATCCGGCTGCCATTGTAGGGCTATGTGTTCATATGTTGATACGGTCATTTATTTGCTTACTTTTTTATTTGGCAATTCTGGCTCTTTTCACTCCAGGTAATCACAATGCTACCCTTTCTTTTTTGCTTTTTGATTGGCCGCAAATGCGATTTTTGTGTATTTGGATTGCTGACAACTTGTCAGTATTTTACTGATTAATTGGTAGGATGTATTTTCATCACCCAGTATGGTTACCGACCTTCCTTTTTGCGCTTCTGCTAAGGCTTCTTCAGTAATAAGTGTTTTACTCGCCTGAAACGTCAGTTCTTCTTTTAACGCTGGGATAGCTTCAGACTTGTCGTTAAGTATGTCTTCAATTAAACCGATACTACGCCCCAAAACCAATACTTCTTTTTTTGTGATGGTAATGGTTAGGGTTTCTTGTGGTGAATTGGTCGTGATGGAGCTGGGTAGAGTCAGTTGATTTTTTTTCGGCAACTGTTGCGAGCTGGACGAGTTTACTAATAGGAAAAAAACCAAGATGGTAAAAATATCCATTAGAGAAACTAGGTTCAACGCAGGTTGTTTTCGCTGTTTGTGGTGTCGTTCCATGCGGCGAGCACGCCTAGATATTTTCATCATGGTGCAGACTCCTCCGTCGTCGCCGGTTCTTCAGCGGCCTGCTCTAAGACGTCTACATCCGCTACAGTTTCCTGGGCTTGTACTTCGGGCGCATCACCAATTGAGATATTCGGAAATAATTCATAGGTTTCCAGTGTGGCGGCAACTACTTCGCTGAAACTGCGTACATGGTCCATCACTTCGATCATGATTTTGTAACTGACGTCTTTACCCAATAATAAAACGATGTCTTGATTTTCAGGAAATTTGAATTTTACTTTTTTAGTAAATTCATCAAATTCATTCCAGTTTGGGTTCGTGGAATCACGCTGAATTTTTTTAAGGGGGATGCCTGTACGGCCATCTTGAAAAAGGAAGCTGTCTTGCCGTATAACAAGTTGTAAGCGAAACTTTTCTTCTGGGTTTTCATTGGCTATGGCATCTAATGCTGGCAGGTTCAAATCAAGAACGGTCATTCGTGAAAAAACTGCGGTTATAAGAAGAAAAGGCACAAGAATAACCATTAGGTTCATGAACGCGGTAATGTTCAGTTCCACGGTTTCTTGCATACGCCTTCTGCGTACTAATTTCATGGCACTAACTTACTCTTGACTCATGATGTTAAGGCACTTCACAGCAGCCATTTCGATGTTGTCTACTAGTTTAGTGGTGCGAGAAGCGAGGTAAGAATGAAATAACAATAGCGGGATAGCGGCTGTTAGACCAAATGCGGTGGTATTCATCGCGACTGAAATACTGGCAGAGAGTAGGTTGGCTTTTTCTGCCGGGTCGGCAGCCGCTACGGCGGTAAACGCTTGGATTAGACCAATAATGGTGCCCAATAGGCCAAGTAATGTTGCGATATTCGCTAAGGTCGCTAGGTAATGCGTACGCTGTTCCATTTCCGGTACAACTTCCATAATACCCTCTTCCATGGCGGCTTCAATAATTTCTCGTCGAGCATTATTTTTCAGGCGCGCAAAACCATAACTGAGTACTACGGCTAGAGGGCTGTTCACACTGTCAACGACTTTCTCTGCCCGCACGCTGTCTTCGGCTTTTAACATAGGAACAATATTACGCCAGATTTTATTGGTGGAGGCTTGAGTTTTGGTTAGGTAGATAAAACGTTCTAGCGAAATAGCTAAACCTATCGCCATGACAATCAGTATCGGGTACATGAACATTCCACCCGATTGAAATAGCTTGATTAACTCCATAATGTTACCTTTTAAATTTTACTTATATTTTTGAATTAGTTAGAGCAGAGCTTTTGGCTTTGCTAAAATTTTAATGCAAATCTTCGTCTGGGTCTTCGTCAAGCAACCCTTTTAATTCATTGGCTTGAAACACTTGCGTTTTAAACAGGTGATTGGGCTGGGTAATTTCTTCCTCTGGAAAGGGTTCGTAACCTTCAGGTTCGGTTCCATTGAGGTCGTGCTCTATAACGCCTAATATTTGATTTCTCTGAGTGCGGTAGTCATCAAATGAAACATGACGATTGTAATAGCTATCGCACAGCGCCCTTAGCATTGAGAAGTAATTATGATTGTTCATCTGATCACCTGTATATACGCAAAGCTCCTTTTACACAATTCATTATTTGATCGCTGGCTAAAACCCCTTTTTGACCCATCGCTTCATTTGAATACAAAACAAGCGTTAAATATTAAAGAAGGACGCTTTTCACCATTAAATTATTTGCTGCGCGTATCTATTTCTCTTAATACTCTAAACCCGGTCAGTTTATCTGCTTTGCCTGAATGACTTTCACCATAAGTAAAACGACAGTTTTCCATTGAGGTATTGTATGAACCACCTACAGCGGATAAGGCCCCACCTATTTCACTGACCCATTCACGAGCATTGCCAATGTGGTTCACAAGCCCCCACGAATTTTGCTGGCCAACGGATGCTTTAAGTAGGGAGCCACCTTTTTGTATTCCCCTGGAGCTAAGTTTGCAGTTTCGGTTAGAGTCTAATCTATTCTTTCCAGCTTTTGCGGCATAAACCCATTCAGCTTTAGTGGGTATTCTATACTTTTTCTTGGTCTCTTTGCTAAGCCATTTAAGGTAACTTTTCGCTTGACTAAGTGATACGTTGGTAGCCGGTAACGACCCTATTGCATTTTGTATTTCACTGCATTCGCCACTGCTTTTGCAATAAGCATTCATTTCATTTATGGACACTTCGTATTTACCTATAGCGAACGCTTGTATATTGCCTTTTCCAGGAACAACTACCAAGGATGGACCACGACCCACTAAGGGGATTCTATCCCGACAGATAGCCCGCTTACCACGCGCACCTAAACCGGCGATGGAAATGCCGCAGGGGTCTTTTGGTATAATTTTAATTCCAGTAATAATTTTACTGCCTTTAAATATTCTCATGGCGGCTTTTTTGGAGTCTTTTGCACGCTCGGGGAAGTTACGACCAATTTTTTCTAAACACACAGCCAAAGCACTCATAAAACGTGTTTCTTCTTTTTGGTAACGCGCCATGTCCAATGATCTTAATTTGATAATGGCGATGTCCAAATCTTTCATGTTGATATGAGAACGGCAAGCCAATTGGCTATTAACATTCGATAACGCTGCATCATATTCTGATCGACGCTTTGCGGCAACTTGGAATTGTTTTACCTGTTCTTGTTTTTGCTCTTGAACGAGATGCTTTCTTTTTGCCGCTTCCGCTTCTTCTTGTTTTTTCGCTTTCAACACTTGAGAAAGTTTGGTATTTAATTCTTCCAGTTGTGTGCTATCTGCGGCATAACGCTTGGCATTTTCAAGCCAAGTTTGCGCAGGAGTATACTCTTTGTTTTCGAGAGCTTCATTGATTTTGCCTAGGTAGGCTTTATACACTGTTGCCTCTACGTCAACTAACCATTGATAGTCTTTGCCCATTAGTTTTCTGGCAGATTGTATTTCTTGCCAAAGCCCTTCCTCCCAGCGTCTTTCAAAGCTCATTGCTTTGAGCAGTTCATCAATTGCTTGGGTTTGCAGTTCCAGCCGAAGTTGGATTTCAATTTCACTACGTACTTCGTCTTCTTTGAAACCCGACGGCGCTTTAGGTCCATATTTGTAATAGGCTACACCAGTAACAATGAGAAGAACAAAAAACGCTACGGCCATTTTACCTGTGGAAGACGCTTTGGTGGAAAACTCTCTCAAAAATTCGTCCACGCTTATGCTTCGATCTTCACGTTTAAAGGCGATGGCCTTTTCAATGGCTTTCCATTGGTGTTTTTTTATACCTGCAATGCGCTTTGGCTTGAGGTTCTGTTTCGCAGCTTCATTGGCATGTGCTCGGTCGTAGGGGTGCAGGCCGGTAAAAAGTTCATAGGCAATGCACCCTAACGCATAGATATCGTCGCGGATGTCAGGGGGACTTCCCTCTAGCATTTCCATACTGGCATAGGCCGGTGTTAAAGCCCCCAAGTTCCCAGCGTCAAATACGGTTTTGTCATCCACACTCTCTTCGAGGTGTTCGGCTTTTGCAACCGCGCGAGCAATACCAAAATCAAACACTTTAGCCACCCCTTTATTGGTGACAAAGATGTTTCCCGGTTTAAAATCTGAGTGAATAATTTTTTCGTGATGGGCGTGAATAAGCGCTCTGGAGATACCTTCGATAATGGTAATCACTTCGTCGTATGGTAAACCTGTAGAGCGATACTGACTTATTAATTTGTCCAGGGGTTTTCCATCCAGGAATTCCATGGTCATAAATACTGTGCCGCCATCTCTATCAAAGTCATGCACGTTCACAATATTAGGGTGGGCAATACGCTGGGATTTTCGAGATTCTCTCTGTAACGCAATAAACGCTTCGGGGTGAGACTTAAATTCATCACTCAGTACTTTGACCGCAACATAGGGGTCACGGTCTTGAGCTTCAATTTTGAGAAGGTCTTTGGCTTTGTATACTACCCCCATTCCACCTGCACCTAATATGTCCTCTAAGACAAAACGTTTTTTCAGCAGTCCATGAGAGCCCGCTGCTGCCGCTTCTTGTTGAGCGGCTTCTTTCGCTAATTCTAACGAGCTGGAGCGATTGTCCCGCTGAAGCACTTCGGCTTTGTCACCCAATTTGGCTAGGTCGCCCGCTACTTCTGTCCGCACATCTTCAGATGTGGCAAACCGAGTTTTATCGCGGCCACTTATTGGCACTTCTGGGGTGTCTACTAGTATGTCTACTGGGGTATTTTTTAGGCGAGTAGGGTCGCTATCGGCTTGTGCTTTTTGCCGTTGTAGCGCTTGCTTTTTTTTGAGTAGGGCCACTCGTTTTTTAGCAACAGCCATACGTGTTTTATCATCAAGCGGCTGTTTCTTTTTGGCTATTCGTGTTCTGTCATCTGGCGGGTGTTTTTTATGTGCAACACGGGTTTTATCGTCGCAGCCCTCTGTTTTTTCTTGAGCATGTTTTTTTTGCACATATTTTTTTTGCACAACTATCCGCGTACGGTCGTCATCCAGGCCGCCTTCTCTATCTGTATCAACAACAGGTTTAGGCTGTATGCGCGTTTTGTCGTTATCGTCAAAATCGGTCATTATTATTCTGTTGCCAGGGCCCTATTCGCTCATATTCTGTGAGGGGACGTCTAGTAGTGAGCTTACTCGGTAAGGTTATCACTACTTTCCATGGTTACTTTTCCAGGCTCACCACGCACAATAATAATCGATACATTATCGTTAGCGCCGTTATCCAGAGCTTTGCGCATCAAATCATCAACACTTTCTTTCACGCTACGAATGTTGAGGGAGTGTATTATTTCGTCTTGTGGAACGGCATTGTATAGCCCATCACTACACAGAAGGAAAGTATCGCCTATCTGAGTACTAAAGGCGTTGATGTCCACGTAGAGAGGGTCCTCCACACCAATAGCCCTAGTTATAACATTGCTTTGCGGGTGACCTTTGGCTTCTTCTGCGGTCAATAATCCCATTTGCAGCATTTCCTCAACTTGGCTGTGGTCACGGGACAATTGCGCTAACCCGTTATTTCGATACCGATAGAGCCTGGAATCTCCCACCCAAAGACAAACGCCCACTCTATCACGGATAAGCAGGCTCACCACGGTACTGCCTATGGTGGCATCTTCAAGCATAATCTCAGCGTATTCAATAAGCTGATCATTAACGCTGATTAAACAGTCTTCAACGGCATTAACAAAGTGGTGGACGTTCTCATCTGGCTGAACATGTTCCAAGGCCGCTACAATTTTACTGCTGGCAACATCGCCAACAGCATGGCCACCCATCCCATCTGCAACAACCCAAAGGCCGTTCGCGGGCAGGGACAAAATTGAGTCCTCATTTGCTTCACGCACTGTTCCCACATCGGTTTTGGCGCTGCTTATCCAGGTAATCGGACGTCTAAAGGTTGTATCACTCATCGGTTAATCTATTACTGAATTACTCAGATTCTTCATTTTGCAGGATGACTTTATAGGGTTCATCCCAATTACTTTCCGCCCAGTTGCCATCGAGCATTGAGGCAGCCCCACTTATTTGTGGCAAGCCTTTACAAAACATAACACAGGGCTCCACCAATTGAGAGCCGCGTGTACTCCAGGCACTATAGCTAGTATGGGCTTGCCTCATAAAACTGTCGATAATGTAGGGGTAAACTGAAGCTGGCGATTGCTCTTCAAAGTCCATGTTGACAATGGTGCCCATAATTCCTCCTAAGGTATCGAGCTTGTCATATACGGGAACCACATCTAATTCTACAGTGTTTATTTCTTCAACTATTTCATCAATGAGCAATTCGCCATCCAGCGATTGCAGGGCGATTTCCTCCAGAGCTTCAAACCACTCTGTTCTATTAGAGATAAGCTCAGCCGGGCAAAGGGTATTATCCATTCGACGAACAAGGGAAAATGGAAAATATCGCCCCACCCTGTCTACACTGGGTAGGACGACTCCGGCCCATATATTGTCATCGACCACTCCTGCTGAGAGGGCAAACCGCCATATGGGGCTAGTCAGGTAAGTATCTAACCAATTTTCACCCAATTGCTCTTGAGTACCGCCAACAAACCCCTGTAACCATGTATCCCAAACTTCCACAAAGTTGGCATCAAGATCCCGACATAGAAAGTCGCCATGTGCTGGCAACTTTCCAAATAAACCTGTGGTATTCATATTCTGGCTCAGCTCTTATAAACGCTCTGGACAGCGGAAGGCTGACAAGATGTTGTTGCTAAATGGGTTATTAATGCTTTTTGCTTTCCCCTCGTAAACGATTTGATGTATATCTGAATTGCGATGACCTTCATTCAGTTTAAAGGTGATTTTATACACATTGGACTTGGATGTTTTCACTACAGATGAGTTGTCCATTAACCTAAACCACGCCCATGGCCCGGTATAGGCTTTATCGTATAGGTTTTCAGTTAAGTCTTCGAAAATAATGCGTACACGTTTATTCTCGTCTTCACCTGACCAGGTGACCGCTTTCCAGAATTTAGGTCCGTGCTTGTAGGTCAAACGGTTATCACCAACATCCAGTGAAAAACGCGCTTCTTTACCATCAAAACTATAGGGCCTTAGCTCTAAGCTGATGGTGGGTGATTCGGGATTATCTCTAAAGAATACGTTTTTAATATTGAGCGCTCGGCGGACCTGCTGCATACTTTTATTTGAAAAGCCGATGGTATATCGATCGACTTCTCTGTTTTGCCAGCCTTCCCGAGTATTCACAAATGGGGTCAGTATCTCACCATAGAAGAGGTCAATGGTACCGCCCGGCTTAAAGAATTCACTGAAATCATAGAGCGCTAGCTCGTCTTCCGATTTCTTATTCAGTGGGTAACGACCCGCAAGCGCACGAGAATAAGGGTCATATACACGGGTACGCCATTCAGAGTTAACGTATTGATTCGCAGAACTCAGCACCACTCTCCAACTTTCGTCTGCAATACTCGTTAACCAACCTCGAATTTCAGGTGGGGTTTTCTTCGCATACTCTCTCAGTGAGGTCATTGGGTTGCCTGTACCACTGACAAACCGTGCTTTGGCAATTTCAAATGCACGCTTAGAGGGGTCTGGTGAGATGGTAATATCCTGCAAATATACCTGCACTTCTTGCAAACGTTTCATTACCATGCCGATAGGCGCACCACCATTGGAGGATTCGCTAAGAAGCGCGTTCACATCTCGGAAGTGTTTATCCACTTTGGTATAGGGTATTTTTATTGAGTCCAATCCTACCCCCATCCGCCGAGCTTCACCTAGATATCTCGCTTTGCTGCTAACACGGTTGGCTATTCTTTCTGTTTTACCCAGGTCGGGAAGATCGGGAATGGGTGTTAATTGCGTATTCACTTTTCCCACTTCCAGTACAGCCAAAAGCGGAGAGTAAACCGGGTCGGAAAATAACGTTAGTATATCGCTGGCGTGGCGCAAATTTCTGAACTCTGCCAGCTCAAAGGAGGCGTAATACTTGGTCCAAATGTGCGTATAATCAGATAAGTAATGATCTTTAACCTTATCGCTGATTTCATCCAGGTCGTCGGAAACAAAGTCTACTCTCTCACTGTCGTCATCAGCTAAAACCCAACGCTCGTTTACTACACCAGAAACCACGGGTGAATTAACGGAAAAATCCGCGTTTTCATAGCCTTCAATGGTATACAAAACGGGAATACTTAATGCGTCCTGTGTTGCATTGTTGGCTTTAAACGCAGTAAGTGTTGACTCACCTAAGTGATTACGCATATCCACACGTTGTGTGTACTGGGCATTGGTTTTTATGCGGCTGTATACACGTTGAGATACTGGCATACGCAATAAGGAGGAGCGCGTATTCGCCACGAGTGTTTTGTTTAATTCATGCGGGGCAATGTCAAGTGCCATTAATGCTTGTAAGTGAGCTTCAAGCTCTTGACGCCGAGTCGCTTCTCCATGGAATTGTTCCTCCCAGCGGCTAATAAACCAGTTGCTCGCCAACTCCGTATCCATGTTCTCTGTTTTTTCGAACATCATATAAATACGGAAGGTATTGTAGAGATCGCCACCTTCGTGACCACGCCTTAACTGAGATTCAAGAGAAGCAACAAGCTTGGGCAGTAGCAGCTTTTTAAGATGGGTTTCGTACGCTAGGTTAGCGTTATCATCTACGCGGCTATCGTACATCCCCATGCCGGAAAGCCAGGGGTGTTCATCTTGGTCATAGACGATACTGGCGTTGGCCAGTGCATTGAGAGGGGGCAGTACCGCTCGAATATCTTTATTCCAGTTGGATAACTTGCCACTTTCGACATTAAATTCCGTTACAAACTCATCCACGTCCGACATAGACATTTTGTGCCGGGTAATACTGCCACTCCAGACTAAAACAAGCGCGATTGTCGTCACGCCCATTGCCCCAATAGCAATGCGTTGTGCCCAACGTATCATCATTTCATAGCGAACATTGGCGCCAACTAGTTCCGATTCAGGGAAGATCACTTCTCGAAAAAGCTTGCCCAAGAAAAAGCTCTTACCTTGCTGAAATGGCGACTGCGCCGCTTCCCTTGAAAAACCAAAGTTAGAGGCAACGGAGGTCATCAGGCGATCAATTGGTGTGCCGTCTTGCGTACCGCTGGAAAAATATACGCCGCGCAAATACGGCTGAAAACGATAGCGATTTTTAATAAAAGTTTGACGAACAAATGAATCTACTATGGATTTAAGGTTTTCCATCTGCTGTGGGAAGCCTTGAACTTGCCCTCGCCTTTTGACATCTCGCTCTTGGTGAACTCGCCACAAAACTCGGTCATATAAGCGGCCAATCAGTTTATCCAGCTCTTCATTTAAGTAGTCAAATTCAGGGCTTTGTGTGAGCTTAGGTGCATTGGGCAATGATACACCCCACACTTGTTCACGTTCCTCTTTACCTAAATCTTCAAAGAATTCGGAAAAACCTGAAACCAAATCGGCTTTGGTAAACATAAGGTAAATCGGAAATCGAATTTCCAATTTTTCCATTAATTCGTCTAAGCGCGAGCGAATAACTTTCGCGTGCTGAATTCGTTCATCTTCAGTTTGCAGTAACAGGTCATGTAAACTTATTGCGACAATGGCGCCATTAATTGGGCGGCGCTTTCTATTCCGTTTCAGCAGCCCCAAAAACCCTTCCCATGCGGAACTATCGACAACTCTATGGCTGTCTTGGGTGGTATAACGGCCTGCGGTATCAATAAGTACCGCTTCGTTAGTAAACCACCAGTCACAGTTTCGTGTACCACCTACACCCTGCAACGAAGCCTTACCAAATTGCTCGGCCAAAGGAAAATCCAAACCTGAGTTGACAAGTGCTGTAGTTTTGCCAGAACCAGGGGGGCCAACAATAATGTACCAGGGAAGTTCATATAAGGCTTTATTGGTTTTCCCACCAGAGAATTTTAACTTTTTAAGCGTACCTAACGCTTGAGAAAAGCGCTGATTCATTTGGCGTATTTCATCCGCCGCTTGATCGTTGACAGCATTTTTCTTTTCGTTTTCTTGGTTTTTCGCTAAGTCTTCAACAAGATCATTATTTTGTTTATTGTTCTTGGCTTGAATACGAAGGTTATTTAACCCCCATAAAACAAGCACTACCATAATAATAGCTAGGCGAACAACCGAGCTGGCAAGTGGTGCCGTATTATTTTCACCAAACTTAACTAACGGCCCAGCAAACCACACCAATAACGATATCAGCAACAACCCCAATAATGAAATAACAATTGGGTGGGTGATAAATTTGATTATTTTTTTCATGTTTTTACGTCACATCTATTTGGCCGACTTGACGACCAAATACCCCTGAATCTGAAAATGTAAGAATAATTAGCTGTTGGCGAATTATTTCTCGTCCTTTTTCTCTTGCTCTTCTACACTCGTTATTTTTACTAATTTATCTGCAACTGGAGTGGAAGATTCGTACAACCAATAGCGAAACCCCGAATAACCAAAGAATATTATGGTTGCTGCAATTGCTGCAATCACCCAGGTGGGGATATGGTCCGCAAGGGTGCGCCGAATATTTCCAAGACCATGCCAAGACTCAGATAGCGACCTTTCGTATTCGCCACGATAAGAGCGAATAATACTAAACAATTCGTCACGAATTTGTTCAATCTGATCTCTTCCTCGCGTAACAAGACGGAATTTTCCTTCAAACCCCAGGCTCAAGCAGATATAGATTAGCTCTAGCATCTGGATATTTTCAGCAGGGGTATGGCGCATACGCTCTAAAATAAGGAAAAACTTTTCACCACCAGATGTTTCGTTGTGAAATACAGTCAGTAGGGTTCTTTGTGCCCAAGGGCTGTTGCTTCCCCAGGGTGTATTCAATACCGCTTCATCCAATACTGCACACATAATGTAACGGGCAGACAGCATGATTTCCTGCTTGAGTTCCAACTCTCGCATCCTCTGCTCAAAAACACGTATTTCGTTAGTTAAACGCTGGTGCAACCCGGCAACATCGGGATGATTCATGGATTTATGCGTGCGCTCAAAGACAGCAATAAGGGTGGAAGCGGCATTGACTAATGGGTTTAAACCACAGGCCGTTCGAAAGTAGGCGGCTTCCGTATCAGTCATAGGTGCAGAGGTGCTAGGCGTTGCTCTTGCAGGTGCTTGAGCCCGAGTTTGTGGCGACGCTGTGCGTCGCCTGCCCGGAGAGGGGCGCATTTGTGTTCGATCCATTCCTGGCTTAGGCTGCTGGAATACTGTTTTATCCGAATCGTCGTTCGACATAGTTCACCACAAAATTATTTCGCAGAATTCGCTGCGTTACTGACGAATGGCCCAGAATTCAAATTCTAACCCCGGAAATTCTCCGCCGACATGCAAAGCAAAACCACCTGAATTTTGGAGTTCTTTCCAAAATGCACTTTGCTTTTCCAATTCAAAATAGGTTGTTTCCGCTCTAAATGGAATTTGTCTTGGCGCCACAGGCAATACTTTCAAAGTAATGCCTGGCATGGCAGCATTCACCAACTGTCGAATGCGTTCAACGGGGCCAATTTTAATTTGAGCAGGAAGCCTTGTACGAATAACTTCTTCTGGCACATCAGCTCGAACAGCCAGTATAAATACCGCGCTGGACAACATGGACCTGTCGGTAATTTCCGCAACCCGAATACCAAATTTTTTCTCGACCAGGTTCATGGACACAGCGGTTTGCTCGTATACCATTGATAAGCATTTACGTAGCGACCCCATTACAAGAGTAAAAGTCGCTTGCAAATCGTCATGCAAGTACTCAGGGAGTACCGGCGGACGCTTTTCCTGGGCAGTAAACGTAGACAATTCTCCCACCATTTGAAGAGATTCGGTGTACAGATCAACCGGGTGAAGCCCGTTCATTTTGGAGAGGTGAGTCGTCAATGGCTCTAAGCGGTTAATAACTTGTAACAGCATATAGTCCGCAATTTCCGCTGTGCCTCCACGGCGAGCATCCGCTAGCCTACCGGCAATAGCTTCGGCACGGTGATGCAGCAATCCAGCCAATTCTGAAATAAAGCCGGTTAGTTTAGGAACCGCCTTACAGTCCACACAGGTTGGTAGATACTGCTCATCCAACAATACGTTTTTATCATCTCTAGACTCTGCAACTTTTAAAATGCCAATGTAGGCATAACCGCTTAAGTCATCAGTTTCAAGCATAAGGCGCAGGCGCAATTTCCCAACTTCAAGGGATTGACTGTCTCCGCCATCAGTCGCTACATCTCTCACAGACATTTCAGTAGAATAATATCGCGCTAAACCACGAGCACTTTCTTCAGGCTGTATTTCGACTGCACCTGCACGTTTAACCGGCACAGCCAAATAAACAATGGCATCATGCGTATTTTCTGGAACCTCTAATACTGGCGGAGCGTCGTCCACGTCGGGAAAAGAAAAGGGCGTACCATCTGGGAAAATGCCTTTGGCATGAAGAATGGAAATCTTACCGAGCGAAAGTAATTGCTGGTCCAATTCAAACTCTCGGATACCCCATCCATAAGCACCATACGCAGACACTCGACCATTTACATAACGTTCAAAGTATCTATCTTGTTGCTGAAAATGCTGAGGGTTTAGAAACATTCCCTCAGACCATATTACCTTGCTATCTAGCGACATATGCTCTTCTCTATTTACCCTGAGTGGCTTGATGTGTGAATCTTCAGCAGATTATTATTTCTTAACTAGCTGTATTTTATTACCAGAGATTGTAATTTTCACCGAGTTACGAATAATATTATTTGACGTTACCGGAAAAATTAATTTGAAATTGGAATCTTTATACTGGAAGAATTCAGCGTATAACGCGATATATTTTGTTTCTTTGTCCAATACAAACTTTTCAATACGCCCTTTTCCCGGCTGAATAAGCTTCAAATGGTGCTTATCAACAAAATCCGCACCCAATATATCTTCGTCTCGCTCATATAAGTCGATAAAATCTGCTTTTTCGAACAATTTAGGCGATTTAAGTTGATAAAAACGAACATAGAGAGGTGAGGGCCGATCACGCTCATCAGGGTTGATGTCTGCATCGACTAACAATGTCATCGTTAAGTTCGTATCGAGGCTGAGTACGCCCCCCAACCCACTATTTGCGGATTCGCAGCCAGACAACGTAACCACTACGAGCACCGCAGCCACTAAACCAATTGCACGTTTTATTGTTTTTATCCCAAACATAAGATTTCCTTAAAGTTAGAGTGTATTAATTGTTATTTTTTCTCTCGGCAACCAACCTTCTTAATTGGTCCTCGTATGCCTGCACGAAGTCATCCCCAAAAAGATGCTGGAATGAGTTCTCCATATTATCAAGCAGGCTTTTGTAATGCTCAGTATAGGCAGCCCAGTATCTCGCTTTTTGCATAGCGGGAATAACCGCTCCCTTACCTTGCTTATCAAACATTTTTTCAAGATTTGTCGGGTCAAAACGGCTTATCATACTTTCAAACGCATACCTTATACCTGCAATTATCGCCACTTGGTGCTCTGCCACCCCCTGAAACCCTTCTCGGAAGGCATCAACAGGCTCTTTGTAAGCACTGCTCTTCTTGATAAACATGTTTTCAAGCGCTTCCTCAGTATTCACCGAGAATTTAAGCGGGTTGTTTTCAATTGGCTGAATGGTGGTCACATTCATCCGAAATTCATTTTTAATGCTGGTTCGAGAGCGCAGAAGCTGCATCATACCATCGACAACTTCTCTCATTAGCTCGCCAGCAAGCTGGCTCACTTCTAATACCTGTTCATTGCTCAATTCGGAACTATCGAGCCCCATAGCATCAATAAAGGCATTGCCAGCTTTAATAGATTCAATGGCATTTTTGCGTACCACAGCCTTTCTAGCTTCAAGACTAGCTGGCCGCTTAGGCGTGGCTTTGGCTGGACGAGCCTGGCGAGCTTTGGGGGCAGCCTCAGCTTTGGGGCGCGGCGGCGGTCTAGATGTTTGTGCTCTTGGCGTAGGCACTGGGGGGGGCACCGCCACTTGTGGAGATGCGACCACTTGTGGAGGTATAGGCTCAGGGGGTACCGCAAGGGGGTCATCCCCCATCAAATCATCGTCCCATTCTTCGGGAATAATATTTTGTTGGGATGAAGAGGGCCAAGATACACTTTGCCCAAGCGCACCAGCGCCATCTTCATAGCTTCCGATGGGGGGGGCTGCTACAGGGGGTGCCGTTGGAGCAAGGTCATCCATGGCAAAACCTGAACCGCCAAATCCTCCATTCTGATCAAGAGGGGAGGACTGCCCTCGCGCACTATCCAAGGCGGCGAGTGGGTCTGCAACAATTGGGTCCGGTGATAATGCCTCCCCCAAACTAAAATCATCACCTATACCACCCCCACCAGGAAACGAACTCGAACCAGCCATTTGCGCCTGTGAACCAAACAAACTGTCATCACCAGAATTTGAAAATGGGGAGTCGCCAAATGCAGGCGCCACTTCGGATTCATTTATGCCGGATTCACTTATGGATGTTACCTCAAAGCTATAATCCCCCAACTCAAATGTATCCCCCAGGGAAAGCAGCGTACTCCCGCCCTTTCCGAGAGGCTCGGGCGAACCATTAACAAACGTACCGTTGGTACTTAAGTCGGTTACATAATACTGGCCACCACTTTCAGAAATTTCACAGTGGCACGCCGAAAGAAACCTGTCGGGGTCAGGCAGTACCCACGAATTATCACTTCCACGACCAATCGCGCCCCCCTCACTTGCAAAAGTACAACTTTGCTCGGACAGAGATACGCCCTCGGGGAATTTAACTACGGTTAGCTGTAACGACATTTAACTATCCCAATCAGCACTCGATAATGTGTCTTTAATTATTTAAAATCCGCTTAAGAAAAGCTCAAAGCAAAGTAGGGAGTATATTACGCCTTTACGATTGTATAAATCTCTATAATCCACAGAGTCGAAAAAATTCCATATAATTCACAAGTAATAACGCTAGATGTCATTGAAAACGTGACTATAACAGACAATATTAGAGGCCAGTTAATTGTGCAAAGTTCGCTTCAATGTTAATCTGCGGCCACTAGGTGCGGGTAATTCTCCGCAGTTTAAGTAGCAGAGCAGCTAAGTGTGACCAACCGCACAAAAACGAAACGAATTAGGCGCCAGAATAATGGATTCGCTTTATTTTGACCACCAGTGTAATTTTTAAAGGAAGTTAAGGGTAATGGCCTCCCCACATATTATTGATGTTACCAGCTTATTGCAGCCAATATCGGAAGAGCAGCCTACAGGTAATGACCTCCGTAATAATACGTCCCCTACATCTGCGTACCAGACAATAAAAAGTGAAAGAAATTCTGCCCGAGCAGCGGAAAGAAACAGTGTTCATGACGGCAGTGTAAGTGAAGCCGATGAGCGTTGGCGAAAAGTTGTTTCTCTCGCTCCAGGTATCCTAAAAGACGAAAGCAAAGACCTCGAAGTAGCCAGTTGGTATGTCGAAGGGTTAGTTCGTCGCAATGGTTTTCAGGGGCTGCGTGACGGTTTTCAAATTATTCATGGCCTGATAGAAAACTTCTGGGACAACCTTTACCCTATGCCTGACGAAGATGGCATCGAAACTCGGGTTTCCTCTTTATCTGGGTTAAACGGGGAAGGCTCTGAGGGTGTGCTTATCGCCCCTATTCGAAAAGCAGAAATAACTGAGGGCTCCTCATGTGGGCCGTTTTGTTTTTGGGAATACCAACAGGCACTTGAAATTCAAAAACTGACCGACGGAAAAGCAAAAGCCTCAAAAGCAGCTAGCCTTGGGTTTGGCATAGAAGAAATTGAAAAAGCGGTCAATGAATCGAGCCAAGAGTTTTTCGTCAATGTGCGAGAGGATATTACAGACGCCATTGACACCTATAAAAAAGCAGGAGAGCTTCTCGATAAGCACTGCGGCATCCACAATGCACCGCCAATCAGAAATATTACCAACGTACTTGAAAAATGCTTAGGCACCATAATTCACATAGGTAAACACAAATTTCCAGTTGAAGTTGCCGAGCCAGATGAAGGCATGGACGAAACAGCAGAACAAACGGAAGGAGCTTCCCCAGCCCCTCAGGTACAGCGAGGAGCCGTTCAATCCCGCGAAGCTGCGTTTAGGCAACTTACTGAAATAGCGGCGTTTTTTCGTAAAACTGAGCCGCATTCACCAGTGTCATATGTTCTTGAAAAAGCCGTTAAATGGGGCAATATGCCTCTTAATGAACTTATTCAGGAGTTAATTATAGACAACACTTCTCGAGAACGTTTTGGCGAGTTAACAGGCGTTAAAGTAGAGAGTTAATTAAAACCAATTGCTGCAAGGGTGGAATTATGTCCGATAGCATTCATGATAAATTAAAGCGAGTTAGAAAACCCAGGGTTCATATTACCTATGACCTTGAAACTAATGGCGCAACTGTCAATAAGGAAATCCCGTTTGTTATGGGTGTAATGGGGGATTATTCCGGTGACAATGTTGAAGCTAAAAAAGCACTGAAAGAACGCAAATTTTCGCAGATAGACCGCGATAATTTCAACGAGGTAATGGGAAAAGCCAATCCCAAGCTCAATATGAAAGTTGAAAATACACTTGAGAATGACGGCAGTGAAATGTCCGTTGGGCTTAATTTCAACACTATGGAAGATTTTGAACCACATAAAATTGTAGAACAAGTTGAGCCTTTAAAAAAGCTTATGGAAACCCGAAATAAGCTGCGCGATTTGCTTACTAAAGCAGACCGATCTGAAGAACTTGAAGACCTTTTAGAAAAAGTGCTCAGCGATTCAGATGCACTGGGTTCACTGACCTCAGAATTAGGTGTTGAAGAGGGAGGAGACAACAAAGATGGCGAATAATGAAGAACAAGCAGCAGCGGAAGGGCTAGAAGCGGAAGCACAGGAAGTTAGTTTTCTAGATCAAGCAATTTCTGCCACTAAGCAAACACCGCGCGAAGAAACAGAAGACCTGTTAAAAGCGCTTGCCAAAGAAGCCATGTCTGGCACATTAAAATGGGATAAGAACTTAGGTATCTCAATTAACAATGCCATTGCCGCTATTGACAAAGTTATGTCAAAGCAATTGTCAGCCGTAATACATAACGAGAAATTTCAAAAGCTTGAGGGGTCTTGGCGAGGGCTTAACCACCTTGTATCAAACTCCGAAACAGGCTCTGGTCTTAAAATTCGCATGTTGAACATCAGCAAGAAAGAATTGAGCCGAGACCTTGAAAAAGCCGTTGAATTCGATCAAAGCCAGACGTTCAAAAAAATCTACGAAAGCGAGTTTGGTACCGCCGGTGGCGAACCTTACGCAGCGCTAATTGGTGACTACGAGTTTAGTTCGCATCCAGACGACATATCCGTGCTAACTAAAATGTCCAATGTAGCAGCCGCAGGCTTCTGTCCGTTCGTTGCCGCTTCTGCACCAGAAATGTTTGGATTTGATAGCTATACGGAGCTTTCTAAGCCTAGAGATTTAGAAAAAATCTTCGACTCGGCTGAATATATCCCTTGGCGCAGTTTCCGCGAAAGTGAAGATTCACGCTTTGTTACCTTAGCTATGCCTCGTGTATTAGCACGTCTTCCTTATGGGGCTTCGACAAAACCCGTTGAAGCGTTCAACTATGAAGAAGCAGAATCAAATGAGACCGGGCAACATGTCACAACAAATCACGATTCCTATTGCTGGATGAACGCAGCTTATGCCATGGGTACCACGCTAACTCAAGCCTACTCCGAATATGGATGGTGTACTAGCATCCGAGGTGCTGAAGGTGGCGGTAAAGTAACGGGCCTACCCAGTCATACTTTTGTCAGTGATGACGGCGATATTGACCAGAAATGCCCCACTGAAATTGGTATTACTGACCGACGTGAAGCAGAACTCAGTAACCTTGGCTTCCTGCCATTGTGTCACTATAAAAATACAGACTACGCAGTATTTTTTGGCGCACAAACCTGTCAAAAACCTAAGCAGTTTGACAGCCCAGATGCTTCAGCCAATGCGCAAATTTCTGCACGCCTACCCTACATTATGGCCACGGCACGCATTGCTCATTTCCTTAAGGTTATGGCTCGTGACAAAGTTGGCTCCTTTATGGAAGCTCATGAAGCAGAAGTATGGCTGAACAAATGGATAAGCCAATATGTGAATGGTTCCGCTACAGGTTCAGATATGAAAGCTCGTTACCCACTAGCAGAAGCGCGTGTGGAAGTGAAGGAAGTCCCTGGTCAACCAGGCGTATATAACGCCGTAGCCTGGATGCGTCCTTGGTTACAAATGGAAGAGTTAACAGCTTCTCTTCGCTTAGTCGCTAACATTCCAAAAGCAGGTTAAAAACTAGGTTAGGGCCTTAGGTTAGGGCCTATTGACACTAGTAAACAAGGGGGCGATAGCCCCTTTTTTTCCCACTTCACATTTTCACCACGGAACAAACGGTGACAACAAATATACCTCTAACTGCCGCCTCCAGCGATGATTCATCAACCCCCAGTGTTGACATGGACCATTTGTACTCCCAAAAAGCTCACGTTAAAGACCTGGACGACTTTATTAAAGAAAAAGACAATAATAAAGCATTAGCCTATTGGCTTAGAGAATACGAACATGTGCAACACATGGAAGAGGCACAAGATGTCCGCGCAGCAATTCATCACAGTATTACAGAGATTGACCACAAAATTAATGACCTGCTCAATATCATTATTCACAACCCCAAATTTCAAAAGCTAGAAGCTTCCTGGCGTGGACTGTGGTTTCTCATGGAACAGGCCGAAGGCACGAAGAACATTAAAGTTAAAGTACTCGATATTAGCTGGGCCGAAGTCGTCAAAGATATCGGAAGGGCTTTGGAATTTGATCAAAGCAATCTATTCCAAAAAGTATACAGCGAAGAATATGGCACCCCAGGTGGGGAACCATACGGAGCGATCATTGGCGATTATTCTATTAGCCATAAACCATCAAAAAAACACCCCCACGATGATATAGCAACACTGGAAGGTTTAGCAGAAATTGCCGCTGCTGCTTTTTCACCATTTATCGCCTCCGCCTGCCACGAACTGTTCGGCTTAGATACGTTTGATGAATTGGGTTTACCGCAAAACTATAAAACTATTTTTTCTCAGCAAGAATACATAAAATGGAATGCCTTAAGAGACAAAGCCGATTCCAGATTTTTAGGACTAACACTGCCACATGTACTGATGCGATTGCCGTACCAAAAAACGCCCGGTAGTTACAAAGGCATATTCTTCTACGAAAAACCAGTACATAACGGTTTATTTGGCCACTTATGGGGGAACGCCTGTTATGCCCTCGGAGGAATATTAATCCGCGAGTTTAATAACGTCGGTTGGTTCGGTCATATACGAGGAGTACCAAGAGACCACCTAGGTGGCGGCCTTCTTACAGATATGGTGGTAGACTACTTTACCACCGACGCGGAAAAGATCGCGTTTAAATGCACCACGGACGTTATAATCACAGATAATGTCGAAAAAGAGCTGAGTGAGCAGGGTTTGATCCCTCTAAGCCAATGTTACGACGTCCCCTATGCCGCATTTTACAATAATCAATCCGTACAACGCCCAAAACATATTAATTCGAAAGAAGCGCAAATTAATGCGCGTTTATCGACCATGTTGCAGCATGTACTCTGCGGATCTAGAGTTGCTCACTATATTAAGGTCATAATTCGAGATAAAGTGGGCTCCTTCTTAAGCGCCCATGAGTGTGAGCGATATTTACGTGACTGGATACATAAATATACAACAGGTAATACTGGAATGGATTGGGAAGAACAGGCAAGATACCCGTTGCGAGAGGGCCGTGTAAAAGTATCCGAACACCCCGAAAAACCTGGGCAATATACGTGCGTGATTCACCTCGTACCTCACTATCAAATAGACCAGATGGTATCCGAACTAGAACTTATCACCGAATTAGCGCAACCCAAATAAAATATGGCAAGAATAGATAAGAAAAAAAACCTGCGACCGTCGATACTAGATCGACTTTTCGACAATGAACCCCATTTACAGGTAGAAACGGAAAAAACTCGCCATCAAAGACTAAGAGAACTGCGCAACAGCGTCAGAAGAGATCTGGAAAATTTATTAAATTCTAGGTATCGGGTTGTTGGCCCCACTGAAGAACACCGCGAAGTTCAAACGTCGATCTTGAATTATGGCTTACCTGATTTGGCGACGGTCAATATTGTTGATATGGACAAAAAACATGAGTTTACCCAACAATTAGAGCGCCTACTTAAAACCTACGAACCTCGTTTTAAATCCGTAAAAGTGAGCTACCAAGACAATAACGATAATACTGATCGAACCCTAAGGTTTAGAATCGACGCAACTCTCTACGCTGACCCAGCTCCAGAGTTTGTCGTATTTGATTCCACACTAGAACCCACATCTCGAACCGTAAGCATTGAGGAGTCACAACATGGCTGACGAATTGCTCCCTTATTACGAAAAGGAGCTGGCGTTTATTCGACAAATGGGAGCCTCCTTTTCAAAAGAACACCCCAAAGTCGCAGGTCGGCTGGGAATAAGCGCAGATACAATCGAAGACCCACATGTCTCGCGGTTGATTGAAGGCTTCGCATATCTTAATGCGAGAATTCAGCACAAGCTGGATGACGACTTTCCAGAGTTAAGCGACGCGATGCTAAGTGTGCTTTTTCCACACTATCAACGCCCTATTCCCTCTATGTCCATTGTGCAATTTATGCCTGATACGGATCAGTTAGAAGATCTCTACCCTATCGAGCGCAATACCTTGCTAGAAACAGAGCACTTCCAGGGGGAGTGTTGTCGCTTCACTACAGCTTATGATACAGAATTAGTTCCAGCAAACGTGACTGACGCAAGCCTAGTTGGTATTCCATTTAGCACCCCAGGCTCAGACAGCATACGTGGAGCTGGTGGCGTACTAAAACTGACATTGAATACCTACAATAAGTCTATTTCTTTCAATAAGATGGAATTGAATAAATTACGTTTTTACCTAAAAGGGCAGACACAACATATTCACCCACTATATGAATTGCTAATGAGCAAATGTTTAAATGTGGTGATGACACGGACAGATGACGATACTGCACCGATTTTTTTAGGTAAAGATGCGATAAAATCTGTTGGCTTCAACTCCAATGAAGCAATGCTCCCCTATCCTCCGGCCTCCTTTATTGGCTACCGAATTCTTACCGAGTTTTTTGTCTTCCCCGAAAAATATATGTTTTTCGATATAGCAAATCTAGCGGAAAAGATACCGGAAGATATGGAAGGTGAAATCAATTTTTATTTTTACTTTGAGTCCTCAGATGTTGAATTGGAACACAATATAAACTCAGAGACTTTTGTTCTAGGCTGCTCACCCGTCATTAATTTATTTGAACACACGGCAGACTCCATAAAACTGGATCACACCCAATCGGAATACCAGATTATTCCCGACATACGACGCCCAATTGGTTATGAAGTGTATTCCATTGATAAAGTAACAGCCTCCTCACCAGAGGGGGATAAAAAAGAATACCTGCCCTTTTATGGACTAACCCACGAGCATCACGACGAAACTAACTACGCCTACTGGATTGCTAACAGACGCCACGCAAAGCTAAGCAATTACGAGCGCGACGACGGTACAGATGTTTTCCTCAGCTTAGTCGATCTAAAATTTAACCCCAATATTCCTAACCATAAAACCCTATTATTGGATACAACGTGTAGCAACCGAGACCTACCGGCCAAACTGCCCTACAACATCGAACACCCAAAGTTACAATGTGTTGATAGCGCTCCACCCTGTGAAAGAATCCGCTGCTTAACTCAGCCCTCGGTTACAGTTCGTCCACCAATGAGAAACCAAGCTCGTTGGCGTTTAATCTCCCACCTTAACCTTAACCACCTGTCGTTAACGGGAAGAGATAAAGCAACCTCAGCGCTTAAAGAAATACTTAGACTCTATGACTTTAAAGACTCTCGCGTAACAAAAGCATTAATTGAGTCTATTTATAAAGTAGATACTCGTGCCATTAGCGCTCCTCTAACGGTTGATGGCAGAGCAACCATGTGCCGTGGTATCGAAGTGGAAATCACATTAGATGATTCACAATTAACGGGTAGCAGTGCCTACCTGTTTGCAGGAGTACTCGAACACTTTTTTGGACTTTATTGCTCCATTAATTCATTTTCGAGAGTGCTAATCAGAATAAAAAATAAAGAAGGTTATTTGAAAAAATGCACACCAAGGGCCGGAGAAAAAATCCTCCTATAATTGAGCAACTATCTCAAGAACCTCAGCTTTTTTCTTTTGTTCAAGCTGTGAGGCTACTTGAGCGTGGGGCCGTATTCCGCAGCAAAGCAATGCAAGTTGATGAACAACTAACACTGCTGCCTGCGACAAACTCTATCGCTCGATTTACGCCACCGAATACGGAATTTATCCGATTTCGAAATAACTCGTCTTTGTCTTTCCCTTTTACAGAAATTAACAAACTCAAACAGAAAAAAAACAAACAAGAATCCGACCCGCTTGAGTTTCATACTAATTTCCTAGGGTTAACAGGCTCACAAGGCACCCTTCCATTTCATTATACAGAAATGGTTCTCCAGAGATTGCGTCTGAAAGATGACTCTTTACTTGAGTTTCTCGACCTTTTTAACCATAGAATTATTTCTCTTTTTTATCAGGCATCGGTTAAATACAGTTTGCCTATTGAGTACGAACGAAAGAGACTACCTCATATACAAGGACGTCAGAAAGAAAAGGACACTATCACCGAAGCATTAAAATCCATTATTGGATTTGGCACACAGGGACTAAACAATAGGCTCCATATATCTGACGAATCCTTAATTTATTTCGGTGGGCTACTCAGTCAACAAGTACGATCTACAACCGGGCTCAAACAAATGCTCGAACACTACTTCGATATTCCAGTAAAAATCGAAGAATTTATTGGCCGCTGGCAAGAACTCATTGACGATATTCGTTCAAAACTACCCGACCCTAAAAACCCCAAAGGACAAAATGTCTGCCTAGGCCGCTCGGCCATGCTGGGAAAAAGAGGTTGGTTTGCGCAGGGCAAAGTCCGAGTGGTACTTGGGCCATTAAACCAAAAACAATTTTATAAATTTGCCCCTGGAACAAGTGCCTTAAAAGCTTTAAACGAAATAGTCCGCACTTATATTGGTATTGAAAACGATTACGATTTTAAGATATTGGTTAAACGATCAGACATTCCAGACAAAATTATGCTCGATAGACAAGAGAGGCCCATTATGGGTTGGAATACTTGGCTAGCGAGCAAACCGACTTCGTTGTCGGAAAAATCCAAAACAATGAAAATCTCCATCTCAGCTTCTCAGTTGAACTAACACGAAAAACGAACAATAAGGACCCGTGGAATGATTAGCATCGATCTCAAATCTCTTGTAGGACGAATGAATGAACCCTGTAAAATGGCGCTGGAAGGCGCAGCAGGTCTTTGCCTCTCAAGAACACACTACAATGTAGAAATTGAACACTGGCTGTTAAAGCTATTGGAAATTCCTGATAGCGATATTATTGCAGTATTAGAGAAATTTGAAATTAACCTTGGGAAATTTGCACAAGACCTTAATAAAGAGCTTGATTTAATTAAGTCTGGTAATTCACGCGCACCGGCCCTTTCACCCACAATTGTGGACTTAAGTAAAAATGCTTGGCTGTTAGCATCGGTTGAATACGGTCACCCAGTTGCCACATCTGCGCATATCCTCGCGGCACTTTTATTGGACGAAAGTTTACGTCGCGCAACAGGCGTGGTTTCTGGCGAGCTAAGTAAAATTCAACCGGAATCTTTACGCGATGTTGTCCGTTCTATTGTTGGCACTACAACAGAATCAAAAACAGCTCAAATTGGCGATACTTCCGCTGTTGAAGGCGCACCGACAGGAATGCCGAGTAAATCCCCCTCTTTGGATAAATATACCGTTAACTTAACAGAAGACGCCAAAGCAGGGAAAATTGATGCCGTACTTGGCCGAGACGAAGAGATACGACAGATTATTGATATTTTAATTCGTCGTCGTCAAAACAACCCTATTCTTACAGGTGAAGCAGGCGTAGGTAAAACCGCTGTCGTTGAAGGTTTCGCGCTTCGTATTGCCAACAACGATGTACCCGACCCATTAAAAGGCGTCACTATCCGCAGCCTAGATTTAGGGCTACTGCAAGCCGGCGCCAGCGTTAAAGGTGAATTCGAAAATAGACTTAAGTCTGTGATCTCCGAAGTAAAAGCCTCTCCCGACCCCATTATTATGTTTATCGACGAAGCCCATACCCTTATCGGTGCGGGAGGTAAAGAAGGTCAAGGCGACGCAGCAAACTTACTTAAACCTGCCCTAGCGCGTGGAGAACTGCGCACTATTGCTGCCACAACCTGGGCAGAATACAAAAAATATTTTGAGCGCGACCCCGCGTTAACTCGCCGCTTCCAGGTCGTTAAAATTGAAGAGCCTGATGAAGAAAAAGGCATCAATATGATGCGTGCAATTTCAGGTATGCTCGCGGCCCATCATAAAGTCAATATATTAGATGAAGCGATTGTTGACTCAGTAAAGTTATCCAGTCGATATATCCCAGGTCGCCAACTTCCAGATAAGTCAGTTTCATTGCTAGACACCGCATGTGCTCGTGTCGCATTAAGTCAAAGCGCTACTCCTGCTGCCATTGAAGATACGCGCCGACGTATTACCCAAAGTGAAGCCACCATTACTTCACTCGGCCAAGAAAACGCAGCCATGGGGAACTACCAAGACAAAATCGATCAGCTTTCCGAAGAAAAGACGTCACTTGAAGCACTGCTTGTTGAACAAGAAGCACAATGGGACAAAGAAAAAGAGCAAGTACAAATTATTCACGGCTTGCAATCCCAGATTGAAGCAGATTTTAATGCTCAAAGATTATCAGAAGAGGAATTGGCTAAAGACGATGCACCAACCTTATTAAGCGATGAAGACCGAGACAAAACAAAATCAGAATTACACGCCACCGTCGCAGCTCTAGAAGAGATTCAAGGCGATGGGCCTATGATTAACGTTAACGTTAACGGCCAAGCCATTGCAGAAGTTGTCGCTAACTGGACTGGAATTCCCGTTGGTAAAATGGTGTCCGACGAAATCAACGCCATACTTAACTTACGCGAAACACTGAACAAGCGCGTTATTGGACAAGCCCATGCACTTGAAGCCATTGCACAAAGTATCCGTACCTCTCGTGCAGGCTTAACCGACCCGAGAAAACCCATAGGCGTATTCTTTATGGTCGGCTCCAGTGGTGTAGGTAAAACAGAAACCGCACTTGCTTTAGCAGACCTTTTATACGGTGGTGAACAAAATATTACCACCATCAATATGTCCGAATTTAAAGAAGAACATAAAGTATCCATGTTGTTGGGCTCTCCTCCTGGTTACGTGGGCTACGGTGAAGGCGGTGTGCTAACAGAAGCCGTTCGCCGCAGACCATACAGTGTTATTCTTCTGGACGAAATGGAAAAAGCTCATCCTGGCGTACAGGATATTTTCTATAATCTCTTTGACAAAGGCACCATTAAAGACGGTGAAGGAAGAGATATTGACTTCCGTAATACCGTCATCATCATGACATCTAATGCAGGTGAAGAACATATTCGAGCAATGTGTGCCTCCGGTGAAGAACTTCCCGAACCAGATGTACTACTAGACAACTTTAGACCAAAACTTCTTCAGTACTTTAAACCAGCGTTTTTGGGTAGAACCAACGTCATTCCATACTACCCGTTAGGGGACGAAGATTTAATTAAAATTTGTGAAATTAATATGAATCGAATTGCTAAGCGCGTACGTGGACATTACGACGCAGAATTTAGTTACGACGACGACGTATTGCTACACATTGTTGCCCGTTGCCAAGAAGTAGACACTGGAGCCAGAAATATTGAAAATATCCTGACTCGCTCCATGCTGCCAACACTTGCCGCAGAGTGTCTAGCAAAAATGTCTGAGGGTGAAACCATTACGAAAATACACATCAAAACAGATGAAGAGGGTGCTTTTTCTTACGAAATAAGCTAAAACCCTTATCATAAAGGGCGCCTTACTGAAAATATTCAATATAAAAATATTGAGTAAGGCGCGTACTTTTTTTGCAATACTAAACTCATCTTTATGGAATACCTTGGTAAGCACTATTTTGGAATGACATTGATAATACGTCTATCACTAACGTTTTTGCTTTGCTTTTCTACAGTTTTGAGCTTCGCTCAAGACGAAGCTATTTCTGCAAAAAAATTAAACTCAAAATTTGTCGATCTTACGGAAGCGATTTACAAAGCTCATACCAATGAATTACCTTCTCATTTAAAAAACCTGACTTCTATTGGTATCTTACATAAAAAAGTAAAAACATTAATCAATGACAACAGGCATACCTACGCGATATTAACTATTGTCGCTAACATGAACCTATTGGAAAATAATATTGACGACCCCACCATTCCCGATATTGTTTGGTATTTATATGAGAAAAATGCAAAAAAAATAGCAGAGTACCTTTACTATTACGCAAAATCAGAAGCCGAAGATCTAAGCCTCTCAAGAATTACCTTTCAAGTAGCGAAATATCATTTTGTGAGGGGGAACTGGCAGGATGTCCTCAGTACATTAAAAATTATAGATATTAACTCCTCTCTAAACGCAGAAGAGATAGATTACACCTATTTAATGGTCGGAATTTCCCTACAACAAATGCGTAGACATCGAGAATCAATTAGGTTTTATGATTCAATTGAAAAACCCTCTCAATACCATACCATCGCATTACTTAATAAAGCCATAGCCTACTTAAGACAAGGTTGGTGGACAGATGCACAGATAGAAATCGAAAAAGCAATAAAGCATGAAATAAAAAATGATCGTGATTCAGCTCTAGACAGGCTCTACATCACCCTTGGTTTTTCTCAAATTCAGTTTGAATTTTATCGAGATGCCAGAGAAACATTCCGCTCAATTAGTCTAGAAGGCCCTCACACTAATCGAGCAATTTTAGGAATTGGCATTTCAGCTATGCATCAGGGCGATTATATCGGCGCAATCAACGCATTTAACATCCTTATCGAAAAAGAACTTGATGAACCTTCCGTACACGAGTCCTACCTCCTGTCTCCGTTTGTATTCGAAAAGCTAAAACAAACTAAAGTTGCCTCCGCAAAATACACAGAAGCCATTATTTATTTTCAACAAAAATCAAGCGAGATTGCCAAACTAAGTGCAGCACTAAACGCAAAAAACATATATCAATATATCGATACGCAGACTGCCGTGAAGCTAAAAGACACTCAATTAGATTCCACCTCAGCATCAACAATACCAACGTTATCTACAGAAGCATCGATAAATCTTCAGCGAATTCTCGACCTCAAAAAAATTGTTTCAGATACAAAACTATTAAAATCACTGGAAACATTACAAAGCCAGTACATCCAATACGCTATTGATGATATTAAAAACAAATTCAAATCCAAACAAAATATTTACGATAGTTATTTAAGCCAATCCAGATACGGCTTAGCTAAACTATACGATAAAAATAACAAATCATGAAAAAATTAACATACTCATTATTTTTCATAACAGTAGGTACAATATTTATCGCCTGCGGATCAAACGAACCTCAAAAAGCAACACTCAGAGATATTGACTTTACCGACACAACTCAAATGCGGGCAGACGTATTTGTTAAACCTAAAACAGAAGAAGAAATTAGGCAAGCCTATTATAACTACATTCAAAGCGCCTCAAAAAATGAAACATCACGACAAGCTGCTATTAGTCGTTTAGCACAAATGGAGCTTGAACTTTCCAACAAAATGATTAAGGAAAGCGAGACTGGCAACGAGACTTTAGAAAATGAAGACCTCTATAGCGAAACGCTCAACAAAACACTCAACCTACTCACAACGGCCTTAAATGATTACCCCAACGCCAAGGGAAATGATGTTTTACTTTATCAACTAGCCAAAACCTACGATCAAATTGGCGAGCACTCAAAAGCCGTTGAAGCACTTACGAAAATTGCAGAAAAACACAAGAAATCAGTCCACTATCCCGAAGCACAATTTCGAATTGGGGAAAATGCATTTGTATACGGTGACTACATCACCGCTGAAGATGCCTATACCGAAGTCATTATGTCACAAGACAGTGACCGCTTTTACGAAAAAAGTTTCTTTAAACGTGGATGGACCCGCTACAAGCAACAACTTTATATTGAATCGGTTGACGATTATTTAGAGTCATTAACGTTGCACAAATTTAACGATTACGATGACCTTGCGGAAAACGACAAAGAATTGTTTGACGAGTACTTTCGCGCAATCGGCCTTTCGTTCTCTCACTTAAATGGCGCCCAGTCACTACAAAATTATTTTTCCAGCACCTCTAACTTCCGCTACCTATATCATACTTACCGCGTTATCAGCGATATTTATTTTAAACAAGAACGATATTCCGATGCAGCAGAAACCCTCGAACAATTTATTGCCGCTCACCCTAAATCTGATCGAGTGCCCACAGCAAAACTCAATATTATTAAAATATGGCAACAAGGAGGTTTCGCTAAACGTCTACATAACACCATTGAAGAGTTCTACACTCATTACCACCCGAATCATCAATACTGGAAGACACACAACTTGCCTGAAGTGGCAAAAACTACACGCACAGAGTTACGAAAATATATCGTAATGGAATCTTCGTTTTTTCATGCAAAATACCAAAAGAAGTCTAATGCTATCGACTTCATTTCAGCCAAATCTTGGTATGAACGATATTTAGAGCATTATTCATCTTACGCAAGAAAAGACAATATCTATAACCTGTACGCAGAATTGTTATTCAAGTCCAAGGATCACACATCTGCTTTAAAGTACTTTGAATTAGCCGCTTACGACGGTGAAATTATTTTAGATAAAAAATCGGCCTATGCTACCGTATCCATTTCAGACCGCTTGCTCGTAAAAGCACAAGGAATAGATAAAACCAATTTACTAGACAAACATATACGCTATGCGAGCCTCTATACAGACCTTTACCCCGCAGACAAAAAATCGCCAGAAATTGCACTTCATGCGGCAAGATTAGCCTTTCAAAATAAACTTTATGAACAAGCGATTCAATTAACAGAAGCGATGCCTGAATCACTTTCGGATAAGGACATTTACAACTCAAGCCTGATCAAGGCGCGTTCCTATTTCGAAACCAAAAATTATCTGGATGCAGAAGCAACCTATCAATCTATGCTCAGCTCACGGGGCCTAAACCGCAAACAACGTAGTACATTAACGGATAATTTAGCCTTGTCTATATACAAGCAAGCCGAACTGGCAAAGGAAAGTGGAGATGTGAGTTTGGCATCACGTAATTTTGTACGTGTATCCGACATTGCACCACAATCCGAAATAGCTTCCTCTGGCTTATATGACGCTATTGCTCTTGCGATGACTCATCAGTCTTGGGAAAATGCTATCGATTTTATCAATCGTTTTAAAAAGCTTTATCCCAACCACAAGTATTCTAATGACATTACACGCAAGCTATCCGTTGCCTACTTAAAATCTAACCAAGGGGACAAAGCTGCGCGCGAATTCGAGCATATTTCATCTTTCGAAAAAAATGAAGAAGTGAAAATGGCCGCGCTTTGGCAAGCGGCAGAACTTTACGAAAAGAAAGGCGATACTCAATCGGCTATTCGTTCCTACCGTTCTTACGCACATACCCATAAAAAGCCTTACCCGCAATACATGGAAGCTATGCAAAAACTCACAGATCTTTATGCGCAACAGCGCGACATAGAAAAACGACACTTTTGGCAACTAAAAATTTCTGGCGCAGATCGTCGCGCTCAAAAAAAAGAAAAAACAGATCGTACTGTTTACATTGCCGCTACGGCAACCTTGGATTTAGCCAAACAAAAAAGAAAAGAATACTCAAGGAAAATGCTAGTAGAACCTTTAGCTGTAAACCTGCGTAAAAAGAAAAAGCTTATGCAAGAGACCATCAAACTATATGGCAAAGCCTCTGGCTTTGGTCTTACTGAAATCACAACCGAGTCTACCTACTCTATCGCTGGGCTTTATTTAGATTTTTCTGCCGCCCTACTAAAATCAGATAGACCGACAAACCTTTCCGATGACGAATTGGAACAGTATGAGATTCTCTTAGAAGACCAGGCTTTTCCATTCGAGGAAAAAGCCATCGAATTCTATGAGACAAATTTAACTCGTTCACGAGATGGTCTTTATGATAACTGGCTAAAATCCAGTAGAGAAAAACTAGAAGAACTATTCCCCGTAAGATACGAGCGAGAAGGGAAATTGGAGGCATATATAAACCATGAAAAATAATCTAGCCTATACAATAACCCACATCTGCGTATTAATTACTGTTATCTTGACGCTGGTTTTATCCGGCTGTGGCTCAACACCTACACAGAAAGAAAATAAAACAATAACCAAAGATGAATCTGTACAAACCACACGAAAGCGTGTTCATGATACATTGAAACCTTTAGCCCAAACTCAATATCAGATGGCCACTGAGAGTATTAACAAAGGCGAATATAAACAAGCCCAAAAAATATTAAAAAAACTGAAAAAAGATGCGCCAAATCATCCAGGGGTTCTTGTGAATTTGGCAACCCTAGCTTATAAACAAGGCGAGTTTGAACAAGCGCAAAAGCTTGTTGATAACGCATTATCTCTCGACCCAAAACTAGCATACGCACATAATATTTATGGGCTTTTGGCTACAAAAAAGGGGGCGATTTCTCAGGCAGAGAAGTCCTACCAACTAGCCATTAAATATGACGATAAATATGCAAATGCTTATTATAATTTGGCGCTTATATTTGATACTTATTATCAAGATATTGCTACAGCAGTAAAATACTATAAAGCTTACCTTGTATTATCAGGGTTTACGGACAAAGATACCAAACGGTGGGTAGAGCAGTTGGAACGCACTTTAAAAAATGGTGGTTAAAAGAATGAAGCTCACACAACTATTACTACTTACTATTGCTTTAAGCCTGTCTTTAAGCATTTCAGCCGAAGATAAAATTGAATTAAAAACCATCAAAATTAAGGGCAACAAAGAATTACCTAAAATTCTATATGTTGTCCCCTGGCAAGAATCAAAAAACAATAATAAACGTGATCAAAAGCTTCAACTGCATGATTTTTTTGGTGATCTATATGACCCTATTACTCCAGAGCCTCCTAAGACGACACTGGAGTAAACACACCAATCTTTATCATTCAACCAGTATCTGCATCACAGTTGCCCTTTATCTTTATGCTCATATTTATACTACGCAATTATTAATAAAAGGTACTTTTATTTCTGCCCCGTTAGTCACTCACAATTAACCCCATGGCCCTTTAAGCCCTAAATCAGAATTAACCGAATTAAATATAGGCACCAATACAGAATCCTTCTCTTTCATTGAGCGTATACAAAGCAACCCCGCTTCGGTAAAACATTTTACGCCAGAATCCGTAATCAAAATTTCTGCACAGGGTTTAACTTCACCCTCACCATCATAGGTATAAGCATGAAGAGGCAAACCATTCACTTGGCCTATTTGCCCAAAATCAATATTCCAACCCATATTCACATAACCCTCGGCCAGTAGCAACGCCACCAAGTAAGCACTATTACCCCACAAGTAATAGCGATGCTGCCCATTTCCGGGAAGCTCCTCGTAATGAAAACGTTCAATAGGAGAAGTTTGTTTACCATAAGGCAGGCGAATCATAAACCTTGGAGCCGCTAGAGCAAGGTGCTTGGACACGGCAAGGCTTTTTAGTTGATTCCATTGAACAGCAATATCATTACTAGGTTTAAATTGCCAGTCAGCCGGATCTTCTGTTTGAGATAAGTCTTCTTCAACACCTGCAAACTTAGTGCTGCCACCACATATAGCAGCAGCACCCGAAGCATTTGCTGTAGCTGCTAGCGCCGTTGCTAAAAGAATATCTTCGTGGTTATCTCCAATAAAAAAGTCGCCGACAATTAAGCTTAACGGTGTCTCTCCAGCAATTTTATGGCGTGCCACCAATACGTTATACAAACCGCTATTTTCAAGTTCACCGGCACTATTTTCAATATCTTGAAGCAATTCGTCTTTGGATACATCCACTAAATATATTTTTAAGTTTCGGCTGGTTTCCAAACGACGAACGAGCATATACACACTTCGCCAACTGGCCTCTAGTTGTTGGAACTGACTGGCGTGAGAGATTTTTCTCATCACTTCATTGGTTGTTTCCGTTACCGCAGCCAACATACCTTCTTTTCTTGAGTCTTCTTTTTTTTCGACATAAGGCGCAATCACATCTTTAATGATTTTACTGATTGTCCCCTCAGGCGTTTCAGATTGTGCAATACGACTCGCGCTGTTAGATAGTAAAGCGTCTAACATATTGCCCCTATCAATCTCTGATAATTCAACACGATTTTCCTGAGCTTGGCTTTCTTCAGCCTGCTCTTGCTTGGATAAACTCTCGCCAAAACGATGCTTGTAATTAGCCCACTCTTCAATTTCCGCTGCGGCCCGATCAAATAGGCTTGGGTTATTTAGCTGACGCTGAAGCTTGCGCAGCTCATCAAACAAAGACACCTGTTCGTATATGTAATCAGGATGAAGGTTATCAAACTCATTGAATGTAATATTGCCCTCACTCACAGGGAGCTTCAATTTCACCTTCAGTTTACTGAAGACCTCTTCAAAATTGTCTCTATCAACATTAACCAATTTCCTTTTTAACAGAGTATTTACCTCCACAATACCTCGGCTTGTTCGCCCGCTGAAATCTCCCAAAATAACTATTTTCATAGGATTGCCGCTTTGCAAAGCCGGATCAGGCGAGTCAATTTTTTGAGAGAAGGTAATGCTTCCAGTACTGATAGTAGGTCTAGACATTAGGTTTCCTTGTTAATATTTCATTCAGAGGGTACAGCAGTCAAAAAAACAGCGACATTGAGTGTAGCTAAAATTAAAAAAAATACTACCTAATACCAGCTATTTTAAGCAACTCTTTTAAGCAACTCTACCTCTACTAAAACTCTACCTCTAATAAAGAGTGACTAGCAGGTAAAATAGGCCCAGTATATGCTTAAGATACAAACCAATAAAAAAGATATAAGAAAAAATACCACTGAAAATCAACATTCCCCTCTCCAACACCGTATTTGCAAAAAGAAATTCATTTTAAGTCGATTTTTTTTACATTTTAAGAATATTTAAACGGTCATTTAATTGGACTTTTTAAAAAAATTCCAATAATCAATGAGTTATAAATGAAGGCGTTAAAATTGCATACTAACCATTCAACGCCAACCCCATCAACTAATTTTATCAGGGGCCTTAAAGATGCAAATTAGACTTATCGTAAATGTACTTTTACTATCAGTAATGGCATCGCTATCATGCCTGTCTTGGTCACTATCTATCACAGATGTAGGAAGTATCGACCAGTTTCTAAGTAGTAGTGACCTGGGCAATAGCGGCGCAGCCACTGAAGAGGCTTGGGTTGAATCTGTGCTAGGGTTTGACGTTGAGTATAACGCTGGATATGCCTCTAGTGGCTCTGACTGGACACTACTCGATGGCGAAACAGATATATATGCGGCTGAACTTACCGATACCCCGGACTACTTCCTGATTAAGCTAGGCACAGGCGGAACAAGCTTAGACTCACATTATTTATTTGAAAATATTGGTGACCTAGCCTGGGCCGTAGTGGACTTTTCGGAAGCTGGAATCGATTTTACGATTCAAAATATTAGTATCGATCGTATGAGTCATGTTGGAGAATTCGGAAGTATCAATGTACCTGAGCCTTCATCAGCAATATTGTTCGGATTAGGGTTACTGGGGCTTATATTCCAGCGAAGACTCTCTTAATTCATACCCAACTACGGCTTTCTGATTTGGGCGCTTCTAGCGCCCTCTTCTATTTCTGGGCCAGCCAATTTCTTTTATTCCTGCATTCTTTCATTCAACTTGGCGCCTAATTAGTCGAATAATTTTACATTTAATTAACGTAACCCGCTTCCCGAGAGAAACTTTACTCGCTAATATTCCAGAGCAACCTATCTGACCACATCCCTAATCAGTTGATAAAAATTCCTAACACATCCGACATTAATAGTGTTAATAATATCACTCAGAACAATACAACTTTAAAAGCTAGAGTACTTATTTATAAACAGTATATGGCATCCAATTTCACCGCCTAAGAGCAACCCAATCTCCTCCTGGAAATGAGTGAGCACTAGAGACTCAAAATCACCGAAGTAGTAGATGAAAACGACTTAAGTATTCCGACTGATTAGGTTAATCTTAGGGGCTTATAACTTTGCATTCTTATTCAAATTGCAGAAAATTACACAGAAAAAAGCCCGACAACAATCATGCTATCGGGCTTTAGTTTTAAACGGCATTTAAAATAACGATATTTAAAGACTTAAGACTTTTTCACCACGGCTAATTCCAGATACACCGGAACGAACCACTTCCAATATTGAGGCTTCGCCAACCGCCTGGAAAAAGGCATCTAACTTATCGCTCGCGCCAGTTACCTGAATGGTATAAACAGAGGCCGTCACATCAATAATTTGACCACGGAAAATATCCACACATCGTTTTATTTCCGCACGTTGGGCGCCCGTAGCACGCACTTTAATTAACATAAGCTCACGCTCAATATGCGTACCCTCGGTAAGGTCAACCAATTTCACAACATCAATTAAGCGATTCAAATGCTTCGTGATTTGTTCAATTTTATGATCATCACCCAGTGTGGTTAGCGTTAAGCGAGACAACGTTGAATCTTCAGTTGGTGCAACGGTTAATGTTTCAATGTTGTAACCACGCTGGGAAAACAAACCCACAACACGAGAAAGCGCACCAGGCTCGTTTTCCATTAAGACAGAAATAATTCTTTTCATTAGGTACGCTCCTTTTTACTTAACCACATATCACGCATAGAACCATTAGGTGCAACCTGCATAGGGTAAACATGCTCCATTGGATCAACATAAATATCCATGAATACGGTTTTATCTTTCATGGCAAAACATTCTTCCAGTTTGGTTTTTAAATCCTCGCGTTTTGTAACACACATACCCACATGACCATAAGCGTCCATAAGCTTTACGAAATCTGGCAGTGAATCTTCGTATAAACTTTCTGAGTAGCGACCATCGTATTGCATATCTTGCCACTGCTTTACCATACCCAAGGCTTGGTTATTTATGCAGATTATCTTCACCGGCAAACTATATTGTTTACAGGTAGACAACTCTTGAATACACATTTGAATACTACCCTCACCCGTCACACAAGCGACGGTTGCATCGCGGTGAGCAAATTGCACCCCCATAGCAGCGGGAAGGCCGAAACCCATAGTCCCCAAACCACCCGAATTAATCCAACGACGCGGCTTATCAAACTGATAGTATTGAGCGCTAAACATTTGATGCTGGCCAACATCAGAACATACAAACGCATCGCCCTTAGTCACCTCAAATAACGCTCTTACCACTTCTTGTGGTTTGATCATTTTATGTGTGGTGTCATACAGAGGATTAATGATAATACCGTGGCGTGAACGCCACTCTTCAATCTCTTTCCACCAATTTTCAAGGGCTACCTTATCAGGACGGTCTGCACTCGATTTCACAATATCAAGCATTTCGTTTAGCACGCCGTCCACAGGCCCAACAATAGGAATATCGGCTGTAACTGTTTTTGAGATTGATGCAGGGTCAATATCAATATGGATAATTTTTGCTGACGGGCAGAACTTGGAAGGCGTATTGGTTACCCTGTCATCAAAGCGTGCGCCAGCCGCCAGAATCACATCGGCATGGTGCATAGCGGTATTGGCTTCAACTGTGCCATGCATACCCAACATACCAAGGCATTGGCGATCCGTACCAGGGTAGGCACCCAACCCCATTAAGGTATTGGTCACAGGAACATTCAACAACTTCGCTAATTCGGTGAGCTGGTCCGCTGCATTACCCTGAACCACTCCTCCTCCCGCATAAATAATGGGTCGATGAGCAGACATAAGTAATTGAACCGCTTTTTTGACCTGTCCCGAATGCCCCTTCATCGCTGGCGTATAAGAGCGAATTTTTACCTTGCTTGGGTATTCATAGTCATATTTGTCAAACGGGTTGCTCACATCCTTAGGAATATCAATAACCACCGGGCCAGGGCGGCCCGTCGAGGCAATATAAAACGCCTTTTTAACAATTTCAGGGATCTTTGCGGCATCTTTTACTAAAAAGCTGTGCTTAACAATGGGGCGAGAGACACCTATCATATCCGTTTCTTGGAAGGCATCCTCACCGATCCTTTCAGATACAACTTGACCCGATATCACCACCATAGGAACCGAATCCATATAGGCCGTAGCAATACCCGTAATAGCATTAGTGGCACCGGGACCGGATGTTACCAAAGCCACCCCAGTTTTTCCTGTAGAGCGAGCGTAACCGTCCGCAGCATGGGTGGCAGCTTGCTCGTGCCGCACAAGTATGTGTTTAACCCTTTTTTGACGAAAAATAGCATCATAGATATGAAGTACAGCACCACCGGGGTAGCCGAAAATAATGTCAACGCCTTCATCCGCTAATGCGCGAATAAGCATGTCGCCGCCGGAGAGTTTTTCCACTGTGTTATCTCCCATAATTACGCCGGGTCTATTCCCGAGCGAACTAAAAATTAATCAAAAATAGTAAGCACCCACCCACAACGGATGGACGGTACATTTTCGTTCCAAAGTGTAATTGAAGCCTTTCCGGTAAACCGCGTTGTAATCGCTAGTATTCTAATTCACCGGCAGGAAGCTCAGGTTGTGGCTTCCTCGCACTTCTGGATGGTTTGGTAAACGTTTGGTTTACCGAGGTAGGGCTAAATACCAAGGTCTATTGGTTATTGCTACTTGCCATCAGGCGATGCGCGTAATTGTGTCAATCTCAGGCACAAATTTCAAGATCCGAACGAAAAATGCGCTGTTTTTTTGAGATTTATGTATAACCGAGCTAATTATTTTTTGGTTATACTTGTAAAAGTCTGAGTCTAAGAAGATAGTGCTAAGGCCAGCTTCTGATAAAAACGGCTCTAAACAAGAATTAGGCATAACAATGACAATATATTTTTTACAACCTATCCAAAAGGCATCTTGGCTCCTGATTGCAGTAATCATCAGCAGTCTCGTTTTCTCTAGCGGCAGTATGGCAGAAGAATTCTATCGCTGGACAGAGGAGGACGGTACTCTCCATTACGGGTCAACTCCACCGCAGGGGGTGAAGGCGGAACGAGTAAAAATGACATCGAATAAGCAAAATACTCCCTCTAACCCAACCGCTGGAGCCCAGGACAAAAAAACAGAACAAAACGCTTCAATGCCAGAATTAACCAAGGAACAAAAGCAAGAACAAACGAAGCTGTGTAACGACGAAAAGAAACGTATAGCTGCGTTAAATAAACCTGGTAGCCGTATTCGTATGAAACAACTTGACGGCTCCACAAAGTATTTGAGCCAACAGGAAATTGCCCAAGAATTAAAATCCTCTCAGGACTTTATTGATCAAGCGTGTAAAGGCTTTTAACTCCGAAACTAAGCTGGGGAGCCTCGGTGCAATGAATGTTAGGTGGGCATAGAGTTTGGGAGTTGGGACTCTAACTTTATAAGAGCTTACATACCAAGTGTCGTAAGCTAAGATAATGAATTTATGATGAAGGAGAAGCCAAACTGCTACTAATTCTGACATTATCCATATCAAATTTGACATTAGGGCAATTCCACATTAAAAATTCATAGCTTCATGTTTTAATCGTTCACAGTTTTTAAGTACGCAAGTAAATGATAAGTAAATGATAAGTAAATGATATAAACCATACAGGGGGTAGCATAGGGATGAACGAACTGGATTATTTAGACGATGTTAACGAGAACCAAAAACGACTGGAGCAAGAGCTGTCAACCGGCATCAAGGAAATTAACGATTTTTATCGCGCGAATGAATACCGCAGTAATCATATTCCGCCCGTTATCCTCACACATCTCCAGCAGTTAAAAACACACACTTTTAACCGATACAATGAAAAAGACCGAGCTACTTGGGAGCTAGTACCTAACTCAAGTCAATACGGCGCCTGGTTTGATAATGCACCGCTGGAAATAGCCCCCCGCAGCCCACACGAAACCCCCTCCCAAACCTTTATCTCGCTTATCGAGAATATGTCTGACTGGTGTATCAAAGACCATCAAATTGACCACCTGACAATATTTAATACACTCTTTGATGAAAAAACCTATTATCAAGCCAATACCGCTGATCGTATGCACCGTCAGTGGTTGGCGTTATATCTGTTATCTTTAAGTAGTACCCCCTGGGAACGGGATTGTCTCTACCAACAATCACATCATGTTCACTCAGACCCACATATCCGGGCTTTAGTACTGTCTCTCGCATTTTTTGATCTACCCTGGGTGCCCGCTGAGACCTACCTTTATGGCTGCACCCACGATACCGATGAGGTTGTCTTTATCAAAGCGTTTCGCGTATGTTCCAGCATTCACGATGAACGAGCAATGGATCACCTCCGCCCTATTGTACAGTCCCCCTCCGCAGTACTAGAGGGCCTGCACGACAACAATATGTATTACCCGGTCGGACATGCCGCCTGCAATATCTGTCCGGCTCAGTTTTCTATTATTGGCACAGACAACCCGGCGCTTGCCAAAAAGCGGGAAGCAGAACTCAGCAAAAGGTTAAGAAGGCCGCTAAGTGTACCCGTAGAACACCAAAGGGAGAATTTGTTAAACTCCATAAAAAATTACAAAGAACCCACAATAGAACCGGCTGAGCCCAATGACCTAGACAAAATGGTAAAAATTCCTGCGGGTGAATTTATTTTTGGTATCGACCAAGAAAAAGTGCGCAACGAAGTGTTTGACTGGTCAACCTGCTCGCCCACCAAAACCATGCATCTGGAAGAATTTTATATCGACCCTTACCCAGTGACGAATGAACAGTATGACAACTGGGAAAGTAAATTTAACAAGCTAAAAGTCAAAGATAAAAAACAGTTCGAACACCCTGGACAAAAGCCAGGCAAAACACATCGAAGAAATACCTTTGATGACCCACGATTCAAAGCGGACCACCCAGTCGTGGGCATTGACTGGTTTGATGCCTGGGCATTTGCCCGCTACCACAACAAAGAACTGCCCACCGAATACCAATGGGAAAAAGCCGCCAAAGGCCAGACCAATTGGAAATACCCTTGGGGCGATTTATTTGACCCCGGGGCACTTCGCTTTGCCGGCGAAACCTATAAGGTAACCCCTTCCAATATTGTTGAGTGGATAATTTTACTTAACAAAGGCACACGATCCTTTCCAGATTCCACCACCACGTCAGTTTACGCCCACCCTACGGGTATCAGCCCGACTGGCGTTTACGATATGTGTGGTAATGCCTGGGAATTTACTAAAACATCATTTTTTACTGGCAATAATGCCCGCCTGCCCTTTGCCGACTATAGCCCTATCGAATTAATGGGTACTCGTGAAGGGCATGTTGCGATTCGAGGTGGCGCTTGGTCTTCACCCGCGCCGCTGATTGGAGCCTCGTATAGAGGGTACGATCTTTTAACTGACAGACATACAGAAATCAGCTTTAGATGCATCTTTAATCCCAACTCAGATCAGGAAAGGTAAAAACTATGAACCCCTTATGGAAATATCAAAACGATACACAATCGTGGCCAGGATCAGCAGCAGCCTGGGACAAAGTGGAAAACCGCTGGTCCAACGCTGCGGCCTGGGACAAAGTGGAAGGCCCTTGGTCTGCTGCCGCTTGGGATAAAGCTGAAAACTACTGGTCTAACGCCGCTGCCTGGGACAAAGCGGAAAACCGCTGGTCTAACGCCGCTGCCTGGGACAAAGCGGAAAACCGCTGGTCTAACGCCGCTGCCTGGGACAAAGTTGAAGGCCCTTGGTCTGCTGCTGCTTGGGATAAAGCTGAAAACTACTGGTCTAACGCCGCTGCCTGGGACAAAGCGGAAAACCGCTGGTTCAACGCCGCTGCCTGGGACAAGGTTGAAAAACCCTGGTCCGCTGCCGCTTGGAATAAAGTTGAAAACCAATGGTTCAACGCCGCTGCCTGGGACAAGGTTGAAAAACCCTGGTCCGCTGCCGCTTGGAATAAAGTGGAAAACCAATGGTTCAACGCCGCTGCCTGGGACAAGGTCGAAAAACCTTGGTCCGCTGCCGCTTGGAATAAAGTGGAAAACCAATGGTTCAACGCCGCTGCCTGGGACAAGGTCGAAAAACCTTGGTCCGCTGCCGCTTGGGATAAAGTGGAAAACCAATGGTTCAACGCCGCTGCCTGGGACAAGGTCGAAAAACCTTGGTCCGCTGCCGCTTGGGATAAAGTGGAAAACCAATGGTTCAACGCCGCTGCCTGGGACAAGGTCGAAAAACCTTGGTCCGCTGCCGCTTGGAATAAAGTGGAAAACCAATGGTTCAACGCCGCTGCCTGGGACAAGGTCGAAAAACCTTGGTCCGCTGCCGCTTGGGATAAAGTGGAAAACCAATGGTTCAACGCCGCTGCCTGGGACAAGGTTGAAAAACCCTGGTCTGCTGCCGCTTGGGATAAAGTGGAAAACCAATGGTTCAACGCCGCTGCCTGGGACAAGGTTGAAAAACCCTGGTCTGCTGCCGCTTGGGATAAAGTGGAAAACCAATGGTTCAACGCCGCTGCCTGGGACAAAGTTGAAAAACCTTGGTCTGCTGCCGCTTGGGGGAAAGTTGAAAACCGTTGGCCAACAGCCTCTTGGGGGAAAGTTGAAAGTCGCTGGCCTAACGCTGCTGCTGCCTGGGACAAGGTTGAAGGCCCTTGGTCTGCTGCCGCTTGGGACAAAGTAGAAAACTACTGGCAGGGAGTACCCTCCTGGGGAAAGCTTGAAAGCGTTTGGCCTGTAGCAGCCTGGAATAAAATGGAAAGCTACTGGCCAAACGCTGCAAATACTGCTGAGGCAAGAAGCAACTGGTGGCACAAATACCCAGCACAAGCACAAAGTCATTACGATACTTCATCCTGGTCTAAAGCTATCACTGCACCTGACATCAAAATTGAACCCGACTGGGATTGGACAGCCAGTGTAACAATCCCTAAAGACCTGTGGCCTGAAGACCCACAGGCGCAACAAGAAGCTTGGGCAAAATTTTGGGTTCAGATGGGCTCAACACACCATTTTATTTCGTCGCCAGATTTCACTCGTAATGAAGAAGGCGAAGATATCGAATGTTGTGCCAATTGGATTTCTTCCACTCAAGCATTACCGCATCCAGAACTCCCTTGCGACTGGCATTGGACGGCACGCTTTAACAAGCCTGGCAAAGACATACAGGCTGCGCCTCCAGAAAAAAGCTGGGATGAGCTTTGGAAGAGCATGGCAACCAACCACCACTACATCAGTGTTCCTAGCTTTGAAGTGGAGAAGGGCGAAGAGGAGAAATTAAACATTACGGCATCTTGGCGTTCTTCACATAGCAGCCGCGCTGAGTCAGATTTATATCAGGCCGATAAATGTTACTTAGCCTGGGATAAAAATGTCTCTAACTGGAATACACCAGATAGTGCATGGTAATTATTAAATGGTATATACAGGGCATAGCTAACTATTAGTATGCCCTTTTTTTTATGAAAAAAATTTACCCCATCGAATTAGAAAATTGTGGCGAACTGGCAATTAATTTTATTGTCCACTACCCCTATCAACTCCCTGAAGATAGCCAACTAGTGGAAGCCTCATTGCGCCCTGAACGGCCTCCGGGCCGATGTGCAGACGATGAACAAATTACGGGCTTGTGCCCCTGGACACAAGGTAACCCAAGCAACCTGAGAATGTTAATTTCAGGCAAGAAAAGACAACTGCGCATAAAACAATTTTTTTACGACTGGGCTCCCCCAGCCGCAGGTTTACCCTGTTTGTGGGAATCCCCTGAACTGCAAGCCGTCGCCACTCAAAAAGAAATAGCCTGGTTTGGAACAGACTATAAAAAAAACTACGGAATCAGCCTACTTAGAAATGGCACGCTGATTGAGCTATCGGTATTATCAGGTCATTATACTGATACTGAACTTACTGAAATTATCGATAATCTCAAGCCAATAAATACCACATCCCCCAATAATATTGCGCATCATTCATTTTTCGAACGCAATTACTGGGTGCGTTATAAACATGAGGGCATCAAGGTGCCCCATGGCCTTTACCGCTATAATACACGTCATTATTTTAATAAGGCAACGCCACTAAACCTATCTGAAATACCCGTTGGTGAACCAGCGCTTTATCAACCACCGGATCAATTTATATTTGATTCTGCCATTTGCATTAGCGATGACACAATACTTGAATACCATATTCTCTATATTTCTCAATACAATCATAGCGATCAGCTTTGGTTACAAATTGAAGTGAAAAACGAACACACTGCAATTCAATTTCCTCTAGAACTTGATGATCACCCGGTTGCCAATACTGAATGTATTCACTATAAGCGTCACGATATTTACTTTGCTACAGCCGCACCTCAGTATGGCGGCCACGAAGCCTATTGGCAAACTCACACCAACAGCCCGCAATTATCCATTGCACTTTGGAGTAGTACTAGCCAAAACCTAGATTACAATAACTTTAAAGACCTAGTATTCAAACTGATTGCATAACATTTAACTTACTACATAATTATTAACTTAGTATATAAACACACTCAACATACCAAGCCGCCATGAAAATATTAAAACTCCTACGATTATTTTTACATGTAAAAAAATTGTTAGAACTCGACCAGGATTTTCTTAGAAATCACGTAAAGGGCAATAAAAAACAATTAAATACCTTAGGCGAAATTGACAAAGCTATTGTTCATGGAGAAGAACCTAACGAATCCAGTTTGGTCGGCATGGAATCCATTGTTATGCACCATGGTCGCCCAGTATTTTTTGTTAAAGATAACCATATTCCCGATATTGAAGATACACTCTGGCAAGAGAGACTGGCAGAATACCAAGATAGCATTTCGCAAAATATTAAATGCACCGGGCGTATAGAAGTTAACGGCCATCCAAGGCAGGCTTTTTTGGACTATGGTGAAGAGTATTACGCTGGTAGCTGTGTTGCCGTCAGCGACTCTCTACTTTTAACTAACCGCCATGTCGCCTTAGAATTCTGCAACATCGATGGCACTATTAAACCGGGAATGACCGTACAGGTTGACTTTAACGAAGAACTCGACAGAGACCCTGACGTTGAAATTCCTATTGAAAAAGCGGTGTATATTGACCCTATATTGAATTACGCTATTTTACGCACACACAATTCTGAACCCTTAATTTATAGCCCTTTTGCTCAAAAAATGGATGAACAATCTGGTATTGATAAAGATCGGCTGTCCTATATTATCGGTTACCCCGCATTTGATACCAGAAACCCCACCGATGTCCAGCACCGAATTTTTCAAGGAAAATACAATGTAAAACGTCTAGCGCCTGGGCGTCTTAGAAATATTATTCCCGCCTCTGCTGGCGCACCCAGCACGCCAGAAAACGCCCCCCCGGCACAACCCAGTCTGGTTATGGACTACACCAGTCTTGGAGGCAATTCCGGCAGCCCCGTATTTGACTTACAAACGGGCACATTGGTTGGCCTGCATTATATGGGGCGCTATGGCGAAGCCAATTTCGCAATCCCCCTACCATTAATCGCCGAAACACTCACACATTACATAACATTTAAAAATACAGATACCAACGAGCAAAGCAATAACCCACTGCACACCACTGCCGAAATCAAAACATACTTATTAAATTTACAATTAAACGATGCAATCGCACTGGTTGAGCAATACGACGCAACTAATGGGGAAGAGCCACCTATAAACTTAATTTGTTCATTATTGGTTTTGTGCTTTTTCAGCTATGAACATATTGGCTATAATGTAGCGCTAAAAATAGCGGAGGCACAACCACAAAATTATCAGAGGTTACTACAGGCAAAACAAATAATGGATCAGGGCTACCTTAGTATTTGGCAGGCATGGAATCAAAAGCATTACTACCAACGGCCTGTTCCACCACCAAGCCCTGACTTGTCGATAGCAGAGACGTTAACCAAAGCCGAGCATACAGCACTTTTATCAACAAACGGTCCTATTGAGATAACAGCGGATATTATTAGCAAAACATTTTTATTATAATTAAAACTTAAATATATAATAGGTGGGAAAAAATAAATTTAGTTATTCTAAATAGACGGTAGGCAAAAATAAAGCGTACACTATGCTTTTTGAAACTATCGGAGATATGGATAACAATAATAAGCGTGGTTTGGCAGTGTGTTTTGAAAATTAATTAGATCTCCCCACGCTGGTATTTTTCAGCCAATTCAATAATTAAATCTAATAAGCCATCCTCATATAAAAAATTATCGGCCCAACTCACTTCATGAGAGGTAAATTTATTATTTACATCCTTACCTCGTTCACACCGTGAGCGATTTAGCACACAATAACCTCCTTGCCCTCGGCTAATACTCATGACCCGCTGAATACAGAGCATTTCCCCACCCACATCCTCATCGGCACTGGTCATCGCCCCTGCATGTAAGCCCCCTTCACTGGGTGGTTTTTGAAACTCCGTTAAGGCGCTGGAAAACCAGGGTAAAAATTTCATTGGGAAGTCATTTTGTGCGCAGCGATAATACGGTGTTCCATCCTTTAATGTTCTTGAGGCTGCATTAAGCAAGGATAACCCCACCATTACTACTTACAAATAACCAAGTATCGTACTTGCTATTCAGCGCATCGGGGATACGTGTCAATTCAACCGCTCCCTCGGGTAAATGTTCATGCTGTATAATTTTAGGAAGGTTGGCTTTAACCGGGTATTTGGGTTTTCTAATCCACATAATTTAACCTAGTGTTATAATATTAATGGCGTTTTTTTCTTTTAGCTTTTGTAGGTTCGTTTGCTTTCGCTCAAAGTTTAGTGTTTCTACTGCACCATAGCGATTGGGGCTGGCGCTATTAGTATCTTTGGTTAAACCATTTCCTTCATAGTGTTGGTTATTACCAACTTTTTTATGCATAACCATCCGCTGAACCATCTGTTCTTTTTCTTCGTCGTTTAATTCCGTTGTATTCAAATAGTCATTAAATTCACTGACATCCGTTGACCACTGATCTTCAATAAATTCACCCTCAAGCGCATTGCGATAATGCTGAGCATACGCCTGTTGGAATTCACTGTTCATGGCCTGCTCAGTAAATTCTTTAGGAAACTCATCCGGTAATTCCCGATTAGCAAATTCACTCACATTGGTAAAGGTGGCGGCAACACTGTCTACCCCTGTTAGGGGTTGGGCCTGTTCGGCATCGGTCTTCTACGGGGGCCACTACGGGAGTAGGGGAGGGGGTATAGGTGTCTAATTCTGTCGGCTTTTGTTGTATTGTCGTTGGCAAAGACAACGATTTTGCCTGCGTGAATGGCTTCGGCCAGGTGTTTTACGCTGGCTTCGTAATGGTTTTTTAATGGGTCAAACAGGCCGAGTTGCCTGGTGATGTCTTGCAGGGTTTTTTCTTCTATATCCAGTTCGTCGATAAAGCACACAAGGGTATCGAATTGGGCAAATTCCTTTACGGGCTGGGTATCATTTATCAGCAGGTGGGATACTGGGGCAAATTGGTAGCGGGTGCGGCCTTCGCCTTGCACAGGTTGGGTGTGTGGGGTGGCATTGGCGGTGGTATTATTGGGCAGTTCGTAGACCTGTATTTTCCCTGAGATCAGTAGATGGCTGATTTGTGTAGCAATATCGACATTGCGTGTAAAGGTTGTGTGCTGGTGGGCCAATTTTTGCCAGAGGTTAACGGGGGCGTCGAGGGAGCGAATAAATTGTTTGGTGAAAATAGGATCGTTAAAGGTCAGTGGCTTAAGGTTTTCTCTGGTGGCAGAGTTAAGGCGGGGGCCTCGCCTATCGGTATAGAGTGTGTAACGTTTTCCCAGGTTGCTGCGAAGGGTATGGGTATACATATTAACGTCCCGGCTAAATGAAATGGCCAGTGGTGTAAAGCAATGGATAATGGGTCCAGGTTGTATGGGGTTATTTTAACTACGTTTACGTAAAAGAAAATGAAAAGGGTCAGACAATTTTTGGGTTGGTGTAAAAAAGGTAATTGGGTTTGTATAAAAATAATGCCGAAGGAAGCAGTAGGGTCTCTACTGTCATTAAATGCACAAGAGTGCATTGCGAAACAAGGGTACTCTTTATATTAACAACGACATTAACAACGGCTTAGTACGTGCCATCAATAAAGTCTGTATTTTAAAAACTGTAAAAAAAACCTTGGACAAGCCCAAGGTTTAGTTCATAACTACAAGTTAGGTTAATTTAATATTTGGCTACGCTTAATATCTAATTTAATACTAACTATTTTAATACTAACTATGTTTAACGTCGTCAATTTCGTATTCGATATCACCACCGGGAGCATTAACAACAACGGTATCGCCTATTTCTTTGCCTATTAAGGCTCTGGCAATTGGCGATGTCACTGAAATTTTATTGTTTTTAATATTCGCTTCATCTTCACCCACAATTCTGTAGGTGATTTTTTCATCGGTATCTATGTTGATAATTCTGACTGTGACACCAAAAATAACTTTCTCACCTTCAGGTATCGAGGCAATATCAATTATTTGCGAGTTAGAAAGCTTGGCTTCTATATCTTGAACTCTACCTTCACAAAACCCTTGCTGCTCACGGGCAGCATGGTATTCCGCATTTTCTTTTAAGTCCCCATGTTCACGGGCTTCTGCTATAGCTGCAACAATTTTTGGACGATCAACTTTTTTAAGTTGCTCCAGTTCGTTACGTAGCGCTTTTTCACCTTCAACGGTCATTGGAAATTTATTCATTTTATCCGGCCACCCTTTTATGTAGGTCTTGTAGTCTGCGAACTTCTTTTTCTTCTCCAAAACGCAAAGCCATACACATTGCCTGCGCACCTTCTATTGTTGTCGTATAGTATACGTGATGATTTTCTGCGCTACGACGTATGGGGGCAGAATCTCGAATGGCTTGCTTGCCCTCTGTGGTATTGATCACTATTTGAATTTTACGGTTTTTGATCATGTCCACTATGTGTGGCCGACCTTCGGCAACTTTGTTGACTATGCTGACGTCTAAACCAGCTTCTTGTAAGGGTAAGGCGGTGCCACGGGTGGCCACAAGTTTGTAGCCCATGTTGGCCAGCTCTTTACCTATGAGTACGGAGCGGTCTTTATCAAAATCCCTTACGCTGATAAAGGCGGTTCCACTGGTGGGCGCGGCTCCACCACCGGCAACTTGTGCTTTGGCAAACGCTTCGGCAAAGGTGTCCCCTACGCCCATAACTTCACCTGTGGATTTCATTTCCGGCCCAAGTATGGGGTCAACCGCTGGAAATTTGTTAAACGGAAAGATGGCTTCTTTTACGCTGTAATAAGGCGGAATCACTTCGTGTGTGAAACCCTGTTCTTCTAGTGTTTTGCCCGTCTGACATAGGGCCGCTACTTTCGCTAGGGAGGTGCCGATACATTTGGAAACAAAGGGCACGGTACGCGAACCACGCGGGTTTACTTCGATAACGTAGATTGTTCCGTCTTGGTAGGCCAATTGACAGTTCATTAGGCCAACAACATTGAGTTCACGAGCCATTTTTCGCACTTGTTCGCGCATTTCATTTTGAACGTCTTCCGATAGGGAGTAGGGCGGCAAGGAACATGCGGAGTCACCGGAGTGAACGCCGCACTGTTCGATATGCTGCATTATTGCTCCGATAACCACATCTTTGCCGTCCGATACAGCGTCGATATCCACTTCTATGGCGTTATTTAAGAAGTGATCCAATAATACTGGGGCGTTTTCAGAAGCTTGTACGGCTTCTCGCATGTATATGCGCAGTTCATTTTCGGTGTAAACAACTTCCATTGCGCGACCACCGAGTACATAGGATGGCCGAACAACGAGGGGGTAGCCCACATCGTCAGCCACTTTAAGCGCTTCTTCGGTGGAGCGAACTATGGCATTGGCTGGCTGCGTTAAACCTAATCGCTCGATCATTTGTTGGAACTGTTCGCGGTCTTCGGCTCGGTCAATGGCTTCTGGGCTGGTGCCTATGATGGGAACGTTTTCGGCAGCCAACGCTCGGGCGAGTTTTAATGGGGTCTGCCCTCCAAACTGAACGATTACACCTTTGGGGTTTTCTTTGTGAACAATTTCAAGTACGTCTTCGAGGGTGACGGGTTCGAAGTATAAACGGTCTGATATGTCGTAATCTGTAGAAACTGTTTCGGGGTTGCAGTTGACCATGATGGTTTCGTAGCCGTCTTCACGGGCTGCAAGTGCCGCATGAACACAGCAGTAGTCAAATTCAATTCCCTGCCCAATTCGATTGGGGCCACCACCAATGACCATGATTTTTTCTCGGTCACTTGGCTTGGCTTCACATTCTTCTTCGTAACTGGAGTACATGTAGGCGGTTGCGGTGGAAAATTCAGCGGCGCAGGTATCAACACGTTTGTATACGGGACGCACACCAAGTTGAATGCGATAGTCACGCACGACTTTTTCACTTACGGCTAGCAGGTCGGCTAGGCGTTTATCGGAAAAACCCATTCGCTTAAGACGGTAGATGGTGTCTTTGTCTATTTGCGATAAAGGCGTGGAGGCTAAACGTTTTTCGGTTTCAATTATTTCTTGAATTTGAATAAGGAACCATTTGTCTATTTTTGAGCGTTCGAATATTTCGTCTAGGCCCATTCCCATGCGGAAGGCGTCGCCTACGTACCATATGCGTTCGGCTCCCGGTGTGGAGAGGTCTCGACGAATTTTCGCTTTGGCTTCGTCGGATTCCAGGTCCACTTTAGGTTCAAACCCTGACGACCCCACTTCCAAACCACGCAGTGCTTTTTGCAGCGATTCCTGGAAGGTACGACCTATCGCCATCACTTCACCCACGGATTTCATTTGGGTGGTGAGACGTGCATCGGCATCACCAAATTTTTCAAAGGTGAAACGCGGAATTTTTGTAACAACGTAATCGATGGAGGGCTCAAATGATGCGGGTGTGGCGCCCCCGGTTATGTCATTTTGAAGCTCGTCCAGGGTATAGCCTATAGCTAATTTCGCCGCGACTTTTGCAATGGGAAAACCTGTTGCTTTTGAGGCTAATGCAGATGAACGAGAAACCCTGGGGTTCATTTCAATCACCACTAAGCGACCATTTTCTGGGTCGACGGCAAACTGGACATTTGAGCCACCCGTTTCAACGCCTATTTCACGCAATACCGCAATCGAGGCATTGCGCATGATTTGGTATTCTTTGTCGGTCAGCGTTTGCGCGGGAGCAATGGTTATGGAATCTCCGGTGTGAACCCCCATGGGGTCAAGGTTTTCAATGGAACAGATGATGATACAGTTGTCGTTTTTATCACGCACAACTTCCATTTCATATTCTTTCCAACCTAATAGGGATTCGTCGATTAAGAGTTCGTTGGTTGGCGATAGGTCCAATCCACGGATACATATTTCTTCAAATTCTTCCCAGTTATAGGCAATGCCGCCACCCGACCCCCCCATGGTAAAGGAAGGGCGTATTATGCAGGGAAAACCGAATTCTTTCGGTACTTCTAATGATTCTTCTAGTGTGTGGACAATTTTCGCACGCGCACATTCCAAGCCAATTTTTTTCATGGCTTGGTCAAAACGGTTTCTATCTTCGGCTTTGTCTATAGCGTCTTGGGTTGCACCAATCAGTTCAACTCCATATTCGTCTAATATTCCATGCTTATGTAGCTCCAGCGCACAGTTTAATGCGGTTTGACCACCCATGGTGGGCAGTAATGCGTCCGGCTTTTCTTTTGCAATTATTTTGGTTACGGTTTCCCAGGTGATTGGCTCTATATAGGTGGCGTCTGCCATGGACGGGTCGGTCATAATGGTGGCGGGGTTTGAGTTCACTAAGATAACTCGGTAACCCTCTTCTCTTAGCGCTTTACACGCCTGCGCACCGGAATAATCAAATTCACATGCTTGGCCAATTACAATCGGGCCGGCACCAATTATCAGAATACTTTCTATGTCGGTTCTTTTTGGCATGGTTTACTCAAAAATAGTTTATTTAAAACGTTTTAGTTTTTAATGGTTTAAATATTTATTCTACAAGATACAAAGGTTTATTTTTCTGCGTCCATTAGTTCAATAAAGTGGTCGAATAAATCCGCAGCGTCATGCGGGCCTGGGCTGGCTTCGGGGTGCCCCTGAAAACTAAATGCAGGCTTGTCTGTTAAATGAATCCCTTGCAGAGATTGGTCAAATAAAGATTTATGCGTTACTTTAACATTGGCAGGTAAACTTTTTTCGTCTACCGCAAAGCCATGGTTTTGGCTAGTAATCATCACTTCCCCTGTTTCCAATTTCTGCACAGGGTGGTTGCCACCATGATGACCAAATTTCATTTTGACGGTTTTTGCACCGCAAGCAAGCGCCAGTATTTGATGACCAAGACAGATGCCAAATGTGGGGATACTTTTTTCTAGTAAGGTTTTAACGGCATTGATGGCGTAGTCACAGGGTTCCGGGTCGCCCGGACCATTGGAAAGAAAAACGCCGTCGGGGTTCATGGCGAGAACTTGGTCTATTGGGGTCTGCGCAGGTACGACGGTAAGCTCGCAACCACGATCAACAAGCATTCGCAGGATGTTTCTTTTCGCACCAAAGTCGTAGGCAACAACGTTGTAACGCTTGCCTTGCGGTAACCCTTGAAAGCCTTCGGTTAAAGTCCAGGAACCGGCGTCCCAGTTATGCTGCTCTGTTGTTGTCACTTCTTTTGCGAGGTCCAACCCTTGCAGGCCAGCAAAGTCACGGGCGTATTGAGCCGCCGCGTATTCATCTATATCGCCCGCCATAATGCAGCCGTTTTGCGCACCTTTGTCGCGCAGTAGCCGAGTTAAACGACGAGTATCTATATCGGCTATTCCAAGGATGTTTTTTTCTTTTAGGTAGTTGTCCAGTGTATTTTCACTACGAAAGTTACTGGCTATGGCTGGTAAGTCTCGGATGACTAAACCCGCAGCCCAAATTTGATGGCACTCTTGGTCTTCTTGGTTAACACCTGTATTGCCAATATGGGGGTAGGTAAGAGTAATAATTTGCTTTGCATAGGAGGGGTCGGTAAGGATTTCTTGATAACCTGTGATCGCGGTATTGAATACGACTTCACCTACCGAGTGACCATTTGCACCAATGGCAATGCCGTGAAAGATGCTGCCATCCTCCAGTACCAGTATTGCTTTGCGACGGTTACTGTTATCAAAAATTGCTGCCTGTTGTTCTGCCAATTAGGTTTCCTCCGCGAAACATCGGAAGAGCATTATCGCTCTACTCTCTTTTAACTCTTCTTTTAACTCTCTTTTATACTCTTGCTGCCACGAGAAAACCGCTAGGATTAGCGGTAAATCTTGTCACGGGTTTGCAGGCCGAACGAAAGAGCCACGCAGTTGCATGATCGCCGAAATTGGCCAACATATCGTTAAGGTTTTTAAAACGGCAGTTTGTAAAAAAGCGAGATGAAGGCAATCTTCATCTCGCTTTGATAATCCTGGAACTCACGCTAAACCTAGTTTAGCCGAGCCAAGCGGTATACGCCTGATCTGAGCGGGGATTTTACGGGAAACACATGGCGTTTGTCCACGTAAGAATACTTTAGATGTATGTCAATTTAGATGACAAGACAAAAAGACCTATTTAAAGATGCTTATTTTAGGTCCAAAACATCTTGCATGTCATAGCGACCCGCAGACTGCTCTTTGAGCCAAACCGCCGCTCTCACGGCACCACGCGCGAAGGACATACGACTAGAGGCTTTGTGGGTTATTTCAACTCGTTCGCCGTCCGCCAGAAATGAGACGGTGTGGTCCCCCACAACATCCCCCCCTCTGACTGTGGCAAAGCCAATGGTATTTTTATCTCGGGCGCCGGTTTGCCCCTCTCTACCGTATACGGCCACGTCTTTTAGGTCTCGACCCGTTGCGTTGGCCACAACGTCACCCATTCGCAAGGCCGTACCAGAGGGTGCATCGATTTTGTGGCGGTGATGAGCTTCGTATATTTCGATATCCGAGTCTTTGCCCAGAACACGCGCAGCAATATCTAGAAGTTTGAAACATAGGTTTACGCCAGTGCTGAAGTTAGAAGCAATGCAGACAGGCAGTGTTTCGATGTGCTGATCAAACTCCACTTTTTGCTCTTCACTAAAACCTGTTGTGCCTATTACCATGCCCTTGCCAGCAGAGGCGCAGGCTTTGGCGTTGTTCACTGTGGCGTCTGGCGCGGTGAAGTCAATCAGTACGTCGAAGTGGTTTAACACTTCATTAATATCACCCACGATGGCAATACCATTTTTACCCAACCCCGAAACTTCTCCTATATCTGCGCCAATCAGTGAGCTATCAGGCAAGACTATCGCGGCGGTTAATTCTGCATCACCGGCAAAAGAAACGGCTTCTATTAGGGTTTTACCCATGCGACCAATGGCGCCTGTTACGGCGATGCGAGTTTTTGTTCTGTCTTTATATGTCATTAAGATGCTCGCTATTAAGATATGTATTTAGGTCTTCTTCGGGGATTTCTATTGTTACTGCGCCTTTTTCGGACATTTCCTTTTCAAATTGCGCGAGCGCTCTCTCAAATTCCACCGTGTGATTGGCCGCCGACGTACAGACTGGGTCTGCTGTCAACCAGTGTATGGTTGAGCCAATCAGGTATATCGCCGTCACCGCAACCGCTAATTCGGGTGGATAATTCACCCCGGCTGTTAAAGAGGGGCTTTCATGACGTCCAATTTTGGTAGAGAGAACATTAACTCTGCACTTTTCATCAAAAGAAGAAACCGGGGGAGACTGAGAACATCCAGAAAACAGTAGGCTCCCTGCCATCAATATCATTTTTATATCCACAACATACTCTATTTTTTAAACTCGCAAAGAACAGCTCCGATGTATAACTCCTGTACTTTACAGTTTCATATCTCCAAAAAGATTTTTCATTCCATCAAACCAACTATGCTGTTTAGGGGAGTGTTTGCTGCCTTTTAGGCTATCCCTTAGCTCACCCAATAGTTCTTTTTGCTTTTTGGATAAGTTCACAGGCGTTTCCAGTACGACTCTACAGAGCAGGTCCCCAGCCATACCACCGCGAACAGGTACGACGCCTTTGCCACGCAACCGGAAAAGCTTGCCGGTTTGCGTTTCCGCTGGAATTTTTAGTTTCACACGACCATCAAGCGTCGGCACGTCTAAGTCTCCACCTAAGCAAGCTTCGAAAATACTGACGGGCACTTCACAGTAAAGGTTTTTTCCATCACGAGTAAAAAAGTCATGATCTTGCACCGCAACTTGAACATAGAGGTCTCCAGTCGGCCCACCATCTACACCCGCTTCACCTTCACCCGCTAAACGAATACGATCACCCGTATCCACACCAGCGGGCACTTTCACTGAGAGTGTTTTTGTTTCTTCTACACGGCCTTGACCATGGCAATCACGACAGGGGTCTGAAATAATTGTTCCCGCCCCTCGGCAGTTCGGACACGTCTGCTGAACAGAGAAGAAGCCCTGTTGCATTCGTACTTGGCCGTGGCCACCACAGGTCGAGCAATTTACTGCATTGGTTCCTGGTTTTGCACCACTACCACCGCAGGGTTTGCAGCTTACATGAGCTGGAATTTTAATTTTTACGGAGGTCCCTTTTACTGCATCTTCTAGACTCAGCTCAAGGTTGTATCTTAGGTCTGCACCGCGCGACGAACGACCGTGACCACCACCGCCTCCACCAAAAATATCGCCAAATACGTCGCCGAAAATATCCGAGAAGTTACCAAACCCTTGGCCACCACCTCCGCCCATGCCACCCATACCCTCTAGGCCGGCATGACCGTATTGATCATAAGCTGCGCGTTTTTGATCGTCCGATAAAACCTCGTAGGCTTCACTGGCCTCTTTAAATTTGTCTTCAGATTCTTTGTTATCCGGGTTTCGGTCGGGGTGATGCTTCATCGCCACACGACGATAGGCTTTTTTCAGTTCCTGAGCAGGTACGCCCTTTTGGACACCGAGTATTTCGTAATAATCGCGCTTTGACATAGTTTTTTCAGTTAGGTTTACGTTCTTTACACACAACAAACGCGGGACATGCCCGCGCTATTGATTATTTATAGAATGCAGTTGTTTTCAGTTAATAACAGTCAGTCACGATCTGCCAGTAACGAAAAGAAGACAATACTGTTTTAGACGCTGGGCGCTATTTTACTTATCGTCTTTCACTTCTTCAAACTCAGCATCAACAACGCCTTCTTCTGCCGGTTGCTCTTGCGCCCCTTCTGCTTCTGCACCCGCAGCTTGTTCGGCTTGAGCTTGCTCAGCATACAGTTTTTGAGCCAGTGAACCCGAAGCGTCGGTCAGTTTCTTCGTCGCCGCTTCCATCGCTTCTTTGTCATCGCCTTTAGCCGCTTCTTGTGCTTCTTTAATAGCAGCTTCGATTGCGGTTTTCTCTTCTTCAGTTGCCTTATCGCCCGCTTCCTCTAAGGTTTTTTGCGTGGCGTGGACAAGCCCCTCTAACGTATTGCGCGCTGTCACAAGCTCTTCAAATTGACGGTCGGCATCGGCATTCGCTTCCGCATCTTTTACCATGCTTTCAATCTCATCGTCAGATAAACCTGAAGACGCTTTAATCACGATAGATTGTTTTTTACCCGTGGCTTTGTCTTTAGCAGAAACATTTAGAATACCGTTGGCATCAATATCAAAGGTCACTTCTACTTGAGGCACGCCTCGTGGCGCGGGCGGAATGTCCGCCAAATCAAAACGGCCAAGTGATTTGTTTTGCCCCGCTTGTTTACGCTCACCTTGCACAACATGAATCGTCACAGCAGTTTGGTTATCTTCTGCGGTTGAGAAAACCTGAGATTTCTTGGTCGGAATCGTTGTGTTTTTCTCAATAAGAGGTGTCGCTACCCCCCCCATAGTTTCAATACCCAGTGTTAGTGGAGAAACGTCTAACAGTAATACGTCTTTCACGTCACCGGAAAGTACCGCACCCTGAATAGCCGCGCCCATAGCCACCGCTTCATCGGGGTTAACATCTTTACGCGGCTCTTTGCCAAAGAATTCAGCCACTTTTTGCTGGACCATTGGCATACGAGTTTGACCACCGACAAGTATAATGTCATCAATGTCCCCTATGGAAAGGTCTGCATCTTTAAGCGCTATTTTAAGAGGCTCAAGTGAACGCTGAACCAGCTCTTCAACCAGAGATTCTAATTTTGCACGAGTGAGCTTAACCATCAAGTGCTTAGGCCCAGAGGCATCCGCAGTAATATAAGGCAAGTTCACTTCTGTTTGTTGACTGGAAGAAAGTTCAATTTTTGCTTTTTCCGCCGCTTCTTTTAAACGCTGAAGCGCCAACGGATCATTGTGCAAGTCGATGCCATTAGACGATTTGAATTCGCTTGCTAGATACTCAATCAAACGTAAATCAAAGTCTTCACCACCAAGAAATGTATCACCGTTGGTAGAAAGTACTTCAAACTGATGTTCACCGTCTACGTCAGCAATTTCGATAATAGAAATATCGAAAGTGCCGCCACCTAGGTCGTATACCGCAACAGTATGGTCACCTTTAGCTTTGTCCATACCGTAGGCAAGTGCCGCCGCTGTAGGTTCGTTGATAATACGTTTAACTTCTAGACCTGCAATTTTACCTGCGTCTTTTGTCGCTTGACGTTGAGAGTCGTTAAAATAAGCAGGAACGGTAATCACCGCTTCTGTCACGGTTTCACCAAGGTAATCTTCAGCCGTCTTTTTCATTTTCTTTAGCACTTCGGCGGAAACCTGAGGTGGCGCTTTTTTATCGCCCTTAGCTTCAACCCAGGCATCACCATTGTCTGCCGCTACGATTTTGTATGGCACCATGGAAATATCTTTTTGAACAACGTCGTCTTTGAATTTACGGCCAATCAAACGCTTAACCGCAAACAAAGTGTTAGTCGGGTTAGTTACCGCCTGGCGTTTTGCACTTTGACCAACAAGAATTTCATTGTCATCTGTAAATGCAACGATCGAGGGCGTGGTACGATCGCCTTCCGCGTTTTCGATTACTTTAGATTTATCGCCTTCCAATACCGATACACATGAGTTAGTAGTACCTAGGTCGATTCCGATAATTTTACCCATTACGAGTCTCCGAATTTGTCTCTCTTTAAAATCTTTAAACTGTTTAATCTACGCTAGCCAGACTTACCCGCTCTCACTAACTCAAACTGCTTCCCATATCAGCCCTTGCTTTGGCTGTTTTTTGGACTTACTGTCAATATTGGTTCAGCCTGGGTAATTTCAAGGGCTCACCTAGACAATGTTCAATAATCAAGCTTCACCTTCAACCCCAGCAGAGGCTTTAGATACCACCACCATAGCTGGGCGAACCAAACGACCATGCAAGGTATAACCCTTTTGAAACACGTTAATAACGGTGTTAGGTTCCACATCGGGCTGTTCAACCATGGTCATAGCTTGATGAAGCTGGGGGTCAAATGGCTCTCCCTCAGGGGAAACCGGCTCAACTTTATGCCTAGTCAAACCGTCGATAAGCGACTTAAGTGTTAACTCTACACCCTCGGTAACAGACGCTATTTCCGCACCCTCGGCACCTGTCGCCTCTACCACTCGTTCAAGGTTGTCAGCCACAACTAACATATCGCCAACAAACTTCTCCAAACCAAACTTATGGGCTTTTTCCACGTCCTGCTCAGCTCGACGACGCGCATTTTGCGCCTCAGCCGCCGCCCGCAAAGCTTGCTCCTTCGCCTGAACTAGCTCATCTTTTAAAACTTCGATTTGGCCTTGTAGGGCTTCCACCGTAAGGTCTTCACCTGCAACGCCTTCAGTTTTCTCCATAGAATCGAGAGTGACTTGGTCTTCATCCAAGCTGTCGTTAACCTCAACCTGATCTTGTTGTTCTTGCTCTGACACTCTTTTCATCTCCACACGAATGTATTTCTGCTAGGAATATGGGGCTTGCTTACCAACATTCAAGGGTTTTGATCAATTTCATGGACAAAGGTAGTAATCATAAAAAAAACACTGTATAAATAAACAATTAAACTGTACAAAAAAACAGATAACATAACATCTGAAGGAAAGGCCATGCTGACCCAGCTTCATATCTCAGATTTCACATTAGTAGACCACTTAGATCTAGAGCTAAACCCAGGCTTAACCACAATTACCGGAGAAACGGGTGCAGGAAAATCCATAATGTTGGATGCTCTTGGGCTCGCACTAGGCGACAAAACTGATGCAGATAAGGTAAGAACGGGGAGCGACAAAACAGAAATACACGCAACCTTTGATATTGGCGACCTGCCTACAGCTCAACGCTGGCTCACTGATCAAGACCTTCGTATCGACGACGATTGCATTCTCCGCAGAGTGGTTACCGCAGAGGGCCGCTCTAGAGCCTACATTAATGGCAGCAGTGTCCCCCTCCAGCAGTTAAGGACAATCGGCGAGATGTTAGTGGATATTCACAGCCAACACGAGCACCAATCCCTACTAAAACAGTCAACACATAAACGTTTATTAGATGAATCCGCAAAATTAAAAGCGTTAGCTCAATCGGTTAAAGCAACCTATCAAACCTGGAACGAAACCTCAGAGAAGCTACGCGCTATCCAAAACCAAAGTGATGAAATTAATGCACGTTTTCAACTGCTGAGCTACCAAGTGAATGAGCTAAACCTTCTCAGCCTACAAGATGGTGAGCTGGAACAGCTTGAAACGAAACAAAAAACCCTGGCGCATATAGAAACCACTCAGCAAAGCTGCGCTCACGTTATGGAAATATGCAGTGCGGACGATGCAGGCGTGCTCGATAACTTAAGCAAGGCACTTTACCTGATTTCCGAATTACCTGAGAAGTCCGAAATCATTCTCTCTGCCGAAGGGCTCCTAGAAAACGCGGTTATTCAGGTTCAAGAAGCTCAATCTGAACTTGAGCGCTTTATGGATAACCAAGGTGTTGACCCCTGCGACTTACCTGAAATAGAGCAGCGTTTAAGTCAGATTTACGATGTTTCAAGAAAGCACAAGATACCCCCTACTGAATTAACTGCACTACACCAATCTCTCACTAATGAATTGACAGGTCTACAAAGCGGTGACGCACAGATAACATTACTTCAAGACTTGGCCGAACAACAACGAATGGAATACCAAAACCTGGCAGATACACTGACTCTTAAACGAGCAAAAGCTGTTGAGTCATTACAGAAATCGGTTAATTCTCAGTTAAAAAAGCTTGCAATGGAACACGCCTCTTTCACTGTCAAACTAATACCTTGTGATAATGGCCCAACTAAAGACGGAAACGAAACCGTCGAATTTTTGATTTCTACGCACCCAGGCCAAGACCCAAAACCGCTTATCAAAGTTGCATCTGGCGGTGAACTTTCCCGCGTGAGCTTGGCCATTCAAGTCGTCACTGCGCAAACATCCGCAACACCAACACTTGTATTTGATGAAGTGGATGTGGGCATTGGCGGCCCCACAGGAGATGTGGTCGGCATGATGCTTCGTGAACTCGGTCATAATGCTCAAGTCATTTGTGTTACTCACCTCGCGCAGGTCGCCAGCAAGGGAGATCAACACCTCAAGATGTGTAAATTTATCGATAAATCAAGTGTTTCTTCATCCGTAAATTACCTGCAAAAACAGGAAAAAGTGACTGAAATTGCCCGAATGATGGGCGGAGATGTTAGCTCCAAACAATCCCTCGCCCATGCAAAAGAAATGATAAACACCATCTAGAATATATTCCCATAAGGTAAAACTATGGTTGCAGTTATATTTGAAATTTGCCCTGTAGCCGAAAACAAAAAAGAATATTTACAGATAGCCTCGTTATTGAGAAGCCACCTTGCGGAAATGTCCGGATTTATCTCAATTGAACGCTTTCAACCTAGAAACGGCAGTTAAGCGCGAAAAAGATGAGTAAGATATTGGAAAGATGAGCAATCGGTTGCGGAATGGAGGAATTTAGCTAAACACCGCGATGCTCAAGCCAAGGGTAGGTCCAATTTGTTTGGAAGTTACCGTATTCGGGTCGCAACAGTCAATCGAGATTACTCTTTGGATGATCGAGAACAGGCCCAAAAAGATTCTCAAGAAGTGTATTCTTAGAGCCTTGTTCACACTATTTGATAGGTTTAACATACAGGACTAGACTATGCCCTGTTATTTCATAACCTTGAGATGCAGCCACTTCTTCCTGGAGCTTTTCTATTTCCTCACTGTGAAATTCAATAACCTTCCCGGTTTCAACACATACCATATGGTCGTGATGCCCCCCACGATCAAGCTCAAATACGGAGTGGCCGCCGTCGAAATTGTGCCTTTCAACCAGACCCGCAGATTCAAATTGGGTCAATACACGGTATACCGTGGCCAAACCAACATCATCTCCAGCTTCCAAAAGCGCTTTATACACATCTTCCGCACTTAAATGACGATCTGCGGAATTTTCTAAGATTTGAAGAATCTTAACCCGTGGCAGGGTGACTTTTAGCCCGGCTTTTCTAAGTTCTTGGTTTTCTACTGCCATTTGGGCCCCCAAGGGCTTCTCACATCATTAGAAGATCGGGTATTATCCTCGGCCTATTGAGATTCGGAAACCCCTGGAATGCAAAAATATTACAAATTCGCAATCATTTTCATTATCTTAGCAGCTATTAGCGCTTGCTCCTCCCTTGAATTCCCCTGGGCTTATAAGGTTAATATACCTCAAGGGAATTATATCGAACACGAAATGGTGGAACAGCTTAAAGTCGGTATGAGCAAAAGGCAGGTTCGCTATGTAATGGGGTCGCCACTCGTTGAAGATACGTTCAATACTGACCGCTGGGACTACTATTTCAGTGTCCGCAAGGGTAATAAAATGCTAAAAGAACAGCATTTCACTGTTCATTTTGAAGATGAAAAGCTCACACGCTGGGAGGGGACTTATGAACCTGCCCGTAAAAATCAGGCAAAAAAAACAGCTAAGAAGCCAGAGAGCGAAAGTACACCAGAGACTGACAATAACGAAGAGAAGCAGCCTGAACCAGCCGAAGAAAAAGAGTTAGAAACCCCGGACGAAACACATTCTGAACCCTAGTGAATTATTTTTCAGCTTTCGCTTTTAGGGCTCTTTTTCTCCGTACTTCTTTTGGGTCTGCAATGAGCGGGCGGTAAATTTCTACTCGATCCCTCGCTTGAAGCACATGCTCTTTCACAGGTTTTAGGCCCTTAGTTCCAAGGGTTTGACCAAAAATACCCATCTTTGCAGTTTCTATGTCCAGGCCAGGGAAAAAATCAGCAATCTTTGATTCGCAAACAGCGTCATAAACGGTGGTCCCAGGCTCAACAAAAACTTCAATTATTTTTTGCTTATCGGGCAGCGCATACGCCACTTCAACGGGAATGGGTTCAATATCTGACATACTACTCTTTCTTACCTATGACCTGTTTTTATTAAGCTTTTAAAAGCTTAGCGATAGATAGCCTTAGCTCTCTTACACATAGCATCAACCTGTTCAGCAGCCACTTGCTCAAATACCTTTTCAGCGGCTAAACCAATTAACTTATTGGAAAATTCAAATTCTAACCAAAAAATGATTTTACAGGCCGAATCAGATAACGCTTGAAACTGCCATTCTCCCACTAACTTTTTAAACGGCCCCTCTACCAGAGTCATGGCTATTTTTGAAGGGGCAGAGAGTGTGTTGTGAGTAATAAACGACTGGCTAAACCCCGCACGAGAAAGATCCAAGCGAGCTTCCAACCAGTCTTCATTGTGTTTCAATAATTCTGCATCAATACACCCGGGTAAAAATTCTGGATAAGCACTAAAATCATTAACTAGCTCGAACATTTGCCAGTCCGAGAAAGGCACCAATGCCGAACGCTCAATACGTTTCAAATCTATTTACCACTTTATATTGACTACACACTCTCACTCTACGAATTGAACGTCTTAATTAAGGTTGTCACAAATACCACAGCAACCAATGCTGGCGATAACCATTTTAAAAGCAGCAACCAAATATCAAGCATTGGATGCCCTTCCGCATCCATCTCCGCCTCAATAACTTTTTTGTGCATACACCAAGCCACAAACAAGGCAATGAACATCCCCCCCAAAGGAAGTAAAACTTGGGAGGTAATAAAATCTAAAAAATCGAAAGGCGTTCGGCCAATAAACCATTTTGCCTTGGCCAAAATATTAAACGAAAGCGCAGCGGAAATACCTAACAACCACGCTCCGCCACCAAGAACTGCGTTAGCAGTGATACGGTTAAACTTACCCGTCTCCACCAACCATGCAACTCCCGGTTCAATTAGGGAAACAGCAGAACTCCAAGCGGCAATAACAACCAAAACAAAAAAGACGGTGCCAAAAAACTGCCCCGCAGGCATAGACCCAAAGGCAATCGGTAAACTCTCAAAAATCAAGCCCGGCCCAGAGCTGGGTTCCAGCCCATTACTCAATACGATTGGGAAAATAGCCAAACCCGCAACCAAAGCAATAACGGTATCCAATACCCCCACCACTAATACTGTCTGGCCCACATTCGCTTTAGTCGGCATATAGGCTCCGTATGCCATAATGGCTCCCATACCTAAACTCAAGGTAAAAAATGCATGGCCCATGGCAATTAATACACCGTTCCAAGTTAAGCTTTCATAGTTGAAGCTAAACATAAAGGATACCGCTTTCATAAATTCCCCATTTGCCATGGCGTAGCCCACAAGCAATACCAGCATTACCACAAGCATCGGCATTAATACCCGAGCAACCATGGCCAACCCTTTGGTTACCCCAGAGGCAACCACAAAGATGGTCATCAAAATAAAGACGGTATGCCAAGCAATAAGCTTTGCAGGGTTAGCCAGTAAACCTCTGAAGGCGCCACTAGCCTGTTCTCCATTAATACCATGAAAAGCCCCCTGAGCCGCCGAAACTACGTATTGCAATGCCCAGCCGGCAACAACACTGTAAAAAGATAAGATCAGGAGGCCCGTCATCACTCCCATCCAGCCAATACCAACCCAAGCTTTTTGAGCCCCAGCCTCTTCAACAACAAAGCGCATTGCATTAATAGGGCTTTGTCTACCACGACGACCTATTAGTACTTCAGCAACCATAATAGGCAGGCCAATTAACGCAATACACACTAGGTATACAAGAACAAAGGCTCCACCACCATTTTCACCTGTGATATAAGGAAATTTCCAAATATTTCCCAACCCAACAGCGGACCCCGTAGCAGCCAGAACAAAAGTCCAGCGACTGTTCCAAACCCCATGTATTTTTTGTTGACTCATATATCCCTCGCAAACGGCCTATCGGTTTTACTCTTTTTATTATTTCGTCCGCCCTCTTAATATCAACAATAGACGACCCATGACCATGAATTGTATAGATTTTCCGATCAGAAGATAAGAGCCAGCGCTAGGCTTTAATGCCGCTAGCCCCTATAATGCTCGACTATGAGCAAAGCATCCAAGAAAAAACCTGGCAGTAATACTATCGCCCAAAACAAAAAAGCACGGCACGACTATTATTTTGAAGATAAGTTTGAGGCCGGGCTTGCCCTCACAGGCTGGGAAGTAAAAAGCCTACGAGCTGGAAAAGGCCAATTGACCGATAGCTACGTTATTTTTAAAAATGATGAGGCATGGTTGCTTGGCGCACTTATTCAGCCACTGCCAACAGCGTCCACACACTTTGTCACTGACCCACAGCGCACACGAAAACTCCTTCTTAACCGCAAAGAAATCAACAAGCTTTCGCAGGTATCGGAACAAGCAGGTAAAACCGTAATCGCAACCGCTCTTTACTGGAAGAGACACCTTATCAAATGCGAGGTTATTATCGCTAAAGGAAAACAGTTACACGATAAGCGCGCAACGGAAAAAGAACGGGATTGGAACCGCCAAAAACAAGCGGTAATGAAAGAGCATAATCGATAATTCAACAGGCATTATTCTACATTCTACGCCTCACCGAGAGTGGTGATATTTCTATACACAGACCGATGAAACCTATGTGCAGTTCAAAGGCCCAGTATACGGTTTTAGAGCTATGACACGCATTTTACGCTCGTATAAGCGCAAAGGTATGAATACAATAATGGGGTGGCGCTGGGCAAGCTCAATTAGCGAGCCGGAGAAGCTATTCTATATCCGCAAGTGTATCCGGCCAGAGAAATATAGATCCTTCAATCCCATACCCCTTGGGGCAGCCATCCAAATTGATTGATTTGCTAATTGCGCTACACATCCACGAGAACAGGGCGCAGTACTTCGACCATTATTCGCGGGATTTGGTCGAAAGAGAGGTTAGGTCGGCGTAAGTTTTTCGACCACTACAATTCTCTATCTCACGCTTGGCACCTTGAGTGCCTATATGTTTACATAATGAACAGCATTAGGGCATTGAGGGTGGAAAACTGAGCCCTTTCTGAGAGATTATCGTCAAGATTATAAAGTTCAAGCAAACGATTAAAATAACTACTCAATTGCACATATAAGAATTAAAGAGATCTAATTCGATAGTTCTATCATAGATACAGGGACACGGAAGCAATGGACTCGGGAAAAACCAAGCCCATAGGAAGAAGTATTCAAAAACTGAAGTGTTAAAAAATTATAGAGACAAAACCCCATTCTCTTCATGGCCAATATTAGCTGGCACAAAATGGTCCGCATCTATATCGTTGACCCAGCGACTATCGCCAACTAGGTAGCGAAATTGATGCTCCTGATCCTTCCCAAGTTCAATTGTCGTGGTGAACGTTCCATTCTTAAGCTTCTTCATCTCCGTTGATTCTGTATCCCAATCATTAAAGTCTCCTACCAAGAATGCTTGGTTCGCTCCAGAAGCTATTTCTTTTGGCAGGGTGAACTTAACCTTACAGACAGGCTTGGATTTTAAAAACTGCTTCTTAATTGACACAACAACCTCCACTTCACATTCATAAATATAGGTAATTCATTCGAGCTATATGTCTAGACTAGCCAAGTACCGCTCCAGAACAGATACCCCATAAGACACTTACAAAAATATAGACTATATGATACCAATTATTGAAAACTCGGTGTTATAAGTATTGCTAAAAAAACATACGACTATGAATTAAATTTGAATACTGCTCTCTCTTCAAAAAAATTTATCATCTAGATTTCCAAGGCTCTACCTTTAAATAGGTGCCAGTTGGCGCCTTTTTCTACCATAGTTAAAATATACGCGGCTAGATTAGGGGCCCAAATTCACGATGAGCAAATTACCACCATTAATTGACGCCAATAAAAACAATCGTTTTAAACGACAACTGGATGATACTGCTACGGTAAAACCTTCGTTCAAGGGCACAGAAAGAACATTGCAATAAGCTAATACCAATTTCCCAATATTCTGTGATGCTTACGATGTTTGGAGTAATAACCAAACGATATAATACCTGCTTGGAAAACAAACAAGATATTCTCCACACATGTCAGTGTAAACATCTTCATAATCAAGATATTCCGCCTGGAAAAATCGTTATAGATGAAGTAATGTACAATCTTGGCGTAAATGGCTATGTTGATAACCCCATTTACAAGCAGCACAGGGTAAAAAGGACGTTTTCCATCTATATCCACGCCAAACAAGCCTAATGCTAGTGTTTAACCTTAGTTATCGCACCTTATGCCACACTTTTTTTTATTCATATTGTTACTTCTGTCACTTCCCTCTTACTGTGCAAATATTTATGTCATTCCCAAAGTTGAGCGAGATCTGGAGAAGTATTTAGCAGGGGACAATATAGAGCAAATCACGCACTTTAACCGTCCAGAAACAAGGCGAGAAGTAGCCGAAATTGTTTTATTGTTCCAAGCTTTAAGACTTGGAGGCTACAAGAAAGAAATTACGATTACATCGAAAGAACTCTCTTATTTACGTGGAGTTCAAAAATTAGGAGAGGGCGACTTCACCCTTTTAGGAAATACTATATGGGAAGAAACAGCAAAAAGTTATCAAGATATATGGATTTCCAGACCTGTTATTAAACATGGAGAATACATAGTAGGAATCTACACGACTAAAGAAAAAGCGGCTGCGTACGAAAATCTAACCAAAGCCCAATTAAGCCGCCTAACCGCTATTACTAATCGAATCTGGCATGTAGATTTAATCGCTCTACAAAGCCTTCATTTAAAAGATATTTACCACTCAACCGATTGGGATGCTGGCGTTAAAATGGTTTACAATAATCGCACCGATTTTATGCTCACCCCATTCCAAGCAGGCAAAGATATGGTTTTGCACCATACACCACTCAATAACAGCGAAACAGCAACCTACGACCTTTACCCTATACAAGGGGTAAAGGTAAAGTTAAATGGCTCTAGGCATTGGGTAGTCAGTAAAAAAGACCTCGACGGGAAAACAGTAATCAAAGCTCTGAATAAAGGACTAGAGATACTGGATAGAAATGGAGTTAGAAAGAAAGCATTTACAGAAAGTCATTTTTTCACATCAAAGGTACAGAGTTGGACTCTCCTTAACTAAAACTGCGTAATATCTCGTTTTTTAGGTTAATTTAAAAATAAGCTTATACTCCACTGATACCAGCAAATTGTTGTTCACTGTTTGTATAAAATATTGAATAGAAGAATTGTTTTTCCAAAACTTATGAGACACAATACTTACATCTGATCAAAATAGCTTTGCTCGCTTTTCACCCACACCGATCAAATATCAAACAAACTATAAAATCAACGCTTAAGACCTAATGCTAGGTAATTATGGTCTTAATTGAGATCATCGGTCATTTTCCAAAAAGTGAGTTAAAACAAAATTAAAAAAGTATTATTTCGAAATAAGATAACCATCAAAAAAACTTATTTCCAATCAGAATTAAAACAAAAAACATGCTAAAAAATATAGCTTTTTGTTAATTCGCTCTCATTTCTTTGTTCTTTTATTTGTTGAGCTGACTCTTGTCCGTGGATAAGATGTCTAGGCTGTTTGTCTCAGCAGATTCGTTGTAATAAAAAATAATAAATACAGCGGCAAGATACGTATTAGGAATTTCGACCTCATGTATCGCAAAACCATTTCTTAGCTTCTGCATTTATACAGAGACAACTCTAGGCCCAGGTAAAAACACAGCGTGAAATTTACTTGAGCCTTCCAAAACATAACCATAATAAAGAAAAGATAGGAAAATATCATGAGAAAATCCTTAGCAGCTCTCTCGCTACTTGGACTTGTCTCTGTAGAAGCATTTGCTGTGGACTGCGAAACAACTCCAGTCTACGTTAACGGCAATAGCTATGCAGCAGGAGATCAAGTTTTAGTAGGGTCTACGGGCTATGAATGTACCGTTGGCGGTTGGTGTTCTGTGGGTGGTCCCTATGCACCAAGTACAGGCTGGGCTCAGCAATTTGCCTGGAATGATCTAGGAGAATGCTCTACGACTAGCTCAAGCAGTTCTTCTTCAAGCTCAAGCAGCTCTTCTTCAAGTTCAAGTAGTTCTTCTTCAACAAGTTCAAGTAGTTCTTCTTCAACAAGTTCAAGCAGCTCTTCAACAAGTTCAAGCAGTTCTTCTTCAAGCTCTGGCGGAAATAATTGTCCTGACTATGTAGCGGGCACATCCTATACAGCGGGTGATGTCGTTAGTAACGCAAACGGCTTCTACCAATGTAACGTTGCCGGATGGTGCTCCAGCGGCAATGGTTTTTACGAACCAGGCGTAGGCTGGGCGTATAGCTATGCATGGGCAGATACAACAGAAGCAGCTTGCGGCGGCGGCGGAACCAGTTCCTCCAGCTCAGGCGGTACAGGACCTGTAACACCAAATGTGCCTTTCTGTGCTTCTGAATGGGTAAGCGGTAAAATATACTCTAAAGGTTCTCACGTTTCATACAATGGCGCAGTTTATGAAGCTCTGGTAGATACTCATTCTATCCCACCAGGAAGTACAGCTTTCCCTGGTCAATGGTCAGAGCCCGTAGGCTACCCAGACCCAGACCTCTGCCCAGTGCCTATCCCCAATACCATTGATTATGGGGAACCTAGCCCTGTTGACGGCAACCCTAATGCCGGTTCTGTTAACCCAACAGGTTCTGTTGCTAACGCTCGAATCTCTAATACCCAATCGACTCTTCCCGGTAAACAAGGCGCAATTAACCCTGCGACAAATAACGGTGGCGATCACGGTGGCTTAGATGTCGATCACGATGCACAAGGCTCAAAACTCGTTCCAGGCAGCTTGGCTTTACAACACAATAAGTACGATGTCACTGCGGGAACTGAAATCGTAACCTATATCGGTGACTGGGCAATTTATGGTCGTCAGTATGACTTCACTAAGTTGGCCGCTTCTAACCTCAACCGAATTGTGTATGGCTTTGCGGGTATTTGTTACCCAGACGCTGCCAGTACTCAAGACGGTGGCTTCCCAACAACGGCACCCGCTGCGGTAATGCGTACCTGTTCGCAAAGTAATTTGCCAGACGGCGCAATGGCACTTGCAGACTTTGAAGCCGCATTCGTTCGCAATGTTGGTGTAGCTGCACAAGGTGTTGTAGGTAACGAAAGTCAGTACGAGCTAGACCCAGATAAAGTGGGCGGTGTATTTGGCGTACTTTATCAATTACGTAAACAAAACCCGCAGCTTAAACTCGACCTTTCTGTCGGTGGCTGGACATTATCACAAGGCTTCTACTGGATGGCAAAAGACCCAGTAAAACGTAAAGCCTTTGTTGACTCCATTGTTCACTTCCTAGAGCGTTTTGAGTTTGACGGTGTTGACGTGGACTGGGAATACCCAGGAACCGATGGTGCTGTTGCAGGTGTAGCCAGCCCAGAAGATAATGAAAACTACATTACTCTGATCAAAGAAATGCGAGCAGGTATGGATTGGTTATCTAGAAAAACGGGCAAAAAGTATCGTCTCTCTTCAGCAATTCCTGCTGGTTTAGGTCGCCTAGAAAAAATCACTTGGAGCGAAGTCCACCCTTATATGGACCGCCTCTACTTGATGACATACGATATGACAGGCGCGTGGGAACGTGAAATTTCTCATCATACCCCTCTGTATACTAACCCAAATGCTACGGGCTCCTCAGCCGGAACCTCAGCAGACTGGACAGTTAACTACATGAAGGGCTTGGGCGTGCCAGCCAATAAACTTATGATCGGTGCAGCTAACTACCATCGAGCTAAAGCAACAGTTCCCGGTGATATTACTGAGTACACTAGTGGTCTAACGGGTTCAACAACTTACGGAGATAGCAACTGGACAGGAGCAGACCTGATTCTAGGTGTTGCTGGTGTTGGCACTTGGGAAGCTGGTGTTGTTGAAGGTTATGACTTATACCAAAACTTCCTGGATAGAGACCTCAAAGCTCGCAATGGTTATACGCTTTACACTGATAAAGTAGCCAACGCAGACTACCTCGTTCACGAAGAAATTGGATCATTCATCACCATTGAAACACCTCGTACCGTTGCACTGAAAACTCAGTATGCAAAAGACAACGGCCTAGGCGGAATCTTCTTCTGGATGGCAGAACAAGACAACGGTTACAACCTCAATACAGTTAACCATGTATTGGGTAACTCTGTTGTAACAAACTCTTCTGACGCCAACCCTTCTGATCAGATTCCTGTTTGTGGTTCAAACTTAACCGTTGCAGAATGTGAAGAGCTTATTGCACCTTTACGCTAAAAATTAGCAACGTTAACGAATAAAGGGCCTTATTTTGAGGCCCTTTTTTTTAAGCGATTTTTATAAGCAATTTTCTAGTAAAGATGAACATCACCTCATTCTAGTCACTTCTCTTTTGACTGTAACTTATATTAGTTTCCCCTAAACAATATTAGCCCTTTCTAACCAACAAAAAACTATTAATTATTTCTAACAATAACTTATTTAATTTTACTCAAATTAGAATAACGAAAAAATCCGTACATTATCTAAAACAAACTTTTGACGTCACAAATAATTCATAAAACACATAACAAAAAAGAAAAAAATATTTTATTTTTAATCAACAAGAGAAAAGTCTCATAACTGACAAAATATGTCGCAAAAAAAGTCTATGAGGCGGAAGATAAAACACAATAAAAAAACCAAACCTATAGAATGCCCGCGCAAGATAAGCCACACACAAACAGGCTTAAAAAACCACAAATCACATAAAAAATATACTTACACAATCACATAATTAATAAATAAATTTTCAACCATACAATAAAAATACTGGGGAATATAAGATGAAAATACATTTAATATTAATTGCTTTTACTTTATTTGCTTTTTCAGCCGTCAGCACTGCAAAAGTAAAATATGTTACTGGTACTCTTTACAACTTAGATACGGTTAACAACACCATATCAATCAAACAAAAGTCTGATAAAGAGACTTCTACTCACACATACAATATTAGCAAAAACCTCAAAAACATATACCAAAAATCTTTGCTTCCAGGACAAAAAGTTACGTTAAAGCTAGAATCGAAAAGTAAAGAAAAACCTAAGGTAAAAGTTATTGAAGGTGAATACGTAGGCATAAATACCAAAGCAAAGATAATATCAATCGTAGATAGTAACAGTGGCGAGCTATCCCAGTATAAATATACTGACCAATTTATCGGTTCGGCTTTAACCGATAATGCATTTAAACAGGGTGAGAGTATTGTATTAAGACTTAATCCTAAGCAAAACGCTAAAAACAATTCTAAAGCTAGCTATATAAGTGGAAATTTCGCCGGATTAAACCAAGAAAATAGCACAATTTATATCAGTGAAAGAAATGGTAGTGTCGCCGGCTATCGATATTCAGATAAATCAATTAAAAAACCTTTCAATGTTGAAAACCTTAAAACAGGACAGAAAATTACGTTAAGGTTGGAACAGGTTCACTAAGTATAAGTAATTACTTAAATATAATTTTGATAAGGGGGTGGGTGTATTGTACCCCCTTATTTTATATATCATTCCAACAATAAAGCCTCAAAAACCTAATCAATTATTTCATTCGCTCTCTCGCTAACGCCATGACCTTCAATACTTAGATAATAAAGCTTAGGGCAAATAACCACCTTTTCTGTATTTAGCAAAAAAACCTTGCCGATCATCGATGGCACTTCACTAATTTACATATTGTTCAGGCAATATTTGCGCAAAAGGGATCTTCTACCCTTCAAACCGGGCCGGGCCACCCTTACCATCAGAAAATTGACTTAAAATGAAATGCGCGAAAAAATAAAAATTTAAGCGCCATAAATAAGAGGTTCCAATCAACTGAGGCAATCATAACTAACTGATAACACAGCGAAAAAACGTTACGCCTAAAAATAAGATTGCTTGCCTTATCTCACACAGACCCTAGATTGCACAAAGCACAAATTATGATCATTTTAGGATGAAACTGGAAAAAATTTATAATTGCTTTAATCTAGAGCAAACAAACTTGGTCGCCAGAAGTACCTACTAGTCAGTTATCACATTAATCACTCTGGGTATTCAGCACCCTCTTCTCTTGCACACCGTAAGAGAATTAATTGAGTTCAATAAACTTAATTACATTGAAGTCACAAGGAACCTGCATGAGCAATATCTATTCTGACAATACCCAAACCATTGGCCACACTCCACTTGTTCGGCTTAATAAAATAACCGACAAGAATATTTTGGTTAAACTAGAGTCTCGCAACCCTACCGCCTCGGTAAAATGCCGCATTGGAGCCAATATGGTCTGGGATGCGGAAAAACAAGGTGTTCTGAAAACAGGAATGACCGTTGTTGAACCCACCTCAGGTAATACCGGAATTGCATTGGCTTATGTTTGCGCTGCTCGGGGATATAAACTGATATTAACCATGCCCAATACTATGAGCTTAGAAAGGCGTAAACTCATTAAAGCTTTGGGAGCCGAGCTGGAGCTAACCCCAGGAGAAAAAGGAATGAAAGGCGCAATTGAAAAAGCCAAGGAAATCTGTGCTCAAGACCCAGATAATACATTTATGCCCGGCCAATTTAACAACCCCGCTAACCCCGAAATTCACGAGAAAACAACCGGACCAGAAATTTGGGACGATACCAACGGTGAAATCGACATCTTAATTTCTGGTGTGGGCACCGGAGGAACCATTACAGGTATAAGCCGATACATCAAAAATACCAAAGGAAAAGCTATTCGCTCTGTGGCTGTCGAACCCGTATCATCACCCGTCATTACACAGACTATGGCGGGCGAAGAACTTTCACCTTCCCCCCACAAAATCCAAGGCATTGGAGCGGGCTTTATCCCCGAAAACCTGGATTTATCTCTGGTAGATGAATGTGAACAGGTAAGTAACAAGGAGGCCATAGACTATGCCCATCGCCTTATGAAAGAAGAGGGCATCTTAGCAGGTATATCATCTGGTGCAGCACTAGCTGCGGCAATACGACAGTCGGAAAAACCCGAAAACGAAGGGAAAACGATTGTTGTTATATTACCTGATTCAGGGGAAAGGTATTTATCAAGTATTCTCTTTACTGATATATTTACCGAAAAAGAACTTCAACAGTAGGCCCTATCTAGGGCCTGTTGACACTAATTATACAATCAAAGAACCTAGCAATTAGGTTCTTCTTTTAATGGAATTACACAACAAACTCTGAGGAGCTATTATGTTTCGTCTTGTTTCCATCTTTTTTATTTTGCTTGCACCCTCTTTATCTCACGCAATCATTCCCGTTGAACACTTCTCAAAACACAGTGAATACGATAATGCAGTTATCTCGCCAAACGGTGAGTATTTAGCCATTGAAATGATGTCTAAAGAAAATAAAAATATTGTTGCTATATTGAGAACCAAAGATATGTCCCTTGTGAGTTACTTACCACCACATGGAAAAATGCAACCATTTAATCCTGTATGGGTTACAGATAAACGATATGTTGTCGAACTAGGGGAAAAATTACCCTACCTTGATTACCTTGTATCAAACGGTGAATTAGTGGCGGCTAATGCTGATGGTAAAAATAAGAAAATACTTATTCGAAACCAGTATGGCGTAATAGATGGCCAAAATAAATTTGCAAATGATCTAATAGGGTTCGCTGAAGTACTGCACATATTACCTGAGGAGCCAAATCATATACTTATCAGTTTTAGGCCATTTGGTTTCACTAGTAAAGATAAAAATACACAGGTATATAAACTAAGTATTAAAACAGCAAAAGCCAGAAAAGTAGTCACCTCACCAAGCAAAGAAGCAGATTTTGTTACAACACCAAACGGAGAAATTAGCTATTCATTTGGTTTTCAATCAATTGATGGTGGCAAATTTTCTATTGTGCATAAAAGGGAAAAAGGTAAGTGGCACCAACTTTCCGATTATAAGTCATCGGCATCACACATAAAAGTATTATCTGCACTAGAAAATCCAGATGAAATTTATATCCGAGAAAAACATACAAACGCTACAAACAAAATTTATAAATATAATACTAAAACTGAACACAGAAAATTAATTTTCAAACATCCAGAAGTGAACCCGTCAAGCTATACTTACGATAGAAAAACAAATGAATTACTCGCCATCCATTTCGACCCCGGCTACCCCGATGTATTTATCGTTAACCCAGATAATAAATTAACCAAATGGTATCAAGCATTATTTCCAGCATTTGGGGGGCAACGCATAAAGATTACCAGCTCCACGGACGACGGTTCTTTATTGGTTATTCATGTTACTGGGGCGAGCGAACCAGGCCAGTTTCATTTATTTGATACCAAAACAAAAAGCCTTCGATATATATTAAATGCAAAAAAATGGCTTAATACAAAAGACTTGGCAATAACAAAACCCTATTCGTTCAAAACTCGTGATGGACAGCTCACCCATGGCTATATAACCTTGCCCAAAGGAAAGAAAGAGTCAAACCTGCCCATGGTGGTTGTTCCCCATGGCGGCCCACACACTCGGGACTATTGGCAATATGATGATGACATACAATTTATAGCATCTAGAGGCTATGCAGTACTGCAAGTAAACTTTAGGGGTTCAGCCGGTTATGGTTATGGTTTCGGACTGCAAGGGGATAAAAATTGGGGCACGAAAATTCAGTACGATATTATTGATGCGACCAAATGGGCTATTGACCAGGGTTATGCAAATAAAAGAAAAATTTGCTTATTTGGTGGGTCATTTGGTGGCTACTCTGCGCTTATGGCTCCAACAATTGATCAGGGTTTATATCAATGCGCGGTTGGACTCGCTGGAGTGTACGACCTGGAACTTATGTGGAAAACAGCCGATACTGGGAAAACGCTTTTTGGTGAAAATTACCTAAGACAAGCCATAGGAAAGGACAAAGAAAAAATGAGAGAAAATTCGCCTCTACATAATATCGACAAATTAACTATTCCTGTATTTCTTGCTCACGGCGGCAAGGACTGGAGAGTCGATGTAAAACACTATAAAAAAATGGTAAAAGCCTTAAAAGATAAAAACCACCCTCACGAAACTATGCTCGCCAAAAAAGAAGGGCATGGTTTCTACAAAGAAAAAAACAGGCGTGAATTCTTTAACCGTTTAGAAAAATTTCTCGCAAAACATATTGGCAATTAAACTTTACCTAACCTATACACCTAACCCATAAAAAATGCCCCAAATAGAGAAGGGGCATTTTTTATATCTAGCGTTTCACTATACAAGTTTTATGTCTGTCTAAGTTTTAAAACCTGCTAAAGTTTGCTGAAGCTCTACCGCCAATACCCGTAAACGGTCACTGCTTCCAACAGCCCCAGACATAACTTCAGCCGAAGTCCGTGCCACCTCAGAAATTTCTGAAATATTTTGTGCAATTTCATTTGTTACGCTAGTTTGCTCTTCTGCGGCAGAGGCAACCTGGGTATTCATATCCGCAATACGACCAATATCTGTGGTCATATTTTCCATTAGATCTCCCGCTTCCTGAACTTGGTTCATTCCCTGCTCGGTCCTATTCTGACCAATCTCCATAGCCTCAACGGCATTCTGCGCACCCGTTTGCACGCTCTCCAAAATATTTTGAATCTCTGCGGTAGACTGCTGAGTTCTCTGAGCAAGGGTTCGTACCTCATCTGCTACCACGGCAAACCCCCTCCCCTGTTCGCCCGCTCGTGCAGCTTCAATTGCCGCATTTAAGGCGAGTAAATTTGTTTGTTCAGCAATGCCTTTAATAACATCAAGAACAGCTCCAACATTACTCGTATCATCTGCTAGTTGCTGAATAACATCAGAAGCGCTGCCTATTTCGTCTACAAGTGTTTTAATCGAGCTTTTCGCATCACTCATTGCTTTTGCACCACTACCGGCCAATTCATTAGTAGTTACGGTATTATCCGCCGTTAAGCTCGCGTTTTTAGCGATTTCTTTTGCACTGTACGATAACTCTTGAACAGCAGTCGCCACTTGATCTGCCCGACTTCGCTGAAGCTCCGAGCCTTTGTATATCTGTGACGAGCGCTCTTGAATAGACCCTGCAGCGCTCCCTAACTCCTCGACGGACGAGTCTAAGCCATTAACCAAAGAACATATAAACTCACGTAACCGCTCAATATTATCGGCTAATAAACCAATTTCATCTCGACGATGAATTCTGTCCGTAGCTCGATAATCGCCTTCTGACATTTTCTGTATCGCTGCCATAATCGTATATATTGGGTCTATAATATTTCGCCCCACTACAATGTAAGCAAAACAGGCTAACAAAAAGCTCAACCCAATAATCATAACAAAAGCCCAAAATATTGTACTATTAGCCCTGTCTATTGTGTCTGTATAGCTAGTTTCTGAAATAACGGCTAGTTGTTTCGCAATTTCACTTAGTGCAGCCGAAGGCGCACGGTCCATACCCGAAACCACCTTATCTCCAGCTTTGAAATCAAACCCAGAATTCTCGTAAACCTCTCGGCCTTCTGTATAGGCTTTAAGAAGCGCGTCATGATCTTTTATAAATTCTTTAATCAGCTTAGATAACTCAGGGGCAATATCAGTCCCAATCTTGTTAAGGTGCTTCTGCACGTTTTTATGCCGATCATTTAGCTTTTTCCAATACTTGTCATTTTTTTGAGGATCATGCCCTCTAAGAAGTACATTTTTCCATTCTTGAACCTGACGCTTAAACTCAACATTTGCAGAAAGGGCTAACTTAACTTTATCCTGACCATAAACAAGCTCATGTTCAAGAAGACTAAAACTGGATGAAAAGATTGAAATAATTACAAAAAAACTCACAGATAGTGCAATAATTATACCTAAAACTATACTAACAATTTGCTTTCTAATGCTTCCAGATGGGGATAACATTATTCAACACCTATATTTTATTTGGTTATTGTGGGCTCCATTTAATAAGGTTAGATGATTTTCTTTTGGCTATTAGAGTTTCGCTTTATATAGACGATTCAAATCTATATTTGATATTTTTCAGCATATAAAAATATAAAAAACTAAATAATTCCCAGTTTTACTTATATAGGTTATCTGACTGAAGCTTAGTGGGTAAACTTAAGCTGTGGATGAACGTGAAGCAACGCCTCTTAGCCCCACTTTTAATAAATAGAGAAAGCTCACGCAATGAATGATAACAACCAAGTAACCTAGGGCCTGTTAACTTAAAAGAAGCCCTAGAGGGTTGCCAAAAAGAGAAAGGCAGGGGGAAAGCAAAGCTTATATATAGGCGGCTCTAGCCAAACAATAGAAAGCTTGAGTAGCCCATTGCTAAAGACATACGAACAAACTCTTGCTCTGAACCTTCACAGTCAGCGATGGTATATGCAAATAAATTAAACTGATCCCAATCAAACACGATAAACTCCCCTATTTTGAGTAGTCCCTGTTGTTCATATCCCAATGAAAGAAACGAATCTATTATCCCTTTCACTTGTTCTTTTCAACCTAGAAACCACAGCCGTGGCTCTGAACATAAACAAAAAGTGTTCCTTCCCAGATTCTGTACTAGAGCCTGTTAACAGGCCCTAGAAAGTACTGACTAAAAAGTACTTACTGGCGCAACAAAAGCATAATAGTAAACAACCAATAATGCTTGTCTGAAATGGAAACCTAGAGGGGCATATTTTTGCTGAGAAATAGGTATGTTTGAAACGAAGTGAATACTTACGTAGGGGAAAAGTTCACGCATGATCAAAATACAACCAAACACTCCCAATTAGACTAGAGAACACAATAGAAAAGGAAAATCATACCTCTATTTCTTTTCCATTATCTTAGCCGTTTGAAATACCAAAATAGGCGTTTTAGCCCCATTACAACTTAGCAACACCCAGTGTCAGCGCTTTTAAATCTTTATAATGGTCGTAGCTTACCTGCCTAACCATTTCTTGCAAGGCCGCAAACCTCCGTTCCTGCACATAGCGTAACTTATGATGGATTGAACCCTTAGTTATCTCAATAGGAGAAACATTAAAGGTGACAAACAGTCTGTAGGTCGAAAAAATACCTCGATTGAACCTACCATTATCTGCCGATTCATAACGCTTGACCGTATCTGGCGTCACTCCCAGGACATCTCCAAACGCTTTTTGGGACAAACCCAGATGCGTTCTCAATTGGTACAGACGTTTTGCGACAGTTTTTGATAGATCCGTCAAATACAGATCCTGCCACTGAAGATCATGCATTTTAGGAATAGGCTCATTGCCAGTCACATTGGACTGTTCATGCCTTATCCCAAGACGACGACAAATCAACTTTGTGGTGAGTTCAAACTCTTCGTGTTCAAGATGACTCAGACGCCCATTCATAAACCAGCCAATGCACTTTGCAGGTGGAGCACTCAAAGGAGCAAACTTAATGACATCTGTTGGCGTTATCCCTGTTGCAAACCCCCAAAGACCAAGGTTACCTATATTTAACCAAGCTTCACCTTTGGTAATTTTTGAAAATTGGGAGCTTTTTATTCCACATAGATGAGCCAATTCAGCCCGTGAATAACCTGATAAATTGTTGCCTGCCTCGATGACCTGCCCCACGCTCACTCTCATAGATAACTCATCTTCCAAAGAAAGAGACACATTAGTCACATGCGCTTCGGAAAAATCAGGCTCTTGATGAACGTCAACCGGGGGGTAATCGGGAGCAACGACACTCTCGTACCCTGAATTCATTGTTCTTTTTATAACCAGAATAAGAGGTACGCTGGATATCCAATCTGTTCGCACCGCCTATTTTGTTAGGCCACCCATCCAGGTAACCGCGCCACGCACATAATAGCACTATTACTGTGGGGCTCAAGAGCACCCCACTATATTATGTATGCAGGGGAAATAACCTGTATCCTAGATGAGAATTGGATCTCAGTTATTATAGAGTACTGCCCTAGCACTAAATCATTTTCCATATAATATCTTCCCTAATGAGAGCCTTTCTGCTACTTTTATAACATCCGTTTTTGCAGTCAAACAACATATTCCACTCTGGTAATTGCTTTTGAGCTTCATCAAACTCATTTTTACAACCCTTTTAATCATCACTGTGTCACCAAGTTCATTAAGCATGGATGAGAACAGCTCTAGTCCAGAAATTCTTTGCCCAATAGATATTTTACAAAACCTGGATAAGTTTCTAGGTAAAAGAGAACTGCATAAAGTATCAAAATTCGACGGTCCATACTCAAGAAGAAGCGTAACCGAGCTGATAATACTTCTTCAGTCCATTCGATTAGGAGGATACAAAAAGGAACCCAAGCTTATTCCCCTTTTACCTTCGAGCAATTCCCGAACAAACTTAATACTAAAACAACATAATTACCTTATGCGCTGCGGAACAGCTTGGTTTAGCGATATTACAGCCCTTAAAGAAAAAGAATCATTGCTAATTACATCATCGTTTGTACAACCAAATGAATATGAAGTTGGGCTTTACACTAGACCTGAGCATCCCATACCCGAAAAAATCACTCCCGAATATTTAAGCTCTCTATCTGCGGTAACCAACCTCAATTGGAGCCAAGATATACAGGTCCTTGAATCGTTAAACTTAAAGAAAATTCACCTAAGTCACTCACACGAATTAATGCTTAAAATGGTATCCGCCGGCAGAGTGGATTTTATGTTGTCATCCTTTAAAAATAACAAAGATATGTTGTACTTCGATGGAAAGTATACCCTTACTCCCATTCCGTACGTGAAAGTAAAATTCCCGTCAAGTAGACATTGGAACTTAAGAAAAGAGCACAAAGATGCCCTTATAATACACACATCAATCGAAACAGGGTTAAGCATACTAAGAAAAAACGGAACCATAAATCAAGCCATTCTAGCCTCAGGTTTCCGTTCAAAAAAAACAAAAGACTGGAAGGTATTAAACCCCTTGCACACTCGAAAATCACTGCCAAAGAAATTCAAAAAATCTAAATATCGACCTATGTGAAACACCATATAAAATCCCTAGTATTTTTTGCAAACATAAGATTTTTTGTCATTCCACATCAGAATAAACCTGCAAGTAATCTCCTCCAAAATTTATCTGAAATTGACCTTCATTCTTTGTCCCTATGAGTAAACAAGATACGGTCTCAAAAGAAAGAACATATTTAACCACAACTTGAGACAAGTCTAAATCTTCGTTTTTCGAATAACAAAACCGTTCAACTTGGCTAGGGCCTGTTTAATTCTGTTGAGAGGAAACTGACTACGCTGATCATTAGGATCAGTAAATCTAGAGCTGGAACCGAACTTGCCAACTAAAAAAACCATATTTCAAACTAAACCGAAAAAGTTTGATTAACAGGAAGCTCTCGAATTCGTTTACTTGATGCAGCAAAAATAGCGTTAGTTAAGCTTGGGGCAACGGGAGGGACACCAGGCTCCCCAACACCGGCGGGAGGTAAATGGTTTTCAACAATATGGACATAAATAGTCGGAGTTTGATGAAACCTTAACAGAGGATAATCGTGGAAATTACTTTGTTGAACCTGCCCGTTTTCCACATCGATCTTCCCCACCATAGCCAAAGACAAACCAAATACTACAGATCCCTCCATTTGCGCTTTGACTCGATCGGTATTAACCGTTTGCCCACAATCAATGGCTATATGCACTTCTTCAACGTTGATTTTTTCATCGACCACTAATACTCGCGTGGCCACAGCGACATAACTGAAAAAACTAAAGTGAGCCGCAATTCCCCAGCCTTGCCCTTTCGGTAATTCACTAAACCCACTTTTTGCAACAACAAGATCAATCACATTTTTTATTCGAGCTATATTTATCGGGTGATCCTTCCCCTGAGAATATTTAAAACCCAGAGTCGAAGCATCAATAACCCGGTCTTCACCGTACAACTCTTTCAAATGTTGAACAGGAGGAATTCCCCGCTTATACGCGAGTTCATCCGCAAAACTATTATTGGCAAAAGCATGTTGAATATTACATACAGACCGCAACCAACCAATGCGAACCGCTTCGTCCGCCTCGTGTGACTCGGCCTGAAAATGTTCAATATCATAAAGCGAATTTAGAAACCCCATACCCAACTCACCGACTCCTGGGCGATTATCCCCCACAGTATAAGTGGAGCCTATGGATGGATAAGCCGCTCTCTGCAACCAACTTGAGATATTATTTTCGCTATCCAACGACACCCGATAATATTGAAGACTCATGGCGTGGAAGTAATCAAATTTAATATCATCTTCCCTAGTCCATACCAACTTAATAGGCTTACCTACATTCTGGGCAATTAAAGCAACCTGTGCACTAAAATCACTTTTAGATTTTCGTCCAAAACCTCCCCCCAATAAAGGAACATTGACCTTCACCTTAAAACGAGACATACCCAATAAATCGGCAATACTGTTACGCACATCTTGAGGGTTTTGACTACTGGACCAAACTTCACAGCTCTCGCCGTTTATTTCTGCCACAGCCACTGGCGGCTCCATAGAAGCATGAGCAAGATAAGGAACAGAGTAAAAAGCCTCGTGTGTCTCTGTAGCCTTAGCATAAACCGAAGAAACATCACCGTTAGAACGCATAATCTTTCCTTCAGTTAACAGCCTCTCTGTTAATGTCTCTTTTAGCGTTGCTGAGCTGCGCTTAGAATACACACTATCAGACCAACTGCATTTTAATTTTCGACGCCCCTCAATAGCCGACCAAGTATCTTTAGCGACAACAACCACACCGTGTAAAGGTTTAAAATTAACCGGAAAATGTAATTCAGGAAGTGTGAACACCTCTATAACCCCAGAAACCTTTCGGGCATCTGACTCATCACACGACAGCAACTTTGCTCCAATAACTGGCGCATGTTCAACCACAGCATACACCATTCCCGGACGCTGAATATCCATGGTGTAGTGGGCATTACCCGTTACCATATCTTGGAGATCAACTGGCGCAATATCTTTTCCAATATATTCAAATTCAGACTCAGAACGAAATTCAAGTTCACTCGTGAGAGGGACAGGAAAATCATTAGCCGCTTTTGCAAGCTCACCAAAACTCAACGACCTACCGCTAGGCTCATGAACAACTTGATGATTAATTGCATGACATTCCGATATACTCACCCGCCACTGCTGGGCCGCCGCCTGCTCCAACATCTTGCGTGCACTGGCCCCCAACTGACGCATTAACAGATAAAACTTGCGAACACTCTGCGAACCATCGGTATCTTGGTTGCCATAATCAGGATGTCCAGGCGCCTGAACGACGGACACCTTTTCCCAATCCGCACCCATTTCTTCGGCCACAACCAAAGGCAACCCAGATTTAATTCCCTGCCCCATTTCCACACGATGAGAAACAATCGATACGATATTATCGGTGCCAACCTGGATAAATAAATTAACCTTATTCGCAGGTTTGTTCAGTATCCCATGTAGCTTATCTTGAACCTTGGCAGACTTACCACTAAGAATTAACCCGCCAACAGTAATAGCAGATGCGCCTGTGACACCAATAAATGCTCTTCGAGTTATTTTTGCAATTTTACTCACTACTCAACCCTTCCTGAGCTTCTTTTATAGCACTTTTAATACGGGGGTAAGTTCCACAGCGACAAAGGTTTCCCACCATTCCCTTATCAATTTCGCTATCACTTGCATTGGGATGTTCCGCAAGTAACGCCGTTGCACTCACCACCTGACCAGGCTGACAGTAACCACACTGAGGCACATTGTTTGCCTGCCATGCCAATTGCACCCTTTTGGCAGCCTTTTTCACAGGGGAAACCTCCAAGGTTAAACCTTCGATTGTCGTAATGGACTGACCAACCAAAGAACCCACAAGTAAAGAACACGATCGAACAGACTGCCCCCCCAAGATCACCGAACACGCCCCACACTGTCCAATACCACAACCATATTTGGTTCCCGTCAACTGAAGGTGGTCTCTTAATACCCATAAAAGAGGTGTATTTTCGTCAACGTCGACCTCATGTAGCTTGCCGTTTACATTTAATTTGATCATAGACCCCAACCCTCAGAAATCCCGCTTTCCAATCAAGTAATACTGAGCACGCTCTCAACTCAATAAAAGATGTCGTTTGAATGAAAAATGAGACACGAACTATAAAACACAAAGATTAAACAGCTATTAAGTTTGTAAAACTTCTCAATATTTTTGAGAAAGTTTACTTCTCCATTCCAAAAATTGGCATTCTTTCCCCGTAAATTTTCACTTTTCCCTCCTGTATTTGTCGTCACTTAGTGATATTGTGAGGCCCACGCAACAAGACACACAAACATATACGCAAAAACATAAGTAAAAATCCAGAAAATTTAACTCGACTCTCACTGTACTAAGACTAAGGGAAACCAAGCTAGTGTGCGGTATTGCTGGAATAATATCCAATCAATCATTGAGTATAAATATAGAAAAGGCCGCTTTGTCCATGGCGCAAAGCCTCACTCACCGAGGGCCAGACGGGGCGGGCTACTATTCGGATAACAATGCGCTTCTTGTTCATACCCGCTTAAGTATCATAGACCTTACCGGCGGTGCTCAGCCTATCCACAATGAAAACAAATCTATTTGGGTTATATTCAACGGCGAGATTTACAATTTTATCGAATTAAGAGAGGACTTAACCGCCAAGGGTTACAGTTTTTATACAAAGTCTGATACCGAAGTCATAGTTCATCTCTACCAAGAGTATGGTAATAATTTTATTCAACTTTTAAACGGTCAGTTCGCCATTTGTTTATGGGATAACCATAACCAGCGAGGCATTCTTGTTCGAGATAGAGTCGGCATCGCCCCTCTTTATTACACTCAAGAGAACGATTCTCTTGTGTTCGCCTCAGAAATCAAAGCCATACTCTCTGTACAGAAACAAAAACCAAAACTAAACCTATCTGCATTGGATCAACTTCTCACCTTCTGGGCACCCGTTTCACCCAACACTGTATTTAACGGTATCTATGAGCTTTCCCCAGGAGAGATGGCCATTTTTGAGAATGGCAACTTATCCAAACATAAATATTGGGATCTTGAATTTCCAAATCAATCCGAATTCGGCCCAATCAATGAAAAAGAAGCTTGCGATAAGGTTCACGACCTATTAATTGACGCCACCCGTTTAAGATTAAGGTCCGATGTACCCGTAGCAGCCTATTTATCCGGTGGACTGGACTCATCCATACTTGTCTCTTGCATTAACAATTTTACAGACACCAAGCTCGCCACCTTTTCATTAACCTTTACCGACAAAGATATGGATGAAAGCACCTTTCAAAAACAAATGGTGGACAGGCTCAAAACAGAACACAAAAGTATTACATGCCATGATAAAGACATTGCCAATAATTTCTTGGACAGTATTTGGCATATTGAAAGCCCAATTATTCGTACCGCTCCCATCCCTATGGGCATATTATCTGGCCTAGTAAGAGAAAACGATTATAAAGTTGTTTTAACAGGTGAAGGCGCAGACGAAATTTTTGGTGGTTACGATCTATTTAAAGAGACAAAAATAAGAGCCTTCTGGTCGAAAAACCCAGATTCTAACTGGAGACCAATGCTTATTCATCGCCTTTACCCCTATTTGAATCTTGCTCAGGGTAAAGCCAGCAGCTTCCTGCAAAGCTTTTTTGGTGAAGGGGTGGACAAGCCCGACTTTCCGCTCTACTCACACATGCCTCGGTGGTTTGCTACCAGTAAAATTAAACAGTTTTATTCTGCCGAAACCAACGAACACTTAGCAAATAATGCAGAGAAAGAGCTTATATCCACCTTGCCCAGTAACTTCAATCAGTGGGATCTTTTCAATAAAGCTCAGTATTTAGAAGTCAAAACCCTTATGGGCGGCTACTTATTGAGTTCACAGGGAGACCGAATGTTAATGAAAAACTCCGTAGAGGGACGTTTTCCTTTCCTCGACCACAGAGTCATTGAATACGCAAATACTCTTAACCCAAAATTAAAAATGAAAGTACTAAACGAAAAGTATATTTTAAAAAAATCTATGGGAAAATATCTACCGAACGAAATTGTCAACCGCTACAAACAGCCATATAGAGCGCCGAATATTCCCTCGTTCTTTGGCAAGCACAAAAGTGAATACGTTGACGAACTACTCTCTCAAGACACACTCAAAAACTACGGTTATTTTGATAGTAAAAAAGTATCCATGTTAGTAAAAAAAATTAAAGCGGGAAGGTATGTTGGGCAAAAAGATAATATGGCACTAATTTTTATTTTATCCACTCAATCCTGGCACAGAATATTCGTTGAAAACTTTCACCAAGAATTAAATTCCAGAACTAAACCTATCAAACTAAAACAAATAAATTAAACATTTAATAGGGAAAAATTAATGTCTACTGAAGAGAAACTACGAACATATATTTTAGAAAATTATCTTTTTACTAACAATGAATCTCAATTAAACAATACCGATTCTTTCATGAAAAAAGGCATTCTTGATTCTACCGGAATCATGGAATTGATTTTTTTTATCGAGGGAGAATTTAGCATACAAATTGCTGACGAAGAAATGATCCCTGAAAATCTAGACTCAATTAACAACCTAATTTCCTTCATTGAAAAAAAATTAGTTTAATTATTAATGAAAACATTACTCGATCAATTTTTTACAAGTGCAGAAACTTATTCTGACAAAACAGCCATTATTCAAAATAATGATATAATTAGTTATGCTGAGCTGACATGCAATACTCATACTATTGCCTCCTGTTTAATAAAGAAAGGGATAACCAAAGGTGATCGAATAGCATTATTAATGGATAATAGTGCGGCCTACATTGCAACTTACTACGCAATATGGGAAGTCGGCGGTATTGCAGTGGCTTTTAATACAGCACTTATGATTTCTGATATTGATAATTTATGCAAACATTCTGAAACAAAATTACTTATCCATGACAAGCACTTCAACGTTGAAACACTCTCTATCAATACGCAAAATTTTTCCGACATTGAGCTTTCTGAAAACAGAACAAGCCCAAAGATAGCTCTCCCAAAAACCGAAGACTTAGCGTCGATTATTTATACCTCTGGCACCACAGGACAACCTAAAGGCGTAACCCTGTCACACAAAAATCTTGCAAGTAACATTCAATCGATTACCGAATATTTAAAAATAAATACTAATGATAGAGTTATGTGTGTACTACCTTTTTTCTATTCATACGGCAATTCAGTTTTACATAGCCACCTTACCAAGGGCGCATCCCTAGTATTGGAAAATTCGTTTATGTACCCACAGAAAATACTGGATAAAATGGTAGACACAAAAGTCACTGGTTTTTCCGGGGTACCATCGACTTACGTAATTTTACTAGATAAAACTAAATTAGAAAAAATAAAAATCCCTTCACTAAGATACCTAACTCAAGCAGGCGGAGCTATGCCGGCTTCAGATATTACACAATTAACCTTAGCTTGGCCCAATATTGATTTTTTTGTTATGTACGGCCAAACAGAAGCTAGCGCACGCTTGACCTATTTACCACCTAAAAACCTCCAAAATAAAACACGCTCAGCGGGCATTGCCATTCCTGGCGTAAAAATTGAAATACGTAACAAACAAAATAAGGTTTGTAAAACAAAGGAACAGGGAGAAATCTGCGCCCGAGGCGACAACCTTATGATAGGTTATTGGCGCAATCAAAAAGAGACAGATAAAACAATAAAAGATGGCTGGCTTTATACCGGAGATATTGGCTATTGCGATGAAGACGGATACATATACATTGTAGGCCGAAATAAAGAAATGATAAAAACAGGCGCACACAGAATCGCACCAAGAGAAATTGAAGAAAAGATCGTTGAGTTACCCGGCATATCTGAAGTAGCAATCATTGGTATTGCAGATAGAATTATGGGCCAGACAATAAAAGCTTTTATTGTGTATAGCAATAAAAACACAAAAAACATAGAAGCAAAGGACATTATGAGACATTGCAAACAAAACCTAGCAACGTACAAAATTCCTAAACACATAGAATTTGTAGAAAAATTACCAAAAACAGCTTCAGGAAAGGTCAAAAAACATTTGTTAAAGTAACAAAAAATTATATTAAATTTACCCAAAAAGTTGAGGGAATGATTGTGACGGTTTATATCGATGCAGTAATAGAAGAACTGATTGGCTTTGACAAAGACAAAATGCTAGAAAAAATTACAACTCAAATACGCGATATATTAAGAACAAAATTACATCGCCGTGGTTTTGTTGTGGCTATTTCGGGTGGCATTGATAGCTCTTGTTCTGCGGCACTAGCAGTTAAAACCCTTGGCAAAGACAAAGTGCTTGGTCTTCTGCTCCCCGAAAAAGATTCATCTTCATTCAGCAGTGAACGCGGCAAAATGTTAGCTGAACATCTAGGTATAGACTACCTTAAACACGATATTGCGCCAACTCTTGAAGCCATCGGTTGCTATAAATGGAGAGACGAAGCAATTCAAACGACATTCCCTGAATACGGCGAAGGCTGGAAAAATAAAATCGTTATCGAAGGAGGCACAAGCGGCCAAATTAATCGCTTTAAATTAGTTGTGCAAAACCCAGATGGTGAACTCTTTGATAAACGTCTTGGTTTGAAAGAATATTTAACTATTGTTGCTGCAACTAACTATAAGCAACGTATTCGTAAAAATATTGAATTCTTTCACGCGGATCGTTTGAATTACGCCGTTGTAGGCACACCAAACCGCGTTGAATATGACCAAGGTTTCTTTGTTAAAAACGGTGACGGTTCTGCTGACATCAAGCCTATTTCTCATCTATACAAATCACAGGTTTATGCTATGGCCCGTCATATGGATCTACCAAATGAAATCTGTAATGCTGTCCCAACCACAGATACTTACAGCCTTGCACAAGGCCAGGACGAGTTTTACTACGCCCTTCCATACAAAGAAATGGATGTAGCATTATGGTGTTTGAATAACGACAAACCTACCAGCTTCCTTGCGGAGAAACTAGAAATCCCAGAGGAACACGCTAAATACATTTACAACGATATAAAAACCAAGCGCAGAACTACAGCAGTGCTTCACTGGCAAGGGCTAACTCTTGAAAAAGTTGAAGGACCGATTACTTCCGGTCAATAATATTGTCTGGCCTATTAATACTCACTAAACTATTAATATTAAACCCAAGTTTAGTGTTAAACCCAAGTTCCCAGACCATAGTATGGTAATATTCTACTAACTCAGCAACAGAACCTCTGTGGGTTAATAGTTAGACGATCTTTAGATGGCTCTTATTTAAGGGTTTTTTTTAAAATTAAAAAGACGGCGAATAAAAGTGACTAACGGGCTCTCCTCCTACATAGTAAATATTGAAGACCACACGCAACTTGGCAACCAAGTCGTAGACCTTTGGGTACAGCAAGGCAATCCCCGCGAAGTATATGAAAAACGCTTCCAGTGGTTTTATATGAAAAACCCTCTGCCCAAAGTAACTATGTACACCTTACGTAAAAACGAAGAAAGCCTTTTGCTAGGCACCAAAACCATTATGTCCAGAGAGTGGCAATACAAAGGCTCAGTCGCAAATATTGCTGTATTCGGCGATTTTTTTGTTGATGAGAAACACCGCTCACTAGGTCCAGCATTAAAACTCCTAAAGGCCGCTATCGAAACCTCCAGGGTCAAACAGGACTTACTCTATGGTTTTCCAAACCAAAAAGCGGAGCCTGTATTTAAGAAAGCCGGGTTTAAAAATACTGGCCATCTTATCCGCTACTCAAGAGTTATTCTAACCAGCGACCTATTTGAACAACATTCAAAATTAAACAAAGTCGCTTTCATCTCTCCCTTAGTGGACTTCGTATTAGGAGCTTACCTAAAGTTAGCCTGTGCCATAACCACCAACTATACCTTGCGTGAAGAAATGTCCGCAGACAGTCGTTTTGACGACCTGTGGGAAGCTGCAAAAGATAAATACACCGCAATTGGGCAGCGAGATGCACGCTATATTAATTGGCGCGCTCTCGCCTTCCCCAAAAAAGATATGAAACTCGTTTCTTTTAGCCGCCCAAATACAGAGGACTTACAAGCTTACGTGGTCTACTGCACTGACCGAAAAGGCCATTTCTGGGTCGATGATATTCTCTGTAAAAATGGCGTGAGCCAACTTAAAAGCGTGATGATGAAGTTCTTCAGTTACGCCCAAGAAAATGGTGCCAAAACGGTATCTTTTTGCTTTTCTGGAGGTGAAGAAACCATCAAAATTTTAAGAAGCTTAGCAATGCAACCACGGGAAAGCCGCCCCATATACGGAATCAGTGGTAACAATGACAAATACCAGCTTGAAGACTTTGTAAAAAACGCTTATTTAACCAATTTGGATGAAGACCAGTAAAAGTTCGGCAGACACATTCTACAGCCTCTTTTATTTTATACAGAGTTTACGACGTTTAATCACTTTTTCGAAGCTTTTAAGCATGGCTATGCAAGATAGTAAAAAATAAAGAATACTATTAGGGAAGACAGTTTAAAGTAAAGAGAAGGATGCGATAACAGGCTTTTTCAACCGCCCTCCTTCTGAACAGCTACAACTTGAACTTTTACCTTACTCCTTATCCAGCCGCTCATTGATAATGGCAGAGCAAACATAACCTATTGGTTTCTTTGCTCTGCAAAGAATCGCTATACCCCATCAACTAATAGTAATTCAAAATGAGAACCTGTTTGTCGTAATGTCACTAGCTGTTGATTCTCCGCGTCATTGTACCAATTGTTGGCCGCTATACGATCAGGAAATTCGATAGTAACCAGTACATTCGGAGTTTCAGCAGTACCTTCAAGCTGAGTAGGCTGGCCTTTAGCAATAATTTTCCCTTCATACTTACTTAATAATGGAGCTATCCTGGAAGTATACTCCTCCATCCAATCTGTATTTATAATGGTAAGCTGGCCAATAGCGTAAGCTGACATAAAGTGTCCTCTTCTTAAGGTTGATTCAATAAGTGGTTATCTTCAATTTTAGATGTACGTTGCGCTGATCTGGGGCCTACTATACGACTCGATGGAGTTTGCGTATATTATCAATTTTTTCACATATGCTGTGCAATAATGCACGGATGACTGATTGGGATGATTTACGTTACTTTCTCGCCGTTGCCCGTGAAGGCAATGTGACTGCAGCTTCTAGCCATTTAAAGGTGAATCACTCGACCGTATCTCGCCGTATTTCAGCAATGGAAGCCAGGCATGGTGTTCGCTTATTCGAGCGACTACCCAACGGATATAAACTCACTTCGGCTGGCGATAATATTTTCCAACTCACCCAGGAAATAGAAGAAAAAAGCTTACAGGTGGAGCGTTTATTATTTGCTCAGGATAGCCGCTTACAGGGTAAACTAAATATCACCTTACCCCACGATATGGCTAACCACTGTATCCTGCCATACTTTAATAGTTTCACCCATTCCTATCCAGACATCGATATAAACTATATTGTTAGCCCTAGGTTAAAAAACTTAAATGCTAGAGAAGCAGATATTGCCATACGCCTAACTGCATCACCTCCAGATTACTTAATAGGGAAAAAGGTAGCCAATCTACGCCACGGTATTTATCGGTCATCCTTATACTCCACTAAACCCAGTAACGAAGATAGGCTTATTCTGTGGCACTTTGAACAAGAGAAGCCCAAATGGGTTAAGCAATATTTTCCCAATGCACAGGTTGCTATGCGTGTAGATGACTTAGCATCGATGTATGCAGCGGTTAAAGCCGGCGTCGGTTTAGCACGTATGCCCTGTTATTTACCGGATGTACATGCAGATGAGCATATATTTCGCTTGGACTTAGCGCTAAAACCTTCAACCTGGGGTGTTTGGGTTCTAAGCCACAAAGACTTACGTGATACTCGGCGAGTTAAAATTTGCAAAGATTTTTTAAATGATATTTTGATCCGTCAAAAAGCATTATTTGAGGGAGAGCTTTCAGTCTATTCAGAAAAGAAGCTCCCCAAAAGTTAAGAGTAGCGCTTTATATTAATCGGTTTTTTTCAAAGAATTGGTTGCTATTAACCCATTTAACTCAAGGGCTCTATAAATTTTAGAACTGGTTTTAGCAAAGGATTTTACTTCGCCAAAATTAGGAACATCACCATCATTGAGACGATGCTCCCAAGATTCTGCCTCAAACGAAAGATACTCCAAAAGCTTCTTAGGACAACCAATACAGGTTCCCGTGCAAAGCTTTTCTGAATCAACCTTACACAAAACCTCATCCTGCACCCGAGTAATCAAACCTCTCATCGCATTTTGAGTAGTAGGTTTTTTCGACACTAATTTAAAGTTTCAACTCGATTTGACTCGTAAGATAATTGACTAAAATCAAAGCCCTGAATATCAGCTTCAGAAATTAATTGGCCAATATACTGAGCGATAGCCTTTCTTTTACCTCTTTCATTGAGGTAATCCAAAATACGCTTGGATACCATTTCAAGCTCTAACTGACGCCCATCAATCCGACGGTCTACCTTTACAACATGAATTCCATAGCGACTTGAAATAGGATCAGGTAACAAACCAGGGTTACATTTAAAGAGTACCGTTTCAAATTCAGGAACTGTTTGGCCTTTTGATAATTGACCTAATTGACCCGACGTTTTTGCAGACGGACACTGAGAATGCTTTAAGGCCAATTCAGGAAACTGGCTTTCATCTTTAAGTAGCTTTCGGATCAGCAACTTGGCTTTATCTTCCGCCTCAATTCGCCCTAGTTCATCATCGGGAGTAGCTGCAAGCAATATATGGCTCACCTCCAATAATGGCGAGGTACAAAACTTTTCCAAGTTGTTTTGATAATAGGTTTTGCACTCTTGCTCTGTTGCTTGAGGAAAATCTATATCCATTTCAAATAACGTTTCAGAGAAACTTTCATCATCAATACAAGCGGATTCAATATGCCCTTCATCGCCTTTTGCCGTACTAAAGCCTTTTCCTCGACTTGTTCTTTCCTCAACAGATTCTTCAGTTGCAACTGTCGCATCCGGCCCAGAATCAACACGGTAAAATATCCCAAGATTTTCCGCTCGCTGTTTCAAAAGTTCAGAAATAATAAGCGATTCACTGGCTTTGATCATCGAATCTCGTTGAGAATTACCGGGATGATATTGCATTTCATTTAATATCACTTCCTCTGATATTTCATAAGAATTAACTTTAATGGATGTATTGTCTACTATTAATTCCACTTACTTTCACCTTGATAATTGCATCTGTAATAGCATAAACAGGCTCAATTCAAGATTTCGAATTGAACCATATTCATTCTAACCTCTAGAGCGAACAACTTGATAATTTCGATTGAAATACTTTACGGGAACACTCCAAACATGCACTAACCTTGAGAACGGAAAAATAACAAATAAGGTCATACCTAAGAATACATGAAGTTTAAATATTATATGAACCTGCGCAATGTTCTCTGCTGCTATGACTCCATTTAAAACGACAATATTTTGTGCCCAGGCCATTAATTTCAACATTTCATGGCCGTCTAAATGTTCGACTGAAACAAAAATAGAAGATAGCCCCAACAACAACTGAGCCAACAATAAAAATAATACCGTAAGATCCATAGTTGACGTTGTCGCACGTACACGGTCATTGGTTAGACGGCGATGAATTAGAATACTTAAACCGTACAAACAAATTAAACCAAAAAAACCACCCATAGCCATAGCAAAAATTTGCTTCATACTGGCAGTAACATGAAGAAAATCCCAAACATGGTGTGGCGTAAGTAGGCCAACAAAATGCCCCATAAGCACCATAATAACGCCTATGTGAAATGGCATACTACCACGCTTTAATTGCTTGCTTTCCAATAGCTGGCTCGAACTTGTTTTCCAAGTATATTGATCTCGGTCATATCTTATTAGCGAACCCAACAAAAACACCGTAACCGCAATGTAAGGATATATTCCGAATAAAAAGTGATTCATACTGCTCATTTAGCTACTCCTTCATTCAATGCTTCATCTTCGATATTTGCCTTATTAAAGCCAACCCAGCTCAATGGCGTATCTAAATCTTTACGTTGCGATTCAGAAGGTTTTCGAACATTTTGACCACAGGAATTATTTAACGATGAGTCCAGAGAATCGGCGCCAAAGGTAACTTCCTCTTCTTCCCATTCTTTATCTATAGCTTTTTTACTATCATCACGCTTTTCCTTGATCACCTGATCTCTCACATCACCAATGTCTAACTCACTACCAGCAATACACAACAAAGCTTCAAACAACACTGCGTAACCACTGCTTCTTCGCTCTAATCGACATTGAAGTAATGCCAAAATATGCTCAACATCCAACAACCACTCCCTAGCATTCTCTTCACCTTGAGTGGATAAAAACTCAAGGAACATGGGTATATAATCAGGCAATTGGTGTTGCGAAATTTCTAACCCTGCTTCTTTATATTTTGCCGAAAGATCAACCATCGCCTGACCACGATCACGAGACTCACCATGAACATGTTCAAATAACCAAAGCCCTAGAGAACGCCCACGTTCAAACAGTGAATCATAATCAGCTTGCCATTCCATCAAATCTTTTTCTAAACATTCAGTGGCAAACTCAAAAAGCTTACCACGAATGCCTGGATCAAGGTCAGCAGCTAAGATAAGCTCCACAATATCTTCTTTATATTCGAATAAAGATTTATCTGGATAATCAAGTAAACGTGCAATTAAACTAATGAGATGTATTGTTGACGACATTATTTATCCTCCAAACGAACAACTTTCACTTCACGAGCAAGATCACCTTGCTTTCTGTTTGTATGGGGTTTTCCGCCAAATAAATTCACTTCATTATTACCATCTGAGCAACCATTTCCAAAACTAAACCCGCAACTGCTCTTCATACTGTAAGCATCTTCTGCATAGGCTTTATGGCTTGTGGGTATCACAAATCGGTCTTCATAATTTGCAATAGCCATGTAACGGTACATTTCCTCAACCTGTTCAGTAGTCAAGCCAGCTTGTCTCAACACCTCTAGATCCTCTTCACCATCAACTTGCTGTGAGCGTTTAAAAGAACGCATCGCCAACAATCGTTCTAGCGCAGAGAGTACTGGCGCTTCATCTCCAGCCGTCAGCATGTTCGCCAAATAACGAATAGGAATTCTTAGTGATTTTAAATCTGGAATCACACCATCCATTCCAATCGCGCCTTGCTCCGCAGCATTTTGAATAGGTGATAATGGTGGAATATACCAAACCATTGGCAGAGTACGATATTCAGGGTGAAGAGGTAATGCAACTTTCCAATCCATCGCCATTTTATAGACGGGTGACTCTTGGGCAGACGTTATCCAAGCATCAGGAATACCTTCTTTACGCGCGGCTTCTTGCACCTCAGGGTCATTTGGATCGAGGAAAATATCTAATTGAGCTTGATACAGGTCTTTTTCTGATTCGGCACTCGCAGCCTCTTCAATTTTATCGGCATCGTACAGCAATACACCTAAGTAACGAATTCTTCCCACACAGGTTTCTGAACATACTGTGGGCTGTCCTGCTTCAATACGTGGATAACAGAAAATACATTTTTCGGATTTCCCAGTCTTCCAATTGTAATAGATTTTTTTATACGGGCAGCCAGATACACACATGCGCCAGCCACGACATTTATCTTGATCAATAAGAACAATACCGTCTTCTTCACGTTTATAAATCGCACCACTTGGGCAACTGGCAACACAGGCAGGGTTTAAACAATGCTCACACAACCTAGGAAGATACATCATGAACGTTTTTTCAAACTGCCCATAAATTTCTTTTTGTGCAACTTCGTTAAAGTTACTATCTGCTTTACGTTTTTCAAATTCAGAGCCTAGAATTTCTTCCCAGTTTGGTCCCCAATGTATTTTTTCCATTCGCTTACCAGTAATAAGCGATCTGGGGCGCGCTACTGGCTGATGCTTTGAATCTGGAGAATTTTGTAAATGCTCGTAGTCAAAATCAAACGGTTCATAGTAATCATCAATTTCAGGTAAATCTGGGTTGGCGAAAATATTGGCCAACAAACGTAACTTATTACCTTGACGGGGTACTAATTTTCCGTTTTTAGCACGAACCCAACCACCATTCCATTTATCTTGATTTTCCCATTCTTTTGGAAAACCCACACCGGGTTTAGATTCCACATTGTTAAACCAAGCATATTCAACACCATCACGACTGGTCCAAACATTTTTACAAGTAATCGAGCAAGTATGACAACCGATACATTTATCGAGGTTTAATACCATTCCAATTTGAGCGCGAACCTTCATTATTCAGCCCCCTCTAACGCATTTTTATGTTCGTCGTCTAACCAGTCGATCTTGTCCATCTTACGAACAATTACAAACTCGTCTCGGTTACAACCTACAGTGCCATAGTAGTTAAACCCGTAGGATTGCTGTGCATATCCACCAATCATATGCGTGGGTTTCATCACCGCTCGCGTAACAGAATTGTGCATTCCACCACGTGTTTTAGTAATTTCAGACCCTGGAATATTGACTATCCGTTCTTGTGCGTGGTACATCATGCTCATGCCCTCTGGAACCCGTTGGGACACAACGGCTCTGGCTGCAACTGCACCGTTAACATTAAAGGCTTCAATCCAGTCGTTATCTTCAATACCCGCATTTTTTGCATCCACCTCACTTATCCAAATAATGGGGCCTCCTCGTGATAAGGTGAGCATCAGCAGGTTATCGGAATACGTAGAATGAATGCCCCATTTTTGGTGAGGCGTAATCCAGTTTAATATAATTTCTTTATTGCCATTAGGTTTGGCACCTAACATGGGCTTAATCGCTTTCATATTGACAGGCGGTTTATACAGACATTGCGTTTCGCCGAAGTCACGCATCCACTCATGGTCCTGATAAAACTGCTGCCTACCCGTAACCGTTCGCCATGGAATACATTCATGTACATTGGTATAACCGGCGTTATACGAAACATGCTCATCTTCCAAACCCGACCAAGTGGGAGAGCTGATAATTTTTCTAGGTTGCGCTTGAATATCACGAAAACGAATTTTTTCGTCTTCTTTAGGCTTCGCTAAGTGGGTATGGTCTCGCCCAGTTTTTTCAGAAAGCGCCGCCCAGGCTTTTACCGCTACCTGGCCATTGGTTTCTGGGGCAAGCGATAAAATCACTTCTGCCGCATCAATTGCACTTTCAATTTTTGGTCGACCTTTATTTGCACCTTCCGCAGTATGTGTACGATTAAGCTCACCTAAGAATTTCACTTCGTCTTCGGTATTCCAATTAATACCTTTTCCACCATTACCGAGTTTTTCCATAAGTGGACCTAGGGAGGTAAACCGTGCATAAGTATTGGGGTAATCACGCTCTACAACGATCATATTCGGTGCGGTTTTTCCTGGAATTAGGTCGCACTCCCCTTTCCACCAAGCTTGTATACCCTCTGGTTGAGCCAATTCTCCTGGGGTATCATGCTGTAATGGCACGGTGACTAAATCTTGTTCTATACCTAAATGTCCCTCAGTGAGGCTTGAAAATTCTTTGGCTATGCCTTTGAATATTTCCCAATCTGATCGAGACTCCCAAACAGGATCGACAGCCTTCGATAATGGATGAATAAACGGATGCATATCCGACGTATTCATATCGTCTTTTTCATACCAAGTAGCGGTGGGTAAAACAATATCGGAATACATGCAGGTGGACGACATACGAAAATCCAACGTCACAACCAGATCAATTTTTCCTTCGGGTGCATCATCATGCCAAGTCACATCTTCTGGTTTTTTACCTCCACTTTCACCCAGGTCTTTTCCTTGCAACCCGTGTTTAGTGCCCAACAAATGGCAAAGCATATACTCATGCCCTTTACCGGAAGAACCAAGCAAATTCGAACGCCAAATAAATAAATTACGCGGAAAGTTTTGTGGGTTGTCTGGGTCTTCACAAGCAAATTTTAATTCGCCTTCCTTCAGCATTTTCACTGCGTAAGATTTCGGGTCAAGCCCCGCCTCTTCCGCTTGCTTACACAAGTCCAATGGGTTCATCCCAAACTGCGGCGCAGAGGGCAACCACCCCATGCGTTCGGCACGAGTATTGTAATCAAGAATTGATCCCGTCCATTTAGATTTATCCGCAAGCGGCGAAATAACCTCATCCATTTCCAGTTTTTCGTAACGCCATTGGTCCGCATGATTATAAAAGAAGGAGGTTCCATTCATTTGACGTGGAGGACGCTGCCAGTCCAAACCAAATGCAAGAGGTAGCCACCCGCACTGAGGTCTTAATTTTTCTTGCCCAACATAGTGGGCCCAACCGCCGCCGGACTGACCAATACAACCACACATCATCAGCATGTTAATGACACCACGGTAGTTCATATCCATGTTGTACCAGTGGTTCATAGCCGCACCGATAATAATCATGGAGCGCCCATGTGTTTTATCTGCGTTATCGGCAAACTCACGGGCGATTTTAATGACTTGCTCTTTAGGTACACCCGTTATTTTTTCTTGCCAAGCCGGAGTATAGGGTACGTCATCATCAAAGGATTTAGCAGTATTGTTACAGCCCAATCCATTGTCAACACCGTAGTTAGCTAACGTTAGATCATAAACGGTTGCGACCAACGCGCTGGTGCCATCAGCCAAGATCACACGCTTAGCAGGTACTTTTCGCGCTTGTAATTCATCGTGATCTGTATGGTCGAAATAGTCAAACTCGTGCTTTTGTCCACCAAAATAAGGAAAAAGAACTTCCACAGTTTCATCACTAACCCCTTTTAGCGAGACTTGCAACTGTACATCATCACCGCTTTTTCCATCTCGCTGTTCAATGTTCCATTTGCCTTTTTCACCCCAGCGATAACCAATAGAGCCCGTAGGAGAAACCAATTCACCTTTTTCTGTTAAACCAATGGTTTTCCATTCAGGGTTATTCTCTTGCCCTAAGTTATCAGCAAGATCCGATGCTCGTAAAAAACGCCCCTGCTGCAAACCTTTCTCACATTTATCTAAGCGAACTAAATAAGGGAAGTCTGTTGTAGTTCGAACATAATGTGAAAAGTATTCGCTTTTTCTCTCAACATGAAATTCTTTAAGAATAACGTGGCCCATTGCCATAGCTAAGGCGGAATCAGTTCCCTGCTTTGCAGGAACCCATTCATCTGTTAATTTCGCTACCTCGGAATAATCCGGTGTAACTGAAACGGTTTTAGTCCCCTTATAACGCACTTCGGTAAAGAAGTGCGCGTCGGGCGTACGAGTTTGTGGAACATTGGAACCCCAAGCGATAATATACCCAGAGTTATACCAATCCGCAGATTCAGGAACATCCGTTTGCTCACCCCAAATTTGTGGGGATGCAGGCGGTAGGTCACAATACCAATCGTAGAAACTTAAGCAGTTGCCGCCAATAAGAGAAAGATAACGGGAGCCCGCTGCATAGGACACCATAGACATCGCGGGAATAGGTGAAAACCCAGCGATTCTATCTGGACCATAGTTTTTTGCGGTGTACACATTAGATGCCGCAATAATTTCGTTCACTTCGCGCCAATCTGAACGCACCATGCCACCAAGACCACGTCTTGATTTATAAGACTTCGCTTTTTCAGAGTCGGAAACAATCGAACCCCAGGCTTCTACAGGGTCAGAATATGTTTGTTTTGCTTCACGCCAAAGCTTTAACAACGCTTTTCGAACCTTAGGGTATTTCAGGCGGTTAGCGCTGTAAATGTACCAGGAGTAACTGGCCCCCCTTGGACAGCCGCGAGGCTCATGGTTCGGTAAGTCTGGACGAGTTCTTGGGTAATCCGTCTGTTGAGTTTCCCAGGTGACTAAACCATCTTTTACGTAGATCTTCCAACTACAGGAGCCTGTACAGTTTACCCCATGCGTTGAACGCACCACTTTGTCGTGCTGCCATCTCTTACGATAACCGTCTTCCCAGCCCCGATCTTCATCGGTTTTTACCCCATGCCCGTTGGCAAATTCCTGTTTTTTAACGTTGAAAAAACGTAACTTGTCTAAAAACTGACTCATGTCTTTCCTCACCTTATTTGGGTGCGTATGAAACTAACTACACTCGTAAGGAAACTATAATTTTCACAATTAAAAACCAGTTGATTTAGATCAAGACACCGCTCCCCATAAAAAGCGTCTAATACTCAAACTACCTCTAAAGAGGTAGCCAAACTCTACTCCAACATATTGTTTTTATTGACTTTTTTAAAGAAATAGGCTTAAGTAAACAACTGAATACACACACAGAAGTTATCGGAGGTAGTAACTCTCTCCGACACAGTAAAACTTAGCACAAGCCACCCAGTAACCGAATATACCCTCAGCCAATGGAAAAGATTAAACAACAATTTTCAAAGTCCGTGATGAATTACATCACTCTATCCCTGGTCTCCATTATTGGAGTACCCCTGTTTAGCATTTTTATTTCTTTTTGGGTCTCTGAGCTAGCGGGCAAAGATGCTCACGCCATCAACCTCTCAGGCTCTATGCGTATGCAAACATACCGTATAGGGCTAGCCTGGGAGCAAGGCAAAATAACAAGCGCGATCAAGTATATAAACGAACTGGACAAAACCTGGAATCACACCCTTTTTGACACTCAAAGACTCCTCGATAACCCAGAGGACAATAAAAACACTCTCGCACAGAAGTACCATAAGGCTTACAGTAATTGGAATCAGGTGGTAAAACCAATACTAAAGGAAGCCTTATCATCTACGCTTTCTTCCGTAACAATCGTATCCATGTTAGACCGTCAAGTTGCACTAACGGATGATTTAGTAAAACAATTCCAACTCGAAGCAGAACAGAAAATACGACGCTTACGTTCTTTCCAGCTTTTAGCTCTATTTACAACAGTAATTGTAGGAAGCCTTATTTTTCATTTGCTTAAAACACGAATAGAAAAACCCCTAGCGCAACTCACACAAACAGCGCATAAATTAGGTCAAGGAGAATACCATCAAAGGGTAGATCTATCTGGTCGAGACGAACTTGGATTACTGGGCGAAGTATTCAATCAAATGAGTCAATCTATCGAACAATCCTATTCTGAACTTGAGCAACGAGTGCAAGAGAGAACGAAAGAGTTACACCGTAACAATATCAGTCTAAAATTTTTATTTAGTACCGCACGAAAAATAATTGATAATCAAGATAACAATTTCGATTATCAAAAAGTAGTGAACGATTTAGCCGTAATATTGGAATTAGAAAGTCTAGAATTATGCTTATTTACGCCTCAAGGAGAAAAACCCTATCTACATATAGCTCAAGAAGAGACTACTGCACGTGATTGCAGTAACAAATCCTGTCAGGGTTGCTTGAAAAACGTTTCACCATCTAAAATAGAACCCAGTCGTTTCCCAATATCAAAAGAAGAACAGCAATATGGTATTTTAAGTGTCGCCGGTTATGAAAATAAAAAAATAGGATTTTGGCAAAAGCAGTTACTTCGTTCAGTAGCAGATCAGATAGCTATTGCTTTATCCATGGAGGAACAAAAAAATTCAGAGCGTCGATTGGCCACACTGAATGAGCGAACCGTTATTGCAAGAGAATTACATGACTCCCTAGCCCAATCCCTTTCCTATTTGCAAATACAAGTTACTCGCTTGCAAAAAAGTTACGACAAGCAAAAAATCGATCTACAGCAGCCAATAATTGATGAATTGCGAGAAGGTCTATCATCAGCTTATCGCCAATTACGAGAACTTCTCACAACCTTTAGATTAAAAATAGACAATGACGGACTAAAAGGTGCTTTAGAAAATACCGTAACACAAGTTCTCAAAAGAACCAATATGAACGTAGAGTTTAACTATTTACTGGATAATTTACCCTTAAGCCCCACCGAAGAAATTCATTTACTGCAAATTGCTAGAGAAGCTAGTCAAAACGCCATTCATCACTCTAAGGGGCACGCATTAATCCTTACCTTAAAACAACAACAGGATAAGTCCATAGAATTGCTCATTGATGACGATGGAGTTGGAATGCCGGGCAACCCAGAAAAACTAAACCATTATGGACTGGCTATTATGAATGAGAGAAGCCGCCAACTCGGGGGAAAGATAGAAATCAAAACCAAGCCCACTGGCGGAACTTTGGTAAGATTTTCATTTATTCCTACCTATATTACCAATCAAAATACACTGTCTAAAAGCAAAATCAGTTAATATTGTTAGGTCTATTAGTACTCGACAAACAAATCGGAAAAAAAGCAAGACAACAAGAAAATTTAATTATACTGCTATTTGCAACCGACATTCCCCCTATTAAACAAGAGTGGAACGTGATGACTTCGAATAAATTAAGAAATAATATTTTCTTTATTCAAAATGGATATCTTCACGTAAAGAATTTAATTTCAGAACAAGACTGCGACTCTTTAAGAAATAAGTTTCTGTCAGATGTTAAATGCTGTCAACTCCCCAAACTACGGCAAAGAAGTGTAACCTACGAAACACATCGGTTCTCGACATATGGCTTTGTAGAGAACGCTTTGTTAGACATTCATAGAATTGATATATTTAATTTTCCTGAATTTGTTGACTCAGCATTTAATATATTGATAAACGAATCGTTAACCTCGCATCTTAACCAACTAATCGGAGACGACTCTATTCTGTTACAAACAATGTATTTTGAAGGAAGTCGTGGCACCATAGCCCATTTTGATAAGTTTTTTTTAGGTACAAGTCATGATAACAAAGACGCATTAATTGGCATATGGATCGCACTAGAAGACATCCACAATTCTGCGGGGCGATTTTTTATCTATCCACAAAGCAATCAAATAATCTTTGACGAAAAAAACAATAATCACGAACTAACAAAATTACTTGAAAAATACAAAGAATGTAATACTATTGCCATTGACGGACATAAAAAGAATAACAAAAAGCACCATATACGCGCACTTATCGAATCAAAACGAATAATCAATAAGATTATTGAGCATAAAAATTTGAAAAGAAAATATCCAACAATGAAAAAAGGGGATGTTTTATTTTTTTCATCTTCTACATTACATGGAAGTGATGCACCAGATAAGAGTTCATTTTCAAGAAATTCGTTAACCGCTCACTTCTCTAGTTCGAAATTAAAAAACATACAATACGGAAGTATTACAGAGCCATTAAACTGTATTATTCGCAAAGGGTTAAAAATGCATATAAGCAATCGTTATCAACACAAAAATAAAATACCATAAAGGTTTATCATTTTATGAAAGGGTTATATTCTGAAAATTATAGACATAAAACAGTTTTTGTTTATGGTGAAGTTACCATTGGTGAAGGAACATCCCTATGGACTTACAGTGTAATAAGATCGGAATTCAATCAAGTAGTTATTGGAAAATACACTAATATTCAAGATTTTGTCATGATCCATGTCGGCGATAAGACAGATACAATAATAGGCGATTATTGTACTATTGCACACAGAGCGGTCATACACGGAGCCACAATTGGCAACAATTGTTTAGTCGGAGTAGGAGCAATTATCATGGATGGTTGTATAGTGGGTGATAATGTCATTATTGGTGCAGGCTCATATTTGCCACCGGGAACCAAAATACCCAACAACTCAATTGTGCAAGGAAACCCTGCCATTATTGTTAAACAACGTAATAATTTCGTTACAAACAGAATGAATGCTATTTATTATAATATTAATGCTGAACACTATGAAAAAGGCAATCATCGATCTTGGTCTGACCCTATAGTTAAGAGAAAGATAAAATCGTTTTTTGTTGAAGTTAACCGAGCATTTAAAGAAAAACACCAACAGTCTGATTAAAACGATTATTTCTACTTTTTTATCAAACCAATATAATCATATTTATCAGCATCTCAAAAAAATTGAGAGCGGAAGTTGAATCAAAAAAACACGACAGCCACACAATGCTAGCGAATCAATTTCCACACCAAACAAATAAGAAGCCATCAAAAGATGGATTTTTAGATAAATTCCGTTGATTTTTTTAAATTTAATCCAAGATAATATGCATTAGCAAATAACCTTTAGTACATCCATGGATGAGACTATTCCAACCAACTGCCCATCCTCTGAGACAAAAACTCGGTGTATTTTTTTATCTACCATTTGCTTTGCTATATCCTTATAACCGTCATCAATATCCACTTGAAAAACTGTAGGAGTCATAATATCCAGAACAGATTTATATATTTTCTCGGCTCCATGCAGTACTTGAATATCATCGTCTGTAAATTCCCGACCAATAAATTCATTGTAATACTCAATAAACGGATAATCATTATCCGTTTCTTCTTCCTCATTTTTATACTTGACAATATCCGTCATTGTCACAACACCAATAGCCTTACCAAAGGTTGAGACTACTGGAGCACCAGATATTTTATTTTCGAAAAAAAAATTGATAACATCGGTAATGGAATAATTTTCGGGAATAACTAAAACGCCATCCGTCATAAGATCTTTTGCTTTCATACCTATCTCCTCTTTACCTTATCATTACTTAGATTAGTTTAAACCCTCTAGATATGGATTGATTTACATCATCTATTTATTTAAAACCACAATAAAAAAAGCCCACCATCATATGGTGGGCTCATTCACTTATCCTTGAGATTGAAGATAAGCAGGGGAAGAGTAAATATTACGTTCGAAGATAAAACTACGGGTTATAAAACTCTCCGCTTTTACGGAGATAAAACCACCAGTTAATAATAATACACAATCCGTAAAACGCTGCGAAACCGTATAAAGCGTATTCAGGTGTGGTAGCCTTAATTTGCTCGCCCAGTACTTTGGGGATATAAAAAGCACCATACGCTGCCACCGCAGATGTCCAACCTAATACCGGCCCAGCCTGCGCTTTGGGAAATACCATTGCAATCGTTCTGAAAGTAGAGCCATTACCAATACCTGTAGCAGCAAATAATAACAAGAACAAAATAAAGAAAGGCACAAAGAATTCTTCAGGTGTTGCAGATTGGTACGCCATTTTCATATAGTAAGCCACGCCTAAAGCGCTGAAAACCATAACAACGGAACATACTTGCGTCACCATAGCACCACCGAGCTTATCCGAAATCCAACCACCTACAGGTCGAATAAGCGCGCCAATAAATGCGCCCATCCAGGCGTACATCAATGCACTCGGACCATTGGCATTAACAACATTATGGGTCATAACACCATCAACCATAATATGCTGGTAACCAAAGATAACTTTAATGGCTAGTGGGAAAGAAGCAGCAAACCCAATAAACGAACCAAAGGTCATAGTATAAATAACGCTCATTACCCAGGTATGTTTATTATTAAAAATTTCATACTGCTTAGACAGACTTGTTTTAATTTGACCTGGAAGTAATTTCAGTAAAAATACTGTTGCCGCAATCACAATAAGCAAGACAATTTCTTTAGGAATACCTAAACCCGAACCGTTTGCCGCTTCTGGTAAAAGCAACCACAAACCAAAGGTTGCAGTAACAAAAGCAATTGCTAACATACCAGCAATAATACCAAAACTACCTATAGGGTTTGGGATATTAGGCGATACATCTTGAGTCCGAATATTGTTTAAACCAAACCAGCCCAAAAAGAATAGAGGAATTAGGAAAACCAACCATATAAAACCACCATTGTAAATAAACGTTTCCGAACCTGCGGGAATTTTACCGATTAAGGTTCCAGAGGTATTTTGCAGGATCATGGACTCGCCACCAAATATTCCAAAGGTCATAACCAATGGAATCAGTATCTGCATGGTGGTGACACCAAAATTACCTAACCCTGCATTTAGCCCGAGAGCCAAGCCCTGTTGCTTTTTAGGGAAAAAGAAACTGATATTGGACATTGAGGAAGCGAAGTTACCCCCACCAAAACCAGAAAGCAGCGCTAATAGCTGGAATACCCATAGCGGTGTATTTTTATCTTGTAATGCCAAACCGGCTCCAATGGCTGGAAGCATTAACAGTGCTGTAGTAAAGAACAGAGTATTTCTGCCGCCACACAGGCGAATGAAAAAGCTGCTGGGAATTCTTAAAGTCGCGCCAGTTAAACCAGCTATGGCCATTAACGAGAATAAATCTGACTTTTCAAAGTCAAACCCCAAGTTAAGCATCTGTACCGTTAAAATGCCCCAGTAAAGCCAAACGGCAAAACCGCACAACAAACTTGGGATCGAAATCCAGAGGTTCCGATTTGCTATTTTTTTACCTTTGGTTTCCCAGAATTGTTGATCTTCTGGGTTCCATTCATGTAAATCCGCACCGCGATTTTCTTTCGAAAGTGGGGCCTGCGGTTCGACGGTTTGCTCAATCGCCATGGAACGTCTCCAAATTGTGAATATGTGCGATTACTATCTCGCTTACCAAGCAATACCACAACTTATAGGAGGGAGTAACCTATCTGCTCCACTCTTCCAAACCAACTACCCACTTAGAGGTATCAACACCTTCAAGCCCTTGCTACCAAAGCCTTTCAAGTTTGCAGCCTCATCCCTACAGAGGTAGGTCTCGCTCATATCGTATCGCCTAAAATATGGAAGAAATTAAAGCAAATATGATTTAGATCAAAAAAGACAATATGCTCGCTTGAAATAACACCGATAATTAGAGATCGTAATCCGACAGTCTGTTGATACTAACCCAGAGCCACTATTGTGACTGTAAAAGCGCCAATCTAGAGACAAAGTGCATGTTTAATTATCCAAAATGGACAATAAGCAATACTGAATGACGTTTTTTTAGCCTGTTATATTGTCTATCATTTATTTGGAACAATACACACCCCTGCCAAGCAAAAAATTACCTCTGATAATGGTAATTAGATTAATATTAACAAGCTCTAGACAAAAAACACAAAATAGGACTCCATATTAGATGACTCGCTCCTCCGTACTTTTAGTCGATGATCACCCACTATTACGCAAAGGTCTTACGCAATTAATTGAGCTAGAAGATGAGCTAAGCGTCGTAGGAGAGGCATGTAATGGCTTAGAAGCAATAGCGTTAGCAAAAGAACTAGACCCAGACTTAATTATATTAGACCTCAATATGCAAGGCATGGACGGTTTAGAAACATTAAAACATTTGCGCGAACACGAGGTGAACTCTCGAATTATTGTATTGACCGTATCCGATAACGACGAAGATGTCGTTCAAGCCATTACCTTTGGCGCCGACGGATACCTTCTAAAAGACATGAACCCAGAGGATATCTTAGAAAAAATTAAAGAAGCGGCTCTGGGAAGAATGGTCATAAGCGAAAAGCTCACTTCTATCCTTGCTGGTGCAATTCGAAAGGGAGACAATAGCAAGCCCAATTTACTGGCACAGCTTACCAGCAGAGAATTAGAAATACTTAAACAGATTTCCAAGGGCTTGAGCAATAAATTAATTGCACGAGAATTAAATATCTCTGATGGCACTGTCAAAGTTCATGTAAAACATATCTTAAAAAAACTCAACCTTCGTTCAAGAGTAGAAGCCGCTGTCTGGATGATCAGTCAAGACAGCTAACCAATAACTCTATTAACCTTAGCTAATTTTTGTAAGACGGTGAGAAACAAACTTTTTAATAGGCAGGCAATTATTGGCAAATCGCAATGCTGCATTTCGAGCTATTTTTGCCGGTACTCGATCATTAGTAAACAAACTCACCAATGCATTAGTTGTGGTGTATAAAAATTTAGCTTCTGGGTAGTGACTTAATTGATACCGCCTAAGTAGATTCTGGCTGGCTATATCTTTTCCATTTCTATAAGCGCTAACAACAAGTTTAGCTAATAGGCTCGTCGACCGCAGCCCCAAATTAAACCCGTGGGCTGTCACAGGGTGCATCCCTACGGCAGCATCTCCAACTAGAGCAAATTTCTCAGCAAAAAAACGATCTGAAAAAACACCAACAAGTGGATAGCTATACCGCTCGCTAACAAGTTCCATATGACCAAGACGGTTCTCTAATAAAGCCGCCGCTTCACGGTTAAACGATTCGTCGTCCATATCACACAGTTCATAACTTTGTGTTGCTGGAACAGTAATCACCACTGAACTCATATTAGAGCCGAGTGGAAGAGTGGCACAAGTTCGTCCGTAGTAAAAATTTTCTCTGGCAATATGATTATGGCACTTTTCATGTTTCATATTACACACAATCATCACTCGACCATAATCTTTTAACTTTGCACCAACTCCCATCATTCTTCGAGTATTTGAAAATCGATTATCTGCGGCAACAATGAGATCAGCTTCCACTTCTTCCAGCTCTTCGTTTTTATCCTTAATAGTAAGCAATACACCAGAAGAAATAGATTTTGACGACACCAGTTCTTTTTCTGCTAACAATTCAATATCATTACACTCGCTTACCGCGTCATACAGAACACGTTTAATCTGCCAGTTTGCGGCAAGATAGCCAAGTGGCTCTAAAGAATTATCTGTTCGATTAAATTGAAGGGAAAAGGGAGACACTCCATTATGCACTCTGGCTTCTTGTAAAGGGTGTATTTGATCTTTCGAAAATCGCTGCCAAACTCCCATATCCGTTAACGTAGATTTTGAAAGATGAGTCATTGCTATATCGCGTCCATCGAATTGAGGTACGGATAAACTTTTCACATCCTGCTTTTCAATTAAGACAGTAGATAACCCATGCCCAGATAATAAACGAGCCAAACTTAACCCCGCAGGGCCAGCACCGATAATCGCAATATTTTTTCGCATCATCTTTTCTCCAAAATTTTTAGCGCTCACTAACTCTGAACACTAAATAAATAAATAACCAAAACTAGAGTCACACAAAGAAATGCAGAAACCAACTTCCAAAACATTACCGCATTGGTATTTTTTACCACTTTAGGTTCATCTTTTAAAAACTCTGGATTGGGGTGAGTTAAATCTCTAAGTAACGCATCTATACTGGCGTATCTCTCCTGTAAATCAAAGGTTACCCCTTTTTGTAATGCACGATCAAACCAGATTGGAATAACGGGGTTATACATTGCGGCTGATTCATAACGTAACCTGTCATATTGCATCGCCGATTGACACTCTTCAATATCGTCACCATAAGGTAAGTTCCCACAGAACATTTCGTAAGCGATAGTCGCCAAAGCATATACATCCCCTTGGATACCTGGATTATTTCCCAACAGATATGTCGGATCTGAATAGGTTGCTGTGCCCAAAGCACCATCATGTGTTAAGGGCCTGTGCTGTTCAGCAAGACCTGCAACATATACGGAACCGAAATCCACAATTATAGCTTTTTCGTTTTTATCAATAATAATATTTGCGGGCTTAAGGTCCTGGTGTATGGTTTCGTTTTCATGAAAACACTTTAAACCTTTTGCAATTTGCTTAATTAAAGAAATAGTTTTTTTGGGGTTAGGCGGTTGATTTTTAGCAATCCACTTATCCAAGCTCACACCTTCAATATATTCCATTACATAATAAAGATAATTTCTTGTTCTTTTTTGTTGAATAGTTTTTACAACATGTTCGCTCTCAATACGACTACCAATCCATTCTTCTTGAATAAATCTATCTATGTAATTCACATCATCAATAAAATTACGCGACGGGGTTTTCATTACATAAAGTTCATTTAATTCCACATCTTCAACCAAATAAACCTGACTTCGGTTTGAAGAAAAAAGCTCTTTTTTTATTCGATAACCATCAATTTTCATACCTTCCGATAAATTTGGAGGAAAAGGTAATCGAGTGAGTTGAGCGCTATAGTCGTCTAAGTTTTCATCTGGTAATGAGGATACCTTCGCAATAATAGCGCTGGTATTATCGTCACTGCCGTTATTCCATGCTGTTGCTTTTAACTGATTAACAGCTGCATCACTATCCAACTCTAAACTCAAAATTTCAATAAGTTTATCTTCTGGAATAAAATCGTGAATACCATCGGAGGAAAGAATAAATACATCGCCAAGCTCCATGGGGATTTTTCCGTAGTCCACATGTAATCGGCTGTCCATACCCAAAGCGCGAGACAAAGAATTCCTACCATCGGCGATTAATACCGTATGGTCACGTGTAATTTGTTTAAGTTCGCCATTCCGAAACAGGTAAATACGGCTATCGCCAACATGAAAATAATGTGCGGTTTTACTTTTAAGAACTAACGAACTGAAAGTACTTAAATAACCTTTATTCGTAGTGGTATATTCGTGGCTTTTCCTAAAAAGGCGTAAGTTAATAGTGGAAAGTATTTTTTCACCCGAACGAGCTACTGACCAAGTATCAGGCGTTTTGTAATATTCCTCGATAAACCGAACAATTGCCGTTTCACTCGCTTCTTGCCCTGCGCCAGCCGTTGACACACCGTCTGCAACGGCTAAGGCAATACCCTTATTAACTAACTCATAAGGAACCTCTGGAATTTTAATGTCCGCAGCATCTTCATTTTTCTCCTTTCTACCGGACTCACAAAAAACGCACGCATCAAGGCTCAACTGATTCATAGTTTATAACTCAAATTACAGATTATTTGTGTTTATCCCACTTCAATCATTTGTACTGTCCCATCAGGCAATACCTCACTAATTGCACCTTTTGGTTCATCTAAAAATAAGGTAATAACAAATACCGCTAGTGCAGATACGGCAATAACTAAAAAGAAAGTACTGTAATCCACAAAACTGAGGATAGTAAGATACGTTACCGCACCTACATTTCCATAGGCTCCCGTCATACCGGCAATTTGCCCTGTCATTCTTCGCTTAACCAAAGGAACGATAGCAAATACTGCACCCTCACCCGCTTGAACAAAGAAAGAACAACACATGGTAGCCACTACCGCTAACGGAATCCACCAGGTAGACGTTATTAAGCTTAAGACAAAATAGCCCACGGCCAAACCAGAAATCAAAATCATTAAAGATTTACGTCGACCAAACTTATCAGAAAACCAACCTCCAGTAGGACGTGCCACCAAATTCATAAAAGCAAATCCAGAAGCAAGCAACCCGGCTTTTACAGGGTCTAGCCCATCAAATGTTTCTAGAAAAAACAAAGGTAACATAGAAACAACCGCTAACTCAGAACCAAAGGTAACGAAATAAGCCCACCCCAAGATAGCAACTTGCTTAAACTTATATTTATCTAACTCAGGCACGCCATTTTGCAAGCCATCTTTATTCACCTTCCAAATTTGGCTGGTTTGATAAGCGAACAACACCACTAAAACCGCCCAAATGACCTGCGCGGCCATATCGCTCAGCAGGCCAACTCCCACAGGTGAAAGCTTCCACACTAAAACGCTGAGCGCCAAATACATGGGTATATTCATTGCCAAGTAGAAATAAAAATCCTTCCAAGACGTGACTTCCAAACCTCCTGCTTTTTTAGGTTTAAAGTAGGTAGACCCCTTGGGAGTATTTTTCGCAACTCGGTAATAAAAAAGTCCGTAGACAATAGCTAAACCACCAGTAGTTGCCAATGCATAGCGCCAACCGTCATCTCCACCGTACAGTAACGCCAGCGTCGGCAAGCTCATTGCCGCAGCAGCGGAACCAAAGTTTCCCCAACCGCCGTAAATTCCCTCAGCAATTCCCACCGTTTTATGTGGAAACCATTCTCCAACCATGCGAATACCAATTACAAAACCCGCACCAGTAAAGCCCATTAAAAAACGGAGCAATGCTAGTTGGTTGTATGTCTGAGCCATGGAAAAAGCCAGGCAAATAAAACCGGACAAAACCAGTAAAATTCCGTAAACTTTTCGTGGACCAAACTTATCCACCAAAATGCCTATTACTATACGAGCAGGTATGGTCAAGGCTACGTTGAGAATAAGTAGGGCTTTTACTTGTTGCACCGTCATGCCAAAGGCTTCTTTCATGTGCATCAATAATGGCGCATGGTTAAACCAAATAACAAACGTTAGAAAAAATGCAAACCAAGTAATATGTAAGGTTTTTATTTTTGGATCTCTAAAATCCAATAACCGGATTGAATGTTCGTGGGACATGTTGACTCCATGTTTTTCGTATTGGGAGACTCAAGGTAAGTTTGATGCCAAAAACCTCAACTTTTTTTGACCTGCATCAACAACTCTTGCACCATTAAAATTCAGATACGCATACTCTACCTCTTTAGGTAACCGAGAGTCATAGTGCCAGCTCAGACATAGCAAGGACAGTACCCACAAGTAGGTAGGCAAACTAAATACATCAAAAATAAAGTGATAGAAAGAAAACAATGGCACCGTTTTCTGTTTTAATAATAAAACGACTTTCATTGAGTGCAACTACCTATGCATAATTCAATCGTCACACCTATCCGACACAAATACGCATGGCGGGCACTCGCTATTGCCACCTTAGCGTTTGCAGCTAACTTTTCCGTATGGACACTCTACGCAGTATTAGGTATTGAATTAGAACAAAGGTTAGCCCTTTCCCGAACAGAGCTAGGTTTTCTTCTCTCTTCACCCATGCTAACCGGCGCTATTTTACGTGTACCAGTAGGTTTTCTTTTAGCAAAAATCAACCCGAAAACATTTTTTATTGGTCAAATGCTGTTTGTCGCACCCGCACTATTTCTTCTCCCTTACCTAGAAACACTCATGCATTATTTACTGGTAGGTTTATGGATTGGAATTAGCGGCGTTTCTTTTACCATTGGTATTCGCTATATCACGGATTGGTTTAATAGCCTTGAGCAAGGCACAGCGATGGGAATTTTCGGTGCGGGTAACGCTGGTGCAGCCATAACCCTAACCATGGTGCCTCTCTTGCTCAACTTTATGAAATGGGAATCCATATGTGTTTTGTATGGTTGGGGGTTACTTCTTATTGCCTTTCTATTTTGGTTGCTCGCTCCTATGCAATCTCTGCATCACGCACAAGCCAATAAGGAACCACCAAGTAAACTAGCAACCTTATTGAAGCAACCTCAATTATGGCGCCTCAGCCTATATTATTATTTTGTATTTGGCAGTTTTTTGGCGCTCATACTTTGGCTGCCCCAATATTATGTTAATGCTTACGGCCTGAATCAGGAACAAGCTTTAGCCTATACCCTTGCCTTTGTAGTCAGTTCAAGTACCGTGAGAGCATTAGGAGGGTGGCTTGCAGATAAATATGGAGGGCGAGCGGTAAACTGGAGCGTTTTTTGGATCTGCTTAATTTGCTTATTCTTTCTAAGCTACCCGCCCACTACCATGACTATTCACGGTTTTGAAAAAGATTTACACCTGGAAATAGAAATTAACCTCTGGGTATTTACCTCGTTGATCCTTATTATCGGACTCGCTCAGGGCTTTGGAAGAGCAAGCGTTTACAAGGTTCTGTACGATTGTTACCCCAACCAAATGGGGCCAGCAGGAGGCATTGTTGCAGCCATTGGCGCAATGGGCGGCTTTACGCTTCCCATTATGTTCGGCTTCTCTTCAGATCTATTCGGTATTCACAGTACAGCATTTATGGTGCTGTATGCGGTACTTGCCTTATGTATGACGGTGATGTTCTTTACAATAAAAGCCGATGCTCTCCAAAAACGGCTCGATTTTGCTATCAAAAATAACTTTTTGGAAAAAAATTACTGAATACAAATGTGGGGCTCGCTTACACCTATGAGAAGCACTTAGCCAGCCCCCCGTTCAATGCCGTACAAACTTAGCCAAATGATTCAAATCAAACAAACACCCAATATATTGACGTTCACCCTACCACAAACACTACATATAGTGTTTAATAGCCCTATAGAACACATTATTTAGTTTATATAACCCCTATTGGAGGAACCTATGTTAAGTTGGGACAGTGATCCAGAGACCATTTCCGGTGACATACCACACGGCTCAAAATCACACATAGATAAGCGTATTCATATGGAAAGCTATGCCCCCAATTCCCCTGGAGAAAAGGATTTCCCTCCCCGTCAAAGTGAAGAAAACACGCTGCATAAAGAGGCCGTAGAACCATCCAAGCCTTCGAACCTACAACCCATACGTGCGGAAGATAAACGTGTCGTTAACGGGTTAACGGATATTAACCAATTGGCACCATTCAAATACCCCTGGGCGTGGGAATATTTTATCAATGCGAATAAAAACCACTGGACTCCCTTGGACATTAATATGTCTCAGGATGTATACGATTACAAACACAAGTTAACGGATGCTGAAAAACACATGTACGAGAATGTACTGTCGTATCTAACCACTTCAGACATTCTTGCTATGAGAAATATTGGTCTAGCAGTCATGGAAAAAATGACGGCTCCCGAACTGCAAATATACCAAGCTAGGCAGGTATATGAAGAGTCCTTACATACCTGGACCTACCAGCATTGCATTGAAACCTTAGGTTTAGATCAGGGTGAAATTTACAATCGGTATCGTGTGGTTCCCGCTATTGCCAAAAAAATTGAAATTGCCAATAACCGAATTCATTCTATCTTACGTGCTGACATTGACTTACGAGACCCAGATGAACTGAATAATTTCCTTATGGCGTATATTTTCTTTGCCGCCATATTTGAAGGGTGCTGGTTTTACAATGGGTTTAGCCCAATCTTTTCCCTGCAAAGACGGGGCTTAATGAAAGGGACAGCGGAACAGTTACAATATATTATGAGAGACGAGGTTATGCACGCCAGTTTTGGCATACGAACCATATCGCAAATCATGATAGAAAACGATATTACACTAGACCTACGTGCAATTCGTGAAATGTGGGATGAAGCCGAAGCAGCAGAAGGCGTTTACGCCCACTATGTACTCCACAACCCGGTATTAGGTTACACAGCCGAAGAACATATTGAACAGTTTCGCTATATTGCCAATCGTCGTGCGAAGCAAATCGGGTTAGAGGAGCCTTTTCCTAAAGCAAAATGCGCACTTCCCTGGCTCGATGAGCAAGCTAATATTCGCAAGGAAAAAAACTTCTTCGAAACGAGAGTAACGGAATATCAAGCAAGTGGATTAAATTGGTAGAAGTGTGCCCATGAGAATCCCAAATCTCATGGGCTAGTCTATTCCTGCAAATCTACATTAAATATTTTATCCAGATTACACATTTTAAAAATTCTATAAACATTGGCTGGAATATTCTCCAATACAACTTTTTGACTACCTTGCGGCAAAGACTTATGCAAAGTGATTAACGCGCCAATGCCAGAGCTGTCAACAGCGATTATATCCGAAAAATCAATCCGCAATAGGAGGTCTTTATCTCTTCGTTCTTTTGATAACTCGGACACTAACTCTGTCCCCTGAGAATAATCCAAAAAACCCATGGGCTTTGCCGTAATTTCCCTAAAATTTGATTTTTTAAGATACATATTATTCCCCCTTGCAAACCACTCATTCTCACTTATTTAAACGCTAGACTCGAAAGAAGTCTTTGTCTATAGCGCATGTTGAATAGCGCGCTAAATGCAACCAGGGAGATACTAAAAGCCTATAACATTTTCATCTATCCCTCATTTTATTTCCTTTACGATAAAATTTTCACCATAACTCACCACCATTTGATGAGCATCAATCAATTACACTTAACTCAACTTAAAATAATAAAAAAATTTATTTTAATTGTTTTGGAATCTTTATGACCGACACAACATTCAAAAAAATGGCCGGCACCTCTGCGGTATTCGTAAAATCAGATTTATCTACAGCAGCACCAATAGAAAGAGATGGCATTGAATGGACTGACAAAGATCTTCGCTTAGATAAATTAAAACAAGGTGAGCGTAAAGCCTCTATGGCAAACGCACTGGCACTTGAAGGGTTAGAAGACTATAACCCGCCGTCTTCTGGAGATATACGTACGATAGATTCAATGAACTTAGACTTTGTTTACTCGACAGATATTAGGGCTTGGGTTCAAATTTAGACACTAGAAGAATAAAGCCGTACCTAAATTGCCAAGACGGTAAGAAAGATTGCAGTCACTTTCGTCAAATGTTGACTAAGGCGATGATTGAGACAGCACTCAATGCAGAGTTTGACAACTATCATGGTTACGATAAACACGTAAAGCCAGATCAACCCAATAGTCATAATAGCGCCCGTAAAAAGACGTTACATACCTGAAAATATCAATACCCCACGAGACTAAGAGGGTAGTCAATTCTATAAGAAAGGTATCTTAACTCATTGAAAAATAAACTTTTTTATACGAAACCCTACTTGTCCTATATAGTAGGTTATTGGACAAACTGTCACGTATCCTACTCTTAAACCCTCCTGATAACGTCCATAAGTCAAATTATAATAATTGCGTTAATAACAGTATTCGCTATAATAATCCGTATATGAAACGCAATACCTTGGATTTGAGTTATGGCTAAGCCGGTGGTTGAAAATGCACCCAAATTTGACCCATCTGAAGATCTTAAGCATTTTTCAGATTTATATAAATATTTTGGTGAATATGACGCCACTGATTCTAAAGGCCGCTACCTTCATTGGAGTCAACTAAAGTGGCGAGTTCCCAAAGAAGAAGCCGAAGCCATATGGAAGGTTGTAAAATTCAAAAGGATGTCTCAAATAAAGCCCCTACCTTTGCTAGATGAGAATGGAACCCGCTTTTCCTATTGTACGCCTCACTCAATGGAGGCAATGCTTCATCAAGTAGTAAAACTGGCTGGCGGTAACGTTGGAGTTATTGACGAGGATGGCGCTTCGAATAGGCTTCAGAACCGATTTCTCGTATCTTCCTTAATTATGGAGGAAGCAATCACTAGCGCACAATTAGAAGGCGCCGCTACAACAAGAGAGGTTGCCAAAAAGATGTTAGAGGAAGATAGAGAGCCAATAGATGAAGATGAAAGAATGATATTAAACAACTATCTTCTATTAAAATATGCAGAGAAAATTAAGAATGAGGATCTATCAATTGATCAAATTCTCGAATTTCATCGAATTACTACCCTAGGCACGTCAGAAAACAATGTATGTCCCGGAGAGTTTAGAACTGATAATAAGATATACGTTGAAGACGGAGATGGCAACATTGCCCATCAACCGCCAGATTACAATTTGCTACAAGACAGGCTTTTACTCCTTTGTGAATTTGCGAATATTGATCATTCGGGCTTAGATGGGAATGCTTTTATTGCCCCAGTTGTTAAAGCCATAATACTCCACTTTATGATTGGGTATGAGCATCCCTTTAGGGATGGAAATGGAAGAACCGCAAGAGCCATTTTTTATTGGTATATGCTGAAATGTGAATACATATTATTTAAGTATGTATCAATTAGTAAGCTCCTAAAAGAAAAACCAAAAGATTATGGAATATCTTTTATGTATTCCGAAAGAGATCAAAATGATTTAACTTACTTTATCTATTTTCAATTAGAAATTATATTGTCGGCTTTTTATGAACTGGAAAAATATTTGAACGATAAGACGGTTGAATTTCAGAAAATATCAGAAGTTTTAGAAAAAACGAAATGGGGAAACCTACTAAATTTTATTCAAAAAGATCTTGTAAAAAAGGCAGTAAAGGAGCCAGGTAGAATTTTCACAGCTAAAGAAATATCAAACTCTTACTCTATCGCACAAAATACGGCACGGTCTCATCTTAATAAGCTAGTTGAATTGAAGTTGTTCTTAAGCTCAAGGGATGGCAAGACGGTAATGTATATTGCTCCTGCTGATTTGGCTTCTAAGCTTAATTTGTATTAATCAAGACTATATTCAGCACGATCTCTTTTCAACAGGCCATCTGAATTAGTACAATTTATTACTTCAGAATATTTTACTATTCGATTTCGGCCTTGCTCTTTCGCCCGATACATAGCTTTATCAACATTCTTATAAATATCTTCCACTAGAATTTCTTTATCTCCCGCAGTACATGAAAAAACGCCCATAGAAGCACTGACCCTGATAGAGCCTTTATCCGTTTCAACATTCAATTGATCAATAACGTTTTTAAAACGCTGGGCCACAAGTTGTCCTTTTTCTTCATCTGCATGACTTAACAAAATATTAAACTCTTCCCCCCCTACCCTAGAGACGACCTCTCCATGACGACATGCTTGCTTTAATAGTCTCGCCACTGCTTGCAAGACTTTGTCGCCATATACATGACCATACTTATCATTTATTTGTTTAAAGTAATCAATATCGATCATAATTAGGCATAACGGGCTATGTAATCTTTCCGAAATAGCATATTCCTGTCGCAATCGATCATCAAAGTAGCGCCGGTTGTAAAGGCTTGTGAGCGGATCCATTACCGCCAATTTGGAAAGCAACTCCTCACGACTGCCCACATACGCACCAAACAGACAAAAAGTAACCGCTGTACCAACTGACATATAGATGTAAACACCATTCTCTCCCCCAAACTCATGACCGAGAAACACCTGTATAACATACCAACCTAGAGGGGCAAACTGGGACAAAAATATGCCTTGAATGGCATGAGAGTAGGTCTTTGAGACTTTCATACTTTGATAATATGCGAATGCACTTCCGCCAATTTGATCTAAATCAACCCTCTATTTCTAACCTAGAGCTATCCGCACATACTATACACCACAGTAAATAACAGGCACATTACTTGACCGTCACAAAGCCAAATAACAAATTTATCGCTCTCTCTTGATTCACCTCAATACCCCCTTCGTCTAGTTCAGGTCTAATGTTACTTATACTGTTTCCCCGCCCCTTGGAAGCGACTAAAGAAGAAAGCGCAGCATAGGCATTGTTTATTTAACTCTCTATAAATTTTTCGGGAGCCTTTCATGGCAGACAAAATACATGTGACGAGTTTAACGGTAAAAGTAGACCCACCTAAGCTGGGCCAAGCAATTCATATGCTTAATCAAGAAAGCGGAACAACCGTTCACTTTAAACGAAAGTCTGACTCCAAAATAATCGTTATCTACGAATCAATAACGGTTAATGAAATATCTCAGTTTATTGAGCAAACCAGAAATATTGATGGCGTAAATACCGTCGAAATGATTTTCCACCAGGCTATTAGTGCAAACACTATTAAGCGAGAAGTAGCGGAACAGAAAAACTTAGAAATGATGGCATTAAGTGCAACTTAAACAACAAGCAATTAAAACAGAAAAAGAACAAGGGCTAAGTACAAACGACGGAATTTGCCAGCCCTTTTAAAGCGTCAAAATCATAGATTTCAACATCGTTTCTATTAATTTTGATCACTTTTTTCTTGTTTAAACGACTAATTTCTCGGCTAGTGGTTTCTATTGTTAACCCCAAGTAGTTCGCCATATCGGTACGAGACATAGACAGCCGAAAGCTGCTCGCGGAAAGCTGTCTTCGTTGATTTCGGGTAGAAATGCTCAACAAAAAAGAGGCAACCCTTTCCTCGGCGGAACATTTGCTTAATAAAGAGATAAGCTTCTGATCATCGATAATCTCACGCCCCATGATTTTAAAAAACCGGCGTTGCAGACTTGGAATGGTTAAGCTCAAATGCTCCAACTGCGCAAAAGGGATTTCACATACGGCTGAGGTTTCCAAAGCGATAGCTGAATTGGTATAGGTATCGTCTCCAAGACCATCCAACCCAAGTATCTCGCCTGGTAAGTAAAACCCCGTTACCTGCTCAACACCTTGATCGTTCAGGGTAAAGGTTTTCATAGCGCCAGAGCGAACCGCATACACGGACTTAAACTCATCGTTAGCGCGGTAGATATAGTGCCCTTTTTGCAGAGGCCGACCTCGTTTTACAATCTCATCCAACTTATTAATATCATCTAATTGCAGACTAATTGGTAAACAAATACTATTAAGCCGACAATCATTACATGACACCTGTGGATTAGTATGACATTTGTATTCGAGTTGCTGTTCCATAGATATTGCCATTGACAGTTGAACCGAGCAAGCAGCCAAACTAACATAAAAACCTGTATGAATACCATAGCAAATCAGTATGATGCTAGAGTAAATCAACATGAAAATAACTTAGGTTAGCTGAGTTCGTGCTACCGAACCTCGTCTGCGGGAAAAGGCAAACCTCTAGTCTAGATAAGTTGAGAGTACCGAAGCTCCGGCTGGCGGGTAAGGTAGGCATCAAACATCATACACACCCTTCTAACCAATAGCCGCCCTTGATCAAGAACCTTCAGCTTACCCGAGTTAATGGAGATAAGTTCATCTTCCACAAGAGGGTGAAGCGCCTTGAGTTCAGCTTGAAAATAATTACAGAAATCAATATTAAACTGGTCTGCAATGTCATCAAAATCCAGCTCAAATTGACAAATAAGATGATAAATAATCCGCTGCCGGATTTGGTCGTCCCTTGTTAAAGAAATTCCGCTACGCAAAGGTAACTGCTGAGTATCTATAGCTTCATTATATTCCGTAAGGTCTTTGTGATTTTGCACATAGATAGTATCGATTGCACTGATAGCCGAAACGCCAAAGCCAATAAGATCGCAATGGGCATGGGTAGAATATCCTTGAAAGTTTCTCTGAAGCTCTCCCTCAGCTTGAGCGATAGTTAGCTTATCCCCAGGTTTTGCGAAATGGTCCATGCCAATATACACGTAGCCCGCTTCACACAATTTTTCGATACTTTGTTGCAAAATGCCAAGTTTTATCTGGGCTGCGGGGAGAGTACTTTCGTCTATTTGCCGTTGTGTTTTGAACAGATTAGGAAGGTGGGCATAATTGAACAACGACAGCCTATCTGGAGACAGAGTAATAATTTTGTCTATTGTTTTACTAAAGGATTCTTCGGTTTGGAAAGGCAGCCCGTAAATTAAATCCATACTTAACGAATGAAACCCTTCTTTGCGAATTTGTCCAACTAGATGCTGTACCTCTTTCTCACTATTAAACCTGTTGACCGCTTGTTGTGTTTCCGCGTGAAAATCCTGGACGCCCATACTAATTCGGTTAAAGCCTAAACTGCGTATGTGAGCAATTTTATTATCGGTTATACCATTAGGGTGTATTTCAATAGAATATTCCCCGCTGTCATCATCCTTAAGCACAAAATGCTCCGAGATTATGCCCATCAGTATGTGCATTTGCTCGTTGTTTAAAAAGGTCGGTGTTCCTCCCCCCCAGTGCAGTTGGTGAACCAGCCGATCCGAATTGAACAACTTTGATTTAAGTTCTACCTCTTCTTTTAAACGGTCAATATAAGGGATGGCTCGCTGCTTGTTAGCCGTCACTATTTTATTACATGCGCAGTAGTAGCATACCGTATCGCAGAAAGGGATATGGAAATAAAGAGAAAGAGGTCCACCCTTTTTATTGCTGCGAACCACAGCATCTAAAAACTCATCATTAGAAAAGCTTTCACTAAACTGAGGCGCTGTGGGGTATGACGTATACCTAGGGCCAGCAAGATTGTAGCGCTGAATCAACTCATCATTCCAGGTGACTGGCGATCTGCGATTTATCATGCTAATTTCCGTTGTATTTTGAATTTTGACAAACTACGAACGGATTACTATACCGCTAGGTCAAGGCTTATCCTTGATATGTATCAAGAGTAAACTCCATTAAAAGAGCAATATTCTATCAAAATCATAACTGAAGATAGCTATTTAATAATAACCTCAGAAGTTAAGCACGTCCTTTACAAAAGGAATAGTAAGTTTTCGTTGTTGTTGAAGAGAGGCGTCATCTAAGCGATGCAAAAGATAAAAGAGTTCCTGTGTATCTCGGGAAGCACGGCTAAGAATAAAACGTGCTACTTCTTCTGATAAATCCATACCTCTCGCAGCAGCCCGAGCGATCAATGCCTGCTCTTTCTCACTATCTGACATACTTTCTATATGATAGATAACACAACCTAATAACCGAGACTTCAAATCAGCCAATAATATAGGTAAAGAGGGCGGGCTAGTATGAGAAGAAAATAAAATTTTATGCCCTCGATCTTTTATTCGGTTAAAAAGGTGGAAAAGCTCATGTTCCCAGTTTTTATTGCCACAAATGTAATCAATGCCATCAAAGACCACTATTTCAACACCATCTAAGCCTTCGCAAATATCCTCTGCGGAATAACCAATCATGTGCCTCATAGGAATATATTGAATTGCCAATTGGTTTTCCGTCGCATCGTGACACACAGCCTGTAACAAATGCGTCAGCCCTGCACCACGAGCCCCCCAAATCATTAAGCCATTTTCTCCCGCACCGGACGAAAATTGCTTCAATGCCGCAATAGCTTGGGAATTAGTTTCACCCGACGCATAGTAGTTAGCAAAAGTCGCTTCATCACTTAACGAAACATGCAAACTTAGCTGAACGGGAGAGGTGGTTGCCATAGTAAAAACACCTTTTATTATTCTTATTTACCCAACCAAACATATTCCAATGGGCTTTCCTCACTACCCACTGGTGCTCTCTGCCAGACAGGCAGTTGATCCTGCAATTTCTTCTCAAGCAACTTCATTTTGTTATCCAGCTTAATTGCCGCCATAAACCTACCCACATCTGCATTGGTTTCTAAATAAAGCTGTAATGTATCATTTTGCACTGCAGTTACTGCCAAACTAGTTACCACGGCCATATTCTCCAAGTAATCCATAGCTCTGCGATAATCTTTAAAGCTCCCAACGCTGCCCACTCGCATCACTATACCAGGAGTATCGAGCAACTGAGGTATAATGCTGTAGCGATTAGCCAAATAATCTACGATAGGCAGCACACCTTGTCGCCCCAGCTCTTCTGGACCCTTGGTTCTGTTATCGTAAACCTGGGTATGGCCATCGTGGAAAAACTGCCAAGTTCCCCAAAATTCGCCTCTAGACGTTGTTGAAAATCGCCCCACCAAAATAATTTCTGCGTTATACCTTTGTGAAGCGGCGACAATAGCCTTATCATCAATTAACCACACCTGCTCTGCTGTAAGGTTGGTTTGGTCTTGTATATCTAGAATAGGAAATTGTACTGGCAGCCCCCGTAATTTGGCAGTGGCTATCACCTGCTGCACCAGAGGATGTTCACTTGAGAAGTTAAGAAGCTTTTTGCCCTCCTCTAAATTATCTTCAACAAGCCAGATTAACGTACTGGGACGGTTAATAGGCCAATAGGGCTGCTTGGTTCGGGTTAGGGTTTCTTTGATCAACCTGGGAGAAAACCTTAACAGAATACTTTCCTCTATACCTTTATCGAGAAGCTTTTGATCATCTACTTCTTGATACTGAAACTGCTCCACATAATTCAAGGCTTTGCCAACCGCTTTTTGCACTTCCTTGTTTTTTAACACCTCCTCCGTACCAGATAAGCGCACAAGTACTTTTTGCATACCTTTTTGAGCCGCATATTGACGCTCTTTGATGTCCTGAGATCGCACCGGAACTAGGGTACTAAAGTAAGGGTCAACCGGCTGAGCGCTCGTGCTAAGACACACTCCCCAGGCAAGCATAACCCTAATGAATACTATTCGTATTTGACTTATCACTGATAAATATCCGGTTCTTTTGATTACTATTTTTTGACTACAACTTAGGCGCCAAGTTTATTTTTAGATGCCCCATTGTAGCAATATATTGTCCGCAATCGGCCAACCGAATCCAAAGGTTTTAACCACTCATTCCTATAATGTGATGTTTTTTTACTGTAGAGCCCTGTCACTAATGACGAACCAAGCCAGAAAATGTAAAATTGCGCCTTTTTAAACGCCCATAGTTCACTTGGAAATATTGGCCAAGTAAGCACTTTGGATGGGTTCTCCCACTGCTCGAACAAGCGAAACCGATTTTATGACAGATTCCTCCACTTCAAACCCACCTTCATTAAGTTACAAAGATGCAGGCGTAGACATTGACGCCGGCAACGAACTGGTTAATCGCATCAAATCCGTGGCAAAACGAACTCGCAGACCCGAGGTTATGGCAGGTTTAGGGGGGTTTGGCGCCATGTTTGAACTGCCCAAAGGCTACAGTGAACCCGTCCTTGTTTCTGGCACAGACGGCGTGGGCACAAAATTAAAGCTGGCGATGGACATCAATAAACACGATACCATTGGCATTGACCTTGTTGCTATGTGCGTTAACGACCTTATCGTCGGCGGTGCGGAACCTCTTTTCTTCCTAGACTACTACGCAACCGGCAAGCTTTCCGTTGATATTGCCGCTCAAGTTGTCGAAGGCATTGGCGAGGGCTGCACACTTTCCGGCTGTTCACTCGTGGGGGGCGAAACCGCAGAGATGCCGGGCATGTATGAAGGGGAAGACTACGACCTGGCCGGGTTTTGTGTCGGCATTGTCGAAAAATCCAAGATACTTGACGGCAGTAATGTAAAAGTAGGTGATACCTTAATTGGTTTAGCCAGTAGCGGCCCTCACTCCAATGGTTATTCACTTATCCGCAAAATTATTGAGGTCTCCAACGCAGACCTGTCCATGCCTATTGCAGAAAAAACGCTGGGAGAAACGCTGCTAGAACCCACTCGAATCTACGTAAAGTCATTGTTGGAACTCATAAAACAAACCCCCGTAAATGCCCTTTCCCATATTACCGGAGGCGGCTTACTGGAAAATATTCCCCGTGTATTACCGAATAGCGCCAAAGCCGTTATCGACTGTAACGCTTGGGCGCTGCCGGAAGTATTCCAGTGGTTACAACAATCCGGCAACGTAGAAGCAAGAGAAATGTACCGAACATTTAACTGTGGTATGGGTATGGTGATATGCGTTCCATCTGAAACCACCAATAACGCCTTAGACATTCTCAAAGCCCTGGGAGAACAAGCTTGTGTGGTTGGCTATATCGCCGAAGCACAAGTGGGCGAAGAACAAGTCGATTTGCAGAACCTGTAAATTCACCGAGGATACGGGTAATGTCAAAATCCAACCAGCTATCACAGCCCAACCAACTATCACCGTCCAACCAACAAGAAAAAATACGTATTGTTGTACTTATTTCAGGTAGCGGCAGTAACCTACAAGCCATTATTGACCATGTGGAATCTGGCGATATTCCCGCCGAGATATGTGCGGTTATCAGTAATAAAAGCGGTGTTAAAGGGCTAGAGCGCGCTGCTAATCACGGAATTGCAACCCATGTTCTTAGCCATAAAAGCTATGGCTCCCGCGAAGAGTTCGACCAAGCATTACAACAGCAAATCAACCAATACCACCCCCAACTGGTGGTATTGGCGGGCTTTATGCGTATTCTCACCCCAGAATTAACCCATCACTACCTGGGAAGAATGCTGAATATCCACCCTTCCCTATTACCCAAATACCAGGGGCTACATACCCATAGACGTGTACTCGAAGCGGGCGATACAGAACACGGGGTAACCGTACACTTTGTCACCGCTGAACTGGACGGGGGGCCTGCGGTTATTCAAGCAAGGGTTCCAGTTTTGAAGGGCGATACCGAAGACAGCCTTGCAGCCAGAGTCCTTGAACAAGAGCATATTATCTATCCAAAAGCCGTTAAGTTGTTTGCCCAAGGACGCCTGACCATGCAAGACGGCAAAGCCCTACTTGACGGTAACCCAATAACCTAACCCAGCCCGCCTTGACATGCTCTTCCACACTGGGCATCGTAGCCACCACATGAGGTTTAAGTCATAAATGGCATAATTCTGATAGATGTGGCCATCACTGCCACTTATTTGAAATATACCTTTAGCTTACTCCTCGTACGGGTTTAGCTGAAAACTAAAAAATCCAATAATCAGCCAAACCTAACAATACTCTTTGCTTCGGAGGGGGAAGCTAACATGGCCTTTAAATCAGAAAATGATAAACAAGCCTATTGGCGGAATAATATTTCGTTGATGCTTAAACTACTTGCCATTTGGTTTTTTGTATCCTTTGGCTGCGGTATTCTATTGGTCGACATTCTTAATCAAATTCAATTCTTTGGGTTTAAACTCGGCTTCTGGTTCGCCCAGCAGGGTTCCATTTACACCTTCTTAATTCTTATCTTCGTTTACATTCGAAAAATGAATGCACTCGACAAAAAATACAATGTTTCTGAAGACTAAGGAGCCATACAAATGGGAATTCAACTTTTAACATTAATTATTATTAGCTGCACCTTTCTTCTGTATATCGGCATTGCTATTTGGGCAAGAGCGGATTCAACAAAAGAATTTTACGTGGCGGGCGGCGGCGTCCACCCTATTGCCAATGGCATGGCCACAGCCGCCGATTGGATGAGCGCCGCCTCCTTTATTTCCATGGCGGGTCTCATTTCCTTTATGGGATACGATGGCAGCGTTTACCTAATGGGTTGGACAGGCGGCTACGTATTATTAGCACTTTGCCTTGCCCCCTACCTGAGAAAATTTGGCAAATTTACTGTACCGGATTTTATTGGTGACCGCTTTTACTCTCAAACAGCCAGAACTGTTGCAGTACTCTGTGCAATATTTGTTTCCTTTACTTATGTCGCTGGGCAAATGCGTGGCGTGGGTGTGGTGTTTAGCCGCTTTTTGGAAGTAGACATAACCTTGGGCGTTATAATAGGCATGGGTATCGTCTTTTTTTATTCTGTATTAGGCGGAATGAAAGGCATTACCTATACACAAGTAGCGCAATATTGCGTGCTTATCTTTGCCTACTTGGTTCCCGCCATTTTTATTTCTATTATGATGACTGAAAACCCCATTCCTCAATTGGGGTTTGGCTCTCACTTAACGGGAACAGAAACATCTCTGCTGGATAAACTCGACGGCCTATCGGTGGAACTCGGGTTTAACGCCTATACCGACGGCAGCAAGAGTATGATTGATGTCTTTTTTATTACCGCAGCCTTAATGGTGGGCACTGCGGGTTTACCTCACGTTATTGTTCGCTTCTTTACCGTACCCAAAGTGCGTGACGCACGTCAGTCTGCGGGTTGGGCGTTACTGTTTATCGCTATTTTATATACCACAGCGCCTGCGTTGGCTTCATTTGCCCGAGTGAATATGATTAATACAATCAATGGACCAGAGGCTCAAGGTACGGCCTATGAAGAAGCCCCTAATTGGATAAAAAACTGGGAAAAAACCGGCCTAATCAGTTGGGAAGATAAAAACAAAGATGGACGTATGTTTTATGCCGGCGATGAGCGTAATGAAATGAAAGTTGACCGAGACATAATGGTACTCGCCAACCCAGAAATTGCTGAGTTACCTGTATGGGTGATTGCGCTGGTTGCTGCCGGTGCTGTAGCCGCAGCGCTTTCTACATCCGCAGGCTTATTATTAGTCATATCAACCTCCATTTCTCACGATCTCTTAAAACGGAATTTAATGCCCCAAATATCGGATAAACAAGAATTGCTCTACGCGAGAGGCGCAGCAGCAGTGGCAATTGTTATAGCCGGCTACTTAGGCATTAACCCTCCGGGGTTTGTCGCGCAGGTTGTTGCTTTTGCCTTTGGCCTTGCTGCATCATCATTTTTCCCGGCAATTATCTTAGGTATTTTTCACAAGCGAATGAATAGCCAGAGCGCTATTGCTGGAATGATTTCGGGCATTACCTTTACCGGAGCGTATATTGTTTTCTTCAAGTTTATTAGCCCCGAATCCAACTCACCGGAAAACTGGTTATTTGGAATTTCCCCTGAAGGCATTGGCACCTTAGGTATGTTGTTGAATTTTGCAGTAGCGTTAACTGTGTTTAAGTTTACGGATGATGCACCTAAAGAAATCCAAGAGCTTGTGGAAAATATACGCTACCCACAAGGTGCGGGTGAAGCGACAGATCACTAGTTTTTTGTAACATCTTAAAAACTAATCTTAAAAGCTAAGCCCAGTATTACTGGGCTTTTTTATTAAAATAATCAAAAATTATATTATTCCCGATCTATTTGACGGTAAAAATACCCACTTTTTAGATAGAACCTAAGTAGGTTTAATTTATTCCGATGTACGGTCGTTACTCGGCCACATTAAGGCCGCTCAATAATGACGATATGGAACGCTATATCATTAACGAACTCGAAGCCGCTAGAATGGGGATAAATACGTTTGATATGGCCGCGATTGAGTTAATATTACGGTTAAGTTCCGGTAATTTAAGGCTGTGTAGAAATGTATGTTATGGCAGTCTTATCGAAGCCGCGAGAGAGACAAAAAAAATAGTCACCATTACCCACGTCAACGCGGTATTAGTGCAACCTCATTGGCGTTCACATGATGAATTGATTACACAGCAAGTCTCCTGAATACACCACTCGCCTCGCAAGCCAACCAATTGTTACTTCCCAAACTCCCATAGTAAAATACTGGGTGAACGACATCGCCCGCAGGGCCAAAGCATGGGATTACTTCCGCCCCCCCTTTATTCAGTAGTGTGACATAGTCCTCTAATTGCACCCTTTTCCATAGGATCAAAAGGCGAAATAATGCGAAGCAGAGTGTTTGACGCTCTAAGAACTCGGGAAATCAAAATTTGCACGAACCAGATAGAGCTATCGCGTTTTAATAACGCTAATGTGGCTAGGAACAAGCGGGCGAAGGAAATTCAACCTGGTCACATTGGTCGTTTTTTTATTCCCTCTGTCCCCTTTAATTAACTTAAATACCAAATTCTTGATCTAGTCCTAATTATCCACCTAACCCCTCTATGTATTAGAAAAAAATAAAAATATATGAGAAATAAAGGAAAAAAAAGAAAGACAAAACCCTACCCTGCCACCTAATTGAGCATTTAGTTTTGACCACACGAGCTGGATATTACCAATTGGAATATGGCAGAAAAATTCTTCGAGTAGAGCCTATAGATTAGATTGAACCTACCTTTCTTCTCCGTTATTTTGCTGATAAAGTGAGCAAGTATGCAGACTTACCTTTTGCAAACGTTGGCACTAATTTTAATAAAAATAACGTAGAAACTACTGAGTAAATTTATAGCGCTTCCTATTCGTATTTATTGCCACAAACCGACGAGACTAATACGAGGCGGGCGTATCACCGAAAAACTACGCACCTATATCAGTGGCTTCTTCCAATTGATTGGAGAATAATAATGAAAAAAAATTTAGTGGTATCAGTCTCCGTTGCTATGGCTACTCTGATTTCAGGGCAGGTTGCGGCGGTAGACTGTTCCGATCGCTCAGAATGGAATAGCAGCAGCACTTATGTTGCTAATGCTGTTGTACAGGAAGCGGGACAAGCTTACAAATCAAATTGGTGGAACACCAATACTACACCTTCAGACAATTCGGGACAGTGGCAGGTATGGACCCTTGAAGGAGCCTGTGAGGGGGGCAGCTCTTCGAGTAGTTCCAGTTCTTCGTCTACTTCAAGCTCCTCGTCAAGTAGTTCCTCAAGTAGTTCCTCAAGCAGCTCTGGCGCAGGTGGTTGCGCTCAATACGTCGCAGGTACCAGCTATAGCTCTGGCCAAGTGGTTCAAAATGGAGGAAGCAGTTACACCTGTAATGTTGCGGGCTGGTGTTCTTCGAGTGCTGCCTGGGCGTATGCGCCTGGCACAGGCTCTTATTGGACCAATGCTTGGACAGAGGGCGGTAGCTGTGGAGGCACCAGTTCCTCATCCAGTAGTAGCTCTAGCAGTTCATCTTCGAGTAGCAGCTCCAGTAGTTCATCTTCAAGTAGCAGCTCCAGTAGCAGCAGTTCAAGTAGTTCATCATCTGGAACGGCGGCTGGGTTCAAAGAATGTACAATCGACGTATCTAAAGTAGGTGCTTCCTGTAGCGGGAACGATCCCAGCGAGTGTGATGGCACGGACATCGCTCAAAACTATGCGATTTGGCCAGACCCTTACGAATGTTATGTGTGTGGCCCTGGTGTCACGCTTCTGAAAGGAAGCCGGTGTGAGCGCGATGGTGTGGATCTTGTCTGGAACAGTACTAATGAGCAGTGCATCCTTAACGGTCAGGGCTACCCAATAACAGCTTCTCATTCCTGTTCGAATGGGCATTACACAAATGGGATCAATGAGGATGCTTACAATGCGTTGGTTGCCGAGTGGCATCGCATAGCCACAACAAAAGGCGCCGCAATACCGCAGCCTAATGCAGGCGCGGACGCCTATGTGGTCGACGTGACTCTTGAAAACGGGCAGAAAGTCCAGGCTGCGATGTCCATGGGACACGGTGTCTTGGATGGAAAGTGCGGCTCTACTTTTTTGATCAAGAAAGGGGACCAGTATGTCCTCCTACTTCAAACCGATGTAAGGTCTTGGAGTCTAGAGCTTTCCCCTGGGGCCAATACCTGGTTGGATGAAACCAATGTAGGAGGCACCTGTCTCATTCCTGAGGTGCGCAAGATCGACTCTTCGTTTGTAATCGAGCAGTTCTAGATACGCGGAGTACGACTTAAAGAAAAGTAGTAAAACGGACGGAGGGGTCTTATCTGATCGTAAAGAGCAGATTTGAACCCCTTTGTCTTCTTTCGGCCATAAGCGGATATCATGTCTTGGCACTTAAAACCAATTGCTCGGTTTCTAGAGACCTCGGAATTCTAAAGTCTTGCTAAGAGGAGGAAGAACTTGCCTATATTTAGCGACGGAAGGGTGAAAGCCAAGGTTTTTACATTCTTTTGATCAACCTATTAAGTTTCTTTTCGCCAAATTTCAACCAGCCTGTCATGCTCTAATAATGGCTTTGATTGATGCTCAATGTGGGTTAAGAATGTAATATCAATCACAACGCTAAACTTTAAAGACAACTCCTTTAAAGACAAGCTTGCATCTTGATAAACTCTCAATGGAGATTGGGCGTCAGGACCCGGCGAGTTTTGTTGTTTTAAAATACATTGGTCTTACGGTTAAGAAAAAAACGACGCAAGACATCACGACTTACTCTGCGCCAAATGCCGTGTTTGAAAAAAGCTTGGCAGACGTGAGTTTCTTAGTGGGTATGTTATCTGATATTTCTAACATTTGAGATAAATAAATTTACTTATAAGCCAGCTCATCCGTTTTCGCCGCCATTATGACGTCGTTTTTATGGATGCCACCAATTTTATGCGTCCACCAACGCACTTCTACACTCCCCCATTCGACAAGAAGCGCAGGGTGATGCCCTTCCTTTTCCGCCTCTTCACCAATTGCATTGGCAAGTTCAAGCACGTCCATAAAATTAGAAAAGGTAAACTTTCACCATAACTGGGGCACATTGAGTTGTTTATCAAGCGTCCATTCGGGGATCTGTTGCCGAAGGCTCTCAAATTCTACTTCCGTCAGTTGCGGCGCATCGGCACGACAAGCGTCACATCTAAATCGAGCTAAATCAGTCATAAGAGGTTACCTTTTGGCCTATTCCGAGCAACAGTCTAGTATTAGAAGTTTAGACATTCCCAGCCTGGAGTTCTTTTCTCATCATATGATTAAAACACTGTACCCATATGCCTTCAAATTGGGTATCAATTCTCGCATTAATTGTGGATAGCGCACGTACCGTTGAGTGTCTTGCACTACTATCCACTCGCCCTTTTGTGAGAAAGAAAAACGCATCAAGAATAGAGAGCATTTTTGCTCCAGGGTGAATTTCATCGCCCTTTAAACCATTGGGGTAACCACTACCATCTATAGATTCTCGATGGTGGTAAATTATGGTGGCCGCTTCCTCCCAACCTGGAATACGGACTAGAAAATTATAACCCCAATTAGGGTGGTTTCTTATTACCTCAAGCTCATCTGGACTAAAATCTAACTTTCCTTCCCAAAATTCTCTTGGCGTCATAGCAATCCCAAGGTTATGAATATACACGGCAGCGGCCAATTGAGATTCATCCACCCCCCCCCCCGCTAGGCTATTCATTTTCATAGCCCATTCAAATAATTGAATACTTCTCCCTTCCCAGCCTTCAATTTGGGTATCTAACTGAAGTGCAAATTCTTGGAAAAAAAACAAATCGTGAATTTGTTTTTCTTCCGCATTTACTGGCGGTAAACTCTCTACTTCAACTTTGTTTGATTCCGCCTCAACTGCAAAAATGTCTACTTCATCGTTGGCAATACCCGCACCTAAAAATTGAAGTATTTTTAAAGCAATGGTATTTGCCTCTTCTGCTTCAGCGTGAGCCATAGCTTGGTAAAATGATCCCAGTTCCTCAATTCGCAGGTAATCAAACTTTTTTCCATAAAGTTCCTGCTGATGGAGGTCGTATAATCTATCCATAGCGAATAGGAGTGCTTCCCCTATCCTCTCAGTGAGTAAGTACCGACCTTGCCTCAAGGCGCCAGCCACTTCCTCAATTTCATGAGTGAAGTTGACAATCACCTCCAGCCCCATGATACCGGCATTACCTTTGATATTATGAATTGCTCGAAATAAGCAATTAACTTCTTCTTTATTAAAATTTTTACGAAGTTTGAGAAGAGAGTCTTCAACTTCGTTTTGCAGCTCCTGGAACGCCTCCATCAAATCTTTACAATTTTCTTCATCAAGTTCCACAGGTTTTACCTTTATTTTCAACACCTCAACTTTGAGCCTAGGAGGCAATTGAGGGTAGCTCAAGTTATCTAACGCTTGAATCGTTTAAATGTACCAATACCAGAAAAAGACCAACAATAGGCAGGAGAAAAGGAAATGTGTGCCCTGAAAATATTATTCAAAGCGCTCCTGTCAGCCAACCTTAAGAATGCTACTTTTAGAAATCTTACCTTTAGAAACGACGTTACTTAAAGTGTAAAGCTTGCTCTTGAATTTTAGCTGACCAGATTTTGGGGCCGGTTTGATGGACTGATTCACCATGAATATCAACCGCAACGGTTACCGGCATATCCTTCACTTCAAACTCGTATATAGCTTCCATTCCCAGGTCCTCGAATGCCAGTACCTTTGAATTGACGATAGCCTTAGAAACAAGGTAAGCCGCCCCACCAACAGCCATCATGTAGACCGCCTTATTCTCCTTAATCGCTTCAATACCCACGGGTCCGCGCTCAGCTTTACCAATCATACCTATTAGGCCCGTTTTTTCCAGAACGGTGCCGGTAAACTTATCCATACGTGTTGCAGTGGTTGGCCCCGCAGGCCCAACAACTTCATTGCGCACTGGATCGACCGGCCCAACGTAGTAAATAAGCTTATTGGTGAAATCCACAGGCATATCTTCGCCCTTGTCAATCATATCCACCAAACGCTTATGGGCCGCATCTCGACCAGTTAGTAGCTTGCCGGAAAGAAGCAGTGTATCCCCAGGGCTGAGTTCTGAAAGGTCTGCCTTCGTCAAAGAATCCAAGTCAATACGCTTAACGTTATCGCCCATGTCCCAGGTGACTTCAGGCCAATCATCCAAATTAGGTGCCTCCTGTAATACTGGGCCAGAACCATCCAATACAAAATGAGTATGACGGGTTGCCGCACAATTTGGAATAATTGCCACCGCTTTGTTTGCCGCATGGGTGGCGTACTCTTTGATTTTCACATCTAAGACGGTGGTTATCCCTCCCAAACCCTGCGCGCCAATACCCAAACTATTGACCTTATCAACCAACTCCAAACGCAATTCTTCTGCACGGTTCTGCGGCCCACGCGCTCTTAGATCCTGAATATCGATTGGGTCCAGCAAGGATTCTTTCGCCAGCAACATGGCTTTTTCGGCGGTGCCGCCAATGCCAATTCCCAACATGCCAGGCGGGCACCAACCCGCCCCCATTGTTGGAACCATTTTTAATACCCAATCAACAATGGAATCGGACGGATTCAGCATCGCAAATTTGGATTTTGCCTCAGAGCCGCCACCTTTCGCAGCCACATGCACATCCACCGTATTGCCAGGTATTATTTTGTAGTGAATAACGGCGGGCGTATTATCGCCAGTATTTTTGCGCCCCCCATCGGGGTCAGTAAGAATCGAAGCTCGCAATAGATTATCAGGGTGATTATAGGCCCGACGAACGCCTTCGTTGATCATATCATCGAGACTCATATCCCCTTCAATTTTCACATCCATTCCCACATTAACAAATGCAGTGACAATACCTGTATCCTGACAAATCGGACGCTTACCTTGCGCGCACATGCGAGAGTTTATAAGAATTTGCGCCATCGCGTCTTTTGCCGCCTGGTTCTCCTCTTTTTGATAAGCCTCGTGCATCCCGTCAATAAAGTCTTTGGGGTGATAGTAAGAAATAAATTGAAGAGCATCGGCAACACTGTCGATTAAATCTTGCTGACAAATGATTGTGGTCATGACCTACCTCAAAATAAATAAAGTAGTAGGCGCATACACCCCTACTGCGAAGAAACATATCTGGATGATGACAGCAAAGTCTGCCTATAGCTTAGCGCCGATTAAGGCGTACCACCGCTTTTTGGCACAAGTAATTCTCTATTGACTTTACGTCGGAATGAATCTATCGCTTGTATGGCCTGCTCGTGTTCATTTATCCGCTGCTGAAGAGCTGCCTCGGTTTCTTCAAGCTGAATTAACCTATCAGAAAGCATCTGCACCTGTGTCTGCTGCTGAGATAATTTCTGATTAACCGATCCAATTTGAGCCTTGATGCTATCCACTCCAGAAACCGCAGCGTTTAACTTAGGTTCTTGAGACTTCATCTGCTTGGATAACGCAGTAAGTTTATCCTTGTTTGACGAAATAGACTTACGGTTTTTATCGTGAGACACCCCCCAAAGCTTGCGAATTTCTGAATCTGCCCATTTTAATTTAGCTTGCACCGCAGTGATGGATGCCGATGACTCGTCATCGGAAAGGTCTAACTTACCCTCTAATTCGGCAATTCTGGCCTCTGCCAATACTAAACCTTTTTGAGATTGCATTAACTGCCAATAGGAAAACCCCGCTAAAGCCAGCGCGGCAATAGCCAGTAAAAAGGTAAACGGAACAAGAGGAGAGGATTTAACAATTACTTGCCTTGCTTGAGGTGTTCGCGCCATTGTCGTAGCGCCGGTATTTTTGGCCGCAGTATTACTGGCATGTTGCTGGCGCGCATTATTACGCGGCAACTCCTCAGGGCTTGAACTCAAAGTCGAAATAGTGGGCTCGTGTCTTTCCATAATGATTTTATATCTTCTAACGGTTAAAACTAGCGGTTACGCGATGCGCGCCGCCAGTTTACCACTTTTTATGTTGCCAAATCTTAGAGATACATCAGGATCAGGAAGATTGCTGCTGCAAGCGCCAAAGACATATGGATAACGCCTCGCACACTTGCAATAGGGCCGGGTTTACCAAAAATCGCATTGGCTTCAATGAGCAATACCAAGCCAACGGCTATCCAAAAACCCAACCCTAACCCATCACCACTGATTTTATGAGCATCCGAATAACCCATAAGATGTGGAGACGCTAACATACAAAAAGCCATGGGGCCGGAGAGCAACGTATTCGTTCTTGAAGCCAAAGCCGCTTTTGGTGCCGCAGAGGCAGCATCCCCCTCCTTCATGCCCAGAATAATTTGTTGCTTGGGCCAAATAATCAACCAAACGTTTAGGAACATGATAGTCCCCATCAATGCACCAACAAGAATGTAATCATTTGTGAAGCTCAAATGATGAATGCCGCCTAGGAGAACAATACCCGTGACAAAGGTAAACATCGCCCCCCAACGGAACCACCATAGTGCGCGAGGTGCTAGCTTAGCCTTCGCATCAGATATGGCCTCTGGCGTACCTTCTTTGAAATACTCAGCTTGTACAAAGTTAAAATAATACAGTATTCCTATCCAGGTTATACCGAATAGTAAGTGTGCCCAACGAAATAAAAAGTTAATAATTTGCATTGCTTCCATGATAATCTCCCCGCAGTTGATTCATGGTGGTAAAACCTTAGTGGTAAAACCTCAGGTGTGTGTATTCAGCCTCACGAATAAAAAGCTGCCACCCATGGGTTTCTTTTGTTAGTTGCTGGATAAAATCCGACCCCAACGACCAAAACTAGGTGCTCTGGCGTATGGCTTTATACCAGTGATTTAGGAGGATTTCAAAAAAGACACAATTAACCGCCTGTAAGTCTCAAAGAAACACCCATTAACCCTTATTTCCGTATGGAAATAGGCCGCAGAAATACGGCCTGGAAAGGCTATCTTTTGTATATTCCCCTCTTGTACATTTCCCTATTGTACAAGCTAGAGCAATGCAAGCGATAAAGAAGGGACATAGGTAATGGCTATCAGCACCAATAACAAGACAAGCATAAACGGCAAGGTCGCCACATACAGTTCATGAATAGAACGCTTAAAACGGTAGCTCGCAATAAATAGATTCATTCCAACAGGGGGGGTAAAGTAACCGATTTGCATATTCGCCACAAAGATAATACCTAGGTGTACGGGGTTAATCCCATAGCTTAAGGCCACTGGCAAAATTAATGGCACCATAATAACCAAAGCGGCAAATATATCGAGCAGAGCGCCTAAAGCCAGCAAGATAATATTAAGCAAAATTAAAAATGCGTATTTATTTTCGATATGGCGTTGAATAAAGCTAAATAGTGTTTCTGGCACTTCCGCATCCACTAAAAAGTTAGTGAAAGCCATCGCCACGCCTAAAATCAAAATAATGCCGCCGACCATTACCATGGTATCTTTCATTACTTTAGGCAGTTTACTAAAAGAGATTTCTTTATAAATAAATACTTCAATAATTAATACATACAAAGCCGTTACGGCGGCAGCGTCCGAAATCACTAATATGCCGCTAAATACACCACCCAAAATCACCACAGGGATAGCCAGTTCCCATTTCGCTTCATTTAATGCAGAAAGGAATTTTTTTCGGTCAAATTTAATCAGTGGAATTTTTACATCGCGGTTTGCCCATAAGCCATAACCATAAAGGGCAAAAATCATCAGCATTGCAGGAATTAAACCCGCAATAAATAAATCGGTAATTGAGACATCCGCAATATCCATTTGCTGAGCAATAATGCCGTACAAGATCAGCGGAATCGCAGGAGGCAACAATAACCCCAAGCTTCCCGATGTGGTAATCAAACCTATACTGAATTTATCTTTATAACCAGATTTGAGAAGTGACGGGTGCAGTAACGCCCCTAGCGCAACAATAGTCACACCCGACCCACCTGTCAGCATGGTAAAAAACGCACAGGTGAGCAAGGCAATAATAATCATGCCCCCCGGCATCCAACCAAGAGCGGCCTGAGACAACTTAACCAACCTGTCGGCGGTATTGCTTTCGCTTAACAAAAACCCGGCCAAGGCAAACATGGGTAGTGCCATCAGCACTTGAGATTCCGTAATACGGTAGAGTTCGATGGGCAATACCATCAAATCAATTTCAGCAAAGGTAAAACCCGCTGCAGCGCCACTCAGAATAATGACAAAAATAGGTACGCCAACCAACGCGGCCAAAATAAGAAAAAATGAAATAAAGGCACCCATTATTCCCCCTCCTCAACTTTCTTATTTAAGAGTGTATCGACCAATAGCACAATAAATCGAAAACTCATAACAACAAAGGCCACAGGTAATATCATTTGAAATGGCCAGGAAGGAATTTCACCGTATACCACACTCTGATATGTTTTTTCTTCTATAACAAAACGCCAGCTATGGTAAGCCATTAACCCACATATAGCAGAGGCAAAAAAGGATACACAGACCGTTACAACTTTTTTCCACTTCTCGGCCAAGTAATGGGAAGCTACATCAATACAAATATGTTCCGATTGACGTGTAGCAATCATGGCGCCTAATAAGCCAATCCATAAAACGGAAATGCGAACCATAGGATCGACCCATGGCAAACTGGTTTCGAAGGCATTGCGCAAGATAATTTGCAGTACTGATAGTATAACGGCAGCAATAGGGATAAGAACTAACAATGACAGTTCTAGCCAATAAAATGACTGACTAAGTTTTCTAAACACATTCATTAGTTATTACCCCATACAATATTTTGTTTCTTAGATTCAACAATGAGGCGCGTTATTGAGTTAATGAAGCGTTAAGAGCGTCGTAGATTTCTTGGGAAAACTCGCCTTTCTCTATAAGCGTTTTAGTTGCAATTTCAGAAGTTACTGCAATAGATTTAACCTCTTCATCCGAAAGCTTCAGCATTTCTAGACCTTGAGACTTAAGTGCAGTAAATGCATTTAAGTTATCCGCTCGGCTTTGCGTATTAATGCTCTCACTAGCTTTACGCAATTCTTCTTGAACAACCTTAAGGTCTTCAGGCTTCATTTTATCTAGATGTTTCTTAGACATAGCTAACGCAGAATAGGTGTACATAAATGGCATATCGGTCACATACTTAACTTTTGTATACCATTGAAGCGTTAAGGCCGCGACAGGTGGCGCAATGATAGTATCAATGGCACCCGTTTGAAGCGCCGTCAATACATCACCAATATTTAAGTAAATTGCTGGCACACCATAAGCATTAGAAATTTTTTCGGAGATTCGATCATTCGCTGGCAACCAAAGTTTCGATGATTTTAAATCATCAATGGAAAGAATTTTTTTGCTTGACATAGCGTAGGCAAAGCCGCTTTCAATAAGGCCAAAGGTATACCAACCGTTATCGACAAAGCCTTTTTCGATTTTTGCGTCCATGACGGGGCGAATTTTATCAACATCGTCAAAGCTCTTAAATTTCATAGGCGCATTATAGATTTGGCTATCTTTATAAAACGGTGCCATTGCTCCACCATTTGCGAGAAAACCGTGAAGTTGGCCAATGCGAATTTTACTGAGTACCGCGTTGTCGCTACCCATTACACCACCTGGGTAGATTTTTAATTTTACCCGTCCTTCGGTTTTCTCAAAAATAGTCTTACCCGCTTTTTTAAGCTCAACAACCGCAAAGGTGCCATCAGGGAGTGGTGTAGAAATTTTATAGGTTTTCGCCTGAACACTTAGCCCCACTAAAGCGACGATAGCAAAAACCATTACGGGTAATGTTTTTTTAATGTATTTTAAAACAGTCATAGAGCGTCCTATTCGACTTACTAATATTGAAAAAATTATTACTCAAAATATTCTTGTGATTCAGCCAACAACGTTTTAGCAAGAGACTGAGCATAAACATTTTGCAGTGTAAGAAGGTCTTCATGAGGGTCCGCTTGAAGCACTTCGTTTAATAGCCGATCATGAATTTCTTGGTCAAAGACCAAGCGTGCATATTGCTGTGCGTAGAAGACTTTAACAATCAGGTTACGGCCATTTGATACTTCTATAGCACGCTCAAAGTGTTGCTTGGCCACCTCCGGCTTACCACCTAAACTTTGAGGCAATAAACTATTTAATACTCCAAGGTATAGCCAAGGCATACCCAATTCATATTCAGGGTTCAGATCAACAATATGCTGCATTAACGCCTGTACCCGAGCCAGCTCAGCAATAGCATTCCAGTCACTACTATTCATTTGAATACTACTGGCCCAAGCTGAACCTAAGCTGTATAGAGGAGCGAGGTCTTTCTTTTTCTTCATTTTTTGCAATAGCAGTGTATATTCGTCAAAAGGCATTGTACGAATATCACAGGCTTTTTTATTGTGAGAGCAGGTTGCTTTTAATGCGAGATTTAAGGATTTATCAGTAAGACGCTTTTTACGTTCAGGCTCCTCAACAAACACCCCGGCATAAGCGCCATTGAGAGCCGAAGCGGTGATAAGGATAGATTCATTATCCGGGTAGTTTTCTAATATGCCATCAACTAACAAGAGGTAAGAGGGAAGGCCATCACGAACGGTGGCCAAATCGTCGTTGTTTAAGATACCCTTGCTCACAGAGTCAGGTAGTGTCATTACTGAGCATCCGCAGGTAACAAACAAAGCTAAAGCAACCGCTAGAAAACGAAAATAGTGCATATTAAGTCTACTCAAATTCCATTATAAAAGGCCATTTATCCATATTTATTGAGTCTTATTAGTAGACCGGGGGAGTAGGAATGAAAACAGCCAACTTTCGACGCCGAGTGCGCCCCAAAATCGGCTGTAACTCTACTTAAATTACCTTAGTATTACAATAGGACAGTGTCCCGCTTATGCAATACACTTGTTAACAAAATCCCAATTTACAAGATTCCAAAATGCTGCTAAGTATTTCGGACGAGCATTACGGTAATCCACATAATAGGCATGTTCCCACAGGTCAACGGTTAGAATAGGTATTACCCCCTCTTCAGTAAGCGGCGTTGCAGCATTAGAGGTATTTTCAATGGCAATTGAACCGTCGGTTTTTTTCACCAACCATGTCCAGCTTGAAGCAAAGTTGTTCACAGCAGAATTATTAAACTCTTCCTGAAACTTATCGAAGGAACCAAATGCAGCGTTAATCGCATCGGCAGCAGCCCCTGTTGGCTCACCACCACCCGTTGGGCTTAAGCAGCTCCAGTAGAAGGAATGATTCCAGATTTGCGCAGCATTATTAAATATACCGCCAGCAGAAGATTTAACAATTTCTTCTAAGGTTTTGTTTTCAAATTCAGTACCAGGGATAAGAGCATTGAGCTTATCAACGTAGGTTTGATGGTGTTTACCATAATGAAAATCCAGAGTTTCTGCTGAAATATGTGGCACAAGGGCGTCACGAGCATAAGGTAATGTAGGAAGTTCAATAGCCATAATGGAAAGGTCCTAATTCTATGGTGGATTGAGTTGAAGCTCAGCTAAAAAATTTGAGCAAACTTATTTTAATAAATAATTTTATATAATAAAAAAGGCCCGTAAATTATGGGCCTTTTTTTATGGCAATATTTAAAGCGTTGCTTATATCAGGCATTCCTGGGGCATTTTGTCTCTGGCATAGTATATCGGACACTGATATTACCCCAAGGCTTTTCACCCAAAGCCTCTCGATGGCTAACGCAATAAATACCGGCAGTATCGCCTATTAATTTTTCCACAGCTAAAATAAATATTCGTATACTCAAATATTAACTTAGAATGAATTTCTTCCTTCGATTTTTAGCTATTGATCTCCACAAGAAAATGTAAGAAAAGACAGATATTGTGTCGAGAAGAGTTCCGGTTTCAAACCACTTCTACTTCGTACTAAGAAGTTACTCTTCCTGATTTTTTAAAGTTAACTACTTTGAAGAGACTAAGCACTCATCCCTGCTTATCTCTTTTTTAACCTTGAATTTCCTTTCAATAAATCACCTTCACCGCTAGGTTCAAGTCTATTTCCAATAAAGCCAAAATTTTTATCAAATATAAAAAGCATAATAACGTCATATAGACTTTTAATAAAATTAAATGTCCGTCCGTAAAAATATCTACCGAACGGACATTCAACTCAGTAAGACGTTACACGTTACTTACATCATGCCGCCCATACCGCCCATGCCACCCATATCAGGCATTCCTGGAGCCGCTTTATCTTCTGGTTTATCAGCAACCATCACTTCAGTTGTAATCATTAAACCAGCGATAGAACCTGCTGCTTGCAACGCTGTACGAGTTACTTTAGCGGGATCGAGAATACCCATTTCAATCATGTCGCCATATTCACCTGTGCCAGCGTTATAACCGTAATTACCTGTCTCCAAGCTGATGCTTTGAAGAACAACAGAAGCTTCGTCACCCGCATTGGTAACGATTTGGCGAAGAGGCATTTGCATCGCACGAATAGCGGCTTTAATACCATGAGTTTGGTCTTCGTTATCACCTTCAAGGTCAGCAATCGCTATGCCAGCACGAACAAGCGCAACACCACCACCAGGAACCACACCTTCTTCAACCGCAGCACGAGTAGCGTGAAGTGCATCTTCAACACGTGCTTTTTTCTCTTTCATTTCCACTTCAGTCGCTGCTCCCACTTTAATAACGGCAACACCACCAGCAAGCTTAGCAACACGCTCTTGAAGTTTTTCACGATCATAGTCAGAAGAGGTTTCTTCGATCTGCGCACGAACTTGGTTAACACGTGCTTCGATGTCACCAGCTTGACCAGCACCATCAACGATCACACTGTTCTCTTTAGACATAGTAAAGCGCTTGGCTTGACCTAAGTGTTCAAGTGTTGCGCTCTCAAGGTCCAAACCAATTTCTTCAGAGATCACTGTTCCACCCGTTAGAGTAGCGATGTCTTGCAGCATTGCTTTACGACGGTCACCAAAACCAGGGGCCTTACAGGCAGCAACCTTAACGATACCGCGCATGTTATTGACCACTAGCGTAGCCAGGGCTTCACCTTCAACGTCTTCTGCAACAATAACAAGAGGCTTGCCGGCTTTAGCCACGGTTTCTAGCACAGGAAGCAGTTCACGAATGTTTGAGATTTTTTTATCAACCAATAGAATGAATGGGCTTTCGTGTTCCACACTCATATTGTCTTGGTTAGTGATAAAGTAAGGGGAAAGGTATCCACGATCAAATTGCATACCTTCAACTACGTCTAGTTCGTTTTCCAGACCACTACCTTCTTCAACGGTAATTACACCCTCTTTGCCCACTTTTCCCATTGCGTTAGCAATAATGTCACCGATAGAGATATCAGTGTTAGCAGAAATAGTACCCACTTGAGCAATCGCTTTGCTGTCTTCACAGAGGGACGAAAGACCTTTTACATACTCAACAGCCGCTACAACGGCTTTGTCAATGCCACGCTTAAGATCCATTGGGTTCATACCAGCGGCAACGGATTTCAAACCTTCATTAACGATAGCTTGAGCAAGAACAGTGGCAGTCGTTGTACCATCACCTGCATCATCAGAGGCTTTAGACGCAACCTCTTTTAGCATCTGCGCACCCATATTTTCGAACTTGTCTTCAAACTCGATTTCTTTCGCAACAGATACACCATCTTTTGTCACTGTTGGCGCACCGAACGACTTATCGAGTACAACGTTACGACCTTTAGGGCCCAAAGTGATTTTTACTGCATCAGCAAGAGTGTTTACGCCTGCTAACATTTTTTGGCGAGCGTCATCACCGAATAGAACGTCTTTAGCCATTTTCAAATCCTTCAATCTTAAATAAATTCAGTATTTTCAATTAGTTTGCTTAAACAGGTTCCCTTATGGGCCTATTCAACAACTGCTTTAATATCGCTTTCGCTAAGAATAACTAACTCTTCACCATCAACTTCAATAGTGTCACTTCCAGCGTATTTACCAAATACAACAATGTCGCCTTCTCTAACGTCTACAGGGCAAGTTTCACCATTGTCTAGTACGCGGCCATTGCCCACAGCAATAACAACACCTTGATTTGGCTTTTCTTTAGCTGACCCAGGTAGAACAATGCCTCCAGCGGTTTTTTCTTCCTCCTCCTTGCGGCGAACTACAACACGATCATGTAAAGGGCGAATTTTCATCGACAATATCTCCAATTAACGTATCAACACTCTAATTTGCCCACATATTGAGCAGATTGGTAAGAATTGGTTGAAGCAGAAGCATAACTCCACAACAACCTATAAATGCTTTGCGAACCAAGAATGGGGGCAGGTTGTGGGATTTCAATAGCTTAGAATGACAAAAACACAAAAAACTGATCTTTTTATTACAGTTGACGTCAAAGCAAGATTTAAACTTAGTCATCCCGGCTACATTCACCATCAATAACGTTTGATTCTGTTTCTTTTTCCGATTGGAAAACTTTTGTGTGGCCAGATGTGTGACCCGAAGAGTTGGTATCCGAATGGTAAGACGAATGGTAAGACGTCTGCGTATGAAATGACTGAAACTGCCCTGGCATCTTCACATGCTTCACACCCCAAACAATAATCACTTTTCTCAAGCCAGGAATTAAGCAGCTAAACCCGATTGCATCGGTTAAAAAACCAGGTGTCAGTAGAAGCGCCCCCCCAACGGCAAGAAATAAACCTGCAACAAGCTCCTCTATAGGCATACTCCCTTGAGCTAATTTAGACTGTGCCTGAGCAAGCGTCATTCGCCCCTGCATTCTCAATAAGACCGCACCAAGCACTGCTGTAAACAGGATTAGGGCTATGGTGGGAGCCGTACCAATAACGCCCCCCACACGAATGAGTATCCAAATTTCAATTATGGGTAGCACAACAAATAGTATAAATAACACTCTCATAACTCACCTCTGCCCATTACTTCCTCAACGATTACCAAGCATAGCCTACACCAAAGCGTAATCTAGCGTCTTCTTCGCGGTTGGCATCTTGAGGAGAGTTGTCGTAATCATACTCCAAGGCAATGTCTGCTGATAGCCCTTTGGCAATGGGCATACTCACACCCGTATCCGTTTGAGCAGACCAGCCTTTGGGCTCCCCTTCTTCAGGCTCATCAAATGACCACAAAAAATCCGCTCTGTTGTAGAAGGCAAACTTTTCAAAAAATAAATATCTGAAATTTGACGCCAGACTCCAGGAAACAAAATCTTGAGTACTTTCATCCAACATAGGATCAGTTTCTACTTCTTTATCCTCATACTCATAGCTTTCATTGGTATACACACCACCTGTTTTTATTGAGAAAGCGGTTTTTTGAGACTCCCAAAACTGGTAACCCAAACCCGTACCAACAGTGTATTTTTCTTGCAATTGTTTAGCTTCATTAGAATTCGCGGAAACGTCTAAATACCAATATGTTTGTGGGGAAAAAAACCAATCGAAGACATAGATACCTTCATATTCCTCCTCAGCAGAGCCGCTATCCCTTGATTCACCAACATACTTAAGACCATATTCGTGCCTAAAATCCGTATAGCGGTGGGTTAAGTCTAGATCGACTAACCAATCTTGCTTCTCACTATTTCCACTGGTTTGAGAACCCACCACGGTAATCTTGCCTGCGTAAAATTCAGTCGTCTCTTGATGGTTTTCATATTCAACAACCCCTTGCAAAGTAAGAAGTGGAATACTCTTGCTCTCACCGCTACACGAAAACTCGACATTTCCTCCACTTAAACGGCTGAAAACGCAAGCATCCGGTTGGCCAGCCAACTTTAATTGGATTTCGGTTTGAATCGATTGGATAGCCGATTTGGGAATAAACAAATCCCCTAGCACCGCCGAACGCCAAACTATCTGTTCGGAATTGATCTCCACAAGCTCACCATTCAGAATGTCTCCGTTTTTGAGATGTATCTCTCCAGAAAACACATTATTTGCCAGCATAAAAAGTAAAGTGATGAAAGCAGTATATAATTGCTTTTTCATTAAGATTCTCAAAAATAACTCAGAACGCCCCTTCGGACCGTGTATTTTTCAAAAAGTTGGGTAAAGTTTACCTTGACGTACAGTAGAAAACGCCGGAGTAGCGATACATACTATTGATACATACTATTACCACAGAGCTTTGTTTGTAGGCCCTAGAACATTGGGGCGAAAAAGAAGTAAAAAATAATTTGTCGTCACAAAACCATATATGTTTTAACTAATTTGGGACAAACAATTTGAAATATTATTTAGACAAGCGAGTTATCGCTGTATTTTTTCTCGGCATTTCAAGTGGATTTCCCTGGACCATTATCGGCTCCTGTTTAACCTTATGGTTAAAAGAGGCTGGCTTGAGCCGATCAGATATTGGTTTTGCCGCGCTTATTTTTAGTGTATTCGCTATCAATTTTTTGTGGTCTCCAGTAGTCGATAGGGCTAGACATCAGTGGCTGATAAGAGCCACTTCGTTAATCGGTATAAAACTCGACTCAAGAAGAACCTGGGTTTTGCTCTGCCAACTTTTGATTGTTATAGGCTGTATTGCTATGAGCCTAAACGCCCCTGAGAACAACGCTAAATACTTAATACTTTCTGCCCTCGGAATCGCTATCGCCGCAGCCACCCAAGATATTGCCATTGACGCTTACCGAATAGACAGCTTTTCATCGGACGAAACTCAATCTATATCTGCCGCTGCTGGCACCGCTACTGCGGGCTGGTGGACTGGCTACGCGGGGCTAGGGTTTATCCCCCTCAGACTTTCCGACTTAGGATGGAGTTGGCCACAACTCTATTTGTTAATGGCAGTACTTGCGATAGTACTCCTATCCATTTCAGCACTTCTACCAACGCTTAAACACTCCTACCAATCACAAAGAGATGAAGTATACGAAAGCTATAAATCCCTTACGGCAGCCGCCTCTTCACAAGAAAAAGCCAAACTGACCTTTACCCTTTTTATTCCTATTTTGCTGATTTTCTGGGTTCTAATTGGCACCCCTGGAGTGAGTAATCACCTCTCTTCAAATAACCTTTTCCACAGCCTATTACTCCTCTTAGGCTTTGCCAGTTGCATACTGGCGGGAATACTGGCGGGAAAATTACGCGAAGCCGAATCAGGAACCACATGTGCTTTTGCCGGTGATAAGCTTATCGCTTGGGTATTGACAGCAATCATCGCCCCCCTTAAAGATTTCTTTGTACGTTCTGGCCCGGCGTTCGCCATTGCCATTTTAAGCTTTATTTTTCTATTCAAAATTGGTGAAGCTTTTCTGGGCAGAATGTCCATTGTTTTTTATAAGGAGATAGGGTTTACCAATACAGAAATTGCAACCTATTCAAAAATGCTCACTTGGTGGCTCACCATTACTTTTGCGCTTGTGGGAGGCTGGGTTAATGCAAAATTCGGCTTAGTGAAAGGGCTTATGGTAAGTGGCCTAGCAATGGCAGGAAGTAATTTGATGTTTGCTTGGATGGCCCAGGTTGGTCCAAGTATCCCGCTCTATATCGCCACCATTGTTGTGGATGGTTTTGCTGCGGCATGGTCAATCGTAGCTTTCGTCTCGTTAGTTTCGCTAATGTGTAGCCACACTTTCTCCGCTACCCAATACGCATTAATGGCTTCACTCGGAAATTTTGGTAGAACGACACTTTCCGCCGCCAGTGGCGCATTAGTGGACTGGCTAGACGGTAATTGGACTCTATTTTTTATTATTACCTCTATCATGGTTATCCCTAGTTTAATTATTCTGTGGAGAATATCCGACAGGATTACAGCCCTATCGCAAGGAGAAAGATAGCCCCATTTTAAACCTTAATGCGGGGCAGAAAATAACAATCGGTGTTAACTTCTCCTGGAACCTAGAAACCGCCGTTGAATCACGAAGCTAGAATCGACCGAATTTCACTCCACATATTTCTGTAAGCTAAAGCCGCTCTGCCCGAACGAGCATAACTCGGTAGAGGCGCTCGGCACTGAGCCATTTTTTCCGCTTCGCTGTCCATAGGGATATAGGTATCCAATACTGGCAGAGGCAAGTATTTAGCGCTGTCCAATATCTGCATATGCATCTTGCGACGCTTATCCAGCATATTAAAAAAGCCGTGGATACGTTTCGGCGAGCGCGCCTTGCTTTCAAAAAAATCCGTCACCTGTGCCATTGCCCTTAGAGATAACGGGTTGGGAATCATGGGCACTAATACCAAATCCACTTCAGCTAATACAAATTCAATACTGGGGGACAAAGTAGGCGGGCAATCAAAAATTAAAATGGAGGCTTTATCGCTGATAGGCTCAATTAGACTCTTGATCAATTTGCGGCCACCCCGGCCTTCCGACATTTCAATATCCGTTTTGCGCAAACTTAAATCAGCGGGAATAACCGTTAAATTTGGGTAGGGAGACGCCACTGCCATGGAGCCAACCGGCACACCTTTATTCATAATACGGATGGCTTTAGTTTCATTTTGATCAATACCAAAATACCAACTGGCAGCCCCTTGCGGGTCCCAATCCCAAAGAACAGTGGGTAACTTAGCCTCTGAAGACAAATAGGCAAGGTTAACCGCCGAAGTGGTTTTACCGACCCCGCCCTTCAGGTTGTAAAACGCAATAGTAATCATGCCACCCCTTACTCCTATCAAAACGACTTACAACAGAAACGCCCAAGTATATACGTAAACGGCGAAAAGGCGCACTGACAGACAAAAAATTTAAGTAAGAATTAGGCAAGAAAGGGCTTGTCGGTTGCAGGTACAACTTATTCAGTCTCAAGGGTTAGGTGCTTTTGACTTCCATGTAAAAAAGGGAAACTGTATATTAATAGCGCTATCTGTTGTTTATTCTAGGGTACTGCATACAATGCTGGATATTCAGGAATATAGCGGGGAAATTTCATGAAAAAATCAGAATTTAGGGCCTTAGAATCACAGCTAACAGAACGCCCTTACGATCAAAAAAAGCAACTGGAAAACTGGCTACCCGCCTTAATAGAATCCCAAGCTGAATCTATAGTGCTCTAATAGCACCGGATAAAGCTAACAAAGCCTAAATATATGCAATATGTAGTGTAGTGGTATTCTATATGGACAAAGTGGTAAAGATAAATATGCAGAAAACTCGGAAAATATAGGTAAGCCTATGAAAAGTAAGGAAAAATGGGATGTCCAGTTTTGATAAATTTAACTGGATAACGGACACCCGTATTATTAATAGACATTTGAGTCGTATTTGGGATAATAAAATAGCAAAGTGGACAGCCTAGATAATGGCTAAATCTAAATAAAAGGAGTTTAATTTATTGAAAAATATACCTTTTTATCTCAATCCTGAGTTGTCTGATAGAGTATATTATTGGACAAACTGTCGTTTATACTACTGTTAACAGCTAAAGAACTAAAACGGTTTTGAAATTGTGAAAGTACATTTGCAACCGTTGAAAGCACTGTACAATTTGTTACCGAGAAATACACACTACTTCGCAAGCTCAGCAATGTGTAGTAGGGGGTTCTTAATAAGGTTGGGTAAGGTTCTTATCAAGGCGGCTTAGTCGTAAACGCCAAACCAATTACCCCCTAGCTTAATATCACATTCCAAGGTAATAAATCAGCTAGATCATCCTCTCTCGACCTATTGGGTAATTCTGTAAACACATGCTTCAAATACTCGTAAGGGTTGACACTATTGGCTTTGGCGGTTTCGACAAGACTGTATAAATTTGCACTCGCCTTGGCGCCCGCCTGGCTTTTGCTAAACATCCAGTTCTTTCTGCCTATCGTAAAAGGTCTTATAGCACGTTCCGCTGGATTATTATCTATCGGGTACGAACCATCTTTCAGGTACGCCGTTAAACGTTCCCATTGATTACTCAGATACCTCAGCGCCGCCCCCATTTTTGATGACGGGAGTATGGTGAGTAAGCTTTTATCCAACCATTTCTTTATTTTTCCCAGAATCGGAATCGCCTCTTTTTGACGTATCTCATACCGTTTTTCGGGAGGCTCCTTTTTTATTTTTGCTTCGATGCGGTAAAGCGCTTGAATAAAGGCAATCGCTTGATCCGCTTTGCCTGTTTTTCCTTTCGGTTGGGCTTTTTGAGCGTCAATAAATTTTCTGCGTGCATGGGCCCAGCAACCAAGGCGGATAATATCGTATTGGTTACACGCCGGTTCGTAGCCATCATAACCATCCACCATCATTGCTTGAGTGGTTTTAGATAATAATGCTTTTGGGGTTTCTTGGTTCCGTGAAGGCGAATAGTGAAACACCATCGCAGAGTGTTGCTTAACGCTAGCATATAGCTTTTACTTTGTGCTGACTTACCCGGTTCATCCAGTACTTGAAGGGGTGTTTCATCCATGTGTAATAGTGTTTGTTGCTGTAAGTGTTCGATCAGGCGATCAATGAGTGACTGCACTAACTCCCCCACCTTAATCATCCAGTTGGCCAGGTTTGTGCGGCCCAGTTCGATACCAATGCGTTTGAACATATCACTTTGACGATACAAGGGTAATGCATCGCAGTATTTTTGTGTGGCCACAAAGGCGAGTAAGCCAGGACTAGCAATACTCTTCTCAATGGCTTGTTTCGGTTTTTTTGCGGTGACAATGTGCAGATCACAACAAGGGCAGGCATATTTTAGCCGACGATGGCGAATGACTTTGATTTGAGCGGGGATGATATCCAATTGTTCATGATCATCACTTCCAATCTGTTTTAAGGTGCTGCCGTCATGTGGGCAGGTTTTCTCTTCTTCTGGAAGGTCGTGAACACACTCTTCGCGTGGGTAAGCATCGGGAATGCTAACTCGTGGTTTACGGGTGCGCTGATACGCCTTAACTGTCGTCTCGCTATGCTCTTCTACCTCATCTTCTACCAGGCTTTCAGCTTCGTTGAATAAGCTTGTCTGGTCAGGTGATACCTTTTCGCTGGATGCGCCAAACCGACGTGCTAAAAATAGACGTATCTGTTCTTTTAACGATTCGACTTGTATATCACGTTGAGCGAGCTTTTCATTTTTTAATACAAGCTGTTCGCGTAGTTGCTCAACTTCTTGCTGTAATTTCACCACATCATTCATGGGATGGATTATACCAAAACACTTAACCTACAGCGCTAAATTCCAACCGCTGATGGGGTTTTATTTGGGTAAAATCAAAGCCACGTAATAACCAGACCCATTGCTCCTGGGTAATTTTCAGTGTGGAATTCTCAGAACGCTTCGGCCATTTGAATGTATCTTTCTCCAGACGCTTTTGCCATAAAGCAAAACCTGTTTCGTCCCAATAGAGTACTTTGAGTTGTGTTCGTCGTTTGTTGCAGAAAACAAACAAAGCTTGGTCAAAGGGCGATAGTTGCATGGCTTCGGATACGATTAACGACAGGCCATTCATTGCTTTTCTAAAGTCCACCGGGTCACGATGTAAATAGACATCGACTGAATTACACCAGCTAATCATGAGAGACTATGCACCAAAGCGACAAAGGATTGAACCGGCATGGCATCCGGGCAGTGTATTTTACAGCGTCCAACCTGGATGGTCAGGCTAACGGGGGATTCCGGCGGTGTTTCAATAACGGTTTTTTCAAAGGCTGGCCTATCTGAAGAAAGAAGCTTTGAGCGTTTTAAGGAAAAGTATTTGGGGTTAAGGTTATTTTCTTCACAGAATTGCGTTTGTATTAGACCAGATTGATTAAATGCCTCGATCAGTTTTGGCCAATCGTATTTACGCTGCTTTGTCATATTACCTGCTCGCTTAATGGAGGGGATAATTTATCGTGTTAGGTTTGGACTGTGTAGGGGGTAATTGGTTTGGCGTTTACAATAAAGCAACCTATTCTACGCCGAAAATACAGAAAAACTTTCTACTCCATTTTAATTTATCGGAAAAAGTAAAGAAGTTTATCCAAAATAAAAAACCTGCCTTCGGCAGGCAACAAACTAAAAACATATGAAATAAAAACACTTTCATATAGCCACACCACAAAAGAAATGCAATAAATAGTTTTATTTTTAATAAAATTTTAGGACAGCTTTACTAGAAATCATTTCCGCTAACATCTTCACCGAAATTTTTATTTGGGAGTATATTAGACGTAACTGTATTATTTTCAATTACTGAGCTTTTTAAACAGTGTAGTTTCTTAACCATTACCATTTATCGGCAGGTAGTTTTCTACCTAGGGAATCAATCGAAAGGTTTCCATCGTCAACTTGGCTTCCAACTGCTGTAGCCTCTAACTTAAAACAGCTTATTATTGGGCAGTTAGCTGTAGCGGTAGATATGGATAATGTGTAGTGGCCTTTATCGGTAGCAACTGCCGAAGCCGATGCATACCCCAGGTCAGTTAAATCTACTGAGTAGGTTCTGTTGGTAAAGAAATAGGTTTCCATTTTTGCGGCTAAGTCCATAAGTGCCGCTTGACCATCGCTACGCTTTCCCTTTCTTGCCGAATTATTAAACCCTGGTAATGCAATCGCAGTAAGAACCGCCACAATTGTAACAACAATTATAATCTCGATAAGTGAAAAACCAGCGTGCTTTTTATTCATATAAAATTGCCTTTCATTATTTAAGTTGACGCCAACTTGCTTCACCATCCCTAACACTTTCTTCGTTTGCTTGCTCAACAGTTAGTATATTGCCATTTGCTGTTTGAATAATAGCAGTTGTACGGTTATCCGTTGAGTAACCCTCTCCTCTATGTAAGCTAGGTGATGTCGCGGGGCTGCCTCCTATATCCACAACATATTGGTTATAGGTAGACGTGCTATCTTGCCCAATAATCGCAGGAGATGCAGCCGTACCCGTTAAAGAATTTAAAACATATAAGTAAGCATTACCACTTATCAAACACTGATCAAATATTGGGTCAAAGGTAGTAAAGGTTAAGGTGCCCCCCAATACAGTTGCGGCACCAAAGTTCCTCTCACCATTTAATAGGTCTCTATACCATGCAGATACATACTCTGAAGAATTGGAGTACTGCCGAATCCGAGATTCAAAGTCAGCAACGGTTGAATCTGTATCAAGAACGGGAGACAAAGTGGGTAGAGGATCTAACTCTCCGGTGTCAGTTTCAACACGGACACTGCTTACATTGACAGATTTACTCCTATCAATAGCTGCATAAGTATATGCTCCCGTCGTATCGCGGGGCTCTTTTAAACCAACATACACATTATCCGAAGTGTCTATGTTATCAAGAGAAGTAAAATAACGACCCGAACCAACATATAACCATCGATTAAGTAATTCGTCAGTAGAAACCGCAATAGGGGCCGTAACAGGATTAGTCACATCCAATATTTCAAACGGTGCCCAACTGGAAACGGCTAAAGGAGTCGAATCCGTATCCTCTTGAATTTTAACTCGGTATATTTTCCCACCCCAGCCTCTAGTATCACCCGATACAGTCCCAAAATACACAGCATCGGTAGTGAAGTGATCCAATCCAAAATCCACCGCAGTTAAGTCAGAAATGAAACTGTTTGAATCACCTAAAGTATACACTCCAGCAGTGCCAAAAGAGGGTTCTAATACCGTTGCATTACCACTGGCGACCTTTTTAAGATCCAATAAAAAGAGACGGGCGTTCTGCGTACTCTTTACAGTATCAAACCCTGCTGCATTAGTATCCGCACCAGAACCTATCATTAAATACCAATCACCGTTACCCTCTGCATCTGAACCCACTGTTATAGGCGCAGGAATTGAGGTAGTAAACCCTAAATTGGCATGAGAAAACTCTAACAGTAATTGGGGGGCCCTATCGGGATTCGTTATATCAAAAAGAACAAAACTGGATCTAAGGTTTTTAGTATCTACATTACTTGAATCTAGATCCGCATCAACAGAAGTACTTCCGCCGCCTAACCTCATTCCAACCATCAATACCGTTCCCCAACCTCCCGGATGATCGGTATCAGCCGTAAATATTTTCGCATCAAATATCCGTGGTTTAAGGTCTGCGAAATAGAGATGATCTGATGATACCTGCCCATAGTTAAGCCGAGCTAAATACTCTAGATGAGGCAACCCATTATAGGGAACATAAGCCCAAAGCTCGGCCCCCAAATCATACGAAGTTATAGAACCGGCATCGGTTCCATGCGATTTTTTTAACTCCTTGGTTTCTGCATTGTACCATCCGCCATTAAATGCGTGGATCATTCCATCATTTCCACCGGCATAAATTACTTGACGTCGGTTTTTATAGCGTCTCAAAAAAGTCCGATAGCTTGTACTTTCATAGAGCAAATCTAAATTTTCTGATGGCCGACCAACAATGGTGGGAGTTGAGTAAATCACATCTCCCAACCGAAGAGTTTTACCCTCTAACTGGCGAGAACGAAGCCCAACTACATCCTCCCCACGAACAAATTTGATAACGTTGTGGGCAGAGGTTAAATCATTTGCTAATAACCCTGCAACAGACTCAGGAAATGACCCGGCTTCAAATACAAGTTGTTCAGAGTTCTGAACCATACCGTTACCATTACTGTCCACTCCCGTAATAATATAGCGTTCCTTGGCACTGCTAGAGTAAGTTCTTTGACGCATCACTTGAGAATTAGATAGAGAGCTTAACCAATTTGCTCCACTCCATAAATATTCAATATCGAACAAGTCAAGAGGAAAAATTATTTCAGAACAGGTTGCCAACTGGGCTGTAGTTGGTCGAGCGGCTAAGCTTGAAGAAACCCTGGCTCGAACTAAATTGGCCGTATCATCATTACACATATCCAAATAGCCATCAGAATCCTCTAAAATTGCGTCCCCATCGTCCTGTCGAATTCTTCCCGCATCATCAATCATTAATGCATGAACATCGCCGGTCCAAGCAACATTATCGGCGCCACTGGAAACATAGGGTCGGAAAATGGCATTAACAATACTCCCTTCTCCAGACCTGGATGCGGAAATAACAGAAGATGCGCCCCCTGTTGCCGCTCTCGTCACTATGGCTTCAAACGCTGCGTTCAACTCATTCACTAGCGCTTGACCATCGTTAGCGAAATAAAAATTATCGGGATTACAGTCCCCGTCTTCATCCCACTCATTGGCAGTACATGGACCTGACATATAGTTTATAAAATTAGCAGGGTGCCTGGGGTCTGGCAGCCGATCTCCATCCGTATCAACAAAACCACCATTGGCTGCTGCTTCTCTCATTTTTCTCGTTGATCCGTTATTGGATTCGTCTTCTCCCAATGCAGCATAAACATAATATGAAATAATTTCTTGATGCCCCTCCATACCTGAATCGGTTCGACAATCATTTTTTCTTAACATAAGGGCTAGGTCATCTAACATTTCTTGAGGACCAAAATTACCGACGCCATCATTGGTCAAGTTTGGGTGTGGGCCTCTACCTGAATCAAAATCTAAATATGGAGCGCCATCATTAAAATGAAGAACAAACGATTTTGCGCAAGGCAGTTTCGCTGAAAATTCATCATAATAAAACGGGTCCCAGTCATTTGAAATTTCATAGGAGTTTCTTTTTTTTGGGTTGCCATCAGGCGCAATGCCGGAGATTCCCTCCATACCATTGTCATACCACTGAGTATGCCCATTTCTATTGTAGTTCCTTTGTTCAAAATACCCCTTAATATCATAGAGCGTTTCAGCAATCGGAGTGGTTCCCCAAATTAGTGGGTGATCTTCAATAACATCAATAATATTAGAAAGGGGGGATTTAACGTGGGTATCGAAACAAATATCGAAATTAGTTCTAGAACTCGGCGCTAGGGAAATATCAGGATAACAAGCCCTGAAAGTTCCACCGTGTAATTGATTACTATTGTAAACCGAAGTCGGAGTTCTTGTATGATTGTAGTTATAAACAGCTAAGCCAAATCTCATAGACCCAGAGTTTTGTTGAACGACACCTTCTGGTTCTTCAGTCACACCCAATTGAATTTTATGCCCAGATGTATATTCAAAGGCAATATATCCAATATTTTCATTCGCATGACCACGTTCAGTATCTTTCGACTTTTCTTCCTCCATAAACGCTTGGAAGCCATAGCCATTGACATTTCTATAGCGTGGCACCGCCGTATCTATTCCAGCGAGAGTTGTTGAGACTACCCCAACAATCGGTTTCTCATTAAAAAACAAATAACCACGATTAAAATATACGTTCCTAAAGTTTTCATCAACATTTAAACCACCACTCTCACCTACTGTCGCTAATGACCCAGACACTGGCCCATGGTCGAGTGCGCCTTTAAATGGCTGAATGGCAATCCAGTGGACATCCTCTATTTCAGGGTGGCCACTTGCCCCATAGTCTTCTTCATTTTGTAAAGAAACGTTAAAACCAGAAGTATTTACGCTGTCAACCCGTACAATAACGGGCCGATCATCGTTCTGAGAAGAAACACCAGCAAAAACAATTGGGGTATAACCAGAAGACGCCAAATGTTGCCATCGAGAATTGATAGAACCACCCGACGCAGTTGAATTTGTATTGATTATTCCTGCTCTCACTTCATAAAGATTTCCACCAACAGAAACCGTATTTGAACCACCCGCTCCCCCTTCCGCAACAATAAAGGTGACGTCTTCCGTTGTGTGGTTAACATCAAGATACTCCCACTCTTCTAGCCTTATTTCAAAACCCGTTGATGTGACGTTTCTCACTCTAGCGTGAGCCGGTTGACCTCCGTTGAAACTTAATGCGGTGGCAACCACAACGGGGTTGCTATAGGTATTGATAAAATCTACATGATGCCAATTACTCGTCTGGTTGTAATCATCTCCCAAGGATTGATTTCTATCGATAGAAATCTGACCCATTTCAAGGTGATCACTCAAGGGAAGCGATATAGCAATACTCGATGTGACTACAGAAAGAATACCTTCTGTAATTTTGAAAACGACATTATCGGGGTAAGGTGATACAGTAGAACTTGCGCGGTACTGCTTATGAAAAGTTCTATCCGCAGGTTCATTTTGCCCTTCAAGCACATACCATGTATCACCATCAATAACTTCACCGTTTCTATCTCGAACTTTTCCGCCTACTAGAACTTTACGAGCAACATCCATTCTTCGCATTACAAGCCAGTTTAGAAAATTCCCATCCCATTCCCCTCGATTATTTTCAACAAAAAATAACTTAGCGTTATTCGTATCGTAAGTATATTTTTTATCGCTTTCAAAATAGCCAAAGTAGGTACCATCTGGACTAAAGTCATCGTGAACTGTGCTATTTGCGCTCCAGTTTCCTGCTGTCACATCTCTATAGGCAACAGCCTTCATACTTCCTGAAATATCTAAAGCAATAACCACATTAGGTTTGCCCACACTTGTCGCAACAAAAGGAGGGGCCGCCGTATAATCCGAAGAATTTGCCGCAGCAAAGCTCTGGCCGGAAATAAAGGCTGTGAGTACTAGCAATGATATATAAACTACAGTATTTTGATATATCTTTTTCATTTAGGGTACCACTCTTAATTCACTTGCAGTTACAGCTACAGCTCCGCTCGCTCCCTCTCCGGTACTGCGTATTTCATATATAAGATGCACCCCTCCTGCACCCGCGCCTTTTCCTAGCCCTTCATAACCAGAAAGTTGCTGAAGACCACTGCCTTTACTGCGCGCCCCCGGTGCTTTAACAATATTTATATCAGCATCAATTGTTTCAATATATGGACCAGATACGTCATACTGCATATCCACATTCAGTGACGAGGTATCGTATAAATCTTCGTTCGGTCCAACACTATCCGTTGCGGGGTCATAATCTGATAGGTAGGTTAGGTTACTCACTTGCAAACCCGTCCATTCACGGCTGTAAATGTAATAGACAACCGCCTCACCGGCAGCTACCCGACCAGACTCTGAACCTTGAAATGCGATATCCTTAAAAGCCTCATTAGACGATATTTTATAATCAAGATTTGAAGATTGCATCGTCGCTACAGTCACAAGCATTATAACTAAAACAAATACTAAGCCTGTAACAAGGACAAAACCGGAATTTTTTTTACGCTTGATAGTATTCAAATCAACCTCGGTTCATATTTCGTAGTTGAACAACTTTGGAATACGCTTTTCTTCGATATGAAGTCACTTCTGTATCAGGCTGATACACATAACCACCGGGTAACACATAGGTTTGCTCGTCCGTATATGCACTATCTTTATTGTCACCTCTTACAACCAAACCAAACCTCGCACTCATAACTTGATTCCAGTCCGCAACGCCATTTGCATCAGCATATGAATCAACAACATAATCACTATTCGAATCTATTCCATATTCGACCTGGAATTGTTCGACGCCTTCGGCCAAGGTTTCCGCCGTCAAAACTTCACCATCTAAGCGCAGACGTACAAGAGATGGCATACCATCATCACAACCACCACAATCAGCTTCAGAGCAAGGACGAACATAATACATTTCCATTTTGTACTCGTAGTTATAAATCCCTACTCCATCTACACCAGCACCAAGAGAAGTCAGTCCAGAATCAGAACCTAATAATATTTCCCCACCATTTATGCCCTGTGAAATAGCAGTACGCAAATACACTTTTGCAGAAGATAACCCCCCAATAGGAGCCAATCCAGATGCGGCTCCATACCGAACCGCTAAAATATCAGTATTCGCAACATACTCACCAGAGGGGATGCAATTTGCAGGGAAATTCGTAACCCCACCTATAGCTGATGCACCTTCATAGCCAAAAATTGGTTGGCGAACGTTAGTAACCCAAGCATGATTACACGAACCTATTCCCGATATATTGACTGCCCCTATAGCACCAATATCATTTCCATCAACTCCACCATAATGCCCCGCAGATCTCAAAGATCTAGTGACAGAACCTATGGCAACTCTTGAATTCTCTAACTGAGCTGAAAAACCTGTTATCATTTTTGTCGCAGTATAATTTGAAAGATAGACCTGAATAATTCCCGCTAAAAGCATAATGCCAACAGCCATAGCAACAAGTAACTCGACAAGAGAAATACCAGTATGTTTATAACGAGAAGAATGTTTTTTCATTGGGTACAGATTCCTCTAAGGCTTATATGGCACAAACGAAAGCGTATGATTTTTTGTACTACTTATTGTGCCAATTCTTTCTTTCCACTCTACCTCGATAGAGAATACATCTCCCGATACACGCGCAACATTCAACGCTGCTTCAGGCAAACCCTGTTCGAGAAAATTTTTCACTGAAGAAATATCATAGGCAGCCAACTCAGCAGGGCTACAGCTAGAAGTGCAATTTGGCGTTTCGTTTTGACTACCATTCTCCGACAAAAAATAATAAAAATCCCCTTCGACACCTACAGGGTTAGCTCTCATTCTATCGGCAAGATCATTTGCCCCCATCATAGCAACGTTGATCGTTCCTGAATTTGAAATCATATTTAAGCTTTTTAGTTGCAGCCCCGCCACACCTAATATACCCGTAGCAAAAATAAACGCTGCAACCATCGCTTCTAGTAGAGAAAATCCTTTTGAATGTTTAAACTCTAAATTCATAAAATTCATACGAACATCAAACTCACTAATATATTAAAATTAAGGGCACACTAAAGTTGCGCCACATGCTCCTGAATCTGATAAAACCGCACGTCCAGAAGCTTTCATAATAATTGCCTCCGCACTACTAACCCCACGATTATCACATAAAGTTATTTCACCAGTTTCCAATGATACACCTGTGGATTCGTATCGCACCCGCCTCACAACATCACCAGATCCAACCAACGTATTTCCCATATCCATCGCGGGGTATACTTTCAAAAGTTCTTCATTACCATCGACAACACCATCTGTATCTGAATCAACAAATATGATCCAACCGGAATCCCAATTAATGGACGTGCCACAACTCGTTCCATTAGTACTCGCACATATCACCACTCTTGCAGATCGTTTAATAGCTTCGCTTCTAGCAATAGATAGAGAACCCATAAATCCTTTCGCGTTAGAATTTTGTTTTCCTTCATTAATCATTCGAGTAAAAGAAGGTAGGGCCAAACTAGTAACAATGGCCATCAGGCCAATTGTTACTAACAATTCAATAAGAGTGAATCCAAAATTTCTGTACAAAGGTAAAGTCTTCATGCTTTTAAATATAGGAGTAACTATAAACATTAAAAACCTAGATAAGACGAAAGGACAAACTCAAAGACAAAAAGTAAGGGTAATAACATAATGTTTAGATCAAAGATTTAATCCCTGTTTTTTAGCATATCTATTAGAAATTCTAATTTTATTTTAGTTACATTTGAAAAAAAATTTGACTATTTGGAAATAACCTAGCCTAAAATATTAAAAAAATAGAATAACCAACAAAAACCAAGAGGAGCTATCTAAACAAAGAAAACCTAGCATAATTATCTAACATATTTTTTTCCCCTTTGCACTAATGTCAAATTTTTGACCTCAATAAACACAAAAAACAAATTGAACAAATTTCATACAAATACGTTTTCTGCCAAACAAAAAATAAGGCCACATTGCAAAATACAAGAAAGCAACCTAAAGCAATTTTTAACGCCTTAAAATAAACTAACCCGACATATTTGAGTAGTTTATGAGATCGAAACCAAAATAATGTCGCCTATTTCAACAACTTTAAACTCACTCATTGATTTAACAGTACATGTATGACTAATGTTATTACGGACACAAAAAATCACATGTAATAATTGATAAAACTAGAGGTCACTAACATGCAACTTCAACAACAAGAACAGGTTATCACTTCACAATTTGAACATACGTTAATTAGAGCAGTAGAGCCCGACCCCGATACACCTAAAACTTTTTGCCAAGTGATTCATTCTTCTCTAAAACATACGAATGTCACCGGAAACATCTATTTTTCTAACTATTTTGACTGGCAAGGAGCGGCGAGAGAAAGATGGTTTGCGGAGTGCGTAGACTCCAAAATGCTGCAAGACAAAGGAGTATTTGTGACAAAATCGGCAACCAATCAATATTTTAAGGAAGGTTTGCCGCTCCAAACTATCCGAGTGGCTCTAAATACCTGTAATATCAAGCGGTGTTCATTTAAAATACTTTTTAACTTTTATATAGATCAAGAATTGGTGAGTTCAGGCTTTCAAGAGGTTGCATTTCAAAACCACCAGAAGCGAATTTCACGAATTCCTGACAGCGCAATGAAAAAAATTCGTATATATGAAATAAAAGAGTAAAATGGCAATCTCGTTTGAGTGACGTGCATTTATTAGCAGTTCTTGTGCGTCATTTTTTTGACAACAAACAACACATGATGGAAGGAATTTGGTTTGAGACATGAAATGTCCCTCTGCTATTACCCTACTAGCATAGCGTTAATAGATGATAATGATTCGTTTTTACGAGCATTAAAGTTGCATATTGGCAATAAGTTTAATTGCAATTTATTTTGTAACCCCAAAGAAGCGCTCGAATTTGCAAATACTCATTACAACAAAGTAAAACTTATCGAAGAACAGGAACGTAATCAGCGGCACAGTGATTCTGATAACTTCGTTAGCTTAACCCTGAGCCGAACCCAGAAAAAACAGGATGATTACAGTCGATACGACGAATTGTCCGTTATTGTAGTTGACTATGATATGCCTGGAATAAATGGCATAGAGCTATGCGAGCAAATAAATAACCCAAATATCAAAAAGATACTGCTAACAGGACGAGCGTCATCTGCCGATGCAATCAAAGCATTTAATAATAATATTATTCATTATTTTATTAATAAAAATGACGAGAATATGCTGGAATTATTATTGGAAGCAATATATAGAATGCAAAACGAGTATTTTCTCGATGTTTCCCGGCATATTAAATCTTCAGCAATTGATGGGCCATCTTCATTTTTCTCCGATAGTGCGCTAACAGATTACTTTAACCAACTTAAAAACAATTTATCCGTCGAAGAGTTTTATTATGTGACAGGCCCATCTCGATACTTATTACGATTAAAAAATGGGTGCGATGCGACATTACTTGTATATTCTCACCAAGAACTGCTGCAACAAGTAGAGGAACTACAAGCAGATGAAGCACCAGAATGGATAATACGTCAAATAGTTAACGGGAAGTATATCCCCTACTTTAAAACGGAAGATGGATTTTACGAAAAAAACAAGTTTGATGAAAAAGCTGACCTTATCGTGGCCGATAGAATTGAGGGAGAAAAATGCGCCTATTTTTGCGCCTTAATCGAAAATAACACTAAAAAAGTTGACTATTCAAAAATTCAAATAGGACACGACAACTCAACACTGCATTGATTGAGGGAATTTTACTGTGAAGCAGGTATAACGCCCCTCTTCGGATTCACAATATATTTCCCCATTAAAGGCTTGAACAACCCGCCTACAAAATGCAAGGCCAACACCGGAATTGGCACCTCTGTGCTTAGTGCTGAAGAAATTGTCAAATACGTGCGGTATTAGCTCTTTTGCTATTCCTGCACCTTGATCTCGCACTTCGACTTTGCAACCTTTAAGTACGACATCGACTCTGCTCTCTAAATCACCTTTTTCTCTTAAAGCTTGAAAAGCATTTTTTAAAAGATTATAAACAACATACTTCATAAATATTTCCGACCCAAGAACTTCAAAGTCATTCTCAATACTAAGATTAACCCTATCTTTTTCACTAGACTTATACGGGTATTTATTTATTGCATTAATTAAACAGGTCTTCATGGAAAATAAAATAAAATTTTTGTCGTTAAGTTTGTTTTCCGAAGCAAGTGCGAGCAACATATCAATAGATTCATTAGAATTTCTTACTTCATTCGATATATCGTTAACTATCTCAGGTATCGCCTCAATAATAACCTGATCGATTTCAGGCTCGATCAATTTATTCTCTACGGCTTTTAAATAGCCCTGCACGAGAATAGGAAGTGAGTTTGATAAAGTCTTAGCTTGCAGATTAATCGTTGCCAAAGGTGTTCTCATTTCATGGGCAATACTGGCAGATATGACTTTTGAATTATCCATCAAATGAAACTTTACAGTAGCAATAGCAATAATACCTATCGCTATTGCAATAAATATTACGCCAGGAGGGTAAAAGTCATACCCATAGTTACATAAGTAATCAACAGCCGCGAAAAAATAGATAAAAACGCCCGCGATACAGGCTCGAAGCTTTGATTGCTCTCCCCCCTGAACGATAATTTGTTTTTTGAAAGTAATATAAAGCGCTCGATTAACAACAATAACTGTTTGCAGCACATGCAACCAGTGGTAACTTCCCGCTTTAGGGTAGAAGCCCCAGGGATAAGCATAGTGACCATCTATTAAATAATTTGATCCCAAAAGTAAACCTAGTAATATGCCAGCAATAACATAGGATAGATAAACAAAGCGAAGCTCTTTGTGTTTTCCTACAATTTCTGTCAAAAAATGATACAAGGCTGTAGGAATAAATAGAATAAGCGCCCATCCTAGCTTAATAATATGATCGGCTGTAGCAGGGTCTTTCGTTTGAAAAAGTACGGCCCAACAAAACTGCCAAAAAAAAGAACTTAAGCATAGAATAAAAAAGCTAATACTAACGCGATTAATACCTTTTTCATTTAGGACAAATAATCCATAAAATAGAAATATGAGCGATACAATTGTTGGCAGAACAGATGACATTACTTTATTCTCATTATAGAAAAAACGGCAATAAGTCAAACCACTTAATTATGATATTCTAAACTATTAACGAGCAGTTGAAGCGAACGCACACCTTTATATTCATTGATATTTAGCCGATAAAATATGGTTATATTGTCATCCACTTTCAACGGATATTTAGCTTTTTCCAAGTTAAACGCAATAGCGTCCACTGAAATTCCAGAAAATTCGCTTGGCCTTAACGTTAATTTTAGATGTTTATCCTGTAGCCAGCGCAAAGCAATTACCTTAAATTGCCCATCAAACTCCGGCTCAGGGAATTTCTGCCCCCAAGGCCCCGCGTTTTCTAATAGCTCGGCTGACTCCAAATTTAACTCAGCATGGGTTAAAACGCCGTCGCTATACAGTTTTGCCTCTAGAGTTTCATTATCGACATGCTTAGCTATTACATGTGAAAAAAGCTGTTGGAATTCGTTAAATGCCGATTCTTCTATGGTTAAGCCTGCGGCCATTGCATGACCGCCAAACTTACTGATGACAGAGGGGCTCAAGGCGGCAATTTCATCCAGAATATCGCGAATATGAACACCGGGAATGGATCTTCCAGACCCCTTAAGCTGGCCGCTTTCGCCCTGGGCAAATACTATAGTGGGACGATGTAATTTATCTTTAATACGAGACGCTAAAATTCCGATAACGCCTTGATGCCAATCTTCTCGATAAAAGCAAATACCTTCAGGCAAGTGGGTCAGGTGTAATTCATCAATAAACACTTTAGCCTCTGCTTTCATGGAGGCTTCAATCGCTTTACGTTCCTTATTTAGATCATCCAATTCTTGTGCAAGTGTTCTTGCTTCATACTCAGAATCTGATAATAAGCATTGAATCCCCAGGGACATATCGTCTAGCCGACCTGCTGCATTTAACCTTGGTCCGATAGCAAAACCAATATCCGTAGAACTGACTTGACTCAAAGATTTATTGGCGACATCTAATAGAGCCTTAATACCTGGAACACAGTACCCGGCTTTCATTCGCTTCAACCCTTGCGCCACAAGTAGTCGATTGTTGTAATCTAAAGGCACAACATCGGCTACGGTACCTAGAACAACTAGGTCCAAAAAATCAGCCATATTAGGTACCGATAGGCTATTTTCCTCAAACCACCCCTCAGACTTCAACCGAGTTCTTAAGGCACTCATAACATAAAAAATCACTCCCACACCCGCTAGGTTTTTACTGGGAAAATCACACCCTTGCTGATTTGGGTTTACGATTGCGGCAGCGTTTGGAATTTCTTTTCCAGGCAAGTGGTGGTCTGTAACAACCACTTGAATATTAAGTTCGTTTGCTCGCTCTACACCTTGCACACTAGAAATGCCATTATCAACGGTGACAATAATATCTGGCTTATTCTGGCTTGCTAATTCCACAATTTCAGGTGTTAAGCCGTACCCGTATTCAAATCTATTAGGCACTAAATAACAGACATTTTTTGCCCCAAATCGCGTTAGCGCTCGCACAGCAAGTACAGTGCTTGTTGCCCCATCAGCATCAAAGTCCCCAATAATACATACTTTTAATTGGTTTTGAATTGCATCAACCAGTATAGAGACTGCCATTTCCAACCCCAGCATAGAGTCTGGATGCAGAAGGTTTTTAAGGGTGTATTCAATTTGAGACGCCGAAGAAATACCTCGGTTTACGTAGATACGTTTTAAAAGATCAGGAACATTCGCAAGCGAATTATCTAGCGTAGTAGAAGGTGGACGACGAACAATTTTTTTATCCATTCACTAGGGCTCATTGACTCGCATCCTTGCGATCAGGTTGGTATCAAGAGAAAATGTTCAATCTTAATAAATACTAATAATAGTTATGTTCTGATATTTTTTGCCATAAAACTATGCACATCACTAATATCGTTAGGCAAAACTTCATAATTTTCTTCACGATTAAAAAGGTCAGCCATATGATGGGGCAGTTTAGGATCTTCCGCCTGACCCGCTTTTTTAACGGCTTCAGGAAACTTAGCCGGATGGGCCGTAGACATGCATACCATTGGCGTTTCAGAAGAATGACGAGTTTCACGGGCCGCTTGAACACCAATCGCCGTATGAGGGTCTAACAAGTATTCTGTACTTTCAAATACATCACGAATAACGGAAACCATTTCATCATCGCCTAATCGGTAGCTGGTAAATAGGTTTCGAGCCGCATCCAATGCCTCATCACTAAGGGTCATTGAACCGCTTTTGAACTCATTCATCAGGTTTTTAATCGCCGCACCATCACGACCATATAAGTCAAATAACATACGTTCAAAGTTACTTGAAACCATAATGTCCATACTAGGGGATAGAGAGTGTACAAGAGGCTGTTTGCTATGATCGTTACGACTAATACAGCGATGCAAAATATCGTTGCTATTCGTAGCAATCACAAGTTGCTCAACCGGAAGCCCCATTTTACTCGCTAAATAACCGGCAAAAATATCACCAAAATTTCCAGTAGGGACAGAAAAGGAAATGGGACGATGCGGTGCGCCCAATGCTAAGCCAGCATAAAAATAGTAGACAGTCTGAACCATAATTCGCGCCCAGTTAATCGAGTTAACCGCCACTAACTGACGCCCATCCGGCAAGAATGACTGGTCAGCAAAGCTCGCCTTTACCATATTTTGACAATCATCAAAATTCCCTTTCAGGGCAATATTATGCACATTATCTTCCAGCACTGTCGTCATTTGACGGCGCTGTACATCGGATACACGTTGATAAGGGTGGAGGATAAATATATCTACATTGTCGCAATGTCTACACCCCTCGATTGCAGCAGACCCGGTATCACCAGAGGTTGCGCCCATAATAACGACTCTTTGATCGCGCTTTTTCAACACATAATCGAGAAGGTTGCCAAGAAATTGCAAAGCAAAATCTTTAAAGGCTAAGGTAGGCCCTTGAAATAATTCTAAGATCCATTCGTTATGGCCAATTTGCACAAGAGGCGCAATAGCATCATGACGAAAACTATCATAAGAGCTATCGATCAGTTCTTTTAAATCTACCTCGGGTATTTCTCCAGCAACAAATGGCGAAATAATGTTTAAAGCAAGCTCTCGATAACCCAAGCCAGACCAAGAGGCAATTTCTTCTTTACTAAACTGAGGTAATGTTTCCGGCACATAAAGCCCACCGTCACTAGCCAACCCTGTTAGCACAACATCTTCAAAACTAAGTGTCGGCGCTTCGCCACGTGTACTGATATATTTCACAAAATTTCTCACACTCTTAAAATAGTTATTTAAAACCTAAGGTTTAATCCAGCGCTTCAACTCGAATACGAGTGACTTTGCCATCAATAGTATCCAAAGCTTCTATTTTTCTGATCGCTGTTATAATTTGTTTTTCAATAGCACGGTTAGTTAAAAGTATTACTGGCACCTGCTCTTCCCCCTGCTTCGGCTCTTTTTGAATTAATGCCTCAATACTAATACCCGCATCACTCAATATTTGAGTCACCTGAGATAGCACACCAGGCTTGTCACTTGCAGACATACGAATATAGTATGCCGTCTCAGTTTCTTCGATAGGAAGAATATTGAAATCGCACAAATGCCCTTGAGAAAACCCAAGAGCGGGGACTGTTTGCGTATTTTCCGCACCCACTAGCCTACTAACCGCAACCACATCGGATATGATCGCAGAAGCGGTTGGCTCAGCACCGGCTCCCGCACCATAGTATAACGTTGGACCAACGGCATCCCCCTTCACTAATACCGCATTCATCACACCATCAACATTGGCGATCATTTGGGATTTAGGAACCAATGTGGGGTGAACTCTCAGCTCTATCCCCTTATTTGGGCGGTTGCGAGTAATGCCCAGATGCTTAATTTGATAACCAAGCTCTAGCGCGTAAGCAACATCTTCCGGCTGAATCTCGCTAATGCCTTCGGCAAACACTTCAGAAAACTGAAGAGGCGTGCCAAAAGCAATAGAGGATAAAATCACCAGCTTATGAGCAGCATCGATCCCCTCAACATCAAAGGTCGGATCGGCTTCAGCATACCCAAGATCCTGCGCTTCTTTAAGGACATCCGTAAATGCGCGTTGTTTATCGCGCATTTCAGTCAAAATAAAGTTGCCAGTACCATTAATAATACCCACTAACCACTCGATTTTATTGGCAGCTAACCCCTCTCGAAGCGCACGAATAATAGGAATTCCTCCTGCAACCGCCGCTTCATAGGAAATAGTTACGCCGTTTTTCTCAGCTTCAATAAATAGCTGGTTACCAAATTCGGCAATAAGCGCTTTATTCGCTGTCACTACATGTTTGCCATTTTCAATCGCTTTCAGAACTAACTCTTTGGCAACGGTTGTGCCACCAATAAGCTCAACCACCACATCAACGTTAGGGTCTTCAGCAACATCAAAGATATTTCGGCTTACTTTTACAGCGGAAGTATCGTATGCAGGGTTATCGCGCCTAGCACCAATATGCACAATATTAATCTCTCGTTCAGCTCGTGCATTGATATCGACTTTATTTCGGTTTAGTACAGTCAATACGCCACCGCCAACAGTGCCTAAACCACAAATTCCTACATTAACCGCTTTCAAAGGAGGCTCCTCAAACAATAGGTTTGGAATGAAAAAACAAAGGGATTATCCCTCTAAAAAAGGAAGTGCAACCTTACTTACGAGGGCTTACTCTGTCAATGCAACATAGCCTGCAAAAGACGCTAATTTAGGTAGAGGGGAATGGTTTAGAGAGGGTAGTACGCCGCAAGCGAGAGCTTCCGGCGCGTATACAGCTTAAATACCTAACAGCTTAAATACCTAGGCGATTCGCTAGCTGATCCGCTTTCATATAGCCTGGAATCAGTGTCCCGTCTTCAAGTACTAGTGCTGGCGTCCCAGTTACACCGACTTTGCGGGCCAACGAGAACTGCTTGGCAATGGGGTTAGTGTCACACAGCTTTTCAGGTATAAACTCTCGACGCTTAAGTTTTGTTAGGGCCTCTTGCCTATCATCTGCACACCAAGCAGATACCACCTTTTTATATGAGGCTGAGCCAATGCCTGCCCGAGGGTATGCCAAGTATTTAACTTCGACACCGAGTTCATTAAGCTTGGGAACCTCTTGATGAAGCTTTTGGCAATAGCCGCAATCTACATCAGTAAAAACGGCAATACTTGCTTTAACTTCCCCTTTAGGAGAGAAAATAATCATATCGTCACGGCTGACATCTGCGAGTAGGGTCTTACGCAGACCGTTTTTCTGATTCTCAGTGATATTTACAAAGCCATCCTGGGTCACCTGAATCATATCACCGGGGAAAAAGTACTCTGCATCTTCGGTGACATAAATCACCCCCTCTCCATTATTTATCAAACCCTGATAGATGCCTTTAATGGGAGACGGTTTGAAATCTGAGTATTTAAGGTCTTTACGAGCAGCGCTCAATTTTTGAATGATTCGCCCCTCAACTGTACTCGTATCCACCTCAACGACAGGCTCAGGTTTAGCTGACTCAGGGGACGCATTAGCTGCCTTAGTGGGCTCGGCTTCTGCAACGGCCTCTTGCTTACAACCTTGGACCAAGCCACCAATCAGTACGAGACCGAATATTATTGTTATTGTTTTCATCATTACTTTATTCATATCAACCTCAAAAAGGAAACTTAATCACCAGCCTCAAAAGTACCACACCATAAAACCTATAGGCTAGCCATAAACCATTACTAACCATAGACTACCAGAGTATAAAGGGGTTCCTCAAAAAATTAAGGTGATTGATCAGTGATAATTCACAAAATATTATGTATTACCCCCTAGGGTGATGTTCACGATGTAGATTTTTCAGGCGTTCAGTGGCGACGTGGATATATATTTGTGTGGTGGAAAGGTCACTATGACCAAGCAGCAATTGGACTGACCTAATATCTGCCCCATGGCTGAGTAAGTGTGTGGCAAATGCATGCCTTAAGGTATGCGGAGACAGCGTTTTCTCGATACCCGCTACCTTCGCCCAGTGCTTTACCCGATACCAGAATGTTTGCCTCGTCATAAGACTCCCTCGTATACTGGGGAAAACAAGGTCGCTAATTTTAGATTTCAGTAGTTCCATTCGTGCGCTAGACATATACTTCTGCACCCATGCCAGCGCTTCATCACCTATAGGTACTAGCCTTTCTTTGCCGCCTTTCCCAATCACTCTCACCACCCCTTGCCTCACATTCACCTGATCCAGAGTGAGGTTGATCAATTCAGACACTCGCAAGCCGCTCGCATAAAGCAACTCCAACATGGTTCTGTCCCTTAAGCCAATCGCATTTTCGCAATTTGGGGCATCCAACAAGGCTTCGACATCCGCTTCCGATAGCGTTTTGGGGAGCGGGCGAGGTAACTTGGGGTTTTCAATGTGTTCTGTGGGCGCCGACGTCAAGTAACCTTCACGAACGAGAAACCGATAAAACCCCCGAGCACAAGAGAGGAACCGGGAGGTAGACCGGGCGCTGAGCTTTTTTTCCAACCTAAAAACCAGATAATTCTGAATATCCACTTGAGAAACAGATTCCAGCGATTTGTCTGACTGGCTCAACCAACCAGCAAATTGTTCAAGATCTCGTCGATAAGACTGAAGGCTATTATCGCTAAGCCCTTTTTCCGCCCATATTCTATCGAGGTAATAGTCAAGAAGGTGGGAATCAGTAGAGAAGGTCGGCATTTCAATCACTCAGTTTAGGTAACAAATAACTGTACTCGGTGAAATTTCTCATTATAGTGTGCGTGGGGGCACAAATGCTCATTGGTTTAGGGGATGCCATATGTACTAACGGCGAAGTGAACCTTAACCCCAAAAATATTTATAACAATTAATACTTTCAATTGGGAGTTAACGATGAAATCAGTACACATATTATTCGCTATTTTGGTTTGCCTTTTATTCACAGCATGTGACAAAAAAGATACGACTGAAGCTCATCCTAACCAAACATCACCTGCGGAAGAAGCTGCTGCCACCACCACAGCAGTTGAGTCAGTACAAGAGCAGGCATCGGAAGCGGCTCAACAAGCAGAAGAAGCGGTAGAAAAAGTCACCGAAACGGCTGGAGAAGTGGTTGAGGAAGCGCAAGACGCTGCGGAAGAAGCGGTAGAAAATGCCACGAAAGAACTGAAAGATGCCTTTACTGATAAGTAAATAATTAATACAAAAAACCGCTATATAATCCACGCTCAGCGTGGGTTATATTCGGTAAGTGTCGATAGTACCAAAAACCTGGGTTAGTCTGTAGTAGTGTCATTACCAAGGGAAACTATCGAGCTAATTACCGAACGACTTTGCCCGCATTGCAAGCATGGGAATTTATCTTGGATCAGATTGTGACCTGCGAGATAGCAAAGGATATCCCTACTCTTGAAGAATAAAGAATTCAGGGTTGCCTTGAAAGATCTCATCCCGTTTGCGCTCAATCGCCTCTACCTCAGTTTTGGTCAGTTGATTAAATTCTTTTTCTCGTGCGCGCTTTGATAATTTGCCGCCATTTTGATCCAGAAAACGAATAAGCAAATCAACCAATTTATCCGGCATGTCGATATAGTTTTTTATGAAGTTATTTAGATGGTCATACTTTTTCAAGTAATCAACTTCCTCTGGCAAAGTTTTATTGACCGTTTCTTCAACGCATTCAAAAAAGAATTCTGCTTGTTTTGTCGCATCAAAATAGCGATACAAGTCGATAGTCTCATTCAAGACTTCGACATTATTTTTTTCAGTAGGTCGCCACTCAATTAAATCAAGCCGAGGTTTTGAAAAATGTTCCAGCATTTGCCTGTAGTCATCAATGCGTTCCAGAATAACAGCGGATACAGGAAAGACTAAACCTTTAGGTACAAACCCCTTTTCCGCCAACACATGATGGAATATATAGCGATGAATACGACCGTTACCATCTTCAAATGGATGAACAAATACAAAGCCAAAAGCAATTAACGCCGCCATCAGCACAGCATCATAATCACTATCACCAAGCATTTGATAGGTATCAATCAATCCTGACAAAAGGCTATCCAGATCATCGTGGCGCGCCGAAATATGCACAGGCATTGGCATTCCAGTCGTCCGCTCATGATCTCCAACAAAACCACCCTCAATACGCTGTCCGGGCATAACAAATCGGTTATCCGCAATAACAATACTTTGAAGGGATTCTAGCTCTTCAATAGTGAGTGCTCGTTTCCCAGCCTCACCAATGATCTTTCCCCACCGTTCAATACGGCTATGTGGTGGAGCCTCTCCTTCTATGGTGTAGGATGCCTTTGAATCTTTTAATAAAAGAAAAGTGGCGGCTCGGCTTAATAGATCGGCATGTGTCTTACCGATATGATCAATAGCGGCCTGAGACAAATTTAAACCGATTAATTGATCAAGCTTTTCCGTTCTTCTGATCAATGGACAAAATTCACGGGTTCCCGGTAAGTTATTACGAACACGGTGACGCTTTGAATCGTGCGACTTCCCCGGATATTGAAGTACGCCATTAATAATCTCGACAAAGTTACCTTGTTTCACATCCTCGATATCGAGTTTTTCTTCACATAACCACTCATATAAGAACCATATTCTCCGGCTATATGCGCCCGTTGGCTCTGAACGAACAATATTAACTATCTCTTCTTGCTCAATCGTTGAAAACAAAGCTTTGAGAGCAGCCAGATCAACGCCCTCATGTTTCAGCGCAAATGTAAGGTGTCCATGCAGAGTATCATCAGGTTTATGCCGTGGCGTAAAAATATGCCACCGCCCCTTATCGTATCTTTTATGTTTTGCGCCTATTGCGCATAAATAATCAGGAGCAGGCACTAATAACTCATGCCCCTCGATCAATGCCGCATATCCTGCAAGCGTTGACCCCTCTTCCAAAGCCGGAAAAGCGTGAAAAACAGTTACAGGCCGTGAATTTTGATTATAATTTTCCATATTCATGAATTTCGATTATTAATTTCAATAATCATCATTTCATGAAAAACGATTACCGTCTATGAATTTTAATTATATTTAGCATATATTATGAATAATGACTATATATTCTATAGCGGATGTTTTAGTACATATTTCTTTAAATCCCTAAAAATTACTTCTCCAGAGTAAAGTCTTTTTCTAGCATTTTCAGAAAGCTTCTCAAATTCACTACGAATGATGTTACCAATGGTTTCTGCTTGCGCTTCGTACAGTCTAGCCATTTCACCACCCTGTAGTGGTCTAATGATTGGTACGAAAAAACTTGACCACTACACTAGGAGATATGCCTCTCCATCTGGACTGAACCATGCACCAACCGTCCGCCGATTGGATGGGCGTAAACTGGTCACAGTTTAATCATGACCAACCCCGCCCCGCTATTTCGTCAATGGTAAATGGTAAACGCCAAACCAATTACCCCCTAGCTTAATATCACATTCCAAGGTAATAAATCAGCTAGATCATCCTCTCTCGACCTATTGGGCAATTCTGTAAACACATGCTTCAAATACTCGTAGGGGTTGACACTATTGGCTTTGGCGGTTTCGACAAGACTGTATAAATTTGCACTCGCCTTGGCGCCCGCCTGGCTTTTGCTAAACATCCAGTTCTTTCTGCCTATCGTAAAAGGTCTTATAGCACGTTCCGCTGGATTATTATCTATCGGGTACGAGCCATCTTTCAGGTACGCCGTTAAACGTTCCCATTGATTACTCAGATACCTCAACGCCGCCCCCATTTTTGATGACGGGAGTATGGTGAGTAAGCTTTTATCCAACCATTTCTTTATTTTTCCCAGAATCGGAATCGCCTCTTTTTGACGTATCTCATACCGTTTTTCGGGAGGCTCCTTTTTTATTTTTGCTTCGATGCGGTAAAGCGCTTGAATAAAGGCAATCGCTTGATCCGCTTTGCCTGTTTTTCCTTTTGGTTGGGCTTTTTGAGCGTCAGTAAATTTTCTTCGGGCATGTGCCCAGCAGCCAAGGCGTGTAATACCGTATTGGTTACACGCCGGTTCGTAGCCATCATAACCATCGACCATAATTGCCTGAGTGGTTTCAGACAGCAGTGCTTTTGGTGTTTCTTGGCTCCGTGACGGTGAATAGTGAAACACCATCGCAGAGTGTTGCTTAACGCTAGCCATCAACCACATATAGCTTTTACTTTGTGCTGACTTACCCGGTTCATCCAGTACTTGAAGGGGTGTTTCATCCATGTGTAATAGTGTTTGTTGCTGTAAGTGTTCGATCAGGCGATCAATGAGTGACTGCACTAACTCCCCCACCTTAATCATCCAGTTGGCCAAGTTGGTGCGATCCAGTTCGATTCCAATGCGCTTGAACATGTTACTTTGACGGTACAAGGGTAATGCATCGCAGTATTTTTGTGTGGCCACAAAGGCGAGTAAGCCAGGACTAGCAATACTCTTCTCAATGGCTTGTTTCGGTTTTTTTGCGGTGACAATGTGCAGATCACAGCAAGGGCAGGCGTATTTTAATCGGCGATGACGAATGACTTTGATTTGAGCGGGGATGATATCCAATTGTTCATGATCATCACTTCCAATCTGTTTTAAGGTGCTGCCGTCATGTGGGCAGGTTTTCTCTTCTTCTGGAAGGTCGTGAATAATGTCTTCGCGTGGGTAAGCATCGGGAATGCTAACTCGTGGTTTACGGGTGCGCTGATACGCCTTAACTGTCGTCTCGCTATGCTCTTCTACCTCATCTTCTACCAGGCTTTCAGCTTCGTTGAATAAGCTTGTCTGGTCAGGTGAGACCTTTTCACTGGATGCGCCAAACCGACGTGCTAAAAATAGACGTATCTGTTCTTTTAATGCGTTAACTTGTGCATCACGCTCCGCAGTTTTCTCTTTTTCAAGTAACAACTGTTCACGTAATTGTTTAACTTCTTGCTGTAATTTCACGACATCATTCATGGGATGGATTATACCAAAACACTTAACCTACAGCGCTAAATTCCAACCGCTGATGGGGTTTTATTTGGGTAAAATCAAAGCCACGTAATAACCAGACCCATTGCTCCTGGGTAATTTTCAGTGTGGAATTCTCAGAACGCTTCGGCCATTTGAATGTATCTTTCTCCAGACGCTTTTGCCATAAAGCAAAACCTGTTTCGTCCCAATAGAGTACTTTGAGTTGTGTTCGTCGTTTGTTGCAGAAAACAAACAAAGCTTGGTCAAAGGGCGATAGTTGCATGGCTTCGGATACGATTAACGACAGGCCATTCATTGCTTTTCTAAAGTCCACCGGGTCACGATGTAAATAGACATCGACTGAATTACACCAGCTAATCATGAGAGACTATGCACCAAAGCGACAAAGGATTGAACCGGCATGGCATCCGGGCAGTGTATTTTACAGCGTCCAACCTGGATGGTCAGGCTAACGGGGGATTCCGGCGGTGTTTCAATAACGGCTTTTTCAAAGGCTGGCCTATCTGAAGAAAGAAGCTTTGAGCGTTTTAAGGAAAAGTATTTGGGGTTAAGGTTATTTTCTTCACAGAATTGCGTTTGTATTAGACCAGATTGATTAAATGCCTCGATCAGTTTTGGCCAATCGTATTTACGCTGCTTTGTCATATTACCTGCTCGCTTAATGGAGGGGATAATTTATCGTGTTAGGTTTGGACTGTGTAGGGGGTAATTGGTTTGGCGTTTACGATGAAGGCGCTACGATATAGAAATGTAGAGGAAGGTTTAATCTTCCATACAGATCGCGGTTCGGAATACGGAGCTTATTTAATTCAAGATGAATTGAGGGCGGTCGGGGCTAAGTCCAGCATGAATAGGCCGAAATCGATCACGGATAATATCCATATGGAGTCTTTTTTCCAGTCGATGAAAACAGAATGCTATCACGGTGTTTCATTTGAGGATGAAACTGACCTAAGGTTCGCATTGAGCTACTATTTGGATTGTTATTATAATATAGTACGAATACATACAGGTATTAAAAATGTATCCCCAGAAGCGTTTGAAGAGTTGGTCGCGTAAATGAAATTAGGTGTCTACTTTTCGGGGGGAGGCTTCTCGTCTACATTACAAAAATACGCAAGCTACAGGCGTTATTTGCGACGTGATGTTGCATAAATATATGTTGTAAGCTGGTTCTGTTTCGTAGTTATTTAGTTAAGAGTATTTATCTATATTCGGTATTAAATAGAAGTAAATCCAGCAGTGCAACCTGAAGTTCTACCTTCAGTATCCTACCCACCATGCGAAAAGGAAATGGTGTGAAGCGCTGGGAACAATGTACCCTGTTAAGAGGAACCGCGAGGGGAATCGGAACTGCGAGTGTTACGCGGTCGGGGGCTAGGATGGAGAAATAAGATGAACGTAAGTAAAGAATCGTTGACGTTCCGTGAGATGTAGAACTGCCAAAGACACTGATAGGCAGCCACCAAAAAGGTAAGCAATCTCGGTGCAATCTTGATAACGTGGATTGTACGTAGACATCGTATTGCCGGAATACAGATTCCATCTAAGTTTCTCGTTAAGGTATTTATGCAGAACATGGCAATGTCGTAGAGCCTTCAAGGAAGAAGACGGTAACCAGTGATGGAGCCTGAGACTCTGCGTCAATGAGATGGAGGAAAAAGCGAATGAAATTCTGTAATGGAAGTTATACGGGTTCAAACTTTGCCCGACACAAAAGTGTGCTGACGTCCTCTCGGTGCTTTATTGCAAGAAGATTTGTGGAATTGATTTTATGAGGGGGAGCAAATGACGGCGCAGTTAGCTGATGCACCTTCAAGCGATGCTGAGAAGTGGAACAATGTAAATTGGAAAGCAGTAGAAGCGCACGTTTATCGACTGCAAACACGTATTGCAAAATCCATCCGCGACAAGAAATGGCGAAAGGCGCGAGCCCTTCAACATATACTTTCGCGGTCGTTTTCAGCAAAATTACTTGCTGTCAAAGCGGTTGTTTCAAATAAAGGGAGTCGAACGGCCGGAATCGACAGGGTGGTGTGGACATCGCCAGGTCAGTATTGGCGGGCGGCTCATGATTTAAAACCGCAATTTTATCGCGCACAGCCTTTGCGTCGAATATACATCCCCAAGAAAAACGGTGATCGTCGCCCCTTGGGCATTCCCACACTTCACGATCGAGCTATGCAGGCACTCTTTGCACTGGGCCTCAAACCCATTGCAGAAACCACAGGAGATAAACATTCCTTCGGGTTCAGGGAGAAGCGTAGTCTGCATGACGCGTGTCAGCAGGGTTTTATTACACTGGCCCAAAAGTCATCCGCACAATGGATACTCGAAGCCGATATAAAAGCCTGTTTTGACCGAATCAGTCACGAGTGGTTGCTGGAGCATATCCCTTTGCCGAGAAAGATTCTGCGGCAATGGCTTAAGTCGGGTTACATAGAAAGGAGTACAAGATACGAGACGGAAGACGGCACCCCGCAGGGCGGAATAATCTCTCCAATATTGTGTAATATGGCCTTGGATGGCTTAGAAGAACTTATTGTGCCTCGTTACAGTGGTAAAGTTCGTAGTAAGTTGCATATTATCCGATATGCGGACGACTTTATTATAACGGGGAAAACACCAGAAGTTCTTGAGCAAGAAATTCGACCTAAGGTTGAGCGTTTTCTTGCAGAAAGGGGATTGCAGTTATCGGAAGAGAAAACCCGTGTAAGTCATATTGATGAGGGGTTCAATTTTCTAGGGTTCAACTTTAGGAAATATAAGCAGAAACTCCTCATACAACCCCGAGATGGAAAAACCAAAGAGCTGGTTGATAAAGTACGTAAGCTGCTGAATACCTTCCGAGGAATTCCATTTTATGCGCTGCTATCAAAGCTGAATGCGGTGATACGGGGTTGGGCCTATGCACACAGACACGTTGTAGCAAAAGACCGATTATCCTATGTTGACGACAAGATATATCCTTTAGTCAAAAGTTGGCTGCAGCGAGAACATCGTTCAAAAACATGGGCGTGGATCAGAAAGCGATATCGTGGTCGTTTCAAGGGGCGTATTGAGTTTGGATGTTATTACGTCAAGGCATCGGGTGAGCAAAAGCTCATACGACTTTTTAAAGCTAGGGATCTTCCGATCCGTTATCATATAAAAGTTCGCAACAGCGCGAACCCGTATGATCTAGCCTTTAAAGCCTACTTTGAGGCGAGGGAAGAAAATCAAAAACGTTTGGCTAAACGAGATAGAGCCTTTCTAAACAAATCATCATTAGAGAGGGTAGCGGCTTAAAAAAAAATATAAAAAAAAATGAAATCATTATTGAAAACAGATGGGTGGGTCGAGAATGATCGGTCTTCAAAGGGCTTGAGCTGTATGATGGGAAACTATCACGTACAGTTCTTAGGGGGCGAAGGGCTGTAAGGCCCTTAGCTACCCGGTACGAATCAATAATAAATACAGGAACATTTTTATGACAAATAATATTTATGAAAGCCCACAGTCTGATATTTCAAGCATGTCAGACGACGTTGTGAGTTTAACTTGGGGGAAAATATTATTCTCTTTCAAAGGGCGGATACCGCGGAAGACTTACTGGGGTTCGTTTTTGGGAATGATGGCAGCAAGCATTATTTTTGTCTTAATAACCAGGTTATTTGAACTGAGTGAAAATACTTTTATAGTTTTGTTCATGATATTTTATATTCCCCTTATTTGGGTATCGCTTGCCATACAGGTTAAGCGTTGGCACGACAGAGATAAATCGGGTTGGTGGGTGCTCATTTCATTTGTACCAATAATAGGACCAATATGGGCATTTGTGGAAAATGGGTGTCTACCTGGAAGTTTGGGCGCAAATAATTACGGGCCGCCAAGCGTATAACAATCGAGTCAACTCGACCGGGTAGTTCCCCCGATTTAATGGACACCTTGAGGGTGTAAAAAAGATTGTGTAACTGCTCATTATCCTTAACCTACCCACTAGGTAATCATAATGAGCAGAACAATGGATCAGAAGAAACTCCAAGCACTAGCCGAAGAACTGGCCAAAGACCTCAAAACACCGGAAGATCTGAGTGCGCTTAGCGCTCAGCTCACCAAAATCACTGTTGAGGCCACACAGAGCCGCTACTTGGCGACAGATAAGCCTCCAAGTTCAGGTGATTATTAAAACCAAACTTCTTGGGGCTCGCTATTACTTAGTGTCAACAGGCCCTAGATTAAGATAATGCCTAAAGAAGTAATTGCCAGCCAAAACCAAAGTGTCCGGGTATACAATCGAACAAGTAAACCTAACTCTTTTTTGGTAACGTCACAGGTTTGATCCAGCTCATCATCTACAGAAAGCGCTCCAAGAATAGAGTTGCTTAAGACCTCAATTGTCGATCTATGAAAACAGACTAAGCATTCCTTCCACCTTAGGTAACACCCAGTGAAGTTTCCAGTAAAGGCAAAAGACAACCCAAGAACTCTTACCACTGGCCATTCAAGAATCCAGAGAAGCCTAGCGGACAATTCACCACCTACATCACCCTCTTCCCGCACTTGGTCTAACCTAACCAATCTATAGGCCAATGCGCCCATTGGTCCCAACAGAAAAAACCAAAATAGGACGGCAAACATCCTCTCAAAACCTTTATAGCCCGCTTCATCAAGAAAATGCTGATGAAGGGTTGACCAATCACCCTCTTTCAAGTTTTCAACTGAAACATTCAACCCCTTGGCTTGGACAAGGGCTTCCTCCCAGTCATCCTGATTGCACGCAAAGATGTATTCATTGACTAGATCGTTAAATTCACCGCGACCGAAGCTGTATAACAAAATAACGACACCATAGGGAAGAAGTAACCAACTGGATATACCCCCCAACACTACACCGAACAATGCAACCACAACCATTGGCACTCCAATTTTACCCGCCAATAGAGCTACCTCAGTTTTTGGCACAGATTCTTTCCCCTTTAAAAAACGACACCAGTTATAAAACCAGCGGTCTTTGTGAAGAGGGTTATTGGCGCCCCATACTTGTAAAAATCCAATAGCCAAAATAACAATAAATAGGTGCATTGTGTTCTCTACTTGGTCAGGCTCGAAAGATAGCGCGTCCAGTCAAATGCTGGGCCAGGATCAGTTTTTCGTCCAGGCGCAATATCACTATGTCCAACAATTCTGCTAGGCGTTATTAGCGCATACTCCTCCATTATGACAGTAGTTGCCTCCTTAAGTTTGGAGTATTGAGAGGCAGTGTAGGCAATATTGTCCCCACCTTCTAGCTCTATTCCAATGGCGTAGTCATTACACTCATTCCTACCCTCAAAACTTGAGCGGCCTGAATGCCAGGCCCGGTCATTAAAGGAAACAAATTGCGTGACCTGACCTGACCTCTCAATCAACAAATGAGACGATACCCGTAGCGGGCATATAGTTTCAAAAAATGGGTGAACGGAAGGTGTTAAATTGTTACAGAAAAACTCGTGAATGTGCCCTCCTCCGAATTTTTCTGGGGGAAGGCTGATATTGTGGATCACTAATAAACTAATATCGCCCCCACTTGGGCGCTCGTTAAAGTTTGGGGAGTGCGTTTTCTGGGCCGCAACCCACCAACCTTCGTTTATCAAAGCCATATTTCCTGACAAAGAGCCAATAATAGCCTGAGATACGGAAAGGAAACAGAAGAACTAATTTTTTTTACGGAGACTAGTAACAACCGTTTCCAAAGCCCGGTCAAATAACATACTGTTATCCAGTGCACGCAAGGAGTCTGCTTTTAAAGCATAAGCCAAATCATTTTGGGACTTTTCCGCCACCTTCATGCCATTACGGTTGACGAATATGTACTTCCCTGTTGGCTTAATATAAGCCGCTAGACGGCAACGAATACTAACGCCCATTGGGTCCTTCATTTCAAACCAAGCACCCTGGTTAAAATTAGCCACCATTTTCATATGGGGGTCATCTGACGAAAGCTCTTCAAGCTCCTGCTCGGGTTCTTTGACGTCATTGGCAGAACCTGAAACCTGTAACGTATCCCTAGACAACTTTTCAGACGCGGTTATATCTTGTGATTTAGATACACCAAATATAGATGGGCCAGACTGAATCTCGATTTTTTCGACTTCCATTCCCTCGATACCGGCAAGTGATTCTTCTGGAGTTTGCGCTGACCTTGTCGGTTGGTTTATAAGCTCAAGTTGATCACCCATAATTGGCGATTCAACCATTCGCTCACCAACGTTAGGAGTCACTGGAAGACTAGAAGAAGCCTCCGCAGCTTTTCTCTTATCCTTATTCTTAGTCGATGTATATTTACCACGAATACAGGATAAGTGGACATTCTCCAAAGATTTCAACATAGTGGACATTTCAAATGGGTTGTAGGAGATGGTATCCAACCCAGCTTTAAGCCGTTTTAACAGGCCCGGTACAAGCTGTATAAGCTTCTTGCGTTGCTGGTCTGTTCTCGGAATTCTTACACTCAAAACAAGGCGCTCAAGTGTCGTTAATGTGCTGGTCCACTCTTCGGACTCATAACCATATTTAAGCCCGGTCACAAACATAACATTGCTCCAAGCATCGTTAATCAACTTGGAAACCACATCTGGAATCAACGCCTCATTGATTGTGCGCAACTCAATCTCTACAGCAACAATACTTCTTGCAACTTCGGCCTTGGCTTTGCCGTCTTCCGCATCAAGTGTTCGACGCTCAAAAACGGCAATACGACGCCTTTCTTTTTCGATAAAAGATGAAAAATCAGCCAGTAATTCACTAAAGATACTGACATCGCTATCAAAATCGTCCAACAAACGCCGGACAACTTCGTCCATTTTTCGGTATAGAGGGTCTTTCTTACCATTTTCGCCCTCTACCTCTCCCTGCCAACCCATAGCAGCATTGGCCATATCATTGAGCAGTCGGCGAGCAGGATGGCCACCTTTGGTAAAAAAAGCTTTATCGACCAGAGCAACCTTAATAATAGGAATCTGTAAGCGCGAGATAAGTGCTTTCATGGTACTGGATAGATTCCTATCATCCAAAATAAAGTCGAACAGCATAGTCACCAGCTTGATCACTTCATCATCCAGCCTGCCAATCTCGGCACGCATACCTCGTCTTTTTTGAATATCTTCTAATAGAGGGCGAACGCCTATTCCCTCATTCGATACAGCCCCAGGAACAGGTAAACGCTGTGCAAATGAGAGCAGGTTAAGCAATTCGTTCCCCTCTAATGTCTCGGGCGCTTGCTGAGGAGCAACATGGTTTAAAACTTGATCACCAAACAAACCGCGCAACGCAGAAAGCACCTCAGGAGTAACGTGAGGAATACTAGCGGCTTCTTTCGGAACCTCAGGCGCAGACACACCACCATTTATACCTTGAAGGTTAGGGGAAGATACCGGGTTAAGTGTGACACTAGGAACTCTCCCACGAGAAAAAGAAGGCAGTATATTATGGTCAATAAGCACTTGATTTGCGGCTTGATAAAGTTCAACTAACTGGTTAATCACTGTCTTATCAAACAGCTTAAACAATACCAATTTGGCTTTAATATCAATATCTAATTTTTTAGCTTGTGCCATAAACGCAGAGCAGAGAACGTCCGGCCCTAATGGATTATTCTTTTGATAGACTTTAACAGGTACAAGGCTGTCCAAACGCAACGAAAGCTGTTGTATAAGCTCACCATACTCTGCGTGAGCCCTAGAAATAGAAGCATCTACCGCCACCATTTCTTCCAAATCATCACTTCCTACAAGTGAGAGTGCGTCATAGTCGATATCATCAAAACTGCTTACTTTCTCAGAGGTAGGAGCTGGGGAAGGGGATGCTAAGTTCGCAAAAGCTTCATCGATCGCAATTGAAAAATGCTTTTCGGTATTTCTACGCTGAACGCGCACTTCTCGCATGGAATCAAAAAATAGGTTTTGTTCTTGGTTGGACTGAGCTTTGTCTGCAAGCTCAAATAGGGAGTCATCGGCATTATCAAAAAAGCGTTTCAGTTGCTTTAGAACAATAAACTTCCCTTTCTCATGCACAGCATGGACAGCCGCAGGCAACCGCGCGAGCCGGGCACGAATGAATCTTTGGTTTTCAGGTTCCAAATGCACTACCTTTGAACGTTTATCGAACATCACTCTAGGCACCTGCCAACGCCAAAGAACTCGTTACGACGAACACATGAACTGTGAACATACGCGGGTCACACCTCCTCGAGTATAAGTATACCCATGGCTCGGAATCATTTTTAGCTAAATAGCTGGGATAGAGAAATGTATCACATGCAATTTTCCAAACCGTGATGGGTTTACAATTTTGATAACATTTTGATCGTAGAGCTTATAAAAGTTTATTCGGATACAATGCATTTTAAGTTCCAATTTTAAGCTCCACTTTACTAAGCCCCAATAGTCACACTTTAGATATGACATATGAATAACAACACCACACCAGGAAAAAATATAGGTAAAGGGATGCTTGTCATCACCTGGATAATCGGTCTAGTAGGGCTCACCCTCGCTTTTGGGGCCTGGGAGGATAAGCAATACAACCCTAATTCCAGTGTAGACGGCCTTTCCAGCGAAGGTGCATTTGTTGTCACTCTACAAAGAAACCGCTACGGCCATTACCTCGCCACAGGTAAGATAAACGGCAAAAAGGTCGTTTTTTTGGTCGATACCGGGGCGACCGATGTATCCGTTCCCACAAAATTAGCAAGGCAACTCCAACTAAAGCCTGGCGCAAAACACATTGCAATGACAGCAAATGGTCCGATAGAGGTTGCTTCAACCATGTTAAAATCGCTTGCACTAGGAACCATACAACTCCATAACGTACGCGCATCAATTAACCCCGGAATGACTGGCAACGAAATACTGCTCGGTATGAGCGCCCTAAAAGACCTAGATTTCGCACAGTCCGGGGACAAGCTAACGCTTACTCAATATCGTAACTAACCTCCACACCACAAACAAAAAATGAATATTCAAATCGATACCATTAGAGCCGATATTACCCGACAGGTAGCTGCTGCACTTAAAGAAGATATTCACACCGGGGATATTACCGCCCAGCTTATCCCAGTAAATAAGAAAAATACCGCAGAGGTAATCACCCGTGAAGAGTGCGTGGTCTGTGGACAAGACTGGGTAAATGAAACTTTCCATCAAATTGGGAACACTGACAATATTAAGTGGCACGTAACCGAAGGTGAAGTCGTCGCGCCCAATACTCTTTTATTAACAATAAAGGGTAACAGTCGCTCATTGCTTACCGCCGAACGAACCGCGCTTAACTTCCTCCAATTGTTGTCTGGCATAGCCACCAAAGCCAAGCACTACTCTCAATGGGTAAAACACACACACATTAAAATTTTAGACACCCGCAAAACGCTACCTGGCTTACGCACAGCGCAGAAATATGCTGTCGCTATTGGAGGTTGCCACAACCATAGAATTGGACTTTTTGATGCCTTTTTGATTAAGGAAAATCATATTGCAGCCTGTGGCGGAATTGTTCAGGCCATTACCGCCGCGCGTAATCTTGAGCTGACTAAATTGGTGGAAATCGAGGTTGAGAGCCTTGAAGAGTTACAGTTAGCGTTAGAGGGGAATGCCGATGTTATTATGCTCGATAACTTTAGCGAAAACATGCTTGAGCAAATATCACATATCGATAAAAGGGCCAGCAAATACGAGGTATCTGGAAACATTGACGAGCGCGCAGTAAAAATGGCATTAAAATATAATGTGGATTATATCTCTATTGGTGATTTAACTAAGAACAATACCGTTATTGATCTTTCTATGCGAATATTGTAACTAGCTCACCATAAGTAAATAACAAAACTCAATAAAACCAAAAGCTATAGTTAACAATCCAAATACAATTAACCCGAATACAATTTGGAATACTTTTCGCCAATAACGGACCAGTCATACAAACTTAGTGCGGCTTCCCTAGCGCTCTCCGAGATTCGGTTTAACACCTTTTGATCCTGCTGCAAACAGTACTGAATTTTCTCCGCTAGCACACGTTCATCGCCCATTGGAAAAGTAAAACCTGTTTCACCATCACGAATTAAATATTCTAGTGTCTTTATGTTAGAAGACAATACCACACTACCGCAACCCATCGCTTCAATAGGAACGAGCCCCAGCCCCTCTTGATCATTATCCATCTCAGAGATTTTAGAAGGAAAAACGAGTAATTTGGACACCCGATAATAACGACTAAGTTCGGAATGCGATGCAAAGGGAACAAAACGAACAGATTTTTCAAGCCCTAAATCAACCACTAGATTTATTAATTTTTCCTTCATAAGGCCATCACCGATAACCGTTAAGCCTTCTGACCTAATTTCATCATTTAATAACGACCAAGCCTGAATTAAAGTATCCACCCCTTTTTTTTCAACAAATCGCCCAACAAATAAAATACCTTTCTTTTCCACTCTCGGAGTAGGAATAAATAAAGAACTAAGATCTGCCCCCATAGGGGCGTGGCACAACTTACACACATCGAACCCTTCTTTTTGTGCGTCGTCAATCATAGACTTAGAAACCATTGCAACTTTATCACTATGTGATATGACCCACTTTAACAACTTCCGTAAGCGGCGCCCAATAACAAAGTAATCCGCCCCATGGCATGTAATAATTACTCTCGCATTTAACCCTGTCAATTTATTGAGTAGGACCACCAAAAAACCCGTCGGAAACCACCAATGAGCATGTATAACATCTGGTCGCAATACCTTTAATGATTTCCATATACCATACGCCATACCTATAAGAAAAAAAGGAACAACAAACCATAACATTGGACTTTTCTTCAAATTACTTAATATACCGCTACCGTATGTCAACTTCTCAAAAATATTTAAAAAATACCGAAAACGGTGTACAACGATCCCATCTTCTTCATAACCATGCGTTCTCTCTGGAGATGAAGGCGCCAATACATAAATATTATAAGAATCCTTCAAAGCCAAGTTCAGATCCAATACAAATCTGGGTTGACGATCATCGTCAGACCTGGGGAACGTCGTTGTTACACAAAGTACACAAGTTTTCATATTTAATTTACCGATAAAAAACCTTTATCCCCGTATATATCTCCTCAACTTAATAGGAGTAAATAATCTATTTTCTCAGCATTGAAATAAAAGCAATCATTGCAGATATTATCGCCAAATATACGACAAAAATTAAACGATTTAACGCTAAGGCCACAAATGCAATGGCAGGAGAAATATTGAAAAGCGGCGCTAACAGAGCACCAACACCTTCTTTTATCCCAAGCCCTGCGGGAACAATACTCACCGCCGACCCAGCGAGAGAAGAAACGGTTAAAATAAGGTAATCGTATATTGGCAAAAAAGCACTTATACTATAAAAACACAATAAAATATTTATTGCATCTAAAAAAACCGATGCTATTTCAACAAATATTAACGCTCGTATAGAAGAGCAAAATATTCGTTTTTTAACCTGAAAACAAAAAATACAGCAACATACACTACTTATTAGAAATAAAAGTAAGCTGGCATACGTATAATAAAAAACAACCAATACTGAGGCAACTATTGTTAAATTAATGATTGCCGCCAATAAAGCAGAAGCCCCCGTAACGAATACGGCATCCTTATAAGTATTATCCTCTGATTTTAAATTAACCGCTCGAATAGCCATGCCGCCAGGGATGGGGAGTAAATTCGCAGCAGAGCTATATATTGATATTATTAAGCTTTTCCCAAACCCGTATGTTATTCCCGCATATCGCCCTAATAAGATAAATCGATAAGAATTTAAAACAGAGCTGAGCGGAAAAGCAATTAGCAGAGCGATAACAATCCATTTAAACCTGAGATCACTCAAACTCAAATCAATTTCATTATGCGACAAATAGACGCCAATACCGAAGACACATAAGGCAATCAGTCCGCCAGCAGTTTTTGCAAAAACAGACTCAAACCTCAAAAATGACACTATTCTTTCTATTATCACAATATAGAATCCGTTTTTTAGCTTTAAAAAGAGCGGGCAACCCAATAACAACTAAAAATTATTCGACAATTACCTTTATAGTAAAGCTAAAAAAATAGAGGGGAACATCACTAGCTACTTGTCTTTAACTACTTATCTTTTTCCAGGGCAGCGTAGTGCAGTATTGAAACCTGCTCCGACAGTACCCCCATCAAAAAAACCAATACAGAGGATACAAAAAGCAATGCAGACATATTTGTAAACGTACCGCTTATTGAATAGGTATACGCATACCTTGCAAGCCCCAATAAAAAGAGAACAATAGCAATAGGCGAAAACAATTTAAAAGGAGAAAAAAGTATACCTATCTTCATAATAATCAGAAAAAACCGAAACCCGTCACGCAGGATTTTTATATGGCTTTTGCCTATTCGACTCATTACGCTAATAGGCTCATAATCAACATCATGCCCTAGCCGATAAAATATCATGCTGCTCGTTGTAGGGTAAGAAAATGTATTGGGCAACATGGATATAACAGGTCGAAGTTTGTCCGCTCTAAAGACTCTTTGCCCCGAAGTTAAGTCGTCAACCTTTCCGCCAACCATTAAGCTCGCAAATTTATTGTAAAAACTATTTGCCAACCAACGACCAAACCCGGCTTGCCCCTTGCGATCTCTTGAGCCTACAACCAAATCAAGATCTTGCTGCTCAATTTTTTCATATAAGCTTATCATATCTTTCACTGAATGCTGACCATCGCCATCCATTAACCCTATATAGAGGGTGGTTGCAGCCCGCATTCCCGCTTTCACCGCCGCTCCATTTCCCTTACTCCAGCGATGGCGAATAACGGTGGCACCGACCGATTGAGCGTAGTCTCCAGAACCATCGGAAGAACCATCATCAACAACAATAACATTAAATTGACAATGCATAAGATCAGGAAGTGTCTTTTTTAACCCTTCTAATTCATTTTTGACGGGCATAACTACCGTTAAATTATTTATCATTCCCCTGCACCTCTTTCACTCCGACGACCAGATCATTCAGTAATTTAGCTTCAAAACCCTGCCCAAGTTGACCGCTAGACTGAATAAAATACAAAAACCTTAACGCATCTTCAGGATAACCAAACCTTAAACTGGTATTAACCATCTCAGAAACAAGACCAATATTTGGACTCAGCGCAAAGGATTCATGATAAAACAGCATAGCCCTGGGGTAATCCAGTATTTCACTATAGAGCTGAGCAGTGATTCGATAAACATAATTCGTTGAGTTTTTAGGATCAATCGAATCAATTATCTTTTCGAGTTTTGATTTATCCAACCATTGACACTTTCCACGCCTCTTAGCCATTACCAATTGATTTATGACGGTTACCGAAAATGGATCAAGATACTCATTTTCTAAATAGCCAACCGCCTCGTTAAAAAGCGCCTCGTCAATTACACGATGATGGCAATAACTAAGAACATGCGCTAATGTTGGCCCCGCCCGCTGAATACCTGTGGCTTTATTCGTAACTTCCTCTAAATATTTTCTTCCATTTATAAAATCCCCTACCGACATATAAGCTTTCGCAACCTGAACAACACTCCGCAAAGAATTGGGGTGATAGGTATAGTTAACGGAGGCAAAACGGAGGCTATCGCCCCAGTAATTCACCCTGGCAACCAATAATAGGGAATAAAAAACAAGTAAGACACCGCCCATTAACATAACAACTTTGCGCAATTGTTTAGAGGTAACCGAAAATAAAACAAATGACAGCGCAAAAAACAGCCCCCATGCGGGTAAATAGTTGCGGTGTTCGAAAACAAGCTCTAAGGGAAAAAGCGTAGATTCCATTAGATGGCCAATAAAAAACCAAAGTATTCCAAATCGCAATAAAGGGCTTACTTTAGCAAACAACGAGAATACAAGTAGGGAGACATAAACAATCAGTAATAGGGCGCTTTTAAGTGAAAAATGATCTACAGCGTCCCAGTGATCCAAAAATAGCCCCATATCAGAAAGACGAGGAAATAATAGCTGCCCAATATAGAAATACATGACGTCTAATTGCGTTATTAGACGTTCTTCCATATTAAAACTTCTATTACTGTAGTCAGTAAATTTATCAAAAAACAAATATAAACCCAGTACACCTAAAAATATAGGTAAAAGAATTAAGCCCTGCCGCGCAAGTACATCTATTCGTTTAGGTGTTTTTTTCTGGCAAACCAATAACTCCGTAGCCAATAAAAATAGCGGCAACAAGGCCCCATTTTCTTTACTGAATACAGACAGCAAACCACATAACGGAACCAAAACAAAATAAGAGAATAATTTACTCAGCGTTTTTTCTGATAAACGCCCCCATAAGTACCCCAATACACTCAATACTAAAAATAGAGACGACAGTTGAGCCATTCTTTGCACGGGATACAAAACGGTCGACACAAAGAGAGGGTGCAACAACCACACTAGCGTTGCATACAGAGAAATAAAAACGGCCTTTTTACGATCATAAAAGAGCTGCGCAAGCCGAATACCCAGCGCATATAACAATACACCAATAAGCAAGTGAATAAGCAGATTATGGTATTTATACCACCAGGGGTCCAAACCATGAAAATACCCGGTAAATAGAAATGTGGCAATGGAAACCGGACGGCCTGCTGCACCAGAATTATTATTTGACACCAGATATAAAGCTTGTGTGTAATCCCAACGCCAATAGTCGAGAAAGGCCGGGTGGATATTGACGAAATCATCCAGTAAAAAATCACCTATTAACCCAGGCCAATACAGCCCTGCAACAATAATAATTGAGAGCAGTATACCCACCCCTACTATATGCTTAAAACGATTAAGCTCTAACCTCATAAGTGGATACTAGCCATTAAAAACTACCTGTGATTACCGAAACTATTGCCCCGACCCCAAAACCAAAAAGACCGACATAAAGTCGGCCTAATCCAGAGTATAAAAAGACAAATTTATCTACACGATGCAGGTAAGTACGAAGCCCCCGCTGCGGCAGCACATACCCATTCAACGGTTCCACTAGTATTTTGTGAGGGAGTCATTGTCATAGTGACTTCTGCACCTAGGTTCGTACTATTAGAGGTAACGGTAATAACGCCACCTGTTGATAATGCGATAGAGGATACATACTGAGACGTGGCAGGTGAATAGCCCGCGTCAGCGAACGTAGCTGGGTACGCACCATTAGTCAATAATGTTTCCGTTACAGCAAGTTTTGCTGGTGAAACCAAGCTAATCATATCAGTAGCTTTTGCGCGGATATTGTAATCTTGATAAGCAGGCAACGCGACTGCGGCCAAAATACCGATAATCGCGATGACGATCATCAACTCTATTAAAGTAAAACCTTTTTGCACTTGATTCATAATTTAAGCCCCTTAAAAGACATTGTTGAGCAAAGACACACTTTGTACACTTTATACATACAAATAAAATGCCAATTACACTAAATATTCCATCCCCCAGTGATTACGGGGCTAATGGAAGTATAGGCCACCTTGCTGAACTTGCCTGCCAGCCAATAAGTGACTTTTTTTGTCACTATCATCAAAAAAATTGTCACTTATCAACAATACACTCCCAAATACAAAACAACAGGCTAAAATGTTAAAGATTACATAGAGTTATAGTCATTATTTAGGGATGATATAGGCTAGTGGTATCCTACCCAGCCAACAATACCCGACCAACAATCAGGCCCGACGAGTGAGAACACCATGGCATTAAGTGGTTTAGCAAGAAGATTAGTAAGGGACGAGCTGCTCAGCGAAGAGGAAGCGGTCGCGGCGGTCGCAAAAGCAGAAAAAGCAAAGGTCCCCCTTCCCATTTTTCTGGTGAATAACTCACCCATGAATGCGTTAGAGCTTGCTTCGGCGGCTTCTGACGAATTTGGTACCCCTTTAATTAATATGGACTCCATTAGCAAAGATGTCAGTCCAACGGGGGTCGTCGATTCAAAACTGGTGCAAAAACACCACTCATACCCTCTTTTTAAACGAGGAAATCGTCTATTTCTTGGCGTTTCCGACCCAACCAACCTTCATGCGCTAGATGAAATAAAATTTAATACGGGCCTAAATACAGAGGCCCTTCTTGTTGAAGCCGATAAACTGCAAACCGCAATAGAGAGTTACCTTAAAGCCGAAGAGGAGACCCTTGGCGATACTCTAGGCGGGCTGGATGAAGATTCACTTGATGAGTTAGATATTGAAGCGGTAAATGAAGGCGGCGCTCCGACTCAAGACGATACTTCCGAAGCAGACGAAGCGCCGATAGTCCGTTTTGTCAATAAGGTGCTTCTCGATGCAATTAAAGCGGGGGCTTCGGACGTTCATTTTGAACCCTATGAAAAGAGCTACCGAGTCAGGTTTAGAACCGACGGCATATTACAAGAGGTTGCCAAGCCACCGCAAAATTTGTCGGGGCGATTAGCCGCAAGATTAAAAGTCATGTCGCAAATGGATATCTCTGAAAGGCGCGTGCCTCAGGACGGGCGAATCAAAATGAAGATCTCCAAAACACGCGCCATCGATTTCCGGGTCAATAGCTTGCCGACACTGTTTGGTGAAAAAATTGTACTCCGCATACTCGACCCTTCAAGCGCAAAGCTGGGGATCGACGCCCTGGGGTATGAAGATGAGCAGAAACAGCTCTATATGGACGCCCTATACCAACCACAAGGCATGATTCTGGTTACAGGGCCTACGGGTTCAGGGAAAACCGTTTCGCTTTATACTGGCCTCAATATCCTTAATACCCCTGAGCGAAATATCTCAACAGCAGAAGACCCCGTTGAAATTAACCTAGACGGTATCAACCAGGTTAACGTCAATACTAGAGTGGGCCTTACCTTTGCTGAGGCGCTGAGGTCATTTTTGCGCCAAGACCCTGATATTGTTATGGTTGGAGAAATACGGGACCTAGAAACAGCAGAAATTGGGATTAAAGCAGCTCAAACAGGTCACTTGGTATTATCGACATTACATACCAATAGCGCCTCAGAAACACTGACTCGGTTGCTCAATATGGGGGTCCCTTCCTTTAACGTGGCAACCACTGTGAGTTTGATTATTGCGCAACGTCTAGCGCGTAAGCTGTGCAATAACTGCAAAAAATTAGCCGATGATATCCCCGACCAAGTGCTTGAAGAAGAGGGGTTTTTTAAAAATATTGGCACCCCTAAAGAAGATTTTACAATATACCACCCCGTCGGTTGCGAACAGTGCAATAATGGCTACAAAGGCCGCGTTGGTATCTATGAGGTAGTCAAAATAACCAACACCATCTCCAGAATTATTATGGAAGGTGGAAACGCAATACAGATCGCAGACGCCGCTGAAAAAGAAGGGTTTAATAACCTTCGAATTTCCGCATTGCGAAAGGTTGCTAACGGCATAACCAGTTTAGAAGAAGCGAATCGAGTGACTAAGGATTAATATACAATGGCAGCATCAACAGAAGTATTTATCTATAAGGGTGTTGACAAGAAAGGCAATAAAGTGGAAGGAGAAGTTAAGAGTTCAAGCAGCGCTCTAGCTAAAGCACAATTAACGAAACAGGGAATTAGAGCCAAGACAGTCCGAAAAAAAGCCAAACCTTTATTTGGTAAAGGCAACAAAAAAATCAAGCCTATGGATATTGCTATTTTTACACGGCAAATGGCTACGATGATGAAAGCAGGGGTGCCATTAGTGCAAAGCTTCGATATTGTTGCAGATGGCAGTGACAACGGTAACCTAAGAGAAGTCATTAAAGATATTAAGGAAAATGTCGCTGCTGGTGGGTCTTTCGCAGCCGCCCTCAGAAAAAAACCCAAGTATTTCGATGACTTATTTTGCAACCTTGTTGAATCGGGCGAACAGTCTGGCGCCTTAGAAACAATGCTTGACAGAATCGCCACCTACAAGGAAAAAACCGAGCAACTGAGAGCTAAAATTAAAAAAGCACTCACCTACCCTATTGCGGTGGTCATCGTTGCCATAATCGTTACAGGAATATTACTGGTAAAAGTCGTCCCACAATTTGCAGAAACCTTTTCAAGTTTTGGCGCGGATCTACCTGCGTTCACTTTGTTTGTTTTAAACTTATCAAACTTTGCACAGAATAATTGGTTCGTTATTCTTATCTGTATTATCGGTTTTGGCGTTTCTTACGGTAAGCTCAAACAAAATAGCCCTCAATTTAGGGCTGCAACCGATAGGTTAGTTTTAAAAGTGCCAATTATTGGAGACATAATTTATCAATCCATCATTGCTCGATTCGCCAGAACACTGTCAACCACATTTGCAGCAGGTGTGCCACTTATTGATGCCCTGCAATCCGTTGCAGGCGCAACAGGTAATGTGGGTTACGAAAAAGCGGTGCTAAAAGTCCGGGATGAGGTCTCTACAGGTACTCAGCTTAATGTCGCCATGGCAAATACACACGTATTTCCACCAATGATTTTACAGATGACAACCATTGGTGAAGAGTCTGGTGCCTTGGATGAAATGCTTTCAAAATCGGCCACCTACTATGAAGAGGCGGTAGATAACCTTGTTGACAGCCTCACATCACTATTAGAGCCTATAATAATGTCTGTTCTTGGCGTATTAATTGGCGGACTAATGATAGCCATGTACCTGCCAATATTCCTACTTGGGTCGGTGATATAAAAAGCGATATGGATTATTCTATTCTATACACAGCATACGGTCTTTTATTTGGGCTGATAGTTGGCAGTTTTTTAAACGTAGTCATTCATCGCTTGCCTATAATGCTGCAACGTAGTTGGAAAAGCGACTGCGAAGCGTTTTTAGCAGAGGAACAAACTCAGCCGCTACCGGAAGGCACATTTAACTTGGCTATACCGGGTTCTCACTGCCCTAAATGTAATAAAAAAATAACTATAATAGAGAATATTCCGCTCTTCAGTTATCTATTCCTCGGCGGAAAATGCTCAGCCTGTAAAACTAAAATTTCACTGCGCTATCCAATTGTTGAACTCATTACCGGAATAGTTACCGGCTTCAGTATTTATCAGTTTGGGTTAAACGAGCAAGGTTACCTAGCCGTACTATTGGGCTGGGGGTTAATTGCTCTCACATTAATTGATGCCGATACGCAGCTTCTCCCAGACAGCATCACCCTGCCTCTGCTTTGGTTAGGGCTTTTAGCCAACTCTTTTAATATATACACAGACTTAGCCAGCGCCGTATATGGAGCCGCTGCCGGTTACTTTAGCCTATGGTCTATATATTGGCTTTTTAAACTAACCACAGGCAAGGAAGGTATGGGCTACGGGGATTTTAAATTACTCGCAGCGCTAGGGGCATGGATGGGCTGGCAACACCTGCCCTTAATAGTCATTCTTTCTGCTTTTGTTGGAGCTGTTGTGGGTATTTCCGGAATCATTTTTAAAGGCAAAAACAAAGAAACACCTATACCCTATGGCCCCTACTTAGCCACCGCAGGCTGGATCGCATTTTTTTGGGGTAACGAAATAACACAAGCCTACCTTTCTCAACTTGGCTCATGATTGAGCGCCCTTTTATTGTCGGTATTACCGGGGGAATAGGTAGCGGCAAATCAACCGTCACCAACCGCTTCGAAGAAATTGGTATTCCAGTTGTCGATAACGATATTATTGCTCGAAAAATTGTTCAACCGGGTACCGAGTGCTTAGAAACGATAAAAAAAAGGTATGGCAATACTATACTGACCGATGACAAATTAAATCGGTCCGCCCTACGCGCTATTATGTTTAATGATATAGCTGAAAAAAATTGGCTGGAAAACCTGATGCACCCTGTTATTAGATCGAAAACAGTTTCCATGCTCCACAATGCAAAAGGGCCATACGTTATTCTTTCTTCCCCTCTTTTGTTTGAAACAAACCAAGATAAATTAGTTGACCGAATTTTAGTTATCGACATACCTGAAAACGAGCAACAACTACGCACCTCTAAACGAGATAACATACCTGAAAGTCAAGTGAAAAAAATAGTCAAATCTCAAATTGGTAGAGACCAACGCTTAAAAAGAAGTGATGATATTATTGATAATAGTGGCGATATTAACAATACTCTTCAGCAGGTAGATACACTCCACGAACTTTACATTAAATTGGCAACAAAATTTAAGAATGAATATTAAGACCCTCTCCGTAAAATGCCCCACATGTAAAAAAGAAGTGCTTATGAACGAGACTTCTTCTCATAGACCTTTTTGCAGCGACCGATGCAAAACCGTAGATTTTGGAGATTGGGCTAACGAAAACAACTGTGTTATCGGTGAAAGTATTATAGATGAAGAGGATGTTTGGTCAGACGACCTGACATAGACAGTAAAAAGGTACACAATTTAATTTACAGTCTCGTCTCTTTTTTATTACAGTCTCCTTTTTTACTGTTTCCCTACTGACTCGTCAAAAACTCAGATACAGGCAAGCTATATTCGCTCTATTATTTTCTTATTTATTTCTGGGAAATCATATTTTTCAAGGTCACACACATCAACCCAAGCCACTTCCTGCCCTTCCATGCCTTTTGCTTCCCCAGAAAACTCAGTTACCCGATATACATCAAGGACTACTTTTTTTTCTGGGTATTCATGCTCCAACATAATGAGTGGCGAACATCGGTCAAGAGAAATTCCCACTTCTTCACGAAGCTCTCTCAATAACGCTTCCTCGGTAGTTTCACCCTCTTCTACCTTTCCCCCAGGGAATTCCCATAACCCAGCTAAATGCTGACCCTGCTTCCTTTTGGCAATCAATATTGAACCGTTGGGGTGTTGAACAATACCAACAGCAACCTGGACAAGGCTCATACACTAACTCCGATATTCAGCATTAATGCGCACATACTCATGAGATAAATCACTTGTCCAAAGGGCCTCTTGAAAGTGCCCTCGACCTAACTCAACTCGAATGGCATAGGTTTCTTGATTAACCACTTTTTGCCCTGCCTCTTCAGTATAAGAAGAAGCTCTTCCACCCTTATCAACAATCATAACATTATCCAAATAAACGAAGATTTTACTTGGGTCCAGGTCGTCTAGCCCGGCATAGCCGATTGCCGCAACTATCCTTCCCCAATTTGGGTCCGAGGCAAACATAGCCGTTTTGACTAAAGGGGAATGAGCAATGGCATAAGCGACATCTAACGACTCTTGCGCGTTTGCGCCACCAGAAACGTTCACCTCAACGCATTTAGTCGCGCCTTCACCATCCTGCACAATTTGTAGCGCAAGAGATTGATATACAGAACACACAGCCTCAAAAAACAATTCGTATAATTCGCCAGACGTACAACTTACTATTGGCGCATCCGATTTCCCTGTAGCAATTAACATACAAGAATCATTAGTAGATGTATCGCCATCAATGGTTATTCGGTTAAACGATTTATTGGCACACGCCAAAGAAATTTTATTCAACACATCACTGGAAACCCGCGCATCTGTCGCAATATAACCAAGCATAGTGGCCATATTCGGCCTAATCATACCGGCGCCTTTTGAAATTCCCGTAATATGTATTTTACTTCCTTGGTACTCAATCAACCTACTCGCACCTTTTGGCCTTGTATCTGTTGTCATAATGGCTTTCGCAGCGGCAAGCCAGTTACCTTGCTTACAATTGGATAAAGCCGTTGGCAGTGCAGCAATAATTTTATTAACCGGCAGAGGTTCACCAATCACCCCCGTAGAAAAAGGTAATACTTGATTTTTTTTAACGAGTGAGCCATCTTGAGAAAGTAATGCTGCGGCTTTTTCACAGGTTAAAAGCGCTGCCAACATTCCCTCGTCACCCGTACATGCGTTCGCATTACCCGAATTAATAACAAAAAGACGACTATCACCTGCGGGTAAATGTTTGCGACACACCTCAACTGGCGCTGCGCAAAATGCATTTTGAGTAAATACACCTGCAACCTTCGAGTCAGAACATATATCAATAACGAGCAAATCATCCTTTTCGTCATTTTTTATACTCGCAAACGCCGTCCCCAAGGAGACACCATTGACTTCATGCATTTCTGGCCAGACAGATTTTCCAACTGCCATAAATTAACGACTCCCAACGATACCAGTCAATATATTCACGTATTATTAACTAATCTTACCGTGACAAGATTTAAACTTTTTACCCGAACCACATGGGCACGGATCATTTCTACCTATTTTTCTTCCCGAACGGACATAGGGTTTTTCAACTTCGGGAACTTCAGGTTTAGGACCACCATCATCCAATGCTGAAATCTGCTCGTGTTGCAAATGCATCTTTTGCCTTTCCGCAGCCTCTCTTCGTTCCCTTTCCAAGTTTTCCACCTCTTCCTGACTCATTGGTTCAACGCGATAGAGCACGCGAGTGACATCGTGTTTCAGATTTTCAAGCAGGTGTTGAAACAATTCAAAAGACTCCCTTTTATACTCCTGCTTAGGGTTCTTCTGCGCATAAGCTCTAAGACCTATACCTTGGCGAAGGTGGTCCATATTCTGTAAATGGTCTTTCCATAATTGATCGAGAATTTGCAACATAACTTGCTTTTCGATGGTAAGCATAACATCGCCAATACGCTCTGCTTTTTCATCGTAAATTTGATTCATTTCTTCTGTTATTTTTTGTCTCAAGGGCTCTTCGTAGAGTTTATCATCCCCCTCAAGCCATGCTTGAATAGGCAACTCGATACCAAAATCCTTTTTAAGGGCCAACTCTAAAGCGGGAATGTTCCATTGCTCTTCAACACTTTTCGGGGGAACAAAACCGGAGATCACATTCTCAATTACATCTTCACGAATCCCCGAAATAGCGTTGTGAACATCTTCGGCCTCCAACAGTTCATTTCGTTGAGAATAAATGACTCGTCGTTGATCGTTGGCGACATCATCATACTCAAGAATTTGTTTACGGTAATCAAAGTTACGTCCCTCTACTTTTCGCTGGGCTTTTTCAATAGCATTAGTCACCATTCGGTGTTCAATCGCCTCACCTTCATCCATTCCCAAGGCTTGCATAAAGTTACGTACACGCTCGGAGGCAAAAATTCTCATCAAATTATCTTCCAAAGAAAGATAAAAACGTGATAAGCCTGGATCACCCTGCCGACCAGCACGGCCTCTTAGTTGATTATCAATACGCCTAGATTCGTGTCGCTCAGTACCAATAATATGTAACCCACCGGCTTCAATAACTTCATCGTGACGCTTCTGCCACTCTTCTTTGATTTTCTTAATCTGTTCTTCCGATGGTTTTTCTAAAGCGGCGACTTCGACCTCCCAATTACCACCTAAGACAATATCCGTACCACGGCCAGCCATATTGGTCGCTATCGTTACCGCCCCTGGTCGCCCTGCCTGAGCAATAATATCCGCTTCACGGTCATGGTATTTCGCATTTAATACCTCATGAGTAATGCCAGCCGATTTTAAAATTTTTGACATTTCTTCGGAGGTTTCAACAGATGCCGTACCCACTAATACCGGAGCATTCTTTCCTCTAAATTCATTAACATCGTCTATAATTGCTTGATATTTTTCGTTAATAGAAAGATAAATCAAGTCGTTGAGATCTTTTCGAACAGTAGGTCTATTGGTGGGGATAACGACAACATCCAAACCGTAAATTTGCTTAAATTCAAATGCTTCGGTATCCGCTGTACCTGTCATACCAGAAAGTTTAGGGAACATCCGAAAGTAGTTTTGGAATGTGGTCGATGCCAAAGTTTGACTTTCCGATTGAATTGCCACACCCTCTTTTGCTTCAAGTGCTTGATGCAAACCTTCCGAAAGCCTTCGTCCAGGCATAGTTCGACCAGTGTGCTCATCAATTAAAACAACTTGTTGGTTTTGAACAATATACTCAACGTTTTTATTGAATATCGTATGAGCTTTTAGCCCCGAATGTACATGATGTACGAGAGAAAGTTTCTCAGGAGAATACAGGCTCTCATTTTCACCGAGTAAGCTTTCTTTTATTAAAAGAGATTCGACTAGTTCATGGCCCTCTTCCGTAAGCTCTACCTGTCTCGACTTTTCGTCGATGGTATAGTGCCCAGGAACGGTGACAATAATTTCCACCCCCTCTTCTTTAAATTCTTGCCGTTTAAGCTTAGGAACCAGCTTATCAATTTTTATATACAAATCAGAGCTATTTTCCGCCGCACCAGAAATAATAAGAGGGGTACGAGATTCATCAATAAGAATTGAATCAACCTCATCCACAATGGCAAAATTTAACGATCTCTGACTTCTATCTTCCCTATTCAGCACCATATTGTCTCGTAAGTAGTCGAAGCCAAATTCGTTATTCGTGCCATAGGTAATATCAGCTTGATATGCTTTTTTCTTTTCCTCTGGGTTCTGCATAGAAACAACCGAACCAACAGTTAACCCCAAAGCCTCATATAGTGGCTTCATCCAATTTGCATCCCGGCAAGCAAGATAATCATTGACGGTTACCACATGCACACCTTTTCCAGAAAGCGCGTTTAAATAGGCCGCCAAGGTAGCCACTAGGGTCTTACCTTCACCTGTCCGCATTTCGGAAATTCTTCCTTCGTGTAATGTCATACCACCGACTAACTGAACATCAAAGTGGCGCATGTTCATCACACGTTTACTTGCTTCACGTGCGTTAGCGAAAGCTTCTGGCAGTATTTGATCCAAACTTTCACCTTTCTCCAATCTATCCTTAAGCTCTAGTGTTTTTTCTTTAATACCTTCATCAGAAAGCTGACTCATACCCTCTTCAAACGTATTAATCTTTTCAACAACTTTACGCATACGCTTAAGTTCTCGATCATTTTTACTTCCAAAGACCGACTTTAATATTTTACTCAACATAAGAATACCGACTTGAGCTTCAAGAACTCACTATTAATTTTTATAAAAAGGATATTAAGAAAGATGTAGCAAATGCAGCACTACGAGAAAAAATTAGATTGTCACCGAGCGGCCCGGTGAATATAAGTGGATGGATCAACAGCACGACCATGTTTAAAAACTTCAAAATGGACATGCGGACCAGTAGAACGTCCACTGGAACCCATCAATGCGACGATTTGCCCTTTTTTGACAACATCACCAACGCTCACCAAGTTCTCTTTACAATGAGCATAGCGTGTAGCGAAACCATTGCCATGACTCACTTCCACTAGCTGCCCATAGCCATAACGTTCACCAGACCAGGTAACAACTCCTGAGGCCACAGCAATAATTTCCGCCCCTTCTTTACCGGCAAAATCCACTCCACCATGCCAAGCAATTTTACCAGAGAAAGGGTCATTTCGACGGCCAAAACGAGACGACATCCACCCTTTTTTTATTGGACGACCCGCAATAAATACTTCGTTTTGAATCTTGCGATTAGCCAGTAAGGCTTCGAGCGTATCAAGTTGTTGCTGCCTATCTTCAATTTGTTCAGCAAGCTGTTCTAACATTTGAGACAGCTCTGGCACTTTGTTCGACTCTCCGTCCAACCTATGCTCAGGACCACCCAACGCTGGCAGACTACTGAAGTCAAACTCACCGTTATCCAAGTTTGCCATAGTTGTTAGACGCTCACCCAAAGCATCCAGCCGAACCAAACGTGCCTGTAATTCAGCGACCCTAAGAGTCAGTGCTGCGAGCTTTTGCTCAGCTTCACGGCGTGCGTTCACCACTTGAAGCTCTTGTTCATCCAAGGCTTTTTCCCAAGCGTGGGTTACTTCGGATTTGAATAGGTCTGCATCACCATTAAATAAATAGGCAGAAAATACGGCACCAACAGGAATACCGACCAAGCAGGCAGAGAGAAATACACGAGTCCAACCTCCCAGCGTAAAGCTGCGAGTATTCCCATGTCGTTTACTTACAACGATTATTTTCATCGGCTTGCTGACATGTGGTATCTAGATTCGAAAACATGGGCTACTATTAGACAGCTTAGCTGCTATTTCCTCCACTAGGAATGCAAAGAACAAGGAAGCGTGCCCATTTAGTATAATAACGATACAGAGTTCTATCTATATCCAAGTTTCTGCTGGTAAAGTAGGTATCAGGCGACAAGACTATGGCATATGTAACCACGAAATACCAATTTTTCTGCCTCAGCATTTCGGCAAGCTAAGGCCCGTTAACACTGAGACTCCAACGTTTCTGGCTGCCCTTAAAACCCCATTGCAACCCAGTCGTTTTCGCCTATACGGCTAATAATGGTTTAATGTATGAAATAGGCGCGGTAGCTTCACCTTCAAATGTCACCACTTCCCATGCATCCTCACGCTTTATTAGCTCACGAAGAGATTTATTGTTGAGGCCATGGCCTGACTTATAAGCTTTAAACTCACCAATAAGGCTAGTGCCAAGAAGGTAAAGGTCACCAATAGCATCCAATACTTTGTGCTTTACGAACTCATCTTCATATCTCAAGCCATCTTCATTCAATATTCGGTACTTATCAATGACAATAGCGTTATCTACACTGCCCCCTTTGGCTAAGCCTTTTGAGCGCAAGTATTCTATTTCATGCATAAAACCAAAGGTTCTTGCTCTAGAAACTTCTTTCACAAAGGAAGTACTGGAAAAGTCGACCGTCGCATTAAGCGTTCGTTCTTTAAATACTGGGTGATCAAAGTCGATGCCAAAGCTCACTTTGAAACCATTAAAAGGAAGGAAGGTCGCTTCCTTATCTCCATCTTTTACTGTTACTTTCTTCTTAATACGGATAAATTTCTTAGCGGCATCTTGTTCTTGTATACCAGCCGATTGAATCAAAAAGACAAATGGCCCTGCACTACCGTCCATAATAGGCACTTCGTCTGCACTCACTTCAACGATAGCGTTATCTATTCCGAGTCCCGCCATAGCAGACAAAAGATGCTCTACAGTCGAGATCTTTACATCGCCAGAAACCAAACTCGTAGACAGTGTTGTATCGCCAACATTTTCAGCAACAGCTTTAATTTCAACTACGGGATCAAGATCAACGCGGCAGAAGGTAATTCCAGAATCGATAGCGGCTGGGCGCAAGGTAAGGTAAATTTTCTGACCCGTATGTAAACCTATTCCAGTGGCACGAATTTCATTTTTCAATGTGCGTTGCTTGATCATAGACGGACTCTCAATGGATGCACTGTATTAAGCGGCGCGAATAGTACCAGAAAATTAGCTCTCCCACCAACAGAAGAGATCGAAAATCAACCACTAAGCTCACTTATTATCTTGTTATTTTCATTAAATTTTAAAAGAATGTCCTTATCCCGTTTCATTCTTACAACCAGAAAACATACTTAATTAGCTAATAATACGACTACGAATAGGCGCAATAGTTCGAAATCGTTATTAGCCGTATAAAAATAAAGCTAAACGGGCGACGCACAGCGCCACCAACCGAGAAAGGGGCTCGGTTGGTGCAGTATCGGGGAAGCGCTTTGCGGTCGCGTTTACTTAATCCGCCTGCTTTCTTAAAAACGCTGGAATATCCAAGTATTCCATGTCCTTGTCTTGAGACACAGCCGCTGGCGACGATGCTGCAATCTTACTTGCACGCATCACTGTTGGTTTATCCAACGTAGAGTAATTTGGCTTTGGCTCAATTGGCGCACGAGTATTATCAACAACTACCTTTGTTTCCACAGGCTCCCTTGCAACAACCCCTCCTAATCCAGTTGCAACAACCGTTACTCTCAAACTCTCGCTCATTTCCGGGTCGATAACTGTTCCCACAACAACCGTTGCATCACTACTAGCAAACTCTTCGATGGTATCTCCAACCTCAGAGAACTCACCAAGAGATAGATCCATGCCAGCAGTAATATTCACAAGTATCCCGCGAGCCCCCTGTAAATTAATATCTTCCAATAGTGGACTACGAATCGCAGCTTCAGCAGCTTCACGCGCACGATTTTCTCCGCTAGCACTCCCGCTCCCCATCATCGCCATACCCATTTCAGACATAATTGTTCTTACATCAGCGAAATCGACATTGATCATTCCCGGACGAATAATTAAATCAGCAATACCTTGCACGGCTCCAAGCAATACGTTGTTTGCCGATTTAAACGCATCCAACAAACTGGTGGTCTTACCCAAAACAGCCAAGAGTTTTTCGTTTGGAATCGTGATTAATGAGTCAACACGATCCTGAAGTTGTTTTATTCCTTCCTCAGCAATGGCCATACGTTTGCGCCCTTCAAACGGAAAGGGTTTGGTCACTATAGCAACGGTTAGGATGCCTAATTCACGGGCAATTTCGGCAACAACCGGCGCACCACCAGTTCCAGTTCCACCACCCATACCCGCAGTGATGAACACCATATCCGCACCCGTTAGTACTTCAGCGATACGTTCATGATCTTCCATCGCAGCTTGGCGACCAATTTCTGGATTAGCTCCAGCACCCAAACCCTTTGTCATAGTGTTACCCAACTGCAAGACAGTTCGAGCATCAATATCTTTTAAAGCTTGAGCATCTGTATTAGCGCAAATAAATTCTACGCCTTCGACAGCATTAGCAATCATATGCTTAACAGCATTACCGCCTCCACCGCCAACTCCAACGACTTTTATTACCGCATTTTGCGGAATACTATCTACTAATTCAAACATAGGTATTTCCCCTTTTTTCCCCTTGAGACTTTTCAGTCTTAATAATATTTCGTATGGTCAAATACTTAACCACACAAAAATTCAATTATGCATTCAACCATTACTAAAAATTTCTTTGAAACCAGTTTTTTAATTTTCTCCAACTGGATTCATTACGTTCATCGGAATAAAAGCCTTTCGAACTTTGTTTCATGCCATACTGTAATAAACCCACTCCGGTTGAATAAATTGGATTATTCACAATATCTTTTAGCCCGTTAATATTTTGCGGCGCACCTAAACGCACCGGCATATGAAATATTTCTTCCGCCAACTCAATGACACCTTCCATTTTTGACGTGCCGCCGGTTAATACAATCCCTGCGGCAACCATATCCTCAAACCCACTGCGGCGAAGCTCCGCTTGAACGAGGGTAAATAATTCGTCATATCTCGGTTCGACAACTTCGGCTAATGCTTGTCTAGAGAGGTCTCGCGCCGGACGATCACCCACACTTGGAACCTTAATGGTTTCTTCAGCACCCGTTAATTTTGCCAATGCACAGGCGTAACGAATTTTTATTTCCTCTGCATATTGTGTTGGTGTTCGCAGTGCCATGGCTATATCGTTAGTCACCTGATCGCCAGCAATAGGGATAACGCCTGTATGACGAATCGCCCCTTCAGTAAATATGGCAATATCTGTTGTACCCCCACCAATATCAACCAAACAAACACCCAATTCTTTTTCATCGTCAGTTAATACTGAATAACTGGAAGCGAACTGCTCCAAAATAATATCTTCAACATCTAAACCACATCGACGAATACATTTTTCAATATTTTGCGACGCATTAACCGCACAAGTGACCAAATGAACTTTCGCTTCTAAACGAACACCCGACATACCAAGAGGTTCTTTCACACCCTCTTGCTCATCAATCAAATACTCCTGAGGTAGAATGTGGAGTATTCGTTGATCGGCTGGAATAGCTACGGCTTGCGCTGCGTCTATCACTCTATCTAAATCTTGCGAATACACTTCTCTATCTTTAATCGCAACAATTCCATGTGAGTTAAGACTTCTTATGTGGCTTCCCGCTATACCGACGTAAACAGAATGAATCTGGCAACCAGCCATTAATTCTGCTTCTTCAATCGCCCGCTGAATCGATTGAACCGTCGATTCAATATTAACCACTACACCTTTTTTTAAGCCGGTCGATTTATGAGACCCTATTCCAACAATTGACAACTCTCCACTGGGGGAAACCTCACCAACAATTGCTACTACTTTGGAAGTACCGATATCCAACCCTACGATCATTCGAGCGTCATTAGAATTCGCCATTTCTACCCCCGAAGTCAAATAAAATAGTTTTTTTATCTTGCATTTTTTAACCTTTATTCACTGCAAGATAATCGTGTTCTTGCACTTGCCACTTAATTGCAACACCATCTTCATAGCGCGCATCAACATATTCAATTTGTTGCTGTTTTTTATTTAAACCGGCGTTATATACCAGTAAAAAATTTTTCATTTTCTCAACAACATTTTCTTTCCCCAGCTCTACTGAAAAGAGGTTATCTAAGGTAACCATCCACCCCATAGTCGAATTCACGGATATTTCAGACACTCTCATTTTATCTACCGCTAGAACTTGAGACAGATCGACATAAGTTTGAGTAATCTCCCGGCTATTTTCCCTAGGACCTTTTAATAAAGGAAGGTGTAACAACACTCTAGTATCCCCAACGTCAATAAGCTCTCCATAGATATTAATTACGCCATTATCACCCCATCGAGCAATCGGTTTTTGCTCTACTACATTTACTTCTAATGTATCAGGCCATCTGCGTTTGACCGATACTGACTCCACCCAAGCTTCATTATTTATCTCAGACTGTAACATGCTCAATTTTTGAGACAGAAAACCCTCTTTCAGATTATCCAGTACCATTGTCTGAATTTTTTCCCTGGTAACATAATGAAACTCACCCATTACCTGCACATTAGAAATTGGTTTTCGAATTTTTTCTCCGAAATTATTATACATTTCGGAAAAATCAATGGTCATTCCCATCCAAAATATAGCGGCAAATACACCAACTCCGATACTCCATTTTAAAAATTGGCGAATTACTCCAGATTTTTCTTTAACCCGATTCGGTACTTTTCTCGTGGCCCCTTTTCTATAAGATGACGATGCGACTGAGTTCCGTTTTTTTGGTTTTAATTTAGCCATCTAATTCACCAATCGTTCCAGATAAAATTTCAATCACTAATTCTCCAAAACTAAGCCCCGCGTTTTTTGCCGCCATAGGAACCAAACTATGGCTTGTCATACCTGGAATCGTATTCACCTCTAACAATAAAAATTCTTCTTTTTCATTCTGCATAAAATCGATTCGCCCCCACCCTGAACCTCCCAAAGCCTTAAATGCATCTATCGCAATTTGCTGAATTTCGTTTACTTTTTTTTGACTTAACCCACAAGGACATAAGTACTCTGTGTCATTGGAAATGTATTTTGCATCATAATCATAAAACGTATTGTCAGTCTTAAGTTGTATAGGCGGTAACGCCTGTCCATTTAAAACAGCGACAGTATACTCACCGCCCACTACTTTTTTTTCTGCGATGACAACAGTGTCATATTGCTTAGCTTTCTCGTATGCTTTTTTTAAATCTTGTACAGATTCAGCATAGCTCATACCTAAGCTTGACCCTTCGTTCACTGGTTTCACAAAAACCTGACCACCTAAAAAATTTAAAATCGAGTTCCAATCCTCATCACCTTTTAATGCAACATACTTTGGCGTGGACAACCCCATACCTACCCACACTTGCTTCGTCGTTAATTTATTCATCGCAAGCGCTGAAGCCGCATGATTACTACCTGTATAAGGAATTTTCATCCAATCAAGTAAACCCTGAATTTTCCCATCTTCACCACCAATACCATGTAGTGCTAAAAACACTCGATTTGGCTTTATGTTAAATAACGTATTAACTATATCTTCATCAACATCAATGCCTACAGCGTCAACGCCCTCTTGTTGTAATACGGCCAATACCGCAGCTCCGCTTTGTAGAGAAATGTCTCGTTCCGCAGAAAGTCCGCCATATAAAACCGCAACTTTGCCAAAATCCCTTTCTTTTAATAGCTTCACTTTTGTATACATTGAATTTCTTTATTAACTCTTTAATTTCAAAATGTTAATTTCAAAACACCATTTCTTTAGCTCATTGAATAAGTTTTCTCTTAGCTAACTCCTTGGCAAGCATTCCGACATTTCCAGCACCTTGAGTAATTACAATATCTCCTGCTTGAACTATATCCTTGATAATCGCGGGCACACCTTCCACACCCTCTACAAAAATTGGATCAACCAGCCCTCTATTCCGAATGCTTCTACTTAAATGGCGCCCATCTGCACCTTGAATTTTTTCTTCACCGGCTGAATAAACTTCCAATAAAACTAATTGATCAACGGAAGACAATACGTCAACAAAATCCTCATATAAATCCCGAGTACGTGTATACCTGTGGGGTTGATATACCATGACCAATCTACGCTCAGGCCAACCCGCTCTCACGGCTGCAATGGTTGCCGCCACTTCCGTTGGATGATGACCATAATCATCAACTAACATTGTCATTCCATCATCAACGTCAAACTCACCAAAAGTTTGAAAACGACGGCCAACACCGGAAAAATTCATTAATCCATTTTTTATTGCGGTATCGTCTATCCCTTCATCAACAGCTACTGCTACTGCGGCTGCGGCATTTAACGCATTATGCTTTCCTGGTAGATTGACCATTAATTCCAAGAAATTCAGCTCTCCTGGCCTTTCCAGTTTAAATTTGGTTTTGTTTCCTTCCTGTTCCACTTGGCTCACACGGAAATCACACCCCTCGGAAAATCCATAGGTAACAATAGATCTCGATATTAGCGGCATAATCTCTTGAATAACCGGATCATCACCGCAAACAACAGCGACGCCGTAAAAAGGCAAATTATGTAGAAATTCAATAAATGTCTTTTTCAATACTTCAAAATCACCACCGTAGGTATCCATGTGGTCAGCATCAATATTTGTCACAATGGCAACCATAGGTTGCAAATGTAAAAAGGAAGCATCACTTTCGTCAGCCTCAGCAACCAAGTACTCACTTTCTCCCAAGCCTGCATTTGAGCCAGCGCTATTTAACAAACCACCAATAACAAACGTTGGGTCTTTTCCTCCCGCAGCTAAAATGGATGCCATTAAGCTTGTCGTAGTAGTTTTTCCGTGCGTACCTGCAACTGCAATTCCATGACGATAACGCATTAGTTCGCCGAGCATTTCTGCTCGTCGTACAACGGGAGTTCGTAATACTTTTGCTTCCACTAACTCGGGGTTACTTTGAGATACTGCACTTGAGTTCACCACCACATCGACACCGTGAATATTTTCAGCATGATGCCCAATAAATATTTTTACGCCCATCAACGATAAACGACAAGTCACTTCGGATTCTTTTATATCCGAACCAGAAATCTGATAGCCCTGATTTTGTAATACCTCTGCAATACCACTCATGCCCGCACCACCGATACCGACGAAATGTATTCGTTTAATCCGACGCATTTCTGGTACGCGGTATATGTCTGGATTAGACATGTATAAATTCCTCACAAATATTGGCTATTTCTTTTTCTGTATTTGGCATAGCTTTGCTTAACGCATTGTTTGCCATACTCAACAATGTTTTTCTATCAATAAAAAAATCTTTAATCAATTTGGCTAGTACTTCTGGTTTAGCGTCACGTTCTTGCAATATATGCCCTCCATTTTCTCGACAGACAAATTGCGCATTTTTAGTTTGATGATCATCCACGGCATAGGGAAAAGGAATATATATCGCCCCTAACCCTACGGTAGCCATTTCAGATACCGTCAAAGCTCCTGATCGACATATAACAAAATCCGCCCAATCAAGTGCTGCACTCATATCATCAATAAATTCGTATACTTCGGCATCAATATTTATTTTTTTATAGGCATCTTGCACCAATAATGAATCATTCTTTCCAGTTTGATGTTTTATTTTAAATTCACTGGTTTCACGCAATAGCTTCACGGCATTAGGAATAAGTTTATTAATCGCCGAAGCACCTAAACTGCCGCCAAAAATTAAAATTCTTATTGGCCCCTGTCGATCATTAAACCTTTGCTCTGGATTTTGAATTTTTCGCATTTCTGCCCGAACAGGGTTACCCGTAACAACTCCTCCGGGTAATGCGCCAGGGAACGCCAGCAATACTCGTTCGGCCATTTTTGCTAACAACTTATTAGTTGTGCCAGCCACAGTATTTTGCTCGTGAATAATCAATGGCTTCCTCATTAGGTAAGCTGCAACACCACCTGGACCTGCCACATACCCACCAAACCCCACAACACATGCTGGGTTAATTTTTCTTACAATTTTTATCGCTTGAATAATTGCAATAATAATTGAAATTGGTACAAATACTTTCTTTAAAAAATGTTTTCCTCTCACACCTTTTATTTTTAATAAGTGCAAACTAAAGCCTTCTGCGGGCACCAAACGGGATTCAATTCCATTTTTTGTGCCCAACCAGTGTATTCTATACCCCCGACTTTCAAGCTCCTTAGCGATGGCAATTCCAGGATAGACATGACCACCTGTACCTCCAGCCATAAACAACACGTTTTTATCGTTCATTTCGCATCTCCCAATGGACACGAAATACGAGTGCAATTAACGCACACGTAATTAACAAACTGCTGCCACCATAGCTAATCAGAGGTAGAGTTAACCCTTTAGTGGGTAACATTCCACTGGCTACACCCATATTGACAAAACATTGAATCGCCAACATCAAACCAATACCAAATACTAAATATGAACTAAACAGGTTTCCCTTGAACCCCGTGTCTTTTGATAGCTTTAAAATTCGTCCAATAAAAAATCCGTATAAAACCACAAGCAGTAAAATACCTAATAGACCAAATTCTTCTGCCAAAATAGCAAATACAAAATCCGTATGAGCTTCGGGTAAAAAGAACAATTTTTGCAGGCTATTGCCTAGACCTAGACCAAGCCATTCCCCTCGACCAAAAGCAATAAGCGATTGCACAAGTTGATAACCACTATCAAATTGCTTGGCCCAAGGGTCCATAAAGGCCACCATTCTTTCCCATCGATAGGGAGAGATAAAAACCATTAAAACTAACCCAGACACACCAGTAATGCCCAGTAGTAAAAAACGAATAATGGGAATTCCAGCCACAAACATCATTCCTGCAATCGTTACGCTAATCACAACTGAACTGCCAAAATCAGGTTCTAAAAGCAACAAAAAAACAATCAGACAAAGTACAAAAATCATTTTTACAAAAGCAAACCATTGTCCTTTTATTTCATTGTTTTTTCTAGATAAGTAACTGGCAAAATACACCACCAAACAAAATTTAACAGCCTCCGACGCCTGTAGATTCATCGGCCCCAAATCTAGCCATCTTCGACTACCATTCACAGATTTACCAATACCAGGAACCAAAACCAATACCAAAAGCGCTACCGCTAACAACAACAATATTCCCGCATACTTATTCCAAATTTTCGTTGGCACGGTCACAACAAACAATCCACCAACAACCCCCATAGACATAAACAGCATTTGCTTTTTGACAAACGCCCAAGGATCACCATAAGTAGCGCCAGCGAAATCCAAAGAGCTAGTAGCAACAGCAACGACGCCAATACTCATCAAAGCACAAACAGCTACAAGTAAGGATGTATCAATACCCTCCAAATAAAACTCTTGTTTTGGCAGTTGAATTCCTAACATTAGGCAACCACCTTTGCTACAGCACGACAAAAGGCGTCGCCTCTCTCTTCATAGCCTGAGTACATGTCAATGGATGCACAAGCAGGGGAAAGTAAAACTACGCTATTTTGCTTGGTGAATTTATTCGCCAAAGCAACCGCTTCTTCCATCGAGCCTGCACGTACACAAGGGAAATTTTTATTCAAGTGCTGTTCGATTTTCTCCGCATCTTTTCCAATCAATACCAACGCTGACACATTATCTTCAATGCATTCCGAAAAGGATTTAAAGTCAACACCTTTCCCATCTCCTCCAGCAATCAATATCACATTATGACTAAGCTTAACGAAACCTGTAATTGCAGCTTCAGCCGCACCAATATTCGTTGCTTTAGAGTCATTTACAAAAAGTATACCTTGATGTTCTTTTACCAATTCACATCGATGTTTAAGCCCTTGAAATTTGTGTAAAACTCTCGTTACCGAATTGCGCGCTATACCAATACTATCGCAAATCGCATAGACAGAGAGTGCATTTTGCAAGTTATGTATTCCTTTAATTCTCACATCATCAGAACCCATTAACGGTTCAGATTCACACATCAATATTCGCTCTTGGGCATCCCAATAATATTGCATCGCACTTTCTTCAATTTTCTTTTCAACTGAAAATTGTTTACGTTGTATACCATCAATAAAAGGTGGGTGGGTTAAAACATCAGCCCCATTAAACACAACCGACTTAGCGCCATAAAATATTTTTTGCTTTGCAGCAACGTAATGAGCGAAAGATTCGTATCTATCCATATGGTCTGGCGTTACATTCAGGTTACAGGCAACATCCAAATTAGCGCGCCCAATTGTTTCTAGTTGAAAACTAGATAACTCAAGAATGTATAACTGAACATCGTCCTCAATTAAATCTAAAGCAGGGATTCCAATATTCCCTCCTACCTTAACCTTCAAATCTTCTTCTTTAGCGCATTCACCTACTAGCGTGGCAACCGTTGTCTTACCATTTGAACCAGTAATACCGACCACTAGAGACGTAACTTCACGTAGAAAAAGCTCAATATCCCCAACAACAGAAATACCCTTTTTCATTACTTGTTTTAAAAACGGTTCCTGCAAAGAAATACCTGGGCTGACGATCACCTCTTCGAATTCACATAAAGCGGATTCATCAATATCCCCTAGGCTCACAGAAATATTTGGGAACTCGTCAAAAAACACTTTCAAGCCGGGCGGCTCCTCTCTTGTATCAAACATGCAAAAAGAGCTACCACGAGCCGCCAAAAACCGGGCAACGGATATACCCGTCACACCAATTCCGACTACAGCAATACGCTTGCTTGATCCAATTATTTCCAATGTTTATTTCTCAGTTTCAATATGTAAACTATCGAAGTTTCAGTGTTGCCAAGCCAAACAAAACTAAAATAACGGTAATTATCCAAAATCGAACAATTACTCTAGGTTCTGGCCACCCTTTTAATTCAAAGTGATGATGCAACGGCGCCATACGAAAAATTCTTCTGCCTGTTAACTTGAAGGAAGCAACTTGTAAAATAACGGATACCGTCTCCATCACGAAGATACCGGACATGATCATGAAAACAATTTCATGCCGAACAATTACAGCTATTACTCCAAGCGCAGCCCCCAAAGAAAGCGCACCTACATCGCCCATAAAAACCTGAGCGGGGTAGGTATTAAACCAAAGAAAGCCCAATCCAGCCCCTACTAATGCGCCGCAAAAAACCACTAATTCCCCCGTACCCGGAACATAGGGGATATTCAGATAGCTAGAAAAATTCACATTCCCAACAAGATACGCAATAACACCCAGAGCGGAACCTACCATAACGGTTGGCATAATCGCCAAGCCGTCCAAACCATCGGTTAAATTGACTGCATTAGAAAATCCAACCACCATAAAATATGTTATTACGATGTAAGCCAAACCTAGCTCTAATGCCACCTCCTTTAAAAAAGGCACATATAAAAGTGTTTCCGCAGGCACAGATGCGGTGTAATACAACCAAATAGCTACAACACTGCCAAATATTGACTGCCATAAATATTTCCATTTTGCAGCCAAACCTTTTGAGTTCTTTTCCACTACTTTTCTGTAGTCATCAACCCAACCTATTAAACCAAAACCCAAAGTGACAAAAAGAACTGCTAAAACAAATCGATTCGATAAATTCGCCCATAAAACCGTCGCTATCACTATAGCGAAAAGAATCAGAGCCCCCCCCATAGTTGGTGTGCCCGATTTACTCAAATGACTTTTAGGACCATCGTTCCTCACCGCTTGACCAATTTGTAATTGGTTTAATTTTTTAATCATCCAAGGGCCAAGAAACATGCTAATTCCAAGAGCGGTTAATGCGCCCAAAATTGCCCTAAATGTTAAATAGCGAAACACACCAAATGCAGTAATATATTCTTGTAAAAAATCAGCTAACCAAAGTAGCATCTGTTACCTCCACCTACTAGAAGCGCCACTACAGTCTCCATAGAAGCACTACGAGATCCTTTCACTAAAATTGTTGCTCCCTTTTTAATATTTTTCTGCAACTGTTCAACCAACTCTGTTTTCGATTGAAATATTGCGGTCTCTTCACCATAGCCTTTTTTATAATCAATGGAAAACTGGCCCGTAGCATATAGTGAATCGATACCTTTCAGTTTTGCATAACGCCCTATTCTCTGATGAAGATTCGCTGCATTCTCTCCTAATTCACCCATATCACCACAAACTAATATTGATGATGCGTGATTTGAAAGAAAGTCAATAGCCGCTTCCATAGCCCCTGGGTTTGCATTATAGGTATCATCCACAACGGTATAGTCTGAACTTGAGTGCAACTGCATTCTGCCAGGGACTCCTTCAAACGTTTCCAAACCAGATTTTATAAAATTTGCATTTATTTTCATTGCATTAGCACAGGCTGCGGCAGCAATTGCGTTATTTATATTGTGCTCACCCAATACTTTAAGTTTTACAACAATACTTTCGCCTTGAATATCAATTCTAGTTTCACATCGTCCATATTTATCAACACTCAGTTTTTCTCCCAAAACCGTATTGTCCATAAAGGTTTTATTTTTCAAAGAAAAACTAAATATTGTTTTTCCTCTACAGCGTTCAATAAAATAATTAGCGTAATCACTGTCTAAATTTATGACAGCAATACCTTCATCAATAAGCCCATCATATAAATCTGCTTTTTCATCAGCGATTGCATCTAAACTACCAAATCCTTCCACATGCGCCGACATAATATTTGTTACTAAGGCAACGTTTGGACGAACCATTTTCGCCAAACGTTTAATTTCTCCCAAACCACTTGTTCCCGCTTCAATCACTGCATATTGATGGGAAGACTTAAGCCCCATCAAGGTGCGGGGCACTCCAATATGATTATTAAAATTTCCTTGTGTGAAATGAGTTTCGCCTGCCATTTGACAAATACTGGCTAGCATTCCTTTAACCGTGGTCTTTCCTGCGCTACCTGTTATTGCCGTAATTTTTGCAGAAAATTGCTCTCGATATAACTGGGCAATTTGCCCCAAGGCATCAAAGCAACTATCAACCTGCCAGATACACACATTCTCGTCAGCATAAGATTTTTCGCTTACAAGTGCTGACGCCCCAGAATCGATTGCTTTTTGCAAAAATTCACCACCATCAAAATTCGGACCTTTAAGGGCGACAAACACATCTCCTTTAACAATACTCCTGGTATCCGTACAAACCGAACGAACCTCACAATCTCCTCGTAAGGAACCACCAAATTTATTTGCTACCGCACTCAGTAACATCACTGCAAACTACCAATAGTCAGTTCATATCTGCGTTTTAACGCACGATAGGCCATATCAAAATCACTAAATGGTAATTTTTCGCTATTTATTTCCTGATAATCCTCATGCCCTTTTCCTGCAATCAATACGCAATCATCTAGAGCTGCATTTAACAAAGCATATTCAATTGCCTCTTTTCTGTTTTCAATAGAAACTATATTTTCTTTGTTTTTTATTCCTTGTTGAATTTGTTCGAGTATTTTTTCAGGTTTTTCTGTTCTAGGGTTGTCAGATGTGATAACTACTTTGTCCGCATAAGTCACAGCCACCTCCCCCATTAAACTTCTTTTTCCAGTATCTCTATCTCCCCCGCAACCAAACACAACCCACACATTTTTTTGAACATGTTTTTTTACTGCAAGAATAGCTTTTTGCAGTGCATCAGGCGTATGGGCATAATCTACGTAAACAGATATGTTATCCTGTTCCACAGAAACTGGTTCTACACGCCCTCGGGCTCCTCGTAACTTAGGTAATGCGGATAGCACATCGTTAAATTCGCAGCCAAGTTCACACGCTGACGCTACCACTGCGAGAGCATTGTAAATATTAAAATCACCTATTATGTTTAGATATAGGTTCCCCGTTCCCCAAGGCGTTACTAAGTCAGCGCTCAACCCAGTGGGGTAATATTTTATATTTTTTGCATAGATATCTGCATTCATGTCATTCAAAGAATAAGACAGTAAATTTACTTTCCCTACACCACTGTCAATATTTATATATTCTATTAGTTGCTTACCGGCAGCATCATCAATATTAATTATTGATATAGGTCGAGGTTTTTTGTTAAATAAACTAAACTTAGCGTTTTTGTATTCTTCAAAATTATCGTGATAATCAAGATGATCCCGTGTTAAATTAGTAAAAATACTCTCATCAACAAAAACAGAAGCGAGTCGATTTTGCGACAAACCATGGGACGAAGCTTCAATAGCAATTGCTTTAGCGCCTTGCTGCTTTAATTCAAATATAATTTTTTGACATTCAACCATATCTGGAGTAGTCATACCCGTGGGTATAAAAGTTTCTCCTTCAAACCCATAGCCTAAGGTTCCAATCGAACCGCATCTTATATTCAATAAATTAAGAAGTTGCGATAACAAACTTACGCAAGTACTTTTTCCATTTGTACCAGTAATAGCTATGACATTTAAGCCCTTGGAGGGCTCATCATAAAAACGAGAAGCCACTTCCGATGCTTCTTTTCTAATTCCCTTTGACTGTATAATAATCACAGAACCTAATTTTCTAACTTTATCTACATCGGATTCTTCAATAACAATTTTAGCTCCATTATTGATCGCTTCATCCAAGTATTTACGCCCTTCAGTTTTATCACCATTTAAAGCAATAAACAAATCACCTTCCCTAATCTTCCGACTGTCAATTTCAATTCCATAAATATTCTGATTTAAAACCTCCTGACCCAAAAACATTTTATAAAATATCTCACCGAGTTTTTTTGTCCGAACTTCTAGAGAGGAAAGCATCTAAATACCTCCTTGATGCGTGCTGGCAAGCTGGTCATTAATAATACGCGGCGGCACTCTCAAAACTCGTAGAGATTTCTCTACCACTTTGGCAAAAATTGGCGCTGCCGCCTCACCACCAAAGTATTTTCCGTTTGACGGCTCATTAATCATCACCACAGCAACAACCTTGGGATTATTTGCTGGTGACATTCCGGCAAAAACGGCTACATATTTATCATCTTCATATCCATTAGCTCCTACTTTATGGGCTGTACCAGACTTTCCTGCTACAGGGTAGGATTTAATTTGTGCTCTTGTTCCAGTACCACCTTGTTGCGTAACCGTTTTCAACATTTCTATAATATGGTGTGTTATTTTATCGGAAACAACAGCTTGGCCTTTTTCAACTATCTCTCTTTTCACCAGCGAAACAGGTCTAAATATACCTCTAGCGGCAATAACCGAATAAGCCTGAGCCAGTTGAATGGTATTCACACTTAAACCATATCCATAAGCAAATGTAACTTGTTCAATAGGTCGCCATTTTTGATGGGAAGGTAAAAATCCACTCGCTTCACCAGGAAAGCCCGTACCTGTGCTTTGCCCCAAACCCATTCGAAAGTACATATCGCGTATGTTATGACCGTCCAATTCCAACGCAAGCTTACTTATTCCAACTTGGCTCGACTTGGTAATAATTGTCGTCAAATCAATAACACCATAATCACGATGATCAACAATAGTTTTTTTACCCACTCTTAAATAACCTGGACTGGTATTAATTTTATGTGTAGGTAAATATTTTCCAGTTTCCAGTGCCGCCATGACGGTGAAAGGTTTCATGGTAGAGCCGGGTTCAAATAAGTCGGTGATAGATCTATTGCGTAAAAGTTCGGGGCGTAAGTCAGCGCGGTTATTCGGATTATAAGATGGTTGGTTTACCATAGCTAATACGTCTCCCGTATCAACATCTAATAAAACCAACGAGCCAGATTTTGCTTTTTGTTGTGCAATCGAGGCTTTCAATTCTAAATGCGCTAGATACTGCAACCGTAAATCAATACTTAAACGTAAATCTTTGCCCGGTATTGGTGCTTTTACTAAGCCCTCATCTCTAACTACATTTCCCTTCAGGTCTTTAATGACTCTTCGATAACCAGGTACACCTGATAGCCATTTATCATAGGCTAATTCAATCCCTTCTTGTCCGCGATCATCTAAATTTGTAAACCCCAAAATATGAGCTGCTACTTCACCGGCAGGATAAAACCGGCGGTATTCAGTTTGAGAAAAAACCCCTGGGATTTTTTTATCGAGAATAACTTTCGCATCCTGAGGTGGAAGCTGGCGAGATAAATACATAAATTGCTTATTTTGATAAAACTGTATTTTTTTTCTTAATTCATTCTCGTTTAGATCAAGATATTGAGAAATCTTGATGATATATTTAAAATCAAATTTTTGCGGATCAATAAAAAGCGAAATCACCGGCGTACTTACCGCTAACAATTCACCGTGTCTATCGGTAATAACACCTCGATAAGCAATTTCTTCTATCCTTCGAATGGTTCGTGCCTCACCTTGTTTTTGCAAAAATTGATAACCACCGTCTTCTCGGGGCACAACTTGAAGATTCGCCAAATGCCAAGCAAGCGAAAGCGGCAGGCAACACATACACACGACCACACACCAAAAACGCCAGCTTATTAATCGCCCACTTGGCTTCATTATCTAAATATCAACTCCGTTTTATCTGCATCGGGAATTTTCATATTTAACTCCTCTCTCGCCAGTTGCTCTACTCTGGAGTATTCAGCCCAAGAGCTTTTTTCCAACAAGTACTGCCCAGAAACAATACGTAAACCAATCGCTTCCCGTCGAAGTAATTCGAGCTTTTGTGTCGCAATTCTCGAACTGTAAGTGGAATACACCACCGCAATTGCCGAACCAACTGCGGCACACCAAATAACGATAATAAAAAACACCTTCAATACACTTTTTATTTGTGTTTCGTCTTGAACAGAAAAATTATTTGCACGATTGTTCATGGACGTTGAATACATCAAAACAACACCTCCTTTTCAAAGTCGTTCCGCCACACGCATTACCGCACTACGCGAGCGGATATTGTCTACAAGCTCAGACTCCCCAGCCTTAAGCGCTTTTCCAATGGTCTTTAGCTGTATACCTCTCATGTCTTCCGTGATTGGCAACCCCCGAGGGAATTCTTTTCCTCTTGATTCATTTCTTATAAACCGTTTTACCAAGCGGTCTTCCAGCGAGTGAAAACTAATAACAACTAACCTTCCACCCGGCTTTAGGACTTCCAACGAACCTGATAACGCTTGTTTTAAATCTTCAAGTTCGTTATTGATATAAATTCGTACCGCCTGGAATGCACGAGTTGCGGGGTGCTTGCCTTTTTCCCACTTAGGGTTTGCCACACTAATAATTTCCGCAAACTGGGATGTGGTGGTTATGGGTTTTACATCCCTCGCCTCAACAACCGCTCTTGCCATTCTTTTAGCAAACCGTTCTTCGCCATATTCTTTAAGAACAAAGGCAATATCCTCTGCTTTTGCAGTATTAATCCAATCACTGGCCGTCAGCCCTGTGGAATTGTTCATCCGCATATCCAAAGGGCCGTCCTGCAAAAAACTAAACCCCCTATCAGCCTGATCTAGCTGCGGAGAAGAAACGCCCAAATCCAACAGCACACCCTGTACTTTTTCTCCTTGAAGCTTCAAGGGCATCTCAGTAAATGAGCTATGCGCTATAGAAAACCGTGAGTCTTCAACTCCCAACTGCTCGGCAAACTTTACCGCCTCAGGGTCTTTATCAAAACCCATCAAGCGCCCTGCATCACCAAGAGCAGCTAAGATGGCTCGACTATGTCCACCTCGACCAAAAGTACCATCGATATAACAGCCCTCGGGGTCTGTAACAAGGGCTGCTACCGACTCTTCAAGTAGAACCGAATAATGGGCTGAATCTCTCATGGGCTCCCCTTACAGAGACAGGGACATCATTTCTTCGGGAATGTCGTCGCCCGAATCAAGATCCGCAACCGAAGCCAGCCAGGCTTCTTCGCTCCAAAGTTCAAATTTTTTACCCAGGCCAACAAGCATCATTTTTTTCTCTAAGCCGGCGTATTCTCGAAGCGTGGGAGGTACGAGTACTCGACCATTTCCATCCAACTCTAACGGGCAGGCGTAACCAATTAACAACCGTTGAGCCCGTAGAGCCGCCTTATTAAAAGTGGGAAGGGCTTCAATTTTAGGGAGGATGATTTGCCATTCTGTCTCGGGATAAAGAAGTACACACTTATCCTGCGTATGAGCGGTCATCACAATTCGTCCGGCGCACTCAGACGACAGCGCATCCCGATATTTTGCCGGAATGGCCATTCGACCTTTTGCGTCCAAACTTATTGAATGGCTCCCCTGATACACACCTAAACCCCAGTTTTAGTTAATTTTTGGATGCAAAGCACACAGTACCCCACTTAAAACCACTTTACACCACTTTTGCACACTATATTTCGGATCTGAGTAAAGTCAAGGAAATAGCTTGAGGTTTAGTAGGTTAAGTTATTGATACCGATAGATTTTTTGCTGAATGACGCTCAAAACAAGAGATGAAAATAACGAATAAAATGATATATAACAGGGAGTTACAAGCAAAAGCCAGAAACCACTTTAAGTGCAAGATTTTTTAGAACTATCAAAGACGGAAAGGAAGATCGGAAGAGTATATATGTGGAATTTGGTATTTCAGTTAAAAGTTGGAGTTGGCCGATAAGCCGGGTTCTGTCGAGGACAATCATTCATCTAGAGAGTGCGTCACCACACCCTTCAAGCGACCTACCCGAATCCAGCGCGGGTCACGCCAAAGGATTCCTATTTGGTCTTGCTCCGAACGGGGTTTACCATCGCCACAGGCTGTTACCAGCCGCGCGGTGCGCTCTTACCGCACCTTTTCACCCTTACCGAGACACTCCGAAAAGCCTCTAGGCGGTATACTTTCTGCTGCACTTTCCGTAGGCTCGCGCCCCCCAGGGGTTACCTGGCGTTCTACCCTATGGAGCCCGGACTTTCCTCTGCCCACATACGTGAGAAGCGATTGCCAAGCCAACTCCAGAGGTAAAGATACCATTGGAATCTCCATCTGGCAATTTAGTACAGGGGCAGTTTTAAAAATAAATGTATTTTTCTTGCTTCAAAAGCCGATCAATTTCTGCCGGACCAAAAGGCACCGTTCCCACAAAGGGCACTAATTCAGACTTATCTCTACCGAGCACCCCCATGCGCGTTTCACACACCTGAATTTCAACAACTTTAAAGGCGGTTAACCGGGCGACTATATCAACAATTTCTTTATTTTGTTGATAGTTATCTTTAAAAAAAAGCGCGACTTCTGGACCGTGAAGAACAAAGGTGAGAGGCTTACCCGTCTTCTCAACTTTCCCTCCAAGGTAGAGATTTTCGGCGCGTTTCAACGCATTTTTAAGGTCATTTGGTGCATCTAACTCAATTCTTGCTAGATAACCATTTGGGGTTGGGCTAATAATTTTGCTATTTGTATTGCCTCTAGTGGAGTCTAGGTTTTGGTAATTTGGTTGCCTAAAAGACTCGTCTACCAATTGAATTTCTGAGGCAAAAGAGACCCCGCATAAGAGGGCTATTAGCCATAAATAGCGCTTTGGAAACTGTCGTTTTATGTTCACGCTATCCATACAAAAATACAAGGGTTTAGATTGAGAAAGAGGAACCACATCCACAAGTGGAGGTGGCGTTTGGGTTGACCACAGTAAAGCGTGACCCTTGTAAACTCTCTTCATAGTCAAGTTTCGCACCAACCAGATAAGGGTAACTCATTGCATCCACGACAACAGAAACCCCATCCCGACGAATTTCCGCATCATCACTCGCTACGGCCTCATCAAAGGCAAACCCATATTGAAACCCAGAACAACCTCCACCAGTAACAAAAACCCGCAACTTTAGATCGGGGTTTTCTTCCTCTTCAACTAGGCTACGCACTTTGTTAAGGGCATTATCGGTCACATTAATAGGCTGTGGAACAAAAGTTTCTGGTACGCTACTCATAATCCATCCAGATATTACAGGATAAAAACAATAAAGATTAATGCGCTAAACAGCGCAAGTCAGGACTGAGATTATGATAATAACCTAGCCCTGAGGTCAAGTATTGAATGATGGATAACTTATTTGCTGGACTCAGCCGTATTGGAGACCGCTTTCAGCACTTCTGTTTTTGGTACCGGCTTGCTTATGCTTGAAGACGAGGGCTCAACATGCTCTAGCTTACCATTCACTTGCGCCCCTTTAACGACTTCGATCGCGCTGTAATGAACATTGCCATTTACAACAGCTTTGGCTGCCAACTCTAGGTGTTTCGACGAGTGAATATCGCCCTTTACGGAACCGCGAACCACTATTTTAGGAGCGTGTATTTCACCGAACACTTCGCCTTTCTCAGCAACGGTAAGCTCTGCATCTGTACCCGGCTCAGCGTACACGTTTCCTTTGATAATACCTATGATCTCCATTTCTCCGCCAAATTTAATATCACCAGTAATTTCTACCGCTCTCGCAAGTAGAGTATGGCCACCAGCCGCAAAATGATTATCTTTCTCTTTCTTACCCAACATTACACTTTCTCCACAAGCCAACCAAAACGTTTTTCAATGGTGACTGGTTTTTTACCTGTTGTATTGGCATAGAGTTCTATCCGTTCAGGCTCGAAGCCTTCAGGTAAGCTCAATACCCCTTCAATAGTTTGAAAATATTTGAAATTCAGTTTAATCATGGAGGCACTCACTTCCTTAGATAAATCAGAGAAGTTATATTTCACCTCCAGCTCGCCTTGCTTACCAATGATGATGATCTTTAGGTGCCCTTTCAACACATTGTGGTTGACTGCAAGCTGTTGCATAACCACTTTTAATCTGAAGTTTCTCAGGTTTTCAGTATCCGCAATTTCAACCACACCAAAAGTAAGGCCACGCTTATTTCCAGACGGGGCCATCAAGTTTTTATAGAAACTGTTTTCTTCTTTAAGTTCAGAAAACTGCTCCTTAAGTTGAATAACTTCTTTACGCACATCTTCATTTGCCTGCTTATCCACTTCAGAACCGAGATGAATATTGGCAATGTCCTGCTGTAGCTTGGCAACATCAGCTTGCGAGGCTTCCAAACTGTTTTTGTACATAGCCGCATCAGCCAATGCCTTCTCTTGACCGTTCATTCCCTGGTCATGACCTAATTTATAGGTAGTACCGGATACAACAACTAATACCAAAAAACACATTAACAATGTCAGAACCCGTAAATAAGGTCGATCCTTAACCACCTTTAACTGGTACTGTTTACTACCTTTTACCGCAACCATCTTTATTCTTTTAACCTACTCTTACTAACGAATCTCACACTTAAGGCAATAATGCAGGGCTTTGTAACCCAGCAGTTTCCTTAATCCCAAACATAATGTTCATACACTGAATTGCCTGCCCAGAAGCACCTTTTGCTAAGTTGTCGATAACAGACATGACAACCACAGTGCCTCGCTCCTGCGGTTCAATAATAGACAGTCTACAGGTATTAGTGCTTTTCACAGTTCTCGTTTCAGGAAATTTTCCAACAGGCAATACATCGACAAAAGGTTCATTTTTATATCGAGTCTCATACAATTCTTGTAAGTCTTCTACTTTGCCGGTTAGTTTTGCGTACAAAGTTGAGTGAATTCCTCTCACAATAGGCAGCAGATGAGGAACAAATGTTACCTGAGCCGGTTCACTTCCACTGGGCTGAAAAGTGCGTAACCCCTGCTCAATTTCCGGTAAGTGTCTATGCCCACCCGCTTTATATGCCATAAAGCTTTCACCCACCTCAGCCAATAACATCCCTACATTCGCCTGACGACCAGCGCCACTGCTTCCAGAAGCACTGTTTGCGATTAATGACGTCGCATCAACTAGGTTTTTTTCCAACAGTGGTAAAAACCCTAGCTGGACGGAGGTAGGATAGCAGCCCGGGCAGGCAACTAACTGAGCACCAGCGATAGCGTTTCTATTTGATTCTGGCAAACCATACACAGCCATATCAACAAGGTCTGGGCAGCCGTGTTTTTGTCCATACCACTTCTCCCAGGTTTCGATATTTTTAATACGAAAGTCCGCCGAAAGGTCAATTATTCGAGTTTTGCCTCCCACAAAATCTTTCATCATTGCCTGGGCGACACCGTGTGGTGTTGCAAAGAAGACAACATCACATTTTTTTAATGCATTGACATTTGGCATTGTAAAAGCCAAATCGTAGTGACCTCGTAAGCTGGGGAAAAGGTTGGCAACTGGACGGCCAGATTCTGCGCGAGAAGTGATCATACTTACTTCCACTTCTGGATGGCTTGCCAATAAACGTAATAACTCAACTCCGGTATAGCCCGTTCCACCAACAATTCCTACTTTAATCACTACAACCTCCCAATTTTCTATAAACTGCTTATTTCATCAAGGTGGTTATCATACGGCCAATCGGTAAAAATCCAAAATAATGCGTTCTTGGTAAAGGGAAATGCGATACTCTCCCCTCGTAGACTAACAGCACTATTCACCCAAAAACAATTGCAAGAATAGCCCCATGCACAGCCACTCACTTGTACAAAAAATTTCGCGTACTCTTAACGAGTTTCGCCATTCACTTTCCTATGCCGAAGCACTGCCACAACTTAGTTTATTGGGTTTCCTTGCCGGTCTAGCAGCGGGTGGACTCATTGTCGTTTTTCGTTTAGCCATGGACTCTTCACTGAATGCCCTACTTCCCGGCGGAGCGGATAGCTTTGAGTCACTTGATATTGTTACCCGTGCGACCTTTATCGTTATCGGAGCATGTACTGTTGGAATCATTTATCACTTTGCTGGAAATACAGCGAAAGAGGTGAGTGTCAGTCATGTTATTCACAGGCTTCAAGATCACCAGGGTAAAATGCCTTTCAAAAACTGGCTAGTTCAGTACTTAGGTGGCCTAGTTTGTATGATTAGCGGTCAATCAGTGGGGCGTGAAGGCCCCGCTGTCCACATAGGCGCAGGTGCTGCGAGCCAACTGGGGCAATGGTTAAAGCTACCCAATAACAGTATGCATACCCTTGTAGCCTGTGGTGTTGCCGCAGCCATCGCAGCAGCGTTTGATACCCCCTTAGCAGGGGTAATTTTCGCCATGGAAGTCATTGTGATGGAATATACCATCGCGGGCTTCCTTCCCGTTATGCTCGCCTCAGTCATGGGCACCATGATTAGCCAAGCCGTATTTGGCAAAACAAATTTGTTTCTAGTCGGAGACACCAATATTACAAGCTTGGCCGAGCTGCCCTATATGGTTATTTGCGGCTTGGTTCTTTCCGCTTGCGCAGCGGTCTATATCCGGCTCAACATCGCTATGCTCAGGTACAAAGCAACGCCGTTGAGAATTCGCTTAAGTATTGCGACAATAATCACAATCGCAGTAGCCATCCCTTTACCAGAAATTATGGGCATGGGGTACGACACAGTAAATCTTACTCTTGCGGGCAAATTAGGCATTGGTATGTTGCTCGCCATTGCTTTAGCAAAACTTATCGTTACCCCAACAGTGATTGGCTTAGGCATACCAGGGGGGCTTATAGGCCCGCTTATCGTTATCGGCGCTTGCATTGGGCAATCCCTAGGTTTATTTGCAGGGATGATTTTCCCAGGCTTTGACGCTAATCCTAGTTTTTATGTCATGTTAGGTATGGCCGGTATGGTTGCAGCAACATTAAATGCGCCTCTCACCGCTCTTATTACTGTGCTCGAATTGACCTACAACCCTAATTTAATTTTTCCAACCATGCTCGTTATTGTCGCGTCATGTATCAGCACTCGATATTTTTTTGGTTTGGAAAGTATTTTTTCCGAACAACTCAAAATAGAGGGAAAACTGTTTGATACTAACCCCGCCGAGAACGCACTAAAGCGAGTTGGTGTTCGTAGCATTATGGATAAGCAGTTTGTCTGTAGTGAACAGTTCACGTCCATGGATAAAGCACTAAAACTCATCGATATGACCCCCAGTTGGATAGTGGTAGAATATTCTGACGACAATGGCGAAACCAAGCTTTCTGCACTTAATGCGGCAGACTTTGCAAGCTTTATCACCGAATTGGCCCTAGAAAAACACACCGTCTTTGAGCTAGACCTTATGGCTATACCGGGCCAAAAATATCTCTTAACGCCAATTGGAGAAAATGCGAATCTATTACAAGCGCTCGCACACTATAGAGAGCACAATGCAGAAGCGCTTTTTGTAAGAAGGGTCCAATCCTCAAATAACCCACTTAATGAAGTCCAAGGTATTGTTACAATAGAATCTATTGAAAACTATTATCGGCCACGAGAAAAGCACTAGGAGAAAACCTAACGATGCTAATACTTTGGATTAAAGCGTTTCATATCATCGCCGTAGTATCCTGGTTCGCAGCTTTGTTTTATCTGCCAAGGCTTTTTGTCTATCATGCAATGGTTGAAAAGGCCGACATCGTTAGCAATGAACGGTTTAAAGTGATGGAACGAAAGCTCTTTCGCGGAATTTGTACCCCAGCAATGATCGCAACAATTGTTTTTGGCGCTTGGGTGTCTTCTCTGAACTGGGCCTACTATTCTTCTGCAAGCTGGTATTGGCTAAAAATAGGTCTTGTAGTAATACTGGTAATCTATAATCAAACATGTTGGCACCATGTAAAGAAATTCCGAGATGATAAAAACACTCAAACGCACAAATATTTTCGTTACTTTAATGAAGTGCCTACACTGCTACTAATCGCCGTTGTATTACTGGTAGTCTTAAAGCTTCCCGCATAAGGAAAAATTATGCTCTACAAATCCCATAACCCACCGATTATTTTAACTTTTTCCGCTCTGGACCCATCGGGGAGCGGCGGCATTCAAGCGGATATAGAAACAGCCGCAAGTCTGGGGTGTCATTGTGCACCAATAATTACCTCGCTATGCACAGATGGCGCAACTCAACAGACCGAAACCATCGCAACAGACCCGACACTCATTATTCAGCAAGCCCGTTCAGTACTGGAAAGTATGCAAGTAAGGGCCATTAAAATTGGCTACATTGGTTCAACAGCTATCGCTGAAGCTGTTCATTCTATCCTCAGCGATTACCCCAGCATCCCGGTTATTCTTCACCCGGTTTTAGCTTTATGGGATGACGAAATTGAAGAGCAAGCCGATTTACCGGAAGCACTTTCCTCTCTTATATTACCTTTGACCTCAGTGGCCTGTGTATCACTTTACGAGGCGAGAAAAATTTCCCAAGAAGCAGATACATTAGAGACTACTGCTGGCGCCATTGTTAACCTAGGGTGCAATTACTTGCTGATAACCAGCACAGGTAAAGAACGGCAGGCATTCCAAAATAGTGTGTTCGGAGAGAGGGGGTTAGTCAGACATTACTACTGGGAACAAGAAGCGCCCCACTGTCACGGTTCAAGTACGACTCTCGCCATGAGTATCGCCGCCTATATGGCGCATGGCTCGGATGAAATACACGCAATAGAGCAAGCCCAAAACTTTACCTGGCAAACAATGCGTGCATCGAGAGAACTGGGTTTTGAAAAAAGTACACCCCACCGTTTTTTCTGGGCAGACAAAAATATTGAAACACCCGACACTTTGCCAGTCAAAAATACCCACTAAATAGTGATAAATAAAAAATTCCTTTCATCAAGAGATTATTCATGAGCGAAACAAAAAACCACCAAGCTTTTATTGATGCCCAGAAAGTGATACCGGGTGGAGTAAACTCTCCGGTAAGGGCGTTTAAAGCCGTGGGCGGAGAGCCTGTTTTTGTGGAGAGTGCTAAAGGCGCATATATTTTTGATATTCATGGAAAAAAATATGTGGATTATGTTCTCTCCTGGGGACCCATGATTCTCGGTCACGCGGACGATGATGTGTTAAAGGCGGTAACAGAGAAACTGCAAAAAGGTTTGAGTTTTGGCGCGCCCACAGAAATTGAAACCGAACTGGCAAAACGTGTATGTGACATTATGCCAGGCATGGACAAAATAAGATTTGTAAGCTCAGGAACGGAAGCCACTATGAGTGCCATTCGTTTAGCAAGAGGTTACACGGGTCGAGATAAAATAATTAAATTTGAAGGATGTTACCACGGCCACTCTGATTCTCTACTCGTAAAAGCCGGTAGCGGTGCCCTAACCTTAGGTGTTCCTAGTTCTCCAGGTGTTCCCGATTCACTAGCAGAACATACGATTACATTAGCCTATAACGATATTGATCAGGTTAAAAAAACATTTGAAACACACGGAGGTGATATTGCCTGCATTATCGTTGAACCTGTTGCAGGCAATATGAATTGCATTCCTCCAATAGAGGGGTTTTTAGAAACCTTAAGGGAGTATTGCGACCAATATGAAAGCATTTTAATTTTCGATGAAGTGATGACAGGTTTTAGATTGGGAATAACCGGCGCACAAGGCTACTACAATATTCAACCCGACATTACCACTTTAGGTAAAATAATGGGCGGGGGAATGCCTGTAGGAGCATTCGGCGGAAAAGATAAAATTATGCAGCACATTGCCCCGACAGGCCCGGTATATCAAGCAGGAACCTTGTCTGGAAACCCTGTCGCTATGGCCGCAGGTTTAGCGACTGTGAAAAAAATCCAGGCCGAAAACATCTACCCCTCTCTTTTTGAAAAGACTTCAATGCTTGTTTCACAGCTTCAGCAGGCAGCGAATGAGGCGGGGGTTTCTCTCACGACAAACCACGTAGGTAGCATGTGGGGACTATTTTTTACCGAGGAAAAAAAGGTCATTAATTATCAGCAAGTTATAAGTTGCAATAGCAAACGCTTTAATCAATTCTTTCACGGAATGTTAGAGGAAGGGGTGTATTTAGCTCCGGCCTCCTACGAGGCGGCATTTATGTCTACAGCTCACACACTAGACGATATTGAATATACGGTAAAAGCGGCAAAAAAAGTTTTTTCGACATTGTGATTTTTACGATATTGTAACTAAAACAAATAAACGAGCAAAAGGTTGCAATCACTTTAACGACACGAAAAAAATTAAATTGGAGAGCGAGCTTTAACCCTCTCCAATTTCCTCTACTAATTTTTTCATAATCGGCCTATCTTTTTCTGCCAAATCAATAATATGAAAACCTGCCCAGTATTGATCATCCCCGCCGGTTTCAGTTCGCCACAAGCATTCAGCGCCAACACCTATACTGCTTTCTCCATCTACCGGAACCGCCATATTAAAAGTAAGCTGGTATAGACAATCGCATTGAATATCCAGCCCACCAATGACCATGAAACCTTCATTATGTAAATTAACCAGCTTTCCAACCTCAAGGTCACGAATAGCATCTCGAACAAAAACTGACTGATTAACAGGTATACGAGTTAAGTTGCGTCTATTATTATCACTCATTTTTTATTTCTCCCAGGTTATCGCCAGCCTTTTCATTGAGTTTGTGAAATATATTCTCTAAAGCCCGTTCAAAGAAAGGTTTAGAACTACCAGAAACAATTTGAGTTTCCCCTGCAATCATTTTTCTCGCCATCGCCAAGCCAGAAATCATATCCTGACGTTTACCCATTTGGTCTACCAACATATAGTGAGAGGTACGAGCATTATACCAAGCAACTTTTAAACGGCGCCCATCAGAGAACTCTAACCAAGTTCCAAACTCAATCATTTTTAAACTCTCAACCATTTGAGCTTCTTCGGGCGTTGCCTGCTGTTCATCTTCTGGACGTGAACCAGCTTTTTCGGCGGCAATTTTTTCAAGTTTGTTGCGCATTGGCTCCGGCGCAGGTTCTGCCTTTTTACTTTGTATTGCCAATTTAACTAACGAAGAAATTGCCTCAGTAAGTTTTTTACCTTTTGTCTGTTCAAAACCAATAGTTTCGAAACCAGCTTCAATGCCATCAATAATTTCATCGTGCAATTCTAGTTGACGTGATTTATCTTCACTGGTAATTTTCGGTTCTAGGCTCCATAAAACATCGTCAACCAAAGCCAAAGCCTTGCGCCATTTAGGTGATTTTTCACCAAACCGAAGCAAAGCAAAAGACAAATAATCCGACCAAGGCTGTAACAAAAATAACAGAATTGCAGAAGGCAGTTCTTTTTTATCGATACGCTTACGTATCTCACTGTTCACGAACAATTTAACTTCACGTAGTTTTTCTTCACCTTGCGCTTTTTCAGTTGCGCGGCGTTCCATTAATTCCTGACGACGTGTAATATTTTTAATGTAACTACTAAATTCCAATAAAATAGCGGTAATAACTTTTAAGTCATTATCGAATTCTTTAAGTATTCTATTTACAACACTTTTAATTTTGTTGTAAATATCAAATTGAGATTCACCGCTGTTATTCACCCAACGACTGCCAGCTTCGGTCAAACCATTAAGCAAAACTCGGGCAGGATGATCCAGTTTTTCAAAAAATCCAGGATCAATAAAAGCAATTTTTAAGAAAGGTGTATGCAGATAACTCAACAAGGCTTTGATACTGTCGGGAAGGTTCTCGTCTTTTAGCATGTATTCAAAAACCAAACCAACCAAATCGATGGTTTGTATATCTTCTCGATCTACCTCACCATCCTTTTCTTCTTCCTGAAGCTGCGATTTTATTTGCTCAACAACATGGGAAATATCAACTGGCACCAGTTCTTGGCCCTCGGCATAACTGCTTGGGGCATAGCCTGGCTGACCTTGGATAGCTTGCAAAGCCGCCACCAATTCCTCTGCAGGAACAATCACATCATTAGAGCAAGCCCCCCTTTGGGTTGTAGATGCCGACTGCATTTGCCCTTGCAAACTCCTAATAGCACTAAGCAAACTATTTTGGTATTCCTCAGGAGAAATGCTTTCATCAGCAGTATTTACACCACCGCGCACAGCAATGGCATCAAGGGCTTGACCAACAGCATCTTTGCTATCTGAAGCAAGTTCGGATTTAGGTACAACGCCCGACGGTAATGTATAACGTAAATGAGGAAGAATTCCTTGCCGTTTCAGATAACCGTTAATGTCTTCAGTGATCAATCGAGTCAGTGCAATCACCTGATCATCATAAAGCTTGTAAGCAATAGATTTAGTATGTGGCGTAAGAGGCAATAACTTCAAAGCTCTACGTAACGAATCACAGTATTGAATAGGAGAAGCAGGATTATTTGATTCAGTAACATGCTCACCACCGTTCAATACCGCAAACCTTTGGTTTAAAGCCCAAAGAGGCTCAGCATAATAACTATCAGCCCGTTGGCTAATAGAAGAGATAGCGATTGTTTCCTCAAGAGCTTCATCGTCCACCAAAGAAAGCTGGCTCCCATCACCTGCGGTGGCATCATAAGAAGTATTGAGCTGTTTCTTTTTAAACCTTACAAAACCTTCGGACAGATATCCGCAGAAATAGCGTTCCAGCTCTGCGGAGTTCACTCGCAACTCTCGCTGAATATCAGCAAGTTCTGCCGCTTCTTGATTTGACCTAGCGTTCTCTATTTCTACGGTTAGAGCATCATCCAAAACATGCAAATACTGCTCAAATGCCGTACGTGAATGCTCAGCAGCAAGATTCTGACAAGCTTTTAAATGGGAAACAACTGCCGAACTAGATAATGGCAATATCAACGGTGCGTGACCCTCAGCTTCCGCCTGATCTGGTTCTCTAATTAGTTTAGACATTAAGGCCCCTGAATTTAGTTTATCCTTTATGATCGAGTGGACTTACCTTCGCTCTGTGATAACCTGTCCAGCGGCTTACTCCGCCAACAGGATCTCGGGCACTGCAAACTTGGCAACGACTCTTCATAGCATAGTTAAATATTAATCAATTTTAGATTACTCGTTATAAACATTTGTGTCCCTAAAACAAACACTTAGCAAAATATCAGCTATTTTATGTCAAGACAGAGGAATTATACGCAAGGATAGTGCCTATTAACCCAGTTGAGTGTAGACCCAAGCGAAACAAACGTTAGAATAAGCGCTAATTGATGGCTCGCATAGCACTTTATGTGCAACAATCCCCTTAAACACACATAAAAAAAGAGATAAATAATGACTCAATACGACATCTATGGCATTGGTGCCGCATTAGTAGATACTGAGATCGAAGTCACCGAACTCGACCTTCAAGACCTTGCTATTGAAAAGGGCGTTATGACACTTGTTAACGAAGCCCGGCAAACTGAGCTCATAGAGTCTCTAAAAGGCCACTTAGTTGCATCCAGAAGAACCAGCGGAGGCTCTGCCGCCAACAGTATTATTGCCGCGAGTTGCTTTGGCTCTTCAACATTTTATAGCTGTAAAGTCGCCGATGATGAAAACGGCGCTTTTTACTTAAAAGACCTCACTGATTGTAACGTAAACTACCCCAATGACAGCGGCTCAGGCGAGGGTATTACTGGTAAGTGCTTGGTAATGATTACACCGGATGCAGAGCGCACCATGAATACCTTCCTTGGCATAAGTGAGCAGCTTTCTACTGTGGAAATAGACGAAGGGGCGCTTAAACGTTCTAAATACGCCTATATCGAAGGTTATCTTGTCACCTCAGAAACAGGGCGGCCCGCAGCAATTAAACTAAAAGAACAAGCAGAAAAACACGGCGTCAAAACGGCATTGAGTTTATCCGACCCAGCCATAGTTAACTTTTTCAAAGACGGCATAACCGAAATGATTGGTGATGGTGTTGACCTTTTATTCTGTAACGAAGCCGAGGCCACATCCTATACAAATACGGACTCCATTGAAGGTGCCGCCGAAAAACTTCGTTCCATAGCAAAAGCTTTTGCTATTACTCGTGGAAAAGAGGGCGCACTGATTTTTGATGGAGAAAACTTTTTAACCGTTGAATCCCACCCTGTAACAGCAGTCGATACTAACGGAGCAGGCGACATGTTTGCCGGTGCCTTTTTATACGCTCTCACTCAAGGAAAGGGATACCAATTTGCAGGAGAATTAGCAAGTCGTGCAGCAGCCCAAGTTGTTTCTCAATTCGGGCCAAGGCTTAAACCAGCAGACCACCAAACTATACTGGACGCTGCCAATACAGAGTAAATATAGGACTTGCGCTTTGGCCGCCCCTTGCAGTTATGATAGGTAAAGGTAATGTTGTACGTATTCCAACAATTCCCAATTGTAATTTCTTCGCAGCTATTCTCTTCGCAACTTCTCTTCACAACTAATGTTAGGCAGAAGAATCACTGCGTCATACACTACGTATTTTGGCATGACTTAAATGCCATTTTACGTTCTTCTGTTTTTCCAAATCAAGGGCGCAGTTTTACTGCGCCCTTACTTAGTTAGCTCGTTAGATCACGGCTACTTCTTTACGAGGCTAACGACAAATAGTAAAGCAATCGCACCAATAGTTGCCGTAACTAAAGAGCCAATTAAACCACCTGCTGATACTCCTAGCAGACTAAATAGAAAGCCACCGACTACTGCACCAATAATTCCTACAATAATATTGCCAATGATACCAAACCCTTTGCCTTTCATAATATTACCGGCAAGCCAGCCGGCTAACGCGCCAATAACTAATATCATAATGATACTATTTGTATTCATGTTCATAATCACTCCAACCTTATTTTCTAATATAAAGATAAATTCCAATAACGATACAGACTGCCCCGCCAATGTAAAGCATCATAACATTATCTGAGTGTGCCCCTGTAAAAGCATTTGATAGCTGTGAGCTAAAGCCACCGGACTTTTGATGCCCCCATAAGGCAAGCCCAATACCAACTGCTATCAGTGCAATGCTTATTATTTTATTAGTGGATTTTGCAATTTTTGCCATATACGATTCCTATAATATTATTAATGTTGTGTTAAATGTGACAGCTAATTTTAATATTTTGAGCGAAATGACACAGTGCAATAACGGCATAGAGATTAGACTGTACTTACATCATTTAATGTAATATATCTATATCAATTTTTATGTATGGTATCTTGATATTTTGCATGAAGAGGCTGTAGAAAAACCAATATAGAATCAAAACATCTTCTCACTATTTTCTCACTATTAGTAACAGATTGAGTTCGCAATAGCCTTATTAGTAATAGTTATCAATTTCATCTACAGCATAACGATGGATAATTTCCCTGTATTTTTACCATTTTTCCATATGAAATGCAAAAAGTCTTAAAATACATGTTTTTGCCATTGATCAATTTTCCCATTTTGCGAATCATTTTGAATAAGGGTCATTGCTTCCGGTTTTCATTTTGCAATACAAGCTAAACAACCTAGAAACCGCTAAGATTATTTATTAAGAAATAGCGCTATAAATAGCGTAAAGACAGCTACAACACACCGTGAGATTTTGCCACTAAGAAGCTAACTAAGGTCAAGCCACCCAAAACAACAAAGATAATCGCTAATAAAACCAAGGGCTTAAATGCTGATCGCTCTACAGCGTTCACATTGGAATGAACAAACTCATCAACTTTTTTCTGATCATCAGGGCACAGTTCGGGCATAAAAATTAGGTCGCTCTTTTAAGGGGTGGTCAGTGCAAAGAGTCAATATTAACCTATCAAATATTAAAACTCTTTCTCGTCAAAATCGGTTATAACTTTCGAACCGTTTCGAATAATTAACGCCAATGAATGCGTACGAGGCAGCAGTTTAGCAAAATAATACCTCGCCGATTTAAGTTTTACTTGCTGAAGTTCGGGACGATCTCCGTCGTCCATGCTCAGCACTGTCACAGCCATACGGCTCCACATATAAGCGAAACTTAGATAACCGACAGTATTGAGATAACTGGTAGCCGCCGCGCCAAGAAGTTCAGGGTTATCCGCAGAATTGGCAATTAAATCGATAGTGATAGATTTAAGCTGGGCAATTTCTTTTTTGAGAGGGGTGCAGAACTCTTCCGCACCATTTATCAACGTGGACTCACTGATAAACTGCTCCATATCTTCAATATAGTTTTCCAGCAATTCACCCTTACAAGCAACGGTTTTTCTACCAATTAAATCCATAGCTTGCACGCCGTTTGTCCCCTCATAAATTTGAGTGATGCGCACATCCCGGACAAACTGTTCTTGACCCCACTCCCGAATATAACCATGGCCGCCCAATACTAACTGGCCTTGCAAAGCCGACTCAAAAGCAACATCCGTTAAAAACGCTTTGGCCACTGGCGTCAATAGGGCCACCATTTGTTCTGCGAGCTGCTTGTCTTCACTATTCACGCTGAATTTTGCGCGATCTAACCAACAAGCGACATAGGTATAAAATGCCCGACCCGCTTCATTGAGAACCCGCATATCCAATAACATTCGTCGAACATCACCATGAATCAAGATACTGTCTGCGGCTTTATCCGGTGACTTTGCACCTGCCACACTTCGCCCTTGAATTCGCTCTCGCGCATAATCCACTGCCGCTTGGTATGACGCTTCTGAATTACCAATACCTTGAATGCCTACAACCAACCTTTCGTAGTTCATCATGGTAAACATGCAGGCTAAACCTTTATTGGGCTCACCTAGCAGCCAGCCTTTTGCACCATCAAAATTCATAACACAGGTGGAGGATGCCTTAATGCCCATTTTCTTTTCCAATGAACCACAAACGAGGTTATTTCGCTCACCGTTTTCACCAGAATCATTTGGAATAAATTTAGGGACTAAAAATAGAGAGATTCCTCGTGCCCCCTCTGGCGCATCGGGTAATTTAGCCAAAACCAAATGCACTATGTTTGAAGTAATATCCTGTTCGCCCCAGGTGATAAAAATTTTGGTGCCTGTTATCGTATAGCTACCATCGTCTTGGGGCTCGGCTTTTGTGCGAATTAAACCCAGGTCCGTTCCGGCATGAGGTTCAGTTAAATCCATCACCCCGGACCACTCACCGCTATACATTTTCGGCAAATAGAGCTGCTTTAACTCATCGTTAGCATGAGTACTAATAGCCAAACTGGCACCTGAGGTTAGCATGGGCAATAAACCAAACGACATACAGGAGCCTTGCAGCATTTCTTCCACGCCAGATACCAGCGCTTTTGGCATTCCCATTCCCTCGTATTCAGGGCTTCCACCTAAGGCTCCCCAGCCTCCCTTGCAATAGGTTGCATAGGCTTGCGCAAACCCTTCTGGCGTTTTTACTTCACCATTGTCCCATTGGCACCCCTGCTCATCTGATTCTCGATTAAGAGGGGCAATAACCTGCTGGCATAACTTTCCCGCTCCTCCAAGAATGGCATCCACCGTATCAAGGTCCAAATCTTCCATGCCAGGGAAACTCTGCCAAAGTGCATCTACAGAAAATACGTCGCACAGTAAAAAACGGAGATCGTCTACAGGTGGGCGGTATTCGGCCATAATTATCCTCACTTTCAGCGGTACATGTACGCAAAAATACCCTAGAGTCTATTAACCGTAGCGGCAATTCAATAAGCGCTAACAGGCAAGAATAAACGTCTATACCCTTATTGTTAACAATTGGGGACTAGAAGAGCAAATTTTACAGGTAAAATTTGAGGACTTAACCCCTAGATCAAGCAATTTGGTTTAATAATTGACCGGGCAGATTAGAAGACAGGCTGGCATTGTTCAAACCTTGCTGTAACTTGGAATGCACAACGGGCTGGGGGTAATTGGAATTCAAATGCTCAGAACTGAGCGAATTCGCACCGTAATTAGGTTTAGAGGGCTCACTCTTAGGTTTAACCGAAGTATCGCCTCCCTGCTGCTGCCGCCTAGTTTCCTCGCTGGTTTTCTCGCTCGCTTGCGCCTTCTTGGACTCCTCTTCCACTCGCAAGGTAACCATTTCTTGGCGGGCTTCAGCCTCCAGTTGAGTCGCCATAGCCGCGACACTTCTATCTTGAGGGGAAGGGTCAGCCGGTGCCAATGCCGCTCTGCGAACCACCTGTGCTTTCTGCATGGTTTCTGCTGGGGTAGCCGCTTTACTGACATCAATAGGCACTTCACCGGACACAGCATAACTCACTCCATCCGGTCCACGTTCATATTGATACTTTGCCGCACCAGCATACTGCCCACCCACGGCCATATGGGCCTGTTCATGGGCTCGCACTTCCCTATCCCGCGTAGATAACTCACGAGTTTCCTGCTGATCTCTTTCTAATTGCTGTTTCTCCGACTTTTCTTTTTTTTCAGCTTCAGCGGATTGCTCGGCGCCTAACTGCTCACCAGACTCAACCGAAGACTCAGAAAGCGCAGCTTGCTCTTGAGTCGCCACAGAGTTTTCCAACCGCGAGGAAACTTCAAGCGGGTCAACAGGTTTGACTAAAGTCACTTTCGGGGATAGAGAACTAGAAGATAGAGAGCTAGAAGACAGGTATTGCTCACCAACGGGTGCGTGACCTGAGCGAGCTTGAGGCGCAACATAGGAGGGCGTACTGGATATTGGGTGTGTAATAACCATAACCTCTGTCATTTATAGCCTTCACAATTAGCAGAAAAAGCTTAGGCCGTTATCTATGCTCCATGATTACTTTCATTGAAAAAATACTCGCGCTTTATCAAAAAGACTAATACTTTGGTTAACAATATCAGCACTCTCCCGGGGCGCAATACTGCAACCCCGAAAGAGCGGACGATGCCGGCTTTGCGGGCATCTTAGGCGAGCGCTACACGCCGCCTAGTAAGGGCCTTGCCACAGGCCCATGAAGCTGCCATTTCAGCAGCAAAACTGAATTCTTGAGTGCCGCTTATGTTCTCGTATCGATTAAGGTTCCCAAAACTTCATCAGCCACTTTTACTACCGCCGCAGAAGCAGTAAACAATTGTTCCTGCCTACGTAACTCCACTAAGGGTTCTTCTACCCCACCGCCACTTCGCTCTGTTTGCACAGCTTCGTTAACAGGCGGGATTTCAGTATCTTCCCCGTTCTCTGGCCCCTGGGATAGGGTATTCGGATTGTCGCGGACATTAGCCTGCACAATCTCTTGCGCGGACTTTTCCATCTCACGAGAACTGGCCTGCATACCACGCACGCCTTCATTGATCACAGAATTGATCATTCAATCACCACTTTTTAACCGCCATTTTCAACCACTATTTTTCAACCGCTATTTTCAACGGCCAGAGCAGAACACTGCTTTCTGGGATCTCCAGTGCAGAAGCCTACTTATGTAATTCTAATAGAGAAACTGTTCAAAAAACAGGCTGGCGAGGCATCAAGTTAAGACTGATTGGACGCAAAGATTCCATCTCTACAAAAGAATGTGTATATCGAGATGTTTAGCGACTTCAAATGGGGGGCTAGCGGCTGCAAACGAGGAAGTAGCGGTTTCTAAATTGGGCACCACCCCCAGCAAAGGAGCAGGGATCAGTGTTTTCAAGCACGTGAGGTTGTCCTCGAAGGCAGGCATATCCTTATCCAGAGTATTCGCAACCCAGGCGGCAATGGTTACACCTTCCCGCTGAATAGCCTCGGCAGTAAGCATTGCGTGGTTAATGCAGCCCAACCGCATACCCACCACCAGTATGACAGGCAAATTTAATTCTTTGACTAACCCTGACATAAATTCTCTGGGGTTAAGAGGCACACGCCAGCCACCGGCCCCCTCAATAACACAGAAGTCAGAGGGTTTCATCAGTGCGCCACGGCAAAAGCCCAGTATTCTTTCCAGGCGAAGTGTTTTACCCTCTTGTTGGGCTGCAATATGAGGTGCTACGGCACTTTTTAACGCAATAGGGTTTATTTGACTATAAGGCAAAAACTCAGAGGAAAATTCTCGTAAGAGCATCGCATCCTCATTAACCCACTGGTCAGAACCATCAACGTATTCTAAAGAACACCCTGCTGCAACAGGCTTTAAACCTAGCGTTGTTTTTTTTTGCGCTTTTGCGGCGGCAAGTAATGAAGCGGCGATAAGTGTTTTACCTACGCCAGTATCCGTGCCTGCAATAAAATATTTCTTACCCAAATATTTCTTACTCATTGTTAGCTCTTTCTAAAAAGCCCCCTTTTCTAAAAAGACAATAGTACACTTCATAAGTAGCGGGAACCTGACCCAATGCGTTTTTCTTGGAGGCATAAGCGGTAGCTAAACATGTTAATTTTTCTTTTCCCGTTAACCCTTTGTTGCGGCCCGTATTGACATTTCTGGCACCGATGGATTTTAACTCGCGCATCAAATCCAAAACGGAAGCGTAATGCATAATTTCAATTTGAGTATCAAAGGTTTCAATATAAAAACCCGCATTCTTAGCGGCACGTTTAATGAATTCAGAACTCGTAAAAGAATTGACATGAACATGTTTATCGACACTTGCCCAGGCTTGACTTAACTCATGTAAAGTATTCGGCCCTAAAGTGGTAAACAAAAACCACCCGCCGTTTTTTAAAGAATCATAAGCCTGCCGAAAAGCCACCTCAATATTTTCACACCACTGTAAACTAAAACTGGAAACCAACCCCTGAATGGAATTGGGTGCGAAAGGCAGGGACTCAATATCCCCGCATAAGCAAGATAAACGGGGGGTATTTTTTGCTTGATTTAACATTCCCAAAGCAATATCCAACCCCACCACCTGAGTATTTGTCTGCATCACCTGTTTGGCAATAGCCGATGCACAGTAACCCGTCCCACAGCCCAAATCAACAATCGTATGCGGCGTATTTGAACCCGTATTTTCATCACCATTAGCGTTATCCGGTGGGAAACGGGTTAATAGTTTATCTGCAACAATTTTCTGGACATTAGCCGCTTGATTATAGGTTACTGCCGCCCGGCTAAAGGACTCAGCCACCCTTTCTTTTTTTCGAGTTTGAGAGGTTTTATCCGATATTTTGCACAGGAATTTTTGCATACATACCGCTATTTCCTCTGCCTTCACAACGGGTAAAGCATGGCCCGTTTTTGCAAATACCCGACAGATATGGCCGGATAATTTTTGTTGAATATCGGCTACTGCACCAGAGGGCACAAGGCTGTCCCCCTCGCCAAAAAAATGCATCCCTGGAAGACCGTTAATACCCTTACCCTTAGCACCCAAAGAAGTATTATCCAACTCCTGCAACAGGGTAAGCACGCGGCCCCATGTCTCAGCCTCGGCAGAACTGTAGGGAGGAACCTGCTTTTTTAATTCCGCAACAACCCTTCGTCTCTGCGCATCCCCCATACTTTGCAAACCATAAAAACGTTTTAACGTTAACGCCGTATTTATCGAAAAACTTTGGCAAAAATCTTCAAATATTTGAGGAGACATCGCCTGTGGCCAAGCAGCAGTTTGCACATAGGAAAGGTTACTGGCCAGTGTAATTAAACCTGCAATAACAATACGTCGGCGCATGGCGATTCTCGTCGCTAACATCCCCCCCAATGACCAACCGATTAAAATGCAATGAGCAGGCAACAGGGTTTCAATATGTTCCACAAGGGAATCCAAATTTTCCACCGGAAAGCTTTTGTGCAGACCAAAACCGGGTAAATCCAAAAATTGAAGATTATACTTATTTACCCCCGCACGTTTTTTTAACTCCGTTTCCAAGTTTAACCAAATACTTGAATCCGACCCCCAACCATGGATAAATACTAACGTCGGCTTCTCGGAATTATCGGCAGGAGCATTAGAAGTAGAAGAGGCTGAAGAAACTGAAGAAACTGAAGAGGCGCGCAATGAAAGCGTACTTGCCGTACTTGCATTACCATCTAGAGAACCATCTAGAGAACTATCTAAAGAACTATCTAAAGAGCTACCCGACAAGGCGAACATTATTTTTCCGCCTCTGTTTTTTTATTTGTAAGGGTAGGCATATCCGCCATAGCCTCTAACAACTGATTCACTTGTTGCTCCGTATGTTCAGCGGTAAAGGTAAACCTTAAACGCGCAGACCCCTCCGGCACAGTGGGTGGGCGAATGGCCGTCACCCAAAACCCTTTTTCTTTTAACTGCTGCGACGCCAGCATAGCGTTTTTGTCCGAACCTAATACAACCGGCTGGATTGGAGAAAACGAATCCATTAACTCTAAATTAAGTAACTCGCAGCCATGGCGAAACTGCTTAATAAGTGTATTTAGCTTCTCCCTTCGCCACTGCTCTTCTTGTAAAATCGAAAGGCTTGTTAAGGTCGCAGCCGCAACCGCTGGTGGCAATGCTGTGGTATAAATATACGTTCTAGCAAACTGAATAAGGTATTCAATGAATACTTCTGAGCCCGCCACAAACGCACCAAAAGTACCAAAAGCTTTTCCGAGAGTCCCCATTAAAATGGGAAGCTGGCTGTCGTTTAATTTAAAATGCTCGGCCACACCCCCGCCGTTTTCCCCCAAACAACCAAACCCGTGAGCATCGTCCACCATTAGCCAGGCATTATTTTTTTGGGCCACTTCAACCACCCTATTTAATGGCGCAATATCACCGTCCATACTGAATACACCGTCAGTCACAATCAGTTTTTGCCGCGCGGAACTCTTGGTTAATTTTAAGTTTAAATGGTCAATATCGCTGTGCTTATAGCGTGCAAACCTTGCAGATGAAATTAACCCGCCATCCAAAAGAGAGGCATGGTTGAGTTTATCTTCAAATACCGCATCATTTTTTGACAATAAAGAATGAATCACTCCCATATTAGCCATATAGCCGGTTGAAAATAATAATGCGCGTGGACGCCGGGTAAAATCCGCCAACGCCTCTTCCAATGCTTGATGGATTTTCCCATGCCCGCAGACCAAATGTGATGCACCACTGCCCACCCCATACTGACCGGCCGCTTTCTGAAAACGTTTTATGACCTCAGGGTGGTTCGCCAGCCCAAGGTAATCATTAGAACAAAAAGAAACCAGCTTCTCCCCATTCACCCACCTCACAACTTGCTGTGGTGATTCAGTGGACGTGAGGTGGCGATACCGCTGCAAGTTTTGCCGCTCAATTAAGGCCGGAGATAACGCGCGATCTAAAGCACTCACAAAAGCAGCCCAGTTAATAGAATAAAACCCTTAGGCTTCATAAAAGAAAGCGTCCGTTTTAGTTTTTTCTACCTGCGCATATACCGCCGCCTCTTGCTCATCATCGGTTTCTTTTACTTCTCTTTGCTCTGGCGAAATTCCCAAGCGCGCAAATAATTGCATATCCTTACCCGATTCCGGGTTAGCAGTCGTCAACAGTTTTTCACCGTAAAAAATAGAATTGGCCCCGGCAAAAAATGCCATAGCCTGCATTTCATCGCTCATATCCTCTCTACCGGCAGACAAACGGACATAAGAAGTCGGCATAAGAATTCGAGCAACGGCAATAGTGCGAATAAAATCAATTGGGTCCAAAGCTGCCTTATCCGCAAGGGGCGTTCCCTCTACTCGCACTAACATATTAATAGGCACAGACTCAGGGTGTTCAGCCATATTCGCCAATTGCAGCAATAGACCTGCACGGTCAGATTCCTCCTCCCCCATTCCAACAATTCCACCACAGCAGACCTTCATTCCCGCAGAGCGAACATTGGCTAAGGTTTCCAACCGATCCTGATAGGTGCGCGTAGTAATAATATCCCCGTAAAACTCCGGCGAAGTATCCAGGTTATGGTTGTAATAATCCAAACCCGCGCTAGCAAGCCTCTGCGCTTGGTCTTTATCCAACATACCGAGAGTCATACAGGTTTCCATACCCAGCCCTTTAACCTGCTTGACCATATCCTCCACGTAACACATATCCCTGTTTTTAGGTGAACGCCAAGCTGCGCCCATACAGAAGCGTGTGGCACCACTTGCCTTGGCGGCTTTTGCCTCCTCAATCACCTTTTCCACCGCCATCAGTTTTTCACGCTCTAGGCCCGTATCGTAACGGGCACTCTGGGGGCAATAGGCACAATCTTCAGGGCAGGCACCCGTTTTAATAGAGCAAAGCGTACTCACCTGTACTTGGTTTGGGTCAAAATTTGCTCTATGAACCGTTTGCGCACGAAAAAGCAGGTCGTTAAAGGGCAGGGAGAACAATGCCTGAATATCATCTTTCGACCAGTCGTGGCGGGTGCTAGAGGGCATAATGGGCTCCAAAATCGAGTGAAGGTTAGGCAGGCATTTCCAGCGTATAATAAAATAGCCGTTCACCTAAAAAAGGCGCACAATAATAAGCTCAGCCCTCCGCTGTCAACCAAAAAAGGAATTTAAGGTTTACTATTATGGACTCCCACCCCAAACCGCGACTAAGATCACCTACGCCAAGTAATAAAAATCAAACGCGCTTACCGGCATTCATACATTGGCTGCTCCCAAATAAGTGCGGGCTCTGCGGGCAAATATCCAAATCTATACTCTGCGCTGACTGTGAGGCCGATATTCCCTACTTGGGTGGCTTGGGTAAAGGGGGATGCCAATATTGCAGCATCCCGATACATACGACCGATTCCAATAACACTCTGCTCGCCTGCGGCCAATGCCTAGGCAATACTCCCAGTTTCGACAGTAGCAAATGCTTAACCCTTTATAATGGCGCTATCCCCTATCTTATAAACCAATTTAAACACCAGGGTCAAAAACAATATGGCCGCTTCTTGGCCGACACACTTGCGGAGAAAGTGCTAAACGAAATGGACTTTAAGCATAAGCCGGATGTGATTACCTATGTTCCAATACACTGGACGCGGTATATAGCCAGAGGGTTTAATCAAGCCCAACTGATAGCGGAACGTATTGGCCTTTATACCGATATTCCTGTACGGCCTCTTTTAAGAAAAGTACACATGACTCAAAAACAACAGGGTATGGATAGAAAACAAAGACTTAGAAATATAAAGCACAGCTTCGCCTTAAATACGCAAGAGAATAAATATTCATATATTGCATTAACCGATGATGTGATAACAACTGGCGCAACCATTGAATCCATCGCTTATATCTTAAAACAGTCGGGCGCCCAAAAAGTCTGCGCCTGGGCACTTTCAAGAACACCTCCCTCTAGTTATATTTAGGTCTCTAGAATACTATTAGCAGAGAACTTACTAGCAGGGTAGAAGGAAGGAAAAGCATTATTAATACTGTTTTGTTTGAGCAATTCTAAACCTTTCACTTTTCAATAAAAATAGTTTTTTGCCGCTTACTCGCTTCGAGTATCATCCTTTACAAGTTCCACGCCTTCCATTTCTGGCGGAAGCTGATCACCATTACCATATAGCACATCTTGAATAATAAACTCGCAACCCTGTATGGCCGTTTTGTTGTTCCAGTACCTATGATTTTTATCCTTTTGCATCTCCATACAGCTTTCATAATCTAGCGAAAACTCCTCATATTCCGGTTCTTCAACAGTAGAACATGAACTTACAAGAACCGTACAAAGTACTAGACTAGCTTTAGAAAGAGTGTGCTTGCTTGATAACTTTTTCATTATCCACCTTTAGTACATTATTAACCTTTTATCACCCACTTTTTAAATTTAACTTTTCCATATCCCCTGAGCGTTCTTGTTGTTATTTGCCCACCTCTAATTTCGAGTACTTTAATGTCGTCACCGTCTTCCATTATTTATCCTTCAAAGCATATTTAAAACGTATACTGCAATTCAAAATACATATGACTTCGCGGGGTTTCTTCTTGTAAGCCTTTCACGCTGTCTCTCTTTACCTTTGCCCAGGCAATGTCACCGCTCAAATGCTTAAAATTTAATTTGATGCCAACCCCATAATCTGAAAGTTGACCAGTAATCGTCTTCTACTAGTGGGTAAATAACACCATAGGTATGATCATAAAACAAATAAGGCTGAAACACTTATAGAATCAATTATAATAGGGGTATAACAAAATAGCCCTGTTTTTCGCTGGGCTATAGATCAATTCACTAGCGGGTAATAATCCATTGATCGCCATCTTTACGGAAGAAGATATCGTAGCTACTAAATACACTTTCTTCTTTATTTTTAAATTCAATCATTGGGGAACTACCCAACTGAATGATATTATTTCCAGGAGAGACCATAGGCTTAGCGTAATCAATATCCATATCCATTAATATCATATCTTTAGAGAACTCTTCTTGAAATGCATCACGCAATAATTTTTCATAGGTTCCAGGCTTATAATAAAAAGCCTTATCCATTTCATCATTACGCTCTTTAAAGAGCGGCATAATAGAATCAATATCCTTTTTACTTAATGCGGTGTGGATTGTCTCTAATATTGCATAGGGTTTACCAACCAAGCCGCCAATCATTTGCTCTCTGGTTTTAAATTGAGCGGGGTCTGGTATGGGATCACTGGTTAGAAATTTCCATTCAGGGAAAGGAGTCGGCATGGTGACATTTTGGCGCATATATGTTTTATTGTACTTATTCTCCTGCACCTCAATGGCTAATGGCGAGACACTATATTCTCCAGAAGCATCTTCACTTAGTGTATTGTCTACTAAAGCATAACGCCCTTCTGTAGAGCTGCCATCAAAGGGTTTTTCGGCTTCTGCATTTTTTGCCGAATAGTGCAGCTCACTTAATATGACATACTCTTCCAACCCAGTATACAACCGAAACTCCATATCCATAGATGCTGAGTCTGAAATATACAAGTCACCTTCTTTTGTTAGTGGAAAAATTTGAAGTTCAAGTTTATTTTCTCCCGTTTTTACAAATTGATTAACGGGGATTTCAACCGTCAGAGGATGACGTGATTTATCATTTTTGATATCCACACCATTGACTACAACACGATATTTAAGCCCTTCAGTTTTAATATAGGCTTTATAAAATGGCTCTTCTAATTGCATACTCTTTCCCATTAACGGCATACTAAATATAAAACTTAAAAAAACGGTTATTACGGTTGCGCATTTTCTTTCCATAAAAATACCTTGGTAAGGCGGTTATAATGAGGTACAACAAAACAAAATAGCCCTGTTTTTTCCAGGGCTATAGATCAATTCACTAGCGGGTAATAATCCATTGATCGCCCTGCTTGCGGAAGAAAATATCGTATTTATTGAATACGCTCTTTTCTTCATTGTAGAATCTAATTAAGGGATCGACCCCTAATTGAATTAAATTATGTCCAGGAGATACCATTGGTCTTGCCACATTAATATCCAAATCTTTCAATATCATTTTCCTTTCAAACTCTTCTTGAAATGCATCACGTAACAGTTTTTCATAGGTTCCGGGCTTATAATAAAAAGCCTTATCCATTTCATCATTACGTTCTTTAAAGAGCGGCATAATAGAATCAATATCCTTTTTACTTAATGCCGCATGTATTTTTTCCAGCACTTTAAAAGGCTCGCCAATTAAGCCATTAACCATTTGATCCATTGCTTTAAACTGCTTTGGATCGGGGATAGGCTCACCATTTATAAACTTCCATTCAGGGAAGGGGGTGGGCATAGTGACGATATGACTTATATAATTTGCACCGTATTCATTCTTATCCACAAAATGCGATATATCGGAAACAATATATTCCCCTTTATTATCCTTAATAAATTGATGGTCTTTAATTGAATACCGCCCTTTAGTAGAACTTTCTTCAAACGGCTTACCTGCCTCTTCATTTTTTGCCGAATAATTTAATTTATTTAGTACAACATACTCCTCTAACGAGGTATACAACCTATATTCAACTGTTATTTTGGCATCTTCCCGCAAATATAATTTGTCATTTTCTTCATAGGTATGCATCTGTAATTCCAGTTTATTCTCGCCGGTGCGAACAAACTGATTGATAGGTATTTCCACTGAAACGGGATTACCACTCTTATTAAAATACACTTCAACCCCATTTACAACAAGGCCAAATACTATACCATCGCTTTTAAAATAAGCTTTATAAAATGGCTCTTCTAGCTGCATACTCTTTCCCATTAACGGCATACTAAATATAAAACTTAAAAAAACGGTTATTACGGTTGCGCATTTTCTTTCCATAAAAATACCTTGGTAAGGCAGTTATAATAGAGGTATAACAAAATAGCCCAGCGAAAAGCTGGGCTATAGATCAATTCACTAGCGGGTAATAATCCATTGGTCGCCTTGCTTGCGGAAGAAGATATCGTATTTAAAATAAACGCTCTTATCTTCATTATAAAATTCAATTAATGGGGCCGTACCTAACTGAACCACATTAAACCCTGGGGACACCATTGGCCTAGCAAAATCAATATCCAACTCACTTAAAATTCTATTTCGATTAAAATCCTCTTGAAATGCATCACGCAACATTTCTTCATACGTGCCAGGCTTATAATAAAAAGCCTTATCCATTTCATCATTACGTTCTTTAAAGAGCGACATAATTGAATCAAGATCTTTTTTACTTAAAGCACTATGAAGAGTCTTAAGCACCTCAAACGGCTGATTAACTATATTGTCGATTATCTCTTGGTCTGTTTTATATTGCTTTGGATCTGGAATTTTATCACTGGATAAAAATTTCCATTCAGGAAAGGGCGTTGGCATAGACACAATGTGGAACATATATGTTTTATTGTAATCGTCCGTTAAAACTGTATCTTTTAACGATGATATAATGTAGTCACCATTATTATTTTCTTGAAGCTGATTGTCTTTTATACTGTAATTTCCTGCAATAGAACTGCCTTCAAAGGGCTTTTCAGCTTCTGCATTTTTTGCCGAATAATGCAATTCACTTAATACCACATACTCGGTTAACTCAGTATATAAACGAAACTCCACATCCACAAAAGCCGAATCATTTTCATATAAATTCCCTTCCCGTGATAGAGGAAAAATTTGCACTTCAAATTTATTATCCCCGGTTCTTACAAATTGATTAATGGGAATTTCGACTGTCAACGGATGAAGGCTTGCATCACTTTTAATATCAAACCCATTGACTACAGCACGATATTTAAGCCCTTCAGTTTTAATATAGGCTTTATAAAATGGCTCTTCTAATTGCATACTCTTTCCCATTAACGGCATACTAAATATAAGACTTAAAAAAACGGTTATTACGGTTGCGCATTTTCTTTCCATAAAAATACCTTGGTAAGGCAGTTATAATGGGGTACAACAAAATAGCCCTGTTTTTTCCAGGGCTATAGATCAATTCACTAGCGGGTAATAATCCATTGGTCGCCTTGCTTGCGGAAGAAGATATCGTATTTATTGAATACGCTCTTTTCTTCATTGTAAAAATAGATAAGCGGTTGAGAACCGAACTGAACTATATTATTTCCGGGAGACACTATAGGCTTTGCATGATCGATAGTAATATCAGCCAAAATCATATTCTTATCAAACTCCTCCTGAAAAGAGTCTCGAAGCATTTTTTCATAGGTGCCAGGCTTATAATAAAAAGCCTTATCCATTTCATCATTACGCTCTTTAAAGAGCGGCATAATTGAATCAATATCCTTTTTACTTAATGCCGTATGTATTTTTTCCAGCACTTTAAAAGGCTCGCCAATTAAGCCATTAACCATTTGATCCATTGCTTTAAATTGCTTTGGATCGGGGATAGGGTCACCATTTATAAACTTCCATTCAGGGAAAGGAGTCGGCATGGTGACATTTTGGCGCATATATGTATTATTGTACTTATTCTCCTGCACCTCAATGGCTAAGGGCGAGACACTATATTCTCCAGAAGCATCTTCACTTAGTGTATTGTCTGCTAAAGCATAACGCCCTTCTGTAGAGCTGCCATCAAAGGGTTTTTCGGCTTCTGCATTTTTTGCCGAATAGTGCAGCTCATTTAATATTACATATTCTTCCAACCCAGTATACAACCGAAGCTCCATATCCATATGCGCTGAATCTGAAATATACAACTTCCCTTTTTTAGTTAGAGGGAAAATTTGCACTTCAAATTTATTTTCTCCGGTTCTTACAAATTGATTAACGGGTATTTCAACCGTCAGAGGATGGCGCGACTTATCGCTTTTAATATCAACCCCGTTTAATGCTATACGATATCTTAACCCTTCAGTTTTAATATAGGCTTTATAAAATGGCTCTTCTAATTGCATACTCTTTCCCATTAACGGCATACTAAATATAAAACTTAAAAAAACGGTTATTACGGTTGCGCATTTTCTTTCCATAAAAATACCTTGGTAAGGCGGTTATAATAAGGGCATAACAAAATAGCCCTGTTTTTTCCAGGGCTATAGATCAATTCACTAGCGGGTAATAATCCATTGGTCGCCCTGCTTGCGGAAGAAAATATCGTATTTATTGAATACGCTTTCATCTTCATTATAAAAGTAAATTAGGGGACCAAGCCCCAATTGAATCACATTTAAACCTGGAGACACCATTGGCACCGCATGATCAATTTTTATATCTTCCAAGATCATATTCTTATCAAACTCCTCCTGAAGAGAGTCTCGAAGCATCTTTTCATAGGTTCCAGGCTTATAATAAAAAGCCTTATCCATTTCATTATTGCGCTCTTTAAAGAGCGGCATAATAGAATCAATATCTTTTTTACTTAATGCCGTATGTATACCCTCAAGAACCTTAAATGGGGCTCCAACCAATCCGTTTATAATTTGATCTTTACCTTTAAAATTCTTTGGATCAGAAATAGGATCGCTGGTTAGAAATTTCCATTCAGGAAAAGGGGTTGGCATGGTAACAGTATGGTATAGATAGGTTTTGTTGTATTCATTTTCTAAAACAGTACTATTGAGAGATGATATTATATACTCACCATCACCATCCTTTTCAAAGTCATTATCTTTCAGGCGATAACGGCCCTCAACAGAACAGCCTTTAAAGGGCTTTTCAGCTTCTTCATTTTTTGCCGAATAATGCAATTCACTTAATACCACATATTCGGTTAACTCAGTATATAAACGAAATTCCACATCCACAAAGGCCGAATCGTTTTTATATAAATTCCCTTCCCGTGACAGAGGAAAAATTTGCACTTCAAATTTATTGTCCCCGGTTCTTACAAACTGATTAATGGGTATTTCAACTGTCAACGGATGAAGACTTGCATCACTTTTAATATCAAACCCATTGACCACTACACGATATTTAAGCCCTTCAGTTTTAATATAGGCTTTATAAAATGGCTCTTCTAATTGCATACTCTTTCCCATTAACGGCATACTAAATATAAAACTTAAAAAAACGGTTATTACAATTGCGCATTTTCTTTCCATAAAAATACCTTGGTAAGGCGGTTATAATGGGGTACAACAAAACAAAATAGCCCAGCTTTTCGCTGAGCTATAGATCAATTCACTAGCGGGTGATAATCCATTGGTCGCCATCTTTACGGAAGAAGATATCGTATTTAAAATAAACACTCTTTTCTTCATTATGAAACCGAATCAAAGGGTCTGCACCTAACTGAATTAAATTAAATCCAGGTGACACCATTGGTTTGGCAAAATTAATATCCAACTCACTTAAAATTCTATTTCGATTAAAATCCTCTTGAAATGCATCACGCAATAATTTTTCATAGGTTCCGGGCTTATAATAAAAAGCCTTATCCATTTCATCATTACGCTCTTTAAAGAGCGGCATAATAGCATCAATATCCTTTTTACTTAATGCCGCATGTATTTTTTCCAGCACTTTAAAAGGCTCGCCAATTAAGCCATTAACCATTTGATCCATTGCTTTAAACTGCTTTGGATCGGGGATAGAGTCACCATTTATAAACTTCCATTCAGGGAAGGGGGTGGGCATAGTGACGATATGACTTATATAATTTGCACCGTATTCATTCTTATCCACAAAATGCGATATATCGGAAACAATATATTCCCCTTTATTATCCTTAATAAATTGATGGTCTTTAATTGAATACCGCCCTTTAGTAGAACTTTCTTCAAACGGCTTACCTGCCTCTTCATTTTTTGCAGAATAATTTAATTTATTTAGTACAACATACTCCTCTAACGAGGTATACAACCTATATTCAACTGTTATTTTGGCATCTTCCCGCAAATATAATTTGTCATTTTCTTCATAGGTATGCATCTGTAATTCCAGTTTATTCTCGCCGCTACGAACAAACTGATTGATAGGTATTTCCACTGAAACGGGATTACCACTCTTATTAAAATACACTTCAAACCCATTTACAACAAGGCCAAATACTATACCATCGCTTTTAAAATAGGCTTTATAAAATGGCTCTTCTAATTGCATACTCTTTCCCATTAACGGCATACTAAATATAAAACTTAAAAAAACGGTTATTACAATTGCGCATTTTCTTTCCATAAAAATACCTTGGTAAGGCGGTTATAATGGGGTACAACAAAACAAAATAGCCCAGCTTTTCGCTGAGCTATAGATCAATTCACTAGCGGGTAATAATCCATTGATCGCCATCTTTACGGAAGAAGATATCGTATTTAAAATAAACGCTCTTATCTTCATTATAAAATTCAATTAATGGGGCCGTACCTAACTGAACCACATTAAACCCTGGGGACACCATTGGCCTAGCAAAATTAATATCCAACTCACTTAAAATTCTATTTCGATTAAAATCCTCTTGAAATGCATCACGTAACATTTTTTCATAGGTTCCAGGCTTATAATAAAAAGCCTTATCCATTTCATCATTGCGTTCTTTAAAGAGCGGCATAATTGAATCAAGATCCTTTTTACTCAAAGCACCATGAAGAGTCTTAAGCACCTCAAATGGCTGATTAACTATATTGTCGATTATCTCTTGGTCTGTTTTATATTGCTTTGGATTGGGTATTTTGTCACTATCTATAAACTTCCACTCAGGGAAGGGGGTGGGCATAGTGATAATATGACTTATATAATTTGCACCATATTCATTCTTATCCACAAAATGCGATATATCGGAAACAATATATTCCCCTTTATTATCCTTAATAAATTGATGGTCTTTAATTGAATACCGCCCTTTAGTAGAACTTTCTTCAAACGGCTTACCTGCCTCTTCATTTTTTGCAGAATAATTTAATTTATTTAGTACAACATACTCCTCTAACGAGGTATACAACCTATATTCAACTGTTATTTTGGCATCTTCCCGCAAATATAATTTGTCATTTTCTTCATAGGTATGCATCTGTAATTCCAGTTTATTCTTTCCGCTGCGAACAAACTGATTGATGGGTATTTCCACTGAAACGGGATTACCACTCTTATTAAAATACACTTCAACCCCATTTACAACAAGGCCAAATACTATACCATCGCTTTTAAAATAGGCTTTATAAAATGGCTCTTCTAATTGCATACTCTTTCCCATTAACGGCATACTAAATATAAGACTTAAAAAAACGGTTATTACAATTGCGCATTTTCTTTCCATAAAAATACCTTGGTAAGGCGGTTATAATAGAGGTATAACAAAATAGCCCAGCGAAAAACTGGGCTATAGATCAATTCACTAGCGGGTAATAATCCATTGGTCGCCCTGCTTGCGGAAGAAGATATCGTATTTATTGAATACGCTCTTTTCTTCATTATAAAAATAGATAAGCGGTTGAGAACCGAGCTGAACTATATTATTTCCGGGAGACACTATAGGCTTTGCATGATCGATAGTAATATCGCCCAAGATCATATTCTTATCAAACTCCTCCTGAAAAGAGTCTCGAAGCATCTTTTCATACGTGCCAGGCTTATAATAAAAAGCCTTATCCATTTCATCATTACGTTCTTTAAAGAGCGGCATAATAGAATCAATATCCTTTTTACTTAGTGCGGTATGTATTTTTTCCAGCACTTTAAAAGGCTCGCCAATTAAGCCATTAACCATTTGATCCATTGCTTTAAACTGAGCGGGGTCTGGTATGGGGTCGCTGGTTAGAAATTTCCATTCAGGGAAAGGAGTCGGCATGGTGACATTTTGGCGCATATATGTATTATTGTACTTATTCTCCTGCACCTCAATGGCTAATGGCGAGACACTATATTCTCCAGAAGCATCTTCACTTAGTGTATTGTCTGCTAAAGCATAACGCCCTTCTGTAGAGCTGCCATCAAAGGGTTTTTCGGCTTCTGCATTTTTTGCCGAATAGTGCAGCTCATTTAATATTACATATTCTTCCAACCCAGTATACAACCGAAGCTCCATATCCATATGCGCTGAATCTGAAATATACAACTTCCCTTTTTTAGTTAGAGGGAAAATTTGCACTTCAAATTTATTTTCTCCGGTTCTTACAAATTGATTAACGGGTATTTCAATCGTCAGAGGATGGCGCGACTTATCGCTTTTAATATCAACCCCGTTTAATGCTATACGATATCTCAACCCCTCTGTTTTGATATAGGCTTTATAAAATGGCTCTTCTAATTGCATACTTTTCCCCATTAACGGCATACTAAATATAAAACTTAAAAAAACACTTATTAGAATTGCGCATTTTCTTTCCATAAAAATACCTTGGTAAGGCGGTTATAATGGGGTACAACAAAATAGCCCTGTTTTTTCCAGGGCCACAGATCAATTCACTAGCGGGTAATAATCCATTGGTCGCCTTGCTTGCGGAAGAAAATATCGTATTTATTGAAAACGCTTTTTTCTTTGTTATGAAACCTGATTAAAGGTCCCGTTCCTAACTGTACTAAATTTGAGCCTGGCGACACTGTCGGACCAGCATATTCTATATCTAGCTCTTCTAAAATCATATTTTTATCAAACTCTTCCTGAAATGCATCGCGCAACATCTTTTCATAGGTTCCAGGTTTATAATAAAAAGCCTTATCCATTTCATCATTGCGCTCTTTAAATAACGGGATAATCGAATCCACATCCTTTTTACTTAAGCCCGCATGAACTTCTTCAAGCACTGCATACGGAGCACCAACAAACTTCTCAATAAGTTCATCTGCACTTTTAAATTGCTCGACACTTGGTATTTTATCACTTGCTAAAAAATTCCATTCAGGGAAAGGCGTTGGCATTGACACAGTATGACTAATGTAATTAGCTCCATACTCTTCCTTATCTACAAAATGTGTCATTTCCGACACATTATAGTCACCACCATCATCTTTCACAAATTTATGATCGATTAACGAATATCGATTTGCTTCAGAACTTCCTTCAAAAGGCTTTTCTGCTTTAGCATTTTTTGCAGAATAATTTAATTTATTTAGTACAACATACTCCTCTAACGAGGTATACAACCTATATTCAACGGTTATTTTGGCATCTTCCCGCAAATATAATTTGTCATTTTCTTCATAGGTATGCATCTGTAATTCCAGTTTATTCTCGCCGGTGCGAACAAACTGATTGATAGGTATTTCCACTGAAACGGGATTACCACTCTTATTAAAATACACTTCAACCCCATTTACAACAAGGCCAAATACTATACCATCGCTTTTAAAATAAGCTTTATAAAATGGCTCTTCTAATTGCATACTCTTCCCCATTAACGGCATACTAAATATAAAACTTAAAAAAACAGTTATTACGGTTGCGCATTTTCTTTCCATAAAAATACCTTGGTAAGGCGGTTATAATAGAGGTATAACAAAATAGCCCAGCGAAAAGCTGGGCTATAGATCAATTCACTAGCGAGTGATAATCCATTGATCGCCCTGCTTGCGGAAGAAGATATCGTATTTAAAATAAACGCTCTTATCTTCATTATAAAAATAGATAAGCGGTTGAGAACCGAGCTGAACTATATTATTTCCGGGAGACACTATAGGCTTTGCATGATCGATAGTAATATCAGCCAACACCATACTTTTGGTTAGTTTGTCTTGAAACGCTTCACGTAGCATTTTTTCATAGGTTCCAGGTTTATAATAAAAAGCCTTATCCATTTCATCATTACGTTCTTTAAAGAGCGGCATAATAGAATCAATATCCTTTTTACTTAATGCCGTATGTATTTTTTCCAGCACTTTAAAAGGCTCGCCAATTAAACCATTAACCAGTTGATCCATTGTTTTAAATTGAGCGGGGTCTGGTATAGGGTCGCTGGTTAGAAATTTCCATTCAGGGAAAGGAGTCGGCATGGTGATATTTTGGCGCATATATGTATTATTGTACTTATTCTCCTGCACCTCAATGGCTAAGGGCGAGACACTATATTCTCCAGAAGCATTTTCGCTAAGTGTATTGTCTGCTAAAGCATAACGCCCTTCTGTCGAGCTGCCATCAAAGGGTTTTTCGGCTTCTGCATTTTTTGCCGAATAGTGAAGCTCATTTAATATTACATATTCTTCCAACCCAGTATACAACCGAAACTCCATATCCATATGCGCTGAATCTGAAATATACAACTTCCCTTTTTTAGTTAGAGGGAAAATTTGCACTTCAAATTTATTTTCCCCGGTTCTTACAAATTGATTAACGGGTATTTCAACCGTCAGAGGATGGCGCGACTTATCGCTTTTAATATCAACCCCGTTTAATGCTATACGATATCTTAACCCCTCTGTTTTGATATAGGCTTTATAAAATGGCTCTTCTAATTGCATACTCTTCCCCATAAGTTGAATACTAAAAACTATACCTAAGGCACATATAAGAATAAATAAAATTTTCTTTTTCATAAAAATCAGTTCTGGTTGGTTTCTTGTTCGTCTTTGCCAAATTTAATTGGTTTGGTAATAGGGTCAAATATTGTCCAGACCTCTTTCCCCTCTGTCGCCTTAATCTGCTCCTTAAGTTCTTCACCTTTCTCAGGCTGGCTGCTTTCATCTATAAATTCGTAATCATCATTTATGTCATCCCCACTTGACGTCGCGCCATCAACGCCTCTAATATCAGTCTCAGCTTTTTCAATCGACGCCGTCGCATAGGACATAAAAAACAATACCATACCCTTAAATTCAAACTCACCCTTAAAGGGTTCGCTGGGGTCGGGTTGCGCAATCAGTTTTAAGGCCAGTTCGGTGGCTCCGCCCCCTTTGGCGCCCACTTTAAACCCAGCCCCCATTGCCGCTTGCACTTCAAACCAACTGTTGGTATGCCTTAGTTCGGCTTTTACTTCGCCGGTTAAGTCTAATTTGGCTACCCCGGCCAGTTCTGCACCCACACTGGTGCTTGAGCTGTTGTCGGCTTGGTCTTCTTCACATACGTTTGCGCTGTCTGAGCTGCTTGTATTTTCAATAGGCGCCAGTTCCGCTTTGGGTTCGCCAGCAAAGGCTTTGGTGCAGCTTAGCTCTCCGGCCAAAACAAATTCCATGGTGAAGGTAATTTCCGCTTTAAAGTCTACGCTGGTGGTATCGGCTATTTTATCTTTCGCTTGTTGTAAAAAACCAACGCCGTCTGTGGCGGTATCAATGGTATCGGTAGCCATAACCAGCACTTCCCGCACAAAGGATACAAATTTTATGGCCCCGGCCCCGGCCCCTGGTGCCGCACAGTTAACGGCTAATAGAATTAAGGCTTGAAGTACGTCTACTTTGGCTTCTATGCCTATAAAGGGGTCGGCTTTGATGGCGTATTTGTATTCCAGGTCTATTAGGTTGTTACTGCTGTTTTCTTTCCGCTCCCGTTCAGCGGCAATGGCCACTTTGGGGGGAATCCATTTCCAGGTAAAAAGTTTTTTTGGTTTTTTGCTGCTGGCTTTCTTGCCGCCACTCTTACCACCATCTTTTCCGCCATCTTTGTCTTTTTCCTGGCCGTCGATTATATCAAAGAAGTAGAGCAGGTGGCTTAGGCCCCCTCTGACGCTGTTGAAGAAGTCTGGGGTGGCTTCCAGTTGAATATTGCGGGTATCCAGGCTTCCGACCACTTTCCCTTCAATATTCCAGTTGGTTTTGGTCAGTGTTTTGGGGCTGATTTCTTTGCCTTTTTTCTTTTTCAGGCTTTTATTAATGTCTTTTTCTTCTATTTTGGCGGTTTCCCAGCCAAAAGCCCCTTCCATAACCCATTTTTCATGGGTATGGGCGTAAATTTCAGCCACGGCGTTGGCTCCTTTGCCATCACAGTGGGCGCCGGATAGGGTGTAGCGGGTGTATTTTTGTTCTTCGTCGGTAAAGAATAGGTGCTTAAAGAATACGTACCAGGAGGGTTTGTCAAAGAAGCCGTCACCCCAGTCAATGGGCGGGCTATAGGCTTCAAATTTTAATGGGCTACCGGAGGTGCCCGGTTGCACGATGGTTAACGCGGGGTTACCTCCGTCAACGGTAATGTACGGGCAGTGCTGGCCACAGCCGTCCCGCTCTAATAGGGATGCGAGGCCGTTTACGGGGGATATATCGGTTTTGCCTTTGCCGCAGCTCCCAGCAAGGTAGGCTTGGATAACGTCAGCGCCGCTGCGGTTGCCCTCATAGGAGGCACTCATTACGTGCAGTTCGGGCACTTTGGCGCCTTCCGCAAGGGCGGCTTTACGGCCTTTGTGCTGACATTGTACGACTAGGTCATGGGCTTCACAGACTTCCGGGCACCCTTGTACCGGGGATTTAGCTGGGTGTTTGCTCTGCGCTCGGTTGTCGGCGGTGGCGGCTCGGTTATCTTTTCGTGCTTGCTGAATGTTGTTTTCCCGCTGTTTGCTGTCTGCAAGTTGTTGATCCAGGTCTTCTGTGGATTCACCTTTTGCTTGCGTATCCGCTTTTTTCTTTTCCAGCGTTTTTTGTACTTGACGTTCTTTTTGGCCCTCTTGTTTGAGGGCGTTTTTCTCGTATCTGTTTACACGCTGTTGTTCTTCGGCCACTTTGGCTTTTTGTTGGCGGAGGGTGCTGTAGTCCTCGACTAGGGCATTTTCTTGTTGGATGGCGGCGGCTTGTGAGGCTGCGAGGGTTTCTATTTCTTGGGTGAGCAGTTCGCGCTCGGTTCCCCCTTTAAAGGGGCGAACCACTAGGTCAATGGCTCCATGCCCCAAGCGGGATGCTGCGCCGCGCTCTTCTATGGCTTGGTCTTTGGTTTCCAGTTGTATGGCTTTTTGTGCGTTTTTGGTTTTTAGGTCGTTGAGTTCAACTACTTGCTGGTTAAAGGCTTCCTCTTTTCGCTGGTATTGGCTTTCCAGCAGTTTGACTTTGTCTTGTTTGAGTTTTAGGTTGGCTTTTTTTCCGCCGGTTAGTGGTGTTTCTGACACTGTTATTACTCCGTTATATGATTCGCTTCAACCGATTTACTGCCTTTTACTGTCTTTTACTGCTTTGTTTATTGCCTTGCAGCCGGGTTGCCAAAGTTATCACGTAGGTGGTCGTGTAGGGCTTTCATTTTTTCGTCAAGGGGTTGTTCATTGTTTATGATGCTTTGCGCCCAGGGCTTTGCGAAAAAGTCTTTACCAAAGTACAGGGCAATTTCCAATAGTGTGTTTAGTTGAAAGTCGTCGGTAAAGCCCAGGTCGCAGGCGGTGGCGGCCATGTGTTTTATCCAGGTTTCCGCAGCCTGTTCATTGTCCAGTTTTAGGCCGTAGAAAACGTTAAAGGAGTACACATAGTGGGCTTTTTCTTGGGCATATTGTGCAATTTTTTGCTTAATGAGGCGCTGTGTATCTTTTTCCACTTGCTTGGCTTGTTTGGCCAGTATTTTTAGTGCGTCGTTTTCCAACAATTCGCTTTTTACGGCGGCGGAGATGGGCATGTCCAAGACCTCTTTCGCCCAGGGTTCTTCTATAAAGTCTTCCCCAAAGGTGAGGGCCACTCGCACATAGCGGTAGATATCTGCTTCTATTTCTATGCCTATTTCAAAGGCGGCTTCAACTACGTCTGTAACCCAGTCGTATTGTTCTTGATAGTCTCCAAGACGATAGGCTTCGCTGGGGTAGTATTCATCGATGTAGGTGACAATTCCTTGACAGAGTATTTCGATTTTACGCTTTTCCAGGGCGTTAAACTGTTCATCTGTTATTTTCAGCATTGTTTATTCCTTAGTTTTTCTTATGTATTGTACTCTAGCGGTTAACATTTATTGTTGGCAGGTTGAGTAATGTTAACAGGTCCTAGCCCACCCTGCATTGGGGCTTTTGTGAGTTGTTTGATCAAGGCGGTACTGCTGAGGCGCTAACTTTGCAGTAGAGTTTCTACTGCGCATTCGAAGTCAAAAGAGTATTGGGGGTTGAATATGCGTCACGTCATTTAAGGTGCATCTTAATGAGGTGACACACATTTTTGAACACTGCCATTAGAATAATGGATACTGTCTAGAGCGCGGTCATTTTCACTGCTTTTTAGAAGCTTTAAACCTTGCCTTTGCCTCTTTTAACTTCTTTTTACCCAGGTTCTCGACTATTGCTTTATGAGCCCATGATCTCACTTTTTTATTATGTGCATTTTTACTTACCCGAAATAAAAAATCTAAATTCTCTTCTCCCTGTAAAGCAAGGTATTTACAGGCATGGCCTTGTTTAAGGAAAATAGGCGCATCGAAAAATTATCACGAACCAAAAGCCTTAATAACAGTGCATTCTCATCTGTTCTAGATAGCGATTCATATTCGGAATTACATATTGAGAACTGTTTAGTACAGGGTTCCAAATTGAAAATTCCTTTAATTTCTTTAAAGCTCGATGGGCATATTGTCTAATTGATTTATTTTCTGCATGTTTTGACAATAAAATAAAGGAACCCATGTATTTGTTATTCCCAGCAGAGGATAACGCCTTAATAGCCCAAATATTCTTCTCATGATTATTTAACGCCCTAGCAGGGCGCTATTTTAGTCGGGAAAATGTTAGGTTAATAGGTTAATACATTTTTAGTGATTTTTTAGCCCATTTTTTTACCGCTTTGTTTGGGCTGGCTACGGATACTTTTCGGACTAGGGAGCGGTGTTTGTATGAGTCAGGGGCAAGCAGCAGATATTTACATGCCCAGGATTGAAATTGGATGGCATCGCCATTTGAGTAGGGTTGAGTATACATTTCGGTTAGTTTCTTTTTAACCGCTTCAATAAATTCACGGTCATTAAAGCTTAATTTTCTGGCGGCGTCGGTCACGGCAAATCGTGCCAGTTCGTGATTGCCATTGTGAATAAAACGCATTCTTATCGCTTCTCTTTGTGTACGCTCAGGGCTATTGTATTCTGTTTGGTTTATGACAGGGTTAAACAATGCAAACTTGCTCAGACGCTTAAGGGTGTTAACGGCGTGTCTTTTGGTTTTTCGGCTATTGGTTGCTCGCGCAATGTTCGATATTAATTGGTGGTATTTTGTATTCCCTGATGAGGCTAAAGATTTAATGCCCCAGTGGTATTCTTCCTGTTCGGGTTTTGTTTCAGGTTGTCGCCAAGAGCTTTTTTTAACTTGCGCTGCGATTAAGTCGAACAGGGCTTCATCTGTTACTCCAGAATAGTTGTATAGTGTTTTATATACTTTTACTTTTTCTAACCCGGAGCCATTTTTAATGGTTTCTATATACTGGCTTACATTATGCTCTGCAAATGCATATACACAGCTCACCCAGCTAATCAAAAACCCCAGTATAAGGCTAATTTTTTTCATGCTTTGATCCCCTTTTATACCCTATTTTATCAATGTGTTTCCGTTCCAGTTCCAATATACATTCAATATTTTGGTGGCAATGGGCCACTCAAAATAACTTTCAAATAGCTTTCAACTAACTTCCAAATAGCTTTCAAATAGCTTTCAACTGTCACATGCTTTTCACTCTAAAAAAACATTGGTTACGATGCCATAATATGCCAAATCACGCAAGTGCATAGACGGCTAAGATACGGCTATATTTAGCCTTCACTCTGTCTATACTACCTATTATTAGGTCGATTTGCTTGGGTCGGTTCGCATAAGCGCAATGGTCTTGTTTGGAAGGTTGCAAGCCAGCTTCCTATTATGGAAGCTATTTATAGGAGTTATTTATGGAAGCTATTGCCGAGTATTTAAGTGTATATTTTTGGCGTAGAAACTCGTCATTCCTTCACAAAATGCATGTCCAAAATGCATTTATAAATCGAATACGATGTTTGCCGATGCTCGCCGATGTGAATGAATTCGTCCGTATTCAAAACGCTCATTAAAGATTCCATAGTTGGAGCGAGAGACTATGATTTCCGCATCACAACTCCCCTCTGGCATAACGGTATATATCGCAGGGTCAAACAAGTCATTCATGCTGAGTATATAGTTTCCTTCGTCTTCTGGAACTTGCCGACACTCGCCCTGCAATTCCAAGCCTGGCTCGTAACAATTTGTTGTTTGCACACAAATATAAGCATTTCCAGAATCCAATGGCCTGTTCCATAACAGTTCAATGTTGTCGCTCCAAGAATAGATTTCATCATCCATTGGGCTACGAAAATATATTTCCTCCGGCAATGAAACATAGGATTCCAAGGTCTCTGATCTAGCAGGCCGATCTAAAATAACAATAAAGTCCATATTTGATTGTTCGTGGTTAACAGTAGCTATATATTTTACTTTACTGTTTTCATTCTCTTTAGCAAAATCATATCGAACGTCATCGACCATTAGGTAAAGCTCATCTTCTGCGTCTAGAAAGACCCCTGCGGTAGGTGGTGCAAACAAAAATTCGATGATAGTCCCGCTGTCATAAGGGCCGTTCTGCCGTGAAAAAGTAACGATTACTTCCGTGGAGCCGTCACCTTTAGCATAGATTTTTATGATGCTGCTCAAATCACCAGAGCCGATACTATTCGAGCCAACATTACCCGATTCATCCGTTTTCCCACCTCCCCCACAACTTGAAACAGTTAACAAAATAGATAGGCAGACTACTACAAATTGAAATTTATTCATTATATTCTCCGTAAAAAATAGTTTATTAATATTTAGCGGAGACTGTTAACAATTGATCATTTGTTATTAAGAAAATAGCCTTTTAAAGCTATACATCTGTTCTCTTTTGTTGGTGCAACCGAAACTTACTTCATTTCTGTATAGAAAACTTATTCGCCTTTCTCCTGCGGTAAATATACTATCTTATTTATCCACAGTAGCCTTCTCATTTCAGCAATGGTTTTTATAAATCAATTTACAGAATAGATAGCCGATAATTTACGGTTAAATTTTGTTAGTCATTCAATTATTGCTTTAAGCTAAAAAATAAAGAACTACCGATTAAACGACCATTAAGAATAATTTTCTACTCTAATAATAAGATAAATATTTTATTCTATTTCTCTCTCCCTATTTTTTCCTTTATTTGGAAGAAAGATTAGAAGGGAGAAAGATTAGACGGAAGCAAGGCTCTTTTAGGGCTTACTAACGAGAAAAAATAAAGGTAAAAGTGGAGCGACAAAAAGGTTAACCGTTCTGTCTTAATATATCTTTCCTGTTTTCAAGCACTTAGCCGCCTCTCCTGATATACTTCTGTATCTTTTCAATAACCCGGTTCAAACAACCTAAGCTTAAGCAAATGGATACTCCTTTTAATAATCTTACCCAGGACTTGGTGATCGATGCGGTAGAGAGCCTTGGCTATCTATCGGATCTACGTGTATTTGCTCTAAACAGCTATGAAAACCGGGTATATCAGGTCGGTATTGAGGAGGAGGAGCCACTTATCGCCAAGTTCTATCGCCCTGGTAGGTGGTCCGAGGCGCAGATTCGGGAAGAGCATGAGTTTTCAAGGCAGTTGGCTGATATGGAGATTCCGGTAATCGCACCTCAGGCAAATAAGGAGGGTGAGACTTTATTTCACTATAAGGGGTATGATTTTTGTTTGTTTCCCCGCCGGGGGGGGCAGGCCCCCAACTTGGATGATTTGGAGGTTCTCAATCGGCTGGGGCAACATATTGGCCGGATACATGCGTTGGGCAAGGCCAGCCCTTTTGTGCATAGGCCAGAAATCACTATTGAGACCTTTGCTATTGATGCGCGCCAGTATTTATTAAAAAACCATTTTATTCCTGATTCTCTGGTGGAGGCTTACGACAGTTTAGCTGGGCACCTTATTGAAAAAGTGACTGATATTTTTAATTCGGTTAATTATAAACGTTTTCGAATTCATGGCGATTGCCATCCAGGTAATATTTTAACTCGTCCAGATTCTATTTATATTGTGGATTTAGACGATTCACGTAACGGCCCTGCTGTCCAGGATATTTGGATGCTGCTTTCTGGAGAAAGGCATGAAAAAGAATCTCAGTTAGATTCTTTTTTAGAGGGCTACGAGGAGTTTTGTGAGTTTAATTCTATGGAGTTGGCATTAATTGAGCCACTAAGGGCTTTGCGTTTAATGCATTACGCTTATTGGTTGGCACAACGCTGGAACGACCCGGCTTTTCCCATGGCGTTTCCCTGGTTTAATACTGAGCGCTATTGGGCAGAACATATTTTATCATTAAGGGAACAATTAGCCGAATTAAATTCCCCAATATTACAATTGCAAACAGGAAATATAGGGCAGTAAATGCCCATATTTCTGTATTGATTCAAATGGATGTTAATCACGAAAATTATTAAATTGAAACGGCTGTTCTAAATCACTCTCTCTAATCAAAGCCATAACCGCTTGCAGGTCGTCCCGTTTTTTACCCGTCACTCTTATTTGCTCCCCTTGAATAGAAGCTTGTACTTTTATTTTTGAATCTTTTATTTTTTTGACTAATTTTTTTGCTGTTGGAGCATCAATGCCTTGCTTAAAACTAATATTCTGGCTAAAAGTTTTACCGGAATGAACGGGGCTAGCAGAAGTATCCATTGAGGTCATGTCGATATTCCTTTTCATTAGTTTGTTACGGAAAATATCCAGCATTTGCTGTAGCTGAAAGTCCGCTTCGGCTTTTAGTACAGCCTGTTCATTTTCCCATTCAAAGCTGGCTTCTACACCACGAAAATCAAATCGCCCTGCTAATTCTCTATGCGAATTTTCAACCGCATTACGTACTTCTTGTATATCTACTTCAGAAACTATATCAAATGTTGGCATCTATTTCCCCCTTATTTTAAACGACAATATTACCGGATTTTTAGTCACTCAGACAATTCATTCTTTTTTAGAATAACCAAAAGATGTATTGGGCGCCACAACTAATATTACCCTAAAAATTATATATATTTAGGGAGTTTACTCAATTCACTTTCACTCAAAGCAACTATACTGACAGCTCAAATCATTTTAGGCGCCGATATGTGCCTTCCTGTAAGATAGTTTCTTAATCTATACCTGGAGATTATATGGACTCTTATGCAAATCACCTAGCTGATGTCAATCAAGTTCAAGATGTTGTTGCTACGGAGGATATTTGCAATTCACAAGGACAGCTCCTTATTCCAAAAGGCAAGCAAATTGATGCCAAGTCCGCTGAACGCATTATAAAGTTTAAACTTCTAAAACCTATCGAAGATACCGTTGCTATTGACAAAGAGCTAGATAAAGACCGTTTAAAATCTCGCTTCAACAGTTATCTATCCATGGACCCAAGCCTTATTACCCTACAGCAACGCCTGGATCTTTCCCAAAAATTGGATCTCTGCTGCGAAACATTATGTAAGCATGGTATTCTTCGCCAGAAGCTAACCGTACTTTCTTTACAACTCCCCAAGTTCTTTGACCAGGCTTTATTTGTTGGTTGGTTTTCCATTGCAATACTTCAGCATGAGAAAGCCCCTGAAGAGCATTTAATATCCGGTTTTATCGCAGCACTTACTCATGATTTAGGCTGTCTTCATATTAGCCCCGAACTTTTAAATAGTAATAAAAAATTTACGGATAACGAATTTAAGCAACTTTATTCTCACCCTATTATTGGCGAAAAAATACTGGAATCCATACAGGGGATATCCAAAAAAACATGTCGTGCCGTTCTTGAACACCATGAATCCCTTGACGGTTGCGGTTACCCAAAACATAAAGTTGGGAAGCAATTAAGTTCGTTGGGAAGAATGCTCAATTTGTTAGATAGCGTAAACGCTATCTATACTAAAAACTTTAAACCCATGAATAATACACTTCACGATGTTATTCCTGTTATTCAAATGAACGAGCAATCTTTGTATAACCACTCGGCAAAGTCACTTATATACATTTTAAGAATGGTACAAAAGACCGAAAGGTGTAGTGTACCAGACCATTTGGTTCCTGAACTTATTGATAATGTATTAAGGCGCCATGCTTATATCAGCGAGTTTATGGAGTCTACAAAGGGCTTTATTGAGACCCTAGGATTAAGGCACGAAAGCGCCAAGCTTTTTACATTACAAAATAGCTTTCTTCATATCAATGTTTCCTTAACCCAATCTGGAATTATTAACGAAGCCTATGTCCGTTGGATAGAACAAGTAAAAACAGAAAAATTATCCCACGCCTACAGAGAAATTGAAGAAGTATATTTGATGATGGGAGAGATAAGCTATCACATTAGCCGTTTTTCCCGTCAACTCAATGCTTATCTCTCTAGTTCGGCAAAGGGTGATGCACAAATCGAAATCACAAGAACACTGTCGAGGATTCAAAAGCTTAAACAGCCTAAAGCCTCAGAAGCTATTTCCAGCCTTCTATTCGCCAATGCAGTGGGGTAAAAATTCTGTGTATAGTAACCCGACATTATTTAGACATGGGAAAGAGTAAGCCCTGGTCAGATTCAGCCAGTTTATCCATCCAAACTCGATGCCAACGCAACAATTCGTTTAATGGTTTTGGCCGACAAAACAAATAACCTTGATATACATCGATTCCGAGCGAGTTTAGGCAGGTTAAGTCGTTAGTATTGTCCACCCCCTCAGCAACAAGAGTAACGTTAATTTCTGAACATACCTTTCGAACGGACTCGACAATTATCTGCAAGACCTGATCTTTATGTATCCCTTCAATAAGCTTGGAGTCCAATTTAATTTCATTAAACGGTAAAGAGCGCAGTTGCCGGATATTGGTAAACCCCGCACCATAGTCATCCAGTGATAAGGCAAACCCATGAATCCTTAAACGGTTTAGGTTTTTTAACTGCTGGTCTTCTCTAATAGCATAGTTTTCTGTAATTTCCAATATCACTTTCGATTTTTCAATATTGCTGCTATCAATATACTCGCTAATCAGTTCGGGGAAAAAATCACTATATAACTGAAGCGGAGAGATATTAAAAGAGAGTGAAACGTCTGTACCCGTCTCCTCTAAAAAACGTTGATATTGTGGAAGCGCTTCTGCAAACGTTGCTTCAAGTAATTGCTCAACTAAGTTAAACCTTTCAGCAACAGGAATAAAACGGTTTGGGAAAACAATACCTTTACCAGGAAGGTTCAAGCGAACCAAACATTCCAACCCTGTAAGCCGACAATCCAAAGATGATACTTTCGGCTGAAAATAAGCAAGAACCTGTTTTGCCTCAATTGCATTTCGCAATTCTCGACGTCGGATCATACTTTCTTTAGGAGGCTGGAACGGACGACAACTCTGAATTCTTTTCACCATAAAAGCAATTAAGGATTTTTCAAAAGGCTTAGGCGCCGACCCAAGGACTCTGATATTATAACTACTAATTACTTCCAAGGTGAATTCTAAAATCCTTTTATCTAAAGCTGACATTACGATGATACCGCCGTGGTAGTGTATACCATCCAATTTGGCGATTAATTCCAAACCGTCAATCCCTTCCATATGCAGATCGACAAACATCGCATCGTATCGCGTGGGCGTCTCTTCTACTATCTCAAATGCGGCTTCACCACTGTGACAATACTCTACATCGCTTACGCCATAGTCTTTTAACATCGAGACAAGTAACTGACATATAGCTAATGAGTCATCAACAACGAGTATGGAAATACCAGCACTCATATGACCTCCTAAATTGAATAAATACCCACATTTTACTTTAAACTTACATCAAAATAATGAGTCATTTTAATTATAGCCATTGATGAAAAATAAATATCCGAAACCTTTTTTCTCTTTACCTATCGATGCCACTTAAACCAACTTTTAGTATATAAAAAGGTTCAATTAAAATACTTCTTAGGTATATACTTAAACAATAAAAAAATAAATATAAACAACCTTAATGAGAGTTGAGTTTATGCATAAAGCAGGCATTGAGTATCTATATAACCCAAGATTAAATAAAGGCACAGCATTTACGCCTGATGAAAGAAAAAATCTGGGTCTAACTGGCTTGCTTCCCCCTAGGGTGAGTACGATGGATCAACAGATTTCTCGCTCGCTAACCAATTTGAATCGCAAAAATACGGCCATTGAAAAATTTATGTTTTTGGCTGCTTTAAGCAGGCGAAATGAGCGCCTTTATTATCGGATATTAATCGATAATATCGCCGATATAATGCCATTGGTTTATACCCCTACGGTTGGCCTCGCCTGTCAGGAGTATTCCAATATCTTTAGGGAAACAAGTGGATTTTATATATCCCTAAGAGATAAAGGCAATGTGGAAGATCTGCTGAACCATTGGCCAGAAAGAGATGTACGCTTAATTGTTGCGACCGATGGCGAAAGAATTTTAGGCTTGGGTGATTTGGGTACCAACGGTATGGGTATCCCCATTGGCAAGTTAGCGCTCTATTGTACCTGCGCAGGTATACACCCAGAGCAGTGTATGCCCATTATGATAGATGTTGGCACAAAAAATAAAGAGCTAAGAGAAGACCCTCTCTACCTCGGATTACGGCAAGAACGCTTAAGGGGCGAAGAATACGAAGAGTTTATTGATGAATTTATTCAGGCGGTGAAAACTTGCTACCCTAAAGCTCTTTTGCAATTCGAAGATTTTGCCACCCCCAATGCAGTTAAGTTATTAGATAAATATCGTGACCAATTACTGTGTTTTAATGACGATATTCAAGGTACAGCCGCCGTCGCACTTTCCGGTTTATATGCCGCAACACGTATTAATGGCAAACATTTATCGGAAATGACCTATATGTTTTCCGGTGCAGGGTCAGCGGCAACAGGCATTGCCACACTACTTTCACTTGCTATGCAAAAAGATGGATTAACAGAAGAGGAAGCTAACGCAAGATTATTCTTTATTGATTCCAAAGGTTTAGTCACTAAAAAAAGAGAAGCGCTCGCCGACCACAAGAAACCATTTGCAACCGATATGCCCGCTATGGGGTTTATAGAAGCCATCAACACACTTAAGCCAGACGCACTTATCGGCGCCACAGGAACACCCGGCATCTTCACACGGGAGGTCATTGAGGCGGTTTCAAGGTACCACCGCGACCCAATTATATTCGCCTTATCCAACCCTACCTCAAATGCCGAATGCACAGCAGAAAACGCTTACACTTGGAGTGAAGGTCGAGCGATTTTTGCCAGCGGCAGCCCTTTTGATGTTGTCCACATCAACGGCAAAGTTAAGATTCCAGGCCAAGGAAATAATGCCTATATATTCCCCGGTTTAGGTCTTGGGGTACTGCAATCCAATGCCAAGAGAGTAAACAATGAAATGCTTATTAGTGCGGCGGAAACCTTGGCAAAATGCGTATCACAGTCTCAAATAGACCACGGTTGCCTTTATCCCCCATTGAAAGAAATTAGATATGTATCAAGGCAAATTGCCTTAGCTGTCGCCAAAGCTGCGGTAAATTCTGGTTTTTCACATTCGACTATCGATACAGACTTCGATAAAAAGCTTGTTGCGTCTATGTACGACCCAAGGTACTAGGAGCCTAATACCCGCACAAAAAGCAAGATAACCCACTGTCTCAATTTTCCGAGCAGCGGGTTGGGCTGGCGATATTTTTCTTATTTAACTGCGGGGTTTGTAGGTTTATAGGAAGGGCGATTTATCAGTAGGCTGATTGCACGAATGGAGTGCAGGTGAGCGTAACTCCATGCAATCCAACCTTTTTTAAACCAATCCGTTACCTTCTCTTCGGCTAATGCAGTAAATTTCTTTTCGTCTATCGCATAAAAGTCGGTTAGGGTTACGCTGCCACCACCGGCTTTAATCGTCGGCTTAAATTCGACGAGAAGCTCTTCTTCTGCCAGAGCTTTTGTATACTGTTCTGTATATTCCAGGTTCACTTCGCAAGCTCGCAAAAACTCGGCAATGCGTTTCATGGTGTCAGAAGCTTCGCCTTCATCATTAAACAATTCAGAACCTTCTTCTTCACTGAACTGGGGCGCTTTCTGGTCAAATACTACTCCCCCTTCTTTGGTTATAGCAAAGGGGTAACGACGCAATAACGCAGGAACATAAAGACCTTCCCATTTATCCCCGAGGTTATGCCCCTCTTTCTTAAGTGAAAGCATGGCTAAAGGCATAAAATCACCTTTATCATTTTTAACAAACAATACTGGGAAGTGTCGGCTCGCTTCAAAAAATTCAGTGCCGGACAAAGGCACCGAGTTGAGCCCGCTCGCAAAACCAAAATCATCATTGGGTTTAAATTTTAGGTTTCGGTGTTTTTTGGTATCCAACGCTGCTGGTTCTTTATAAAACTCGGTAAGAGACATAATGCGCCCACATAAAATGAAGTGATTGTTAAATAGATAAAACGTGATGGGCGATACTACCAACAAAGGGCGCCAACGATCAATAAGCCCTTCCAAAAAGAGGTAAATCTCGCCCAGTAAACTCATTTAGTACGCAATTTTGCGTCTCACAGACAACGACTTATGCCCGACTTAATAGAGAGGTATTTATAGAGAGGTATTTAACGCGCTACTGTTCAACAAAAGCCCTCTCAATCACATAGTGGCCCATTTTTCCATTGCGTGATTCCTCAAATCCCAGGTTATCCAACATCTTACAGGTGTCTTTGAGCATACTAGGGCTACCACAAATCATAAATCTATCGCGCTCGGGGCTCAGCTCTGGCAAACCCATGGCTCTGCTTACTTTTCCACTTTGCAGAGCGTCAGTCACCCGCCCGGTATTCTCAAAGGGTTCCCGTGTCACTGTTGGGTAGTAGCCCAACTTTTCCCGCACCAATTCACCAAAATATTCGTTGTTGGGCAATGCATCCAAAATAATATCCCGATATGCCAGTTCAGAGACAAAACGCACTCCGTGAACCAGTATCACTTTGTCATACTGGTCGTAGATTTCAGGGTCTTTAATAATGCTCATAAAGGGCGCTAGGCCGGTTCCCGTAGAGATAAGGTAGAGGTGCTTGCCAGGCAATAACGCATCGGCAACTAAGGTTCCTGTAGATTTGCTGCTGATAACCACTTCATCCCCAAGCTGTAAGTGCTGTAACTGAGAGGTTAGCGGACCATCGGGAACCTTGATACTGAAAAACTCCAAATGCTCTTCGTAGTTGGCACTGGTAAGGCTGTATGCGCGCAGTAATGGGCGGCCTTCATTTTGTTCTAACCCCATCATGGTGAAGTGACCGTTGCGAAACCGAAAGCCCGGACTGCGAGTGGTTTTAAAACTGAATAAGGTGTCGGTCCAATGGTGGACTTCGGTTACTTGTTCTTTAATCAATTGTGCCATTTGTTCACCTCTATCAATTTGGCTTATCCGTTAGGTTAAAAATTAATGTTGCACACACTTTAATCAAGTATTATCATCCGGTAAAACAGGTTGTTTAAATACCATCAATCGGATTTTCAGATTATGAAATATACTCTTCGCCAACTGGAAGTATTTATCGCTACCGCGCATTTTCAAAACGTCACCCGCGCAGCCAATAGCTTAGCGATGTCTCAATCCGCAGCAAGCGGGGCCTTAAGGGACTTAGAAGAACAGTTCAATGTGAAACTATTTGATAGGGTTGGTAAACGCTTACATCTCAATGAATTAGGGCAAACTCTACGCCCAAAAGCGGAGTCACTGCTAGAACAGGCAAAAGACTTACAGCTTTCCTTACTTCAACATAACGAGCCAGGAGACCTTCGAGTGGGCGCCACTCTCACTATTGGTAACTACCTGACTGTGGCGTTAATCCATCAATATAAACAACAATTTCCCAATACCCGTATTAAACTGGAGGTAAACAATACTCAAACTATTGCCGCAGGAGTGCTTAATTTCGATCTCGATGTCGGTATGATTGAGGGTGAAATGCATCACGCTGATTTAAACATTCTCCCTTGGCACGAAGATGAGTTGGTGGTTTTTGCCGCACCGGAACACCCCTTGTCTCAAAAAGAACCGTTAACTGACGAAGATTTATTGTCCGCCAAGTGGATCTTGAGGGAGCCTGGGTCCGGGACTCGCCAAACTTTCGATAGAGCAATGCACGATTTGCTACCAAACCTTAATATTGAGTTGGAGTTGCAGCATACTGAAGCTATTAAACGGGCGGTTACATCCGATTTAGGAATTTCCTGCCTATCCAAGATTGCGTTGATAGAACCTTTTGCACGGGGAGATTTGGTACCATTAAACATTGAGCAACGAAGTTTTAAGAGAAGGTTCTATTTCCTCCTACACAAAGAAAAATACCAAAGTGCAGGTTTGTTAGAATGGAAAAGAATTTGTGGCATCGAACAATAAATGTGAACGTTTAAACTGAATTTTACCCATTAGGACCAAATCTATGGCTGGGCATACTCTTCCACCACGCAGCTTTCCCAATACTCGCTTGCGAAGAAACCGCTATGCTGAATTTTCCCGCGATCTCATTCAGGAAACGAGGTTATCGCCAAAAGATTTTATTTACCCGGTATTTATTCTCGATGGAGAAAACAAACGGGAGGCGATCAAGTCTATGCCGGGGCAAGAACGCCTCTCTATTGACCAGTTATTACAAGACCTAGAAGAAATTATGCAGCTTGGTATTCCTGCCATTGCTTTGTTCCCCAATATCGATTCCTGCTTAAAGACAGAAAAAGGCGAAGCGGCATTTGACAGTAACGGTCTTGTCGCCCGTTGTGTACGCGCAATTAAACTGCGCTACCCAGAATTGGGGGTTATTTGCGATGGCGCCCTGGACCCCTATACCTCTCACGGGCAAGATGGCATCATCGACGAAAACGGTTATGTTCTGAATGATATTACGGTTGCAGCTCTACAAATACAGGCCCAGGTCTGCGCCGAAGCAGGCGCAGACATTATCGCGCCCTCGGATATGATGGATGGCAGAGTTCGCGCTATTCGTGAGTCTCTGGACCAAAACGGCCATATCAATACACAGATAATGGCCTACTCGGCCAAATATGCTTCGGCTTATTACGGTCCATTTCGAGATGCCGTAGGTTCTGCTGCCAACTTAGGTAAAGGCAATAAACTCACTTACCAAATGGACCCCGCCAATAGCAACGAAGCCCTATACGAGGTGCAAATGGATATAGGTGAAGGGGCTGATATGGTGATGGTTAAACCCGCTATGCCTTATCTGGATATTGTCTACCGGGTAAAAGAAGCCTTTGGAATGCCGACTTTTGCCTATCAGGTGAGTGGCGAGTACGCTATGCAGGTAAAAGCCATTGAGGCGGGAATATTTTCAGACGATATTATCTTGGAGTCACTTATAGGAATAAAACGTGCAGGAGCAGATGGTATTTTGACTTACTTTGCAAAAGATGCGGCCAGAAAGTTGCAAGAATAGGGCTTGGTTTACAACAAGCCTATTATTTTTTTGGCGCTTAATTTGAATAACTCTACCCAATATTAAGTTTTTCTACAGCATCAAAAAACGGAGAGAGTTAATAACCTTTTGAATAATAAATAAGTTGTATCACTCGGTCTCTAACTATACTTGCTCGATAGTTTCCTCGTATTATTCCAGCAGAACTGCCATAACCTATACGTGTCCATGTAGAGGAAATTAACTCAAACTCTAAGTCTCTATATTTTAACCAATTAAGCTGTGAGTCTTTAAGTTGTTTTTTCGCACTTTCTGGCAGTTTGAATTTTAACTCTGAATAAGCCGCATTTAGCTCTTGGTCTAAAAATATTAAATAGTCATTGTAGGCTAATAAAGAGGCTCGATAACCATTATCTGGGTTATTGACTGAGACTAAAAAAGGCTTTTCTCGTAATTCAAAGGCGCCGACAGTATCTGGCAAATCTGGGTTGTCTACTGCGCAAGTTAATGTACTCATCATAAACAATATTAAAGTAAAACTTACAAACCATTTACACTTAGCTTTTAACATTATCATTTACCATTTTTTATAGATGTTTTTACTGTAAATATCCCATTCTGCCTGGCGGCGGTTTTTAAGCCCTTGCATAACCTTTCCCTGTGATTTGTTCCAAGCTTTCCACGCAGCTTCTAAGTTTGGGTAAGCTGTCGTTGCAGCCGGATTATTAATAAGCTTAAGCACAGAGGAACTAGCGAACCCAGCTTTACCAATATTAAAGACAAATAATACCAGTGCATCGAATTCGTTTTGTATCAGGGAGCTTGTAACTTCGGATTTCACTGCCTCTACAAATGGACTAAGATCAGTATTCAAAAGTGTATCTGATTGCGCTTCCGTAATACCGTTTTTATACTTGTCCCATTCGGGTTTCAAAATTAGATGCCCATAACCAATTGTTGCACCTTCAACCCAATTGGTTATCTCAAGCCCTGTCTGATCGTCATAGGGTTTTAATGCTAATTCTTCTATCGATTTTAAAAGTGTGAATCCTTTTACCCCAAAGCTAAGTGCGCTCGCCACTTTCGTACCGGGTCGAGCTGCGCTCTTTGAGAGCATTTTAAAACTTTTACCATCTGGGTCAATACGTCCATCAGGGTTGAGCATTTTCACAATTGTTTTTTGAAATATTTTAATACGGCCTATCGTATTCTTTCCTATTATTCCATCTTCTTTCAATTGTGCAACAACACCGGGAATAGATTGTCTATTTAACAACATTTGAACCAGGAGAACATCTTGCTTCTGGTTTACACCACCTTGACCTACCGATTTTAGTATTTTTAACATATAAATGAATCCTTTTTGGGTTCAATTTGCCTTTTATGATTGCCAGGCAATTGAGAAGGACTAGTACCTTGTGGGATTTTATAATACTCCCAAGCTGAACCTTTAAATGCATTTAGAGCATTAAAGGTACTTATCCCACAAGGGCTTGGTTTACAACAAATCCATCGTTATGCTTTTAATCGAGCGACCAAAAATATTTGATTTTTTATTATGAATAAAGGTCATCCAAATAAAACTGAACACTCGCATCCCAGGTAATACGAGTTTTAGAAGCCGCTTGTGAAATACGTTCCCAAATAACCTGATTGTTTCTATATAGATTCAACGCTTCTTCAAAAACAGTCACCATATCCAATGCTTGCTCTGTAACTGTCGCGCCTTGAAATGAAAACCCGTTTTTTCCGTGGTGAACGGTGTCTTTCAACCCTCCAACTTGGTTTACCAAGCAGGGCTGCCCTGCTCTCATAGCAAGCATTTGAGAAATACCGCATGGTTCAAAAGAACTTGGCATAATGAATAAGTCACCCATATTATAAATTTCATCGGGCAAATCATTCGAATAACCATTTAGAAAAATAAAATTTTCATATTTGGCACTCACCTGGGTAAAAAACAATTCCAGTTCTGGCGAGCCACTCCCTAACATAATAAAATAGTCCGCAGGCTCCAACCGTTCAAGCATGGAGTGTAAAGCAGGCATACCACAACTCAGGGGTTCTTGAAGAATTCTGGCCTTTTGTTCCGTCACACGCCCAATAGACGTAAGCGTGATTCCAGTACTTCTCTTAGCCGCCCATTGCTGAATACGCTTGGCTGCAATCCAATGAGACGTCTCTACTGTTGCAGACTTTGCTGCCCACAACAGCAAATTTTTAGATACAATAGGCGCTAATGTTTTTCTCGACTTCTTTACGTATTTAACGCCCTTGGGGTACTCGCACCCATTGAGAATACCGATTAAATCACCACTTTCATTACGCCGTTTTAAATCTTCTTCTAAGCCTTCCCCTCCATAGACTCCACGAATGTGATCACTAGGCGTTTGAATCTCTTGAGCGTAAGTAGGTGATACCACATGCACCTTATTTGCGAGATTAATCCCTGCTCTCATAGGGTTAACACACCGAGGTATACTCGGGTCAGCGATCATGTCCAAACCATAGCCTACATCGGGATACCAAGTTTCAAACGAAGACTCATCACCGGAGAAAGGACGAACCCCCTGCATCGCAAGGTTGTGTATGGTATAAACGGAGTGAATATTTTTCAGTTCAGAATACTGTGGAGAATAATTCAGCAAAATAAGTAAAAATGCCGAATGCCAATCATGACAATGGATAACATCAGGGCGAGACAAAGCACCAATTTTTAACCCTTGGGCTACTGCCGCACAAAACAAAGCAAATTTGGTCGCATCCGTTGCAAAGGGACGAGTATCGGAATCATTGCAGTAAACACTCTCGCCTTTAGGTGCAAAGTCTTTGTGATGCAGAATTAAGTTATTTACTGGTGAAGATTTTACAGGAATCCGCATTAAAGATATTTCATGCATTTTTCCAGCAAAGACAACAGAATAACGTGTAATTCTTTGCGCATTATCTAAACGCGCCAAAAAACCGTAGGAAGGTAATACCACTTCCACATCACAATCTTTTCTTGCAAGTACATTAGGCACGTCTCGAAGAACATCGCCTACCCCACCCACTTTCGCGCCAGGCAGAGCATCATTCTCCGCCGCCACCATCAATATCTTTTTATTTTCCATAAAAAAACTATATGTAATATTGTTTATTTACCCAGAAACTACTCTAGAAACCACTCTGGCTTACAATTTTCCAAGCATCTCTTTTGTCACCAAGACAACACCTTCTTGAGACACTCTAAACCCTCTAGCTCGATCATGCTCGTGATCATGACCAATAATCATTCCCTCTGGAATCTGGCATGTGCTGTCAATGATGGTTCTTTTTATCTTGGCGCTACGGTGAACTTCCACTTCCGGTAATAGTACCGACTCTTCTATTTCTGAATAAGAATGAATATGAACATCGGAAAATAAAACAGATTTAGTAATCTTACCACCTGAGACAATACAGCCTCCTGATACCATTGAGTCCACACAGTAACCGCGTCGTCCGTCGTCATCAAATACAAATTTGGCAGGGGGCAATTGTGTTTGATAGGTCCAAATAGGCCAGTCGTGATTATATAAATTCAATGAGGGAGTAGGCTCAACCAATTCCATATTTGCTTGCCAAAAAGAATCCAAGGTGCCTACATCTCGCCAATAAGATGCTTCGTTCGTATCCGGGTCCCGGAATCGAAAGGCTTGTATTTTATAATCTTCAATAATCGATGGAATAATATCTTTACCAAAATCATGGTCTGAATCAGGGTTTGTTACATCTTTTTTTAACTGGTCAAACAAAAACTCAGTATTAAAAACATAATTACCCATGGAAGCCAATGTTTGCCCTGGGTTATCGGCTAATTCCGTTGGGTGTGCAGGCTTTTCAGCAAAACGAGTTATACGGTTGTCTTTGTCAACAGACATAACACCAAACGAACCAGCAGCTTCTTCAATGGGCACTTCAATACATGAAACGGTTAAATCCGCCTCACTTTCAACATGATAAGCCAACATGGAACCATAGTCCATTTGATAAATATGGTCACCGGATAACACTAAAACATATTTGGGTGTTTCCGCCTGAATAATATCAATATTTTGGTAGATTGCATCTGCGGTCCCTTGATACCAATTTGGAGAATAACGCTGGGAAGCAGGTAACACCTCTATAAATTCACCGTGTTCTTTTTTAAAGTGACTCCATCCGCGAATAATATGGCGAATAAGAGAGTGCGCTTTATATTGAGTCAGAATACCGACCCGCCGAATTCCAGAATTAACACAATTAGAAAGTGGAAAATCAATTATTCTGAATTTACCACCAAAATGAAGGGCTGGCTTAGCTCGCCAATCGGTTAGTTCATGTAATCGACTGCCTCGCCCCCCAGCAAGAACCAAGGCTAGGGTATCGCGCGTCAACCGACTTACGTAACGAGAGTTCGGATCTAGCATGTTGCGTCTCCTAATTTAATTTAGCGCAGAAATAGAGTAGTTTTATATTATTGGCTTTTACAAACCACAATTAAATTTTCCAAATATCTTTTCCATATTCAGCTATTGTACGGTCACTTGAAAAATGGCCGCTCGCAGCGGTATTACGAATACTGGATTTAACCCATTCTTCTTTGTTCTGATAAAATGCTGAAGCTTTTTCCTGGGCATTAATGTAGCTTCTAAAATCTGCTGCTACCATCCAAGGGTCAAAAGGGTTTCTTATTGAATGAATAATTGGGTCAAATATTCCTGGTTCAAAAAGACTAAAATGCCCACATTCAAGTAAGTTCACTACTCGTTTTAGGTCTTCATCGCCATTGATAATGCTACTTGGATCATTTCGGGCACGAAATTCTTCTATTTCTTCAACTTTTAAACCAAATAAAAAGAAATTCTCTTCACCAACGGCTTCCAATATTTCAATATTGGCCCCATCATAGGTGCCAACTGTCAAGGCACCGTTCATCATAAATTTCATGTTTCCTGTACCAGAGGCTTCTTTACCTGCTGTAGAAATTTGCTCTGACAGGTCTGTTCCAGGACAAATAACTTCCATTGCTGTTACGCTGTAGTTCGGGAAAAATGCCAACTTCATTTTTTTTGAAGCAATAGCATCGGAGTTTATTACCGTCGCTACATTACTGGTTAACTTAATAATGAGTTTCGCCAGCGCGTAACCAGGAGCGGCCTTACCGCCAAGCAATACACAGCGAGGATAAACATCATCAACTTCTCCCCGAGTAATGCGATCATACAAATGAATAACGTGCAATACGTTAAGAAGTTGACGTTTATATTCGTGAATACGTTTAACCTGTACGTCAAACATATGGTCCACATTAAAATCTACGCCACATTGCTCACTAATAAGTTTCGTCAATCGACGTTTATTATTTTGCTTTACTTCAAACCACTTATCTCTGAAAGCAGAATTTTCAACATATTCATTTAAACATCCAATTTTATTAAATGATGTTACCCATTCATTGCCAATAGAATTGGTTATTAAACTACTTAAATCTCGGTTACAATGGGAGAGCCAACGTCTTGGTGTTACACCATTAGTTTTGTTATTAAATTTTTCAGGCCAGAATTCGTAAAAATCTTTAAACAAGCCCGTTGTCAATAATTTTGAGTGAAGTGCAGCAACACCATTTACCGAAAAGCTACCGACAATAGCCAAATAGGCCATTCTTACATTGGGTTCATGAGACTCTTCAATGATTGACATTCTTCTTTGACGATCAACATCTCCTGGCCATCTATGTGCGACAACTTCAAGAAAGCGGGCATTTATTTCATAGATAATATCCAACAAACGCGGAAGTAACTCACCAACTAACTTTACTGACCATTTTTCTAGAGCTTCCGGTAGTAGAGTATGGTTCGTATAAGCCATAGTTTTTGTTGTAATTTTCCATGCCTTTCCCCACTCCATGCCATATTCATCCACTAAAATTCGCATTAATTCTGCAACGGCCAAAGTTGGGTGGGTATCATTGAGCTGGAAACAATGTTTATCTGCAAAGTTAGAAAAGTTGAGACCATTTTTTTTTACCCAATCAGTCATCACATCTTGCAAGCTCGCAGAGGCTAAAAAATACTGCTGCCTTAAACGCAGTTCCTTCCCGCTCTCACTTGCATCATTTGGATAGAGCACCATGGTAATTTGCTCAGCCAAATTTTTCTGCGCTACAGCATCGGAATAATCACCTTCATTAAATTCTTGAAAATCAAATTCGTGTGTAGCTGCCGCCTTCCAAAGCCTTAACGTATTAACAACATCATTTCTATAACCGGGAATTGGCATATCGTAAGCCACTGCAAGTACGTCTTGCGTATCTACCCAACGAGCCGTAGTTTTTTCGTCTAAATCAGTGAAAAATTCTGTTCGTCCATAAAACTTAACTCGGCGAGTCTTTCCTGGACGTTCAATTTCCCACGGATTTCCAGCGATCAACCAATGGTCTGGCTGTTCTATCTGACGCCCTTGCCTTAAACTCTGATGAAACATACCGTATTCATAACGAATCCCGTAACCTCGAACAGGAAGGTTAAGTGTCGCGCAGCTATCCAAAAAACACGCAGCCAAACGACCAAGACCACCATTGCCTAACCCTGCATCCCGCTCTTCACTTTCAATAGTTTCAAGTTCACACCCAAAATCTGCCAAGGCTTCTCGAACAGATTCATCCACGTCCAAATTTAAAATAGCATTATTGAGACTGCGACCAAGCAGAAATTCTAAGGATAAATAAAAAACTTGTTTTGGATCATCTTGAACTTCCGCTTCTCGTGTGAGCCTCCAACGTTCCATTAAACGATCACGAACGGTGAGAGAAAGAGCCGTCAACATATAACCCTGTTGTTCATCTGTATTAAAACGACCAAGCGTATAATTAAAATGACGATGAAGATCCGAAGTAACATACTCGGGATCATTACTTAATGAGGGATCTGGTAAATTGGCGTTCATAAGCCTCCCCAGCTTTATGAGTTATATCTCAAATTTTGTGGCAAAAAGTTGCATGGTTTTAGCGTTAAGTTCAACAGAACTTACCGCAGAAAAAACGGTATTTTTCGGAATACCGTCTGAAAAATACGTATCGAGTAAGCAGTGCCATTCTTTAATAGAAGGATCTTTTGGTAAATTAAAAACCACACTGTCATCACTGGCATTAAATAATATCAGGAGTCTCTCTGGCTCAGAATCACAGTCCTTTTCCAAAGGTAGCGCGTCTAATATCCAACCTATCGTTTGTTTATATTGCTCAGTCCATTGACGCTCCTGCATCACCTCACCCGATTCACACACCCAACGAACACAACGGAGTATTCCATCTTGCTGTTCCTCTGGGGTGTGTATATATTCCTGTGAAGTAAAAAGAGGGTAACGCTTTCTTAAAGAAATCAAATATCGCGTAAATAATTGTAAGTCTCGCCCCACCTCATCCACATCTTGCCAATTGAGCCAATTAATTTCATTATCCTGACAATAAGCATTGTTATTTCCCCACTGAGAACGCCCTAACTCATCTCCAGCCAAAAGCATGGGAGTTCCTTGTGACAGAAATAACGTCGCAAGAAAATTTCGTTTTTGACGGCCTCTTAATGTCACCACTTTAAGGCCATCACTGACACCTTCCACACCATAGTTATCGCTGAAGTTAGCTTGATGGCCATCTCGGTTTTGCTCTTTGTTAGCTTCGTTATGCTTATCCTTGAAGGTCACCAAATCGGTGAGCGTAAAACCATCGTGACTGGTAATAAAGTTGACGCTGGATGAAGGGGCTCGACCATTGTGTTCGAATAGGTCACTGGAACCGTGAATTCTTCTTGCAAACTCAGGCAATATGCCTGGCTCACCCCGCCAAAACTTACGGCAGGTATCTCGATAGCGATCATTCCATTCTGCCCAGCCCGACGGGTAATTTCCAAGTTGGTATCCACCTGGGCCTATATCCCAAGGTTCTGCAATCAATTTACACTGACCAAGAATGGGATCTTGGCGTATTGCATCAAAAAAACCACTACCGCGATCATAGCCATAGACTTCTCTACCAAGAACTGTCGCCAGATCAAATCGAAAGCCGTCCACACCCATGTCATCCGCCCAATAACGCAAGCTGTCCATCACCATTTGCAAAACTCGTGGATGTTTTATATTGAGTGTATTACCACATCCCGTATCATTCACATAATAGCGAGCATCATGGTTTTGCAAACAATAATAAGAAGCATTGTCGATACCACGAAAAGAAAGCGTCGGCCCCAGATGGCCACCTTCCGCAGTGTGGTTATAAACCACGTCTAATATTATTTCTAGCCCTTCTCTATGAAATGCATCAACCATTTCACGAAATTCAGACGTTCCCTCTTCACTCATATAACCATGGTGAGGTGCAAAGAAGTTAAGAGAATTATACCCCCAATAGTTAGAAAGCCCTTGAGAAACTAAAAAATGTTCGTCAATAAAACCTTGTACAGGTAATAGCTCAACAGAAGTTACCCCTAGTTGTTTTATGTACCTAATAACGCTTGGGTGTGCCAAACCGGAAAAGCTGCCTCGCTTATTAGCAGGCACTTCCAAATTTAGTTGGGTGAAACCTTTTACATGTGTTTCATAGATAACGGTTTCACGCCAAGGAATTTTAGGCTTTGGAGGACGATTTTTTTTCTGAAAATAATCATTTTCTGCAACAACAACACATTTAGGTAATTCTCGACTATTATCTCGTTGATCCATAATCAGGTCCGTCTGAGGGTTATCCACATCATAGCCATACATAACATTGGCCCAATGATACTCCCCGTCTAACTTCCTGGCATAAGGGTCCAGTAGTAATTTATTTGGGTTAAATCTGTGACCACGTTGTGGCTCATATGGGCCGTAAACTCGATATCCATACAACGCACCTTCAGATAAATTTTCAATAAAAACATGCCATACTTCATCCGTACAATAAGGTATAGGTATTCTGGAAATTTCCACTTGGCCAAGTTCATCAAAAATGCAAAGTTCTACTTTTTTAGCATTGGCCGAGAATAACGCAAAGTTGACGCCCCCTTCTACACAGCTCGCACCAAGAGGATAAGGAGTCCCATCCGTCACGTTAAAATATTTCTTTTCGCTCATATCAATCGCTAAAATAGTAAGTTTTATTGCAACTCAAAAATAACTGTCGCTAGCGGCGGCAAAGTAATTCGAATGGAGTTTTCTCGATGATGCCACTCAACAGGTTCTGAGCATACACCACCACCACAACCTTTATTCGTTCCGCCGTAGATTTCACTATCAGAATTTAATATTTCCTTATAATAACCAGGTTCATTAATCCCAACTCGATATTCCTCGCGGCATTCAGGAGTAAAATTTGTTACGACTAAAACCGAATGACCCGTTACCTCCGATTTTCTAATAAATGCAAAGACAGAATTATGTCTATCATCCGCTTCAATCCATTCGAATCCGCGCCCCTCAGAATCATGATGATGTAACGCTTCACGAGAAACGTAAAGGTTATTTAGATCCCGAACTAGGTTTTGAACCCCTTTATGTTCGGCAACCTCAAGTTGATACCAAGGTAACCCATTATCGTGATCCCACTCAGGCCCCTGTCCAAAATCGTTTCCCATAAAGAGTAACTTTTTCCCTGGGTGCCCCCACATAAATGCGTAATACGCTCTAAGATTTGCAAACTGCTGCCATACATCACCCGGCATTCTAGAAAGAATTGAGCCTTTACCATGAACAACTTCGTCATGACTTAACGGTAATATGAAGTTCTCGCTAAACGCATAGTACAAACTGAACGTCATATCATGATGATGGTGCTGACGGTGGATAGGTTCTCTCGACATGTATTCCAGACTGTCGTTCATCCAACCCATATTCCATTTAAAGCCAAAACCCAAGCCGCCAAAATGAACAGGTTTTGAAACCCCTGGCCAAGCAGTTGATTCCTCCGCGATCATCATTGCATCCGGGTATTTTCGATAAACCCGCTCATTAACAGAACGGAGAAAGTCAATCGCATCGAGGTTTTCACGACCTCCATATTGATTTGGAATCCACTCACCATCGTCCCTGCTGTAATCTAAGTAAAGCATGGAAGCCACCGCATCTACGCGAAGACCATCGATATGATATTGATCAAACCAAAATAGTGCGTTGGCCATTAAAAAATTGGCGACTTCTTTTCGCCCATAGTTATATATATAAGTATTCCAGTCTGGGTGAAAGCCCTGCTTTGCATCAGCATGTTCATACAGAGGAGAACCGTCAAATCGTCCCAAACCATGTCCATCTGTTGGGAAATGTCCAGGAACCCAATCGATTAACACCGCTATTTCCGCTTGATGGCATTTATCCACAAAATATTTAAAATCTGTTGGCGAACCAAATCGACTCGTTGGCGCGTATAAGCCCACTGGCTGATAGCCCCAGGACCCATCAAATGGGAATTCACTCACAGGCATCAACTGTATATGGGTATATCCCATGTACTTAACGTAAGAAATGAGTTTATCGGCAAGCTCTCGATAATTTAGGAAGCCGTCTCGTTGATGCTGCCATGAACCAAGATGAATCTCATAAATTGAAATAGCAGAATCTCTTTGCGTATGTTTATGTCGCAAAGAATCCCATTCTTGGTCATTCCAATCGTAGGCGTTAATATCAGCAACAACAGATGCTTGATCTGGAGGACATTGAGCGGCAAAACCAAACGGGTCAGCTTTATGAGGTAAAAGATCACCACCTGCATTACGAATTTCATATTTATACAATGCCCCAGCTTCGATAGCCGGAATAAACACTTCCCAAATACCACTGGGAATATGCTTGCGCATCATATTTTTTCTACCATCCCAGTAATTAAAATCACCGACAACGGAGACACGACGCGCATTAGGTGCCCATACACAAAAACGACACCCATCAACACCCTCTAGGCTCATTAAATGTGCACCAAGAAACTGGTAGGCGGATTCGTGTGTGCCCTCACCATAAAGATATAAGTCTTGCTCACCAATTGAAGAGCCGAAACGATATGGGTCTTCCAATATTTCGCTGTGCCCCTCGTAGGTCACTCGAAAAAGATATCTAGTTAAATCTTCTCTTTCTATTGAACCAATATATAAACCCGCTTCATGCACTCGTTCTAGTTCAGTAATTGTTTCTCGACTCTGATAGTCAACAACTTCAATTTTGTCCGCATTAGGCAGAAATACGCGGACTACCCACAGATTTTGATTTATTTTGTGAGACCCAAGATAGGCAAAAATATCATCGCAATCAGCGTTTACTATGGATTGAATAATATCACTGGATAAAACATCCATAACTAAAAGACACCTATAAAATTGTTATTACTTTAAATTGTTTTTATGTTTTAAAAACGTCAGTCAACCATTAAGCTAAAGCGTGGAAACTTTTCGATTTACACTCAATCTATCTAGAAGTGTTCTAACTGCCTTACTAGAAAAAATTTCCGATGTAGTATGAGATAACTTTCGTTGCCAATTTGCATGTTCTTTAAACGTTCCAGGTACATTAACCGGAGATTCCATTAGCAGTAAATCCTCAAGTTGCAATACAAATACCTGAGAATTCACCTGCCCCACCAAAGCGATTATGGCAAATATCAGCTCTTGATCTGCGGGTTCGGATAAATCTCGCTCTTTCCATGAATCTGGCCACAAATTTTTATACTTGAGCTGTTCCATTAAACGATGTTTGTCTCTAGCCCTCTCTTCACAGAGCTGATCGTAATCCACCCCTTCTTCAAATAACTCAAGCTTATCTCTCAATATTAAGTCACTGCCAAGCCACCAGCTTTTTAAAGTTGGTACGTCATGATTGTTAATCATTGCCAGTGCGTGATCATCGTAATGCTCAGGAGATTTAAACCTATCACCGTCCTTTTCAAAATAGAAAACCTTGTTGGTAAATACTTTGGCTTTAGTTATCGCTTCTCTAAATTCTGAAGGAACAACGCCTAAGTCCTCACCAATAATGGCGCATTGGTTTAAATGGCTCTCCAATAATAGAAGACCTAACATATCTTCAAATGAATAATATACATAAGCCCCATGGTCTGCTGTTTCTCCTGGCGGGCACCACCAAAGGCGCATCAAACTCATTGCGTGATCAATCCTTAAGGCTCCACAGGATTTCATATTTGCTCGCAACAAACTAATGTAATGCTTATAACCAGAATCACGAAGGTATAACGGGTCCATAGGGGGTAAGCCCCAATTTTGCCCTTGCTGAGCTAATGGGTCTGGCGGAGCACCAACTGTTGCACCACAACAAAACAATTCTGAATTTGTCGTAACCTCCGACCCACCACCATCAGCACCAACGGCAAGATCTCGGATTAAACCAATATCCATATCCAGTGATTTAGCTAACGCTTGACAATTTTCCAATTGTTCATTTACTATCCACTGCAAATAACAGTGGAACAGTAAACCACGAGCGTTTTCGCGGCATAATGAATCAAGTGAATCTGATTCGGTCGCACTAACAATGTTTTCAATACATAGTCCAGACTTAAAACTCTCACATTGCCAATGATTTGAAGCCACTTCCCACAAAGCAAAGGACTGGAGAGTATCGGAAGTATTAGAAAGAAAGGAAAGAAATTCTTGCCCACGAGAAGTTTTGTTGTCCAAATGTTCTCGCTCAAAACAATTAAATAATTGCTCAAACGCCCAATACTTAGCTTGTTTTACTTCCGTATAAAGAACTTTCTCTGAACCACGCAAATTATCTAAAGAAGAAAGGATTTTCTCGTGTTCTCTACAAATATCTTCGTTACCGCCTCCGATAGAAGAATACTCTTGAACTTCAACTGGATCGATATAAAGCGGGTTAATAAACCTGCGGTCTGATGGACTGTATGGGCTACAGTTATAATTTAGATCCGGTAAAAGCACATGTAACGGATTCAATCCAATACAGCTCCCACCTAACTTAGCGGTGTGCTCGATCAATTCTTTTAGGTCAGAGAAGTCTCCAATACCCCAGTTCCTTGTCGATCTTAGGGTATAAAGCTGAACAATTGTTCCCCAAATCCGTTTACCCTCCTCTGACCATTGAGGTTGAAAAGCTGTTTGAGGTATTTGAGCTAAGGTGCTGGTACGGCTTTTGTCCCCGCAATTAATACATAACTGATAGTAGTTTGGTGAAAGGTGATCAACTTGACAGAATCGGCGAGAATAACGTTTTCCCTCGTAGACATAGTCTCCCACTTCAAGTAATTCGCTTGGAAAAAAGCGCCCAGACTTCACTAGCTTATTATTTAAACTAATTTTCCAACTAAAAGACTTAGAAATTTCTTCAGGACGAATGTTTAGAAAAAAACCATTATTTTGATAACTCGGGGAAACGATTAGTGCAGGAGTCCAGTCGTTCCACGGAGCAACATCCAACTCATACGCTTGTCTAGCTATTACATCCTCGCCAGAAATATCCGCTCCCATTGCTTCCAATAACTTTAGACGATGCTCATGGGGTACATCCACATGCTCACCTCGATAGTTTAGATAACTATCTGCAATACCTCGCCAGTAAAACAATTGATCCAAAGAACTCATACAAAACGACCTTCTACTTGACTAACCATCATGAAGTACAACCGTTACTAACTAGCTTATACTGATTTAGGCGGTTTTTTGATCTATATTCGTTTCTGAATTTCTTGCGAACGTATAACGACGACAACGCTAGAAAGTTTGAATTGAGAATAGGCTTATTTTAGCAAAGATCCCTACTCTCTGTACTTTAAGCTTTCTAACTAGATACGTTTTTGCTTAATTAATCGACAAAAAAAAACGCCGGAGAGTATCCAGCGCTTTTCCAAAGTCTCACTACCACTAATCCGCAGCATCTTCGGAAGCTTCTACTTCGCCCCGAGGGCGATCTACAAGCTCAACGTAAGCCATTGGAGCTTTGTCTCCAGTACGAAACCCGCATTTTAATATGCGTAAGTATCCACCGGGACGACCTTCATATCTCGGACCAAGTTCGTTAAACAGTTTCCCAACCGCTTCCTTACTACGGAGACGATCAAACGCTAAACGACGGTTAGCAACACTATCGTTCTTAGCTAAGGTAATAACAGGCTCAGCGTAACGACGAAGTTCCTTAGCCTTAGGCAAGGTTGTTTTAATCAGCTCATGCTCGACAAGCGAAGTAACCATATTTCTAAACATAGCTTTACGGTGCGAGCTGTTTCTATTTAGTTGACGTCCACTTTGACGATGACGCATGACAATAACCCTTCTACCAATTGCTATCTCAGCAATTTTCTATATACAAAGCGCAAGACTAACTTACGCTAATTTATTAGTCTGAAGTCTTCAAGCTAGCTGGTGGCCAGTTTTCAAGACGCATTCCCAAAGATAGTCCACGCGACGCCAACACATCTTTGATTTCAGTAAGTGACTTTTTACCCAGGTTCGGGGTCTTAAGAAGCTCAACCTCCGTTCTCTGAATCAAATCACCTATGTAGTAAATATTTTCTGCTTTCAAACAGTTTGCTGAACGAACAGTGAGTTCTAGATCATCCACCGGACGAAGCAAGATTGGATCGATTTGATCTTCTTTTTGCTCAGGTTCAGTTTCCTTCTCGCCCTCTAAATCTACAAACACTGCAAGCTGTTGTTGAAGAATAGTCGCAGCTCGACGAATAGCCTCTTCAGGATCGAGAGTACCATTTGTTTCTAGGTCAAGTACTAGCTTATCTAAATCCGTACGCTGTTCAACACGCGCACTTTCAACAGTGTAAGCTAGGCGAACCACTGGACTATAAGATGCATCCAAACGAAGACGGCCAATTGTGCGATTTTCTTCCTCATCAGTCTCACAAGAGTCCGCAGGCTGATAACCCCGCCCCCTACTAACTGTCAACTTCATATTCAAAGCTACGTCAGCAGTGATGTTAGCAATAACCAAGTCTGGATTAACTATTTCAACTTCATGATCCAACTGAATATCACTAGCGGTAACAACACCAGGGCCTTGCTTACTAAGTGTAAGAACGGTTTGCTCCTTGCCGTGCATAATAACAGCTAGGTTTTTAAGGTTCAAAAGGATCTCAATGACATCCTCTTGCACGCCTTCAATTGCACTATATTCGTGCTGAACACCATCGATTTCGACATGTGTGACAGCGCAACCAGGCATCGAAGACAATAGAATTCGACGCAAGGCATTTCCTAGTGTGTGACCAAAACCGCGCTCTAATGGTTCGAGCACAACTTTTGCTCTAGTAGAAGCAAGTTCGGTCACATCGATATGACGTGGTGTCAAAAATTCGTTAACAGCACTCTGCATAAACACACCTGTTTTAGGTTGGTTTCCCTTACTTAGAGTAAAGCTCTACGATAAGGTTTTCGTTGATTTCAGCCGGCAAATCTGCACGATCTGGCACACGGTTAAACGTGCCTTCCTTCTTATCAGCGTTCACATCGACCCAATCTACGTCACCACGCTGTGAAGCGATACCTAGTGCGTTTTGGATTCTAATTTGGTTCTTCGCTTTCTCACGAATAGCAACCACATCACCTTCTCTTACTTGATAAGAAGGAACGTTTACTACACTACCGTTGACCACTATGGACTTATGTGAAACAAGTTGACGAGACTCTGCGCGAGTAGAGCCAAAACCCATACGGTAAACAACATTATCCAAACGACTTTCTAGAAGCCTAAGAAGGTTCTCACCTGTTGCGCCTTTTTTACGCGCAGCTTCTTTATAGTAGCCTCTGAACTGTTTTTCCAGTACGCAATACAAGCGGCGAACTTTTTGTTTTTCTCTAAGCTGAACACCGTAATCAGAAAGACGACCACGACGTTGGCCGTGTTGGCCTGGTGCCGTTTCAGCTTTACATTTTGATTCAAGTGAACGAGCGCCGCTTTTCAAAAATAAATCTGTGCCTTCGCGGCGAGATAATTTACAAGTAGGTCCTATATAACGAGCCATGATTCTTTCTCCTTACACACGACGTTTCTTGGGTGGACGACAGCCATTGTGAGGTATGGGTGTTACGTCGGTGATATTGTTGATTTTAAAGCCAACATTATTCAACGAACGAACAGCCGACTCACGACCAGGGCCAGGGCCCTTAACTTGGACGTCCAAGTTCTTCAAGCCATACTCCTGTGCAGCAACACCTGCACGCTCTGCCGCAACCTGCGCCGCATAAGGAGTACTCTTGCGAGAACCGCGAAAACCGGAACCACCAGCAGTTGCCCACGAAAGAGCATTACCTTGGCGATCAGTGATTGTTACTATTGTATTATTAAATGACGCATGTATATGCGCTACGCCATCAATTACGGTCTTTTTGACCTTCTTCTTTGATGCGGATTTACCACTTGGCTTAGCCATAGCAATACTTTCCCAAAACCTGTCAGTTAATGATCAATCAAATTATCGTTTGATTGGTTTACGAGGACCTTTACGGGTACGAGCGTTTGTTTTTGAACGCTGACCACGTACTGGTAAATTTCTGCGGTGACGAATACCGCGATACGCTCCAAGATCCATTAATCGTTTAATATTCATGGAAATCTCACGTCGCAAGTCACCCTCTACAGATAACTTCGCCACTTCAGCGCGGATCGCGTCAACTTCCGCGTCACTTAAGTCACCCATTTTGGTGCCTTCAGCGATACCAGTAGTCGCGCAGATCTGCTTTGCAGTTGTTTTACCCACCCCAAAAACATAGGTCAGGGAAATAACGGCATGTTTATTGTCTGGTATATTGACACCAGCTATACGAGCCATCCAAATTACTCCAACTTTGATAAGATAATTAGTGTTAACAGCGACTTAAGCCATCCACCAACACCTGCTAAAGGCGCGGAAGGATAGCGACTAAGACACTAAATTGCAATAGTTTAGGAGTTTCCTCACTAAACGACAGTTAACACCTCCGGTTTATCGACTAATGATTCGTCGAAAGGCCACCTTGTTTGCAAGGCCGCCTAAGTTCCGCCTCACTTAACCTTGTCGTTGCTTATGACGAGGCTCTGCTGTACAAATTACTCGTAAAGCACCTCTACGACGAACTACTTTGCAGTTACGGCACATTTTCTTAACAGATGCACGAACCTTCATGACACACCTCAATTACTTAAAAACTCTTACTTATAAACACTGAACTAAAAACTTTGCTCAGGTCTTATCGACCACGCCCATAACTCTGAAGGTTGGCCTTCTTCAATACCGAATCATATTGATGAGACATCAAATGAGACTGAACTTGGGACATAAAATCCATGACAACAACTACCGCAATCAATAGCGACGTACCACCAAGATAGAAAGGTATGTTGGCAGCCACAGTAATGAACTGGGGCAACAACGCCACTCCGGCAATGTATAGAGAGCCGACCACAGTTAGCCGAGTAAGCACTCCATCAATATATTTAGCAGACTGCTCTCCAGGTCGAATACCAGGAATATAAGCCCCACCTTTCTTAAGGTTATCTGCGACTTCTTTTGGGTTATACATCATCGCCGTATACACGAAACAAAACGTGATAATGAATGCTCCAAACAACACAAAGTTCAAAGGCTGGCCAGGGCCAATCAATTGAGCAAATGCCTGAAATAACTCAGCCGTTTTACCTTCGCTAGCACTTCCGACCCATTGGGCTATTGACGCTGGAAACAGCAAAATACTACTTGCAAAAATAACAGGTATTACACCCGCCATATTAATTTTCAAAGGCAGATGGCTAGTTTGCGCGGCATAAGCCTGACGTCCTTGTTGCTTTCTAGCATACTGAATTGTAATTCTTCGCTGACCTCGCTCCATCAGTACGATGAAACCAGTAATTGCAATTAGACCACCTGCGATAATCAAAAGCACTAACAGGTTTAGATCACCCTGCCTAGCACTCTCAAATGCTTGACCAACCGCACCGGGGAGCCCTGCAACAATACCGGCAAATATCAACATGGATATCCCGTTACCGATACCACGCTCTGTAACCTGTTCCCCAAGCCACATCATAAATACAGCACCAGTAATCAAGGAAACAACAGCGACTAGATAAAAACTAAATACTGGCATCCCACCGTAGGCCATTCCTTGCCCTGACAAACCAGCAACCATTACAAATGCCTGCACCGCAGCCAAACACACTGTCAAATAACGGGTGTACTGACTTATCTTTCTCCGACCCGACTCGCCTTCCTTCTTCAGTTGCTCCAGAGATGGAGTGACTGCTGACATCATCTGCATAATAATCGATGCAGATATGTAAGGCATAATTCCCAGGGCAAGAATACTCATGCGCTCAAGTGCACCACCGGAGAACATGTTAAACATGCCCAACAACGTACCTTGGTTTTGGTTAAATAATTGCGCGACTCTGTCCGGGTCGATTCCTGGAACAGGAATATGGGTGCCCAACCGATAAATAACGATCGCTAGGAACAAAAACTTAAGGCGAGTCCAAAGCTCGCCTAACCCTTTCTGATTTCCTAACGGCATACCTGGAGTTGCCATTTAACCCTCACTTAGCGACGACAGGTTGATACCTGCTCTTCTATTCTTCTATTTTTCCGCCAGCCGCTTCAATTGCAGCTTTCGCGCCTTTAGTCACCGCTAAATTTTTAACTGTAACCGCCTTTTTGAGTTCACCCGACAAGAATACCTTAACACGCTTAATATTTTGTCCGATTACGTCTGCTTCTTTCAAAGTATCCAAATCAATAACGTCGCCACCTACTTTCGCAAGCTCTGCCAAACGAACTTCCGCTGTGATTCTGCCAACTCGGCTAGTGAAACCAAATTTTGGTAGACGCTTTTGCAAAGGCATTTGTCCACCTTCAAAACCAGGCTTAACTGATCCACCAGTACGTGACTTTTGACCTTTATGCCCTCGGCCACAGGTTTTACCAGAACCGCTACCAATTCCTCGGCCAACACGTTTCTTGTTTTTAACACTACCTGGAGCAGGACTTAGGGTATTTAGCTGCATGTTACTCTCCTTCCACCTGAACCATGTAATAGGCTTTATTAATCATTCCGCGCACAGAGGGAGTATCTTCCACGTCCACTGAATGTCCAATACGACGAAGGCCCAAACCCGTAACGCACGCTATATGTGCTTTCAGGCGTCCGGCCGTACTTTTAATTTGTGTAACTTTTAGAGTCTTCTTAGCCATGGCTACTTTCACTCAAATTTCGTATGCAAGATAGCTTGCAGATTAATTCAAAATTTCTTCAACAGATTTGCCGCGCTTAGCAGCTACACTTTCTGGTGAAGCCATAACACGTAGAGCTTCGAACGTTGCACGAACAACGTTCACTGGGTTGGTAGACCCATAACATTTAGCTAATACGTTTTGCACACCAGCAATTTCTAGCACAGCCCGCATTGCACCGCCGGCAATGACACCCGTACCCTGTGAGGCAGGCTGCATAAATACTTTTGATGCACCGTGGCGTCCCTTAGTAGGGTACTGAATCGTATCCCCGTTAAGTTCCACTTGGATCATATTTCGGCGCGCCGCTTCCATCGCTTTCTGAATTGCGATGGGAACTTCACGAGCCTTACCACGACCAAAACCAACTTTACCGCTTCCATCACCGACCACAGTCAATGCTGTAAAACCAAAAATTCGGCCACCTTTAACAGTCTTTGCAACACGATTTACTTGAACAAGCTTCTCTTGTAAGCCCTCGTCAGTACCACCGTTATTGTCTTTTTCATTTGCCGCCATAGTAAAACCTTTAGAATTCCAAACCAGCTTCACGAGCCGCGTCAGCCAAAGCTTTAACACGACCATGGTATTTATAACCACTACGATCAAAAGCAATGCCAGTAATACCCGCTTCTTTCGCTCTTTCAGCAATTAACTTACCTACTTTTGCAGCCGCTTCGATATTTCCTGTTTTGCTATCACGCAATTCTTTTTCCACTGTAGACGCAGATACAACGATCTTGTCGCCCGTTGGTGCAATAATCTGAGCATAAATATGACGAGGAGTTCTATTTACACACAGGCGAGTCGCTCTCAACTCACGAATTTTTACTCGTGAACGACGAGCTCTTCGAGTTCTTGATTGTTTCTTAGCGTTCATACCTAAAAACCTTGCCTATTAGGCTTTATCTGCCTAATCTAAATTAATTTACGGCTTACTTTTTCTTAGCTTCTTTACGGCGTACATGCTCGTCCGCGTAGCGCACCCCTTTACCTTTATAAGGCTCAGGTGGTCTGAAAGCACGAATTTCCGCAGCGGCTTGACCAAGTAACTGCTTGTTAACACTTGTAAGAACTACTTCAGTTTGGCTAGGCGTTTCTGCCTTCACACCCTCTGGTAATTCATAATCAATTGGGTGAGAAAAACCTAACGTCAGATTAAGGGCCTTCCCCGATGCCTTAGCACGATAACCAACACCGTTAAGTATTAATTTTTTTTCAAAACCCTGGCTTACACCGACAACCATGTTATTAACTAAAGCACGCATAGTCCCAGCCAACGCTCTAGAATTTTTATCGCTACCTTTGGCAGAAAACAATAAAGTTTTATCTTCTTGTTTAACTTCAACACTCTCGTGAATTTGAAGTTCCAAATTACCTTTACTGCCTTTTACTGATAAGGCTTGCCCTTTAAGAGCTATGTCTACACCAGACGGCAACTCAATTGGACTTTTTGCTACTCGTGACATATGGAATACCCGTCAAATACTTTTCTATAAACTTAAGAAAGTTTGATTAGAAAACTGTGCAGAGCACTTCACCACCAACACCCACAGCGCGAGCTGCTCGGTCGGTCATAACGCCCTTACTAGTGGAAACAATAGCGATACCTAGCCCACTGCGGACGGTAGGTAGCTCACCTTTACCAGCATAAGATCGTAATCCTGGACGGCTGTAACGGCTTAACTCAGCAATTACAGGCTTGCCCTCGAAATACTTAAGCTCAATATTTAATTCAGGTTTTGCTTCGTTTTCAGAATTCACTGAATAGTCTGCAATGTAACCTTCATCTTTAAGCACTTTTGCTACGTTTAATTTCAACTTTGAAGAAGGCATAGCAACAACCGCTTTACCAACTTGTTGAGAATTTCTAATGCGAGTTAGCATATCTGCTAACGGGTCTTGCATACTCATAATCTGCTCCTATTTCCCCTGGGTTACCAACTGGCTTTTACTAGACCAGGGACATCGCCACGCATTGCAGCTTCACGTAATTTATTTCGACACAAGCCGAATTTTCTATACACCGCGTGTGGACGACCAGTTACACGACAACGTCGTTGCTGACGAACAGCACTTCCGTCACGAGGAAGCTTTTGCAATTTCATGCTCGCTTCCCAAATTTGATCTTCTGAAGATTCAGGGCCGCTAATAATAGCCTTTAATTCCGCTCTTTTATTAGAGTATTTAGCAACTGCTTTAGCTCGTTTAACTTCCCGAGCAATCATTGATTTTTTAGCCATTACCCGTTCCTACCCTTTGAATGGGAAGTTAAATGCTCTTAACAACGCGCGACCTTCGTCGTTGTTTCGTGCAGTTGTAGAAATACAAATATCCAAACCACGAAGTTTATCGATTTTATCGTAGTCAATCTCAGGGAAAATAATTTGTTCATTTACACCCATAGAGAAATTTCCACGGCCATCAAATTGTTTGGGGCTAATCCCACGAAAATCACGAATCCGAGGGATAGATATACTAATTAGACGGTCAAGAAATTCGTACATTTTCTCGCGGCGCAAGGTAACCTTACAACCAATTGGCCATTCTTCACGCACTTTAAAACCAGCGATAGATTTGCGCGCTTTGGTAATCACAGGCTTTTGACCTGCAATTTTTTCCAAATCACTTACCGCATGTTCAAGTATTTTCTTATCGCCGATGGCTTCACCTACACCCATATTAAGAGTGATCTTGGTTATGCGTGGGGTTTCCATCACATTATTAAGCCCAAGCTCTTCTTTAAGCTTTGGTGCGACTTCACTTCTGTAAATTTCTTTCAACCTAGCCATGATATAAACTCAATCCGCCTATGCGTCTATAGTTTCGCCATTAGATTTGAAAACGCGAACTTTTTTGCTCTCGCTTCCCTCACCTAACACTTTGAATCCAATACGATCCGCTTTTTCCGTAGTCGGGTTAAAGATCGCAACATTGGACACCTGTATAGGTGATTCTTTTTCAATTATTCCACCCGCTACACCCGCTTGCGGGTTTGGCTTTTGGTGTTTTTTGATCATTTGAACGCCCGACACTATCAAGCGCTCGTCTTGTAATACACGATTAACCGTACCACGCTTGCCTTTGTCTTTACCGGCAATAACGATGACTTGATCGTTACGTTTAATTTTACGCATTAGCTTTTCCTCAACTACTTCAACGCTACACTATAGAACTTCGGGCGCCAAAGAAACAATCTTCATAAACTTCTCACCGCGAAGCTCACGAGTAACTGGGCCAAAGATACGAGTTCCCACAGGAGCATCTTGAGCATTAAGCAAAACAGCCGCGTTATCATCGAAACGAATTAACGAACCGTCTGGCCGACGAACACCTTTTTTGGTGCGCACAACCACTGCCTTCATTACTTGACCTTTTTTAACTTTACCGCGAGGAATAGCCTCTTTAATAGTAACTTTAATAACATCACCAACACGTGCGTATCGACGATGTGAGCCGCCTAATACTTTGATACACATAACTTTACGTGCACCACTGTTATCAGCAACATCTAGATAACTTTCTGTTTGAATCATCGTCTCTCTCCAAAAATCTCTCTAAGCTAGATCTTACGTTGCTTTCTCATCTATCGAAACCAAAGTCCATGACTTGGTTTTTGAAAGTGGCCGAGACTCCGCAATAGTAACCACATCACCTAGGTTACATTCGTTATTCTCATCGTGTGCTTTCAACTTAGAAGATTTACTAACGTACTTGCCGTAAATCGGATGCTTAACACGACGCTCGATCAGAACTACGATCGACTTGTTCATTTTATCGCTAACAACTTTACCAGTTACGGAACGAGCTTCTTTTTTATCCACTGACATATCTCTACCTTACGCCTCACTTGCCGCGTTCTTCTTAGCAAGAACGGTTTTGATACGCGCGATATCACGACGTGTATTTTTTAATAGATGTGTTTGGTTTAATTGTCCGGTTGACTTTTGCATACGCAATTTAAACTGAGATCCCAACTGTGAAATCAATTCAGCGTTTAGCTCTTCAACCGTTTTTTCGTTTAGGTCTACAGCTTTCATTACATCACCGTACGCTTAACAAACGTTGTTTTAACAGGTAATTTTGCAGCAGCCAAGGCGAAAGCTTCACGCGCCAACTCTTCAGAAACACCTTCCATCTCATAAAGTACTCGGCCCGGCTGAATCTGACATACCCAGTATTCGACATTACCCTTACCTTTACCTTGACGAACTTCCAAGGGTTTTTCAGTAATAGGTTTGTCTGGGAATACTCGTATCCAGATTTTACCACCACGCTTAACATGACGAGTCATTGCACGACGCGCCGCTTCAATTTGTCGAGCCGTTATGCGGCCCCGATCCAAGCACTTAAGACCATACTCACCGAAGCTAACTTTAGCGCCCCGTTGAGCCAAACCACGATTCCGGCCTTTCTGTTGCTTACGAAATTTTGTACGCTTTGGTTGCAGCATTTGCCTAACCCTTACCTAAACCTTAAACACCAGCGAGTAACTTACTTACTAGCACCTTTTTTTTCTTTTTTTGGTTCGACTTCTTCAAGCCCACCAATTACTTCGCCTTTGAAGATCCAGACCTTTACGCCGATAATACCGTAAGTAGTCAAGGCTTCCGCTGTTGCGTAGTCAATATCTGCACGCAGTGTATGGAGAGGCACTCTTCCTTCGCGGTACCATTCAGAACGTGCGATTTCCGCACCACCTAAACGACCACCAACCTGTACTTTCACACCTTTAGCACCTTGGCGCATGGCATTTTGTACAACTCGCTTCATGGCACGACGAAACATGACTCGGCGCTCAAGCTGGGACGCAACACTTTGCGCCGCCAACACTGCATCAAGATCAGGCTTACGAATTTCTTCGATATTAATTTGCACAGCTACATTCATTTGCTTGCTAAGAGCGGCGCGTAGTTTTTCAACGTCTTCACCCTTCTTACCAATAACCACACCAGGACGAGCAGTATGAATCGTAACGCGCGCCGTATTAGCTGGGCGTTCGATATCTACTCGACTCACTGACGCATGTGACAGTGTTTTCTGAATGTAATCACGAACCTGTAAGTCCTCATTCAACTTATCAGCGTATTCCAACTTGCCTGCATACCAAGTTGAAGTATGCTTTTTAACAATACCAAGTCGAATACCTGTTGGATGTACTTTCTGACCCATAAGTCCGCTCTCTTATTGATCCGCTACTTTAACGGTAATATGACACGTACGTTTTAATATCCGGTCTGCTCGACCTTTGGCACGAGGCCTAATACGTTTCATAGTTAAACCTTCATCCACAAATATGGTGGACACCCTAAGCTCGTCTACGTCTGCGCCGTCGTTATGCTCAGCATTCGCGATAGCTGACTCTAAGACTTTCTTTACAACTTCAGCACCTTTCTTCGTGCTAAATGAAAGAACCTCTAGAGCCTCTTCAACGGATTTACCACGGACTTGGTCCGCTACTAAGCGAGCTTTTTGCGCCGACATATTAGCGCCTTTTAATTTTGCTGCTATTTCCATCGTTCTACTCCGCTAAGCCTTATCGCTTCGCTTTCTTATCTGCTGCGTGACCACGATAGGTACGGGTCGCCGCAAATTCACCTAACTTATGACCAACCATCTCTTCGTTAACCAGTACTGGAACGTGTTGGCGACCGTTATGGACAGCAATAGTTAGACCCACCATATTTGGAAGAATCATGGAACGACGTGACCAAGTTTTAATTGGACGGCGCTCGTTCTTTTCTACTGCTGTCTCCACTTTCGCTAACAAGTGGTGATCAATAAAAGGACCTTTCTTCAGTGAACGTGGCACTGTAATTTCCTCACTCTTAGCCAGAAACTTCCCGGCTAGTTATTAATTACTTTTTATTGCGATGACGAACGATTAGTTTGTCAGTGCGTTTGTTGCTACGAGTTTTCTTACCCTTGGTTGGCGTTCCCCATGGACTCACGGGATGACGACCACCAGAAGTACGCCCTTCACCACCACCATGTGGGTGATCAACTGGGTTCATAGCGACACCACGAACAGTAGGACGAACACCGCGCCAGCGCGTGGCCCCGGCCTTACCTAACGAACGCAAGCTATGCTCACTATTTGACACTTCACCTATAGTCGCACGACAATCAACAGATACCTTACGCATCTCACCGCTACGTAAACGCAGGGTGGCGTACTGCCCTTCTCTTGCAACAAGCTGAGCAGAAGTACCAGCGGAACGCGCTATCTGCGCACCCTTAGCAGGCTTAAGCTCAATACAGTGGATAGTACTACCCACTGGGACATTCCTAATAGGTAGAGAGTTACCAACTTTGATCGCCGCCGCATCACCCGACTCAACAGTTTGGCCAGCGACCAAACCCTTAGGAGCAATAATGTATCGGCGTTCGCCGTCCGCATAACAAATTAATGCAATATTTGCTGTACGGTTTGGATCATATTCAAGACGTTCAACTTTCGCCGGAATAGCATCTTTATTTCTTTTGAAATCAATAACGCGATAATGCTGCTTATGACCACCACCAATATGGCGAGTAGTGATACGCCCGTTATTATTTCTACCACCAGACTTACTTTTCTTCTCCAACAAAGGAGCGTGAGGCTTACCTTTGTGCAGGTCCGTACTAACAACGCTTACTACGTGGCGACGACCGGCGGAGGTTGGTTTACGCTTTACAATTGGCATCTGTATTCGCTCCTTATTCCGCTACTGCAAAGTCAATTTCTTGACCCTGCTCTAAACGCACATAGGCTTTCTTCCAATCGTTTCGCTTACCAATTCCGAAGCGGGTACGTTTGGTTTTACCTTTCACGTTAAGTGTTTTAACTTCAACCACCTTTACGTCGAACAACTGCTCAACAGCGGCAGAGACCTCTTGCTTCGTAGCGGTTTTAACAACTTTAAAAACCACCTGATTGGACTCGTCAGCAACTATCGCCGACTTTTCAGAAACAACAGGACCTAACAAAACTTTATATAGCCTTTCCTGGTTCATACTAATGCCTCTTCTAATTTCTTAAGAGCCGACACAGTTATGACCACCGTCTCTGACCGAACCAAACTTACCGGATCGATTCCAGCAGCATCACGAACATCCACCTTATGCAGATTACGCGAAGCCAAATACAAGTTCTCATTAACATCTTCTGATACGATCAATGCTTGCGACAAATCATATTGAGCTAACTTCTGCACAAGAGATTTTGTCTTTGGAGACTCCAAATCAAAAGATTCAACCACAACAAGGCGGCTTTGACGATTAAGCTCCGACAAAATGCAGCGCAATGCAGCGCGATACATTTTCTTATTTAGCTTCTGCTCGAAATCACGATTTTCAGCGGCGAACGTTACACCACCGGAGCGCCATATAGGGCTACGAATTGTACCAGCACGCGCCCTACCAGTTCCCTTTTGGCGAAATGGCTTTTTGCCACCACCAGAAACGGCTGAACGATTTTTTTGAGCTTTAGTACCTTGACGCCCCGCAGCCATATAGGCCACAACAGCTTGATGCACTAGATCTTCATTAAACTCTTTACCAAAAGCCACTTCGGATACAGATACTGTACCTTTTGCACCTTCAGGCGTAGCAATACTTAATTCCATGGTCGACTCCCCTAGGACGATTAACCGTTGTTACGCAATTTGATAGCCGGACGAACAATCACGTCCCCACCTGGCGCACCAGGAACCGCTCCTTTAATAAGAAGCAAACCACGCTCAACATCGACCTTAACGATCTCCAGATTCTGAGTAGTAACGCGCTCAGCACCCATATGACCAGCCATTTTTTTACCTTTGAATACGCGACCAGGCGTTTGGCATTGACCAATCGAACCAGGTGCGCGATGCGATATTGAGTTACCGTGAGTAGCATCTTGCATTTGGAAATTCCAACGCTTCACGCCACCCTGAAACCCTTTACCTTTTGATATGCCCGTTACATCAACTTTCTGACCTTCCTCGAAAGAATCAGCAGCGATTTGACCACCAACTTCGAAGGCTTCGTTTGCGTCATTACGCAACTCAAACATTCTTCGCCCAGCTTCACTTTCCGCTTTCGCATAGTGACCTGATACCGGCTTGGTGACACGGGAGGCTCGACGAGACCCTACAGCTACCTGCACAGCAGAATAACCATCGGTTTCTACGCTCTTGACCTGAGTGATGCGGTTAGGAGATACCTCCACCACAGTGACAGGAACAGAACTACCTTCTTCTGTAAATATACGAGTCATGCCGCTTTTGCGACCGACAATTCCAATCGTCATCTCTTAAAACCTCTAGTGTACGGGGCTTTAACCCGCTATGGCCGCCCATTCCAGAGCGTTACACTGCCTTTTGGCTTTGTTGCCAAAAGACAAAACCCGGAGTCCTTAGCCCAGACTAATTTGAACCTCAACACCAGCCGCTAGATCTAACTTCATCAAAGCGTCTACTGTTTTTTCTGTAGGCCCTACAATATCCAGCAACCTTTTATAGGTGCGAATCTCATACTGATCTCGCGCATCTTTATTAACGTGCGGCGACACCAAAATGGTAAAGCGCTCTTTGCGAGTAGGAAGAGGAATAGGACCCCTCACCTGCGCGCCAGTGCGCTTTGCCGTATCAACAATCTCTTGCGTGGAAGCATCAATCAACTTGTGATCAAAGGCTTTCAAACGAATTCGAATGCGCTGATTCTGCATCTGAACCAAACTCCAAATCTTTTAAAGAACAATCGGATCAACCTATTTAATATTAGGGCCTTCCGAAATGAGGGCGCAATTCTAATGACCCACCCGAGGCATGTCAACTACAATTTCCATCTTTAATCACACAAGTGAAATATCCTATTATTTATAGAAAACAGCAAACCACAAAAACACAAAAAACCCCGCAAAAAGACCCTTTACAGGAGCCCTAAACAGGGTTTCTAACGGCTTGAGCCACTAACTTTAATAAACTTCCAGCACTAGCTACCCAATGACGGGAAAGCCTTACTCGACGATCTTAGCAACAACACCCGCGCCCACTGTACGTCCACCTTCACGGATCGCAAAGCGCAGACCATCGTCCATCGCAATTGGGTGAATCAAGGTAACTGACATTTGAATGTTGTCACCTGGCATTACCATTTCTACGCCTTCAGGTAGCTCACACGCTCCTGTTACGTCTGTTGTACGGAAGTAGAACTGTGGTCGATAGCCTTTAAAGAATGGCGTGTGACGTCCACCCTCATCTTTTGACAATACGTATACTTCTGCTTCGAACTTAGTGTGAGGATTGATTGAACCAGGCTTAGCCAATACTTGGCCGCGCTCAACTTCTTCACGTTTTGTACCACGAAGTAATACTCCAACGTTCTCACCCGCACGACCTTCATCTAGCAACTTACGGAACATCTCAACACCCGTTACGGTTGTTGACGTGGTCTCTTTGATGCCGATCATTTCGACTTCTTCACCCACCTTAACAATTCCACGCTCAATTCGGCCTGTGACCACTGTGCCACGACCTTGAATTGAGAATACGTCTTCGATTGGCATAATAAAGTCACCATCAATGGCACGCTCCGGCTCAGGAATGTATTCATCTAGCGTTTCAACGAGCTTCTTAACCGCTGTGGTACCTAGCTCATTGTCGTCTTCACCGTTCAAGGCCATCAAGGCCGAACCTGCAATAATCGGCGTATCGTCTCCAGGAAATTCGTACGTATCTAACAACTCACGCAATTCCATTTCAACTAGCTCTAACATCTCAGAGTATTCTTCTGAGCCAACGCCACCACAGTCTTCTGCAAGTAGGTCTGCTTTGTTTAAGAATACAACGATATAGGGAACCCCAACCTGACGTGAAAGCAAAATGTGCTCACGAGTCTGAGGCATTGGACCGTCTGTTGCGCCACAAACCAATATGGCACCGTCCATTTGGGCTGCACCTGTAATCATGTTCTTAACGTAATCAGCATGGCCTGGGCAGTCAACGTGCGCGTAGTGACGCTTGGGAGAATCGTACTCAACGTGTGACGTGGCGATTGTAATTCCACGCTCTCTTTCTTCTGGAGCGTTATCAATTCCGTCAAAGGCTACGGCATTTCCACCCCATACTTCTGCACACACTCGTGTTAACGCAGCCGTTAGCGTGGTTTTACCATGGTCAACGTGACCTATGGTGCCTACGTTTACGTGCGGTTTGTTTCGTTCAAATTTTTCTTTAGCCACTTTTGTGCCCTCTACTGTATAAATTGCTGGCAAAACTTCCTCAACAGAGGACAACTTAAAAGTGTTACCAGCATGGTTCTAGTTTAAAAATTACGCGCCAGTTTTTTGCTTGGCAATGATTTCTTCTGCAACATTATTAGGAGCTTCAGCGTAGCGCTCGAACTCCATAGTAAATGTTGCACGCCCCTGAGTAGCCGAACGCAAATCAGTTGCGTATCCAAACATCTCAGCTAGAGGCACTTCAGCATTTACCACTTTGCCAGAAGGATTTTCATCCATTCCCTGAATAAGTCCACGACGACGGTTCAAATCACCCACCACATCACCCATATTTTCTTCAGGTGTAACCACTTCAACCTTCATCATTGGCTCAAGAAGTACAGCACCACCTTCTTGAATAAGCTTTTTTGTTGCCATTGATGCAGCGATTTTAAACGCCATCTCGTTCGAATCCACATCATGGAAAGACCCATCATATAAAGTCGCTTTTAAACCAAGCAGAGGGTAGCCGGCGATAATACCGTTCTGCATCTGCTCGGAAATACCTTTTTCAACCGCAGGGATATATTCTTTAGGTACCGCACCACCAACAATCTCATTTACAAACTCTAGACCTTCGGCGTTTGTATCCTCGGCAGGTTCAAACTTAACCCAGACATGGCCAAATTGTCCGCGGCCACCAGATTGACGAACAAACTTACCCTCAACATCACAGAATTTAGTAATACGCTCACGATATGCCACCTGCGGCTTACCGATATTCGCCTCTACACTGAATTCACGACGCATACGATCAACAAGAATATCCAGATGAAGCTCACCCATACCGGAAATAATTGTTTGACCCGTTTCTTCGTCAGTTTTAACTCGGAAAGACGGGTCCTCTTGAGCTAGCTTACCCAAGGCAGTACCCATTTTCTCTTGGTCAGCTTTTGACTTAGGCTCCACAGCAACCGAGATAACCGGCTCTGGAAACTCCATACGCTCAAGAATAATTTTGCCTTTTTCAGCACATAGGGTATCGCCTGTTGTTACATCTTTCAGCCCAATAGCAGCAGCAATATCACCAGCCAATACTTCTTTAATTTCTTCGCGGCTGTTGGAGTGCATTTGCACCATACGACCAACACGCTCTTTTTTCATTTTTACGGAGTTATATACCGCAGTTCCGCTTTCCAATGTACCCGAATAAACACGGAAGAACGTTAGTGTTCCCACAAATGGGTCAGTAGCGATCTTAAACGCAAGCGCAGAGAATGGCGCATCGTCATTCGCTTCACGAGTTTCAACCGTTTCTCCGTCTTCAAGCGTGCCTTCAATAGCTTTAACTTCGGTTGGCGCTGGCAAATATTCAATGACAGCGTCAAGCATTGCTTGAACACCTTTGTTTTTAAACGCAGAACCACCGATAACAGGGACAATTTCATTCGTCAAACAACGCTGACGAATACCTGCTTTGATCTCTTCTTCAGTAAGTTCGCCACCTTCGAGGTACTTCTCCATCAACTCTTCAGTAGCTTCGGCAGCAGACTCTACAAGAAATTCGCGCATCTCGTCGCACTCATCTTGAATATCAGCGGGAACATCACCGTACTCAAAGGTCATACCCTGGTCTTCTTCATTCCACAGGATAGCTTTCATTTTAACCAGATCGACCACACCCTTAAATTCATCTTCGGCGCCAATAGTCATTTGCAGGGGAACCGCGTTCGCCCCCAAACGGTCTTTAAGCTGACCAACAACCATACGGAAGTCGGCACCAGCCCGATCCATTTTATTGACGAAAACCATACGGGGTACTTCGTATTTATTTGCTTGTCGCCAAACCGTTTCAGTTTGCGGCTGAACACCAGAAGAACCACAAAGTACAACTACCGCACCATCAAGAACACGCAAAGAACGCTCAACTTCAATGGTGAAGTCAACGTGCCCCGGAGTATCGATAATATTGACGCGATGCTGATCAAACTGCTGCTGCATCCCAGCCCAAAAACAGGTGGTTGCCGCAGAAGTAATCGTAATACCACGCTCTTGCTCTTGCTCCATCCAGTCCATTGTTGCTGCGCCATCATGCACTTCACCAATTTTGTGAGAAAGACCTGTATAAAAAAGAACACGCTCAGTAGTCGTCGTCTTACCTGCGTCAACGTGCGCACAGATACCGATATTACGATAACGTGCAATAGGAGTTTTACGTGCCACGGTTTTATCCCCGAATAGCTAGTTTACGAACACTCCAAGCCGACAATCGCCACCTTGCAGAGCCCAACTTCATGCTGCTTTGCAAGAAGTATAATTTAGTCAATGCAGCCAAAAAAAGGCTACAGATACGATAAAAGGCAGCGAATATAGCTGCCTTTTGTTGCACCAAAATGTATGGATTTAGAACCTGAAATGGGAGAACGCTTTGTTCGCCTCAGCCATACGATGCACATCTTCTCTTTTCTTAACTGCCACACCCTTGTTCTGGGATGCGTCAATTAACTCACCAGCCAATCGCTGTGGCATAGATTTTTCGCCACGGCCTCGTGAGTATTCCACCAACCAACGCATGGCCAGTGCAGTACGTCGAGCTGGGCGAACCTCTACTGGCACTTGGTAAGTTGCACCACCAACACGGCGAGATTTAACCTCTACCATTGGCGCGATATTTTCTAAAGCCTCTTCAAAAACCTCTAGAGGATCTTTGTTAAGCTTTTCTTTTACTGCCTCTAACGCACCATAAACAATACGCTCGGCAACAGATTTTTTACCACTAATCATTACGTGGTTCATAAATTTCGCTAGTGTTACATTGCCGTATTTTGGATCTGGCAATATTTCACGCTTAGCGACAACTCTTCTTCTAGGCATGTCTTCTACTCTGTCTTATTCAGGGTTGTCCGAGATTTGATTATCTCTCAAATTAAGAGTATTCACTCGGCCTTACTGGTTGAAACCTTAACGCAATACGGAAAACGACCTTACTTAGGACGCTTAGCACCGTACTTGGATCGACCTTGCTTACGATCGCTAACACCTGACGTATCCAACGCACCACGAACTGTGTGGTAACGTACACCTGGCAAATCTTTAACACGACCGCCACGAATCAAGACAACACTATGCTCTTGCAAGTTATGCCCTTCTCCACCAATGTAGGAAGATACTTCAAAACCATTAGTCAAACGCACACGACAAACTTTACGTAGCGCAGAGTTTGGCTTCTTAGGTGTTGCGGTATATACACGAGTACATACACCACGACGCTGAGGACATGCTTGCAATGCACGCACGTCGCTCGCTTGAACCTTGCGTTTTCTCGGCTTACGAACCAACTGGTTGATCGTTGCCATGAAAATTTACTCCAAAAATAAATAAAAAAACGCCCCGCCCTAATGTAGATTAGGGAGGACTATTCTTGCTTAAAATGGGCTACCTAAAGCCCACACCTATAATGGTGGGTGGCGAATTGTAATGACACCACTCCTCCCCGTCAACTTTTTACGTCGCACTGGACTTAAGCGCTTGTGTTAGAGCTGCTTCGATCTCTTCTGCACTTACGTGATCCGAGGTATTTGCCTCTTTTTCAGTACGTTTTCGACGACGCTCACTGTGGTATGCCAAACCCGTTCCCGCAGGAATCAATCGACCCACAACAACGTTTTCCTTAAGTCCTCGTAACCTGTCAACCTTCCCGGTAACCGCAGCTTCCGTTAGAACTCGCGTAGTCTCCTGGAAGGATGCTGCGGAGATAAACGATTCTGTTGCCAAAGACGCTTTGGTAATACCAAGAAGCTGGCGTTCAAATCGAGCAGGTTGCTTAGCATCAGCACGCAACTTTTCGTTTTCCGCTAATACATTGTTGTATTCTGCCTGCTCACCTTTAACAAACTCAGAATCACCCATAAAGGTAATCTCAGCCTTACGGAGCATTTGTCGAACAATGGTCTCAATATGTTTATCATTAATCTTCACACCCTGTAAACGATATACGTCTTGGATCTCATTGGTGATATAACGAGCAAGTGCTTCCACGCCTTTTAATCTCAAAATATCGTGCGGGTTACTTGGACCATCAGATACCACTTCACCTTTACTCACCTGCTCACCTTCAAATACCGTCAGCTGACGATGCTTGGGAATAAGCACTTCATAATGAGTGGAGCCATCTTCTAGTGTTTCACCATTTGGAGGTGTAATAACTAAACGACGCTTACCTTTGGTTTCTTTACCAAAGGAAACCGCACCTGAGATTTCGGCAAGAATCGCTGGCTCTTTGGGTTTACGCGCTTCGAACAAATCAGCAACGCGAGGTAAACCACCTGTAATATCACGGGTCTTCGAACCTTCCTGAGGAATACGGGCAATAATATCGCCCACTTCTACAGAGTCGCCATTACTCAAACTCAATATCGATTTACCTGGAAGCATGTAGTGCGCAGGCTGATTGGAATTCGAAAGCTTAACTTCATTTCCGTCGTCATCTAACAGAGTTACCGAAGGTTTCAAATCTTTACCCGCTAATGGACGCTCAGTAGGGTCCATAACTTCTGTAGATGATAAACCTGTTAAGTCATCGGTTTGCGTTCTTACAGACAGGCCATTTTCCATTCCCGTCAGAACTGCTTTACCCGCAACTTCCGCGACCATTGGGTGTGTATGCGGGTCCCATTTAGCGACAATCGCACCGCCAGAAACTGATTCGCCATCTTTGACAGAGATTACAGCACCGTATGGAATCTTATAACGTTCGCGCTCACGACCCGCTTTGTCCGCAACAGCAATTTCACCAGAACGAGATACAGCAACTAAATTACCGTCCGCACGAGTGACTGTTTTCATATTGTGTAAGCGAATGTTACCCTCTTGCTTCACTTCAACACTATCAGCAGCAGAAGCACGAGATGCCGCTCCACCAATATGGAAAGTACGCATGGTTAGCTGGGTACCCGGCTCACCAATAGACTGCGCAGCAATAACGCCCACAGCTTCACCTATATTTGCGCGATGGCCACGCGCCAAATCGCGCCCGTAGCACTGAGCACAAATACCAAAGCGGGATTCACAGCGAATTGGTGAACGTACCATCACCTCATCAATACCCATAGCTTCGACACGTTCAACCCACTTTTCATCAATAATCGTACCGGCAGAGACCAATATTTCATCTCCACCAGGACGAACAACATCACGTGCTACTACTCGACCAAGGATACGGTCGCCAAGAGATTCGATGACGTCTCCGCCCTCAATCACAGGCGCCATAGTTAAACCTTCATTGGTACCACAGTCCGGCTCTGTAATCACAACGTCCTGAGCAACATCCACCAAACGACGAGTTAGGTACCCAGAGTTAGCGGTTTTCAGTGCGGTATCCGCCAAACCTTTACGCGCACCGTGAGTAGAGATGAAGTACTGAAGTACGTTCAAGCCTTCACGGAAATTTGCGGTAATAGGCGTTTCGATAATCGAGCCATCTGGTCGAGCCATCAAACCACGCATACCCGCTAACTGACGAATCTGTGCGGGGGAGCCCCTAGCACCCGAATCGGCATACATAAAGACAGAGTTGAAAGAAGCTTGCACCTCATCTTCACCTTGCTTATTCACAACATGTTCTGTCGAGATGCCGTCCATCATAGACTTTGCAACTAGGTCATTAGCTCGTGACCAAATATCAATAACCTTGTTGTATTTTTCACCATGCGTCACAAGACCAGAAGCGTACTGACTTTCAATTTCCTTCACTTCCACTTCGGCGCTTTCGATAATACCGTATTTGCTGTCTGGGATTTGAAAATCGTTTACACCAATTGAGGACCCAGATTTTGTACTGAAATCGTAGCCGGTATACATAAGTTGATCGGCGAATATAACCGTCGCCTTCAAACCTACAATCCGATAACAAAAATTGATAATTGCGGAAATGGCTTTCTTAACCATCGGGCGATTAACCATTTCAAATGCGATGCCGTCTGGCACAATTTCCCAAAGCAAGATTCGGCCAACGGTTGTCTCAGCTAGGTATGAATTCGGTACTTTTTCGCCATCTTCACGAATCGTAACCTCATCAATGCGAACCTTAACCTTCGCTTGAAGACCAACCTGCTTGCCATGATAAGCACGAGACACTTCTTTGTGATCCGTGAATATCATGCCTTCACCGAGATCGTTTACACGCGATCTAGTCATCCAGTACAAACCAAGTACAACATCTTGCGAAGGTACAATAATTGGCTCACCAGAAGCGGGAGAAAGAATATTGTTGGTGGACATCATCAAAGCACGCGCTTCAAGTTGCGCTTCGATTGTCAAAGGAATGTGTACCGCCATCTGATCGCCATCGAAGTCAGCGTTATACGCCGCACATACGAGAGGGTGAAGCTGAAGCGCTTTACCTTCGATCAAAACAGGTTCAAACGCCTGAATCCCTAGCCTATGCAGAGTAGGTGCACGGTTTAGCAGAACCGGATGTTCTCGAATCACTCCGTCAAGAATATCCCAAACGATCGCCTCTTCACGTTCAACCATTTTCTTAGCGGCTTTGATTGTCGTAGCCAAACCACGCAACTCTAACTTGCTGAAAATAAATGGTTTAAATAATTCCAATGCCATCTTCTTAGGTAAGCCACATTGGTGTAGACGAAGAGTTGGACCCGATACAATTACAGTACGGCCAGAATAATCGACTCGCTTACCAAGAAGGTTTTGACGGAAACGACCCTGCTTACCCTTAATCATATCCGCAAGCGACTTCAATGGTCGCTTATTGGAACCCGTAATTGCACGACCACGACGACCATTATCAAGAAGCGCATCTACCGCTTCCTGAAGCATACGCTTTTCGTTACGCACAATGATATCAGGGGCGTTGAGGTCTAAAAGACGCTTCAATCGGTTATTACGGTTGATCACTCGACGGTAAAGATCGTTCAAATCAGACGTTGCAAACCGTCCACCGTCTAGAGGTACCAACGGACGTAAATCTGGTGGTAGGACAGGGAGAATTTCCATAATCATCCACTGCGGCTTATTTCCAGAGGAAACGAACCCTTCTAGCAATTTAAGACGCTTGGATAATTTCTTAATTTTTGTTTCGGAGTTCGTATTCGGAATTTCTTCGCGAATCGCTTGAGCATCTCGCTCCAAGTCGATGTCCATCATGAGTTGCTGAATTGCTTCTGCACCCATTTTGGCATCGAACTCGTCACCGAACTCTTCCATAGCTTCAAAGTATTGCTCATCGGTAAGCAACTGGCCGCGTTCTAACGTCGTCATACCTGGCTCTGTCACCACGTAGGATTCGAAATAGAGCACTCGCTCTATACTTCGCAACGTCATATCAAGCAGCAACCCGATACGGCTTGGAAGCGATTTCAAAAACCAGATGTGCGCTACTGGACAGGCAAGGTCAATATGCCCCATGCGCTCACGTCGGACTTTCGCCAACGTAACTTCAACACCACATTTTTCACAAATAATTCCGCGGTGCTTCATTCGCTTGTATTTTCCACACAAGCATTCGTAATCTTTTACAGGTCCAAAAATTTTGGCACAAAACAAACCTTCGCGCTCTGGTTTGAATGTACGGTAATTAATGGTTTCTGGCTTTTTAACTTCGCCAAATGACCATGATCGAATCACTTCAGGTGACGCTAGACCGATACGAATTCCTTCGAATTCATCGTTCTCACTCTGGTTTTTCAATAAGTTCAATAAGTCTTTCAAGGCATTTCCTCCAGTGGGTGCGGCAATGCACAGTGGGTAAACACTTGTTTGTGGTTACCCACCACCGTTAATATTGTGCGACTACGCTTAAGTTCTAAATATTAACCATTTAAAACAAAAGTTATGTGTCTTGCTCAAGTTCGATGTTGATACCTAAAGAGCGAATTTCTTTAACGAGTACGTTAAAGGACTCCGGCATTCCAGGTTCCATACGGTGATCGCCGTCCACAATGTTTTTATACATTTTGGTTCGACCTGCCACGTCATCTGATTTAACAGTGAGCATTTCTTGCAAAGTATATGCGGCTCCATAAGCTTCAAGCGCCCATACTTCCATCTCACCAAATCGTTGACCACCAAACTGTGCTTTACCACCTAATGGCTGCTGAGTAACAAGGCTGTATGAACCCGTAGAGCGGGCATGCATCTTGTCATCAACCAAGTGGTTCAGTTTGAGCATATACATGTAGCCGACGGTTACTGGACGCATAAATGCGTCACCTGTACGGCCGTCATAAAGAGTCATTTGCCCCGAGTCTGGCAAGTCTGCCAACCTGAGCAAGTCTTTGATTTCTGATTCCCTAGCACCATCAAATGCACGGGTTGCCATAGGCACACCGCCTCGAAGATTGTTGGCAAGATCCATAATTTCTTGATCGCTAAAAGAATCCAACTCTTCTTTGTTGTAGGACTCGCCAATTTCGTTGTAAATGGTCTCTAGGAATTTACGCAAGTCCGCAACTTGGCGCTGCTCCTTGATCATTCGATCAATTTTATGACCCAAGCCTTTCGCTGCAAGACCGAGGTGAGTTTCGAGAACCTGACCAACGTTCATCCGCGAAGGCACACCTAACGGATTGAGAACAATATCTATTGGCTCACCTTCATCGTCATACGGCATATCTTCAACCGGCATAATTACCGAGATAACACCCTTGTTACCATGGCGTCCTGCCATTTTGTCGCCAGGCTGAATACGACGTTTGATCGCCAAGTAAACCTTCACAATTTTAAGTACGCCAGGCGCTAGATCATCGCCAGTATCAAGCTTGCGTTTTTTATCTTCGAATCGATCATCCAATTCTTTACGGCGTTCGACTAGGTTTTCTTCCGCTTTATCCAACTGCTCATTCAGCACATCATCCGCCATACGGATTTTGAACCAATCTTCACGAGCAAGTTCGTTAAGTATTTCGTCAGTAACTGGCATACCTCTTATTACACCTTTACCGCTGGCAGCCGCTTGACCCACAAGCACAGCTCGAAGACGCTCAAAAGTCGCGCCTTCAACAATCCGATATTCTTCGTTAAGGTCTTTACGAACCTGATCCAACTGCGTTTTATCGATCTCAAGTGAACGCTGGTCTTTTTCTAGACCGTCACGAGTAAATACTTGCACATCAATAACTGTACCCTTAACACTGGAAGGCACACGTAAAGAGGTATCTTTTACATCGGATGCTTTTTCACCGAAAATTGCACGAAGCAGTTTTTCTTCTGGTGTAAGTTGGGTTTCACCTTTAGGCGTTACCTTACCGACCAAAATATCGCCTGCAAGCACTTCGGCACCAACGTATACGATTCCAGCTTCATCCAATTTAGATAAAGCAGATTCTCCTACGTTTGGAATATCCGCAGTAATTTCCTCACTACCCAACTTGGTATCACGAGCAATACAGGTTAGCTCTTGAATATGGATAGTGGTAAAACGATCTTCTTTAACGACACGCTCGGAAACTAGGATCGAATCCTCGAAGTTGTAACCATTCCAAGGCATAAATGCGATACGCATATTTTGCCCAAGAGCCAACTCGCCTAAATCAACAGAGGGACCATCTGCAAGAATATCGCCGCGAGCAATCACATCACCCATTCTCACAATTGGGCGTTGGTTAATACAAGTATTTTGGTTTGAACGGGTGTACTTGGTGAGGTTGTAGATATCTACACCCGCATCGCCAGTCTCTGTTTCATCATCGGATACGCGCACAACAATTCGAGCCGCATCAACACGCTCAATAGTTCCACCGCGCCTTGCAACAACACAGACACCTGAGTCAGAAGCAACATTACGCTCCATGCCTGTACCAACAACGGGCTTTTCAGCGCGAAGGGTTGGGACAGCTTGACGCTGCATGTTTGATCCCATCAACGCACGGTTTGCATCATCGTGTTCAAGAAATGGAATCAATGACGCCGCTACCGATACAACCTGGCGAGGTGAAATATCCATATATTGGACTTCACTCGGCCCTTTCAAACTAAACTCATTTTGATAACGGGCTGAAACAAGCTCTTCTGTCAACTCGCCTTGCTCGTTAAGTGTCGCAGAGGCTTGCGCAATAACGTATTTGGATTCGTTAATTGCGGAAAGATATTCAATATCGTCTGTTACTTTTCCGTCCACCACCTTACGGTGCGGGCTTTCGATAAAACCATAACTATTTGTACGCGCGTAAGTCGCCAAAGAGTTAATCAAGCCAATATTAGGACCTTCAGGTGTTTCAATCGGACAGACACGACCATAGTGAGTTGGATGTACGTCACGAACCTCAAAGCCCGCTCGCTCACGAGTCAAACCACCTGGGCCTAACGCAGAAACTCGACGCTTGTGTGTCACTTCTGAAAGAGGATTGTTCTGATCCATAAACTGAGAAAGCTGCGAGGAGCCAAAGAACTCTTTAACCGCCGCCGCAACTGGCTTAGCGTTAATCAAATCTTGTGGCATTAAACCTTCGCTTTCCGCCATGGACAAACGCTCTTTAACTGCACGCTCAACACGCACCAAACCAACACGGAATTGGTTTTCGGCCATTTCACCTACGGAACGAACTCGGCGGTTACCCAAGTGATCAATATCATCCACTTCGCCTTTACCGTTTCGAATATCGATAAGGGTTTTTAGTACATCAACAATATCTTCTCTAGAAAGAGTGCCTTCACCTGTTTCATCTTCACGACTCAAGCGGCGGTTAAATTTCATTCGACCAACGCCGGATAAATCATAGCGATCTTGGCTGAAAAATAAATTCTGGAACAAACCTTCAGCAGATTCTTTTGTTGGTGGCTCACCCGGACGCATCATGCGATAAATTTCAACAAGCGCTTCGAGCTCCGTACTCGCAGCATCACTGCGTAATGTATCAGAAATAAAAGGGCCGCAATCCAATTCGTTTGTATATAAAGCCTTGAACTCAGCTACACCAGAAGCGTGCAAGGTTTCAATGACTTCGTCTGTAATCTCTGTATTTGCTTCAAGAACAATTTCTCCGGTCTCCTTGTTCACAATATCGTGAGCAATGGCGCGACCAAGAAGGTATTCATTAGGAATGGCCAGTTCAGAGACCCCAGCTTTTTCCATTTGGCGAATATGGCGAGAGGTGATACGACGCCCCTCTTCAACGATAACATTACCCTCTTTGTCTTTAATTTCAAAAGTGATCACATCACCACGTAATCTAGAGGGGACAAGTTCTAGCTTAAATTGGCCTTCGCTATCTAAAAAATACTGGCTTGTTTCGAAAAATATATCCAACATTTCTTCGGAGGAATACCCCAATGCACGAAGAAGGATGGTGGCAGGTAATTTACGGCGACGATCAATACGTACAAAAACTAAATCTTTTGGATCGAACTCAAAGTCCAACCATGAACCACGGTAAGGAATCACCCTAGCGGAATACAACAACTTACCTGATGAGTGTGTTTTACCTTTGTCGTGCTCAAAGAAAACACCTGGAGAACGGTGAAGCTGAGAAACAATTACACGCTCCGTACCATTAATAACAAAGGTACCGTTATCCGTCATTAGTGGGATTTCTCCCATGTAGACTTCTTGCTCTTTAATATCTTTAATCGCTTTGCTTGATGATTCTTTATCGTAAATAATCAAGCGAACTTTAACGCGAAGCGGTACCGCATAGGTTGCGCCACGCAAGACACACTCTGTAACATCAAAACTAGGCTTACCCAAGGCGTAGCTCACGTATTCTAGTGCAGCATTACCTGAGTAACTCACGATAGGAAACACCGACTTAAAAGCGGCGTGTAGACCTATGTCGTTACGCCCCTCAGGGGTGGTATCAACTTGAGTAAATTTTCTGTAAGAATCTAGCTGGGTAGCCAGTAGATAAGGCACATCCATTACAAGTGGCAGCTTGCCAAAATCCTTACGTATACGTTTTTTCTCAGTATATGAGTAAGCCATCAGTGTTCCTCAGCTTGTTCACGGGGCAAATTCTGGTAACAATTGTGCGCTAACATACGCATCAAAACTGTTTGTGAAACCGTGTTAACTAAAACCAACAAAGACCAATATCCAATTAGTCCCGGTTGAGCGCGAATCCTAGTGTCACATTAAGATTCGCTTTTAAATGACCAAACTAAGCACATTCTTGTGCGATTTTAGCCAACTATAAAAACTGTCTGTAAAAAGTATTTAAGAAAGTTTTTATAGTTGACCTGATCAACCTATTCAAACTAAAAACGGAAAGAGGCCGGTAGGTATTAGCCTACCAGCCTTTTCGTTTTCAAAGACTTTGGCAAAAAATCCCAGCAACTTACTTAAGCTCGGCAGAACCGCCAGCGTCTTCAATTTGCTTCTTAATATCTTCTGCTTCGTCTTTGCTAGCACCTTCTTTGACTGGGCTTGGAGCACTGTCAACAAGACCTTTCGCTTCTTTAAGGCCAAGACTCGTAATCGCACGAACAGCTTTGATCACGTTAACTTTCTTTTCGCCACCTGAAGTTAGGATAACGTCGAATTCAGTTTGCTCTTCAGCCGCTGGAGCGTCGCCAGCCGCAGGACCAGCCGCAACAGCTACTGCTGCCTGAGCAGAAACACCAAATTTTTCTTCCATTGCTTCAACGAGTTCAACAACGTCCATTACTGACATTTCAGCAATCGCATTTAAAATATCTTCTTTAGAAAGAGCCATTACTCAATCTCCCAAATAAAAATGTATTAACAATAAAAGCAGACTTAACAAACACAGTGCTTGAAATTAAGCCGCTTCTTTCTTTTGGTCGCAAACAGCCGCAACAACGCGTGTAACCTTGCTTGGTACTTCGTTAAAAGTACGTACCACTTTGGTGACAGGAGCAAGCATAACGTTGGCGAGTAAGCCAAGCGCTTGTTCCAAGGTAGGTAATTTTGCAAGCGTATCAATTTGATTCGCTTCAAGCAGTTTTCCACCTACAGATAATGCTTTTACTTCAAAGTTACCTTCTTCTTTAGCAAAGTCTTTGAATAATCTAGCCGCAGCGCCTGGATCTTCCATAGAAAATCCAAACAAACTAGGACCAGCCAGCACATCTTGAATACACTCAAAATCAGTACCTTCCACAGCGCGCTTCGCAAGAGTGTTACGTACTACACGTAGACGAACACCATTCTCACGAGCTTGCTTACGCAAGGCGTCCATAGAGCCGACAGCCACACCACGTGAGTCAGCAATCACCAGTGACAACGCGTTAGCTGCAGTCTCGTTAACGTCAGCGACAATCGCTTTTTTGTCTTCGAGTCCAATAGCCACTTATATTTCTCCTGGATCTGAACTTAAAGGTTTTGAAAAATTCAAAACCCATTTTTAGGTGAGCAAATCCAATAAAATTGAATCGGGTCACACCATCTGCGTAGGCTCGAAATATCAATAACTTAATATTTCTCATTAAGCTGGCCACGAAAGCCAAAACACCTACGGTCTTTGATAGCCCGTGCTTTACCGATAAAAACTAAAGGTATAACACAGACCCCAAAGTCTGTTTTGTCGATCTTTAGCTTATTAAACTTCTAAAGACGACTGGTCGATAGATAAACCTGGGCCCATTGTTGTGCTTAGGGAGATCTTCTTAAGATACACACCTTTCGCAGAGGCAGGTTTAGCTTTCTTTAAATCTGCAATTAGCGCTTCCAAGTTTTCTTTGATTGCTTTCGCATCAAATGAAACCTTGCCGATTCCGCCGTGGATAATCCCACCCTTGTCGGCACGAAAACGAACTTGGCCAGCTTTTGCTTTTTGAACAGCTTCAGCAACGTTTGGCGTTACCGTACCTGTTTTTGGGTTTGGCATAAGCCCACGAGGACCGAGAACCTGACCTAGTTGACCAACAACTCGCATAGCCGCAGGGTCAGCAATAACAACATCAAAGTCCATCATGCCGCCTTTTATTTCAGCCGCAAGATCGTCCATACCGACAAATTCAGCACCCGCTTCTTTCGCAGCTTCTGCATTTGCACCTTGGGTGAATACGGCAACACGCACGTCGTTACCTGTTCCGTGAGGTAGATTAGTTGCACCACGAACCCCTTGATCTGATTTACGAGGGTCAATACCCAAATTGATCGCAGCATCAACAGTTTCGCTAAACTTAACTTTTGACAACTCTTTTAGAAGAGCAACCGCTTCGTCAATTCCGTATTGTTTTACTGGATCAACTTTTTCTTGAATTTCTTTTTGACGCTTGGATAGTTTAGGCATTCACACACCCTCCGTTTCAATACCGGCACTACGAGCACTACCAGCGATGGTACGTACCGCAGCATCCATATCAGATGCAGTCAAATCAGGCATTTTTAGCGTCGCAATTTCTTCCAATTGCTCTCTCGTTACCTTGCCAACCTTCTCTGTGTTTGGTTGGCCACTGCCTTTTTTGATTTTCGCCGCTTTACGCAACAAAAATGCAGCAGGAGGGGTTTTCATGGCAAACGTAAAGCTGCGATCACTGTATACAGAAATCACAACAGGTACTGGAGCACCCGGCTCAAGACCTTGAGTCTGAGCATTAAACGCTTTACAGAATTCCATGATATTCACACCATGCTGCCCTAGAGCAGGACCAACAGGTGGACTTGGGTTTGCTTGACCCGCTGCAACTTGCAGCTTAACGTAAGCTTCAATTTTCTTAGCCATACTTATAACTCCCGTAATTGGGTTGTAACGCCTCGGGTTAGCGGCAAACTAACCGTCTCTGGCTCCCCTGCCCTTGTCAATTTTCGATTAACAAGGACGCGAAAAGCCCCCTTCCGTTCTTAGCGAAAGAGAGCAGGATCTTTATTTGGCAAAGCAGGTAGCTTCGCCTGTACTACTACTGAGCCAGCAACCCAGCTTTTGTCAGGCTTTTTCGACCTGACTGAATTCTAACTCAACCGGCGTTGAGCGACCAAAAATAAGTACCGCCACCTGTAATCGGCTCTTTTCATAATTCACCACCTCAACAACACCATTAAAGTCATTAAAGGGGCCGTCAATAACCCGAACCATTTCACCTGGTTCAAATAGTGTTTTAGGCTTAGGTTTCTCTGCTGAATCATCCACACGCTGGAGAATAAGTTCCGCTTCTTTTTCGGTAATGGGCGCGGGCCTATCCGCTTTACCACCAATAAAGCCCATAACGCGAGGTGTTTCTTTTACAAGATGCCAAGCCTCATCGTTTAATTCCATTTGCACCAAGACATAACCTGGAAAAAATTTTCTTTCAGACCTACGCTTTTGGCCACCACGCATTTCCACAACTTCTTCAGTGGGCACCAAGACCTCACCAAAATGCTCTTGCATGTCATGCAATTCGATTCGCTCTTTAATTGCAACAGCAACTTTTTTCTCGTAGCCAGAATAAGCGTGTACTACATACCAACGTTTAGCCATTCACAACAACCTTATCCAATAATGAGTGCAGCAACATAACCAAGGCCCATATCAAGGAGCCATAAGATTATAGCCATGACGATGATTACGGCCACCACTATCAACGTTGTCTGTACTGTTTCTTGACCTGTCGGCCATACAACCTTACGAACTTCTAACTGAGAAGCCTTAAGTAACCCAACAAAAGAGCTGCCTTTCTCGGTCATACTAGCAATAAATGCTGTGACCACGCCAAGAGCCACAAGAGCTAATACACGGTAAAGCAAAGCTACTTCAGCAGCATAGTAGGAATTTGCTACAGCGCCGCCAATAACCAATGCCACCACCACCAACCATTTGATGGAGTCAAACTGAAACTCTTTTGCCTCTACTTTAGCGTTCATGTGCTTTCTCAAATCAATGTTACTGCTCTACTGAGCACCCGCACAAGCGGAAAATATGGCAGGCCAGGAGGGACTTGAACCCCCAACTTTCGGTTTTGGAGACCGACGCTCTACCAATTGAACTACTGGCCTAAATACCGGACAAACCGGGAAAACTCTCAAATACACAAAAAGGTTGGCGAGAAACCTAGCCAACCTTTTTGGTCAGAATCACCAATCTTACTCAACGATCTTAGCAACAACACCCGCACCCACTGTACGTCCGCCTTCACGGATCGCAAAGCGCAGTCCATCGTCCATCGCAATTGGGTGAATCAAGGTAACTGACATTTGAATGTTGTCACCTGGCATTACCATTTCTACGCCTTCAGGTAGCTCACACGCTCCTGTTACGTCTGTTGTACGGAAGTAGAACTGTGGTCGATAGCCTTTAAAGAATGGCGTGTGACGTCCACCCTCATCTTTTGACAATACGTATACTTCTGCTTCGAACTTAGTGTGAGGATTGATTGAACCAGGCTTAGCCAATACTTGGCCGCGCTCAACTTCTTCACGTTTTGTACCACGAAGTAATACTCCAACGTTCTCACCCGCACGACCTTCATCTAGCAACTTACGGAACATCTCAACACCCGTTACGGTTGTTGACGTGGTCTCTTTGATGCCGATCATTTCGACTTCTTCACCCACCTTAACAATTCCACGCTCAATTCGGCCTGTGACCACTGTGCCACGACCTTGAATTGAGAATACGTCTTCGATTGGCATAATAAAGTCACCATCAATGGCACGCTCCGGCTCAGGAATGTATTCATCTAGCGTTTCAACGAGCTTCTTAACCGCTGTGGTACCTAGCTCATTGTCGTCTTCACCGTTCAAGGCCATCAAGGCCGAACCTGCAATAATCGGCGTATCGTCTCCAGGAAATTCGTACGTATCTAACAACTCACGCAATTCCATTTCAACTAGCTCTAACATCTCAGAGTATTCTTCTGAGCCAACGCCACCACAGTCTTCTGCAAGTAGGTCTGCTTTGTTTAAGAATACAACGATATAGGGAACCCCAACCTGACGTGAAAGCAAAATGTGCTCACGAGTCTGAGGCATTGGACCGTCTGTTGCGCCACAAACCAATATGGCACCGTCCATTTGGGCTGCACCTGTAATCATGTTCTTAACGTAATCAGCATGGCCTGGGCAGTCAACGTGCGCGTAGTGACGCTTGGGAGAATCGTACTCAACGTGTGACGTGGCGATTGTAATTCCACGCTCTCTTTCTTCTGGAGCGTTATCAATTCCGTCAAAGGCTACGGCATTTCCACCCCATACTTCTGCACACACTCGTGTTAACGCAGCCGTTAGCGTGGTTTTACCATGGTCAACGTGACCTATGGTGCCTACGTTTACGTGCGGTTTGTTTCGTTCAAATTTTTCCTTCGCCATCTTGAGCGTCTCCTCAACTGGGACAAATTCAACTAGGTGTTAAATCAAGTTCAATTAGTTAAAAAATTCTAGAGCAAATCTGGCAAACCCAGACCCATCAATCAAATGGAGCTCATAACCGGATTTGAACCGGTGACCTCTTCCTTACCAAGGAAGTGCTCTACCGACTGAGCTATATGAGCAAATCAACTTGGTATCACTCACATTAAGAGAATAAAAAAACCAAGTTAAACTCAAACCTTTCTATTCTGAGCCGTAATTATTTTACAACCTTGCCCAGAATACAATTGGAGCGGGCGGCGGGAATCGAACCCGCATCATCAGCTTGGAAGGCTGAGGTTCTACCACTAAACTACGCCCGCTTCACGAACCCCCAATTCCCTGGGCCAACAAAACCCGGCCCTGGGCTTTATAAAAATATGGTGCAGGGGGGTGGATTTGAACCACCGAAGCTTGCGCGTCAGATTTACAGTCTGATCCCTTTGGCCACTCGGGAACCCCTGCATGCACCTTACCTACCACTTTCAAGGGGTGGATTACAATAGACTACGCTATTGACCCTTTTGCAAGAAAACTTGCGCGACGCCCAACGGCGACATATAAATTACAGCAGATCCCTTTGGCCACTATTTAGATTTAGAAACCCAGGAACCTTGCGAAAACAACACTAGGTTGTTTAAGTATAAAAATGGAGCTGGTGATAGGAGTCGAACCTACGACCTGCTGATTACAAGTCAGCTGCTCTACCAACTGAGCTACACCAGCTCTAAGCCACCGTTTTGAATTCAATTACATCTGCATCTCAAAACGTGGAGGCGGGATTCTAGTGAAAGTTGTCTTACGAAGCAACATCTAAACAAAAATTTTGTCTCCGTTCGAGGTCTTTCTCTCCTTCAAGTGCTCTTTCCCAGGATAAACCGCTCATTTTTAAGCCTTCTCCCTGCCTTAGCATCACCCAAACCTCTCGATAGGTTCGCTCTATTTCTTTGAGCAGAGGCTTCAAACCTTTTTCTTTCATCTTCCTTACTCGCTCTTTCGCCAAATTTTGCTGACTATAGACTCCAAGCGAGACTCCATTTGCCAATTCCCCTTTGGGAATAACATAACTGTCAATTCCTCTGGATTGAATCTCACTCAGTTTTCTATATGCCTCTCTCCTAGATTCAACAGGTTCTAGATAAACCCAGTAACCCACCCCGACAGGCAGGTCCAATTCCTTTATTTCCGAGATCACATCAATAGCAAGAAGTCTTTCAACAAAGTTTTTCGCATCATTTTTGGCGGGAAACGCCCCCACCATTTCACACAAAGGCTTACCATTAGACATCGGAGCTTGGGGCAGCGCTCCTTTAGCCTCAGCAAGACCATCGGTAGGTTCATCCGCCTCAACATCACTCTCTTTTTCTAAGACGGAGGGCTGTGAGACTGCCGTATCAGGTTCTTGCATTCTAGCGTTGACCTCGGCTAATTTTGACTCCGAAAGAAGCTGGATACTATCCACATTAGGAAATGGGTCTCGCTGAGACACTTTTGCCCTTTGCGGCTGCGTGTTTGGTTCGACAAACATCAACCGCCACCCGAACAGAGCAACGCTCGCTATCAGCAAACTTACAAATATCCAACGCATATGATTTTTTTCACTCAATCCGATTTAGGCGAACTTCTGCACACTAAAATTGCTTTTTACGACTCTCGACCCAAGCCCTTAATCCATTCAATACGAGGCTATGATCAATAAAAACCGTTATGTTCTGAGCTTCGAACTTCTCTTTCATTAGCTCAGCATCTCCCCCGGCCAAACATAGGCTCTCAATAGCCAACTCTCGACTCTTTTGTGAAGCCTCAACTACCAAGCCAGAGATCAAGGCCGAGGCACCATTTTGCACACACTGTAATGTATCGCAAGCTGGCCCCCATATCTGAGGCACTTTTAACGATTCTCCCTCAAACTTAGGCTTTACCCGGTTAGTATTGCTGTCTAATGACTCAAACCACAACCTCACACCCGGAATGATCAGGCCACCGACATGTTTTGCAGACACAACATAGTCCACTGTTATTGCGGTTCCCGCACTAACGACCATACAACCATCTGGAAAGCGTTTCGAGGCCGCTATCATGGCTAACCATCTATCGACACCGAGGTTTTCCGGCTCACTATACGCTGGCTCAACCAAATCCGCCCAACAATCGCTCACCCGAGGAATAAAAATCTCCTCAGTTTGCTCATCGGCCCAATTGACCACAGCCTGCTCAAATGCCAAAGATCGAACACTCGACATAGCCAAATATTCAAATTGTGTTATCGAACACTGGGAACGTATTGCTTCTAATTTGGAATATAGCTGGTATTCATCCGACTCAAAAACGCCCGAAAATAGTGTTTGCGCACTCTTAGTCACACACCATTTTATTCGTGTATTACCGGCGTCAAGATAAAATTGCATTAACCCCTGACCTCAAGCTCACCTCGCCTCCTAAGAATACTTTTTCTTGACCACCTATGTTTAGCCGCAAGCCTCCCGAACAATTCACTCCCATAACAACCCCCGAGACAGACTTTGCTGGGGTAATAACGTTGACCTCAACCCCTTGGTGGGCATTGCGAGCCTCCCAAGCCTTTAGCCAAGCCGAAAAGCCCTTTTCCTGATATTCATTTAACGTAGGCACGAGCCGATTAATAATTCCAGCCGCCAATTGATTGCGGGAGGGAAGCCCTTGCCCTTGGACAATATGTTTCAAATCTACCCAGGGCTGATCAATTTCTTCACTTGCATCGCAGGAGAGTGCAATGTTTAACCCAACCCCCACAACAATATCGCATACCCCACTGGCATCTCCCGTCATTTCGATAAGGATACCCGCCAGCTTTTTCCCCTGAAACAATAGGTCATTGGGCCATTTAAGCATTACGCCTTCAATACCAAAAGATTCCAATACCTCACAAATAACAACGCCTACCACCAAGCTTAGACCTTCCAATACAGCCACCCCCTGGTCAAATCGCCACGCTAAAGACAGGCAGAGGCTACCCGCGTATGAACTCTGCCACAGACGTCCCCTTCTACCACGACCTCTTGTCTGATACTCCGCCATACACAGCGCACCAGAACCTTCATCACCTTGAGCTAATTTGCCCAACAGGTATTGGTTCGTCGATTTAACAACAGGGAAGATGGTAATCATTGACAATAAAGGTTCAACAGGTTGAGAAATCAGAGATTTAAAAACGTCGTGGTTCAGAAGGTCTAACCCGCCATAAATTCTATACCCCAACCCCTTTTGACTCTCAACCTCTATACCCAAAGCAGACAAAGCTCGTAACTGCTTCCAAATGGCGGCTCGACTAACTTGCATTTTTTGACCGAGCGATTCCCCGGAATGAAATTCACCGTCTGACAATACGGATAGTAAAGTCAGCTGAGATTCTGTAACCAGCTTACCTTCAGAACTTGGCATTTCTCGCCTCCACAAGCTAGTCGATGTACTTGCGGTCATATCGACCACCAAGAGAGGTTAATAATTCATAACCAATAGTTCCTGCCGACGCACCCTGCTCATCGATTGTTAAGCGCTCACCAATAAATTCAATAGCATCACCCACAGAGACGGCAAAATATTTCACGGCATCGCTAATATCAAATACGGAAGTATCCATAGAAACCCTGCCAACCATCGGCACTTTAATCGCGGGACCATCAACGCCTACATCTTTACCACCACAGGAAATACCATAGCAAGCCCCCCCAAAGCTTCGAAAAATTCCGTCGGCATAGCCACCAGCCACAACCGCCAATACTTGATCAGACGCCAACTCACAAGTAGCACCATACCCAACCAGCGCCTTAGTTGAGGCGTTACGAATTTGTAAGATAGGCAAATGTAATTGAACCACAGGCTCCATGGGGTTATTTTTTTCTGGGGTTGGGTTTCCACCATAAAGAGCAATACCTGGGCGCACCATTGCACAGTGCGCTTTGTCACTCAGAAAAACACCCGATGAATTTGCCAAACTTGCTTTAATGGGTTGGAGGCCCGCGCCTTCCATTTGTATATTTAATTGAGTAAGACAACGTGAAAACCGCGCCATTTGAATTGAGTTCAAAGGATGGCCCGGTTCATCCGCGCAAGCAAAATGACTCATAATCAGACTGACACCAATACGATTTAGCTGCGCTGGGCTTTCAATAATTCGATCAAATTCGTCAATATCGACACCAAAGCGAGACATTCCCGTATTTATTTTTATAATACAACCCAGCTTCACCGCATTGGTCAAAGCCAAAGCCGATAGCGAGCTTATATACGCCACCCAACGCAAATACATTTCGTAAGAAACCAATACAGGAACTAAGTGATTCTCTAAGAACGCCGATTCATCCCCTTTCGCGCACCCCCCAAGCACAGCAATACCGACATCGGAATAGCCACTGTCCACCCGCAAACTTTGATGGAGGCTAATACCTTCCTGCACACTAGCAACAAAAAAAGTCTTACAGCCCTCAGAAGCCAGTTTTTTTGAAACCGGCCCCACCCCCAAGCCATAGGCATTGGACTTAACGACTGCCGCACACTCAACAGCGCCACCAACCAATTGATTGATATATTGCCAATTTTCAGCAATCGCCTTCAGGTTTACAGTAAGCACACCTCGGGTAGAACTCATATGACCAACTAACCACCTGACATAGACTGAACTAGACATTATTGAGAATAAACACAATGACTTAATTTAGCGTTAAGTATCCAACGTGAGAAAGAAAAACCGCCTATTAACGACAAACATAACACAGATAGAAGCAGAGCCAAAAAGCCTGCCAAATTAGTGTCAACAGGCCCTAGGAGGGCGAGGGAAAGAAAAATAACGCTTTATTCCAACTCCGCCAGAATAGAGTCACTAATATCCGCATTGGTATACACATTTTGCACATCGTCGAGGTCTTCTAGCATATCAACCAAGGCCATGGTTTTTTCGGCATCAGTGACGGTGGCAATGGGCACAGACGTCGATGGAATCATTGTCACTTCCGAGGCTACAGCCTCTAACCCAGCCAAAACCATTGCTTCTTTCACATTGAGGTAATCTTCAAACTCAGTAAAAACATCAATAGAGCCATCGTCATTAGCCACAACATCTTCCGCTCCAGCTTCTAGCGCCACCTCCATAATTTGATCTTCATTGGCACCTTCGCCGTAGGCAATGTGTCCCTTGCGAGAAAACAAATAGGCTACGGACCCGTCGGTCCCCAAATTACCACCACGTTTGGAGAATGCATGACGCACCTCAGAGACAGTGCGGTTTCGGTTGTCCGTCAAGCACTCTATAATGACAGCCACGCCACCCACACCATAGCCTTCGTAGGTAATTTCATCGTAGTTACTTTCGTCGCCACCCCCGGCGCCGCGCGCCACGGCCTTCTCGATAGTATCGCGCTTCATATTAGCGCCAAGCGCTTTATCAATGACGGCCCGCAGCTTTGGGTTGTCGTCCGGGTTACCGCCAGCCTTTGCCGCAACTGTTAGCTCTCGAATAATCTTAGTGAAGATCTTCGCTCGCTTAGAGTCCTGTGCCGCTTTACGGTGTTTCGTATTCGCCCATTTACTGTGGCCAGCCATTTTGACTCCTCATCAAAAAACAGAATAGGTTCTTTGAAGCTCTTGTTTTAGTGTTCGGCTTTCTCAGCCCCAGCCACAACTTGCGGCTTAGCTTTCTTACGAATATGCAGTTCGTCCAATTGCTTTTTGCTTACCTCTCCCGGTGCATCCGTCATAACGCAGGCGGCGGTTTGGGTTTTCGGGAAGGCAATCACATCACGAATAGAGTTAGAGCCCGTCATTAACATAATTAGGCGGTCCAAACCAAACGCCAAACCGCCGTGAGGTGGCGCACCGTATTTCAACGCATCTAACAAGAAACCAAATTTCTCACGCTGCTCTTCTTCGCTGATTCCCAATACCTCAAAAACGACTTGCTGCATATCTTGATTGTGGATACGAATTGAACCGCCACCCAACTCAGTGCCATTGAGTACCATATCGTAGGCAACGGAATTAGCTCCCGCCGGGTTAGCTTTTAACTCTTCTGACGAGCAGGAGGGTGCGGTAAACGGATGGTGTAAAGACGTCAACGCACCACCTTCAATTTCTTCAAACATGGGGAAATCAACAACCCAAAGCGGCGCCCAATCACAAGTATACAGGTTGAGGTCTTCACCCAGCTTGCAACGCAATGCCCCTAAAGCTTCAGAAACAACCTTATGGGAATCAGCACCAAAGAAGATTAAATCACCATTTTCGGCTCCAATACGATCCAATATTGCCTGGCGAACCTCATTTGGAAGGAACTTAACGATTGGAGACTGTAGGCCGTTTTCCAAATCAGACTTATCCTTCACCTTGATATAGGCTAAACCCTTCGCACCATAAATACTGACAAACTTGGTATATGCATCGATTTGACGGCGAGGAATTTCTCCACCACTTGGCACCTTCATGGCCGTAACACGCCCTTTAGGGTCATTAGCCGGGCCGGAAAAGACTTTAAATTCCACTTCAGTCATCAAGTCTTTAATTTCGATCATTTCAAGAGGGATGCGGAGATCGGGTTTATCCGAACCGTATTTTTCCATCGCGTCCGCGTAAGACATTCGAGGAAAATCCCCCAAGTCAGCCTCTTTAAGGTCTTTAAAGATCGTCTTAATCATACCCTCTGTGATCGACATAATTTGCTCGTCGTTCATAAACGAGGTTTCTATATCGATTTGGGTAAATTCCGGCTGACGATCTGCACGTAAATCTTCATCGCGGAAACATTTGGCAATTTGGTAGTAGCGATCAAAACCCGAGACCATCAAAAGCTGTTTAAACAATTGCGGGGACTGAGGTAGAGCAAAAAATTGACCTTCATGAGTGCGAGATGGCACCAAGTAATCACGAGCGCCCTCTGGTGTCGCACGTGTAAGAATCGGCGTTTCTATATCAAGAAAACCGTTATCATCCAAATAATTACGGATAGCATTGGTTACCTTTGAGCGAAAGCGCAGGTTGTTTTGCATTTCATAGCGGCGCAAATCAAGATAACGGTAGGTAAGACGCACATCTTCACCCACATTGGTATGGCTATCTAGTTGGAAAGGGGGCGTTTCCGCTGCGTTAAGTATCTCTAAACCCGTACCATAGACCTCGATTTCACCTGTCGCCATATTCGGGTTCACCGTTGCTTCCGAACGTGCCCGAACCTTGCCTGTCACTTTAAGCACGTACTCGGGACGAACCTTATCCGCAAGCGCAAAGTTTTCCTCTCCATCAGGATCAAAAACGACTTGAACAATACCATCTCGGTCACGTAAGTCGATAAAAATAACCCCACCGTGATCTCGGCGGCGGTCAACCCACCCACAGAGGGTGATTTCTTGATCAATATTGGAGGCGGTTACGGCTCCACAATAGACACTACGCATGGTCTTAATTCCTGAAATATTATTTACTTGATGAGCTAGGCGCAGCTTTCGCGGTGCTGGCCTTACTTTCTGCTTTTCGTTTCTTTTTTAGGTTCTGTCTTACTTTCGGAACCAGAAGAAGGTTCCTTACTTCCTGCCAAATTCTTTTTCTTATCATTTGACTTTTTAAAATCTGTTTCGTACCAACCTGCACCTTTTAACCTAAATGCGGCAGCAGAAATACGCTTTTTCAATTCAGGGCTTTCACATTTAGGGCAATCAACCAGAGGTTCATCACTCATTTTTTGCAATGTTTCAAGCTCATGTTCGCAAGCATGACAACGATATTCGTATATAGGCATAACATTCTTTTTCTAAACTAAGTATCCACCGGCCCCCTGGCTCAGCGGCAAAATGGCGAGGCAGTATACATTAGCAAGGTTCGTTGATGAAGAAGACTTGGCCTCAATTCCAAATACCCTACTTACCCTACAAATATTACGCAAGATTGATCTTATTTTAAGCAACCCCTACTTCAGAATGAGAAAAAAACGGATTAATAACAAAAAAGTGCCTATTCATAGCATTTTTATGTTGCCGCTATAAGCTGATTCATCTATATATATGCCTAGCGCACTAGGACGGTTTTAAAATATCGGAAAACAGGGAAAAAACCGGCTTTTCCAGCAAAACAACAAGACTTAATGCGTGTCATTCATAAGCATCCATTACTAAGCAAATACAAAGAGGTTTCTATGGCCGCTAAAAAAACTGCCCGCAAAGCACCCGCGAAAAAAGCCCCAGCTAAAGCTACACCCGCGAAAAAAATTAAAGCGATTTCTGAGCGCTACTCTAAAACTCAGATCCTAAACCAAATTTCAGAAAATACTGAGCTATCTCGCAAGCAAGTACAGTCTGTACTTGATGAGCTAGGTGATATTATCGAGGGTCATATCAAGAAACGGGCATGTGGAGAGTTTGTTCTACCCGGTCTACTTAAAGTAGTTACGGTTAAAAAACCCGCTCGCAAAGCACGTAAAGGCACCAACCCTTTTACCGGCGAAGAAACAACCTTTGCGGCAAAACCCGCCAGCATTCAAGTTAAAATTCGACCATTGAAAAAGTTAAAAGAAATGGCTGAGTAAGCTTCTGGTATTTTTGCAGGCAACCTAACGGTTGCCTTTTTATACTCCTTTTACCCCGTTTATACTCCGCCTTCAGTTACCGCTCTTAACCCCCCTACTTCAAAAAAGTTATGTTATGCTCTTTATGCTGTATCCAGTATCGAGGGTTCTTGGTATCAGTGTCTGCTGGCAAAAGCGGGTTAGGCAGCTCCAAAAAGCGAACGTTTATCCATGATTCAACAGGGAAGAGGCCCTTGGTCACTTCACTGGTATGCATATGCTGAGCAAACGACCCATCATCAATTGCCTTTTCTAACCCTTTTCGAATCAGCTCTGCAAGTTGTCGATTACTTTTATTAACGAAGAAATACATCGGAAAGGGATAGTGAATAATGACGTCTTTGTTGAGCCTGATATTCGGGTAAATTTTCTTAGCTGCTTTATATTCTGCGCCAGCCTCATGCACCCCTCGCGGAAAAAAATCACATCGCCTAAGATTGACTTGCTTAAACATCGGCTCATATCGAGGACTTTTAAGTACAGTAAAGCCACCCGCCTCAAGTATACTCGTATCAGGCCAAAGCTCACCCTGACAAGGACGATACTGAAGTAAGGCTTTCGCAGTTTCAACTGAACTCAACGCTAAATGAATGTCTTTATGCACCAAAGCAACCCGATAACCGAGCAGGCCCTTCAGCAAGGGAATACGAATAGCCCTCAAACGTTCCTCTCGCTCTATCGAGGTTCCAGCCCAATATACGTCTATCCTGTGCCCCAACTCAAGCTCCTTCAACGCACGGGCTTGTGGCATATTGAGTGAGAATTTGACGGTCTTGCGATTTTGAGGTGCCGTCACCTTAGATAGCGCTAACTTAATCAAGCCAACGAAATAGGTATGGCTCGCATCCACCTCTGCTTGTGGCGCTTGAATGCGTACAAGATGACTGGCCTCTTCTGAATTAGCAGAACAAGCTAATAAAATAGCCAAAAAAAATAGCCCGACGTGTAGCCAAGCAATATAGTGTATGCCTATGGTATATGCCTACGGTGTAAACCCTGGATTGACTGAATTTTCATCGTTAACCCCGCAATGAGCCTCAAACCCATCGCCCACCAACGCGCCATGTAAACGAACCAAGCGTTCAGAGAGTTCCTTTTGAGTATAGGCTATTGGCTCAGTGGTTCCCCAAATCGACCTGGGCCATGCCGCGTCGGCTTCAAAGCGCGCAACATGATGCATATGCAACTGAGGCACAACATTACCCAGCGCTGCGATATTCATCGTTGTAGGAGCGAAAAGAGAGGTCATGACTTCGGACAAACGGGAGGACTCTTGAATAAGAGCGGTTTGGTCATCAACAGACAAGTGGTGTATTTCCCGAGTATTTGCCCGTTTGGGCACCAAAATACACCATGGATAATTGGCATCCCGATGCAGAAGTATCAAAGACAAGGGAAATTGTCCAACAGTAACCGTATCTTTTCGCAATTGTGGATGCAGTTCAAACATAGCTATTCCTCTCAAATCTTGGAAACCTTAGAATACCCGGCATAAGTAACATCTGCTGGACACAATGAACAAAGATCGGTTCAATACCAGCCCAAATATGTCGTGCCCTATTAATTGTGGCACCAAAAACTAAATAGGGTTCCAAAGAGACGATTAATAAGTCCTCGAACAGACTCTAAGTATAACTCTTTCATACACAGATAAATTTAAGGTAAATCATGCGAGCCAGCCAATTTCTTATCGCCACTCAAAAGGAAACTCCAGCAGACGCCGAAGTTATCAGCCACCAGCTTATGCTACGTGCGGGTCTTATCCGTAAACTGGCTTCAGGGCTCTATAACTGGCTGCCTCTCGGTTTGCGTGTACTGCGCAAAGTGGAAAACATCGTTCGAGAGGAAATGGATAAATCCGGCGCGCAAGAAGTGCTTATGCCTATTGTCCAGCCTGCTGAACTATGGGAAGAATCTAAACGCTGGCAACAATACGGACCAGAACTGCTACGCATTAATGACCGCCATGGTCGTGATTTTTGCTTGGGGCCAACACACGAAGAAGTGATCACCGATTTAATTCGCTCGGAAATAAACAGCTATAAGCAATTACCCGCTAATTTTTATCAAATACAAACTAAATTCCGCGACGAAGTACGTCCTCGCTTTGGTGTTATGCGTGCCCGAGAATTTTTGATGAAAGATGCCTACTCATTCCATATTTCTCAAGAATGCTTACAAAAAACCTACAACATCATGCACCAAACCTACTGCAATATTTTTGATCGCATAGGCTTGGAATACCGCCCAGTACTGGCGGATACAGGCTCTATCGGTGGCTCTGGCTCTCACGAATTTCATGTATTAGCTGAAAGTGGCGAAGACGATATTGCCTTCAGCACAGAAAGCGATTTCGCAGCAAATATCGAGTTCGCAGAAGCCGTAGCACCCGCTAAGCAAGACGCGCCACCTGAAGAGTTACAAGAAGTGGCAACCCCATCGCAAAAAACCATTGAAGAAGTTTCTCAAGCACTCAATATTGATGCCTCCCAAACCGTTAAAACATTGATTGTCATGGGGGCCTCAAGCAAGGAGGGCATAGAAGCTCCGCTTATCGCTCTAGTATTGCGTGGCGACCATACGCTTAATGATATTAAAGCGGCAAAACTTCCCGAAGTCGCTGAACCATTAGTATTTGCCGATGAAGACCGAATTAACCATGAACTTGGCGCTGAAGTAGGGTCACTCGGGCCTGTTGGCTTAACGATCCCTGTTATTGTTGACCGTTCCGCAGCCGCCCTCACTAACTTTGTCTGCGGCGCAAACAAAAACGGTTTTCACTTAACCGGCGTAAATTGGGCCACTAATGCAACGGCAATACGTATAGAAGATATTCGAAATGTTGTAGTAGGCGATCCTAGCCCCTGCGGAAAAGGCACAATAGAAATAAAACGGGGAATCGAAGTCGGTCATATTTTCCAATTGGGCACAAAATACTCAGAAACGATGAATGCTTCAGTACTCAATGAAAATGGCAAAGAACACACTATGATTATGGGATGTTACGGCATTGGAGTCTCTAGAATTGTCGCTTCTGCCATTGAGCAAAATTACGACGACAATGGCATTATTTGGCCTGATGCCATCGCCCCCTTTCATATCGCTCTTATTCCCATTAACAAACATAAATCTGAAGCCGTCGTACAAGCCTGCGAGAAATTACACGAAGAACTTACAACAGCAGGGTTCGACGTTTTGTATATGGATGAAAACAAAGCACGCCTAGGCGTGATGCTTGCTGATACAGAGCTAATGGGTATCCCTCATAGAGTTGTCGTGGGCGATAGAGGGCTTGAAGCTGGCGCACTGGAATACAAAGGGCGAAGAGATAGCGAGAGCAAAGATATTGCTAAAAATGAACTTTTATCCTTTCTTCAAACCAAAGTAAAACTGTCCAAGTAAGAAAATAAAACTATCCATATAAAATTAAAAAACGCGAAACAAAGTGGAGAAAAAATGAAACGCCTAGCCCAGATTGTTTTTCTTTATGCACTATCCATGGCAGTATTTAACCCATTAGCCTTTTCGACACCGCTACCACAAAAGCCTCATATTTACGTGGAAGGCAGTGCTAAAATAGAGGTTGAACCGAATACCATTACCTTTTCAGTAGAGCTAGAAAAAACCGATTTTGAACTTGAAGTGGCCAAAAGTAATGTCGATAACCGCTCAGTTAAGTTAATCGAAACCTGTAAAGATTTAGGTATTCCAACAGAGAATATTGCGACAACCACATTAAAGATTTACCCCGCTTTTAAGTATAAAAATGGAGAGCAAACGCCAAACGGAACCTCCGTCTCCCGCAAAGTGGATATTAAACTGGAAGACTTATCCATTTATGGGAAAGTCATGGCAGCTTTGGTGCAGGCAGATATATCTAAAACCATTTCAACGCAGCTTTCCATTTCCAACGAAGATGAATTTACCGATAAAGCCTTAGAAGCAGCGCTAGCCGACGCCAATAAACGAGCCGAAACCATCGCCAAGTCACAAAAGAAGCAAATTATTGGTATCCATTCCATTTCCGAATTTAGAGATAGGCGAGATGAAGTTTATCAACTCATTCCCTCTCGTGAGATTATCGGTCAGGCAAGTTCAAAGCAGATGGCATATGATATTTCGCGTACCGGCAACAATGAGCCCTTCCAGCCGGGAAGGATGATTGCTACCGCAAAGGTCTACGTCGTCTACCTAATCAAAAATCGCTAACCAAAAGCAAAGCCCTCTGCCCCGCCATAAAGACAACACCGTTAGTATTTCTGCTTAAAAACCAACAGCAGAAATACTAACGGTGGACATACTAAAAAAATCTTTCTTGACAGCCCTCCCTGAGCCGGTGAGAGGCTGTCCCATGCTCTTAGCCTAGAATACCAATCCCCTTACTTATTCATACTAAAAACCCCCAACAGCTTATTGTCAGACGATTTAAACCTTTGCTCTACCCCAATTTATATGTAGAGTTCTAGTTTAGACCCTATAAACGCAAACAAAACAGAGCAAAGACCCATATATCAAACCAACCATGCGCGCCATAATTCGACCATCCAATACATTAAAAGCGGCCCTAGCAGTATGTGCTATTGGCATTCTTTTGAGTGCCCTTAATACTCAAGCGAAACAGGTAATAGACCAAGAACTGCGAGAGAAACTAAAAGTGGCCATAAGCGAAGCCGATAGCTTTGAGGACCGCTTCGATGCAGAAGTGTGGCTAATTCAAAAATCCGGGGTACTTAAAAGGTTCGTAAGCGATCCAGAAGAACGTTTTATGGTGTTGCGCGAAATTCATAAAGCCTCAACTCGGTCCAAGCTTCCACCTGAATATGTACTGGCATTGATTCAGGTGGAAAGTGCGTTTGATCGCTTTGCCGTATCCCGAGTAGGTGCGCAGGGTATGATGCAAATAATGCCCTTCTGGAAGAATGAAATAGGCCGTAAAGACGACAACCTTATGGATATACGAACCAACCTCAAATACGGCTGTACCATACTCCGTCACTACCTCGACCGCTCCAAAGGCAATTGGCGTGAAGCCTTCGCCCGATATAACGGCAGCTATGGTAAACAAAAATACCCTAATAAAGTGATACTAGCTTGGCAAAAGTATTGGAAATAACCCTAGCCATAGCACCAAATCAAGATATGCATACCCCCAACCTCTTGTCGAACCCCCTAATTTGGACTATTTATTAAAGTAAGAAATCTCACCAAGGCAAATACGAATGGAAGAATACTTCCCTGCAGATCGCTTACTCAAATTTGAAATGGGTTCTGTTGTCCAGATAAATAGGGAAGATAATGAAAACATTCACTTCAGCACCACCTTGGTTGGAATTGACGAAAATCACTCGGTTATCACTAGCCTACCAGCACAACAATTTCTTCCCGATGGCGCCACCTACGAGTCCATTTTCACCGTAGGCACCATGTTCGAAATGAAAACAATTTACGATGGGCAAGTAGTCGCCTTTGAGTCCTCTGTTATTTCCATATACAACAACCGTTTGCTTATTAGCAGCTACCCAGAAATGATCGAAGCACGCCGCCTCAGACAAGATACGCGGTTTCCCTGCGCACTCTCTTGCGATATACGCTTAAACTCAAAAGAATTCTACGGGGTTATCTCTGATATTAGCAATGGGGGCTGCCAAATGTCCGTACAGCATGGTACGGATTATTCATTAATTGAAGAAGCCTTAAATACTCAGGATATATTAGAACTGGAAGTTTTTTTCCCTTTTTCCGAACACCCCACAGTTATCGCAGCAAACGTCAAATCATCAACCTGCCTAATCGATGGAGCCTGTAAAGTTGGGCTGGCTTTTACAACTAATCAGGAGAGCGTGCGAAAATATCTTGAATCCCTTCAATTAGATAGCGTCTCCCCCTTCTTTCACTAAAGTCAGTAGCCACTATCCTCTAACGGCGGAAAACCAGCAATAAATTCTCTTGCACAGAAAATTAAAATACAGAATAAAAAAGACATTAAAAGACGGAAGAGCCCACCACAAAAGCAAAAAAAGCCGAGAGCAAAATAAAAGGGCCTATTTTTTTAGCAAGGTTAGGGGAAAAATACCGTAAAAAAATTAAAACGGAAAAAGCAAACGGCAGATAGGCAATGCAATAGGTTGCAGGAGGAGAAAAGGTTATTGCCCTCCCCCCAAACGGGCTTGGCATAACGAGGTCATTAGAAAAAACGATAACCGCACCCACCACAACCAGCAACAGTGCGATCAATATTTCAAAAATAAATAACGGTGTTATTTTTTTCATATTTTACTGAGGGTAGAGTACTGAGTATAGACTTTTCCATATATGTTTGGTTGTATGACCAAACTCTTTTTCAAACCCTTCCAGTATTAGCTTAGACAATTGACCCGGCCTTCCGTCACCCAAAGCTTTGAATATTATTTGGAGATGAACTTTAGAAATATTTTTTTGCTGACAAAGTACATTAAGCTGATTAACTACTTTTGTAGACGTTTGACTCCAAACAATATGATATTTAGCTTTAGCTTCATGGGAAAACACAACTGAACCCGAATTAGACCTCTGGTTCGCAAGAATACGTTGCGAACCAGACAGCATGGGTCTGTCAAATGCCCAAGAGGTAATAGCATACGCAATAGCCCTATACGAATACATCTGAAACCCAATTTCATTCGCGTTCACCAGGCCAATTATTTGCTGAACAGGAAAAAGCAGTATACCTGCGAATGACGCCCCGGAAAGAACCGCTGCCGTACTCCCTCCAGAAAGGTAAGTGCTTAATGTTGGAACTAACTCCGCAAATGAGACAATATTATTAAAGTCGCCTAACCTGTCAGCAACCTTACTGAATACAGGGAAATGATTCCCAACAGAATGATATTCTGCGCCTAAAACCTGCTGAATTATCTGTTTCTTCTCACTGTCACTTAGTTTTCTATGATTCATTCCCAAACTCTCCCTAGTAATATTGTGCGGTTTTGTTGTTTGGCGTAAACTCTAACGAAAATGAATCACAAAGAAAAGGACGACACATGAGAAAATTAATAAGTTTGATCTCTGTCACACTATTAACAACGATAGCCTACGGAGCAGAAGAGAACTCAACAGCAAAAGACTTTAAAGCGCTATGCTCATTGATAGAGGAAGCAAGGTCTATGGCATTACCTATACAGGACGAGATAACCTATATAAATACAAACATTCCAAAACGGGTGGGTACACAGGATATTATTGATGCATATCGCGCATTAGAACACGTTGAGTGGAAAAAAAGATACATCGTTTTTAAAAATGCCGCTACAGCCACTCAAGAGAAAGAATGGACCTGCGAAGCCATGAAAACGCTCTATGAGGCCTAAGCCATTCATTAACCTCTCCACCCTTAAACCCCATAAAATAACTTGTCCCGAACAGTCAGGGCAAACAATAAAAAAGGGAGTGAAGCCTATTCTTGCATAAAGCCAATAGAAATTCGGCTATTGACCATAGCGGACTGATTCCATTCTTTTGCCGTTACCGGGCTATTTTTATTGGGATACTCTTTTATTGGGTAGTCGAACCCCTGGGACAAAACATCTAACTCTATATCACCCTGCACCACAGGCGGTGCAGTCTGCTCTAAAGTCACAAAAGAAACACTAAAGTTTTCAGTGAAAGGCGACTCCGTATACAGGTCTTCATAGAAAAGGCATTCTGAAATAGGCAAATCAGGCGGGGCAACAACCAAACCGCTCTGCTCATGTTTTTGCAAACACCAGTTACCTTGGTTGACCTTTAAGCTGATTATTCCTCGGTACTGCGTCCTATCGAGCTGAGCAATTAGCGTCCCAACAATACGAGCCTGTGGCTCACCCAGAGGGATTTCCCCATATTTGAATCGAATACTATCGTTTAACGCCCAAGACAAAGTATCGAGTAACAAATTGTCCAGCTCAACCTCACTTTTTTGTAGCTGCGGTTGAGCAAAAGTACTCTCCGCCAGATAACCCAGCAATTCACTTTCCGTTTGATTAATAGCGGATATTTCTTCGAACTTATCGCCAATGCCTTGAAGGGAGTCTCTGAGTTGCCACTGCTGAACAGCCATTAGTACTAGGCCAATCAAGATAAGCAACATCAAAGTATTGGAGATAACACCTTTTCGTGATTGCTCGGCATCGGCTTCAGCCTTCACAACCGAGAGAGGCACATCGTCAACCGTCACCTCTCTTTTGGTTCCTTTCTCAATTTCCCCAGTCAAACGACGGATAACAAATTTGGTATTTTCTGTAATCTGGCCACGTACATCGGCAATATGAATTTCAAAAAGACGCGCTATTTGCGCGCGAACTTCATCCAGTGTATTTGAATCTTCGATAGGGGCGTCATTTCTCTCAATTCGGGTGGCAAAAGTGGTTTCAATATTCGGTAAAGAGCGGACGTTAGCAGCCGTCGAAGCTTTGGTTTGCTCGGCTGGCTCAACTTTCTGCTCTCCCTTCTCTTCAGGTTTCTTGCCCTTGGGGTAAACGCTAAGGTTCTTCAGCACCTTTTCAATATTAGAGGATTTGATCACCTCCTTAGAGAGAATATCTAAGGCTCCCAGGGCTCTCGCCTGTCCCACATAGACATCCCCTTTTTGAGAGGTATACATAATAACCGGGATCATTGCTGTGCTAGGGTTAGCTTTAAGAATTTTAAGCGCTTCGAAGCCATCCATGCCCTCCATATGGTGGTCCATAAATATGACTGTAGGGGTACGATAGCTCAACATACCCAAGGCTTCTTCTGCCGAAAAGGCAATATCCACTTCCAATTCATAGCGACTTAACATCTTCCGCAAGCGCACCTGAGCGGTTTTTGAATCATCAACTATTAATGCTCTCCGAGTACTCATTTTTATTCTCGTTATCACTCGTTGTAGTAATACAGCAGCCCTAATATCAAAGGGCTGACACCTAAAATATAACTTACCTAAGGGCTACATATCTAATCTTAAATCGTTATAACGGTAAAAATACGGCAATTTCACTCATTTTAATTTATTTTCGCCGAAAATCATTAAAAATAACATGTTCACAAACTAACAAAAACCGGCTAGTACCTATGACGCCCTAATTGGATATGCAACAAAAATACTCGCAATGCGTATCACCACACATTGGCGCCGTCTTTTTAATAACCTACAAGCCTTAAAAGCTTAACAAATAGAATCAACCCTTTTCATAGACGGACTTCAACTCTTGACCAAGAACTTCAATCGCACGGCTGATAACCGCCTCACTTTGGCAATAGGTAATTCGAATACACTGCTTAGAGTGATCAGAAAGCTTATTTAGACCATAGAAAAAGTGTAACCCGTCCATCACCAATACGCCCTTTTGTTTTAGCCTCTCATAAAGTTCTGAAGATGAGACAGGCAGCGCATCAAACCAAAGCCATAAGAAAAATGCCCCTTCAGGTTTGTGGATTCTATAGGGAACACCCGGTAAGTATTTGTGTACGCAACGCAGAGCAAAGTCACGACGGGAGCGATAAAAAGGCAACAAAGTAGTTTGGCAAAGGGACGGTAATTCACCTGATTTCAATACAGAGGTGAGAAGGCATGGACCGAGATTACCACATGCTAGGCTCATAATAGTATTCGCCCGGCTAATGGCCTCTACCACCTCCTCACTCGCCACCACAATACCCGTACGTGCCCCAGGCAAACCCAATTTAGATAAGCTCATAACAAATATACTGTGTTCATTCCAGAGCGTCTCTACTTGCTCGTAGACAACGCCTGGAAAGGGGTTACCGTAAGCACAATCCACAATCAGAGGAATAGAGTAATCCTCTGCGAACTGAGTTAACTGACTTAATTCATTGGATGAAATCACATTGCCCGTTGGGTTTGTCGGCCTAGAGATACAAAGTGCAGCCGTATTTTTATTTACCTCAAGGTTGTCAAAATCGACGTGGTACTTAAATTGACTTTCATCTAGCAGCTCTAACGAGGGGTGGTTGCCAACCATAGTACCTTCATCAATTCCCTGGTCTGAATAACCTAAATACTCAGGCATGATAGGAAAACAGATATTCTTTTTCTCCTCTTCCCCACCTCGGCCATTTTCAGCCAATATATTTATCAGTAAAAAAAACGCCGACTGACTTCCACTGGTAATAACAATATTTTTTTCTGTAAGTTGCCAACCGCACACCGTTCGAAAGTATTTAACTAATTCCGCAATACATTCTTCTGCTCCTTGGGGTGATTGATAAATACCGATAAGCTTATTGAAAGCGCCTGGGTCTCCAGCAATCGCGCTTAAGTGCTTGGATATTTTTTGTTCAAAGCCTTCTATTCTTGCTGGGTTACCGCCGCCGAGAAACAAAAGATTCGGGTTCACATTTAAGGCGTCCCCTAAGTCTTCCATTAAACTGACAATTCCGCTGTCTGAAGTAAATTTTTGGGAAAATAAAGTCTGCTTTTTTAACATGGAATTAAAACCTGTATTTATTTAATGAGGAAAAACCCACTACTGTCTCAGTTAATTTTCTCATAAAGTAAAGCTCATTTGAGGAGATACTTTACTGTTATCTGGTGGCGGCTGAAAAAGTTCTACAAATGATCTTCGATTAAACAAATTTGTTTGTATTAACCGTGCCATTTGTTGAAGACTACGACCTATCTTTGATCTAAATTCAATAAACGCCAATATCAGATATATACACAGTGCGATCATAACCTGTGTCATAACAGCATTATCACTATTACCCAAAAACGATTTTGGTAACGTCCTTTCTAACTCTCTCATCAGTTTACCGGCTATAGTACGCAGTCGTTTTACTGCTTTCCTGGCGCTTGAACGCTTCTTAACGTGGCGAAAAAAGCGAAGTTTTAATCGTTGCTCTTTCACTTCTTTCACATAGGTTCGACGTTGTTTTATTCCGTGTTCTTTTGCGATTTTGTTTAATCGATTGATAATTTTTATTGCGAGTTTGCCATCGGTGGGGTAAGTAATATTTTTTTCTTGTACGGTTGTATCGATTAAGACGGTACTCTCTTCGATTGCTTTTCCGTGCAGTGCCACTGACATGTGAAAAATGGCTTCAACCCCTTCTTTACCAATACGCTGTCGGAAATGAACCAATTCTGTAGGATGGCACGGGGTTTCTTTTTCAAAATATTTCGCACCACAGAAATATTGATGATAAGGGCTGCGCTTCCACTGTAGGACAATATTTTCATCGCTTAAATTTTCCAACTGTTTCAATATCAATAAACCCGCAAGCCGACGAATAGGGAGTGCTGGACGCCCAGTGTGTGAAGAGTAGAAGACGGAAAGTTTTTCTTCGATCTCAGTCCAGGGGATAGCGTTAGCTAACAAGACTAAGGGATCACTAAGATCTAAATGATCCAGTAAGTCTGCGTTAAAGAAGTTCTTTTGATGAGGTTGATCAGATAATCCCAACATGATTTTATTGAACAATTCGACCAGGAAAGGATACCAGATTAGCTAAAACTGGTCGTTTTGACTAGGACTTTCAGTGCTTTAGGCTAGATACCGCCTGGGCTAAGTGTGTTTTTCAGGGACGACTAATTAAATTCATGAGGGGGCTACCGAGTGAGACAATACTTGAGGTTTTTGCGTTTAGTAAGGCCACCGCATCTGGAGGCACAACGATCAGGCTAGAGTTCCAAATAAAATCTTTTATGCGTGTTTTTTCGAAAAGATTTTTGCCTCTAGCATTCCAAAGGGCCTCGTATACATATCCTTCGGAATATAACCACGTATCGGCCTGTTCTTTTAACTCATTTATGTAGAGTCGCAGGGCAACAATGCCGTTGAGCGCATCGGCTTCTTTATCGGAATATTCTTCCGTGTGTTGTAACAATTTTCAATAATAGGGCGAAATGGCTTCTAATGTGCAGGACCCAAAACAGTCAGTTGTTTCACGCCCACCATTCCGTAGTGAGACATTACTTTCAGTGTGCGACTTACTTGCACTCTGTCGCCTCTGCTTGCTAAAAAGTCATTGGCCAAAACTGGGCATTCTTAAATTCATCAAGACACACCCTGTCACAAGGCATGACTGCGACTGCAATTATAGGACAGCGTATTTGCGCTTCTTAGGCAATACCACGCATGGGGCTTTATAAACAAAAACCACCTATAGTATTGCCGTTCTGATCTGTTCGCTTAGACGCTGGTGCTCATCGGTTCCCTAACTTAAGTACCGGGCGTTTCGGTTTACTACGCACGGTAGCGTCCTGAGAACTAAAGCGATTAGAGTCCGATGGGAACTGCTGAGTGGCATAACTGATGGGTCGATTAGCCGGTTGGCTGGCTGATTGACTGATCGGTGGTTGAACTGGTTGAGCGCCCACGCCTACCTTTCCTTTTTGTTTGCTTCGATAGATTTCTTCCCTGTCAACGGCTACATCTTTGGGTGCTTCTATGCCCATTTTTACTTGATTTCCGTTTATTCCAAGTGGAGCCACGACAACATGGTCGCCAATGCGCAATATTTCACCAACTCTTCTAGTTAAAATTAACATATTCACTTCCAATTGTTATTCATTGACAACTAAGCTTGAGAACCCTAGCTTAATTGCCTCGATTATTTCATTTAGTGTGTAGTTTTTATTCCATTTTTGGAGAAAACTCAATTCCTTTGCTTTGCTATATTTGGCTTCCTACTATTAGCTTCCTAACCATAACTAATTCGCATTCTTATGCAGTATTAGACCTATCCAATTTAGACCTACCCGATATTGATGACCTTGATTCTGCCCTATCGCGTATTCTATAGATCACACTGTACTTTGCACTTTTTTTATTTGAATTAGCGCAGGATACCAGCAACGTAAAAAAACAAAATACATACACCCAATAATATTGCCTTTTCACGCAAAATTCACGACAATTCCCATTATGTTAAGGGTTAAGGTCCCCTTTTTAACGGTTTTTAGTTAGAACGCAAGCTGCAATTCAAAATAGACATGACTCCGAGGTGTTTCTTCTTGTAAATCTTTGACTTCATCCATCATTACCTTGAAATAGAGTATATTAAAACTAAATTGAGTGTGCTTGAATTTTATTCCCAGCCCGGCATTGGCTAAGTTACCTGTCACCGCAATGTCGTCTTCCTGTAGCGGGTGTAAAACGCCGTAAGACTGGTCCGCAAAGAGATAAGGTTGAATAACCTTAATAAACTACCCCGCAAACGGGGTATTACTCGGTACCACCCGGCTAGAACAAGCCATGTGAAGCTTCTGATAATTGCCTCCCTGCCCCCCCTTCACATACTTATCAATCATCTGTTCATCTCCGTGCTTACCATCGTATTTGCAAAATAACCGTCAGACCAAAACTCCCCATCCCACAGCTGTTTTCTAACTTCTGGACTACAACGAAATATTTCCCTTGCTGTAAGGCTTTTTATCATCTGAACAATTTTCTTGACGCTGTACATAGGCACTGATTGCACTAAAAAGTGTACGTGATCCTCATCCGTTCCTATCTCTAGGAACTTCACTTCATAGCGCTTTTCAATATCCAGGCAAATATCCCGGAGTATATATTCTACTGCCTCATCAAATATGGCGCGTCTGTACTTCGCTGGAAATACCAGGTGATACATCAGTACCGTGACATTGTGGCTCTTGTGAATATATTCGCTCATTCGCCCATTTTCGCAGCAAGCTGCGGGGAATATAACCCTCAGAGATCCAAATTCACGAAGAGACTATTTTGATTACGCTGACTTATAAAAGTGATCGCCGAAATGATTTTTACACATTACCTCATAATTTGAGCTATTAACCGACAAGCTCAAGAAGAGTTCGTCATGTATTATGAGGCTTTCCTAGAAGCAAAATCGGCAGATGAAGAGATAGTGTTCGTTGATACTGTGCATCCAGAACATAATACAATGGCAACTTATGGCTGGATAAAAAAGGACAAAAGCGCTGCCTACAAACACCAACAGCGGTCGCCAGCGTTTGAATTTACATGGCGCTATCAATATTGAAACGATGGATCTCACGATTATCGAGTCCGAGACAGTTGACGCGGATTCGACGATTGAGTTGCTGGAAACGATAAACCAGAAATATCCACTATCAGCAAGGTTACATATTATTTTGGATAACGCCAGATATCATTATTCTACTAAAGTCTATGAGTATCTGAAGGATAATGGGCGCATCAATTTAGTTTTTCTCCCCCATACTCACCCGAATTAAACTTAATCGAAAGGGTATGGAAATATTTCAAACAAGAAGTACTTTACAATAAGCATTAAAAAGTAAAAAAATTGCACTAACTACTTTCATATATATACTCCTAACGCTGCTAGAATAGGCCGAGCGAAGCAAAATCACTATTACTGGCTTTGTATAATTTTTCTTGTTTCATTTGTTCATGATCGGATCATAAGCACTCGGCTGAAGATACATTCCAATAATAAATAGAGGAATGATTAGTAAACTCATTAAAAATGGCTTCTTAGCGCTAGACCAGTTTAGTGCCACGAAAACGTAGATACAAAATGGGATAAAAAAACTTCCCAACCCCCACCAAATTGACTTATTGAAAGCCTGTATCAGTATCTTTACGGTGTAGATTAAATACACTATTCCGGCGGCTATTATTATCAAAGTCGAAACAAGTGACATCATTTTTCAGCTCTCCTCATATAACGCCTTTGCTTAGTTTTATACACATTTTTATATGTCCAAGCGTATCCGCAGCGTCAATATAATGCAACAATTTATCATAGCCTTCCCATATTGTTTTTACACCAGGCTCACCATCACCTTTTCACCCCAAAAAACCACCCACCCCAGCAAGCATTCGAGTCATATCACGCAAACAAGGTATCTTTTTTGATAGCAATCGATGTGTGAAGCAGTTGTTGATTCTTCACGCCTTCCTCAAAGCTATATAATACTGCACCAACTTTGAATTTCTTGCTGTACTTCTATGTCTTTCTTGGACTGTTGTATCTTGGCATTTGCCACCTCCAAGAGTTAGTAGAAGGTGTTCATTAAATCGGGGGAACTATCCGGTCAATTGCAACCGTTTATTAGGCATTGATTGTACGATTTGAATATTAGATCCAGTTCTTCACTATGATAAAAATCCAGACATTTCATAAGGATGAGACTGGCTCCAGATTTACTGTGATACTCTTTTTTTAAAAAATCTCGCCCCAATAGCGTTGCCTCGGTATGTGCTTCTAATGGTAAATTACCGAATTCAAGATAGCCTCTCGCTGCTGCTGCTGCATCTGATACAACCTCTTGAGATTGATACCCATCTGAGATGCAAGTACTCATGGCGTAGTTTTTAAAGTAATATTCACCTGACTTATTTTCTGCAATGGGTTTGTTTGATGAACACCCATATAAGGTAAAAGCCGCCACAGTAAATATTATTTTAAAGTCCATATAGAGACCTCCGAAGCCACTGGAAAGTGACAGCGATCAGAGCAAGTATTGCCATTCCATAGAGTTGCATGACCTGTTGCATCACTCCAGTTGACAGAGAAAACTAAAAGCCCTTTTTCGCCATTAAAATCTTTTGGTTGTGGATTTTTAGCTGTTTTATCTGGCGGGCCAAAACTGTGGCTTAGAAATTTAATTAAATCTCTTACTCTGTAAATATACCATTTTTTATTTTTTCCTGAGACGGTACTCCATATACCTCTAGAAACAATTACCCCAGAATTATTTAGTGCGTAGCTCATGCGAATCGCGCATGCATTAGTAAATCCTAACTTCGGGTCTTTAACACCAAGATCGATATTTTGCTTTACCTTCTCTCCAATCATATTCCCGACATCAACTATATCTCCTTTCCCGTATATAGTAATGAAGTTAACCCACATAGGGGAAAAACTTGGCCTTGTAACTGGCATGATACTTTCCTTAATGGCCTAACGAGTAACTATGGAGTCAATAGGTAATTTATATAGTTTTAGCACCATAGCTCCTTCGACAGTTAACGCCCAAATTACCTAAAAAATTAAGCAATGTAAGGCTTTGATTGTAGTTTTCGTTTCAGTTTATCGCCGAACCCCAATTAGGCCGATGCTTAATTTTGTCAGGTACATTTGTTTGTTATAAGACATTCGTAAATTGGGTAACATATACGAGCGCCAACCCCACACCAACTATCCATGCGAATATGATAAAAGATTGAGTTTTTGATAGATTATTGATATTCCCAACCTTAACCATTTCTCCCCACTCGTTTTTTCTCTTTGAACCACCAGGAAAAGCTGTAAATAGCCCAGCAAAGAAAACACCACCAAAAGCATAAGCGGCCCAAAATAGAGAATCGATAGTTTGACCTGATTTAACGTAAACAAAGAAGGCCAAGCCTGCCGACAGTAGAAGGACACAAATACAAAATATTATATTAAACGCTCCCATTTAGTTTTGCCTTAGTAATGGTAGGAACTTCATTTACATAAAGCCCCCCATACAGATCCGGACGTGCGGTTTTCCCGCATCCGGCTCCTCGGTTGTACTCGCTCTCGCAGTGCAAAAATCCTTTTATTATAACCATACCTTTGTGCTCCTTACTATTGCCTTACACACTGGCTTCGCCAGCGATCTATGGGCAATTAAGCGCTTTAACTTTTCCCAGGTCATACTTTTCCGCCCACTGCGTCGATTCAACCATTTATACAACAACCCAACGACATGAGAGTACACCGTGTAGAGATCGTCCTTGTTGCCCACCGCCCCAAAGTAATTGTAGTGCCCTCTGAGTTTTTGGGTTAACTTGTCAATCAATACGGGGGTTCTCAGGTGTCGTGATTTCTTGATGAATTCGCTGTAACCGTTTTTCGTCGATTGCAGTCTATTTCTTGCTGTACGCCTGAAGACTCTTATTGTTCCTGCGCTATCTTCTTTCCAATAGAACTCAAAACTTAGAAAGGAAAATCGATTCTTCAAGCCTGGATGAAAACGACTGAACCGAATGCAATTTGTTTTTTCTTTTGCAACCTCTAGATTGAACGCTTTCAATCTTTTCGGTAACTCTTGATAAAACAGCGTTGCGTCTCCCGCATACTGAAATGCACAAACAAAGTCATCCGCATAACGGCATATCATCACATCGCCACGACAGCTTGGCTTGACAACTTTTTCAAACCAGTCGTCTATGACATAGTGCAGATAGATATTCGCTAATATTGGGGAGATGCTACCACCCTGAGGGGTTCCCTCTTCTGGGTAGATTATTTGCTCATCCTCTTCCAGTATTCCAGCCTTTAACCATTTTGCTATTAACCTCACAAAACGCTTATCGTCTACCCTGAGCGCTATAAAGTCCAACAAGATATTATGATCGATATGGTTGAAGAAGCCTTTTATATCCGCTTCAACCACGTATCCGAGTCGACCAAATTGCAGTCTAACGGCTAGGTCATCAGCAGCTTGTCGTGCTCCTCGCTTTGGTCTGTAACCATAACTGAAATCATAAAAATCTTGCTCGTAGATAGCACTGAGTAAATCTGAGCTGGTGGTTTGCAGTAGCTTGTCTTCGAATACGGGTAATCCGAGTGGTCGTGTTTTCCCTGGTGCTTTGGGTATATGTTTCCGTTTAACCAATCTCGCTTTGTATTTATCTTTCTTTAGCCTATCGATTAAATTCTCTAGATTTCCATCCAGGTTATTTCGATAATCCAAGTAGGTGACTTTATCCACTCCTGACGCAGCCTTTTTGTTCATTCGACTAAAGGCGTACTTCATATGCGTGTCGTTTAAGCACCTCGATAAATCGCGAAAGCGATGCATGGGTTCTTGTTTTGCTTTCCTGGCTATTCCTCGCAGTGAGGGGAGCTCATAGTATTCCCATTCTTCAGCGTCGGGTATGAGGGTCCTTTGCGAGCTACGTACTTCCGTCAAGACCTTCCCCATGTAGTTGGCTCTCCCAACCTCAGAGTACTATGTTTGATCCGACTTCCATTTAGCCATCGGCTGCTATTCCAGTTACAGAATTCACAACTTTCCCAGCAGTATGAAAGAATTTCCGCGAACCAGTGCAGTCCAGTCTCCTGTTTATGTCGTGTCTCTAACATACGGTTCTCGTCGTTTCTTTCCCGCTGGGGCCTAAATGGATCTCTCAAGTTCTCAAATGCATCTCTATGATCATGCCACAACCTTTTGACTCCGGAGACCCTCCACATCCTCACCATGTACGGATGCTTCTGTGTTGACTTCGGTGGGCGTTAAACCCCTCGTCGATCTCAATTTGCATGTCGAAGCTGTCTGCTATGCCAGTTCTCAGGGTCTGCGACACCCCTACGGCCTAATCATTTCTCTGTGTACGCTTCACTTATTTTGTTCGGGAATATTTTGAAAATAAAATTTTAAAAAAAAAAAATAACTTTATTTCTACCCTCCGCCATAAACGCAACACTCGATACGGGTGGCCGGTTAAGCCTTACCCGACAGGGACTTGCACCCTGCAAGATACATCAAGATTAAACTTGACGCTCTAACGCTTTTGGAAGGGGCCAATTGTGGCGAAGCCACGCTTTAATTTGTCCCGCTTGCCAAACTTGTTGAACAAAGCCGCTACGCGGCAAAACCCCCACACTAACCAACACTTTCCTTAGGGCCCTCAATACCGAGGCTTCGCTCAACATTTCTAAGGAAAATGACTATGAATGCCTACGAAAAACGTAAGTTTGCCACACAATACGCCCAGTTTGAACGACGATTAACTCTTCAAGGCTACTCTCAATCCACCATCGCAGCCTACACTCTCGGCATTCGGCGTCTATCTCAATGGTGCGATAAATGCCCCGACAAGCACCTAAAGAAAGATGATTTTGTAGTAGTTCAGACTTGACCTTGCTTTTTATCACAGTTGCTTGTTAGCATTTTACTGACTAGCTCGAACATGGATTTTTTTAATTTTCAATTTCTTTGTATCGTGGCACTGTTCATCCAGCTCACCATCTTCCACCGCACCTATCTCATAGAGAAAATCCATTTTAGCCGCCGCTATTTCAAACGACACCCCATCCAATGAATTAAAAACGATTTCTACCCCCTCAAAAAATATTGGCGGGCACTCAAAGATATCAGAAGCTTGCTTCAAACTTGAATCTATTTTGATACCGCTAATATTTCCATCAGCCTTTCCCTTCAATGTAATTTACGTCAATACGGTTCTTGAATTGAAAAGAAATCATAGTTCTTGGATATTATTCTTTGCTTCTGTACAGACGCATCTTCTTCTAACAGATCGATTACCTGTCCCTTTGTCATTCCAAATATCCAATGCCCCAAACCCTTTCCTATTACTATATCCATAGTAATTGCTCGCTTCCAACTTTGTAGTTATAACGCTTAAAGTATGCGTGCGCTTTTTGCATCACTTGCCTTTGATTGTTAGACCTTACCACTTTGATATCCATAACTTTCCTAGCACGCATCAATATTCACTCTAGAACATCAAAATCTATGAGAAGCGACTTGTATTATTTTAATATTATCAATTTCACGAAACTTAGGAGCTTTCTCATATTGCTGAGCCATTATTAGCGCATTACCCGTTGCCCTACATCCGACCTCGACAATTACCGCATCTCGTTTCGTATCTGATAAATTTATTCTAGCATCTTGGGCAATAGCATAGGCCACGACCTCACTGCTTTCAGAATTTTCGATTAGCTTCTCAATCTCATTCTGGGCCATTTTTGTTACCACTTCTGGATCATCTGAAACAAGACGTGCCATATTAGTACTGGCGTCAGCCTTCATGAACATAACAAACGAAGTAAAGCTATCCTCTGTCGTTTTAATGTTTTGAACTGCATAGTCAAATGCTTTATTTACTAAATCCATAGCCTCAGGAGAAAGATCAGTACCGCCTTTAGAAGTTGTCGCTGAATTAGAGGTTTGAGAAGACAATTTATTTTTCAAAGAAATAGCAGATACAAAACGAATAAACTCGAAAAACGCAAGGGATATGCCGAAAACGATTACTGCCTTGGTAAAGACTCCCGAGTTGCTACCATTATTTATTGCTATGAAAATACCTATAGCTAAACCCAACGAAACTACAATTCCAATTATCCTAGTGATAAAAAGAGTCTTTTTGACCATTTCTTTCGTCAGAGGAACTTCAGTTACTTCGCTCATTGTCTATACCTATATCGATTCCAATTTATTCCGGGGCAGCATGTCCGTTGTTGGCCTGAACGCCTTTAGCACGTGCAGAAATTACGTAGTGGAGTTTTGTGTAAAATGACGTAACCATATACAAAACGGAGCGAAGTAATTTTTGTCACGTGGCTAAAATTGTTATACATTTATATACTTGATGTGGACATTAATACGCCAAAAAAAGACAATTTGTATTATTGCCACAAAGACAACCATGCCCCACTCCATAAACATTTCCGAAAGTGAAGCCTCCTCACTTAAAATACCCATTAGTACTCCACCCAATAGGGATATTAGAAATATCTTGACAGTGATCGGGAAAGATAAGGCTGTCATTCTAGATATATAATCGACACCTCCATCTCCTTGATTAGATTGGTACGTAATACTTACCCCAAAAATAAGTATGCCGATCATCGCGATAGCTTCAGCTAATACTGCCGCCATATTTTCTCTAGGCAACAGGGCAGTAAGGTACATTGCTAAAGTCATAAATATTGAGACAGCCAAGTAGTATTTTTTCCACTCTCTCGGCTCGACACTATCATTTTTAATATCAGTTGCGAGAGTTGCAGTTTTCCATATATACATAATTACTCCGATAATTGTTGATTGAGCGCATAACAGATAACTAGGGCTGGTTGTAAGCGTTCATCCAAAGACAGCTTGGGGGGAAAAGCTTAAAGAAAGATAAAAGGAGAAAAACCTATAGGAGTCCATATGTCTCTAGCACATCGCCGAGCTTTTCCTTACTAATGGGCTTCTTAATAAACTCTAAAGCCCCCAATTGCCGAACCCGCTCGCGGGCCTCGGGCTGAATATCACCGGAAATAACAATAATAACGCTTTTCAGGCCCTCAGCTTTAATGTATTCCAGTACCCCGTACCCATCTATTTCAGGCATAGTCAGGTCCAGAAACACCATTTCACCTTTCCCGGCCCGTATGGCATCTATACCCTCTTGGCCGTTTCTCGCAAACGAGATGTTCACATCCCAACCATCCGGCAGGGATCTCTCCACCTGCTTTCGAGCCATATTGGAGTCATCGCATATAAGAAGGGGAATGGACATAAATCTACAGCTATTAAGCTCCGTTGTATCCCAATTCGTTAGAGTTTATATGTCCCAATTTCTATAAGCTATATACATACTTAACTGGACACGCTTAACGTTATTAGTCTGAGAATAGCAGAGAATATCTAGCTCTGCTTATTATGAGAACTATTCTCAAGCAAAGATTCTAGACTCAAACCCAATTTTTGCTGAGTAAATCCATCAATTTCGTCCTGTAAGTGACGATATTCCTGATGCCAACCCTCCTTAGATGTAAACTCCTTCTCGTTAAACTCAGCCGACAGCCCGACAAGTTTAGACAAATGCCACAGGTTCACATTCGCTAAATTGCGACTCAGCACATAATCACCGCTCTCAGTCACCGCAATCCAGCGGTTTTCAATCAGAATCTCCCGGATTCTTTGCCAATGGACAATTCCTATACCCAGAGCAACACAATCCGAATCGGTTACAAAGGCCCCATTGCGGGAACGCTCACGGAATAAGTTTAAACAAGCAAGAGCGATCGTCATATCACTCATATTCGAAGACGAGTTCCCATAACCCCACTCAGCCAAAGCCCTTACCAATACAGCCCCTCCCAAAATAATGGTCCAAAGCAGATTCACCCACAACAGGAAAAGCGGCACTATCGCAAAAGCACCATATATAAGTTGAAAGCTTGAACCACCAACAAAATAACCAAAAAGCGCTTTAAGCACCTCAAAACATACCGCTGTTACGGCCCCGCCAATAACGGCAAAACGAAGCGGTACTTTGCAATTAGGTACGGCGGCAAACAATAGCGTGAAAGCCGCGCTAGTCATTACCCATTGCCCCCCCCTCACTAAGGGGGCAAGCATTCCCAACTGATTCAGCTCGTTAACAACCAGTTTCATCGAGAGTAGATACGTACTGATTGCCAACCCAGTTCCCAACAATATTGGGCCAATACTCAATACTGCCCAGTAGAGTAAAAAGCTAAACAAGCCCCTTCTTGGGTGTTTCACACCCCAGATAGCATTAAAAGTATGTTCAATATTAGTCAGCATCAAATAAGCAGTGACAACCAGGAAGGCAATGCCAAAGCCGGTCAGGCTTCGAGCTTGGGAGGAAAAGTCTGCTAAATACCCCTCCACCTCCTTTCCGGCCTCGGGCATAAAGTTATTAAAAATCATCGATTGTAGCTGATCTGCAACACCATCAAAGGCGGGCACTACGGAGAAGACGGAATAGGTCACCGTCATCAACGGCACCAACGCAAATAACGTCATATAAGTCAGCGCCGCCGCACTTTTTTGACAGCTCTTATCGAGAAATTCGGCCCTTAACGTCTTAATACATTTCCAGACGCCCGCCAATACAATTGTGACATACTGAAGCATTCAATCTTATTCCTAATCAATTAAGATAAAAATTTTAACAAAAACGATGCACTTTAGCGCCCAGCTTAACGTTTTACATAAAGCCATGTCATGTAAAATAGCGGGCCTCATTGATAAACCCAACTGATCACCATAAAATCGGTGGCCAAAAACCTTGAGAATGGCTATGACTGATACTCTAACAATCTATCACAACCCTCGGTGTTCAAAATCCCGCCAAACACTGACCTTAATTGAGGAAAGTGGTGCGCAAGTTGAAATAGTACATTACCTTGAAAAAATACCCTCGGCCAATAAACTAAAAGAGATACTTAAAAAGCTCGGTATCCCCCCTAGAGAGCTGCTTCGCAAAGGAGAAGAAGCCTACAAGGTTTTAGGTTTATCTGATAGCAGTCTCAGCGACAAAACGCTGATCGAAGCAATGGTTGAACACCCCAAGCTAATAGAGCGCCCTATTGTTGTTAAGGGAGCGAAAGGCATCCTCGGTAGACCGCCTGAAAACGTCCTATCCCTTTTGTAATTGAGTATCAGATTATGACAGCATTCTCTCCCCCCTACCTACTTATTGTCTACTATTCCCTTAACGGCGCCACGCGAAAAATGGCAATGCATATCGCCAGGGGAGCGGAAGAGCAGGGGATCGAATCACGCTTGCGCCGCGTGCCTAAAATATCAGCCGATTGTGAAGCCACCTCCCCAGAAATACCCGAAGAGGGAGAACTCTATTGCAGCGAAGAAGAGTTACAAAACTGTGCGGGGCTTATCCTAGGCAGCCCTACTCGCTTTGGAAATATGTCTTCGGCACTGAAATATTTTATCGATTCGACCGTCAACACTTGGGTGAACGGAAACCTAATTGGTAAACCTGCGGGAGTATTTACTTCAACAGGAACACTACACGGAGGACAGGAAACAACATTAATCAGCATGATGCTCCCACTGCTTCACCACGGAATGATCATCGCTGGTATACCCTACTCTGAAGACCATTTACATACCACACAAACTGGAGGCACACCCTACGGCCCCTCTCATTATGCTGGCTCATCTGGAAACATCCCCTTTTCCGATGAAGAAATTACAATATGTAAACACTTCGGCAAACGATTAGCCAAATTAGCATTAAAACTTACTGATTAAACGTTCAAGTAATAAAACATTAGCGATAAAACATTGTGACCAAAACATTAAAACCGATTAAATACCTGCACACTAAATTAAAATACGGTAATAGGGTAACGCTTGCACTCATCGCGTTGATGCTGAGTTTTTTTGCCATCACAAAATGGTTTAGCGAAAATGCTTCCCTATCTTCAGCCATTATTATTTGGTTCATTCAATCCATCCCTTTCCTATTAATACTACCGGGAATTTTTAAACATTATTATCGTTCTTATAGCTGGCTTTGCTTTCTACTACTATTTTATTTCGTTTTTGCGATAGAACGTTGCTTTTTATCAACCGCCAGCGTAAAAGAATACGTTTTTGTTACATTAACAATAGTATTATTCATTGCAGCAATGATGACGAGCAGGTGGCAGCAACGCGCTCTTTATCAAAATACACACTAATCTCTGTCGGGAGCCTCATCTCGCCTGTGACACAAGGAACTATAATGAAGTTTATTTTTTTGCCATTCAAATACCTATGGCGGCTTATTACATGGGTTAGAACATTTTTCTTCAATGTTCTTTTTCTCATTATCCTTATTGGAATTTTTAGTTCAATTTCCGCTCAAAAACAGGCAGAAACGAAAACGCGCACGGGTGCCCTTCACCTAATGCCTTCCGGCTACTTAGTTGATCAAGTTAACAACAACACCTCACCACTGGATTTACTTGCCGAAGAGCGCTCTCTACCTCTCGAAACATCCAGCTTAGAACTTATACAAGCCATTAAATACGCAGCAATAGACGACAAAATTACAGGTATCGCGCTTCAATTGGATTATTTATATGGCGGGGGGTTAAGTAAGTTAGAAGAAGTCGGAGCAGCGCTTGAAGAATTCAAAAAAAGTAATAAACCCATCGTTGCATTTTCTGGCAACTTTACTCAACAACAATATTACTTAGCCAGTTATGCCAACACCATTTATATTAATGACCTAGGCAATGTCTTTATTACTGGCTACGGAAGTTACCGAAATTATTTAAAAGACGCGACAGACAAGCTGGGCATACGCTTCCATATATTTCGCGTAGGAGAATACAAAGATGCCATTGAGCCCTACCTCCGAAACGATATGTCGGACGCATCAAAAGAACACAATGAACAGTGGTTAACCGCATTATGGGGCCGCTATACCAATAGAGTAGAAACATTACGGGGGCTTAGAACCGGAGCCGTAAAAAACTTTGTGCTGGATATGCCAAATGCACTACACACACAAAGAATATCCAGCGCCCAATACGCCCTCAAAAGAGGCTTAGTTGACCAAATAGTGTCACAAACAGAACTCAACAATAAATTAATCGAACAGTTTGGGTTGAATAAAGCCAGCGACACGTACTTAGCCGTCGACTATGACAGCTATATGAAAAAAATTGATTCGGAAACAACATCAACCCCCAGTACCATCGGTTTAATTGCGGTATCGGGAGCCATACTTGATGGGTTTCAAAACGACAATGCGATTGGCTCCGCCAGCTTTAACGAATTACTGGAAATTGCTCAAAACGACGCCGAATTGGACGCCCTTGTTGTGCGAGTAGATAGCCCAGGAGGAAGTGCCTTTGCATCGGAAGTGATTCGTCAAAAAATAATAGAAACACGCAACAAAGGTTTACCCGTTTATGTCTCCATGGGCAGCGTAGCCGCGTCTGGCGGCTATTGGATTGCCAGCGCAGCAGAAGAAATCTGGGCGACGCCCTCTACCATAACCGGCTCTATTGGCGTGTACGGCGTCGTGCCTAACTTTACCGATGCACTCAAAAAGATAGGCATTAGCTCCGACGGAATAGGCACCACACCGCTTTCCGATGCATTTAGACCTGACCGCCATATGTCTGAAGAAGCCAAAAGTATTTTTCAAAGCGGGGTAAACAACATCTACTCTCGTTTCCTGACGATTGTTTCCGAATCGCGCAATAAAACGCCAGAACAAATTGACAAGCTCGCGCAAGGTAGAGTCTGGGCGGGAGAAAAAGCCCTTAACATTGGCTTAGTCGATAAGCTAGGAAACCTGGAAGACGTATTTGAATCCATTGCCAACACAAAAGAACTTGGGGACTACTCAGTGAAAACGATACGTCGGCCATTAACCAAATCCGAACAATTTATCCAAGCATTAATGGAAGATGTCAGCATACGGGCTCAAACATTAGCCTCAAGCACCCTTACAGCCGAAAAGAAGTTGGGCTTAGCCTTGCTTCGCCATATAGAGGACGATACAAACTTAAAAGCACTTTCTCAGCAAGTCAATCAGCCCGGAGGGTTACAAGTATTTGCTCAATGTTTAGGCTGTATTGCGCCCTAACAAGAAGTATAGTGGCCAGATATCATTGGTTAGCCAGCAAAATGTCCGGCGCTATGCAAGCAGTCTTATTCAAAAACGGTCTATTTTTTAGGCCGCTTTTTTGTGACTCGCATCCCATTCAAGCAACTTTCTCACTACCCCTGAGCTTATTTGTCACCTTTTCGGATTCCTTAAAACCTTTTAAATTAACTGAAATCGTCTAACTTTGCTCCTAAAATTCAATAAAAAACTTATTTGTTGCAATCCCCTCCCTCATGTTAGCTTCACTCTACCGGAAAAAGGTAATGGTGAGTCTTGTAGTCGGAAGCTCTAAGCGATGTTGAGCGGCTCAACAAGTATTATCTCTTGAAGCTTCACAATTCCACTAAAACACCCTTTTCTTGATTCATATTCCAACGTAATTACATAAAAACAATAATCATCGAAGGATACATTAATGAAACATATTAAATTCACACGCAAGCTAGGGACAGCCACCGTCGGCTCATTGCTAGCAATATTGCTCAGCCCTGAGTCTGCACTTGCAGCCAACTGCTCCGCATTGCCAAACTGGGTCTCCGATGACACCTACAATGACGGGCAATCTGTCCAACATAACTCAAAAGCCTATACCGCTAATTGGTGGACATCTGGCAATGATCCCGAACAATTCTCTGGCCCTTGGCAAGACTGGACATTCGATGGAGACTGCTCTTCTACGAGTTCTAGCAGTAGCTCCAGCTCTTCCTCAAGCAGTTCCTCATCTACTAGCAGCTCCAGCTCTTCAAGTAGCTCATCCAGCAGTTCAGGTGGCTCAGAATGCTCATCACCCACTTACCAAGAAGGCACGAGTTACCTAGCAGACGATAAAGTTTCCAATAATGGAACAGAATATAACTGTGATGTAGCAGGATGGTGTTCCAGCGCCGCTTGGGCTTATGAGCCTGGCGTAGGCAGTTACTGGCAAAATGCGTGGTCCGATGTAGGCATCTGTGGCACCAGTAGCAGTTCCTCAAGCAGTAGCTCTTCTTCAAGCTCATCCACCAGTTCAAGTAGCAGCTCATCCACAAGCTCAAACTCATCAACAAGCTCAAGCAGTTCAGGCGGCCAAGCCACTGAAGCTGATGTATTGATCAAACAAACCAGCATGTGGGCAGGTGGCTTTGCGGTGTCCTTTACCGTCACCAACAACTCGGATACCACCTGGGACGGCTGGGAATTTGCCTGTGACTATAACTTCACACTAGCCAATGCCTACTCGACAGAAAGCAACGTTGACGGCAACCGAATTTCTTTCTCCAACATTGAGTGGAACGGCGCACTTATGCCCGGCAAAACAGCAAAGTTTGGCATTGAAGGCTCAGTTATATTTGATATCAAAGATGTCGAGAACTGTACATTCAACGGCCAACCCTTTACACCAACATTATTCATACCTGGCTCAGTCACTTCGGCCATTCAAATAGAAAATGTTGACGGTGAATACGATGTCAACCAAGCAACCGTTAACCAAGGCTCAACAACCTTCACACTAACGGGTGGCAGTAACTACACAGTTGCAACCAACAACAGTGATGTTATTGACGCCTCTGTCTCGGGAAGTACCCTTACCGTTATTGGGAAAAAAGGCGGTAGAGCAGGGTTGCAAATTAAATCGGGAAGTAACGAACGTTACATCGGTATTCGCGTTCGAGAAACGAACGGTGCCTTACCAAGGATGCCAAATTATTTATCCATGGGCTCCGTATCAGAAGACTCCGATGCTGACTTAGGTTTTTGGCAAAACTATGCCACCGACAATACCAATCGTCGTATGGACATCCGTTACATTTACCTAAACAACGGCCCCTACTGGGATAACGGCTGGGTAACTTGGTCCGGCAAGGTTCACGCTACAGGCGGACGAGCCATTTCTTTTCTTCAGGAAAGTTTAAAACTGGGTATGATCACCTCGTTTGTTTACTACAACATCCCTGATGGAGGCGAAAGCTATACCACCAACAAAGAACACATTAATAGTTTGGACTACATGAAACTGTATTTCGATAACTTAATGTTTGCTATCGGCCTAGTGAATACCTACGCTGGGGACGACCTAGTGCAAATTATTCTCGAACCAGACTTCCTCGGTTATTTTGCACAAGTAGGTGAAGACCCTAAAACTGAATTTGCCTATACCGAAGCTGCCTATGCAACGGGTGCGCTAGATTCAGCAACCGATCCTTCATTTCCAAATACTATTGAAGGGTTAATTAAAGCGATCAACAGCATTATTGAAAAACACGCCACTAACGTCGAGTTTGGATGGCAAATGAACCTATGGGCCACACCACAAGGTGGATACACAGTGCCAGTTCCCGGTAACGGCTTAATGCACCTTACCGACAGCATGGGAGTTGCCACGGGTAGACCGGCTATATACAAAGAAGCCCAGGCCATTACTCAATATTATATAGATGCGGGTATTGCCACCCACGGTGCAGACTTTATATCCATTGATAAATATGGTCTAGACGCTGTTGGTCGAGAACCCGACATAGCCGCAACAAACCCTGCCGACAGTATTTGGTTCTGGAACGCCGACCAGTGGGGCAACTATGTTGAGTTTGTTAAAGCCATTAAGGATACAAGCCAGTTGCCTGTAGTGTTATGGCAAATGCCTGTAGGCCATATCAACGGAACTCACACCACAAACCCTTACACAGGCGGAAGCTTCCCTGACCTCGCAAACGATCATACGCACTACGAAGACTCTACCGCAGACTACTTCTTCGGCGACACCTTTAATGTTTCCGGTGCAAGATTGAGTCATTTTGAAAAAAATGAAAGTGGCGATCCAAAAATTCTTGCCAGTGGTGGCCAAGTAACCTGGGAAAGCCATATGCAAGAACTCGTGAATGCCGGGGTGATTAGCGTACTTTGGGGAGCCGGTGTGGGTCACAGTACCGACGGCGTTGGTTCACCACCAACTGATAACTACTGGTGGATCACAAAAATCCAAGAGTACTATAAAAACGGACCTCTAAGCCTACTGCAATAAACCTACACACTAAAAATATTTAACCTAACATTCCGAAGTCTCAATCATCTATCGAGGCTTCGGATCACCAACAAATCCCGGCGTTTAGTTGGGATTTTTACGTTTTTACAAAGGAATATTCGTACCCTTTCCCTATACAGCAAGCTTCCATTCATTAACACCCTTTTAAATCATAGCGGTATCAACACACAAACAAGAAAAGCGTTATAAAGCTTACCCTCCTATAAAAAACTAATCTCACCTCCTTATTACTAATAAACTGGGCTTAACGGTAAAACACAACAAATCGCATCATTGGAAAACAAAGGATATCGTCTTATATTAGAGAGGATAAAAACGTTAACAAAGAAGCATAACCCATGAAATTTTTGTTAAATATTGCTTTAGGAAAGAGCATCTATACACTCTATTTTTTTATAGTTATGGCCGTTTCAATTGCACTCGCCTTACTTTTAAAAAATATATTGATAATAAATTTTTCCCTAGTTTTAGTGTGTATCCTTGGGGTTTTTATTATGATCTCAGCCGTAGTATCAACAAGTGAAGCGGTTGAAAGCTTGAAATGGCCAAAAGTAAATGCAAAATTGGGTATTAGTAAAGTTTCAACCCACTCCGTTGGTAATATTGGCTCAGAGAGCTATTACCCAACCGTACAGTACTCGTTTGAAATAGATGGCCAAAACTATAGTGGAAATACCTATACATTAGGAGAAAGAACCTACAGCCGACCTGCTGTAGAGAAAATTATCCAGACTGTACAATCACATAAAGATACATTAGCAATTAGCTACAACCCCACCGACCCATCAATAAATGTCGTAAAACCGGGCATAAATGGTGTTCACTATATAAGAGCATTAGTTGGAATAAGCATCACTGGGATAACTATTCTTGAATTATGCGGTTGGGTCAACTTCATATAAACAAAAACCGGAGACGAAATTACCTATCGGTCAATCTTAAACAACAATTAACCTATCCTGCACATACCTTAACTCTTCTACAAGCAAATCACTTTCTAACCTTCCACCCTTAATATAAGCCGCCAACATAGACATCTCAAATTTTCCTATATTTAATACCTGCGACAACTCAAACGTCAATTTCTCTTTAGAGACAGCAAGTAAATCTATATCTATTGGAATTTTTTCTCCGTCACGAGAAGATTTACCATACACTTTTAATTCTTCAATAAAATTACCTTTGTTACTTTTATATTTCAACAGCACAATTGTATTCACGTAGTAGGATTTTTTTTTATTTTTACACCTTGTTAAGTAAAATCTTCCGACATCAAAACGCACCCTATGATCCTGCAAATAACGTATAAAGTGGTAGATATTCGCATCTGCCGAACAATTACTTCCGATACATAAGTAAATATAATACATCGTAATCAAACCATTGAGCGGGAAACAACAACCCGAATATTTGAAATAATTTCGCCCACACCTAAACATGAGCATATTTTAGCCATGCAATTAACAATATTTTTTTGCAAACCCTCGCCAAAAATAAAAACCATTATTTCAAAAAACTGTGAATAAAATATAGAATTTAAAAACCAGAGAAAATCTTTACGTATACCAACCAAAAAAATCAGAATTTTATGTATCACAGTATCACGCTCCATTTGCCTGTATGTTTACGTAAACCTATTTCGGGAAAAATTAGAAAAACCCCATCTTTCGTCCAGCCTACATTTTTAACCTTAACAACAACTAATAGCACCACAACATTAGCACCCAAAAATCAATATAAAATAACATCGTTTAATTAACGCCAACATTAACAACCTGAGCCTTTGCAATACATTCGTCATATTCAGCCTCAGGTTTTGCCTCCCAAATCACGCCGCTACCAACACCATATTCCAACTCTTTTTTTTCCTGATCAATAACTGCGGTTCGAATAGCCACATTAAACCTAGCGTTATTATCTGGCGAAAAATACCCGATAGAACCTGTATATACACCACGCCCACCAACTTCAAGATCACGGATTATTTCCATTGTCTTTATTTTTGGCGCACCTGTTATCGATGCACAAGGAAATAATCGACTAAACACCTGGACCGCAGACTGTTTCGTAACCGCAGATACTTTTGACGTCATTTGATATACCGTCGGGTACTCTTCTATTGAAAAAAGCTCATCAACACGAACGCTTCCAACCTCTGCTACTTGAGCTAAGTCATTACGCATCATATCCACAATCATAATATTTTCAGCTCTATTTTTTTCCGACATATACAACCAATCACGCGCTATTTCTGCTTCTTTATTACATTCTGGGCGCCTAACAGTTCCCTTCATTGGTTTAGAGAATACCTCACCTTGATTATAACTAAAAAACAATTCTGGAGACGCCGAACACATATGCCACCGCCCCATATTGATATAAGCGCAATACTCCGATTGTTGCGCATAAACCATGTCGCAAAATAATTCGAACGGATTGTCATCGAAATAATGATAAAGCCTAAAAGTATGATTGACTTGATACGTATCTCCTTTAGAAATCTTGTCAAAAATATCATCAACATCATTTAGATATTTATTGCGAGAAATTGAAGCTTCCCAGTTTTTAAGTGTATTTCGCCCTTCTTTCAACTTGAGAAGATTATCAAGCATATCAATAGGCTCATAAAAATGATAAATACCAAACCATATTAATGGATAATCTTTTTTATCTCCCACAAAAAAACAATTACTGATACCTTGCGCAGCCTCATAAGAAACATAACCAACCGCAAAATACCCCAACTGAACATAACGCTCAACTTCACTTAAACAAAATTCAACTTCACTCGTTATTGACGAGGAAACAATTTCAACTGGGCGACTAAATAGAACCCACTCCAAGCCATCACCCACTTGGATTTGCATACACACCGAATTTGTAGGTGTAGTTTCCACATTTATTCCTTGCAGTCAGCCACCGAACAATCATCTTATTAAAAAATCGCCTCGATAACTTATAATATAATTATTTAGATTAACTATTTTTTTCCGAACAAATAAGCATCGAAACTCTTTCACCTACATACTTAGTATCATAACTATAGAAAGAATATATATCCTGAATATCCATACTCCTCTCTTTTAAAATAAAATTAATTTCCGAAGGAGAATATACACGTAAACTTGAAACCTTATCATTCAAATCAACTGAAGAAATCCTATCACCAAACCCAAACCTTGAAGAAGAGTGTATTACCCTCCTATCAATTGGACTCCAATCAAACTTCTCCAAAAACAAACTCTGAGAGCCTTCCTCCCACAACTGCAACGGGAATGATTTTTCAATAAATGAAGCATTTAGAACCTCCATAAAATGTTTCCCTCCCTGCTTTTTTAACGCACTGGCGACCACATCAAATATCTTTAAATTATCCGTTTCATTATCAAAATAACCTATCGCCCCATCCCTGATACTTAAAACAACATCAAAACAATCAGAATAGTCCAAATCAAGCACATCAATACAGGTAAATTGCGCATTTAAACCTAGTTTTTTAGCTCTCTGCTTAGCGTCAACAATTAAAGATTCCGTTATATCAACGCCCACCACATCGAAACCACGCCTAGCAAGTTCCAAGCTATGCCTACCATATCCACACCCAATATCGAGAACTTTCTCATACCCATTTAACTTAAGTAAACTTACAATAAAATCGATCTCCACTTTTGTCTTTTCGGTCCATGGGGATTTTTCAATACTCTTAGTCCATCGTGTTTTAAACCACTCTTTTGTGATTTTAGGATTCATTTTTGCCCCATCAACCAGCAACATACCTTCACCAATATACTTTATCTAACCTGCTATATTTTTATTTATGCACATCAACATAACTCAATGGCTCACCATTCAATTCTGAAACAAAGATAACACTAAAAAAATTTATAAACAAAACTCAACTTGTAGGAACTAATTACGAGAGACAGAAGCAACGCATACAATTGCCCTGCGAGCAGACTCCGTATTATTTGGAAAAGACGAATGCACTGTTAATTGGTGATGTACAATTATATCTCCAGGATTTGCATTAACACAGCGCCCCCCATTAACATCTTTCAAATACAAAGTCATATTTTTATCGTAAGATGCGTCGCGCACATGCTCTTTTAACCCATATTTATGGCTTTGAGGAATATAAATCAACGCTCCGTTTTCGTGAGTTACCGTATCTAATGGAATCCATATATTAAACCTTAGTAAATCAGTTGATTGCGGCACATATGCGCCATCCTGATGCCACTGAGTTCCCTTAGCGCCAGGCCCCTTATGAAAAATACGTATATCTAATGAAATGGAATCAGTCTTTGCCTTAGTACGCACTCTTATAATATCTTTTAATTGCTCAATGTATTTAGCTTTATCTTCTTCCATCACACTCACCAAATTTGGTGGCGATTTAAGCCAGAAAAGTGCAGGACATACCACTCCTTTCCCAGATTTTACATGTAATGCTCTTTCAGCCAAATCAGATTCATATGCGTCAATCAACACACCCAACTCAACTGAATTAAATTTATTGCGTATCAACTCATAACCGTCACGTTTAAGCGTTTTCCCCACGATTGAACAGCTATGTTTTCTCATAGGTTTTTCTAACAATTAATGTATCTTCTAGTTGAATACTTTCTTGATTGACTAAATTAAACTTATTTGGAATAGACGGAAAAAAAACATCGCAATCATAATCACCAGGAATTTCAGTTATTACAAGCGTATCAACAATATCATCCTCTAATGCTTTGGCATAAATATCTGAGCCACCAAATATAAACGTTGATTCGATTTCATCGTTATTATCTATAAAATACTTAGCGTCACTTACCGTTTGAAAATAAAAAGTATCATCAAAATCAACCGTCTCGGGAGGGTTCCTACTGACCACACAATGACAGCGATCTGGTAAAGGTTTTTTCGGTAGTGAATCCCACGTCTTTCTCCCCATTAAAAGAGCATTTCTTTTATTAGAGTCAACCGTGCCTTTTGTAAATCTAGACAACCAACCCATTTCACCTTTAATTCTCCATGGTATTTCTCCGTCTCGGCCAATACCTCTAGAACTATCAAAGGCCACTACTAATACAGTTCCCATCATTCCCCCCCTTATGATTAATCAAATAGCTTAAAGCGCTAACCATTTCTAGACCTGTCAGTCTATTATAAAAATCTGCATAACTTTGCTTTCGTCTCTTCGAGCTATCGGGAAAGTGAACAAAATAGTAAAGGTCGGCCCACTCTGCATAACCCACCTCTCCTTTAAGAAGAGTTTGCTGACTTATCTTATCCAATAATAATTTAGCCTCTTTCTCTCGACCATGCTTTATAAGACTATCGACAATTCGAAGCTGCCACCCAGTAGGACCAAAATGACTCTCTACACCTTGAATAGCCAATTCAAGGTACTCTTCAGATTTAATCGCATCCTTAATATTAAAATAGCAAACCGATAAAGCCGAATATGCTCGCTGAGACCAAGATACACTATCTTTTATAATGGCATTTTTTAGATAGTGTAATGCCTTTGTGTAATCGTTACAATTTAGATAGAACACACCTGCGGCTAAAAACAATAGGGAATTCGACTTAGGGTCATACTCTGTTGGGTTATTGAATACATGTGTTAAGAAATGAATATCAAAATCGCATTTTTTCGGGTCTTGAAGCTCACCACAATTCCATAAACGCCAAGTAGACACAGCATGTTGCATATTTACACCGGCATAATCCTTTACTAAACTACTGCAATCATCCACATTAATTTCATCCAACCTACTAAGCGAAAGGTTATACTTCGCTTGAGTATTTAAGATATATGCAGTAAAGAGATTGTATAAAGATTGCGCTTCCGATGAATTAAATTCTTGATATAAACGTTCAACATGAATATGCCTTCCACAATGCCACTCCGCATTAAGCTTAAGAACTTTTATAAACTCCTGCACTCTTGTATCTTTTTCTGAACACAGCTCTTCAAGTTTTATAAGACAGTTTAGTAATTCATCGGATTGCCCTTGCCGAATTAGCTCTCTCCGCTTTTGCGGAAAATAATCATTAGAACATACCAAAGCCTCAATATCGTCTTGTTGATATTTCCTAGGCATATCACCCAATATTTTAAGATCATTAATCGAACTAACATCCATATTCCGTTGCATTTTTATACCCTCTTAAATTAGAAACCCTCTAACCAACAGCAGCCTGCTGTCCTGGAAATTTTTTTGCTGAAATAATAATATCCGGTTTCGAAATATCTGTGCCGATACTCTCAGCTAAAAAACTATTATGTACCGATGTAATCACTAGTTCATTTGCGGTATATATGTTTCGCAAATCGTCTAAATCATATAATTGATAACAAGAATATTTTTTAAGATTGGAAAAAAGATTTAAAACGGTATCCACTGAGACAATTGCACCACCGTGAGTTAACCGCTCACTTATATTATCCCAGCAATACGAAGTGAGCGTTAATGTATCACCCTCTAACCGCCAAGATTTTTCTGGTAATGCACCGTGGAAAAAGGATTTTCTCCAAATATTGGTAAAATGATATCCACCAGGCTTAATGGACTTGAATATTTTTTCAAAAAATTCGAGATTATCCTGCTTTGTTGGAAAATACCCTATCGCACCATCATAAAAATTGGTGACCAAATCGAATTCTTCAAAGAATTGAATATCAAAAGCACATTCATTGATAAAGCTTACATTGTCCAGCCCTAGCTGAATCGCACTCTTCCTCGCCATCGCTATCAGATCATTATTTATATCAATTCCAACAACCCTATGTCCCTTTTTGGCGAACTCTAAAGAATGCCTGCCCGTACCACAACCTAGATCGAGTATTTTACTATAAGGGGTGAGCGGACATTGCAGGATAGTGAATTCAACTTCCCTGGTAGCATTGTGAGCCCAATGGGCTTTTTTTTGGGTTTTATCCCAGTACCCCTTAAACCACTCGGGTGGATTTTTTTTATCCCTAGTCGGTATATCCTTACTCCCCAATTTTCCTACTCCTGTGAGCATATTTTACAAAAAAGCCATAATATTTATCTATTACTGCGATGGCACCAACAAACCTAGGCAATCATAGACCAAGGCCAGCATATCGACAATATGATTTCAGTATCATATTAATGAGCCAGAATTGGGTATCCAGACAAACTAACCCAATCAATACAATTATATTGATCGATAAACCTTTGCTCTCCCAGCTAAGCCTTCAACTTATAAAAGTGACTTTCTATATTTATCCTATCTATATTTACCCAGGAAAACTGTCGTCAAAATCATTTTATTTTCATCAAATTAAATGGCGTAAACATACTCAAAAATATCGGCCACAAGATATAAAACCCTTAAACTCATGTTAATTTGTAATAAAAAAGCAAAAAAGTGATCCTGTGTAAATAAGTTAAACTTAAAAAACAATCAAATATTCATTTTTCCAAACTATACGAATTACAATAAGTGAACGTATGCGAACTATATATTTTAAACAAAATAGCGAATGAGGATTAGAGAGGTGAAAAAATTCTAAGCCAAATAAGCTGGCATGACGGTTTTCATTAAAAGTGTATAAAGTGCCGACTGTAACCTGTGAAATATTGATATATCAACACTTGTTCCGGTCAACCTAAACCCGACACGTTCTTTAATGTACCTTGAATAAGTTATCGCAAATGTCACACACAAAATATGTGACTTCCTCGCCGCTGTAGTGGTCAATCATCAAATAGACTTCATCGTGTCCGACATTAAGAGAGCGGTAGCCTTTTTTAGTATTTTATTTTCTCTCGCAATCCGTTTAATTTATGATTCCAATGCCTGAATTCGTTGATGCTCCGGTGTTAACGCTCGACTTCCTATTGGCGTTGTGCCACTGGATTCCTCCCTTAGCTGCTTTAACCCACTTGCGCATGGCGTTATCGCTAACCCCAACTGCTGCACAAGCGTCTGTGATTGAATACTTTTTATCAACCACTAAGCGGGCTGATTCTCTTTTGAATTCTGGGGAAAATGTTCGTTTTGTCATCGTTTATACCTAGTTGATAGTGAATTATATCGTCTATCAGTAGGTACGAAATCATTAGACCACTACAGGTAGCGACTTTGACATTAGCAATAAACGCTATCATCGTTTTAAATCACGGCTAAAAAATTGTCGAAGGTGCCCATTGCAAAAAGAATACATGAAGCGGCCAGTAAAAGAACACGGCAGGCAAATATCGTTTCAAGTTAAAGGAGAAGACAATAAAAATTACTTGGACTTAATGAAGCAAAAAGTCGACAGCGAGCAAGGCCGAAAAGAATATGCGAGACGGATGTGGATAATCGAACCTGTGTTTGGGAATATCACCAGTAACAAAGGGATTAACAAACTGACGTTACGAGGAAAAGCGAAACTGAGCAGTCAGTGGATGATCTGCTGTATTATGCACAATATAGAAAAGCTCTGGCGATATGGAGATGTGAGTTTATACGCCAGATAAGCCGAACAAAGGCTTATACCATTGATTTTAGGCCGATATTGGGTAAATTGAGAGTTTGTATACCCAAAAAACACTGTTAATATTGATTGTTATCGAAAACCCATTGGAATCGAGCTGCTGGAAAATATTTGTATGTTTAAGTTAATTTTTCTACAGCCTGGTTATATTTAAGGAGAAGTACATGCCACTACGTTACATACCTGCTCTGATAATTGTTATTGCATTAATAGGAGCAACAATTTACTCCTATCAATTAGAGTCTTCTTACATTAAAGGGATGAAATTAGCCTCAGGAGAGTTAGTTGCCCTCGGAAATAAAAGCACATCGTCAACAAGCATTAACGGCAATAAGACAACTGCTAATACTCAAGCAATTGTTGACTTTGAGGCAAACAATTCAACCTATAAGGTTGAAGGGAGAGCCATGGGGTATCCGCGCTGGGAAATTGGTCAAACTGTCGAGGTGTATTTTTCTGAGAAAAACCCTAATAAAGCTAGAATAAAGAGATGGGATGAAATTTATTTTTTTACTGTAATCAGTTCATTCTTTTTAAATTTTTGCCTCCTTTTTGGCATAATTAATTTCATTGTTTATAAAATCAGAGGTCGCCCTCTATCATAAATATAACAAGCGACTGTGATAAAAGCCTAACCATATAATATAGCTTGCTTTTTCGCTGTATGCTTTGTGGTATATTTAATCTTTCAAACACTAAAATAATCGCAGAATTTTAGTATATTTCTAGCACATTAGGAGGTGGCTTTATGAACAGCGAAAAACTTTACCTTGTTAAAGAGGATTTATACAGGTTGGGCAATTCTATATCATCACGATTATCAAGAGTGCGGCCAAGTGAAGTTACAACAATGGAAATGAATGGAGTAGAAACCATCATAGCCAACAATAACGGAGTAAGTGTATACACTAAAGATGGATTAGATGAAAGCCCTCTAACTGGCTGGGTTTGGGAAATCAAGCAGGGTGCTATGTTTCCCATTGGGTTAAAGTTGGTTAAAAGAGGTTCTAAAGGCCATCACATGATAGTACCAACACAAAATATGCCATTAAATAAGTATGTGGGATTACTTGAACAAGTAGCAATGCATTGTAAAAAAGCATATAAGAAGCAAGCATAGAGGTAAAAATGCAAGAATTGGAATTGAGAATTGACAGAAGTACATTCAGCTTGTTGTGGAAATCTCTACATACAAGGGAAGACACCTTATTAAAAATTGTTGACAAATACAGCGAAGACTCAGACGAAGGTGCCGATGCCCTTAACGATATTGTCGCATTACGTCTATACAAAAAAGAACTGAAGGAACAAGCTGAAAAAATTTTTGATGCCAATGCCTTCATAGTCAATGATGATCCTTATGAAGTTTAGGGAAAGTGCTAGCCTAACCAAGACATCCATACCAACCCTTTTGAGTCACTACCGCAATGACGACAACAAAAGGATTCCGGTGTGGCGTCAATTAAAGATTCAGCTTGGGATTCTATTAAGGCGGACAGCCAGTTTTTCAGTTGCTTTTTTTGATCGTAAGGAAGTTCTGTTAGTTGTGATTCTAAGGCCCTAAATTCTGATTTTTTCATGGAACTTCCCCGCTATATTTCTGAATATACAGTATCACATACAGTACTGTATGAATAAACAACAGATAGCGTTAACAGAGCCACATAATACCAGCACCAACAGTTAACGCAAACATAGCCATATTAAAACAGTATACAAACAAGGAGTTGTGACATAACTTTTCAAATGCATCCAGCAGCTCTTTAACCTCTGCTGCCGAATAGTGCGTGGTTATATCACCGTCTTTATGGCCCAAGCCTAAGCATACCTTTCGGGTTTCTCTAGCAACCCCAGCGGCTCGTAAACGCCTACCGCAGATATGTTTAAGCACATGTACTCCGTAGCAAGTGTCGTGGCCTGCTGGTAAACCGGCTTTAGCCCAAGCGCTTTTCCAGCTATTGCTCCGAATCTTTTTAAAAGCTCTTTGTGTTTTCGGGTTAGGGAAAACAAAATCACTTTTACCTGCCCACTTACTGTGTTGTTCCTCAACAACAGAGCGGGCAATCTGATTCGGCACAATTAACAGGGCTTCACCATTTTTAACGTAACCTTCCGGCATAATAAAAACCCTCTCGCTAGACCGGCTACAAATTGACCAACGAGAATGGATGATTTTGGCAACAAAATTTGAAAGCCGCTTTAAAAGCCTTGTCGGCTGCGCAGAGAAGATAAAACAAACGTGTCATTGTTTTGGATTCAAACGTATACCGAGCCTTTCCATGTGCGAAGTCTTGCTTCATTAACCACTTTCCCTTCTAATTTATCTTTCCAATGCGCTATGGGTAGATACATTGACGATTAAAATATCTAATTTCAGGAAATCCGGTTCAAATTTTACGATCTAAACCCTTGTAAACCACAACATCAAAATCAGGCTTCTATTTCTGAGCCCCCACATTGAAGGGCTCGTTAATATGGATGATGTGATGGACGCTCCCCAGTGCAATCGGCGTCACAATGCGCCAAACTGAACGTGCATTAAAAACAATCAAGTTAACCTAGGAGCGTCCATCATGGCTAAGCATATATCTAATCGCTATTGATTTAGCAAAAAATGTTTTTCAAGTTTGTGGTCTTTCTGCTCAGAATAAAGCGGTATTGAACAAACGATTAAATAGAATCGATTTACTCCAATTTATCGCCAACCAATGTCCTGTAAAAATCGCAATGGAAGCCTGTTCAACCAGCCACTATTGGGCTCGTTGCTTTAGTGATATGGGGCACTCAGTAATGCTTATTCCCGCACAACACGTCTCACCATTTGTTTGTGGTAATAAAAGCGATAAAAACGATGCTGTCGCTATTGGCGAAGCCTCCCGTAGACCTAATATTAAAGCCGTGCCGGTTAAATCGCTTGAACAACAAGATATTCAAGCCCTTCACCGAATACGAGAACGTTATGTTTCTCAGCGAACCGCTTTAATTAACCAAGCCAGAGGCATCCTAATCGAATTCGGAATTGTTGCTCCACAAGGTCACAAATCATTTTGCATACTCTTACGCAGGGTCTCGGCACCCGATTCATCCTTGGTTTCTCCGTTACTGAAATCTCAAATTTCTTTGATAGCAGAGGATTATTATTCCCTAACTGACCGTATAGAGGATATTGTGCAAACAATGACAAAAATAGTTAATCAAAATGTTTTATGTCGTCTTTTACTCACTATCCCTGGTCTCGGAGTGATTAACGCTTCCGCCATTGTCAGCGCTATAGGAGACGGTTCTCAATTCAAAAACTCACGGGAGTTCGCTGTGTGGCTAGGATTAACACCAAGGCAGTCCAGTAGTGGTGAGATGTGTATAAGTGGTGGTATCACAAAGCGTGGAAATCGATATTTACGAAAACAACTCGCTCATGGCGCTCGAACAACCCTTTTTCGATGTCGAACCAAGTCAGATCGGCTCAGCACTTGGGCGAACCGACTTATTGAAAGAAGAGGATACAACAAAGCCACAACCGCTATGGCGGCACGAATGGCCAGAATTTGCTGGGTAATACTCAATAAGAAAGAAGCCTACAAGCCCTCGCACTGAAATTAAACGTGAACGGATAACGGCTTTACTTCAGGTCTACTGCGGTAACCAAGATAGCGATGAACTGGGTGTTTTAGGCGGCTAGGTGCGCTCATTAGGGCGCGGAGATGACTCAATCATCTCCTTAATTATGACGCCGGATATATGTCTGCGTTACCGCCATCTTAAAAGACGGTTAGCCAGGGTAGACATTGAGTTACGACGTTAAATTAAAACCCTTCTCAAATAGGGCTAGGGGGAACTTTTGTTTGACAAACCTGGAGCGTCCATATATGTCTTATTTAACCTGGAGTGGTCACCCAAAAAACAAGCGAAATAACACACCAGAACAAAAAAAGGGTTTATTTTCCCGTTTTTACATGTAAACTTTCTTACTCCCAACCGCTACATCTGGGAGAACTAAATGGATATTGACCACTAACAGGAATTTTTATGCGTACCAATAACGGTTATTTTCACCCTTTTTCACACCATCTAATTGCTTGCTAAAGCACGCTTTTAATTTAATCAGGCTTAAACAAAATTACCCCAAAAATATTGGGGTATTAACGACGTTTACTGCCTTTTCAATACCCTGCTTAACAGGCTATGGGTTCTTTCATCTACATACCTAACTAGATGAAAACCTTAAGGATTTTTTTTTACTAGGAGATGTTATGCGCTTTCGTAGTTTTCATTACCGCTTTTTCTCAAACCTAAAGACCGTATCATTTAAACAAGCATGTTTACTTGCTCTTTTTTTGACCTCTCCGGCATCATATGCCGGCTTGGTATTTGATACTTCTTCCCCTCACCCATTACTACTTATGTCCACAGACCCCAGTTGTGCGGAGGGGAAATCACCTCACTGGGAGTGCGGAGGGCAATACCAACCACCCGCAACCGCCACAGACGGCACCTACATAGCGGTATGCCCTTCAGGGGCAAGCGGCTATAGCGAATGTTCAGAAACCCATGAATGGGTGCTTTTTGAAAATCTGGACTTAGCCAACGGTGTATTGAATTGCACCGATGAAAGTTACCTGGGCCAAGGGCGCTCCTCCTGCCAATATTACGTAGGCCAATCCAGCTATGTTTCCGCAGCCGAGGTTTACACCTACCCCAGCTACACGCTGAATGTGGTCAATGAGGGTAACGGTTTAATTACCAGCACTGGTAATGAAATTGATTGCGGTGCCGACTGCGATGAATTACTTGGTGAGAACAGCACGGTAGCACTCACAGCTCAAGCCGATGCAGGCTTTGAGTTTGTCGGTTGGACTGGCGACTGCACTAGCATCAATACGGAAACCCAAAACTGCGTTGTTGCTATGGACGCAGACAAAACTGTAAGCGCTACCTTTAACCTAATCCCAACGGGTTTACCTTCTGCCAAAGCAGACAACCAATATCCACTGATATTGCAAGCAACTACCGCATGTTCAGAAGGTGCTTCGCCTCATTGGGAATGCGGCGGACAGTTTTTACCAGTAGAAAATTTGGTAAGCGGAAGCTACGTTGGTGTATGCCCTACAGGCGCAAGCGCTTACGGTGACTGTGTCAACTCCGCAACAAACCCACACATGTTTGTTCTATTTGAAAATCTGGACTTAAACACTCACGGCGTACTACCACACACAAATGAAGCTTGTTCTGGTTTATTACGAAGTGCTTGTTTTAACGATGTAGGTGGTTCAGATTACATTGCTGCATCAGAAATGTTTGAGCTTGGTGGTAACGTAACTAACTACACACTAACAGTGAACGCTCAAACAGACGGAACCATCGTAAGCTCGGGCAACGAAATTAACTGCGGTGTAGATTGTGACGAAACCTTAGCACAGGGCTCCGAAGTTACTCTTACGGCACAAGCAAACGAAGGCTTTGAGTTTGTAAGCTGGACTGGCGACTGCACTAGCATCAATACGGAAACCCAAAACTGCGTTGTTGCTATGGACGCAGACAAAACTGTAAGCGCTACCTTTAACCTAATCCCAACGGGTTTACCTTCTGCCAAAGCAGACAACCAATATCCACTGATATTGCAAGCAACTACCGCATGTTCAGAAGGTGCTTCGCCTCACTGGGAATGCGGCGGACAGTTTTTACCAGTAGAAAATTTGGTAAGCGGAAGCTACGTTGGTGTATGCCCTACAGGCGCTAGTGACTATGGCACTTGTGTAAACTCAACGACAGCGCCACATAAGTTTGTACTTTTTGATAACCTTGACTTAACCAGCGACGGTGTATTAGGTCATACAAACCAGGCTTGTTCCGGTTTAACTCGAAGCCAATGTTTTGACCAAGTTATCGGCACAAATTATGTTGCAGCAAGCGACGTATTTGAAACAGATGGCGGTAGCACAACAACACCAACTACTGATTTCACCCTAACCGTAACAGCCAATACAAATGGCGTAATCACCAGTACAGCTAATGAAATTAACTGCGGTGTAGACTGTAACGAAACCTTAGCGGAAAACAGTCAACTTACTTTAGTTACTCAAGCTAACCAGGGGTTTGAATTCACTAACTGGACTGGCGACTGTTCTGGTTCCGGTAGCTGTGTTGTTACTTTCGATGCAGACAAAAACGTTGGTGCTGTTTTTACAGCGGTTAATACAAATACTGAACTACCTCCAGTTAAATCGAATAACCTACATTCGTTAATTCTTCAATCTAGCAATTGCTCTGAAGGCGCCTCACCGCACTATGCATGTGGCGGGCAATACCATCCTGCAGACAACCTAGCAAGCGGTTCCTACATTGCTGTGTGTCCTACAGGTGCAAGTGATTACAGCTCTTGTGCAAATGCTGAAGGCGCAGACAAACATAAATTTATTTTGTTTGAAGACATTAAATTCAGCGATGGCGTATTAGTGTGCAGCGATGCATCACTCGTAGGCCAAAGCCGTAACGACTGCGCTCAAACAGCAGGCCTTGCACAATATGTTTATGCCGCAGAAATCTTTGACTTCGGCGATGCAGGTTTCACACTAAGTGTCACCAGCAATGAAAACGGTACTGTTACAGCACCTAATAACGATATTAACTGTGGTGCAGACTGTAGTGAATCCTACGGCCCAGGCGCGCTGGTAACCTTAACGCCTATTGCAGACGCAAATTACCATTTTGAAGAGTGGCATGGCGCCTGCTCAGGTAGAGAAGAATGTGTTGTAACAATGACCGGTAACTTAAATGTAACGGCGAGTTTTATTCACGAATCTTTAGCCGACCTTGAAGCACCCACAATTACGGTAGCAGGCAACAACCCTGAAGTAATTCTTCTAGACGAAACCTATACAGATCTAGGCGCAACCTGTAATGACAACCTTGATGGCAACATTTCCAACCTTCCCGTTACTTCAAATGTAGACACATCTGCACTCGGCAATTATGTTGTGGAATACCGCTGTCAGGATTTCTGGGGTAACGAAAGCATTGTAGAACGAACTGTAAATGTTGTTGGCACTTTAGGTACTGGCGAATTAAATACTTCTGTTACCTTAGTGGCGGACTCAGAAATTACCGCATCTAACAGTGAAGTTGTGACTTTTGGTTTACCACTAAAAGAAGGCGTAATCTCACACACAAGAGACATTCGCGTTGAACTTGGTGGTATTGAATTACCAGTTTATACTGAATCTGGCATGCGTTGGCATTGGAAAGAAAATTCACTTCGTTCTATTACCATTCAATTGCAAAATATTGATATGAGTAACGGCAATGTTGATTTAATTATTACCAACAACGGTCGAAACAATAATAACGATTTGGAGAAGCAAGCCTTTCCTGCAGGCTGGGTAAGCTCCGGTACAAATAAAGCAAATATGCAATACCCACGAGTTTTTGCATTACATAACCAGGACTACTTGGCAGATTCGAAACTGATTCCGCCATTCGTAACTACGCAAATTGGTACCGAATATGATTTGCACTACAAAAAACAACACCAAGAGTGGAACAGCGACTATGTGTTTGATGATACCCACGGTAATTCTCCCTGGCTGTTTGACCGCCCAACGACCTATTTTAAACACTATATGGGTACTTCGGACATAGAAAGCCGAGTGGCATTTTTAAAAGAAGCGATTCTCTCCAAGCAATTCTATTTCGACTATATTCGTAACGACGGCTCACAACCTGCAGCTGCTGGCGGTAGCGGTAGCTTTACGTTTGGTACCACCCTGCATGGTGACGGAAAGTACATTCAAACCCAATCAGCAAAACTTGCGTGGGCACTTGTTGGAGATAATTCCCAGTGGGATATGACGTTAATTAAAAACATGGATCTACAAGCGAGAATTGGTGACTCCCAACCCTACTTTAGATACCCATTTGATTCAGAAGATGAGCACTTCACCGAGCGCAGTGAAGGTTTAGTCAACCTAAATGGTTTAAATGCTTACGAAATTACAGGTGATGAAAGTATTCGTTCACATTTAGAAACGCGCATTGGGTATTTACAGCAACACATGAACTTACAAGACTGGGATGTAATTAATGGTTGGCCAGAAGCAGGCTACTGGAGGCACTCATTTGAACGCCACGAAAACCTAGATGGTATTCACACACCTGGAGATGCGGATGATATGGGCTCTTCACCTTGGATGACCCAAATAGTGATTGATTTCTTGTGGCAATACCACAATCAAATTGGTGATTTTCGTATTCCTGCTATGTTTGTCAGTACTGCTAAAGCCGTTGAAGAGTGGGGCTTCACCCATAACTACGATACGGTCACTGACACGTATACACGAGAAGTAGATTTTGAGAATGCACCGCCACCTAACCACTATGTTAAAAACTCCGGCTGTAACAGTCGCCCTGAGTCTGAACAACTCTATTTTATGAGTGACATTGCAAGTAATTCTGCAACTGGCCGCCTTGCCCCAGACAAGTGGCGTGACCACACCGATGGGCATACTGAAGTCGTTTTAGGCCTGGCCCTTGCCTATCTTTATGAAACGGACCCAATACAAAAAGAAAAGTATGAAGCGCGTATCCGAGTAGTAATGGATGCTCGCTTCCCTGAATGTGCGCATAACCTTTACGTAGGCGAACATGACCCAACCGATAATAGCTATCGGTTATTCAATTGGCAGCATGGCTCAAATTCCATTCGTACCTGGCGCTGGGTACAAGAGCAAGCTAACCAAGCTCAGTAACGAGAATGAAAACTTCTCTAGCGTTATAAATATAACCGGCCATCTTTGATGGCCGGTTTTTTTATATCAGGCAAAAGAAAATATCAATATTGATAACGCACTCAAGACGAACAGGCATTTCTAACCCCCTCATAATTTTGAATCAATTTTATTTCTATAAGGTAACACTCCCCGACTCACCCTTAATAATTACCCATAGCATCGTACTTTTTATAGGTAGGGTGTTATTGGTCGCCAGTCAAATTTATCGTAAACACTATTATCTAAAAAACAGGATGCCATTTTACGATGGGAATTTTTTGGATCGGTTTTGGTAAAGGCTACGATGGGAAAATAATAATTGGGAAAAATTCTACGATGTGAGTGTGGGAAATTGGCCGTAAAACTTTATTATTCTACGACCAATAATGTGGGAAAACTACGATGGTAATTTTGCGCTCTACACCATTGATTACGCGCCCGGAAATAGTATTCGAGCCCGAATACAAAGCGTGGCTGAACGGACATTTGTTGACGAACAAACGGATTGTCACTATCGATTCACATGGCGAACGATCAGTACCTGGCTCTACCGGTTTAAAAAACGTGGCATAACAACCTTAGATAATAAAACTCGAAGTGATAAAAACAGTTATCGGAAAGTGCAGGTCAATGAGTTGGCTGAGGCCATTAATGACATCATTCCAACCTTGAGTAAGAACAAAGTGGGTATCATTCCTAAAATGGCACTGTATCGGCAGTTGATGCAAAAAAACTACTTTAAACGAAGCCAGCTCTCACAAACCTCATTTTATCGCATGGTGCGAGAGAATGATTTACTTAACACTGAGACCACTAAAAAACTTCGACATTCGTTTGCCATGCAGTTTGCTAATGAACTATGGCAAGCTGACACGATGTACGGGCCGTCGATCAAACAAACCGATGGATCATGGAAAAAGACCTTTCTTATTGCCTTCGCCTAAAGCGCCTACTTTTGGTATTGATGATGCGAGTCGCGTCATCACCCACGGTCAGTTCTTTTACAACGACAACACCGAGAATATGGTCGACGCCTTCCGAACCGCATTATTCAAACGCGGCAAACCCGATCGATTGTATTTTGATAATGGCTCGAATTACAAATCTAAAGAAATCCTGCAAGCGTGTATAAGGCTCAACATTTTACTCTCTCATGCACCCGTTCGGGATGGGGCCGCCAAAGGTAAAATAGAACGATTTTTTAGGGGCTTTCGTGATCGTTTTTTAGTACAGCATCTTACCTTCACTTCTCTTGAAGAGCTTAATGACAAGACCCATGACTGGATAGAGAACGAGTACAACAACCAAAAGCACAGCAGTATTCAAATGCGTCCCATCGATCGCTTTGCCCTCGACCATAGTCGCATTCACTTCTTAGTGGATGATGAATATACGGAAGAGGTTTTCTTTGTAGAAGAAACCCGTAAAGTATCAAAAACCAATGTGTTTTCCATTAACTCGAACAAATGGGAGTGCCCCGTAGACCTTCGGGAAAAGAAAATACAGGTGCGGTTTGACCGCAACAACAAACAACGGTTTATAGTGTACTTTAACGACCAGCGCATGGGCGAAGCCAGTCTCGTCAACCTTGTGTATAACGCCAACCTGCGCAAGGCTGGCCAAGGAGAAGCCGAATGATTAAATCCATTCATGCGACCACAAAAGAGCCGTTAAGCCGAACCGATTTAACTTTGTTAAACCAACAAAAGCAAATATTCGACATCATTAAAATTCATTCGCAACAAGGTGGCTTTTCTGTTGTAATTGGTGAGCCAGGGGTAGGTAAAAGTGTGCTTAGGGAGCACATTGAATCACTAGAAAAAGAACGCGATGTAACGGTTGTTTCTTGTTCTAGAACCTTACATACTTATTGGCAAATACTCACGCAACTTGCAGACTCCTTTAAAATTGAAGTACCTGAAAAGGCACTTGAGAAAGAACTTATTACCTGCGCCTACAATCATATAAAAGACCGTAAAACACTTTATATACTGATTGATGAAGCACATTTACTCGACATGCAGGTACTGAGGAAGTTGCGATTATTGTTCGAGCGGTTTCCCAAAAAGCACAATCTAGTGTTGTTTGGTCAACGGGATTTATTGCATTATTTGTCGCTCAACGTCAATCAAGACATCAAAAGTCGAATTACCTATTCTGCCAATATTAAACGGCAAAATAATGACGATATGGAACGCTATATTGTGAAGGAACTGGAAGCTGTTAGGATGGGAGTCAACACCTTTAATGAAGGCGCGATGGAACTTATCATGCGCAGTGCTCAAGGTAATTTACGCTTATGCAGAAACCTCTGTTACGCCAGTTTGATTGATGCCGCAACACAGGTTCAGAAAATCGTTACCATCGCACATGTGAATAGTGTATTGATACAGCCGCATTGGCGAAGCCATGACGAGTTGATTAAACAACAAGTATCATAAACGCTTAGACCATCTAGAATAGTTAATCAGCCAAAATCATCATAACAGATGGTTTTGGCTTTTTTATGTCAACCTTATGATGGGAATTTTTATGATGTGGTTTGAAAAAATGTTAGATTTTAATTTGGGAAAGTGAAAAATGGTTATGATGGGAGCGAGGTAAAACCATCATAAAATGACTGAATTTTATGATGGTTAATTTGGCAAAAAGTATGATGGCAATTTGGGCGGCCACACCCTAGATAATTTAATTAGGGCTTTGTTGATAGATCATTTCACGTTTTATTGATTGTGGTTGTCTTGGTTATTTAACGAGGAGCGTCCATATATGTCTTGATTGTGGTTAATTTCTAAAAATGAACAAAGTAGCTGTCCGTTTTTTCACCATCATCAACCATATCTACTTTTATCAAAAGCAAATCTCTTAGGGCATTTTCAAACCGCCCCAAATCCCAGCCAGACAACTCTCTTAGCTCCTCTTTCGTTAGCAGGAATTTATCTGAGTCGAACTTTTCATTTTTATATGCCAACTCTAGGAGCAACAAAGCATCGTCGATACATGGGAGGTTTTGAACATCCCAGCAAACTTCCTGAGTTTCTTCCTCTGCGTCATAGTTGGGCTGACCTTCATCAGGCCACCCTACTACTGCTCTAACCTTCTCGTCAGCTGCCTCTAAAATCTGAAACCGATCTATACCAAAAACAACCAAAAATTTAAAAAGTTGAATGATGTTAGTTACTGCATTCATAGCTTGACTCCAGGCTCGGTCCAAATATGTCTACCTTTTATTTTTCCTCCCATACCTTCAATTTGAACATGGGGTTCCCCGGCAGATGATCCTTTTTTTCCACCTGCACCGTCATTTCGCAAACGACCACCAGCTTTTTCGACAATACGTTTTAACTTATTAACTCCACCTTGTGACAAACCATTCCCTTTATTTGAATTACTAGATAGGTTTTGAATTAAGCGCTTTATTCTTCTTAGAGAAGACTTAGTGACAAGCATCCTTGGGTGAGGAACTACACCATATGTATATTCAAGAGGTTCACCATCAACCGTGGGATTCCCATCAAAATCCACCCCTCGAACACGCCCCTGACTATCAACATATCCCAGACGTCTTGCTGTATCCTCGAGGATATTACCCTCCATTTCTACTATTTCAGGTAAATAACCCGGCCCCTCATGTGTCTTATGCTCACTTCCACTACCAACTCCAGGCACCACAACCAAAAGCGCTTCTAATGCCTCTAACGGCGACAACACCTCAACCCCATTCTCTCCCGCTTGATTAGATATTTCCCCTTCCTGACCCCAGGTATGGGTCGTCAAGGTATTTTCAACTCCATCTTTAAATTTGGACGTCGTTTTGCTTCCATTCAATTCTACCTTATAAAGGGCTCCATCTGTCCCTTTAAATGTAAGTGATTCCCCAGCTTCAGAAGCACTTTCGCTTGTACCATTCGAAAACATAATAGTAACCTTAATCCCTCCCTGATTACTTACTTGTGTCCTCACACCAACAACAACAACTTCTTCAGTAACTCCCGCCGGATTCTCATTTCGGCTAGAACTATCAGATGAATACCCCGTTGGGTCTACCAAGCTTAGAGGGTTGTTCATTACATAGGTATATCGATTATAATTTTGGGAGTTATTTGGAGCTTGGATTAATATATCAGCACTCAAAAAACGCCCAATCATTGGGTCGTATACCCGACCATTCATGTGAATTAGGCCCAAGTGGTCAAGCTGCTCATGCCCAGTAAACCCTTTGGTCGTAGGAAGCGCTTCCAGATAGGATGGGTTAAGCAATCCAGGTTCCCAATCATCCTTTTGGCGTTTACCCCAAGGGTCAAAGCTTAGACGTGTTACAAAATAACCAAATTCATCGGAAATGGCTTCAATTGACCCCAAGTGATCATAATGTAAATACGATGTTTTGATTTCAGAGTTCGTCTTTTCTTGAACAAAATAGCCACCCACATAACTTTTCTGGGTTGTGGTACCAGCAGTAACAACTTCTTCGTAAGTGCCACCACCAAGATAGTAAGTAACCTTATTGCCATTCGTCTGTTTAAAACGGTTATGGTTTGGACCATATTTAAAAGTGGTGCCATCTAAATACACGGGCTTGTTAAACACATTATACTGAATCGCTTTACCTTCTCTACGAGCCATATTTCCATATACATCATACTCATATATTTTGCTTCCATTTTGGGTAACAGCATGAATACTCGCATTGCCTGTTTTCTGGTACAGAAGGTCACCAACACCCGTTTTATGGATAAGATTACCCAACTCGTTATAGCGTGTCTCTATATGTTGGCGAATACCGAAGTAGTCTGTTGTTAACGTATCAGTTAATCGATTACCCGCGTCGTATCCAAAGCTTTCAGAGATATACTCCTCTATCACACCATAGTCACTGGTTCGCTCCGTAGTACGACTCATTAAATTATTTAGGCTATCGTATTCGTAGGATAGGTTTTGGATGTTAGCCGGGAGTGTTGCTAGTGTGTTTTCCCCCAAGAACCCAGAAACAATACGCTCTACACGACCATTAATATCCATTCCTGTTTCTGTCACCACACCATTACCAAATATCTGATGACGGTAGTTACCTAACATATCCTGCTGATCACCTATTTGCCAAAGAAGTTTTGGGTGAATCGCATTACTTATATCATAGGTACGAACTTTTTCTCCATTTATGTGGTATTGATCTTCTATAGTTAAACCACTTGGGTAGGTCATTGTTTGAATACGACCAAAATCATCATAGGAGTAAATAAAGCTTCTGGCACCTAAACCTTCAATAACGGACGTTTGTCTGGTAAGTTGCGCTAGGTCGTTGTAATAATAGTGTTCCGTAATTCCATTGCCTTCTTGTTTAGTTAGCAGTCCTTTCTTACGTGTATCCCATTCCCACAGGTAGGAAATGCTAACTCCCTGGGCATCGGTATCCATTCTTCCTACCTTACGCCCTAATTTATCGTAGCTATAGACAATAGACTTTTCGTTAGCTGTATCTTTTTCCCAAATTTGCTTTCTTAATTCTTTAAATGCATTGTATTCGTAATTTATTTTTCCACTATCAGGGTCAATTAGCTCTGTCTTATTGCCTGCTATATCGTATTTAATGGAAATTTGTGTTTCTAAATTATTATTGATAACCGTCGTCGTGAGTTGGTTCTTAGAGTCATAAGTATAGTCGATAGGTATTTGAAGTGTATCGACAACACGTACTACCTGACCTAATGAATTGATATACTCTACACCATTCTGTATGGCTGTAGTGGAAGGGGAAACAACCATAATGGCTTTTTCCTTCTTGGTAAAACCGTTTTCTTTTCCGTAGGTAATGCTTATCCCCCCACCATCAGGGTGAACCTCATGAGTGGTGCGCCCTAAAGCATCATAGGTATACTCTGACCAGTGTGTTGCAGACACACCTGTGTATGCATTTGACTTTCGGTACACTCGACCTAAGGCGTCGTACTGTGTATCTATTTTGGTGCTTTCACCATTAAAACTAAAGACCTCTTTGCGTACTATACGCTCCAAAGCATCAAAATAAACAAGGGAGAGTGGCGCACCTTTTTGGTTACTATTTGTTTCATGAACAACTTCGCTTGCAACAACAAACATCGCCTGAGCAGGGCATGTGATTCGTTCGGATGTACAGTAATAGTTGTAGGTTTTTGTTTTTACGCCCATATAATCAACGCTATACAGGTTGCGCCCTAAGGAATCAAATGCAGTGGATAAAACAAGTTCATTCGCATCTGTAGTCTGAGAGACTTCTCCAAATCGTTTGTCGTAGGCTGTCGTTATTTCATGACCCTCTGCATTGATTAATGTTTTCGGATACATAACTTGGTCAAAATGACTTAGCGACTGTTCGCGTACATTCAGTGGGGTAGAGTCAATATCTAAACCTGTATTCCTTGTTAAGGTTATTATGCCTCTTTCATTTCGAATAAATGTTGTTGTGATTTGTTGAGGTGTATTCAGAAAGGCAATACTTGTCTCTACATCCAGTGTTCCAGCTTCTTGCCTAAACTCTGAGCGAGTGGATTGTATATCACCGCCACCTTCTCCATAGTAAGTTGTTTGCTTCGAGGAAATAAAACCCAATAACCAAGTTTGAGGGTCATTTACTAATGTTACATCTTTTTCTATTTTACTTTCATAATGGTTAAACATACCATTGGCATAGTCGATACCTATAGTTGTTGTCTGTTTATCCAGCCCTCCATATTGATCCCATTCAAACTCTGTTTTAGATACACTTAACGGCTGACTTTCATCCGGCGTGGTTAGATCATATCGTTTACTAATAGATTCGGTTTTAATAATGTAGCTTGGATTTTGTGGATGTAGGGTATATTTATTTTCAGTTGTGCCGATAAGCAAGTTGGAAATCGATTTGTCTATTTTTTTCGAACTTAGGCCATTAAATGGGTAGTCTTGCCTATAATAAATACTGCTCTGAACCCCTTTTTGATAATTAACTATATCAATTTTCTCAAACCCTAAACTGCCTCGATAGAAGTGAGTCTTCGCACCACGGTAGTAATAATAGGTTTCCCTAAATCCGCCTAAGCCATCTGAGCGTTTTATATTCTTAACAACTTGTTGAGCGCGGTTTCCATGAATAACTTCCGGGGCAAGAGTTTCCGTTGTTGGAAGGTACAGTGGGCGACCATTGTTATCGTCACCCGTTAAGGTTGAATAAGCAATTTGATCTTCTACCATCAGACCATTGGTGATGGAGCTAATCAAATCCGGTTTCTGCGTTTTACCTAAGTAAAACTTAATCGGTGTACCTTTGAAAAAGGCATCGGGAATTCCATCGTTATTCACATCTCCAGTAAAATGGTTGACGCCCCAGAGAAGTGTACCTCCTAACTGCCCAGACTCTTTCCCTCCAAATACATCGATATTAGTACGCTCGAAATGTATTTTTCCATTTTCAAAAGACGTAATCAGCAATTGATAACTTATTCCATCCTCTCCTACCAATAGTAAGTCTTGCAGGCCATCTTTATTGTAATCGAGAGGCCAGATAACTTGGCATTCCTTTGATGTCAGGGATTCTGCAATAACACCCTCCACTTCTGGTACGGAAGCATTAAGATTATTCCCATCTCCGAGTACCGGATACCAATTATTTCTATCCCCATTACCTCCCTGATATAAGTAGTCTGTATTACCATCACCATTTAGATCCGCAAATGCATTAAATACCCCATTGGCTACATTCTTCTTATCAAAGGGAGCCCCAGTCATATACGTAGTACAAACACTATATGGAAAACTAAATTGTGAGTTCAAAGAAACAGGAGAAACAAGTTGGTTTCCATTCCAACCTGGGCTGGCAAACCCACCGTAGGGACGATTACCTATCTCTCCCGACCGAATTAAATAGTGTTGCGTATCATTTGTGCCATCGCTATTGAGGTCAAAATTACGCTGTGCAAAAAACTGTCCAAACCCAAAAGGAAAATCTATCGGCATTGGCTCAAATTCCAAGCTAGCCGAATTTCTCTGAAGATACACACGGCTAGAAGTTAGCCCGTTCATCGCATAATCTGTGAGACCATCATTATTGATATCGAGGAGCGAGAACCCGCCAAAATTATCTTTGCCTGATAAGGTAAGAACTAGCTCTTTCGTATATGTACGATTAACTTTGTCGTAATCAATTTTATACATCTTAATCGAAGTAATTCTGATTCTAAGCACTACCGGCTGATTGCCCTGCGGTGTGCGTAATAAGAATAATTGGTCTTGGTCCTGATGGTGTATTTTTGGGCTGAACATATTCTGTTCATTAAAACATCCATCCTCGGTGCCCCAATATATTTTACTTGTCGCGTCATTTGCTCCAACGTTATAAACAATATCGATATAGCCATCACTATCAACATCCATTGGATTCGCACTATACCCATTAATAAAAGTATTAATTGGAAGGTCTCCTCCACTACAGGCTTGCAATACTGTTTCTGTAGTTTCGTACCCTAATTCACCTTCCTGCCAATTAAATGCCAGGGGCCTTGCACATTCCAATGCACCGAATGCGTCAAACCCACACTCTTTAATTTCATTTACTAGATAACGGTGGGTGGTAATACTGCGTTTATAGTCAATATCATAATGACGAACAGGGGTTCCTGAAGAAGGTGCTGCTGCGGTTGAATTAATGTAGGTGGTCACAGATTTTAATAATTTATTTCTCTGAAACCTGTATCCTGTATCATAGCCCCAGGGTACATCTGGCCTATAGCCATTTTGTGTTGTTAATGCTCTATCAGAATAATTAAATACAACCGTTGCTCCTGGATCATAACTTACATGGCTAGGGTAGTAGCTTCCATTTTCAATATCACGGTTGTAATGAATTGAATAGTAGTTTCCGTATCTGTCTTCGACTTTGTCTAACGCCCAGGTTTTAACTTTTTGATTTTCCCGCCCCGCAGCATAAATTCGACTTTCTTGTGAATTCTGTTGGCGGCCATAATGAAAAATTAATCCATTTTTCTTATATACCACAAAGTAAGCGTGGTCATCATTATCATTCCCGTGAGCTTCTACTTTTATGAATGCTTCCCTTTCTGTTCGATAGGTTGCACCACTCGCCCAATACTCTGAATCAGAAGCAATACCCGCATCTTCAAATAATTGAAGACGCTCACCATCAAGGCAAAGTCTATCTGAATGTGAATATTTGGGGTTAGACTTTTGGGATTCAACACCATCCAATACAAAACTTTTACGACAACGATGGATAGTAGAAAACCCCGTCACACTCCAACCAACCCCCATTATTCCTGATGTTGAATTTGCACTATTATAAGAAAGACTGAGGCTTGGAACTAACTTGTTTACTCCAGGAGGTAAAACCATAGGCACATCATAGTTGGCCACACCACCAGAAACAGAAAGCTGACCTTTTGTTAACGCAACAAATTCCCCTTCTCCCAAGTCTGGTAATAATGGCAACCTCTCAATATCATAATTAAATTCAACCGGGGTAATAGACCCAGTTTCAACCACTTCAACTGGTAATTCATCCCCACGACTACCATAAACATTCGCACCACGACTTCCTCCTGAATGCGCACTCACCCGAAGATCAATAACGCCATCGCCATTCAAGTCATCAAAAAAGTAATCAATGCCTAAAACCGCTTTCTGGTATGCCCCTAACTGTGACTTATTTAGATTAAACGTATGAGCTGTGCTTCCCTGCCCTGCGTAATAAATAAACCCATTTTCCCGATTGAGTACAATAGGAATAATTATGTCCCCATGCAGCATGACGGTTTGTTCAATGGAGTGGAAATAAATATCTCCACCTTGGCCATCACCATTGAAGTCTCCGTAATACACGTCATATTTGGATTCATCAAATTCAACAGCATTTGATTGAAGCGAAACAAGTATAAGTAATACCGCACTCAATATAACGGGCATATTTTTGAACATTGCTTTTCCTTTAGGCGAGGAGGTTTAATCTACTATGGTTTAATTCATTATTCTGATTCACTACTCTGTAGTGATCTAATCGACATGACATTACGTTCCCGCACACACACGCACGTAATTCATTGGAAGGAGTTTGCAAACAAGAGGGGACGGTATGGATGATTTAAGCCCAAACTCCATTTACTGGCGTTACTTTTACTCACTTCCATGTACTTGACTCAGCTTAAATTAAAGAGAAAGTACATCTATTTGACGCTTGATTATCTTGCCTAACCCAAAAGAATGCAAGCGCTAATTCGACTATTTTTCACACAGAGCTAGCGCCACCCGGCCTTCAACTAGATAACCTGTAAGCAAATATATAAACAAAGAAGCTGATAGAAAATAGGAGTTTAAAACGCTACCTTGGAGTTTTTCTAAATAAAACTCAATAATTTTTTGCGCCCAAGTAAGCAGCAATAAGAGGCCAAGGTTACTGGAACTTTTCGATAACCCAAGACTAATGATTTCTATGCTGGTAAGCTTTTACTAACTTTACAGCAATCTTGCAAGCCATTGATCCGCAAGAAAAAATAAGAGAAAATTATAGATATATTTTGGCAAGGCTTTAAGAGTAAGATCAAAATTGTTATCCAACAGATAAATACTTTTTAATTAAGTTAATATTCCAGGTTCCCACTCTCTCTTCAAATAAAGATGAAAATATATATTGAATTTTATCTAATAAGCGAAAGATAATACTTTTCTATTTGTATACAATAACGAAAAAAGCACTATATTGGTGCTGAAGTGAGTGACTGAGTCTTTTATATACCTGAAGGTTATTACCCAACAATTTTCAATAAGGGGTTCCGATGAGCACAATTACACGCTTTTTTGGTGAGCAAGACCCAGAGAATACCAGATGTTTGGTTGCCAACCCAAAAATGGATGGCAACCCCTTAAGCTTGCAGATTTTATTTCCCAAAAAATTTCATCTGAGCGAATTAGGGTTAACAAAATCGCTTCGTAAACATCCATTAAGCAGTAAAACTGCCCGTATCGAAATTGAGCAGGAATGCGCGACTCATGGTACACCTCTCGGTTTGGCGGGATGGGACGACCATGTTATTCAAATAATCGGGTTTGATGCGCCAATACCACATGATGAATTGGCGTTTAGCCTGCAAGTATCGCACTGTGATGCCGAGCTGAAAGAACAAGCCGCGCAGCACCAAAGCCATATTTTGCTTTATTATGCAGGCTACGATGAAAACCCTATTTGCCAATATGAGGCCCTAGCCATTCTAGCGGGGGCTTTTGCGAATGCAGGGGCGTTGATGGTGGTTAATTTGCTTGCTTCAAGCGCTATTCCTGCGAGAATGATTTCTCCAGAACAAAACCCCATGCTTGAAAAAACATTTACACAGTTTTTACTCTCTATTCTGTTTATTGGATTTGTTAAATATTTTACCGAATCCAGACCTGACGGTTGGGTGAGAACAATGGGAGCTGACGCACTTTTTCTTCCTAACCTTGCCGCATACTTGGAAGATATGAATAATTCTGAACACTATTTCAAAATGTTTACTAATATTCACGATTATGTTTGTAAAACCGGCAACTATATTCAGGCTGGTGACACTATGCAATTAAATTCAAAAGAGCATATTAAGACACGTTTACCGACAGAAAAAGAGTATTTTTTAGAAAACAATGGTAGCTTGTTGGTTATCGAAAAAGGCAGCGAGCTTGAAAGTAAGCGGGTTCAGTCAAGGTTAAAACGTCAAAAAATTAGTGTGCGGAAATGAGCGAAGCAAACTCGTCAGTTAGAACGAAATTTATGTATTGTAAATAGAGTTACCTTCTTGATTTAAGTATAACTTGTCACTTTATTTATTAGTTTAAGTTTTATTTAAGCTACTGAAAGTAAACCAAGTCGTTAGCACAAAAGTAAATTTTTTAATTGTTAACTATTTAAAAAGGATAATAATGTTATTAAATAAAAAGGTAGTCTTTCAAATTATTACGTGGGGGTTGATTGTTTTTTTGAATGGATGCGCTAAAAAACCAATTCAGACGGAGGATAGCGTACCAAATTATATTGGGAAAAGAGATTCTCAAATATCAAAACCTTATTACACACCATTTGGTGCGTGCTTAACCGATTTGCAAAAAGATGGCCGGTTTTGTAAATACTACCTGAGTATTATATACGATCGAAATACTAGCCAACCAGTTAGCATTACCGCCAAAAAATTGATACAAAAAGATGCGAAAGAAAGTATTCAGTGGGTCATTAAAGACCAAATGAGCTATCCAAAGATTAAGGAGCCATATTACTTCGCCTATGGAACCTGCCTTTTAAATGGAACCCCTGATAAAACAATTTTAGCCGTGGCGAAAAACTCATCCAGGAATTTTCATACTGTCAATAAATATGCCTGGAAGTTAAATACGAAAACGGGAAAGATCAACGAAATAAGCCCTGCGGGCATTAAGTGCAGAAACTATATGAAAAACGCAATTAGCATTGACGATATCGAATTATCACCCACTGAAGAATAAAAACAGAAGAGAAAAATATTTGAAATAGAGACTTTGAAGCAATAGATAAAATTAGGACGTGCGCGGCGTTTAAATCCGATTAGTTTCAAGTGTTATTTTTTTGAGGCTTTCTCGGCACGTTCAAAGAAACGTATGAACGCTTCGATTCCCAATATCATGTCTATTGTTTTTTATCTCATATTATTAGTGGACATTTTGGGTGTATTTGGGATAATAAAACTGCAAATTGGGCCGTTTAGATAATGGTATACTATGCGAGGGAAGCTTAACTCTTTGAAAAACACCACTTTTTATACAAAGCCAGGCTTGTCCTATACAGTATGTTATTGAACAAACTGCTGTTTATACTGTTAGAATTTAATACTAAGGAGTAATTCATGAGATTATTTAAAAAGCTTATATTGGTAGCTGTACTATTTATTCCCGTTGTTGCAAATGCATCAACAACATGTACAGGGAAAATTACAGAGGTTGTGAAGTGGTCAAATTCTGATGGCATGTCGATTTTAATTGAGGGGACTGATAGGTATATTAGACTTGTTGACGAAACTTTAATATCTATGGCTTTAGCTGCTCACATGGCAAATAAGCCCGTATTAGTTTCATGGAGTCCAGATGATGTTACACAATGTAACAATGGCTGGGCTCATTACAGAGTTTTGAGTGGATATTTCAAAGTAATGTAGCAATATATTCTAACATATACGAGCCTTTTCCGAATCAATAGGCATTAGTAAAGAGCGAGTAAATTGTTTTGGGCGCGCAAGCGTCCAAAATAGTTCTTTAGTTAGGTTCTATCTAAAAAGTGGGTATTTTTACAGTCAGATAAATCGGAAACGATGTAATCTTTGAAAACCTGAATAGGATCATTTTTATCATCAAGTAGATCGCTATAGCCAAATTCTGCCGTAAATAAACTAGTTTGATCATAACCACTAAAGTCACACATGGTAAAACGCTTATTATTTTCGCGTGACTATTATAACCCAAAGCTTTTTAGACAGAACATAAATAGGGGCAGCGTTCCTCAGTAAAATATTGCATAAATATCACGTAAGTTGATATTGAAGAGGGTTATTTACTGATTCCGGCGCATATTATTTTTGAAAAAAACGTATTCCATTTTGCGATTGGCCTGCCAAAAAAACGAGGTTTAGAACCTTATCAAACGGCTTGGTCTCAGTTGCATAAATGAGAAAGGGCAATGATGAACCCAAATAACGAGGTATTTTGTTTTATTGATAAGAACAGGCGGTAATGCTAACGCCTAAGTTTACCCAAACGCTAAAATCGGTCATAACACCATATACTAGCTCGTAAAGTTAAATACCCAGCATAAGCTGGGTATTTTGTGATTTGATACTGTGTTGTTTAATTAACAACACAGTATCCACTTTTAGTACTTATTTTTAAAACCTAGCATCAAAACATATATTAAAAAATATATTAAAAAATATATTAATGCCTAGTTACAAGCACCTAGGTCTTCCCAAACACCCCACTCACCCGTCGAATCAGGGGCAGCAGTACCGTCAGTCCACCACTTATTACGGTATTTTTTACCGTCATAAGAGACATCCGTGGGAGAAGCGTAGGTTGTGCCCGCTACCCATGCAGGAGTTCCCATGCAATCCATTCCACCAGAGGAAGTGCTGCTGGATGAACTCGAAGAACTGCTGCTAGATGAACTACTTGAAGAAGAAGTGTTAGTACAGGTTCCAGGGGCCGCCTCATCCCAAGCGTTAGCTGAAGCCCAGCCTGTTCCTGGGGCATAGGGGCCACCAACTGAACACCAGCCAGCTTCTTTACATGTATAACTTCCACCGGCATTGGTTACTGAGTCACCCGTTGCGTATGTGGCGCCATCAACGTAAGCCGGGCAGCTTCCACCACCAGAAGAACTTGAGCTACTGCTTGATGAAGAAGAGCTAGACGAAGAGCTACTGCTCGAACTAGATGAAGAGCTGCTGCTCGAACTAGATGAACTACCGCCACCGTAATCAACGTCTAAACAAGCATAGAAGGCTTCAGTACTCAGATCAGTGCGACGCTGCCAAACACTGTATACAATGTGCTTGCCAGTACGGTTGGGTAAATTGAATGTATGGGTAGAGGTTGTTGTAGCGTCAGATGGGGCGGAACGATACAAGAACTCTAAGTCATCCCACCTTAATGGTTGATTTAGGTTATGACCATCACGTGTAATGTAATAGTCGTAGTATGCAGTGACGTGTGGAGCTGTGTTTGTCCAGGTCATACTAATATTGCCAGCAGATACGCTATGAGCGGGCCAATCGTCTCGCGCTTGATCCAACCCACCATACGAACCTGGGTTACCACCACTACAAAGCTGTCCGTCTGGTACAACTCCACGGTGGTTGTCATTTGCACCGCCTTGAGCAATGCCATTCCAAGTATACAAACCATTCGTGCCATCTTGGGCAATCAGATCAGTACAAGCTGCCGAGTCAGGGTTTTCTGGCCCTTCGAGGAAACAACTGTAGACCCGCGATGCGGGAGAAGTAATGGTTCCGTGAGCATATACGTTCTGTATAACAGAAGCGCTTAGCAATGCGGCACCAACTATAGCGCAACCTATTTTGGCGTTTAATTTTTTATTCATCATAAATACCTTAATATAGCATTATTATTTTTTTGATATGCAAGCTACCCCAGATAAGACAACACATAAAGCCAAACAAGCTTGACCTTAAAACTAGAAAAACCTAATAATAAAGCACTACTAAATCGTTTGGGTTATAGGTAAGATAGTTATCATCCGTTTTACGGGAAAGCGCAGAATCGGCGAATATAGATGATTAATAACGATTTAATCACTTCAAAATCGGCCTAAAAGAGTACTGCTAGTCACGAATTTCTAAATTATTGTTATAATCAAATAAATACCGACCATTCGACCTTATATGAAATAAAAAAAAACTTCAAATTTTCGCTATGAAAACTGTTATCAATTCAAAAAATAAAAAAAAATTATAAAACTTAAAAGCTCTTTATATTCAGAATTGAAATATAAATCATCGGGAGCATTTCAATAATATATTTTTTCATACAAGAAAATTCAAACACTTCACTAAAAAACTCCGACAAAACCCTATTCAAACTCCAGCCATTCACTTTGGCTCGACAACAAAATAAAATATTTCGAAAGTATTAGAGTGCCCTATTACTTTTCTCTGACAACAAGAAAAAATTAAACCAACAGCATAGAGTGTTTTATGAACGGCGACATTCATTATCTTATTGCAGCAGAATGAACCGTTCAATGTTCCCAGACGTAATGCACAGAACCTGCATCTTTATTTAGAATGATATTTATATCGATAAATACTGAATTGGAACCAGTTTTAATACTGACGTCATTGACACAAAAACAATGTTACTTGGAATAATGTTGTTTGGAATGCGGGTTTTAATTCTCAAACTTAAAACCCGCTTTATTCAAAGACTAGACAGCGCTTTCACCAGCAAACCATACTTTCGATGGGCTTATAACATCAGGTATTATAAGCCCAGGTGTATAACGCCAAGAATGTATAATGTCGGGTTATGATAAGGGCTCTAGTTGAAGCTCAACTCGCCTATTAGCCTGTCGCCCCTCAGCAGTTTGATTGGATGCAATCGGATAACGCTTACCATAACCAACGGCTTGGATTCTTCCAGATGGGATACGTCTTTGGGCTAGATAACTTCCAACACTGCTGGCTCTTTTCTCGCTTAACTCTTGGTTATAGGTTGCCGCCCCTCTGGAATCCGTGTGACCAGATACTTTAATCGCGGTGTCTTTATATTCTGCCAATACCTCTGCAACGGAATCCAAAACAGAGTAAAAACTACTTTTTACGTCACTCAAACCCGTGTCAAACGTAATATTTCCTGGCATAACGAGATAGATCCTATTCCCTTCGCGGCGTACTTGCACCCCAGAATTCACAAGACGCTTTCTTAGCTCCGCTTCTTGTTTATCCATATACAGGCCAATCCCTCCCCCTACAGCGGCCCCTGCCAAAGCGCCATTAATAGCCGCTCGGTCCCTATTCTTACCACTGGATGTCGCAGCACCAGCAACCGCACCAGCAACCGCACCAATTGCCACACCCTTAGTGGCGTTACTGGCTTTTTTCTCTCCGGTATAAGGATCGTTAGAAACACAAGAAACCAAGAAAACACAGCAAACGGTAAATATCAAATAACGCACGATAACCTCCAGAGTAGTACCGCAATCTGCGGAAAAGTAGTACCGCAATCTGCGGAAAAAGTCATACCAGCAGCGCCTTACCAGCACTGCTGAAATTTAATGATAGCCCCGCTCGATGAATTAAAGCTGAACAGGAAAGGAAGGAGTATAACGGAAGTTAGCCTCCCAAGAACATCAGGCCAATCACATTACGGGAGGAATGCATAACCTTCATTGAGACAGGGTCCTGATTGACTGGCCCTGCAATTTTTTTAAACTGAACATCGACAACGGTGCCAATAGGCGGGGATGTATGGTTATCAATTGAGACCTTCGCCCCACCATCTGAAATATCGTGGGCAAAACCGACGATGGCCCCAAAGGCAGGGTGCTTTATCTCAACACGAATAGAGGTTGGAGTACGTTCAAATTTTCGGCGCTCATGCACGCGCATATCTCCTAAGAAGGGTGCCTCTACCGGCACGGTAAATACAGATAGTTGTGAATGAATGGATGGATGGATGGATGGATTTTTTAGTCCAAACTTATATTAAGAATAGACCCTGATTGACGCCTTCACCAGAAATGTAATATGACAGATATGTTGGCTAGACCCGCTGCTTTATACATCAAATCTGACAAAAACAAGCATAAAAACTTATCCACACTTTCTGTGGATAAGTCTGTGAGAAAAACCTTAGAGAAGCGATAAAACCACCGAAGTTACTGAAATATTACTAATCTGACGGCAATTTAAACAAAAAGAAAAATCTTATAAAAATCAATAACTTAAAAAAATCAATATTTTTAAAGAAGATTGTATCAAAAATATTTTGGGATATATGGAGGAGAAAGATTGACATGTGGAAAACCAACTGTAACCACCTCCATTTACTACCGGAAAACGAAAGTGGTTACTCACATACTGTCATAATGCTTAAATCAAAATGTCATATAGGTTATGCGTCAAAACCCAAACCTAAACGACGACCAACTTGCTCATAAGCTTCGACAACATTTCCAAGGTCTTGGCGAAACCTATCCTTATCCAGCTTTTCTCGGGTCTCAACGTCCCACAAACGACAACCGTCAGGAGTGAACTCATCGCCAAGAACCAGTGTACCGTTAAACATACCAAATTCGAGTTTGTAATCGACCAAAAGCATTCCACCCTCTAGGAATAAGCTCTTAAGAACATCATTTACCTTAAAAGTCAGGTCTTGCATTGCTGATACTTGATCAGCCGTGGCCCAACCGAACGAACGGATATGGAACTCATTAATCATAGGATCACCAAGCTCGTCATTTTTTAAGAAGAACTCAAAAGTAGGAGGACTAAGATCAATGCCCTCTTCCACACCCAAGCGACGACAGATAGAACCTGCGGCAATATTCCTCACAACGCATTCAATAGGAAGCATCTCCAAACGTTTCACAACCGACTCTTGCTCCGACAACAATGAGACATGATGAGTAGGAATACCTGCGGCTTCAATTTTTTCCATAATAAAGGCATTAAACTTATTATTTACCATGCCTTTTCTATCCAATTGTGCGAGTTTTTTACCGTCAAACGCAGAGGTATCATTTCGGAATAATAGGATCAGTTTATCGTCATCATCTGTGGTATACACGGACTTGGCTTTACCTGCGTATAGCTCTTCGCGTTTTTCCATTGCAAGTTACCCTCTTCATCAAGATTAAAAATTTACAGTCGTATCATTCGATTCAAAGTGATCAAATAAAAGTAATCAATAAAATTAAACCAACCACCTAGGCTTAGGGCTTAGCTAACGCGCCCCATTGGGTATCTCCACCCAATCCAACCCATCGTCTTGACAGACATAATGCATGGTTTGAAACTCTTCTTCTAAATGGCTCAATGCCGCTCGGGCGCATTCTAAGGAGTTATTCTTTCGGCTAATATGCCCAACCACCACGGACTTAAGGCGAGGTCCACTCAACTTTTCGAGTAACTGCGCTGTTTGACCGTTATTTAGGTGCCCCCATGCACTCGACACTCTAGCCCTTAGTGAGGGAGGGTATGGCCCGTTAGCAAGCATCATTAAATCGTGGTTTGCTTCCACTAAAATGCCATCACACTCCCTAAATACATCCACAACATAAGAGGTTATGCTGCCTAAATCCGTCAATACTCCCCACTTAACGTCACCGCAACTTAACGTGTATTGGACGGGTTCTCTCGCATCATGAGGGACGGCCACAGGCTCTACCACAATATCACCCGTGGTAAAGAGCGTACCATCTCGTACAATTTTTAAGTCCGATATAACGCCATAGTCTTTGCTAACGAAGGTGCCCTCCGTCATATACACTGGCGTGCCATATTTTCTCGCAAATGGCCCAACACCTTTGGAGTGGTCCGTATGCTCATGCGTTACAACAATCGCCGCCACACGGGATGGCTCCACACCCAAGCGGGCCATGCGCTTCTCGGTTTCCTTTAAACCAAAACCGCAATCCACTAGTACCAATGTTTGGTCCGATTCAATTAATGTCGAATTACCCGAACTTCCACTACCCAGTGAAGCTAATCTCAAGAGAGAAAACCCTAGAATGTTAAATCAGATTTCTGCGAATAATACGAAGCATTGCCTTCGCTTGTGCTTTAGGAAGACGCTTGCCCATATGGTCCCGAATAACAACACTAACCTTGCCTTCGTTCAAATGTGTCACAACAAGATAGCCTTTCGCCTTTTTTAACGGCTTCCCATACCCAACAGCACTATCAAGATGAGCAAAAGTCTTTTTAACATCTGGAGAAGAATCCAAATGAGTAATCACTTTTGACATAGGGTATTTAGGTTTCTTATCCACTTTTTTGTCAGGAATCATCCAGCTAAACATGCCAGAGTTCTCTTCAGGGCTGATATAACCGGCATAATAAAGTCCTGTACTCGCATCATCATTCCATAGAAGGAAGCCCTCTTTGTTCAAAGCATGAGCGACTGTCGCACGGGCGCGCGCCAATGGTAACCTCAACTCAAGCATGGGGTCATTGTTGGCAAGAGCATAGCCAACCTTCACTTCTCCACCCACATTCTGCCCCATCAACGAAGCCGTATTGTCATTCAAACCTTCAGCTAACTCTGCGGATAGTTGATCAATAAACCACTTTTCTCGTGCAGGGTCTTGCGAAACCTCTGGCCAAACTATTTCTGACTCTTTTGAGCCCGCGTCCAATTGAACCTGTCTGATATTAATTTCTGTTGTTCCGGGATGAATACCTTTTTCTATACGTACTCTAAATTTCGAAAAAGTGTCGTTATCATCCTTAAACTTCAACCAGTCGGTAATAACCTCTCCCGTCTTGGCATTATTTTTTTCCGTGCTCATTCCGTATTCAGACAAAAAGCTTTGAGCCCTTGGCCAAACACGACTAGTGGGAGCATCCAGAAAGATCCACCTCTTCCCTGAAAGCTTTTGAATTTTCACACCAATGGCGTCTTTATCCGACGCAATCGCCTCTGGTAGGGGAATTTTATATTCATATAACACAATTTCATCGCCAAACTCATCCAGCGAATGAACGTTAGGAATAAAATAAGCTGGCTCAGTTTTTCGGGCACTGGTGCCTTCCGGCAGAGTTATTTCCTTGACATTTCCCGTGCCGAGGTAATCCGATGAGCGCCCTCGAAATATGCCTTCATCGCCAAAAAAAACACCGCAACCAGAAGTCGCTAAACTGGAAATCGCAATAATTGCATAGATAAAATATTTTACATTCATAAGTTTTACTTCACTGGGTCGATGGTGCTAACACTCGTTATTACTTTTGCTTATTCTACTTTCACTCACTACCACTTTACCGCAGCTAGAGCATCTCGTAACTTAGCGTGATGCTCGCTCCCCAGAGGAGTCAGAGGCAACCGGATAGCAGGGCCTATCATGCCCATCTCGGCCAAAGCCCACTTTACAGGAATCGGATTAGCTTCTAGAAATAAGTTTTGGTGCAGAGGCAATAACTTTACGTCAATAGTTTGAGCTTCTTCGACCTTACCCTCTTCCACCAGTTCACACATACGAGCAACCCACTGAGGTGCGATATTGGCCGTTACCGAGATAACGCCATGGCCACCTGCGCGCATAAATTCAAGAGATGTCTCATCGTCACCGGAAATAAGTAAAAAGGAATCGTCAACGAGGCTGCGAATATCTCGCAAGCGCTGAATATCCCCTGTTGCTTCTTTTATACCAATAATATTGTCCAGCTTCGCCAACCGGCCCACTGTTTCTGCCGACATATCCACTGCGGTCCGTCCAGGTACATTGTATAAAAATTGAGGAATATCGACTCGATCTGCAATGTATTTATGATGAAGAAATAACCCTTCTTGCGTAGGCTTGTTGTAATAAGGCGTAACAAGTAAACAGGCGTCAACCCCTACAGCTTGGGCCTTTTGAGTCAGTTCCAGTGCTTCTAAGGTAGAATTTGCTCCTGTACCTGCAATCACAGGGATACGAGAGTCCACTTGTTCAACGACCCTCTTCACCACATTGATGTGTTCATCCACATTTAACGTAGCCGACTCACCCGTGGTTCCTACAGCCACTATCCCTTGCGTACCCTGCTCTAAGTGCCAGTCAACAAGCTTATGCAACCCTTCCCAATCAGGCGTTAGATCCTCATTCATGGGGGTAACAAGGGCAACTAGACTGCCTCGAAATGTATGCGTATTCACTAATTTTGCCTTATCGACTTTGTTCTTTATGGGTAAACTCGGTACTTTAATAATGGACGAACTCGAAAATGGACGAACTCGAAAGCAATATACCGGAGCGGGTAAAAAACCAAGGGCGTAATGTTACTGGTGTCGAGACGTTGTCTCAAGGTTTTGTTTTGCGAATACCACGTAAACTTGATTAGAATACGCCCCCCAGGACCTATTGAGCTTTAAATGAAATACCAACGCCAAACGGATATATCAGACCAACACTACTCCGACTTTTTAAGCCCTAAGTGGTGGCCAACTTGGATAGCCATCATCCTGATTCTTATTCTTGGTCATATGCCAAATTTTATCCGAGTCAGTTTAGGTTGTTTTTTCGGCATTCTCCTTTTCCTCTTTGCGGGCAGAAGGAGGAAAATAGCGAAAACCAATATCTGGCTGACCCACACTCAATGGTCCAGATTTCGCCGCTACAAACTGCTCTTTTCTGCTTTTATCTCTTCCGGCCTAGCGGTGACAGAAACCGCTAGAGCTTGGTCTTCTCTCCCGCCGGAGCAATACCGAGTTAAAATATCTGGACAAGAAAATATTGAACGGGCAAAACAGGAAGGGCATGGCATTATTATGCTCGGCGGGCACTTTACTCCAGCCGATATAGTCGGCTCAATGCTCGCCCAGGATGTCGGCTTCCATCAGGTTCAAAGAAAACACGACAACCCTTTATTTAATTTGTTTATCACTCGTGCCCGCAGTCGCTACGCGCTGAGTTCTATTGCTAGACTTGACCTAAAACAGATGGTGAGAACACTGCGAGAACCTGGAAACGTTATGTGGTATGCGCCCGACCAGGACTTTGGCTATAAAGGCACCGTATTTACTTCTTTTCTAGGGGTGCAAACGGCGACGGTCACCGCCACATCAAAACTAGCCAGAATGGCTAACGCAAAAGTTATTCCCATTGACTACCAGCGCGTAGGGCTCTCACACTATAAAGCAGAGCTTCACCCTCCTCTTCCCATTCCAGGGGAGTCTCCCGAAGCCGATGCAGCAATTATTTCAGACTGGATCGCCAGCAGAGTCCAAGAACACCCTCACGACTACCTATGGCTACACCGTAGGTTTAAAACTCGCCCAGCAGGAGAAGCCTCCATTTACTAGGGCCTGTTAATACTAAGAACTTATTAATACTTAAGAACCTATTAATACTAAGGCGCAGGGTTCGGATATCTCGCATGTATCTCGCCAATCCCATCGAGAACCTGTTGGCTCAAAGCTATATCAACACTCTCAATATTCTCTGTAAGCTGCTTCAAACTCGTGGCACCAATGATATTACTCGTCACAAAATCTCTAGAATTAACAAAAGCCAATGCTAGCTGAGCAAGGGTTAGATCATGGTCGTTAGCGAGCTTCGCATAAGCCTCTGTTGCCGGTTCAGCATTGACTTTCTCATACCGCTGAAAACGATCATATAAGGTCAAGCGCGCGCCCTCAGGCTTTGCACCATTCAAATACTTACCCGAAAGTTTCCCAAAAGCGAGCGGCGAGTAAGCTAGGAGCCCAACCTTTTCTCGAATCGCAATTTCCGCCGAGCCCACTTCAAAAGTACGGTTCAACACATTATAGGGGTTTTGAATACTCACAATTCGTTTTCTGGATTTTTGATCTGCAAGCCGAATATATTCCATCATGCCCCAAGAACTTTCGTTGGAAATTCCAATATGCCTGACCTTACCCTGGTCAACCAACTCATAAAGTGCATCGAGCGTTTCCTCTATGGCAATGCCATCATCCTCTGTATGACAGTATCCAAGGCGCCCAAAAAAATTGGTTTCCCTTTCTGGCCAATGCACTTGGTATAAATCAATGTAATCAGTTTGCAACCGCTTTAGTGAACCCTCTACTGCATCAAAAATATGCTTCCGGCTTAACCTAGCACCATTGCGAATATGCCCCAAACCGGAGTTTCGACTGCTCCGCCCAGTGACCTTGGTGGCGATAATAAGCTCATCTCGCTTACCCCTAGAAGTAAGCCAATTCCCCATAATCTCTTCTGTTTTACCATAGGTTTCTACTTTAGGAGGAATCGGGTACATCTCAGCAGTATCAAAAAAATTAATGCCATAATCCACCGCCATATCCATTTGAGCAAAACCTTCATCCTGGGTATTTTGCTCGCCCCACGTCATACTGCCTAAGCAAATTAGGCTGACATCAATATCCGTATTTCCTAACTTTTTATATTGCATTTTGTTCTCCGCATAGACAAAAACGGTCGGGAATCCCAACCGTTTACTGATTATTTAGCCTTCAAAATCTGTATCCACAATGGGTTCAACATCTTCTTCATAGTTCACCCCATCAAGACCAAAACCAAACAGTTTTAAAAACTCAAAGCTGTAGCCTTTATAATCAGTCAAATCATCAATGTTGTCTTCTGTCACTTTCGGCCAGATCTCACCCACTTTTTCTTGAGTCTCAAGCTTTAATTCTTCGTTATCCATACGCAGGCGATTAGCATCGTCTATACGAGGAGAATCGGTATATAAACCCTCAGTATACAAACGGTAAAGCTGTTCAATACAACCTTCATGCGTTCCCTCTTCCTTCATGACTTTGTAAAGGATAGAAATATAAAGGGGCATAATTGGGATAGCGGAACTGGACTGAGTTACTAGCGCTTTAAGTACAGAAACATTCGCCGAGCCATTTAAGCCAGACAAACTCTCATTAATTGCCACAGCCGCACGGTCAAGGTCTTCTTTCGCTTTGCCAATAGTTGCATGACCATAAATAGGCCATGTGAGCTTTTCACCAATATAAGTATAAGCGGCTGTTTTACAGCCTTCAGCTAAAACATCGGCAGATTTCAACGCATCAATCCACAACTCCCAGTCTTCACCACCCATGACTTTAATTGTATTCGCAATTTCTTCTTCAGAAGCCGGCTCAACAGTAACATCTGATACCTTCATCGTATCCGTATTCAAACTGCGCTCGGTATACCCTTTACCAATAGGCTTAAGCGTAGAAAAATATAATTCCCCCGTTTCAGGGTCCGTTCGGCGAGGCGAGGCCAAGCTATAAACCACTAGGTCTATTTTCCCTAAATCTTCCTTAATAATATCAATAGCTTGTTGTTTTATTTCGTTAGAAAAAGCATCGCCGTTAATACTTTTAGCATACAAGCCCGCCTTCTTTGCTTCATCGTGAAAAGCCGCAGAGTTATACCACCCGGCAGAACCCGTACGCTTTTCTTTCGCTGGTTTTTCAAAAAACACACCGAGGGTTTTTGCGTTACAACCAAATGCAGAGGTAATACGAGACGCTAACCCATACCCTGTGGAAGCCCCAATAACCAATACATTTTTAGGCGGGTTTTCAATGGGCGCCTGCCGCTTGATATAGTCAATTTGTTCGCGCACATTGGCAGCGCAACCCTGTGGATGAGCATTGGTACAAATAAAACCACGAACCTTAGGAGCGATAATCATATGTCTATATCCTGTATACCATTCTTACGGACAATTTAATTCAGTGGGGTGGTGCTAAACTCGCTTAAAACGTCAAACCAACACCCTAAAAGCGGGGCATTATATACCAAGCTCACTTGGGGATATAATGCTTAAACTTAAGAAACCCGTTAAATATCCGAGAAATACCATGAGTTACACACTCCGCTACTCAACATCAACCCTATGGGTTGATACAGTTATAAGTAATTTTGATCGTTTTTTAATCGACCATGCCGCAGCAGAAAAAAAAGCGGCAGGTATGGCTATTTCCATGCTCTCTCACTACCCAGACAAGCCTGATATTGTCAAAGCGATGATTGACCTGTCCATAGAAGAAATGCTGCATTTTAGAGACGTAGTGAAATATATGGCCGAGCGAGGTTTACAGTTAGAAGCAGATAAAAAAGACGTTTACGTCAATAAACTGAGAAAACTTATTCGCAATGGCTCCGACGCCTATATGCTCGATAGGCTTTTAATTGGCAGTGTTATCGAATCAAGAGGCTGTGAACGATTTGGTCTAATTGCAGAAGCGCTACCTGCCGGAGAACTCAAAAAATTTTACAAAGCCATAACGGAATCCGAAGCAAGACACGACGATTTATTTCTAAATTTGGCCAAAAACTACTTTCCCGAACCCGAAGTCATGGCCCGCTTAAGCGAAATACTCAATAGTGAAGCAGAGATTATCTCCACTCTTCCTATTGTTTCCGCTCTGCATTAAAACTTAAATGAACGTTCAAGAAAAATATCTACTGAACTACGCTGAACCTGAAGCGGCATTTGTCGCCTCTTACCCGACAACCAAAAACTACACGCAATGTGTAGTGATACCCGCATATAAAGAAAAACACACATTTTTAGAGCGGTTTTTTCAAACTCGTTTTGAAAAATGCGTCTCCAACAAAGATCAAACCCCTAACATCTTATTGATATTGGTCCTCAACTGTCCAGATTCAGACACGGCAAATACCAACTCAGAAGAAGCAGTCCATCAATATATAGGAAACCATGGAAAAAGTTTTTATAGCCACAAAAATATAGAAGCCATTCAGGTGAATGAAAGTCGGGAAAATATCGATATACTCATAATCAACAGATACGATGGTCACCTTAAATTACCCATTAAACAAGGCGTCGGATTAGCCCGCAAAATTGGCTGCGACATTGCAATTTCCTTAGCGAATAAAAACATACTTAAATCCAACATTATTTATTCAACCGATGCCGATGCTCAACTACCCGACAATTATTTTAGCTCTTCAAAAAACATACCCTCCAATTACAGCGCATTAGTATTTGATTTTAAACACAGCAAACCCAATACATGCTATGGAGAGGCAACCCAGCTATATGAACTCGCCATTAAATATTTTAGAGATCAACTAATCTGGGCCAACTCCCCCTATGGGTTCAATACCCTAGGCAGCACACTGGCTATTTCAGTAAATCACTACTGCCAAGTAAGAGGCTTCCCCAAACGAGCAGCAGCAGAAGATTTTTACCTTCTAAACAAACTTGCCAAAGTCGGTGAAGTAAAGTACTTACCAGAAATTAAAATAAATATCGAAAGCCGGTTATCAGATAGAGTGCCCTTTGGAACTGGGCCAGCAGTAAAAGAAATATGCAGAAAATTAGAAAATGGAGAAAACTATCTCTATTACCACCCTTTGTGTTTTACTCATTTAAAAGAAACTCTACAGACGATTTTATCCGGTGCCACTTGTTCGCAGCTTAGCCCCCAATCGCAAGAAGCATTAAACGTCTTAGGTTTTGAAAAATTTCTCATTCACGCAAAAGCACACTGCAAAAATAATCAACAATATACAAAAGCCTTCCACGACTGGTTCGATGGGTTTAGAACATTAAAATTTATTCGACATCTTCAACATCATCACTATAAAGCCATTCCACTCAACGAATGCCTAAAGCAAGGAAAGTCTTAAATAAAGACTAACCTAGGAACATATAAACAATGATTAAATACCTTGACCCAAGGCTCATATTGACAACGCTAGACCACATTGACGCTGAGCCCCCATCTTACACACTGGAAAAACCCCAGGCCCTAAGACGTGTTTTTTGGACTCTAGCCTGCGTTGCCGTTTGCCTACTTCTTATCCACTACCTAAAATACCACTCAACGATGACCGCATTCCTGGGAGATGTTGCCCAGTGGCAAGGGAAAAGCCGTCATTACTGGGTAGCCGAACTAAGTAAAGCAGGAATCATCCAACTTAGCAGCTATATTTGGTGGACCTTTTGGCATATTATTGGCTATCTAATCATCCCCTTCTTTACAATAAAATATATATTAAAAGAAAATTTTATAGAAATGGGCTGGCGATTCAACCAAACAGCCAAACACTGGAAAGGTTATGTTTTACTAGTCACGCCTATTTTCTTTTTTATTTTCTTGGTCAGTTTTCGAGAAGACTTTTTAGGGCATTACCCATTTTACAAACAAGCCAGCCGAAGTTGGTTTGATTTTTTTGCCTGGGAATTTCTCTACCTCACACAATTTATTTGCCTTGAGTTCTTTTTTAGAGGTTTTTTTATTAACGCACTTAGGCCCGCCATTGGCGCTAACGCCGTTTGGGTAATGTGCGTGCCCTACTTAATGATTCACTTTCCTAAGCTTTGGCCCGAAGCAACCGGAGCGATATTATTTGGCTTGTTTCTAGGTATCCTAGCACTAAGATCCCGATCAATATGGGGAGGTTTCTGTGTACACGCTGGCATTGCCGTTGGTATGGATATCACATCATTATTAAGGCAAGGCTCCATGCCAACCCAATGGTGGCCATTTTAGTGAACCAGTAAATAATTGATTTATTATCTATAGGGAAGTTAATATTTTTACTTCCTTTTTAAACTCTTTTGGGTTTTCGTTATATTTTATCGTCTCATTATGGTTCCATATCGTCTCAAGAAAATCAAACAACTTATTTAACAGCGTCTTTTGCCTTTCATCCACTAGCACCCCCTCAATTCCCCCTCCTTTAATCGAAATAATAGACTGTAGTTCATTTGCACCAACCTCCCAGTGAATAACGGCTCTTTTCGGTTTATTATAAGCATCCAAAACAATTGCCACTCCAAATGACAAAGGAAAATTGTGAACATTTTCGGTTAAGGTACTGATATATTGACCAACCTTAGCAAGGGCAATGTTAACCTCAACATGATTGGCAACCCCCACACGTTTCATATGTTCTTCTAAGCCCACTCGCCCATAATGGGTATGCTTTCTTTGAATCTCTTCTCTTATTGCCTCGAAACTAAAAATCCGCCTTACTTTTTTAAATTTTTCAAAATTTAATTTATAATAAGCCTCACTGTAACGGCCCTTGCCGCCACACAAAGCGTAGATCGATTCACACGGCTCAACCGTTTCCAACAACTTGATTAGAGCAACGCCTGTACCATTCAACTGAATGCACTCAGACGCTTCTAATAACATCTGATCTACTGGCTGCAAACAAAACGAACGCAACAAAAAATTTTCCGAACGGGAAGACGACTCCAATTCAATACTTTTTTGAGCCAACCGTTTTGGCCCAAAAAACTTATGACATAAACCACCAAAATCCAATATACTTTTCAGCAACTTAAAAAAATTTGTCGCTATCTCAATAATAAACATAACACCACCCCCTTATTTATAATATTTATATACAACCACGCCAACTTATATGATATTGATATTTCACACATCAAACTAGTCAATATTATCTAAGTTCTCTGTACGATATAAGCCATATATTCAATCAATTTACTTTATAAAAAATCCAGCATCATCAAAACAATCAAAGCATGTAATACAGTGAATTAAAATATTCGATGCTATAATTATGAAAAGTGCAACTATGGTTAGTACAATTTTTACAGAATGGATTTAGATATTTTAAACCAATGAATAAATTTAATATCGTAAATATTTTTATACTTTATTTTTCATTTGCTGTATAAATAATCTTAAGTTTCTCAGGCTGCAATATAATCTCTTTAACATATTTAATTTCGGGATAGTCATCATTTAGATAAAATTTATGGGGTATCAATGATATTTGATGTTCTTTACAGACCAGAAAAAATTACCTACCGATGAAAACAACCAAAAAAATTTTATTACAAAAAACATTACCATCAATCTACAATCTGACTATAAATAAAATTAAAAATAAATTCTTAAATTTTAAATTGCTATACCATTTTAGAATTATGAAGCAACATACGATATTGAAATTACAGACAACAAAAAACTTTCTGGTTTGATCGAGGGTTAAAAAGGAAAGCTTAAGGTAATTTCTCTAAGCTATCAATAGGTGAGGACAATTTAACTGGGTTGCTAAGTGTTTTATTATTAAGATCAAGATGTAAAACCCCTTTACTTTGGGTGCCTAACCACAGTTGGCCATTATTACCGCTAACGCATAACTCTGCTCTGGCATCCAAAGAAAACCGTTCCAGTGGTTCAAGGTATTTATTGAGAATAAGCAGATCGCCATTGATTAATGCCATGGCAATATGATCGGTTCCTTTAAGCTTGGTCCAACAGCTTATGTGAACCCTTGGTTTATAGCTGGAAATAAGTTTTTTTGATGAGGCGCTGGCGATATTTAATTTCTTAGCATATTCACCGTCAAGCCTTAAATTAATTTCCGCCCCCTCGTCAATATAAAAAAGGTCATTGTCAATAAAAGCTACTTTATTTGTATTTTTAAATCTTTTATTTAACATTTTCCCCCTATTCGTTTTTGTTAGATCAACAATTAAAGCACCAGTATGAATCCCAGCTTCAACAAAATATCGATCATCCGAAGAATAGTCATAATCAATAGGAGAATAGCTTGCAGAATACTCTAAAACCAGATTTCCCGAGTCTGCATCCAGTATCTGACCAAAAACATTCACTAATTTCCCACTATCCGACATTCCCAATGTATCAAAGCCCTCCATGGTATAGGCTTTAATAGATGACCAATCAATGGTATTAAATATCTCCGACTGATAGTAACTAAGAACCAACATTCGTGAACGATCATCCGATATTTTTACCGCTGTTATAAGATCATCCTCGCTGGCTGAATAGAAGACGTGAGATTGAAGATTGTTTAAAGAGAGGGATTCAAGTGTGTCTTTAGCAGCAATTACGGCAAGGTTATTTTTTGGAAAAAGAATATCAATGGCTAGATCGGACTCTTCTTTATAGATTTTATGGTAGTCCTCTTGAACCCATGTAAGGGCACTTTTTTTATGGGGTAGGGGGTAGGGTGCAGGATACCAGTATCAATATAACCGCCAAACTTAATACAAACCGGATAGTACTCATAAGCCATTCTCTTTTTATTCGGTTAGCGTTTTATTTTTATATAGCCATGAAACCCACCAAGAAAATATTCTAGACGGGGTGCTTGGGCGGTGCTAATTTTACTGGACGCTGGATAATGAGGAAAACCCCAGGTAAAAACCTCCAGCATTATTCTTGTCTTTTCTCTGTCTTTTTTGTCTTTTTCGGTCACCCTACTAACAATGGAGGGGGTAATGATTACAGGGGGTTTATGCAAACCTGTTGCATTATCGTATTCAATTATTTTTATATTCGAATTCAATACCACCCAATGATTGGGGAAAACTGCTTCTTTACCTTTTCTCTCAATAGGACGAAATATATTGGCATCCACAAATAGGCATATGGAATGCCCCGCAGTATAGTTGGTTTGAGCGGAGAGTAAAAACCGTAAATTAACAAGCGCGCTTTACGTTTTGCTTCGGTATAACTTATGGGTGAATCAGTCGTTGATAATGCGGTATTGACCATACTGTATTTCCTTAATGTATTTCCTTAATGTATTCCTTTGAATTCCCAAGCAGGCTGCGACCCAATTTATTGCTTTATTTTATTACCTTACTCTCACCAACACTATTTTAAATACATTCACCGAGTTATGAATAAGTGAATTAGTAATAGGCGAGTTAGAAAAATAAGGCTTATAATACTCTGAACCGCTTCTCCTTTAGAGAAGAATTATTTGATTGTTCTTTTTTAGTTTGCTTCACTTTTTTTAATAGTGGGTTGGTTTTTTTATAGTAAGGCATACTAATCCAAAAAGTTACGCTAAAAACCGATATTTTATGTGATAGGAGTCACCCTACCAGCTAATTCTGGCGCGTAAAAACTGATTTAAGATTTAAGGCTTCGAAAACCAACAACAAATAATATGTACCACTGTTGACTCGTTCCCACGCGGAGGACCGTGGGAACTAGGGTGATAATCTTATCTAAAAGCTGGTATGAAACGCCAAGGTTATTATTTGTGATTAATAGCAAGCCTTCAAGTACTTCCTCTTCCTCTACTAGGTCTAGTCCAGGCACAAATAAATTCCTGTTTTTTTATTGAAATATATACGGCTGTATCCTGGATTCCCAAGGACTAGGCAGTGCAGAACTCTACCATATTCAGCACTGCGGCTTGGTTGTATATCGCACCAAAAGGTCAAACTGTGATTTGTATACTTTTTGTTGGTGAACGACAGAGTAGAAAATAGGCCCAAGGCGTAGAGAACGCCTTGAGCTGAAGAGCTTAGGTTTGTATCCAGGTTCTTTATTGCAAACATAAAGGGCAATTAAACAGTGGGGCTTGCCTCACGCATTTAACGTCACCAAACAACCATGTTATTTTAGAATGTAAGACGTAACAATGATACTTCAACAAACATCCATAACCCCTAGATTGGCTGGGTTATGCTATTCGAAAATATCTATTTCGTTACCAACCAAAGCGCATGAATAACCCCAGGTAGGAAAAAGAGAAAGCAGAGTACAATATTTATTATTAGGTCTTGCCCCATCCCTTTTTTAAGAAAAACAGCAATCGGAGGCAAGAATATCGAGAGTAGTATTAAGATAATTTTATTCATAGTTTTCCCCAATGGTAGTTGTTTTTTACATATTACTTCTTTTTATCACACATATTTAACACGCTAATAGCGGTCTTAAAAACATAGGATACGCCACTATAAATGATACACTTGTAATAAGTAACCCCCACAACCATGCCATCAATTTCTGGGTTTAATAGCGAAAAAACTTATTTAATTAAGCCTCTACTGAATTCGCCTTTTATTTAATACGGTATTGCGCAGACTTGGCGTGTGCCTCTAACGACTCACCATAAGCCAGTGTGGAAGCAATTTCACCAAGTTCAGAAGCCGATTCAGGCGTGCAGTGAATGATTGACGTGCGTTTTACGTAATCATATACACCTAACGGCGATGAAAAACGTGCGGTGCCCGATGTAGGCAATACATGGTTCGGTCCTGCACAGTAATCACCAAGCGATTCACTGGTATAACGCCCCATAAATATGGCCCCCGCATGGCGAATACTGGGGAGTAACTCATCTGGGTTTTCAACAGATAGCTCCAAGTGTTCCGGCGCAATGTTATTGACTAGCTCTACAGCTTCGCCCATATCTTTTACTTGAATTAAAGCACCGCGACCCGACAGGGATTTTTCGATAATTTCATGGCGTTGCATATTAGGCAGCAATACCTGAATACTTGAACGTACCTTTTCGATAAAATCGGCATCGGGAGAAATTAAAATCGCCTGCGCAATTTCATCGTGTTCCGCCTGGGAAAATAAATCCATGGCAATCCAATCTGGGTTGGTTTTCCCGTCACAGACAATAAGTATTTCCGACGGGCCAGCGATCATATCAATATCCACTACACCAAAAACCTCACGCTTTGCGGTAGCAACAAAGATATTTCCCGGCCCCACTATTTTATCAACTTTGGGTACCGTTGCCGTACCATAAGCTAAAGCCGCAATGGCTTGCGCACCTCCAATGCATATAACTCGACCAACACCTGCAATGGCGGCAGCGGCCAATACCATATCATTTACTTTTTTGTCCGGTGTGGGCGAGACCATAACCACTTCTTCCACCCCTGCAACTTTTGCCGGTATCGCGGCCATAAGCACAGAAGATGGATAAGTCGCCTTACCGCCTGGCACGTACAAACCGACTCGATCTAGTGGTGTGACTTTTTGACCAAGCACAGTACCACCATCGTCGGTATACTGCCAAGACGCCTGAACTTGATGCTTATGGTAAGCCGCAATGCGCTCTGCCGCTTTTTGCAAAGCGTCTTTTTGCTCGGGGTTAATTCGATCTAACGCAGCCTGAATATCATTTTGTCCAATCACTAACTGCGAAGCGGTCGCCACTGAGAAGCGATCAAATTTTTCTGTGTATTCAAGCAGAGCTTGATCACCACGTTTTTTTACGTCGGCAAGAACTTGCTTAACAGTAATAATAACACTTTGATCGTCCTCTTCGTGCCAACGCAGTAGCTCATCTATTTCTTGCTGAAATTGAGGCTGAGCAGAGTTGAGGGAACGAATCATAGTTTTTATCTCAATTGAGAATCGGTGTTATTTTTCATGGAAAGTTTACGCAACTTTATCCGCAACAGCAGAGCTAACCGCGTCGATTAATGCCTCTATTTGTTTGTGCTTCATTTTCATTGAAGCTTTATTCACAATTAAGCGCGAACTGATATCAGCAATAGATTTACGTGGTTCTAAACCATTTGCTCGCAACGTATTGCCTGTATCGACAATATCAACAATTTCATCGGCAAGGTTCATTATAGGGGCAAGTTCCATCGCGCCATACAATTTAATAATATCCACTTGGCGACCCTGTTCCGCATAATAGCGCTTGGCCAAGTTCACATATTTGGTTGCCACGCGAATTCGACCGGGCTTAGTTTTTTTGCCAACAATGGCTGCGGTCATTAATTTACATTTTGCGATATTTAGGTCCAACGGCTCGTAAAAGCCCTGGCAACCGTGTTCAATTAATGTATCTTTACCCGATACACCCACGTCCGCCGCTCCAAATTCCACATAAGTCGGAACATCGGAGCCACGTAGTATTAAAAAGCGCACATCTGGCGAAGTGGTTTCGAATGTAAGCTTACGACTCTTCGAAATATTTTCTAATGGCTCGATTCCCGCTGCGGCAAACAGAGGTAACGTCTCTTTTAGAATGCGCCCTTTTGTTAGCGCAATAGTTAATTGAGGCATATATATTCCTTAACCTGGAACCCTTCTAATATCGGCTCCTAACATTTGAAGTTTCTCTTCAATACATTCATAGCCGCGATCAATATGATAAATACGCTCGACCACGGTTTCACCCTTAGCCACCATACCGGCAATCACCAAGCTGGCAGATGCTCGGAGGTCGGTCGCCATTACCGGCGCACCGTTAAGCTGTGTTACCCCCCTGATAATGGCGGTATTGCCTTCCAGGGTAATATCCGCCCCCATTCGATTAAGTTCGTGTATCTGAATAAGACGGTTTTCAAATATAGTTTCAACCACCCTTCCCGAACCTTCCGCCACAGCATTCATGGCGGTGAACTGAGCTTGCATATCTGTCGGAAATGCCGGATAAGGCGCCGTGCGTAAATCTACCGCTTTTGGCCTATTGCCTTTCATATCCAGGGAAATAACATCGCCATCAACACAAACCGTTGCACCGGCCTCATCAAGCTTCAGCAGTACAGACTCAAGTATATCAGCGCGAGTTCCACGCAATATGACAGAACCTCGGGTAGCGGCAGCCGCCGTTAAATAAGTTCCCGTTTCAATGCGATCTGGCATCACTTCGTAAGTACAGCCTTTTAGGCTTTTTACCCCGTGAATAACGAGATGTGCCGTACCTATACCCTCTATTTGTGCGCCCATAGCCACTAAACAGTCTGCCAAGTCCACGACTTCTGGCTCTCGTGCCGCATTTTCCAAAATGGTGGTTCCCTCGGCCAATACAGCAGCCATAAGTAGGTTTTCCGTTCCGCCAACCGTGACTTTATCCATTAGGAAGTGAACACCTTTTAAGCCTTGAGGTGCGCGGGCTCGAATGTAGCCACCGTCCACTTCAATCTTTGCCCCCATGGCTTCTAGACCACGGAGATGGATATCGACAGGGCGGCTACCAATGGCACACCCGCCGGGGAAGGATACATCTGCTTTTCCGTACCTAGCCAGCATAGGCCCAAGCACAAGGATAGAGGCGCGCATGGTTTTCACCAGCTCATAAGGTGCCTCAAAGTTCGTGATCATTGTGGGGTCAATTTCAACGCACATTTTTTCGTCGATTATTACACCCACCCCCAAACAACGCAGCAACGCAAGCATGGTGGTAATATCGTTCAGGTGAGGCAAATTACATACGTGCATTGGCGAGTCCGTCAGTAACGTCGCAGCCAATATAGGTAACCCAGAATTTTTCGAACCAGAGATCTTGATCTCACCAGACAGGCAAGACCCGCCATTAATTATTAACTTATCCATAGATAGGTCTTACAAGGTTAGGGGTTGGAGTTTTTCCACTCGTCTGGAGTGTATGTTTTTAGATGTACCGCGTGAATTGCACCGGAAGCAATAGCATCACTCAGTATGCCGTAAACTAATTGTTGACGTTTTACAGGCATAAGTCCGTCAAACGCCAAGCTTACTACAGTGATATAAGCGTGACTGCCCTCTAAGTTCACATCTGCGGTGCTTTCTGTGATTCCCGCCTCTACGGCGACTTTTATTTCATCAGATTGCATAAGTATTCCAAGTAACCTATTGGATGGAGGTCGGGGCCAAAATTAAAGACGCCCTTATGAGGTAGGGGCGCTAAGTTTAATAAAATTCAATCATTTCTGCGACTAATTTGTAGTCGAAAGTTGAGGAGAAAAATCTTTTAGAGGCAAGATAACGACGGATGGCGCACCTCTGCACCTTAATTACCCATTAGCTATTGGCAGGCCACCCACTAATAGCGGCTTCCACATCACCACCATTTTCTTTTACCGCCTGGGCAAACTGGTTGCGGAAAGTCTTACCTAAGTTAACCCCTTTTAGTACCACATTGATCAATTTCCAACCACCACCTTTTGGGCTTTTCCCCATAGTGTAGGAGATGCGGTTTACGCCATCATCACCAGACACTTTTTGGATCACATAGGTCTTGCCATATTTAGGCACTTCTTTTTCCGGCTTTTCGACTGTAATCGTATGGTCTGCAAAATTAGCCATGCCTTTTCCGTAAGTTCTTACCAAGCTGTCTTCAAATAGAACCTTAAACTTGGCTCTTTGCTCTGGTGTCGCAGCCGCCCAGTACTCACCCATCACATTTTTAGAAATGTACTTAAAATTAACCACAGGAGACAAAATTCTTTTTACATCGGCAAAGTAAGCCTCTGGGTTTTTCTCAATAGCCACTTTATCTACTTTCATCATTTCAATCAGCTCAGTCGCCACCAAATCCACCACTTCGTGAGGACCCATACCTTCAATACCTTCAAATAGGCTTGCAGGTTTATCACCTTGAGCAAAGGCATTGCTGACAATAAAAGTGAAAACCACAATCTGGACGGATTGAGCAATTGTGCGTAACTTGATCACCGGGGGCGCTCCTTTCATTAACTATTGAGAGTGTCTGATAACATCGAATTTCTATAATGGCGAGCATTATGCCAGTTTTTACCAGCTTTTAGCTGAACCAAAGCTTAATTTAAGTGTTTTCGATTGAAATAGAACTGTCTCAACTTTGTAATCTTGTATATTCACCCCCAGGTTAGTGCCTGGAAGCTGACATTCATAGAAGACATCTATAAGATTGCGCTCCGCTACATATGTCCACGTATTTTATTAAAACGGAGCTATTCCATGTTCGATGTACTACCCACGTTTGCAGCCATTCCCCTAGTGGGCGTCGCTTCAATCGCCGTATTCATTGGCTTCGTTGGGCTTATTTGGAGTGCCGATCGTTTTGTTGCTGGTGCAGCTTCGATTGCCAGTTCCTTTGGTATTGCCCCTCTTATTATCGGTTTAACCATCGTTTCATTCGGCACTTCCGCCCCAGAGGTCATGGTATCCATCAATGCCTCGTTAAAAGACGCAGGCGACCTGGCGATTGGTAATGCACTTGGCTCTAATATTGCCAATATTGGTTTAGTCTTGGCCATTACCTGCTTACTCGCACCCATTCCGGTACACAAACATGTACTCCAGCACGAAATGCCCGTGCTACTCGCAGTATCCCTTCTCGCCGGCATTTTTCTATTCGATGGAAAGATCACCTTAATAGAAGGCATAATTCTGCTCGCCACACTGGTGCCGAGTATGTTCTTTTTAGTGCGCAGTAAACAGAAGGGTGCCTCTCCAGAAGAAATTGCCGAAGAAGAAACCCAAGTCAAGCATTTAGGTATACCCACCGCTATTTTTTGGTTTGTGGTTGGACTGGTTGCTCTAATAATCAGCTCTGACATTTTAGTTCTGGGAGCCAAAACATTGGCGGAATACTTTGGCATCAGCCCATTAATTATTGGCTTAACGGTAGTGGCAATTGGCACAAGTTTGCCCGAGCTGGCAGCATCGGCGATAAGCGCACTTAAAGGTCATCACGATATTGCCTTAGGTAATATCGTAGGTTCCAACATATTTAACTTATTGGCCGTTATGGGAGTCCCTGGGTTGCTCAACCCCATTACTATGGGAGCCGATGTTTTCTATCGAGATTATTTAGTAATGATGGGCATCACCCTCACGTTGGTCGCGCTAATTTCCATTGCCCTCCTGCGCACTCAACATGGCCATGCTCGTATCGGGCGTTCTGCTGGCGTACTGTTCCTGCTAAGCTACCTTGGTTACTATGCCTACTTATTTCAAAGCGCTTAATACTGGTTTCAATTAAAACCATGACAAATCACTCTAAACATTACTCGAAAATAGCAGAACAATTCGATTTCCTGCGTTCCGCAAAACGCACCATTTCAATGGAGTTCGACGCTGTTACCAAACTGGAAAGCCGAATAAACGACTCGTTTGCGCAAGCCTGCAAAACCATTCTCAAATGCAACGGCAGGGTGATTGTTATCGGTATGGGGAAATCCGGTCACGTCGGTAAAAAAATTGCGGCCACTCTAGCGAGCACAGGCACCCCCTCTTTTTTTGTACATCCGGCTGAAGCTTGTCACGGTGATTTAGGCATGATTACCCGTGAAGACTTAATTATTGCCATTTCAAATTCAGGTAGTTCCACAGAGATAATCACCTTGCTGCCTATGCTTAAACGCTTGGGTGTGCCGTTAATCAGCATGACCGGGCGAGATAAATCGCCCCTGGCAGACTCTTCAGATATTCATATCGATGTGAGTGTGGATTCGGAAGCTTGCCCTCTCGATTTAGCACCAACATCCAGTACAACCGTCACGCTTGTTATGGGGGATGCATTAGCCGTTGCCCTGTTAGAGGCCAGAGGTTTCACAGCGGAAGACTTTGCCTTTTCTCACCCAGGTGGCTTATTGGGTAAAAAGATGCTTATTCGTGTTTCGGATTTGATGCATACGGAAAAGAGCATTCCCCGCGTCAATGAAAAAGCCACGCTCACTGAGGCATTAGCCGAAATGACCGCAAAAGGTTTTGGTATGACCACAGTGAATAAAGCGGACGGAACCCTTGTGGGTATATTTACCGATGGCGACCTGAGGCGCTGTCTCGACAAAGGCGTAGAGACCATTAGCCAACCTATCAATGAACTGATGAGCATCCAACCTCTAACAATGGACAAAAACCGGCTGGCAGTAGAAGCGCTCAATACGATGGAGTCGAGAAAAATTACCGCCTTAGTTGTAGCCGACGAACACAATAACGCCGTGGGTATTGTGCATATGCACGACCTTCTGCGCGCAGGAATAATTTAGGATAGAGCAGAACACACATGATAGACGCTTTAATTTTAGCAAAAGCTAAAAAAATAAAACTATTGCTTTTAGACGTAGACGGCGTGCTAAGCGATGGAAAAATCTACTTCGACAACAACGGTATAGAAAGTAAATCCTTTCATACCCTCGATGGCCAGGGTATAAAAATACTGATGCGCTCTGGCGTACAAGTGGGAATTATTACCGGAAGAAAAAGTCAAATAGTAAAGACGCGCGCAGAGGACCTAGGCATTACCCTACTTACTCAAGGACGTGAAGATAAGCTCACGGCGATGCAAGAGTTACTCGCTCAATTTCCGTGTGAATTAAATGAAATTGCATTTATGGGCGACGACTACCCAGATCTAACAGTGATGACCAAAGTAGGGCTCGCTTTAACGGTCGCCAACGCCCTGCCAGTTATGCAACAACATGCAGATTGGCAAAGTAACCGCGCTGGTGGGGAAGGTGCCGTTAGGGAAGCATGTGATTTAATTATGCAAGCGCAAGGCACCTTTAAATCGGCTCTTCAACAATACATATAAATTTTTCGGTACACACTGTGACCCAATTGCCAAAAAAGACCTTTTTCATTAACAAAAACAGATTCTACTTCGTCGTGACTGTTTTTTTAGTGGTCACAATGATTGTGGTATTCGATTCACCAGAAAAATTTTTACACCCGGACAATACTACCCAGTCAGCAACCACCAAAACTATACCCATTGCCGTGGCCTATCACACCTCCTCCTCTCATTACAAAGAGGATGGCACATTGGACTATATTTTTAACGCCAAAAAACTCGAACATTTTCAAGAATTAACCTTCACCGGCTTCGGACAAGAAGCAAGCTCGATTCTCAGCTATACATTGATTAAAAACCCCTCGTTAAAACTGCTGATGGATACCTCCCCATGGACAGTTCAATCTGAACATGGGCGCTTATCCGAGCAAGGACAGCGTTTAATGCTGTGGGATAAGGTCCTTATTAGCCAAATATCTGAGGATAGACAAACCGCAACCCTGGAAACGAACAATCTCGTTATTTTGCCTCAAGAAAGACTGATAGAAACGCAAGAGCCTGTTAAGATCACAACCCCCTCGGGAGAAATAACCGCAGTGGGCATGACAGCGGATCTAGACAAGAAAAAAATTAAGCTCTTATCCAAGGTTAGAGGCATACATGAACCGATTTAACTCCCCTCATCTATGTTTTGTAAATGTATGTTTTGTAAATATATGCTCTGTAAATATATGTTCGGCCAGCATTCGCCTATGCCTAAGAGTCACCTTAAGTTTTGCCCTCTTTTGCACAACCAACGCATACTCTCTTACAACGGATAAAGAACAACCTATTACCATACACTCCAACCAGGCGGAACGAGACGAAATAGCCGGCACGACCACCTATTCTGGTAACGTGGTTATGGAACAGGGCAGTATGAAAATTACGGCATCCAAAATAGTAATATACAGCTCAGCCAATAAAGTTTCGGAGTTAGTTGCCGTAGGCTCCCCCGCAAGCTACAAGCAAAAACCTGCTCCCAACGAAGCAGACATCAATGCTTCCGCAAAACGGCTTGAATACCGTGTCAGCGACGCCACCCTCATGCTTCTCGGCAGTGCCCACATTAAACAGGAGGGCACCACGGATATGCGCAGTGACAAAATTGAATACGATGTTAAAAAATCGATAGTAAGAGCTGGCGGTAGTACCTCACAAACACAAGGCTCAGATGGACGTGTTCGAATGGTCATTCAACCCAAAGTACTTAATACAGACAAAAAATAAATTCGTTATCCGCGATTTTCGCACTTTAAGAGTAAATCAATGCCACAACTCGAAGCATTTAACTTGGCCAAAAGCTACAAAGGCAGGCAAGTCGTCGTAGACGTTTCCATAAGCGTTAACGAAGGTCAAATTGTTGGACTGTTAGGCCCAAATGGCGCCGGTAAAACCACCTGTTTTTATATGATCTCTGGCATTGTTAAACCCGATGCCGGGCGCGTATTAATCAACGGCAACGACGTAACCTCGCTGCCTATCCACGGTCGAGCTAAATCGGGTTTAGGCTACCTGCCTCAGGAGGCTTCCGTCTTCCGTAAGCTCACGGTATCCGACAATATCATGGCTATTTTAGAAACTCGGCAAGACCTTCGAAGACGCGACAGAACCAACACATTAAAAAGCCTACTGGAAGAGTTTCATATTACCCACATTAAAGACAGCCTTGGCATGGCCTTGTCTGGCGGAGAAAGAAGACGAGTGGAGATAGCCCGAGCTTTGGCCGCCGAACCAAAGTTTGTACTGCTAGACGAACCCTTTGCTGGCGTAGACCCAATATCCGTAAGCGACATTAAAGATATTATTAAGCAGCTTAGAGATAGGGGCATTGGCGTACTGATTACCGACCACAATGTGCGTGAAACGCTCGATATCTGTGAAAAGGCGTATATTGTTTCCGAAGGGCACATTATCGCCAAAGGCGACGCCACAACAGTCCTTAACAATAAAAAAGTTCGAGAGGTCTATTTAGGGCAGCATTTCACCCTCTAAGGCGACATTCCACGCCAAGTTGTTCAAAGAAACACACTTATTCACTCAAAAAACCTTCTAAATCTTATAAATAGTACAAAACCACAACAAAAAACTTGACGAACCCATTTCTTGCGGCATAAAGATTGCTAAGAAAAAGATAAAAACCCATTGCTTGTCACCCGTCTCATGACTAAACTTTTGAGTATTAATCATAGGGAATAACCCCTAGTACTCAAAGATTTAGTAGCCTATGAAGCAAACCCTACAATTAAAAATGGGGCAGCAGCTGACGATGACCCCGCAGCTGCAACAAGCAATACGCCTATTGCAACTTTCAACCTTGGACCTCCAATCGGAGATTCAAGAAGCGCTTGACTCCAACCCCATGCTGGAAGTCTCTGAAGAGGGAGCGGATGCCCATTCGGATACGCCCAGCGATTCATCAGAGTCATACAGTGCTGCTGACTCGGCTCATACAGAAAACTCAGACACTTCGACTCTAGACCGCACCAGCGCCTCGCAAAATGACAGCGATGCCAACGGAGAAGCAAAAGAGATACAAACCGATACAGATTGGACCGACACTATCCCCGCCGACCTCGCAGTGGATACAAGCTGGGATGATGTCTATCAATCCTCGGCACCCGCCGGAACCGGGCTCGCTAGACCAGATAGCGAAGACTACGACCTTGAGTCTCGCCGAGCGACAAACGAAACATTGCAAGACCATCTGATTTGGCAACTCAACCTCACACCCATGTCGAGACTGGACCAAGAGATTGCCATGACCATTATCGATGCAGTTGAACCCAACGGAATGCTGTGCCAAACCGCCGAAGAGATTTTTAATGGCCTCTGTGCATACCACGAAGAACTTGAACTGGAAGAAGTATTTGCCGTACTTCACCGAGTTCAACAATTTGACCCCGTTGGTATCGCTGCGCAAAATATAAGTGAATGCTTACTTATTCAAATGTCTCAGCTACCAGAAGATACCCCTGAACTGGCAACAGCGAAAACAATTGCCGCTGAATATTTGGAAGTCTTAGGCAGCCGCGACTTTAAGCAGTTACTGAGAAAACTAAAAATTAAAGAAACTCAGCTTCAACAGGCTATTCAAATTATTCACAATTTAAACCCACGGCCCGGCGAGCAGATAGAAAGCGAGCCCCCCAAATATGTCGTGCCAGATGTATTTGTTAGTAAAACAGATAACCGCTGGCAGGTTCAGCTCAACCCCGATATAGCACCCAAGATTCGAATTAATTCTGGCTACGCCTCATTGGTAAAAAGAGCGGATTCCAGCTCAGACAACACCTTTCTAAGAGACAACCTGCAAGAAGCTAAATGGTTTTTAAAGAGTCTGCAAAGCCGCAATGAAACCCTGCTAAAAGTAGCAACCTGTATCGTCGAAAAACAGCAAGGCTTTTTAGATAATGGCCCAGAATCAATGAAACCCATGGTATTGCATGACGTCGCCGAAATAGTAGAGATGCACGAATCCACTATTTCAAGGGTCACCACCCAAAAGTATATGCATACACCACAAGGTATTTTTGAACTCAAGTACTTTTTCTCCAGCCACGTCGCAACCGACAGCGGTGGCGAATGCTCCTCTACGGCAATTCGAGCCATAATTAAAAAACTAGTCGCAGCAGAAAACCCGAAAAAGCCATTAAGTGACTCAAAAATTACCGGCTTACTAACTGAACAGGGCATTAAGGTGGCACGACGAACTATCGCAAAATATCGCGAATCCCTCTTGATACCACCATCCAACGAACGCAAGCAGTTGGTCTAATGAAAAAAGGCAAAAATAGCACTATAGGGCCTAGTGCTTAGGAGTAAAACTGGTACACTAGCGCCGCTTAAATTAGCGTGATCAAACCCAATTCACTGCGCAAAACTGCGGACAAACCCAACACACAGATTTAAAAGATGTAACATGCATATTCAATCAATTCTTACGCAAAACAGAACAAGAGCAAATTGGGCTGCAAACAGTAAAAAGCGTCTCTTAGAAAAATTGTCGCTCTTGTTTGCGGAGCAATGTGAAGGCGTAGATTCAGAAGAGCTATTCGACAATCTGATTGAGCGTGAAAAGTTAGGCTCAACCGGCATAGGCAAAGGCATTGCAATCCCTCACTGCCGCTGCCATACAGGCGGAGAAATTTTAGGGGCCTGTATTACCCTCGACCAGCCTATTCCATTTGATGCGATAGACAATGAACCTGTCGATTTATTATTTGCCATGCTCGTACCCCAAGATGCTGAAGCCTCGCACCTGGAAACCCTTGCAAGCCTTGCAGAATCTATGCAACAAGAAAATTTTGTCTCTAAGCTCCGCAAAGCTAAACGCGATCAAGACCTTTATCAAGTATTCACCAAATCAACCCCTTAACCCCCGGCATTACAAAGGAAAATAAAAACCAGCGCAGCTTAGACAATAAAGGCGTTAACCACAGGCATTAGCGGCGCCTCGTTAATACCCGCTGATTATTATCACTGTTACATTTGACACATACACTCAAAGCATAAGTATGGTGACGTAAAATAAACAGTATGGTGACGCAAAATAAATAAGGAGTAACGCTAAGTAATGAATTTTTAAGCGAACCCTCTTCTATTAAAATATAAAATGACAATACTTCACTTCGGCTCCCCTGGTGGAGGAAAAAATAGATTGCAGCAACGATAATTCAATGAGAACTAATAGGCTTTAAGGTAAATCTATGAAAATCGTAATTATCAGTGGTAGATCAGGTTCAGGAAAAACCTCTGCACTTCACCTACTGGAAGATGAAGGTTATAGCTGTATCGACAACCTGCCCGTAGACCTATTACCTGCACTATTCGAACACATGAGTCACTCAGGAAAGACTCAACAACAGAAAGTAGCAGTGGGTATAGACGCACGAAATTTCAGCACTGACCTCAGTTCCGTTCCTAACATTGTTCAATCTGTGCAAACACCCAATGCAACCGGAGAAGTTGTCTACTTGGATGCCTCACGGGAAGTATTGCTTAAACGGTTTAGCGAAACTCGGCGCAAGCATCCTCTTTCCGATGAGAGCATTGGCCTCAACGAAGCTATAGCAAAAGAAAAAGAAATTCTTGCCCCACTAGCAGACTCCGCTAGCATCACTATTGATACTAGCCATATGAACCTGCACGAGTTGCGTAGCACCATAAAGCGCCTAGTGGTAGGCGAAGAATCTGAAGGTACAGCCATTATGTTTACCTCCTTCGGCTTCAAATACGGCGTACCTGCCGACGCCGACTTTATGTTCGACGTTCGCTGCCTACCCAACCCCTATTGGAGCCCGGAGCTGCGCTCTAAATCTGGGCTAGAAAAAGAAGTAAGCAACTTCTTATCACAGCAAAACGAAGTGCTGGAAATGGAAAAAGATCTTTACCAATTCATACAGAAGTGGGCGCCAAAATTTGAGAAAAACAACCGCAGCTATATGTCTATAGCCATAGGCTGTACCGGAGGTATGCATCGCTCTGTCTATTTATGCGAGCGCTTAAGTGAACATATGAAACAACACTACGCCAATGTACAAGTTCGTCATAGGCAACTAGAAGAATCGCACAGACATGAAAACCACGCTTAAGCAAACCATAACCATATCCAACAAACTCGGCCTACACGCCAGAGCAGCGACCAAACTTTCCAATACAGCCAACAAATTTGAATCTCACATTCAAATCGACGCCAACGGGAAAAAAGTAGATGCAAAAAGCATTATTTCCTTAATGCTTCTAGCTGCCACCAAAGATACAGACATACAACTCAATATAAACGGGAATGACGCACAGCAAGCAATGGTAGCCCTCTGCGAACTGATCGATAACAAATTTGGAGAGGGGGAGTAAGGCCGAAACAACACACCCGTGAACTGTCACAAAGAAACATAATAATAAAGGGCACAATTAATTGTCGAGATCGACTTAAGAAGCTAACATAAGCCACTGATAAAAATAGAAATTTTGCTATCTTAATAACCATATAGCGCAGAGTCTCCCGCACATGCAGACAGCAGCCGAAAACATGAAGCACCCTACCAGGGCACATATCGAGCGCATTCATAATATGCTCGATAGCGGCACACTGCGCCACCTTGGGCGGCTAGTCAACGGCCTTAAGCCGGTAGAAATTGCTCGTCTTATCGAATCATCTCCCCCGCCATCGCGTTCAATCCTCTGGGACCTTGTAGACAAAGCCAATACAGGGGAAGTCATTGAAGAACTGTCAGACGACCTTCAATCACAGTTTTTAAGCGGAATGAATACGGAAGCCCTCGTTGAACTCACCGAAGGGCTGGAAACCGATGACATTGCCGATATCTTGCAGCAACTTCCCGAACAAATTATTCAGGAAGTACTGGCGGCAATGACCGAGCAAGACCGTCAACGAGTTGAAACCGTACTCTCCTACGACGACGAAACCGCAGGTGGGCTCACAAATACCGACACCATTACCATTCGTCCAAGATTTACCCTCGACGTAGTGCTTCGCTACCTGCGCCGCCACCAGGAGCTGCCGCCATCAACCGATAGCCTAATTGTTGTAAACCGCAAAGACGAATACCTGGGCTTATTGCCCTTAAGTAAACTCCTCACCACTGACCCAAGCACCACTGTACGGGAAGTTATGGTGACCGATATCAACGCGATACCCGCAAAAATGGCAGACAGCGAAGTCGCCACTCTGTTCGAACAGCACGACTGGGTATCCGCACCCGTTGTGGATGAACACGGCAAACTGCTGGGCCGAATCACTATCGATGATGTGGTAGACGTTATCCGAGAAGACGCCGACCACTCCCTTATGAGTCTCGCCGGTCTCGATGAAGAAGAAGATACCTTCGCTCCCGTCATACGCACCATGCCCCGACGCGCAATATGGCTCGGAATAAACCTACTGACAGCAATTCTCGCCTCCTCCGTCATTAATATTTTTCAAGACACCATCGACAAAGTTGTCGCCCTTGCCATACTCATGCCCATAGTCGCAAGTATGGGCGGAGTCGCAGGCTCCCAGACACTCACCGTCGTTATTCGAGGTATGGCCGTTGGACATATCGGCGCCAACAATATGAAATGGCTTCTCTCTCGGGAGGTCCGAGTCGGTTTATTAAATGGCTGCCTCTGGGCATTTGTTATGGGCGGTGTCGCCGCTCTATGGTTTAAGGACCCCATTATCGCCGTGGTGATTGCCGCCGCAATGATTATTAATTTAATTACCGCAGCCTGTGCCGGCGCCCTTCTTCCCGTAATACTTAAATCCTTAAAAATTGACCCAGCCCTTGCCGGTGGTGTTACCCTGACTACGCTCACGGATATTGTTGGCTTTTTTGCCTTTTTAGGCTTAGCCACTTACTTTTACGCCTAACACTTACTTTTACAGCTAATACCTACTTTTACAGCTAATACTTATGCACTTACATTTTTACACTGACACCAGATTAACCCTAAAAAGAATAGCCCTATCCCATGTCTAAGCCAACACATACTCCACCAGAAAACCCCGAGCACAATGACCAGGGGGAACTCGAATACGACGGTCCGAGCAAATCTCAAATCAAAAGAGAAATGCAAGCCCTACAAGAGTTAGGCATAAAACTCACCCAACTCACCGCCGAGCAATTAACCAAGATCCCCCTAACCGAAGAGCTGCATACTGCCATTATTGAAGCCAACAAAATCACCCAAAAAAGCGGAAAAAAAAGACACCTAAAGTTTATCGGAAAACTTATGCGGAAATGCGATGGCGAAGCAATTGAAACCGCCTACCAAAAACTTATGGATACACAGCACCAACTAACCCGCCAACACCATATAATAGAACAATGGCGAGACCAACTTCTCACTGGGGATAACAGCCAATTACACGCCTTTATAAACGCATACCCCAATGCAGACAGCCAACACATTCGACAACTTATCCGAAGTGCGCAAAAAGAAAACCAACAAAGCTTAGCGCCAGCAAATGCACGAAAACTTTTTCGCTTACTTAGGGATACCCTAGATCATCACTCAAAGCAAAACAACGAAGACTGACCGCCAATCACAACCAGAAAAATAATAGCCTCCAAAGAAACAAAATAGACATTGCGTCTATTTAAAACAAGCCTTTTCAAAAACTGCCTGCTTACTTTACCTACTAACCCTAAAGCAAAAATAAGTATTCCCTTAAACTTAGAAACCACAAAAAATGTGTTAATCAACAACCATATTGATCAAATACCAATACTCAGCCATAGGACTTCAGCTAAATATCGATTAATATACCGCCATTCACTAGAGCCCATCCAAAAAAGGAGCCCTTATGGCTACCAAAAAAACAATACTTACCGCCTCCGATATAAAAAAACAAATAGGTGATCTGCACGTAAAACTTGAGAAGTTTCAATCTTCCGACCTATCCAAAGCAGAAAAAACACTCGCCAAACTTCAGAAAGCCATTGCCAGTGCCACCGACAAGCAGAAAAAAGCCAAGGCAAAACTAGACGCCCTTAGAAGCAAGCACAAAACTAACCCGTCTAAATCGTCAAAAACTGCCGTAGAGAAAGCCATTGACGCAAGCAAAACCATCACTGCGGCATCAAAAGAGCTAAGAACTGAGCTTGCAGGAGTTAAGGCTGCGCTAAAAGCGATTAAAGACGAGATAGCTCAAGCGAAAAAAGAGAAAAAAACCGTCGAAGATCTTAGAAAAAAAGAAGGGAAAACCTCAATAAAACGCAAGAAAAAAGCCGCGAAGTCTTAATATCAAAACCTAAGCATACGCTCCCTACACCCTGTCAGGGAGCTATTTTTATATAAAAGCTCCGTTTTTATGTAAAATTTCAGCCCACCTTCTAGACTATACGGGCTTTACCTTTTTATTGACTGAACCGCTAGCAAGACAGATACGAAGTATTCGGTTTTGTTAATTGCTCCATATTTTGGACACTTACCTGCCAAAAAGCTTAATATTGACAATAAGACGGCTCACATAAGCTATGGCTCAATGACTTCAATAAATTCTGTATTCACACTCAATAATACATTTATTGGTTTTTTAGTCATACTAGTTGTTTGCACCAACAAAGCTCGATAGCTGAATTGATTCTTATCATAACGTTATAAAACAACTCAAAAACGCATTTCAACTGTGGCGGAATAAGAACATCTCTGCTAATTTTTAATATTTGGAAACCCATAAATAATGTAAATAGCTTCAGGAATAACACATGCCGATAGATAAAAAACTTCGCGCAGAAAGGCTCGGGCAAAAGCCCGCCGTATTGTGGTTCACGGGCTTATCTGGCGCGGGCAAGTCAACAACAGCCTGCGCGCTGGAACGTCACTTGTTTGCAATGGGCTATTCCACTTATTTACTGGACGGTGACTGTGTTCGTCAGGGGCTATGCGCTAAGTTGGGATATAGTGAAAACGAGCGAAGCGAAAATGTGCGCCGACTTGGCGAAGTGGCAAAATTAATGATTGATGCCGGCCTGCTGGTTATTGTTGCCGCAATCACACCACTTGCTAAAGACAGGCAAAGGGTAAGAGATATGGTCAAAGAAGACAGGTTTATTGAAATATATGTTAATACCCCCCTTAGCGAGTGTGAAAAAAGAGATGCCAAAGGCTTATACAAAAAAGCTCGATCAGGCGAAATCGACAACTTTACGGGCATTGATTCGCCCTATGATATTCCTACAAACCCAGAGATCACAATCAATACTCTCAATAAAGGGGTGAAGGATATTGTCGAGTCAATAGTATGCCAACTACAAGACACTGGTGTAATCAGCGATAAACGAATAAAGTAATATTTTTTATCGTAATACATTTCAAAGCATACTGAATATACAATTAGAACCATAAACCTCGTATCGGCACTGAAAATCTATTCACACCAATTCAATAATGGCGGTTAACAAAGACCTGCATATAAAATTCACATTTTTGGTATAGTGTTTCTATGTTTACTCAGTCTATGTTTACTAAGTCTAAGCTAAAGCGCTATTTAAACCCCAAAGCACCTTTCGCCATCCTAAGCTGGCGCTATATTCTGCCGAACCAAACTCCGGCGGTTAGGCTGCATCGGCAAGCTTTTCTTACAAATTTTACTCGACGCCCAAGAGTACTTTGGTGCTTGCTTACTGTGCATAGTTATTTTATTTGGTATCTGTTTTATAGCTGGCGACAATGCTATCAGGTATGGAAAAGTAAAAATACAGCTTGTCTTTTAAGTGAAGGAGTCAATACATGGCAACTGCTCGGTCATTTATTTACGCTTGCTTTTTTACAGGCTACTCCCCCTCGGTTTTACTATCACTATCGTTTGCATAGGTACCCGGTGAAACAATGGTTAGAATTTATTTATACCCATGAGCTACCCCACTGGCACCAAATTATGTCGCCCAATATTAGCGAACAAAGCCAGCAGCTATTATCGGATAAATCTTATTTTTCTCAGAAAATATTAGAAAAAGGTTTGCCTGCGGTGCCTACATTTGCGCACTTAAGCCGAGGAGCTAAGTTAACGGATGATACATTATTTCAGGAACGCTCTTTGTTTTTCAAACCGCAAAATGGTAGCCGCAAAGTCGGTTGTATCACACTGCATTATAACTCTTACGCTAAAGAGTACTGCCTTGAAGAATTGGATGCTAAACGCATTTATGGGTTAAACAGTATAAAAGCATCAATAAAAGCATTAAATGAACAACAGGATTATTTGGTTCAGCCTTTATTGGTTAATTGTTCATGGGTTAATTCTCACTGTAATTGTTCTGAGTTGCTAACAGTACGAGTTATTAGCGGGTTAATAGACTCTGTGCCACACTGTATTTCTGCGGTATTAGAAATCCCCATTAAAGGACAACTCAATCGTATTCACCCAATGGAGATTGATGTGACCACAGGGCAACTCAATATGCTTGAATCAAGGTTTAGAGTGCATGAAGAATATTGCCAACATGTGCGCACATTGCATAAGCAGCTATTGCCAAACTGGCAAGAGATAAAAACCGTGGCAGAAAAAGCGCATTTACACTGTCAAGATGTGACCACCGTGGGCTGGGATCTGGCCCTTACGGATAAAGGCATTATATTACTAGAGGGTAATTTTAATTGGGGAGTAGAAGTGCATCAGATCAACCGCAATAATTTGATGCCTTATTTTCAGGGCTATTTTTCAGAGCTATAACTGTATTTTTCAGAGCTATAACTAGGGCCTGTTAATACTAGACATTCTAATCCATTGATAACGAGCAAAACGTTTCGCTTCCCCGCTCAGAAGCCGAATCAAAACCTGTGCGTACTTGGTTGTTTTGATCGAGATAACCAAGCTGGTTCATCACCTGACCATGGTTCTGTATAATTTCTTGAACTTGTTGATTGCTTAATGCGGTTTGCCAATCACCCACAATACCTTTGCGAAAAAAACTCGCCGCCTTGTGGTGCTTTTCTCTGAATGTTTTTTCCTTTTCCTGTGCTTGCAGTTTGTCTATTTCACAATCTGAAAGAGCTTGCTTTACTGTGGCAAGGTCGCTGGGCAATTCAAGAAAGTGAGCAACCTTGGTGAAAGTGGAAATGGGGTTCAACTTCATATCTTCATATCGAACCACCAAGCTATTGATCGATGTTACTTCCATCCAGCTAGTAACATGTTCGGACCAACTTAAGAGCTTTTGTCGTAACTGTGGGTAAAACTTATGCGTATTACCAGCAAAGCAATAGTGATTATCGGCCATATCCGTAATGGCTTGATCAACCGAGCAATTAAAGTAATGAGCGAGGGAAACAGCCACATCCAATGGGTTGCGCACAATATGGATAACCCCCTTTGAGGCATCCGAAGGGATTAGCGCATCACCATTGGCTAAATAGGTATAGGCATCATGGATTTTATGGTACTGAGGGGTATCCATCTGTTCCGATAACCAGCGATAAACTCCAGGACGTAAAAGGTCCGCTTCATCGTGGGTCAGTTCGTCAATATCGAAATCCAGTGCTTTATTTATCCATTCCCGTGAGCTGGCGATCGAGCCTATTTTTAAATTATTGATATCTATCGGCTCTGATGATGGATAACGAAGGCTAGAGATAAAAGCACGCATCCAGGTATTACCCGATTTTGGGTAAGAGGCAAGCCAATAGATATTGCCTATCAAACTACACATTGGCTCTTATTTAGATCTTCTTCAATTAACGCAATAAGGTCATCCAATTGACAACCTTGTTTAGGCCGTATAATACGTGTGACTCGGACTTTATTAGCCAGTTGGGCACATTGCTTTAAGTGTTGAGGTTTTAGCCCAAGCCCGTCCAAATGCTGGCTTCGGTAAGTCTGATTCTTTAAGGGTATAAATTTATCCATGCCCTCAATGGGGCTAAAATCAATCGTTTCGCGGTTATGAATGCTAAGAATATAAACAGCCTTAACCGGCAAAGGGGTATCGCAAAAATGTTGCTTACTGAGCGGATAGGCGTATTTTTTTAGCTGCAAGCGTATTTTTTTTAATTGTGATATATCAATGTCTAATAGTTCTGCGGCATCTTGCCAAATTTTTATTTGCGGGTAAGCGGGTTGAACATAACCACGCTCATCAAGCACCGCAAGATCATCCGATAATAAAGCGTAGCCTTTTTTATGAAAGGCCGCCGCTAAGGTTGATTTACCGTTCCCCGACATTCCGGCAAAAATTACGCACTCGTTCCCTATGCGCACCGCATTGCCATGAATAACTAAACGATTACGTTGATGCATAATCGCGCCGATGCAAGTTCCCAATAGAAAGAGGCAAACGCTCTGCATATCGGCATTATCCTCGGGCTCGACGCATATGCGGTCGCCATTGGAAACATAAAACCAAGCAATACCGGGTATATGAAACCACAATTCATTGGGCGCGGTTTGACTGTTAGGTTTGATTATTTTGGGGGCAACAAGCCCTTGCTTACTGACCTGGGTAAGCTGAATAACAAGATCAGCAATATCGCTCGCAGGGTCGACATCATAGGTTAATAGGGCCGGTAATTCAATATCGCTGGATATGTATAAACCAAACGCTCTGTACATCATACTTGAGTATCTCTAATTGGAGCCTCTATCTAATTGGATAGTAATCCGTATCACTGAAGGTTTTTTTGAGTAACAACCATGGAGATTCGAAGCGTATAACTTATATTTTTATAACTTAATATTTTCGCAACTCATGTTCTTGTAACTTAATTGTAGAAGACTAATTGCCTGAATGGTATACGGAAGACACGGTATTCTGATGCAATGGGGGCGACGAGTCCCCGCTTCCACAATAATATTATAGTGAATGTGGTCTGCAAAACGGGAGTTGGAAGAAAGTTGGTTTAATGTTTCTTACTGGAAAGAAAACCCCTGTAAACTCAATTCAGAAACGAATAGACCGAACGGCGAATGCTGCTGTATACGAGTATTCGCCATTAGCACTTCGATAAATTGCCCCAACAGTGAAGCTCCCCTAAGCTTAGGAAGGGCCAGAGGTATCGATAGCCTCCATAAAGTCAAGGATAAAATCTTTGCCTTCTGATTTTTGTGCTGGAAAGCTACTCAATACTGGCGCCATCCATTTCCTTTTGGCGCCAGACACACAGGGTCTGCTTTCATTGGCCTGGCCATCAAATGCATCATTCGAATTGATCGTCATTGTTTACCCCTCTTGGAATATAATTGTTAAATAACCAAGCTGTAATTTATAACCGTTAGATTAACAAGAAGCAAGTAAATTTTTTATCGCAAGAATGGCATAGTACCTTCCCTTGATAAAACCACGAAGGGGGAAATACGATTTGATTATCTTGTGGGATATTCAACCCTTGCTTACTGACGTGAGTTAAGCTGAATGACAACATCCGTAATATACCGACATCGCGGGCGAATAAAGAAAAACGTTGTAAACCCAGCTCAGAAACGAATAGACCCAACGGTGAATACTACTGCAAAAAGTATTCACTATTAGCACTTCGATAAATTGCCCCAACAGGAAATGCTCTCCTGAACTTAGGAAGGGCCAACGGTATCACCAACTTCAAGATCAAAAGTTACATCTTTCATTTCTGATTTTTCAGCAGGGAAGCTACTCAATACAGGGGTCTCCCACTTCCTTTTGGCATCCGGCGTGCAAAGTTCGCTCTCGCTGGCCTGGCTACCAAATACACTGTTCGAATTAATAGCCACTGCTACCCCTCTTGAAATATTAATTGTTAAATAACCGCCCTATAACTTATAGCCGTTAGCTTAACAGGACGCAAGGGAACCTCTTATCCTAAGAGTGAAATATTATCGCAAGAGTGGTTTAGCACCTTACGTGCCCCGCGATAGCAAAACGTCCCGAGGTAAATTCCGGGCTTAATAGCCTGACAGGGGTAACGCAGTGATAAAACCACGAAGGGAAAAATACAACTTGCTTATCTTGCGGGATATTCACGACCGTACGTCGGAATAAATTAAACAGACACTGTAGGTTGGAAAAGCCGGAGGCGCCTTCCAACGTTTACCGCATAAAAGGTGTGATATTGTTGGATTTGTACTTAGTCGGCCCTGAAAAACTCCCGTCTTTTAACTCAAATAGCCTGTATGCCAACATTTACCGGATCAAACAACGAAAAAACTGAATATTGGTTCGGCATTTCATCCACAAAACCGTTGTGTCAAGTATTTGTCCTATTAATACCGAGTAAAACACCTTATTTCGACACAAAAATATCTCCTCTATACACTGAATAATCCATTTCCTTAAATTCCACGCGCAAGCAGCCATTAAAACGTTTAGCTCATCTCCAAGTGTGCCCTTTAGAAAATTCTTTGATAAACGAAAGTCTGATTTTAAGTGACCAATCAATGGCTCAATTGCCGCTCTACGGCGACATAAATTTCTTTTTTTGTCTCGTTGATAACGATTGTCTCGCTTTAACGCTTTTTTAGGTAATACTATCTCAATTCCATCCACCTCTTTTTGTCCTCGATATCCTCTATCACAAACTGCCTTCTCTAGTGGAGAAGATCGAACCTTCATCGCTTCCTGTAATACCTTGGGGAGGGTGGCTCCATCATGACAGTTTTCTGCATGACTCACTGCACTTAAAATAATCCCTTTTTTCGCCGTCGCCACAATGGAGGCTTTTGCTCCATATTCATAAGGCTTGTGATCTTTTCCTTTTGCAACACAATACACCTGTGATTCATGTAAACTGTAAATCTTATTTTTATCATTTTTTTTCTGAGTAAGAACTGTATGATAAAGCGAAAAGTCTTGTTCATATTGACCCAATATCGATTTTGGTAACGTCCTTTCTAACTCTCTCATCAGTTTACCGGCTAGAGTACGCAGTCGTTTTACTGCTTTCCTGGCGCTTGAACGCTTCTTAACGTGGCGAAAAAAGCGAAGTTTTAATCGTTGCTCTTTCACTTCTTTCACATAGGTTCGACGTTGTTTTATTCCGTGTTCTTTTGCGATTTTGTTTAATCGATTGATAATTTTTATTGCGAGTTTGCTATCGGTGGGGTAAGTGATATTTTTTTCTTGTACGGTTGTATCGATTAAGACGGTACTCTCTTCGATTGCTTTTCCGTGCAGTGCCACTGACATGTGAAAAATGGCTTCAACCCCTTCTTTACCAATACGCTGTCGGAAATGAACCAATTCTGTAGGATGGCACGGGGTTTCTTTTTCAAAATATTTCGCACCACAGAAATATTGATGATAAGGGCTGCGCTTCCACTGTAGGACAATATTTTCATCGCTTAAATTTTCCAACTGTTTCAATATCAATAAACCCGCAAGCCGACGAATAGGGAGTGCTGGACGCCCAGTGTGTGAAGAGTAGAAGACGGAAAGTTTTTCTTCGATCTCAGTCCAGGGGATAACGTTAGCTAACAAGACTAAGGGATCATTAAGATCTAAATGATCCAGTAAGTCTGCGTTAAAGAAGTTCTTTTGATGAGGTTGATCAGATAGTTCCAGCATGATTTTATTGAGCAATTCGACCAGGAAAGGACACCAGATTAGCTAAAACGGGTCGTTTTGACTAGGACTTTCAGTGCTTTAGGCTAGATACCACCTGGGCTAAGTGTGTTTTTCAGGGCCGACTAATTAGGTACATTTTTGTGATAAAACCACCGACGTCTCCCATCAATTTACTGAGAGTTCTTAGGTCATCAGCGGATGCATAGTAGCTTGCCCAACCTCGGTTTTGTTTTTGAGTTTTTATCGTGCGTTTTGAATATGAGCCATTTTCCCTTTCGATGACGACTTTACTATGGCATACATTTATTCAACTGACACTACAAAAACTTCATATTGGTTTGACTTTATTTGTTGTTTCAACTCTGTCTTTTCCTGATCTAAAAGCTTTTCAACATCCTTCTTTGGTTGAATTCATTGTGTCAAATGGAGTTGCTTGATAAGCATCGAGCCTTCTCCCAGTTTACCACATTTAGGTAAATTATCTGGCGACCAAATCAACAGGAGAAAACCCAATGAATTTCTACAATAATACGCATCCCTTTTATTGTGGTATTGGTTTTCATGTCAGATTACTCTATGTTTGTACTATAGATAGGTTCTGTCTAGAAAGTGGGTATTTTTACAGTCAGATAAATTGGGAACCATGTAATCTTTGATTATTTTAATAAAATCATTTTTATTATCTAGTCATTGCTGTCCCATTAACTTTGTGAAAACCCCAACGGCATCTGCGTTAGGGTTAGCACGGAATTTTTGGAGGTGCCTATAAAGCTTTTTATTTTCAGATTTTGCTTGAGGGTTTTAAAAAATATTTCTATTTGCCAGCAAGCTTCATAGATATCGGCAATGGTTTGCGCGGATAAAGAAAAATTGTTGGTTAAGTTGCTGCATAAAAGTATTCGTCATTAGCACTTTGACAAATTGCCCCAACAGTCAATGCTCCCCTGAACTTAGGAAAAACCAATGGTATCAGTAACCTCAAAAGTCAAAGATAACATCACCTGGGCAGACGACATCTGTAACATTGACATCGCGGGTTAATAGGGCTGGTAACTCAATTCTGAAACGAATAAACCGAGCGGCAAATACTACTGTATAGGAATATTCGCCATGAGTGAGCAATAGATTAACCTAACAGCGCCCCCTGAATTAGGAAGGGCCAACGGCATCGTCAAATTCAAAATCAAAAGGAATATCCTTGGCTTCTGATTTTTGCGCCGAGAAGCTTCTCAATACTGGCGCACTCCACTCTTTTTTGGCGCCTGACACATAAGGTTCACCCTCGCTAGCTTGGTCACCAAATGCATCATTCGAATTGATCGTCATTGTTTACCCCCTTTGGAATACAATTATTAAATAACCGTCCTATAACCTATAGCCGTTAGCGTAACAAGAAGCAAATAAGTTTTTTATCACAAGAGAGGAATAACCGCTTACCTTAGCACCTTACATGCCCTGCGATAGCAAAACGGCCCGAGGTAAATTCCGGACTTAATAGCCTCACAGGGGTAACGCAGTGATAAAACCGCGAAGGGAAAAATACAACCTGGTTATTTTGCGGAATATACCGAGTATAATCCACCGGGGAGTACTGGTGGCCATCAGGTTCGGAGGTCGAATCAAATAAAATAAGGTCGCCCCCTTTATAACGCTTTGGGCAAGCGTGAAAATAATATACCCAACTTAGGCAGCGAATACTACCATCATTTTTCAAAAAACCATCGTGGTGTATTTTAAAGAAACCACCCTCGCCATGGGCGGTTAACTTTACTTCAATTTTTTTTATCTTATGCTCTGGCATTTGGAAGCGGATAAATAATTCTTTTGCCTTTTCTCTTACCTTATCGCGTATATTTTTCTTTTCCTCTTTTTGTAAACGAAGAACCTCAGTATCCCGTTGGTAACAATCCACAATTGTCTCCTCTCCGAGACCAATTCCAGCTTTTTCAAAATCTGGTTGTGAGTGAATTGCCTTTTGCCAAAAATATTCTCTCTCGCTAATATCCAAAAAATTATCAAAAATAGCAAAAGGGGCAGGTCGCATAGTTAATGCTTCCTCTTGCTGGTTATTTTGGCCAGCAAGAGGAAGCTGCATCAGTATATTCGACAGGTGTGCCGCTTGTGCATCATTGGCTGCAAGGGCTTTCCAGGCTTGTATGGCTTCAATTGCCAAGGGCAGGTCTCCCGCTTTTCGGTAGAGTTCAACCAAAAGCTGGTAAAGACGTGGTTCAGGATTATGTGCTATACGAGAATGCAATTGTGCCAGTACTTTTTCTTTAAAAGCTGGTTCATTTAGCAAACGCACCGACGCTGGAAACTCGTAAAGCGTTTCACGGTACGGCGCGCAGCTATGCTTAATAGATTCCGCGCTTACATTAGGTTCCACGCTTGCAGGTTCCACAGTATTAGATGGTGCTGTATTGGGTTCTATCGCATAGGCATTCATAATCACTCCAACAAAATGTTTTACAAGTTTGTTCGGCCTCAGAGCAAGCCAATTGACGTTCGGTTGAGTTTGGCTGATGCAGGCCACCCGTTTTTGCATCTACCTGTAAGCAAGCCGCCATATATAATGCCGCCTCTGCTTTGGGTTGAAAACCGTAAAAATTGGCAATTTCAGTAGCGGCTTTTGCATCATCGGTTATCAGTTGCGGATAAGACAATAACCGACCGTTATCTTGAGATTTATAAGTATCGGCAACCTGCTTAAAACAATGCTGTAGTATTAATGCCGCCTGCTGAGCCGGTAAGTTAGGGATTTTTTCATCCGCAAGCTTAAGCACTCTGCGAATAAACCCAGACGATACCCAAAGTGGTGGCGTTTTTATTAAGGAGGCGACCACAGCCTCGGGTTGGCGATGCAAATATACCCAGGGAGTTGTCGGAAGCTGGGCCAATAAATACGGTAAATGTAGAGCGCAATGGCTGCTAAATTTAATCACACAGCGGGCTCCCAGGAACTGAGCGTAGCGATCATAACTGTTTAATATTGCGTGCAGCAATTGTTGTTTTTGTTTCGCTTGAAGATGCGTATCGCTAAGAAGCTTGTTTAGAATACCGCTTTCTCTTACTACGTAGCAGTCAGAAAGAGTATCGAGCATATTGCATAACAATGTGGAACCACAACGTGAACTATGAAAGAGCATCCCTGCCAATGCAACGGGCGTGGCATCGACATGATCTAATGGCACTAATAAGCGGGGCGCATTCGCTTTCCCCTGTTTTTGTTCTGTGTAGCTGATAAAGGCATCGGTCGGTTTTGTGGATGGCCCTGCAATATAGTGGATAACAATATGTTTCCCGCACAGAGCATAGTCTACAGGCAGATAGCGCCCATCTTGCAGATCACGCTTTTGCAATTGAGGAATGTTCGATACGGTCTCGGTACTAATATCTGCCCTAACGCCTGCACTAATACCTACACTAATACCTGTATCGACACCTGTACTTAAAGATTCTTCTTTCACGTCCAGAATATTTTCTCCATTATAGGTTTACACTGTTTCATGGTTCTTTTCTTCTGATGCGGCTTGTATTTTCTGTTGTTTTAAATTCTGTTGCGCTGAATTCTGTTCAGTACAATAGTAATACTCTTCTACATGCACCAGATATTCAATATATCTAAATAAACTGACATCTTGGTGCTTGAGATATTTTTTTAGCTTAGCCTCGCTACTAAAACGCTGTATCAAAACGCTATTGCGTAAACGTTCAATAAGCACCTTGCGTCGAATATTCGTTTCGTGTTGTTTATCCCGCTTAGGGTGACTAACATCCGCTTTTCTTCGCCACTGAATACGCGCCGTGGTAATGCCTTCAAGAACCCGACGAAACGCATAGCGTTCAATACCTTGATACATTTTTAAATGGCTTGGCAGGCTGTGGGCAAATTCCACAAGCTCTACATCCAGCATGGGAAAGCGGTATTCAATACGCGCTATACGAGCGGTTAGTTCGGCTTCAACAAGGCTAGTCGTTAACCCCAGTTCAAATAGTTCTAATTGTTCTTTTTCTTGTACGCTGTATCGTTGATGATTTTTCTGATGCCTATGAAATGCATCGTTTAGCTCTTTATTGTCACACCATCTCTTTTCAAGAAAGTGATGGTGTGTGCGTTGCTTGTATACTGTATTGAACCCTGGGACACACCTTTTTATATAAAGATGGAAATCGGGCGCGCAATGCTTTAAGAGTAGTGCGAGCAATGCCTTAAAAGGTTTGCTTCCCCTACCCCGTCGATATTTTGCGGTTAACAGTTGATATAAACGAATAAATTCCCTTTTACGAAAAAGTTCATCGCAATAATTATCGCCATAACTTGTTACACAATGGTCCCCTCCCCAACCAGACAACATAACCCGAATTCCACGCGATTGAGCTAAGCGAGAACGGATAAATTTTTCAGTATAGACAGGTATCACACCACCGAAGTGTTGATAGAACTCAGACCTATATTGATAGTTTAACTCGTGCCTGCCGAGCGAATGGTCTTCTTGCCAAACAGGTTGCAGGTTTTTATGCATGGCCAACATAGCGTCAATATCGGCATAGGTATCCGCCCAGATATGTCTATTGTTATCGTTTATGGCTTTGCAGTCATAGGAAAAGGTATGCAGCGTTTTTGATTTAAGATGGTTGGCAGCAAAGCCGACAATCCCGTTGGAATCCAAACCCTCACTCAGTTCAGCTCCCAGAGGATATTCGCTGTCGAGCCGCGCTACCACTGCGCGCTTGAAACGGTTTGTCAGTTCTTGTATGTTTTCCTCATCACTCAGATGCTGCCAGTCGCTTTTTGCTTTCAGTTGCCAATATTGACTAACCTGCACACCATTTTTATCCAACTCAAGTATATGTGCTGGCGGCAATACTTTTATATCCGAAGAGGGCGAGTCAAAAGGCTGTGGCACAAGACCCCACAAGGTATTAAACAAATGGTCTTCGTCAATAACACCGGCATCGGACCATTGCGTTGTAAAGAAGGCTTTGTGTTCATTGGTGATCATGGCACCTTTAGAGCCAACAGAATAAAAAAGGATTTTTACGCCAAAATGATCACGCGCGCAAACCAGCTTTTGCCGGTTTTCATCCCAGATAACAAAAACAAAATCGCCACGCAGGAAGGCTACACATTCACGCCCCCATTTGGCGTAAGTGTACAGTATAAGCTGGCTATCGGTATAAATACGGCGGTCGTCGTAAGCTAAATCTAGCGCTGTCACTAGCTCATTGCGATTATCGATGCGGGCGTTAGCGGTAATGGCCAGCCCTAAGTCCGTATCATAATATACCCCATCACATAGAGAGCGCTTGGTATTAAATAATTGAGCTTTTGCTAAACCAATTGATGATTGCTGAGCAGACCACTGGCTTTGCTTATCGGGTTGCCAGTAGTCGGATGCGTTCAACATACTGGATAGAGTATTGCTAATTTCCCCCTTATTCGCTAAACGGCAGGCATGAATGCTAGTCATAAGTGTTTGCAAACCCCAAGTTATTCATTATTCTATTACGCAGGCTAAATGTTCGCAAACATCCCTTTAGTTTGCCTTCCAAGTCCAAATGAACTATTAACTATTGAGTAAAATATTGTTTTTATAAGGATAAAAGTATGGTCGAAAAAATCACACTTACCAGTATAGCCCAACGGAATCACAATATCGTGGAAGCCAGTATTGATGGTGAAACGGTGATGATGAGTATCGAAAATGGTCAATATTATGGTTTAGATTCCATTGCCAGTCGTATTTGGGCATTGCTTGAAAAACCTGAAAAAGTAGAGGATATTTGCCTGCAATTACTTGAAAGTTATGATGTAAGCAAAGAGCAGTGTGAGACGGAGGTCTTACAGTTTTTAGACACTCTAAAAGATAACAACATTATTGAGGTTAGTACCTGATATATGGCGTTATGGCTATTTTTGGGTATCAAATTGAACCTCTTATTAAAAAAAATAAGCAGTCTATGGCATTTACCCTGGTGTGAAAAAATATGGCTAACCCTGCTTTATCCATTAAGCGGGGTTATTCGTTTTACCATACTGACAATGCGTTTTAGCTGGCTGGCTCCGTTACTTGGCCAACACCATAAGAACTATCAGCTTTCTCCCCTGGTTTCTCAGCCAATGTTGCAACGTGCTTGGCGTATTGGCCGTATTGTTGAGCTAACGTCCCGCTATACACCTTGGCAGTCAAAATGTCTGGTTCAGGCAATTATGGTGAGAATCCTACTGGGCTATTACCGCATTCCCTATGTTATGCATTTAGGCACTCGATTAACCAAGAACGCATCTGCACCAATGAAAGCCCACGCCTGGGTCAAAGTCGGCCCCTGGATTATTGTTGGACGTGAAGGACATCAAGCATTCACTATTGTCAGCTCTTTTATTTCGCCGTCATTACTCTAAAAAAGAGTTCTAAAAAAGGGCTATAAAAAAAGCCATAAAAAAGTACTAAGAAGAACCATAAAACCTGTAGTGCAATCAAATAGTTGAAACAAATAGCAAAAAAACAAATCAAAAATCACGCACTCATTTATTTAAGCCATATTAAGGTTATATGCCCAAATGAAAAGGCACAATATCAATATTCTTTGGGAAGCGTTCAAAAGTTTTTATTATTTTTCTCCTTCACGGCAAAACCTTGTCCTTTTACTGATGATGGCTCAGGGCATAAGCGCGGGGATTGGCCTTTTATTTATTATCCCATTATTGCACCTTGTTGGATTCGATTTTGGCCATGAAGTCAATTCAGGTATGGCCGATTCCGTCCATCGAATATTTAATTCTTTAGGAGTGAAAATTCAACTTGAGCATATATTACTTGCCTATATTGTGATCGTCAGTATTATCGCTTCCTTACGTTATTTATTAACGGTGAATACATCGAAGATGCAGCAAAGCTATATCCGCTTCTTACGTCATCGGTTATATCGACAATTACTGCACAGTAACTGGCAATTTATTGTCAACAACAAAATGTCTGACTTTATACATAGCTTAACCGGGCAGGTACAAGCGATAGGTCAAGCGTCTCAATTAATGTTGAATTTTTTAAGCCAGTTAATTTTAAGCGTAATAATGGTAAGTTTAGCTTTTTTACTTTCATGGCAAATGAGCTTGCTTGCCATTGCCTTTTCTTGCCTATTGCTTATATTACTTTTACCACTCAACCGTGTGATATTCGGCTCTGGTCATAGGGAGTTAATGAGTTTTAAAGCTATTTTTCAGATGTTGTCAGAGCAGCTCGGCAGTTTAAAAATGATTAAAAGCTATGCCAGCGAAACCTATCACGCAGACAAACTAGAGGAAGTGAGTGAAGTACTAGAAGCGCAGCATGTACATCTTTCAAAAATGAACGCCTTGACACAATGGATCTATTTAGTCTGTGCCGTCATTTTTTTTAGCATCTTTTTTTATATATCACAAACAATACTTGCCGTTCCCCTGCCAACAATTTTTTTATTGTTAGTTATTTGTTCGCGCCTTTTACCGCAGTTAACCGGGCTTCAAAAAATCTACCAACAGCTTGTACATAAAGTACCGGCGATTGATGATGTGCAAAAGATGATGAAAAAATGCACCGCAGCCCAAGAAGTAGGCTCTCTAGAGTGGAATACTCTAGAAACTGATATTCGAGAAGTAAGCAATATTAAACAGGCTAGTCCACAACTAAATTATCAACTTCGGGGATTAAACGTTAACTTCACCTACGCGGGGAAAAACCACAGTGTTTTTCGCAATCTCTCATTTGAAATTAAAAAAAACCAAACCGTTGCTCTTGTTGGGCCTTCAGGGGCCGGTAAATCAACATTAGCGGATCTTCTTGCCGGTCTACTTGAGGCCGATAGTGGTGGTATTTATTGTGATGATATATTGATTGATCGCACATGCCGCTTAGGCTGGCGCCAAACGGTAGCCTATGTGACTCAGGAGGTCTTTCTTTTTCACAATACTGTAAAAGCAAACTTAAGCTGGGTCTGCCCCCATGCCAGTGATGATGAGTTGTGGAGAGTCTTAACAATGGCCGCTGCGGATGAGTTTGTTGCCCGGCTTCCCCAGGGCATGGATACACTTATTGGTGACCGAGGCATACAACTTTCAGGGGGTGAACGTCAGCGCTTAGCATTGGCACGAGCGCTGCTAACCCAACCACAGTTACTTATTCTCGATGAAGCAACAAGTGCCTTAGACGATGAGAATGAACAAAAAATACAGGCAGCGCTCAAAAAATTACACGGCAAACTGACTATTGTGATTATTGCGCACAGAGAAACCACTATCGCCCATGCTGACCACCGCATTGAACTGGAAGCTTAGCAATGTATCCAAAAACACAGAAAAAGGTTCCGTATAGCCACTGCCTGGGGAAAGTATGTAGTGATAGTGAAATTCAAGACATCACGACCACGCTGTCCAAAGAGTCAGCCTGGCAGGCTCATGTTAACCAATTATCCTATACCGGAAATTGGGATGTTCTCGCGTTACGCTGTGTTGCATTACATGTAAATTCACACCCCATATTGCAATGCTTTACTCACGAAGGAGCAGAGGCTTCTGACCCACAAGCATGGGTAGACTTACCTTCACTGGAACGATACCCCATACTGAAGACCTGGCTCAAACAATTACCCTTTCCCGTTAAGTCTGTCAGATTTATGCGTTTACATACAGGGGCAGAAATTTTGCCTCACCGTGATAAGGGCGTGAATGTATTCAATGGCGAAGTTCGTCTGCATATCCCCATTACATCGGCACCAGGGGTCGCTTTTTATGTGGAGGGGGAAAAGGTTGCGATGGGAATCGGAGAGCTGTGGTATATCGACGCGGATAGGGAACACTGGGTAAAAAATAACAGTTCTTTTGATAGAGTTCATCTGATTCTTGATTGTATTGCCAATGATTATTTACGGGGAAAAATTTTAGTTTAAGCGTTTAAACCGAATACTTCTCTCAATTTTAACTCTTTATATAGCTGCTCGACATTACCCTATACAATCACCCTACAAACCATAAGTAAGCCTATCTAAACAGTGTTTTTAAAAACTAAAGCGCCGACTTAAAGATCTATGCGTCATAATTTGTCGTTATTATTAATAAATCTTCGTTTTATGCACTACCCTATCTAATAACGTTTATAACTTACGACATATTATCGCAAATACTTTCGGGGGAAGTTGTATGGAATTGTATAGTTACGAAAAGCTATCTGCTCTAATTGGAGAACAAGTTTTTGTTTGTGACGATACTGGCAACAAAGTGTCTCTAGTCGTATCAGACGTCGTTAAAAATAAAATTGACAGTGATCAATGGGAAGGGTTTTCGGTTATCTATCACGGTGATAAAAATTTCCGTATACCACAGGGAACCTATACATTTAATCACTCAGGCTTTGGCGAAAAAAAATTGTTTTTAACGCCAAACGGTGAAACGGAATATGAAACGGTTATTACTCGCAAGCGAGTTGTGCCTATAGAAGAAACCTGTGCCTAAACCATCAACGGATCAAGCCGTCGGCAGCCATTCCATCAAAAGGTATATTTCATTGGTATTTGATTTTACGGTAAAACCCAGGCGCTCATACAATTTTTTTGCTGGGTTATTTTGTTCAACATGAATAGTAACGGCTTTTTTGTTTTTGGATGCTTGTTCAAACAATTTTGTAAAAAGATATGTACCCAGTCCTTTATTACAGTAGTTAGGTACTAAGGCAATATCGACAACACGAATTTCTTGGGGCCAATGATCCACAAATAGGCGTCCAACAGCTTCGCCGTTATGCTCGACAATATTAAATGCGTCGGTGGAGTAATGTTTCGTATAGTGAATAATTTGGGCGCTAAATTGTTGGGCAAGAAAGTTGTGTTTCTCTAGCGTAGAAAGGTTGGTTGCCGCCAATTCATTTTCACGGGTAGAGGCATAAAGTGCCTGCATAAAAGGCAGGTCATCATTGTTATATAGGCGGAGTGAAATAGTATTGCTCCAATTGTATTGTTGCATTTAATGTCTGCGCTCTTTGCTGTTGCGAAGTGCGTAGTGTGAAGTTCATAAACGATGAAGTAAAGTACTTAAAGTACTAAAGGAGAGTGAAATGGCAGAACCTTTTTTAAGTGAAATACGTATGTATGGTTTTAACTGGCCCCCCAGAGGTTGGGCAATGTGCGATGGTCAAAGCTTGCCGATAAATAATAATCAAGCTCTCTTCTCGCTTCTTGGGACAACGTTTGGTGGCGATGGACGAACCTCATTTAATTTGCCTGATTTGCGTGGCAGGGCGCCCGTTAGCTTTGGGCAAAACGGCAATATTCCAGTACCTATAGGTGAATCCAGAGGTACAGAAATTGTTACCCTGACAGAAGCCGAAATGGGCGAACACTCCCATACGGTAAAAGGCACAACAGACAGCGGCAAGACAAAAAACTTCACCAATGCAATTTTTGCAGCCGGGTTTGATATAAATACCAGTCAATCTACAAATATCTATGGAACACCTACAAACTTAACAAATTTGAACCCAAAAAGTGTTTCTACAAATGGCGGAGGTAGCTGGCATAGCAATGTTCAACCTTCATTGGTTGTCAATTTTTGTATTTCTTTAACTGGCCAATTTCCAGCGCGAAATTAATGACTAAGGAGTGAAATAATGAGTGATCCATTTACGGGCGAAATTCGTATGTTCGCTGGCAATTTTGCACCGCGCAATTGGGCTTTATGTATTGGGACAATTATGTCCATCTCTGATAACAATGCTTTGTATTCACTGCTAGGAACAAGCTATGGCGGAGATGGTCGAGTAACGTTTGGCCTGCCTGATATGCGTGGAAGAATTCCACTTCATCAAGGAAATGGGCCGGGCTTAACCCCTCGGGCTATAGGGCAACGTTTTGGCTGGGAGGAAGTATCCCTTTCCATTAATCAGATACCAGCACATACCCATAAACTACAGGCAAGCACCAGTGATGCAACCTCAAGCAACCCTGCAAGTGATGTTTTGGCGTCACACAGCGATGGTGATTTACCCTATGCAACCGAATCCACAGACCCAACCAGAATCCAAACAATGAATAGTCAAACCGTAGCATTATCAGGTGGTAGCCAAGCCCACACAAATATGATGCCTTACCAGTGCGTCAGTTTTATTATCTGTCTGTTTGGTCTATACCCAAGCCGAAACTAGGAGGGAATCATAATGTCAGAACCTTTTATTGGTGAAATTAGAATGTGGGCATGTAATTACGCACCACGAGGCTGGGCGTTTTGTCATGGTGGCACTATGTCAATTACAGATAATACTGCGCTCTTTTCTATTATCGGCACTGTCTATGGTGGAGATGGTCGGACAACAATGGGCTTACCCAATTTACAGGGGCGAGCGCCTATGCTGTGGGGACGTGGCCCTGGATTAACTAACCATCTGCAAGGAGAGACCTCAGGTAAACCCACTGTACCTCTGGAGCAGTCCCAGATTCCAAGCCACGATCATATTTTGACAGGAATGAAAGAGACGGGCACCTCGGGCACACCAGATCCAACGCTCTATATGGGTGCGGATAGAGGGAAGCAAGGGGATAACATTCTGTATCTCTCTAGTGACCCCACATCAAATACCAGTCTTGCACCTGAAACACTGGCAACAGCGGGCGCGAGCCAGCCCCATGAAAATCGTCAGCCATATTCCGCTGTTAATTTTTGTATTGCATTAATTGGTCTATACCCAACGAGAAATTAGTGGGCCAAGCTTTAACGTAATTTCTCTTACTTCAGTAAGCCGCTAGGCTCCCAAAGCCGATATAGAAACCTATATCGGCTTTGGGAGCATTTTATTATCGATAGATACACTTCTTGACTTGAACAAAACTATCCCCACAAATGTAACCATAGCACTCAGTATAAAGAGAAAGATTAACTTTATTTTGGGAATTTGAATAAAGGCTTGCTCGGGAACATAAGCTCTACTTACAAACTTAAATGCAGGAGCATAGATTGGATCGGTTATAGCTGCCGAATATTGAAGTACTGCAAGTTTATTTAGCAAAAACTTCTGAATCTTTATTGATTCACTCTTACTCAACAATATTTTCACAGCTTCCATTTCTCGCTCAGTCCTGGCCAACTCTTTTTCTGCTATAAATTTGTTAGCAAAGCTAACTAGATTATTCACAATATCCGCCCCTACCTCAGGATCTTTCCACTTTAATTTAATGCGAATAAAACTCGTTTTCTTATCTTCTTTTATATTTATCTTTCGCTTAAGTCGTTTAGCTGCCAGGTAATCTCTTGGTTCGAAAGATTTATTCTCACGTCTAGGCAGATGATCAAAAGCAAAAAAAATACCGCCAAAAATATATTTTTTTACTTTTCCGATAGCATTTCGCTTTGGTTTTTTCCAATATTTTTTACTATTATCCCATCGTTTTGGAAATAAGACTGGCTTTAATTTATATTTATTAATATAAATATCAACCAAGTTATCGGAACGTAATATAGCAAGTTTCTCCTGCTGAGTTGCTATTGCATTTTTAGACTTAATTCGATGCTCCATTCTAATCATTATTCTGGCCGTACGATTGATTTTTTTTAACGACCCACGCTGAATATCACCCACTAAAGGCCTGTTGGTGATTATGGTAGCTTCTACTAAATACGTAGGAGCCCTGTTAGCGAGAAATAAAAATATCAAACACAGGCATACAGGAATAGATATAAGTAAAAAATATTCCTTCTTTGATAATTTAAGTTTTCTTTTTTCTGGTGTAACACGCATACGTGATCAAATAAGCAGTGAAGAATTTATTCTTTTAAAAACATTAAATGCGATTTGTTTATCGTGACCGATCAACAAGAGGTTTTCTCTGTCTTAATTTATAAAAATAGAGCGCACTAAATGGCCTTAATATATAGTATAAAAAAATAAAGTGCCTTGGTATTTTAGGCAATGCCTTCAAATCAACAACCGTCGGCTTAAGCCTATGAAAAATAACATGTAATTTATTAAACCATTTCCTCGGCATCAATATTTCACACAAACACATCCTGATTTTAAAATTTATTGACTTTTGTTTTTTTATATTTCCAATACCACAAAGAGATTGATCAGTTTGAATCCTGGATATAAGATCTTTATTATAAAATTTTTCAATATTTGAAGGCAATTTAATATTATAAAGTTTATTTACCAAAACCCAACTTACTGTTAATTCTCTTGCAACATCTAGCTGATCGGCCAAGCTCATTAATTCATCTAAACTTTTATTAAAATGAACATGATTTTTTTCAATATATAACGAGATATCGCACAGCCACTTTAATCGATGAAATAAAGTATGAGCGCCATGCCAACACAGGTAGAGCAATTCATTATTTAGCTTTTCTGATGTACTACTTATGCTAAACAATTGTTCCGTCATTTTATTTGAAAAAGTTGTAGAATATTCGCACACTCTTACATGAAGTTCGAGCAATTCACCTGTTGGGCTTATGTAAGTAATGTCTTTATGTGTCTTAAGGTAGAGTTCTTCTTGATATATTGAAAAATTTTCAAGGTGTAGGCACTTATAATTATTCGCTAAAAGCAATTCATGAGCAAAGTTTAATTTATTCTTAGGTATGATAATATCTATATCTTTTGATTGCCTCTTGGAGATGTCGCTATATAATTCTTTCGCCAATGGAATACCCTTTAGCACTCTAACCGGAATATTCTTTGATCCAAACAAAAACAAAAGCTCGTTGAGAATTTTAAACTGTTGCAAGCAATCCCTTTTGTTCTTTTTATACCTTTTTTTAAAATGGTCATTTAACGAAGCTGGAAAGAGTGTAAGGTTATAATCTTGGATATTGCGATAAACGCAAGGCCAAATACGGTGATGATCAACAAGTGTTTTGAACTGCTGAACGTCGATCGTTTTTGACAATAAATAGGAATCAGCAATATGCTGCTCTGTCATCCGAGGACGACTTAATAGAGCGGCTAATGTTAATTCTGGGCTTATAGATCGATTAAGTGATTTCAATTTGTCTTTAATTATCATTGAAAATGAACATTACTTACAAAGTAAAAGTGCAATATAGACCTTTTAGTACGATTGTTTAAAGTCTAGCATACAGGCTAAAGGGACAAGGGTATTTTTAATGAAAATTAACCGGCTATAACGCTCGTTTTATGATCAGATCTCCGGCATCGATATCAAAAAAACGTTAAAATATGGCTAAATGACAGCAACTAAACACTATATCAAAGGAAAATTGGGCAATATCTAAACGATATTAGAAAATCAGAGCAATAGAGCCTGTAAATAATACTACGCAGGCGTTTTTTCAATTAAATCTTAATTTTTTCATACCAAACCAATAGCTAAGAACCTGCCCCACACCGGCTGTTAGCACACCAAAAAGAATCTGTAGCTCTCCCAACAAGGAATTTTCACCCTTATTCATATTGATAGTATCGCTGGCTTCTACTAAAAATATAGAGGCTATCATTAGAAAGTAGGCCACGATAAATAATATGCTCAGTATTATTTTTCTTCACTAAAGTAACGACTTCATTTTCCTTCAGTGAAAAGACATCCACACCCAGCGCCTTTATTTCCTCTTTGAGCTTCAGCTCTATCCCTTTTATATTTACTAGATTTTTTGAGTTATCCAGTAAATTTAGAATTGCTTCTTCTGTATTTGCATCGTCTGTAGACTCAAAATCACCCAGGTTTTCTCCAATAAACTTAAGCGCTACACCTGAAAACGGCCCTGCCAGGGCAGACGCAAGCGTTGGAGCAATGTGCTGAATGATATTTCTAATTTTATTCATTTATCTTCCCTACCCACCTAACTTTTTTCGTTTATCTTTTAGATTAGTCCATTTTTCATCAGAATTTTAAACTTCAAATAAAATTTGTTTTACACAATATCGTTAAATTTTCGTATCACATTAGCATCACAGGGTTTTCATTGCCCTTTCTTCCGTATTATCATCCACTCATAGTAAAGATTAATAAAATAAAGCGCTGAATAAAAATCAAATATCCGACTTATGGCGCAAATACTTCTATGCGAGTTTTGATGACAAGCAAAATTCAATAGGGGCTTGATCGCCTTTAATTTCGTTTTTTATTTGGCCCGCTTAAGACAGCATAACGTCAAACTAGAAGCCAAAATTTATCGATTCTGACTGGGGTTTATCAACAATGAAATACCTTTTAATCGTCGCACTTATTCTTTTACCAACCCTTTCTTACGCAAAGAAAACCCATATCACCATTCTACAGGCCAACGACGTATATGAAATGACGCCCGTAAACGGTGGCAAGTACGGAGGGCTAGCTCGGGTACAAACCTTGATCAAAAAGCTGAAAAAGAAAAACCGTCACACTTACACTATTTTAGCTGGCGACCTGATTAGCCCTTCAGCAATTGGCACAGCCAAGGTTAATGGCACACGGTTAAATGGCAAACAGATGGTTGATGTGCTCAATTATATGGAATGGGATTTCTTTACTTTGGGTAACCATGAATTTGATAATGGTCGAGAATCGCTGATAGATCGCCTCACTGAGGCCAAGTTTACAACAGTATCGGCAAATGTTATTGATACTGTAACAGGCAGGCCCTTCGTTAATACAGTGCCAACTTATACCTTTATGGTAGACAATGTACGTGTGGCTTTGGCTGGCATTACCTTGCAATCACTATCACAAGATTTTGTAAAAATTAACGACCCAATGACAACCGCAAAAGATATTGTTGCTCAGCTAAAAGAGAAACAAAAAGCCGATATTATTATTTTGATTACCCATCAAGATTTCGAGGAAGACCTTGAATTTGCAAAAGCACTTAAAGATGTTGATCTTATTCTTGGAGGACACGAACATGAGAATATTTATGTACGCCGAGGCCCGGCCCTTACGCCCATTGCCAAAGCAGATGCCAACGCCCGCTCGGTTTATATCCACGAATTATATTTTGATTCGAATAATAAAACGCTCTCTGTAGACTCAACACTTAAAATCATTACAGACGAACTCAAAGAAGACCGCACAATAAAAAAAGTGGTGGGTGACTGGAAGGCATTGGCGTTTGATGCATTTAAAGCCGATGGATTTGAACCAGAACAAACCGTCACCACAACAACTGAATCACTAGATGGCTTAGAAGCCAGTGTACGAAACGGTCCCACTCGTTTAACGGAAATTGTCGCCCGCAGTGCATTGTCCCCCTTTCCAGGAACGGAACTATCACTTATCAATGCAGGCTCCATTCGAATTGACGATACTCTCCCACCAGGACCGATTACTCAATACGACGTGATCCGTATTCTCCCTTTTGGCGGCACCTATATTGAAGTATCCATACCGGGAGATCTCTTAGAAAAGGCATTAAACGTTGGCATGTCTAACCGTGGCACAGGTGGATTTCTTCATCATTCAGAAGTGGAAAATAAAAACAGTAAGTGGCTAATCAAGGGAAAACCCATTAAGCCACAGCGAAACTACAAAGTTGCCACAGCCAGCTTCTTAATCGAGCGAGGCGATGCCGGGTTGGAATTTTTGGTCAATAACCCTCGCATCCAATTACTCTCTAATAAAGTTATTGATGCACGTATTGCACTCATTTTAGAATTAGAGCGTACCTATTCAACAAGTGCAACAGGCTCCCAAATACAGGCCCAAGAACATCCTAAAGTCGTTTGGCAAAACATCGCATCACCCACTCGGACAAACGGCTTTTAATGCAAATAGTATCACTTGCTTGTCATCCCTAACTCATTATCTATTTTTAAGGAATGAATATGTCTGATTCTTTTTTAGACCCAGCAGTAATCACAGATATTTCCCCCGGCCAACGCGGCCTGGGCACCTTCGAAAATCATGTGACGATGGCGAGCGCAGACGAATCGGGCTCCACAGTGGCATCCGATATGAGTGCAGCACCCAGCCCTGCGGACCTTCCTATTGATCAACTGGTCGAAATACTCCAGCAATTTGCCCAGGGAAAATCGTCGAACATACTTACCGTAACCGTCGCCAACCCCGAAACTTTCGAAGAAGCCATCACACACCCCGAAACCTTCGATTTACTCCGCGTTAGAACCGGCGGATGGACCAACTTTTTCACCAGTGTATTCCCCGCAATTCAAGAACAATACCGAAGACGCCCCCTATCTACCGCTAAAAAAGAAGAGGCTACAACATGATTCAATTATCCAAGACATATGCTGCACTTTCACTGTATATTTTTTTATATACGGCAACCCCTGTACAAGCATTTGGCGCCAATGGCCACCGCATCATCGCCGACATTGCGGAAAATCACCTTACTTCCACTGCAAAAAAAGCCATTATGAAAATTACAGGGGGGCACCCTCTTCCTAATATCGCCACATGGCCCGATGAGATTCGTTCTGACCCCAATTGGAACCACGCAAAAGCCTGGCATTTTTTATCCATTGACGATAACGAGTCTTTTAATGGCTATAAACACAGCGAAGAAGGCGACCTTATCACGGCATTAACACATTTTGAAAAAGCACTAACATCTCAATCAACCTCAAAGGAAAAACGCTGGCAAGCACTGGCATTTTACATTCATTTTGTGGGAGACATTCACCAACCTTTACACGTTGGACGCAGAGATGACCGAGGAGGCAATAGTATCAGCGTCCAATGGTTTAACAAAAATACCAATCTACATTCCGTTTGGGATAGCGAAATTATCGAATTTGAACAACTAAGTTATTCCGAATACGTATCCTTTTTAGATCATGCAAGTAAAGCAGAAATAAACAATTGGCAAAATAGCGACTACTGGGACTGGGCAAAAGAATCCAAAGCACACCGCAAAGCGGCATACAATTATGGCAAACAATATTCGCTTAACCTACCTAATCTTGAATATACCTATATATTCAATAAAAAAAATATTCTTAACCAACAGCTATTAAAAGGAGGAATGCGGTTAGCAGGTAAATTAAATAAGATATTCGATAACTAGTCATTACGAGGTATTGTTACAGTTTATTTTCTCCAAAAGCACATTAACAAGATCCAAACAACTTCCTCAAAACACGAAAAGCAATATTAGAGGTTAAAAAATAACATAAAAAAAGGAATAAAATATTCATGAAAGAAAAACATTCCGAAACACTTACCTTAACCTACAAAGTCTTAATATACAAAACCTTAAAAAACCTTAACTGGAAATTAATTTTTCAAACAATAGGAATTATTTTATTAGCTCTTCTTTCTTTAGGTATTGTTCTATCGATCGTTATAGGAATACCAATTTTAATTTTGAGCCTAGTTTTTGCAATTCTTAAATCAGGATATATATTTTTATCCAACTTAGAAACAAAATACTATTATGCATTAGCACTTATTCTTTTTGCATTATTTTTTATTCTATTTTACAGAAGAATTGGACTTATTACGCTATCACTGCAAAGCATCTCTCACAGAAGGAATTTACTCTTTTCTTTATTTTTGGTTATATTAATTGAAGTATATCAACTTGATATAAGCAGGTTATTCAATACTGAAGGAAATAAAAATATTGAAGAAGCCACAATGGGAATATTATGTTTTTTTGCTTTATACTCTTTTGTTGAATATTTCCATAATTTTACTCTTGACTACATAAAAGCAAAAAACGATTCTACGATACTTCCTGAAAACACATTTTTCAGAGGGTTTAAGCTTATAGATATATGGTTATTTCTTCTTGGAAATTACCGTTTTCTTTTTGACATTATTCTTCCTCTTGCCGCATGTTCCTTCATAGTACTGTCTTATCAACAAGATATGGTCAAGTTCGTCAAAGTCAGCTATTCATTTTCTGAAGAACGCCTAGTAAATTCTTTACATAAGCACCCAAACCAGAAAGAACAGCTAGAACATCTTAAACAGCAATCCGCTGATGTTACTGGCCAACTCAAAGACGTATACAATGAAATAGAAGATGGTCTTGAGAACTTACATAACAAGGCCATAAATAGCTGGGAAGAATCACAAAATAAGTAAATTATTTTCGATCCAATACGAACACCGTCGCTTGCCCGTGCTGAAGGTCACGACAAACTGGAACCTTGCTAGCGGCTAAAGCCATAAAGGTTAAATCTGTCTCGCAAAGTCTGGTGATTACGCAACTGGATGTTTTTCCGCGTTATATTGACCTTTGGCCTCTCTAGGAACTGAATTAAGGCTGTTATCAACCGCCAATAGGCAAGAAAAGGAATAGCTTCAATTATCTTCCGACCATGAAAAGCAACGGTTTCTGACAAGTAGAAGTTTTCCTTATCGAAAGACCTAATCTCATGGATTGCATCAAATCTTTTTCTAATTATGGCCGTCAAATCAATATATTTATCTCGGATGTCGTTCATTGTGTTATGTGGTCTAACGCCACTGCTTAGTTTTATACACATTTTTATATGTCCAAGCGTATCCGCAGCTTCAATATAATGCAAAAATTTATCATAGCCTTCCCATATCGTTTTTACACTAGGCTCACCACCACTGAACGTATTTAATAGTGAAGCAAGTCGTTTATTAAGCCGAATATCGCTTGGTTTTCTATCTCAGCATTAATCCAATCTTGCATAAATAGCCCCCACTTTTTACTGTATTAGAGCAGGGGGATTATAAATAAATATAGTTTTTATTTGTGTATAAGATTTAGTGCCTTGCTCAGTTGCGCAGTGATTGTAGTGTATTTTTGTGCAAGAATGGAGCGTACATCAACATTTGGCATTGGACGTTACCTTTGTTTTGATCTTTGCATTGAAAGTTAATTGATCTAATGCTCTAAGGAATTTATTAACTAGCATATCGAAATTTGGGGAGATTGAGTAATGCCAGCTATTTTTATTAAGGATAAAATAACTTGAAGTCATAACTGAAGCATTTTGGTTATCTATGCACGTAGCCGTCAAAAATATTTCCGTTTAGATTAATGCATTACGGTTTTTTAAGTGGTAAATCACAGAACCCGATTTCGTTTCTTATTAGATCTGACTCTTGTAAAAATGTCTAATTTCACTTATAGCCATATATTCATAACTAGGCTTGCATTAATTGTTGGCATCTTTCTCTCCAAGTAATACAAAAAGGCGCGCTGTAAAAATTCCTTAGCGGATAATTCAGTTTTGAACCTTTCTACGTTTCGCCTCTAACCCAAATAATTTTCCAAATATTTTGTAGCAATACGATCCGTTGGTACGGAGAACTATCTTATTTCTCATTATAAATAATATCTCATGGCTGGAAATTTTATTTTGTAGCCATGTATTAACCGTTAATATGCGAGTAATAATTTAAAAGATCTTTTTCTTTATTATAAAAACGATATAGACAAGTGCAGAAACTAATATAAGTGCTAGGAAAAACCCTACTATAAATTCTAATTCTCTTATTTCTTCACAGCATGTGGCGCCTATTATATCCGCCAGCCATAACCATATATTTTGAGGGATTCGAGGCAAAACATCAGGGTTTGAAACCCACCAACGAGTTAGCAATAGCGCGCAGACAATCACTCCCAAACTCGTTATTATAGTTTTGATTATTCTCACAATACAGTCACTGTTCCGTAAGCCATTAATTCGGAGCCAGGAACTTTCTGTTGCTTTGTATTTTTCAATAGAGCCCACAAAGTTTGATAATCTTTTTTGTTATTGATTGTAATGCAACCCTCGCTAATGCCCGCTGGCCCTTTTGGATGCAACCTAAATTGACCTCTTTTCAGCTTATCACAAAAGGTTTCATCGTCTATTTTCTCATCGATAGCATATAAAGCAAACCAGTTTTCTTTATTTTGAATCCAATCTCTGAGTGGCCCTAGCAAACCGCCGGATTGCCTGTCGAAGATATAATATGTTCCAACGGGAATTGGCCCTTTACTGGGTATGCAAATAGAAATACGTTTATTGATATGTTCTCCAATTCCAGAGAATGCATTATAGGAAAAAGCACCCCCGCTAAGTTTGCTTATAGGTTTGCCATTGAGCTTGAATGTAAAATCAATCACTGTGAGATACCTTTCAATATATTTACCATTATTTAATGGGCGCATGGAGATGTTTTACCATAAACCTGTAACATTCCAAATATCCATTTAGGGTCGCCAGCAGGCTAAGAATCCGCAGTTTTATACATTGCAAGCTTAATGTAAATGGACTTTATCTAACCAATACAAAATATGGCGCACTTACACCCCATTAGGCACCACAATTAATTAAAATAAGAATATCAACCATCAATTTAAAATAAAATTTAAAAAGTTATTTGAGGCAGCACTCTACTTTGACGGGCAATTCTATAGAAAAACCTAATACAATAAACTCTCTAATTGTTATCCCGTGTAGCTCTATAAAATCTTTGTTATAGGGATGATTATCAGCACGTCACAAAAAATAACTATTTGACGCGCATACTAAAATAAGGAAAAATCTGTTTGATAACTAAATTGCTGCCATGCAAATGAATGCATTAACAGCATAATATTAGGGTATTCCGTGGAAAAATATGCTTTACCTTGTAATTCCCAAGCAAGATTTATTATTTTTACAGTATCTTTCATGCTTGGTTTGCGATGTAATTTTTTTAACGACGATCAATATTCTTTGCTTTTTTCTATCCGCCTAGTATGCAAACATAACCTTTGAAAAATGGCAGATAAACTTCCTTTTAAGTTTTGGCGACATCTATTCGGCCAATCATTTTCCATTTTTCTAGGTAATGGGTCATTCCTTTATTGGGTTATCCTGAATTCGCCTTCGGAGAGTTCCAGCGCGACCTCTGCAAAGGTAACAACTATTCTGGCAGTAGATTCACACCATTTAAGTTGAACTAACCGTTGAACCCATTTCCATTGTTTCAATTTTTGTTTCGACTTTTACACTCTTTTTTTTCTAGAGAAAAGAAGCCCAACTATTCCCATGCCACAACATAAAAGGAGGGTGATAACAATCAGTGTATCTCGCATTTGCCGACTCATAATAATGTTAAGGTGGTTCCACTTATGTAATAGTGAGAAGGAAAGGGATTCTGTTTTATCGATGTTTCTGGCCTGGTCAACTAAGACACCGGTAACGGGATCGATATACATTGAGGTTCCCTGGCTGTCGTTAAAACTGATATTCCAAACGGGAAGCCTTTTATTTCGAAAGTCGTATCCCCCGCCAAAGCGCGTTACAATTGAAACATTTGATATTGTATTTTCCGCATAGCCAGAAAATTGGGTCGCCAACCATATTGCTCGTTCTCGGTCATTCAGTTCTACCTTTTTGCCGGTTTGCGCATCAATGTATAGGGCATTTTTTTCTGTTGGGCGGCCTTCGTATTTTTTCGCTCTGGTTATATGCTGTCCATTATTGCGTTCTTGCGCTATTCCCATTCGTAATAATAGTTTTTCTCCTGATGCTCGAACAATGGAGATGGCATTAAGGGGTTGATCGATATTTTCGGTCAGCCAGGGAGTCGTATCTAACCCTTCAAATTCACTCAGGCTTAGGTGTTTATCTAATTTTATCCCACTTATTCCCGCTACATATTCTGCTTTTAAAAGATGGTAAAAGCCACTCGTAGACCAACCCAATAAAGGGAGCCACAAAAAGTAAGCGGTCATTCTATGCCATCGTCGCTTTGGGTCTTTTATTTTTCGGGAAGGTATGGAGGCAATAAGCCCAATGCCAACTACTGACATCATAAAGAGTGAGAGTATTAATAAACCCACTATTAGTACCCGGCCAAACCCGGTAAAGTCTAACCAATTCCATGTATGTAATACTTGAAATATAGATTGCAAAAAAGTTTTTCTAGCATTAGTAAGTTGAGCTAAAGCTCCTGTTTCGGTGTGAACAAAGGCCACTAGGTTGTCTTTCTCGGGAAAAGAAATTCGATATACGGGCAGCAAGCGATTGACCGAGGGATATTCTTGGGTGTATTCGGTAATAAAATCTACGCGGCCAATCTCATTTGACGCAAACCCTGTGTAGTAGGTAGCCAACCAACGAGCCTGTTCTAGGTCATAGCCGATAAGCGCTTGATTTGTAGTGGGTTCAATATACTGCCGAGGGCTTATTTGGTCATGGGTAAATTGTAAAACAGGTCCTATTTTAGAGGGCAGTACTTTTACTGATGCGGCAGTGGTGGTATTTAGGGTTGCACTTGATGTGGCCAGTGCCGATTTAATATTGCTAATACTTTGCGATGTTATTTTTAATTTCGGCGGATAAAAATTAACGGATTTTGGCCCTGTCCAGGATATAATCGGATGCATTACACCGGATATTGCCCAAATAAATAGGGTTGCACCTGCAAACCATTTTAACTTTCTATGCCATTGTGTTGACCACTTCGCTAATTTTTTCATTATTGTTCTCGATTAATACTTAAGTGAGTATTACTTCGTTCTAGCAATGCGATAGATGTAGAAAGTAAGGTGATACATGCAAAAAGTAAGGTGATTACGTTAATAGCCATATTTTCTCAACCTAAAACTTTACCTTTAAACTTAAATAAGCGGTACGAGGTAGGCCGGGCCTATAGCCTAGGGTACTGCTTGTAACTTGATTAGAGGTATAGGTCGAATATAATTTATCGGTTGCATTCAGCAAGCGTAATTGAAGCGTTACATCATTTGTTATATCGTAACTTGCTCGAATGTTAAATAATTTATGGCCGTCATAACGGTTATTATTGGTTTCATCGGTATAGTATTCGCCCATATAGTCCATTTCAATTTCAAATCTTGTTTTGGGTAAATAGTCAGGTTCGTAGACAAAACTTAGGCTGCCCATTTGTTCGGGAGCCCTGCCCATTTTTTTCCCAGCATAATCACGAGTTTCTACGAGGGGACCGCCGCAACTGTCGTTGAAGCAAGCCCACACGTATTGAAATTCAACGTATTTTTGTTCGCGGCGTGTCCAGGCTAGGTTATAGGAAAGCTGGTCGGTGAGGTTACCCTGCAAAGTCAGTTCAATGCCTTTGTGGCTAGTTTCACCCGCATTGGTTACCCAGCGAGTTCCGCCTTCAATATAGCTGACTACTGCGTCCTGTTTATCCATTTCATAGTAAGCGATTTCGTAAGTTAAGTAGTCATTAACGATTCCACGAAAACCTAACTCTATACTATCGGCAGTTGTGGGTTTTATTTTGTCTGAATCTTTCGAGCTGCCGGGCCTAAATAACGTACCGACGGAGGGGGAGACAAAGGCGTGACGGTAGTTTACATAGCTCATGTGTTTGTCGGATATTTGGTAGATTAAACTCCACTTTGGGCTGGCTTCGTTATAGTTAATCGTTTGCGAATCAGGGCGCCTATGCCGTGTATCCAGTGGCTCGTTGGTTTCTGGGTTGATTTCAGCAGGCGGAAGCTTGTCGGTATAGTCTACTTCAAAGGTGTCGTATCGAACGCCCATATTCATTAACCATTTATCGGCCAGGGCCCATTCTGTATGTATATATGGGGAGAAAGAGGTCTGCTCGGCATCAAAGTTATAATTTAATTCGCCCTGTTTATATTCTTCATAGAAGTCTCTCGGCATCCAAGAGGGCTGCTCTGGCAAAATGGTGATGCTGTGTTCCTTGTATTGGGAGGGTGTGCTGTCTGTATCAATACCAATTATGATTTTGCCTTTATTATGCAAAATATTTTGGCGATGTTTTAGCATTAACCCGTAGGATTCAAATTGGTAGTCCCGAATATTTGGGTCGTAGGTGACCATCCAACTGGGCATCATTTTCATGGTGTTATCACGGTAATATAATGTGGCAGTCGATAAACCATTTTTGCCTATTGTTCGATTAAATTCGGAGGAGAGGCGAAGCGCTTCCACTTCTCGATAACCTATATCACTTCGAAATGTATTTTTCTGCGGATTATTTTTATAGTCTTCTTCAACAAGGTCAGACACGCCACTTTGATCGACTTGGGTATAGGAAACGATTGTCTTAGCCGTCCAGGAATCTGATATTTCATCATCTAACCGGATATTAAGTGATGATCGACTGTATTCAGAATAGTCTCGATAGCCTTCGTTATCGGTCATGTTAATATCCGCTCTCAGCCCATGCTTTTCTTTAATGGGTGAGCCGCCGCCAATAAGTAATCGGCTCCAGCCGTATTTGCCGATTTCTATATCCACATTAGCTTCTGGTTTATCCGGGCTTTTTTTCGTAAGCGCGTTAATAATGCCGCCAAAGGCTCCACTGCCATATAGAGCGGAACCAGGCCCTTTTATTACTTCTATTTGCCCACTTTGAGGAATATTAATTTCATAGAGTCCGTTGTGGTTAAAAAAACCTGTGGGGCGTGTAGGAATGCTGTCTTCCAAAAATAAGTAGTCTGGCCCCGTAGAAATGGGCTGGCGAATGGATGACATATGCCCTTCACCCCCTAGGTTATTGATATGCACCCCCGCGACCCGGTTTAACAATTCTGCCGGATGGGAGGGGGAGATATCCGCAATATCTTTTGCGGTAAATGCCGTAATGGATTCCGCCGTCTCTTTTTTAAGACGCTCTTCACGGGTGCCGGTTACGACCATTTCTTCTAGAATATTACGATCTCTCAAGGCGATTTCGGTGTACTCGGTGTTGTTTGTATTTTCCGGTTCAGCCTGAATATTGGTTGAGAGTAATAGCAGAATACCGATATTTATTGTGTTATTTTTCATCGTTGTTCTCAAAATCCATTGGAGATAGACACTATATAGATCGAGCTTTTTTTCAACAGTGACATATTGTCGCAGTTATAATGAATGAGGCACGGAAAAGACAATTATACTAAGGCATGAGAAAAACTAGGCTATGCTTTCTGCCTAAGTCAATAGACACTATTTTGGAAAACCATTAAAATCCCCACCCTCCTCATACCGATAAACCAATAAAATGACCGCAATTATAATTAGTCACGACGACTGCCTTAAGCACCAGATGCCCGATGGTCACCCTGAATGCCCTGAACGAATTAGTGCTATCGCTAATCAGTTGCTGAGTAGCGGGTTAGATTTTTGTCTTATTCATAAAGAAGCCGAGGAGGTCTCTCAAGAGCAGTTACTTCGCGTTCATACGGAAGAATACTTATCGAGCCTCGAACAGGCATCACCCCAAGAGGGAGAAAAAGCAGTTTATTTTGGCGAGGACGCTTGGTTAAGTTCCGGTACGCTAAGGGCAGCAAAACTTGCAGCGGGCGCAGCGGTGCAAGGGGTGGATTTTGTTTTGTCCGGTACGAATGATGCCGTTTTTTGCAATGTGCGCCCACCAGGGCATCATGCCGAACACAATAAAGCAATGGGCTTTTGCTTTTACTGTAACGCCGCGATAGCCGCCGCACATGCAAAAGAACAGTTTGGATTAAAGCGGGTGGCCATTGTTGATTTTGATGTACACCACGGCAATGGAACTCAGGATATTTTTGTAGACGACCCTTCGGTCTTATATTTTTCGAGTTTCCAATATCCTTTTTACCCTCATTCTGATGTTACCCCCGGCAAACCCAATATTGTTAATGTGCCGCTGGATTCCAGTGCCAGCAGCGAGGAGTTTCGCCAGGCTATTACTGATATTTGCTTACCCGCATTAGAACAGTTTTCACCTGAACTATTGATTATCTCTGCGGGCTTTGACGCTCATACTTTGGACGATATGTCTTCCATCTGCCTGATGGATATGGATTACCAGTGGGTGAGCGAACAGCTTAGAAAGTTTGTTGATAATAATGATAACTGCAAAGGGGTTGTTTCTATTTTAGAGGGCGGTTACGACTTAGGGTCTCTCGCTAGGTCAGCCTGCGCACATATTAAAGCCATTGCGAAGCTTTGATTTATTCACTCTCTGATTTATTAAAAGCTTTGCCGCCGACAGCCAAAATAACTCCTTAATAACACCTTTCTCTGTTCACCCTAGTTCCCACGGTCCTCCGCGTGGGAACGAGTCAACTTTTAACACATAAATTAATACATCAAAAAAGTTATAACCGAAACCCAAAAACAATTATTCGAATATATAAAAACGTCAATAGGTACTTTTTAATGCCCAAATTTTGAACTAATTGGCTGACATATCACTCAACAAGTGATACCTTTGAACGATCTGGTAAATGATAAAGATAAGACGCCAGAATAATCAGTTACGCAAAACATGTATAAGGTGCCCCCTTATTGTTCCCTTGTTTTCGTATCTATTTATTAAAACGAGTTAAGCCTTAGCAGTTACAGGGAACTGATTAACAAGCCTAATACACCTCTGACCTTAAGACATATTGCGTGGACTACTTGTGGACTACGTCATAAAGTTTAAGCCAGATGCAAGCTACACAGAGATGTAACAGACTTATTAAAAAGCCCTCTAGCGTTTTACCTTGCAGAGTGATGTGAGGAATAAACCAATTAGGCAACCTTAAATACAAAAACAATAATTTTATTCAAGGTGATTACAATGTTAAATAAAGTAATTGCATTGCTTGCAGTAGTTGTTGCAGGTACATGTGCATCCGTAACCCAAGCAGCAACAGACTGTAACGGTATTCAAGTTTGGGATAACTCCGCAGTCTATAATGGCGGAGATCAGGTTCAATACAACAATAACCTTTATTCTGCTGCTTGGTGGACACAAGGCGCCGATCCAGAAACACATTCTGGCCCCTGGCAAGAGTGGGAGCTTGTAGACTCGTGTAGTGGCAATACTTCCTCAAGCTCTTCCAGTTCAAACAGTTCTTCAAGCTCTAGCAGTTCTTCCAGTTCAAGCAGTTCGTCTTCATCAAGCACAAGCAGTTCAAGTTCTTCTGGCGCAACATGTGGACCCGCATATTCCGCCGGTACAACATATAATACAGGCGATACGGTTTCCAATGTTGGGCACAGCTTCGAATGCCTAGTCGGAGGATGGTGTTCTTCCGGTAATTCAGCTTATGAACCCGGTGTAGGTTGGGCAGGCGAGTATGCATGGTCTGATTTGGGAGCCTGCGGCGGCGGCTCATCATCAAGCTCTAGCAGCTCGTCTTCAAGCTCTAGTAGTTCGTCGTCGAGTTCCAGTAGCTCTTCGTCAAGTAGCTCCTCTTCAAGCAGTTCAACATCGTCAAGCTCCGGTGGCCCATTACCAGCAAAAATCCTAAACGGGTATTTGCACTCCAGCTTTACCAACGGTGCGAGCTATATTCGCCCTAGTGAGGTTTCAGCAAACTACAACATTATTAATATTTCCTTTGCTGAACCCACGTCACCAACAAGTGGAATTATGGAGTTTGCCCCAGACCCCGCGCATACCACTATTGATGAATTTAAGGCTGATGTAAAAACCGCTCAGGCACGAGGACAAAAAGTGCTGATCTCTATTGGTGGTGCAAATGGTCAAGTTCGCTTAGAAACCGCAAGTGCGCGTGATAATTTTGTTAATACTATGACGGCAATCATTAGTGAATACGGTTTCGATGGTTTGGATATTGATTTTGAAGGTCACTCACTTGCCTTTAACGCTGGGGATAATGATGTAAACAACCCAACCACACCTGTTATTGTGAACTTAATTAGTGCAACTCGAACCATTATTAATAATTTTGGTTCAGACTTTATGCTCACTATGGCTCCTGAAACCTTCTTTGTTCAAATGGGCTACAGTTTCTACGGTGCATCGGATTCACGTACAGGCGCATATCTACCTGTGATTCATGGATTGAGAGACAGACTGTCCTTCCTACAGGTTCAAAATTATAACTCTGGACCGATTATGGGCTTGGACAACCAATATCACACAATGGGTGGCGCTGACTTTCATGTGGCTATGGTCGATATGCTGTTAAAAGGCTTTCCAATTATGGGCGATCAAAATCATTTCTTCCCGGCATTAGACCCAAGCCAAGTATTAATTGGCGTTCCAGCTAGTCCCACTGCTGGCAGTGGTTTTGTGGATAATTCAGTTTTACAACAAGCTTGGACCTGCTTAACAAAAGGCACTAGCTGTTCTACATACAACCCAGGCCAAACCTATCCGAACCTTCGTGGGTTTATGACTTGGTCAGTAAACTGGGATTCCTTTAACAACAATACATTTTCTGAAGGTATGCGTGCGCATATAGATCAGTAAATTAAATTATCTTTAAAACCTATAAAGCCGGAGTAGAAATACTCCGGCTTTTTGCTTTTTTATAATAAAAAAATATCATTAAATTAACAAAACCCTGTTATAGCAATTTTTAATATATTTTTTATTTTAATATTGCTAACAAGGAAAATACAAAGAGCGTATTTTTTAGTTAATAATTACGTAGTAAGTATTTGCAAATTAAAAGAGCGATTACTTCGACAAACAATAGATAACTTAATTTTAATATTAAACTAACCATACAAAGTGTATTGATAAAATTTATTGGCAGACACACAAATACAACGATAAAAGGTGCTTAAATCGAATAGAAAATCGATTGTTATCCTAACACTGCTCCTCTACTATGGGTTTAGGTTATTGCGTTTTTTATAAATCATTTTTTATAAATTAAAGTATAAAATACTGCATATATAGCCTTAACAACAATCTCCACTGAAACAAACGACAAAAAATAAAAGCTATATAAAAATACTTGTCAGATGTTTCTACTCTATAACAATAACAATAACAATAACAATAAACGTAAACACCAATTAATTTAAGCGGCACGCCGCTTTCAGGCTTTTTACTTAGAGCTAATTTAATATAGTTTACACACTATCAAACTTAAGGTAACAAAAATGAAAAAATTTGTGTTTTTTTCTGCCTTGCTTTCTGTTGTATCTCTTCATGCAATGGCAATAAATTGTGACGGAATACCTGATTATGTCGAAGGGAATACTTACACGGCTGGCAACCAAGTAGCTACAGGTCAAAATGCGTATCAATGTACTGTTGCAGGCTGGTGTTCCACTGGAGGAACCTACGCGCCAGGTACAGGCTGGGCATGGCAATATGCATGGTCGGATTTGGGCGCGTGTGATTCAGGTGGTTCAAGCTCGTCTTCGTCAAGCAATAGCTCAAGCAGCTCTTCGACTAGCAGTTCAAGCACCAGCTCAACTTCATCCGGCGGAAGCTGCCCTCCTTATGAACCCTGGGATGCATCCGTAATATATGTAGGTGGAGACAATGTTATTTCTCCTGCGGGACTATCTTGCCAAGCAAAATGGTGGACACAAGGTGATAACCCAGATAGCTGCGGTAGAAACTGCGCTTGGGAATGTACACCTTGCGATGGCTCTTCTTCAAGTTCTTCATCCAGCAGCAGTAGTTCATCGTCTAGCTCCACTAGCTCTAGTTCCAGCTCTGGTGGCCCAATGGGCAATATGAAAGTGGTAGGCTATATGCCCTCTTGGTCTGGAGATGTCAATGCCATTCAATATAGTAAATTAACACACGTAAACTATTCATTTGTATTACCCAACTCTGACGGCAGCTTACAAGCCGTACCCAACCCGGCTAAATTACAAAATTTGGTTTCTCTCGGCCATGCAAATGGCGTGAAAGTACAAATTGCTGTGGGTGGGTGGAATGACGGTAACGACAGTGCATTTGAAATGCTCGCACAAACCTCAACGGGCCGAACCAATTTTGTTAACAATATCATGGCGTTTGTTAATCAATACAATTTGGACGGTGTGGATATGGATTGGGAATACCCAGACCCAGGTACGTCTGCCAACAACTACGAACTACTCATAGTACAACTTGGCAATACACTTCATGCCTCAGGTAAAATCATGACAGCAGCCGTTGTGGCTTTAGGTAGTACTGGCGAAGGCATTAAGAGCACCGTATTCGATGATTTTGATTTTATCAACCTTATGGCTTACGACGGCAGTACAAGTTCCGGTCACTCTCCTTATTCCTATGCAGTAGACTCATTGAATTACTGGATAGGACGTGGCTTGCCCAAAGAGAAGGCCATCTTAGGTGTCCCTTTCTACGCTCGACCAACCTACTCTTCATTCGCAAGTAAAGTAGCGCAATCATCTAGCAATATCTGCCGTGATACCGATGGCAACGATTTCTGGAATGGTGTACCAACTATGCGTCAAAAGGCTGAATATGCACGTCTACACGCTGGCGGCATTATGACCTGGGAATTATCTCAAGATACCACGGGCGACTCTTCATTGCTGACCGCAATGTACCAAGGCATACACGGGTTACCCTATACGCCTGTTTGCCCATAATCTAATTAGATTAAACCGTTAAATATACGTCCTATCGGTAATAACCGATAGGACGTTTTTTTAGTTAACCAACAAGTCACAGAGAACTGCTATATAGAATACCTTGGGTTTACGGCCCTAACCGCAAAAATACAGTCTTTTAGTTAAAGCACTCCGTTTCAAAATACTCCAACACATAACCCGTAACAGTACCGTTGTATAAATACCTCGGGGTTTGGGGTAGCGCCCAAGTACCCTTTGGCAACGCTTTTTACTCAGCTCTGTGTATTCTGAATTTAGTAAAAAGATCAGTTTGGCCGGTAATGATTACCTTAGCAGTCCCATAAGCCGCTAGATGATAGTAGAATCCCATTCTAATTACTCAGTGCCCATGGACTTGTCGGATGACATCAAAAGAGCAGCAAATTGAAGAAAGCTTGATCAGTAAGCTTCAGGATCTCAAATACACTTATCGTCCAGACATTCGTAATAAAGCTGCGCTTGAACAAAACTTCCGCGACAAGTTCGAAACGCTAAACCGCGTTAATCTGACGGATGCCGAATTTGCCCGTTTACGCGATGAAATTATCACCGCCGACGTATTCACCGCCGCTAAAACTCTGCGTGAGCAAGGCTACTTCCAACGTGAAGACGGCACCCCTTTGCACTACACCCTGGTCAATATTAAAGATTGGTGCAAAAACGAATTCGAAGTCATTAACCAGCTGCGCATCAATACCGACAACAGCCACCACCGCTACGACGTGATTCTGCTTATCAACGGCGTGCCCGTGGTGCAAATTGAGCTAAAAATCACACTATCGTTACCCGCCGTGCTATGGAGCAAATCGTTAACTACAAAAACGACCCCGGCAACGGCTATACCAATACCCTTATGTGCTTTATGCAGTTGTTTATTGTCAGCAACGAAAGCCGCACGTATTACTTTGCTAACAACCGCAACGAGCATTTCAGCTTTAATGCTGACGAGCGCTTTTTGCCTATCTACCAACTGGCAAAAGAAAACAACGATAAAATCGACAACCTGCAACTGTTTGCCGATGGCTTTTTAGCCAAATGTACCCTTGGTCAAATGATCAGCCGCTACATGGTACTGGTGCAATCCGAGCAAAAATTGTTGATGATGCGCCCCTATCAAATCTATGCGGTGCAAGCCATTGTTGACTGCATTAAGCAAAATCGCGGCAACGGCTATATTTGGCACACCACAGGTTCCGGTAAAACCCTAACGTCTTTTAAAGCTTCCACCTTATTAAAAGACAACCCAGACATTGAAAAATGCTTATTCGTGGTAGATCGCAAAGACCTTGATCGCCAAACCCGTGAAGAATTCAACAAATTCCAAGACGGCTGTGTTGAGGAAAATACCAATACCGAAACCTTAGTGCGTCGAATGCTCTCAGAAGACTATGCGGATAAAGTCATTGTCACCACCATACAAAAGCTCGGCCTGGCACTGGATGAAAACAGCAAACGCAACCAAAGCAAACTCAAAGAAGGCAAACAAACCTTTAAAGAACGCCTGGAGCCTTTGCGTGACAAACGTGTGGCCTTTATTTTTGATGAATGCCACCGTTCACAATTTGGTGACAACCACAAAGCCATTAAAAACTTCTTCCCAGAAGCGCAGTTATTTGGTTTTACCGGCACGCCTATTTTTGAAGAGAACTCAACCTACACTCAAATTGATGGCACCATTGGTACGTTTAAAACCACCAAAGATATTTTCGAAAAAGAGCTGCACGCCTATACCATTACCCACGCCATTGAAGATAAAAACGTCTTAGGTTTTCATATCGACTACTTTGGCAAAGACGATAAAAAACCGAATACCGAAAACAGCAAAAAGAAGAAAGTTAAGAAAGTAACGCCACCACCTGAAGCGGTAGTGAAAGAAATTATTGCCAAGCACAATGCCGCAACAGGCGACCGGCGTTTTAATGCAATATTAGCCACGGCATCAATAAATCACGCTATAGAGTACGTTGAGCACTTTAAAATCCAACAGGCACAACAGCAAGCCGATGACGACAGCTATGCCCCGTTAAATATCGCCTGTGTTTTCTCGCCACCGGCACAACCGCCCAAAGAAAAAGACGACGCAGAGGCTACTGATAAGAACGTAAAAGACATCAAGCAGTTACAAGAAGACCTACCCCAAGAGAAGTTCGACAATGAACAAGAGCCTGAAAAGAAAAAGGCCGCATTAAAAGCCATACTGGTTGACTACAACCAACAATACGATACCAATCACAACATTAACGAATTTGACCTGTATTACCAAGATGTGCAGCAACGCATCAAAGACCAAAAATACCCCAATGCTGATTACCCCCACAAACACAAAATCGATATTGTCATTGTGGTGGATATGCTGCTCACAGGCTTTGACTCCAAATACCTCAATACCCTATATGTGGATAAAAATCTAAAATACCACGGTTTGATACAAGCCTTCTCGCGCACCAACCGTGTATTAAATGACGGTAAACCCTGGGGGAATATTCTTGATTTTCGCGGCCAGGAAGATGACGTGGATAAAGCTATTTCACGTTTTTCAGGTCATAACCCAGAGAATGAAAACAAAGAAATTTGGCTGGTTGACCCAGCGCCTATTGCAATAGAAAACTACCAGCAAGCGGTCGAAAAACTTGAAACCTTTATGCAAAGCAAAGGGGTGGACTGCACCCCATCCGAGGTGGTTAACCTAAAAGGTGACAGCGCCAAAGCGGAATTTGCTAACCACTTTAAAGAGGTGCAAAAACTCAAAACCCAAATTGAGCAATATACCGAGCTAAACGAAGACCAACTGCAAACCATTGAGCAGGCCATGCCTATTGATACCTTCCGTAAATTCAAAGGTGTCTACCTGGAAACTGGCCAAGACCTAAAGCGTAAGCAAGATCAAAACAATGGCAACACAGAAGACGAGCTGCAACAGCTGGATTTTGAATTTGTGCTTTTTGCCTCTGCGTGGATTGATTACGACTACATTATGGGGCTAATTGCCAAATCCACCCAAGGGCCGAGCAAGCAAAAAATGACTCACCAAGAACTGATTGATTTGATTAGTTCGTATGCCAACCTAATGGATGAGCGAGACGATATTATTGCTTACATTAGGAGCCTTAAGGCAGGTGAAGTATTGACGGTAAAACAAATCCGCGAAGGCTACCAAAAATTTAAGGCCGAGAAATCCGCCAACGAATTAGTGGATATAGCCAACAAGCACGAGCTAGAACCGAAGAGCCTACAAGCCTTTGTGGATAACATCATGAGCCGCATGATCTTTGATGGTGAACAGCTTAGTGATTTATTAGAGCCACTAGACTTAGGTTGGAAAGAGCGCACCAAAAAAGAGCTGGCGTTAATGGAAGACCTAGTGCCCCATTTACACAAACTGGCCCAAGGGCGAGAAATTTCGGGGTTAGCGGCGTATGAGTAAGCCGCTATTCACAAGCAATGAACTAGTAGCCAATATGGTAACAGCCAACAAGGAAGCGAGAAAGCCATGAAAAATGACCTTATTCAACATATGACCGAATCGTTTGAAGGCCACGCACAAGAAACCGAAAATGGTATTGAATACTGGCTAGCGCGAGACATACAGCATTTACTGGGTTACACCAAGTGGGATAATTTTCTTAATGTTGTGTCTAAAGCAAAAACAGCGTGTGAATTATCTGAAAACCCTATCTTCGACCATTTTGCCGATGTCGGGAAAATGGTCGAATTAGGCTCCGGCAGCCGCAGGGAAATTAACGACATAATGCTTACCCGTTATGTCTGCTACCTTATTGCTCAAAACGGAGACCCGGCCAAATCGCAAATCGCCTTTGCGCAAACCTACTTCGCTATGCAAACCCGCAAAGCCGAATTGATAGAGCAGCGGTTACTAGAGGCAGAGAGAGTCTCAGCGTGCAAAAAACTTATTCATACAGAAAAAGAGCTATCGAGCGTTATTTATGAGCAAACGGGAGGCAATCAGAATTTTGGCCTAATTCGTAGCAAAGGTGACCACGCCCTATTTGGTAAAAATACCCAAGCCATAAAAGCACGCTGGCAAGTGCCCAGCAATCGACCATTGGCATACTTTGCACCCACCATAATTTTAAAGGCCAAGGATTTTGCCACCGAAATCACCATTCATAATGCACAGGAGAAAAATATGGAGTGTGAGACGCAAATATCCAGTGAGCATGTCACAAACAACCAAGCCATTCGGCAGACTCTTTTAGAGAGGGGGATTCGTCCAGAAAATTTATCGCCAGCAGAAGATGTTAAGAAGGTTGAGCGCCGTTTGGCATCGTCGGAAAAAAAGGCGCTTAAAAATCCTGATAGTTTGGAGCGTAAATGACCTTGTTGAATGTCGATAGGAAAAAGCTTGCCCAAGGTCGTGAAATTTTGGGGTTAGCAGCGTATGAGTAAGAAAGCTAAAAGGGGCTTGGTACCAGCGTTAAGCTTTCCTGAGTTTAGGGGTAATTACGACTGGGAGCCGCTACCAATTGGTAAAGTGTTTGTTGAGCGTGCTAATCCCATAGACATGCAAGATGACCAAGAATACTCTCTTGTTACTGTAAAAAGGCGCTATGGCGGCGTTGTTTCAAGAGGAATATTCAAAGGAAATACCATAAAAGTCAAATCACAGTTCTCACTAAAAGAAAATGATTTTCTAATATCAAAGCGTCAAATTGTTCATTGCGCCTGTGGCCTTGTTCCCAAGGAATTATCAGGCTCTATCGTGTCTAACGAGTATTCCGTCTTAGTGCCACAAGAAGGTTACGATGTTCGATTTTTGAATTATTTTGTTCAGCAACAAATAGTCAGCCAGTCATTTTTAAGATGCAGTATTGGCATTGTCATTGAAAAAATGCTTTTCAAGCTAAATGACTGGTTTAAACAAGAGTTTTATTTTCCAAAATTTGCAGAACAACAAAAAATCGCCGATTGCCTATCCTCCATCGACGAGCTAGTCACCGCCCAAAGCCAAAAACTCGACGCTCTTAAAGCCCATAAAAGTTGCTGGTAGTGCAAAAGATAACCTAAATTCAACTTGGCTGAAAGAATTCAAATTATCTATACCATTATTTTCAGAACAACAAAAAACAGCCGATTGCCTATCGTCCATTGACGAACTAATCACCGCACAAACTCAAAAAATCGAGTCCCTTAAAAACCACAAAAAAGGTCTAATGCAACAACTCTTTCCTGCTGTGGATAAGGTGGGTGCATGAGTAAAATCCAGAAATTTCAAAGCCTAAACAGACTAGCACAGAGATTTCGTGACGATTTGAACAATAAGGACTTTGTGCTGTTCTTTGCTTACAACGGTACAGGTAAAACTAGGCTCTCCATGGAGTTTAAAGAGCAAGGAAAACAAAACACCGATCGAGATACCTTGTATTTTAACGCCTATACCGAAGATCTATTTCATTGGGATAATGATTTAGACAATGACGCCCAACGGGTATTAACCCTTAATTCTGATTCCAAATTCTTTGATGGTTTTAAAGAGCTGGCTTTGGAAGCAAAAATCTTTACCTATCTAGAGCGCTACGCAGATTTTGATTTTAAAATTGATTACCAGAATTGGACTATTAGCTTCTCCAGGGGTGAAAACGAACATATAAAAGTCTCTCGTGGTGAAGAGAATATGTTTGTATGGTGCATATTTTTGGCTATTTGTGAGCTATGCATTGATGGTGAGGAAGGTGGGCCTTATAGCTGGGTTAAATATATTTACATTGATGACCCTATTTCGTCTTTGGATGACAATAATGCCATTGCCGTAGCCAGTGACTTGGCCAAGCTACTTAAGAAGGGTGCAGCTAAAAGCCGAAGAGAAAAGGATAAAGTGAAAACAGTGCTGTCTTCTCATCACAGTCTGTTTTTTAATGTGATGTGTAATGAACTAAAAAAGTTCTCGCACAAGCAATACTTTCTTCATCGCAGCGAAAGTTCAGAGGTATATTCACTTAGGGCAACCGATGATACGCCGTATTTCCATCATGTGGCCCTACTCAGTGAGCTTCAATACGCCGCCGAGTCTGACCAAATTTATACCCATCATTTTAACGCCTTACGCAGCATACTTGAAAAAACCGCCACCTTTTTTGGCTTTAAAGACTTTTCTGCGTGCCTGAATGGGCTTGATGACGAGGCTTTATTTGCTCGGGCACTTAACCTGTTAAGCCATGGCAAATATTCAGTTTATAACCCAGTCGAAATGGGCGAAGACAATAAAAACCTATTTAAACACATTCTCAGTGAATTTCTGCAACGTTACCAATTTGAATTGCCAGAAATACTAACCGAGCCGAATGAAGAAGCGAACCCAACATGACCCAAGAACAACTCAACCAACTCGGTAAAACCCTGTGGGATATAGCGGACAGCCTACGCGGCGCTATGAACGCCGATGACTTTCGTGACTATATGCTGTCGTTTCTGTTTTTGCGCTATTTGTCCGATAACTACGAAGTCGCCGCTAAAAAAGAATTAGGCAGAGATTACCCTAAGCTCAAGGAAGAGGATAAGCGCGCACCGCTATCGGTGTTTTACAAAAAATTATCCAAAAAAGATAAAGAGCTTTTTGAAAAACAAATGCGCCGAAAACTGCATTATGTAATCGAACCCAAACACTTATGGACCAGCATTGCCGAAATGGCCAGAATACAAGACGGAGAATTATTGCAAACCTTAGAGGCGGGTTTTAAATACATTGAGAACCACAGCTTTGACAGCAGCTTTCAGGGCTTATTCTCTGAGATTAACCTCAATTCAGAAAAGCTCGGCAAAAAGCCCACCGACCGCAACGCCAAGCTCTGTACCATTATACAAAAGGTCTCCGAAGGTATTGCCCAGTTCAGTACTAATACCGATATTCTGGGCGATGCCTACGAATACCTAATTGGAGAATTTGCCGCAGGCTCGGGTAAAAAAGCAGGCGAGTTCTATACCCCACAACCCATCTCCGATATTTTATCCCGCATTGTGATATTAGACAGCCAAGAGCCCGCAGAAGGCCCAAAGAAAAAACTTAGTAAGGTGATGGATTTTGCCTGTGGTTCTGGCTCCTTGCTATTAAACGTGCGTAAGCGTCTTGGCCCTAATGGCATTGGTAAAATCTACGGCCAAGAAAAAAACATTACCACCTACAACCTTGCCCGCATGAATATGTTACTGCACGGGGTGAAAGATACGGAATTTGATATTCACCACGGGGATACTTTGCTCAATGACTGGGATATGCTCAGTGAAATGAACCCCGCCAAAAAACTCAAATGCGATGCGGTGGTGGCCAACCCACCCTTTAGCTACCGTTGGGAACCAACCGAAGCATTAGGTGAAGACTTCCGCTTTAAAAGCCACGGCTTAGCGCCAAAATCTGCCGCTGACTTTGCTTTCTTGCTGCACGGCTTTCACTTCTTAAGCGACGAAGGCACCATGGCAATTATTCTGCCCCACGGTGTATTGTTTAGGGGCGGTGCAGAAAGCCGCATTCGTACCAAATTGTTAAAAGACGGCCACATAGATACGGTTATTGGTCTGCCTGCTAATCTGTTTTTCTCAACAGGCATACCCGTCTGTATTTTGATTCTTAAAAAATGTAAAAAATACGACGATGTGTTGTTTATTAATGGCAGTGAACACTTCGAAAAAGGTAAGCGTCAAAACAAACTGCGTGAAACAGACATTGATAAAATTATCGATACCTACCAATATCGCAAAGAAGAAGAACGCTACGCTCGCCGCGTAGACATGGAAGAAATTGAGAAAAATGATTTCAACCTCAATATATCCCGCTATGTGAGTACCGCCAAGCCGGAACTAAAAATTAAATTGAAAAAAGTGAATAAGGAGCTGGGCTTGCCTCCCCTGCCATAGTAATGCCGGGTAAGCGATTCGGTGTTGAGCCGCTCGCAGAGGGCAGCCCTCAACCTAAGTAACTCACCGTAATTTGTAATCTCTCATGCCCTAACTCTCTAGAGGTAAACTCCCAAGATATATCTCTCGATACTGAATAACCCGATAATAGTTTCATGCCTAGTAGCGCTTTCTGACACTCTCCGTTTACTACCATCTCGCTACTCTTAGAGCCCTCATTTCTCCTACCTTCTTATTTTTAAATATAAATACGCGCCACAATAAAAACAATGGCGACAAATTAAAGTTAATTTAATCCAGGCTATTTATATTAATTTTGATTTTATCAATATCATGGCTTACGACGGCAGTACAAGTTCCGGCCACTCTTTTTATTTCGATACAGTAGGCTCATTGAACTATTGGATAAAACGAGGTTGGATAAAACAAGGGTTGCCCAAAGAGAAGGCCACCTTAGGTGCCCTTGCTACGCTCGGCCAACCTACTCTTTATTCGCAAGCGCAAGTAAAGTAGCGTAAGTATCTAGCAATATCTGTCGTGATACCGATGGTAGCAACTGAGTGATATAAATTATAGGAAGCATAAGAACCTCCAATAAATAAAATGATTTTGTTTTTTGTGTGACTAAAGCCGGTTTCGAAATGAGATATGAAAAGCAAAAGAACGCAACCCTTCCCGACAACTCTTCCCGACATACAGAAAATATTAAACAGTATTGTTATTAAGTGATTTTCCGTAAATAATTTTTCGTTTCTTGATAAAAGTAATACGAAATTATTTCCAGATTTTTGACATGCTTTTTGACATGCTTTTTGACATGCTTTTTGACATGCTTTTTGACATGCTTTTTGACATGCTTTTTGACATGCTTTTTGACATGACAAAAATAGCCTTGTCTTTCACTTAGATGATAGCGAATATCTATCATGCCTGTCTGAGATATCCATCTATTTTTGATATCGACTTTTGTTAACTGGGTTACACTTCTTTAAATTACCAACAATGTTTTTCTTAAACCTTATCGGCTGTGCGTTATAGTAGTCACTTTATTTTATATACCTATTCAATTTGTAAATGCAAATAAGTAATAATACTCAATATTCAAGTAAAGCTTGTATTCTCTCAGATTTAAAAGGGAGAGATACTCTGCACTGCCTTGTTCAGGCTACCTACGTGGTTCAAAGTAACGAACAATGGCGCTTGCTCAAAGAGCAACCTCCCATTATGGAGGAAGACCAATACTGGGGTTCGCCAGACAACTCCAGTTTAAAAACACTCGGCACTGTTCATGCAGAGAAATCGGCCACGGACATTATTATTAGCGGCCTTGCCTGTGCCAAAGAAGAGGCGCAGGTATCGCAACTTCGAGTCAGTATTAATGTGGGTGTGATTGAAAAAAAACTTAACGTATATGGCAACCGTTATTGGCACAAAGGCAAACCGACGCCACCAGAACCTTTTACACGTATGCCAATTGTTTACGAAAATGCCTTTGGTGGGAAGCACTTCCAAAACGGCACACTAATAAGCAGCGAATTACGCAACCCGGTAGGCAGAGGTTATGCAGGTAAGCGCGGGCCCAAAGAAATGGAAGGCCAGCCACTACCAAATATTGAAGACCCAACCCAGCTCATCAAATGTATTGCCGACCAGCCTGAGCCTGCCGGTTTCGGGCCGATTGCACCGTATTGGCAACAGCGCTCTCAATACGCTGGCACCTATGATAAAAAATGGCAACGCAAACGCGCGCCCTATTTTCCAGAAGACTACAATGCACGCTTTCAAAATTGCGCCCATCCAGATCTAATTTACCCAGGGTTTTTACAAGGTGGTGAGCAGGTAAAAATTGAAAATATGCACCCCATTGGCAGCCTGGAATTTACGCTGCCAGAAATTCTGCTGGCCGGTGAAGTGAAAATAAAAGAGAGCCAGAACAAAAATGGCGCATACCCTCTTAATTTTGTGATTGATACCTTGCACTTAAAACCCAATTCGATGACATTTAACATCTTATGGCGGGCTGTATTTTCCGCGCATAATATTGCGTCATTGGTTCAGCAAATTAATATAAGTGAAGCCAATATAAATGAAATTCGGAAAGTGGCACAAAAAATACCGCAGGTACCTACTAATATCCATTATTAACATAATCAGATAACCATAGCCAAGTAACCATAGCCAGGTAACATAATGGCAAACGTAGAATTAAGAACAGTAGAATAAAAACAGTAAAATTAGAACAGAGTTATACGGTAAGGATGTCAATGTGAGCAATATAGATTACCTTTATGCAAATGACCCCTTTGCCGGCATCATTGAAGAGCATGTGGAAGAATTGAGTTTTCTTTGGCAACGTCGAGCCAAAGCCGTTAAACAACCAAACCACACCATCGCCAGTGTACAAAAACTCGAACAGCGAATAACAAAGCATATTGCAGGTTTACGTTTGGACAGCGAAGCCACATGGGATTTTTGCGAGCAAGCCTTAGATAATTTTGGTGATGACGGTGAAACCTTTACCGCTGCGGTTCTCGCCCTGGAAAGCCAAGAAACGTATAAAATCCAGCGTGTTATGGAACACGCATTCACCAGCGAAAACAAGACGGCATGCAATGGCTTTATCTCTGCACTGGGCTGGCTGCCAAAACACCTCACGCACCCTTTAATAGAACAATGTTTATTTAGCGAAAACCCACAAGAAAAATACCTCGCTATTGCGGCGTGCAGTGTTCGCCGAGAAAACCCAGGCAAAGAATTATTGCGCATACTGCAAAACGAAAATTATCGAGACCACCCTGCGCTATACGCCCGTGCGCTTCGTTTAACGGGAGAGCTTAAATTCCATAATATAAGCCCGTTAGTTAACAATATTGCCCAGCAAACAACTACCCAGAACCAAGCAGAAAGCAATGATATTGCGTTTTGGAGCCACTGGTCTGCGATACTCCTGGGTAATAAAAATGCGTATAACGGCATAAAACCCTATGTCTTTGAAAACAGTATTTACCAGGGCCAAGCAATTGAAACCATATTTCGATGCCTGGACCTTGAGCAGAGTCGCCGATGGATACATGATTTAGCCAATACACCACACCAGACTCGGCAAGTCATACAGTCATGCATGGCCCTGGGTGACCCGGCGGCAATTCCATCACTTATCAACTATATGAAAGCGCCACTGTTGGCCAGAATTGCTGGCGAAGCCTTTACCCATATTACCGGGGTAAATATAGAGAGTGCCGGGTTTTGTCGAAATGCACCACCCGAAGAGTGGCGTACAATAGAAGAAAGCATAGAAGAAGATGGTGACGATGAGAATGACGGCGACGAAGAGCTAGAGCATAAAATACAAGCTCAATGTTATTTTGAAGGAAGCAGTGTTGAGGAAGACAGCTTCTTACCTTGGCCCGACCCGCAAAAAATTCGAAACTATTGGCAAAAGCACCATCATAGTGTGACACAAAAACAGCGTTATTTTCTTGGCCAGCCTATTCACCCCGCACATTCCCAGCAAGTTCTCGCTCAGGGCACGCAGCGTCATCGTCGTGCAGCGGCGCTAGAGCTTGCTCTGAGCAAAGATCGACATATGCTCGTCAATACATCAGCCAAAATGCTAAGCGGGGCGTAAGCAATGAGCCCACTATATGTTGCCGCAAACAGTATGCTCACACCTATTGGGCGAGGGGCCAAACGGGTATTTTGTTCTGTTGAAGCAGGCATTAACCGCTATAGAGAAAGTGATGTGCTTGGCAGTGACGGGGAGCCCATTCCCATGGCTTTAGTGCCACGTGATGCAATAAGTGATGCTATTGATTACAGCCTGCTAAGCGGTGAACTCAGCGCGCGGCAAAAGCGCTTATTACGTATAGCGACGGTTGCACTTGAGGATATCAAGCCAAGCTTGCCACCCACCCCCATCCCACTTTTTCTTGCCGGGCCAGAACGCTATACCGATGATTTAGCAATCAATCACAACCTTATCAAAAACCTTGGCCTGCAAAGTGATGCCTCAATTGATCTAAGTCTCAGCCGTGCAGTAAATATTGGACGAGCAGGGGTCATTGATATGATTGATATGGCCGCACGTTACTTTGATGCCACAGATGCCCATTATGTATTGGTGGGAGGGGTAGACAGTTATTACCATACTCCCACCTTAGATTATCTTGATGACCAACACCGCCTATTACTTGCCAGTAACAAAGATGGGTTTGTTCCCGGTGAAGGTGCAGGTTTTCTTCTGCTTATATCACCCAATGCACCAGACGAAATTAAACAACAAGCCACAGCCACACTGTCATCGCCAAGCCTTCAGCAAGAACAAGCCCACCTGCTCAATACATCATCAAATTCAGCTTCTTTGGCGGAAGCACTTACCGACGTATTTGAAAAACAAACCGATGGAATAGATGCGCCCATTGACACTATTTACAGCTCAGCGAATGGCGAAACCTATTATACAAAAGAGCTAAGTGTCGCAATGCTTCGTTACCACGATTGCTTTACCGAAAACAAAACCATAATTCACCCGGCAGAATATTTTGGTGATATTGGCGCAGCTTTTGGTGCGGTTATGGTTGGGCTGGCGGTTGAAAAAATCCAGCAAGAAAAAATACAAGCAAACCAAAAAGAAAACCCGATACTCCTTTATTGCGCATCGGATTCAGGTACACGTGCAGGCTTATGTGTCTCCACTTACCCCAATATAAAACAACAACACAATAAGCTTACTCAACAAACACAAGCCAAAAGGGCTTAAACGAAAATTAAAAAGGGGCAGTTATGGCACGTACCGTGTTTGCCAACAACCGAAATTTTAGCCACAAAGGCAGTGGCGATAAAAGCCTAAGCTCCGCACCGGATATGTGCAAAACACCAGTAGGCAGTGCCACGCCACCACTGCCATACCCGGTAGTGAGTCAGGCAGCGGATGCAGACGGCTACACCGCCTCGGTATTTATCGATGGCAACCCAACCGCCATTGCCAGCTCAATACATAGTAAATGCTCCGGTGATGAAGCCGGCAGTGCAAAAGGGTTGATATCCGGTAAAACCAGCGATAAAACCGAGTTTATGAGTTACTCATTTGATGTGCGCTGCGAAGGTGAGGGGGCAGTTCGCCATCAAGACCTGACGATGATGAACAGTGGTAATACGATGGGGAGTGTGCTTGGGGTTGCTACGTCGCCTTCTGATATTGAAGATGAGCAAGAAAGCGAAGGTATTTTGATTGATTTTTACATTACAGATTATGAGGAAGAACTGCGGATTGATGAAACAATTCCGGGTGAGAAAATTTGGCTGAATGTAAGAACCAGAAACTTAATTGGCGAATTGGTTACCATTAACTTGGATAATTCGAGTGTAGATTTTAAATATCAGGATGAGCTTCTTGTTAATGATACGTTGAAAGATTATAAAATCACAAAAGATCATGAAAAAATAGAGCTTGATGTTGAAGTTCAAAGAGCAGAGGTAACATCTATGTACTTTACCGACATGAATAATAATATTATTTCAGAAACTTATCCTGGAGATAAGGTTAAATTAATCATTGAATCTAAAGGTATGATTAGTGAGATTGTAGCCCTGTCCCTAAATAACAACACAGTTGATTTTAAATATGAAGGTAACCTGCTTAAAAAAGATGTTTTAAAAGGTTATAAGATCAATGAAGACATAGAAGTAATCGTCTTAGATGTTGTTAATCAAGAGGGGTAATTATGTGTAACAAATCAGAAAACGCATTCATTTTAACTTCCGAAAAAAACAATAAAGTATTGTTTGAAGTAGATATAAAGGCAAAAAGTGACGACATAGATGTTATAGTTTTCAGAGAAACTTTTAAAGATCTAATTGTCGTTTATGGAGTGAATTTAGACAAAAAAACGACTCTTCATGGGCTGTTCGAAAAATCAAAAAGTGATAACACTCTTGGACCTGCATCATATACATATTACATATCGTCGCTCATTTATAGGGATAATGAAAGCAGTAATACAATTTATGAACATAATTTTATAATTGAAACCCATGATAAATGGGATAATGTTCCAAAGTATTATACCAATAGTTTTGATGTAACCAGAAGCAAAAATGGCGTTTTCTATTATGCACAATATTTGTCTGTAAAAGGGGAAGGTCCTCCATTACCTGATTCATATTTTAACGAAAATGGATTTGTAGAGGAGCCAACTTTGCATCTCGCTTTGGCGACAGCTGAATACTATTCGAGTTACTTTGACCAAGAAGAGCCCTCAATAGAAAAGGGGGGGTATATTACAACTGAAAACTTTGTAATAGACACACATGTACTTGGTGGGCAGGAATATGTAGAAGCTAAGTACAAAGCGGATGTTAATGATGCGTACGGATGGCTCTCTTTTTTATCGTACGATTCTCTTTTTTGGAGAATTATAGATGGCTGTGGCAGTGGTATTGCTCTAGGGATAGCGAAAAAAGGCGTGCCAAGGCAAACCAGTACAGTTCCGTCAACATATGGCTATTCCAGGCCGAATATACGCATTGATCATAAGACTATTTATTCAAATTCCAGTAATACATCCCCGGCATGCCCTAATCTACCAATACTAAAGCGATCTCTAACTAAAAGAGAAATTGGTAGTTTTACAAAGATAGAGTTTAAAGATGGTCAAGTATATGCGTGGCTAAAATCAAAGGGCGGTGTTGGTCCAATAAGAAAGCATAGGATAAATAAAACAACCAATAGAGCTAGAATTAAACAACTAGAAAAAGAAACTATCGAACTAATTCCGCCCTTCAAAGATTAGAGCTTATAGGATAAATTATTTTCGTATGGACTTTCTATACAAAAGAAATTAACAAAAAGTGTTAAGAAAAAACAAAAATAACTTTGCCTGATACAAAAATGAAAAAGATCAATAAATATCTCCGCCTAGAAGACGACACCAAAAAAACTAGGAGCCCCCGTGCAATTAGCATGTTGGAACCGCCAGGAAGAAGGGTATATACGTTTTATCACCAGATAAAAACTATAATTTTATAAAGAACACTAAAAAATAAAAGCTTAGTATTATGAATCGATTTAAACTAACATTGCCGAAAAGTACCCATCTAAACCATGAAGAGAGATATGCCAGCCTGAAGACGCTTGTTCCTCCCACAGTTCTGAGAATCGGTGTGTTTTTTGATGGCACAGGAAATAAACCTCAGGTGAACTGGCAAAATGCGTCGAATATCTATCGACTATATGAGATATATCCGGTGACCTTAGGTACAGATACCCATTTGGAAGAGCCTTCCTGTAAGATTTATGCGCGTGGAGTGGGAACATCAAAATGGACAATTCTGGAGATGACAGAAAATGCCACAGGGTTAAATGGTGAACTTAGATCACGTGGCTGCATGTATGAAATCATCCAATGTATTAAAAAATTTAAAAATAAGTATAGATGCTTACCCAAGACAATTAAACTGGATGTCTTTGGCTTTAGTCGTGGTGCGGCGATAGCGAGGCATTTCGTTAATGTTATTGTGCAGGGGTTTATCGATAAAGATTCGTATAAAAAAAATTTAGCGACAATTGATTTTTCATTTGAATTTTTGGGACTTTTTGACACCGTTGCATCTATTGGTTTGGCTGGAAATGCATTTAACCCTGGGTATGCCTTGCATGTACCGATAGATAAAATCAAAAAAGTAGTTCATCTTGTAGCGGAAGATGAACTTAGGTCTGGCTTTGATTTGATATCGGTAGTTTCTGATCCCAAATATCACAAGTCTCAAAATGAGATAAACGGTAAGGTTGAGGAGATTCTATGCCCAGGAGTTCACGCAGATATTGGCGGAGGATATCTGGGGTCATCAGAGGAGCATGGGCTTAATAATAGCAAATTGTCTGTTTACTATTTTAATTTGATGATCGATAAGGCTATTGAAAACGATGTCCCGTTTAAAGAGGGTAGCAAGGCACGGGTAGACCGTGAAATGAAGAGCGCTCTGGAGGGGCTTTTGCGCATGTATCGTGAAGCCGACAATCCAGAATTTCGTTTTTTATGTCGTATTTATAGGCATATCGATATTACCCTTAAGAGCTTGGCTCGTAAATATGAAGACTTTGAAAGTCCTAAAAAAACATTAAATCGTGATCTTGGTGATTTTCTGACTGTTGTGGTGGAGGGAGAAACACTGGATGTCGATGTAGAACTATTAAAAGAGACTCATCTTAAAATGGGAAACTATCTTAACCGTAAAACAAGTTATTATATGGTTCCAGCGCTTAATGTTTTTTATTCCAAATATGTCCACGACTCTCTGATGTCTGAAAATATAGGCATGTGGCCACAATATCAAAAATTGCCTATCACAATAGAAAAAAAGCACTTTAAAACATCCATGTTTATAAGAAAGGTGTTTACCGAAAATGAAATAGATATGTCCAATGAGGAATATGAGTGGAAGTGGTGGCATGGACTCAGGACTCAAATTAAAGAGTGGTATGACCTTGATCGGGTTTTGCCTGAGAAGCAGGATTGTGTGATTGTAGGGAAAATAGAACGTGATTGTCTGCAAGAGTACGATACTAATACTCTCAAGACTGAGATAAGAGGTATGATCAAACAATATCGACAAGTGGTAGAGGAGAGTACTGCTGTTAGACAACAGCATAATAGTAAGGACCACTTAAAAAAATAAAACACGAAAAATTTGACACTGAAAACCAGCAACCTGCCTCTCTTGCACCTCTTATAGGTAACCCATGCGAGGGAATACCAGAGGACTTACCTTTTAAGTTGCAAGACTATTTGGAATTGGTGGACTACACAGAGCGAATCATCCGAGAAAACAAGCGGGGAGCCATTCCCAATAACCGGCTACCAATGTATTACAAGTATCGCTTGCCGCACGCATTTGGCTGGTTTTACTTCCGCGCGCGCAGGGTTATAGAAAAACTAAAACTCTTCCACTGAGGCTTATCTGAGTACCTTTTATGGTTATTCGCAAAAGTCAATTACAAAACATGATTATTGATTAAAAAATAGACTTCATATAGAGTTTGTAGAGGTGCTAATACTTATTAAAAATAGCTATATTCGTAGGTGGTTTACCTGTAGCGTTTCAGGCGCTAGATTGATCTAAGCCAGTCTTCAATTATTCGATGTAAATAAATGATAGCCCTCAAGATCAAAATGAAAATTTAAACTCGTACGGAGTGCAGCATGAAAATCATCGGCGTAATGATAGCGCTAATACGACACCTGCTGAAGTTACTCTTCAGGGTAACTCCTGTATGTAATCTGAATTTAGAACTTACAGGTTCAAACCTAAATTGCATCACATTACATGGTAGATTCAATTTCAAAGTGCATCCCGCTTTTTCGCTGGGCCAGAACGCTATACCGATGATTTAGCAATCAATCACAACCTTAAGCAAAAAGGGCTTAAACGAAAATTAAAAAGGGGCAGTTATGGCACGTACCGTGTTTGCCAACAACCGAAATTTTAGCCACAAAGGCAGCGGATGCAGACGGCTACACCGCCTCGGTATTTATCGATGGCAACCCAACCGCCATTGCCAGCTCAATACATAGTAAATGCTCCGGTGATGAAGCCGGCAGTGCAAAAAGGTTGATATCCGGTAAAACCAGCGATAAAACCGAGTTTATGAGCTACTCATTTGATGTGCGCTGCGAAGGTGAGGGGGCAGTTCGCCATCAAGACCTGGCGATGATGAACAGTGGTAATACGATGGGGAGTGTGCTTGGTACTGCTACAACAACGAGTGAAATTGACGATCCACCAGAAGAAGATAATTGGATAGATTTAGAATATTTATATGCTGATGGAACTGGTGTTGCGGGAGCAACGTATATTATTCGAGGCCCTTATGGGGTTGAAATAGCAAGGGGAACGCTTTCGTGTGAAGGTAAGGCGCATGTGAACTTGCCGCCTAATATGATTAATGTAACCGTTGAATATGTTGATGATCCCAATGAGTTGGTTGTCATAAAACCAAGCCAACCTGCTCTATTAGTAGACTCATGCTGTAACGACAATAATTTTGAAAACATTAACGCTGAGCAGTTGCTTCAGCAATTACCTATTGATGGAAAACCTCTCCCTCCTGTTCCTAAAGAATTGCAAATTCAGGAAGATGATTTTTGGTCCGGGTTGGGGGTTTATTTAAAACTTAGATGGCAGTTGAAGCTTCAAGAACTTAAAGAAGCAGCTGAATGGACTTGGGGTATGCTGCAAGGTGATTTTAAAGAAGACCAATCAATAGCCCAAATTATCACTAATGCGGTCATTACAATGATCCCCGTTGTTGATCAAATAGGTGATGTGCGAGATATTATTGCAAACTTGAAATTGTTAATATGGGATAAGCGTTACAATGAATTTGCCCCTTGGTTAGCTTTGTTTTTTACTTTAATAGGCTTAATTCCAACACTTGGGTCAGCATTAAAAGCGATTTTAAAAAGTGTTTGGAAAGGTGCTAAGTTAAAGGCATTACTCAAAACATTTAACTTCTTTATGAAAGGTGACGGTGTTAAGTGGCTTAAAAAACTACAATCGACTGAACTGGACAAATACACCAAGCAAGCAGCCGAAATGGGTCATCAAATATTTGAGGCAGTGATAAAAAAGATAGAATCACTTAAAGGCAAGACCCCTCCTCGGTTTAAAGAGGCTCTGGAGAAAATTGATGAAGCACTAGAAACATTACGAATAGTTAAAAGCAATATTAATAATTGGTTCAAGGAAATAGCTAAACAATTAAAAGAAAAGTTGGGTATAATTATTAAGGAAGCTGAACCTTCTGGGAAAATTTCTCCGACTAAGGTTGAGAGTTCGGTGCAGCAGGGGGTTGAAGGGGCTAACAACAGAAAATTGCAGCTTATCGGTGGAAAACCTCCGCGTAATTCGGAGTTTGCCGGAAAGAATTACAGCTTGGATGTAGATAAAAACCCAATATTAAAAAATCGATTGGAGGCAATGAAACCAAAGCAAAGAAGAATTCGTGAACAGAAGTTAAAACTTCTTGCTGAGAAATACCCAGAAGGTGTTAACTTCACGGAGAAGGGGTTTGCAAATTTCAATCCTCACGTGTTAAAGCACAATGGAGCTAAGGTTGAGGTGGATATTCAACGGTTGAATCCCGATCCTCTCTCCGGGACGTCGGGATCACAATTAGATATGAATAATGCCAATGAACTTATGAGGGCCCTTGACTCGAATTGGAAGCAGCCAGCTGGCACAACATGGCACCATATTGAAAACACCACAAAGCTGCAATTACTGCCAACAGATTTACATAGCGTTGTAGGTCATTCGGGCGGAAGAAATACTTATAAATTTTAGGAATGATTATGAAGTTGCAAGATAGTTATGATGACATCGTAGTGAGTGATATCGACGTGCTTTGTGGCGAGCTTGAAGTACAGCTTCCAAAAGATTACGTAGAATTTTTGTTACGAAATAATGGTGGGCAACCCGAAAAAAATCATTATTCGAAAAGTGGTGCTAGCGGTGTAGTGTCTTTTGATTTTGACCTTAATGTGTTTTATGGAATTGGGGGTAATGACACTAGCTTTGACATCTTGACTATGTATTCCATCTATTGCGATAAAATACCAGAAGAATTATTACCAATTGGGGATGATGGTGTAGGTAATATTATTTGTATTGGTATAGAGGACGAATATCGTGGGAAGGTATATATGTGGTGGAAGCGCGGTCAAGTTGATGAAGGAGAAGAGCCGAGCTTTGAAAATATTGATCTTATTGACGGGTCTTTAAATGAATTTTTAAGTAGGTTTTGATCATTTCGAACTAGGGCCTGTTGACACTAATTCAATTATCACTGTTGTGACTGAAAAATCGCCAATTTAGGCACAAAAAGAGAAGTTTAGTCACTCTAAATAAACGATGAGTAAAGCTTCCGCTCCTGCTCACACTCCTCACCTATATCCATATAGGCGACGACAAGTGGCGTTTTTTCAGACACAACCCTTCGGGCCAGAGCTATTTTTCACCCAGCTACGTTATCAGTCGCTCATTTAGGCTGGCTAAACTTCGCTCCTTCTGCCTTCGACTACAAGGATGTAGTTGGTAGAGCGACGCAGGAAGCCAAAGCCGAGCTGGATAAAAAATAGCTCAGGCAGTGATAATTGAATTAGTGTCAACAGGCCCTAATGTGATTAGAGGCCCAGCTTACTGCTGGGCTTTTTGTTGGGGCTAACAGGAACTCAATTAATCTTGACAAATAAACCAGACACCCACTTTAATAATCTAATTATGCCTGTTTGGATTATTCCTTTCACCGTTCCTATAGCAATATTTACAACCGCTTGCGCTTCATCATCATTATTTAAAACGAGTTCTCAATATTGCCACGCTTCAATATTTCAACAATCGGAACATAGCCAGACTGGACAGTAATTGAAAGCAATTTATTTTTAACAACTTCTGGAAAAGAAATAGTATTTTAAACTCCGCTTTGGTCATCAAAGATGATAGTTGCTTCAACTTTACCATCAGATCAAGCGCATTTATTTTATATTCAACGTTAATCAATGGATGACCTTTTGTCTTGTAATTAGTCGGCCCTGAAAAACACTCGTAGCCCAAGCGGAATCTAGCCTAAAGCACTGAAAGTCCTAGTCAAAACGACCAGTTTTAGCTAATCTGGTATCCTTTCCTGGTCGAATTGCTCAATAAAATCATGCTGGAACTATCTGATCAACCTCATCAAAAAAACTTCTTTAACGCAGACTTACTGGATCATTTAGATCTTAGTGATCCCTTAGTCTTGTTAGCTAACGCCATCCCCTGGACTGAGATCGAAGAAAAACTTTCCGTCTTCTACTCTTCACACACTGGGCGTCCAGCACTCCCTATTCGTCGGCTTGCGGGTTTATTGATATTGAAACAGTTGGAAAATTTAAGCGATGAAAATATTGTCCTACAGTGGAAGCGCAGCCCTTATCATCAATATTTCTGTGATGCGAAATATTTTGAAAAAGAAACCCCGTGCCATCCTACAGAATTGGTTCATTTCCGACAGCGTATTGGTAAAGAAGGGGTTGAAGCCATTTTTCACATGTCAGTGGCACTGCACGGAAAAGCAATCGAAGAGAGTACCGTCTTAATCGATACAACCGTACAAGAAAAAAATATCACTTACCCCACCGATGGCAAACTCGCAATAAAAATTATCCAAATAAACCAGACACCCAGTCTAATAATCTAATTATGGGATTGTTAGTATGAAACATAGAGAGTTACCTTTTGTTTTGAGTTATAAAGATTCGATTCCTTTATCTGTAGTAGTTCAGACTTGACCTGACAGTTACCCATTTTGGCATGGTGCCTGTCAGTTTAGATTTGAGCTAAATTCTTCTGTAGTAGCTTAAACTTGATCTGACAGACACTGTCAAGTTGCCTAGTTTTTTACGATGAATCCGTAGGTTGAATTGTCTTAGTAGCACGACTCTCAGTAAAGGGTAAACCTATGAAAGGCGCTACGCGCCCTTGACTGAGAATCGTGCTACTAAGTGCTGTTAATTATGGATTCAGTGGGTCACTTTGATTCGAGTTTAGATCAGACCGGACACTGTCAGTCATATCGAGTTCGAACTTAGTCACCTATACATCTGCCTATCCATAACCTAATTTAATTAGACTTTCAGAATAGCGCCCTACTGGTAATAACCGATAGGGCGCTTTTTAGTTAATCGATAAGCCCATAAAAGGAAAGAGCTAGCACCGAAGAGATTCGAATTCCCGGCCAAGCGGCTCGAAGTAAGGTTTTGCCTAAGTTCACAGTAGTGTTTCTTCCCATGGCAAGAACCTGTAGAAATCTGCTACTTTATTGAATGATGTTTCAAAATTGGGGAGCTTTCCGTCTATTTCATCCTCAAGCGTATAGTAATCTTTTTCTGCCCGAGTACGTAGTTCTTCATTATCAAATGAGTTTTTTTCAGGTTTTATATTTCGTGATTTGGCTTTGATTATGAGACTTTCCAGTATTTTTCTCTTTTCTATATGATCAATCTCGACTAAGTTTTCCAGTATCATATAAATATCGAATATATCCTGCCTTCTGTTTCTCTTTCTTTCAATTTGCTGCAAAAGCGACCTGTATTTCTCTGCTACTAAATCCGTCAAAGAATAAGCAAGTATTTCAGCACCATCCGATAACTTTACGCTATCTATATTGGGGGTTACCTCATTTAAGCTATAGTCGATTGATATTACCGTTGGAGACCTCAGACTTTTTAATCTTTTATGTTTTGGCGTACCTTTATATGCATATCCTATTTTTAGATTGATTGAGGGAAAACTTGCGTGGGATCTATTAACAGGTTGAATTTTGTAGCCTTGAACCAGGCAATCCAGGTCGTAATCTAAAATCTCAGTTGCTTGCTTCAGACTGCAATCTAAAGATTTTACAACTTCATCTGGATCAATCACTGCTAAAGTTTCTTTTGTCGATAAATCTATATCTTTTGTATATCTATGGCTGTGGTATCGTACAGCTAATAATATGCCTCCTCTCAAAATCATTTTCGCTTTTAGTTCACTGTCAGATGCAATTGCTAAAAGAATTGAGTGAATTGCTTGTCTGAATTCCTTTTGCTCATTATTACTTGTATTTTCAACCCATTGGTTAATATCGCACGTTTCAAATAAATCCATAATTTAATTCACTCAAATACATTAAGAGATAGGCACCACTTATCTGACCACTGAGGGATGTATTCTGATGAAGCATCTAGTTTTCGAGAGCCTCCACGCTGTACGTATTCTATCCACCGCTCAATAACTCCATTTGCAATGGAGAGTCTTTCGTCCAGAATATACCCTGCTCTTACCTTATCGATACTATTGCCATTATTGTCTATTTCGTCGGTTATTAATCGGAGGTAATCTTGGGCATGTTCATCAAAAGTTTTAAGAACATGATTTATTCCGCCGCATAACTCTGGATTCCGAAGCATCTCAAGAAAGGTTCTGCCTATAGTTGCTACCCTTATACTTCGATCCCGAACATTCTTGTATGCTCCTAGATGTTTTGAACAAAAGCGATGAATTTGTGTTTTTTCAATTTTTTCTAATTTGGTACGCTGCAAAGGAGGGAGTCCATTCTGCATATATAGTTCGTATTCATCTTTGAGATCTTTCTTCATACGCTCTTCAGCAAAATATTTCCATTCAGAATTATTTGGTGAAGATATAAATAGCTTGGAAGGAGACCTATCCGTCAATCCGTGATAAGCCATTGAGCTTAAGTGTGAAACATAACTGAAAGGGTCTATGGTACAGACCATATCTTCCGCCATGGCGTGGCTATTGCCCACTAGCTTGTATGCAGTTTGTACCCCTCGAATTGGGCTCAGCACTCCATTAGCTAATAGTTGGTTAAGATACTTATTAAAATCGTGCCTATCTGCTGCGTACTTCTGAATCTCTATTGATTCACCTTTATATTCTTTTTTACGATATAAATTGTATATTTTTAGGCCAAGCTGGTATCGACTAAAGACCGCGCTACCACTTTCCCCGAGAGATAGGGTTAGAGCCTTTATGAGTTTCATAAACCTAATATCCGCCTTTGATATATGTCCTAAGGACATATATCAAATATTAACCGACAAGTCAATATTTTCAGTTTTTATATTCAAGATTTATTTGTGTAAATAAATATCGGAGATGTTGTATTGACAAATGCAATCAAATATATATAATGATGTCCTTAGGACATCATTATATATATGGATGACTTTTGAATTGCTTGATTTATCCAAGTGAAATAACAGTTATGTGTTATCGCCTATGTCCCAGCTCTTCTGCAATACGAATTCCATCTTGTTATTATACCCAATTAACTCTTTCCTAATTGAACCCTCAGTATTGAGGCTCTCCCAGACCAAATAGCTCCTCATAACACCACTGGACAAAACGATATCGAGTGTACCAATACCCGAATCAGCCGCAAGAGACGCCAAGTGAACTTGGCTTTTGCCCTTGCCCCTATTTCGGATATCGTGTTTTGGTTGGCTATGAGCGCGCGGCCATATTGTAGCCTGCTTAGCAAGTGAAGCTGGCTATTTTTTTCTTGCATAGGGTTTCGGTCACGGTTTGTAAATGCTTGACCCGTTCAGCCAACCAATTTAGTTCTTCTTCAGTGATTTTATAATGCTCAGAATAACACGCATCAATATAAGCACCTTTGAGGAGTTGGAAACAACGGCGGTTAAACTTATTATTTAGAGGGAAAGCTTCCTTGATTGATTCCGCTTGTTGAATAGAGAGGTTATTCAGATTTTCAATGTTGTGACTTTTGGGACGATAGTTCGTGAACACTAAAAGTATGCAAGTATAGTAACGCTCAGCGGCCTGATGTAATTCAAAGGCTGCTTTATTTAATCGATTCTTGCCGAAATCATACCCCGAAGTATCTAGAAACTCACCAGCACTAACAAACCACTGCTCAAAATGTTTTTGCGCAATAGCTTGGGCGCCTTTGGGCTCCAAGTTTCCCGGCTCAACCAACACGGCATGACCGTAGTTATATAGCTCAATGCCCTCTGATCGAATATCACGGAAAAAGAAATGCCCTTCACTTAGCCGTTCATTTACTTCACTATGCGTGTGTACAAGAATACTGACTGGCGCTTTAATTCGTTGAAGAATACGGTCATTTGCCGCACTCCAAATTTTGTACTCGTCCACTAGCTCACTACGATTGAGCAATACCAAGATATCGTAATCACTGATATAGCCGTTTGCGGGGTCATCAACATAGGTACCTTTGGCGTAACTGCCAAAGAGGATAATCATCACAATGCGACAATGTTTCTTTTGGTTGCCAGCAAAGCCTCGCACCTGTTCAAACTCATCACGGATGATATCTACGATCGTATGGATATTCGCTTGCTTGTATTCCGGTAAGTGTTCTAAGGATGTTTTCATGGGGTCAATAGTAGCAGTTTCCGGCCTTGCTTACAGGTCAATAATTAAGCAAGAAAAATCCATGTGACGTTTTTTTATGACGCAACTAGTTTTAATAGTTCATAAAGCGAATTATGACAGATCAAAAACCGTCAGTAGTCAATCATGCCCTTTCTATACTCCCCCGTGTTATCCGCGCCAAGCTATCTGGACGTGAGCACGATGTATTTAATCGTGCATGTCGAGATTAAATACATGGATGAAGAGATTTAAAGACGTTGCGACGAAATATTTGTCGAACTATCTTGGCTGGAGAAGACTTTTTGAAGCAGGAAATACGTCTCAGGCCGATTGGCTGAAACTAGCAATGGGGCAATAACAACGGACAAAGCTAACAGAGCCAAATATTAACAGTAGTTGTGTAGATTTATAACTGTGTAGATTTGTACTAATCTAGATATTAGAACATCGCACACATAATTACCCTATACATCTGCCTATCCATAACCTAATTTAATTAGGCTTTCAGAATAGCGCCCTATCGGTAATAACCGATAGGGCGCTTTTTAGTTAATCGACAAGCCCCTAGGAAATGAAGATAGAAACCTTCATTTCTACTCTAGCCATAGCGTTCAGGCTGCTTTCTTATATTTCTTCTTTATTATTTTTGAACCCTCTAACTCTTTGAAATTTAAGATATTAAAAATTTTCAGTGCAGTTTTACCAAGCAGTAGTTCTCGAATTATCTGCGTCAATAAACGCTTAGTATATTAAGAATGGAATTCTTCCAAAGCTCAGTTTATGAGCTAGATATAGGTTGGGCAAGCGAATATGCGTGGCAGCCTATCATCAAGTTCTTCTATCCAGACCTTCATAAATTTATAACTTAGTTAATAGACTGGAGGCCATTTAATAACAATATACTTTCTGAAGACATGCATACACATATAGACCAATAGATTAAATAATATTTAAAACCTGTAAAGTCAGAATAAAAATATTATTAATATTAGAAAAATTCTATTATATCGATTTTTAATAGATTGTTATTTTAATATTAAGTATTTACGAATTAAAAGAGTGGTTATTCCAACAAACAATAGATAATGTAATTTCAATATTAAATTAACCATACAAACGGTGTTGATAAAATTTTTTTAACAGATACCACGATAAAAGGCGCTTAAATCGAATAGACGATTGATTGTTATTTAAACGACTCTCCTCTACTATAAATCTAGGTTTTGCACATTTTATACGCCATTTTCTGTGAACTAGGTCTTAAATTTTGTATAAAACCTCAACAATAATTTTCACTGGAGCAACCGACATAAAATAAAAGCTCGATAAAATATATGTCAGATATTCCTGCTCCGCAACAAAAACAGCAAACGTAAACACCAATTAATTTAAGCGATATAAGTTCTTTTTTAGAGCTAATTTAATTGAAGTTTACATACAATTAAACTTAAGGTAATAAAAATGAAAAAATTTGTGTTTTTTTCTGCCTTGCTTTCTATTATATCTCTTCATGCAGTGGCAATAAGTTGTGATGGAATACCTGATTATGTCGAAGGAAATACTTACGCAGCGGGAAATCAAGTAGTTGCAGGTTCAAATGCGTATCAATGTACTGTTGGAGGTTGGTGTACCGCTGGAGGTGCCTACGCACCAGGTACAGGTTGGGCATGGCAATATGCATGGTCAGATTTGGGCGCGTGTGACTCAGGTTCAGGCTCGTCTTCGTCAAGCAGTAGCTCAAGTTCAAGCAGCAGTTCAAGCTCAAGCAGTTCAAGTTCGAGCAGCTCTTCTAGCAGTTCAAGTTCCACTTCATCCGGCGGAAGCTGCCCCCCTTATGACGCCTGGGATGCATCCTCAGTATACCTAGGTGGAGACAATGTTATTTCTCCTGCGGGACAATCCTGCCAAGCACAATGGTGGACACAAGGTGATAACCCAGATAGCTGCGGCGAGTACTGCGTTTGGGTATGTACGCCTTGCGGTGGTTCTTCTTCAAGTTCTTCATCCAGCAGCAGCAGTAGTTCATCATCATCTTCCAGCTCTAGCTCTGGCGGCCCAACGGGTAATATGAAAGTGGTAGGCTATATACCCTCTTGGTCTGGAGATGTGAATACCATTCAATATAGTAAATTAACACACGTAAACTATTCATTTGTATTACCCAACTCTGACGGTAGCTTACAAGCCGTACCCAACCCAGCTAAATTACAAAATTTGGTTTCTCTCGGTCATGCAAGTGGCGTGAAAGTACAAATTGCTGTGGGTGGATGGAACAACGGTGACGATAGCTCATTTGAAGTACTCGCACAAACCTCAACAGGCCGAACCAATTTTGTTAACAACATAATGGCACTTGTTAATCAATACAATTTGGACGGTGTGGATATGGATTGGGAATATCCAGACCCAGGTGCTTCTGCCGATAACTACGAACTACTCGTAACACAACTTGCTACTTCACTTCATGCCTCAGGTAAGATCGTGACAGCAGCGGTTGTGGCTTCAGGTAGTACCGGCGGCGGTATTAAGAGTACATTGTTCGATGATTTTGATTTTCTCAACCTTATGGCTTACGACGGCAATGAAAGCTCCGGTCACTCTCCTTATTCCTATGCAGTAAGTTCATTGGCCTACTGGATAGGACGAGGCTTACCCAAAGAGAAGGCCGTTTTAGGTGTCCCTTTCTACGCCCAACCAAGCTTCGCTTCTTTCGCAACTAAAATATCGCAATCATCCCTCAATACCTGCCGCGATACCGATGGTAGCGACCACTGGAACGGTGTGCCAACTATGCGCCAAAAAGCTGAATATGCACGTCTACAAGCTGGCGGTATTATGACTTGGGAATTATCTCAAGATACCACTGGCGACGCTTCATTGCTTACCGCAATGTACCAGGGTATAAATGCATTACCCTATACGTCTGCCTGTCCATAATCTAATCTAATTAGATTTTTTAAATACGCTTCCTATCGGTTATTACCGATAGGAAGTTTTTTATTTCTCTCTCAGAAAATGAGGATAGAAGCCTTCTTTTTCTACTCTAGCCACAGTATTCGAATTGCTCTCTTATTACTTGGATTCAAAATCGACGTTACGTAATGATTAATATATTCCTATTTTATCATTTTTGAACCCTCTAACTCCTTGATATTCAGTCAAACCTAATGAATCCCTCTGCTTATCAACGCAATTATTCTGTAAAAGGCTTTTAATACAGTAAACAGTGTAGGTTTTGGCGTTTTACAAGCATCAAAAATATTGGCTAATCGCTATTTATTCATTTAGCTGTATTAGTTTCGACTTACCTCAGACCTAAGCACGCCGTTGAAAAATACTATTTGTGCCATCCAGGGGTTTGTAGAACTTAGCTTGTGGCGAAAAGGGCATACTTTCATGCGTACCTAGAACCAACATACCAAAACGACATAGGCTTTTGTGTAAGAGCTTATGTACATGGGTTTGTAAGTCTTGATTAAAATAAATCATTACGTTACGGCAAAAAATGACATTAAATTCGTTAAACGACTCATCAGTGACTAAGTTATGATGGGCAAAAATAATTCGCTGGCGTAATTCAGGGGACAATATTGCATGATCGTATTTTGCACGGTAGTACCGAGAAAAAGAACGTTTGCCTCCGGCTTTGAGGTAATTATCAGTATATTTGCGCATCGATTCCAATGAATAAATACCTTTCTTTGCTGTTTTAATAAGGGCTTCATTAATATCGGTTGCATATATTTTGGTTTTTTCCGCCAAATGCTCCTCTTCCAACATAATAGCGAGAGAGTAGACCTCTTCCCCAGAGGAACAACCCGCGTGCCAAATTCTTATCGAAGGATAAGTACGAAGAATTGGCACCACTTTTTCACGAAACGCGAGAAATACCTCAGGGTCACGAAACATTGAAGTGACATTAACCGATAGATTTAATAAAAACCGCTCCATCGTATCTCTATCGTGCAAAATTCTATTTTGCAGGGCAGATACGGTTTTTAACCCTTCCAATTCCATTAGGTTTTTTGTTCGTCGCCAAAGGGAAGAGGATGAGTATTGACGAAAATCAAATCCATAGCAACGGAAAATACCTTGACAGAGAAGATCCATCTCGATCTCCTCTACAGTTGCATTACTCTCATCGGTTATTTCCGGTTTTATCTGGTTGCCCGTATACGAAGAACCCTCGTTGGTTTCCTCTTTATCAATAACCATCATTAGTATTACTCTTTTTAGTATTGCTCTTTTTAGTGTTGCTCTTTATAAAGCCATACCCGCACTAACGATAATAGCTGCTCGGTATCAACGGGCTTAACAATATAATCTGAAGCTCCCGCTTCTAAACATTTTTCACGGTCTTCCCTCATAGCTTTGGCTGTTACCGCAATAATTGGAATATCATGAATTTCTGGCATCTGCCGAATCCTACGTATGGCTTCATAACCGTCCATTTCAGGCATCATAATATCCATAAGAACAATCTCGATATCAGAGTTACTTTTCAGCACATCCAGCGCTTGCTTACCACTTTCGGCATAAAGCGTCACGCTATCGTGAGCTTCAAATATGGAAGTCAGCGTAAAAATATTACGTACATCATCATCAACAATTAATATTTTACGCCCTGATAATTGCGGGTCGTTTTCATGTACTTGCTGCAACATTTGTCGCTTGGGTTCAGGAAGGTTCGCTTCTACCCGGTGTAGAAACAATGCAGTTTCATCCAACAATCTCTCTGGGGATTTAACATTTTTAACAATAATGGTTTCAGCGACAGCACGCAGCCGAATTTCTTCTTCTTCAGATATTTCTTTACCTGTATAAACAATAATAGGCAGGCTATTTAGTTGCGGCTGTTCCTTAATTTTTTCTACCATTTCGATTCCACTCATATTCGGCAGTATTAAATCCAATACCAAACAATGGAACTCCTGTTCTTCCAATGCAGCTATGCCTTCCTCAGCAGAACCTACGGCAATCACATGCACATCACCATTACCGATTAAATCTATAATGGCTTGACGCTGGCTTTCGTTGTCTTCAACAACCAGCATTTGTTTAACCTTTTGGCTTTTGAAATGATCAATTCGCTGAAATATCTTTTTCAAACGTGTTTCGTCTAACGGTTTTTGTAAACAGGCTATCGCCCCCTGTTTCAAGCCTCGCTGCGATACATCGTCTACAGACACTACTTGTATAGGAATATGCCGAATTTTGGGATCATGTTTTACTCTATCCAAAATCGTCCAGCCATTCATTATCGGCAATTTAATATCTAAAATAATCGCGTCTGGTTGATACTCCTTCGCGCAATACAAACCGGAATCTCCTCGCGTAGCAACAATACCTTTGTAACCTTTCTCTCGCGCTTGTTCTAATAAAATTTTGGCAAATGAAATATCGTCTTCAATAATCAATACGGTACGGTCATTCGCTTTGATATTCACCCGATCATCATCCACTTCTTTCATGGATTGCTCAACAACCGGCGTATTTTCAATTTGCCGTTGCAACGGAATACCTGGAAGTATCGGCTTGCTTGAATAGTCGTCTAGATGCGAGGGGCGTTGATAGGTCTGCGGTAGAAATAATGTAAAAGTGCTGCCTTTGCCAACGATACTCTCCAAGACAATTTCTCCACCAAGTAACTCTGCAATTTCTCGACTGATGGATAGCCCAAGACCTGTTCCACCATAACGACGACTCGTCGTACCGTCCTCCTGCTGGAATGCTTCGAAAATAAGTTGATGTTTATCCTGAGCAATGCCAATGCCGGTATCCGTTACAGCGAATGCTACCACTATCGGCGCATGGTTCAGTGTCTCCTGCTGCTCGCTCCATCCATCGCTTGCGACACCAATATGCAAGGCAATACGCCCTTTTTCAGTAAATTTAAGCGCATTAGAAAGGAAGTTTTTTATTACCTGTTGTAAACGTTTTTCGTCTGTTCGAATTGCAGGCGGAAGATTTTTACCTAATGTTGCAATAAATTCCAGCTCTTTATTTTCCGCCATTTGTTGGAAACCACGAAGAGCCCAGTCCTGGATACGCTGCATAAAAATATCGCCAACTTGAATAGACATTTTTCCAGCTTCAATTTTAGACAAGTCTAAAATTTCATTGATTAGCTCCAACAATTCGATGCCCGAATCGTGAATGGTATTCATTTTTTCAATTTGCTTGTCGTTCAGGTTTTTATCAATATTTTTTCTCAACCCATCTGACAATACCATTAAGCTGTTCAACGGAGTACGTAATTCATGTGACATGTTGGCAAGGAATTCTGATTTGTATTTTGAAGATACAGCAAGCTGCTGGGCTTTTTCTTCCAATTGCACTTTAGCCTCTTCAATTTCTCGATTTTTCTTTTCAACCTCGCGTTTTTGGTCTATAAGCACACGCGATTTCTCTTCCAATTCCTCGTTCGTTTGCTGTAATTCTTCCTGTTGATTTTTTAGTTCCGACTCAGACTCAAGCAGGTTCCTCGCTTGAGCTTCCAGTTTTTGATTCGTTTCTGTTAATTCCATTTGTTGATTTTGCAGTTCTTGCGATAACGATTGTGATGCATTCAGAAGATTCACAGTTTGAGTACTGGCTTTTACCGTGTTGGCAACCACACCTAAACTAACGGCCAATTGATCAAGAAAGTTCAATACATTGTCACTAAACGGACCAAAAGCTGCCAACTCAATTACCGAAATTAATTCACCCTCGAAAAGAACGGGTAAAACCACGACATTCAATGGCGCGGCATCGCCAAGGCCGGAGCCAATTTTGATATAGTCTTCGGGTACGTTATGTACAAGAATACGTTTTTTCTCCCGCGCGGCCTGTCCAACCAAACCCTGCCCAATCTCAAAGCTGTTCGCAACCGATTTACGCTCGTGGTAAGCGTAACTGGCCAAAAGCGCTAACTCGGCATCTTTGGAGTTTTCCTCATCGCCTTCATTGAGCAGGTAGAAAACACCGTGTTGAGCATTGATGGCAGAGCATAATTCTCGTATCACTAGGTCCGCCAAACTTTGCAAGTCTTTACTGCCTTGCATAAGTTGGCTGAAATTCGATAAGTTGGTTTTTAGCCAATCCTGTTCCGTGTTGACCTCAGACGTCTCTTTTAGGGTACGAATCATCTGATTAAGGCCGTTTTTAAGAGTTTCCACTTCCCCTCTTGCCACAATGTCAATATTGCCGGTTAAGTTCCCCTCGGTTACATTCGTCACCACGGTCAAAATGGTGCGGATTTGTCGAGTCAGGTTATCCGCCAATTCGTTCACGCTTTCTATTAAGCCTTTCCAAATACCTTCGGCATTCGGCATATTGGCCTGCCCTCCCAGTTTACCCTCCGTACCCACTTCTCTAGCAACATTGGTAACCTGATTCGCATAGAGGGATAGCGTATCGATCATGGAGTTAATGGTTTCTTTCAAAGCCAGTACTTCACCTTGCGCATCCACCGTAACTTTCTGTTCGAGGTTCCCCTCTACCACAGCCTGCGCTACACGAGCAATATCCCGCACTTGGCCCGCTAAGTTTGCCGATAATTTATTCACATTAAACGTTAGATCACCCCAGGCACCTGTTACGCCCGGTACTTCCGCTTGAGCGCCCAATTTACCTTCGGTACCCACTTCTTGCGCAACACGTGTCACCTCAGAAGCAAACTGAATGAGCTTATCCACCATGATATTAACCGTGTCTTTCAGTTCGAGAACTTCACCACGCGCATCCACCGTAATTTTCTGGCTAAGGTCGCCATTGGCTACCGCTGTCGCTACTGTGGCAATATTTCGTACCTGATTAGTCAAGTTGTCCGCCATGCCGTTTACGTTATCCGTTAGCTCTCGCCAAGCTCCAGATATATTGCGTACGTCCGCCTTACCACCCAGCTTACCCTCAGTTCCCACTTCCTGCGCCACTCGTGTTACCTCGGAAGCAACTTGAGTAAGCTTGCCCACCATAGTATTGGTGGCATCTTTCAGTTCGAGCATTTCACCACGTGCATCCACCGTAATCTTTTGGTTCAAGTCGCCATTTGCCACCGCCGTCGCCACAATGGTAATGCTTCGCACCTGATTAGTCAGATTGTCTGCCATGTTATTCACATTGTTGGTTAGCTCTTGCCAAACGCCCACCGCTCCAGGCACATCAGCTTTACCTCCAAGTTGACCATCGGTCCCTACTTCGCGCGTCACGCGCGCCACTTCCGATGAGAGTTGCATTAAGCTGTCTACCATCGTATTCATTGTGTCTTTTAATTCCAGTACTTCACCCTGCGCATCAACGGTAATTTTTTGTGTTAAGTCTCCCTTTGCCACGGCGGTAGCAACTGTGGTGATATTCCGTACCTGATTAGTCAAATTATCCGCCATACCGTTTACACTGTTGGTCAATTCCTGCCATACCCCGGCCACATCAGATACATCCGCCTTACCTCCAAGCTTTCCACCCGTGCCCACTTCACGGGCCACCCGTGTTATCTCCGAAGAAAACCGAGCCAGCCTTTCCACCATTCTGTTGATGGTTTCTTTTAGCTCAAGAACTTCACCGCTTGCTTGAACAGTAATACGCTTGCCCAAGTCACCATCCGCTACCGCTGTGGCCACTGTGGTAATATTTCGAACTTGGCCTGTAAGGTTGTTAGCCATGCCGTTCACATTGTTCGTCAATTCCAACCACACACCGGATGCACCACGAATACGTGCTTGCCCCCCAAGCTTCCCGTCGGTGCCCACTTCCAAAGCAATACGAGTTATTTCTGATAAGAAATTATTTAACAGCTCAATCATTTGGTTAGTCGTTTTCGCTACTCGTAAGAATTCACCCCGCAAGGGCCTGCCTTCAATTTCCAGTGACATTGGCTCACTTAAATCGCCTTTGGCAATGGCGGTCACCACTCGTCCTAATTCACTGACGGGTTCAGCCATACCTTCAATCGTTGAGTTATAGGCCACAACCGTATTTGCCCAATCACCTTTTGCTGCACTTACCGATACTCGTTGGCTTAACTTACCTTCACGACCCACGGCTTTATTTACCCGCTCAAACTCTTTGAGTATAATTTGGTTAAGTTCAACTGATTCATTAAACGCACGCGCAATTTCACCGGCAATACCCGTTTTATTTTCCGGTAGACGAATAGAAAAATTACCATTTCGGTAGGCTCTCAGCGCCTTCAATAAAGCAAAGTGATCAACCGTTTCACTTTTATCTTTCCACTCTTGCAATGCGCTCAAAAGTTGCTCTGAACTCACTTGCTGAATATTCACTCCGTTTGAGCGTTTACTTTCCGGTGTACTCGTCTTTGCCATCAGTCTTACCACCTCTTTATTTTATGTTTAGTCAATCGTACATTATAATTTTGAAATAGCTGATCGAATTTAAAATACAGTTAAACGATAAAGCCTGTTGCGATAGGCATAATCGAATATATTTTTATGTGCCATACTTATTTAGAATCAGTGGCATAAAAACAAAAACATGACCTTACTTTAAGCAGTATCATCAGCTCTGAAAAAAACCAACAATAAATACACTACAAATCGATTAAATCTTTCTCGTTGTTAAACGAACGCCAAGTTTTATGCAAACCCAAAAGCTTATTAATAACGTCCTGCAATGCAGGTTTTGACAATTCTGGCACCGAGGATTGAATTTTTTTTAACGGGTCAACAAAGTCAGAAGAAATGTTTTTTAAATTTCCTTCAAGGCTTGTCAAGCATTTAATTTTTCTAGATTGGTTAACAAAAAAACTTACTTTACGATAAACCATTTCGGTATCCAGCGGCTTCAGCAAAAAATCCACTGCACCATATTGATAGGCGCGTAATGTTTCATTTTCACTAAAAATCTTCCCGGTGACCATAATCACAGGAATACCAGCGTGAGCTGGCGCCTGGCTCATTGTTTGCAAGAATTCGAAGCCATCCATCTCCGGCATACTGACATCAAGCAATATACAGTTGATATCTTCTTCCATCATTTTTCTCAATGCCTGTTTAGCCGAAGAAGCTTTAATCAAGTTGGCATCCAATGTTTTTAGTATTTCTTCCAACGCAACCAAACCGGAGAGTTGATCATCCACTAACAGAATATTAATTGAGTGCATAGTCGTTATTTTTCCTATTTTTTAAATTTTATTACCTTTTTTGCAATAGGCTCAGTAGTATTTCAATTGAGAAACATACCACCACGCCTCAATAAAAAGGCTACAGACCCGCGTAAACTCATCCAATTCTGCATTCTTTTGGATATAAGCATTGCAACCCAGAGCGATACACTGATAATAATCACGCTGGGAAACAGAGCCAGAACACATTAATATAGGAATATGTTTGCTGCGATCATCTTCACGTAAAGTTTTGAGTACCTCAATGCCATTTACACCCGGCAACCCGATATCTAAAATAATTAAATTTGGAACGGCATAGTTTGTATCAACGAACTGATTTTGCTTTAACGTCCAATCAATCACGTCCTGCCCTAGAGCAAGATGTGTATATTCGCCGTTGTACCCCATATCTTCAAATACCTTCTCCATGACACGAACATCACATTTGTCATCCTCACCCAAAAGTAACGAAAATCCCGTAAATTTATACATCTACAAATCTCAACCTTTTTAATTCGTGATTCTATTCATTGGAATTTGAATGGTAAATACACTCCCTTGCTCCCGTACAGAGTCACACCTTATTTCACCGTAATGTTGTTCAATCAAAATTTTACAAATGGACAAACCAATGCCACTGCCTTCGTATTGGTCTTTTGTCACCAAGCGTTTAAATGGTTTAAAGACATTACTAGCCAACTTAGAATCAAAGCCTATGCCATTATCTTTAATATGAATAAGGCAATTCCCGGCGTTAACCTCATGAGTAATAATGATGCTTTTTTCTTTTTTGTTATTATATTTACATGCATTTCCAATTAAATTTTGAAACACATGAATTAACATACCTCTATCACCAGGTACGCTAGGTAATTCATCACGCTGTACATCCACATTTTTTTCAGAAATAGTATGAGAATTTAATTCAAGTGCAGCCATCATGGCATCGTTTAAATCCACAGTCGTCTCGTTTTTCTTTTCCGAGCTAACCCGAGAAAAACGAATGACGTCATCTATTAAGTGTTTCAAACTATCCATATGTTTACGTAGATCATCCATCTCCTCGTGAACGGCAGACTCTTCCTTATTATCTAGTGCCTCCTTCAAAAAACCAAGACTATGATTAGCATGTCGTAGCGGCGCCTTTAAATCATGCGAAACAATATGGGCAAATTCTTCAAGAATCTCATTTGAACAGGACAACTCCTTCATTTGACTTTTAAGTTCTTGTTCAAACTGCATAAATCGGTTGACATCAACAAGCTGGCCAGAAAAGCGCTCAAGTTCTTTATTTCCCTGCTGTTGCTTTTCAAAATGTCCCTTGCAAAGTACCCAGTAATAACTGCCGTTAGCTGTTTCCAAAGGAAGTATTTGCTCAAAGACCTGACTGGATATTCGATGTTTATCAAAGAGGCTTATAAACTCCTCATATCTTTGTCCTAAAAGCATTCTCCAATCCAGATTACTTTCAGACGAATAACCTAATAAATTCTGAGTTTGATGACCGATATAAACACTGTCTTCTTCCCAAACCCACTCTATGTATCCGTCCGTCAAATTGTCCAGCAACGTTTGAAGGCGATTCTCACTCTGCGCCATACGGGCCTGGGCGGAATACATTTTAGAAATATTGGTAAATGTTAAAATAACACCTCGCGGTTCGGCTTTATCAAGTTCCGTAGGTTCTAATCGTTGAATTTGTAATTGGTATGCTTCGTTTTTGTCTTTAATAAATTCTTTTTCGATCAACCCACCCTCATTTAACACCTGATTCACTTCCGCAAGCAATTGCTGCACCACACTGCCACTGGCAGTCGCAAATGGTCTTCCTATATCTGCGGGGGACAAATCAAGAAGCTGTGTCACTGACTGTGAATATTTACGAATATTCAAATGCATATCAAGAAAGAGAATATTAATTCCAGACGTTTCTACAATACTTTTTTCGTCCGCCTCTGCTTCTGCTTGCTCTTTGGTTTTGAATTCAGTATTGACAATAAGCAATTCTTCATTAACGAATTGTAATTCTTCGTTAGTTGTTTGTAGTTCTTCGTTGGTGGCCATCAACTCTTCATTAGTCGCCTGCAATTCCTCATTACTTATTTCAAGTTCTTCTACTGTTGTTTGCAAACTCTCCCGAGTATGTTGAAGCTCACCCTCTAGCTCTTTTAGGCGTTTTAACGAATAATTGTCATGCGTCACTATGGACGACGATGAATCAGAAATTTCTAATGAACTTTCTTCATTACCAACGGATAAAGAAACCAACATATAGTCAATATCTATCGGAGCATTAGATAATGGGTAAATCTCAACATCCACGGTATCATGATGAACAAAGCCGGGCACATCTAGGCTTTTAACAGGTTTGCGCTCTTCTTTAACCTGACTGATCATATGCATAATAACAATTTTGGCTGAATCGCCTAAAAAAGACCGTAGATTCAAGCTAGCCATACCAATATCAAAACTGAGAAACTCTCCTGCCTGGCCAAAAATATGTAGAATATTCGCATTATCATCGATTAATACGCTAGGAGGCACAAAACGCTGCAACAAAATGTCCAGCGCTTTTTGTCTTTTAAGACCGGCCATTGAACCATTGTTATCTTCTGTTTTATTTTGAATCCGTTCTATTTTTTTAAATTTTGAATTTCCATTAACATTGATATTAAGCCGATAATTAGATTCACGCTTTTTCTGAAATATTTTATTTTTGGTATCTACTGTTCTGTAATCTTCTTCGTGTCGTCCTAACGACTCACTGGAGCCAAGAAAAAGCGTGCCGTCATGCTTGAGTGCAAAAGTAAAAAGGCTAAGAACACGCTGTTGGGCACTTTGATTAAAATAAATTAGTGCATTTCGGCAGGTTAATAAATGAATTTTAGTGAAAGGTGGATCATCAAGTAAATTGTGCTGCGCAAAAATAATATTGCGCCGCAATTTTTTATCAACTTGATAAAACCCTTCTGCATTTTTCGTTAAATAACGTTCCCGACGCTGTTTATTAATACCCTCTATGTCTTCCAGGCTATAGATGCCCCTAGCAGCATGGTCAATGAATTTTTGGTGAATATCCGTCGCAAATATTCGGAATTTTATTTTAAAATTTTCTTTTTCAAGTATTTCGTTAAGCAATATCGCTAATGTATAAGCTTCTTGCCCAGTGGCGCAGGCAGCCACCCAAAGACGAAGCTCTTCTTCTTGGCTAAATTTATTAAGTAAACGTAAAATTTCACTACGCAAAGAATTAAAAGCTGATGCATCTCTAAAAAAACCTGTTACACCAATCAATAAATCTTGGTAGAGCGCATCCAGCTCATTACGATTATCCAATAAAATATTGGTATATTCCTGTAGAGTACAGCCTTGCATATTTAAGCGGCGCTCTATGCGTCGGGTAATAATTGATGGTTTGTAATGTGAAAGATCTAAGCCATAACGGCTATCTAGTAGCAGCGCTGTTTCAGCAAAGTGATTTTTTTCAAAATTGGCCGAATTGGTGGTAATTTGCTTAACCACTGAAGAAGTTTTCGCCACATACTTTACCAAGACCAAAGGCATCTCAGAAGGTTTCAAAATTAAATCAAACTTGCCGGTAGAAATTGCACTGTTGGGCATACCATCGAACAACGCCGAATCTGGTTTTTGAACCAGTACCATACCGCCATTATCATGAACAATGCTTGCGCCAACAGAACCGTCTGCCCCAGTGCCAGAAAGAATTATAGCGACACATCGCTCTTGATAACTTTCCGCCATGGAACGAAAAAATGTGTTGATAGGCAAATTTAATGCTTCGGCATTGGTACGTTCAGTCAGTAACAATTCGCCGTTAGATACAATCATTTCCTTTTTAGGGGGCAACAAATAAATAGTATTTTCTTCCAATACCATTCTATCTTCAGACATCTGTACGGGAATAGACGTTTTTCGCCTCAGTAATTCGTCCATAACACTGCAATAATCTGGTGAAAGGTGTTGGATAATGACAAAAACCATTCCAGGTTGGAGCGGCATAGTTTCGATCAAGTCCTGCAAAGCTTCCAGCCCACCCGCCGAAGCACCAATACCAACAATATACTCAGGTTTATTACCCGTTTTGACTATCTCATGGGTTGTATGGCAGCCATCAATGGTAATGTTATTTTTCTCGGTCTGATCAACGATTACGCTTGCTTTATTTTCTGAGGATTCATCTAAATTACGAGAAAAATCAGAAATCGTATTCTGAGAGTATTTTTTATTAGAAAGATCTCCAGTCATAGAATACGAGCCCCCTGCCCATAACTATTCATTTAGACGCCTTGGCGCAAAAATTTACATCATGATTATCACGAGAGAACAGATATAAAAAATATAAACTATTAGATTCTAATCTGCTATACGTTTAAATATGCGCTAGTTGGGTATTAATGAACTAACTGGCATCCAATTTTAGCATAGGGTATTAAATTTAAAATCTTTCTGGAGCATGAAACAACATACTGGCGTATCATACATAGATCTTGCAAATAATTTGTGTACTTACCTTGTTTAAGTATGCTCTTTCGAGCAATCATTAAATTCATTTATAAAATAATTCAGGGCCGCTTTCCAATTTCTGATAGGCACGGTAACCCAAAGCATTTCACGGGGCAGACTCTCCGCTTTTTCTAGACACCTCTTATCGTCAGGAAAATCATTTTCTTGGCGGAACCATTCGTTAAAAACAGTTTATGTTTTTTAACGGTTTTACAAATCATACTATTAAGCAATTCAACAGCATTGGTGGTATAGAGAACTTTCTAATACCTGAAGGATAATTAAATAACCTGTTGAGATTATTCCAATAAGTACCTCAGAAACAATTTATCGGCAAAATATTTGTATCCCAGTATTCTGTTAATAAATCAACGATGGCTAACTCAATGTACTCAAGGCTTCTTTAACATCCTTTCTTTCCAAAACATAATCAATACTCCTTGCCAATAGTTGACTGGAAAGCTCATCCTTATTGAGAAAATCAAAAATATCTGTATTGAGAAAATCAGTATCTAATCCAGTTTCAGAATATCCCGAGAGAATAACCACTGGTGTATCAATATTGGCGTATCGCATTTTCTCCGTAAAATCCTTCGCAGTACCTCCGGCCAAATTATAATCAACCAGACATATATCTATGGAGTTTTTTGACGCGAACTCCACCGCCTCATCTATTTCAGCGCAGGCCATAACATTGAATGCTCTATCGTTTACCGCAGAAAGTAGTTTTTTTACTCTTTTTCGATCAAAGATATCGTCATCTAAGAGCAGAACTTTCACATCATCATTTTTGACAATTCGTTTGTGAAGCCGCTCTGACCTGTTTAATAATGAACTTCTAAGTTGATCTTGGGCGCGTTGTAAAGCACTTTCAACAAATTTCAACCGAGAGATATTCGTTAATGTAATTAATACACCCATCTGGGTTGAATTTTGAGATTTATGATAAGGGAGTATTCTCACTAATAACGAATGATCTTGGGCGCTCACGATATCTTTTTCCACAACCTGCCCATCACCACTGACTTTTGCGATATCGGCTAAAAATTCGCTGTATACGAGTTCATGGGAGATATGGTGAAATGGGCGCCCAATATCTGAATGCCTTACATTGACATATTTCGCAACCCAAGGAGTATATTTTCGGATAGATAATTGCTCATCCAAAAATATTATTCCAATATCCGTCGAATTCATAACACTGTCTAAATCACTATTTGATTCGGTAAGTTCAACTATTTTTTCCTGATATTCACTGTTTACAGTGTAAAGTTCTTCATTTACAGATTGTAACTCTTCATTGGTACTTTGCAGTTCCTCATTCGCTGACATCAGCTCTTCATTCGCTGACTGCAACTCCTCATTAGTTGTTTCCAACTCTTCTATCGTGACCTGAAGATGCTCTTGTTTTTTTATCAATTCTTGCTCTAAGTCATAAATTCTTTGCTTACTTTGCTCGGTAGCGTCAAACGTAATTTTTTTAGGTAGCCGCTCTTGACCTTCGCTATTTTCATATCGAATAAATTGAACCGCATAAAACTTTGGGGCATTCGAAATTTCACTTCCTTTAATACAAAAGATAGACAAATCAATAAGTACTTGTTCCGTTTTGGAGATATTGAGCATCACGTCTTTATAGAAAACATCATCTTCATTTTTTTCACACCTAAACAATGCGGTAGAAATAGCAACATTAAGGTCGTCCACTACCATATCTTTAATATTATTACTAATCTTTCCAGCTATCACACCCTTAGTATAAAAAGACACATCACCATATACATGCACCGCATCAAACATTTCATTGAGTACAATGCAGTCTGGCGCATACTCAGCAATCAGTCTCTCTAATACCGGCGTTAATTGGTTAGTTAAACTCAACCTATTTATTTTTATGGATGAAGAAACCGGCACCATAGTCATTGAACTATGCCCCAATAAACTATCATTTAAAGGTGGCATATTTCCAATCGGGATATGCATATTGCTTATTTTCCTATAAATTTTTGATCTTTCTTCAACTGTTTCAAAATGACTCTTTAAATCTCCTAATAATTCTGAACTCCCAAGAAACAGATACCCATCTCTCCTTAAGGAAAAATACAATGAGGAAAGCACTTTTTTTTGTGCTGCATGTTGAAAATAAATTAAAACATTTCGGCAGCTCACCAAATCAATATTTGAGAATGGAGGATCATCTATCATGTTGTGTGCAGCAAATATAACCATTTGCCTTATTGAGGGAAGGATTTCGTAGTTTTTTTCCTTTTCAGTAAAATATTTTTCAAGTCTTTCAGTTGAGATATCTTGAATAATTTCAGGAGAAAAGTCCCCGACACTGGCTTCAGCTATAGCGTCTTCGTCAACATCTGTGGCAAATATCTTAATATTTATATCTAGTTTTTTTTGTTTTATATATTCATCAGCAATAATCGCCAATGAATAGGCTTCTTCGCCAGAGGAACAACCAGCCACCCAAAAACGCACATCCTTTCGCTTGGCATGACACTCATCAATTATTTTTGGAATAACAGCCTGGGTTAATAGACTAAACGCCTCATCGTCCCTAAAAAAACGAGTGACGCCAATTAATAGATCTTTACTTAAGATTTGAAGTTCTCGTGGCGACTCCAATAACAAACGTAAATACGCTTCTAAATTATTCAATTGGTTTAGACCAATACGGCGCTCAATTCTCCGAGCAACTGTTGACGCTTTGTATTGCGAAAAATTAATTGAAGATTGAGATTCCAGAATTTTAAATATCTCATTTAATATATTGCCATCTTCTGGGATAGATTTTTTTAGAGCAGAGCCCTTCCCTGAAATAGACGGATGCTTAATGAATTGAACAAGGTTTTCACCCATATCTCTTGGTTGAAGTAACAAATCAGCCAAACCAGTATTATACGCACTAATGGGCATACCATTAAATTTGGCGGAACTAGGCTCTTGAACAATAACCAAACCACCAGACTCTTTTAATGCTTTGACGCCTCTGGTTCCATCACTTCCCGTTCCCGATAGCACAATTCCAATGGCTTGGTGTTGCTGATCCTCAGCCAAAGAGCGCAGAAATATATCAATGGGCATATGCACATTTTCATCGGGCATTTGCTCTGAAATTTGCAGGCGTCCTTCGGTAATCAGCATATTTTTTCGCGGGGGCATTAAATACACAGTATTTTTTTTAAGCCGGACTCCATCATTTGCTTGATATATTGGCATAGATGTATGCTTACTTAGCAGCTCAGGCATCATGCTTTTAAAATCAGGAGATAAATGTTGTGCAACCACAAAAGCTGCACCAATATTATTTGGGAGGTAGCTAAAAAATTCTTCTAGTGCTTCTAGCCCCCCGGCAGATGCTCCAATGCCAATATAATGACTCGGGGTTTGTTCATTCTGACTGGATATTGGATCTGATATTTCGTTATGCTTATCATCGCTAGGTTTGAACAACATCTCAGCCCCCTTTTAAGCTGAACGAGCAAAGGGGTATTAGTCAAAACTGACTCAACCCTTGGCTTCCTACATTTAGCTTCCTACATTTTGAGTTATTTCGACAATATTACGACTACATGGCTTCGAATTAAGAAGCTCTTCGAATACATCTTTTTCTAATGGCTTATGATAGTAAAAGCCTTGATGAAAACAGCAGTTTCTGCGTAACAACCACTCTTTAACATCCGCGTTATCTACCCCCTCAGCAATAACATTCAACTTTAAGGTGGCAGCAAGGTTTATAATGGCTTCCACTATCTGTGCATCTTCTTCTTCACTAAGCACATCCTTAATAAATGAATGGTCTATTTTCAGAGTATCGAGAGGCATCTTTCTTAAATAAGCTAAAGAGGAATATCCTGTACCAAAATCATCTAAGGCCAAACCAAATCCCATTCGCTTTAATTTCCCCAATGTCTTTGAAGCAAGCTCAGGGTCATCAATTAGCGCTGTTTCAGTGACTTCGAACACAACGCTTTGAGGGTTCACTTTATATAATCCGCAATATTTAAAAATATGAAAGGCTAACTCTTTATCTCGAAATTGTTTGGCAGACAAATTGATCGAAACTTTTAGCGACATAGGCGAGGACAGATAACGATTCCAACTATTCATAGTAGAAAATATGGATTGAAATAACCAATCAGAAAAATTATTGATTAATCCAGACTCTTCAATCATTTTTATAAATTTATCTGGCCCTGTCTCCTCAACGTCATCTCTGCTCCAACGGCATAATGCCTCGACCCCCACGATATCGCCAAAAGCCGCATTTACCTGAGGCTGGAAAACAAGTCGAAAATCATCTCGCTTAGGATCTTTTAAACTTTGCCTTAAATGCACATGAAAATTAGCATCTTTGTCCAACTCCGAGGTATAAAACTTATACTGATTTCTACCTGCTTCTTTTGCTTTATAAAGTGCAACATCCGCTTGTTTCATTAGTACAGACATCTCTGTTTCTTCTGTATCGGCAACAGATATACCAATAGTACAGGTTACGTATATAGGGCGATCACCAATAATAAATGGATCTGCGAGGGTTTCTATTAGTTTGTCCGCAACAATATTAATGGAGCGAGGGTTATCCATATTAGTAAGAATAACCGTAAATTCATCCCCCCCTATTCGAGCAATAGTATCCGCATTTCTTAATGCTTCTCTTAATCTATTGGCCACCTCTCGTAAGAGCATATCTCCCACATCATGACCTAAAGTATCGTTGATATGTTTAAATTCATCTAAATCGATAAACATCAATACAACAGAACCATATCGGCTCACGCCTTTAAGGGCATTTTCCATTCGATCGTGAAAAAAAGCACGATTCACCAAACCCGTTAACTGATCTTTTTCAGCAATATCCTGTAATCGTCGCTCATTTTTAAGGTGATCGGTGACATCACTAAAGGTCATAATCAGACCTGTTGTTTCGCCCGTTTCGCTATACAAGCTTTGTGCATTTGCTTCGACCCAAGTAACTCGTCCAAGCGGTGTCTGAAGCCTAAACTCGCCCTGGTAGGCGCCGGTCAAAGCGGTATCATTTCGAAGCTTATCTAATATAGAGTCAACATCTGTGGTATGAATCGCATTTAACCAGCCTTTCTCTTCCGCTTCTTCTGGTGACATCTGACTAAACTCACACCATTTATCATTGGCATAAGTACACTCCCAATGGCGATTGACCTGCAAAATTCCAACCGGCGCTAAATTAGTCAGCAGTTCAAACCGCTGGAGAATACTTTGATAATCCGTTGCAGATTTCATTCTTTCAGAAATGTCATCCATCACCAGTCCCTTGAGGGTTTCATTACCATGTTTAAGTTCGAATGCCCTCAGGTCTACTAGAATTTTTTTATTGGCATTGGTAATAACCGGCACACCGCGCCACACCCGATTCAAGTTGGGTTTCTCTTGTGAGTTGGAAAAATTTCCACCCTGTAACCTTCCGTCTATTTTTGGTATCCCCTTCGGTAAAAATTGATCTATCGATTTGGTTAACAAATCCCTTCGAAGAAGCCCAAACATCGAACTGGCTGCTTGATTGCACGTCAAAATATTATTATTTCCATCCACTAAAATAACGGAATTAAAAAAATTATCAAATACACCCAGCAATTCAAAATGTGTATCTATTGCTGGATCTATCCGCGTTGTTTTTTGAGAATGGGTTGTTTTGCTACATGATCTCAATAGGCAACTTGCTGCCGCAATCAGTGGACGTATACGATTTTCAATATCTGCATCAAACCCTGTTAACTTATTACACAAAAATACCACGCCATGGATGCACTTCGCATCCACAATGGGTACGCATAAAAAATTGCTAATTTCAGGGTGCGGATTTGGAATGGGTATCTCATTTATAGAGCAGTTATCATCCCATAAATACTTTCCTGAAATTAACATAGACTGATGTGTCTCAGGTATTGCTGAACTGGCAGACGAACAGTTTTGTATTTCAAGTATTCCTTGTTGAAGGCGATAACTCGTCGTTAAGTCCCAAGGAATTCTTGTACCTGCCATATCATGACAACGGTATGCATAGCCAAATTCACACTCCAACAAAACCATAAGCTGAGTAAGGCTCTTCTCAATAACGTTTTCGGAGCTAGGATTCGTCAGCAGCATTCCTTCAATAACAGAAATGGCTGAGCTTAAACGATTATCGGTACGACGGGACATCAATAAACCTTACAGCTTGTCACTCAAAAATATGCATCTAGGTTTATAGACTAGTTAAGGATTATAGATTCGGCGTAGGGTATTTCGTAAACATCTAAAAAAAGTCGCCTAGGCTTGAGCATTGACACCAATTACATTAAACCGTATAAACCCACAACTTTAAGGCTTATTGCTATCCATTCATCATCTCTTTTAATTCGCCAAATAAGTTTTTCAGTTTCCATTTACGTTCTATAAAATGTTTTTTAAATATCCATATTGATCGGCGTTCTCTGACATTATCAATCTAATTCTGGTGAAAAATGCAATAAATAAATCAGGCTCTATATTACATATTGTCTAGAAGACAAGCATATCTTAAAGGGCAGTATCAACAGTGATACTGCCATGGCTTAATAACATTTAAGAAGATTCTTCTCCAATTTTTTACCGTGATAAATATAATGTCTTTCAAGGTATAGATAACTCTCATTACGCTTATTGTATTTGACATTGCCTCCAATAGTTTGCCTTGTCCCAAGTTGTTATCATGATGCGAAATATAGCTGCGTACGCCGTATTCCCAATTCGATGGGAAAATCTCTTTGCTTCAGCAGATGCTCAATCCGTTCTAACAATACGTCGCGTTTATACTTGAAGCCGGTAGAGCCATAAGCCATATTGAGATGTGTTTCCTCGCACAAACATCTATCCGACTTGATATTGTAGAGATAACCAATAAGCTACATACGGAAAATTTATTTGATGGCGATACATTGAAAGAGGTATTAACGAAAGCGTATGAAGTTAGGAAAATGTGGATAGCACAGGTAGTCTGTGATCGAGTCTATCATGGACGCCCATTCGTCAATACCCATTCGTCAATAAAATAGCAATACTGTTACCCACACAGGGCAAGAAAAAAGACAATCGTTATAACAAAAGAAAAAGCGCAAGCAGTGTCGAAGGCGTGTGGTAATTGAGCCGCTCATAAGACCACCCACTACTGTTTATCGAGGAATTATCAAAAGGTGCTGCTAGCGATCAGATTAACTTAAACATGGCAGCTTGCACATGGAATTTGAAAAAATGGATAAATTCCCATTTAGCTTATATTTTTTATTTCTGTAAAGTATCAAAAACCATACTGTCTAGAGTATTAAAAAAATATTGATCATGTTGAAGACGCTAGGTAACGTAAGCAAATTATTCGCATAAATAAAATAGAAGCTTAACTTATTTGGAGGGGGGAGTAAATGCAGGGTTGTTTCATCATAAAAGACATCATATACCAAGTTAGATTATAGTATTTGCTACTTGTATCGACTTTCTATAACGACTTAACAGTGAAATTTATTATCGCTAGCCATACACTTTTCGCCGACTATCGGATCACTCTATCAACAGCACTAATACAGCGTCGAATTCATCACATACTATAGGTGCCATTTTATGCTAACTTAGCGTTATCGGTAGAATATTTTACCTTGCATAAAATCTGGTTATATCTTAGAACGATTGCCTTTATCGCTTTAACAACCATCTTCTTTCTTATGGTAGTGAAACCTATATGAATACACAATCAAATACTATGGGCGTTTGGTTCGTCTATGACGGAGAATGCCCAATCTGCAATATCGGCGCAAAAGCATGGAGGGTAAAAGAAGAGTTGGGTGAAATACATCTATTAAATGCACGAGAAAAAATAGATCATAAGATTATTCAGGAAATAAACGCACGAGGATATGATCTAGATGAAGGGATGGTAATTTACGATGGCTATCGTTTTTATCATGGGGAAGATGCACTGGTTTTTATGACTAAAATTGGCAAGCCAAAAGGATGGCTTAACCGTATAAACAAATGTCTATTTTGGTCCAAACCGATAGCCAATATTATATACCCCTGGATGCGCGGCGCTAGAAATCTAACTTTAAAATTAAAGAAAATCGAGCCTATTGATAACTTAAATTTAAAATCCGAACCTATTTTTAAAAAAGTATTTGGGCAAACTTGGGAAAGCCTTCCTCCTGCTATAAAAAAACATTATTCTGCTCGCCCTTACTCAGAAGATAAAATCCTAGTGCAAGGAAATTTGGACATACAATGCTCCGGCCCAATATACGCTTTGTCATCACTGTATTGGCTTCTCGGCAGCATTCCACCTGTTAACGAAAAAAATGTTCCCGTAACCGTAACCTTTGAAAGTGACAAAAATACACAGGCTTTTCATTTTAAACGTATATTCAATCTAAGAGAACGCAAACCACACCATTTTAAATCACGTATGGTAAGAACCAGCGGTAATGAATTGGTAGAAATAATGCGTTTTCGTTTAGGCTGGAAAATGAAGTATTTTTGGAATGGTGAAAAGGTGCTAATAGAACATGTGGGTTATGTACTCTGTTTATTTGGTCACTTTATACCAATTCCGCTTACCTTAATAGCAGGAAAGGGCTATGCAGAAGAAATCCCCGTGGACAACAATAGCTTTGCTATGAAAGTCAATATCAAGCACCCACTGTGGGGCACAATTTATGAATATCAGGGAAACTTTAAATTCGTAGAAAGTGAAAATATACTATGATTAAGCGTGTCTTGCTTAACATCTGCATTATTGGGTTACAACTACACAACTAACAAGGAGTTGAGTCTTGGCTCTCAAACCTACAATATATAAATTCTCTGTATCTTTATCGGATTTAGATAAAAACTATTTTGATACTCTTAATTTAATCGTCGCTCAACATCCTTCAGAAACCATTGAACGAATGATGGCTCGCACTCTTGCTCTATGCTTAAATGCGAGTGAACGAATAGAGTTTACCAAAGGGCTAAGCACACCCGAGGTTCCCGATATTTGGGAAAAAAGTTTAGATGATCAATTCCTTACCTGGATTGACGTCGGTGAACCCGCTTTTGAACGAATAAAAAAAGCTTGCAGACAAGCCAATAATGTTAAAGTCTATAGCTTTAATAGTAAGTCTGACATTTGGTGGAAAAACGAAAAAGTGGGCTATTTATCACTCAAAGCAGAAATATTTCAATTTCCCTGGGGGGAAATTCAAGCTCTGGCAAAGCTAGTGGAACGAACTATGGAGTACTCGGTCACAATAAGCGACAATACTTTGTATATTGCAACGGAAAAAGGGGAAGCTGAAATACTCTGCCAACCTTTAAATTAAAACACATTGTCAGTTTGAGAAAAATAAACGTCTTCTTTACAAATTGATCTAACATTTTCAGGAGCAATATCTAACTCCAAGTTGCCTATGGCTATACGCTGTAGCTCTAAGACTTCGTTTTGAAAACGACCGAACATCCGCCGTATTTGATGATATTTCCCTTCCGTTAATTCTACTTCGGCGGTATGGCTATCGAGTATTCGTAGATTTACAGAGCGAGTCGTAATATCCTCGTAGGCAAAGTACATACCTTGTTTAAATGCACGGATATACTCTTCATTAACGGGTTTTTCTAACCTGACCCAGTACCGTTTAATAATCGAATGTTCTGGGCTGGATAAGCATCTTGACCATCGCCCATCATTGGTTAATAACAACATGCCCGAACTATTAAAATCCAAACGTCCAACAATATGCAAGTCTTTAATAGGAAGGCTAGAGGGGTCTACCTGAGTTTGTTTTTTAAGCAGATCGATAACCGTTTTGTTTTTATCGTCTTTAGTCGCACTGACTATTCCTCTGGGTTTATGCATCATCAAATAAACTGGAGAGTTATTCTGAAGAATAATATTATCCAATACAATATTAGAAAATTGATCGATCACTTGATTAATATCGGTTGCAAATGTGCCATCCACCGTAATTCTTTTTTTTGCAAGTGCTATACGTACATCTCTGCGAGTAAGGTTTGAGTGAATACTAATAAAACGATCAAGGCGAGTGGATTTTGAATACATGTATTTTTTATTGTTGAGTACAGTTTAAAAACTCAGATTGATCTTTTGGAAGGCTAGATTGAAGTGTGTCGACTATATTTTTAAGTTCTATTTTTGCTGTAAATATCGCTTGACTATTTGGTAAATAATAAACACCTTCCGACTCACACAAGGTAACCACAATTGGAACGTCAGAAACAATGACCTTTTCATTAGAATTAACTTGAATTCTATAGCGAATTGTCGGTGTGCTTTGTCCGCGAAAAGTTTCTATAACACTAGCTTCATATTCAATAAAGGCTTGATGTTCAATATCCTGGTGTATGTCTGTAGTATCCTTAGTGCCGTTGGAGATTGTCCTGGCAGAAATAGGGTGAACAAGTGCACTGTAGGGTGTATTAATATAGGCGATTTGGAACCGTGATTCCTGTGGCTGTTCTAAGGCTTCCTTTGACTCTGAAGTTTTTTCACACGCTTGGATTGCAACAAGCAATAATAGTGTCATTGTAATCAAACTCAGCTTGTATAGTAAATGCATAAGGAAACTCTTATTGACTTTAAAATATAATGTGATCTTACCCTACTTTAAACTTACATATGCAAACCTAGTAATAGTTACACTGCTAGAGTTACTGTAGACTGCACGGCTTATTTCTACTCTCAACTTGGTTTACTTGCAAGAATGAACGAAACACCAGATAAGATGCCCGATAATACTGCCGATGATAACACCTTTGCTCGTTTAGGTTTAAGCCCCCCCATTCTCAAAGCGGTTGAAGAGGAAGGCTATCGTGTTCCCTCTCCTATTCAACGTCAAGCTATACCCGAGGTCATCAAAGGTAAAGACCTTATGGCTGCGGCACAAACCGGCACGGGTAAAACAGCCGGCTTTACCTTGCCAATACTAGAGCTTCTCAGCAAAGGAGAGCGGGCAAAAGCAAATCAAGCACGAGTGCTAATTCTCACACCCACCAGAGAATTAGCGGCCCAGATTGGTGAAAGTGTCGCCACTTACGGGAAGCACCTTCCCCTTAAATCGGCTGTGGTTTTTGGCGGCGTAAAAATTAACCCTCAGATGATGACACTTCGAAAAGGGGTGGATATTCTTGTAGCAACACCTGGGCGATTATTGGATCTATTCAATCAGAATGCAGTGAAGTTCAAACAGCTTGAGATACTGGTTCTAGATGAAGCTGACCGTATGTTAGATATGGGGTTTATCCACGACATTAAAAAAATATTGGCCATTCTGCCAAAACAAAGACAAAACCTAATGTTTTCAGCCACTTTCTCTGACGATATTCGCACCTTGGCGAGAGGTTTGGTGAAGAGCCCTGTCGAAGTTTCTGTCACACCAAGAAATACAACGGCAAAAACCGTCAAACAGTGGATATACCCTGTCGATAAAAAACAAAAACCAAAGTTACTGGTGCATTTAATTCAAGAAAATAAATGGCGACAGGTGCTTGTATTTAGCCGAACCAAACACGGTGCCAATAGGCTTTCTCGTACCTTGACTAACGAGGGCATTAATGCTGCGGCTATTCATGGAGATAAAAGCCAAAATGCACGAACTAAAGCATTAGCAGATTTTAAAAGCGGAAACGTGAAAGTTTTAGTGGCAACGGATATTGCAGCAAGAGGGATAGATATCGACCAATTACCCCAGGTGGTTAATTTCGATTTACCTAATGTCGCTGAAGACTATGTACATCGAATCGGTCGTACAGGACGCGCAGGGACAAATGGTCAAGCCGTATCGCTTGTTAGTGCCGATGAATTTGATCAACTTTCTGCCATTGAAAATCTGATTAATAAAATTTTGAGAAGAGAATTGATTGAAGGTTTTGAGCCGGTACACGATATACCTGAGTCCAGAATAACTCATAGGCCGAGAAAGAAATCTAAAAAACCAAAAATAGATCATCGGGATGGTCAGCGCCCTGGTAGCAGTTCCCATATAGGGCAAAAAGGAAAGACCTCTTCAAAAAATACAAGTAACAACGAGGCAAATGGAAATCGAAAGAAAAAAACATCGGATTCCAAGTCTCCGAATCGACAGTCACAAAGTAAAAATACCCGTAATACTCAATCCAATCAGGCAAAGCGAGCCTCGCGCAGACACCCGGCTCAACAGTAAATCTGATTGAAGTCGGTCCCAGTTTTAACCTTATCTCCCAGGTGATGATCGGAAGAAAAGCATATGGAATATGCTCACGGGCTTGGTAATTGAGAGAAGTATCTCGGTTATTAAGCTCGGCATTCAAACGTGGCAATATTCTACTCATTAAAGAAAAACTCTAAGCTTAAAGTAAGTTTTATTGGCACATGAATTATCTTGTGACGCAAAAATCATTTATTAAGTCTATTTTTTTATTATTGGATATATCTCATCTATTTTTATAGATTGCAAAAATCTAATAAGCCTATTAATAATCATGAAGACTTCATATATTGTTCTCTCTGTAAAAAAACAATAAACAGTGCTATTAGTTAAATACAGAAATATTAGTTAAATACAGCACCATTAGGTTAAATACAGCGCCATAGTAGAGAGGAGAGGCTATGAGTGGGAATATAAGTTTTGCTTCTTTTAATTTATATAATTTTCAAGAAGCAGGGAAAAATGTTCACGGAGTCTTAGTTGAGGATGAATTATACGAAAAAAAACTGAAATGGACGCAATCGTCTCTTCCCAAGTTAGATGCTGACATCATTGCCTTTCAGGAACTTTGGTCCCCACAGTGTTTAATCAATGCATTTAATACCCAAGAGTTATCAAATTATTCATTAGAGTTTATTCAAAACAAGTGGTACAACATCGCAGTCGCCGTTGCTATTCGTAGACCCTGGAAGGTAAAGAAAAAAAACATTATTAAAAACTTTCCTTTTGATAACTTAGTAACACTCGATGAAGAGTATGGTGCCAACGATGAAATTGAAGCAAAAGTAGAATACTTTTCTCGCTCAATTATTCATTTAACGCTTGAACACAGTGATATTCCAAACGTACCAAATATTGACCTATTTGCTACGCATTTAAAATCCAAACTACCGACAATTGTGCAGATGGCTGAAAGCCTATATGAGGGTGCCGTTGGCAGTACAGTTTCAACCATCCGAAAAACAGCAGAAGCTGCGGCTTTAAGGTGTATCCTTACTGAAAAAATGAAAGGAACCAACAACCCGACTGTTGTTATTGGCGATTTGAATGATGACCCTCGCAGCAATACCCTTGCATTGTTAACCGAGCAACCTCGATTAGGTGCCTATACAGGAGGAAGGGATGCCGAGCTGTACAGTACTTTACAGTTAGAAAAATTAAAATCCTTTCGAGATGCATATTACACTCATGATTTTAACAACATAAAGAATGCTTTAGACCAAGTACTGGTTTCTGAAGAATTTTTTGAAAGTTCGAACGATGCAAAATGGAAGCATCAACAGACACAAATTTGGAATGATCACAAACAAGACAACCTCAAATACACGAATGATCATGGAATTATAAAAGCTTCTTTCAAATATACTGGGAGCTAAAATCGTTATTGGAGTCAGAGCTGTTGACCACATTCGGTAGAGTCCAGAAACTTATTTTGTGGTTTCAGCTCTCACTCCCAGTTATTTTAAGCTTACATTTCAGCAGAAATTTTTGCCTTTCTAACAAGTTGGATAAACTCTGTTCGGTAACCAAATTCATCAGCGCCTTTATTTTCTTGGGCTTGCTTAATAATGTCATCATAGGCCAAGCCATTAACAAATTTACTCCCTCTTAATAGTTCGGCAAAACCCGCAACGGCGATACTGAAATCAATCTCTGACTGGTATTCAATAGAATGAGCATTTCGAGAAATAGGAGTACTGATAAGTTTTGAGCTATGTTCATTGGGGAGTTTATATCGAATTTTTAAAAAGCCATATTCGTTAGCAAGGTCTTCCGTATTTATTTTGGGGGAGGAGGATTTGGCATAACGGCTCTCGTCAATAAGCTGATTGTTTGATCCGACCGGAGTAATCTCATAAATAGCGGTAACGGTGTGACCGGACCCAATTTCCCCTGCGTCTACGGCATCATTGTTAAAATCTTCTTTTGCTAATGCGCGAGTTTCATAGCCCAGCAAGCGATATTCGGAAACGGTTTGTGGGTTAAATTCGACCTGAATTTTCACGTCCTTGGCAATCGGGAATAGAGAAGCGTGAACCTCATTAACCAATACTTTTTGAGCTTCACTGAGTGTATCTATATACGCTGCAACACCATTGCCATTCTGAGCTAAAGCCTGCATAAGTTGGTCTTGGTAGTTGCCATCGCCAAACCCTAATACAGAAAGAAATACACCAGATTGCCTTTTTCTTTCTACATAAGCTTTTAACTCATTGGTATCGTTAATACCTACATTAAAATCGCCGTCGGTGGCCAAAATAATACGATTAACTGCTTCTTTATTAAAATTGGCTTCAGCCAACTGGTAAGCCAATTTTATGCCCTCAGCACCGGCGGTAGAACCTCCGGCTTGAAGTTTATTGAGTGCATTAATAATGACTTGTTTATTTTTAGCCTGTGTCGGTTCAAGAACGGTTCCCGCCGCGCCGGCATAAACGGCAATGGCTACGGTATCTTCAGGCGCCAATTGGTTTAATAATAAGTTCATGGACTGCTTAACAAGAGGCAGCTTGTCCTGGCTTCTCATTGAACCGGAGACATCCAACAAGAAGACTAGGTTTACAGGCGGTTTCTTCTCAGGAATAACGTCATAACCTTTAATGCCTATGTGGACAAGTTTATTACCTTTCTTCCATGGAGAATCTGTGATGGTGACATTTGACTGAAACGGTTGCTTTTTCGATTGAGGTAGAGGGTAATCGTAGTCAAAGTAATTCAGTAATTCTTCAAGGCGCACCGCATTTTTGGATGGAAGTACCCCACGGTTTAATTGACGGCGAACAAAACTGTATGAGGCGGTATCCACATCGATAGAGAAGGTGGATACGGGTTCTTCAACGGTTTGTTTAATGCTATTTTGCTCAATGGTATCAAATTTATTCTGGCCTTCATTCCCTGGTGCTGGCAAAGGGTTTATTTCTTCATCGTAAAAAGTTTGGCTGATACTTGGTTTTCTTAAAGGGGCCGCATTGATTTTGGCAGGCAAAGCCTGTGAGCGCGCTAAAGTATATTTTTTCCCTTTTTCTTTAGGGGTTTTTGCGAGCGGAGCAGATGCAACTATTTCGAGGCGTTTGTCTGCCTTTCCAGAAAGGTTTTCGTTAGGCAAACGACGTGCAATATCCTCAGATGAAATAGAATCATTTATATCTGAAACAACGATCTCTTCTTCAAGTAAAGGTTCTTTTTCCAGTTCCTGTGTTAGGGAGGGTGTTGGGGAGGGTACCAAGACCGTGAGGTCTTGCTCCCGACCCAGCTGAATGCCGTTAAACAATATCACCCCGAATAAAACCGTACAGGCGGTGGCAACTCCCCCTAAAAACCACTTTTGACTCAATAATTGCATCATGTTGCTCCCACTATTTCGTTTAGATTTGTCAGTAGGACGCAAAGAATGCGAGATTCCTTGGGAATGGATGTTATTTTTTTCTAGTTCATGGGGATTTGTGGCTGCGGTTTCTGTCTGTACCGCCTTGAATTCCCCTAGAGCAAGCGCCATAGCTCGGGCTTTTGCCGATTCTCGAATTGGAGCATTGTCCATCTTATCAAATAGGTGTTTAAGATCATCTTCGCTCATGGTTGACTCCCCTCCTCTGCTGCCCAGAGGCCGAGTATTTTACGTATTTCGTGTATGCGCCAGGAGACGGTGCCCTCTTTCACACCAAGAATAGTTGCCGCTTCGCCGTGGGTTCGGCCTTCGGCAATAACAAGTAATAGTGTTTCTTTAAAGCCCTCACCCAGTGAACTTACTTTCACTAATATCTGACTTAAATAAATCGTATTTTCGTTTTCTTCTGTCACATCATTTTGTTCCTGCACTTCGTTAAAGTCACCACGATGTTTTTCCTGACTTCTCTGCCAATCTTTTGCACAATTGATAACCAAGCGATAAAGCCAAGACGTAAAGGCAGACTCAAACCGAAACTGTTTGATGTTCCGAGCAAGCTTTATACAAGCCTGCTGAGTGACGTCCTCTGCATCAGGCAGATTACCACACCATTTATAGGCAAAGCGGTATATAACGCCATAGTACTCACCCAGAAGCTGTTCGAATGCAGCAGTATCACCTTGTTGGGCGCGACGTATAAGACCAGTATTATCCATAGAAAACAGTGCTTTTAATGATTAGACACAGTGACGGCTAAAATCCTTGGGATAGTTTAACAGTTTTTATTTAGGATATTGAGCAAGCGTATTTACGAAGCCACCTATAAATCTAAACCTATACTAGAAACCGCAGTTGAATCACAAAAGTATACGCAAGCTTTTGACGCATCTTTTTCACGCTCAACTACACGCTCAACTATGGGTTCTAGGATAAAAATAGATCTATGGCGCTTAGAACAATATGTTGGGTCACCAACGACATCTAATTGCTTTTATTTTTATATTTCGTTATCTGGAGAATACTCAATGTATAAGATGTTCAAAAGTTAAAAAGGTGCAATAAATTTATTCAGAATATTTTCTCTACCAGCACGCCGTAGCTTAGCTAGACTATGGGCTAAACAAGTTGAATGAAGAGAGCCTTTAATGATGGATGATACTTTACACGGAGCAAGCCCTTCCCCGGGTGACCCCGATGTATTTAGTCGTGGGGGACTTATGATGACATATAAGCTAATCCGTAACCAAGCTCCCCAATTGGCACTAGGCGTCCGAAACATCGCAAATGGCCAGCCGATTCCGAGCGACAATTCAATTGAAGGTAATATTCAAGCAGAGCATTATTTTGTAACCTTAGATTCATTTCAAGTTAGAGGGATTATTGAGGCTCTTGTTAAGGTATCTAAAAGTAAAGACCCAGGAACTGGGATTATGGCTAAAACCTTGATTGAAGATTGGTTGGTGCTGGCGAGAAAAATGCTTTCAGAGTTGCCAGAAAACGAAAAGCCTTAGAGAAACAGTTAGTAAAAATCGAAATAAAAAATACGTTTAATCGAATCTTATTTTCCTTTATATTTTTAGCCCCCAATAGAAACTTTGTATTGAATAATATGGCAATCTAGCCTCAACTTATCATTTGCTTAATATAGAGCATATATTGAATTGACCGATTCAGCTTAAGGAAAACAGAATGAGTAACCCCGTTGTTGCCAATAATAAACCAACCAAAGTGACCTTAATTAAAGGTGATGAATACTATTTCTGTACCTGTGGCCGATCAAACAAACAGCCTTTTTGCGATGGCTCTCATGCTGGCACTGAATTTAAACCTAAGCCTTTCAAAGCAGAAGATGATGGCGATGCTTATCTTTGCGCCTGTAAACATACCGCTAACGCCCCTTTTTGTGATGGTACCCATAAACAGTTCTCTTCAAAAGAATTAGGCAAAGAGGGCCCTGGAATAAAAATCGATGCTACAGAGTCGCCTGTGGCAATACCTACACCAGAAGAGCCAACTGTCGCACTGATTCACGAGTTAGCAAAAGATGGTTTATCTAAATTTGGGCATCATGGCCCAATGACTTCCATGGGTGTTCCACGTAATACCTTACCCCACTGGGATGATATACAAATTATGGTTGCTCAAATGGCTTCCAAGCCTCTAATGGAGGAGCATTTCGTAGGCACAGATTTAATTATTGGCCCCGAAGCCAAAAAACCACTTCAATTAAACATTCCTTTGTTTGTTTCTGATATGAGTTTTGGCGCTCTTTCGGAGGAGGCCAAATTATCTTTGGCAAAAGGTGCTGAACTTGCAGGTACAGGAATTTGCTCGGGGGAAGGGGGAATGCTTGCAGAGGAGCAAGAATCCAACTCCCGTTATTTTTACGAATTAGCCAGTGCGGGTTTTGGCTATAAAGAAGACTTATTACCTAAGGTTCAGGCGTTCCACTTTAAAGGTGGCCAGGGTGCAAAAACAGGAACTGGGGGGCACCTTCCAGGAAATAAAAATATAGGCAAAATCTCTATAGTGCGAGGAATAAGTGAAGGAGAACCTGCGGTATCGCCACCCACATTTAAAGACCTTTCTTCGCCTACGGATTTTAAAAAATTTGCTGACCGGGTAAGAGAAATCACCGGAGGCATTCCCGTAGGCTTTAAACTAAGCGCTAACCATATTGAAAGGGATATTCAGTTTGCCCTGGATGCCAGCGCAGATTACATTATCTTGGACGGTCGCGGCGGTGGTACCGGCGCCGCACCAGAAATATTCAGAGACCATATTAGTGTTCCAACGATTCCCGCCTTGGCTCGCGCCAGAAGGTATCTGGACCAGCAAAACGCCAGTGGGCGAGTTACTCTTATTATCACAGGAGGCTTGCGCGTTCCTATCGACTTTGTAAAAGCGATGGCGCTTGGCGCTGACGGTATCGCATTATCGAATAGCGCTATGCAAGCCATCGGCTGTGTGGCCGCGAGAATGTGTAATACAAATAACTGTCCGGCTGGTATTGCAACCCAAAAACCAGAGTTACGGAAAAGGTTGGATGTGCAGAAATCGTCGGAAAAACTGCATAACTTTTTCAATGCTTCTGTGGAGTTAATGCAGGTTATGGCAAGGGCTTGTGGCCATGATCACCTAAGTAAGTTTAACCATAATGATCTCGCTACTTGGTATCGTGATATGGCGTCGCTATCAGGCATAAAGTACTCGGGGTTCGATCTATAAATACTTAAGCACCAAAATCGGTATGTCAGTATAAAAAGAGGTAGCAGGTTATCCTTTCTCTTCAAATAGATGGCCTAGCTTGCCTTTTTTTGTGGAAAGATAGTGGCTATTGTGGGGGTTTCGACCTGTTTCATGTTGGATTCGCTCAACAACATCAATGCCAAATTCTTTTAATGCCTTAACCTTCTTAGGGTTATTGGTCATGATTTTCACTCGTTTAATGCCTAGCTGCTCCAACATAGGAACAAGTATGGAGTAGTCTCGCATGTCCGCGCCAAACCCCAACTGCTCATTGGCTTCCACTGTATCAGCACCTTGATCTTGCAGGTTGTAGGCTCGAATCTTATTTAACAGACCAATGCCGCGCCCCTCCTGGCGGAGGTAGAAAATAGCGCCTCGCCCTTCCAAAGCAATTTTATGCATGGCCGATTGAAGCTGAGCGCCACAGTCGCAACGTAAAGAGAATAGCGCATCCCCTGTCAAGCATTCAGAGTGAACTCTGATTAAAACAGGGTCATCCGATTTCAAATTACCCATGGTGAGTACAAGATGCTCTTTTTCAGAACCATCATCAGCAAAACCATGCATTTCAAAACTACCCCAGGGAGTGGGTAATTTTGAAGATTCGACGTACTTTATCGCCACTGACTTAGAACCCTTTTAAAATTTGGCTTGCAGTATCATCACACCGTTATTAATTTGCAAGTCTACTCTACTGAGATAACTGTTTCCCAAAAGAATTTCTGAAGGATAACCCCCATCTACAACAAAACCAGACACATTATTCAGCTCAATCGTGCCAACAGACACACTTCTCAAGTTCACTTGATAAGCCTTGGCAAAGCCACTTGCTGTTTGCACTTGAATAGGCCGACCCTTTTTATAATTGATACCTAAAGACTTGGCTATTTCAGAATTCATCGCAATAGATGTCGCGCCGGTATCAACCATAAAGCTAACTGGGCGGCTATTTATTCGCCCTGGAGAGCGGTAGTGACCACCTTTTCCACTCGCAATATGCGTTTTTTCTGTCTTAGGCTTGGTAAACTGGCTGCCCACATTTTGTGAGATAAACAGTTTTTTAACTTCTCCGTTTACCTCTACCAAAGCAAACCGACTGTTGGACTCAAGTAAGCGCACACCATCTACTGCTCGGCTTCCCTTTCTCAATAGCCTTTGCTTACCATTAATGTAAACGTAAGCACTGTCCTTCAAAAGACCTTGAATCCTAATTTTTGGACTAATACGACTCTCTTGAGCTTCAATATTTGCCCCTAGACTTACCAATAACCACAGTAAGCTCAATGCAATCCTTCTCATTATTTTATACCCATTTAAAATACAGCAATCCGTGCAATACTAAACACCCCGCAATTCCTGCGAGTACGTCGTCTAGCATTACGCCTACTCCTCCATCCACTTTTTTATCTGCCCAAGAAATAGGCCAGGGTTTTACCATGTCGAAAAAGCGGAAGAGTACGAAACCTATACCGAGGAGTACCCAGTTAATTGTGCCATTATCCATAACAGGTACAGCGAACATCGTTATCCAAAAACCGGAAAATTCGTCCCACACAATACCTTTATGGTCATGTACACCTAGTTTCTCACATGCATATCCGCATAAATAAATGCCTACGATAACGGATAGTAGCGTTATCGATAGATACACCCACAGGTTAAGGTGAGCCATGGCTAAAAAGGGAAGTATTGAAACCGCCGTTCCCATAGTGCCAGGCACAATAGGAGACAGGCCGGAGCCAAACCCAAAGGCCAAATTCAGCCTTAGGTCAGTAAAAACGGTTTTAAACCCAGTATCAGCCAAAGTGGTTGTATCCTTGGTCTTCAATGTTGAGAGCTTGAGACCCAGCAAAGACTTGCACCCCCGCCCCCGTAACAATTTCACCCACACAAGTCACTCGTATACCCTCGCTTGCAGCAAGCTCGGATAGTGTGTTTTGATTGACTTGAGGAACGGTAAAACAGAGTTGGTAGTCATCACCACCGTTCAACATCCATTTATATATGCGTTCAGCGGAGAGAATTTTGTCAAGCTGGGGCGCTTTAGGCAACAAGTTTTGATCAACTTTTGACCCTTTATTGCTCGTTTTGCAAACATGTTCCAAGTCTGACAAAAAACCGTCAGAAATATCGATAGCTGAACTGGCCAATTCCGACAATATTTTGGCCAACTTAAATTGGGGGGTAGGTCGATAGTACCTTTGATAAAGGTAAGCTTGGCACTCATCACTCAAGCTCGAAGGCTTATCTTTAATAACTAAGTGGAGGGCAGCAGCACCATCACCCAAGGAGCCGCTGACATACACCCCATCCCCCACTTGCGCGCCACTGCGAAGAAGGGCGCAACGACGCTTCACTTTTCCAAATACCTGTAACGATATAGTCAAAGGGCCTTTTGTGGTGTCTCCGCCCACCAAAGGGCAGCGATGCTCATCTGCAACTGAAAATAACCCTCGGCTAAACCCATCCAACCAGCACTCATCCAAGCAAGGCAGGGTAATCGCTAATGTAAACGCTATTGGCTCCGCCCCCATAGCCGCCAGATCACTCAAGGCAATACAAAGCGCACGAGTGCCAATATCATAAGCCGGAGCCTGCGCGGGGAAATGCACATCCGCAACCAGGGTATCGACTGAAGTAGCGAGTTGAAAGCCATCCGGTAACTCCAACAAAGCACAATCATCTCCCACCCCAAGAGGGGCGTACTCGGTATTGGGTGAATGAGAGAAGAAACGCTCAATAAGAGAGAACTCATCCATAGGGGGTTATTTCTTCTCGTTTACTTCCGCTGTGCGTAATTCGGTAGCCGTTTTGTCCAAGACACCGTTAATAAATTTGTAGCTGTCTTCTGCACCAAATTTTTTCGCCAGATTTAACGATTCATTGATAACCACACGATAAGGCACATCAATACGATTTTTTAATTCAAAGCTGGATAAACGCAATAGCGCCAGAGTGACCGGGTCCAATTGATCAAGTGTCATATTTTTAAGATGAGGAATGAAATACTCATCCAGCTCGGATTTTTGCGCAGCAACACCGTAGAACAATTCGTGAAAGTACCCCGTATCCACTTTTGTCATATCGTTATCCGCGTGGTACTCCGCCTCAATAACATTAATGGGGTTACCTGTCATCTGCCATTGGTAAATCGCTTGCATGGCGTAGTGTCGCGCTCGACTGCGAGTTGCAGCAGTTAATTTCATAATATATGTCTTATTTAATCGATCTTAAATATTTTTTAACAGAGAAACCATTTCTAAGGCTGTCTCCGCTGCTTCACAACCTTTATTCCCAGCTTTGGTTCCCGAGCGCTCTACCGCTTGTTCAATGCTATCGACAGTCAATACACCAAAAGCTATGGGGATGCCCGTATTTAAAGAAACTTGCGCCAAACCTTTTGTGCATTCACCCGCAACATACTCAAAATGAGGTGTTCCACCACGAATGACAGCGCCCAGAGCAATAATGGCATCGTATTTTTTTGTTTCTGCCATCTTTTGTGCAACTAAAGGAAATTCAAATGCGCCTGGCGCATAAACGATATGAATATTGGCGTCAGCAACACCCTGGCGACGTAAGGTATCCAACGCACCTTCTTTTAAGCGTTCAACGACAAAGCTATTCCAACGGCTTACGAGCAATGCGTATTGACCACTTACCGACTTAAAATCGCCTTCAATTACATTAATTGTCATGTTTTCTTTTTCCGTAAGTTAGCTTCTTTAATTCTCGTTTTTTACATAGTCAACCACTTCTAAATCAAAGCCCGACAATGCATTAAACTTAAACGGCGCACTCATTAAGCGCATCTTTTTCACGCCTAATTCGCGCAGTATTTGAGAGCCAGTACCCACTTGCTTATAGGCCACATCACCTTTTGGCTTCGGCGCTTTTCCAGACATAACCCAATCGATGCTCTCTTCAATTTCTTCAGGGGTTTCATTGTGGCAAATTAGCACCACAATACCGGCCCCCTCTTTTGCAATTCGGGCAATGGCAGCCTGACAATTCCAACTCGGTATTTCTTGGTCATCATGCTGGATGGCAAGCACATCCCGCGATGTATTACTGACATGAACGCGGACTAACGTTGGTTCATCAGCCTGTATTTTACCTTTTACTAAAGCAAAATGTTTTTCATTACGTGCGGTATCTAGGTAAGTTTTCAATATGAATTCACCATATAGGGTATTTACTCTTCGTTCACCAACACACTCAACCGTTTTTTCATGGGCAACACGGTATTGAATAAGATCTGCAATGGTGCCCATTTTAAGGCTGTGTTCTTTAGCAAACTTTTCCAAGTCTGGGCGACGAGCCATGCTCCCGTCTTGATTCATAATTTCCACTATGGCGGCGGCAGGTTCATGATGAGCAAGCTTTGCCAAATCACACCCAGCTTCAGTGTGCCCCGCTCGGCTCAACACTCCACCCGCTTGAGCCATAATAGGGAAAATATGCCCAGGCTGAACAATATCACTGGGCTTTGCATCCTTTGCTACCGCTGCTCGAATGGTCCTGGCTCTATCCGCTGTGGAAATTCCAGTTGTCACACCCTCCGCCGCTTCAATAGAAACGGTAAAATTCGTAGTGTGAGACGAACGGTTGTCGCGCACCATAATCGGTAAATCCAATTGATGGCACCGCGTTTCCGATAAGGTTAAACAAATTAGACCCCGCGCATAGGTGGCCATAAAATTAATATCTTCGGCACGCACCTGGTCTGCGGCGATAACTAAATCACCTTCATTTTCACGATCTTCGTCATCGATCAGGATAACCATCTTACCCTGGCGAATATCGTCGATCAGTTCTTCCGTTGTGTTTAGCTTCATAAGCTCTACTTATTTATAGGGTTTTTTGATTCCAAGTGGATCACTTTGAATAAATATGTTAATTAAATAATGTTACCTAACAAAACCATGCTCAGCTAAAAAGGACATAGACAAGCCCTGCGCATCCGGCTCAGCAGCATTATCCCCCAAAAGCAACCGCTCCAAATAACGCGCGATTACGTCCACTTCTAAATTAACTTTCGCTCCCACAAGGTAAGACCCCATAATAGTTTCTTTCAGTGTATGAGGAACAATGTTTAATGCAAACATGTCACCGTCTACTTTATTCACTGTCAGACTCGTTCCATCTAAGGTAATTGATCCTTTATGGGCAATATATTTGGCCAGTGCTTTCGGAGCGCGAATTTGAAACCGTTCGGAGCGTGCATCCGCTATGCGAGATATGACTTCGCCCACACCATCTACGTGACCACTAACAATATGCCCACCCAACCGAGATTCTGGCGTGAGCGCCTTTTCCAAGTTCACTTGTGTGCCCGCTTTCCAAAAGCGTGCCGTTGTTAGGTCGAGTGTTTCAACAGAAACATCCGCAACAAAGCCTTCACCGGGCAGTTCGACCGCAGTAAGGCACACACCATTAGTGGCAATGGAATCTCCCAACCTAACATCAGACCAACCCATCACGCTAGACCTTACTTGCACACGTAAATCGCCACCTTTTTTCTCAGCGGAAACAATTTCACCTTTAGCCTGAACTATTCCAGTAAACAAAGTTATACTCTCATTACCCAGCTCTCATTACTTACTTTTACCCCAACTTATTTCACGCATCCGGGTCTGGTATCGCTGTAATTCGCCAGTCACAGCCAACTGAGCGAATATCTTTTATAGAAAGGGATAATTGCCCAGCCATAGTTTTGATCGGCAATTCAAATAGCGGCCTTGCCGATGACCCCATTAATTTAGGTGCCATATAAATAATTATTTCATCTACCAAGCCCGCTGCTAAAAAAGCACCCGATAATTCTGCCCCAGCTTCAATTAAAACTTCATTACACCCTTCGTTAGCCAGTTTCATTAACAAACGAAGTAAATTCACTTTGCCGTTTTTTTCCGGCAGAGGCCAAAATTCTTTTTTTTCTGAGGGCGTTAATGTGGTATTTTCAGAGCAAGCAATAATTGTGGTGCCGTCTTGTTCTAATATTTCTGCGGACTCAGAACTTCGGTTGTGTGTATCCACTACGACTCGCAGTGGTTGCCTTTCCGTTCCAGGAAGCCTGACCGTCATTGCAGGTTCATCGTGAATAACTGTGCCCACGCCAGTGACAATGGCACAACTTCTCGCACGAAAATGCTGCACATCTTCGCGCGCAGCCGGGCCGGTTATCCACTTGCTTTCGCCGCTTGCCATCGCGGTTCGACCATCCAAACTCATAGCCATTTTACAGCGCACGTAAGGCAAGCCTCGACGCATACGTTTAATAAAGCCAAGGTTCAAATCGTAGGCTTGATCTTCCATTATCGGGCCACTTATTTCGATACCCGCTTCAGCAAGCCGCTCAATTCCTCTACCGGCTACGTGAGGGTTGGGATCTTCCATTCCATACACAATACGGGCAACCTTTGCCTCGATAAGCGCGTCTACACATGGCCCTGTTTTACCTGTATGGCAACAGGGCTCCAAGGTTACATAGACAGTGGCTCCCTCCGCCTTGGCACCCGCCTTATTAAGTGCATTGATTTCCGCATGGGCCTCGCCCGCTTTTTTATGAAAACCTTCACCCACAATATTATTTTGCATATCAACTATCACGCACCCAACACATGGGTTGGGCGTGACGGTATTTAAGCCTTTTTGTGCTAACCCAATGGCCAGCGACATCAATTCAAGATCCACTTGACTCATAAGTCACTTATCGTTTCGTATCTGCTGTATTTTCAGCTAGGTTTTCAGGCTTTTTTTGCAGCTTGTTGATTTCTTCCTGAAATTCACTTAAATCTTGAAAGCTGCGATAAACTGAAGCAAATCGTACATAGGCAACCTGATCCAAACTGCGCAGCTCATCCATCACTTTTTCACCCACAACTCGTGAATCCACTTCACGCTCACCCAAAGCCTGTAAGTACAATTTGACATTATTTAAGGCTGATTCGATAACTTCAACACCCACAGGCCGCTTTTCTAAAGCCCGCTGAAAACCGTTGCGAAGTTTTTCTTCATTGAAAGGCTCGCGCTTACCATCCTGCTTCACAACTTTGGGCATTAATAGCTCCGCCACTTCAAAAGTAGTGAAACGTTCTTTACAGGTGAGACATTCACGGCGACGCCGAACTTGCCCACCATCAGCAACCAATCGGGAGTCAATCACTTTGGTATCAGTTTCTTCACAGAAAGGACAATACATAAGTATTTCGCTCTAGCTAAAAAATAGAGTGTTAGTCAAATGGTTAGGGCAACCCTTCGGCGCAATGTTAACAGACGCCGAAGGCATGTCGTATTAGGTTATAGACCGTACTGTTTATTTGCCATAAACGGGGAAGCGAGAGCAAACATCAAGCACTTTACCTTTCACTTCTTCGATCACCGTATCAGGATTACCCGCTTCAAGCGCGTCTAAAACGTCACACATCCAACCCGCTAACTGCGCACACTCTTCTTCAGCAAAACCTCGGGTCGTTACTGCGGGAGTCCCCACACGTAAACCACTGGTAATAAAGGGGGAGCGAGGGTCGTTAGGCACCGCATTTTTGTTTACGGTAATATTTGCTGCACCTAACGCCGCATCCGCATCCTTACCTGTGTATTCTTTACCGATTAAATCCACCAACATTAAATGGTTTTCGGTGCCACCAGAAACAATCTTAATACCGCGCTCAATAAAGGTTGTCGCCATTGCTTTTGCATTTTTCACAACTTGCTTTTGATACGCTTTATATTCATCGCTCATGGCTTCTTTGAAGCTTACAGCTTTGGCAGCAATAACATGCATTAAGGGACCGCCCTGACCACCAGGAAATACAGCGGAATTTAATTTTTTCTCAATTGCCTCATTGGCTTTGGCCAAGATAATACCACCACGAGGGCCGCGAAGCGTTTTATGGGTTGTCGTGGTGGTGACATCCGCAATTTGAACCGGCGATGGGTATTCACCCGCCGCAACCAAACCGGCAACATGTGCCATATCGACCAATAGGTAGGCATCAATTTTATCAGCAATATCACGAAAACGCTGCCAATCAACAATGCCTGAGTACGCAGAAAAACCTGCCACAATCATTTTCGGCTTATACTCAAGCGCAAGCGCTTCAACTTGCTCATAATCGATTAAACCTGTTTCGGCGTTTAACCCGTACTGAACAGCGTTATAAATTTTACCAGAGAAGTTTGGCTTAGCACCGTGAGTGAGGTGTCCCCCAGCATCCAAGCTCATACCTAAGACCGTATCCCCAGGAGAAACAAGTGCTTGATATACCGCTGAGTTTGCCTGCGAACCTGAGTGCGGCTGTACGTTAGCGTAGTCCGCACCAAATAACGCTTTTGCACGTTCAATCGCCAAAGCTTCAGCTTGATCCACGTATTCACAGCCACCATAGTAACGCTTGCCCGGGTAACCTTCTGCGTATTTGTTAGTCAGCTTAGTACCCTGGGCCGCCATAACCAATGGGCTGGCATAGTTTTCAGACGCAATTAGCTCTATGTGTTCCTCTTGGCGAATACTTTCTTTTTGAATCGCTTGCCAAATTTCTGGGTCAAAGTCCGCGATGGTTTGCTTAGGGTCAAACATGGAAATCCTCAAGAGTTGAATACACAGGAAAAAAAGAGGCAAAATTGTACACTAAATGCACCTGCAACTCACGCTTCATATCACCACGTTATAGGACGACTTAAGCCGTTATTTCCCCCATCATTTTGCCGTTTGAAATTAACCGGCCCATGAAGTACATTCCCCACACCAATCAACAGTCCATTTCAACTGCTCAAACTATCCCCGACAACGAGATAATTGAACGCCGGACTTAGGCGTTTATAAATTGAGCACCAACACAATAAGGCAAGCACTTTATGGCTCAGTACGTCTACACGATGAACCGGGTGGGGAAAATTGTTCCTCCAAAGCGCGAAATATTGAAAGATATTTCTCTATCCTTTTTCCCTGGAGCCAAAATCGGGGTGCTTGGGCTTAATGGCTCCGGTAAATCAACTCTGTTACGCATTATGGCGGGTATCGATAAGGACTATCAGGGCGAAGCCAGACCTATGCCGGATATCAAGGTCGGATATCTGCCTCAGGAGCCCGCACTCAACCCAGATAAAGATGTGCGGGGGAACGTGGAAGAGGGTGTACAAGAAGCCGTAGATGCGCTAAAAGGACTCAATGAGGTCTATTCTGCCTATGCTGAAGCGGATGCGGATTTCGATGAGTTAGCAAAAAAACAAGCGAAATTCGAGGATATTATTGAAGCTTGGGACGCTCACAACCTGGATCACCGCTTAGAAGTTGCGGCTGATTCCCTACGCCTACCTCCCTGGGATGCAGAGATAAGCAAGCTATCTGGAGGTGAAAAACGCCGCGTCGCTCTATGTCGCCTATTGCTCTCTCGCCCGGATATGCTTCTTCTCGACGAACCCACTAACCATCTGGATGCGGAATCCGTTTTCTGGCTAGAAAAATTCCTGCAAGCGTTTTCAGGCACCGTCGTCGCCATTACCCATGACCGTTATTTCCTAGACAATGCCGCCGGTTGGATTCTGGAATTGGACCGAGGCCACGGTATTCCATACGAGGGCAATTATTCCACTTGGCTAGAAGCGAAAGAAGCCCGTTTGGGTCAAGAAGAGCGGGCAGAATCCTCGCGCAAAAAAGCCTTAACAGCAGAACTCGATTGGGTGCGTAAAAACCCTAAAGGGCGTCAAGCTAAAAATAAAGCGCGTATTGCTCGTTTCGAAGAGATGCAATCCCAGGATTTCCAAGAACGCAACGAAACAAACGAAATATACATTCCCCCCGGAGAACGCCTTGGCGACAAGGTGATTGAGTTTAACAATGTTAGCAAGGGTTACGGCGATAGGCTGTTATTGGACAAACTAAACTTTTCCATCCCCAAGGGGGCGATTGTGGGTATCGTGGGGGGTAACGGCGCCGGTAAGTCCACGCTATTTCGTATGATCTCTGGTAAAGAACAACCCGACTCTGGAAGCATTGATATTGGCGAAACCGTCAAGGTGGCTTATGTCGAACAAGGCCGTGAAAACCTCGATAACGATAAAAGCGTTTGGGAGTCAATTTCCGGCGGACAAGATAATTTAATTATAGGAAATTACGAGGTCAGCTCACGAGCCTATGTGGGCCGTTTTAATTTTAAAGGCACCGATCAGCAAAAACGTGTTGGCGACCTTTCTGGCGGCGAGCGCGGACGTCTACATTTAGCCAATACCTTGAAACAAGGGGCCAATGTACTCTTGCTGGATGAGCCTTCAAACGACCTGGATGTGGAAACCTTACGGGCTTTGGAAGAAGCAATACTGGCCTTCCCAGGCTGCGCATTGGTTATTTCCCATGACCGTTGGTTTTTAGACCGTGTGGCAACTCATATTCTTGCTTATGAGGGGGAAAGCGACAGCGTTTTCTTTGAGGGTAACTACACGGAATACCACGAGGATTTCATCAAGCGCAAAGGCGAAAACGCTCAACCAAAACGATTAAAATATAAGCCAATAAAAACCTGATCTTTTCTGATTTGTACTATCTGGCTTTCTTAATAGAGAGCCAGATATACCTCCTCAGAGCGACAAAACCTTTAGAATAAGTCCGCTCACAGCTTTCTACACCTTTATCACCCAGCCTGGTCTACACTAGTATAAGGCTTAATTCGTCTAAAAAAGAGACGAGGCAAGACCAAAAACGGCTAAAGATAAAAACAATCGAGCGACCAAAGACCATAATCTTTGTAAGTGTTTTTGCGGTTCGAAGAACCGACACCCAAAATACTTTTGTCGGGTTATGTATGCTCAACCGCCTGAAATCTTGCTGTTTTGGTAAAAACGACCTAGCTCCGTTTAACCAAAAGCTTGAATTACTTAGAAAATACTAAAAACAGTATATCTGCTTAACAATTGACTTTATCTAATGGCATTATGCAATGATACAGATTACTAAAGACTTTTCACTGGCTCTTTGCAATACTATTTTTTGCAACACTATTCTTTGCAACACTATAAAGAGTAGAGGGATAGCATTAATTCTATTCGCCTGTTTTTCTGCCAATGTAAAAGCCAGCTCTCCCGTTATCATTTATTCTAACTCGGGGGTTATGAAAATATATTCCGATTTTATTGGCGATAGAGACAAAGCCAAAATTGAAGATTACACACTGGACTCTCTTCACTCTTCAAGATCCGTTACAGAAACATTATTACTAGAGCAGGCACTCATTTTTGGAGGCTTCGACCGAGAGGTAAAGTTAATCAGTGAAAGAATCGATTACGACAAAAAACTACTTTTACTGCTCTCTGGTAAGGCTCCACTCTACGCAGAAGCATTTTTGCAAGACGACTTCCTCCAATATCAAGAAGAACTGTACATAACGGAACCATTAATTCGTAAAAACGAATATTTTGTTGGGTTATATACCTCTCCCCAAAATAAAAACGCGCTTACCGCAACACCAGAAACACTGAATCAACTAACCGCTACCTCCAACAATACTTGGGTGCAGGATTGGCAAGCACTTAACGCTATAGGGTTAAAAAAAGTTTTTCATGTCTCTAGCTGGATATATATGATAAAAATGGTAAAAAACCAACAGGCAGATATTATTTTGTCTCATTTCCAGCCGGATGAAAATATGCGCCTAATGTGGGAAGGTCACAACCTTATTCCAATTCCAAATATGAAGCTCTCGCTGCCAAGTAGCCGCCACTTTATTGTGTCAAAAAAACACCCACACGGAGAAAAACTCTACAACGCACTAAACAAAGGAATAAAAATTCTTCGCAAAGAAGGCCGCATAGAAAAAGCTTATACCCAAACAGGAATTTTCAACAAAAAAGTTAAAGACTGGACCCCTCTAGGGTTGCCTGAACCGGCCATACCATCAAACATAAGTAAACAAAAATAACTCTTGGTCAGCAACTCATATTAGCGCAAACTGTATAGCCATTTATTTTTCTAAAGCGAATCGTTATACCTGATTATTGAACTCTTGCTGTTGACGTACATACCATTTCGAATCAATGTACCTCGTAAGATTGGTAACTTTTCATCAAAATAAAACTAGATATCAACATCATAAAGAATGACTCAAAACGTTAGTAACATTAAATTCACTGACGGTCTCTCCTACAAACAGGCAAGACTAACGATATTTGTTGCTATGATCCTTGGGATTATCGTATCGATTAGGCAGGTAGGAACAGACCTCGTCGATACCCGACGAGAAATCGACGAGGCAGTAAAAGCCATTATTACCAGTAACATATCTGCTGCCGGCCATATAACACAAAGTATTGACTCCGAACTAGCGAAAGAACTCGCCGAGGGCATGATAAAACACCCCAATATTACCCGTGTATTTTTGGTGGACAGTTTTGACGATGTAATAGGCGCTGCCGAAGAACCTTTCAACCCACTAAAACAGAATGCGCTGGTTGAATTTTTATTTGGTAAACCTTACCAAATAACGCAAACGTTGGTTAACCCCTATGCCGAAGGCTCAAACATAGGTTCTCTAGGACAACTCGTCGTGATTGTAGATAGCCATAACGCTGGCATTCATTTTATTCACAATGCACTGACATCCTTTGTTGCAACCTTTATTCAAACACTGATTTTGTCGCTCATACTTATGGCGCTTTTCTATTTCCGTGTAACACAGCCCCTTAAGCGCGTAACGGCATCGGTTGCCTCACTGGACCCTCGTCGCCCCGATAATAAAAAAATCCCCGTTCCCAGCAGTCATCATCACGACGAAATAGGGCAATTAATTCAAAGTTATAACAGCCAGCTAGTTGCAATTAAGGAGCATCTTAAAAAAAGGCAGGATGCGGAAAAAGAATTAAAATACTACATGGCTGGGCTGGAAGCTAGAGTTGAAGTAAGAACAGCCGAAGCAAATGAAGCTCGCCAACATATGCAGTCAATACTCGACAACTCCCCTGTCGCTATCGCTCGTCTGGACGGCGAAGGTTTAATTCAGCAAATTAACCCCGCCTTTATTGAAATGTTTGGCTACAGCGAGAATCAACTACTCAATAATAACCCAAGTGATTTATTCGAAGACCCGTCCATTTACGAATTTATAGGCCAAACTATTAACCGTGTTGTCCAGTATACTCAAAGCTACGAAGTAACTGTCAATATGGTTCGTAGTGACGGCACAGTATTTAGTGCCGCATCGGGTAACCGCCCCATTGACCCACTAGATTTATCGGCAGGATATATTTGGTCCCTATGGGATATGAGTGACAGAGTAAAAATGGAGAAAGCACTATTATCTGCAAAAGAACAAGCAGAAGCCGCAACCCATGCTAAAAGTGATTTTCTCGCCAACATGAGCCACGAACTAAGAACGCCAATGAACGCTATTCTCGGTATGACTTGGCTCACACTGCGTACCTCTTTGGACGATCAACAAAGAGATAACTTATCCAAAGTTCGTATCTCGGCTGAATCTCTACTCACCATTGTCAACGATATACTGGACTTTTCGAAAATTGAAGCAGGCAAGCTTGATATTGAATGCGTCCCTTTTACTCTCGAAAATGTATTGCAAAACCTTGCCGCATTGATTTCCCTTAAAGCCGAGTCCAAAGGCATTGAAATTGTTTACGAAATAGATTTAGATATACCTTTTGACTTGCGTGGAGACCCTCTACGAATTGGCCAAATACTGCTTAATATCTCAGACAACGCAGTGAAGTTTACCGAACGCGGTCAAGTTGTTATTTCGTCAAAACTCATTGAAAAAACCGAGTCTAAAACCATTATCGAATTTAAAATTACCGATACAGGTATCGGTATGACTGAAACACAGAAAAAACGTTTATTTGATGCATTTACTCAAGCGGATACTTCGACAACCCGACGATTTGGCGGCACCGGCCTTGGCTTAGCAATCTGCCGTAGGCTTGTTCAATTGATGCACGGCAAGATCAACGCAGAAAGCCAAGTAAATAAAGGAAGCTGCTTTACTTTTGACATTGCACTTGAGCATTTTGGAAAAGACACTATTGGCTCAAGCTCTAGCGCTCCTAAGCTATCGGGTAAAAAAGCTATTATTTTTGACGATAATAAGTCATCCATAAGTTCGATTGAAAATATTTTTAATACTTGGAAGGTCAATACTCTAAGTACAAATTCTGAGGCAGACTTTTTAAACTTATTACAAGGCATGTCCAGCGAAAACGACCCACCCAACATGGTTTTACTCAGTCAAAAACTCGTTAAAAATGATCTACCAAGACTGTGTCGAACTATTTTAAATTGCCACAGTGAAAAGAAACCAAAAATTATCCTAGTTGCATCATCGAGCAACGCCATGCTTGAGGAAAAAGATCGAGAAATGGGTGTTGCTGCACTACTCACTAAACCTGTTACACCCAAAAATTTGCTTGATCAAGTATTAACCAAAAGCAATAAAAGCCTCAGCAAAAAAGAAAAACTGAGTAAACACGGTTCACTGGACCTTTCCCAATTCGATAAGCTAGCGGGTATTAATGCACTACTAGTAGAAGACAACGAAATTAATCAGGTACTAGCAAAAAAGCTGCTTGAAACCGTCAACATTAATGTCACCATTGTGAACGACGGCTTAGAATGCGTGCATGTAACGCAACATTCTGAGTTCGATATCGTACTGATGGATATCCAAATGCCCGTTATGGACGGATATACCGCTACCCGAACCATAAGAGAAAAGGAATACCTCACCAAATTGCCTATTATCGCCATGTCCGCTCACGCGATGACAGGCCAAAGAGAAAAATGCCTCGAAGCAGGCATGAATGATTATATTTCTAAACCGATAGACCCCCACGCCCTCTACTTATGCCTACTTAAATGGGCAATAAATAAGGGCGAGCCCCACAATGACGAGACCACCAATATGGATGCCTCTCCAACCCAAACCCTCGAACAAGTACCTGACGACTGGCCAAAACAGCTACCTGGGATTGATGTACGCGAAGGCTACTACTATGCTGGTTACAACGTAGAAGTATTTAAAAAGATAATCGAACGCTTCCTAAGCAGCTACCAAAATAGCATCTCGGAGTTTATGCAATATACCGATGATAAGGGTGCAACTGAGCGGTACCGCTGGGCCCACACTCTGAAAGGTGTTGCAGGCAGCATTGGTGCCAACGGCCTTAGGGATGCATCACAAACCCTAGGCCAAGCGTGTGAACAGGCGGACAAAATACCCGACGCTGGGCTCATCAAAGCCGTTGGTCAAAAGTTAGATGAAGCTTTGCGCTCCCTGGATGCGCTTTTGGAAATTATTAGTGGTGCAGTTGAAACACCGATATATGGAGAGTTCAAGCTATCAGATCAAAGAATTCAAGCAGATCTAAAGGTTTTGCATGAACTGTTAGAACAGGGGGACGCCAACAGCGGCAATTTACTCAGACAGATACAAGATCAACTACTGTCTGACGACCAACAACACTTACAGCCGCTAAACGTGTTAATTGATGAATTTGAGTTTGACGACGCAGCAAGTAAACTAAAGACATTAATTGCCCAATAATCGCTTTTATACCAAGACTAATGAAAAGTAATGACCGGCAACACCGATAATCACTACCAAAAACAAACGGTTCTTATCGTTGATGATGAACCGACAAACTTACAACTGCTAAGCAACCAGTTGCAGGGCGAGTACCTTGTACTCGTAGCAAAATCTGGGCAACAAGCTCTTCACCGTCTTAACAACAACAATATTGATCTGGTTCTTCTCGATATTGTTATGCCCGATATGGACGGTTATGAAGTGATATACGCCATTAAGGAAAACCCACAGTTTAATAATATTCCCGTTATCTTTATTAGCTCTAGAACAGAAAGCGAAGAAGAAATTAAGGGCTTGCGCCTAGGCGCTGTGGACTACATAGGCAAACCCTTTCAACCGGCTATCGTCCAAGCTAGGGTAAGAACCCATATGGCGTTAAAACGCCGAACCGAACTGCTCGATAAAATATCCCATGTAGATGGCCTGACAGAACTGGATAACCGCAGGAGATTCGACGAGCGGCTTGACTATGAATGGAATAGAGCAAAACGCTCAGGTGCTCCCTTAAGCGTCATAATGATCGATGTAGACTATTTTAAACGCTTCAACGATACTTCAGGGCATATTGCCGGAGACGAATGCTTGCGCAAGGTAGCCCGAGTGCTCGAAGAGCTGGTATATCGTTCTACAGACGAAGTCGCACGATATGGCGGTGAAGAGTTTTCCATTATCGCCCCAGAAGCAGATTTTGATGGGGCTTCAACACTGGCACGTAGATGCGTCGAAGAAGTTGCCAAAATGGAATACCCACACCCAGACTCTCCCGTTTCACCTTACCTATCCATCAGTGCGGGCGCTGCCACTGTGTACAATATCGAAACCGATAGTCCCGAGCAAATCATCGCCGCCGCTGACCAACAGCTATATATAGCCAAGGAAAATGGCCGCAACCAGGCCAGCAGCACCAAACTTGAGAAATAAATTTTTTTCACCTTTCATATCAACCAACTCCATACCAACCAATGTCTAACAGGCTCCCACCTTATATTTAGAACTAAGTCTTATTTTTTAGCTGAGACTCATGGCGCCAGATTCCAGTCGAGACTAAACTCAAAAGAATACTCCTGCTTTCTCAACAGACGATAACAATGCCTCAAACAACAAGAGAACGTCGTAAATACAGCCGAATACACTTCGATGCCAATGCGACAATTGAACAAAACAACTCTCGTATGCAAACGCATCTAATAGATATTTCCCTTAATGGAGTGCTTGTAGAAACACCAAAAGAATATGAACTAAACATCGCGGAACCGACCACAATCGATATTGCCCTATCCGACGAGACTCATATATCTATGCAGGTAACCTTAGCCCACAGTAGCAGTCACTTTCTCGGCTTCCACTGCACTAGCCTAGATGTAGAGAGTATCAGCCACCTACGGCGGCTTATTGAACTAAATATGGACGACGGAGAAGCATTCGAGAGGGTTTTATCCGAATTAATCCGCCAAAACTAAACTAGTGTTCACAGAATATGCCATGAGAATAAGCGTTCCAATGAAAACACCTTCCCAAAACGATGATGAGAAAAGAACGGAACCACGTATCCCCTATCGAGGCTCCGGCACCATTATTACACCTCTCGGCAACTGGCATGTATACCTACTCAATATCTCCCTTCACGGGGCACTCGTTGCACTGTTAGAACCTCACTCTATTGAAACAGAGGACATCATATCACTGCATTTGGAACTGAGAGACGGTAGCACAATCATAATGCATGGACAGGTCTCACATATACAAGAACACTATCTCGGACTTGCTTGCCAACCCAATGCCCCTGGAGACGAAGAACGTATGCGCGCGCTCGTCAATGCGCTGCTTAGAGATTCGTCCGTTAAATAGCCTCAAGTGCATCATTGAGGCTTTTTACTTCAATTATCTCCATATTGGGAATCTTTTCTCTTGGCGCATTAGCGTGAGGCACAATAGCCTTGCGAAAACCGTGTTTTGCCGCTTCTCTCAGCCTCTCCTGCCCGCTTGGAACAGGGCGTATCTCTCCGGCGAGACCCACTTCACCAAAAACCACAAGTTCACGCGGCAAGGGTCGGTCTCTCAAGCTGGATACCAAAGCCAAAAGCAGTGCTAAATCCGCACTGGTTTCCACAATTTTAACCCCACCAACAACATTCACAAAAACATCCTGATCCCCCACCATAATGCCCCCGTGACGGTGCAATACAGCAAGCAACATCGCCAATCGGTTTTGCTCCAAACCCACCGCAATTCGCCTCGGGTTTCCCAAGCTGGAGGAGTCCACTAAACCTTGAACCTCAACAAGCAGCGGGCGAGTTCCCTCCCAGACAACCATCACCACAGACCCGGCAGAAATCTCATCAGAGCGCTGTAAAAAAATAGCTGAGGGGTTAGTGACCTCTTTCAACCCTTGCTCTGTCATAGCAAACACACCCAATTCATTCACCGCCCCAAAGCGGTTCTTATGACTGCGCAAAGTACGAAAACGAGAATCGTGAGACCCCTCTAATAGAATCGAACAATCAATCATATGCTCCAAAACTTTCGGACCCGCAAGGCTTCCCTCTTTAGTTACATGGCCCACAAGTATCAATACCGTTCCTGTCTGCTTAGCAAAACGAGTCAAAACCGCAGCAGACTCTCTCACCTGAGAGATACTGCCCGGAGCGGACTGCACATCACAGTGGTGCATCACCTGGATAGAATCAACCACCATCACTTTTGGTTTAACAGATTCCGCACTGGCAATAACCAAATTAACATCCGTAGCAGATAACATTTTCAACTTGTCTGCCGGTAAACCTAGTCTCTGCGCTCGCATGGCAACCTGCTGCAATGACTCTTCCCCTGTGACATAAAGCGCTAACTGCTGCTCTGCCAATCGACATAGAGTTTGCAGTAATAGCGTCGATTTACCTGCGCCGGGGTTTCCCCCAATCAATACCACCGACCCAGGAACAAAACCACCTCCTAAAACTCGATCAAACTCTTCCAGCGCAGACGAAAACCTAGGCAGTTCATCCAAATTAATTTCAGAAAGTATGGATATTTTGGATTGCTGCCCACCCGCATAGCCCTGAAAGCTCTGAGTACGAGAAGCAATGCCACCCAAACGAACCCCTTTTACAGTATTCCACTCATTACACTCACTGCACTGCCCTTGCCACTTACTGTAATCTGCACCACATTCTGTGCAAACAAACGCCGTTTTTTGTTTAGCCAAATCACACCCCATTAGATTAGTGCCTGTTAACAAGCCCCAGGAACCTAGAATAAAAAAAAGCCCCGCAAAGTGCGAGGCATTTTTACACGAACTTGATTAAATTAACGATTAAAACAACATTCTTTAACGATGGCGGATACTCTGAATAATGGCCGGGATATAGACTTTAAAATTGGTTCCTACACCCACTGTCGATTCAATTAAAACCCTACCATTCATCAAAGAAACAATCTCGTTGACTATCGACAACCCCAGGCCAGTCCCCTGCCCAATTTGGAAACGACTCTTATCATCAAACTGCTCAAATCGTTTAAAAAGCCTTTCTTGGTCCTCGTCCTTAATACCTATGCCCGTATCTCTTACAGAGAAACACAAAAACTCCTCACTCTCCTTAGCAAGCTTTACAATTATCTCACCAGCCTCAGTGTATTTAATTGCATTGCTTATCAAGTTAATTGCAACTTGCTTAAATCTTAGCTCATCGACCAAACCATAAATTTCATTGCCAATGTAAAAACGTATTGAAAGATCTTTTTTCTCGGCTTCTTCATTAAATTGGTGATATAACCCTTCGCAGATAACAGAAATGTCGGCCTCGACAATTTTCATTTCCAAACGTCCAGCGTCAATCTTTGACAAATCAAGTACATCGTTAATCATCGAAAGAAGATGATGACCATTTTTATAAATAGCATCCATGGAGCGCTTTTGCCTTTCATCCAGGTTCGTCTCTGTGCGTAAAATACGCTTTGAAAAGCCTATAATAGAATTCAACGGTGTACGTAATTCATGGGACATATTCGCCATAAAATCGCTTTTAGCATCACTGCTTTTCTTTGCCGCCGCAAGGGCTCGGCGCGTTTCTAGCTCAGCATTTTTCTTCGCGCCGAGCATTTCTATAAACATAATCCTGACATGATCCAATTCATCCCCAACCGTTATGCTTGAACTAGCAAAGCCTCCCTCAGCCATTTCGTCAAGAATTAATTTTTTCAATTGACTTAGCCTCAGAAATAAAACTCGTCGCAGTATTAAACCAAAACCTATTATCAACAAAACGGTGGCGGCCACCATTGAAAAAATGGTAAATCTCACTGCTCGTTCGGTAGCAGCATTAGCTTCTACAATATCAATTACCATAAGTACATCAATTTTTTTTATAGCAAGTATTTTAGGGTCATAGACATCAATTGTAGAAACAAAACTATATTCATTACCTACCTGGGAAATATATAATTCATTGTCAGCCCAACTTCGACTTGCATTACGCAAAGCAAAACCAAGCTGCTGTACGGCTTCTGGCGGTTGATCTATCAATTTGTTTTTTGAAGAGGCAATAATTTTTCTCTCCTGCCTGTCAATCAACGCAATAAACTCTATCGTTTTAAACGCCCCTAATGAATTAATCACTCGAATTAAGTTTGCTCTAGAGCCGTCAACCTGAGCAGCGATAACAATATCATCAATAATTAACTGAGCTAATTGAATTGCGTTAACTTTCTCTAAGTTATTCCCCTCCTTTCTGACAATCATAGCAAGCACAAGCATCAAAACTACACCGACCACCACAATAGGCGCACTTAATTTCAGCAACAGAGATCGGTTCCAAATATATTGTGCTTTTTTTGCCATAATCGAGAACTTATAAATTCCTTATTTAATTAATCAAAAATTACCGCTATAAACCAATTCATGTAAAAAATTACATTCACCACCATATTGCCCGACAGTTTTTAAAGAACTACAGACTCTCAATAGAGACTTCTCCATAAACTTCTTATCTGTCATCAAGGACATAGATTCCTTCGCATCCAATATCTTAATTTCCTGTTCAAATATCACTTTAAACTCCTCTGCTGAAATTCGCTCCCTTTCCGCCATCAGAGCATAGGCCAGTTCAGGCTCTTGACGAGTAAACTCAATAGCCATCTGCCAAGCTTTATAAAATTTAGGCACAAAATCTGGTTCTTCTTTCAGAATAGCTTCATTAATCGACACCACATCCAGTATCTCTTTAGGGGTTTCGCTGGAAGAAAAAATGGAGTGGTAAGTGTCTTTTTTTGCTAATAATTTCAAAGACTCAGGAGGATAGGTAACAAACGCATCCACCTGGTTCTGTTCCATAGCATCCACACCTTTAAGCTGTTCAAGATTAACCACTTCAACATCCCGCACCCCCATACCATGGAGATCAAGCGCTCTCTCCAGCACCACCAAACCCAACCCCATAAGCTCACACCCCACTCGCTTACCTTTAAGGTCCTTAATACTGGCCGTTTCTTTACGAGCAACAATAATATCACCGCCATCACTGTAATCTGCCACCATCACAATTTTTATCCGTTTCTGAGTTTGTAACTTAACCAACATGGCCTCGACCATTGTGGATGAGAAGCCATCTACCCGGCCAGTAACAAAGGCTCTCATAGAATCACTTAACGAACTCAGCTCTTCCAGCTTAATATTCAACCCCGCCTCTTTGAAGTAACCCTGCATTCCTGCCAAATAAAGTAACTCATAACCTGGCCAAGGGTTAATAGCTAAAGAGTAAACCCGCTCGGGAGGCTTACTACAACCTCCTATAGAGTGCAAAAAACTTAGGATAAGCAACCAAATAATAAACCTGTGGATACAATGCATAAACACACTCAATTGAACAATAAATAACCTAAAATAGAATCAAGTATCGAAACAAAAAGCAGTACTAAACCAAACTATAGAAGAAACTGGGGATTTTCGTTGAGTTAGGACAAGATCAGTCCCCTCTAGAGACAATCAATGGTAGAGTATGCTCGCATTATGAAAAGCTCCCTGATCCCGGAAAAACCTCTTCTTGTATACCCATCGCTTGCCGCGACCCTTGGGTTAGACGAATCCGTGATGCTCTCAGCACTTTCCGATATTGTGTCTCAAGAGGCGGGAGTCCCATCGCGGGGAGATACGCCCTACCTCTGGTATCAAGTTACCTTTGACCAACTAAAAGAGGCGATGCCTTTTTGGGATCTTCGAGATATGCATCGAGTCGTAACAAATTTGAGGGAGAAAGGCGTAATCATTGTTGGATCTGCTATCAATGACCATACCGACACATTCAAATTTGCATTTAACGAAAAAAGAGAAGTGCAGACTCACCGCGCACCTCACATTCCAGAACAAGGCCCTGCTGGCAGAAATTATATTTCTAGCCATTGGCAACCCAGCGAAGACCATCTGGCGCAATTAGCGCAACACAATATTCCCTCTTCTTTTGCCCTCCAACAGGTTCCTGAATTTGTTACCTATTGGCGGGAAAGAAAAGAACCCCATAGATCCTGGGGAGCTAAATTTGTACAGCAAGTGATAAGAAAGTGGCGAGACTACGAAACCGAACAAGCCAGCCAAAGCCAGTACACCCCCATGCATAAGGAGTGGCAGCCAAGTATAGACGCCTGGGAGTTTATGGTTAGCCACGCAGGCATAAACAAAGAATTCATCGAAGACGCCATACCCGAATTCATCTTTTATTGGATGGATAGAAGTGAGAAACAAAACAACTGGAACCGTAAATTCTACGATCATGTTCGTCTTCAGTGGTCCAGATATAACTCAGCTCTGGAACACAGCACTGATCCTAAACCGATACCCGATACCTGGCAACCGTCTAACGAAGTCTACGACGTATTGAAAATGGCCAACATTGACGCCCAATTTGCCCAACAACAACTTCCAGAGTTTGTCATATACTGGCGGGACAGCAATCAAATCCACACATCCTGGAATACACGCTTCCTGCAACATGTTAAACGGCAATGGGCAAAGCGCAACGCCATGCCAGAAGGCTCTCATTCACAGCAACCATCTTCAACAAACCGATCTACACGAGATATTTCCCTTGAAGAAGAACTCTCCAACAGAAGCTGGGCAAACTAACCAACCTAGCGATACTAACCTAAGAATTGATGTGATTAATCAATGCTTCGCGCTGTTCAGACGTAATTATCACAACCAATATTACAAAGCCTTCCCAGACGAAACCGAGCTAAACGTAACAAAACGCCTTTGGCTGGATACCACACAAACGTTCACACCCGAAGCAATCCTAAAAGCTGCACGTACCGTGATTGAATCTACCGAATTTCTACCGACGCTTCACACCATGTTAAAACATTGTAAGAAGCACAGCGCTAATCCAGTGCCAGAGGCCCACCAAGCCTACATAGAAGCCTGCCAAGCCCCTTCACCTAAAGCGGCTTACAAGTGGAGCCACCCTGCGGTTTATCATGCCGGTAAAGCGGCAGATTGGTTCTTCCTGCAAAACACCTCGGAACACATTGCTTTTCCCATTTTTAAGGAAAAATACCAACAGGTGTGCGCTAGAGTGGACGCAGGAGAAAAACTGGACATACCAACCTTAACAGCGCTACCTAAAGAAACATTGACTCCCATAGACAAAAGCAGTCAAGAAGAGCGGATACAATCACTAAAAGATGCATTAGATTTGTAACTAGGGCCAATTCGCAGTGGCTCTAGAAATTTTACCTGTATTATTAATGGACATTTAAGGCATATTTGGGATAACAAAACAGCAAAGTGGACAGTTGAGATAACGGTTGAATCTAAATAAAAGAATTTTAACTTATTGAAAAATATACTTTTTTATCTCAATTCCGAATTGTCCGATAGAGTATATTATTGGACAAACTGTCGTTTATACTACTGTTAGGGGCATGAGTTCAGTGAGACGAGTAATTTTAGTTCTATTCGCATTTGCTTCAATGCAGGTCTCAGCAGAAAAGATCCTATTTGACGGATTGGAGATTGATATCCATAAGGATTGGGAAGTTAAGAGGGAGTACGGATCTCTGATAATTAAATCGAGTGCAGAGGGTTACGAGGTAAAGCTTGGAGCTATGAAGCTTCTTACGGAGACCATCGATATTATGGTTAAGGGTTTAACCCCCGATGACGGACATCAGCGTATTGGTGAATTTTATCTCTTGAAGGAGAGTAAGAAATTTAATCTTTATGAGGGAACCTGGGATAGAAGTTGGTCTATCTTATCAAAAGACACCTATTTAAGTATTAGGAACGTCTCGAGAAATGAACAATATCCTGTTCATCAATTTGTCAAAAAACTAGTGGCTTCACTTAAGTGGCACACCCCTAACAAGGGTGTCAATGTGAACGCCCAGAAGTAGTTTCGGTTTGGTGGGTGCCAAAACTAAATAATTTACGTGGTTACCAAGTTCATACTTAGGCGCCACATTACACCAGCGTTATTTCTCATCACTAACTCAACCAAAGGAGTAAGCTGGAATGCTTTCAAGTCAAGAAAAGATAGAGCTAAAACAAAAAATAAAATCAAACCAACATGTTGCAGACTATTTCCTTACAGATAACGCAACACTAAGTCAACTTATCGGCACTTTAGCAACCGATGTTGTTAAAGTTGGTTTGGCCACTGGTGCGTCTATTGTTGCAGCGTCAGCGTTAGTTGGGTTTGGTGTAACTTTAGACTATTGGCCCCATTATAGCCGTGGTTGCAGTGGGCTTGCTGGCTTCTATGGCGCTGGGTGAAATAGACAATCATTACGGTATAACTGACAGAGTAATATTGGGGTTAGATGAACTAAGTCAAAATGTTCAGTCTCAAATACAAAAAACGAAAGAAAACATACTTCATAAGACAGGTGACGCTGTTGCCCAAATCATTGACTATGCTGTTGACTCGGCAAAAATGATTCTTATCGACGCTGCTAAGCATCAGCTACATAAGTTCTTATCAGGGAAACCGAGAGTACTATAAATGGAGGGCACAGATAATATTTCAATAATGACCAAGGTTGCTAGTTTTTTGTTTTTTGTTATTTTAACAATTGCATCTTTTTGGTGGTTTATTGCTAGTAGTTATGGCACGCTTCATTCTCTATTTTATGGTAATGAGGTCGTGTATTTTAGCAAGGGAGCTATGTATTCATTGGGTGCCGGCATTGTATTGTTGTTGTTAACCCTGCTGGGTGTCTACCAAAATGTTAAAAAAACCGACCTGTCTAAATCTCAAACAAAATCAGCAACAAAAGTATTTGTTTTGTCAATGGTTACGATGTTTTTTTTCCCTGTTGCTGCCCACTTCTCAGTAAATACCATTGCAACCCAAAATGGGTATTTTGAATGCAAAGAAATGAGCTACCAATGGCTTTTGTATAAAAAGATAGTTTATGTTAATAGTCAAGCTGTCTGCACTAGGCTAGCCAAAATCCCTGAAATAACAAAAAGCTCAAGCGGACGCTGAAAAGCGCGCCGCTTAGCTTGGCGTTCAGTCTGTAGAAAAATTAAAAATGTAAAAATTTATTATACGGAGAGCGGCTTCAAATGAATTTTGAAGTAATTAGAAGGTTCAGAGTTAAAAAATGAACCCATTTAGAATCAAAAAATCAATCAATTTTAGGCGTGTAAGAATAAATTTAACTTTTCTACAGCCTCGTTAACTCTCTTTAAACTGACAGAAAAAGGAAACAATTATGTTATCTAAAGAATTTTACATTGTACCTGAAGAAATATTTCGTTTAGGCAATTCGGGAAGCCCTCGGTTTTCCAATGTGAGGTCTAAAGATGTTGATACAGTCATAATTAATGGTATTGTAATAATTCGTGCCAATGGGAAAAGTATCAGTGTGTTTGATCGACAAGGAATTAATGAATCACCAATGTCAGGCTGGGTATGGAGATTTCCTCCAAATATGCAACCACCTTTTGGGTTAAAGTTAGTTAAAGATAAAGAGCATCACTATTGTATAGCCCCCACACAGAATATGCCTATAGAGAAATATAAAGGTTTACTAGAAGAGATGGCGCTTAGAGCAACTAGAGTGTTTAAAAAAGAAGGTAGAGCAGTATGAGTTCATTTCAGCTTAACTTGGTGGAATCAGAAGTTAAAATTTTACTTGAATCTCTCATTGAGAAAGAGCAGCGGATGGCTGAAATATGTGATACATCTAATAATGAAGATGAAATATCAGACGTAGGAAATGACCTAATTGAGTTAAGGCTTTTATTAAAATCTATGAAAGAAAAAGCTGTAGAAAAATATGGAAAAAATATACTTAATTTTTCTACTCAACCTTTCTAGAGTTAACAAGCGTGTCAATTTGACGGCATTTACGCTACGTTCCAAAACGCAAATGACAAAGGCGTTCAGGCTGTAGAAAAAAAATATTAAAAGAACCCTATGAATCTGGAGTATTCAAAAAGTAAGTAGGCCATTGCTGGGCTCATATCTCAATAGAAAAACTGGAAATGTCAATATTAACAGCACATCCAAAAAAAGCACTGTCCCCTATAGACAAACACAGTCAAGAAGAACAGATACAAGCACTAAAAAATGCGCTAGATTTATAATGAGTTAATTCGCAGTGACCTTAGATAAATAAGGAGATATATGGATAACTCCCTGTTAAAACCAACCATTGGCATTAGCCTCGTGCTATATAGCTGCTCTTTACTTATGCTTATATTGATCGCTGAGCATACTTCCCCTTCTTTTCTATTAAACAAAACACTTACGGCAAAACTCAGTCTTCCTGATTTTGCCGCCATCAGCGACGTAAAAGAAAAGAAAAGTCAGTTTTTTGCATACTTGCGACCTATGGCAGAAACGGAAAACAACAAAATTACAGTTGAACGCAAGGCATTGCTAAAAATAAAGGAACGCTGGGCAAAGAGCCAAAAATTAAGCAGGACTCAGAAAAAGCACCTGAAAAACCTAGTGGAAAAATATAAGGTCACCCAAGGGCTGTCGATTAATAATCAACTTTCTCAGCTTTTAGTAAAGGTTGATAGCATCCCGACTTCACTAATATTAGTACAGGCAGCAAACGAATCGGCGTGGGGAACATCGAGATTTGCGCGAGAGGGAAACAATCTCTTTGGACTGTGGTGCTTTAACAAAGGCTGCGGAATGGTTCCCGCAAAGAGAACTGAAGGGGCACACTATGAGGTCAGTTCTTTTTCTTCCCCCGTAGCGTCTGTCACGGCCTACTGTCACAACCTAAACTCACATGATGCCTATCAGCTACTGCGCCAAATTCGCGCCCAGCTCAAAGTCCATCACCACACAGCCACAGGCCATGCTCTTGCAGGAGGCTTAATCAGTTATTCTGAACGAGGGAAAGGGTACGTGGAAGAACTAAGATCGATGATTCGCAATAATAACCTGGAATAGTCAAAGAGCTCTAGGCTACTCAAACGCTAAACCAACCCCTTCCTCAGTAAGGCGAATAACTCTTAGGTGCGCGTGAGAGACATCTTGACGTTCAGAGTGCAATTCCGCCTCAACAGTATCCCCAACACAAATTGTATGGAGAAGCTCCTTACAGGCAACAAACACACCTGTCTCAGATATATCACGAGTCTCAGCGACAATATCACCAAGATCATTATGGGAAAGCCTAACTGAACACTTAGTTAGGATACGACCATGTTTACGAAAACCAGGCATAATTCTCTCTAGTTAAATAAGGGTAAATCCACCCAAAACTACGTTGCCACAGCAGTTTACAATCACGCTACGGGAAACTCCTCGATGGTCTTGGCAAAACGACCTAATCGATGGACGGCCACAGGCCAAAAACCACCCAATCTATAACGAAAGTGTGTCATTGCTTCTTCCCGTGATCAAGTATTAATGGAATAAGAATGCGACCCTTTTATTAAAAATGAGACACTAGACGCTTTTTTGTCATACTCTATTCGAATCATCTTTAGTATTATTCTACCATCACTGAATCTACATTCTGGAATCCACGAGGTAACTTGTTTCCCCTCCGACCCCGTTCACCAATGTAATGCTCTAGTTCCTTATGCTTCAACCCTAAATGCCGCTTACCTGAAAATATCTTCATAGACTGTTTTTCATTCAACACGGCAACGGCAACAACATATTCTTCTCTAGCCACAACACGGGCAGAGGGAATACTAATAATTTTGTTCCCCTTACCCCGCGCCATTTTAGGTAACTCCCCTACAGGGAAAACTAACATACGCCCTTCATTGCTCACGGCCACTAACCAGCTTCCCTCCACCTCATCAAAAAGCACAGGAGGTAATACTCTCCCTCCCTTTGGTAGGGTCAATACGACCTTACCAGAGCGATTCTTGGTATGCATATCCGCCAGAGTACCCACAAAACCATAACCTGCGTCAGAACTGAGCAATACTCTCTGCTTATCATCCCCAATAAGTAAACCTTCAAAACTCGCCCCACTAGGCGGGTTCAATCGTCCAGTCGCCGGCTCCCCTTGCCCCCTCGCCGACGGCAAAGTATGGGTCGCAATAGCGTAGCTGCGTCCAGTGGAATCCAACAAGAGAGTATTTTGATTCGATTTGCCACGAGCAGCAAACTTAAAACTGTCCCCTGCTTTGTAATTTAACGACGTAGGATCAATATCGTACCCCTTCGCCGCACGAATCCAACCTTTATCCGATAAAACCACCGTAACTGGGTCACTGGTTAACAAATCGGTTTCACTGAATGCCTGCGCTTCTTCACGCTCTACAAGCGGTGACCTGCGGTCATCTCCATACTCTTTCATCACCGCTTCTAGCTCTTGGCGAATAAGCGTTTTCAAGCGTCGAGCAGAACCCAACTTAAGTTCCAAATCTTTTTTCTCTTTTTCCAGCTCTTCTTGCTCTTGGCGAATTTTCATCTCCTCCAACCGAGCTAGCTGGCGCAAGCGAGTATCCAAAATATAATTGGCTTGTTCTTCGGTGAGCTTAAAACGCTTCATCAATACCTGTTTTGGGTGATCTTCCGTCCGAACAATGTCGATAACCTCATCCAGATTAAGAAAAGCGACTAACAACCCATCCAATAAATGAAGACGTCTATCAACCCAATCTAAACGATGTTGCAGGCGGCGACGCACTGTCACCATTCGAAAGCTCAACCATTCCGTAAGCATTTGATTTAAAGGTTTGACACTAGGACGCCCATCTATGCCAATCATATTAAAATTAACGCGATAATTTTTTTCCAAATCCGTAGTGGCAAAAAGATGATTCATAACCGAGTCTAAGTCGATCCGATTGGAACGAGGGATAATCACCAAACGAGTCGGGTTTTCATGGTCAGATTCATCTCTTAAGTCCGCAACCATAGGCAACTTTTTGGCCTGCATTTGAGACGCAATTTGTTCTAAAATCTTAGCGCCACTAACCTGATGGGGAAGGGCAGAGATAACAATTTCGCCATTTTCCTTGGCCCACACAGCCCTCATTTTCATAGACCCCCGACCAGACTGATAAAGCTTTCTCAACTCGTCTTTAGGCGTGATAATTTCGGCTTCAGTGGGCATATCTGGCCCCTGAATAAACTCACACAGGTCGTCTACCGATGCCTTAGGGTTATCCAATAAGTGGATAGTTGCATTAACAACCTCACGTAAATTATGAGGAGGAATATCTGTCGCCATACCAACAGCGATACCCGTGGTGCCATTGAGTAACACTACGGGAACCCGAGCGGGTAGTATTTTAGGCTCGTCTAACGTACCGTCGAAATTGGGCAGCCACTCAACGGTGCCTTGACCCAGCTCCGACAATAATACTTCGGTAAATGCTGCGAGTTTGGATTCGGTATAGCGCATAGCCGCAAAAGATTTTGGGTCATCCTGAGACCCCCAGTTACCCTGACCATCCACCAAAGGGTAGCGGTAAGAGAAGGGCTGAGCCATTAATACCATCGCTTCGTAGGCAGCACTGTCTCCGTGGGGGTGGAACTTACCGATCACATCACCCACGGTACGAGCAGACTTCTTATATTTTGCGCCGGCCTTCAAGCCCAGCTCGCTCATCGCATACACAATACGCCGCTGCACAGGCTTTAAACCATCGCCAACATGGGGCAGTGCCCGGTCGAGAATCACATACATGGAGTAGTCCAAGTAGGCTTTCTCGGCAAAGCTTTTTAAGGGAAGCTGTTCATCGCCTTCGGGGGAATATATGGTCGTACTCATAGGGGTTTAGTCAAATGCCCTTTTTACTGTGTTAAATCAGCGCGAGAGTGTAACAAAAAACCCGTTACCTGACGGGGATTTTAAATCGATTAGGAAATATGTCACTAAATGAACAAAAAATCGCTCCCTATTCATATTGAATTTGAATTCAACGGGCATGGACAACCTGTAGGCATCTGCGTCAATGATTTTGTACCTGCAAAATGGCCCCAAAAGGAAATAATCGAAGGCAAATATTGCACTCTGATAAAACTAGATGCCAACAGACATGCTCAAGCTTTATACGATGCCTCCCAACTAGACCCTCACGGAGTCCTCTGAGCCTACCCTCTAGAATCTATCTCGCCTATGGTCCCTTTGCAAGCTTCAGCAGCTTTCAACGTTGGCTGGAGATTCAAAGCAGCAAAAGCGGCCTATATTTCTATTGTGTCATAGACACTCGAAATAACCAGCCTGTTGGTTTTTTCTCCTTTGCCCGCATTTTTCCTGACAACGCAAGCATTGAACTCGCCCATGTTTATTTCTCTCCTAAACTGAAACGTACCCGAGTGGCAACCGATGCGGTATACCACATGATTGACTATGCTTTCGAGCTGGGAAACCGCCGGTGCGAATGGAAATGTCATTCGCTTAATAAAGCGTCCTGCGACGCTGCTGTGCGCTTCGGTTTTTCTTACGAGGGCGTATTTAGAAATAGCAATGTAGTGAAAGGGCGCAATCGAGATACAGCGTGGTTTTCCATTAGAAAGGAAGAATGGCCACACATCAAACCCTGCTATAAGAACTGGCTTGCTGAAAGCAATTTTGATGAAAACGGGAAACAAAAGTCTAAACTCTCTGAATTAATTCATGGGGAACCGATAACTAAACTCGACGTCTAAGAAAAACCGTCGTTATATGTTGATAACTAGCCAAATGGTGAAAACCTCTTTAACCCAATTAGAAAAATGGTTATTTCTGTCTCTCATCATTGGAGTAGGAATGCCTGTTTTAGGTCACAGCAAAGAGACCAGCGTACCTATAACCCCCTCTATTGAGCAAAAAAACGTTCCAAATTGGGTAAAAACAGATACAGACGGAAGTGAAGTATCGCTCTATGCCGAGCTGGAAAAGGGCAACACCGTAATCATGGTGTTTTGGGCAAGCTGGTGCCGTTTTTGCAAAGTGCTTTTACCCGAGCTACATGACTTTAATCAACAGCTAGCAAACAGACCCGTAAAAATTATTGCTATGAATATTTGGGAAGATGGCAACCCGATCCTCTTTCTCAAAAAAAAGCAATTGCAACTTCGCACCATTCTTAACAGCGAAGTTGTAGCAAACCGATTCGGGATAAAAAGCACCCCCGGAGTTGTCGTGGTAGGCAGCAACAAAAAAATTCTTTACCAGCGCCAACTTGGGCAAAAACCCAAGCACATTATGGAAGAGATACGGAGGGTTATTCCCCTCTAGTATCTACACTGATGTAACTAAATAACTGTAAAATAGTGGCTGTAAAATAATAGCCATTCTCATATGGCTAACCCAAAACCGACTCCGCAAACTTATCAATCTCCTCCAGTAAATCTAAGGGTTCCACCTCAATACCTTCCATGCCCTGATTCCAGTTAACGCCCACCAAAAGCACATCTTCATGCATACCTGGCAGCCAATCGTCTAATAACTCTTCAAGCGAAATGGGGACAGGCTTGTAATCACCCCACTCCTCAACACAATGCGCTTCCGCATATTCAGGTTGAGACCAGAGAGGCATAACATCAATATCATCGCTATCGAGAGACGGACACAACGCCCAACCCTCAACATTTTCCAACCCCCAAACGCACCCGGTGGCCTGGGCGTCGTCAATAAATTGGCCGTAGTTTTCATCAAGGTCATCACTTAACTGTACTAATTCTTCAACATGCTCGTTCATATATACCCCCATAGAAGTGATAACATTTTTTAATCAAATTCCTTAACCAAATCGGTTGTCAGCCACAAAAGGATTCGTTTTACGCTCCTGCCCAAATGTGGACATAGGACCATGACCGGGAATAAATTTCACATCATCTCCCAGCGTCCACAACTGTCCACGTATTGATTCGACAAGCTGATTGTAATCGCCTTTGGGAAAATCTGTACGGCCTATAGAGCCACAAAAGAGAACATCGCCGACAAAAGCTGTTTTTGAAGACGGCTCAAACAACACAACATGACCTGGTGTATGTCCCGGACAGTGCTTAACCTCGAAAGACAACTTACCCACTGACACAACATCACCATGTTCAAGCCAGCGGTTGGGCAAAAAACCCTCCCGAGGTTCAAACCCCATCATCTCAGCTTGGCTATCTAGAGCATCAATCCAAAATTTATCGTCTAGATGGGGACCTTCGATTGGAATATGCAGGGATTGACTTAGTTCTGCGGTTCCCCCCACATGGTCCATGTGTCCATGGGTAAGAATGATTTTGACCGGCTTAACCCCTAACCGCTCAAGAGCACTTTGGATAACGCCAATATCACCACCAGGATCAACCACAGCGGCTTCCATCGTCTCCTCGCACCAAACTATAGAACAGTTCTGTTGATAATGAGTCACAGGGACGATTTCAAAGTTCATGTAATCACGGCTCCAAGGATAAAACTAAGATTTTCTCTGCATTCTAGCGCTATGCGACTAGAATAGGTAATACATGTAATAAAAATACTAGCTACGAACCTATGAGCTCTGTACTCAACATTAGTGAGGATCATCGGGACGCCCTGCAAGAGGTAAGTAACGTTGCTATGGGGCAAGCAGGCGATAAACTTGCGCGCCTACTCGATACCTTTGTAGTGCTTTCTATCCCGCATATAGAAGTGATGGAGCCATCTGATATTGTGATGGCAATGCACGCAATAGACTCAAACGAAGCAGTTTCAGGTGTCTGCCAAGGCTTTACAGGTGGAGGTATCACCGGGGAAGCCATGTTATTATTTAGCGACACTAGCTTCACTGATTTAGCCAAGTTAATGGACTACCACGATGAATTAGATGATCAGGCCGAGCGGGAGTTGCTTATGGATGCCACAAACGTGCTTTTCGGCGCCTGCTTAAATGGTATTGCAGAACAAATAGACATGGAGTTCAGTTATGGTCCTCCGATGGTATTAGGTCAACACCAACGACTATCCGAACTATTTAATATGGAAAATGCTCGTTGGCAGCACGCATTAGTAACTGAAATCAGTTATAAATTAGAGGGCTACAGTGTAAATTGCGATATGCTTATTGTTATGACCGACGACTCCATTGAGCGTCTATTATTAAAACTCGACTATCTGCTTGAATAACAAGCTTGGCTTAAATAATTCCCATGCCTAACTCGAAAGAATTTCTACACGATTTCCATTGGCTCATGGATGTACTGCAAAGCATAGATGTGGGCTTGGTAATCCTCGATAAAGAGTACAACGTTCAGCTGTGGAATAGCTTTATGCAAAACCACAGCGCACTCTTACCTACCGATGTCATTGGAAAAAATCTTTTCGAGCGGTTCCCCGAACTACCGGAAACTTGGTTCAAGCGAAAAGTGCAATCTGTATACATTCTGCATAATTCTGCTTTTACTACCTGGGAGCAACGCCCCTATCTGTTTCGTTTCAAAAATTATCGGCCAATAACTGGCATAGCCGATTTCATGTATCAAAACAGTACTATCATTCCCCTTAGTGATTCAAAAGGCAGTGTTGAACATATCTGTTTGATCATCTACGACGTAACCGAAGTTGCTGTTAACCGACTCCAACTTCAAGAGGCAAACAAACAACTGCACACACTCAGCCGTACTGACGGCTTAACCGGATTGCTTAATCGCAAAACCTGGGAGACCGAAGTAGAGCATGAATTCAAACGCTATCAACGCCATCAACACTCAGCCACTATGTTGATGTTTGATATTGACCATTTTAAAAACGTTAACGATACTTACGGTCACCCTGCGGGAGATGAGGTAATACGACAAACCGCAGCCATAGTGCGGGATGTTATTCGTGATATAGATATTGCCGGGCGCTATGGTGGAGAAGAATTTACCGTATTGCTTGAAGATACCGGCGCAGAAGGAGGCAAAATCGTTGCTGAAAGAATTCGCAAACAAATCGAAGAAAATACCATCGTTTATGATGGTCACGAAATCAAATACACCATGAGCTTAGGCGTTTCTGAACTCAACCCTCAAATGGCAGATAAAATAGCCTGGGTTGATGCCGCTGATAAAGGACTATACCAAGCCAAACGCAATGGAAGAAATAATTCGGTTATTTACTCAAGTATCTAACTCCACTCTCGTTAAATAATGCATACCATGTTACCCATATTTTAGTTGTTCAAGTTACGTTCATCATTACCATCTATAATTAATACTACAAATAGCATTAGCCACCATAATAACAGCAGGACATTGATACCCAATGATCATCAGGCAAACAATAAAGCTCTGCGTACTCCTAATACTACTAGGAGGCATGGCACATAGTCATCCAGGCCCAACCCAAAAAATTACTGTGCCTGGAGCGGGCTCTGCCGACTTGGATGCAAGTAATGGCTACGCATTGGGTTTACTTAAGCTCGCTGTATCCAAGTCCAGCCCTCATAATCAAGCTCCCAAAATTGTCTATGGACCAAACATGACCCAGGCAAGAGCGTTAAAACAAATTGAATTGGGAAAAACGATTGATATTTTTTGGGCAGGAACGTCCATTGAAAGAGAGCAACAGCTAAAAGCCATTCGTATTCCACTGCTTAAGGGGTTACTAGGATACCGAGTGAGCCTAGTGCATAAAGATTTTATTTCCGGCTTTGATGGCATAAATTCAAAGCAAGACTTCACCCGCTTTTCTCCATGTCAGGGGTCAGACTGGCCAGATACAGACATACTCGCCTCCGGTGGTTTCAATGTTGTACGCAATCCAGATTATAAAATGATGTTTAAACAAGTCAGTATAAAGCGCTGCCACTTTTTACCGCTAGGAGTCTACGAAGCTGACGCAGAATATACGGCAAATAAAAACCTTTACCCAAACATTCGTTTGTATAAAGACATTATTATTCGTTACCCGTTTCCAATGTACTTCTTTGTGAATAAAGACAATACCACATTAGCAAGTTTGATTAAGAACGGACTGGAAAAAGCCATCGACGACGGCTCCTTTGATGACTACATGAAAAAGAGCGAAGTCACCAAACATCTTTTCCCCATTAAAAACTGGATTAACGCCCGCTATATCAATTTAAGCAATCCGTTGCTTCCAAAAGATACCGATACAAGCAACCCTCGTTACTGGGTTCAAAACGATAGCCGGATATAACAGTAGTCCCACATAATGAATTAATCATTTCTGTACTTTATGTGGGTCACCCTATTGCCTCTCATCCTCATTGTTTATAATCGGAGGAGCCTTCCAATAAACCTGATGTTCCTTAAAAATCACATTCGCTGACAGATTGGCTTAAATAATGACTGCAAATAGGATAAGTGACGCACTAAAAAACAACGCCAGTTCCAAAGAATACCTTTTTTTCTTACAACAATTTCAAGAAAAACTCTCTATAGAAGAACTACAGCAGCTTAATGTACTTATCCTGGCCGAGCCTACCTGGCTTAAAGAGTTTCATACGGCAACAGAAGCCAGTAAATACCTACAAACATGCTGGCTCAATCACCCCCACCGCCTACTTAATTTCCTACAAACTGCTGAGCTTGCTCAACCCTGGACGGAACAGTCCTATCTAGCCCAGCTAAGTACTCGCGTTATAGGGGGCTCTAGTGACGACTTTAATGCTAAAATCCGAATATTTCGCCAATTTGCCATGTGGCGAATCATATGGCGCGACTTTAACCGTCTCAACTCCACAGAGCAAACCACATCAGAACTATCCTATTTAGCAAAAGCCTGCATTCAAGCCTGCCTGAACTTACACTACACCACTCTTGAAGAAAAATTCGGCACCCCCACAAACAAATACGGCGATAAACAACCCATGCTCATTTTAGGTATGGGCAAACTGGGGGCAAATGAGCTGAATCTATCTTCCGATATTGATTTAATTTTTGCCTACCCCGAAACAGGCGAAACACAACTTAAAGAAAACCAAAAAGCAAAAAAAACCTTATCTAATCAAGAATTCTTTAATCGCCTTGGCAAACTCATTATTCAATCATTGGATCAGCAGTCCATCGAAGGGTTTGTTTTTCGCGTCGATATGCGACTGCGCCCCTATGGCGAAAGCGGGCCTCTTGTAAGCTATTTTGACGCCCTGGAAAACTACTACCAAACCCAGGGGCGTGAATGGGAAAGATACGCCATGGTGAAGGCAAGAGTAGTTGCCACCACTGGAGACGACTCCCACACCACCGATTTAATGCAAATTCTAAATAGCTTTACCTTCCGCCGCTATATCGATTTTTCGGTCATTACAGCACTGCGGAAACTTAAGCAAATGATTCAACAAGAAGTAAATCGACGCGGCTTAGACGATGACGTTAAACTCGGACAGGGGGGAATTCGAGAAATCGAATTTATCGCTCAAGCCTTTCAACTGATTCGCGGCGGCAGAGATACTGAACTTCAAGATAATCGAATTCTTAAAATACTCCCGCTATTAGAATCCTCCGGCAGCCTCCCCGAAGGGAAATCCAACGCACTGGCCGACGCTTACCGATTCCTACGCAATACTGAACACGCAATACAAGGATACGAAGACAAACAAACTCAAAAGCTACCCGATACCCCACAACAACAAACACTTATCGCAAAAGTCATGGGGTTTGAGAACTGGCAAGAGTTTTACGTAGAGCTAAACCGTCACCGCCAGCGGGTTCGAGAAGAATTTCACGCCGTCATTGCTGACCCTAACGAAGAACAGAATACTCCCTGCACGCTTGAATACGATTGGCAAAGCATATGGCAGCAGCAACTCACTAAAGAAGAGTGCATAGAGCTTTTTAGCACCCACAATCACGAATCACCAGAGTTATCCTTTAGTATCATCTCAGAGCTTGCCAACAACTCCCTAGCAAAAGGGCTTCACGCATCAGGCAGAGAAAGGCTTGATGAATTTATGCCATTACTGCTCACCCAGGTTACTGAATCAAATCAACCTACAGAAACCCTAAAACGCATTTCAGCACTGGTTAAATCGGTTATGCGCCGAAGCTCCTATTTACTGCTATTAATCGAAAATCCCAAAGCCCTTGAGCAGCTTATAAAGCTCACTATAGCCAGCCCATGGATCGCCGAGCAACTCGCGCAATTTCCAGCGCTACTGGACGAGCTACTTGACCCCAGATCTCTCTACTCCCCCCCCGAAAAAGCAGATCTTGAAGATGAACTGCGACGCACTCTACTACGTATTGACCCAGATGATTTGGAAGCAAATATGGAAGCCCTGCGACACTTTCGCTCATCCCACGCTCTCAGGGTAGCCGCTTGCGAAATAACAGAGGCACTACCCATTATGAAAGTAAGTGATTACTTAACTCATATCGCCGAAATTATATTGGAATTTGTCACCCAGCATAGCTGGAAACAAATGACGGCCAAACACGGTTATCCCGATGGCACTGAACGCGATAACGCCAATCTTATTATTATTGGCTATGGCAAGTTGGGGGGTATTGAATTAGGGCATGGCTCAGACCTAGATATGGTCTTTCTTCACGGCGCCAAACCCACCGGCTTCACCAACGGGGAAAAGCCACTAGACAATCAAACGTTTTACACTCGCCTCGGCCAGAAAATTATTCATTTCCTCACCACAAAAATGGCATCGGGCGACCTTTACGACGTAGATATGCGTCTGCGCCCTAACGGCGAATCTGGCCTGCTTGTGCCCACCCTAGACGGCTTCAAAAAATACCAATCAGAATCAGCCTGGACATGGGAATACCAAGCCCTCACAAGAGCAAGAGTCATTACTGGCGATAACAAGCTAAGCCAACGCTTCCTTGACATTAGGCATAGTATTCTCACCCAAAAGCGAGACCTCAATACACTGCGTAAAGACGTTGTTGAAATGCGCGTAAAAATGCGAAATCACCTGGGCAGCGACAAGAAAGGGGAAGGAACCAAAAACTTCCACCTAAAGCAAGACCCTGGCGGTATCGTTGACATTGAATTTATGGTTCAATACGCAGTTCTTGCTTGGGCTAACACTGAACCGGCACTAGTAACTTACACGGACAACATCCGTATTCTGGAATGCCTCGCTCATTCCAACCTGCTCGCTACCCAAGAGGTCGAGCAGTTAATTGAAGCCTACAAAGTCTTTCGCGCTGAGGGGCACCGCCTAACGCTGCAACAACAGCCAAGCCTCATTGCTAATTATCAACTTATTCCTGAACGGGAAAATGTCATTTTCGTGTGGGAAAAATTAATGAATACCAACAATTAACAGCGCCCCGCTCCCCAAGGAGTAAAAATTAAAGTCATTCAGTGCAACCGCCAGCAATAAAAACTAACGGGCTGTATCAAGAGTTCGACAGCCAATAACACTATAAATTAGATAGGTATTTTGGAGTAAGTTATGTCTTTCGCCGAACGAGATGGCGTTATTTGGTTTGACGGTGAGCTCATCCCTTGGCGGGATGCTAAGGTTCACGTACTCACCCACACCTTGCACTATGGCATGGGTGTATTTGAAGGTGTGCGCGCCTACGACTCAGAACAACTTGGCACCAGTATTTTTCGACTAAAAGAACACACAGATCGTCTTTTCCGCTCAGCCCATATCATGAATATGGATATGCCCTGGAACCCAGAGCAACTAAACGAAGCTCAAAAACTGGTTGTACGGGAAAACAATCTAACCGAAGCCTACCTTCGCCCCATGGTCTTTTACGGCCCAGAGGGTATGGGCCTACGTGCAGATAACCTGAAAACCCATGTGATTGTTGCCGCATGGAACTGGCCTTCTTACATGTCACCAGAAGCTAAAGAACAGGGCATTAAAATTCGTACCTCTAGCTATACTCGTCACCACGTAAATATTTCCATGTGTAAAGCGAAAGCCAATGGCCACTACATCAACTCCATGCTTGCTCTGAAAGAAGCATTAGATTGTGGCTGTGAAGAAGCACTGTTATTAGATAACGAAGGCTATGTAGCAGAAGGCAGCGGCGAAAATGTTTTTATTGTTCGCAACGGTGAACTTTTTACGCCTGAACTGACCTCCTGCTTAGACGGCATCACTCGCAGTACCATTTTTCAATTAGCAAACGAATGCGGTTATACCGTTCATGAAAAACGTATTACACGTGATGAAGTCTATGTCGCAGACGAAGCCTTTTTTACAGGCACCGCCGCAGAAGTTTTACCTATTCGTGAGCACGATGGCCGCAAAATTGGTGAAGGCCACCGAGGCCCTATTACCACCAAACTGCAAGATTTGTACTTTAAAGCCGTTTGTGGTGAATTAGATAACCACAGAGATTGGTTAGCGCCAATTAAGTAACTCATGTTATATAAGCAACGTCGAGCAGTACATCCCATGTGGCTCGACTTTTCCCGACCTTAGCGGCAAATCACATTTACTTATGACATCAAAACCCGATCCGAAATCTACAGGTCTATACCACAGGCTTCTTGGCTATGCTTTTAGCTATAAACTATTCTTTGCATTAAGTATTCTAGGCTTTTTACTTTTTTCGGGAATGGATGCACTTCTTATTCGTACCGCCGAATTCTTTGTCAACGCTTTAGAAAAAAAGCCCAACAATTCCCTTAATTTTATACCTGCACACCTAACAGCATCCATTTATTTTGTCCCTGCGGTTATCATAATCTTAAGCGCCATACGAGGAATTGGCGCTTTTTTGGGTAATTTCTACATGAGCAAAGTGGGATTAAACGTTATTAACAATCTGAGAAAAGACGTATTCTCTCAATTAATATATCTCCCTCAAACTTACTTTGACAAATCAAATAGCGGCGAACTGGTGGCATTGCTAATTTACAACATTGAACAGGTTACTGGCTCCGTAACAGGTGCCGTAAAAATATTAGTAAGAGATGGTTTTTCCGTTATTGCCATATTTAGCATATTGCTCTTTTACAACTGGAAACTCACATTAGTATTTGTCTTAACCGCACCCATTTTAGCCGGGCTGGTTTACGTAACAGGTAAATACTTTCGTAAAACCAGCAGAAAAATTCAAAAAGCAGTGGGCAACATCACCCATATCGCCACCGAAGCAACCCAGGGAATTAAACTGGTCAAAAGCTATTCTGGTGAAAGCTACGAACAAAGACGTTTTTCCCTAGCCTCAGATAACAACAAAAAATTCGGATTAAAGTTCGAACGAGTTAAAGCCGCGCAAACACCCATTATGCATTTTGTTATCGCCATATCACTCGCGGTTATTTTCCTTCTCGTGCTTTTGTTTTGGGAATCCTCTACAGCCGAAGCCGTCGCCTATATTACAGCAGCGGGTTTTTTACCTAAGCCGTTTCGCCAACTGAGTACCGTAAACGCCGTTATTCAACAAGGCATGGCAGCAGCAGAAACTATTTTCAGCATTCTCGATAAAGATAAAGAAGAAGATGACGGGGAAAAAATATTAACTAATACCAAAGGCCAAATTGATTTCAGGAATATTCAGTTTGGTTACGACAATGATACTAAAGCCCTAAATGACGTAACTCTACGCATCAACCCCGGAGAAACTATCGCACTGGTCGGAAGTTCTGGAAGTGGCAAAACCACCTTAGCCAATTTACTCCTTCGTTTTTATTCACCAGACTCAGGCGATATACTTATCGATGGCGTACCCATTTCAGAACTCAGTTTAAAAAGCCTAAGATCAAATATCGCCTTAGTAAATCAACAAACAATATTATTTAACGATACCATCGCCGCCAATATTGGCTATGGCGATAAAGACTATAAAAATAAAATAGATAAAATAGACCACGCAGCCACCCACGCCTATACTAAATCGTTTATTTCCAAGCTAGAAGAAGGCTTCGATACCCTAACGGGAGAAGACGGCGCTAGACTATCTGGCGGCCAACGTCAGCGCATTGCTATCGCAAGAGCCCTATACAAAAATGCTCCTATTCTAATTTTAGACGAAGCCACATCGGCACTGGATAACGAATCAGAAAAACAAATCCAGGCAGCATTGGAAAAACTGAAACAAAACCGCACTACACTTGTTATTGCTCACAGACTATCCACCATCGAAACCGCAGACAAAATTATTGTAATGTCATCGGGGAAAATAGTCGAAGTGGGCAGCCACGCAGAGCTGATTAACAAAGGCGGCTACTACACCAACTTATATCAGGCACAATCGACAACCTAATTTATTAACCTATGCGACACCTATATACCATTGTTTTCACCTTAGCGCTTCCCCTCGTTTTCCTAAAGCTTTGGAGAAAGGGAAAAACCCTACCCATCTACAGAAAACGCTGGAGAGAAAGGCTGGGTTATAACTGCTATGAAAAAAAAAGTTGCTCACCTATTTGGGTACATACCGTTTCGGTTGGAGAATTCTTAGCTGCTAGGCCAGTAATCTCTCACCTTTTAAATACTCAGCAACGTCCCGTAGTGGTCACCACCATGACCCCCTCCGGTTCTGAGCAGGTTACCAACACTTTTGGCGATAAAGTGTTTCATTGCTACCTACCTTACGACATCCCTGCTTTGCTCAATCGTTTTTTTAATGCTATCGACCCCTCATGTCTTATTGTGATGGAAACAGAACTCTGGCCAAATTTAATTCACAACTGTTATATTCGAAAAATTCCATCAATTATTATCAATGCTCGCCTTTCGGAAAAATCTCAAAAGGGCTATCAAAAATTCTTCCCCCTTACTCAGCAAATGCTCAAAAAGATTACGCACATTGCCGTACAAAATACTGAAGATGGTGAAAGGTTTAAAGCCTTAGGTTTACCAGCGCAATCGATGACAATTACCGGCAACATCAAATTTGATTTCAACCTGAACGAAGAACTCATCACCAAAGCGCAAACGTTAAGAGATCAATATAATCAAAGAGGGGGTCGCCAAGTTATTATTGCTGGCAGCACTCACTCTGGTGAAGACGAGCTTATACTCGAATCTTTTTCTCTTATCAAACAGCAAAATAAGCATTGCCTTTTAGTACTCGCACCTAGGCACCCCGAAAGAACCGAAGCCATTCAAAAGCAATGCACCGCTCTAGGGTTTGAAACCCTACTACGAAGCAGCAAAATCACCCCCCAAATGGATACCGATGTTCTCCTGGGCGATACCATGGGAGAATTAGTACTGCTTTATGGCACTGCGGATATTGCAATCGTCTGTGGAAGCTTTGCAAATATAGGCGGGCACAACTATATTGAACCCGCCTCACTTGGCATTCCTATAATAAGTGGTCCACAGACATTTAACTTTGCAAAAGTAGCCAAACTGCTAAAAGAAAGAAACGCATTGGATATAGCAAAAGATGCAGAAAGCTTAGCGAAAATTTGCCTGCACCTTTTAAGCAATCCGGTAATTCGAGAAGAAAAAGGAAAAGCCGCAAAAGAAGTCGCCGAAGAAAACAAAGGCGCCCTAAAAAAACTGCTATCCGTCCTAGATCAATTTATTTAAATCACAAAAACACCTAAAGAAACCTATGAAGGTTTTAATTTATTTAGGGGCCTTGTCAAGCAAAGTGCGACAATTTGTCACATCACACATGTCTCCTAATCTAGGTAAGATTCCAAAAAAACACATAAAAATCGGATGTTAGCTCATGAAAAGCACGTTACTTGCCCTGACTATAAGCCATGGCCTTATCCTATCTGTGCAGGCAAATGAAGCAGATATTGAAGAAACACTGGTCACAGGTATTCGAGATAGTCGAATTATTCAGTTAGAAAATACCGTAGAAGTGGCGCCAGACTCGGCTCAGCTCCTACGCACAACCGCTGGGGCAAACATTAACAGCAACGGCCCAATTACGGGTATCGCCCAACTTAGAGGCATGTACGGCCAAAGAGTGGGCGTCCAAGTAAACGGCCAAACCATTAGCGCTGGTGGCCCAAACTGGATGGACCCACCACTTTCTTATGCGCCAGCAGCTCAGCTTTCTAGTATTGAAGTTTTTCGCGGTATTGCTCCTGTCAGTGCAGGTCAAGAGACCATTGGTGGGGCCATCCACGCCTCAACCTGGTCCGGCGAATACGCCGATAGTAATAAACTCAAACTCGATGGCTTTGCCAGACTTGGAGCGCAAAGTGTTAACGCTTCGAACCTAGTTACCGCAGCCGCCTCCATTGCAAGCAAAACGTTGAAATCCAGTGCCGTGATAATGTCTGAGTCGGGCGACAATGCCGAATTCCCCGATGGAGAAATCAGTCCAACCGAATATAACCGTCAAAGAGCCGATTTTGGCCTTGGCGGAAAAATAGGCAGCCACCAGTTCCAACTTGATTTAACGCGAAACGAAACGGGGGATGCCGGTACACCCTCTCTACCAATGGACATCGAAAGTATCGATGCCACTCTAATAAACCTAAGTTACAACCTTAAGAGCAATGACCTAGGCGTAAAAGCAAAACTCTATGGAAGTGACATCGAACATGGTATGAGTAACTACCATTTGCGTAACACACCGATGATGGGAGCCATGTGGCGCCACAACCTAGCAACAGGAGAGAGTCTCGGTTTTGCATTAAGCGCAACACGGCAATCCTGGAACGTTGGAATAGACTACCATAGCGAAACCCATAACTCCGATATTACCAATCCAAACAATGATAACTTTTTCGTCACTAACTTTAATAACGCAGAACGAACCACCCTGGGCATTTTTACCGAACTAGACCACGCACTTACTCGCTCAATAAAAACCGAATTCGGCATTCGACTCAACAATGTCTCTATGAATGCAGACGAAGTCGATGGAACGCCAGCTCAGATGAATATGATGGGTAACGACATGATGATGCCCCCTGGAGCAACATTGCGTAACAACTTTAATAATGCAGATCGAGTCAAAACTGATCACAATATGGATCTTGTTGCAAAACTTTCCAGTCAAGCCAACAGCACAACAAAACTCTATGTGGGCCTTGCTCAAAAAACACGATCACCGTCCTATCAAGAACGATACTTATGGCTGCCACTTGAAGCCACTGCTGGCCTTGCCGATGGAAGAACTTATACCGGCAATATTGACTTAAAACCAGAAGTTGCCCGCGAAATTGAACTGGGTATTGATGTTAACCAAGGCCCTCTTCAATTTACGCCACGTTTTTTCTACCGCAAAGTGAATGATTACATTCAGGGTACCCCTTCAAGTAATCAAGCAGCCATAATGATGGTAGAGATGATGGGAATGAACCCACACGCCCCATTGGAATTTAACAACGTTGACGCTGTTTTTTATGGGTTTGATACAGATATCCAAGTTAACTTTTCTGATAGATACAGCCTGGATGCCATCATCAATATTGTTCACGGCAAACGTGACGACATTGACGATAACCTATACAGAATATCCCCAACGAACAGCACCATCGGCTTTAATATTGACAACACACGCTGGAGCCTAAGAAGCGAAGCATCATTCTTTGCCGCTCAAAATCGAATCTCAGAAACACAAGGTGAACAAACCACACCAGGGTATGCTATCGCGAACGCGAAAGCCCACTGGAATATAAGTTCTAATCTTCGACTTGGCTCAGGCGTGGACAACCTATTTGATAAAAAATATCAAGACCACTTGGCAGGCTACAACCGAGTAATGGGTTCAGATATTCCGCAAGGTAGCCGTTTATACGGCAATGGAAGAAACATCTATATCCGCCTGGATTATAAATGGTAAAAATCAGCTAAAAGTCTATGGGACATAAGAGGGTATTTGGTTCGGCTACCGACTGATCGCTTTTACTTTCATAATGATTGAGGGCAACCCAGCTCGATTTGTTTGAGAAAAAGTTGGCAAGAAGCAAACCCTCTCCCAAAGCTATACTTGATTTTCCTCTGGTGACGCACCCATACCCATCAAAGGTAGTGACTCATTTCCATCTCCTATTTCTATGTCAAAAACGACCTTTTCACAGCCTTGCACTGCAATTGGTTGATTCCAATAAAGGTAGTTTTTATCTGATAACATCGCCTTGCAGTTTTCATAACTCAATTCAATTTCAACGACCTCTTTCTCTTACTATTTGCTACATCCATAGATCGCAAATATTAGTGCTAAGCCAATATATAACTTCACAACTTGTGATACCTAATTAATCATTGTTCTTTTCACCTATTATTCAAAAAATCAGTCGTCCATTGCCCAGCACATCTAATTTATCAGCATCTATATCTATTCAAACAATAACTAGCGAAAACATATTACTTCACTAGGGCTTGTGAAAAATACGCTTCATTAAAGTGATATGGCAGAAAAAAACACAATAGAAAAGAAGAAAAAATTATCGCGCCAATAAACACACAACAAAGTCAAATATTATTGGCACGCAAAACAACAATCCTTAAATTCATATTGTTTTGTCACTAAATAACACATTCACCGAGTTTTTAAGTGATAGCATACTGCATACAAAAACCTGCTATAACTGACTACGGAGACAAACGATGAATGACGGAATGATCGAATCAAAGTTATTACGCGACATTTTAAATATCTTCAAAACAGCGGACGATGCTGATGCAAAAGGCCGCTGCATGGTGGCCCCTCATCCAAAATTGCGAGAAAAAATTCAAAAAGAACTCGCCAAGTTAAGCTCACAAGCCTCACCATTAGTCGCAAAAACACTCACAACAAGACGGCGCAAGATTATAGGCAGAGATGATGGTTTAAAATACCCGCCGGGAGAACTTCCTCGGGGTACAAGCATCGGCACTGTTCGACGCATCGCGGCATCCCCCGCCTTGGTTACCGGCACGCTTAAAGTTATTGTTGTATTGGTCAATTTTCCCGATGAAGATTTTGACGCAGGCAATGATGTCGCACATTATGAAGAATTGTTTTTTTCACAGGGAACACACCCGACAGGAAGTGTCCGCGATTATTTTAAAGAAGTCAGCAATAACTTGGTGGATGTTACCGGAGCCGTCGTCGGGCCCTATACCATGCCAAACAATATTACTTATTATGCCAACGGTGATGCTGGGCTCAGCTCAAGTTCTCCCAATGCACGTAACCTTGCCCAAGATGCAGCTTCTGCGGCAGACCCTGACGTCAATTTTTCTAACTATGATAACGATAGTGACGGCTACGTCGACGCCTTTATTGTCGTACATGCAGGAAGGGGGGCAGAAGAAACCGGGGACGTAAACGATATCTGGTCACACAAATGGAACCTACCTTCTGTTTTTAATACAGATTCAACCCGCATATGGACTTATTTAACCGTACCAGAAGATGCCCGTATAGGTGTATGTGCCCATGAACTTGGTCACCTCTTATTCGGTTGGCCAGACCTCTATGATACCGACGACTCTTCTGAAGGCGTAGGCAATTGGTGCTTGATGGGCGCGGGAAGCTGGCTCAATAACGGCGATACCCCCGCGCACCCGTCTGCGTGGTGTAAAGCTGATCAGGGCTGGATTACTGTAGCAAATCAAACCAGTAATCAACTCAATGTATCTATTGCTGACATAAAGAACTCTCAAATCGCCCATAGACTATGGACCGACGGTAACCCCAGCGATGAATATTTTCTGGTAGAAAACCGCCAAAAAACAGGTTTTGACGCTCATCTGCCAAGCGAGGGGTTATTTATATGGCATATAGACGATACCAGGAGTAGTAATAGCGATGAAACGAATTACAAGGTCGCTCTAGAACAAGCTGATGGCGCATTCGATTTAGAAAACAACAACAATCGTGGCGATGCAGGCGATATTTGGCCTGGGTCATCAAGCAGCACTGTGTTTGATGGCTCTACAACACCTAACTCTGATTCTTATGCTAGTGCGAATACCTGTGTTGCCGTTCGTAACATCAGTGGAGCGGCTGCAACAATGACGGCAGACCTTTTGGTCTCCTGTACAATAAAACCCATCAAGGAATTTAAAGAATTTAAAGAGTTCAAAGAATTTAAAGAGTTCAAAGAAAAAGACCTAAAAGATCTGAAGGAAAAAGAGAAAGACAAGGAAAAAGAGTTCAAGGAATTTAAAGAGGGCAAAGAACTTAAAGATGGTAAGGAATTCAAAGAAAAAGAACTAAAGGAAATTGCTGAAAAAAATCAACTACAGGACAAGTCAGTAGAAAAACCCATTACGGATAAATCCGTTGGACTCGACAAAGGCTTTGATGACAAGCGACATGAAAAACTCAATGATAAATTGGCCGAAAACTTCGAAGACAGAGGCTCTTTTCAGCCCTTTATTGGCCAACACCTCAGACCCGACCTCGACCAAAGCGCGCTTAACAATGAACAGGATATTCAAGACGCAGCGAAGAAAGCACATACGCTTTCAGCAGGCGCTAAACGCGGTTTCGATACTAAGCCACGCGAATCTTAAAACACATATAACACAATAAGTTGAGCAGCCCTTAGGGGCTGTCTTTTTTATGAAATTTCTAATTTTAGCAGAACAAGATAATGTACTTGCACTGGCCGTTAATGTTCTTTTACAGCAACGTCATAGTGAAACTGAAGTTCGTTTAGTGACTCTAGAAGAGGCACTATTCGCACCACATTGGCGTCATAGCATAGACGAACATGGACTCAAAACCCGAATTGAACTGACAGACAGTACTGTGCTGGACTTTTCTCAAATTGGTGTTGTATTTAACCTAATTGCGGCAGTTAGAGCCCCCCATTTTGACAATGCGCACACCCCAGATCGGGAATATGCTTTATCCGAACTCCAAGCATTATGGCTGAGTTGGCTGTCATCCCTACCTTGCCCAATAATTAATCGCGCAACGCCACGAGGGCTTTGTACACCTTGGATTGGCCAATTCGAATGGTGCGCACGAGCAATGAAGGTAGGGCTTCCCGTTCGCAACATCCATATTTCCAGTAATTCTCGACGTTATCACGATAAAAATAAGCTTGCCTACCCGCCATCTGCCTTTACAGAACCCTTTACCCAAGAGCTAAAACCACTCACTAATAATCTACTGGCGAGCGAACCTGCTGTATACCTTGAAGCTATCAGCAATGAGCAAGAAGGTATTATTATAGGAGATACAGTATTGGGGGCCCCTGAAACACTAGACCACAGCAAGCTAATACACTTTGCACGTGACTGCGCATGTGACCTACTCCAATTTGGTTACGCTTGGCAGGAAAATAAAAAACGTTATTGCATCACCCGTGCGAGTGGACTCATTAATCATAGTGATTCTGCTGTTGTCACGGCTATCGCAGATCTTTTAGAAAAAAGAGTACATCAATGATCATACTCTGTGGAATTCCATCTGAGGAACCTCTCAAGTTAGCCATTAATGCTGCCGAAAAAATGGGAGTGAATTATTTAGTCTTTAACCAACGCCACGCCCAATTCAACGAACTTAGCCTGCGTATTAACGACAATGATGTAAACGGCACTATGTGTATTCAAGGAACGGAAATAACATTAGCGGAAATAACAGGTTTTTATGTTCGCCTAATGGACCACCACATGCTACCTGAAAATAAACCCCGCTGGGGAATTGACCCTGATCATATACAGGTTACCCGTTCCAATTTATTGCATACTACACTGACGCAACTTCTTGAAGTGACGCCCAGTAAAGTAATGAATCGGGCCAGTGCAATGGCAAGTAATATGTCTAAACCCTATCAAGCACGCATCTGCCAATCAGCCGGGTTCAAAGTCCCTTTAACGCTCATTAGCAATCGACCCGATGAAGTTCGTGCCTTCCGCGCACAACATGGCCGTATTATTTACAAATCCATTAGTGCCGTGCGCTCAATAGTGAAAGAACTGGATAACGACTCTCTAGCGGATTTGGACCGAATCCGAGCCCTCCCAACACAATTTCAAGCTTATGTGCCAGGAACAGATATTCGTGTACATGTTGCAGGATCACACATTTATCCTGCTGAGGTTTGTTCAGAAGCCATTGATTACCGCTATGCATCACAGGAGGGGCTGGAAACTAAAATGGCGCCAGTTAAGCTGCCAGATGATATTGCTCAACGTTGCCTTAACCTTTCCCGCGAATTAAATTTGCCTCTATGTGGGATCGATTTACGACGAACACCAGATGGCGAATACTATTGCTTTGAAGTAAACCCTTCACCAGCTTATAGTTACTACCAATCACAAACCGACTTGCCCATTTCCGAAGGCATCATTCACTATCTCGCAGACCTATAATAACCTCGCAAACCTATGACAACGATTATTGAAAATTGGACATTATTAAGCGGTGAAATACTGACACTAGAACCCTGGACAAAACCGGGGAAACTCGCTTTGGGAATTAAAGTCAATGAAGTACAAGATGTCGCCGGAGAGAAAAACCTACTTTCCAATACCGCAGGCACCACCCTCACAGTCGTTATTGCCGAAGATATTGCAAAAAAAGCTGGTGCAAAACCAGGAAAACTTTTAAAAGCAAGAGTAAGCCGTGGGCGTAAGCCAAATATTGTTTTCGCAGATACTATCCACTTTCAGATACTGGCAAATTAACGTATTTCAGGGCAGGACACTTATTTCAGGACGGGACAACACAAAAAAGCCAGCATATTGCTGGCTTGTTTTTGTGTTTTTACATTGAATATAAAAACTATACAGACTTCAACGTCATATATACGAGCGTTTGATTTAGCAGTTGATAGGCCACCTCACCAAAAGTAATTGGACCTGTGATATTTTTCGTAGATTTACCCTCTAATTCAGAATACAAAAAATTGAGAATACAATTACAAGAAAAAGAGATCTTATCACTCACATCCTTGGTCATTGCCATATCAAACTGCTGAATATAATCTTGAACAGGTTCAGCAAAACGATAAGCCACTTCTGGAAAAACTGGCGCATATAAATCAACGGTATCATCAGAATCATTCACCGCTTGAATACTCACATTAATTTTTACACCACAATAATCGGCAACCAATGGTAAACGGGTATCGATATTCGCATCCTTAATGTAAGTAGCCAGATTCATTTCTTCGCCATTAACCGTACAAGAACTCACATTAAAGCCCTTGTCTTTAAATTGAATCTCAGCACCATCCCCTTCTTTAAACAGGTTAACAGTATTCACTTCTGCCGTTTGCTCCGCAGGCAGAGGCACATGAATAGCAACCGCGTGCGAATCCATTAGCATTCCTCCAGCGGGGCCAAAACCCGTTTTTGCCGTTTTTTCACCAAGATCATCCAAATGAACACCAGAAATCCAACCCACTATTGGAGAAAAATACATATTGGGATAGTCCGGCGCATTTTGAGCAAAACGTGTATGTACCTCAGAAGTTGCAGGAAGGATAGTAATAGTGAAACCATGCTCCGGTGCATCCTGAGCAATACGAGAAATGGTTTTCTCATCGTACAACATAATACGAGGTGGATTACTGGGTAAAATACCATTAATAGAGTTAACGAATACTTTATTGCGGGTAATCACACCACCTTCATTCGCCATAAAATAAGGAATCGTACCAGCCACCCAGTTGCCAGCAGGCAAACTACCGAGTACATCCTCATCGGCAGCCAATACCAAGTATTCTCCCTGCTCAATCTTTCCTACTACTTCTTCTTTAGTCAAAAGCTGGTTAGAAAACCACACATTTGATTCATTAGCCATGATAAAAAACTCCAGACAACATAAATATGTTGGCTTAATTCATTTTGGCGCTAAATTGTATATAGAACGACACTTAAGCAGATTTAGCCTGGGCAATAATCTGCTTAACTTCATTTTGCATTAGGCGCTGATTCTTAATAAAGAAGAGACGCAATCTGTTTGCTGCGCGCTCTCCGTCTTCACGAGTACATGATACACCTAGTGATGAACGCAAGTTTGTCAGCAATAGCTGGTAGGGAAGGCTAACCGCTGGTAAATAACTTTCATCATAAAGAATTTTCTGCCAGATCAAATGATTAGACGCAGGCAAAATGCTCATGGTTTGTGGAGCTTTCTCCTTCTGCAATTGCTTAGTCAGAAATAAAAGTTCTGTTTTAAGCGTTTTTGCATTTTTGTGGAAAAAACTTCTTAACTCTGTATAGAGTTTAGCGCGATCTTCACCGGGTCGTCCATGAATAAGCCTCATTTTTGAAATAAGTAAATTTAAGGCCATATTATTTGTTGGAATTTTTAACGTGCCAGTTAATACCGCAAACCAAATTTTATTTTTTGCTCCGGGCAAAATAAGCTTAACTCTATTTATTGAAGCGGGAGTCGGCTTTTTAACGACACCAACAAAGCCACCAGAAATTTGCGTAATTTCTGTTTTCAGCTCGTGGGCATAAGCATTGAAGAAAGAACGTAACTCAGATACAGATTTCTGCAAGACAGCGGGGTTCTCGCTTTCTGCGACACGCAGTTTTAAATTTGACAATAATAACTTGAGCGGAAATAATTTAGTGCTAATTCGCATTTTATCCGTCAGCACACTTCGCCAAACGGGGTCAGTATCCGGTGGAATAGGAGGGCCCGATTTTTCAGTTACTTGCTGTTCACTAATGTCCGCATTGATTCTCTTAAGAATATCCACATCGAGCTGGCTTAAGGCACCCAGGTTTTCAACACTGACCTGACGGTGATTTGCAATACGAACAAGCTGTTCCAAATGAAAAGTATATTTTTTACCTATTTCACCAATAAACGGTATACGCGCTTTAACCGCACTGACCGATTGGGAAAGGGCATCCTGTACATAGGCTTGCTTAGTTTCAATTATGGTTGAGTAACGCCCCAACCGAATATGATGCCAGCGACAAAAAGCGCTATCTTCATCTTGATATTTTTGACGCCTTCTATTTATCCCTAAAAGATTGTAACCCGTTTTTTCTGAAGACTGCTCCAAAGTGATATACATCTGTTCAGAACACTGCTCGAACTTCACTTCGTCAATATACCAAGGTTCAAAAATGCCAAGCACTTGCTCCAGCTCGTTTTTATTAATCTTGCTCATTGTTAAATTTTTGCTGGTTTTCATTTCGATATTTTTTAAATTCAGTTAAGGAATACAGTTAGGACTATATAGCAACATACCTTAGCGTGAAACGAAAATAAACCTTTTTTACTGCTACCACACTACGATGTTATTACATCCTATACGAATTATTATACACATCAACCCATACTTTATTCCTAGCAAAACCACTTCGCCAATATCATTGTTGTGTTTTTGCGCCATTTTTTGTGACACAGTTTTCATTATTTGAATATTGTAAAAAAACCCGACATAAGACTGGGTACACTTATAATAGGCGTTAAGCTCCTGAGTTTACTGGTGATTTTAATTTACACAGAGAAAATACTGTATTTTTAACGTGAAAAGTTTCACCAATGACCCCAGCCTTAAGTATGTAAAATAAAATACCGCTAATAAGTAGTAGTTTTCTGTTTTTTAGTGCTAAACAATCTGAGGTTTCACTTTGATGGAGTAACTATATGTGGTTCGTTAAGAGGGTTTTTACGAAAAATCCGCCTAAAAATACACCCACAAATACACTATTATCGAACAGTAAGGTTAAAGTTGGAATATTAGGCACAGGAAAAATTGGTACTGATTTATTAATTAAGGTTATGCGGTCTAATACCTTGGAGTGTACATTATTCGCCGGTAGAAATATCCGCTCTCCTGGAATGCAAAAAGCTGCATCATTAAATATTCCGGTATCTGATAGAGGTATTAATGCATTTATCCGTGGTAACTATGAATGCGATATTGTTTTTGATGCAACTACCGCAGCGAGCCATTTAGAACACGCACAAGTTTTTAAACGCCTAGGAATCTTTGCAATTGATATGACACCCTCTCAAATTGGGGAGTGCGTCGTACCGGCAATTGAAATGGAAAGTATTCAAGCCCACCGTAATATCAGCATGATTTCCTGTGGTGGACAATCCTCCATCCCCATTGCTTACATGCTTTCACTTATGCTTCCCGAAGTGAAAAAAATAAAAATTTCATCCACTGTCGCTGCCGACTCAATAGGCCCTGGAACTCTAGCGAATATTGACGAATACTACAGCAATACACGCTCTGGAGTGACTAAATATACGAGTGTACGCAATGTTGATATAGACCTTATTGTTGACAATAGTAATGCCTCAACAGAGATGAAGACCTCTATTTATGCCGAGGGGGATATCTACGATGTCGATTCATTATTCGCACCACTGGAAGAAATGATTTTTCGCGTTCAAAAATATGTTCCCGGTTATAAGCTTGAACGCAGGCCCGTTCGTGAAGCAAACGGCGTCAGAATTGATATTAGCGTTCAAGGCTTAGGGGATTATCTACCAAAGCACGCGGGCAATTTAGACATTATTAACTGCGCAGCCATTGCCGTGGCCGAAGAGTTTGCGAAAGTAAAATCAGAAGCTATCGAACCACAAGAACTCGCTTACGGCTAAATACTGGCAGTTAAGAAAGCTTCTGCTCTTCCACACTACACAATCAAGGTTATATAGTGTGGTTTTTTACATTTCAACAATAGTATTTAACTAATAAGATGCTACCCGTAAGTGTCTACCGCTATTTTATAAATATTCACCACTATGCGCTATTTTAATCTGTCCCTTATTGTATTTATTTTTCTTACTCAATATTCGGTGTCTCAAGCTTCCGTACCATCTAATGGCGAACAAAATGAATTTTCGCAGCAATTTGTCTCCGCAGCCATCGAAAGAACGACAAAAAATGTAACCTACGATGGTCGTTACCTTCGCATTTCTTACCCAAATGGCGATGTTCCAGAAGATATAGGCGTGTGTACAGACGTCGTTATACGCAGTTACAGAAAAATTGGCATCGACCTTCAACAGCGAGTACATGAAGATATGCAAACCCATTTTTCTCAATATCCATCAAAGAGAATTTGGGGGCTAACTCAACCAGATTCAAACATTGACCACAGACGTGTTCCAAATCTTCAGACTTTCTTTACACGAAACGGGAAGGTACTAGCCAAATCCACCAATAAAAAAGACTATAAACCGGGTGATCTCGTGACTTGGGTATTACCCGGAAATTTACCTCATATAGGCATAGTATTAGACACCGCCGATTCCATTACAGGTAACCCGTTAATCGCACACAATATTGGTATGGGGCCAAAAATAGACGATATGCTATTTGACTATAAAATAACCGGGCACTATCGCTACACGAAATTCGACGATAGCGAGAGAAAATAGCCTCTTTGACAACAAACAATGGACTAATACAGATAAGGGCCTAAAAATAATCCGGCTCGTTTCCAGGCTTCCACTTAATATTACACCCCATAGAAGGAATTTGATTTGAAGATATAGGAACTCCTGATAACAAGTTTTCCAGAACTTCCCTTAAACACTCCCCCGTCGCGGGATTATCGCCAGACTCATAGTTCCCTGACGAAATTCTATTTGGGCGTGTCTCATCAAATTGTCCTCGATAAACAAGCCTTCTTTCTCTATTAAACAGATAAAGATCTGGTGTACAGGCCGCGCCATAAGCCTTAGCAACTTCCTGAGTTTCATCCAACAAATAGGGGAAGGGGTAGCCTACAACTTGCTTCTCCTCTTTCATTTTGTCAAAGCTATCTGCTGGGTAGGCACCCGTATCATTACTATTAATAGCAACAAATGCGATATTTTTTTCTTCAAACTCTTTTGCCAATTTAGCAAGTGCGGGCGCAATATGAATAACATAGGGGCAATGATTGCAAATAAATAAAACCACTAAGCCCTCCGCCTCGGAAAAGCGATCTAAAGTCACACGACCTCCTTCCGTTGAGAACAGTTCAAAATCAGGTGCTAGACTACCTAAGTCCATCATCGTCGATTGTGTAAGAGCCATATTATTCTGCCTACTGCGCTAATATATTTTTGGAAGTTTACTTACTCGGCAAAGCCAAATAAGCATTGTACCTATCCCGTATTTGACGAACATAATTTACGGGTTCCTTACCTCTCACATAACCGAATCGAGCATGTTTATAATATTCTTTTTTGGATAAAAGCAGCACTGCCCGTTCTACATTACCAAACCATTTGTCGCTATCCCAGCCCTTTTGCGTTGCCAGCCTACGGGCATCTCGTATATGCCCAAACCCGGCATTATAAGCCGCTAGAGAAAACCACAGCCGCTCTTCAATAGGTAGATAGACTTCAAATCTATCACGTGTCCAATCAAGGTATTGAACACCAGCATGAATACCATTTTCTGTGGTTAACGGTAATGAGTATCCAAGTTCTTTTGCTGTTCTCGGCATCACCTGCATTAGCCCTAAAGCACCAGCAAAAGATTTCGCATTAGGATTAAACCGACTTTCCTGATACATTTGTGAAACCACTAAACGCCAATCAAATTGATTTTTTTTTGCCACAGGTTGGACAATATTGTCGTAAGGAGACAGGTTTTCCCCTGCACTTAATCGTTCACCTTGGTATTTATCTATCCGCTTGGTATTTTTATAATATTTGTTGTAAGTAACATTAAAATACAAGCCCTTATAATACTTTTTAATAAATTGATTTAAAGCACCTAAAAGCTGAATATTCTCAGCTCTAACAGCCCAACCATGCTCCCTTGCGGGGTCTAACTTTAACCCCGGTGATAAATCCGATAAGAATTTAGACTCAATTGCCAATAAATGACTGTCCACTATAGTCGCATCGTATTCACCCATATGTATTTTATTTAAAATATCAGTGCTGGTTTCACTTTCCGGCGCTTCAACCACCTCAAACTTTACACCAGATTCCTGTAAGGCTTTTGCTGTTTTCCAGTAAGAATGCTGTTTTTTAATAACCAGTGTTCGCCCAACCAAATCATCCAGCGAGTTAATAGGCTTGGTTTGATTGTTCGTAACAAACTGCTCATTTACCTTATTATAATAGCGAGTAAATTCTATACCCTTAGCTCGCCTTTCCTCACTGATGGTCATAGCCGATGCAATAAGATCACCTTTTCCTTTTAACAGCCAATCAATTAAGTCCTCTTCCGGCGGCACCACGACTGCCTCTAATCGAAGTTTATTATCTTCAGCAAATTTTTTAACCAGCTCGTATTCAAACCCCATTAATTCACCGCGCCAAAGAAAATAAGAGACAGGATTATTTCGAGTAATCACTCTTAATATTTGACGTTTTTTAATGCCGTTCAAATCCGATGTAAAGGTTTTATTTTTTGCCTCTTTAATGCGAGTCTCTGTCAAATATTGATTTAAACTAGACAGTAGCTGAGGTGAATTTTTGCGAACAGCCCAAGCAATAGGTTGCTTACCTGTGATGGCCATGCCCTGAACAATATCAGTTCGGTAGGTGAGCAACTCCTGCACAACATCACTATCTAACACAGTGGCATCGGCTTCTCCATTAACCAACTTATCAATAAGTACCTCTGGGTCTGTAACATTTTCCGCTTCAATAATCTCAAATGAAATGTCATTAGAAGTAGCTTTTACATTCTGTAAGCTTTCAATAAATGACGACCCCTTGGGCACAACAAAACGTTTGCCGCTAAAATCTTTCAGTAGCTCAATAACAGGTTGAGATAAGAGAGATACCACCACATCTTCGGATTGCGCTAAAGGCAGGCTAAAAGCAACATGCTCAGCTCGACTTTTTGTTTGCGTAAGGTGAGAAACAATAACATCACCAGCACCCGTATTAAGCGTGGGGAGTAAATCAGAGAGCGAATTAACATAAATCCACTGAGGCTTTAGATTGAGACGTTTAGCAAAAATTTCTGCCGCTTTTCTATATTCACTAGAGGGTAAACCTGCTCTTGGCAATCCAGACTCTTCCCAGCGAGGCGAGATCAAACGCAATACACCTCTAGCACGAAGCTGATCTACATCACCTTTTTCAACATAGTTTGTAAATGATTCTTGAGGAATAGATGTATTTTCTTCAACCGTGCGGCTTACGCTCTCTACCTTTTCCGTAAGGGAAGAATTGAGTTCGTTATTCTTTGACGAACAAGAATAGATAAAACCCAGCGTTATAATACATATAAAATATAAACCAACCCTTATTAGTGACTGCTTCACTGAATACCTCAACAGTTATCAACCTTGCTTAAGGCTGATACTCTTTTATATTAATTTAATTTACAACAATACAGAGTAGCTTTTCTGCTATGTTAAAAACAACATAAACCCATATCTAAGCCAAACTCTCCAATCAAGCTTTAGTATTTTTGGCATCAAGACAAAATTTTTGCACCACCACCTCAAACGACGCAGTTAGAATATTATTCATTTGGATTGCGACATTGTGAAGGGCGATATTTATTCGGCATACTTCCTTCAATACATACCCATTCCACATCACGATGATCAACAATAGGTTGATAAATGATAGAATATGCCTCATCGGTATAATCCAGTGGCTCAAACATTACGGTTAAATCACCACCGTCAGAAAGAGATATATATTTTACAATGTCATTACCGATATTTTCCGGCAAACCCGCATCAATATTTGAGTTAGGGATAAAGCCAACACGCTGGATAAATCCAGTGACCTCTTCACGCACAGGCTCAGAGAAAGTGAGACCTTCAAATACTCTCGCTCGCACGCTATAATCTTGGTATGCAGGCACAGCAATTACTGCCAGTATACCTATAACGGCAATAAAAGGAATAAAGCATATTGCAAAAACAACCCAACCACTGACCGACGGCAAATGCCCATATTTCTCATTCCACTTTTGATCTGAACTACACCAAAATACAATAGCTTCTACCAGCGATATAATATTTGAAATCATGAAAAGAGATAAGGGGATATAGAAAATACCCCACCACTGGCCCAAATAAAAACGGTGGGCACCCAAGCTGCCCAGGAAAAATGCTAAAAACCCGGCAGTCACTTTACTTCTACCAGCTTGCTGTTGAGCACCACACTGACCACACTCATTATCTTGCCGATTCATAGCGGTTCCGCACTCTCGACAAAATACAGTATCATCATTATTCAGAATAGATTTGGGGGCATTATAAGGTGCATCGCTCTGTTCGCTAGCCTGCGGAGAAACCGCTCTAGTAGCCTGCGGTTCAACAACTGGTTTTTCAACAAGTTCAAGCTTTTGTTGAATCGCTTCCAGTTCACACGCCACACCACAGCGTTCAATAATATTTTTGTATTTATGGGCTGTTGCTTTGTCCACCGACTTTTTTACCGTGGTCGCTTTTGTCGAAAGAATCTTTTCAACCTTAGCCTCACTCAATTTTAATGTGGCAACTAATTTATTTTTCACTTCTTCATAAGGTAGCTGATTCAATATTTGATTCGTAACAACAATATTAAATTGTTCCATATTTATTTCGCCCTGTTTATACCCCAAACTTATTTGTTTTTTTACAAATTTTTAACATCTTTCTATCAAATTTTTAACATCTTTCTATATAGTATAGTAAAAACATCTTTGCCGAAAATTTAACTAAAACCAATACAGAATATATCATCAAAATTTCCATGTATACCTTACCAAATATTGATAAAATTACCCATTTTAGCAAAACAGCAAGCATGATATATTTCATGGCAATGAACAAAGAATATATATGCCTACCAAGCACCAAACCGTATTTAAACTTATTGGCGAGATACAGCCGAACGTATCACTGCACCATTAATAATAGACACTTTGGCCAAAAAGCTTCGAATGATCGGTTATAAACGCTCTTGAGCTTAATTAACTAGGAGATAGCTCATTAGCAGGTACATTCAAAATCGTTAATCCCCTCTTAAAGGGATCATCAAAACGGCTGCTGTTGAACTCAAAGACCTCATTACGCAGAGAAATAACGGTTTGATGTTTCCAATACCTGCGGAATCCGGGCCTGATCTTACCCCGTGGAGCACTATGATCGCCATCTTCTACTCGCGGAAAAACCCTTGCAATATTCAGGTCACCGTTTTTAATATAGATAATGTGATAGACGATGGCCTTCATCATGCCGATAAAGTCAATTTACTGGTATGGAGAAACACTGTTTCAAAGCAGAAGCTGTGACCATATCACCGTTTCCTATAAGCTTTTGGTAAAATTGACAAAACCTCTATGTTTCAGCCAAATTCCCCGAACTCTCCAACCAAGTTTTACGATCACCCGAGCGTTTTTTGGCAAGCAACATATCAAGAATTTGATGAGTATCGTCCCCGCCTTCAATGGTAAGCCGAACCAAACGCCGCGTATCCACAGCCATGGTAGTTTCTCGTAATTGTAAGGGGTTCATTTCACCGAGCCCTTTAAAACGCTGTACGTTGACTTTACCGCGTTTTTTCTCTGCTTCGATACGATCCAATACACCTTGTTTTTCACTATCGTCCAATGCGTAATACACATCTTGCCCTATATCAATTCGATAAAGCGGTGGCATGGCAACATAAATGTGCCCGGAACGAACCAGTGCGGGAAAATGCCTAACAAAAAGCGCGCACAATAGTGTCGCAATATGGAGCCCGTCGGAATCGGCATCGGCCAGAATACAGACCTTGTGGTAACGTAGTTTTTCTAAATTATCAACCCCTGGGTCTATACCCAAGGCGACAGAAATATCGTGTACTTCTTGCGAGGCCAACACTTCTTGGCTATCCACTTCCCAGGTATTTAAAATTTTCCCGCGCAACGGCATAATCGCTTGGGTTTCTCTATCCCGCGCTTGCTTAGCCGAGCCGCCTGCGGAATCCCCTTCGACTAAAAACAATTCGCCTTGTGAAGGGTCATCACTAGAACAGTCTGCAAGCTTGCCGGGCAAAGCAGGGCCTTGGGTAATTTTCTTACGCGCAACTTTTTTAGAGGAGCGAACACGTTTTTGTGCGTTGCTAATACAAAATTCAGCTAATTTATCGCCGTCATCCGTATGTTGGTTTAACCATAAGCTAAATGCATCTTTTGCCACACCTGAGACAAAAGCAGCGGCTTCACGGGAAGATAAACGCTCTTTCGTTTGCCCAGAAAATTGGGGGTCTTCTAACTTTGAGGAAAGCACAAAACAACAGCTCGCCCAGATATCATCCGGCGCGAGTTTAATTCCACGAGGAATGATATTACGAATTTCACAGTACTCCCTCATCGCATCCATTAAGCCTGTTCGCAGCCCATTTACGTGGGTTCCGCCTTGCGCAGTGGGAATTAAATTAACGTAACTTTCTTGTACTATTTCACCGCCCTCATGCAACCATTGTACTGCCCAATCAACGGCTTCGTTGCTACCCGAAAAGGTGCCGATAAACGGGTCTTCTGGAAGGGTTTCCCACCCTTGAGTAGCAGATTTTAGATAATCTTTTAAACCGTCTTCGTAGTACCAAGTATCGGTTTCACCGCTGGTTTCATCGTTAAATATCACTTCCAAACCTGGGCACAATACGGCCTTTGCTCGAAGCACATGTCTTAAACGTGGAACCGAAAACTTATGAGAATCAAAGTAACTCGGGTTAGGTAAAAATCGAACAGAGGTTCCAGTATTTCTTTTTCCACAGGTATCCACTTCGTATAGGTCTACGGTTTTTTCTCCGTTTTGAAAACCGATACGGTGGACCTTGCCATTTCGCTTAATGGTCACTTCCAAAATTTTGGACAGAGCATTAACAACAGAAACACCTACACCGTGTAAACCGCCTGAAAATTGATAGCTATTATTGGAAAATTTCCCCCCCGCATGAAGCGTTGAAAGAATAACCTCTACACCAGGCTTGCCTTGCTCGGGATGAATATCCACAGGCATTCCCCTCCCGTCGTCTTCTACGGTGACGGACTGGTCTTTGTGTAGGTACACCTGTACCTTTTTAGCATGGCCGGCTAGGGCTTCGTCCACACTGTTGTCAATCACTTCCTGTGCCAAGTGATTAGGTCGCACAGTATCGGTATACATACCAGGGCGTTTTTTTACTGGGTCTAAGCCGGTAAGGACTTCAATATCTTCTGCGGTATAGTTACTCATTACTATTCTTTTCTCTTACCTTTCTCTTACTTTGCACTAATTTTACGTAGCGAGTCGTTCGTATGTGTTATTTGAAAAAAATTCATTATTTCTGGCAACCAATTATCGAACCCTTGAAAAGAGTGATTCCCCCCCTCTTCAACTAGTTGTTTTACCGCCTTATATTTTTCCACTGCTTGGCGGTAATCCAATGTTTCATCCTGTATTTGCACCATTAGCCAATATTTTGAGGCATCGGATAATTCTGCAAAATCATATTCCATCAAGTCTGCAATATCCCTCTCACCTAGTGTATAGGAATCCTCAGAGTAATAACTTTTCAGCGTTTTACCCATAAATTCACAAATGCGTTCTTGCGGCCTTACTGCTGGGTTGACCAATACTGCCTTTTCGGCCAAACCTCTTTCAATAAGGTTAGTCGCCCAAAAACCTCCTAGTGAGCTTCCAATTAAAAAAGTAGATTTCGCGTCTAAATTCTCAAATAGTTTATCTAGCTCTAACTTCGCCTCACAAGGATAAGCAGAAAGCGGCGGGCAATAAAATTCCACTGTAGGGCTATTTTCAGCTAACCAAGCCTGGGCACACTGGGCCTTAAACGATTTGGGAGAGCTTAAAAAGCCATGAATATAAACAATGGAAGCCATGATTAACCGGGACTGTGCTTTTATGAGTGCGAGATTATATCGAGTATCGAGTTGAATGTACTCTTCGAGTTGGCTTGGATAGCAGTTGAAGAAGAATAGACGATTTAGTAACCAGCGGAGGTAAACTGGATTGGGTACACTTTGTCACGAATACGCTTGGTATAGGTGCGAAGCTTACCATTTTTGTACAGCTCTAGCATTCGATAGCCCGGCATAGCTCTATCAACGGAGAACTCATCAGAACGAGGGGTAAACTGAATGCAGGTAGAAGGCGCGGCCAACATACCCACTCCCTTACGCATTTCGGAGAACTCCTGGTGTATGTGGCCCCAGCATATCCCTTTCACTTGACTGAAGCGATCAACAACTTTGAAGAAAGCCTCAGCGTTTTTTAATACGTAGATATCCAGCCATTTGCTACCGACAGGGATAGGCTGGTGATGAAGAAAGATCATAGTTGGCAGCTTTATGGTAGACAACTCCCACTCTAAACGGTCTAGCTCGTTTTTCTGTAGTGCCCCACCTTCTTCCATAGGGATACGTGAATCCAAAAAGATAAGATTCCAGCCCCCGGCAATATGGCGCGCCTCAAGCGGTAAATCATCCACTGAATCCATATGCATAGGCTCATCGTGGTTGCCAGGAAGCCATGCAAGTGGCGCTTTTGGGAAGTAGCGCTTCACAATATCAATAAAGCGGATATAGGAATCCTCACCGGCATCATTTGAGATGTCACCAGTGGCCAAAATAAGGTCGGGGATCTCCTGCACACGCACCATTTGTAATACATCGTGTAAGCTTTGGTCTGTATCCAGACCTAACAGCTTTTCACCAGGTTGGCTGCCCAGATGACAATCCGTTATCTGTAGAAGGCGAAATGGCCTCATATTTACCTCTTCCGGGATAAGGCTATTGGAGGACGATATGCTTAAAAAGAAGACGACACCATCCCGCAGCTGTAGTTTGGCTCTATATGGACAGAAAGGGTGAATACTATTTGCTGGTTACGAGAACTTCTTCACAATTTTTGCGACAAGCGTAGCCCTGTTCACGACAATAGGTCAACCATTCGCCTAAAAATCGGTTAAGTGCAAGCTTTTCGTCCATTTGGTACATTTTAGGATTGGGGTAGCTATATTGAGACATCCAGTTTCGGTGATGGTCCCAGGAGACAATTTCTGCAAGCCCAGCATCGTGGTAAAGACGAATAACTAATCTAGGCTCGGGGCTCTCATTTCGACTCTGAAGAACTTCTATAGTAGTGGTGTAAGGGGCGGGGTCCAGAACCTTTACGCTGACCTTTAAGGCTGTGGCCTCAGTAACGCCAGCATTAAAGTTCCACTGGTCTGTTCCATCTCGCAAACCAGGCAATAAGCGCAAAAAACGATGGTAGTTTATCTCGCAGAGGGTCAGATGCTGCTTCAAATCAACAGCAGGTGCTTTACGAACGAAGCGATTACTCACTGTGCTTTCAACCTTCGACACGGCTACCAACCTATAAGTTTAAAATAAGAAAGCGCACCTCAGGACGACCTGAGTGAGGCCCTATTCTGTTGAAGCCATTGCAGCCCAATTAAGGTGGCCGCGTTGTTGGCTCTACTGTTAAGCATATCAGAAAAGATCTCTTTAGCCGGTATTACATGCAAGTATATATCTTCGTCCTCTGCCTCCAGACCATGCCTACCGGAGCCTGTGGACAGATCACATAGAGCGCAATAAAGATGGATTAACTCACTGCACCCCCCAGGTGTGGAGTAATAATGGGTAATAGGGATAAGCTTGGTACTTTTTATACCTGCCTCCTCCTCTATCTCTCTGCGCGTAACATCTTCAGCGGTTTCCCCAGGCTCGATCACTCCAGCGACCACTTCAAGGCACCAAGGGCCGTATTCGGAGCCTAAAGCGCCTACTCGAAACTGATCAACCAAGCCGATTAAATCCCGCTCAGGGTCATAAAGCACCGCCGCCACGGCTTCTCCTCGATGGAAAAGCTCTCGCACAAGCTCTCTCGACCAACCTCCAGAAAAAAGTTTATGGCGCACTTTCAGCAAATACATCTTAAAAAAACCATCCAAGATTCTTTTATCATCAAGCACTTCAACATCTTTTCGGTCAAACTTTGCCTTCAATATACTCATGGGAGTTCCACTTGGTCTCTGACTGCACACTCTATAGCGTTCATTTTATCAGGCAGTTCTTGTTTTATCAGGCAGTTCTTGAACTAACACACAAATTCATCGATAAATAACCAGATGTGCAATAATTGGTTTTCATTAACATCTTTGAGCATAATCATCGTATAAAATACTCTCTATAATGACTAATTATTAATCAGCCTCAGTTTCTCATGCCCTTACTCACCTTATTACAAAACACCACATCATTACGGCATGAGGCGATTAAGCACTTTGAATCTGTAGCCGATCAAAAATCATACGGGGGAAAGTCCAGGCAATTTACGGCTCAAGCGGATACCGTTGACCTTCAATCGTACAAGTATCAAGCACCGCAAGTAACCTATTCCGTTACTCAAGCCGGTGAGGTTGAAAAACCTCAACTTGAGGCTAATTCACTTAATAAACGGTCAAGGCTGGAGTTAACATCAGAGAAAAACATCGACTTCTCGATTACGCGATTAAGCGGCAACGAATTAATTGAACATATGCCAAGACCGGAAATACAAATCATTGAGGCTGTAGCCAATAACGGCGGTTCTTTCCAAATGATAGACCTCTACGTTTGACCTTATTTTCTCGGCTCTTCTGATTAAATAAGATAAACCTTAGGGCATATAGCATGTCCTATAGAAAACGGCGTTTGAAATCTGTCATAACGCCATTATTATGATAAACACCATTATATGATAATTGTTACGATAACTGTTTTCCTCTTATCTCTAATAAATAGAATAACCTGATTGACTGATACTTAAAGCCAGTTAACGGGAAGAGACCAACAAACTGATTAAATTTAGCGTGAAAGACCTTTAGGGAACTACATGAGCACACTACCGCATAAGCTTTTTACAACAAGCCTACTCACCCTTGGCTTATCTCTAGCATCAACAACACAAAGCGAAACGCTGCTGGAAATTTATCAGCAGGCGCTGCTAAACGATCATCAGTATCGTGCTGCTCAAGCAAACTACGAAGCATCCAAAGAAGTGAAAAATATTGAGCGTGCAGGATTGCTTCCTCAGATAAATGGTTCAGCAGAATGGAGTTCAACCACGAGTGACCAACATTCTAATCTTGGCTGCACAGATCCTTGTGACCCCAATACAAGCGAAGACTGGGATAGAAGTGGTTACAGCGTTTCTTTATCTCAACCTCTATTTGATCTGGCCGCGTGGCATGGGTACAAAGCAGGAACAAAGCAGGCTAAAAAAGCGGAAGCCGGCTTCAAATTAGATCAACAAGCATTAATTGTAAGGACCGCAACAGCATATTTCGACGTTCTTAAAGCAATCGACAATTTTAATACTGCTGTCGCAGAAGAAACGGCATTTGAACACCAACTAAAACAGACCAAACAACGTTTTGAAGTGGGGCTTACAGCAATAACGGAAGTGCATGAAGTACAATCCGCTTTCGACTCCGCAACAGCAAATAGACTGTTGGCAGAGGGTCAAGTTGGCATTTCATTTGAGGCATTAGAAGTCATTACTGGACAACCTTACAATGCCATTAGTCCATTAAAAACCACTTTTCCCGTATCGCAGCCCACCCCTCTAGCTAGGCAAGATTGGGAGCAACTAGCACTCGATAATAATTTCTCCCTTACTGCCGCAAAACTTAACTCAGAAACATTTAAACACAAAGCCAAGCAGGCAAAGTCGGCACATTTGCCCACCATAAAAGGAAGTTTTCTAGTATCGAATTATGACGATGAACGATCCGTTGAAAATTCAAGTCCTTACCTAGATTCCTCGACAGACTCTCAAATGTTCAAATTAGAACTATCCGTTCCCATCTTCAGTGGCGGCAGAACATCGGCTTCACGCCGACAAGCCACAAAAAGCTATATTGCGGCTGACGAAACCTATCGAAAGACTAAACGGGACATTGTTCAAGAAACTCGCTCTGTTCATTTAAAGGTACTCACTGGCGTCGCTACCGTTAAAGCCCGCAAACAAGCCATTACCTCAAGCAAAAGTGCCCTTGAGGCAACACAAGCCGGTTATGATGTCGGCACCCGTGACCTAGTGGACGTATTGCAAGCACAAAGAAACCTCTACCGCGCCCAACGGGACTATTACGATACGCTCTATACTTTTGTTGTTAATAACCTAAAGCTTAAAGAAGTTGCGGGAATTTTAACTGAAAAAAATATTGTTGAATTAGACCTCTGGCTCGATCAAGCAAAAAACGTTAAGCGAGTAAGGTAATATAGTTTAAATACTACATGGCCGATCTTATGATCGGCTTTTTCATTCTCTAAAACAAAAAAGCCTATTTGAGTATATAGAGATATTCATACTCGCCCTTCCCCCCCAAGCCCTTCTTTTACAATATTCGTAAGCGTTAATCCAACTGCACACTGTTAATCTAATCTGATTCCTATAGAGTGAATCTTCTAATTTTTTGGGAGAGCTTACTCATGATCAAACGAAGCACTGAAGATTGGTTATCCTTGTTCAAACAGCAAGAATCGAGTGGATTAAGCCAAGCACAGTTTTGCAAAGAACATACGATGTGTCCGAAGTATTTTAGCTTACGAAAGAAGCAACTTAAAGAGACTCCAGAGGCGGTTGTGTTTGTTAAAGCAAAGCGAATGAATCCCTCTCCCGTGATAACGCAAGACATACGCCTCTACTATCATGGTGTCGAATTACTTTTGCCTTCATCATCACCGCAGTTCGTTGCGGAGGTCGTTAAGGGGCTCTTATGATTCACTGGTCTTCTTCGGTTGATATCTACCTACACCGCGACCCGGTAGATTTTAGAAAATCGATTAATGGCTTAAGCGTCATTGTGGATGAGGCCATGGGGCTCTCCTCCTGCTCCGGCGCGCTTTTTGTCTTTTGCAATAAAAAACGAGATAAGTTGAAAGCCTTATATTGGGATAGCACAGGATTTGCCTTATGGTATAAACGCTTAGAAAAGGATAAATTCAAATGGCCAAGAAAGAACAAGGATGAAACCGTCGTTATTCATCACGAGCAATGGGATTGGTTGTTGCGAGGTTTTGATATACAGCGTTTTAAACCTCATGACTTTATTGAATTTTCTAGCGTGAATTAATCCCGTTTTTGGTATAATCCAGAAATGGAATCACCCAATGACTTACAACAAGAAATTGTTGACTTAAAAAGACAATTACTTCGCAAAGACGCCTATATTCAACAACTCGAAGAGTGTATGAAGCAGGCTCAGCGTCGGCAATTTTCTTCTTCCAGTGAAAAGTACTCTCCCGATCAGCAGAGCCTGTTTAACGAAGCGGAAGAACTGGTCTCTACGGAAGAAGAAAGCGATGTTGAAGAGAAGGCCATTGAAGTCTCGTCTCATACAAGAAAGAAAAAGCCTCGAGTAAGCATTCCTGCCGGTCTCCCCCGAGAAGAAATCATTCACGATCTGGAAAATTTTGAAAAAATCTGCCCGCATGACGGAGCAGGACTGAAGGAAGTAGGTTCAGAAGATCATGAGCAGCTCGATATTATTCCTGCCCAAATTAAAGTCATCAGACATGTTCGCAAAAAATATGCCTGCCCTTGCTGTAAGCAATATATGGTGACGGCCAAGAAGCCAAAACACACCATAGAGAAGAGTATTGCCAGCCCCGGTTTATTAGCTTACATAGCGACGAATAAATTCTGCGATGCTTTAAGCGCAATGTTTAATCGAATTGGGATTACCTTGAATCGCAGTAATTTGGCTAATTGGATGGTCAGATGTGGGGAAAGCATTCAACCGATCATCAATTTATTGCAAGATCAACTACACGAAGCGGCAGTGCTTCATATGGATGAAACTCCAATCCAGGTTTTAAATGAACCCGATAAGAAAGCCCAGTCCAAAAGTTACATGTGGTTAACCGCAAGTTATGGAAAAAAACCTGTTATTCTCTTTCATTATGCTTCAACCAGAAGCCAATCAATTCCTGTCGATTTATTGAGTTCAAAGAACAAAAGTTTAATGGTCGATGGATACGAAGGGTATCAGAAAGCATGTGATGATTATACTATCATTCGTTTAGCCTGCTGGGCACACGCAAGAAGAAAATTTGTCGACGCTCAGAAAATACAACCTAAAGGTAAAACAGGAAAAGCCGATCAAGCAATAGCATTTATCCAAAAATTGTATCGAATTGAAAAAGCGCTAAAAGAGGAATCGATAGATAAACGCTATGAAATACGGCAACAACAGGCCAAACCCATCCTGGATAACATAAAAAAATGGTTGGCAAACAGCTTACCCCATGTTCCACCCAAAACGGCACTCGGGATAGCACTCCATTATTTACACAATCAATGGGATCGGCTTGTGCGTTATCTAGAGAATGGCGCATACCCGATTGACAATAATCCGGCTGAAAATGCGATTCGCCCCTTTGTTGTAGGTCGAAAAAACTGGCTATTCTCTACGAGTCAAGCAGGAGCCAAAGCCAGCGCTAATTTATATGGGTTAATCGAAACGGCAAAAGCAAACGATCTCAATCCCTACGAATACCTAAAGCACATTTTTAAAGTACTTCCCAACATGCAAACAGTCGAGGAAATAGAGCAACTATTGCCTTGGCACTCTAAAAACTTTCTAAAAAATAGCTAGTGTGTTGCGGGATTAACGCTTACAAAATACTTCGGACACATCGTATGTTCTTTGCAAAACTGTGCTTGGCTTAATCCACTCGATTCTTGCTGTTTGAACAAGGATAACCAATCTTCAATGCTTCGTTTGATCATGAGTAAGCTCTCCCAAAAAATTAGAAGATTCACTCTATAGGAATCAGATTAGATTAACAGTGTGCAGTTGGATTAACGCTTACGTTTAATCAACATGGATAACCAAAGCCTTCTCTTCCTTAGCCGCCTCTACCTCGATTACCTACACGCCCTGCACTACGCCGAAAGAACCATAGGCCACCGAGACACAACCCTAAGCCAATTTATCCTATGGTGTGAGGAACGGGGAATAGTCCGTGCTAACGAAGTGACCAAGCCCATCCTAGAACGATACCGACGACACCTGCACCACAGCCGAGATAGAAAAGGCCATACCCTAAGCGCCAAAAACCAACTGGCGAGACTGATCCCATTACGCCAGTTTTTTAAATGGGCCACCCAACAAAACTACCTACTCTACAACCCCGCCAGCGAACTGGAATTACCACGAGTTGAAAAGCGTTTGCCCAAAGCGACATTAACCCCAGATGAAGCCGAACTTATTTTATCGTTACCCGATACCCAAACCGACGAAGGAATACGAGACAGAGCCATGCTGGAAATACTCTACAGCACCGGCATACGCCGGATGGAAGTGATTAACTTAACGCGAGTGGACTTACACCCCGACAGAGGTGTCTTAGCGGTTCGCCAAGGCAAGGGAAAGAAAGATCGCTTTGTGCCGATTAGTGAGAGGGCTATGGACTGGATTATTAAATATCTAGAAGAAATCCGCCCGGACTTTGCCATCGAGCCTGATCCGCACAACTTGTTCCTCGATAAAACTGGACAGCCATTAAACCCAGACCAGCTTAGCCGACTAGTGAGCAAATACATCAAACACGCCAACATCGGAAAAAGCGGGAGCTGCCACCTGTTTAGACATACCGTAGCCACACTTATGATGGACAACGGTGCCGACATCCGCTTTATCCAGCAAATGCTGGGACACGCAAGCATCCTCACCACCGAGATCTATACCCATGTGAGCATTGTGAAGCTGAAGCAAGTGCATGAGATGACCCACCCGACGATGCACCGCCAGCAACAGCGTAAGGACGAGAGAGCAGCAACGAAAGAGGAGCTGTTGAGCACACTAAATGAGGAATCTGAGGATGACGGAGAGTGAGAAGAATGGCTATAATGCAATGCATTATACTGTAATACATTGAGGTGATGAAATGGGAATGACAAGCGTAAGAATGCCGGATGAGTTAATGGAGCGGCTTGAGCTGGTGGCCGATGATATGAGGCGTAGCAAGGGCTGGGTCATCAAAGATGCGGTGGAAGAGTACCTAGCAAAGAAAGATCAGAAGCGACGGCTTGATGAAGAAACCCTTGAGTCCTGGGAAGATTACAAAGCTGGGCGGGTGATCGATGGAGATAAAGTCATGGCATGGTTAGAGAGCTGGGGAACCGAGGATGAGAAGGAACCACCGACTCTATGAAAATCATTTACACCGAGCGTGCAGGGCGCGACCTTGTACGCCTTCGTGATTTTATCCGCAAAAAGAATCCACAAGCCGCAGAAAAAGCCAGCCGTCAACTTCGAGAAAATATTAATAGCCTTCTCCAACATCCAAACCTGGGAACAGTGTTAAGCGGTAAACTGGAGCATATCCGAGAGCTTGTGGCCCCTGTTTATATCGTGCGTTATCGAATCGTTGAAGAGGGGATCGTCATCCTGAAGGTCTGGCACGAGAAAGAAATACGTTAAAGATAAAGACCTTAAAAGCCTGTTTATGGTGGACATCGTTGTACTTCCGCCGCTCGTCACATGGCTTGCAAAACCAAAGGCCGTTCTATCACATCCCTGCGATCCACGGCATTAGTGCATCCTGCACGTCAACGCAAGCCAAGCGCCAAGCTCCTTTGTACCAATCGGACAGAGCCCACTCCGTAGCAAGCGCTAATAAGGTTGCGGCCCGCTCCTTTCAGTTGTCTTGCCTTCCGTTCTGTGCGCATTGGCAAAAAGCCGCCCATGCTCCCGCCACTCCATGCCAGCCACCTTCCGCCGCGCTGCCCCGTCACGCCCCGCTAAAGCGGGGCGTTATTGCGCTGGGGCGCAAGTGCTTGCTCAAGGTGGCGGCAAGCCGCGCTTAAAAGCTTTATTGGCCATGCCCTGCGCGCCACTTGCCCAGCGCTTCGCGCTGCCCCGCCCCTACGGGGTGCCTTCGGCAACTGCTCCTGCGTTGCTCTACCTCCTGTATCCATACAGTCGTCCGTGCGGAGCTGTGAAAGTGGGGCAAACAACAACCACTAATCAGGAAAAAAAACGATGAAATGGCAAATTAACAAAATCATCAACGTTGCTAACGAATTGGCCAGTACAGGTAAAACGGGTGCCTCTACCGGGGAACAAATCGCCGCTGCGTTTACCTTAAACTGCATGGAATACCTACCGGCCAATTACGAGGATGCCGTCGAAGCCTGGGACCGCTTAGACGAAGAATGGCAAGACTATGTGCGGCTAATCAAACGGGAGTATACCCACCTATTAGTGCCTTGGTAGGCACAAGGGGCGCTTCGCGCCCCTTAACCAAAAACCAAAAGAAGCGGCTAAGGGAAAAGAGCGCGTCGGGGCAAAAAGTTATAGAATACACCCTGCGCTTGGTCGCAAGCCCTTTAACCCGTTGAAGGCACTAAGAAAAATCTGTTACGAAGTAAAATGGTGTGTCGGGTGCGTGCTGATGAACAAGAGGGGCAAAACACTCCATCCGTAGAAGGGAAAACCAGAGTAGAGTTACGGTTTAATAAGGTGGCTGGCGGAGCAGGAGGGCACCACGCATATGTATATGTATATGTTGAAGGGCCTGATGGGAAAGTTTTTGCCGTTAGAGCTGGACCAGAACAGAATAAACTTGGCTTTAATTACGGTAAGTTGGAGGTAGTGTAGCTCTTAATGCTGATGCAACGGTTGATCCTGCTGCAACTCAGTTAGTGGGGTATTTTGATAGCTTTAATGACGTTCGAACTACCCTGTCGAATTATGGCGGAGCTGTTAATGGTTTAAATGTTTTGTATCGCCCGTGGGGACCGAACTCAAATTCATTTGCTTTTGGCGCTGTAGAGAAACTTGTAGGCTTTCGTCCTGAAAGTAGTGTTCTAGCGATAGGAAGTGATGTTAATGTAAAACTATGGGCTCGCTCTAAATAAGGAGGTTTCGGTATGAAGACAAAATATTACTTTTTCTTTGTTGTAATTTTATTATTCTTGGGAGTATTAACGTTGAACATAATCAGCGCACCTTCTTATGAAAAACTTTTATCGGAATATCAAAAACAGTTTCCTATGGGAGCTGATATAAGAGAGGTTAAATCCTATTTAAAACAGAAAGGCATTGAGTACTCTGTTGAGAATAAGGAAGATTTTACTGTGTTAAGTCAGAAATACATAGATAATAAATTTAACTCCGTTTTAGTTTTTAATGCCTATAGTGATGGTGGAACTTGGAAAAGCTTTTTAGGTGAAACGGATTTTTTAATCGAGATTGGGTTTAATGATGAAGAAAAAGTTATCAATGTATCTTCGGAAAAAATTAATACTTTCTTATAAAATAGGAATCAAATCCATTGATAATAACATTTAACCCCACTTAATCTAAAATACACGCCCAGTGCAAAAACACTGGGCGTGTTCTTCTCTACTCTTTAAGCGTCACCACAATACACCCTTCCATCACCCGGACAGTAACGGGTGTATTAATCGTAAAGCCCGCCTCAATTAACCAGTGACCTTTTAAGTGAATCTCGCCAATGGGCGTGCGTGCCTTATTGTTCTGAAGCTGGTAAGAGTGGTAGGTCTCCCGAACCTTCAACGCATGTTGCTTGTGGTGTTTGTATTGCGTACAGGAGGAAGACGCCATCACTGCGGCCTCCCGTGCTTCAAAAAATCCTCTTGGCCCAGCGTATCCAAGCAGGCCCCCAGCTTAGGTTTTTGTACCCGAAGGTGATGGATAAACCCCTGCCAGTGGTCATTTAGCGGGGTAGGGCTTCTTGAACTTGAGCCGGCCCTTTCCTGCTGCATCGCGTCCAGCGCTTCAAATACCAAGTAATTGACCAACATAAGATGCTGCCAGGGGGCTTCATCGGAAGGGGGTCTATCAGCCGTGGCTGGGTTAGGGGTGGATGTTGTTGCACGCCGGATTGGCGTAGAATCGCGCTTAGTCATAATAACCTCTCAGTTAGGTTGTTGTGATTAGCTGGCCTTGGGTGTTGTCGCACCCTTGGTCAGCGCCTTTTAAATCATGCCGATTGTTGTCTAATCATTGCGTCTAACATCTCGGTAATAAACTTCTGCTTACTTCTTGGCATTAACCCAATCTGTTCAATTTGCAATTGCAGTTTTGAGACTGGCCCCCGTTTATTTTTAGTGGAGGCGGCTGCTTCTCCGATTAGCTCCTCAACGGGAATAGTCAATGTCTTAGCCAGCACAGCCAAAGTCGCAACGGCTATACGCAGTACACCGCCTTCGTAGTGGGCCATGGTCTGTTGAGAAATTCCCAGCACCTCGGCGAGCTGTACCTGTGTTAAGCCTTGGGCCTTACGCGCTTCGGAAATACGCTTTCCCAGAGCCTTATAAAATGTCTTATCTTGAGGCGTCATTTTGATTGTCCATTCCTGATTTAACGCCATCATCTTACCCTCGGGTTTTGTACGAAACTAACGAGACAGCCGAAACTAACGAGACAGCCATGTTAAGAGCCGCGAAACTAACGAGACAGCCATGTTAAGAGCCGCCAAGCTCTTGCAGGTGAACAACGTGAAGTTGGTATTCCCACGGTAGATGGAAAGAAAATGCCACTTCTTTCTAAGAACCGAAAACAAATGATAAAAGCTCAGCTCAACCCAGAAGTTGTTGCTGACCTAGCTAAAGTTACAGGTGCAGATTTCTACATGGTGATTTACTCAGAATGGGCAGTGGCAACAGGTAGGTTTGTCCCAACCAGTAAATCGCTTGCTAAAAATGTTGTAAGTATCTATGACTCAAAAGGCACCCAGGTATACAAAGGTAGAAGTGACCAACAAGGCAACCGAAAACTAGGGGCATTTGGTAGCGTAGTTGTAAATGAAGGTACTATTGACCAGTGGGTTGTAGCCTATCAAAAAGGAATTGACGCTTTATTTAATGTAAAAAGAAAGAAAAAGAAATAGCTCACCGAAATAACATTTTTAAAACGAGCCCGGTTTAACCGGGCTTTTTTATTTTACCTTATCAGCGCCAAAAACAACTAAAATTATGGACGTAAATACTGCGGTTCAAAAAATATTAAAAGCAGTCAAGAAAACAAAAAATTACTGGGAGGTCAAGAACGGCTAGAGTATTGAACTGCCCTTCCCTGGAAAGCTTAAACCATTAAAAATCAAACAGGCTATCTCATTGGGTTGGTAACATAACTACCAAGGTGAACATCCAACTCTTCATCACGAAAAACAAAGAAAATGGTGGAACCATAGTAACTTATAAACCCGGGAATAAAGCCACTGTGCTTTTTCCCATGCCTCGCAAACTCTGGCCTTTGACGCAGCTCATCAAAATCTATGGTTTTAGTTATTACTTTCCCTTCAATAGGCTGCCACTCGCATCCGCTTTTTCTGGTGTATATTCCGGGGTACTGCTTACTATAAGACCTACTCGCCTCAACAACTCGCTTACAATTCTTTAACTTCGCCAACTTCCATACAACATCCTGTTTACCACTAGGAAAACCTCCCGGACTAAACCGAAAACCACTAGGGCCAGAAAGATCCCCCCTTATCCCTGGAATACCAGGATATAAAGGAAATGGCTTACCCGTTTGCTCTACATAGTCATTGGAGGCAACCTTTAACCGCAATACTCCATAGCTTCCGTAATTTGCCGCGTGAAGCTGAAGTGGTAAAGATTTATTTTCGCAAGACAAAAATAGCGGTAATAAAAAAAACAAACTAACACTTCGCCACTTCATGTTTAACTCTCCAATTATTCCATACACCTCAATTAAGGGCTTGGGCTTGGAAACATAGTACCGTAATCATATCCATTTCTACCCCGATTATTATCATCGAGAATCCACTCAGAAACCTCACCATGATTAATCTCAATATCCAAACCATAATTATCCAACAACCATTGCTGATAAGTCTGCTGGCCGTTAGCTGTTGCAGCAGTATGAATCATTCCGCGTAATGTTGTTTTCCCTTCCCCATCAGTTCCATCTTCCATACCAGTTGTACGACAACCAACAGGGCGGGGGTTACGGCGACGACAGCTTACCACAGGCACTCTAAGAACCTCATCAAAAAACGCTTCAGCTGCGCGTAAATCAACACTAGTATTCTCTCGCATATCAACTTCGCTACCATCCAAGTAGCGGTACCAGCGGTCGTGCCCTGATTGCACAAGCCCCCTTCTACTATCATGAACGATTGGATTGGTCACCACATCCCAGCCCCGCCTACGTATAGCATTGCTATCCATATCCACACCAGCCAACCTCGCTTGCTGAACCATCCACATAAATGTGCAAAATAGGGGGCAAATCCATTGATAATAACATTTAACCTCGCTTAACCTAAAATACACGCCCAGTGCAAAATACTGGGCGTTTTATTTTCTACTCTTTAGGCATCACCACAATACACCCTTCCATCACCCGGACAGTAACTGTAGAGCGCAAAACTACCATCGTAGTTTTTCCCACATTACTGGTCGTAGAATAATGAAGTTTTACGGCCAATTTCCCACACTCTTATCGTAGACTTTTTCCCAATTATTATTTTCCCATCGTAGTCTTTACCAAAACCGATCCAAAAAATTCCCATCGTAAAATGGCACCCTGTTTTTTAGATAATCGTGTTTACGATAAATTTGGCTGGCGGCCATAACACCCCACCTATAAAAAGTACGATGCTATTGGCAATCTAAAAATGATTAAAAATAAGGGTTGGATTAAGCGGTTTGTGCTTTGATCAGCTCTTCGTGAGAACGCCAATGGGGTTGAACTAAAATACCGTTCACATGGCTGAGGGTGACGATCTTTTTTGTTTCTCTACAGGCTTCAATCAAACTGCCATAACAGAGATTTCGGCACAACCGTACATTCCCTTGGGCTGATCGTAAGATAAGTTCGATAGCGCCTGGGTCAAACGTATTAATGCCGAGCCTAACCGCCTCTAATTCTTTGATGATATAACGTTCCAGATCATCGTCATTAAGTGAGTCTATTGTTGCTGAAGAGGTGATTCGACTCTTGATATCTTTGTTGACATTCAAGGTTAAATAATACAACAAATCCCGCTGGCCAAATAAAGAGTAGACTCTGTTTTGAAACACGCTGCAAATACACCCCCTATACGCTTGTCGTACTTAGATATATGTGACACCGCTATTATCGTATCCCGACGAAAAAGCTCTGCTTTGTTTATTATACAAAACGTTTATTAAGCAAGAATCCCTATATTTCCTTTAATAAAAAACCAGATATGTGATCAAATATTTTTTCTCGGTATTCATCTGATTCATTCACTAGATGATGCAGCGCACCTGGAATAACTATTCGGTTGCAACAAGTAAATTTAGTTTGAATTCGCCGCCAATTCCATTCACTATCAACCGTTGAGTCACCCTCCCCTTGAATAACTAAGGTTGGTATATTTGTTTTATCAAATTGATCGAAGTTTTTAACCCAACGCCTTAAAGAACCAACCCATTCCACAGAAATGATTCTGGACTGTAATGGGTCTTGGTTTTTTAAAAAATACTGGAAAGCTTGGTCATGAGAATTATTATTAAATTCCCTAGCCACAGAATTTAAAAATTTGGAGAGGAGACAATAAGCCAACTGAATTTTCCACCAACCCTTTGCCCGAACTAAAGGCGCAAGCATAATAATCCGCTCAACTTTTGGAACTGGCTCGCCCTCAAACCCTTGCAAAAGATAGGACATCATTGCCGCACTTCCGTTACTTTGAGCAACACAATAGAGTGGCCGATTTATTTTTGCTTTAACCGCCGTCAGCAGGGATTTAAAAACAACACCATAGTCGTCATAGGAATGAATAGAAACTCCGTCTCCTTCACTCAACCCATGCCCTGGCATATCTAAACCTATTACATCAAACCCCGCATCCAACAAAGAGCGAACCAACTTTAGGTATAACCCCATGTGGTCAAATAGTCCGTGAACCACCAAAATCGTTGCGCTGGCATTCACTCGTTCCCATCGGTGTATCAGCATATTGCCAATCTCAGTAGCCAAATAACCTGCGCAATACTTATATTCGGGTAAGTCCATAAGCTGGTCAAACCCGTACATCGATAAATAGGCATTTAACGCGCTCGAAGGCGCTCCAGCAACCAAAGGCTCTTTCCAACTTCTGTCCAAAAGCTGTTGTTTTAACTCCTCTAATTGCTCACGAACCAACACGCAATAACCTCTATTTTTGTACCTGTTCTTTTAGGGCCTGTTGACACTAAACAGTGGGGATAAAAAAGCCGCAACCTAAGACTGCGGCCACTTTATTCAGGTAGAGAATTGAAAATATTCGCAATGTGAAGTTTCCGTCATCCTTAATGGAGCTACGGTCTGTAAATTAACCTTTGGCTTTTTCTTCCAAAATAGCGACTGCGGGTAATTTTTTCCCTTCAACATATTCAAGAAAAGCACCGCCACCTGTTGAAATATACGAAATACCTTCCGCCAAATCAAATTTATCAATCGCGGCCAGTGTATCGCCTCCACCAGCAATCGAAAAACCATCACTTTCTGCAATCGCTCGCGCAATCGTTTCGGTTCCCTGAGAGAAAGCATCAAATTCAAATACGCCACACGGCCCATTCCAAATAATGGTTTTAGCGCCTTTCAGAATTTCTGCCACTTTTTCCGCTGTCTCAGGGCCATAATCAATAATTTCTTCATCGACTGCAATTTCATTGGTATTACGCACTTCAATTGCAGAATTATGGTTCCAGTCACTAAAGCTTTCTTTGGTAATGCGGACGTCCTTCGCAAAGACCACGTCCGTTTCAGAGCGCAAACGTTGGGCCTCTGGAATTAAATCTTTTTCATAAAGAGAGTTACCGACCTCATTACCCTCAGAAGCAACAAACGTATTGGAGATACCACCACCGACAATCAATGTATCCACTATCTTAGAAAAAGCATCCAATACCGTTAATTTACCCGATACTTTCGACCCACCCACAACGGCTACCATTGGACGAGCGGGATTGGCCAACGCTTTTTCTAGCGCAGCAAGTTCATTGGCTAAGAGAGGGCCAGCACAGGCGGTATCCGCAAATTTCGCTACTCCGTGGGTAGATGCCTGCGCACGGTGCGCTGTTCCGAACGCATCCATCACAAATACATCGCACAAAGATGCATACGCTTTTGCAAGCGTATCATCGTCTTTTTTCTCGCCTTTGTTAAAGCGTACATTTTCCAGCAGCACCACTTCTCCTGCGTTCATGGCAACGCCGTCTTCCCATTCGGCAACCACAGGTACATCGCTCCCAAGTAATTCGCTTATTCGCTTGGCAACAGGCGCCAACGAGAATTGCGCTTCAAATTCTCCCTCTGTTGGGCGGCCTAAGTGGGACATCAACATAACCTTCGCACCTTTCTCAACCGCAAGCTTAATCGTTGGAATGGAAGCCTGAATACGAATATCAGAAGTGATTTCGCCATCTTGAAAAGGTACGTTCAGGTCTTGACGAATAAGAACTCGTTTTCCCTGAAGTTCCAGATCTTTCATTAAAAGTACGGACATGTTTATCTCCTAAAATATGACTAAAATTGTGTTTCTGTTGGCACTATTCGTATTTTAAAAGACGAATATTTCTAAAAATTCACTCGCTTAAAAACGAGTATTTTAAAAAAGTGGCCATATGTCATTCTGAATACGGTTCTGATATAGAGTATCTAATTTGAATGTGACTTTTTAGGTAAGGCTTTTTATGCTGAAGGATAAAGCAAACAGCAAAAACCCGACGAGTGTCGGGCTCCATTCAAGATACGACTTAAATTCCCCGCCCAAACAATAGACGACCTTTTTAAACCTGTATTCTTAAACATCTTCAGTTAAGTCGTTTACTGTATTAACAACGTTATCAACAGTGAAACCAAAATGTTCCATCAACTCATTACCCGGCGCGGATTCTCCAAATGTTGTCATGCCAATAATGCGGCCATCGATACCAACATATTTGTACCAAAAATCTGCGTGGAGTGCTTCCACGGCAATACGAGCAACCACAGATAGAGGAAGAACAGACTCTTTATACTCTGCATTCTGGCGATCAAACTCTTCGGTACACGGCATGGATACCACGCGCACTTTTTTGCCCGCCGCCGTCAATTGACTAGCCGCATCGACAATTAAACCCACTTCGGAACCTGTCGCAATAAGGATTGCCTCTGGTTCACCCTCGCAATCTTTAAGTATGTAACCACCGCGAGCAATATTGGCTACCTGTCCAACAGAGCGCTCTTGAGGCGCCAACCCCTGGCGACTAAAGACAAGTGCAGATGGCCCATTACGGCGCTCAATAGCACACTTCCAGGCCATCGCCGATTCCGTTGCATCACATGGGCGCCATGTAGCCATATTTGGCGTAGAGCGCAATGCAGTAAGTTGCTCAACAGGTTGGTGAGTTGGGCCGTCTTCACCCAAACCGATGGAATCATGGGTATACACAAAAATACTTTGAATGCCCATTAGCGCGGACATACGCACTGCATTGCGGGCGTATTCCATAAACATTAAGAAGGTAGCGCCATAGTTAACAAAACCACCATGCAGTGCAATGCCATTCATAATGGCACTCATGCCAAATTCGCGCACACCATAGTAGATGTAGTTACCCGATGCATCTTTTGCTTCAACGCCTTTACAACCAGACCATAACGTGAGATTCGAACCGGCCAAATCGGCTGAACCACCCAACAATTCTGGCAGCATTGGACCATAAGTATTCAATGAATTTTGAGACGCTTTTCGGGAGGCAATTTTATCTCCCGCAGCTTGGCACTCAGCAATATACGCATCGGCTTTTTCTGCAAAATCGGAAGGTAAATCGCCTTTAATCACACGGCGTTCATATTCAGCCGCCAATTCTGGATGAGCTTGTCGATACAACTCAAACTGTGTGTTCCAACTCGCTTCAGCATCGGCACCACGCGCATTGGCATTCCAACCGTCGTATATATCTTCTGGAATATCAAATGCCGCGTGAGACCAACCCAAGGCTTCACGAGTCAGCACAATTTCCTCTTCACCAAGAGGCGCTCCGTGGCAATCCTCTTTACCTTGCTTGTTCGGTGAGCCAAAACCAATGGTTGTCTTACAGCAGATTAATGTGGGCTTACCCGTCTCGGCTTGCGCTTGCTGCACCGCTGCGGAAATAGCGTCAGAATTGTGCCCATCAACAGCGGGGATAACATGCCAACCGTATGCCCCAAAACGGGCCGGAGTATCATCGGTAAACCAACCTTCCACTTCCCCGTCAATGGAAATACCATTGTCATCATAGAAAGCGATTAGCTTGCCTAACCCCAAGGTTCCTGCGAGTGAACACACTTCATGGGAAATACCTTCCATCAAGCACCCATCACCTAAGAACGTATAAGTGTGGTGATCCACAATATCGTGGCCATCGCGGTTAAATTGAGCGGCTAAGATTTTTTCTGCCAGCGCCATGCCCACCGCATTACTGACACCTTGCCCAAGCGGCCCGGTGGTGGTTTCTATACCCGGCGCGTAACCGTATTCAGGGTGACCAGGCGTTTTTGAATGCATTTGACGGAAGTTTTTAATCTCCTCAATAGGTAAGTCATAACCAGACAAATGCAGTAAAGAATAGATAAGCATTGAACCGTGGCCGTTGGACAGAACAAAACGGTCACGATTCGACCAATCCGGGTTGGCAGGATTGTGCCTTAGGTAGTCGTTCCATAGCACCTCGGCAATATCAGCCATACCCATGGGAGCACCAGGGTGACCGCTTTTAGCTTGTTGGACGGCGTCCATACTAAGTGCGCGAATTGCGTTGGCGAGTTCTCTACGAGAGGGCATGGATATAACTCCTAATTATTCGTGAATGCCGGAAGCAAATTTTAAAGGAGGCGTATTTTCGCTTACTCTCGCAGTAAGGTAAACCACGATAACGAACAAGAACTAAGAAAGTTGGGAATACCAAAGCCATAGTGATCAAAAAACCAACAAAGCGTTCAAACCCTATTTAACCAGAACCCGCAGTTGAGCACGAAAAAGAAGCGTAAAATATTGATGTGCTGAGTGAATATTAAAAATGCGTGCTCACCTTAATTGGTGATGAGTCGTTTTTAATATTGGTTAGGTGATTCAAGGTTTAGCCTAGCAATTTACTATAGGCGCAATATACAGCACTCTTTAAACCCCCTTTGAACGGCATGTTAATTAAAATTAAACAAACGCTATAAGAAAAGGAGAAACGGTAGTTTTCCCCCTTTTTTTACACCCCGGTATGATAAGCTTGACTGATTTAAGGACAATTGCTCCATAAACCACTATTCAAAATAACAATGAACCGATTCAAATACTATTTTACTTTCTATTTTACTTTGACGGTATATTTAATCGCTCTTCCTGCATTTTCAGCAGACTTTAGCCGAGATCTTCGCCAAGGCACACCCAACCCCGAATCCTCAGAAGACGGCTACCTCGAATTAGGTTTCTCCATCGGCGGCGCCTTTGGGTACGATGAAGATGCGAATTGGGTAGGAGCCATACCCTCCATACCTTTACACGCCGCTTGGCGATACGAAAAAAATCATTTTTTCATCGAAGACCTACAAGTGGGTTATGAGCTTTCCGAGGGGAAACACTGGGCATTAGATTTTGTCCCTTTTACATTAATTGAAGGGCGGCCAGGAGAGGAGGGTAAATACCAAGAACGAGACCCAATTATTTTGAGTGGTTTTCGAGGAACCGGGTACTTCGGCCCAATGATTACTCAACTCCAAATCGCTGGAGATATTGTCTCGGGAAATCAAAATGGTTGGGCTATGGTTGTCCGAGCGGGCAGACATTTTCAATATCGAAACTGGAACTATCACGGAGCAGTGGGAACTACATATACCGACGCTCGTTTAAGCCGCTATTTTTTTGGTATAGACAAGCAAACACACCCAGACTTCCCCACCTACGAAGGTAAATCCGCATTTGATTTTTTTGCTGAATTTGGCGGCGCCAGACCACTATCTGAACACTGGGTATTTTCCGTGCGCGCCCTGCAAATTTATCTAGACGATGCCCATTCAAACAGCCCCATTTTGAGAGGGGCAAAACACATAAGTAGCTTAGAGATGACGTTTGCTTATGTTTTCTAAAGGAGCCTTACTTACACAGGGTATCGTACTGGCAATATTAATTGCCAACTCCTTTGTGTACGCAGAAAACAAACCAACTGTGACAAACAAAGAAGAAAACATATCGGCAGAACACCCTGCAGGCAGAAATAACCTTACCGAGAAAGTACACGCCAGCCTGGAACTCAAGCCGGCAAGGTGCATTGCGCTTCACAGAGGGCAGACCTGCTACCAAAGAACAAAAATACTCTGGAAAACTTCGGCTATGAACGAAGTCTGTATTTTTGAAGACAATCAAAATCAAGCACTTCAGTGCTGGCAGTCCAAAAGCAAAGGTATTTTAAAAATAGATTTTCAATCATCATCCGATAAAGTTTATATTTTGAAAACGGGTGACCAAATTATTGCTTCAGCTGAAATGCGTGTTGCCTGGGTATACAATCGCGGAGAAAAAAGTGTCGCCAAGAAACAAAGCTGGCGGATGTTCTAAAAAATGAACAAGCGATTACAGCAGAAAGAAGAGGCTGAAAACAATGCTTAGACTGGCAGCTCTATTTGTTGCCTTTGTTGTTGTCACCGTCATTGGTGTTGGCTGGATCTTTGACCAAATCTACAGCTCAATTACCCCCGCTAAAACAAACGATGAATTTTCTATTTATCAAGACCTTATCCGCAATGTTGCATCCAGCTTGAAAACGGATGAAAACCTAGACCAACATATACAAAACTGGAATCAACAAGGGCAATTTAAACTAGAACTTATCGACGCCGAAACGCTTTTAATTCCTACCGAACTCAGCAATACTTTTTATACCGGAGACCCTCTTCTACTTGAAATGAAAATGGGATTAACACTTTATATTTATTTGCCAGACCACAACCGAATTTTAGGATTAAGCCACCCCGAATTATCCTATAAAAACAATAACGACCTAGAAAGAAATTACTGGAAGTTAATTTTTAATTTAACATTCTATGGAATAATTATTGCCATTATCTTAATTTGGATGTACCCGTTAATCACTCGCTTAATCATATTACGCAAAGCGGCCATACGTTTTGGCGAAGGCAATTTAGATAGTCGTATTAATCTGGCCGGACTTTCCTACATTGGCGACATCGAAAAAGAATTTAATCGTATGGCAAATCGAATTCAAGGTTTGGTGGGCGACAACAAGTTACTGAGCCGAGCCGTTTCGCACGAACTAAAAACACCCATTGCCCGCCTTCGCTTTGGCTTGGAAATGTTAGCGGAAGCAAAAGACGAAACTGCGCAGAAGAAATATTTTGAGCGTTTAGGAGAAGACCTAGATGAAATGCAATCGTTGGTCGAAGAGCTTTTATCTTACGCTCGACTGGGCGAATCCAGCATTAGTTTAAAAACCAAAACCATTGATCTCAATGATATAATTCAATCCATCGTCAGCCCCTATAAACACAGTGAAATCACTTTATTAAACGGCACCGAAGAGTCTCTACCAAAAATTGTAGGCGACCCATTTTACATCACCATATTGTTGAGCAGCATTATTAAAAATGCAGCAAAATATGCCGACAAAACAGTAAAAATTTCATCTTTCACTAAAAGTGAAAATCTCTATATTATTATTGAAGATGACGGTATAGGCATTCCTGAAAACGAACGCAACGAAGTGATGAGACCTTTTTTTCGAGGAGAGAAAAGCATCAAACTTGGCAGCCACGGAATGGGGTTAGCGATTGCGCAGAGAATAGCGAAATGGCACGAAGCAAATATTCAGATAAGCGACTCTAACTTGGGAGGAGCAAAATTTACTATTGAGTTTAAAACTTAATGAATTACTTATTTATTTGAAGCCATACGCGAAACATGGAAAAATAGATCTGTCATATAAACAACAAACAATAGGAAGAGTGACAACATGCACTTCAAGACGACCTTTAAAAACTAGGTTTTTTCAAAGCCGACAATCAAACCTACCCTGCAAGGCATATACCAATAAGCTAGGTAAAATAAAATTACCCTAACCAAAGACAATAACCTATTAAGTTTAAATTCATACACGGCATGTTATTTGATTGAGATATGATTAAGGTACGGCCACACAAACCCACCTTGGCTAGCATTTTTTTCATTAAATTTCTTTAATTCACATCATCTTTTGATCACCATAGATTGTCAGATGTAAATTTTGTGATACAGTACGGGAACGACGAATTTATTATTTTTAAGGGCCACTGGATAATTAAAAGCTCTACGGAACTTATGGCGTTTTATTCAGCATCTGCTAGTCTTGTGGAAGTGTCCAGAAGAAATTAAAACGATAAACATTGGAACAATATTATTCAAGGTTGGCCTATGCGGGAAAAAAACGAGCACCAAGAGTCTATGACCTCTGAACAAAACCTTGAAGGTAAGTACTCAATTTCGTGGCGCTCAGGTTATGTAATTTGTCGCATGTTTGGAGTAGTTGAACTCTTAGACGTAGTGAATTCAAACGACGATCTAACGAGTGATGAGCGTTTTGACGATATAAAAGGGATGATCCTTGACTTTAGCGGAGTCGAAGTTCTTCAGCTTACGGACATGGATATCCGCATAGTCGCAGCAATGGGAAAGGCTGCACCAAACTACAATAGAAGACGGCTTAGAGTGGGCTATATTACTGACTCTGAAGACATCATTCAAAAAATTAGCTTGGCTATTGATCGCTACTTCCATCAAGAATGGGATCGCCAAATTTTCGAAGAGTATACCGCCGCCCTAGACTGGGTTGACATCTAGCGTAAAACCCTTGCCCCATTCTCAATTTCCACCTTCAACTTGCTTTGCCCCACACCTTTAAGCGGGATAGATACTCAACTGCCAGTTGGAATCAATACTTGGTATCATGCCTTCATAGCCCCTCTTACACAGCATTATTTTGTTGCAGCCTATCCAATGAAAGCTTTTTTTGTTAAACCAAAAATATTCAATAGCAACCCCAAAAAGAAAGCCCCCCAAGTTTTTTGGGTCGATAATATGCCCATTTTGGTTACACGCAAAAAGGTGAAAAACCTGAACCTAGCTATTCAGCCCCCCAACGGCGAGGTCAAAATATCAGTCCCTTATTTTGTTTCAGATCTTGAGGTGGAGAGGTTTATTCGAGAAAGAATGACTTGGATTTTAGAAAAACGTCAGTCGTTTATTGACTCTCCAAGGGCTAGGCAAAAACAGTTTATTGATGGAGAGGAACACTCTTTTTACGGTGAGATATACCCTCTGAAATTGATTGAATGCTCACCTTGCCGACACATTGAGATCACACCCAATAATGAGTTGGCAATGTACCTTAAAGTCGGCGACGATTTAACAAGACGAGAGAAACTAATGGACGAGTGGTACCGGGACAAACTAAAAACCGACCTACCGCTACTGCTGGAGCAATGGCAACCCGTGGTTGGGAAAGAGGTCGCCCAGTGGGGCGTAAAGAAAATGAAGACCCGCTGGGGGAGCTGCAATATCGCAGCAAAGAGGATTTGGCTAAACCTAGAACTGGCGAAATACCCTATTGCGTGCATTGAGTATGTATTGGTCCACGAACTCGTACACCTCTATGAACGCTACCACAATGACCGTTTTAAGCGACTGATGACCCAGTTTTTACCCGACTGGCAAGAGCGCAAAAACCATCTAAACAAGCCGTGATATAGCAATTAGATGTAACGGTCAGAGCAGATTATTTGGAATCCACCTATTACATCCTTTGATCTCTTATAAAAACCTTCCTTAATTTATTTGCTATGTGCTTTAAGGTTTTAAAGTGTTATGTTCTGAGTGTTTTCTAGCCTACTCCAGAGTGCTTTATCTACACCTGGGGTGCTTTCCCGCTAGAGAGCCACTAATAATAAATTCACAATTCAGATTCCGAGAAGGTGCGCCTCTTAAACGTATTTCTATCGGTTTTGGAGCCTAATATGAAAATAAAAATATTATTGGGTGTTTGTTCTGCGGCAATGATCTTTGGAGCGAATAACACCCTAGCCTATGACTGCTCTAGTCTTCCACAATATTCTGCTGGCACAGCTTACTCCACCGGCCAGGATGTACAAAATAACGGTACAGCCTATAACTGTGATGTGGGTGGGTGGTGTTCATCTGCTGCTGGCTGGGCCTATGAACCTGGAGAGGGCCTATACTGGACTGCAGCTTGGTCTGGTCTTGGTGACTGCACAGGAAGCAGTTCTTCTAGTAGCAGCTCAAATTCTTCGTCAAGCACCTCTTCTAGCTCCTCGACTAGCAGTAATTCTTCCAGTGGCAGCACAGGCTCTTGCCTTGGCATCCCAGCATGGAATTCCAGCACAGTCTATACAGGCGGAAACCAAACTCAATACGAAAGTACACTTTATCAAGCGAATTGGTGGACTCAAGGGGATAACCCAGCCGAAAACTCCGGCCCATGGCAAGTTTGGACGAATCAAGGTTCTTGCGGAACCAGCTCTTCTTCCTCAAGTTCCAGCTCCAGCAGCTCATCTAGTAGTAGCTCTTCTTCCTCAACAAGCTCCAGCAGTTCATCTAGTACTAGCTCTTCTTCCTCAAGCTCTAGCTCAAGCAGTTCGAGTGGCGGAGTGGCGCCAGGCGGAGGTGACAACTTCCCCCGTCACGCACTTGTAGGTTACTGGCATAACTTCATGAACGGCGCTGGCTGTCCTGTTCCCTTGGCGAGTATTTCAAACCAATGGGATATCGTTGATATTGCGTTTGCAGACAATGACCGAAACCTAAGCGGTAATGTTCTATTCAACCTATTTGATGGAACAGGTACAAACTGCCCAGCGATCGACCCGACTCAGTTCAAAGCGGATATCAAAGCGTTAAGAGACCAGGGCAAAATCATCGTTCTTTCTCTAGGTGGCGCAGAGGGTACAATCACCCTGAATAATGCAGCCGACGAAGCAAACTTTGTAAGATCCATTACCAACCTTATCAATGAGTGGGGCTTTAATGGTGTGGACATTGACTTGGAATCTGGCTCTGGTTTAACCCACGGCTCGCAAATTCAAGCTCGATTAGTCACCGCATTGCGTACCATTGACAGTAATTTTAGCGGTAACCTTGCTCTAACCATGGCACCAGAGCATCCATACGTTCAAGGTGGTTATGTTGCTAATGGCGGTATCTGGGGAGCTTACCTACCCATTATTGATGGCCTGCGCAATGAACTCGACCTTCTTCATGTTCAGCTATACAACAACGGTGGTTTAAGTACGCCTTATAGCACTTCAGCTTACCCTGCGGGCTCAACCGACATGATGGTCGCCTCCGTTAGAATGTTGATCGAAGGCTTTAATACCGCTGGCGGTGGTTCGTTCACAGGTCTGCGCCCAGAGCAAGTCTCTATTGGCTTGCCATCGGGCCCAAGCTCAGCCGGTTCTGGTCAAGCAAGCACTAGTGCAATTACCAATGCCTTGGATTGTATTACGCGCGGAACTAACTGTGGTTCAGTGGATGCCGGTAGTGTCTACCCAACATTTAGTGGAGTAATGACTTGGTCCATTAACTGGGATATTCACGACGGTTTTAACTTCTCCGGGCCAATAGGCAATAAAGTTAATAACCTCCCATAAAATGCACTAACCGCATTTATCCATAAAGCGAGCCTCGAAAGGGGCTCGCTTTTTTTATGCCTACCATAAATTGGCACGATTCCCGATAGTGGACAAACGACTCCTTGTTGGTATAGTTTGGCAGTAAATAAGGAGGATATTATGAATGCCAAACACCTTTCTGCTTCTATATTAATAATCAGTTTATCCGCTTGTGCTTCCGTAGAACTGCCAGAATATATTGATCTCGTTTCCTTTGATGATATGGCAGAAAAACGCGCATTACAGGTAGAAGAGGGTGGAGCAGACAATAAAAAATGGGGGCAATATATGAACCGTTACATTAACTACCCCAGTGATTGTAGCCAAAAAAAAGGGCCTAGAATTGTTGAACTGGTATTTAGTCATAATAAAAAAGGTCGTATTGATAACATTTCTACTAAGAGTACAGATAAAAAATCCCTTTGCTATGCTGCTAACTTTTATAACCGCCGCTATGCGATGATGCCCTTTAGCCCTTATTTTCAACAGGTCACAATTCCAAAGCTGGAAAATATAGAAAAACAATAAAGGCCGTGTTTTTCCATAGTACGCAAAAGCCTTTGTGTGTAAATAGTCGGGCCTGAAAAACCCTCGTTTTCAAATAGAGCGCCTCCCAAGCCCGCTTAGAATCAAAAGGCACCCCCTTCACAATACTCGTACTCGAAAACACAACAACCAAGTAAGCGCCCTTAAGCCGTTATAGACTATAAAAACACGCTTTTTAATCGAATAAAAAGAACAAAAAATACCAGCAAGGTAACCATTGATCCATTTTTTCAAATTCCACGCGCAAGCAGCCATTAAATCGGGTTAAGTTCCAAATCCGCGTGATTTGACTTGTTAGATTTTTTATTCCTGTTCGTATGTAACACGAAATAATTTACTTTCATCAATATGCTCGAAATCCTTTTCATAAATACGCAAAGATGTAATTTCTTTATAGCTAAGTTCATTGCCTTTAACGGTTAAGTTCATTTTAATGCTTTTGTTTTTGCTTTTTCTAGCATAAAAGGTGATTGCACAATTCCGTATGTTGGGCTTCCTGCTTTAGCTTCTACATTAAATATACTTTCGCCGTTCTTTTCTAGGTATTCTCCGCCAGCAAGTAAGCATACAGCTCTGGGAATACTTAAAGAATGTATTATAATATTTGTGTTTTTATCGAAGATCCAATGACCTATTTGATCATGAAAAATATGACCATTTTCTAGCTTGCGAACAACATGATGGTATTTAATAGATATCACTTTTTGTTCTTCTGCATTTTCGGTAGGACCTGAAACAGTAAATATCATTTCATCTGTAAAAGCAGTCTTGTCAGGATTTGCATTTGAATCAGGAGCAGTATCCTGCCCTTTATTTCCAACCCACCTTCCAATTAGTTGTGCTAATGGACCATAGTCAACATCATCGATTACTGTGCTCATTGAATTACTCCAAAATTATAAATAGATGACATGATGATTTATAAGCTAACGCCTCAATAATGGGCCGGAGCAAGCTTGCTTGCGGAAGTCCAGCCGAAGGCGACATTTACAAACTTGTTAAATGTTTTTCGAAAGTACAAGCCTTCTTTTTTTGTTGCCATAGTATACGAAGCCAATAGCCACAAATAATGTGGCAGCTCCTGTAAGTATGTGAGTGGCTTTATCACTATACTCTATTGGGGCTAAAGTGAAAATAATAACAATAAATAAGCCGATATTGCTTATCAATTCTGCTTTAATATCGTAGTGAACACGAGCATCACATTTATATTCAGCAGAGGGCAATAGAAAGCCCTGGCTTAAACTCTCAAAGTTGCCAATTTCTTTGCAATTTGGGCAATTTCTATTTTTTAAATCTCTTCTCATGACATTTAACGTCAAGCTAAGTGGCGCGCTTTTCAGCGTCCGCTTGAGCTTTTTGTTAGGTGCTTTTTATATAACCACAGTGATAACCACCCACCAAAAAAAGCAAATAAAGGTGCGATTATTATAAAAATGTCGATTAGTTTATCAGATTTGTTAGGAGAATAGCCCACTTGAGAAATTTGATAATTTGATAACAATGAAAAAACAACGAAGCATATAAACGCCGATAAAATAAAACCTAAAATAGGAACTACAACTTTCATAGTACCTCCCAGAACCATATTTCTTTAGATTTAGAATGGTCTGAACCAAGACCTAATGAACCTATTCGAAGATACATTTGCACAATAGATCTTGGATGTGCCAAACGAAATCCGTTCCATAAATCAATATGATCTCCGGTACGGTTTCTAAACAACTCCTTTTTTCCTTTAACGGTTCTTTGCCAATAATCTTTAAAAAAAATAATGCCCTTTTTTCCGTTTAGAGCGCTTTTAAATTCGGATGGCTCTATTTTAATGGCCTTGCGCACCCCTGCAACTGGAAATTTTTTCAAACCATTAGCGAGTTCTTCAACAGCAAGTGTATGACCACTAGATTTTTCGTGATGCCAGCAATGACGAACACCGGGGAAAGAGCTTGTTTTTACTCCACATGCAGCAAGAGAAGCACCTATTCGGATAGCACATTGATCTGGAAAATTTGCCTTACCATTTGTAGTACAAGGGTTATCATCACCTGTAACTTGTGGATGAGATTTCCATAATTTTTTAAATGTAATCATTTTATCTCCTTGTTGATTGGTTTTTTTGCACATAACGCCTTTAGCACGCGACCAAAGCCGGAGCTTGGATTTGTGCGATTGTCTTTTCCGCACAAATTCAAGCGGAGAGTTTTGGATCGCCGTGCCTAAACTTGTCATGCATTTTTGTTGAACCCAGCTTTAATCCAAACAAAAACCCGGACAGAACCGAACATTGACACCACAAAAAGAACTGGCAGCAGTATAAAAACTATAAGAGTACCAACATAGCTTGGCCTTTTAATAAAGTTTGGTTGTATTAAATAAATGGAATTACACATAATTCTTTTAACAACATCTTCACTTACCAAACAACTTTCATGCCTCTCATCTCGTAACTTTTTTATCTCGCCTCGTTCTTCATTTGTAGTTTTTACAAAAATGGCCGCAGGCCATGCACAACGAGAAGCGGAGACCAAAACGTGATCTTCCCCCGATAAAACGGACACCATTTTGTCATGCTATACGTTGCTCATATTCCATGGGCGATTCGTAATCTAAGCTTGAGTGTAACCGAACAGAATTATAGAAATTATTGATGTATTTGGCCAGTGGAAATTCTGAGATCATTCACGTTAATAAATTTAGTGGATCGGATCAATTCAGCCTTTAAGCTATGATAAAACGATTCCATACATGCGTTATCTGTACAATCATAAGGACGGTTCAGACTGTGCTTAAGTTCATGTCTTTTAAGCAACGATTGATATTGAGAACCTTGGAATTCTATACCCCTATCAGAATGCAATATGACGCCTTTAGGGTATCCACGTTTTTTCAGTGAATATCTCAATGCTGCGCACGTCAATTCGCATCGTCGATGGTCCGCTAATGACCACCCCAATATGCGGCGGGAATATAAATCCATCACTGTTGCAAGGTATTGCCATTTACCGTTTAGCTTAATATAGGTTACATCTGTTACCCAAACCTGATCTATATCGCTCGGCTTATCCATATTTAAAAGCAGATTATCTCCCTTGGCTTTAAACTTCTTAATACCAGGATTACGATGGGTAACTCGCACCACTCTCCCCTTTAGACCAGCCTCTTTCATCAATCGAGCTATACGCTTCTGACTCACACGCACACCTTGCTTAACAAGAGATTTAAAGACTCTCGGGCTTCCATATCGACCTTCGCTATCCCAGAATATTCTAGTAATCTTCTTTAGCAGCGCTCTATCCTCCTTCCTCCTTTTACACTCTTCGCGCTCCAGCCAAGAATAAAAACCGCTTTTTGACACACCCAGACAACTACATAGCCAGACAACACCTAACTCTCGGTATCTTTTAACAAATCTAAATCGTTCTGATGTTGTTCCGCAAGATACCGTTGCCACTTTTTTAGAAGATCATTCTCCATCCGAAGCTGCTCATTTTCTTTTTTGAGTCGTATGCTTTCCTTCAACTCTCGCTTGTTAATCTTGAGTGATTCTTTATTGCTCACTGATAATACCCTTGGACCTTGAATACGCAATTTACCCTCTAAGTATTCTCTTCGCCAACGAGACAGCATATACGGGTGTATACCGAGCGCATCTGAAACCTGTTGATTCTTCACGCCTTCCTCAAAGCTATATAATACTGCACCAACTTTGAATTTCTTGCTGTACTTCCATGTCTTTCTTGGACTGTTATATCTTGGCATTTACCACCTCCTAGAGTTAGTAGAAGGTGTCCATTAAATCGGGGGAACTACCAACGTCCGCTTGAGTAACTTGTTAGCAATTTGGTAAGGGCTTGGTTTCCATGTACTCTTTAAATATAGCAAACTCCCCATTCTGTTTGGGTTTAATCACCATATAGTACCCCGTATCCGTATAACACTTACGAAGAGAGTAGCGATCGGCCTTTATTTTGAAGCCTCCTTCAATTTTGGTGATAGCAATATTTGAAAAAGTGCTTTTATCATTCTGAGCCTTAGCTAGTGGCATTACCTTATTCACTAACTGTTTCCATTGAATACCCGACAACTCCATATTTCTCTCAAGTCCGTGCGGGTAAACCCTATAAGCTAAGATTTGCGCACTATCATCGTATAGATCTCCAACAGAAGGATCAAACGAATCACCTAAACGAATATACTCATTGAAGAAATCTACTGGCTTCCCCTCCGCATTGACCACGCCAGAAAGAAATATGGATAGAACAATTCCGATTTTTAATAGACGACTCATTGCGCCTCCTTATGATTGCTAACGCCAAAATAATTCGCCGGAGCGAGCTGATTTTATTGTTATACATTTAACGTCTAACTATTTTATTATTATAAAGGTCATCGACAGGAAAAATCATTGTGTAGTCGTCCCAATTCAGATTCCCATCTACTAAATCAAACCTGCAAAACTCTGCTTCCGATTTATATTTCTCATAGTCGGGGTGCCCAATACTGAAGATGAAAGGTGCAAAATCTATTAGTTGAGAGTGACCATCACTAAACTCTATCTTGAGAATATGTGATTTAACGTGCTTCGCTTCTTTAACCGATATTTCGGACATTTTTCACCTTTTGTGTAATAACCTTTGAAAATACATGTTCTTTCTTTACAAAATATGAAACCCATTTATCAACTATATCTTGAGCGTACGCATTAACAAACTCCTCGAATTCCTTTCTCTTCTTCGGATCTAAACCCTGACCTTTATCCTTAATTACTACTTTGTTAATTCTACCAGCAAAGAAATGAATCTCTGCTTTTGATTCTTTCCCGTCATATTTTCCATGAATATGGATTGGTTCATGTTCGTTGCTATAGAAAAATAAAACAATACCCATATATTCGTAGATTTTTGGCATTTCTGCTCTCCTTTAAGGTTAATTGATGTATAACACCGGTAGCAAAGGCGAGCGTTAGCGAGTCCAGCCCACGCTTTTTGCGGGCGATTTTGCCTACCCTTGTTATACATTTTCTAATTACTTCCTTTTGACTTCTAAACCTTCTAATAGCTTGCTCAAAATAACTGTCGATACATCAGATGTAGGATGACCAGGCAATGGGCTTTCTATATTTTTACCTTTACCTCCCATTATTGAAGGTGCCGTATAGTCAAATGCACCATCGGTAAGAGATTTTCTGACCTCTGATTGAAAGCCAACCAATTCATTGTTGTTAGCGGCAACTCGTATGCGCATAAACCCGATTTTATTGTGTTCGGCTTTTGCTACTTCGTTTAGATGGAAACGATAAACTGCCATTAGCACACCGAACACAACAATAAAAACACCAACTAAAGCATACAGAAAAGAGCTTGGCTGATTTGAAAAGCTTAGATAGGGAGCGCCAGCTGCCATAAATATGGCCGTACTAAAGATCACAAGATACATCATTACTTGCTTAGCAGATTTTTGGTTACGCTCGATATACTGCTCTAACGCACTTATAGCAGAATCGATACTTCCCTTCTCTTCATCTGACATTTCAGCTCCTAAGTTGATTATGTATAACAGTTTAATGACCAGACCCGTACGGGCGGGTCATTTTGAATTTAGCCTATAGCCCCCGGGATGCCATAACAAAATCAGTTTTACGGCTTAAACCAACAGTACGTAAACAAATTAGGTAGTGTTTACCTCCATTTTTCAGGTGACGGATTATCGCATTTCTTGCTTGTTTACTGGCCCACTTGATGATGCTGCCAACGACAAATAGCCTAGGAACCATATCCATGTAGTGACTACATACATCACTTGATTGTATTAGCTCGCCAAATAACACTAATACTTTCAAGTTAATATTCCAACTCTTTGCCTGCTCTCCATATATAACAGAAAGAAACTCTCTAAATTCATCCTTTTCTTGTTCGGTTATAAGATCCATATAATATCTCCTTTATTGAATGTATGAATGTTGCACGATGATTTCGAAAAGATTTTTTAAATCTCTCTCAGATGTAACTTCTGTGACAAATTCTAACGAACTCGACAGAATATAAATTTTTTGACGATCACCAAGATCAAATAAATAAAACTCTATATTATTAGAAGATATAAATGATCGATCCACAATGTTTCCAAGCCCTTCGATAAAACGCATTTCCTCTTTCGTTGTAGGATTATTTAATGCACTATTAAAAAAATCATAGGATGATTTATTTGAACCAACAAATTCAATTTCTTCTTTGTCTACCCAACGATACCCAACACTATTTTCTGAAGAACTAAATATAATTAACTCTTCGCTGGGTAAGATTTTCCCATGTGCTTCTGGTGTAGGCAGCGACAGCCTGTTATTCAATATTAACTCATAGTTTTCCCCCTCAATTGGAAGGGTTTCTGAATTCTCATGTTTTCCTATTTGGCATCCAGCCAAAGAAAACGCCAATACCAGTAAAACGTATATGTATTTTCCAAGTTTCATAGTGCTATTTCTCCATAATGTTAATAATTACTCTAGGCCTCGATACAAGATAAGAGGCTAACGCCCAAAGCACGCGCCAAATACCGGAGCTTTGTTTTTGTGCGAGTATTTTCCCGCACGAAAACAAAGTGGAGAGTATTTGGTCGCAGTGACTTTTCTTGTTATGTGTTTACTTAATTTAAACATGTATTTTTTGCTGCTATTAACAAGCCTGCAACCCTTAGATCATGATCATTACCAGGCTCAGCACCAACACCTATAGTATTGCTAGCGATGTCTGTAAGTGCGTTTGCAATGCTTAGCTGAGAATTACCCTCTACCGTAATGCGGTATACATACGGAACATAACTGTCATATTCATTTGACCAAGCTGCATCAGGTTCATATACGCCTATGGGGTCCCAGTCCTGCCATAGAATATTCTGGATTCTACGCCATAACTCTTTCTGTTCCTTGCTGAGTTTGCTCATGCTGATTTACACATAACAGTAGTATAAACGACAGTTTGTCCAATAACATACTCTATCAGACAACTCGGGATTGAGATAAAAAGGTATATTTTTCAATAAATTAAACTCCTTTTATTTAGATTCAACCATTATCTCGACTGTCTACTTTGCTGTTTTATTATCCCAAATACACTTCACATGTCCATTAATAATAAGGGTGTCCGTTATGTCGTTAAATTTATCAAAACTGGACATTCCATTTTTCCTTATTTTTCATAGAGTTACCTATGTTTTCCAAGTTTTCTGCATATTTATCTTTACCACTTTGTCCATATAGAATATAAATACTGCCCCAAGGGGAATATCGTAAAAATGAAGACTATTGAGAAATTATTAATATCAAAAGGTCAACTAGATCGAATTTACGTGGGGGCCACAAAACTATATCTATGGCGGTCACTTCATAAAGACTCGAAAAGTAGGAATCCACTTTATCCAGATTTTGAAGAGCGTGAGATTAGAGCAGGGGTATTGCGATCTCCAGATGTAGAAGTCATTACGCTAACAAATGGCACTGAAATAGTTAAGCTTTAGGCCGGGGAACATCGTTATTTGATCGCTCCGGTGCATTCGGAGAAGCAAACTGGATGTATTTTGAAATACCCCAGGGCACGGAAATACCTTCAGGTTTAATCCTTACCAAGGATAGTTACAATAAAAGGTTTAATGCTACTCATTATTCAATCACGACCGTACGCCGGAATAAAAATAAGAAGGTTGAGCGTAAAACCGATCAATTAAACGCAGTGGTAAAACAGATTTAAAATATATGGCGCTTGCGGCGGGTAAAGCACCACACGTTACGACTATTGCCGAATTCGTGAGCAGTAATTGTGATGAGATAAAGGCACTTTTTCACAGAGTATTAATGATTTTTTGTAAAAGCGAATTGGTCGGAAAGAAATATTTCGTGCGACCTATATGGACAATAGAGCCGGTCTTTGGAAATATCACGAGTAACAAAGGTCTGAACAAATTGAGTTTAAGGGGGCAGGCGAAAGTAAGCTGTCAATGGATGATATGTTGCATTGTCCAATAATATAGAAAAGCTGTGGCGTTACGGTGATATAAGCTTAAACGCCGTTTAAATATTATTGTATTGGTTAATATGGTGAGCGCAAAAAATTCTTGTTTGCACAGATATTGTACATTTTTGGCTTGTGCCTGATCGCATGGCTGATATTATTAAGGTCAATATTAATTATTAAAATTTACTAGGTCGGTAGGAAGTTCGCATCCGAAACTTAATTTTCCTACAGCTTGGTTAGCTCTATATCAAATAATTAACAAAAGAAAAGTATATGAGTGGAGATGAATATAATGAAAAAGACGTCAGTGATACTGAGTCAATATTAGAGTTTGTGAAATCACTCAAGCAGCAAAAAACGGAACTGGTCTTATCCTCTAAGGGAAAGCAAGTCGGAGCGATGCTGACCTCCGAACAATATGACTGGTTTTTAGACCAATTAGATGCTCAGCAGGATATTGAAGCTATTAATACTCGAACTAGCGATATGGATGGTGCGCAAAATTTAAGTGATTTCAAAAAGGAGCTTGACAAATGAGTAACATTGAAGAGCGTCAATTGACAAGTGAAGAGCGCGCCGAGATAACTAGGCGTAAACTTGAAATGGATTTACAAAAGAAAACTAAACAGCCGTCATCTCTTTCAGACCTTAAAAAGGAGCTTGGTCTACCAGAGAAGGGGAAAAGGAGATGACATATTATGTAGTCCTTCACCGAGAAGCCAAAAAAGATATTAAAAAGCTGCACCCTCAGATTAGAAATCGTGTGATAACCGCACTGGATGAAATTGCAGAAAATCCAAGACGGCATGGTGCAATTATGTTGACTGGTTACGTGGACTTATACAGATACAGGGTAGGTCATCATCGTATCGTATCGTATATAGAGTTAACGATAATGAGTTGGAGGTTCTGGTTCTCGATGCAAAACCGCGAGGGGAAGTATACAAAAAGTACTGAGCTAACAAATTTCTGCATCTGACACATATTGCTACGCTCAGGTCAGTCCGTAGGTAATATGAGACAATTGGGCTACAAAGCGGATGGCGGTTCCTGGTCGTCTATGCGGTCTCAAAAAATAGCACAATATTTTGATGCATCTACGTTACTGGTATTCTCCAATATGGATTTCACAATACGCCAGTGACCTGCCTTTTAATTTTTTCGGTTTTAAAGTGCCGTCTTTTAGTGTTTATGGGAGACGCAAAGTAAACATCAAGTCTGTACACAGACGTGTAAAATCCGAAGCTACTAACGGGGCAGAAATAAAGAGTACATCCTGTCTCAAAACACGCCGTCAAACCACCCTTGCACACTTGTCGTCGTCATCCAAGCCTCCGGCAGTTTCAAAGCAGGGCGTACACTTGATTAAAACCACATAGCCTATGTTCTTTAAACCCAGTATTCCCTTTCATACGCCAGCATTCTATTCGCAACTAGATAACAATTATGGCTCAATTTTCATCATAAGAAATACAGTAAAACAGCCACAATTAGCCAGTTTCTATTAATTTATCCCACTAATTTTCTGTCGATTTACTTAACACTGCCCATTTTGTCTGTCGCCGAAAGTTTATAGAAATTATGCTGAATCGCCCTATATTAAAGGCATTGCACCATCATCCATCCATATTGGCCCAAAGCTTGCTAAGACACAATTATTCAACAAAAAATTAAACCTAACTAACAACCTCTTCACTTATGAATATGGAAAACCAAATGACAAGAATACAGACAACTTTTGCACTCACCATTAGTGCATTGTTTTCTCTTAGTACATATGCTGATCCCATAGTTATTAACGATGTATCTCAGCTCGATTTCGAAGGTGACTTTGTTTACGCCGTCAATATTAACGACTCAGGCAAGCAAATAATTAGCGGATTCAACGTAAATACCACCTGGGGAGGTGCAAGTCACAACTGTCCCCGAACCAGCTAGCGCCGGTATGCTAAGCCTTGGCATATTCGCTTTTATACTTGCTCGAAGACGTAAAATCGCTCAATAACAATAAAGCCCAGTTAATACTGGGCTTTCAAACGGTTGACAAAGTCCTCGCCCATTAATGCGAAGATTTTTTATAACGCAGAAATCGACATCACAAAGAGAAAAGAAATGAGAGAAATTGAATTAATTTCCTGCGCAGTTAGAATTTTGGGGATTTATCTTTTATTAAAAGCCTTAATTTCAATACCGCAGACATATTCAACATTACATCAACTATCTTATTTAGAATTTAGTATTCAGTACGTTTGGATTGTTTCTTTTTCTATGGTTTTCCTCTATGCTTTTTTTGCATTTTTTTTTATTAAGTTTCCTGAATCAATTGCAAAGAAAATTCTACCTCAAACAAAGTCCAATCCAATACCAATCAATATAGAAGGCCACGTTTTAGTTCAGGGAGCATTGACCATACTTGGCGTATATATATTGTCATGGGCAATACCAGATTTTATTTACAACGGATTATCACTTCTAGTATTAACCTCTTACCAGAAAGTGGACGAGTTAAGTCGATCCGAAGCTTTACTTAAGGAAGCCGTCACTATCATTGAAATTACTGTTGGCGCTTACCTTGCCTTTGGCGCAAGAGGTATTTATCGCATTTTACTAGAGCTAAAAGGTTAAACATATCAATTCTGCCATCGGCCTTAATATTTCCAGGTGAAATAACCACTAATAACACACACCTATTCAGTTGAAACAATTTTAACCGTTATTGCCACTTCATCTGAAAGCCCATTTTCATCTACAGCTTTGACAATATAACGACCTGCTCGCGGCGGCCAAAGACGAACATCATTAGCAGGGTTAGACCCTATGTAAGCGTTATCGACAAACCAATGGACTTTTTTCACACTCGCATCTAATGTGGCTTTAAAGGGTATTTTTTCTTCCTTCAATCTATGACTTCGCAAACTGTAGATCACATTATTAACAGGTGATTGAATATTCGGCTCCATAGCATGAATCGCCAACTCCTCTAGGCTACAGGGTTCATCAAGTTTGGGGACGGGCCTTCTTGCTACTCCTGCTTTTCTAAATATGGCTTCTAGGTCGGATGGCCAAAATTCATAAACTTCCAACCGAGAAACTCCTGGATCATACCAACATTTTCGCTTTCCAGTTTTGTTATCAATGGGGATAGCGCGATGCACATTGGAAACCTTTATAGGGGAAACGCCAGGGATAAACCAAGAGGTGGTGGTTTGAGGGCAATACTTACCGGGCAAATCGCCGGTGGGCGCACACACATCAACCTGCGTAATATTTAAGTGTTTAGAGGTTTTTCCTTCAAGCCAATTTTCTGGCCAATTCAACTTCGTAGATAACTCTCGAAAAATATTAAAAAATAATGGCCCAGAAGCTGTGCGCCCAACAAAGCTAGGATTGCCCTCTCCGTCAAAATTACCAATCCATACCGCTAGAACATAAGGGCCAGCAACCCCTACTGCCCATGCATCTCTAAACGCAAAAGACGTACCTGTTTTCCAGGCAATTTTTTTCTTTTTTGATATTAGAGAAGGCACTCTAATTTCACCGGGAGCCGAATTATGGGAAAGCATATCCAAAGTCAGATATGCCGCCTCAGGACTAAGCAACTTTATTTCATTTGAATTTTCTTTAGGTATCACATCTAGAGAAGTTTTCTTTATTTTTTTTAATACGCCTCCGTTAGCAAGCATTGCATAGAGTTCAACCATTTCTTGCATGGTTACTTCCATTCCCCCTAAGCTGAGGGACAAACCATAGTGACTCTCTTTTTTTAACCCACGAATATTGGCCCGTCGTAGAAATTGGTAGAAACTTGGCTCTTTTAATTGTGACTGTAAATTTACTGCTGGCACGTTGCGGCTAGTAATTAGTGCATCAGTCGCTAAAACAGGCCCCAAAAACTTTTTATCAAAATTTTCAGGTGTATAGGCACCAAAACGCAAAGGAGAATCTTTTAGTAGAGTTTGAGGGTGAATTAAACCCTGCTCCAACGCCATACCATAAATAAACGGTTTAAGCGCTGAACCCGGTGAGCGTTTTGCCACCACACCATCTACTTGACCAAATAGACTGTCATCATAAAAATCCGCCGAGCCCACCCAGGCTTCTACCTCCATAGTTTGGTAATTTAGCAATAATACCGCGCCGTTATTCATTCCTTTTTGGCGGTGATTTTGTATATGCCTCGTTAACCACCCCTCAATTAAATATTGGTGTTCCAGATCTAAAGTCGTATTTACCCTTCCCGTAAGGAACGGATTATTCAGCTTTAGATTAGTCACAAAGTGAGGTGCATTAAAAGGCAAGTCTTTTGTTTTGAATATAGCCAATGGCATATCTATAATATGCGCTTTATGTTTATATTCAGGGTATTCTTTTAACCATCGAGCAAACAACCGTTTTCTTGCCTCAGTATTTTCTTTGTAACCGGATTTAAACTGAGGGTTTCGCTTACTGGGGTTTTGCGGTATCACCGCAAGTAATAATACTTCTGGAAGTGTCAGCTCTAAAGCCAACTTGTTGAAATAAATTTGGCTTGCCGCAGCAATGCCTTCAATATTTCCGCCATAAGGCGCAAGATTAAAGTAGGCTTCTAATATTTCTTTTTTTGAATAGTGCCTCTCTAGCTGTAAGGCATAAATTATTTGCTGTAGCTTTCCCAATACAGTTTTTGATTCCAAATCAAACTGCAACCTTGCTACCTGCATGGTGATTGTGGAAGCACCTATTCTTCGGCTTTTGGCAATATAGGTTTGCCAAAATGCCCGCCACAGAGCAACAAAGTTAATTCCGGTATGTTGATAAAAATATTGATCTTCGTAAAGCAATGTCGCCCTCTGAACAAGGGGGGCGACTTCTTCTAGAGGTGTGTAAATTCTATAGCGTTCATCGCTGGCTAACGTTAAGCGCAGTAGCTTTCCATTTCTATCATAAAAAGCCGTTGATTCACCTTTGTATGGTTTTAGGGAGGGAGCAGGCAACAACAACCAAACAAGTATCACGCTTACGGACAGCAGTATTGTTGCCCATAAGCCCTTTTTAAGCACAGCACCCATATTCAACAGAAATTAATTTTTATCTGCCAGTACATTGAAGGTTCCCGGTAAGGACCTAGCCCGAACGCTTCGATCATACATGGATTCTGCAAACGCAGAGGGTATAATAAAGGTTCCTTCAGCAGTGGCTTTAGCCCGGTAAGTTAGCTCTGTCACTTGTTTACCAAAACTGCCATAGAAAACAATGCGATCTTCCCGCACATCGACGTAATCGGCTTTCCAGTAACGAGATTCTCTAGGTACAGAACTGCGAATCACTTCAAACCCTCCCGGTAACAAATCAATAACCGCCACATTAGTTTGGGTTTTATTCGCAAGAGACCGAATTCGTAATCTTACTGTCACTTCACTTCCTTGATGTATTTCTGTAATTTCTTCACCTTTGTTATTCAAATAATCACGAGTAACCTCAAGGTTATCTCGGATTATTTCAGAGGCTAGCAAGGAATCAAACCCCGCTTGAGACACTAAGTAAAATAGTGGTGACGTAGAATCAAATTTAATACTGGTTGCATTTGTATCAAAACTCACTTCGGGTAAGGGTTTGCCGCTTAGCAAAGTAAGCGCTTTTTCTATACCATCCTTATCTCTCTGAGTAAAACGAATCTTGTCTTTACTATACTCTTCCTCAGCAACTTGACTATAAGCACTGAGGGCCATAGTGGTATAAGAAGAAGACAGTGTATTGTATTCACCTTCAAATATGGGTTGGGTAAGTTTTAGTACATCTTCACCTTTAATTTTTTTAAATAATGCCGGAAAATGCTTGGATTTTAAAAATATATATTGCGCATCCATGGCAAGCCCAGAATGGTAATCACTTATCTCTCTCGGGTTACTTAACCCTAACTCATAATAAGAAATTAGTTTGTCGGCTAACTCTTCTTTTTTAAGTAATTTATAGGTAGCGGCCATATACGCTGCGGCCAAATCAGATTTCCAGTCTTTTTTATGATTTTTTTCTAAATGGCTTTCTAAGTCCACTAAATAATTCGTTGTCACTTCACCATCACGGGTTAGCAAATAGATTGCATTAGCACGTACTCGAATATCGTACCAACTGGACGCCTGCGCTCTAGCTACTTCGCGCAAATAATCTCGACCACGACGATACATATCCTGCGGCACCGCAAAGTCTTTCTCTTTCGCTTCAATAAGGAAATGCATAATATAAACGGAAGGATAAGCATCGCTATGGTAACTGCCCGGCCAGACAGAAAAACCACCATCCGATTGCTGTCTGCCACGAAGAGAGGTTATAAGCTTGGCAAATTTTTGTCGAACATCACTAATATGTTCAGAAAAAGTTGAGCTGGTGGCTAAACTCAACCAGGGGAATACTTGGCTTACAAGCTGCTCAGTACAACCGTGAGGGTAATGCTCCAAATAAGAGGTTAATCCATTCACCAATACTAAAGGTTGGGCGGATGCACTGGCCTTTTGCACCGCCAACGCTGAATACAGGTGCCTAGTAAGAGGCAGACTTTCTTTACCGGATTGTGTATACCCACTATAAAAATCCGTTAGATAGGTTACCGGAGAGCGTATACTCAGAGTTGCCGTCCGCTTTGCATCTTCATTTTTATGCTGTGCAACAAAAACGAGCCTTCCCTCTCCCAACCCTTGCTTTGCTTTAATTCTAAATGAAGCTTTCCCTTCGTCACCTTCGCTTATCACTAGGGAAGTAGTTGGACTATTTATTACTTCTAAATTTTCGGAAACCTCCACTCGAAGATTTACTTTCGCATTATCACCCGACCCTTCAATTAAATTAGCTACACCGACAGTAGCAATAAATTCATCACCCGGCGCAACGGCAGTTAGTACATTCGGCGATAAGACAAAGGGACCTCGTACAATGGTATGGTCAGTATTAACTCCCATTGCCCCCTCGGCAACGGATACAGCCATCACTCTCAGTTCACCGCTAAAGGTATCTGGAACATTAAAGGTAACATGCCTTTTTTCACTGTCCGCATCCACAATACCAGACCAATAAACTGCGGGCTTATCTCGTGTGCGAGAGAAGGGGTTTAAATTTGCACCCAACATTTTTTCTTTGGACAAAGAAGCTCCCCCACCAATCCCAGCAGCTTCACGAAGTACACTGTATTCTGGCAAGATTAAATCTAACATTTGATAGGTTTTTACCCGCAGAGCTTTCTTCTTCAAAAAATGATCAAGCGGTTTGGGCGTTTTATATTTTGCTACTTGTAATATTCCTTCATCCACAGCAAACAAAACAATTTTTGACGGCCTATCCGTACTGTATTCAATGGTCATTGGCTTACCGGGGCGAGCCAACTCAGGAGAATTCAATGAAATATTCACTTCTCGTTTACTGCGGTCTAAGTTAAATGATTGCACCGCATAACTAAGCGGGCTAGTAAATATTTCCTTTGAATAGGCGCTTCTTACAAAGGTAACATTGACATAGGCATTGCCCTCAATACCTTCGGGTATAACAATGGTTTGCATACTGCTATTGGCCGTAGTGGTAAACCATTTATGCGTATACAACTTATCACTTTCAATGGTTATTAACCCCGACCCAAGATAAGGAGCGGAGATATTCATTTGGATTGTTTCACCCACTTTGTAATCTGATTTATCCAGTTTTAAGGTCAATTCAGCATTTTTTTCCATGCCTCCCGAAAGATTACCTTCAGCTACCACATTGTAGGTTAAGCTACTTAAAACTTGCCCATTATCATTGTTTAATTGTAATTCGTAGGTGCCGGGCTTATCTGTAGCAAGCATATAATCCTTACCTTTGCCACCAATAGAAAAATCAATTTCGGAGACAACCTTATTTTTAATTACCGTTTGGTATTTAAAGGTTCCATCGTATTGTTGTATTAAACTAGACACTGGTTTTTTATAAATATATTTTAATGTCAAACCTTCAAGAGAAATTTTCTCTAAATTAGAGTCAATAGCAATAAAGTGAATATTTCTTTCTTGGTCTCTTTTTAGGAAAGAAAGGCTTCCATCTGCTTTAAAACCAATAATTTCACTTAGAGGTGAAACTAAAGCCATGGATTTTGCGGTTACGCTTCGACCGCCTCCTGGCTCAAAACCTTCAGCCCTAAACTGCAAAGAATAGGTGCCTTGATCGTATTTGTTTAATGAAATATCAAACGTTGCTTTACCATCGGCATCCGTCTTTTGAGTAGGAAATGTTTCCGTAATAACAGAACGTCCTAGATCGTCCACTTTAGTCGGGTCAGTAAAACGAAACTCTTTATATCGACCAAATGTAAACGCAGTTGGCGTGAGCTGAATAGATGCGTTAATTTTTCTATTTTGTGCGGGGGAACCAAATAAATTAGTCAAATTAATCTTTGCTTTAATATCGTTCAGCGTAATCCAACCCACTTTTATACCAGCTTCCAATTGAGTAGTGATTTTCAAGGTATCAGGTTGAAATTCTTCTACCTTAAAATCGGTATAGCCGATTTGATATTTATGCCGACCTTTTTGGTCTAAAAGATAAATACTCGCTTGATAGTTACCTGTTTCAAACTGGAGTTCGGTCTTTAAATCGAATTCCAAAAAACCTTTTTCTGGCAATGTCACTTTTTTATACAATATACTCGAACGACGTGGATTAGTTATCTGAATAGCTATAGGGGCTCCCTCACTTACATGAAAGTTTTTTTGCTTTACCACTGCACCTATATGCACTATATCTCCCGGTCGATAAATACCACGATCACTAAACAAGTAGGCCGTTAGAGTATTATCGGTATTAGTCGTTTGATAGGAGCCGCCCACATCAAATTTAGAGTATTCGATTTGTCGGGTATATCGATCAAAAGGAATAAACGCCATATCCTTACCATGGGTTACTGTATAGACAGTGGGTTTATTTTCTCCCTCAAAACTTTTTGCCGAGGCAAAAACTAAATGGCCGGATGAATCCGTTATACCTCGATATACCGGCAGCCCGTTTTTTCCTAAAAGCGAAACATTTGCCCTAGAGATAGGTTGGCCACTGACAATGGACTGAACAAAAACATGCTGCTCCCCCTGTGGACTATGCTTTACTATTACGCCTAAATCCGTAACAATAATTAAACGTCGATCAATATCACTCGTTTGTATGTTTTTCTCTAGATCCCAACCCATCACCTCCACAAAGAAAATACCAAGCCCTTTACCTTTTAAATATTCTTTTATATTGAGAGAGGCAAAATTTGATTTTTTAGGATGTATTTTTTGTAGCGGAAGAATTTTATCTTGAGTAGAGGTAATATTCTCCTTACTAAAATAGTATTCGTAATTAAAGCTAGGTTGATTCAAATCACCACTGGTTTGACTGATCAGGTGATTGAGGGAGTTATCCAGTAATTTAGATATGCTTATTTTAAGGTTATCCACTCCGCGCGCTTTAAACCCTAGCGTTTTATCCCCACTCAATGAGAGCATAGCCCCTTCAGATATTAATTCTGCTTCTCTAGGGTAAGAAGGTACGTTTAATATGGTATCGAAGCGGCTTGACAATTTGAAATCATTAACCGATGTTAAGCCTTGTTCGACAGAGAGATAAATATATTTACTTTCAGGCAAATCTGTTCGTAAACTGTATACTTTGGAAAACTCTTTTTCATTGGGAACTATTTCAAACTTAACAGGTTTAGCCTTCGCCAGTATAGCCTTGGTCACTTGTCGAACATTATAATATTTTGGTAAAAGATAAGCTTTAATTTTATTTTTTATCTTATTAACTTGAATGTCATCGGTCAATATTAGACTAATAATTTGCTCCGGCTCACCCTCTTGGTTACGTACAATTTGAAAATTGCTCTGATCAACTTTTAAAAAACTGTATACATCAGGAATAATAACTTTACCGGCTAAACTAACGTTAGTTTCAGCACCCCCTTGTAGAGTTTTCACACCTTCAGCCAAAGCAACGTGAAAATAATTTTCTTTTTCGGGAAGGCTTATGGCTTCAGAGTGAACATATGCCTCTCTTTTATGTTTATCAAACTTAATGGTATATTCATATTCGTTTGCATTAATATCCGCCGTAGAATTACTTGGCCTCATAGTTAACAGTAAATGTTTTTTAAAACTCTCTTCATCCACACTATGGGTAAATCGAAATCGGCTTATCACACGGCGTATATTTTTTTGGGTAGGGTCTTGGTAAAAACTGACATCAAAAAGCTCCCCTGCAAACTCGGGCGTTTTAAACTGATAACGATACCCCTCAAATTTGGCTTCAGGTACAAAAATACTGGGGTCTAAATTAATTGAATATTGCTGCCCTGCGGGCCAATCCTCTTTCGGCTCAAAGACAATACGGTTATCGGTATCCCAATGCCACTGGCCGGCAATACTGGGCACCATCTTTATGCCGCTATCGATATTTTTACCAATAAGGTCAATAGATGCCACAGATGGAAGCCCCTTGGGCTGCGCCATTTCGTCTGCAACTGTATTAAAATCATACTCAAAATCGATATATAGCCTATCTGGGGTGAGTAGGTCTCTATTCTCTGTGACACTCGGTGCCGTTATGGACGCTTTAATAAGCAGTGGCTTAGGCAGGGTTTGATAGTAATAATAGCCGCCACCCAATATTCCAACAAAAATAACCAAACTGGCAATAGAACCCCAAAAACCCTTTGGATTAGCTTGTCGAGAAGAACTTAGCCAGCGCATCCAAGGTGGCGCTTGCCATTGAACCGCACCAAAGAGTGCCGCCAGGCTTTTGCCTAATATGAAAAATAGAGATGCAAACGGACGCCATAAAATTGTCATAGATTTCCCCAGTGATCGCTCCCGCTCTTTCTGTAATTCACAAAGTGAATGCCACAAAGAGAATGAACCCATACCCTTAATATCGAATACAAGGTATTTAGACATTAATATGGCGGGAGCATATCATTAATTTATGTCTGAAAAACAGAAGATGAAATAAAAATCAGAATTGATCATTTTTTGATATAAGATGATCTTATTAAAACAATGCCTGTCATTTAAAGGTCGCTTTGTGAGCGTTAACGATCAAGATATTTACATACACCCAACTGTCAAACAAAGCCCTAGACTTAAAAATAAAATATTTTTTCAACAACTGAAACAAATCTATAATATGGGCCAAATTTCGGTTACTACACATGGCTATGGTAAAAAAACATGAACTTGATTTTAGAATATGAGATTACATGCTTCTGACTAAAGAGAAAAATTTATGGCTATACGGGCCTACATACCGCCTTATTCTTATTCTTTAAAGTTATATATCTCTCGAAACATAATATTATTATTTTCTAAATCTGAGTTCTATTGAAACATCGATTATTATTCTTATCAATTTTGAAACTCGGTCATCCATATGCGTTTTAGAAAAATTTGCATCCGCTTTTTTAATCATTAATTAATCTTTTTTATATAATAAAGCATTTTTTTCTTCCCCCTACAGATAGAAGCTCTTCTTATTTCCTGTCTATACTTGCTTTATACTTTGGAGAGTTAAATTTCGGCTTTGTATACGCTCATATATTATTTTATATTAAACCTAGAACCCAATGCCTAAAAACAAAGTACTTATCATCGAAGACCGTAAATCCTTTGCTGGGATGGTTCAAAAGATAATTGAAGACGCCCACGGCTATGAAGTGGATATTAGTATGCAGAAAGCTACTTCATCTCTATTGTATTTACTGGTACAAACGATACTTCAATTAAAGAAGATTTGTGGTCTAAGGGTATTGCCGATTTCAATAAAAAAGCATTTGAAATTATTGAAAACGAAAAAGATATTCACCTGTCTATTATCGACTGTTATATAGGCGAAATAGAAATTATTTGCATTTCGTCTCAATGTTGCCAATACCTCTCAGCACAATTTATTAAATCTGGCGATAGTGATTTGCTAGAGAATAAAAATGATTCTATTAAAATAATCAAAAATTACTTTGTTCCCGATTTTTCTGACTGTAAAAATCCCCACTTTTTAGGCAGAACCTATTTAGCTGTATACCTATGTTTAAGGCAATAAAAAGGCCGACTCGTTGTCGGCCTTTATTTTGAGTTTTAGGCTCAATTAAAATTTGAATTTCGCCTCAAGCCCAACTGTTCGACCCTCTTTTATAAAGGCGTAGTGAGTATTGGTGCCAAATGTCGAGTCAGAAAGCGGTGCATTACCTGAATAAGTAACAATCTTCTCATCCTTTAGGTTTTTACCTACCAATGCAACAGCCCAGCGCTCAGCTTCCAACCCAATTCTCGCACCAATAAGCGTATAGGCATTAATATCGCCGATAGGGTCATGGTTGACGTGAGTTTTTTGTTCTGCGACATATTGCAGGTCAATAAAGGATACAAACTCAACATTACCGAAGGCTAATTTACGATAGTCCAAAGAAGTATTAAACGTAAATTCAGGTGTATAAACACCCGTTTCGCCGGTTAGATCGCAGAAGCCGTTTTCTTGGGGTACTTGCGCGGAATAACAGTTAGCATAGTCGAAATCACCATATTCAAAATCAAGGTAGGAGTAGGCGTAATAAAAAGTTAAGCTGTCACTCAATGCTGCCCGGCCATCTATTTCAAAACCTTGAACTACGGCATCTACATTACCCACATTAAAACCTACGCCGCCGTCAAATTGGCTGAATTGTAAGTCTTCGTAGTCTGTATAGAAGAAAGCAAAATTAAATTCGACTCTCCCGTTAGCTAAGGTGTTTTTCATTCCCACTTCAAAGGCGGCTGCTTTTTCATCTTCAAATTCGTAGTTGGATAGTGGTTCTGAGTTCTCTGTTTCGGGGTCATAAGGCTCGCCGTTTATTCTGCTGTCATATTCGCCCACAATATTCGAGCGCGGATCAAACCCGCCAGCTTTAAACCCTTCTGTGTAGGAGGCGTAAGCCATAGAGTCATCATTAATATTTAGCTCGAAGTTAACGAGAGGAATAAACGCCGATTCATTGCGAGAGCCCTCTACACTATGACCTCCATTTGCTATTGCCGCTCCAGGCCCAAATACGGTTCCAGTTGGCGTTTGCTCACTCTCAACTCTAAACAGGTTCATATAGGTTAGGCCCAATGCATCTGTTGCTGGATTTGCGTACTCACCAGTAGCAATATCTTTAACGACATTCACTTCTTTTGTGGAGTCTTTATCTTCTTCTGTGTATCTGGCGCCTATCGTTAAATGAGCCCATTCACTGAAGTGGAGTGTTGCTCTACCAAAAATAGCCCAGGCAGTTGAGTCTTGCGTAAAGTCTCGTCTCACTCCAGTATTTCTCAGGTCGACAAAGGAACCCGTACCAGGATCAAACGTTCGTGCAATAATAAGAGAGGCAAGCAGGTTGGCATCATCATCGTCTGGAGTGCTTGGATCACCCAAATCGTTTCTTAGGTCAAGCTGATCTTCAAATTCTTGCTCGTAAGTTTGATAGTAAACTCCGGCAATCCACTCAACAAATTGATCCGTGGGTGAGGCAATTCGGAATTCCTGACTAAACTGGTCGTATTGCTCGTCCAGTTTTACTTCCATAATATTGATTGGCGTATAGTCACAATCGCAAATTTCGTCTGAGGTGTAGCTTAGCTGGCCAGTAACGGATGTAAAGGTATGGCCATTAAAATCATAATTGGCTATTACCGTGTAATTACTGACTTCGTTGTTGCTGTATTCGTCCAGGTTAGCTTGGCGCTTGAAGTCTTTACTACTTTCGAACGTCGGTGATTTTATTGTGCCAATTAATGGGGCTAACGGGCTTGCAGCCAACCCTGCTACTGCACCTTGCACGGATTCATTATAGGTTGGGCCTCCAGCCGTAAGGGACTTGTCGTGAACTATTTCAACAGCACGACCTTTCCAATCAAAATTATTCTGCTCCGCTTTGAGTAATATATTGAAGTCATCATTTATATCAAACAATAGGCTTCCACGTACGGCTAACTCTTCTTTTGATGGTTGATCAGTCTCTAAATAGGTGTTTTCAATATAACCACCAAATTCATTAAATCTAACGGCAAGACGACCTTTCACTAGGTCACCCAATGGGCCAGAGACAACACCATTAATTTCCGTTTTTTCATGACCGGGAGCATGAAAAATACTGAACTTACCCTCTAATTCATCTGTAGGCTTTGCAGACGTTAAGTTCAGTGCTCCCGCAATACTATTTTTGCCAAAGAGGGTGCCTTGCGGTCCACGTAGAACCTCCGCACGCTCCATATCAAAAAGAGGTGTGCGAAATAGTTGGGCACGTCCATGGTAAATGCCATCGATGTACATACCTACCGATTGCTCAAAACCCTGGCTGTTTTCAGAACCAATACCACGAATTCGAACCTGAGTACCTATACCCGTTTCAGTGAAATGCATATTGGGTATATGGGCCGTTAAATCATGAAGATCTTCCACGCCCGCGTCGTCTAGTTTTTCTCCACTTAACGCAATAACGGAAAGCGGTACGTCTTGTAAGCTTTCAATTCGTTTTTGTGCAGTAATCATAATTTCTTCAAGCATAAGAACCTGAGGGTCTTTTACTGGAACCTCATTATCTTGAGCAATGGACACATTGGACGCTGCTAGCGCGACAGCGTAGGCAATAGGTTTTATTTTACTGGCTAGTTTTTGGGTATGATGACGTCTCACGTTTCCCTCCCGGTAACTGTTTTTTACTTTTTATAGGTTACAAACCACAGAACTTATTTTAGCCTTTTGGGGTTTGTAAAAATCGGAGTCTAGTATAGGGTATTGCGATCACAGATTATGAAGATTTAACGCGCCAATGCAACGTAAATCTCGCCTGATAGCCAAAAGTATTTGAATTTCCTTATTTTACCGAGAAAAATAGTCCCTATACCATTTAACAAAACTATTAACACCCTCTTCTATAGTGGTGCTGGGTTTAAATTGGGTGTTTTGTTGTAATGCCCTTGCGTCAGCATAAGTTGAGGGCACATCTCCAGGTTGTATAGGCATCAAGTTCATTATTGCTTTTTCCCCTACGGCCTCTTCAATGGCTTCAATAAAGTCCATGAGCTTTACTGGCGCATTGTTACCTATATTGTAGAGGGTAAATGGCGCTAGGCTAGAGGATGGGTCTGGAGCCTGTCCGCTCCAATTTGGATTTCCTTTTGGGATGGTGTCTGTCACTCGAACAATACCTTCAACAATATCGTCGATGTAGGTGAAGTCTCGGTGCATTTCACCATTATTGTATACATCTATGGGAGTGCCTTCCAAAATACCTTTTGTAAATTTAAACAGAGCCATATCTGGCCGCCCCCACGGGCCGTACACCGTAAAAAAACGTAGGCCCGTTGTAGGTAGCTGATATAAATGGCTATAGGTATGCGCCATTAACTCGTTAGACTTTTTACTTGCTGCGTATAGGGATACAGGGTGATCGACATTATCCTGTTCAGAAAAAGGTTGTTTTGTATTCGCGCCGTATACAGAACTCGACGATGCGTAGCTAAAGTGCCCAACACGAGTATGACGGCAACCTTCAAGGATATTTAAAAAACCAACGATGTTGGCATTGATGTAGGCATGGGGGTTCTCAATGGAATAGCGAACACCAGCCTGAGCCGCGAGGTTCACGACTCGATCAAACTGGTATTGCTCAAAAAGTGTTTCAGTTTTCTCTCTATTGGCAATGTCCATTTCCACAAACTCAAACTCGTTAAATGGACTAAGCTCTTTTAGTCTGTCTAGTTTGAGTTTAGGGTCATAGTAGTCGTTGAGGTTATCGATGCCGACAACGTGGTCTCCTCTTTGCAAAAGTTTCTGACATAAGTGAAAACCGATAAAACCTGCTGCGCCGGTAACGAGTATCTTCATTGTTTAGGTGGCTCTTTCAAATTATAAGGTTAGAGCCTGTTAACAGGCTCTAATGGAATAGGGGCAGTTTATGAGCCCGCATAACAAAATTGACAGAGAATGGTATCAATTTTCCTGTTGATAGGCGATCTGTGGTTAAATAGGCACCAAATTTGAGTTTATCCCTTTTGCATTACACTTATACGAGCGCCTTTTGAATACACCTTCAGCTAATTCCACACCATTTTCTAGTCTTTCTTTGTCTCAACCTGTCAAAAGTGCCCTTGATGATCTTGGATTTGAGTATTGCTCTCCCATTCAGGAGAAATCGCTTCCAGTCAGCTTGAGTGGCCACGATGTGCTTGGAAAAGCTCAGACAGGCACAGGGAAAACCGCAGCGTTTTTAATTGCTCTGATTGAGGACCTGTTAAAAACTCCCGCGCCAAAGGATCGATTTGCCGGAGAGGCGAGAAGCCTAGTGATAGCGCCAACTCGGGAACTTGTAATGCAAATAGCGAAAGACGCCAAAGCTCTAACTAAACATACTAGTTTTAAGGTGCATACGCTTGTCGGCGGCATTGATTACCATAGACAGCAACAACAGCTTCATTCTGATTACGTCGATATACTGGTGGCTACCCCTGGACGCCTTTTGGATTTTTGTGAAAAGCGCGAAGTGTATCTGGACCAGTTGGAAGTATTAGTGATCGATGAGGCCGACAGAATGCTAGATATGGGGTTTATTCCTCAAGTCAAACGTATTATTCGCATGGCACCTATGAAAACTCACCGTCAAACTCTGTGCTTTTCGGCCACATTTTCTGAAGATGTATTCCGTTTGGCGGAACAGTGGATGCATAGCCCTGTTAATATAGAGATAGAGTCGGAATCTGTCGCTACCGATACAGTGGAGCAACATGTTTATCTCGCTTCTGGCGACGAAAAACTCAGTGTTCTAAAAAACCTGTTTAAGCAGGCAGATGTAAGCAGCATGATGATTTTTGCCAATCGCCGTGATGAATGTAGGAAGTTGTTCGAAGAGCTGAGGCATCAGGGGTTTCGTGTCGGCTTACTGTCTGGAGAGGTTCAGCAGAGTAAGCGCCTCCGAACTCTGGACGATTTCAAAAAAGGGCGACTGCAAGCAATTGTGGCAACGGATGTAGCCGGCAGAGGTATCCACATCGATGGTGTATCTCATGTGGTTAATTACAGTTTACCGGAAGAGCCCGAAGATTATGTTCATCGCATAGGCCGCACAGGTCGCGCAGGCTGTAGCGGGACGTCTATCAGCTTTGCCTGTGAAGATGATGCCTTTAGACTACCCGCCATTGAGGCGCTGTTAGGCAATAAGATTAAGTGCGTTCTCCCTCCTGAAAACTTGCTTGAATAGGCTACTTTCAGCTAGTTTTCTCGGTCAAGCACCACACTATTTGTCCTAAGCTACACTTAATTTTATAACTATTAGCATTCTTGCTAATTTTGTATTTATGAGTGTGGAGAATGGAAAGAGTCCTAATAATAGAAGATAGCAACATGGTGATGAAGGTTTTGCGACACGTGCTGTCGCAAAGCGACCAGTTGGACCCTGTCTACGCCACTAGTTTTGCTGAAACCAAGCAGTGCATAGCCGCTGAGCCTAATGGTTTTTTTGCTGCGTTGGTGGATTTATCTCTCCCGGATGCCCCTAATGGCGAAGTAATTGATTACATCCTGTCCCTAAATATCCCCACTATCGTTCTGACAGGCAGCTTTGATGTTGAAAAAAGACAGGAGTTGTTGAGCAAGGGGGTGGTGGACTATGTCACCAAGGAAGGACGTTATTCCTACGAATTTGCGGTGAGTATTCTCCATAGATTAATAAAAAACCAAGGCATTAAAGTACTTGTGGTGGACGATTCCCCCCTCCCTCGCTCAATCGTCGTTGGACTACTCAATCTTCACCTGTACGATGTCTACGAAGCAGAAGACGGTGTACGGGCAATTAAGACCTTGCTCGAAACACCAGATATTAGGCTCCTGATTACCGACTACAATATGCCTCGAATGGATGGTTTTGAATTGGTCAAAAATATTCGAGTTAAATACGAAAAAACAGATTTGATTATTATTGGTTTATCTACGGAAAGTGACGCGCCACTATCTGCAAAATTTATTAAAGCGGGGGCAAATGATTTTCTTAAAAAGCCATTTAATCACGAAGAGTTCCATTGCCGAATATCACACAATATTGAATTTTTAGAAATGATTGAAGCCATTAAGGATGCGGCCAATCGAGATGATCTAACCGAAACCTATACTCGAAAATATTTCTATGATGTCGGTGAGCAGCGTCATAATATCGCTGTTAGCAATAGTACAACCATCGCTGCTGCGGTTATCGATTTGGATAATTTTTCAGAAATTAATAACGCTTACGGTCATGAGGTGGCAGATACTGTTTTGCAATATGTTGGCCGTCAGTTTGCAAAAGCGTTTGGCCGGTTTATTGTGGCCCGAGCCGGCAGCAAGGAGTTCTATGCTCTAATGCCGGGTTTGCCTAACGACAAAGCCCGAGAGTTTGTAGATGAAATTCGCCAACTCATTGGAAATGAACAAATTATTGTAAACGATGTGAGTGTTTCTGTGACGTTTAGCGCAGGCGTATCGAACAATTCTGGAGAAAGCTTGGATGAACAAATGACATTTGCCGCAAAGCGTTTGAAGCGAGCAAAAGAAGCGGGTGGTGATTTGGTATTTGGCGACTAGAGCCGATCTCAAATATCTATTTATTCTGTGTAAACAGTATCTTTCAAAAGGCTCAGATCTAGGGCCTGTGTTTAACCAGAAAATGGTTCCGCCAACTACCGCAGCGGGCATAGCAAAAATATTGATCACCGGCACTATGCACTGGTAAGCAGCACAAATAAAACGCAGTTTACCAGCAGAGGAACCAGAATATAGATTCGTAGAGAAGGGTGCCAAATTAATTTGACCCCTTCGACAAAATAGCTCGCACCACTCAATATATTATTTGTCGGAGGGCTAGGTCTCGACACAGGAATCACCTCTTTCACGTCTAGCGGGCACCGGCATTTTTCATGGCTTTTACGTAAGGTTCAGCGTGACGGTGGGTCAACATATCTTGCAGAAGTGTTTTACCATCCTGATTAAGCGCGTTGATATTTCGTCCCTCTTCCGTAAAAAACTGAATAAACGTTGCAAAATTATCGGCTTTCATACCACGGTAAGCGCGAAGTAACGCTAAATAATCCACGTCCAAATCGCCGTATGTTTCCACATCCAAGAAGCTTTTTACACGTTCATCGTCGAAAACTTCACCGAGTACTTTTTGTTTGTCTTTTTTTAACATGGTCTAAAATCTTTTCGTTTCTCTATAGTGATCATTGAGAGCGGATAATCCCGTGTTTCCGTCTTTATACTCAGTGCGCTTGTCAGGGGGTAACTCAGCAGTTTTTAGTAGCCAGTCTTTTGAGAATTTATAAGTCTGCATTGTATTTGGGTTAGCATCTGGGTTAGCCAATAAGGTTTTATAGTGTGATATGACGTGATACTAAGATGCAGAATTACGAACAAATAGTCAATTAAAACAAAGGGTTAATTATACTGCGTGATGGGGTGTGATATATCGTGATATGGTTTTCTAAACACTGACAGTGTTGAGGTCAGCGGTTCGATCCCGCTAGGCTCCACCAAATTATCGTGTAAAACAGCGACTTACAAGCCCACTTAGTTGTGGGCTTTTTTTCCTGTCAATTTAAGTCCTCAGTAAGTCCATTTGGGCGAGCAATTTTCATTTTGTAGTTTTGTTCCCTCAGAGCTTGTGCGTGTCTTTGGCTGCCATTCTGTTGGATCGCTATCACGAAATTCATCGGTGTATGTTTATTTCCAAAATGCTAGGGCATAATATGGCTACCCTACTTTAAAGAATAAACATAGAGGCTAAAATGACGACCAATAAACAAATAATCAATTCAAAACGAACCTCTAAAGTTTTGACTGACGTAGCGTATAAGAAAATTGCCAAGAGCTTTGACCGGGTTAGGGAGAAATCAATGAAGGAAAAGCGCAAGGACAGCATGGCTGATTTTGTAGAAGTGAAGTAAGCCAATACGGAGATAAGTATATTGAGCAATTATAATGAAGTAAGAATTTTTGTAAGAAAAGAGCTTCAGAGTGAACGGGTAACAAACCCTTTTCTTGATTCGCTGATTACGAAGTTTAAGGAGTATAAGTCGGGTGTGCTTGATCCTCACTTTGGAAAAGATGTTCCTTACCATAAGCCAGCCCCTTATACTGAACGTGCAAGACTGAGACACGTACATATTCTTCAGAGAGTGCAGACAATACGCATTAGACATTCAAATACAAGTGATAGTGTATTGGTTTATACTGAAGCCTCAATGACGCCAAATACATATTATATTATTGATTACCTTGCAGATAAGGCCCATGAGAAAGCACGCGATCTTGAATATATGGATTGGTTAATTGAGAAGGCAGAAGCGTTTAGGACGAGGAAATAGTTATGAGCGAAGAAATAAACTTGCCACTCGATTGGCAGGAAAATGAAAGCCCTCCTCAAGTTGGCTTGCATTTTATCGCAGTACGCTACCAACACGGTTTTGGTTCTTATGATGTTGCCGAATGGAACGGTCAAGAGTGGGAGTTAGGCTATTCTGCAAAAGTCGTTGGCTGGGTGACAATGAACGATTTTTTCAATGTTGTAAAAGCTGGCTGGCCAAAGCATGATGATAAAGTCTTTTATAAACCGTTAGAGGAAAAGCTAAAGAAACGTCGAGAGTCACGCTCTCAAAGGGATGATGGCGATGATTTTGTGGAGGTATAAAACCAGTAAAATATGAAAAATATACTTGACCATTTACCTGAAAGTAAGCAAAACGCTATGGCGAATTAATAAGACACAGAATTAATAAGACACACACCGAATTAATAAGACACACACTAATAGAAGAGAAACCTAAAATGGGTTAGGAATTTAAGCATTTGCTCTGAAAAGAATTAATAATGGAATTAATAAGACACACACTAATAGAAAAGAAACCTAAAATGGGTTAGGAATTTAAGCATTTGCTTTGGGGTTTGAAGTGAGAGCTAATCACAATCCGTAAAAAAGCGTTTTAACGAATTTTAGGTAAATTGCGACAAAAGCAATTGATTGCTTAGGAAAGAAAAGCGAGATGGAAATTAAGAAAAGGCGTGACTGGATTTCAGGTTGGGTGGCCGCAGGTAGCCAAGTTGTTGATAAGCCTTTTTAAGGTTGTACCAACTACCGACAAAGCCTTTAAATTTCGACTCAAAGTGTTGGGTCATATAAAGCCATTGTTTAGCTTCAATAGATAACCGGCTCAGAATCGGTGGTAAATGGTTTGGAATAGAACCGCGTTTATCTTCGCGGATAATGCGGCCAGTCCAATCAATAAGTTCGAGGTAGTCGTGGAGAAGGAAAGGTAAACCGCGAGGCATGGGTTCTCTTGGGTTACCAGCAAAATTCAATAGCTGTTTGGGTTGTTGATTGGAATGAATAGCGCGTACTGCAATGCGCATTTGAATGGATGTAAATTCGGAGTTTTCTGGCGTATCTGCCAAATGTGCGCGGATGGGGTTGAGATCGACATAGGCCATGCAAGCCGCGAGGGCTTTTTCATCCAATAGGGCCTGGGACTTAAAGCGTCCTTCCCAGAAACGCCCAGTGCAATGATCTTCTTGGTTGGCTTGTCGAGCAATAGGTTCGTTAAGCATCTTCATAAACCAGGAGATATCACAAAGCCGTAAACGCCAAAGAGCAATTATATCTCGAACAGCGTGCAGTTCGGGTTCACTTAGAGATTTGCCCTTTGCGAATGTTTGAGTGAGTAAGGTACCAGAACAGAGTTGATGCCATCGGCGACAGACTTCGAGATCTGTCCAATTGCAAGCTGAAGGTTTATCAACATGTAAGACAAGGTGGTAATGGTTAGACATAATGGCGAAGGCGCAAATATCAATACTGAAGATTTCGCCAAGCAGCAAAATACGATCCTCGATCCATTGACGTCGGTGTTCATAGGACTGGCCAGAAAATTCGTCCTTACCACATAGGAAAGCGCGCCTTACACAGCGTGATACGCAGTGATAGTAAGAAGTTGCGTCAAGGGAGATTAGGGCTTTCCGTGGTGTTGGCATAGGAATAATCCATAATTTAACTGTATATGGATATATATACAGTACTTGAAAGGAAGGTGCAATACTTATATATGTATGTCCAAGATAATTTCTTCTTATATATGTGTGTCCAAGATAATTCCTCTTATATATGTATGTCCAAGATAATTCCTCTTATATATGTATGTCCAAGATAATTCGCCAAGATAATTCCTTTTATATATGTGTGTCCAAGATAATTCGTTATATATGTGTGTCCAAGATAATTTTATATATGTGTGTCCAAGATAATTCGATATATGTGTGTCCAAGATAATTCGCCAAGATAATTCCTTTTATATATGTGTGTCCAAGATAATTCGATTCCTTTTATATATGTGTGTCCAAGATAATTCGGGTTCTGTACACGCTAAAGACAATATTTTCTTTTTAGTTTATTCTTGGGTTGTTACCCTTTTTAAAGTGCATAAATTGTTGTTAGTTTTGACGGGCTGATTATGATAAGAAAGGAAACCAAGAGAGTTGTGTTTATGAGATGGAAGAGTTAGAAGCAACTGAGGCCGTAAAAAATACGACCCTGTAAATAATTCTGTGTAACTGCTTTGCAAAGGCATGGTTTTAATTTTCAACTGATCCATAACCGGAGCAACGTGTAGATTTTCCGCAAGAGCTATTTGTTAGAGCCAACATGGAATTAATTTAGCTCTTCACAAGAAGCTAAAGATACCTTCTTTACGTCACTATTTGATCCACTAAAAACTGTTATTTCAGCAATATTCAAATCAGAACGAATGGCAATGTTTTTAATTAGCGAATAATCTTTCAAGCAATAATTATTTGACTCGGCTTTTTTAAAGCATATCGGCCCTTCCCATATATCAGGTTTTATCAGGTTGTTAGGACTAAATATTTTAATCACGTAACCTGAATCCTGTATTGATGTATGTGCTTGACTACTCTGACAAATATTTGCACTAGACTGGCCTGGTTGGGAACATGCTACAAAGTTTAAAACAAGAAGTAGGGTTAGTGACTTTAATCCATATTTCATTTTACTGGTACTCGATATGCGTAAAAAACATTATCACGATCAGATTTATTCCATGACCAATTAATAGTGGTTTTTTTCTTTGGGACACCACCAAGGCTACCCCAATATGCGGTTGGATATTTCCCATGGGATAGAGATCCCGGTACGACAATTACTACATGCCCATGAGGTTTTGCTTTTAACCCTGCTACAACAAACATTCCAAGTTCTGCTTTAAGCTTCGCCTCTTTACCAGATTTTATAGAAATCCAAGGAGCTTTTTGTATTTGATCGACTATATCATTAGCTTGGCCAGTGAGAATTATACCTAAATCCTTTGCAACATCCTTTACGTATCCACTACAGTTTTTTTGTGCTTTTCCCAATATGACTCGCATAAATTTACTATTTTTTGTGATTTTGTAGCCATGTTCATTCTATATTCCTCTTGATAATCGGATATGATATTTCGCTCTAACGCCTGTAGCTTGCATATTTTTGTAATGTAGCCGCAGGCGAAATGGAAAAAATATCGCAAGACTACACTTGTTAAATTTTTACCTATTTTGAAGCCTTGCTCCCAAAAATAGAAAGCCAATACCACTTAAAAAGACAGTAATACCAACCTTCTTTGACTTACGAACCACAAGCTCATTGAGAAGTGCCTGATTTTTGCAAAGTATATTCAACAGACTCAGATCTAGGGCCTGTGTGTTTAACCTAGAAACCGCAGTTAAATCACGAAAGTATACGCAAGCGCTTAACTGCCGTTTCTAGGTTTAACCGTGATCAACAGGTTCCGGTTCACATTTTTTTAGCTCGTTTAACCAGAAAATGGTTCCACCCACTACCGCAGCGGGCATAGCAAAAATATTGATCACCGGCACTACGCTGCAAGCCATCACCATTCCACCAAATCCAAAGCTACTGAACATTTTTTTCCACAGTTTTTTTCTTAAAATTTTAAAGCTTTTCTGATGATTATCCGCCGGATAATCGGAGTATTGCACCGTCATCGACCAGGCTCCCCATGCGAGCCCTATTACGGGTGCAAGCATTCCAATAAGCGGTATAGTCGCAATTAATACGATAACCAGGGTGACAAGTATTCCGCGTAAAAGAAAGTAAATCAGCTTGGATATTTCTCGGCTAAAGACCCTGGGAATCATTTGTATCAAGGGTTCGGGAGGGAGAGGGTGGCCGGTCATGATCTCTTCAGCCTTTTCTGCAAGTAACCCATAAAAAGGCGCGGCAAGTACATTGGTGATCATATTAAAGCTGTAGCCGTATACAATAAGCAGCAGAACACCTATGACTATCCAAGCGATCCAGGTTAAAGGCGCAAGCCAACTAGGCAGGTCAGACATAAACCCATCGATTGTCTCACTGAGATAGGTAAACATTGCACTGGTAAGCAGCACAAATAAAACGCAGTTTACCAGCAGAGGAACCAGAATATAGATTCGTAGAGAAGGGTGCCAAATTAACTTGACCCCTTCGACAAAGTAGCTCGCGCCACTCAATATACTATTTGTCGGAGGGCTAGGTCTCGACACAGGAATCACCTCTTTCACGCCTAGCGAGCACCGGCATTTTTCATGGCTTTTACGTAAGGTTCAGCGTGACGGTGGGTCAACATATCTTGCAGAAGTGTTTTACCATCCTGGCTGAGCGCGTTGATATTTCGGCCCTCTTCCGTAAAAAACCGAACAAATGTTGCAAAATTATCCGCTTTCATACCACGGTAAGCGCGAAGTAACGCTAAGTGATCCACGTCCAAATCGCCGTATGTTTCCACATCCAAGAAGCTTTTTACACGTTCATCGTCGAAAACTTCACCGAGTACTTTTTGTTTGTCTTTTTTTAACATGGTCTAAAATCTTTTTGTTTCTCTATAGTGATCATTAAGAGCGGATAATTCCGCTCTCAAACATTAACTTAATTTTTCTTTCAAAATTCGGTTTAATTCTTGGGGGTTAGCTTGGCCTTTCGACAATTTCATCGCTTGCCCAACAAAAAATCCGAGCATTTTTGGTCGCTTGTCTTCCGCTGCATTGCGGTAATTGTCTACCTGAGCCGCATTATTTTCAATCACTTCGTCCACTATTTTTTCAATGGCGCCCGTATCCGAAACCTGTTTCAAACCTTTGGTTTCAATTATATCGTCGGCATTACCCTCACCATTGCACATTGCCTCAAAAACATTCTTGGCAATTTTATTAGAAATAGTTTGGTCTTTAATTCGAATAATTAACCCCGCTAATAGCTCCGCAGAAACATCACTTTGCGCAATGGATTTCTCTTGTGCATTTAAACGCGCGGAGACTTCACCCATCACCCAGTTAGCGGCAAGCTTGGCATCGTCACAAATTTTTGCCGTCTTTTCGAAATAGATGGCCGTAGATGCATCGGCGCTAAGTATTCCGGCATCGTAATTCGATAGCCCATAGTTTTCTTCAAAACGCTTCTGACGTGCATCGGGTAGCTCGGGAAGTTCCGCGCGAATCTCTTCGATATAGTCGTCATTCAATATAACAGGAAGTAAATCAGGGCAAGGGAAATAACGGTAGTCATTGGCTTCTTCCTTTGAGCGCATAGATTTTGCTGTGTGTGTATCACCGTCGTAGAGCCTTGTTTCTTGAGTAATCTTACCTCCCTCTTCGAGTACTTCAATTTGCCTTTCCACTTCCTGGTAAATACAACGCTCCATAAAGCGGAATGAGTTGAGGTTTTTGGTTTCAGTACGAGTACCAAGTTTCTCTTCACCCTTCAAGCGCACAGAAATATTCACGTCGAAGCGCATGGAACCTTGCGACATTTCTCCATCACAGATGCCCAGTGACGTCACAATCGCATGAAGCTTGCGAGCAAAGGCAACCGCTTCGTCAGCGCTGCGCATATCCGGCTCGGAAACCACCTCAATCAGCGGCGTGCCCGCCCGGTTCAGGTCAATTCCCGACATGCCATGGTAATCTTCGTGTAGGGATTTGCCCGCGTCTTCTTCTAAGTGGGCATGGTGTAAGCGCACACGCTTTTCAATACCATTGTCCAGATGGATATCGAGATGGCCACCATTAACAATGGGCTCATCAAGCTGGGTGGTTTGGTAGCCCTTTGGCAGGTCTGGGTAAAAATAGTTTTTACGCTCAAAAACAGACCGCTTTCCTATTTCCGCATTCACGGCCAAGCCAAGCATGGTCGCAAAACGGAAAGCTTGCTCGTTGGCTACGGGCAAGGTGCCCGGCATAGCCAAATCCAAAGCGGAAGCTTGCGTATTAGGCTCAGCACCAAAGGCAGTACTGGAACCAGAAAAAATTTTAGTATTGGTGGCCAATTGAACGTGAACTTCGAGGCCAATAACAGTTTCCCATTCCATAATTATTTTTCCTCCCCGTTAGTAAGTGCTGGCGCAAGGGTGTGAAAATCGGTTTCCAATTGGTACTGATAAGCAAAATTAAGCAGTTGTGGCTCCACAAAATAATTGCCAATCAGTTGCAGGCCAACAGGTTTGCCCTCCACTATTCCACAGGGAACCGACATTGCAGGCAAACCGGCCAAATTGGTGGCGATGGTATAGATATCTTCCAAATACATGGCCACAGGGTCATCGCCTTTAGCGCCAAATTGGAAGGCAGGAGAGGGGGATGTAGGCCCCATAATAATGTCCACGTCTTTAAATGCGTCGAGGAAATCTTGCTTGATCAATCGCCGTACCTGCTGGGCTTTGCGGTAATAAGCGTCGTAGTAACCCGCCGATAACGCATAGGTGCCCACCAGAATCCGGCGCTTCACTTCGTTGCCAAAGCCCTCTCCTCGGGAACGCTTATACAGATCTTCCAGGTCTTTTGGGTCATCGCAGCGGTGACCATATCTGACCCCATCAAACCGGGAAAGGTTGGCTGAACACTCTGCTGGCGCAATCACATAGTAGGCTGGAACCGCTAAATGAGTGTGGGGTAAAGAGACAGTTTTGATCGTCACCCCCATGGATTCATATTGCTTAATCGCAACTTCCACCGCTTTCTGAGTACCAGGGTTTAGCCCTTCACCAAAATACTCTTTAGGCACACCTATGGTTTTACCCACTACGGATTCAGCAAGGTTGGCCGTATAATCAGGCACAGGTTCATCGACACAGGTGGAATCTTTGCTATCAAAACTCGCCATAGCATTAAGCATAATGGCCGAGTCTTCGGCAGTGCGGGTCATAGTACCGCCCTGGTCCAAGCTGGAAGCAAAAGCAATCATACCCCAGCGCGATACCCGCCCATAGGTGGGCTTTAACCCAGTAATACCACACAGTGATGCGGGCTGACGAATAGAACCTCCGGTATCTGTGGCTGTCGCACCAGGGGCGATACGTGCCGCAACACAGGCTGCTGAACCACCGGAAGAACCACCGGGAACACAGTCTGTTGCCCAAGGGTTTTTAACTGGGCCGTAGTAGCTGGTTTCATTGGAAGAGCCCATAGCAAACTCATCCATATTGGTTTTACCCAAAGTCACAGCGCCCGCACGAGCAAAATTTTCAACGACGGTGGCACTATAGGGCGGCACAAAATTGTCCAGCATTTTTGAGCCACAACTGGTGCGCACACCTTCAGTGCAGAAAATATCTTTATGGGCAATAGGGACACCCAATAGCTCCCCGGCTTCCCCCACGGCGAGCTTTTGGTCTGCCGCATCTGCCTGAGCAAGTGCAGCTTCTTCAGTAACGGTGATAAAACTGTTGAGGTTTTTATCACAGGTTTTAATTCGGTCGAGAAAGTGCTGAGTAATTTCTCGACTGGAAAATTCTTTGTCGATTAATTTCTTGCGTATTTCAGCAATGGTTAAATTATGCATTTTTTATCCTGGCCCGAGCGTTAAACTCAAGTTATAGGTTTCTTTTTATAAAGTAAGCAGCCTGAATACCTAGTCGATAACCTTGGGAACTAGGTAGAGACCATCTTCCGTTGCCGGTGCAATTGCTTGGAATTTATCTCGCTGGTTAGTCTCAGAAACCTCATCGGCCCGGAGGCGTTGAACCGCATCTAAGGGGTGAGCCATGGGCGCAATGCCATCGGTATCAACCGCTTGGAGCTGATCCACCAAAGCAATCACATCCGTGATGCTTTTGGCTGTCTCGTTTAAGGTTTCCTCATCCACTTGCAGGCGAGCGAGGTTGGAAAGTTTTTGAATATCTGAAGGATTCACCCAGAATCTCCTAAATTTAAACTGAATCAAGGGAATAGCTAGCCAACACTATTCTTCCCCTTGTTTACACAAGTTCTTCGAAAAGCGCGCTAAGTTACCACATTTGAGCCTTGCTCTAAATCCCCGGCATTGTTACAGTGCGTGAATTTACGGTAAGCGCCCGAATGGCGGGGGAGAACCTAGTTCTAACAAGCCGTTAAAGCAGGAAAAATAACCAAAAAAATCAGTACAAATATCATCAAGATTTCATAAGGGTTTAACACGACTATGCTCAAGCGTTTACGCGGAATGTTCTCCAATGACTTATCCATCGATTTGGGTACAGCAAATACCCTCATCTATGTGAAGGGAAGAGGCATTGTTTTAGACGAGCCTTCAGTGGTCGCCATTCGCAACCAAAATGGTCAAAAGTCGGTGGAAGCCGTGGGCATTGCCGCTAAGCGTATGCTGGGCCGCACCCCAGGGAACATCACCGCGATTCGCCCGCTAAAAGACGGCGTAATTGCAGACTTTCAGGTCACCGAAAAAATGCTCCAACATTTTATTCGCAAAGTTCATGAGCACAGCTGGTTTCAGCCAAGCCCTCGCGTACTGATTTGCGTACCCTGTTTATCCACAGAGGTAGAAAAACGTGCAATTCGAGAATCAGCTCTTGGCGCGGGCGCCCGCGAAGTCAGCCTTATTGAAGAACCGATGGCGGCAGCTATTGGTGCTGGGCTTCAAGTGGATGAAGCAACAGGCTCGATGGTAGTAGATATTGGCGGCGGAACCACCGAGATTGCCATCATCTCCCTAAATGGTGTCGTACTCTCCGATTCTGTTCGTATTGGCGGTGACCGTTTTGATGAGGCAGTTGTTAACTATGTTCGCCGTAAATACGGCAGCGTGATTGGTGACGCTACCGCCGAAAGAATTAAAAAAGAAATTGGTTGCGCCTACGCAGGCAGTGCGGTGTTGGAAATTGATGTCCGTGGCCGCAACCTAGCAGAGGGTGTGCCTAAAAGCTTTACTTTAAACAGCGATGAAGTGTTAGAGGCATTACAGGAGCCTCTATCAGGAATAGTACAGGCCGTTAAAAGTACACTTGAACAGTCCCCACCGGAATTGGCTTCGGATATTGCCGAAAGTGGTTTGGTTCTAACCGGCGGTGGCGCATTACTTAGAGATTTAGATCGTCTTCTCAGTGAGGAGACTGGGCTGCCCGTATTAGTTGCCGAAGATCCACTGACCTGCGTTGCTCGCGGTGGCGGTAAGGCTTTGGAAATGGACGGAGTGGATTTAGTTTACTAAACCACTCTGCGAAATATGTGTTAAGCCCCTTGTTTAAAGTATCCCGACTTATATTTGACTATTTTAACTATGGGCTACTCTGTTTTAACCATAACCTACCGAGCCTAGGGGCGAAACTATCAAACCGCTTTTTGGAAAAAAACCGTCTCCTGCCGTGCGCTCTGCTGTCTTTGTTTCCCTGTCGCTTGCGATAGCGATCACCTACGTTTATACCGATTGGTTCGATGCCCTAAAAGGGGAGTCAGTGGACTATTCTATGCCTTTCTACTGGGTCGCAAACCTAGCCGAGGAAGCCGAAGAATGGACAGATAACCATGTTATGTCTCGCGGTAAATTGATTCAAGAAAACGATATATTACGAACAGAATTACTAGTGCATAAACGTAAGCTTCAGCAAATGGCTTCCCTTGCTGCGGAAAATGTGCGCTTACGACAGTTGTTAAACTCTGCTGAAACCCTCAGCGATAGAGTTCTGATTTCCGAACTAATTGGTGTTTCACCAGACCCCCTAATGCATAAGGTTATACTCAACCGAGGTAAAAAGCATGGTGTTTACGAAGGGCAAGCCTTACTCGACGCCACGGGATTGATGGGACAAGTTGTCGAAGTGGGAGAGTTCAGTTCTCAAGCACTATTAATTACCGATGTTACTCATGCGCTTCCCGTGCAGGTTAATCGCAATGGCGTACGCCTGATTGCAGAGGGTATTGGGGATTTACACCAACTGGTTCTCAGGCATGTATCCAATACTACGGACATTAAAGAGGGCGACTTACTTGTTAGCTCGGGTTTAGGGCAGAGATTCCCCGTCGGCTACCCAGTAGCGGAAATTGTTCAGGTAGTTGCAGACTCTGGTAAGCCTTTTGTCCAAGCCATTGCACGCCCTATGGCCGAAATGAATCGCAGCCGTCATGTGCTTTTGGTGTTCGACAAAACCCTAGCGGAGCAGAAATAATGCCGCACACTGCGGCCGGCCCTGGGTTGCACATACTTGTGTTGATCACCAGCCTGTTTGGCTTGTTGGCCGCCATCTTTCCCGTCGCTGAATCCTACAAAACAATGCGCCCTGAATTCCTCTGCTTACTCGTTATCTACTGGATCACCGCATCGCCTCAAAGGCTGGGGGTTGTTTATGCCTGGGGAGTTGGCATGGCCCAGGATATTATCGAAGGTGTAGTCTGGGGCGCCCATGGAATGGCTTTGGCGCTTGTGGCGTATGTATGCTTAGTTTCCTACCAAAGAATTCGCAACTATTCAGTTTGGCACCAGTCTTTATGGGTATTTATTCTTGTCGGGGCACACCAAGTAATCGTGAATTGGATACAGGGCATGTTGGGATATCACTCCGATGCACAAGGGTTACTTCTCTCTATATTTTCTAGCGCATTTTTTTGGCCAATACTTTTTCTTGGTTTGAGACGATTGCAAAGAGTTTACCGGGTACAGTAGCTTTTTCTAAAGGTAAAACAAATGGATGATTTTGATCTATATTTAGCCTCTAAGTCTCCCCGACGACGTGAACTGTTATCGCAAATTGGCGTCCGATATAAAGTAGTGTCCGTCAATGTTCCCGAGGAGCCTGGAGACAGCGAACCCCCGCAAGCCTACGTGGAGCGATTAGCGGTTGATAAAGCCCACGCAGGCGTCACTCAAACATCCGGCCTGCCAGTACTGGGGTCTGATACAATTGTTGTGCATCGTGGACGAATTTTAGAAAAGCCAGAAAACCGTGAACAGGGTATTTCAATGTTACTTGATTTATCCGAATCAACTCACAGCGTATTGACTTCGGTATGCGTTAGCGATGGCAACAGAAGCCATGTAAAAGTAAACGCTACCTCGGTAGGCTTTCGCAAAATTGATGAACGAGAGGCCACCTCCTACTGGAATACAGGCGAACCTGCGGACAAGGCCGGTGGATATGGTATTCAAGGCTTAGGTAGCATATTTGTCAGCACAATTAGTGGAAGCTATTCGGCTGTGGTCGGGCTACCTCTGACAGAAACAGCGGAACTGTTAACGGAATTTAGTGTACCGATCTGGCAGTAATATGTCACGATTGGACTGTTGTCTAACTAGGTAAACCACAAGGCATATGAGCGAAGAAATTCTAATTAACTTTGGCCCCACTGAAACCAGGGTGGCCTTAGTCGAAAACGGCGTACTACAAGAAGTTTATATTGAAAGAGCCCATAGCAAAGGCTATGTCGGCAACCTGTATAAAGGAAAAGTAGTACGTGTACTGCCTGGGATGCAGGCAGCATTTGTGGATATTGGCCAAGAACGTGCTGGCTTTATTCATGTTGCAGGTATTAACCCCCTCAATGAAGACGGAATAGAAGAACGCAGCAATCACGAAGCCGATATTCGAAACCTGCTTCGTGAAGGCCAAGAAATATTGGTTCAGGTCACCAAGGACCCAATCAGCTCTAAAGGCGCTAGGCTAACAACACACCTTTCAGTCTCCGCACGCTACCTAGTATATATGCCCTATTCCAACCATATTGGCGTATCCAACCGCATTGAGGATGAAGAGGAGCAAAAGCGCCTTAAGGCATTAGTGCAAAAACTAGCCGATGAGTATAAAGACGAATACACAGGAGGTGGCTTTATTGTTCGCACCGTGGCAGAGGGTGCAACAGAAGAAGAGCTAAGAGCCGATATCCCCTTTGTTTTTAAGCTTTGGCATGACCTTGCAGACAACATCAAGAAATCCACCGCTCCCTGTTTAATATACGAAGATCTTCCACTTTATATGAGAACTATTCGGGATGTGATGCGTCCCAATATAGAGAGAGTGCGTATTGACTCTAGAGAATGTTTCCAAAATATGGAAAAGTTTGCCAAACACTATACCCCAGAAGTAGGAAGCTGCATTGAACACTACCCTGGCGAGCGCCCTCTGTTTGAACTGTTTGGCGTAGAAGAAGAGCTTCAACGCTCTTTAGAATCCAAGGTAATGTTGAAATCCGGGGGCTACTTGTTAATTGAACAAACAGAAGCCATGTCAACAATCGACATTAATACAGGCGCATTTGTTGGGCATAGAAACCTTGAAGAAACTATTTTTAAAACAAACTTAGAGGCCGCTACTGCCATTGCCCGCCAACTGAGATTAAGGAATTTGGGCGGCATCATCATTATCGACTTTATTGATATGCAAGACCCAGAACACCAGCGGCAAGTATTGAGAACCCTAGAGAAATGTTTAGAGAAGGACCGGGCAAAAACCAGCATTACTGGCGTCTCGGAACTGGGGCTGGTAGAAATGACCCGCAAACGAACACGAGAATCTTTGGGAAGAATGTTGTGCGAACCCTGCCCAGTGTGTCGAGGTAGAGGAACGCTAAAAACAGCAGAAACAATTTGTTATGAAATATTTAGAGAAATACTAAGAGAAGCCAGAACCTATGATAACGAAAAATTTGTTTTACTCGCATCTCAAATGGTAATTGACCGTTTATTGGATGAAGAATCAACCTACGTGGCGGACTTGGAAACCTTTATCGACAGAACCATTGAGTTTCAAGTGGAAACATTGTACAGCCAAGAAGAATACGACATTGTATTGGCATAACGAGCATTAGCATAATGAATATTGATGTAATGAGTATCCCCATAATAAGCGTGTACCAATAGTGTGTTCACCAGTGGGATACCTTTTGGAGAGCATTAGAAAGGAAATAAAGTGTCAGAAAGAAGGGTGAAAATACAGCCAAAAATTAAAGCGGAACACCTTCGAGCCGGAGTCCGCCGATTTTGGACAACGCTATTTGCTTTAACAATCGCTGCGGCTGTTATTGTTCAATTGGGTCGTCAAGCCTTCCCTATGCTGGACGATTATAAATCCGAAATAGCATCCTACCTGAGTGAAGCTCTCAATCTTAATATTTCTATCGGCAGTGTATCGGCCAGTTGGAAAGGGTTACGCCCTAAAATTGAGCTTACCGATCTATCCGTTAAAAGTAATGATGGGCTTTCAGTATTTGACATTGGAAAGGCAATTGCGGAATTAAGCATTGTCGAATCCATAGCGAAATCTAAACTCGCTTGGCGAAACCTAGAATTCACCAACTTTGATGCCTCTCTCCAACAGGATGATGCCGGACGATGGTCCATTCGAGGGTTAAAATTTCAGAAAAAAGATAACCAGGAATTTTTTATTAAAGGCCCGTTAGACATCTTTCTTCTTGGCCGACACGTAGAAATAAATAATGCTAACTTAACACTCTTTTTTCGAACTGATCACCATACCGATATTAGTGTACCCACCATCCGCCTAGAAAATGATAAGGACTTCCACCGGATTATAGCCTACGTTGGTGTGGACGACGATGATAAAGCCCTAAGCTTAATTGTTGAAGGGCAAGGCGACCCAAGAGACCCCGCATCGTTTAAATCAAATGGCCATATCTCCCTCAACCAATTCCCCGTGGAAAAACTGCTTGCAGCCATTGGAGGAAACCTCTGGAAAGAAGCAGACAAAGAACAATGGCGAGACGGGCATCGCTTAAATTTGACGGCCTGGTTCAGAGGCAACTCAACCAGCGGTATGACACTTCGCGGATCGGTATCTATGGATGGTATGCCACTAAACCTCCCTATTAACGTAGAATTACCAACCCAATTAAAATCTGAGTTTGTTGGCAAACTAAAAGATGGCGAAGGCTGGCAACTTATCCTTCAATCTATTCAATTAAATTGGCCAGAATTTTCTGCGCCCAAACTCAATATGAAACTATATGGCGGGATCGAAAAACCCAATGGGTTCACCGTAGACCGATTACAAGCTGAAGATTGGATAAAACTGGCCCAAAAAATTGAACTTGGACGAGTAGTAGGCGAAATAGCAAAATCAGAAGTAGCAAGAACTGAAATAGACGGAGTGCTTAACCAACTATCACCAAGAGGGGTCATTAAAAACCTCGACATGCAACTCACCTCACCTGAAGAGGGCTTTTTTAAAGCCAAAGCTATTGTTGAAAAAGGCGCGACAAACGCTTATATCGGTGTTCCCGCTTTTGAAGGTATAGACGGTTACGTAGAATTTGAAGCCCTAACAGGCTGGGCCGACATCAATGCCACAAATGGCCTTTCATTAAACCTCCCCAAAGTTTTTCCTCAAAAATTTGATTACGATAACGCAAAAGGGCGCGTGGGCTGGACAATTGACATTAACAAGCGCATTGCACATATTCACTCGGACGTAATCGAAGTTTCAAACCACGATGAGTTAGGCCGAGGTTACTTAAAACTCCTGCTACCATTTAACTCGGATATCGGTGAGCCGATGATGACCCTCTCCGTAGGGGTAAAACACTCACTGACCAAATACCATAAAAAATATATTCCCACACTTATCCCAAAGCACCTCTACAAGTGGCTTGAACAAAGCATTGGTGAAGGCAGTGTGACCAATGTAGGGCTAATTTACGATGGGTCTATTAGTTCAAAACCAAAAATACAGCCGTCAATTCAATTGTATGGTGAAGCCCATGATGCAAACCTAGCATTTGATAGCAAATGGCCAGAATTAAAAAATGTTTCGGGAATACTATCGTTAGATAATGAAAAGCTTAACGTGAACATAAAACAGGCAACACTATTAGGAAACTCATTAAGCAATACAAAAATTATTTTGATGAAAAACCCTCACGATAAAGGTGATGCCCTTGCCATTCAAAGTGAATTAAATAGCAACGCCAAAGCAGCTATGACGTTAATGAAAAATAGCCCAATACGAGAAGCAATGGGAGAAACGTTCGACAGTTGGATTGTTGATGGCGATGTATCCGCATCGATTAAGTTATTTATTCCTTTAGATGAAGATGTAAAAGGGTTATCCCAAAATGTAGGTGTTCATTTTAAAAATTCGAACGTACATATGCAAGACCTAGATTTGACCATGAATAAAATTAGCGGTGAAGTGAATTACTCTTCTGCTTTTGGACTAACCTCACCGGGTTTGGCTGGTAAAATCTGGGGAGAAAATTTTAACGCCACCATTAAAAGTCCGCTGGCGGTTATTTCGAAAACTGAAATGGATGTTCCTGACAAGAACCTTATTGAAGGCAGCAATAACAGACTAAATGATAATATAATTAAGGCATTACCTGAAAAGGTAATATCCGATGAAGAACTTCGAGATACCCAAATTACTTTTACCGGAAAAGTGACTATAGAGAACCTCCGTAATTGGACAGAACTACCAGAACTCTACTTTGCGGAAGGAAAAACAAACATCTCTGGTGTTTTAACTATTCCCGCAGAAGAAACACAAGACTATTCAGTGAATATTGACGTAGCCTCTGAAATGAAAGGTATTGCCGTCAACCTACCGACTCCCCTGACAAAGATAAAAGAAGATAAAAAGCCGCTCGATATTAACCTCAAAATCTACAGGACCTACGAGGAATATAATTTTTTCTACGACAATACAATACGAATGGCCATTATAAACGAACAGATTGGCGACAATAGTTTACAACTTGCCTTTGGCGAAGAGCTTCAACCTATGTCAGATGGGCACTTTGATATTCATGGTTACATTCCTAACATAGATATCGAACTACTAAATGAAACTATTGATCAATATCAATATTACGAAACCTATCAAGCAGAACATTTAGGTTATGAAACTGACAAAACATCCATGCCAGTTCGTATCGATGTGAATGTTGGAGAAGTCATATTTGGCGATATTATTGCGCCGAATTTGTCGGCCACAGGCTTGGGCACAAATGAAGCTTGGGAGTTTAATTTCGAAAGCGAAGTAATAAAAGGAAATGCTATCATTTATGTAGAAGACATACCTACTGTAATGAACCTTGACTACTTCAGATTACCAGAAGATGAAGATACAGTTACACAATCAGATCAAGATGCAGAAAAAAAAGAAAAAGTCCCTAAAGATAGAACTACCATACCCCTTTCTCCTAGTGATTTAGCTGAGATAGACCTGAAAGAGTCGATCCCTCTCAACTTTTCCACCAAAGAATTTTCTATCGGAAAAGAAAATTACGGTGAATGGGCTTTCAAAACTCGCCCAACCACGCAAGGCATTGTCGTATACGATATTATAGCGAAGGTACGGGAAATTTATATCGGTAATCTAAATGAAGGGGCCGAATTTGTTTGGCTACAGGAAGATGGAAAAAATTCAAGTCATTTTTCAGGTGTGGTATCTGCCGGAGATGCGGGAAAAGTTCTTCAAGCCTGGGGGCAAGAAGCACTGATGGAAAGTGAAACAGCAACCATGTTTGTCGAAGCCAAATGGAATGGCGCACCGGATCAAATTTCTTTGGCCAACTTTGTTGGCGTAGTAAATTTGGATGTCAATAACGGAAGCTTTATACGAGGAGCAGAAGCGGGAGAAAATCCATTGCTCAGATTAATGGGGCTCTTTAATTTTGATACCATTGCTCGCAGGTTGAAATTAGATTTTTCCGACTTGGCCAAACAGGGCTTTGCTTTTGATAATGTGAAGGGGCAGCTAGTCTTTAATAATGGCTACATGTATTTACCTGAACCCATGGAAGTTCAATCAAGCTCTTCCAAGATGCAGTTGGCCGGCACAATCGATTTACTAGAAGAAGAACTCGATGCCGAGTTGGTGGTTACACTTCCGGTTACTGGCAATCTAGCCGTTGCTACAGCTCTAATCGTTGGTTTACCCGCAGCGGTTAGCGTGTACTTGGTTGGCAAGCTGTTTAGTAATCAGATCGATAAAGTTTCAAGTATCAACTATCGAGTTTTTGGCGGCTGGGAAGACCCAAAAATCAAAATTAAAAAAATATTTGATAACCGTGGAGCGAAGAAAAAAGCCGGAGAAGTAAAAGAGCAGCAGGAAGAAGAAGGCCGAGAATATACCCCTGCCGATATGAGTTATGTTTTTTGATGCTACAGAGACTGTAACTAAATCTGTGTAACTGTTTATCATTACCCCCTCACGGGAAGGATAGACAGACAATGAAAAAAGAAGACCTAGAAGCCTTTGCACGCGAAGCGGCAAAAAGCCTCAAAACAGAGAAAGATCTCAATGACTTCAGAGCCATGCTCACCAAAGTCACGGTGGAGGCGGCTCTTAATGCTGAGCTAGAGGATCATTTAGGCTACACCAAGCATGAGCAATCCCCCTCAGATAACAGCCGTAATGGCGTCACTCGCAAAACACTCCGTACCGAAGACGGTCAATTTGAACTCGAGACTCCGCGTGATCGGCAGGGTGACTTTGAGCCGCAGCTAGTAAAAAAACACCAAACACGCTTTACCTCAATGGATGACAAAATATTATTTCTCTATGCGCAGGGCATGACCACGCGAGAAATTGTCGTCACCTTCAAAGAAATGTACGGCGCTGATATTTCAGCAAGCCTGATTTCGAGGGTCACCGATGCGGTCATTGAACAGGTGGTTGAGTGGCAATCAAGACCTTTAGATGCGGTTTATCCCATCGTCTATTTGGACTGCATCGTGATTAAAATACGGCAAGACAAGCGGGTGATCAATAAAGCAGTGTACCTTGCCCTAGGCGTGAATATGGAAGGTCACAAAGAGCTATTAGGTCTGTGGCTCTCCGAGAACGAAGGGGCTAAGTTCTGGCTTAACGTACTGACTGAGCTGAAAAATAGAGGCGTAAACGATATTTTAATTGCCTGCGTTGACGGGCTAAAAGGCTTCCCCGATGCCATCAACACCGTTTACCCTGAGACGCAAATTCAACTCTGTATCGTTCACATGATCCGCAACTCAGTGAAATATGTCCCCTGGAAGGACTACAAGGCCGTCACGGCTGAGCTAAAGCAGATCTATCAATCGGTCACTGAGGAAGAGGCGTTGCTCGCACTGGATCAATTCTCTGAGCACTGGGATGATCGATATCCTCAAATCAGCAAATCGTGGCGGACCCAGTGGCATAATCTTAATACGTTGTTTAACTATCCTGCTGATATTAGAAAAGTAATCTACACCACTAACGCCATTGAATCCTTGAACAGCGTCATCCGCAAAGCGATCAAAAAGCGTAAGCTATTTCCGACTGATGATGCGGCAAAGAAAGTGATTTACCTGGCCATTCAGAACGCATCAAAAAAATGGAGAGCCTGCCCCATGAAATGCTTTGGGTGCCATGCCAATTCGGGATTGGAAGCCAGCACTGAATAGATTTATGATTGAATTTGAAGACCGTTTAGCGGATTATATTTAACCCCTGACAGTTACACAGAATTATTTACAGGGTCTGGCTACATCTTAAGTATGATCATTCTCCCGTCACCGTAGCCGTCCACACTAACCTTAAAACATTGTCCGTCACCTACTTTTTTCTTAATTAAATTTTTTAATTTTCCCTCTGGGTGATTCACAAGGTGAACGGCTTTAACATTAAACTCTGCATCACTGATTTTGTCATGATACAGCGTACCAATTAGATTGATCATCGATTTGCAAATATCAAAAATGGCTTTTGGAATTAGGTTATTATCGATTGATACAATTGCTTCTTTCACATCTGTATCTTGCATTGACGCACCCACATAACAAACCGTAGCGGCATCAAAGATAATTGCACTGGCAGTCTTATTCTTTTGGTTGTCTTCGTATAACCCTGTCATAAAAGGAGCTTTGGTATAGTCTATATCAAAGCCGTCACACTCTGTTACAGTTATTGTATGCCGGCTAAAACTATTAATTGCCCTCGATATATTATTTGCGGAAGGCAAAATCAAGTGGTGTAAGACAGAGGCTGTCTCTTTTACTTCACCCTCCGTATCCGCCCCGCCACTAATGGCCTCTTCTACAGCTTCGTGGAGCGTCTCAACATTAAAGGGCTTCGAAACAATAAACAAGGCTCCAGCTTTTTTTGCTTCTTCGACCTTTGACCGTGACCTTTCCGTCGTCACTAGCCCAACCTTAGTCTTGATTCCCTCCTCCTTTACCTTGTGCAATAACTCGATCCCACTCATTTCGGGCATATACCAATCTGAAAGCACAATTTCAGGTTTCCATTTCTTTATGATATCCAGTGCCTCGTAACCATTAAAAGCATATTGAAATTCATGATCAACATAACCTGCTGCAACCAATGTTTTTCTAACGATAGTTTGCATAGCCTTACTATCGTCAACGATCAAAAACCGCATATTAAGAGCCTTTTTTATGCATTTGAATACGCAATACAATAAGAAAATTTCTATAAATTACACTATAGTTAGTGTAGCAGCTTGCGCGCTAAAAAACCTATTGGCGCATAGATACTCCATTATTTTTGGCGCCTAAAATTGTTTTTTTTTGCGTCCAAGATATTAATTTCAAACCTAAGGTTGGCAGCAATGGGGCTTCCGTCCATCGAAGTGATCATTATCCTCGAAACGGCATTGACAGCAATTATTGCCCTAGGTATTGCTGTACACTGGTTTTCTAAACGGAGTAGAAAGCAAGAAGAATTGATTGATAAGCTGCAAAACCTACTTCAGAAGGAACTGGTAAAACAAATTAAAGCCCAAGCTGAAAATAACAAAAACAATGACTCAGCTCCAGAAGTCAAAGAAGCTTCCAATCTTTTAGCATTAAATAATGAGCTAAAAGAAAAAATTTCAACCTATGAACGCCGAATTCAAAACCTAGAAAGTTTTAAAAAGCTATTTTTCGCTATGGAAAGCAGGGTGCGAGAATTTGGTGATCCAGCAATGAATAAGCTGGAAACTGTTATTCAAAATATCTCCGAAGAGGATAATTCATTAAATGACAGCAACTTCAATACGTTAAAAAAAATACTGGAATTACTAAAGTCATTAAATCTAGATACAGACCTATCTTCACTTAGCCTCACACAAGATTCCACAAACGATAAAAGTACTGTTAATTTAATTAGGCGCGAGCTGGATCAATTTAGCGACAATGTAATTCAACAAGAAAATATTTTAATCGACCTTAGAAAACGTGAAAAATTTCTCGATAATTCCGACCAGGATCAACTGGACAAAATGGAAACACTATTAAAAAAATCTGAAGACAAAGTTTCCGTATTAAAACGTGAGCTATCCAATGTACGAGATCAAGTTTCTTACTACGACATGAATATGGCGAAAATAAAAAACCTTAAATCCAGAATTAAAATTTTAGAGCAACGCGAAAAATCTTTAAATAAAACGATAAAATCTCTCCGAACCGCTCTACAAATCTCCCCGCTCGAAAAGAATAACAAAACTGAAGAGATTGAAGTAAGCTCAACAGATGAAATCAATCATAACAACTTTACCGCCTCAATAGAAGAAAAAGAAAGACAACTTAAAAGAACAAAACAGGATTTTAAAACCCTAGAGATAGAATACGAAAACTTATTTAAAAACTACGAAACCTTACTGCAAAAACATGCCAACAGTAAAGACACTAGCGCATCATTCTCAAAACTTAATGTAACCCCAGAACAACTTGAAGAGCTTGGCTTTATTAAAGATGAACTAGACAGCAAAAAAATGCTTTTGGATAGGAAAAATCTTGAATGCAAAACGTTAGAACAAAATTACCTGGATCTTGTACAATCACATGACGAGCTTCAATCTGCAAATGAAGAACTTAAACATATTAAAGTTGAATACCAACTTCTTGAAGAGCAATTAAAATCAGCGGAAAGTGTCAGCCAATCAAAAAATAGCGAACAAGCAAGTGAAGCAAATAAAAAATATAATGACTTAAAAACCACTCACACAAAGACTCTTCAAGAATTAAAAATTCTTAAAGAAAAGGAAAAGCATTACAAAAAACTACAAACAGAATATGCCGCGTTAGAACAAAAACTGGCAAATATGTACGAGAAAAAATACTCATCATAGCTTTCAGAGCAGCAGGCCAAGACGAACTAGCGGATAAAATTGTGAACCTATCAGACGGCAAAACCAACTACAAAACTTTCGCGGTCTGGTTAAAACCTAGAGTTGTCAAGTATAGCCAACCACTACTATATCTATATCTATATCAGTATACTTACAATCATAATAAGGTAAAATTATTTTTTATAAATTGCGGGCTTATATAGTTCGCTAGCACTTCCTAATACTGGCTGGCCATGTGCCGGAATCACATTTTCAAAATCGATACCCAATTTTTTTTCCAATTCTAGAGAGTCAGGTTTAGTATATTTTCGCCAGCCAGGGCCAACATTATAAGGTTTAATAAAACCCATCAATTTCATTAAGACTTTACCCAACCAATCAAAATGTTTATCAGCACTCTGCCAATTCTGCAAACAATCTCCAGATATAATCGTCCCCCCTTGTACATCAAGGAACAATAACAATTCTTTCGGTTTACTGGAACTAATCTCGATGGTTTTTGCTCCTGGTATTGGCAACAAAGCTCCTTCGGTAAGAATTTGATCCGGGTGAAAATAAATTTTATCTTCAGAGGGGTTTATCTCCACTCCTCGGGCATAAGGCGCATTGACCGAAAGAACTTCCGCATTATAGCGCTCCTTGTAAAAAGTATCGTCCATGCCATGAAATGCCGCCAGACGTATAATCCGTACAACTTTCCCTAAAGCATCTAGCTTTTGCAAACCTTGCTCACTCAGTTTAACTGTATTAATAAGTGTTAACTCTTCTCCCACTCTCAATACAGTCATATTTCGACTAAATTGCATTTTTATGGGCTTAGAAATTAGCATGGCTCCAGACACAAAGAAAATATCAGGAATAACTTCATGAAAATCACCATCCATAAAATGGCTGCTATCTTTATAATTCATATTTCCCCCGAAATAACTTCATTAATACAAAAAACTAACCTGAAAAATTCAACCACCGCTGAGCAATCAAAACATAAAGTACGAAAGAGGCAAAACTTGCTGGATACAACTTATCTCCCAGCTCAATACCAAATCGTTTTAATCGAGAAGCATAAACAAGAAACGCACTCACACCAATTTGCATAATCAAGATCATTTCAATTCCGTTTTCGACATTAATATAAGTAGAGATATCCACCCAAGGAAGAAAAGCCCCAAGCAATACCGAAGTTAATACTCCACACCAGCCAAATATTTCAACAAACAAAATAGCTTTATCTTTCATTCGGTTAAACTTGAGCCATAAAACAATTAAACTAGTGAGGCATTCAGAAAGTAAGATGATCAAATTGAAAACCAGTGTGTCCGTATATGCCACTAAGTAGACTTTTTAACAAACTTGGTAAGAATAACTATTTGCTGCCCGTTGACCTTACCTTCGATATGCTCCCCGTTATCCATTACCAGTGAAATATTTCTCACTGCTGTGCCTCGCTTCGCTGTGAACCCCGCACCTTTTACATTCAAATCTTTTATAAGAGTAACCGTATCACCTAGCTCTAGCAATGTACCATGACAATCCTTATGTACTATTAGCGAATCATCAGACGCCGCCTTTTCTCCTTGCTTAGCCCAGTTGAGCACATCTTCTTCCAAAAAAAGCATATCCAATAAATTTTGTGGCCAACCTTCAGATTGTAAGCGAGTTAACATTCGCCAGGCAAGAACCTGCACAGCAGGAATTGAGCTCCACACACTATCGTTTAAGCATCGCCAATGGTTGGCATCCATCTCACTGGCATTTTCTATTTGGTTTCGACACACTTCGCAAGCATACACACATGTATCAGCGTTATCACCAAGCTCAGGTGGTACAGGAAAAACGCCTAAACTTTCATGTGAAGAACACAATTCACATTTGAATTCACTTCGGGTTTGCAATTCTACTTCTATTGACATCTATTCTCGATTCCTAAGGAAACAAAATGTAGCCTGGATGGCTTGAAAACCATGTATTTGAAAACCACGCATTTGAAAACCACGCATTTGAAAACGACATAGCATTTTAACCGTTTCTAGATAACGAAGATAGCGAGATGGGAAAACTTGTATCAATACGCCCTCAATAAGAGAGCTTTTTAACAAATGAAACCCCTGATTAGACAAAACCTTCTTTCATTTCAGCTTTGAGAACTTGATTAAAATGCTGAACCCAAAACATATCAAATTGAGTCCCAGCACAAGAATTTATTTCAGAAATAGCTTTGATCGTCGATTTTCTATGCTCTCGATCTGCTCGATGATTGGTAATGGAAAAAAAAGCATCGATTACTGCAAGTATTTTTGCTCCAGGGTGAATATCATCTCCAGACTTTTTATTTGGATAACCATTGCCATCAAAATGCTCGTGATGGTCAAGAACTATTTGAGCCGCTTCTTCCCAGCCTGGCATCCTACTTAAGAAACCACAGCCCCATTCGGGATGTTGGCGAAGCAAGGCGACCTCCTCATCTGATAGAACCCCCTCTTTCGTAATGATTTGATTGGGTAAAAACGACATGCCAATATCATGCATATAAATTGCAGCAGATAATTGTTCATAGTTGATCTGTGAGCCAGCAACCTTATTAAGCTTTAACGCCCATTCATAAATCTGAATACTTCTCCCTTCCCAATACTGACTTTGTTGATCAATTAACAGCGTAAGAGATTGAAAGAAGCTGAGATCATCATGAAGTTTTTCTTGCTCAACAGAAGTACCCTCCTTCTTATTTGCAACAATAGGTACTGCGGCAGACTCGGCCTGCTCTTCCTCCAAGGGTTCAAAATTCCTACCCACCTCATCTAAAATATACTGAGCCAAAGACTCCGAAGAAGCTCTATCTACTTTTGACAATTGAGTAAATCGCTCGATTAGCTCTTGCTCATCGAGCATCGCCGAGGACTTGTCATAAAGCTCACAATGCTGAAGATTCCTGAGCCTATCCATTCCGATTAAAAAGAGTTCACGCAATGGGGTACTTACGCTAAACATTGAATCCCTCAAAGCTCCCGCCACTTCCTCCATAGCATGAGATAACCTCACAACGGACTCCATACCACACATTCCTGCATTACCCTTAATAGTATGAATCGCCCGAAATAAACAATGTAGGGAATCAATATCATCGTAACTCAAAAGAGTATTGAGACACATTTCAATATCATCGTAATAATCATTAAAAGACTCGGTTAATTCATCTCTTAAGCTTTTATCAGTAATCACAATCTGTCTCGTTGAAATAGTCTATTCAATTAAATAATTCGATCTATAAAATAGCTTCCATACAACTAAACCCCTTATTTCATTATTCAAAAATACCCTTCCAAAATAAATCGGGCCTAGTAAACAAAGGCAATTGTTTAGCCAAAATGACGCACACCTCCAAATAATGGCACGCGCCTCTCTGAATATAGCGTATTAATGGCTGTCTAGCCGCCTTAGAGCAATTGGATATCGCATACATTGCTATACCTTTTAATACTAAAGATTTTCATTTCTTATTAAAATTAGATCAACTAGACAATTAACGCCTGTTTAGTAGAAAAGTCAGAAAATAAATCAATTTCCGTACTCGGCAGTTATTAGCAGGCGTTTATTCAGGGAATGGTGGCACATAATAAGTGCCGCGTAGCACGCAGACTCAATATGGATCAATGGCTAGCTCTTACCCGACAGGGGCTTTCACCTTGCAAGATGTGGCAAGCTTCGCTTGTCGCACTAACGTTTACAGCACATGCACTTGTTTTTGCGTCATATGCTTATTTAAAACTAGATTACCGTAAATACATTGAACTGAGTATTAAAAAATTATACTGAGGGCAGAGCAAATTCAAATGTTGTCCCTTTTTCTACTTCACTGTTCACACTAATTATGGACTCGTGAAGATCAAGTATTTTTTTAGTAATAGCCAAGCCTAAGCCTCCATGGGCGGTATTTCCCCGAACGCTATTTTGCGCTTTGTAGTGAGGGTCAAATACGTAAGGGATATCCTGCTCTGGAATGCCTATTCCGGTATCGCTTACTTGAATTAGCACTCCCGCCAGGGTACGCTTAAAGCCAATATTAATACTGCCTCCCTCAGGCGTATGCCTTAACGCATTTTCAATAAGATTGGTAAATACCCGCTCTAATTTTTCTATATCTGCACGCACGACAATACTGCTGTCTTGTGAAAGTACGTTTAACGAAATAGATTTTCTTTCCGCAGCGATAGCAAATTTGTGCCGCACATCATGAACGAGTTCAACAATGGGAAAAGGTTCTATAGCCACGGATACATTGTTACCGTCTAAGTGCGCCAATTCAAAAAGCTGCTCGATAAGCACTGCAATTTTTTGAGCGCTTCTTCTCGCGGTAGAAATATATTGCTCACTTTTTTCTGGTGTCAGTGTATCTTGTTGAATTTCCCAGGTTTCAAGGTAACCTAACAACGAAGCCAGTGGCGTTCTTAAGTCGTGGGAGACATGTGACAGCAGTTCTTTGCGCAGATCATCAATTGTGACTACATTCTGATACTGGAGCTGAAGTTTTTCCATCGCCTTCATTAAGGTATGCCCCAGTTGGTGAATATCATTTTTACTGTCGCCACTCCATAGCTTCAAATCATCCAGTATGATTTTATGACTATCTTCGTTTCCCTCAAAACCTATATTTTGAATATGGCGCACTTGGCCAGTTAATCGAGATAGTGGCCGAGTAATTAGCCCAAGAACAATAACAAGAGAAATAAGCGTTAAAACACCACCACCGACAAATACCCACATGCCCGACTGTAACATTTCACTGTTCCAGAGTTTTTCTTCCAAGCTTGTTCGTATTTGACTACCAATAATAATATAAAGATAGCCATAAGTTTGTCCCATCTGAATAATGGGCGCCACAGAAAATATTTTTTCTTGATCTAGATATTTTGGATCATCGCCAAAAATAATGCCTCTCTCTTTGGTATTGGATAAAAATCTATAAAAGGGTTCCAATCTAACGCTGGTAAGTTTTACCTCTTCTGACTTGCCACTAAAAGCAACAATGTTCCCGTGTTTATTCACGAGATAAAACTCAAAATTTGGACCTAGAATCATCAGGTCGTGAAACGTTTGTTTTGCGGCCTCGTAATTGGGTTTGCCATTCTGATAGAGTAGGTAGTTGTCCACTACATGCTGAGCAAGGTCTCTATGCATTCTCTGGGATACTTCCTGCTCATAATTTCTCGAAGAACTCACAAAAAGCACAGCGCTTAATACGCCAAATACAATAAAAATAGTCGCAAGCGACAAAAACATTCGTACAAATAGGCTTTGATAAAAATTAGTCATCACAAAATTTGTAACCAACCCCCCATACTGTTAATACAAATTTAGGCTTCGCGGAGTCTGCTTCTATTTTTGATCTCAAACGGTTTATATGGGAGTTAACTGTATGCTCATAGCCATCGTGTTGGTAACCCCAAACAGCATTTAGCAGTTGCTCACGAGTAAAAACCTTTCCTGGGCTGGCCGCCATATATAAAAGCAAGTCAAACTCTTTGGCGGTAAGCTGAATCACTTGACCGCTTATCGATAACCGGCGTTTTTGCACATTTATCTGTAGTTTTTCAAACTCAATAAGCTCTGTGCTAGTCGGTGCCAGATTTTGTTCATGAAATGCTACTCGCCGTAGCAACGCTTTTATTCTTGCTTGCAATTCACGGACACTAAAAGGTTTCGTTAAATAATCATCCGCCCCAACTTCTAATCCAACCACCCTATCGGCTTCCGATTTTTTGGCTGTCAACATTAATATGGGGGTATGATTAGACTGTTGGCGCAAGTTTTGGCAAATTTCCAGCCCATCCATACCCGGCAACATAATATCCAGCACGATTGCATTGTATTCATTTTTTAGCGCTTCTTCGTAACCCTCTGTGCCCGTTCGGCAATATTTGGTTTCAAAGTTGAGTGATTCCAGGTTAAGCGCAACCAAACGACCAATATCTTCTTGGTCTTCTACGATGAGTATTTTTGCTGACATACCACCTCTGAATTCAGTTATGGACTTCGACAATGAAGGAGGTCTGAATAACTCAGACCTCAAAATATCGCACACTACAGCAATACTATCCCATAATTAGTAGTAAAAAATAACATTACTGAGTTCTTGTGACCTGAACCAGCAGTGCCCCTTGATTAAACCTATGAGATTCATCCAATACCGAGCCAGTTAAGCCATCATCTATAGTCACCACGCCTGGGTGTCGAGTAACTCTATCTGCAATATCATTTCTCTCGGCATTAAAACCCTCACCGCCCGCTGCTGGCCCTGGAATGGTTGCCAGGGTTTCCATATTCGCTTCCGTACCCGCATCATAAACAGGTAGAAGTGCATCCACTGTCTCCCCAATCTGCATATCACTGAGATTCCAGCCAGTAATGCCTACAAAGCCATCATTTGTATTAACCGGCATTACCGCCAAGGTAAGAGAAAGTTCATTGCTCCACTCCCCACTTAGCCGCACACCAGCCGATTGGCCAGGAGCAAGCATACCATCGGTGGCTTGTGTATCTAGGGCAGTTTGCGCCTCTTCAATAAAAGATGAGGGTGAGCCGGATTCTGCTAGAGTTTCTAACCCCACCGTTGCCGGCGAGCCCATAGTCCAACCGCTATAATCACCATTGTGCAAAATCACTGCTGCCGGGGCCATGGGCTGGTTAGCGGTTACATTCACGATGGTAATCTCAAAATAATTGACCATTGCCTGTTCAGGCTCTTCCGTATCACCACCACCGCAAGCGGCTAACAATAAAGGCGTGGACAAAAGCGTTATTTTTACAATACTTTTTAGATTTAACATGACAGCCTCCTATTTAACGGTAATAACAACTTTCGCTACGGGGTTCAACCAGCGGTGTACACGGGAGTTTAAATCACTCTCTCCACCCGTTGCGTTATCGTCACCTAGGCTGCCTCGGTGAATATGTACAGATGTATTGAATTCTGTAGAAGTCACACCCGTTCCACCTGTGCCACCATTGTCTCCTGGACTGGCCGGTATTCCAGCCACACCCGGGGCACCACCACCTGTGACCATTTCATCATTGGCTTCGGTTCCAGCATCATAGGCATTGAGCAAAATCGTATAGGTTCCAGGTGTACTAGGGATAGGCCACGCATCCAAACCAATAAAGCCATCATTGGTAGGCAGCATCATTGCTGTAATACTTAAATACGCTAGAGAACCTGTATCAAAACCCATAGACATGGCGGATGATGCTGGGGCGAGTAAACCTGCGGCAGGGTTTTCAATATTGACCCCACCCGTAGTACTCACAACAGAGGCTAAACCTGAAATATCGCCACCTTCCGCCATTGCCTGAAGTTCGCTTGACGCCGCGTCGCCCAACGTAAAAAGGTGTGTATTTTCATCGTGGGCACTAATAAGAATGGGGGTAAAATAAAGGCCATGAGTCATATTAGTAATAGTGACATCCAACATCTCTGCTTTGGCAATATTTGCCGCTGCAACAAGTAAAAGTGCAGGAAGCAAGAATTTTATTTTCATTGGGGTATTCCTCGTTAAAATTGGCTGATCATCGAGGAACAAGGTTAAAACAGTATATTCAAAGAGCAGTCACAAATGTATAACGTTTCAATCACATATAAAACTGTGATATACGCTTTCAGATAGTGAGTGCGGAGTGCTTTTATAAGTCAAATGATACCGCCATCAATTAGTCTCAGTTTTTCCTTTCTAGACATTTTTTTTATTCTAGCTTCCAGCTTTAAAGCCTCAGATCGATTCTCACATAAGGTTTTCAACTCAACCTTGCAAGGCTTATGTGCGCGAAAAAATTTTGCCCCTTTCGCGTTATTTTTTCTTTCGAATGTATCCCTATGTTCGCTAAACCTTCTCTCTACATCCGTTGCTATTCCGGTATAAAGCTTATTTGGGTCAGTGGATACCATATACACAAACCAAGGTATTTTTTTGCTGTCATGGGTCAAGTTATCACTACCTAATAACGGTTAAATGGCAATTGAATAATGTAAACCTAGTTTATTACTTATAGGTCTATACGGAAATACACACCCTGCTGACTATGCCAATAAAACCGTTTATACCCCAAAGTCGCTCTATATAAGCACAGTAATTGGATTCACTCTATAATAGTGCTATGAGTTTATCTGGTTATATCAAGCGCTTTCTAATATTCACGTTGATCGTTATAGGCTACGGCAACAGCGCCTCTGCTGCACCGGGCGATATTCTCTTCCAGGAACAATTTAATAATACAACGGATTTCACTTCCGACTGGACTCAAAGTGGCAGCGGCCTTGTTCAGGTAAATGGCGCAACGTATAGTTCCTCATTCAGATCACTGATGATAGGTGAACGAACCGCTACCGTCACCAGCAGAGCCAATAGAATCAATGCCAGCGTACCTTTCGCCGAATTAAGTATTTGGGTTCGCCGTGGTCACGATGCATTTAGTGAAAACCCGGATACAAATGAAAATTTAACAGTACAGTATCTTAATAATGGGGGCACCTGGGTTACTTTGGGCACTTACCCAGGAGCGGGCACCCCAGGACAGATATTTACCCCCGTCTTCGTTCTTCCTGCCAACGCTCTGTACAATAATTTAAGGCTACGTTTTGTTTTTGCCCGTGGCAGCGGTAGCCCTTTTGACTATTGGCATATTGATGATGTGGTTGTCACAGAAAGGAGTCTGCCTACCTTGCCCAGTGTCTCAGCAAGCTGGCAATTTGAAGAAGCGCAATGGACAGGCGCGGCCAACGAAGTACTCGATAATAGTGGCAATGCCATCCATGGCACCATCGTGAATAACCCGGTAAACACCGATACCAGCCCAGCAATAACGGGAAACCCTGGCACTTGCCGCTATGGCAGTTTTCAACGTGGTTCGCAGCAGTATGTCAGGCTTCCCCATGACCCGCTACTGAACCCCAACGGCAGTTTTACTCTGGCTCTATGGGCTCGTGTAGATGGGGGACAAGGCGGATGGCGCTCCCCCTTTACCTCACGTAGGGAAAATGGGTCTCAACGCCAAGGTTATTTTGTTTATGCCGGCACCAATAACCGCTGGCAATTTTGGACAGGGAACGGCACAGGTTGGGATAGGGTCGACGGCCCTTTGGTTAACGTGGGTGTCTGGACACATGTTACCGTCACATTTTCAGTAACCTCAACATCTGGCCAAGTCCATACGGGTATTAAAAGAATATACATCAATGGCGTGCTGGCCACTAGCGTAAGTGGCAGGCGCTATAGAGCCAATATCTCCTACTTGGCAACCATAGGAGCAGGTGCCGTTGGTGCTGCTTATTATTTCCAGGGGCCAATTGATGAAGTACGTATATACAAATCAGCATTTTCATTAACACAAATTCGGCAGGTAATGAACGAGACCCACCCCTGCGGTCTTACCTTTGACCACTTTGCCATTGATGTGGGTGGTGGTAGCGCCAGTACCTGTGCTGCTCAGGCCATTACTATTACTGCGCAAGACAGTAGTAACAATAAAATTGACGACTATATTGGTCAAATGACCCTGGCCACCTCAACCAACCATGGCCGCTGGCAAAACACCTCAACTCCCGCCGATGCAGAAGGGGCCTTAACTCCTTCCGGGTTGGATAATGGTGCTGCCGCGTATCAATTTGAGCTATCGGAATTGGATAATGGCGATGTCACTCTCGAACTGAACAATACCCACGCCGAAACCTTAACTATTACGGCCACAGATACCGATAGTGGCACAAGCTTTACTTCTTCGCCTTTAACCTTTAGCGAAAATGCGTTTGTAATAAGCAATACGGATAGCTTGGCAAGCGATATTGTGGCCGGAAGAAACCACAACTTCCATGCTGAAATGGTACGTCGAGACCCCAGTACGGGGGACTGTGGGCCAGCCGCAGACTACAATGTTGCGGATATCAAAGCCTGGATAACGCCAGATGCAGCCGACCCAGGCGGAACATTGCCAGCCTTGCAAACCGTATCGGAAACACAATCCCTGCCCGCCACATTGCCTGTGGCTGCGAACCTGAGTGTGCCTTTTGTCAGTGGTGTGGCCGATTTCACCTTAAATACAACGGATGTGGGCAAATACGCCTTTAATTTTAGAGATGACTCACTTACTTTCAGTGATGCTGCCATTAGCGGGGGCTCCAATATCCTGATTGTGCGACCGTTTGGTTTTGATATACAGGTAGCTGGCAACCCCGCAGCAGTGGACGCCAACGGTGGCGTACTCGCCACTGCGGGAAATAATTTCACCGCCAGCGCAAGAGCTGTCGGCTGGTCAAGCGCCGACGACAGTAATGACGACGGCATACCCGACGGCCATGACGATAACGATGCGTCCAATAATGCCAACCTCAATAATAACGCCACAACCGCTAGTTTTGGCCAAGAAAGCCCGGTGGAAAACTTGCGTTTGAGCGCCACCTTAAAACAACCAACCGGCGCAAGTGACCCCGGCTTAGGCGATGGCGATACTTCCGCCGCCGATGCACGACTGCTCAATAATTTTAGTGGCGGAAGCGATACAACCAACCAGGTTTTTTACGATGAAGTGGGCATTATTGAAATAGCTGCGGTTATCGAAGACAGTGATTATCTGGGAGCAGGAGCAAGTATTACCGGGCGTACACGCAGTGTATCTGGTTATGTCGGTCGTTTTATACCGGACAAATTTGTACTTATTGAAAACGATACAGTGGGCGGTGTCACCGTACAAAGTGATATTAATGAGAATTGCTCCAGCTTTTCCTATATGGACAACAACTTTACCGCCGCCTATTACTTATCGGCGGTGAATAGCAAGGGTGCTATCACAACAAACTATCGTTCCAGCTTCGCCAAATTAACCGCTGGGGATGCCTACAACTTTGGAGCAATGGACCAAATAACCAACCAAGATTTATCCACACGAGTCACCCACCTGGGAACAACAACAAACTGGGCAAGCGATATAAATGGCATAGGCGGTATTGACTACGGCTATGGTGAATTAGTCTCCACGCTAAGCATTGGTCGAGCAGCCACACCCGATGGCAGTTATACCACTGTCAATATTGGCGTTATCCCTACAGAAACCGCAGACGGCACCACCATTCCAGCCATAGATTTCGACCTTGATGTCAATAACGACGCCACCAATGACACTATGCTTATCGACGAAACGGCCACCGAACTACGTTTTGGTCGCTTGCGCTTAGACGATGCCTTTGGCCCTGAAACCGTTCCCCTGCCGACCACTTTTGCGACCGAATACTGGAATGGCTCTATTTTCACCTTAAATACCAGTGATAGCTGTACAGCAATTGCCACCTCAGCCATTACCTATCCAGACGGCGCCATTAGCACTGTGGCCAATCGCACCATTACTGTGGGAAGCGGAAACACGATAGGAAGTTATGGTGATCCAGATATTAATGATGGCGATGTCGCCTTTATTAATGGCGGTGCAGACCACTTCTTTACTGCCCCTGGTGCTACCAATACCGGCAGTTTTAATGTTGATGTTGACCTCACTTTCTACCCCTGGTTGCGATTTGACTGGAATCAGAACGGCAACCATTCCGATGATACTAGCTTGCCAACCGCCACCTATACCTTTGGCAGTTACCGTAACCATGACCGTGTTATTTATTGGCGGGAAATTTTCTAACCATAAAATCCTGGAAAGGTAATAAAGCTGGTCGAGTTTTTAGCAAAAATAAGGTGATGGCTTAGGGCCTTGTTAACACTAAGTTAGCTACATTAAATTAGCTATGCCAGACCAATATTACTTGGCTAGTAATAACAAACCTTTTTTATATAAATCCGTACTTTGCTGATGTTCACCCAAGTTAGCCATTAACGCTGCAAACTCAGCATAGGCTGGGGCCTGTTCTTTTAGCGAAAGGGTGCTTTTAAAATATTCTTTTGCTTTTCCCCAAAGTTCATTGCGTACAGAGATTCTCGCTAAGGCTAAAAGCAACTCTGCACTACCTGGCCTATCTCGCAACCATTTTTCTCCCAGCACTAGTTGTTCCTTAGCACTGGCTGACGTCATTTTACCAAAAAGGCAAATTAAATTTTCATCCCATTCTTTTGATAAATGAGATTTTATCAAAGGCAAAACCCACTCACCGCCTTGTACACTGACCATTAACGTGGCGTAACACAGTAAAACATCTGTGGATTTTTTTAAGTACTTTGGCACATTTTCCCAGGCTTTTTTCAAGGAATGTTGAATATCACCATCACTCATATTTTGCTGATAACAACGTTCTACTAAAGATTTTAAATAACTTTCAAATAATTCTTTTTCAAAATGTCGCTGATTTTCCTCAGATATTTGCGGATGGGCACGAAGAGCAGGTAAAAGGTCAATTAAAGCAGACCAATCTTTAAGACGCCAGTAGACCTGTTTTAATAAATCTAGCACAACGGGGTGTTCAGAAGCGTTTTGTTTCACTCGCTGCAAAATAGCTAAACACGGCTCAAGCTGATTATCCAGTAAATGTATTCTTGCCTGACTCAGGCTAATAGCCAATTCATTATCAGGTGCTATTTTCTCTGCTTGCCCTAATAAAAATTGAGTTTCCTCTTTATTGCCCAACTCAAATGCGCTACGTGCAGCCGCCAAATAATGCACGAGGGGTTTATCCACCACCTTCGCGGCCTTTAGCAGGTCTCTCCTAGCTGCGTGCCAATTACCTTCAATAAAATGCACAAACCCCGTATGTGTACGACGCTCAGCGGATAGATTTTTACTTATCCCCCACCAGGAATAACTCGTTAAAATAAGAATAATAGTTTTCTTAGCCAGAGAATAAAGAATACGAAAAGCAATAAGAGAAAATACAATAACAAAAACCATAAACCATATACTGGATGTAAAGCTGGTATCGCCATAACTCACTATGACATAGCCTTTATCTTTTTTTGCGATCTCTATTAATACTCCACCCAAAATTAAACCGAGACATGAATAAATAAGATAGCGAGCCATCTATTTATCTCCTTTTAATAAGTGAAGTCGTTCGATATAGGCATTCAATAACTCCAGGGAGGGCGTAATATCGGGTAGTTCCCGCACAATATTTATATTTTTTAGATGCTCAATATCGTTGATAAAGCTTTTAACTTGATCAGATTTTGGGTAGTACTTATCCAACCATATTTGCGCTTGGTTAAGAGAGTCGCTGTATACTTTTTGCTGCTCTCTTAATAAAGCAAGCTGAGCGCGCTCAAGAATAAGAATAAGATTTTGCTGTAAATATTGTGAAGAATCTGGCGCCAACATTGGAATCGGTTTTTCAGAGTGATCCGTAATAATATAGAACTGTTTAAGACTGGCGAACAGTTTATCTAAATAACTAAGCGCTGTTTGTTCCAGCTCTTCAGATATTTCCACTTCCTTGGGTTCCGAAAACGCATCTAAAGCCATAAGCTCTTGCCTGGTGGGGTGAAGCGATAGGCTTTCCACCAAATCTGTTTTTGCTCTTAACGCCAAATAAATGCCTTCAACATCCACCTTTGTTGTTAATCGTAGTTTGGCGAGATCCGCAGCAATCGCTTGTCTTAGAGGGAAAAGATCAGGGTCGTTTAAATCACGTAAGATACCGTCGGCCTCTTCCAAAAGCGCTTTTGCGCCCTCCGCGCTACGTTCAATCAATACCCTTTGATTAGCAAGTTTTAAGAGGTACTCCGCTTCCGCTAACAACCAGTCTTCCCTAGAAGTGGTGGACATGGATAGCAGGCGTTTATTTTGTGCTGTTAGTCGGCTTTCAGCATTATTTAATCGGTTTTTAGTTTGCGCCAGCTCTTCTGAAATAGCTTGATTAATGGAATCTCGCTTCTGGTTACTATCATTAACGGTTCTATTTTGACTTTCTAACTGACCATTAAGATCAACTATATTTTGACGCAATCCATCTAGAGCTTGATTAACAAGGTAGTAACCATAACCGACCACACCACATACAACTAATAATACTATCAACAATAAACCAATTTTTAAATTCGATTTTTTTTTAGGCCGAGTCATTTTTTCTTGTTTTTTTGGGGGTTCTTCTTTTCGGTTTTCTTGTTTTGATGCGCTCGATTCTTGTTTTTTCTGATCCGGCAGGACTAATGCTGAGGCTTCATCCACACTTTGCGCCATTTCAACTTCATTTTGAGAGGCTTTTTCTTCGCTCTTTCCTGACACTGGCAATTGCGTTTTATTTTCGGGCTGATCTGTCATGAAGAAATCTCAATATAGAGTTGATAATTTAATTGTGGATACAAGAATCAATGGCAAAAATCATTTTTTCTTCAGTGGCATTGTCTGCAACAATCGCTTTTTTATACCCTTGCGCCAAAACCGCCGTTTTTACCCGCTCACTTGGCACCACAAATTTAAAGCTGGTGGTATCGCTCACAAGCCCTTGCCCAATAACCTGGACAAAATTGCGAAACGACTCGGCGCTAAATACGGGAACGATATTGGTTTTATTGACAATCGTATCTTTATTTAAGTAAATTTGGCTCAGGCTCTCTTCAGGTAGTTTGCGATGGTAAAGTTCGCAAATATCGACTTGAGCGCCTTTCTCAACCAAGGTTTCCGCCAGCAAAGGGCGTCCACCCACTCCACGAAAAATCAATATTTTAGCGCCTGTTACATCACTTAAATTCGAGTGGCGCAATAATTCTTCGCTTGTCATTTCCCCGCTGGCGCAATAAACCTGATTAGATTCAACATAAAACTGTAATTGTTTCGCCGTCTTCGCCCCTATGGCATAAAAATTTAGGCCAACGGGTTGTTGCGGCCAATAGTTTTCAATCGATTCAAACCCGTATTTTACCGCGTTTTGACTAACAAAAATAATGTGTGAGTACTCATCCAGCTTCATTACCAAGTTAGCCACTAAACGGCGTTCACTGTCTAATTCAACCGGCCTAATTTCCATAAGCGGCAAATCAATAACATTTTTATAGCGTCGCCGAAGTACGCCTATCCAGCCACTATTTTGCGCCTCTGGCCTTGTCGCCCAAACGCAATAGTTATGAATAGAATCACCATGAAGACAATCACCATAAATACAAGGGCCATGAACGCCCGTTTTAGGATTGACCATACACTTTCTTTAGTATTTTATCCGCCCCCGCCGCCAAAAGCTTTTCCGCCAATTGCACGCCCAGTTCACCTCCGTCTGCCGGGTCTGCTGTACCCTCTTCAAAAAACATATCATGGCCTTCAGGGTCGGCCACTAAGGCTCTCAACCAAAGAACACCTTCTTTATGCACAGCGTAACTGGCAATTGGCACCTGGCAGCCCCCTTCCAAACGACGATTTACCGCTCGCTCGGCAATAACACACTCAGCCGTCAACAAGTGATTGAGTGGTGCAATAAGTTCCAGAATATCCTTATCGCCTGTTCGGCATTCAATTCCCACGGCACCCTGCCCGCCAGCCGGAAGCATTTGCTCTGGAGCGATAAAACTACTAATGCGCTCTCTCATTTCCAGCCTCTTTAGCCCGGCGGACGCGAGAATAATTGCATCATATTCCCCTGCATCTAATTTTCCTAACCGAGTATTCACATTGCCTCGAAGAAACGTCACCTCGACATCTGGACGTAAAATAAGCAACTGGCTTTGACGACGCAAGCTCGATGTTCCTATAACACCACCTCGGGGAAAGTCATCTAAGCTTGCGTATTTATTGGACACCCAGGCATCGCGGGGGTCTTCCCGTTCACAAATCACTTCTAAACCCAAGCCTTCGGGAAATTCCATAGGCACATCTTTCATCGAGTGTACGGCAATATCTGCCTCACCCTGTAAAAGAGCGTGTTCCAACTCTTTGACAAACAACCCTTTACCGCCAACCTTGGCCAAAGGGACATCAAGTATTTTGTCGCCACGACTCACAAGCGGCACCAGTTCCACCAGCAGTTGCGGGCGAGCAGCCTCAAGGCATGATTTTATGTGATTAGCTTGCCATAGAGCGAGTGCGCTCTTTCGCGTCGCAATTCGAAGTGATTTCATGAAAAGCCCCAATCGTGCGTCAGAAAACCTAGTGAGGCGTTATTTTAGCAAACCCATTAGCCAACTGGGGGGCGTTTATCTATAGCTTGGACAATAAATCTCGTATTCTGGCAACATGCCGACGACTAACTACTGGACGATAATTCGATTCTCTTAGCCTCAATTCAAATTGACCAGAACTCGAACGCTCCATTGCTTCAACCTGCTGAATGACCACCAGTGAATTTCGGTGAATTCTCACCAACAAAGTTGAAAATTCGACTTCCAACTCTTTTAATGTATCGTCAATAAGCATTTCTCCTTCACTGTGTATGACCGTTACATACTTGTGGTCAGCAACAAAGCAATGCACAGTATCCAAAGCGATAAGCTCAATTCCACGCCGGGTTTTTGCTGAAATATGTTGGCGCTGCTCCTGAGTTTCCGCTTCGACTTCATCATCACCCGCCTGGATAACACTTTTTTGAGCCTTCGTCACCTTTCCCGCTTTAGCAATAGCGGCGACAAGCTGCTCCTGTTTCACAGGTTTTAACAAATAACCACAGGCTAAGGTATCAAATGCTTGAAGTGCATATTCATCATAAGCCGTACAAAAGATAACGGCAGGGGGGTCCGCTAGTTCCGCAATAATTTTTGCCGCTTCTAAACCATCTGTATGCGGCATACTGACATCCATAAGCACAATGTCGGGGTCACACATGTTAATCTGTTCAATCGCCCTTTGCCCATTTTCGGCTTCCCCCACTAATACACAGCCATCAATGGATTCCACCATTTTTGCAAGACGCTTCCGGGCCAGTGGCTCATCATCAACTATTAATACATGCATACTCTTTCTCTAGTGAGACTCGAGTAACTTATAAATAAGCCCATCTCACATTTTTAATGGATATACAACGAAGTCTAACTCGACTGACCAAACTCAACTAAGGGATAGTGCACGTTTACGATAAATCGTTCGTCGTCACGCTCCACTATAACTCTCGCCTCTTCATTAAAGTAGGCTTTTAGTCTGTGTACAATATTTTCTAGCGCTATACCATTGCCTCTATGCTCCACCCCACTCGTATGTAGTTGCTTTGGAGCAACAGGGTTTTCTATACGAATATGGACCTTTTTCTCCTTAATACCTATATCAATCGATAAGGTTCCCCCTTGCTCTAAAGGCTGAATACCGTGATAAATTGCGTTTTCAATCAGAGGTTGAAGCAACAAACTAGGTGTAGAAACACGATTTATAGAAACCTCTTGTTCAGAGATATTCCAAACCACAGTGAGTCTCTCCACCAGACGCAGTTTTTCCATATCAATAAACCGCTTACTTAATGCAACTTCACTCGATAGAGGTACAAGGCTGGGTTCACTGAGGCTCACTCGAAACAAATCAGCTAAATCGAGTACCATTTTTTCCGCTGTTTTCGCTTCATCGTCAATTAAACAGGCAATAGTATTCAAGCTATTGAACAAAAAATGAGGGCGAATTCGAGATTGCAAAGACTGTAAGCGCGCTTGCAGCTCAGCCTGTTGCTGGTTGAGAAGCTGCTGCTGTAGGTAAAAATACCTCAAGACGATACCTGCAAAAACGGCGGCAATAGCTGTATTACTGAATACAACATTTAAATCAACCCGCAGACCACCAGTAAGCAACCAACTGCCAAAACCACTAAAAATACAGGTAATCAACAAAACAATCGAATAACTGACTACGCCTGATACGTATGGGTTTCGCCTGCGAAACCAGGGGCGCAATGGACATAAACAAGCGGCACCGGACAACACAACCCACTGCACCAACAGGGAAACAAGACCCAAATTGGCCCAATCAAACCCAATGATACCTGTATCCGTCACAGCTAGCCCTACAGCCAACAGCTCCCCAACCAATACCAAAAAGAATACCGCCTGCACTCCACAGAGGTCAGGTAGAAAATCTCCACGGCGATTACTCACAACCAAAGCGCTAATAGTAGGCTCCTTTTGCTATCGTTTTAATCATCATTCAATCTACCTCCTTTCACACAGGGAAAAGCGGAGTATGATCGTACAGATTATCTGGGCTTAGGTATAATGCTGACCCTAAATTATTCTGATAGAGACACAATACACTATGAGCCAAGAAGAAAACTCCGTAAAACCCTGGGGTGGCCGATTCACAGAAGCCACTGATGCATTTGTAGAACGTTTTACAGCATCTGTCGATTTTGACCAGCGGCTTTACCACCATGATATCAACGGCTCAATCGCCCACGCCACTATGCTGGCATCGGTAGGCGTACTCTCTGAAGAAGAAAAGCAGGCCATTCTCAAAGGGCTTTCAGATATTCGCAAAGACATTAGCGAAGGGAAATTTAACTGGTCGGTATCCCTTGAAGATGTCCATATGAATATCGAAGCCGAACTGACAAAGCGTATCGGCATCACAGGCAAAAAGCTCCATACCGGACGCTCCCGAAACGACCAAGTTGCCACCGACATCCGACTCTACCTACGTGACGAAATTGACAGTATCGCTAAAGAACTCACTAGATTGCAAACAGGTATTTTAACAGTAGCAGAGAACAATACCGATACCATTATGCCCGGCTTTACACATTTGCAAACCGCTCAGCCGGTTACGTTTGGCCATCACCTATTGGCTTGGTACGAAATGCTAGAACGAGACTACCAAAGACTAATAGACTGCCGCAAACGTGTAAACCAAAGCCCTCTAGGTGCCGCCGCATTAGCCGGCACAACCTACCCAATTAATCGAGAACTTACGGCTGAATTATTAGGCTTTGACGCGCCAACCCGCAATTCCTTGGACTCCGTAAGCGACCGTGATTTCGCCATCGAATTTAATGCCTTTGCGGCATTGGTGATGACTCACCTTTCCCGTGCAAGTGAAGAGCTAGTCCTGTGGACATCGACACAATTTAATTTTATCAATTTACCTGACCGTTTCTGCACCGGCTCATCCATCATGCCGCAAAAGAAAAACCCAGACGTGCCCGAATTAGTTCGCGGCAAAACAGGCCGTGTAAACGGCCACCTAATCAACCTTCTAACGCTGATGAAATCTCAACCCTTGGCCTATAACAAAGACAACCAAGAAGACAAAGAACCTCTGTTCGATACCATCGACACCATTAAAGATTGTCTGCGCGCCTTCGCAGATATGATTCCTGCCATTACACCCAACAAAGAATCTATGTACGAAGCGGCAAAACGGGGGTTCTCCACCGCAACAGACCTAGCGGATTATTTAGTTCGTAAAGGCATTCCCTTCCGAGATTCCCATGAAGTTGTGGGGAAATCGGTTGCCTATGGAATTGAACAAAATAAAGACCTGTCAGAAATGAGCTTGGAAGAACTTAAACAATTTTCCAATATCATTGAAGAGGATGTGTTCGACGTACTAACATTGGAAGGCTCAGTGGCAGCGCGAGATCACATTGGCGGTACGGCACCCAACCAAGTACACAATGCCGCTGCTGTCGCTCGCAAAGAATTAGCTTCTCGCTAATTCAATGACACTCAAAACTTACAACAAAGTTTCTTAAAAAATCTTCGACAACACTAATTCGACAGTACTGAAAAGGTGTTCAGTTTTATAAATAAAACTGAACACCCTAAAAATATTTACAGAAAATCAAGCTCGTTGATTTAGAGCCAGCTTAAAAGATTTCACCGACACAAAGCCTGTATTCATTTTCTTATTTAAACACGTCTTACTTAACAAAATTGACGCCGACGGCGCCATTATTTACACCCGCGACACAACAACAAACAAAAAGAATAAACTGGAATTAAACACACAAGCACAATAAATACGTTGCTCAACAAAAAAATCTGCTTATCTCTGCGGAAAGAATGTAAAGGTGCTGTCAGAAACAGGATATTAAGAAAATATATACAAGAGGAACAAGACTATATCGCTTAGGTGTAGTAGTTTAAAACTAACACTATTTGGTTTTTTATAAATCTTCTATATCGTAATCGACAATAACCGGAAGGTGACTTGAAAATTGGCGAGTTTTGTAAATTGCTGCGTATTCAATACGCTTTTTTAACGATTGCGAAACAACCTGATAATCCGACCGTATACCATCACCACTGGTCATGTCTCCAGATGGCCACCAGCTATATTCTCCAGACTCAGGTACGGCTGTGCGGAAGGCATCGACATATTCTAGCTGATTAAATAACTGCCCCATCCATTGCTGTTCATGCGCCAAAAAGCCAGATTGACCCTCGTAAACTAAGGAATCCTCAACATCTTTTTTAGTATGGGCCATAGCCCAGTTACCACAGAAAATATAATTTCTTCTTTTGCGGGTGATTTTATGAAGTAACGCTTGAAAATCATCAAAGAATTTTATTTTTACTTCTTGAGACTCAGTTTCAGAAAATGCGCTGGGAGCCAATAGAGAACCGATTGAATATCGATCAAAATCAACCTGAAGATAACGCCCTTCCATATCCACGCCACTGGCAAAACCCAGCCCGTAAATAAGCGCCTTGGGTTTAAAGCGAGTATAAATCGCTACACCATTGTAATGCTTTACACCAGAATCAAAAAAATAGGAGAAATAATCTTTCGGATGAAAAACGTCACCGTCAAGTTCATATTCAAGCGTTCGAAGGTCTTGCAAACAAATAATGTCTGCATCCTGCTCCGCTATCCAGTTGTATAACCCTCGTCGAGCGGCTTGATGAATGCCATCAACACTCAAGCTAATTACTCTCATATTGGCCCCTTAATAAGCGACGCAGCATGATACATTTTCTTATTGCAATTTGTTAGCATGAAAATCAATTATAATTCCAATCCACAAATTATCGTTATTTTAGGGTAAAGCAATCCTTTTTGGGACACCTGCTGAAATAGGTGTATCTATTATAATAGCCCCAATCTTAGGTGCTTGTCTCCCAGGTATTACAATTAAAATCGACACCACCACAAGATAAGCCAGCTAACCACTCGTCTATTTCATACCGTCAAATCGATTAGGTCTGGTAATATACACACCCCCAAAAACCAAACAAAAACGCATATGGAACCGTACCAAAAAGAATTTATCCAACTCGCTTTGGACAAAAAAGCGCTTGAGTTCGGCGAATATACTCTTAAATCTGGGCGAGTCAGTCCTTATTTTTTCAACGCTGGAAAATTCGATTCCGGTAATGCTTTGGCCAAAATTGGCCGGGCTTACGCCGAATCTCTTATACGTTCAAATATCGGATTCGACATGATCCTTGGCCCAGCCTACAAAGGCATACCTCTTGCTGCAACAACCTCAGTCGCTCTAGCAGATGTTCATTCACGTGACATACCTTATTGCTATAATCGTAAAGAGGCCAAAGACCACGGAGAAGGTGGCGCCTTGGTTGGAGCCCCGCTTCGAGGTAAAATAGCCATCATAGATGATGTCATTACTGCGGGAACCGCCGTGCGTGAAGTGTTGTCTATGATAGCGAATGCTGGCGCAAAACCTGCGGTAGTCGTGGTTGGTCTCAACCGGCAGGAAAGGGGCAAGGGAGAAAAATCAGCGATTCAGGAATTGGTAGAAGAAACGGGTATTCCCGTAGTTAGCATTATTAACCTAGACCATATCCTAACTTTTCTCGCTGATTCTGGCGATAGTACAACCTTAGAAAAAGTCTCCACTTATCGAAACATGTATGGAGTTTAAAGAAGCTCGATGAAACAAGTCAGCAAATACAGATTAATAACCCTAACCTCGTGTAGCCTCCTAGTACTCGCCATAGGGCTGCCGGTGCATCTACACGCTGAACAGTACCTATACCGCTACGTGAATGACGAGGGTATTAAAGAACTAGCTCACTCCATTCCACCCCAATATGCCCAACGGGGTTATGAGGTTCTCACACTATCCGGCCAGTTAGTGAAGGCGGTTGAAGCTGCACCAACAGCAGGTGATATTGCCCAGGCTGAAGCTAAAAGAGCACTTCACAAACAATATATTATCCTTAAACGCCGCTATAGTAGTGTCGAAGATATTGAGGCCGCTAAGCGCCGACGACTCACTGACCTAGATACCAATATCGCCATTCTTCGAGGAAATATAAATGGGACCAATACTCATATAGAAAATTTGATAGGTAAGGCTGCAAATATTGAGCGCTCAGGGAAAGACGTTCCAGCAAAGGTACTAAATGAACTTTCAGATGCCAAAGCTGAGCGGGCAGTTGTCCAAGAGCTATTAGAAACTCGGTTAAAAGAGTACCACGAGGTCTCTAAAAAGTACGACGCTGATTTAGCAACCTTCGTTGAAGGTACCGCTATAAGTAAAGAATTGTCAAGCAAAGAGCCGCCACTTAAGCCGGCTCAACAATAAAGCCACTCACTAAATACGGCCACTGCTCTCGCCAAGCTTCTGTTGGCGATTTTTTGAATTCACTCCGAACATACTGTGCAATTCGACCCTCTGCAACAGACATTAATAAACTTACCGTTGTGGCTATACTCATCCCAAAATGCATTCCATTCCTCAGCTCAGCATCCCTTAAAATTTGCTTCAGTTGAATTTCCAAACGGTCAAACAGTTGCACCACACGAAGCCTTAGGCGATCTGTTTCGCCCGCCAGTGCATCACCCGTTAAAATACGAGTAATGCCAGGGTTCCGCTCAGCAAAAGTGAGGAGTAAATGAAGTATTTTTTCACAACGAACAAGAGGGTCTTGCTCCTCGTCAACAATTAAAGTGACACGGGAAAAAACCGTTTCCTCAATAAACTCTATAAGCCCTTCAAACATTTTTGATTTGCTTGGGAAGTGACGATACAAAGCAGCTTCTGACACCCCAACTTCTTTTGCAAGCGCTGCGGTTGTAATTCGAGCCCCTGGACTGGCTTCAAGCATTCTTGCCAGTGACTCTAAAATCTGCTGTCTTCGCGTTTTTTTATTTTGGGCGCTCATAATAATGCACTCTTATACGGCGCGATTAAAACCCGCACCTAGTCCTATGTTACTACTTCAACCATTTTTAACCTAAGCACTATCAACCACCCCAGTGCCAGTATTGCTTTAAAAACAACGTCCTACAATAAATTCCACAATCTACAATAAATACCACAACTGCGCACAGATATAGCAATACAGCATCGATTTCAGCGCTCGACCACACCCATCCTATCTGGAACTTCGCAAGCCTTCAACCAGCGAAACACTTATCCATTATTCGTAATTAACGTACCAACACCTGTATCGGTAAATATTTCCAATAAGACCGCGTGCGCTACTCGTCCGTCAACAATATGGGAGCATCCAACACCAGATTTAACCGCATCCAACGCACATTGGATTTTGGGTAACATACCGCCATAAATTGTCCCATCATCAATCAATTCATCAACTTTTGAGGTTGTTAAGCCCGTTAATACATTCCCTTCTTTATCTTGTAAGCCAGCAACATTCGTTAATAGCATAAGCTTTTCGGCCTGCAATACTTCCGCCAACTTCCCTGCAACCAAATCCGCATTTATATTATAAGAGCCGCCATCTTTACCAACGCCAATAGGCGCAATGACAGGAATAAAATTACTATTCACTAACACATCGATAACAGACCTATCGATATATTTCACTTCGCCCACATGGCCTATATCAATTATTTCCGATGCATTAAGGCCGGGCGTTTTTTGGGTCACTTCTAATTTTTTGGCACGAATTAAATTACCGTCCTTACCTGTAATGCCTATAGCCTGCCCACCGTTTTGATTAATTAAACTCACGATTTGTTTATTTACAGTACCACCCAAAACCATTTCCACCACATCCATAGTTTCACTGTCGGTAATACGCATTCCATTTACAAACTCAGATTTAATACTAAGCCGACTAAGCAAATCACCTATCTGAGGCCCCCCCCCATGAACAACAATAGGGTTCATACCAACCAACTTCATCAATACCACATCACGGGCAAAAGAGTTTTGTAATGCCTCGTCCGTCATTGCATTTCCGCCGAACTTTACAACAATTGTTTTACCTGTAAACCGTTGAATATACGGTAGCGCCTCAGTTAGTACCCGCGCAATATTTTGGGCCTGTGATGCATCTAACCTATCTGAATTTTGCATTAATTCACTGCTTCCAATCTATATTTATCGTTTTGTCTATTTTTCTCAGTTCACGGACAAATAACGCTTTTATTTTGTGCATAAACTCTTCATCCTCCGCCTCAAACCTAAGGGTTAAACTCGAAAGAGTATTTGAGGCCCTAACTAGGCCCCAGCCTTTAGGAAAATCCACTCGAATACCATCAATGGTATTAATTTTCCCTTCCATAAAATCACCGCCCTTAGAGAGTGCTTCAATAATGTCAAACTTTTTCTGATCGCTGCAATCAACGCGAATCTCTGGCGTGGCTATAGACTGACTAAATTCACCAAACACCACATCAAGATCTTCATTTTGCAAACTTATTATTTCAATAAGCCTTGCTGTTGCATACATGCCATCATCAAAACCATACCAGCGGTCTTTAATAAAAATATGCCCAGAAAACTCACCACCAAGCAATGCGCCTGTTTCAATCATCTTCTCTTTCATGGATGAATGGCCAGTTTTCCACATAATAGGCCGCCCCCCAGCAGAACTAATGCATTCGTTTAAGTGGCGAGTGCATTTCACATCAAAGACAACATCCACACCTGGGTTTCTAGCAACAACGTCTTTGGCAAACAACATCAGAAGCTGATCTGGCCAAATAATTTGTCCAGATGACGTAACAATGGTCAATCGATCACCATCACCATCAAAGGCTACACCCAAATCAGCATTTTCTTCTTTCACTTTAACAATTAAATCTTGTAAGTTTTCTTCAACAGAGGGGTCTGGCTCATGATTTGGAAAATTACCATCTAAATCACAATGCAAAGGCGTAACGTGACAACCCAGCTCTTCAAATAAACGCGGCGCAACAATACCTGTCACGCCATTGCCCGCATCGACAACAATAGAAATATCTCTTGCCAAAGCAACATCCGAAAAAATGGTATCGATATAATCAGATATCATATCGTGCCTAAACTCTTGACCCGCTCCTTGGTAAAAATCTCTCTGGGAAATTCGTGTTTTTATCGCCTGAATTTCAACTTCACTACGGCCTTTACCGCCCATCACAATTTTAAAGCCGTTATATTCTGCCGGATGATGATCAGCAGTAATCATTACCCCACTTTGACTTTCCTCTAAGGTTTCCACTGCAAAATATAAAAGAGGAATAGGCACAGTTCCAATATTCAGGACGTTACAACCTGTACTTAACACCCCACGGATAAACCACTCGGTTAATTCAGGACTATGCGTTCGCGCATCCCTTGCAACAATAAGAGTATCTTCGTCGTAATCAATGGCATCACACCCCAATGCCTGTCCAATTTTACGTGCAAGTTCGGTAGTAATTTGTTCCTTTGCTATACCTCGAATATCGTAGGCTCTAAAAATCTCATCGGGGATTTTTTCATCGTCATCAGATATATCAAAGATATCTTCTTCCTCTTCTGGTTCAGTAGAAGACACAACATCCTCACCAAGACCAAGAAGATCCTCATCTTCTTCTGCAATATCCACATCTAAAATATCTGATGACTGATATATAGGGTTAACCAAATCTGTAGACGTTGCACTAGCGGTTTGAGCTTCAACATCAAAAATAGATTGTTTCCGAATAATCCTTTCATCTAACCCACGACCAAGCTTTCTTGATATGAGAAAACCTAATACAAAAACAAATCCAAAGGCCATGGTCAAAACAATGTAGACCTTAGTAGTATCAACATGCGTTTGTTTTTCTAGTTCCGCAGAAGGCGTAAACACTATTTTCCAATAGCTATTCTCCACCACTGCCGTTTTTGAAAAAGGTAGAGCCCCTTCACCCACACTTAAAACTTTCTGAGGTTGGGAGTTCGCAAAGCTTTGTAAAAGTTTAGAATTACCCAAAGAGGCGGTAGACTTTAAAATGCGTGACCTCAATTCATTAGTATCCAAAGTCACCAAGAGAACCCCAACCACGTCCTGATTTTTATCCTTTGGAACAGGTAAAATAAAATTTAAGTACCATTTATTTTCAAGTTTTATCGCTTCAGAAAAAACGTTTTCTCTAGCCTCTGTTCGCCGGATCATCTCCATTTCGGAAAACCGAATAGGGGAAAATATATCTCCATTTAATCTTGCTTTACCTTTTCCTATTAGCTTTACCGAGACGACATTATCCAATTGTTTGGCTATACCCGCTTCCACTGATTTTAAATAAACGGAATTCTCTTCAAGCAAAGAAGCTCTTAGAAGCGGCTTACGAGTATAGTATTCAAGATTTTGTTCAACAGATTTTAAATAAGACGTTATACCATCCGCACTCAATTGCACGTTCTGGACAGTAAAGCCCTCTAACTGGCTTTGCTTAACATTTAGTACCATTTTTTGATAGATAACAAAACACGCGCCCAGGCCAATTAAAACGGACAAAATCAAACCCGTCAGTTGCACCAATATTGCAACCGGCCAACGTTTTTTTTCTGTTCGCTTAGTTTCTGTCGGCTCTTCAAGATTGAACCGTTTTTTTGCCCCTTGAGCCACAAAAATGCCCTTCTCAATAACGTTCTGTTTTATTTGTTATAAATACTATGAAAACGCTGAGCAATATTTTCTATGAGTTCTCTCGCTAGCATTTTTTTACTGAGCCCTTCTATCTCGGAACAACCTTTATCATCAATAAGAAGAACATCGTTATTATCACTATTAAACCCGATACCAGGCTTAGCAACATTATTCGCTATAACCAGATCAAGTTTTTTTCGTACCAGTTTGTCTCTACCGTAAGCTTCAACATTCTGCGTTTCCGCAGCAAAGCCCACTACAAATTTAGTATTACCCGATTCTGCAATGGTACCGATAATATCCGGGTTTTTAACCAATTCGATAACCATCGAAGATTCAGACTGTTTTTTTATTTTATCTCGCTGAATTTCAACAGGACGAAAATCGGCAACCGCCGCCGCACCAATAAAAATATCCGCCCCTTCAGAGTGCTTCTCAGCGACACTTTTCATTTCAAGAGCCGACACGACACCTTCAACTATAACTTTATTTGGGACAGGCAAAGCAACAGGCCCCGAGATAAGCATCACTGTAGCTCCAGCTTCCACTGCTGCCTCTGCAAGAGCGTAACCCATTTTACCGGAGCTGTGATTGCTAATATAGCGTACTGGGTCAATTAACTCCTGTGTCGGACCAGCAGTAATAATGACTTTTTTCCCAGCCAAAGAACCTGACTCAAATTGACCTTCAAGTCGATCAGTGATCTCGCCTGGGTCCAGCATTCTCCCTAAGCCTACGTCTCCACAAGCCTGCTCCCCCTCACCGGGGCCAAACACGGATACACCCCGCTTAACAAGCGTATCCAAATTGTCCTGCGTAGCCAAGTTCGCCCACATTGCCTGATTCATAGCAGGAGCAACGCAAAGCGGCGCTCTTGAGGCCAAACACACGGTAGACAAAAGGTCACTTCCCTCTCCTTGTGCAACCTTAGCGATAAAATCCGCTGTCGCAGGGGCAACAATAATAACGTCAGCCCAACGCGCCAGCTCAATATGGCCCATCGCCGCTTCAGCTTCCACATCCAGGATCTCAGTGTGAACAGAGTTACCCGACAATGCCTGAAGTGTAAGCGGCGTAATAAACTCCATAGCAGCTGGAGTCATAACAACCCTTACAGACGCACCAAGACGTTTTAGCGCTCGAACCAGCTCAGCACTTTTATACGCAGCTATGCCCCCGGTAACCCCCAGCAAAACCTGCTTATTCGATAATGAAGACATATTCTAGATACATTCCAAACTCCCCCGGAAACCATATGTAGGGACACGACATAGAAAGGTAAACGCTAGCCCTTAAGCAAATTTTAGTACTTTTAGTACTTAGTGGCCCCTCACTATCACCAGTCAACCTAAGTTTTAGGGGTTTCATGACAGTTACTTAGGCGGTAAGATACCATTTTACCGTAGCAGAAAGTACCACCCACACAAGATAAACCTAAACTCACTACCCATTGTGTTTCTTGGTTTTTCGACAACAAGATATGGAAATCTTCATGACAATTAAGGATTGGCCCGCCGAAGAAAGGCCCCGAGAAAAACTCTTATTAAGAGGCCCCAACGCCCTTTCAAATGCCGAACTTCTCGCGATATTCTTACGCACAGGTCATAACGGCCAATCTGCCGTAGACTTAGCTCGCAACCTCCTCAAAGAATTTGGTAGCCTCAGGGGCTTATTGGAAGCGAGCAAAGCCCAATTTTGTGCAATTCATGGCTTGGGAGTCGCTAAATTTGTTCAACTTCAGGCTGTTTTGGAAATATCCCAACGGCACCTTGCCGAAGAACTCACCTCCAGCTCGCCGATGAATACAAGCGCGCTAGTTAAAGCCTTTGTAAAAAGTAAATTGAGGCACAAATCAACCGAAACCTTTGCCCTACTGCACTTAAATAGCCAACACCACCTCATCGCCTACGAAGAACTCTTCGAAGGAACACTCGATAGCGCCGCGGTCTACCCCAGGGAAGTCGTCAAAGCCGCCTTGGAGCACAACGCCTCTGCCGTTATCCTTAGCCATAATCACCCATCTGGCATAGCCGAACCCAGCCAACAAGACCGGCTCATCACGTCAAGACTCAAGGAGGCTTTAAACCTAGTGGACATCACAGTACTTGACCATATTGTGGTTGGCGCCGGAGCCCCCGTCTCCTTCGCTGAAAGAGGATGGCTCTAGCAAAACCAACAAAAATAATAGATAACCTCCCTAAGAAGTTGCTATTAAAAGCCCATTCTGGTATAAAACGCGCCTCTTTTTTCGACCAATACCTCTAGCCTTCGGTTTAGGCGCTTGGATATTTCCAACGGTCGGCGAAAATGGGTGAAGCGCCCTCAACATTAATTTCTGAAGCAAGAGGCAGTACCATGTCTAAGGTTTGTCAGGTTACTGGTAAGCGTCCAGTAACAGGCCACAATGTATCACACGCAAAAAACCACACTAAGCGTCGTTTTTTGCCAAATCTACACAGCCACCGCTTTTGGGTTGAATCTGAAAAGCGATTTGTTAAATTGCGCATTACCAGCAAAGGTATGCGAATCATCGACAAGCTAGGTATCGACACCGTATTGGCCGATATTCGTGCTCGCGGTGAAAAAGTGTAAGCGCCCCGTAATTAGGAGAATAACCCATGCGTGAGAAGATTCGTTTAAACTCATCAGCCGGTACCGGACATTTCTATACCACTGATAAGAACAAACGTAACATGCCAGGCAAAATGGAGATCAAGAAATTTGATCCTGTTGCGCGTAAGCACGTTATGTATAAAGAAGGCAAAATTAAGTAAGAAATTACTTAAACAGCCAGTCTGTATTTGGTTGTAACTGTATTTAACGGTAACGACCCCCTTATCTTAAAGCCTGGCATTGCCAGGCTTTTTTTGTATTGAAATCAGACTTCCAATACTGCATTCAAAACAAAAGGTAACCTCACCCCCATGCCAGAACTCCCCGAAGTTGAAACCACCTGCCGAGGGTTATCCCCCCATATCGTTGGTAAATCAGTTAAAGAGTTTAAAATTCACAATGGCAAACTACGCTGGCCAGTGCCTCCCCAATTAAAAAACCTTTTAAAAAATAAAATACTTCTCAACCTATCCCGACGCGGAAAATACCTGCTATTCAAATTTGAACATGGCACCCTGCTATGGCACCTTGGCATGTCAGGTAGCATCCGTATTATTAAAGACAATACACCAAGAGAAAAGCATGACCATATAGAAGTGATATTCGGCAACGACTGCATTTTAAGATATAACGACCCCAGACGGTTTGGCGCGGCTGTTTGGACTGAGAAAACCCCAGAAGAACATACTCTTATTGCCCACCTGGGACCAGAACCTCTCACGAAAGAATTTTCTTCAGAATATCTTTTCGAAAAATCCCGCAAGAAAACTCAAAAAGTAAAAAGCTGGGTAATGGATGGCAAATTGGTTGTTGGCGTAGGAAACATTTATGCAAATGAATCTCTATTTAAAGCGAGAATCAACCCCAACAAACCCGCCGGAAAACTAACAAAAAAAAATTGCGATAATTTAATTAAAGAAATTAAAACCATATTAAAAAAAGCAATTCAACAAGGCGGGACAACATTAAAAGATTTTGTTGGCGGAGACGGAAAACCCGGGTACTTTGCCCAACAGCTCAATGTATACGGAAGAGAGGAGCAACCCTGCCCCGCCTGTGCAAAAAAAATCACTCAAAAAATTATTGCGCAACGTTCTACCTTTTACTGCACTCAATGCCAGAAATAAACAGCCACAATTTTTATATACCTTTAAGAAAAACATTCCAAGCAACTAAAAACTATATACCTTTTTCTTGCCCGCCTGAATATCTTCCAGCATTTTCAAGATATCGTCCGTTGGGAGCTTATGACGCTTCGCTTCTTTTAAGGCTTTTTTCTGCCATTTTAGTGCTTTTTTATAATCATTCAAATTAGCATTAACAAGCGCAGACACCTGATAATAAGATAGCTTATCTTCGTATTTTTTAAAATCAAGCCGATTCAAATACTTTTGACTTTCCTTAACATTCATTACCTTTTCATTGGAAGCCAAAATTTTCGCATAATTTAATATTGCATCGGGCAGGCCATTATCAGCAGATTTTTTGAGCAAGACTAGACCCCTATCAAAATCCATTTCTAAACGTGTGCCACCCATTAACTCCATACCTAAAAAATAAATAGCATCGGAAAGGTTATCTTCAGCAGCACTTTCCAGCCAAAATAACCCTCTATCAAAATCTGCCGTACAACGATACCCATAAAGTATATTACGACCAAGAATAAATTTGGCTGGAGATGACCCATATTGAGCAGATTTATAATACCAATTATTTGAATTTTCTAACTCTATATCTTTTCCAATCAGATAACTCTTCATCAGGTCAAGATTGCGCGCAAAAACAAATTTATCTTGTGAGCCTCCCTCCATTGCCTTCTCTTTAAAAGGGGATAAAAGCCTATCCACTTTTTTTTGCTCCATAGTATTTCCATCGATAGAAAAAGACGCTCGAAACCCCTTTCCATATACACTCACCGCCTTACCATTTACTTCCGCCGGGAAGTAAGTCCAACTTTTTATTGCTTTTAGCGCACTTTCACTAAAAGATTTATTGGTACTGGTTAGCACAATATGATTTCGAGTAACGCCTTTTTCATCAACAGTAAACTGTATATCCACAATACCACTTGCGCCCATTTTAGCCATAGCTTGAGGGTATTTTGGCTGTACTTTTCTGCGAATTTTTTCTGGTTTATAGTTTACGGAAGGGCCTTCTTCCAACGATGGAACCATTTTTTCAAATACGGCTTTATTAGAATACTCACTTAATAAAGCGTTATACCTAACTGTTGCATGATCTTTATTTTCAGCAGATATTTTTTTATCAACTATTGCCTTAATTTTTTCAGCAGCCACACTACCGTTGGCTTTTGCAACAGCGATCCAGGCATAGGCTTCAATAAGGTCTTTCTTAACAAATTCCCCTCTATAATGCATTACCCCCAAGTTCAACTGTGCATCAGCATTTGCCAATTCGGATAATTCTAAAAAAGCGCTATAGGCTTCTTCATAATTTTTACCACTGTACCAAAGCAAAGCTTGCTCAAAATTCACACCGTAACATTTCGAAGAGACAATGAAAATTAACACCATCAACCACATAAACTGTTTCATATCCTACTCCTTATTTACTTATTTACTTATTTCTATTTTTAAATCAGCCTGTCCATTATTAACAACAACCAATAGATATTTTATTTTTTTAATAATTCGAAAGCTCTTGCTCTCATCATCAAAACTTATCAATAGTTTTTTTCTATCGCCAGAATCAACACTCAAGATAATATCTATCTCTTCAGGCCACGGGCTGCTATTTGAGAAATAATGCTTATCGATAATTCTGGGGGTCGGCTGGTAGTCTAAGTCAAGACTATATTCACCTGTACACTGGGCGTCACTCGCACGCACTTGCAGCAAAAGATTGGAAAACATCTTAGACTCTACATGAGATTTACGATTAAAAAAACGAAATTCCAGTTCAGGAACCTGACGTTCATTTATAGGAGAACTAAGATAAGTGCCAATTTTAATAGCACTCATATTCCTAGACAAAGAAATGAGTTTCCTTGGCAATTGCTTTCTTACAGCACAGAACTATAACAGCCCCCTGTACCGAGTACAAAAATAAGCACAAAAAAAGCCGACAATGGTCGGCTTCTTTACTATAACGCTGAAAAATTTTTAGTGGGTTGCCTCCGCTTCACCACTTTCTTGCACCGCCTTGGCCTTTTCCTGTGCATCATTAACCGCTTTGGCAAATATTGCATCAAAGTTAATAGGTGGCAGCATTAATGGGGGAAAGCCTCCACGAATAGTCATATTATCAATCGCTTCACGAGCGTAAGGGAAAAGTATTTGCGGCGCGGCTGAGGTTAGTACGTGTTGCAATTGCACGCCTTCAAGTCCATCAACATAGAATACTCCTGCTTGATGAACCTCCGTTAAGAAGGCTGTTTTTTCTTCGGAAGGTTTAACCGTCACAGTCAATTTTAAGACAACTTCGTAGAGGTTATCGCCTATTTTATTGACTTCCGTATTGAGATCCTGCTCAACCTTTGGCTTCCAGTCTTGATAGTTTTCCAATGCCCCTGGTGCCTCAAAAGACATATCTCTCACAAAGATTTTTTGCAGGGCAAACGCAGGTTGGCCTTTTTCTTGTTCTGTGGTTGCAGGGTTTTCAATAGGTTGATCGGACATTTTCTCGCCTTAAATTTTAAAATCTTAAGTTTCTAGGCCCAGCAAACAGCAAAGCCCATATATAGTTTGTGTGAATGGAAATATTTATGGGGATCGCCCCCCTAGATATCAAGCCTAGTCTTTCACGACAGGAAGGTTTTGACTTTCCCACTCAGCCATTCCGCCCTGTAACCTCGCCGCCGTAAACCCACTTTCTTTTAAGGTTCTACCAGCAGCTCCTGAATGTTGTCCCATTTTATCAGCGACAATAATGGTCTTGCTTCGATGCTTCTCAATCTGGCTCAACTGATCTACAAGCTTAGCGTGAGGGATATGTATGGCACCAACAATATGGCCCGCCTGAAACTCTTTGGCATCCCTAACATCGACAACAACCCCAGCCTCATCGTTCAACAAACGAGTAGCACCATGAAACGAGACCGTATCCCCGCCCCTTTTGCTTTCGACAAAAACCAGTGCCGCCACTAGAATCGTAAGAATGCTCAGCAACAACCATTGCTCAGTGACAAATGCTATCCAATCCACTCCAAAACCCTTCTGTTTTCATTCAAATTTGAGCGGCGAGTATACACGATCACCCTCCATTTGTTCATCGCCAACATATCTTCCAATAAACAGGTTCTTTCAATTACTTTTCATAGAGTGAGACTACCATTGGAGTAGAGCACTCAAAGCGCGTAAAATGCCGACAACCGCCTTGTTCAAGCAACTCGACATACACATCAATAGACAGGAAACACTATGACCGAAGTAAGTAAACCCGTTGCGCTCATTATTCTCGATGGCTTTGGTCATTCAGAAGTGGAGAAATACAACGCAATAAATGCCGCAACATCACCGACTTGGGACAAAATCTGGAACGCAGGCCCCAAAACGGTCATTGGCACTTCGGGCCTGTCTGTCGGTCTTCCTGACGGACAAATGGGCAACTCTGAAGTTGGGCATATGACCCTTGGCGCTGGCCGAATTGTCTACCAAAACTTTACTCGCATCAACAAAGCTATTGCCGACGGCGACTTTTTCACTAACCCGGTGTATTTGGATGCAATAGACAAAGCCGCTAACGCCAACAAGGCTGTTCACATCTTAGGCTTGCTATCCCCCGGTGGCGTACACAGTCACGAAAACCATTTACTCGCCATGATAGAACTGGCCGTAAAGCGTGGGGCAAAAAAAGTCTACCTACATGCACTTCTCGATGGCCGTGACTGCCCACCACGTAGCGCAAAAGAATCCCTTGAGCGTGCAGAAGCCAAATTCAAAGAGCTGGGCACAGGAAGAATAGCGAGTATTTGCGGACGGTTTTTCGCCCTTGACAGAGACAACCGCTGGGATAGAGTCCACTCAGCTTATGACTTAATTGCATCGGCAAAAGCCGAATTCTCATCTCCAAGCGCCCTAGAGGGTTTGAGCGCAGCCTACGAGCGAGACGAAAATGATGAATTCGTAAAAGCCACCGTTATTACCGATAAAGCGGGAAAAGGCACAACCGTAGAAGACGGCGACTCCATTATCTTTATGAACTTCCGCCCAGACCGCGCCAGAGAAATCACCAACGCCTTTGTAGACGACAACTTCGATGGCTTTATTCGCGCTCACCAACCCGCTCTCGCCTCATTTGTTATGACCACAGAATACTCCGCAAGTATTGACACACCTTGCGCTTACCCGCCAGAAAACGTCGTGAACTCATTCGGCGAAATACTCGCCAAGAAGGGGAAGCAGCAGCTTCGTATTGCCGAAACAGAGAAATATGCCCATGTCACCTTCTTTTTTAGCGGCGGACAAGAAGCGCTTTACGAAGGCGAAGATCGTATTTTGATCCCTTCGCCCAATGTCACCACCTATGATCAAAAACCAGAAATGAGCGCACCAGAAGTCACCGAAAAACTCGTAGAAGCAATTGAGACTGGCGGCTACGACGCCATTATCTGTAACTACGCAAACTGTGACCAAGTAGGTCACACCGGAAACTATGACGCAGCGGTAAAAGCTGTTGAAGCGGTTGACGAATGTTTGGCAAAAGTATTTGCCGCACTAGAAAAAGTCGGCGGCGAAGCACTCGTAACGGCTGACCACGGCAACGTCGAAGAAATGTTTGATGATACAACCGGCCAAGCCCATACCCAACACACCACATTACCTGTGCCTTTAGTTTATGTCGGCCCGAAAAACATTGACCTAGCCGATAACGGCAGCCTTGCGGACATCGCTCCCACAATACTGGACTTACTAAAGATCGAACAGCCAACTGAAATGACCGGGCAAACTCTGATAAAACAGAAATAGCCCCTCAATAACACCTTCAACGCTCAATTAAGGAACCTAATTTTGCATCAAAGCTCCAAGGAGGGAGCAACATTACCTTCCTCGGGTTACACTTAGCCCTATGATGATCAGAAAACACGTCACTCAATTCATGCATTCGCTTTTGCTTTGTCTTTTTCTAATTTGCCTGGGAACACACAGCCTCGCCGAAGCGCCCCTTTCTGAAGCGCAAAAAAAAGAGCGCTTGGAAAAACTCAAAAGCTCTATAACTAAATTAAAATCCGAGTTAGAGAAAACCAAGTCCAGTCGGGCCTCCCTGCTGAAAAGCTTAGAAACCACAGAAAAGGCCATAGGAACACTCAATCAAAAAGCAGAAAATATAGAAGGTAAGATAGATGAACGAAAAAATCACCTAAACAACCTAAAAGAAGAAAAAAGCCAGCTTCACGAGAAAAAAACCAAACAGCAAAGCCATGTTTCCAAACATATCAGCGCCGCTTACAGGCTGGGCACACAATCGAATATTCGACTATTGCTTAACCAACAAGACCCAACCACCGTCTCACGAAACCTTAAATATTACGACTATCTAGTAAAAGCCCGTGCGCAAATTATTGCCGACTATACCACCACCATCGACCGCATAAACAAAATAGAACCTGAAATTGCCTATGAAACAGAACAACTACAAAGTAATTTCAAGCACCTTAAAAAAGAAAAGGACGAATTACAGTCTGCACAAAACAACCGGCAAACAACCATAGCCAAACTCAACCGCAGCATCGCAAACAAAGACCAAGAATTAAAATCGCTACACAATGATAGGCAAAGGCTCGAAAAACTATTTACCCGGGTTTCAGAATACATCGACGATATCAAACTTCCCTCCAACGCATCCAACTTCGCCAGTTTAAAAGGCGAACTCCCCTGGCCCACCCGTGGACGAGTCAAACACCAATATGGATCTCGCAGGGCAGACGGCAAAATGCGCTGGGAAGGCATGATGATCGACGCAAAAGCAGGGGCCCCCGTCAGTGCGGTTCATCATGGTCGAATTGTATTTTCCGACTACCTTCGCGGCCACGGCCTGTTGATTATCATTGACCATGGAGGAGGTTTTATGAGCCTTTACGCCCATAATCAAACCCTCTACAAAGAACTCGGAGAGTGGGTAGAAGCGGGAGAAACCATTGCGTCCGTCGGCAATAGTGGCGGACTAGAAAGCGCTGCATTATATTTTCAACTACGGCATAAAGGCCGCCCCACTAACCCTAAAAAATGGTTTCGGTCTGCGTAATAATTTTCGACCAAATAAAAACTCAGGAAAAAGATATTCATGATGTTGCATTCAAAGAAGAATCACCTTAACGACCTAAGCAACTTTTTATTTGTCTTGGCCATATCATTGGGAGCGAATAACACCTTTGGCGAGACAAAACCCGCCTCCCCAGAGAGTGACACACAAGAAGATGCCGAAAAAATAAGCGTACTCCCACTGGAAGACCTGCGCACCTTTACCAAAAGCTACGACACTATCCGCAAAGCCTATATCGATGAAATTGACGATAAAACACTGCTCGAATACGCCATTAGAGGCATGTTACAGCAACTGGACCCTCACTCGGCCTACCTGGACGAATCCTCCTCTAAAGAACTACAAATAAGCACCAGTGGTGAATTCGGTGGCCTGGGGATAGAAGTGGGCATGGATGAAGGCTTTGTAAGGGTTATCTCCCCCATTGACGATACACCGGCAGCCAAAGCCGGCGTCGAAGCTGGCGACCTTATCATCAAATTGGACGATACCTCAGTAAAAGGCATGACCCTTGATGAAGCCGTCAAATTAATGCGCGGCCCCAAAGGCTCAGAGATTGTCATTACCGTTGTGCGAGAGGGAGAAGACAAACCCTTCGACATCACCATAACCCGAGATATCATCAAAGTTCGCAGTGTGAGCGCCAAAACCATTGAAGACGATTACGCCTATATTCGCATTGCACAATTCCAAATGCACACAGGCAGCGATGTCAAAAAAGAACTGGAAAAACAGCTTAAAAAAACTCCAGACCTAAAAGGCATAGTACTGGATTTGCGCAATAACCCAGGAGGTTTACTACAAACTGCGATTGAAATCTCAGACCACTTCTTAGAAAACGGTAAAATCGTATACACAGAGGGCAGGCTGGAAAACGCCAATTCTGAATTTATGGCCACATCAGGCGACATAGCCAACGGTTTGCCTATGGTCGTATTGATTAACGGTGGTTCCGCCTCAGCATCAGAAATTGTCGCCGGTGCGCTTCAAGACCACAGGCGTGCGCTGATTGTCGGCACCCAAAGTTTTGGCAAGGGTTCCGTCCAGCGAATATTTCCAGTTACAGAAACAAAAAACATTAAAATAACCACCGCGCTCTACTTCACACCGAACGGGCGCTCCATTCAAGCTAAAGGCATTGAGCCAGATATTACCGTTGAACGAGTGAAAGTGACTGCCGTTGGACGCAGAAGCCGTGTCAGCGAAGCGGATTTATCTGGCCACTTAAAAAATGCCAATGGCGCAAAAGACGTGAAAAGCAAAGACAAAAAACCCGATAAAGAAAATCGGAATCTTCATAATGACGACAGCCAACTCTATGAAGCGCTCAACCTACTTAAAGGTTTATACCTGTTCCAACAACAAGCAAACTTAACGCAAACAGCTAAAGAAGAAACTGAAATACTTCAGAGAACTGACGAAAGCAAACCCGCTACGGAATAAAACCGACACACTATGAAACTATGCCGTCCACTCCTTCTTACCCTGGCCTTATCATTAGGCCAGGGTTGCTCAGAACAACAAACAGAAACACAACCTCTCACCGCCTCTCACCAAGCAACTCACCAAGCAACTCACCAAGCAACTCACCAAATTAAAGAACAACAAGAACCAAGCCTCAAGCAAACAGAAAAAACCAACATCTCCGCCCCAGAAGTACAGCGCCCCAAAATAGCCATTATTATCGATGACCTTGGATACAAACTTAAAGAGGGTCAACAGGCAATCGAACTCTCCCACCCACTCACTTTAGCGATTATCCCATTTACACCTTTTGGCAAAACACTTGCAGAACAGGCTAAACTAAAAAACCGCGAAGTAATGCTCCATGCGCCAATGGAAGTTCACGGCAAACGCTCCTGGGAAAAAGGGTTAAATAGCCAAATGAGCCCAGACCAACTGAGCCAAAAGGTCTCTGAAATGTTAAATGACATTCCTCACGTAAGCGGCGTAAATAACCATGGGGGCAGTCTCTTTACCGAAAACTTACATTCAATGGATAGCCTGTTCACAGACCTTAAATCCCGAAACCTCTATTTTGTCGATAGCAGAACCTCAAGCAATAGTATCGCTGCCAAAGCCGCCTTAAATTCTGGAATTACCTTTTCTAAACGCGATATATTTTTAGATAACGAATTGACACCACAAGCCATTGAATATCAGTTTGACCAACTAAGAAACCGAGCCCTTTCTCAAGGGTACGCCATTGCTATCGGCCACCCTCACAGACAGACATTAAATACACTCAGCACCCAACTCCCCCAACTCCACAAAGAGGGTTTTGAGCTAGTTAGCATCTCTAACCTCCTAGCATATTTGACTTTAGACGACAGCCTCTAACCGTTCATTGTCAAATCGCCTCCATTTATCGAGTAGCGCACATTTTTTTTGTGATGCACATCTCATTTTCCTGGTAAAACAACTGCATATTTGTGATACGAGCCTATAATTTGATCAGAAATATCGCAAGCACTAGTTTTTTTGGCATGAAAATCGCTGTAACACATAAGCTTAGTAATATGTGTTTTTATACTAATTAAGAAAAAAGCGTTTAATATCAAAGGGTTAGAATTTTTAATCCAGTAGTGCGGCAAATTTGATACAACATTAGCTGGCGCAGGGGTGCCTAAGCCTGTTAACACACTAAATGGCTTAGGCAAACATTTAAGGAAGTTGTGATGAGAATTGAAATTATGAACAGAATTGGTGAAAAAGGAACGGAAGCTCCTGTACGAAATAGCCGCTATGTCCAAAAAAGTAACTATTGGTATTATACAACCAGAGAAGGTGTCGATATAGGCCCGTTTGACTCTTTTAGCGAAGCGGAAATAGGGGCAAGTGACTTTATCGATTTTATAATTCACGCAGAACCGTCAATCATCCAAACACTGCAACGTTACGGTAGAGCTGTTGCGTAACGCTCTTTGCTTCAAACTAATCTAAGTTAAACCTCCACCGGACGGCTACTTTCTCTACAAGAAAGTAGCCACTCTCCAATTTCTGAACAGCCATTACTTCGTATTTTAAATTCACCGTTACTCGCTTAGGTGTCCGGTGCAATTTTTGAGTGATTTAAGCAAACGACATGCCTTATTGTCCCATTAGCTTGCGGGTCTCTTCATCGCTAATAAAACCTTCTTTCTCAGCTTCCCGAGCTTTCATATCCCAAAGTTTGTCTTCTAGCTCCACTAACTGTTACTTCCCAAACTCGGATCATAATCCCGGAAGTAATTATAATGCGTATTCGTTTCGCTATCAAAATACTGCCCAGGAAAGCGAAGGTTAAATTCTATACTCTCCCCATTCCCATCCGGGTCGTTATTGATTTGCCCTTCACCAAAAGGCATTTGATTTTCTATACGCCATACTATTTGCTGAGCATTGTCTGTAAGCATATAGGGCGTGGCTAAATGATCCGAATGCACAAAATAACCCACTTGCTTTTGCGGCTCATTTGTTTTTATTTTTGTTTCGGTTCCCGTTCCTGTTTTATTGTCTGAGCCAATCATACCATCGGTACATATTGTCTTGCATACATGCACACGGCTAAAGGTGCTGGTGGAGGTGGGGGCGGTATCATTGTCGCTCACAAAGACTAGACGCATATTGCTGCCAGTATAGTATTGGCCTATGGGGAGGGTAATGCGTTGTGTACCACCTTGGTATTGGGTTAGAAAACACGGGTTTTTACTATGGGAGTTTGGGAAGTAACACTTCATTTGCTCGGCAAGCATGGTTTTTACTCCCCCAATTTTTGGCAAATATACTTTTTCCAGAGTTCAATATCTGTTTGATGTGACTCAACCAATCGAAAGCCTATTAAATGATTATCTTCTACAGGTGAAATCCACATCACTTCACCCACTAGATTAAATTTTAACCCGGAAATTTCAATATATAATGAATGAATACTATGCTTGGGAAGTTTGAAATCGGAGATGAGCTGAATACCATTTGCAGAGACGTCAATAGTATTTGTGATGCATAGTTTTCCATGTTGATCCAATATAGGTGTTGTTTCTAGCTCAATAAAGACTGCGACTTCTGAAGACAAACGCAATTCGCTACGTTTTTCATCAACATTTTTCATTTACCGCCTCGCTATTTTCGCAGTGATTTAATCACTTCTTGCATTGAGCTATCAAAGCTGTTTTCTTGTTTCAAAATGTAGGTTTTATTGTCAAGCATTAAACCCACAATTTCTTCTTCTGTAAGGTCCCTAATACGAATACCGCTGCTATCCACGAAAACGTATTTTCCCGTAGAGGGATAAATGATCGCAATTTTCCCCTCAACCATTGTATTATCGAGTTTGGGAATGGAAAGCCAACTACCTATGGTAAGCGCCTTAACTTGATCGATCATTTTGTAACGTCGATTTTCGTCAGATTTTTCTTTTAACTCTCGCTCAAGCTTTTCCTTTTCTTCTAGTAGCGTTCTCAGTTCTCGCTGGCTTGTTTCTTCGGTTTCAAGTTTTATTTTTCTTAAGCTCTCTACCTCTTGGGTAAGTTTCTTTTCAACTTCTACTTTATCTTTTTCCTTTTCTATTCGTATTTTCTCAGTTTCTTTCTCGTATTTAGCTTCGAATTCCGCCTTTTCTTTCTCATTTTCCATCAGAATTTTTTGGGTGTATTGAGCATGTTTCTCTTCTAACTCATTGACAACTTTGTTTTTTAGATCAAGTTGATGCTTACGAAAATACTCGGCTTCTTGCATGTGCTTTAATTCAGCCAATGCCTTTTGTTTTTTGAGATTCTTCGCTTCATTTTGAGCTTTATTTAAAGCCTTCTGACGTTTTTCTTCTTCGTCTAAGGCAAGTTGCTGCTTACGCGCCGAGCCCTCTTTGCACTTGGTTTTGTATAGCTGAAAGTAGCCCTCAAGAGCATGTATAAAAAACTTATTGAAAGGTCTCTTAGATGTAATTAATCTGGCCTGCTTTGAAACAATATCGTAAGCTAATAAACGCTGATGTTTTGTCTCGATTTTATTACCTAAAATATCAACAAATAGGAAGTCATTGGGGTCCTCGTAGATGTCTGCAATTTTGAGTTTTTTATTCTTGTTTTGAAAATATACCCATTGACCTAGCTTCAGTTTTTTTGTGACCTCTATTACTGAAGCACTCATATTTAATTTCTTCGTTTTGTTTTCCTCCAGTAATGGCGTAGCAAAAACGGCGTCAATATTATCATTATTTAATATCCTAACATTAAGCTTGTCGATCATTGAAAATATTCTGTGCTTACCTTCGTCATTTATCGCAAGGTAAATATCAAGTTTCGGCTTCATTTCAGAAATGAGCGTCAACTTGTTACAGGTACTGTTGACCGAAAAATTTTCAATCATATCGACGGTAAACTCGCATAACATTTCCCAATTGTAATCGACCAAAAACTCTCGCTTATGAAACGCAAGCAAACTTGATCGCCACTCGCTGGCAAGGAATTGAATGATAGAAGGAGGCAGTTTTTTCTCTTCCATTTTCTCGTCAAGAAAAATATCAACCTCTCGTTCTTTTTGTTGATTTTTTCTTCGACTTATTTCTTTAGTACGATTTTTTTCTTCATTTTTATCAGTTTTTTCTATGAACCGATCAAGCTCACTAAAGCTATCCTTTATTTCTTTTGATAACTCTTCTTCCGTTCCTTGTAGCAAATTCAGCGCGCTTACGGACTTTTTCCAAATTGACAACATGGTCTGACCAAGTTCTCCAAGGGATGACTCCCAGCCCATCAAATAACGAAAATGTTCATCCATAAACTGGCGCAGGTAATGTTGCGATGATTGTACAAAGCGCGGATCTTTGATAAGAAGCCTGACGAATAATGGTTTTATCGTCTGTAAAGTCTCAAATATTTTAATGTCGAGGTCACTTTGATGTTCAATACAATCAAATAGTAGGTCGATGAAATAACAAAAATTGAACAACCTTGGAGGAAGAAGGTATCGACCTTTTAATTCATTGAGTATTAACGTTTTTTGCGAAAGGAAAGATGCTCGATAGTCCAGTAAAGGGCCATCGATAAGCAGGAGAAAATCATCGTCAGGAATGGGTGGTAAGGTGTTGTCTTGCTCTATATCAACAAGCACGCCCTCTGAAAATGCGTTGACAAGCAGTTCACTTACCAATACATGACTCATTGATCAAAGCTTCCAATTCGCATTAAATACCCTCGTCACACGATCTTCTGTATGACAAAAGAGTTCTGTTCATGGTATCGACAACAATAATTAGCCCGAACTGACTTACTGAATACGGTCAGCAACTTAATATAAGCATAGGACAAAAATGGGGGTGGTAAGGGCGTATTTAGCCCTGTGAACGCATCATTATTGGCTTAGAAACAAGGGATTTGAGAAATACACTATGTTCGAAGAGTTCTTAAACGTCACTTACACCTCAAGCTTAACCAAGGCCGTAACTCAGTTATCAGGTAGTGTGGATAAGCCGTAGGCGCCATCCAGGATCACTCGAAGTAATGGGGGTATGCCTGAAGGCGCTACGCTTTTCAGACCTACAGCGTTAAGTCGCCACTACTAAATTCGTGTCAAGTAACTCGCTACAATTTTTGTAGAGTATTTCTACTAAAACCGTCCTTTGTTGTAGATCGATTTTTCCTATGGGTGGGTGCAAGTTCCTACTCAGCATCCCGGGTATCGGAATAATAAACGCAACATCGATTTATAGCGCTATCGGAGACGGTTCTCAATTCAAAAACTCACGTGAGTTTGCTGTTTGGCTAGGGTTGACACCGAAGCAAACGGGTAGTGGCGAGAAGAACTATACCGGCGGAATTTCAAAACGTGGTAATCGTTATTTACGAAAACAATTAATTCATGGGGCTCGTTCTGCTGTATCGAGATCGAGAAACAAATCGGACTCACTCAGTGTTTGGGTAAACAAACTTGTTGAGCGTCGAGGAGTTCCTAAAGCGTATGTCGCCATGGCAGCAAGAATGGCTCGAATTGCATGGACATTACTTCAAAGAAAAGAAAATTTTAAAGTAGTTTAATTGTCCCGCCTCTTGGTATGCGAATGTGATGAATAAAGCGGTCAATCCGCCCTAGCAAGAGCCTGGTTAAGACATAGTTTTATAAACTGAGTGGGTGTTTTAGGCGGCTAGGTGCGGATCTCATTAGGGCGCGGAGCGAAAAACGTTCTCCATAATTTGACGCCGGATATATGTCAGTGCAACCGCCACCTTAAAGACACTTCGATAGCAAGAGATTGGAAACAACTAAAAAACAGCCCGATATTTTGGGCTGACAAGACCATATTGCTTGACTAACGAGGAGCGTCCATATATGTCTTACTTAGTTCCTTCTTACTTAGTTCCTCAGCGGAAAATCTTAGGTTCACCCCAAAGGCGATTGGCCAGAGGGGAGGTGCTTGTCTTAAAACACATACGCGACTACTTCAACACATGTGCGGCATAGGCGACGGTAAAGGCGCCCTCTTGGAAGACCTTTAAATCTGTCTCTGAAAACGGAATAAGTAAGGGCTTTTCCTTCAGTGCCGATTTGATTTGTGACGATGTAAGCAGCACTACCGTCGTATCAGGAATAAGTTGAAGCGTCGCCTCAAGCTTAAAACTCACGGCACCACCCGCGAATCTTCCCTTGGTGATCCTCCCTTTAATGGCCACTTCGTCGACCGAATAGTCACTTAGCAGTTTGGCAAATGCAAATTGAAACTGCTGGAGCTCCTCGCGTGTATGCTCTTTTTTTAACGACAACTTGCGTACCCTACAATCAGGGATCGTAAATTGTTCCCTGTCCAAATGAAGCAAACAAATAACGGCATCGCTTCCCGTTAATTCAACACCACAAATGATCATTACCTTTCCTTTACTAAGAGGTTTCGAGCGTAATTTCAGCAGCAGTGAATGCCCACGTAAAGCATGGCTGAAAAATGTGGGAGTATACACTTATCCGTCGCAGCACTGTGATACAGGTGAGGTGCTTAGTCTCGCATTCGTCAAGATTTACTCTATAGATGCACTCTGCAAGTGCGCTCACTGGGTATCAAGGCTACCTGGAGCGTTTTCAAATTTAAGGATAAAACTCAATTAAGGCTCGACGGAAGCCCCCCCAACACTTGCTGAATTTGTTGGTAACCCGAGAGAGCCTATGCCTCACGGCCTACCCTTTCACCTAAAAGACTATATTGAACTCGTCGACTGAAACGAAAAAGAAGGCACCCATTACCACACCAAATACCATACGTAACTATTTACGCCCCAACATTGACGACCACGCATCGAGGGCTGATAATTGATAATTGGAGGTAGCAGCAAACCCACCCAACACTAAATAGGCATCTCAATACTAGACGCAAAAAAACTTGAAGCAGTTTACCTTCCTCACCTAAAAAACCATGTCGCAAGTGGCTCACTTGTTGTCTTAGTTCTGAAAATAAGCTTTTGGCAATAAGTAGAATTTGGGCTTTGCACTATCGTACGGAATAGAAACTATGAAAAATGAGAACCCCCTTATTCAATAGTGTGCTCTTCAAGCTCATCCATATCTCCTTCGTTACCCCCCTCTGGTAGGGGGTTGGTAGATTCGGTACCGATATGATAAGCAGCAAAACCGGGCATCACCACCTGATTGCTCGCCATGCCAATCACCCGCCCGGCAACAGCAGCTTGAATTTCAGCTTTTTCATTTGTTATGGGGTCGACAATTGTACCTAATACTTCCCCTACCTCTATCTTCGCTCCCAAGCGAACACTGTTGTATAAAATCCCCCCTCTCGATGCCCGTATCCAATAAGATTGGTAGTAGACAGGTTTGGGGTCTCCCCACACAAACAGGTTGTTATACATACCCAACCGCTCTAACAAACCTAATATACTTTTTGCGCCGCTTTTTATTTGCCCTTCTTGAATACGAAGCGACTCCCCCGCTTCTAAAGTGACCGTCGGAATACCCGCCTGAACTGCTGCAACTCTTAACATGCCCTCTGAGCCTTTGCTATGGACAATGGCGATATCATCAAATAGCTCACTAAACATAATAATTTTGGGGTCTCGCATATCCGCTCGAATCTGTGGCAAGTTATTGCGCAACATAGAGCCGGTATGAATATCCACAAGGTAATCGCAATGCTTGATCACTTGACGAAATAACGAGTTAGCAATACGGGCAGCCAAGCTACCCGTAGGCCGCCCCGGAAAATATCGATTTAAGTCTCGACGATCAGGCAAATACCGTGAGACACGCTGAAAGCCTTGCAGGTTAACAATGGGAACACCGATAAGTTTTCCCTTTAATGCTTCAGGGTCAATATCGTAGATGACCCGCCGTACAATCTCGATGCCGTTCAATTCATCCCCGTGAATCGCGCCAGTAAGACAAAGGGTTGGCCCCGGCTCACTACCATTAATGACCAATACGGGTGTAGGAGAGGCCAAGCCCGAAATAGCATTGTCGGGAGACCAAGCTAAACGTGTAGCCGTGGCGGGAGCCACTTCCGCTCCAAGAATAACAAAAGGCTTCGCCACGTCAGCATCATCTACACTGCCGTCCGGTATGGGTGGCACGACCGGCTCAGTAACAGCCTCCAGCTCGTCACCCAACTCTTCATCCAGTAAAGATTGCGGTGCAGGTTCTGGCACCGGAGCCACCTCTTTAAGGTCTACGTTGGGCGCTTTTTTTACAAGAGGGTCTTGATTTTCGGGTGTCGAATACGTGGTTTTCGCAGAATCATTATTGTCCTTTGGATTGTCCTCTGGGGCTGGGTTACCGTCGTACATGGAAGCAGAAATTTCCGCAGAACTGATCTTACCGCTACTAACAACGTTCTTATCTTGCTCAGCGACCTGCTCTGTAGCGACATAATCCTCATGGCTCTGCTTAACTTCTGACGTAGGCGCATTTGGGACAATTACTGCTGCGCTAACAAGAGAGAATATTCCTAACCCATTAACCAAAACTAAGACCAAAACCAATTGGCAAACAGCGTGAGCTTGCTTGTTCAAAATTTATTCACTACCTACTTAATGATCGACTATTTAATAACATCATCTGCCCTAGGGCAAAGATGAAGACTTGTAAAAACAGATATTACGACCCAAAACTTACATCCTATCTTTACATTAGCATGATGACTTAGCAATGAAGCACTTTGATCAACCACACTCCGAAGAGTATAGAAGACTCCGTAACCAATAAATTGAAAACGACGAGAATAATGCATACAGGTACGCTGGATAGCTGGTAAGTCACAGAGAAATACTTGTCTGCCTTGCTTATAGAATACCTTTGATGTGCTTCCCATTATTTTTTCTAAATTCCGCGAGGGTTTTAAAATAAGCCGTGCAACGTTAAAGGCGATCACTTGAATTAATGGGGATATGCCCGAGGCGCTTCTTTTTCATCAAAACTAAAACAGCTCCCACCATCTGATCCACCCTAGTTCCCACGGTCCTCCGTGGGCATTGATATTGGTATCTAGAGACTAGCCGTTCAGGCATGACCTTGCTTGTATGCAATTAACCTCAATACTCTAACTCGATAATACGTAAAACCTGCTACCATCCACACACACATTTTGTATTACCAGTGGATACTCATGAGCGACAAAACTTAAAACCTCCGAATCCGCGTTGAGGCACAACTACATGCTGAATTTTTAGATACGTGCAAAGGCCCGCTAAAGAATGATTGATTTCTGTAACCTCTTTGGCATCACTCTTGATCAGTTCTTGGGTATTAGTAATGATTCAGAGAAGATTAATTACATGCCATTACAGACGTTGGTGCCTAAAATGAACAAGCTCAAGGCGAAAGATTTAGAAGTGATTGCTGAGGTGGTGCAGAGGTTTGTTTGAACAAACTCAATACCCTACATTTAAGATTTCAAACCAAAACTGATGGCAGGAACAATAATGGCAAGCAAATATTATGTGGTTTGGGTTGGCAGAAAACCAGGGATATACAGAAGCTGGGCAGATTGCAAAGCACAAACGGATAAATTTCCAGCCGCTAAATTCAAATCATTTAAAACATCTGAGGAAGCAGACGCAGCTTTTAGTGGAAGCAAAACTTCTAGCAGTAAATCTAAAATAACCTCTAAGGGAGATACTGCTGCCAAACTCACCAAGAAACCATCTAGTCAAAATATTAAAACTTATTCCGCAAGTGACATTGCAGACATGCCACATAATACAAAAATATTCACAGATGGTGGATGTGAACCCAACCCTGGTGAAGCTGGTTCTGGAGTAGCAATTTACAGGGGAAACAAGATTGACGAGTTATGGTTCGGACTATATAACCCAAGAGGCACCAATAATACGGCAGAGTTAAATGCTTTGTATCAAGCACAAATGATTGCTCAGGAAGAAATAGAAAAAGGCCGATCAGTAGCGATATTCTGTGATTCACAATACTGTGTAAAATCCATCACATTGTGGGCAAAAAGTTGGAAAGCAAAAGGCTGGAAGAAGAAAGGAGAAGACATTAAAAATCTTGACCTGATTAAACCTATGTACGAATTACATCAGGAAATACAAGATAAAGTAGAGATTCTACACGTCAATGGCCATGTGGGAGTGGAAGGAAATGAACTTGCGGATCGTATGTCTATACTGGCTATCGAAGCACGAGACATAGCGTTTTCACGTTATACTGAAAGCTTAGATATTGAATTTATACTTTCAATGAAGCGTGGGTAACTGCACTCAGCGGAAAAAGAACTGACTAATAAATAAAGTGGACTACCAAACCGTGCAAACATCTATCAAACCTTCTTTTCCAACATAATTCCGAACACTCGAATACCGCCAATGCTCGGCCTCGTTTACATATCCACGTTTTACGGGGTTTTGATGAATATAGTCTACTTTCTGTTTCATTATTTTTTCCCACTGAATTAACTCAGGATGAACACCTTCTTGCCAGAACTGAAACGCACGATCATCTTTGTGCGCCTTTTTATAAAACGCCAATTGATCCAAAATGGTTTTTACAAAGTAAACGCCAAACCAATGTAAGCGTTAATCCAACTGCACACTGTTAATCTAATCTGATTCCTATAGAGTGAATCTTCTAATTTTTTGGGAGAGCTTACTCATGATCAAACGAAGCATTGAAGATTGGTTATCCTTGTTGTTACTTCCCAAACTCCCATAGTAAAAACCCGTATTTTCTAACCCAATACCCATCGTAAAATATTGGGTGAACCCCAACGCTAATTCGGTCAGTTGAAATTTCTCACAGACACTCTACAATCCCCACCCTCTCTTTCTACTCCACTCAACATGAATAGGTTCTACCCCGATATCGCATCGCTGGATGCCTTCACTTTATCTCTCGACTGTTTGGACGAAAGCCTTCCTTGCCAACATTGCAAAAAACATGGACACCTAGTTTCTCATGGCTTTGTATACAAACACCTCTCTTCTGTTAAAAAACAACCCGTTGGTAAACGTATATTGTGTTCAAACCGCTATGGTCGTTCTGGTTGTGGCAAAACCATTCAACTCTATCTTGCCCATCGCTTCCCTTTCTTTCGCTATGGGGCCGCTACACTCACTGTGTTTCTTTCACTCTTAATCCTAGGGCTCTCTGTCAATGCCGCTTATAAAGCCGCAACAAAACAGCAAGGTAGTCGTCATGGTTGGCGCTGGATCAAACGCTTAAAAAGGAGGTTGAGCGACTTTCGTTCGGTCTTAACTCTTCCCGATAAACCCTATCCCGCCTTATTCTCATATCGCTCTAGAATACGTCAACTCCTCCTCCCTACACTCTATGCTCTTATCTCAAAATGGGGCCATAATCTGTGTTCTCATTTTCAAATCCAAGCTCAGTTGAACTTCATTTAACCTCCTTTTTATTGTGAATATCCCAACATCTTCCCAATTTAGCTCCGTAAGTTAAGATCGAGTATCCCATCACTCTCCCCCTTTCTTTTGCGCAACAGGTTATGTCACTTATCGTGTTATTTTTTTGCTCTTATTCTCTGCGGGTGTTTCATCCCAACGTTTTAATCTCATTGTTTTAATCTCAACAACAGCGGAGAAAATAATGCCTCAACCTGTATCCCCAAAACCCCCTTCTTTCGAACTGCGCCTGTCCGTACTCAGTGCAATTGATTACGCACCCGGCGACACGATTCGCCAAAGAATTCAATCCGTGAGTCAACGCACCTTTGTGGATAAGCCTAGCGGCCTAGCGTATCAATTTACTTGGCGCACCATTGAAAGCTGGCTATACCGATTTAAAAAACACGGGATCACCACTCTGGAGAAGAAAACTCGTTCCGATAAACACACCTACCGAAAAGTGAGCGTGAATGAACTCGCCGAAGCCATTCATGAAGTACTGCCACAACTGAGTGTGAACAAAACCGGCGTCATTCCCAAAATAGCCTTATACCGTAAGCTTTTGCAGCACAATGTTGTTTTGCGCTCACAACTGTCACAGACCTCGTTTTATCGGATGGTACGTGAGAATAACCTGATGCAGACCGAACACACTCAAAAACTACGCCACGCCTTTGCTATGCAGTATGCCAATGAGCTGTGGCAGGCGGATACGATGTATGGCCCCTCGATTAAACAACCTGATGGCAAATGGCGTAAAACCTTTCTGATTGGGTTTATTGATGACGCATCAAGAGTGATCACCCATGCTCAGTTCTTTTATCGTGACAACACTGAAAATATGATTGAGGCTTTTCGCTCGGCTTTATTTAAGCGAGGAAAACCAGAACGTCTTTATTTTGATAATGGGTCTAATTACACCTCCAAAGAGATACTTCAAGCCTGTCTCAGACTGAACATTCACCTGTCTCACGCCCCGATTCGAGACGGGGCGGCGAAGGGGAAAATTGAACGTTTTTTTAGAGGGTTTAGAGATAGGTTTTTAGTGCAACACCTTGAATTTGACTCGCTCGAAGATCTCAATGACAAAACACATGAGTGGATTGAACAAGATTACAATACTCAACACCATAGTGGCATTCAAATGGCGCCTCTTGATCGATTTAATCTCGACCGTGAACGGGTTCTATTCTTAACCGACGACGAATATACGGAGGAAGTATTCTTTGTTGAAGAAAACCGTAAAGTCTCTAAAACCAATGTCTTTTCTATTAACAATCAAAAGTATGAATGCCCTGTGGATTTACGTGAAAAGACGGTTCAAGTCCGATTTGACCGAACTCGACGCAACGCTTTTATTGTTTACTTTAATGAACAACGCATGGGGCAAGCGCAATTACTCGATGTACACTTTAATGCCCAAAGGCATCTAAAGAGCCGAGGAGATGACGTATGATTACATCCATCCACGGTGTGACCAAAGAACCTTTTAACCGAAATACGCTTGTTTTACTCCCACAGCAAAAAAACATGCTCGATGTGATAACAATACACGCACAGCAAGGAGGCTTCTCCGTTATTGTCGGCGAACCGGGTGTGGGAAAAACGGTTCTCAAAGAACATATTCACAATCTAGACAATGAACGTGATATCACGGTGGTATGCTGCTCTCGAACATTGCATACTTACTGGCAGATTCTCACTCAATTAGCGGAATCCTTTAAAATAGATGTGCCTGAAAAATCGTTAGAGAAAGAGTTGATAAAAGCGGCATTCAACCATATACAGCAGAGAAAAACGCTGTATATTCTGATTGACGAGGCTCATCTTATTGATATGTTAGTATTGAGAAAATTACGTTTGTTGTTTGAGCAATACCCCAAAAAACATAATTTAATTCTGTTTGGGCAACGCGATTTATTGCATTATCTATCGCTGAATGTGAATCAGGATATTAAAAGTCGGATTACTTACTCTGCCACATTAAAGCCGCTCAATAATGACGATATGGAGCGCTATATCATTAACGAACTCGAAGCCGCTAGGATGGGGATAAATACCTTTGATATGGCCGCTATTGAGTTAATATTGCGCTCAAGTTCTGGCAATTTAAGGCTGTGTAGAAATCTATGCTATGGCAGTCTTATCGAAGCCGCTAGAGAGACAAAAAAAATAGTCACCATTACCCATGTTAACGCAGTATTAGTGCAACCTCATTGGCGTTCACATGATGAATTGATTACACAGCAAGTCTCCTGAATACATCACTCTCCTCGCAAGTCAACCAATAAGATCGAATAGGCTTATCTCGGTCTTATTGGTATCCAGCCAAATTCATCGTAGATACGATTATCTAAAAAACAGGGTGCCATTTTACGATGGGAGTGTGGAAAATTGGCTGTAAAACTTTATTATTCTACGACCAGTAATGCGGGAAAAACTACGATGATAGTTTTGCGCTCTACAACAGAAAACTACGATGGGAATTTTTTGGATCAACTTTGGTAAAGACTACGATGGGAAAATAATAATTAGAAAAAAGTCTACGATGTGAGTGTGGGAAATTGGCCGTAAAACTTCATTATTCTACGACCAGTAATGTGGGAAAAACTACGATGATAGTTTTGCGCTCTACAATCACGGGAGAGGGATTCATTCGCTTTGCTTTAACAAACACAACCGCCTCTGGAGCCTCTTTAAGTTGCTTCTTTCGTAAGCTAAAATACTTCGAACACATCGTATGTTCTTTGCAAAACTGTGCTTGGCTTAATCCACTCGATTCTTGCTGTTTGAACAAGGATAACCAATCTCCAGTGGTTCGTTTGATCATGAGTAAGCTCTCCCAAAAAATTAGAAGATTCACTCTATAGGAATCAGATTAGATTAACAGTGTGCAGTTGGATTAACGCTTACCATCTAGAATAGTTAATCAGCCAAAATCATCATAACAGACGATTTTGGCTTTTTTATATCAACCTTATGATGGGAATTTTTATGATGTGGTTTGGAAAAACGTTAGATTTTAATTTGGAAAAGTGAAAAATAGTTATGATGGGAGCGAGGTAAAACCATCATAAAATGACTGAATTTTATGATGGTTAATTTGGCAAAAAGTATGATGGCAATTTGGGCGGCCACACCAAACTAGCCCACCATTATTGTCTGTGATTTCATGAGCTGTACCTAAGTGATCTCTAAAATAATGATAAACATCTCCATTCTCAATAAACCCTACTGGAGTAACTGCTTCTAAAATATAACGGCGTACTACACCACTCTTGTTTTCACCAATTAAACGTGAACCAGACCAATAAAACTCTGTCGTTATATTGGCTATATTATTGGTTTTTCTCCACCGTCTTTTCGTTATAGAATTTTTCTGGACTTTCAAAAACAAAATTGAATAAATAGATAAAATCACCAACAAAAAAAACGAAACCGGCGCTAAATAGAATCTAAAAATCGCACCTAAATCAGCTTCTACCCATAAAAACACTATAGGAATAAAACCAAACATTATTGGCAATAACCAATCAGAAATATTAAAGCTGCGTCCAAGTGACCTAACTCATACTGTTCATCAGCTTGAGAAAAAAGCTCATCATTATCCATTTTATTCTCTCCTCAAGGTATTGCCACATTAGCAGGTATTGTTGGCCATAATTGACAAATTATCTTCTCATACCAAGTAAATTATTTACGCATTGATTATCGTTGGGCAACTCAAATTTTTCAAGTGCCATATCAATTCCAGCGAAGAATGATTCCATGTCTTTATCTTCAAAGTCGCTTAGGTAAGCCAACCATGAAGAACATCCTATATCGTTTAGTGCCGAAAGGTTGTAACCCAAAGTCACTTCATCTTTCGATTTACTATCAAAGGATTCAATAATTTTGTTCACGGCAACAATTTCATCGCCAGCAATATTTGCAAACATTAAAATTTCTTGCCTATGCCTTTCAAGCTGTTCATATCTAACACCAACCCAAAAGAATATAAATGCACTAGCCACAAACATAAGAATTGATTTGAAGTTTTTTGTAACTATATTCATGGATATTCGACCCTTTTATGTATCACACTGCTTGGGTTCATCTTCTTTCAATTTATCTTTCTCTTCTTCGCACCTTTGCTTTAAGACTTCGCATGGGACAAGACATGGAGTACCTGAACCATAGCAACCAGGTCCTAATGCACGTTTGCACGAACTTTCTACGGCACTGCACGGTTTTCCTTCCCATTCTTTCAACTTTTCCTTAACCCATTCTTCGGGTACATCTTCTGGCTTAATGTCATCACCTACATCGGGACAAGTCCCAAGGATAATTTGCCAACGGGTACACCAAGGTGCAGGAAACAGTCCAAGCGGGTCAATATACATCAATGGGTTACCCAGTACATAAGCATACGTATTCAACCCACCTTGTAGCCCAATCGGATCACTTTGGACATACCGCCCAAGACTGGGATCATAATCCCGAAAATAATTATAATTTGTCCCCGTTTCACTGTCAAAATACTGCCCCGGAAAGCGAAGGTTAAATTCTATACGTTCCCCATTCCCATCTGGGTCACTATTGATTTGCCCTTCACCAAAAGGCGTTTGATTTTCTATACGCCACACCACTTGCTGATCAGCATTCGTAAGCATATAGGGCGTGGCTAAATGATCCGAATGCACAAAGTAACCCACTTGCGCTTGCGGCTCATTTGTTTCTGTCCCTATTTCTGTCCCTGTCCCTTTATCTGAGTCAATCATACCATCGGTACATATTGTCTTGCATACATGCACATGGCTAAAGGTACTGGTCGAGGTGGGGGCGGCATCATTGTCGTTAACAAAGACTAGGCGCATATTACTGCCGGTATAGTATTGGCCTACCGGAATCGTCATGCGTTGCGTGCCACCTTGGTAGTGGATATCTTGGATGCCCCAGTTTTGGGTGCCCGTTAATTTAAAAATTTGGTGGGAGGCGCCTCTGTCGTTTTCTGAAAAGCCAATGCCTTGTATTTCCCCTAGCTGGTCGCTGCTAAAGGTGAATTCCAGGATGGTGTCTTCGGTTATATCGAATTTTTCCAGTGAGGTTCGCCAGCGGTTGCCAGTAAGGGTGAGGGTATCGCCTTCGGCATTGGGGGTGACGGTGCCTAGTCTGTCTTGTGTTGTCAGTGGCCCGGTACTTGTTAGGTTGAGGTAGGCGGTGGCGGGTATTGGTTCGGCGCCGCAGGGGGCTTCACAGACGGTAACATTGGCAAAGGTGGAGCTGGAGGTATGCGGGGCGGCATCGTTGTCGTTAACAAAGACTAGGCGCATGTTGCTGCCGGTATAGTATTGGCCTACCGGAATCGTCATGCGTTGTGTGCCGCCTTGGTAGCGGATGTCTTGGATTGCCCAGTTTTGGGTGCCTGCCAGTTTAAAGATTCTATCGGGTGAGCCGCTGTCGTCGTCTTCAAAGCCGATGCCGTGTATTTCGCCTAGTTGGTCGCTGCTAAAGTCGAAGGTGAGCAGGGTGTTTTCTGTGACGGTGAAGGTGTCTGTGGTGCTTAGCCAGCGGTTGCCTGTGAGGGTAAGTGTGTGGCCGTCGGTGCTGTTTGTTGCTGTTCCTGTACGGTCTTGGGCGATGTAGGGTTCTAGTATTCCCAGGTCTAATAGGGGGAGTGGCTCTATAACGGGGGGTTCGGGTATTGTGTCCGTTTGTCCGGCAATAAATACGGCGATGGGTATGGAGCCAAGAAATAGGTGTTCTGTGGTGGTGGCACCGGTTCCGGTGGTGACGGCAATAAGTTGTCCCGCTTCGTTGTAGTGAAAGTGTGTTTCTTTGCCGTTAATGCGTTTGAGGGTGCGTTGGCCTAGGGCGTTGTGTCGGTAGTCTAGGGTGTCGCCTGTATTGTGCGTTTGGGTTGGCCGGTTCGATTCCCCATAGGTTCTGTGAGTTTGGTTTATGACGGTTGTGTTGTTGGTCAGAGTATCGGTCAGTTGGTTGCCGTTGGCGTCGTAGGTAAATTGGCGTGTTAGGCTCTGGCCGTTATTGTCTATGTCAATGTGGCTTAGGCGATGGCTTTCGGCGGGGTATGTGTAGGTGTGGTTCTGGGTATTGCCGTTATATTGGTGTGTTTTCTGGGTGCGGTTGCCGACGGCGTCGTATAGGAAGTCCAGTGCGCCATATCCGCCTTCGGCGGTGATTATTCTGTTTAGGGGGTCGTATTCGAATATCTGTGTGGGGGGGTCGGCTTCGGTATTGTGCTGTGTGATGATGTTGTTGTTTAGGTCGTAGGTATAGTTGATATTGGCTATTGGGCTTAGGGCGTGGTTTTCGATTTGGGTAATACGGTAGCTTTGGTCGTATTCTATGTTTTGGATTAGGCCATTTCCGTATTGCAGGCTTTTTACGGGGCCAAAGGGGAGGTATTGAATGTTGGTGACGAGGGTAATGTTGGGGCTGTTTTCGTCTTTTTGGGTGTGTATTTGGGTGATGTGGCCCAGGGTATTGCGGGTATAGTGAACGAGTCGGCCACTGGGGTAGGTGGTGCGTATGATTCGGCTTTTGTTGTCGTAGCCGTAGGTTAGGCTGTAGTCTTGGTCGGCTATGTCGTAGGTTTTGGCGCTAAGGGCACCCCAGTAGGTGTAGTGTAGGGAGGTGGTGCCGCTGGCGTCGTCGATTTGGGTTAGGCGCCCAATACCTGGGTTATGGTTGTGGGTTTGGTCGTAGGTATAGGTGATGTTTTCATGGGTATTATTGGGGTAGTGTATGTCTGTTAGGCGGTTGATGGCGTCGTAGCGGTAGTGGGCGGTGGTGCCATTGGCGTCTGTTGAGTTAGTTTGGTTGCCTGCGTTGTCGTAGGTAAAGGTTGTTGTGCCGGTATCGGGGCTGTGTTGGGTAATGAGTTCATCAAATGCGTTGTAGGCGTAGCGGGTGGTAAGACCTTGCGCATCGGTTACGGTTGTTAGGTTTCCCTGGGCATCGTAGCGGTATTGGGTTGTATTCAGTAGGGGGTCGAGCTGTTGTTGAAGGCGGTTCAGTTCGTCAAAGGTATTGAATGTGGCGTGGTTGAGCCCGTCTTCTTGTACGAGTGGGTTGCCATTGGCGTCGTAGGTGTTGTGTGTGCGTTGCCCCATGGCGCCTAGGCTATTTAATTCTCGGCCCAGTTCATCGAGTGTATGTTGTCGGCTGTAGTGGGTTGTACCGTTGGCGTCTTGGATGTGTTCGTGTGTTATTTCACCGGCTATATCGCGTATTAGTTGAATGCGTTCACCCAGTGCGTTTGTTACGCTTATAAGCCGTTGGGTGTGGTCGTATTCCAATTCTATTGGGCCATAGGCGGGTGTATCGAGTTGGGTTACCTGGCCAAGGTCATCGAGGGTAAGGCGGGTTTCTAAGCTGGGTAGAAGGTTGTTTGGGTCTTGAAGGCGGTATGCAACGGTGGCTCCGTTTAGGTCATAGGTAAATTCGGTGATGACGCCGTTGGCGTCCACTCTTGTGTTTGGGTTGCCGTTGGTATTGTGCTGTTGCCAGTGTATTTGATGGCCCAGTGCATTGGTTTCTGCTATGCGGTTTCCTGCACTGTCATAGTGGTATTCTGTTATGTCGGCAATATCGTTACGGGGGCCGTCTATTTGTTCTATTTGGCCGTTGGGATGGTAGCGATATTCTACGGTTCTTTCGTCAATTTGCGCATGAGTAGATGAAGCGGTAAAGCTTATTGCTAATGCGAGAAGGGTTGTTCGGCCAGGGAGTGATGATGTCATTTTTCTGTTCATAGCTTGCGTTCCTGCAAATATCATCAATTAAGGATGGGTTGGGTGGGTGAGGTGGTTTTGCTTGTGAGCTGACCGTTGGCGTTATATTCAAATTGGGTTGTTTGGCCGGGTTCAATAATTTTTTCTGGCAGTGGGAAAAAGGTGGGGCTCCAAACGGTGGTGGTTTGTGTTTCTTGGGCGGTGCCAAATGCGTCTCTGCGTTCTTCCGTTTCTCTTCCTTCGGCATCGATGCCGTAGGTATAGCGGGTGATAACGCCGTTGACGGTTTTGGTTTTTATTTTACCCGAGGGGGAGTAGTCGTATTGGGTATTGCTTTCGACACAGTTGACGGTGGCTTCGCCTCTGACGCTTGCCAGACGTTTCACGCCGTGGAAGTGGCTAAAGGTGAAGGTACTTTCTTTGCCAAGGGCGTTGGTGACGATACGGTGTGTTGGCTCGGGGTAGGCCACGCTCACTCGCTCTTTGCCACCGGCCAGTTCGCTAAAGAGGGCTTGGCCATTGTTGTTATAGCCAAAAGAGGCGTAGAGACGTTTTTCGTTGGTGTCTATGTCGCTGACTTGGTAAATATCTGTGAGTGCTGCGGGCCAATAGATATTGGTATATTCGTAGTCCCGCGAGCGGGTTGCTGTGCCGGTTAAGTAGGGCTGGGTTATGCGGGTAATAAGGTGTTTTCTTTGTATGCCGCCGTATAGTGCGCCATTCCATTGTATGTCAACGGTTCTGCCTTGGGAGTCAGTTAGGCGTATTAGGTGGTCACTGGTTGCATTTCTATCGAGGTTATAGATGGATTCGGCTGCTAGGGCGGTATATTCGAGGGTAAGGTAGGCGCCGTTGGAGTGGTTGATTCGGGTGAGGTTGCCGGTATCGGCGGCGTAGAGGAGGTCATGGTGTATTCCATGCCCGTTGTCTATTCGGCGTAGGCGCCCTTGATCATCAAAGTAGCGTTGCAGGCGGGTTTGCCGGTTAATAAGTTTTCGTCCTGTAAAGCCGAGTTGGGTCAGGTCGTTGCCGGTGAGGGGTTCTAAACGCATTGAGGGGTAGGCTGCGCTTATGCCTTGGCTGTTAAAGGTGATGTCTGTGCCGTCATAGCGTTTATAGATGATGTTGCCGTTTGCGGATAGGTGGAACAGGAGGTCTTCGTAGTTGTGCCGCCAATAGCGGGTGGTATGCCCAAGGTATTGTGAGGCATTTGCAAAATAGCTGGGGCTTATGCCAACGGAGTTGTAGGTTGCTCGATATTCGCTTTCGGTCATTGAGGGTATGGTGTCGGCGATAAAGGAGGCGATACGGTTTCCGCCTATGGTGTGCAGGCTGTTAATGTGTTTTTCTTTGAGTGTATGGCTGTTGTAGTGGTAGCGAAAACGAATGGGAAATTGGTTGCCCAGTTGTATAACGGGTTCTGTGCGGTATTTTTTGCCTTCGATAAAGTCGATTGGGTTTTTGCTTTGGGTTTCACAGGAGGATTCGGTGGGTGGGCTGGTACAGGCTTTGCTCGAGGCGTTCCACTGTTCTCCTGTGTTGCAGGTTGCGACACAGGATGAGCCGCTGCCATCTAGGATATAGGGGGAGGGGCACATTGCTTCGGTATTGCAGGCGATTAATCCATATAGGCCACCTGTGGCGCTACAGCCAAAGCCTTCAAGGTTACAGCAATATACACTGCCGTTAGAGTAGGTCGGCCCTTTTTCTAGTCGATAAGGGGTTTTCAGCCCTTTGCAGGCGGCATCAACGGATGAGTAGCAGGCTCCGGTATGTCGAGAGATTTCCCAGGCCGTTGTGTAGCCGGGTGCGGCCTGGCTTGGCAGGCTATAGCTTAAACATACTAGGCATATTATGAGGCAATGGGGCAGTACACTTCGCAGTATTAGGCGGTATTGAAATAGTAGGTTGTATTGAGGTGGTAGGATGTTATTCACAAATTCATTTCCTTTTAAATTCGGTCACAAAAAGAGCGGTGTTTGCACGAGATGTTCGTCACGCAAATCTGTATTTGTTGGGTGATGATGTGGACAAAAAAGGAGAGAAAGTGGAAAAGCAGGCTAAGACGACTTCCTGGTTTGTTGTTTTCAAATCCTTCAAAATCTTGTGGGTATTGTATTGAGTGAAATGGGCGGTTTCAAGCAATAAATATAGTTTGTGTATTTATTTTAATTTTTTGAGGTACTTTCCTGTAGTTCAATCGGTCATTTAATATCGCAATCAAAATTAACGTTTTAATTTAAACGCAACGCTTATACTACGGGCTTTTAACTCGTGTTTTAACTTCTATTTTCTATTCCTATTTTTAACTATAGAGCGCTTCTCTAAACGGCTAAAAACACCTTGTTTTATTTGATTATATATTTTTCATAAATTTCGTTAATATGGCTAAGTATTTCCTCTTTAAGTTCAATATCCGATTGTTTAATCAAAGCGATAAGTCCATCAAGGGTCAAGTTTGAGCTTATATTTTTCGCGGTTTTTTTATGGCTAATATGCCAGGGCTCAGGCGCAACCGCACCACAGTCTATGGTGTAGGGACGAAAAAAACCAAACTTAGATAGGTTATCAGTAAGCCAAAGGTTTAATTTACCAAAAGGCCCGTTTTGAGTATATTCTTCTTCACATAAACGCAGTGTATACCCTTCAGAAATTGCGCCGCCATCATATATATCGAAGTCTGTCCCCCAATGATGACGAGAGGTGCCCGGCAGTGCAGACCAACGCAAAATGGCAAACAACAGCGATGTTCGAGACAATTCGCTAGCGTTAATTTCCTTTCCATTCGAATCCAATAGTGTTCTTTTCCCTTTTGCTTTTTGGTTCCAGATTGTGAGTTGCCGATCAAAGCCTCTAAAGCCACTGGCTAGAGTGAGCTGTATGCCCTCTTCCTGGTACGCGGCTTTTTTTAGTTGAGAAATTGGCTCAATAACATCCCGGTGGGCGGGAACTTCCAGCTTTTCGAAATCTATATAAGCACTTGAAATACCTGTCACACAAGAATCTAAAATCATTATTACGCCAAATTCGTTAGAAAGGTTAACAGTTTTCATTTTAAGCAATTGCGCTCTATATATAAGTCTGTATGATAGCTCAGTGCAGCACTTCCATTAGCGGGCAGTAATTAAGCAAGGAAGTAAATGTAATGCAAAAGTAATAGTGGCAAGGCTCAGGCTTTGAGGCTATAACATGTAAAGCTACAGTTCGAAGCTATTTTTGAAACTATAATAGGCTAATAGGTACTGCTGCAATAACAACAATACTAATAATAACTAGCACTATATCTAAGGAGATCTGATGTTATGACCTCCAGCAAAAACGATTTAATACAATTAAAAAACATTGGTATGGCTTCAGTCAACATTCTTCAAGCTGTTGGCGTGACTAGCCACCATGATTTGTCTGAAGTCGGAGCTGTCGAAACCTACTGCCGCATTAAAGCTAGAGGCATTCATGTCTCTAAAGTGATGCTTTATGCGCTTCAGGGAGCCCTTATGGATGTCCATTGGAATGACTTATCCCCTGGCTTAAAAGAGCAGTTGGTTGAAGAAGCCAAGCAAGTTGTGGGTCAGGCGTCATAGACCCGCTCACCAATTTCCTGAAGGTATGCAGTATCAATGAGATTTCAGAGGGAACAAGCAAAGGGTTTGCTATTGGTGAGCAAAAGTTCTTTGTTGTTCATAAGGCTGGGCACGCCTACACTTATCTCAACGCCTGCCCTCACTTGGGTATTGCACTGGAGTGGCAAGAGCACCAGTTTCTAGATATTGATGCCGAACTCATACAATGCTCTACCCACGGCGCACTCTTTCTCATAGAAACCGGCCAATGCGTTTCCGGCCCCTGCGCGGGGGACAACCTCACTCAGGTTGACAGTAAAATATCGAATGGTTTTCTCTATGTCGATTTACCCCAATACGTAGATTTACCCAAAACTCCCCCACCCAAATAACGTGCAAGCTAAAAAGCAAACGAGTCAAACAACGACCGATACCCGCTTAACCAGCGCAATATTGCCCTCTGATATTTCCGCTTTATACGCTATTGCTTCCACACCCTCCGCCATCGCCAGCCTAAGCACTTCACCATATTTGGGGTGAATATCATCTGCGGGAGATACGGAGTCAATGCCTGTATGTTGAACGCAAAAGAGTAAAACCGCTCGCTGCCCGGCGGCTTTAACGACCATAAGCTCACGCATATGCTTCACCGCCCGATCACTTACAGAATCGGGAAAATACCCCTTTCTGTGTTCGCCTGCTAGGGTGACGCTTTTTACCTCGACGTAGCATTTTTCTGCGCCTCTTTCTGGGTGGCCAGACAGGAGAATATCGATACGGCTGTTTTCTTCACCGTATTTTTGTTCTGGTTTTATAGACTGATACCCACATAGCTCCTTAATAACCCCTCTTTCTATCGCTTCCAATACCAACTTATTAGCCCGCCCCGTATTGATTCCGGCCAAGGAACCGCATGGTGTAGTCGCCAACTCCCATGTAAACCGATATTTACGCTTTGGGTTGTGTGAATCAGAAATCCAACAGTGAGAATTTTCCACCACACAATTTTTCATACTGCCGGTATTGGGGCAATGCACAGTGATAATTTCGTCGTTTGCAAGCTTCACGTCAGCAAGAAACCGTTTGTATCTGGTCAATAATTGTGCTTTTTGAAGAGGGGGATCAAATTTCATACGCGCTTAAGGATAGGAAAATTTATGCATTAACATCTATATTGGTATAGGGTGCGCAGCAATATAAAGTGGGTAGTGTATTCCTAGGGCCTGTTCACACTAATTAAATTATCACTGCCTGAGGCTATTTTTTATCCAGCAAGGCAGAGGGAGTGAGGTTTAGCTGGCCTAAATGAGCGACCGACAACGTAGCTGGGTGAAAAATAGCCCAGGCCCGAAGGGTTGCGGCTGAAAAAGCGCCACTTGTCGTCGCCTATATGGATATAGGTGAGGAGCGTGAGCAGGAGCGGAAGCTTTACTCATCGTTTATTTAGAGTGACTAAACTTCTCTCTTCGTGCCTAAATTGGCGATTTTTCAGTCACAACAGTGATAATTGAATTAGTGTCAACAGGCCCTAGTATTTCGCTGTATCAATAAAAGGTCAATCTGTATCTTACTTAAGCTAAGTTTTAACCGAATCGCCTTTTACTGCGTCACGTTTTTTTCAGCCTTAGCGAAAAAAACTAGATTCGAGTTTAGAGTTCTGGTAGCTTGCACTGCCTGGAAATTTGGCTGTGTATTCAGCCAAACCTTGAAATGGGGGATATACCCCCCAATTGTGTACGATTGATAATTATCAATTGTTACTAAGAGAGGCGCGAACAACCCATGCCTGGATCACAATCTAGCCCAAGTTTTGCTCTACGTGATTTTTCTCCCTACCAGGAGAAAGACGGCGAAGAGTACATGAATGACCAACAAAAAGAACATTTCAAAAACCTGCTGCTCTCTTGGAAGAAAGAGTTGATGGAAGAAGTGGATCGCACTGTAAGTCACATGAAAGACGAAGCAGCCAACTTCCCCGACCCCGCAGATAGAGCCAGCCAAGAAGAAGAGTTCAGTTTAGAGCTACGCACTCGGGACCGAGAGAGAAAACTCATCAAAAAAATTGATAAAACCTTGGAGCTACTGGGAACGGACGACTACGGCTACTGTGACGCCTGCGGTGTCGAAATCGGCATTCGTCGGCTAGAAGCACGGCCAACAGCGACCTCGTGTGTTGACTGTAAAACCCTAGCCGAAATCAAAGAAAAACAAACCCAAGGCTAATTTCTAGGCTTTTCTCGGCGCCTTAACCTAACTAGGCGCCTTAACCTAGACTCTATCTAGATTCCGCTCCAGGCGCTATGCTAGTCAGATGCACGTCTTAGATCAGCACGACCCCAACTCTCGCTATATAGGGCGGTTTGCCCCGTCTCCTTCTGGCCCATTGCACTTTGGCTCTTTAGTCTGTGCGCTCGCCAGCTATTTAGATGCACGAGCCAATAACGGGAGCTGGCTAGTGCGTATGGAAGATATTGACCCACCACGAGAAATACCTGGGTCATCCGATTCTATCCTCCGCACTTTAGAAGCACACAGTTTGCACTGGGATAACGATGTTGTTTTCCAAAGTACCCACCGTGTTCACTATCAAGCCTTTCTCGAAGAACTGAAAAAAAATAACCTTACCTACCGATGCCTCTGCTCTCGCAAACGTTTAGCGGCACTGAATCATATTTACGACGGTCACTGCCAAAATGTCCCCGTACCAGACACTATTCCTGCGGCTATTCGACTCAATACAAACCGTGTTTTTGCACACTTAGAGAGAAATTTATCAGAAATTCAATTTCTCGATTTAATTCAAGGAATACAATCCGAAGATATAGAAAAATCTGGGGATTTTATTATTCACAGAAAAGACGGGCTGTTTGCCTATCAACTAGCCGTCGCAGTAGATGATGTCGCACAGGGCATAACCCATGTTGTGCGTGGAATCGATTTATTGAACTCCACAGCAAAACAAGTATTGCTGATTAACCTACTAGGAGGTTCGGCACCAAGTTACGCCCATATTCCCATCATTGTAAATGAACTGGGAGACAAGCTAAGCAAACAGACAGCCGCGCCTCCAGTAAATGACCAAACCGCTCAATTAAACTTATTTCACGCGGCAAAAAAACTTGGCCTGAACTTGGACAGTGGACTAAAACGGGAAAATTGCGAAACGCAACTTAAACGTATGAGTGAAAAATGGGAGCTATCTAACGTTCCTAAACAACAATATCTAAAAATTTAATGCCCATACTTTTTTGTTAAGCCGTTGGCTTACCTGTAATACAATAGCGACACGTCAAAATTCAACTGGCATGGAAAAAATACCCAAGTGACAACCATCACCCACATAAAAAAACAAACCACATGAATAAACAACGCCCTCTCATTCTACTCTTGCTGCTCGTTTATATTTTTTCACCTGCAATATTTGATTGGGTTACCAGCACGTCTGGCCAGTGGTATCGCCCCTTTATTATTTGGCTTTTAATTATCGTTGTTGCTTACGTGGTACAAGCCAGAGGAAAGTCCAATGACGTTTAGTTTTGTACAGGTCGCGCTCATTTGCTTGCTTTACCTCGGGCTGTTATTCGGTATAGCTTACTGTACGGAAAAAGGGCTCGTTTCCAACAAAATTGTCTCTCACCCTGTTACTTATATTTTTTCACTGGGTATCTTTGCCAGTGCTTGGTCCTACTATGGCGTTATCGACCTCGCCAGCCATTTTGGTTACGGCGCTCTTGCCTATTACTTAGGTACGGGGGCGCTATTTTTATTTGCGCCTATTGTGCTTAAACCGCTTATTGAATTAGCTCGACGTTTTCAAATTAATTCTATGGCAGACCTGCTGACCTTTCGGTATCACAGTCATTCTGTAGGCGGCATCATGACACTTTGTATGCTGCTTGCCATGGCGCCATTAATGGCGCTTCAAATTCAAGCAGTAGCCGATACCATTCATATTCTGACAAAAAATAATGGCACTGCGGATATTGAAAAAGTGACCGGCTTTGGTACACGAGAAATACTGGCGCTAGCTTACTGCACCGTACTCGCTTTTTTTGCCATGATGTTTGGTTCTAACCGAGAACATCATCGGGGCCTGATTACCGCCATGGCCTTTGAATCACTGGTTAAACTCTTTGGGCTATGCGCTGTAGGTATTTTTGCGGTTTATCAGGTTTTTAATGGATTTTCAGGGTTAGACCAATGGTTGACCAATCACCCCCAATACATGGAAAACCTCTATAATCCCATTAAAGACACATCGTCCCACACTCTACTGTTAGTATTTATTGCTACCGCCGTGACTATGCCACATATTTTTCATATGACCGTTGTGGAAAACCCAGAAAAGCACGCCATCCAAACAGTATCTTGGGCGTTTCCACTCTTTCTTTTGTTTATGGCTTTACCCGTATTTCCCATCTTATGGGCCGGTTTTGAATTAAAATCCCATATGCCCGCTGAGTATTTCCCCCTGGCGATTCCACTTGCTATGGGCAGTTCTACTTTCACCGTAATCTCCTTTGTCGCAGGCTTGTCCGCTGCGACAGGAGCAATTGTGGCCATCGCCCTAGCCATCGCCACAATGATTTTAAATAACTGGATTTTGCCTGCCACCCCACTGCGCACACAGGAAGCCATATACGGCCAGCTTATTTGGATGCGCCGTATTTTAATTTCCCTGATTATTTTAGGTGGCTACCTGTTTTACATTTTACTCAACAATAACTTTAATCTGACCGAGTTGGCGCTCGCCGCTTTTATCTCCACGCTGCAATTTTTACCCGGTGTTATTGCCGTAGCCCACTGGCCTAGAGGAAACCGAAAAGGCTTGCTCGCCGGGCTATTTGTCGGCATGGCCATTTGGCTAGTCGGATTATTTTTCCCTATGCTGAGCGGGCAGAAAGACAGCACACTGACACTATTAGAATTTAGCTTTTCTATTGGCGTAGACCACTGGAGCAATATCACTCTTTGGTCTCTAGGGTTAAACATTCTAATATTTGTTATCACCTCCTTGTTAACCAGCCAATCGGACGATGAACGTTACAGTGCGGATTTGTGCTCTGAAGACGAGCTAAGTCACCCAATCAGAATGGCGTTGGATATACGCTCACCCGACGAAATTATTGAGCGTCTATCAAAACGGATTGGTGAGTCTACCGCCCACAACGAAGTGACTAGAGCCCTCTCTCAACTGGGACTCAATCCCAGTGAGAGTCGTCCGTATGCGCTGCGACGTCTAAGAGACGAGGTGGAAGCCAATCTTTCTGGCCTAATGGGCATTTCCATGGCCAGCGAGATTATGGACAAGCAGATTCCATATCGCGTACCAGAAACTGAAGGCGCAACCGATATTAACCTAATGGAAAGCCGCCTAGCTCAATTTCGTGATCACTTAACGGGGTTAGCCGCCGAGCTTAATAACCTGCGCCTGTACCATAGGCGTACACTGGAAGAACTCCCCTTAGCGGTGTGCTCCGTTGGAAAAGACAGTGAAATCCTGATGTGGAACAGCGCCATGGAGCAATTAACAGGCATCCAAAGTGAAAGCGTTACCGGCTCGGCTCTTGAAGCCATACTAGACCCATGGGGGGCACTATTACACCGTTTTGCCAACTCTAAAAAGGCGCATTTTTACAAACAGGAAGTGGATTTAACCGGCAGCCTTCACTGGATATCACTACATAAAGCCGCTATACCCTCATCCTTTGCTCGAAAAGTGGAAGGCCAAGTCATTCTGCTTGAAGATGTAACCGAAATGCAATTGCTTGAGCAAGAACTCGTGCATAGCGAACGACTTGCATCGGTGGGTCGGCTGGCCGCAGGTGTTGCCCACGAAATTGGCAACCCAGTAACAGGTATCGCCTGCCTCGCACAAAATATGAAGTATGAAACTAACAATGAAGAGATCCTAGAAACGGCGGATCAAATTCTCTCGCAGACAAACCGGGTAAGCAGTATTGTCCATTCGCTCGTGAGTTTTTCCCACACAGGCCAGCAAAAACCCGAAGACTTTCAGCCAATAAACCTACACGACTGTGCGCAAGAAGCTATCAATCTCCTCAGCCTACAGAAGGAGAAAACTCAAGTTGCGTTCTATAACGACCTCGCCAACCCCACCACAGTCTTTGGCGATAGCCAGCGTTTGATCCAAGTATTTATCAATTTGCTCTCCAACTCCCGAGATGCCAGCGAAGCGGGCACCAAAGTAACCGTCAACGGCGTCAAGAAAAGCGATTTTTTTGAATTGTACGTTACCGATGAAGGCCCCGGTATCTCTGGCGAGATCATTGACAGGATTTTTGAGCCTTTCTTTACAACAAAAGAGCCCGGCGAGGGTACAGGGCTTGGCCTAGCCATGGTTTACAGCATTGTTGAAGATCACAGTGGCAGCCTCGACATTATTAGTCCAGCCGACGCAGTGTTACACAAAGGGACAAAATTTGTGATAAAACTGCCTGTTCATCTTGCATCCAATGACACAACAGGTAACACTGTAACTTAATTGAGCTACTTTCGGTGACAATAACGTCAACCGTACGTAGCCTTGGCCAGAGGCAGTACTGGCGAAGGCATAGATTTAGCAGGTAGTAACCCCATGAGCAACATACTGATAGTCGAAGACGAAGCCATCATTAGAACGGCCCTTCGCAAGCTTCTTACACGCAATAAATTTGATGTAAAGGAAGCCGCTTCAGTAAGTGAAGCCGTCAAAAATAAGCTGGATACGTTTGACCTTATCATTAGCGACCTCCGGTTGCCTGGTGCCCCAGGAACGGATTTAATCCAACTGGCGGGCGACGTCCCGGTACTGATCATGACCTCCTACGCTAGCCTGCGTTCTGCGGTGGACTCCATGCGCATGGGAGCGGTGGACTATATCGCCAAACCCTTTGACCACGATGAGATGCTCGCTGCGATTAAGCGAGTCATTGGCAAAGCGGAAGCCCAATCGGCCAAACTCGCCACTCAACCAAAAGAAAATAACCACGCCGTTGAAGGTATGATTGGCTCTAGCCCAGTCATGAAAGAGCTTTACATCAAAATTCACAAAGTCGCTCCAACCAGTGCTACCGTCTTGGTCAACGGGGAAACGGGTACGGGCAAAGAGCTGGTTGCCAACGCCATCCACAATGAAAGCCCAAGGGCAGACAAACCAATTATCTCGGTTAACTGCGCGGCCATTCCAGAAACCCTTATTGAAGCCGAGCTTTTCGGCCACGAAAAAGGGGCGTTCACCGGCGCAGCCTCAACCAGAGAGGGCCTAGTAGCCGCAGCCGACGGCGGCACACTCTTCCTCGATGAAATAGGGGAGCTTCCACTGGAAGCACAAGCTAGACTTTTACGGGTATTACAAGAAGGGGAAGTGCGCCCTATAGGGTCTGTAGAGTCTCACAAAGTTGATGTTCGACTGGTTGCGGCCACTCACCGAGACCTCAGCCGCCTCGCACGAGAAAATAAATTCAGGGAAGACCTTTTTTTTCGAATCAACGTGGTACAGCTCAAACTCCCCGCTCTTAGAGACCGGGGCAAAGACATACTCACACTCGCCGAAGTCTTTGTTAAACGGTTTTGCGCCGAAATGCGTAAACCACCACTCATACTGGCACCAGAAGCGATCCAAGCGATTACCACTTATAGCTGGCCAGGAAATATTCGAGAGCTTGAGAATGCCATACAGAGATCCGTCATTCTCTGTGAAAATGAGACAGAAATTGATCATACCCAGCTATCTATTGATTTAGACCTCGTGCGAGTGGACAATGAGCCTGAATCCGCTTCCCGCCTAACACCTTCTATGTCGTCCCCTCAGCCAGACCCACACGAAGATCTCTCCCTAGAAGATTACTTCCAAAGGTTCGTACTGGAACATCAGGACACCATGAGCGAGACCGAGTTAGCTAAAAAATTAGGGGTAAGCCGAAAGTGCTTATGGGAAAGAAGGCAACGTTTAGGTATTCCCAGAAAGAAGCCAACCCAATCATCCGCCAGCCGTAACCGTGGATGAAAACAAAGCGTAAAGAAGCAAAAGTATGTAAGCGTTTGCTCACTAGAATACCTACACCAGCACTATACTATGACACCGGAACACACACCTAAGTATGACTTTTCAAGCCTGCCTTTACTCATAATCAATACTTATTTATAGGCTTTTTCGGATGATATTTTTTTTCCATTTGTTACTGTATTGTTTCCCCAGTAACACTCTCGCCACATAAAGTAACGATTAACAAATAGCCACAAAGAATATTAAAGTACAAATTTATGCTAAGCCAATGATATATAAGAATTTTTATAAGTTGGCACGCCCCCTGCAGTAGTGGGCAGTACAATAACAACAATAAAGAATAATAAAAAAAGAATCTATAACAGATAACAACAATAAATAATAAAAACTAAGAAAGTACCAATATAATAAGAACAATAAATAATAAAAACAGAGAATATATAAAACAGACTTACTTAGCACCTTTGGAAAGGTCTTGCCCCAGGGCAAAAAAACGGACATGGAAGTGTCCGGTTGATAAAACCGGACGATCTGTGACAAAAAAGAATAGAAAGGAATACAACTTTAACGGGAGAGCGGATGCTTTCCCGTTTTGAGTTTTTTCAGCCAATGAAACCCTTTGCGGCACACCCCAAACCTCCTTAACCCATACATCTCCTAACTCATACTCCCTAAATAGCTACATGCTACAAAGCCTCATGTGCTAGACTGCGCCTCAAAATAAAGGTCTTGTGTGCTGAATTAGCCACAAATAAACGTCTGGACTCAACAACGCTAAATAACTATGCTCAAGAGGCTTCTAAAGTTTTTAGGCCCAACGGCGAACCAGAAGCAGGTCATCCGCGAAAGCCAGCACAAAATCCCTAAGCACAATATCAGCCAAGCAGCCACTAAGGTCATAAGCCAACTGCAAGACTCTGGTTACGCGGCTTATCTGGTAGGTGGCGGCGTTCGGGACCTCATGCTTGATGGCCACCCTAAAGACTTTGACGTTGCCACTGACGCAACACCCGAAGAAGTTAAATCCCTGTTTCGCAATTCACGTATTATCGGCAAACGTTTTCGTATTGTTCATGTTAGGTTTGGACGTGAGATAATCGAAGTCACCACGTTTCGTGGCCACCATGCGGAAGGGAACTCAAAAGGCGAAGCCGCTCAGTCCGATCATGGCGTCATCCTCAGAGACAATGTCTATGGCGATATTGAATCCGACGCAATTCGCAGAGATTTCACCGTAAACGCACTGTATTTGGACCCGAGTACTGGAGACCTACTCGACTTCACCGGCGGCACTGAAGACCTTGCCAACAGGACAATCCGTATCATTGGCGACCCAGAAGTTCGTTATAAAGAGGACCCTGTCAGAATGCTCAGAGCGGTGCGCTTTGCCGCCAAACTAGGCTTTGCCATTCACCCAGAAACGGACGCACCCATCCACGCCCATGCAGACTATTTAAACCATATCCCTCCGGCACGCCTATTTGAAGAAGTCATGAAGCTCTTCATGTCCGGCCAGGGTACCGCAACCCTAACCCTCCTGCGGGAGCACAAGCTCTTCGAATGTCTGTTCCCCGGCACGGAAGAAAGGCTTCAAACCGGCTTAAAGTTTGATATGGAGTTTGTTACTCAAGCGATAATCAATACCGACAAACGCATTCGGCAAGGCAAGCGCGTTACACCGGCTTTTATCTACGCCGCCTTTCTTTGGCTACCGTTAAATGCAGCTATGCAGGAACTCATTCATACACACAAGCTATCGCCATACGACGCCATGCAAAGAGCGGCGCAAGGTGTTATTAGCCAACAATTAGGTTGTACCTCCATTCCCAAACGCTTTTTAATCGCCATAAGAGAGATATGGTCATTACAGCTAAGACTACCTCGCCGAGATGGCAAAAAAGCCTATGCCACACTGGTTCACCCTCGCTTCAGGGCTGCTTACGACTTTATGCTTTTACGCGAACAAGCCGGAGAAAAAATTGACGGCCTCGGAATGTGGTGGACAAAATTTCAATCCGCTGATGCCGGTGACCAAGAAAATATGATCAAATCCTTAAAGGACGGAGGAAAAAACAAAGGAAGTAAACCGCGAAGAAAACGCCCCCGAAAGCCCACAGAGAGCAAATAAGTCCAAGGGATATGCGCACCCAACCACTCAACTCAAATAAAATACAATGCCATATTGGGCTTGGTAGTAACCTTCAGCAACCATTAAACCAGCTTAAACATGCCTGTGACGCCATTGCACTCGTCCCGCTAACAACAATAGTGGGGCGCTCTCCCTGGTATGAAAGCAAAGCGGTGGGGCCGGGAGAGCAGCCGAACTACCTAAACGGAGTGGTAACAATATTAACCGAACTCAAAGCCACTGAACTGCTTAATGCACTGCAAAATATTGAAAATGCACAGGGTAGAAAAAGAGAAATACGGTGGGGCGCACGCACACTGGATTTAGATATACTTCTATACGGAGCCGAAACTATTCAAACAGAACGTCTCACCATTCCCCACCCCTATTTGGAGGAACGCAATTTCGTTATCTACCCACTGGCTGATATTGAACCAAGTTTGGTATTGCCCAGCGGTAAACCTATAAGCGTACTTAAAAAAGAACTCTCCAGGGAAGGGCTCACAATACTGTGATTAACAATACGGTAATTAAACAACACTGTGATTAAATAGACACCTTAAATGGAATATTATAAAAATTCGCTAACCATTAACGAGTATTTGTATTTTGATCGATACCAAAGATCTACATATTGATTTAGCAGGTCGAGAACCACCTCACTACATCGCTGTGGAAGGCCCAATTGGTGTAGGCAAAACTACGCTCACCAAACAACTCGCGCAATCGTTCAATTATGCGACACTTTTAGAAAGAGCGGAGGAGAACCCCTTTCTAGATCGTTTCTATGCAGGCGAAAAAAACGCTGCCCTTTCGACGCAATTGTTTTTTCTATTCCAGCGTATACAACAACTTAACGAATTAAGACAAGCAGACCTTTTCACCCCAGTCAGAGTTGCCGACTTCTTAATTGAAAAAGACCAACTATTTGCCCAAGTAACACTCGACGACGACGAATTAACACTGTATCAACAAGTATACGACCACCTCACTATCAATGCTCCCAAACCAGACCTAGTTGTTTACTTGCAAGCACCGTCAGATGTACTACTAGAAAGAATCGAACAAAGAGGCATCGCAACGGAAAAAGCCATAGATGAACACTACTTAAATCAACTTAATGATGCCTATACACGCTTCTTTCACTACTACGACAGCTCTCCACTTCTCATTGTAAACGCAGCAGAAATAGATTGGGTTAATAATATCGACGATTATCAAGCACTTGTAGACTATATGCTTTCCATTACTCGGGGCAGGCATTACTACAACCCTCAACCCTCAGCTTTACTTTAATTTTACCGTTAAAATAATTCGATGGAACCCACCATGGTATACAATTCCGCAGCATCGCAACCGTTACAAAAGACCATTACAAATTTAAAACTTAAAGCCATGAAAAAAGCGGGCGAAAAATTTGTAACCGTCGCTCTTTATGATGCACCCATGGCAGCAATGGCGGAAAAAAGTGGCATTGAAGCAGTGCTTGTTGGTGATAGCCTCGGTATGACCGTACTCGGTTATGACTCCACCATCCCCGTCACCATGGAACAAATGATTTACCATATTGAAGCAGTGAGCCGAGGTAATAAAAAATCACTGATCATGGCAGACTTACCCTTTATGACCTATGCCACACCAGAACAGGCCATGAAAAACGCCGCCCGCACAATGCGGGCCGGCGCACATATGATAAAAATCGAAGGAGGAAGCTGGCTAGTAGAAACTATTACAATGCTGAGCGAAAGAGGTATCCCCGTATGCGCACATATCGGTTTAACACCCCAATCAGTCAACAAACTCGGGGGATTTCGTGTTCAAGGAAAAACAGATGAAAGCGCTAACAGACTTTTTGAAGATGCATTAAAACTAGAACAAGCGGGAGCCGATGTATTATTAATGGAATGCGTACCTTCAGCCTTAGCAAAAAGAATCACCGAAGAATTAAACATTCCCACCATTGGAATAGGTGCAGGCCGAGATACCGATGCTCAAGTCTTGGTTATAAACGACATATTAGGACTCACCCCAACCCCACCCAAATTTTCAAAAAACTTTTTACTCGAAGCGGAAGATATTCCCGGTGCCCTAGCAAAATATGCTGCTGATGTTAAAGCGGGCGTCTTTCCTGAAAACAATCATATTTTTTTATAGCACTTCTTGCTGCTGTATCTCCCAGGTTAAAGCGAGTACAGCCTACTTGGTTGCGGTTAATATGATACGAATCTAGTTTATTTTCGCAGGTTTTTTCTCTACTTCCTTTAGCGTACCGTCCATCTTAACGACTTTCTGTAACCACTTATTTACAGAGCTTTCTATACCCGAGACACTTAAACCCGCTTGGGATAAAAGCTCAGACCGCTTACCATGATCGTAAAACAGATCGGGGATACCCACAGGCAGTATGGGCTTGATTACCCCCTCTAACGATAAAAATTCCATAATACCTGCACCTGCACCACCCGAAATAGCATTTTCTTCCAGGGTGACGAGATAATTGTGTTTGACGGCCATTTCACGGATAAGTGTTTCATCCAAAGGTTTAACCCAACGCATATCGACTAGCGTGTAATCGTATTTTTCAGCAAGCTTTAACGCCTCAGGCAGGAGCACCCCAAAGTTAAGAATACAGAGTGAATACCCCTCCCGAATAACAACCCCCTTACCGACAGGGAACTCCAGATCATCTTTTTCAACAGCACACCCCATACCAGCGCCACGGGGGTAGCGGACAGCGGACGGGCCTGGGTGCTTATAGGCGCTATAGAGAAGTTGCCTACACTCGTTTTCATCACTCGGGCTAGCAACAACCATGTTTGGAATACAGCGCAAAAAAGAAATATCAAAACTGCCCGCATGAGTCGGCCCATCTTCACCTACTAGCCCAGCTCGGTCGATGGCAAACATAACATTTAGATTTTGTAAGGCAACGTCATGGATAAGTTGATCGTATGCCCGCTGCAAAAAGGTAGAATAAATGGCCACCACAGGCTTAAAACTTTCGCAGGCTAAGCCGCCCGCCAATGTCACCGCATGTTGCTCGGCAATGGCAACATCATGATATTGGTCGGGGAATCGCTCAGAGAATTCCACCATACCGGAACCTTCACACATGGCCGGTGTAATAGCCACAAGGTAGGGGTCATTTTCCGCTTGATCGCATAGCCAGCGCCCAAAAATATCTTGGTATTTAGGCACTTTAGGTTTACTTGGCGCCGCCTGAGAGAGGGTAATTGTTGGCTCAATTTTATTTAGTGCGTGGTAGCCAACAGGGTCATCCTCGGCGGGCGAGTAACCCTTCCCTTTTTGGGTAATAATATGGAGAAGCTTGGGGCCCTTAATTTCTAACATATTGTTAAGGTAGTGAACCAAGCTACTTAAATCGTGCCCATCTATTGGACCCACATAGTAAAAGCCCAACTCTTCAAACAGGGTTCCTGGAGAAACCATGCCTTTTATATGCTCCTCGGTCTTTCTCGCCAACTCCCATGCCTGTGGAATTTTTGTAAGCACTCGCTTACTCCCTTCCCTAAGAGCTGTATAGGTTTTGCTCGCCCAAATTTTCGAAAAATAGGTGGCTAAACCACCCACATTTTTCGAAATGGACATATTGTTGTCATTGAGGATAACCAGCATATTCGTGCCAGTATGAGCCGCGTGGTTTAGGGCTTCAAAAGCCATACCCGCCGTCATCGCACCGTCACCAATAATGGCGACAGACTGGTTTTGTGAATCTCTTTGAATTTGCGCAAGCGCCATTCCCAAAGCTGCGCTAATTGAAGTACTGGAATGCCCAACACCGAAGGTATCGTATTGACTTTCCGCACGCTTAGGAAAGCCGGATAGCCCGTCCGCATGACGAATGCTTGTCATCATCTCGCGGCGCCCAGTCAGTATCTTATGGGGGTAGGTTTGATGACCGACATCCCAGACTAATTTGTCATCGGGAGTACTGAGTACGTAGTGCAGAGCAATGGTCAGCTCAACCACACCTAACCCCGCACCAAAATGGCCTCCAGACTGTCCAACTGAATACAATAAAAACTCGCGGAGTTCGCTTGCCAGTTCAGGTAACTGCGCAGGCTCCAACTGCTTTAAGTCTGCTGGAATATTGACTTTATCCAGCAAAGGCGTTGCAGGACGTTTAAGGGGGATCTGGTCAAACATTGGCACTGTATTAGTTAGCCTTTAAAATCACTACGCCGAGATAGGAAGGAGTCTAGCGAGACAGTTAACCTACCATTGTATTGCTTACTGAAGGCCAATGAAAGAAAAATACAGCAGTCATATACAAATGTATGCTTCAGGCGAACAAATAACATAAAACCAAGGGCCTTTATAAGCGTCTGCATCATTGTCGGTCGGGCACTTTTTATTCAGTCTATGATATAAGACAGTTAACGTACCGGAAGAACGCCAATGAGTATTCAAATATACCGCCCTACCCTCTTAATACTTACCTACTTGCTTCTGCATGGCTGTACAACTCCCGATGAAATTAAACAGAGTAAAAAGGTATCCGATGATTTATATCAGCAAGGAAAGTTTGCCTCGAATCAGATCATTCAGGATAACTTTAGTCTGCACTATGTTGCAGGTGGCTCTAAGTCGGATAGCGCACTGATTTTTGTCCACGGAACACCAGGGGACTGGAAAGTATTCGGGCCTCAGCTTGCAGATAAAACACTAAGCAAACATTTTGAACTTTATTCAGTGGATCGTCCCGGTTGGGGAGGCTCAGCATTCAAAAATGGAGGGGTTGAAAAATCGTTAACTGAACAGGCAGCGTTGATTTCCGAACTTCTAAAAAAGATTAAGGCAGAGGGGAAAAACATTACCGTAATCGGACACTCCCTGGGAGGAACCCTCGTACCTATTTTAGCCATGCAATACCCTCAATACGTTGATAAAGTCATTGTGATTGCTGGAGATTTATCCTCAGATTTACTTAAAACTCATTGGTATAATGAACTAGCCTCTTGGACGGTAGTTCACTATTTTATACCCAAAGAATTATGCAACGCGAATGCAGAAGTGTTAGCACTCAAAACAAACTTAGAAAAAATAAGCCATCAATGGGCATCATTAGATAAACCTATGTTGGTCGTACAAGGAGAACATGACGGACTGGTTGACCCCAAGAACGCAAGCTTTGCCGAAAACTTAAATACAAACAGCAAAATTCAGGTAGTAAGGTTTGATAAAGCAAATCACTTAGTCCACCTAACCCACTCGGCTAAAATAAATAAACTCATTAAGCAATTTGGATTGACTGATAAAAAATAACTTTTTAGACGTGGACAAAATTTATTCAACAACATAATAGCAAATTACGATTGTAATATTTTTATTTATAGAACTTATTTACATACTTTCTTTGCTTTTTCTTTGAGAGCATTTAATAAATCTTGCCCTTCAAACGCCGTACAGTTTCCAAGCGCATGTTCGGATGAATATCTTTTTTTACAGGAATCTTCAACTGATTTTTTATTTTTCTCTGTAAGCGACATATACTCCATAAGTTTATAGTCCTCACACTGCTCTTTAGTAGGTATCTGCTCTGTTTCTTTAGCATTTACAAAAGCGGCTAGACATAGAACAGCCATAACTCCTAGAATTTTATTCATGGTATTACCTCTTCGATTCTTTAAACTATCTATTCCTTAAGCTATCCATCCCTAAACTATCTATTCTTTCAACTGCGGTTTCTAGGTCCAATATCAACAATTTTTAGTAATGTATTAGGGCCGGTTAAGACTAATTTAATGGTGACTGTTACACCTAAAAAAGCACTCATTAAGGTACGAAGAGCATCTACAGCTTGTGACCCTACATGGATAAATAGCTTACAAATGTACTCGAAGCTATTTCCTACAACCCTATTTCCTATAACCCTATGCCAAACATTACCAACAATAACTTCGGGGAACAGAACTATAGGTTTTTCGTCCGTGACGGCGTTGAACCCAATAACAATCGCCCCAATCATCTTCGTAATAATGTCCTCTCCTAGCTCGGCGGTGGTGCCGTTGATGCATGACTCCATGTCCCTGATGGTGCTGAGCATGGCGGCGATGGTGGCGCTGCTCTCTGTGATGGCTGGATGAATGAGGGGGGACCAGCAATTCGCCGAGAATATGCAAACCCTCTTGATGATGCCTAAGAACTTCATTGTGTAATCTTACCAAGCCTCCACCGTGATTGTTGTGCCTACGTTCATTTCTATGCTCATGACCGCGTTCTCTTCCATGTTCTCTTTGGTGACCTCTTCTATGTTCGCCCCTACGCTCATTTCTACCTTCATGACGCTGCTCCCTCCTATGCTGCTCATGGCCAAGGTGGTGCTTATTTTTAACCTCTGGCCCTCTAGGCTTCTCTGCCGCCTTCACCGCACCAGCAGCCACGAAGAGTGATAAAATCAACGATAAACGTAACAATGGGAAAATTTTGTGAATGCGCATTGTTCTGACCTCCAGCAGTCTATTGATGCAACAAGGCCAGATTAACGAATTAAGACTGAATCTTTCCTGAATAGATTTAAGGAATATCAGTAAACATTTTGATACAGAAAGTTACCACACCATCATCCAACTTGGCTTGAATCACTCCACGGTGCTTTTTAACTAAAGCAGAAGCCACCGCCAAGCCAAGCACCGCATCGGGTTTACTCTGTCCAACAGGCGTCACTTCACTGTGTTCCAGCTCAAAGAACCTTTCCAGCATACTGATATCTAGCGAAACATTGCTTCCTCCAACCTCTATAAACGCACTCTCACCGTCCGCAGAGGCAAATACTTCCACTGTTATTTTTTTACTCGCACTATGTACACAAAAATCAAGAATATTCTTTATAGCTTGCTGGAGGTGTCCTACATCAGCATCAATTTTGCACTTTTCTAACCGACTAAATTCAACTTCAACATCGGAGAATGTAAGTTTAATTGAGTGTGCCACCTCCAGCACCAACTCCGTCAAATCAATCTGCTGTAAATTTAGCTTGAATGTTGATGACTCCAGGTCCGCAAGCTCAAGTAACTGATTAACAATGGAACCCAAAAGCTGTCCATTGCGTAAAATACTGTCCAGCGCTATTTCATCACTTTTATCTGTGAACTTATTGAGGCGAAGTAATCTTTGAGAAAAGCCAATAATACTGTTCAAGGGTGTCCTCAATTCATGGCTCATATTGGCTAAAAATTTAGACTTTGCTTCACTTGAAAGAATGGCCTTTTCTTCCGCGACCTTCCTCTCGGCAATCTCCTTTTCAATAATCGTAATCTGCTCTTCAATACGAGTATCATAACTTTCAAATTGCTTTAAAAAAGCACCGATTAAAAAAGGAAGGAAAACAGCTTGACCAATAACGTGAAACCGTTGCTGCATAAGCCGGGAGTCCTCTGGAGTCAGGTTTGCCCACTCAACCCCAAAAGCATCAGTAATAACAAAAAACAGCACTATAGTCATCACAATAACCGACCATATCCAACATGAGCGCGCACCACCAACCAAACCCGATAGAGGGCAAATCAGCAGCAACCAGCCTGTAGCAACCTGATAGATACCGCCATTAGTGGCAATTGCCATCCCAGCAGCAAGGGCCAAACTAGTAAGAACAGTGGTTAGAGCAAGGTTCTGTTTTTCATACTTCAGCGCAGCAAAAGAGAAAAAAACGGAGCATAACGCAATACTCATAACAATTTGCCGAATAATGATTCCATCGACAAATGACTTGATTAAAAAAAGGAGTTCAAACAGAGCCAGCAGTACCAGCACCTGCTTAAGTACTCGATACCTACGTTCATCCAAGTCTTCACGTAATATATTTGACGCCAACTCTTCTGTACCCGAATGGACGTTTTGTTTCTCTGCCAAAAAAAGCCCTCAAGTTTAATTAAATATCTCTAAAACCAACTACTGACCCAATGAGTATAGAGCGTCTAACGAGAAAACCTGCGAAAAATTATACGCTATAACTGTGGCTAACTAGACAGCTTTAATTGGTCAGTAAACCATTTTAAAGCTTTGCCTCGGTTGTTCTTTTTCCAAACCGCATAGACAGGCGTACTGTCCGAGCCTGTTTCCATATTCAGCACAACTAATTTTCCTTTATTCACCCAGTGTTTAACGCGACAAGCAGGTAAAAAGCCCACACCTAGACAGGCTACTTGAGCTTCAATTTTATGCTGAATAGTGGGAACCGTGAGTACACTTTTTTTAGCAAAGACACGTTTTGTCATAGGCGCATAGTGTGTGGAAGAATCTTTCACCACCACCGCCCGAAAACATTCAATATCCTCTCTTTTCAAGGGCTTTGTGCTGGACGCAAGCGGGTGTGAAGGCGCCACAGCAAAAAGCCATTCAATTTCTTTGAGCTTTAACACACTTAAACCTGCCGTTGTGGGGATAGGTTCAGGCACACCGAGGGCTAAGTCTACTCGCCCATCAATAACCGCTTCCCAACCGCCGCCAAGCACTTCCTCTCGTAAGCTGACCTCAACCTGCTGATCCACCTCGCAGTAAAACGCCTTAAGCAAATCGTATATAGGGCTAATTTCCAGAATAGTGTCCACAGCAATTGCGACTCGGGATTCCCAGCCTCGGTCCACTTGCTTGGCCGTTTCAACCAAGCGCTCTGTCGCGGCTAATATTTCCCTTCCCTCTTCCAGTAAAACCCTTCCAGCAGGAGTGAGTACTGACTTTCTTCCCTCCCTCTTAAATAAAACCACCCCCAATTGCTCCTCCAGCTTACTCACCGTATAGGTCAAGGCAGAGGGCACCTTAAAAAGTGAATTAGCGGCGGCGGCGAAGCTGCCTTTACGGTCAATGGCGTCAATCACTTCCAAAGCTTCGATAGATATAGGGTTACTCATTTTTAAGACCAACCGCGTTAGTTATCAAAAAAACCATTTTATTCAAATTATTTGAATATTTAGTTCATTTTATATCGATTTTTTTAAATATTCAGCTTAATTATGATACCCAAAACAAATACACCGCATGTTAAACAGTGGAAAACAGTGAACTCGATGTTGAATACACTTTAATACACACCGAAACTCAATATGGCGCTCCAGCATAGTCTTTAAACAGAACCACTTACACTCGCCTATAGGAGGCAAAAATGGGATTACTCGTAAACGGTCAATGGCAAGACAAATGGTATGACACCCAATCCACTAAAGGAGAGTTTGTTCGTCAAGACTCTCTATTCCGACATTGGATAGGCAACGAAGAATTTCCAGCAGAGGTAGATAGATACCACCTGTTTGTTTCCTTAGCTTGCCCTTGGGCTCATCGAACCTTGATTTTTCGTAAGCTCAAAAAATTGGAGAATATCATTGGCGTCACGGTTGTGGACCCATTAATGCTAAACAATGGATGGGCGTTTTCCAACGTATCGGAAAACAACCCATTACCCGAACTGAGTTACTACTATCAAATCTATACTCACGCAAAACCAGATTATACCGGGCGTGTAACCGTGCCGGTTTTATGGGATAAAAAACAAAATACTATCGTGAATAACGAATCCTCTGAAATTATTCGTATGTTTAATTCAGAGTTTAACAATATTACAGGAGACACCCAGGATTTTTATCCCGCTTATCTACAGTCAAAAATTGATTCCATTAATTGTTTGATTTACGACAATATCAATAACGGAGTATATCGTACAGGTTTTTCTACCACCCAAAGCGCATATGAAAAAGCATTTAATGCACTTTTTGAAACCTTGAACATACTTGAAGACAGGCTTGAAAACCAACGTTATTTGCTAGGAAGTGAAATAACCGAAGCCGATTGGCGACTGTTCACCACCTTAATACGGTTTGATTCTGTCTACGTTGGGCACTTTAAAACAAACCTTAAGCGTATCGAGGATTATATAAACCTCTCTGGTTATTTACGGGATCTTTATCAAATTCCAGGTATCGAGGAGACCGTTAATTTTTCCCATATAAAAGAACACTACTACAAAAGCCACAGCACCATTAACCCTACTCAAATTGTACCCGTAGGCCCATATATTGATTTTCATAAGCCCCATAATCGCCAACATTTAATTTAAAAACCGTGTAATTTAAGAATTCAAGGAGGCTAAAAAAATGCCATTAAGGCAAGTACAAACTCTATTTAATGCCCAACCTACAACCGATGGAGCAGGAGTTAAAATTAACCGCTCCGTAGTGCATCGGCGCCTACAAGAATTCGATCCATTTTTACTATTAGATGAAATAGCCTCCGACGACGCTTCTGATTATATGGGCGGTTTTCCCGAACACCCCCACAGGGGGTTCGAAACCGTAACCTATATGCTCGCGGGAAAAATGCGCCATAAAGACCATATGGGTAATGAGGGTCTACTCGAACCGGGTAGCGTCCAATGGATGACCGCAGGCAAAGGCGTGCTGCATTCGGAAATGCCCGAACAAGTAGAAGGCTTAATGCATGGTTTTCAGCTTTGGGTAAACTTACCAGCCAGTGAAAAAATGGGAGAGCCCCACTATCAGGAATTCTCTCGCAGTGAAATACCCGTAGTAAACTTGGATAAGCAAAGTACGTTGAAAATTATTGCTGGAAATTTTCGGCAAAATGGCCAAGTAACAAAAGGGCCTATTCAAGGTCTCTCAACCAACCCTGATTACTTTGACCTCAGCTTAAAAAATAATACGCCGATAACGCTAGAATTGAAACCTGAAAACGTTGCGCTTATTTACGTTTACGAAGGGGAATTAAACGTTATGAATAATGCTGACCATTCCAAGGTTACACAAGGCCAAATGGCAAAACTGAGTAAGGGCGAGGCAGTGAGACTTGCCACCACTCACTCAAACGCTGGCGCACTGATATTATCAGGTAAACCTTTAGATGAACCCATCGCCAATTGGGGGCCATTTGTAATGAACACACAGGAACAAATCGAACAGGCCATTCAGGACTACCGAAATGGCGTCTTGGTATAAGGAAATAAACCAATGAGAGGCTGTTTTTCTTTACCTAGGGAAGGTAACAATATGGCGCATTAGATAAGCAAACAAAAACAAGCGAGAGGGCGATTCAACGGCCTAATTAGTTAACAATCTAAGCCGCCATAAATCAATTTTTCGCCCTAGGAAACAGTGTGTTTTCTAGGGCGAAGATTTCTTGGCTATATAATGAATTTAGTCAAGAGACCAGTATAGACATATAATTATATGAAATGGTTATATGCAAACGATATTTTCAGCTTGCGGGCCTTTCTGGCCTTGAGTAACAGTAAACTCCACTTGCTGCCCTTCGGCCAAGGTTTTGAAACCTGTGCTTGCAATCGCGCTAAAGTGAGCGAATACATCCGGGCCTGATTGTTGCTCAATAAAACCAAAACCTTTTGTTTCATTAAACCATTTAACTGTGCCAGTTGTCGTATTAGACATAATTTATTACCTGAATTTTAACTATAAGATTGCCTTTGAAAGGCGTGAATTGCGGAAAAATAATACTGAAATTTATGAACTAAGAAGAAGTAACTACTACTAGGAGGGATACGACGAACTAAGATTCTAAACTTGCTTTACTTTTAGGCTGGCGCAAATAGTACAGTACTGTTAGTAGAAGTAAAGCATAATTTGAACAAAATAAAACCGATGCCAAGTATTCCCACACTCTCTATACCAATATTCCCGTCTAAAGTAGAGGGAGAGGAAATAGCTCTATTCAGGGATGAAAGAAGCCAAAAATCAAAACAGCCTAAGTCTAATGCGATGAATTATGCGACAAAGTATATACCAGCGAATCCCCAAACTAATAAAGCACACGCTCTCAGCGATGATCCCGAATATTGGATCATCACGCTTAATGTTATATTTGATGCCATGCTAGATGGCAATGATACTCAGCTTTGATTCAAAAAGTACCAAACTAGTGTTTTAGTGTAGACAATACAATTTAGGAATAAACCTATGTACAAAAAAGTGCTCAAATTTTGGTTCGAAGACATTAAACCAGCCCAATGGTGGAAAAAAGACCCGGAGTTTGACCAAAAAATAAAAGACGAATTCCTGGAACTTCACCAGCAAGCCAACCTCTGTGAATTAGCTGATTGGCGAAAAGCACCCTATGGCCGTCTAGCAGAGGTGATTATACTGGACCAATTCTCTCGAAATATTTACCGCGATACTCCCCTTGCCTTTGCCTCTGACCCACTGGCGTTAGCCCTTGCACAAGAAGCCGTTGCAACTGAGGCGGACCAAGCACTTTCAAATACCGAAAGAAGCTTTTTATATATGCCTTATATGCACAGTGAATCACCTAGAATTCACCAATGGGCGGTAGCACTGTACAAAGCTAATGGCATTGAAGGAAACTACCAGTTTGAATTAAAACACAAAGAAATTATTGATCAGTTTGCACGTTACCCTCACCGAAATAAAATACTGGGGAGAACTTCCACCGAGGAGGAAACTGTGTTTCTTACGCAACCGGAGTCAAGCTTCTAGCGGCCTATGCGGGAAGGGAAGTAACCTACCTTGTTACCAATTTCCCCCGCACACACTTTAGCTTTTTCTATGTATAGGCTTCAAGCTCCGACCATATTTCTTACCCTGACTAACGGGGTAGAAATAATCTGATCACAGACTATGAAACCAATTTAAGCCCCACTATTCCTGATACAATAAGAAGCAAGCAAATTATTCTTAACATGTCCCGTGATTCACCGAGTAGTAGTATACCCAATATCGCTACTCCCACTGCTCCGATGCCGGTCCATACGGCATATGCTGTACCTACTGGAATTGTTTTCATCGCACCCGACAGCAACCCAAAACTAATAGCCATAGCAAAGATAGTCAGAAGCGACGGGGTCAGTTTTGTAAACCCGTCCGTATATTTAAGCCCAATCGCCCATCCGCATTCAAACAGACCAGCCACTACCAAATAAAACCATGCCATAGCTTTACTCCCGTTTTTGATTAAACAAAACAGATAATAAACACATTATAAATTTTATGAGAGATGCTGACGGAATGAATAGAACAACAATGAGGAATTATAGCGCCTTTCCCCCCAAGCAAAGACCTTTTTCTTCTTATTAGACCTTAATCTTGAAACATGCCTAATTTTATTTACAACCGTATATTAATGACTATATTGGTAATGACACAATATTCAACATACAAAAAAATAAAATAGATGCCAAAATAGCCGCATAAAACCCGTTCCATTTAAAACCCAATCGTAACGGTACAATAATCCTAGAACCCGCAGTTAAATCACGAAAGTATACGCAAGCTCTTCACTAGGTGCGTCAATATCTTACGCATCTTTTTCGCACTTAACTGCCATTTCTGGGATAATAAAAGCTTTCTTCCTTCCTGTGAAACGCCTATATTTTCAATTGTGAGGTTTTAACAAGCCTTAAGCCACATAACAAAAATTCACATCAACAAAAATACTAATGAAAAGATGGACCAAGGTGAGAAAAATGGTTACCAATACTGCTGAACCTACAGTTAATATTCCCCTTAATGAACAATCGTTAAAATCTATTTTCACCTCAAAGTCCCAGCTACCAATAAAACGCTATCTCTATGCTGCGGCGTTAATAACCATTGCCCTCGTACAAACCTGGGCTTGGACAGTGGTATCGGAACCTAAAAACAACCCATTCTCAGATGGTATTTCAAGGCTAACAACTGATTGGTGGCTGCAACCCATTGAAACTCACGCACCATTAAGGCTCACAATTATTGATACTGAAGAAAGTATAAAATCAATTAATCTGATAGGGTCGCCCAATACGAATAAGGAACAACGATTATTTATAAAGTTTAATGACCGTAATCACGTGATCATTGACCAATCAGGGAAGCTGCATCAAGATGCTCCACCCAACAATGTACTTAGCAGTGAGCCTCCTCAAAACTATGAAATCGTCTTTTCTGAAGACTCTATTCAACTGGATAAGGCCGCGATAAAAACACTGAATCAAATTAGTGACAAGATCTCGGCATATGAAATTAAAGCTTACCCAAAAAATAGATCGCCTGAATATATACAAACATCTCCCTCGAACAATATCCCTTTGCCGCCTGGCATTCAAGAACCCCAATTAGAAATTACAGCATCAACCAATATAAAAGGTGCGGTAGCCAGGAAAAAAGTAAAAAAAGCCATGATGGATATCAGTGGATATTTGGAGAAAAAAAATATTTCAAATATTAGTCTTTTAGGAACAATCAAAAGTAGCGCAAAACAATTAAAAACAAAAACGCCCTCAACAATTGTGCATATAAAATTAATGCTTCCCCCCAACATCTCAACAAATATTTTCAATAATATGAGATTACTAGAATCGATTAAATGGAGAAAGCAGAGCAAGCAATTTAATTTTTATCTACAAGGCAATTGGAGAGCATCAAAAAATGGGCTGATACAAGTACGGAATTCATTAGACGAATGGAAAACTCTCGCCGCCACCAAATCACTGCTTGATCAGTATTTTTTGGAAAAAAGAGAAGCGTCCTGGCAAAAACTCTCTCCTCATCGTTACGCTCCACCATTTTCTATTTTATTAATGGTCATTTTGGGGACCTTTGGCGTAACGCTACTCATTATGCCCCCCTCAGCCAAGCGAGATAATAATTCATCTATTGAGGATTTTTTTGTTACAGATGCACCCATTCATTCATTAAATAATGATAAGTTAAACTTTGGGCCTATCGCACAGTCCCTCTCCCAGTTTTTACGAAATGAACGCACCACATCACCGCTTACTGTTGCCATATCTGGGCAATGGGGCAGTGGAAAATCATCCCTTATGTCGTTGCTTAAAACTGATTTAGAACATTATCGATTGCGTCCAATATGGGTCAATGCCTGGCACCACCAAAACGAATCTCAATTTCTTGCCGGTTTGCTTGAACGAATACGTAACGAAAGCCTTCCCCCTACATTTAGTGCCGCCAATATAATTTTTCAGATAAATCTACTTTGGATTAGAATACAACGTAACCCTATGCGCGCTATAGCCGCATCGGCATTACTGCTGATTCCTCTGGGCTATTGGATTGCTACCGGCGTTGATATTATTCCTACCATTAAAGATACCGAGAAACTTGCAAGTATGCTTAAGGGAGGCTCACCATTAGTGTCCACAGGCATCTCTTTTTTTCTATTTCTACAATTATTCGGTAGTAAAATTTCCTCACTTACAGGCAATACGTGGTTTCGCCGGTTGACCGGATTGAATAGAAAACCTTTAGATTTAAGGTCTATGGTGGGCTTAAGAGAGAAATTTGTAAGTGAATTTCGGGATATTTGCCAAGCACTTACCCCTACTACATTGACTATATTTATCGATGACCTAGATAGATGTAATGAGAACAGGATTCTTGACATATTGGAAAGTGTTAACTTTCTTGTTTCAAATGGAAACTGCTATATTATTTTAGGCATGGAAAAAGAACCTATTGAAAAAGCCATAGCGAATTATTACCGAAATACTCATACAGACTATACAGAAGAACAGCTACAAGCAAAATCAAAGCGATATTTAGAAAAACTTATCAATATTGAAGTACCTGTACCTGAAACTAGCCCACAGCAATCCGCTGCTCTAACTCAAACAAATACAACGGAAAACCAAATTAAATTCTCAAAAAATCTAAAAACAATATTGGCCTGCACACTTATATTTTCCATTCTATTATGCGTAGGCTTTTATATTGGCAAATCAACCCCACCAGAAAAATTACACGAGGACGTCACCCAACTGGAAAAAGAAATAGAGCATATCGCCAATCCAGAACAAACAAATGTAGACGGCGATATACACGACAAGTTAACATTTGAAAGCACACCAAAAACTCAACCTCTAACCATAATAGAAAATAATCCTGTCCAAAGTTTTAATGTCGAACTGTTTATTCTCTTTCTAATATTTTTTACTTTTATTGGCTATATTGTTTACGAACGCATTATGCAGCGCAAACATGCGGTAACAACAGACTCAAAAGAATTTGAATCCTCATTAGCGCTCTGGGGCAAAGCAGTAGGCGATACTCGTCCCACACCAAGAAGAATAAAACGTTTTATTAATAGAACGCGCTACCTTGCCATGCGACGCAATAACTCTGATAGTCAACTTAGTGAAGATGAACTAGTTACTCTTGCAGGAATTTATGAAATTGATGCAAAGCTACTCACTTCTCAATATATCGGAGATAGCGATATTATTTTTAAACGATTAAAAGATACATGCACCGATGCGCATCTCGAACCATTACAGCAACTTATTTCCGAGAGCTGCAATATCGAAAATCAAGAATCGATTAATAAATTTAAACATTGGATAGATGGCGTTGCACTAAGGTAAATAGCCAACAAAATTAACGTGCCAATAAGGAAAAAAAGATTCTGAACGTTTAAGCAGCATACGAAAGTCAAAATGGGCTCCTGTCAGCGCATTATCTGAAAAATCAGTTGAAAATTCATTCTAAAAATAAACTGTATTTATTCGATACTGACTACACGAATAGAATAGACAAGGGTATATTGGAAAATACTTCAACTGATAATCAAAACCTTCCCATAAAAGAGAATAAAACGTAAACGACTATGCTTAAAAGTTCCAAAAGAAAATACATTTATTTTTCATCTCAGCTTAAGGTAGTACTGCTGGTCTGCGGCATAATGCTAATTGTCGAAATTATCAATGGTTTCAGCGCAAGATCCATAGTCCAATTAGGGTTAGTTCCTCACAGCCCAGCACCTTATCTTGGCATACTGCTTTCTCCCTTTATCCACGGAAACAGCTTGCATTTTATGTCTAATATTATTCCCTTGGCCTGTTTTACCTTTCTGATGCTTCAACACGGGCTGCTTAGATACCTATTAACCTCATTGATTATCATACTTATGTCGGGAGTATTGATCTGGCTGTTTGGACGAACCGCCATTCATATAGGCGCGAGCGGGCTAATCTATGGCTATTTCGGATATCTGCTGCTTGCCGGAATATTAAGCCGGGAATTAACCTTAATTGGCATTTCGCTATTTGTGGCGGTGAGTTACGGCGGTATGATTTTTGGCATATTACCCCGCTCTCCTTACATTTCCTGGGAGGCACACCTATTCGGCTTTTTCTCGGGGCTGCTGTGCGCTCTCTGGTATGGACAATCCAAAATACAGAAAAGTTAGTTTTGCGAATTAAACGTACAACTAGATAGATACACCCTGCTTGCAGGCTTCAAGCAATCCCTGTCGAAGACTATCGTCACTTAACACGCGCAATAGCCACTCCGCCAATCATCAATACCGCATTTTGCAAGGCTTTTTCAGAATCCAGGTTCGAAATATCCGTTAAGTTTTTTACGAAACCACGGAATACACGGGTATAAACATCTCTAACGGTAGTATTTCTTTGCGAAACATCGGTAACCAGCGCCGCAAGCGGGCAACGCTGTTTTTCTGATTGAGTATGTTCGCGACTAAGGTAACGCGCAGAGATTAAGTCCAATGGGTTATCCTCTCCTACATCACAGCAAGCAATCTTTTCATAAGCCGCGCTAGCAGCCGTAATTAAAGCTTCGCCGTAAAGACTGAAAATGAGAGTAGAAAGCACCGCGAGTTAGCCCTGCGGCCTTCATTACTTGGTCAATGCTCACCTCTTCATACCCGTAATAAGAAAACAGTTCCGCAGCAGCAGCCAGTACCTTTTCCCTCGATTCGATTTTACGTTTCTTGTCCCAAGGCATAGCCAACTCCTTACATATTAGATAGGTCATTAAAACGTATTTTCAAAATATGTTCTTGAACATATTCTAATACAGCATACATTTAAACCCTCTTTTCAATAAAGGCATTAGGAATAGCAATATGGATAAACTTTTTGTATTTGGCCTGCAATTTAGTACTTTTGTACGCAGTATTAAGCTCGTATTAGAAGAAAAGACATTAACCTATGACTCAGGAACGGTGTATAAAGGTCAATCCATTGAAATGCACTCTCCTCAACATTACACACTTCACCCTTTTGGTAAGTTCCCCGTACTCATCCATAACGGCCAAGTTTTTGCGGAAAGTATTCCAATTTGCCACTATATCAATGAATACTTCCCAGGTAAGCATTTGGCACCATCAGCGATACATGAGAGACACCTTCACGAACAATGGTGTTCACATATCGCAACGTCTATTGACAAAATAATTGTTCGAGAACACTTACTAGAAATTGCATTTCCACGAGGAGAGGGTAAAACAATAAGAAGAGATAAAGTTGAGAAGGCCATTCCCAATACTCTTTACTGCCTACAAAAACTATCTGAACAATTAGGTGACAAGGCATTTTTATGCAGCAATGATTTCTATATTGCAGATGCACTTGCCGCACCAATAATAGACTATGTTTATAGGCTTCCAAATGGCAATCGACTTTTAGAAAAAACACCAAATTTAATTGATTATAGAAATAGAATTTTAGATAGAGCCTCTGGCAACAACATACTAAAAATACCAGAAACCAAATAAAATTCACTATTTTTGGCGGGCAATTATTCCTCTCTATTGAATATGGCGCTCAATAGATAAAGTGAAAGCTGCACACTAAATACCATAATGCTATCTACCTAGTATGAGCTTAGACCCTAGGGCCTGTTAACACTAAAACGTCCAGTTTGAGCGAATTATATTCGCCTCTTCTTCTGCATTCAGTGGCAACCCACGCATAGTCTTATTAATAAAGTGAGTCAATTTTTCAATATCTGCAACCCTAACCATATGATACGGGTTACCTTTTGCATCCTTTGGAATAATACTCGAAATACGCTCTTGCCATAAACCCGACTCGTTTCTACAGGCAACCCCTCGGAATACCTTGCTGCCTCGGTTTAGAATATATTCTCGACAATATTCATTAGAAAAGCTGGCATAGGAAAGAACAGGTTGGATTTTTGTTGTCGAATTTACATTTGTTACAGTTTGCGAGCTTGCAGTATCCAAAATAACGGACACTTCTTTATTAAAAACCTTTTGAGTGCTATAGAAGCTATCCGCCAATTGACTATTACCCGTTTTCATAATATTCGTCAGTGCGCAAGCCGCAGCAATTAGCACTATTGCCGCAATCTGAAATGGCACTCTTTCGGAAATAGAATTGAAAGGATGCTTAAAAAAATTACTCGCCTGAGACCAAGTTAACACCTCAAAGTGAGTAGCATAAGACATTCCCTGAATATCATCATAAGCTCGACTCATACCCAATGCGCACATCCTATTTAAGGATTCGCTCAATACAGGGTCATGATTTAATCGCTCCTGTAATGCCATTTCATCATCGTTTGATAACTCGCCATCTAAATAAGTCGAAAGCAGTTCATCATCGGTCATGCATATTTTCCTTATCTTCAATGATATTGAGAGAGGCGTTTTTCGAGTTTTTTTAGCTCGACTCAAACGGCTCATTATTGTAGCAAGATACACTTTTTATCATCACCAAGCTCCAATCATAACAGCCCCTTTTTACAAAATGACCGCCAATAAATTCATCAAAGAATACGCCACCTTTGACGCATCCTATTTGAATATGGCTGTAAATGGGTGAGCATTCCTGGTTCTTGGTATAACTGCTTAATTCGATATGTTTTATTTTCGAAACTAATGTCCACGATAGGATTTGCCCCGTCATTTTCACTCGTATACCTAGCCGCTTTTATTTCAATGGTAAAATTTGGCAGCCCTGCGCATATTTAGGCCGCCAAAGTAACATCCAATATCCACCAAAACAGTGAACTAATCTGCCTCCTTCGCAAAAGTTATAACGAAGAAAAGCCACTTTTATTTAAAATCGGAGATGTTGTCACTATTTGCGTGATAGCGTTCACAATTATTCTTATTCCCTGGATATATTTTTGACAATATCAGAGGACTAATATAAGGGCGAGATACAAAAATAGTAGGCATTTACAGATAAGGAAACTTAGCTCTGCGGTTATCCATTTAGATAAAGAAGAAAAGCTGAATTTAAGATACTGTCATAATAAGTGCGAAGGGTTTATCGAGGCAGATAGACCTCTCCAACAATAGGCGTGCGCACGGAAGCAATTCTTTTTGTACTAGTCTCTAGTGACATTAAATTAAAGTATTTTTTAAATGTTTGAATAGGGTCGTCCGCAACACAACCTTCCAAAGAAAGATTTTCAATAAGCTCTTCATGTTCTTCTAAATTATCCCCCACAAGAGTATACAAACTCTTACATATAGAATGAGTATCCATTTTTTCGTGAACAATAACTAGCTTATCTCGAATATTTTCCCATTGCTCTTGGCTTATTTTTGGATTAGCGGAAACGGCACTCAAAAGCTTATCGCTAAATAAATCACTTATTTGAATACTTGAATAAGTAATCAGCTCTTGAATCAGGTTTTCTGAAAACTGAATATTGAGTGATACAAAGACCCCCTTCATTTTTTCCGAGCGCAACTGTTCTTCCTGCCATACCCATTCAGCCATTTGTTGATAATACTGAATAAACACATGTTTAGCCTTTTTAATAGCTCGAACTTTTCTACCCGAAGGAATAGCAGACTTAACCGCTTTAACCAATTCAATAATATTTTCTGTGCCTATCAACAGAAACGGATGTTCTCTAGGACGAGGAAGAAGCGCGAAAGAAAGGGAATTTGTAATACAAACTGATCCGTTATTATCTAATAAAGCAATAACTTCGGCAGTATAAGTAGCTTTACTCTCCAATGTATTGCCAATTGTACCTGTAGGGGTAGTTTCTGTTATCACGACTAAGATACTATTTTTTAACTGCATTAAAGAGACTTTACTATCTATCAAATTTTTCGAAAAAACATAGCTGCCTTTTTCTTCAAAGCCCATTTTTTTTAACGTTGTTTGGTCTTGAACCAACCTCTCCTTAAATAACCAAGACTCCTGGCCTGAGGGTTCTAATACTAGTTGAATAGCAGGAAGAAAAGAGTGGACTGTTGAAAACTCACTCTCAAGTAACTTCAACCCCTTTCGTTTCTTATATAGGGTTAAGCCATAAACTAGGCCGACCAAGATTAGAACAAGCAAGATCACACCAAGGATTTGTAGGAATACCATACTCAAAGCTCTTAGTTTTTATTATTCGTTCCCGGAGGAATTTGACACACATTCATCAACGCTGGTTTGATTTTGCACAGCACCCAACCGCGACACTTTATACCATTGTGTTCAGTATTTACGCCAGCCTTAATTTGTACACCTTTTGCACATAACACTCTATACTTCAGTCTTCGCGCTAAAGCCAAGCCCGTCGCACTCCCCCATACTAACAACCACATCAACGTCTTTTCAGTGCCTTAGTCTGTCAGGTAATTTTACAAAAATAATACATGAAACCCCTAACCCATTGAAATATAAACAAAAAAATACTGGCATAAAACATGCTTAAACAGATATGCAAACACATTTTAAGTACACAAGGTTAGACATATTTAATGAAATTAATAAAAACTATATCCGCACTATTACTTGCTGCCACGGCATCTGTTTCACAAGCAGCCATTATGGATTTTTGGGCAACAGAGGGCTGGAATACGGTCGCCTCAGAAGATCAAGAAGGCTATTTTAACTATCTTGATCCAGGTACAGGTGGACAAGCTTTCGACGCCGAATATCTATTCTACCGCTTTGACCACGACTCTAACGTTCTTTCTTTGGGCCTACAAACGGGTTTCGACGTCATTGATGGTAGGTATGGCTATTACTATACGGGTGACTTAGCACTAAGCTTTAACGGCTCAAACTATGACTATGCTGTTGACTTTGGCCTTCGCTCTCGTGACTACCACAACTATTCTTATGTTAATACCTCTGCTGGCGCCTACGGTATCGACCCTGCTGGCTTCTATTCAGTGTCTCAATGGAATAGCAATATCCTTCATCCAGTATCTGGTGTTTTCGCTATGGATGAAGGTCAGATCATCGAAAGCCTACTCTCTAACGAAGCCGGCTATGAAAATAACAGCTACTATCGCACCGTTTCTTTCGACCTTAGCTCACTTGGCCTTGGCGGTGAATTCGATATGGGTATGCACTGGACTATGTCCTGCGGTAACGACGCTATAAATGGCACAGCAAGCATAGTAGATGTACCTGAAACAGATAGCGTTTATTTACTAGGTTTAGGTATTTTTGCTCTTATAGCAGTACGCCGCTTGAAGAAGGCGTAATTGAACGCCTTATCCTTTCAATGCTTAAGAAGCGACTTATATTTAAGTAACTTAAGTTAAATAACTAGGTAAAAAGGCAGGCAAATACAGAAAAGGCTTATTTAGGTAACCAATAAGCCTTTTTCTTTGCGCTTGACGCCATCCTCTCATCACCGGAACAAGGCAAATCTATCCTGCCTCCAATTTTCAAAAAATGGTGCCGTATACATCAAAAACCCACCTCCAAGAATAATTTTTTGTATAAAATCCTGACAAACAATGGTTTCAGCCGTAGGGCTAATATGCCATTTTGTCGATAAATTTTACATGAAATTTTCTCCCTACCTCTAACCCATTGAAATACAACAATAAAAAAATTGGCACAAATAGTGCTAGGTAACGAGTGTAAATCTACACGAACACACTTTAAGTACCAACCATTGGATATAACAATGAAACTAACAAAAACTATTTCTGCACTATTACTTGCTGCTACTGCATCTGTTTCGCAAGCAGCCATTTTGGACTTTTGGGCAGCGGAAGGCTGGAGCAATGCAGCCTCTGAAGATCAAGACGGAACCTTCAATTATGTTGATCCTGGTTTTGGCGGACAAGATTTCGACGCGGAACATATGTTCTATCGCTTCGATAACAATACGAACGTTCTTTCTTTAGGTCTGCAAACAGGTTTCGATTTAAACGACGGTCACGTTAACTACGAAAACCGTGATTACTATGCCGGTGACCTAGCACTTAGCTTCAACGGTTCTAGCTTCAACTACGCTGTAGACTTCGGTCTTCGCACTCTCGACTACAGCCCTGACAACAACCACTGGCAATACAGCCCATCGGAAGTTAATACCTCTGCTGGCGCTAACGGTATCGACCCTGCTGGTTTTTACTCAGTCTCTGAGTGGAACAACAACATCTACTACCAAGCGGAATCCTCTCCTTTCGCAATGGACGAAGGCGATATCGTTGAAAGCCTACTCTCCAACGAAGTAGGCTTCGAAAATGGCAGCTACTACCGTACTGTTTCTTTCGATCTTAGCTCGCTTGGCCTTGGCAATGAATTCGATATGGGGATGCACTGGACTATGTCTTGCGGTAATGACGCTATTGAAGCAGCGGTAAACGTAGCCGAGCCAGATAGCGCTTACTTGCTAAGCTTAGGTCTTTTTGCTCTTATAGCGGTACGCCGTTTGAAGAAGGCATAATCAAGCCTCTAATTCTCTCGTGTTTAAACAATAAAGTGTTTAGCAATAGAAAGAACAAAAGGCAGTCCCTAAATTTTTAAATATGGGGCGAGCAAATACAAAAAAGGCTTACTGGTTGCCCAGTAAGCCTTTTTTCTTTGTGCTAATGAAATGATTTACTAAGGAAGGTTTTCAACAATATCTTTCCTGCTACTAATCATCTCTTCATAAGTTTGACGAGTAGTCAAATCAAGAACATCGTTTCTTAGTCTAAGCCTCTCAAGTTGACGTTCAAGGCAGTTTATTTCTCTATACAGTTGTTTCTTAAGTATTGCAGTTCGTCCTGTAACCTTTTGATGCAATTGTGCGTATATTGCTGGATACATCAAGTCTCTCCCCGCTCTATGGTGGAGTTTGTAGGGTCCGGAGAATCCCCGTTTTGTAGTGGTCTGTAAAGCTTAGTAGACAGCCAAATAGTTATCTGGAAAAAATAAGAATTTAATCGCATTTGACAACAATATTTTCGAATAACAAACTCTCCTAGATATTCGTTATTCCCGAATGAGCTTAAAACGAATAACCAAAAACTCACTTATCGATAAGAAGCGATTTCCAATTAAAACCTGAGTCACCTATTACATAAAAATTTGGGTTTAATATACTTTCTTTTTGGTTATAAGTGAGAGACTCAAATTTATTATCCACAACAAAACCTCCTGCCGCTTCCACCACTGCCTGCGCAGCAGCAGTATCCCATTCACAGGTTGGAGCAAGCCTCGGATAAAAATCTGCTTTTCCCTCTGCAACCAAACATAACTTCAAAGAACTACCAATATTTTTGGAGTTCATACGTTTAAAATGCTTTCTGAACTGCACATACAAGGCTTCTAGTTTCTCAACTCCGTGACGACGGCTCGCAACAACTGAAAATGGAACCTCCCCCGATATAACAGCCGAAAGTGTACGTGTATTTATATTTATTCGCTCTCCCCGACTCTGCTTCCATGCTCCTTGATTAATAATACCCGCATAAACCACTTCCAGAGCCGGAGCATAAACCACGCCCATTACAGGTTTACCCTCTTCCACCAAAGCAATATTAACGGTGAATTCATCGCTCCTATTAATAAATTCTTTTGTGCCGTCCAGCGGGTCAACCAACCAATATTGTTGCCATTGCCTTCTTTCTTTAAATTTCGGGTAGTTTATTTCTTCAGAAATAATAGGTACTTCCGGCCATGTATTTTGTAATTCCCGAATAATATAATCGTTCGCTCTTAAATCAGCTTCTGTTACCGGCGAGTTATCCAATTTATACTGTACATTCATATCTAATGACGAATGATATACCTTCATTATCTCAGCGCCAGCACCTTTGCAAATTTGGATGACTCTCAGAATAATGTCTTTATCGAGATTAAAATTCACATGACTCCCCAACTATTCAATTTATGTATTAGATATTTTATATCTCAACCAAGCACAATAACCGCTAAGATTATTCTACATTTCTTGTGAACGTTTGTTATGCCTTGCGGAGACCCATGTGGTTAGGTTAATTCTAACTTCATACAAACTAGTGTAAAGTAATGCGATCTCGCATATTAAATAGAATAAGAAATTTCTTTTTTAATAACCCATTATATGGACAATGCACTTGACAATGATTAATTGGGATACAATCGATACCGTGCTACTAGACATGGACGGTACCTTATTAGACCTTCATTTTGATAATTATTTCTGGCTGACTCACTTACCCCAACGCTACGCACAGGCAAGGGGTATTGACGAGCAGCAGGCAATACAAGAATTAATGCATGAAATTAATCGATATAAAGGCACACTTCAATGGTATTGTTTAGATCATTGGAGCGAATTAATAGAAATGGATATGTCCAAACTCAAACTGGAAATAGCCCATAAAATCCAAGTTAGACCTTTTGCAGAAGAGTTTCTTCGAACCCTTAGAAAAATGGGTAAGAAACTGGTTCTCGTAACTAACGCTCACCCTAAGGGCTTGAATTTGAAAATGGATGTCACTGAAATAGATAGATGGCTGGATATTGTTATCTCTTCCCATGAGTTTAATACCCCTAAAGAAGACGAAGCTTTTTGGCACCTACTACAAGGTAGGGAAGCATTTGATCCCAAACGAACCCTATTCATTGACGATACCCCCAGAGTTCTCAGTAGTGCTAAGAACTACGGAATTGAGTATCTTGTGTGTATAATCCAACCCGATAGCCAAAAACCGCCTGTTCCATCTGGGTTATTCATGGATATACAACATTTCGATGAAATAATGCCTTAGTCATTGGCCTAGGCTATTAGGTTTAAGGTTTAAGGTTTAAGGTTTAAGAATAAGGCCCATAAGCTATTGAACCACCATTATACTGCCCACATATAAACACATTGGATTAATAGAACCTCTATTTACCAGAATCACAATTTATGTTTAAAGATTCACACACCCAAGAAATAACCCGAGTTCGAATCGACAAATGGTTGTGGGCTGCACGTTTCTTTAAAACCAGAAATCTCGCCAAAGCAGCCATTGATGGAGGCAAAGTTCATATCAATGGCCACAGAACGAAAGCCAGTAAGGAAATAGAAGTAAATACGCTGGTAACCATCCGCAGAGGCGGGGATGAACTGGAAGTCAATGTCATTGCTTTATCCGATCAACGACGTGGTGCCCCCGAGGCGGCACGCCTCTATACGGAAACCGAAGAGAGTATCGAAAAGCGCAAGTTACATACGGATCAACGAAAAACCATGGGAGTATTTGATTTGCGAACCGATACCAAACCTAATACCAAACAACGAAGGCAAATCCACCGTTTTAAGCGCGATTTTAACGAGTAGGTTTACGTAATTTTAATTTAAAATTTTTTATTATGTCCAGTAAAGACCAAGTACTACGATTTATTTTTGACAATACCGATATTCGCGGAGAAGTAACCACACTTAACAAGTGTTATTTTGCTGCCACTCACCACCAAGAACTCAGCAATTCATTAAAAAAAGTTTTGGGGGAATTTTTAGCTGCGGCGGTACTTATGAGCCAAACGTTAAAATTCAACGGTACTTTGACCGTACAAGCTAGAGGAGATGGCGCACTTTCGTTGATTATGGCAGACGTATCGAACAATGGAGATGTTCGCGGTATCCTTCAGCAAAACCAGGATACAACGCTCAACAATATTTCTCAGCTTAATTTACCCGAACTTATTGGTAAAGGCGTATTATCAATTATTATTTCGCCAGAGAGAGGGGAACGCTATCAAGGCATTATCCCCTTGGAACATCCAACTCTTGCAGAATGCCTATCAAGCTATTTTGAAAACTCAGAACAATTACCCACAAAATTATGGCTCTTCGCAAATGATCAAAATTGTGGAGGCATATTTTTACAGCGCCTTCCCGCACAAAAAGTTACCGATGACCAGAAACGCAAAGATCAGTGGGAAACTGCGATTCAACTAGCACAAACCACAACAGAAAATGAATTATTTGAATTAGACCACACTCAATTGCTGTATCGTATTTTCAACGAAATGAATTGCCGAGCATTCAAAGCAGAAAACCTTCAATTTAATTGTAAATGCGGTTTAGAAAAAGGCGAGGAAGCGATTATTTCATTAGGCGAAAAAGATGCACGGCAATTAATTTTGGAGCAGAGCACAATCAATATCAATTGCCAATTTTGCGGACAAAAATACGGGTATAAAAATAATGATTTGGATCGTATTTTTAAAAGAAAATCTCTTCACTAAACTCTGCTAATAGATATTCAACTGCGGTTTCTAGGTTTAAGTGCAGACTTGTAGCGTTGCACATACTAGGTTAACTTACATGATCTGTATGTAAGCGTTTTCCAATGCGGCAATATCAGGTATTGCAAGTTGTTCCACTCCCACTTTTATTTGCATCAAATCCACTGCACGTTTGGCCTTATCTAAATTTTCAACAATATCCTCTTTAGCTACACGAGATAGACGAGGAATTCCCTGAGTTGGAATAGCCAAGAAAGGAAGCTTATCGCTAATACCTGTATTGTTTAACACAGCAACCCTACATTTAGCATTGAGGGGTGATAGGCCAGATCCATTTAGCACTTCGTATGATAATACCGGGATTTTCCGATCACGCCAATCAAATAAGCCTAGAAACCAGTCAGGGGAATCCGGTTTTCTTTCTAAAGGTTTATGAGAAACCATTTCAGCCACTGTCACAGTGGGCAACAATAAATTGCAGTCAACTAAGGGCAAAATCAGGCAAGGAATTTCTGAGTCTTCTGCTATGGCTGCTATTTGGTTGGTCATTTTTATTTCTCTTTAACTATCTATTAACTCGCATAAGGGGCAATTCGCTTGCGTACTAAATTAAACTGCTCGGCTAATTTTTCTGGTGTTCCATTAAACGTTACCGATCCCGTTTCAATTGTGCTGACGGGCATGGAATCCACCGTACATGTATTCGGTGTTTGAACCCAGACAGTGCCCCCTGTATTTTTCATAAACCTACAGCTTAAAGCTCCATCATTTCCCATACCGGAAAACACTATGGCTCCACTATTCTTACCAAAGTGCCTAGCGACTCTGGCGATAACCTGATCTATGCTTGGACAGTAAGGCCCTACCCAAGCTTCTTTCACTGGGAGCATTAGCCCAACTTCATTAAAATTAAGTTGGTGATCGGGAGAAACAATATAAATGGTTTTTTCTTTCACTAAACGAGTTTTATCGCTTGTACAGACTTTCCAAGAGCTATTTTGTGAAACGGCTTTATAAAGCGACTCATCCATTCCCGTATCAATATGCTGTACGTAAATAAATGCTACACCACTGATATTCTCAGGAAGCACTTTTAAGAACCTGCCAACCGCTTCAGGTCCTCCTGTTGATGCAGCGAGAACCCACACTTCTTTTGCTTTTTCTCTAGGCGCTGAATCAGAAAAAATCTCACTTGAACATTGCTCAAGCTTACCCATAAAACGTCGAATGCGCTCTTCACTCGCCATAGAGGATATGGTTTCAACTTCATCAAAAATAACAGGTACATCAAGCATCCCCAGTGATTCAACATAGAGAATGTTTTCATCTCCACCTGGACCACTACGTACCACCCAAGCATCAACTGGCGGAATGCCATCTGGCTCTGTTCCGCCTATTCGAAATGCTACTCCGATATCATAACCTGCTTTCACTATTAAGCTCTTCAGGTCATCTAGTTGCAACTGGGTATCAGCAATAAGCCCTAATTTCATTGGCTAGTTCACACGCCTATTGTGCGCGCTACTTGCTCTTTCTCGCCTTCACTAAGAGGTCAGTTATGGATTCAAGCAGCACGTCTTCTTGATAAGGTTTACCCATATAATTATCAACGCCTAAACTCAGGGCGTGATCCCGGTGTTTATCGCCGGTACGGGAGGTAATCATAATAATCGGTATTTTTTTCCAACGACGTGTTGTACGAATATTCTTCGCAACTTCAAACCCATCCATGCGGGGCATTTCAATATCCAACAACATTAGGTCAGGGATCTCTTCTTGCAAGGTTTGCAGTGCATCCACACCATCTTTCGCAGTAATGACATTGAAGCCATTTCGCTCCAAGAACCGGCTGGTTACCTTACGTACCGTCACCGAATCATCCACAACCATTACCGTTGAAATACGTTCAGATTCTTGAGCCTCAGATTCGCTCTGTTTAAAGTCTGGAAGTTGCGGTGCCGCACGTGCAATTTCATCTCGCACTAAGGCATGAGCATCCAAAATCACAACCACGCTACCATCGCCCATAACAGTTGCACCAGATAACCCCTGTACAGCAGAGAACTGGTGCCCGAGGCTTTTTACAACAATTTCCCGGCTGCCTTGCAGTGAGTCAACCTGTAATGCCATGGTATGTTCAGCAGACCGAACAAGTAGCACAGGCAGAGGTAACGCTTGGCCCTCAAGTTTTGGTCTGTAGTTACTGCCCAGTAGACTTCCTAAATAACGTACTTGATAATTTTCACCTGCATATTCAAATCGGGCGTTCGGATCATTGTAATAGTGCTCCAGTTCAAACGGACTCACTCGTACAATACCTTCAATTGAGTTAAGCGGTACAGCACAACTGTCACCGCCAAGTGTTACCATCAAGGCCCGGTTAACTGACACGGTAAAGGGCAAGCGAACAACAAATTCCGTGCCCTTTCCAAACTCGGAGTGGATAGTTACCGAACCACCTAGCTGTTTAATCTCAGAACTCACCACGTCCATACCAACGCCGCGACCTGAAATTTGAGTAACGCTGTCCGCCGTACTAAACCCTGCATGTAAAATAAACTGAACAATATCGTGGTGGCTAAGTTTTACGTCTGCCACCATCAACCCACGCTCAATAGCCTTTTCCCGTACACGCTTAATATCGATTCCACGACCATCGTCAGCAAGGCGAAGAATAACATCACTCCCCTCTCGGCCTAGAGTAAGTACAATTCGACCTGTCTCAGACTTACCCGATTCAATTCGGTCTTCCGGCATTTCAATACCATGGTCCACTGCGTTTCTAAGCATATGCTCCAGTGGCGCAACCATACGTTCCAATACAGAACGGTCCAATTCACCTTCAACATTATCCAACTCAAAGCTAACATTCTTACCCAGCTCGGAAGCAACTTGACGAACAATACGGCGCAAACGCGGAACCAAACGCGAGAAGGGCACCATGCGTGACCGCATTAACCCTTCTTGCAAAGTCGTATTAATGCGAGACTGCTGGAGCAAAACGGTTTCTGTATCACGAATTTTGTCGTCCAGTGTCGATTTCAAATCCACTAAGTCAGAAGCGGACTCCGTTAACGAACGCGATAGCTGCTGTAATTGAGAATAACGATCCATTTCCAGTGGATCAAAATCTTCATGGGCAGCCATTTGCTCTTGTCTAAATAAAACTTGCGCTTCAGTTTCAATATCAAGCCTTCTAAGCTGTTCTTGGAGACGCGAGAGTGTTGCCTCCATCTCATCAAGAGAAAAACCAAAGCCACTGACCTGGGTTTCTAAGCGACCACGACTAATCGAGGTTTCACCTGCAAGGTTTACAAGCTCTTCAAGCAATTCAGATGAAACTTTTACAACTTCCTGAGGTGCTGCCTTTTTAATTGCTGCGGCTTGCTGAGATTGCCCGCTACCCGAATTAATTTGAGGAGATACCGAGACCCCACTCTCGTTCTCAGTTGGCACGGGAACGTTTGCCGGAATACCTTTAGGTTTAGGTGCAAAGGGAACAACATTATCAGTACGCCCTTTGTCTTCAACCTGTTTATCGAACGCTTGTTCAGACTGTTCCTCAGGCTCTACTTCGACACGGCTGCCTACGCTTGGAGTAGACTCCGCACTCACATCTTTGGCTTCCGCAACAACTTCACCCCCATCTCGGAAAGCCTTAACGGCTTTAATACCCTTAAGTACTTTATCCTGGTATACAAGGATGTCAGCGAAAAAGGCTTCATCAACCAACTCAAGGTCTGAAGAAATAAGGAAGCTTTCATACTCGTGCGTTAACTGACCAAAATTAAGCATTCCAGCAAGTCGAGCACCGCCTTTAAGGGTGTGAAGACAGCGTTTGATCTCATCAACTGCTGCCATATTAGACCAGTCCGATTCCCAACTATGAATCGCTTCATCAAGTTCTTCAGACAACTCGTCCGCTTCTTCAAGGAAGACATCTAAAATATCTTCATCAAAATCTTCGTGAGAGGTATCTATAGCATCCAATAATCCAGGGATAGCCTCTGGGGTTGATTCAATTTCTTCCGTGCTCTCAGCTAGAGCCCCATCATCGGAACCCTCTGTAAGCTCAACAGTATTTTCTTCAAGTCCAATATTTTCTCCAAGCTCTTCCTGCTCAGAAACGCCTTCCATGTCTTCTTGTTGAGTATCTAGTTCTTCAGCAAGTGTATATTGCTCAACACCGTTCTCTACCGCTAGAGTAGAACCCTCATGCGGTGTTTCTCCATCTAATTCTTCTTCATGCAGCTCTTCTTCAACGTCAAAATTACCATCAGCTTCAATAATTTGCTCTTCGTTATCTAATTCAGTTCCTTCGATAGATTCCGTTGGCCCTAGGGTAATTTCAGTTTCTTCAGTAGACTCAAATTCAAGCTCTGTGTCTTCATCAACTAATTCGATTTCATCGGTAGTCGCTTCAAGTATTTCTTCTCTCTGCTCAGCTTCATCGATGGATAGCTCCATGTCTTCGTCTTCAGGAAGGCTTTCCTCCGTTTCACGTTCAACCAGACTAGTAAGAACCTCACCCGGTTGGGCAAAAACGTCTTCAATATCTTCTTCTGGCTCTGCAGATCGCTCTTGCAATGAATTCAATGCAGCGAGAACAGCTTCTGGTGCAGGAGAAAGTGACTGGCCAGCGGCTACAGCATCAACCATATCGAGAAGCGCTTCATGTCCATCTTTTGCAATACTGTAATAATCATTATCAAATACCTGCGTACCATTTAATAACTGAGCGTGCAAAACATTTAGGTTTCTGCTCAATTCTTCCATACCCGGCAAATTAGCCTGCTCTGCACCTTCGCGGAGCGCAGCTAACTCTTCAATTAGCGCAGGCAGTTTTGCTTTTTCACCTTCCCCCTCTAACCAGCTTTTAAGAAGCACATCTGCGTCGAGAAGCAGTTTCATTTCCTCAGCCATAAATATGGATAGCAATCGAGGATCAACTTTTTTCTGTCCGTCTTTTTCAAGCTCTTTTTGGTGGATAAGGTGACCAACCGCAAGTTCTTTAAGTTCTTTTGTTCGAGCCAAAAATTGCTTCAACCTTGGAATTTCAACTTCTGCACGTTGATCAATCTGCTCAATACTACCACCGACATAATCCACACCATCTTTAATCAATTGAAGAATGTCGGAATTAAGTGGGACTTGATAAGTCACAAGCTCTTTAATAAATAACTCCAGAACTTCAGCCAATATGCCTATAGGAGTTATTTGTGCCATTTTGGCACTACCCTTCAGTGTATGAAGTGCACGCTGAAGCTCATTGGTAGGAGGAGTAAATATTGGCGCTTCTGCTTCTTGTGCCCGAATGAACGTTTGGATGGTTGCCATATGCGTTTTGGCTTCGGAAGAAAATATTTCACAAAGCAATTGGCTTTCATCGTCTTCTTCTGTATCAGCAGGTACAATAACCTCAGTAACAGTTCCTCCAACAACCAAGTCAAGTGACCGACCTTCAGACATGGCTTTACCCCAAGCCATGTATTGCTCTATCAATGCAGGTTCTGAGTTAGGACGCCTCTCTTTAAAGGCTTCAACCATTGAAGGCAAAATATTCAGTACTTTGGTAATTAGCTCAAGATGTTTATCGCTTGCTTTAATTGTCTGATCAATTATGCGGTTAAGCATATTTTCTACTGACCAAGCTAGCTCACCCACATCATTGGCATTGACCATCCGGCCACTGCCTTTCAATGTATGGAAAGAACGCCTTACTACAGCTAATGAATCTTCATCATTTAGATTTTTACACCATTTAGGGAAGTATTCCTCAATAGCCTCCAGAACTTCTCCGGCCTCTTCAATAAATATTTCGATGATCTCATCATCAATATCATCTTCGTCGTCTTCATCAACTTCTTCAGAAAAGGCTTCTTCAAGCTCTGGAGCAATATCAGCACTTAACTCTACTTCTTCTACAACAATCGGAACGGGGATTTCCTCTGAAGGAACAACCGACTCAATTACTGCTTTAGCGGGAATTTCCTGCGTATCAGTTTTTTCAACAACCGTATCGAGAATATATTCTTCCTGCTTTTGTTCAACAGGAGGAATTACACCATAACCAAGCGTTTCCAGGCTTTGCTCAGCCACGTCCAAGAAAGATTTAGCTTCCTCTTCAAAGTCATTGGCTAATTGCTCTAAATAATATTCAACACTAGAAATTGTATCAGCAAGAGAATCTAACGCAGCCCAAGATGGGTGCTCTTCTTTAGCGAGTAGTTCTTCCTGAATATATTTGTCGCAGGTACCTAGTATTTTCGCCGCACGCGAGAGAGGGATCATATCCAACCCCCCTCGTATATCGGTCAGTAACCCCCCCACATGACTCAAATGAGATTTATCCCATTGAGAAGAAATATATTCAACAATGGCGTCTTTCGCCTTATCCAAACCATTTTGACATTCACGAATAACGGTTCCTTTCGCCTGATCTATTTCGATCTCTCGCTCATCAAGATTATCCAAATCTTTATTTTTACCAACAACACGCGAAATTGCTTCGAGACGATGTTCAATTGCGACAAACTTGCCGGCCATTTCCATTAAGGCATCTTCTTCACAACTTCCTGCCTCGACCATTTCCTCAAGCTTTTCGCTCTGCTGTAAAACTTGCTTGCGAAGATCACCAATACCTAGTACTGCAAGTGTATCCGCGACACGTTTGACTATCGGCAAAATATTTGGAAACTCTTCCGTAGAATTTTGCGCCAGCGCCCCATCCAGAATATGTTTGATGGAATACAATTCATCGCTCAATGCGATAACAACAGAGCGCACCGCTTCTGGGTCGGGGGCGGACAAACTACCAGCGTTTAATGTAACCTGAGTTGCCGCACCGTCAAGTAACGCCGAACTTAATTTGTAACGCTCTTTAACCTTGGCAATTTTTTCACTGCCATCTTCAGCTCCACTCACGTAATACAGCAAATTCTTTAGTAGAGACTCTCTTGGCACATTATCTAAACTGGCTGGCGCCTTTTCAGCAAGTATCCTTAACTCTTTTGCTAAGTACCTTAATAACCCACGTACAGCAACACTCAGTTCAATATCATCTCGAACAAGACCATCGACCAGTGCCGATGCGACTTCCCAAATGGGGTAACTCGCCGTACCTTGAGTGAGTAGCTGTAGCCGTGAAAATACTTTATCGAGGTAAGCAAGGTTCTCTTCGATACTGATTCCACGCAGCACACTTGCAGCGGCAAACTGATACATCTCACGCAGTTTTCGCAATACCTGAGTTAATTTTTCAGGATTGCCAGTAACAGAATGCCTTGTACCAGTTGGGGTATTAATGACCGATAGATCGGGAGAAAAAAGATTGGTTTCCGTAAGGTAGATTTGTTTTCTTACTGCACGTAAATCGTTTAACAGCGGCAATACCACACCAGGGTGGTCGTTCCGACTGATTTTTACGTGTTCCAAGTAAAGAGGAAGTTGAAGAAGAGAGCGCATAAGAACTTCGTGAGCTTCTGTCTCACTGGAAACCGCACGGTTCATTAGTGCTTGAGCAAGCTGCTCCATTTCTTCTGCGAGTAAAGACGCACCATGAAACTCCACCATTTGCAAACTGCCATGCACTTGGTGAATATGCGTTAGACAAAAACGTATGCGTGTCGAATCCTTAGGATCTTCCACGTAAGACTCAAGAGCCTGACGGGCGTCTTTTAACGTATCGCCAATTTCATCGACCACCCAATCTAAGGCCGCAAAATTACGTTTTTCTCCCATATTGAGCCCTATCTACTGCAAAAGTTCGCTGATTAAGTTCATTTGTGTGTATACGCCTGAACTTCATCTATGGCTACACGAGTTACGTCGCGGTGTACCCAGTCCACGACCTCCCCCAAACCCACAACAATTACCCCACCGGGCTTTAAACGCTCGACAAATGCGTTCATTATTTCGTGTCTCAACCAACGACGAAAATAAATAAGAAGGTTTTGACAAAAAATAATGTCCAACTTAATAGTTGGCATTTCACTCACATTTAAAACATTCGCATGGTTAAAACAAACACGCTCTTTTAAGTTTTGACTAATTTGGTAACGCCCATTTTCAAGCTGACTAAAATAGCGCTGACGATAATGAGGGTCCATCATCTCTACTTTTCGCTGGGGATAGATACCCGTCTTGGCAATGGCCAAAGCTGCCCGGCTAATATCCGAAGCGATAATGCCATAGTAAGGCTCTTTGCGTGCGTACTCGTAACTGTCATTGAGTATCATCGACAAAGAGTAAGGTTCTTCACCCGAAGAACAACCTACGCTCCACACATCAAAAGAGCCATCTACTTGGTTATTATTGATTCTCGCCATTAAGTCATTGCGAACAAAATCAATCGATGCCTTGTGACGGAAAAAACTGGTTTCTTTAACAACAAGACGGTCAATTAAAACCGACCACTCCATCAAACCACTGACACCGTCCACAACACGATTGTAATACTGTGAATAGTCGCTGTGCCCCAATTCACGCATACGCATAGAAACCTGTGTTTGCAAAAACACACGCTGCTGATCGCTTAGACAAATGCCTGCACGTTCTTCAAGCAATTTGCTCCATTGATCAAATTGCTGATCCGTCAGGTCGGGGGCTGCTTGCAATGACCAAATCATGAACGAATAACCAATTTATTTTTTATTGTCGGTTTACCGGATCATCTTCATCGATCATCCCAAGAGAAACATCTTCATCTTCCATTTCTACAGGAAGGGCGTCGTCTAAAGACAAGTTCACAACTTCATCACCTAAGGTTGCAAATTCTTCCGTCGGCGCTTCATCAGATGCAAACTCTTCTGAGGTAAAGCCTTCAGAAATAACATGATCGTCATCGAGGTCAACTAATTCATCTGAGCCCAATACTTCTGCATCAAACCCTGAGTCATCACCAACAAAATCACTTCCTTGAGACTCACCCATCTCGTCAGGAAGCTTAAAGTCACGCACCGATCCACTTAGTTCGGTTGCCATATCGGCAAGGTTACCAATCGCCGTTGCCGTTGCCGTTGTACCCGCAGAGGTTTGAGATGTAATTTCTTGAATCACGTTCATCGTATTAGAGATATGGCCCGCAGATGACGCTTGCTGGCGCGCTGCGTTCGAAATGTTTTGAATCAATTCTGCCAAGTTAGCCGATACCGACTCAATCTCTTCCAGTGCCACACCCGCATCCTGTGCCAAACGGGCTCCTCGCACCACCTCAGATGTCGTTTGTTCCATCGAGGTTACCGCTTCGTTTGTATCATTCTGAATCGCTTTTACCAGAGACTCAATCTGCTTGGTTGCTGTTGCAGAGCGTTCCGCCAATCGCTGAACCTCATCCGCTACCACCGCAAAGCCTCGTCCAGCATCACCGGCCATCGATGCCTGAATTGCCGCATTCAGTGCCAGGATGTTCGTCTGGTCGGCAATGTCGTTAATCAAACTTACAATATCACCAATTTCTTGCGACGACTCGCCCAGCCGCTTGATACGTTTCGACGTATCTTGAATCTGCTCACGAATAGTATCCATACCCTGGATAGTATTTTGTACCACTTTCGCACCGTTGTTAGCGATCGATACAGACCGCTCCGCAACACCCGCTGATTCGGCGGCGTTTGCTGATACTTGGTCAATGGTTACCGCCATTTCATTTACCGCAGCCGATGCCCCAGCAATTTCTTGCGCCTGATGCTCAGAGGCTTCCGCTAAGTGGAGCGCTGTTTGCTGTGTTTCTTTCGACGCAGATTCAACTCGATCAGATGTTTCGTTAATCCGCGATACCAGTACCCTAAGTTGGTCAACCGTAAAGTTGATAGAGTCCGCAATCGCACCAGTGAAGTCCTCGGTTACCGTTGCGGTCGCCGTTAAGTCACCATCCGCCAAGTCGGCGAGTTCATCCAGTAACCGCAAAATCGCGTTCTGGTTTCTTTCGTTGGTTTCCGCAGTTTCTTTCAAGCGCTCGTTAGTAGCAACGTTCAACTGATAACCAATTAAGATCAAACTGATAAGGCCGATACCACCCACAATAAGCAGCACAGTGTAATTCACACTACGTTTTGAAGGAAGCTCACTCACCTGAACGGATAGAGCCGTTAGGGACTCAAGAAGAACCGGGCTATCGTCAAGAATCGAGTTAGTTGCTTGCCTAGCTCGGAAAAGTGCAGGAGACGCTTCAAAAATTTCTCGAACTGAACCACTTACGAACTCAAACAATTCACTAATTTCATCCAAGCTGGCATTGGCTTCTAAGTCGGTTACCCTGGAGATGCTCATCGCCATGTCACCCGTTTTCATACCCGCCAAGACTTTTCCGAAGAGACTTGCATCCAGGTTAAATTGGTCCGCTGCACGATCCGCATCCGCACCACCACGAAGCATCTTATCAACGTTTCGACCAATACGTTCCGCACGCCAGGACTGCATTTGCGCCACAGATACTTGGTCAGCCGGTGCGGCATTTTCAAGGAGTATTTCAACGATGTTGTTATGCTCTGCCTGAAGTTCAGGGAGCGATTCGTTCAGAGTTGTCGCAACATCATGTAGGAAGATAATCGTATCTTTATTTTCGGTAATTACCCCGGAGCTTTGGGATACTCGACTCCATACACCATCAAAGGCAGCGATGTAATCATTCAATATAACTCGGGTCTGATTGTCACTTTGTTTCAATCTTTGCCAGTTAGAATCCATGTTTTTCACAACTTGGTTCAACAACCCAAACGCTTCCTGGTTGCCAGCCGTAGCATCCCGAGAAAGAGATGTGAGCTGATAAGAGGATGCCCGTAAGTTACCAATAAGTTGCAGATAGCGTTGGTCCCTCGAAGCATCTTGAAGGAGCAAGTAAATAATTGCAGCCATCAAAACACCACAGATAGCCAAAGCTACCACCAAAGATGCCAAAAAAAGGTTGGTTCTAGCCCGAGTAAACAGGCCCATGGAATCACTCTTCATACGACGCTCCCAAGCGAATGTATGTATTACTGGTTGTCATTATCATGGTGAGTTAAGTGAACACACCCTCACCACATTATTTTAAACCCAATACTCTACGTAATTTTAAACCCAATACTTTAGTACGAATTCATTCTTTCTATGAATAAAAATTCTCTAGTCCACGAGCCACGATCAGTAACCTAACAAGCTAGCGAGTAGAGACTGCTACTTTAATTTTGTATTCTCAAATATAACGATAAGTCAATTTGCTCCCTCTCTATTTTATAGCGCTGCTGCATTTATAAACCTCTCTTCCGCAACAAGTAACTCCATGCTGAATACATACCAACGCTCGCCGTGAGCATCGGTGTATGAACCTTTTACAAACTGTGCAATTTTCTTTGGAATATCATCGAATTCCGAACGAAAACTGTCCACGAAGAAATGCTGCATACCATATGCTCCGTCAACAACTAAGCCGCTGTATAACCCATTGGCTTCAAGAACAAGCACTCTTCGTCTTTTCTTTTGCGGCGCTAACTGCCCCCCCAAAAAGTGAGGAAGGTCAAAGAGAGCCAGCAACCGACCGCGGACATTGGACAAACCCATTACCCAAGACCGCACGCCCGGTAACCTTGTGGAAGAGGGTACTTCCATCAATTCAGCCACCACACCCATTTGGGCAACAAATTTAAGCCCCATAAACGAAAACCCCACTCCGCTCCACCGGGGCGCAGAAGCCTGCTGAGCAGGCAGCCCTTTTGCAGAGTGTTTACTTAGTGCGGCTAAACTCGCCAGCGCTTGGTATGCAGCGTGCTTTGACATCTATATCAAATTTCCTAAACACCGACCTTTTTGATGGTGTCAAACAACTCTTTCTCATCGATAGGTTTGGTAAGATACGCTTTTGCCCCCTGACGCATACCCCAAACACGATCAGTCTCCTGATCTTTGGTTGTCACAATAATGACAGGGATATGAGATGTTTCAGAAGCTTTAGATAATTGACGGGTCGCCTGAAAGCCATTTAAACCCGGCATAACAATATCCATTAGCACAAGGTCCGGCACCTCGACTTTGGCTGTTGCCACCCCTTCTTCACCATTTACTGCTGTAATAACCGAGTGGCCATTTTTTTCCAGCATACTGGTTAACTTATGGGTTTCCGTAGGTGAATCATCAACAATAAGTACTTTAGCCATGGCTCCCTCAGAAATTCCTGGTTAGGTTGAATAAACAGTTTAGCTCGCGTGAGCCACTTTTACATGGGCTTCAATTGCACCAATCAGTTCGCCCTTACTGAATGGTTTAGTTAAATATTGATCCGATCCAACAATGCGACCTTTCGCTTTGTCAAATAACCCATCTTTACTCGACAACATAATCACCGGGGTAGATTTGAATTCACTATTATTTTTGATAAGTGCGCAGGTTTGATACCCGTCTAGACGGGGCATCATAATATCAACAAAAATAATATCAGGACGGGTATCGGCAATTTTTGCCAACGCATCAAAACCGTCGGTGGCTGTCACAACGGTGCAGCCTACTTTTTTTAACAGCGTTTCAGCTGTTCGACGAATAGTTTTACTATCGTCGATTATCATCACTTTAAGATGTTCTAAATTCACGTCCATAAGATGACCTTAACGTCTTTGTCTATGACTTATAATAGCTGTTTTTTCGACAATTACCGCAGCTTAGAGCTATGCGGTAACTTTTAACACAGATTTGCAGTTTAATCCATAAATGCTTGAAAAAACGAGAAAACTGCAATTTTTATTAAGCCACGTAAAGGACACTCTTGCTTTAATTTAGTTGAATCCGTACCTTTTAGCATCGTCCAATATTTGACTTTTTGCCAACCCATTATTCAAATTGGAGATAACATCTTGAACAACAACACAAAAGCTTTGAAAATAGGTATCGTAATGGACCCCATTCAATCCATTACTTACTACAAAGATACAACGCTTGCGCTTATGCTCGCAGCACAAAACCGAGGCCATAATTTATACTATATGGAAATAAATGATGTGTTTCTTGATCAAGGTATAGCCTACGCAAATGGCCAATCAATCGAAGTATTTGACAACGAAGAGTCGTGGTTTTCACTTGAAGAGAAGAGAAAATGCGCATTAAGTGAACTAGACGTTATATTAATGCGCAAAGACCCACCATTTGATAATCAATATATCTACGCTACCTACATTCTTGAACGCGCCGAAAAAGAAGGCACGCTTGTTGTCAATAAACCCCAAAGCTTGCGCGACTGTAACGAAAAAGTTTTTGCAACGGAGTTCCCCGAATGCTGCCCTCCGGTACTGGTAAGTCGAGACCCAAATCAATTAAAAGCGTTTCATCAAACCCACTCGGATGTTATTTTTAAACCCTTGGACGGAATGGGCGGTGCGGGTATTTTTCGCTGCAAAGAAAGTGATCCTAATGTCAGTGTCATTCTGGAAATACTGACTCGCCATGGCGAAGAATTCATTATGGCTCAATCATTTATTCCCGACATCACCAATGGCGACAAGCGTATTTTGGTTGTTGATGGCGAAGCAATACCCTATTCTCTTGCCCGTATCCCAGCCAAAGGGGAAACCCGAGGTAATTTGGCCGCAGGAGGCCGAGGAGTTGCTCAACCTTTGTCCGATAGAGACAAATGGATAGTGTCTCAAGTTGCCCCCACGCTAAAAGAAAAGGGCCTATTATTTGTTGGCTTGGATGTGATCGGAGATTTTCTCACCGAAATTAACGTCACCAGCCCCACTTGCGTGCGAGAAATAGATAATGCCTACAATACCAATATTGGTGATAAACTAATCGAGGCACTGGAAGCTCGCCGCCAATAATACTAACTTGTTAAAATAATAACTTGCCAAAATAATAAATCTAATCTACCAAGACAAAATTTACCACGATAATGAATCACGAAGAAGCCGTTAACAGCAATGATCGCCTGAGTTTTACGCTCTTTATGGCTGCGGCGTTTCATGCGCTATTAATTTTTGGGGTAACTTTCAAAATTAATAGCGGCAATACCATCGCACCTTCGCTTAATATTACTTTGGCGACACATCAATCTCAGATTCAACCCGAAAAAGCAGATTTTCTCGCCCAGATTAATCAAGAGGCAAGTGGCACGGCGGACGAAGTCAAAGACCTTTCCACCATGCAACTTGCTGAAATTGAAGATGTGAATATTCGTGATACCTATCAAGCCGCTCAGAAAAAATCCTCGATACAAAGTGAATTTTTACAGCAACAAATTACAACGGTATCGTCTCAACAACAAAAAGCCTTAAAACAAAAAGAGCAGGAAGAAAGCAAAGAAAGTGAAAAATCTGAGGGGCAAGAATCAGAAGTCCCTTGGAGCAACCCAGAAATTGCAAGCTTACGAGCCAAATTAGATAAATTAAAACAAGACCTCGCCAAACAACCACGCATACGCCGCCTGACATCCGTTTCAACTAAGGCTTCATACGACGCAGAGTACCTGTATAACTGGTCTCAAAAAATTGAAGCCATTGGCAATAAAAACTTTCCAAAAGAAGCGCTAGAAAAAGAGATTTTCGGCAACCTGCGGCTATCCGTTATTATCTACCCAAACGGAACCATAAAAAGTATTGAAGTATTACAGAGTTCTGGGCACAGCATACTGGATAAGAGCGCCATTCAAATTGTCCGACTCAGCAGTCCATTTGCCCCCTTTCCCAAAGAAATACGCAAAAACACAGATCAATTAGAAATTATTCGAACTTGGCAATTTGAAATTACTGGATTGAGTACTGGACACTAAAAAATTAACCCGCAGGCGCGCTCTTTAGGCTATTTAATGCACTTAACTTAAGTCTCTATGACAATACGGTCTGAACAAGTCCATGCCGACAGTTTCTAACCAGAATTAACAAAAATACGCTTGTGTTATTGAATTCTACCTTCATACTTGAGGTATGGATACTGACTTCCCTATAAAAATATCGGACAACAAAAGCAATAGCTTGCGTGACCATTTTCTTATTGCCATGCCTTCGCTAACCGATTCCATGTTCACTCACTCCGTCACTTACCTGTGTGATCACAACGAGCATGGAGCCATGGGTATTATTATTAATCAACCCATGGAAATTACTTTGGATGAAGTATTCGAGCAGCTCAGCCTTGATCAAACGCCAGAGAGTTCAAGAGCGCCAGTTTTAGCTGGCGGCCCAGTGAATGTGCAAAGGGGCTTTGTGCTGCATAGACACGATAGCAACTGGCAATCAACATTGCACGTAACAGACGAAATTAGCTTAACCGCCTCTAAAGATATTATGGATGCCCTTTCCAAAGGCAAAGGGCCTGACAAGGCACAGTTTGCACTAGGTTACGCGGGGTGGGGGCCTGGCCAATTAGAAGAGGAAATATCCGAAAACTCCTGGCTTACCATTCCAGCCGACACAGGAACCATGTTTGATATTCCAGTGGAAGAACGCTGGGCGGCGGCATCAAAACGAATAGGGGTTGACCTAAACCTTATTTCAACCACCGCTGGCCACGCCTAACTGTAACCTCAAATTACAACAATAACCTCGAATACAATAATAACCTCGAGTACAACAATGTCTCTTAAGACTCACTTCACAACCATTCTCGCTTTTGATTTCGGCACAAAAAGTATTGGTGTGGCAATAGGGCAAACCATAACGGATACAGCGGGCGAACTCCCTCCAATTACAGCCCAAGAAGGGATACCTGACTGGAATACCATAGGCAATTTACTCAAAGAATGGTGCCCCGATATTATTATTGTTGGGCTGCCATTCAATATGGACGAAAGTGAAAACGAAATAACACGTAGAGCGCGCAAGTTTGGCAATCGCATTCATGGTCGTTTTGGCGTTCCAGTAGAGTTTTATGATGAACGACTCACCACACGCGAGGCCAAAGCAGAAGCATACCAAAGGGGTTATACCGGCAATAATTACACGAAAAACCCTGTGGACTCTATTGCCGCCCGATTAATACTAGAGAGCTGGTGGCACGACCAACCCAAACTCAATGAGCATGAATTGCATATAAAATAATAAGTAGCCGACTATCAATATTAAAAATATTAATAAAGATGAAGTTCTAGCGCGGCAAAAGAATAATGGGCTTTCCTTTCACCACCAAGAACCTAGCTGTTCGCATTCACACAATATCGACTAAATCAATACATTATGACACTTCCGGCTCTTTCTCTTACTTTTTTCCCCACTTTTTCCCTACTGGATAGAGTCTTGGGCAAATAACGGACGATTCACAATCTCTTTCCATTGAACCCCATCAAAAACCAAAGCTTGATCATTTCCATAAGATAACAAGGCATCTTCACAACTTGCCACATGCGCAAATGAACTTTGCCGAGGCCCCTCTTTCGGAAATTGATATCGGCTGAGCTGATCACCCTCAAGTACATAGAGATCAAACGGTGTGCCAAGATACAGCTTGCCTTGAAACCAGGCGGCGGACATGACGTCCGCCGCAAAGCTGTACTCATTAATTTTTGTATCAAGTAACTGCCATTGGTTATTGCGACCGATTATAATTTTACCGTTCGCAAGGCAAATATACACTTTGCCATTATCACCACACACAATAGCGGCAACATCCGTATTGGTTTGTAAATCAACACGATGCCACAATGTGCCGTCATAGCGCCAACAGTCCCCATTGCCACCGCCCGCATATATTTCCTCTTCATGAAAACCGGCAATACACTCAAATCCCATTGGGTAACCTATATGACTAATTTTGCGTTTTTTACGCTCAATAATATCACTGTAAACATAACTGTGCTGTTGTTCGTCCACTAGGTCAACCCAATTGTTCAACCCGTCCCGACGGTATACTTTACGCCCACTGCCGCAGGCAAAGATATGATGACCGATCTTTGTGATACCCGTTAAAAAACGTTGGGCGTCTGTCTCCGTAACAATTTTATGCCAATTATCACCTGCATTATTTTCCCACACTTTTCCAAAACTTGAAGCAATGATAATGCCCTGATCACTGGTACTCACATACCCATTACGAACGCCATATCTCATCTCTAAATAACCATAGCCTTCGTCTTCTTCCAACGAGTCCACATACCATGAAATAAATCGAGTAGGTAACTCTTCAGCGGGCTGATAGTCTTTATTGGACGGTATTGCTTTCTGAGCAATAAAAACAATTTTATCTGGTTTTTTAATAGAAGCATGTGTAATTTCAAACCCTTTAAAAAGTTTTTCATAAGTTTTTATTTTCACAATTTAGTTCCTATACTAGCATCTTCACCACCGGGCATTTTAGAATAACTTAAATCTTTATTTTTACATTTTTTTTTGTAGCCTTTATCCAATTGCGCTCTCAAACATTTTCTGCTGCACAAACTAAATGGAAAGGTTTTTTTATGGGATTCAATCGCCGCTTCCCGTGCATCTTCATAACTAACAGCACCAGTAGCCACGCATTCCGTTTTACGTAATACCGCATCAAGGTTGCGGTGTAATGCACCATGTGAGCCGTTGGTTTTACGGTGAGTATCGCCTTCGGCACACACGGTGGGTGTTTTACCCATATCTGATTTTGACCCACAAGGGCCATTGCTAAAATAACTGTGGGGAATTAAATGATGACCTGTTTGCCCTTTACAACACCCCGTGGTATCACTTTTTTCATTGCCTGCCGTATTTTTTGACATTAATTGGCACTTTTTTGCACGCAAGCAAGGGTTGGCTACCGCCATCGTCCGCTGTAAATCAGCAAGAATATCATTCGCCTCACCAGGGTTTTTGCCTATATTCTCAGAAAGACTACCAAGCTTCTCTTTTAACCCCCCCAAGCTGCATTTTGATCCGCTTAGCTTCACTGTGCATATTTTCTAGATCACCATACATACCGGTAAGATCCAAGGCATCCTTAACCGCGTCTGCTGCCGCAATTGCAGTAATAACCAAACCAATGCCGCTGAAACCCGCCGCCGCACCCACCACTTTTTTAGCAACGCCTTTAGCGATAAGCTTGGTTATCTTATCTTCCACTATCTCAATAGCCTGGTCCGCAGCAACATCGATTGCATCATCAATCGCATTAAAATCACTTAATTTATTGTTCAGTTTTTTCTTAAGCGAAGTTAAGTCCTTAGTATCGAGACTTCTCGGCATAACGCCTAACCCAACACAATGTTTCCTCTTCCACTTTACTTTACCTTTCACATCTTTATAGGCACTTTCGAACCATGGCTTTTGAACTTTACCTCGCTTATCTACTTTTTTCGGCTTTAAACCACCGCAAGCGACACCTTCACGTTCAATTTCTTTTTTGCAAGCTTTCTTCTGTATTTTACTATCGGTAAAAGGCCACTTGCCCGTATTGCCTGGATGGGAGCCATGGTTGTGGGTGGTATCATCACTATGCCGAACAACATTGTAACCCTCTATTTTTACATTCATTGACCACGAAGCAAAGTAACACGCCCCCTTTAACTTACCTGTTTTTTGGCCTTTATTAAAAGCATAGGTCGCAGGCTCATTGCCTGTGCTGGTTTTAAAATAGGATTTATCGCGCAACATAATAGGTTTACCGCTAATAAAAACGGTTTTACTGCCGTTCGCGGTATCCGATGCTTTTGCAGTATTGGCATAGGGAATAACAACCGGGCCTGCACTCGGTGGCGGTGGACTCCAGCAAGGGTCAGGAAAAGCCGCCGCACTAATCCCCTCACCCGCTTTACAAGCAATTTCAAGATTGTTTGCAAATACATTATTAGCCATTGAGTACCTCTATCTTATGACGTGTAATATTGAAGTATAAAAGCACCTCGGCGCTCCGTTTCACTGCTAATATGGCAAAGTATATTATTACCCGGCGCATACTCTCGTTTTGTTCCCCAGAAAGCCATAACGGTCATAGCCGGGCCTGTGGCCGCACCAACCTCGCCAATTTTATCTGTTGTATGCCACAGAGAATAACTTTCTTTAGGGCGCTGAAAACAACGGTAAAGCATAGTGCTATCTTCAGCAAAGAAATAACTCTCACCCGTAATAGCCGCAATACGGAAATCCGTATCGGATACATCTATATTCGCCTGCGCTGTTGCCTGTTTCACTGCGTTAACAAGACCATCCGCACGACTAACATCATTGCTGAATAAGGGCGCGGGTTCTTGACCGAGACCAATACCCGTGCAACAAAGGTAGGTTTGCGTTTCTATTGACGATGTAAATAAAACAGCCGCAGCAGCTTCACCAACAATCATTCCATCTGGAGCATCTTCAATAACAAGGCGGCCAGGGTAATCTGAATTGCTAATACCCAGTAGTTGACTGATATTTGCATTATTGACTAGGCTATCTACACCTACGACCATAATATGCTGAGAGGTTTTTTCCGCTAATCGCTGCCGAGCAAACGCCAACGCATCAAGATAACCGATTCGCCCCTCGTTATAGTAAAAACATGTTCCAAGTGAATAATGATTTTGCGTTGCGCCCACAACTCGAAATGTACGCACAATACCTTGGTCAAATTCATAAACCAATTGCTCGTTTAAATCCGGGTGGGCACAATCCGGCAAACAAAAGATAACATCAATATTTTCAATAGAATCAGACAGAGAGCTGAATAAATCATTCATCGCAGCATCGGCCATTTCGACTAAACGTGAAGCACCTCTGACATTAATCCTTTCTATGCAGGCACCAATAATCGGTTCGCCTGTTTCAGGAACATGAAAAGAGGTTTCTTGGAATGCATCATACTCTAAACGCATTAAGGCCGCGTTTCCTTCTGCTGAATACGCCAAACCACTGACCATACCCGTTGCTACTATTCGCATACGTGTCATGCTTAGCCCCTAAGTATATGTCTGTATTCTTTAAGTTTGGACATTGGCACATAGGTTTTTCCCATTAACCTTGCACGCTCCCAAGCACGAGTAGGTACGCCAATTATCATTGTATCTACTTCTCGCATATTTCTTTTTAAAGGCACCATTGCACGCCACACAACAGAGAACCGTTGCTTATCCGGTTCAAAAATCAGAGTATCGATAACAGACTCAAGATCTACACGTGCATCATTTTGGTATACAACATGCATCATAAGTTTTTCTTTTGGCAATATAAATTTATTAAAATTTTCAGGTGTTAAGTTATTCAGTACTACTGTTTCTCCACCTTGCAAATAGGGAATTTGTTGATCACCCGGCGCACATTGATAAAAACGCTCATCAAAATCATCAGGTAAAAAAGGTGCTTTTTGCTGTTCCCATACGTTGTCATAAGTCCCTGCATACTGGATACGAGCAGGTGAATTCTTGGCAATAGGACCGAAGCTCATTGGTATGTAGTTGGCGGTAGGTTTTTTTATTAGGGATTCAACTTCTTCCGTGTTTGGCAACGGCTTGTGTAACCATTCTTCGTTGGACTGATTACCATAATAACCAACACCTAACATATTATCTGCATAGGCATACATCTTTTGTTTACGCGATAGCATACCCATACCGCCATAGGCCACACCATAATGAATAGGTAAACAAGTAAACGGTACTGGCTCGCCTGGGTATAACATACCATTCTTCTTTTGCCATTGACGGTGACCAACAACAACAAATGTTTTTATCATACTCCCTACAGTCATTCGCACCGCTACACGTTGACGGCTATCCTGCGGTGGAGCATAAGCAGAGCCTATAAGAATAACATCACAATTAGGTTTATAGGGTACATAGTCATGTTCATAAAGTATCGGTGTACTTTCAGGGTCACCTAAAGGAATATCGACTGGCGAAGGTTCAATTTGTTCGGCGAGTAACGTTGGTTTTTCTCCTTCCCCTACAGGCAATGAATAGGTCGCTTTAGCAACTAAAACCAGGCAGTCCCGTCCACTTTTTAAACGCCCTGGTGCGTACCCACCTGCAAATTTAGTTTCGTTAAGTAAATTCATAACCGCACATTAGTAATATTCAAAGAGTGTGTGTAGTTAAAGCATGTCAACAATAGACTTTATGACGCTATTTTTATATCTTCATAATCTATTAGCAACAAAAATTGTTTTTCTGCTTTAATGCCACACGGAAAATAAGGACGATCACATTGTATTTTCGCTAAAGCTAATGCAGCGGCATGTCTCTGTACTTGCGTACCTTCGCTAAGAATCTCGATTAAATTATTGCAGTTGATTTCTCGGCCAGCAAGATAACACTGACTGGATGAAAATTTTATTTCATTTTCTACCCACCATTGCCAAATTTTTTCAACATTCGGCCAGGGTAAATCTTCTTCATAATCTCTATACTGGCTATCCATTTTTCGTTTCTCGGCTCCACTAGGCTCTTCACCTTTTGGAGCATTATCATCCAAGTCATTGTCAATAAGATTCACGCCTGTTAAAAGCGAAAAAGCCTCTCCAGCAACCTGAGCATAATTAATATCATCCATAATATTTATCAGTTTAGGAATGTAGTCAACTATGCCACTATACGCAATACTTAATGCCTGTATTCGCGGTGACAAATTCATGCTAATAATATTTTCAAGCCATCCAGAGTGACTTTGAAAAGGAGAGAAACAAAACAACCATTGCAACGCTTTTCTTAACAAAGAATTATTATATGAAGCAAATTTTTTGATGACATCTAGTGCCTTCCCCTCACCCAATAACAAGCCTGCACAAGCAGCAGCACATTGCACATTTTCATCTGGGCTGGAATAATAACGAACCACATAAGGAATATACGACCGCAAACGCTGCTCACCAATATAATTAAGCATAGGTATAACAATGGAACTCTCCGACTTTAGTAAGCATTGTGCGAATATATTCGGCGCCAAATAACTAGGGAAAGCAGCGGCAACTACTGGTTGGACATGAGAAGCTTGGCTTTGTAACAAGCTATTTATTTGTTGTTGTGATGGAGGTTGCCAAGCAAAGGCTTGATACAATTCATTTACTTGCTTAGGAGAATCAAAAATAACTTCAACTAGTTTTTCAATAAAGCTAAGCTTATTTAATCTCAGGCTTAAAACAGTGGCGATAAAAATCGCACCCCAATCGTCAAGCTTTAAATTATTTTCCAGACTATGACCTGATTCAATCCCCAAACGCAGTGCATACAATAGTGCTTCCACTTTTCTATCTTGTTCAGACAGTTCAGCGAGTATGAACATGGGACTTGTCGATGCCTCATTGCGCAAATACCATTCAAAAGAAGCATCAATTAACATATGCTTCCATAAACTGTTAGAGTAAATTAGCCTCATAAATACAATGTTAACCTTTATACGTCATGATAAAGATGATCAATATACTGAATACTACGTGTGATACTTTCTTTTATTGATAGAATATTTTGCCCAGCGAAGAAGCGTATTTAATGTTGATAACTAATTAATTTTAACTGCGGCGCCTTTAACTCGATTAGAACCATAGGCTTGAGTTGTCACAGTAACACCTTTTAAACGCACAGAACCATCTGACTGCATTTCAAGACTCGACCGCCCACATTCTAAAATGATCGATTCCTGAGCTTTTAATACATGCTTATCTAACACTGAAGATACGTTTGGCTTCCATAAAATTCCAAGAATAAGTGGACGACTGGCTTCCCCATTAATAAATGCTAACGCACATTGCACACCCAAGTGATCGTCGGCAATAGGAACCAAAGACTCAGCCAAATAGTTTCTCCCTTGATATTCAACAACAGGATAACCCTCTGAATCAATTTCAACCATTGTTGCAATATACGTCGCAGGTAGCTGTTGCTGAGTAGAACTTTGATCTAACGTTTTAGTAAGCAAATCGCTATTATTAGATTTATTGTCTATTGTCTTTTCATTTGGTTTTTCTAAAATCGTTTTACACTCATGCTCCATCTTAATTCTCCAAAATCTTTTTCGCTTTTTGGATAAGGTTTTTTGCTGCTTTAATAAAAATTTCTCCGCTTCCCTGAATTTGAATATCTTTTCCCTTAAGCACAATCGTACCATCACTTTTCATATTTAGGCTGGACTCACCTGTCACTATCATAATCTCATCACCCGCATCTATAGTAATCTTTTTACCCACTTTTTCTAACAAATCCAAGCCTGTATTGCGGTTTTGATACAAACCCACATTGAGCATACGAAAACCACCTACACTCACTTCCTGCGCAGCACCAACATTCAGCATGTCGTTTATTCCCACATTGTGTGTGCGCAATTTAGCAACGGTTAGCGTTTCATTGCTGCCTACATTTTCTGTACGACTACTCCCAATACTAACCGTTTCATTGGCCCCAACATTCTCAGTACGATTACTGCCTATGGTAATGCTTTCATTGGCACCAACGCTCTCGGTTCTATTGGAACCGATAGTGATGGTTTCATTGCTACCCACATTTTCAGTGCGATTACTACCGATGGTGATGGCTTCATCTACACCCACATTTTCAGTACGATTATTCCCCACGCTTGTGGATTCATCGTTTTTAACCAGATTGTCTTGGTTTTTTTCGGCTTGAATATAAAGTTGCTCAGCTCCTTTTTTATCTTCGAAGCGTATTTCATTAAAATTTGCAGATGTCCCGCCTTTAGAGGAACGCGATTTTATACCGCTTTGTGTTTTTTCACTGTATGGCGGTTTATTTTTTTGATTGTAAACAGACCCGGCAACAATAGGTCTATCAGGGTCACCATCAAGAAAACTCACAATCACTTCGTGACCGATACGCGGCACAAATGAGGCACCCCATTTATTGCCCGCCCAGACCTGCATTACACGTAAAAAACAGCTACTATTTTCATCTTTTTTACCCTCTCTATCCCATATAAACTGTACTTTGATCCGGCCATACTCATCCGTGTAAATTTCTTCCCCCGCAGGACCGACAACAACAGCCGTTTGCGAGCCTTTCATAACAGGCCGTTTGTGCTTTTGCTGTGGACGAAAATGTACGTTATCAGGGATGCAGGCAAGTTCATTTTTATAATTAAATGCAGGCGTATCGTTCTCTTCTTTGGCTGGCTTGTGTAAGTAACTTGTATCGTAAGCTTTATGCTTTACGCCAATAAGAATATAATGACCTTTTTCGCCTTGAACACTATCTTTGCCCACGCTAAATTTGCCACCAGCGTAAAAGGCACAGCAATCACTCTCGCCTTTGACCATATCTTTTGTCGCCTCTTCTGCATCCATACGCACTTTGACAAGCGAACTGCCAATACTGGTTTGATATAGGTCTGGATATTCATAATGTTCCAGTTTATCCGCTCCCGCATAGCCACCCAACGCTGAGATTGTAGATATTAAATTTTTTCCTGGCGTCTTAAAATCATAGTCATTGATCGTCCATTGACCTTTTCTAAAAGAATATAGATGCTCCCATTGATGTATTTGATTGCTATCAGTGTGCCCAATTCTCCCCCCTTCAAAAGTTTGATACGCATTCTTTTGATCCACTAAATACAGAGTATGCTTGCCAGCCTCGTGCATAAAATAATAACAAATACCCTCTTCTTCCAATAAGCGCGAGACAAAATGCAAGTCACTTTCATTGTGCTGTATACAGTATTCGCGTATAGCGCCACCACTGGCTCGAAAGTTAAAGTCGGAGAAACCTAAATCGGTAAAAACCTGAGAGACAATCGTCTTAACATTTTTTTCTTGAAAGATTCGGTGATTGTTTGTCTTAGACAGAAACCATAACCACGGCACCATTACTAACTTGTATTGGCGAAGACCATGACCTTTCATTTTACCAAAAGTAAAATGGCTTATATAACCATGAAATTTCCGCTCTATTTTATTTTTAATGCTGATAGAAACGGTTTTACCAATAATATCTTCTGGTGAAATAGCCTGATTTTCAGATAGCACTTCCAAGTTAAATTCAAATAAATCTGAAATAGATTCACTTCCTTCAAATGCCGTCAACAAAAAAGTATCTTTACCTAAACCAAAATCCGAAATGGATAAAAAGCGATTTTCTTGAGAAAAGGGGGACATTAAAAAACCTTATATTCCATAAAAGTTCAAATTTTTACATTAATATTCTTCACGCAAAACGTGGAGACTCTAACATAGTTTATTTTTATGCCAGAGCAGAATATTTACTTGAACCAATAATGGAATGTCTTTTGCGACAAAACACGGCCAAATGCGTCAGCTTTATAGAACCCACCAATTAAACCTAAATAGACGCCACTCTATTTTTTCTTTTTATTTTGTACTACGGGCTTGTCGGTTAACTAAAAAACGGGTTTGAAATTGCAGCCATGAATGCAGCAAAAATACGATAATGTTCTTTTGTCGATACTTTCAGCTATTTTCCGCCTTCATCTACTCGTTAGGCAATATGAAGACGGATTTATCCTAGATGCGAGAAACCAATTCTGGTGTTACTGCTTTTAGGCGCTGCGGGTTTTGTTGTATGTCGTTCGCCAAGAATGTTAAAAAATTACCTAAAGCTGGATCGGCCTCATCTTGATCTGCGCGAGATAGCAGCACATTGCCATCAGACTGGATGGTATAGCGAATTTTTTCGCGCTTGCTAAGATGCAAAGCTTTGCGCACAGCATCTGGCACTGTGGTCTGGTAACGATCTGTCAGAGTGGACTCGCTTATTAATACTGTACTTGCCGTATTGAGCCTCCAGTAGGTGAATTTGGACTACATCAGAATGGTAATGCAATTGAATTACCCCATCAAGTAAGGCCATTACTTGACTAGATACGGAGCTTTCGGGAAGTCCATTGCTGGCTTTCAAAGATATTAGGTAATCGTCGTCGCCTTCATCGCCTGCTTCCATCTTTTTACGGCACGCCTCTTTAAATTCATTCAATGCGTGCAAGATGTATCTAACATCATCTGAAGTCAAATCAACTGAAACGGTTCGAATATTTGTTTTGTGAGTAAAAATTAACAGGCTAACCTAGCAAGTTAAAAAGCAGATTAAAAATGCCGTGAGCGATTCTCCTCTTCTTGAATACTCAGCTCATCTGCTGCATTAGACAGATATTCTGCATCAGTTTCAGAACCAAGCTTGATCATCAAACGCAGGTCATTGGGCGAATCGGCATGAGCTAACGCATCTTCGTAGGTAATTTCTCCGGCATCGTACAATTCATAGAGCGCTTGATCGAAGGTCTGCATTCCCTGCTCGGTAGACTTTTTCATTAATTCTTTCAGCTCGTGAACTTCACCTTTACGTATAATATCTGAAGCGAGAGGTGTATTAATAAGCACCTCCAAACAGGCTCGCCGTCCCTCTCCATCTGGCGTTGGAATAAGTTGCTGAGCCACAACTGCCTTAAGGTTAAGAGATAGGTCCATCCACAATTGCCGATGGCGATCCGCAGGGAAGAAGTGAATAATTCGATCCAAAGCTTGATTGGCGTTGTTTGCGTGTAGAGTACATAAACACAAATGCCCCGTTTCTGAAAAAGCAATGGCGTGGTCCATGGTCTCTCTGGAGCGAACCTCACCAATAAGAATCACATCCGGCGCCTGCCTCAACGTATTTTTTAACGCAACTTCAAAGGACGCGGTATCAATCCCCACTTCGCGCTGGGTAATCACACAGCCTTCATGCTGGTGAATAAATTCGATTGGGTCTTCAATAGAAATAATATGCCCTTTAGAATTTCGATTTCTGTGACCAATCATCGACGCCAATGACGTAGACTTACCTGTACCCGTTGCGCCCACAAAAATAATCAGCCCACGCTTGGCCATGGAAAGTTCTTTGACCATCTCTGGCAAACCCAGATCATCAATATGAGGAATGGTGGTTTCAATACGCCTGAGTACCATACCTGCAAGATTCCGCTGATAAAAGGCACTGGCACGAAAACGTCCCACTCCCCTTGCACTAATAGCAAAGTTCAGCTCTTTTACCTCCATAAACTCTTTGCGCTGCTTGTCGTTCATAACACTCAAACAGATTTCACGAGATTTTTCTGGCGAAAGTGGTGTAGTAGAAACAGGGACTATTTTGCCGTGCAACTTAATGGACGGCGCGATTCCAGCAGTAATGAACAGGTCGGAAGCTTTCTTCTCAACCATCAAGTTTAATAAACGGTCTAAATCCATCTTTCTGTCCTACATAACAACAACTGTAAACAGTGTATTAATGAATGCTTAAGCAAAATTCTCCGGCATTTTCGCCAGTTCTTTCGCAATATCTCGACTAACAATACGCCTCTCAACCAAATCCGCCAAGCATTGATCCATAGTCTGCATCCCCACCGAACCCCCTGTTTGAATTGCGGAGTACATCTGAGCCACTTTATCTTCGCGGATAAGGTTACGAACCGCAGAGGTGCCACGCATAATTTCGTGTGCCGCAACACGCCCACCACCGTTTTTCTTTAACAGGGTTTGTGAAACAACCGCCTCCAGAGATTCTGAAAGCATAGAGCGTACCATCGATTTTTCATTGGCAGGAAAGACATCCACTACACGGTCAATGGTTTTTGCCGCAGAAGTGGTATGCAATGTACCAAAGACCAAATGCCCGGTTTCCGCAGCCGTTAAGGCGAGACGAATGGTTTCCAGGTCACGCAACTCACCGACAAGGATAATATCCGGGTCTTCCCGCAGGGCAGACCTTAAGGCTTCGGCAAATCCGTGAGTATCTCGATGCACCTCACGCTGATTGATTAAGCACTTCTTACTTTCATGTACAAATTCAATGGGGTCTTCAATGGTCAGTATATGGTGATATTTATTTTCATTAATATAATCGACCATTGCTGCCAAAGTCGTGGATTTCCCCGAACCCGTTGGCCCAGTTACTAAGACCAAACCGCGAGGCACTGAAGACACATCACGAAATACCTGCCCCATGCCCAACTCTTCCATCGTCAATACCTTGGAAGGAATCGTCCGAAATACCGCGCCTGCACCTCGATTCTGATTAAAGGCATTGACACGGAAACGCGCTACCCCAGGCACCTCAAACGAAAAATCGGTTTCTAAAAACTCTTCAAAGTCCTTACGTTGCTTATCGTTCATAATTTCGTAGATCAAACCATGAACTTGTTTGTGTTCCATGGGGGGTAAGTTAATTCGGCGAACATCGCCGTCCACCCGAATCATAGGCGGCAAGCCAGCGGACAAATGTAAGTCTGATGCGCCTTGTTTGGCTGAAAATGCGAGGAGTTCAGTAATATCCATAGATTAACCTATACCTGATTTTGTCTCGTTATTCGTTTCACTCACACTAACAGACCTCTATACTAGCGGGCGAAAATCGGTTTTGAAAAAAGGGCTTAGCTAGGGCCTGTTAACACTCATTCAATTATCACTGCCTGAGCTATTTTTTATCCAGGAAGGCAGAGCGAGCGAGGTTTAGCTGGCCTAAATGAGCGACCGATAACGTAGCTGGGTGAAAAATAGCCCAGGCCCGAAGGGTTGTGGCTGAAAAAACGCCACTTGTCGTTGCTCATCGTTCATTTAGAATAACTAAACTTCTCTCTTCACGCCTAAATTGGCGATTTTTCAGTCACAACAGTGACAATTGAATGAGTGTTAACAGGCCCTAAGTATATGCATAAGATGAGCAACAAACTAACCCAAGTTAAGACTCGCATTCAACTAGCAACCCAATCCGCAGATAGAAACCCTGACAAGATCACACTTTTAGCCGTCAGTAAAAAACACCCTGTCGAAAAAATACGCGAGTTGTACGCATTAGGTCAGAAGGACTTCGGAGAAAACTACCTACAGGAAGCACTGGCAAAGATAGCCGCAACTAACGACCTTGAAAAAATCTGTTGGCATTTTATTGGCCCCATTCAGTCCAATAAAACGCGACCTATTGCTGAACATTTTCACTGGGTTCACTCGGTAGACCGGCTCAAAGTCGCAGAAAGGCTCAATAATCAGCGACCGGCCAACTTGCCCCCTTTAAAAATCTGTATTCAAGTCAATATTGATAATGAAGAAACCAAGTCCGGCGTGAGCCCCGAAAACGCACCTAATCTAGCGGAAGCAATTATATCCATGCCCCGACTTCACCTAAAAGGCTTAATGTGTATCCCCTCGTCTGCTAATACTGACGCTTTCAAAAGAATGCAAATACTGTTTGAAGGAATTGGGCAAAAATTAAACATCTCCTATTGGGATTGCCTATCTATGGGTATGTCGTCCGACCTAGAAAGTGCTATCTCAGCAGGGTCCACCCTTGTCCGTATTGGTACATCGCTATTTGGCGAGCGAGCTAAGGTATAATTCCCCAAACTCTCAAAACACACACAAACTCGGGAGAAACTCTTGAACGCAGAAAGCGGTTCACTTAACAATGCAACCAAAATCACTTTTATCGGCGCAGGCAATATGGCCCGCAGTATTATTGGGGGACTTATAGCCGGGGGGCACTCAGCCGCGTCTATTACCGCTACCAGCCCTATTCGGGAAGAATTGGCGTCTCTCAAAAACGAGGTCAACATTGAAGTAAATACAAACAATAAAGAGGCTATTTCCGATGTAGAGGTGGTAGTTTTGGCCATCAAACCTCAAGTTATGTCGGTTGTCTGTAACGAAATTACCCCCAGCCTCAACAAGAGTACCCTAGTTATTTCCATTGCCGCAGGCATTAACTGCACTAGCTTACAAAGCTGGCTCGGAGCCGAACAACCCATTGTTCGATGTATGCCCAATACTCCCGCACTAGTCGGGGAGGGCGCAAGCGGGCTATTTGCCAACGCGCACACAACAAATAAGCAAAAAGCCTTAGCCAACGCTATTATGGCCGCCGTGGGTAAAGTAAGTTGGGTTGAACAGGAAAACCTTATAGACAGCGTAACTGCCGTCTCTGGCAGTGGCCCTGCCTACTTTTTCCTTATGATGGAAGCTATGATCGATGCTGGCATAAAGCAAGGGTTGAGCAAAGAGGTGGCGACAACGCTCACTATACAAACAGCCTTAGGCGCGGCCAAGCTCGCAGGGCAAAGTGATGTTGATGTTGCCGAGTTGCGACTTAGAGTAACATCGCCCAACGGAACAACCGAAAAAGCCATTGCCAGCTTTGAAAGTACCAATTTACGAAAAAGCGTGGACGACGCCATGCAAGCCTGCAACCAAAGAGCCCAAGAGCTCGCTATTGAATTAGGCAAATAAACCTTATGACGACACTTATAGACATATTGCGCTACATTCTTCAGACCTTCACCACACTGTTTTTAACCTTTGTGATACTTAGGTTTATGTTGCAATTAGCTAGGGCAGATTTTTACAACCCCTTTTCTCAAGCGACAGTTAAAATTACCAACCCGCTGCTCATTCCCTTACGAAAATTGATTCCAGGTATCTTTGGCATTGATGTGGCGGCAATTGTTCTCTGTCTATTAGTACAGGTGGCGTATGGCGAAATTATCCATTTGCTGTATACCCAGACATTGACAAACCCCATCCCATTTTTTGTTTGGGGGCTAATCTCTTCCATATATTTAACCACTTATATTTGCTGGTTGTCCTTAATCGTCATTGTTATTTGCAGCTTTATTGCACCCTACAGCCAACACCCAGCACTTGTGCTTATACGCCAATTAATGCAACCTATTATTCAACCATTCCAAAAACTGATTCCGCCAATGGGAGGACTGGATTTTTCGGTTCTATTTGTCTTTATGGCAGTGGTGGTGGTCCAAAAAATACTGATGGCCGTTGCAATATCAATTGAGCTAAACCCATTTTTTGTAATCGGTTTTTTTTAGACTGTCCTATACGATAAGAAATACATGAGCAATCATTACAGATGGCAGGGTAAAACGTTGATATTACACTGCCACCTCCAACCAAAATCGTCTAAAAACGAATTTTGCGGCCTACACGATGACAGGGTAAAAATACGTATTACAGCACCCCCGGTTAATGGAAAAGCCAATGCGCATTTAATTAAATTTTTAAGCAAATCATTTGGTATAGCAAAAAGTAAAATTTCAATCATTTCCGGTGAGCTTGCTCGGAAAAAAACGGTAGCGTTAAATGAACCAACCAAATTGCCATCGGAAGCGATGATCGCATCCAAATAGAATCGGGATAATGCCATAGAATGCAGCAAAAAAATGCATTAAATAACGGGGCCAATAGTGACCAACCTCAATCCGTTGGTATCGTCACGCCACACACTTATGCCTTTGATACTCCTTTTACCCTCGCCTGTGGACGAATACTCCCCAACTTTGAACTGGTGGTGGAAACCTACGGTACACTCAATAAAAGCCGCAGCAACGCAGTATTAATTTGCCACGCCCTATCGGGCAATCATCACGCGGCTGGACGCCATTCAGAAGAGGATAAAAAACCGGGTTGGTGGGACAAGTATATCGGCCCCAACAAACCCATCGACACCCATAAGTTTTTTGTTGTTTCATTAAATAATTTAGGAGGCTGCGCAGGTTCTACGGGCCCCAAAAGTATCAACCCCAAAACCGGCAAGCCCTGGGGTGCAGACTTTCCTAATTTAAGAGTGAGAGATTGGGTGCATAGCCAAGCACAACTTGCCGACAAATTAGGCATCGAAAAATGGGCGGCGGTGATTGGCGGAAGCCTCGGCGGAATGCAAGCCATGAGATGGGCCTTGGAATACCCCGAAAGAGTTCGTCACTGCGTAGCAATTGCCTCGGCCATGAAATTAACCGCGCAGAATATCGCCTTTAACGAAACGGCACGTCAAGCAATACTCTCTGACCCAAATTTTTTCAATGGTGATTACTTGGCAAACAATACCCTTCCCAAACAAGGGTTATCTATCGCCAGAATGATTGGACATATTACGTATCTCTCCGGCGATGGCATGGGTAAAAAGTTTGGGCGAGCATTGCGCACAGGCACCTTCGAACAAGGCATTGAAGAGCCCGTAGAATTTCAGATTGAATCTTACTTACGCTATCAAGGCGCCAGTTTTTCCGAAGCCTTTGATGCAAATACCTATGTGCTTATGACCCGCGCATTGGATTATTTTGACCTCGCCCGCGAATACGGTGAAGACCCGGTAAAAGCGCTTAAACAGGCTCAGGCAAAGTTTCTTGTTATTTCCTTCGATTCAGATTGGCGGTTTGCACCGCAACGCAGCCGTGAAATTGTTAACGCCCTTATGAAAGCGGACAAAGATGTGGTGTATGGTGAGATCCATTCACCTTATGGCCACGACGCATTTCTTATTCCTAATCAAACCCGCTACTGGGAATTATTTTCCGGCTTTATGAATAAAATCACGGTGGGTGAGTAATGAGCAAAAACACTTTGCGAGTAGACCACCAAATTATTGAAAGCTGGGTAAAACCAGACTCTCGTGTACTGGACCTCGGCTGTGGTGACGGTACACTGCTACGAGAGCTTGCGGACAGAAAAAGCATTCACGGTTACGGCGTTGAAATCAGTTCAGAAAATATCTTGCGTTGTATCGAAAACGACGTAAATGTTATCGAACAGAATATTGATGAAGGCTTAACAAACTTCGATGACCAAAGTTTCGATACCGTTATTATGTCGCAGGCCATTCAAACCATGATGCACCCAGATAAAGTACTGGTGGATATGCTGAGAGTTGGCAGACAATGCATTATCACCTTCCCAAACTTTGGCCATTGGAAAACTCGCGTGCATTTGGCACTCTATGGCAAAATGCCGGTATCGGATATTCTGCCTTACGAATGGTACAACACGCCGAATATTCACTTTTGCACCTTTCGTGACTTTGAACACCTATGCCGTGCCTTAGATATAGAAATCCTTAACCGAGAGGTGGTTGCTACCCGCTCATTTGGTAGCTTTATGCAGCATACTCACCCCAACCTTTTTGGCGAAACCGCTTTATATAGAGTAAGTAATAAATAATGAAAACCTTCTTTACAGCCCTATCATTCATGGCTTTTTGTTTCCTTTCCTTGCAGGCCGTTGCAGGCCAAACAGTTACAGGAGCTTCCGACAACTGGCAAAACCACGGTAATTACACCGTTCATTACAGTGTCTTTAACAGTACCTTTTTACTTCCCGACATTGCCAAGGCAAATAAACTCAAACGAAGTAAATACGAATCTCTTATCAATATTTTAGTTACCAAAGGGGAAAAGCAGGGTGGCGTTCCAGTTGAGATTTCCGGTACGGTTAAAAACCTGCTTCAACAACAAAAAACGCTTGATTTTGTCACGATTAAGGAACAAGGAACCGTTTATTATTTGGCGCCTATACGAGTTTCCAATAAAGAGATCGTTCACTTTTCCATCTCCACAAAACCCGCAGGCGCACAAGCACCCTTAGTGACACAATTCACGAAAACACTTTATGCCCAATAATCCACCATTGTTCAAAAACATCGACAATTTATCGAAACAAAGTTCTCTATGAAAAAAGTAGTGTTAGCCAGCGGCAACCCGGGAAAGCTTAAAGAATTCCAACATCTGCTTTCTGACTGCGGGCTGGATGTTCGGCCTCAGTCAGAATTTTCAATTGGCAATATCGAAGAAACCGGGCTTACTTTTGTGGAAAACGCTATATTAAAAGCCCGCCACGCGGCAAAAAAATCAGGGCTGCCAGCTATCTCCGATGACTCCGGCATTGAAGTGGATGCACTAATGGGCGCACCAGGAATTTATTCAGCACGTTTTTCTGGAGAAGGTGCCACAGATAAAAAAAATAATATTCAGCTACTCAAACAGCTAAAAGATGTCACTGAAGAAAAACGTACCGCACGATACCAGTGTGTTCTTGTTTATATGCGCCACGGAGAAGATCCCACCCCAATCATTTGCCAAGCCTCGTGGGAAGGAAGAATTCTATGCGAAGAACGGGGAGAAAACGGTTTTGGCTATGACCCTTTATTTTTTGTGCCAACTCATGGATGTACCTCGGCAGAACTAGAAAAGTCGGTAAAAAGCACTATTAGCCATAGGGCCAAAGCAATGCAAAAGCTTCTCGTGGAAATAGAAGGCAAAGAATTAAATGAATAATTTATACTCTACCTTACTGGTTTATACAACCTAACTAATCCATATAATTTATTTTAAATCCGTACCACACCGGCTGACGTCAATCATAAATATGATGCACCAACAATTGACAATAACAACCTACCCACTCCCACCTCTTTCACTCTACGTACATATCCCCTGGTGTGTACGCAAATGCCCCTATTGTGATTTTAATTCACATAAGAAACCAGACGATCTCCCGATCGAAGAATATCTCAATGCATTACTGGATGACTTAACCCTCGAAGCGGAATTCACCACGGGAAGAAAAATTCATTCTGTTTTTTTTGGCGGAGGCACACCCAGCCTTTTTCCTCCCTCTGCAATAGAAAAAATACTTGACCACGCCGATACGACTCTCGGCATAGAATACAATGCAGAAATCACTTTGGAAGCAAACCCAGGTACAACAGAATATTTCGACTTTAATCAACTAAAATCAGCAGGCGTCAATAGGCTTTCAATAGGCGTACAAAGTTTTGATAATAAGCAGCTCAAAACCTTGGGTAGAATCCACAACAAAAACCAAATTCATACTGCCTATGCAAAAGCAAGACAGGCCAAATTCGATAATATCAACCTGGACCTTATGCACGGGCTGCCCAATCAAACCCTGGCACAAGGTTTGGAAGATCTACAACAGGCTATCAGCCTCGGGCCAGAACACCTCTCTTGGTATCAGTTAACAATCGAACCCAATACAGAGTTCTATTCCAGACCACCGACACTACCGGAAGAAGATACGCTTGTGGATATACTCGAAGAAGGCGGCCAACTTTTAGCCTCTAACGGTTACAATCAATACGAAATATCCGCCTTTAGCAAACCTGGAAGACAAGCCAGTCACAATATAAATTACTGGCAGTTTGGCGATTACATCGGGATAGGTGCGGGCGCACATGGGAAAATTTCACAAGCGCATTCAACCGATATTACCCGAACCCAAAAAACACGCCTACCTAAAGATTATATGGATAAAAATACGCCCTACTCCGGCATTCGAACACCCATTAAAAAAAACCAGCTACCACTGGAATTTATGATGAACGCCTTGCGTCTATCCGATGGTATTACACTGGACTTTTGGGAGAAACATACGCGACTGTCTCTAGACGTTATTACCGCAAAAATAGAGTCGCTTAAAAATAGGGGGCTAACAAAGACAATCCAACAACAAACTGGCTCTAACTTGCTAGTAATCACTCCTTTGGGCAAACGATTTCTTAATGATGTGTTGGAAGAATTTGTGGAATAACCAAGCCACTGACTTTATACCGGCAGCATTAGTACTAATAAAATTGAAATACTTATAGCCAAAAGTCACAACTAAAAGGCCCTTAGGCTGCTACACTGGTATAAGCTTAATAAAGTCTATTTAAAAGCCTGTAGTTCCATAATTCGTACGAGATACCCTGCTTTTCGCATATGACCGAGGAACAGAAAAAACGCATCACATCCATGTCCCGGAGGCTAACCTTAGCTGTACTGGGGATGGGACTATTTGCGGTTATTGCCACAACGCTGGCACGGGGTTACCTGCATTATAAAGCGGGGACTCAGCAACTCACTGAACACATAACGGTCATTGTTGAGGCCATCAAACCAACGATTCAAATGAATGCATCCCAGGATAAAACAGCCCTGGGGAAAACCCTTCAACATATACTTAAACAAAGCCGAATCACCAAAGTACAATTGCTCAACCTCAGCACTGCCAGCAACTTAAATATTTCTTTAGAAAAAGAGTCGAACGAGCCCGACTTTATGGTCGCCCAAGCTTTCAAAACCTTCAAAATTCCCAGCAGAATGGGGATGCTCACCCTCTATATTCACGCAAAGCGCTCCTTTTTTAACAGAGAACTCACCCATATTATGCTTCAGACTTTCCTGCGAGAGTCTGTACTAGTAGCTTGTTTAGTGCTTTTTATGCTGTACTTTCTTAACAGCAAACTATTTGAGCATCTGAAAGTAATTACTCACTTCACAAGAAATCTCTCACTGGAAAACCTGGGAGAGTATTTGGAGATAGATCGTAATCAGCACACAGCCGATAATACCGATGAGTTAGACCACCTAGTTGACGCCCTAGAACATATGCGCGGTAAGCTTATTGATGACTTAGACCAAAGGCGAGCTATGGAGTTGGCTCTTATTTGGGAAAAAGAACAGAAAACGGAGTCTGATCGCATGATCAGAGAAGCGGAAGCCGCCAACCAGGCCAAAAGTAAATTTATTGCGACCATGAGCCACGAGATCCGCACACCCATGAATGGTGTCGTCGGCATGGTTGAAATGCTGCGTGACACCACACTTAACGATAACCAAAAACACTACTTAGATGTTATCCGCCGCTCCAGTGACTCACTCATGTCAATTATCAACGACATTTTGGATTATTCCAAAATTGAAGCGGGAAGGATGAACATTGAAAGCGTGGAGTTCAACCTTGACGAGTTAATTGATGATGCTCTACAACTGTTTGGCGGCAGTAACAAAAAGCAAAAAATCGAACTTATCAGTAGCATCACTCCCATGACACCCGTCAAACTAGTCGGCGACCCGACAAGACTGCGACAAATACTGGTTAACCTTATCGGCAACGCATTCAAATTCACATCGGATGGCCATATTTTCGTTGAGGCTCACTCCATTAGCCCTATTTTTGAAGAAAAACCCATGATTCGCTTTTCCATTGAAGATTCGGGAATAGGCATTAAACACGAAGTTAAAGATCAACTTTTCGATGCCTTTAAGCAGGCGGACAGCAGTACCACTCGTAAATACGGCGGAACCGGACTGGGACTCGCCATTTGTAAGCAACTCGCTGAATTAATGGGTGGGACAATTGGTGTCGAAAGTACCGAAGGAAAAGGTTCTACTTTCTGGTTTACCGCTGAACTCGGCGTTCCAGAGGACTTAAACAAACGAGATATACCCTGTACAAGCTTGACCCTATCTGGTCGAAAACTTCTTTCTGTCCACAACTCCTCCGTATTAGAGAAGTCCTTCAGAACCCACTATGCCAGCAGAAACCTCAAAAACAAAACCGTCTACTTCGCGGAAGATGCACTCAAGATCCTAAACGAATCCAGTAAAACCCATCATCTCTACGACTTTCTTATTATCAATAGGGAGCTACCGGATAGTGATGGCATAAACCTAGCCATTAAAGTTCGCAAAATTCCAGGTTACGCGAACACACCTATTATCCTGCTCTCGGATACTAGGCCCACAACGCTATCCCATAAGCAACTCATGGCCGTAACCACCATTATCTCCCGACCTCTTTCCATCACACAAATTACCAATACCTTAGTGGCGCAAGCATCGGGTATATCCCTCAATGCAATGGAACCGATTAAACCCAATACCCCCTCAGTGATCACCAACCTCAACGTACTCGTGGCGGAAGATAACGCAGTCAACCGTATGGTAATTGAAGGGTTATTAAACAAGTTCAATATCGAGCCCTCCTTTGCTGAAAATGGTGTAGAGGCCCTGGAAATGGTGACCTTGGAGAACGAGAGATACGACCTTATCTTTATGGATTGCGAAATGCCCGAAATGGACGGTTTCGAAGCAACATCAAAAATCCGAGACTGGGAACAAAACCATTCCCACAACCCCGTCCCAATTATTGCACTGACTGCACACGTCGAAACAGAGCACAGGCAGCGAGTATTCGATTGCGGGATGAATTACTACCTACCCAAACCTATCTCAATAGACCGGCTTACCGAAGGGCTTAACGCCATAGGATTAGATGTTTAAAAGTAGGATAAGACATTTCAAAAGTAGAAGCCTAAAAACGTAAAGACACTAGGGCCTGTTGACACTAAGACAATTCCGAAGCCTTAGCAGATGATGGCCACTTTTGAGCAAAATAATGAGTAATGTAGGGAAATACCAACAAAGCAGCAAATGCCAGAAGAATATTGGGCGTAAATATCGCCGACAAGCTGAGTGATTCTATTGCACCTAGCTCTGCCCCCGCATTCACATAAACAATGGTCCCTGGAATCATTCCTAGCTGAGTGACAAAATAAAAGGTTCGAATGCGCATATGGGTTAAGCCAAATACACTATTCACGGCAAAAAAAGGCACCATAGGAATCAACCGCAGAGTAAACAGGTAGCGTGAGCCCCCCTCTTCCAAACCTCGATTAACCTTTTCCAATGCCTGGCTAAACCGCTTTTCAGCCCACTCGCGCGCAAGACCTCTGGCGACCAAAAACGCCAATGTCCCCCCAATAGCTGTTGCAAAAGACGTCAGAACAATCCCCCACCACATACCAAAGGCGGCACCAGAAATAAAAGTCAGCGGCCCCGAACCAGGGATATTTAATACAGATACCACCACCAGTGCAAAAAAGTACACCGCATAAGCGCTCGCCGGACTGACCTCGATTTGCTGTCTTAACGATTCCACCGTCAATACCTGCCACAAATCAAAATAAACCACAGCAACAACGCCGGCCACCATCAAGGTAGCCAAAAACAACTTATTCTTAAATAGACAAACCAACCACACTTCCCAATACCCTATTCTTGCCCAGAAACCTCCAATGGCACCACTGACCATCCCCCGGCGTTCAAATCATAAACAACCTAATGCAGTCCCTGGGGCCTTACTCAATCTCTATTGGTAACCCCTACTTCATTGGTAACCCCTACCTCGCAACCTACACTATGTAACATTGCGTACACTATAATACTATGAGACGGTAATCAAAGATGAGATTGTATAAATTTTTAACCTAGAGTGGTCGATTCTTCCCCAATGAATATCTCCTTAACAGACGATAAAAACGAAGAGAACAACGACCTAGACAATCCTCAATTTTTTATTAATCGTGAACTGAGCAACTTCGCTTTCAATAAACGAGTGCTTGCTCAAGCTCTAGACGAACGACACCCTATACTTGAACGCCTAAGATTCCTCCTAATTTTCAGTTCAAACTTGGATGAATTTTTCGAAATCCGCGTTGCAGGGCTAATGCAAAGCATTAAGTTTGAGAGAGAAACAACCGGCCCCGACGGCACTCACCCCCAAGAAGTTCTCCGCCAAATTAGCGAACAATGCCACGAAACCGTTAAAAAGCAATATGACATTCTCAACGACATTCTTATGCCTGAACTCGCAAAAGAAGGCATCCGCTTTTTACGACGTAATCAGTGGTCTGAAGAAATACACGACTGGGTGAGTGAATACATAGAACACAAAGTCATGCCAATCATCAGCCCCATCGGTATCGACCCGGCCCACCCCTTTCCCAGGCTGGTCAACAAAAGCTTGAATTTTATCGTAAAGTTAACAGGAAAAGACGCATTTGGTCGAGACCTAAACTACGCCATCATTCCAGCGCCAAGAGCACTCCCCAGAATATTACAGTTACCAGACCGCATAAGAGAGGGCTATAACTTCGTATTCCTCTCTTCAATGATTCACGCCCATGCGTCAAAACTGTTTCCCGGTATGAAAACGGAAGGGTGTTACCAGTTCAGGATTACCCGAAACGCCGACCTGGATGTAGATATAGATGGGATCGCCGACCTCGCCAGAGCGCTCCGAGGAGAACTGCACTCTCGCAGGTTTGGCACGGCTGTAAGGCTAGAAGTGGCAGATAACTGCCCCGATGAACTCACAGACTTTCTTCTCAACGAGGTTGGCCTGACAGAGAATGAACTTTACCGAGTAAACGGACCCGTAAACTTAAAACGCCTTATGCGTGTGCCTTCACTCGTTAACCGCCTGGACCTTCTCTACCCTCCATTTACGCCAAAAATATCCAAAGGTCTAAGTAGAAAAGACAACATCTTCGATGCGGTCGCCAAAAAAGATTATTTACTTCTCCACCCATTTGAATCCTTTGCTCCCGTTATTCAACTACTCAGGCAAGCCGTAAAAGACCCTGCTGTACTCGCCATCAAGCAAACGCTCTATCGTACAGGAAATAACTCCTCCATCGTCGAAGCATTAATTGATGCCGCAAAAAACGGCAAAGAAGTTACCGCAGTGGTCGAACTCCGAGCCCGTTTTGATGAAGAAGAAAACCTAGAACTCGCCAGTCGGCTGCAAGAAGCGGGAGCTGTGGTCGTATACGGTGTGGTGGGCTATAAAACCCACTCAAAAATGATACTGATAGTTCGCCAAGAGGGGGAAAACTTAAAACGCTATGTCCACCTGGGTACAGGGAACTACCACAGCGGAAACGCACGACTGTATACCGACTATTCCCTGCTTACCGCTGACAAAAAGATGGGGGAGGACGTCCACCGCGTTTTCCAACAACTAACAGGAATGGGGAAAACTGAACGTATGCATAAATTACTTTATGCTCCCTTCACCTTAAAGCGACAAATAATTCGTATGATTGATGGGGAAATCAAGGCATACAAACAGGGCAAAGAGGCCCACATCATCATCAAATGCAACGGCTTAACCGAACCCAAGGTCATCCAAGCGCTCTACCGCGCCTCGCAAGCGGGCGTTACCGTAGACCTGATCATTCGTGGTATGTGTTGCCTAAGACCGGGAATCCCAAATGTATCAGAGACCATAAACGTCTATTCCATTGTCGGTCGATTTCTCGAACATACACGTGCGTTCTACTTTGCCAATGCAACTGACAAAGTCTACTGCGCTAGCGCCGACCTAATGGAAAGAAACCTTAACCACCGCGTAGAAACCTGCTTTCCCGTGCAGCAGCCCGAATTAGCCCAGCGAATTTTTCAGGAATTACTACTTTACGTCAATGACGGCAAGGAGGGTTGGGTTCTGCAAAACGACGGCACCTATACACGCACCGACGAACCCGATAGCAAATCAGCTCAATCTATACTGTTAAGCAATTTATCTGGGTAGATTAAGTAGGTAAAGTGGCTCTAGTGAACTGAAATCAATACAAAAAGAGCAAAACATTCATTCACATAGAAATAAATGTGAATTACTACCGGCCTCTTCTTGGACTAGTCCTTGTACCAAGAAGAGGCTATCCTTATTATGATTCCTTACAAAATAGAAATCCCGACAGGAGATGAAAAATGAGTGGAGCCATAGTGCACACTAGCGATGCAAGCTTTGAACAAGATGTACTCAGTCAAGAACTACCTGTGTTAGTAGACTTTTGGGCAGCCTGGTGTGGTCCATGCAAAATGATAGCTCCTGTACTAGAGGACTTAGCAGCCGAGTATGAAGGCAAACTCAAGATCTGTAAAATGGACGTCGATGCCAACAAAGAAACTCCTGCAAAATTTAATATTCGCGGTATTCCAACATTAATTATATTTAAAGACGGAAAAGCTGAGGCAACGAAAGTCGGCGCACTCTCTAAAGCCCAACTACAAGAGTTTGTAGACTCAACCCTTTAAGCTAAAAACCTATTACCTGTCAGGTATTTATCCGCCAGACAGGTAATACCCTGCCTTGAAACCACCCAAACCCTAAAGCTAACCCAATAACTTAAATTAACCCAAGCCCCTTTAGTACCTGGGTAGTACCTGGGATTTACTGGGGAGAACCCCACATTGAGAAACAAAAGTAAGACTAAATCAAAAGAATCCCCAAACAGGGCTTTGCACTCACAAACGTTTATCGCTATACTCTAGTGATCGTGCTGTGTCGTTCATCCTTTCCTGTAGTCCCGACTTCTTGCTTAATTGATGAACGAATACCTGTTAGAGATTCAACCCCCTTTCGATTTCACCCAAATGCACGTCTACCAATAAATCACATTTTTCCCAAGACGAGTTAAAACTGTTAAATAAAATAGCCGAACCAATACTGTAATCGAAGGTCGCATCGTAAAGGTGCCGTTTAACCTCTAGATCCTATACATGAATAACGATAATCAAATAACAGAAACACCAGAACAATTAAGCTTTGACTCGGAATTTAAGTCAAAGCAAAAACGGTCGAAAGAAAAACTGGAACCCCAACAATCTAAGCGGCCAGCACCTAAACCTAACCAAAATACAGCGCATATGAATCTTACAGATCTCAAAACCAAACCGATTGAAGAATTAATTGGCATTGCGAAAGAAATGGGCATGGAAAACCTTGCTCGTTCTCGTAAACAAGACGTCATCTTTAACATTCTAAAAAGACATGCTCGCAGTGGTGAAGATATATATGGCGATGGTGTTTTAGAAATCTTGCAAGATGGATTTGGCTTCTTGCGTTCAGCAGATTCATCATACCTAGCAGGGCCGGATGATATTTATGTATCACCCAGCCAAATTAGACGATTTAATTTACGCACAGGCGATAGCATCTCCGGGAAAATCCGACCGCCAAAAGAAGGCGAGCGTTATTTCGCCATGCTCAAAGTTGCCGAAATCAACTTTGACAAACCAGAAAACTCTCGCAATAAAATTCTCTTTGAAAACCTTACTCCCCTTTTTCCCAACAAGCGTTTAATATTAGAGACCGGCAATGGCTCATCGGAAGACTTAACTGGCCGAATCATCGACCTAACCTCTCCCATTGGAAAAGGTCAGCGCGGGTTGATTGTTGCGCCACCCAAAGCCGGTAAAACAATAATGATGCAAAACATTGCGCAAGCTATTACGCGCAATAATCCAGAATGTCACCTTATCGTATTATTAATTGACGAACGTCCAGAAGAAGTAACAGAAATGCAACGTTCTGTTCTCGGTGAAGTCGTTGCATCCACCTTCGATGAACCCCCGTCTCGACATGTGCAAGTTGCTGAAATGGTCATTGAAAGAGCAAAGCGTCTTGTTGAACATAAAAAAGACGTTATCATTCTACTCGACTCTATCACTCGACTCGCACGTGCCTATAACACCGTTATTCCATCCTCAGGAAAGGTTCTTACTGGTGGTGTGGACGCTCACGCACTTGAACGTCCAAAACGTTTTTTTGGTGCAGCTCGAAATATCGAAGAAGGTGGGAGCCTTTCCATCGTTGCTACGACACTCGTTGATACCGGCTCAAAAATGGATGAGGTAATCTACGAAGAATTTAAAGGTACAGGTAACATGGAATTGCACCTGGACCGTAAAGTCGCTGAGAAACGTGTTTACCCAGCAATTAATGTCCGCCGCTCCGGCACACGTCGTGAAGACCTACTAATGAAAGAAGAAGAGTTACAGCGCGTATGGATACTACGCAAACTTCTACACGACATGGAAGATATTGCCTCCACCGAATTCCTCGTGGACAGATTAAAAAGCTTCAAAACTAACGATGAATTCTTTTTATCGATGAGATCAAAATAAACATCTCATAGGCGAAGTTAATCTTCGCCTTTTTTTCATTGAAAACCTCGAATATACTTAGAGTCTATCTAAATTCACTGTACCCCCCTTATATCCGTTGCACAACGAATACTATGGCTATTTCCGACCTAAGAGAATTTATCCAACTGCTTGAAAAGAAAGGGCAACTTAAACGTATATCCCATCCGGTAGATTGTCATTTAGAAATCACAGAAATTTGCGACCGAACGCTAAAAGCCGCTGGCCCAGCGTTGCTGTTTGAAAACGTTATCGGCCACGATATTCCCCTCTTGGGCAATCTGTTTGGCACACCAGAAAGAGTAGCCTTAGGAATGGGGCAAGAATCAGTGGAGTCCCTGCGGGAAGTCGGTGAATTACTCGCCTTCTTGAAAGAACCAGAACCGCCTAAAGGCATGAAAGACGCTTGGGAAAAGCTGCCAATATTCAAGCAAGTTCTCAATATGTCGCCCAAAGAAGTGAGCAAAGCAGTATGCCAACAAGTTGAAATTACAGGCGACAATGTAGACCTGCGTACACTGCCAATCCAAACCTGCTGGCCTGGTGATGCAGGCCCCTTAATAACCTGGCCATTGGTTATTACACGCGGCCCAAATAAAGAGAGGCAAAACCTCGGCATCTACCGAATGCAATTAATTGGTAAAAACAAGCTGATTATGCGCTGGCTGAGTCACCGAGGAGGCGCCCTCGATTGTAAAGAGTGGCAGAGGGCTTACCCAGGAGAAAGGTTTCCCGTTTCTGTCGCACTAGGAGCCGACCCCGCAACTATTCTTGGTGCCGTTACCCCTGTTCCCGACACACTGAGCGAATATGCCTTTGCAGGACTGCTTCGAGGAAAGAAGACTGATGTCGTAAAAAGTAAAACCAATAGTCTCCAAGTTCCCGCATCAGCAGAATATGTTCTCGAAGGCTATATTGAACCGGGAGAAATGGCAAATGAAGGGCCTTTTGGTGATCATACAGGCTACTACAACGAAGTGGATCAGTTCCCCGTTTTCACCGTCAAAAAAATAACCCACCGAAAAGATCCAATTTATCACAGCACCTATACCGGCAGGCCACCAGATGAACCCGCCGTACTGGGTGTTGCCTTAAACGAAGTATTTGTTCCCCTACTCAAAAAACAATTTCCAGAAATTGTCGATTTTTATTTGCCACCCGAGGGTTGCTCATACCGTATGGCCGTTATCACAATGAAAAAACAATACCCAGGACACGCCAAGCGCGTCATGATGGGAGCATGGTCTTTCCTCCGACAATTTATGTATACCAAGTTCGTTATTGTCACCGATGACGACGTTAATGCACGTAACTGGAATGACGTTATATGGGCCATCACCACTCGTGTTGATCCAATACGCGACACCACACTTATTGATAATACTCCTATTGACTATCTTGATTTTGCGTCACCCACTTCAGGACTTGGCTCAAAAATGGGTATAGATGCGACAAACAAATGGCCGGGTGAAACCAATAGAGAATGGGGCACACCGATTGAAATGGATGAAAAAGTAAAAATTCGAGTTGATAAAATTTGGGAAGAGTTAGGCATCTAGTCACCCATGCCTTCGTGATAGACCTGAGCGACTAACGAGTAGACCGCTCGATTCATTGCTCGGCCCTGAAAAATGTCAATGATACGGCCTTTCTTCACAAAAAAACAACGAACGATACTTAAATTAATTTCTCACTATTTATACATCATCAATATAAAACAAAAATATCACTTGCATTATTAAAGCAAAAACCTTGAATAATTTGAATACAAAGAAACCACCTAAAAAATTCAATAGTTCGCTTTTACATACTCCATACTTTCTTAATTTCTATCTTTATAATGAACTATTGAAATATACGGTAATCAGATTAACTTCATCTTACCAACATTCATTCTATTACTGACTCAGACTACATTGTTTTTCACCCACATCATGAACAGTATAGAAATTACTCAAGTTTTTCTGAAAAAACAAATACATAAATAATAGATTTTGTAAAAAACTGTAAATGCATAATATCCACATCTAACAACTTCATAATTTGATAGTTATGGGACAAATCACTGTATTGGTTTTCAAATCAACCCGTTGTCTTCATAAACGCTTTTAAAATATTATTATTGACAGTTAATATTTAGTGTCTTTGCATTAAATATTAACACTTACATCTCAGATACAATATTAATTTATTATATCTGGTAAACTATAGGGCAATTTCCTTTCATTACTTTCGTTGTTTAACAAGGTGCTTTAAATTATGGAATGTTTAACGCTTACGACGAGGAAAATATTAAATATTTATAACCAATATGTTAACGGTATAAAGCACTCCAAGCTTTATAAAAAACGACTTACCCGGAACCCCCCTCTGGCATATAGGCTTGCGGTAAGCTTCTCTTCCATCATTTTTTTAGGAATGGGCGTATTAGGTTATATACTTATATCTTATCAAAAAGATTTAATGACTCTCCAAGTAAATGAATATGGTAGTGCAATTTCATCACAATATTCAGATAGTGCAATTGAGCTAGTATTCAGCGAAGACTTGTTTGGGCTACAAGTACTGACTAGTAACTTAGTAAGTGATTCGAGGATACTCGGTGCCGCCATTATTAACAAAACCACACTTAACGATAAAGGAAAATCGTTATTTCCGTTCCAATATGACAGCATAAAAATACTTGTGAAATCTGGTGAAATACCACAATCATTTAAAATGAGATATGCAGTTAATGAACTCACTCATAATACAAATAATCAAATACCTTGGAACCAGGATACATCTTACGGCAAAGAAAAATTAGTTTCTTTTATTGAACCTGTCACATTTAAAGGTGTGGTAGCTGCATATGCAATTATTACTCTTTCCTATACATCCATCACCCATAGCTTTCGTCAAACAATAAAGACCATGATCATTGCTACTTTATTTATGATTATACTGTCAATTGGTTTAGCCTTTTTTATTGCAAAACGAATTTCAAACCCCATAAATAAAATAATCAACATCACCAGTAAAATCGCTGACGGCAAGTACATCACCATTAAAGAAAACAGAACTGACGAATTAGGAAAACTGATAGATGCCATTAATCATATGACGGAAAGCTTACAAGAAAAACATCAAGTAGAAGGTTTGTTATCTCGCGTAGTCGCCGACGATGTAGCTAAAAAAATGTTAAGCGACCTAAACAAACCGATTATCGGCAGTGAGCAGGTGGACGCCTCTGTACTTTTTGTCGATATTGTAGGCTTTACCACACTAACAGAGAACTCGGGACCAAAGGCTATGGTTTCACTACTAGAAGAGTATTTTGGGTATTTTAATCAGTGCTCTCGCTTATATCATGGTTCCGTTAATAAATTCCTCGGTGATTGCGCCATGATTATTTTCGGTGTTCCAAGACCACTTGATGATCACCGTTACAATGCTATTTCCTGCGCAATTGCTATCCAACAATTAATGGAAGAACGAAATAGACGCAGAGTTATTGAAGGTCTATCCGAGATAAATGTACGTATTGGAATTAACAGCGGCGCCATGATGGCTGGTAACATTGGAGTTCAGAATAGAATGGAATATACTGTTATTGGCGACTCTGTAAATATTGCATCCAGATTATGTGATATAGCCCCACCCAATGGAACAATTATTGGGAAAGACACCTACTTAAACATTAAATCTATTAATCAAGTTGTTGCTGAACCGTTAGAAGCTCTTAACCTAAAAGGCAAAAGTAAAAAAACAGAAGCTTACCGATTAGTATCAGTAAATGATCGGCGTAAAATAGCTAATACGATGATTAGAGATATTCTTTTGGATTAATTATGTGGCATAAATTTCTATTTTATTTTTCCGTTCTATTAACGACAACAGCATTATTGGCCTGCTCTAACTCACCCACACCACAATATACCGTTTCGGCAACGGATCAATACATAAAAGAAAAAAAATACTTCAAAGCCAAAAAAATTCTTGACAAGCTAAGTCAAGACGGGAAAGCCTCATCAGAAATTACCCGACAAATAAAATTACTAGACAACATATCACAACTAGAAATTAAAAATATTTTAACAAAGGTAAAAGAACTAACAAAAAAAGGCGAGCTAATAGAAGCAAAAAAAGAATTAAAGTTGGCGCTTAAAGAGTTCCCTAAAAATCGTAAACTAACCGACCAAGCATATACTATCGATGAAATGATTGACAACAAAGTTACCACCCTGAAAATCCATCGAGACTTAATTAATATTCATCATTATCTTGAAGTAAGTGACTTAAATAATCGTTTAAAAAAAATTACCGGACCTAGCGAAAACAATAAAATTAAATCTTTTAAAAAAAATAGAAAAGAAAAAAATCTTTCAAAAAAAATGCTTAAATGTGCCGATTACTCTTTAGGTAAAAACAATTATGAACTAGCTGAAAAATGCTTGACATTAAGCAAAAACTTAACTCGCACCGAAGAAACTGACGAAAAATTAGCCATTATTTTAGCTAAAAAAGAAAAGAGGAATATTGGAAAAGCGCTCACTAGCCAAAAGTTGGCGACATTAAAAAACCAATACAGAAACCAATTAAAACTAAAATATTGGGCTTCTGCCAAAAGCACACTCAGCCAACTAAGAAAATTTTCGCCAAATAACGATGAATATATTACTTGGTCTAACTCACTTAAACAAAGTATTCAAACAAAGGTCGAAGACGATATTACATTAGGTCGTTTACTCTACAGTAGCGGAGAAGTTAATCAAGCCCTCGCCATTTGGCAAAAGGCGGCTTCTTTATCCCCACAGAATGAAGAATTACAATTTCATATTGATCGAGCCGAAAGGTTTTTAGAAAACTACCGCCGACTAAAAACAAAAAATCAGTAGAAAACTGGAAGGAAGTATTTGAAAATTATTTCTTATGGGTCAGCTTTAGTCATTCAGTTTTAAAAGGTGCAAACTCAATATGTTCAATACGTCGGCCAATTAAACTTACTTTACCTTTATATCGATGATCGCCAACAGAAGAAAATTCGAATGTATAAATGCGCCTAATCGAAAATAAAGAGTGCGACGACCTCTTAATTGAAATAGCTCTTAGAGTTATATTTTGATCCAATAAGTGTACGCCAAGTTTCTCACAGCGATTATTAACATAACTTCGAGCCATGGTAGTTATGCTTATATGAACCCATATAAAGTAGGCCGCACCTAAAAACAGTACTGATATAAAAAGGTCGTGCATTGTCATTATAGTACCTTAAAAAAGGTGGTCCCAGAGAAATGACTTCAAGGGCAAAGGAAAGCAAGATTACCAAGTCTATTTAACTGCATTTAACCCAAATGTGTTTTATTTTATAATAGAAAATAGATTCAGGAAAAACACCTCTATAGTTGACCCAAACTAATTTAATAGAACAAGGGTTATTCTGAAATGAATGTTTTCATATAAAACTTGCGTACCATTTGTAATATATCCCCCGATTATCTAACGTATCAGATTCACCTATTATATATACAATGGAACTATTTTCCCGTAGCGTGTATCTATTTAACAGCAATATATCAAAATAATACACATTTTGTCGCCAAATTCTTTGTACGTGAATTCCTGACAATGATATATTTTTATAACACAACAGAGCCAAATTCATTGCATAAGAAAAAACTAATTTTATAGCGAACTATCTGCACGGAGTTCAGATGTCCCAAAATAACATCGATTGGTTTGAACAATTTCTTAATAAACTGTTGTTAGGTGGATGGGGAAAAGTATTTTCCCCTCACGGCTGGGACTTATCGATTGGAACCAGCCAGGATAAGCTTATTATCAACAGGGAAATGCCTGGAATAGAAGAATATACTCTCGAAGGAACTAGCGCAGTTCATCCTGGAGACCCCGCCCTAAGTCTTTTATACCATGTCGCTATGCATCCTGGGATTCAGCCGGAATCAATCACCTTCTGGCCAAGCTTAGAGGATATAGACGCACTGGAAAATCATATTTATGGGCTGGTACCTCCAAGTGAAGATATGCTTGGTTCTCTCGTTCCCGTTGTTATGGCCTATGAATACCGAGTCACTCGTCGAACCCCACATAAAAAACATGCAGATTTAGTGTTTTCTAGAACAGGGGTTGGCAGAGTGGGAACCTGCGAACCGGAATATTCTGAAACGAGACGTTGCTTTAATACTAACCCAAGTGATGGAAGTGGTGGTACACGGGTACTACCAGCACGCTATGGTGTATTCTTATGTCGTGAGAAACTTTACGGTGATCAGATAAGTATTCAGGGGAAAAAACACTCCGAAGATAGCCAACGATTTTTCTATGAACCCATAAGCAAAGTCTTCGACGGGATGAATTTGGGCGAAGAGGTTTTATCTCTCAAATTTGAAAACCATCATCAAAACGATAAACTTAATCGTATTGTGGAAAAGGGTAAGTTAAAAATTGATTCTCAATACGATATTAGCAAACCTCCTTTTTATTATACGAGTAACCGGGAAAAATTTACTGATTCCTGGCAGTTTCCTGGCAGTTTGATCATATGGCGCAAACCTCAAGAAATGTGTCGAATAGCAAAACAGGAAAACAAAATTGTTACCTTCAAAGTACCGAAGGAAAACTTGCTTTGGTTAAAAACACTATTTTCAAAACTAAAAATTTCTTTTTTCTACAATAACCGAAGATATACCAGTCTTAGGGTTGGCCAGAACCTTATCCTTGCCCTATTAGATTATAGTTTGAACGCTTTAATCTCTGCATTCGGATCAGATAAACGTGTTTTTCTTTCCCCACGGCTTGCGGGCGAGTTCACCAATATCCGTCATCTAGTGGATAAAAATGGAAAAATTATCGACCTCAACCTATTGCCTGTGAAAAAGTTTAAAAAAACATTATCTGAAGGTGGTTATCAGGCAGTGATGTATGAAGATCCAATATCGGAAGGCTACATCAGTGCTAGCTTTGATGGAATTAGTATAGAAATGAGAAAATTAAAACCCGCTTATTCTCTAATGACTGCGCCAGATTTTATGCCTTGGGTAGGCAATATTGATATATACCAATATAAAGATAATTTTATCTCAGGAGGCCCAAGAGCCCTATGTGAAGGACGACTACCTGTTAACCTAAGGTTGGCTTATGGTGGAAACTCCTCCCCAGTTTTTTTACCTAAGGAGCAAACAGTCACTGCAATCATTGCCAAGGCAAGAAGGCAAACGCAAGAATGTAAGGGAGAGCGAGAATACGACAGCACCCATTATATGACAGACGATGCTTCAGACATTTTCGCTCCAGGTTGGGATGTGACCTATTCAAAAGATTCATTGTTTTCTCCCGCTTATTACCATACGGCGGGCCTTGGCTCTCCATTTCTGGAAGACGTAAAGCTCTGTGCAGCAGCCAATGGTATGTGGCCGGCAGCATCACCAGATGCGGCAAGGACATTTAAACGGAAAACTCGTACCGCACTTCCATTAACGGATGAGGAAATTGGATTGTCGCCTGAATCTTCACTAGCAAAAAGAAAAAATAATTATGCTGAAGGTTGGGATGGTGAGTATGGCCCATTTATCCAAGAAAAAAATAGCGAGCTTGTTGTAAATTATGCTTCCATCGAGCGCTCGGACTACATTAGTAATTATTTTGATAGCCGATTTAATTTTTCACAATTAAGAAAGATTAGTCGTTTAGAAGCGGCTCAAAGATTATCCAGCCTTGCACAAGTCAACAAGATTTTACTAGGAAAAACACCTTTAGGTAAAAGCGATTTCTGGTTAGTAAGTTTTGTTAAAATTGAAGCTGGCTCAAAAATTTCTAGCATCTTAAATATACCTCTATTTATTTTTGATAATAATAAATTAGATAGTGGTTTTATAGATGAACAGAAAGAAGGTTATTTCTATATTTTTGTGAAATACTCTCACTCAAGTATTGCGACAGAGAACCCAATACGGCGTATCCAGACTATAGACGAAATGATATTTGTTAAAATAATACTAGGGGAAAACCCAGAAGTATTACCCTACAAAATCTAATTTAGATTAAGAAATATAAAGCGTGTATCTATGTGGCCACAAATTTTTAATAACACAAAAACATTATTTGATTTAATTGTTTGCGGAAATAGCTTGTCTGCCTATATCGCTGTTTACTCAGCGCTTCTAAACGGTTTAAAGGTTGCTTGGGTTAACTCTCAAATAGAAAATTCTTTCTCTTATCGCCAACATGAATCTTTGGGCTTTGATTCTTTGGCGCCAGAAGGTGTGCGCTATCTTAACCATTTATTGGACTCCGACGAGATTGACAAAGTCAGCTTGGGAGTTTTTCGTAGTGTTTTAAGAGGCAACCAATATCAAGTCTTTGATTCAATTCTGGGTGAAGGTATTCAATTGGATGTACTTTTGTTAAAACAAATGTTATACAAAAAAATTAAAGAAAAGGTAACGCTCATTAGTGAAGAGGCAAATGAACTTAAAGAAGTAGATGACACACTGCATGTATATACACAATTTAATAACATGTATAAATGTAAGTGGCTGATCAATGCACAAGGAAAAGAAAGCGAAATATCCACCCAAGAAATTGATTACCTCAGCGAAGACCTATGGGTGACGAGAGAGTTATCTAAAGTAGAAACAAGCACCAAAAATGCCGCCATGTTTGAGCAGGACTCGGAAGGATGGAGGTGGTTAGCCTATGACAGCCAGGGTCATTTATGCACAACGCAATGGAAGAGGCAACCCTGGGACACAACATCAACGAGTAGCCCTATAGAAAACGCCTTTAATAGTCAATGGTATAAACGGCAAAGCCCTGTTGAGAGTTTGGGCAGCAATATTCCGCGTATCCTACTAACAATTCCAACCTGTTATAGGTTTGACCCATCTTCTGGATTGGGAATCACATTGCAAATCAAATCAGCAATATTGGCTGCCAGATGCGTCTCCATTGCAGAAAATGAAATGGCATCGTCCCTATCCCATGTAGAACACTACCGATGTCAAATCGAAGACTCTTTTACAGAAATCACCAAGGGATTAATCCCCTTTTATCAGCGCTATGGGCTAAAATTTTCGTCCATCTAAAACAGCCTTATCGTTAAAGCCTCCCGACTAAACAAATTTACAAATATTTTAACGTCGCCAAAAGAGGGGAACGCTTATTGAGCTTATACTTTATCTGTCATATTTGAGTCACACGATATGCAATTACTCTATAACTTAACTAATTCATCTACGGAGAATGTATTCTACAAGGTAGTTCCTATACATTGATTTGTCTGGGTTAAATCTGAAAAATGATGCTCCAGATAAAATACCACTCTAAAATTTCTTCAATCAATTATATACATTATCCAGTTTCTACAACCTTATATGATGTAATCCGTCATATTGATAATTAATTTGAGCTAAAATTAATTTACCTATTGAAAACAAACTGTATAGAGTTGAGAAAACTAGTCCAAATGAAGATTCATTATGGAATATTAATTGTTTTTTTTAGCTTAATTTCTATAGCTTATCCTCTTTGCTTCGCTTCTGATACAAAGGAAGCTACAAGTCCAATTATAGTTAAATTTATTATTAGCAGTACTGCAACCGAAGCAAGGCAAAACTATGAACTTGCACTTATCAAATCAGCACTGGCCAAGTCTTTGCACAAGCGAGGGGATTATATTGTTAAAACACTGATGAGAGACATATCCACCCAAAGACTTATCCGAGAATTAGAAATTGGCAAATTAATTAATATTACCGCCTCTAACTATGGCAATCAAAAATTTAAGGAGATTACTAAGATTGATGTACCGATAATGCGGGGCATACTCGGCTATCGTCGAGTTATTATTCGCCGGGAAGACGCCTCTTCCTTTTATTCTATTCACAACTTACAAGGATTACTGACAAAACGTGTTGGGCAAGTGAAAGATTGGAGTGATATTGAAGTGTATCGGAAGGTAGGGTTCAAGATTGTTGAAGGAGAGAATATCGACAATACCTTAGATATGTTGGTTGGTGACCGCTTTGACTTCTTCCCCTTAGGAATCAACGAATATGCCCGAGAGTACGATAAAAGAAGCCATTTGCATGACAAATTATACGTTGATAAAAGTTTACTCGTGCATTACCCATGGCCCTTTTACTTTTATATAAGTAACCGAGAACCCGAATTAATATCGAGCATACGCAAAGGCTTGGAAGCTATGCTTATGGATGGCAGTTTAGAAAGGTTGCATTATTTACACTTTAAACACTCCATGGATGAACTCAAAGCACATTCTGGGCCAGTAATTAAGCTTAAAAACCCCTATCTCTAACACTTATAAATTTATATTTATTGGTAGATTAATCGGTATTTTTGCATTTATAAACCCGTTGGAATTCTCACTTCAAAAATAACCCCACTTTTATCAGGTACATTGTAGCCCTGCACCTCTCCTCTGTGAAAGTCCGCTATTAGCCGTACAATATACAAGCCTAACCCAAGGTGGTGCCCTTCTTTTTCTGGAGAGGTTTTATCTCTAACGGAAACCATAGAGTCGAAAAGTTGCCCGTGCATATGGCTCGGTAGCGGCGGGCCTTCATTGTGGACAGTAAATACCACGGTATTATTATGGCGGTATAAACCTAATTCTATCTTGCCATTTTCTGAACAAAAGTCAGCGGCATTATCAACCAGCTTATCAAGCATTTGCACAAGTAATTCACCAGAACCTCTAACAACAAGTTTTTCATTTTCTGAGCGAATATTAAGAGCAAAAGTAACCTGCTGATATACATCTTTATAAGCTCCGGCCAAGTTTTCTAGTAGCTGGTCACAGGGAATATTTTCCAGTTCCGCTGCACCAATGGCTTGTTCCACACGACTTGCCGCACTCATAGCATTTAAAATATTGGACAGACGAGTGGTGCCCTCTTTTGCCCTATCTGCATATATTTTTGCTTGTTTAGATAATTTCTCATGTTCGAGGTTATCCAGAGAAGAACGAACAATCGCTAAGGGGGTTCTCAATTCATGGGAGAGCTTACTAGATAGAGTTCTAAGGTAGTTGGTATATTCCTGCAAGCGTATCAGTAACTGTGCGTAACTACGGGACAGATCTCCAATTTCATCGGAGCTGGAATAGATTGGAAAGGAATCGTCTATTTTTCCACTTTCTGTAATCGCATTCACCGCTGCGGCACTTAACCTTCGAATTCGAATAGATAACCAAGTTGCATACACAATTAGAATTAAACTGACCGATACAGTGGCAATAATGGAATAAAACAAAAGACGATTAAAGGCAAAGTGAGTCATGGATGCCAATGAATCAGAGCTTTGGTCCGCAACCACCACGCCTAAAATCTCTGGTATTTCGGAAAGGTAATTATAGATGGGTACGGTTAAGCGGATTACTTGTTTATTTCCCTGTCGATAGCGAGCGACTTTTGTATTGATCGAAATACCTTGCCTCCAATGAGTATTCGGCGCATCGGAAGTATCGATTATATGAGCACCGATTGCATGAGTGGTGACCTTTCCATTTTTTCCATAAGTGGGGATCTGTGGGTATTTATCTTTACCCAAGGATATTTTATAAACCCAACGTAACACACCATGTTGCTGCGAATCTGTATAGGCTATTTTGTTATCCAGGCTTCCACTATTGGCAATAATCCATTCCTCTTGGGTTGATAGGCTTAATCGAATACCCTCTCGCTTAAAGATGGAAAGTTCACTAGAGAGAACCGGGTCACTAAAAACCAGTGGCACAATAACATAAGTACCAAGGTCGGAGCTTTCTACTGCTTGCTCCCCATTAATCTGTATGGCTAATCCCTTTTTTGCCCAGTCAAAAGGGAGAACCAATTCAACTTGATAGCCCTGCTCCCATTCGAGCCAGGAGCCTTTTACATTATGCTCAATGACATAATGAGTATTGTCTATTTTCCGTGTTGAATGCACTTGCCCCTCACCGCTAGCGTAGATAATAACGGTTCTTTCAGTTTGATCGGAGGATAAAACCTTTAGCGCCAAATGGTCTGTTTGTTGATAGTTTTTTAAATAAGGTAAGTGATAATTGAGTTGGTTATCTTTCACTCTTATATACAGGTAAAGATTATTAGCAAATAGTCCACCGACTATTTCTAAATTGTCGTTTACTTCTTGAAATTGATGGCCGGCGGTAATCCATTCGTCGTCATAGCCATCCGTTACTGGCTGGGAGTTGAGCCTGTGTGCATAAATGGGTTTGCTTTGGTCTGCATTTTGGTAGTGTTTAAATCTATCGATACTATTTTTATCGTTTCCCAGCCTTGCAGCCACTGCATTTGCCGTGGCTTCAAGAGACGCGGTTTGCCCTTTTCGTAGTGCCGTATCCATTTCTTGAATATATTGACAACCCACCCAAGGCAGGGCGAGGGTAATAAGGCTAACCAGTAGGAGTTGTTGTTTTATTCGCATTGCCTGTGGGTGCCGAAGAATGGATTGCTAGAATAGAATTGCTAGGCGTTTTCTAAAACCCAACGGTAACCCATTCCATAGGCGGTTTGAATACAATCAAAACTCTCATCCAATTCTTTAAATTTTTTGCGGATACGTTTTATATGCGAGGTAATAGTATTATCATCCAGTACAACATTAGCGGCATCCATAAGTTGTTGTCTATTTTTGACGTGTCCCGGATGTTGAGCAAGGGAATGGACAATCCAAAGCTCAGTTACCGTCAAGTCTACCAGTTGATCGAGCCAGCGAGCATTCATTCGCTCCATATTAAGCGTTAAGTTTCCACGATTAATTTCGGTTTCCTTTTGCAGAGGAGTTTGAAACGCATCAACTCGACGAAAAAGAGCAACAATACGTGCAAGCATATGGGGCTGACTAATGTCTTTGGTAAGGTAGTCATCCGCCCCCAATCTTAAGCCAGAGACAACGTCAAACTCACTGTCGCGGGCAGTGAGAAATATAATGGGAAGCTCGGGAGCTTGTGTTCTCAGCTCCCGGCATAGATCAAAGCCACCCTCTATTTCATCTCCCAAACCCACATCGATAATCGCTAGGTCAGGAAGCTTTGTTGCAAAAGCTTCACTGGCTTCGGGGCGAGAGCGATAATGACTCACTTTATATCCTTGGCGCCTCATCGCATCACAGTAATTCTGTGCAATGGCTTCTTCATCTTCAACTATGGCAATATGGCGGGACATTCTTTCTTCCTTAAGCAGTGACAGTTCCCAGATAGAGTACTGAGATTACTCGTTAACTTCCAGTATTGAATATTGCTCATTGACCTCTCAATTGTGCTATCTTTCCCACTTCGATAATTTTCACTTCGGAGGCATCGTGTTTCCAGCAATAGTGGCTGATATTGGCGGTACAAACGGTAGATTCGGACTTGTCACAGGAGAAAATGAGTCTGGCTATATCATTGAGCAAGTTAAAGTGTATCAAGTGGATAAATACCCCTCCTTCGAGGATATGGTTGCTGTCTACATGAATCAGCTAAATGACATACCTGTTTCCGCTGCCTGTTTTGCTATTGCAGGCCCCATCTCCGGGGATATTGTTCAGTTCTCTAATGTCCAGTGGTCTTTTAGCCAATCGGCACTGGCATCTCGTTTTGGCTTTCAGTATTTTGAGGTTATCAATGATTTTTTTGCTGTAGCAATGGCTTGCCAAGCACTGCGTGAAGGCCACCTTATTCAATTGAAAGCCGGTCAGCCTAAACCAAAAGGGATTAAGGCAGCCTTAGGCCCAGGTACAGGATTGGGAGTGGCGGGCTTAGCATTTCATTCTGGGTTATGGGCTCCTATTCCCTGCGAGGGGGGCCATGTCAATATATCGCCCGCTACGCCTTTGGAATGTGAACTAATAAAAGTAGCCATGCTAAATCACGGTCACGTTTCCGCAGAGACTTTGCTGTCCGGCCCAGGCATTGTCAATTTATATCAATCACTGGCTCAAGTTCATGGTCAACGACCCAATAATTCTTTATCAGGTAAAGATATTACAACTCAGGCCCTTGCCAATGAACCAGATATTCTGTGCCACGAAACCTTTGATGTATTTTGTAGCTTGCTAGGCAGCTTTGCTGGAAACCTAGCACTCACATTTGGCGCCAGCGGAGGTGTCTACTTAGCGGGTGGCATTCTGCCTCAATTCGTGGACTTTGTTCGTCACAGTTCCTTTGTAGAGCGGTTTTCTGAAAAAGGCAATATGAGCCATTACCTTAAAAATATTCCCGTTTATATCATTGACCACCCCCACACCGCATTTGTTGGCGCAGCGGGCTGGCTTAAACAAAACTCAGCTTAATAAATATTATTGTTTAAATAGGCTTTTTGATCTTATCCAATGCCTTAAGCCCTGAAATCACCTCAATATTTATACCGTCCGATAAACCAAGCTCTATATTCCTGCGTTTAAATTCCTGCTTTCCCACTTCCACTTCAACATAGGGAACACCATTATCAAATTGAAGTAAGCCTTCATTAATAGCGAGAACATTTTCTCTTTTATCTAAGACAATATCTGCGTTAGCGCTAAACCCTGCTCGAATAAATTTACCTTCCTGTAATGTAATAGAAGCTTTAATTTGAAATTTAATCGTGCCTTGATCGTTATATCCTTTGGGTGAAATATATTCAAGAATAGCAATAAAGGGTTCGGACTCAATAGCCCCTATAGTTAAGTAGAGTTCCATTCCCTCATGAATTTTACCTACCTCAGATTCATCCACACGACCTTCGAATATCATATCCTGCATATTGGCAATATAGGCAATCGTTGTTCCCGCATTAAAATTATTCGTTTCGGTAATAAACGTACCCTCTTTCACGGGAATATCTAATATCATGCCATCTAAAGTCGCTTTGACTACATTGGATGTTTTACCTGATTTTTTAGATGCCCCCTCTCGAACAATCGCCAAATTACTCTCTGCGGAGGCAACGATCTCCTGTTTAAGTTTGTAACTCAGTAAATATTTATTGTATTCGAATTCAGAGATAAGCTTATCTTCAAATAGTTTTTTCTGTCTTTTCAATTCTTTTTGTGCATCCTCAAAATTAATTTTTGCTTGCTCTAATAGGGATTCGGCATTATTTAACCTTTCTATATTGGGAATAATCCGAATTTTTGCAATAATTTCATCTGTTTTTATGGCTTCGCCAGCATCCAATAAGATCTTCTCCACCACACCGGAAACTTGTGATTTAATTTCCACTTCCTTTCGTGGTGAGATGGAACCTGTGGCAATGGTTTTCTTAATAATAGTTGTGGTAATGGGATGCCGGGTTTCATAAATAACCGGCTTTTCCTGAGATTTATTGTAAAGAAAGACAATCGTTCCCAGAAATATCAATGCACATACCAGTGCGATAATTATCAATACAATTTTTTTCATTTTTACGTTTAATCCCATCTATTTAATTCAAAATACTGTGTTATTGGTCTTGCAATGCAATGGCAGGGTCTACCTTTGCCGCTTTAGCTGCGGGAAGAAGAGCGGCAACCAACCCAGCTAAAAGTAAAACAACTATTGCCGAAATCGCCGTGAAAAAATCTATTTCTGGATTGGCAAACATTTGATTATTACCTCCCTGCGCAGCAAGAATACTGGCAAGCCCCTCTATCATTAATACGCCCACTACCAAACCGATATAACCAGAAAAAAAAGTAATCGCCAAAGATTCCTGTACGATCATTGTAATAATAGAAGCGGGTGTCGCACCAATGGCTTTTCTTAAACCTATTTCCTTGGTGCGCTCTTTTACCGATATAAGCATAATATTACCCACACCAATAGCACCGGCCATAATGGTCCCTATAGCGACAATCCAGCTAAAGGTCATAATGCCCGAAAAAAGAGCGTGAATTTTGTTGTATTCTTTCTGTTTGTTAAAACTACCAAGAACACCTTGGTCATCTGGGTGAACCAAATTTCTCTTAAGCAATAGATTTTTAATTTTTTGTTCCATCACATTTGCATCTATTTCATCTTCAAATACTATAGCAAGGGAGTAAATTCTATCACCCACATTACTGATAGATTTTATCGTCGTATAGGGAATAAATATTTTTGACGCATCGCGCTGAGCCCAATCACTTTTTGCACTAGGAGAAAAAACACCGACAACCGTAAATTGCATACCTCTTACTTTGATACTTTTGCCAATGGGATTCTCTCCGTAGGGGAAAAGCGTATTTTTTACCTTAAAACCAATAATAGCGACCTTGCGATAATTGTTTGAATCCAACTCATTCAAGAAGCGCCCCTGTTCCAACTCAAACCCGTAAATATCCGATATAAAATGCGGGTTACCGCTAATAGTGTAAGAATCACCTCTATTTTTATAAGTAGCGTATTCGTTATCAAACCCCAAATAAGGTGAGAGGTATTTTATATTACTCAGTTTTGAGCGTAGGTATTCTACATCGGAGTGGCGTAATAAAATGTCTCGCCCAGTATCCAGCCCTTTATAAGGGATAGTCGTGGCACCGCCTTTCCAAAAATAGATCACATTAAGTGAACCCCCGAAGTTTGATTCCGCACCGTTTTTTAGCCCCTGCCCCGCCCCCATTAAAGTGACCAGCATAAATATCCCCCAAAAAACACCGAATGCAGTTAACGCTGTACGAAGCTTATGGCGCCGCAAAGTATCGACAATTTCTTGCCATAGGTCTAAGTCAAATAATTGCATTGGCTAAGCCTCCCTCATAGCTTCAATTGGAGTCACTTTTGCAGCACGTAAAGCCGGCGCTAAACCAGCTACGGCCCCTGCACCAATAAGTAATCCTAAAGCTGCCAATGCCGTTGAAAACTCTACTTCTGGTCGATCAAAATAAGGAAGGTCGAGATGGTTATTAATAATCACAAAATTGATCACTTCCCAAATTCCCACACCGAGCACTAACCCCACGTAACCCGCAATCGTAGTCACGAGAATAGATTCACTAATGATCATTGTGGTGATAGAACTTGGAGTAGCACCCAATGCTTTGCGTATACCTATCTCCGTTGTTCTGTCTTTTACCGTGATAATCATAATATTGCTGACACCGACGATACCCGCCGTAAGTGTGCCTATGCCAACAAACCATACAAAAGCTTTAATCGCTGTGAAAAGCTGGCCAAAAGTTTGAGTTTGTTTGGCATTACTCCACACAAAAATAGCTTTATCATCCGCAGGGGAAATAACATGTCTGCGCTTTAAAAATGAAACAATTTTCTCTTCGATAATATAAGGGTTGGTTTCGGCTGTAGGGGTAATAGCAATAACATCAATTAAATTGTACTCACCAAAAGTAGACTGAAAGGTTGATATAGGAATATATAAACGTTCGGACATGCGTCCATTTCTGCCTTTATCAAAAAAGACACCGATAACTTTTAATGAAACACCATGAATGATTATGTATTCACCTATGGCCGCTTCGCGGCTGGAAAATAGCGCATCGGCAATAGCCGTGCCAATCACAGCAACTTTACGAGCTTGCTGGTTATCCAACACATTAATTTGTCGTCCAGCTAAGTATTCTTGGTGGCGCTTAATTTTAAAATATTCTTCGGTTACGCCGTATGCACCAAACCGAACGGATTTATTTTTGTAAGTAATAAAAACTTCTCTATGCCAGCGTGACCCCGTATAGTTTTCACCGGAGATATATTCAATGCCTTTTATATTCGCTCTAAGCAGCCGAATATCTTCCTCTAAAAACTGGACTTTTTTCCCCTGCGGGGTACCCTTATAAGGCTGGCCGATTCTTCTCCCTATAATGGTTATACTATTGCGGGCATCACTTCCATAACTTTTTTCCATTCCATATTCCAAACCCTTCCCCGCACCCAGTAGTAGAATAAGCATAAGAATGCCCCAGAAAACGCCAAAAGCCGTCAAAAATGTTCTGAGCTTATTTTGCTTAATGGTATAGTAAATTTCCTGCCAGTGATCTATGTCAAACATGCGCGGTATAACTCTTTTTTACCGATTAATGCAGTGCGATAATATTTTTCTTACATTCGTCACGAATAATGAACCCGTCTTTTAATTCAATACATCGTTCCGTCTGTTTTGCTATTTCATCTTCATGAGTAATAATCACAACCGTCTTACCCGACTCGTGAACCTCCTTAAATAAATTCATCACGTCAATTGAAGTAGTGCTGTCCAATGCTCCAGTAGGCTCATCTGCCAAAATAACTTTTGGGTCAGATATTAACGCTCTAGCGATGGCCACTCGTTGTTTTTGTCCTCCAGATAATTCACCAGGCATATGAGTCATTCGCTCTGCCAACCCAACCTTTTCCAAGAACTCACACGCTCTGAGGTTGCGTTCTTTGCGGCCTACTTTTTGGTAGTACAGCGGAAGCGCAACATTCTCAATCGCATTCTTAAATGGAAGTAAATTAAATGACTGAAAGACAAAACCAAGATATTGATTGCGGAGCTTAGCGGCCTGCTTCTCCTTTAGCTTTGTAATTGGAATATCTGCCAATTGATAACTACCTTGATCGTGTATATCAAGCAATCCTAAGATATTCAACAACGTGGATTTACCCGACCCGGATGAACCCATTATAGAAACCAACTCTCCATCGCTTATTTTGAGGTCTATACCTTTAAGTACATGCAGTTTTTGGGCACCATTCCCGTAGGATTTGTGTATTGCTTTAAGCTCGATCATCCTAGTCTCGCAGTCCTGTTATTGGTTATTTTTAATTGTATACACTACTCGTTATTTTGATGGAGATCTGTCACGAAATGCTCACGCAATTAGGGTCAACGAACAACCCGTAAGGTATCATATAAGGTATTCAGGCAGTTTCTACGTCTTTTTTATATCAACAACATATCACGCTCAAGGTTTATAGAAGGTTAGCATGGGTGATGTCATCAAGTTTAAAAAGCCTAAAAAGAAAAACCCTCATAAAGGGAAAACCCTTTGCCGTCACGGGTTTCATAAATGGGAGATAAAGCAAGATAAACAATTCGATGTAAAGCGTGGACAACTAGTCACCATTTATCGATGTGCCCGATGCGGTAAAGATAAAGTAGAATTGAAATGACCTTAACATTTAAGGTCATTGCTCTAAATAAGCAATTTCTATAATGACAAAATACTTGACCCTCGGTAAGTAATAACTTACCGTAAGCCATGACTTACCAAGATGTACTTACTGCACTGGCAGATCCGACCCGCAGGCATATATTCGAGACATTACTCGATGCCCCTAAAACCGTGGGCGAGATTGCCTCATTACAACCCGTCAGTCGGCCAGCCGTTTCCCAGCACTTAAAGGTACTGGAAGGGGCAAACTTAGTACGGGCGGAAGCCATTGGAAACTGCCGTATTTATCACATCAAATGCGACGGTTTAAACGAACTTCGACAGTATTTAGACCGCTTCTGGTCGGATGCTTTATCGGCCTATGGCACTGAAATTGCCCGGCGAATGAAAGACAAATAGGAGAAATATAATGCTCGCCCCCTTAATCAAAACAATCGAAGTCCCATGTAGCCAAGAAAAAGCATTCACCGTTTTCTTAAATGAAATGGACAGTTGGTGGCCGAAAAACAAATTTACTATTTCGGCTATGGCTGGCAACCCAGCTACAGAAGTACGTGTAGACTCAAAACTCGGTGGTGAAATTATTGAAGTCAGCCCAGATGGAACGGAGCATTTTTGGGGGAAAATTACATCCTATGACCCATTTAACTCATTTAGTATGGATTTTCATATTACAACACCTCATGAACCTCGCGGTGACGGCAGTTTAGTCGCCGTCAGCTTTACCGTGATTAATGAAAACTTAACGCAAGTAGCCTTAACCCAAACCAATTGGGAAGCCTTTGGCGACAAAGCCAGAGCAGAGGGGATACGTGGTGGCTACGAATTTGGATGGACTATGATTTTCGAAACGGCATACAAAGATGCCTGCAACCAACCAATAAATGCATAATCAGATTCAATAAAGCCTGAGATTCAGCGGCTTTTAGGAAAAAAAGGCAAGTAATGATACTCGGTGGTATTGAGGCAGGTGGGACAAAGTTTGTCTGTGCTGTAGGCTCCAGCACAGAGAACTTAACATCGACACAGTTTTCAACAACCCACCCTGAGGAGACTCTTGAAAAAGTAGTTCGTTTCTTAAAGCCTTATAAGTCACAGTTACAAGCAATAGGTATTGGCTCGTTTGGGCCTTTGGGTTTAGCTGTCGGGTCATCAACCTATGGCTACATTACCTCCACACCGAAACCCGGATGGGCGAATATCGATTTTGTTGGCGAGGTTAAATCCCATTTTAATTTACCCATTGCCTTTGATACCGATGTCAACGTTGCCGCTCTGGGTGAACTCCGACAGGGAGCCGGGCGAGGAGTGGAAAACCTTATATACCTTACTCTGGGTACAGGAGTGGGCGGCGGCATTATTGCTAACGGTTCGCTAATACACGGCATGGTCCACCCTGAAATGGGCCATATTTTCCTTCCTAAGCACCCTGAAGACACATTTGAAGGGAGCTGTCCTTTCCATAACGACCAGTGTTTTGAAGGCTTAGCATCTGGCCCTGCAATGCAAGCTCGATGGGGACAAGCCGCTGAAAACTTGGGGGAAAACCACCCAGCCTGGGAGCTAGAGGCAGACTACATTGCCAAAGCATTGGTCTCCTTTATATGCACCCTATCACCGGAAAAAATCATTATTGGGGGTGGCCTCAGCCAAAACCAGGGCCTACTCCATCGAATAAAACATAAAACCCAGGAGCAGCTAGCCGGATATATTCGCTCTGAATTTATAGAAAATGATCTAGACAACTATATAGTACTACCAGCTTTGGGAACTAAATCCGGCGTGGTAGGCGCCTTAGAGCTAGCCCATGACCTAGCATTAAGAAAAAAGTAATGAAAAAAGAAACCTATTCTATGTGCGATTATTTTTTAAACAAATAAAAGATTGAGAGAAAAACGATGCACTTTTACCTGCTAGATTTTGCATGGAAGAGCCTGTATTCTTGGCCTCTTTCGATTTGCCCACTTTCGGCATCCTATTCAAGCCCTTCCGTTCATACCAAAACGAGGTAAAACTATGTTAATTCAAGCTCCTGTCTCTCTAGGTGAGCTGGTTGACAAGATCACAATCTTAGAAATTAAAAAGCAAAATATCACTGATCAAGAAAAGTTGGCTAACGTTGATAACGAACTACAACACCTCACGAGTACGCTTACAAAAATATTGTCTGACAAACAAATGCAAGAACTACAGCCGCTTAAACAAGAACTATTAGCAATCAACCAACAGCTTTGGAAGATTGAAGACGATATTCGAGACTGCGAAAGAGCAAAAGACTTTTCTGACACATTCATCGAATTGGCTCGCAGTGTTTACTTTACTAACGACAAGCGTGCAGAGGGTAAAAAACGCATTAATATTGCCTTTGGCTCAGAACTTATTGAAGAAAAGTCCTACCAAGACTACTAAATTATAATGCTTATTTAAGTTCATAAGGTTAATTTCGCGCATTCCCGCTGGAGTAGGGTATGAAAATTCTATTGGTAAAACTATCTTCCATGGGGGATATTTTTCATACCTACCCAGCCCTCACTGATTTACATACCCGACATCCCGAAGCCGAACTTACCTGGCTCGTGGATAAAAGCTTTGAGAAAATAGCTCAATGGCACCCGTTTGTTAAACGAACTATCGCGCTGCCCCTTCGAAAAATAAAAAAAGAAGGATATAGCGCCCATAAAGCAGATCTACAGTCGGCAATAACTGAACTCAAAGCAGAAAAATTTGATTGTATTATCGACGCTCAAGGACTACTGAAAAGTGCCCTGCTCTGTCGAAAAGCCTACGGACCCAAACATGGTTACGGGTTTAGCAGCATACGCGAAAAAGCAGCCTCTTTATTTTATAACAAGCGATGGAATGTAAGCAGAGATTTACATGCAATTGATAGAATTCGACTTTTATTTGCTCAATCTCTCAACTACTCGTTAGAAGGCATAAACTACCAAGGACTGCCTGCTGAGAAATGGGAACGCCCTCATGAAGCTCCCCCAAATTACTCTCTCATTATTCCGGGAACAACTTGGCAGACCAAACATTGGCTGGACTCTTACTGGAAAAACTTTCTTGAGCAAGTCTCTGTAGACAAAAAGATATATGTGATTTGGGGCAACCCCGCTGAGCAAGAGCGAGCAACCCGGTTAGCCGAAGGCTTAGAAAATGTAGAAGCATTTGAGCACTGGTTAAGCCTGGAAGAAATGGCGCAGTGGCTAGCTCATACAGACTGGGTAGTGGGGGTGGATACGGGTTTTGTACACCTCGCTTCCGCTTTGCGCAGACCGACACTTGGAATATACGGACCAACCGACCCAAATCGATGTGGCGTGAAGGGAGATAACAACAAAAATATTCGGGTTAATTTACCCTGTATGCCTTGCCATAAAAAAAATTGTAGCAACCCTGATAACAGCGGTCAGCCTAAATGCATGTCCAACATTAAAGTTGACAGTATTATTACCAATCTAAATTCAATAAAATATTCGGCACATACTGAAAAAAAATAATATTTTTTGCATTGAACTTCCCTAATTGGCCTTTATTCTTTCAAAACATATTTTTCGTGCTCATCGGAGATTTGCCCCGCTTTTGCACACACCCTTTTGTTAACTCATTTTACGCTCATATTCTTCAGGCGGTAAATAGCCTATCGATGAATGTAAACGCCTATTATTGTAAAACCCAATATATTCAGTAATTACGCCGCGAAGCGTCTTTTCACATATGAATTCAGGCTTACGATGTATTCGCTCTGCCTTAAAGTTTGCAAAGAATGATTCCATATGGGCATTATCGTTCATTCTCCTCGGGCGATTCATGCTTTGGACAAACCCTCGTTTCGCCAACCTATCAGAAAAATCAAACGCTCGGTATTCGATTCCACGATCTGTATGAAATAGTAGCCCCTTGGGTGGCGTTCTATTTCGTAGTGCTTGCTTAAATGCGCTCCAAGTCAATTTCGCATTTCGCTTGTCACTCAAAGACCAACCGACAATTCGTCGACTATATTTATCCATGACTACTGCTAGATAACGCCATTCATCGTTAACCTTTAAATACGTAACATCACCCACCCAAACTTTATTTACTTCGCCCGCCAATACATTGAGTTCTCGGTTTGGGACCGATGCGATAAAATTCATTAGCCCTGGTCTTGCCCTGTAAATGGTCGACCGCCTCGATTTAAGCCCATTTTCGCGCATTATTCGGGCTACCCTTTTCTTTGCGATACGAAATCCTTTTTTCCGTAACGCCATCGTTATCTTAGGGCTCCCGTATGCTTGTCCACTACTTTTATAAACTGCCAATATCTCTTCATATAGAGATTCGTCATCGTAACTGCGTTGACTCTTACCCCGGCGCTTCCATGAATAGTAGCTCTCCCTTTTAATGTCATACACTGAGCACATAATCTTTAGATCGTAGTGTTCCCTATGATCATCTATGAATGCGTAGATTTCTTTTTTTGTTCTAAAGAGAATTGGATGGCTTTTTTTAAAAGGTCATGCTCCTGCTTTAGCAGGTTATGTTCGCGCTCGATTTTTTTTAATCGCTTAAGTTCTGTGCCCATCTTAGGGTCAATATTAATGTCTTTCTTGCTTGTCATGAGATCACCGTTTCTAGTCTCCATACACCAACGGTAAAGCATTACTGGATGAATACAAAGCTCTTCCGCTACATCGGCGGCCTTCACTCCCTTTATCTTTGTGAGAGCTACAGCCGTTGCTTTAAATTGATCGTCATAAAAATTATAGTGTTTTCTTCGTGCCATTTGACACCTCCAGTTTAGTTATATGGAGGTGTGTGCATTATCGGGTCAGATCTCTCGCCCCTCTAATTGAATTAGTTATTAAAATACAAACTTCACCACTAATTTTGTATAAAATACAGGCAATCTGCATGTAAATATTCCAGCCAAAACTAAACCTCTAGTTGACATTTATTTATACATTTTAAATTATTTTATTCTTATTTGTCGCCAATTAAATAAACATTTAAAAATGACAAAAAAATATTTCACATACATATATTTTTATTTTATTACTTATACATTAAATAATATTATTACTTTTATTTTTATAGAAAAACAAAATAGTCGTCTAATTAGTTTATCTGACAGTAAATTAATTTATAAAATTCAACAAAAATAAAAACTGTGAATATCGTCTCCATTTACCTTAATAAATGTGTTTAACATGCGCACCGCGAGCTATCTTGTTACGCAAGACGAGGGAAGCGGGAATAAAAACATAGTTTAAAATAATAAATTCCTCTTCCGGCTCCGTATTTAAAACTCCGATTTACTCCATAAACATGTAAATGACGCACTTATTTTATAGTGGAATTACCCGACTCCACAAAAAATACTTCTGCGCCTAATGCAAGGTAAAATAATTATGATGTACACTAAGTGGTTAATATTTTTTCTGAGCTTGTTTGTTTTTCAAAAGGCGCTTTCCGCTTCTCTACACGGTGAGATAATAGAGGTTGACATTGGCGGAGGAGCTTTAGTTAAAGTAAAAGTTTTTGGAGATGAATATAATCGATATTATCGCGGAGTAAATGATTATACACTTATCGCCGATTACGATTCAAACTTATTTTATTATGCAATGCAATCAAAAAATGGAAATCATTTTACTAGCTCAGGAATCCCTTATTTTGAAGGCATTATGGAAAAAGAAAGCATTTTAAAAAAACGGTTAGCCGATATAGGAATATACCCAAAACTAGAATTATTAAATACGAATTATAAGCGTCGTAATATTATTAATTCAAGATTACGATCAAAAAAGGTCTCGCCCAAACCATTAGGCGCATACAATTATAAAAATATCAACGATTCAAATATTGGAAAAATTTCAGGTTATACACTATTAATTGATTTTCCCGACCAGGAAGCCAGAGTTAGCCCAAAAGAAATATTTGACTTCATGAACCAAAAAAATGGTTACATTAAAAACGATAATAATGGATCAATTTTTAACTATTTTCATGACGTATCAGGTGGAAAATTAAATTATACGAATATTGTATCTGATCATTATTATCGAACTCCAATGCCAAAATCATACTATGACCAAGCAGAACCTGAAGTACTCCACGCCATGATCAATGATGCACTGGACTATTTTAATAAAAACGGAGAAGACTTTTCGCAACTAACGGTTAACTCTGAAGGGCATGTAAGAGCGCTTAATGTACTCTATGCGGGAAATTGGCCAGCAGGATCAGTAACTGGACTATGGCCACACGCATGGGATTTTGGCGAAAATGAGCAATATAACGCAAACGGCGTTGTATTTTCTCGTTACCAAATTTCACCAATATATGATGCCCCCAAAATTGGGGTAATTGTTCATGAAAACGGCCATATGCTATTTGATTGGCCAGATTTATATGGCCCAATGGGATTAGGTTCATATTGCGTTATGTCTCAACAGCACTCCACTAACCCTCAATGGCCAAACCCCTACCTAAGAGAGTTGGCGGGCTGGGAAATACCCCAAGAGTTTGAAACACTCGAAGAACAGGTAACAGCAAACTCAAATGAAAGTTTTGCTTGGGAAAATTCAGAAAACCCAAATGAATTCTATTATATAGATGCACGAACACGCCAAAACTCAGAAACAGGGAGAGCGAGATGGGAAAACGAAGAGGGATTGTATATTTGGCATGTGGATAAACAGGGGAAAGTTTTTTCAGAGAAAAACAGTCCTCAGGAACACCCTATAGTTTCTTTAAAGAAAGTGAGTAAAAAAATAAATAAATATGGATTTTCTCAAAAAACAACCACCGATATTAGTGATATCACCTATCCCAATACCCACTGGTGGGATAGAAATTTATCTGGGTTAACATTATCCGATATATCTGTTAATGAAAATAAATCTAGATTTTCATTGGGAGAACCAACTTATCCAGACAAGGTTGGCTTAACCTCACAGGTTATTTTTAATAATCAAATTATTCCATTATCTATACGCTGTGACTTAATTAAAGGGAGTGGTGGAGTAGCCCCTGTGGGAGGAAATTTCAAAGGGAAAGTACGAGCAGGAGATAAAATATTTATTAATTCAGATGGAGCAACCTACGCAGTTGAAGTTCTCGATATGACTCCCTGGTGGCTGTATCTCGATTGGAGCAACCCCTACATGGGGCAAGGATCGAGAAACGGAGAATGCTCAATAATTCGTGAGAGTAAAACATGGCAAGGGGGGAGCATAGAACCTGAAGGCTTTCAATGGGTGTATTCTAGCCAAGATCATTTCATTGATATTTACCCTGATTCAGGTTTTTTTGCCAGCAGCATAAAAGTAAATGGCATTGAACAAGGGCATGGGCGTAATTCACTGTCAATTGGACCAATTGAGACGGAGACTCAAATAGAAATTGAATTTGATTCGGTGGAAAACTTTCCATTTGAAGTAATTATTTCAGGCAAAAATGGCATGGGAGATTACTCTGGAAATGGTTTCTATAAAAAAGGCGAGATGGCAAAGGTGAGTATTGAGGACAGCTACCCTGGGTATGAATTTAGCCATTGGATTGTACATAAAGGAGATTTTGAATTACAGGACCCATACGCCAAAGAACAACATTTTTTGGTTACCCAAAACACGGTTATTTTAGCTGTATATATCGTTACTCCTATTATGCTTAATCTTGAATTTGTCGAACCGGAGAATGGCCAAATTTTTATTTCAAATATTGATCAAAGCCCAGTTTGGACTCTAAAAGCTAAAGCCAACGCAGGATGGCTCTTTAGCCAATGGAAAATTAAAAATGGTAAGGGCAATATAGCCTCCCCCCACACCGCAAATACTAGGGTTCATTTATACCAACACACTCTTATCGAAGCCGAGTTTGTTCGAGATGAATAAACAAGTAGAATAGAGAACGAGCCTCCATGACCTGCTTATATAGACCTTAATGAAAGTTAATTTTGCTTCTCAAGGCAACGCCGGTTATCTAAACTTCGGATTGTTATCCATTTTCCGATATTTAGTGGTCGGCACACACAAAGCTCAAAAGAGTGACGTTCATCACATTTATTTGAATGCAACTCAAGAGATTAGGCTATGTTTTATCGTTAATCTATTTCCACAAAACCTAGGCGCTTTTCACTGAGACTTATGCCTGTGAAAACTAACGAAAAGTAGCCTTAAATCAGGATATTTCTTATTAGAAAGAGAATTGAAACATTGAACTAAAGCTGGAAATTCGAAACTTAATGAGGCTCAGATCACAAATATCTTATATCTATAAGCATTATACAAAGCTAACTATTGAAATCATTGACTCTATATGAGTGAAATATTTTAGTATTAACCAATAGAAATTTGCTGTTTAATTGGAGATGTGAACACCTAATTTATGCAAAAAATAGTTGATAATAAGAAAGATAAAGATTATTAAAACAAAAAATGTGAATGTTGTCTCTACTCTGATTGCCAAATATGTTTAATATTCGTCTCGCGTCCCAGGCAATAGCTGTTTGTTTGGTAGGTTGAAGCGAAAGTAGAAAATAATAAAAAATTATCCATCATAAATTCTACTTTCGTCTTCGTCTTTTAGCTTTGCTATTTTTAGCTAGTGCCAATTGATTTTCACAGTAAGGTCAATTGATATCTACATATTACCTAAAATCATTATAAATATAAGCAACCATTTCTTTTCAATATTATCTCAATTCTAATTTACTGAATACTATATCTAACAACTCACACTGAGGTAATTTACTTCTTATCCGTCAAGTAAGTATAAGTAGCAGGCAATACGTGCCAAATCTCTACCCTAAGAGATTAATTTCACTCTTGTGGTGAGAGCCTGAGTTGCGAACAACGGCTTAGGAACCAGCAGTACACCATTTGTTAACTTAACCAATAATTTAATGGAATCTAAAATGAATAAAAAAATAAAATACATAATAAATTCAATAGTATCTCTAGGAATCGTCGGTCTGACTTGTGGTGTCAATGCACAAAATTCCAATGTCAGCGAAATGGACGTAAACCGACATCTCTTAGGTCCAAGCGAGAGTACCTTTTATCAACCCGATGCATCGGATATTGAATATCGAACCCTAGATGGTTATGCGATTATTGAAGGCGATGTGGTTGTTGGAACCCACGAAGACGTTCAAGAAAACGGCGTAAAAGATTTAACCGTACATGAACATGATGGAAATACAAGAGTTGCCTGGCATGGAAGAAGTACCTGGCCAAACGGTGTGGTGCCTTACGTTATTACTAGCGAATCTCAAGGAGACACTTCAGCGATTCAAGCGGGTATGAATCTGATTTCATCCAATACAGGTATCACTTTTGTTCAGCGTACAAATGAATCTGCTTACATAAATATTATTAAGGGAGGTGGCTGCTACTCTTATATTGGACGAATAGGAAGAAAACAAGATGTTTCAATTGGTCGTGGTTGTGCTTATAGAGGTGTTGTTGCCCACGAACTGATGCACGCCTTGGGTTATTACCATGAACAATCTCGATATGATCGTGATAGCTATGTAAGAATTAACTATGAAAATATTACAGCAGGAATGGAGAGTAACTTTAATAAAGGTCCCTCGGCTACGACCAGCGTTGGCAGTTATGATTATCGCTCTATTATGCATTATACCTATAGATCCTTTAGTAAAAATGGGCAGCCAACAATTGAATCTCTTGACCCTAATGTACCTAGTAGCCAACTAGGTCAGCGCAATAATCTAAGCAGTAAAGATATTGCTGGGCTGCAAGCAAAATATGGAACGGGTTCTGGCTCTTCTTCAAGTTCAAGTAGCTCTTCTTCCTCATCGTCAAGCTCAAGCAGTTCTTCTTCAAGCTCAACTAGCTCTTCATCCAGCTCAAGCAGCTCTTCCGGCGGTACATGTAACTCGCCACACTATATGGCCGGTACTCGCTATAGCACTGGTAGCAAAGTTCAAAATAACGGAACTGAATATACCTGCTCAGTTGGCGGCTGGTGTTCATCTTCTGCCGCATGGGCATTTGAACCTGGAACTGGATTATATTGGAAGTTCGCCTGGAAGCTTAACGGCGCTTGCGGAACAACTGGTAGCAGCTCTTCTTCTAGTTCAAGTAGTTCGTCCTCAAACAGCTCTTCGTCAAGTTCAGGATCTACCGGCAAAACCTGTAAGGGATTAACTATGTGGGAAAGATCCTCTGTATATACACGCGGTAATTCCGTTCAATACAATGGAGTGAAATACACCGCTAACTGGTGGACACGTGGCCGCAATCCTGAACAAAGTTCAGGCCGCTGGCAAGTTTGGTCAAACAAAGGAAACTGTATGTAAGTTTATAAAAAACTAGCCAAATAAAAAATACCCGATCCAATATATATTGGATCGGGCAATCGTCTTCAAGTTTAAATTAGAAAACTGTATTTTTATAAAAATTTTTCCCTTACCTCTTTTGTCGATATTAAAACCCATTTATAGCAGCCAACAAACATTAGCCACAACCTGAAAGACTCGCCAAAATATTTCGTTAACCTCACTCCTTCGTTATTATGTTTATTATTTTTTCCGCGTTCCATAGTAGTTGTTTAGTAGGTTATTGAATACTATATCTAACAACTTACACTGAGGTAATTTACTTCTCATACGTCAAGTAAAGTAAGTACCGGGTAAAGTTAAATAAAATAAATCTGGCAACCCCATTATTGATATTTACCTGTGACAGGCAAAACAAGAGTCAATTTAATTACAATCAATACATACCAAATTTCTGCCCTAAGAAAGTAATTTCACTCTTGTGGTGAGAATCTAAGTTGCAAACAACGGCTTGGCGACCAGTAGTACACCATTTGTTAACTTAACCAATAATTTAATGGAATCTAAAATGAATAAAAAAATAAAATACATAATAAATTCAATAGTATCTCTAGGAATCGTCGGTCTGACTTGTGGTGTCAATGCACAAACGTCTAATGTCAATGAAATGGACGTAAACGAGCATCTTTTAGGTCCAGGCGAGCGTACCTTTTATCAACCCGATGCATCAGATATTGAATATCAAACCCTAGATGGTTATGCGATCATTGAAGGTGATATAGTTGTTGGCACGCATAAAGACGTACAAGAAAACGGCGTAAAAGATTTAACCGTACATAGAGGTGATACAAATCAAAAAGTTGCTTGGCATGGAGGAAGTACTTGGCCAAATGGCGTGGTGCCTTACGTTATTACTAGCAAATCTCAAAAGGATGCTTCAGTAATTCAAGCGGGTATGGATATGATTTCATCCAATACAGGTATCACTTTTGTTCAGCGTACAAATGAATCGTCTTACATAAGCTTTGCTAAGGGAGGCGGTTGCTACTCGCTACTTGGGCGACAGGAGAAAAAGCAAACTATTTCAATTGGTCGTGGCTGTGCTTCTAAAGGTATTGTTGCCCACGAGCTGATGCATGCCCTGGGTTATTACCATGAGCAATCTCGATATGACCGCGATAGCTATGTAAAAATTAACTATGAAAATATTAAATCGGGAATGAGCTTCAACTTTGATAAAGGTCCAGCGGTTACTAGCAGTGTCGGCAGTTATGATTATCGCTCTATTATGCATTATTCCTATAGAGCCTTTAGTAAAAATAGACTGCCAACAATTGAATCTCTTGATCCAAATGTACCTAATTATCAATTAGGTCAACGCAATAATTTAAGCAGTGCAGATATTGCTGGTTTACAGACACATTATGGAACGGGTTCTGGCTCTTCATCAAGTTCAAATAGTTCTTCGTCAAGTTCAAGCAGCTCTTCGTCAAGCTCAAGCAGCTCTTCGTCAAGTTCAAGTAGTTCTTCGTCAAGCTCAAGCAGCTCGTCGTCAAGTTCAAACAGTTCTTCCAGCGGTGGCACATGTAACTCGCCACAATATATGGCCAATACTCACTATAGCACTGGTAGTAAAGTTCAAAATAACGGAATTGAATATATCTGCTCAGTTGGCGGCTGGTGTTCATTTCCAGCAGCGCGGGTATTTGAGCCAGGTATTGGATCACACTGGCAAATAGCCTGGGATCTAAATAGCGATTGTGGAACCTCTAGCAGCAGTTCGTCTTCAAGCTCAAGTAGCTCGTCTTCAGGTTCTGCTGGAAAAACCTGTGAGGGACTATCTATATGGAATAGCTTTTTTGTATACAGACGCGGAAATTCCGTTCAATATAATGAAGTGAAATATACCGCTAACAGGTGGACACTAGGCCGTAATCCTGAACAAAACTCTGGCCGCAGGAAAGCTTGGACAAACCAGGGAAGCTGTATGTAAGCTTATAAAAAATTAACCAAATAAAAAATGCCCGATCCAATATATATTGGATCAGGCAATTGTCCTCAATCTTAAATTAGAAAACTGTATTTTTATAAAAACTTTTCGCGCAAATATCATACATTCACTATCTCACCCATAAAACTTTCCCCTTACCTCTTTTGCCAACATAAGAAGCCATTCCAACTCAAACTTCTTTAGACATAGGAAAACTTATTAAAAATATAAATAGCTATACTTTACTAGCCTGGGTTCAACCCTGAATGTAGTGGTCAAGGTTTACGCGGCTAAGCTAGCGACATAATCGCTCATTAGTCTAGCCGGTGTTTTGTATTCCAAACCTTTTCTTGATCAAGTGTTGAGTCGATGCGCCGCATGTCTCACATCAGCTTGATTAAATTGGGAAAGCGTGGTGATATTGAGAATCAATATGCGATCAAATAAAGTTCAATTGGCAATGAATCTGAAAACTTAAGCAAAGGTTATCGCCCCATTTTGAGATAAGAGCCTATAGTGTGGGCAAGAGTAATTGAAGTGTTCTAGAGCGATATGAGAATAAGGAGTTGAATGGTCTTGCCACAACCAGAACGACCATAACGGTTTAAGCAAAACACACGTTTGCCGACAGATTGTTTTTCAACAGAAGAGAGGTGTTTGTATACAAAGCCATGAGAAACCAGATGCCCATGTTTTTTGCAATGTTGGCAAGGAAGGCTTTCGTCCAAACAGTCGAGAGACAAAGTGAACGCATCCAGCGATATGATACGGGGTAAAACGTATTCATGCTGAGTGGAGTAGAAAGAGAAGGTGGGGATTGTAGAGTGTCTGTGAGAAATTTCAACTGACCGAGTTAGCGTTGTGGTTCACCCAGTATTTTACGATGGGTATTGGGTTAGAAAACAGGGGTTTTTACTATGGGAGTTTGGGAGGTAACACTAAGGAAGAGTTGTTGTTGATGTTGGACGCCGAAGCTGTTGGGGAAGACAATGAAATCTAAATCGGCTATAGTCGAAATGCTCAAAGAACCTCGGAGAACCTCGATGCCTTTAAAAGCAACGTCAATCAGACTTGATGACAAAACACTAGAGAGTGTTGGCCTGTTGGCCAATGCGATGGATAGACCAAAAGCTTGGCTTATGGCGCATGCGATAAAGCAGTATGTAGCCCGAGAAGACAGGCTGCTCAAAGCGATAGAAAAGGGTGTGCAAGCCGCCGACGAAGGTCGATTAATCGACCATGAGGACGTTAGAGCCAAATGGGAGGCCAAACGTGCATCTCAAGTGGACTGACTTAGCCAATCTTGATCTTGATTTTATCGAAGCCTACATAACCAAAGAAAATAGCCCAATCGTGGCTATCGATGTTGTATTAAACATACTGGATGCAACGGAACTTATCTTGCCGGATCACCCCTATGCTGGGCGTGAAGGTCGATATAAAGGGACCTTGGAACGGGTGATTGATGGACCGGGTGATTGATGGACAGCCAATTAAAGTTGTTTATCGTGTTAATGAATCGTTAGTGCAAGTAGAAATACTGCGTGTGGTCCATGACTCACAGGAAGAGTGGCACGCCTAACCCGCATGTCACATGGCTTGCCAATACAAAGAGCGTAAGCCAAGCACTGCATAGGGAATATGAAAAAGGAGCTTTGGACTGTCAATATGTTAATAGCCGAAGTAATACCTCATCCATATGAACGAGCGTATCTATGACTACATCCTGACCACATCCTAGGGCGATTCCTACAAGCCCCGACCCTTCCTATCTAATCCCCCACCCTCGGCAGCCTCAACCGCTACAGCTACAGCTACACCCTCAGCCACACCCTTAACACACCCCCCCTCCGACTTCTTTATCGCCCACTTAGAAGAAACCAACTACAAACTTTGGAAACCCTTCTACCGTAACTTGGCAAGAAAACCAAGCATATATACCACCTTCAACATTCTCACTGCCGTTCTTGCAAGTAAGCTCGGTGGCCCCTGAACCGGAGCAGGCGTCGCCACCTATGCCTACTATTATGCCACCTATGCGTTTACAAAAAATTAATTGAATTAAAAAGGAGAGTGTCCGACTCAATAAGTACTGAGCCGGTTCCGCTTTTACAGATATTTACAATATTTTCTCTATTCTTTTACCATGTATCCGAAATGAAATTATATTTCTAACAACCCACAAATAAAATTTATTTCCTAACACAGTTATCACGCCTAACCCTCCACTATATTTCACATAATTAAAAATATTATTCTCTTATAAAAACAAAAATGCGCCAATTGTTTTTTGTTGGCACGCTAAAAATCATTATAAATTTATTCAAAAAATAAAATAAATAAAAAATATTTATTATAGTGAGGTTTTTTATTTTTTATTCGTCAACTAAATACAAAATAAAACTGCATTAACAGGAGGGGTAAACTACTTATCTCTAATATATAGAGGTGGAATCATTTATAGTCCAAGAGATGTTGCCCAAAATAAGGAAAACAAATACCACTCGATACAATAGGTGACTTGTATCCCGCTGACGGACCTTATATTTATAGAGCAAATTAAACTTGGTTAACCTAATCAAGAAACCATTTGTCGCATCTCGTACTATTTGACACCACCATTTAATTTAACCAATACATAACGGAATCAAAAATGAATACAAAAATAAATACAAAAATAAAATATATAACAAACTCAGTAGTATCCCTTGGAATAGTCGGCCTGACTTGTGCTGCCAATGCACAAAGCTCTAATGTCAGTGAAATGGACGTAAACCGGCACTTGCTGGGCTCAAGCGAACGCACCTTTTATCAACCGGATGCATCGAATATTGAATATCAAACTCTAGATGGCTATGCAGTTATTGAGGGGGATATAGTTGTCGGCAGACATAAAGACGCCCAAGAAAACGGTATAAAAGATTTAACCGTATATGAAAATGATGGAAATACAAGAATTGCCTGGCACGGAAGAAGTACTTGGCCAAACGGTGTAGTGCCTTACGTTATTAGCGGCCAATCTCAAGGAGATACCTCGGTTATTCAAGCCGGTATGGATATGATCTCATCCAATACAGGTATCACTTTTGTTCAGCGTACAAACCAATCTTCTTACGTCAACTTTATTAAGGGAAGTGGTTGTTACTCTTATGTTGGACAAGTGAGTGGAAAGCAAGATGTTTCAATTGGTCGTGGCTGTGAATATAAAGGTATTGTTGCCCACGAACTCATTCATGCCTTAGGTTATTATCATGAGCAATCTCGATATGACCGCGATAGTTACGTAAAAATTAACTATGAAAATATTATAGCGGGAATGGAAAATAACTTTGAAAAAGGTTCAGCAGCTACAGCTAGTGTTGGCAATTATGATTATCGCTCTATTATGCATTATACCTATAAATCCTTTAGTAAAAATGGACTGCCAACGATTGAATCTCTTGACCCTAATGTGCCTACCAGCCAACTAGGTCAGCGCAATAACTTAAGCAGTATGGATATTACTGGATTGCAAGCAAAATATGGAACGGGCTCTGGCTCTACTTCAAGTTCTAGTAGTTCTTCTTCCTCATCAAGTTCAAGCAGCTCTTCCGGCGGCACATGTAACTCACCACAATATATGGCTGGCACCAACTATAGCGCAGGAAGTAAAGTTCAAAATAATGGAAGCGAATATACCTGCTCAGTTGGCGGCTGGTGTTCATCTGCCGCTGAATGGGCCTATGCGCCGGGTACAGGCTTGTATTGGCAGTCCGCCTGGACTTCAAATAGCACTTGTGGAGCTTTCTAGTTTTTGATAATAGAATCCTGTATGGGATAGTTTTCTGATATACACGGGTGGATTCAGAAGTTCACCTTATCAAAAAATTAACAGAACTAAAAAAGGTCTAATCGACTCAATGCATATTGAGCCGATTAGACCTTTGGCCCCTCATGTTTTTGTTTTTCCCTATCTCTTATTAACTCAATATTTCATTAATTACATCTTTTAATTAATGATTAACAATTAAAAAGTTTCGTCAATTATCTCAATTTGGCAACCTTTTAATAGTATGATCAAAGTAACAAATAGACTACAAACAAAAATATTTCAATAAATTATTTCTTATCAAGAAGCAAAAGATTATTGTAAATATAAATAACATCTTTTTCAATGTTATTTTTTTACTTTGCACTGAGGTTATCTTCTATTAATTCGTTATCTAAATGCCCGATAAAATTACATATTATATCGGTCGTATATTTAGAGATATTTATTATTAAAAAATCTAAACATAAAAAATTGGAGAATTGAATGAGAAACAGTATTTTAAAAGTAAGTAAATTGGGTGCGTTATCGCTGGGTTTACTGGCAGCGTCCTCTCAATTTACATTGGCAGAAACAGGGGAACCTAGAGCCCCCAGAATCGTTGGTGGAGTCGAAGCAAATTTCGACGAACGTACTTATCAGGTTTCTCTCCGAAGATACGGTGGACACTGGTGTGGTGGTGCCCTAATAGCAGACAATTGGGTGCTAACTGCGGCTCACTGTTTAGAAAATGGCGGCACCCACCCCGATGTGATTGTTGGTACAGGAGATAAGAATAGCGGTGGACAAACTTTTTCGACTGTTCAGTCATTTATTCGCCCTGAATACCAGTCTCAAGCCGCCGTCGGCTACGATATTGCTCTGTTAAAACTCAATGGCACACCCGACCTACAATTAGAAAGGCTAAGTTTACCCACCACAGAAGTAATGAACGCCGTAGGTTCTCCTGGCGACATAACGACTGTAACTGGCTGGGGTGCTTTAACATCCGGGGGAGGCTCTCCTCAAGTTCTTCACGAAGTGGATGTACCTCTGGTTTCCAATAGCACATGTAGCGGCTCTTACAACGGCATCAACGATACAATAATTTGCGCAGGTTTTATGGGGGGAGGAAAAGATGCTTGTCAAGGTGACAGCGGTGGCCCATTGGTGGCGGACTACAACGGTTTAACCTATAGCATTGGTATTGTGAGTGGTGGACGTGGCTGCGCCCTTCCCAACTATTATGGTCTATATGGTCGTACCCACACTTTTTTGGATTGGATAGAATCTCATATTGGCTCTGAAGGCGGCAGTTCTAGCTCTTCTAGCAGTAGCTCTAGTTCTTCCAGCTCTAGCAGCAGCTCTTCAAGTAGCTCTAGCTCTTCTGGTGGCGGCATGTGTTCTGCCCCACAATATATGGCGGGAGACTCATACATGATGGGTGATACAGTGCAAAACCAAGGCACTGAGTATACCTGTGATGTAGCAGGTTGGTGTTCTTCATCTGCCACATGGGCCTATGCGCCGGGCGAAGGCTTGTATTGGAGTTCCGCCTGGAGCATGACTAATACTTGCGAAACACACTAAAGAAAACCTACACAAATACTGAAAGTTAATTGAACTAAAAAAGAGAATACTAGCCGGCTCAATATATTGAGTCGGCTAGTGTATACTTTATCTAATATCAATATTTTCTGGATTAAAATTAAATTTCCATCTCCTTTTTTCTTTTTATTAATTTAAAATTTAATTTTAGTTTCGATTTTCTTAAAGCTTGTTAACACTAATTGGATAAGGTTTTTCCAAACGCTAAATATAATAGGATGAAAGCAGAATATAAACTTCATATAGGAATATGACCATAATGGACTAATACCAACATTCGTTTCAGCTACCCTTGGAGAAGTTGGCGATCAAACTTAAGGAAAGGTCATAAATTTTTCAAAAGAAAGTGTGACAGTGTTTGATAAATAGGGTTAGCTTTATGGTGAGTTTAATTAAAATAGTAATACATTAACGCTAGCTTGGCTAACAACATGATATTTATTTTGATTTGTTTGATTTTCAACCTACCCCTATTCTTAAGCAATTTATTCATTAAAGTATAAAAGTTTATTAAAAATATAAATAATTATTTATTGAATTGATAACTACTCGAAAAAAATTCTATTTTTATTCAATAAAAATTATTTATTGTTACGTCATACTGAGGTTTCTTGTTCCTTATTCGTTATCTAAATGCCAAATAACACTATGAGTCGTATCGGCTGCATACACTAAGGCATTAATTAAAACTCTAAAACATAATAATTGGAAAATCGAATGAGAAACAGTATTTTAAAAGCAAGTAAATTGGGTGCATTATCGCTGGGTTTACTGGCCGCATCCTCTCAATTTACATTGGCAGAAACAGGGGAACCTAGAGCCCCCAGAATCGTTGGTGGAGTCGAAGCAAATTTCGACGAACGTACTTATCAGGTTTCTCTCCGAAGATACGGTGGACACTGGTGTGGTGGTGCCCTAATAGCAGACAATTGGGTGCTAACTGCGGCTCACTGTTTAGAAAATGGCGGCACCCACCCCGATGTGATTGTTGGTACAGGAGATAAGAATAGCGGTGGACAAACTTTTTCGACTGTTCAGTCATTTATTCGCCCTGAATACCAGTCTCAAGCCGCCGTCGGCTACGATATTGCTCTGTTAAAACTCAATGGCACACCCGACCTACAATTAGAAAGGCTAAGTTTACCCACCACAGAAGTAATGAACGCCGTAGGTTCTCCTGGCGACATAACGACTGTAACTGGCTGGGGTGCTTTAACATCCGGGGGAAGCTCTCCTCAAGTCCTTCACGAAGTGGATGTACCTCTGGTTTCCAATAGCACATGTAGCGGCTCTTACGGCGGCATCAACGATACAATAATTTGCGCAGGTTTTATGGGGGGAGGAAAAGATGCTTGTCAAGGTGACAGCGGTGGCCCATTGGTGGCGGACTACAACGGTTTAACCTATAGCATTGGTATTGTGAGTGGTGGACGTGGCTGCGCCCTTCCCAACTATTATGGTCTATATGGCCGTACCCACACCTTTTTGGATTGGATAGAATCCCATATTGGCTCTGATGGTGGCAGCTCTAGTTCTTCTTCTAGCAGTAGCTCATCTTCTAGTTCTAGCAGCAGCTCTTCAAGCAGTTCTAGCTCTTCTGGCGGCACCTGTTCTGCCCCACAATATATGGCGGGAACCTCATACATGATGGGTGATACAGTGCAAAACCAAGGCGCAATGTATACCTGTAATGTCGCAGGTTGGTGTTCTTCGTCTGCCGCTGCATGGGCCTATGCGCCTGGTACGGGTTTGTATTGGAACTCCGCTTGGAGCATGGCCAATGCGTGTGAAACACACTAATAACAGTGTTAAACTCAGCCCTTCTTTAATAGACTCAAGCGTTGATAATAGAGCCCATAATGAACTAATTGTATAAAACAGTTCTTTAATAAACTCTGAAAATTCATTGAACTATACAGAAAGGCTTAGCCGGCTCAATATATTGGGTCGGCTATATCATTGACAACCCTGGATTTATTACTTAAAGAATAACGTTTCTAAAAAACTGATCTTTTTTCTATTTCAAATTTCTTATTATTTTAAAGAATTCACTCTATTTTTTTCTAATCTCAACATTCTAAATATAATGTATTTCTAAAAATACGGAAAAGATAAAACAGACAGTCAATACAAGAAGCTAAATAAACTATTTTCCATTAGAACATAAAAATTTATTAAAAATACAAATAATATTTTGTCAAAGTTATTGTTTCAATTAACAACCACTTAATTCATACACCTGTCTTATTGTTTTAATACTAGATTGTTATCAACTTATTCTGAGGTTATCTACTTTTCATTCGTTATCTAAATACCAAACGAAAACATCTATTAAAAATATTAAAACGTAATAGCTGGAGAATCGAATGAAAAACAAGTTTCTAAAAACGAATAACTTGAGTGTGTTATCGCTAAGTTTACTGGCCGCCTCCCAATTTTCACAGGCGAGTACCCCAAAAATCGTTGGTGGTATCGAATCTGATTACAGCGAGCGAACTTATCATGTCTCCGTGCAAACAAGATCATCTCACCTTTGTGGGGGAGCCTTAATAGCAGATGACTGGGTGCTGACTGCGGCTCACTGTATAGATGAGGGAGTTAACTACACCGTTCTTGTCGGTACAGCAAATCGACATGGTAATGAGGGTGGCCAGGTTTTTTCAGCCACACAAACAATTGTTCACCCTAACTTCCGAGACGTCACCACTGGATACGATATTGCTTTATTAAAACTCGATGGTACGCCCGACCTACAATTAGAAAGGCTAAGTGTACCCTCCACAGAAGTGATGAACGCCGTAGGTTCTGCTGGCAATATAGCAACGGTTTCCGGCTGGGGGAAACTATCAGAAAGCGGCAGCATCGGGCTTCCTGACCTCCTCCGAGAAGTGGATGTACCCTTGGTTTCCAATAGCACCTGTAGCACCTCTTACGATAGCATTGACGATACCATGATTTGCGCTGGCTTAAAGGAAGGAGGGAAAGATTCCTGCCAATCTGACAGCGGCGGCCCAATGGTGGCAGACTATATGGGTAAAACCTACAGCATCGGTATTGTCAGTTGGGGACGAGGGTGCGCACGCCCTAACTACTATGGTGTATATGTTCGTACACACACTTTTATAGACTGGATGGAATCGTATATTGACTTCGGAGATGGCTCTTCCAGTAGTAGCTCTTCGAGCAGCTCTAGTTCATCTTCAAGCAGTAGCTCATCAAGTAGTTCCAGCTCTTCTTCAAGCAGCAGCTCTAGTTCATCGTCAAGTTCCAGTTCTTCTGGCGGTAACACCTGCTCTGCGACTCAGTATATGGCCGGAGACTCGTACATGATGGGCGATACAGTGCAAAACCAAGGTGCTGAGTATACCTGTAATGTCGCAGGTTGGTGTTCTTCATCTGCCGCATGGGCCTATGCACCGGGTGAAGGCTTATATTGGCAAACCGCCTGGAGTTCAAATAACACCTGTGGAACTCTCTAGCGGTGTTTTCTAACTGTTTATCCAAATTCAAGCTCTAGCAGTTTATCCAAATCCAAGCTCTAGCAGTTTGGATAAACAACGAAAGCGATATACGCTTACCAAAAATCAACAATATGAAAAAGGCTTAACCTGCTCTATATATAAAGCAGGTTAAGTCGCTAACAAACTCACCTTTTCTTAGGAATTTTTTCTTTCACTCTGTATAACAATACTCTTTCGATTTATTTTCCATTTATAATAATAGCCTTGCCACTCCCTCAAAAAATAATAGACATCAGAAGTAGAATCTTCTCGCAGCCTATATACAAAAGTGACGGCATAAAAAATCACAACATACGGATAATAAAAGTAAAAATTAAATAAAATTTTTCTATTAAAACATTAACATTCATTGCAAATATTAGAGCTTGTTAATACTCATTAAATAATGACTGCTACGCCAAACTGTGCTTTTTAAGTATAAGCCAAAAGCTGAATCTAATAATAATCAATATTATTTTTTATTTAATTTGTAACCATTAAAATTACGTGTCTATTTTTTATCTTCGAGTGTTATGTATTGTTACCTCATACTGAGGTAGCCCTAACTTTATTCGTTATCTAGTTGCCAAGCAAATATATGTGTCATATCGATTATATTTTCTTAGGCATTAATTAAAAACATAACACTTGGAGTGTCCAATGAAAAATCGTATTTTTAAAGCGAGTAAATTGAGCCTGCTATCACTGAGTTTACTGGCGACCTCCTCTCAACTTGCGCAAGCAGAAATAAACGAACCTAACCCAATAACGAACACCCCCAGAATCGTTGGTGGAGGCGATGCGAATTACAACGAACGAACCTATCAGGTCTCTATACAAGAAAATTCATCCCACTATTGTGGTGGAGCCTTAATAGCAGATGACTGGGTACTAACTGCCGCCCACTGTATATTTGAAGGGGTTAAGGTTACCGTTCTTGTCGGCACAGCAAATAGGCATAGCAATAAAGATAGCCAAGTTTTTTCACCCATACAGACAATTATTCACCCTAATTACCGATATGCCACCGGTGGCTACGATATTGCTCTAATAAAACTCGATGGGACCCCCAACCTGCAATTAGAAAGGCTAAGTTTACCCACCACAGAAGTAATGAACACTGTAGGTTCTGCTGGCAATATAACAACGGTTTCCGGCTGGGGGAAACTATCAGAAGAGAATAATGTTCGTCCTGACCTCCTCCAAGAAGTCGATGTACCCTTGGTTTCCAATAGTACGTGTAACGCCACTGTTGGTGACATCAACAATACAATGATCTGTGCTGGTTTTGCGGAAGGAGGAAAAGATTCCTGTGTAGATGACAGCGGAGGATCAATGGTGGCGGACCACATGGGTAAAACCTATAGCATCGGTATTGTCAGTTGGGGGAGGGGTTGTGCTCGTCCCAACCTGTATGGCGTATATGCTCGTACTCACACCTTTGTAGACTGGGTGGAATCTTATATTGGTTCTGAAAGAAGTTTTTAGAACAACCGCTCTAGTAATGTAATCGATTGATCGATTTACACTATAAAACCGTTCTTCGGTATACTCAGATAACAATTTTAGACAAATAGCGGAAGCTGTTTATACGTTTAAAAAATTAACTGAATGAAAAAAAGGCGAACCGACTTAATGTTATTAAGTCGGTTCGGTTACGCAGGGAAAAAATCTGACATTTAATAAAGCTTTTGCATTTTCACAAGAACATATAATACCCTTATTTTTCATACGGATTATTCTATTAAATACATATCTCGCCCACAGCCCAGAGATAGCACCAAAATCAAATAAACCCGGTTGAATAAATTGTTTTCTATGCAAAAGAAAACATAAAACTTATTTTGAATGTAAGTAATTAAATTTTATTCAAACCATATCGTTAAAGTGATAATTCATCGCTATTTTATTCAATAAAAACTATTTTTTATTATTTTATGCTGAGGTTTTTCTCTTCTTATTCGTCATTATATAAGTGCTAGGTGGAAATGCGCGCCGTACCCGCTGAATACACTAAGGCATTTATTAAAAATAATAAAAGCATAATAATTGGAGAATCAAATGAGAAACAGTATTTTAAAAGCAAGTAAATTGGGTGCGTTATCGCTGGGTTTACTGGCAGCGTCTTCTCAATTTACACTGGCAGAAACAGGGGAACCTAGAGCCCCCAGAATCGTTGGCGGAGTCGAAGCAAATTTCGACGAACGTACTTATCAGGTTTCTCTCCGAAGATACGGTGGACACTGGTGTGGTGGTGCCCTAATAGCAGACAATTGGGTGCTAACTGCGGCTCACTGTTTAGAAAATGGCGGCACCCACCCCGATGTGATTGTTGGTACAGGACATAAGAATAGTGGTGGACAAACTTTTTCAACTGTTCAGTCATTTATTCGCCCTGAATACCAGCCTCAAGCCGCCGTCGGCTACGATATTGCTCTGTTAAAACTCAATGGCACACCCGACCTACAATTAGAAAGGCTGCGCTTACCCACCACTGAAGTGATGAACGCCGTAGGCTCTCCTGGCGACATAGCGACTGTGACTGGCTGGGGTGCTTTAACATCCGGGGGAAGCTCTCCTCAAGTCCTTCACGAAGTGGATGTGCCTCTGGTTTCCAATAGCACATGTAGCGGCTCTTACAACGGTATCAACGATACAATAATTTGCGCAGGTTTTATGGGGGGAGGAAAAGATGCCTGTCAAGGTGACAGCGGTGGCCCATTGGTGGCGGACTACAACGGTTTAACCTATAGCATTGGTATTGTCAGTGGCGGACGTGGCTGCGCCCTTCCCAACTATTATGGTCTATATGGCCGTACCCACACTTTTCTAGATTGGATAGAATCCCATATTGGCTCTGATGGTGGCAACTCTAGTTCTTCTTCTAGCAGCAGCTCATCTTCTAGTTCTAGCAGCAGCTCTTCAAGCAGTTCTAGCTCATCTTCCAGTTCTTCTGGTGGTGGCACCTGTTCTGCGGCTCAATATATGGCGGGAACCTCATACATGATGGGTGATACAGTGCAAAACCAAGGCGCAATGTATACCTGTAATGTCGCAGGTTGGTGTTCTTCATCTGCCGCATGGGCCTATGCACCGGGTACAGGCTTGTATTGGAACTCCGTTTGGAGCATGGCCGACTCTTGCGGTACTTCTTCTAGTTCCAGCTCAAGCAGTTCTTCTTCCAGCAGTTCTTCTTCCAGCAGCTCTTCTTCCAGCAGTTCGTCTTCCAGCAGTTCGTCTTCAAGCTCCGGTTCCCCTGCAACCTGTGAAGGGTTAACGGTATGGAATAGCGCTTCGGTATATACGGGCGGTGATTCCGTTCAATACGATGGAGTGAAATATATGGCTAACTGGTGGAACCAAGGTAATAACCCTGAAAAAAACTCTGGCCAATGGCAAGTTTGGACAAACAGCGGAAGTTGTTTATAAGTTTAAAAAATTAACCCAATAAAAAACCGGCTCAATATATATTGAGCCGGTCAAACCACTAGTAAACCTCGATTTTCAATTAAAATGTTACATTGACACAAAACATGTAATATCTTTGCTATTTACAATTAACCTTTATTTAATATAAATACTCTCCACATAAAAATTGGGTTGCCAATAACATATCGATAAAATTTCGCTCTCGGCTCTTTCATTAACCTAAAAATCCATTCTAACCCTAACTCCCTTAGCCATAATGGCGCTCTAGGAATACGGCCAGAGTAAAAATCAAAAAGACCACCAACGGCAACCGCCGTATCTACCTTAAGTGAGCTTTTGTGTTCGTTTAACCATTTTTCCTGATTCGGTGAACCAAGCCCAACTAAGCATATATTTGCACCAGACTGATTAATTTTATTGATCACTTCTTCCGAATTATCCATATCAAAGTAACCATGATGTGTGCCAGCAATTTTAACTCTTGGGTAAAGAGCCTGTATCTTCCTCGCGGTTTTCTCGGCTATACCAGGAGCTGAGCCCAACAAAAATAGAGATTTATCTTTATTCGCTACCGCTCTACACAAGCCAGGCAACATATCGGTACCATTTACGTTTTCCTTAAGCTTAATCCCTCGCTGCTTTGCGGCAATACGCACCCCAGAACCATCTGCGAAAGATCGGTCTGCCTTATTCAGAATACCGACTAACTGCGGGTTACAATAGGCTAGGTTGATTGAATTAGTATTGATAAAATAGGCCACTTTACAGTTTTCATTGCGCTCCGAATCTACAATCCAATCCGTCGCCTCCTTCATGGTTACGTTATTAATAGGAATATCAAATATTTTGAATTTAGATATATATCTTAAGTTTTTACTATCATAGAAAAAACGATTAAATACCCCTCTAACCAATATCACAACATGAAATAGAACAGAATTTTTCTTCTCATGCTTGATTAACGATTGGGGTACGGTTAATTCAGATATACCCCCAGAGGTATGATTACAGTAAACACTGAATAACGAAGAGGGAAGATGAGTACGTGCGCAGGGTCGAGGAGGCAATTTCGATTTGGTGATAGACACCCCGCAAAAGGATAAATGACCAAATAAAATGTCAAGCAATATGGCACTTGAGTGCATAATTCCTGAATTCCAACTTCTGGTAATACAGGGTCTTCCCAATAGATCGAATTGAGTTTTATGTATAAACACAGGTCTACTTAATATCACCGATAAACTTGCATTTAATATATAAACTGGAAAAATAAATATTATTGACATAACAGATAAAGCAATATCAACAATTCGAATTGTTTTTTGTAATGAGCTGTGGTTGGTAGTTGTATTCATGCCAAATCACCTTAAAAATAATCTTAAAAATTATTTAGCATTTCTCGTGCCATAAATATCCTATTTATTTTACCCTCATATTGACTACTAAAGCCCGCACACACTAATTAGTGTGTGCGGGCTTTAGTATATATTTTTCAATTTGATTCGCATAATAAAAATACTAGAGTCTGTTAATACTCATTGAATAATAATTTCTGACGTCTATTTTTTCTCCGACAAGGCATCAGGAGAGAAATATAATCGCTCTACATAAACAATTTATGTTCATGGGTAGACGGCATTAAACCTAGAAACCGCAAGTTAAAGTAATACGCGGCGCCTATATTGACATAACAGATAGGACGACTCAGGAGACAAAATCGAGCCATTACCGAGATAACCTAGCCGGAGGAAAAATAAGATCAGCCCTTCGGATTACACTCTTTATTAATAATTACGTAGTAAGATACAAAGAGCGTCGTTTAGTTGCTCCCAATAAACGATGAGTGCTAACAACCCCCAGCAACCTCTACGAAAAGTAAAGGGATTTAACGAGAAGTATTAACAAAACAAGGGTATTTTTTTATGGTTTCTTTGGTTAAAGCATCTAACCGAGCGGATAAACAAGATTTAAAAGAGGCCGAATACATATTAATATGATCCAACCGCTTTAAAATTGCTAAGCAATAATGACAAACTGTAAATATTACTTTATCAATCAATAGCGGCCTAAAGTACTGTTGTAGCGGGCCTGCACTATAGTGCCTAATATAATCATCCATATTTATATCTTGGTTGTTATTCCACTTTTTAGATATAATTTCTACACAGCGATACCTTTTTGCGGTGTAGATAACATGCCCGTTTTCCCCCCAACCTACTGAGTCTTCCTCAGGCACATCATAATCACACATCGCTAAGACATCCCTAACAAAACGCCGAGCAAAAGGACTATTCTTATATAACATAACGCCTGAATTAATTTTTCCACTATAACCATTAGTTACATAAATATACTTCCTATCCAATTCTAGAGACGTTACCGGGGGAGCAGAGTCTTGAATTTTTGCATCGGCATCAATAAAAAATACCCAGCTATAGCCGGCATAAAGCGCCTCTCTTAACAGGCTCATCTTTAACCAAGCACTTTCAATACCCATAGTGCAAAACCACGGCTTGTCCACAACTGCATAACGATAGTTATATCGACGAGCGTATTGCTGGTGCGATTCAATATTTCGTCGGTAACGCCAATGGTACCCATTTGTTGCGACGGTAAAAACCAAGACAGAATTTTTCATTGTAAAACCTCGCTTTCATAAACAAGGGCCAAGCAGGTATCACGCCAATTACAATAAAGGCGCCAAAATTTGCAGCGACTTAACATAAAGCAACTAAACTGCAAATATACGAGCCTAAGCTGATTTGGATAAAAAAATGCCAGCCAATGCAATATCGCCATCTAGGATATTATTTGTCGATGATGAGCAACCGATACTCAATAGCCTAAAGAGATTAACGCGAGACATGGATGCGGAGTGTGTCTTTGCCACATCCGGGAAAGAAGGCTTAGCGCTATTTCAGAGCGAGCCATTTGATATTGTTGTATCAGATATGATGATGCCAGAAATGCGCGGCACAGAATTCTTGGCGCAAGTGGCTGATATTTACCCTGAATCCCTACGTATTGTCTTATCAGGGTACAGCGAGCAAGAAAACGTACTTGCCGCAATCAACAAGGGGCGAATATGGGGGTTTATCGACAAACCTTGGGATGATGTACACTTACTCACAACCCTTTCCCAAGCGATCAATACCCAGCAATTAGTCGCCGAGCGGGCTCTATTGAAGCGAACCGTCGAAAAGTACGAACGTGAATATAAAAGCGGATTTTCCGATTTTGTCGGCTCTTCAATGCCAATGCAATTTGTATACAATGCGATAGAAAGGGCCGCCCCTAGCCATGCATCCGTATTTATCACAGGGCCAAGTGGCACGGGTAAAGAGCTGGCCGCGCAAGCGATTCATGAGCATAGCGCAAGAAGTGAAGGGCCGTTTATCCCCCTAAACTGTGCAGCCATACCAAGCGACCTTATGGAATCGGAGATTTTTGGGCATGTGAAAGGCGCCTTCTCAAGTGCGGTGAGCAACCGCGATGGCGCAGCCACCCTTGCACACAAGGGTACACTTTTTTTGGATGAGCTAACCGAAATGGATATTTCCCTGCAAGCAAAATTATTACGTTTTATTCAAACAGGTTCATTTCAAAAGGTAGGAAGCGGCAAAGTTGAAGTGGTTGATATTCGCTTTGTTTGCGCTTGTAATCGACCACCTTTGCAAGCCATTGAGGATAAGCTACTAAGAGAAGACCTGTATTACAGGCTGAATGTAATTTCTATTTCAATGCCTCCGCTAAATGAACGAGGTGACGATGTAGTGAACCTCGCAAGCTATTTCCTCAGCTCTTTTGCTGGCTTAGAAAATAAATCATTTGCTGGCTTTTCTAAAGATGCAGAAGAACTTCTTAAAGCATATGCCTGGCCCGGTAATGTTAGGCAACTAGAGAATTGCATCCACAGCGTTGTCATTATGTGCGAAGGCCCCTTAATCACAGGGGAAATGCTGAAAAAACCTCTTGACTTAACTCCAGATGATATTGAAAACCTGATTCCCTCTAAGCGATCACAAAATGAAACAGAAAGCCCTTTAGCGAAGGCCCCTAGCGACCTGGAAGCGACAAGAGAAAAACCGGCGATAGATGCAAACGCCGACCAAATTAACCCTCTCCATTCAAATACCATTCTCCCCTTAAGCGAAATTGAAAGAGTTGCGATTGAAGAAGCGGTAACACGATGCGATGGCAATGTAGTTAAAGCGGCATCAGCTTTGGAAGTGAGCCCATCAACACTGTATCGAAAGATACAGCAATGGGAAAAGCATTCGTCACCAAGCTAGTGCGATCAAACCAGCACTCCATGGAAGGCTGGTTATACCCAAACCTTAGGCCACTCTATTTTACTTTTTGTAAAAGCAAAATTGCAGCGCATTATCAAAATAAAAATATTTGCAACCTGCAAAAAGCACACCTGTCCATAAAAACATAAAAACTTCATATTTTTCAATCAGTTAAGTGTATTTTACTTAGTGGCACATCAATTGCTCTCAATCAATATACCGACCACTGCTGAGATACACCTCCATGAGAAGACTTTTTAACAATGCAGACCTGCTTTTGCGCAATACTAGCTGGTCCCTAGCCGCCGAAGCCCTTTCACGAGTAAGTCGTTTAGTGGCCATTGTGGCATTGGCCGCCTACCTCAGCCCCAGTGAATACGGAGTAGCGTGTCTCGCTCTTGTAACACATGAACTCATACGTGTATTTAGCCGGTCTGGCGCAGGGTCGAAAATTATACAGTGCGAAGAAAGCGACCTTCATCACATTGCCGGGAATGCCATTATCTTTCAGTGGATGATGTGCATCACCATAGCCGGTCTACAAATCATTTCGGCCCCCTATATAGCCCATTTTTATGATAACAAAGAGCTAGCTCCGCTATTGCAAATTATGGCGGCTACCTATCTTCTTTATCCCGCAGTCGCTGTAAAGGTTTTTATGTTACAGCGAAAAAACAAGTTTAAACAGTTTGGGATAAACAGCGGTATAAGTATATTTTCTGACAATATTTCTACGGCAATATTTGTTTTAATGGGGTTAGGAATCGCTTCCGTAGCCTATGCAAAGATAGTGGGTGCCTTAGTATGGTTCATACTTTTCTATTTTTCTTCCGACACCAAAATACCACTTCAGTTTAATAAAAACACTTTTTTTAAAATCGTAAAGTTCTCAACCAATATATTTGGCATTGAGCTATTAAAACTTATGCGCGTCCATGGAGACATTTTTATTGCCGGTAAAATTTTTACACCAGAATTATTCGGTATATATGGTTTTGCAAAAAACGCCGGTGTTGGTTTGGGTCAATCATTAAGCAACGCTTACCTTGGCGGACTGTTTCCATATTTATGTAAATGTTATCGATCAGGCAGTGAGGCTTTAGCCAATCAAAAAGCGTTCAAATATGCGGCCATAATTGGAACTTTATTTATCATCCAATCGATTTCAGCTCCAATCTATATACCATTACTTTTCTCAGAAGCTTGGCGGGGCACCGAAACCATAGTAGCAATATTGTGCCTTAGCGCCTGTAGCGCCATTATCGTAGATACAGGCGGCATAATCTTACGCGCACGCGACCAAGTTGCCAAAGAATGTAAAATGCTATTTATATACATCTTAACAACCATATCAATAATTGTCTCGCTACACCCTACCACCCCAATACAGATGGCATTGATAATTGTCGGAAGCAGTTTTTTGTGGCCTATTGTATTTTTTTCTGTCCACCACAAAAACATTTCATTGAATCCATCTAATAAAAATTACATAACCACATAAGAGAAATACCATGAAAAGCAATATTAATTCGCCAATCTTTTCCGTAGTTATGCCGATATACAATGTTGAACGCTATATTAGAGAAGCAGTCGAATCTGTTCTTAATCAAAGCTACCCAGACTTCGAGCTTATATGTGTCAATGATGGAAGCAAGGATTCATCCATAGAAATTCTAATGGAATACAAAGATGAAAGAATTAAAATTATACATCAACCTAACAAAGGATTATCCGCTGCAAGAAATACCGGCATCAATCATTCTCGCGGAAAATATATTGCTCTACTAGATTCTGATGATTATTGGCATAAGGACAAACTGTTAAGACACTTACAGCACTTTAACAACAATAGAGAAATAGGCATAAGTTATTGCCCTTCAAAATTTGTCGATGAAAGCAGCCATTATATCGGCATTGGACAAATGCCAAAATTGAAAAATATTACTGCTGTTGATGTTTTTTGTCGAAACCCAATAGGAAATGGGTCCGCCGCAGTACTAAAAAAACAGGTGTTTTCTGAGTTATCCTACGAATTCGAGCGTGACGGTGAAAAACGAACCTGCTATTTTGATGAAAAAATGAGGCAATCTGAAGATATTGATTTTTGGTTGAGAATAGCGCTAACCTCAAAATGGAAATTTGAAGGCATAGCAGAAAGCATGACCTATTATAGAGTCAATGCCGGCGGCCTATCAGCAAACCTAGAAAAACAATATATTGCATGGCTTTATTCCGTCAATAAAAACAAAAATCTTAACTTTGAATTTTTTGAAAAATGGTTTTCACTAGCCTCAGCGTATCAAAAACGTTATTTAGCCCGTAGAGCCATACAGTCTAGAAATTCACTGACCTCTTTACGGTTATTATTTTCTGCTGTTTATGAAGACTGGCGGATAATTCTGTTTGAACCCTCAAGAACACTTATCAGCTTCGGCTGTGCATTTTTATCGTTACTGCCAAAAAAGCTTTATGACGCCCTGGAACGGTTTGCGATGCAAAGCAACTTATCAAGAGAACAAAAAAGCTTTAATAAGTCATTTTCTATAAAATAACGATCTATAAATTAACAATAGACAAAGCAACGATCTACAAAGCAACAATCCGCAAAGTAATGCTCCTTTGTTTTGACAAACAAAGGGGTGTTTTATCGTCTAGTCAATACCAAGCACTCCAATCGCCATAAAAAATGGCTTTAGTTTAATAAATAGTAAAATATTTTTATTTAGAACACCTCATTTTCTATTGCGCGAATCATTTTAAGAAAATCTCATTTAATATAATTGAGAAACGCCCTAAAATCAGCTAATTTCGCCTATTCTTTCTGGCACGATTTACGCATATCCATTCCTAAGCAGTGTATTTAAAATAAATTTTTTAATGGGACTTGGATATGTATAGATACTATTTTTTATTATTCCTTTTAGCGGGCGGATTAGTCTCTCAGAGCGCAAGGTCAACCGAAATTATTGACGGAAGCTACGTTTGGACATTTCTGACTGACGAGACCTGGCCTATTGGTTACAATCAAAATACCGGCAAGCCGGATAACTTGACCTGGGCCTATAACGAATACCCCTCGGATTTTTTTAATCGAATAGATAATGCATTGCCGGAGGCCCAAATCAATGAAGCCTTTCTAACAAATGATTCGGGTTCCAACATTACACTAACCGAAGAAGCTGAAGTATTTATTACCTTTATTCATGAGGGCGCAGGTTATAAAAATTCTTTTGGCTATTTTGTATTTGACAAAAATAATCCGCCAACAAGCAAAGAGGAGATAAGAGAGACCATTATTTTTCCAAACCTCTCCTATCCACATCTGACTAACGGACACCGACTAAGCCTGGGCGTCTTCCCAGCCGATACAAGCATAGGTTTTTTTATTGCTGCAAATGGCTTTTGGTATGATACCGGCGTTAAACCTTTTAGCATTCCTCATTATTATTCCTTAAAAGACCTCAACCCCGACCCTACAGATGAATTAAGGCAGCACAACGTACTCCTTTATGATGATGAAGTCTCAGAAATCATAATAGGTTTTGAAGACCTACCCAGATCTTGGGGAGATAACGACTTTAACGACGCTGTATTTTCAGTGAAAGTTAGCCCAGAATCTGCACTAGACGTTAGTAATATTGTCGCCATGCCAGCCGTAAACGATAGCGATGCAGATGGCGTAGCCGACAGTGAAGACGCCTACCCCAATAATTATAAGCGCGCATTTTCTGCTTACTACCCTTCACAAAACGATTGGGTCACACTGGCCTTTGAAGATAATTGGCCTAGAGTTGGCGACTATGACATGAATGACCTTGTCGTACGCGAGAGATTTGAAACTATTTACAATGCAGATGGTGATATTACTGGATTCAAGATCAGCGGTTACATTGATGCTAGAGGTGCGGAATTCCATAATGGATTTGGGTTAAGACTAATGGGTATTACGCCAGAAACCATTAATTCTGCGTCCATTACAATCGACGGTATCGGCTACCAAAAAGAAACAGAAAGCGGTCAAACTGACGCGGTACTTATTCTATGGAGCGATGCACACGCCCTTACAGGAACCGGAGAAGCGGGTTCTTGCTCGCACTTTAATACAGTCAAGAGCTGTACCGAGCTTGCTCCTATACCATTCGAATTGGATGTGGATTTTTCATCTGAAGTTTCTTCATTAGCACACTCCTCGTTAGACTTTTTCCTATACAGAACCAACTACCGAGGCAGAGAAATACACTTTGCTAATTACCCCGTAACAGACCTTTTTGATACCACTCAATTTGGGAAGTTCGACGATACATCCGACCCTGCAACAAATAGATTCTTTAAAAACGCACAAAACCTTCCCTGGGCGCTAAAAATCAATTCCGTTTGGCGTCACCCAAGAGAATATATTGATGTACTTTGGGCATACCCAGACTACGAGACATGGGTTGAATCATCCGGTACTGAAGCGACAAATTGGTATGAAACCAGTGATAGAGATACTCACTACTACTAACGTTCACTACGATTAATTTTGATAACTACTCATTGGAATTTAAAATGAATATAAATAACATAAAATATACTCTTCTACTCATTGTATTGATTAACCTATTAAGTTGTGGTGGAGGAGGCGGTGGCGGAAGTGCCGGTTCTGGACAGAATAATACATCACATACTATTACTGACACTGACACTGACACTGACACTGACACTGATACTGATACTGATACTGATACTGATACTGATACTGATACTGATACTGATACTGATACTGAAGATGAATATACGGATTATTCACCGGATACAGATCGTCTTACTGAAAATGCAGACAGTTCGTTAGAACTCTATGTTGAAGAAAATTTTAATTTCGACCAATACAAAAATGTTGATATACAAATTTCAGGAGTGTTTCACGATGGCAACCCCGTTTCAAACAAAGTAGTAAAAATATTTACTATTCCAACAGACCTTACTGATTGGGATGATGAAAGGCTACAAAACGCAGAGTTAATCTACGTAGGTAAAACAGACTCGCAGGGCCTGTTATTTAAAAATATAGAATTCTCTCACGAGGTTTCACGGGTATTAGTTACATTAAACGCCGTAGGCTTAGACAATCAAGCAATGTTGGATATATTAGGAAGCAGCCCCTACTTGATTAGCCATTCTTTTGAGTAGCTAAATTATTTTAATAATCTATTTTTTCGAAAAAACTTAGTGAAATTAATACATTTATACTGGAACACTATTTTATGAATAATTATGCTGAAACAGAGTCAAAACAATGCGTATTTATTGTGGATGATGAGCCCGCTATTGTTAATGCCATAATAAGAGAATCCCATGGTTTAGACTTAAATCTACATGGCTTTTCCGACCCAGTTGAGGCATTAGAAGCATTATCGAAACTCGAACCAGACTTAATAATTTCCGATGTGAAAATGCCCAACATAAATGGCATTGAACTGTTGGAAAAAGCGAGCCAAAAACTACCTTACTCTGAACGTATCCTGCTAACGGGGCACGCCGACATTGAAGATTGCATTGGATCAATTAACCGAGGAAAGGTACATCACTATCTAAAAAAACCCTGGGACCCTCAACGACTCAGAAAAATAATGCTTAGCTGTTTAAATTCAAACGCTAAACGCAAGCAAGAGCTAGTCATCAAACAAAAAATAACAGAAGAAAATGAATACCTAGAAAAGTCAAATGAAAAACTAGGAAAACAAGTTCAGACAAACACTCAAGAATTAAACCTTGCCTATAAAACAACATTTTATGCTTTTGCTCGTTTAATTGACAAAAGAATGAAAAAATATGGCTGCAATGACGGACGCCAAATAGCAAGATTATGCTGTGAAATTGCAGAAAAAATGGGTATTTCATATGAAAAAATGGGTGATTTACGATTTGCTTCCATACTCAAAAACATAGGAAAACTGAGTTTTGACGATGAACTATTATCTACACCTTATTTTTCCATGACAGAAGAACAGAAAAAAAACTACCAGCAACATCCTACATTTGCTGCGCTATTAATAGCCGGAATAAAGCCACTAGAGGGCGCACAGAAAATTATTTCAAGCTATTGTGAGCAACCAGACGGTAAGGGCTACCCATTAAAAGCACATGGCGATAAAGTTGAACGTATATCCAATATATTATTATTTGTCAGTGATTACCACGATGGTCTAGGAGGTTATCTTCGCAATCGTCCGTATAGCGAACAAGAGTTTTTCGAATGGGCTGAAGAAAATAAAGGACATCGATACCATTCCAACGTTGTAGATACCGCAAAACAAGTAATTATGGAATCCAACCAACAATTTGAATGGAGCGGTGAATATGCGGTACTCACATCGCAGTTAAAAACCAAAATGGTCTTATCCCGTGACCTAAAACTTCCTACCGGAATATTACTATTAGTAGAGGGCACAACCTTGCACCCATCACATATCAAGCATATTCGCCAAATAGAAGAATATAACGATATTCAGCTCAATGTATTTGTCTATCAATGTCATTAATATATTTGGGTTATGACTCATAAGGCAAAAATAAGAGAGTTACCCGTTTTGATAAAAGTATCGAATCTTAAATCAAAACAAAAAGGTAACTCTCATGATTCAGACCAACAATTCCATCATCAAACACAACGCGAGCTTATTCAATTTAGTAGAACCCTAGATTGGAAAAGCCGGAGGCGCCTTCCAACATAACCATACCCTCACATCACCCAATTTAATTCAATCGACGCCACTATGAAAACAAGCACAAGCACAAGCACAACAAAATATCACAGATTTTACACGGTAAATGTTGGAAAGCGCCGTTCCCCATTAAAATGTTGAGCTTGGTAAGCTAACGTTAAATAGGAAGCCTAATTATCTGTTAGGCATCAAGGTAAAATATAGAAACATTATTAAATTCCATTATCATCTACGCAAAGGATATGCAGAAAACAGTTGATTTTTACGATAAACACTTCGGTTTATTGACGCTATCATACGGTTTTATATTCATTTAAAACAACACCTGTAAGATCGTTCCCGTCTATTAGTTTACGTAGTTTTTCACCCTTAACCATAAAATCTCGCATACGCTGAGGGTAAATAAATATTGATTCTTCAGGAATATTTCTATCACTAAACACGGGCAACGTTAACCTACCAAATCGACCATTAGGACGAATCTTAAATTGGCTATTTTCCAATGATAAGGCTTTTTCTACTACATTTATAATATTAATCATATACCATTGATCATCGTCACCTAAAACCTCAATAGGTAGAAATTCTATTTCGTTCTCACAAATCGACGTCAGTAATTCTTTTGTTTTTTGGTCAACAGCAAAGTTGATCCCCCCGGAAAAAATGTAGGCAAAATTACCTACCGGAGTACGATTTTCTACATCGGCGCTCTCCCATCTAAAAGCAACGGACTTCCAGCGGGGGAGCTGCCTAACCCCACCGAAATCATTAAATTCTTTAGTACTACTAATTTCACCGTTGTGAACTAAAGACGCATAGCGAAAACCGCCACTACCATCACCCTCTACTTCAAGTCTGTATATCATCGCTCTTTCTCCTTACGCCAATGGCCGCTCTAATGGAAACACACCATTATGGAGATCTTGAGCAATCTCCCGTAGTATTTCGATTATATCTTCTTTTGTTACCCCGGGAACTTTAGATTCATCCAACAATAAAGTAGTAACGTTGGTATAATACATTTTGGTATGTACCACTGAATGAGCATATGATTTTTTCATTTGTGGGTGCGGTATGTTCTTAATAAACCTTGGCAAATATACACCATTTATCGCTGAATCTATATCTATCCCAAATTCATGAAGAATCTGTCGGGCAATCGCACCCCGGTCATCAAATACGGGGACAATATGATGAGCCGCAGTATTTTTGGGTTTGTGAATTTTGGCTTTATTTAGGTTTCGCCGCATCTCTCTATAATGCCGCCTTTCCTCTCTCCTCCTTATTCTATCAAAAGCTATTTGCTCTTTGCTTTTACCAGCACTCTTAGCGACTTTTGCGCGCGTAATTTCATCACCAACCGCCAATTGATATTCTCTAAAAAGCCTATTAGCTTCACCGGCATCCCCGTCTACCAATTGAAGAAGCCCTAACCAAAACTCAGACCCAGACACCTCATAAATAGTATTTCCGTCTACTTCTTGCCCCTTCATATAATACCCCTGATTTGTTTATGTTTTTGATTAGTATTTTCTCTGTAATTCCGAACTACTGCCTAATACTGGAATATTACTATTAGTAGTGGGCACAACCTTGCACCCATCACATATCAAATACAACGCAAGCTTATTCAATTTAGTAGAACCCTAGGTTGGAAAAGCCGGAGGCGCCTTCCAACCTACGGGGTATTTTAATTTATTTCAGCGTACGGTTGTGGAGTCGTTGGCTTTAAATTGCTATAACTGAAGCTTTAATTGTATATCAGTGATTAATCTAATACACTGCCACGGCTGCATTCATTTAAAACCTAACGACCGAGACATTATTTTTGCCTTAGGCGGATTTAAAACCAAAACTCCGTTTACCGTCCATAAAGATACTAATACACTTTATGAAAAAATCATTTTTCCTCCTGCCCTTTATTCTTATCTTGAGTTCAGTGGCTTGTGGCGGTTTTCAGTGGAATCACGCAGGTACAATTTGGGACGAGAACCACAATAAAACTACATTGGATATGCAAAACATCCACTCTCGCTTAGAGCATAAAAACTATGTTTTTTTTATTGGCTATCAAATAGATTCTGAAGGAATTAACTACCCCACCCTTTCTTGGATGGAAAAAACAGCAGCAAAACCACTATACAAATCATTTTCCGATGATTTACAAGATCTCTTTTTATACCAAAACAACGTGCATTTTCTGGATGAGAAAGGTTTAGTCTACCAATGGGACGGAAAAGGCTGGTTAAAATCTGAGATTCATCTCGCCCCCCGATCAAACATTATTCCTTCCCATTCCGATATTATTAGTTGCCGTAAATCCTCTTTGCTTAAAGCTTCCCCCAGACGGGGAAGTTGCTCTTCATACGAACAAGGCTGGCAAGTGGAATTAAGCTGGTCAAAAATTCAAGGAAAAATCTGCGAAAACCGTTTAATCGTGATAGAACAAACTAATCGCCGGCTTAAGGCTAAAAAAATCAGCCTGGAAAATGGAACAAGTTTGTCAGAAAAAACCCTGACATCCATACCCGATAAGATATGCTCTATCATATTCTAGCTTTAGTTCAGCGCAATACAGCGCAAGCACAAGAAGCAACAATCAAGTAACCCATTAATAAAGTGTGTAAAAAATGGCTTTAAGAGCATTTAAGTTTACTCATTATATTGGCCTTATAGGTGACTATTACATGTATTAATCAAGTTTCACACTCTAGGCTCGCAATATGATCGTCACATATAGTTTTTACAAAGGCTTTGAGCTGCTCTAATTGTTCGGCTATCCAGCTCAGCTCTTCTTCTGTAATTTTATAGTGTTCGGAATAACGCGAGTCAATATATGCTCGTTTTAATAATTCAAAACAACGCCTATAAAATTTATTATCCCTTGGAAAAATATTAGTTAATGCTAAATTTGGCAAAGTTGCATCAATAGCCATATTGCGTAGGTTTTTTAAATTGTGCGTTCTTGGCCGATAGTTTGAGAATACAAGAAGAAGACAGGCATAAAAGCGTTCTGTGGATTGGTGAAGATTAAATGCCGCCAATTTAAGTTTCTGTTTAGACAAATGAAATTCGTAACCATCTAAAAAGTCACATGCAAGACTATACCACTGTTCAAAATGCTGTTTGGCAATCACCAAGCGCTCTGCCTTGGTAAGGTTCTTGGGTTCTGGCAAGCCCTTGCCCGAGCGGGTATATAAATATACGCCGTCTTTACGAATATCGCTAAAAAAATAATGGCCTTCACTTAACCACTGAATCACTTCTTCATGCGTATGCACAATCAGGTTTAGCGGCGCTTTGGTGATACGATCAACCTTATCTTCAATACCATGCCATAAGCGAAGATCATCGGCCAGCTCTCGCCCATTAACCGCCACTAAAATATCATAATCACTGATATAGCCATTAACATGATTTTCGACATAATCACCACGCGCATAGCTACCAAATAATACCAACCAAACCACCTGACCTTGGCGTTTCCCAGACTTGCTTTCTGCATAGGCATCAACCTCATTGAGGGTTAGACGCCTAATTTCCGTAATGATATTTTGTTTGCGTTCAGGCAAGTGATCGAGGCTGGTCTTTATCATTGAAGAAAATGCCTGTGAGATGGAGTCGCAGTATTGTAACAAAAACTCCTATGTTTTTGATCCTTTGATAAGACTAAGTACGAAAAAGAACTTTCTAAAAGTACCATATTGGGTTATCAGTGGAGAGGGTTAATACTTCAGCATAAAACATAAAACTACTCTTGATCAAACTTCAGTTCTTTAAGCTTTCTTGTCAGCGTATTTCTTCCCCAACCCAAGAGTTCGGCTGCATCTTTTTTCCTGCCGCCGGTATGCTTTAACGCAACCTCAATAAGCGCTTGCTCAAATTTGGGGACAGCGGTTTTTAGTATATCCACCTCGCCACATTTAAGGGCTTGGTTAGCCCATTGGGCTAAGGCTTTATCCCATTCTGAATGATTGCTTTCAGTCTTGCTTTGCTGCTGAAGCTCTGGTGGTAAATCACTTATTTGGATTTCGCGACCCGAAGCCATCACCGTCAACCAACGACATACATTCTCTAGCTGCCGAACATTTCCCGGCCAAGGTAATTGAGCAATGTAGGTTTCGGTTTCCGATGTCAGCACTTTAGGCTCGACAGACAGCTCATTTGCCGCACTTCTTAAAAAGTGCTGTACCAGCTTAGCAATATCTTCCCTGCGTTCGCTCAGTTGCGGCAAATGGACTCGAATAACATTTAACCTGTGAAAAAGGTCTTCCCGAAAACGTCCTTGCTGCACAAGCTCTTCTAGGTTTTGATGGGTGGCCGCAATAATGCGCACATCGGCCCTAACTGGGGTATGGCCGCCTACTCGGTAAAATTCACCATCGGCTAAAACTCGCAACAAACGGGTTTGCGTATCGGCTGGCATATCGCCAATTTCGTCCAGGAAAAGCGTACCGCCATGCGCTTGCAGGAAACGCCCCTGCCTTTGGTTTACCGCGCCAGTAAATGCGCCTTTCTCGTGACCAAACAATTCCGATTCAATTAAATCTTTTGGAATGGCCGCCATATTAAGCGCAATAAATTCACCGTCTTTTCTAGGGCTATGCTTGTGCAATGCTTTGGCGACTAATTCTTTGCCTGTACCGGAAGCGCCATTAATCAGAACGGTGATATTTGAGTGGGAGAGCCGACCAATCGCTCTAAAGACTTCCTGCATGGCAGGCGCCTCACCAATAATTTCTGTGTTTATTAAGGAAGTCGCTTCCTCAATACTCTCAAGTTGATTTTCGTTGGCTTGAGCTAAAGCTCGTTGCGTCACCTCCACGGCTTCTTCTATATCAAAAGGTTTCGGCAGGTATTCAAATGCCCCGCCTTGGTAAGCGGAAACCGCACTGTCTAAATCCGAGTGGGCGGTCATAATAATAACGGGAATGCTAGGGTATTCCAGGCAAATTTTCCCGAGCAACGAAAGGCCGTCGATACCTGGCATACGCACATCACACAAAATCACTTTTGGTATTTCTCTTGGCAGTGCAGCTAAGGCAGCGTCTCCACTGTCAAAACAACGGGTAGCAATACTCTCTTGGCTCAAGGCTTTATCCAGTACCCAGCGAATGGAATTATCATCATCAATGACCCAGACTAAATTCTTATGCATTATTTGTCCCTAATGGAAGATAAATAACAAACTCGGTAGAGTGTGAATGGCTTTGGTATTCAATTAGCCCTTGGTGTTGACCAATTAAATTCTGTGCAATAGACAGTCCAATGCCGGTTCCCGATGCCCTGCCACTGATCATGGGGAGAAACATATCGTCTACGATGGTATCGGGAATGCCGGGTCCGTTGTCTTCTATGCCAATACGAACCACTAATGGGTGATAGGTTTTCCCAATGGTATATCGGCGCTGAATACGAGTCGAAAATCGAATATTGGGCGGTTCGCTTTGCTGGCTTTCCAGTAGCGCCTGCATGGCATTGCGTGCAATATTTAATATGGCTTGCACCAATTGCTCTTTGTCTCCAAGCAGTTCGGGAATACTGGGGTCGTAATCTCGAATAATGGAAATTTGCTTGCCGCATTCTGCGTGAATTATGGTTGTGACATGCTCCAATGCGGCGTGAATATTGAGAGGTAATTTTTTTGTCGGTTTATTCGGGCCTAAGAGCCTATCCACTAAGTTTCTGAGTCGATCTGTTTCCTCAATAATGACACGAGTATATTCGTCCAGGTCATCATTATCTAGCTCGCGCCTTAATAATTGTGCTGCACCACGAATACCTCCCAGCGGGTTTTTAATTTCATGAGCGAGACTTCTGGCTAAGTTACGCGATGTTTCTCGATAGGAAAGTAGTGCTTCTTCTCGGCTAATTTTTAACAGCCGGTCTAGAGTTTGGACTTCGATAAGCGTATTGCCTGTTTCTGGATTGGGAGTAACCGAATAGTCCACAGTAATTTCTTGTTGGTTGTGGAGCCGCCAAAGCTCTTTGCGTTTGGTGAAATTTCTATTGTCTTGGAGCGCATGTTGAAGTGTATCGGGAGTCCCTGAGGATTGCGAAAAGCACACATACAGAGGTTTACCTTGCATATTATCATTGCTTAGGCCCAACATCATTTCTGCGGCAACATTGATGTAGCAAATCGAGAAGGGCCCATCGACAACAATAACCGCCGTCATTAGGCCGTCGAGCACTTGTTTATAATCGGATGCGAATAAGGCCATGTCGTTTATCATTCTTAGGTTAAGTGCGTTATATACTTGCCTATATACTTACCTTTAAGCAATAACCGAACCAAATAAAAAGGTATAAGGACCCGCGTGAAACCGCCTACTTTAGGTGTATTGCCGGGAGAACTTAGCTTAACAGGCAAGGTTTGCACCATATTAGTGCAATATCAATAGACTATCATCCTAGAGATAAGTTTTAGAAATAAAATCTAAAAGACAGGCCGTCGAAAGCTAGAAACCGTATTTAAAGATAACAGCCACAAAGCCCTAGCTAACGCTTACCACCGGGATGAATAATGTAGATCGTAACCGGAGAAGATGTGGATAGCACTTTCCCCTTACTATCAACAATCTGAGCCGTTATAGTTTGCTTGCCTCTCATAGACTTAGTAATGGGCACACTGCCCGCCTGCTCGCCGTTGGGAAATAGAGTACTGCTCCCACCAATAGTGACGTTAACTTGGCGACTGCCAAGTTTCTTTGATGTGCTTACCGCCACCTTAACTATACCCGCCGCAGAAAGCACTTTTGCACCCTCAACGGGGCTGACAATGCGCGCATTATAAGAGGGCGTTGCCGGTTTTATTGGTTTTTCCGGAGTAGGGCGAATTTGTATTTTCTTAATGGGTGGCTGAGTATTGGTATTGGATATTTCAACAACGTCCGCTTTTTTTTCTACTGCCGGGCTATCGGTATAAGTCACCTTGCCGTTTTCATCGATGGTTTTAAATACTTCAGCGAATAATTTTGCTGAAATCACTATCAGCATTATGCCAAGAAAAATAACCGCTCTACGTCTATTCATTGCCTTTTCCTCAAAGGTTACTGCAAATTAATCATACTTTATCGTAAAAAATAAAAATGTGATCGTATCTTGGCACCTTATCAAAGCAATTTGTCACATTTGAATACATTTCCATAACTTAATTATAACCCGTTAAGCAATATAATCACGGCTCAAAATTTTGAGTAAGATAATGGAGCATTAAAGTGAAATCAGCGGTTACTATTTTTCTTTTAGTAGGCGTAGCATTATTCGCTACCTCCTGTGGTGAAAAAAGCCAAGCGCAAATATTTGGGGAAAGGATTGTTATCTATAAAAGCACCGGCACCAAGCAGTGCGAGTCCAAGGGAACCCATGTTAAAGAAAGTGAGAAGGCTTTGCTTTCTGCCGGTGTTGCAGTGCAAAAATCCGAGTGTGGTTTTTTGACGGGCCTAACCATATTGGCAACCTGCGGTGTCGAAGACTTATCGATAAATGTGCATACAATATTATCCACCAATATTATTGATGCACTGCGTTTAGGGTACGAACCTGTCTCTGAGTTGGAAGAGTCACCGGCGGTGGGTTATACCTCATACGACTGTTAATTTTTTCTCAGTTTTTGCCTTTCTAGTTCCCACGGAACCCTGTGGGAATTTATGCCTTCCCCTCTATGTACACAAAATCATATAGAAAGCTTTGGGCTAGCAGGGGAGGCTCTGCGCCCGCGCATAGCCAATTTATAACGTCTTACCTCAACCCTTTAGGGCCGAACTTTTATAGAGAATTTGGAAAACATAGCGATGTGCCCTTACATTGTTTAACCCGCTTTATAAAACTTAAGAACAAGCGATTGTTCGAATCTAAGCAGATGGTTTATTAGGGCGTATTGATTTTTGTAAGCTTCCCACCTTTCACAATAGACGTGGTTAATATATTTCGTTGCGTTTTCTTTTTCTAGGTTCAAGGTCTTACTCTGAAAATCAATATTTCACTGGCCGTAACGTCCAAACGTTGTAAGTGAACGGTTTACAGACAAGTATATCCAGCAGTTTAAGTAAAAATTAATTAAATAAAATCAAGCCTAATGCGAATTTGCATAGACTTTAGTACTAGAAAGATAAAAAATACCGAAAATTAAATGCGCCAAAAAAAGAACCAGAATAGCGAGTAAAGAGAATTTTTCATCCTAATTTTAGGAAACCACAGCTAAACCATTCGTAGCTATTTATTCAGCCATCAAACCGAAAAAAATTCTCACAAAAAAAATCCGGCAGCCATAAACGCATACCGGATTTTCTATCAGCCCTTGCTGCAATACTTAAGTAAACAGCATTGCACACTTAATGGCCGCTTAATAACCTGTACAAACAGTTATTACACTGAGTAGTACATATCAAATTCTACTGGGTGAGTGGTATGCTCAACACGGTAGACTTCTTCCATCTTCAATTCGATGTAAGCGTCGATGGTATCGTCAGTGAATACACCACCGGCAGTCAAGAATTCACGGTCAGCGTCGAGAGAGTCTAGAGCTTCACGCAGTGAACCCGCCACCTGTGGGATCTCAGCCGCTTCTTCAGGCGGCAGGTCGTACAAGTCTTTATCTGCTGGGTCACCAGGGTGGATCTTATTCTTAACACCGTCGATACCCGCCATTAACATAGCGGCAAACATCAAGTATGGGTTGGCAGTTGGGTCGCCGAAACGAAGTTCAACACGCTTACCTTTCGGTGAAGAAACATAAGGGATACGCAAAGAAGCGGAACGGTTACGTGCAGAGTATGCCAACATAACAGGTGCTTCGAAACCTGGGATCAAACGCTTATAGGAATTAGTAGAAGCGTTGGCAAAAGCGTTTAGCGCTTTAGCGTGCTTGATAATACCGCCGATGTAGAAAAGAGCCGTTTCGGAAAGACCCGCGTAACCATCACCCGCGAATTGGTTCTCACCGTCTTTCCAGAAAGACTGATGACAGTGCATACCAGAACCATTATCACCCACAATTGGCTTAGGCATAAACGTCGCTGTTTTACCGTAAGCGTGAGCAACATTGTGTACGCAGTACTTAAGGATCTGAACTTCGTCAGCCTTGTTGACTAGGGTGTTGAACTTGATGCCGATTTCACACTGGCCCGCAGTACCCACTTCGTGGTGGTGTACTTCAACTTCAAGGCCCATTTGCTCCATTGCACCACACATTGCCGCACGAATGTCGTGTAGGGAGTCAACAGGAGGAACGGGGAAGTAACCGCCTTTCACACCGGGACGGTGCCCCATATTGCCATCGTCGTAGCTGTGTTGTGATGACCAAGCCGCTTCTTCAGAATTGATTTTGTAGAAAGCGCCGCTCATATCTGAGCCCCACTTGATATCATCAAAGACAAAGAACTCTGGCTCAGGGCCAAAGAAAGCCGTATCGCCAAGGCCGGTAGACTTTAAGTACTCTTCCGCACGGGAAGCGATCGAACGTGGGTCACGCTCATAGCCTTGGCCGGTAGAGGGTTCAACAATATTACAGCGGACAATAACCGTTGGTTCGTCAGTGAATGGATCGAGGATAGCCGTACTATCGTCTGGCATAAGGATCATGTCAGACTCGTTAATGCCTTTCCAGCCTTCGATAGAAGAGCCATCGAACATTTTGCCTTCTTCGAAAAAGTCTTCCTCTACTTCAGAAACAGGGATAGATACATGCTGTTCTTTACCTTTAGTATCGGTAAAACGCAGGTCAACCCAGCGTGCTTCGCTTTCTTTTATTAGGTTCAGAGTCTTCTCTGACATGTGAATGCCTCCAGGGTCATGGCCCAACTGTGAGTTTTATGTGTATTGCGTGGATGTTTCTGAAGCCTAAACGTTATTCACTCTCAAGCGAACTCGGATACCAAGGGCAGTTGAGGTAAACTGCCCTTGCCTACGAGTGTGGCATGTTTGCGATGAAGCCTAAGCTTTGGAAACCCCCAATGTAGAAATACTGGTCTCGCTCGAAAAATGCGAGTTGCAATATTAATGCAATTTCGTGAATTCGCAAGACAAGATTGCCTCCTAGATGGCAATATATGTGCCAGTGTAAATTTGACCACGCAAGCGTGGAATCCAGGCCATTTGAGACAGCTTAGCAAAGAAGATTTCACCCAAGCTCGCACCATATTAACGCAAAACAACCCAAGCCTGCACCAAAATAGCGCAAAGAAAAGTTATAGATATGCAATTTATCGTTCGTTTATTTCCAGAGATTACCATTAAAAGTCCACCAGTAAGAAAGCGCTGGACAAAACACCTAACAGAAAATATTCGAGTTTTGACTAGGAGGCTACACGAGAAAGCTTCCGTTATCCAAGATTGGGATAGGCTGGAGCTTAAAATCCCCTCTGACGATGAAGACCTGCGCAAGCAAGTGGTTGACCTGTTAAGCAGAACTCCAGGCATTGCCAACTTCTCCTGGGTTCGCCCCCGTGCATTTAGCAATCTTCACGATATATACGAATTTGCCTACGAAGCCTGGAAAGATAACCTCGCCGGAAAAAGTTTCTGCGTAAGAATAAAGCGAAATGGTCAGCATAGCTTTACTTCCATCGAGGCAGAGAAATATGTGGGCGGCGGCTTAAATCAAAACTGCGCGACTGGGGGCGTTAAGCTCAAGAACCCAGATATTACCGTGAAGATGGAAATTAAAGGCGATACCTGTTATATCGTCGATCATAAATACGAGGGCATTGGCGGCTTCCCTGTGGGAACTCAAGATGCCGTCCTATCGCTTATTTCTGGCGGCTTTGATTCCACTGTGGCCAGCTATATGATGATTCGGCGAGGCTTGCGAACCCACTACTGCTTCTTTAGCTTAGGCGGCAAAGAACACGAGATAGGAGTAAAGGAGATCGCCTTTTACCTATGGAATCGCTATGGCTCATCCCATCGAGTGCGTTTTATCACCGTTCCATTTGAGGAGGTGGTTGCTGAAATATTACAGAAGATAGACCCCGCCAATATGGGCGTTGTGCTTAAACGTATGATGCTGCGAGCAGCCGATAAAATTTCAGACAAAGGGGGGGTGCAAGCCTTAGTGACCGGCGAGGCAATTGCCCAGGTCTCCAGCCAAACCATTCATAATTTATCGGTTATCGATGCCGTTACGGACAAACTCGTACTGCGCCCACTTATAGTGATGGACAAGCCAGATATTATTAAGCTATCGAGGAAAATAGGCGCAGAAGAATTCTCGGCAGCCATACCAGAATACTGCGGCGTAGTTTCTGTTAAACCCTCTTCAAAAGTGAAAGTCGAAAAAGTGCTTCAGCAGGAAGCCGAATTTGACCATAGCCTACTGGATAAAGCCATTGAACATTCCACCGTTCAAGCAATAGATGAAGTAATGGAAGGGCTGGCGAAAAAAACCGACGTCACCCACGTCAGTGAACTTGCAAAAGACGCGATTGTGATAGATATTCGACATCCGCAGGAACAAGAGATGAGACCACTCCAAGTGGAAACGGAAGCCTTGGATATTCCATTTTATAATTTGTCCTCTCAGTTTCCAAATTTGGACCAAACCAGGCATTACTTTCTATACTGTGATAAGGGCGTTATGAGCGAACTACACGCCGCCCACTTAGTGGATGAAGGCTATACTAATGTATTCGTATTCAGGCCAGAAAAATAAGGCAATGAATGGCAAATAATACCAAGCAAAATATATGGGTGATCGTAGCAGCCATTGTGGCAATTACAGTGGCTGCGCTGGCGACCCTTTATTACACCGGAGCGCTGTTTGGCGGCCCCCGTAGCAATGAAAACAAAGGCTACCAGAACATCACTTTTACCGATGCCGTCATTACTTGCCAAAATAAAACCCGAACTACCTTTAAAGATAATATCAAATTACTGGTTGTAGATAACCATTCAAGCCGATACGAACAAAAGCGTTACCGTTACCTTATCTTCTTAAAAATGGATTTATTTAACCCAAGAACAAAAAGCACAAACCTGCATTATATCAACTGCTTTGTGAAAGCGAACAATGGACGAGTAGATAAATTTGAGTCATTTGAAGATAAAGAGTTAAAAACCAGAGTAGGGAAAAAAGACGATACCAATTTATTTGGTTGGCCGAAATAAATACCTTTAAAATCTGCCCCCCCAACATGCGTTACCGCGCAGATCTGAATCTGCAATAAAAAGTATTGATTGGAACAATGCAAAAGCTTGGATGTTTTTTGCACAGAAACATGGATTCATAAATAGAGTGATAAGTATTGAAACAATAAATGATAAAGTAGTTGAAAATGGTAATCGGTCAAACATAACCGTATTTTTCTACAGTCTAGTTAACATAGGGGATAAAGATGTTATCTGAAAATGAATTAAAGAATATGCATGGTAAAGAATATGTTGATTCTTTTATAAAGTTGCAATCTAAATTTCGCCTTGAGCGCTTGATTGACTCAATAGATTTAAAACCAGAGTATAAGGTTGCTGATTTTGCGTGTGGGAGCGGAATGCTACTTCCGCTGGTTTCAGACAAAGTTAACGAATATGTTGGCGTTGATTTCTCTAAGGATTTTATAAATGCGGCAGAGAAAAATATGGAGGCCCTATCAATATCAAATTCTAAATTTGTATGTGGTGATATTATTGATTTCTGCTCGCTAAATCAAAATGCTTTTGATGCAGCTTTTGCTATGGACTTTTCAGAACACGTTTATGATAAGGATTGGATTAAAATATTGCTTGCAATCAAGGGAAGCCTAAAACCTGCGGGTAAACTTTATATCCACACGCCTAACGCAAATTTTTTCTTAGAAAAAATGAAAGCTAAAAACTTCATTGTTAAACAGTTTCCAGAGCATATAGCTGTGCGCAACCCAGTGGAAAATGTTTTTTTAATAGAAGATTGTGGCTATACAATTAACAAGTTGAAACTGATTCCTCATTATAACATATTGAGAATATTGCACCCATTTTCCTTTATTCCAATAGTGGGGAAATATTTAAAGGCTAGAATATTTATTGAAGCTATTGCATAGTGCATGTTAACGGGCGCTAATTGGTTCAAATAATAGCAATAAAATAATATTAGAAACAATATGCCCAGCAATGCGGAAACCTTATTTTAATACTACCAACAGGTTGTAATACCGGAGCTGCCGGTAACCGTTTTTACCCCCGAATCGGTGAGCCCATAGGTTCCACAGTAGGTATCATCAGCTTGCCGATTTTGAGGAACGGCTTCGAGGGTAAACTGACGTGTGGTTGCGCCATTGGCTAAACGAATAAGATAAATACTGCCACTGGCATTGGTAGATGTTTTGCCATTTCGATCAATATAATAGGTTATTGCTGGATAGCCTAGGTTGGTTAAGCCGGTAGCATAGCTTTTATTGTGAATAAAGTATTGCTCTTGTCGGCTCAGGGTTTCTACTAACGCAGATTTTCCGATTGTTCGATCACCTTTGATAACACTTTGCTGATAGGTGGGAACGCCAATTACCGTTATAACACCAATAACGACGATAACAATCATCAGTTCTATCAGGCTAAATCCGTCGCCTTTTATACATGTTATTTTTTGACTATCTAACACGCGCTTGCGCTCCAAATTCGTTAGAGACTATCTTTACCCGAGTCGTTCCAATAAAGTATCCACGCCGGACTTCCTTCCACATTAACAAGGTTGCCACTTGAGCTAATCCCCGAACCCTCTGGTGGGTCTTCCACCCCAGTGCCAGGCACAAGAATTTGTCCTCCACTTAAGGATATGGCGGATGCAGGTATGCCGGGGCCAAGGCTGGTGCCCCTTGAGCCATCAAAACTGGCAGCGCCGTCGCCAAGGTCAACGATGTAAAGGCTTCCACTGCCTTCGGCGGGGGCACAGGTATTCCCCCCTCCCACATTTGGACTATAGCTGGTAAAAAATATTTTGCCGTTACTGACAAGAGGAGAGGAAAGCCCTTTTTCTCCGCTGTTAGTCAATTCCATTTTCCAGCCATATTGATAATCGAGACCAGTGCAGGAGGTGGCACAGAGTGTTACGTCCGTAAGACTGTCATCATCAATAGGGGTTGCCGAAGGTCTGCCTGAAATAACACTGGTATCTTTTATAACAAATAAGGCGTTATCGTCCACGGTTTCCAGGGGATTAGCCCGATCTCCCGAGCCAATAATCACCGCATCATAGGCTATACCATTGGAACTGCGAGTTTGCACTATATCGGGTCGATGGAAAAAACGCCTGTCTTCATTTTCCGCACTGTCGCTTAGGTCCGCCAGGATAGTTGCTTTCCAGGAAAGTCGTCGGTGGTCGGTACTGTTTGCACCACCCTCGGGTAGATCGACTCGCCAAACATTGCCGCCGGTATCCCCCACATAGAGTCTGTCAACAATACCGTTGCGGTCAGCGTCTAGGGTAGCGACATCAGAGGGGATGGAGTAGTCCATAGATGAATGAGTGTAAACATTGTTGGAAACCGCTTCGGTTGAAGCACCGTCAGTCACTTTCCATAGGAGTTCCCCATTACTAATATCAACAATAAATATGGCATTGCCTTCAGAGTCTGCGGATCTTGAACCATCACTGTCTAAAGGGGTGCCGTCTTTGTTGGTATCGTACCCCCCAGCAAAGATCAAGACATCTCTGTCGATACCGTCGTACCTTATTTTGACTACTTTGGGAGTGGAAAAGGTGTAACCAAGTTCATCGAAATGCCCTCCTGTTGATTTGGTGAGCATTCCTATATAGCTTGGAATACCCGAAGGGTTGCTGGCATCCAGAGCATAGTAACTTTTCCCTCCTCGGCGGAGACCAAAAAAGAGATACACTGCGTCGCCCTCTGCGGTCTCAATAGTGCCATTGGCATTGTGATCTTTAACTAAGGAAACGGGCTCACCATCCACTCCGTAGGGGTGATCTGCCACACCATTTGCTTTTAAAGTAGAGAGATTCGACATCAGCTCCCTGGGCATAAAGCCCATAACTTCTTTCCCAGACTCGGCTCCAGTACTGGCAGCAGTATTTTCGATAACGTGGAAGACACCGTCATTTGTACCAAAAAATAAACGAATATTGGGGTTGCTTTCAGAGTAACCAGGAGTGGCTCCATAGTTCACAGCCAGGGGGCGGGAATGAATGGAATCACCCAGAACCCAAGGCCGAGCTTCCGCTATATTGCGGTCGTTGTCTTCATCATCTACATCTTGACCTCTGGCCCATTTTATTAAGTTCAGCGCTTCAGAAGCCGAGGATGCACGAAGGTCTGAGGTGAGGGTTGTGACAGTGGAGGCATCTGCATTAAAAGGTAAAAAATTACCGGATCGGGAGGGTTCGTAATAGAGGTTTCGAGTGCTAGAGCTGTTGAGGTCTCCAATATTTCCGCGGATAAACCCAGGAATCATTTGCCCTGCTCCCCCTCTTTCTACTGAGCGGCCATCTCTGGAAGTCACTTCATTGCGGCTGGGGTCTGCGGCGGAAAGTGCTGTACTGTCTGTCCAAAAGGTAAGGGCTTCGTATTTTATTCGCCCATCCTCTTCGTTAAATGCCGACCGGCTATTTACATCTATAATTTCGTCGAATAAACCGTCATCGTCATTGTCGCGCATCACTAATTTTTTCAAATTTCCAGGCCAGCGAGGGCTAGATTGCGCTTCAAATAATGCAATATAAAAGTTATCTATCGACTGAGTGCGATTAAATACGTTAACGGGAACAGAGGCGGCAACAAACGTTGTACTCACACTTAAGGCTTCAATAAATGCAGCTTCTAATTTTGTTTGTACATCAAATAAATCTGCGTCGCCACCGCCGACATTCATATACTGGTCAATACTTCCAGCAGCCTCAGCCCAGTCGTCGGTAAGGGTTGCCGCACTGCCCATTTGAATAAACCAAGTTTTTAGATTTTGTTCTCCGGGTACATTTCTTAATACATCTTCATTTGTGGTGTATTCCACCATTTTTTCGTAGCTGTCGGCGCCATTCATTGCCAGTCGAATTTTACCGTCGAGGTCATTATCTCTACCACCTGAGTTACCAGAAGTAGCATAGACTTCATAAAGTTTGGCACATTCAAAATTGGCAGGGGTATTCGCAAATGGAGAAATGTATCTGTGTCCAGAAATTAAACTTGCATCATAAGAAGGGGTATTGGTATTTTGAAAATTATCAGAGGTGTTTTTGCCCTGTTCTATACTATCGCCATTAACATAAGCATACCATTCATAATGTGTTTCTTTAGGCGCGGTTTCGTGAAATTGGTTACCTTGAGAGGGAATGGGAATGCTGTTAATAATATTAATCAAACCCGATTTCGCACCGTTAAGATCGCCCTCTTGAAATAATTCATACCCTCTTAATAGAGTGCCGCCATCACTATTATTAGGCACCATCAAGCCAACATAAATGCCATCAAATTTTGCAAATACAACTTTTAAAACAGCCACCAAAGCTTGAATATTGGTGGCCTTGTTGCCAACACCTGCAACTGATTCCACTGCCGCTAAAAGTTCAGGGTGCCCAGCGAGTACATTAGCGCACGAACGGCCACCTGAGGCACTACAAAATGTTGAACCCAAATCAGAACGATAATCCATCATAAACATAAGATAAGGGGCGTTCCCCGTTCGATTATTATTGATATAAATATCCGTATCGTCCGCACTAGCCAGTTGTGCCCACCAAAAGCAACAAAGTAAGCTGTAGGTTAAGTTTCGTTTTAGGGTATTCATTGTAACAATCTCGTTTTACACAGCGGATAGCCGTTTTTCTATTGCCCAGATACAGCGATTTTTATCGCAATGCCCTGGTTAATATTGTAGTGGCCGAGTCGATTTTCTCGGCCATCATACTCTGCATTAATTTCAAATAGAGCCACGTTAAAACTTCCTGAACTAGACGCTTCCCCCTCGAACAAACGAAAGGGAAGTGGAGCAAATAACGGTCCTAAACGAGTCGCTTGATAACTTAAGTTTGCACCTGTGGGTACGGCAGTAATTGTAGCGGGAAGGTCGATAAGGCTTGCATTGCAACTCACACTTCGATTATTTATACCGCAGATGGTGTAACCCACCTCTCCCGTAACGGCAAGGTCATCATGATTAACCGTAATGGCATTCACCAATGCTTCTGCTTTTTGAAAAGCTTCTTCATTAAATTGTGAATTTGAAACCATTTTCACTTCAAGCACACCTGTTTGTAACGCTGTGGTTGAAATCATTGAGGTAATAGCAAAAATAATAAGCGCAAATATCAATACGGCGCCTTTTTGCGAGTTGATATGTTGAATTCCTTCAATGCGATACATTTTTTATCCAGTAATATTGTTTCGTAGGTGAATGGTTGTAGTAAAAACTTTGCGAATAAACCCATCGTTAAACGCGGGGATATTCTTTGAACCTAAACGGTAGGATTTGGAGTTAGTATATCCCGTAATATCATTAATACTTCTTACTAGGAGGTAGATTCTCACAGAAACAGCATCATCAAAATCTGTTGCCAGTGGTGCGCTTTTGTATTGTTCGGCAACGCCATCACCATTACCATCAATACCAAATTCAAGTTGAAGATCCTCAATTCCTTCAACTTGGCAACGTCCCGCCATGGTGGAACCAAGTAATTGTTCTTCGCATAGCGCGGGGATTCCATCTCCTTCGATATTGGAATAATCCCGAATGTAAAATATTTTTGCGTAATATTCCCAGTAATCGTATGTTGAATTCAGGGTTCTCTCTGAGCGGGCAATATTGTTTGTTAAATAAGACCAAGAGTATGTACGGTAATCAAAAATCTTTAGATACCATTGGTTCAAATCTTCGCTAGCAACTTGAAGTGCGCCACTTTTTAACGTGGCGGAATCTGAGGTTCGTTTGATGGAAATAATGTCTGTACCATCTTCCACTTCATTGGTATCAATACAATTTAGCGTGTTTCCACTAATCGTCTGTAATGCCAAGCCTGCGGTAACATCGTTGACTAATTCTAAAGGAACCGTAAGGTCTAATGCCCAATTAGCACCACCCATTACACAATCTGTGCCTACCGCAGTAGCGGAAAGGGAGGATAAGTCATTCACACCGGCAAAAAAGCCCGACATGGTAATTTCGCGCCGGAGAAGTTTTATTGCGTAACGAGCATTTTCTTGCAACCTTGCTAATTCATCGTCTTGATTTTGATTTCTGATAGTTTCGATATAAAGGGCAATAACGCCTCCAGATAAAACGACGCTAAGCGCAAGCGACACCATCAGCTCTATCAGCGTAAACCCTTTGCTTGTGTGATGGTGCCCACTAGGAATAGAAACCTTCATTAGATTGTCCCTATAAATGTCGTAATAAACAGTAGCTGTCTTTTAGCATCATTGGTTCCATAAAGCCCCAAACCTTCACCGCAGGTAGACCCGTCTGGGTTAAGTGTTTCTTGAAAGCCTTCCCAGGCTACAGCAATGGAAATTTCTCCTGCGTTGTTTTGAATACAGGCTCGCGGTGAAAGCAAGCCCCCGGTAGATAAAAGTTCATCACCTTGAACTAACCTTTCAGAGGCGCCATCCAAGGATTGTTCCCACTCCCAGAGGTCGTAAACCGCCAGTTGTGTCGGCGTACATATGGCTTCCAAACAGTTGGGGCTTGGCCGGGATTCAATTGACTCTCCCCCCAATTGAGCCACAACATAGTTGCCCAGTGCATTTGGGTTATTTCTCATGCGCTCTGCAATATCGTGAGCCAAATAGGTGGCTATTGATCGTTGCATTGCTTCGTAAGAAAGCCGTTTTGCGGTAAGTTGTGTGGAGATTATCCCAGCAATACCGATTGATAGAATTAAGATTGTGATAAGCACTTCAATCAGACCAAGACCAGATTGAGTCACGTGAAAAGACCTTAGCTGGTGCATTGATCAACGCCTTCCAAGCTTCGTGGTCGCCCGGTCGCACTAATAATAATTGATCTTCCATTTTCGATATTTCCGTCAGTAGCACATAATTTAAAGGTATCGGTAGTATTGACGGTGCCATCTGGCAAGAAAATCACGGTATTTTGGTAAGCGGTTCCTGCGCGTAGAGTAAAGCCTGTCTTAAGCCCAGGTAATGCAAAGACGACTCTTTCCGTCCCCTCTTGAATTCCACTGCTATTTTCATCAATATACACAAGCCACCCCGATTCCCAATTTCCAGATACCGTGCAACTTGTACCATTGACACTTTTGCACATAACAACATTTTGATTTCTCGATACCGCTTGAGAACGAGCAAAGACCAGCGAAGAAAATAAAGTATTGGTTTGAGTGGTAATACGATTTCTTTCAAAAATTGCAGATAAGCTAGGTAGACTCGCCGCAGACACCACTGCCAAAACAGAGATAACGATCATTAGCTCGATAAGCGTCAGACCTTTTACATAAAATTTATTCATGCTTTATGATTAGTTTAAATCGATCAAACTATCTAGTGAACATGACCAACGGTGTAAATTCACGCACAAAAAATCATTCTTGCGCCATAATAATTGAATTGCTATTTGTCGTTATAACACCACGAGCTAAAGCAAAAAATCATTTAAAATAAAATTAATCTATTACCCTATTTCTCTATAACTAACTAATATTCCATTACTTTATATGCATTGACAGTAATACATGCCGCACTTCACACATGAGAACAATCACAGCAATACTTAGCAAGTATCGAAAAGACAATAGACCAAGATGAATATATTTTAATTTGTATTTTATCTAACAATAAATTAACACTTAAGCGCTAAAAAATAGGCATTAAATTTTTTTCCAATAACAAAAATTTAACCAATTGAGCTTGCCGGTTAACTAAAAACTGGTTTGAAATTGAAGCCATGAATACAGCAAAAATAAGATAATATTCTTTTGTCGATATTTTCCGCCTTTATCTGCTCGTTAGGCAATATGAAGACGGTAGGAATGGTTGTCAGGAGCCAAACTATCCAAGCTCAAACACAAGCTGTGTTGATGTCGTTTATTTATAAAAAATAGAATGTCGTATACGTGACCGGGGTATCTCATAAAATAAACTATTAACCGACAAACCCCAATTGCACAAAAGGAAGTATTGAATAAAAGAGAATATAAGGAGAGGACATCGCCCAAATAAAGGCGTGGGCCATTTAGCGCTAACAGTATTGAATGACATAAAAGAGACTGGAAAAATCAAAAAAGCCTAACATGAATACTAGGACCCGTTAACACATACGGCATTCGGGTTAACAGGCCCTAGGCTGACATAATATTTTAAAAGCGAAAATCAACGCCCCCTCCCACAGAAGAGTATTCCGCGCCATCTTGGTCAAGTAATGAGCGGTATTCAAAATTAAGGTTAAAGCGCTTGTTAATAACAAACCCAATACCTGCACCGTATGAAAACCCACTATCACTTTTTGTGCCACCGGACTGACCATCTGAAAAGTTTGATCCATTGCGCACAACATTCGCTAGGCCAAGTAGAGCGTAGAGCTTGGCAGTTTCATTGGATAATTCAGGACGGTAATAAATAGCTTCAAAATGTTGCACCGAGTCCTCATAGGTGTAGTCGTCACTGGTATCGTCGGAGGTATTGCCATCATTAGCAATATCTTCACTGGTCAGGCCCAGACCAATTCGGCCATCAAACCCAAGCCAAGAATTAATACGATAACCACCGTAAAATTCTAAGGTACGGTAGGTAATACTGTTCTTCTCGTCATCAAAAAAGTTGGCATCCAAAGACGCCCAGTTACCACCAATGAACAAGCCATCTTGGTCGTCTGCGCTTACCGCACATGCGAAAAGAAGTATAGCTGTAGCCAGTAAACCCCTCATGAGAGTTCTCTCCTAGTCCAAATTCGTTATTAAAATTCGTTGTTATGTGGAGTATTTTAGACAAATGTTACTCCATCGTCAGTGTGTTATCTGCATTATTTTGTGTAGATTGAGAGATAAACTACATAAATTATTGGTTTTCCAGAGATTCTGCGCAAATAATGCAGTGTAAAACCGTAGGTTCAATAGCCAATCTCTTAGGGTTGATGGCTTCACCACATTCTTCACACCAACCAAAATCCCCATGTTCAACTCTAACCAATGCTTGGTAAATTTCCTTTATATGACGCTTTGCTCGGCGATGCTGCTCCTGGGACATAGCCTGGGCTTGAAGTGCATCCATACGCGACAGCCTCCCCACCTTTGACTGGTCCAGTTCGACTATTTGCGACGCTTCGTCCGACCCTGCCGCAAGGTCATCATACTGCTTGAGCAGGGCTTCAAGTTGCTTTTTATACTGGGTCAGCTCGTTTTGTGAAAGCATTTCGGAAATCCGCCGTATAGCCTGTATTAAAAGAGTATGGGTGCCAAATTCCGACGAATGCAAGCGATGTTGCTATGTACTTGTAATTTTTGCAGGCTATAATGCGCGCCTTTTGAGCAACTATGCCCAGTTCTCCCCGCCTTATAAGAGATACCCTGTGATAGAGAAACTCCGTAATATCGCCATCATCGCCCACGTTGACCATGGTAAGACCACACTGGTTGATAAGCTTCTTAGCCAGTCTGGCACCTTGGATCGTAAAGACGAAGGTGCGGAAAGAGTCATGGACTCCAACGACCAGGAGAAAGAACGGGGTATTACTATTCTAGCTAAAAATACCGCTATTTCTTGGAACGGTTACCGAATCAATATCGTAGATACCCCAGGGCACGCCGATTTTGGTGGCGAAGTGGAGCGCGTGCTCTCCATGGTGGATTCAGTTCTGTTACTGGTAGACGCTGTGGACGGCCCTATGCCACAAACACGCTTCGTAACCTCTAAAGCCTTTGAAAAAGGTCTTAAACCAATTGTTGTGATTAACAAAATAGACCGCCCTGGCGCGCGCCCAGACTGGGTGATGGACCAGGTTTTTGATTTGTTTGACCGCCTCGGAGCCACAGAAGAGCAATTGGATTTCCCCGTTATTTATACCTCGGCTTTAAATGGCATTGCCGGTAATGACCCAGAAGATATGTCTGAAGATATGTCTCCGCTTTTTAAAATGATTACCGAGGTCGTGCCCGCCCCAGACGTGGACCTTAACGGCCCTTTCCAAATGCAAATTTCAGCGTTGGATTACGATAGTTATGTCGGTGTTATTGGTGTTGGCCGAATTGCCCGTGGTGAGCTTAAGCCGAACCAGCAAGTCGTTATTAAGGCTATTGAAGGTAAAGAGCGTAAGGGCAAAGTACTGAATGTAAAGGGGTACCACGGCTTGGAACGAGTGGATACCGAGCTTGCCACTGCCGGTGATATTGTGTGTATCACGGGTATTGATGGTTTAAGTATCTCAGATACCCTGTGCGACCCAAATAATGTGGAAGCGCTGCCGCCATTAAGCGTAGACGAGCCCACCGTGAGCATGACGTTCCAGGTAAATGACTCCCCTTTTGCCGGCTTGGAAGGTAAGTTCGTGACCTCACGAAATATTAAAGAGCGCCTTGAGCAAGAACTGATTCATAACGTGGCACTTAGAGCCGCACCTGGCGACAGTGCAGATAAATTTATCGTATCTGGTCGGGGGGAATTGCACTTGTCGGTTCTTATCGAAACCATGCGTCGAGAAGGGTTTGAGCTTGGTGTCTCCCGCCCAGAAGTTATTCAGCGAGAAGTGGACGGCATAATTGAAGAACCCTTCGAAGCGGTTGTTATTGATATCGAAGATGCCCATCAAGGAGGCGTCATGGAAGAGCTTGGTTTGCGCAAAGGCGAGCTAACCAATATGGAGCCAGATGGTAAAGGCCGAGTTAAATTGGAATTTATTGTGCCTTCACGCGGGTTGATTGGTTTTCGAGGTCAGTTCCTAACCATGACATCGGGTTCTGGCATTATGACCAGTATTTTTGACCACTATGGCCCGGTGAAAGAAGGCGAGGTTACCAGCCGTCAAAATGGCGTATTGGTGTCTATGGTAAAAGGTAAAACACTCGCCTATGCGTTGTTCAATTTGCAGGATAGAGGCCGCCTATTCTTGGGCCATGGTATTGATATTTATGAGGGGCAGGTAGTGGGAATTCACTCCCGCGCCAACGACTTAATTATCAACCCAACCAAAGCCAAGCAGCTTACTAATATTCGTGCCGCAGGTACCGATGAGGCACTCACGCTCTCCCCACCGATCAAGCATACTTTGGAACAAGCGCTAGAATTTATTGAAGACGATGAACTGGTAGAGGTAACACCCAATTCCATTCGACTGCGTAAAAAGCTATTAACGGAAAATGAGCGCAAAAGAGCAAAAAACGCGAAAACCTAGTTAATACAAAATGCTAGTTAACGCAAAACCTTAGTTGCCGAATGGCTATACAGGCAGTAAAGGCGGATATTTTCCGCCTTTACTGCTTATGTGGTCCGCTAAAAAATTTTCATAAAGAACCATAATCACTTACCTAATGAAACGCCCTCCCCATAGCTCGTATTCAATAAACAATGATAATAAACGGAATACTATGAATATCGCATCACAAATAAAGGAAGCATTTGTCTCCGGTCCCAAGTCCATCGTTAATTTAGGAAATAAGAGCCGACTTTGGCTGTTAACCTACCTTGTTTTAGCCGTCATAGTATTTGGTAGCGTCTCGGCACTCTTACTTGCCAATGAAGACTCTATTCGCAACGCATTATTTAGTTATATTTTCCCAGATTCCTGGCATGGACTTGCAGACTGGATGGAAGGTTTCTTTTTTGAGTCGCAAACAAAAATTGTGCTGATCGGAATGATCCTAAGCGGTTCAGTTGTTTTCGCCTCAATTTTATTGTTTCCAATCAAAGAGAAATGTTCGGCAGTCTGTGAAATAGAATCAGGCTTGAGCGAAGGCTCAGGGAAAGAGTTCCCCCTCTATTTGCAAGCATTAGAGGAAACGAAACTGTTTATACTCTACTTAACCGCTCAATTAACAATACTATGGATTGGCTATTACCCCTACCCTTGGGCAAGCTGGTTATCTTCTGGTTTAAGTATTTTATTCTTATTGTTTACTTTTTCACTGGACTTAATTTCTCCCACACTACAACGACATAGAATAGCCTACAGCTCTATCCTAAAACTGCTCGCCCAAAAGCCCCTACTCACTCTTGGCTTTGGCAGTGTATTTTCACTGCCAATGATTGCAATCGGCACTTTGGTTGTCTCAATTGAACATTTAAGTTTAATGCAAATGTCATCCATTTTATTTGGCGCGAATATCCTGAGCATTACCGCAGCCATTCCCGCAGGAACCTATATTGCCATTAAGCTTTTCCCCTATGAAAAAGAAATGCCACCGCCAACAAGGCTCACAAAACGTATTGCCTGCTCAGCTTTGGCCGTGCTGCTTACTGTGAATTTATTCTTCCATTCTCGATTGCTACAAAGTATGCACCACAAGAGTCAATTCTTAAAATGTGAATACAATATTGACTGGGGCTCTTTTGATATAGATATGCCCGGCCTCTCCAAACTTATGCACGGCAAGTCAGAAATTGATTTATCTTTTATTCTTCAAGTTAACAACCCGACCCCATTTGACTTGGTTGTGGAAAACAGTACTTTAACTATCGAACAATTTGAAAAAGAATTTGCCAAGATCGATCTCGATGAATTTTCGGTGGCATCGGGAAAAACGGAAAATAAAACAATCCATTTTCAATCTCAACTTGATGCAGATGCACTGTCTAACTTCTCTAATCTTTTAGAGGGGTGGAACGCTAAATTAGAATTTGAACTCTTCCCTGGTATCCCATTTACCGTGTATATAAGCGAATAACCTTATTAAGGTTGCGAGCTACAGACTGTCGATAAAACTCTTACTAAAAAGTTCGTATATCTCCTACTTGAGCGCCTTATTAGATCAACGATTCTCTGTCAGCAAAGTTAGGCGCCATAAGAAGCGCCACTTTTTGGCGTCTTTCTTTATGGCTTTGTTATGAAATATTGGCAATTATATACCCCTAACTGAAAATTATTTTTTTATGCCAACCAAATATAATTATTGCTGCCCAGGTATTTTCACTTCTCCGGTACACCTAATAGCACTAAATCACCAGTACCAATTGCAATATATTTTCCATTACCCTCAATGATACGTTCAACCTCATTGCTACTTTGTAGAACGTAGCTTCCCCAGTGCCGACCATTTTTAGACCATGATATATGAGATCCAAATGCAAACAAGTAGTCACTGGTTGCAATTAGGCCATTATCGGCAGGATGCGGGCCGAGTTTAGGGCGAAAAACCGTTGCCCACTCTGGATCGTCATAAATACGAACCAAGGGTAGATTATCTGCGCTCCCATACAGCTTCCCCATCCAAAATATCATATTTATAGTGCGTGAGTTAGGATAAAGAGGAACCCATGCAACGCCATCTTTGCTCGAAAAGTTTTTTTGATATTCTACGTGAGCAATAAATTGATTATTGTTAAAACTAACCTCAGTTGGTAATTCAGGTAATGGGCTTATCTCTGATTTTTCCCAGCTTTTTAAATCAATACTTGAATACTTCGTATTATATGAGAAAGCAACATATCGATTACCATCCCATATGGGCGCTTTTACATCGGCTTCTAAAACTGGGTTCCAAGATCCAGCGCCATCCAAAACAGACCAATACCGACCAATACCGACCTACCTTTAAGAAGACTATATTATTAATTACGCTTATATCATCAATATTCCCGCCTGCCTCCACGACATAATCAGACCAATCGACACCATTTGAACTTGACATCAACTGATTATTTGAGGTCAGTAAAATAAATCTCTCACCATCCCAACCCCCTGCCTTAAAGAAACGAAAATCCTGCGTATCGTATCCAGGTATATCAATTTTTGTCCATGTAATATCATCACTAACAGCCTGATCTACATCCTCTTGAGAGGGAGAACATGCAAACAAGGAAAAGCTCATTAGCACTATTATTAAGTAGCTCGTTCTCATAAAAAATTCCTTAACTGAGGAGTATTAATTGTCATAGCTTCACATATGTCAATAATCTAGAGAAAATTGATCTCGCCCGATTTACAAACTTCATAACGCCAAGCCTTAGTTTTATACATATTTTTATAGTCTAAGCGCATCGCAGCTTCAATATAATGCAACAATTTATCATAGCCTTCCCATATCGTTTTTACACTAGGCTCACCATCACCTTTTCGCCTCAAAAAACCACCCATCCCAGCAAGCATTCGAGTCATATCATGCGTTGAATAATGACAGATGCCCAACGTCCCACTATGGCGGGCCGCTTTTTGGCGTCGTTATAAGTGGCTTGTTAGGTTGGGGGTTAATTAGGCCCAAAATATCCTTTTTCTTAGATATGGGTTCAACCCAGCCGGTCACATAAACTGGGGAAAAGTCATTCGATAGCAGAAATATCCAGGTCATCCCAATAGCTTTTTGTATCGAGGGGTGATTAGTGAGAATGATATTCTTACGGATAGCAAAGGCCGGGTCACCTTTCGTTATAAAGAAAGTAAGACACGAAAGCTGGTCACTACCACTCTTCCTGCTGTTGATTTTCTCTGGACATTACTTAAGCATGTGTTGCCAAGAGGTTTACGGCGTGTCCGAGATTATGGGTTTCTGCACGGTAATGCGAAGAAGACGCTTGAACGAATACAAAAAACATTACACGTCAAACCCAAAGAAAGGGCTGAGGCTAAAAAGAAGATGCTGTGCTTTGAATGCAAGACAGAGGTGAGTATTGAGTTCGTTCTACCAAAACCGATCCCAATGCAGTTTCGGTTTTATCCTTCATCTATAGCCACTGCCGCCCCGTCATAAAAAAGCACGCTAGCCATTAACACTATTTTGGGGAAGCGTTTATTGGTAATGAAACCAAGGTTCCAACACGAATGAATTTTGTGTTTGTGCTATATATTAAGAAAGAGAAACTAAATTCAGGAAAGCAGTTAACAACATATTTAAGTTAGCCGTCCGAAAAGTAATATCAAAAATTTATTGATATAAAATATCGATCTTTGACAAAACAACCCACCAATTATTTATTTCCTAATAAAGAAAGCACCAGCGATTAGTATACAGGGCTTGTCCAACAAGACGGATCAATAGCGGTTGCACGCTATTTATCCTTATTCGTTAGATGTATTTACAGCAAATGGCCAAAGCTACCTTTTTTAAAGGCAGATTCGACGTAGTACAGTGTTTTTTCATATATCCCCATTTGGACATCATCGAAGTTCTCTTCATGCTCTTCATTGTAATTTGAATGATCTTCATCATAGTACGGATACTTTAACCGAGCTTTCTTTTTCTCGATGACAGCGAGATCAATTAGAGCCTCAGCCTCTTCATTGCTAAGAAAAATTGGAGGTTTTACGCTCTCGTTAGGAAAAGCCTCCTTTAGAACAACATAATTTTCTTTATTGACTATTTCGGCTATTTCCTCCACTAGCTCTGGAGGCATTAAAACTTCTCGCTTAATCATGCGTTCACCACCTTTGACAAAGCCCCAGGGTATTTTTCAATAATATTTCCATTTCTATCAATTTTTACATCGCACGGAACCATAAGGGCCGCCAACTCTGTTAGCAATGCTGTGAGTTGCAAAACGGACATTATCTCTGACACATTTAGTAGAGGATGATCATAATCCTTAACATTAAAAACCAAACCTTTTGGAATTTTACTATTTTTTGGAATCATCCAAACTTGGCCTTCCAGAGATTTATTAGCCAAGGTTTGCACACTATCAGAAAATGAGAGTCCTTTAGTTGGGTTCGGGTAAACCATTTCGAGCCCAGTAGCCGAGTCAATTCTAACGTCCAAATCTTTACGCCTTGGCCCATCGGCTCTAACAATCTTGGGCGTCCTTGTATTTCCGCCACCACGAAATATTCCATGCAGATTATTATATAATTTCCAGATCTCATCTGGACCCAAAGTAGTAAACTTTCCTTTTTCAAGCTTTATATTCATTTCTAAACTCCTTAAAACAATATTAATATCACTTATTTAGAATTACGGACGTCTAACCAGGCTGTAGAAAAATTAAGTTTTCAGCAAACATTTTTCTTCCAACTAGTCCATTTGAATGTATTTTTTACAGCACATGGTAATACACCAATATGATATCAACAACCATATCTGGCTATATCTCAACCAGCACCACTCGAAAGCGCTTAACATTTAACCTCTTATGGTTCCTGCTGCCCTTTTCAAGCCGCTTTTCCAATTCCTTCGCCGTATCGCCATAACTTCTCTGGCTAAATTAGACATCCATATTAATGAGTCCCTCGACTAAAGACTAAATCGACTAAATCAGACATCCAAATCGACTAAATCAGACATCCATATTAACGAGCCCCTCAATGTGGGGGCTCAGAAATAGAAGCCTGATTTTGATGTTGTGGTTTACAAGAGTTTAGGTCGTAAAATTTGAATCGGATTTCCTGGAATTAGATATTTTAATCGTCAATATATCTACCCATAGCGCATTGGAAAGATAAATTAGAAGGGAAGTGAAAGTGGTTAATGAAGCAAGACTTCGCACATGGAAAGGCTCGGTATACGTTTGAATCCAAAACAATGACACGTTTGTTTTATCTTCTCTGCGCAGCCGACAAGGCTTTTAAAGCGGCTTTCAAATTTTGTTGCCAAAACTATCCATTCTCGTTGGTTAATTTGTAGCCGGTCTAGAATAGGAGGGAGGTGTTCGTTGATGGCTCCGCGTTTGTCTTGTCGAATAACTCTACCTGTCCAGTCGACTAACTCTAGGTAGTCCTTTAGGTGAAAAGGTAATCCCTGTGGCATGGGTTCTCTGGGGTTGCCGACAAATTCAGCTAGGGTTTTTGGTTGTGTTCCATCCAACCTGAACTGGGCAATACGTTTTTTAATGGAGGTGTGATTGGAGTTCTCCGGGGCATCTGCCATCTTGGCACGTATAGGGTTGAGGTCAACGTAAGCCATGCAGGCGGCAATAGCTTTTTCATCTAGGAGCGCTTGGGAGCTAAATCTGCCTTCCCAGAATCGGCCAGTACACTGATCTTCAACGTTGGCTTGTCTGGCAAGGGGTTCATTTAAGGCGCTCATAAACCAAGAGATTGAACATAATCTAAGGCGCCATTTACCAAGTTTAGTTTTGACCACTTCAAGCTCGGCTGAACTAAGTTTCTCTTTACGCAGAAATCTTTGTGTGAGTACCGTGCCTTTATAGAGCCTGTGCCATCTCTGGCAGACCTCTAAGTCACTCCAGTGCAGTGATTTAGCTTTATTGATATGTAGGACACTGTGGTGATGGTTACTCATTATGGCGAAAGCACACACATCGATAGCAAAGACTTCAGCTAATATGGCGAATCGGTCTTCCATCCACTGCCGTCGATGCTCGTAGGATTGCCCGGAGTCGAGGTCTAAACCACAGAGGTAGGCTTTACGCACACAGCGTGAGACGCAGTGATAGTAGGGTGTGGCATCTAAAGATATAAGGTGTTTTCTCGGCTTTGGCATAAATAACAACTCCTTGTTTGTGTACTGTTTTAATGTACAGCTATTGTTTGTCGGAGTCAAGGGTTGGTATGGATGTCTTGGTTAGGCTTTCGGAGTCAAGGGTTGGTATGGATGTCTTGGTTAGGCTTTCTTGACCACTTCACAAGGCTTTGTATGGATGTCTTGGTTAGTGCGTCAAGGTTGGTATGGATGTCTTGGTTAGTGCGTGAGTGCGTGGATGTCTTGGTTAGTGCGGATGTCTTGGTTAGTGCGGTTGGTATGGATGTCTTGGTTAGTAGTGTTTCATAGAGTTACCTATATTTTCCGAGTTTTCCGCATATTTATCTTTACCACTTTGTCCATATAGAATATAAATACTGTATATATTATCAGCTTGGGTGGTGCTTAATCATTTATAATCGTTTTTTATAATTTACTTTGCAAAACTCATTTCTATCACTGTAACGCCATATGTTTTACGCTCTATAGCCAGTATTCCTTTGACGCCCAAATCTTGGGCAACGTAACGACATTGGTAGAAGTCTTCAACTTCTTTTTTACACCATTTAATATTCGGCCTAACCTTGTAAAAGCTGACAACTTTCTCAATATCATCTGTCGTTGATAGCGTTAGCGTATGCATTGAACCGTAACTTGATTCATCTGTCGTCTTTGAACCCGGATACTTGGCCAGCCCCAAAAATTCAGCCGCTAAGCATATTGATGAAACCAAAGAAACGATTATTACAATAAATATATTTTTCATACTTACCTCATAAATATAAAGAAGCCGTACGACTTTTTGCCTTTGCTTTAATCATCAAAACAGTAAAGTTAACCGAGCCTATTTAGCACTCAAAAGACCTACGAAAAAAATAGTTCTATAGAAGTATAGCCGTCAAGTACATTTAGCCAAACCCCAGTATTTACTGAATATCTTCGCCCAGAAAACCACCGGACTGATGTGCCCACAATCGAGCGTAAATGCCTTTAAGGTCTATTAGCTCTTGATGTGTACCTTGCTCAATGATTTTTCCTTCATCCATAACAATTAATCTATCCAGTGCTGCAATGGTGGATAACCTATGCGCAATGGCAATGACGGTCTTGCCTTCCATTAGGGTATATAGGTTTTCTTGAATGGCGGCTTCGACTTCCGAGTCCAACGCTGAGGTCGCCTCATCCAGGATTAGAACGGGTGCGTTTTTTAGCAGTACCCGTGCAATGGCAATTCGCTGACGCTGCCCTCCCGACAGGGTGACACCCCGCTCTCCCACATGTGCCTCATACCCCCGCCTTCCCGAAGGGTCGGTTAAACCCTGAATAAAATCGTGTGCTTTTGCTTGGCTGGCAACATAGTGCATCTCTTCTTCTGAGGCTTCCGGTTTTCCATACAAAATATTGTCCTGGACTGAACGGTGAAGTAATGATGTATCCTGCGTCACCATCGCAATTTGAGCACGAAGGCTTTCCTGTTTTACTTCGGCAATATTCTGACCATCAATTGTAATTGAGCCTTTTTCTAAATCATAGAAGCGTAATAGTAAATTAACGAGGGTTGACTTGCCCGCACCCGAACGGCCCACTAACCCGATTTTTTCTCCAGGGCGAATATTCAATGAAAGGTCCTCAATCACCCCCGCCCCTTTTCCGTAGTGGAAGCTGATGTGATTAAACTGAATATTCCCCGTCGCCATTTTAAGCTCTACTGCATTGGGTTTGTCTTCCACATCTTTTGAAACAGAGAGTGTATTCATGCCATCCGTCGCTGTACCAATGCTTTCAAATAGCCCGGAGATTTCCCACATAACCCACTGAGAAATACCGTAAAGCCTCAGCACCAAAGCGAGAGCGGCGGCTATTGCGCCAGTGGATATAAAACCAACCATCCATAACCAAATAGAGAGGCTGGTCACCGAAAAAATAAGCAGCACATTAGAGAGCCATACCGCCACATCTAATTGGGTTGCAAGGCGCATTTGCGGGTGAACGGTATCGAGAAATTCTTGCATTCCCTGCTTGGCATAGGTCTCTTCGCGTTTGGAGTGAGAAAAGAGTTTTACGGTTGGCATATTGGTATAGGTATCGACAATACGGCCTGTCATTTCCGATCGGGCATTGGCTTGTTTTTCTGCAATAGAGCGCAACCGAGGCAAGAAAAAATAGAGTAAACCGCAGTACACAAAGAACCAAATAATCAACGGTACGGCGAGTCGATAATTTAATGAGGCGGAAAGTACCACCACACTGGAAAAGTAGATAAGAATATACAGCAATACATCCAAAAACTTCATGATGCTTTCACGGACAGCGAGGGATGTTTGCATCACCTTAGTGGCGATGCGACCGGCAAATTCGTTTTGATAAAAGGCAATACTTTGGCCGAGTAAATAACGGTGCGCCAACCAACGAATACGCATAGGGAAATTGCCCAATAGCGTTTGATGGACAACCAGTGCGCGCATAATTACGGTGACGGGGAGTACCAGTAAAATGATTAGGCCATAACGGATGAAAAGCCCTCTATGTTGGGAAAGGAGTTCTGAAGGCGAGCTTTCATTGAGTATGTCGATAATCTCTCCGATAAAGCCGAATAACGAGACTTCGAGCATGGCGACTAGCCCAGTGAGAACTGACATAATAATCAAGTATCGACCGGCACCAGAGGCGTAGTGTTTAAGAAACGCAAATAGAGAGCTTGGAGGGGGCACTGGAGCTGTATCCGGGAAGGGCCGGAGTAATCGCTCAAAAATAGAAAACATTATCTGATAACCCAGTTTCAATGGCGTAATAGAATTTGCCCATAGAGCGATCAGAATCTCTCGGCGGGAACAGGGCTAGTATGGTACAGAAATTATATTAAATTGTGTGTAAAGGTTGAATTTGTGAACGAAATTATTCAAGTACCCGTGAAGGGGCAGGGCCTATTTGCTTTTACCCAAAAGGTGACCAAAGCGGTGAATAAGTGGGCACAGAGCGGTGAAGGTAGAGTCACGCAAGGCGAGGGGCTATGTACTTTGTTTGTGCAGCATACTTCTGCCAGCCTGCTGATTCAGGAAAACTATGATCCATCCGCACAGCGAGACCTGGAAAACTGGATAAACCGCCTAGTCCCGGAGAATGACCCGCTTTATACCCACACGTTAGAAGGGCCGGATGATATGCCTGCACATATCAAGTCCGCACTAACAGCAACGAGCCTGTCTATCCCCATTATTAATGGGGATTTAGCCTTGGGGACATGGCAAGGGATATATCTATGGGAACATCGACATCATGAGGGTCATCGTCGCGTAGTGCTTTATGTTCGTTAAGCAAACATCTGGAGACTTTTATGCCAAGCCATTCTTCCGCGTCTTCTAGTGTATGGAATATTTTTGTTTCCCAAGGTAGCTTTTCCGCCAGTAAGTTGTACCAAGCAGCAAGCGCATTGCCATTATTATCGCGTTTTACAATAGTGACGCATTTTGCTTTAGGACAGGTCTTTGATATGGAAGAAAGATAGGCAACCAGCTCTTTCACTTCATCAGCAGAGATAAAAGAGAGGGTCGATAGCGTCCAGTCGCCAATAATGTAAAGAACATCATCCAGGCGAGGGTCACCACTTTTACTGAGCGCAGTCTGCAACAACTCCTCACCCGTTACTATATTTGAGTACAGAGTGTAAAGTAAGTGCGGGGTTGACCAATCATCTTGTATTGCCACTTTCATTCAGCTCTTATTTTCCATCTAAACACTACCCGAAAATTAAAATCACCTTTGAAAGTGCGGACTTTATCGAGCAGGTAATTTTCAATATAGCGTATATAAAAGAAGTACGATGAATCTAATGATAAATTCGAAAGAGGAATTAGACCCTTATTGCATTAAGTCCAAGGTAGAAAAGCAATCCAGTTATAGAAGCTGATTCTGGTAACCTTTTACGTAAAAAAATACCAATAAGCGATATTTTAAAGTTACAAAATAACCCTTATATTCGTTTTCAAGCAAATAATCTTCTCGTTATTCCAAGGTTATAGCACCAAATCAAGCTTCACTTGCAAGCCAAGACAGAACGGGAAATAAAGTAAGTTCCTTACTTTTCGTGTGAACTGCTAGATTTAGTCTTGAAAGAAAAGGTATCATTAGATACAAGAGGTTTAGCCCAAATACTCATACTTAGAATAAAGCCTAGAGGAAAGTAGAGTAGTATCAAAGCGAAACGAAGACCAATAACATCGCCAGTGATGCCAATAATTAAAGGCAGCAGAGCACCACCAAGTATCCCTGAGCAGAGTATTCCAGAAAAGGCCCCATGATGATCTTCACGGGAATTCAATGCCAGTGAAAAGATAATAGAGAACATGACTGAAATGAAAAAGCCCATTGCAGGAAATGCAATAAGCGCCATTTGTGTATCACCAAATATTGCGCACATTAGAGTCAGCATTGAAGCTAAGGTGAATAACCTTAAAACAAGTTTTGAATCCATCAGTTTTAAAAGTACTAACCCTAAAAGACAGCCCAGCGACATGCCCCCCCAGAAAAGAGCAACAGCTTTGGCGCCCTCCTTCGCTGGCGATACGCCGTGAATAGAAGATAAATATTCGGACATCCATTTAGCGATGGATTGCTCTACTCCCACGTAACATGCAATACCTAAAAAAAAGAGCAATACATTGGGCTCTTTAATGAGTTTCTTATAGAGCGCAACCGGGTTGGACAACTCTCCCTCTTTCTCCTCTAACCGAGGAAAGTCCATGCGCGATAGAATAAGTAGGATAACTGAGAATATTACAGCAAACCCCCAATAGAAAATAACCCAGGAAAACCTGACGGGGGTGATGGCCGTCACCCAATTGGCAAAGCCGCTGGCAGGACCTTTTCCAACTTCTGCTAAAAATAAAGAAAATACAATAGGGCTGACAAATGATGCGAGGCCAAAAACAAATTGCCCCATAACGGAGAAAAAAGCGAAATGTTTTTCTCCTCCCGCCGTTCTCATCAATGGGTTAATAATGACCTGTAACATGGCCATACCCATACCGATACAAAATAAAGCAAAAAGAATTCCAAAATAAGAAGGAACAAAAACAAAAAACATCGCCCCCGAAAGATTGACAGAAAAAGCAAGTAGCATCGAATTCTTAGAGCCTATTTTCTCTATTAACACACCTGCGGGAATGGAGACTAGACCATAAGCAAGAAAAAAGGAAAAGGGAATAAAACCGGCAAGGGTATAGCTGATATTAAAGCCATCTACAATAAACGGCATAAGCGGATCGGTGAAATTGGTTACAAATGAAATAACAAACCAAAGACAGAGAATAAAAAATACGACATTTTTATTATTTTTCATAAAAAAAGGGCAAATTGGTTGTTTTTTTTGCTTTAACTACCTGCATCATCTCACCCCCTGCCCCACCTTAGTGGGTTAATAACCACAAAAAGATAGTCAACTTTGAACCACCTTCCGTATAACGCCTTCCCCCCGCCGAGATCTAACGCAATTTTGTAACCAAGACTATAAGAAGCTTGCAGAAGCTCTAGGCACGCTGTTTGGTTGTAATAAAAGCACCAATAGCCAAAGTGATATTTCCAAGTTTATATCGGAACCGGAACCAAGGCGGCCTGACAAACGGACTCTCCAGGGCACAATTCGTGATTTTCTACAATCATTTCGGTTCCCGTATTAAGCCACCTTGATATAGTCGCCATAACCACACCCACACCGAGATCACCGATAACGGTTAACCTGGCTGATAAGCCTAATGCATTTGCCCCCTATATCTTTAAAATATCGCGTCTCATGGGCGATTGAAGCAGATTTAACCGGCTTTTATGGATATGATTATCCATAGCCGCAAACCAACCTTGTGGTGAAAACTTAATCGATCAAAATGTTCTTGTCAATTAATACAATAAATAGATGTATTAAACCTGAGGGGTAAATTCGATGTATTACGTGAATTCGTTATAATTATCCTTAACCTGTCACCTGATTCCACCCTGTATTATGAGATAGTAATGCCTCCCAGGAGAGGGCAAGGAAGAGGATGAACCCAATATCCGTTTAGCGGGTGTAGCAATACAGGTTACATTCGAATAAAACTCAATTTTATTTAAGAATAAATACTGTTCACTGTTCTATTCCGAATAGCTGAATGAGTAGAGGAAAATCATGGTATCTAGAGGCACTAGCCAGCAATCAAGCGCACCGTATAACCGTCGAATTGTATTGGATGTGATTCGCCGGAAAGGTGAAATATCCCGTAAAGAAATTGTTGATTTGGTTTCTCTCAGCCCTCAAACCGTAGCCAATATCACACTAGAACTCGAAACGAGTGGTGTGATTGTTTCCAAGCGCCGCAAAGTCGAAAAGTCTCGTGGGCAACCGCCCATTGCCTTTGCATTAAACCCCGAAGGGGGAATGTCCATTGGTATCAACCTTGAACCCGGCCACGCATCTGGCTCTATGGTGAACCTAGTGGGGCGAGTCTTAGCCAGCCAGCAGTTAGATGTGGATACCAACGACCCACACAAATGCTTAGAGGCTATGGTCAATATTATCCAAAGCCTTATGTCCAGTGTTGAATCCGAAGTGAAAGTGTGGGGAGTGGGTGTATCTTTGCCTGGCCCTTTTGATTCGGAAGAACTCAGCTTTATCGGCCCAACGGCCTTTGAAGGTTGGAAGGACTTGAGCATATTGGATCAACTGCACGATAAAACCGGCTTCCATGTTTTTTATAGTGTGGACAGTGTCGCAGGTGCCTTGGGTGAATCACTTTTTGGGGCAGCCAAAAACTTACAGAGCTTCTTCTATATGCACTTTGGTGTGGGGATGGGCGGCGTACTTGTCACGGACCATTCGGCATATCAGGGGGCAAATAATAACGCAACTGAATTTGGGCATATCCCCATCTACCCAAACGGTAAGCCCTGTTACTGTGGCAACAAAGGCTGTTTCGAAAGATACGTATCACTTCATGCGCTGAATGAATACTACGAGCTTCAAGGGTTGGAAGGGCCTGAACTGAATGAGATTGAATCACTCATTGAGAAAAATGACCCCACCATCATGTCCTGGTGTAAACAAGCCTCTTCTCACCTGCGCAATGCAGTGTGTATTGTAGAGAATATGCTGGACCCAGAGACTATTATTATTGGCGGTACCGCTCCTCGTATTCTTGCTGAAACCCTAGTCAAAGGCGCTCAGCCCTGGATGTATTCGGTTCGAGGCGGGGTTGTTAATAACAAAAAACGCCTAACTTTGGCCCATCACCAAGAAGAGAGTTCCATATTAGGCGCTGCGGTATTGCCAATATACGAGATGATGGCTCCGCGTTTGGATGTTCTTCACAACGAAGAGGGCCGGGAACATGAAACAGAGGACCTGCTTGGTAGAAATACGCGCCGCAAAGTTGGACGCCTATAGGCGCCATAACCCACAAGTTATCACCAATAACTTCATACCAAAAACATGAAGGGAGATCAGCTATAGTAAAACAACTATAGTTAAAAGCATGGACCAAGACTCCACATTCATCTTCCAAGAGCTAATATGAAATTACCCACTTACTTCAGAGTCCTAATATCACTTGGTTGTTTATTGCTAACGTCATGTGGTACCGAAACATCAGTAAAAAATGCTCTTCCCGATTCGGTTATTCAATCTGCCAAAATACATATAAATCAGGTTGCTCTGGAAAGATTAGGCCCTAAATCAGCCATTGTTGAGTTACCCAGGGGGAGCCTGCTTCGCAATGTTACGGTAGTTAACAATGCAGGAAAACATGTAGTCACTGCACAGGTTCGTGAATCAGACACCTTCTCCGAGTGGGCAGAGGAAAAAAGCTATTTTCATGTGGATTTTTCGCAGCTCACCACTAGCGGAAACTATCGGTTAAAAATTGTCGGAACCTCAGGAGAGAGTATTGAAACATCAAACTTTTTGGTCAGCAATAACGCACTATTTATGTCTACCATGCCGAGCGCTCTAAGTTATATTAATAAGAATAGGCATACCAGCGAGAGAGACCGGAGTATCCCAGTCATTGATACTGGGGAACTTGTGGATGTGTATGGTGGCTGGAAAGATGCCGGTGGCGATACGGGAAAATACCTCTCCCACCTTTCTCACTCAAACTTTTTTACACCTCAGCAAGCGTCTTTTGTCGTTTGGTCTCTCTTGTCTACTTATTCAAATGCCGAAGCCAACCTTTCAAAACTAGGTATTAGCGATAGCTGGATAAAAGAAGCTTTTTGGGGGACAGACTATTTGCATCGAGTCCTGAGTAAAGAAGGTTTTTTTTACGCAACCGTTTTTGATAAATGGGGCTATGACCCCAAGCGCTATATCACAGGCTATAAAGGTATTCACGGCGAATATACACCCAACTATCAATCAGCATTTAGAGAGGGGGGAGGGTTTGCTATAGCCGCATTAGCTAAAGCCTCTAAACTGGCAAAGGATGTAGGTATATCTGGGGAATTTAGTGCAAAGGACTATCTTGCCGATGCACAAAGAGCATTCGAGCACTTAAAACATAATAACCTTTCTTATTGTAATGACGGAAAGGAAAACATTATTGATGAGTATACCTCCCTTGTTGCAGCCATAGAGCTATTTAAAGCAACAGGTGAAAACGATTATTTATCCTATGCAAGAAAGCGCGTGGAACAAATTTTAGCCCGGCATACTTCAAAGGGCTGGTTCGAAACTGGCGAGGGAACGAGACCTTATTTTCACGCCGTCGAAGCGGGTTTGCCGGTAATAAGCCTTCTTCTGTATCGGCAGATAGAAACCGATACATTGCGTAAACAAAAAGCGTTGGATACGGCTATTGCTGCGATGAAACATCAGCTTACATTGGATAGTCAAGTTGCCAACCCATTTAATTACCCCCGTCAAAATTTTAGAACCTACGATCACGAGAAAAAGGAATATACCAGCGATGTCTTGTCTGGCTTTTTTATTCCTCATGAAAATGAAACCGGCTACTGGTGGCAGGGAGAGAGCGCTCGTTTGGCGTCAATAAGTACCGCCGCACACCTAACCACGATGGCAATAGCTCAATCGTCTGGCGGCAAAGACAAAGCGCTCATTGCATCGTTAAAGCGCTTAACTCAAAACAATTTGGATTGGATTATGGGGCGTAACCCTTATGACCTCTGCATGATGTACGGTTTTGGTGATAAAAATCCAAGTTATTCAAGAAGCGGTGGCTCTATGGTAAAGGGGGGCATCTCAAATGGATTAACAGGTAAGATGGATGACCCAGAAGGGCGAGGTATTGACTGGATGGCAGGTACATCCAATACCAACTGGCGTTGGGTTGAGCAGTGGACACCTCATAGTGCTTGGTTTATTTATACTTTAGGCGTTCAAGCAAAAAACTAACACTTAAAACTCACGGGGTAATCACAATCACGTCTAAATATACACACAATACACGAGAAGCAAACAAGTAGTGCATTTTTAAGTGTACCAATACACAGGCCATCTCTTCTACTACCGAAACCAAGTGCCCTAGATTTATTTTTGACCAAGAAACCTATCTATAATTTTTTTATTTTCTTGGTTGGTATAGGCGGGGTTATTGAAAATAAAGAGTCGAATACCCTTCTGCTTAACATCAAACATCTTACTACCGTAGTACTCCCTAAAGATTTTATCTAGCTTTCCGCTGTTTTTAATCGATGTTACTCCATGATTCACTCGTTGATACAGCAGCGGTTCACTGGAAGAAACAGCAAGATAAACAAGTAACGGGTAGTACAAATAAAAGTCTGGAGCAATAGTCAGCGAAGGAAACTTATCTTGATAGCGCTCAAGGTAACCATCTACCTCTAAAACACTCAGAGGAAAGCAATCCACCCTACCACGTTCAACCATAGAGAGCATGTTTTCCATGCCAATGACTTTTCGTACCGTAAACCCCCCTTCAACTAAAACATCGGCATCCTGCCAATCCCGCCCCTGCACTAATACAAGCTCCAAAGCTTCAGGTAAGGTTTTGATTTTGGCGTAACGTTCTAAACTGCTTTTGCGGACGATGCAACTACGAAACCCAAGCATACTCTTAAGGAAAGGGTAATGAATCGTCAAGACTTTACTTTGCTCAGCTAAGGCTCCACTCCAGTCGGAGGAAAACATGACATTAATCAAATCGCCTCTTTGGGCTTCAATTTTTGACCTTTGGGAACTGAGAAGCATGGATTCAATTTTGAGAGAATACGTGCCATATTTCTTTTTCGAGGTTTCTAGAGCGGCCATAATGACTGCACTTTGGTAGGGCTGCAAACCTACACTGTGACTTTCTTTCCAAAACTTGATACCGATACCATCCGCACTCGCAAAAGAGCCATTGGTTAGCAACCAAATACACGCACCAAAAATGCCGAACGATTGTAGTTTTCCGTATTTAATAAACACTTTCTTTTCTACAGTTTCCTATATCAACAAGCATTCTTTTTCATTTAACAATTCGCGCACCAATATCACAAAATGCCAAATTTGAATCATTCATACATTTGGCTTTTGCTTAGTAGTCCGTTTTTCTAGAGATCCTGAGCAGCCACAAGCAAACATTAACACCGCAGCATCCCTACAAGTAGTTTTCATCAACTACTATTCATCAACTACTATAAATAATACTTGGACAAAATTTAATACGTTTACTCTTCATGAAAAAGCGCATGCTACCAGCTCTATCGAATATGCCAATCCTAAGTATGAGATGATACTATTGATAATCAATGTGTGCATCAAATAATTAAAGGCTGCTAACACTCATAGGGTTATCACCATTACATCTAAAAACGCTCTTGTTAAAGCACGAAAAGTATAATTCGGTGGCGCGAAATAACATTAAATACGAACATCTTAGACATGCCCCCCAACTAAAATTAACAGTGCTAGACCTATTCTTCCCCTATCACTTTGCTGGTCAGTAATATGAAGAAATTACACAGCACTGCCGACATCCTACCAAGGAAAAATCGGCGACAGAAGCCGATTATCCTACTTTTCCCATGAACCACCGACAACAATCTACATTGAAAAAACGTCATCCAAGCTTTGCCCCAAATTGGGCTATAGTTTAATTGGGCGTGAGTACAAAACAAAGTTATATAAAACGATTATGTGTTAAATAAAAGGCATAAGAAGTGTACTGCCTATGCCTATGCTGTAAACTGTCCGGTATTTCATTGCTCTATATAGAACAATTTGGAGATTACTTTTAAATATATGTCTATAGGGCGTTATATAGGTGACAAGGCTCGATCTCAAAGTCTTCAACGATTCTTGAGTGTAGTCGTATTTGTTTCTGTTGTATTACCTGCGGGTATTGCTGGGTGGCTGTTAATAGAAGAAAACTATCGCAGTGCAATTGACCATGAGGTTCAGGCAAAGGCAGAAAATTATATCGACCTACTTCAAGCGGGCATGACTATGCCACTTTGGACAATATCCGCGTCAGCGGGAAAACCACTTCTAGATAGTATCAAAATTGACCCTTCAGTTTTGAAAGTAATTGTCGAAGATGTGGAACAGGGCACATTTTTACAGTATCACAATGAAAAATTTAAAGATGATTCTAATAGTATCCACTTAATAAGAAATATCGAATTTGAACAAGAACGAATAGGACGTGTATCTCTAGCTTACAGCTTAAAACATGCGCAAAAGCAGGCACAAGATGAATCTCGTCAATTGCTCACAATCATCGTCATTCAATTAATATTCTCTTTGTCATTAATTAGTTACTACTTGCAAAAACGAGTGATTGCCCCATTAAAAAAATTAAAAAATGCGGCTGCGGGCATTGCTAACGGAGATTTAAAAACGTCCATTCCCGAACTCAATCTAGACGAGTTTGGCATGTTAAGTCACGAACTAGAAAAAATGCGTGAATCACTGCAAGAATCCTTTTTTACATTAGAAGAGCGTGTAAAAGGGCGGACTATTGAACTCGTTGATTTGAATATGGAGTTAAAAGACACCTTAGATCGATTGCAGACTGCGCAGGGAAACCTCGTGCAGTCAGAAAAACTCGCTGCGTTAGGCTCATTGGTGGCAGGAGTTTCCCACGAATTAAATACGCCAATAGGTAACGGACTTACTGTTGCATCTTCTATCTCGGTTGCCACTCAAAGTATCCGCAAAAAAATGTCAGTAGGGATGACCCGCTCGGCTTTGGATACCTATATCAACGAAATGGAAGAAGGTTCGCACCTTGTTAGCATAAGCTTGGAAAAAGCATCGGAATTGGTCAGTAGCTTTAAGCAGGTTGCCGTTGACCGAGCATCAGCCAAACGCAGACAATTTGATTTTGGTGATATGCTACGCGAAACTCGTTTGTCTCTCACGCCCATGTTTAAGCATACCCCATATACAGTTGAATTAGATGTGGATAAAGGCATATCCGTTAACAGCTATCCCGGCCCAATAGGCCAAATCATTACCAATTTGATAAACAATGCCATTATTCATGCCTTTGATGGTAAAGATCACGGAAGTATTTTAATATCAGCCAAAGATGCAGACCCGAATATTATTCTGATCATAAAAGACAATGGCAAAGGAATACCCGAAGAAAATTTAAAAAGAATCTTCGACCCGTTTTTTACGACTAAACTTGGGGAAGGCGGAAATGGTTTAGGTATGCACATTGTCCACAATATTGTTACCGGAGTTTTAGGCGGCAACATTGAGGTGGAATCAAAAGAGGGGGCGGGCACTACCTTTACACTAACATTCCTTAAAGTCGCACCAGAGGAGGAAGGTGAGGTTTTTAGCAATATAACAAAGGTAAATGTTGATGAGTGATGAATTTGGCGACAGTGATTTAATGAACTTTGCCGATGAGCCCGACAGTGATTTATCGGGCGGAGAGTTTGACGGCCATTCGATAAAATCGTGGCGAGTACTGATAACTGACGATGAAAAAGACGTTCATTCTGCTACTGCTTTTGCCTTAAGAAATACAGAAATATTAGGTCGCCCGTTAGAATTTTTTCACGCTTATTCAGGGCAGGAAGCCATGACTCTTTTAAAAGAAGTAAAGGATATTGCCGTTATTCTTCTTGATGTTGTTATGGAAACACCCAATTCTGGTTTGGATTTGGTACATATTATCCGTCATGAACTTGGCATTCATGATGCTCGAATTATTCTGCGTACAGGACAACCCAATCAAGCTCCTGAAATAGAAATTATCCGTGATTACGATATTAATGATTACAAGCTCAAATCCGAATTAAATCAAACTAAACTCTACGCAGCTTTAACTACGGCTATTCGTTCTTACAACCAAATTCGAGCTATTGAAGCAGGCAAAAAAAGTTTGGACATGATCGTTCGTGCCAGCTCCGAATTGCTGACTCAAAAGGGCCTTAATAACTTTGCACAAGGAGTCATTATTCATTTATCAGGTCTATTGAGCATACCACCTGAGGGCTTAATATGCGTTAGAAGAAAAAATAGTCCTGAAGAAGATAACCATATTCAAATTATCGCAGCAGCAGGTCAATATTGTTCTCTAATCGACCATTACCTTACCGACTTAAATGAAAGCGATGCAAAATCTCTCCTTATTCAGTGTTTGGATAATCATTGTAATGTGTTTCACAAACGAGGCTTAGCACTTTATTTAGGAAGTGATTCCAGAGGGGATATGAGCTGTTTTGTCATGAGTAGCGGAATGATTTCTGATATTGATCAACAATTATTAGAAATTTTTTGTAGCAATATTTCTGTATGTGCTGATAACCTCACATTAGTGGACAAGCTGAGCCATTATGCCTATCACGATTTGCTTGTTGACCTTCCAAATAGAAACGCTTTAACTGAAAAAATAGACAAAGCACTAAATAACGGAGAAACTTCGGATTATTCTCTGGCTTTGATTGGAATTGATAATTTTGCAGAAATTAATGCAACACTTGGCCAAGGCTATGGAGACAAGCTTCTTAAAGCCATTGGGAACCGTTTAAACGAGGCCTATTCTACACCCTGCTCTGTTGCTAGAGTTGGTGGAGATACCTTTGGCGTACTAGGCCCCTCCTCTCATATCCAACCAGATCAGTTATTAACTAGCTTTATTCAGCATTTTGATATTGAACATGAACAGCAAACAGTAGTCGCTACCGCAGGCATCGTGCCACTCAATGAAATTGAAGGCAAGGGACAAGAAGCGATTAAAGATGCAAGTATTGTTTTAAAACTTGCCAAGCACCAAAATCGCGGCGAAACGGTGATGTTTAATAATACCATGCTCACGGACGCGAAAAATCGCTTAGACTTGCTCAAAAGCTTGCGCCTTGCATTTGAAGAAAATAAATTATTTCTCGCCTACCAACCTAAATTTAACCTCAAAAAAAATAAAGTCACCGGGTTTGAAGCTCTATTACGTTGGAAAAACTTAGAGGGAGAACTTATTTCTCCGCAAGACTTTATCCCCATCGCCGAACAGTCTGGCTTAATAATCCGCTTAGGCGAGTGGGTATTGAGAAAAGCAGCGATAAAAATGAAAGAGTTGTTAAATGCCGGCTGGGATGATATTCATATCTGCGTTAACTTCTCAGTGGCCCAGCTAACCCATTCAAATGCGCTAGAAACTCTAGATAAGGTTATAACTGATATAGATATCGACCCACGTTATATCGAACTAGAGTTAACGGAGTCTATTGCAATGGAAAATGTACAAAGTGTGATAAAACGACTTAAAAAAATAAAAGAAAAAGGTTTTTCCCTTTCTATAGATGACTTTGGAACAGGCTTTTCATCTCTGAGCTATTTGCAACGGATGCCAATAGACCGTTTAAAAATCGACCAATCTTTTATTCATACGTCCAATACCGAACATGGAAGAGAGATTGTAGAAATGATCATTCACCTTGGTAGAACTCTAGGACTATGTGTGGTCGCTGAAGGAGTCGAAAAGCCAATGCAAGTTGATTTACTAAAAGAGCTAAACTGCGAAGAAGTACAAGGCTTTTTGTACGCCATGCCCATGCCCGATGAAGAGTTAAATATTTGGCTTGAGGAGCAAAATCATAAAAAAGGTTAAATACATTAGCCTCACCCACAAAAAATTAATAAGCCTGAAAGCACAGGCCAACCAAAATAAACCACGCTTTATTGCACTTCTTCATCATAAACACACATATAAATATCGGCAAATATCGCTACTCAGTTAAGTATTACTATTAAAAAATGAATAAAACTCTTTCAGGTTCTCAACGGCACTATCTAAATATACGCTTTCAAAATTAACACTTGCTCCAGGTCTTCTTTGACTGAGCTTAAAACAGTCTTGCTGGACAATACACCCCAGCTTTGGATAACCTCCAATGGTCTGCCGATCTTTTAACAAAACAATTAACTCGCCGCTGGGAGGAAGCTGAACACTTCCAAATGGGACACCTTCCGACTGTATGGTTTGCATATGCTTCAGTTTCCCACCCGTTAGACGATAACCCATTTTATTACTGTCTGGACTAATAACAAAATCATTAGCAAGTAAACCTGAAATATCCTTATTTGAAAACCTATTAATTTGAAAACCTGGAATTAGACGCAGGGTAAGTGGTTGCAAATAATCTGGGATAAATTGATGCGGCACCATTTTCTGGGAAGGGTAGTTTAATGTTTGATTATTATAAGATATACCCTGCCCCTCTTTGAAAGGTACTCCTTGATTAAAACCCGTTTTTTCACGAACTACAGTTGAAAAACCAGTATCGGACGATTTTTCTGTAAAACCACCCTTAACTGAAATATAAGTATACACACCCGATATTGAGGTAGGTAACGTAACTGTGGTATTGGCTTCGATAGTGAATGTTTGCCAACTGGGGTATCGATTCCCTTCGATTAAAATTTCATGTGCAGCCCCCGTAACAGCAATCTGAGTTGGATGAGAGAATTCCAGCTCACACCCTATAAACATAGATTCCAATACGGGAGTATTGGCTGAGTTGTTTAATAATTTATTTGCCCAAAGAAAAGCGTGTTCGTCTGCTGCGCCACCTTGAGAATAACCAATATGTTGAAGTCGAGTTCGCCCTAAATCTTGCAAAGTGATATTCCCCGGACGAACAACCTGAACACATGCATTACTCATAACTGCCCACCCAATTGGATGAATTCTTTTCGGCCAATGGAGACAAATTTTACTTTATCCCCTACCTTCACAATGCAGCTAGGTTGAGTTTTTTTTGAATTTAACATCTCAATAGGAGTGCGACCTATTATGTTCCAACCCCCTGGTGAATCTGATGGATAAACTCCAGTTTGTTGGTCTGCAATTCCTACCGAACCTTTAGGTGTATGTACTCGCGGAGTTTCCAGCCGAGGCGTAGCAAGTGCATCGGGCAAAAAACCTAAAAAAGCAAAACCGGGTAAAAAACCAACAGCACAAACGGAATAAACTCGATTACTATGTAATTCAACAACCTGCTGCTCGGATAATGTATTTAACAAAGCAACCCTATGTAACTCTGAAGCCACTTCGGAATCATAATAAGTAGGTATTTTAATAATTTCTTTTGAAGAAGAGCTTAAATCCGCAATAGGTTTACCCGCTAAATCTTTTAAACATTGAGTAATAAACTCTATTAAGTCATGGTGTGAATTTATGAAAAAATCAAAAAAAATAAGCAAGGTACTATAAGCTGGCACTAAATCCGTAATCTTAATTGAAGAGTCTTGCTTATAAAGCTCTACTTTTACCTTGTCGTAAATTCTTCCAATACTGTTTGTTTTTTCTTGATTAGTATAATTCTCAGCTTTTTCAAGAGATAGTTGAAGGCAGTTTTCAGAAACCGACGTTAGGGCAAATAGCCTTGATGGAGGAAAACCCTGCATTAGCTATTCCTTAAAAGCTTGCCGAATAAGTTGAATAGCTTTTATTGCGTTTGGTGTGTCACTGTGAACACATAAGCTTTGAGCATTTATTGGGATTGGTTTGCCGCCTTCAGATATAACCAACCCATTCTGAATCTGTATTGCTTGCTCTCTCGATTCTTCAGGAGTGGCGTGAACCGAATGGAGGAATTCTCTTGGAACAAGGCTCCCTTCATCCGTATAACTTCTATCCGCAAATGCTTCGTAGATAATGTTCGTCACAGATACGAAATTTTGAAAGAGTTCTTCATTGCGCTTTGATGCCATCACCATTAATTTACAGTCAAACCGATTAGCTAGATCAACCAACATTTGAGCAATTGCGGGGTAGGTTGTGAGATCATGGTAAAGCGCTCCGTGCGGTTTGATGTAACTCAGTTGCGCGTTTTTATCAAGACAGATGGAATGCAGCTTAGAAACTTGATTCGTTAAGCTGCATTCGAGTTCCTGCTCGCTTATTTCCAGGGAATACCGGCCAAAGCGTTCTCTATCTGGGTATGAAGGGTGAGCACCGAGAATGACGCTGTTTGCAATGGCTAAATCAACAGTCGTTGCCATTGATAACCCATCGCCAACATGACCTCCGCACGCGATGCTGGCCATATCAATATAAGGCATAACCTGGATATCCACATCGGCTAAGCCCTCTCCAAGATCACAGTTTAGTTTCATGCGTTTGTATAGTATTAAAGAAGCTGAGTACCTCCAGCTTACAAAGGCATATTACACCCCAAACAATAACATCAAGCAGCCGATGGCAGCCAAAATGATCGAAGAACGTGTTTTTTCCCAAGCCCAAAACGAGTACAAATAGGAAAGCGGGGGAAGAAACAACGTCGTTAAACCCCAGTTATAATCTTCGCGGAATGACGTGATAATTAGCATAATCCAGCTCGCAACGAGAAGGAAAAGGCCAAAGGTAAAAAAAGATGCGGCTACTGGTTCCATAATATCGGCTCCTATCAGTCTTACTCATTGTTATTATAGGGCCTTGTTCACACGCCCTTGGGTTTATTTTATGGGGAGCAGAGTTTAGCAGACTCCCGAACGAAATTACATTTCTAAGCCGGTTACATTTCAAGCCAAAACGTAACCGGACCATCGTTTAGCAAGCTAACTTTCATATCCGCAGCAAACCGACCCGTTGCAACCAGAGTATGCTCCTGCTTTATTATGTGAACGAATTTTTCGTAAAGCTCCTGAGCAAGTGTCGGCTCCGCCGCAGTGGAAAAACCTGGCCGCAAGCCTTTTTTAGTCTCCGCAGCTAAGGTGAACTGTGATACCACCAGTACCCCGCCATTTATATCCCTCACACTGAGGTTCATCTTCATTAAATACCCGATAAGAGAGAACCTTTTTCGCCATTTTGGCCAGTATTATTGGAGTATCTTCTTTTTCGATACCGACAAAAAGCAAAATACCTTGCTCTATCGAGCCAGTGATTTCGGGTCCCACATCAGAATTAACAACAACAGATGCGTGCTGAACACGCTGGATAAGTACTTTCACCGCGCTTTTCCCCGGAGAGTGTAGTTTAGGAATAGTGGGGGGCATTATAGGATAAAAAAGAAGCTCTCTACTGTAAGATATGGTTGGCAACCAAGTAATAACGTCTGCTATTGCTTACATCAACCAAAACGGCTCTCTCTGTACAGAAATAAACAGCGAAAATACTGTAATCTGTAAGTTGTACAAAAATTCGCCTATGATCGTATCAACCGGGCGATTTATTACAATTGATTACAGGAATCTAGTGGGACTGAGTGGCAAAATATCGCAGGAAGGATAACCATACCTCTATTCAACGATAAGTCGTTTGTAAGTGGCATTGGCCATACGTTTAAATACGAGGTGTCTTTATATTACTAACCGCTACAAGCTAGTCTACTGGAATTAGGCGGAAATATTGCTCTGCCATTGGCGGCGTAAGATATAATGTCTGTTGTCGAGTGTTCAATTAAGCCTAGGCTGTGTATCCTTGCAGACAGAGAAAAGCTATGTCGTGAAATAATAATCGGCAGAGGAAAGATTCTCCCCGTGCTTACATCGTAACGACAAAACCTTATATCTCCGATACCGAGAAGAGGGAAAAAATGATCCTCATGCCATCGAGTTTAGTGTGAATACGAATATAAATTTTTATCTAAAAGAAATGCAAAAAAATACATTACTCACATCCAAAGAATTTCAAATTGTTCACGGTGAAAAAAAATATCATCGTCGAAGAAGAAACCCGTGGAGCTTCTTTTAATGAACTTAGTATTGCTAGTTGAAGACGATGCGAGGTTAGCCAGCCTTGTAAAAGACTATCTGGAAAATAATGATTTTAAAGTTATTGTTGAAAATGCAGGTTACAATGTTGCGCGAAAAGTTCAATCATTTTCTCCAGATATTGTTATTTTAGATATTATGTTACCGGGAAAAGACGGTCTTACAATTTGTAAGGAAATTCGTCCAAATTATGATGGTCCCATCTTAATGTTAACGGCCCGCGATTCGGACCTAGATCAAGTTTTGGGATTGGAATTTGGAGCCGATGACTATGTGATAAAACCAGCAGAACCTAGAGTCTTGCTCGCTCGCATAAGAGCACTTCTAAGGCGCTATCAGCATATTGAAGAAGTCGAGGTTTCAAATATTTGTTTCGGCTCACTGGAAATTAAACTGTCTTCACGAGAAGTTCGAAATTCCGGTGAACTACTCGATTTATCGAGCCATGAATATGAGCTACTGGTTACACTAGCTAAGAATGAAGGTAAAGTACTTAGCCGAGACTTTCTGTACGATGCAATCTATTCTAGACAGTATGACGGCCTGGACCGGACAGTAGATGTGCGTATTTCCCAGTTAAGAAAGAAAGTGGACGACTCTGCGGAATCTCCAACCAAGATAAAAACAGTTTGGGGAAGAGGTTACCTATTTGTTAAAGAAGCCTGGTAAACAAATTTTTCTTTCTAAGTACTCTTCTCAATAATGAATAGAGCTTTTTACTATTTGTATTTTCTCATTGTTGTTTCAGCAATAATACTTGGCATTGGTATTGATACAATATGGCGAGAATACAATTCAACAAAACAAAGCTCCGTTGACACACCCTTTCTTCAATTACTCAACAATTCCTACCTCTTAGAATTTGATGCATCTGACCCCGATTTTAACTCAGTAGAAATCTGGCTTACAAAGCTGGTCGGAAATATTTCTATAGATACTCTAAGCAACTATAAACTCTTAAACCTTAATGAATTTTCTGACTCTCATCTCTATAAAAAAATAAAAGAAGATACGGTTTTCGCAATCCAAAATTCGGAAGGTAAGACCCTAAACTATATGCGCCTAAAAAAATCAAACTTTGTTGTTTACTTAGAATTTATCGAAGAGCAAGAATACAATCCGATTATATATAACTTCTTTATCATTGTATTCTATGCCTCTATCACAATTATGGTATTTATATGGGTATGGCCGCTATCTAGAGACTTAAGAAGAATGCAAATGCAAACTCATAAAGTTGGCAAAGATGGAATGCCAGTAAAAATTGAAATACCTAAACGTTCAGCAGTGTATGATTTGGCTAAAGCGTATAATAGAATGACAAAAAGGATTCATGACCTAGTTAAATCTCACCAAGAAATGACCTATGCAGTATCCCATGAGCTACGCACACCCTTGGCTCGGATGAAATTTGCCCTGGAAATGGCACAGGAAACTCAAGATAAAGACAGTATTCAAACCCAATTAACCAGTTTAAAAATAGATGTATCCGACATGGACTCCCTTGTAAAACAACTATTAGCTTATGCAGGCTTTGGAAGGGGCAACGGCCATCTAAACATTCAGCCGGGCGATATGCTCTCAATGCTAGAGGGCTTGGTTAATTCTTTAAATAAACAATATCCCGAAATATCTATCGATTTACATTCTAATATTGAAGATAAAACCGTTTACTGTGAATGGCATTTAATGGAACGTGCTATTTTTAACTTATTACAAAACGCCGTACGTTACGCAGAAAAAAATATTGTTGTTAGTTTAGATACCGTCAAAATTTATGAAAGAGATTTTGTTCAGATCTATATTGAAGATGACGGTGTTGGTATCCCTGAAAATGAACGTGAACGAGTTTTCTCCGCATTTGTAAGGCTTAGAAACCATATAAACTCTAAAAAAGGCGGGTTTGGTTTAGGGCTTTCGATTGTCTATCGAATTATGCAATGGCACAAGGGGAAGGCTTATGTGGAGTCATCCAGCTTAGGGGGGGCTAAATTTATTCTTATGTGGCCGTTAAATTATATTAAAAAACTAAATATTTGAAATAATTCAATTTGATCGACAAAAACTTTTTAATAGATCGGCAATAAAGCAGAAGTAATTCATAGAATCATCTATTCTCTCACCAGAAAATTCCTTTTAGGGCTTGCCCACAAGTTTTATCTCGCAAAATTAAATTAAGCTTCTGGAGCCTGTATTTCTGGTTTTTTATTCGCTGGGTCCGCAGCGAGACCACCCCCATATTTTACTCCAAGATAGACAAACCAAGCAGCAATAAAATTCATTCCATCTTCTCTACACATAGTTTGCAACAATCTATCTGCCGTATTTCGATGAATATCATGATCCAAATAACGGTTTCTCATAAGTTGGTATAAAGCATCATGGACTAAAGCACCCCTCATAAAACTACATACATCAGGAGTGGGGCCAGAGGGACCATCCCAGGCGTAACCTTTCTTTATGGTAAGTATTCCCTCTTTAGTTAAGCAAATATAGGGAGATTCAACCTCATCGTCAGGTAACAGGGGTATATAGATTGTATAATTTTTGTAGAGTTGGTATTTGTAGCCTTTTTTATACGATATAAATTTCATAGCATTGAAGCTCTCTGCATAAAGTACACATGTATAAACATTATCGTCTTATTATTTTAAATAGTATTTATATCCAACAACCCATGTTCTATATAAAAAGTAAAATAACCCTCTTTGCAGACAAATTTTTCCAGACTAGTTTTAACTTAAATCATATCACTTACCATATACATTGCTAAAAAATAACCTTTCTCAACATCAACTATCCTACCCCTTCTGCCCTCTTAGGCTGTTGAAGCTGCATTACTGAATGGGAAGGCCCTTCAATCTTAAGACGAAAACCCACTCCATGTATAGTTTCAATAATTGAAGAATCACATACCGCATTTGTTACCTTGCGAAGAATAAAAATATGACTGCGGATAGAGTCGCTATCAGGAGGCGCGCCATCCCATAGCACCTTTTCTAGCTCTCTTCGAGTGAGTATATTTGGGCAATTCGACATAAGAGCTTTAAATATCTTAAAGCCTATTTTTGTTACTTTAATTTCTGTATCTCGATACCGTATTTCGTATCGGCGTTCATCTAATACCCAGTCACCTATTTTTAGTATTCGTAGAGAATTTCCACGAGACCACTTGGCAAGAATTTTGATACGAACATCTAATTCCTCTAAAGCAAAAGGCTTAGTTATGTAGTCGTCTCCACCCGAAGTGAAGTAATCTAATTTATCCGCTAAAACATCGGGGGCAGTCAAAAATAGAATGGGGGTTGATGAATTCACCGTATTACGAAGCTTAATCGCTAAGGTAAATCCGTCTATCCTGGGCAGCATAGTATCCAGAATAATAACATCGTAGATATTCTCTTCAAGTAGTGATAACGCAGCTATCCCTGAGCAAATCACGTCTACCTGATACTTCTTCCCTTCCAAAAACGCATATATATTTTCAGCAATGTTCCGATTGTCTTCGACAACCAGAATGCTTATAGATTCTTCTTGAACCATTTTCCTTCCCATCCACAGTTTTAAATTATGTAAAAAATAACCTTCTACACCTTTGCGTCATATACGCAAGACTATTTGATTAGAGTTTATTAACCTAGTAGCTAGCTAGTGAATCATGAATAAAGTAGATATATTGCGAAAAAGAGCCTCCTCCCGCTATAGCAGATTGTAATATTTCCTTGATCAACAATCGAAATACCCCCTCGAAAAAAGTTGAAGAGGGCAAAATTTCGATATGTAAGCATAACGTCGTTATATGAGAGTGTCACGCACTCTAAACGAGAATAAAAAGGAGCCCTTAGTGTGTTTGTCCATATCCATGCTCGATGAAAAATATTCAAACAACCGTTTACTTTCCCGTTTTCAACATTGCGGCAAAAAGGTGCGAACAAGCCATTCCCCTGTAACGTCCATACTGTTACAAACAGAAAATATCGCGGTCACACTTACCAAGCTCTATTGAGGCATATCTCGCTCATAATTTCAAATCCACTTTCAATGGAATAGGTTACTAGGCTTTCTATTTGTTGCAACATTTGCTGCAATAATTTTGTTATAACAATAAAGATAAAACTATTCCTCAGAATGCCTAGTTTCTCAGTTAGGCTTCTGTAATGTCTAATCTTTTCTCTGTCGAAGCACTGACAAACAATAAGACGCTTGAAAATAAGGCAATAAATATCGCCACACCATAAACCGTATGGTAACTATACCAATGAGCCACAAAGGCAACCATACCGCTGCCTATTACATTCCCTGCACTAATGGTATTCACAAATAACGCCGAAGTGGTACCGGCCTTACCAGGTATTAGGTTTTGGAACCAAGTCATGCCCAAGCCAGCTAAGGTCCCGATAAAAATCGCATTGAATAGTTGTAAAGCAAACAAATGCCAAAGTTCCCGAGCAAAATAAAAGCCTGTGTAGAGTGTTACTGCCGCTAAGGCGCCGACCCGTATCATCCAGATTAACGGCAGGCGAGCCCCCAGCCAACCGGCGAATATCATAACGGGAACTTCCAGACCAGCGGCAGTACCATAGACCCAACCGGCTTGGCTACTGGAGATGCCAATCACCTCAGGAAGAAACAATGGAAGACATATAATATAAGCTTGGTTACAACTGTAAAGTAAGACAAATGCTGCAATTGCTGTAAGTATCGCTCTATTTTTTAAGCTCGCAGGTTCGGCAGAGGGCGCTTCCACACGCTTAACAGGTGTAAGCAATAGAACAGATGCGATACCCATGGCCATGTATAAACCAGCCACAAGTAGATAATGTGTAGTGACGCCAAAGGAATTATAGAGTAGAAAACCAAATGGCGGCCCACCTACCCAAGCGATAGCGACACAGGCCCTAACCAGGGAATTGAAGAGAGTACATTTATCTGAAGGCAGAAATTGGTCAGCAAATTCACGTGTATACGCCAACATCTGAGCGGTAGCGGCAATAGAAAAACTGAGAAAACTCAAACCTGCGAGGAAGATGGTAATGTATAAACGGGAGTGGGCAAAAACGATACAGGCGAGGCCCCCACTTACCATACCCAACAATAAGATGTGACGCCTATCGCCCAGAGTATCAGACCACTGCCCCAGCAACTGAGTAAAGACGATACTGGTAAGCGCCATAGCAACAAAGAAACTGCCAATAAAAAAAGGGGAGACGTGTAAATACTCCGCAAGAAATACGCTCAAAGTAGGGACGATTAGTGAGAATAGCCCCCCTCCAAATAGCGAGACAAAGTAGGTAGCTAAAGCCGGTTTAGACCTGAGTGATAGTATTTCCACGAAATGTGTACAACCAAAAAAACCAAAAAGTCTGATTCAGTGCTTCAAGTCGTTAATATTCGCCAAAAAGCGCTCATTTTCATGAATTTCTCATTAAAAAAGGTCACTTAGGCGAGTAAACTTAAACTTTTCGGTAATAGTGTCATTTTTACCGTAAACGCTAAATCTGGCCGACAGGCTACAAAAATGCTAGTGAAACTAGCGTGAAAGGAAAGGTAAATGAGTATTAAGGTTCTATTGATTGAGGATGATCAAAAGCTAGGCGCACTTTTACAGGAATATTTGGATAATCAAGGTTATAGCACTCAACTGCAAGCGGATGGGAACAACATAGTTGAAGCCATAGAAGAATTTGACCCCAACCTCATTGTTCTCGACTTAATGTTACCGGGTAAAAATGGGTTCGACATCTGCCGTGAAATTCGAGATAGCTTCAGTGGAAAAATTATTTTTCTGACCGCCAGTGAAGACGATATGGACCATGTGGTCGGGCTGGAATTGGGCGCAGATGACTTTATTAAAAAGCCTGTGCAACCTAGAGTTTTGTTAGCGAGAATCCGTATGCTAATGCGTCGTAAAGATACAGACTCCGTTGTCGGGGAAAATATCCAGCAACTTAAATTTGGCAACCTGTATATTAAAAACAATACGCGGGAAGTCAGCTTAAACGATACTCAAATTATCCTCACTCCGGCTGAATTTGACCTCTTATGGATGCTAGCATCTAACGCGGATGAAGTGCTTAACCGAGACCATTTATTCAAGGAACTGCGCGGTATTGAGTTTGATGGTTTAGATCGCTCAGTGGACACAAAAATTGTGGCCTTACGTAAAAAACTGGATGACAGTGGCTCCATAGCTCGGAAAATCATTACGGTGAGAGGAAAAGGGTACTTGTTTGCATCCGACACTTGGGGCTAGAAGAACAGAAAGTAAAGAACGCAAGGGGGCTGCACGCTTAAACTTGCTAACAGCTACCCCTATGTTAACAGGCTTCAGAGGCTCCGCGATTAACGGTGAAGCCTCTAGTTAAAATTCCACCCTTAAACCAACAAATGGGAATAACCCTTGACCTTGTTCTTCGGTAATAGCAACGTTATCGTCAGGCGAATCCACTTTATCATAATCTAGCGAACGTTCAGTTACGTTTTTCTGATTCAGCGCATTAATAATATCGATAACAATTGCGGATTTAAGCCCCACTAACTTTATATCCCATTTAAAGCGAAGGTCTAGTCGGCTATAGGTAGGCAAACGATCCGAATAGGGGCTACCATATTCAGGTAAAATGGCATCATCATCTTCAAAATATGGGTTATCTTTTACACCCACAATAGGGGTATAAGCGGAACCACTACGAATAGTCCACCTCCAACCCATATTAAACCTTTCCGTCCATTGATAATTCCCTGCCCAGTTAAAAATAAGTGGTGTATCGAGATTATAGTCTTGAGTAACATTGTCCCGTTCATTGGTACGTTTACTTTTAGCGTAACTTAGCGCAACCCAGGAATACCATTTATCGGTAAGCTCTTTATTGATAAATAAATCAAAGCCATAGGCTTCACCACTGACATCGTTACTATAAAAAATTTCTTCGGGGTCTTCCTCTTCACTCAATGCTAGGGGAAGGTTTCCCAAAGATTTATAATAACTTTCAACCGTCCAACTCCAACCATCGTTAAGCTCTTGTTTTAACCCTAAAGTGTAGTGATCGGCTGTGGGAGATTTAAGGTTTGGGTTGCCCACTTTAGGTAAGACATCGCCAACCTCAGGGAAGCGGTTATAACGACCATAGCTGGAAGAGAGTGTCCAAGCATCATTAAGCATGTAACTAGCCGCCAAACGCGGATGGAGAAATTCTTCATCAGTATAATCGTTTGACTGATATTGAGCACCAAGATGTACATTCAACTTATCGGTGATCGCCCAATCATCATCTAAGTATGCCACATATTCTTTTTCTTCAAAGGTATCTTTACCAGAGATTTCACCACGACGAGTTTCATCACAATCCGAATCAAATTCAGTACAGACAAAATGAATAAAGTTATATTCATAGATAAAATGATATTTCATCGACCAACCACCAAATTTTACGCTGTGATGGTTCCCCAAAGGCTGTACAATTTGTCCTTTAATAGTATCGTGTTCCCATTTTGTATCCGTAAAATAGCCTTGCCCCCAATTAATATCATTATCAAAAGCTAAAGTACCAATACCTAATTTAATGTGGCGACCACTATCATCATAGTTATTCCAAATTAAATTATGAGACCAATAAGTATCAATTAATTTTGCATCACCTTCAAAATCTGGATTGCTGCGTACAAATTCTGCCTCACGACCAAAATTGGCAGCCGCTTCGTCAGACGCACCATTACTGGAAATAACAATTTTATTGTTTTCACCCACCTCCTGCAAAAACTTAAATTGATAGTCATCATCACGTGGGGTTTTTTGAATTGTCATACCATCTTTCTCTTCGCCTTCAGAAATAAAAAGATGCATCAAACTTTTCCGGTAACTAGCGTAAAAAGCTGCGCCATCCCATAGGCCGGACTCCACAAACAACCCCGAGCGTAACATAGAAATATCCGCAATAACCGAGAATTCTTTGTCTTTAGGGTCACGTAAAGTAATATCAAAAACAGCGCCTGTTACGTTACCATACTCCGGCCCAAAACCAGCGGAGTACATTTGGAAATCCTGTATAATGGATTCATGGAAAATAGAATTGGTAAATTGATGGAATACGTAACCGGCAGGCATAAAATCTACCAAGAAAATATTGTCTGCGGGTGACGAACCTCGCACCGCAGGCGAACCTCCATCGCCTTCCGAATAAACAACACCGGGTAAACTAAAAATGGCGCCAAGAGGGTCACCCATTGCGCCAGGCATATCAACAAGCTTTTGTGCTTCTTCTGTAATTTCGGTGAAATTAGCGCGGCGACTTCCATAGACATAGGTTTCTTCCAAACCCGGTTGTTCGGCTATTACCGCTTTATCTTCAACCTTGGAACTGTTCGGAGATTCTTGTGCAAAAACCGAAGGTGTTACAATACTGACTACGCCTATCAACAACATTAACTGCCAGCGATCCATCTTTAAGTACATCATTTTCGTTAGCCCAATAAAATATTTTTATAGCGCGCATTTTAAAGAACCGGATGTAAATGGTATTTGACGGTTTTGTTATGGAATGTTTTATTACTGTAAGCAGTTTTGAAAAATAATTGTGAATTAAATTCACTTATTATCCAAAACTAAGATGGAAACTACCCTAGGTATTTGAATAGACACAGACAAACAAATAAACCACTAATAAAAGTGGTCTTTAATAAATAATTTGAGAATACAACTGTAACCATTAGTGCTTAGTCTAGGTTTAATATATTCATCTAAATACATTAAACTAACCGCATTACTTATGTTATCAATATAGCTTGATTAGCCTTTCATTTTCTCGGCAATCTCATCCAAATCATCACCGGATTCAATCAAATTAGCAATAGTGATCTCAGCGGTTTCTCTATCAAGTTTTAATACATCAAACAATTTAGGGTCAATTGTTCCACCATAAGTATTACCAAAACCCTGATTCGCTAACATACGCTTAGCAAGATAAATAAGTTTGGCATAAACCTGATGGTCTTCACTAAAATCAATATTGTTTTGTTGACGCAACGCAACCACCACCTCAGCAGGCATATTCCAATTATCTAACAACCAGGATGCAATTTGATTGCCCGTTACACCGATAATATGTTGCTCTACTGTGGCTTGGGCCACATGGGGGTTGGCCTCAGACAGGCGAAACATACTGTTCAAATAGGGTGGAAAAACCTCTGCAAGTATCAGAGTACCTAAGTTGTTCAGTAGACCGGAGAGATACGCCATACCAAAGCTAGGACGACTCTCCCTCATGATGCCGGTCACTAAGCCCTCTACAGCAGCAGCGGTATAAACTGCATTTCGCCAATAATCCGCAATTTGCCGTTTGTTGAGGTTATCTGATACCAATGTTTTACCTAGCGCGAGCCCCAATGCAAGGTTTAGCACCATATCAAAACCCAATACCCTCACTATAGCGTCATGCACAGACTTAATTTTCCCAGGAGCGGAGTAGTAAGGCGAAGCCGCCCAACTCACTACCTGCGCAGCGAGGCTTGGGTCTATCTCAACAATATTGGTTAAATCGTTAATGTCGGCGTTGGGGTCCGCACGTAACTTAATAATACGCTGAGCGCTTTCGGGCAGAGGGGGCAGTTCCAGCGTTTCATCCAGCCGCTGCCTAATTCTCAGTTCCGTAAATTTATCTACGCTGGAAAGAATTTGTTTTTCATCTTTCGCCGGGTCTGCGGAAAGCTCCGGCACTTCAATTACAAAGTGTCCAATACTGGCACTTTTAATAATACTGGAGAAACCATCTTGGTCTAATTCAAGCATATCGCCTTTCGAACCGGATTCCAGTAGTAGTCGGCTCTTATTGAGCAGGCTTGCTTCGACTAAGGTTGGCATACCTTGCCAGTTTGGTATAGCAGGAATCGCTGAAAGCTGCTGGGCCATAATTAGAGGGCGGATTTCAGTGTTTGGCACTGCCAGGAAATTACGATCAAATTGCTGGTACATGGCGTCCAAATCGAGCATCGTATTCTCTGGTATTAAAACCTGCGCCCTGCCCTTAGTATCGTGAACAAGTACGGACTTCACAATGCAAGGCTCTTTCGATGAATATGCCCCACTACTAAGCTGCGTGATGCTATAGGGGACTTTTTGTGTTTCGAGTATTTCGATAACACTGGAAGGAAGTGACACTAGTACTCTCCTAATTTTATTTCATAGGGTATAGCTGGATAGGCCGTCTACATATAAATATAGTTGGCGAAGAGCCAATAGCTAGGCGCCTTGATAACTTCAATTAACGGAATATGGGCTCGGTCACCATCAAAAGCGATTTATAAGAGTTTAATAGGCAAAAGGGGAATAAAGTATGCCTATTAGACCCGAGCATAGCTTTTATTATGCCCAAACCATCTTTGAGTAATTTTCAGTGTTTGTCGCAAGTTACGAGTTAGTAAGTCTTCGCCAACTTGATGTACAAAAGGAAGCAGCGACGCATCTCTCTGTGCATCCGCAATCTGATAAGCCATGTCGCCCGTTTGTCGGGTTCCCAATAATTCTCCGGGCCCCCTGAGTTCTAAATCTTTCTCAGAAATCACAAAACCATCGGTGGATTCACGCAGTACCTTCAACCGCTCTCTTCCATCATTGGAAAGCTTATCGCCGTATAAGAGAACACAATGGCTTTCAATACTGCCTCGACCAACCCTACCGCGCAATTGGTGTAGCTGAGCAAGGCCCAGTCGTTCAGGGTTTTCAATCACCATCAAACTCGCATTGGGCACATCAACACCCACTTCAATTACCGTTGTTGCCACCAATAATTGAGTCTTGCCCGCTTTAAAATCTGCCATTACCTGTTCTTTTTCTTTTGCCTTCAAGCGACCGTGGCATAAACTATGAGGAACATCGGGTAAAGACTCAGCCAAAATAGCCGACGTTTCTTCCGCGTTGGCAGCAGAAAGCGTTTCAGACTCCTCAATAAGAGGGCAAACCCAGTAAACCTGCCGCCCCTCTGCGCAGGCAACACGAATACGCCGAATAACTTCTGGGCGCCGTTTCTGGCTAACCAATAAAGTGTTTACAGGCGTCCTGCCGGGAGGCAACTCGTCTATCACCGAATAATCTAATTCCGAATAGGCCGTCATAGCGAGCGTGCGGGGAATGGGGGTTGCGGTCATCACCAACTGATGCGGCATGTCATTTGAAAGAGATTTCTGTTGCAGACTCAAACGTTGATCAACCCCAAAGCGGTGCTGTTCATCTATTATGACTAGTCCGAGCTGTGCAAACATAACCTCATCCTGAAATAATGCATGAGTACCCACAACAACCTGATATTGACCAGAACGAATCGCTTCATAAGCCTCCCGCTTTTTCTTTGCGGTAAGCTTACCAACCAACCAACCAATATTAATTCCCATAGGCTCAAGCCAAGAAGCAAAATTGTTAAAATGCTGCTCAGCAAGAATTTCAGTTGGGGCAGCAATCGCCACTTGGAAACCATTATTGGCTGCCTGTAACGCCGCAAACGCCGCAACTAAGGTTTTTCCCGAACCTACATCTCCTTGAACCATTCTGAGCATGGGCTTATTCCTGGACATATCATTTTTAATTTCCTGAAAGACACGTTCCTGAGCTTTTGTTGGCGCAAAGGGCAATGTCATAAGAAATTTTTCATGTGATTCCTGGTAGTGCTGAAGAGCTGGGGAAAAGTGTTGTTGTGTTTCCAAGCGAAGTTGCTGTCTAACCAAAAAATGCGCAAGCAACTCTTCGAAAGCTAACCTTTGCTGGCTTGGGTGCAAGCCCGCCAATAGCTGTTCGACATTGGCATTCTTTGGCGGAAGATGAATATAACTAAGCGCAGCAGCCAGAGATTCAACACCAAATTTCTGATTAATTTCCGGTGGAAGTAATTCGTCGAGAGAATGCTTATTAAGAAACTCCACAGCCTGCAAAATAATTTTACGCAACCGCGGTTGCGTAATCCCCTCAGTAAGCCCATATACCGGGGTTAAACACTCTTCGACTTGGGTGGAAGACTGTAAATCGACAAATTCATACTCAGGGTGATAAAACTCAATACCAGAAGCCCCCATTCTCGCTTCACCAAAAATGCGTAATAACGTCCCCGGAGAAAGCCGATCTTTTTGCGCACTACTAAAGTGAAAAAAACGTAGCTTAACGGTGCCGCTATTGTCTTCGAGCGTACACTCTAAGCTTCGCCGTTTACCAAATTTAATTTGACTACCCAGCAAATAACCCTGCACCACATAACTTGAATTAAGACGAAGTTGGCTAATGGGTGTAATGCGGGTGCGGTCTAAATAACGATGGGGCAAATGAAAAAGAACATCGTGAACAGTCTCAATACCTAGTTTTAACAACCTAGTTGCCAAGCTCGCACCCACACCTTTAAGCGCCGTGATAGGCAGCTCTTCAATAGTGGGTGTTGCGGAGGTTTCGCTCATGGACAATGAGAGTAATCACATTTTTTGTTTTATCAAAAATAATTATACCAGACTATCCAATTTACAATTATCAATTGCAGATCGCAACGTATCTATCGCTTTTAACCTAGGAAAACTCGCTCGCCAAGCTAAAGCAACCGTCCGAGTTGGGATGGGGTCGTTAAACGGGCGCGTTATAAGCAGGCGGGAGTGCGGCCCCTCCAACGCGGCTGAACGAGGCAGAATAGTAATACCCAAACCCGAAGCGACCATATATTTTAATGTTTCCAGAGAGCTGCCTTCAGCCGCAGTGCGAATTTTCCCGGTAGGGTCATCAATAGAAGGCTTTAAGTTTGGGCAAGCCTCTAATACTTGGTCACGAAAACAGTGCCCTTCCCCCAGCAACAATACATTGTTACCCGTTAATTGGTCTGCACTCAAGGAATCGAATTTACCTAAAGGGTGAGATTTAGTCATCATCACCACGAATTCTTCTTGATAAAGGGGTTGCGTCACCACATCCGCTTCAGTGAAGGGCAAAGCCACAATAATCGCATCCAAATCTCCCTGGCGAATACGGCGCCTTAGGGTTGTCGTATAGGTTTCCTCCACATAGAGAGGCATATCCTTAGCCGCAGTTTGAAGCGCGGGAATAAGTTGCGGAAATAAATAAGGACCAATGGTGAAAATAGCGCCTATATGTAAAGGGCTAACTAGCTGATTTCTTCCTTCGCTGGCAATATCTTTAATGGCTGCCGATTGTTCGAGTACCTTTTGCGCTTGGGAAACAATTTTTTGCCCAAGAGGCGTAGGAGAAACACGAGACTTCGTGCGCTCAAAAATAGCCGTATCCAGTTCCTCTTCCAGCTTTTTCACTGCAATACTTAATGTCGGTTGCGAGACGTGACAACGTTCAGCGGCGTGACCAAAATGCTGCTCCTGAGCAAGAGTCACTATGTATCTAAGCTCTGTGAGAGTCATACTTTTTGCCAAGTGTTTAGAGGTTAAGGAACCCTCGACGTTTTTGCTGACATACCAACTCACAAGCCGAGGAACATCACATTTATCTAGGGTCTGTTAACACTGGTTGAACTATCACAACTTAGGCTAATTTTTCTTCGAAAAGACATTAAAAATGCCTTACAGTCACTTAAAACAAACGATTAACAAAAACACAGAAAGAAAAATAGGCCCGACCCTGCCAGTTTCAACATCAATTTCAACTAAGAGGTTTATATCTGGCAAGCTACGAATTAGCATTAACAACCCCTAGACTAAATAAACTTTTCGTCTAATAAAAGCAGAAAGTTATCAATAAAAGATATTAATGTGTAAAAAAAATGTGAAAAAAATACTTTTTGTGGGTTTTGGCGACTTAGCTAAAAAATGTACGCCTTTACTTTTAAATGACGGTGCGCACATTACAGGCATTGCTCGTTCGGAAAACAAAACGGAGAAAGCAATAGATTTCTGGCAGGGAGACATTAGCGACCCACATATTCAGCAAAAACTTGGGTCGAACCAATTTGATATTGCAGTCCTAACCCTTACACCGGAAACCCAAGAAGAGGCAGCCTACAAACACACCTATATAGAAAAATTGCACGATTTAACGGAAACCTGGCGAAAAAACAAGCGAGTTCCTAACTTTGTCATATTCGTATCAAGTACTGTGGTTTATGGTCAAGAAGATGGGAGTTGGGTTAATGAACAAAGCGAGACAAAACCGCATCATTTTCGTGGTAAAACAATGCTGGAAGCCGAATCGATTATTCGGCGCAATTGTGCCCAAGCCTGTATCCTAAGGTTTTCAGGAATATATGGGCCAGAAAGAAATTTTTTGGTTCGCCAAGTAAAAATGAAAAAACCGGGCACAGCCAGCTACGCCAATCGAATTCATGTGGATGATTGTATAGGCATTATTCGGCATCTTTGCCAGCATCACTGGCAAGGGAAGCCACTCGCAGAAACCTATCTCGCCTCCGATTGTCTGCCCGAAAAGAGTCACTTCGTCCGAGCTTGGTTAGCCTCAGAACTTGCCATTACAGGAATGGCAGCACCAGAGCGAACACATAAACTAGGCAAACAATGTTCGAATAAAAAGCTTCTGGAGACAGGGTACAAGTTTAAATACTCTAATTATAGAGAAGGCTATCGATCGTTTCTTTCGTAGAAGGGTAGAAACAATGCAAGATTCTCCGTTAGAACATGGCGAGTATCAACCGGAAAAGACACCTCACACTATTTGTATCTTAGCCAATAATATTGAATTACCAGCAAACATCTCGTTCATCTGAACAACATGTGCAATTTAAACATTGTTATACGTCATAGAAAAGCTAAAAGCGGATAACTACACCATTGTCAGCGTGGAAATAACTCGCCAAAGTATCAGTATGAGAGACCTATCTCTGACAGAGGACAAAAAAATTTGTTTAATAGTGGGGAACGAAAAGTATGGAATGGATCAGTCACTATTAGCGCAGTCAGACAAAACCGTGCATATTCCAATGTATGGAAAAAATTCCTCAATGAATCTGGCGTCCGCTTGTGCAATTGCACTGTATGATATTGCCGGAAAATAAGCGATTACAATAGAGTTATACTAAAAATGTTTAGCTTGTTTCACCCCAAACCTCTACTAGAAACCGAAAGTATCGATTGGATTTTTGATACTTACTTGTGGGCCTTAGAACATTTTGACCACAATGAATTTTTCCACAATACTCAACTGATTCAACCGACAAATACGTATTTTCCTGGAAAGGTCAACAGCCTTCATGAAATGGCTGAAAGCATTTTTAACCATACGGCAAAATATTGTGGCGTAAGCCATTGGCCATTTAACGTTGTTCCACCCGAAGACTTTCGCCAGTGCGCCATTCCTAATTTGAATGTGTCTCGTATTCAACGAGACTCTAAAACGGAATTGAACCCAATTGCCCTAAGCAACGAAATAAACAAACATGCTGAAATTATAGTCAGCTACAACCCTCAGCAAACATCTCGACCAGGAGACTTATCTGCAAGCTTTGCTCATATTATTGCTCAACATATGGTTCAGCAATCCAAAACTTTACCTCCCGGCGGGGCAGAGTTGATTATTCCAGCCACAGAAATTTTAGCGATATTTATGGGGTTTGGCGTATTATTTGCCAATTCCGCCTATACCTTTCGCGGGGGCTGCGGAAGCTGCTTTAATCCAAATGCCAACCGAAAAGCCGTATTAAAAGAAGATGAGGTGACTTTTGCATTCGCATTGTTTTGCAAAATAAAACACATACCTAGGTCAGAATCCACTCGCCACCTAAAAAAATACTTAATAGGAAATTTCAAACGAGCAGAAAAACAAATAGAGAATGAAAAAGATAGGCTAGACGTTTTGCTAACCTATTGTGGACAATAAAAAGGAACTGCAATGAACTCAATTAATTGGCAAGAAGAAATCCAAGACGCTATAAAAAAATCGATTAAACTTGCCGAATTAGAGCAGGGAGAACTCAACCTCACAGCAAAAGAAAACCTATTTAAGTACGCCGCTATCTTTGCCGCTAAAAACAGAAATATATCCTCTCCCGACACCCGTAAAGACATGATCAGATTTGCCGCCCAACGTCGTAATGCCGACTTTAAAGCCGTTAAAAACGCAAAGGAAAATTATGAGCTTAACTTTATGCTCGCCTACTTGGACTCCCATATTTTCATTCAAAGACTGAACGAAAAAGAGAGGGATTGTGTGATGAAAACGCTAATCGATAATTATTCTAGAAAAATAGAAAAATAGTCAACCATCCAAGCTGGTCACAGAAGCTTGATCTTCAGGGAAGATATTCGCTAGATCAGAAATAATATACAGTCCCATGAGCTATTCTCTCTCTATAACGTCTTTGACCTGCTCTTCATCAAAGCCAAGGCTAACAACTTCACCAAGTGGTCTTTATGCGTAACTTTTGGGTCAACTTCAGCAATAGGTAAAAGGATATAAAAAAACCTTCACCATTTTCATAAATTGCAGACAAAAACTCGCCATCCTTTTCAATGAGTGACTTAAGAGCAAAGAGTCAACTTTCTGCATTAGTAGTCGTAATCAACTGGGAGAGCTGCGAACATAAAAACACAGAAATATCTTGTCATAAATGATGACTCCTAGTATCGTTCTGCTACTATGAAAAACATGAAGCCACTAACAATTCAACCCATTCCATACCAAGGCAGTAAAAGAGCTTTAGCTCCTAGAATATGCCAGTATTTCCCAGAGAAGATAGCCACATTTTATGAACCATTTGCAGGTTCGGCAGCAATTACAATCTACGCAGCTTCAAACGACCTGGCGGACAGCTTTGTAATTGGCGATAGCTTCGCATGCCTGATTGATCTTTGGGACTTGATAATCAATAACCCTACTGAGCTATCAGAAAGATATTCTGATATATGGCATCAACAATTTAATGTTGGTGAAAATCATTTCAAAGATATGAGAGAGCAATATAACGAGGAAAAAGACCCCGTGATATTGCTTTATCTTATTGCCCGCTGTGTGAAAAATGCTGTTCGTTTCAATAAACATGGTTATTTCACGCAGTCAGCGGATAAGCGTAGAACGGGGATGAAACCTGACCGCCTTACACGCACAGCGCATGCAGTTAGTTTGCTTCTGAAAGGAAGAACACGCCTTTTTTCTGGTGATTTCACAGACTGCATACTGAATGCAGGGAAAAGCGACTTTGTTTATATGGACCCACCTTATCAGGGTACGACATACGGATCTGATAAAAGATACGCCTCCCAGTTGTGCCGTACAAAATTGATTGAAGGTTTACATGAATTAGATAAAAGAAAAGTTCCTTATATCTTGTCGTATGATGGACGAATGGGCGAAAAGTCTTATGGTGAGCCGTTACCTGATTCTGTTTTGGCACATCATTATGAACTTGAGGCGGGAAGATCATCACAAGCTACATTGAGCGGTCGTTCAGATTTAACTTTTGAAAGCTTATATGTATCGCAGGCAGTAGCGAAGCCTATTAGCTTAAACAATCCCTTAAAAGAAACAGACCAAAAACGATTATTTGCGTAATCGTTCTTTTATCAAGTTGGCTACAGTAATTTCTTTAAGATCGGCTTCTTGTTTCAAAGAATCAAATTCGTTAGCTTCATCTTCACCTGTCCATACAATATCAACGCGCCGAGAAAGCGCTTCTGCTATATGACGGTAATTCTCAGGGGATGCCCAGAAGCACAGCTTACAAATTGACGAATTATGTTTGTTTAGGAAATTGTCGCAGTGTTCACAAGACCAACTTTTAGCACGGTTGGATGACGCATCCAGAAGCATAAAATCATCAGGGTTTAAAATATGCTTGGTGTCGTTATCATCACCAGCAACTTCATAAGGAACTCTATGGTCTATTTGTAAATAACGTCCGTCCATAGATACTCCAGTGATAGCATCCTTTGCCCCGTATAACGCTATTATTTCTTGTCTGAATTTTTTGGGAAAAGCATTTCTCCCACCGATACGCCCTTTCTTTATTTTTGAAATGTCGCCAAATGTATATGCACCCATTCGGCGACCAGTTTTAGGGCTGGTTACATTGTGTCTAATCAATGGGATGCCATTATCCTTCACATCCTGAATTGCGCGCGGAGGATGATTGTAACCGTAAATATCACTTAATTCTTCGTTAGTGATAATTCCGTATTGAAGAATATGATCGATAACTGTTCGTGCCCGTTTTGCTTCAACGCGACGACATAGCTTGATAAGAGCAGTATCTAACGTATTTTCTGGGGTTTTTTCAATACTATTAAAGTCAATCATGTTCTCTCAACAGATCGACAGGTTCAATTTTTAAGGCGTCTGCTAATGCTTCAAGGGTCGAAACAGTAATATTACGTTCAGCGCGTTCAATCGAACCTATATAGGTTCGGTGATAACCGGATAAGTTTGCAAACTCTTCTTGTGACAACCCTTTTAATAAACGCTGCTTTTTTACGTTTGAAGCTATAGCATTCTGAAGGTTTGAAATGTCTTTCTCAGATTTACTCATAGCATATATGATGCCAAAAGAATACTTTAAGTCTACAGACTATAATAGTCGAATTGCGGGTACATTTAAGGCACTATATGCCATATAACCTATATTGATTTGTTTAGTTCAAAGCTACAAATAATAAAATTCTTCTTGTATTTGTCTACGACGCTAACACGGTTTTGCCGTCCAACGTCGTAATACCGACTTTAAAGCCGTTGAAAACGCAAAGAAAAACTATGAACTAAGCTTTATGCTCGCCTACTTAGACTCCCATGTTCTACTTCAGAAGCTAAACGAAAAAGACAAGAATAACGCAATGAAAACGCTAATCGATAATTATTCTAGAAAAATAGAAAAAATTAAATTACCTTAACACCAATAGGCACTATAGAAACGGATTACGGGAATTCGAAACAAAACAGGAGTATTGAAAGTAAGATCGTTGGCTATATTCCACTTAAGCAACGATTGGCCACTTAAAATTAGACTGTCGTTTACCAGAGAATTGTATTAAAAAACATATTCACGCAAACCACTTGCTCAAATTAGTTCGGTAATGCAGTATAGAAAAAACGAATTAAAATGATACTACCACCTTCATCGTAAAATGAATTTATAAATACAAGTGTCACGCGGCGGTATTTAACGCCAAGCATTTAAGGAAACAACCCTAATGCTACAAATCCGCGAAGATCAATTTCATTTATTCAAACGCTTACCGCGAACAAATTTTGAAAGAGCCTTATACCTCTACCTACAAAAAAACTTCCCCAGAGAAACAAAGGCCCTAGGAGAGCAGGCGGCCCTCAAACTATGTGACCGTATAATAAATGACGCTGAAAACCTGGGTTTTCATGACCGAAGAGAAGTCTTCTACTATTTAAGCATGGTTTTTCTTCTTGGCTCTGGATTTTCTAACGACCCATCCTACCCTTGGGTACAAGCTACCCTGTCAAATACCAACTTACTACCTTTGAAAAAGACTGAATCACTTTGGGAGCAAACACGCTGTTACATATCAGAAATTGCAGGTGACGATAACCAACACTTTATTACTGCAATGATTAAACTAAAACGGTTGCAAACCCATCAGATCCCGGACTTAAATACACCAGACTATTCCCATGTCATACACACACTACTAAGAGAACTTTACAAAGAGAAGGCCAACATTATTGGGCAAAGTAGAATAGAAAGCATAATTACTTTGGCAAAAACAAAAGCCAAACATTATCAAATAAATAATAGTTTAGGTATTGGGTTATTAACCAGCCTACTCTTTTTTCTGGGGCACCAAGCAGATAATGACCCCCTCTACCCTTGGTTATCAGAATTACTGAATACAACCCACAACAAAACCCTGGATAATAAAACCCACGCCCTATACCAGGCGACCTTGACTTACGCTAAATCCGCAATGTGTGATAAAAAACCGGAAGAACGCAATAAAAAGGAAGAGCTAAGCCTATGAGTTTAAAAAACAAACAACAACTGGACAACCAAACCGCCGACATTGAAGCACAACCGAATAAACCCGTACCCACAGAAGAGTCTGGCGTCGCAACCTGCCCACTCACAGATGCTGTTGAAGAAATTAACATCACCGCCAAAATAGACGCTGAATACAAAGTGGCTCTATTAGACAAAAATCTCTCCAGCCATCAAGAACCTAGCGAAGAAAAAGTAGTGACGGATAGCACTGAGGTTGAACTATGGTTGGAACAAGATCACGGCAGCCCGGAGTTTGACCAGGGGGCGAAGATAGACATTAGCGGCCCAGGAACCATAGACGCCTTTTTAGATAAGGAAATGACAACAACGCTCAATACCCGTGACCTTATCCCCAAAGACAAAATTACCGGCGGTAAAAAATTAAAAGTATGGGTAAAAGGCACCAAAGCGGGTAAGTTTACCCTCAAGCTCACCCCATCCCGTTCAGCCAATGGCAAATTTATTATTCAGCCCCCCGCAGAAATGGAAATGGGCGTGGTCGAATTAAAAATGGAAATCTACGAACAGGATGTATCCAGCATTGCCAGCATACACGTTGACCCGGACAAAGAACCCATTAGTGATTACCACACCGCATTGGACGCAAAAGCACTACCAGACCAAATTGTATTATCCGATGAAAACAAAATTAAAAAAGGGCGCTTACTCCACGTTCAAAACGATACCAACTTTGGCCGTTCTAAAGTGATCATTAAAGCCCTCACTGCCGACCAATTCCCAGGCGGCTGCGATAGCTATGACATCACACTAAACAGTGGTGGCAAAAGCGGCCAATTAAAACTCTTTGATGCGGAATTTGACGGTACAGAAGTCACGTTGCCACTGAAAGTAAAAAAGAGCGACCTTACCGCAGACAAAACCTATTGGGTAGAAGGCGCAAGCGAAACAAATGCATTAAAAGAAGCGGTGCTGGATTTAGGTCTAAATAGAGCCAGCGGTGGCATGGCAAAAACCCCCAAACGAAACGGTGACTGGGGGCGCTATAGCATTGTAAAAATTGATAATATCGAGTTGGATTATACCCAGCCTACCGGCGGCCCCAATGCGTGGGATGCCACCAACAAACGCTTCTTTATTAATATGCAAACCGGCACTGCTGGCCGAACCATAAAAATAAAAGCCAAACTCAGCAAGGCATTAAAAGATGTCACCGTGCATTTTATGCTGGTGGAAGACAAAAACAACCGCAAAACCGCCAACTGGGGCGTAGACCTGCCGAATGATCCAAGGGTTCACAAATGGATATGGAAAGACATAACCGCCAACGTAAAATACCTGGACAAAACCGATAGAAAAGACCTGCTGCACTATTCGGTCAAAACCGATGTAAAAGGAGAAGTCAGTAAAGAGGTAATATTATCTCAATTTGGTGGGGATACATTCTATTTAGCCGCCTATATAGAGCAAGACCCACACCTCGCCAAATACATACATGACCATGCTACCCTGGGCAAACGCAAACCCGTAATGGCCACAAATGAAATAAATGTATGGCGGAAGTTTTGGTATCAAGAAGTGAAAGTAGAAGGCGTGACCGTTGCCGGATTTGGTAACGCAGCAGACTGTTATGACGATGTAAAAGCGGTAATGGAAGCGGCCACACCCGTGGTTGAAATGCCCCGCACTACTGCGGATGCTCTAAGTCCACCCGTTATCTATCCCAAACATATGCTGAGTTATTACCAAGACCCAATTACCCTAGACATGAAGAATAACTATCCAAACGATACTTCAGATGGGTTAATGGTAGGCGACGATAATGAGTCCGCCTTCTTTGCTTTGGCTACACTCAGTACCGAAAGGCCAGTCGTGGTGCCTATGATGAATGTAAATGGCTTATGGATTGCTGATGGGAACACTACTCGTCAAAACTTTGGGTGGGAAGAAAGTGGGTTTCCGCATAGCATAATCACAGACAAACAACTTCTCGACCCCCCGATTCAAGGGGGAGATTTATTAGTTCAAGGAAGGCTTCAGTTGCAAGATTGGGATTCGAGTGGTACTGGAGGCTGGATAAATAATCGTGTGGTAAATTTAACAGCTACAGACGTTTCCCTAAACCCAGCGAGAGATCATCCAAATGAGCTTCAAGTAAATAAACCTGCTAGCGTAATTATGGCAACTAAAACAAGGTTTAAAATCCTTGGTATAGAAGTAAAGGGTGCTACAAATTTCCTTGGGACATCCTATTCTGACGGTATTCTTAATAGCTATACACCAAACGATGTACAGGATTTTATTAATACCATTAACCATGAATTAGGGCATAGCTTTAAACAGGTAGCCAAATCTCCTCCCTCAGGAATACCAGCTCACCCAAAGCAGTACGATAGCCAAGGGTCACACTGTAGCTACAAAAATCAAAGCTGTTTAATGTATGAAAATGGGCCACAACCGGCAGCACTAAATAGATACTGCCCTGTGTGTCACCCTCATGTATTAGTACAAGATATGAGTACCGTTTAAAAATAACAAAGAGGCTAACATACATGAACACAACAGCAATTTTATGTATTAGTATCACCATATTATTGTGGTCATGTAAAAGCCAGACAGCAAACACAACACAAGTTTTGGAAGTAAAACCTATGGAAATATTAAATAGTGATTCCATTTACAAAAAAATAAGTATTACTGATGAATCATATACCGAAATTGACGATGATCAGTTATCCGGTATAAGTGACATCATATTTGATTTACATAAAGAAGAAGACATTTCACCAGCATCTAGCGTACAACTTTTAATGCCTAGCAGGATGTCTTTTTCAAATAAGCATCACTTTTTTTTAATGGGTAGAGTTGTAAGCGGGAAGCGTGAATGGGAGGCCCTTCCTAAAACGAATACCCACTTTTTCTTAAAGAATAAAGAAACTGGGCAAGCATGGATAGCAACGCCTTTTGTCAGTAATAGACGAGGAGCAGTCCAGCCTCGTTCTAAAGGAAACCCTAAACCACATCAAAGTCAATTAGAGGGCTGGTCTGCTGGATTCCAAAAAGTAGATTTGGCCAAATCGTTCCCTCCCAATTTACCCCTAGGCGAATATACCGGCACAGTGCTTTATTACGACTTGCCATCTATTTCCAGAAGCTTTGTGCTTTATGATAAAAATAATGCTTCATCAAAAACACCAAGTAAAACCACCCTCCTAGGTGTAGAAAAAGTAGAGATTAAAACCACCAAAGAAAATATTACATTAAATATAGACTTCATAACATCACAGAAAGAAACTTCGAACAACGATATTATGGGACTTCAAATAAAAGAAGAGCCTGCCAGTAAACCCTACAATATAGCTTCATTTAGTCTAAGAACCTGGAAAGGCAATATAATTGCGCTTAAGCTCGACGAAAAACCCATTGTTATTCCTGTTTCCAAAGAGCTTGGCGAAGCAGACGCAAAATCTATTACCCTGGAAATCCCGTTCCAGGAAAATAACCAGCTCAAAGAAGGCGAATACCAAATGTATGTGGATGTGGGGGATAGAATGAAAGGCCCTTTTGAAATACATATAGCACCTTAATAAATTGTATAACGGGTTGATGGCCTCCAATACTCCATGAACGTATACATGCGCTCGTTATATATTCATGCTGAGCATGAGCTTTCACACCCATAATGCTTTTCAGGCATTTGATGGTAAGGACTCAAGAAAAACGATGCAGGATAGCAGCATGACTTCAATGAATGATCCAGTAATATCTTTTTTATCAAAAAAAGAAAAATGATCCAAGGGTTCACAAATGGATATGGAAAGACATAACCGCCGACGTAAAATACCTGGACAAAACCGATAGAAAAGACCTGCTGCACTATTCGGCCAAAACCGATGCAAAAGGCGAAGTCAGTAAAGAAGTAATATTATCCCAATTTGGTGGGGATACATTCTATTTAGCCGCTTACATAGAGCAAGACCCACACCTCGCCAAATACATACATGACCATGCCAAACTCGGCAAACGCAAACCCGTAATGGCCACGGATGAAGTGAATGTGTGGCGGAAGTTTTGGTATAAGCAAATTAAAATTAACGGCGTTGCCTCGCAAGGGGTGAGCAATGCTCCAGATTGCTATGAAGACGTGAAGGTAATAATGAAAGCTGCACCAGATAAGACGATTCCACTTGTAGAAGCAAAGGCCCTGAACCCCTCGGCAATCTACCCTAAACATATGATTAATTATTATTACGATGACTCTACAAACTCGTACGTAAATAATTATCCTAACGATACATCCGATGGAGTAATTGTTTGTGATACAGCGGTCCATGAAAATAAATTCTTCCCGGCACCCGTCAATACCAAAGAAAGGCCGGTAACTATTGCCATGATTAATGCTGATGGACAATGGGATGCTATGGGCAATGACTATATTGGAAACTTACCTTGGGTCGAAACTCAATTTCCTATTGAGGCCGAGTCAGCAAAAGAGTTACTTACCCCCCCCCCTACAAGGTGGTGATTTACTTGTTGACGGTAGAATTATAGCGGAAGATTGGGATCCAACAGCTAATGCAGGCACAGGAGATTGGGTAAATCGTAGAACGATAAATTTAGTTGACGCCGACTTGGAGCTTGCCTCAGATAGAAGCTCGGCTTACGATTTAAGAATTAACAAACCCACGTCACTTGTAATGGCCACAAAAACCCGAGTGCAAGTTAAAGATTTGGAGGTGCAAGGAGCCCAAAGCTATCTAGGGATGTCTCTAACCAATGGCATTGTTAATGTTTATACTCCAAATGATACCGTAGATTTTGTTGATACAATAAATCATGAAATAGGCCACAGTTTTGAACAAGTAGCAAGGACGGCCCCATCTGGAATTCCTGCTCACCCACACCAATATGAAAGCCAAGGGTCACATTGCGATTACAAAAATCAAAGCTGCTTAATGTACGAAAATGGCCCACAAGCTGCTGCACTGCACAGGTACTGTCCAGTGTGCCATCCTCATATGTTAGTGGAAGATATGTCTACGGTTTAGAGTGAACTTGAATGAGTTTTCAAAAAATAATTATATTTTCTTTAGTACTTACTTGGTTATCAGCAGACTGCTTGAGCATGTCTCAAAATATAAAACAAAAACAGGGTGGAAATATGGCTTTAAGTAATGATCCAGTAGTAGAGTTTTTGTCAAATCAAAAAAAGCCCTACGATTCTTTAAGTGACAAGGAAGTTTCCGGCTTTTCTAGAGAAATAGTCAAATTAGTAGATACCGTGGATGACTTTCCAGTGTCTCCTAACTTATGGGTATCTAGCCCCAAATATATGACCAAAGGTCAATCGACTTTGCTAATGGCCATACTATACAACGGTTCTCGTGCTTGGGAAGTTAACCCCCAAACAAATGCATTTGCTGTACTGAGGCACTTGGAATCGGGAAAGGTGCGACTAGAGCCATTTCTCTACAACTCTAGCAAAAGAAAAGTTCACCTTAAATCTGCTCTAGGGGCAAAACCCAGTAAAGTTAAAGTCGGCACTTGGCACCCCTTAGTATACAAAGTTAACTTAAGTGAAAAATTTTCAATGGATATACTAGACGGGAGTTATACAGCAACAGAACTATATTATGACTTAAAATCAAACTCCAATCATTTTGTGTATTCTCAAGATGAGAATTATAATGCACACAACGATAGTTCCTTCCCTAAATTTACGTTCTCTAAAGAAACAGATAATAGATTATCAATAAAAATAAAATTCGATTCAGAAGGTAGCAATATTACTCTATGGAAGCTAAATATTATCGCCCTCAAACTTAACGAAAAACCAATCATTGTCCCTATAGAAATAAACCTAACCAAAGAAAAGGAAAGCGTAGTAATTGATATTCCAACAACAGATAGACATTGGCTACAAGGTAGCTACATGCTTTATTTAGATGGAGGAAAAGAAATAAAAGGCCCTATTGAAGTACAGATTTCTCCCTAGCAGATATTGGGATAACATGAATACAAAGCTCACTTTAATTATATCCATCGCCCTATCACTGTATTCATATAAAAATCTATTATCCAATACTGACTCAATATTGAAAATGGTGCACTAAAGCACCATCACTGCATCGGCCTCAATTAACGAATCTTTGGGCAGTTGATTAATTCCAAGTGCCGCTCTTGCCGGAAATGGTTGTTTAATATATTGGTTCATAACGTCATTCACAACTGAAAAATTGCTAAGATCCGTTAAGTAAATATTGAGCTTGACAATATTTTGTAAAGAACCTCCGGCTGCTTCGCATACCGCACTTAAGTTTTTAAAAACCTGTTCGGCTTGTGCGGCAAAATCACCTTCCACCAACTCCATTGTTTCAGGCACAAGAGGAATTTGGCCGGAGAGATAAACCGTATTATCGACTTTTACAGCTTGCGAATAAGTGCCAATAGCGGCAGGGGCATTATCAGAATGCACTACGGATTTATTGGTCATAATCAACTCCCAAAATTAATTTTTTATGTAATGTTATTTTTTTGCTCGATTGACTTTAGTGACTGAACCCATGGTTCTAATACTACGCATTACGTTGGCCAAGTGTATACGGCTAGTGACAGCAACAGTAAGCGTAATCACACTGTGCTCAGCATCTCGTTCCTCTACATGAATACCTTCAATACTCGTACCTGTTTGAGCCACTCGTGATGCAAGCGTGGCAATAATACTGCGCTCGGACCTTACTTCGACTCGAACCTCCGTTAGAAACTCACCGGAGACCATCATCGACCAGCTAATACTGGATAAATTCTCGCGTTTATTGCGCAGACTGACAACATTTTTACAGGTTTCCATATGGACCACGACACCTTTACCCATACTAAGATGCCCGACAATCGGGTCACCGGGAATAGGGCGGCAGCATCGGGCGAAGCTCACTAACAAGCTATCTGCGGAATCAATGCTAATAGGCGTGCTGTCTTCTCCGGTGACTTCAGCATCGGGCCGTAATATTTGTGCCACGGTATAGGCATGTACTTTCCCAAGGCCAATGCTTTCGAATAATTCATCTGCCGAAGCCACTTGGGTCCCTTCCAATACCATTTCAATTTGTTTGTCATCAATATCATTCAAATTCATATTGATATTGGCCAGGGAGCGGTTAAGCATTCGCTTGCCCAGTTCAATCGATTCGAAATGACGTTGATTTTTAAGGTAGTGACGAATAGCTGTACGCGCTTTTGCCGTGACAACAAAATTAAGCCAGTTGGGGTTAGGCTGACTGGAGGACGAAGTAATAACTTTCACTTTTTGCCCGCTTTCCAATACTTGAGATAAAGGTGCTGGACGATCATTGACTCGGCAGGCAACGCAAGTATTACCTACATCCGTGTGAACCGCGTAGGCAAAATCCACGGGGGTGGCGCCAGCCGGCAATTCGATAATGGAGCCTTTAGGAGTGAAAACATAGACTTCGTCTCTAAAGAGATCGATTTTTACGCTCTCTACAAATTCAGTTGAACTGTTTGTTAGGTTATTAATTTCCATCAAGCGCTGAACCCAACGCTGAACTCGATCGTGGCCTTCTAGCCCCTCGTCTTCGTCGATGGATTTATATAACCAATGGGCCGCGATTCCAGTACTGGCAAACTCGTCCATATCTTTGGTGCGCACTTGCACCTCAATAGGCACACCTTGATTACCTACGACAACCGAGTGCAAAGATTGATAGCCGTTTTCCTTTGGAATGGCAATGTAATCTTTAAACTCGCCAGGGCGAGGTTTATACAGGTTGTGTATGGCTCCCAGAGTGCGATAACAATCGTCAATATTGTTAACGATAATCCGAAAAGCAAATACATCCATAATTTCTTTAAAGGATTTATATTTTGTTCGCATTTTACTGTAAATACTGAACAAATGTTTTTCCCGGCCAATCACTAAGCCATCAATTTTTTGCCGGTTTAATCGTGTTTCGATGGAATCTTTAATTTTATCGACAATAGTTTGCCGGGTGCCACGAACTTCTTGCAATGACGCAAGCAAACGGTTTGCACGCAGCGGATACATGGCCGCAAAACCTCGATCTTCAAATTCAATGCGCCAGTCATTCATGCCTAAACGGTGTGCAATGGGGGCATAAATTTCGAGCGTTTCTTTCGCTATACGACGTTTTTTATCCGCAGGTAGAACACCCAAAGTGCGCATATTGTGTAAGCGATCAGACAGCTTAACAATAATAACACGCAGGTCTTTGGCCATAGCCAGAGCCATTTTTTGAAAGTTTTTTGCTTGTTTTTCAGCCTGAGTTTCAAACTCAATTTTGGCAAGCTTACTGACCCCGTCCACAATATCTGCAACGGTTTCACCAAATTGCTCTGATATAGCATTTTTGGGAATGCCCGTATCTTCAATAACATCGTGGAGCATGGCAGCCATTAAACTTTCGTGGTCCATACGCACGCTGGCAAGAATATTGGCGACAGAAAGCGGATGAGTGATATAAGGTTCACCACTGCGGCGAAACTGGCCGGTATGGGCCTGCTCCGCATAATAATAGGCGCGCTTTACGCCCATTACCTGGGCCGGCTCTAGATAGGATGAGAGCCGATGGCTTAGCGTATCAATTGTAAGCATTTTTAGGCTCTTATTAACTGCATAAAATTTACGTTGCTCTTATCTTAGATTTTAGAGCTTGTTTGGTTTTATCAAAAGCCTGAAAACGCAAAAATTTGAAATTAATGATCAAAATAGCTAAAAATCAATTGGATTTTAAGCCAAATTATTTTTAATTGCAGCTTGCGATGAGAAGGCGCTGCTTAAGCGACAGATAGAGCAGTATAGGCAGACCACAGAGAGGACTGCCGGTAGTATGCAGAAGCGAGATGGGGTGGAGCCAAAACCAAGTAGATAGTTAAAAAGCCCGTTTAAAAGCTAGGGGGTTCCGGTACTTCACCACCAACTGAAGCGTCCATTTCAGGCAGAAGAATCTCTTCGATTATATCGTCTTCATCGGCTTCATTTAAGATACTTGGGCTAATCAAGCCCTTTTCGATTTCACGAAGCGCTAGCACAGTAGGTTTATCGTTTTCTTCTGGAACCATAGGCTCTTTGCCCATAACAGCGATTTGGCGGGCACGCTTACTGCCAACCATAACGAGTTCAAAACGGTTGTCTACATGATCGAGGCAATCTTCAACAGTAATTCGAGCCATAATTGCTTTCCAGTGTACGTAAGTTTGATCATTACCTAAGCTGTGAATTTGTCTTCTCGCTTAGGGCACGAAAGTGTACGCAAATTACTCACTTCTCTCAACTAATTTATACCTTGTTTAACAAAACAGGTGGAGTTAGCGATTGCCCAACAAGCTTTGTATCATCTGATAATGTTTCAGTTGCTGCTTAGCAAGTGTCTGGCGTTCAGCAACGATGATTGCACGCAACTCGCTTAGTGCTTGGTCAAAGTCATCATTGATAACAACAAAATCAGCCTCGCAGTAATGTGAACTTTCACTTTCTGCTTCTGCCATACGAACATCAATCACACCACTATCATCCTGCCCTCTTCCAGTAAGCCTTTCTCTAAGTGCCTTGCGTGAAGGGGGTAAGATAAAGATACTGCGAGTTTCAGGCATAAGCCGACGTACTTGGTTTGCCCCTTGCCAGTCAATTTCCAGTATAACGTCTGCGCCATTCTGAAGCGTATCCTCCACCCATTTCTGAGAAGTCCCGTAGTAGTTGGTAAAAACCTGTGCGTGTTCTAAGAACTCATTGTTTTCAATCATATTGGTAAAGGTATCGTGATCAACAAAATGGTAGTTGACCCCGTTTTCTTCACCTGGACGAATTTCCCGCGTGGTATGGGAGATGCTCACTTGGATGCCCTGCGTGGTATCCAAGAGCGCTTTGACTAAACTGGTTTTCCCCGCACCACTGGGAGCAGAGATGGTATAAAGTGTGCCGAAATTACTCATAGTGGATAGATTACTGCCTATGTCCAAATCGTATATTACTTTTGCAGGGGCCAGAAATAACAAAGGCCCCTTTCGGAGCCCAAATTCATGGCTACAGTTAGCTTGCCGCCGCCTTTACCATAGCGAGCTACTCTACCAAATTATAACTAAATTTAAGTTCTAACTGAATTCTAGTAGCCCTAAACGCTTAGTGCCAAAACCGCGCAGGAATGCGATTAGTCTATTCTAGGTGCCGATCTCATCAATATAGCATAATGCAGCAACAATCAAAGATACGGCGGTAACTCGCTTTAGGGAAAGGGACACATAACTAAACGGCTCTCTATCAAGCCTTCCCTCTATCGTTGATAAGAACCCCTCTTGACGCTTTAAATACAGATTGAAAGGTTAAAACACTCAGAAAAATCACTCTATATTCTGAATCTGTTCGCGCATTTGTTCTATCAATACTTTTAAGTCCACAGCAACCCGTGTGGTATCGGTACTGATTGATTTAGAAGATAACGTATTCGCTTCGCGGTTTAACTCCTGCATTAAAAAATCCAGGCGTCGGCCAATAGGTTCTTTCTTTTTCAACGTTCGGGCGACTTCAAGAACATGGGCCTCTAGCCGATCAAGCTCTTCTGCAACATCAGACTTTTGTGCAATAAAAACCATTTCCTGAGCGAGCCGCTCAGGCTCCACCTCCACGGCGAGGGTTTCCAACTTTGCTGTCAGTTTTTGCTGATGCTGTTCCAGCAACTTAGGCAATAAACTGCGCACCTGAAAGACATTTTCTTTGATGCCAGCTAGGCGCTGTTCAATAACCTTAGCCAGCTCTTCACCTTCCCGTTGACGGTTTTCGATAAGCTGCTCAAGCGTATCAAGGAAGAGGCTTTCCGTGGCCTCCATCAATACATCCGGTGGAATTTCAGCATTTTGGATAACACCAGGCCAGCGCAACACTTCCAGAGGGTTAATCGGTGCAGGAGAGTCGATCTTATTTTTGATTTGATGTGCCAACCCCATCACTTGCTCACAATAGGCTTCATTTAGGGCTATTTCACTTTGCTCAGCAGTATCCGTTTTGAGATAGATATTGATCTCAACCTTACCGCGAGCCAGATTTTTACGCAGGAACTCGCGTAACGAAGGCTCAACGCGGCGCAACACTTCTGGCATCCGAAAAGAAGGCTCTAAATAGCGATGATTAACACTGCGGACTTCGCAAGAAAGCGTACCCCAGGGAAATTGAACTTCTCGGCGGGCAAACCCGGTCATGCTTAATGGCATAGTGAATAGACCTACTCTTTAACTGAACATGCTAGGTGACAGAAAGACAATTCTAGCACAGCCAGTGTTTTTCACATGCTAGCAGCATATAATCCGTTGTACTTTTTACTGAATTTGGTGGGGCATCATGCAAAGACCTAGTGGAAGATCGACAGATCAACTGAGAAATATCGTCATTACTCGCAATTTTACCCGGCACGCAGAGGGGTCGGTATTGGTATGCTTTGGGGATACCAAAGTCATATGCACAGCCTCTGTCGAGGACTCTGTACCGCGTTTCCTTAAAGGAGAAGGGCGGGGGTGGATCACGGCAGAATACGGCATGTTACCGCGCTCCACAGGAACACGTATGGGACGTGAGGCATCTAGGGGAAAGCAAGGGGGCCGTACCGTTGAAATTCAGCGCTTAATTGGCCGCTCTTTACGAGCAGCGGTGGACTTAAAAGCGCTGGGCGAAAATACCATCACCATTGATTGCGACGTGATTCAGGCCGATGGCGGTACACGCACCGCGTCTATCACTGGAGCCTGCGTTGCTTTGGCAGATGCTTTAGCCTACTTAAAAAAAGAAGGGAAAATTCAAACTAACCCTATGATCAATATGATCGCCTCGGTATCAGTGGGTATGTATGAAGGAGAGCCAGTTTTGGATCTCGACTACCCAGAAGATTCCTCTGCGGAAACAGATATGAATTTTGTTATGACAGAAGCAGGTGGCCTTGTCGAAATCCAAGGCACCGCAGAAAAAGAGCCTTTTACCGAAACCCAGTTTGCCAACATGTTCTCATTAGCCAAAAAAGGCATTGGCGAACTCGTTGAAATTCAAAAAACTGCGCTTTCCAATTAATTCTACCTCCTCAAACCTACTTTACTTACGAGAGTGGGTCGGTGAGTTTTTAAAAAGCTCGTTTAAGCTTTTTCATGCAATATTGACTGTTTTTCAAATTTTATATTGGTTAAAAAGACGAGCTTAAAAGTATAAACCTGTTTACTTAAAAAACAATTAGATCAAAAAATAATCAAACTTTACTCTGACAAATGCCTGACCAGAATTCTTGCCGCCTTCATTCGGTAAGAATTCTTTTTTCTAGACTAGACTTAAGCTCTAGAGTTTCGGCTCAATCATAAGCAATCCAAACCTTGGGAGATGAGTTATGGCGGGTGGTATTCCCAGTCCAGATTCCGCAGCAATATCAAGTAAGCCTTCACTGGGTAGAGCAAACTATCGGTTTGCTCTTGCCCTTATGGTGTCATTGTTTTTCATTATCGGCTTTATCACTGTACTTAACGACGTACTCCTTCCCCGGCTAAAAGGGCTATTTGACCTCTCGAACCGAGACGCCATGCTTATTATGTTTGTATTCTTTGGTGCGTACCTAATATGGGGGTTTCTAGCGGGCATTATCGTTAAAATTACAGGCTACAAACGCGGAATTATTTTGGCCCTATCAACCATGGGCTTGGGGCTTTCATTATTTGTCCCCGCTGCGCATTTAGTTGTCTATTGGGTTTTCTTACTTGCGCTATTTATTACCGCATCTGGGGCGGCTATTCTGCAAGTGTGTATTAACCCTTACATTATTGCACTTGGTTCTGAGGAAACAGGGGCGTCACGTCTTAATTTGGGTGGAGCATTAAACTCAACCGCGACCTTTATCGGCCCAATTATTGGCGGCGCGTTTATTTTACAACATATTGAACCACCCAATTTCCCAAGTCTGCAAGATATTGAAAAAGTCGAATCGGCTTATGTTGTGCAAGAGGAAAAAAACCCAAGCCTCGCTATTGATACACTTACCTCAATGGAAGAGATCTTATCCCACCCTTCAGCCTTTGAACTGAATAACGAAGCTAATCAAGAAATCATTAACGCCATTAACAGCTTGGAAGACCCCACTGAGGAACAAGCAGAGCAACTACTTGAAACGGTTAAACCCGGCGTTACAAACATGGTAGCCTCAGATGAATTTAAGGTGGTTTCCAAACGCTCAACGGATGTTTGGTGGGCACACAAGTTAGAAAAAGCGAATTCAGTTCTTCTACCCTATCTTGCACTATGCGTTATTTGTTTTTTAATAGCCGCCACCTTGGTTTTTATCCGCCTGCCAAAACTGGGCCATGAAGAAGCGGTAAATGAAGAAGATCGAAAACGAAAATTATACGGTTCCGCATTTGAATATTCCCATATGTGGTTGGGAGCGGTGGCAATATTTTTCTATGTGGGCGTGGAAGTGTCTATTGGTGCAGTTTTAATTCTGTATTTAGAAACACCCGAAATGGGAGCACTAGCACATCAACATGCGGCTTACCTTCTTGCTTATTATTGGGGAAGTGCAATGATAGGGCGCTTTATTGGTTTTTATGTTGGCACAAAAATCAAAGCAGCAATATTGCTAAAAGCAGTCACAATTGCGGGAATAGTATTACTTTCCGCTAGTTTTTTACCTCCTTTATTAAATTGGTGGTTAGATATACCCGTACTCGCATTAGTTCGTGATCCATTCAGTATTGGCTTTATCACCGTGCATGTACCCTTTGCTGCCATTTGTTTAATTTTATGTGGATTGTGCCATTCCGTGATGTGGCCAGCTATTTTTCCATTAGGAATTTCTAAACTCGGAAGACACACCTCTCAAGCTTCAGGTATATTAGTCATGGGAGTATTCGGCGGAGCAGTTATCCCATTTACAATAGGGTGGATTGCAGACTTTGTAGGTTATAAACTCAGTTTTCTGGTATGCATGTTGTGTTACATATATATTCTTTTCTATGCGATAAAAGGCTATAAAATGGGTAAAATTAATGAGCTTAAAGAAGGGGAATATGCAGATCGTCATACTAACTAACAGCACTCTGCTATAAAAGTATCTAATAAAAAAGCGCACAATCTTGTGCGCTTTTTTTTACAAAAATGGTAACCTTTACAAATTAATGAATAATTACACGTAACAAACGTACGAACTGTTGCAGTATAAGATGTGGATATAAATAATTATGACAAATTCAGCTCCTGCCACTCGCAATATGGCTCTCGATGTTATGCGAGGCATAGCTATTGCCGCCATGATTTTGGTTAACAACCCAGGCTCTTGGAGTTATGTTTGGACGCCTCTTGGGCACTCAAATTGGCATGGGTATACACCCACCGATTTAGTTTTTCCTTTCTTTCTTTTTATTACAGGCTCTGCACTGTTTTTTGCATTGCGCCGTTTTAATTACGAACCTTCCAAAGAGGTATTAATAAAAGTAGCTCGCAGAACTCTTATAATATTTGGTATTGGGTTACTTTTGCACGCTTACCCATTTACAAAACCCTTAGAAGAACTAAGAATAATGGGTGTACTGCAACGCATTGCGGTAACCTATGGTATTGCAACAATCGCAGTACTGTACTTATCCACTCGTGGAATAATCATATTTAGTCTTGTTCTTCTTTTCGGTTATTGGGCACTATTGTTTTTTGTCGGCTCCAATGACCCCTATAGCTTGGAAGGAAACGTCGTAGCACAAGTGGACCTTGCTATATTGGGCGCTTCCCATATGTGGGCAGGAAAAGGCATACCATTTGACCCCGAGGGAATATTAAGCTCACTTCCCGCTATAGTGAGCGTTACAAGTGGTTACTTAGCAACAAAATATATTTCCTCACTACCAAGTGATTGTGAAAAAGTTAAAAAAATGTTGGTGTATGGCGCAGCCCTGATAGTTATTGGACATATATGGGGGTTGGTATTCCCAATAAACAAAAGTTTATGGACCAGCTCCTATGTGGTGGTCACTGTTGGTTGGAGTTTATTTACCCTAGGAGGGCTCATTTATATTTGCGATACCCCAATAGGCAAAAAGATAACAGAACCCTTTTGTATATATGGGACCAACCCATTGTTTATCTACGCATTCTCGTCGATATGGCTAATGGCTTACTGGGTATATACCGTTCCCGTAAACGGAGAAGACAAATATATAGGTCAAATCATTAATGAATTCTTCTTCAGCATAATAAGCAATAACTACCTAGCGTCACACAGTTTCGCACTATTCCACGTCGTAGTCTTCTGGGTGATTTCTTGGATACTCTATAAGAAAAAAATATTTATAAAAATTTAGAGAGATTCAGGATACTCGAAAAATCAATCATAAAATGAATATACTGACGGGGCAGAAATAAAGGGTAACCTTTATTAATAATGACGTAGTATGCCCCACTAGACACCTAAATTTTCTGGTATTTTTCCTGCGCTACTTAAAAGCCGGTTTCGTATGAGACCGGGCCTAGGCCACCATTTCGAATACAATCTTTATATTACTGTTTTTTGAAGCTCTATATCGTTGATCTTTAGAGAAAAATAAAAAACACCGTTTTGATTCCTATCACTCTACCCATCTTTCCCTCTATTTCAATTTGTACATCTATGTTAATGTTATTACAAATGGGCCTAACCCTAAAATAGAACTAAAGACAGAGAAAACTCATAAAAACATGTATTTCTTTATATTTCTAAAAAAACTACGGTTTCCGTTACTCCTTGGTTTAGGTGCATTTATCACTTTGAAAGCCTTTGCTCATGGGGTAGATGAAGACAGCAAACAATTTTTGATGGGAAACGCGGGCATATCCTTTGCTCCTTTTCTTTATATTGGTGCGAAACATATGGTAACAGGGTACGACCACCTACTTTTTCTAGTAGGCGTTATCTTCTTTCTGTATAAGCCTAAAGATATTCTAATTTATGTCAGTTTTTTTACCTTAGGTCACAGCTTGACCTTATTATTTGGTGTACTCGGCAACATAAATGTAAGCCCTTATTTGATTGATGCAATTATTGGATTTTCAATTGTATATAAAGGGTTTGACAATCTTGGAGGTTTCAAAAAATTATTTGGCGTACAACCTAATATTAAAATGGCCGTATTTATTTTTGGATTATTTCACGGATTTGGGCTGGCGACAAAACTACAAGAACTCAACATCCACAAAGACGGATTGCTAACAAATTTAATTGCATTTAACCTAGGCGTGGAGATAGGTCAGTTTTTTGCACTAGGGTGTATATTAATTGTTATAAGCTATTGGCGTAGGTATAACAGCTATTTAAAAATTTCAACCATCAGTAATACTCTGCTAATGAGCGGTGGCTTTATTCTAATGGGTTATCAATTAACCGGCTACTTCACTCAAACATAATACTCTGTGGGAATACGATAATGAACGACGTTACCTTACCAGTACAGTCCACAAAGACTCTAATTAAATCGGGTATTGCCGCTATATTTATTGCGGGTATTTTATTAGTGCTGATTATTCTTCCTGCGGAATACAATATTGACCCCACAGGAATAGGCAACACTTTGGGGTTAACCGCCTTTACAGAAGCAAAACCGATTCATAAAACCTCACTCCCCTTTAGAGAGGATACGACGGTAGTAGTGGTTCCCGCAAAAGGCAGCATAGAATACAAATTTTATTTAGAACAGTATGAAAAACTAAGTTTCGAATGGATTGCTGAAGGCGCGCCATTATATTTTGATTTTCACGGCGAGCCAGAAAACGATACCACTGGTTTTTTTGAGAGTTATATTATCGCAGAAAACTTTCAAACCCATGGAACAGTAACGGTTCCTTTTTCTGGCGTACACGGTTGGTATTGGGAAAACGACAGTAATATGCCGGTAACGGTAAAGCTGAAAACAAAAGGCCGCTATAACGTTATTGGGGCAATTCATTAACTGAAACAGCGACTATGTAAAACAGGTCTTAAGATGGGAGCTACAATCTCATTTAAGCACTGTAGTGAATACGGCTCATACGGGGCCAAATAGTATCCGCATTACGCATACAGGAGGTGAAACCTTTCCCACCAATCGAGAAAGAAATACATTTCTAATTCATGGAGACAACAGATCTAATGATGCGCCTCAAGGCTGTATTATTTTGGGGCCAGCAGAGCGTCTAAGGCTTATAAATAACGGCGGCGGCACTCTAACAATCACAAGGTGATAGTAAATCCATTAAAAAAATAATATTAGTTTTCTGGGTTTAAAATAGAATTTATAACCTATGTTAAGAATATTTTCTAAGTTACAGTTATTTTTGTATTTACTGGTTTGTATAAGCGGATGCGGAACAACCGCAAGCCATAAGAGTATCTACTCAAACTCTCGAATGAATAATCTTCCAGAATTGGTTGCTGGGAAGCTGGCTATTGAAGATATAAGCATAGGTGATATTGTTATTGGAAAAAGTAATTTTGATCATGTGTTTGTTAAATACGGAAAAGCGGAATTGTTTTCTAACGGGGAAAGTGCGCCAAATCAAGTTTGTTATAAGTCAACAGACAAGGGAGATAATACCATTCTTCTGTTCCAATCCGGCCCTATGGGTAGCTGGAAGACAATAACAACCATTTCCATCACCCATTCGACTCTATGGAAACAAGCTGATCGGTGTTCTACCTCCATCTTAGTAAACCGTGAAATCAAAACAGAAAGCGGCCTGGGAATTGACGTCAATAAGTCAGTATTAATTCAACACATCGGCACTCCAACAATAATGAATCGGGATTTTATTGGCTACTATTTAGTAACAAAAGAGGAGGGCTGGACTATAATATCGATAATGGAAGTCTTTCTCAAAAAGGACAGTATTAACGCAATGACTCTTCATCAGATTGATACTAATTAAATTTAAAAAATCTCTTACGACTATGGACATCCATTTCGTTAGCTTGGATAGTCTAGCTCAAGCTAACGAAAAGACTTGTTTGGTTTCGCTTGTTCATATCAGCGGTTCAACAAATAATGTTTATGAATTATCTCATAATTTAACCAATTAACCGACAAGCCCTTCGTATATATAAATTCCACGCTGACCCTGAGGTATCCCCAAAATTAAAATCGAATAATTCATTTGACAAGGAATGCCTATTTTCCTTATGTCAGGGTAGTCACATATATATTCCTGCTTGATTTCGGTTATTTAACACCACAGCAACGGTATTTATTTTTCTATTCCTTACCAAGATCAAATATTTGGTTTATCGATCAAGAGGGTTTCTTCCCCTTCCGTCCGCGCAACAATTGTTGCACAACAACTATCACTGAATACATTAACGGAGGTGCGCACCATATCCAATACTCTATCGGTTAACATAAGCAAGCCAATACCTTCTAAAGGCAAACCAATTGCCCCCAAAATAATGGTAATAGCAACCAAGCTGGCCGAGGGAATACCCGCAACACCTATTGAGGTAAGAAGCGCAACAAGTACAATGGTAAATTGAACCGTTAAAGAAAGCTCCAAACCATAGGCTTGTGCAATAAACATGGCAGCAACACATTCATATAATGCTGTCCCGTCCATATTAATGGTTGCCCCTAAAGGAAGAACAAAAGAGCTGGTTTCTTTGGAAATACCCGCATTTTTTTCAACGCATTCCATTGTAACCGGCAGTGTTCCAGAAGAGGATGCAGTAGAAAACGCCGTGAGCATAGCTGGCGCCATAGCTTGGTATTGTTTTATTGGATTTATTTTACCCAGTACTTTTAGCAAAATGGGCATCGTGATAAAAGTGTGTAAGCCCAATGCCACTAAAACAGTGATAAAGAACGTTCCCACTATTTGAAACAGGCTACCAAAATCTGTTTCAATAACCGTTTTTGCCACTAAGCCAAATACACCGTAAGGCGCAAACTTCATAATAAACAGAGTGATGCCTGTCATGGTTTCGGATACACCGCTCCAGAAACTCAGCATGGTCTCTTTGTGTTTGGCGTCTATTTTCATCATAAAATAACCAAACAGTAATCCAAAAAAGATTAACCCTAACATCTGACCTGAAGCGGCGGCTTTTACAATATTCGGTGGAACCATCCGCAAAAATACCGCAGCAATATCACCGGACCCTTTATTCTCTACCTTGGCAAGCTGTTGACTGATTTCTTCACCAGAACTTAGGTTCATAGTCACACCAGCAGGTTCGCCGTCAATCATTCCCGGTTGCGCAATATTGACTACCATTAAACCGACTAAAATTGCGAGCAAGCTGGACATCATATAAAAACCAAGTGCTTTACCGCCCAACCGGCCCACACTCCCACCGGCAGCCATGCCTGTCATTCCGCAGATAATGGAAGATAAAACCAGCGGAACAATAACCATCTTTAAAGCATTGAGAAATAAGGTTCCCAAAAATTCAAAAATGCTCACTATTTTGATCGTTAATACGGTTGTATCCGGGCTAAATACCATTCCAATAATGATGGCTAACCCAATAGCGATCAAAATTTGTGCATATAAAGGTAGTTTCATTTCTTGTCTCCTAGGACCTATTATGAGGCGCTACTTTTCCTGTGCAACGGCATCTTTTAATGCTTTACCCGCTTTAAAATTTGGCAGGTTATGAGCTGGAATCACAATAACTTCTTGGGTTTTTGGGTTGCGTCCGTTCCGTTCCGCACGCGATTTGACCGTAAATGCACCAAAGCCGGTCAGGTTAACTGATTCGCCTCTAGCCAAAGCATTGGTCACGTGTTCAACAAAAGCGGAGACCACCTCGTCGGCCTCTCTTATGGATAGATCCAATACCTCTGACAACTTCGCTACTAATTCTGGCTTTCCCATTCCCCCCCCCTCTGTGTCTTATTGATAGCGGCGATAACAGATGCTTGCTGATCTCACCTTGCTATTCGTGTTTCTATTCTCTATAAATGCCACTGGTTTAACGAATAGATACGATACCGAATGCCTGCAAACAAATCCGACATTACAGCACGATTAAGTCAAAAAGCTGAAATTTATATAAGGCTAACACGTCTTAACCGCCCAATCGGCATTTACCTTGTGCTTTGGCCCACACTCTGGGCGCTGTGGCTGGCTGCCGACGGCTTACCCGACATTGACCTGCTGGTTATTTTTACCCTTGGAACGATACTTATGCGCTCTGCTGGCTGTGTGATAAACGATTTTGCGGATCGCCAAGTGGATGGTCATGTCAAACGAACCGAAGCTAGGCCAATTATCACAGGTGAGGTATCCCCCAAGGAAGCCCTTGCCGTATTTGCCGCTCTTACAGGGTTGGCCTTTATGTTGGTACTGTTAACCAATCAGCTGACGGTATACCTCTCTGCTGGCGCCGTTGCCCTGGCTGCGCTCTACCCTTTTATGAAACGCTTTACCCACCTTCCCCAGGTAGTATTGGGCGCAGCCTTTGCCTGGTCTATTCCTATGGCATTCGCCGCGCAAACGAACAGCCTTCCGTCTTCTATTTGGCTGGTCTACACCACTGTGGTGGTCTGGACAGTTTCATATGATACCTTTTACGCAATGGTAGACAGAGATGACGATATTAAAATTGGAGTAAAATCGACGGCGGTTCTCTTTGGAGAAAACGATAGAATGATTATCGGCAGCCTACAAATATTTACTATTGTGGCCTTAATGATGATGGGCAGCCGCTTTGGACTCCAATATATCTACCAAACCTCGGTAGTCATTGCCGCCGGTTTTTTTGCCTATCAGCAATACTCAACACGAAATCGTGAGCGGGACAAATGCTTTACTGCGTTCCTAAACAACAACTATGTGGGCATGGTGATATTTGCCGGTATCGCACTGGATCTCGCTTTTATGGGCGCGGATACGGCAGCTTAAACCCTCCCTTAAATAACTTTCTTTTCCAGACTGTAATAAAATGGCAACAAAAGCTTTATTTAATCTACTCTCCTGAATTTTGGTTAGTGATATTCGATTCACTCCACTTTCTGGACTTTGCGGTAAGAACTAGCCCGAAAAACCAAGTCTCGCACCAGTAATAGCGTTGATCGAGATGACTTTGGGCCAGATACAGAACTCGTTACATTAACCAAGGTTTCAGTTGCAAAGCCCATTGGAGTCACTCAGGTTTTGATCAAATGGTAAATAAAACAATTTTAGTTGTAGACGACGAAGCCCCAATTCGTGACATGTTACGTATTGCTTTGGAAATGGCGGAATATTCCGTTATAGAAGCGGCAGACGCTCAAGAAGCACACAGCCTAATCGTAGACCAAAAGCCTGATCTGGTATTGCTCGACTGGATGCTACCGGGTACAAGCGGCATTGAATTAGCCCGCCGCTTAAAGAGAGATGATATCACCAGCGAACTGCCTATCATTATGCTGACAGCAAAAGGCGAAGAGGACAATAAGGTTCAAGGCTTGGAAGTCGGTGCGGATGATTACATCACCAAACCCTTTTCACCTCGTGAACTAGTTGCCCGCCTAAAAGCCGTATTAAGACGCACAGATACTCTAACCTCAGGCGACCCCATTCGCGTAGAAGGCTTATGCTTAGACCCCAGTTCACACCGTATCACTATTAACGATTTTCCGGTGAAAATGGGGCCGACAGAATATCGGTTATTAGAATTTTTCTTAACTCACCAGGAACGAGTTTATACCCGCTGCCAGCTACTCGACTACGTTTGGGGCAGAAATGTTTACGTAGAAGAGCGAACGGTGGATGTACACATTCGGCGGTTACGTAAAGCCTTATCACTGGATGACCACGACAGATTTATTCAAACGGTACGCGGTGCGGGTTACCGCTTTTCTACAAAGGTCGTGACAACAAATTTATAGTTTTGCTTGTACACTAGTTTTGTTTGTACACTTAAACCGTATTTGGCTCTATACTTCCCAACACCAAAATAAAGAAGTTATACCGCCATGTTTCGCAGAGGCATAACCACCGAATTACGATGGTTTTTTGTTTACCTTTCCGTCATTCTTTTACTCGGCGCCCTATCAGGTGCGGTGAAAATGGTCATGATTTTCGGGCTGTTTTTATACATCGCCTGGATTTTTCTTCAACTGCGAAGGCTAGAAAGTTGGGTTCTCACCACCCGCCGAAAATCGGCCCCCGAAAATACCTTACGAGGCATCTGGGGTGAGATAGCTGACGACATCGTTTTACTTTGCAACCGCTACCACAAAGATAAACAACGGCTTCAAGCCGTGGTCTCTCGTGTTCAGGATATGACCTCAGCCTTAAGCGACGGCGTTATCTTGCTCGACAACCATTCCAACGTTGAATGGTGGAACAAGGCAGCACAGCAATTATTTGATTTTCAAAATATCGACCTTGGTCACAAGCTAACCAACATTATTCGTCACCCTCGTTTTGTTCAGTATTTTGAAAATGGAAATTATGAAGAACCCATTGAATTGGGTTCTCTTCGCCGAGCGGGTGAACACCTACAGTTTCAAATTCACCCTTTTGGTATAGGTGAAAAATTGCTCATTATCCGCAATGTAACTCGCCTTTATAAACTAGAGGCAATGAGGCGAGACTTTGTTGCCAATGTCTCCCATGAACTGCGCACACCTTTAACCGTCATTCGCGGTTACGTCGAAACACTGGAAGACAATGAGCAAACCCCCCCGATTTGGAAACGCGCTTTTGCGCAAATGCAGCAGCAATGTCACCGCATGACAATGCTGGTGAATGACTTAATAACGCTCACCAAACTTGAAACCGACGATATGGAAGTCGAACAAGAGGGCGTCAAGGTAAAACCACTTTTAGAATCTATATTGTCTGACGCCAAAGCGCTTTCTGCGGAAAAACAGCACCACCTCTCTCTTTCAGGTAACAGTGATATTCGCCTACTTGGAAACGAGCGAGAAATACGTAGCGCCATTTCCAATCTCGTTTTTAACGCCGTAAAATACTCACCATCAAATTGTTCCATTACTATTGATAGCACTATTACCCCAACTGAAGCCGTTATCACAGTAAGCGATAACGGTGTGGGAATAGACCCCAAGCACTTACCCCGCCTCACTGAACGTTTTTACCGTGTAGACGGAGGACGAACTACGTCGATGGGCGGAACCGGCTTAGGCTTGGCTATTGTTAAACACGTATTATTTCGTCACGATGCCAAGCTAAACATTGCCAGTACTGTCGGCAAAGGAAGCCGCTTTAGCTGCCATTTTCCTATTAATCGAATCATACAATAAGCTCACATCGCCTTTTAAGACGGCCAAGCTTGGTATAAGGTTGTATTTTTATTTCTAGGAAATAGGCTTGAGTGATATTTGACCTAATCCATTCCATCCAAGAAGTTGATGCCTCAACCTGGGACACTCTTTGGCGCTCTTCTCACAAACACTCAGCCCTTGAGTACCCCTTTGTCCAGCACGCTTTTTTTTCAGCGCTGGAAAAATCTGGGGCAACGACGCAAGAAACTGGCTGGGAGCCCCACCACTTTATTGTTACAGAAGACGAAGCACTTATTGCCGCCGCCCCTGTTTTTCTAAAGCAACATTCCTCTGGCGAGTATGTTTTCGACGGGAACTGGGCAGATGCTTATACTCAATACGAGCTTCACTATTACCCCAAACTTGTTAACGCCATACCCTTTACACCCACAACAGGGCCACGAATTGCTATTTCAACAGACCTCTCACCAGACCAACGTGAGTCCGTTTTTAACTTAATAATTAAACAAATTAATGCATTGTTAATCGAAAAACAATACAGTAGTTTTCACTGTTTATTTCCTGAGAAAGAATGCCAGAGTCTTTTAGACCAGACAAACAAAATAAAACGTATCGCTTGCCAGTTCCACTGGTACAACAACCACTTCAACGACTTTGATGATTTTCTCGCAACATTAAAATCTCGAAAAAGAAAAGCGATCAGAAAAGAACGCAGCGCGCTAAGCGAACAGGGTATCTATTATAGAACCCGCTTCGCTTATGAATGCGGTGAGAGTGATATTTCTCGTTTCTATAAGCTATACCAAAATACCTACTTAAAACTCAGCGGGCATAAGGGATACCTTTCTCAAGAGTTTTTTCAGCTAATTTTCAAAGATCTTGCACAATCCATAGTCATTATTAGTGCCCATAAAGACGAACAAGATTTTTTTGCCGCAGCACTATTTTTTGTCGATAAAGAAACCCTCTACGGTAGATACTGGGGCACACTAGAAGAAATACATGGGCTTCATTTTGAAGTTTGCTATTATCAAGGCATTGAGTTTGCGATAAAATATAACCTTAAACGGTTCGATTCTGGCGCACAGGGTGAGCATAAAATCCAACGGGGTTTTTACCCAGTTAAAACCTGTTCATATCATTGTATCTCACATCCAGATTTTAATTTGGCAATCAATAACTTCGTGCAAGAAGAATCGAAATATATCGACGCCTATATCAATGCGGCACAACAACATCTACCCTTCAATAAGGACGTTAAATTAATCGATCCGAATAGTTTAATCACATAAAAACTTACTAGCAATACCCCTATAATACAAACTGAAGTATCCCCATGCAAAATAGCCCGTAACAATATTTATTCTAGCGGTCTTTTAAATTTAATTGCTATGAGCCTGGTGAAGAGCAATTGCATTAATATTATCTTTTTTGAGAAAGACTTCCATTACTGATGTTATGGTCCAGTCCTCCTCTTGTATTACTAAATAGTAACCAATAATATTATTTATATCCTCAACGGCTAGTTTTCCTGCAACTAATTTCGGAAAATTGTTCATTCGAGAGTTTGAATAGATATTTTCATGGCTTGTGGTTGTTCCGTATCCGCTTATATAAACCAGTAAGCGTAATGCGGATACTATGATATTACTTTGGATAACGCCTCGAATTTATTCGGGTCGTTATCAACAAACCGCAAAGCAATTTTTACCTTATTGGTATTGGGGCGTAGCTCCCCAGCTTGAACCGCGTGAACATAGGCGTTAAGTCGGCCAATCACCTCACCACTGAGGCTCTCAAGATCAACCACCGCCTGATCGAAAACTCTGGGCATGTTTTCAACCCTTTCCATTGTTCCACTGACGGCCTGAAGAGAAAGATCTTGCACAACAATTTCGCACATAGTATTGGCAAACCTTAAATTTGCTTTACCATCAAAGCTGTTTGCTTTACGTGCCACAGGCTTTGCCTGAGATTTTATCTGAGGTTTGCCGAAGCCTGTGGCCGCAACCACTTGAGGCTCGGCATTAGACGGTTTTGCTTTTCTACCCCCACCCCCTGTGAGCACGTCAATTGAAGCCGCAGCAATGCCCCCGGGCGACGGCGCCTGTTTGGGCGAAAACCCAAGCCGCTTAAATTGCTTTGCCAGCTTGTGCTTAAACTCCTCAGGAGTAAACGGTTTGGTCAGATAATCGCTCACACCGGCGTTAACCGCCAGCATTATGTGACTGCGGTCTCCGCGACTGGTGACCATAATAAAAGGGGTTTCGCAATAGGTGGGGTGGGCTCTCACCCACTGAAGAAATTCTTCACCCGACATTTCAGGCATTTCCCAGTCGGAAAGAATAAGGTCAATTTTGTTGGCCTTCATGGCAGCAACAGCGCGCTTTCCGTTTACCGCTTCAAAGATAGTAACGCCTGTCGCATACTGCCGAATCGTTCTTTTGATGGTGTCGCGCACAAAACCTGCGTCATCCACTACCAGTATATTGAGTCCCATTTCAGCCGCAACCCTGTATCAGCCCCGGTCAAATGGTTGAGCATTACGTCTGCTTGCGAGTAAATACCCACTTATTCGACTCGGACATAGCCTTGTTAAACCCATATCCCTCCCAATCAAACGTCTTGATCTGCTCAGGAGTTTCTATTCGGTTCTTAATAATATAGGCGCTCATGAGTCCTCTTGCCTTCTTCGCAAAGAAACTAATCATTTTATACTCTCCATTCTTCCAATCCTTGAAAACAGGAGTGATCACATCAACATTAAGCCGTTTCAGCTTCACAGCCTTAAAATATTCGTTAGAAGCGAGATTAATAAGCGCCTCGCTTTTATTTTTTTTAAGCTGTTTATTTATTTCAAAGGTGATCTTATCGCCCCAAAACTCATATAAGTCTTTTCCTCGTTCATTTTTCAGCTTGGTGCCCATCTCTAGGCGATAAGGCTGAATCAGGTCCAAAGGCTTAAGCAGGCCATATAAGCCAGAAAGAATGCGCATATGCTGTTGAGCGAAGGCAAAGTCTGCTTCATCCATAGAATAGGCATCCAAACCAAGATAGACATCGCCCTTAAAAGCAAAAGCCGCTTGGCGAGCATTGTGAGCCGTAAAGGGCAAAGACCACTGCTGATAACGGTCATAATTCAGTATCGCCAGCTTGTCACTAATGCCCATAAGCTTGGAAAGACCCTGAGGAGCCATATTTTTGAGCTGCGGAATAAGTTGCTCAGCCTCTTTGAGCAAAGGCGCTTTAGTGTGTTTTTTAACCGGGGTAGGAGTGTCATAGTCCAAATATTTGGCGGGGGATACAACGAATAGCATGGACGTTCTCTAAAGTGGGAAAGCTATAAAGCTATATAGTAGGAAAGCTATATTTTGAGTATTACGCTATGGCTAAATCAAATAGCACCTTAGCGAGAAGTTGTGGATTATAGTAGGGTCCACAATCCGCTGTGACAAGGGGCTGCTGGATTATTTTAATTCCCCGAGCCGTTAAGTACTCTAAATTAAACTCACCGGGATATACGCCAGGATCGGAGTGCATCAGGATATGCGTCACCAAATGGCTCGCCTGGGCTTCCACATCCCTCGCCAAAGTATCAACAAGTGTCTCCAAGCAATCCTGACAGCTCATACCATATTGCTCCGGGTCAATACCTAAGTTGGGTACATAGACTTTTGGCGCAAGGCTGCTAGCAATTGCCTTGGCGACTCCTGCTGGCAGCAAATTGGCAATTAAGCTGGAGTAAAAACTTCCCGGAGGAAAGCAAATAAGGCCCGCTGTATCTATCAACGCTTTAGACTCGGCATCTAATTTACAGTCCGTTTGTTGAAAGGTGGTACTCTGCGACGTCAAATGCAAACCACATATTTTTTTATTTAGGGGATCGACTTCCTTCCCTGTAATTAAATGCTGACCAACAACCTCTTCACCGCTTGCTAGCAATGCTTTTAACTGAAGGTCAACATTGGCAGTAAAACGAACTCTTCCCCTAACGGGTAACAACCTTTCCAGATCATTTAACACAACATCCAAGTTATTACTGTTTTCCAAATAAGCTCCGGTAAAAATCAAGTTTCCAATATTCGCCCCCGACAAATCAAAATCATCAGGCAAATTTGTCACCAAGCGCTGCAAAGCCCCTTGGGCATAGCTACGAAAAGGTTCAGCAATATCAGTTATCACACTATGCTGGCCGGTCATTATCCCTTCCAATTCTCTCAAGCCATCAACCACCTTCAGGTTTTGCTTAAAACGGTAATTAAATAAGCATTTTACCGCCAAATAGGACTCGGATTGCTCATCTAAAAGAACCGTTATCCTGCTTCGTAAATCCCCAAATGCCGGAATTGAAAAGGCTCGTCTCAGCTTTCCTGAACTACCGCCAGAATCAAATGGAGAAATAAGGTGAACAGATTTTTTTGTCAGTAGCTTAAGATGCTGACTTAAAGGGTTAAGCGCACTACCACCCGAGAAAAACAATAGCTGCTTATCTCGATTTTTGGTATCGAGAGAATCAAATATATTTGGCGCTGATTTAATCAAACTAACGTTCTGCAAAAGAAAGTTACCATGCAGTCATTATTGCCTAAGGAATCTAAGATCTACTTTAGATAATAGTGCTTATTTTAGATAGAGGTTGAAGATTAGGTTAGAAACTTGAAGCGTTAATGGCAAGTCCATTTACACACTCATAGATGTAATAGGTGCCAACAATAATACTAGGGCCAGAAATCACCCATCTGAGTGCATTTTTTGCGCGAAATAGACGGCACCCACCTCAGGCGGCTCATTGGGCTCAACGACAAAATCCAATACTTCTTTGTCTAGCCATTCTTTCCATAAAAAGCCAATTCCCCCGATCATCGACATTACTGGCGCCCCGAAGCCTTTTAACTTACCGGAAATATTGTTGATATACTCTGCGCCTTCAAGAACAATTCCCCTAGCAACCTCATCTCCAGCCTTGGCATCATTAAACCCCCCTAGGGCTAACTGAGCGTATTCACTAGAGGGCTTGCCCGCCAAATATTCAACCACTTCCACTAAGCCTCCCGTTAATTCAAGCTTCTCTTCTACCCAGCCTTCCAAACTCGTTTTAGGCCCCAGCCCATCAAAAGAAAGCAGCGCAGCCTTGACAATCTCCAGCCCCATCCAGGCACCACCGGCCTGATCGCCAAGAGGGAACCCGTAACCACCCAGCATAAGTGATTCCCCCCCCACATGGGCAAAACCACACGAACCTGTACCCGTTACCAAAACAGCACCATCCCCTCCATGAGCACCTAAACACGCTGTGTGTAAATCACCGGTTAAGTGCATATCTTTAAAAGGGTGATCCCACGCCTTCATCGCCTTACGAGGCCCTGGAATATTGACTCCGGCCAGCCCAAGACCCGCTATGCAATCTCTTAAATGCGTTGCCTTAAGCCCCGCATCCACCAAGGCTAATTGGCACGCAGTTGTAATGGAGTCTTTCGCACGATCTAAGTTTTGGTAAGGGTTAGCGCCGCCACCCAAACCTTCACCTTTAATCTCACCATCAATCCAAATGACGGCTTTACACTTGGTGCCACCGCCATCGACGCCGATAAATATTTCACCAGAGTTACTCATAAAAATCTTACCTGACGATTACGCATTAAAATACCTTATATTACGCAGAAACCATTTCATGTTTCATACGAACCAATCTATTCACTTGGTTTAACGAAATCAAATGTGCATAAATAAGCGGCAAATAACCTTTCTTACGAATAAATTCAAACTCATCTGAACCTATCTTATTCAACTTATTTTCATCAATAAGGTATAAACCATTGAGATCAAAGTCATTATCTTCATCAACGGAAACCGAAATTCCTTTTGCCATCAACAACTCATTTTCAACCAAATAGTTAACAAACTCATCTGTCGCTTTCGATTGCGCGTTCAGCGTAACCAACCGCTCACCAGTTTCTTTCACATACGAGGATTCACTTCCATCTTCATTAAAAAGCGGATGTCCCTCCGAGTCACTGATTTGAGCGCTATTTTCATCAATACAAATTAGTATTTCGTCAGAACCTTCAGCCTTCAACGCAACAGAAAGAGGGTGGTTTTTAATAATACTTGGCGCATAAATTCCAGCCCATTTTTTGCCCACCGAATACAGGTTTTCACCTGGTTTCAAACCACACATTGCCGCTGGTCTTAATCGGCTTGTTTGAGCATCTTTCACAAAAACAACAGGAAATTCAGCCGCTGCGCTTGGAATTTCATGTGCTACCAAAGGTAATAACTGCTGTGAAGCAACAAAAGAATAATTCGTTACAGGTAAGATTTTGGTATTTTTGTGAATTTCACGGTTAATTGGGACTATTTTTGCAGCCATTAATATTACTCCGGATGAATTCTATAATTTCTAATTGTTATTAAAGCTTTATTTGCTCATCAACTCAAACTACCTTTGATGTTTTAAGCGAAAAGTAAGTCATTCAAAACTCAAAAAAATATTGGCAGTAAGCCGACCCACGGCAGGGTTTGAATTGATACTAATATCTGAAAGAATGTTCGCACTATGAAGCAAGCATCCGCGATAAATAACTAACCTATTGAAACGCACAGGCATAAACCCGATCTTAGTAAATAATTCGTCGGAATCCGAGAAATAACGCTTCTCTCGTTTTTTACTATTCAGCTCTTCATAACAGCTATCCAAATAATTATCGCAACGCTCTGGAGTTATTGACTCATAGTGTGTGCTGTTATGCTGATAAAATGCTGTTCCACCATGTTCATCGCCACAGAGATAAAGAAGCACAGCAAAAAAATTGGGATCACTTGCATCAAAATGAGGAATAGTCTGTAACGGTCCCAATTCAGCTTCCTGAACCGTCATCAAACACAAAGCCTCTTGAAATGTCTTTATCTTAGCATCCGTAGAAATTCCAAATTCTTGCCTTACCAATTCGCCAACGCCTTTCCTAAGATGATCGCCATAATCGACTGGTGCAGGTGTTCTTACCCCCGGGTACCCCTTGCGTTGAACCGCAGCCGGGTAAGGGATAAAAGTCGAACTCTCTGCAAATTCAACAAGCTCTGACGGAGATGTTAGGAAATCATCAAAAACCAGAACTTTGTTTTTTTCCTCACCAATTAAGACAGTTTGCATGGTCAAACCCTCATTTACCATATGCCCCTCCAATCAGAGTTAATATACCAATACCGTAAGACCTTATTAATCTATCCACACCATGTTTTCCCATAAGAAAATATGTTAATGAATTTACCATTCGTTTAAAAGCTGACATTATTGACACAAATTTACGAATGAACTTTAATCAAGTAACACCCTTCTCCCTTTTTTAAAGGCTCTAAGAAACCATGCTGTTATACGCCTAGACTACTATACGCCTACACTACGTATTACTGAGTTCCATGCACTCTTTCAGCTCATTCAACCAAACACGGTGAGATAAAAGCTCTTTCCCCATCCGTAAAGATTTTTCTTGAACATCTCGAATAAGCTCTTTAGACCGAGCTTCCTCTTGAGGACTCAATATTCCTTTTCTTGTTGGATAGTCCATTCCATAAAGTACAAACAAGTAATTCTCAACACCAAAAATATCAAAATTACTAAAAAAATCCGAGCGCTTTGGTGGAGTTAACGCCCATAGGTCAAGTCTCTCTCTTAATACATCGGATATTGGCACATTTTCAGTATTGTCTACCCAAAATTCAGAATCTCTTCTGTCAGATATAAAATAATGGAGCTGTATAAAGTCAAAAACCCGCTCCCAAGTGTAGCTAGTAACCTTATTACAGTATTTAGATAGGGTTGCAATATCTTGCTTAAATCGAGGGAAGTTTCTAGCAATTAGTTGAGCAGAAAAATCCGTCACCAAAATAGAAGTCGCCTCAAGAGGCTCTACAAAACCTTGGGCCAAACCCAAAGTAACACAGTTTTTTTCCCAAGAAGAGCTTCTGTATCCAACCTTCATTGGAATCTTTCTGAGATCACTGTTTTCAATGTCTCGCCCAACATATTGGGAAAATTTATCAACCGCTCTTTCCTCATCCATATGTTTAGACGAATATACAAACCCTATACCTCTACGATTGATTAGGGGTATATCCCAAATCCACCCAGCTTCATGGGCAGTTGCCAAAGTATAAGGCGGTATCTCATCATTTTCAGACGTTGGCTCTTGAAGAACAATAGCAGTATCAGTCAAAATTTGAGACGATTTATCAACAAATGGTACATCTAACGCATCACCAATCAACAATGAATTAAAGCCCGTACAATCTATATAAAAATCAAACTCCTCCTCTTGACCAGACGCATAAACAAGCCCTTTAATACTTCCATCATCCGCTAATTTAACGTGCTGAATGGTTTCAAACTTGTGCTTAACAGAGAATTTTTCTCGTGCATTTTTCGCAAGAAGCTTAGAAAATTTGGCTGCATTAAAATGGTATGCATAGTCAATCAAACCCTCATAGGGTGGCGATGACTTTTTCTTAGGGGATTTGTTCATCTCTGAAACAGAGTATATTTCAGACAATTTAGAGAAATCGAGAGAATCTTTATGGTTCAGCCAATAATTAGTTACATCAAACCCAATAGGGTAGGGTGAACTAAACGGATGGTAGTAAAAATGATCAGCTCCATGCTTATCCGCATCTAACCAACGCGCAAATTTAATTCCCTCCTTGAAACTAATATCACAGGAGGAGATCAGGTCCAGTTCCGAAATGCCGAATTTTTCCAGCGTGATTCTTATATGGGGAACCGTACCCTCACCAACACCAATTACAGGTACATCTTTAGATTCGATAAGTGTAATTTCAACATCCGGGTCTCGATTTAATTCTACCCCCAGATGATTGGCAGCCAACCAACCAGCTGTACCGCCACCAACAATTGCTATCCGCTTAATTTTCATCGTCATCAGCCTATTGTTTCCAGTAAGTACAAATAAAAAAGCCCAGCATATGCTGGGCTTTTTTCACAACTCAAAGATTAGAATTGGAAGTTAACACCCAACATATAGGTGGTTTCGCCTTCAAATGACCAAGCTGGGAAGCCCTCTAACAAAGGTGCTTTTATACCATTGTCAGCCGCAGAAGCATCCGCTGCACCATACTGAACATCATCTTCAGCAAAAAGGTTTGTTGCCTCAAAAGAAAGAGAAACAAACTCAGCCACATTCCAACCAAAACTAAGGTCTAATGTGCCGTAATCATCATGGTAGCGATCGCCGTACCAGAACGCACCTTCACGGATGATGTACTCAGAACGCCAGTTGTACGCAGCACGTGCAGAGAAAGTGTCATTTTCCCAATAGCCTACGAGGTTAGCGCTATCAGAAGATGATTCCGTAAATATGCCGATTCTATCAGCAAAAGCTTCTGCTGGCGCATTCGCATTGGCAATCGTGTAGTTAACTACAAAACCGAAACCGTTTTCAAACCCATGGTTCCACTGTAACTCCACACCATCAATTTCACCACCACCGGCATTCTTCAAGGTATCCACAGTCCAGACATCACCAGCTTCGGGCTCCACAACACCAATTGATTGGTTGGTTTTAATATCGTGAACAACAAAGTTGTTGATAGATTTCACGAAGTAAGTAACCGATGCCAAATTACCTTCGCCATAGTAGAACTCAAGCCCTAAATCAGCCTGGCTTGATTTCATTGGCAATAGACCTTCAGAACCCACTTTAATCGTTTCGTTACCAACACGGTCATCACCATAACCACTCGAAGCTTCAACCATGTCATCATAGTTAGGACGACTGATAGTTTCAGACGCTGACGCACGAAGAACAAAGTTATCCGTCAAATCAAAGGCTACGTTAAAGCTGGGTAATACGTCGTCATAATCAGCATCCGTCTTACTTAATGAATGGCTATAACCTGAATTATCACCAATATCATCCACACTAAGTGCCGTACCATCCAAGGCATATTGAGATCGCGTAAGGTCTGAAGCAATATAGCGAAGACCAAAGTTACCCTTAACACCTTCGGCTTCAAATTCAAACATACCGTAAAGAGCATCGTTCTGTTCATTCAGTAATGAATAACCAGAACGTCTTTCATCCCACTTATTCAGGTCGCCTCTAACAGAATTAACCATTGCACTCAGGACTGGTTCAGGAGTAGTAAAACCGTTAGTACCAACCTCGTAAGTGCCGCTGTAGACTGAAGAAGTAGGGATTGCTGTTGGGGTAATATCTCCACGGAAATTGAACCTTTCAACGTCGTGGTCAGTACGGCGAAGACCTGTCTTAAATGACGTGATGGCACCAAGGTCTAAATCAAACTCCAGGTCTACTTGTATGTAAGATTCTTCATCACTGTTTGGCGATTTACCCACTGCCCAGGCTTGAGGAGCAGTCATTGCTGCATAGTCACTCAATGTTAGGCTTGGATCAACCGTAGTTGTAATCTCAATCTGATGACCTGTCGCATCAATACTACCGGCCCATAGTGACATAGGATCACCGTCATCAAGCCCTGCACCAGGAGCACCCACGCTTGGGAAGTGTTGGAAGTTAAGCGTTAGGTCAGTACCACCTTCAGCTTTAGTAGAACCAAGGCTACCACCGACACTAAAACCATCGCCTTCGTACTCAATATTGAAGTCGTAAGTTTCAGAAGTCATTTCTGCAATACGGCCCCAAGTCTGGGTGAAAGTTTCTGTTCCTGGGCCAGTATTATTAGCCCAACCTACCTGCAGATCACCGCGAACAGCCTCTGGAACTTCACTTTCAAGACATAAACCAGCAGCATTTGTTTCACCAGTACACGACCAGAGGTCGGGATTACCGTCTCCATCAGCGTCAGCAGGAGGCTGTGTGAACAGATATAAGCTTGTATTGGTATTATCGCCTGTAAGGTTTAATGTCAATGCATGAAGAGTCATGCTAAGCGCTTCAGTCGGTGCAAACTGGAGAGTTGCATCCAATGCTGTGCGCTCACGATTCTGAACAAATGTTGTTGGCGATACATCACCCCACCATCGGTAGTCAGCCTCTGTACCGCGACGCACATAGTCAGAATCTTCCCATGCCCCGGCAACTAATACGCCGAAGGTTTCAGAGTCAGTTTTCCAGCTATACATAGCGGACACTTCAGGTGAAACATCGTCACTGATTGTACCTGTGCGAGCTTTCAAACCGAAAAATACCGTATTGGCATCCAAATCTAATGGTTTGCGAGTTTTAACAATGACAGTACCACCAATACCACCTTCATTAAGATCTGCTTGTGACGTTTTATATACGTCGATGCCGCCAATAAGTTGGGAAGGCAACAAGGAGTAGTTGAAAGAACGGTCAACAGCTTGTTGATCATACCAACCTGTAGAAGCAACGTTTTGACCATTTAACTGTGTTAATGTCATTTGTGGTGACGAACCACGAATAGATACCGATGCACCTTGGCCGAAAGCACGACCTACAGTAACACCAGGAATTCGACCAAGTGCTTCACCCACGTCGGAATCTGGGAATTTACCCACATCTTCCGCAGATACAGCGTCAACACCAGCCGTATTATTACGCTTAATATCCACAGCATTTTTCAATGCGCCACGGATACCAGTAACAATTACTTCTTCTTCAACAAGACCTGAATCGTCTTGTGCAAAAGTAATACCGGAAAGAGCAAGTGACCCTAACGAGCCACAGATTAGGGCAGATTTATTAATCGCCTTAATTGCATTTTTTAACTTCGCAGACATGTGCGTCCCCTTGTCCTAAAAATATTTATTTGTTATTTGTCTAGAACTTCTAGATCTTCAGTGACTCAATGACTAATAGGTAAGTCTAAGAGTGACCTCGGCAGCAGACATTAAAGCCACCAGAACTATATGTCAAGCGCCTATTAATGCCAGTAACCACGGGCCTTTTCGCCATATTTGATGGTTGTTTTTTACCCAGCATAGAAATAATAACCCTTGGCTATTAAAAACATTGGAAGATATACCCATAATAATTTTAAGGGAGACGCCAAAATCAAAAACACATGAGATCAAAAAATAACCTTATTGATTAAAAATCGCTCACTCGATATTTTAACGTTCCGGGCTTTTTTTATTTACCAGGGCTAATACTTATTTATCAGGGCCAATACAATGGACTCGCACATTTCGTGAGTCTGCCTATAACTATTCAGAAGCTTATGATTTGCGCACTTGTTCACATTATCAAAAAAAAATTCAATCATTTTTCGAAACCCTCTAGCCTCAAGGTGGTGGCTCCATGGCGCTTCCTCAATTAAAGCCACCTCCCTGCCCGTGCGGCATTCACCCGACATTAAATTATTGACAGTCCAATTTTGATTATTTTCAACAACCGATAGTTTTTCCCCCGTATATCCAGCATTACGATTCATTTTTGCAGTATATATTGCAGCCTCAGTCTGCCAACTCACCTGTACAGAAGATAATAAACCTGACTTAAATACGCCATGCACCGTTAAATTCTGTTTTTCTTTTTTATCTTTATCAAATTTTAATACCGTATCAACTACATGAATAAAATCGTCATAAATAAATTCCCTTATTTCACCCGGTAAATTCTGCCTGTTTTTTTGATAAGTTACTTCGTTCGGGCTGGTATTAAATATCCCAGAATAATGAGGCGCATATCTGCGATTAAAGCCTATAAAAATAGGAGTATTGACGTTTAACGCCAAATCACACAACTCTCGGACTTGGCAAATATCGGAAGAAAGTGGCTTATCCACAAAGACTGGGATTTTATTTTCTAAAAAATATTTAGTAATTTCAAAATGGCTTTCTGTTGCCGTGTGGATCATAACAGCATCTATTTTTTTATCTAATAGTAAAGTGTATTCACAATACGCCTCTGTTATCCCATATTTAATTTGAGCCTTCGTCACGCTATCTTTATTACGACTGCAAAGCACTAAAGTAATTGATGGCCAACTAGCCAATAAAGGTAAATATGCTTTTGTGGCAATATCACCAATACCTATAATACCCACTCTCATTGATCTATCTCCAAATACAGCATTTGTGCTATGTAGAGTTATAAATGCTACATTTATTAAATTGAAACTATGATTTAGATAAGGGATATTCACCTACAATGACAAAATACACGCATATTTTCCCAGTTTTTTTGGTCGCAATCTCAATAATCTTACTCACAGGTTGTGGCGGCTCAAACTCATCGGGAGGAACAGACTCACCCAGCAACGATGCTCCCCAGAATACCTGCATTACTCCAAATAATACCGTTACTATCGATGCCACAACATATAATTTTCAACAGTTTACAAGTTCTTGCGTGAATATTTACTTTGAAAGTAACAGTAACAATCAAGACCTTGCCGATCATGCTGACGAACTGCTAGACAACTTAGAAACGTCACTTAATAAAATTAATTCACAATTAGAAATCGACTCTATTCACTACCTAATAAATAGTAACCCGACCAATATTGACCCAACATCCGGTATTTATACAGAAGTAAACAGTCACAATACCGTTATCGTTTCTATTGATTACAACCTAGCTGGGGCAGATGATATTGACTACCACCTTGCAGATAGCGCCCTTAGAGCGCGAAGAATAGGCCAAGAACAGTCTTCAAACAGATTGATTGATGCCCTTATTACAGAAGGCTTGGCTATTCGGTTCGCAACAGAAATAGCCGATTTAACAAACCCACCTGATTTCGCCCAAGCAATCAGTGACCCAGATACACTCACTTCCACCCAGGAACAGGCTCAAGACAACCAATACTCAACCACCTATCAGTTTGAAGACTGGTTCCTTGGGCAAGGGTTATTACCTGAAAACGCGGGCTATACCATTGGATACGACACCGTTATACGCTACCTGGGACAAAAACCCGGAAGCACCGCAGCCCTTGCCTTTGGTATCTCTGCGGATGAGTTTTCAAAATACCTCGTTCAAATCGACCCAGAAGATCCAACCGAAATATTAAAAGCCTCTGTATCAGTTAAAACACCCGACATGGATGTGCCGCTTCCCCCCTCAGCCGAACAGGTGCCTATTGCCGTTTTTAACCAACAGGCAGCCGAGAATATTGGAATGTACTTTATTGAGGGTCATACCAACCACAAGAAAATTGCCTTGAGTTTCGACGACGGCCCTTCAGTAGGCTATACCCAACAGGTATTGGATATTTTGCACCATTACAATATCAAAGCCACGTTTTTTGTCACCGGAGAAAACCTCAATCGATTCCCAGAAATTGCTAGAGCCGCCCTTGAAGCGGGTCATACCCTAGCCAACCACTCCTATGCCCACAGTCACAACGCCGGACTCAGCCCAGAGAACCGTTGGACCCAGAGCATTGAACGAACCAACCAACTATTTGCAGAACACTTAGGGTTTCGCCCAAGGTTATTTCGCCCACCTTATGGTGAAATCAGTAATGAGCAAGTGGCGTTTATTTATGGGAAAGGAATGCAAACCATACTCTGGTCTATGGATACCCGCGACTGGTACAACACCCAAGAGGGCGGTACACAGATCATTGTGGACGCCGTCAATACTCATATGCACGAAGAATCTATAGTGCTAATGCACGACGCCCCTCAACAAAGGCAAAACTCCGTGGATGCCCTTGACGACATTATTATTCACCACCTGGAAAATGGCTATGAATTTGTCACCATCGACAAACTAATAGGTGTATCACCAATACTCTAAATACAGATTATTCACATAAACCCAGAAATAAAAAAGCCGCTCATAGCTTATATGACCGGCTTTTAAAACAAACAATGCAAAGGTGCAAAACTACAAGCCCAAATGCTTTTCCAGGCGCCTATTTTCGGCTTCGATATACTTGTAAAAATCAGGGTCACCCAAATTTGATGCGGCTGCCTCATCGACAATCACAATTACATTTTGATGAAATTGCAATGCCGAAGCCGGGCAAGCTGCGGAAAGAGGCCCCTCAACAGTTTGCTTAACTGCATCGGCCTTACCTTTACCCGTAGCAAGCAACACCACTTTTTTAGCTTCTAAAATAGTACCAATACCCATTGTGATGGATAATTGCGGCTGGAACTCTCCCTCATTAAAAAAGCGCGCATTATCATCAACGGTTGCCTTCGTAAGGGTTTTCACCCGCGTACGGGAAGCAAGTGATGACGACGGCTCATTAAAACCAATATGACCATTTCGGCCAATACCCAATAACTGAACATCGATACCACCCGCTTTTTCGATCATTTTTTCGTAAGCAGCGCAGGCTTCAATAGGGTTGTTCGCATCTCCCGGAGGTACATGAGTACGAAATTTTTCGATATTAATATGATTGAACAACTTGTCATTCATAAAATAGCGGTAACTCTGTGGATGATCACCGGGAAGGCCGAGATACTCATCCAAATTAAAACTGCTGACAGAGCCAAAATTCACATCACCGGCTTCGTTCGCCTTTATCAGCTCGTTATACATTGCCAGCGGCGTTGAGCCAGTGGCTAAACCCAATACCGAATCCGGTTTTTTATTAATTTGTTTAACGAATATTTCGCAGCCATATTTTGCCACTTCTTCGGCATTATCCAAAATGACGACTTTCATCTATTTCCCCGTTAATGAGTGAGCCTGATAGTCGCCAGCGACCCAGGTATTGTGTACGTTAAATTCTTCGCTAAAATGAACCAAATCAGCACGGAAGCCTGATTTAATTCGACCCAACAACCTATCGAGGTCCATAAACTGAGCCGGGTAAAGGGCCGCCATTCGCAACGTCTCTTCCAGCGTAATACCAATCTCTTTATGCGTAATTCTTACCGCATCGATCATACCGATTGCACTGCCGGCAAGGTTACCTGCCGCGTTCACCAAAACTCCGTCCTTTTCAAATATCTCTTCACCATAAATCGAAAAAGACTTTTCTTCCGAACCAACAGTAGACATAGCATCGGTTACCAAATAAAGCTTACCTTGCGGCTTTGCCGCCAAAGCCACTTTAACTGAACCCTGGTGTACATGGTGATTATCGACAATCACACCGCACCAAGTAGAGTCACTTTCCAATGCCGCACCCACCACACCCGGCGCTCTTCCGCTTTGAGGGCTCATAGCATTATACAAATGAGTGAACCCCACTAAGCCCTCATCAATACCACGTACAACATCCTCATACTTACCGTTAGTATGCCCTGCACAAACATATACGCCAGCATCCGCAAGCGCTTTAATTTGCCCAGGCTGAGCTTCCTCGGGGGCCAAGGTCAGCATAACCTTAAAGCCACTCAGCTCGCTGATCCACTTTACATCCTCAGCCGCCATAGGCCGGATATAACGCTCATTGTGCGCACCTCTTTTTGCCAAAGCAAAAAATGGCCCTTCGATATGCACCCCTAAAATACCCTTCATGCCTTTTTCAACAGCATCTACAACCGCTTGCACGCCCGCTTGATGCACCTCCCGAGTATCACTGATCATCGTTGGCAGCATCGACGTCGTGCCGGTTGGCCTATGTCCATTCAACATAGTTTGCAGCGCTTCCACACATGTCTCATTCGTGAAAAACGCCCCACCGCCGCCGTTAACCTGAAGATCAATAAAACCCGGTGCTAAAATTCCACCGTTAAGCTGTTTAAGCTTAATAGCCTCATCTAGTTCAGCAACAGGAACAACATCAAGGATACGATCCTTCTCCACAATAACAGCGCAATCATAGAAGAAGCGCGTGCCATCAAATACCTTTGCTCCAACAAGAGCGGTTTTCACTTCAAACATAAGACTAATGAACCTATAAATATCTGCCCAAAATACCCACCCTTTTTATAGCAGTGAACAATTGTATTTCTTGATCGTCACCCAAGCGGCTCCTGCTGGAGCGCGCACCATATAATATAAATAGCATGATTAAAAGACCCCAATTGATCAAACACAATATCAGCCCTTACTAACAAGCTAGCACCCACCCATCTCAGACTTGAACGTTAACAGACACCCCATGCAACCCTGCAAACACATACCCTTATACCACTTAACAAATACCTGTATATCACCTAAAGAGCGCAAAAAAGCCACGCCCTTTAAAACAAAACTCGCCACACCCCGCACAAATAAAATAATACACGCCATTCAATGTGACGCCCATCAAAAATATGACGTCATTATCCCTCTGCTGACCTCTCTATGGTATATTTCCAAAGTAACTGAATAGAAGATTACTTATAGCCAAACCACCTACTTACGGCTTAAACCTTTACTCCCCTAATGCAGCAACCCAACGGGTTAAGCACAGCGAGTAAAGCCCAACATATAGCCAGAATCTAACAGGAAGCACCACACCATGAGCGCTCACATTACCAAGGACGGCAAACGCTACACCCTTCTGCCCGCAGCAAAAAAAGCCTCCGCCTCCGGCATAAAAATCGATACAAACCAATACCAACCTATACTAGAGGGCGCCAAACCCAGCTCCCACCCCACCTGGAAAACACTCTGGCTCGCCCTGCAACTAAACAATGACCCGCCGCCCCTCTCCGACAGCAACATTCGCCAACAACTGCTCGCTAAACTGACACGCCGCGACCTCCTTATATACCGGCAGCGACTGGCCGTTAGCACCCCGGCGTCATCCGCCAGCACCCGTGCCCCCAAAGAACCCATACTCGACAGCCCCACAGCAAAAGACCTCGGCCAACGCATACCGCCCCCCACCGCCGAAAGCCTGCCCACACTCAACAATATCCAAGCCGCCAAAACCACCCCAGACGCCCCAACCGGCGCCGCCCCCGCCGCCGAAACCGAAACCCGTGGCTGCCCCATCAGCATGGTCTCCGGTGAAGAACTGCTCAGCCTCGACGACGCCCAACTGCCCGGACCCGTGCCCTTTACCTGGACACGTACCTACCGCTCCAGCCACACCCGCCACATCGGCCTTGGCTGCGGCTGGACCCACAGCGCCTGCGATACTCTCACCCTCACCGATACCCGCGTAGAACTGCACGACCACGAAGGCCGCTGCATCCCATTCCATCGCCCCAAAATTGGGCAAGACAGCCGCAACATTCCCAATGGGCTCAGCCTAGAACACCCCAGCAGCGACCACTTTACCCTCAAAGAACTGGGCCAACCCAATAAACTCTTCACCGCCCTTAGCCCCGGCAGCCCATACTACCGGCTCAGCCAAATACACCACCCACACTACCGGCCCCATACCGGCCAGGGCTACCTTATCCAGCTTCACTACGACACCCACAACCGCCTCACCCGCCTTGCCGGCAACTGGGGCAAAGCCCTTGAACTCACACGAGACCCACAGGGCCGAATCAGCCAACTGCACCTCCACAATACCACCAGCGGCGAGCGTAAAAAAATAACCGAATACCACTACAACAGCGAAAACGACCTCACCGCCCAGCGCAACGCCAACAACCTTGGAGAAGACTACACCTACAGCCACCACCTACTGACCCAACGCACCCTCACCACCGGCTTCAACTACCACTACCAATGGGACGGCACCGACCACACCGCCCGCTGCCTGCGCAACTGGGGCGACAACGGCATCTACGACTACCGCTTTACCTGGGACCCCAAAAACCATACCAGCCAAGCCACCGACAGCCGAGGCTATACCACCACCTTCAAATACAACCCATACGGCCAGATCACCGAAGAAACCGACCCCGAAGGCCACCGCCACCAATACACCTATGAAAACGGGCGCAAAATTGCCCATACCGACCCCGAAGGCCAGCAAACCACCACCTACTACGACAGCGAAAATCGCCCCACAGGCCACCGAGACGCCCTTAACCACAGCGAACACCACACCTACTTCAAAGGCAAACTCACCAGCTATACCAACAAAGCAAACGCCCGATGGCAATACCACTACAACCTCCTCGGCCAACTTGAAGCCACCACCGACCCCTACGGCCTACGCACCGAATACCGCTACAACCAACAGGGCCTCATCACCCACATCACCACACCGGGCAATACCCACAGCCGGTATCAATGGACAGACCAAGGCGAACTCAAAAGCATCACCGACCCAGCCGGCCATACCCGCCTACTCACCTACAACGCCTGGGGGCAAATCATTCAATCCGAACTGCGCCTAAAAGGCGCAATACTCGCAGGCAAAACCCACTACCACTACACCCCAACTGGGCAAATAGAACGCATAATTGGGTCAGGGGGGAAAACCACCACCTATACCTACAACCCAAACGACCAACTCACACAACACAGCGACCCCCAAGGCCGCCTCACCCAATTTGACTACGACGGCCTGAGCCAAATAACCAAACGCACCAACCCCGAAGGCCACAGCCTCCACTACGAATACGACACAGAACGCAACCTCACCGGCCTTACCAACGAAAACCACCAACGCCACCACTTTACCTACGACGGCAACGAACGCCTGATCAAAGAAACCGGCTTCGATGGCCGCACACAACACTACAAATACAACAAAGCTGGCCAACTTATCCGCCATATGGACGCCGGCGACATCATCACCGACTTTGAACGCGACGCCGTTGGCAATATGACCAGCAAAACCAGCCGCACCGTCTCTTCAACACCGCGCACAGAAGAACGCAGCCGCTACCTCTACGACCCCATGGGGCGGTTAATCGAAACCTACAACCCCCACCAATTTCTCGCCTTTACATACAACCTACTGGGCAACCTCAGCCAAGAACATAGCTGCGACATCAACCCACACAACCAGCGCATAAAAAGCACCATGCGCGACATCACCTACCAAAATGTCTGGCCCGGTCAACGCTCACACATTGCCCTACCCGACGGACAAACCATCCACTACCTCTTTAACGAACAGCAACAACTGGAAAAAGCCTCCCTTAACGGCAATACCATTACCCAAATCCAACGAGACAACCTGGGCCGGGAAACCCAACGGCAGCAAGGCAACCTCACCACCCAATCCGAATACGACCCCACAGGACGCCTGCAAAAACAACATACCAGTAACCAAAACAACAAACAGCCCAGCCCCATACACCGGGAATTTGGTTACGACACCTTTGGCAACCTAAACCGCATAAAAGACGGGCCGGTAGAAACACGCTACGCCTACGACCTGCTTAACCGCCTAAAACACAGCGAAGCCATAAACGACGGCAAAATCACCCAAGAAACATTTCACTTTGACCCTGCGGGCAATATTCTCGATTCAAGCCAAAACCAACCAAACCAAAGCAATCAAAGTAACCAAAACAACAAACAAAATAACCCTAATAAAAACGGCCAAGGCAACCGCCTAAGTTTTCAAGGCGACCGTCACTTTACCTACGACAAACGCGGCAACCTAATACAAGAAAAGCGGGGCAGGGGCGGCAAACTTATCACCCGCTACCAATACAACCTCAACAACCAACTGACTAAAATAGAAAAAAACGGCCAAACCACCGAATACACCTACGACCCACTGGGCCGCCGAATAAAAAAACAGGATGAATTTGGCTCCACTCGTTACCTGTGGTCAGGCGACCAGCTTATCCAGGAGCAGCGCAACGAAATCAAAAAAACCTATATTTACGAACCCGAAAGCTTTAAACCACTCGCCATGGTGCAGGATGGCGAAGTCTATCACTACCATCTCGATCATTTAGGTACCCCGCAGGAGTTGTCCAATAGCAAAGGAAACATTGTTTGGAAAGCCCGTTATACAACCTATGGGAATGTAGCCTATAAAGAAGTGGATGAAATCGAAAATAATATCCGCTTTCAGGGGCAATACTTTGATGAAGAGAGTGGATTGCATTACAATCGACATCGGTATTATGATCCCAATATCGGGCAGTTTACGACCCAAGACCCGATTGGCCTTTTGGGGGGCGTTAATAACTACGCTTACGCACCTAATCCTACGGGGTGGGTTGATCCGTTTGGGTTGAGTTGTAAGGAATGGAATACTTTCCAAAAAAATACAAAAGGCCATTTTGCGAATAGCTCTGAAGCTTCAGAAAGCTATCAGAAAATGAAAGAAGTTCGGGCGATGGCAAATTCTGACCGCCCAGCTCCAAACACCTATCTTCCTCAATCTTATATTAACGCTCACGAAGCAAAATTTGCTAACGGTGCATCTTACTTCACCCCTAAATGGGCTTTAGATGAGTATGGGCGGGATAATGTTGGTCGTGCCGACGGACAGTTCGTCATGTCAAAAACTCAACTGGATGATATTTTAGTGAGAGCAGGTGGTGACATGGCGCAAATTGAAAATGAGCTTGGCATCCCTGCGGGACAATGGCAACAAGACGAAATGGTTGTCATTGAAATCCCTGATCCTATGAGCCAGAATTTACGAATACCATCTGGTCAAGGAGAAGGAGCAAATGAACTATGGCTTCCTGGAGGAAAACTTCCAACTGGCCATGATGAAGCAGTAACTGGTGCCATACCCAAAGGATCATATAAAGAAATGAGTATTTCCGAAGCCACTAAAAACGCGAAGAATAAAACATGAGTGTAGTTTTTCAAAAAGCATATTCTTATTCATTGTTTAATTACGATGATAGCTGGTATTTAACTTACCTAACAGGTGGACCAATGGAGGTGGGCATTTCAGTTCATTTAACAAAAGATGAAATTGCATTGGTATCATCAGATCAAACAGCCTTAGAATCTTTAATAAAGAAATTCAAAGCAGATAGTTCTCTTTATAAGGGCCGTAGAATAGTGCCTTCTGTAACATCTAAAGGGCCTCCCAAGCTTTGAGATACCTGATTTTATTGAAATATCAGAAGAATATGGTCAAATAGGGGTCAAATCTATTGATAATAACATTTAACTCCGCTTAACTGTAGAGCGCAAAATTACCATCGTAGGCGGCTACCCATAGCCACTACGACCCCACAGGACGCCTGCAAAAACAACATGCCCGCAACCAAAACAACAAACAGCCCAGCCCCATACACCGGGAATTTGGTTACGACACCTTTGGCAACCTAAACCGCATAAAAGACGGGCCGGTAGAAACACGCTACGCCTACGACCTGCTTAACCGCCTAAAACACAGCGAAGCCATAAACGACGGCAAAATCACCCAAGAAACATTTTACTTTGACCCTGCGTGTGGCCGCCCAAATTGCCATCATACTTTTTGCCAAATTAACCATCATAAAATTCAGTCATTTTATGATGGTTTTACCCCGCTCCCATCATAACCATTTTTCACATTTCCAAATTAAAATCTAACGTTTTCCCAAACCACATCATAAAAATTCCCATCATAAGGTTGATATAAAAAAGCCAAAATCATCTGTTATGATGATTTTGGCTGATTAACTATTCTAGATGGTCTAAGCGTTTATGATACTTGTTGTTTAATCAACTCGTCATGGCTCCGCCAATGCGGCTGTATCAATACGCCATTCACATGTGCGATGGTAACGATTTTCTGAGCCTGTGTTGCGGCATCAATCAAACTGGCGTAACAGAGGTTTCTGCATAAGCGTAAATTACCTTGAGCGCTGCGTATGATAAGTTCCATCGCGCCTTCATTAAAGGTGTTGACTCCCATCCTAACAGCTTCCAGTTCCTTCACAATATAGCGTTCCATATCGTCATTATTTTGCCGTTTAATATTGGCAGAATAGGTAATTCGACTTTTGATGTCTTGATTGACGTTGAGCGACAAATAATGCAATAAATCCCGTTGACCAAACAACACCAGATTGTGCTTTTTGGGAAACCGCTCGAACAATAATCGCAACTTCCTCAGTACCTGCATGTCGAGTAAATGTGCTTCATCAATCAGTATATAAAGTGTTTTACGGTCTTTTATATGATTGTAGGCGCAGGTAATAAGTTCTTTCTCAAGTGCCTTTTCCGGTACTTCAATTTTAAAGGAGTCTGCAAGTTGCGTGAGTATTTGCCAATAAGTATGTAAGGTTCTAGAACAAGAAACAACCGTTACATCGCGTTCTTTTTCTAGTGATTCAATGTGCTCCCTAAGCACACTTTTACCTACCCCTGGCTCACCAATTACAACAGAAAAGCCACCCTGTTGCGAATGAATTTTAATGATGTCGAATATTTGCTTTTGTTGGTTTAACAAAGTTAAATCGGTTCGGCTAAACGGCTCTTTTGTGGTCGCATGAATGGATTTAATCATTCGGCTTCTCCTTGGCCAGCCTTGCGCAGGTTGGCGTTATACACAAGGTTGACGGGGCTGGCTTCGCCCATGCGCTGGTCGTTAAAGTAAACTATAAACCGTTGTTTGTTGTTGCGATCAAACCGCACCTGTATTTTCTTTTTCCGAAGGTCTACGGGACACTCCCATTTGTTCGAGTTAATGGAAAAAACGAACTTAGTAGGACACCCAAACGAACTTAGTAGGACACCCATGATAACTAGATGTGACAGATGCATCTAAGCAGATTGCTAGATGATGACCGGCAACCGTTGGCGAACCTCACTGGAAAAATTCGACATAACCGACGATACCATCCTGGAATTCACCTTTAGCAGCGACCAGCTAGAAGACGAATAGGTGAGCGAATAGGGGTCAAATCTATTGATAATAACATTTAACCCGCTTAACCTAAAATACACGCCCAGTGCAAAATGCTGGGCGTTTTATTTTCTACTCTTTAGGCGTCACCACAATACAGCCCTCCTGTAGAGCGCAAAACTACCATCATAGTTTTTTCCACATTATTGGTCGTAGAATAATAAAGTTTTACGGCCAATTTCCCATACTCACATCGTAAACTTTTCCCCAATTATTATTTTACCATCGTAGTCTTTACCAAAACTGATCCAAAAAATGTAGCAAGAAAAACGGCCAAATTACCGAATACACGTATGACCCACTAGGCCGTCGAATTAAAAAACAGGATGAATTTGGTACTACCCGCTACCTCTGGTCTGGCGACCAGCTTATCCAAGACAAAATGGCAGGAGAGCCATTTTGCACGACGCATGTCGCCCGAAGGGATGAGGCCAAGGATGGCCTCAGTGAACAGCGTAACGAAATTAAAAAAACCACTATTTATGAATCCGAAAGCTTTAAGCCACTCGCCATGGTGCAGGATGGCGAAGTCTATCACTACCATCTCGATCATTTAGGTACTCCGCAGGAACTATCAAACCAATACGGAAAAATCGTTTGGAAAGCCCGTTATCAAACCTATGGGAATGTGGCCTATAAAGAAGTGGATGAAGTAGAAAACAATATCCGCTTTCAGGGGCAATACTTTGATGAAGAGAGTGGTTTACATTACAATCGGCATCGGTATTATGATCCAGGGCTAGGGCAGTTTACGACGCAAGACCCGATTGGGCTTTTGGGGGGAATTAATAGCTATCAGTATGCGCCGAATCCTACGGGGTGGATTGATCCGTTTGGGTTGACGTGTAGTGAATGGAATAACTTCCAGAAAAATACAAAAGGCTATTTTGCGAATAGTTCTGAAGCTTCAGAAAGCTATCAGAAAATGAAAGAAGTTGAGGTGGTGCCCCGAGGAGACAAGCCTGATAATGCTACCGATTATCTGCCAACTTCTTATGTAGAAGCTAGCATGCAAAAGTTTAATGCAAAGGGTGGTGCTTTTATTGTTATTGAAAGTTGGACAACTGGCAGTAGATTTTCAACTTTACCCCCACGTAAGTTCGTCGGCCTACCATCTGAGATGCGACCAGTTATCTCTAATTTTGAGTCTTCTGGAGACGTTGCAATATTAAACGATCAATTAAATCTTGGACTTGATTCTGTGGAATTAGCAGAGCTTCAAACTGATCGTATTATGTATGTTGAGATAGAGCCGGGCGACCCCAGGTTTTCTTATGATATGCCTTCAGGTAATGAGTTTGGTGCTATTGAGGGGGAATGGAAACCGGGAGGGAAAACTAAAGCTGGGGTATCAGAAGCAGCCTTAGTTGGTTCGGAAAATATTGACCACGGCAACTCTCTCAGTGGTTATTCAAAGAATTTTAAAAATACAAGAATTATCAAAGACAAATAGAGACGACTATGAATGACAAAAGCCTACAGAAATTTAATGCTGAAAACTTAGTATTACTTGCAGGTAAAGAAAATTCTAGTGAAAGTTGTGAAACTTGCACAAAGGAAAAATTTAAGTCGTGGTCTGATACCATTAGGAATTTGGAACCTAACATTAAAACCATAGCCGAATTCGAATATGCTGAGGAAGACATAAAAAAGAATGGCTATAACGAATTTCATCCAAATGGTACAAACTACTGGAGCCCAGATGCTCCAATTGCTATTCACTTTTACCCCTATAATGACTGCACTATAAATATATGCACTGCATGTAATGCTGTTTTTTTGAGATATATTGAATATGCTGGTCATACTAGGCAGCATAGAATTAGATATGTTGATAAACATTTAATAGTTGATTGATAATTAAAGTGTAGAGCGCAAAATTACCATCGTAGTTTTTCCCACATTACTGGTCGTAGAATATTAAAGTTTTACGGCCAATTCCCCACACTCTCATCGTAAATTTTTTTCTAATTATTATTTTCCCATCGTAGTCTTTACCAAAGCTGATCCAAAAAATTCCCATCGTAGACAGCCACCCACAGCCACTACGACCCCACAGGACGCCTGTAAAAACAACATGCCAGTAACCAAAGCAACAAACAGCCCAGCCCCATACACCGGGAATTTGGCTACGATACCTTTGGCAACCTAAACCGCGTCAAAGACGGGCCGGTGGAAACACGCTATGCCTACGACCTGCTTAATCGCCTAAAACACAGCGAAGCCATAAACGATGGCAAAATCACCCAAGAAGCATTTCACTTTGACCCTGCGGGCAATATTCTCGATTCAAGCCAAAACCAACCAAACCAAAGCAATCAAAGTAACCAAAACAACAAACAAAACAACCCTAATAAAAACGGCCAAGGCAACCGCCTAAGTTTTCAAGGCGACCGCCACTTTACCTATGACAAACGTGGCAACCTAATACAGGAGAAACGCGGTACAGGCGGCAAGCTGCTTACCACCTATCAATACAACTTAAATAACCAACTGACTAAAATAAAGAAACACGGCCAAACCACCGAATACACCTACGACCCACTGGGCCGTCGAATTAAAAAACAGGATGAATTTGGCTCCACTCGTTACCTGTGGGCTGGTGATCAGTTGGTGCAGGAGGAAAGGAATAACCTTAAAAAAACCTATATCTACGAACCCGAAAGCTTTAAGCCACTCGCCATGGTGCAGGATGGGGAGGTCTATCACTATCATCTAGACCATTTAGGCACTCCGCAGGAACTATCAGACCAATACGGAAAAATCGTTTGGAAAGCCCGCTATAAAACCTATGGGAATGTAGCCTATAAAGAAGTGGATGAAGTCGAAAACAATATCCGTTTTCAAGGCCAATACTTTGATGAAGAGAGTGGATTGCACTATAATCGGCATCGGTATTATGATCCCAATATCGGGCAGTTTACTACACAAGACCCGATTGGATTGTTGGGTGGGGTAAATAATTATCAGTATGCGCCTAATCCAACGGGGTGGATTGATCCGTTTGGGTTGACCTGTAAGGAAGAGCTTATTACTGACCCAGCAAGGCTTCTTGAGGCTTCCAAATGGGATACTCCAGAGCTGCCTGAAGACGCCATCAGTTCTACCCTATCTGATGATGATCTTATATTAGAGCAAGCAATCGACGCAAGTTATCAGATAGACAAAATAACAGGGAAGGTAAAGCCTGGTGGTTTTTTTACAAATGCGGATACGATAACTAGTATTGGTTTTTTGCGAAACGATTTAGCGGTGACTAGTAAAATGAAGGAGAATGTTACTCACGTAGCAAAATTCAGGTTTCCTGCAGGAATTAGGGTACAAAACAGTACGGTAAACCCACAATATGAAGCAGATGGCACCTATAGAAAAGGGCTCGCCCCTCAAACAGAAATTTTAAATTACAAAGACCGTCAAAGGCTAGAACTTGTTGAATTGCGAGAACTCAAAGAATGAACGTCACAGTTGAGGATAGTGGTTGTACCATTTCTTGGAAATATAATGGTAGACCACTGAAAAAAAAATACAATGAGCCTTTAATGGGATATGAAATACTGCCAGATAATTCTGGGATACTTCTTCTGGAACCTCATAATATTGTGGGAAACAAAAATGCCGTTATATACGATTTAGATGGGTCAGAGAGATGGCGTCTCAATTATACAAAAGAATCAGGGGAAGGACAGTTATTTGATCGTGTTGGTCTAAGTAATGGTGAGTTAATAGTTGTCGCTATAATATCAAATAGAGATGTTCTATTTGTGCTCGATATTAATGCTTGCAATTATCTCAGGGTGTCTACAACTCGCTAAAGTGATTTTGTTAAAGTAACTACTAGTTTGCAGATGTTGCTGCTGGGGGGGCGCGCGCTATGGGTGACGTGAAAGGAGCTTGACCCTCAGCCAGAAAATTCTCCGTACACTGAGGGCTCCTCGGCACGACAAAAGAGAAATTTGTCTCTCAAAGCTGGCTGTCCAGTGATGGCTTTGGAAACAGAAGTGGCGAAATAGTTATACTACAGCCTCAGGAAAAATATTGAGGATTACTTAAGCATGGCCAACAAAAAATATGTTGAATTCCAGCCAAACCAAAGTAGGGGTTACCCATCTGGTAAGAAGGTTTTTTATGAATGCTTAATCTGCAATTCTGTTGTGAGTTCTAAGCCAGAGCACTTCGATGAATGTGAATGCCAAAACATTACAGTAGATACAAGCGGCGGAAGGCTTTCTATTACAGATCACAATAAATTCAAAATATTTAAAAAATAGCTATACCAGTATGCGCCGAATCCAACGGGGTGGGTTGATCCGTTTGGGTTGAGTTGTAAGGAATGGAATACTTTCCAGAAAAATACAAAAGGAGAGTTTAGTAATAGTTCCGAAGCTGCATCAGCTTATCAAAATGTAAAAGCTGTAGACGAAATGGTCAAAGGAAATAGACCAAATCCATCTACATATTTACCCCCCTCTTATGTTGACACACACCTACAAAAATTTGCAGGTGGTGGAGCATACTTAGTACCCGAAGACATACTAGACACCTATGGACGAGATTTACTAGGCTGCCCTGATAACTCTCAATTTATTATGAGCAAAGTAGAAATGGATGATCTTTTATCTACTGCAAATGGTGATATTGATTATATCGAGAAAGAATTGGGTATCCCAGGTGGTTCTTGGAAAGGCCGAAAATTAAAAAGAATTGATATACCGGATACTAAATCGCTAGACCTAAGAATGGCAACCGGAAACGAATTTGGCGCAAATGAGGAATGGTTAGCAGGTGGGCATTTGCCAACAGGGTATTCCGAAGCTGCTGTAAATCAAATCCCCAAGGGGAAATATAAAGAAAGTGATATATAAGACATGAAAAAAATCGACGCCTCTCCTTGGAACTACACCCTTTATGAAAATGAAGAAGGAAAATTAATTCTATCTGTATTATGTGGAACAAGCGCAATGTACGATACGGTGATCAAATTGGACAACGACGAAATAGAACTATATTCCTCTGGTCAAATATTGGAAGTAGCAAAAAAAATAAGAGACAACCCGAAAGCGTACTCTGCACGAAAAATCACTGGTTTTATCCATCCCAAAATTGACAAATAACCTTTTCAGGGGGGAATTTGAAATACTTAGCCGCAATTACACTGATAGTTTTATCTTCTAGCATGCACGCCAAAGAGTTTGATGTAGAGCGCAAAACTACCATCGTAGTTTTTCCCACATTATTGGTCGTAGAATAATGAAGTTTTACGGCCAATTTCCCACACTCTTATCGTAGACTTTTTCCCAATTATTATTTTCCTATCGTAGTGCTTACCAAAGCTGATCCAAAAAATTCCCATCGTAGACAGCCACCCACAGCCACTACGACCCCACAGGACGCCTGCAAAAACAACATGCCAGCAACCAAAACAACAAACAGCTCAGCCCCATACACCGGGAATTTGGTTACGATACCTTTGGCAACCTAAACCGCGTCAAAGACGGGCCTGTGGAAACACGCTATGCCTACGACCTGCTTAATCGCCTAAAACACAGCGAAGCCATAAACGATGGCAAAATCACCCAAGAAGCATTTCACTTTGACCCTGCGGGCAATATTCTCGATTCAAGCCAAAGCAAAAACCAACAAAACCAAAGCAATCAAAACAACCCTAATAAAAACGGCCAAGGCAACCGCCTAAGCTTTCAAGGCGACCGCCACTTTACCTATGACAAACGTGGGAACCTAATACAGGAGAAACGGGGCAGGGGCGGCAAACTTATCACCCGCTACCAGTACAACCTCAACAACCAACTGACTAAAATAGAGAAACACGGCCAAACCACCGAATACACCTACGACCCACTGGGCCGTCGAATAAAAAAGCAGGATAAATTTGGTACCACCCGCTACCTCTGGTCAGGCGACCAACTTATCCAAGAACAGCGTAACGAAATTAAAAAAACCTATATCTACGAACCCGAAAGCTTTAAACCACTCGCCATGGTGCAGGATGGCGAAGTCTATCACTACCATCTCGATCATTTAGGTACCCCGCAGGAGTTGTCCAATAGCAAAGGAAACATTGTTTGGAAAGCCCGTTATACAACCTATGGGAATGTAGCCTATAAAGAAGTGGATGAAATCGAAAATAATATCCGCTTTCAGGGGCAATACTTTGATGAAGAGAGTGGATTGCATTACAATCGGCATCGGTATTATGATCCAGGGGTAGGGCAGTTTACGACCCAAGACCCGATTGGGTTGTTGGGTGGGGTAAATAATTATCAGTATGCGCCTAATCCAACGGGGTGGATTGATCCGTTTGGGTTGAGTTGTAAGGAAAATAGCTGGAATGCATTCCAAGCAAACACCAAAGGACACTTCCCTAACAGCACGGCTGCCTCTAAAAGCTTCCAGAAAATGAAAGAGGTGGAGGCGATGGTAAAGGTTGATCGACCTGATCCATCCACCTACCTTCCTCAATCTTATATCGACGCTCACGTCCAAAAATTCAATACGGAAGGTGCTGGGTTTATTGCAATTGAGGGGTGGATGGAAAACCCTGATTACCCGAATTTGCCCCCTAGAAAATTTGTTGGGCTTCGCTCTCAAATGGATTCAGTTATACAAAAATACGAAGCTTCAGGTAATGATTGGACAGTATTAAGAGATGAGCTTAGCTTAGGCGAAAAGACGGACCTGTCTAAAGAAAGTATTGCTTATATTGTAATAGAGCCAGGTGATTCGAGAGTTTCATATGATATTCCAACAGGAAAAGAGGCTGGGGCATATAAAAATGAATGGGTTCCTGGAGGGAAGACCAAAGGCGGTACAACTGAGGCTGCATTAGTAAACTCTGAAAAAATATTTCATAACAATGACATTGATGAACTTTCAGAAAAATTTCCCGGGTCTAAAAAAATAAAATGACAAGTAATTTATTTGAAGCCGCCATTGAAAAAGATGAAATAGACGATTTTTTTAAAGGTAAAAATAAGTATTTTGTTCCCAGTCAAGACTATGAAGGACATGTTCATGGTGCTCATATGGGAGGTTGTGCGAGGGTGTACGCAGAGAAATCTAAAGCTAATACAGAAGCTTTTGACAAGGCTCTATTGCAATTTTTAAATTCTTTAGAAGTATCGAGAGAAGACTTAAATGACTTGCTAGCTAATTTGTCGTCTTTTTTCGCTCAGAAAAATAGAGGTGGCTTTAACCAAAGCCGCCTCTTTGAGAGCAAAGAAAGCATGGAGTCAAGTATGCTTTATGACTACTTGAATAAAATATATCAATCTTCATTCTCTGAGGAAGTCAAAGATCAGATTAATAGGCATGCTAAATTCGCGAATAAAAAAGGGAATAGCTTACTTGCAGATATTGCCATTAACCTATGGGGGAATTGAAGCCCGTAGGTTGGATAAGCGAAGCGCCATCCGACGTCACGTGTAGAGCGCAAAACTACCATCGTAGTTTTTCCCACATTATTGGTCGTAGAATAATGAAGCTTTACGGCCAATTTTCCACACTCTTATCGTAGACTTTTTCCCAATTATTATTTTCCTATCGTAGTGCTTACCAAAGCTGATCCAAAAAATTACCATCGTAGGCGGCTACCCATAACCACTACGACCCCACAGGACGCCTGCAAAAACAACATGCCAGCAACCAAAACAACAAACAGCCCAGCCCCATACACCGGGAATTTGGTTACGACACCTTTGGCAACCTAAACCGCATAAAAGACGGGCCGGTGGAAACACGCTACGCCTACGACCTGCTTAACCGCCTAAAACACAGCGAAGCCATAAACGACGGCAAAATCACCCAAGAAGTATTTCACTTTGACCCTGCGGGCAATATTCTTGATTCAAGCCAAAGCAAAAACCAAAACAGCTGTGGCCGCCCAAATTGCCATCATATTTTTTGCCAAATTAACCATCATAAAATTCAGTCATTTTATGATGGTTTTACCCCGCTCCCATCATAACCATTTTTCACATTTCCAAATTAAAATCTAACGTTTTCCCAAACAACATCATAAAAACTCCCATCATAAAGCGAATAGGGGTCAAATCTATTGATAATAATATTTAACTCCGCTTAACTGTAGAGCGCAAAATTACCATCGTAGGCGGCTACCTTAGCCTGCAAGGTGACCGCAAATTTCAATACGACAAACGCGGCAACCTAATACAAGAAAAACGGGGCAGGGGCGGCAAACTTATCACCCGCTACCAATACAACCTCAACAACCAACTGACTAAAATAGAAAAAAACGGCCAAACCACCGAATACACCTACGACCCACTGGGCCGCCGAATAAAAAAACAGGATGAATTTGGCTCCACTCGTTACCTGTGGTCAGGCGACCAGCTTATCCAAGAACAGCGTAACGAAATCAAAAAAACCTATATTTATGAACCCGAAAGCTTTAAGCCACTCGCCATGGTGCAGGATGGGGAGGTCTATCACTATCATCTCGATCATTTAGGTACCCCGCAAGAACTATCCAATAGCGAAGGAAAAATTGTTTGGAAAGCCCGCTATACAACCTATGGGAATGTAGCCTATAAAGAAGTGGATGAAATCGAAAATAATATCCGCTTTCAGGGGCAATACTTTGATGAAGAGAGTGGTTTGCATTACAATCGGCATCGGTATTATGATCCGGGGGTAGGGCAGTTTACTACGCAAGACCCGATTGGGTTGTTGGGGGGAATAAATAACTACGCTTACGCACCTAACCCCACGGGGTGGATTGATCCGTTTGGGTTGAGTTGTAGCGAAACAGCTTCGCAAACTTCCGCTTCATATCAAGGATCAGACCCATATTTTGGAGTAGACCACCTCGACGACATAACACTAGAAGAAGGTACCATAGTTGCCCATATAACTTGGAAACCCGAAGGGGGTATCACAGGAAATTATTTTACTACACCAGAAGCGGTTGAAGCCTCTAGAGCAAAAGACGGTTTAATAAGTTCAAAAGCTCTTAACCAGGGGGTTCAAGTTTACGCAGGCGATGATAGGACAAATTATAAAAAGAATGTCCAATTATTTAAAGTCAAAGAATCACTCCCATTTGGAGGCGCGGCATTCGGAGCAACGAAAGCTAATCCTCAATTTAACCCTGGCAGGTATAAAACTCACGATCAATATTTTATTCAAGAGGAATACTTGGATAAATTAGAACCCGTTCCAGGCTCTCTAGAAGCAATGAAGAATACAGAGGCCCCAGATATTTCAGAAAAGCTTGATAAGATGAGAAAGAAATGACCAAACTGAAAATTGAGCCATATGCTGAAAAAGGAAAACCTGACTATTACCACTTAAACCCCGTTGTGGAATTCCTTTTTAAAATAGGTAATGAATCATCTAATGATTTCATTTGGGGCAACAATAGAACTGGATACTTTTGCCATCTAAAAAACAAAATTAACTTTACACAGTTACAGGAAAACTTTGATTTTCCAGAGTCAATAAAACTTAGCGAAGAAAAACAAAGTATTGACTGTTTCAATACATACTCAATAATAAAAGGTAGCATGGGATAGAACCTAAAGTGTAGAGCGCAAAATTACCATCGTAGGCGGCTACCCACAGCCACTACGACCCCATGGGACGACTGCAAAAACAATGGGCCGAAAATACCCTAGTTCCCACGGTCTTCCGTGGGAACTCATATCTCACTAACGCTTCCCCTATGCATTACCACGCTGGAGCGTGGGAACGAGTCAGAAATGAGTATTTCAGAAGCCACAAAAAATGCAAAAAACAAGAAGAAATAACTATGCAAACAATATTTCAAAAAGCCTATGACTACATATTAGTTAAAGAAAATGACGAATGGTTTCTTACTTTTTTTACAGGCGGCCCTGTAGAAATTGATATATGTGTAAAGTTAAATGACGAAGAAATCAAAAAAGTAAGCAACAGCCGGGAAGAGACAGAAAAATTAACTAGTGCCCATCCATAAACAGGCATTTCAAAAAATTTTGCAGCCAACATGATAGTTCTAGCCGTGGGCGAGTAGTCTATCTTCATGAAGCCAGCAACGCTTAACTAAAGTTGTTCAACTTTAGTTCGATTCGCTTATTTCTGGGCGGCAACCGCCACGCCGATGACTTTCGCGGCTCCTGTGAAGGTTTGGGTCGTTGCGCTTTCGTCGTTATCCAGAGTTCAGTCGAACCAAATGAGTTAAGTTGTAACTGATTACCGACGACCAAACAAAAGTGTGGCCGCCCAAATTGCCATCATATTTTTTGCCAAATTAACCATCATAAAATTCAGTCATTTTATGATGGTTTTACCCCGCTCCCATCATAACCATTTTTCACATTTCCAAATTAAAATCTAACGTTTTCCCAAACAACATCATAAAAACTCCCATCATAAAGCGAATAGGGGTCAAATCTATTGATAATAACATTTAACTCCGCTTAACTGTAGAGCGCAAAATTACCATCGTAGGCGGCTACCTTAGCCTGCAAGGTGACCGCAAATTTCAATACGACAAACGCGGCAACCTAATACAAGAAAAACGGGGCAGGGGCGGCAAACTTATCACCCGCTACCAATACAACCTCAACAACCAACTGACTAAAATAGAAAAAAACGGCCAAACCACCGAATACACCTACGACCCACTGGGCCGTCGAATAAAAAAACAGGATGAATTTGGCACCACTCGTTACCTGTGGTCAGGCGACCAGCTTATCCAAGAACAGCGTAACGAAATCAAAAAAACCTATATTTACGAACCCGAAAGCTTTAAACCACTCGCCATGGTGCAGGATGGCGAAGTCTATCACTACCATCTCGATCATTTAGGTACCCCGCAGGAGTTGTCCAATAGCAAAGGAAACATTGTTTGGAAAGCCCGTTATACAACCTATGGGAATGTGGCCTACAAAGAAGTGGATGAAGTAGAAAATAATATCCGTTTTCAAGGGCAATACTTTGATGAAGAGAGTGGATTGCATTACAATCGGCATCGGTATTATGATCCCAATATCGGGCAGTTTACTACACAAGACCCGATTGGATTGTTGGGTGGGGTAAATAATTATCAGTATGCGCCTAATCCAACTGGGTGGGTTGATCCGTTTGGGTTGAGTTGTAAAGAAGAGCCCATAACTGATCCATCTAGGATATTACCTGCACCTGAGTCTCTTACTCCAGAAATGCCTGGAACGCCAATCACTAGCGTAATTCTTCCTGCCGGTTATCGGTTTAACCAAGCAGTATCCCCAGAACAAAATTATCCAGGAAAGTTCGGTACAACAGACCATATCCCAGATGTTGACTATGTTAGAAATGAGCTAGCTGTAATACCTGATTTTAAAGAAGATGTATCAGGTGTAAGAACTGTTCGTGTTAAAAGGCCGGTAAGAGCACAAATAAGTACAGTTGGCCCACAGACCCAAGATGGTATTTTATATCCAGGCGGAGGGAGTCAGATAGATGTATTGGGATACGATAGAAACGATCCTTATGTAGAGTTTGTCGGAGACGAGAGACCTATTAGTTAAGAGCCTAAACTTATGATAAAAAATATTAAAACAGAAGAAGGCGGTAAGAAACTAACATGGGAATCTAATGAGAAGAACTACCAGTTAGTATATCCGTATCCAATATATTATGTTGTAACGCCAGAAAAAGATAAATTGGTTATCGTCGAACCAGATAACGAGCACAGCCCAAACAATGCCATAATTACCGATGAGTTAGGCAATGAGATTATTAGAATCAACAACCCACTATCAAAAAATGGAGCTATCTGTTTTGGTGACGTTTATTATTCAAAAGATAAAATTAATTTGATAAGTGTGTGCCCCAGAACACACTATAGATGTATAATTGATGTTAATGGAAAAATATTAGAAACTCACGAAACTAGATAAAAACCACAAGAAGATAAGGGAACGAAATAACAACAATCGGGGACGTACCCCAAAAGGAAAAAGAAACACCCCAAAAACATGGATGTTCGCATATTGCCAACAACGTCAGCGCCACCTGCCTAGTGGTGGGCAAGTCGGGGGCAACCCGACACCCTGTTAATCCCAAAAAAACCAACCGCTTTTATCGTCCTCTTTTTTAGGCAGTCCCTCTTCAACTTTAACCCGCTCGCTGTCCTGCTTAACGTAAGCGATGAAGAAACCACACCTTATCTGAGAGACGAATAGGTCAAATAGGGGTCAAATCTATTGATAATAACATTTAGAGCGCAAAATTACCATCGTAGGCGGCCACCCACAGCCACTACGACCCCACAGGACGCCTGCAAAAACAACATGCCAGTAACCAAAGCAACAAACAGCCCAGCCCCATACACCGGGAATTTGGTTACGATACCTTTGGCAACCTAAACCGCGTCAAAGACGGGCCGGTGGAAACACGCTATGCCTATGACCTGCTGTAGAGCGCAAAACTATCATCGTAGTTTTTCCCACATTACTGGTCGTAGAATAATGAAGTTTTACGGCCAATTTCCCACACTCACATCGTAGACTTTTTTCTAATTATTATTTTCCCATCGTAGTGCTTACCAAAGCTGATCCAAAAAATTCCCATCGTAGACAGCCACCCACAGCCACTACGACCCCACAGGACGCCTGCAAAAACAACATGCCAGCAACCAAAACAACAAACAGCCCAGCCCCATACACCGGGAATTTGGTTACGATACCTTTGGCAACCTAAACCGCATAAAAGACGGGCCGGTAGAAACACGCTACGCCTACGACCTGCTTAACCGCCTAAAACACAGCGAAGCCATAAACGATGGCAAAATCACCCAAGAAGCATTTCACTTTGACCCTGCGGGCAATATTCTCGATTCAAGCCAAAGCAAAAACCAACAAAACCAAAGCAATCAAAACAACCCTAATAAAAACGGCCAAGGCAACCGCCTAAGCTTTCAAGGCGACCGCCACTTTACCTATGACAAACGTGGGAACCTAATACAGGAGAAACGGGGCAGGGGCGGCAAACTTATCACCCGCTACCAGTACAACCTCAACAACCAACTGACTAAAATAGAGAAACACGGCCAAACCACCGAATACACCTACGACCCACTGGGCCGTCGAATAAAAAAACAGGATGAATTTGGCTCCACTCGTTACCTGTGGGCTGGTGATCAGTTGGTGCAGGAGGAAAGGAATAACCTTAAAAAAACCTATATTTACGAACCCGAAAGCTTTAAGCCACTTGCCATGGTGCAGGATGGGGAGGTCTATCACTATCATCTCGATCATTTAGGTACCCCGCAAGAACTATCCAATAGCGAAGGAAAAATCGTTTGGAAAGCCCGTTATCAAACCTATGGGAATGTGGCCTATAAAGAAGTGGATGAAATCGAAAACAATATCCGCTTTCAAGGGCAATACTTTGATGAAGAGAGTGGATTGCATTACAATCGGCATCGGTATTATGATCCAGGGGTAGGGCAGTTTACGACGCAAGACCCGATTGGGTTGTTGGGTGGGGTAAATAATTATCAGTATGCGCCTAATCCAACGGGGTGGGTTGATCCGTTTGGGTTGAGTTGTAAGGAGGAAGACTCAATACCGAAAGGGGTTGCTTTTGAAGGTACAGTATACAGATACGAAAACCCTGATAGAGTAGATACAACATGGGACGCACACAAATGGAATAAAGCTGCTAACCATAGGTATACCGAGCCAGGAATAAACGGAGTTTATGCTGGAACTAGCGCCAAAACAGCTGAAATGGAAATTTCACATTATGGAGCTTTAGACGGCAGAGTGCTTGTAAATAAAGATGCAAGTCTGAAAAATGTTCTAGATTTAACGAACCCAAAAGTGCGTGATAAGTTGGGCGTAAGTCTTGACGGTATATCAAATAATAGTTATGACAAGACGCATGCTATAGGGCGTTTTGCTAAAGAAAATGGGTATGATGGGATTCTAGCTCCCTCAGCTAGAAATTCTGGAGGCTCAAATTTAGTTTCCTTTTCTGGGTATTAAAACAACAAATGAACAATAGTCAATGGGATAAATACTCGTCTATATTTATGGAAGAGTACGAAGAAACTCCAACAATAAAAAGCCTTACCTCTGAAGTCAATGATAAAAGTATCGCCGCAGTTGTAGAGTTTCACTACGGTGAAAACGCATTCAACTGGTTAGACAAAAACATCGATGCTCTCAATGGAAGAACACCAAGGGAGTGCCTTTCTACTCATGATGGCATAAACGACCTCAAGGAGATGTTAATGAAGGTTCCCTGCTGAAAATGAAAGAATTACCAATATGGAGCCTGCAAAAAAGATTGTGTAACTGTCTATCATTAACCCCAAGTAAAGGTAAGCTGTAGAGCGCAAAATCACCATCGTAGTTTTTCCCACATTACTGGTCGTAGAATAATGAATTTTTACGGCCAATTTCCCACATTCACATCGTAAACTTTTTTCTAATTATTATTTTCCCATCGTAGTCTTTACCAAAGTTGATCCAAAAAATTCCCATCGTAGACAGTCACCCACAGCCACTACGACACCTTTGGCAACCTAAAGGAAAAATAGGGGTCAAATCTATTGATAATAACGTTTAACTCCGCTTAACTGTAGAGCGCAAAATTAACAGCGTAGGCGGCTACCTTAGCCTGCAAGGTGACTGCAAATGTGGCCGCCCAAATTGCCATCATAGTTTTTTCCACATTATTGGTCGTAGAATAATAAAGTTTTACGGCCAATTTCCCATACTCACATCGTAGACTTTTTTCTAATTATTATTTTTCTATCGTAAAATGGCACCCTGTTTTTAGATAATCGTGTTTACGATAAATTTGGCTCGCGACCAATAACACCCTACCTATAAAAAGTACGATGCTATTGGCAATCCAAAGAACGCAACCTCACCACCCAATCCGAATACGACCCCACAGGACGCCTGCAAAAACAACATGCCCGCAACCAAAACAACAAACAGCCCAACCCCATACACCGGGAATTTGGTTACGACACCTTGCCCTAGTTCCCACGGTCTTCCGTGGGAACTCATATCTCACTAACGCTTCCCCTATGCATTACCACGCCGGAGCGTGGGAACGAGTCAATTACTGGTCGTAGAATAACGAAGTTTTACGGTCAATTTCCCACACCCACATCGTAGACTTTTTTCTGGTTATCTCTTTCCCATCGTAGCGTTTATCAAAACCGATCCAAAAAATTCCCATCGTAAAATGGAGTCCTGTTTTTTAGATAATCATGTTTACGATAAATTTGGCTGGCGACCAATAACACCCTACCTATAAAAAGTACGATGCTATTGGTAATCTAAAGAACGCAACCTCACCACCCAATCCGAATACGACCCCACAGGACGCCTGCAAAAACAACATGCCCGCAACCAAAACAACAAACAGCCCAACCCCATACACCGGGAATTTGGTTACGACACCTTGCCCTAGTTCCCACGGTCTTCCGTGGGAACTCATATCTCACTAACGCTTCCCCTATGCATTACCACGCCGGAGCGTGGGAACGAGTCACAAAAACAACATACCAGTAACCAAAGCAACAAACAGCCCAGCCCCATACACCGGGAATCTGGTTACGATACCTTTGGCAACCTAAACCGCGTCAAAGACGGGCCTGTGGAAACACGCTATGCCTACGACCTGCTTAACCGCCTAAAACACAGCGAAGCCATAAACGACGGCAAAATCACCCAAGAAGCATTTCACTTTGACCCTGCGGGCAATATTCTTGATTCAAGCCAAAACCAACCAAACCAAAGCAATCAAAGTAACCAAAACAACAAACAAAATAACCCTAATAAAAACGGCCAAGGCAACCGCCTAAGTTTTCAAGGCGACCGCCACTTTACCTATGACAAACGTGGGAACCTAATACAAGAAAAACGGGGCAGGGGTGGCAAGCTCATCACCCGCTACCAGTACAACCTCAACAACCAACTGACTAAAATAGAAAAAAACGGCCAAACCACCGAATACACCTACGACCCACTGGGCCGTCGAATAAAAAAACAGGATGAATTTGGCACCACTCGTTACCTGTGGGCTGGTGATCAGTTGGTGCAGGAGGAAAGGAATAACCTTAAAAAAACCTATATCTACGAACCCGAAAGCTTTAAACCACTTGCCATGGTGCAGGATGGCGAAGTCTATCACTACCATCTAGACCATTTAGGCACTCCGCAAGAACTATCAAACCAACACGGAAAAATCGTTTGGAAAGCCCGCTATACAACCTATGGAAATGTAGCCTATAAAGAAGTGGATGAAATCGAAAATAATATCCGCTTTCAAGGGCAATACTTTGATGAAGAGAGTGGATTACATTACAATCGGCATCGGTATTATGATCCCAATATCGGGCAGTTTACTACGCAAGACCCGATTGGGCTTTTGGGTGGGGTAAATAATTATCAGTATGCGCCTAATCCAACGGGGTGGATTGATCCGTTTGGGTTGAGTTGTAAGGAAGAGCCCATAACTGATCCATCTAGGATATTACCTGCACCTGAGTCTCTTACTCCAGAAATGCCTGGAGCGCCAATCACTAGCGTAATTCTTCCTGCCGGTTATCGGTTTAACCAAGCAGTATCGCCAGGGCAACCAAGCCCAGGCAAGTTCGGTACTGATGACACAATAACTAGTGTTGACTACGTTAGAAATGAGCTGGCAGTCATACCGCCTTTCAAAGAAAAAATTTCTGGCGTACGGCAAGTTGAAATTACTCGCCCTGTTAGAGTGCAAAGGAGTGTAGTAGGCCCTCAAAAACATAATGGTATTACTTATCCTGGAGGAGGCACCCAGATTGATGTTTTAGAATATGATCCTAAAAAACCCTTTGTTAAATTTGTAGGCGAAGAAACACCTCTTGAGTGAGTATAAAATGATTAAACAGCTTTCAAATAATGAGCAAAAAAAGCAGGTAAGCTGGAAATATGGTAATTCGGAGATAATAAAGAATTATAAATATAGAGCTTACGTAGCAGCCCCAGTAAGGGGAGACTTTGTGGTTATGGTTGATCATAATGATTTTGACAACCCACATAATGCTGTGATTTATAACTCTGATGGATCTTTTAGGAAAAGAGTGGAAAATCCTTATATAGATCAAGGCACAATATGTTTCGATAATGTCTATCTATCGGGGGAAGAATTAATTTTAACTTCGGTATGCCCTAGAGTTTTTTACTCTTGTAAGTTAGATGCTAATGGAGATATATCAAATACTAATGAGACTCGATGATTAAAAGACTGGATACGTACGAAAGAAACTACAGGAGACGAACCCCAAGTAAGGAAAAAAGAAACCCAAAACAGGACGTTCGCATATTGCCAGTGAATGCACGGCATAGTTGCTTAAAACGTCAGCGCCACCTGCCCAGTGGTGGCCTTGCCAGAGGGAGTCTGGCACCTTAAACACTTCCCAATAAAATCACATATTAATGGACTACCCTTTATTGTAGAGCGCAAAACTACCATCGTAGTTTTCCCAAATTACTGGTCGTAGAATAACGAAGTTTTACGGTCAATTTCCCACACCCACATCGTAGACTTTTTTCTAATTATTATTTTCCCATCCTAGCCTTTACCAAAACCAATCCAAAAAACTCCCATCGTAAAATGGCACCCTGTTTTTTAGATAATTATGTTTACGATAAATTTGGCTGGCGACCAATAACACCCTACCTATAAAAAGTACGATGCTATTGTCAATCTAAAGAACGCAACCTCACCACCCAATCCGAATACGACCCCACAGGACGCCTGCAAAAACAACATGCCCGCAACCAAAGCAACAAACAGCCCAGCCCCATACACCGGGAATTTGGTTACGATACCTTTGGCAACCTAAACCGCGTCAAAGACGGGCCTGTGGAAACACGCTATGCCTACGACCTGCTTAATCGCCTAAAACACAGCGAAGCCATAAACGATGGCAAAATCACCCAAGAAGCATTTCACTTTGACCCTGCGGGCAATATTCTCGATTCAAGCCAAAGCAAAAACCAACAAAACCAACAAAACCAAAGCAATCAAAACAACCCTAATAAAAACGGCCAAGGCAACCGCCTAAGCTTTCAAGGCGACCGCCACTTTACCTATGACAAACGTGGGAACCTAATACAGGAGAAACGCGGTACAGGCGGCAAGCTGCTTACCACCTATCAATACAACTTAAATAACCAACTGACTAAAATAAAGAAACACGGCCAAACCACCGAATACACCTACGACCCACTGGGCCGTCGAATAAAAAAACAGGATGAATTTGGCTCCACTCGTTACCTGTGGGCTGGTGATCAGTTGGTGCAGGAGCAGCGCAACGAAATCAAAAAAACCTATATTTATGAACCCGAAAGCTTTAAGCCACTCGCCATGGTGCAGGATGGGGAGGTCTATCACTATCATCTCGATCATTTAGGTACCCCGCAAGAACTATCCAATAGCGAAGGAAAAATCGTTTGGAAAGCCCGTTATCAAACCTATGGGAATGTGGCCTATAAAGAAGTCGATGAAATCGAAAACAATATCCGCTTTCAAGGGCAATACTTTGATGAAGAGAGTGGATTGCATTACAATCGGCATCGGTATTATGATCCAGGGCTAGGGCAGTTTACGACGCAAGACCCGATTGGGCTTTTGGGGGGAATTAATAGCTATCAGTATGCGCCGAATCCTACGGGGTGGATTGATCCGTTTGGGTTGACGTGTAGTGAATGGAATAACTTCCAGAAAAATACAAAAGGCTATTTTGCGAATAGTTCTGAAGCTTCAGAAAGCTATCAGAAAATGAAAGAAGTTGAGGTGGTGCCCCGAGGAGACAAGCCTGATAATGCTACCGATTATCTGCCAACTTCTTATGTAGAAGCTAGCATGCAAAAGTTTAATGCAAAGGGTGGTGCTTTTATTGTTATTGAAAGTTGGACAACTGGCAGTAGATTTTCAACTTTACCCCCACGTAAGTTCGTCGGCCTACCATCTGAGATGCGACCAGTTATCTCTAATTTTGAGTCTTCTGGAGACGTTGCAATATTAAACGATCAATTAAATCTTGGACTTGATTCTGTGGAATTAGCAGAGCTTCAAACTGATCGTATTATGTATGTTGAGATAGAGCCGGGCGACCCCAGGTTTTCTTATGATATGCCTTCAGGTAATGAGTTTGGTGCTATTGAGGGGGAATGGAAACCGGGAGGGAAAACTAAAGCTGGGGTATCAGAAGCAGCCTTAGTTGGTTCGGAAAATATTGACCACGGCAACTCTCTCAGTGGTTATTCAAAGAATTTTAAAAATACAAGAATTATCAAAGACAAATAGAGACGACTATGAATGACAAAAGCCTACAGAAATTTAATGCTGAAAACTTAGTATTACTTGCAGGTAAAGAAAATTCTAGTGAAAGTTGTGAAACTTGCACAAAGGAAAAATTTAAGTCGTGGTCTGATACCATTAGGAATTTGGAACCTAACATTAAAACCATAGCCGAATTCGAATATGCTGAGGAAGACATAAAAAAGAATGGCTATAACGAATTTCATCCAAATGGTACAAACTACTGGAGCCCAGATGCTCCAATTGCTATTCACTTTTACCCCTATAATGACTGCACTATAAATATATGCACTGCATGTAATGCTGTTTTTTTGAGATATATTGAATATGCTGGTCATACTAGGCAGCATAGAATTAGATATGTTGATAAACATTTAATAGTTGATTGATAATTAAAGTGTAGAGCGCAAAACTACCATCGTAGTCTTTACCAAAACTGATCCAAAAAATGTAGCAAGAAAAACGGCCAAATTACCGAATACACGTATGACCCACTAGGCCGTCGAATTAAAAAACAGGATGAATTTGGTACTACCCGCTACCTCTGGTCAGGCGACCAGCTTATCCAAGACAAAATGGCAGGAGAGCCATTTTGCACGACGCATGTCGCCCGAAGGGATGAGGCCAAGGATGGCCTCAGTGAACAGCGTAACGAAATCAAAAAAACCACTATTTACGAACCCGAAAGCTTTAAACCACTCGCCATGGTGCAGGATGGCGAAGTCTATCACTATCATCTCGATCATTTAGGTACTCCGCAGGAACTATCAAACCAATACGGAAAAATCGTTTGGAAAGCCCGTTATCAAACCTATGGGAATGTGGCCTATAAAGAAGTGGATGAAGTAGAAAACAATATCCGCTTTCAGGGGCAATACTTTGATGAAGAGAGTGGTTTACATTACAATCGGCATCGGTATTATGATCCGGGGGTAGGGCAGTTTACGACCCAAGACCCGATTGGATTGTTGGGTGGGGTAAATAATTATCAGTATGCGCCTAATCCGGTGAGTTGGATTGATCCGTTGGGGTTGAGTTGTAGTGAAAAAGAAAGAGTCGAAAAAGCCAGGAACAGACAACACCAAATGCTTGATAGCAACGTTGGTTACAACGTTAGCCCTACTGAATGGGACGAATTTCCATCCATCCATCCATCGGTCGTGCAGGCTCTTTTGTATCCGATAAGGAATCTGTAACAGATATTATTGGTAATTTTGAAACTGGCTCCACCGTTGCGATTGATAAGCAAAAAATAATTCAACTTGAAAATTCATTTGGCCTCGAACTAGGCTCTTTGCAAGATGGTTTCAAAGTAAGAAAAGTAGAGAATATTACTTCGCAAGCTCCAAGAAGTCCTATGGAGGGTAATAGATTCTTTCTCGGCGCTGGAAATCACCTACCAGGAGGAGCACCAGAAATGGTTATCGACTCAATACCCACAACTGACTCAGGTAATACCAAAACAGTTCTGGAGGTAAAACCCAAATGACTATTTTTGGATACGTCACAAAAGCAGATACTAAAAAAATTAAAGTTATAGTTATTAACTCAAATATAGAGAAAGACCTTTTAAACTACGGCTTTGTGGTAGAACAAGCAAAGGAGTATTCCTATGGTTGCTTAGACGAAAACGATAAGGCTGAAATTTTCTCGAAATTAAACGACTTGAATATAGCCTTTTCAACAGGTAGGGAATGGTCACCTTCTGAAGTATACGAATATCTACGTGAGAAAGGTATTTTAAAAGGATCATATAAAAGAGTTGCGTGGATCAGTCCTCAAGAGTTTAAAGTTACAGAAGCGTAGAGACACGATTCAAAAAAATTAAAACAAGGACGTTCGCATGTTGCCAGTAATGATACGGCAAATTGCCTAACGTCCGCTCCACCTACCTAGTGGTGGGCAAGTCGGGGGTAACCCAACACCCTTGATAAACATTCCTTTATTTTCTGAAATTAGGTATTCTTAATAGGTTCTTAAAGCTGGTGGCGCGAAAACCCACCCGGTGACGCAAAAGAATTATTATTTCTATTTTCCCCATATCACATAAAGGATTGTAATTAATGTTCAAATACAAAATGATTCAAGTTCCACCAAACATCTCAGTAGAAATGAAAAAACACAAAGGCAATGAGGCGGCGGCATATCTTGAAGATGTGGTGAATGAGTATGCATCCAAAGGCTGGGAGTTTTATAGAATAGATAGTGTTGGTGTTGAGTTGCAACCAGGTTGCTTCGGGGCCGCAGGTGGTCAAAAATCTCAAAGTAGTTTGTATTACGTAATTACCTTTCGCATGGAAAAAGTATAGATGGTTTGGCTATCCACTAAATTAATCAATATTTATCGAATGTTTGCTCCAACATCTCTACGGGGTGTCTGCTTGTTTGAACCAAGCTGTTCTGAATATGCCATTCTTGCACTAAAGAAACACGGTTTTTTGAAAGGTTGGTCGATGTTCTGGAAGCGTTTTACGAGTTGCAAACAGCCAAATGGCGGAATTGATTACCCGTAAAATAACCTAGAATAAGTGTTTTTATGGAATGTCCACCCTGTTGTAGAGCGCAAAATTACCATCGTAGACGGCTATCCACAGCCACTACGACCCCATGGGACGACTGCAAAAACAATGGGCCGAAAATAAACACCACAACAAAAAAAGGCGGTTAATATAAATTAACCGCCCTTTATTTTTAAGGCTTAGAGTTAATTTGCTGTCATGGGCACTGCTGTTCCCGGTTGATACCCTGTCACTATATCGCCATTAGCAAAGACGATAATGTCTTGGTCTGCCGCTACATCCTCAAATAGGTATTCACCCCCACCGTGCGGGAATTTTGCAAGCACATCCACAGTGGCATGAGTCCCCAAGCCGGCATGAATAAGCAGGTTTTGAGAGCCTACTGTCGCAATTCCCACTTCATAGCTGGTGATAACATTTTGCGAATTAGGCTCACGAATAATCAAGCGTGTATGCAATCCGTCGGTATTGCCACCAATACCACGGGCACGGATTCTCAGCCAATGGTTATTTATGTTGGATACATTGCGAAACAGGCCAACGGATGAACGGTAGTTTCCTGAGTAACCGTGTGTTTTGATAATATCAATGCGGCCATCGTTATCGTAGTCTGCGGCGCCTATCCAGGCTTTACCGGCATAGTTACTGTCGCTGTAACAGGTCCCAAATTGGTTTGTACGATCTGCGGTAAAGGTGCCATTGCCGTTATTCCACACAATCGTGACGTTATTGGCGTATTTCTCACCACCGATCAGGATGTCTGGATAACCGTCCAGGTTAAGGTCGGCAGCAACGGAGTTGGCGTAGGTAGTCCAGTAGTCTTCATTGTAGGTCGCCACCGATGCCCAGCCCGATGCATTAGTCACATCGGTGAAGGTGCTGTCACCATTATTCCGATAAAGCGCCCAAATAAGGGTGCCATCTTGGTTATACAGTCCGCGCCCAAAAAGTAGGTCGGTATCACCGTCGGCATCATAATCAAATGGGATCATATGATTATTGGCGGGATGACGCCCTTCAGCGTTGATAACAGAAGCGCTGAATTTACTGGCCTGCCATTGGTATTTCTGGACAGTGGTATTGAATTGCCACCAGCCTAGGTCATGGGGGTTCACAATTTCAGGGTAGCCATTTCCGGTTACATCAGCAATCACGTAGCTCACTCCATTGGGCGCATCACTGGCACTGCCTTCGTGATCGATTGAGCCTGAATCCAAATCCGTGATTCTTGCGCGCGTTGTTCCACGGTCAAAGTGGTAATTCGACACCACCATTTCAAGGTCACCATCACCATTCATTTCGATGGGTAAACAGTTGCCCACTTCCAGGTGGCAACCTATAGATTTTGCAAAGTAGGTTGGGTTTTGGCCTGGGGTAACAGAGTCAGAAACCCGGTATCTTGCACCTGGGTTTCCATCCACATCATGGCCGAAGAAGGACCACATGCCGTGAGGATGGTTGTACCAGTTGCCCCAGATATAGCGGGAAGTAATCCGAGGTACTTCTGGGGTTGCCTGCGAGTAGTTGTTATTATCGGGCAGGTGGGTAAAGGTGCCGGTACAACGGCCATCGCTTTTATTTTGGATATGCATGGCACTGTCAATAGCATCACTATGGGCACCAATATAGATATCCAAACAGCCGTCGGCGTTCACATCAGGCAAGCCTGCCCAGAAGTGGAATTCCACTTCTGTTGCTGCATTTGTCACGGCTTCCGTTACATTTTGGAAAGCGATCTCACCTGGATCAACAAGAGGAGGCGGCGGCGGAGCGGTGCCACCACTGCTCGAAGAACTGGTTGACGTTGTACTGCTAGACGTTGTGCTACTACTTGAAGAACTGTTATTTGAAGAACTACTTGAAGATGCACTGCTATTTGAAGAACTGCTACTTGAAGAAGATGTTACACCACTGCTGCTGGAGGCAGAGGAACTAGCGCTTGACGATGAAGCACTGTTAGATGAGGCGTTCGGAACGCTTACTGCCACGCCGACAATACCTGGCGCAGAAGGAGGGCTAGGCTGGGCTCCACCGCTGCTGCTTGATGTACTACTTGATGTTGTACTGCTTGATGAGCTGGAAGAGCTTGTGCTAACCGGAGGCTGCTGGGCTTCATCCACCCAACTCCATGTGCGAACCGAGTTGGAACGATGCTGCCAGTTAAACAAACGGTACACATTGCTAAATACGCCCGCGCAACCTGTGTGGCTCCAACCTTCAATTAACTTTTCAATTCTAGACCTGAGTTTCAAACGTTGTGCATTATCTGTCTCGAAGTAATAACCCGAAGTAAGAATTAAAACCGTTTCAACATTGTGACTATCGGAATACCAAGCCCACCAGTCGTCTTGTATACGAGCGGTATTCGATGCATGGGCACTGGCCATATACAATAAATCGGTATCGGCTCCCGTTGTGTTACAACCCTGGGTATGAGAAGAACCTGCAAATTCTGGAAGCGTATCATGCTCACCAGAAGTGGCGTTATATACGGAGGTGAAACCGTAATCGTTCACTGCATGAGCTATCTGTTTTAGCATCTCGGGCACATCCTCGTGTTCGGTGACCCAATAGGTATGCCACAGGAAGTCGACAATATTTTCACTCATCCAGGCTGAAAAACCGCGAGAGTCGGTATCTCCAACGGGGCAATCGTCCCCACAATTCCCATCATGACGGTCGAGGTTATGCGTAAAACCACCGCTTTTGGGTGTCCAGCCATGCTCAGTGTCCCAAGACTTCACCGTTTGCTGCATATCTTTTAGAAAGGCGATGCGCTCATTGAGGTGACTTAATACCGTTGTATTCCCAGTCATTTCATAGGCGATAATTTCCGCAAGACCAGCAATACCGGCACCACGCTCAGTAAAACCCTGGTTTTCCGAAGAAAAAGTACCTCTCGAACCGTATTGATTCCACCCCAAGTCAGCTTGCAGGGCCATTTCGACAATAAGATCACTATCCCATTGGCTGTTATCGCCCACTAATGCCCACGCTAACTTAGCTTGTTGAGGTGCAATATATTTGCCGTCTGGGCAGGTTCTGGTAATGGTTCCGCCATACAACCAACAGCCATCACCGCCTACCGGGGCGGGGGCTGTGCCGTCATTACGTATATGCTCAAAATAAAATCTTTTACTAAGAAAGGCTTCTTTTAAAAATTCCACTCTTCCCGTAGTCATATATATTTTAAAGTAAGCGGAAGATCGGTCGAACAGCCAGTTGGCTCGGCTAGAGTCGTTAAAATTTAAGCCACCAGACCAATTATTGTATTGTGCCACCTGGAACTGCTCAAAAGAATCGGGGGTACTAGGTGCCGCATTATAAGGAGGAATCACACCCGTATCGTCCAGGTAAAAAGGGTCGTGAAGGGCAAAGATTCGTGGATACATCTGGCTATCTTTATTGGCACCAGCGGCAACCCAACCGTTGGTATGTGGAACGGCGGTTACATCATTTGCAACATTTCTGCCTTCATCGGTCACGGTTAGGATGATATTACCGCTGGTCATATTGACGTTTTGCAGTTGAATCGTTACCGAACGGTAGGAGTTATCTGACCAATGCCAACGCAACCCACCTTCGACCGCAATTGGCAACTCTGTGGAGCCATTAAGCACTTTAATTTCACTGAGATTGAGTACTTCACTTTCCGCCAAAGGCAAACCAAAAGTTACCACTTCATTCGCCCCAGGTGTGACATCTACATCGGCTTGTAAAGTAACGGTTGTATTCAATGCTAACGCGCTACTTGTGGCTAAAAAGCTTGAGATTACAGCAAATTTTAAAAGTGACCGTTTAATTAAAAAACTCATTACTGCCTCACAAATTGTTAAATCTATCCAGGAAACCTTCCTCAATATTAGGACGGCGCTATCGAGATAGAAATAAACGTTATTTCTATTACGACTTACTGACAAAAAACTACTAGCGTTTTGGCTGCGCTTGCCTATTTTCATGCCACAAAATACTTACTGCTGAAGTAGTAAATGCAGCTCTAATACATGGTATAGCACGGCATATTAAAAATACTATGACGGCTGTCGCAGACCAGGCCATTTATGGTACTTTTTTACTAGTCAAATTTGTAATGCCAATACTTAGGTTGCAGTAGATCATACTCTATTAATTTACACCCTCGTCTTCACCACTTACATTCGACCATATAACCTTTATCACCCAGCCAGCGTTGCGGATATTTCAATTAAGCTTCGGGTATTTCAATTTAATAGTGTTAGCGCCCTAAGTTAGGATATAATTCCACTAATAATTCTACTGTACATTAACGCTTATAATTCAAAACCGACCATCGTTATATACCAACCCAAATATGCCAGCCCAAAATAGGCGATGGTATCGCTTGTACGTACGATATGACAACACCAAAGAAAACCAATGTATCAGACTTAACATTTCGATTTGGAGAATGAATGTTCACCCAATTATCCGCCTATGTAGCTCTTGGCCTTTATGAAGGCATATACAAAAGGCGTCCAATTCAAAAGTACCTCAAAGAGTACAATAAAAACCTTCGTCTCTCAGCCGAAGAAGTGGCAGAAATTCGACTTGCTAAATTACAGGCATTGGTCGCCCACGCCTACGAAAATGTGCCTTATTATCGAAAGACCTGGGATCCTCTGGGTATAAAACCTTCGGATATTAAAGAGTTATCCGACATAGAAAAATTACCCACGTTAAACAAACAAGACATTAGAGACAACTTTGATGATTTCAAAGCTAAGAACCAAAAATTCTCTATCACCAAAACTACGGGAGGGTCCACAGGCACGCCGTTCAAGTTTCAGCACAGTATGGAAAGTTATAACCGACGCCAAGCCAATATGTGGCGTGGTTATGGTTTTTCTGGCCCCACACTCGGCACTAAAACCCTATATCTGTGGGGAGATCACCTAGGCAAAATAAGCAAGCTCATCAAACTGAAAGACAATATTTATAACGGCGTCTTTCGTCGAAAAATGCTCAATAGCTTTTATTTATCCGAAGAGAATATTCTAGAGTACATTGAGTCCATTAACACTTATAAGCCTGAAACTATCGTTGCCTACGTATCGCCGCTGCATGTAGTGGCCGAATATGCCAATAAAAATAACCTAACGCTATATACACCCAATAAAATTCTCACAGGGGCAGAGCCCCTGCACGAATTCCAAAGAGAAGCGATCGAAAAAGCCTTTGGATGTTGCGCATACAATACCTATGGCTGTCGAGAGTTTATGCTGATTGCGGCAGAATGTCGTCACGGAAAAAATTTCCACATTAGTGATGATCATTTAGTAGTGGAAATTACCGATAACAATGACAGAGCGGTTCAAAATACATTAGGCGATATCGTTATAACCGACCTGCACAATTTTAATTTTCCCTTTATTCGCTATAAGAATGGCGATCAAGGGCAAGTATCCGGCAAGCATTGTTCTTGCGGCCTCCCCTTTCGAGTATTGGATAAGGTGGAAGGGAGAAAGTTAGATTTAATTAAAACCACTTCTGGAAGAATTATTCCCGGAGAATTTTTTCCTCATATGCTTAAGGATATAACTGGAATTAATAAATTTCAGGTAAAACAATCACAAATCGAATCTATTGATGTATTGTACATTCCCAACGAAAGTTTTACAGAAAAAGACTTGGCCTATATTGTCACCGAAGTTGACCGTATTACCGAAGGAGGACTCGCCGTCCACTTTAATAAAGTGGACGATATTCCTCTTACCCGCTTAGGTAAATTCAGAGTAACCATTAGTGAGTTGAATCAATAATGGCTGACGAAAAAAAACCAAGAATCCTCGCTATAGGCAATCTTTTTCCCCTGCCTTGGGAGCCTCATCGAGGTTCATTTAATCGTCAACAATTTGAACGGCTTGAACAATACTATACTGTCGAATATGTGGTTCCTGTGGCATTTATCGAATGGTTTAAAAAACGTGGCCAAATAAAAACAAATACGGATAAAACACGGCACTATATTCCTTATTTATTTACCCCAAAGTTTGCTCGGGGCTTTTATTCTTATTGGATGTATTTTTCCCTGCTATTTTTTGCTATGGGTATCATTAAGCGCTTCAAACCGGATCTACTTTTTGTCAGTTGGGCATTTCCTGATGGAGTGGCCGTATCCAAGCTCGCAAAAAAACTAGGGTTACCGTTTATTCTAAAGGTGCATGGGACCGATATAAACGACTTTATCGATACACCCTCACGGAGCAAACAAATTGTCAATGCTTGCCAGCAAGCCTCGTCAATTCTGTCCGTAAGCCAAGCTCTAAAGGACAAAATGGTCAACTATGGAGTAGACGAAAATAAGATTATTGTTAATTACAATGGTGTGGATAAAAATATATTTTATCCCGAAGAAAACCTACCCGAGAAAAAAATCAAACGTTTGTTATTTGTTGGTAACTTAAAAAAAACAAAAGGCATTTTAGCCTGTGCTGAAGCTTTTGCCGACATTGCAAAACAGGGTATCAATGTAGAACTGGTATACATTGGCCAAGGGGCGGACAAGGGGCAAATCGACCGTATATTAGCACAGCACCCTGAAATTAAAGAGAGGGTTACATTTTTACCACCGATGCCGCAAAATGAAATACGAGGCTGGATGAACAAATCAGACCTTTTATTACTGCCTAGTTTTAATGAGGGCGTTCCCAATGTAGTATTAGAGGCAAAATCTTCAGGACTGCCAGCTATTGCCACCTCTGTAGGCGGCATTCCTGAAATTCTAGATGATAGCGATGGAATCCTAGTCCCTCTCCATGATCATCATGCATTGGTTAACGCAATAAAAATAGGGCTAGATACTCCATGGAATAGAAATGCCGTAGCACAAAACGCTGAACGTTTTTCCTGGGAGACCAATATTTACAACGTGAATAACGCAATCGCACACGCCCTTGCAAAGTAAATTTAAGGAAAGAGAATGCTCAATTTTGGCAGTTATAAAATTGCTCGATTTTTGCCTAACAGGCTCGTGGCCACACATGGTAGCAGAAAAAATAAAGTACTTTACCTAACCTTCGACGATGGCCCAAACCCGAATTTCACACAAAAAATATGTGAATTGCTCGATAAGTATTCCGCAAAAAGCACTTTTTTCTGTATTGGAAAACACATTGCTGCACACCCAAATATTGCCCAATACTTAATGGATAATGGACACCTATTGGCCAATCACTCTCACACCCATAGGTCATTTTCCAGTCAGTCACGGGAGTCACAATTAACCGAAGCAAACAACTGTCAGAATGAAATTGACAATATTGACAAGAACAACAAAAAAATATTTCGCGCGCCTCAAGGGCTGCTTAGTTTTTGGCTTATGGTGAGTTTACTTAAAAAAAACTGGCGTATAGCCCACTGGTCTTTTGACTCAAAGGATTATCAGCAAAAGCCATTTGCAGAACAGATTAAAATTTTTGAAACACGCCCTGCCCGCAATGGAGATATTTTGCTTTTTCACGACGACAGTCAACTAGCATATGACATGCTCGAACATATGTTACCCATATGGAAAGAGCAGGGGTTCGAGTTTAATACTGTTACAGAATTAATTGGAGGTTAATGTGATTAATTTTGCATTCAATATTTTTTGGGTTTCACTTTTTGTTGTAGTCTATACCTACGCCCTGTATCCCGTCGTATTATTTGTTCTAGTAAGGCTGTTTGATCAAAACCGCCAACCGCTCTCTATCGACACCATTGAAGAGGATCAATATCCCAGCATTGGCGTGATAATCGCCGCGTTTAATGAAGAAAAAGATATTAAGGAGCGTATTGAGAATATTTTCCAATGTGATTACCCCGAGGGTAAAATCAAACTCTATGTAGGTTCTGATGGCAGCTTGGATAAAACCAACGATATTCTTCAAAGTTTTAGTGACAGCCGTTTTGAACCGCATATTTTTGACCACAACAGAGGAAAACCTTCCGTATTAAACGACTTAGTAGAAACCGCTTCCGAAGCCATTTTGGTCTTTAGTGATGCCAATACCTATTTTGAAACCGATGCGTTAAAAAAACTTGGCAGACACTTTATTGGAGAAAACCCAGCCGATGCAGTTTGCGGCCAGCTCCGGTTATTAAAACCCGATGGCGTTGAAAACGAGGATAATCTCTACTGGCAATACGAAAATTGGCTAAAAATTAATGAAGCCAAAATTGGATGTTTATTAGGTGCAAACGGTGCCATATACGCCATTCGCAAAGAGGATTATATTCCCATTTCTAGCGACTCCATTATTGACGATTTTGTTATTGTTAATCGACTGGCCGCCAAAGGCAGTATTGTAGACTATGATACGGAAGCTATTGCCAAAGAATATATTCCAGACACCATCGCCGACGAATTTAAACGCCGTACACGTATAGGTAGAGGCAATTATCAAACACTATTTCGCTATCCAGACTTTTTATTTAATTCACGGCCATTATTAGGGTTTAGCTATTTTTCGCATAAAGTCCTCCGTTGGTTAGTACCTCATTGTTTAATACTCACATTTTTATCCAATCTATTTTTATTGGATATTCCCTTTTACGTCTTTATCTTTACCTCTCAGCTAGCTGTTTATGGCTTATTTATAGGGTGGAAACGCAATATAGTAAACATTGCCAACAGCAAACTACTTAGGTTACTTATTTTTTGGTTAGATATGAATTACGCCTTATGGGTAGGGTTTGTACAACATGCTTCCGGGGCTTCAGGTGGCACCTGGACACGAACGGCTCGTTAACAAAGAAGTCAATTTTTACTATTTGGATCATTCATTATGCTTACAGCGCTTTTAACGCTTTTTATATTGGGTATCGCCGGTGTATACCTGATTCTTTGGAAAAAGAATATGCACACTTGGCTTGCCAGTTATATCTATCGGCGATACATCAATAAGCCCTCAGTGAAAGGGCCTGTGCATATCATGTTTGCCTTTGTGGATCATTATGAGCCGCAATGGGGGAAACCGAATGACATTGAAGTAGAGCGTCGCCGCGTAGACCGCTGGATGGAGGATTACCCCAAACTGGCGGATAAACATAAAGATGCCGACGGCCTGCCTCCTACCCACGGTTTTTTCTATCCCGAAGAGGAATACCGTGAAGAACATCTTAAAAAAATTACACACTTATGCGCTAAGGGTTACGGCGAAATTGAAATTCATCTTCACCATGATAATGATACCAGTGAAAACCTCACGAAAACTCTCACGGGTTTTGTGAATATGTTGCAAGAAAAGCACGACGCCATTCCAATCAATAAATACACGGGCAAAATGGAATACGCCTTTATTCACGGCAATTGGTGTTTAGACAATTCCCGCAACGATGGCCGTTGGTGCGGTATCAATAATGAGTTGGAGATACTAAGGGATACAGGTTGTTACGTGGACCTAACTCTACCGTCAGCGCCAAGCGATACACAAACCAAGAAAGTCAATTCCATTTATTATGCCACCGATAACCCAAACAAACCGAAAAGCCATAACTCGGGTATCGATGTAGAAGTGGGCAGGGAAGCCACCGGGGATCTTATGCTAATTCAAGGCCCACTTGCCCTTAACTGGAAAAAACGCAAACTGGGTATTATGCCAACCATCGAAAATTCGGATATTCGCGCTAGCTTCCCTCCCAGCAAAGACCGTGTGGACCTATGGGTAGATCAACATATCCATGTTAAAGGCAAACCAGAGTGGATTTTTATTAAAATTCATACCCACGGCACCCAGGACTGCGATATGGATACGCTTTTGGGCAAACCTGTAGATGAGATGTATTCTTATCTCGAATCCAAATACAATGATGGTGAAAACTACTGCCTGCATTATGTAAGCGCACGGGAAATGTATAACATTGTTAAAGCGGCAGAAGCGGCAGAGCAGGGCAGCCCCCATAGGTATCGGGACTATATCTTGCAAAAACCGGGCTATAAGCAAACAGTTTAGTTAAAAACCTGTAAACACTCGTCGCAGCCTCCAATGCACTATACATACGCCTCTTGAGGCTACTTTATAGTGTGCCTATAGTCACCACTTGCTCTGTCAAGCACAAAGTAACAAGCTTTTTTAAAGGCATCAAACGTTATAAGAGTCTAAACTTTATATTGTCTGCCTAAAAAGTAACATTCAATGCGTCTTTGTTTTCTGTTTACTTATTTCGTGCTAACAATATTAGCGCCTTCCAGAGCAAATTCTTATGAAGTTGTTATTGCTGCGGACGAGTGGTGCCCATTTAACTGTGAACCCAATTCAACAATGCCAGGGTATATGGTTGAAGTAACCCGAAGAGCATTTGAACTGGATAACCCCAATCACTCCGTAACCTATCGAATTTTACCTTGGCAACGGGCTATTTCTATGGCCAAACACAAATCTATCGATGGCATTATTGGCGCAACAGAAAAAGAAGCGGAAGGTCTGCATCTCACCACACGCTCATTGGGTATATCTGATTCTATCTTTTTTGTTCAGAGTCACTCGCCATGGAGGTTTGACGATATTAAAAACGGAACGGATCAAAGAGTCCAAATAGGCGGCGTCAAAGGCTATGACTACAGTACCGAATTTGATAACTACGCCTTAAACAATCCTAAAAATATATTTTATGTCTATGGCGAAAATCCGCTTATAATGTTAATTAACCTACTTAAAAAGAAAAAGATCAACGCACTTATTGAAGATGGCCCGGTATTTTGGTTTAAGTTAAAAGAGCTTGGCATAGACTCACACCTTTTTAAATCCGCAGGCTCTACAGGTGAACCGTCAAATGTTTATGTGGCATTTAATCAAAAAATATACGCCGATATTCTCGACAAAGGAATTGCAAAAATAAGAACATCTGGCGAGTTAGAAAAAATCCTAAATAAATACAATTTAACAGACTGGGAAAAACAAGCAAAACCCTCTACTGCCTCAACAAGCTTTCATCAAAAAAGTTTAAAGCCTCAGCCTCTCTAATTTCTATTAGAGTATCCATTTACTACATAATTATTAATAAAGGGTACATACCCACAAGGTTCTACATTTGAAAACGGTTAAGCCTGTATTTTATAGAACTATTAGCTACCACTATTTTTATGGTTAAAATCACTTACCTATTTTACTTGGTCCATCGCTCAATTAATTGATTTTGGCTATTCCGATGCGCTCCCCGTCGCTTTGTGGAAAGCGAAATTTCCTGTACAACGCATGGGCTTTGGTTATGAAGGCAATAAATATTGCTGGCTATACGCCGCAACCTACCACGACTCACCTGTTGATAGCAGCAATCTTTTTACGCCAATATCAACGATGTTTGGGATGGGAATCGAAGGTGCGGCTGAGGCATGGACTGTCTTTGAAGGAAGAACCGTTAAACCAGACTATTCGGATTACCCTAATTGGGCCGTCGTACCAAGAGTCGAATTGCCCGTGGAATAAATACCACCAATATTGTGTAAGCCGTTTCTATTTACCCTAGAAGCGGCTTTTTTTATTAGTGTCAGCTTTATTAGTATCAACAAGACCCTAGGCAAAACTTTTTTTAATTGCTCTATCTCCCTGCTCCAGCACTTTCCCTATTTTCATAAAATCAAATAATTCAAACCCTGCGGTATTGGGTTGAAATAAATAATCAGGTGGGTAAAGAGAAAGTTGTGTCTCAGTTACATGGCGCAACATAATATTGACCGAACCGGAAAGGGACTGAAACGAATTGGGGCTTTCTTTTTTTTCAAGCAAGACAACATCACTTGCCAAGGTTATATCCGCTTGCTGGTAGATATGATTTACGGGCAAGTTATTAACAACACCACCGTCCACATACACTTGGTCACCAACAACGACCGGAGCAAAAACACCCGGCACCGCCATACTGGCTTTAACCGCTTGCAGCAAATTTCCAGAATGGAACCCCTGCTCCTTTCCCGTATTATAATTTGTCGCCACCGCAATAAAGGGTGTATCCAACTGATCAAATTCTACATCCATTAATTCGTGGAAAAGGTGATCAAAAAGACCATCTGCGGTAATAAAACCGCCTCGGGATTTTTCTAGAGAAAAGACCTTTGCCCATTTCAGAAGATGTTTGCGCCTGCGAAATAAGCTTTTTAACTTTTCACCCCGGGTAATTAAATGCGCACGTACCTTGTCCTCCACTTGCTGCCCGGTTAGCCCCTTGGCATAGAGCGCACCAATAATAGCTCCCATACTGGTGCCTGCTATCAAAGTAGGCCGGATACCCAAAGCATCCAGCTTCTTTAACAGTGCAATATGCGCAAGCCCCTTAACCCCACCCCCGCCCAAAGCAAGCGCGACGGTTTTACCCTGAGGCAACTCAATCACTGAATTCACGGCTCCTGAGAACCACTTACCTGACATTCACCCATAATATAGCCCTCGATACTCGCATCAGAACAGGCTGAACAGGGGTTGCCTTTTGTTACCCATTCCGTGCTGGGGCAGGGCGTGGTCACGCAACGAACGCCAGTATCACGCTTAGCACAAACAGGGTTAAACTCCCGAGTGCATACTTTTGAGCGCTCATCAGGACAAACGATTAAAGTCTCTTCTTTTACAGCGGGTACAGTATTGTTATCGGCTGCGATATCTTCACTGCAAGCAGAAAAAAAGATGATACAACATAAAATATTTACACTAAGTATACGTATAGGCATTGTCTTGTTCCTGTATCGTGTTTTCTATACTGTTGAGTTTTTTACATCAGAGACTTTTACATCAGAGCTTTCCACATCAATAGCACGCCAATAGCACTAATGATAAACTCGCACAAATTTTGTGTATAGCGGTTTTATTATGGTGAAAGTGGGCGAACTCTTCGAGGCTCAGGTAAGAGACTTAGCAAGCGACGGGCGAGGAATTGTTCCTCATAGCTCCGGTGCCGTAGTATTTGTACCAGGAGTATGGACTGGGGAACTATGCCTAGTTCGCATTACAGGAAAAAAAGGGCGAGCCTTCGTGGGTGAATTAGCAGAATTACGCCAAGCTCACACTAAACGGCGCCAAGCTCCCTGTCGTTATCATGGTTTTAGTTGTCATGGCTTGAGTTATCACGGTTTGAGTTCAGCACACTGCGGCGGCTGCCCTTGGCAATTTATGGATTACACATCACAATTGGAAGCCAAACAAGCCAGGGTAAAAAAACAATTTGACAAGCACGGCGGTGATAATACCATTAAGCCTATCTGGGGCTCCCCTCAGGAAATGGGATACCGCAACCGAGTTCAATTTAAAACCGATGGCACAATATTGGGCTTTGTCGCAGAAGGAACCCACATACTCACAGCTATTGAGAGCTGCCCCGTTTTATCTGAAAAAAACCGCATTGAACTGTCTAATTTACTCTCAACATTGCCCAACCCAAAATGGGTTCCCCACAAAAAAGAAAAATGGACAACTCTGAATTTGAATGAGACCACTGAAGCAAAAGACGTGCTAATCAATAAACGCCTACCGTTTCAACAGGGTAACAGCCTGCAAAACCAACGTATGCGCAATTGGTTGCACGAAAAAATTACCAAGATAGACGCGAACAATATACTTGAATTATTTTGCGGCTCGGGCAACTTCACCGAAGTAATTGCCGCTGAAAACAGACATATTTTAGCGGTAGAGAGCAGCGCTCACGCCATTGAAGAATTAAAACAAAAAAACCTTCCCGGAGTAAAAACCTTCGTTGCTAATTTATTTGACAAGCAAGCCTTTGAAAATATATTTAATATTCAACGTGATTTTGACACAATAGTTTTAGACCCCCCCAGAGACGGCCTTAAAAATAAGCAAGGGCTATTAACCAAAAAAAGTAAGATCAAAAATATAATCTATATCTCCTGCGACCTAGCAACGCTGGCAAGAGACTTAGCCTATTTTACCGAGAATGCATTTAAAGTAAAAAGCATTCAACCGCTTGATCAGTTCCCTCAAACACCACATATCGAATGTATGGTATTTTTATCTCGATATAGCGGCAGTGATATTAAAAATAGAAGTTGTGGCATATAAAGAGAAGAGGCCAGCACAGTAATTTGCCTACAGATAACGGCACCCAAACTTATGTGAACAGGTTCACATTTGGTTCCTAAACCAAATAGAGAAAATGGTCAGCCATGTATACTCACCTGCGTATACGTTTTAGGAGTCAAATGTATACTCTATTCAAAGCGTATTTTAAACCTCTACTTTAAAAGCCCACTTTAAAAACCCACTTTAAAAACATAAGGACTGTTTTATGACCAATTATCTGCACTACCCCAACTCAGCAAGCTCGCTAGAAGATATTGGCAACGCACTTTGCCGTGGCAATATGGATAACAATACACAACAGATACTGCATTCGGCCAACCCCCATATTCCATCACCCCATACTAAACACTATAATGGCTCCCCCATTATTATTCCGCACTCAGAACACAGTAAGCACCTTATGCCCCACTGCTCACCACAGGAGCATAAACGGCTTGGCGCACTAAGCCATCACGCTGGCGGCGCTGCCACCCTAGCCCTTGCCGAACTGGTGGATGAGCTTAAGGTTCCCCACTTTGCCGGTGACCTCAATACCTTTGGCGGCAATGGGGTTGGCGCAGCGGCGCAAGCATCCGGGTTAATGCTAGGGCCTGTTCACACTAATTCAATTGTCACTGTTGTGACTGAAAAATCGCCAATTTAGACGCGAAGAGAGAAGTTTAGTCATTCTAAATGAACGATGAGCAACGACAAGTGGCGCTTTTTCAGCCACAACCCTTCGGGCCTGGGCTATTTTTCACCCAGCTACGTTATCGGTCGCTCATTTAGGCCAGCTAAACCTCACTCCCTCTGCCTTGCTGGATAAAAAATAGCCTCAGGCAGTGATAATTGAATTAGTGTGAACAGGCCCACGATATTTCTCACTATGATACAACCCTAAAACAATACCACGACCTTAAAAACCACCGCGCAGCACCCGCCACACTTAGGCATAAAGAGGCCGAACTTAAGCAAGCCTTTAGGAAAATGAACCACTCGCTTAACCAAAAAGGCCAGCGTATACTGCAAAAACATGTTGGCAAAACCAAAGAAGTCTTAAATGCCCGAGGGCGTGTAGGCCATACCTCTATCCCCATTAGCAGTCACCCCGATGTGCAAAAATTAGCAAAGCTGGCCAAATTTGGGAAAATCGCCGGCCCGGGGTTTATAGTTTTAGATGGTGCCCTACGCACACATAAAGTGGCCAATATGTATCAAGAAAATAATGCTCAATGGAAACGGGAAGCGGTAATACAAGCGGGGGGGTTTGCTGCGGGGATTTTGGCGGGGGCAGGTATAATATTTCTTATCGGCATTGCACCTGTAGGGATTGTTGTTGGCCTTGTTGCTGCGGGGGTAATGGCTATTGTTGCGGATAGGCTTGCTACAAATGCTATTACTGCCGGGTATGAGCGATTCCATCAATGACCGATTTTTTAGAATTAGCGTTTATTTTAATTGTAATAACAGCCGTAATATTAGGACCACTATCTGTACTGGTATTACGATTAACCTTAGATAGGCGAGTTCGAAAACAGTTACCCAAGGATAAGGAATACGATGCCTACCCCGATTGGTATTTTGGCTTTGGTCGGGCTATGATTTTTGGCTATGCTTCGGTTTGGGATCGCGCCAATAACTCATGGCAAATGGAATTATTCTATGAGGGATTTGATGTAAAAAGTTTTGCCAACCCTTTTGAAAAATTTGCGACTTATTGCCTTTTCTTTAGTTTAATTATTCTTATTGGTGGTGGCGCGGTTTATATTGTTTTAGAGGCATGGGGTCTTATACCTTGGCTGGAATAAACCTAATTGAAAATGGGAAGCTTTGCTGCGGGGTAGCAGCAGGGTGCCTTTTATTGTCTTTATGATTGGCTTTGCACCTGTAGGGATTGTTGTCGGCCTTGTTGCTGCGGGGGTAGCAGCTATTATTTCTGATAGAATAGCTACAAAATTAATCAGTGACAATTATGATTTATTGGTTTATTAATAATGTCCTATTTTGAATGGCTATTTTATATTATTGGTATGTTAGCTCTTATATTACTGCCACTGTCCATGCTGGTATTACGATTCACCTTAGATAGGCGAGTTCGAAAACAGCTACCCAAAGATAAGGAATACGATGCCTACCCCGATTGGTATTTTGGCTTTGGACGAACCGTTACTTTTGGCTGCGCTTCGGTTTGGGATCGCGCCAATAACTCATGGCAAATGCAATTATTCTATGAAGGGTTTGATGTAAAAAGTTTTGCCAACCCTTTTGAAAAATTTGCGACTTATTGTCTTTTCTTTAGTTTATTTATTCTTATTGGTGGTGGCGCGGTTTATATTGTTTTAGAGGCATGGGGTCTTATACCTTGGCTGGAATAAACCTAATTGAAAATGGGAAGCTTTGCTGCGGGGGTAATGGCCATACCTCTATCCCCATTAGCAGCCACCCCGATGTGCAAAAATTAGCAAAGCTGGCCAAATTTGGAAAAATCGCCGGGCCGGGGTTTATGGTTTTAGATGGTGCCCTACGCACACATAAAGTGGCCAATATGTATCAAGAAAATAATGCTCAATGGAAACGGGAAGCGGTAATACAAGCGGGGGGGTTTGCTGCGGGGATAGCAGCAGGCGTCTTTATTGTTTTTATGATTGGCTTTGCACCTGTAGGGATTGTTGTTGGCCTTGTAGCTGCCGGGGCAATGGCTATTGCTGCGGATAGGCTTGCTACAAATGCTATTACTGCCGGGTATGAGCGATTCCATCAATGACCGATTTTTTAGAATTAGCGTTTATCTTAATTGTAATAACAGCCGTAATATTACTGCCACTATCCATGCTGGTATTACGATTAACCTTAGATAGACGGGTTCGACAACAATTACCCAAGGATAAGGAATACGATGCCTACCCCGATTGGTATTTTGGCTTTGGGCGGGCCATTATTTTTGGCTGTGCTTCGGTTTGGGATCGCGCCAATAACTCATGGCAAATGCAATTATTCTATGAGGGGTTTGATGTAAAAAGTTTTGCCAATCCCTTTGAGAAATTTGTAGCCTATTGCTCATTTTTTGGGGTGACCGTTCTTGCTGGTGGTGGCACGATTTATATTATTTTAGAAGCATTGGGTCTTATACCTTGGCTTGAATAAACCTAATTGAAAATGGGAAGCTTTGCTGTGGGGGTAATGTGGCCATACCTCTATCCCCATTAGCAGCCACCCCGATGTGCAAAAGTTAGCGAAACTGGCCAAATTTGGGAAAATCGCCGGGCCGGGGTTTATGGTTTTAGATGGTGCCCTACGCACACATAAAGTGGCCAATATGTACCAAGAAAATAATGCTCAATGGAAACGGGAAGCGGTAATACAGGCAGGGGGGTTTGCTGCGGGGATTTTGGCGGGAGTAGGTATAATATTTCTTATCGGCATTGCACCTGTAGGGATTGTTGTTGGTCTTGTTGCTGCGGGGGTAGCGGCTATTATTTCTGATAGAATAGCTACAGGACTCATTACTAAAAGTTATGATTTATTGGCTTATTAATTATGTCCTATTTTGAATGGCTATTTTATATTATTGGTATGTTAGCTCTTATATTACTGCCGCTATCCATGCTGGTATTACGATTAACCTTAGATAGACGGGTTCGAAAACAACTCCCCAAGGATAAGGAATACGATGCCTACCCCGATTGGTATTTTGGCTTTGGTCGGGCGATGATTTTTGGCTATGCTTCGGTTTGGGATCGCGCCAATAACTCATGGCAAATGCAATTATTCTATGAGGGGTTTGATGTAAAAAGCTTTGCCAACCCTTTTGAAAAATTTGCGACTTATTGTCTTTTCTTTAGTTTATTTATTCTTGTTGGTGGTGGCGCGGTTTATATTATTTTAGACGCATGGGGTCTTACAGTCTGGTTTGAATAAACCTAATGAAAAACAGTAAACTTTGCTGCGGGCAGGTATAATATTTCTTATCGGCATTGCACCTGTAGGGATTGTTGTTGGCCTTGTTGCTGCGGGTATAATGGCTATAAAAGTATGTCTAAAATCTATGTGCATCATTCCAACCATCCGCCAATCGAAGTTCACACCCTGTAATACCAGCGCCCTCTATAGCCACCTTTACGTGTTCTTTTAAAAATATAATCTCTTGATATTCGTCAGCTCGAAAAACAAATGCACCCTTGGGAGCATTTTCATTTAATTTGAGGTTGAATATTCTCGCTATACAGGGTCCAAATTTAGAACAATCAGACACGTCTTCGTCGATACAGCTTATTCTTCCGACCACGTTGATAAGAAAGCGATCATTCTGCACTCCGTCTTCAAATCTAATCTCAACGGGTATCGCCTGGAAGCTATCTACTCCCGCAGTGTCCAAAATATCGATAAATTTGTCCGTCACAATGGGAACACCATCCACCTCGATGTAATCGGGTAAATCGATCTGCGTGTGTTCTACCGTCACGTATAAATCACCCTGGTTTTTTGGTATTTCGACCAAGTGACCATACAGAAAGTCCAGCCCCCAACCACCACCTTGTGTATAATTCAGGTGAGTGACTAGCGCTCGATGATCGGCTTCTAAAACGTAGTACATTGTTACATTCCTCTGAATGGGCCTTCATTTAATTTGGGGTCTGGGAACTCGGCTTTAAAGTCAGTATGACCTTTACCCTGATATGTTTTGACTGAATTATTTGCACCACGTATTTCAAATGATTGAGTGGGCGGAGCAGTGTATATTTGTATAGCTGTGCGTTGTTCTCCGCCGTGCAAACACCAAGATGACTCGTTTTTAGCCAGTTTATTAAATGCATAATATTCAGCCGCGACTATGGCTTCTAAAGTAAAAAATATTCAACCGCTTGAACAGAGGTTGTATTTTTCAACAAAAACCTTGTAAAGACGATGTATGTACATACAAGAGGTATGATTATGCTATCACAGAATTCCCCAAAAGACGCATTGATCAATATGCGCATTCACAGTAGTACAAGAGACTTCATTGACCAAGCAGCAAAGGCTATCGGCAAAGATCGCTCTGGCTTTATATTGGAAGCTGCTTATGAGAAAGCGGAAGAAATTTTGCTGGATCAAACAACATTTGAATTAAACGATGAACAATGGGTAGCGTTCAATAAAATGCTTAATGCACCACCAAAAGTGAACGATAAACTCAAAAAACTATTAGCGGCAACGGCACCTTGGGAATAAATAACACACCTTAAACCACCCTGCCCACTAAACGAGAGCCACCAGTTGGATAGTTTTTCTTGTGGTGTTTCCAACCTTGATAGTTGGCTTAAAAGTAAAGCGCGGCGCAATGAGAGTACTCGCACTTCCCGTACTTATGTTTTGTGTTCTGATAAAGCTGTTTATTAATTTACTGTTAATAAAGCCCGTAATTTACGGGCTTAAATATAATAGATAGAGAATAAACCTAGTAGATACACCGGCATTATTTTTTATTTATTGCCTGCTGTAATAGCGCAGCCATCGTACCTTGCTGCTGGCCCTGAGTTTTTTTATTTCCCCGCCCGCTATGATTTCTTTTCGATTTATTTGAGGCTTCTCTAGTATATTCCTTTTTCTCACCTGGCTGATCACTCATACGCATAGAAAGAGCAATACGCTTTCTGGGTACATCCACCTCCATCACTTTTACTTTGACTATATCACCCGCCTTTACCACTTGGTGCGGGTCTTTAACAAAGTTTTCTGCAAGAGCAGAGATATGCACCAGACCATCTTGATGAACCCCTACGTCCACAAAAGCACCAAAATTCGTTACATTGGTTACCGTGCCCTCTAATACCATGGCGGGTTCTAAATCAGAGATTTTTTCAACGCCCTCTTGGAACTGGGCCGTTTTAAATTCAGGGCGCGGGTCTCGCCCCGGTTTATCCAGCTCGTGAATAATATCTTCAATGGTAGGCAAACCAAATTTTTCATCGACATAATCATTGGCCGAAATGGAACGTAAAAATGCTGTATCACCCACTACACCGTTTATCTTTCGGTTATTTTTTTCTGCAATATTGTTAACAACCGCATACGACTCTGGATGTACACCGGAAGCATCTAGAGGGTTTTCTCCATTTGTAATACGCAAAAAACCTGCGGCCTGCTCAAACGCTTTTGCGCCTAGGCGAGGCACGTCTTTTAGTTGTTCACGGCTGACAAGCGCGCCGTTTTTATTGCGAAATTCGACAATATTATTAGCAATAGATTGATTCAACCCAGAAACCCGCGCTAGCAATGGGGCCGAAGCGGTATTAATTTCCACCCCTACCGAGTTCACACAGTCTTCGACAACGGCATTCAAGGCTTTCGCTAAGCGAGTTTGCGAGACATCGTGTTGGTATTGGCCAACCCCAATAGATTTCGGTTCGATTTTAACTAATTCTGCAAGAGGGTCTTGCAGCCTTCTTGCTATGGAGATAGCACCACGTATGGTGACATCTAAATCTGGAAATTCCTTTGCGGCAAACTCAGAAGCAGAATAAATGGAGGCACCGGATTCATTGACTATTACTTTTTGCGCTTTAATATCTTTGTGGGTTTTTAATACATCACCCACAAATTTATCTGTCTCCCTACTTGCTGTTCCGTTGCCAATGGCAATTAAGCCAACATTGTGTTTTTGACATAAGGCCACCAGCACAGCTTCAGCTTCACGCACTTTTTTTTGTGGCGGAGTGGGAAATATTGCGCCATGGTCAACCACTTGCCCGGTGGCATCCACAACCGCTACTTTGACTCCGGTACGCAGTCCGGGGTCCAAGCCAATAGTCGCTTTTTGACCCGCAGGGGCAGCCAGTAGCAAGTCTTTTAAATTGCGACCAAAAACATCAATTGCACCGGCTTCAGCCATATCGCGTAAATGACCAAATAAACCCGTTTCCAAATGAGTGTGCAGTTTAACTCGCCAGGTCCAACGTACTACCTCTGCTAACCACTTGTCCGCAGGGCGGCCTTGGTCTTCGATATTGTTATGCTCAGCAATCATAATTTCGCAGGGGTGCATCTGCCCCGTTTCTAGCTCCTCTTCGAGCGTGAGCTGTACATTGAGAAAACCTTCCGTACGCCCACGAAACATGGCCAACGCCCTATGCGAAGGAACCTTACTGATTAACTCTTTATGATCAAAATAGTCTTGGAACTTCGCTGCTTCTTTTTCTTTGCCTTCCACTAAGGTGGCGTGAACATAGCCTTCATTATTTAAAAAGTTACGCAGCTTTTCCAGTATTTGAGCATCCTCACTGAACGTTTCCATTATGATTTGCTTGGCGCCACCCAGTGCGCTTTTTATATCGGTAATTTTATGCTCTTCATTAAAGAAAGCTTGCGCTTCCTCTTCGGGGTTTTTTGTCGGATCATTTAAAAGTAATTCTGCCAACGGCTCCAACCCTGCTTCTCGTGCAATTTGCGCTTTTGTTCTGCGTTTGGGTTTGTAGGGGAGGTATAAATCTTCTAATTGCGTTTTGGTTTCGGCAGCGTTTATATGTGCTTCTAATTCTGGGGTGAGTTTTTCTTGCTCAGATATGGATTTCAGAATGGTCTCTCGACGGTCTTCCATTTCACGTAAATAGGTCAAACGTTCTTCGAGTTTTCTCAATTGGGTATCATCCAGCGCCCCTGTGACTTCCTTTCGATACCGAGAGATAAAAGGTACGGTCGCGCCCTCATCCAGTAAACCCACAGCAGCGGTAACTTGGGCTTTTTTAACATTTAATTCGGTAGAGATGATCTGAAAAATTTTTGACATATTTAGAATTTGCTTAATTTAAGAAGTTAGTGTGAATTCGATCAAAAAACAGGCGTTTTTGATCGTAAAATACCAGGGTGGGATTATCTCGAATTTATGCAAGCTTAAACAGTATTATTTTTTGTATTTTTTCGTAAAAACAAGAACTATAAAAATCTTGGAAATTGGGCTATAGGTCACACAATACCCAAAACCTTCATCACAATTTTCATCTGTAGTCTGTCGTTTTAAACGCTATGCCTCGAAAGTGTTAATCCCCACTCAAGCACTAGACCATACACCCCTTACAATGCAAGCAAAGTAATGTGTGATTAAGGTATTAGGAATTTTAGGATGAAATACGCAGTTAGACTCTTCTTCGTAGCGGTACTCAGCATCACGCTTGCCGCATGTGGTGATACAACTTCAGAGGGGTTTATTTCTCCTAAGGAAGGCGTATCTGAGGAGAGCATAGAAGAGACAGGAAACCCAGAACCTACCCCGATTGCCCCCCAGCCTGAACCTGAACCAACCCCGCCCCGCCCATCAGAAAAGGTTTCTGCTCTTATCCGTTGGACTATCCCCAGTTTTCGAATAAACGGGGATGATTTGCTACTCAGCGAAATTGGTGGTTACGAGATTATTTATCGCCGCACTACGGCAATGGAATATTCAACCGTGGTGATTAATGACCAAAATCTCAGTGATTGGCTAATCGAAAATCTAGCCCCAGGGGAGTACGAATTTTTGATTGCAGCGTTTGATACCGATAAACTTTACAGTACCTTTTCCAACCCATTTGAGGTGGTATTAAGCCACTGAATTGTTAGCGCCTGTTAACAGGCCCTGAATCCATGCCTATCTTATTTTTCGTCTTGAAATGCATAGCTAAGGCTTCGATTTACTCACGAGATCATATTCGTATTAACTGAAAACATTCACTATTTTATAAACTGCTACCGTAATAGCCATACATACAGTTGGGTAAAAGGTTAAGGTAAAGCCAAGCGCCCTTGATGGTGCGCCATTTTTGTAACCAATAAAAAACAAAATACGACCCATACCAAATGCTATGGAACATAGCATTATCACAGAGCAAAATTGCGGTGGCATTAATATAAACCACGCAAGGTAAACGGGTATAGCAATCACTAATTGCTCAAGAGTATTTTGTAGCAAAGATTGTAATAAATTGACTTTGTCGGTGCCTTTCGTTAAACCATTACCATCCATATCTTCAGGAGTGAAGAAACGATGTTTTGCCAACCGAGCAATTGAAAAAATAAGAAATAATGTATTTATAAAAATTGACGTGATTAATGCGTCTACGGGTTTCACGCTAGAGAACGGCTGGAAAAGCACTCCCCCGACAACGAATAGAATGGCAAAGAACGCTCCCAAAACCATTCCTTTAAGCACACCCTTCTGCTTTGTGGATAAATGGATCACGATTTTCTCCGCTTTTTAAAATTTAAACTAACCAGACTGTAGAAAATAATGAATTAGAAAGCAATAAATCCCTAGTACTTAATATTCTCTTTTCTAGTTGTTTATTCGTATGTTCTACAACCCTAATTAGTGCCTATCCATAAACATACAATCCCTTGATTTGTAAGAATAATTTCAAAAACACATAAAAAAACCCTTTGAATTTTGCTATCTTGTAAGTGCGAACAAATAAGATAAAAACAAAGGGTTTTACCATGAGACAAGGTCGCACGGCACAGATAAGTATATTCGATAGTTGAACTAAACCGCTTCGCGGTAGCTTTTCTCGTCGTCGCTTAGGCGCTGAATTACCCTCATTCTAAGTCCACACTTATCTTGGCATCCTGCCATATCCTTATTTAAACCGGGAGATAAGTGATGACCCCCTTACGTCAAAAAATGATAGACACCCTGGTGCTTAAAGGCTATTCCCCCCGCACACAATCCAGCTACATACACTCGGTTGAAAAATTGGCGCTTCATTATCATCGTTCACCCGATACGCGCTTTCTTTTTTTCAAGTATTGCATTATCCCAAACTAAATCAAGACGATGCGGCTGACTGGAAAAGAGTTTGTACGACGATACCTACTGCTTGTCTTGCTCGCTGGATTTATGCGAGTTCGACATTATAGTTTTTTAGCGAATAGTCAAAGGAAAAAGAAATTGGCAATAATACGGCACTGTTTGGATCAGTCAGAGCCGAGTCAAGATGAAACCGTCCCCCAGAAACCGAGTTGATAAGATTGATGGAGTGGATCAATTGCCTTGCCCCTGCTGTCATAACGGTGTGGTGAAGGTCGTTAACATACTGCCGTCGCCACATCCGCATCGATTGCGGCAACAGCAAGTATAGCGATCAAGCTCTAAGTCAAAATCGGGGAGCGAATAGCCGTGAAAGCAGTGGCAGTGGATTGCTATGGACAACGGACGGGTAATGGCTTTTAATTGACGATCAAAAGGTGGCCGTTATCGCTGAATGAGCTGAGGGAAAGACCGTGAGGGTTTGGTGTTGAGAGATATCGCATATAGAACCCCATCCTCCGTAGAAGGATCTTGAAACAATCCCCTATATTAATGAAAAGCGGCTAAGTCCAACAGACGTTTATACGTTATGCTTCGCACAATGCATAAATGCTAAGATGTTATGAGAAAGCCTCGGATTGAATATGTTAGGGATATTTAGATCAAAACCAATCTTGTCGGATGAAGATACGGCATTTCAGTTAGCCACTTTCAAGTGGCTATTAAAAAATTTTGGTGGAAATGACTTTTATAAAAATACAAAGTTGATCTTACCCACTAGAGAGTACTTCCCATCAAAAGTTGAAAGTTCAAATGAAGCAGCAAATGAGACATTTGAAGCCGTAAAAAAATACGCCGGGATGGAAGATTGGCCGTGCAAGCTGGAAGAACAAGAGGAAGATATTGATGCGCGGGTTGCTCCAACGCTAACCGTGCAAAATTCTCCCAACAATCCTAATGGTACTTTTGAAGCGAAAGAGAATAATGAAATAGTCATAACGTATAATCCAGACCTTTTACGAAATCCAACACAGCTTGTGGCTACTTACGCTCATGAGTTGTCTCATTATTTAACCGGTTCTGGGCCCGAAGAACCTCCTGGTGGTTGGGATAACTGGGAATTTGCTACAGACATAGCGGCCACATTCCTAGGGTTTGGTGTATTTATGGCAAACTCAGCGTTCAATTTTCAGCAGTTCACTGAAGTTGATTCCCAAGGTTGGCAATATAATCGTAGCGGATACTTATCTGAAGCTGAGCACATTTTTGCGCTTGCAATCTTTTTGGCGTTACAAGGTATGTCTATAGAGACCGCATTACCCCATCTAAAACCTAATTTAAAAAAGCTGCTAAAAATGGCGCAGAAACAAATCGCAGATTCCGAATTAATCAATGAGTTGGCAGCAGTGGAATATGTGTCACCAGTTCCTAGTATCAAGTTTGAACCGCGACAATAGTAATTAAATTCCATAGTACATTTCCTCTGAAGTTTTGAAATTGAATCGTTTCCTTGGTCTCTGATTGAGTTTTAGCAAAATTTGATTACATTGCTGTTGAGATAGTAAGGCCATACTTTCAGTTTTCGGTAAGCATTGTCTAATTAACCCATTAACCCATTAACCCATTAACGTTTTCATTACTACCGTGCTCCCATGAGTGGTATGGGTTTGCAAAATAGAATTTTACTGAATGGTGATGCTCAATCTTTTTATACTGGTGAAACTCAGTACCATTGTCGGCAGTGATTGTCTTAAAGTTTAAAGGGTCGCGGTTAACTAGGGCCTGTTGACACTAATTCAATTGTCACTGTTGTGACTGAAAAATCGCCAATTTAGGCACGAAGAGAGAAGTTTAGTCATTCTAAATAAACGATGAGTAAAGCTTCCGCTCCTGCTCACGCCCCTCACCTATATCCATATAGGCGACGACAAGTGGCGTTTTTTCAGACACAACCCTTCGGGCCAGAGCTATTTTTCACCCAACTACGTTATCAGTCGCTCATTTAGGCTGGCTAAACTTCGCTCCTTCTGCCTTCGACTACAAGGATGTAGTTGGTAGAGCGACGCAGGAGGCCAAAGCCGAGCTGGATAAAAAATAGCTCAGGCAGTGATAATTGAATTAGTGTCAACAGGCCCTAGGTTTTTTGTTAAGCGATGATGTTGATTTATCTGACAACTTTCCAATCATTACGAAACCTGTTTTTCGCTCAAGCAGAGTAACAATGCAGTGATTACTTCCCCGACCGTGTACTGTGTCAATCTCCCAGTGACTCTTGAATTTTCGGGTTTCTACGCTCGACGGTCGCTCTGCAATATGTCGCTTGTTAGCAAGCCGTCCTCTGCTGTCATACGCCTTGTAGCGCTTTCTTCTCCGCTTTGGGGCCTGTCTAAGGAGCTTCCATAAGTCACCGCCTTGAGCTTTGTCTTGCCATATATGCTGGTAAAGAGTCTCGTGACTAATGACACGATCTTTGAGTTTAAATCGTCGTATATGCCCAACCACTTGTTCCGGGGACCACTGCTTCTTTAATAGTTTACGGACGAGCATCATATAAGCACTTGAGTAGTATTGATTTCTTCGTGAGCGTCGGCGCCTAGCTCGTCTTTGTGCTTTTGATGGCCTATAGGCCCCATCAATGATGTAGCACCGATTACGTTCTAGCTCACGATATAGCGTAGAAAAATGGCGCCCTAAGATGTCAGCAATTGTTCGTATAGATAGACCTTGCAGCTTAAGTGCTGAAAGCGTTACTCTTTCGTCATAGGTGAGTTGCATATAAGCCATTACTTATCCTTGTTCTTGCCGGAATGGGATAAGGCTTATTTTACCGCTCACCTTCTATATTTTATAACGTGTCGCGGTTAGTATATGAATTCGGCGTTCATAACAAGCAACTCCAAAATGACTCCGTCGCTGCGCTGACGCGCCTACGCATTTGAGTTGAACGTTATGCGTCCATTGACCACAAACTCTGACGACGAGATCATTGAATGAGTGAGTTCTTTTTTAAAGTCGGTGGAACCGCTTGGTTGCTAGCAGTTGGCCTTTCTTTACTTGCACTCATTGCAGGCTGGCTTACGAATTTTGAGCTATCAAGTGCCGAATGGCGGGTGTTGTGGTTTTGCCTTGGCGGAGGAGGTTTGGCGGCGATGATAGCGGGAGGTGTCGTTGCGATATGGGAGTAGCAGGGCGGCACCCGGAGATTAGCCGCATAACACCTATTATGACCGGGTTAGTCAAAGAACAATAGTTCACCAAAAGCGTTGTTTTAAAGTCCAAATGCTTATGAAAAATCTACCTTAATGTATTTCCTCTAGCGATAATTTCATGGTTAAGTTAATTTTTCTACAGCCTGGTTAGGCTCAATTATATTTGGAGAATCTATAGTGTCTGAACAATCTATTTCTTGTTGTATTAATGATCCCGGTGTACCAGAAAATATTTCAGATAAGGGCTTGATCAATCGCTTTTTTTCTCAGCTAGGTGATCTATACAACTCAACAACAAAGGCAGGTAGTAGCAGCCCAATATTGGGCTGATATCGCTGTAAAATCTGACCATCCTGCAGCCCCTCTAGCACATGTTCCAGGGGTATTCGCTGTTTTATGGACACCTGATACTGCACCTACCACTGCAATAACATTGGCTACAGCGGGTTATGGTTTTGCTGCATTACCTAAGAATCTAATACATTTTACCACTGCCCATGGTACTCGCAGGATTGCCACATCGGGTACTATTAAATCAACCACTTTTGGTTTATTTGGTCCTGGTGTATATATGGCTAGGGGTGGGTGGCATACAGTTCGCAATGGTTTTGGCTTATCCCCTCTGTTATTCCATATTTTCTATATACATCATTTGGACACCATCTTGATCATTCGGATGAAAAGCCTAATTAGTGCCCATCCATAAACATACAAACCCTTGATTTGTAAGAATAATTTCAAAAACACATCGCCCTTCAATTCATTCTAGTTTGCTTTAGGTTCTCCCCCATTTGCTCTGAGTCAAAAACGTAATACCAAACTGCAAATCTAACTCGTAGCGCTGCTACCCCAGCCAAGAACCCCAACCCTAGCAATTGTTATATCTAATACTTTTCATTTAAGTGGACAAGACTAAACATTAGGCATAACGGTCTAAAACAAGCCTAAAAAATGAAATAAACGATTATTTTTTTGATCCAGTTCACATATTTCACTCATTCTCAACAAAAATTGCCTCGACCAACAGAAACTGTTAACTAGTACTCAAGCATTAGCAAAACAAACGTATAAGATAATACAAAAGTACCAATACTTAAATCCAGAGGTCCCGGATGAACTGTTTAACTAAACTTTGTTTTGCCTTAGCCTTATGTGTCGCTCTAGCTTCTTGCGGTGGTGCTGCAAGTGGCGGAGGAACAATGGAGGAAAACCCCGTAGACGAACATAATCCTGAGCCTACTCCCGACCCTGAGCCTACTCCTGATCCTGAACCCACTCCTGATCCTGTACCTACTCCTGATCCTGTACCTACTCCTGATCCTGAACCCACTCCTGATCCTGAGCCTACTCCTGATCCTGAGCCTACTCCCAACCCTGTACCAGAAAAAATATCGGCTGCAATTAGCTGGACCATTCCCGATACCAGACAAAACGGAGATGACTTACTGTTAAGTGAGATTGGCGGTTACGAAATTATTTATCGACGCACAACGGCAATGGAATACGAAACTGTGGTTATTAACGATCAAACCATTGGCGACTGGATAGTTGATAACCTAGACCCAGGAGAATACGAATTTCTTATTGCTGCATTTGATACAGACGACATTTACAGCACATATTCATCACCCTATCTAGCGGTTTTGGGCAGTTAAGCTCATACCAAGTCCAAGCTGGAGCAGGGAAGCTCCACCCCCCTTTTATTTTCACTCCATTAGACCTTATTTCGCACAACATCCTCTATGTAATAAAAAGCAGGCTTGGGTAAAGATAGAAAAGGCTACCCATCTTGGCAGCCTTAAAATGAAAACAGCACAACGTTTGAAATACGCTGGGATTAAAATAACCTGCTTAGCTTTGGCCCTTCCCCTATTCCAGTGGATTAACGGTTCCATCTGCCGTATTAATCGATGCCAACGGCTGGAACATCGCTAAGTTTTCTAAAGAAGCGGCAGAACCCAACCCATGGCCTCCCGTCAGGCCGACATAGGCGGCTTCAAATGCCGCATGGGATTCACTGTGGAGCGCAAGATAATTTAATACAACCGTATTCACCAAAAGGTTAACGTTATTCGCCGCAGGGCTCGATGAGATATCAACATCACCACTTGCCCGCATATAGCCAATTTGCCCGGTGACATTAGGGCGCAAAATCGGTTGTGATCTTGGGTCAAAGACCAGGAAGAACGAAGAGGCTGTCTGCTGGTTATCACCTGTCCAAACACCTTTGCCACGCCCACCCTCAGAATCGTCTGTCATACCATTACTGAATACAGAGCCATCGCTGAACACATAAATCATCACCGGCTTGCCTTTACGTTTGGCGTATTCCAAACAGGCGCCAATACAACGGCCTGCTCGAAGGTCTCGCATTTCACCTGTAGCCCGGTCGCCAGTATGATAATCGTAACCGCCCATAGCGATTGTGCCAGCCCCGGCATTGCCTTCAATCACCAATTTCATTACTGAAGCGGTTTTTGCAAACTCTCGATCCATCGACGAACCTTGAAGTTCGTCCCGTGTGAAAATAGGGTTGGTGCCCGTAATATCCAAGTCCGAAACTGGGTCAAGTGCGCTTGGTCTAGGGTAAAGCGCAGATAAATAGGCGCTTTTCACATAGGTACAATTTACAAACCGGCGCGCTTCGTTATTTAAAGCTTCATTCTGATACGCATTAACATGCGCCATTTTGAACTTACTGGTTCGAGAAACCGACTCCATAACAGAAACAACCTGCTCGGGCGATAAATCTCCGAAATTACCCACATCCACTAGGCCCGTCACATCGGTAGGTCTGTCTATCTTAGTTGGGCGAACCTCATTATTAATAAGCGCTGCGGGCGCCATGGAGTTACCGCCCGACTCACTGCTGCGCGAACCGACCAACGCCAATAGCTGTCCATTTGCCCCGGCATGGTTAATCCCGTACATAGGGTTATGGGGGTTATTACCCGTATCATTTTCTGAACGCGCCGCAATAACCGAACCATTGACACCTGTTCGTGTTGCCTCTGTGGTTTTTTCTAATATGCCCCTTAACATGGCACTATCAGAATGGAAGAGCAGGCCGAGGGACGAGTCAGTATGGTCGCCATCACTTGTTTCTGTCTGAGTTGCTTCGGTCAGCCCTGGCACCATGTCACCCGGTAACCCCTGTTTGCTGTATCCCGACGTACTAATAAAATCTCTCTGCCCAGCTCGACCACCAACCAAAACATTAGAGCCCGCAATATTCGCTCCACCGGCTAAGTCGAAACAAATAAAAGGAATTTTGTTTGCGCCAGCAGAAATACCACAATGTATTCGGCTATCTTCCAAAAAGGGCGAGCGCTCAACCTCTTGCGCACCTGCCAACATACTTAAACCAGAAGTGCCCAGTACGGTTCCCATTCCTGTGGCAAAACCCTGAGAAATAAACTCTCGGCGGGTACGTGGACGCTTGTGATCCGAATGCTTTAAAGGCTCATCCGGGTGAAAAAAGTTTTTTGATTTAGACATAGTTTCTACCCGCCTTTATTGCACAGTCATCGCAGCACTGCCAACCGCAGTGGCGCAAGCTGCTATTACTGTATTTTTAGTATTTGCATTTGTACTGATCATATTATCAATTAAGTTATCAAGCTCAGCGTCCAAAGACACACCGTAACCTAGAGGGTCACTCCCTAATGGGGAGTCACCCAATGTTGGATCGGGGCCTAAATCTTCCATGCCGGTTAAGTGCGCAAGAAGCGCTTCCCTAAGAGGCGTAATAATTTGTGCCCTGCCCGATGCATTAAAAAAGGTTCCAGGGGCAATGGTGATATCCAAAGAAGCCCCAAAAAAGCCGCTGCGCAAGCTATCGTTGTTCACTAACGCCGTACAGTAGGCCACAGATAACTGCATCACCCCCGCTTGGTGCGCCGCTAAGAAACCATCCACCGCTTCAGAGACAGGTAACTGTTGTTTCACCGTATTGTACAGGCTAACAACCGTTCCCCGATTCACATCATTAGGGTCAATGCTGGCGCTTTGGGGAACGCGGGTTATAGTAGAAAGTGTTGCGTTGATCTCACCAAAGTTACGCACTCCAATATCCGCTAATTCATAGTCGATAGGCACCGGAGTTGGCGCAACATAGTCCGTACCTTGCTCACGCACAGACGTGCTAGAACCCATTCGGTCAAACGACAAAAAGAATTGATCCGACGCTTGGCCCAACTGTAATTCAACAATGGTTCCCGAAGGTGTTGTTTGAAGTGCAACCCCAGCACCTGCATTGTAGTTACTGCTGGTAATAGTGATATCCACATTGGCAAAGGCTTGACCAACTTCCGCCTCAGAACCATTAATACCAATACGCAACCCTTGGATTTGAATATCTTGAGCTGCATTATATTCAGGGTCCAAGCTAATAAACCTTGGGGCATTGAATAGATAGCTGTAGCTATCGAATTGAGACACCTCAAACAAAATATACGCTTGAGACACGTTTTCCAATAAATGAGATACGCCAAATAGCAGGTAACGTTTTTCACCGACACCGGCCTCAAAGTTAGTCGTTATATGCTCTTGCTCTAAGGCTCGATTGTGAATTGCCAAGAACTTAATAACACCCATCCAAGGCTCTTCATCGCCGGGATCAGCGCCAAGATAAAGCGCATAAGAATCGTCCCAATCGTTTAGGTTGCCCCCTGGGCTATCATCCACTGCAACCCGCTCACCATTTACATATAAACGACGGCCATCAATGGGGTCAAACGTAGCCACAACATGCTGGAGAGTTGCCTGTAAAACCTCATCCGCATCTGGCGTGGACAGCATTGGCATACCATTAGCGTCCGAATCAGCGTTTCTGGATAAGAAGTTATAGTTATACAAGGTTTGACCAAGAGTAAAGTTTCGGTTTTCCACGCCTCCGGTATAAGAAATAATTCGCGCTGGGCCATCTTGGCTCACATTCGCCGGAACCAGCCATGTTTCTATGGAGTACTCACCGGAGGCGGTAATTAAGCGATATAATTTTTCACTGGACCCAACTCTACCGTAAGCTGTGGCACCTTCATTAATTCGAATTCCCCAACCACCGACATACTCCACATCACCATCAAATTCCAAATCGAGTTCACTGTCTCGGCCACTGGTATCGTAGGCTTTTCTGTCACCATTTTCAGGAGGTTTAAAGTCATAAAGAGCGATCACGTCGGTTTCAATACGCCCACCACTTGTGGCGACAATACCGTCAACCAACGTTAAAGCATGGCTGATACGCAGGCCCTCAGGTACAGGGTCGGGAGTTAGGACAGAGGCATAAGCCGCAATGGCCGCTTCAAGGTTATCTGCCCAAGTTGCACAATTTTCACCACAATTATGGCGCTCCACACGGGGGCGCTGAACCAATCTAGAATTTTCTGGATTATCCAAACTAATTCGTGTTCTAGCCCCCTCATAGGCAACCGCTATATCTTGACTAGCAATGTAAGGCTGTTGCCGTAAGTCAGTATCTTCCGCATGACAGTCACCGCAATAACTGACCAGTAAGGTATGAATACCATTAAAGCCATCTGGCTCGACGGGAAAGGTCAAACTCACGCCCACTTCCCTTTCAGGTGGAGGCGTTAAAACAATTTCTTGTACTTCGGCCCCAGCTTCACCCGCCCAGGCTTCAATAAAGTTAGTAATCGTATCCGCACATACGGTTGGCTCATCACGCCAGCAGTTATGTCCACCCCCCACTTTGGTGACCAGAGTTGAAAGTGAAGGCGCCGTTAAATCAACTAATGCACTTGCCGCTTCATAAGCCTGGTTTATATCGTCCCGGCGAACAAAATAGGGCGCTTGATTTCCCTCGTAGTGGCAACCACCACAGCGTTCATCCATCGCCAAGTTATCCCAAATATTTCGCTTAAAACTTTGAATATCGTTATTAGCAGCCGCAGGCCCCTGATAAATTAGTGTCGTAGTCCCTGGTGGCTCTTCAGGAGGCACTATAGGCTGGTTTTCTTGACCACTACCGCCACTACAGGCCGCCAAAGTAAAAACACATGTTATCAATACGCCATAAGAGAATTTTTTATCCGACAATACCTTCATTTTATTCTCCCATGCAGTGAACGGCTGCGGTCGCAAATGTTGTTTTAATGTTGTGGTCTTGGTTGAATTGAGAAACCATTTGATCCACTTTTGTTATATCCGGCGCCGTCAAAGGCTCACGTAAGCACACGGCCTTAAACACTTTTTTCACTTGGCACTGCGCAAACGCTTGGCTATGTGCAAGTTCTTGCAACATTGAACGCGCACCATTACCGCTACCATTACCGCTTTCCCAACCCAATATGGAGTTAGGCCCTTCGCGCCAATAGTTATCCCATTTATCATCGGGAGTAATATAACCGTAGGGGAAAGTCGCGCTATTAAAATGGTACTTCGCCTTTACGCGGGTTCCCGTTTCTGGGTCCAGATCACCAACAGCGTTGTAGCTAATGGAACCGTTTTCTCCTGTTACATCATTGTCGGCATCATACTCGTAATCGTAATAAGCAAAAGCTTGAGTCATTGGGTCCATACCGTTGTGACAACCGATACAACTATTCAAAAAAACTCGTCCATCCCCACCGGGGCTGCGAGATACATCCTGACGAATACGATCTGATACACGAGTAATATCGTGTACTTGTTCTAAATCCATACATAAATGGTTCATTAAAGTAAATCGAAAACTGGCTCGATTAGTGCCAGCACGAAAGAAAGATTTTGCCGCAGCACGAGAGGTGACCACACCCGCAGTGGCATCCGCTGGCAACCCAGTAACAGAAGATTGTGACCGTTGAACAAGGTTATCTTTTAAACTGTAATCTGCGTCTTCTATATCTTCATAGTGATTGTTATTGCTATTTGAATACGCGGCAATACCCCCAAGACCATCACTCCCAGTATAAATAATATCGGCATAGAGAAGCTGACGAAAATCCATTGTTCCACTTCCACCACCAACAGCGGGAGCGGAGTCTCGAACAAACCCCACAACTGTCGCAATATAATCATTAAGAGAAACAAAAATGTCTTGCTCTCGGTTTGTCCAAGGGGCAGCCCAATTTTTTAGAGTAACGTTATAGAAAGCATCATTTTCCATGGCGATCTGAGCTGCGGCTTCAGGGTTCGCGGGTATCAACCCAGCCATTTCATTCAGAACATCTTCTTTTGGCGGCACGCCAGCCAAACGGTCATGTATCCGCTTTGCCTGTTCAATGGGGTCAGAGTAACTTTGCAAAGACACGGCAAAGAATACAAAGCCCACTAAGAATGCTAAAGGCGCTTTTCTATAAAAAACATGCGATTTCATTGTTGTTCTCACCTAGTTACCTTCCACCCAGCTACGGTTATACCAATACTTTTTTGCTTTGATACCTTGAACGGGGGTTAGGTATCCATTTATTTGATTGCTTTCTGTACAGTCAATTCAAACGGTTAATCCAAATTGATTGCATGTGACGCTACACGTCATTTAACTCATTAAATATTGCTATTTTTTGTCACTTTTTTTGTTACTTTGTATCCTACTCTGCTCTATCGGTGCCTTATAAAAACTTAGGCTTTAAGCGGTTCGACTGCTTTTACATAAAAAAATACTCCGCATACTTTTTACAGCCATGTAATTACCACGCAGAAACTATTCCCGTTTGGCTTTTTTGCGACTAAAGCAATAAACCAAAACCATTTTTTGAGACCTGCATCAAAAAAATATTGGAACCGTTCCACATCATTATGCTCTAGGATGACCAACACTCCTGAGACATTCGACCACTTTTAACAATTTTTAACCTATTCATAGGTTGAACAATACCTGAACAGACGTTACTAAGCACCGGACTAAAATACGATAAGCACCATTAAATAGTTTAAAAATTATTAAAATAGCGCCTAATCATTACCCTCTGAGATTGTAAGCACTCCTTGAGACCCTCAATCACTTTTAACAATTTTTAACGTATTAATAGGCTAAACAATGTCCTAATAGGAAATAACAGGGCGAAAAGTAACACCGCATTGAGATAGGATAAGGGCCATTAGTAGCCCACACATATCACGGCACCAACAATGCGCCTGGGTATTGGAATGTATGAAAAAAACTGAAGCGAACCCTCATTATTGCAATTTAATGGCATTGATATAGGTAAAAGCGCATGAATCTTGCGTAAATTGCCCAATAACAAACGAAAGCTTAGGTTTGCGTTGCACACTACTGCCAAAGGGCACCTCTGCTTCGTACCAATTCATACCAATATGATGACTGAATAACTGACTAACATAACCGATTAAATTATTTTGGAACTGGGATGAATACACATACTCCTCACATAGCCACTTTTAAGCATAACAGCATAAAATGCTTAATATTATTAGCCTGTAGCACCACATTGTTATATAGCTGTGATGTGAGTAAAGGCGGTGGTGGTACACAAGCCCCAGACCCGGTTGCGGTAGACTTGCCAATCGCCTATATCGAGCGCCCCTTACCCCGCGATGAAGAGGGAGAACTCGTTACAGATAACGCCCTAGACCCAACCACTTTTCGCCCCGGCGCCAGACTGATAATTAAAGATCGCGCAACGGTTCCCGCTGCAAAAGTGGTGATCACCGATGCCGCATTCGTTGAATCTGACGGTGAGAATATTCCAAGCTTTGAATTCGAAGACGAAGTACGGCCCATGTACGACGTGAAAGACCTAGAAGCCTCAAGCGATGGACAAAAACTTATTTTTTCAATGCGGGCTCCAGAAGACCCCGACCTAGATGAAGACGAGCAACCCACCTGGAATATATGGGAATACGACAGAGAAACGGAAATTCTTAGACGTATCATCAACTCAAACATTAATGCTGAAGCGGGTCAAGACGTCTCCCCCCACTACTTACCCGATGGCCGAATCGTCTTCTCTTCCACTCGCCAAAGGCGCTCCAAAGCTATTTTGCTGGACGAAAATAAACCTCAATTTAGCGCCATAGCCGAACAAGCAGAGGGCGAAGCCGAAGCCTTTTTGCTCCACGTAATGGGAGAAGATGGGCTCAATATTAAACAAATTTCATTTAATCAAAGCCACGACCTACAACCCAGCTTACTCAATAGTGGCGAGATTTTATTTTTACGCTGGAATGGATACAACAACAATAGCGTAAGCCTATATAAAACTAACCCAGACGGCAGTAATACGGAAATTCTCTATGGCCACCACAGTCAGGAAACAGGCACAAACAATGCCCTGGTGATTTTCAAAGACCCAAAAGAGCTACCCGATGGAAGCATTATGGTCAACCTTCGCCTGCGAGACTCCGCCCGCATGGGCGGCGACATCGCCCTAATCAATACAGAAACCTTTATTGATAATACCCAACCCACCAATGCAAATAGCGGCCTACCTGGACCGGCCCAAACCTCCGCAACCTTTGGCACAACCAACTCTAACGACAGCGCCTCACCCCAGGGTTTCTTTAACTCAGCCTACCCGCTCGCTGACGCCTCGGGTCGTTTTATCGTAAGCTGGAGCGGCTGCTCCGTCCAAGGCGTGGCACTAAGGGTATACGTCAATGCCACATTAGAAATGATCGATGACGAAAGCAACTACGTCAATATTGATGGTGACCGAGTTGATACACCTGTAGTCGCCGCCGAAAGCCAAGTCAGCGCCTACCCCTGTACCAATGCCACTTTGCAAAATACCAATATTGCTGAAGCAGACCCGCTATACGGAATTTGGGTATACAACACAACAGAAGAAACGCTTGCTCCCGTAGTCCTGCCCCAAAATGAAACCATGTATACCGAAGTTATCGTACTGGAGAATCACCCGGTCCCAAACACTATCCCCAACCCCATTCCCGGTGAGGACATCAGCCAAGAATTAGTCGATGAAAACCTAGGCATCGTCCATATTCGTAGCGTTTACGACTACGACGGAACCGATACCTCAGAAGATAGCCTTTCCGTCATAGCCGACCCCACACGCTACCTCGCTGCGGATAGACCCGCGCGCTTCCTGCGCATAGTCAAAGCTGTATCTATGCCGCCCGATGAGGTGCGTGACGTAGCCGACACAGCAAATGGCGTTTCCGACGCACAGGCAATGAAAGAAATTTTGGGGTATGTGCCGGTTGAACCAGACGGATCAGCCATGTTCACCGTCCCAGCCGATGTGGCCTTTAGCCTTTCGGTCCTAGACACGAATGGAAGGCGTATTAGTGACCTCCATCAAAACTGGCTTTCTGTCGCCGCAGGGGAAACCAAAGAATGTAACGGCTGCCATGCCCCAGACAGCACCGCCCCCCACGGCAGAACCGATGCAGTGGCCCCTTCAGCAAACCCTGGGGCACTGATTTCAGAGAACTTTGTCTCTACCACCCTAAGGGTTGCAGATATAAACGAACCCAATAGAGACCTATGGGTACCCGCAGCGCCACCAGAAATAGGGGAAACCATGGCGGAATATTACGCTCGAATTAATGGCCCCCGACAGCCTTCGCTAGACATTTACTATACCGATGACTGGACAGACCCAGCAGTTCGAACCCCCGACGCCCCCATTACCGGCTGGAATTATTTATCCCTGCCAACCGCCATGCCGCCCGTACCCAAAACCTCCTGCTTAACAAGCTGGGATGGACTCTGTCGAACCGTCATTAATTACCTAGACCATATTCAACCCATATGGGAATCACCCACCCGTGAAGTTCCCAACCCAAATGACCCCAACACCCCATTAATCATGAGCTGCACAAACTGCCACAGCTTAAATGGCATTACACCATTACCGGCAGGGCAATTGGAACTGACCTCAAATACTTCAGACGTCAATAACAATTACGTTACATCCTATGCGGAGCTTCTACTGAATGATAACGAACTGGAAGAAGTTGACGGGCAAGTTATTCAGCGAGAAATCCCTTTGACCGATGACGCAGGCAACCCACTTTATGAAGAAATAGATGACCAAGGTAACGCCGTTCTAGACGATGATGACGACCCCGTATTAACCACCGTTGCAGACGACAACAACATTCCTGCTCTACAATTTGTTGTTATCGGTGGAAAATTAAATGCAGGTAATGCAAATGGCCCGCGCAGTCGAGCATTTTTTGCCCGGTTTGCCGAAGGCGGTGCCCATGAAGGCCGGTTGCAGCCCTCAGAATTAAAATTACTCTCAGAGTGGCTTGATTTGGGCGCGCAGTATTACAATAACCCGTTCGACGCACCTGAAAACTAGCCCGCACAGGAAAACCTGATAAAAAATGTATAAATTTGATTCTTCGGTGACCGTATTTTGAAGAAGTTTTTTCGTAAGACTTTAACAAATAGGGCTTTAACAAATAGCACGTTAACGGGCTGGGCTTTAGCGAGCAGCCTTCTATTAACGGGTTTACTGTTGGTCACAATGCCGGCTCAGGCGAGAAATGAAGGCGTGGAAGTCATTGTCACCGACCCCTATGCGGAAATGCGTACTGGGCCTGGAAGAGGCTTCCCGATTTTCCACGTTGTGGAAAAACATGACCGTATACTCCTCTACAAACGCTATACCGACTGGTACAAAGTACGCACCACAAAAGGAGAAGAGGGCTACATAAAAAGAGAGCAATTATTAAATACTCTAGGGCCAGATGGAAAAGAAATCGATTTTTCCATTCCCGGCTGGCAAGAATACGTGAAACGTCGTTGGGAACTGGGCATACTTGCCGGCGACTTCTCCGGTGCCGACTCGTTTACCGCCTATATTGGCTACCACTTCACCTACAACATTGCAGCAGAACTAAAATATACGCAAACATTTAGCGCCATTGCGCTAAACGAACTTGTGGGAATAAACGCAATCCACCAACCCTTCCCTGAGTGGAAGCTCTCTCCTTATTTTATGTTAGGTGCAGGTAGCATCACCATCTCCCCCAGCTCGGAACTGGAAACAGTTGAAGACCGCCAGGACCCTTACATGCTCGTAGGCGGCGGGGTAAACTTTTATGCTTCAAGGCGGTTTCTTTGGAAGCTTGAATACAATGACTATACGATTCTCACTACACGAGAATCCAATCAAGAGGTTGATGAATGGAAAGCAGGGTTCAGTATCTTTTTTTAGCGCTCACTTTTTTTGTTGCGTCTGCGACCGTTTATGCAAAGGACGATGGTCCGCTTCGTGAAAATGATGACCAAACAATTCTAGATGTAGTCGTTGACCCTGGCATTAAACGCAACAAGGTTGACGAACGAAAAATTGATTCAGAAAATTTTGAAGTGGGTATCTACGCAGGCGTCATGAGTATCGAAGACTTTGGCTCCAACAACGTCTATGGTATTCGTGCAGCATTTCATATTTCTGAAGACTGGTTTATTGAAGGCGCTTTAGGTCAGACCCAGGCCAGTGAAACAAGCTGGGAAGACCTTTCTGGAAACAACTTACTCACAGAAGAAGAGCGAACACTCACCTATTACAACGCCTCGCTAGGTGTAAACTTATTTCCCGGTGAAGTATTTCTTGGAAAAAATCGCGCCTTTAATACCAGCTATTACTTAATAGCAGGCATAGGCGGAACAGAATTCGCCAATGATCGTTTCTTTACCTATAACTTTGGGGGCGGCTTTCGCCTTGCCGCAACAGACTGGATTGCATTCCATGTCGATTTTAGAAACCACCTTTTTTCCCACAATATTTTTGGTGAAGATAAATCGATTCAAAATTTAGAAACCCATGTAGGCATGACACTTTTCTTTTAACTATTCGGCAGAACTTGTGAAAATAAGTCACCACTAAATTGAAGTTGAGGAGCTAATTCGACAATGAAAATAAAACAGATTATGAAAATAGTATCCCTAAGTATGGCAGTAATACTGCTTGGACTAAGTGGACCAAGTTGGTCTAAAGATATATCGGGCAAAGCCCGCGACTTTACCTTAAAATCCAACCAAGGTGAAAACATTCGCTTAAGTGATTTGCGTGGCCAGGTTGTTATGCTAAATTTTTGGGCCTCATGGTGCGGCCCCTGCCGACAAGAAATGCCCATTCTCGATAAAATGTACCAACGTTACGCCTCCGTCGGGTTTAATTTACTGGGCATAAATGTAGAATCCGACCCTAAAAAAGCCGATAAATTCTTAAAAGAACGCCCGGTTACCTTCCCCATTTTATATGACACAACAAAAAAAGTGAGCGAACAATATAAAGTGGCAGCCATGCCCACCACCGTTCTTATCGACTGCGACGGAAATATCGCCCACGTACACAAGGCTTACAAGGCCGGCGACGAAAAGAAATACATCAAACTGGTTAAAGGGCTCATTCGCTCATGCAAATAAGCTGTATAAAACTCGTTATTGTTTTCTTAACTATGCTTTTTTTACATGCATGTTCAATAAAACCCTGGGTGAAACCCTACGAACGAGAAAACCTCGCAGACCCGATTATGTCTTTTGAACGTCACTCTACGGCAACAAAATACATTAACCATGTATATGAAGCTCGTGAAGCTGGCAGAGGTGCCGAAGGGAGTGCAGGGGGCGGCTGCGGCTGTAATTAATACATGAATATCTCATTTAAAAAAAATCGACCACTAGCGACTCTACTACCCACATTATTACTCACATTCCTTTTTTCGGTATCGGCTTTTTCAGCCGTACTGCCCGAAGACCGAGTAGACCTCTTATACCACTCCTATGAAGGCGGCAGTGCAGAAATTAGCGGCCCCTCCGTACTTATGCGTAAACAATTTGCTGAAACCGTTTCCGTATGGGGAAACTACTACGCAGATATGGTGACCAATGCCTCCATAGATGTGCAAACAGGCGGAAGCGTTGACGGCTATAGCGAAGATCGAACAGAATATTCTGTCGGCATGGATTACCTGCACGATCGCACCCTAATGAGCATGAGTATTACCAACAGCTCGGAAAATGATTATGAAGCCGAAACAGTCGGTTTTTCCGTTAGCCAAGAATTTTTCGGCGACCTCACTACCTTCTCCATGAACTACTCCCAGGGCAACGATATTGTTAAAAACAATACCGACAACGACAACCCTATAGAAGAACAACAAGCCGACCCGATTACCCACCAACGATACGGCATTAACCTATCCCAGATAGTAAGCAAAAACTGGATCATTTCCATCAATGCTGAAACCGTATTAGACGAAGGCAAATCAGATAACGATTACAGCCCACTCGCCAACCCCTATAGAAGCTATCACTACCTGAACTCTGACGGCACACGAATTAGTCAAAAAGAAAAGTACCCATTTACCCGCAATAGCGACGCCTTTGCTATTCGCTCCATGTACTACCTGCCCTATAGAGCCTCCGTTAAACTGGAATACCGAACCTATTCAGATAGCTGGGGAATTGCCGCCAGCAACTACGAACTCCGCTATACTCACCCCATTCGCAACCGCTGGGTAATCGAAGCCAAATATCGCGTCTACTCCCAAACCCAAGCCGAGTTTTATTCGGACCTCTTCACCCGAGAAGATGAATTTGAATTTATGGGGCGTGACAAAGAACTCGCCACCTACTCAAATACCAATATTGGCTTAGGAATAAGCTACGACATTGACCCTATCTGGGAAAAGGTTATCGACAAAATGACCATCAACCTATTCTGGGACAATATGAACTTCGAATACGATAATTTCCGTGATGCTCGGCATAGCATTGGCCCAGGAGGCATTGAAATAACCCACGCCGCAGGCGAAGAACCGCTTTACCAATTCCAAGCCAATGTTATTCGTCTCTTTTTCTCAGTATTATACTAATTTCCATATTTGTATCTTTTTTCAGCGCTAGAGTAATCACTTTCATTACTCTAGCCCAATTAACGGAAGCGTTATGATCAACACCAGACTCTTTGTAAAAGCCCTAGCTACTGCATCAGCACTACTACTCTTAAGCGCATGTAAGGCGGGCTATGAAAGCGCTGATAGCAACCTAAACTCAGATGCCCCCACCTATATTGGTATAACATCGAGCAGTAAGTGGGTACTCACAATGCAAGATGAAGAAACAGAAACAGAAACAGACAATGACTTCCGTCTTCGTAAATACAACAATATAGATGGCGAGCTTGAAATCACACTCACCGGCACCTACGACAAACTCAATACAGGCTTTACTCAACTCAATATTGATACCGCCACAGGCACCGACGACCTAGATGAAAATGACCGACTCACCGCCCTAGTGGCCGCTGAAAACTACGCCGTTTTCATTGAACCATTTGAAACAGATGCACTTCAAGTAGCCCAAACCCAAGTGATTGCACTACTACCTGAAGCGGAATGCCCCAGCGCCAACTTTACCAAAGGGGCGATAACCATCAGAACACCCAGCGGTTACGACGCAACAAACGCCAGCCAACCCTACTATGGCGAATTGACACATCAATCAACTGAGAAAAATGCCATACTCGATAAAAGGCGCTCACTGACACAAGTTCCTGTAGACGGAAACGAAACCTTCACCGGCGCAGAGTGCGCGGAAGGCATCGCCTTTAACTCAACTAATGCCCATGTATTTGGCGCAAACAATACCGCCATTATTCACCAGGACAGAGAAGATACCGCTAACGACCGAATCTTAATCGCACTAAGCAGTGACGACCTCGCTTCTGCCTCGCAACTCAACGAAAGCTACGTCGGTTTTATGTACGACCCAACCGCCACCACCAGCAGCCAAAACTTTGTGACTGTTGCCACCACCTGTAGCGAAGGCGTATGCGCAATCCGCAAGCAAACCGATATTAATAATATCAACAATAGCGCCCCAACAACCTATACCGTAACACTGGAAATGCCCAATGCGGATTTCGCTAACGGCTTTATTGAAGGCACAATCGAAGACCATACTGATGAAACCCCAAATACCAGCAATATTGCATGTAACGCACACTCAGACGTTAAAGATAGCAATGGAAAATTTCTTATCTGCGTTGCCCAAGCGCCAACATCCACCACTCAAAGCCTTAACCTATTTCTAATTTCTAACTAAATGTGAGAGCGAATACGTCCTTGCCAAAATAAACCGGCAAGGACAACCTCTTCCCGATCTTTACCGCATTAGTTACAATTCAACTTAGTTACAATTCAACAGTTACAATTCAACCACAAAAAATAACAGTCTAGGTTCTCTCCCATAAATAAGATAATAACCCTGTACCCATGCTTAAACTCAATTTAGGTAGCTATATGGCCTCCGCACTTACGAAAATACTCTGCACCTTGGGAACGACGTTGCTGCCCATAGGATTAACCAGTTGTGATGATGTCTCCACCAACTCCGTTGACATAGGCACCTCCAGCATTCGAGCAGAAATAACCTTCACCGCAACCGGCAACGGCTCCACCGATGTGGAAGCCTACTTACGTGAAGGCTCCACCTACCTAGAGCTTATAGACCTCGATGACTTCTACGCCATAGCCAATGATCAAAGCCTCGACTTAGAAGAAGACCGGGATAGCAACAACAATTACGTTTACCGCAACCGCTTTAATTTTGACGAAGGCGGCACATATTTCGGCGTAACCCTCAGCCGAGCCTTTGAAGACGACGCTCGCCACTCAGACGTAGACCTACCCGAACCCGCTAATTTTGTCACGCCTAGCGAGGGAGAAATGTTTGATGTTGATGACGCCATCTCCATCTCATGGCAACCCAGTGGCTTTAGCGAGCTAATTGAATTCCACCACCAGGTCGTATGCGATACCAACCTCAATGCAATACCCCTGGAAGAAGTCACCGCATTTATTACCGATACAGGGCTTTACGATTCCACCATTACAGAACTTTTGGGAAATGCATTAACCAATGTAGCCGACGGAGTGGACTGCCATATCACCTTTCGTCTTACCCGAATGGAAGAAGGTGACTTAGACAATAGCTTTGGCAGTGGCTTTATTCGCGCCATTCAAATTAGAACTAGAACCATTACCATTAATCGTTAATCGTTTTATAAAAGCAGCACCTCTATCAATCAAGAAGCTTGATTAAGGGCGGTTTCAACCACTGCCTTGCTCAACACCTAACGAAAGTCGTTTAGGTCTTTCTCGGGTTTTATTTGTTTCGCTGCTTTTCGAGCAAAGGCTTCTAACGCTTCTTTGCATTTACTATATATCTACTTCAGCACCCATAAACAGTGCAAAAAATATCACCCCTATACCAGCCAACTGCATTAAAAATGGATTTTTAGCTTCCTCCCAATGCACGAACAAAAATATCAATGAAATGGGAGATATCAGCAGGCAACCAATACCCCACAATACGCTCTCCTTAAAAGCGGCAATTAAAAACCCTATTCCGCCAATAATAACGATAACCAATCCGATGTATACCAAGATTTCCATAAGAATACGCTCCTTAAATTTTCATATTATTTGCCCAAAGCAACTTTATTACGTCTGCGGCCTTTGATTGAAACTTATGATGACCTTCTGCTCAGGTAACCCTGTGGAATCCTTCTAAACTTAAATCGCAAAAAAGAAGCCCTTGAAGGAGACCATCACATGAGATTTTATACCAAATCACACAAATATTATTGTGAAATCGATTTGCATACCAAAATGACGTATGCCTGCATTCTTGATTCCTATGCTAACATATTGATTTATAAGAACATGTTCACCAACGGTAAGATTTTCCTTAAACACATTAACCATATCCGCTTTAATTGGAACATTAATAGTTAGTTGCACCATTTCCCCTTGTAGCCATAACGTCCGACAGCAAAAAGCGCCGCTTCTCGTTCCTCTGTTTTTTTCTGTCTGAGTGCCAACGTCTATTTAACATATTTAACATATTTAACATAATCAATTAAAAAATCATTTTCAAAGTTCAAAACTGGGATACCAAAGGTGTTAGAAGGTTTTACAAATACTTGAACGAAACCATTATTCCCGGTGGCAAAAATCACTTCCCACTGGCTGAAAGTATAGTTAGTATCAACTCGTTTTATATCAATATTTAATAAGGTATCTGGCAATCCCCATTTTCGTAAATCAGTACTCGTTGAAATTATTTTTTTTAAGTTACCATCAGCATAATTTTCTGCCAATTTTTGCTGTCTATCTATATCGAGCAATGTAAAAACAAACAGCAACAACACACTTCCCAAAATGAATAATATATGCTTTTTACGAATTAGCATGACTTGTCACCAAGAGCAGATTTAATTCTTTGTGGTAGGGCAAATAAGTTCTGGTCGTTAAGGGTGCGACCTATGGGGCAAGTTGCATCATATAACCGATCATCTTGGGGCTCTTCCTCTAACCATTTAGCAAATTGTTGCCCGATCCACCCATGGCGATAACCTATAACGATACCAGCCGTAGCATGTTGTACCTGATTCCATGAATCACGTAAATCTTTTTTGAAGCCAGAGGCTCCAAGATATCCAATTAAAATGTCTGTTGGATCTGAAATACCATTCACGAGATGTACTGCACGCGCGGCAATAGATACAAGTGTCTGGCATCTATTAGATTTTTTGAATTCCTGTACTGCAAACGACTTTAATAGATTTCTTCTGGTATGTGTTTTTTACTCTGCGATCTGCATACAATTTGTCATGTTTTTTCTCCATTTAAACGCTAACGCCAAGCGCATTTGCAAGTAAAAGTGGAGGCCGTTTTTTGACCATAGCTTTTGCCTGTCAAATGGCACGTATTATTATGACTTTAACACCATTATTTTTTCGCTACGAATAGTCTTTGAAGAAAATAATTCCGGTTTTTCCTTTTAACTCATCTGAAAACTCACCAGGCTTCACTTTGATTGATTTTTATACTCCTGCAATCGGGCGTTTGAATAGACCATTAGCTAACTCCTCAGCACTAATTACATGGCCAAACAACTTGGGGTGGTATGCCAACAGTGAATTGCCCCTGGCAGGGTTGGTGTATCTATTCCACACTTCGATAATGCAACGCCCACTCGTATAGCACATTAGTCATCGAAGTTTTTTCCCCGTTTGTAGTACAGGGATTTTTTTCGCCATTGATAGATAGATGACTTTCCTATAGCTTTTTGAATCTAATCATTCTGCGCTCCACTGTTGGTTAAAAACTTTACTATTAATGAAGCTAACACCCCTAAACCAAGTATTGCTCAAGCAATGGCAAAATACTTCGATCGAAAAGTCTACGGTGCGACTAGTGGCGCCAGCATAGAGGTTAAACATAAGAAATCCTGGATTAGTTCGCAACAATTTAAGGACAGTGTTGGTCATTGGCCCTCTGGTACTCTTCCTCATAGATTGGTGCCAGACAAAGGAGCTTACAATGAATATTTACCATAATATTTTACTTATTGCTTTGGCATTATGTATATTGCCAAGGTGTTCTTATTGCTCTGACGAAGAAAAATCTCCGACTAGCCATCAAGAAAACCAGTGCGATTATGCTATGCGAGGCGAATTGGATATAAATACACATAAATTGGATGATTATGAGTTCAATTCATACTTACTTAATTGTGCTATAGCAATCATTGTTCCGCTACCTGATGAAAGTAAAGTTTCGATTCAGGATCGAATTGAAAAAAAGCTGAAAATATCAGATTTATTAATAGCGCAAAATTTAGATGTAAACTTCAAAGATGAGACTGGAACCACTCTATTGATGGCGGTAATTATTTCCTATATGCCACATGATTGGAAATCACAAGCCGCAGAGATTTTGCTGACCACGGGTGTGGATATTGAGACAAAAAACATATACGGTAAGCCGGCCCTAGGTTCAACATATGCCATGTTTTTCTAAAGAACCTCTTCTGGAATACCGCTAAAACAATAAATACCACTATACGGCTCATGCCACGAAGCTTTTGACTCAGTATTAGCATGAGCAATTGGTTTAAATTCTACCGGCGTGTCTACAGTTGATAACGCAATACTCAAATACATCTTTTTGTCAGGAGCATAATTCATAAGCCTTGTTCCACAATTTGAACAAAAAGTCCTATAACCACCTAAATCATTTTTATGCTCTTTTAGGCAATCCAAACCTTTCTTAATATTGAGGCTTTCTCCCTTTGCTAAGGTAAGTGTTACAAATGCAGCTCCGTGTGCCTTCCGGCAAAAAGAACAATGACAATTAAATGTTTTCTCAGGATATAACTCTACTTCATACTCTACTTTTCCACAGAGACAACTTCCTTCAACCATATTCGGTATCCTTTAGGTACAACGTCCGGCAAGCCAACGATAATACCGCAACACATATAATGTGTAACCATAAAGCAGAGACCACCAAACATTTTCTTTGTTTTCACATCTGAGCGCCCATCAAAATACTCTTGGATTCTTTGTGCCAAGCCTTCATCATAAACCATTAAAATACCCCCCAATCACCTCTATAGACACATGCACAGCCATAGCAATCTGAATCATCCAAGCTATAGAATAGGCATTTCTTCTTAGCATCGGTCTTCTATTCAAATAGGCGTAAGTGTGAGCAAATCTGCTAGAAAAAAACCCCTAAAATATACTATGCCTATTGTACTACTCGCACCTATTATAAATACAGTGCGGAAAAACCCAAAAGCAGTAAAAAAAGATTTGATGAAATAAATGAAGATAAGCGTAACGCTTTTGTAACAAGCCCGCAAAGGACAAGCTTGATACGGAAACTGAAACCACAGAACCTTGATGAGATTCAAGCGTTGTCCTGCGGGTCTTTGTTAACAAACTTGTTAAGTCAGTTATTGGTCTGCTCTTTTAATCTAAGATCCATTTCAATGAGATATGGCGCCACAAATCCTATATACTTCGATTTGAAACTATCGGGGAGATTCTTCCAGCCTGTAATGCCTCCTCGACAGTTTTCTGCACCACAGCGACATTTATATGGAAAGTATTCGATACCGTAATTCCTCATTGCATAATCAAATGTTACTTCATCTCCAATCTCGATATCTTGCATTGCAACGAAATCATGGGCTCCTGTTATATTAAGATTTATCCCGCAATTTGGGTTACAGGAATGATTAACTTTAGTGATTTTTCCACCATGCAAGGCATATCGAAACTCCCCCATCTGAGAAGCGTGCGAGTGATTTTTCTCAATATTATCTTCTTCGATTATGCCGATCATGACTATATCGCCTGTATGAAACTGCTTGGTAGCGAATATACCTTCACCTTTTTCAGGGGAATCTAACAATTCGTATCCATTGTTCATTTGGTGTTCCTGGTCCTGGTCTGACGAGCATAAGCTCAAGAACCGCCACAATAACACATATGCAAATCGCTCTCTGAGTAAAAAGGCTTTTGAGGCTTAACGAGAGCTTTAGTTGCGGCTAAAGCTTGGGCCTCACATTACCCTCAAACAAGGTAAATTATCCATACAAGGCTGTAGAAAAATTAAATTTATTTTTACACGCCTAAAATTGATTAATTTTCGGACTCTAAATAGGTCCATTTTTTAAATCTGAGCCTTCTAATTACTTCAAAATTCATTTGAAGCCGCTCTCCGCATAATAAATTTTTGCCTTGTTAATTTTTCTACAGCCTGAACGCCTTTGTAAAAGGCGCGACACCAGGAGCGGAGATTTGACAAACTTGTTAAGTTTTTCCACTCCATCGTTTTGGCCATCCTTTCCAGTCAAATGAATCATCATAGCCAGCCAACCCCATAACCATGTCTTCAACCATTCTTTCAACATCGGCCATAACACTACCACCGCAAGTAACATTAACAATGATACCACCCGTGCCCGGCCCTTCTGGCTCAGCTATAGTTCTGTGCCATTTAAAACGAGAAGATATTATTTCCGAAAAATACTCCTGCGCTGACTGTTCGCCGAATTGCTCCGCCGAATAATAACCCGCTAATGTAACAAGAATACCGTTTAATGAATCAATATAATCGTAACTCGCTTGTACCATCGTCGCAGTAATACCAGTATCCCATTTTGGTTGCGCTTGGCTAAGCAAACCTGCTTTAAACTCAGGAAGAGAATTGATGTAATCCATCGGAGGTTCTTTAAGCACCATATGGTGAATTTCTTGCAAGGGCGTATTTTCAATTTGTTGACTTAAACTCACCTCACCGACTTGCCTATTAACTGCCATTTCATCAGATAGGTTTCTTCGAGATACGACTCTCTGTAGCCATTCATCTCGATACTTTATCACTAAATCAGAATTTAACTTCCGCCCAAAACCACCCTTAAGTTGAGTATCGTTATGGCATTCCAGACAAAGTGCCGACAGATTGTCAAATTCATTATTGCTCGGGTTCTCGTCTATATGATGTATTTGCATAGCCTTACCTCTTTCCCTGCAAACACAGCAAGTTCGATCAGAAGCAAACATGACATCAGCCGCTACATCATTTGGTATTGGAGTTCGAATCTTAACCATGACTTCTCTAAAAACTTAACGCCAGCAACACCGGGCGCTTGCTTTTGTTAGGTGATTTTACCAGTAACGACTAACTTGATATGCTCTATTTTTACTTTCGCTATGCCACACTTGAAATCCTGCGCCATTCAAATATGTTGGTGCATTATACTTAATGCTATCTCGTGGCATATCCCAACCAAACAGCTCCATATTATATTTGTGATCATGCTCTAATGTAATTTCAGTTTCCTGCTTAGGGATATGATAGCTTGAACTGTCTTTACCCTTACTATATTCCAATATCCACTGCTGAAGCTCTGCACGTGATATTGTGTATACCGCTACATTGCTTTGCTTTTTCTGAATGACATCTATGTCTTTTGCGGCAGAGGGCATATACCTCTTTACGTGACTATCACCTATATCTGCATATGACTTATATTCGAAGTTCCCAAACCTGAAGGGATCTACAAGCATCTGAATACCAATACATGATGGAATGAATGCAACAATAGATAACACAAAGCTAAGCGCGATGAATTTCCCAAGAGGCTTTTTGGCTCTGATACGGAACACTACCAGTAAAATGACTACTGAAAAAATAGTAAGAAATGTTATTTTGAATGGCAGAACTACTGACCAGAACATTATTCACCTAACGCGCTTTAGTTTTATACACATTTTTATAGTCCAAGCGTATCCGCAGCGTCAATATAATGCAACAATTTATCATAGCCTTCCCATATCGTTTTTACACTAGGCTCACCATCACCTTTTCGCTCCAAAAAACCACCCATCCCAGCAAGCATTCGAGTCATATCACGCAAACAAGGTATCTTTTTTGGTGGCGCAGTTTTCTTTCTCATACGCCAAAAAATTGTCCACTCTTTTTCCGAAAATGCATCGGTGTACGGGCACTCTGGTTCACGCCGCGCCAGCATCGTGATTGAGTGCAATCGCCAATTAATAATCATATAAACGGCTATTTTCAATTTCACTGCCTTTTTGTCCTTTTGATGGATTCCGCTCTTTTGCATAAACAACATAAAGTGATAACCGCTTCCGTGCTTTTCCTTTTCCAACAAGACGCACTTCAGATGCGTTGACGGTTACAGTGGCATCTCTTCCTGGCTCCCCATTCCGCTTAGGCACATTAACACTATATTTACCGAGCTTTTTTAACGAAGCCATGTAATCCCACAAGGGCATTGTGTCATCATTATCTAGTTCAATCGTACGGTTTGATTTTGCCCGAATAATATAACTTGCACGACTATTTTCCGGTACGCTTTCTGCGTACTGGAACCATTTATGGATGTCACCCTCTCGATCAGCAATGCTCACGATGGTTGTGTCTGGGACTTTTGACTGAACATCGCAGGCGCTACGATAATGATCTAACCAACGTGTACTTTCTTTTTTTTCGATCAGGGTGATATGCCGAGAATTCCCCGTCTTCTTCTCAGGTCGCTGCCACATGCTACCTTCAACAATCCCAAGATTGATACGAGAGGGTGTAATAGCGATCGATGTGTGAAGCAGTTGCTGATTCGAATCCTTTGTACGCAAGGTGCCCATTTCTTTGCTCTTTGAATCTGTGGCAAAGTTTAAAAATGTCGTATCTTGTGGTATCAATACAACCGATTCCTTTTTAATTCTATCTAACGTAGCCGCTGTATTCCCCGTCATAATTGAATCAAAACTGATCTTATCGTTATCGAAAAAACGGTAAGCTGCGAATGTTTCAGCCCATGTATCATTCGCACAAGGAATGCTTTTTGAGGGTTCAATACTGAGCGTATTTAATCGTGAAGCAAGTCGTTTATTAAGCCGAACATCGCCCATAGCTTGGTTTTCTATCTCAGTATTAATCCAATCCTGCATATAATCCCCACCTTTTTACTGTTGTTAGCGCGGGGGATTATAAGTAATTGATTTTTAAATAAATATAATTTTTATTTGTGTATAAGATTTAGCACCTTGCTCACCGGAAAACCGAAGCGAAGCGTAGGTTTGTCCGGTGAGCAAATTGTTATCTTGTGCTTAAACTGTATTTCCGTATTCCTTTTCAAACTCCATTTTCAAATAGCTAATAATTCCTTCAAGGCGATCAATGTCTTCAGATATTTCTGCCGCACTATCTTCTTCGACCGCATCCAAATCTATTGCCATATTTGATGCAAGCTTTTCTTCTAATGCCAAAATAGTTAACCGCCAATCTCCCATAATCATTGAGATTGCCAAACCGTCTAATTTATCCATTTTGAACCTCCTGAGATGTTAGTTTTACATACTTTGTCATACCTGTTCCCAGCTCTTGCAATAAGCCAAGATATTTCATTAAAGGCATATCCTTATCGGGCGCTATCATAAAATGGCCTTTTTTTTTGGTGTTCTATCATGGACTATTTTTAAGCCAACAGGGATTGGTATTCCCTTTTTGATTTTCCAAACATTCTTACCTTGACGCTTCATTCCAGTTGTAATGTGGTCAAACGTTGAAAAGCCATTGCCATTTGCTCTTACATAAGTAACCCCAGCTTTCTCATAAGTAGCAATATCTTTTAGCGCCCGGTTTTGGCTAAAATTTGGGCTGCTTGCATTTCCACTACGAAATAATGGTCTTTATAGTTCCTCAAAATCCTCAATAAATAATAACTCCGGACTTATCACTTAAAACTTCCTATGTTGGTTTATTGAAAAAGATAACGTCAAGCTAAGCGGCGCGCTTTTCAGCGTCCGCTTGAGCTTTTTGTTATTTCTTTTTCGCTGACTAACTTATCACAAGCTATTTTACTTTCCGTGTAATAGAATTTACCGTATAGGATCCAGCGGTAAGTGGCATCGCTGCAAATACTGTAATGTTGTTGATGAGCATACTTGTCTACTAGGTAATGAGTCAGTTGCGGAAAAGCGAACATTAGCATGAGGCTAATCACTATACCGCGCGTGAATAATACATCCATTTTCTTTGTCAACTTTAGTCCTAAAATCCCTTCCATCACTCCGCCAATGCTTAATAAGAGAAGGCCAAGCCCACAACCCAGCATATACATAGATCCTTTATCAAAACCAACAACTTCCGCCCCCAAACGAAATTTTGATATAAGTTCAGTGACACTAATAAAAAACCAAGCCAATGCCCCAAGAGCCAGTGCTAAAAATAAAGCAACGCTTAAAATTCGGGTTAAGAGTGGAGAACGCTGCACATCATTCATTATCGAAGCCTCGGCCTTCCGGAAATAAGTTTATCTATGGTATGCCTTGCAGTATTAATTAAGATTGCTCTAGCAGAGTTAACTGCATAGTCGAAAACTGAATCGGCTAATTCACCTCCGTTCCGATACAAGTCTTGCTTTACACCTTCCATTCTATCTCCTATATCTGCGCTAATATCATCTAGCCCCACTATAACTCGATCTGTGATGCCATAGTGTTCGTCTAAAATGCTCAATACCATGGATGTTCCAACTCCAACCAAAACAACCACCGCGATTGGTCCAATTGCTGCAGTAAAACCTATTGCAACAAATGCTGAGGCCGCCGCTATCGATGCACCCGTAGCAATTCCGATTTTCACTACATCGGTAGCCAAAGAACCAATAAGCTGGCTCAAGGTAGCCTGATCCGTTAAAAAATAGTCCGCTACTCTATAAGCGGAGAGCAGAACAACAGAAAGAATACCTCCCGATTTTGCTGCGTGTATTGCGCCAGCTTTCCCCAGCCCCATAGTTATGACTTTGGGATTTTTTATACCGTACTTTGTGCCGGTCAGAACACGTCGCAACCCAGGATGCCCCTTCAAAATGATATGTGGTTTCCCTCCATATGTTTTGACATAGGCTTTGGTAGCAAATCCGCCAAGATCACCAGCAAGCTTGCTTAACGTTCTCAAATCATCTGCCGAGGCGTAATAGCTAGCTCCGGATTCAGCTTTCCCTTTTAGCTTTTGCCATGTATTCTTAATATGCGGCAACTTCCCTTTTGGTGAGGACTGTACTATGGCCTCCATTTCATCAATCGATACAACAAAAACTTCATGCTGATTTGACTTTATTTTTTGCTTTAGCTCTTTCTTTTCCTGATCTGAAAGCATTTCAGCTTACTCCTTAGTTAAATTTTGTGATGAAATAACGCCCGGCTCACCGAGCAAATTTTTGATGGCGGCTTTTGTGCGTGCTTTTGCACAAAGGGTGGCAGCGGAAATTTGTCCGGTGCAGCCGTTTGTTAACTGCTTGCTTGCAGAATTTCACCGCGTCTACCTGATGAATCCGCACAACATTCAATTGTTTTTTTCTCATTTGTAGCGACCCTCACAACACTTGCAGTAGGCCAACGACCTTTGTGAAAGAAGAATATAGCTTCCGCTGAAGTCAGTTCGGATACATTCATATTTTCTGACTCCAATACACCATTAAAGAATTCTCTCAGAGAATTAGTTGATAATGTAAGTTCTTTAGTTGTCTCTTTTAACTGTGGATTTAATCCTAGCCCGATAAGATTAACCGATATTTCTCTATAGCCAAGCTCTTTGCAGATTGAACCAAGATGCGGATGCACGTAGCACAATCCACTAACACTATGATGTGCTGTGCTATGGGTAACACTTCTCAACCTCTTAGTGCTTGGCATAATTCTCCTGACAGTTAACAGTAGTATAAACGACAGTTTGTCCAATAACATACTCTATCAGACAACTCAGGATTGAGATAAAAAGCTATATTTTTCAATAAGTTAAACTCCTTTTATTTAGATTCAACCATTATCTCGGCTGTCCACTTTGCTGTTATGTTGATTTTATTTTTTGCTTTAGCTCTTTCTTTTCCTGATCTGAAAGCATTTCAACTTACTCCTTTGGTTGAGTTCATGATGAGAAACCGGGTAGCTAAGGGCCTTACAGCCCTTCGCCCCCTAAGAACTGTACGTGATAGTTTCCCATCATACAGCTCAAGCCCTTTGAAGACCGATCATTCTCGACCCATCCATCTGTTTTCAATAATGATTTCATTTTTTTTTTTATATTTTTTTTTTTAAGCCGCTACCCTCTCTAATGATGATTTGTTTAGAAAGGCTCTATCTCGTTTAGCCAAACGTTTTTGATTTTCTTCCCTCGCCTCAAAGTAGGCTTTAAAGGCTAGATCATACGGGTTCGCGCTGTTGCGAACTTTTATATGATAACGGATCGGAAGATCCCTAGCTTTAAAAAGTCGTATGAGCTTTTGCTCACCCGATGCCTTGACGTAATAACATCCAAACTCAATACGCCCTTTGAAACGACCACGATATCGCTTTCTGATCCATGCCCATGTTTTTGAACGATGCTCTCGCTGCAGCCAACTTTTGACTAAAGGATATATCTTATCATCAACATAGGACAATCGGTCTTTTGCTACAACGTGTCTGTGTGCATAGGCCCAACCCCGTATCACCGCATTCAGCTTTGATAGCAGCGCATAAAATGGAATTCCTCGGAAGGTATTCAGCAAGTTACGTACCTTATCAACAAGCTCTTTAGTTTTTCCATCTCGCGGCTGTATGAGGAGCTTCTGCTTATATTTCCTAAAGTTAAAACCTAGAAAATTGAACCCCTCATCAATATGACTTACACGGGTTTTCTCTTCCGATAACTGCAATCCCCTTTCTGCAAGAAAACGCTCAACCTTAGGTCGAATTTCTTGCTCAAGAACTTCTGGTGTTTTCCCCGTTATAATAAAGTCGTCCGCATATCGGATAATATGCAACTTACTACGAACTTTACCACTGTAACGAGGCACAATAAGTTCTTCTAAGCCATCCAAGGCCATATTACACAATATTGGAGAGATTATTCCGCCCTGCGGGGTGCCGTCTTCCGTCTCGTATCTTGTACTCCTTTCTATGTAACCCGACTTAAGCCATTGCCGCAGAATCTTTCTCGGCAAAGGGATATGCTCCAGCAACCACTCGTGACTGATTCGGTCAAAACAGGCTTTTATATCGGCTTCGAGTATCCATTGTGCGGATGACTTTTGGGCCAGTGTAATAAAACCCTGCTGACACGCGTCATGCAGACTACGCTTCTCCCTGAACCCGAAGGAATGTTTATCTCCTGTGGTTTCTGCAATGGGTTTGAGGCCCAGTGCAAAGAGTGCCTGCATAGCTCGATCGTGAAGTGTGGGAATGCCCAAGGGGCGACGATCACCGTTTTTCTTGGGGATGTATATTCGACGCAAAGGCTGTGCGCGATAAAATTGCGGTTTTAAATCATGAGCCGCCCGCCAATACTGACCTGGCGATGTCCACACCACCCTGTCGATTCCGGCCGTTCGACTCCCTTTATTTGAAACAACCGCTTTGACAGCAAGTAATTTTGCTGAAAACGACCGCGAAAGTATATGTTGAAGGGCTCGCGCCTTTCGCCATTTCTTGTCGCGGATGGATTTTGCAATACGTGTTTGCAGTCGATAAACGTGCGCTTCTACTGCTTTCCAATTTACATTGTTCCACTTCTCAGCATCGCTTGAAGGTGCATCAGCTAACTGCGCCGTCATTTGCTCCCCCTCATAAAATCAATTCCACAAATCTTCTTGCAATAAAGCACCGAGAGGACGTCAGCACACTTTTGTGTCGGGCAAAGTTTGAACCCGTATAATTGCCATTACAGAATTTCATTCGCTTTTTCCTCCATCTCATTGACGCAGAGTCTCAGGCTCCATCACTGGTTACCGTCTTCTTCCTTGAAGGCTCTACGACATTGCCATGTTCTGCATAAATACCTTAACGAGAAATTTAGATGGAATCTGTATTCCGGCAATACGATGTCTACGTACAATCCACGTTATCAAGATTGCACCGAGATTGCTTACCTTTTTGGTGGCTGCCTATCAGTGTCTTTGGCAGTTCTACATCTCACGGAACGTCAACGATTCTTTACTTACGTTCATCTTATTTCTCCATCCTAGCCCCCGACCGCGTAACACTCGCAGTTCCGATTCCCCTCGCGGTTCCTCTTAACAGGGTACATTGTTCCCAGCGCTTCACACCATTTCCTTTTCGCATGGTGGGTAGGATACTGAAGGTAGAACTTCAGGTTGCACTGCTGGATTTACTTCTATTTAATACCGAATATAGATAAATACTCTTAACTAAATAACTACGAAACAGAACCAGCTTACAACATATATTTATGCAACATCACGTCGCAAATAACGCCTTTAGCACACGCCCAATGCCGGAGCTTGGATTTTGTGCGAGTATTTTCCCGCACAAAATTCAAGCGGAGTGTATTGGGTCGCCGTGCCTAAACTTGTTAAAATCTTTTTCATGATAGTTAGATTCTAGAAATAATTGAGACCACTCGTGGTGTAGAATTGCCTAATTCTAGATTTACTATGATCATAGAATCTGGATTGTGCAGCCTAGGAACAAATCTCTCACTAGACTGAGCGTAACTATGGACATAAAACTCCAATGTGTTATTACTAAAATTAATTGATACTGCCTCACCAATTTCCCAGACTCTTTCTCCCTTGCTCACACGCTTAGGTATTGACACCTCGAACTCTGAGGAGCCACTTTTATTCTTATGATTTGGAACAAACGTATATATTTGACTTTTATTATTACACCCAGAAAAGAACACCGTATAGTCAAATTTGACTCCTTCAGCCTGAAAACTAAAATCAAACATCTCCTTTTTTGAGTTACAATCAACCTCTTTCCCCAAAGTATAATTCGCTACTAAAGACAAGAATAAAGTAACGCCAACTAAAATTGTTTTCATGGACACTCTCTCATAGAGTTTTAACGCCTGGCACAACTGAAAACGGTGCGTAGCGGTTTTTGTGTTAATGTTTGAGCGATAGCGAGTAACACAAAAATCGAGAAGTACCGATTTGAGATTTGCCCCGCTTTTGCACACACCCTTTTGTTAACTCATTTTACGCTCATATTCTTCAGGCGGTAAATAGCCTATCGATGAATGTAAACGCCTATTATTGTAAAACCCAATATATTCAGTAATTACGCCGCGAAGCGTCTTTTCACATATGAATTCAGGCTTACGATGTATTCGCTCTGCCTTAAAGTTTGCAAAGAATGATTCCATATGGGCATTATCGTTCATTCTCCTCGGGCGATTCATGCTTTGGACAAACCCTCGTTTCGCCAACCTATCAGAAAAATCAAACGCTCGGTATTCGATTCCACGATCTGTATGAAATAGTAGCCCCTTGGGTGGCGTTCTATTTCGTAGTGCTTGCTTAAATGCGCTCCAAGTCAATTTCGCATTTCGTTTGTCACTCAAAGACCAACCGACAATTCGTCGACTACATTTATCCATGACTACTGCTAGATAACGCCATTCATCGTTAACCTTTAAATACGTAACATCACCCACCCAAACTTTATTTACTTCGCCCGCCAATACATTGAGTTCTCGGTTTGGGACCGATGCGATAAAATTCATTAGCCCTGGTCTTGCCCTGTAAATGCTCGACCGCCTCGATTTAAGCCCATTTTCGCGCATTATTCGGGCTACCCTTTTCTTTGCGATACGAAATCCTTTTTTCCGTAACGCCATCGTTATCTTAGGGCTCCCGTATGCTTGTCCACTACTTTTATAAACTGCCAATATCTCTTCATATAGAGATTCGTCATCGTAACTGCGTTGACTCTTACCCCGGCGCTTCCATGAATAGTAGCTCTCCCTTTTAATGTCATACACTGAGCACATAATCTTTAGATCGTAGTGTTCCCTATGATCATCTATGAATGCGTAGATTTCTTTTTTTGTTCTAAAGAGAATTGGATGGCTTTTTTTAAAAGGTCATGCTCCTGCTTTAGCAGGTTATGTTCGCGCTCGATTTTTTTTAATCGCTTAAGTTCTGTGCCCATCTTAGGGTCAATATTAATGTCTTTCTTGCTTGTCATGAGATCACCGTTTCTAGTCTCCATACACCAACGGTAAAGCATTACTGGATGAATACAAAGCTCTTCCGCTACATCGGCGGCCTTCACTCCCTTTATCTTTGTGAGAGCTACAGCCGTTGCTTTAAATTGATCGTCATAAAAATTATAGTGTTTTCTTCGTGCCATTTGACACCTCCAGTTTAGTTATATGGAGGTGTGTGCATTATCGGGTCAGATCTCGCGTCAGGCTGGAAGCGCTTGTTAGCTAATATTTGGGGGAAGTGAACCATACTTTTTTTCAAATTCAATTTTTATATAATTAAACAGACCTTCGAGATTTTGCTGATCGGTATATAAATCTGCAAGATCATCTTCGTCGATTGAATCAGGATCTACGGATTTCATTTCTCGAAGTTTGGTAACAACTGACTCCATGATAAGAACCCAGTCACCCATTGTCATTGATATAGCAAAACCATCTAAATTGTTCATAATTTTCTCCTAACTAACTTTTTTGCAGGAAACAGCCAGCTCTTGTAATAGACCGATATATTTTGTGAACGGCATATTGGATGTTGGCGCAATCATAAAATGATCACTTCTGCCAGGCCGCAAGTCCTTAACCAACCTTAAACCGGCAGGAATTAACGTATTCTTAAGAAGCTTCCAAGTATTACGTTTCTTCGGGTCAAAAGTTGACGAAAGAGAAATTCCGTTACCATTGGCAACTACCATTTCGACGCCATTATTTTTCATTACCATGATATCTTTGAAAGCTCTAACACCATTCAGTTTTGGGCTTGACGCATTGCCGAACCTATATAGGTCTAACAAAATAAAATCAGCCTCTTCTATATACAAAAACTCTGGCCTTATCATTTTAACTCCTTTGGTGGGTGTATTGATTTTTAGCTAACGCCTAAAGCAAGGGAAACCGAAGCAGCGCGTAGGTTTTCCCTTGGCTTTATTTGTTAGGCCCTTTTTTACGAGACCCAAATAAAAAACAATAAAAAACAGTAGCTATACATGTAACCACAAAAACACAAACCACCACAAATACTGCTGTTTTTAAGCTAGTAAAACCAAAATATGCCAGAATCAGCATAAAAATGGCAAGGAAGATAAAGGGCATGACATTCTGAATTGAAATTTTCATAATTTACCACGCATAATCAAAAGCCATTTCGGTTCCGAATGCTGCTGCGGCACCAAGTGCAAATGTCCAAGCTGCTGCACAAAAAAATGCGCCTGGCCACAGGCTAAACTAGCCACATAACCACCGGCAGCCATTCCGCCAAAGCCAGCACCAATAACAAAACCCTCTTTACTTGTGGCGCGAACTTTGTCTTCGGCTGATATAATATTGTACAAAGCTAATGAAACAGTAATGACAACAAGTCCGCGACCAGCATGCTTCATAATTTTTGCAGTTGTATTCATCGATGGGCTTGGCCTTCCTGAAGCAGCCACGATTTCTTTCCATACACGATTTTTATTAGATTGTGATAGAGAATCAAAATTTAGACTAAAAAGTTTTTTTGTATAGTGTGACTCCAATTCGGCTAAGGTTTTTCCATTTCTTTTTAGCTTTTGTGACCAAGCCCTACCAATATCAGATAATTTCCCACGAGTTGCATCCATAATGGTATTTCTTATCGTAGAGGCTCTTTTGGCCCCTTCTTGTGGTGTTAATTTTCCAGAACGAACTAAATCACGTATTTCTTTTGAAGCTTGGCGAGTTTTTAACATATACTCGGCCCTGCTTCTTGAATCTGGGATGAATTTTAATGCAAATATGGAAGCCTGTGACTCCATTACTGCGATAGCTGATTCTAGTTCTTGTTGATATTCTTCACTCATATTTTTCTCCTTTCTTGATGGTCTAACGCCCGCATTTGGGGCTGGTTTGGAGCGCAGCGGAAAACCAGTCCGACAACATGCGCTTGTTAGTGCTCCCGAATTCGCAAACTAAATGCAACACCACCACATCTTATTCCTTTTTATAGGGTGAACTGGAATACTCATGGTTTTTCTCGGCACGCTAAAAGCAGTAGCTTCAGCCGTTTTGTTTATTGCCGATAGTTTAAGCAAATATGACTTATCTTGATTATTCACTAGAAAATTGAGTATGGTGCTACTGGGTTTTACGTACACAGAAACCCCATATTCCGAGTTATTGCCCCATGACTCAGTTATTGATATATACCCTACAAAGTTACTAACACTCTCGCCAAGAAAAACCATAAAGTGGTTTTCTTCATAGGGTCGATTTGTTAATTCTCCAGAAACCTCGTTGGCTAAGACAATAGACTTATCAAGGTTACTCAGGTGCTTTTCTATACTTCCACTTATTTCAATGGAAATATCGTTATTGGCTTCACTTGAATTGTATCGAAAGCCACTATTTAAAATAACTTTATCAACGTCGAAATTTATTATCATTGGTACTAACTCATTTGAGCACTAACGCCTTTGTAACCGACTTGGGTATGATGGCGGTTTTTTTGCGTTTTTTTTGCAAAAAAAGTGACAGCGTTCCCAAGTCCGCGTTCACAAACTTGTTAAGTGTTTTTTAAGCTCTACCGCACTAAGAACCTTAGTTGACTCTATAGCTATATTACCCTGCCTACTAATAATTATTATTTTAAATGCACTCCCTTTTAATATTGATTCAGCTTGTTCAGAACTTGTGTAATAACCAGAACTGTCAATATTTATTGTATTGGCCGTTACTAATAAATACTCATATTCTTCAGCGTTAAAAATATTAATATTATTCAACTGGGATACAAAAGAAGGCAACTTAACATCACTTGTGGCCAATACGATTATTGCAGGTAAGGAATCTAGGTTGTAATTCTTCTTTATTATTTCTCCTGCACTTGAAGATTCATAGTCAATTCCTTGAGAGTCATGAAATGAGATGTCATTTATAGTAGTTTGATCTGTGCATGCCGTTATTAGCAAGCCAAACAAAGCAATTAATTTATACATAGTAAATGCCTACTTCACCTGTAAGGTTAACAACGCACTTGGCGCTGTTTGCTTAACAGCACTATGAAAGCTTCGTGCATTAGCATCTGTGATACCAATGCACCCTAAAGTTCCGGGTTTGTTGCCATCGGGATGAATACCAAGCCGACCACCAGTTTTACCACGATTAGTTTGAAATTTGGGGTAAATAGGTACGAAAAATCCCATGCCCGTTTTATCCCGATACGGAACATCTACTTTATTTGTATATTCTGTAATCTCTCTTCGCGCAATATCATAAAGTCCGACAGGAAGTGATCCAGCACCAAAAGGGCCGCTAACCGCATTCCATGATAAATTTTTGGCTGGCCACGAAAGGACTTTTTTTGTTCTATCAAAGTTTAAATCCGCCATAAAAGTTACTCCTTAGTTTGATTGTTTGATACTTAACGCCTAAATCAGCCGACGCTTTCAGCGGTCGGCTGCATTTTTTTGTTAGATGGGTTTTCTGACGGAGCTATTAAGTGGGCAGAAGAAATCACTAAGACAGCCGCTATGAAGATACCAACAATATAAGAAAGACTGTTCAATCTGAACTCGCCTATCCCCCAGCTCTTAGCATGCTCTGGGTATACAGCTTTTCCATACAAAGGCTCAGCAGGTATTCCATCTATTTCATTATCGCTAAAATATGCATTTGGCCGATATAAATCCATACCCAATTCAATTCTTACTAGAATACGACAACAACTCTTTATTCGCATTCTATTTCGGTGAAGAACCCAAGAACCAAACGCTGAAAATAGTACTATCGCCAAATCAAATATCTTGAGATTTTCAGCAGGTATTATTACATCGCCTTTTAATTGAAGAATGGATAACACAACTAAACCCGTAATAAGGGCAGTGCCTACACGATTTTCCAACTGTTCAGACTCTCTGCGAACAGAATGTACTTCTGTGAAAGAAGTTTTGAGAATATCCAGTCGCTGATCGCCATCCCAATTCTTCATAATTTCCTCATCTAACAGTAGGATAAACGACAATTTGTCCGATAACATACTCTATCAGACAACTCGGAATTGAGGTAAAAAGGTATATTTTTCAACAAGTTAAATTCCTTTCCTCTAGGTTTGGCCATTATCTCGGCTGTCCAGTTTGCTGTTTTATTATCCCAAATACACTTCACATGTCCATTAATAATAAGGGTGTCCGTTATGTCGTTAAATTTATCAAAACGGGACATTCCATTTTTCCTTATTTTTCATAGAGTTACCTATGTTTTCCAAGTTTTCTGCATATTTATCTTTACCACTTTGTCCATATAGAATATAAATACTGCCCCAAGGGGAATATCGTAAAAATGAAGACTATTGAGAAATTATTAATATCAAAAGGTCAACTAGATCGAATTTACGTGGGGGCCACAAAACTATATCTATGGCGGTCACTTCATAAAGACTCGAAAAGTAGGAATCCACTTTATCCAGATTTTGAAGAGCGTGAGATTAGAGCAGGGGTATTGCGATCTCCAGATGTAGAAGTCATTACGCTAACAAATGGCACTGAAATAGTTAAATCTGCTTTAGGCCGGGGAACATCATTATTTGATCGCTCCGGTGCATTCGGAGAAGCAAACTGGATGTATTTTGAAATACCCCAGGGCACGGAAATACCTTCAGGTTTAATCATTACCAAGGATAGTTACAATAAAAGGTTTAATGCTACTCATTATTCAATCAGCCCCAACTATGATATGCCTAAGGAAAGGCTTATCCAACTGTTAAATACACTCGCGCGAAACGCTGAAATACAGAAAAGGAAGTCAAGCAATGGTTGAACTAGAGCTTTCAACAGTTTTGGTAAGTATACAATCTATTCAAAAACAAATTGAACACTTTGAAGGTCTTCTTGAATCTGAAACAGTCAGGGATAAGGCTGAGATTCAAGAGTTATTATTATCTTTTGATCAAGCCGCTGAAAACCTAAAAGAGCTTTATATTTCTATGCGTTCTGAGGGTAGTAATTACCCTGAATATGAATCTTTGATTAATAAAAATTTCTAGTATCAAGCCTGAAGTGCGACAAAAATAACGCGAGTTTCACGCATTAATGGACAAAGTTCGAGAGCACGCCATCAAAATAAACTGAGGATTTAACCTAGTAATTTACGTCAACTATATATAAAAATGTAGGGTGAACCCCACTTTTAACAAGCGTATGCAGTTCTACTAAAGGAGAAACGAATGGTTACGTTAGAAGATATTTTAATTAGCATAGGCGAAGTAGAGAAAATATATCGAGGAAAGTCTACTTTGCATTTTTGGAGAGGTTTGAGTCTGGGTGATGGTAGACCCAACCCTCTTCATCCAGATTTAGAACAAAGAATTCTTCCTTCAGGTAATGTGCGAGATCCAGGTGTTGGTAAAGAACTTCGGAATGGTGTTTGGTATGTGAAGGCGGAGATAGGAAAGGGAACGTCAATCGTCGATAAAGAGGGCATCTTCGGCTATAAAAAATGGGAGTATTTGGTTATTCCGGCTGGAACAATAATTCCAAAGGAAATTATCATTACGAAAGACCATTACATGCAAAAGAAGAAGTGTTGGCACTATTCTATTTCTCCAAATTACGACATGCCAAAGAGAGAATATCTAAAAGCACTGGACGCACTAGCTTTCAATGCTGGAATAAAAGTTAAGGGGAAGCGTCATGCAAACCATAGATAACGGAAATCTTATTATTTGCTTGCAGGCGCTTGAGAGGGCAATTGAGTACAACGAGTTTCTTTCGCAGTCGGAAACAGTTGATAAAGATGACTACGAAGAAATAAATTATCGCTATGAGCTGGCGCTCAATAAGCTAGCTAAAAAGTACATAGAAGAATCTAAAAAAGATAAATCGTTGTTACCCATTAGCAAAATTATTAAGTACAAAATTGTCGAATAGAGGCATATAACCCCTATATGACCGGGTTAGTCAAAGAACAATAGCTCACCAAAACCGGGGTTTTATAGCCCCAATCCTTATAAAGATCTATTCCGATGTATCTCCACTAGCGATAATTTCATGTTTTGGGCTTGATGACTGTACCAAACACCTATTGAGAGTCTGTCCCCGTATTTCCTCAACGATTTTATTGGTTGAAAAAGCGCGGATACCTTGGCCGCGCCAAGGTGCTACTAGAAATTTATCGGTTACCCTTGGGTCTGGCGCTTCAAAAAATCGGGCTCGCATACAGCGTCCAGTTATAGTTCACTCAGGCAAGGGGCAGCCACACGTCAAAATAGGATGGATGGTATGCGCTATCTAATCAAAAACAGGGGGTTAGTAATTTTTCATCATGCAATGGGCAGGCTCGGAGCCTAAACAGATAACATTGCTTACGATCTTTTTACGTGACACCGTCAGTTATACACACTAGCTTATGCATACCATCCAAAACTCGTTAATTTGTTCGGAAGAAATATTTCATATCGAATACATCGTCTCTCTTCATCATAAAATAGACTGCTCGACCCAATTTATGAGCCAAGATGGATAACGCTTTTCCCTTGCCAAACTTCTTCGTCAATTTTGCTACATATTTTTGTGCTTGATCGTTTCCGCGTAAAAAGAGTATTCCCGCTTCAGAGAAGGCCCATTTCAAATGTGCATTTCCTATTTTAGAGCCAGAAGTTCCCGATTTTTTCCCCGCAGATTCATTTGCGCACTTGACGAGACGAGAGTAGGAACAAAACTTTTGTACCGTTGGGAAGCGATCAACGGATAACACCTCGTACATGATCGTCAATGCTAGGATATCGCCAATACCCGGAACAGATTTCAAACGATACAACATACGTCCATCGTAGCCCTTAGCATGCTTGATGATATAGTTTTCTAGGGTGTGGATTTGATCGTGAAGTGCATCCATGACTGCAATATCTGTTTCAACATTTAAACGAACGGAAGGGTTTTGAAAGTGTTCCTCAATACTCTGCCGGTTACCTTTATGTACAATATTCTTTTCAAAAGGGGTCAAATTATATTGGTAGTTGGTAATAGAAATGTGTCCTTGAATTTCACTTTTAATTCTCACTAAATGACTGCGTCTTCGCATTAAATCGCGAATTGGTCGTAGTTCAGCAGGGTATGCGTAAGCAAGGGGGAAATCGCCACCTCGCATGATACGTGCAATTTTTTCGGAATCTATTTTATCGTTTTTAGCCTTCCCTCCGTGAATACAACGCATATAAAGCGCATGACCTAAGATGAACTCGATATCTTCAGTTGCACAAAGATCCGCTAGCCAATACCAAGAAAACATACATTCGACGCCAACGACGATATCCTCTTTAAAGGGTTCGATAAGCTTAAGGAAAGTCTTGCCGTTAGTCGGTATGTTCTTATGAATCAATATGTTAGCATCGGAGTCAAGAATACAGATATACATCATTTTGGTGTGTAAATCGATTCCGCAATAATGTTTGTGTGATTTGGTATAAAATCTCATGTGATGGTCTCCTTCAAGGACTTTTTTTTGGCAATTTAAGTTTAGAAGGCTTCCGCAGGGTTGTCTGAGGAAGGAGGTCATCATAAGTATCAAGGGTGTCAACCTGATACCCAAAGCTACGCTGGCATTTATACATGGCTTATAAAAAGTGGCATCTCAATTTCCACCGGGTTAAAAATTGTAAATGACACGCCGGGGCACTATATGTTGGCTCCAGTTAGGAATATGCCTCTTGATTTATACAAAGGCTTGCTTGAACCTAGAAACCGCAGTTAAATGTCAAAAATATCTACAAATCAAGAAAGATGGCGCAACGGTTAAGGTTGGATAACATGAGCAATACTAATATAAAAAGTATAAACATTATTTTACGATTCACTGGATAAAAAAATACACCCATCGTAGCTAAACGCATCTGCTTTTTATAAGGTTCTAAATTAGGGCGCGGCATACAAAAACAAATGCTAAACGGAAGCAGTATTAATTAAAAGGGCGATCAAAACAATTTGCGGCAAGGTAATAAGAGGTAAAAATAACGCCATTTTCCAAGACTTTGTAGTGTCTTTTAACACCATAATTTCAGTGTAATCCGTGGAAACTCCGGTCATAAGAAAGGCAAAGCTATTGCCAGGTGCCCCTGCGCGGTTAAATATATCCGCTGCAATGGGTGTTGAGCCTTCGGAACAAACTTCTAGCACGGTGGCCACACCTAAGGTTACCGCCAAACCTATTAGTGTGGGGCCAAAATAGGTGCCGAATATATCTTCAGGTACAAATACTCTTATCAAAGACGCCAGCACAATCCCGAATAATAACCAACGCAGTACCATTTTCGATTCGGCAATACCCTCTTTAATAAAACGATATAGCGATTTTGAAGATAATGTTATACCACACACTTCCTTTTTTAAGGCAGGAAAAAATTCGAAATTTTTAGGTAAATCACTGGTATTTGGGTTGCTAGGCAGAATATTTTTTCTTGTACACCATTCAAAAGCATATCCTGTAGTAATAGCAATTAAAATGGAGAGCAGTATATAAATAAGCGTCCAAGGTAGCCCGATAAGGGCAATTAATATTAGGGTGAGCGAAAAAGAGTTCCATGGGCTGGCAATAAGAAAGGCCATCACCTGCCCGGTGGACACCCCTCGTTCATAGAGTTTGGCTCCAACCATTAAAATTCCATGGCTACATAGGTCAAGCAGTAAACCTGCCCCTGTTGCACGCAGTAACCCTTGGATACCTTTATTGGTGCCAAGCGCAGAGATAACTAACTCTTTCGGCATTTTGGAGAGTAGGGCGACCATTATCACCCCAAACAAAGCGCCTAAAGCCATTGTATTCACTAGGTCATATGCGGCATGTGCCATGCCAGTTATTGAATTGAGAATATAATTTTCAGCGTTATGTTCTACGCCCACTAAAAACAAACTGTAGAATAAAAAGACTATGGCAAACGAAATCCACAGCAAATAATCAAATGTGGTTTTATCACTGTCACAACAGCTCGCTACGGTCTTCGATTGAAGGTCTAAGTTCTTAGAATTTTTCTTATCCGAGCCATTATGCTCTTCTTCTTTCGGCGTTTTATCCGAATTACAACATGAGTTAGCCATTGAATTTATTTCAACCTCCGATTCCTACAGCCATGGAAACTGCCAGTACAGGTATGATAATTAATATAAGTAATTCAAATCGGATACACCAAATAACAATTTTAGGTACGGCAATAATGTCTATGCTTGTTTTTTTATGTTTAATTAAAAATTGGGTTGGGTAGATAGAAAGCAATGCCGCTAAAACGAATAATGAAACTTTTAAATGCAGCACCCAGTTTGTATTGTAAAATTCAGAGGGTTTTCCAACCCATAACCATAAGGTTAAACCCGAAATAAAAATAAGCATCGCAAAAAATCCGCAGAAGCGGTCGATAATCACAATTCGCTTAAGTGTTATGGTATCTATTTGAGGTTTCAATAATAAATGTTCTGCTGTTAACAAACCACTCAATACAATAATACCTAAAAAATGAAAATATCTAACAATAATATCTTCCATTAGTCACCCTATTTGTTTGCCAATGCCAATCAGTTTTTCTATTAGTTTTTCCATAACGGAATTTATCGCGGAGTATTCTGAACCATCGGCACGAAGTAATGCTTCTTTGGTTTGGATATAGCGGCCTTCCACTAGTTCCTCTGCACAGTGTTTTATCAAAGCCATAGCGGATTCGGCGGTGGTCTCCATATGAAATTGAAGTGCAACGACTTTGTGACCAAAAATAAACCCTTGGTTTTCACAGGCTTCACTTGAATAGATTAATTCCGCATTTTTCGGTAGAGAGAATGTTTCTCCATGCCAATGAAAGGCATTCAGTTTTTCTGGAAATATTTTGTGCCATTCTCGGTTACTATTTGAGTTTCTCGTCACCGGAAACCAGCCTATTTCTTTTTTAGGGTTGCGGCTAATTGTTGCGCCTAATACGCTGGCAATAAGTTGCGCGCCCAGACAAATACCCAATACGGTTTTGTCTTGCTCTATAGCCGATAAGATAAAGGCTTTTTCATCCACTAACCAAGGGTACTCTTGTTCGTCATGAATACTCATGGGGCCGCCCATTACAATCAGCATATCGAACTGATCAAGCGAAGGCAGTGGTTCGTCATTATACAAACAGCTTTTTGTCAATAAACAACCGTCTGCCTCGAACACAGGAGCAATACTGGCCAGCCCTTCAAAATGCACATGCTGAAGTAGGTGAATCCTCATAGGTTTGGCTCAATTAAATAACGACTAAAAAAGTTAAGTATATTGGTTTCGTAAGTTTCCCCCGCATACCTGTGCAGGTTTCCATGCTTGGCACCTTTAACCATCCATAGCGTTTTCGGCTCATTCGCCATGTCATAAAGCGCTTGGGTTTCAAAAGGTAATGTTTTTCTATCTTGGTCTCCACCAATAATATAGATTGGCCTTTTAAATTGACCAATCGCTTTCACAGGGTCAAGCTCACCTGCTTCCACTCCAAGCCGGGGCTTCAGTTGTAGTGTCAGAACAGGCGTAACGACGGGAGAAAACAGACCCGTCAGAATATCCATACGATTTCTAATGGCCTGTTCAATTGTGGAATAGACACCTTCCAGCACGAGTGCATCTATATCCGCAGGAGAGTCACCTAATAGTGAGGCTGCTCCCCCCATAGATATTCCAATAACGCCTACTTTTTTGCCAGGGTATGCTTGCCTTAAATAACGGACAGCAGCATCAACATCAAGTGACTCTTTTGCACCAAAGGTTATTTGATCTGCAAGGCTTTCACCATGACCTCGAAAGTCGATAAGCAGGACATTAAACCCTGCTTCAACTAAGAACTGCGTTCGTTCTAACATTACGCCTTTATTACTGCCCAGCCCGTGAAATACTGCTATAGAGGGCATATCCTTACCTGCATCAAAAAGCCAGCCAATTATATGTGTACCAGAAGCACTATTTAACGCCACCTTTTTATATTCAATGCCAACATTAGGTGAATCAATAGATTTATTGACCGACTGGGTAAAATGAGACCCCATTTTCCAAGCACCGTAGGCCCCCAAAATTAAGATAAAGACTAAACCGGCAACAGCAGTTTGCAGCTTATTTTTTTTCATTGGTAAAAATACTCGGCTGTAGGCTAGGACTATAGCCCAAAAGATAATGCACTAGGCGCCATTAGGCACCCACTAAATTTATCTATTTTAGCGTACAATAAGAATAGGAAAGGTAAATTTGTCAGCCATAAATGACCAACTGCGGTTCTAGGTTAAAGGTATTTAGAGGATAGGGGAAAGTGTGGTTTTCGCCTTTTTAAATACAAAATGACCCGTGATAGGGACGGAAGTGCTGATGCTTTTCAAACCCGCCATTTGCACAAGTGTTTGCAACCCTTTGGACATTTCAAAATCGGCTATGCTAATTATCATAGGTTTGTAGAGCGATACGCCTATCGTTTTCTCGTTTACTTTATAGACCACAAGCGTTGTATCTAGCGGCTGCTTTACACCATGCAGCTCCAGGGTGGCGGGCACACTTATTTCTCGTGTGACGCCAACAGCCATGGTATCTGCGTTGAAGTATTCTATTGTCCCGGTTAAGACAGCAAAGGGGTATCGACCTGATTCAAACAACACTTTTTTCATCCGACTATTACGAATGAGAATCGCCGTCTCGACACTGCGAGTATCAATGGTAAGGTTGAAACGACCATCCGATTCAATTGTGCCTTTTAGCTCCTTAAACTCGTGGACTTCTCCAACAGAATTATTTTTTACAGAAACAAAGTGTAAATGCGAGAGGTCTTGCTGTAGCTCCCAAACAGCGTTAGCAGATGCGCTGAGGGTAATGGAAACTATTGCGGCTAAAGCGCCAAGTAATATCCGATTATTCATTATTATTCCTAACAGAGAAGCGGTTTATTATCCAATGTGATTTTGCTCAATAGGCGCAACAAGCCCCGAAAGAATTATGCGCCAATACCACAATTATTAAGCATTTCGATAGAAGTTTATTCGAAATCTTGACTACTTAGTAGTTTTTTTAATCAAACCCTGCCAATAAAATAGAACGAGGCGCTTCCCCAACTCTATGTAAACTCTTTTTTACCTTATGGGTTTAGCGCATAGGGGTTTAACGCAACCTGTTCTCTGATATGGCATTTTTCAGACTTAGTTTTCGCGCCATTTTTGATGGAAGTTTATCCAATTACTTTCTAAGCTCATTTTTGCTTTTATAGCAATCTATTTCCGAAACTTTATAGACACAGCAGCAATTTATTTATACCTTACGTTGGTTTATTTGACAATGAACACACAATATCCGTTCAATGGTTAATTGCCTTGGTTTGAAGGGCGACAGTACTATTATATGGTTATTATTCACCCAGGTTAGAAATATATTCAACTATTTACACTTTAAGGATTAGAACAATGAAACATTGGATCAATAACTCATTGGCATTTTTAGCTTTAATCACTCTATCAGCCATTAGTTTTGCAGCACCTCGCGTAGCAATTGTTGATTTCGAGGACAGAGTTCACTATCGAACATCGTGGCATATCACTTCCGGTGCAGCGGATATGCTGACAACTGAATTGGTTAAGGCAACAGATTTCGAAGTCTTCGAGCGCGAGCGAGTTTCCGCTGTATTATCTGAACAAAACTTTGGGCAGTCGGGCCGAATCGATCCAGATACAGCCGCCGAGATAGGGCGTATCATCGGTGTTGACTATATTATCACTGGCGCAATTACAGAGTTTGGTGTTTCCAGTGGTGGTGGTGGTGGCGGTGGTTTCCGCTTAGGTAAAAAAGGGTATAACGCCACCGTGGATATTCGGCTGGTGAACGTGGAAACCGGACGTATTGTCTTTGCGGATTCCGGTAGTGGCTCCAAGCGTGTTACCAACGTTAGGGTTATGGGGATTGGTGGCGGCGTGCGCAACGATTCCAAAATGGAAACCGAATCCATGCGTCTTGCCATTAAAGACGTAACCAAGAAATTGCAGAAGGCTGACCTTTCTAAAAAACTAAAACGTAACTCAAAAACAGGGACTTATGTAAAAACGGATAAGAACGCCGTTGTGATCGCCGCGATTGATGGGACAGAGGTAACCCTTAATAAAGGGTCCAATGTCAACATTAAAGTGGGGCAGGTATTTAAGGTGCAACGCCCAACCGGCACAGTTAAAGACCCAAACACAGGGAAAGTAATTAAAGTTAAGTACAAAAAACTGGGGCAGGTTAAAATTACTGACGTGGGTGACACTTACTCCGACGGCGTCTTGCTATCAAACAAAGGGGTTGAAATTGGCGATATTGTGGATGTCCCTAGAAGCGGGAAGCCTAAGTCCGCATCGGCTCCCGCACCCAGAAAAACAAAAAAGACGCATAACAACAATAATCCAAATGCTAATGCTATTGCCTTTCTAGCAGGTATGGCGTCAACCTCAAAAGTGAGAAGTCGCTCAGATGATGTTGAGATAGATGCTTATGACGAGGACGCTTTGGAGGATTACTACGAAGCGCTAAAAAGATCGGTTGAATTTTTATCCAGCATAGCCAGTATGACTTCTGCGCAATATCAACAGGGGGGCATGAATATGTCTGCCGCCTGGGGAGGTCTGGTATCCGGTCAACTCGATACGGCAAAAATCGAATTGGAAGACTGGCCTCTGGAAATAAAGCAGCAGGGCTGGGGCATCTTAGGCAATAAGATCACCAAGTACAATAAGCTGTTTAATAAGCACAGAAAAAATATTTTATCCGCAAAAGTGGCTGATGAGAACTTTAGGGGTTCTTTATCCGAAATGGAGCTAGTCACCGAAGAGTCTTTATTTTCTAGTTAATTCAGTTTGCAATAAGCAAGTAAGAATAAACAAAAAAGGCCCCACCGTAGAATTTTTGAAGGGCCTTTTTTTTCATATTAACCATTAACCATCAAAACTTTTAACAATTGATGTATAGGTCAACTTGAGTTTACCTAGCTCCAATGGCGGTTTAAAAAAACCGTGATAGTGACCATAAGGATTAAACAGAACCACATTGGCGCTATGATCAATGGTATAAGTCTCCCCCTGATTTACTTTTCCAAAGGCCACATTAACATCACGGGTAAACCGCATTATTTGTATAAATTCTCCCGTTACTCCAATAAAATCTGGATTGAAGTAGGAGACATATTTTTTAAGTTTTTCAGGCGTATCTCTTGCCGGGTCCAAGCTAACCAATATAACTTGTGTATTTTGCACAATATCTTTATCCATAGCTGAGAGCACCTGATCTATCTTGGACAAAGTCATTGGGCACACATCTGGGCACTGTGTAAACCCAAAGAAGGCTAAAGTCCATTTACCTTTTAAATTTTCTAAGTTAAAAGGCTCGCTATTGTGATCCATTAATTCAAAATCACGAATAATTCTCGGCTGCTCAAATGCAATAGCACTATTTAATCTAAGCTCTTCTTGCGAAAGAATTCTAGGAGATAATATTTTATTGAGGAAACCCATAAAAAATAGAGCGATAATTGCAACAATAATGGCGATAGTTTTATATACACCACGTTTTTGTTCCGATGATAGTTGTGGGTTAATAAATTTCGTCATATTTTTAACTCAAAACGACTTAGGGCCTGTTAACACTAGACAATTGGTAGCAGATAATGGTCTAACAACATAATACTGAATAGGGCCATTAGATAGACAATGGAATACCAAAATGCATTCATACCTGCATCTTTATTTTTACCAACCATTAAGACGACAACATAATATAAAAATCCAAGGCCAAGTATAATTGCTCCGAGTAAGTACAACCAATTCAACATGCGCGTTGCAAAAGGCAGTAATGTTACCGCAATTAACATTAACGTATAGAGTAGGATATGCAGTTTGGTATATTTTTCTCCATGAGTAACAGGCAGCATTGGAATTTTGGCGTTCGCATACTCTTCTTTTCGGTGTACGGCTAACGCCCAAAAATGTGGCGGTGTCCATACAAAAATAATTAATACTAATAAAAGCGCATGACCGTGTATTTCGCCTGTAACCGCAACCCAACCTAAAAGCGGCGGCGCTGCCCCTGCTATGCCTCCGATAACAATATTTTGCGGTGTTGCACGTTTTAAATAAAGCGTATAGACAAATGCGTAACCCACTAGAGAGGCAAGTGTTAACCAGGCCGTAAGCTGGTTTACCCATAAAATAAGAATGCCCATTCCCAAAAAGCCAAGCAGTGCCGCAAACGCAAATGCATAGTTCGGGGAGATGCGCCCCTTCGCAATTGGCCGGTTAAATGTTCGCGCCATTTTTACATCCACATGACGATCAACTAGATGGTTGACCGTGGCTGCCGATCCCGCACACAGTGCGATTCCCACATTACCCAAAATAAGAATATCCACTGGGACCATTCCCGGAACTGACAACAGCATTCCGATCAACGAGGTAAGTAACATCAATGCAACCACATTGGGTTTGCACATTTCTAAATAGTCACGCCAAGTGGCTTTTTCACTGATGTTGGTTAATTTATCTGTGTCAGTCATGTTAAATCGTCTTTATCGTATGAACTCGGTGATTAATGGTCACTAATATCATAATCAGCAATGCACCTCCTGCGTTGTGTAATACCGCAACCCATAGAGGCAAGAAAAATATAACATTGCTAATACCCAAGCTAATTTGTACAACCAGTACACTAACCAATAGCGCCCCCAACAAGCGAACTTGGGAAACGGCGTTTTGAATAAGTTTAATACCTAATATGCCTACCACTATGGCAACAATCAACGCACCCAAGCGATGGCTTAAGTGAATCGCTACTCTAGCATCACCATCCAATAAGCCACCAAGGTAATTTGGTCCGAGGCTTTGAAAAAAATTAAACCCTCTAACAAAATCTGCCTCAGGAAGTATTTGTCCTTGGCACAATGGAAAATCTGGGCAGGCCAAGGCCGAATAGTTTGAACTGGTCCAGCCACCTAAACCAACCTGCACAACAACTACGATAAGGGCAATTAATGACAGTCGGCGAAGTTGTAATAATTCCACAACCTTGTCCGCAGGCAGGGACCAAGCCCAACCCGCAAACCGATTAACCAACAGCCACAGTAAGCTCAAAGTTGCAAAGCCCCCTAGTAGATGCGCCGTTACCACTTGAGGCCATAACTTTAAGGTTACGGTCCACATACCAAATAAACCTTGCAAAATCACCATGCCCGCAACAAAGGCGGGAAGTTTTATCGGTATATTCGGCTTTGGCTCAACGGAGTTCCCGCCAAGAAGAAAACAACGAACCAAATTTGCAAAGTAAATAAATACTATTGCCAATAAATATATGTCAAGACTTTCTCCTACAAATATTCTTGCCACGGTGCCGACAAAAAGTAAACCAAATAGAAGAAGAATAGAGCCTGGTGCTTTAACATTGCTTGAACGCAACGCAAGAATAAACATTGCAAATACAATCAGCCCTAGACTAGAAGCAAATATTCGATGGATTTGTTCAGGCCAAGTTTTATCTGTTTCTACTGGCGTCTCTGCAAATTGACTATTTGCCGTTGCTATTTCGCTGGCTTCATTTGGAACCCACAGGTGTCCGTAGCATGTCGGCCAGTCTGGGCAGCCCAAACCTGCGTCCACCAACCGGGTAAATGCGCCAAACACAATCACAACAATGGCAAAACAAACGGCCAAGAGGGTAAGCGGTGTTAGCATTGTATTTTTCATTCACCTACCTTCTTTATGACTGATAATCAATTGAGTGCTTAAGGGCACGTTTTAGATCCTTAAGAAGGTCATTTCCATGCTGCGCATTGGTATAGTACATCATTGCATAACCCTGCTGATCCAACAAAAGATAATAGGGTTCAGCAGAAAAATCTAAATCCACTTTGGATTCCTCTAGCCACTGCTGCCACTTGTCTTTATCAACAGAAACTTGTTTTAATTTTGGGTGTTCTTGCTCAATAGAGGCTAAATAATTTTTGCCCGTTTGGCCACCAATATTAACGGCAATACGCTCAATGCGAGTGCCTTTTTCTCCCAGTCGAATATGCACTTGCCGCGTGATATACAGGTTCTCCTGACAGGCTTGATTGCAGTTATCATTGACAGGTAAGACAAGCCGCCATTTTTTATCGGCCTCTATTTCTTTAAAAAAATCGACTTCAAATATTTTTTCGGTCGAAACAGCAATAGGCAATAATATGCCTTTGTTTACTGTATTGTTAGGCACACCTATACCTGTATAAAACATGGTATAGGCCGCAGCAATAGGTAAAAACGATACAATCAATATCGCTGCCACGGTCATTGAATTCTTTTTCTTTTGTTTTTTGTCAGTCATATTAATCGAACTATTTTTTGCTTTTTACTGTTTTTGAATTAAAAAATTTCTTAAATTAGTATTGGAAAATACCCATAGCACCACTAGCGCAAATGCCATCGCAAACCACTGTACGGCATAACCCAAATGCTTGGCCGGTATTATATTAATTGGTTGCCAATACACCTGTAGCGCAGCCGCACTATCTTCATCAATACGAACAATATTTGTTGGGAATTCAACCCCATACTGTTCTCCCATAGGTTGAATGTTGGCTTCTAAAATTCTGACAGGCCACACGGAATTCGCACTGTTCCCCGTTTCTTCAATTAGCGCCACGTCACTTGGCTTACTCCAAGTACCGCTAATGAATACCGTACCAACAGGCGTTGTGAATTCTGGCAGTATTTCACGGTATTTGTTGGCGGCAACCCAGCCACGATTAACCAATACCCGCTCCATTGAACCATCGAGCATAAAAGCCATTACCACATGATAACCAAGCCGACCATTTAGGACTTTACCTTCTAGCAACCAGTATTGAATCGCATCAAATTGCCCCTTGATACGTACACGCCTATTGTTGGGTATATCCTGGCTAGTGCTACGCATTTCTATGGCTGGCAAAGCGTGTTGTTGATTCCAGGTATTTAACAATGCTTCCTTTTCTTCCGCACGACTCAGTTGCCAAAAACCCAACAGAATTAAGAGCGGAAAGAGTGTCACCACAAATAGCGTTAGCTTCCAGTTAATATCAAAATGAAACTTAATACCGCCTTTGCCCATAAAAATGTTGACCTAAAACGCTTTAACCCTAAAATTACCCAATTCTAATAGCCTTTTAGACACTTAAAACTCAATAAAGGAGTATCCGCACAATGTGGATTAAAATTGTCATCGTTCTTTTATTTATTAGCTTGCTACTCAGCTTAAGTAGCGGCTTTGCCTTTCTTTTAAAGGACTTTGGTGTTCCTGAGTCTAAACGAACCCTGTATGCGTTGGGCACCCGAATAGCGATAGCCGTTATTTTGATGATATTTATCGGCTACCATATCCATACAGGGAACCTGAAAAATACTGCCCCTTGGGATCAAGTAAAAGCCTCTTCAACCAGTACCTCTTCTCAATAAGCGCGTCAAAAACTCTTTTTACAAACAAAAAAGGCAAGAGGTTATCGCCTCTTGCCTTTTTTGTTTGCGCGGGTGGTTAACCCATAATGTAGACAAAGATAAACAAGCCTACCCAAACCACATCAACAAAGTGCCAATACCAACTTGAGGCTTCAAAACCAAAACAGTCGTTATGGCTAAAATGACCTTTCGTTACAGAACGCAGCCATTGAACTAAGAGCATAAAGGTGCCCATTGTCACATGAAGGCCATGAAAACCTGTCAACATAAAGAATGTGGTTCCATAAACACCAGACTCAAGCGTTAAACCCATATGGCCGTATGCATGAATATATTCTTCAGCCTGCAAGAATAAGAAGATTATGCCCAGTGTCACTGTTCCACCAAGCCACCAGTTAAATGCTTTCTTATTATCTTTCTTCAATGCTGTATGTGCAAAATGTACGGTAAAACTGGACGTCAGCAGCACCGCAGTATTCCAGAAAGGTAGCCAGCCAGCCCAATTGGATACACCTGGGTTACTCATGTTTTCCTCTGGGCCTTTAACAACCGCATCGGCACCATTAGCGACCATATCTGGTGTAGCCATTAATGGCCATTCAGCTTGAAAACCTGCCCACCATATTTCATTAATAGGATCAGCCAATTCTGGAAGTGCAATATTTCGGATATAAAAAAGCGTACCAAAAAATGCAGCAAAAAACATAACTTCTGAAAAAATAAACCAGCCCATACCCCATACATAGGAACGCTTAAGCTGGGCACTGTTCATACCCCGACGGTTTTCATCCACCACCGTAGAAAACCACTTGAATAAGACTAAACACAAAAAGACAAAACCCAACATGAAAATGGGCATCCCACTACCAGGCTGTTCTGCTTTTATTTCGTTTAACCAATTGCCCAAACCAAATACGGTAAGGAAAAGACCTATCGATGCCATTAAGGGAAGATGGCTCTTCTCCGGCACATGATAAGTTTCGTGTTGCTGTTCCATTTTAATACCCCGCGTCAATTATCACTTTTTATAAGGTAAGTGCGGTTAAGTGAGTTGTTAGTGTGTGTTCTTGTTCTTTTACTGGTTTTTTTACTTCTTCCATTTTGCTTTTTATTTCCAGCTTTTTGGAAGTAACGTAATCTGGTGAATCTCTTGTAACATCAAAAAGTGTATAGCTCAATGTAATCACATTTACGCCCTTGGGCATATCCTGGTCAACAATAAACTGTAGACCTAATTTTGCTTCTTCACCTGGTGCCAACGCCTGCTTATTAAAGCAGAAGCACTCTGTTTTATGAAAATAATCTGTCGCATTACTCGGGTCCAAGCTGGGTATCGCTTGGCCAACCATAATATTTTGCGTTGGGTTATGCGCAATAAAGTTTGTCGTAACCGACTCACCTGGGTGAGCTTTAAGCGAAAACACCTCAGGTTTAAAACCCCAGGGCATAGTTTCGTTATTGGTTCCCACAAACTGTACTGTCACCACACGGGAAGTATCCACTTTGGACTCAACCGCTTGATACTGACCTTTGGTTTTACCATTTAAGCCAGCAATATCGCAAAACAGGTTGTACAAGGGAGGCATAACAAACAGTGCGAAAATAAACATAGCAACCCCCAACCCAAGCAATTTCACTGAGGTTCGTACTATTGCTTTATTTTCTGTTTTGCCACCCATAACAACCTATGCCTTAAACGATTATTCAAATGCGAGTGCTGTATACATCATTTATATTTTTAAACGAACATGGAATTAACCGTGTATGTTTTCTTCCGTTATTTTTGGAGGAGTGCTAAACGTGTGGTATGGCGTAGGCGAAGGCAATGTCCACTCCAAACCGTGAGAACCTTCCCACACTCTATCCGTCGCTTTTTTACCACTCACAATGGTGCGTACAATAATGTATAGCAGTAGGACTTGAGCCGCACCAAACAGGAATGCACCCACAGAAGAAATCATATTCCAGTCAGCCCAAAGCGGGTTGTAATCGGGAATGCGTCGTGGCATCCCCGCCAGCCCAGAAAAGTGCATTGGGAAGAAGGTAATATTCAAACCCGCAAACGCTAACCAAAATTGAACCTTGCCCAACGTTTCGTCGTACATTTTCCCCGACCACTTAGGCAGCCAATAGTATACGCCTGCCGTGATCGAGAAGATCGCACCAGGAACCAGCACATAGTGAAAGTGCGCCACCACGAAATACGTATCGTGATATTGGAAATCCACTGGAGCAATGGCAAGCATCAAACCCGAAAAACCGCCTATGGTAAATAGAATCACGAAAGCAATGGAGAATAACATAGGCGTTTCAAAAGTCATCGAACCTCTGAACATGGTTGTTACCCAGTTAAAGACTTTTACTCCCGTCGGTATAGCAATCAACATCGTCGCGTACATAAAGACCAACTCACCAAATAGCGGCATCCCCACGGTGAACATGTGGTGCGCCCATACGATAAAACTTAGGAAGGCAATCGAAGCGGATGCGTATACCATGGAGGAGTAGCCAAATAATGGCTTGCGCGCAAAAGTTGGGATAATCGCACTGACCACACCAAAGGCTGGCAGGATCATAATGTAGACCTCTGGGTGACCAAAGAACCAAAATACATGCTGGAACAATAGGGGGTCACCACCACCTGCGGCACTAAAGAAACTGGTGCCGAAGTGAATATCCATCAACATCATTGTCACCACACTGGCAAGTACTGGCATAACGGCAATAAGCAAGTAGGCCGTAATTAACCATGTCCATACGAACAGTGGCATTTTCATTAGGGTCATACCCGGCGCACGCATATTCAAAATGGTGGCGATGATATTAATGGAGCCCATAATGGAGCTTGCCCCCATGATATGCACAGCAAAGATGAAGAAGGTCACCGATGGAGGGGCATAGGTTGTGGAGAGTGGCGCGTAGAATGTCCAACCGAAGTTAGGACCGCCACCTTCCATAAACAGGGTGGATGCCATCATTGTAAACGCAAATGGCAATATCCAGAAACTCCAGTTGTTCATACGTGGCAACGCCATATCAGGCGCACCAATCATGAGCGGAATCATCCAGTTTGCCAAACCAACAAAGGCCGGCATCACCGCACCAAATACCATCACCAAGCCATGCATGGTGGTCATTTGGTTAAAAAACTCGGGTTCTACTATCTGCAAACCCGGTTGAAATAGTTCTGCCCGAATAACCAGAGCAAAAAAACCGCCAAGAAAAAACATGGCGAAACTAAACCATAGGTACATACTACCTATGTCTTTGTGGTTAGTTGTATATAACCAACGGCTTAACCCTTTCGCAGGACCATGTGCCATGATACGCGCCCCCTATTGGCCTTGCTTGAAATTCACAACGTCGATTGGCTGGACTTGGTCGCCCATATTATTGCCAAAAGCGTTACGTTGATAAGTGATAACCGCAGCAGTTTCCACTGGAGTAAGCTGCTCGGCAAATGCCTGCATCGCCGTTCCTGGGACACCATTTAGGACCACACCCAGGTGACCAGAAAGTTCTCCCGTAGCGACAGCGCTTCCAGCAATGGCTGGGAAAGCACCCGCAATACCTTTACCGTCAACTTGGTGGCACGCTGCACAACGACCGTTGTAAACCTCTTCACCTTGAGCATAAAGCTCATCGAAAGTAAGTGTTTGCTTAGCCGCTTCTGCAATTGCCAAAGCTTGAGTTTTCTTCCCACCAATCCAGGCATCGTAGTCTTCTTGGCTGACTACGTGAACTTCGATGGGCATAAAACCGTGATCTTTACCACACAACTCAGCACATTGCCCACGGTATACACCTGGGATATCCACTTTGGTCCAAGCTGCGTTTACGTATCCGGGAATAGCATCGCGCTTAACCGCCAGATCGGGCACCCACCAACTGTGGATAACATCTGCGGCAGTCACGAGGAAGCGAACTTTTTTACCGGCAGGAATAATCAGTGGCTCGTCTACATCGAGAAGGTAATCTTCTGATTTAGGCTCGCCGTTATAGATTTGTTCTTTCGAAGCATCATTTAGATTGGAGAAGAAACTAACGTCTTGACCAAGATATTCGTATTTCCACTTCCACTGATATCCTGTGATTAAAATTTCTAGCTCCGAGCCTGAATCATCGTAAATCTTTTTAAGAGTAGAAGTAGCTGGAACCGCCATTCCAATCAGAATCAGTGCTGGAATAATTGTCCAGACTAGCTCAAGCACTGTGCTTTCATGAAAGTTTGATGCCTTTGCACCACGCGACTTTCTATGCACAAACATGCTGTAAAACATGACGCCAAATACCAGTAGACCTATTGCACAGCAGATCCAGAAAATCAGCATGTGTAGGTCATAGACGTCTTTACTTACAGATGTTACGCCCTCGGTCATATTCAACTGCCATTCAGACGCACTCGCTAGTACAGGTAATAACCCTATAGCTGACGTGAATAGCAGAGCGAGCGACCGCTTGGAAATACTTAACATCGCCCCATCTCCGTTAATGTTTATTAGAGTTTCTATTTTTTATTGGTCATTTCACCGTTGTACTGAATCGCAATGGCACTAAACCGCATAAGCTGTGCTAAATCGCACAAAAACAGCCATAGCATACAACGGCGCCCCCCCAAATAACGATCAAATACTGATCGGCAGCGTGCGCTAGACGCACAAAAGGGTGCGGCATTCTGTCGCTGCGGCGTATTATAGGGAGGTTTGGATAGAAAGTAAGTGTTTTAATGCGTGCAGGCCCATAATTAACCGATAGCGACAACACCATAGGGCAAATATTACACACCACAGCCTATATCACATCAGAAACCCACAACCATGAAACAGATTGCTGCGTTAAAAAGCCTGCCTCACCAAGAAGCCTATCGGCTGGCTTGGCCGATGATTCTCAGTAACCTCTCCATACCTTTATTTGGGTTAGCGGATACGGCCATGCTAGGCCACCTCGATGAATCCGTTTACCTTGGTGCCGCTGCGGTTGGCACCAATATTTTGGCATTTGTGTATTGGATCTTTGCTTTTCTACGTATGGGGACAACGAGTATTATCGGACGAGCTTTGGGCGCCAAGGATCACAGCTCGATTATCGATCAACTTTTCAGCTATTTAATAGTAGCAATGTTTATCGCCCTATCTCTTATCCTCAGCCAGAACATTATTTTGCCTTTTGGTGTCGCGCTTGTTGCGCCTGCGGGGGGCCTCTCGGATCTAGCCCTAGAATATTGCCAAATTCGAATTTTCGGCGCTCCGGCAGTTTTGCTTACCTTTGTTTTAATCGGCTGGTTTATAGGGCTGCAAAACACCCGCTTTCCACTGGCCATTGTGCTCACCTCTAACCTTGTCAATATAGGTTTGGATTACCTATTTATTGTCATCTTTGATTGGAAAACCGCAGGAGCAGCTTATGCGACACTACTTGCAGAGTATCTTGGGCTCGCTATCGCCATTGCCTTAGCTGCGCGCCAAATGGGTCTCCTTGCCTTACCCTCCCCACACTGGCCTTCCATATTTAACATTCGCAAGTGGAAAGCCATATTCGTCTACAACTCTGATCTCTTTCTTCGCACCTGCGCTCTGCTTTTTGCCTTTAACTTTTTTACCGCCCAGGGCGCAGCACAGGGAACCGACATACTCGCTGCCAATGCTGCGCTTATGCAAATTGGCCTATTTATTGCGTTTGGCTTGGATGGATATGCTCATGCCGCCGAAGCCATGGTATCGAAAGCATTGGGGGCGAAAAATCCTCAAGCCTTCTTTGATGCCTGTAAAGCAACCACATTTTGGGCTTTTGTTATCGCCTGCGGGTTTACACTGTTTTTTATCCTATTTAAACACCCATTGGTTCATTTACTGACAGACATCGAACAAGTCAGACCCATAGTCAACCAATATTATATATGGGTATGCCTGCTCCCTTTAGTAAGTGTTTGGTGCTACATGCTCGATGGAATTTTTATCGGCAGCGGTAAAACAACCCTGCTACGCAATTGGATGCTATTGGCTGTATTCGGTATATACATACCATTTAGTTGGATATTTCGAGGATATGGCAACCACGGACTCTGGGCGAGCTTTATTTTGTTCAATTTATTTCGTAGCGCTTCTTTAGCGGCTGTCTATTGGCAACAGACTTTTCGTAACAACTGGTAACATCTTTTATAGTGAAAAACAGCGTTTAGTGAACTATATTTCTAATGACTATTGGCAATTATTAGCAACTATATGGAAAGATCGTTGTATATAATTTAGCGATAAACAATGAGAAGCATTGGCCGTTAGCATTAGACTGCATATAAAACATCCGCTCTTTAGTTTTTTATATACTATCGCCTTGTATTTACTGTAAGTTGGTTTACTTTACAGTCATAACCCTGTGGATATATCACAACAGCATATAGGCCATATTCGTTTTTATTTCTACAGGTTTCGGGGCGAACGCATAATTCGCGCTGTTCTTTGCGTTCGTTATTTTGTTGGTTATGTTAGAGAAAAGAGTTTTGCAAATCCGGGAATCTATTGCTGTCGCTCAGAAGTCTGAGTCTGAATCGCATTCTCTCCAATGTTTTTTGGAAGCACGGCTACCTGTACTCCATCATATTATTTCGCTGCCCGATAAAAATGCATCGAATACGCTTTTGAAATTTGTTACTAAATATATTGAGCATGTACCTGATTTTGTAGAAGCCTTAACAGATATCACTCGCTCTGCGGGCATCTATCAATACACTGAGCAATTCATCCATATTGCCGAAGATTATTTTATTCAGCCGCCTGAGTTAGCCACCAAACATTCTGGAATGCACGCGCTAATTGATGAAGCCTACCTCGCCCACAGGCTAATGGAAGAAGTCAATGATCGAGTTATGATGGCCTGCGGTCAACCACTTTCCCCCATGGACATGACACTTTCCAATATTATTGTGCATGATATTCTTGGAGATGAATTTGCAAATCAATTAGATTTAGCGGTACATTATTCCATAGAAGCCTTATTCGAAACCAAAGATTTTTTACAAAACTCTGATTTCCAATCCTATCTAGAACAACACCAACTAAAAGGCTGGGGGAAAGAAATTAATAAGTGGCCTTGCCTTGCCGGAGACTCATCAATTAGTTTAAATTTAGCCAATTCTATTCTTTCCAAAAATCACCACTAAATTAGCGTGAAACGTCTGACGTTTCACGCCTCGACCACCTCAATCAATTTTTGTGTACAGTTTTTTATCGCGTACCACATTCGAATTTACTCTATTAGTTTCTACAAGCACTCCTAACTCATTGAGGCCAGACAACCATTAAACGTCATATCTATACTGGTTTAAACTTGTATTCTATAAAAATCATAAAATACGACCATGTATAAACAGCACAAAAAGATCCACTTTTTTAAAAATCAATAATAAAAATAATAGTTAAAGAGAAAACAATGCAAATAAAATACCTAAGTTCCTTTTTTATAATCACCTTTCTATCCGCTTATGCTAATGCAGCAACCAAGATAGATTTACGCAATAGCGGCATTATAAAAGATGTCCAGTCCAGTCAGTCTATACGAGGTACCAAACCTTCTTTAGCAGAGTCTATTGGATTAAGCAGTAACAACCAACTTGTTTTAGAGCGAACAAGACAAGACCCGATTACCCACTTAACCCACAGCAGATATATACAAGTTTACAAAGATATTCCTATTTGGGGGGCACGGGTTCTCACAACAAAAAATGCCCATCGCTCGCTCAGTATGCTGCATGGAAATGCTATTGGCGGATTGGATGTTGATATACAGGATACAACCCCCTCTTATTCCAGCGCTGAGGCCCTGCAAAAAACCAAACAATCTCATACTAATCAAATAGATGCTTCAGCAAGCTGGAAGTTTGACAGTGAATCCAGCGAACTTGTTATTTATGTCGATGATAAGGGCACATCCTATTTAGCCTATGCCGTTTCATTTTTTGCAGATGCGCCTGATGGTGGCCGCGCAACGCGCCCCACGTATATTTTGGACGCAAAAACAGGTGAGCAAATACACTTTTTCGAGGGCCTGACAACGGCTAAAGAAGGTACAGGGCCTGGGGGCAACGAAAAAATAGGCCGCTACAATTATGGTATTGATTTTGACAAATTTGACGTCACCATTAACGGCAATACCTACACCATGGAAAACGATAAGGTTAAAACCGTCGATTTAAAGCATGGTAGTGAACATAGCGAACAAGCCTATTCATATGAAGGACCAGAAAACACCCACAAAAGTATTAATGGTGCTTATTCACCACTTAACGATGCCCATTTTTTTGGTGGTGTCATCTTTGACATGTATAAAGACTGGTACAACGCAAGCCCATTAACCTTTAAGTTAGCCATGAAAGTGCATTACAAAAGCAATTATCAAAATGCTTTCTGGAATGGAAGAGCAATGGTTTTTGGTGACGGAGGAAGTGCAATTTACCCGTTGGTTAGCCTGGACGTTTCAGCCCACGAAGTAAGCCATGGCTTTACCCAACAAAATTCGGACCTTATATACGAAAATCAATCCGGTGGCATTAATGAATCCTTTTCGGATATGGCCGGTGAAGCCGCAAAATTTTATCTACGCGGAAGCAACGACTGGCTGCTGGGCCACGATATATCGAAAAACGGAGATGCTTTTCGATACTTTGCAGACCCAACACGCGATGGAGTTTCCGCTGGCCACGTCAATGACTATTATAGCGGCATGAACGTCCACCATAGTAGTGGTGTATTCAACAAAGCATTTTATCTGATAGCCACCAGCCCAGGATGGGATACGCGAAAAGCGTTTGATGTTTTTGTACTTGCAAACCAAAACTATTGGGGGCCACGCTCTAACTTTCAACAAGCTGCGCAAGGTGCATACGATGCCGCACAAAGCCTAAACTACACTTTAGCTGACGTAGCCAATGCCTTTGCCAAAGTCGGAATCACCATTACTGACAACGGTGGCGGCTCTTCTTCAAGCTCGTCCTCTAGCAGCTCGTCCACAAGTGCTTCCAGCAGTTCAACAGGCTCATCCTCTAGCAGTTCTGGCGGGGAATGTACTGGAACCCGCGCGCCTCAATACAGTGCGGGTACAAGCTATAAGGCAGGTCAATATGTTTCTAACCTAGGCAAAGAATATCGCTGTGATATTTCTAGTTGGTGTTCTTCCTCTGCTGCCTGGGCTTACGAACCTGGTGCCGGACTCTATTGGTCCACGGCTTGGCTCGAATCTGAAGAAGACTGCCCAAACCCTTCCAGTTCCAGCAGCAGCTCGTCATCAACGAGTTCATCCAGTAGTAGCAGTTCTTCATCTTCCAGCTCATCGTCAAGTAGTAGTTCAGGCGGTACAGACTGCACCTCTCCCACTTGGGGCGCATCATTGGTATATACGGGAGGCGACCTAGTCCAATACGAAGGAACGGAATATAACGCGCAATGGTGGAACCAAAATCAAAACCCTGCGCAAAACTCTGGACAATGGGAAGTTTGGCGTGTTGTTAAGACTTGTAACTAAACCTTAGCTTTCCCATTAAAGCTCTAGTAAAACCCTGATTTTATTCAAATCAGGGTTTTACTGTATCAAGTAATATCTAAAAATATAACGGTTAGCTTTCAGAATATATTGCAATAATTGCAGCTCAACTTATTCAGATTCAAACCCAGGGACCTAATAGAACACCTAGAGCATCTTGCGAGAAAACCACCTCTATATAATGAAAATCCAGTCAGTTAGGTTTATATTGGAGTAAAGATTATGCACAGCTATACATAGCTGTGCGCTTAAACTTAAATAACCCCGTTCTCTTTCTACGAAACTTTGTTTGCAAGCAGACGTTTTACTCCTAACTCTCCTCAGTTAATTTTTAAAAAAATTTTTTAAATACGATTTTAATCAAATTTTCCATATTTACTTTTGAAAATACCCTTCTATTTGCTGAGGTTTTATTATTTTTGGCCGTCGTTTCTATATTGCACATAATAAATACATAAGCTAATAACATAAGTAGTGCAATAATCAAATAGAATAATAACCCTGTATAAAAAATATAAAAATTCCACTTTTTAAAAAGTTGGGAATAAAAATAATAGTTAAGGAGAAAACAATGCAAATAAAATACCTAAGTTCCTTTTTTATAATCACCTTTCTATCCGCTTATGCTAATGCAGCAACTAAGATAGATTTACGCAATAGCGGCATTATAAAAGATGTCCAGTCCAGTCAGTCTATACGAGGTACCAAACCTTCTTTAGCAGAGTCTATTGGATTAAGCAGTAACAACCAACTTGTTTTAGAGCGAACAAGACAAGACCCGATTACCCACTTAACCCACAGCAGATATATACAGGTTTACAAAGATATTCCTGTTTGGGGAACACGGGTTCTCACAACAAAAAATGCCCATCGCTCGCTCAGTATGCTGCATGGAAATGCTATTGGCGGATTGGATGTTGATATACAGGATACAACCCCCTCTTATTCCAGCGCTGAGGCCCTGCAAAAAACCAAACAATCTCATACTAATCAAATAGATGCTTCAGCAAGCTGGAAGTTTGACAGTGAATCCAGCGAACTTGTTATTTATGTCGATGATAAGGGCACATCCTATTTAGCCTATGCCGTTTCATTTTTTGCAGATGCGCCTGATGGTGGCCGCGCAACGCGCCCCACGTATATTTTGGACGCAAAAACAGGTGAGCAAATACACTTTTTCGAGGGCCTGACAACGGCTAAAGAAGGTACAGGGCCTGGGGGCAACGAAAAAATAGGCCGCTACAATTATGGTATTGATTTTGACAAATTGGATGTCACTATCGAAGATGGTCTCTACATTATGGAAAATGATAATGTTAAAACCGTGGATTTAAACCATGGTAGTGAACATAGCGAACAAGCCTATTCATACGAAGGACCAGAAAACACCCACAAAAGTATTAATGGTGCTTATTCACCACTTAACGATGCCCATTTTTTTGGTGGTGTCATCTTTGACATGTACAAAGACTGGTACAAGACAAGCCCATTAACCTTTAAGTTAACCATGAAGGTACATTACAAAAGTAATTATGACAACGCCTCTTGGAATGGAAAAGCAATGCTTTTTGGTGATGGCCAAGATATATTTTACCCACTGGTTAGCCTAGACGTTTCAGCCCACGAAGTAAGCCATGGTTTTACCGAACAAAATTCGGGCCTTATATACAAAAATCAATCCGGTGGCATTAACGAAGCCTTTTCGGATATGGCCGGTGAAACCGCAGAATTTTATATGCGAGGAAGCAACGACTGGCTACTGGGCCACGATATAATAAAAACTGGCGATACTCTTCGATACTTTGCAGACCCAACACGCGATGGAGATTCCATTGGCCATGCCGATGACTTTAATGAAGATATGGACGTTCACTTTAGTAGTGGTGTATTTAATAAAGCATTTTATCTGATAGCCACCAGCCCTGGATGGGATACACGAAAAGCGTTTGATATTTTTGTACTTGCAAACCAAAACTATTGGGGGCCAAGCACTAACTATCAGCAAGGTGCGCAAGGTGCATACGATGCGGCAAACGATCTAGATTACAACCTAAATGACGTGACCAATGCCTTTGCCAAAGTGGGCATTACTATTGGTGACAGCGATAACGGTTCGTCTTCAAGCTCATCCTCTAGTAGCTCGTCCAGTTCTTCTACAAGCAGCAGCTCAACAAGCTCTTCCAGCTCCTCTACAAGCAGCAGCTCAACAAGTTCTTCCAGTTCCTCTACAGGCAGCAGCTCTTCAAGTAGCTCTGGCGGGGGCCAATGTTCCACCCTTAGTTCCCAATATAGTGCCGGTACAAGCTACGAAATAGACCAATACGTTACTAATCAAGGTAAACAATATCGTTGCGAGGTTGCTAGCTGGTGTTCTTCCTCCGCCTCTTGGGCTTACGAACCAGGTACTGGACTCTATTGGTCAATAGCCTGGATTGAATCTGAAGACTGTTCAGACTCGTCTAGCTCATCCAGTAGTAGCTCTTCATCCTCTAGTTCGTCGTCAACAAGCTCATCCAGTAGCAGCTCTTCATCCTCTAGTTCGTCGTCAACAAGCTCATCCAGTAGCAGTTCTTCATCCTCTAGCTCATCATCAAGTAGTAGTAGCTCAGGCGGTACAAACTGCTCCTCACCCACTTGGGAGGCATCATCAGTTTATATGGGAGGCGACCTAGTTCAATACGAAGGGACAGAATATAGCGCGCAATGGTGGAACCAAAATCAAGACCCCGCGCAACATTCTGGGGCTTGGGGAGTTTGGAGCCTTGTTAAGGCGTGTAACTAACTCTTAGCTTCCTGTTCAACCCTCTCGTTAAGCCTTGACTTTATTTAAAGTCAAGGCTTTTATTTTGCCACACGCTTTACCTTAGAAAAATCGTTTCATACAATCCAATTATTGCACAACAAGCATCTCTAATTAAAACAACCCGGTTTACCCCCAAATCCGAGAGGAGTAAAATGCGCTTACGGTTTAGACTATGAGACATACACAATGAAATCCCTTCAAGATCAATTGCTCAACGCGGGCCTAGTGGACAAACAATCTGTTAAGCAGGTTAATAAAGAAAAGCGTAAACAAGCAAAGGTTCAACGGCGGTCTAAAGAGGAGTGTGTGGATGAAACCAAACTTCAAGCACAACTAAACAGACAGCAAAAAGCCGAACGAGACAGAGAACTCAACAAAGAAAGGGACGGGAAGGCCGAGAAAAAAGCCATAGCCGCTCAAATTAAACAACTTATTCACACTAATAGCATCGACCACAAAGGCGACATTGAATATAACTTTACGGACGGCAGTAAGGTTAAAAAGATCTTAGTGAACAGCAACATGCAACGTCAGTTAATTTCCGGGCGGCTCACCATTGTCAAACTGGGCGAAAACTACCATATAGTGGTAAACCAAGTTGCAGATAAAATTGCACAACGCAATACCGATTACATTATTGTCGCCAATACCCAAACCGATGATACCCTTGAGGAAGATGACCCCTACGCAGATTATCAAATACCGGATGATTTAATGTGGTAGCTCTTAATTAGTGACCGTGCTTAATAAGTAAGCGCCCTTAGCAAGCCTTATTAAAAACCAATAAATGGTTATTCGCAGGTAAATCACTTTTCTCCGTAAGAGTGAAACCTGCGGCCTCGGCTAATGCAAGAATTTTTTCAAAATCTCGAATCCCTTGATATTCTGCTCGCTGTTTTAACCAACTATCAAAATTGGCATTACTTGGCGTAGTAAACGCACCATTAAATTTAAGCGGGCCATAAAGGGCAATAATCGATAGGTTAATAAGCTGACTAAACCCGACAAACATCTTCTCAACCGCCTGCCAAGGCATAATATGACAAGTATTGGCAGAATAAACACAATCTATTTTTTCCGGTTGAGCCAGCCCCCATACCGGGGAAGTAACATCTAACTCAACAGGGCGGTGAAGATTTCCCCCATGGCTTTCATCAATCCACCGATTTATTCCATCGTGATGTTCAACTAAGTCACTGGTATACCATTGGACATAGGGCAATACCTGTGAAAAATATACGCCATGCTGACCTGTCCCACTGCCAATTTCCAGCAGATTTACCCCCTTTTCCGCAGGCAATATACGCCGTAAAACAGCTAAAATGGGGTCTCGATTATTTTCACAGGCTTGAGAGAAAGGTTTAATCATATTTATCGGTAAGAGTGAATACCCCTTAAATAGTATCTATTAAAAACAAGCGTTAAGAATCTTGAGCAATATGCTTTAACAGTTCAACCACCTGGCTTGGCGTCTGCGCCCAAGCCATTGCAGCCCCATCCACTTCTTTTAACGCATGAACACTATGCTCATCGTGCAAAGTAATATAGGGTTTACCTAAAGCCGCACAAAACCCCGCATCAAAGGCTGCATTCCATTGCTTGTATTTATCCCCAAAGCGAATAACTGCAAGATCACACTGCTCAAGATACGTTTTGATACGAATACCATTAACCTTTGCAGATTTATGATCCCGCCAAAACCCTTTTTCTTCGTGCCCCAATACATCTCCAGCAGCATCACTTTTATCATGCTCAGTAATAGGCGAATAAAAAATAATGGGGAGGTTATACTCTATCGCTTTCGCTTTTATTTGTTCTCGCCAATCTGAGTGTATTTCACCGGATAAATAGATTTTCCAATTCATGGGTATTCGTATATTCATATTTATACCATTCAATATTCAAAATTAGGTTTCCTTATTTTCCCCTTCCCTTATTTACAGTGCCGCTTCTTGCAAACTATAAAACTCAAGGTCATCACCATAGCCTTTATCCATTAACGCATCGCGTAAAGACTGATGAACTAATATGGCATTGCTGGACTCCGCCAAGCGAAACATTTTAATACCGCGTGTTTTCTTTTCATCTATCACCAATTCATCAAAATCAACATCGATAAGAGGCACACCTTCATGGACGGTGGCTGTAGATTTTTCCATATCCGCCGCAGCAACAAGCCCTAAGATATTTACCGCTTTAAAATTGGTGTGAATACTTCCATCATCTGGGTCTTTAATAGCAACATTATAGGCATCAAAATTATACACACCGCAATCTAACAGAGCTTGAATAAAATCACCTCGCCAAAGAGGGGGATTGGTTTCAATAAAAACCCCCATATATTGATCTTCCGCTGGAGACTCTGGTGTATAAGTATCAAGTAAAAATGGAAGCGGGTCTGGAAGCGGGTCGGTAATCACTGCGCCTTTCCACCATGATACACCCGGTATATAGGGAGAGTCCGCTATCCATCGACGTCGCCGCTCACCCGAAGCTAATAAATAGTACATAAATTTACCCTATAATTAACCTTGATGCTCTTCTTCAATCATATACATTTTCACAAATCTGGATGTAAAAATATTCTTTTTCCAATTTATTGTAGGAAAATTAAGCATTCGATTCATTCGACGTGAAATAGTATTAAGCCTATTGACAATAACAAAAAGAGGTTCCGTTTCTTCTGGAGGTTTTTCTTTTTTTTCAGCTTCTGGACACCAGACTGATTTACCCGCTTCTAACTTTTCAAAAAGCCACATGAATAATTGTAGCGAACAAATGAAAAACGCTTAATATGCATCTACTATTTTTGATTTACACACATTTTGTCGCTATAAATAAAACCCGGTCACGGACCACTTTCCAAGCACTTGAGTTGTCCAACATTCCAGGTAAAGTATTCTCATAGTCTGGATGGTTTATTAATAATGTAAAACACTCAGATAGATATGATTTAATTTGTGCTTTAGATTCATAGACTAATATATCGATATCTGAACGATGCTCGATCACAAAAAATACATCCTCTAAATCATGAGAAAAAATATTATTTTCTCCCCGCCTGGAATAAGCTTCAAACTTAGTACCAAGAAAATACACGGGATCAATTACATTAATTGTTAAATCTGAATTTAAGACTTTCTCCCAGGCGAAATCCATTGACTCACGGTACCAGCGATTAGAAAAGCCTAATATTTCCTCGTCAATGGGCATCGAGTCCACTTTTAACTTACCCCCCATAAAAGGCATAGTCCATCGACATATCGGCGCACCCATACTCTGGTCATTAACAAACCCTAATTCACACATTCTCCGTTCAAACGATTGGTAGTTGCTTTCTACACTAATATCGACAATGAAATCTACATCTTCGGTTTGGCGCGCACTTCCTGCCGCCACATCGTCCACAAGCAATGCTGTGGTCGATCCACCCACGAACACCACCTTGTCTTTGAGTTCCTGAAGCTGTACAGCTACCGCAGTGATTTGTTCGATATTGAGCTTGTTGCTCATGCGTGAAGCCCCATAACAGAGTCGTGCATCAAGTCCTTTGCATAAACCAGCTCCCGAGGTTTTCCTGTACGAAGAATATCAATCAAAGATAGCAACTCATACAACTCAGAGTCTTTCAGAGCGGCATCCTGACACCTTGCGTACAACGGCTCAATTAACTCACCTTGTACACTGCCTCCCGCCGCCTGCCACACCATCGGAGTTTCAGGTGGATTCATTGGTGAAAAAATTAGAGGGCAATTCCAGCCCGTAGGTACTCCCCTCCCATAACCTACTTTCTCTGGAGCAAAGACATGCCGAACCCCATTACATAGCAAGTCACTCAATGCATTTCTTTGCACTGAATAGTATTTCCGATTTGATGAAAGTACATCATTGTCTCGAGGCTGCCGCTCCCCAATTAAGCCAAGGTGGATAAGGCGGTGAATAGATCGAGAGATATCACCCTTGCTTTTGAAAAGATCGGCAGACAAATCACTTACTGAATTGGTTGATATGGGGATCGATTCTTCCGCAGATACCTCGTTCAAGAGTAAACGAGCGCTTTTCTCGTTCACGCCAATTTTAAGCGCTACCACGATATCCAAGGGCTTTAGTATATGCATAACCGTTTCTTGTTTCTAAAATAGAAACAATATTGAACCAAGCAGCAGAGTTCTGTCAAGTAGTTCGATTAAACAAATCATCTTATTACTTCGGAAACCGGCGGCTTGGCCCAATCTGAAAGAGGAGTTGTATTCTAACTTATATTTTTAACTACCGTTTTTAGGTTAAATCACGAATTTGTTTAAAAGCCCACAGCGTCAATAATTTCCTATTTGACTTCATTTAACCAACGTTTAAATTATCTAGCCGTATTTTTAATTTGCCATCTTACTACTACATAATACAGTCAAAAAGGCATTGTATTAATCAGATCATGAATATTAAAGCAACTATGAGCGGCGGCCTTTAATCATCACTTTCAATGCTCGCAATTAGGTTTACATGGCCCACCAAAGAAACCAGAAATGATTTTACACTTGTATCTCTAGAAACATATTAAACCCCATCTTTTATGGCAGACCTCGGGGATGCAATCACGGAAGCGGCATCATAAAGCTTTTTCTGCATTAGCCTTTTACATAACAGATCAAATCTATTCAAATAGGATAAACCCTCGACCTGAGAGTATGCTCCCTTTTTATTTTTAACATAAAGCTCAGATTTCTTTAACGGAGGGCGAATAGGTTCCAAGTATCTGAACATATATAATAGTCGCTTTGGCCACATAGAAAATGTTCTATATACCCAACCTATATCGAAAGGAATTAGGCGGGGTGCATGGTTACTTGGCAGTGTCTTTTAGAACTTGCTCTGCCTTTTTAGTCATTTCTTTTACCCCCGGTTTTATAACTGCCTTAACGTGTTTTACTCTTTGGCGAATATCGGCTGTAGTTTGGGCGTTATTCGTCGTCATTTTTTCCTGATTCCTCAATCTCGTTATATAGCTTTCGTCGCTCAATATCATTTCGTGGGCCAAAGTGTGGGACTGGTTCGATGCTCTCGGCCTCAAACTCTGAGTCAATATCTTTGTAATAAGGGTCTTTTTTGGTGTCTTTAAGCGCTTTGCTTAACTTTTGTCTTGATTTGTTCTCTGCCCATTATTCAAGAGCTTCAAGCATAGAAATTATTAAGTTATTTGCCGTTAAAATGAGGGCTGCTTTTTAGCTTATTTGTATTTGCTTTGATTTTCCCTCTGTCTCGATTTTTAATTCGAGCCTTCGCTTCTTCGAGAGATTTTGCTGGGCCGTTTCCTTTGTTATTCGTTGTCATTTTTCTCTCCGTACTTTTCCTCTCGTTTTAGCTCAATTTCATCAAATGAGCCGCTTACAAGCGTATTTGGTTCATCGCCTGGTTTTATATTTTTGCGCCTTTCTTCACGGGCTTTTCGACCAGCTTCCATGCGTTTTTTTGCTTCATCTAGTGATTTATCATTCATAGTTCTAGCCTCGCAGTTTTAGCGAGCAATATACAGGTAAATTTTTGCCTGCGGGTTCAACAAATTCGAATCCGTAGGTGCAATAATAATTCGCTACTTCTTGGTTTACTGGCCGCATTATTCGTATTTCGTCAGCACCCAGTAAATCTGCATAAATTTGTGCGCTTTCAGAAATAAGTTCAAAAATACGGGCATCTTTCTTGTGAGCGCTTATCGGAGTGCCTTCTATCAGGTTAACCTTTAGCTGGGTTTTTGCTTGGCTTGGTACTCCATAAACAAGGCCGACAAGGCTTCCCCCACGCTTAACAGATAAATCGTAGCGTTTAAACCGTTTCTTGTCTGTGTAATAACTATATGCGTTGACCCAACTCCACATTTGTCTGCTCTTGGAGTGATCAGCATTCGCCCAAGTGTCAGCCGTTAGGGCCAAATCTAGCGTAATAGGCCCTGATTGAAACCCTGGGTATATGTTATTCATCTCATCGTACATAAGGGTTCGCAATCCTTTATAGAATTTAACTGTTTCACGAAAGCCCATATTTGAAAAGTCAGTTTCCCTTGCGGTAGACATGCCTGCCTCTTTCTTAGTTATTGAAAGCTAGATTTTAGCACTTCAATGTATCCTTTTAATGTGTACGGATACAAGTTTTTTACCTGTATTGGCATAGGAGTTATGCTATGGAGTTAAAATAATCTTTGTGGGTGGCTACTGCGCTTTAGTAAGAGTGAATACCCCTTAAATAGTATCTATTAAAAACAAGCGTTAAGAATCTTGAGTAATATGCTTTAAAAGCTCAACCACTTGGGCTGGCGTCTGCGCCCAAGCCATTGCAGCCCCATCCACTTCTTTTAACGCATGAACACTATGCTCATCGTGCAAAGTATAATATAGGGTTTACCTAAAGCCGCACAAAACCCCGCATCAAAGGCTGCATTCCATTGCTTGTATTTATCCCCAAAGCGAATAACTGCAAGATCACACTGCTCAAGATACGTTTTGATACGAATACCATTAACCTTTGCAGATTTATGATCCCGCCAAAACCCTTTTTCTTCGTGCCCCAATACATCTCCAGCAGCATCACTTTTATCATGCTCAGTAATAGGCGAATAAAAAATAATGGGGAGGTTATACTCTATCGCTTTCGCTTTTATTTGTTCTCGCCAATCTGAGTGTATTTCACCAGATAAATAGATTTTCCAATTCATGGGCATTCGTATATTCATATTTATACCATTCAATATTCAAAATTAGGTTTCCTTATTTTCCCCTTCCCTTATTTACAGTGCCGCTTCTTGCAAACTATAAAACTCAAGGTCATCACCATAGCCTTTATCCATTAACGCATCGCGTAAAGACTGATGAATTAATATGGCATTGCTGGACTCCGCCAAGCGAAACATTTTAATACCGCGTGTTTTCTTTTCATCTATCACCAATTCATCAAAATCAACATCGATAAGAGGCACACCTTCATGGACGGTGGCTGTAGATTTTTCCATATCCGCCGCAGCAACAAGCCCTAAGATATTTACCGCTTTAAAATTGGTGTGAATACTTCCATCATCTGGGTCTTTAATAGCAACATTATAGGTATCAAAATTATACACACCGCAATCTAACAGAGCTTGAATAAAATCACCTCGCCAAAGAGGGGGATCGGTTTCAATAAAAACCCCCATATATTGATCTTCCGCTGGAGACTCTGGTGTATAAGTATCAAGTAAAAATGGAAGCGGGTCTGGAAGCGGGTCGGTAATCACTGCGCCTTTCCACCATGATACACCCGGTATATAGGGAGAGTCCGCTATCCATCGACGTCGCCGCTCACCCGAAGCTAATAAATAGTACATAAATTTACCCTATAATTAACCTTGATGTTCTTCTTCAATCATATACATTTTCACAAATCTGGATGTAAAAATATTCTTTTTCCAATTTATTGTAGGAAAATTAAGCATTCGATTCATTCGACGTGAAATAGTATTAAGCCTATTGACAATAACAAAAAGAGGTTCCGTCTCTTCTGGGGTTTTTTCTTTTTTTTCAGCTTCTGGACACCAGACTGATTTACCCGCTTCTAGTTTTTCAAAAAGCTTATTCAAAGTATCTTTAACAAAATCGCTATAATCGGGATGCGCATCGTGAAACTGGCATCGCCATTTCTTCATTGCAGTAAAAGCATATTCCTTTTTATAGGCATCCGTTTTAGAGGACCATGGCCGCACAGCGTAATTCCCCGGTGACCAGACGCCATTTACTTTAGCGTTAATATTGTACCCAATATTACCCTTGGCTTTACCATCCTTCCAAAGGTACTTATTGGATTTAAATAAACGGCTCTTCTTAAGTGCTGCATTTCCCGGTATTAAATGATGCGCAGCAACACTAGACTCATACTCTTTATTCTTTATAACCACTGTTTTAACATCAGGTTTACCGTCCATTGCCCTGCCCAGTTTACCCGCATCATTTTTAAATTTATAGGTTGGTGACGATTCACCCGTTTTCGCTTCAGCATCTTCATCGTGTGCTTCTTCCAATTCATTTTCTATCTCGCTTGGCGGTTCAGATGCATTGCAAAACATACAAGTATCTTCTTCGTGCTGAAAGTCCAATACTTGGCTAACACTAACCTTTTCACCTAATTCCATTGCTTACCCCTTTTAGAATTTATTGTATTGATACTCGCAGTGCGGCTCTATGCTCTAGGTCCGATGAACAAGTAACCAAATATTCCGTCTCCACCGCGCCATTGTATGCAGCTTCTGCAATAATACTTATTAATGTTGGTCCAATCGCGGCCCCCAAATCACCGAAACAATCTACCGGGTGATTTATACTTGGGTTTTCAATAAAACGCCTAGCCGTTCTACTTAACATAACACCAAGCTCTTTATTGCAAAAACCATCGTAAATCATACTTGTCCAAAGGCTGTGTATTTTTTCTTCACCGGCATGTGTCGCAGCAAGTTTCGCCGCCTCGGATAACCCCTCTCCCAAATAGGGGGCCGTGCTATACCTATGTCCAGGCTCTTTGGACAGACCAGGCCGATACAGTTTAATTGGTTTATCTACACTTGCTTGTGCCACGCGACGGGACGACAAGAGTAAGAAAGAGGCACCCTCTCCGGGGAAAAACCCATCTACAGCACCAACAACATTCAAACGATCTTCTTTATCTAAGCGAGCCAGTAAGTGTGAGTCCCAGTAGGTATCCACGCCACCAACAAGCACATAGTCATTGTCTGTGGACTCAAAAAAACGGTGCGCCATCTCAATCGCATACAAGCCCCCAGTTCGTCCAATACAGGCGATTTAACTATCGGCACTATTTAACGAAATACCTGATTGCTCAGCCAGTTGCTCCACAAAGTTACCTTTAATGGCTTTGCTTTTCCCTGGTAGTAATTCTGGGAGCGCCAAGAAAAGAGTTAAAGGGTTGTCTTTTGGTAAGTCATCGTCCAATTGCCGCAAGGCCGATGCCGCTAACCTTAACATTCTTAATTGGCGATCAGGAAGATATTTGGCTGGCAACTTTTTATTCAGACTTGGAAGCGCCCCATCTGGTACAGTCGCCATTTTGATAGGCTGATACCGCTTGGTTAAGAACCCGGTTTCCTCGAACATGCAAATACCGGCTGAAATTGCCACAGATGTTTTGAGTGCATTGTCGCCAATTGGTGTCACCACCCCAGTACTGACCACATTGACCCACGGGTTCTCACTCATTCATTATCCTTAAAGATATAGGGTTCTTGATTGAAACTTAAAGACAGGAATTAAGGGCAACTAACCCATAATATTCTTTTTGTTGTGATACAAAGGGTCGCCCATTCTACAGACGTTTTTACCTTCAAACTTCACGTCAGCGGAGTACATCATAAATTCGCAAACACCCATTTGGTCGCTACTGACCACACCTTTTAAAGTGCCCGCTTCATCCCCCATACTGCGTGAATATTGAGCGCCTTTGACCATAGGCATTTGGCCATCCACTTTGACTGATTTTGGGCCCTTAGTAGTATCGGAAGATTTTCCAATATTGGGGTAGGGAATAGGCACTGGACCACCTGGGGTAGGCGTTTTACAGACATCGGGAAATACAGGGCTATAGCCACCACTGCCTTTGTGAACGATGCCTCTAGAATTGGTGAATGTAGTTTGTCCCATAACTTAATATTCCTTTTTGGTTATTTACATTTACTTGCCAATATAGTTGAAGTGAAGAACATATGTCCAGGTATGTTGTTAGAGTATTATTTTAATTTTTCAGAGATTTTAAAACAATGCCTAAACGTAAATTTTCTCCATACACCGCAGGATTCAGAGTTATATGGAATAACAGTACGTTTAGATAGAAAAAGTTCTATTTCCCATATTTTCTTTCCAGAAAATTTAAAACGCACCAAATTAGGTTCGGTTACATCTAATAGGCTAAACGACCCAGTCCCATATGGCCAAAATAAAACTGCGTGGTCCAAAGTAGTATAGGTTTGATCAAGCAAATAAATATTCAGTGATTCTTTAAATAGAGAATCATCTGTAGTAAATACTAGGTAATACTCATTATATTGGATACAAGCATCAAAGAACGCACCATCAATAAAAGTATTAATTGGCGTTCCTTTAATCAAAATCTGGCTTTTAGGCGATTTTGTTTCGGTATCTTCAAAAATGAGTTTTGTTGAAAATTCTTGTTCGCTTAGGATCTTCATTAATTAGTACTTATCAGATTAAACCCACGCCAAAAGCTCCACAGTGACACATATGCGAGAGTTATTTTCTTACTTCTGCGTGAATGGTATTTTTTTCTACTGATCAAATCATTCAATAAAATATCACTTACGTATAATTTTTGAGCTTTTTTGGCCATAATTTCGTCAAGACCCCTTCCTTAACTGTTTTATTTTTTCGGCTATTACCAGCTTCTAGAGCTAACGAATATAGTTTGCTCCATAATCTAATACTCTGTAGCCTAATATTTCTTTTTGGCTCCAATCTATTTTTAGTTACTTAGCCAAATAGTATCGGATCATATACCACCAATAAAGATAACCTCCACTCAATTCTAAATTGTTGGCGCACAAGGCCGCAACAGGCAAAAAGCGCCAAAATTACCCTATACCTCACTTATATTTTATTACTACCGCATAGCTTTTTCTTTTACTCCCGCTTAACAACCCTAATGACGCTGGCTTGAGACTAAGAAAAGCCATTCAACCTATATATTCTTGCTTATAATTTATGGGTTCAACTATAAACCTATAAACCGCAGTTGAATTCTCTAAGTCGTTTTATAGGTTGCGACCAACGTTTAATTTTTAAACAATAATGAATAGGTGTCGAAGCATGAAAGAGGAATTAACTCGTCGAGAAATATTAACTCGAATCGCAGCTCTAGGCGGAGCGGTGCCCCTGACGAAAGCTATGAGTGTGCTTGGTTTAATGCAAGCTGCCGACTTTGCCTACGCAAAAAAAACCAAAGACCCCAAAACCAACCCCAAACTTGGTAGAGGAAAAAAAGTCGCCATTATCGGTGCGGGCCTTTCGGGGCTTACCGCAGCCTATGAGCTTTCCCAATTGGGTTTTGAATGCCGTATTTTTGAAGCCGATAACCGCGCTAAAGGCCGAACCTTTACTGTACGCCCAGACGGATCATCAGATAGCTGGTATCAAGAATTAGGACGGCAACCAGAAGTGTGTAATTTTGACGAGGTAGACGGTGTTGGTAGCCTGTATTTTGAAGCTGGGGCCGGTCGAATCCCCTCTCACCACCGCACCGTATTAAACTATTGCAAAAAATTTGGCGTGAAACTGGAAAGCTTTATATTTGCCTCTAGAGCCAATTTAGTACGCAGCGATAATTTTAATAAAGGCAAACCCGTTCAGCTTCGCCGATTTAAACATAACCTTCGCGGATACCTAGCGGAAATGTTTCGCACAGTAGACCCAACACTGCTCGATGCCAAACTTACCGGTAAGGAGCAAGCCACCCTACTGGACGAGTTGAGCCAATCCTTCGGTGACTTAAATGAACAAGGGGTGTATGGAGACAACCTAAGCCGTGCAGGTTATCGCCCACCCGGACCCGGCGCGGGCCACCAGTCTGGAGAGTACTGGAAACCCTTCGCATTTGCAGATTTGCTGCAAGCCAAAGATATTTGGGAAAAACAACTTTTTAATGATATGCGTTATTACTGGCAAACCAGTTTAATGCAACCTGTTGGCGGCATCGACAATATAGCCGCTGCATTTATGCGGCAACCCACCCCTTCCGGTAAACGGGTTGGAAATTTAATATCCTTAAGCCGAAAGATTACCTCCATAAAACTTAACGATAAACGCAACAAGGTTATTCTCCAAAGCCAACACGTAGACCAACTGGGCAATCATTTAGCGAAAGAGAGAGAAACATTTGAAGCCGACTATTGTATTTCCACTATTGCCCCGTCACTGTTAGCAAAAATAAATAACGATTTTTCAAGTGATTTTAAAAACGCGCTTAACAATGGGGTAAGCAATGTTTCCGCGTGTAAGGTTGCCTGGCAGGCTGAACGATTTTGGGAATCGGACAAGTATCAAATTTATGGTGGTATTAGCTGGACCTCCGATACTATTAGCCAAATTTGGTATCCGTCCACAGGTTTTCACAACCAGCGGGGTATTTTAACCGGCGCCTATTTGCGTGCAGGCGATGCAACAAAATTTGGCACTCACAGCCACAATAAACGGGTAAAAATTGCCTGGAAGCAAGGAGCAAAACTCCACGAAGAATTAAAACCGACAGCCAAAAATAGCAAAGGTCAACCCTATAATAATATTGATAAAGCCATGACGATTGCCTGGCAAAATATGCCCTTTCAGGATGCCGGTTGGTATGACTGCACAGCAAAAGAGCACAAACCCTATTACAATACCATGCTCAAGGGGCAGAAGGGTCGATTCTTTATGGCTGGCGATGCGATGAGCTATATGCCTGGGTGGATGGAGGGTGCAATAACCGCAGGTTTAATGGCAAAAGATAATATTGTTAAAAAAGTGAAAGCGTAAATTCATGCTTTTTTAAGTGCTAATCGTTAAGCCAGGGCCTGTTAACAGGCCCTAATACATTTTACAATTAAATATACTTTGCAATTAAACAAACTCTATTGGGGGTAAATCTCCTTCATCGTCATCATCAGTATTTTTGATATTGGGTTGCTTAATACTGGACGGCTCAATAGCCTCTTGACTCTTCGCTGTTAATGCCTGATCGGCTATAGTTTGCCCTGTTAGATTTTCTGACGAAAAGGCCGCCGCACCCTTTGCCTTGGGTTCTTTCTCGGTGGATACAACCTTTTGCCTCTTCGGCAATTTTTTAACCAGTTTTCGACACTGCTCAGCCTTTTCACCCATATTAGGTAGATCATCTAAAGCCTCTGCCATAAGTTCGTAAGCATCACCTAGATGCTCGAACCGAGGGAATTGCTTATGTAAGCCATTAATAAGTTTAATGGTCGATTTAGAATCTCCATTTTCTTTACAGGTTTGCGCAAGGGTAAACCTTAATTCTGGAGTATTAGGAATATAATCAGGGCAAACTCGCACTATCTGTTTGTATGCTAAATTGAGTTGATCCGTTCGGTTTGAACAAATAAGATAATCAAGGTAGGCAGACGCAAATTTTTTAAGATGGTTAGCGCTTCTTATTGCTATTAAAAAATCAAAATATTTTGGAATAAATTCCTTTTGTTTTGGAAAGTGAGTGAAAGCTGTTTTGTACAAACCCAATACCTCACTATACTCCCCCTCTTTAAGTTTAATATCAATGTTAACCATTAGCCTTTCATAAGGTGCGCGCTTCGTTTCATGTGTATTTTCCACAACCCGAGCAGTGTAGCCAAAAAGTGTCTGATACTGGAATATCATGTAACCCATTAAATGAAAAATAACAACCATATAGTAGTTAGAGACTATGGATTGCAAAACTAAAGACAGAAATGAATAGTCGTTAGCAATGACCTCACTAATTAACCCAATAGAGGCCATCATAATCATCAAGAATGCCAAAAGTAAACCATAGGGTAAGCCTACTGTTGAAATAAGTCTTATGGTATTTATTGGGTTTAGTGCTTCTACTACATTAGCACTCAATGCGAAACGAATTAGCATTGCCGGCAACCCTATAATAATCATAAAAGCCAGAAGCCCGGCAACTGTATGACCAAACAGATTATCGGCCCCTACAATTACAGCCCCCAAAATTCCCATCATCATTATAAGTTGCAAAATCAGCGTTAAACCACCTTCGTAGGCAGTCGTAATACTTGGGGCTATCATCTCCCCTTCAGAGGTTTTCTCCAAACAACGAAAACAATATTTCAGTAAAACACCCACTAAAATAAGATACCAAAAAAAAGTAAAGGGTACGTATGACAATACTGTAGTGAGGAATGAAACACCAATAATCAAAACCAATGCCCCGGTTTTTAAAGGGTAACGAAAACTCTCTTGCAACCGGCGCCAAAAAGGTTCGACATTATTTGCCGTACCTAAAAATTCGACCTCTTTTCGACAAACAAAACATTTTTCTGCTGTTTTCTTTTCCCCTTCATCGGTACAGTTATCACAACAATCGGTTTCACAATTGCCGCAATGGTAAGTAGCAGGTACAAGCGGATGATATTTGCAGTAATCCATTACACTGTCCTCACGGTTAGTTTTTGGGCTAGCTGAGCGTATTCCTGTTGTTTATTCTCATTGCCTAGGTTGCCATGTAAGATCGACAGTTTATTTGCCAAAAGGCCAAGAGAAGTATTTTGATTATTTTTCTTATAGGCTTGAGCAAATATTTTTTCAGAAGTATCGATATTGGGTAACGCTGTTAACTTCATACCTAGCTGAGCGAGGCTTTCATCTTCCATAATTTGAACAATACCTGGGTTTTCTGACCAAACTGATTCAATTTTAGCCAGTTCGTGGGGCATTAAATTATTAATGTTTAGCAATTCAATAATACTCTGCTTATATTCGTTGCCTTTTTTCAGTTTTAATAGGTTATAGCGGATAATCGCTAGCTCAAATATTAGGCCCTGCTCTTTTACCAGCTCACCTAGGACAGTATAAGCCGATTCAAATCGACAGGATTCAATACAAGCATACACTTTTGCTAGCTTTTCTCGGTAAGGATTATAGTCCTGGTCTTCATCAATGTATTCTTGGTTGCGTGCTTTGGGGTCAAGAAAAGTCGAAATAAGCATAAGCAGACTACCGGCGATAATACCCCCGGCATGAGCCATAAACGCCACATTAGAGTTGGGTTCACTAACATAACTGTATATTTCCTTGCCTAAATAGAATGGCAAAATAAGCAGGGCTGGGGCACGAAAATACCCAACAAATATAAATAACCAGTAAAAAAATTCAATTTTTTTAAGCCTAAAGACTCCGAGGTACATAGCCATTACACCGGAAATAGCTCCCGAAGCTCCAATGAGAGACACTGAGCTATTCATATCAAAAAGCATATGAAATACGCCGCCCGCTATTCCGCTCAACAAATAAAATAAGAAAAAACGCAAATGACCTATTGCGGCTTCCACAGCAAAGCCACAGATAACAAGAAAAAACAGGTTGCCGACAAGATGCATTAACCCACCATGCAAAAATTGGTGGGTAATTAAGGTTATGGGTTCCAAATTATTGGGTACAACACCCAAGGCAGCAGCGCTTGTTGATTGAATTAAATCGTCTATTTCCTTTCTATCTTCTTGCCAGTTTCTTTTACCGATAAGATTCAGTTGGTCTTTTTTATTTTCTAATAAATAATCATAAAAACCGTCTTTAAATAAAAACTCTAGTCCAAGTTCTTCATACAATTCGTCTTTATAGAGATACTCATATTCTTGCAACAACTCACCTTCTTCCCTGGAAACCAAATACTCTTTAAAGAACGGCCATTCCTTTTTAACAAGTTCGTACTTATTGTAAAGTTCTATGGCTTCTTCGTACTTCTTAGTATCACCGGATTGATATAACAAAAATACCAATATATTGGTTATTACTATAAAGAAGAGAACAATGGGAGCGTGTTTCCAATCAAAACGCTTTTCGGTGGGTACAATAATCATTTCCGTTTTTCCTACGGCAAAGGACAGATGTTCTTATTAATCTTAGCAATAATTTACCACTTCAGAATGGCGCTGCCTATCTAACTAGACCATTTTTCAAGCAAATAAGATGTATTTTTAGGGGGAATGGCGGCCAAAATTCCTTTGGTGAGTGGACTCAGGTGCCAAGCGCTTTGCGCCCAGACATTAAAACATACGTTTAATTTCGCTAAATTTTTAGTTTCTAATGTACCGCCGTACCGTTTTATCATCATTCGTCCTTGTATTACAGTTTATTTAATAGGCTTATGCTGAGTCACTTTCACATCAGTTTCTATGCTCTTTAATTTCTCAAAGACATCTTCTAATTTTTTGTGAGTACGTAAATCAATATTGAGCTTACCTTCCATTGCTCTCACAAGTGGGAAGATGGATGTTTCCAGAGTATCAGCGATAGTTTTTAATAACAGGTCTATCCCTGGCACAGGTTGGTTGACCACTTCCACTTGGTATTTAGCACCCGCTAAGGTTTTACTAATGGAATCCAGAGAGCCCAATAAAAGTTTTAGCTGCTCGCCATATTGGCTCCCCTGCTTAAGGGTGCGATTAATCACGGCAAGCTGTCTGGCTGTCATATCTTTAGCGTCTTTTTCTCCTAAGTTATTCGCACTATCAATAATTGCAGTGGAGATATTTTCCATATGACTGGTAAGTTCAGCTAATTGATTGGCAACCTTGGTACCCGAATCTGCATTTGCTCCACCCATGATACGATTTTTATTGAATTCTTTTTTGATATTTTCCCAGCGGACACTTTCTTCTTTCGTCAAAACGCCTCGGAGTTCTTTGAGTTTAAGCAGGTTCTCTTCTGCGCCGGTAGTTAATAATTGTGCTTCGCCAAGGTAATGGTCATTAATAACTTGCTGTAGCTCCTCTTCATTCATCACCGCAGAAACTTTTTCTGCCATTTTGTTCATATTGCGGTAACTACCTTGCAACTTAAATGAAGGTTCAGTTCGATAAATATCATCCTGTGCAGCAGACGCAATATATTGCTGGTTTACACTCAGTATCACGTCTCGAATTTTAAATAATTTTTGTAGCACGGACGTTATTTCATTCACTTCCGCAGCAGAGTAGTTGTGGGATAAATCCGTAGTAGCTACCTCTAGCCCACGCGCTTTGTCCACAAGCTTATACACATCCGACATTTCCCGTGTCGCCATTGGGGCTAAAATAGGGTTGGATGTCAGTGTATTTTCCAGATAGCTCAATGCGAATACGTCATCCATTCCGCCCAATACGTCACCCAGGTTATAAATATCCGCACGGTTCGCCAGCATATCTGGGATTTTGAACATCTCACCGGATTCGGTGTAAGGGTTACCGGCCATAATCACGCAGAATTTACGGCCACGCATATCGTAAGTTTTTGTCTCACCTTTCCATATTCCCTCAATACGACGAGTACCATCACATAGCGAAATAAATTTTTGCAGAAATTCGGGGTTTGTATGTTGAATATCATCGAGATAGAGCATCACATTGCTGCCCATTTCTAAACCTAAATTTAGCTTTTCCAGTTCCTGCTTTGCGGTCGCATTGGGTGCTTGCTCAGGGTCCAGCGAATCCACTTCATGGCCTAGTGATGGGCAGTTGATTTTCATAAAAATCAAACCCAATCGGCTGGCAACGTATTCCATTAATGTTGTTTTACCGTAACCAGGCGGCGAGATCATCATCAACAGCCCCATAAGATCCGTTCGCTTTTTGTCACCGAGGGTACCCATTTGCTTAGCGAGGTTGTCACCAATAATAGGGAGGTATGATTCGTTAATTAATTTATTTCGTACAAACGAACTTAAGGGTTTAGGCTTAAATTCATCCAGGCGAACAGACTTACGCTGCTCGTCTATCACTTGCTGACGAACATCGAGAAAATTAAAATATTCAGGTATCAATACTTGCTGATGGTGTTTGAGTCTTGCTAAAAATTCATCGACAGCAATATCCAATTGTTGATTTTTTAATCGGCTATGTTGCCCCATTAAACCATTAACAGTAAAGTTTAGGTCTACCTCAGTATGACGGCGGCTTATTCGCTCCTCTGCATTCACAATAGCAATAGCTTCCGGTATATAGTGCGATAGCAATTCGTGATTGGAATTGTCCACCAATGCCTTGATCCAGGCGTGCGTCAATTGCCAGCGCTTCCCTGCCTGACCTTTAAGTTCCTTCAAGGCTGTTTGAAAGCCACGCCAAGCACCGGCAACATCCATTTCTTGCTTAAGCTTTTTCGCAAGATCACTCGCATATTTACTGGTGATAAATTCCAGTCGCTCTCTACTCAATTCGTAAACTAAATATTCCGCCGCGAGTAAATTTATTGCGGTACTGATTTCTACATTCAGGTCTTGAAGCTGAACATATTCCACTAATGCTTTATCTACATCGCCAATAAGAAGTTTAAGTGCATCGGAACTAGCAAATGTTTTGTACATTTGGAGTGCAGACTGCGCTCTCACCGTCCATGTTTGTTGCTCCGATTCGCGTTGTGTATTTGCCCAGAAAATAGTCGCTAATGCGCGTGCATCTGGCGCAAACCTTAATAAATCACAACTTTCTAAGATAGGGAGTAGGGATTGTAGAATAACGGCTGCGTCGTGATCGTGAATGCCTTTTTCGTAGCCTTCCTTGTACTTGGGCGTTGCATAAGCACGAATAACTTTTACTAGAGCTTCTTTTTGAGGGAGAAGTTCGCTTAGTTTTTCAATACTAAGATCGTTCTCTTTCGCCAACGCATCTTGGTAAATGCTATAAGCGAGGTATTCCGCACGATATACTTGATCATTTTCTGAAGGGAGGCTCTGCTCCCAGTACTTTGCCAATTCCGTGAGCTTAGGGTGAGTCGCGGTTTCAAAAAAATCCGTTCCCGTTAAATGAAAACACAATTTACCATTTCTAGGAATAATAGTAAGGTCCAGCTCTTGGGTATTCACACTGAACTTATGGCGTGGCCCCATTTTAATAACGTTGCCGCCATCTTCATAAATATCCGCTTTATCGCGTAACGCTCGAACGGCTTGGTCCTTCGCCGCTTTTAAACGTGCATCAATATCGTCCGCTTTTACAGAGCTATCAAGATTGTGAAGGTTCTGAACCAACTCTCTACTTTTTAAAACCAACGAATCAGACGCGAAGTAGGTATTGAGTTCATCCACCGAGCTGAACTTCTTGATTCGACGGTTTATATTTTCAATTATGCGTTCCGCTGCGTCTGCAATAGACTGAGCGCGACGTTGTTGTTCGTCTAACAATTGCTGCTTACGATTTTCGAAACTTTCGTAAACTTCTTCTCGTTTGGCTACAATGTCGTTAAAAAAGTCGTCAAAGCCACTAAACTGACTTTCTAGCTCTTCCAGTTGTACCAATAAACGAGACATGTGCTCGTCGCATTTTGCCGGAGTGGAAGCCAAGCTTAGTGCATTGGATATACTCTGAGAGAACAACTTAAATTGAGCCGCAAACTGGGCAACCGCTTCACCCTGTCCTAGTTGTTTCTCTCTATTTTTCGCTTTAGCTCGTGTTTGGTTAAGCTTTGCGTAAACATCGGATATCGCGTCAATAATGGCCGTTCGTACAGTCGCATCCGCCACTTGAAGCGTTGTCATCATTTCAGACAGTAGATCCAAGCCGCCAGCCAGTTTTTCTATCGCCTCTAGAGTAGGAGTAAGTTCGACTATTGTTGCCGCCGTCTCAATAACTTTTTCCAGTTCAATAAGTTCTTCTGAATAGGGTGCAAGCGCTGTATCTCTCGATAGAAATAATACTGTTTCTTTACCAAGCTTTTCTTGAGCTTCATTAATTTGTTCTTCGAGGATAGCAATTTTGTTTACATCTATATAACGATATTCCTTCAACGTCATTAAATGACCAAACTGATGCCTTAAACCATCCAACGCTTCAACGAACTCGCCCGGTGTTTGCCATCTATCAGGATGTATGGAGTCCAGTAATTTCTGCTGTTCCTTTTCTGTTTCTCTTAAAGCCTCTACTGAGTTCTTTCGAATACTTTCAACTTTTTCAAATTCGTCAAGAATAAGATCCGATGTATCAATTATTTCTTTTAAATCGTCATTAATACTTTGCGTTTCTGTTGATTCGATCCAGTGATAGGCATCATAAATTCTGCGCGTCGATTTTTGTAAGTCTTCATATAAATACGCAGACGGACTTTGATCATTGATCGCTCGACAAATACTATAGAGGTCAGAAATACCCCGAACTAATTCCGCATTGCCTATTTTTCCAAAAAAGGACTGGCTGCTAGGTGCGGCGGCGGCAAACTCTTCCGAGACGTACGGAGTCTGCCACACTTGCATAGGATGTACACGGGTAGGGTCTTCGCCTTCAGCATGGAATATAACCGATTCCCCATCGTCAAAAATGGTGTAACCGTGGCAATAAATTGGGTTTTGAAGTTGCTTAGTAATTAAGTTATAGGCGAATAGAGCAAAAATACCCTCTTTTTGTTCATAGAAAACATAGAGTACATCCTCTCCATTTGGAGACTTGATACATCGTTTGAAACGAAGACCTTTTAGGTCATCATCAAACCGCTTTTGTTCACCATTTTGTAAATAGTAACCACCGGGAAATATTAATCCATGATTTTCAGGTAATTGTATGCACGATTCCCCTATTGCATCAATTCGATCAACCTGTTGATTGGTTGAATTAAATATAAGGTAGCGGTATTTTTCTTCTCTATAGGGTTTTATTTTTAATAAAACTAATTCACCCACTTCGGCGAAAAATATATCAGCGTCATCCAACGATTGGGTCTTATCTTCAACAGTCTCGCTGTAAATGCCTCGTCCATCTTCAGTATTGTCTTCAACTTTAATGGTTAAATCACCATTTACGGTCTCAACAAAGACTTTATCCTGAATATTAAAATGTGGATGTTTACCATGCACACTGTATTCACGAGTTACCTCTCGCCATTCAAAATCATATTTGGGAGGCAACGCAATATCACGCTCGCCTCGGTTATCCATATAGGTAACCGATGTTTGGTCCGCAGAAATACTCCAACGAAATACACGTATATCAGAAACCTTCTCCCCTATTTGAAAAGCCGCCAGAAGTTTCTGATTTTTTACAACAATTTGAACTAGGCTTGCGTGTTTATAATAAGCGTATAATTCACCGAACTCTTTGCTAAATTGTGGGTCGGCTAAAAAGCTATCCGTCATTGACTGAGGCGTCATTTCGAAATTATCGCCATTTTTCTCTAACGTATAGAGGGCGAAAACATCTTCGATTTTGGTTTCTTTTTTTAGGCCGAGAAAAACATTGTAGCCAAATACAAGCTGACGACCAACCTGAACAATATCACGCGCGGTACAGTTATTTTCTGTACGAACTCGGACACGTCCAACAACCGACATATCTGTACTGCCAAATTCATCCGTCCGCGCTTGATTTAAGGTGCGCGCATTCACTTCTAAGCTTTTCCCTTGTTCCACCAAGCGCTTACGTATTAATTCGTAAGCTCCACCTTCCGCAACCGCTTGGTTTATAGTACTCGCATTATTTTCATCAACGTTTTTATCAGCCACGTAGAAACCTTCCTGTTGTTTGGCACTTATGGCACTAGATATATGCCATAGAAATCAAAGAGTGAGAAGTTGAGTTAACAAGCCGTGAGACTGCCACGGCTTGTTTATTTTACACAGTTCTATTCGCCCGTTTTACCCGTGATGGTTTCCACCACTTTTCCGGCACTTTTGCCCAAAAGATTGGTAAGTAAATCCTGTACGGCTGGTGTTTCCTTCATAAAGGCTTCCACAGATTTACCCGCTGACAGCGATTTAGTAATGGTTTTAAGGAAATCACCGTCACCCCCAACAATATCGATATTCGCCTGTTTAAGCGCTTCTGCCATAACTTGCGCTTGGTCGTTGGCAATCTCTTTATTTGCGGTAATGGCGGCCATGGCCTCTTCGAAGTTTTTCTCTAGCTCCATACGGAATTCTTCGTGCTCTCTAGACTGTTCAGTCATTGTATTGAGTGCATTAAATTTCTCAATCAAACCATGCGCTTCGTTAACAAATTTCGCTTTGGTCACGTCCGCATCAGCCATACCTTTTTCACGATCCGCTTTTGCAACAGCAAGGCCCATTTGCTCTTCACCGGACGCCTCAGCACCCAATTTCTCTTCCATAACTTTTGCTTCTGCCAAACCTTCTTTCTCTAGGGCAACAGCATGAGCTTCTTGACCTTTCGCTTCAGCGACCATTTTTTCTTCGATGACTTTTGCTTCGGCGATACCTTCTTTTTCCATTGCGTCCGCTTTTGCTTCTTGTACTTGTGCGTCCGCTAAACCTGGTGCTGCTGTAGTAGCTTGTACACCCTCAGCAATTTTCTTCTCAGCTTCTGCCTGTTTAGCCGCCGCTTCCAACTCCGCTTGCGCGATGGTATTAATTTCTTTCGCTTTAAAGGTCGCTTTGGTCGCTTCCGCTTCCGAAGCTTTAACTTCTTTTACCAAATCTTCTTCTGCGGCGGCATGAGCGGCGATAACGATGGCTTGCTTATTTCGGTCTGCTTCAGATACCACTCGTACTTCTTTAATTTTCTCTTCTTCTTGCGCCACGGTTTTCTCAACGGCAATTCGCTCACGAATCACATTGGCGATTTCACGTTTTTCATGTTCAAGTGCTTTTTCTTTCTCAATGGTCTGTAACTCAACCTCACGCTCACGCGAAACAACTTCCAATTCCTGAGCGCGAGTAACTTTTTCGACTTCGATCACCACTGCGCGTTGTCGATTCTGCTCAGCGACTTCAATTTCACGTTGAACATTTTCATTTTGCACCGAAATTTCTTGATCGGCCACTAAGCGCGCCTGCTCAGATTTTTGGCGCTCTTCCTCTTGAACTTTTTTGGTTTCCGCTTCTTCACGCGCTTGAACACTTAGAACTTCACGCTGCTGCCTTGCAATTGCGTCTTTTTCTTGCAGTTCAAGCGATAGCATGGCTTCTTTTGTTTCAACATTCTTTTTCTTAATCGCCAGCTCTTCGTTTCGCTCTAACTCGTTGGTAACAACATTTTGTTCTGCGGTTAGCTGAGTAATCTTGCGAATACCTTCAGAGTCCATAATATTGGATTCATCTAGGCTTTTCTTTGGCGTCTGCTCTAGATAATCAATAGCGACATCCTCTAAAGCGTAACCGTTCAAATCATCGCCAATAACTTCGACAATTTTCTCCCTAAACATAATTCTATTTTCAAATAAATCGGTAAATTCCATTTGTTTACCTACAGTTTTTAACGCTTCCGAAAATTTTGCATTAAATAGTTCGTTTACTGCGGATTTGTCTGATGCACGATCTACGCTAATTGCCTTTGCGACACGTAATACATCTTCACGTGTTTCATTTACACGAAGGTAGAAAGCAACGTTTATATCCGCACGAATATTATCTTTACAAATAAGACCATCACTTCCGCGCCTATCCACTTCCATGGTAATAAGAGAAATTTTCATTTCCTCTTTTTTGTGTATCACTGGGATAACAAAGGCACCTGTAAAACTCACCCTTGGTGTAGGGCCTAAGTCATTGACAATTAGCGCTGTGCCCTGCGGGACTTTGGTATAAAACGCCTTGAAAAAAATCGCTAACATTAGGATAAGGCCAACAAGACCACCTATAGCGATGAATACTCCGGCAAAAATTGATACATCTGGCATAACAATCACTCCATTTGAGATTAAGACTAATTTTTGAATTTATTTTCTGGAACTACTTGGTAGGTCCCTTTATTTCGGTCGTATTCGATAGGAACGACGCGGTCCCCCTTTTTGAGTTCGTTTGGTTCATCTGCCCAAATTCTCAATAGCAAATCTGCGCCCATATCGTTCATCATTGCTTCGCCGAACGATGATGTTACTTTGCTAGAACGAATAACAGCCACTTGCCCTAGCACGGTTTTTTCAACTGTTTTTCCCACTTTTTTGAAAAGCGGTCTTAAGGGTTTTATTAGGGCTGCCGTTACTTTTACGGCAATAAAGAATGAGCCAATAACCGTTCCAGTTCCCGCTAAGAAGGATAACGGACCTGATGGTACAAAATCGAAAAGGAAGAAAACAGTGTAGTAACAGATAATCCACGCCACAATGCTTAACAACGTTAGCATAATTGTTATGGGCACACCGATAAGCCCCCAACTTATTAGAAAGCCCGCCACGGCTTCTGCTGTTGCATTGTCCATATTCAAATCAACGTCAGCATCACCGTCGAAATCCAAGTCAAGATCAAAGATATCTAGGTCTAACATCCCCAGCACAGTAAACAGCCAGAGTACAACCATTACTCCCATAAAAACGGTAAAAATGGCGGTCGGAAATGAAAACGTGATCTTAAAAAATTCTTCAAACATAAGTGCAAACACCATTTTGGGTATTCCCTATTGCTCTATATTGTTAGTTAGCCAGCTATTGAGACCATATCAAAGAAGACGGACATAATATGTCGCATAAGACATATTATGTCAACACTGTTAGGGGAAGAGTCATGTATTTCTCTAAATATCCATTATTAAAAATTGGCGATGCCCTTTTTAAACGTCCACACACAAAAATACAAGAAAATTATTGTTGACATATTATGTCACGAGGATACACTAACTCCATCGACATAATATGTCGCCAAAGGTGCCGACCAATAGGCACTCTATAAAGGGCCAATAGATGACTCAATTACAGGAACTAATACAGCAGTTAAGTGATGCAAGCTACCAGGGGCATAGCTTCAATTGTCTGCCTATACCGGGTGAGCAAGAGGTTTTGCAGGTAACGGTTTCCGGTCAGGACGAGATACCTATCTACGTTACTGTGACGGAAACCCAGATTCTTTGCATCGTATACCTGTTTAGGGAGAGTGAGGTCAGAGATGACGCTTTTAACGAACTGAATGAACGATGTTTGCAAGTGAATGTGCCTATGCCGCTGTCGGCCTACGCCAAAATAGATGATCAATATGCGCTTTTCGGTGCCTTGTCGATCAATTCACTGTTCAACAATATTATGAAAGAAATAGTGACCTTAAGTGATAACTCAGTAGTCGCACTTGAAGTTGTTGAAGACCTTCTGAAATAGGAAGCTTAACGCTAAATTGGAGAATCAGAGATGAATGTTATGAAGAAGTTGCTCACCGCACTACGAGGTGGAGCCCGCGAAGTCGGCGAGGCAGTTATAGATGCTAACTCCATGCGCATATACGAGCAAGAAATTGAGGATGCAAGACAACATATCAACGAGGCGAAAGAAAGCCTCACTACCGTTATGGCGCAAGAGATGCAACTGAAGCGTGAGATTACATCTCTGCAAGAACAGGTTGCCCAACATGAGGGGTATGCTCGTGAAGCCTTGGATAAAAATAACGAAACACTTGCTCTTCAAGTTGCCGAAAAAGTAGCTGTATTGGAAAACGAATTATTAGAACACAAGGGCAGCCAGGCCGTTTTGCTTGGTCAAGTGGATAGCTTGAAAACTCAAATCCGCGAAGGTGAAAAAACCATCGCGGACCACGAGCGACAACTATCAATGGTGAAAACTACGGACAGTGTGCAAAAGGCAACGATTGCTATCTCGGAGAATATAGCGGCAAATAACTCGCAGTTAAATTCAGCAAAAGAGTCGCTTGAACGGATTCGAAAGCGACAACAACAAACAACAGACAAACTCGTAGCAGGAAAGCAGTTAGCAGACGAGGACGCCGATACGGTTCTTCAATCCAAGCTCAAGGATGCGGGCATTATCACTCAGGAAAATACGGGTGCGTCCGTTTTGGAACGCTTGAAAAAGGGTTCTTAATCAAAGCTTTGTAAGATATTAAGGAAAATGGAAAAACAGTGGGTAAGGGATACCCTATGGCGCTGGCATCGAAGCCAGCATAAGGACAATCGCTGGAAGCGATATTGACAAGGAATTTGTATAGGAACTGTTTTTCTAAAGGAGCAAAAACGCAAGGGATTGCTGAATAGGAAGTTCAAACAAAGCTTTTAACGGCTTAGGTATCCCATAGCCTAAGCCATTTCTCCCACGAAGTTTATCTCCGTGGGATTTTGTCGTTATCGGTTAACACTATGACTAAAGATACACTCTGGGAAAAAGAAAGGCAGGCGGTCAAAGCAACGCAGATCGCTTTTGATATTGGCGTGGAAACCCAAACCACAATTAAGAAATATGCCTTGGACAATGCCTTAACCCCCTCCGATCAAATTCGAAAGATACTTGGGCTCTATGTAAAAAGTAAACCCGTCAGACCCCGCCTAACTATCTCGTTAACCGATGACGACTTTCATGTTCTTGCCAAAAAATATAATATTGACCCTGAAAATAAAATTAAAATCAAAGAGCTTGCGGCTTTGGAATTAATTGATTTCGCCCAAGATTTGAATAAGGAATAAACCCTATGAAATGCACAGCTTGCTCACCAGCTTAATAGTGTCTTTACCAACGCTTGGCAAGCAGGTTTACGCGCAAAACACAGCGAACAAGTATTTGAGGCAATGTATACAAAAGATTTTGGCGAGGAAGCCTATACAAAGATTAAAGAATTTAAACAGTGGTTGGATAAGCAAGACGCTATCGATTTAACGTCTCCATTTATTCAAACTCAAACACTGAGGATTTTAGACTGTTTTTATAGAGCCACACCACAGACAGGTGCCTAAGAAAGGAACTAAACCTTAGCATTTTGTTAGGCTTAGAAGCTGGTCGAACTATTGAGCCAAATACGATGCTGAGAGATGCCAATTCGCCTCGCCAAGATAATTTTTATGATGCCAATCTGTGGGATTTTTTGGATCAAAGTGACTCTTTAGTTGCGTTGCTTTTAAACTTTGCCATCGCTGAAACTCAACTGATTATATTGGTGTCCGCTAAGGGTCACTTGCCCCTGTTTATGAAAACAACTCCGAATGGCTACCTGTTCGCACAAGATCAATTACTTTTTCCTCTTCATTAACCCGATAAATTAAGAGCCAGTCGGGTTCGATATGGCACTCCCAATGCCCAACATAATTACCTGTAAGATTATGATCTCGATTGCTTACTGGCAGTGCTTCACCCGAGGTTAAAAGCTCCAATATGATATGGAGCTTTTGCACATTTTTACTTTGACGCTTGCACTTCTTGAGAGGTCACGTTTAAATTTATTAGATGCGAATAATTCGTACATTAGATATCTAAGTCTTTAAACATGGCATCTGCATCCTTATATCGTGTACCTTGTCCGTTCTCGATCTCTTTCATAGCTTCTAATGTTTCAACATTAGGCACTTTTGCTTTTGGCTGGAAAGGCAAGCCCCCTATATTTACGGATTGTTGCAGAAACAGGCGGATTGCATCGGATGTTTTTAACCCCATAGAGGCAAACACAGCCTCTGCCTGAGCCTTTAACTCTGCTGAAACACGCGCTTGAACTGTATCGTTAGTAGCCATATCAAAACCTCTGCGTACTTATCATTACTACAACACCTACAAAGATAACCAACGATAACCAAGACATCCATACCAACCCCTTCGCACAACGCATAAAACGTTAGTCTAGTGCTGGTCGTAATGGCCACCTATAGCGAAGATGTAGATATAGTTATCATCAAATTTATAGATTACGCGGTCTTTTTGACTCAATCTTCGGGACCAAAGGCCAGAAAGATTATGCTTTAGTGGCTCGGGTTTTCCTGTTCCGTGAGCGGGGTCATCACGCATCATTTCTTTGAGTTGTCGGCATAAAACCTTATGTAGCTTTTTATCTTTCTCACGTAATTTCTCATATTCTTGCCAAGTACTTCCTTCAAAGACCAGTGATCTCACTCATCTCCTCCTTGCCTGGCTTATATCCACCTTTCTGAGTATGCGTACCTAAAGAATCAGAGATTTGTTGCATTAAGCTATTGTTTTGCAAGACATGAAGGGTTTCTTGCTCACGTTCCCAGTCATCGGCACTAATAACAACAAAATCTTCACCACTACGTCTAGTTACTTTAAGAGGAGTGTGGTTTCCAACTATTTGTTCTACAAAGCTTTTTAGGTTGTCTCTAAATTTATTAACACTTACGCTGTCCATAAATCCACCTTGAGTTAGTGTACGGTATTTCCGTACATTATAGGGCGCAAGCCTTAACAAGTGCAAGCAGCAGCGCACACACTGTGTGGCTGGACAGCCATTACGCTGCGCTTCATGACATGCCGATATCCTTCATCAAATAATAAATACCGCTCAGGCTATAGGTGATACCCCATTCATCCTTGATGAGTTGAATGATATCCTCTCCTCGAAGACGGCCTCCAGATAAAGCAGAGTGTGATGCTTCTATTTTTTGTTTTAAGGCTTTATGCTCAGAGCGATCAAGTAGGCGAGGTCTGCCACTTCTTACTTTGTCTTTCAAACCCTCAATACCCTGTTCATGGAAGCGCTTAAGCCAAGCATAAATTTGATCAGTAGAAATAAATAATCATCGGCTAATCTGTGCTTTTGACATACCTTCTTTTCAATGTGCCATCATCATTAGTCGCTGGTAAATTCTTCTATTCCGCTCTGCCTTGGCTAAAGTGACAAAATCATCGTTTTCTAGGCGGTAAGTTGTCATTGAGTTATCGTATCTCTTCGGTAATTGAGGCCGCTATATTAACTGAAAACTTTCTAGGTTTGGTATTAAGTGTTCATTAGTTGACAATCGATACAATCCAGCAACATATGAATACTAAGCCCTATGCCGAGATAACGTGTTTTTATATGAAAACATAAAGCAAGGTAAAAGGGCATTAACCAAAGCTTATGTAGGGGGTGAAACCCTATACTGCAACGGTTAGGGTCGTAAATAGGGCTTGCTAATAGATGGTCAATATCAACCACCATTGTCAGCAGCATTATCGCTAACGCCTTTTTCCAATCTTTTTTAAAAAAGACCGCTACAATAAATGCCGGCACCAGGAAATGTAAAAATAAATGAAAAATGGTTGAATGGCCTATTTTTGTGATTTTTATTAGTGCTTACAAAATCGATGCTTACGGAAAAATCGATAGTTACGGAAAAGATGTATATTTTTCCAGCTCGTCAATTAATCTCAATGCTTGAGTTCGAGTATCACCACAGACACTCATTTCCGGTGCAAATTGTTTGCATACTTTTGGGTACTCCGCCGTATTCCAAATACGGCATTTGAAATTATTTTCATCTAAATGGATACACACAATACCGGCAGGCTTGCCATTGGGCATACCCGGTATGGGGTTATTGATTGATGGGGCAATACAACATGCGCCGCAATTCGCCCTGCATTCCAATTGAGCTTCTCTTTTAAATATTTTTGTTCAAATGTTTATTGTGGTTTTAGAATATCTTGCCACCAATTAAGAGGGGTTACGCCATCTTTAGGGTCATAGATATTGCCGTAAAACCAAGCGCTTTCTGTGGCATCACCCGTATAGTCGTTAAGTATCTTTTCGATTGCTTGAAAACCGCAGCTAACATGGATGCTATATACCAATACACGGTCGTTTTCCACATCCAGAGTTCCGCCTAGTTTTTCCAGTTCCGGGCTAATATCATGTTCGATACTGGCCAAGTCTTCTTTGGCAAAAACCCGAATACACAGGTTTCCCGAGCGCTTTAGCACTTCGAAGGATCTCTCCTCGGTATTGAGCTTAATATTGTCGCCTTTGGCTATTCCTTGAACAAATGCTGGGGAAGTAACCAGCTTACTGCTGTTATCTTCGAGTATTTCTACTTGAATTCTTTCAACAACTGGCTGACCATCTGGTCTCAACCCAGCGTATAATTCAATATAGTGTTTTTGGCTCATAGTCTATTTCACTGCTTTTATATTCTTTGCCCGGCATTATAGTGGTTTTCACACATACACACATTAGGAGTTAAACATGCGTCAAAGGCTCAGCTTTGTTTTTTATATTATTGGCATCATCTGTGTACCGACACTTTTCTTAGCAAGTGGTTGTGCGGAAAACCCGGTTACTGGGGATACAGAATTTTCGTTGGTTTCGGCCTCACAGGAAGTTGAAATTGGAAGAACCAACTATGGTCCGTCCCAACAGCAACAAGGTGGAAAGTATACGGTTGACCCCGATCTCAGTGTTTATGTCTCATCTGTTGGTCGAAAATTAGCCGCCGTAAGTGATCGATCCAAGCTGCCCTACGAGTTTGTTGTGCTGAATAACAGTGTGCCCAATGCCTGGGCCTTGCCCGGTGGCAAAATCGCTATTAACCGGGGCTTAATGCTTTTATTGGAGGATGAAGCACAGCTTGCAGCCGTGCTGAGCCATGAAATTGTTCACGCAGCGGCAAGACACGGCGCTTCGCAAATGTCGCAAGCAACACTGTTGGGTTTAGGTGTGGCAGCAGCAGGGGCAGTAAGCCAGGGCTCGGAATATGGCCAGTTAGTAGGGATGGGCGCTGGCCTTGGCGCATCAACCTTTCAGGCAAAATATGGTCGCCAGCAGGAATTGGACTCGGACTATTATGGTATTGAGTATATGTCTCGTGCCGGTTATGAGCCGAAAGCGGCTATCGAGCTACAAGAAAAATTTGTCGAGCTATCAAAAAGCCGTGACAGTAACTGGCTCTCTAACTTATTTGCCAGTCATCCGCCCTCTCAAGAAAGAGTAGCAAAAAACCGTTCTCGCTCAAGTAAATTCCCCTCTGGTACTCGCAACAAGCAGGCATACAAAAAGGCAATTTACCAAATCCGTAAAGATAAGGCCGCTTATGATATTAATGACAAAGCCCAAAAGGCTTTGGCAGATGGCAACCTGAATGCAGCCCTCGCACTAACGGACAAAGCCATAAAAATGCAGCCCGAAGAGGCGCAATTTTTGATAACTCGTGGACAAGCTCAGTTGGCAAAAAAACAAGTGCAGAATGCAGAGAAAAATTTTAGTAAAGCAACGGCACTTAACCCCGATTATTTTTTAAGCTACCTTTCCTTGGGGCTAACACAGAAGAAACGTTCTAATATTGCTTCGGCTGAGAAAAGCTTAGAAAAGGCGGCGAAGCTATTGAAAACAACGGTGGGCGAATACCACCTTGGCGAAATCGCTCTACAAAGGGGCCAGGGCAGTAAGGCTATTAAGCATTTTAAATATGCCGCGCAAGATAAAGGCAAGATAGGCCAAGCAGCAAAAGGCCAATTAAATAAATTACAACCGCCAGCAAGCCCATAAATGAAAAAAGGACAGTGTGCCCACACAGTGCAAGATAAACTGTAGCTCAGACTGAACCTGAACCCTTACTATTGAGCAACAAGGGGTTCAGGTTTTATTATATTTTTATTACCTCACTTTATTAACAGCAAACTCTTTCTACTAGAAATAATTTAAGCGTCTCTTTTATTTGTCAGGTAAACGTCGGAAGGCGCCTCCGGCTTTTCCAACCTACACGGTATTTTAATTTATCCCGGCGTACGGTCGTGAGCAGACAGGACGAAAAATACGTTTATTTTGATTGGAGGACGGGCGATGTCATCACAAAGTAATGCGCGGTTACAAGCCAAGCTTATGACGCATTAATTTTCTCGGTTTAAACTTTGTTGCATCAATGTCAGAGACTAAGGGTGCGTCAGCGTCAGATAATGCGGCTTGTGCAATATCTTTGTCGGTTTGTTTTTCTACCCGCTTCCAGTCTGTTTTTCCGTCCTTTAAATTATTAACGTCGTTTTGGGTGTATTTAATTGTCGTCATTTTTTTGAAACCTCTTGCGGTATTCATCGCTAGGACGTTTAAACTTTTTAAGTTCTTCGTCTGTTAAAGGCGGATTGTCAGAATCAGATAAAGCGCCTTTTTCTATGTCTTCCTCTGTCATATTTTTAAGGCGCTCAGTGTCTGACCTGTCCTTTAATTTTTTTAACTCTTCGTCTGTATGCTTTTCAAGTGTCATTGTTTCACCATTAAATACTTTGTTGGTACAAATGCCGTTCTTTCTTGTTAGCTTTACGAGCTGAGATAAGCCTTATTGTGTTTTCGTGTCGCTCTGTATATACGACTAGTAAAACACCGTGAGGGTCAACCGTACCAATAATTTGATAACGGCTTTCTCCGTAGTCATGTCTATCATCTTCGCTGACAATGAAATTAACGTCTTTAAAGATTTTAGAGGCCGCTCTAAAAGTCAATACCATGTTTTCTATAGATTACATTTTTTCGTATAGCTTCGAACCACTTGGTCGGGAGTTCGGTAAACAGGCAGGATAGCCTGTTTAGGCAGCGCGATTAGCGCTGGACTGAAGGCCCGAGGGATGTATCGAGTCAATCTCTCCGGGCGCGCCATAGTGTAACCAAGCTCCCAGCTTGAGCCATTCCAACGAACAAGGTCATATGCAGCCAAGCCTACTGAATTTTTTCAAGTGTAAAACTTGCTAGGGAATTTGACTTAAGGAAAACGGCATTCGCCCGAAATATATTCGCGCTCGGTTTGCCGGGGTTGGTCTCTAAAGTCTTGTTGCTGTTTTTTAATGGCCCTTCTGCGCTGTGCAATTAAGGCATCCAATAAATCAGACAAAATATTGATTTTTATTTATTAAGTAATCGTTTCAAGTGAGGTTTTCTTAATATCGAAGGCGCGCATTATGGGAATGCCGAAAGGTCAAAATTTTAATCGCCCGAAAACAGGGTCATCAATTAAAGTTGAGCCCATTCGGGATATGAAGGCCATCAAGCGCATTAAAAAAATACTGCAAGACCAGCCACGGAATTTATGCCTGTTGTCGTTCTTCCCCTTAAACCTGGAAGACTTGTAGTGTCTGTGATTGGGTAAAAGGTTTTCATAATTATTGTGTTAAATCACATGAACCTGAAGAGTACGCTAATAAACACCACTCTTAGCTATTCCATAAACTAAAGTCCTATCAAAAAACCTGCAAACACTCTATACCAATTTAGAACTTTAGTTTAGGCGTTCACTTAATCGGTTAACAATATCTCTTGCTTCATGTATAACACCAATAATAATAGGTTTTTCAACATTTTTAGTAATATAAAAAATGTAGTGATACCGATATTTTGTAACAAATAGATTGGGAGAATCGTCAGAAAAGCTACGTTTTGATACAGTGCTTTCTCCAATTTCAATAAATTTGCTTTTTAATCCACCCCTATATTTTTTTAAAGCTTCTTTACCCCATTTATTAACGGTGTAACGTGCGACTTCTCGCAAATCGTTCTCTGCATCTATGGAAAGTTCATAAGGCAACATTGCCATTAGCTTTCTTCTTTAAGGACTTCATCAAAAATATCATCAACAGATTTAGAGGATAATTTACCATTATTTGCAGCATCAATACGAGACTCTAAAAAAGTCTCTAATTTATGAAGGGCTGCTTTTTCATCCGACTGAGGCAAAGTACGTGTAAGCACATATTCTTTGATTGATTGCCCTTGTAATGCAGCAGCAGCTTTAAGGAGTTGGTGTTGATCGGGTGTTACATCAATAGAAAGGCGCATTTGAATATCCTGTTTACATTTTGACTTATGAATGCCATTTTATAAGAACAACAACAAAATATCAAAATGTAACAAATGTTGTTTTTGTGTATTCCAACGCCATTAAATCTATTCCCATAACCCTTTACTAACTTACTTATGATTAGTTAGTAATCTTAAGTTATTAAAATTCGCCTATTGATTCTATTTAGCTATATAATATTCCTCTCAGGTCGGGCTTCTCCACCTTCGCTAGTCGCTCATCCCGCCAAATTTGCAGGGCGTGGGTATGGGTTTCAGGTAACACCAAAGCCCACAAGGACACATTAAAAGCAGCGGGGTTTAAATATGCCTCTAAAAAGAAACGTTGGTATTTTCGCCCCGATGATTGGACAAGCCGAAGCCGTGGTAATTTAAGCATGGACGAGATACGCGGCAAATAGGGCAGTAACAAGCCCCATGCGCCCAAGAGTTTTTATCTTGGTTCTGCTAGGGCCTGCTCACACTAATTCAATTATCACTGCCTGAGCTATTTTTTATCCAGCTCGGCTTTGGCCTCCTGCGTCGCTCTACCAACTACATCCTTGTAGTCGAAGGCAGAGGGAGTGAAGTTTAGCTGGCCTAAATGAGCGACTGATAACGTAGCTGGGTGAAAAATAGCCCAGGCCCGAAGGGTTGCGGCTGAAAAAGCGCCACTTGTCGTCGCCTATATGGATATAGGTGAGGAGCGTGAGCAGGAGCGGAAGCTTTACTCATCGTTTATTTAGAATGACTAAACTTCTCTCTTCGTGCCTAAATTGGCGCTTTTTCAGTCACAACAGTGACAATTGAATTAGTGTGAACAGGCCCTAAAGGATAGGGGGCAATAATGGACTATGACGCATTATTAAAACTCGCGGCTTATGTCGCGCATTATATGCCGAATGGGTGGCACGTTGATCGCCGTTTCTCTTTTTTGTTGGCTTTACGCGCCGATATAATCCTTATCACATTGTCGTGACGTTCAGTATGCACAACAAAGATTATACGATGTGTTTCTATAGTGCCAATGACTTGATAGCGGGGTTCTCCGTAGTCGTGCCTCGTACCTTCATTGACAATAAAACTAGGGACATCAAAATATCTCAACCTACCATTTTTAGGCTGTATCCATGTTCAATACTCCCAATCCTCATGCACTAACGGTTCTTTGTTTAACCTTCTCTGCATCAACGGCCAGTTGGGCATAAACTTATCCAGCAGCCCCCTAAAACGCTCATTATGATTACGCTCATGCAGATGAATCAGTTCATGTACAAGAATATATTCAAGGCATTCCGGTGGTTTTTTTACCAGCTCTAAATTCAACCAAATACGACGCTGCTCTATATTGCAGCTACCCCACTTGGTTTTCATTTTTTTTACGCCCCACTCAGCAGCGCGCTTACCTACTACCGGCTGCCACTTATCGAGCAGCTCAGGAATACGGCCTTTAAGCTGCTCTCTATACCAGGCGTACAGCAGCTTTTCTTTACTCTCTACCGAAGTATCCGGTTTAACGAACATCTTTAACTTACCGGATTTCAATAAACGTATTTCGTGCTTAGTATTACCTTCGATCAATTCCAGACGGCAGCGTTTACCAAACACAAAATGGCATTCGCCTGAAATATATTCTCGCTCTGTTTGCCGAGGCTGCTCTCTAAAATCTTGTTGTTGTTTTTTAATCCAGGCGAGTTTTGAGATAACGGCTAAACGTACATTATCGTCGGTATAACGCTTGGGGGCTGCCACACGTACTTGGCCTTCCGGTGGGTAAACCGCCAAATGAAAGTTTTTGATATCCTTTTTTACAACCTGAATATCAATGCCGCTTACGGTAATGTGTGTTACCGGCTCAGCCACTTTTTTTGCTGACGCCTTCTTTGCTAACACCCTATTTGCCAACACCTTACTTGCCAACACTTTAGTCATACTCGCTCTGATTTTTGATGATATTCATAAGCGCTTCGGTATCCACCTTGTACTCTGCCAATTCCTCTTTCACAGCATTTTCCACATCACGCCGTTTAAAGCGGTTACCTTTCCAATCGGCCTTTTTGGTGTATCTAATTGCCGTATCAATACGGGTTGCCAAGTCTTCATTTTGCCCCAGGTTATCGTATAAGGATTGCTTCGCTCGGGTATCCATAGAGGTGGGGTAGCTCACACCTTCCTCGGGCTTCACCACGCCTTCGGCCAGTAGTTTTACTTTCTTGAGGTATTCCTCATAGCTAATAGCATCTTCTCTACGTTGTGCAATGAGGGCATCCAATAACTCAGACATATCATCGTAATATTTTGGGTTCGCCGGTTGACCGTCCACAATGGCTTTACGTACATTGTTCTCAATGGTTTCGGCCATGGCCTCCGGTACTTTTTTTGCGCCGGCCTGCGCGGGGTTCTGCTTGGCTTTTTCAACAATAAGCTCAATAAGCCCCAGCTCTTCAAAATCTACCACGGCTTTAGCGTCATCCGCTTTAACATAGGTATCCAGTAGGCGGCGCATGGAAGGCTCATATTTTTTTAGGTCCACATCATCCGCCGAGGCTCTTTTTATCTCTGAGCGCATATCCGCGTAGTGCTGCACTTCCGTTTTTATTGTTTTCGCTTCTTTGGGGCTGTAACCCGCTGCTTGCATTTCATTGGCGATTTGAGAATAGGCACGCACCAAACTCGCGACATTTTTATACAGGGATACTCGCTTGGCTTCGTTAAGTTTTAAGTCGTCACTACTGGCCACATCACCACAAAAATACTGAATATAGTGGATAAGTTCTTTAGGTTGTAATACGGGTTCACACAGGGCTTTGGTGGCTTCCCTCGCCTCTTCCAGTTTTGACTGGCTTTTTTCCAGGCGGTTGGTGAGCAAGCCTTTTACGTCCTCTTTATCGTAAGCATCAAAGGCGCCGCTGGTGTAATCGCCAATAGAGGTTTCCAAGCTGTGGAACAAATCTTTGTAGTCAATAATGTAACCGTATTCTTTATCGTCACCGTCTATGCGGTTAACCCTGCAAATGGCTTGGAACAGGCCGTGGTCTTGCATTTTTTTATCTATATACAAATAGGTGGCCGAAGGCGCATCAAAGCCGGTGAGGAGTTTATCCACCACAATTAATAAACGCATTTGACCAGGTTCATTTTTAAACTGGTCTTTGACTTTGGTTTCAAACTCTTCCGCTTTGTTAATGGCCTCGTCCTTGGGTAAGTCAAAATAGTCCGCCAACATCTGTTGGTATATTTCGTACTGGTGCAGTTTTTCCGTTTGGCCGTCGCCGGTTTCTTCGCCTTTAATATCATTTGGCGAGGGTAAATAACTGGTAACAATGGCGCACTTACCTTTTAGCTCCGTTGCCATAAATAGCTCATACACTTTGCACGCCTGATAGATGCTGGCACACACCAACATGGCATTGCCCCGGCCATCCATTAAGCGCGGCTTCTTTTTCATGTCCAGCCAAATATCGTTCACAATCATTTCTAAACGGTCTTTACTGGAGAGTACTTTTTGCATGGTGCCCCAACGCTGCTTTAACTGCACCTTGGCCATATCGGTTAGGCCAGCGGTATTGGTGTCAAACCAGTCGTCGATTTTCTCGGGGGAGCGTATGTATTGGTCTATGTCGCGGGCTTCGTACTGTAAATCCAGCACCACTTTATCTGCCACGGCTTCGTCAAACTTATAGGTATGAATAAAGGTGCCGAAGACATCACTACTTTTTTGCTTGTCTTTTTTCAGTAAAGGCGTGCCGGTAAAGCCAATAAAAATGGCCTTGGGTAGAATGGCCTTCATGGCTTGGTGTAATTTACCTGACTGGGTGCGATGACATTCATCCACAAAGACAAATAGGTTGCCCTTGGCTTCAAAATTACTGGGCAGGTTCTTTTGAAGGTCTTCCAGATATTTATCGGTGTCTTCTTCACTGAGTTCCCGACTATCATCTGTGCCATTGTCACTATTCTCGCCGTCTTTATTTTTACCTTTGCGGCCAAACTTGTGTACCAGTGAACACATTAACCAGGGTTCCGCCTGGTTTAACTCGGCCACCATGGCCGCACCATTTTTACTGCGGGATATGTCTTCCTCTACCCCAGAAAATACGCCTTCTATTTGCTCGTCCAGCTCTTTGCGGTCAGTTACCACTAATACACGGGCATTATCAATATTTTCCCGCATCCACTTGGCTAACCACACCATGGTTAAGCTTTTACCGGAACCTTGTGTGTGCCAAATAATGCCGCCTTCATCGTCCAACTGGTCTGCACGTAAGTTTTGCCCCGCTGCGCGAGCCAGTAAATGCTCGCCGCCCAAGCGCTTTTGCGCTGCTTTTACACCAAAGTATTGATTGTGTCGGCAGGTCTTTTTTGTGCCTGCGTCGAAGACAATAAAGTTATGAAGTATTTCTAGGAAGCGTTCTTTATTGCAGACATTGATAAGGTCGAAGTCCAAAATCTCATTGGTATAATCCACATCAAAAACGGATAAGTGTTTTTTATTGCTGTGCTTTTCGCTACTGTGTTCTTTATTACTGTCTTTTGTTTTATTGTGGCTTATATCGCCATTCTTATTATTGTCGTCTGGCGCTTTACGCTTGGGGTCGTAATGGGGGTTTTCTTCCTTCCAGCGGTAATAATGCTTTTCTGGTGTTTCGATGGTGCCATAGCGCAGACCTTCTGTGTCGTTACCGGCCATTAATAGCTGCGTGGTACTAAAGAAGTCTTTTATAAAGTCTTTTTTCTGATTATCCAGGTTTTGGCGAATACCTTCGGTAACGGACACCTTAGAACGCTTTAATTCCAGCACCCCCAAGGCAATGCCATTCACGTAGAGCACAATATCCGGGCGCTTATCATTTTTGCCTTTTACGGTCACTTCTTCGGCAATGGCAAAGTCATTATTGAGGGGGTTTTTCCAATCAATTAGCCAGACGGTTTTATCGCTTTTGTCTTTCCCCTGCCGGACTTTGACACCATAGCGCAGGCTGCTATACACCGCTTGGTTGGCGTAATAGAGTTTTTTACCGTCGCCCATACTGGCGGTTTGTTTGAATTTGCGCAGGGCGTTGGTGGCTAAGGCTTTCTCTATGCCTTGTTTTTCTACCAACCAGTGAAGTAAATAGCGCTCTTCAATATTGCTGTTATTGGGGCGTTCTTGCCAGTCACCTAAATAGTCGTAACCTAATTCGTCTCGGAATAACTTTACCACTCGGTTTTGGGTAGGGCGCTCTTTCTGGCCGACTTTACTCATATAAGTGCCTTTACTATTTTTCCGTTTTTGTCCTTATCAAAGCAATACAACTGCTCGTCACTTTTTTTCACTAAAAGCCTTTTAATTTAAGGTTTTTATACTCTTCATGCTCTGTTGTAATCTGCATTAATGCTTGGGCGTATTCTATATACACCGTATAGCTGTATTGGCTGTAAGTAATTTTTTTTGCCGGTTAATGCTCTGTAGGCTCTTACATCAATAATGGGGAATACATCTGGCCGACAGAATTTTAGTATGGAGCTGGCCATGGGGTAACCCACTCCGCGCGAATCCACTAACTCTTCAATCAATTCCTTTACGCAATCATCCGTTATTTTTAAATCGACTTTGGTGGCAATGGCGGAGAGTTTTAGCAAAGTCTCCTCAGGTACATCCAATACTCGGTTGGTTTTCCATAGAGATACACGGCGTAAATCTTCAATGGTCAGTTCGGCCTTGCCATTCAGCTCTTTATGCAAGGCTTGAGTTTCTTCTGGGTTGTATGCAAACTCAAAGTCTAGGGTATGCTTGCCTGGAATAAATTCCACATAGTCTTTTGACGTCATACCAACCTCGTTCTTCCTGTGAGTAATTCTTGCATCATGCCTTGTTTGATTTTTTGGGTTTTGGAAAGGCGCTGCTCTATGATGGCGATTTCTCTATCCATTTCTGACAACATACCAGCAATTATTGACTGCTCTTCAATTGAAGGAAGTAAAATTTCTAACCCAGCATACTCGACGCCATTAATACCTGGCTGCCCACTTCTCATCGATGTAACCTTTACCCACCGCCAATACCTTTCAGTTTTTACATATTGAGATAAATACATAGGATTTAATGTCACCGTATTCGGTGAAACCTTTATCAAAAATCCAGCGTATATTAGCTCTCCGTCGCTTTCGTCATATAGGTATGATTTCCCTACACTAGCACCAGTACGAGCAAAAACTAGTTCATCAGACTGTAGCTTATACAAATAAGAAAATTGATTATTAACGCCAACTTTATTCGATGAAGTAAAGTAGCCATCCTCGTTTATATCAGTTATTCGAAGATACACAGGTAAATCGCCTTTCAACTTAACAGCTGCCGCATTTATCCCATATCTCGGTGGCTCATTAAGATGCGAACCAAGAGATGTTATATCCCAATCCTCCGGTATTTCACCCAGCTCGCTTTGTTTGTAGCCCTTCTCTTTTCCATCGGCGGTTTTATCAAAGGGGGGCAGGCGTTTTTTGCCGGTGAGCAGTTTCTGCATGGTGGCGGTTTTGATGGCGCGTTTTTTGGCGATCAGTTTTTCTAGTGAGGTGATTAGGGCATCGACATCGGAAAGGGCGGTGGCTATGGCGGTTTGTTCTGGCAATGAAGGAAGAACAATTGGGAGTTGACCTAAAGCTGTTTTATTGATTGACGCCAAATTTGTTGTTTGTTTGCCCGCAACCAAGAAATATTTTCGGGCAGCGGTATGCCCTGTCCATACATTAAGGTAATCTGAACATAAACTCGAACCACATCGAACAACAAAAACATGATTCTGGTGAATGCATGATTTAAATTCACCGCGCCAAATTGCACCCCGCCCTAACTTATCAAGATCTCCCCCTTCATTCATCAACACATCCCCAGGGAGTAAAGCATATTGAGCAATATCCTCTCTACTCACACTGATTTCACTCATATCAGAAAGGTTTAAATACCCGTCTTGAACGTTTGCAACTCGAAGGTAATGAACTAGAACGGGATTATGAACTATCTTATTCGAGTTCTTTGCAATTCCCGAACGTATTTTCGCTAATTCAATAAGAGGAAGTATTCGCCAATCCTCAGGTATCACCCCAACTTCCGTTTGCTTATACCCTTCCGGCACCACTTGCTTTACCTTACTCACCACTGCAACCCTATTTTTTTCAAATGTTTATCCACTTTGCTGCTTAGGGCTTTCACTTCTTGAGTTAATTCCGGCAGTGGGTTGGCATAACGCTCTTCCAGGGTTTTTATGCGGTTGGTCAACTGTTGGGTGACACGTTCTATTTCCGCCGAAATTGTGGCTTCTATTGTGGCTAGCCATTTGTCTTCCACTATTAAGGTTTTGCATTCGGCTTGGGTGAGTTTTTTATAGTGGTTAAATACACGTTTATCCAAGACTTCTTGTGCGGTTTTTACGGTTTTTTTATTGTTGGCGTCTAGCTCTATTAATTTTTTTACCTGTTCCAGTGCGGCTATTTCATCACTATCCGCTGCTTCTATTAGCCTAATGTCTTTTAATCTTGCGGCCACACAGGCTTTGTTTATTTTGCCATTGTCGTTTAGGGCTTCTTCCAGTAGGCCGCCTTCTACGGCATGTTCTTCGGTATAGCTTTCCAGTTCTTGCGTGCTGGCATCGGCGGTGCTTTGCAGGCTGTCTATTTCTGCTTGTTCGGCAGCAAAATAGGCGCTTACGATTAAGGCCGGGGGAATAAGCTCCGCTTTGTATTTGGCTTTGTTAATAATTAGGTCAGGTGTTTCTTTGAGTTTTTCGCCTTTTTTAACGATTAGCTCACGGATGACTTTGCCGGCTTCCCAACCGTCTTGGGTGATGACATACACATCGTCTTGCAATGTGTGTTCCCAGTAGTCCATGATTATTTGGTACATGTCGTATCGGTCTAATAAGGGTGCTTTGGTATAGGTGCTAAGCAGGCTTTCGGAGATACGGTATATAACGGCTTTGGGTTTGTCTTTTTTATTCAGCGCGCTCTTATTCAAAGCTCTGAGGTTGGCTTCTTCCTTCCAGTTTTGGAAGAGTTTGAGGTTTTTTGTGGCGAAGCGTTTGAATTCTTTATTTTCCAGTATGGTATTTTTAACTTCATTGGCTTCCACTAATGCTTGGCTGTAGCCTTCTCGCTCTTCTGCAAATAGGGTGTTACGCAAGCTGGGGAAGACTTTCCAGTAGTGTTGCAATGCGTCTATGTCTCTGTTGGGTATGCCGCCGCTAAGGTGGGCACTTAGGTCGTGTAGGTCTTCCGCTTCGGAGCTGTCGATATAGCGGGGAATATTTAGGTTGTAGTCGTGGGTTTCTATTTCTTTAACGCTAACCTGTCGGCTGTAGCCTGCAATGGTCAGTTGCTTGTTAAAGACATCGACAATTTTGTGGAGGTCTTGTTCGCGTAGGCGGTTTTTGTTGCCGTCTTTTATAAAGCCTTTGCTGGCGTCGAGCATAAATATGCCGGCGCCTTTTCCCTTTCCGTTACCTTTGACGCGCTCTTCTGCATTTTCTTTATCAATAACAATAATACACGCGGGTATGCCGGTGCCATAAAACAGGTTGGCGGGTAGGCCAATAATGCCTTTGATGTAGCCTTGTTTTATCAGCTTGCGGCGTATACCGGCTTCGGCATTGCCACGGAATAATACACCGTGGGGCAATATCACCGCGCCCTTGCCTGTGCTTTTTAAGGATTTAAGGATGTGCAATAAAAAGGCGTAGTCGCCATTTTTTTCTGGTGGCTCGCCGTATTCAAAACGGCGGTAGATATCTGCCCCGGTATCGTCGCGGGTTATGCCTGTTGTCCAGGCTTTAAAGGAGAATGGCGGATTGGCCACGGCGAAGTCAAAAGTTTGCAGGGTATTATTCTGGGCGCTTTTCGAATTATTTTTGAATTCTGGTTCGGCCAGGGTGCTATGGCCGCCCACGGCGATTTCGGCATCGGCGTTGTCATGCAGGTACATGTTCATTCGGCACAGGGCGGTGGTGGAGACGTCTTTCTCTTGGCCGTAGATGCTCATGCCCGCTTTGGATTCGTCCGCCGCTTTCAGCAGGAGCGAGCCGGAGCCGCAGGTGGGGTCGTAGACGCTTTTGTTTCTTCCTGTGTCTTTAGTAATGCCCACCACTTTGGCCACCACGCGGGAGACTTCTGCGGGGGTATAGAATTGGCCCTTGCTTTTACCGGATTCGGTGGCGAAGTTGCGCATTAAATATTCGTAGGCATCGCCGAGTAGGTCGTCCCCTTCTATGTTGTTGGCGGCAAAGTCTAGGCCCTCAAATATGCCAATAATTTTGGAGAGCCTGTCGACCATTTCTTTGCCTTTGCCCAGGCGCTCTTCGTCGTTGAAGTCGTTATCTTTGTTGGACAACCAGGGGATTTCATTTTCTTCCGCGATACCGTCCAATACTTTGTTGAGTTTTTCGCCTATTTCTTTATCGCCCTTTAGGTTGACCATGTCGGCGAAGGCGCAGCCTTTTGGCACAACGATCATGGCTTTGGGGTCTTTTTTAAATTTATCAGAGACGTATTTTAAAAATAGAAAGGTGAGTATGTAGTCTTTGTATTGGGAGGCGTCCATTCCGCCGCGCAGTTCGTCGCAGCTTGCCCAGAGGGAGGAGTAGAGTTCGGTTTTTTTAATGGCCATGGTTTACTTTTTTTCGTACTTTTTAGTCAGTCGTTTTTTAAAAAGGCTTGGTTTAATATTCGGAAAATATAAGCCGTTATGTTTTGACGCCCAATAATTCAGAATCATCTAAACCTAGAACGCCCTTAAAGAAAACAACCATAGTAAGGCGATAGTAAACCACACACAAAAATAGTGCATTTTTGTGTGTTTACTTCCGATACTAGGGTCTTTGTTAAGCTAGTTGGTTCATAGCGAGGGCATTGTTACTGGTATTGACTCACCCGCTTGAACACGCCTTAATATGCGCGGTATGGATGGGAAAAAAGTAGTGTCACCCTACAATTTCTAACTGTGGGCTTTCTAACAAGGTTTCTGTCTTATTAGCCATTGGTCTTATTAGCCATTGTTAACAAGCGTAGTTGCCTTCTTTTCTACGGCGTTCACATTCTTTGCGAATATTTTCACAGGCGGTAACCTTGCCGGGAGATGTTGGGTTTTTCTGCACGCATTCATCGCGTTTAGCCACCAATTCCTGATTGCTCATCGATTTCATTTTACCTTCACAGCCTGCCAAAAGTAGGCTCGTACAAATACATACCCCTGCTGTTAGTAACTTATTCAAGTTCTTCACCTTTCTTGTACTGAATGCCAAAAGATAACTGCTCTTTAGCAGTTTAGCTTATTCTCAAAACTTCACATAAAGAATCATGTCTACTAACTTAATGTATAAAAAAATAGATTCCACAATAATGAATGAGACGAAAAACAATTGATGCTATTAGAATAAAAGTGGGCCTGGGGTTTTGATGTGATTAACCCCAAACCCTTGGTATTGACTTGTTCTTTCGCTCGCTGTGTATACTTATTGGTTCCCTTCTTTCGCAGCTTTTATCTGCTTTTCTATTTCACTAATAGGAAGGTGCCGTACGTCTTTTCCATGAACGAGGTAGATCACCTGTTCAGCAACGTTTCTTGCGTGGTCGCCAATTCTCTCTAATGCACGCAACGCCCACATAACGTTCAATACACGTGAAATTGAGCGGGGATCTTCCATCATAAAGGTGATTAATTCCCGAAGTGCTGACTTGTATTCTCGGTCAACTTCTTTATCTTCTCTTACCACGCGAATGGCGGCGGCGACATCAAAGCGAGCAAAGGCATCTAGCGTGGTATTCACCATTTTCGCCACGTTGGCGCCTATATGGCGAAGCTCTACGTAACCACGAGGTGATTCGCCATCTTCGTTCAATGCTATAGCCATTTTGGCGATTTTATTTGCTTCATCACCAATGCGTTCCAGATCTCTTGTGGATTTGGATACCATCATGACTAAGCGTAAATCCGATGCCGCCGGTTGGCGACGCGCCAGTATCAGTGTGCATTCATGGTCCAGGTTTATTTCCCACTGGTCCACGTCCATTTCTCGCTGCATCACTTCTTCGGCAAGCTCGCCTTCTGCGTTCACAATAGCTTCAATGCTTTTGTGAACTTGGTCTTCTACCATGCCACCCATTTCTAAAAAGTCTGAGCGAAGTTTTTCCAGGTCGGCATTAAATTGTTGGGAGATATGTTGATCAAGGTGTAACGAATCCATAATTTTATTCTCTTTTGTCACTCAGACAGGTTAACCCATACGCCCGGTGATATACGCTTCTGTAAGTTCGTGCTGAGGGTTGGTGAACACCGTTTGTGTATCGTTTACCTCTACGATACGCCCCATGTGGAAGTAGGCTGTACGGGTTGAAACACGAGCAGCCTGTTGCATGGAATGGGTTACAATGGCAATGGTGTAATTTTCACGAAGTTCCGCAATTAACTCTTCTATTTTAGCGGTTGCGATGGGATCTAGCGAGGAACAGGGTTCATCCATAAGAATTATTTCTGGACTTATTGCAATTGCCCGAGCAATGCACAATCTTTGTTGCTGCCCACCGGATAACCCGGTACCGGGTTGATCCAAGCGATCTTTTACTTCTTTCCATAAGCCAGCCCGTTGAAGTGCCGTTTCAACAATTTCTTCTAGTTCGGACCTTGCGGAGGCCAATCCGTGGATTTTTGGCCCGTAAGCAATATTTTCGTATATAGACTTAGGAAATGGGTTTGGCTTTTGAAATACCATGCCCACTCGGCTACGCAGTGTTACTACGTCCATTTTCGATTGGTAGATATTGGTGCCGTCCAATTCGAAGTCGCCGGTCACCTTACAAATATCAATGGTATCGTTCATGCGATTTAAACAGCGTAAGAATGTTGATTTACCGCAACCAGAGGGGCCAATCATGGAAATGATTTCATTTCCGGCAATGTCTATATTGGCATCAAAGATCGCTTGTTTTTCACCGTAAAATACGTTGGCATTGCGAATTCGAAATTTAGTGTCGGATTCACAAAAAGGGTGTCCGACTGTTTCGATGGCCCCTTGGGCAACGTCATTCAATGCTTGCATGGAAAATCTCTTTTATATAATTTTTAATAACGTTTATTGAATAAGCTGTGGTTTACCAGCGACGCTCAAGTTTTTTGCGCAGCCACACTGCACAGGTATTCATAAAAATCAAAAATACCATCAACACCATAATGGCTGCTGAGGTTAGATCAACAAAGGCTTTTTCTGGGCTGTCTGCCCAGAGGAATATTTGCACAGGTAATACTGTTGCAGGGTCCAATATTCCGTTGGGAATATCGACAATAAACGCGACCATGCCAATCATTAACAGAGGCGCTGTTTCGCCAAGCGCTTGCGCCATTCCAATAATGGCGCCGGTGAGCATACCCGGCATAGCCAGTGGCAGTATGTGATGTAATATAACTTGCATTTTCGATGCTCCCATTCCCAATGCGGCTTCACGGATAGAGGGAGGGACAGATTTAATTGAGGCGCGGCTTGATATTATAACGGTGGGCAGTGTCATAAGGGTTAACACTAAACCACCAATGAGTGGAACCGATCTAGGCACACCGAGTACACCGACAAATATTGATAAACCTAATAAACCAAAAATAATGGAAGGCACCGCAGCGAGGTTATTAATGTTCACTTCGATAAAGTCTGTTAGTTTGGTTTTAGCTGCGTACTCTTCTAAGTAAATTGCCGTGGCCACACCAATAGGAAACGAAAGAAAGAAGGTGACTAATAGGGTAAATAGGCTGCCTTTTAACGCGCCTAAGATGCCCGCCATTTCAGGTTCGCTGGAATCGCCACTGACAAAAAAATTCTTGTTTATTTTGCGACCGGCTTCGCCGCGTTCTAGCAGCTCATTGATCCAGGCCAACTGTTTTTCGGAAAGGCGGCTAGAAAAGCCTTCGCCTGTCGGCCCTTTGGTTTTTACATAGGTATCGAAATCGTCGTCGGCAAGCAGCCAGTGTGTTTCCGTTTGACCAAGTACATCCGGGTTGGAAACAATATAGTCTTTTAGTTGATAGCCCGCGCCGACACTGACAAGTCGGTATAGGTCACGCTTGTCTCGGCGTTTTGTTACGTCGGGGAAGCGTTTGCGCAATGCATTGCGAATAACGCCCTCAAAGTTTGCGGCATTAAGTTGGTCGGTATCGCTAACGTCATAGAGGTCGAGCGTATCTTTATTAAATTCAATTTCTAGCTGCACATGAGTCACGCTAAATGCGCTAAACCCTCGACCTGCAATTTCAAACATCAAAAAAGCCAACGCAAATAAGCCAAAGCAAATGGATGCAAGTCCAAACGCTTTAAAACGCTTTTCTTTTCGATAGCGCTTCTTTAAGCTTTTTTCTACAAGCTCGGCAGTGGTCAGTTTTCTTTTTGGCTCAGAGGGTTTCACTGTTTTTGTTGCCGCTGATTTTGGATTATTCATATTGTTCCCGGTATTTCTTAACAACATGCAACGCATAAATATTGAGTGCCAAGGTAGTAATAAACAGCATTAAACCCAGTGCAAATGCAGCCAGTGTTTTGGGGCTATCAAATTCTTGGTCGCCCACCAGTAGGGTAACGATCTGTACTGTTACGGTTGTCACGGCTTCTAGGGGGTTGGCGGTAAGGTTGGCACTTAGACCCGCCGCCATTACAACAATCATGGTCTCACCAATAGCTCGACTAATGGCAAGCAGCACGCCGCCGACAATCCCAGGTAATGCGGCTGGAATCACAACGTTTTTGATGGTTTCTGAGTGGGTTGCCCCCAAGCCCAAAGAACCATCCCGCAAGGATTGAGGCACAGCACTTATAACGTCGTCGGACAGGGATGAAACAAATGGAATGGTCATTACCCCCATAACCAAGCCCGCAGCCAAAGCACTTTCGGAAGAGGCGTTTAGCCCAATGGAAACGCCCAAGTCTCTAATTGCGGGGGCAATGGTCAGTGCGGCAAAGAACCCATAGACAACGGTAGGAATACCGGCCAGAACTTCCAAAGCGGGTTTTATATAGGAACGCAGTTTACGACTGGCATATTCAGAGAGGTAAATAGCGGACATTAAGCCCGCTGGTACAGCCACGAGCATGGCGATAGTCGCCACCATCAGGGTACCCGCAAACAAAGGCACGGCACCAAAGCTACCGGAGGAGGCAACTTGGTCTTCGCGGATAGCCATTTGCGGGCTCCATTCAAGCCCAAACAGGAATTCCGTTATAGGCACCGACTGGAAGAAGCGCACTGACTCAAACAGAACCGATAAGACAATGCCCACCGTGGTCAGAATGGCGATCATTGAGCAAAACAGTAAGCCCAATCGAAATGAATTTTCAACTTTTTGACGAGCTTGGAAGGCGGGTTGTATGCGCTTCCAGGTAACAGCGAGAATAATGGTGAGCATACAGGCGATAAAGGACACCATGGACCACCAGCTAATGTGCTGCAATTGCTTAAGGTGCTCTGCGGCTCCGATAAGCGCCTTTTCACTGTTGCTTTGTTCTGCACCCGCAGCAATATTTTCAATTTGGTTGATAATAAGACCAAGTTCATTGGCAGAAAGCTGACGCAGCTCAACGGGTAAATCATTGATAACGATGCTGCGAACGATGCTGTTGTCTGCGGCCATCCAGAGGGCAAATACGAGAAAAGAGGGGATGGCACACCACAGCGCTGCGTGCAGGCCATGATAGACGGGCAACGAGTTCAAATGTTGGATGCCGCCAACGGCTTTCGCTCCAGCAATGGACCTATGGCGCCCCATAATAAAGGCGATGTTAGTGATACACAGTAGGATGACTACCAGCAGTAGAATATTCATTTTAATCCACGTTTACATCAACGGAGTCTTCAAAAAGCGGTTGCGTCTTGTTCGCATTGAGTCAATTTGAAGTTCGTATTAGTGCGGCCTGCTTTTTACCGCAATTTGTATCGGTATACAACGAAAAAACCCGGTTTTAACCGGGCTTTATCTAAATCGTTAAGATTAGTATGCCATGTAAAAGTTACAACTTAAGTGGCGTCAGATTAATTGCTTGGTTTTTTACTTCTTTTCGCTTCTCGGCAGACAGAGGAATCATTCCCTTATCGACTAGGTAACCATCGTCGCCCCAGGCTTTTTCAGCGGTAAATTCTTTTAGGTACTCCACGATTCCTGGGATCACATCAACGTGTGCTTTTTTGATGTAGATGTACAATGGGCGAGAGATTGAGTAGCTGCCATCAACGATAGAATCAAACTCTGGCTCTACGCCATCAATAATAGCAGGCTGTACTTTATCGATGTTTTGATCAAGGTAACTGAAACCAAAGATACCCAAAGATTTAGGTGATTTAGTCAGTTTCTGAACAATGACGTTATCTTGCTCGCCGGAGTCGGTATAGGCACCATCTTCACGTACCCCGTGACAGATAGCTTTATAGCGCTTTTTGTCTTGTTTCTCTATCGCTTTGATCCATGCAAACTCTTTACAACCTGCCTCCATGGCCAACTCAACAAAGGCGTCACGAGTACCTGAGGAGGGTGGGGGGCCGTATACGTGAATTTTGTCGGCTGGCAATGCTGCGTTTACTTCATTCCAGTTTTTGTAAGGGTTGTCGATTAGCTCTTCTTTACCATTTGGGTTAGGAATTTGCTTTGCTAGTGCTATAAACAGGTCTTTACGAGTCACGTTAAACGGTGTGCCCGCTTTTGAATTCGCCAATACAATACCATCGTAGCCAATCAATACTTCAACAATATCGTTTACGCCGTTCTTAGCGCATTTTTCCACTTCTGAAGCCTTAATTCGGCGTGAAGCATTCGTAACATCCGGGTGAGATACGCCTACGCCCTTACAAAATGTATCCAACCCCCCACCTGTGCCCAAGGTTTCAACGGTTGGGGTTTTAAAGTTAGTAGAACGACCAAAACGTTCCGCCACTACTTTAGAAAACGGGAAAACCGTTGAGGAACCAACAATCGAAATTTGCTCGCGGGCCGCGTGGGATAGAGAGACAATGCCACTTAACGCAACGATTAAAGTAGATAGTAATAGTTTTTTCACAGTTATCTCCTGAATGAAACCAAGTCAAAAAGCCTCCAACAAACCCGCTAGAGACCTCTAAATATAGGTAAGAACGGCGCCAGCTTATTACGGGAATGTAACAGTTTTGTTTCAGTCTACACAGGGGGTATATCAAATAACAAAATCTTGAAAGCAAAAACGCTATACTCTCACCCATTCTGGACCAGGCTAAAAAATAAAAAGAAAAGAACCCTCTTATGGCGCTACCGACTCACCCCGCTCAACACTCTTCACCGTCCTCTACTTTTACTCGAACTATTGGTGCCCTGACAAAAAGTATTGATATTGTTACCGTATGGACAGGAAAACTCCTTTCTTGGCTGACGCTGACGATGACATTAACGGTTGTATCGGTAGTTATTCTACGTTTTTTGTTCAGCATAGGCTCTATTGGCGCACAAGAATCCGTCACCTATATGCACGCAACAGTATTTTTGCTGTGCATGGCCTATACCGCTAGGGAAAACGGTCACGTTCGTGTGGATATCCTCTATTGCAAAGCCAGTGTTGTGCAAAGAGCCTGGGTCAATGCTTTGGGGGCGATTCTTTTTATGCTGCCTTTTGCTTTGTTTTTAACCTTTATCAGTTGGGGGATGGTTAGCCAGTCCTGGGAAATCAAAGAGGTATCCAGTAACCCAGGCGGTATTCCGGCTATTTTTATACTTAAGAGCCTTATCCCTGCCTGTGGAATACTTATGGCGCTCCACGCTATAAGCGAGATATTACGCAATCTGCTCACGCTAAGTTATGCCAATAGTCCAAACGAAGGAGAGCAGGTCTAATGGTCGAATTGATCCCTCTATGGATGTTTTTAGCCGTCTGCATCGCGTTAATGGCGGGTTACCCGGTAGCTTTTACCCTGGCGGGAACAGCATTACTCTTTGCGGGGTTTGGAATTATCTTCGACACCTTTAGCGCCAAACTTTTATTAGCCTACCCTGATCGTGTTTTTGGCACCATAAGCAATACCACGCTGATTGCCGTACCCCTGTTTGTTTTTATGGGGGTAATGCTGGAAAAGTCAAAAATTGCCGAAGAGCTTCTGGAAAACATGGCCAAGGTCATGGGGCGATTCCCCGCAGGTTTGGGCTTGGCGGTGGTACTTGTCGGCACCTTGATGGCCGCCAGCACAGGTATTGTCGGTGCCACAGTTGTCACTATGGGTTTAATGTCCCTGCCCACTATGTTAAAGCGCAATTATGACCCCGCTTTAGCCACTGGAACCATTTGCGCCACCGGGACACTGGGGCAAATTATTCCCCCTTCTATTGCCTTGGTATTACTGGGAGATATTCTTTCCAGTGCCTACCAGGAGGCCCAGCTCAGTTTGGGAGTTTACAACGCGGCTCCGGTATCGGTGGGGGATTTATTTTTAGGGGCCATTGTTCCCGGCATTACGTTGGTGGCCATGTACTTGGTATATCTTGTATTGGTTGGCACCTTTGCCTCGCAAAAAGCCCCGCCGGTGGTGCCCGAAGAAGCATTAACAGAAATACCTTCGAAACGAATGCCTTCTAAACTAAGGTTATTTATTGCAATTTTGCCGCCAATTGCGCTGATATTGCTGGTATTAGGTTCAATTATCAAAGGCGCCGCGACTCCCACGGAAGCCGCTGGCGTCGGTGCTATGGCCGCCACATTGCTGGCCATATGCAAAAAACAATTTAGTGTAGCCATGCTAAAAAGCGTGGTGGAATCCTCCACCAAAGTCACCGCCATGGTCTTTGCTATTTTGTTGGGCGCGTCTCTGTTCTCATTAGTTTTTCGAGGCTTTGGGGGTGAAGAGCTGATTAACCATTTCTTTTATTCGCTGCCCGGCGGAACCTTTACCGCTATTCTTGTGGTGATGGTAGTGATTTTTTTCTTGGGCTTTATCCTCGATTTTATTGAGATCACCTTTGTCGTAGTACCACTTATTGGGCCGGTATTGCTCGCCGCCGGGGTAGACCCGGTTTGGTTGGGGATAATGATCGCCTTGAATTTACAAACTTCGTTTTTAACTCCACCTTTCGGCTTTGCGCTTTTCTATCTTCGTGGCGTCGCACCAGATTCCGTCACAACATCGTCAATTTACCGTGGCGTAGTACCGTTTATTGTTCTTCAGCTTCTGGTAATGGTGGCCTTAGCTGTTTGGCCATCTATGGCAACTTGGTTGCCATCTTTAATACATAATTAAAAAGAGGACTTTCCCCATGGCAGATATAGATAATGACCCCACCCCAACCGGCGAGCTAACACTACAAACGCTCACCATGCCCCGCGATACCAATGCCAATGGTGATATTTTTGGCGGCTGGCTAATGTCGCAAATGGATTTGGCCGGAGCCATTGCCGCACGGGAAATTGCCAAAGGCAGAGTCACCACCGTCGCCATCGGCGATATGGTGTTTTTGCGGCCTGTTCCCGTTGGATGCACCGTAAGCTGCTATAGCGATGTGGTGAGCATAGGAAGGTCATCGCTCAAAATTCTTATTGAAGTATGGATAAAACACGCCGACCAATACGTTCGGTTAAAAGTCACTGAAGGGGAGTTTATTTATGTCGCTATTGATAACAACGGGCGAACACGCCCCATACCTGAATAGCAGCCCTCTATCAAAAGACTTCTTCGTACTTTATATTTCGAAGTACTTTATATTTCAGAGTACTTTAAGTTTTAAGTGATTTGATTTTTTAAAATTTTGTTGTGGGGTTCATCAAAATACGCAGTGCTGCCCCGGGGTTTTTGGTTTTTCCTGAATTGGCACATTCCCAATCTTTCATGCCCTCTCGGGCACCATCTTGCTCCCATTTAAAAAGGTGGGCTCTGCCCGGCTGAGTCAATACGGGCGTTTCTTCCTGTTTATCTTCAACTGGCTGCGTATTGAGTTCTACTTCTTTTTTCTCTTCACCTTTTTGAACCGTTTCGATAGCGATTTCTTGTAATTTTAACAACGCAAAAACTCTTTTCTTAATGTGTATAGTCATTGGCGATGTTTCAACCATTGGATCACCCGTTACCCCCACTAAGAACCGAGCATAAAGGTAATGTTCTACAGCGGCTAAATCACAATTATCAAAGTCTTTGGTTCGCCTAAGTGTATAGATAGTTTTATAAAAATGGGCTACTTTTTGCGTTTGCGTCGCACCTGGATGGTTAACTAGCTCACAACTGATCAAATTAATAACATCACTGTCATTGATAACTTTTTCTGGGCGTATTTTAGGTTCTATTGGAGTGACATTTGACACAGGGGTTTCCTTTTCGTTTTTTTCCGCTTTGGTTTTTGGTTTAATTTCTTGTTTAGCTGTTTTTTTTGTTGCGCGCTTAACAGGAAAGTCCAGTATTTGCACTTCGGCTAGCTTTTGTTCTTTGGTTTTATTCACTCGTGTTTCTAGTTCACGCACCTGTTGATTAAAGTGTATTGCATCTTTAAAGCCACAGCTAATACACTCTCTAATTTCACCATCATCTTCTTTATAAACAACAATTTTATCCATTTCTGAACAGGACGGGCACACAGCCCCAGCAATAAAACGTTTAACAGGTATTTTTTTCATTATTTACTTGAACCCTATTCACTTATTCCACAATGTCTCAACAACGGTTCCACACTGGGCTTTCTGCCTCTAAAATTTTCAAAAAGGGTCATGGCATCCTCGGAGCCGCCTTTTTGTAATATTTCGCTCAAAAATTTTGCGCCTGTGTGCGCATCAAAAATTCCTTTTTCTTCAAATAGAGAAAAGGCATCTGACGAAAGTACTTCAGCCCATTTATAACTATAATAACCCGCAGCATAACCCCCAGCAAAGATATGACTAAAACCATTTTGGAAACGGTTACTTGCTGGCGGTATCACCACGGCTACTTTTTTTCTTACCTCATCCAACAGTGCTTGCACACCTGGGAAGGTGTCTGTTCCAAATTCCATATGCAAGCGAAAATCAAAAAGGGAAAACTCTAACTGCCTAACCAACTGCATAGCAGAATTGTAGTTTTTTGCCGCTAATAAATTATTGAGTTTTTCTTCTGGTAAGGGTTCGCCAGTATCAAAATGGCCAGATAAAAATTCCAATACTTCTTTTTCCCAGCACCAGTTTTCCATAAATTGGCTTGGCAGCTCCACAGCATCCCAGGCTACGCCGTTTATGCCACTGACCGCCGCCACATTCACCTCGGTCAACATATGGTGCAAGCCATGACCAAACTCGTGGAATAGGGTAACGACATCATCGTGTTTTAGCAGCGCGGGGCCACCATCCACGCCATTGTTAAAATTACACACTAAAAAGACCACCGGAATTTGTGGGCCAGACTGGCTATTTCGCTTAGTTCGGCAGTCAGCCATCCAGGCGCCGCCTCGCTTATTTTCGCGCGCAAACACATCCAGGTAAAAGCTGGCGGTTTTTGTCTCCCCTGTGTATATATCAAAGAAACGCACATCCTCGTGCCAAGTTTCCTGCTCTTTGTTCTCGACAATACGCAAACCATATAAGCGGTTTGCAACAGTAAATAGGCCCGAGAGAACTTGATCTACGGGGAAGTAGGGCCGCAGTTCTTCTTGAGAAACATTGTATCTGGCCTCTTTTAGCCGTTCTGCGTAATAGGGTCCATCCCAAGCATTCAATTCTTCTTTGCCAAACTCATCTTTCGCAAACTGTTTAAGCTCTTGGTATTGGGTTTCAGCAAAAGGCTTACCTTTTTGAGCTAGATCGTCTAAGAAGTCCAATACCTGCTGGGGAGTTTCAGCCATTTTAGGTGCAATGGACTTTTCAGAGAAGTGGCTAAAACCCAACAGCTCCGCCAGCTCTTTTCTCAGCGAAAGAATATCTTCTATTATTTGGTCATTGTTCCACTGGCTAAGGTCTGCTTCAGCAAATGGGCCTTGGTTTGATGCGCGGGTACTAAAAGCCGTGTAGATTTCTTTGCGAAGGCTTTCGTCTTCCGCCTGGGTAATCACACTAAAATAAACCGGCATATCCAGTGTCAGCAAGTAACCTTCTTTGCCCTTTTGCTCCGCCCGTTGTTTCGCAGCAGCTATATCCATTGCCGATAAACCTTTTAACGTGGATTCGTCCACTACAAGACAGGTCCAACCCTGAGTAGCGTCAAGCACATTATTAGCGAACTTAGTGGTTAATTGCGATAGTTCGCTGCGAATTGCAGCATATCGCTCCTTATTCTCTCCCTCTAAGGCCACGCCCGCGAGTTTAAAATCCCGAATGCCATTGGCAATACTTTGCTGCTGCGCTTGACTCAGACTGGAATATTCCACTGACTCCTTAAGCGCTATATAGGCATTATAGAGCCTTTTGTTTTGCCCTCTACGGGTGATATGGGCGGTAAGCAACTGCTCAGCTTCTTCGTAGGCTTGACGAATTTCATCACTATTCATCACCGCATTTAACAAGCTTACAGGAGCCCAAGCTTTTCCCAGCGTATCATCAAATTCTTCTATGAGTTCAATCAAGCCTGCCCAAGTGAGGGCTTCACCCCCATCAAGCAATGCTTCCAACTGCTGATCCGCGCCTTCTATTAACTGGGCTATGGCCGGTACAATATGCTCAGGTTTTAAAGAACGAAATGGCGGTAAAGCGGGGTTACTCAGCAGTGGGTTAGTCATATTTGTCTCTTAGTCGTTTATTACAGCAGTTTAATAGGCGCCAATAGGTAAATCTGGGTGGTTATATGCAAATCTGGAGAGTAAACGGATGCCTTTTTGCTTATCTCACAGTATGATTTAAAAGCTTTTAGCCTGATTAAAATTATCACTTTTCCTCTCACTTGAATGCCTTTGGTAAAGTACAGCCCTTAACTAAGCAACCTGTGACCCAAAGATCCCGGCAATGATAATTTTAATCATGTTAACAAACCTTAGCCCGTTATTTTATGGAGGCTCTTATGCCAGAAAGCAAGTCCGTTCGCAAATACAAAGGCATCTCTCCAACCCTTGGGGAGCGCGTATTTATTGATGACGCAGCGGTAGTGATTGGCGATGTTGTGCTTGGCGACGACACCTCAGTTTGGCCCTGTGCGGTTATTCGAGGCGATATGCACAAAATTCGTATCGGTGCCCGCACCAGCGTACAAGACAATGCCGTTTTACATATTATGCACGCAAGTGATTACGACCCCGACGGCTGGCCTCTTTATATTGGCGATGATGTGACCATTGGCCATGGGGCCTGCCTACATGGCTGTACCATTGGAAATGAAGTCCTCATCGGTATTGGCGCAACAGTATTAGACGGCGCAGTGGTGGAGGATAGAGTGATGATTGCCGCTGGCTCACTGGTACCACCCGGCAAACACTTAGAAAGTGGCTATTTATATGTGGGCAACCCCTGTAAACGCACCCGACCTTTAAAAGATTCTGAGCTGGAATTTTTCAAATACTCCACAAAAAACTACGCTAAGCTAAAAGATGAGTATTTGGAAGACGCTTAATCTTCTGTGGTTAGCCTCTCCTATAGACTTCGAGACGGCTAACTTATATGCTTCGACACCTAAACGTAATAATAATTAACCCAGGATGGACCTGAATGGATTCTGTTACCAACCCCTACCAAACTCCCGAGTCGGATATTACCGACAAAAAACAACAAAGTGTTGTACTTGCTTCCCGCTGGAACCGTTTCTTTGCTTCTATTATCGACACACTTACCACCTTTGTAATTTTTATTCCTCTAATCATTCTCTATGGCTATCAGCTATTCAGTGATGACTGGTTTGCTGAACTCGTACAAAAAAACCAAAACTCTTATCTATTTAGCATAGCTTTCGCTGTCATTTACTCATCAATATACATTTTAATTAATTTTAATTTGCTCAAAAATCACGGGCAAACAATCGGTAAAAAACTTTTACGTATAAAAATAGTGTCGATGAATGGTGAGTTACCAAACATTCATCACCCATTGCCCATTCGTTATGGCATTTATCTTTTTTCCGGCCAAATTCCTCTAGTGGGTGGGTTAGTTTCTCTCGTTAATATACTGCTGATTTTTACAGCAGAGAAACCTTGCCTTCACGATAGACTGGCAAAAACTCACGTTGTTGTAGCCTAGCGGATACAATTAAAAACCTATTATCAATTGATAAAGCACATATATGCTAACTCCCAATGAATCACCAGAAACTTGATACCCTCTATTCGATAGAAACGCCAGAGTCCATAGAGTTGAGCGCTCAGCTCGCGGGTCCTATCCCAAGAATTTGTGCATACTTTATCGACTTACTAATTAAAACGGGGATATTGACTGTTTTAGCTACAATACTGGAAATTGCAGGCGAAGCGGGCATGGGTATTTTTTTAATTTTTTCGTTTTTTCTAGAGTGGTTCTACCCCGTATTCTTTGAACTCTATGGCCAAGGACAAACACCCGGTAAAAAAGCCTTAAACATTGCTGCCGTTCACAGTGATTTAACACCTCTCACTTGGCAGTCGTCTATCATTCGCAACCTATTACGTAGCGCCGATTTTTTGCCCATGTTTTATATAGGCGGCATTATTTCCATAACACTAAGTTCCAAATTTCAACGTTTGGGCGATATGGCTGCGGGAACCATAGTGGTTTATCGGGATACAGAAACCAAAGCGTTAGACCTTCCAAACGTAGAGGCGCAAGTTCCGCCCTTTCAGCTCAGTGTGGACGACCAAGTTGCCATAATCGAATATACCCAAAGACACAATCAACTCACCATTGATAGGCAAGTTGAATTAGCCAATATTCTTGCAGACTCCACCCATAAACAAGGTAAGCCTGCCGTTGAATATATTCAAGGTGTGGGGTGTTGGTTACTGGGAGACAAAAAATGAAACAACAATTTTTTGAACAAAAATACCAACCACTGTGGAATGAAATTGAGACCCACCTTAAAAACCGCTCGCAAGCACTGGGAGGCGATTTCCCCAAACAATACCGTTTGCTTTGCCACCATTATGCCCTAGCAAAACACCGCCGCTACAGCGCGCATTTGGTCAATAAACTCAACCATTTGGTTTTATTAGGGCACCATACACTCTACGACAATGCCAAACTTAACCATTCTATTGGCATGTCTTTTTTTATTACAGACTTTCCACAAGTAATAGCCAAAAATAGCCGTTTTGTCTTGCTTGCCACACTGCTTTTTGTCTTGCCCGGCATTGTGGCTATGCTGGCGTGTTATTTCAGTAGCGACTTTATTTACAGCCTAATGGCCCCAGAAAATGTACATATGATGGAATCCATGTACGACCCGGCAAACGGCAAGCTCGGGCGCGATAGACAATCCGATACCGATATTTATATGTTCGGTTTTTATATTAAAAATAATATTGGCATTGCGTTTCGAACCTTTGCCAGCGGTATTGTGTTTTGCCTAGGCTCTATTTTCTTTCTCGTATACAACGGGCTCAATATCGGTGGTGTTGCGGGGCACCTATCCTATTTGGAATACGGCAGTACCTTCTACCCCTTTGTTATTGGCCATGGCGCTTTTGAGTTAACTGCCATTGTTTTTTCTGGCGCCGCAGGTTTAAAAATAGGGTTTGCTTTAATCTCCCCCGGCGCCTCGACACGCACAACAGCATTACAAAAAGCCAGCAGAGAAGCCGCAAAGATTATGTTGGGTACAGCCGCTATGCTGCTGATAGCGGCCTTCCTGGAAGCCTTTTGGTCATCCAGCAGCAGCTTGCCCAGTGGCGTTAAATATGCTGTTGGAGGCACATTCTGGGTCTTAGTCCTCGCTTACTTCTTTGTATTGGGGCGCACTCGTGGACTTAAATAAACTCTGTATAGAAGCGCGTACTCGAAACCAATGGGAAGCGATTGACCTTGGTGTGCTGTTAACTAAGCAGCTTTGGCGCCCCCTTTTTGTAAGTTGGGCTGTGCCCGTTATCATCACTTACTTAATACTTATTTTAGTTTTTTCAATCAGCTCCTGGTGGCCCTACTTTATTATATGGTGGCTTAAACCCTTGTGGGATAGGCTACCTTTGTACATTGTTAGCCGAGCCTTATTTGGTGAAGTCATCTCAGCAAAAGAAGCACTAAGCAAAATTGTCTCGCTATATAAAATTGACCTGCTACCCTGGATTACATACCGGCGATTCAACATCAGCCGTTCGCTAGATATGCCCGTCACTATCTTAGAGGGGTTAACATCTCAAGCTCGTAGCAAACGGCTGTTCGCCATTACCCGCTCCAATACACATGCCGCATCCTGGTTAACCATTATTTGCTTGCATATAGAGCAGTTTCTCGCACTGGCAATATTTTCTTTTGCCGTGTTATTGGTGCCAGACGAATTTCAACTGAACTTTCTATCTCTCGCTTTGGATGAAGAAGAAACCACATCCTCAATTCTGTTCTTTTTATCCATTATTACCATGTGCTTGATTGCACCTTTTTATACAGTCGCAGGTTTTTGCCTGTATATAAATAGGCGTATACATATTGAAGCCTGGGACGTTGAAATACGCTTCCGCCACCTCGCTAAACAACAAGCTTCAAATAGAAAAAAAACCATTCAACCCAGTAGCCTACTTGGTACAGTGTTTTTATGCGCGGTATTAGGCTTGGCAAATTTTTCACCCAATGACGCTTATGCTGACGACAACCAACCCTATACTCCGCTATTGGAAGAACAAAACAACGAAGACCAAAACGGTGATATAACAGAGCAAACTACAACGAACAACACCATAAAAGAAACCATTATCCAGGTTCTTAATGGCGAAGAATTTCATACCAAGAAAACAATAGGCCGTTGGCAACTTAAGAAGACAACAACAAAAGACAATACCAAAAAAATTCCCAATTGGTTTATTCGATTTATCGAGTGGTGGGAAAGCCTCTTTAGCGACAGGGAAAAAGAGAAAAAAGAAAACATTGACTGGAACCTTGCCGCATTCTTGTGGATATTAGTTTGGGCTGCGGTTATCGGTATTATTGCTTACTTTATCTATCAATTTAAAGACTACCGGCCTAAATTTTCCTCTTCTAAATCAACTGAACCGCAACCAGCCGAACCACCAAAAGTATTATTCGGCTTAGACGTTCGACAGGAAAACTTACCCGATGACGTGCCAAGCGAAGTCTTAGCGCTTTGGCATAACCAAGACCATCGCGGTGCCCTCGGCCTGCTATACCGAGCCATACTAGCCCACTTAATGCACGAATTTAATGTTAAATTTCGTGAAAGCTATACAGAGGGCGAGTGCTTAAACGTTGCTTATGCTTCAATAGAGCCGGCTACCTATAGCTACTTAGCCGACATTACCCTCTGCTGGCAGAATCTAGCTTACGGTCATATTTTACCTTCTTCGGAATCCATTACCGCTTTATGTAAGCGCTGGAAAGGAGTACTCAACCATGAAGCGTAACCTGCTCCTTGCGGTACTCAGTATTCTTACGGTATTACTCTTTTATAAGGTCTCAACCTATTATGAATATGTTGAAGAAGAAATAGACCTTGGCTGGGGCAAAGAGGCGCAACGAAACCCCTTTTTAGCTGCCCAGCTATTGTTACACAATAAAAATACACCTGTAACCAACCTGGACCGCTATCCAGATATTGCCTCGCTACCCGTCGAGGATACCTTAATCATGACTGACAGCAAGCAAGTCTATAGCGACCGGCTTATCAGCCCGTTAATAAACTGGATTGAACAAGGCGGCCATTTGATTGTTGGCGCCTCATCTTCTTCGCTAGAAGGGCGAGACCCGTTGCTCTCGTATCTCGACCTTTCAATTATAGAGACCGAATGTGACTGCGAAATAGCAGACTTCTCAGATATTTTTAGTCAAGGCTCAAATGAAAATAATACTGAGCAGGAAGAAGAAAACGAAGAAGATAAACAGCCCAACTTTAGTGAGCAATTAAAAAATTTCAATGACATGGTTGATAACGGAACAGCCGAAGCCATAACAAAAAAAGAGAACGACGCAGCAATTGTTGACCCCCAAACGCCCAAAGAACAGCTTACACATTTAACTTTCACAGGCTTCGATGCAAAAATAAAAGTAGATTTTAATTCTAATTTCTCCCTTGACCACCCTTATTTTCATTGGAACGAAGCGGACAGTGATAATGAAAACGAAGCAGAAGTATTCGAAGGCTTAAAACCTATTTATTGGGTTGGCGACAATTACGGCGTGCATTTTGTTCAATTTGAATTAGGTAACGGGTTAGTCAGTATTTTATCCAGCTCACGCCCATTTAAAACGGAACATATCGGCCATTTTGACCACGCTTATTTTCTTTCCGTTATTAGCAATGGAAGCACCCAAGTCAATATACTTTACGGCGTCATTATGCCCAGTTTGCGGGCACTTATTACCCAATATGCCCCCGAATTATTATTTTCCTTTTGTTTATGGCTGCTGGGGTGGATTCTTTATCGATGGCAGCGTTTCGGGCCTACCTTTCATGAATTAACCACAATACGCCGCTCATTAAAAGAACATATCTTGGCCAGTGCAGAGTTTATTTGGCACAGTGCCGATAAACAAAATTTAATACTACCCATACAAAAATCGATTCATCATAACGCCGCAATACAATTAGCGGGTTATGAAGGCATGAATACTGAAGGGAAATGCTTACTGCTCTGTGATTTAACAGGGCTCTCAAAGGAAGCTATTGGCTTATCACTATCGGAAGCCCCCCTCGAACGCAAAGATCTGTTTTACGAAAAAATAAAAACGCTACAAATAATAGAAACGCATTTAAAAAATACAGCATGAGGCATACATAACGTGGATGATTCTTCTATTGAGCAAGCAACGGCGACACTAAACGCATTACGGCAGAAAATTAATACGGATTTAATTGGTCAATCGTCCGTTGTTGACCAAGTATTAATTGCTCTGCTGTCCAATGGCCATGTTCTACTAGAGGGCGTACCAGGGTTGGGGAAAACACTCCTGGTTCAATCCCTTGCAGGGTGCTTTGCCGGAGACTTTAAACGCATTCAATTTACACCGGACCTTATGCCCGCAGATATTACCGGCCATGTACTTTACAATATGGCAGAGGGCGTATTTCGAATGCGTAAGGGCCCAGTCTTTACCAATATTTTGCTCGCCGATGAAATAAACCGGGCCCCAGCCAAAACTCAAGCGGCCCTACTGGAAGTGATGCAAGAAAAACAAGTCACACTCGAAGGCAGCACAAAAAAACTGCCCTACCCATTTATGGTTTTGGCCACCCAAAACCCCATTGAACAAGAGGGCACCTATCCGTTACCCGAAGCGCAATTAGATAGGTTTTTAATAAAAGCAATTATCGACTATCCCTCGCAGGATGAAGAGATACTACTGACCAAAAAAGTCACCCAGGGCAATATTTCAGATATGAATGCATTTGCTTCCAGTGACCCCGTGATAAACGCGGACCAACTGTTAGAATTGCAAAAGCTTGTATCGTCTATTCCCATTGATGACCAAATTACCGAATATGCTGTACGCCTTGTGCGTGAGACTCGAACAGCAACCTCTCTCTACCGGGGTGCAGGCACTCGTGCTTGTATTGCGTTAATTCGCTGTGCAAAAGCCAGTACCTTATTACGCGGAGGTAAATTTGTCTTACCGGACGATATTAAACGTATAGCCGTGCCCGTAATGCGCCATAGAGTATCCCTCTCTGCGGAGATGGAAATTGACGGCGCCAATGTGGACCAAGTATTAACCTCATTGTTTAACTCGGTTGAAGCGCCCCGCTTATGAGACCCAGTCAATACCTGCTAAAACTTATTGCCGTTTGGGTCTTTGCTGCCATTCTATTAACGGGGTTTCGCATCGCCTCCCACTATGACGATAACGGTATATTCATCAAACTGGGAACCCATCTCCCAACCCTTTGGTGGATGGCGGGCATATCGCTTTTCTTATTTGCTGCGTTGGATTTTCTGCAACTATTACTGTACAAAAAAATTGAAGCATCCCGCAGCTTGGCGGACAACTTAGCTTTAGGTGTACACAGTAATATTATTATTAAGGTGAAAAATCTGAGCCGGAGAAAAATAGCATTCGATATTTCAGATATTTACCCAAGCTTAGTGATTTCCAACGACCTACCTGTATCGGCCACCATTGATGCACATTCCAGCCGCACCTTTACCTACTCAATTTTGCCTGTAAAACGCGGTAAAGCAACCTTCGAACAGGTGTGTTTAAGAGTCACCAGCCAATTGGGCCTTTGGCAAAAAAAGATATTCTTAGGTGAACATACTAGCGCACGTATCTATCCAAACTTTGCACCCATCGCACAATTTGCTTCCGTAGGCTTGGAACATCAAGTTGCTCAATTGGGCTCACATATGGTGCAAAGACGTGGAGAAGGCTTGGACTTTCATCAGTTACGGGAATTTCGTGAAGGGGATTCCCTTAGGCAAATAGACTGGAAAGCCACTGCACGCTGTCGCAAACCCATTTCAAAAGACTACCAAGACGAACGCGACCAGGATATTGTCTTTCTTTTAGATTGTGGCCGGGGAATGCGAAATAGGGACGATCAATTAAGCCATTTCGACCACGCACTTAACGCATTGCTGATTACCAGTTATATTGCGCTCCGCCAAGGCGACGCAACGGGACTATTAAGTTTTTCCGGTGATAAACGCTGGTTAAGCCCTGTAAAAGGACGGGCGGGTGTAAACAGCTTATTAAACCAGCTTTATGATTTACACAGCAGCACTCAATGTAGCGATTACCTGCAAGCGGCCCAAGAATTAATAACACGCCATCGCAAACGTGCGCTTGTGGTACTGATTACCAATATTCGTGATGAACAATCCGATGATTTAGCCGCAGCCGTAAAACTCCTATCAAAATACCATATGGTAATGGTGGCGAGCCTACGGGATAACCTGTTAGATAATGTGGTACACGAACCCGTTCGAGACTTTGAAAGTGCGCTTAATTTTTCGGGAGCTAAGCTTTATATACAAGAGCGCAATAAATTAATTGCGAAGATGCAAGGTATTGGAATCAGTTTGGTGGACGCTCAGCCAAAATACTTGCATATTGAATTAGTCAATGAGTACCTTCGCCTGAAGCGTAGCGGCCAGTTGTAATCCTTATTTTACTTTAAGGGATGTAAACAAACCAAAAGGGATAGGGCATAAATTCGTAAACCTTAGTAATAGTGCTGTTTATGCTCCACATCCGTTTAATTTGTATATATAACTCTCACCTCTACTTGTTATACTTGAAACCGAAGCAGGATCTTTACATCGAGAATAACCTTTTTCGGTGAGATAATACTGAATGAAGAAGTCGAAAATATTGATCGTAACAGAAAGTACAGCGGAAATGACGAAGCCGCCTTTTGCACTATTAAGGATTCCTTTTGGGCTAAGCGCCATTCGAACAACTTTAGGATTTGAAGCAACATACCTCGTTCCAGTAAATACCGATCTTTGACCAGGATACCCTTTGAAGATCACATACTGTTTACCTGCATAATTTTTAAGAACCAGTTTATTTGTAGAAAACCCAAACTCTTTAATTATTGCTTTAGCTGTTTTCAAATCCAAAACCGGCGCCACAAATCCCGCAGCCGTTTTTGCTCCGTTTTTTATAACTTCGTATTCCATATACAAATCTTCAGTTGAAATAATTTGAACAACGTGTTCATTTTTTTAAACTCGTTAACCAACTCCTGTTCAACATTCACAAGATAACCCCCTTTAAATTAATTAATACAAATTACCTTTCGCTTAGATTTTATTAACCAGTTATTGGCCTGATCAACATCCCGACCCACACCAATACCACGGCATAAATAATACCCAACCATAAGTGATGCATAAGCATCTCCGGTATTCGCTAATCCCAGGAGCAATTGATAAGCCTGGGCCGGATCTTTCTTCACTCTATTTCCTGAATCGTAGAACATTGCCATGCTAATTACTGCATCAGCGTTGCCAGACTTCGCAGAAGCTTTCAAATTTTCTGTAGCTTGCTTTTCTGAAATAAACTCGCCAGTATTAGGGTCTAGATACTGGTTTTTTTTCCGAGACAACGCCTTCAATTCTTTAAATTTTCTCTGCCAATCTATCGATTTCAGTAAATCTGGCTCGACTCCAATTCCAAGCTCATAAGCCCGACTCATTTCCCACATTGCATCGAGCAACCCTTTATTTGCAGCCTCTTGGTAGTAACCAAATATCAATTCGTCACTCACATCCGGCTTTTTCAGAATGACTGCGGTTTTAGCGTAATAAAATAATGCTTTTTCAGAACCTGAATTTAGAAGGGGCTTAACCAAATCGAATGCTTCGGAGAACTGACCTTCATTAAAGGTCGCCTCTACCTGCTGAATTTGGTGATCTAAGTAGGCTTTGTTTTCTTTTTTCGATGAGCTACAGGAGCCTAAAAATAGGCTTCCTATTATGATGACGAGTAAATAATTCGATTTGAATTTCAATATTTAGCCTCCTTTCTTGTTCAGTTTTCATATGCGTCTACAAGCACAAGATGAAATTCGCGTGCTGAATAATATCACTCTTCGTTCGACTAGACTGTCGTCAATTTAGGTTAACGATGAATGGCGTTATCTAGCAGCAATCATGGATAAATATAGTCGACGAATTGTCGGTTGGTCTTTGAGTGACAAGCGAAATGCGAAATTGACTTGGAGTGCATTTAAGCAAGCACTACGAAATAGAATACCCCCCAAGGGGCTACTATTTCATACAGATCGTGGAATCGAATACCGAGCTTTTGATTTTTCTGATAGGTTGGCGAAACGAGGGTTTGTCCAAAGCATGAATCGTCCGAGGAAAATGAACGATAATGCCCATATGGAATCATTCTTTGCAAACTTTAAGGCAGAGCGAATACATCGTAAGCCTGAATTCACATGTGAAAAGACGCTTCGCGGCGCAATTACTGAATATATTGGGTTTTACAATAATAGGCGTTTACATTCATCGATAGGTTATTTACCGCCTGAAGAATATGAGCGTAAAATGAGTTAACAAAAGGGTGTGTACAAAAGCGGGTCAAATCTCTCGCTTGAGCGTGGCACCCGATTCATTCTCTGTGAACCATGCGGTGATGGTAAAACCTTTATCATTGGCAAAATCCAACAGATCCGATTTAGCGCGCTCTGCATCCTGGTCTTTAGTTGATGCTCTTAAATATGCATACAGTCTCATATCGGTACGTTATAAGTCCAAATTCCATTAAAGTGTACTGAAAATAGCCGATCTACTATAGGTATACCCATAATGAACCATTTCTGTGGCCTTTTTGCTTGCCAGATTCTTCAATATGGCATATAACAGTAAATATACTGTTAATTTACATGCGAGGTGCGCTATGTACACTACAAGCGATATTTATCCTGTTTCTGATTTCAATCGAAAGACCAGCGAACACATCAAGCGTGTTCAGGAAACCAAGAAGCCCGAAGTACTTACTGTTAACGGTAAAGCTGCGGTAGTAATGGTAGATCCTGAATCCTATGATCAACTTGCTCAAAATCACGATTTGCTACAAACCATAAAAAATATTGCTATAGCCAATGAGCAACATGATAACGGTCAAGCAAAACCAGCAAAACAAGTATTTCAAGAACTCAAAGATGAATTAAAAGCTAAGTACCCTGATGCAAATTTATAATGTAGATCTCCCTCAGATCATTATTGAGAAAATCAGGGAGCAAGCTCTTGTAATTGCCTTAGATAAACCATCTGTAGCAGTGCAATGGTATGACATGGTTTTTGAAAAAATATTTTCTCTTGAATCTATGCCTGAACGCTGCCCTGAATCATCAGAAAGCCAATATTTCACTTATGTTGTTCGACAATTATTAATAGGTGATTATCGATTACTGTTTCGCGTGGTAGGTGATACGGTTAGGATATTAGATTTCAAAGGAGGCAGGCAAAATAAGCCTGAGTAAACTGTGGGTGATAAAAAGAAAATAGATGTTTATCCTTGGGCTGTTCCAACGGAAGAACAAAAAGAAATGTTTAATACTCTCAGTTATGACGAACAACTAGAAATGGTTAGAAAGGCGCTCATAGACGGCGAACAGAGCGGTGATTCCGGCAGTGTCTGATCTTATATATTTCTGTCCATTTAAAAATAGCTTCCCCCATGTGAAGTTGAGTCAATGGAGCAAGGGAGACAAAAACCGTCATTGTTGGCGGTTTTGTCAATTTAAGCAGAAGGCAAACATTGCCTGACTTCCTTACGCCTGCAAAGGGTGGGGGATTACTCCCCCACTAAATTTTAATATATAGCTTCAACATTTTGCAGTTCATTACAAAGCCGTTCTGCTGCTGCCACTGCGTTTGCTGTGGCCTTTCTTACCCATGCAGTTTGATAACGTGACCATTTAAAGCTATATCCTTTAACGAGCGTTCTAACTTCATCAGAGGGCTTGCCTCCTGAAAAATCAATTTTTACTTGTCCATTATCAACTGACATTGCAAAATCATCATTACTAAAATCAATAGATTTACTGTTGTGAAGTCGGGTTAATTCCTCAATACGTTTTTTAATTCTGCGTATCTCGGCACTGTTATTTGATAGACCTAACTTACGAGCAATCCCTCGTATTGAATGGCCTTGTCGGTGTAGTACGTGAATTTCCACTAATATTTCCTGAGTTATCATCGCCGCCGCCTTGGTATTAATTTGGCGGCTATTTTGCCTCAAGTGGGTCAATTTTCGTTTGTCGTTAGTGGGTCAGTTTTACATTGCCGTTAACAGGCATGAGATTGAAGGTCATCTAAAGAAAGGGATTTAAGTGTTTTATAAGCAGCAATGACGGCAAGGTTATTCTTGGGAAAAAGAATATCAACGGCTAGATCGGACTCTTCCTTATAGATTTTATGGTAATCTTCTTGAATCCATTGAAGGGCACTTTTTTTATGGGGCAGAGTGCAGGATACCAGTATCAATACAACCATTACCGAGAAAAATAGAAACCGGATAATATTCATTTTTTTGAACACCCTTCTCCTCCCCTAAAAATAAGCCTATTTTTAGTAAGGCTGAGTATCATAAATAAGCACACTATCTTTATCAGGTTTATTCTCAATAATACCTAAATACTTGCCATTATCAGAAAGTGTTAAGGCCGCAATAGGTGAGGATAATTTAACGGGGTTACTAAGTGTTTTATTATTAAGGTCAAGGTGTAAAACCCCTTTACTTTGGGTGCCCAACCATAGTTGGCCGTTATTACCGCTTACGCATAATTCTGCTCTAGCATCCAAAGAAAACCTTTCCTGTGGTTCAAGGTGTTTATTGAGAATAAGCAGGTCGCCATTGACTAATGCCATAGCAATATGTTGGGTGCCTTTAAGCTTGGTCCAACAATTAATGTGGGCCTTTGGTTTATAGCTGGAGATAAGCTCTCTTGATGAGGCACTGAAGATATTTAATTTCTGAGCATATTCGCCGCCAAGCTTTAAATTAATATCCCCACCCTCATCAATATAAAAAAGGTCATTATCAATAAAGGCTACTTTATTTGTATTTTTAATTCTTTTATTTAAGGCTTTGCCTCTATCCGTTTTCGTTAAATCAACAATTAAAACGCCATTATGAATTCCAGCTTCAACGAAATATCGATCATCCAAAGAATAGTCATAGCTAACAGGAGAAGGACGTATAGCATATTCTAAAATCGAATTTCCCGAGTCTGCATCCAGTATCTGACCAAAAATATTCACTAATTTTCCACTACCGGACATTCCCAATTTCGCAGTGCCCTCCATGGTATAGGCTTTAATAGATGACCAATCAGCAGTATTAAATATCTCCGCTTGTTGATAGTAATTAAGAACCAACATTCGTGAGCGATCATCCGATGTTTTTACCACAGCTATACCATCATGCTCGTTCGCCGAATAGAAAGTGTGAGATTGAAGGTCATCTAAAGAAAGGGATTTAAGCGTTTTATAAGCAGCAATGATAGCAAGGTTATTTTTGGGAAAAAGAATATCAACGGCTAGATCGGACTCTTCCTTATAGATTTTATGGTAATCTTCTTGAATCCATTGAAGGGCACTTTTTTTATGAGGTAGGGTGCAGGATACCAGTATCAATACAACCATCAAACTTAATATAAACCGGGTAGTACTCATAAGCCATTCTCTTTTTATTCGGTTAGCGCTTTACTTTTATATAGCCATGAAACCCACCAAGGAAATACTCTAGGTTTGGCGCTTGGGAGGTGCTAATTTTACTGGACGCTGGATAATGAGGAAGTCCCCAGGTAAATACAACCAGCATTATTCTTGTCTTTTCTCTGTCTTTTTTGTCTTTTGCGGTAACCCGATCAATAATGGATGAATTAATTACCACTGGGGGTTTATGCATACCTGTTGCATTATCGTATTCAATTATTTTCATATCCGAATTCAGTACTACCCAATGGTTGGGGAAAAACGCTTCTTTACGTTTATTCTCAATGGAACGAAATATATTGGCATCGACAAATAGGCATATCGAACACCCCGCAATATAGTCGGTTTGAGCGGAGAGTAAAAATCGTATGCTTTTATTAAAGACCTTACTGGTATGGGTTTCAACAGCGCTATAGCCGGATTTTTGAAACCAGCGCTTTAGTTTACCCGGTAAGGTGATACCATCAAATCGCTCACTGGTATTATCGTATTTTGGTTTCACGCTGGTCATTAACATCCAGTCCAACCCGGTTAAGGTTGGTGGATTACGGCTTTTGGCTTTTTTTGATGATTCTAATGTAAGTTTTGATTTCCCTGTAAGGTACAGCTCTATCGCGGCTTGAATGTAGAGATCCGGCCTGGTTTTTACTATTACAAAAAGAAACGCTGCTGGGCCGCATAAGCTGGCTTTACCTTGATTAAGCGTAAGCTTTACACCATTAACGGTTTGGGTCATTGCATCAACCAAATCCAGCTTCTTGATTTTCGGGTAATGAACTGATCGATTGCTATCCAATTTAAAAGCACGAATTAACGAGAGCGCTTTACGTTTTGCTTCGGTATAACCTATGGGTGAATCAGTAGTTGATAATGCGGTATTGACCATACTGTATTTCCTTAATCTATTCCTTTGAATTCCCAATCAGGCTGTGAACCAATTTATTGCCTTATTTTATTGCTCTATTTTCACCAACGCTATTTTAAATATATTCACCAAGCTATTATTTATTCACCAAGCTATTAATAGGTGAGTTAGAAAAAATAAGGCGTGTCCAATAATAAATAAAATAGGGAACAGGGTAAGTTGGTTTTTTATAGTAAGGCATAGCAATCCAAAAAGTTACGCTAAAAACCTATGTTTTATGTGATAGATGTCACACTGCCAGCCAGTTCTGGCGCGTAAAAACAGGTTTAAGATTTAAGGCTTCGAAAACCAACAACAAATAATATGTACCACTGTTGACTCGTTCCCACGGTCCCGCACACTACTGTCCGGGACCGTGGGAACTAGGGTGGAAAAGCTTAACACCCAGCCTTTCTCTTTTTATCTCTTCGGTTTTAAACTCTATTTTGTATTATTCGGCGAGCCCATAAAGTAATCTTGCTGTTTCTACTTGTGTTTTACCTTCTTTTAGGTAGGCTAATATCATCAAACGTTGATCGCTATTCCTGTCTGGAGCCAATTTTGATAAAGACCTCAAACGCACTGCAAAACGAGGCAAAAATTAAAACTATTATGGCTTCTCTTACAGCAGGGAAAATACTTGCTGGAAAATACCAAGGCCATCCCCTCATTGGCAATTATGCCAAACGGCGAGAATGCCAGATTGGCTATTAATCTATAAACTAGATACAGCGGAAAGGGTTATTACTTTTGAGCGCACAGGTTCTTATTCTGATCTTTTTTAATGATGGTTAAAAGGGATTTTGCTCTTCACTAATTTTTGCATTATATTCATAAAATATTGCCCCGTTTTTCTGGAGCAACTCGCTTGCAAGCAACGAAGCTGAGCAAGTATTCTCTAGAACTTGGCCTAAAAAATAGTACGGTTTTCCATGCCACTTAAATTATTTTATGTTTCTTTAATAAGAATTACAATTTTGTACTGGTCAAGCCAAACCGGACACTTCCTTTAAAGAATTTTCACAGTGAATTAGCGACTAACCTCCATTTATTGTATACAGACTTTCAAGTTTGTTATGTTTCATAAGAGCTAGTTGCGTTTCATACTATTGGCGCCTCTTTCACCTTTCAGTCAACAATTATTTCCTCTGAAAAGAATTTAAAAAAGAAAATATTTCATTCGCATTCTATAGCTAACGACTAAAAATAAAATTATGCGACAAGTTTTGTAAACTTTATGCTGTATAACAATGTATTTTGTCTATTTATGAACAGGTTGGATATTGCATACTTGGAAAGATACGTGAGAATGTATATCCTCAGTATTGTAAAAGGCTTTATTCGCTTTGAGGTTAAAACCAAAGCAGTTATCAAAGATGCTTGAAAAAAAGTATATTGAAGCTAAGAGTAAAAAAACCGTTATTTGAACTAGAAATATATTATCTTATTCCTCTAAACAAGAAAGTGGGGCTCTAAAAAAACGGAAGCCAAATAACATGTAAAATATTCCGCGCATAGGAGCTTACCGTTGAAACAAACAATCAGGGTCTTCAATTATTTATTATTTTTTATCGGTTCTATTTTTTGGTTCTATATTATTTATCGTATTATAAAGTATCCAGAAAACTATGTCGGTTGGAATATATTATGGGTTAATGGATTATTTTTGATATCAACTCTCTTTTCAATACTCGATTTGCGAGAGGAAAACAGAAAGCGCAGCTTGGTTATAGTTACTTTCTCTGTAGTATCTATTACATTCATTATCTCAATATATTTCTTAGATATACTAATTCCGTATGATTTATGGGTTCAAAAGGGAATGCCAGAGCGGCCTTTTTAGTCTGTTGCTGGTTTTGTAAAAAAGCTAAGGCATTGAAAACCCTAACAACCCGATAAAGGCTTAATCAATCGGTTCCAGCTTTGCGTATTGTAAAACCAACCATTTTGTCCCCTCACGAGTGAATTTAACTTGCACTCTTGCACCATTGCCTTGCCCTTCAAATTGAAGAATGGTGCCTTCGCCAAAGATTGCGTGATTGACCCCTTGGCCTAAACCTAGGCCGGGATAGTCTTGCATTATACTGGGTGAGGCTGATTGTTGTACGTAGGCAGCCGGACGTGAGACGGTCGATTTAATTCGAACTTCTTGAATAAGGTCGGTGGGAATTTCACGTACAAACCGTGAAAGGGCATTAAAGTTTTCTGTGCCGTACATACGCCTACATTCGGCAAAGGTCATAACCAGTTTTTCCATGCTGCGGGTAATGCCTACGTAGGCGAGTCGGCGCTCTTCTTCAAGCCGACCTGGCTCTTCGGCAGACATTTTATGAGGAAAGAGCCCCTCTTCCATGCCGGCCATAAAAACAAGCGGAAACTCCAAGCCTTTGGCGGAGTGGAGTGTCATCATTTGCACGGCGTCTTCAAAGTCATCGGCTTGGGTATCACCCGCGTCCAAGGCTGCGCTATCTAAGAATTCTTGTAATGGGGAGAGGTCCGAATCTTCTGCTTCGAATGCCCGGCAGGCACTGACTAGTTCTTGCAGGTTTTCTACTCGCGCTTGCCCGCGTTCGCCTTTTTCTTTTTCGTGAAAATCCAATAGGCCACTGTGGCGTATTACGTACTCGGCCATATCGGCCAGCGCCATGCCCGATATGGTATCTTGCAGTTCGTCTAGCAATGCTAGGAAGTTTTTCAGTGCGTTGTTCGCTCTCGCGGTAAAAACACCGTGATTTATGGCACCAACGGTAGCTTGAAAAAGTGAACAGCCTTGTTCACGAGCCATAAGCCGAATATCGTCTTGGGTTTTACTACCAATGCCCCGAGTGGGGGTATTGAAGACTCGTTCAAATGCCGCATCGTCGTTTCTATTGGACAATAAACGAAGGTAGGCAAGGGCGTTACGTATTTCCATTCGTTCATAGAAACGCTGACCACCGTAGATTCGGTAGGGTATGCCCTCTCTTAAAAACGCTTCTTCCAGTATTCGTGATTGGGCGTTGGAACGATAGAGAATGGCGCTACCACTGGCACTATTACCTAGGCTAATCCAGCTTTGGATGCGACCGACAATGTAGCGCGCTTCGTCCTGTTCGTTGAAGGCAGAGTACAGGTCAATTTGCTCTCCGTCGGCATCGTCTGTCCACAGCGATTTGCCTAAACGATCGGTATTGTTTTCAATAACTGCGTTAGCCGCTTTTAGAATGGTGCCTGTGGAGCGGTAATTTTGTTCTAACCGAGTGACTTCGACGCTGGCAAAGTCGCGCTCGTATTTTTGGATATTTTCAATTTTTGCTCCGCGCCAACCATAGATGGATTGGTCGTCATCGCCCACGGCCACTATGTTACTGGTATTACCCGCAAGCACTCTTAACCAGGCATATTGGACGGCGTTAGTATCCTGGAATTCGTCCACCAGTATGTATTTGAACCGGCTTTGGTAGTGCTTAAGTAGGTTGGGGTCTTTGAGCCAAAGCTCGTGGGAGCGCAATAGCAGCTCAGCGAAATCAACCATGCCGCCGCGTTTACAGGCTTCTTCATAGGCTGCGTAGATCATTTTCATGGTGCGTTTAAAGGGGTCGTGGCCTTCATCAATATGCTGAGATCTTAAGCCTTCGTCTTTTTGACCATTGATAAACCATTGGGATTGCTTAAAAGGCCAGCGGCTATCATCCAGGTTCAGTGCTTGATAGGTGCGCTTTACGACTCGTAGTTGGTCGTCGCTATCGAGTATCTGGAAGTTTTCCGGTAAACCTGCTTCGCTCCAATGGGCTTTTAGCAGCCTATGTGCAATGCCGTGGAAGGTGCCTACCCACATTCCTCTTAGGGAGGAGCCCCCTAGGCCGGTGTCCAACAGGTTTGAAAGGCGTTCTCGCATTTCTTTGGCGGCTTTGTTGGTAAATGTGACGGCCAGTATTTCGTGTGGAGAAATACCTTCAACTTGGATAAGCCAAGCAATTCGGTGGACTAAGACCCGTGTTTTACCACTGCCGGCGCCAGCGAGCACAAGTTGGTTGGTGGGAGGCGCACAGACAGCTTGCCGCTGTGCATCGTTTAGTTCGTTGATTAGTTCATTTACGTCCATGGGTGGAGATTGTACCAGAGAGCGATATAAAAAAAGGGCCTTATCGGCCCTTTATAATTTTTGTAGCGTTGTTTGCTTAGTTGTTTACTTAGTAGATGGTTTCTTCCGCTTCCATCACTGTTATACCGCCTTTTGTTGTTTTTTGGGTGATGGGCGGTTGCTCGCCAACCAATAGTTTTACCCCTTGTACTCTCTTGCCACTACCGCTTTGCGCTTCTAACTCCGCTTCAAACATTAAGTAATAGCGTCCGGCTTCCCCTGTCTGAAGGGGTATAGCAAAGGAAAGGTCTTCTACACCAATATCAAATTCCCAATATTTTTCGCTCAATTGAAACCCTGTGTCTTCGAAGGCGGTAATTTTAATTTTACCCTCTTTCTTTTTAGTGGAGTACTGTATGGTGATTTCTGATTCACTGTTGGGCTCTAAGATAAATTCAGTCTGTCCAACTAGCGTAATACTTGGGCCCGGTTTGATATAGGCCGGAGCCGGATAGGACTTAGTGCCGTTTTTATCTGGTGTGACAGCTTCTTGCTCTATCACTTCTTTGGAACAAGCCCCTAAGTAGAACGCAGCGAACAGGGTTAGGGTTGTGAAAAATACGGTTTTTACTTGTGTTGTCATTTTCTTTTTCCTTATCCTGTTAATTATTTACTGTTACATTGAAACAAGATGTACCATGCTGCTCTGGCTCTGCAAGAAGGTTGACATGCAAAGAGTCAAATATTTCAATCACATATACTCCAGCAGCTAAATTAAGGCTGCCGGCCTCCATATCCACAACGGAGGAGATTAAGATTCTTGCTTGGCTAAATTCTCCTTTGAGAAAAATAATAAGTTCTGGATCACTGACGCCTGTACCAACCGTTTTTACTGCATTAAATTCGTAGGTTCCATTAGACAAAAGTGTCAGCCGAATAAATCGCCGGTTGGAAAGTGCATTGTAAACACCATTCATATCGGACACACACACATTCACTGTATTGCCTGGCGTTAAGCTCTGGTAGACAGGTAAATGAAAACTTTCGGCTCCCTCTAACGTTTCGTTGGCCCCCCATTTATCGGTGCCATTGACACCATGGGCGGCGGCAAGTGTGCCTATATCGGCATGTATACTCTCATCCGTTATAGCCTTAAGTTCGTCGAGAAACAGGAAAATAGAGACGACTGCATCATTGTTTCGGTAGGTACTTGAGGTAACAGCTTGGTAGATGGGTGTGAAGCCTAGGTTAATACTATCGCTGGCGTCGGCTTCGCTATCATACAAGTCGTAAATCAACCGACCTACTGTCTCCTCACTAAACCAACCTTTATTACTGTAGTTATTAGGCTCAAACTCTATGGTAAAGCCCTGGGTATCATCAATACCAAAGGAGTCCTGGTAGTTTCCCTCCCCCGAGACTATAGCAGTAAAAGCACTGGCAAGACCTTCACCATAGGCCACTCGCATATCGAGTTCATCACTACCAGAGTGAGAGCCACCTATGTTATCAGAACGGGATATATCCGTTTCTAAGTAGTGAAAAAATTCGTGCTGGATAACACTCCGGTCAAATTCATCGGTATCTGCTGTACGATCTACGGCTCCAGATGCATCCCCAAGTATATAAATATTATTTTCACCGGAATTGTAGTGTGAAGTAATAATATCACCGTCTTCGGTTAATCCAGGTACCGATTTGTTGTTTACACTCCACCTTAATTGCGCTTCAGCTAGATGGATATTTGGGTTGGCGGCCAGAATAGAATTCAGAGCTTGTTTTACCGAATCCAATATAGCAAATGGCGCAGCGGCGCGTGTGCTTGTATAGCTACTGCCTCCCCAGCCAGTGGGTGCGTATAGGTCTCTAGTGGAGTTTTCTTCACCCGAAGAGACAATGCTCCCCTGCAAAACATATGCTGAAGAGCCATTGGTATTGTCGGTAACGGAAAAATCCCAGCTAGGCGTTCCCTCTTGTTTAAGCTCAGCCAGTACACGGATGCCCACGAATATGTTTTTATCTACCGCAAAGGAGTAGTGCCCATTGTCGTCTGTCGTAGATTTCAAGCCCTCAATAGGTATACCTGATCCATTGACTACTTGTACTGTGGCACCTCTAACCGGCATTCTGGTCTCTGAGTTATGGTCTAAAGAACCTGATGCATTATGGCCGATAAGCGCATATTCAATGGTTCCTGATATTGTCACCGTTGCTCCCGAGGAAGATGAACTCGATGAACTTGATGAACTTGATGAACTTGAAGAGCTTGGGGCATGGCTAGAACCCCCTCCACAGGATGCCGTTAGCGCAAGTAGTATTGCTATCAATAAAATGCCAGCCTGTTTTAATATCATCTACCTATTACTCCAAAAAATAAAGTTCGAGCTATGCGCTCACAGTGTGTTTTGAGGCTTGATACGCAATCATAAAAAATTCTCGATTGCCGTCTCCACCTGTGATTTTGCTCTCAAAGTACTGTACAACAGTTAGCCCCTGTATAGTCGCGCATTTAGTAATAGATTGTTGTATGCCTTTGTACAATGCATGTGATTTCACCAAACCACCTTTACCTATCCCATTTGGCCCAACCTCAAACTGAGGCTTAACAAGGCTGACGATTAAGCCATTTTCCGCTAAACAACCTACAAGCCTGGGAAGGATAAGGGTTTGTGATATAAAGGATACATCCATGACAATTAATGGAAACTTAACATCTGTGTACTGTTTAAGTTGCTCGAAGCTTAGCTCCCGAGCATTCATTTGTTCAATGCAGGTTACTTTAACATTACTTTTTAGTTTTTCGGACAGTTGATTTCGTCCAACATCAATTCCAATGACTCTTTTTGCACCTTTTTGCAATAGGCAATCGGTAAACCCGCCGGTGGATTGACCCACATCTAATACGGTAATAGCACTCACATCTATTTGGGCTGTTTCTAAAGCCCCTTCAAGTTTTAAGCCTGCACGCGATACGTATTTTTGTTCTTCACTTTTTTCAACAAGTAATTCCACATTACTATAAAATTTTTTTGACGGTTTAGTACAGGCTAACCATTGACCGGCCATTTTGACTTGCACTAAGCCAGACGAAATAAGTTTTTGCGCAAGTGTACGTGATGGTACGTATCCTTTTTTTACCAGTAATGCATCCAAACGGGTTTCATTCATAATTCAAAGGGCGATTGCAGGTTAATCACTACAAGCTAATGAGTTTGCACATTTATTTTTTCGATAGGTAGTTTAACGATAAAATGACTACCTTCACCATAGGTACTTTCAACGGATATTTCGGCGTTAAGGAGTCTAACAAGTTCTTCTACAAGCGCCAATCCAATTCCTGTTCCCTGAATGAATTGGTTTTGCTCTTCTTTCACTTGTGTATAGGTTTTAAATAGACAATCCAGTTGGTCTGAGGGTATACCCACACCTGTATCCTTAATACTAATTTTAATACCGGCAATTTCTCTTTCTTTATTTATTAGCGTGCAGTGACTAATATCAACAGATACATACCCTTTTCGAGTATATTTAATAGCATTGGAAATAAGGTTAACGAAAATTTGTTTAAGCTTGCGCGCATCTGTTTCTAATTGTAATTTGGCTGGGCATGTATAATGGTATTGCAGCTTTTTAACCACAGCGAATGAGCGCATTTGTTCATCTATTTCGGCAAGCAGTTTAGCCACATCAACCCACTCAAAATCAACGGTCATTTTACCCGCCTCAATTTTTGAGATGTCCAAGGTATCGGATACTTGATCGTTGAGTTGCAAGCCCGAGGCTTTTATCGTCTTAAGTAGTTGCATATCTTTTTCCGCTAGGCTCTTTCCTGTTCGCAAAATAAGTACGTCGGCAAATCCGATAATAGCGTTCAAAGGGGTACGCAATTCATGGATCATTTTTGCGTAAAAATCTCGTCTCGATCTTGCTCTCTCTATTCTTGCCTCTTTCTCTGCTATTTTTCTGTCCGTAATATTAAATGCGTAACCTAATACGGAAACGCTCTCGCCTGTTTTCAGTGGGTAGAAGCTCCACGAGAACCAAACATCACCCAGATTAATTTCAACAGCAGAAATGGGTGCATGTGCTGCAATACATTGGCTACAATATTCGTCTAAATTGGCGGGTAAAATTTTGGGGGCGCCTAATTCGGTAAAACCAAATTCAAGCAAATGCTCTTGCAACGAAGCATTGCCAAATAACATATACCCTTGTTGATCAAATTCGGCGATAGGGGCAGGGCTGTGATTTGAGTAAGCTGCAAACTTATTCAATTCCGCTTGGTTGTATTCTAAATCCTGGCTATTTACAAAACTGACAATATAACTTATGTTATTTCCGATATTAATATTGATCAATCTGTAATCAATATTAATATTCATCCCATCTTTTTTTCGCCATACACCAGATTGCGTGGTTAAGTTCGTTTCCTGTAACCCTAGGTAAAGAGGGCAATCTATTTCTGTATGAGAGAATTCCCTAGTATCCACACAGATTATTTTATGTAGACTTTCATTGTTAATCTCACTGGTTTTCCAACCCAACAGGGATTCAGCAGCAGGAGAGATAAATATAATTTTATATTGATCATCAACGGCAATAATTCCATCAGGCCATTGGGATAACCATTGACTGTCTTCCATATTTTCCTACTCTATGGCCAATTAGATTGTATCTAACCCCATTACTAACTTACGTTCTGGGTCGTTGTTGGCATTTTTTGGGTCAATAATATTTTTAATTGTTCTTTCTTCGTCATCAGAAACTTGGTTATTTAGGTCAATAATTAGCGGCTCCGCTAATGCTTTTTTGTTTTTATTATAAATAATTTTGATCACGGGTTTTAAATAAGTCTCTTTTTTTACATCGATTACTATAGCCTTTTCACCTGTATTAAGTTGCACTGCACTTGTAACCGGGTAAATTCCTAGTAATGAAATTAGTGACGCAATAATATCTAAGTCAAATACACCTTTTTCCGCATCCATATAAAGCGCTTTTAAGGCGTTGTTAGGCAACATGCCCGGAGCATCTTGAAGTTGATGGACAATTTCATCATAGTGATCTGCTACAGCAATGATTTTACTGAGAGGGTGAAGCTCATCAGCTTTAAGGCCCCTGGGGTAGCCACTTCCATCACAACGCTCATGGTGTTCCATTAATAATCGAGTACTGTTTTTGGTAATATCTGTTTGAGGAACCAGTTTGACAACAATAACTGGGTGTGCCGCAATTAATTTTTTTTCAGTGGGGCTGTAGGCCGTTCGTTTACCTACTAAGTTTGTGGGCAGTTTACTCCAGCCTGCATCATGGAGCAGCGCGGCTATTCCTAAGGTTTCTTGGTCTGATTTTTTTAAACCTCGTTCAACAGCGATATTAAGCACAAGACAGAAGGTGCTAAAACAGTGGTCAACAATTTTTTTTGCCGTTCTTGATAGGTGAACCAAACTCATTAGAGCTTGATTGTTTCTTTCTAGGCTTTTCAGTGTCTCATCTATCAGTGGGATTATCTCTTCCACGGGGATAGGCCGGTTCATCTCTATTTCTGAGTGAATATTGGCGATAACACTTTTCACTTTATTCCTAATATTGACCGCAACGTTGAGTTCCTGTTCTACTGAAACCGGCCCTTTGGGGTCTTCCGGTAAGCTTGCTTGCTTTGTTTTGGGAAGCTCTTCCTTTTTGCTAGACGATGTTTTTTCTTCTATATCTTTTCCTTTACTGGTATCAATAATTAAGGTTTTTACACCGGCATGAATAAGCTTTTTAATTTCAACATCTGTTTTAAATAGTCGGCTGTATCTAATAAAAGGGCTGTCGATCCAAGAAATATCCAGCTCTTTTACGAACATTCCTGGACGTAATTGCGTTATGGTAATTTTTTTCAGCGGGTTTTTCACACTCATACATAACCGTAATGCTGTTAATAGGCGGTGTTTTTAAGTATAGACTCAGCAAAAATGCTGGGGGAGTTTTGTATATATTAGCTAGAGAACAACAAATACACCAAAGTATTTATATGGTTTTAAGATAATCAAAAAACCTTAAAAAATAAAGGGTTAGTGTAAATTAGTAAAGTTTTACACAAAAAAATTTCATTAAATATAACCAACTTCAGTAAATTTGGATTTAAACTAAAGTTGGCGTTTAATGATTAACCCGACTTATTTTTTGGATGGCCTTTTCCAACCATCACGATTTTCTTGCTTAGCTCGATTAAGCGCCAGTTGGTTTTCTTGCACCTCTTTAGTAATTGTAGAACCCGCACCAATTGTTGCGTTGTCTCCAATCTCTACAGGGGCGACTAGTGCAGAGTTGGAACCAATAAAGGCATTATTGCCAATTTGAGTTTTGTGCTTGTAAGCACCATCGTAGTTACAGGTAATGCAACCGGCGCCAAAGTTAACTCCCTCACCCACATCACTGTCTCCCACGTAGGCAAGGTGATTGGCCTTTGTATACGCGCCCAGTAATGAGTTTTTAATTTCAACAAAGTTACCCACATTAACATGCTCGGAGAGTTCAGAACCGGGGCGTAATCGAGCGAAAGGCCCAACCACGCAGTGTTCAGATACTTTAGAGCTTTCAATAACACTATTCGCTTTAATGATGGTATTAGAGCAGATAACCGAGTCACGGATTACGCAGTTTGGACCGATTGTAACGTTATCACCCAGTTCAATCTTACCTTCAAATACGCAGTTGATGTCGATAAGGCAGTCGCTACCTGTATTCAGTGAACCGCGTAAATCAAAGCGCCTAGGGTCAATAATACTGACGCCGTCAGCCATTAATCTTTCCGCAATACGAGCTTGGTAGATTCTTTCCAGTTCAGCTTGTTGCTTGCGGTTGTTTACCCCCATAACTTCCGATTCATCTGCGGGGTGCGCTGCGCGCACTTCAATGCCATCCCGGCAGGCCATTTCGATAATATCGGTAAGATAGAATTCACCCTGGGCATTATCGTTATTCAGCTTGGGCAGCCAGCGATGTAAGTGCTCACCTCTAAGCGCCATCACGCCGGTATTGATCTCATTGATCTCTAACTGTTCTTTGGTGGCGTCTTTTTGCTCAACAATGGCTTCAATTGAACCAATGCGATTACGCACAATACGGCCATACCCAAGTGGATTGGCTAACGTAACGGTTAATAAGCCCATAGAGGTATCAGATACAATACTGATAAGTTGCCGGAGTGTATCTGATTCGATAAGGGGCACATCACCATAGAGGATCAGACAAACAGCGTCTTTCCTCACATGGGGAAGCGCTTGCTGCACCGCATGGCCTGTACCCAACTGTTCTGTTTGTTCAACAAAGTTAAATTCTTGGCCTTCAAACTCTTTGTAGACTTGGTCCGCACCAAAACCCACAACTAGGTTGATATTATCGGCGTTGATTTCGCGTGAGCGATCAATAACGTGGGTCACAAAGGGCTTACCCGCAATTGGATGCAGCACTTTGGGTTTGTTGGAGCGCATACGAGTACCTTTACCCGCCGCTAATATGACAATATCAAGCACTTAATATTTCCTCTTAAAAAGTGAGCAACACAGTAAAACCGTTAGATGAGAAAACGGTTAAATAATAGAGCCATTAAAATACTATTTTGTAGCTATGCAAAACGCAAAAAGGCGGCATAAGCCACCTTTTCTTTGTACTAGTTTGCACTACAAGCAGATTATCCAACAAAGAATAAGACAATCTCATCTCTAATTCCCTCGCTAGCGCATTTTCTTACGAATGGCTTGTAAGGTTCTAAGCTGTGCAGCCGCTTCGGCTAACTGAGCCGTTGCTTTGGAGTAATCCAAACCTTCGGCTTGGTTAGCTAGAGCTTGCTCCGCTTGATTTTTCGCTTCAAGCGCAGCCGCTTCGTCCATATCGTTCGCACGCAACGCAGTATCAGCAAGCACTGTTACTGTGTGTGGCTGAACTTCCAGATAACCGCCGGAAATATAATAGATTTCCTCGTCACCATTCTGTTTTTTAATGCGAACGGGGCCCGGCTGCAAACCTGTTAGCAAAGGGGCATGTCCATAACTAATACCCACTTCACCTTCTGATCCCGAGGCAACAAGTAACTCAACCAAGCCAGAATAAATTTCTTGCTCCGCGCTTACTATGTCGCAATGTACGGTCATTGCCATAATATTTACCTTCTAAATGGAGCCGAAAGCAGGGTTATTGCATTTCGGCTCAATTACCGCGAATTACTGAGGTTTTTACCTGAATTACGCCGCTTTTTCAGCGATTTTAGCCGCTTGCTCTACGGCTTCATCGATAGAACCAACCATGTAGAACGCCTGCTCTGGGAGGTGATCGTACTCACCGGCCAATAAGCCTTTAAAACCTGCAATGGTATCTTTCAACGATACGTACTTACCTGGAGAACCTGTAAATACTTCAGCAACATGGAAAGGTTGAGATAGGAAACGCTCAATCTTACGGGCACGGTTAACTGCCTGCTTGTCTTCTTCAGAAAGCTCGTCCATACCCAGAATGGCGATAATATCTTTCAGTTCTTTATAGCGCTGAAGAACAGACTGAACACCACGGGCCACTTCATAGTGCTCTTGGCCGATGACCAGCGGATCAAGTTGACGAGAACCCGAATCCAACGGATCGATCGCAGGGTAGATACCCTTAGCAGCAATATCACGGCTCAGTACAACGGTTGAATCCAAGTGAGCAAAGGTGGTGGCTGGCGATGGGTCAGTCAGGTCATCCGCAGGCACATATACCGCCTGGATAGACGTGATGGAACCTGCCTTAGTTGACGTAATACGCTCTTGAAGTACACCCATTTCTTCCGCAAGAGTAGGCTGGTAACCCACCGCAGAAGGCATACGGCCTAGCAGTGCCGATACTTCCGTACCCGCTAGCGTGTACCGATAGATGTTATCGACGAATAAAAGTACGTCTTTACCTTGATCACGGAATTTTTCCGCCATGGTCAAACCTGTCAAAGCAACACGGAGTCTGTTTCCGGGTGGCTCATTCATCTGACCATATACCATGGCCACTTTTGACTTGTTAAATTCTTTAACATTAACAACACCCGCTTCCTGCATCTCGTGGTAGAAGTCATTACCCTCACGAGTACGTTCACCCACACCCGCAAATACCGATAGACCACTGTGTTCAGTTGCAATGTTGTTGATCAATTCCATCATGTTTACGGTTTTACCTACACCCGCACCACCGAATAGACCCACCTTACCACCCTTAGCAAATGGGCAAACCAAGTCAATTACTTTGACGCCAGTTTCCAAAAGCTCTGCTGCTGCTGAAAGTTCGTCGTAAGCAGGGGCTTTACGGTGAATAGGCATACGCTCTTGTTCACCAATCTCACCACATTCATCAATTGGATTACCCAATACATCCATGATTCGACCTAGGGTTTCTTCGCCCACAGGAACAGAAATAGGTGCATTGGTACTTTCAACTGCCATGCCACGGCTAACACCTTCGGAAGCACCCATAGCAATCGTACGAACAACACCGTCACCTAATTGTTGTTGAACTTCCAAAGTTAAGCCCTTTTCGGCAACTGTTAATGCGTCGTAAACTTTAGGCACTGAATCCCGTGGAAATTCCACGTCGATGACCGCGCCGATGATTTGTACGATACGTCCGCTACTCATTGTTCGCTTCCTCGTATACTCAATCTATTCGAAAATAGAATCTATTAAATTAAAAAAACTAAAACCTGTTTAAAAACATTAAACCGTTACAACTGTTATTTGTATCACCAATTTACACAGCCGCCGCCCCACTCACAATTTCCGATAGCTCTTGCGTAATGGCTGCTTGTCGGGCTTTGTTGTAGACCAATTGCAGGTCGTCAATTAAGTCACCCGCATTGTCGGTTGCGCTCTTCATAGCAATCATTCGGGATGCTTGCTCACAAGCACCGTTTTCCACTACCGCTTGGTAAACCTGAGATTCTATATAACGAATCAATAGGCCGTCCAAAAGCTCGCTGGCTTCTGGCTCGTAGATATAATCCCATGAATGCTTAAGCTTTTTGTCTTCATCCGCCTGCAATGGCAACAACTGATTAACCGTCGGAAGCTGAGTCATGGTATTCACAAACTCATTACCCGCTAGGTACAATTTATCAATTTTGCCTTCAGCAAAGGCGTCCAACATAATCTTCACGCTACCAATTAAGTTTGCAACAGAGGGTTGTTCGCCTATATCACGCACACTGGCAACAATATTGCCACCAACACTACTAAAGAAAGAGGCACCTTTGGCACCGACGAGACAAAAGTCCACTTCGACATCTTTGTCTGCCCATTCTTTACTGTGCTGGATAATGGCCTTAAACAGGTTAATGTTTAACCCACCACACAAACCACGGTCAGTGGAAACCACGATGTAGCCCACACGCTTGACTTCACGCTCTTTTAAATACAAGTGTTTGTACTCTGGATTACCGTTGGCAATATGCCCAACAACAGAACGAATACGTTTAGCGTAGGGCTTACCTAGAGCCATGCGCTCTTGTGCTTTACGCATTTTACTCGCCGCCACCATTTCCATGGCGCTAGTGATTTTCTGCGTATTTTTAATACTACCAATTTTGGTGCGTATCTCTTTTCCGCTCGCCATGAATCAATTACCAGGTTTGAGTGGCTTTAAAGTTATCTAACGCTGCTTTCATACCCGAAGCGATTTCATCGCTATAAGTACCTGTATTCATTTCTTTCATTAAATCACCGTGAGAGGCGCTCATGTAAGAAAGAAGGGAAGCTTCGAAATCACCAATTTTGACAACCTCAACATCGTTTAAATAACCTTCGTTCGCTGCATAAACAACTACCGCCATCTCAGCCACGCTAAGAGGACTGTATTGCTTTTGCTTCATCAATTCCGTTACACGCTGGCCGTGTTCTAGCTGCGCTTTAGTAGCCTCATCTAGGTCGGAAGCGAACTGAGAGAAAGCTGCCAGTTCACGGTATTGCGCCAATGCGGTACGAATACCACCAGACAATTTCTTAACGATCTTAGTCTGAGCAGCACCCCCCACACGAGAAACCGAAATACCGGCGTTCATCGCTGGACGAATACCCGCGTTGAACAAGTCAGTTTCTAGGAAGATTTGACCATCTGTAATCGAAATTACGTTAGTGGGTACAAATGCAGATACGTCACCAGCTTGTGTTTCAATGATTGGCAATGCCGTCAATGAACCTGTTTTGCCTTTCACTTCACCATTAGTGATTTTTTCTATATGGCTAGCGTTTACACGAGACGCACGCTCCAAAAGACGTGAGTGCAAGTAGAAAACATCACCTGGGTAGGCTTCACGCCCTGGTGGACGGCGAAGAAGTAGAGAGATTTGACGGTAAGCCCAAGCCTGTTTGGTCAAATCATCATAAATAATCAGCGCATCTTCACCGCGATCACGGAAGTATTCACCCATGGTACAGCCGGCAAATGGTGCCAAGAACTGCATGGAAGCCGGGTCAGAAGCCGTCGCAGCAACAATAATGGTATGTTCCATTGCGCCATGCTCTTCTAGCTTACGTACAACGGCAGCAACCGAAGAAGCTTTTTGACCGATAGCAACGTAAACACACTTAATACCTGTGCCTTTCTGGTTGATAATCGCATCAACCGCCACAGCGGTTTTACCCGTTTGACGGTCGCCAATAATCAACTCACGTTGGCCGCGACCAATAGGAACCATGGTATCAACCGCTTTAAGACCAATTTGTACTGGCTGGTCAACAGATTGACGAGCAATAACACCCGGTGCAATTTTTTCAATCGCATCCGTTTTTTGCGCGTTAACAGGGCCTTTACCGTCAATAGGCGAACCCAACGTATCAACAACGCGCCCAAGCAGTTCTGGACCAACAGGCACTTCAAGAATACGGCCCGTACATTTACAGGTTTGCCCCTCGGCAATGGTTTGATAGTCACCAAGAATAACCGCACCAACAGAATCACGCTCAAGGTTAAGCGCAATACCGTAAATACCGCCTTCAAATTCGATCATCTCACCGTACATTACTTCGGCAAGACCATGGATACGGATAATGCCGTCTGTTACAGAAACCACAGTACCTTCGTTCTGGGCTTTTGTTGATAGGGATAGGTTGTCTATCCGACTTTTAATAATTTCACTGATTTCAGAAGGATTCAGCTGTTGCATACTGTAATTCCTTTATGATTAGGCGTTCATGGCTTCGGCCAGTTTAGCCAAGCGGCCACGAACTGAACCATCAATCACGGTGTCACCGGCACGAATTAACGCGCCGCCCAATAAATTTTTATCGACGGATGTTTGAAGTGTGACTTCTCGATCCAGTTTTTTTCTAAGCGTTTGTGCCAGCTTGTCTTGCAATTCTGCCGATATTTCGAAGGCAGTTTGCACGTCTACATCCACAGATTTTTCTTGATTTGCTTTAAATAATTCAAACAATTCAAACACCTGAGGCAATAAGCTAAGACGCTTATTTTCAGAAAGTATTTTGATAAAGTTCTGCTGTTTTTCATTAAGCTTATCACCACAAACTTCGAGAAACATTGCGCTTTTTTGCTCTGCCGTTAGGCTAGGCGCCGTTTGAACTTTTTGAATATTTTCTTCTTGTGAAACGGCTGCGACAAGTACAAGCGCTTCGGACCACCCAGCTAAATCTGTAGCGATGCGAGCTTGCTCAAATGCAGCTTTTGCATAAGGTCGGGCAAGTGTCGTTAGTTCTGCCATTTATAATTCCTCAGAATAGTCCACATGCACCGACTAAAGATCTGCCGCAAGCTTGTTTAGCATAGCGTTGTGTACTGATGCATCAATAGACGCACCCAGCACTTTTTCTGCTCCAACAAGCGCAAGTGAAGCGACTTTACCACGTAGCTCTTCACGAGCCTGGCTCACTTCACGCTCAACTTCAGCAGAAGCTGCTGCTTTAATTCGAGCGCCTTCGGCAACCGCTTGTTCTTTCGCTTCATCAACAATTTGACTAGCACGTTTGTTGGCTTGGTCAATAATAGAAGCCGCTTGTTCTTTTGCTTCTTTTAATCGTTGAGTTGCACGTTGTTGCGCTAGCTCTAGGTCTTTATCTGCACGTTCTGCTGCCATTAAACCGTCAGCAATACGTTTTTCTCGATCTTGCATTACGCTTAATAATACAGGCCATACAAACTTCATGCAGAAAAACACGAAGGCGAGAAACGTTAAAGATTGACCTATTAGCGTTAGAGTTATACTCACACCAACACCTCTTTAAATTAATGAATTTGCGTGGTTATAAGTACTTACGCTGCCATTCCAGGAGCAACAGCAAAAATCAAGTACATGCCAATACCAACACCGATCATTGGAACCGCATCCAAAAGACCTGCCATAAGGAACATTTTACCTTGTAGCGCTGGACCTTGTTCTGGTTGACGAGCCGAACCTTCGAGCAACTTACCGCCTAGGGTACCAAAACCGATTGCAGTACCTAATGCACCTAAACCGATCAAAAGAGCCGCTGCAACAAATACGAGTGCTTGTGCCATGGATATAATCTCCTGTAACTGTTGTATAAGTTAAAAATTGAATGTTAAAAACTTTATTCTAAATTCTTATTAGTGGTCTTCTTCGTGTACATCATGAGCCATGGCCATGTAAACCGTGGTCAAAACCATAAAAATAAACGCTTGAAGCGTAATAACAAGAATATGGAAAACTGCCCATGCCCACTGAAGCACACCACCCACAACACCAAGTACTAAGCCAGCGCTAAATAAAAGAGCAATTAGGATAAAGATCATTTCACCGGCGTACATATTGCCGAACAACCGAAGCCCCAAAGAGATAGGCTTAGCAATCAAAGCCACTACTTCAAGCACGGTATTAATTGGAATTAAAATAATATTTAGGTACCACAATTTTTTAGGCGCAAAAAATGGGTGGCAGGTGAGTTCTTTTATGAACCCCCATAAACCTTTTTCTTTGATATTGAAAAAGATCATTAAGAAGAACACCGTAAACGCCATGCCCAGAGTCGCGTTTGGATCTGTAGTGGGCACAACTTTAAAGAAAAGGTGGCTGTCACCCGTGATACTTGCTGCGGTTAAAGGCAACCAGTCCACAGGAATCAAATCCATTAGGTTCATTAAGAAAACCCAGGAAAAGATTGTTAGCGCCATTGGCGCGATAAGCTTATTTTTATGATGAAAAATATCGCTAACCGTATTATCAACAAACTCGACAACAAGCTCGATAAAGCTTTGCATACCCGTAGGTACACCCGCTTTGGCAGTCTTAGCCATACGGTAAAAAACAAAACTAAATAGCAGACCTAATACGATACTCCAACCCAGAGTATCCACATGAAAGGCCATAAAACCCATTTCTTTCGCTTCTTCGTAGGAGTGGGCCAGTTGCCAACCGCCTTCACGAATTACCGTACCGTCCCCGGCCACTTCAGCCGACAGCTTGCCAAACACCATGTTTTGAAGGTGGTGTTGAATATAACTAGTTGTGGTCAACGCTTGTTCGCCGCTGCTTGACATAATCTATTTATCACACCTGTCGTTTGATTAAGGTTTTATTTTGTCTTTGCTTCTTCAGTTGATCGATTAATGTGCTTAATTACGCGAGTCGCAATAAACCCCTGCAATACGATCAAGCTACAAAAACCCGCAAACAGCATAGGGGCATTAAGTGGTTGAACAAATTTCAATACCACTGCAAACCCAACTGCTGCCAATGCAAGTTTTCCGTATTCTCCTGTACTAAATGACTTGGCTATCCAGTGAACGTATTCAACTTTGGTATAGCGGAACACATAGAGTGTGAAGTAGAGATTGGGCAGGATATATAGCAAAGCTCCCAATAAAAACGAGTAGCCTTTTACTGGGCTTAACCAATAGATTATTACAAATATTGGAACACTAAACCCAAGCTGCCTTAGCAGAGTAATTCGAACAGGTGCTTTAACCATTTTCTATAGGCTCGGACATCTAGCATTTGTACACAAAGCGTACGAATATCTCCGGCTTTAAAAGCCAAAGACACTACAAACAGTATTTAGAACTGAAAGTAGAAGGCCGCAAGAACAAGTTAAATGGTGAAAACCGCGAATTTTCTCTTCTAAATTAACTAATATATCAACAAAATCGAAGAAGTTAAGGCTTTTTAGCCTCTAAGTTCCCCCACGTTGCCCGCCAGTTGCTACTCTCAAATTCACAACGCCTTGGTCAGTCATCTCACCATAATTCAGGCGGCAGAGATTATAGGGAGTAAGGCCCCGCAGTTCAAGCGCAAGGCGCTTTTGATTGCGCTTAGGGATGTAAAAGTTAATTCTATAGGGTCAAGACAGAGCAGTATAAAAAACAATCAAAAAAGAAAGGAAAGAATCATTAGATCACAATAAACCGTACCAATTTGGCGCCTTAAATATCTTCTGCCGGTTTATTTAATGTCCACCAATAATAAAACAACTGTTTTTCGTTAATAGGCTAATATTTACCTACAAACTGTTTGAAATACTTCAATTATCATATTAATAAAAACAGGGATTTACTGTTACTTCCTACACTCCCATAGTAAAAACCCCTGTTTACTAACCCAATAGCATCGTACTTTTTATAGGTAGGGTGTTATTGGTCACCAGCCAAATTTATCTTAAGTATTATCAGAGAAAGAGTGTGACATGCTACGATGGGAATTTTTTGGATCGGTTTTGGTAAAGACTACGATGGGAAAATAATAATTGGAAAAAAGTCTACGATGTGAGTATGGGAAATTGGCCGTAAAACTTCATTATTCTACGACCAGTAATGTGGGAAAAACTACGATGATAGTTTTGCGCTCTACACCTAGATTAAGTTAACTAGGGCTTTGTTAATAGATCATTTCACGTTTTCTTGATTGTGGTTGTCTTGATTAGTTCTTTCACGACTAGATTTTCTCGAAGGGGCAACAGCTTTTTCAAACTGCGTAAGGGAAAATTCGTCTATCTCTTCCTGAGTAAAGCCACCCTCATGTTTATTACAAAGCCATCCCAATTAAGCTAGCTTGACCTTTCAAATTGCCAGATTGAAGAAAACCAAAAACTAAGCTCTTTAGTTTAAAAACCGCACTATCTTTATCCAAACTTTTAGTTAATTTGGGTTCAGTTATACTGATCTGATTACAACTCAGGGAGGGAGATACGGATATTTTAAGTAGGTGGCTATCAGGAAGATTGCTCCCAATAATATTCGTTGACCTAGTACCATTCTCGCCAGTCTCAACAACTAGGAAAGAGCTATAGGAACTACTTTCATATATGGTATTGACCCCCATACCGAATGGGGAGCTACCATATAGTTCTGCAAATTCCGCCAAATTCCCTACTGGGGAATTAATCGCGTAATCTCTAGCTTCGACCAATAAATCCTTATCCTTTTGTTTTACACTAATAATAACGGACTGTTTATCACTGGATAACAGAACTATGTTCATAGAGCCATTCATACTATTTACCAGCCCAACTTTCAAATCACTAATTGCCAAATCGATCTTGTATTTATCAATATAAATACTTTTCATATTTGAATAATCAACATCCAAATTGCAGCTATTTTTGGCAACCACCTCAGTATTGGCACAAGCTAAAACTGAGTAAAGAAAAGTCAGCAAACTTAAGAGTTTAATCATCATACTATTCCATCGCATCTAAGCTTTTTCTCAAATTATCTAAGTGGCCATACCCTTCAAAAGCAGTACCAATCCACTCTGCACGTTTTAGTGTTGCAACATATTTGACCAACGCAGTGGTTCCAGCGCCCGGATTATAAACAATTCCCGCCGCTACACCTCCAGCCTTCCACGCATTTTTATACTGAAGGCGAACTAAAGGCATCCGAATACTGCTATTCAGATATTCAACACTTACAGCCTTTGAAGGGTCACCAAAACTTGGTGAAAGTAAATTATCAGTGGGGATACCAATAGCTTGTGCGAATAAATGCACCTGATCCGCAGATAGTGACGTTACAAGGTCATCATATGTTTTCAATGCGTTTTTGACTTCAGAACGACTTGTTCCCTGGGAATTTACAAGAGTTTTATATAGCGCCTTCTGATCATCGCCTAAGGAATTGACAAAGTCACCTGTCGCACTCTCACCCTCCTTCTCCGTCGCCTGATTCAAAATATACGTCATAAACCCATAAAAGGCCCCATTGGCAAACTTGCCGCCGGATAATCTTGAAACCGTTCCCCCCACAAGAGCAGAAACAATCAGGCCCTGGACACTCATTTCTCCATCTGGGCCTGCCCAGCCCTTGCCACTGACAAAAGCGCTGACACCAGCGGCCAGGGCGCCGTCTTTAAAACTTCCGCCACTGGCTTTGGCGTGTATGCCACCGGCGAGGGCATGGAGTATTACTTTAACGGCTATGCCCGTTGCACTCAAGCTGGAAGCGGTTTGGGCTGAGGTGCCGACGGTGCTGGCAAATTGGCTACTCACATATTGCCCAATAAAGTAGGTGGCCATCGCGTAGGCGAAGGTGGTGGCACCGGCACGGGAGGCGGCCCATCGGTCGCCAGCCAAATTTATCTTAATTATTATCAGAGAAAGAGTGTGACACGCTACGATGGGAATTTTTTGGATCGGTTTTGGTAAAGACTACGATGGGAAAATAATAATTGGGAAAAAGTCTACGATAAGAGTGTGGGAAATTGGCCGTAAAACTTCATTATTCTACGACCAGTAATGTGGGAAAAACTACGATGGTAGTTTTGCGCTCTACACATAGGCTCTTAACATGGCTGTCTCGTTAGTTTCGGTAGACACAACATATAGAAAAAAACGAATGTAAGACACCCTATGTTGTGATTTTAACAAGGGTGTCTTAATTAGCTTTATTTTGGATCAACTTTGGTAAAGACTACGATGGGAAAATAATAATTAGAAAAAAGTCTACGATGTGAGTGTGGGAAATTGGCCGTAAAACTTCATTATTCTACGACCAGTAATGTGGGAAAAACTACGATGATAGTTTTGCGCTCTACACATGAGTAAGCTCTCCCAAAAAATTAGAAGATTCACTCTATAGGAATCAGATTAGATTAACAGTGTGCAGTTGGATTAACGCTTACGAAGGGTGTATTGTGGTGACGCCTAAAGAGTAGAAAATAAAACGCCCAGTGTTTTGCACTGGGCGTGTATTTTAGGTTAAGCGGAGTTAAATGTTATTATCAATGGATTTGACCCCTATTTTGCCTATTTATTGGGGCCATGATTGTCTGGCAGGCGATTGAGCAAAAATATAATAGCCAATAACGAAGAAGCCCGGTAAAAACCGGGCTCTACTTCTAGTTCACTTCACGGACAATAAACTGTTTCTCAAGTAAAAGATTACTATAACTACCTTTAGGGCTAAGCATCCCTTTAAAAACATATGATTCCCCTTGCTTTATTTCTAACCCCTGTGGATTTTCCAACTGCCACTTATCACCACTTTTAGTATGAAGAGCATAATAGCGATGCTCTTGGTGCAGAACACCTTCAACTTGAACTTCTTTATACCCAAAATCACTTAGCTGAACATCTACGGTTTGATTAAAGTAGTTGGCTATCCCTTTTAAGTAACCACACAGGCTTGAGATTTCTATATCTTCGCTACTCTTAACAGAACACTGGTAGATAGACTCAGAATCCGTCTTTAAAGGCTCCCCATATATCAAGCTTTCTAATACGCCTCTGCGATACCCGATAATATAAGATTCCCGCGCAGATCTTGTGTTAGAGAAGGATTGAGCATTAACACCAGCATCCACAACCAGTTCAACAGGAACTGTAATAGAAGGGCTCAAAAACCCAGAGGCAGAGGTCGTAGCAAAAGAACAACTACAAACAAATGCATAAGACAAAGCAATACTTATTAGTTTTTTCATCGGTACGGCACCTCCCCAACTAACCTTTTTACTCTATTTGCTTCTCTAGCTCCTGAAGTACCATGTGGCCAAGCATAGACTTTTCCTTTAGGAGTACTGTAGTAACCACCGGAATAATTATGACCAACCCTGTTCAAAGCGGCTGCGCTATTTACGCCTATCACATCGTATTTACTAATTGAATATGAAGCATCTGCATGTGTATGCCAATCAGCAAGAATGGTTACTCCATCCATTTTTTGTAACCGAGAAAAATCTTTAGACAAATCTACGAAGCAAGCTGAACCACCACATTTTTTGGCAATGTTATACGTCGAATGAAGCTCTCCGTCCTTAGAATAAATAATTCCACCATGTTCACGACTAGATTTTCTCGAAGGGGCAACAGCTTTTTCAAACTGCGTAAGGGAAAATTCGTCTATCTCTTCCTGAGTAAAGCCACCCTTTTGTCCAGAAGGCTAGGGCACTTTAATGTTTACCCAGGGTGATTCAACATTAACCACCAACCTACATGACTTATCTTTTGCTAATCTGTCATTGTAAATTACCCTAACATCATAATCTCCCGAATCGATATTAAAGTAGAATTTCAAGTCATCAATACTAAATTCTTTACCATACATGTGCCCACGATTAAGACTAATTATATTTCGAGGAACTCGAGATCCAATTACACCTTTAACTTCAAATTCCTTACCAAGTTTATTTTTGACAACAACTCGAAGTGGACTAGTACTCGCACTCCCTCCCAACTCAAAATTATTTGCCATATCGAAATCGGACAAACCTTCATTTTTCATAACAATGACAAGCCCTTTTTCGCTTTGATGCAAGTCTAAAACAGGCTTTAGACTTGCATCACATGAGAGGCTATTTGCGGACATGACCGTAAAAACCAACCCTACTAGAAAACACATAAAATTATTGAAAGTCATCACTAAGGTCTCACCACTTAGATATTTCTTCATTCAACCACACCTCTCAATCCAGCGAAATAACCTCTACCACTTCCAAAGCTTCCGTTGAGATAGCTATTAATAAGTTTCGGTTCATATGCTTCAGCATATTCTAAATTGGTCCTTAAATTGCTTAATGAATCCGCCCTCATCGTCGCGCTATACCCACCAAAATGAGCCTCTAGCCGAGCCTCCATTTCATAAATGGCAACATGATTAGTAAAGCTAGTATCCCCTCTCAACCCCATTTCAACCTGATGAGAAACTTCATGCCATATTGTGGAGCCCAATTCAGAAAGCAATTGATTAGCAAATGTATCCTTGCCAATCCATACCTCACCAACTTCATTCGCAAAACCGTATCCGTCTTTGCCTGAATACTTCACACTTTTTGCAGCACTCGTATCAATACCGAAATAAGCTACTGATAGTTCAATTGCTTTTTGCCTGTCAGCAGCGGAACCTCCCATTAATTTCTCAATGCGCTGCTTTTGTTCATCCTTCTCCATCGCCTGATTCAAAATATACGTCATAAATCCATAAAACGCCCCATTGGCAAACTTGCCGCCGGATAATCTTGAAACCGTTCCCCCCACAAGGGCGGAAACAATCAGGCCCTGGGTACTCATTTCTCCTGATGGACCTGCCCAACCCTTGCCACTGACAAAAGCGCTGACACCAGCGGCCAGAGCGCCGTCTTGAACACTTCCGCCACTGGCTTTGGCGTGTATGCCACCGGCGAGGGCATGGAGTATTACTTTAACGGCTATGCCCGTTGCACTCAAGCTGGAAGCGGTTTGGGCTGAGGTGCTGGCGGTGCTGGCAAATTGGCTACTCACATATTGCCCAATAAAGTAGGTGGCCATGGCGTAGGCGAAGGTGGTGGCACCGGCACGGGAGGCGGCCCATCGGTCGCCAGCCAAATTTATCTTAATTATTATCAGAGAAAGAGTGTGACACGCTACGATGGGAATTTTTTGGATCGGTTTTGGTAAAGACTACGATGGGAAAATAATAATTGGGAAAAAGTCTACGATAAGAGTGTGGGAAATTGGCCGTAAAACTTCATTATTCTACGACCAGTAATGTGGGAAAAACTACGATGGTAGTTTTGCGCTCTACACATAGGCTCTTAACATGGTTGTCTCGTTAGTTTCGGTAGACACAACATATAGAAAAAAACGAATGTAAGACACCCTATGTTGTGATTTTAACAAGGGTGTCTTAATTAGCTTTTGGGAAATTGGCCGTAAAACTTCATTATTCTACGACCAGTAATGTGGGAAAAACTACGATGATAGTTTTGCGCTCTACAGTTAAGTGGGGTTAAATGTTATTATCAATGGATTTGACCCCTATTTATAGGGAGTAAGGCCCCGCAGTTCAAGCGCAAGGCGCTTTTGATTGCGCTTAGGGATGTAAAAGTTAATTCTATAGGGTCAAGACAGAGCAGTATAAAAAACAATCAAAAAAGAAAGGAAAGAATCATTAGATCACAATAAACCGTACCAATTTGGCGCCTTAAATATCTTCTGCCGGTTTATTTAATGTCCACCAATAATAAAACAACTGTTTTTCGTTAATAGGCTAATATTTACCTACAAACTGTTTGAAATACTTCAATTATCATATTAATAAAAACAGGGATTTACTGTTACTTCCTACACTCCCATAGTAAAAACCCCTGTTTACTAACCCAATAGCATCGTACTTTTTATAGGTAGGGTGTTATTGGTCACCAGCCAAATTTATCTTAAGTATTATCAGAGAAAGAGTGTGACACGCTACGATGGGAATTTTTTGGATCGGTTTTGGTAAAGACTACGATGGGAAAATAATAATTGGGAAAAAGTCTACGATAAGAGTGTGGGAAATTGGCCGTAAAACTTCATTATTCTACGACCAGTAATGTGGGAAAAACTACGATGGTAATTTTGCGCTCTACACTGAGGTGCCGACGGTGCTGGCAAATTGGCTACTCACATATTGCCCTATAAAGTAGGTGGCCGTGGCGTAGGCGAAGGTGGTGGCACCGGCACGGGAGGCGGCCCATCGGTCGCCGCTCACGGCGTAGGTGTAGTGGCTGGCATTTTAGATTGCCAATAGCATCGTACTTTTTAAAGGTAGAGTGTTATTGGTCGTCAGCCCAATTTATCGTAAACACGATTATCTAAAAAACAGGGTGCCATTTTACGATGGGAATGGTTTGGATCGGTTTTGGTAAAGACTACGATGGTAGTTTTGCGCTCTACAATTAAGCTGAAAGGTCACTGGTTAATTGAGGCGGGCTTTGCGATTAATACACCCGTTACCGTTCGGGTGATGGAAGGGTGTATTGTGGTGACGCCTAAAGAGTAGATAAAATTCTCGGCCGCAAGCGACCGAGTTTCAAAACAACCCCAGCTGTCGGCTGTTCTCTTCTCCGGCGCTCATATCCTTAAGCTGATCTTGTACATGTTTACGGATGACATCTTCACTAGCGTTACCTATCGTCTCCACAAAATAACTCTGGGTCCACAACTTGCCCCCCCAAAAGTATTCCCTTTTAATCTCTGGATACAATCTAAAAAATTCTCTCGCTGAAATACTCTTAATTACCTGCATTATGTCTGACGGACACACCTTAGGCTCAAATCTCACCACCATATGAACATGGTCTCGTGACACTTCCAGTTCAACAATTTCTATATCATAGTCATACCCTATTTTTCCAATTATCGACCTCAATGCACTTCTATAGGGCTCGACGAAGACTTTATGTCTATATTTAGGAATCCACACAAAGTGATACATTAACCTATAAACATGATGTGTATTTCGTCGTAAATCCATAAGCTGGATACCTTGCAATGGCTAAAGCCCTTGCCACTGACAAAAGCGCTGACACCAGCGGCCAGGGCGCCGTCTTGAACACTTCCGCCACTGGCTTTGGCGTGTATGCCACCGGCGAGGGCATGGAGTATTACTTTAACGGCTATGCCCGTTGCACTCAAGCTGGAAGCGGTTTGGGCGGCGGTACTGGCAAATTGGCTACTCACATATTGCCCAATAAAGTAGGTGGCCATCGCGTAGGCGAAGGTGGTGGCGCCGGCACGGGAGGCGGCCCATCGGTCGCCGCTTACGGCGTAGGCGTAGTGGCTGGCATTGTGGCTGGCAACGGCAGCTCACAACGGCAGCTAAAAGTCAGGGAGGCTTACCACTCCTACCAACTTAGCCGGAACTGCCACCAACGCACACCCATCGGCGAGATTCACCTTAAAGGCCATTGGTTAATCAAAGCCGGATTTGAGATTGATTCGCCTGTGAAGGTCAGGGTGATGGAGGGGTGTTTGGTATTGACTAGCGAACCGTAAAAACTAAGAAGCCCTAGTTTTTAAGCTAGGACTTGCTGTGGGTGCCTCGATTAATTTCTATTTTTCAAAAAATCGAAATAGTTTAGTGGTTCTGGCTCTGAGTAACATAAATTATCATCAGCTAAAGAAACCACTCTGAGTATATCATCTATAGCTATCTCCCCTAGATATTTGTGAGAGATACCATACAAGCTCACATACCCATCTAGACACTTTGGGTCAAACTTATTATCTGGAATATAAATTCTTATTCTCAATTTTTCTGCTTCTATACTAGAAAAACTAGATACCCTTTGGTCGTGATATAAAAACAGAACACCATTTTTTTTTGTTAAATAACCATACAGAGAAACTGACTTATCTAGAGAGTCAACTTGAGCCAGATACCCTCCCACAGATGCTAGCGCTTGGGTATTTACCTTTCCACTTTTCCCGCCACAACTAGCTATTAACACGATGACGCTGATCCAGAATATACGGTACATGAAGATATCCCATACTTGTTAACATTATACAAAAAAGTATCACCAGAAGATTCATAGGTAACATAAATAGGTCCTGTGTAATATTTATTATTGGGACCTACCCCCCAAGCGTAACCACTTGGGTTAAAACTATTACCTTCTGCAACATTAATTATAAAAGCTGCGGAACCTGATAAATCGACTGCACCTCCCAAGCCAAGTGTATTACCAATTCCAGTAGAAACACTAAATCCTGCACCAGCGCCGTCATACTCTAAAGACGATGGGTAGCTATAATAGTCTTCTGAGAACCAAGGCTCGTTCAAGATTATTGGGGCGCCAATATTTCTACCATCTACAAGATCTCCCTCACCCGAATTTCTTATGCGTCTTCCTGCTGTTATCCCATTATCAACTGCTTCATCAAAAGATGAAGCTCTTCTCTGACCAGACTTAGCCGCCTCTTGTGCATCCTTCTCCGTCGCCTGATTCAAAATATACGTCATAAACCCATAAAAGGCCCCATTGGCAAACTTGCCGCCGGATAATCTTGAGACCGTTCCCCCCACTAGAGCAGAAACAATCAGGCCCTGGACACTCATTTCTCCATCTGGGTCTGCCCAGCCCTTGCCACTGACAAAGGCGCTGACACCAGCGGCGAGGGCATGGAGTATTACTTTAACGGCTATGCCCGTTGCACTCAAGCTGGAAGCGGTTTGGGCGGCGGTACTGGCGGTGCTGGCAAATTGGCTACTCACATATTGCCCAATAAAGTAGGCGGCCATGGCGTAGGTGTAGTGGCTGGCATTTTAGATTGCCAATAGCATCGTACTTTTTAAAGGTAGGGTGTTATTGGTCGTCAGCCAAATTTATCGTAAACACGATTATCTAAAAAACAGGGTGCCATTTTACGATGGGAGTTTTTTGGATTGGTAAAGGCTACGATGGGAAAATAATAATTGGAAAAAAGCCTACGATGTGAGTGTGGGAAATTGGCCGTAAAACTTTATTATTCTACGACCAGTAATGTGGGAAAAACTACGATGGTAGTTTTGCGCTCTACAATTAAGCTGAAAGGTCACTGGTTAATTGAGGCGGGCTTTGCGATTAATACACCCGTTACCGTTCGGGTGATGGAAGGGTGTATTGTGGTGACGCCTAAAGAGTAGAAAACAATACGCTCAGTGTTTTGCACTGGGCGTGTATTTTAGGTTAAGTGGGGTTAAATGTTATTATCAATGGATTTGACCCCTATTTTGCTTTTAAAACAATATGGCCACCAAACCTTTCAGAGTATTTGCCATTTTTAGTTTCGACTTTTACAGCCCAAAATAAGATTAGCTCTCTTTTTGTCAGTTCTTCTCGAAGACTAGGAAAAATTTCCGTCAAGTCTATATCTTCTCTAAAAACCTTCTCTCCCTTAACCTCAAGCAACTCCAAGTCCGGGTCATCGATTATACCGAGTTCCTCAATAATCCCTCCATATGCTTTCGGTCTAGATATATATAGAACAATGTTATCTCTTGAAAGAACCCCAGGATAAAAAACAAGTTTATCTCTCAAATTATTTTTCAGTTTCAGGTTTAACTCAATAATGTCATCGCTTACAGTTACTTTAGCATTAACAACATACGGAGAATCACTAGAGCTGACACCACCTGAACTGTAACAACTAGATGAACAAAGCATCATTGTCATCCAAAGTACCACCTTACATAATAGGCAATTCAAATTACGATAATACATATTTAATTACTATACTTGTCGTGTTGATTATCAAGAACATTTAAACGGACATTAACGTCATACAAAACTCTTGGACTTAAATTATTGTTTAACATCTGATCTTCCAAGTAGTTAATCTCTGCTCTATACGCCCTCCGTTCAAGAACCCCCTTATTAATTGCTGGGCTGAAATTAATAGGTCTTCCTGCTGGCTGCCCTTCAAGTATTTCCAAGTTAGTACCATATTCCATGAAATCTTTAATATGTTGCTCTTCGTGAGCCGTAATTGCGTCCTGTATTACAGGATATGCTTTTTTCGCTTTAGTACTTAATTGAACCACCAATCCGCCATTACCATCTGTAACAACAGTATTTCTATTAGGGTTTTCTTCTCCAGTACTAAGCTTGAGCTTGCCAGGAATTCCATCCTGATCAACTCCGCCCCCCTCATGTGTCTTCTTCGGGCTCGCATTATTCAAAATATACGTCATAAACCCATAAAAGGCCCCATTGGCAAACTTGCCGCCGGATAACCTTGAAACCGTTCCCCCCACAAGGGCGGAAACAATCAGGCCCTGGGTACTCATTTCTCCATCTGGGCCTGCCCAGCCCTTGCCACTGACAAAAGCGCTGACGCCTGCGGCCAGGGCGCCGTCTTGAACACTTCCGCCACTGGCTTTGGCGTGTATGCCACCGGCGAGGGCATGGAGTATCACTTTAACGGCTATGCCCGTTGCACTCAAGCTGGAAGCGGTTTGGGCGGCGGTGCCGGCGGTGCTGGCAAATTGGCTACTCACATATTGCCCAATAAAGTAGGTGGCCATGGCGTAGGCGTAGGTGGTGGCACCGGCACGGGAGGCGGCCCATCGGTCGCCGCTCACGGCGTAGGTGTAGTGGCTGGCATTTTAGATTGCCAATAGCATCGTACTTTTTAAAGGTAGGGTGTTATTGGTCGTCAGCCAAATTTATCTTAATTATTATCAGAGAAAGAGTGTGACACGCTACGATGGGAATTTTTTGGATCGGTTTTGGTAAAGACTACGATGGGAAAATAATAATTGGAAAAAAGTCTACGATGTGAGTGTGGGAAATTGGCCGTAAAACTTCATTATTCTACGACCAGTAATGTGGGAAAAACTACGATGATAGTTTTGCGCTCTACAGTTGATTAAACAACAAGTATCATAAACGCTTAGGCCATCTAGAATAGTTAATCAGCCAAAATCATCATAACAGACGATTTTGGCTTTTTTATATCAACCTTATGATGGGAATTTTTATGATGTGGTTTGGAAAAACGTTAGATTTTAATTTGGAAAAGTGAAAAATAATTATGATGGGAGCGAGGTAAAACCATCATAAAATGACTGAATTTTATGATGGTTAATTTGGCAAAAAATATGATGGCAATTTGGGCGGCCACAGTTACCGTTCGGGTGATGGAAGGGTGTATTGTGGTGACGCCTAAAGAGTAGAAAACAATACGCTCAGTGTTTTGCACTGGGCGTGTATTTTAGGTTAAGTGGGGTTAAATGTTATTATCAATGGATTTGACCCCTATTTTGCCTTCTTCCGCCACTGGCTTTGGCGTGTATGCCACCGGCGAGGGCATGGAGTATTACTTTAACGGCTATGCCCGTTGCACTCAAGCTGGAAGCGGTTTGGGCGGCGGTACTGGCGGTGCTGGCAAATTGGCTACTCACATATTGCCCAATAAAGTAGGCGGCCATGGCGTAGGTGTAGTGGCTGGCATTTTAGATTGCCAATAGCATCGTACTTTTTAAAGGTAGGGTGTTATTGGTCGTCAGCCAAATTTATCGTAAACACGATTATCTAAAAAACAGGGTGCCATTTTACGATGGGAGTGTGGAAAATTGGTGTTACTTCCCAAACTCCCATAGTAAAAACCCGTATTTTCTAACCCAATACCCATCGTAAAATATTGGGTGAACCCCAACGCTAATTCGGTCAGTTGAAATTTCTCACAGACACTCTACAATCCCCACCCTCTCTTTCTACTCCACTCAACATGAATAGGTTCTACCCCGATATCGCATCGCTGGATGCCTTCACTTTATCTCTCGACTGTTTGGACGAAAGCCTTCCTTGCCAACATTGCAAAAAACATGGACACCTAGTTTCTCATGGCTTTGTATACAAACACCTCTCTTCTGTTAAAAAACAACCCGTTGGTAAACGTATATTGTGTTCAAACCGCTATGGTCGTTCTGGTTGTGGCAAAACCATTCAACTCTATCTTGCCCATCGCTTCCCTTTCTTTCGCTATGGGGCCGCTACACTCACTGTGTTTCTTTCACTCTTAATCCTAGGGCTCTCTGTCAATGCCGCTTATAAAGCCGCAACAAAACAGCAAGGTAGTCGTCATGGTTGGCGCTGGATCAAACGCTTAAAAAGGAGGTTGAGCGACTTTCGTTCGGTCTTAACTCTTCCCGATAAACCCTATCCCGCCTTATTCTCATATCGCTCTAGAATACGTCAACTCCTCCTCCCTACACTCTATGCTCTTATCTCAAAATGGGGCCATAATCTGTGTTCTCATTTTCAAATCCAAGCTCAGTTGAACTTCATTTAACCTCCTTTTTATTGTGAATATCCCAACATCTTCCCAATTTAGCTCCGTAAGTTAAGATCGAGTATCCCATCACTCTCCCCCTTTCTTTTGCGCAACAGGTTATGTCACTTATCGTGTTATTTTTTTGCTCTTATTCTCTGCGGGTGTTTCATCCCAACGTTTTAATCTCATTGTTTTAATCTCAACAACAGCGGAGAAAATAATGCCTCAACCTGTATCCCCAAAACCCCCTTCTTTCGAACTGCGCCTGTCCGTACTCAGTGCAATTGATTACGCACCCGGCGACACGATTCGCCAAAGAATTCAATCCGTGAGTCAACGCACCTTTGTGGATAAGCCTAGCGGCCTAGCGTATCAATTTACTTGGCGCACCATTGAAAGCTGGCTATACCGATTTAAAAAACACGGGATCACCACTCTGGAGAAGAAAACTCGTTCCGATAAACACACCTACCGAAAAGTGAGCGTGAATGAACTCGCCGAAGCCATTCATGAAGTACTGCCACAACTGAGTGTGAACAAAACCGGCGTCATTCCCAAAATAGCCTTATACCGTAAGCTTTTGCAGCACAATGTTGTTTTGCGCTCACAACTGTCACAGACCTCGTTTTATCGGATGGTACGTGAGAATAACCTGATGCAGACCGAACACACTCAAAAACTACGCCACGCCTTTGCTATGCAGTATGCCAATGAGCTGTGGCAGGCGGATACGATGTATGGCCCCTCGATTAAACAACCTGATGGCAAATGGCGTAAAACCTTTCTGATTGGGTTTATTGATGACGCATCAAGAGTGATCACCCATGCTCAGTTCTTTTATCGTGACAACACTGAAAATATGATTGAGGCTTTTCGCTCGGCTTTATTTAAGCGAGGAAAACCAGAACGTCTTTATTTTGATAATGGGTCTAATTACACCTCCAAAGAGATACTTCAAGCCTGTCTCAGACTGAACATTCACCTGTCTCACGCCCCGATTCGAGACGGGGCGGCGAAGGGGAAAATTGAACGTTTTTTTAGAGGGTTTAGAGATAGGTTTTTAGTGCAACACCTTGAATTTGACTCGCTCGAAGATCTCAATGACAAAACACATGAGTGGATTGAACAAGATTACAATACTCAACACCATAGTGGCATTCAAATGGCGCCTCTTGATCGATTTAATCTCGACCGTGAACGGGTTCTATTCTTAACCGACGACGAATATACGGAGGAAGTATTCTTTGTTGAAGAAAACCGTAAAGTCTCTAAAACCAATGTCTTTTCTATTAACAATCAAAAGTATGAATGCCCTGTGGATTTACGTGAAAAGACGGTTCAAGTCCGATTTGACCGAACTCGACGCAACGCTTTTATTGTTTACTTTAATGAACAACGCATGGGGCAAGCGCAATTACTCGATGTACACTTTAATGCCCAAAGGCATCTAAAGAGCCGAGGAGATGACGTATGATTACATCCATCCACGGTGTGACCAAAGAACCTTTTAACCGAAATACGCTTGTTTTACTCCCACAGCAAAAAAACATGCTCGATGTGATAACAATACACGCACAGCAAGGAGGCTTCTCCGTTATTGTCGGCGAACCGGGTGTGGGAAAAACGGTTCTCAAAGAACATATTCACAATCTAGACAATGAACGTGATATCACGGTGGTATGCTGCTCTCGAACATTGCATACTTACTGGCAGATTCTCACTCAATTAGCGGAATCCTTTAAAATAGATGTGCCTGAAAAATCGTTAGAGAAAGAGTTGATAAAAGCGGCATTCAACCATATACAGCAGAGAAAAACGCTGTATATTCTGATTGACGAGGCTCATCTTATTGATATGTTAGTATTGAGAAAATTACGTTTGTTGTTTGAGCAATACCCCAAAAAACATAATTTAATTCTGTTTGGGCAACGCGATTTATTGCATTATCTATCGCTGAATGTGAATCAGGATATTAAAAGTCGGATTACTTACTCTGCCACATTAAAGCCGCTCAATAATGACGATATGGAGCGCTATATCATTAACGAACTCGAAGCCGCTAGGATGGGGATAAATACCTTTGATATGGCCGCTATTGAGTTAATATTGCGCTCAAGTTCTGGCAATTTAAGGCTGTGTAGAAATCTATGCTATGGCAGTCTTATCGAAGCCGCTAGAGAGACAAAAAAAATAGTCACCATTACCCATGTTAACGCAGTATTAGTGCAACCTCATTGGCGTTCACATGATGAATTGATTACACAGCAAGTCTCCTGAATACATCACTCTCCTCGCAAGTCAACCAATAAGATCGAATAGGCTTATCTCGGTCTTATTGGTATCCAGCCAAATTCATCGTAGATACGATTATCTAAAAAACAGGGTGCCATTTTACGATGGGAGTGTGGAAAATTGGCTGTAAAACTTTATTATTCTACGACCAGTAATGTGGGGAAAACTACGATGGTAGTTTTGCGCTCTACAACAGAAAACTACGATGGGAATTTTTTGGATCAACTTTGGTAAAGACTACGATGGGAAAATAATAATTAGAAAAAAGTCTACGATGTGAGTGTGGGAAATTGGCCGTAAAACTTCATTATTCTACGACCAGTAATGTGGGAAAAACTACGATGGTAATTTTGCGCTCTACAAATTGGCTGTAAAACTTTATTATTCTACGACCAGTAATGCGGGAAAAACTACGATGATAGTTTTGCGCTCTACAACAGAAAACTACGATGGGAATTTTTTGGATCAACTTTGGTAAAGACTACGATGGGAAAATAATAATTAGAAAAAAGTCTACGATGTGAGTGTGGGAAATTGGCCGTAAAACTTCATTATTCTACGACCAGTAATGTGGGAAAAACTACGATGATAGTTTTGCGCTCTACATTATGTAGACTTGGAGTGGCCCGAGTGCGGTGGGGGACTTTTAACATGGCTGTCTGGTTAGTTTCGGTAGACACAACATATAGAAAAAAACGAATGTAAGACACCCTATGTTGTGATTTTAACAAAGGTGTCTTAATTAGCTTTACTGTCCGGGTGATGGAAGGGTGTATTGTGGTGACGCCTAAAGAGTAGAAAATAAAACGCCCAGTATTTTGCACTGGGCATGTATTTTAGATTAAGGGGTTAAATGTTATTATCAATGGATTTGACCCCTATTTTGCCGACCCCTATTTTGCCCTTTTTAATTCTTATTGTTAGAGGCGAAGCCCTCAGCAGAAGTTAAATAATATTCCTTACTCGCCTTACTAATAAGGTCGGTTAGCTTGATTGCTATAAGCCCTTTATCTAAAGAATACAGATACTCTGTCTTTAACCCTTCATCAATAACAGCAATCACATCAACAAAGTGGGACGAGCCCATAATTTTCACTACCTTACTTTCTACTTTTTTGTATTCAAACCCGCCAAGCACCCAGCTCTGACTTTTTTCATATTTATTTTTGGGAACGGCAAAGGACAACTGCGTACTATTTACACAAAAATACTCATCGTCCTTATCACAATATTCAGCCGAAGAGATCAAATCCAAAAATCGGATGCTATTTTCCGATGGAGTTAGTGAAAAAGAAGAACCAGTATCAAAATGGCTAGAATAGCGAAATTCCGTCGTATCCTGCGAATTCGTAGTCATAGAAGATAAACACAGCACAACAAATACAACACTTACTAAACGATAAAAACAATTCATATTCCGCACCCAGCATCCATTATTTGACATGATTTTTGTTAAATTGCCACGCCCAATGTCTAGCGTCCCTTTCAAAATCCGCATCGCCACCTAGGAGAAAGTCACCTCTTCTTTTCATATTATAATTCTCTGTTTGTAGGTGCCGGAATTCATGAAAGACCGTAAGCCGAACGTCCTTAAATGATTGACCATACATTCCAATATCCTTGTAAAAATGGACATTCCCCGAATCATAAAAAGCCTGGGCTTCCGTAATTTCAGATCCATTGTCTAGCGAATAATTCTTGAATTTGAAAGTCGATTTATTCCACAAACCAACCAGATTCGGATCACCTTCAGCATTTAAACCGGCTCTAAGCGATTCAAGCCCTTTATTGATTTTAAAGACAGCTCTCCTCGCAGACTTATCTAAAGCGCTAGGATTATCAACAACAACTGTTTTTTCTAACGCCTCCTCATGTGCTTCCCCCTTCTCCGTCGCATTATTCAAAATATACGTCATAAACCCATAAAAGGCCCCATTGGCAAACTTGCCGCCGGATAACCTTGAGACCGTTCCCCCCACTAGAGCAGAAACAATCAGGCCCTGGGTACTCATTTCTCCTGATGGACCTGCCCAACCCTTGCCACTGACAAAGGCGCTGACGCCAGCGGCGAGGGCGCCGTCTTGAACACTTCCGCCACTGGCTTTGGCGTGTATGCCTCCGGCGAGGGCATGGAGTATTACTTTAACGGCTATGCCCGTTGCACTCAAGCTGGAAGCGGTTTGGGCGGCGGTGCCGGCGGTGCTGGCAAATTGGCTACTCACATATTGCCCAATAAAGTAGGTGGCCATGGCGTAGGCGAAGGTGGTGGCACCGGCACGGGAGGCGGCCCATCGGTCGCCGCTCACGGCGTAGGTGTAGTGGCTGGCATTGTGGCTGGCGACGGCGGCGCCGACCCAGGGGCCGCCGAGCTTACTTGCCAGGGTGACGGTGAGAATGTTGAAGGCGGTATACATGCCTGGCTTTTTCGCCAGGCTACGGTAGAAGGGTTTCCAGTGTTTGTAGCTGGTTTCTTCGAACCGGGCGATAAAGAAGCCGGAGGGGTCGATGGCATTCAGTGGGTTGTTGAGGGTATAGCTGTAGCGGTTAAGGCTGCCGAGGGTGGTGGGGGATTGGATAAAGGGGTCGGCTTGCAGGAATCGCCCTAGGGTGGAGTCATAGATGCGCCCGTTCATGTGGATTAGGTCCATTTCATCGACCATTTCATGGCCTGTGAAGCCTCGCTGGGTAAGGGGTTTTTTATGGGCAAAGAAGTGTGTGCTGATGTCTAGGTCGAGCATGGGGTCCCAGGTGGTGGTATTGCGACGTTTGCCCCAGGGGTCAAAGGCGAGGGTTTGAACTATGTTTCCCTGGCCGTCGGTGATGAGGTTGATGGAGCCGAGGTGGTCTGTGTGGTGGTAGTGGGTGGTTTGCTCCGTTTCCTGGTATTGGTCGTTAAAGGTGTGGGTGATTTGGGCAAAGCCACCTATGGTTCGTTTCCATTGTTGGGTGTTATCGGCATGGAAGATTTTTTCAACGGAGCCGAGGTAGAGGCGGGTGGTGGTGCCGTCTGGGCCGGTATCGGTTCGTTTGAATCGCTTTCTGTTGGTGCCGTAGTGGAATGTGGTGGTTCGGTCTGTGTGTGTGAGGGTGGCGGCTTTGTCAAAGACGGTGTAGTGGATGTTTCTGCCCCGGCTGTCGTGGGTCATGTTGCCGTTGTGGTCGTAGTGGTAGGTGTGGTTGCCGGCTTGGGAGACGGCGTGGGGTTTGTCGTTTTGGTAGTGGTAGGGGCCGACGCCGGTTTTGTCGGTGATGTTGCCGATGCGGTTGTAGGTGAGGTGGGTGGTGTTGGCGGTTTTGCCGTTGGTATAGGTGGCGGATTCCAGTCTATTGAGGGTGTCGTAGGCAAAGTCTTCGCGCAGGTGTCGGGTTTGGCCGTTTTCATTGATGCCGGTTTCTTCTCGGTAGGCGAGGTTGCCTGCGTGGTCCCAGGCAAGGGTGTGGTGTCTGAGTGTTTGCCAGCTTGCGGTTTGCTGGGCTGTTATTAGGCCGGAGCGTTCATCGTACAGGGCGGTTTTGGTGATGACGCCGTCACCGAGTTGGTATTGGGTGATGTTGCCGCGTGGGTCCATGTGCTGGATTTCATAGTAGGTATTGGCGGTTTCCCCTGCGGTGTGTTCGGCGTCGATGATTTTGTGTAGGAACCCATGGGGGTTGTATATATGTTGGATGCCGTTTGTATCGAAGGTGGGGGTATCGCGGGCGGCGTCAAAGGTTTGAAAGGGTCTGCCGTATTGGTCGTAGGTGGTTTTGGTGTAGTGCATGCCATTCCCTGCGGGCGCGCCGGGTGTGTAGATGGCGAGGGTATCGGATCGGCCTAGGGTGTCGTAGTGGTAGGTGATTTGGTAGCCGGTGGTGGTGTCTTGTTCGTCGCTGAGTTGGCCCCAACCGTTTTCGGCGGTATCAAATTGCCAGTAGGCGTGGCCGACGAGGGTGCCGGTTGGGTTGGTGCAGCCGTTGTGGTTGGTCTGGCGGTCTAGGCGTTCTATGATTCGCCCTTTGATGTCGTAGGTATTGTGTGTGGTGTGGCCATTGGCGTTTTGTTGGCAGGTGAGTTGCCCGAGGCTGTTGTATTGGTAGTGCCATTGGCCTTTGTCTGGGTCGTCCATGTCGGTTTTTTGACCGAGTTGGTTGTAGGTGAGGATGGTGCGGTTGCTGTCGGGGTCGGTCATTTCGATAAGTTGACCGTATAGGTTGTAGCGGTAGGTGGCGGTATGGCCTTGGTGGTTTGTGACGGAGGCGATGTTGCCGAGTAGGTCTTTGACGGTGGTTTTTGTCTGGCCTTTGGTATTGGTTTCTTCGGTGGTAAAGCCGTTGGTGGTGATGTGTGAGGTGGCGAGTACGCCGGTTGGGTTGCCTTGTTGATCGGTTTCAAATATGGGCAGAGTTATGGTGTGGGCTCTGTTGAGTATGTCGTAGTTGTGTTTGACGGTCCAGTAGGGTGTGTCGCCGGTTTGGTAGGGTGTGCTGGTGCGGGTTATGCGCCCTTGTGGGTCGTATTCGGTGTCGGTGTAGACCCAGTTGCCGTCAAAGGCTTTGCTGATGCTGCGGGTATTGCGGGCTTGCAGGTCAAAGCAGATGTAGGATTCGCCGCCGCCTGCGCTTAGGGTTTTGGCGGTGTATAGGGTGCCGGTTGGGCAGTGTGCGATGTCGCTTCGGGAGGTGGTATATTGTGCATAGCTTCCCGTGGAATTGGTTTCAAAATACACTTTGCCGAAGGGTGTGATGTAGGATTGGGCGGTGAGGTAGGAGTCGTTGTCTAGGTAGGCTCTTGATTCGGCGGGGTTGCCGTAGAGGTTTCTTTTTACTACGTCGCCGGTCAGGTGTATGGAGACGCCAAGGGTACTGGCGAGTGTGTGGTATTGGTGGTCGGCAACGTTGGCGGTATTTTTTAGGCTTCCGTCAAAGAGGGAGTAGGTTTTTTCGAGGTAGCGGCCAGTGCTGTCGTATTCGGAAAATCCCGAGAGGCGGTGTGCGTTGTCTTCGCCGTATTGGTGTGTAAAGGTTTTGTTACCAAATTGGTCGTAATAGTACTGCACGGTTGAGTGGGTGAGTCCACTCACTTTTAAGGTTTCTTGACAGAGTAGTCCGCTGAGGTTGCCGGCGTGGCCGGAGTCGCTGCTACGGCAACTGCCGGACAGGTCGTAGTAGCTGTATTCGGCTGTTTTGCTTTGTATGGAGGGGCTCACGAGGGGGTTTTCTGTGGTGACGGTTGAGGTGGAGAGTCGCCCTAGAAATTGTTCTTCGTCGGATGCGCCGTATTCTGATTCGGTGGTGATTTTTTGGGTGTAGGTGGTTTTGATTCTGTCTTCAAAGTTGTCGCCTTCGCCCAGGTAGCGTGTGATGTGTGTGGTATTGCCGTATTGGTCTATGGCGGTATTGATGAGTGTGGTGGCCAGGGGTGGGCCTTGTATTGCGCCGTTGTCTTTGAGGTCGTAGGCGGTGTCACTGGTTCCTTTTATGTAGACTTGGAGTGGCCCGAGTGCGGTGGTCCCTGAGTGGGCACTCAGGGATAGGTCTATGTTGGCGTAGTTTTTGGTGCCGCTGATGGTTTCTGATCGGGAGAGTAGGTTGCCCTCTTTGCTGTAGCTGACGGATTCAATAGGTGTGCCTATGTAGGGCCAGTCTTGTCTAAAGCTGGAGGTGGAGGAGATACCGGATGCGTTGTCGTAAACGGTAAAGGATTTAAAGCCGAGTGACCCTCCGCTACCGGCTTGAATTCGCCCTTGATGGTAGTAGTATTCGAGTGTACTGACATGGTTGGGGTTCTGTGGCGTAGGGGTTTTACTGGTGACCGAGGTGACCAGTGGCAGTGCGCCTGAGGTTTCATGTACGGGCATACTGACGGGGTGTTCAAAGACGTCGTATTGGCTGCCGAGTTGGGAGAAGGGTTCATTGATTTCACGGTAGAATTCATCTTTGTCTAGTCTGTCCACATAGGTTTTGTGGCAAATCTGTGTGGGCAGGTTGGGGTTGATGTATAGGGTCTGGCATACATTGCTTTCTGATGGGTTGATGCCCGCCTGGGTGACGAGTGTTGAGTAATGGCCTGAGGAGGCCATGGGGCCGTAGTATATGGTGGTTTCATGGCCTAACCCGTTGGTAATGGTGTGAATGATGTCGGCACGTCCTGTATGACCTGGGCCTTGGTAAATGCTTAAGCGGCTGGCGGTTTCGTCGCTATTGATTTTGATCACATCGAGGCTGTTATCGGCGTTCATATCAGAGAGGCTGATTTGGTCAGAGCTTGGCTTGCCGGGAAGGGGGAGTGTGAGTTCAATAATGGTATTACTAAAGTGTTTAAGGTTGATATCCCACGGGATAAATTTCACTTTATAGTCGTTTTTATCGTAAAAGACGAAGTCTGGGTAGCCGTCGTGGTTTTGGTCATTCAGTACGGAGGTGTTATGGGTAACGCTGTTGTTGGTAAAGAAGGGGGAGGGCGGTTCAAAGGTGACGCCATTGTTGATTACATACCGCCAACCTCCGGTGCGCGTTGCGGTATCACTGTTCTTATCCTGGTGTTTTACGCCTGATGAATAGGCGATGTCTAGCTGACCGTCGAGGTTGATGTCTATGACACTGATGTTGGTAATACTGGACCAGTAGTCTCGTACTGTGAACCCGGCATCGTCACTGGATATGCCTTCGGGCAGGTTATAAATAGTCTGCGCATGGTCAAAGTCTTTTGTCTTAGGGTTTTGTAGGAAGACCTGCATATGCTCTGTTTTACGAAGGTCTTCTAAAATGGCAGTCGCATCGCAAATTGGGTATAAGCAGGGTGTGGAAAGAAGAACGACAAAATCCAATAGTCCGTCTCCGTTAAAGTCTGCGTATTGAGGTTGGGCTTCTATTCTCCATGGGTGATTGGGTTTATTAATGGAGAAAGAACGGTTCTCCGCGTCAGAGAATGTGTAGTACATCTGGCTGGTTGCGGGTTGGGAGGGATCGCGTTCTAATGTCCTTATTTTGAGGTGGTGAGTGATAACATTTTCATTGGCGTTGAAGTATTCAAATTCTACGGAGTCCACTAGGCCGTCGCTATTGAAGTCAAAAAATTCGGCGTTGTCCTCTACCGAACCAATGTCTTTTTGTTCCAGTCTCCATTGACCTTTTTCAATTGGGATGGAGAGCAGTAGCGTCCATTTTTCTCCGCTGGCTTTGTTGGGGTTTTTCACCATAATGTCCGCTCGACCATCGCCGTTGTAATCCATCGGCACCAGTTCGAGACCATCAAAGTGGATTGTGCCTTTTAGGGCATTTTTTCGATCCACAATAAAGGTAAAGGGTATATCGTCGTTGTAGTCTCCCGATTCCGCCTCGTATAAGCCACTACCATTTGATTGCGATATGCCGAAGTGTACGCTTTGCTGAATGGTGGTTGGGTTCACTTCTGATTCAACCCACACGGAATCGAGTAGCCCATCACCATTAATGTCGGCATAGGTGATGCCGGTCATTCCACCTACAAGGGTAAATTCTTGGTCTTGTATTAGGTCGATGGCGATATCTTGAGTTTGCCAGGTAAATTCTGTTGGCGCTAAGCAGTTGGAATCGGAGACACATTCTTCAATACTGGAAATTCTACTGATGTTGTATTCATGGGTGTCGTGATCTATGGGTAAATAGTTCAGTGTGTATTGGCGCAGCAGGTCGTCTTGGTTGTTATAGGATTCAATGGAACGGATGCGCTTGTTATTCTTGAATCGGTACCCGGCAAAATAGGTTTCTGAAAAGTCATCACGGGTTTCATAGTTGACGATTATTTTGGCGTTGGCGGTGGTTCCTGCCCCAAAGGCATAGTGAATTTCTTTTAACCCATAGAGCTGTTGAGTATTTTCGTAGAGGTATTCGATTGGGTTGCCTACGCTGTCTTGAAAGCGTGATTCACTCCATACACGTACTTTGTTAGGCAGTATATTGCCCGTATTGTCTCGGGCATTTTCTTCAGAGTTGTGGGTGCCGGGGCCGCCAAAGCGTGTGCTAGAGCCGTCTTTGTTTTCTACTTCAAAATAATCCGGCGTGCCTTCCTTTCCTCCTATTGCGGTGATACGAGCCAGTGTGTCTATTTGAGTTTTGTACTGAGAACCCGGTGCGCCGTATGTGCCGCTTACGACGAGCAGCTTTTGCCCTCCCAGACAAAAACGATCGTCTGCACCCCAGGTGATGGGGAGCGGGTTACGTTCGTGGATAAGGGTTTGGCGGCAGCGAACAATGGCGCCTGTTGCATTTAGGCTCCAGCCTTGACCGGCCAACCCATTGGCGCCGGTACTGGAATAGGATAAGCCTATTGAGGGGCTGACGCCGGCGGTTCCTGTCGCGGTCATGATGGGAATATCAAATGTTGCTGCCCCATCGGTATTAACATTGAATGAGCCGACTAAGGTGCCAAGCTGGTCTGTCTCTGCTATTTCGGTTGCGCTAACAAGGGATGGACTGGCAAGGGTGGCGGTGGGTGGCGTTTGAATACGGCTGGTCGTATCCTGTATAACAAGCACTGTGGAGACTTTCCACAGGCTGCACCCAGAGACGTTACAGGCTTGAACTTGATAACGATAGTTTCCTGCAACTAGGGTATTGGGCTCGCTGAATTGGGCTGTGTGGTCGGTGCGTATTATTGGCCCCCAAGGCCCATCATTTTTTTGCCTGGTTATGTTATAAAAGTCGGTAAAGGGCGTGGCTTCCCAGTTGATGTCCACTTTTTTGCTGGAAGCGTTCATGGCTAGGGTAATGTATGACGGTTCTTGAGGTTGATGCAATACGGATAGGGTGGAGGAGTGTTTCCAATCACTCCATACGCCGTTGTTCGATGTGCGTATTTGATATTCATATTCCCCATTGGGCAAGTCTGTTTCAGAGTAGTATTCCTCTGGGCCGGTATAGTTTAAGGTTGTCCAGGAAGAGGCCCCGACTAACCTTCTTTGTATTTCATAGGTGGTAATGTTTCCTGCGGGCCTCGCCCAGGTGATATCAAATGTGCCATCCGCAGTGTCGCTGGGCAGGGTAATGGAGGAAATCGTGGCGGGTTTTTGGGTGACTTGTACGGTAATGTGTCTCACACTTGGGAAACAGGCATTGCTGGTATAGCAGTAGAGTATTTTTAGGCTGTACTGCCATTCACCATCGGCTTTGTTTGTATAGGCTTTTGTTACTGTAGTGGGGCTGAGTGATGTGGCAACGACGGTACCCGTTGGGTCTGTTTCATCCAAGTCAACACTGTAAATACTTGAGCCACCTAACAGGGTCCAATTCAGTGTGTAGTGGCCATCGGTGCTGAGGGAGGGCGTTGCGGTAAATAATGAATCTTTCACTTCAAGCTGAGCCCCGCTACGATCCCCCCCACAATAATTAGAGGCATTACAGGCTCTTACCTGAAACTCCCAGAGACCAACTGACATGTTTTCTGATATAGCACTGGTACCAGGGCCGCTGTAGAAATTCTCCCAGGTGGTGGCGTCCACTTTTTTTCGTTCAGCCTCGTAACGGGCTACATGCCCACTGGCGGTACCCCACTCAACATTGCTGCTTGTTCCGGTGGTGGATGAGCTTGGCACTGAAATACTCTCAGGAATACCCGGCGCGGGGTAATGAACGGTCGCTGTCCCGCCATGGCGGAATTGGCTGCATTGGGTTTCGTTACAGGCCCGAACCCGAAACTCCCATACACCCACGGTCATGGACGTTGAACTGACTTTTCGGGTGGTGGATGTGACGACTGTTCCCGCGCCACTGTAGAAGGTGGACCAGCTTCCATCTGTTACTTTGCGCTGCACGTCATAGTGAGTGACAGGGCCTGATGTAGACTCAGCCCAGGTAGCATCCACATAGGTATTGGTGGTGGATGCCGGAGAAAGAGTGAGACTGTCTGGCACACTGGGTGTGGGCTCAAGTATGGTCACGGCATTCCCCTCTCGATAGAGACCGCACGCGGATTCATTACACGCACGCACACGAAAGGTCCAGTTCCCCGTTGACATTGCGCTGGATGTGGCGGAAGAACCTCCACCCGAATAAAAATTTGACCAACTCCCCGAGCCTAAACGGCGCTGTGCTTCATAGTGAGTAATGCGACCAGAAACCCCGCTCCAACGGGCGGATACATTTGTCTCCTCGGTAGGGGTGGGGGAAATAGACATGCTGTCGGGGATCGATGGCGTGGGGTATGTCACGCTCACGTCGCTTGAATAACGGTAATCGCTGCAATCGGAGTCATGGCAGGCTCTTACTCGAAAACGCCATGTGCCCACTTCCATCCAGGAAGAGGTTATGCTGCGGGAGGTGTCGGTATAAAGCGACGACCAACTACCACCATTAAACTGTTTTTGGGCTTCGTAGTGAGTCACGGAACCAGAAGCCGCAGGCCAGCTCACCGAGACACTGCCATAGTAACGAGGAATACATATTCCATTTGTGCAGTGGGAAGTGCTTTCTGTTGCAATCACACTGGTTGAGGAAACGTCTAGGCTAGAGGGGGCGCTAATAGACGGATTGGTCACAGTAAGGGTGGCGCTTTTTGTTGTTGTGCCGTCGCCTCCCATTTGCTCAGGGAGGGTACAACTGACATCAACGGTTTTAGAGTAGGTCACATGGGTATAGGTGCGCGAACCATTTGGGCCTGTGTACTGAATGCCGTCTACCACACAGTAAATGCCATTAGACGCCCAGGAAAGTATTGAAGATTCACCGGATTTAATTGTGCTAGGGCTAAATGCAGCACTATAGACAGCGGTTATTGCATGGCTGGCTTCGGGGAAAAATAAGTTGAAGAGCAGTAATAAACCGAGTGGGGTATGTCTTTTTTGGGTGAGTAAAGCCGCAGGTTTTGCCAAGATAGAAAATAAGAAGCGCATTGTATTCCTCAATACCACACAGGGTGGTTCCATTTTTGATCATCGCTTTAATGGTTAAATACGCAGGTTAAGTACAGGGCACAATACCAACCGTAAACTAAGGTTAAAGAGCGGAAGACGGTGAAAGAAGTGGGGCAAAACGGGGTTGCCTATCACTGGCTGTACTATCGGCTTCCTATGCGTATGTTAAACAATAGGCGTGTTTTTTTACTTTTTTAAAGTGTGTTTCATTCTTTTTAATACCGTAATAGGTATTGATGCATTGCCCAAATAAAGCGTGTTTGTTAAAGACGGATAATGCATTCGTTGACAGGAAGACTACTGACGCGACAGGGGTTTGGCAAGCAAAAAGTAGGGGTAATTGGAAATTGTCGTCTTAATCATCTAAAAAAACAAAAATACGCTGGAAGTTGTCGTCTATTTCATCTTTCTCCCTCAGACAAACCATGCACTCAACTAGAAAGCGCTTTTTTTAACGTCCCAATTCTAAAAGAGTAAATGCCTAATTGTTACGATTTTAAAGAATTAAAACCTGAAGTAACGACTAAAACTGTTTTCTTAACATTTGAATTAAATAAAGATATTGCCAATGCGGATAATGGGGCTAGCTGGTTATAAAATTCAGTATCCCAGCTAAGGTGGAAATTAAGGTTATAATAAACCCCAATTATTAAGAATGGGCTAAAAACTAGGGTCTAGATGAGTACACTATAAATGGAAGAAGATAGTTCAATATACAATGCGGCTTTCCAAATAATATTAGCTATCGGGTTATTGTTAACTGCTTTCTTATTGGCCATCACCAGTGAATTGACTATCCCTGCTAGATACACAGGCGACCCCAACATATTTCACCTCCTGGAACTTATTTTCTAGCATACCTGCCATTTTCACTGTCGGTGTTTATATTTATATGGAATTTTATACCTAAACTTCGGCCTAGGGCGGCACCTTTTCTCATTATTTCCGGCTTAGTATCACTTTCTATTGGATTAATTTTTTTCTAATGTTTTAGCTACTTTATAATTTTGAATCTTTTATTAATATTGCCATGGGGAAGTCTGTTAATTTTAGATCTGTATTTGAATCGTTAAATAAAAAATTCAGGCAACAAACACTTTTTTAATTTTTATCAACCTTCTTCACTATACCCTAGGTGATTCAATATGCCATCCAACTCATCAAGGCTATTATATTTTAAAACCAGTTTACCTTTTCCTTTTGCACTGTGCTGAACCATTACTGGCACACCAATATGTTCGCCCAACCCTTCCTCTAGATTTTTTAGATCACTGGTAACGGAAGGTTTAGTATTCTCTTTTCCTTTGTCGCTTTTTTGCGCCGCACGCGCTAAGGCTTCCGCTTGACGAACAGAAAGCCCTTTTGCTACAACTTGGCGGGCGACTGAGCGCTGTTGGTCGGGTTCTAAAGTGAGCAGGCAACGGGCATGACCCATTTCCAAGTCACCATGCTCCAACATGGTTCGAATTTCGTCATTAAGGTTCAGTAAACGCAATAAATTGGTTACCGCTGTACGGGATTTACCTACAGCGTCAGCCACCTGCTGTTGGGTTAACTCAAATTCATCTTGCAGACGCTTAAGTGCCACGGACTCTTCCATGGGGTTGAGGTCTTCTCGCTGGATATTTTCAATAAGCGCCATGGCAATGGCGGTTTCGTCGGGTACATCTCGTATAACGGCGGGAATTTTGTCTAAACCCGCAAGTTGGGTGGCGCGCCAGCGACGCTCACCGGCAACAATCTCGTATTGAGTATGCCCCTCTTTTTGGCCAATCGGGCGCACTATAATCGGTTGCATCACCCCTTGGGATTTAATGGATTTAGAGAGTTCTTCTAAAGCTTCCTGGCCCATATCGCGGCGAGGTTGGTATTTACCCCGTTGCATATATTCGACGGGCAGTTCTTTTAATATGCCATCTTCAATTAACTTGGGGTCTGCTGCGACTTCCGTTGCGGCTCTAATTACCTCAACTGGATCATTACCGTGATTTGCACCTGCGAGAAGTGCATCTAGACCTCTTCCAAGACCTTTTCGCTTTACCATTGATTAAACCTTGTGATTAACTGAGTGCTGCTTTCACTCTTTGTATTCATCAAATTTACTTTTGCTTGTTTCACAAAAACGCTACGTCCAACAACATCCCCTAGACAATAGGCACTGGATAACTTTGGGGGAGTTCAAGCTTAGCTGCATACAGCAAGTGAAAGAGCGACAAGAATGTACACAAATATTTTTTGAGCAAAGAAACTTCCCTCGTATTCTAGCGCTCTGCTAATTTTGACGTGATCAGCTCGCTGTCGCCAACTTTTCCTCTGTCGCCTCATTCCTGCGAATTATTTCACCCGCTAATGCAATATAGGCCAAGGCCCCTTTTGATGCTCTATCGTACGAGATAACAGGCTGGCCAAAGCTAGGGGCTTCAGCCAAACGAACATTCCTGGGTACACAGGTTCGATATACACGGTCGCCAAAGAAATTCGATAATTGAGCAGATACGTCCCCCGTTAAGGTATTGCGTGGGTCGTACATGGTGCGCAAAATGCCTTCAATTTTTAAGTTGGGGTTGAGCATACCCTGAATGGTATTGATGGTATTGACCAATGCTGATAAACCTTCCAGTGCATAGTATTCGCACTGCATAGGAATAACGACCCCGTCACAGGCGGTGAGGGCGTTGACTGTGAGCATGTTTAGCGAGGGCGGGCAGTCAATCAAAATATAGTCAAACTTTTCTTTCGCTACGCGCAAAACTTGGGCTAGGCGATGCTCTTTGTTTTCAATAGACAATAACTCAATTTCTGCTGCCGTGAGGTCGCCATTGGCAGGCAATACGATGTAATGCCCTTCTGGGGATTTTTTTAACGCATTTTCAATTCGCGTAAGGCCCACCAAAACATCGTAAACACTGTATTCACAATTATTTTTGTCTACACCACTGCCCATGGTGGCATTGCCCTGTGGGTCCAAGTCCACTAACAGCACTTTTTTCTTAGTCGCGGCAAAAGATGCAGCAAGGTTAACACAGGTGGTGGTTTTCCCTACCCCACCCTTCTGGTTTGCTATCGCGTATATTTTTCCCACAGCTTTGCCTATATATATTTGATTTAGTTAAATTTTTTCTTTTTTAATAAAGATTAAGTGACGCTCTCCCTCCAGCCCTGGAACATCGAGAGGGTAGCACCCATGGACGATATAATGTTTTGCTAATTCCCTCAACTCATCTGTGGGAAAAATGCCCTTCATGGCCAAAAATCCGCCTTTATCTGAAAGTAAATGATGGGTACAGTTAACCATATCATTCAGACTAGCAAAAGCACGACTGAGTACGCCATCGTAAAGTTCTTTGGGCTCAAATGTTTCCGCCCGACGGTTTTCCACCTGAATATTTCCCAGCTTCAAGGACTGTTTTACCTGAAACAAAAAGCGGGTTTTTTTCCCGGCAGAGTCCAGCAGAGTAAAATGCTTTTCGGGAAACAGTATGGCCAGAGGAATCCCCGGTAAACCACCGCCTGTGCCTACGTCAATAAACCTTGTGCCACTTAGTGCCTGAAAATAGGGCAAGATACTTAAGCTGTCCACCAAATGCTTGTAGAGCATCTGCTCGGGGTCACGAATCGCGGAGAGGTTATAGATCTTGTTCCATTTGCCGAATAAGTTAAGGTAGTCCAAAAGCGTATCCGCCAAGCTTTGCGAAAGGCTGTAATCAAAACAGGCAGCACTTTCCCGAAGTACCAAGCTAAAAGCTTGTCGTTGCTGGGGAGAGAGTCCACTCACTAGCTTGCAGCCGCCGAGTCATCGATATTAAAAGACGTTCTTTTCAGCAGGCCCCGCTTTTTCATGTAAATCAGCAAAAGAGAGACGGCAGCAGGCGTCACCCCTGGTATACGAGAGGCGCGGGCCAGAGTGGTGGGCTTCGCTTCGCTCAGTTTTTGCTTTAATTCATTGGAAAGCCCCTCTACGGATTCATACTCGAAATGCTCAGGGATAACCGTTTGTTCGTGCTGCCGAAGCCGTTTAATTTCGTCGGATTGGCGGTCGATATACCCGGCATATTTAGCCGCAATTTCAACCTGTTCCGCCACTTTAGGGGCTTTCACCGCCTCCCCTTTGAGAGAGGCAACATCGTGATAGGTCAATTCAGGTCGCTTGAGTAAATTCATCAAAGAGTACTCTCGCGTCATTGGCGAGGTGAGCTTGCTTTCAAGTATTTTCGCCTCATCACTGTGAGCCTGAACCCAGGTATTTTTCATTCTTTCGGTTTCACGCGCAACGGATTCACGCTTTTCACAGAATACTTTCCAACGCTCGTCATCCACTAGCCCTAGTTCCCGGCCTTTTTCTGTTAGCCGGGCATCGGCGTTATCCTCTCGAAGCAGTAGGCGGTATTCCGCCCGGCTGGTAAACATGCGGTAGGGCTCTTTTGTTCCTGTGGAGATCAGGTCATCCACCAATACACCGATATAGGCTTGATCTCTTTCAGGGCACCAAGGGTCTCTATCCTGCGCTCTAAGGGCGGCGTTGGTGCCCGCGAGTAAGCCCTGTGCGCCAGCCTCTTCGTAACCCGTTGTACCGTTGATTTGACCCGCGAAAAAAAGGCCATTTAAGGTGCGGGTTTCCAGGCTGTATTTCAAATCTCTCGGATCAAAAAAGTCATACTCGATGGCGTAGCCTGGACGGGATATATGCGCATTCTCAAAACCTTTGATTGTGCGGATAAACTGCAACTGAATATCAAAGGGCATGCTTGTAGATACGCCATTGGGGTAGAGTTCATGGGTGGTTAACCCTTCTGGCTCAATAAAAATTTGGTGGCTGTTTTTGCCCGCAAAGCGATCGATTTTATCTTCAATTGACGGGCAGTAACGCGGCCCTATACCTTCAATCACACCTGTGAACATAGGTGAGCGATCAAAGCCTTTGCGAATAACATCGTGGGTAAGCTCATTGGTATGAGTAATCCAACAGCAGGTTTGCTGTGGATGATCCTCCATGGCCCCGATAAAAGACATGACGGGTGTTGGGGTTTCGCCCCACTGTTCTTCTAGGCCCTCAAAATTCACTGAGCGAGCGTCAATTCGTGGGGGGGTTCCCGTTTTTAACCTGTCCACCCGGAGTGGCTGTTCTCTCAGTCTGTCGGCTAGAGCGATGGAGGGCGGATCTCCTGCTCTGCCTCCTGCGTGGTTTTCCAAACCAATGTGGATTTTCCCTCCAAGGAAGGTACCGGCAGTCAGAACAACGCTTGGCGCAAAAAACTTAACGCCCATTTGCGTGACCGCACCTTCCACTTTATCGCCTTCGACGATTAAATCATCCACGGCCTGCTGGAAAATTACCAGGTTGTCTTGGTTTTCTAATATCTCACGCACTGCCGCTTTGTAGAGAATACGATCTGCTTGAGCCCGTGTGGCTCTAACAGCGGGGCCTTTGCGGCTGTTTAGGGTACGAAACTGAATGCCGCCCTTATCGGTGGCCTTGGCCATTGCCCCGCCTAGGGCGTCAATTTCTTTAACTAGGTGGCTTTTGCCAATACCGCCTATAGCGGGGTTACAGCTCATTTGCCCCAAAGTTTCGATATTGTGGGTCAGCAATAGTGTTTTACAGCCCATACGAGCCGCAGCAAGACAGGCTTCAGTTCCAGCGTGTCCGCCACCAATAACAATGACATCAAATCGAGTTGGGTAAATCATATGTTTAAAAACGCTATCCATGTGAAATACTCGCCTTGAAGGAGCGGGCATTTTAATTTTGAGGGAGGCCATTATAGAGAGAGTTGGCTAAAAAAGAACTGAAAAAAGTAAAAAGAAAAAGGAGGGAGTTCCGTTCTTTTTTTCTTCTCAGTAGGCGGTTAATTTATATAAAAAATATATATGTATGTATATGAATATATATATAAGTATTATATTAGTTATAGTTATTAAGGGAGCAAAATTCTGTGGAAAACACCAATTTTTTAATATAAATCAACGGTTAAGGAGAATAATAAAACCTGTAAGTGGCATTGATTTTAATTAGGATAAGGGGTCTTTTATCTGTGGATAAAAGAGGGGGTTATCCCCAATTGTTTTCTTGGTTGTTTTTTGTACTGGTTTCTGGCACCGGATACAACCATCTATTGAGGGGGGAAATACAGGGGTTGTATACATGTTTTACTTTTTTGGAAAAAACACTACATATAGTGAAAAGATCTGTTCACAGGGTGTGATTAACACTAAAAAAACTAGAGCAAAACTCTTTCCTGGTTCAGGTTATGTGTATGGAATAAGGTATTTACCGTCAGATAATTGTGAATAAGATGTGAGTGTCTGTGGATAGTTTTTTTTTGGAAAATCTTATTGGAAAAGTTTTTTTCGATAATTTTTGGAATTTTTTTTCGCTATAGTCTATAGATTGACGGAATAGGACGGGCTTCCGACCCTATGCTCTCATTTTAAATTTTTCAATATAATTTCTAGTGCTTATACAGGAGCTACTTATACTGGTTTAGTGAGGTTTCCTTGATAAATTCTCGACGGCTAAGGATTGTGCAAGCAGAATGGTTGGTATATGTCCCGCCCCTAACCACTCCGTTTCTTTATTATTTACCGATGCAGAAACTGGAGAAAATCTCCCCTAACAGGTTATCGGGTGTATAGCTGCCTGTAATTTCAGAAAGGTATTCTTGGGATAGGCGGAGATCTTCTGCTAAAAGCTCACCTGCGGCATTGTCTTCGAGTTGTTTTTTCCCGGTTAGTAGAGCGGTTAAGGATTTTTCCAAAGCATCGATATGGCGACGCCTTGCACTAAAGCCCCCTTCGGGGGTGCCTTTAAAGCCCATCACTTGTTTTAGGTGGGCTTTTAATTCATCCAACCCTACCCCTTTTTTGGCCGAAATAGATATTTTTTGATATTTGACGTTAGTTCCCAGTAATTTAGGCTCTTTTTTATCAATTTTATTGAAAATTACGGTAAGTTTTTTGTTGGTATGCCCTTTAAAAAACTCGGGCCAGTGAGCTTCGACGTCTGTTTGGTCTTGGTCAGTACTGTCTATCATCAATAAAATACGGTCGGCACGTTCAATTTCTCGCCAGGCTCTTTCGATGCCTATTTTTTCCACTTGGTCTGGGCTTTCTCGCAGGCCGGCTGTATCCACTATATGTAGGGGCATACCATCGATATGAATATGTTCTCTTAATACATCTCGGGTGGTACCTGCTATATCTGTCACAATGGCCACATCTTTTGCGGCTAAGGCATTGAGTAGGCTGGATTTACCGGCGTTGGGCCTCCCTGCAATCACGACGTTCATTCCCTCTCTTAAGAGAGCCCCTTGTTGGGCTTGGTCTAATGTGGATTTAAGTTGGTTGAGTACAGTATTCAGTTGTTTTGCGACCTTACCATCACTGAGAAAGTCAATTTCTTCTTCGGGAAAGTCGATAGCGGACTCCACATACATTCTCAACTCTATAAGTTGGTGTTGAAGGTCGTCCACTTTCTTTGAGAACTCTCCTGTTAGGGAGTTGAGCGCTTGTTTTGCCGCCTGTTCTGAATTGGCGTTGATAAGGTCGGCAATGGCTTCAGCTTGGGCTAAGTCTAGTTTATCGTTAAGAAATGCTCTTTCTGAGAATTCCCCTGGTCTTGCTAGTCTGGCACCCAAACTTACCGCTCTTTGCAGGAGTAGGTCGAGAATAACTGGGCCACCGTGGCCTTGGAGTTCGAGTACATCTTCCCCAGTAAATGAATGGGGGTTGGGGAAAAAGAGACTAATGCCTTTATCGATGGGAGTATTTTTATTGTCTAGAAACTGACAGTAGTGGGCGTATCTGGGAGTAGGGTCAAAGCCAAGCATAGCTTGGGCGATAGGAAGTGATTCTGGACCTGATATTCGAACAATACCTACGCCGCCTCGCCCTGGGGCAGTAGCAACGGCGGCGATAGTATCGTTGTCGGTTAGAGAGGGATTGTCCATTCCCCTTTTTTACTCTCTTTCGATTCTCTTGGTAATGATGTATTGCTGGGTCATAGAGAGAAGGTTGTTTACCACCCAGTAAAGTACCAGCCCCGCTGGGAACCATAGGAACATAAAGGTGAAGAAGATCGGCATCATCTGCATGACTTTTGCCTGGGTGGGGTCCGCTGGTGCAGGGTTAAGTTTCTGCATAAAGTACATGGAGACACCCATAATAAACGGAAGAACAAACCAGGGGTCTTTTACGCTTAAATCGTTAATCCAGAAGAAGAAGGGTGAATGCCTTAACTCAACGCTTTCCATTAATACCCAGTAAAGAGCAATAAAGACAGGCATGGGTAAAATCATCGGTAGGCAACCACTGACGGGGTTGGCGCCTTCTTTCTTGTAGAGCTTCATAAGCTCGGAGGACATTTTTTGACGATCTTCACCGTATCTTTCTTTAAGTTCCTGCATTTTGGGCGCAATTTTGCGCATTTTTGCCATAGATTTATAGCTGATCGCTGTTGGGTAAATGAAAATGGCTTTGATTGTCATGGTTAATAGGATGATGGCTATTCCCCAGTTGCCAACCCAGCTATGAATCCAGGAAAGGAAGTAGTACAGGGGTTTAGCAATAAACCATAACCAACTGAAATCAATGGTTAGGTCCAAATAAGGGGAGATCTTTTCCAAGGTTTTCATTGTTTTTGGACCCGCATAAAAGGACGATTTAAGGGTTCCTATTGAGCCGGGCTTGACGTCAACGTTATCTGAAATAAATTTCAGTACGTATAGTCCTTTGGATTTTCTAAAGTAGTAATGCGTATTGAGTTCAGCGTCTGGAATCCAAGCACTAATAAAATAATGCTGAACGAGTGCGACCCAACCACCGCGCTTTTCAAAATCCAGTTCATTGGTGGCCTTATCAAGGTCGCCAAAGTCGTACTTTTTATAGTTGGTTTCTGGTGTCGTAACGGCTGCACCAAGAAAGGGCTGGATGCCAAAGCCAACAGATTTGCTTGGTTTGTGGTTATCGCGCTTAATTTGCCCTAAAAAGCTCAGAGGTAGGTTGGATTGCCCTTGGTTATCAACGATAAATTCAACATCAACTAGGTAAGAGTCGCGTTTGAACGTAAACCTCTTAATAATTTTAATGCTGTCTTGAGCAACGGAAAGGTCAACTACAAGCTTTTCATCCTCCTCGCTCATAACAAAGTCTGATTGATCGCTGCTGTATGAGAGCCTGCCTTTTTTGCCTGCTGGTTTGCCTGAAACCAGGAGTTCTGATTCGGCAATATAGGTATGAGAGCGAGAGCGGTTGAGAAGAACGAAGGGTTTCGAATCTTTTTCTAGTTTTGATAGGTACTGTGTAAGTGCAACTTTTATTATATCCCCCCCTACCGGGTCGATTAAAAGATGAAGTGTATTCGTCTTAATCGAAATAAGCTGTGTGTTTGATGGTTTAGTTTCAGGAGAAATGGCCGGAGTATTTTCCTCGCCCCACTCTTCGGGCACCTCGATAGTATCTTGCTCAGCTTCTGGTTCTTCTGAGATATCAAAAACGCTGGTGCTTTCGGTAGCAGGAGCGGTATTTCTAGTTTCTTCAACGCCTAAGGAAGATAGTGTTGTTTGGTCCTCTTGCAACAGGGCAATATGACGCTCTTGGAAATCATTCCATTTAAGAAATAACATAAAAACGACAATGGCAATTGCGCCAACAAGGATATTACGTAGCAAATTCATATTCTGAAGCAACCGTTAATCAGAGTGTGATGAGAAATGTGTATTTGGCGGCGGAACAGGGTCAAAACCACCTTTATGCCAGGGGTTGCACCGAAAAATACGCAACACCGTTAAATAGATACCTTTGAATGCGCCATGTTGAATCAATGCTGTTTCTGCATAATGGGAGCAACTAGGCTCAAACCGGCATTGATTACCTAACCAAGGGCTTAAAAAAAAACGATAGAAACGTATGACACCCAAAAAAGAAAGGACACTTAGTCCTGCTTTTCTTGCTTCCGTTTTTCGACTTGTTTGGCAATACGTGTCCATAGTTTATTGAGCGTATTGGTGAGCTGGCTATTGGGTAGTGTATCGACGCCTCGGCGGGCCAGCACTATAGCATCTATTGCGGGTAGTTGGTGCTGTTTTGGCCGGAATGATTCTCTAACTAGTCTTTTGAATCGGTTTCTGTCTACGGCGAAGCGAACATTCTTTTTAGCGACGACTAAACCTAGCCGAGCATGACCCAGGTTATTTGGTATTGCCAGAATTAAGAAGTACCTATCTGACGCTTTGAAAGGAGGGGAATCAAAAACCGGAGAAAAGTCGGACCCACTTAAAAGTCGAATCCGTTTTGGAAAGCTAAAGCCAGGGGGAATCATATTTACACTGTGCCGACAGAGAACAGTTATAGGTGTGACCAGAATTTAATTGCTCCAGTCACACTTAGGGGCCTTGTATTTGCAAATAAAACTAAGCTGAAAGGCAAATGCGACCTTTTGCTCTGCGGCGAGCTAAAATTTTGCGACCATTCTTTGTTGCCATACGTGCACGGAAGCCGTGGTTACGTTTACGTTTTAGGTTGCTTGGCTGAAACGTTCTTTTCATTTCAAAATTCCTGCAAAAAAATAGAAAGCTAGTAAAACAAGCGCTTTCAAAACTATAACTTTCTAACAGCTCTTTCTTCTTTGCCATCTATATAGAAGTAGAGTGAAGCAGCTAATGTTTAGCGCATTGATCAGTACGAAGGACGCGCGATTCTATAGAGAAACAGACAGAAAAGCAATGTAAAGGGCCTTTTTTATCAGGATATTTATTTCATTTAAGGTTAGTTTTATTCTAGCTTAATACGATCGTTTGAGGTACATCAAAAATAGCCATTAATATACATTTTCTTAATAGGTTATAAACAGGTTTATCCACATTTTTTTACAAAATATGAGTTTTTGACATTGTAGGTCATAAATACTTGATAAATGGCATACTTGCTGCTATTTACGGCTTATATTCAGATATTATAGTGATAAGTTACTAGGTTTCTGTGGATAAGATAGAAGATTGGGAGTAGACTGGTTCACCGCTTTCGTAAAGAGGGTAAGACTTCTTAAAGGAAATGGCGCATAAATTAGCATTTGGTAGGAGTTTACGTGGTTCATAGAATTCACTGCCCTACACTTAAATATGCCAGCTTAAAAACCTAGTTGTAAACATCAAATTTAGAAGCTTAAGTTAGTTAATCTAACTTAAATCTCAAAGCGAAATATTGAATCTAAAAAATACCTGGAGTCAAAGGAATTGCCTGAGTCTACATGGGAAACCTGCATTTCCTATTTACAGTCTGAACTACCTGCGCAGCAATTTAATACTTGGATTCGTCCTCTGCGTGTCGAAAGCTCAGCCGATAATGTGCTGCGCTTGATGGCACCCAATCGATTTGTTTTGGACTGGGTGAACGATAAGTTTTTGGAGCGAATTCAAGAACTGATTAATCAGCAGTCACCCAATACTTATTTTCAAGTTGAATTGGGTGTAGCAGCGCGTTCGGCTAAACCCAATACAGATTGTTTTTTAGCTGATATAGCTAATTTGCAAACTGATTCAACATCGAAATTGATGGGGCAGAGTGAACCACAGCCGGAAAAAGTATCGGGTGGAGCTAATTTTGGCACTCCCAATACTTCCACTCCTTTAAATGGTTTAGGTTTAGATGCAAAAAATGGGTTTGAGTCTGTTTGTTCTGAACCAACTAAAACAGAAATAAGAAACGGTGAGCATTCGGAATATTCTAGTGGAAGCGTCTTTATGGATGGTGACGCGGTACTTGGTTCCCCTGATATAAACCGTTCGGCTATTCGTAACTCCAATATTTTCTCAGAAAACCGCTCTTTTTTGAATAATGCTAGTGAGATAGTAGGCAACAACCCCGCTGGGATTTTTGCTAGAAAAGAACCCCGTGTTAAAAAATCGGAAGTAGAAGGCGGTCTGCTTCATAAAAGCAACCTAAATAAAAACTTCGTCTTTAAGAGTTTTGTTGTGGGTAAATCCAATCAGTTGGGGTTAGCTGCGGCAACTCAGGTAGCTGAAAACCCAGGTGGTTCTTACAATCCTCTATTTATATACGGTGGTGTGGGGTTAGGGAAGACTCACTTAATGCACGCAGTGGGCAATGAGTTAGCCGCGCGAAAGCCGGGTGCTAAAGTGGTTTACCTACATTCAGAGCGCTTTGTGGCAGATATGGTTAAGGCACTTCAACTTAACGCCATTAATGATTTTAAACGCTATTACCGTTCGGTGGATGCCCTATTAATTGATGATATTCAATTCTTCGCTGGCAAAGAGCGCTCTCAGGAAGAATTTTTTCATACCTTTAATGCATTGCTTGAAGGTGGTCAGCAAATTATTTTAACCTGTGATCGTTATCCAAAAGAAATCGATGGTTTAGAGGAAAGGTTAAAATCTCGGTTTGGTTGGGGGCTAACGGTTGCTATTGAACCGCCTGAGCTTGAAACTCGGGTGGCTATTATTAAAAAGAAAGCCGAAGAGTCTTCTTTATCGCTTCCCAATGATGCCGCTTTTTTTATTGCCCAACGAATTCGCTCCAATGTGCGTGAATTAGAGGGGGCTTTAAAGCGTGTTATTGCTAATGCTCAGTTTACAGGGCGGCCTATTTCTGTTGAACTTGTTCGAGAATCCCTAAAAGACCTATTAGCTCTGCAAGATAGGCTGGTTAGTATCGATAATATACAGCGCGTAGTGGCAGAGTATTATAAAATCAAGGTTTCGGATCTTCACTCTAAACGTCGTAGCCGATCTATCGCTCGTCCTCGTCAAGTTGCTATGTACTTAGCAAAAGACCTAACTCACCATAGCTTGCCAGAAATTGGTGAGGTGTTTGGAGGGCGAGATCATACGACAGTGCTTCATGCTTGTAGAAAGATAAAAGAGTTACTGGAATCCGATGCGGATATTCGTGAAGACGTTAAAAATTTACTCCGCACATTAACGACTTAATATTGACTGCTTAAATATTAACTTACCTAATACTTTTGCTAGAGCTGTACAGCAGCCAGATAAAGTATTCAGATAAAATTAGACCATTAAGAGACATTTACAATGAAATTTTCTGTTTCTAGAGAAGCAATTATAAAGCCGTTGCAGTTGGTTGCTGGTGTTGTTGAGCGTAGACAGACATTAGCCGTACTCGCCAATGTATTGGTTGTATTGGAAGGAAATCAGTTATCTTTAACAGGTACTGATCTAGAGGTAGAGATAGTCGGTCGAGTCACTTTAGATGAAGACTTTTCGGGCGGAGAAATCACCGTACCGGCGAAGAAATTTGTGGATATTGTTCGCGCTCTTCCAGAGGGGGCTAATATTAGTTTTTCCCTTGAAGATCAAAAGGTTACGATTAAATCAGGTCGTAGCCGGTTTACTCTTACTACACTTCCTGCCAGTGAGTTTCCAACAGTAGAGCAGGGCGCGCAGGACCTCTCTCTAAAATGTGCTCAAAAAGAAGTTAAACGCCTTATTGATCGAACCAGTTTTTCTATGGCTCAGCAAGATGTGCGCTACTACCTAAACGGTATGTTATGGGAAGTTCACCCCGACGCATTAAGAGTTGTGGCAACTGACGGTCATAGGTTGGCGATGTGTACTCGTTCCGTTACCGCTCCTACACAGGAAATTCGACAGGCTATTCTTCCTCGTAAAGGTGTTATTGAGTTGTCTAGATTATTAAACGACTCAGACGATACAGTAGAGCTGATATTTGGTTCTGCCCATATTCGTGCAAGCACAAATGAATATACTTTTACATCAAAGCTAGTGGACGGTAAATTCCCAGATTACGAACGAGTATTACCAAAAGGTGGAGATAAGAACGTATTTGGTGATCGCGCGGAACTCAAACAGGCGTTTGCGCGTACAGCGATTTTATCTAACGAAAAATATCGAGGTGTTCGACTCTTATTGGAAAATGGCACCTTAACTATTGTGGCAAATAACCCTGAGCAGGAAGAGGCAAAAGATCAAGTAGAGGTAGACTATACGGGAGACTCTCTGGAGGTAGGATTTAATGTCAGCTATCTACAGGATGTAGCTAATGTACTGACCTCAGATAAGATAAAGCTTATATTATCTGACTCAAATAGCAGTGTGCTGCTGCAAGAGCCGGAAGACTCAGATTCATCTTATGTTGTAATGCCAATGAGACTTTAAGTCTCATTGGTTTTCTCTTCTATTAACAGCCTTAATTGCCTTGTTTAAACCTCAATGCCTCATATAACGCGGCTCTCTTTACTTAACTTTCGCAATATTGCCTCTAGTCAGGTAAAACTTAGTCCCTATGTCAATATTGTTCACGGGGAAAACGGTTCAGGAAAAACCAGCTTATTAGAAGCGATAGGTTATTTGGCCCATGGCCGCTCCTTTCGTACACATAAGTATAAGCATCTTATTCGCTCTGAGAGCCCGGCCTTTACATTGTTTGGGGAAATAGAAGAAGAGGGAAGCCTTTCTGCAATTGGTGTTGAGAGAAGCCTGTCTGGAAATTCCAAGATCAAAGCGGATGGAAAAATAATAAATAGCTCGGCGTTACTGGCAAATATTCTTCCCGTACTTGTATTGAATACCCATTCCTTTCAGCTACTCGAAGGTTCGCCTAAGGTCAGGCGCCAATTTTTTGATTGGTTAGTGTTTCACGTGAAACATAGCTTTGGATATTACTGGAAACACTATACAAAGTGCGTGAAGCAAAGGAATAGTTTGTTGCGATCTGGTAATATTAGCTATTCAGATTTAGAACCTTGGGATAAACAAATAGCGAAAGTTTCCAAGGAAATAGCCGTGTTTCGAGCCAATTGTTTTGAATTAGCCACAGCGATATTTGATGAAACACTGGTAGAAATAAAGGAACAAATCTATAAAACTGATTCACCAATAAACCAACCCATATTATTTGAATATGACCAAGGTTGGTTAACTGATGAAAACTTACTTGAACTATTAAAACAAAACTTTGAGCGAGATAAAAGGCTCGGGTATACCTCTGTTGGCCCCCATAAAGCCCAATTTACCGTGAAGTTAGGTAAACAAAATGCTGCTGAGTTTTTATCGAGAGGGCAGCAGAAGTTAGTGATTACTGCGCTGTATATCACTATGGCAAGGGCCTTTGCAAAAGCGACAAACCGGAAACCAGTTTTTTTACTCGATGATCTACCAGCAGAATTGGACGTGAGTAATCGAGTATTAATACAAAAGTGGATTCAAGAGATGATGTCTCAGTCTTTTGTTACTGGGATTGAAAAAGAACAATTGCTTGCTGACGATTGGCTTAGCAAGCAAGAAGGTAAAGTGTTTCACGTGAAACATGGCTGTATAACCGAAGAAATAGAGAGTTCATCACTCGCATCTTTTTGATGGACAATACAAAGCGTTCAGCAATAGCTATAAGGCAAGAGCAAAAAATGACTGAAGAACACAATTACGACTCATCCAGTATTAAAGTACTCAAGGGGTTGGATGCAGTAAGAAAGCGTCCTGGAATGTACATTGGAGACACTGATGATGGTACAGGTTTGCACCATATGGTGTTTGAGATCGTGGATAATTCTATCGATGAAGCTCTTGCTGGACACTGTAGTGAAGTTCGTGTGGTCATTCACCCAAACGAATCTGTCTCTGTTTCAGATAATGGTCGCGGAGTCCCCACTGAAATGCACGAAGAAGGTGTTTCCGCTGCCGAAGTGATTATGACCGTACTCCACGCAGGTGGGAAGTTTGATGACAATACCTATAAAGTGTCTGGTGGACTACACGGTGTGGGTGTTTCAGTGGTCAACGCACTATCTGAGTCGCTAAAACTTACTATTCGCAGGGAAGGCAAGGTACATGAACAGATTTATCACCACGGAGTCCCACAGGCACCTCTGGGCATAATTGGGGAAACCGAATCATCGGGTACCTCTGTACACTTTGTTCCCTCTGCGAAAACATTCAATAATATTGAATTCCATTTTGATATTTTGGCAAAAAGGCTACGTGAACTTTCTTTCCTAAACTCTGGTGTTCGAATTGTTTTAGCCGATGAGAGAACGGGGAAAGAAGAAGTGTACGAATACGAAGGTGGCCTAAAAGCGTTTGTAAGCTACCTTAACCAAAATAAAACCACCATAAACAAAGTGATGCACTTTATTAACTACCGTGAAGAAGACGGCGTAAGCGTTGAAGTGGCATTACAGTGGAACGATAGCTACCAAGAAAATATTTTTTGTTATACCAACAATATTCCCCAAAGGGATGGTGGAACACACCTAGCGGGTTTTAGAGGCGCCTTAACCCGAGGGCTTAATAACTATATTGAAAGAGAAGGGATTGGTAAGAAAGAAAAGGTAAATACCACAGGGGATGATGCTCGTGAAGGCTTAACTGCCATTATTTCAGTGAAAGTACCCGACCCCAAATTCTCCTCTCAAACTAAAGAAAAGCTTGTATCCTCAGAAGTGAAGTCCGCTGTTGAGCAGGAAATGGGTAAATCCTTCAGTGACTACCTGTTAGAGAATCCAGCGGAAGCAAAGACCATTGTAGGTAAGATGATAGAAGCGGCTAAAGCCCGTGAGGCGGCCCGTAAAGCCCGTGAAATGACACGCCGTAAAGGGGCTTTAGATATTGCTGGACTACCTGGAAAACTGGCAGATTGCCAAGAAAAAGACCCCGCTCTTTCGGAAATTTACCTAGTGGAGGGTGATTCTGCGGGCGGTTCGGCGAAACAAGGCCGCGCTCGTAAGACACAAGCAATTCTTCCTTTAAAGGGAAAGATCCTTAACGTTGAAAAAGCGCGTTTTGATAAAATGCTTTCCAGCGTCGAAGTGGGAACGCTTATTACTGCGTTAGGTTGCGGAATTGGTGCCCAGGAATTTAACCCAGACAAATTGAGATACCACTCCATTATTATTATGACCGATGCGGATGTCGATGGGTCGCATATTCGCACCCTTCTATTAACCTTCTTCTTCCGTCAAATGAGAGAACTAGTCGAGCGTGGGCATATCTTTATTGCTCAACCCCCGCTGTATAAAATCACTAAGGGTAAGCAGGAGCAATACCTCAAAGACGATGATGCACTGACAGAGTTTTTAACTAATGCGGCAGTAGAAACCGCTGAACTCCACGTTGCAGCCAATGCCCCCGCGCTTCCTGGTACACAGTTAGAAATACTGGTTACTGAACACAGAGCCGTTGATAATATTATTAGTAAACTTTCTAAGCTCTACCCAGAAACTCTGCTGGAAGAAATTGTTCATCTACCAGAACTCAACAAAGAGAAGCTGGGGCAGAAAAGTGATGTAGAAAGTTGGTGTGAAGGTTTAAAAGAAAAACTTAATTTACTTAATGAATCGTCTAAAACACACCAATTTACCGTTTCGGTTAGCGAAGATAGGGAACGCCAACAATTTGTACCTGAAATTAAAATGATTGCGCACGGAGTGCAATCCCATGTTCGCCTTAAACAAGACTTCTTTGATTTAGAAGACTACAAAAAAATGCGCAACCTAGGTGAGAAACTGGATGGGCTTATTGAAGAAGGTGCCTATGTCGCTAAGGGTGAGCGTAAGCAAGTTGTGGCTAACTTTAGAGAAGCACTTGACTGGATTATGGCTGAATCGAAGAAAGGCTATAACATCCAACGCTACAAAGGTTTGGGTGAAATGAACCCTGAACAACTTTGGGAAACCACAATGGACCCTGAAACCCGTCGAATGCTGCAAGTGACCGTTGAAGACGCCATTGCCGCAGACCAAATCTTTACCTGCTTAATGGGTGATCAAGTAGAGCCACGAAGAGAGTTTATTGAAACTAATGCGCTTGCTGTGGCTAATTTGGATGTGTAATGAGGTGTGTGGGCCTAATTCGTGAACTTTTACGCTTAATAGCTATCGAAAAATTGCAGAACTTTATATTGTGCAATAAACTGTGCAATATAAATTGTATTTTCTAACGGATGAAAAATAAACACAAATTTCGTGGTTGGGGAGTTCATGAAAAATCATATCGAAGCCAAATTTCTAGGCTTTAATTATTCACCTTTACCTTCTGACGAATTTGATAAGCGGATTTCCAATCTGGCTGATTCGCTTAGAAGTATTTATCCAAGGTTTGTAATTAAGCCAGTGAGAAATCTATATGTTGATCTCTCTAATGAAAGTGTGGCAGCTCATCAACAAGATGTTGGTAATCAATTACATATGGTAAATGCTGATGGGATATTGGGAATAAAAATAGGGAATGGTGGTATATCGATCTCTACCTCAAAATATGTTTCATATGAGGAAATTGTTTCTCACCTTAGTGATGTATTAAAAATATGTGCTGATGTTCTAGATATATCTTTCTTTTCGAAGGCTTTCCTAAGAAATATTAACTTATTTTCCAGCGTCGATAAGTCTGAAACGAGCTTCAATGATATTAGAAATAATGAATATTGGGGAAAGCAAAACTTTAATACACTAAGTGACAAATTTCTGTGTAGCGGAGCGTCAACCAGACATGAGTATTTTTCAAATGATTACCTTAAGCATATTCAACTTGTAAGTGGTATTGTTTTGCAAGAACAGAATCAAAGCTATATACCTCAGGATCAATGGGATATTTGGCAGTTAAGGGGAAATATACCTATTGCTAAGGAAAGCCAGCTATTAATTGATATTTCTGGTACAGCTTTTCAAGCGCCTGTGAATAAGCCTGAATTGCAAAATAATGTTACAGAGTATGATTGGGGTCAAGTTAAAAAGAGCTTTGATGATCTACACATTATTATTAATAATGTCTACTCTGATATAACAAAGGATTAGTTAACATGGAAAATAATAGACCGTTGCCAACAGTTTTAATGCCTAGTGCAGTTGTAGCCGTGCCTCTTAATAGTGTTTCTATGGTAATGCCTTTTGTGGTAGTTACTGATCAAAATATGCCCAGCCGGGTTACCTCAAAATACTTAGAAGGGTTGGGTGAGAAAAGAGACTCGAAGAAAGCAACTGATAGTTATCATAAGTTAAAAAATGATTTCGATATTTCACATTCTGAAATGGCTAATTGGCTTGGTACGAAAAGACGGACTCTATACAATTGGATGAATTCACCAGAAAAAGTTAAAAGATATGGGCCGGAAATAGAAAAGCGCCTATCAAACTTGATATTCTTACATCAAGATATGGAGTTTGAGCATCATCGCTTTTTATATAAGGTGGCATTTAGCCCAATATTTGGTGATCCAATGTTTGGTGATGCTATAAACAGCGGTGAGTCTAGCGACACTTTAATAGAATGGTATGATACATTATTTGCGAAATTTGAGTCTTTAAGGCTTATGGACTCATCAAGAGAAGCTCAAGTTTAAGGAGCGTATTTTGGTTAGAGAAGAGCTTTTAGCCAAAGGCTGGCGAAGACATAGCGTAATTAGTAAATCAAAAAATAAATTTGATAGGCTTCTCAAACTATTTCCAGAAAACTTAAACGTAATGGCGTCTAAAGAAGACGCCATTATTTTGTTGTCCACGTATGATTGCGCAGTAGTGAGCCCTTGTTTTGAAACAGAACCTTGGATACAAATACTTGTAGCGATTCCCGTAGATTATAAAAAAGAATTATCTTGTGGGAGAAACCCTAGGAGACTTCATTTTAAAATTCATAAAAATGAAAAAGAACTTAGCTACGAAACGAATGCTTCGGGTATATATCAGCTTGATAGAAAAATACTCTGTGATTTACAACCAGATTTGATTTATAAAGTAAACAATGAAAATCAATTTCACCTAAAAAATTGGTTAGCAGAAAGATATAAACAGAATACGTGGCCAGACTCTTTCAATAGTTCTCTAAAACCAGCGGAGAGAAAACTTAAAAAATTTTGGAAAAAGTACAATGATTACGTTTCTAGTGCATATATAAAGCTTGACACATACGATGAAATAGAAAATAAAAAATATGAGATTTCGGTAATTATAGCCCTTGAAGACAAGAAAAAGAGGGTTTTGGTTAATTACCTTCGCAACGAAAATAAGGGACTTGAAGGTGCTAATATAGAAAAGGTTTTATCACAGCTCGAAAATGAAGTAATAAACGCTTTTGGTAATACTGTTATTTTTACCAAAGATAAAACTAGGGCACATAAAAAAGCAGTAGTAGTACTTGAAGAGTCAAATATAACAATTTCACTTCTTAAGATATTTTATAGGTTTTCACCTTACTCTTTATCTAACCTTTCCTCTGATGATCCATTGCCTATCGATATATTATCTGGAAGATCAGATTAAATTTCTTTAAAATGTGAATTCTGTGGATATTTTCAATAACTCAGGGTTTTATCTGTAGACTATACTTGATTTGGTTTTTTGTAATTTTGATATTTGATTTAGTGGACAAAAAATCAAGAGAAACAGGATCATCAGAATAAATATTAGAAAGAGTATAAGCGAAAATCTATAAATACTTTAAGCAGCGCGGAATTATGCTCGATTCCTCGGCAACTTCTGAAAAAATAAATGGAATCTCTTGAAAGCACTGAAAATTACGAGATAGTCAAAAATAACATAAATAGATTATTTAAATTTTATCATTGGACATAAACGGAGGTAGGTTTTCGATTTTTAATACCATGTAGTATCCGTTTTGATCGCTTTGAATATCTCTTCCGTATTCGGAAACTATTTCTATACTCCTGACTTCAGCGTGTTTAAGCGTAAATTCGACATTTTTTTCTCTTTGGTAGTTGTCTAGTCTAATTTCTCCGGTTTTACATGAGCTTATTATATCAAAGCTCTTTAAGTTATCCGGCTTTGTATCAGGAAAGACGACTTTCGTTTGCAGAGTACCAGACACATTCTTACCGCACCGTAAATGGACGGTTAAGGAAGCGTTTCGATCGCAACCACCACACAAAATAGCAATTGCGATAATTAATGAGAGGTAGATATTTAATGGGTTCATATTACCACCTCGTTTACATAATCTGCTTCATCCGTATGCCCCTGATTTCGCAAGGTCACTTCGATTGGTGACCAATCAATATTGTTTCCAGTAGATTTTTGCGCAGCAACTACCATGTTTCTCATTCCATGATAAAGCGCAACGGCAAATTTCGCCGTGTCTTTAACCGAGCGACTCGCTTTGGTTGCGGAGTTAATTCGAATCGCCATGTAAGCTGTAACAACAAAATCCTCCAATTTTTTATTCCTATAGATACTACTATAACCTGGCTGAATATTGGTTGAGTAGGCGCCAAAATTCCAGTGATGTTGATGTGTAGTAAACTCGGTTTTCAATAATTCTGGAATAAATACGCGATTAATATATTCTTCGAAAATACCTTTAAAGCCACTTGGGCTGATAACATCTGTATATGCAGGTTGACCCAGCTGCCCTCGACCGATGGTAGATCCATCGAATCCCATTCTTTCTAACCTAGAAAGACGTTTATTCTCTGCAATATAGATACGATTAATAAATGCAGGAGTAACCTGCGCAAACTGAGGGCTTGGCTTCACTCGGTTAATTAATTTTATGACTTCAGCCAAATTGGCTGATACTGGTTGATATTGCGTATTGTTTTTTAACTTGATTAGGGCTGATCGGTCATTAGATGAAAAATACCGTGGAGGAAGCATTGCAAGTGCTTCGTAGAGGCGTAGAACTCCTTCAGAATCCAGGTTTTTCAATTCAATTTTCGCTGCATTATTTATTATTTTTTGCGCTTCATTGTCTTTTTGATTGGGTGGAGTATTAGAAAGTCGTTGTTTGATTTGGGACGTTGTTAATGCCATCTTTGCTTATCCTTTATAAAAATGCAATAGGGTGATGAGAATTCCAATGCTAAGAGCTTGGCTAAAAGTAAGCACAGGGTTCAAATCACTCCGGTTCTGTTGTATCAACTTGCCCAGACATTTTTCTGCGAATAAAAGACCAAGACATGCCCACCGCTAATTTAGCCGCAAGAAAAAAACCGAGTATCCAAAGTAAGCCGGAAACATTTGTTGGTGCTAACAGTTTTAAGTCGTAGAGAATCCAAACAAAAATTCCAAATAAAGCACTGGCGAGAGAAAAGCCGATTAGGCCCAAAGAGCGAAGAGTGGCACGCACATAAATAGCCCAACCAATGGTAAGTGCGACTGCTGCCAGCGCAATCCAGGGGTTAATATTGTGAGGAAAAGTATTGATTACCCAGTGAGTGAAGGAATAACCGCTTGGGTTATAGGTTGCGTAAACGAGTATAAGGGCAAATAATAGCCTTAACCCAAAGCCTTTCCATTGGTTTTCTAACATAATTTATTTACCCGAAAGTGTTTGTGGTAACTTGCTCATTTTTCCTTCAATCCATTCTTCAACTTCAGCCGTGAGTTGTTTGCTGTTTTTATTTTCTGTCGATATTGGTTCGCCAATTATTACATTAATTGTACCTGGGTATTTTAAAAACTTTTCATTGGCTGGCCAACAGATTCCCGAGTTTATTGCTACAGGTACGATATTGACCTTGGACGCAACAGCAATATCTGCACCACTGCGCGCATACTTGCCTCTTTCTCCCAGGTTCATTCGTGTTCCTTCGGGAAAAAGAATCACGTTTAGTCCTGAAGATAATCGCTCAGCGCCTTGCTTTTTAACTTCTTTTAACGCCCGTCTAGGGTTACTTCTATCAATGGCGATGGGTCTTAATGCCCGTAAGCCCCAACCAAAAAATGGAATATTTAACAGCTCTTTTTTTAATATGGTTGATGCGGGTAAAAAAGCGCTCTGTAAATAAAGCGTTTCCCAGGTACTTTGGTGCTTGGCGAGAATTATTGCCGGTTGGTCTGGTTTGGGAATATTATCTTTCCCTTCAACCCGATATTTCACGCCACAGATAATGCTTAGTAAGAAAATAACCAAGTTGGCCCAACTGGCCACCAGAATATGTCGTGTTCTAGCGGGTAAAAGCCATGTCAGTATTGATAGGGTGCCGTAACTAATCGTACAACAAAAATAGGAAACTGAAAAAATTGCTGACCTAATATAAACCACGATATTTCCTGTATTGGTGGACTCTTGTTCACCAATGTAAAAAGTTGAACATGCTAATAAGAGACGCTTACTAATTTTTAACCGCTAAGTAAGAAATATCCGCCACTTCCAAAAATAAGCTTCTTAATTGGTTTAGCAGTGCCAAGCGATTGTTTTTAAGAGACTCGTCTTCCACCATGACCATAACATGGTCAAAAAAATCGTCTACCGGCTGCTGTAATACGGAAAGTGTGGTGAGCGCTTTGGTGTAATCCGCAGATTTGAATAGTGGAATAACATCCGATTGTAATTGAGACAATTTTTCTGCTAAGTTTTTTTCCGCATCTTCAATAAGCAACTTATCGTTGATCTCACCAGATACCTCTGTCGATTGTTTAGCTAAGATATTGGAGACACGTTTGTTTGCCGCAGCTAAGGCGGGAGCTTCAGATAAGTTACAAAACTCCGCTACGGCTTTTACTCGTTTGTTAATATCAACGGGAACGGTTAACTCTTTAGCGCTTACAGACTGGTAAACTTCTGCCGGTACGTCTTCTTCATACCAAGCTTTAAAGCGGTCCAGCATATAGCTGAGTACATCGGCTACAACCGAATCCGCTTTTGGAAGGGAATCAAACCCTTTTGCAGCTTGTTCAACTAAGTCTTTTAAATCGAGTATATAGTCTTTTTCCACAAGAATACGCAAAGCAGCTAAAGAGGAGCGTCGCAGAGCAAAAGGGTCTTTTGAACCTGTTGGTGATTGGCCAATACCAAAAATACCTGTAATGGTATCCAGTCTATCTGCCAATGCGATAATGGCGCCGGTTACGGAGTCGGGTAGGCTATCGCTGGCAAATTTGGGTTTGTATTGTTCTTTAATTGCGCTGGCGACAATAGAGTCTTCGCCATCATTCAGTGCGTAATGCGAGCCTGCAATTCCCTGCATTCCAGAAAATTCGCATACCATGTTACTGACCAAGTCGGATTTGCAAAGTTCCGCTGCGCGCTCAACATGTTTTGCATTTATATTTTTATCGGAAAGTGCATTTGCTATATAGCCTGCGAGTTTTTTTATCCGTTCGGTTTTATCGTAGATGGTGCCTAGTTTAGCCTGGAAGACGACGCTTTTTAATCGCTCTCTTTGTTGTTCTAAGCTTACCTTTTTATCCATTTCGAAAAAGAAGGCTGCGTCGGCTAAGCGTGGACGAATAACACGTTCGTTACCGTTAATAACTTGTATGGCGTCTGCGCTTTCCAAATTTGAGATAGTAATAAAAACAGGTAATAAATTATTTTTATTATCGACAACATGAAAATATTTTTGGTGTTCTTTCATCGAAGAAATAAGCGCTTCAGCGGGAACTGATAAAAACTCTTCATCAAAATTTCCCGCCAAAGGAACGGGCCATTCTACTAGGGCGGTGACTTCTTCAAGCAGGTCATCACTGATAACGGCGTTGCCTTTTATTACTTGTGCGCATTGTGCTACTTGATCGGCAATTAATTGCTGGCGTTCCTCAAAATTAGCAATCACTCTGCCTGTTTCTTTAAGCAAAGCTTCATAGTCCGTAGGTACGTTTATTTCGATGGCCTGATTAAAATGGAACCTATGGCCATAGGTTTTATTGGATGCAGTTGTATCCAAAATATTTTCTGGAATAATGTGATTGCCAAATAATACGATGGACCAGTGAACAGGGCGAACAAATTCAGAGCGTGACGCTCCCCAGCGCATTCTCTTTTTAATTGGTAATGCATCAAGTGATGCGCGAATTATATCGCCGATTAGAGTTTCAGTTTTTTCTCCACCAGCAGCTTTGGCAAACACTAATTTATCTATTTTTCCGTCATTTTCTGTGGAGAGTTCTTCAATTGAAATGCCATTTTTTTTGGCGAAGGCTTCTGCGGCTTTTGTTGGTTTGCCGTCTGCATCAAATGCGATTTTTACGGGTGGGCCAAATATTTTTACATCTTCGGTGGGCGTTTTTTCATCCAAAGATTGAACCACTATGGCGAGTCTTCTTGGTGTAGCGAACGATTGTACTTCTTTGTAGGAAAGCTTTGCGGTATCTAAACCAGATAGCATACCGGAGGTAAAGGCTTCAGATAATTCTTTTAATGATGTAGGAGGTAATTCTTCTGTACCGATTTCGACTAATAAATCTTGAGACATTATTTTTTCTCCCCATTTTTTTCCGCTTTTTTTTCCGCGTCTTTTATTATTTCTTTTCGCACATTTTCTGCTGCTAAGGGAAAGCCCAATTTTAAGCGGGCATCAAAATAGGCTTGCGCTACGGATCTTGCTAGGGTTCTTACTCGTAAAATAAAACGTTGTCTTTCCGTTACGGATATAGCTTGGCGGGCGTCCAGTAAGTTAAATGCGTGAGAGGCTTTCATTACCATTTCATAAGCGGGTAGAGGTAAGCTTTGTTCAATTAGGCTTGCGCATTCTTTTTCACACACATCAAAGGTTTGGAATAAGAATTCGACGTTGGCGTGGGTAAAGTTAAAGTGAGACATTTCCACTTCGTTTTGATGGAAGACATCGCCATAGGTGATAGGTGAACCGTCGGGGGAGAGGGTCCAGACTAGATCATAGATAGAGCGCTTGTTTTGCAGGTACATGGCAATACGCTCTAGGCCATAGGTAATTTCGCCAGTGACGGGATAGCATTCCAAGCCACCCACTTGTTGGAAATAGGTAAATTGAGTCACTTCCATACCGTTTAACCAGACTTCCCAGCCGAGGCCCCAGGCGCCAAGTGTGGGTGATTCCCAATTGTCTTCGACAAATCGAATATCGTGAATGCTGGTATCCAGCCCCAAGTATTTGAGTGACTCTAGGTAGAGGTCTTGAATATTACTTGGCGAGGGCTTAAGCACGACTTGGAATTGGTAGTAATGTTGTAAGCGGTTAGGGTTTTCGCCGTATCGGCCATCGGTGGGACGCCTGCAAGGTTGAACATAGGCACTGTTCCAGCTTTCTGGGCCAATGGCACGTAAAAATGTAGCTGGATGGAAGGTGCCTGCGCCCACTTCTAAATCCAACGGCTGCATAATAACGCAGCCTTTTTCTGCCCAGTATTCTTGTAGGGCGAGTATTAGGCCCTGAAAGGTTGAAACGTCGGGGTTCGACACAGTGTGGTCTCTCAAAATTTGTATTTATTTGGGGGCGCAATTATAGCGGTTGAGGTGGGTATCTACCATGAATGTCGTTGATTTTGGGGACATATCGTTAAAACTGTTTATCACTTTATGGGACTTTTCTTTATCGAGGTTTCGAAAGAAGGTAATTTTTGGCAAAATAGTGGATATAATCCCCCGCCCTCTATTAGTTTCAGTCCCTAATGAATCAACTTAAACGTATTTTTGCTATGAGTGTTCTCTATGCACTCGGTTATCTTCCTATGGGTTTTGGACGATGTATCGGTTCTGGTATTGGCCGAATAATGTGGTTGGTACAAGGCCGAAATGCCAAGGTGACACTTAAAAACCTCTGTTTTTGTTTCCCTGATATGAGTGAAAAAGAAAGGGAGGTATTGGCACAAAAGTCCTTAAGAGAGAGTGGAAAGTTCTTTTTTGAGGCGATCGCCATTTTTGTTAGAAGTAATAAATGGGTGAGCAGCAAAATTTTGTCTATTCACGGCGAAGCCTTTGTTCAAAAGGCTATTGCCGAAAAAAAGGGGCTGATATTGCTTAGCCCTCATATCGGTAACTGGGAGGTGATAGGGCTAGAGCTTGCCAATTTGGGTGAGTTAACAGTGATGTATCTACCGCCCAAAATAGAGTTTCTGAATGGCTTTTTTCGGCGTTCGCGGGAACGAAAAAACTACAGGCTTGTTCCGGCCAATGTGAAAGGGGTGGCCAGCTTGATTGCTGCACTACAAAAGCCTGGTGGTGTGACGGGGGTTTTACCGGATCAGTGCCCAAAAAGTGGTGGGGTGTATGCGCCTTTTTTTGGTGTTCCTGCCTATACGATGACGTTGGTAAATGGACTTATTCGTAAAACTGGGGCGAGGGTGGTGGCCTGTGTTGGTTTTAGAAAGTCGAAGGGTTTTGAGCTGCACTATTTTGAGGCCCCGGAGGCCATATACGACGAAAACAAAACCGTAAGTGCAACGGCTATGAACCAGTTGATTGAGAAAACCATTGCTTTGGCGCCTGAGCAATACTCCTGGGAGTATAAGCGGTTTAAGGGCCGCAACCGCTACGAGTGTCCCTATCGAAATGAAGGTATGGCGCCGCCTGGAGATGTTGAACTCTAAGAAGGGTTATTTTCGCCAAAAAGCGGGGGTGAAGAGTACAAGTAAGGTAAATACTTCCAGCCGCCCCAGTAGCATGGTGAAACACAACAGCCATTTTGCCGATGAGGGAATATCTCCGTAATGAAATGCTACTTCTCCTAAGCCTGGACCTAAATTATTTAAGCAGGCACCAACGGCGGTAAAGGCGGTAACAAAGTCTAAACCTGTGGCAATCAACATAATGCAGATTGTGAGGTAGGCGATGACATAAACGGCAAAGAACCCCCATACGGCTTCGACGATTCTGTCGGAAACGACTTTGGTGCCTATCTTAATTGGGATGGTGGCGCTGGGGTGAATCAGCCTGTGTATTTCTCTTAAACCCTGTTTGAAAATAAGCAAAATACGGATCATTTTAATTCCGCCACCTGTGGAGCCTGCGCAGCCACCCATAAAAGCGAACATAAAAATAAGGAAGGGCAAAAAACTTGGCCAAACGGAAAAATTGGTGACGCCAAAACCTGTTGTGGTCAGAATGGAAATCAGCTCAAAGCTGCCAAACAGCAGGGCTTTGTCCACGGGGTAGATGTTTGTTTTAAGTAGGTACCCAAGGGTGATGACCAGCCCGATAAAGATCATCCAAATATAAAACTTAAATTCTGGGTCGGCGAGGTAATGAGCGATTCCTTTTTCCCGCCAAGCAAAAAAATGAAGTGCAAAGTTTACCCCGGATATCACCATAAAAAACATGCAAACTAACAAAATAGTGGGGTTATCAAAAAAGCCCATACTGGCGTCGTGTGTAGAGAAACCGCCAATGGCCACGGTTGAAAAAGCGTGGCAGATAGCATCAAAGGCGCTCATGCCTGCTAACCAGTACCCCAGAGCGCAAGCGACCGTTAAGCTGAAGTAAATTAAAAACAGAGCTTTTGCCGTTTCTTTGATACGGGGTGTGAGCTTGCTGTCTTTGACTGGGCCAGGTGTCTCTGCCCGGTAAAGCTGCATACCACCAATACCCAGCATGGGCAGTACGGCAACGGCGATAACGATGATTCCTATTCCTCCTAACCACTGTAATTGTTGCCGGTAAAATAGGAGGGATTGCGGCAAGTGGTCCAGGCCGGTAAGTACGGTGGCCCCGGTAGTGGTAAGGCCCGATAGGGATTCAAAAACAGCGTCAACAACGGTAAGCTGCGTGGCATCGGCAATAACAAAAGGCAGTGCCCCAAATAGAGCGAGGACAGACCAAAAAAGAGAAGTAATGAGGAAGCCGTCTCGCGTTCTTAAATCTTGCTTTACTTTATACACTGGAAACCATGCCAACATTCCTGTGACAAAGCTAATGGCAAAAGCCAAAATAAAACTGTCCGCCGCACCGTCTTCAAAATACAGAGAGACAATAATGGGGGGGGTCATAGTGAGGCTAAAAAGCGTCAGTAATACACCCAATACTTTAAAGATAATGGCAAAGTGCATAATTAGAAAAACGTAAAGCCCACTTGGAATAGGCGCTCAATGTCTTGAATAAATTTTTTATTGATCACAAATAAGATCACATGGTCTCCAGATTCAATGATGACATCATCATGGGCAATGATGACTTGGTGCTGACTGTACTCATTGGATTTGTCTTTTTGTTTAATAACCCCTTTTGTTAACTCGGGAGTTCGAAGTATATCGGATGCGAGGAGGCCGCCTTCTTTGGTAACGTCTCGCACGATTGCACCAATGGTGGCACCTTCGGGTAGGTCGATATCTTCGATGGCACGGCCCACAACCTTTGACGTTTTTTCATCGCCATGGGCAATAACTTCGATAGCTTCGGCGGCGCCTCTGCGAAGTGAGTGAACGTTTACTATGTCGCCACGTCTTACGTGGGTGAGCAGGCTACCTATAGTTGCCTGCTGTGGCGAGACGGCAATATCGATTTCGCCGCCCTGAACTAAATCGACATAGGCGGGGTTACTAATCAGAGTCAGTACTTTATGGGCGCCCATTTGTTTGGCGAGCATAGATGACATAATGTTGGCTTCATCAGAGTTTGTGACAGCCAAGAAAATATCGGTATCTTCAATATTTTCTTCAGAGAGAAGCTCCTGGTCCGAGGAGCTGCCCTGTAACACAATAGCGTGGTCGAGCTTTTCGGATAAAAAATCTGCACGTTCTTTATTAAGCTCAATGACTTTTACTGAATAATCTTTTTCCAGTTTTTTCGCCAATTGCCAGCCAATATTCCCGCCTCCGGCGATAATGATGCGTTTATAAGGTCTATCTAAACGCCTTAATTCTTGCACTACAGCGCGAATATCCTGTTTCGCCGCGAGGAAAAACACTTCATCATCGGCTTCGATTGCTGTGGAGCCGGCGGGAGTAATCGCTCGATTACGCCGATAAATTGCCGCTACTCGCGTCTCTACATTGGGGATATGTTTACGTAAATAACGCAGTTGTTGCCCGACAAGTGGGCCACCATAATAGGCTTTTACAGCCACTAGCTGAACCAATCCATCGGCAAAGTCCAATACCTGAAGTGCGCCGGGTTGTTCAACTAGGCTAAACAAATAATCGGATACGAGTTTTTCGGGGCTAATGATAAGGTCTACGGGTACGGCTTCCTTGCGGAAAAGGCCGTCGTAGGTGGCGTAAGCTTGGGAGCGTATTCGAGCGATTTTTGTGGGGGTGCGAAATAAACTGTGTGCGATTTGGCAGGCAACCATATTGATTTCATCAATGCCCGTTACCGCAATGAGAATGTCGGCATCTTCAATACCCGCTTGTAAAAGCACGTCTGGATGGGAGGCGTGGCCGGATACGACACCAATATCGTAGCGATCGCGCAATTCTCTCAGGCTGTTTTCGTCGGTATCAATCACCGTAATATCGTTCGCCTCGTGAGATAAGTTTCCCGCGAGCGCCCCGCCCACACGGCCTGCACCTAAAATAATAATCTTCATTGTTACAGCTTATTCGCCCTTTATTAAACGAGCATAGTAGAAGCCATCGTGACCGTTTACCTGTGGAAACAATTGTCGGCCCACGGGCCGCGATTCTCCCCAAGATGTTTCTTTTGCGAAGGGTAGCTCTGAAGCGTCCGCAGTATGATGAAGAAACTGCGCAACATTATTTTCGTTTTCTTGCGGTAGCAACGAGCAGGTTGCATACAGTAATACTCCCCCTGGCTTGAGCAGAGGCCATAGTCTGGACAGCAACTCAAGTTGTAGCTGGGCAAGCTTATCAAGATCATCCGGTCGGCGCAGTAGTTTTATATCCGGGTGTCGGCGGATTACGCCGGTTGCGGAGCAGGGAGCGTCCAGCAAAATTCGATCAAAGGGTATGTTGTCCCACCAGGTTGTTGTCTCGGTGGCGTCGGCGACCAAGCATTTTATATTGAGCTTATCGAGTTGGAGTCGCTCTAGGTTTTCCTTAACTCTCAACATGCGAGACTCTTCTAATTCAACTGAAGTGAGCTGTTTTAAGTCTGGGCAGTGTTCAAGGATATGCGATGTTTTCCCCCCAGGCGCACAGCAGGCATCTAAAACGCGCTGGCTGGGTTCTAAGTTTAATAACGTTGCACAAAGCTGCGCGGCTTCATCTTGCACACTTGCTATACCAAGGTTAAACGCGGGCAGGTTAGGCAGATCAGAAGCGGACTCTAGCTTAATTCCACAATGAGAGTGCTCGCTTAAATTAGCGGCAATACCTTGGGCACGAAGTTGCTGTAAATACTCCTCGGAAGTGGCTTGCCGCTTATTTACACGGAGATACAATGGGGGTTTGCTATTGTTCGCGTGGAGTATCTCTTGCCACTGCTGTGGCCAATTCTTTTTTATTTTTCCAATTAGCCAGGATGGGTGTGAAAATTCAAATTGTTCGTCGCCTGTCAGGGTTTTTGCTAACACTTTATATTGGCGTTGATATGCCCGAAGTGTGGCGTTAACCAAAGATGTTGCCCAGGGTTTTTTTAGTTTTTTGGACGCGGAAACGGTTTCTGATATAGCTGCGTGGTCGGGTACACGCATTTCCCTAAGTTGATAGAGTCCAATAATCAAAAGTGCCTGTACATCCGCATCCTTATTGCGTAAAGGTTTGGATAAAAGCTTGGAAAGTATGGCATTGAGAGAGTAATAATGCCTAAGCGAGCCAACGCACAGCTCTTGAAAAAACCCTCTATCTTTTAACTCAAGGTTTTCTCTTCGATTTTCAAAGCCTGATCCTAACGAGCCTTTTTGCTGAATAATGGGCGCGAGTGTTTTTGCTGCGAGCGCTCGAAGGTTTGGGTTGTTACTGCTTTTTTCTTTTGTGTGTGGAGATACCAAATTAGCTCTTCCTAAACACAAGCTGATTATCTAAAAGGTGGGCAAAACCATTGAGAAACTGGTCTGCGGAGATTTTTGTTTTTCCAGGTAATTGCATATTCAGTAGTCGAATGGAGCCACTGCCACAAGAAACGATGAGCTTTCCATCAATAGCTTGCACTTTTCCGGGGCGATTAGAGATATCTTCTGGGTAGAGTTCTGCCTTGTGAATACGTAAACGCTCTCCTTTCAATAATGTATAACAAATAGGAAAAGGGTTAAATGCTCGAATTTTTCTCTCTATTGTTTTTGCAGGCAAACTCCAGTCTATTTCCGCCTCATGTTTTTCTATCTTTTTGGCATACTGGAACTCGGTGCCTTTATAATCATTCGTTTGTTTTTTAGGTGCCGCCTTGCCAGAAGATATTTGTTCAAGTGCTGTTATAAGTGCCGGAGGGCCAATACCACAGAGCTTATTGTGAAGTGTTGAAGATGTATCTGACTTGCTAATGGGGCAGGTTGCTTCCAGTAACATATCGCCGGTATCTAGGCCAATATCCATCTGCATAATAGTGACACCCGTTTCAGTGTCGCCATATTCAATCGCCCTTTGGATTGGTGCGGCGCCTCGCCATTTGGGCAAAATGGAACCGTGTACATTAATACACCCGAGTCTTGGTATATCCAGCACAACTTGGGGAAGTAGCAGCCCGTAGGCAACCACCAGCATAATGTCGGCATTGAACTTGGCGAGAATCTGTTGCGCCTCTTCATTTTTTAATGAAACAGGTTGGCAAATAGGAATATCGTGCTTTAGCGCCAGAGTTTTAACAGGGCTTGGCGTGAGTTTTTTGCCTCTGCCTGAAGGTCTATCTGGTTGAGTATATACCGCCACGATATCGTGGTTTGTCTTCACAAGTAATGCTTGAAGATGAATTGCGGCAAATTCTGGGGTACCAGCAAAAACAACTTTAAGCTGAGAAATATCGTTCATTACTACCTACTTGAAATTTGAGCTTAATTAGATACTACTTACATAATACCTAGGATCTTTCCGTTATTTTATGCTGTTTTTCGAGTTTTTTTCGAATTCTTGTCCGTTTGATATTGGATATATAGTCAACAAATAGCTTACCTTCCAGGTGATCCGCTTCATGTTGAATACATACAGCGAGCAAACCTTCCGGTTCTATGGTGAATTTTTCCCCATCTCTTCCTAAGGCTGTGGCTCGAATGTGGCGAGGTCGCGTTATTTCCTCGTAAAAACCTGGAACGGATAGGCAGCCTTCCTCATAGTCATAGTGTTCTTCATCCAGGATCTCGATTTCTGGGTTGATAAAGACAAGCGGTTCATTTTTTTCTTCGCTAATGTCGATAACAACGATGCGTCTGTGGATATTGACTTGGGTTGCCGCCAAGCCAATGCCGGGGGCGCTGTACATAGTCTCGAACATATCGTCGATAATTTTTCGAACAGAGTCGTCCACCTTAGTTACAGGTTTAGCCACTGTACGTAATTTGGGGTCGGGGAACTCTAAAATGGGTAATAATGCCATAGGGGAAATCTAATTCTGTGACTGATTTATCTCGATTGATGGACAAACCTATAGTAACTAGCTAAGTATCGCTGCTAACATTATGATCATACAGCAGTTATACTCAAAATCTTAGATTAGTTCGAGGCTCCAGCAAGTGGTTTCTGAGCTATTATAACGGTTATACGCCCTAAGTCTGAACTTAACAGGAACCAGGCAATGAAAAATTTCCTAACAGGCATAGTTATCCTTTTATTATCAACCCTGCTTTTTGCGGATGAGGCCCGTTTTAGAAACGACGTCCCAGATACACATACGGTTGAAAAAGGGGACACCCTCTGGGATATATCCGCCTACTTCTTGGAAAACCCCTGGATGTGGCCAGAAATATGGCATGTGAATACGCAGATCGAAAATCCACACCTTATTTATCCTGGTGATTTAATTCGTCTAATTCACATAGATGGCCAACAACGCTTAACGTTAGAGCGTTCTTCTGGTGGACGAACCTTTAAGTTAAGCCCGAAGGTTCGAGAGCTAACAGGCGATGAGGCAATTGACACTATTCCGCTTGAAAGAGTCAACAGCTTTCTTTCCCGCAGCCGTGTTGTTGACCCGAAAGATCTTAAAAAAGCGGCATACGTTGTGTCCGGTGCGGATAAACACCTTATTGTTGGGGCCGGTGATAAGCTATATGCCCGAGGGAGTTTTGGCACCAGCGCAACGGTGTATGGCATATATCGAAGTGGTGATAAATACAAAGACCCAGAAACGGATGAAACTTTGGGGGTGCAGGCACTGGATATTGGCACCGTTGCTCTAGAGGCGGTGCAAGGTGAAGTTGGCACCTTCGAGGTTACTCGAACCACGGAAGAAATTCGAATTGGTGATCGGTTACTACGCCAAGAAGAGCGCCCTATTGATTCAACTTTTTACCCCTCTCCTCCGGCTAGCTCAATCCAAGGTGTGATTTTGGCTGTGGAAGGTGGAGTGAGCCAAGTGGGTAAAATGGACGTTGTCGTGATAAACCGGGGTAAAAGAGAAGCCGTTGTTCCTGGTAATGTCATGGCAGTATATCGACGTGGTGGAAGAATTCGTGACCGAGTCTCTGGGGGTACGGTTCAATTACCCGATGAAAAAGCGGGCTTATTGATGGTATTTAAGGTGTTTGACAAAGTGAGCTTCGGTCTTATTTTGGAGGCTTCACAAGGGTTAAAAGTGGGTGATAAAGTTCAAAACCCCTAAGATTGTTGTTATCAAACTAGCTTAAGGCTTAAGTCGTTGAAAAAACTAGAAAATATAGGCGCCACTTTTTGTGAACTAATTAATAAAAAAGCGTATTTATTCATTTGGTTTTGATTAGAATGTGAACTGTAACGAGATGTTTCCACCAAGAACATGAATACTTATTTTTACTAAAACATATAACTTCTGACGTTCAAGGATGACATTATGCTCAACTCGATAGAACAGTTACTTTTCTTCCAGAGGCTTCCCTCTGTAGGAACGGCGACTTACTGGAAAGTACTGGATTATCTTCCTGGGCTTCACGTCCTTTTTAAATCATCAGCTTATACGTTACGAACCCTTCTTCCTCCCGAGGCTGTTGAAGCCATTATGGATTTCCGAGTTCAGGGCGAAAATAATGCGGTCATGAAGAAAGTTCGCCAAGATTTAGAATGGCTAGAGCAGAACAACGCACAGGTTATTGATGCCAGCAGTGAATTCTATCCAGAGTTATTGAGAGAAACCAAAAAAGCGCCACCACTTTTATACGTACTCGGCGATGTGACTTGTCTCTCGTTTCCTCAAATTGCGGTCGTAGGTACACGCAACCCTACCCCCGGGGGAAAGAGCGCAGCCCTGGATTTCTCAGCGGAATTAGCGAGAAGTGGGTTTACCATTACCAGTGGCTTAGCCTTAGGTATAGATACTGCCGCCCATACTGGAGCAGTGAGTGTGAATGGCAGGTCCATCGCTGTTTTAGGCACGGGGGTTGACAGAATATACCCAAATCGAAATAGAGAACTTGTCGAAAAAATACTTTCCAGTGGAGGTGCGATAGTCAGTGAATTTCCAATAGGCACCGAGCCTCTCCCTCAGAATTTTCCTCAGCGGAACCGAATTATTAGCGGCCTTAGCTACGGGACTTTTGTTGTGGAAGCGGCGGTTAAAAGCGGTTCTCTTATTACCGCTAGGTATGCTGTCCAGCAAAATAGAGAAGTCTTTGCTCTTCCTGGTTCTATCCACAACCCGCTAACGAAAGGCTGTCACCGGCTAATAAAAGAAGGCGCGAAGTTGGTGGATACGGCTAAAGATATTACAGAAGAGCTTAAAGGGTTTCTTTCGATGAGTTGGGAGCAGTTGGATTTGGCTAGCGAAGTCACACGAGTGCAGATCGCAAATGAATTGGTGACAACAGAATCAGAAGAAATTTTGTTGGAAAACCTAGGGTTTGAAGCGACAACAGTAGACACACTTGTAGAGCGCACAAAACTGCCGGTGGGAGATGTTATGTCGTGTCTTTTAACAATGGAATTGAAAGGGTTAGTCGCCAACTCAGGCTCAGGGTATATAAGGCTTTCCACGGCAAATGACCATATTAGACATGCTTAAGTAGGTATTTACATCAAAAAAAACAGGGCTGAAATAGCCTAAATCTTGTACTTTTTATCGAATTGGGGTAATTTCCCTTCTCCTTGTGCTGTAGGTCTCTCCTACAGATTATCGATTTTTAACCATTAAAGGCTGATACGCTAAAGCGGATCAGCTTTTTAGTTTTTTTTATTAATGGCTTTTTTAGGCCAGTAAAATGTATTGGAGTAAATAAATGAGCGAACCGTTTGTTGCTATTTTGATGGGGTCTGATTCCGACCTTCCAGTGATGCAAGCGTCATTTGATATTTTAAAAAAGCTTGGTATTCCCTTTGAGGCAAAAGTGACATCAGCCCATCGAACTCCTCAAGCGACCCATGACTATGTGACCGATGCCGATAAACGTGGTTGTGCGGTTTTTATTTGTGCAGCGGGTATGGCTGCTCATCTAGCGGGTGCCGTCTCTGCTACCACGCTTAAGCCCGTTATTGGTGTGCCTATTAACAGCTCATTAGATGGTTTGGATGCATTGCTTTCAACTGTACAAATGCCGGGCGGTATTCCCGTTGCAACCGTTGCTATTGGTAAAGCGGGTGCAAAAAATGCCGCTTACCTAGCGGCACAAATTATGGGTGTTGCCGACCCTGAAATGCATCAAAAATTGGTTAATGAGCGTGCCGAAAACGCAAAAGCCGTATTGGCAAAGGATGCAGCCCTTCAGCAGCAACTTGCTGATCAGTAAGTACTTGCTTCCTTTGAGAGAGCCTTATGGACTGGCGTAGTAACCCTAAGATTGCCCTTTGCGTACAGGAGCTTTTCCGTGGCGGGGTTATTGCTTACCCCACCGAAGCGGTATGGGGCCTGGGTTGTGACCCCTTTAGCGAGAGCGCAGTCCAGAGACTTCTTGAACTAAAGGGCCGCCCTGTTAGCAAAGGGTTGATACTTGTTGCTGGAGAAATAGAGCAATTAGACTTCTTACTCGAAGGGCTTCCAAGTGGGCAGTTAAACAAACTTAAGGGTAGCTGGCCGGGTCATACCACCTGGCTTGTTCCTCACCACAACAGAGTTTCTTCCTGTATCTTTGGGCGTTTTGATACCGTTGCTGTGCGTATTTCCCGTCACCCAATTATTCAGGCCCTCTGCTCCCGTTTCGGTGGGCCAATAGTATCCACCTCGGCAAACCTACAGGGTATGCGCCCAGCTATGTCGGCTATGTCGGCTAGGCGCTATTTTTTAAAGAGTGGCATTCTATTTTGCCCTGGCCGTTTGGGTGACCGCTCCTCCCCCTCTGTAATCAAAGACCTCAAAACAAACCGTATAATCCGAGCATAAAAATCAAATACCAATAAGCTTAGCTTGCGTCTATTTTTACCTCCTTGTTCTAGGTTTACCCCTTTGCGCTTTGCCAAGGTACAATAACGCCCCGAGTTTTATCTTAAGTATAGGAACCTTCATGTCAGTACCGGATAAGCAGGCGGTTAAACACTACCTTTTATCGCTACAAACCAAAATTTGTGGCCAGCTAGAGGCTGTAGATGGTGAAAAGCCATTTATTGAAGACTCCTGGAACCGTGCAGAAGGGGGGGGTGGAATTTCTCGGGTATTAGCCGATGGCGCAGTTATTGAAAAAGGCGGCGTTAACTTTTCCCATGTAATGGGCAGCGCCATGCCTGCTTCGGCCACTGCGCACCGAAAAGAACTTGCCGGTAGAAGCTTTGAGGCGATGGGCGTTTCCCTTGTTATACATCCGAATAATCCACACATACCCACAAGTCACGCCAATGTTCGGTTTTTTATTGCAGAAAAAGAAGGTGAAGCACCCGTATGGTGGTTTGGTGGCGGCTACGACCTTACCCCTTTCTATGGTTATGCAGAAGATTGCCGCCATTGGCACCAAACGGCAAAAGACGCCTGTGACCCTTTTGGCAAAAATGTTTATGCAAAATATAAAAAATGGTGTGACGACTACTTCTATTTAAAACATCGAAATGAACCGAGAGGCATAGGTGGTTTATTTTTTGATGACCTCAGCAATGAAACAAGTTTTGAATTTATGCAAGCCGTGGGAGACAGCTATACCAAAGCCTATATTCCCATTGTCGAAAAGCGCAAACAAACGCTTTATAGCGAAGCGGAAAAACAATTCCAGTTATACCGCCGTGGTCGTTACGTCGAATTTAATTTGGTATTGGATCGGGGCACACTATTTGGTTTGCAATCTGGAGGTAGAACCGAATCTATTTTAATGTCACTGCCCCCATTAGTCAGATGGGAATACGACTGGCAACCCGAAGCCGGTACGCGAGAAGCCGAACTTTACGAAAAATATTTAAAAGCTCAAGAATGGGTTTAGGCAAAAGGTTCCTTTAATTTATGACACACACACCAGATAAATACTGTGTATTTGGCAACCCTATTGCCCACACAAAATCACCACAAATTCACTCGGCCTTTGCAAAAGAAACAAACCAAAATATTGTCTATAACAAGCAATTGGTTGAGTTAGGTGAATTTGCAAAAGCTGCAAGAGACTTTTTTGATCATGGTGGAAAAGGGCTGAATATTACTGTCCCCTTTAAGCATGATGCCTTTGACTTTGCTGATTTACTAACAGAACGAGCGGACACCGCTGGCGCAGTCAATACACTTGTACTTCAAGAAAACGGAAAAATAATGGGAGATAATACGGATGGTATTGGCATGGTCTCCGATATTACTCAACGGCTCAAATGGGCCATACACAATAAACGTATCCTTATTTTAGGAGCCGGGGGTGCGGTGAAAGGCGTATTGCTTCCCGTGCTACACGAAAACCCTGCTGAAGTGGTGATTGCAAACAGAACAGTAAGCAAAGCGGAAGACTTAGCAAAGCGTTTTGCTCAATATGGGAATATTTCAGCCGTAGGTTTTGACGGTATCGGTGGACGGGCATTTGATATAATTATTAATGGCACCTCAGCAAGCCTGGCCGGGGATCTTCCGCCGATACCCGATACCTGTATTGTGGTAAACGGTAACGTCTACGATATGATGTATGCCAAAGAAGCCACGCCATTTATTACCTGGGCAAAACAGAATGGTGCCGCAAATACAGCCGATGGCCTCGGCATGTTAGTGGGGCAAGCGGCAGAAGCTTTTAATCTTTGGCGGGGCGTTAGGCCAAATACGCAGGATATTTTTGAGATATTGCGCAGTCACTCATAAATAGAGACCTGAAGGCAAAGGGGGTATGTAAGAAGGCTTATGAGCCTAAGTACAGTCAGGTTTGTTTGCAATGGTGCCCATTGCGAGTACACGGCTTGTAAAAATATTGCCGTTCGATTGTTTTATTTTTACATTATAGGCTTTTTTTGTTCCAGTTATATTTTTGAGCTTATTGCTGTAACTCTTTGATTTTAATTGAGTTTTATTTGTTTCGGGCATGGTGGTTATTCCAGTATACGCTTTTTAAATCAAATATTATTTTCAGTAAATTCGCCACTCTCCCAGTAATCTAGCAGAGGCATGTACAACATGTCAGCAATAATTGCACAAAAATCCAACTATTGTTGGTTGATCATCGTATGCTTTGCCCCTTATAGGCAGAACAATTGTGGATCGATAGCTATATTTCTTATTCTTTATAAATTCTTTTCTTTCGTCTGGGTTACTCGGCCAATTAGAATTTTTATAAGGGTTTTCTCTCGTTAGGTCATTGCATAAATAGTAATCTCTTTCGTACTCAAATAATAACTCAAAATCGGTCACGTAAAAATCAGTGTCATTATTATCTTTATCTTCGTATGAAGTGATCGTTTAATTAAGCCTCCTATATTTAAGTCAACACTCGATATGTCTAATGTGATTGCAGTGCGGTATATCTGATCGATAAAAAAGGTTACCCAGCTCCTATCTACTTAATTTGCTTAAGGCGGAGCCTTGTTGGTTTGGCTAATTCTTTGTTCTAGGCCCATTTTCTTCATCTTGCTAACTTTGGGGGAAATATTTCTATTTTTGAGCTATCCGTATTATTTTTCCATTATCAAATCCACTCAACTTAAAAACAACCACTCACAAACTCATTTGTATCGAATATACTTGCTGCCTTAGCCAAGTCTGTTAACTTACTAAAGGACAATTTCATGCAAGCACGTTTCTCCCCATGGTGGATGCCGACGGCAATCCTTTTGTTACTGCTCACCAGTGTTGTGCTTTTCACCTTGCTTGTTGTGCAAAAGGGCGAGCAGCAATCGTCTGGCGTAGTTCAACTTGAGGAACACTCTGTAATACCGTCGGTACAATTCAAATGGAAAATGGTGACCACTTGGCCGAAAAAGTTTCCAGGCTTAGGTTTAGCGCCGGAGAATTTTGCTGAAATGGTCAATAAAATGAGCGCCGGGCGCCTACAAGTGACCGTTCATGGTGCCAACGAAATTGTACCCGCGATGGGGGTATTTGATGCGGTATCGTCGGGTAGTGTGGAAATGGGACACAGTGCAGCTTACTACTGGAAAGGTAAAATACCGGCGGCCCCTTTCTTTACCTCAGTGCCTTTTGGTATGAACGCGCAGGAATTTAATGGTTGGCTTCATTATGGTGGCGGTCTGGAACTCTGGCGAGAAGTGTATGCGCCCTACAACCTTATACCCTTTGCCGGTGGAAATACGGGTGTACAAATGGGGGGCTGGTTTAATAAGGAGATTAACTCTATTGAGGATATAAAAGGGTTAAAAATGCGTATCCCTGGTTTAGGAGGGGAAGTATTTACTCGCGCCGGTGGTACAGCCGTCACTATCCCAGGGGGTGAACTGTATACTTCTTTACAGTCAGGGGTGATCGATGCAACAGAGTGGGTCGGTCCCTACAATGATCTCGCTTTTGGCTTCCACCAGATTGCTAAATATTACTACTACCCCGGTTGGCATGAACCCGGCCCCGCTTTAGAAATTATTGTGAATAAAACGGCATTTAATGCTCTTCCGCAAGAACTGCAAAATATTGTGGAAGCTGCTGCACGCATGGTGAACCAGGATATGTTGGATGAATACACCGCAAGAAATAATTCGGCCATGGTGGAATTAGTAAAAACCCATAATGTTGATGTGCGGGCATTTCCCAGCGATGTGGTGAAAAGTTTTAAAGACATTAGCGAGCAGATGTATTCAGAGATGGCGGCTAAGGATGAATTATTTGCAAAAGTATATGCTTCTTATAAAGGGTATCTTGAAGGAGTAAAGAGTTACCATAAAATAAGTGAGCAAGCATACTACGAATTGAGAGACTAGCGGAAAAACCATTTTCAAAACTTTCTTTTGTTATTGTTGAGAACAATAATAGGAATAAGCCTATATACCAACAACTTAAATAATAAAGTGGTCAAGAGAATAACTCTGTTAATACGGAGCTTGATAGGTCTAGTATTGTTTTCTTGCACATTAAAATAATGTGCATTTCACTCCGATGATATTGTCTCGTGGAAACCTTCGAATGTGGAAAGGCCAAAAAATATTGTATTTTTAGAAAGCATTAATAATAATTTTTATTCAACAATAGGCTTCTATTTATTTTACCAAATGCTTAATTTGAAATACTAACCCAACGTTTTCAGTCGATTTTACCACACTTATTTGAATTGCTTGTATGGTTTATTTAAACAATTCAGCCCATTAATTTCAAAGATATATACGGAACAATATTAAATACTATTATGTATATCTTGTAATTGCCTAAATACTGAAAATACATAGATAATAAATCACTCTGGTTTATATCGGAGATTTTACTATGAAGTCTAGAAATTGTATCTTTAAACAAAAAAAGTGAAAGACTAGAAAATAAAAGGATGCTTATATTGATTACTGAGCACCAGCCTAAAAAAATCATAAAATCCGCAGAACTAAACATACACTCACCTTTGTGGTTTAATTTTCAGTTTACGTTCGTTTTTGTTAGCACTTTTATTCTTCATATTCTGGATACTGCTCTGGATTAGCGCCCATTGACTCCACTAACCTAGGGTAATTTAGTTGTTTACTTGCCTGTAGTTTTTTTCTTGATTTCTTAATTTGAAATAGCCAACTATCCCCAAAGTCGAATAAATAATATAGTTTATATCCGGTCATCGGATATATTTCATTGAGCTTCGTATTTTTGGGGACTGCATTTGCCTTATTTCTTGGGTTTTTCCCAATATAAAACTCGTATAAGTGATCATCATCGAACTCTGTTATTTCTTGAATATAATGATGCAGTTGTTTGAGATTAAAACTTTCTTTAACTTCAATTATACGAAACCAGGGTTCATCTTCTTCCTCAGAATAGGGAAACGATATTTCTAATGTATATATTTCCATGATTGCCTCATTCAGGTTGGGATGCTAACAGATAATTAGACCGAATTCCGTATATACTCGAATAAGAGTATCTCTTATTCATTCCATTCTTTTAAATTGGTTAAATGTTAACAAATTAAATGGCTTATGATGTTTGTTTACGTGCCAACTGGGTTAACGGTCGATAAAAAGGTGCTTGAATTCATAGCTAAATTATGTTGGTTGTCTATACACTCAGCGTTTTAAGTTTTCTTCTTTTACTCTTATTGTGAGATGAATGGATTATATTTGTAGTCGGGGGTAATAAAAATAAACGGTTTTACCACTGTTTAAAACGATAGAGCCTGTTTTAAATGGCATTAGTCGTCAAATAAGGTGTAACTGCTATTTTCAAAATACGAAATAGATTTTTGTTGTTGGGAGGTACAAATTACCATTTTGTGGTCTTCTAGTACGCTTGCATTTATAAATCTAAATATTGATTCTTTTTTTACTGGCTCCTGGTACATAAGTACTATTTCTTCGTTGTTTTTTTCTATAAAAATAGAGCTGTCATTAAATTTTGCCAAAGCTTCTGTTGCACACCAAAGCAGGGTAAAACGTTCTTTTTTTTCTTCTTGTGTTTCTGCGCAATGGATATATTTGCTCGCTTGTTTATTTAAGAATGTTTCTGCTTGTTTCCAGGGGGTTCCTCTGCGCTCAATGGCTTCAATATCAATGCCAATATTGCTATCGCTTACGGCTACGGCAATATCAGATGATGTATGTGAGATACTAAAATGAATGCTTGCGTCATTTTTTAGGGTGGGTTTTCCATTTTTGGAAATGTCGAAGGTTATATCTTTTGGCGAAATGCCAATTAAATTACCTAAGGTTGTTTTGGCGATCGCTCTTGCTAATAAAAATTGATTTCGGGCCGTTTGTGCTTTAAATCTTGTTGCACGATTTCTTTCGTGTTCGTCTAGTATTTCGATAATATGGTCGAAGTTTTTATCGCAGATATTTTTATCGAGAGAGCAATAGTGGACTTGAATAAAATCTTTCATGAATCAGGCAGTTTTGGAAGGAAGGGCTATTATGCCAAAAAGAGGAGATTAACTGTAGCTTTAAGGTCGTTTTTAGTTATTCAATACTTTTACCTTCCAATATTTCACAGCGGTTTCGGCCATTGGATTTTGCTTGGTATAGGGCTTTATCTGCCCGTTCGAAAGCATCTTCTACATCATCTTCTGCTTTAAATTCGGTTATGCCAAAGGATATGGTGATTTGTACGGGTTCTTCTTTAAATCGAAAGGCGGTATTCCCCACGGCAGCTCGTATTTTATCGAGTACAGTGTGGGCTTTACTCGCGGTGGTCTCCGGTAAGAGCAAGACAAACTCTTCACCACCGTAGCGAGCAATAAAGTCTACTTTTCGCAAGCGGGTTTGCACAACTTTGGCAATCAGTTTGAGCACTTTATCGCCGGCTTGATGCCCATAGGTATCATTGATTTTTTTGAAATAATCAATATCGCATATGGCTAGGGTGAGTGGTCGGCAGTAACGTTTAAAACGCTGAAGTTCATGGAAAGCTCTTTCATTGTAAGCTTCACGGTTTGGTAAGGCTGTGAGCGGGTCATGTGTCGCTTTGTGGCGTTCTTCTTCCAACAGTTTTTTGGTTTTTTTGGACTCCGATTCCACCGATTGGACTTGCTCAACCAAGGCTTTTAGCTGGTCCGTGAGGGATTCGTTAGAAGAGCGATTGGTGTCGAAATAGGTTAAGGCATTTTGGATAGCTGTGAGATGTTCGGATACGGTTTGTTTAAGGTTGTCTATCCCATTTTCGGTTTCAACCGTAGTGCGCATAATTTTCATATGTTCAGAGACTGTGGATGAAAGTTTCTCCGCAGCTTGATGTTGTTCCGACTCCACATCAATAGCTAAACCCAGGGCTTCACTAATGGTGACTAACTCTTTATTGACTCGTGTTAGGTAGGAGGTGAATTCTTTATCCACATCCAGGTAGCGTTGCATAAGAATATCGCGGATGTCTTCAAGGGTGACCGCCAGCACATACCAATCCATACCTCGATCAATACGGGCTTTCACCATTTCTACCCGATGACGGACAATTTCGTTGGGTTCGATATTATCTACCAGCCCACGCAAGGTAGAGACAATTCTTTCCGCTACTTCTTGGTAGCCATCTTCGTCGTATTCCAAGGTTATGGATGAGGGGTGAACAGGTTGTTCTCTCTCTCCGTTGGCGGGCATTATATCTAGGTTTTCATCTTCATCACTTAGGGGGCTAGACGCTTTCTCTGGTTCTTTTGCAGTATCTTTAGACGTATTTTTATCCTGTTGGTTTTCAACAGGGCCAATAGAACGCCCGCCTTTTAAGCGTTGCCAAAAGGATTCTTCGGGGTTAGCGGCTGATTCAAAGGCTATTTTTTGCAGTTGGCTGAATTCACTGATGACTGCGGGGTAGCTGCGGTAATTTGAGAGCTTTTTCTTAAGGGTCCTTTTGAACTGGGTAAGGTTTTCTTTGAGTGCATCTGGGGAGCGTAACTCTAATAGCTGGTCCACAAGGGTAGCTATTTGTGAGGCAGCAGCAGTGTGTTCGCTGTCGCGTTTACGTTCAAACTCCATAACGGCTCGTTGCACCCTTTCCATTTGGTCAATAACCTGCGCTCCGCTTGCCCCGCGCATTTTATCGCGTAGATTCACCATAGAGGCGTCTACTTGTTGGTCCAAGCCTTGAGCGGCAGCACCGATATTGAAAAGCGTTTTACGCAGGTATTCCATTTGTACGTTAAATTGCTTTTCCAGGCGTTCTTGGTCGTCTAATGCTTGGAGGTATTTTTCTTTATACCCGCTATTCGATAGGGCCATGTTTGTTCCAATTCTATATGTGTAAATATCCTCTGTTATCTATGGTATTCGGTGTTGCGCTTTAGTGCGGCCTAATTTTTGCCTGGATGATGTGTGAGTGCCAGTAGCCCCAGATCACGAAGCTATGAGTCACAAAGCGCCATGGACCACAAAATCATAAGCCACAAAATCATAGTTGAAAAGGGCTTGGTTAACAGACGATTAACTCAAGTATAGTCAGCGAAGCAAAAAGGGTACGGAACAGGCTGGCAAACATAAAAAAAGCTCCGAGGCAGTTGCCTGGGAGCATTTACATTGGGAAATTTAAGAGAGCTTACTTAGCGGGAGCTTTTTCTGCTCGTACCTTTTTAATCAGGTAATTGACTGTTTTCAGCATATTTTCCTGTGTTTCAGCCATGCGGGTACTGATTCTATAGCGGCCATCAACGATCATTTCTGGTGTTCCTGTTACCTGATATGCACGGGCTTTTGAATTGGCTTGTTGAGCTTGGCTTTTTACTCCAAACGAGTTGAAGGCTTTGCTGAAGTCTTCTTTGCTTACTCCTGAGGAGGTAAACAGTTCGGCAATTTTATCTTCATCGGTTAGTTTTTTACGTGGGGTCTTATTGAGAACTGCGAATGCTTTAGGGCTGATCACATCTTCAATGCCTAACGCTTTCGCCGCGTAGTAGATACGAGCGTGAGGCTCCATATTGTCGTGCCATATGGCTGGGTTTTTCACTAGCTCAACATCCGCAGGTAGGGTTTTTTTCCAAGGTTTCAACAGAGATTCAAATGTATAGCAATGACCGCAACCGTACCAAAAAACTTCCACTACTTCGATTTTGTCTTTTGTGGTGGTTTTCACTGGAGTGGCTAAGACAACAAAACCTGTGGAGGGGTCAAACGAGCTGTTTTTGCTGTTTTCTGATGAAGAGTGGGAGTCGGTCTGCTGTGTAGGTTTTTCTGTTTGAGCTGGCGTTTTAGTCGGCTGGGCAGAAGGCTGCTCGACAGAGGGTTGTTCCGCAGTTTGAGCGGGCTTGGCTGTTTCACTTTCTCCACAGCCAACAAGCAAAAATGTGACGGTTAATACACTAATAAGAAAACGCATGATTTAAGTTCCTAATGTTTTATCGACATTTATCGTTTTAGGTTTATTTGAATCTATTATTCTAGAAATCACAGTTGAATCACGAAAGTATACGTAAGCTCTTGACGCACTTAGCAAATGTTAATACCTTACCCATTTTTTTCGCGCTCAACTGCGGTTTCTAGGATTATGTGAAGTTATTGCTGACTTCAAACTCGGTAGAACATAGAGTACCAAACTTGACGCGAGTTTCTTGCTATACCCCACATTTCTATAAACACTAATCATAAAAAAAGGCAGCCTGAGCCGCCTTTTTATCGCATTCTTGGGTTAGTGTAATCCAGAAATGTAGTTGGCAACCGCTTCAATTTCAGCATTACTAAGCTGTTTAGTTGCACCGCGCATGACCATTGCGTCGCCGTCATTTGTACGTTTACCATCGCGGAAGTTTTCAAGTTGCTTCTGGATATAGGCGGCATGTTGACCACTGATACGCGGATACCCAGCAGGAGCATTACCTAAGCCGCGAGGCGAGTGACAACCTGAACAGGCGGGAACCCGTGTTTCGCTATTACCAGCGCGGTAGATTCTTTCGCCTAACGCTAGAGCATCCACTTCAATACCGGCATTAATTCGCACTTTTGCTTCTTTCGCGCCAGAAAGCTGAGTGGTTTGGCTTGCGTAGAAAGCGGCAATATCACGTAGCTCTTGCTCGCTTTTACCGTCCAATTGGCCTGCCATTTCGACGACTTCACGGGCGCCAGACTGAATTTCTTGCAATTGTTTGTAGAGGTACTTTTCCCCTAAACCGGCAACTTTGGGGAAGGCATCACTGCTGCTGTTGCCCTCAGTCCCGTGGCAAGCGCCACATACGGCAACAAGCTTCTCACCGTTAGCTGCATCACCAGCGGCAAATACCGAGTGACTCACGCCAAAAATGCTTACAAAAACTAAAGTAATGTGGATCAGATATTTCATTAAATTTTCCGTTACGTCAGTGCCTAACTCATTTTTTAACACTGTTTATTCTATGTGTATTCTTATAGTTCGGGCGAATCGGGTAGAATACCCCTCGCGTTAAACGGAGGTCGCTTCCGAAATAGGCGCAGATTATATACGTTCATTACCAATAACACACCATTATTAAGTAGATAGTAGATTCCATGCCGCCCATTAATTTTCGTAACGCTCAATATTTAATCAGCGCCCCTACCTTAGAACAATGTCCGCCGGAAAAAGGGGCAGAAGTCGCTTTTGCCGGTCGTTCCAATGCAGGCAAATCTAGCGCTATAAATACACTCACTCAAAACGGCAAATTAGCCCGCACCAGTAAAACCCCAGGCCGAACACAATTAATTAACTTTTTTTCGTTAGATGAAGACGCCCAACAAAGGCTAGTTGACTTACCTGGGTATGGGTATGCAAAGGTCCCTTTAGAGCAAAAGAAGAGGTGGCAGAAGCACCTTTCTATTTATTTGTACGAAAGGAAAACCCTAAAAGGTTTGGTTCTTCTTATGGATATTCGCCACCCAATGCAAGACTTTGATGTGATGATGATTAATTGGGCGGTGGAGGCCAATATGCCTGTACATGCACTGTTAACCAAGTCTGACAAGCTCAAACGGGGCGCAGCGAAAAGCACGTTTTTACAATTTCAGCAGCAGATGCGCGAAGCTCAGGTGGATGACCTAGTCAGTGGCCAGTTGTTTTCCTCCCTAAAAAAGGAAGGCATTAACGAGTTGAAACAGGTATTAGAGGGGTGGATGACACTTGAGAAAAATGATGGGGAGACTGAGACATAAAAAGCCCGATGGCTGTTTGGGGGGGGGGCACCACCACCGGGCCGAAAGGGGCGCTTTTCTCATTCAATATTTGAAAAGCACCTAGTGTCTGTGACTCACACCGTGAATAAATGTTCATTTACTTTGTGTTTTTGACGCTTATCAGAACAAGTTGGCGACTTTCTTAGAGTTTTGTGGGGTTTACCGATCAGAACGAGAAAACAACAGGCAAAAAAAGCCCTGGTATTAGGGGGAATACCAGGGCCTGCTATTGCTTGGGGAAGCTTTTCTCAATATTTGAGTGCAAAATTAGGACAATTAAAGGGGCCAATCAAAGTTGTTACGTCAAACAATCTATTATCAGCCTGTTCACATATTCAGACTGGGAGAGAAAAACTAAGTTCCTCAAATCGTGGGTTATTTTCCAGTTTTTTATATTTTGTGACCAATCTCTCTTTATTTGTTTCTTGTGAGGCTAATTCAATGGAATATGCGCTTAAAAAGCGCTTTTTTATATCCTTTAGTAATGGATTTCTACGTGCTGTCTGTTGTAGTGCTTAGCGTTTTATTTAACACGGTTGTTAGTGCGCCTCATCCCAGTTATTTCCTATACCGGCTTCAACAATTAGGGGAACGGAAAGTTCAACCGCGTTAGACATATGCTCACACAATTGCGTTTTTACCTGCTCTACTTGAGACTCAGCTACTTCTAATACCAGTTCATCGTGTACTTGCATGATCATTGATGCGTCCAAATCACTGGATTCTAACCAAGTATCTATTTTGATCATCGCTAACTTAATAATATCCGCAGCCGTTCCTTGCATGGGTGCGTTAATGGCTGTTCGTTCCGCTGCTTGCCTGCGCATTCCATTGCGGGCGTTAATTTCTGGAAGGTATAGTCGTCGGCCTTTAAGGGTTTCTACGTACCCTTGTTCTGCGGCTTTGCGGCGAATATCGTCCATAAACTGGGCTACACTAGGGTAACGCGAAAAATAGGTGTCGATATACTGCTGAGCGTCATGACGGCCAATGTGAAGCTGCTTGGCCAAACCAAAGGCAGACATGCCGTATATCAAACCAAAGTTAATGGCCTTGGCTCTGCGACGCTGCTCGGCGGTGACTTGCTGGATGTCTTCATCAAATACCTCTGCCGCAGTAGCCCTGTGGATGTCTAGGCCATCTGAGAAGGCTTGCCTCAAGCTTTGGTCGCCAGAGAGGTGGGCCATAATTCTCAGTTCAATCTGCGAGTAATCTGCGGCAATAATTTTATACCCAGGGCGAGCGACAAATGCTTGGCGGATTCGGCGTCCCTCTTCTGTGCGAATAGGAATATTTTGTAGGTTTGGGTCGGTAGATGAAAGTCTTCCTGTGGCCGCTACTGCCTGATGATAGGAAGTATGCACCCGACCAGTGGTGTCATTCACCATTTGCGGTAGCTTATCGGTATAAGTGGATTTTAACTTCGACAGCCCCCGATATTGCATGATGAGTTTTGGCAGTGGGTAGTCTAAAGCCAACTCTTGGAGTACTTCTTCGGCTGTGGAAGGCGCACCTTTTGGGGTCTTCTTGATAATGGGTAGTTTCAACTTTTCAAATAATACCGCCCCCAACTGTTTAGGAGAGCTAAGGTTGAACTCTTCGCCCGCTAAGTCATAAGCTTCTTTTTCAAGGCGTGCTATGGTTTTGCCGTGTTCAGCACTTTGCTGAGCTAAAGATTCCACATCGATTAACGCGCCGTTTCGCTCTATGCGAGAGAGTACCGATAATAGCGGTAGTTCAATGGATTCGAAGATCTTAAGTAGGCTAGGTTCCCGCTCTAACTGGGGCCAAAGTGTGTGATGCAACCTAAGGGTAATATCTGCATCTTCTGCGGCATATGGGGATGCGTCTTCAATTTTGATTTGGTTAAATGTGATCTGTTTTGCGCCTTTGCCGGCAATGTCTTCAAAGTGGATTGTGGATTTGCCCAGGTGAGCTAACGCCAAGGTATCCATATCATGCCGGTTTGCTGTGGAGTTGAGTACGTAGGACTCCAGCATAGTGTCGTAAGCAATGCCTTCCATATGGATGCCGTGGTTAGCCAAAACACTCTTATCGTATTTAAGGTTTTGCCCGACCTTTTTAATTGTCGGGCTTTCCAATAATGGTTTTAATACACCGAGTACTTGCTCTTCACTTAGTTGATCTGGTGCGTCGATATAGTCGTGTGCAAAAGGTACATAGGCCGCTTTGCCAGGTTCAACGGAAAAGGAGACCCCTACAACCTTGGCAACCATATAATCCAAGCTAGTGGTTTCTGTATCGAAGGCAAAATAAGGCGCCTGTTCTAATTGTGTAATCCAACGGTTTAAGTGTTCTTTCGTTAACACCGTATCGTATTCCGTCTCTGTATCATCTTCCTCCACGATGGGGGCGCCGCCATTTTCAATTTGTTCATCTAGCTCGGCTACCCAGCCTTTAAATTCCAGGTCAATAAACAGCTCGCGTAGAATATCCGGTTGGGGTTCGGTCTGCTTAAGTGAGTTAGCACTTACATCCAATTCGACATCCGTTTTAATTGTGGCCAATTTATAAGAGAGCAATGCTTTGTCTTTATGCTCCTCTAATTTTGCTGCCATGGTTTTTGCACCGCGAAAGCTCAGGTTCGTCACCTGTTCTAATTTTTGATATATCTCGTCAATACTGCCCAAGCCTTGCAATAGGGCCAGAGCTGTTTTTTCACCAACACCTGGGACACCTGGAATGTTATCGACCTTATCTCCCATTAATGCCAAGTAATCGATAATAAGGTTTGGCGGTATACCAAATTTTTTCTCTACGCCCTCTATACCCATAAGGGTATTGGTCATGGTATTTACTAAGGTGACTTGATCAGTCACTAATTGAGCCATATCTTTATCGCCGGTAGAGATAACGACTTCTATACTTTGTTCATTGCCCTGTTTTGCCAAAGTACCTATTACATCGTCGGCTTCAACGCCGTCGATAATCAGAAGCGGTAACCCCATGGCTGCCACAACCTTATGCAGTGGCTCTATTTGAGAACGCAATTCGTCCGGCATGGGGGGGCGGTTTGCTTTATATTCAGCATAGATTTCATCACGAAAGGTTTTCCCTTTTGCATCGAATACCACGGTGAGGGTGCTGCCTGGGTAGTCCTTTGCCAACCTCCGCAGCATATTGACCACACCTTTGATTGCTCCTGTGGGCATTTTCTTAGAATTTTCTAAAGGTGGGAGTGCGTGAAAAGCACGGTATAAATAAGAAGATCCGTCAACGAGGACCAAGGGTGCGTTTTTAGAAGTCATAGGCTTGATAATTAGCGTTTAAATAGAGAGAAAAAAAGGAGCGCATAGCATACCTCATGCACCTTAAATTAAGAAAAAAGCTGACAGCATTTCGGATTTATTCTTTATGTCGTGAAAATCAACGCGACACTTGGCGTCACACGCAAAGTGTTACCGGAACCAGGTCACATCCTCATGGTTCTCATATAGCTAAAATTGAAATTAAAAAATACATTTTATATTAAATATAAGAATATTAAGTCTTTTTTAGTCTAAATCTAGTGCTAAACATGCTATTTAGTACTAGATATTGATCGAAAATTGTAAATACTTCAATTGCCCTACAACCAAACAACCGTTTAAGCAAGAATTTATATTTGCGTTAAATTCAATGCATTGCTATTATCCGTTACGCAAAGTAACACTTTGCACGGAAGTTGGGTAACAACCTAGCTCTCGGTATCAACTAACTTTAATTATGGTATTCGAACTGTTTTTAGGAGACAGAAATGAACAAGCAACTAGTGTCGCTAATCGTATTAGCACTGGTATCGAATGCCGGCATAGCAAGTGACGTTGGTGCCCCTAATCCTCAGTTAGGAAGCACTACTACGCAAAACGAAGTAGGTATTTCCGTTGTGGAGACAGGCGCCAGCACAAGCTGGGCTAATCAGCCGGTGAACTTGACTGGAGATTCGTATATCTCAGTTCATCAAATGAAAGAATTCAATGCTCGCGTTGACCAAATTAACAATGAACTCAACGCTAAACTCACTAAAATGGTAGAGGATCTGCTAGCCGAATCGATAGCAGAGTAATTTTTTACCCTCCTCCTAATATAGAGCCATTTTAATGGATTCTATCTTTGATACCCCGAGTCGTTCCCCCTCATTTTTACTCGACGGCTCGGGTTTTTTTGCCTCAATTCTGTAAACTTAGCCTTTTAAACAATGCACCAGTTGGCCTGCAAGGGACAACTGAAAATCGTTGTAACTATGGATGTCAGTTGAGGAAGCCAAAATATCAATTGTAACCACACTCAGACCGAGAAGTTTCGCGTAGCCTTTGGCTTTATTCACCTCGCCTTCTTCCGCGAGTAAACATCTTGCTTCTTGGGTATGTAATTTTAATGTATACAGGGTTCGAGTTCCGATTTGTTCCTGGGGTTGGGAGGTAAGTGCTGTCACAAGGTTAAGCTTATAAAACGTGACCACTTCTTGGAAGCCTGCGTGGTAACTTACGAATTTCTCTGTCTTCAAATTTTTCAGCCGCTGCCGAGTATTCGATACGGCCAATTCTTGGCGGGTCAAAAATGCCTTCAGGTTTTGCTTAAGCTGAGTTTCCTTCGCAGGAAAGACATTTATAAGATATTTGGTTATGTGTTTGGAGAAGATTGCTACCTCGGAGGGGTTTAACCAGGGGTGAACTTCTTTGTGATGGTCGTATTCCAAGTGCCCATTATGGGTCATATGCAGTTCGGGCTTTTGCTCTAGAGAATCCGCTAGGAATATTTCCAGCAGAGGGCCTACCCAAACGACCAGATCAGAACTATGTATTTTTTTCTTATCTGAAAATTTCATTGAGTAGTGGTGAGGGGATGAAGCGCCGGTGAGCAATACCTCAACCTCCGCAAGGTCGCCGGCAATACTATCGACAATTAGGGCGAGGGGTCTAATGGATGCAAGTACCTTAATTTTTTCTGTTTTTTCGTCCGCACTGGCCAAAAGTGGCACTAACAACGCGACAATACCGGCAAGTATTAGGGTTACAAATGACGATTTTGATCTGCTGTCCAAAGTAGATGTCTCCTTAAGTCAATGGATTGGGTATTGTCCGTTTTTTTTCTGCTAGTTTTTGAAAGTACACGGTTTTCATGGTCTAGCGTGAAATATGTTATACAATAACATAAACCATTATATGCGTAGAAAGGCTATGAAAGGAAAAAATACTAACCTAAATGCTCCCCATGACCATACACTTTGTATTTCTCATGCTTTAGAACATGCTTCCGCTGTATGCGCTAAGAGGGGGGTGCGCCTAACTCAGTTACGCAGTAAAATTTTATCGTTGGTTTGGCAAAACCACAGCCCTTTAGGCGCCTATCAATTGATGGAAATGCTACAAAAATCGTCTGCACGAAAAAAAGTGGCCCCCCCAACCGTTTATCGAGCGTTGGACTTTTTGCAAGAACAGGGTTTGGTCTATAAGCTCCATTCACTTAATGCTTATATTGGTAGCGCTCACTCCTCTGATAATCAACCGTCTACATTTCTTGTTTGTGGAGAGTGTGGTTTTACCGAAGAAATTCACAATAAGGCCATTCAACAAACCATTAACCTTTTAGCATCACAACAGCGTTTTTCTGTGACGGATCAAGTGATAGAAGTCTTAGGGGTTTGTGTGCGCTGTCGCCCGCAATCGCGGGGCAACAACCTGGGCGGCAATCAGAGCGGCAAGGGTCTTGGAGAACACTAAAATGAGTCCATTAATTTCTTTTGAAAAGGTATCTTTTCAGTCTCGCAATAAATCGATACTACACAACATAAGCTTTGAACTGAATACACGCTCAGTGACAACGCTGATTGGCCCAAATGGTGCGGGGAAAAGTACTTTAGTTAAGCTTGCCGCAGGTTTGCTGCGCCCATCCTCAGGAAACGTTTATCGTGCAAAAGGTATGCGTATCGGATATATGCCGCAAAAACTGTTTCTGGATAGCAGTATGCCTATTAAGGTAAGCCGGTTTCTTAGCCTTGCTAATACGGAAAAACATGCCCGCTATCAGGCTGTAGAGCTGCTCAAAATAGAACATCTGATTCAATACCAAATTCACGACTTATCTGGTGGAGAGCTTCAGAGGGTTTTACTGGCAAGGGCTATTTTGCGTAAACCCAATGTTTTGGTATTGGACGAACCCTTACAAGGCATTGATATTACTGGGCAAACCGAACTTTACCAACTCATAGCCTCTCTGCGAGACGACCTCAGTTGCGCTGTTTTTATGGTTTCCCACGACCTTCACTTGGTCATGGCACAAACCGACACCGTTTTGTGCCTTAATGGACATATCTGCTGCCATGGTAAACCGGAAAGTGTTACTCAACACCCGGAGTATTTAAAATTGTTTGGCACACAGGCTGCACAAAATATCGCCGTCTATTCCCACCATCATGACCACCACCATACGATGCGTGGCGATGCGATAGAATGTAACCCCCAATGCGAGCACAATCATGATTAACTTTTTATTGTTCCCCTTATTGGCCGGTATAGGGTTAGCTTTGCTCACTGGGCCATTAGGCTCTTTTGTTGTCTGGCGGAGAATGGCCTACTTTGGTGATACCTTGGCTCATTCTGCACTATTAGGCGTCGCCCTCAGCTTATTGTTGGAAGTGCATCCAACGATTGGTATCTGTGCCGTATGTGCTGTTATAGCTTTTATTCTTAATTGCTCGGAAAAGAATCAAACTATAAGCAGTGACAGTATGCTAGGCATCTTGTCTCATTCAATGTTGGCATTGGGAATTGTTGTGATGGGGTTCTTTTCCAATACCCGTATTGATCTACTCGGCTTTCTATTTGGCGATATTTTAACTGTCACCTCAACGGAGTTATTACTGGTTTATCTACTTGCGGTGCTGGGCCTGTTGACCATTGTTATATTTTGGCGACCACTGATTGCTATGGTCGTGGACGAAGATGTTGCGCGTGTAGAGGGCCATAATATTGAGCGCCTAAAAATGATATTGATGTTTTTGCTCGCCTGTGTGATAGGTGTTGCCATAAAAATTGTTGGTGTATTGCTTATTACTGCGTTATTAATTATTCCAGCAGCAGCCAGTCACAAGCTTACTCGATCACCCGAGGCAATGGCATTTTTTGCGTCGCTTGTGGGGGTGGTTTCTGTGGTTGTTGGTTTAGTCAGCTCAATGCAGTTTGATACAGCGGCAGGCCCTTCTATCGTTATCTGTGCAACACTGCTCTATATACTTATTCACCTTTCTGTTCGTATTAACAAGCCTTTGTTTACTTTAAAAAGCCACAATTGAATAAAAACTTTTCGTAGCGGTTGCAATTAAAGTGGGCAGGTTTATATTTACCATTACTCACTCTTTAGCTCATCATTCAACAGGTCAGAGAAATTAATAATGGATGCACAAACGTTCTATTCAAATATCGACTCTTTGAAACAGATCGTTCATCAAGCAAGCAGGGATGCCAACCAACTCAAGAAAGATGCGGAGAGCAGTAAGGCAACCGTTGATTTGATTCGAGAGTTTTGTGAAGCTAGCGTTAAACTTTCGAAAAATCTTGGTTACACCTCTGAAATTGCTTCGATATTAAGCCGGGTTGCACCTGATAATGATCAAATTCGTTCCATTAAAGACTCATCCGAATTATTAGGGGAATCTTCCCGAGCCATTTATGAAAATGTAAAGGCGGCGAAGCGGCACATTATTCCGCTTATTTCATCCCTGGGGGACAAGCAGGATACGCGCCCAGGCATTATTACAAAAGGCGACCCTAAATCTCAGGTTGGCTTATTACATATTTTGGGCAGTATTTGTTATGTGCTATCTCTTCTACACCGTTGCCTTAATGCGCAATCAAGAGAGCTAGAGAAGATGGATAAACGCACTCGATCCGGGGTTCGTATTGATGGGAAGCTAAACGAACTTAATGATGAAGTCATACAAATAGAAGAACAATTTTCGTCAATACTCGTTCAAATCTTTAATAAAATTCAAGGTCTTCTTAAGCAAACGTTTGGTCCCGTTATTCAATTAAGCAACATCTTGGAATCAGCGTCTCAGCTAACAAAAAAAATTATTACGGATATTAACCCAGTGGTTGATAGGCATGAGCAATTACTAGAAAAATTGCGTCCACTCGACGAAGGTGTACAGCGTGTCTTTTTTGAAACTAGCTCCAAGGCCATCTCAATTATAGAAAATGCGGGTTTTACCAAATCGCAAGTTGCAGACCTAGAACAAAAGCTTTCAATAACAAGTGTTCAATTGAGCAAATCTATCGCTCCTATTATAGAAGTGGAAGTCAAACAATTAAACCACAGCCTACCCGGTGATCATATTATCGATTCCATTGCTACCGATATACGTGGGTTAGAAACTAAACTTAAAAAAGCTGTTGGCGACTATTTACCTCAATGTGAAAATAATAGAGCGCTACTTGAGAACCTCCTCTCCAATCCAGTAGAACAGTAGTATTGTTTTAGGTGGCGGGCCTCTGCCATTTTGCCAATGCACTTTGGGTATCAATATCATACTCCGCATTGGGCAGATTCACCTGACGACATTGATCTGAGCAAGCTAGTAACTTTTTTGCTCCTTGTGATTCTTCCAAATCATATAAATTTTGAAAATAGCTCTTTGGAAAAATAGCCGGTACTCCTTGGGTTTGCGCATATTTAGCGCAGTTTATTTTATTAGGGTTTGCGAACCAATTTTCTATCAGCTTTGAATAGCAATTTTCCGTTAGTGATATTTGATCAACTAACGCAATGAGTACAGCATCGGCATAACTTTCGCAAATGCTCAGTCCAATACGAATACTTCCACCCATACCCTTCGCCCAGTTTTGATTTTCAACTAACCTACACCGGGAGAAAACGGTATCTGCTAGTGATTGTCTAATAACATAAGAATGAGCACCCAGAACTAGGGTTATAGGTATATTTTTTGGAATTTGGTTAATGGAATATTCGAGAAAAGTTAATTTACTCTCTGGGACTTTTGCTAATTGTTTTGGCGAGCCAAAACGTTTGGCCTCTCCTGCTGCCAATAAAATACAATGTAATCTATGATGTTTATTTTGAGGTGAAAACACAATTATCGTCATTTAGCAAAATCGAATGAATTTCCGCAAGCACGGATAAAGCAATGGATTCAGGTAAATCTCCGCCAATATCCAAGCCCATTGGGCCGGACACATCACAAGGTAAATCGCTAGGCAAAATACCCGCAAGCTCAAAGACTTTTTCTTTTCTGTGAGCTGGCCCAAGTAAACCTATATATTGGCATTGGCTTTGAGTTAACCTGTTCATGGTTTCTGCATCCAAATTTAAGTTGTGATGCATAATAATAGCCGCATCAATGTTTTTTAGGTTTTCTGCTGCCAGCAACGCAGGTTGAAATTTGCTAATTTTTACACCTATAAATTTTTCTGGGTTGGCATACTGTATCCTTGGGTCATTAACCTGAACCTTCCAGCCAAGTAATAGCGCCATTTCCGCAATAGGCTGGGCATCAATACCTCCTCCACAAATTAAAAGATCTATTTGAGGTTTGAGTGTCATATATACTCGGTTTTTATCGAAATTATTTGCCCCCGTTTGCAAAGAAACACTGCTTGCCTCTTCTGGCGCAAGGGACCATAAAACGGTTTCTTTCTTCTCTAGCCGCTGTAGAGCCTGATCAAGTAAAAGGTAGTGATTACTGACAGAAAGAGGAAAGAGCATTAGTTCGACCCTGCCCCCACAGCCAATCGCGGGTTGCCAGCCGGGTTCATCACCTGCGGCAAGGTCATAAACTACATGTTCAGCCTGACGGCTTAACATCACCTTTCGAGCTTTCTGTTTAAGGTCGCCCTCCAGGCAGCCGCCGCTCACTAGGCCTAGAGTTTGTCCCTGCCCACCGATAAGCATCATGGCGCCAGTTTTTCGATAGCTGGAGCCTTTTGTGGCGACAACTAAGGCTAAAACCCAGTCGGTAGCGTCCCTTTGGGGATGCCATTGCTGCAAAATTTGATAAACGTGGTTCATTCAATTCGTTACGCCGACGCTCTAGAAAAGTGGATTTTACTGCGGTTTCTAGGTTCAAGGCTATTAGGTTGAAGCTTATTCCTCTTAAGATATTTGGGTATGAATGGCTGCGCGATAAGCACCTAGTAGAACCTTGTAAGGTTCAATTTTACAAGTTTTTTGGATATTGCTCTCGGGTTTTGGTTTGAAGGGATACAATTCGTGCCAATTAATGATGAAATACGTTGCTATACTTCGCCCACCAGGATGTTCACATCGCTATTGGCTTTATATTGGCCAAGTGTATTGACTAGACCTATGCTTAAGGAACTTTAAGATATTTCGAGTATAGGTCGTAGAGGAATTCGCCTATGTCTATCAGCCTCCAACAGAAAGAAATGGTGCAAAATAGCTTCGCTAAAGTTGAACCAATTGCAGATACAGCCGCCGAAATTTTCTACAGCCAGCTATTTGAGTTTGATCCTAAGCTTCGCGGGCTGTTTAAAGGTGATATGAGATCTCAGGGCAGGAAGTTAATGAGCACTTTGAAAGTAGCCATTAAAGGGTTAGATGATTTGGACTCCCTTGTCCCTGTATTGGAAAAAATTGCCATACAACACCTAGCCTATAGTGTTAAAGCAGAAGACTACAACACGGTAGGTAATGCTCTTTTATACACACTGAAAACGGGCTTGGGAGACGCTTGGACACCAGAATTGAGACAAGCTTGGTTAGATACCTACACTATTGTCGCAACCGTTATGAAAGCCAAAGCTTATAATTCGCAGTGAATCACTAAGATGATATAACTTGTATCGAAGTGTTTAACTAATTGTGGTTGATAAGATAGAAGGAAAAAAGGCGGGAAAACCAGCCTTTTTTGTGGTGCTATTAAGCTTACTTTCTACTTTTGCTGTAGATAGTGAGCGATTAAGATGCCGCCTGTTTTAACGGGGTAACATTCTCCCCCTCTATAGAAGCACTCTCTTCCATTGAGGGTTCAGGTTTAGAATTGGGTTGATCCTTAACTTTTTTTAACGCGCCCATTAGCATTTGTTTATTTTCTACCATACATTCTGCAATTTGTTCACTAACGGCATCGTCCAACTGTTCGCACTCAGATTGGATAAGATCAACAATCGTATAAATGCAGTCTAATTTTTGATCGTGTGCGTCCGCCTGTTTCTTATCCATATATTCTCCCGCAAGCTCGCCATTGGGCTTTTTTACACGGTAAACAACTTCAATAGTCATTAAGGTGTCCTCGTTTGATTGAAGCTGGAAGCTTAACATAGGCTGGATATAAAAACAGTATTATTTGTCGGCAAGTGTCCATATGTATTTATGGATATTCTTGTTTATAGTTGAATTTCGCCTAAATCTTGGTAAGCTAGCAGGCGCCAAAAGAACACTGCTGGCACTCGCAGAGATAGATAGGAGAGGACAGATTAATGGAAAGGCAAAAACGTGAAAGTTTTGTAGCGAAATCATTCTTTATTTTATGCGCCTTTATTTTCTTAAGTAGCCTGACCTTTATCGGGGGTGCCGCATACCTGATTCTTTATCGTGAATATATCAATGTTATTGATATTGCTATTAGAATAGCTTGCATTCAAACGGTGTTCTGCTCCGCGACCTATATCTCTTGGCGATTATATCGCGTAGATAGCAAGCTTCTGTCATCAGGTTCAAGTGACTATATGAGTAAAAATTCAATTAATGTGAATATTAATCATATTGACTGTATCGATAGTGGAGAAGGTTAAATAAATATACTCAGTGACTTAATGTAATTAATGATGTGCAAGCATTAAGTAGCAGTTTATAACTATGAATATAAGTTCAGGTGTTTATTCAATGGTTAAGAATATTAAATTATCTAGTAAATAATCAGGCAAAAGTAGCCATTTAAAAAAGTAAAATCAAAAAAACCAACGGTCACTATTTCCACAAACAGGTCATTTAACTCATAGACCATAGGGTAAAATATAGGCTATTCTTCATATTGATTATAAAGGTCTTCAAGTTGATCATGAAACCTCCATCTTATATTAGAAGTATTGGTAACAACCGCTTTTAATCTATCCTTAAAAACACTAAACAGGTTTTTTTTAATTGAATTTTTAGTTGAGTTAAAGGTAATTTTTTGGCCATTTCTAAATCCCTTGAACCTTGTTATGTTTTATATGTAATAAATTCAATTCTTTTCTACTATGCCAATTCTATTCAGGCCATTTTTTTCAAATTCCTTCGCCCATTTTGCTTCTGCATCGTACGTAGCTGAAATTCTCTCTACTGGAGATAGATCGGAAAAAGAATTTGTCCCTATATTTTTTAAGACATCACGATCAGCCAAATTAGATATTAACTCTTCCCAAAATGTATTCTGTTCAAATTCTTCAATGCAGTGAGCTTTGCAATTGTATACAATAATGTGTGCCGCTAATAGCTTTCGACTTGGGTTGCTCTTTGTTTGGTCGGAATTCATATGAATAAGTTGTTAGGCAGCCCAAGGAATGAGCATTGTCTGAAGAAAATTCAGGTTTGATGACTTTGTGCTTGTCGTGAATTTTAATAAAATGGCGCAAATATTAACTTGTTTTTGTTCAGCATATGGACTAACTTCGGAGATTAGTTGTACGGCCTTTCACTATGATTTTTTGCAGAGGAAAAAGGGATATTAATGACGGTTCTATTTAACGAACTTTGGGCAAATCATCCTGTAATAGAAAGGCAAAATCAATCCGTGTACTACAGAGAGTAAGGTCAGTCTTTCCATTAATTAATTGGAAGCTCCTTAATTTTGTTTTTAATAACCCTGTAATTCAAGCTTGTATTATTTGTATACTAATGTAAAATCTTATCGCGCTGATACTATTGCATGATGCAGCTTGTATGCAAAGAGAGCTTGTATGAAAAGAGTATATAACCTACTTAAACGAATATAACCATAAAGTTAATCATTTCGAATGGACTCCAATTCTTATAATACCTTCATCTCCTGCCCAACTTTTTCAGCAAAGTGTAAACTTAGTATGAATAGGTTCTACGGTATTCTGTATTTGTTATTGTTTCTTGGTTTGTCAGTATCTTCTGCTTACGCTGAAATCCAGGAAGAAACCATAAACTTACAGGCATCGACAAATCTTCAATTGGAAGCTGTTCCAGCAGACCAGTTATTTAAACCCTTAGGTGATTATAAGATTCTTCTTTCAAATGACGGTGCTTATATTGCTTCTATGAGATTGGTCGATTCAAAAAATCATTTGTTAATTACTGATAGAGTAAAACAGAAAGTTATTCTCCAATATGATTTTGGTAATTCATACCCCGAAAAATACAATTGGAAAAACAATAAGCTTATAGTTAACTCTAATAAATTACTTTATGAAGTTTCTTTAGATAACTCATCGCCAAGATTACTATTAGGTTCAACCGAAAAACGCCCCGGGTTAAAGAAAAGAGCATATTTACATTGGAAATTATTATCGGCTGCCCCTGATTCCTATGAACAAATTGTTATCCAGGGGTGGCAACTTTACGGAAACCTAAATAGAGCATTTCACTACAATATATTTACTGGGGAATTAACAGAATTAAGTAATATAAATAAGGGGCCAAAAGGAGCTGTCTGGTTTTACGATAATAGAGGGCTTCTCCAAGGTGGAATACGTAAAGAAAAAGGCATATTTGAAATTTACAAACCAGATGGTAATAAACTTTCATTTTCGCGCAAATTTAAGTTATCTAACCCTGTTAGCAATTTACCTGTAAAAGATTCTTATTTGTCTGATCGTATGCATTACGAACACTTTGGGCCAAATAATAAAATTTTTTCCCATAATTTAGATTCTGATAAATATCAATTATATAAATACGATTACAAAACAAAAAAATATTCTGCGCCTATATTCAAATCTGATAAATATGATGTAGGTGGAAATATTAAAGGTACATATATTATCGCAAGAAAAGGTAAGGTATTTGGGTATAGATATTTAGCGGATAAACCGACAGTAGAATGGATTGACGACAAATTTATATCCGTTCAAAAAAAGATTGATTCTTTGTTTCCAAATGGTAACAATCTTATTTCCAGTTACTCCGATGATGTTTCCGTCGTGGTTTTTAATCACGACGATGGTATTCGAGGAAAAACCTATTATTATGATTATGCCGCAGATAAATTAACACTATTTGTTAATAGCTCTAAGAACCTTCAGGATCACCCACTTCCAAGTCGAAAAACCATAACCTACGCCTCTATTGATGGTATGCCAATAGAGGCATATCTTAGCTTACCTCCTGGTTATAATAAAACCACTCCCCTTCCTTCCATAGTTATGCCACACAGTTCAAGGCGAGGCAGATATAACGGTTTATTTTCTAATTGGGCATATTTTTTTGCATCCAGAGGGTATGCCGTATTGCAGATCAATCATAGAGGTACTCAGGGCTATGGCCGTAAACATTATTTGTCGGGAATAAAAAACGCTCAAAAATTATTAATCGATGATATAGCTTCTGCGGCCAAATGGCTTACCAATGAAAATTACAGCAGTAAAAACAATATATTTTTATTTGGTAATGGCGCAGGTGGCCATACTGCCCTTATGGCTTCCATAAAATACCCAAATACCTTTAAGGCTGTTGCCACAATTTCAGCACCAATTGATATGGTTAATGAAATTAAAGATTACAAGAAATACGATATGGACTGGAGCCTTGAATATTATAAGGTCGCAGTTGGTGAAAAGCTCAAAAAACCTAATATTATGGATATTTCCCCTTACCATAAATTTGATAAAATTAACCAGCCCACGCTGTTTATTTACGGAAAAAATAATACGTTTATATCGAAAAAAAAATTATCTAAAAGAATAAAAAATTCCGATAAACCACAAGATTTTTTCCAACTCTTTTTCATAGATAAAGAATCGGACGTTATTAAAAAGAATACCAATAAAATCTTTTCAGCAGAAAAAATTTCTGAATTCTTTGCTTCTCACACATTAAAAGACTAGGGTTTGAGCCATAAAATATGAAATACCAAAAGATATGTATACTTTTTTTTCTCATATTAGGCATTAATGCAACCGCAATAGAGACATCAGATTTCTTCCTTCGGTCAAAAAATACAGGAGTTACACTTTCCCCTAGTGGCAATTATTTGATACAAGTTGAAGAAAATACCACTCATTTTAATTTGCTTGTTACTGATTTAAAGACATCAGAAATTATTTATAATCCAAAAATCGGTAAGGGCTATCCTGAAAATATTATTTGGCTTAATGACCGAAGGATTATGTATGAACAAGGAGGCCGGTTGATTTCAATAAATATTGACGGTAATGAACATAGAGTGGTCTTTAATAATATTCATGATTATGATGGGGAATACCATAGCAGCTCGTGGTTTAAAAAGAGACATAGAAACTGGAAAATTTTGCATACTCTTCCTGATAAGAAAGACGAAATAATAACCGAAACAACGGACATTAATGGAATCTCTACAGCTCAGATATTGAACATATTTACTGGTGAAAAAGAGATTATTGCTGATGGGAGAAAGAATAAAATCAACTCCTGGTATTCTGATTTGAGCGGCAATATTATCCTTGGCGCCAGCTATAAAAAGAATAAAATAGATTTATACTTTAAACAGTCGAAAGATAAAAAATATAATAACAATAAGTTTTCCGGTAAAGGCACTATTGATTTGAGTGACGATGTTAAATTGTTTAGTCAGGGGCGTCATAGTATCTATTCTGATATATCCTTTATTAGTGGTTCCTATGACCCTGATATTGTATATGTAAGCGAGGCAATGGATAGGGATACATTTCAGCTTTCCGAATTTAATCTATCAAAGCAAAAGGTTACTAAAGTTATTTATAGCGACGAGAAATATGATGTAGGTAACGTCTTCTATACTCCTAAACTACATTTTTATGGCCCAGAAAAAAAATTAATTGGTTTGACTTATCTTAAAGATTCAGTCACCAGTGTCTGGTTCGATGATAGATTTACCAAAATACAGTCTAACTTAGATAAGCATTATCCAAATTCTATAAACACCATAATGCAATGGAGTGACGACCTTTCAAAAGTTGTTGTTAATTCGAGCAGAACAAATAATCGAGGAAAACACTATGTCTACTATCCGCTTGAGAAGCGAATTGTTTTCCAGTCTATAGCAGAGTACTACCTTCCAGAAAACACTATTGGCTCAACTCAAACTGTTCACTACCAATCAGAAGACGGTGTCAGTCACGAAGGATATTTAACCCTACCGAATAATGTTGAAAATATAACAAATCTTCCTGTTGTGATTTTTGTACATGGAGGTCCTTGGTCAAGATATCATCTAAATTACGACCCCGAAGTTGCTTTTTTTTCATCAAAAGGATATGCAGTTTTGCGGGTAAACTATAGAGGGTCAGAAGGTTTTGGTAAAAACTATCTACATGCAGGGATAAAAAATTTATCAAAACTAATGATCGATGATATTGCCACTGCTGCTAAGTGGATGATTGAGCAAAAGTATGCAGATCCAAACCGTGTATTTATTATGGGTTCCAGTTATGGAGGCTATGCTGCTTTTATGAGTGCCCTTAGATATCCATCATTATATAGTGGTATAGTAGCTTATGCTTCGCCATTAAATTTTAATGACCAATTCAAGCACTTAAAGAAAAAGAAACGGCATTATGCGTATGATTTTTGGAAAAACGCTGTAGGAGATCCGGTAAAGGAAAAGCAACAACTTTATAATCAATCGCCACTGACACATATAAAGAATATTAAAGTACCTTTTCTTGCTTTTCATGGGGAAGATGACGATATTGTCCCTGCTTCACAAATGAAAAAACTTAAATCTTTGCTCAAAAAACACAAGTTGGATGGAGAAGCTCATATTCTCCGTAATGAAGGGCATGGATTTAATTATATTAGTAACCATGTATATTATGTCGAAAAAGCCTTAAGATTTTTTGAGCAACATGGAAATAAATAAGCGATGGAAGATTGTACGCATTGATAACCTTAATAATTTTGTATGCACAGCGGCGTCAAAATATTGGAGCAAAGGCTCAAAATCGTAGTTCACTTTACTCAATAAAGAGAAAATATCAGCCAGAGTAGCTGAGCCGTCCGAGCTGTCGATAATATTATTGTTTTGGTATACATCGGTGGCGAAGTAACTGTCATCATCTTTAGCGTAAAAAGCAAAATTAGAATCTGGTTTTTCAATGGCTATCTGATCACGATGGACAAAAAATTCACTTCAGGCATAAGAGCCTTTGAGTGCAATTGTATTGGGCAGGGTTACATAAAACTTACTTGTATTAGTTGATCCTGCAAACTAAAATTTGACAAAAATATCAAACCAGATTTTTCAAATGCGGCCTCAAAGCCTTCTCTAACCGGGTCATGGCATCCACCATCGCTATACGCCTCATGCCAAATATCCTCATCTTGCTTGCCCGTGATGGAAATATCCTTTTTTATGCGGCAAGCGTGCTTAGCATCAAGTCCTTCCCTGATCCCATTTTCTATCCTTGTTCCTAAATATCCGTTTATTAAGATTGGTGTAATTTGCAAGATCATGCCCAATCTTTGTCCAGCAACGATAATGACAGATAAAAGTTACTCTCAATCTCATCAATATATAAATCTGCTTGATTAAGGCCCCACTCACCAAGCGAAAATACCCAGATATCTATAAGATCATTTTCGGCAAGGGTTTGTTTATGTATTTTAAGCATTCGGCTCCAAACCTGCCTTTATACGCGCTTTCCTTTTGATGTCGTCCATATCGAGCTTACCTGCATCGCCGCTGGCTTCGCCTTCGATTAAGGCCGCACGTAAGGCTTGCAATTTAAGCTTTTGATAATCTTTGTCAGAAAGTACAACTGCGACGGGCTTTCCGTTACGGGTCACTCCAATCGGTTCACGTTGTGATTTGAGCAGAATTTCTCCGAATTCCCGTTTTGCATCGGTGGAGCTGTAAACGTCCATAATATACCTACAAATTGATTAAGTTGATCAATTTGAGCAATGTATCATAATCTCACCGAATAGATATAAAATGCCTCGACCCCTTTCCGAATACGTTTATCCTCACTCATCATAGGCAGCTTAATCGTTGCACTATTAGGGTGATGCTACTCATTAGAGACGCTATTCATTAGAATAGGTATATATGAGATGACAGACCCTCACCATAAACCCTCTAATGCAGCTCAAGGTGTCAAGTTTGTTGAAACAAAGAGCTATAACGGATAGCCTTCAGAGCATTCGGCAAGCAATTTCCGAAGAGGGGAGACCTTTGGATAAGTTCACCATGTATTTTGAATCTAGGCACGGAATCAAGTGTTAGAACATTACCGTTGTGAAAATACCTCGGGGTTTGGGACAGAGCCCCAACGCACTATAGAGTTGAGAAGTTTGAGCGATAAACGACATTGGGAAGCGGGCATCACAAGAAAGAATAATATCGATTTAGTTATAGACAGTTTACTTTTTGGCTAGTTAAGAGGGTAATGCGTCAACTAAATCAAGCTGTGAATTAGGTCAATTTTACACATTAGCTTTCCTGGCATCATGCCAGTCATTTTTGGATCATAATCAGGGGTAATTGGAATGCCACAACAAATAATTGTTAAAAAACAAGCAAAGAAAACAAAAAATCAACTACAGGAAACTAGTCGTAAATTTACGAAAGCTGACGCTTCTCGATCAATTGAGAAAACCGCCCGGTCAATGGCGACCTCGCAAAAAAGTGGAATCATAGATATTATAGAAACGGAGTAAATTCAAATGGAAATTAAAGTTTTTCTTTCTTCGCATTTTGAAGCGAGTTGCCCAAAAGACAAGCTTGATGCTTTAGTAAAAGACTTCAAACACTATAAAAAAACCGGCATACGCCCTTCAGACTTTGGTCGTGATGCCTCCTATGATCGACCATTCTCAGTAAAGGAAGCTGAGTTAATGCACATCCATATTAAAGACCAATCATCGAAGAATTGGCATTTACGAACTCTTCAGTTCGACATGAAAAGCGACACAACTCTGATCTATTGCAGCGGTTTTATTGATAAGAACAAATACTTACTTTTGGGCTTTCTGGGCAATGCCCATGAGACTTATAATAGCAACCCTCATTATTTACCCTCTTTAGCTGAGATTGCAGAGAGATTTCGATCAAGGTTTTAAGGAAAGAAGATGAAAGCAGAAATTATACTGGATTGGGATTATGGAACGCCAAAGCATGACGGCTTATATTTTGCGGCAGTTAAACACGGAGAAGGCGCGGGAATGCAAGAGTTTCTCCATTATAAAGACGGAAAATGGGATCTGGAGTACGGCGGAAAAATTGTTGCCTTCATTGACATAGGCAATCTTAATAAACAACTTAATGTTCGTTGGCCGAAGGAAAACCCAGTATTAGCTTCTGATGTATCAGACGATGAGTTCAAAGAGGTATAGGAGGTAAGTGCTTCAGCGAGGAAATGCGTGCCAGTTTGAAGGGCAGTGGACAGCTCTAACGAATTTTACTGCAACAGAGGGGCTTTTCAAGGAGCCAATCCTTACAATTAAGCAAGCCATAACCTCCGTAGCCTCATTGCGTAGTTGAAAATGCTGATGCGTAGTTGAGACAGCCAGAAATGTTACCACGCTTTCCCATTTGGTGTTCCATACGTTTCCCCGCCAAATGGCGGAGAAACGTATGGAGTACATGCCGTAATTCTATTAATTTTTGTCTGAATTCTTGCCATAAACTCATAGCAAAATGGTACGGATACCCAAACCTGCCGCAAGGCACGCCAAGCAAGCATGGCTTTTCGCCTTGCCCCAGTTTTGGGTATCTGTTTGGGTTAACTATGAGTTGGTGGCAAGCTTTAGTTTGTTAGGGTATGTAGCTTTGTATTTTTTCTTTGCAGAGGGTTTCGGTAAGGGTTTGCAATTGTTGAACACGTTCGGCTAACCAAGTGAGTTCTTCTTGGGTAATGCTGTAGTGTTCAGAATAGCGGGATTCAATGTAGGCGCGCTTTAGTAATTCAAAGCACCGTCGATTGAATTTTGTGTCCTGTGGAAAAATATCTTTTAGCGCTTCAGTATGTTGAGAAGCTAAATTATGAAGGGCTTTTATATTGTGGGTTTTTGGGCGGTAGTTGGTAAATACCAAAAGAATGCAGGATAAAAACCGTTCAGCGGCTTGGTGCAGGTTAAATGCCGCATAACTGTTATCTTCGTTTTTAATGGCCTCCTTTGAATACTTATAGAAGGTTTTTGCACTTTCAAACCATTGATCAAAGTGACCTTGAGCTATGGTTTGTGCTTCTTCTGGTTTCAATTCACCCGGTTCAATCAATGACGTTGTGTTGTAGGCATAAAGCTGTATGCCTTCGGCTCGAATATCTCTAAAGAAGTAATGGCCCTGTTGTAGCCAGTTGTTCACCTCGGTATGGGTGTGAACCAAAATATTCGCAGGGGCTTTTAGCTGTTGGCTTATACGTTCTTCGGCCGTGTGCCAAATTATATATTCGTCTACAAGCTCACTACGGTTCAGCACCACCAGTACATCGTAATCACTCACATAGCCATTGACAGGATCATCCACATAAGAGCCTTTGGCATAGCTACCAAAGAGGATGATCATTCCTATACGGCTGAGTTTCTTTTTCTCGGATGTAGCAAAACCCCTCACCTGTTCAAATTCGTCATGGATGGTATTCATCAGGAATTTGATATTGGTTTGCTTGTTTTCTGGCAAGTGGCCTAGGGATGTTTTCATAGGCTGAATGATACCAGTTCTGGAAAGTGTCAGCATAGACGCTCTGAGGTTTCAATGAGTATGTAACGTTCTTGCTGGTATAGAAGGTTTTGCTTTGTCATAAAGGCGGTATGAGTAAGCCGCCAGCCCCTCCGATTTTACCTCGCGTTATCCGCGCTAAACATGCCCCTTCTTATTTGGGTATGAGCAGGGAGGTGTTTAATCGTGATGTGAAGCCTTTTGTGACTGTTGTGCCTATTGGTTTTCGCAGGGGGTGGAGTATGACCGGCTTGAATTGGACGCTTGGTTACACTATGGCGCACCCGGAGAGATTGACTCGATGCATCCCTGCATTTCGGGCCTTTGGGCCAGCGCTAATCGCGCTGCCTAAACAGGCTGTCCTGCCTGTTTATCGAACTCGCGGGAGATCTCAACACCCCGAATTCGCCATACAAAAAAACCCCGTTTTTTCAAACGAGGTTTTCATGTATGGCGCACCCGGAGAGATTCGAACTCCCGACCAAGTGGTTCGAAGCCACCTACTCTATCCAGCTGAGCTACGGGTGCATGGATTGTGCTCGCTTTACTGCGAAGGGCGAAAATAATACCTTTGATTTTCCTTTACGTCTATCCCGGGTCGTGACTTGTGTAACTATTCCGCTATAATCCTGTCCAAATTAAAAAATAGACTAGGTTCCAATTACACTGGGGAAGACAAAATGAAGTACTTTGTATCTATGGCAACCGCGTTGTTGCTGGTTGTATCTGCGTGGGGTATTGCGGGTACGGAGGAGACTCTTGAGGATAGATTAAAGCCGGCGGGTGAGGTGTGTTTGGCGGGTGATGATTGTGCGGTTGCATCTGCACCTGTGGCGTCTGCTGAGTCTTCTGGCTCTCGTTCAGGTGCGGATGTATACCAGGCTAAGTGTTTTGCTTGTCATGGTACTGGAGCGGGCGGGGCGCCTAAGCTGGGTGATGCTGCTGCCTGGGCACCGCGTATTGCGAAGGGGGTGGATGTGCTGTATGCGAGTGCTATCAATGGCTTAGCTGGCACTCTGATGATGGCAAAAGGCGGCTGTACGGACTGTAGCGATGAGGAAGTTAGCACTGCTGTTGATCATATTATAGGAAGTTCAAAATAGCGTTGTTGTTATTTGGTTCTGCATAAACAATGGCAATGGCCGCGATATTATGGCTTAACAAGCACAATGATGGACGCGGTTTTTTTGCTGTATGTTTTACCGAAATATTCGAAGGTTAGTCAAACATATTGAGCAGTGAGGTGAGGGTTTCCTGCCCTTTCTTTTCATTTTCTATTGGGCAAGGTTCGCCGAACCCTTCTTTTTCAATATCTTCTTCTGGAATTTCGTCAATAAAACGGCTGGGGGTGGTTTCGGATTTTTCGCCAAACTGTTTGCGTGAACCAGCCAGCGTCATGGTGAGTGTTTTTTGTGCGCGTGTAATTCCAACGTAGGTTAGGCGGCGCTCTTCTTCGATATTATTTTCTTCAATACTGTTTCGGTGTGGAAGCAGTTCTTCTTCTAGGCCAACTAGATAGACATGGGGGAATTCCAACCCTTTTGATGCGTGCAGAGTCATTAGCTGTACTCTGTCGGTTAGGTCTTCTTCTTCCTGTCGGTCCAGTAGGTCCTGTAAAACAAGTTTGGCGATAGCGTTGTTTAATAGTTGTTCGCTATCGGCGTTTTCATCTTCATTTTTTTGAATGGTATTTTTAATGGATTCGATTAAAAACAGGACGTTCTCCATGCGTTTTTCGCCCACTTTTGGCGAGCTGGCATTTTGGTGAAGCCAGCCTTCGTAGTCGATGTCGTCCAGCATTTCTCGAATGGCTGATACTGGGTCATTGTTGTGGCAGTTGTTGCGCACGCGAGAAACCCAGCAGGAGAATTCCCGTATACGTTCTAGGCCCTTTTTGGGTAGCAGTGTTTGTAGCCCCATTTCATCGCAGGCGCTTAATAGGCTTGTTTCTCTTTCTGTGGCGTAGCGACCAAGTGCTTCTAGGGTGCCGGTGCCAATTTGGCGGCGGGGGGTATTGATTATGCGCAGGAAGGCGTTGTCGTCATCGGGGTTAACCAGTAGCCGCAGGTAGGCCATAACGTCTTTAATTTCAGAGCGGGAAAAGAAGCTGGTGCCGCCACTAATGTTGTAGGGGATTTGGTGGTGTTGAAGTTTGAGTTCGATTAAGCGAGCTTGGTGGTTGCCTCGATAGAGTACGGCAAAATCTCTGAATTTACATTGTCGGCGGATTTTTTGGGTGAGTATTTCGGTTGCTATTCTTTCCGCTTCGGTTTCTTCATTGGTACAGCGGATAAGCCGCAGCATTTCACCTAAGCCAAGGTCGCTCCAGAGGGTTTTATCAAATTCGTGGGGGTTATTGGCAATAATGGTGTTGGCTACTTTGAGTATTCGAGCAGTGGAGCGGTAATTTTGTTCTAGTTTGACGACATGCAGGCTGGGAAAGTCTTCTTTCAGGAGTGACAGGTTTTCTGGCCGGGCTCCGCGCCAGGCATAAATGGATTGGTCGTCGTCACCTACGATGGTTAATGCACTTTTACTGCCCACTAATTGTTTGACTAATTGGTACTGGGAGGAGTTGGTATCTTGGTATTCATCTACTAGCAAGTAGCGAATCCGCTGCTGCCAGCGTGTTAGCACGTCTTTATTGGTATTGAGTAGCTGGGTGGGTAGTCCAATTAGGTCGTCAAAATCGACGGCGTTATAGGCTCGAAGTGCTTGGTTATAGCGTTCGTAGACTAGGGCGATGGTTTGCTCGCCGGTATTCTCGGCGGTTTCAAGCGCTTTGTCTGGGGGGGTGAGCCCACTTTTCCAGTTGGAGATTTGGTTTTGTACATTGTCCAATAGGTCTGAGTCAATGTCGGCGTCTTTGAGCATAATTTCTTTGATTAATGCACGAGAGTCTTCGCTATCAAAGAGGGTAAAGTTGGATTTATAGCCAAGGTGCTTGTGTTCTTTGCGCAGGATATTTAGGCCGAGGTTGTGGAAAGTGGAAACGGTTAGACCATAGGAGGCTTTGCCTTTTATGAGCTTGCCAACTCTTCCTTTCATTTCTCGTGCGGCTTTGTTGGTGAAGGTTACGGCGGCAATATGGCGAGCTGAATATCCGCATTCTTGGACGAGGTAGGCAATTTTTCGAGTGATAACGCTGGTTTTTCCGCTGCCTGCACCTGCGAGGACTAGGCATGGCCCGTCAATGTAGTGGACGGCTTCTTGTTGACGGGGGTTGAGTTTGGTCACTGCTACCTCAGGTATACATCGCGTGAGAATTACATATTCGGGCGAGGCATTCTATCAAAAGAGTGGTTGATCGAGGGAATTTTTGAGTGAGCTAGTACGCTTTTCGGTAGTGGCTTTTTATTGCCTTGGTGGCTGGGTATGGGGGTATCTGGGGGCTTTTTGCTGGTCGTAGTATGGGTCAAACTTTCTCGGAGGTGTTGTAGTAGGGTAAAAAAAGCCCGGAGTAATGAACTCCGGGCCATAACATTCTAAGAGCCGTCGCTCTTAAGAATGGATTTTGTGTCTTGCTATACCTAGGCTCAAAATACCAGCAATAATCAATATGAGTGAGCTGTGTGCGGGGGTATTCATTGTCGTATTTGGTGCTGTATCTAAAGTGTTAACGGGTGAGTTGGGTGTCAATTCGGTGCCTGGCGACATATTGTCAAATATCCAATCGCTGTTTACAGCGATGACGGATGAGCTTGTGTCGTTCGTATTTTTTTGAACGCTTGCGCTTGCTAGGGTATTTAATAGAAAAAGTGTAGCGAATAAAAAAGTGATTTGAGTAAGTGCTTTCATAGCTATTTCCCTATTTCCTTTTGTGGTGTGTACTTCAACTTATCTCACTAGCTAGCATATTTGATGCCATGTCTAAAATACTATTATTAATCAATGAGTTACTGACGTGTGGTGTAAAACTGTAACGTCTGATGTAAAGTGTTTCGACAGGTAACGCTTGCTTTGGCGGCACATACTTTATGTGGTATTAAGTGCCGCAGGTAGCCTATCCAGGTTTCTGTAGTCTAGAGCTTCACTCAGTATGTTGGAAATCATTGCCCGTGGAAGCATACGAATTATTGAAAAAAATTGATTAGATTTTGACCGCCGAAGTGAACTGCGCGCCGAGCTTGTTATAAATAATAGGCACCGAACCCGATGGCTGGATACGGTGCCGACACAGCTTTACACGCTGGTTTTTAATTCGAAAACTTGACCAATATAACTAACGGTCTTTTCGAAAATTCCCATTTGTACTTCTTGAAAATTTTCTTCATGGTCTTCGTTATAATTTTCTTCTGAATCATCCCAATAAGGGTTTTTCAGCTGCGTATCCAGTAACTTAATACGCGCAACATTTACGACTGCTTGCGCTTCATATTCGTCGTTTAAAACGAGTTCATCATTATTGCCACGCTTCAGAATTTCGATAACCTGAACATAGCCGGACTGATCAGCAATCGCAAGTAGTTCATTTTTAACGACTTCTGGAAAAGAAATTGTATTTGTCATCGTATTTTAAACTCTGTCTTGGTCATCAGGGATGCCAGTTGCTTCAATTTTGCCATTAGATCAAGCACACTCATTTTGTATTCAACGTTAATCAATGGATGATCTTTTGTCTTGTAGTGAATAACCAGACCCTTTGGCAGTTCCGTCCCTTTTGGTAGTCGCCACACGACCCCCTTGATTGGGATTCCTTGAAGACGTTCAACCGAATCTGAAAATGACAGTCCTTTTGTTCTATCAGGCAATACCATTTCCATTTTTTCGATTGGGTCAATGATTATATTAAAATCCGAAGCCCTAACACCCTTTGGACCATAAAATCGTGGTGAACTTTGGTTCCCGCCACCACGAAAAAGCGCATCTAAGCTGGAATAAACCTTCCAAATATCTTCAGGCTTGACTTGCGTGTAAAGGTCTTTATCTGATTTCACTATGTCAAACTCCCTAAGCCCCTGTTAAATTGGTTTCGATGTTTATAACAAAGATGGAAGCTTACATTTTTGTGGTCAGCTTCATAGTGATTCCATCACACTAGCATTGGTGTTCACAAAATTCATGGCGCCAAAATCATTATTCAAATAGTTTTTAACCTGAATTTCAATGTCTTTCAACGGTTTTTTGATTGCGGCTTGCAAGGCGGCACATGTTTTATGCAGCAGAGAATTCCGCAGGTAGTCTATCCAGGTTTCTGTAGCCTAGGGCTTCACTTAAATGGGGCGAGTTGATTGTTGTGGATGTGTTTAAATCGGCGATTGTTCGGGCGACTCTTAAAATCCTGTCATAGGCTCGGGCCGATAAATTAAGTCGGATAAGGGCTTGGGCAAGTAGCTCTTTCTCTTCTTGGCCAAGTTCGCAATGAATTTTGAGTTCCTTTGAACTGAGGGCTGCATTGGGTTTGCCTTGGCGTTTTTCCTGTATATGCCTTGCTTCTGAGACACGTTTTCTCACTGTGGCGCTGGGCTCTCCTTGCGGTGCATTTTGAAGTTCATTTACGGGTATGTTGTTGACGTTTATATGGAGGTCTATGCGGTCTAGTAGAGGGCCGGAAATTTTGTTTTTGTAGCGGTAGACTTGTTGGGGGGTACAGTGGCATCTCCCTGAGTTATCGTTATGGTAGCCGCAGGGGCATGAGTTCATAGCTGCGATGAGTTGAAAATTACAGGGGAATATTACTTGCGCATTGGCTCTCGAAATACAAATTCGACCGCTCTCTAAGGGTTCTCGCAAAACTTCTAAGACGTGACGGGGAAATTCCGGGAGTTCATCTAAAAATAAAACTCCGTTGTGTGCCAAGGAGATCTCTCCCGGTTTGGGTTTGGAGCCTCCGCCCACCAGTGCAGGCCCAGAGGCAGAGTGGTGGGGGCTTCTAAAGGGGCGCTTGAGCCAGTTGTGAATGTTTTCTTCGTCGGTGATGGAGTTGATAGAGGCTACGTCGAGTGCCTCTTCTTCTGTTAGTGGCGGCAAGATGCTGGGTAGTCTGCTCGCCAACATGGATTTACCTGTACCTGGAGGACCAAAAAATAATAGGTTGTGCCCTCCGGTGGCGGCTATCTCTAGTGCTCTTTTGGCTTGGTTTTGTCCTTTGACGTCAATTAAATCTAATTCGTCGTTGGGGGTGTGCCATTCGAGCTTGGGTGGTTTGGGTAGGCTTTTGCGATTGTGAAGGTGTGCGCAGACAGTCAATAGGTTTGTGGCACTGTAGCATTGGGTTTGTTTGCAAAGTGCAGTTTCCATTGAGTTTGCTTCAGGGACAACAAGGTTGCGATTGGCTGCACCGCAGGCGATGGCTACTGGTAAGCACCCTTTTATTTTTCGCAGGTCTCCAGACAGGGCTAATTCGCCAATAAATTCGGTATTGTCGAGCGCACTGGTTGGTACTTGTTCTGAGGCAGCCAGTATGCCAAGTGCAATGGCTAGGTCATAGCGCCCGCCTTCTTTGGGTAGGTCCGCAGGTGCTAAGTTGACGGTTATTCGTCTTTGGGGAAATTTAAAGTGGCTATTCATAAGCGCACTGCGAACTCGGTCTTTGCTTTCTTTAACGGCGGTTTCAGGTAGTCCAACAATGGTAAACCCTGGCAGTCCATTGGAAAGGTGAACTTCTACGGTGACTAATGGTGCTGTAATGCCTAACTGGGCTCGGCTATAGACGACGGCTAAAGACATATTCACTTCCTTGTGTTTTTTATATATAGATTGGCAAATAATAATGATTAACGACAAGCTGCTTGTCAGTTTAGATAAGTTGATTGGAGTGGGCTGTAGGAAATTAGCTTTATGCGGTGTGAGTGGTTGGTATTGTTGCGGAATAATAATCCGATGTGTATTGTTTGTTATCGGCTTTAGCTCAACAGTGCTTGGTTGGCTTACTTAGGTTCAGGGCGGTCGATTTTTGGTAAATTCTGAAAATTTATTTGGATACTACTTTTATCTATTGTTATGTTGATTTACCCAACTTTCAAATTCTGAAAGTTTGAGGGGTTTTGAGTAAATATATCCTTGAATTTGGTCACAGCCAGCATTAATTAAGAAGTCTACTTGGCTTTGTTCTTCTACGCCTTCAGCAATGGAGCGCACGCCTAAGTTTTTGGCCATATTAATTATGGTTGAGGTAATGGCTAAATCCCGTTTGTGGTTACTAGCAATAAATGAGCGGTCGATTTTTAATTCGCTGATGGGAATATTTTTTAGATAGCTAAGGGAGGAATAGCCTGTCCCAAAATCATCAATGGAAAGCCCGTATCCTTGTTCTCTTAGACGATCAAATGGATTTTGCTTGTGGTTGTATTGTTCTACTATGGTTCGTTCAGTTATTTCTAGTTCTAATAAATTGGGGTCAATATTGTATTGAGATTGTAGGGCGTGGAGGTGTTCCAATAATTCGCCCTTTGCAAATTCTTTACCGGAGACGTTAATGGCAACTCGCAAGTTGGAAAGTGGTGTGTTCTTCCATAGAAAGAGCTGCTTGATCACCTCTTCTCTGACCCAGTGTCCCAGTTTAATAATTAAGTCGCTTTCTTCGGCAATGGGTATAAATAGGGCCGGGCTAATAGAGCCGTGGCTTTTGCTGTCCCAGCGTAGTAAGGCTTCAGCGCCATAGACTTTTCCCGATTTTAAGGAAATTTTTGGTTGGTAGTGGATAGTTAACTCGTTGTTAGAAATAGCGTTGTGAAGGTCTGCTTCTAGACTAAAGGTCTCGGAAAATGCTTGATTATGGTCTTGATAGAGTCGAGCGGTATTTTTTCCACTTTGTTTAGCAGAATACATTGCAACATTAGCTTTTTCTAACAGTGCATCTGGGGTTTTTCCATCGCTAGGGTATTTGGCAATGCCGATACTGGCTGAAATATAAATTTCGTTATTTTCGATGGTGTACTTATGCTCTACAGTTTCGTTAATTTTTTTACAAACACTTAGGGCGTTGTGTGTGTCTGCACAGCCATCAAGTATTAAAATAAATTCGTCTCCGCCTACACGTGCCATTATATCTTCGGTACGAATGATGTCTCGAATTCGACATACCACTTCGAGTAAAAGAATATCGCCTCGGCTGTGTCCAAGAGAATCGTTAACGTTTTTAAAACGGTCAAGATCGATAAACAATACATGAAACTTTCGGTTATTTCGTTTTGCCGATGAAATAATTCGAGTCATGTGCTCAACTAACATCGATCGATTAGCTAAGCCAGTGAGTGAGTCGTGCATAGCCAAAAATTTGAGTTGTTTATTGGCTTCTCTAACTTTTTTCTTTTCTTTGCAGGTGGCTTTTTCTATTGCTGCTTTTTCTTTTATACGCTGTTGATTGTTTCGGTAGTGATACTGGGAGGTGGCGTATTTATTTCTCACAATTGCACGAAAAATGGTTTGCTTTAGCAATTTAGCGGTGATGCCTTTTTTGGCAATAAAATCCGTGGCGCCTACTTCGATAAGCTCTAAATCTAAGCCGACCATCTCGTGAGCGCTAAAAATGATTATTGGGATAAGTAAAGTTGGACCATTTTGTATTGCTGATATGACTTCAAGGGCGTTTTTATTTGGCAGCTCATAGTCTAACAGCACACAGTCGGGTGCTGAGGTAAGAATGCTTGCTATTGCCTCGTCTCCGTCTTTTGCCTCAATCACATGAATATTTGGCGCGGCTTCAGCGATTAGGGATCGGAAATATGCTCGAATTACCGCTTCATCATCGACTAGCAAGAGGTTGTATGGGGCGCTTTCGTAATATAAGGACATAATTAAGTAAAAGGATGAGTGCTCAAGCTAACGTCTACTATCTACAAGAAAGTATAGACAGTTAGATTTGATTATGAGACCTCGGGGTTAAGAACTTGGAGTTAGGATCAATGTACTTATTTCAACTGAAGAGGGTATATCTAAAAGCGTGCCATTTAATATTATTACTCGCCAATAGGTGGCATTCTTTCAATGGCCTTAATTTAGTGTGCGTTTAAGTGTAGCGTGATTATTCAGGGGGGAGAGGGAAATACCCGTTTTATTGTTGATCAGTTTGGCCTGTTTGGGCGCTTTCCAGTTGCTTTACATACTGTTCAAGGGTGTCGAGTTTTGCTCGTGTGCGCTTCAATATAGCTTGCTGGGCATCAAACTCTTCTCGGCTTACAAGGTTCATTTTTCTTAATTGCGCCTCAAGGAGTGCTTGAAACTTGGAGTGGGCTTCGTATTCTTTTAGCTGCTCGGCTGCGTTTGTTAATATGTCTTTTGCCCCATTTAGCAGTGTTTTAGCTGATTCGTTAATCATAGGATGTGTTGTTTTGTTGTAGGTAGGGTGCCATTCTATCTCGGTTTGTATTTGAAGGGCACTTTATTTTAAAAATGGCGCACCAAACAAGTGCGCTATGCCTGTCAGGCACTATAATGATGCATGTCCTGGAGATGTTCTTCCAATAAATGGCAATGTCCGGTTGCGAATATTGCATAACCTTTTGAAATTCCATGTTTTTTTTGAGTTGGCCTCATTTATGCTAGTAGCAGGTCATCTGTTTATGCGCGCAATGCAATAACTTCACGATTTCTAACAAGTTAATAGGGAATGAAATAATGAAAAAATTAATAGGCTCATTAGTGGCTTTAACTTTGGCTTCATCGGCAATGGTTCAAGCTGAGGTATCGGGCAATATTGGTGTGGTGTCTGATTATTATTACCGTGGAACCAACCTAGGCGATGCGGGCGTATACGGTGGTCTGGATTATGAGCAAGGTGGTTTTTTCGCGGGAACTTGGCTTATTGATGATGGTGGTGAGGCAGGTGGTAATGATGGTTTAGAGGCAGACTTTTATGTCGGCTATGGCCAGGAAGTGAATGAAGACGTATCGTGGAGTGTTAGCTACACTCGCTTTACATACACTTATGGTGAGCAGTTCGAGCATGAGATCGGTGGCAGTGTTTCTGCTTCAGGTTTTAGTGTTGATGTTGCTACTGGAGAAGTTGATCCAGGTTATGACGGGGAAACCAGTGACTATAAGGTATTCCAATTGGGTTATAGCAAAGATGCATTGGGTGTGACGGTTGGTGCGTTTCGCCCTGAAGACAGCGAAGGTGATTACGAGTGGGCTGAGTTTTCCGTAGGTGGTGAACTTGCCGAGGGTATTGAAGCTTCTTTTGCTATTGGCCGTAAAAGAATGGATGACGCTGAAACGGATGGTTATATGTACCTAGATGTCAGCAAGAGCTTTGACCTATTTTAATTGATTGGATGCCGGTTGGAATAATTTTATGAAATTAATCACCGCAATAATCAAACCGTTTAAATTGGAAGCCGTTCGAGAAGCTTTGGCTGAGATTGGTGTTACTGGCCTGACTGTTACCGAAGCCAAAGGCTTCGGACGACAAAAGGGCCACACGGAACTTTACCGTGGTGCTGAATACATCGTGGATTTTTTACCAAAATCCAAAGTGGATGTGGTGGTGACGGACGATCTGGTTGAGTCCGCTATTGAGGCCATTAACAGAGCGTCTCAAAGTGGAAAAATCGGTGACGGAAAAATATTTGTTTCTCCGCTTGAGCAGGTTATTCGTATCCGCACAGGCGAGCAGGGCGATGAAGCAATTTAATAAGTACAATTTTTAGAAAATTAATTCGGAGACTCCGATGGAAGATTCAATTTTTCAACTTCAATATGCACTGGATACATTTTATTTTCTAGTGTGTGGTGCCTTGGTTATGTGGATGGCTGCGGGCTTTTCTATGCTCGAAGCGGGTTTGGTTCGCGCTAAGAATACTACTGAAATTCTGACTAAAAATGTCGCGCTTTATGCGGTCGCCTGCACCATGTATATGATTTGTGGCTACTCCATTATGTATGGTGGTGACGAATTTGTAGTATTCCTAAGCGGCATCGTGGGTAACGGAGCCCTAGAGGACGGAAAACTTGTAGAAGATGCTAAGACTTACGCACCTTCTGCAGACTTTTTCTTCCAGGTTGTATTCGTAGCAACGGCTATGTCTATTGTATCTGGTGCGGTGGCCGAGCGTATGAAGCTTTGGTCTTTCCTGGCTTTCGCAGTGGTTATGTGTGCGTTTATCTACCCAATGGAAGGTCGTTGGACTTGGGGAGAGCAGTCAGTATTCGGTTTATACACACTTGGTGACTTGGGTTGGAGCGATTTTGCCGGTTCCGGTATTGTTCATATGGCGGGTGCTGCTGCTGCGCTTTCTGGTGTGCTTTTCTTGGGGGCTCGTAAAGGTAAATATGGTGCTAACGGCGCGATAAACGCTATTCCCGGTGCAAACCTTCCTCTCGCTACTTTGGGTACATTCATTCTTTGGATGGGTTGGTTCGGCTTTAACGGCGGTTCTGTATTGGCAACGGCCAGCGTTGAAAGCGCAAACTCCGTTGCGGTGGTATTTATGAATACGAATGCGGCGGCGGCGGGTGGTTTGATTGCTGCATTAATTCTTGCTCGTATTATTTTTGGTAAGGCTGATCTGACTATGGCGCTGAATGGTGCGTTAGCGGGTTTGGTGGCGATTACCGCTGAACCTTCTACCCCAACACCTCTGCAAGCGACTCTATTTGGTGCGGTGGGTGGTCTTCTAGTTGTGGGTTCTATTCTTACTTTGGATAAACTAAAAATTGATGACCCTGTTGGTGCTATCTCTGTACATGGTGTTGTTGGTTTATTTGGTATTCTGTTGGTTCCAGTGACTAACGACGCTTCGTCATGGTCTGGCCAGATTATTGGTGCGTTAACCATCTTCGTATGGGTATTTGGAACAAGCTCTATTGTTTGGTTCTTGTTGAAGAAGACCGTTGGCGTACGTGTAAGCGAAGAAGAAGAGTTCGATGGCGTGGATTTAGCCGAGTGTGGTGTGGAAGCTTACCCAGAATTTACTTCTAAGTAATTCTGGTTGAATTGCGGTCAGCTCGTTGACAATATATTCGATTCGAGCTGGTCAATGAATTTTCTGAGTTTTAGGGTTAACTTGCATCAGCCGATAAGGGATAATTTTTGAGTTTAGGGTGAGTTCGGTGTACATTTGAGGTTTAGCTGACAATCAATACGCAAACTTGCTTCAAAACTAGCGGTTGTATGCATTAGTCAAAAATAGGGTTCTTTTATGAAATTAATTACAGCTATTATTAAGCCATTTAAGCTTGATGACGTTCGTAACGCGCTTTCTGAAATTGGCGTGCAAGGTATGACGGTGACAGAAGTAAAAGGTTTTGGTCGCCAGAAGGGGCATACAGAGCTATACCGTGGTGCAGAGTATGTTATCGACTTTTTACCTAAGGTAAAGCTAGAACTTGTATTGAGTGAAGATCTAGTCGATCAAGCCGTTGAAGCCATTACAAAAGCTGCGCAAACGGGCAAAATTGGAGACGGTAAAATTTTTATCACACCATGTGAAGAAGTTATTCGAATTCGAACGGGCGAAACGGGTCCCGAAGCGATTTAATCCGGTTGAAGTAAACGTTGGAAAAGCCTCGCTAGTTGCGAGGCTTTTTTGCACGTTATATTTCGTTCGGCAATAAGTTTATCTCTAGTCTCTGCTGACAAAAACTTATTCAAGAGGATTCGCTTTCAGGTTTCAAAATGGTAATACATAAAGGTGTGTGGTTGGTAAGATATAAACTACCGGGAGGGCCATGGAATGAAAAAATACTCTTATGATACAACCTGAAGTATTCTCATGCTAAATAACCCGCAACAATCTTTACTCTAGAAATTCTTTAAATTTAATTGCTGTTAATTTGGTGAGGGGTATTTTCGTAACTTGTATTTGTTTCGCATCCGTTTACAAAAACCAGTAAATACAACTATAACTTAGAAAATGTTCTTAACATAGGTTGTAAGTTCTATTTAAACTCAGAAGACTAATATTATTTTTTGTAATGGGTTGGCTATTATCTTGTGACTGTTAGAGTACTATCACCGCTATTTATAAGCAGTAGATGCTCTACTGGCTCCAAGATAATGCCGCCTTGAAGGCATCATTAGATCTATTGTCTCCATAAATTAGAAATGTATTTCTTTCTCAGTTGGCGGGAAAGGCTTCAGCATTAGTCTGTGTAATACGGACACTATTATTTGCCAAATTCCTCGTGGTGTGGGGCCGATGCTCCTCACTCCGTTATACACAGAATTATTTCGACCTGTCCCGTACCTGAATTAGCTATCAACTGTAAGCCTGTTCACATAAGTTAAAGTACTTATTTTGTTGTTTTGTCTGTGGTCTTTTTATAGGGGCCAGAAAGGAAAATGGGAGGGATATTGGTTGTGAATTGTAGTGCAGAGGTCGCTAAAGGGGTTTCTGGTGGTTAAGTGTTGTTGCATTAATTGATAGTGTTGGTTGAATTGGCGATCAATTTTTTTATGCCTCAAATAAAATTTCAAATAGACGATAAATAGAAATTCAGCCGTTCTTTTTTCGTTTTCAAACCAATTTTCGTCCGCTATAACCGGAGTAGGTTCTTTTTCTAATAATGCGGATGTGAATAGACCGTGTGTGTATTGCGGGGTTTTCTCTGCTTGGTGGTTGTGAATGGGTGTTGTGCCAAAGCCACAGCTTGGGGATCGGCTTTTTACTATATAGCCGTCAGCGATATGAGTGTTATGCCAATTTTTGGCATAGTGCTTAAGTTGTTGGGTTATATCTTGCTGTGGACTGTTGCGGCCTAGGGCAAAAATGGATGACTCTTTTTTTACCAGTTCAACAGGGGGGCGAGGTACGCTTAGGCCCGCCCCAACTTCTGGGCAGACTCCTTGAATGTCTACCCAAGCTAAAATGGCGTTTAACCACGTCCCTGCTTTTTTGTGCTTTCCGTCGTAACGGACGCTCTCTCCCAATAAGCAAGCACTTACTATAATTGGGGGTTTATTATATGAGAGTTTGCTTTTTTCTGTCATTTTTTACTGAGATATGATGATGCTATTATTTTGTAATAACAATCTGATTAAGTATTGCAAAAATATAGAACGAAAAATACTATAAATAATGCAGGTAAACCGTGACCTTTAAATAACACTGGTCTATAAATTATCGAACCTGCCTTGTGTATTTGACTTAACTATTTTTGAGAAGGGGTGTAGGTTAAATCATGAACGACGATGAAAATTATACTGGTGATGGCCTTGATAAGTCGAGTTCAGATGAGCATAGCTCTGCCCCTACGGCTAATGAGCGCATGATTCATAGTGATGCTAAGGAACAAGAGCGCCAGTGCTTACAGGAGCAAGTAGAGGCGTTTTTAGCCAGTGGCGGCACCATTGATGAGATACCTTCAAATGTGGTTTCTGATCCACCTAAGAAGCCCGAATCTAATTATGGTGGCCAGCCAATTTAGGTTTAAGCGAGACCATTACGGTCTACCTTTTCCGCAAGCTGTGGGTTTTTACTCAGTAAGCTCGTTAGTGGTGCTTTGTAAAAGGTAAAAATGGTGTTTTGTACCCTATTTTTTTCGATTAGCTCTTGGGTGTGCTTGATCGTATACTTTGGCGAGGTGTTGAAAGTCTAGATGTGTATAGATTTGTGTTGTCGATATATTTTCGTGCCCTAAGAGTTCCTGGACGGCTTTTAAGTCCCCACTGGACTCTAGTAAATGGCTGGCAAAAGAATGGCGCAGCATATGGGGGTGGAGATGTTGTGCCATTTGTGAAGCGCCGAATTTTTTAAAGCGTTCTTGAACATTTCTATGGCTAATTCGGTTTCCCTGTCGTGAGATAAATACGGCTTGCTCCTCTTGGCCTTTAATATGAGCTGCGCGGTATTTTAGCCAGTCTTTCAGGGCTTCTAAAGCGTATCTGCCAATGGGTAGGTCGCGTGTTTTATTGCCTTTACCAATGACTCTTACCGATCTGTCATCTATGTCCAAGCGGTTCATATCCATTCCCACTAGCTCGGAAAGTCGTAAACCAGAGGAGTAGGTGAGTTCTAACATGGCTTTATCGCGGCTGCTAATAAAATCTTTGCTTTCGATTTGAAGTAGTTGGCTTATTTGGTCGGTATCTAAGGTCTTGGGTAGTTTTTTGTCGGCCTTTGGGGCCTGGATACCTTCGGTGGGGTTGTTTGTCACCCATTTTTGCCTAATGCAGTATTTGCAAAAGGCTTTGACGCTGGATAGCCACCTTTGGATGCTTTTTGTGGAAAGCCCGCTATGACGAATTTTTGAGATTGCCATACGAATATGGAAATTTTTTAATTCGGCGATGGCCGTGATCTGTTCTGAGAGACAATATTCTTGGAGTTTTTTTAGGTCTCGTAGGTAACCCTGGCTTGTATGTGGAGAGAATTGTCTTTCCGCCTCAAGATAGGTTTGGAATGTTTTTATTTCTTTGTCAAAGGGGTATTCACTCATGGAGGCTATTCCAAGGTGTGTCTACCCAAATATTATTTTAAATATTTGGGTAGGAGGCGGTTTAATACTTCGGCAATATAGGAGAGAAACAGAGTTCCCATCCCTGAGCTGTAATATTTAGGGTCCTGGTTACCTATTGCCAGTACTCCCAGCGGGGAACCGTGTATTAATATTGCGAGAGCGGCGGAACCGACATTGGGTGCATCCTGATCAAACAAGTACTCCGTTTCTTTAATCTCTAAGCCACCGCCTACGGCTTTCCCTGCTTTAAAGCGTTTGCCCATATACTCACGGGCATTGTGGATGCTATCTTGCCGTGCGGGGCCGCAGCTAAGTTCGGTCGAGCCAAATAAAATAAGACGGGTATAGTGAATACCAAATTCTTTATCGAAGCTGTAATAGAGCGCATCGACTAAGTCGCCCAGTTCGTTGCATTCCAATAGGGCGAGTACAAGGCGTTTGGTTTTATCAAAAAGGCGGTCGTTGTTTCTGGCATTGTCCAGCAGGTTGCTGAGCCTTTGCCGCATTTCAATATTGCGTTCGCGTAGAATGGATACTTGTCGCTCAACAAGGGATACTGCCGGACCACTGGCGTGGGGCAGTTTTAGTTCGGTCAGTAAATCGGGGCGGTTTTCAAAAAATTCTAGGTTTGTGCGAAGGTAGCGATACACGTCATCTTCATTAATAACACTTTGTGTATCGCTAATATTACTGTCGCTCATATTTTTACTTGGCCATGAAATACAAAGGTTGCTGATCCTGTCATCATAACAGGCTTTCCATTACCTTCCCATTCGATAGAAAGCTCACCGCCGGGCAGATGTACGCTAACTTTGGGGCCGAGCAATTGGTTGATTCTTCCTGCGACGACGGCGGCGCAGGCTCCTGTGCCGCAGGCGAGCGTTTCGCCTGCGCCTCGCTCGAATACCCGTAGCCGAATTTTATTGTCAGAGATAATTTCCATAAATCCCGCATTGACTTTGTTGGGGAAATCTTTGTGTGATTCCACCAGCGGGCCAATCGTTTCGACCGGGTAGGTTGTCACTTTGTCTACTACTGTAACAGCGTGGGGGTTGCCCATGGAAACGACGGAGATGTTAAGCGATTCACTCGGAAGGGGGAGTAAATAGCTGTTTTGTTTCGTGCTGTGGTTAAATGGAATGTCGCTTGGGGTTAGACGAGGCACTCCCATGTTAACGGTTACGGTATCATCGGCATGAACAATAAGCGTCATATTGCCACCTGAGGTTTCTACTTTGATTTTTCTTTTGAAGGTGAGTCCATGCTGCCGAACAAATAGAGCGAAACAGCGAGCGCCATTGCCGCAGTTTTCGACTTCTCCACCATCTTCGTTAAAAATTCGATAACGAAAATCGGCGTTTTGGGAAAGAGGTGGTTCGACGAGTAAGACTTGGTCACATCCTATACCAAAATGACGGTTGGCAAGTTTTCTTACGCGCTCAGGCGTAATGGACAGTTTTTGGCTAACCGCATCAAGCACAATAAAGTCGTTGCCCAGGCCATGCATTTTGGTAAAGCGTAATCGCACAAATGCTCCCTTAACGTCCCCCGGCCATTCCTGAGGTGCGGGAAGAGCGCTTTTTCACGTTGCGCTGATCTGAGAACCATATGGATTATTAGCTGAGAAACATATACAAGTTAATTAATGGGACAATAATACCATTCTTCGCGCCAATAGCACGCAAGCATAACAATCATAAGCAATTAAGGGGTTAAATATCCGTTAGTAACTTTTCTCCACTTACTATGTTGTCGAAGGATTCTCTTTCACGAATAAGGTGATGTTGGCTTCCATCAACCAAAATTTCCGCAGCGCGCGCTCGACTATTGTAGTTTGAACTCATTACAAAACCATAGGCTCCGCTGGACATTAATGCTAATCGATCCCCTTGGGCTAAATTTAAGTCTCGGTCTTTTGCTAGGAAATCGCCTGTTTCGCATACAGGGCCAACTATATCCCACTTTTGGATACCGTCTTTTTTTTGGTTAACGGGACGTATTTCTTGCCAAGCGTTGTAGAGAGAGGGGCGAATGTTGTCGTTCATTGCGGCGTCTACAATGGCGAAATTTTTATGCTCTGTGGGTTTGAGGTAGAGCACTTCGGTTAATAACAGACCGGAGTTTGCTGCAATGGAGCGACCGGGCTCGAAATACAGTTCAAGGTTTCGTTCCGCTATTTGTTCTTTGATTTTACCGATATAGTCTGAGATAGAGGGTGGGGTTTCATCTTTATATTGCACTCCAATGCCGCCGCCTAAATCAAGGTGTTGGATGATGATGCCCTTTTTTGCCAGTTCGTCTACTAGTTGCAGTACTCGCTCTAAGGCGTCAAAAAATGGGGAGACATCGATAATTTGCGAGCCGATATGGCAGTCCACCCCCACTATGTTTAATCCGGGTAGTTCCGTTGCGTATTGATATACTTCAGCCGCTTTTTGTATGTCGATACCGAATTTATTTTCTTTTAGTCCGGTGGAGATATAGGCGTGAGTATTGGCGTCCACATCAGGGTTAACTCGCAAAGATACCTTGGCGGTTTTTCCGTTTTCGCTGGCTACTTTGGAAAGCTCCAGTAGTTCTGCCTCAGATTCAACATTAAAGCAAGCAATATCGGCGTTGAGGGCTTCGAGCATTTCTGTTTTGGTTTTGCCAACACCGGAGAAAATAATATTTGCAGGGTCACCACCCGCTTTAAGTACTCTGCGCAATTCACCGGAAGAGACAATATCAAAACCTGCCCCCAATTTGGCTAATAATTGCAGCACAGCAATATTGGAGTTGGCTTTCACTGCATAGCAAATTTTTCCTGGGTATTCTCCCAGGGCATTGGCGTAGTCTAGGTAAGAGCGTTCAAATGCGGCGCGACTATAGATGTATAGCGGTGAGCCGTAGCGGTTTGCTAAGTCATTGAGGTTGCATTGCTCGGCGTGAAGCTGGTTGTCTTGATAGTTGAAATCTTGCATAGCGGATTGTTTTAATAAATAGTTTGTATGTAGTAACGGGTGAAGTTAGGTCAAAGGAGCGTTTTACTTTTCGGGTTTAGGTGCCGTGTCTTCACTCGACTGGGGGTGGTCGGGGGTTGGGGTATTTGGCTGAGGTAATACTAGCGCACCTTGTTGGCCGCAGGAAACGCAAAATAGAAGCGCAGTGGTTGCTATCAATGCCCTAGCTAAATAATGGCGACTTTTCGAGGGTATACGCACAGCGAAGCGACCTTAAACCTGAGTATTATTTGAGTGCAAAGTATACCTTTAGCGCGCGGGAATAGCGATAGAGATTTTTTATCTCCACTGATCCTCAATCAAATTAAACGAAGGAGGCTAATCCATTCTGCATACTTTAAACCTATAAACCGCAGTTGAATCACTCATGGGGAAGTATTTAGGCACGAAGTAATATACCAATTGCTTGGTTGAGTTTGGATTCCAGTTGGTGCTTAGCACTTAGGTAGTGGGTGACCTGTAGTTCGTTTCTTTCGCTGAATTTATCAGGTGTTAAACTTAAATCTAAGTCAGTAATATAAATCGGGTAGTTTTTCTTATCTTTTCTACGGGAAAGCACGAATTGGGCCACAGTTAAATACAGTTGATCTCTAAAAGATTGAGCTGAAAATTCTTGGTCGTCACAATAAAAATTAAATAACAAATTATTTTCGCTGTCTTTATGGGCAACCGCTTTAACTTCAAACATTGTGGTTTGTTGAATTTCAGCAGAAACTTTTTTCCCTATAGCAGTAAAGGAATGGTCTGTATTAATGTTGAGTTCAAAGAAATTAATGGGATAAATTCCGAAATTATCCATTAAATTTTCATTGATTCTGGCTTGTCTATTAATGATGGAACGTAAAAATCGATGTAAAGGCTTAAGTGGAGTGTAATTTCGTTGCCCTCGCCAAATAGTATGATTCACCGAACCTTTTTCGTCTACCACGAAAACTTCTGTGCCAATGTCAAATCGACGAAAATAAACATTGATTGAAGCGATAGAGGCGGATTTGGCGATGGCCTTAATCGGGTGACGGGTTAAAGCGTTGGAGTCTATAACTAATGGACTATAGCTCGCTTGATCTCTATTAAGGTATTCTAATAGTTGTTTTTCAGACGAGTGTTTTTCTATGAGTAATGTATTGTTTTGAAATTGAAGGCAATAAAATTGCCCGCCCATTTCGAATAAATAGCGAGTAGAGGGTGGATAGGAACCACTGTAATAACAGCGTGAAATTTCCTTAAACCAATGGCTTATTCGGTGACTAATAATATTGGCGTGAATGCTGCCAATGCATTCGATCTGTAATTCCGGTGGGCGGTGATGTGTACCGGGTAAGCTTAGCTGCATATAATCTCGAAGTGCGTCGAGCAGTGCCGTTGAGTGGTCAAAGCGGCGAGCGTGAATTTCGTTCCAGCTATTGCGAACAATGATGTCCACAGAGGCAATTAAATTGTCTTCGAATCCGCTGTATCTCAGTGCATCCATATTATTGCTCATGCGTTGTATTCCCAGTTCATCTAAGTGAGGAGATGGAGACTTTCCAACATTGAGTAATATGAGCACATGGGTAGGAACGGTAGGTTTTTTAAAATCTGAATGGCTTTTTGTGTATAAGGGAAGTGGTAGCCATTGCTGAAATGTAGTAACGAGTTTTCGTATTTCGAAATCGCTAATCGAAGGTGCTTGCTGAACTTCGATGCGGGTGGTCTTGGTGATAATGCTGTTAAAGTAACACCAGAGTACAAGTTCGGCTAAATTTGCTGAAGTTTTAATTGCATCGGATTTTGATGTGATATTCGGACCTGAGTGAGAAAAGGCTGTCCAGACTTTGGTTTGTGTATTTTCATCAAAGGTTTCTGATAATGAAATGAGTTCTTCGGATAGGTCTTTGGATATATTTGAATTAATCCATTCTATTTTTCCTGGTTTACGCTCAAATGCGGCTTGAAGTTTTCGCCCTAGGATAGTGATTTCTTCTGGAGAGATAGATCGAGTTGCGCCGGAACTTGCAGCGAATTCTAATAAAAATCGATAGCTATGATTTAATTCCCCTACTAGTATGGCGCGTTCGGAGGTGACTTGCGATGCCTTCCAATGTTTACGTCCATCCATAGTGGTAATTTCCCCAGGGCTCCATTGCCATTCTTTTGTGAGTCGTTCTAATAAAGTACGCTGCCAGGATTTTGTGGGGTTTTGTGATGGCCTGCTCAAAGCTTTGTTGGCTTTAAAATAAAAACATCGTCGAGCAAGCCCCAATCGCTTATATTGCTTTTTGTCTATTAAATACTGTTCAATGCGACGGTAAACCATTAAATAGCTATCAAGCTCATCGATATTTAATTCGTTGGCATAGACTAGACGTTTATACGTTATGGAAAGGGGTTCGATTTTAGGGTGTTGGCTTACATAAGCTTCAAGAAGTAATAATTTGAGTACGGATTTGTAAGGCGATTCAATGGATTTATAAAGGTGCCATATCCCAGCGCCAATAAACTCTCCGTCGGGAATGGTGGCCATATTTCCAAAATCTAAGACTAGGTCTGCACGAAGAAAGCGCTTATGTAGGAGCTTGTGCGTATGTGCTTCGTATTTTTCTTCGGCGTTAGGGGGCACAAACCACCAAAGAGGCATTCGTCCTCCGAGGTAAATGGCGGTTCGATAAAATTCATCCAATAATAGAGATTTTTGAGCGCTACCGCTGGATTCTTCATTGAGATCTGATCGTTGTCCTTTTTTAAATTCTTCGCAGTCCATCAAAAAGATATGCATTTCTAATCGCATATCGTCTGCCCACTCGCTCATCCGTTGGCATTTTAGTTCAAGTTCAGAGAGTTCTTTTTTTGTTAAACCCGAGCGGTGACAAAGCCAAACATCAATGTCACTACGCTCGCTTTGCGCCACAGTACCCACGCTACCCATGATATAAATACCGTGAATATCATCTCTTTTTTCTGGCTCGTAGTTAATGGTAAAACTACGGGCAATAGTTTTTCCTAATTGGACATCTGCTTTCGACGGTTTGAAATTCGAAAGTCGTGCTGGAGTTTGGTGGGAAACATAGCCCGGCATCATTGGGTGATTGGAATGAAAGAGTAGAGGCAATAGGTTGATAATGCGTTGATGTCGTTCACTCAAGGCATCGTGCATACGCGCTAGCCTGGCATCGTTAATTGCCATAAACCGTTTTAGAAGCGTATTTAGGTTTTGCCGGTCAAAACACTCCTCGATAACCTGAGAAAGGTTTTTGTCCCGGTGGAACATTATTTTTTTCAATGTGTTACTTGAGTAATTCACATAGGGATACCCAACTGTTTCTAATCACTCAGTCCAGTAATGAATATATCGTCCTGAAACGGAGAAACTGAAGGGTAGACCCTACTTCTTGTACTTCGAACTGTTTCACATTTTTCCGTGCAAAGTGTGAAATAGTTCCTGCCAGTCTAGATACTAGCAGGCGCAGTGCTATATCGTGGTTGTATAGCGCGCCAACAAATATGATATTTCGCTTGGTATTTTGGTGCTTTAATGACCTTTGTGGTTTTTAAAACAAAAGGGTTAACTAATTGAATATTATTAGTTTATTTGATTATTTCAAGGAGCCTGTGCTCTAGTGAGCTTCTGATTAAGTTTGTTTATACTTTTCTTTTAAGGCTTGCTTCACTTCTTCGGGGACAAATTTGCTTACATCGCCACCTAAAGACGCAATCTCACGCACTAGAGAAGAAGAAATATAAGATAGATGTTCAGCAGGAGTCAGGAATAGGCTCTCCATAGCTGGCGCTAAAGCCCGGTTCATATTGGCCAACTGAAATTCATATTCAAAATCAGATACGGCGCGTAAGCCTCGAACAACGCCGTAAGCTTTCTTTTCTTCAACTAGGTCTTTCAGCAGACAGTCGAAGCCACAGATTTCAATGTTGTTAAAGCCTTTTAATACCTGTCGAGTGAGTTCAACGCGCTCTTCTGTAGTAAAAAGGGGGTTTTTCTTAGAGCTGGCAGCCACGGCTACTATGACTTCATCAAATAAGTGCGAGGCACGGGCTACCAAGTCAATATGGCCGTTAGTAATAGGGTCGAACGTTCCTGGATAGACAACACGTTTCATAGCTTTGGATTTCATAATAGTGCTTTGGGCTTAGTAATAGCCAATTAGAGAGGCGAAAGGTTTATGGGCTGATTCTAGCGGGCTAGTCGGCAAATGTCTTGTATAGACGAATGCGAACATCACCGCTGACGCTTTCTCTATGTAGTTGCCACTCTTGAGATGTTGGTATAGAAAGGTTTTTGGGGCTTTCGACGTAAACAAGAGCCTCGCTGCTTAGCCAATTTTTCTCGGATAATAGCCGAATACAGTCATTCCAGTGGTTTGCAGCAAATGGCGGGTCCAAAAATATAAGATCATAGGAAGTCTCAGGTGGGGTAGTTAATAGCGACAATGTGCTTGCACAGCTTAGTTGTGCGGATGCCTTGTCCACTTTTAACCGCGCTAAATTACCTTTAAGTTGTTCTGCGACGGGTTTATTCAACTCGATAAAATGGGTAAATTTTGCACCCCGCGACAGGGCTTCTAAGCCGAGGGCGCCTGTTCCTGCGAATAAGTCCAAACAGCGGGCATCTGGTATCCATGGGGTCAACCAATTGAACAAGGTTTCTCGCAATCGGTCTCCTGTTGGTCGAAGCCCCTCAGAATCTACCACGCTCAGCTTTCGGCCCCGCCATTCTCCGCCAATGATTCGAATGTGCGACTTGCCAAATTTGCCCACTCGTGGTGTTATTTTTGATCGATTTCTAGACATTTATACTTAAGTTCGTTACTGCTGCTTTTATCTTGTGTATTCAATGGTAGGATTATGCGCGGGCGAAGCGGTGACTGCCAACAGAATTAGCGCTTCTAAGGAAATACGATAGCCCTCCGTTCTCTTCAGCAGAACAAATACCAGATAACCTGCGCATTAGAACGATCTAACCTCAATGAGTTTGATACATGTTTTTTAGACGTAAAAAAAGCAAAGAAGAAGAGGTCGCTCGAGAGACTTCTTCAAGCGAGAATAGCGAAGCTCAGCCCGTTGAATCGGTAGGTTTTTTTGCCAGGATAAAACGAGGCTTATCTCGAACTAGCGGACAGTTTTCCGAGCAACTTGGCAACCTGCTACTAGGGAAAAAAGCCATTGACGATGAGTTAATGGAAGAGATTGAAACCCTGCTACTTATGGCAGATGTGGGCATGGATGTAACGACGGAAATTATTGATGATCTGACCTTGCGTGTCGAGCGAAAACAACTGGCCGATTCAGAGGCACTGTATGAGGTATTGAAAGAATCCTTAGCGGATATACTTAATAAAGTGGAAGAACCCTTAGAGCTTAAAGCAGAGAATCAACCTTTTGTGCTTCTCGTTGTGGGTGTTAATGGTGTAGGTAAAACCACCACTATTGGCAAGCTGGCAAAACGTTTTCAGGATCAAGGAAAATCCGTTATGTTGGCCGCAGGGGATACTTTTCGTGCAGCAGCGGTGGAACAATTACAGGTTTGGGGTGAACGCAATAATGTGCCTGTGGTGGCCCAGCGCTCGGGGGCCGATAGTGCATCGGTTATTTACGATGCGGTTGAGTCCGCAAAATCCCGAAATATCGATGTCATTATTGCCGATACTGCTGGCCGACTTCACAACAAAAGCAATTTGATGGAAGAATTGTCAAAAGTAAAACGTGTTATTAGTAAGCTGGATAATACCGCCCCCCATGAGGTTATGTTAGTGTTGGATGCAGGTACTGGGCAAAATGCGCTAAGCCAAGCGGAGCAATTTAATAAAGTTGTGAATGTCAGTGGCATTGTCTTAACGAAGCTAGATGGCACGGCGAAAGGCGGAATTATTTTTGCGTTGGCCCAAAAATTTGGTATTCCTGTTCGTTTCATCGGAGTGGGTGAAAGCGTGGAAGATTTACAACCCTTTAAAGCAAAAGATTTTATTCAAGCATTATTCGGCACTTAACAATAGATTCGAGAATATAAGCCTTCAGAGAAAAAGATAACAAGAACCAATAAATGATTAGTTTTAGCCAAGTGAGTAAACGGTATGAAACTGGACAGGAAGCCCTGTCCAGTGTCTCCTTCGATATTAATGAAGGTGAAATGGTTTTTTTAACCGGGCACTCTGGTGCAGGAAAAAGCACCTTGATGAAGCTGATTATGTTGATGGAGCGCAGCACCCATGGCCAAGTAGTGATTGCGGGACGCAACCTAAACCGTATGCATCGAGGTCAAATTGCCTATCACCGTCGTCAAGTGGGAGTAGTCTTTCAAAATCATCAGCTTTTGTTTGATCGAAATGTATATGAAAATGTTGCCCTGCCTTTACAAATTGCAGGCTATCAATCTCGTGAGGTTGGGCGACGAGTTCGAGCCGCTTTGGATAAAGTCGGCCTGCTCGATAAAGAAAAGCAAACCCCCATAGCATTATCCGGCGGTGAACAGCAGCGAGTAGGAATTGCTCGCGCGGTGGTTAATAAACCCCCTCTTCTCCTTGCTGATGAGCCTACAGGGAATCTAGACCCCAAATTATCTGCCGAAATTATGAATTTATTTCGACAGTTTAATGAAGTGGGGGTAACCATCATGATTGCCAGCCATGACTTAGATTTAATTCAGCGTTTAGGTCATCGCACACTGACCTTGTCTAAAGGCGAACTTACTCACGATGGTATGTTGACTGATCCAGGGGTGGTGCAATGAACCGCTCTGTTACCCAGGACCGTATTGCCGATAGAAATAAAGGTGCAGTACAGAGTAAAGCAGGGTTCAGTGATAAAATACGAAGCTGGCAATTGCATCACCGGACATCATTTTTGGGGTCTCTATCACGCCTTGTTAGTACGCCTATTCAAACGTTAATGACATCTTTAGTTGTGGCAATTGCCTTGGCGCTACCTGCGACATTGTTTGTTGCGCTAAGCAATATTCAACAACTTGGTGACAATTGGGACGCTAAACCGAAAATGTCGGTATACCTTAATGTGCGCGCTCGTGAAAAAGCCATCGAACAATTTATAACTCAAGTGAAAGCCATGAGCGAAGTGGCCGCTATTGAATTTTTATCTGCCGATGATGCGTTAGACAGCTTTCAACGATTTTCTGGGTTTGGTGAAGCGCTTTCTGGTTTGGAAGCGAATCCTCTTCCAGCAACGCTTATTATCTCTCCTAAAGATGGCCTTCAACCGCATGAATTTAAACATTTTGGTGAACGGCTGGCGAAAAATGCCATAGTGGATGAAGTGAGCCTGGACATGGAATGGATAAAGCGCTTGCGGGAACTTATGGTCTTGGGCAAGAAAATTGTTGTGGCGCTCGCTTCGCTACTCGGTGTAGGCGTATTGCTGGCAATTGGCAATACCATTCGATTGGCGATTGAAAATCGCCGTGAAGAAATTGTGGTAACAAAACTAGTTGGCGGTACTGACGCTTTTGTCCGTCGTCCCTTTATGTACGCAGGTGCTTGGTATGGGTTGTTTGGCGGAGTCTTGGCGTGCCTAATTGTTGCACTTGGTTTTTTTACACTTTCCGGTACGGTCGGGCGTTTGGCGTTTTTGTATCAGAGTGATTTCTCGTTGCAGGGTTTAACCGCATTGCAAAACATTCAATTGCTTATGGCAAGTACACTGCTTGGATGGTTAGGAGCGAGATTGGCTGTAGGGCGGCATTTGTCTTCTATTGAGCCTAAATAGATTTTAAAAAGGGGAATTCCATTGATAAGCCAAAAAATTGGCTTTTAATCTTTTTAATATCATCGAGTCTCTTGCTGTTGAATATCAATATTATAAAGAATTAGCGAATCAAGCTGAGGTCACTTTACGAGACAAGATTTGATGTTTCTTCTGAGGCATCATAATTAATAATATTTCATATTTGTAAGCCTGGGAATACAGTTGTATATCCCGAAGAGTGCTATAGGGGTTTTAGGTGATACTATGTCTAATGCGTGGATGGTAAGAGCTGGAAGAGGCGGGGTTTATATAGAAGATTTTGAAAAAGGGTTTGTGGCCATCGGCTGGGGTGGCCTAGGAAACCTTGAACAGTATAAAACTACCGAAGAGTTAAGAGAAAAGTATATTGAAATTTGGGGGGATGAAAAACCTTCGAGAACATCGAATGCTGTGGCAATGATCCTAAAATTTAGAGATAAAATTAAGAAAGGTGATTATCTCATTAGCTATAACAGCGAGGCTAGGGAGTATTTGTTTGGTGTGGATAAAGGGGAATATCAATACAGAGAAAATGTGATTGGGAGCTATCCTCAGTTAAGAGTTGTTGAATGGAAAGGCAAAGTCGAAAGAGATTTGCTCTCTTCAGGCGCAAAAAATTCTCTAGGTTCTGTATTAACATTATTCTCTGTGAACTCTGACATTGTTGAAGAATTTCAGACAATAATGATGGGACAGGATAAAAAAGAAACTTTCGTAGAAATAGTTGACGAAGAATCAGAACTTAAATCTGAAACATTGGAGAAAAGTCATGAGCTTATTAAAGATAAGATTGTGCGATTGTCTCCTGATGATCTTGAGAATTTAACTGCATGTATATTGAGGGCTATGGGGTACAAAACAAAGGTTTCACCCAAAGGGCCTGATAGGGGCGCTGATGTGACCGCTTCTCCTGATGGGTTAGGGTTGACACTGCCTAGAATTAAACTTCAAGCTAAACACCGAAAATCTCATACGGGCGCCCCTGAAATTAGAGAATTCATTAGTGTATTACGTACTGGGGATTCAGGGTTGTTTGTAAGTACATCTGGTTTTTCCAAGGATGCTCGGTATGAAGCGGAAAGGGCTGCATTGCCAGTCACGCTTATTGGGCCTGATGATTTGGTGGAATTGATAATGAATCACTATGATAACTTTGACCTTGAAGGTAGAGCATTGATGCCCTTAGTAAGGGTTTATGTGCCCGTTAATTGATATTTTTAGAGACGGTAAAAAAGATTGTGTAACTGTCTATCATTGCGCATTTAGCATTGTACTTAGTAAGAATTACATATGAGAAGTGCAATAGAAACCGAGCTTGATGGAGACTTTAAAAAGGTAAAAGCATTCTATGCAGCGTTGAGAACAGAACTCTATAAGTTGCTTGACAACGCTGCGGGCAATTTTGTCAATTGGCACGAAAAATCACACAGATAGCCATAGGGGCTAATAAGGTGTGCCCCGCCGTTTATCGGCCTATATGTGCTTTATTCGGTGTCTATTTTGCGGATTTTCAAGGAACTCTTTTTGACTTGGCTGTTCTAACAAAAAACCAGAAAAAACAAAGAGTTAGCTTGGTGCATATTTCTTTCACAATGTTTGTGGTTGAATTGTACTGGAGATAGCCCAAAATCGGTGTATAGATAAGCTTCGCCAGGAATGCTAAAATTCCGAGGTGAGAAATTTGGAGAAATTTGATGGGTACCGCATTACAGACTGTGCAAGCTTTGGCTCCAGGTCAGAACCTGAATGCCTATATTACGATAGCCAATAGCTTTGCCATACTTTCTGCTGAAGAAGAAAAGCAGCTAGGGGAAGACCTTTATTATCGTGAAGACCTCGAAGCCGCTCGACGCCTCGTTATGGCGCACCTACGTTTTGTGGTGCATATTGCTAAGTCCTACGCGGGCTATGGTTTGAATCAAGGTGATTTGATTCAAGAGGGCAATGTGGGTCTGATGAAGGCAGTAAAACGTTTCAATCCAGAGAAGGGGGTTCGTCTCGTATCTTTTGCTGTGCATTGGATCAAGGCGGAAATGCACGAATTCATTCTTCGTAATTGGCGCATAGTGAAAGTGGCCACGACTAAGGCGCAGCGTAAATTATTCTTCAATCTTCGTGGTCAAAAGAAAAAGCTATCTTGGTTGAACAATAAAGAAGCCAAGGCGATTGCCGAAGACTTGAATGTGGAAATGAAACATGTTCGAGAAATGGAAGGTCGCTTGTCTGCTTATGATGCCGCTTTTGATGCCGGAACCGATGAGGATGACGACACTGCCTACCAGGCTCCGGCCAACTTCTTAGAGGACAAGCGTTATGACCCGTCAGTGATGTTAGAAAATGCTGACTGGGTGGAAAATAGTGTTAACGGTTTGGAGTTGGCGCTTGAAGAGTTGGATGAGCGCAGTCGAGATATTTTGCAGCAACGTTGGTTAAGTGAAGAGAAGTCCACCTTGCATGATTTAGCGGATAAATACGGTGTTTCTGCTGAGCGTATTCGTCAGCTAGAGAAGAATGCCATGAAAAAGATGCGAGTTCATATGGAAGCTTAATTTTTCCAAAACAAACGTTTGAAAAGGCCGCTTGAATTAAGCGGCTTTTTTATTTCTTTGTTTATCTTTGAATAATAATAATTTTTTATTAAAAACTATTAGCGAAGCCTGCGTATACGTTATAGGATAGGCGCCATACTAATAGGGGGTGCCAACAGGGGAGAGTAATAGGCGTTGATAAGGGAGAAGCCGATAAAATACTACGCGATAGCGGAATACCTGGGGAAAGTCATGCCACCTCTTAACGCCTATCAAGGTAAATATTTATCAAGAGCCCTCAAAAGCTGAGTTGTTAGAAAGTGAAGTAGTGCCTCAGTTTTCTTTGGCCACGGCATTTCCGAGTAAAGACGCTGCTAAGCTTTTTACAATCTCGAAGAGCCTCGGTCTTTCAATGGTATGCACTAGGCGGTTTTATAAGCCGCTTTTTATCGGTGTTCTCTGAAAGTAGAACAAAATACATATGGATTACCCATTATAAGATGCCGTTTTTTTCAAAGCTATTTTTAATGTTGTCTGCTTGCTGTGGTTTAACCGCAACGGTGCTTGGTGCCTTTGGCGCTCACGGTTTAAAGGGCAAAATATCTGAATCTTTATTACATGCATTTCAAACCGGCGTGCAGTATCAGTTTTATCACACGTTTGCGTTGGCGCTTGTGGCTTTGTTAATTCTGCATTTTGATGGCAGTAAATTATATGTTGTAGCAGGAACTTTATTTTTGATGGGGATTTTGCTCTTTTCTGGGAGTCTTTATGGCCTCGCTTTAGGTGCTCCGAAGTGGTTTGGTCCTATCACCCCTCTGGGAGGTCTAAGTTTTATTCTTGGCTGGGCGTCGTTAGCTTTAGCAGTATGGAAAAATTAAGTAACGAGTAAATTATGAAACCGGAATACATAAAAAAACCGATTCGTAGCTTTGTTATTCGAGCGGGAAGGATGACGGATGGTCAGAAAAATGCTTTTGATCAATGGTGGCCGCAGTATGGCCTAAGTTTATTCGATGGTGTGATTGATCCTATTGAGGTCTTTCAAAAGGAGGCCCCCACAGTTTTGGAAGTGGGTTTTGGCATGGGAGACTCTTTGCACACCATGACAGAAGCCGCACCTGATACCAATTTTATTGGGATAGAGGTTCACCCTCCAGGTGTAGGGCGGTTAATAAGTTGTGCTGGAAAACGTGGTGTAGATAATCTGAAGGTGTATATGGCGGATGCCATAGATGTACTCAACGAGTGTATCCCGGATGAAAGTCTGGACCGATTTCAGCTATTTTTCCCTGATCCTTGGCATAAAAAAAAGCACCATAAACGTCGAATTCTACAGCCAGAATTCGCTGATTTAATTCGCAGTAAGCTCAAACCCGGCGGTACTTTCCATATGGCAACAGACTGGGAAGAGTATGCTGAGTATGCGATGGAGGTAATGTGTAATGCTGAAGGGTATGAGAATGCAGCGGATGAATACCAATTTGCGCATCGGCCAGATTATCGACCTGGTACTAAATTTGAAGCGAGAGGCGAGCGTTTAGGTCACGGTATTTGGGATATTGTCTTCAGTAAACTCTAGGTTTTGATTAAAATGAAGTTAAAGCGTTCGCTTAAAGATGGCTAACTTAAGTGCAGTAGGGTTGGGCATGAGCGTAAACGAATAAGAACATAATAGAGTTAGGGGTGGTTTGTATGGCCTCTAGTTCTCTTAAAGAATTGGGCAAAAGCCACTAGAAAAAACTAATTGCGGATTAGGTATAGGATGAAAAGTATGATACCAGAGTCAAAATTCTCGAAAGACACTATTTGGCAACAACCTTTGTGGGACTATGCGTCTGGGGTTTATGAATCCCCAGAATTGAAGGCAATGTTACACACTATTCAGAACGATTACAGCGCAAATGTGAACATTGCGCTTTGGTGTACTTGGTTGGAGTTGAACCATATAGAAATCTCCAAGGAAACCATTGACGATGTGCTTATTGCGGTTGATTCAGTCTCTCAAACAACCGTGTCTAAAGTCCGTGAGATCCGGCAGCATATAAAGCGTGCTGAACTTTTCACGAAAGTGCAAACCAAGCTTATTTTAAAGTATCTTCTTAATACTGAATTGATGATAGAGAAGATTTTAATTCAGAGGTTGCAGGATCTGAGTGAGCGTTTTGCAGAGGTTATGCCGGATTCCTTTGACCCTCTTTCATTGGAGGCATATCTGGAATTTATGGATATTCCTGATGCGTATCAACAAGCTCAAACAATATTGAGTTTGTGCAAGGAACAGCTTGAAGAGAAAAACGAGGTTGTTGCACAATCCTAATTGTTGACCAAAAAAGCCCCGCTCCGATTCCTGCATAAGGAGCTGGGCTGGGCTTTTTATTTAGCTAATAGTCTTAGCTATCGCCAAACAAACTACCTGAGGAAGGTGAGGTTGGCTTCTCTTCGGTTGTTTCTGGGGCAGACTTGGGTTCTGTTACCGTAGAAATGGCCGCAGGTGTTTCTAGCTTAGTCTCTACAACAGGGGCTTTTTCTTCGACTGCCTTTTCTATCACAGGAGCGGCTTCTTGTGGCTTCTCCTCTTGTGGCGCAGCAACAACGGCTGGTTTTTCGACTTTTGCCACAGGCTTTTCAGCTTTTGCAGTAGGCTTGTTCGCGTTCTCTATTGCTGGTTTAGGGGCCTCTTTCTTAGGTTTTGCTTTTTTCCCCGCAGCTTTTTTGCTTGATTTCTTTTCTGCTTTTTTGACTGGATCCTTTTTTTCAGTGGCTTTTTTTGTCGTCGATTTTTTAGCCGTAGGCTTTTTCTCAGTAGCAGCCTCCGTTTTCGCTACTTTTTTAGTCGTTTTACGTTTGGCTGTTTTCTTCTTTACTGTAGATGCTTTGGCTATCTTTGCGATAACTTTCGCTAGAGCATCGGCAGATTTTTTGGCCGTACTAGCTGACGTTAATTCGGCCTTTGCTGTGGCAAACTCTTCAGCAAGTGGAATTGATAAATTGCGTTGAACTGTGACAGCGTCTTTTAATTTTGCTACGCGAGCTTTTGCAGCAGCGGTTGGTTTCCCTTTCGCGGCTGTAGCAGCAGTTTTGGCTTTATTTCGCAAAGCATTTAACTTCGTTTTGGCTGTAACGGCTTTTTTTTGTGCAGTAGCGGCGGCTTTTTCAGCAGCTTTAACTTTTTTGGTTCGCTCTTTATCAAGGTTTGCAGAGACCTTTGCAATTTGACTTTCGAGCTCTACCACTGGATCAATGGTTTTCTTTCTGGCGGCCATGATGTTTTACCCAATTTCGATTTTAATTATAAGACAACAATGGATGCAAAAATGATAGCTAAGGAAAGGCCCAAGCGTATGTTTTTTCGGCAACGCAATAATACAATGATAGTCAAATTGTACAAACTATTTATTTCAACTAATTCAACGAAATGTATATAAGAGAGCAATTTTATGAGCCGTTGTACGTCAAGAATTTAATACTTGAGTAGTAGAGTGACATATTAACGTGCATTAATTCTCAAATATAAAATATGTGGGTTTGGATTATGCAACCGCCCTTCTATATACTGGGCCCACATTTAATGATTGGACCGTTAGAGTCCTGAATAGAAAGGTGCCTTATGACAAAGCGAATGATGATGATTGGGCTCGCCTCCACATTAGTAATACTGGCGGGGTGTAACAAAGAAGAAACTGAAGCTGTAAAAGTAGATGTGCAGTTGGATTCTTTAGACAAAAAAGTGAGTTATATCTTTGGTTACGATATTGCACGTAAAACAAAATCTGTTGGATTTGACTTAAATACAGATGCTTTGGTGCAGGCAATTGACGACGCACAGGCTGACCGAGACCCTCGTCTTTCTGATGAAGAGATGCAGGCAACTATGGTTGCATTTCAAACTGAAAGCCAAGCTAAGCGCCAAGAGCAGACTCAAAAGACAGCCCAAGAAAACTTAGAGAAAGGTAAGGCTTTCTTGGCCGAAAATGGCAAGCGTGAGGGTGTGACCACTACTGAATCTGGGTTGCAATACGAAGCGCTGACGTCAGGTGGTGGCGCTTCTCCAACGGTTGAAGATCAAGTGGTTGTGAACTACCGTGGGACACTTCTAGATGGTACGGAGTTTGATAGCTCTTATAACCGTAAGCCCGCGACATTTAAGGTAGGTCAGCTTATTCCTGGTTGGGTTGAAACGCTTCCTCTGATGAAAGTAGGTGATAAGTGGAAGCTATTTATTCCATCTGATCTTGGCTATGGTGCAGGTGGAACTCAACGTATTCCACCAAATTCCGTTCTTATTTTCGAAATGGAGTTGATCGAAATTGTTGGCCAGAAAAAACCGGCTGAAACAAAGTCAGTTGAAACGAAAGAGAAATAAGAACCCAATAAAAAAGGCTGCAAATGTGGCCTTTTTTACTTGAGTTGAATTAGTGTTGAGTTTCTTCGAGTATGAGCTTGTGTATAAATCCATTGGATGCGATAGCGTAGTAAACTCCTCTTTCCTCTGAAAAAGCCACGTCCAATACCGCTGCTGAAGTGGGTTTCCAAGCACTTCGTTTTGGCAATTTCCAACTTGCTATTTTTCTGAGTGTTGCTGTATCCCAGAGATCAACAATCTGGTCTGGTCGTCCGGTTAGTAAGAGCCCATTATCTCGGCTAAACCTTGCGGTTGTGAAATGTAAACCACGTTTTAATTTTTGAGTGCTTAGTGGAATATCTCCTAAAGGTTCGCCTGTTTTAGCGTTCCATAGAACAGCCCGGTCATATTTGCTAACAGAAAAGGCTAGGGAGCCATCGCGAGAGATTTTTACGAGTTGTACATCGTCTTGATGTGTGATTTTAAAAAGTTGCTTTCCTGATGTGACGTCCCAAATACGTGCAGAATAGTCTTCCGAGCCTGTGATAGCAATTGTTCCATCTTGGCTTAGGTCTACGCTACGAACTCGGTTATTGTGTTGGAAGCGACGCTTAATCCCACCACGACGAATATCAAATAGCACGGCGCTATGGTCATCGAGTCCCAGTAGTGCGAAGGACGCACCTGGGCTGAGTTCAATATCTAATATTTCTCCAGGTGCTACCCAATATCGTTCTCCCTCTCCCGTTTGGGTGTTCCACAAAACTAGGGTGTGAGGGTCCGCTGTAGCCGCCCATTTACCAGAATTAGAAAAGTCCGACGCTTGGATAGTCGTGGCTTCTTGGTCCTTATGGTTCCAATTAAAATGACGCTCTTGGTCTTCTGTGGACCAAAGACTACCGCCGTGATGGATAGAGCCAATAACAGCTTGAGTGGCTTTTTCGTCCAGGCTGGCAGAGTGAGTGCCTTTTACCGCGACCTCAAATGAAGAAGCAGGGGGTTGCGGTCGGCTGCAACCGGATATGCAACTATATAAGATTGTTATACAGGCGGTCACAAAAAACGTTTGAGTAATGTGTTTATCCATAGCGGTCCATTGAGGTTGTTATGTTAATGAGCATAGCAGCTATGGTGGCCCTTATTACTTCTAGTTTAGATGAAAAATAGCGTAAATAAAAAAAGCTCCCGAGGGAGCTTTTTGTACAAAGCGGGTTTTATTTAACCTGCTTTTGCTGCGTCCAAATGTTTCTTAATGGCTTTATTTGATGGTGCCAAGGAAGCTGCTTTTTCCAATATAGTAATTGCTCGATCTTTTTGACCTTCGTTATACAGAATCCATCCATAGGTATCGAGAACATTTGGGTCGGTTGGAGAGATTTCTTGGGCTTTTTCTGCCACAGCCAGTGCTCGAGAATCACCAAGTTTCTGGTAGACCCAGGCTAAGTTATTCAGGATAAGTGTTGAGTTTGGAGCAATTTTCTGCCCGGCTTCTAAGTCGGATTTAGCGGCTTTGAACTGACCATTATTGATGTAAATACTGCTTCGAGACGCTCTAGCACGAACGCCATTGGGTAACTTTTCTATCCAGATGTCTAGGAACTCTTGAGCTTTTTGTTCGTGGCCGGAGCTGCCGAATAAGCGATAAATCTTTTGTCCGAGCAAATCTGTAGGCTGCTTATCCCAAACAGTTTGATAGTTTTCTAAAGCGCTGGCAAAGTATTTTTGTGCGTTATTAAGGTCCCCGGTGAGATGGAGCGCTAAATACTTGTCAACCGCTTTAATTTGTTTAATGACTTCTGCCGCTTCAACAAAGTTTTTAGAATCGATTTCTGACTCTGCAAGTAGTATGAATAGGGGCGCGTTATTGCTATCGGACTGTAAGCCTTTCAAGGCAAATTTCTTCGCTTCTGCAAAGTTCCCTTTTGCTTTTGCTTTTTTACCGCGAGTGTAATTCACTGCGGCAGCGAGTTTTAACGCACGTGCATCACCTGGGCTCAGTGTTAGGGCTTTATCTTTGTAGGTTTCAGCGGCACCTAAGTCTCCTGATTTGGCGAGTAGTATGCCGATGGCGACTAGTGCTGAAGATTGTGGTGTTTCTTTAGTTTGTTCCTCAATGTACTTAATTGTTTCTTGTTGTTTTCCAGCGGGAACGCTTGCATCCAGTAAACCACGGTAGCCTTCTATACGTGTAGGTTCAAGTTTAATAAATTTCTTGAATGTATCACTGGATGATTCCCAATCGCGCAACTCGAATTGCGTTTTTGCTACCATGAATATTATGTTTGCTGAATCTGGTGATAGCGAAAGCGATTTTTGAAAATGCTTCAATGCCTCGGGAAGCTTGCCGTTGTATCTAGCAAAATTACCGGCAAGTAAATGAGTAGAATGCTGATTTGGGTATTTACTTAAGATTTGTATCATGGCCGTTTCGGCCTTGCTCATATTGCCGATAATCATGTGTTGGCGGACTAGAGCTTCTTGAAGGCGTGAATCATCCGGGGAGGATTTACTGGCTTGGGTGATTTCCTCTAATGCTTTTTCGTATTGAGGTGGTTGTAAGGAATTATAATGATGGGCAATCACTAAATTAAGCTGAGACCGCGATGGCTCCAATTTTACGGCTTTTCTTAGGTATTTTATCCCTTCTTCTGGTTTATCTGAGCTGAGTGCAGCAACCCCGTATAGGGCGATATTTGAAACATTGGTAGTGGTATCAATTTCGTCGGCCAGCAGTTCCAAAACTTCTTCTGGCTTTTGCAATCGTAAACTGGTCATCGCCATGATATGTTTTGCGGCATCACTGGATATTTCTGGGTCAAGGCTTTCGTTAAAGTAGTACTCTGCGTCAGTCAGGTCACCTTGGAAGTAGTTGATTATTCCCAGTAGTTGGCCTGCCTTTTCGTGGTTGGGAGAATCTTTAAGGATTTCAACTAATAGGTTTTCGGCTTTCTCCATATTGCCTTCACGATATTCTTTAACGGCTTCGGAATACTGGTTTTGGAGCCCTTGAGACCCTGGGTAGGCGTTAGCAATAATACGGGTATAAATTAATGCATCGGCACTGCGTCCAAGTCGGGTTAATACTTCCGCCAGTGCAGATAGCATGGATGCACGGGTGGGGGTCATTAAATCTGTTTTTTGTGTTTTGCCCAGCGCTTGAGTGAGTAATTTTACACCTTCTTCTAAGTTGTGATCTTTTAGGGCGAGCTTTGCTTTAAACAAAATAACATCTGGGTTTTCGCCATCTTCTTGCTCCATTTGTCGGAGGTATTCAAATGCTTGGTGGTCTTTATCAAGCATGATATAGGTTTCAGCCAGCTTGAGCTTCGCGTCAGTAAAGCTTGGGTTGGCTTTTATTGCTGATTCGTAGGAGCTAATTGCACTTTCAAACTCGCCAATTCCGTTTTTTGCATTACCGCGTAGAAGTAAATATTTTGGGCGGCCTTCATTGGTAAACAGCTCTGCGTTTTCTTCAAGTAGCTGTATGCTTGATCGGTATTTCCCACGGCCAATATAGGCTTCTGCTAATGCCAGTACATAATTGGCATTTCCCTCTGGGGATATTTGAGTTAATTGGGCAATAGCGGATTTATAATTGCCTAAGGCGATAAAACAATTGGCAAGAGCAACATGTCCCTCTGGGGCTCGTGGGTCGTTTTTGATTGCATTTCTCGCTTCAATCATTGCGGCGCCAAATTGACCTTGTTGTAAGTATGCAGTGGACTGAATTAAATGTTTTTCGCTTGTATCATCTTTTTTCTTTTCTGAATCAAAACACCCAGTGAGAAAGGAAGTACTTAAGGTTAAAATCATTAAGGTTTTAATAAAACGAACGGAAACGTGAGTTGTTGAGTGGATTGTCATACCAAGGTCCTAAGTATTGTTGTTTATATCGTCTGCCGTTTTTTACATATTTTAAGAGAGACATATAACTGAATTACTCTGAGGGTCTTGTATATAGCTGACGGGTTCAGAGATTTTTTAAGCTAATACTATAGCTAACGGGTCTGGTGTTTTTATTGGTAGTAATTTGTTTGATAAAGGACTGCTAATCACTATTTGGCCATGTAATAGATCATGTTATTGTGCAAAAATCCAGCGAAGAGGGTCCTTCACTGGTTTTATCGGTTTAGGCTACGTGATCTTTGTGAGCAATATGCAAAACTCCAATCATACGATCTTCTGCTTCGAAGCGCGCTGCTAAGGTTTCACCAAGTTTGGATAGGTCGCTACAGATAGATTCAAGGTCGTCGGTTTCTTGATATTTGTCGTTGAAGTCGAGCGCGGCTTCAGTGGAAGAGTCGATGGTTTTGAATAGCTCGCTTGCTTCTTTCAGGCCGTCTACATCATCAAATTCTCGACCTTCTTTTACAAGCTGGTCGTACACTTCGAAGTGCCCTGCGGATGTGTAATCCACCATAATTTCGCAAAATAAACGGAGTAAACGTTCACGCTCTTGATTATCAGTATCTTCGACAATGTTTGAGAGGTTGCAGAATTGCACCAGCATTTGCTGCCGTTCTTCTAGCCATCGGTCGATTAAATCGCTTACTCCACCCCAACGTTCTCTAGCCGACTTACAGTTTTCTAACATTTAATAACGCCTTTAAATAAACTTCAAATATCTTGGACAAATATATCCAGCAAGATGGTTAAGATAGGCGATCTGATACATTAGGGCAAGCCATGGTTCGTTAAATTTGCAGTACATGATTAAATATAGATGAAATTTTATTGACTTTTGAAGGCAGTTTTAATTCTATATTTTTACCTGTCCAGACATGCTGGAAGTAAGGGTGTGGTTTTAAGTGCCGTTTGCATGGTTTCGAATAATTATCCACACATGAAATAGTACGAGGCCGGTAAAAGCGACTAGGGTCCAAGCGGGAATACTAAGCCCTAAAAAGCGCCAAACTACATTTGCACAGTTACCATCTCCTGCGAAAAGAACCGAAAATGCTTCAGCTAGGGGGAGTGCTTCGAACATGTAGCTCAGCCCTGGGCCACAGGTGGGAACTTGATCTTCAGGAAGGTTTTGTAGCCATACGTGGCGGGCAGATACTCCACCACCCGCTATTGCAAGCAGTATATTGATCACGGCGAAAATGTTTTTCCAAAGTGTGGCAGGGTTAATGGCCCAGATAACCAAAGCGGCTAGTCCAACAGCACAGATAAACACTCTTTGTGTAATGCACAGTGGGCAGGGTGCGAGGTCCAAAACGTACTGGAAATAAACGCCACCGAGCATTAGCCCAGCACAACCAAGAAAAACAATGAGAAAACTGCTGCGAACACTGGGTAAAAGAAGCATAGGTGATGTTGGCCTGTCTTATGTGGGGTTGAATTCTAGTCTCGTAAGAGTGCCTAGTATTTATACCTTGGGTTGTATCTTGAATGCAATCGCATCCATCTAGAAATGGGTTTTGTGGCAGCTTTTGACTATAGAAAAGGGTGTTTGTTCACTTACTTTTGTGCTGTGAAAGAGGGCGGTAAGGGGGCAGTATATAGAGTGCTGTGGTGTCGGTAAGTGAATTCAGCGAGGGTTCATGGTAAATGGGCTAAGCTTTGAGTTAGGGTCTCTATTGTTGAGGTGTGAGGCCCTAGTCCCAATACAACTAGGCTTAGTGAGAAAGTTGAATGACAGGTTATATTCGATGGATTCTAGTGGCGATGATGGCGACTGCATTGTCTTCCTACGCTGAAGAGGCCCCCCCCCCCCCTGCGCCAGCAATCTATATTCCCATAAAACCGCAGTTTGTTGTCAATTATGGAGGAGCTGGTCGCTTAAGGTATTTGAAAGCGGAAGCTTCGGTAAGGTTATCAAATTCTAAGGCTGCTAGTGCCCTTCGGCACCATATGCCCTACATACGCAACAATTTGGTCATGTTGTTTGCAGGTCAAACGAATGAGTCTTTAAGCTCTCAAGACGGCAAAGAGCAGCTACGTAAAGATGCGTTAGAAGAAGTGAGAAAGGTGCTTAAGCAGGAGGATGGCCTCGATCCTGAGTTGGTGGTGGATTTCTACTTCAATACGTTGTTTATCCAGAAGTAAATTGGTCGTGAAGCCGAGTTTATTGCTTTAATGGCAATAGGTTAGTAATAGCAGGTTAGCGGCAGCAATTGCCGTATTGCTTATAGTAGCCTTCCAAAAACGCCTCAAAATTTCCGCTATTGGCCTCTTCAAGGGATCTCTGCTCGTTGTGAGATTCCTCCGCCATTTGCTCCAGCCTAGATTCAATCTCCTCTGTAAGGGGTTCTTTTCTAAGCGCTTCGCTATGTTGCCGGGAAAGTGAACGCATAAACTCGCTATGGCTTTGATTGGTCTGGCGCATATGCTCAAGTATTTTGGCAGAAGGGGTTAGCTCTGGGTGAAGCAGCTTCTGTCGTTGAAACTCCAAGCTGGTTTGGTAAGAATTGGTTTCATTGATTGAATCGAACAGTTCTGCTACGGGGGAGAGGGCTTTGATTAGTTCTAGTCCCCACTCTAGGGCATTTATTTTTCCATGTCGCCAGTGGTCAAGTTGGAGATTGGGGGTGCGACCTTCATGAACCACACGTTTTTGGTTGGCAAGTATTTTGTCAGACTCTTCTTTGTTGCATAGGTCGCTAGGTTGGAGAGCGCAATAGAGTAAAAATATATCGAGGAAATCCATTTGTTCACGGGTAATGCCGATGGGGGAAAATGGATCGACGTCCAGGCAGCGTACTTCAATATACTCCACTCCTCGGTTTTGCAATGCTGTTAACGCGGTTTCGCCTGGTGCTGCGGTGCGTTTGGGGCGAATTGAGCTGTAAAACTCATTTTCAATCTGCAATAGCCCGGTATTTAATTGTTGGTACTCGTTCTGATCGTTTTTTAACCCCATGTCTTGGTACGCTGAGTGAGGTGTTTGAATGGCGGAGCAGAGGGTTTGAGCGTAGGTATCTATTTCGTTGTAGCAAACAAATAGTGATTCTTGGGTCGAGCTTTGATAGCCCAGGTCCCCCATGCGTAGTGATGTTGCGTAAGGGAGATAAAGGCTTTTCCCCTCTGCATCGAATTTCTGCAAATTATGTGTCCGGCCTTGAACAAAGGTTGGGCATAGCGCGGGAGACGCACCGAAAAGGTAGACAAGTAACCAGTAATGTCGGCGAAAATTCCTAATTAAGTTGAAATATCCTTTGTTCTTAAACTTTTGTAAATCCAGCAGGCTATTTTCTTCATTGCTTAAAAATGCCCAAAAGGCGTTGGGAAGCGAAAAGTTAAAATGCACGCCGGCAACGGTTTGCATGGTTCGGCCATAGCGATGGCCTAGTCCGACGCGGTAAGTGGTCTTCATCAAGCCATTATTTGAGTTGCCGTATTGGGCCACAGGAATATCGGCTTCTTCTCCGATGCAGCAGGGCATACTGCTTGCCCAGAGTAATTCGTTATTGAGCTGGCCGAGGGTGAATTTTTGCAGGACGGTAAGGTGTTGGAATAGGTCGTCTTTGGAATGGCTGGGTGGCGTAATAAATTCCAGTAACGCTTCGCTAAAATCCGTGGTGATCAGGGGGTGAGTAAGTGCTGACCCCAGCCCTTGAGGGTGTGTTGATTGGGCCATGGCGCCGCAGGGCTGTGTGCGTAGCGCCTCTCTTTCAACGCCTCTCAGAATACCACTTATTAGAGGGGCATTTTTCTTCTCAAAGAGTGCTTGAGGGAGGTTGGTTAAAGAGAACATGAATGGTACCCCCGGGTGCCTAGTTCAAATTAGTTTCTAGTGTAGGTGTTGATGTGGTGGGATTAGGTGAAACTTCCTGTTCAGAACTTTCCGTGGCCAATTCTTTTGTAAGCCCAATGGACTCTTCTCTCTCGTTAGTATGAGTTTTTTCGTTATCTGTGAAATCTAGTTGTTCGGTTTTCTCTTCTTTAAGGGTGGGTTTAGGTAGCTGAAGTTCGAGTTTTCCCTTTTCATCCACCGCTATGGAGACAGCTTCAATTCTCAAGTCCGGATGTTTTACCGCAATTTCAACTTTTTGGTTGATAACTTCATCTTTGTACTTGGTTCTAAAGAGCGTTTTTGAGTCGCCTTCGCTAATCCAGTTGCCGGACTTACCAAGGTAGGCTTTATATTGATTTTGTAACAAGAACACGTGTTTCATGGCGTTTTGGGTGGTTCCAATATAATAACTTGGTGGAAGTAATAGTTGGTTGAAATGATGGTTGATCAAGGCGATAGCCTTGAAATCTTATTGTCCTTAGATTGGGGTAGAACATCAATATGCAACTTAGAGAGGGTAAATATTGGCAATTTGGATTAAAAATGAAGGGATTAGTACGCAAGGGCTACAAATTCTGCGCATACTGAAAAGGTGATTGTGAAAGAATCTAGTATATAGGCGACAGTACTGTGTAAAACATATTAAAGTTGCGTATAGATGTATACACTGGATTACCCTACTGTTAAGGGGTTAGAGCAGTAAGTTAAACAATTACATGATCATTTGAAGAATAACGAGATAACGGAAAAGTTGTGACAAGTCAGTTGTTAAACAACCCAAATATAGTAAAGCTTCAGAGCCAACTGAATCGCTTGGGTGAGACTGTGCAACAGTTACCTTTGAATGTTTGGCGCAATCTTGTGTTGTTTTTGGCTCTAGTTTGGATTTGTCGTAGCGCAGCAGCGTTATTTTGGGTTCTCTTCCCGGTTCCCGATGTGCCTTCGCCTCCTAAAGTGGCTGAGTCAGTTGCGAAAGAAGCTCCCAGTGTTGCCGTACCTGTCAATTTAGCTGCGATGAAATCGGCAAATTTGTTTGGTAAGTTGACCGAAGAATCTGAAGCTGTGGCAAAGCAGGTTGAAAAAAATCCCTCACTTGATGTTGGCAATGTGAAGGAAACACGCTTGAATTTGAAGCTTCAGGGGATTCTTGCCAGCAATGATCCCAATAGTGCATGGGCGATTATTGCCAGTGGTAATAGCCAGGCGTTGTACAAAGTTGGGGACCCTCTTAAGAGCCCAGGAGTGAAGCTGGCTAAAGTAGAAGAGCAAAGGGTTATTTTGGATAACAACGGTAAGTTTGAGTCTCTCTGGCTTTACTCTGAAGAAGACTTTAAAAAATCAAAATCCATCGCTAAGCGTGAAGTGAGAGTTCCATCAAAACCTCAGACCCGCCGAAGTGAACCGCCTAAAAACAATGTCGCTTCCTCTCAGGCACCAAGAAGGCGGGGGGCTTATGACAATAAAGTGACTCGAAAACTAAAACAGGACCGTCTACCTAAGTCCGTGGGTGATGTCGTGCGTTTTAGCGTCCACCGTGAAGGTGGAAAGATGGTGGGGTACAGAATTCGCCCTGGGCGAGATAGAGAACTTTTTGAAGAAGCTGGATTAAAAAATAACGATATAGTCACGGCAGTGAACGGGATAGCAGTCGATGATCCCCGCAAGCTTCGTGAGATATACCAAAACTTAAAAACGGCCACCTCTGCACAGCTAGAAGTGCAGCGCGATGGGCAGCCGTATTCAATTAACATCAGTTTGGATAATGGGTAGTCGCGTGTTTAAGCACTCTTCCGCAGTTTTTGCATTAGTAGTCGCCGCCATTTTGTCAGTTGGTATAACGCCTCAAAGTTATGCCGCAGAACAAACTTGGACAATCAATTTTAAAGACTCTGACATTCAGGAGGTCATCAAATTTGTCGCTGATGTCACAGGGAGAACAATTATTATCGACCCTAGGGTGAAAGGCCGTGTTAAGGTTATTTCCAATAAGTCGTTAAACGAAAAAGAGCTATACGAATTATTTCGCACAGTGTTGGAAGTACACGATTTTACCTTGGTAGAAGTCGGTAACGTTACTCGTGTTGTTCCTTTAAAAGATGCGCGTTCCTCTCCCCTTCCTGTTGTGGACGGTAAAAACAGAGGTGAAGGCTATGTTACCCAAGTTATTCAACTAAGAAATATTGCGGCAGCAAAAGTGTTGCCTGTTTTACGTCCGCTGGTGCCTCAGCATTCTCACCTAGCAGCCTATAGTCCGAGTAACGCGATTGTTATTTCTGATACCGCAGAGAATATTGCGCGCTTGCAGGAAGTGATTGAAAAAATCGATACCGCTGCGTTACCTGTGACGGAAGTTATTACGCTTAAATACGCCCATTCGCCTGATGTTGTCACAATGCTTAATAAGTTACAGACTCAAGGGGCAAAGTCCGGCCCTGAGTCTTCACGCTTAAAGCTGGTTGCGGACAAGCGGAACAATACCATTCTTGTCAGTGGTGAAGATGTTCAGCGTGAAAATGTGAAGCGGCTTGTTCGGCGTATGGATAAACCCCAACGTCAAACGGGTAACGTACGTGTTATTTATTTAGAGTATGCGAAGGCGAAAGATGTTGCGGGTGTTTTGACTAAAGTTGTGCAAAATATGATAAAGATGTCCCCAGGCGAGCAAAAGAATAAACAGGGGGCGACGGTTGAGGCCGATGAAGATACAAACTCTCTATTGATTACCGCAAGCGGCGAACAGCTTGACTCTTTGCTCTCTGTTGTAGACCGCTTGGATATTCGTCGCGCACAAGTCTTGGTTGAGGCCATTATCGTTGAATTGACTATTGGTAAGGACGATAAGCTAGGTGTTGAATGGATGGTGAGTAACTCCAAAGAGGGGGTATTTGGTTCGTCTACGGATTCTGGAACGGCAGGTGTGGGCGTCAGCCTACTAGGTGATAGTGGCGGCACTGGCAATCCGGTTCAAGAATTAGCGGGCGCACTATTAAATATACCTGGCCAGGTATTGGGTATTGCAGGCACATCGGGTGATGAAAAATTTATTGCCGTGTTGAATGCACTTAGGTCTAACGATAAAGCCAACATCTTATCGACGCCAACACTGCTTACCATGGATAACCATGAAGCGACTATTTCTGTCGGTCAAAACGTACCCTTTGTTACAGGTAGCTTTTCAGGTGTTGGCGGCGGTACGGGTGGCGCGACTAACCCATTCCAAACTATTCAACGTGAAGATGTGGGTATCTCTCTTACGGTTACACCACATGTAAACGAAGGGGACAAAGTTTTGTTGGATATTTCGCAAGAGGTATCCAGCCTAACAACGGCCTCAGGTGCATCGGACATTATTACCAACAAAAAAGACATCAAGACCCAAGTGTTGGCTGGGGATGGGGAAATCATTGTTCTTGGTGGCTTGATCGAAGATAAAGTCTCTGAGGGCCAAAAGAAAGTGCCTATTCTTGGCAGTATTCCTCTGTTAGGTAACCTATTTAAAACGCAAAAAACAACCTATTCGAAGCAAAAACTAATGGTGTTTTTGAAGGCGACCATCATTCGTGACGATGAAACATTGCATGGTGCTACGGCTGAAAAATATCGCTTAATTCGAGATGACCAACTGAAGCAACGCGAAAAAGGCTTGTTTATGCTGGACGATAAATTGTTACCTGTGCTGCCCGAATTGCCCGAATATGGCACCTATGCAGCAGAGAAGGAAGAGAGGAAAAAGGGGAAGCGCGAAGTGACCAGCCCGCAAGACCTCTATAACAATGTCGATGACAGCGCCATGACCGAGGAATAATCCGCGTGAATGAAGAATCTTTAGATCAGTCATTAGAAGAGTCATTGAAGGAAGACGAATTAGACGTTACCGAGCAAACGGGCTCCTCTTTATCTCGTCTGCCGTTCTCTTTTGCGTCTACCTACGGCGTGGTATTGGAAAAAGGTGTTTTATTGCACGCATCTTTCGTTAGCCCTTATACCCTTTTAGAAATCCGTCGTCATTTGGGTGGTCCATTTACTATTGAGAAAATGGACGAAGAACCCTTTAAAGCCAAGCTCGCTCAAATATATCAAAGTGCTGATGGCGAAGCTCAGCAAGCCGTGGATGATCTGGGGGCAGACTTGGACCTCTCGGCATTGGTTGATGACCTGCCCGACGACGGTGAACTATTATCTGGTGAAGACGATGCGCCGGTTATTCGTCTCATTAACGCTGTGCTTTCCCAAGCTGTGCAAGAAAAAGCATCCGATATTCACGTTGAACCCTACGAAGATCGTGTCTCTATTCGTTTCCGTGTTGATGGTGTGTTAAGTGAAGTCCTTTCACCCAAGCCCATGTTGGCGCCTTTATTGGTATCTCGATTAAAAGTGATGGCTCGTCTGGATATTGCTGAAAAACGTATACCACAAGATGGCCGTATTACCGTTAAGCTTGCAGGACACGCTGTGGATATTCGTGTATCCACCATACCGTCTGCCCATGGTGAGCGTGTTGTACTGCGTCTGCTGGATCAAGCGGCAGGCGCACTCAGTTTGCAGCAACTGAATATGCCTAGCGAATCTCAAACTGGGTTTGAAGTTGCGCTGAAAAAACCACATGGGATTATTTTGGTAACCGGACCAACAGGTTCGGGTAAAACTACCACACTTTATTCGGGCTTGAGCTTCTTAAATTCTCGTACCCGAAATATTCTGACAATTGAAGACCCAATTGAATACTTATTACCCGGCATTGGTCAAACCCAAGTTAATACAAAAGTTGATATGAGCTTTGCTCGTGGGTTGCGTGCTATTTTGCGCCAGGACCCGGATGTCGTCATGATTGGTGAGATTCGTGACCAAGAGACCGCAGCCATTGCCGTGCAGGCCAGTTTGACAGGCCACTTGGTTATCTCAACACTGCATACGAATACTGCCATTGGAGCCGTTACGCGGCTTCACGATATGGGCATTGAGCCTTTCTTGCTTTCGTCCAGTTTGGAAGCGCTTATGGCGCAGCGCTTGGTTCGTGTTTTGTGCAAAGAATGTAAAGAACCTCACGAAGCCACAGCATCTGAATGCGCTCGAATTAATTTGCCCGAAGGCTCAATTGTATACAAAGGCAAAGGTTGTGATCGATGTCATCATTCAGGGTACAAAGGGCGAACAGGTATTTATGAATTTATTTTAGTTGACGATGAAATGCGTCAATTGATTCATGAAGGGGTTGGCGAACAAGCGTTAACTGCCCATGCGAGAAAATCGGGTCAGCCTATTGACCAAGATGGTCGAGACAAAGTTCTTCAGGGCATCACCAGCGTGGAGGAGGTACTGCGGGTTACCGCAGCATCGTAAATGTATGTTGGTCATGCAAAAAAAAACATCGCAGGAACTCTCCTCCTTAGGTTTTTTATTCGCTGAATTATTTGGCGAAAATACTGAAAAGCCCGATCTATTTGGTTCGAATTATCAACGTGAATATACCCATGGGGGGGTGGTCTAGTGCCAGCATTCAGTTATCAAGCGCTAGATGCCAAAGGCAAAAAAGTTAAAGGCGTCATCGAAGGGGATTCCGAACGGCAAGTTCGTGGACTTCTGCGCAATAAGCAGCTAAAACCGTTAGACGTTAAAACGACTCATAAACGCCAACAGTCTAAGAGTTCTTCATCATCATCTGGAGGTGGTTTTTCCTTTGGAGGTCCTAGACTAAAACAGCGTGATTTGTCTTTGCTTACACGCCAGCTTGCCTCATTGGTTCAATCTGGTTTGCCTTTAGATGAAGTCTTGCAAGCGACAGCTAAGCAAACCAAAAAACCTCAAGTAAAAACTATTTTGCTGCAAGTTCGTTCGCGGGTATTGGAAGGTTTGGGTTTGGCCCAGGCAATGGCAGAACTTCCAAAAGTATTTGACCATTTATATCGAGCAATGATTCGAGCGGGAGAATCGTCAGGCTATCTTGGTCCAGTTTTAGACCAGCTTGCCGAATATACGGAACGCAGTCAGGAAACCACCCAAAAATTAAAAAATGCCATGATCTACCCGATTGTGATGTTGGTGGTCAGTATTGCAGTGGTTTCTCTTTTAATGGTTAAAGTGGTCCCAAAATTAATGGGGCTTTTTGAAAATAGTAAACAAGAGTTGCCCTCAGTAACAAAAGCACTCATTGCTATAAGTGATTTTTTGGTTAACTACGGTTTAGTGTTATTGCTGGTTATGGTTGGTATCGGGTTTGTGGTGATATGGCTGTTAAAGTCCGAAGCTCGCCAGAAAAAATGGCACGCTATACAGTTGAAACTTCCCGTCTTTGGTGAGTTAATTCTGCAAGCACAGTGTGCGCGATATTCCAGCACTTTGGGCCTGTTAACCAACAGTGGTGTGCCATTATTGGATGCCCTCAAAATTGCGGCGGAAGTTCTTACCAATCGTATGTTAAAAAGCGCAAGCGCCGAAGTGGCCCTGTCTGTACAAGAGGGTATGAGCTTAAGCAAAGCGTTAAATCAAGTCGATGTGTTTCCACCTTTGCTGGTGCAAATGGTTGCCAGTGGTGAAGCAAATGGTGAACTTGCCACGCAATTAAATCATGTCGCAAAAAACCAGGAACGCGACTTAGCCTTCACCGTAGACAGCGCAATGGGATTATTGGAACCTTTTATGGTGTTGTTTATGGGAGGCATGGTAATTTTTATTGTCATGGCGATATTGTTACCAATATTCCAAATCAATCAGATGGTTGGCAATTAAAAATATTATTAAATTGTTTAGAGAGTGAACCTATGAAAACTAGAAATATGAACGTTAAAAAACAGTCAGGTTTTAGCTTGATTGAAATAATGGTTGTGGTTGTCATTATCGGAATGTTGGCTGGAATTGTGGGGCCAAGTGTTATGAGCGCCCTGGGCGACAGTAACAAAAGTAAAGTTAAGGCAGATATTGCCAACCTGCAAACAGCATTAAAAATGTATAAGTTGCATAATTTCAGATTCCCTTCAAGTGAACAAGGGCTTGAAGCTTTGGCATCGAAACCAAGTACAGCGCCCGAACCGAAAAACTATCAAAGCGGTGGTTATATGGATAAATTGCCCATTGATCCCTGGGGTGAAACTTACTTCTATGTGAGCCCTGGAGAAGGTAAACCTTATGATATTTACACCTTAGGGGCTGACGGTGTACGTGGCGGGGAAGAAGAAAACGCCGATATGTCAGCTTGGGATGACGCATAAATAGAGATTTGTGATGCAAAATAAGCAACCAATATTCAGTAACAAAAAAGGAAAGCAAATAGGTTTTACCCTTATTGAAATATTGGTTGTGCTGGTGCTAATCGGTATTGCCGTTGGTGGCGCCACGGCAATGATCGACGTGGGGGGTGGGGAAAAAGACCTCACAAAAGCTGTCAGTGAATTTTCAGTTTTCAGTGATCATGCTAGTGAAATGGCGGTGATTACCGGCGAGCCTATAGGGTTAGTGCTTGAGTCACCTGAGTGGCAGGCAGAAGCCTTGGAAAATTCAGAAGAAAAAATAGAATTCGACATTGAAGAATTAGGTTGGCAATACCGTTGGATGAAAGAAACGGGGGTGCCAGGCGCCAATGGTTTTGTACGTAGATGGCTTCCTATAGAAGACGTCGAGACGGTTCGGTTGCCACCGGAAATAAAAATTTCTGTGACTATAGATAATCGAGTTTTAACCTGGGAGAAACGTCCCGAGGAAATTGTTCCCATTGTTGCCTTCTACCCAGGTGGTGAAGTGACACCATTTGAAATTGAATTTTTAAATGATGATGACCCGGATACAGCACAACATGTTGTAGTCAACGTATGGGGAGAAGTTGAGTGGAAAGAAAAGGCTGAAGCGCAGAAGACAGAAGACGATGATTTCTAAACGCATACAACAAGGTTTTACTTTGATCGAAGTCATGGTTGCGTTGATGATCATTGGTATGGCGTTGCCGGCTATAGTAATGCAAATCCAATCTTCATTGGATTACGCTACTCACTCCGAAGAGCGTACATTTGCTTTTTGGATTGCGGAAAATAAAAACCAGGAAATTATTTTAAACCACAAAATTAAAAAGAAACTTCCGCCCACAAAAGAGGCCGATACGATTAAGTTTGCTGATCGAGAATGGTATACCAAAATTGAATCTAAAAAAGTGGGTGAAGGCGCAAGTGCTATGCAACGTTACGAAGTATCTGTTGGAATGGTAAAAGAAGAATGGTTGGCCAGCATAGTTGGGTATCTACCATTATGAATGCGCCTGGCTCAGCGAAAAAAGTAAAAGGTTTTACCCTTATCGAAGTGATGGTAGCCATCGGTATTATAGCGGTTATTGCCACAGTTTCTTTTGAAACATTGAGCATTGCTATTGATGCGGGTGATGCGAGTGAAGTTAGTATTAAACGGATAGGGCGAATAGATCGCGCTTGGATCTTAATTGAAAACGATTTAAAACACGCAGTTGGTCATCCGCGAAAATCGAGCTATGGCAATAAATTAAAAGCATTTGAAGCACCTTATGATCGGGCTCATATATTTCAGTTATTTCGCGCAGGACGAGGTAATCCATTGAATTTACCTCGCACCGAATTGGCGAGAGTGGGATATAGATTTGAGGAAGAAGTGCTTTGGCGAGACCTCTGGATAGATCCAGGTAACGTTGAAGCGGAACCGACAACCTCAACCAAAATTTTGGATGACATAGAAGAAATTGAAGTACATATGCTGCCATGGACTGCCAATGAAGTGAGCATTAACGGCAGAGGTTGGTCAGAGAAGTGGCCAGTTCCGAAGGCAGAAGACTTGCCTGCTGCGGTGAGGATTCGTATAACACTAAAAGATCGCGGTGAAATTACTCGAATGTTTGCCCTGCTGAAAGAAGACTTTTAAAGAAAACATAAAACGATTTTTTGAATAAAGTTGTGTTGCAAAAATGCGAAATAAAAAACTTAAATTAGGTTGCCAACAGCAGAAGGGCGTAGCTCTGTTGATTGCGCTTATGGTTTCCGCGTTAATTGCGACTATAGCGATAGAATTGACCTGGAAAATGGAGTTAAATTTTACACGCAGTGCGAATAGATGGCACGGTGTTCAAGCCAGTACCTATTTGGAAGGGGCAGAAAACTTAGCGATTAAATGGTTAATCGACGATCTAAATAGCCCCACTGGCCAAAATGACAATTTAAACGAAGCCTGGGCGACACCCGTACCGCAAATGCCAACAGACCATGGCTATGTCAGTGGTGCCCTTGAAGACGCATCTGCAAGAATAAATCTGAACTCGTTGGGAGGAAGGCCGTCAAGTGGAAGTTCAGCGAGTGTTGGCGCAAAAAGATTTAATGAACCGCAACGCCGTTTTGTTCGGTTATTACTTTTACTGACGAATAATGAAGGGCAACCGATGCTCACCATGCCTGAAGCCGAAGCGATAACAGAAGCGGTGATTGATTGGGTTGATACTGACGATCAAGAAACAGGTTTTGGTGGTGCGGAAGCCGATTATTATCAGCAGCTAGTTCCACCGTTTGTTGCTGCCAATGATGTGATGAGCAGTGTCAGTGAATTAAGTCTTATTAAGGGCATAACGTCGCAAATATATAATGCGTTATTGCCTTATGTTATTGCACTACCGGCAAATGTCACGTTAAACGTGAATACCGCACCGGAAATAATTTTGCGCACGATAAATTATGAAAATGATTTAGCGCCGTTATCGGAAGTGGATGTACAGCAGCTTTTACAGGATAGACAAAGCAATGAAAACGGTTTGGAAACCGCGAGCGATTTTGTTGCCGCAGGCACAGCCGCCGCAACAATTTTCCCAAAAACAAAGGGCGTTAATAATGGTCCTGGATCTGGTCCGCCAGAGGGAGCCAATACAACAACGGGTGCCGGTGAAGACTCAACACAAGGTGTTTTAGATATGACAGGGTTAGGCACTAAGTCAGATTATTTTATTTTAAGCAGTGAAACAATGGTAGGTGACCATGTTCGCACTCGTCGCACGTTAATAAAACGAGATAGCAATACCAAAATAGTTGTTGCTGTCCGTCGAACGGATGCAAATTTTTAACCTCTTTCTATGTAATTAAAAGAAAATGTGGTTAAAAGAAAGTATGGTTAATATAGTTAAAAATATTTTAAGTAAGTAGAAGTATAAACAGCACAAGTAGAATTTAAAAATGGGTAAAAAATTGCCCAAACCGCTAGGTAAGTACCATGGCAGAAAAACTATTTATTCGATCTCTTGAAAACGGTTTGTGGCAGTGGCGTATGCTGTCGGAAGATAACGAGTGGCTGGGTGAAAATTACAGCGCTGGGGATACGGAAGCACTGATTGGCAATTTGCATGAGCAAAGTCCATCTATATATATGATGATATGTGGTCAGCAGGTAGCGAGTAGAAGGATAGACGTTGAGGTTAAGGAAAAGCGTCACTTAGCAAAATTGCTTCCCTATGAAATGGAAGAAGAGATTATTGACAGTGTTGATGAACTTCATTTTGCTATTGGTGACCTAATCGATAGCAAAGTCAGTGTTTGTTACATTAAATTCGATACTCTGTTCAATATGTTCAAAGAGCTTGAACAGGTTCCGGGAGAAATTTTACAGTGTCTCCCAGATTACCTTATGGTGTATCAAGAAAATGGTCATCCAACATTTGTTTATGACGATGGTCAAGTTTTTGTTCATTTAGGAGAGGGCCAGGGATTTACTGTGGATAGCGGTTTTGCTCCTGCGGTTTTGGGTGTAATGGGTGAAATATTTTCAGAGGGCACTGAAATTGATTTAGTATCCGAAGGCGAAGAGCCTCTGCATCAACTCTATAGCTGGCTTCCCGAAAAGTGGAAGGAAGATGAAAATATTATTATTAATACTCGAGTTGGTGGGTTTTGGGGCTCAATTGATCTGAGCTTTCCTGAAGCTAAATTCAGTTTGCGACATGGGAGGTTTGCAAAACAACTTCCTATTTTAAAATGGTGGGAGCTTTGGCAAAAACCTGTTATTGCAGTGGCAGCGGCATTCTTGATTGCATTGACTATTTCCTTTACCGAATACTTTGGAGCGAAAAGCGCCTTTGCGGATATTCGAGAAGAAACCAATCGCATCTATCTGGATGCTGTACCTAATGGTCGCAAAGGTGACCCAGAAGGGCGGCTGAAGTCTATGCTCAAAGGCTCAGGAGCGAGCGCCAGTGAACCCAGCAATTTAATGTCTTTATTATCTGGTGTCTCTCAGGCTGTGCAAAAAGTGCCAGATATTGATTTTTCCAGTTTTCGATACAATGGCGATAATCGACAGCTTCAATTAAATATTGAAGCCAAAACCTTCCAAGATGTTGAAAAATTAAGAGAGTTAATTGCACAGTACCAGCTTAACGCAGAACTGGTTCGGGTGAGTCCTAAAGGCGATGTGCAACAAGCCCGTTTGAATGTTTCGGAGGAAGCCCAATGAACGCATTAAAAGAATGGTGGGATGGCGCCAATCCGAGAGATCAGCTTGCGCTATTCATATTAAGTTCCGGTGCTTTATTGTATGTACTTTATATGGTGCTTTATAGCCCAGTTGTGAATATGCGCGATAAACAAATTCGCAAAAATGCAGCGGCTATGGAAGCACAGCAGCGGGTTCGTGATATGGCCGCGCAAGTTAAGCAGCAAAGTCAAAGCAGTGGCAATACTAGCGGAAAATCCCTAGTTGACATTGTTAGCCGTTCATTGAGTGTGAACAAATTGATCCACTCTGGTATGCAGCCCAGTGGTAACAATAATATTCGTCTTCGCTTTGATAAGGTGCCTTTTGACCAAGTCTTAAGTTGGTTAAATGCAATGGAAATGCGTGAAGGTTTAAACGTAAATGATATTTCTGTTGCCTCCACCACCGATTCTGGGTTGGTTTCCGTTAACATTCGATTAAGTCGTCCATAAAAATAAGGCAAAGAAAAAATGCCCAAAACGCTTATTAAACCGGCACTCATTGCCTTTTTAGTTATTTATTTTTTGTACTTGGTTCTTTCTAGAGTTCCAGCAGAATTTGCTGCATCGGCCATTCACAACAATGCGCCCAATTTTTGGATGACAGGTATTCAAGGGTCTATCTGGAATGGTCGTGCATCTTCATCACAGATAGATGTGGCCCATTCGAGTATTGCCTTAGGTCAAGTTCGTTGGAAACTTAGCCCGTGGTCTTTATTAATTTTCTCTCCCTGTGTAACATTTGAGGCGGTAAACAATGCTCAAGTGATTCGTGGAGAAGCCTGCCAAAGTTTATTTACAGGAAGCAGCCTATCCGATGTTGAAGTGGAAATGTCGATTGCCGCTATTCAGCCTTTATTGCCTATGCGGGTGGCTGGCCACGCCTCGGCGAACATTATTGAGGCACGCTTAAGCGGCGGCAAAGTTAAAGAGATGAATGCGCAGCTCAGTTGGTTGGATGCGCAAATTCACGACGGTAATAGCATGATCCATTTAGGTTCACTTGGCCTGAAAGCTTCGCCAAATAAACGTGGCGGTATTGCGGCAAAATTATTTGAAATAGACGGCCCAATCGGTATTGATATACTAGGGGATTGGATGCCGGGTCAAGATAATTGGAAACTGAATGGTACTGTAACGCTAAAAGAAGGGGCGCCGGATATTATTGGCCAAGCGCTTCCAGTTATAGGTGAAGAAAAGGAGCCTGATTCAGGCGTATATCATATTGTCTGGCCGCCGGAGTAAAGATTAGTCCCGTTTAAGTTATTCCCACTTAATTAGGAGAGTTATCGTGTTGGGGCGTTTTCTAATACCTTTGGTTCTTATTTCCAGCATTGCAAACGCCGAATGGTATAGCAAACGTGCGGAAGTGATGGGAACCGAAATTGCTGCAGAAATTTGGTTGTCGAACACCTCTGACCCCCGCCAAGAAAAATTACAAGCTGAAATAGCCCTAGAAGAAGTGATGAAAGTGATGCGTGGTGTAGACCAACAGCTTTCACCCTACATTAGTACTAGCGAACTATATCGCGTTAATCAAAAAGCCTCTTTGACGGCGCAAACTATCTCGCCCCCTTTCGCAAAACTTATCGATAAATCTCTCTATTTCAGCAAAATAACCCAAGGGGCATTTGATATTACCTTTGCCTCGGTTGGTTGGCATTACGACTATCGGAATGAAAAAAAGCCAAATAACGCATTGAGGAAATCCCTGCTGCCAGCCATTAACTACCGCTTAATTGATTTTGACCGTAACAAATTAACACTCTTTTTTGGCCATAAAAATGTAAGAATAGACCTAGGTGGTATTGCTAAAGGTTACGCCGTGGATTTGGCTGCGGAAAAGCTTTCAGCAATGGGAATCCAACATGCGAGCATTAGCGCCGGTGGCGATACACGAATTTTGGGAGATCGTCTTGGCCGACCCTGGGTAATAGGCATTAAAAACCCTCGCAAGCAAAGTGAAAACGACAAACCCATTATTTTATTGCCCATCGTTAATGCGGCTATCTCCACCTCAGGGGACTATGAGCGTTTTTATATTGATGACGGCGGTGAAAGAGTTCACCACATTATCAACCCGAAAACGGGAGCCTCAGCAAGGGAAGTAGTAAGTGTTACGGTGTTGGGGCCTCACGGAATAGATACTGACCCTATGTCAACCAGTGTATTTGTTATGGGGGTTGAAAAGGGTCTAGAGTTGATTAATCGAATACCAGGCTTTGATTGTGTCATTATTGATCGGTACGGAAAAGTACATTACAGCTCAGAACTTATGCCTCCCGAAGCAATGGGAAAAGAAAAAGGCTAAATTGGTATAAAAAATGAAGCTCATGAGTGCTGATGGAAACCGCAAGCCTTTACTTAAAAAAGAAAAATGTGAGCAATATCACATTAAAATGATTATGCGACGAAAAATAGCGCATTACACTGTTCGTTAACAGTCAGTATAAATACCTTAACCACCTATATTGAATAAATTGCCAGCAGATGGTTTGAATAACAAGCGGGTGAACGTAGTTTTTAATAACTGTAAACTTCTAACTACGGCAACTGTTCCTATAATTGATGAAACGGAGACTGACCTTGATAGGTATAAAATGCCGAAAATTGGCAGATAAATTCGCCCCCAAGCAAACTGCCTCTTCAAAAGTATGGGTTGCCTATCGGCTTGCCCCACTTTTTTTTAGTGTATTGATATTGGCGTTCTCCCAATTCACTTATGCCCAAGAGGAGGAAGCCCCCGAAGAAGTACTGGATGAAACAAAGGTTTCACCACTGAGCGAAGAAGTAGAAGACCTTAAAAAAGCCGCATTGAACCTCAACCGAGACTTGCTCATTTTAGAAGAAGAATTGCTCTTTCCTGCCAATACACAAATTGTTGTATTTGTATCAATGGACACAGGAGAATTTTTTGCAATAGATGCAATTAAGCTGTCAATCGACGACAAACTGGTTGCTAGCCACCTTTATACCCATCGTCAAAATGACGCACTATCACGCGGTGGTATTCAGCGCCTATATATGGGTAACCTAAAATCCGGCGAACATGAGCTTACCGCTATCTTTACCGGCGTTGGGCCGGATCATCGTGAATATAAACGTGGAGCAACCATGCTTATTGAAAAAGACGATGACCCCAAAATGGTCGAAATTCAAATACGTGACTCGTCAAAAACAATGCAACCGGAGTTTGGTTTTAAAGAATGGGAGCTGTAAAACACACTCGCTTAGGTTGTTTGTTCACACTTGTTCTTATTTTTAGTTGTGTTCACTCCCATGCGGAAAAACCTCTCTCCTCTGTGGCTGACTTACGCTATGGTGTGGCCCTATACGAATATTATCAAGAAGAGTATATGGATGCGCTTGCCGAGCTGCTGGTCGCCAAAGAGCGTGGAGGTATCCAAGGTCACGGCGACAACCCCGAGATTATGGAAGGGGGGTTTGCTGTGGGCTATGGCATGGAGCGCCATGCCAGCGATATATTTTTACGTCTTCTCGAAGAAAACCGACCACAGCATGTTCGTGATGCCGCCTGGTTCTTTCTTGCAAAACTCAGATACATTCGAGACGATTGGGGTGGCACCCAATTCGCGTTGGACAATATCCGTAAAAACCCTTCTGGGAAAATTCGCGCCGATATTAATGCGCTAAAAATAAACCTCGCCATTCAACTGGATAATGTTGAACTTGCAGAGCAACTATTTAAAGACCTATCTGTTAACGCAGGGTGGCTGCCCTACATACATCACAACCTAGGTAGTGCCTGGGCGAGACAGGCCGAATTCCCAAAAGCACTTGAGCATTTTGAACAGGTTGGTGGTACAAGATTTATTGACGAAGAGCATGTTGCACTTTACGATCAGTCGATGACATCCGCAGGTTACGCACATCTGCTATCAGGTAATTATCAAGAATCCATAAAAAAATTCTCCAAAGTTAGATTAAACGCCGATACCTCCAACCGCGCTTTACTGGGCTATGGTTGGGCCAATGATCGTATAGGCAATCATAAAGAAGCGTTGAAATCCTGGACACACTTAAGCAATAGTAACTTGTTGGACGCCAGCAATCAGGAAGCACTCGTTGCTGTCCCCTTTGCCTATGAACGTTTGGGTGCAGAGACACTTGCGTTAAAAAGCTTTAGAGAGGCCGAACAAAAACTATTAGCGGAAATTGCCAGCCTAGACCAAATCATCGTTGATATGAAAAACGATAGGTTAATCGAAATACTGCGAATTAAACGCAGCCGAGGTTTGGACTGGCTGCGTTATGCGGAAGAAAACGACCTAGCCCCCCAATTGAGCTACCTTGTACAATTATTTTCACGCGACGAATTCCAGGGTAGTGTACAAGAATTACGGGACCTACTTGCCATTCAAGAAGACATGGCACTCTGGCGAGAAAAGCTCGACTTCTATATGGGCATGATTGACTCACGCGAAGCGGAGCGAGCGAAAAAAGCTGCCTATATGGAAAATGATCCTATTTTTCAATCCATTAGCGAAATGGTAAAAAAACGAGCAGAACTCGCTAAAAAAATTGAAAAAACGGCCATTGAACGAGACTACTTTGCACTATCGTCTGGAGATGAAGCGGATTTAGTTTTCCGAGCGTTGCGAGTGAAAAAAAATATAGAGTTATTGAGAGAAACGGACCCCTTCGTATACGAATATGAAGAAGCCGCTCGCCGTTACCATGGAATACTGTTGTGGCAGGCGAGCGAAGAATTTTCCGATAGAATGTGGTATGCCGTTAAAACGCTTAACGCTCTCGACAAAACAATACACGATATGAGAGAAAATCATGAAAGCGTTACCCAGTTGTTATCGAAAGCACAAGATTTAGAACCCTATAAATTAAAAATCAATCAATCGAGAGAAAAAATTGATTACGAACTTATTCATATCGATGACATATTAGAAAAAAACAAAGTGAGTATCCGCAAGCAAATTGTCGATATTTTAAATATTCAGCGCGGTAGACTTAGCCATTACCTAGCGCAAAGCCGACTTGCCACAGCTCGAATACTAGACCGTGCCACACGAGGTGAAGGGCGTGGCGATATGTTCCCAGACAGTAAACCTGCCACAGTACCCAGCCCAGAAGTGGAAGAACAAGAAGCGATTAAAAAAGAAGAAATAGAAAAAGAACAGCCAATAGCCGCAAAAAATAAAGCGGAGCAAGTGGTTGAGAAAAATCCCATCGAAGATATTGAAAACGACCTTATTCAAGAAGTGGAAGCTGACGAAGAAAATGCAGTAAATACAGAAAGTACCGAAAAAGCGCTGGATCAAAAAAGTGGAGGGGCTGACCGATGAAGATACACCCCCTACTTTATCTCAGCCTATTATTTATCTCCTCCTGTTCTCTGTTTGGTGGTGACGATAATAACCGAACCCTAACCATCGCTGATTTATCCGACGTCTTGTTACCTGAAGAGCCAATGCCGGTTCCAAAAACCTCCATTGATGAAATTGAAGAACACTATCGTGAAGCCCTAAAAGTAGCCAAAGACGAAGGCGTCCGCCATCGCATCCTAATCCGTTTAGCCGACTTAGAATTAGTCAGGGCACAAGACCGCCAGTTGGAATCCCTGGAGCAAAAAACGTTTTACAACGACTCCATTGCCATGTTTCAGGAATTGTTGGTTCTCAATGCCGACAGGCAAGGCGAGCCGGATACCCCAACAAACGAAAGGCTCCTATATCAACTCTCGAAAGCCTACGCCCTCGACGGCAGGACGGAAGAATCAAACGAAATTCTACAAAACCTTATCACGCAATTTCCTGAATCCATATTTGCAGCGGAAGTTGAATTTAGGCGTGGCGAGCTGGCCTTTAGTAAAGGAAACTATTCGCTATCTGAACAACTCTATGCACAAGTGATCGCACAAGGTGATCAAACACCTTTTTACGACAACGCAGTCTATATGCACGGTTGGTCTCAATTTAAACGTGGTCGTTATCGTGCATCAGTTAAATCCTTTACTGAAGTACTAGACCGAACCCTAGTGGAAGGAAAACCGTTTGAAGAATTACGCAATAGTCAAAAAAATATGGTGTCGGATACATTGCGTGTTCTTAGCCTAGCCTTCTCCTACATTGATGGTGCTGAAACCATTACCGAAGTTTTCTCAAAATGGGGCGAGCGGCACTATCAGCACATGCTCTACATGAACCTAGGAGATTTATTTTTAGAGAAAAAACGTTACCGAGACAGTGCCGACACCTACCTGCATTACGTTAAACACTTCCCTAAAACAGACCACGCCCCGAAATTTAGCGAAAAAGCCATTAAAGTCTATATCGAAGGGGATTTCCCAAGCCTAGTTCTACCCGCTAAAGAAGGCTTCGTAAGAAACTACGGTTTCTACAGTGATTTTTGGCGCGTAAGAGACGAAGACGCAAGAAATCAATTACGGTCACAATTGCATGTTTATCTCGATGAACTTGCTAGCTACTACCATGCACAAGCAATTGACCTTGAAGATGAACTGATTAAATATAACAAGCGGAAAAAGAAAAAAGCCAAAGATGAACCTAAGCCAGCCCAGCCGGTATATTTAAAAGCTGCGGAACTATATCAAGAATTTGTTCATACCTTCCCACAGGATAAAAAGACCCCCGAATTTACCTACCTAATGGGCGAGGCTTACTTTCAAGCCAAACATTACCCTCAGTCTGTAGAAGCTTACGAAACAGTCGCATACAAATATCTAGATGATAAACGTGGAGCGGATTCCGGTTACTCTGCACTTGTTGCTATGCAAATCATTCTCGATATGACCCTCGGCGAAGGTGAAGAATTAAAAGCAGAACATACGCGATGGAAAACACATAAAATTGATTCTGCGATTAGCTTTTTTGATTACTACCCCGCCGATAAACGTGCCGCGCCCGTATTAACCAAAGCGGCACAAGAAATATTTGAAAGTGGCGATCTGTTGCGTGCAATAGGCGTGGCGACCCGAATTGTGGAAATGAAACCACCCGCAAGTAAAAAACTACAAAAGACCTCCTGGTTTGTTATTGCCCATAGCCGGTTTGATATGCAGCAATACGCTGAAGCGGAATGGGCCTATCGCCAGCTATTAACCCTATTAGGACCAAAAGACACAGACCGCGCCCAGGTTATTGAACGCATAGCCGCAAGCATGTACCGTATTGCTGAATTTCAAGTTGCAGAAAATAACTTAACAGGTGCTGTCGATAAACTATTAAATATTCGCAACATTGCACCCAATAGTGAAATTGCTATTAATGCACAATACGACGCAGCCAATCATTTAATCACACTTAAAGATTGGAGCGCCGCAGAACAGATTATACTGGACTTTAAACGACGTTACCCCACCCATAAACATGTTAAAACCTTGCCACCTAAACTGGCTGTGATCTATCAGGAATCCGAACAGTGGGGTAAAGCCGCAGCAGTATTAAGTGATATGGCAAAAGATGAAAGTGACCCAGATGTGCGTCGCCAATCACTTTATCTTTCTTCTGAATTATACGAAAAAATTGGTAAAACCGAGCAGGCAATTATTCATTATCGAAAATATGCCGATACCTACCCGCAGCCTTTTGATTTGGCGATCGAAGCGCGTTTTCATCTTGTTGAGCTTTACGGTAAAACAAACCAAATTGGCAAGCGTGAATACTGGTTGAAAAAACTAATTTCAGAACACAAAGCTATGGGAACACAGGGAACCGAGAGATCGCGTTACCTCGCTGCCTTTGCCTCCACCCAACTTGCCGAAAAAGAATTCCTACAATACCAGCGGATAAAACTAAGTTTGCCAATTAAGAAAAGCTTAAAGCGTAAAAAATCTGCATTGGATAAAACACTCAAAGCGTATAAAGAGATTCTCGACTATGGTGTGGCAGAATTTTCCACTGAAGCCAACTACCGAATAGGCATGGTCTACGCGCAACTGAGTAAAGACTTAATGAATTCTCAACGGCCAAAAGGTATGGACGCCTTAGCCTTGGAACAATACGGCATTCTATTAGAAGAGCAAGCCTACCCATTCGAAGAAAAGGCCATAGGCATTCACGCAGCAAACTCCGAACGCTCTTGGGAAGGCGTATACGACGATTGGGTCAAAGAAAGTTTTGATGCCCTAGCGAAATTACTGCCTGCGCGCTATGGCAAAAAAGAAAAACGCTTGGAGGTAAGTGATGGAATTTACTAAACTCATAAATACAACTCGGTCACAACTTTGGTTGGTTTCAATCATAATTGCCCTATTTGTATTAAGCGGTTGTCAAAATATGCCGGCGTCTGAAAAAAAGAAACAATCTAAGAAAAAAGATGACGCACAACCGGAACAAATTGAAGAAGCGCCATTTGTCCCGCTTCCCAACCCTTACCATCAGCAACCTAAACCAGACGTACCCTCTAACGCCAAATCAGAATACGCCCGAGTGAAAGAGGCGATGGCCGCCAAGCAATGGGAAAAAGCGGAGGATTTACTCACCCTTATGATTGAAACCTATCCTCGCCTATCAGGACCCTACGTGAACCTAGGCATAGTACAGGTTAAGCTCAAGAACCCTGAGGAAGCAGAGAAAGCGTTTAAATATGCCATTGAACTCAACCAGACCAATATGGACGCCTATACTGAATTGGGCGCTCTCTATCGTGAGCAGGGAAAATTCTCCCAGGCAGAGGGCATATATAAAAATGCCCTGGCTGTTTGGCCACACAGTAGAGAAGCGAATATTAATATTGGCATCCTATACGACCTCTATATGGGGCGATTTGAAGACGCTTTAATGCACTATGAAATGGCACAGAAATTATCGTCTGAACCAGATAGAAAATTAAAAGGTTGGATAATTGACCTTAATCGTAGAATTAAAAAAAAGGCACGCTCTCAGCCTCAAGCAGAGGCGGCTGAAGCAGGTAATCAACAATGAATATTCGTTATTGTAGTACTAAAAATGCTATCTTAATAAAAACACGGTGCGCAGAAAGAGCAATAAAGAACCTAGTCGGCATTATTATTTTTACGGGTTTGGTTTTTATTTCTGGGCTGACCTACTCCCAAGAGGATAGCGATGTGGTCAACTTAGGCACCATCGTAAAAGGTAACCAAGAACAACCCAAAGTGTTTTACATTATTCCCTGGAAACCAGCAAAGGACCATACAATCCTGTATCAACCTTTAACCAGCAAATTGGATGTATTATTTGGCCATGTAGAAAGGCGCGAACACCGTCGTCAGGTAGAATTTCTCGACGAATTAACTCACAATAGCCAAAATAATAATTAACTATTTTTTGTAAAATAGATTTAAAGTGAAAAGTTTTATGGCGTTGTTTCGCCATATTTAATTAAAGCAAGAAAACGTTGGAGGCAATTGCTTTATGAATACCGTTGCAAGTTTTTTTCAAGATGGTGGACCATTTATGTACCCGATTGCGATCGTACTGGTACTAGGGTTAGCCTTGGCCATAGAACGTTGGGCATTTTTAACCAAAGCTAAGATGACAAACCGCCGTGCTTTTGATCGTATACTGCCTATGTTAAAAAAACGTGATTATGCATCTGTTATCGACCTAGCCAGAAGTTCTAAAGCGCCTGTGGGCCGTATCATTGCCTCGGGTATTGCCCGTTTGCAGCAAACCCCCCGCCGTGACGATATAGAACTGGCCATGGAAGAGGGCGTAATGGAAGCCGTGCCTCGTTTGGAAAAACGTACTCCTTACCTGGCGACCTTGGCAAATATTGCGACCTTACTTGGGCTACTCGGAACCATTATGGGCTTGATTGCGGCCTTTACTGCGGTTGCAAATGCCGATCCAGCTGAAAAGGCGAGTCTACTGTCACAAAGTATTTCGGTTGCAATGAATACCACCGCATTTGGTTTGATGTCGGCCATACCTCTTTTACTTGCGCACGCCATGTTACAAAGCAAAACCACAGAAATAGTAGACAGCTTGGAAATGGCTGGAGTGAAATGTTTGAATATTATGTCCAATACCAATGCGTTTTCTTCCAAAACCCGCTCCGTTGATAAATAAGGCAAACGTAACCATTTTCTGAATATGGCAACTGCTATGCGAAATAAAAGACTGAGACAAAAGGAAGCGGACCTCGACATTACGTCGTTCATGAATCTTATGATTATTTTGGTTCCGGTACTTTTAATGAGTATGGTGTTTTCACATACCACCGTACTGGATTTAAAACTACCAGACCTTGCCTCCAACGCAGAACCAAATAAAGACCCGAAAAACGAATTGCTGGAACTAGTGATTGAACCTAACGAACTTGTTATTAATTATCCTGCGGGTGCGCCTCTTAAGCGCATTCCAAAAATTGTTGATAAAGAAACCGGAAAAGAAAAATATGACTTTAAAGTTCTTTCCACTGTGCTTCAAGAAGTAAAACGGCTGCTGAAAGAAAAAGATATAGATAAAAAAGATATTTTAATCTTGTCTCAACCGAATACAGACTATCAAACTATTGTTCGCACTATGGATACCGTGCGTAGCTTTAAAGCCGTGGTTGCGGCCTCAGTAGTCGAGGCGGAACTATTCCCGCAGGTTTCCCTGGGTGATGCTCCACCCCTGCAAGCAAGTACCTCTGTTAAAGGAGGTGCCAAAAAATGAAGCAGTCAATTCATGCAAAAAGAATGGCTCGGCACCACAAACGCCTAAATAATCAGAGTAAGCTTAACCTAGTATCACTCATGGATATTTTTACCATCTTAGTCTTCTTTCTTCTGGTGAACTCATCCGAGGTTGAAGTGTTGCAAAAAAATAAAGACATTGAATTACCGCAATCCATAGCAGAGAAAAAACCAAAAAATGCACTGGTCGTTATGGTCAGCGCAAGTGATATTCTGGTGTCCGGGCGTAAAGTTGCTGATGTTAAACGTATAAATAAATCCGATACACTTGAGATTCGCGGCCTTAAAAAAGAATTGGATTATCTGGCGGCACGCAAACCTTATCGAAATGAAGAAGAAGCAAAAAAAGGGCGTGATGTTACCATTATGGGAGATCATGCCCTACCTTATACACTACTCAAAAAAATAATGACCACCTGCGCAAAATCGGAATATAGAAATATTTCTTTAGCCGTAAATCAAGTACCCGACGAAAATGCACCGCCAGTAGGTGAAACTGGGGTGGAGGGATAAGTATGGCAATTGTTATTTCCACACCCAATTTACAACTGCCTTGGAGTTCAACCATTGAGGATGACCAGCGTTTCTGGAAAATTGCTGGCATTCTTGCGATACCCTTCCTGGTATTGAGCCTTGTTATTCCTTTTATTAATATTCCTGAACCTAATAGAGAAGAATTGGAAAAATTGCCTCCACAATTGGCCCGAGTAGTTCTTGAAAAGAAAGAACTTCCCAAGCCGCCGCCTCCAAAGCCTAAACCTAAAAAAGAAGAGAAGAAAAAGAAAGAAGAAAAGCCTAAAAAGGAAGAGAAGCCCAAAAAAGAAGAGCCCAAGCCGGAACCTAAACCCGAGCCAGAGCCGGCTAAGCTAATTGAAAAAGCCAAAGAAGTTGCCGAAGCTGAAATTAACCAATTTGCCGATGCGCTAATGGATATGCGTGATGACTTCAATTTATCCGAAGTAAATAACCAAGAGCTTAGCCAGGGAACCGGCGAGGCAGCCAAATTGGATAGAGCCATTATTTCCAGTCAGGCGTCCGCAGGCAGTGGCGGCATTAATACCAATAACCTTAGCCGAGATACGGGCGGCGTTGCCTTATCCGGTAAAAAATCCACTCGTGTAAAAAGCAAGTTGGCGAGCAGCTCCGGTAAGGGTAACAAAGCAACAGGAGCAAAGGGCAAAGGTGGTGGGAGTTCTCGTAGCGAAGAAGAAATTCGTAAAACAATGGACAAACACAAAAACGCCGTATTTGCCATTTACAACCGCGCTCTTCGTTCGGACCCCGCCTTAGAGGGGAAGGTCGTGATTCAAATTGTAATCGAACCTAATGGCAGTGTTTCTTCTGCAAAAATTATTTCCAGCGACCTTAACTCACCGTCTTTGGAAAGTAAAATTCTTGCTCGTATCCGCTTAATCCAGTTTGGTAGCAAAGCTGTTGGACGTAAAACACTGAATTATACTTACGACTTCTTGCCTTATTAGGGCCATGTCCATACTCATTGAATAGTCTAAAAAAGTGCGAATAATTAAGGTGCGAAGAACGTAGTTTGCTTGCTTCAAATTAAGCGATAAGTTATGCCTTTTTCGGGGGCTGGGCTCCATTGCGCTCTTAATATTCTGTAGGAAAGAAACAGATATTTCTATGGGTTTCTGAATTGAGTAGGGCAATATAACAAATACAAGCTAGGCAAAGAAAAAGAGAATACAAAAAATAACTCCTTTAATCGTTCAAGGTGTCTTAAATTAACCCCACGGTTTTTAAACAGTCAAATAGAGTTTCAATAGACTGCCTACAACGTCGGTTGATAATCTTTGAGGTAAGAGGTTACTGTCAACAATAACCTCCTACCACACAACGCCTGAGTCATCAAAGTAAAGTTGGTTAAGCGCGCTTTGACTAAAACAGCCATAAATTGGACCAGTAAAACAATACGCAACCAAAAACGCTTTTAAGCTCTTTGGCCAGATTTTATTTTTATCATTCTTTGTGGTTTGGCAATTTGAATTGTAATTAAGTTTACCCTTAACTCCGTGTTTTTATTAAGCTAAATTCCTTTTTCCCTGTACTGAGTTATGTTATTTAATAATCTAGGAATAAGAAAACTTAATTCGTAGAGTTTATTGCGGAAAGAACATGCATTTTAAAAATTCCCTTTTTGAATAAAATTAAATAACCTCTTAAATAAAGCTTAAAGTCACGTACATGTTTAGGGCTAGAGAGATGTTCTAGATATTGTTTGTTTTTTTCAATTGAAGCGAGCCAGTAATCGTTGACCGTTACCCAATAATCATGGATAGGTATTTCCGATATACTCTCTAAATGTAATTCTGCTGAGTCAATAAATGATAATTCTTCGCAAAGTGTTCGATAGTTTCCAGTGAATCCATACATAGCATTGAGGCGTTGACTTAAATTATCCTTAGCGTGAGTATATTTTGAATGTGTAAAATGTAATTCTTTATTAACAACTCTCCCACCTGGTTTTAGCAGTTTCTTACATTTTGCGTAGTATTCAGTCAAATTTTCGAAGTGAACAACGACTTCGTCGGTATATATTGCATCAAACTTTTTATCTTCTGGAATATCTTCCCAATGCTGTAGTCGAATTTCTACATCCGCTTGGTGTTCACATGCACGTTGTTCACAATAATTAAGTTGTTGCGGGGAAATAGTGACGCCAACTCCCGATACTTTGTATTTTTCACACAAATATACCAGAGCCCCCCCCCAGCCACACCCAACCTCTAAGATCCGATCACCTTCCTTGATATTCATTTTTTCTGCTATTAAATCAAATTTTTTCTCTTGTGCCTCAGTTAAGGAGTTAACGTTATCCCATATAACTCCTGAATAAGCGTGCCATTTCCCCGCAGTAATTGTATTAAAAAATTTTGGATTTTGACTGTAATGGTAGGCGGTTCGAGCAGTTTGCTCTTCTCTACTAAATTTTTGATATAAATCTCGTTGTTTTTCAGGGGTTGTATTGATTTTTTCGATAATATCCTGCATGGATCTACTCCTTAGTCTTAATGGTTAATTTTATCCTGCCCGCAGTAGGGAAGTGCTTCATCAGGCATAATGCTAAGCCCTACAAATTGTTTGAATTGATTTCTCGTAGGAATTAAAAAAACACTTGTCATCTTCACAAGCTCCCTACCATGCTTATTCATTATTGTGCTATCTACTTGTGCTAAACGACCTAGTCGCCTTGAAACTTTTGCTTTTCCATAAATACTACTGCCAATGTGTATTTTCCCTAACCACCGAACATGACATGAAAGAGATACCGCGTAAGTTTGGTAGCGGTCAAACATACTATACGCACTGAGTTCATCCAGAATTGAAATAGCAATACCGCCGTGTAATGCTTTGGGGTAGCCTTCAAATTTAGCATCGGCGACCCATTCACAATATATTTCGTCATCTTCAGTTTGATAAAAGTCAACATGCATTCCGTCAGGGTTACACTTGGACGAGACAAAACCGCGAAATACATCGGAAGTGGTTCCCGGCGGTACAAATCTATTTGTTATCACCGGCTTTTTATGCCGAAAAGGTTGTTTTTTATTTTTAATTGATTTTATAAAAATACTAAATAGCATTTTTATGAGTAAAAAATAAGATCGTAATGCTCTAAAAAACACAGATTTTCCCTATTTATTCTTGCCCAAATATCATTTTTTCGTTGACTAAATTATTATTGGTTTTAATAATTTTTTGATTTGTGATACCAAAATAAAATTTGATAAAATCACTCCATAATTGTAATTCTGGAAATGTGTATTTTTGAGGTGTGATGAAGTAAACGGAGCCGCTATCCTGTGTTTTTTTATGATTAACATACAAAATATTGTTGTATTTTGAAAATATATTTCGACGTAACGAAGCAAAATGGTTGCTAAATATTGGGTCTATAAAGGAGTGATCCATATAGTGAAATTTACCGTGGATAGGCGGTATAGACATGCAGGCTCTCGCTACTTCTTTAAATGTCATTTCTGGATAGGTTTTTTTGTTAATAGTAATAAACTTATTTTGAATTGTGCAGAATGTGTGAAATTGAATAGGATAGGGGATGTCTTGAACCTGCCTGTCCGTGAACTTTTTTCCAAACGAGTATTCAATAACCTGTTCGATTAGTTTATTGTCGTAAAGGTTTTCGGTTTTCAGTTTACCACTTAGGGTGTGAAAAAAACGTTTTTTAAGTGTTATAGTATGTATTTCTCTAACATAATTCTCAAAACTTCTAAATCTTTTAAGGTTTAAATGCTTTTCCTGGCTTGCTATAAAAGCGAATAAAGAAAATGTACTGGCAGAAATAACATCAAGAGATTTTACTTGATGTAAATATTCATCTCTAAGATGATGTAAAACCGGAATTTGAATCGATGCGTTTGGCCCGGTTCCTGCGAGTATTACATTTGATTGTTCCGGTGGGAGTTTTCTTTTAAATTTTTTTACATGATCTTCAATAGAATTTTGGCACATGCTGGCATCCTTGTTTTGTTCTCTTGCCTAAGTTTTTTATTTGTGATAATGCCTAATGTATTCTCTTTTGTTGTCGAGCGCTATCTTACCAAATATTTTTATTTTTTGAAGTTTTTTTACCGTTCAACATTAGACATGAAGGATGTCCATTACTCAGTATAGAAAACATAGGTTAATAGGCCAGATACAAAAGGAAAATTTATAAAAAAAGAAACCATCTTTTATGCCTCTGTTTTTACCAAATTGCGAAGCAATATACCTTCATATTATTCGTAATTGGCTATATCCGATACAAAAGAATCAAATACTTGATAAAACGCTAGTTATAACAATTTTAAATCAAACTATTGTTTTGCACTTACCACTTTATGTGAATTTTTGTACCGACGTTTACTAACGTCATAAATTCATCCATTTCAGAATTAGTTAGCGCAATGCATCCATTAGTCCAATTAAAAATTTGTGTGATTGGAGATAGCCCGCCAAGCCAATTGCGTTGACCGTGGACCATAATAAATCCACCAGGGGAAATACCACGTTTCTTTGCATCTTCTTTATCTTGTTTGTTTGGATAAGAGATATGCATAGCTTTGTAAAAAGACGAATCTTCTTTTTTATAGTCAAGTGTATAAATACCCTCGGGGGTTTTCTCGTCGCCTTCTTTCTGTTTATGACCTTTCGGCTTAGCTCCAAGAGCGACTGTATATTCTTTTATAATTGTATCTCCTTCAAGGAGATACATTTTCCTCTCGGATTTATCCACTTTCACAAGGTCAATTTCTGCAATAGCGGAATGAGCTAAGAAAGTGATTAGCAGTATAAGGTGTTTGTTTTTCATACAAAAAGGAATAAAAACCGTGAAAGTAACGCACGGAAGTTTCGGTAAGGTTAGATTATTAGAATAACTTTTTTAGTTTAAACCCTGCAAGGGTGTAAGCTAAAATTAATATAAACGCAGTTATTGTTCTTACAAAAGTCATTGTTATTTTTTCACAGCAGCCTATTTTATACATTTGTTTGTATAAAAACACCCAAAAGGGTTCTGGTATTAATATTAATGGTGAGTATTCAGGGAATTTTGACCATACAATAACTAATGTAAGAGTTCCAATTATTTATTACCCATATCCCGATTAAAAAGAGCTTAGTTATTCTTGTAAAGAAGTCATTTTGTCATAAGTGCTGTTATCATGTAGTGGCCGCTCTCGAACACTAGCGAGAAAAGAGGAACAAGAAATAAGAACCTGGGTTGTCGGTCATGATTCACGTTAGTACGGATTTTGTTTTGGCCGACTTTATTGAAAGTAGGTTGGGTGCCGTATTAAGTGTTAATTCCGTGGTCTTCTTATTACAGCACTAAGGGTCCACACCACAAAAGTCATTTATTTGTTTCAGGAAAAGAGACACTATTTGGTTTTAATTTTTTCAAATGCATTTAAGAGTACATCAAAATGTATTAGATAGGATAATGTGTACATGATTATGCCTGTTGTAATAAAAAACGATTTCCCTTCATAAAAGCTCCACTCCAAAATGGGGGTTAGGAGCATGGTTGCTGCTAGTATGCCGCTGAGGTGAAATAGTGGATAAACCAGTAGGTATCTAAAAAATTGCAATTTTTGTTTTCTGCTCACAGAGAATCCCTCTTTTCTGTTGGAAAAAATTAGTCGGAGGGCGAGTAAGTTAACTCGACCCTCTTTCCATTTTTTCAAATTCTCTATCAAGGTTGTAGCGATTGGAGGTGACGTAAGCCTCTATATTTTCTATACGCCTTGATACATGGTCCATCCTGTTTCGGGCTGTTTTTAGTCGGTCAGATGCGGGTTTTGCATTTCTAAAAACACTGCGTTCCCTGTAGGTATGACGCTCTTCATCATATTCGAATTCAGGTTGCCAGTTTGTTGGGCGTTTGGCTAGTATGATCCATGCGATGATATAGGCCCAAAACATGAGTGAACCACTCATAATAAATAAGGCGATAAACGCAATTCGAATGACCCAGTGATCGACACCAATATGATCCGCTAGACCTGCGCAAACACCGGCAATTTTCCCATCGTGTTTATTGCGATAAAGGTTTTTTCTATAGCCGCATTTTTTTTGGTCGTGCCATTTTTTGTAGTGGCCGTATCCGTGTCTTTTATATTGGCGCATTAGTTTCTATCCTCCGTTCCAGTTTGTCGTTTCCAGTTTGAAGAGCGGTCATCGAGTATATCTTCCAAGGTTTTAACTCGATCTGTCATTTTATCTAGCTTTGCTAATAATTCTTCGAGTTGTTGTAATTCACGTTCACTAATTCCCGATGAAGCTTTCCTGCTACTTCTATAGTGAAGCACTACCCACACCGGGGCCACAAATATCATAAAGAGTATTGATGGCACAAAAAGAAAATCAAATATGTTCATGGCGAATTTCGCTATCCTTAGTTGTATTCAAATGTTGTATTTAAAAGTGATGTGTAAATATTATTTTGAAGAATTATTTTTAGGTTTTGATAAATCTGCTTTTAATCGATCCAGTTCGCTGTTGATTTTTTCATCATTTTCTAAATTTGTGAATTGTTGTTTAAGGTCTGATTCTTGGTGGGTGCCTATATCCATTGCATCGGCCTGACTTTCCATAATATCCATGCGTTGTTCAAATTGTTCGAATTTTGTGAAGGCGTCCTCCACTTTGCAACGTTCGTTTTGACGTTTAGTTTTTAAGCGAGCCTGAACGGTTTGTTCACGCATTTTTATGGCTTTTTCTTTCGCTTTGGCGTCGTTTAGTTTTGTTTGAAGTTGGCTTACTTCTGTGTCCAGTTTGTCGAGGTGTTCATCTAGGCTTTCTAGCTCTTGGGTGATAACGGCAACTTCATCTAGTAGGGTTTGTTTTTCTAACAACGCTGCTCGGGCTAAGTCTTCTCGGCCCTTTGTGATGGCAAGTTTAGCTTTTTCTTCCCATTTCTGGGCTTCCTCTTCCATATGGCTTAAGCGTCTTTGTACGGTTTTTTTATTTGCGATGACTTTGGCGCAGGAGCTTCTCACTTCGATGAGGGTTTCTTCCATTTCCTGGATCATCAGTCTAATCATTTTTTGGGGGTCTTCTGCTCTATCCAGCATAGCGTTGATGTTGGAATGAACTATATCGCTAAATCTTGAAAAAATGCCCATGGTATTAACTCCTAGTTGTGGGTGGTTTGTACCCTTTCCGTTGTTGAGGGTTGGCTTGAGTGATGTTTGTTACCTTCGTACATTACAGTAATCGTGCCAAGTTTCTAACACCTTGTTTTTATTATGTTTTTATATTTTTACTTGATTGTTTAAGGGCTAAAATGGTTTTATATACTAATATTTAAACCAAAATAAGGTCAAATAAGCAAAATATGCGGTCTAAAGTTCAGGTAGTTGGCGAAAGCTCGCTTTATTTAGATTCTCTTTCTCATGCGTCGAGTTTGGCTGAGCTGGATAGGCCGGTACTTATTTTGGGTGAGCGGGGAAGTGGCAAGGAGCTGGTCGCTGAGCGTATGCATTTTTTATCTCCCCGCTGGGAGGAGCCTTTTTTAAAGCTTAATTGCGCAGCCTTGACGGAGTCTCTAGTTGAGTCGAGCCTATTCGGTCATGAAGTGGGGGCGTTTACGGGGGCGCAAAAATCTTACCGGGGGTATTTTGAAAGGGTCCAGTCAGGCACGTTATTTCTGGATGAAATTGCAACTTTGTCTCTTAGGGTTCAAGAGAAATTGTTGAGGGTATTGGAGTATGGTGAATATGAGCGAATAGGTGGAAGTCAAACGCTTACCGCTCATGCTCGAATTGTTGCTGCAACCCATGCAGATTTGTTGGCTATGGCAGATCATTCTACGTTTAGGCACGACCTTCTTGATCGCTTGGCGTTTGATGTTGTGCATGTGCCTCCGCTGAGAAACCGGGGTGATGATATTTTGTTGTTGGCTGAGCATTTTGCGACAAGCTTTGTGATGCAGTTGGGGTGGCAGTATTTTCCAGGGTTTGCTGATGTGGCTAAAAAAGAATTAATTGGTTATCCGTGGCCGGGAAATGTTCGGGAATTAAAAAATGTTGTGGAGCGGTCATTGTTTCGTTGGGGGCGACCGGAAGAGTTTGTAGAAAAAATTTACATTAATCCTTTTGTTGTGCCTTGGGGAGAGGATACTTCCTCTCGTGTTTTAAAGGACGAAGAGCTTAGTGAGTATGAACAATACCCTATCGATTTTAAGGCTAAGAGATTGCGTTGGGAGTTAGCGCAGCTTGAGGCGGCGATGGTGGTATGCAATCACCACCAAGGAAAGGCGGCTGCTGCCCTGTCATTAAGCTACGACCAATTTAGGGCGATATGGAAAAAACGGTCGAATTAATTATTTGTCGTTGCCTTTGTGGAGATCGAGGGGTTTAAGGAGGGTATTTATGTATCCTCTGGTTCCAATACTGCCAACAGTCTTCCGCTTATAACATGGTTTTCTTTGTGGGTAATATTAAAACTGTAGATGGAGCTTTCGTTAGAAGAGTCTATCAGTTCAATATTGATGTCTAGTTGCGATGGCAGCGTATCTAGTCGATGTTCAGAAATGGTGACTTTTGATGTAGAGGCGACAAAGCCTCTTCTGGGTGTGCTTTCGGTTTTATTTTGGCTTGTACGTAATTGACTTGCACATAAATAGCTGTGTGCGGCCATGGCTTGGGCCGCCAATTCTATGCCCGCCATACTGGAAAGGGTTCCCTCTTTTCTTAACGGGTGGTTTTCGCTCGTATGTGACGTGCTGGTTGCTTGAATGGTTTGTTCGTCCCAGTGTTCGATAGTATTGAGCAATACCATATTTCCTTGGTGTGGAAGTAAAACAGCAAGTTCTTGTCTGGATAGCGGGACGTTTGACATAATAGTGTGTTGGTCGTATGAGGATGTGGATATGAGTGGTTTAGTTCAAGAGGAGTTTACTATAGAAAAGCACCACCCATGTATTGATGGTCATTTTCCGGGTATGCCTGTGGTGCCTGGGGCCTATCTTTTATGTTGTGTTGAGCGTTTTATAGGAAAGTGCTTTCCCGGTCGAGTCATTACAGGGTTAAAAAAAGTAAAGTTTTCTCATAGGCTTGTTCCTGGGGTAGCAGCGACGATTATTTTACAGAAAGCCCCTAATTCTTATGTGACATTTTCTATTCAATCTGACGGTGGCGACATACTGTCCGGTAAAGCGGTATGTGCGGATAACGCATTAATTTCTTCAATAAGTTGATGTAGCGAATACATATTCGTTTCTAACCCGTATAATACGGCCCCGTGCTAGGTTTGCATTATAGAGCTAAGGGTATTCGGTCAAATTATGAAATTTGGAATAGCGGCTTTTTCTGCCTGGTCGCCGGGCTTGGAGAATGACGAGCAATGGCGAAATTGGGCAGCTTCCGTGAATCTTGTCGAGTTGGCTGATAAGCCTAAGTGCAAGGATGTTAAGCCTATGGTTCGGCGAAGATTAACTCGCTGGGGGCGTATGGCCTTAGAGGTGGCTACAGCGTGTTGTCCGGTTATTGATGATACAACGCCCACTATTTTCGCCTCTCGCAACGGGGATACACACAGAACGTTCAAGCTTTTGGATTCAATTGCTGAAGGGGAACCCCTTTCACCAACAGCATTTAGCTTATCTGTGCATAATTCTTCATCGGGAATATTTTCTATGATCAAGCAAATTTTTGGCCCTGCCATTGCCGTGGCTTCGGGTTTGGATACGCTGGGGCAAGCATTTATTGAAGCCAACAGTTTGCTTGAGTGTGGTCAGGATAAGGTGTTATTGGTCTATACGGATGAGCCTATAGCGGAGTACTACTTACCTGATGTAGATGAAAAGGAGATGCCGTTAGCTATTGGCTGTGTTTTGACTCGGTGTGAGGATGGTGTCGAGCCTGCTATTCAGGTGAATTATGTTTATAAGGAGGAGAAGCGTACTTTTGGCCATTCTATGGCAATCGATTTTTTGTCTTTTTGGTATTCCAATCGAAAAGACATGAGGTTTCAATCAAAGCGTTTAGAGTGGATTCTGGAGCGGTAGCAGGTGAAGATGTACGTTGTATTTCGCCATTACAAACGGGTTTTGGCTACGGGTGTGTGTTTCGCTGTTTTCTTCTTATTTGGTTTTTTGATTTCGGTAACGCTGTTTCCCGTATTGCTGGTATGGCCGGGTAGCCGCCTTAAAAAAAGTAAGCGAGTCAGGCAAGCTATTCATTACGTGTTTCGGTGGTTTGTTTGGTTGATGGAGTTTTTTGGGTTGATCCTTGTGCGTAAGCACAATTTAGAACTGCTGAAAGAGGCAAAAAGCTGTTTGGTGGTGGCGAATCACCCCACTCTTATTGATGTGGTTATTTTGGGTTCGATCGTACCTTATTTTAATTGTGTGGTTAAAGGGGAGCTTTTTCGCAACAAATACTTGAAAAGGGTGGTGGGATCGGCTGGTTTTATTAGTAATGGTAATGCGGATTTGATGATAAACGGGGCCCAGCAAGCGTTTGCAGATGGTGACGCTATTATTATTTTTCCAGAAGGTTCACGATCTGTACCCCGTCAGCCGTTACATTTTCGACGCGGAGCGGCTAATATAGCGGTCCGTACAAGGGCGCCTTTGCTTTCTGTGTTTATTCGGTGTAACCCAATTACTTTGGTAAAGGGGCAGCCTTGGTATCAGGTGCCTAAATCACGAGCGATAATCGATATTTCGGTTCGAGAGTGGTTAGATCCGGTTGATATGGCTGACGGTTGTGAAGACCCACCAGCGGCAGCGAGGAAGTTGACCAAGAATTTACAAAATTATTATGAGGAAGGTTTAGAAAACTATGTCTGAAAACAAAGATTTATCCGCCTTAGAAACGGAGATTAAAGAGATAATTATCGAGGAGTTAGATCTCGAAGATACGGAGGTGGATGATATCGATACCCATGATGCACTGTTTGTCGATGGTTTGGGTTTGGATTCAATCGATGCCTTGGAGATCGGTTTGGCAATTAATAAACGTTTTGGTATCAAGTTGGAAGCTAATTCCGAAGACAATAAAGAGCATTTCCGTTCTGTGGCAAGCTTAGCTGCCTTTGTAGATGGGAAAAGGAACTAAGAAGAGATATAGAGCATGACTGAAGAACAAATATTTGAAACATTAAAGTCGATTTTGATTACCTCCTTTATGCTGGAGCCAGAAGATATTACTTTGGATGCCCATTTGTTTAAAGATTTGGACTTTGACAGTATTGACGCTATTGATTTGGCGGCCAAAGTCCATGTTGAAACTGGTCGGCAGCTCAACCCTGAGCAGTTCAGAGATGTGCAGACCGTTGGTGATGTGGTTGCTATTGTTGCCAAGCTCACAGAAGACGAATAGCTTTATTTCCTAAACACTTTTTCTAGATCTCAATTGTTATGAAACCTCTCTGGCTTTTACTGGGGGCGCTCACCGTAACCTATCCGTTACTGGTGTACTGGGGCCTCCAAAAGTTTGAGCCACGTTACCTCGGCTTGTCAGTTATTATTGTTTATTTTTTGCGGCTTGTTATTGTTTCTCGAAAAATGAAAGCGCGGGTAATGGCTTTTTGTGCGGCCATAGCTATTGCCGCTGTGGTCTGGCTTTTGAACAGCGAAACGCTTTTGGTTTTGTTTCCTGTTGTTATGAGTGCGGTAATGTTTATTGTGTTTTTACACTCAATAATTCAGCCTCCAACTTTGCCAGCAAGAATGGCGATGAAAGTGCATGGCGAACTTAGTGAACATGTCATTCGCTATACCAATGGTGTTACTTGGTTTTGGCTTGGGTTTTTTCTTATAAATGGTTCTATAGCCTGTTACACCGCTTTTTTTGCTTCCAGGGAAATATGGACGCTGTACAACGGTCTTCTTTCTTATATTTTTATGGGAGTGCTTTTTGGTGGGGAATTGTTGTACCGCAACCTCGTATTTAAAAGGAAGTATGGTGAGTCTTAGCCAATCTTTTTTGCGAGATGTTCTTAAAGGCGGGGCTCATTCGGTCGTTGTCTGTGGTGAATCGAACGAAGTTCGGTTAACCGCTACCCAATTGCGAAATAATGTTATTTCATTCGCCAATGAGTTGATCGCATTTCCAGATAAGAATTGGCTGCTATGGGCGGCAACGGCTGAATCGTTTTGTATACAGTTTTTAGCACTTGCCCTAGCCGGTAAGCACATCATTCTTCCTGCTAATATCGTTCCTGGAACACTGAATCGGTTAAAGGACGAGTTTGATATATTGCTTATTGATCGAGAATATGATGTTTCCGATACGCTTGAATTCCCTTTAAAGCAGAAAGTTTTAACTAAACTAAGCCCTATGTCGGCGAGGTTTGATTGGCATAGGGAGTTAACCAATAACATTGATATTACCCTCTATACTTCCGGTTCTACTGGAGAGCCAAAACCCATAGCGAAAACTCTAGAACTGATGCTTACCGAAGTGATGGCTCAGCACAAGGTATGGGGTGAGCAATTGGGTAGAAAGTTGGTTGTTTCTACGGTCAGTCACCAGCATATATATGGCGCCCTGCACTACATTCTTTGGCCATTATTTCGCGGTGCCCCTATAATAGACCAGCCCTGCCAGTACCCAGAGGCGCTGTTTAAAGTGGCTAAGTTACAGGCCCCGGTTGTCTTGGTCTCCAGCCCTACACACCTCAAGCGCCTGCCATTATGTGAAGAAATTAAGCAGGCCGAAGGTATGGGAACATTGATAACGGGTGTTTTTTCCTCTACCGGCGTTCTATTGCAGCAAGATGCACAACAGCTTTCAGTAATGTTTGGAAAATTTCCTTACGAGATATTCGGAAGTACGGAGACAGGAGGTGTTGCTTGGCGCCAACAGGAAAAAGATGGGGACAACCCATGGCAACCTTTACCGGGTGTCAAGGTGGCCCGATCTGAGTCCGGCTGCTTAGTTGTAGAATCCGCATTTATGCTTGAAAGCCATTATGAAATGTCTGACCTTGTCGAGTTTCCAGGGGCAGATGGCCAGGGTTTCCTGCTAAAAGGCCGGGTGGACAATATTGCTAAGGTTGAAGGCAAGCGTTTTTCCATCACAGAAATGGAAAATACGCTGCTTTCACATGACCATGTAAATCATGCCAAAGTTATTGTAGTGAGTGGTAAGCGTGATGAGGTTTATGCTGTTATAGAACTCAACAGTGTGGGTATTGAAGAGTTACGAGTGAATGCAAAGCGTGCTGTTAATCTTCAGTTCAAGAAGTATCTGGCACACTACTTTGAGCAACCACTGTTACCGAGAAAATGGCGGTATCCAGAGAGTATGCCGAAAGACGCTCAAGGCAAGGTTCCTTATGAGCATTTGTTGAGGCTGTTTTGATAATGATTAACAATGAGCTAACAATAAATAATGGCTAACAGCGAGAGGCTAAGAGAATTAAGGGGGGGCTGTGGAATTTCCAATACCTATATCCATAAAAAAGGATAGCGGTTCGATTGTTGCCCGGTTACAGGTTAATGAAACACAAGAGTATTTTGATGGCCACTTTGTGGGCGCACCTGTACTTGCCGGAGTGGTTCAAATTGGCTTGGTAATTCGGTTAATGGAAGAGCATTTGGGCCATCGTCTCGTTTTTAAAGGCTTTAAATCCGTTAAGTTTACGGGCTTAATCCAGCCGCCAGCAGACATAGAATTAACGTTGGATTTTATTCGCGAGCGAAACTTTGTTAAATATAGAATTGATATGGACAAAGAAAAATGTTCATCGGGCATTATTTTGGTCGAGCTTGGAGAGCCAACTAATTGAGCCTATTTCGCGCGTGTGCCGTTATTCCCGTGTATATGCACGTACAGTTTGTAGGTGCGGTATTTGAACGTATTCGTACGTTGGGAATACACTGTGTGGTAGTGAATGATGGCGGTGATGAATATGCTACTCAAAAATTGAGAGAGCTTTTTTTAGATCGAGACGGTGCAACGCTTGTCGAATTATTCCCCAATGGAGGAAAGGGCAAAGCGGTACGCGAGGGCTTTAAAAAAGCGTTAGAATTGGGTTACTCCCATGCTGTTCAGGTGGATGCAGACGGTCAACATAAAATCGAAGATATAGAAAAATTATTAAAAATGGCAGAACAGTATCCAAGTGCGGTAGTAACAGGTGTGCCGGAATACGATGAAAGCGTGCCCAGAGTTCGATATTTCAGCCGTTACTTAACACACTGCTTTGTGTGGATAGAAACCCTGTCGTTTCGTATCAAAGACTCTATGTGTGGTTTTCGGGTTTACCCTCTTGAAACGACAGTTGAAACATTAAATAAAAGTGTGGCAGCACGAATGGATTTTGATACGAACATTATTGTTCGTCTGTATTGGAAGGGCTTGGATGTGATATCTGTGCCTACTGAGGTTATCTACCCGGAAGAGGGTGTATCCAACTTTCGAATGCTACAAGATAATGTGCGCATCACCATTATGCATACAAAATTGACGCTGGGTATGTTGCTGCGTTCTCCTTTGTTGGTTGCACGAAAATTTAAAAAATTAAAATAGATAGATGTGTGTGGAAATTGTTGTTAGCGAATCATGAAGAAAGACGGTCAAAAACATTGGGTTGAAGTGAAAGAACGAGGCAATTATTGGGGGATGAAAACCCTCATGTTGTTTTATCGTCTTGGCGGTCAATGGCTTATGTACCCAATTTTGATTGGTGTAGTATTGTATTTTTTTGTGACACGACGTAGCACGCGGTTATGTTCATGGCGCTATTTGGGCCGAATTTATCGTATTAAAAAAACTCGGGAAACGCGACCGGGTTTGCGGCTTGTTTGGCGGCATTATTTATCGTTTGCGAATGCACTTTTTCATCGAATATCTGCTTGGATGGGGCAGATTACCCTGGCGGATATTGACTTTCCCGAGCAACAGCAGATGCTGGGTCTGATGCAGCCTGAGCGAGGTGTCATTGTCTTGGGTGCCCATGTAGGTAACTTGGAAATGTGCCGGGCTATTATGGGGAGTTTCGATTTAGGTATTAACGTGGTGATAAATTCGCGGCACACTCAGCAGTTTAATAAGCTGCTTAAGAGCGTGAGTAAGTCGGATAAAGACGTGAATTTAATCGCCACTGAAGAGCTGACGCCGGCGACGGCCATCGATATTAAAGAAAGATTAAATCAAGGCGAATGTCTGGTTATTCTGGCGGATAGAGTATCTCAGGGTAGCTCAGATAGATGCATTACACTTCCTTTTTTGGGAGATGATATTTTACTGCCCGAAGGTTCATTTAGGTTGGTATTGGCTCTGGATGTTCCGGTTGTATTTATGGCATGTGTTAAAGTGGCGCGCGGCTATCGGGTGGTATACGAAAATTTAAGTGAAAAAAGTCAGGCTATTGCTGAATCGGGCAAACGAGTCCATCAGATGAGGGCCTTGGCTAAGGTGTATGTAGATTCTTTAACAAGACTATGCTTAAGCCACCCATTACAATGGTTTAATTTTTACGATTACTGGGGCGATAACGTGCCCAAAATAGCGGCTAAGTCAACAAAAAATTAAATTGTATAAGGCCGGAGCTAGCTTTAGGAGCAAGGGGAAAGATGACTAAGAAAAATATATCGATAGAGTTTGGCGGTAGGCCAATTACTATCGAGGATATCGTCGCTATCGCTATAGGTTCAGCGCAAGCCCAACTTACCGATAGGGAAGAGCAGCTTAATAAGATAAAAGCTAGCGCTAAATTCTTGGACGACCTCTGGCGAGAAGACGGTGTGATTTATGGTGTAACCACAGGCTATGGCGATTCCTGTACGGTAAAAGTGCCAGCTCATTTGGTAGAAGAATTACCCATTCACTTAACTCGCTTTCACGGTTGTGGCATGGGTGAAAATTTTAATGAAGTTTTTGGTCGTGCAATATTGGCGGCGAGAACGGTTTCCCTTGTGCAAGGCTTTTCCGGTGTTCGAGTCGAGCTATTGCAAACCCTAATTGAAATGATGAACCGGGGTATCGTACCCGTTGTTCCCCAAGAGGGGTCAGTGGGTGCCAGCGGTGATTTGACGCCCCTATCTTATGTTGCTGCAACATTGATGGGTGAACGTGATGTGTATTACAAAGGTCAACGTGTATCGGCAAAAAAAGCCTTTGCTGCGGAAGGTTTGGAGACATTACACTTAAAACCTAAAGAAGGTTTGGCTATTATGAATGGCACGGCTGTTATGACAGCAGTTGCTTGCATGGCCTATGATCGAGCGGAATACCTCTCCCAACTGGTAACAAAAATTACTTCAATGGCAACGGTTGTCTTAAAAGGCAATGCCAATCACTTTGATGAAAAACTATTTTCAATCAAACCCCATCCAGGTCAGGGTGAAGTGGCTCGACGGATTCGGTCAGATTTAAAAAGCAATGTCGTTGCACGAAATTCCAATCGATTGCAAGATAGGTATTCCATTCGATGTGCCCCTCACATTGTTGGTGTACTTGAAGATTCTTTACCTTGGATGCGCCAGTTTATTGAAATAGAACTTAATAGTGCAAACGACAACCCCATTATTGACGGTGAAGGTGAGCATGTTCTACACGGTGGGCACTTCTATGGGGGGCATATTGCGTTTGTTATGGATTCGATGAAAAACGCAGTGGCCAATTTGGCGGATCTGTTAGATCGTCAAATGGCGCTTTTAATGGACACCAAATTTAATAATGGATTACCCTCGAATCTTTCTGGTGCGACTCCAGACCGAGCGATGATTAATCATGGTTTTAAAGCGGTGCAAATAGGCTGTTCTTCCTGGGCGGCTGAAGCATTAAAACATACCATGCCCGCAAGCGTATTTTCTCGCTCCACTGAATGTCATAACCAAGACAAAGTCAGTATGGGGACCATTGCCTCTCGGGATTGTATTCGAATTTTAGAATTGACAGAGCAAATTGCTGCTGCGCAATTACTGGCGGTCACTCAAGCTATTTACCTGCGTAAAAACGACTCGGATTTTAACCAAGCTGCAATCACCCCCTCTCTTGAAAAAATGTATTCCAGTGTAAGGGAGTTTTTCGATATTCTCGATGAAGATCGTCCTCTAGAGGGAAAACTTCGAGAAACGGTTGCTTATATTCAAGAAAAAAAATGGAATCTCTATAGTGACTAATGTTATCGCAAAACATTGGCAGGCAAATATAGATATCATCGTGCCTTTTTACGATATTGACGCTATGGAAGTCACATGGCACGGTCATTATGTTAAATATTTTGAGGTGGCTCGTAGCGAATTATTGAATCAGATTAATTACAATTATACGCAAATGAGAGAGTCAGGGTACGTATGGCCAATAGTGGATATGCGGTTGAAGTTTGTTAAACCTGCGAAGTTTAATCAAAAAATTAATGTAAACGTTACAGTAGAAGAGTGGGAGCTTCGATTGAAGCTCAAGTACCTTATTACCGACGCTGTTACCCAAGAAGTATTGACAAGAGGCTATACCATTCAAACGCCTGTGGATATCGAATCTGGAGAAATGTGTTTTGGTACGCCGGATGTATTTCGCAAACAATTAGGGGTGTGCTAATGGCTAGGAATGAATTTAGACGTGAATTAAATGAGTTTAAAAGTGAATTAATCGTATCGCGAAAAATTAAGTTTGAAACATTACATCAAATTTTTCTGTTAGTTAATGTTTTTGCTGTACTTTTTTTGTCAAACGTATATGCCGGTGAAACTTTTCCAGATCTAGGTAAAGAAAACCATTATCAAGGGACTTTTGTTCAGGAACGGCATCTTTCTGTTTTGCTGCAGCCGTTAATATCAAAAGGGAAATTTTCCATAGTTGCAGGAGAGGGTGTGGTTTGGTCTATTAACGAGCCTTTCTCGGTCCAATATTCTTATAATGGAAATACACTACTGCGGTGTGCTGATATAGAAACGAATAAAAATTGCATTGACGTTGGCAAAAAAGAAGATCCAATGTTACATGGGTTTTTTTCATTCTTCTATAAAGTACTGGGCGGAGATAAAAAAAGCCTTTTAGAGTGGTTTTCTCCTGTGGAAAGTGATGAGAAGAATCTGTTAATTTTGGAGCCTAAAAAAGCCTTCTTAAAAAAAACATTTAAACGCATAACTCTTCAGCATGATAATTCCCGCATCACTCAGGTTGTGATTGAAGAGTCCGACCTTGATAACAAAGGAAAGGCAGATAAGCAAGTTCTCACTTTTGCTTATCAATAGAGGCTAATGAGTATACACACTATTTCGCGTATAGCTTTTCTAGCTGTATTTATACTTGTTATATTTCTTATATTTCAGTTCCCCAAAGTTGTTTTCGACAGTAATGTTTTTAGCTTGTTTCCTAACGCTACGCCCAATAAAGCTAGAGATAGGGCTGAAGACCTTATGTCCGAATATGTTTCTGACAAGGTTTTTGTATTGCTCTCTGGAGTGGAATTTGAACGCCTAAAAGAAGGCGCGAAAGTCTATGCGCAACATCTACAAAACTCTGAGCTTATAAAAACGATTGTATTGGAACAATCTTCAGAATCGATTGAAACCTTAGCTGAGTATTATCGACAATATCCAGGGCTATTGCTTGCTGATAAAGATAAACTGGCATTGAAGAATAATTCAGATGATTTTCTGCATAATAAACTTATGGCTTTTTGGACAAACCCAGGCCAATTGTCTTCTAAAACATTTACACTAGATCCGCTAAGTTTGTCCGATGCTTTTCTCAAGCAGGTGGCGGGTTCGCAAACGACCAACCTTACTGTTCGAGATGGCTATTTAGTGAGTGAAGCAGAGGGCGAAGTCATATCGTTGCTTATTCAAGTGGTGTTGGCAAAGTCATCATTTTCTATTGCCACCCAAGAGGCAACATACAATCTATTGGAATCAGCAAAACACAAGGTTCATCTTGTTGACCCTGATATTAATGTTATGCCAGTAGGAACCTTTTTCTTTTCCTATTCAGGCACCAAGATGGCTCAACAGGAAATATCAACGGTTGGCTTGGGGTCGCTTATTGGCATTGTTTTATTGCTCTTAGTTGTTTTTAGATCACTTCCGGTTATGCTCATTAGTTTATTGCCTGCGGCTGTGGGTATTTTTGCGGGAGTGGTTGTTGTCAATATGCTATTTTCCAATGTGCATATGGTGACCTTAGTTTTTGGCGCAAGCTTAATTGGCGTTTCAATCGATTATTCATTTCACTTTTTAACGACTCGATTAACCATGGGAAAAGCTTGGCAACCTGAGGCTGGGTTGCGTCGTATTTTGTCAGGGCTGTCCATGGGGTTATTTACCAGTGCTTCGGCCTATCTTTGTTTTGTTTTTTCGGGGTTTCCGGGGTTTAAACAAATTGCTGTTTTCTCAAGCGTAGGTTTATTCGTGGCCTATTTATTTGTTGTGGGGGTTTTCCCATTGCTACTGCGTAAACCCAGCTATTCAGTTAATAAAAATTACTTTATTCATGCCTGTTTTTCTCTGTTTAAACGTTATTCTTTGTTTTGGCTCAAATTTAAAAAGGTAAAATATTATAGTGTTGCAGGGGTAAGCCTATTTTGTATGATGTTTGTACTGGGGGCTTTCGTTGCAACCTACAATGACGATATTCGAGAAATGCAGTCTTTAGATAAGAGCCTGCTTAAAGACTCGGTAAAATTTGCTGAGATTACAGGACAAAAGAACGGACGACGATACTTTTTAGTGTCGGGTAAAGACGAAACCCAGGTTTTCGAAAGGTTGCACAGGCTTAAAAATGGAATTTATACGGCAGGGTTAAATGTGCAACTCCAGTCGATTGATCAATGGATACCACCTGTTAGTGAGCAACAAGACAATAAAATACTAGTGCAAGAGAAGCTATTAACCGGAAAACAATTGTATTCATTTCTCGAAAAACTCTCGGTTAATTCAGATACCCTTCAGTCTATTCTTGTAAACTACCAAGGGTCAGAATGGGTGACATTAGGCCAAGCTTATCCGGTAGTTGAAAAAGTGGCAGGGTTTCCCGCATTATTTAAAGACACTAGTGGCCTTCACGCGATTGTGATTGTGTATGGCGATGAAGAGAGTCAAAAACTTCAAAAAATGGTTGGCGAAGGGGTACTCTGGGTCGATACGGTGAGAGATATGAATCTATTATTAGTGTCATACCGCATTAAATCCATAACATTGTTGCTTTCCGCTTATGCGTTAGTGCTTTGTTTTCTCTCTATTCGCTATGGGTTGAATGGTGCGTTAAGTGTTATTGCTCCGCCAGCATTGGCCTCAGTTACGGCGCTGCTTGTACTGAGTATTTTGGGAAGTTCCATTAGTATTTTTCATATAATGGCAATGTTACTGATTTTGGGAATTGGCATTGATTACACTATCTTTTTGCGAGAATCTCGTCATCCGCCACAAGAGGTGCTTTTTGCTATTGGATTATCGGTAATAACAACCATTCTTGCTTTTGGATTGCTTTCACTTAGCGCAACGGCAGCAATTCATGGTTTTGGTTTAACACTGTTAGTGGGGATAGTTGTCTGTTTTCTTTTGGCACCCTCTGCGTTGAGTGATGAACGTGTAAATGAAATAAGTTTGGATACAGCAATATGATTAATCTGCAACGGGGGGGGATATTAGCGATTTTTCTCGCCGTTCTTTTTTCAATGGGAGCGTGTAGCCTGTTTGATAAACGCTCTGATTTGGCCAGCAATCAATGGTTATTGGATTTTACTTGCACGCCCTTTGCTAAGCTGGTTGCGATAACAAAAGCTAAGGAGTATTCGGAGACGTATACTGTTGAAATAATTTCTGATTCAAAAGTTAACTCAAAAACGGCCTCAAAGGTAATACCCTTGTTGATGGTGATTCAGTGGCAAGACGAAGGGATTGAAGCAATTGGTATGAATAATTTGGGTGCAAAAATATATTTTGCCAAAGTAAGTTATAGCCAAGGCATGGTTCAGCAGGAGACTATGCCCCTTTATCGAAATATTCCTTTTTTGCCTGTCTTGCAAGGTTTGGTTGTGAGCAGTCTTGATGCAAATATACCAGCGTGTTTTTCGGACAAAACCGAAGGTGGCTTGTGGTTTGAGCAGATAGAGGCTTCAACGGGGAATTACACATATTCCTTGCCAGATTTAGGATACAATGTGCGCGCTCAACGTCTTCAGTAGGGATGGGTGCGAATCTAACTGAGCTTATCGGAATAGAAAAAATACTATGCGGTTTTATCTAAATTCACTTGGGATTGTCAATGCGCTTGGTCACAATAAAGAAAGCGTATTATGCAACTTACTTTCTGGGTCTCAGGTTAATATTCAGCCGAACTTATGGGTTCCGGGTGTTCAAACATATACCGCCAATGTTTCCGTAGAACTTCCAGAGATTAGCAATGATTATTTTGAATACCAGTCGCGCAATAATCAATTGGCATTACATGCATTAATCCAAATTGAAGAAAGTGTTCGATGCGCTATTGAGAAGTATGGTGCTGAAAGAATTGCGGTTGTAATAGGTACCAGTACCTCGGGAGTCTCTGAGGGCGAAGACGCTATTTCTTATTCAAAGAAATTTGCTGATCGTTCAGAAGGCTATTGCTATCAACAGCAAGAGATAGGTTCAGTTGCTGAATTTGTTGCCATTCACTTGGGCGTGGGTGGCCCCGCGTACACTATTTCTACTGCGTGTAGTTCCAGCGCCCATGCGTTGGGGAGTGCAAAACGCTTACTTGAGGCTGGCCAAGTGGACGCAGTTATTGCCGGAGGGGCCGATTCACTTTGTCGGCTTACGGTAAATGGTTTCGCTGCGCTGGAATCTGTATCGGATGAAATCACCAACCCTTTTAGTCGTCACCGCAAGGGCATTAATATCGGTGAGGGTGCGGCATTATTTTTGGTGTCTCGTGATACGGATGATAATGCCATAGAGCTATTTGGAGTGGGGGCATCGTCTGATGCCCATCATATTTCTGCTCCTGAACCTGAGGGGAAAGGGGCGGAAAGCGCTATTCGAGCGGCGTTAGAGGATGCTGGGCTAGAAGCAGAAGCGATTGACTATATTAATCTGCATGGTACGGGAACGCCACTAAATGACGCTATGGAATCCAAAGTTGTATCAAGAATGTTTGGCCCGGCGGTGCCTTGCAGTAGTAGCAAGGCGCAAATTGGGCACACACTAGGGGCGGCAGCCGCAAACGAGGTGGCGTTGTGTTGGTTGTGCTTGTCTAGCTTAAATAAAACGAATCAGCTTCCTCCACACCTTTGGGATGGCGAAGTGGACAATGTCTTACCTGCTGTAAATTTGGTCACACACGAAAAGAATATTGAGATTAACCGCAGTCGAGAGCAGGTCCACTTAAGTAATTCGTTTGCTTTTGGTGGGAATAATGCTGTTGTGATTATTGGGAGGAAAGTGTGACGGGATTGATGCACCCAAGTCACTATATTGCACATCGGGGAAAGATGTTGTTTTTGGACCGGGTTATAGCAGGAAACAGTAAACAGGTGACGGCGCAAACCTGTATTCAATCTGACCATATTTTTTTCGACAAAGAACTGGCTGGTGTTCCCGCCTGGGCGGGGCTGGAAATTATGGCGCAAACCGCTGGTATATGGGTTGGTCTTGAAGACCTAAAAAAAAATGAACCCGTTAAGTTGGGGTTTTTGCTTGGAAGCAGAACCTATACGGCTGAGGTTCCGCTATTTTCCGAAGGTGAGAGTTTAACGGTTAAAGTCAGTGTGACTTTAGCAGCAGGTAATACGGTTGTATTTGTAGGTGAAATTAGAAATGCGCAAGGCGAGGTCTATGCTACGGGCGATTTGACGGCCTATCGACCTGATGATGTTAGTGCTTATTTAAAGGGGGAAATCCAATGGCAAAGCGAATCTTAGTGACAGGTTCAAGCCGAGGTATTGGTCAAGCAATCGCCATGAAGTTGGCTGCCAGTGGCTTTGATATAGTGGTTCATTGTCGCAGTGCTATTGAAAAAGCAAATGCAGTGGCAAGTGATATTCGTAAGCTAGGGGAAAAAGCAGACGTACTTCAGTTCGATGTATCCGATAGAGCTGCCGCATTGGAAGCCATTGAAGCGGATATGGAGACAAACGGGGTTTATTATGGGGTCATATGCAATGCCGGAATTGCTCGGGACAATGCTTTTCCCGCGATGACCGATGAAGAGTGGGATTCGGTCATTCATACAAACTTAGACGGTTTGTACAATATCTTGAAGCCCGTGGTCATGCCGATGGTTCGAGCCAAGCAGGGTGGGCGCATTGTTACCCTGTCTTCCATTTCAGGGTTGGCCGGCAACCGTGGTCAGGTGAACTACAGTGCAACCAAAGCCGGTATTATTGGTGCGACGAAAAGCCTTGCGTTAGAGTTGGGTAAACGCAAAATCACTGTAAACTGTGTCGCGCCAGGGGTGATTGAAACAGATATGATTGATGAAGTGTTTGAAAAAGAGGTCAAGGCAATGATACCTTTGCGCCGATTTGGTAAGGCGGAAGAAGTTGCAGCTTTAGTAGACTTTTTGGTTTCTGATAATGCGGCCTATATCACTCGCCAGGTGATATCTATAAACGGTGGGATGCTGTAAATGAGAAGAGTTGTTGTTACTGGGATGTCAGGAATTTGTGCTTTGGGCGATACTTGGTCAGAAGTACATACTGGGCTGAAAGCTAAGAAAAATTGTGTCCAACGACTTCCTTGGGATGGTATTTCTGGTTTGCATACTCGCCTCGGTGCACCTATCTCTGATTTTACAACGCCTAAGCACTACCCGCGAAAAATGCTGCGCAGTATGGGACGAGTGGCGGTTATGTCTGTTCGGGCCACTGAAAAAGCGTTAGAAGATGCAGGCTTGCTTGGGGATAATGTGGTTAAGTCTGGGCGTATGGGGGTATCCTATGGTTCCTGTATTGGTACACCTGGAGATGTGCCAATACTGTCACAGGTTTTGACGGATAAGACCACTCTAGGCTTAAATTCTGGCACCTACTTAAAAGTCATGAGCCACACCGCCGGGGTGAATATCGGCTTATATTTTGGCATGACAGGGCGAATTATACCGACAACCTCTGCTTGTACATCGGGTAGCCAGGGTATTGGCTTTGCCTACGAGGCCATTAAATATGGCCAGCAGGATTTAATGGTTGCCGGTGGCTCAGAAGAGTTTTGCGTCACTCAGGTTTCTGTATTTGATGTAATGTTTGCGACCAGTACAAAGAATGACTCCCCTGAAGTGACTCCCCGCCCTTTCGATAAAGACAGAGATGGCCTTGTTCTGGGAGAGGGTGCCTGTTCGATTATTCTTGAAGAGCATGAACACGCAAAAGCACGTGGTGCAACAATCTATGGTGAGGTGCTGGGGTATGGTACTAACTCAGATGGTCGCCATGTGACAGACCCTTGTGCTGAAACCATGGGGCAAGCAATGGAAATAGCCTTGGCCGATGCAAAGGTCTCGCCGAAAGAAATTGGCTATGTGTGCGCACATGGCACGGCGACCGGCAAAGGCGATATTGCTGAGACCCAAGCAACGGCGAAAGTATTGGGTGTGGGTAAGCCGATAAGCTCACTAAAAAGTTATTTAGGTCATACGTTAGGTGCGTGCGGCTCTCTGGAGTTTTGGATGTCTCTAGAGATGATGCGAAATAATTGGTTCGCACCCACAATTAATTTGGAAAATGTAGACCCCGAATGTGGTGATCTTGACTATATCCAAGAAAATGGACGAAATATGGATAACGAATTTTTTATGACCAATAACTTTGCGTTCGGTGGGATCAATACATCGATTGTCGTAAAGCGTATGTAACAAACACTTGGGGTGTGGGGTTGTGAGCCGCAGACTAGGTTTTCAGCAAAAAACGTCTTTTCTTTTTTTCTCTAGACTATACCCCTTTATTGCTCGGAGCTTAGTGGCAATTAAATATTGTCTTATATTTTTTCTGGTTATTTTGCTTGGGTGTGTTTCGGTTAAAGCTCCCATTGCTCAGATCCACTATTCAGGCCCAGAATCTGATGGAAAAACCTTAATTGTCGCGTTAAGAGGTATCCGAGGGTCGATAAAAACATTTGAGCAGATAGGGTTTATTCGTGATCTCCACCGTGATTACCCAAAAGTTGATGTTGTTGTTCCCAATGCACATATAGGTTATTACAAAAAAGGCATTTTGATCGAGAAGTTGGAAACAGATGTTATTCGGCCTGCAAAACAACAGGGTTACAAGCACATTTGGTTGCTTGGTTTATCCCTCCTGGGAAGATCACCCGATATATGAATTGTGGCGATGGATTGTTAGAAGGCCAAAGCGGCATAAACAAGCAGGCTGTGTGGCTAGGCTATGGTGACGGTGATCGTCTTACAGGCCACACGCTATTAGCTGGCTATCTTGGCCTTGATCGAGTCCTGAAGGTTGAGGGTACTCACCATAACCCCACTTTCTCGACAATATGGAATGAGTTGCTAAAAAGGAAACCCTTTTAAAAAGCACTCTCTTTTGAGCTATTTTTGAGTTAGAATTACACGGTGTTAGTGGGGTTCCAAGCATCGGTTGGACCAAGTAAAAACAAAAATATGAACCTAGTTAATCTTAATGCTGACCTGCAAGACCCCATTGTTCCGAATTGGGGCGAGCTAGAGCTAGAGGAAACCTGGGCAGATTCCATTGAGTTAGGAACCATTTCGGGTTTCTACCAATTTATCAAGTTGATATGTGGTAAACGCAAGCCGGTAAAAATTCCATCGACCTTATATGGCGCGGAAGCTATTCCAAAGTACGCACTGCAAGAATTCCATAATATTCCCAATGGCAACTTCTCACGCAGGTTATCTCGTGGCTACATAACAGGGTTTGATCTCTCCATGTTGGGCTTTGCCAATATTGCTCGCCGTTGGATTGCCGAAAGGCTTAAGCATTGCCAATCCGTTGCCGATATTGGGACGGCTGGAGGCAGAACAGGGCAAGTCATTAAGGATGCGGGTGTTGCGGAAGTGTGGGGTATTGACCCTTGCCCCTATCTGTTAAAACATGCGGCTTCAGACCATCCAACCGTGAAGTTTGTAACCGGAACCGCAGAAAACCTTCCGTTTAAAGATAAGCGCTTGGACGGAATATCGGCTGTCTTCTTATTTCACGAGCTACCCCCAAAGTATGTTCGAATAGCCTTTAAATCATTCAACAGGGTATTAAAAATGGGCGGAAAGGTGGTGATAGCAGAACCCTCTGTTCAGCAATGGGAACCGTTTCGGCTAAAGGAGTTTCTTTCAACAAAAGGCTGGTTAAAAATATACTTTAAGGCATTAGCGAAGTTTGTTTACGAACCTTTTGTTCATGCATGGCATTCAGAGGACAAAAAAGCGCTTTTTGAAAATGCGGGCTTTAAATTAGTTGAAAAAGAAAATGGGATGCCTATTAGTTGTTATCATCTTGAAAAAACTCGAACTCTTTAAATCTTAGCATTTAAGAAAACTCTCAAGGATCTCAAGCAGTAGTTGCTCATCTACTGGCTTGGTTAATAAGCCATCCACCCCACAGGCTTCTATTTCTTCTCGCTCTCCTTTAACTGCATGAGCTGTTAAAGCAATAATAGGGATGTTAGAGAGATGCCTAGAGGATTTTATTTTTTGAGTTGCTTCTTTACCGTCCATACCAGGCAAAGAAATATCCATTAAAATAAGGTCAAAATTTTCAATTTCTAAAAGTTCAAGCCCCTCTTCTGCCGAGTCGGAGCAGGCAACCTGATAGCCACCATCTTCTAAAATCCAAGTGGTTAATTCTTGATTGTCTTTGTTGTCTTCGACGACAAGGATATGATGAGGTTTGTTGGGCACCGTGCTGTTTCTCAATACTTTAAATAGGTTACTTTTAAGCTTAAACCAGGATATTGCTTATAGCCATTTTCCGGTGGCGAGAAGGCGGATATTTTAGATGTCCTTTTACATTATTTTTGACAGCTTTTGTCTTATAAAGATATATTGTCGATAAGTAGAATTGACTTAAATAAAGTAGGTATATATCAATATTATTACCTCTTGTCTTAATTATTTGTTTTTGCGATGATTTTCGTGCCATTGTGAGCTTGATTTGTATAACCCTCTTTCTCTTAGGTCTAATTAAAGCATTACTGGGTGTGAATCTTCAGAAGGGTGGGGTTGCAGGAGGCAGGGTGACAATATTGTTTTATGGGGGATTGTCTTGTGGAAGAGTCAATTACTTGCATGAATTCGTTCTCAAGGTTATCTTGCGGCAGTATTGTTAGGTCGGGCTATTCTCAAGTAGCGCTGTAATGGACTTTTATTGGTCTGATTAGTGAGGTAAGTAGTAGTGTTAGCGGCTCAAGACGCATTACAGCGATTGAAAGAGGGCAACCAACGGTTTGTCAGTGAAATGCGCAATAGTGATGCGTTAAATAGTCAAACACGACGTTGTCGGTTAGTTGATAGCCAAGAGCCTTTTGCCATTATTTTAGGCTGTTCTGATTCACGTGTCCCTGCTGAAATAGTCTTCGATCAAGGTCTAGGTGATCTGTTTGTGATTCGCGTGGCGGGGAACATAGTGGCCCCTTCGCAAATTGGCAGTGTGGAGTTTGCGGTGGAACAATTTGGTACGGGGTTAGTGATAGTACTGGGCCACTCTCGCTGTGGTGCGGTTAGGGCTTGTATCGAAGAGATTAACAGCCCTTCGCACGATACTTCTCGAAATATCAGTTCTATTGTGAATCGAATTCGACCCTCTATTTCGACACTAATAGAGTCAAGTTCAGCAGATTCCGAACAATTAATTAACCATGCGGTTCGTGCAAATATTCGGGCTTCTGTCAATCAGTTGAGCCATGGATCGACTTTTGTGGAGCAACTGATCGAACAGAATAAGCTGATGGTGATTGGAGCGGAATATTCGTTAGATACAGGCGTTGTTGAGTTCTTTGATTTTTGATTATAATATTCTAGTCTCTGATTTTTTCTTAAGGCTTTTTGCCGGTACGCCGCCAACGGAATCTTCGGCGGCTACGTCTTTCACAACCACAGCATTAGCCCCTATTTTTGAGTGCTGCCCTATTTGAACGTCACCGATAATTTTTGCTCCGGCACCAATAAAGATATCGTGTTCAAGTATAGGCGACTTTCCTTTTTCGTCACCGATAACAACGCCGCTTTCTATTACGATATTTTTACCACCGCGAACTTTTGAGTTAATAATCACTCCGGTAGGGTGCATCAAAACAAAGCCTGGTTCAAAGTTCGCTTTAATTCCAATAACGCAATGATTTAACAGCTTGTTAAGGTATTGAACAATTATCGCCAAGGGCATGAGTGGTTTTATTTGTGCAAAAAACTGCATAAGTCGATATAAAAAATTCGCGCTTGTACCATCCGATAACAAAATTTTAATCAAATTTGGAGAGGCGCCATCGGCAATAAAAATGGCCTTTTTATGCTCCATATCTGCCATAAAGGTTTTTAACATAGTTTTATTTCTCTGCCGGAACCAAACTTAACACATTAGATGCATTGTGTGTCCATTGGCGATTTTCGATAATATAGTGGCGAGCATTCTTTCCAACTCGTGCCGTTTCATCTGGCTTATTAGAAAGTTCTAGCACAAGGTTGACGGCGGCTTCTTTATCTTTGGGCTCAAATAGCCAACCTGTTTCGTTATCTTCAACCACTTCTTTAATAGGGCCAAAACAGGGAGAAACAAGAGCCACTTCCATAGCCATCATTTCTAATAGCTTCATCGGTGAGCCGTAATGGTTGGAATCAGGTAAAATGCCGTAGTCCATGGCAGACACTAGATCGCCTACTTCCGAGTGAGGAACCCTGCCGGTTAATATAACTTGGTCTTGGATGCTATATTTCTCAACTATTTGTTCAATATAAGGAAAAACCGCTCCGTCACCCACCAGTAAAAATACCAAATTAGGAAATTCTTTTAGTTTAGAGGCCACCTCCTCCATAAACCATTGAATACCATGCCAATAAACAAAGGCGCCTACATACCCGCAAACAACTTGATCGTTAAGATAATATCTGGATCGAATTTTTTCTCGCGCTTCTGGATTAGGAGTAAACTGGCTAATATCCGCAGAATTTGGGCAGATTTTAGCGGGTGCAATTTCGCTGTAGTTTTCCTTGGCAATATCATGAAAATAGTTGGAGATAAAAATTAAGCCAGTCGCGTTTTTAAATATCCACGATTCTATTTTCTTCGCCAAGGAAACGAAGGTCAGTGGGCGAACTCGTTCAACCAAAACAGAATCATTGACCTCTAATACGATGGGGAGTCCTCGTTTTTTTGCCAGCCAGACACCAATAAACATAAAGAGGGAGTAGCGCTCGTAGATAAAATCGGGGTGGGTTGCATGAACAATTTTTTTAAGTCGATACCAGCCAATAAGGTTGTAAGCCAACTCCATAAACTCAAACATACATTCAGGCATGTTTTTAGTTTGAGATGCTAGCCAACCCAGCAACCCTTTCTTTTTTGCTTTGGCGGGGGTACTGGTTTTAGACGCAGGTTTTTCTGGGTCTGAGCCGGGGAAAGACAGTAGATGAACTTCGTGGTTCATGCTTCGCAGTGCGTTAACAATTCCCATAATGTGAACGCCTTCGGCGCCGGCGCCGCGGGTTCTGTGATGATATACAATCTTCATATAGCAAAAGGTCCAGAGTACTTTTTAACAAATTATGGCAGGGTAATATGTTTGAAAAACCATTACCGCAGTACGCGATTGTACACGAGTACCTTTAGGCTGGAACCAATTGGTTGAATACTCGATCGTATTTTTCAACCATTTGGTTAATGGTAAAATGTTTAGCAATTCGGCTGTAGGCTTGATTACCCATATTAGTAGCCAGCTCTTTGTCCGTAACGACTCGTTGCAGTGCGTTTGTGAGAGCTTTGACATTTTCGGGGGGAACGAGTATCCCGGTTTCCTCTTGAACGATAATGTCTTTGATGCCACCGACTTGAGTGGCAATGGTTGGTGTTTTACAGGCTCCGGCTTCGACAAAAACTAAGCCAAAGCCTTCTTCAATAGAGGGTTGAACAAATGCCGTTGCGGCAGCCATCCAATCAAAAGGTTTTTTCACTTCGCCAAGTAAGGTGACATGGTTTTGCAGGCGTAATGATTCAATTAAGTTATCAAGTCGTAGTTTGTCCTGATCGACCCCATCACCTCCAATGTAAAGATGAAGGTTCGGATGGTCAGCGACCAACTGACTTACTGCTTGAATGGTGTAATCATGGCCTTTAATTTCGCCTAAATGGCCCATGGATACCAGTATCGGCGCTGATTGATCGAGACCAAGTTTGTCACGGGCTTCCTGTTGATTAGACTGTTTGGCCAAGACTTCCATCTCTACTCCGCCGTGGATCAAACTGATTTTTTTATTGTTAATGTGGAGGTTTACTTCCATTAACTTTTTTCGATCCATGGAAATGGCCACACAGTGTGATAGTAGCTTAGCAATAAGTTGAAGCTTTAGTGAAGGTCTAAAGTAATGTAGATTGGAGCGGTGATAAGTGCCGACGAGAGGGATGCCGGTTCCGATACGAGCAATGCCACAGTGGAAAAACGATGCTTCACAGTGGGCATGAATTAAATCAATATTTTTCTGATCTAATATTTGTTGAATAGCCTTCCGGGTATTAAGTAGCCCATTGGAACGATTGATAACCATCATATCCTTAAGTAACGGAAATTTTACTTTTGTCCAATCAGGGGCCTCGGCAAACGTGAGTATGTGAACCTTATGGCCTTTCGATAATAAGCCTTGAACCAAGTCATAGATACGCTTGGTTCTTCCTCCCCGGTTAAATGCCTGTGCGACAATCAGTATATTCATTTCTATATCAGCCAATTTTAGATAAATTCTGTTTTACTTAACTGAACAGGAAATTTATTGCCAAGTTGTTTAAAAAGAGACTCTGACTTTGCTTCGACGTTAGGGATTGGGTCCCATATCGGGAACAGTCTTCGTCTCATAGCCCCGACTATTTGATCAATTTTGTTGGCAATCGATGTGGGTAGATACATCCATCTTAGTACAAGAAATATCTTGCGGCGCAAAGCCCAATGATATATGGCGGGCTCGGAATAAAATGAGTATCCCCAACGTTTCTTAAAGAGGTCGCTGGATTCTTTGGTCACTTTTGTATTCCAGCGCCTATTAAAAAACTCCAAATCTGATAGCGAAGCTCTTGTGCCCAGATTGTCGAAAATAATAATGGATTTAGGTTGCGTGATAACGGGGCGGCCTTTGTTTATAAGCTGCATTCCAATATCTAAATGCTCCCTAATCGTCATTTGGGGGATCTCTATACTTTGTAGATCTTCGGTATTGAAAAGAACACAGTGCAGCTCAAAGGCTTCTGTGGCGGTAATCTCTTCGGGTAAATCATCTGGGTTCGCCCGACGAAAAGATTTATGCTCTATCAAGTATGGGGTATCTTCCACGTTAACGACACGTATTTCTGTGGTAAATAGGTGGTTGCGCAAAGCACGGCCTTTATCTACACCGGCTGTTTCCAGGGTAACAGGCGATACTATTGCTGCATCGTTTTCCTTAGCCGCTTCTAGTAAGGGTTCTAGCCAGCCCTCAGTGACGTGTGAATCATTGTCTATAAGGATAGTAAAGGGTGTTGTAATCTGCCCCCGAATATTACGCAATGCTTCAGTTGGAATAACTTTTCCTATATTAATGATCTTGGCATTGGACTTGGTGGATAAATATAGGTCAATTTCTTGTATCTGTCTTTTCGGATAACCGAGATCAACTACAATGAAATCAAAGACAGATTCATTTGTATATTGATATAGCCGCTTTATATTAGCGAGCGCTCCGGAATATCTATCTCTCGGCGTAATTAGTATAGTTAACTCTTTGGCGCTGTAATCGTTCATGCCTACCTCAGTTTGGTATACTAGCTGTACGAAGTGTTAGGGGTTTGATTATAGACCTACTGCCTTATTATCAGAACAGGCCAGTACGACGCTTTGATAAAGTTTCATATTGTTTACGTTATCTTGCGAGGATATTTTCATTATGGCATCTGTATCTGTCGTACACATGGTATCGAGTCTTGAAGTGGGTGGTGCTGAGCGTTTCGCCATCGACCTTTCTGTTAGGCAGCAAAGCTTGGGGTGTGACGCTAAAATCCTCAGTTTTGGTCATCTTGAGGAGCCTCTTGTGGAAGCCGCACAAGTTGCGGGCGTGGGAGTGGCCACCGCTTCGCCAAGCCTTGGCGCCCTTTTTTCTCAGTTAAGGGCCTACAAAAAAAATACCGAAGGCCCTATTGTTTTTCATATACACAGCCCTGCTATTGTAAGACGTTTGACTTTATTTATACCTGCACTTTCGATAATGGGAGTTCGGTTTATCTATACAAGACATGGTTGTAGACGATTTGACAGCTTTAGCTGGCGTCTAATTCATTTTATAGCACGACCTTTTGTCCATGCAATCACTTTTGTTTCAGTTGAAGGGCTAGAAATGTACAAAAGAATCCAGGGTGAGGATTCTAAAAAGCTCCATTGGATTCAAAATGGTGTGACAATTAAAGAGGACGACTACAAAGCAAAGGAAAGCGCTAATGTGCGTTTCGCTATGGTCGGGAGAATGGTTGAGCTTAAGGCGCAGATTCATTTATTACAAGCTGTGCAGAAACTCATTGAAAAAAGTGTCACCAATATAGAGGTTCACCTGTTTGGTGATGGGCCTGAAAGGGAAAAGCTCGAAAAATTTGTCAAAGAGAACAATTTATTTGAGTATGTCACTTTTCACGGTATGGTGATGGATCGATCTTTAATGATAGAGAGAATGGATGTATTGGTGATGTGCTCGGAAACGGAAGGTTTATCTCTTGCCATTATGGAAGCTATGGCTAATGGCGCTCCGGTAATATCTACAGATGTAGGTGACAGCGCGAAATTAGTTTTACCTGGTAATACAGGTGAGCTGTATGACTACGGCGACCTAACTCGATTAGAAGAATACTTGAAGGCATATATTGATGACCCTGCGAAAATTGTTGAGCATGGGGAAAATGCAAAACATCATATAAGAGAAAATTATTCGTTAGATAAAACGAATGAACAGTATATGGCTCTTTATTTAGAACCTTGTTAACACTTGATTATTTAGTCTGCTGAGTGACTAATCATTATTGGTATATAGTTTGTTGAGCTTGGCAGTATAGCTTGCTAATTCATCCGCAGTGACTTGGCATTTTTCGGGACCTGCTGAGGATATAATAAAAATGCGTGACGTATCATTTTCTGCAATGCGATTAATGAGCTGCAAAAACTTTCCAGTCCATATAGTGCTAGCGAAATGAGGGCCTATTTGATACCAATAATATAAATGTGTATTGGGTCGAGAGGCGTTATGGAGTTTTACATGTTTTATTGTATGTGTATTCTCCGAGGCAAGGAAAGATTCATCTAAATGTATTTCCCAGGCATCTCGGTTCCAAATAGAATTAACGCTGCTCACCATTTCTTTATTTTGTGATTGCGTATAAAACGTAAAAACACCAATTTTTCTGGAATCGCATGAGTTTAGATTAGTAATAATTTGTGCGTGATCATGGCTTTTAACGACAAACATGGACTCCGTGTTTGGGTTAATCCTGGCCCAACCGGGAAAAATGCTTTGCAGTTCGGCTTCCTTGACTTCTTTTGGTTTTGTTACATCTGAACTATAAATAAAGCCGATTAAACTATATAAAGTGACCAGAGGGAGAAAAATTGCAGCAAGTATTGCCCTTTTTGAGAAAACAAAAGGGGCTAAAACTTCGTTTTGTTTGAAGTGTTGATGGGTTGGGATCATTTGATCGAAGTACAACCAAGGGGCCAGCACAATGGCAAAAATAACCCAGCCCATTCCGTCATGATCAGCCATTAGCGGGTGATCTATCCCTTCGTAATAGCCGTACAAAACTAAAATTAATACGCGAATCCAGTTAGCGAATAATGATAAAGTTGCCGCGATAATGACGCTAATCATTGTTGAGCGAAAATTTCGGTGATTAATAGCAGAAGCAATTAAGGCAATTGAAATAGCGCTGGTAAAGTATTTTATACCTGAGCAGCCGCCAGCCACATGGATCGTACCAGAGGGGACCTCAATATAGTTTTTATATATGTAGGTTGTGAGGTCCAGCCAGGAAACAATGTTGGAGACAAAAAACACGGTTAGTGATTGCAAGAGTGGCTGAATAATAAACCAAGCGGGCATAGCCATCAGCATAATAAATGTTGCGAGTCTCAGTTTTTTTGCAACCTGTAAGCCAAACAAGGCGCCACAAAGAAAAAACCAAAGTAATACAATAGAGGGTAGGGATAAAAGCTTAATGTAAGCTAGTTTGCCAATGGTGAACGTGGCTAATGCAACGATAAATAAACCGGCAAACAAAAAATTTGATTTTGCAAAGTCTGAACGTTGCAAGTTCATTACGGCGAGGAAGGCCGCAGCGGCCATTAATAAGTAGCCCTGAGAAATATTACCCGCTGTCAACCAGTGGTAGTGTAACGCCTTAGCTTCTTCGGGGTGAAAAAAATACGTTAGTATAGGAAAAAATATAAATAAAGCAATGACAGGCGCAGCAGTAATGGCTTTATTTTTATAGTATTTTAAGTGTGGAGAGAGATTCGTCATAGGTTAAAGATAAGGCTCAGTTAATACTTTATTCCCAATTTTCTGAGCCTACATTAGGCCACATCTAATTCGAGTGTAAGTCAAGTTTCCAGTTAGCCATTCGATAATTTTGAAATGGCAATGCCAATATAAAATGCAGCGAACCCACCTATGAGCAAGAACAATAATAAAATATCTCGATTTTGCCACCAGTGTGTAATTGGGCGGTGTAAATGGGGCACTTCAGCGAGAACAGAAACACCTCCCATACCGTCGAACAAATTCGACATGCGAATTCGCGGGTCTACCATAATGTATACAAACAAAGCGCCAATTACGAAGGTGAATCCTAGAATGGGGGCGGCAATATAGAAGTAGATAAACCTAAGCCCAGATGGCGTTAATGGGTATTCGGAGGGTTCTTGAATTCGGAAAGTGATGCCCTGGCCTTCGGCACTCAGTGTCATGGACAGGCGAGCTTTTTCCTTACTGGCAAGCATATCTTCGTAGATGTCTCGGGTGACATCGGTATCACGAGTCAATTCGGCAAGTTCAGCTTGGCGTTCGGCGATTCTTTTTCTGCGCTCAAACTCTTGGGCAAGTAGTTTTTTCGTTGCTTTTAGTCTGCGTTGTTTGGTCTGTAAGTTAACCTCTGAATCTGCTAACTTAATTTTTTGTTCAGCAAAAAATGGGTTGATAGTTCGTTCGTTCACTCTTGGAGTATAGGCTTCTTTCTTTTCTCTAGCGGTCTCTGCGGCTATTAGAGCGTCCGTCATATCTTGCAATTTGAGCCTAAGGTCCACTATGTCTGGATGATCTTCTTTGAGCGTTAACAGTCTTAGGTCTAATTCGGATTGAAGGTCGCTAATAAGTTCCTGGTAGAGGTCTGCTTTACGCGCTTTTGCTGAAAATTCTGATTCTTGTGTGAGTTGGCGTTTGAGTATTTCAATTTTAGATCGGTCTTCATCAATATTTAACTTAAGCGTCTCGATTTCCTGGCGAAGCTCAGAAATTCGTTTGTCTACATCTTGGTCGCGGCCATCAAAATTGTTTGTATTAAATTCTTTTAATCTACTTTCCGCTTCCAAAAGTTGTTGCTTATATTGAGATACTTGAGCATCAATAAACGTAAATGCCTCTTGGCTTTTTTGTTGTTGAGTAGAAGAGGAGTCGCTTATAAATAATTCCGTCAGTTTACTCAGGAATTGATAGGTTCTATGAGCTGTTGAATCTGAATAGGTGATTTTTATGTAGCTTTGGCCTAAACCTTGAACCAGCGTATTTGAGCGAATACGATTAACTATACGCTCTAGATCTTCGGGTGGGATGCTTTTCGTTTCTGGCCAGGTTGCCTTAATGGCTTTTTGGAGCAAACGAGGAGAGTAAATCATTTCCCGCACAATACGAGTCTGATCTGGAACGCGAGAGACCTTTGTGGTGTCATCCAATAGTGGTCGAATAATATTTTGGTGATCTGCGTAAATCGTTGTGGAACTTTCAAATTTTACCGGCCAGGTGTAGCCAATAAGGGCGACGAGCGATGTGATCGTTATGTAGCCAATGACTGCTGAGAACCTGAGGCGCAGTAATTCGCGCCACAGGATTTTTAAATAATTAAGTAGTTCTGACAGTTCCATGAATTAAAAAGCTCTCTCTGGAATTGTGATAATGTCTTGTGGGTATAAGTTGTAGTTGGTTCTCAGGTCGCCCTTCTCAAGAATATTTTTCACCTTGATAGGATAAACCTTAATGCCGTCTTTAGTTTGACGGAAAAGCTTGCCGCTGTTTGCCGAGGCAAAAGGAGTAAGACCACCGGCGTCTAATACTACATCAAGCACTGTTACACCTTTGCGATAACCAATGGATTGGGGGTGGGCAACGGCACCAGTAATACGAATTCGGTGAAGGTAATCGGCACTGGTTGGGTTGGTAATAATCACCGTTACCTGAGGGTTGCGGATTAGCTTCTTCAGCTCGGCAGTAATATTGTCGCCTAGAGTTTGTGCCGAATAGCCCGCAGCGGCTAAGTCACCCACTAAAGGCATAGAAATTTTTCCGTCTGGACGAACAACGGCGTTTACTGAAAGCTCAGGGTTTTTCCATACGCTGATTTGCATCCGGTCTGCAATACCAATTTTGTATTCGTCAATAATGCCGATGCTTTCTTGAGGTGGCGTACCCTTTGCTACGTTTAGGTTCCCGCCACAGCCAGTTAGTATTAGAAGTACCAACATCGAAATTAGAATTGCTGTGTTTGCTATTAGTTTTTTCATTTTAGTTGCTCCCCAAAAGCTCTATTGTTCCGTTATTTGCTCGCGCATCTTTTGTTTTCGTACACCTCGCGTTAGTGTACACCTTTTCCAAGTAGGACCACTTCAACGGTCTGGATAAGTATGAGTAGATCCATAAAGAAACTATGATTCTTTGTGTAATACAGGTCATATCGCAGTTTATTCTCAGTATCTTCTACTGATGCACCGTACGGATACTTTAACTGAGCCCAGCCCATAAGCCCAGGCTTAACTCGGTGGCGTACATCATAATATGGAATCTTGTCTTTTAGTTCTTCAACAAATTGAGGGCGCTCTGGGCGGGGGCCGACGAAACTCATATCGCCGCGAAGTATATTAAGAAGTTGGGGTAATTCGTCCAGCCTAGTATTGCGTATAAAAGCCCCTACTATGGTGACTCGCGTGTCATTTTTCTCTGCCCAAACTGCCTTGCCATCTTTTTCGGCATCTTGAGTCATAGAGCGGAGCTTATAGATGGTGAATTCTTTACCGTTTAGACCTACTCGCACCTGCTTATAGAACATAGGTCTGCCGGTTTCTAAAACGACGGCTAAACCAGCCATTACCATAAAAGGGGAGGCGATAGCGACAAGTAACAAGCTGATGGCAATATCGAATAACCGTTTTGACCAGTCTCTTATGTGGGAGTATTGAAAACCGTCAGAAAACAGCATCCAGCCGGGTTGTGCCAGTTCAATCTCAATCATTGAGAGTTCGCGTTCGTAGAAAGTGGGTGCATCAATGACGTCTATACCGTCCATTTTACAGTCGAGGAAAGCCTCAATAGGTAGCTTGCCACCCATGCTTCGACGTCGTTCATCTGGAGCAATAATAATTTCTGTTATGCGGCTTTGGTGGCAAAAAGCGACCCAGTTTTCGGGTTCGTCTACGGTGAGTTCAGTGAGGCCCTCAGCCGGTTTGGAGTTAACTTGGCTAGTTACGCAGCCGACAACCGTAAGAGCGAGCGACTCGCCCTGTTTGTTGGCTTGATCGACAATTCGTTTAGCCAGTTTACCGTTGCCATATACCACCACCCGGCGGTTGAATCGGTCCAGGTCAACAATGGATTTAAAAATGGTTCTAATTATGAGTACGCTGATAATGGAGTACATAACAGCCCAAAATAGCACTGAGTCACCGAGGTGTATTTTAGGAAGAAGGAAATACAGAATGTGCATTCCTGTGATACAGAGTAAGCAGTAGCCCACTATCGCCCTTAATACAGAATTGACGAAACCTTCGTGCTTAAGTGCTCCGTATGACCCCATTGCCAAGGTACAGCAGGCCATACAAATGGCAAAAATACTTGCCCGGGTGCTAGTGGCATAGGGGACCTGGGGTAGTAGATCGAAACTTGGGTCACCAGTTGTCACGGCTAGGTTTTGAGCGAGTACAAAGAACAGTGAACACTCGGCCAAACCAAGAAATAGGAATGGAAGATTTACATAGTGCTTAAGGAGACGAATATGTGACACTGTTTTTAACAAACCTTATGGAAATTGACGCGACGAGTTTAGCTGCCAATTATTGTGATCAATATTGCACACAACGGATTAGGGAATAGAAGCCCAAATTTGGAAGCGGAGTTTTGGCTCAGTTTACATTGATCATGAGTCCCGATTGAACTTATCTCAATCCAAAGTGCGAATTTTGAGGGAAATCAATACAGTATGCAAAACATGTTTTAGTCATTTTTATTAGATTACCGTGATTTGTCTTAGAAGATAGGCTTATTTTGGCAATAATTCGATATATATATATGGATTGAAGTGGTTGGGGGAATAAAGGCAGAGGTGAGTAAAACACAGGATTTTGCATCTAAGAGGTTTTAGTTTCAAGCATTCCAGCTCTCAAAGCTCTAATTCTTAAAGCCTTAATTCTAAAAGTCCTAATAGGGTGCAGTAATGCTGGAAGCGGTGCAGGTTGAGTTGATTAGGGCCCACCTTTAGCCGCCTATTTTTACTTTTTACCCTGTATAAGTGTATGTAGCATGGACTTTAGTCGTGACGTGATTTTGAGCTATGTACTAGACTATATAACGCAGGAAGTACAAACAGAGTTAACAGTGTCGAGGAAGAAATGCCGCCAATAACCACTGTGGCGAGAGGGCGCTGCACCTCTGCGCCAATACCCGTATTGAGCGCCATTGGAATAAAGCCGAAGCTTGCTACTAGAGCCGTCATTAAAATGGGCCTTAATCGAATTTCAGCTCCCTCCAGAATAATCTCCAAGTTATCTTTTTCCCTGTGCTGCTTACGTAAGTTATTGATAAAAGAAATTAAGACAATCCCGTTCAGTACAGCTATACCTGATAAGGCAATAAACCCAACCCCAGCCGAGATGGAAAGAGGCATGTCTCGCACCCATAACATAAAAACTCCGCCCGTTAAGGCTAAGGGAACGCCACTAAATATAATTAAGGCATCCTTAAAGGAAGAAAATGCCATTATAAGAATGCCAAATATCAATATAAGAGTGATGGGCGTAACAATCGCAAGGCGTTGGCTTGCGGACTCAAGTTGTTCAAACGTACCACCGTATTCCAACCAGTAACCGGCGGGTAGCATGACGTTACTGGAAATCTGTTTTTTAGCTTCTGCGACAAAACCTCCCAAATCTCGCCCTCTGACATTGACGCTGACAATAACTCGACGCTTGCTATTTTCGCGGCTTATTTGGTTGGGTGTAGGTTCAAGCTTTACTTGGGCAATTTCCGAAAGCGGAATATATTCGCCATTGGGTAAAATAATGGGCAACTCGGAAAGTTCTTTGTAGTTATTTCGGATATTTTCTGGCAGCCGAATTACAATTTCAAATTGCCTGTCGCCCTCGTAAATAATACCCGCCTCTTCACCTGCCATAAGAGTGGATATTTGTTCTTGCACATAAGATTGGTTCAGTTGGTATTGGGCTAGTTTTGTTCTATTTGGTATGATGAGTAAAGTAGGTAAATCGGTTACCTGTTCAACTCTTGCATCGGCTGCCCCTGGTACATTTTTAATGGTGGTGAGTACTTGATTAGCGGTAAGGGCTAACTGTTTTAAGTCATCGCCAAATATTTTTATACCCACGTCAGCTCTAACACCGGAAATTAATTCGTTAAAACGCATCTGAATGGGTTGGGTATACTCGTAATTATTTCCGGGAATGTCTTTTAATGCCGTTTGTAAATCCGATAAAAATTCTGATTTTAATTTCTTCGGGTCTGGCCACTGTGTTCTCGGTTTTAAAATAACAAAGGTATCTGCTACGTTGGGAGGCATTGGGTCTGTTGCCACTTCGGGCGTACCAATTTTAGAAAAGACATTGTTTACTTCGGGGAATTCTGCAATGCGCTTTTCCAATTGCTTTTGCATCTCTACAGATTGTTCTAATCCTGTTCCGGGTATACGCATTGCGTGTAGCGCAATATCTCCCTCATCCAATTGTGGAATAAACTCCGTGCCCATAGTGACGGCTATTCCTACACTTATTGCAACCAAAAAAACAGCGGCAGAAATAACCGTTAGGCGGAATTTAAGTGCGAGAATAAGCAGCGGACGGTATAGTTTTTTTGTGTAGAGAATAATGCTATTTTCTTTTTCGCTTACCTTTCCGCTTAAAAAAACAGCAACCGCTGCGGGCACAATGGTTAAGGAAAATAGCATTGCGGCTAAAAGGGCCATAACGACGGTAGCAGCCATTGGGTGAAACATTTTTCCCTCAACGCCGGTGAGACTGAAAATAGGGATATAAACAACTGTAATAATGGCAACACCAAACAGGCTTGGAGTAATGACCTCTTTTGTTGCACTGAAGACAACGGACAGTCTTTGCTGCAAAGGAGGTTTAACTTGCATCCCCGTGGCTTGAGATAAACGTCTTACGCAGTTTTCTACGATAATCACAGTTCCGTCTACGATTAAACCAAAATCCAGTGCGCCTAAACTCATTAGGTTTGCAGACACACCCGTTTGCACCATTCCAAAAATAGTTGCTAGCATTGATAGAGGAATAATCGCTGCGGTTATCAGCGCTGCACGCAAATTTCCCAGCATAAGGAGCAGCAGAACGACAACCAATAACGCGCCTTCGATAAGGTTTTTTTGTACAGTGGATAGGGTTTTATCCACTAGAGACGTTCGGTCATACACAGCTTCAACCACTACGCCTTTGGGTAGGAGAGGTTGTATTTCCTTGAGTTTTTGAGCCACTTCCCTTGCAACGGTTCTGGAGTTGGAGCCCATTAGCATCATTGCTGTACCCATTACGGTTTCTTCACCGTTCTGTGTGGCAGCGCCTGTGCGGAGTTCTTTTCCTATACCGATTTCAGCCACGTCTTTTATTTGGATAGGGGTATTAAATTTGTTTTGGATGGTAATATTTTCGATTTCGGTTGCCGATAAAAGCTGGCCGGTGGAGCGGATCAATAATTGTTGTCCTTGGGTTTCGATATAGCCAGCACTTTGATTGCGATTATTTTTTTCTATTGCTCTTACTATATCCTTTGGTGATAAAGAAAACTCAATTAATTTAAGGGGGTTGGGTGTAATATGGTATTGCTTGTTAAAACCACCGATAGTATTAATTTCGACAACGCCGGGAACTCTTGCTAACTGAGGCTTTATTATCCAGTCCTGAATCTCTCGTAGAGCCATAGCGTTATAGTGCGAGCTGACTTCTGGCTGGGCCTTTACCGTGTAGGTAAAGACTTCTCCTAACCCCGTGGAGATCGGCCCCATAACAGGCTCAATACCAGTGGGTAGGTCATTTTTTATAACAGACAAACGCTCCTGGATAAGATTGCGTGCAAAATAAATATCCGTGCCTTCTTCGAAGACAACCGTAATTTGTGAAAGGCCATAGCGAGAGAGTGAGCGGGTATAAGCGAGCTTGGGAAGCCCCGCCAAATTATTTTCTATTGGGAAGGTGATACGCTGCTCGGATTCTAAAGGTGAATACCCAGGCGCCTCGGTATTAATTTGTACTTGAATATTGGTTATGTCCGGTACAGCGTCAATAGGTAGTTTTTGAGCACTCCATAACCCTGCACCTACAATAACAAAAATAAAAGTGAGAAAAAGATAGCGGCGCTCTATAGAGAGTCGTATAAGCGAATCAATCATATTCGCTCTCCTAGTGCGCGTGGTCGTGGGATGCTGAAGATTTTTCTATATCCGCTTTAACGAGAAAACTATTATTGAAAACATACTCTTCACCGGGCTCTATACCAGAATGAATTTCGGTCCAATTTTTATCGGAAATGCCTGTGGTAATTGGCTGCGCTGTATAAGTATTATCATTTTTAACAAAAACAACGTTATGGTCGTTCAGTAATTGAATGGCACTATTCTTAACAGCGAGACTCACTTGAGTGCTGTGAACGAGTATTTCGCCTTCTATTGCCTGCCCGGAGATCCAATTCCCTTGAGAATTATTTAACGTTACTCGTGCAATAAAATAGGGGGCATTATTCGATGACGGCGTGAGGTGAATAATATTGGTTTCTTGGTATTGGTTGCCCGAGCGGATATGCACCACATCGTCCACCGAAATACCTTGGTTTTGAGTGGGGAATATTTTTAATTCACCCCAGAGATAGTCCAAATTGGCAATTGAAAAAAGTTCTTGTTCTCGTGTGGATTCACCCGCGTTGGCATGTCGTTGTAATACTCTTCCCGAAATAGGTGAAATAATGGAATAGTTGTGCAAACTCACATTGGACTCCACCTTTGCTAACAGTGAGCCTTTTTCTACAGTGTCACCAATATTGACATTTACCTGAGTAACCATGCCTGGAAAGCGAGCGCGAATATGGCTTAATTGGTTGGGAGGGATAGTGACCTTGCCATAGACCTTAAAGGTTTTCCCCAGTGTTTGCCCTCCGGCAATAATCGTTTTTATCGCTGCATTTGTTGCAGCGGATTCCGATATTGTGGTCGATACTGGCCCCTGATCGTCGTGATCGTCGTGATCGTCGTGATCGTCGTGATCGTCGTGATCGTCGTGATCGTCGTGATCGTCGTGATCGTCGTGATCGTTATGGTCTTCATGCGAAGAGTGATCGCTTTCCAAAGAATAAGTTAAGTTAAAGGGCGTTAGGATTAACGCAATAATCAATAGAGTCTTCATAACAGTTCCGTAAAATAGGGCTACCCGGCAATTGGGTTGCCAACAAACATGTGATTTGTTTTGGTGCGGAGTGAGTTATGCTTTGGGAGGGCGAAAAGGTGAGCCTAAGGGGCGAATAATTCGTTGGTTTTGATAGTGTGATACGACCTTTTTGGTCGGAGGTATATGAATACTCGCTTGGCCTGCAAGCGCGCCAGAACAGTGGCTGTGGCAATGGCAACAGTGCTGGCAGTCATCTAGATTGTCTTTATCTTCCTCGGAGGGAAAAGTCTGTACGTGATCATTGTGGATATTTAACTCTTGATGTTGAGACGATTCCTCATGGTATTGGTGCGCATCCGCAATCGAAGCAATGGATTGCAGTGTGACAAGTAATAACAAGAAATAGGACAACCGTTTTTTAAGCATCTTTGTTTGGCAAAAGTTAAATGACAGTTTAGGTTACTCTATTATGGGGTAGTTTACGTGAAATGGAAGTCGATACTTCAAATATCCTTTTACCTATCAAGCTTATTACCTGCCACATAAGCCGTCATTTTGACGCTTATTATTTCCTGATCGAGGAATGAATCGGTTTTTCTCAACAATGGTAAAAGCTGCGTATCCGCATAATCGCAGCCTGTATCTCCCTGGTCTTGTTGATTTTGTTTCTCTGCCATCTCGGGCGAGTGATGCACACCCTGCATAAAATGTTCCACCATGAGGCTATACCCAGGTTCCCAGGCGGTTGTTAATGGGAATACCTGCCGGAGAGCAGTAAGAATATTCATTCCTGAGAAATCCAGATCGCCCCAGAAATAGGTTTTCATTGGTTTGTCACCCATATTAAACCACCAGTGATTAAATTGAGATTTAGCCTCGCTTGTCATGGTATTCAGGTAACTGTGAATACAACTTCCCTGCACTCGGCTTCGCACTGCCGAACCTAGAAAGCCAGAACTGTAAACAAAAGCAATTTTTTGAAGTGGCACATACTGCCCTGCATCCCGGGAGAATAAAAGAAACGTATCCTGATTTTCAATAAAAACAACCTCTTCAAAACCTTCGGGGATATAAGCGTTAATAAGCAAAGCTCTATCTTCAAGATTATGGGCGAGATGGGGATAAAGTTTTTTGACTAATTGTTGTCGTGGTTGCGAATCCAGAAACTTGGAAAGCCCCCAAAAACACATTGCCGATAAAGTACGAACAGTTATTGGCTCTTCTAGAATGGCCTCCATCTTAGCAAACCCGGATATAACCTCGCGGTGTGTTTTACCTTTTATCAAGATTGGGTTGTTAAATAGCGGCGAACAATTTATGTTTTGCGACTGAAAAACATCCGTAAGTGCTTTATTCCACTGTACAAGCTCCGTATCGGAAGAAAATAAATTTAACCAGTGCCGAACTGTCTGTTCCTTTTCAATATTAAATTTGAGTTTGGCGCGGTCAAATTCTTCTGGGTTCTTGTAATTGATCTCAAAGAGTTGATATTCGGTTGATAAGTGTTTTAAAACATACCAGATAAAGGCGATGTCTTCTTGGTTTCCCTGATAGAGTTCCGGTACTTTACTAGGGCTAATTCTAAGTTGAGGTTTTTTTACCCCTCTCATTAACTGAGATATAAAATGTGTAAGAAGTTTTCGAATGGCTAGGTTATCATCCAGCTCTTTGGGTTTTTCAGGTATTTCTTGTGAAACAATATTCATTCGTCGCTCCCAAAGTTTATACGCCTTCCATAAAATCCAACAACGCTTGTTGGCGAATAACCTTTCTGTGGTTTGCCCAGAGTTTTTCAATATGTTCTTGGTTGCAAACCTTTCTATCCACCAATACGCGGGAATTTAATTCGCCAATGGGTTTGGCTGTTGGGCACTTACTAAATAATGTCTGGTGGCTAATTAAATCCATAAAAGGGCCAGATTTACTCGTGGGCATAATAAAAATCAACTGTAAGCCCAGAGTTTTCGTTAAATAATCAATCACCTCACGGGAGCGGGTCTCGTCCATTTTAGAAAAGGCTTCATCCACTAAGACCATTCGGCAATGAGAGTTACCCTCGTTAAAGCGGAAGGCAGACGTCACAGCCGCCGAACGAATAATATAAGCCGGTGTTTCCAGTTGTCCGCCCGAACCTGTACCATAGGTACTCAGGGCGATAGGGCTTTTGTGTAAGGGTTCCTTATAAATTTCGTATCGACGGTAATTGCGATAATCACTAATACGTTTTAGCTCACGCCATGCAACCTGTTCGTCTTTATCAAGTAACATAGCCATAAGCTTATCCCGCACACCGCAGGACTTTTCACTAAGCTGTGTATCAAACAGCGTACTGCCATCGCCCAAATTTGGAATATCTATAATTTCTTTAAAGAAAGACCAATACTCTTTAAATTCCGGTTCCCACTCAAAATCAAAATAAAAACGTTCCTGGTCAGCACCAAAGCGATGATGCTCCAACTCCTTGTTCAAATCTTCGAGAATACGTTTTCCATGATGAATGGATTGATAAATTGAGTGGCATAAATTAGTCACAAATGCCGTATTAAAGCTTTCTTTTAACGTACTCAGTTTTTCGTGTTTATCTACAAGCACATTATTTTTAAGCGTATTGTATATACTGTTTATCTGTTCTGATAATTTCACAATATGGCCAAAAAATGCTTCGCCGTTACGTTTATCATTCCCGGTGAAATACACAATATTATTATAAGTATTACTCATTTGATTATGATGCAATACTGTTTTATATAACTGGCGTTCGTTTTCGTTCATCCTCGACAGCGTATCTAAATTATCTTGTTCGAAATCGAAATCCGCGTAGTTTTTTTCAGTTTTTTCGTCCGCCTGTTTCAGCGCGCCCTCACAATCGAAAGATGCATAATACTGGCTGATTTTATATACATTGGCTTCCCTCTCTCCCTGTATCTCCTGCAAGGCTTCCTGCTCTTTGGCAAACTTAACAATGGTTTTTTCTATTTGGCTTCCCGCTTCCTGTAACGCCCCCCGTGACTGCTGAAGCTGATTGCCGTATTCTTCGGCCTGCTTATGTTCAGTAAATAAATTGTGAAGTTTTTCTTCCAAAGCCTTATGGTCACTTAAATCTAAATTATCCAGTGCTTTTTCGGCGTGCTCACGTTTTTGGTATACCGCAAGAATGGAATTAATGAGCTTGCTACATTCAATAGGCCGAATTTGAATAATAAGCTCATAAATACGAGCGGTATGATGAAATGCCTCTTCACATTGCTGAGAAGTACTTGTGAGTTCACCCAACTGTTTGATTTTCGCTTGCAGTGCCCGCTCCCTAGCACCTTGACCAAATACTAGCTGGCTGTCATCTATATCACAGCGAAACATACTGTAGTTGCCGGACCCCATCCCGTTAGACGTAATTCCCCGAGCGGTTTTCCGCAGCGCTTCTTCATTCTCCACCTGCACAACACTACCGTAGGAAGCCTTAATATAGTGTTCCGCTATTTTGTGGCTAAACTCCATCGCATGAAAAATAGAATGGCTGGGTAAACTATGGGTGCCTGGCATAAGTTTTGACGCATCCCGTTGCGCCTTCGCTCCCTGAATAATACGCGCACTGCTTCTTTGCCCCGGCAGACTGCGGACTATTTTAATCGCCTCAGCCTCGTACTCTTGTTCAACAATAATGGAAAACCTTGCTCCGCCGATATAGCCTTCAATCGCCATTTGCCATTTAGGTTCCATCACTTCAATAAAGTCGCAAAGAACACAGGGTTTTGCCTCCGGGCACTGGGAACGAATTTCCCGTAAAGCTAATTCTACCTGTTGAGGATAATTTATTTTTTTATTGTTTAACTGCTGAATTTCCTGCTCTTTGGACTTTATCTGTTGTTTGACTTTAACACATTGCTCTTCTTTCTTTTGGCGGACAGCATAAATTTGGTTGGGTATACTTGAATAACCCTGCGCCTGTGCGTCTTCCTCTAGGCAAGAGGCCAAATTTGCATGATGGTTTTCGAGTTGTTTAACCCGTTGTAGCTTATCCTCTAGAGAAGCAATGCCCACCCAATCTTTCGTCAATAATTGTTGAGTATCAAGCCCGCTATCCTCTGGTGCATTTATCAGAGCTTTGATATGTTGTTGAAAGTCTTTTTTATCCAGACTGGGAACCTCTACCGCAATAGAATATTCCGCTAGTTTTTTCTGTAACTGCGAAGCCGCTGTATGATTTTTCGAAAACTGGTGATCCTGCTCCAATAATGGAGGAACCAGTTCGACAAGTTCCCTCTCGTAACAATCAATATCTTTTTCGAGTTGATCCTTATCTTTTAATGCTTGAATACCTAAGCGTTGAGCTTGTATATCAATAATTTGTTCGTGCAGGCTATTTTTTTTCTCGCTATTGTGTTCCAGTAACGCTTCCGTTTCTTTAATGTTTTGAACATTCTTTTTCTGCTCATTTTTATTTTTTAAATACTCTTTTTGTTTCTTGAACAGTTGGCGAGTAGTTTCGCAGTATTGGCCAATACAATGCTCGGTCCAATCGTTTAAATAATTTTGCGAATATTCCTGCGCCTCCTCCAAATTGGTGATGGACTCCTTCAGGTGGCGGGTTTCTTCATCCATACTGTGAATGGTCTTCATTAACTCCGAGACCTGTCGAACATCTTCACTTAAGTCTTTAGGGTCCAATACTTCTTTAGCGACAAACTCCGTAATGCTTTTTACCGGCTTATAGGCCATAAAGTTGGAGAAGGTTCGCGCTGCATGTTTAGCCTCCCTATCGGGGACCGCCGTTTTTAAACCGCGTAACGCACCATATAGCCGACGAAGATAAGGGCCTTTCTTGTCGTAGGCTTCAACCGCAGACTGCCCGAATTTCATCTTCATACGGTGTGCTATCTCGGTAATAGAGATAACGTATTTTCCACCTTTGTCCTCACCAATAAAATCCGATAGGCTGAGTATTTCTTCTGGAATAATTAAAAACAGAGTATCGTCCTGTCGAGCTTGCCTTTGCTTTCCTGCATTATCCATCCGCGCACGCACACACATAACCGCCGTAAACGGTGAGCCAGTCTCCCCTTGTGTTGGGTGGAAAACACCTGCCACATACCCATCAGTAGGTTTTAATCGAGAATAACTGCCATCGTCACAACCGAGTACGTAAGACGCCAAGGTACGTACGTTTTTTCCTCCACGCCCCTTTTGTGTGGTTTCATCTTGGCCGGGGTTATAGGTAAACAGATTCTCGTGTGCCGCAGTCATTAAAGATTGCAAACCATCTGCCGCCGTTGTTTTTCCTGAACCATTAGCGCCAGAAAATAAATTAATGGGGCCGAAATCAAATTCCAGGTTGGGAATATTGCCCCAGTTAACATAAATACCTTTTTTACAATACATTAGTATTTTCCTTTTCCTCTACTGCTGGCGTTAGCAATGAAGATTCCAGTTCAGGGTATAATTGAGCCAATACATCATCACTGACAAAAGCAGTAATACTGGGTTGAATACTGATCCAACTTTCGGAAGAGTCCAGGTCGGCCTCGTTAGAGAACTGAATTAAACGCAACTGTTTTAATCGTTTGAATATAAGCTTTCTCTCTCCAGAAATTTCTGGCAATGAACGTTTTAATAGATTTTTTAATGCAATCGCAATACTCTCTATGGCAATAGTCACACAACCTTTATCGTCTACCACCCCCTCTCGAAGAGACTTTTCATACTCCACCCTTAATATAAGAATTACCGCCACCTCCTGTTGAGAGGGTTTGATACGAAAACCATTATTAAACGCACTGTGTTGGTCATCGGCTAAACCCGGAACAACCGCACCGGGAGGGAATAAACGCACATAACAGAATTTTCGATCATGTTGAATACGAATTTTAGCAATAGAGAGATAATCCTCAACAATATTCGCGCACTGTATATAGCGATCATAGAGTAAGTTCTCTACTTGGCTCTCATTGCGTGTAATAACACCGTAATCCAATAGGCGGATAATCAGCTCGGAAAACTCTTCCGAGCTAATATGTATTTCCTTTAAAGCGAGTTTTAATGCATTGCTCAACATTATTTTATGTCTAATTTGAATTAATTGGAGTTATCTATCAGCTCAATTTTAAATTCGTCAAAAGAGTGATAGTACTTATTGGTTGTCACAGATTCGCCAGTCGGCGTGATTCTAAATTGATAATCGGAACTTGTATTATTGACCGCGCCCACCTCAATAGCATGAGCCATTGCCAGTAAATCTTGCGCATCATCCACCGGCAAATGCCGCGTTGAGATACTCGAACTTGAACGTAAAGCCTGCTTGACATAGCTCCTCACGTTTTTGTTGGTAAACGAAAATGCTTGATCCAATATTTGTTGAATCATTAACTCTTTTTTTGCATCGGCATCCACTTCCTGTTCATCGTTTACAGAACTATCGACTATTTGTTTTTGTTTTCGCTCTTGTAAACGAATTTGCTGTGGGTCGATAAATTGTAACCTGAAGCTAGACATACAGTCGGCAGCTAGAGTAAGTCGTTTATTGTACTCTTCCTCAGTAAGATCACTCAGTTCTTTACAGACTTCGACTAAATCATTATCCGCCTGGCTATTCAAATAACTTAATTGGCGAATAATAATATCGGCACGCTTAGTAAAACTATGTAGCGCCACCCGTAGAGCAGGCAACATAATTTCTGCCGCGTTACGCATTCGTTGCTCAATAGTATCCAATATATGCCAAAGATAAGAGTGTTCCTGCGCACATAAATCTGGTACCACCCGTCGAAGTTCCTTTTCAAGAGTCTGCTTAAATTCTTTTTGCTTACGCCGAATGCGGTTGAGTACCTTATTAATCTCCTCGCGGTGTTTTTCAACACTGTCTGCGGAAAGGCGTACGGAAATATCCGGTTGGAAACGTTTTTCCATATAGTCGAAAAACTGATCTGTTGCTTGATGAGCCAGTTGTTGAGACTCCACCTGCCGAACTAACTCACGTTTGCGCTCTTCCAACTCAGAAATAACATCGGTAAAGTCGGTAATAATGCGCTCTGAATACTCAAAAGCGTCCAGTAGATCGTATACCTCCCCTCTATTGAGAAATGCCTCCAAAGAATTAAGCGTATTGCGGGTATTTCTATGGCGAGTACGTATTTGCGTATTATCGGACTCAACCAAAGCCTGAGAAAAAACCCTGCCTACCCGCGAAAAAGGGTAAGTGGATTGCAGCGTAGCGGTATCCACTTGCCGGTCAATCCAGCCACATTCAATTAATTGCTTGAGTACCCAACTGGCCTGCTCGCGTAGATTCTTGAAACGAAGTTCCGCCTCTTGCCCCTTTTCCTCGGCGCTGGACTCAATATTAAGGGAGCCCACTCGGGCCAAAGCCTCCTCTAATATTTCGACAGCCTGCGCCCTGTTCAAAGAATGACCATAATCCGCTGACGAACTGTACTGGCGATGATAGAGCAAGCTTAAGCACTGCAATACATGCTCACGATACTTGCTGGTGAGAGGCTTAAAAAAATGCAGTTGTTCGTTGGCAAAAAACATTGAGCAAGGCTGTTCTACAGTGAGAAATACGATGGTTTTAAGCTTGATGACCGGCCTTACTTCGCTTGATATACCTTACTTTGGGGCCAGGAGTGGCGATTATCTAAAGTAGTGGCTTTCTATTTTTGGCAAGACCAAGTTTTGGCAAGATCAAGCAGGTAGGGATACCTGCTGTTAAAGTAAGCAAGCGGCCTTTGTATACTCGACAATAAGACCGCTCAGTATACTGGAAAAAGGCAAAGAGGCGTATGCATATTCGTAACCTTTTACCAGAAAACAAACAAGTCAATATTCGGTTTTTGGTGGATACCCTCCATTTGGTATCCATTTGTTATTGATTAGCTACCTCTTTCTTTTATACGTAACCGATAACCCATCAGGAAACTGACGTGGATCTAATTTTTCTGGAAGAAATAGTTCTTGCCAATTTTTCCCTAGATCAGAGCTGTTCAATGCCATACCATTTTCACATAGAACATAAAGATTATCATCGGATGACACCCTACCAACTAGATAAACGCATCTTGGTGGCAACCTGCTGATTCTTGTCCATGTTTCCCCATTATTTTCAGATTTTACAAATGGTACCTCTGGAAGAGTGTGCCACCCTTTAAAGAGTTTGAACTTGGAGTCATTTCCGGGACGTAAAAAATTACCATGAGCAGTCCGAAATGGTATACGTCCATACGGACGCATTATACCGGCTGTTTTCCAACTGACACCATTGTCAAAACTGAATACGAGAGGTTTTCTACGACCCCAGGGACTATGATAAGGAGAGCCGATCAAGGTTCCATCCAATTGCTTGATAATATAATTAAATTTTGTACATTTATAACTATTCCATGTATTTTTGCTAATTGTAAATCGATGGCAATGCTTATCCTGATAAATAGTTATATCTTTTGGTGTTTGTATAATTATTGGGTTTGATATAAATAAAATATCAGACCCATCAAACGGAAGAGATTTAAGCCATTTAAAATTTCGGTCATGATAATTAAATTGATAGAAATCGAAAGATTTACCATTGAATGTACTGACATAAGTAAATTCATTACTTGTACCAATATCTAAAACATGTGATAGAGGCTTAGGCAAAGTTAGCTTTTCCCATTGTTTACCTAATTGATCGGTTAAGGCGATATAACCATTTTCTCCACCAACAAGCATATAGCCATTATTAAGATCGCTTACTGACCTAATTTCATTAAAAGTCCCGCTATCGCGGCGACTCCAGCTATTCGTATCTTTAGACTTTATGTAAAAACCACCGGCTTTCCCAATTAATCCAACTTCTTTTTTTTGAGTGGAAAACATAGTAATTGGTAATGCAGAGGAAAAAATCAGGTCAGCAGCAACTTTCCTATCCAAATCAAACTCATCTGGTTTCCAGCCGATAATTTCAGCATCGGCTGCAATCTTCGAAGCTATAGAGGGGTTACTTTTTACTATCTTACCCCAAAGGTTTTCGCTTAAAACTCTCGTGATAGCATAGTCGGGCATTTCTTCATCTGACCAACTCTTAGCAGAAAAGGGATGATATATAAGTTTACCGAGGTTTGTGACTGCACCTGGCTTCACTTCAAATGTCCCAATTTTCGGTGGGATAAAAGCTTTGGCATAGTAAGTAAAATCCCCAGAGAATTCCGTTGTCCACAGTAAACCTATTCGATAAGTGCCTGCGGGGATTGCACCTACATGTAGATTTGTAGAAGTTGGTCCACTTACGGCTGAAATAGAGAAGGTACTGTTCTTTTCCTCAGCACCCTCTTTCCATAAAATAATTTTTTGCCACTTTCTAATAGGTCCGGTAATCCTTATGCTGTTGTTCATAGTTTCGGCAATAACTAAGCCACTTCCTACAGGAATAGGCCCCACCGTATTTTCAATATTGGCATCTGGAACAGTGGCACAAGCCGCCATCATAAGACACAATATTGCAATAAAAGTATGTTTTGCGTTAAAAAAGTGCATTCCCTTCTCCAAAGGACGTCAAATTTATTTGTGGTTCAAGACACAAACCTATAACCATTATGGCACGATACTAGACAATTTAACCAACTGGATGACTCAGCACGACACCAAGCGAGCGGAGCTGGGAGCTGTGATAAATAAAACGATTCCCTTGAAAGCGTTACAATCTTGCAAAACTAGCCGGATGCACTGCCCCTCGCGACAAAAAACGCTGTTGTGTAATTGAAGATACTGCAAATTTCTACAGAACCTTTATTTCCACAGTTCTGCGGGGAGATTCCTATAAAATGCTGGGTGACGAATTACAACTCACTATCTATAAGGCGAACAAAGAAAGCCAATGCCGATGAGTATTAAGAAAAAACTACCGAAAAATAACTTAGTGAGACTACTTGTTTCACTCTATGGCACCCATGATGATATAGACGACATTATTGAACATCATAGCGAGGTAGAAGAACCCACAAACAGTGAAAACAGTGGCCTATCAGAACTACTAGAAAAACACATTCAAAAGCTGGGGGAAGAAAATGATTTTATCGATTATTATCAGGTCAATGACTTTTCCTGTCGGTTGGAAAGTTTACTTATCGATATTAATACGCTGCTACGTGAAACCAACCCACTTGCGGCACTGACATTAACAGAAATATTTTTAAATTCGATAGACCCTATTATTGGGCGGGTAGACGACTCTGGCGGAGTAATAGGGGAGATATTTTCCAGTGCGATTGACCAGAACTAGATAACGGACACCCGTATTATTAATGGACATTTAAGACGTATTTGGGATAATAAAACAGCAAAGTGGACAGTTGAGATAATGGTTGAATCTAAATAAAAGGAGTTTAACTTATTGAAAAATATAGCTTTTTATCTCAATCCTGAGTTGTCTGATATAGTATGTTATTGGACAAACTGTCGTTTATACTACTGTTATAGCTCTATACATCACAGAGAAATATTTACACTATAATTGAGGTTTTAATTAGAAGGAAAAGATATGAAGTTAGAACCAAAATTTTATAAAGCATTCGTAAATTCTAGTTCTGGCAATGCTGGACTAATTTGCTCTAGTTATTATATCGATTCCGCAAAAGAAATAATTGGAATTGAATATTATCAAACTATCGTATCAAGTAATCCTCATAATTTTTCGATCCCGGGCAGTAGGCAAGCTACGTTTCAAGAAGAGCTTAGAGTATTAAATCAAGCTACTTCAATCTACAAAGGTAGACGTGCAGATGAGAAAGCTCATATAGAGAAAAATATACGTAGTGCATATGACGGTATACAGGGTATAACTTTGGATGAGATTATTCCAAAAGAACAGCCATAACAAGTTGCTCCTGTTGACGCCCAAACCTACACGGCTTTTGTGCGTTTCGCTTCGCTGCACTATAGCACAAAAGCCACTCCGGTTTGGCCGCAACAGAGCAAGGCGTTAGCATTCAATCCTTTTTAAAAATGGAGAAATTATGAGTACAAGAAGTAGACCAAACTTTTCTCAAATGAGTGCCGCATATCCAAAAGGCACCGCCGACTAGGGTTTTAAGCGTATTGGTGGAAAAGTTGAGGCTAATAATTTTGCAAATTCTTGCGCAATTCGTGTCAGTAGATCTCTAAACTACTCGGGTCATAAAGTGAAATTCATACCACCAAATTTGACTGTATCCGGTAAAGACGGAAACTGGTACATATACAGGGTCAAGGAGCTAGTCAAATATCTCACGAGCAACTTTGGAGGGCCAGATATTGTTATCTCAAAAAAGCCATACCAAGATGCTTTTAAAAATAAGAAAGGTATTATTGTATTCGAAGTAGACGCTTGGAATGATGCTTCTGGCCATGCTACTTTATGGAATGGAGCTACATGCTCCGACAAGTGCTATTACCCAATTTCAAAAAAGGTGATGTTATGGGAGTTAAAATAGTAGTTATTTTATCCGTTGCATTAAGTTCATGCACGAACGCAAGCATTACGAATATTAAACAAAATAATGAGTTTAAATATGCAGTTAGTTACTGTTTATCCCAAGCATACCCTGAAACTAAGTTCTCATCTGACTCAAAATATGTGTCTGGCGCTTATATCCAAAAGGGTGAGTTTGGTATAGATATGTATGAGAAACTGCGAGAGTTTGTAGATTCTTATCGAGATAAAAAATATCAAAGTAAGCACGACCGCAACCTTGATGTTATGCAGTGCTTAGATCTCTACGGCTCAACAGATCTAGCCGCAGTCATCAAATCACATGTTAACAAATAGCTCCGTTTTACACAAAAACGCTCTCCGCAATATTTGCAGGTGAGCTAGGCGTTCAGGCTGTAGAAAAATTAAAAATGTAAAGATTTATTGTACGCAGAGCGACTTCAAATGAATTTTAAAGTAATTAGAAGGCTCGGAGTTAAAAAATGAACCTATTTAGAGTCCAAAAATCAATCAATTTTAAGTTCGCGTAAAAGTGTAGCTCTCATGGGGTTTTACAGATAGATACGCCATGGGCTGAGCAAAATTCTCGTTTCACCAAGCGAGCGAAGCTGGGAGCTGTGATAAATAAAACGATTCCCTTGAAAGCGTTACAATCTTGCAAAACCAGCCGGATGCACTGCCCCTCGCGACAAAAAACGCTGTTGTGTAATTGAAGAAACTGCAAATTTCTACAGAACCTTTATTTCCACAGTTCTGCGGGGGGATTCCTATAAAATGCTGGGTGACGAATTACAGCTCACTATCTATAAGGCGAACAAAGAGAGCCAATACCGATGAGTATTAAGAAAAAACTAAAAAAACTACCGAAAAACAACTTAGTGAGACTGCTTGTTTCACTCTACGGTATCTATGATGATATAGACGACATTATTGAACGTCACAGCGAGGTAGAAGAACCCACAAACAGTGGCCTATCAGAATTACTAGAAAAACACATTCAAAAGCTGGGGGAAGAAGATGATTTTATCGATTATTATCAGGCCAATGACTTTTCCTGTCGGTTGGGAAGTTTACTTATCGATATTAATACGCTGCTACGTGAAACCAACCCACTTGCGGCACTGACATTAACAGAAACGTTTTTAAATACGATAGACCCTATTATTGGACGGGTAGACGACTCTGACGGAGTAATAGGGGAGATATTTTCCAGTGCGATTGACCAGTGGCTGGATATCGCAGCAGAAATTCGCTGGGCACAAAAAGAAGAAAAGATCGATTGGGTACAAAAAGTCTTACACTTTTTTAATACCAACGAATATGGCTGCTTTGATAATATCATCTCACACAGTCAAAACCTGCTCATCGAACAGGAATTAATACAACTGGCTTGGCGTTTCGAAAATGACGCGAAGCAGGCGTTAGCTATTCATAATAAAAATGAAAGCAATAATACAGAAGACTACAACCGTGACGCTTCCCACGCCTCTATCGGTTTACAGTCCGTTGCCGAAGCCTTGGATGATATGGCCCTATTCGAGAAAGCCACTATCCTCACTAGCCCACACCCCAATGCGCTGCAAATGGCACATATCGTTGAGTTCGCCTTAGCTATTCGCAACCAAGAACGCGCTGAATACTGGTTAAATCAACCAGGTTGGGATAATTGTACGTATCAACATAATATCCTAATTAACCAACTCCTCGAACAGCAAGGTAACTATACGCAAATAAAAACCAATTTACTGAAAAATTTTATGGATAACCCAAACGAGCTCACCTTGGAAGAATATTGGGACGTGGCCAATGCAAATGAAAGGCGCAGCATTATTCCCGAAGTAGAAAAGCGTGCGCAAGAGGTTCAATATATCGACGAAGCCATTGCCATGTTATTCCTTATTAATAACCTACCACTGGCCGCACAAATAGTATTGCAACGGGCAGAAGAACTGGCACATAGCCATTACACACAGCTCACCAGTTGGGTAGAAACCTTTGAATCAGACCAGCAAATACTACCGGCCATACTATGTTACCGTGCTTTGCTAACTGATTTGCTGGAAAGGGGTTATACAAAAGCCTACCACCACGGTGCGCGCTATTTTCACCAGTTATTAAAACTGGATAAAGCCCAACCGGACTATCAACCATTTGATAACGCACAGGAATTTGTAAAAAAAATACAACAAAAACACTGGCGTAAACGCTCGTTTTGGGCGGAAGCCAACTATCCCAATAAGCCCGAATAAATTTCAACCATAAAACCGCAACCAACAAAATATATATAGCCGGATGTGGCGAGCGAATCTTTCGAGCAATACGCCAAACAACTGCAAAGCGAAATGGAAAAAGACATTGGTGGCGGTGCTGGAAGACGATAAAAAAGTGTATTTAATTCGAGAAACCAAAACCACTCCGATAAGCGTCGTCTTGAAGAGAACTTAAAAATACTGTGTGGCGAAGCGCATTTTAAAATCCTGGATAATGTTCAGTACGCGGTTGCAACCTCCGTGGCAGAAGTTGTCGCGCATAATTAGTGAGCGCAGGCCCTAGCAAACTGCCCTTGTGCCAAGCCATATTAATACCCCATCAATAATATGGCGCGTAAATCTGCGCATTGATTTATTCAACTGATACACTCTACTAAAAGCACAAGCCTCCACTGTAGAGGAATAAAACGGAATAAATCCAATGACAAATGTTCTAGATGGAATGGCGGTACTTAGCGCGTTAATGTTCAAAGAGCAAAAATGTGAATACAAGCCTAAAGACGATAACTGGAATGTAAATTTAGAGGGAAGCGGCGAGGCGCTTGCCGCTTCTTTAGGAAACAAGCCTAATGCCGTTAGTGAAGCAACATTATCGAGTACCGCTTGGCCCTCTCAAGCGCATCACCTGATTCCGCATCTTACCCTAAAAAGCCACCCCCTAGCCAAGTGGTTAAAAACAGGTGATAACCTTTTCGCAGACACCTATTATAATGTGGACCATAAAAATAATGGAAAGTGGATGCCTTACGCCTCCCGTTTGCCTGAATGGGTCACTGGCGCCACCCGGAAAGCCGACGTTGATAAAAACCGAGAACTCATGTTCAAGGTGATGAGACTGGCAAAAATTCAAATGCATCAAGGCAGGCACAGTAGCAGTAATCGGTACGGAATTGGTGAAGCGCCCTACAAAGAAAGAGTGAAACAATACCTAAAGAAAATAAAAAATAACGCTGTTTCACACTACGCAGGAAAGCGACCTTGTGATGATTGCAAAGGCAAGGAAAATGCGGATAAATACCCTCCTAGAAGCAATACTGTAAGGTATGTTGATAAAGCGTCAGAATGTATCGAACAAGATATTAATACATGTAAAATCTTTGTTTCCCGTATTGCCGCAGAGTTTGCTGAAGCCGGTGGTTTTAGCTCTAATTAACCTGAGTGAGATTATGAAATATTACCAAATGGCACGGAAAGTAAGTGCCAATAGCACACTGCTCGACCAGGAAAGCCATGACTTAGTGGCGTTTTGCAGCGGGCATCTATTTCCCAAAGACTTTAACGGCCCTTTTATTGTTTCGTTAGATGCGGAATTTATCGACGGCGAAATGGCCACTCTCTATATGGACCCTGCCGTTATTGCGACCAAAGCCTTCTATAAAGACCTTACCGACTTGGGTATCGACAATATTGAAGTCCAGCCTGTTATTATTCAAGATCATGTAAACAATCGGCAAATCCACGATTATGTTTTATTAAATATAATAGGGCGAGTCTCATGTGCAGATATGGATGCTTCGGAGTACTCTGAACTGGGCGATGATATGAATATTATTGATAAGCTTGTTATTAACCCCGCTAAAACTCATGGACTACTGTTTTTTGTGGTTCATGAAGATACAGACTGCATTATTGTCCATGAAAAAATATATAAAGCGCTAGCGGCCAAAGGCTATCACGATATTTATTTTGAAGAGTTGGATCAAGTTTGAAGACGGGATAATAAAACTTATTTTCCTGCGTGTCAGACAAGGATATTTCTAATGTGTATGTGGCTTGACTTCCACACTGCTGATATAGCTTCGTGCAAACCTTCAGATGTAGATTTGAATCATAATGAAGCGATGAAATTTTTTCTTCGAGCTGAAAAAGTGCAGTATCGAGTTATTCATGACTATAACCACGCATCTTGTTATGTAGAGGGTACTATGTTGTACCAACCAAAGCGCTACGACTGAAAAATACGCGCTGGATACACGGCCTCTATTACTTGTGGCAGTATCAATGAAAATTACCTTACTTCACCAGGTGATGTAGTAGACCTTATGAATTCTACATTTGCTACTCAAATCAGGTCAGCGCATGACAATGGAGGAGATATTGTTTTAAGGTATGGTTTGGTGCAAGGGCGCGAGGAATCTGATATTGAATTCAAGTTTGATGTGGATCGGTGTACTACAGATATTCAAACTGAAGATAGCCTAAGTAAATTGATTAACGGCTATGCTTTAGATATATTCTCGCTGTTTCATACGATGGTAGGTGACAAATTAAAAGAATGGATGCTATTGGAGGACTAAAAATGCTATTTGATACGCCAACTGCTTCCGGTTATAACAATTTAGTTAAACCTAGGGTCGAGCTTGTTGTTAGAGAAGCTGGTGCTACCCCAACGGCAACTCAAATGTTAATTGAAGAATCTACTAAAGTAGCTTCAATATATAGAGGCTTCGATTCTCTATTGAATAAAGCTGTAGAGCATGTGAAGGCAACAGGGTTTCTTCCTGTTGATCCTGAGATGGATGAATTGGTTGATAAAGTAGTGAACCAAGCAATATTAAAAGAAGAGAAAAAGCCGCTGACTCGTAGAGTTTAAATAAAAGGATCTTTATAAGTGGGAGAACGATGGCCACCTGTTTATGATACTGACAGTCTAATTACTGCGATCAGAGAATTAGCGTCAAGAAACCGGGTGGATGGATTTTACGCCACAACTAAGCCAGATGTTCCTTGCCAGGGTGATATTTTTAAACTAAGTTCATCTCAGCCAATCATATCTGAAGATGGAACAACGGCGGTGATCGGTGACTTTGATCATTGGCTGATTACTGGAAACTCTTGCGATTTTACTAGAGCAACCACGATAGGAAAAAGTTATCTACGTTGTGTCACAATTGAAGCCTCCCTCGAAAAACACACTTGGTATTTGCTGCACTCCTGTTTGGTCCGGTATTTGGCAAGAGATGATGGTAGATTCGACTAGGGTTTATTTCTTACTTTTTGCCTTTCTAGCCCTGGCCTTTTTAGAGCAAGTTTGGTAAAAACTTTTTTAAAACTGGCCTTTCTGCTAAAGCGGTTTCAACGGTTACCTTAGTTAGTGCCCGTCCATAAACGATAAAAGCACTGAAAAACAAGGAGAAAATTTACGGCAAAGTATAAAAAAAGCCCGCGAGCTTAGTATAATTGTTTTCGACGAAGAAAATAATCATCCAAACCGAGGGCTTTTACTCTGCGAGAAACCCGCACAGCACAATCAAGTATATTTGATTTTTACTCGCAACACGAATTTAGTGATTTCCTGCATGACTTATCGTGCTTGTTAGATGATCACCCGAAGATACTGACGCTGCTCGAGAATGATTTGCTAACCGATGGGGTGCAGCCTACAGGGAGAAAAGGGTTATCCGTTGAAAGTATTTTTCGATGTATGCTGCTGAAGCAGATAACTCGCGTCAGCTACAAAATGTTGGCGTTTCATTTAGCGGATTCGCACAGTTACAGGACATTTGCTCGATTGAGTGGAGAGTGCCGACCAGGTAAATCGGCACTAAGTTGCAATATTCGTCGAATGAGGCCAGAAACGTTGCAAAGGATTTTTGAACACTTGGCGGTAAAGATATTTAGCGACGGCACAATTGATATCGACTTATTGCGCTTAGACAGTACGGTTGTCAAAAGCAATATTGCGCCACCCTTGGATAGCCAATTGCTCAATGATGGCATCAGAGTATTGAGCCGGTGTTTTTCAAAGGCTCGTGACCGTACCGGTGTTAAGCTGCGATTGACGGACTATCGTAAGCAATCGAAATCGCTGGCAGCACGCATATTTTACGGTAAAAAGGTGGCAAAAGACGAATGGTACAAAGAGCTTATACCAATAGCTAGACAAGTGATTAGGCAAAGTGATAGAGCCATAGAGCAGGTTCAACAAAAATGTTCGCTCGAAGAATTGTCACGGCCATGGATAGAAGAGGTGAGGCATTTCCGAGATTTGCTCACAAGAGTTATTTATCAAACGGAGTGTCGAGTGTTTAATGACGAGAGGGTGCCAGCAACGAAAAAAATAGTGAGCCTATTTGAGCCTCATACGGATATCATTGTTAAAGGTCTTCGAGACATTGATTATGGGCACAAGGTAAACCTGGCTACAGATAAAAGCGGGTTGATAACAGCAGTAATGATAGAGGATGGCAATCCCTGTGACACTGAGCGGTTTATACCACTGATAGAAGCACACCAATCGCTTTATGGATGCCTGCCCGATACAACCATTGCCGATGGCGGCTACGCTAGCCAGGACAATATTGCCGAAGGTAAAGCGCTAGGCATTAAGCGCGTAGCATTCCACAAAAAGAAAGGAATTGCACCGAGAGCAATGGGCTTGCAAAGTAAAACGCTCAAGAAATTGAAGGACTTTAGGGCTGGTATAGAAGGCAACATATCAGAATTAAAAAGAGCCTTTGGTGCAGGTAAGGCCCTATGGAAAGGTGAAGATGGTTTCATGGCTTTTGTTTGGTCGTCGGTAATCAGTTACAACTTAACTCATTTGGTTCGACTGAACTCTGGATAACGACGAAAGCGCAACGACCCAAACCTTCACAGGAGCCGAGAAAGTCATCGGCGTGGCGGTTGCCGCCCAGAAATAAGCGAATCGAACTAAAGTTGAACAACTTTAGGTAAGCGTTGCTGGCTTCATGAAGATAGACTGCTCGCCCACGGCTAGAATTATCATGTTGGCTGCAAAATTTTTTGAAATGCCTGTTTATGGATGGGCACTAGTTAGTATTTGATGAAAGTTGTTGGGGGTTTTTTCGGATTTTATTTGCTTTGCCGTTTTATGTATAAAGGCTTTCTTTATTTATACTGTCTATCTTTACCTATTGCTGGGATAAATGATGGACAGTTACACAATTATTATTTAACTGTACATTGGCACTCAGAGAAGTTCTTGCCTCCACATCTAACATGGGGATCGGCATTGTATCAGCCTCTTTCTGTAAAATTTCCTTACTCGAAACGGTATACGTTGATTGCATGTTTAAATTTACTTAACAGAATTCCAACATCGCACCATTTTAGCTCTCCAAGCTGTATTCCGCTTGACACTTTTTTGGGCGTCCCTGAATACCGAGCGTCTACATACCATAATCCTCTCGTTTCAGTTTCGTCACAGGTATCAATAATTAGTCCCGCGTTATCCGAAGGTAAAAAGTGAAGGTACATAGGCTTGCTTTTTGCGTGGGTTGGCATAGTGTGGTGATGTAAAATAGAAAAATCATCACAATTTCGTATGACTACGTTACCAAAATAGTCAGAGGTAGCCAAATATTTTCCGTTCGGTGAAAAAGCAAGGTGGGAAGTATAGTAATGAAACTCAGTGTCATAAAGTGAATGATCTTTGTATCTGTACTTGCGATTAACTTTTACCTTTTCTTCTTGTGCGTCATTAAATTTTTGAATAACTTTCTTTGTTTCGAGGTTGATGATATAAAAATCATATCCGTTCGTGACTCCCAGCCACGACTTTTTAGGGTGAAACTCCGCAGAGTAAAAATAAGACAGTTTTTCTTCGATTTCATTTAATAAAAAATATTTTTTTGCTTTTAAATCGATAACAATAGAGCCGCTGAGGCAAACCAATAAAAATTGTGAGTTTTTATGCCAGTATAAATCGCCACCTTCCAAACTATTATTAACTGGAATGTAGAAAGGACTTTCTTCCGTAAATACATTCCAGGCTATCATCTTGTATTTTTCCTCATTCGTAGAGGCACAATCTAGTCTTTGTGAATAGCTGCCCGTAACATAATACCTGCCGTCTGGACTCCATCCGTCACTATTAAGATGGTCTAAATCGCCGTCGTCTGATAAGTACAGTGATTTTTTCTTTTTGAACTTGTGAGAAAAGTATTTCCAGTAAATATCTATGGTTGCACCGTGCTTGTCATACCCGCCAATCGCAATAACAGGAATATTTTTAACATTTGGATTGAAAAGAAGCTTCGAGCGGTGAATATATAATCCATTAGGGAAACCACCGATAGACTGTAGTAATTCTCCCGTTTTGGCGCTGTAAATTTTCCCTCCGGTTCGACCGTATCTCACGGCGGCGATGTATTTTCCGTCAATACTCAAATCAAAATGCCAGATTTCTCTTTGCCCTCCAAGAAACCCTGTTCCTGCTGGAATTGAAGCAATCTGTTTAAATACAGGTGGATCATCTTGTGGAGTACTATCTGTTTTTACTTCTGCGGCGGACGAAGCATCAGGGTATAAGTATTTTTCAGAAGAGGCTTTTATTGATTTGATTTCTTCATGGATAGCGTTGAGTTGCTCACTGTTATCTATATCTTTGGATGAATAAGAATCAATTAATGATGCCAGCGCCCCACCAAAATTAGGTATCAGGTTAATGGCTGCAATAAACCACACACGGAAATGGTTGATTTCCCCATTTTGATCAAATTTATTATTATCCTTCATGAGCTAGAGGCTCCTCCTATAATTTTGTATAACAGTACATTAGACGGAATTCCGTCTATACCCGAATGAAATTAAATTTCATTCGTGTTTTTTATTTTTAAAACTCAATAACTTACAAGACTCAAGGTTGCTCTGAGGTTGAATTTAAACCGAAGAAAAGCTGCTTGAGTACATAACAGAACTATCTGGGTCGTCTATGCGCACACTTTTAGCAAGTCTTTCCTAATAATTTCAAAAGGGTTATTCAGTCTCGCTTGGTGAGATACAGAATTCGTTTCCGTTTCTCATTAGACCCGTTTTAACTCATTCATTTGCATGTCCGCTATACATTCAGTTTCGCTTATTGCCAACGACCACTTTGTGCGTAACCAACCATCAACCTAGTTCTAGGTTTCATAATAATTGCCCAAGCAATACATTCATAGGTTTATACATGGTTGGGCTAATGTAAATGACATTGAGTAAACTGACTTTAATTTGCCACTTTTATTCTCTTTCTGGCGTAATTTGGTATTTAGAATTATAAGAAGAGTGGGCGTTTACACTACAACTTCTCGTAGAAAACAATGCACTTGGGTTTAAGTTTCTTATTCTTGATGCCCCAAAACAGCACGAGATACACGTTCATGATCTAGATCGTTATATGAGCGCTTTAAAACAATTATGTGTCAATTTGGGTGTACAAGTTATCTTCTCGACCACCGAGTATCACTATTCAGGTGATGAGATAGATATTGAGTGGGTTCCTACTTACCCAGGAGAGGAACAAAAGATGTTCCTTAACCCGACAAGGTAAATCTATGCCACAATACTAAACAGGGTGGAGCTGGTATCTTTTTGAATTGTAGGCATTATCAGATCGGTGACAGAAAATAGAAATTCGACCAGGGAGAGAACGAACTTAACCACTTGAAATACATGGAAAAATATGGGCTATCACGCGAACAGATTCAGAATATTGAGTAGGCGTTCACGTAGTGCCAGATTGTCCTAAAGCCCAGTAAAACCGCCACATACAGCGGTTTTATTTTTTTATGCGAGTCACATTTCTGCCCCATGTTGCAAAAAAACGATAGCAGAAGTGATAGCAGGTTTTTGAAACACACCCAAAAACAGCTAAAAACCATACATCTGCTATCATTTCATAACTAAGGCATTGAAATGACAGTAAAATTTACAGATAAAGTTATTAAGAAATACATCAAAGAAGGGAAGCCTGGCTATCACGGAGATGGGAACGGCCTATTTTTACGTATAAGCAAAGAGCGAACAGGCTTTTGGGTTATACGATATACAGTCCACGCCAAGAGAAGGGAAATAAGCATTGGAAGCTACCCGGAAATAGCCCTAACTGAGGCAAGACTACAAGCCCTTCAAACCAAATCAAATGCTAAGAAAGGTATTGACCCTCAGGCAGAGAAAAAGCGAGGGGACAAGCATGAGATGAGCACCGTTGATAATCTTGCTCAAGACTGGCTCGTCGAGTTAGAAAAAAGACTCAAACACCCGAATATTCCAAGACGGGTATATACCAAAGAAATTGCCCCTGTAATTGGAGAGCTGGCTATCGATCAAGTCAGCCCTATTGATATACGCGAAATCCTACAACGCATCTCAACCAGTAATAGACCCACCATAGCCAATGATTGCCTCATGTATTGTAAGCAACTCTTTCGCCATTCTATAAAGCTTGGCTTGAGAACCTATAACCCAGCCGAAGCGTTCAGCGTAAATGATGCTGGTGGTGTGGAAAAAAGCAGAAGCCGCGCGCTCAGCCTGGAAAATGGCTGAAAGAATTAAAAACCAGACGTATGACTCCGAGTACGTTTTCCCGAATCGAAGAGCCAGCAAACGCTTTGGTCATATAAGCCCTGATACTGTAAATGCCGCCATTCAAAAGCTGTTTCGTGAAAAGAAAATGCCAATCGAGCATTTTACAATTCATGACCTACGAAGAACCTGCCGAAACCTCATGGCTAGTCAGGGAGGAGCTGGGCATGTTGCAGAAAGATGTTTAAATCACAAAATCAAAGGTGTTGAGGGTATTTACGATAGGTATGACTATCTTGATGAAAGAAGGGAAGCATTGGAAAGTATCTCAACACTATTAACCCCCATATTGAACTACTAGGGCTTTAGTTTTACTAACGAATATCTTTTAACCCCTTTGCTAAGCAATACTTTACAAAATTAAAAAAAGCTGGAAAATTTAATGTTGTGTTAATAGCCCTTGAGTATACTTCTTCGGCTGGAGACGTCCGGCAATTATATTTTTTAACTTTTTTACACATGAAAAAGCAGACATTTCTCACGTCTATTTCAATAGATGTGTTCCAATCGCCAAGCGGTGATAATACTTGAAAACCTTCAAAGGTATTTTACGACCTATTGAATTTGGACACCCGGCAGATACAGAGAATAATCAAAATGATTCGTTTGTATGGTCGCGAAGATGGTTCTCTCCATTTGGTATAAGAAGTTGAAAACATTTTTGTATGTTTTTCATCGTCACATAACGTAAGTAGTTACACACAAGGAAGTTAGCTAAAAATCACTTATATTCTAACTATACGACATGATTCAATATATCTGAATGATAAAAAATTGGTTTTTTTTGGCACTACTTCGACATGGATAATTTCCACCGTGAAAAAATCCAAGACAAACCCCAAAATTACTTTTTTGATGCACTGAAAGAATACATATACAAGGGGGAAGAAGCGCGTGGAAACCTAAAACCTGGACATTACATATTAAAAAAAATGTCATTAAACTCCGACTTTAAGGGCTACATTGTAGTGATACGAATGTGGGTTTTTGAAGATAAAAATGCTTTTGGTGAAAAAGTATTAAGCTACAAAACCATTAATGCCTATGATCAAAAAGGAGACTGAACAGCCTTTCTCTTCATTTCTTGAAGCTCTGTGCGCGGGCTATTCCTCCGGCCTGCTGTAGTTTCTTTTGTAGCTCTTCGCTTGTCTTGTCTTTTGTTGGTTTACTCGTCATCACTCTCTCCTGCCCCTCTCACCTCATTTTTTACCTTGCGGCGCTCAATGTCATTGCGTGGAGCGAAGTATGGCCCTTCGTGCTTCCCGCATTCCTTTTCGATTTCTTCACCAATACCATCGTAAAGTTGATGGTTTTTATCCATGTTTATTTTGATCTGTTTAAGTTTTTCCTCAATAGATTCATTTGCCATTACTTAATCCTGCGTATGAGATGGGCCTCTGAAACCTGGGTGCAAGACCATTTAATTCTTTACAGGTTTATTAAGGCTTTTTTTCATTCTATCTTTGTCGGCTCTTATCTTGCCCTTTAGCACGTTCAGCTTATCTTTTGCCTGCTGCTTAGCGCTCTTTTTTTCGGTAGTCATGCCGTGTCCTCATCTTTAAACTCTTTCCCTTGCTCTTCAATCTCTTTGACAAGGTCATCAAATTCTTGTTTGTCTCGTGGCCCTAGAAGCGGCCCTCCTTTATGAACTTTTTCTATTTCCTCTCCTAAGCCCTCTTGTTCTTTAGCTCGCTCGCGGACGGCTTTTTTTACTTGCTCCATCTTCTCTTTCACTTCTTGCTTGTATGATGTCATTTTAAGCGCCTCGCCAAATGAGTACATTTATCCATATGGTCGTAGTATGGAGTGTATCCTTTTCCTTTGTACAGCCTGACATGAGCCTGAGAAGCAGGTTCACATAGCCATATTTCACCAACACTGTTCAATTCTGCATAAGCATCTGCTGCGAATAAGGTTATATCAAGCATTTTACCTAAGATTGGGTTGTCTTCTGGGTTCGCTTCCATAGCGTGAACTTTAAGAATAAGGCGGTTACGTTCAAGCATCCCGTAAACGAGCCCAAGAAGCCTGTTATGTTTATGCACCGCCATATCTAGCCTCCTTGCTCCTCCGCGAGATTGATAGCGATAAAAAAGGTCTACCCAATCCCACTCTGTGGCTCGACCGCCTTTCCATAGTTCTTTCCAGCCATTGGCAGTATTTACATCCGCCAACGTAATTCCTTTAACACTTACACCAAATGAAGCATATTCTTCTTCAATAAACTCGTAGAGCGCTATTCTTTGTTCGTCATGGAAAGAAAGGGTTTGTCTATAAGTTAAATTGCCGTATTTTTCTGCTTCCATGTTTCACCACTCGTTAAATTATCAATAAAATTATTGTGGGATTTTACTCCTATCTGATAGCGCGAAATATGTCCATACGTGTACATTTGCGCCAACCCAGCAAAGATATGACGCAAGTCACAATTATTTATATACAAAGGAGAGGCCATTTCTTTTTTCTTGGATTTCCTGATTCGCGCTTTCTTTGACTAGATTGGTACCAAATAAACCCACCCTCTATACAAAAACATCAAATCAAGCCCAAGCTAATACAATTTAGACAACCTTTAAGAGGAAACCTAACCTTACCCAACACCAGAAAAGCAAGATTGCAAGTTGGTAACCAACTAAACCAATTGCTCTCTTGCTAGGGCTCACCCTAGAACCCATAAGGGGCATCCCCTTTAAACCCCGGCAGTTCCAAAGTCAGACTACTCTGCAATTCAATTACCTACTCGTTGTGATTTCGAAACCGGAATAATAGGATGTTTCCTTGATGGTTAGTACAAAGAGAAAACAATACCTAAAAGATTACGTCGAAACTCGTAAGCGTATTAGCATTAGTTTATCACCCTTTGATTACAACAAAATCAGCTATCTTGCCGAACTCGACCAAACAAAGCCGACCTCATACACCCCTAGCCACACTTCTTGATTGGCTGCCACCCAGCTAATAACCTCTCCAGCGTACCATCTCGGGTGACCTTTGGGAGATCGTTTTGTAGGTAATCTCAGTGAGTTGAGGTGTGGTGAGTGACTAAATGTTCGCTGGCATATTTGTAACTCACGCCCACATAGGCGGCTATATCTTTGGTTGACCAAAGCGTCAGGTCGAGGGTCATTTTTGCTGACACTTTCGAGTCTAGAACGACAGCGGTTAGTTCCTCTAGTTTGTTAACAATTGTGGTATCGGTATCTGTTTGGCTCATATTGGCGACTTCTTCCATTTCTCTCCGGGCTGTACGTTATCGCTAAAAATAACCTTCTATACCAGTAAGAACGTTTCATAGTTTTTGAAACGGTTGTGAAAGTCGGAGTTGCTATTCCTCTTCAAGAGGGTTTTTACCAAAATAGTCGGCAACAAAAACGGGGAATGCGCTTAATACGGAAACTTCTTCTCTGGGGAAATATTCTTCAAGTTGCTGCTTAGCAATTAGAGATTGGTCGTGTATCGGTGCAGAGATGGGGTTTTTACTTATGATGAAATTAGCTTTCTTGAGATTCGCCGCCGTGAGAAAGCCCCAATGCTTGGGGGTAAGCTTCTTTGCGTCGCAGTAAATGTGCTTTCCTCGTTCGGCAGAGAGGTGTACGGCCCACCAGTAGGCATTGGCCGCCAACTAATATGACAGAATTGTCACCCTGCACCGCCCTTAATATACTAAATAGGGTTTCTCGTGTACTCAGGTATTTCATGGGTATTTCCCTTTGATATGTCTGTGGTAAAAGCATCACTGCATAATTGAAAAAACTAAAGTACAAACCCAATCGCTTGAGAAAGCCCATGGTTGCTAGGGTTTACCCCTCTTAATGCATGAAAAAGTTGTTCAAAATCATTCAAATCTCTTCAAAGTGTGAAATCCCACCTGCCCGCAACCCTCAGTAATTCCGGGGTCTGGCGGCAAACCTCAATTTCCCTGTTAAAAAAAACCGGAAAAGCCGCAGGCGTGGGGAGGAGTGTTTTTGGCACCTCGCTTCACTTTCGGTGGAATTTCGTGAACAGAAATGAAGCTAGAGCGGGAGCGGCTTGCAAAGCCCCGTGGCGCCTTGTTTTGGGCACTTCCAGAGGCTAGGTAGTTTTGATGTGTAATGGTGGAGAGTGTGGAGCAGCGGCTGTGTGTGAAGGCGTGAAGTTTTATGAAATGATCGAGAGCTTATTAGGCTTGTTGGTTAACTAAAAAACTAGCTTGAAATTGAAGCCATGAATATAACAAAAATACGATAATGTTCTTTTTGCTGATATTTTCAGCTATTTTCGGGGCTTGAAGTCCAAAAGTTACTCTAAGGACTGAGACCAATCTTCCAGAGTCAAAAGGTGTTCTACGTTGTAGAAGGCCCTGTCGTTAGTGACTAACACTACGCCCTCTGCTTTAGAGTGTGCGGCAATAAGCATATCCATATTACCCAGGGGCTTACCCTCTCTCTCACAAGCTGTACGAAGTTCAGCGTAGGTCTTAGCAGCTAATGAATCCCAGGGTAATATTTCTACTCTCAATAAAAACTCTTTAACTGCGATAGGAAGCTTCTTGGCTTCCGGCTTTCTTGCGACTCCCCGCAGCAATTCAGCTTCAGTGATCGCAGAAACACAAATATTAAACATCGGCTCACGTAGCAAACGCTCACGTATCTGTATTAGTTCCCCACGAATACAGTAGCTTGCTGTATTCGTATCTAGCATGTATCGCTTTTCTTTCGTCATCAAAATAGGTCTCGTTCTTGCGGTAATTCATTATCGCGTTTAGCCATAAAATCATCAGGAATATCAATGTTATCGATCATTTCAAAGTAGTCTTTCCACGATCCAGGTTTCCTAGAAATAACCACATCGCCTGTTTCGGGATCGCGGCGAATGAAAACCTCATCGCAATCAAATCGATAATTTGCGGGTAATCGAACGGCTTGGCTTCGGCCATTCATAAATAGTTTTGCTGTATGTCTCATATAATTATTTATCTCCAACCGATTTGTATTTACCGCCAATTTCTTCACCATTTTCAATAATATGTGTTCCGTCTGGATAGCTCCGGCAGAATTTTACTGCTTGTAATATATCGAAGTATATACCCGGAAATGTGATATATCAAGGTATATTAATATGTGTTTATAGTGACAACTCGAAGACGTGCAGCTTGCCCATAATCCCAATGATCTTGCAGGGTTGTCCAGTCACTCGCAAAATGTGGTATCTGTATCGAGTCCGCCAAAGAACATCTAAATCAATATTTAAAAACCACTGACTGATTATGCCAATAGAATTTCTCACAGAAGAACAGAGAGAGCTGGGCACCTTTCTTCCAGATCCAACAGGTGTGCCATCCACGGTTATACATTTTATGCAACGATGGGATCAAGCTTTCCTTTGACTGTTGTAGTGTCGCTCTTGGCTTTCTGAAATTTTGCGATACTGCTAAGGTCTGATACTCCGATGTGCGTGTGTGCCCCCACGTCTTGAGCCAATGCTTCAACAACGGTCATGAGATCTGCGAGCAACTTCAGCACGTTATCAGAGCTTATTGCCCAGGTGTATTTGACTGGCTTCAATGTGATGTTTCTCACCTGCAAAGGTTTCTTTCAAATTTTGAATGGTTTCGGTGTAGTTTTCACATTCGTCTGTTATGTTGTTTGAAGTACTTCGAATCCAGTCACCATCACCAGTTGCACGTTGGTAAACGTTTTTACTTTGCATAATCAATAAATCATCTGCGTTTAACGCAGGTAATACTGTCTATTCTACGATAATAGAACGAATAAATGGTTTGCTGGGTAAACCCATAATGAAACCCAGCTCAACCAGCGTATCTTTTTTGGGAAAACCAAATACACCACGGTTATCACCACATGCAGTGGCAGGTAATGGTATTTTTTGAAAAACAGGGAATTCGTTGTTTATCTGGCCTTGGGCATCCAGCAATTGAATGTCAACACAATACAGAGGTTCATTGTCTGTAGACTGTCCACCAGAGATTGCACCGGGAGTAGAAACAATTTTTCCCCACTGCGGCAGGTGTACGTGCGAATGAATTTCAGGAAAAATCCGTTTAATAATGCGCTTAATTGCAGAATTAATTTTCATTTTTCCCCCACGGGTTTACAGACCAGCTAACGGTCATTATTGTCTCCACCAGGTGTACTTCAGTGAGTATTGCACCGTTATAATTTACTCCAGGACGTAGCGCTGGAATGGCAGGTAGTTTTGCTGTCGATGTGACGCCGGGAACCGTCTCCCAAGTGTGGTCAATTTGCACGGGCTTTTCAGCCCATATTGAATCGCTCCAGGAGCCCACAAATACGGTGCCATCATCGAGTTGAGTCCAAATAAATTTTGGGATTTGAAACACCGTTGCGAGCGCATCCATGGCGTAGTAACCACTGCCGATTGAATAAAAGGCAGCAGACGAAATTGTTTTATATTTTTTGGAGCCCGTAGGTAAAGTAAACGTTAAGCCGGTTTTATTTGATATTTCTGATAGGTTGGCGAAACGAGGGTTTGTCCAAAGCATGAATCGTCCGAGGAGAATGAACGATAATGCCCATATGGAATCATTCTTTGCAAACTTTAAGGCAGAGCGAATACATCGTAAGCCTGAATTCATATGTGAAAAGACGCTTCGCGGCGTAATTACTGAATATATTGGGTTTTACAATAATAGGCGTTTACATTCATCGATAGGCTATTTACCGCCTGAAGAATATGAGCGTAAAATGAGTTAACAAAAGGGTGTGTGCAAAAGCGGGTCAAATCTCACCTCGGGCAGGAAACGCACCGAACTTATATGCTGGTAGGCTGCCGTAGGTTTCTGTTACCGTAGCGGATTCGATACGCTCTTTTTCTGTCGGTGTTTCACCTTGAGCCTTATATAAGCTTCCCTTTGCCCAGTTCAACAATTCGTGCCCAACCAAAACCACAAGGTCGCCAGCATCGGAATGCGTCTGTGCAATCATTTGTAAAATGTCATGCGCCATGTCATCAAGGTTGACATAATCCCCGCTTGGGCCAAGGCGGTTGCCGAATTCATGTAATTTAGGTACCGTTCGCGTAAATTCGAAAATTTTGCCCAAGCGTCAATTGTAGCGTGACGTATAGCGTGATCGTATTCAGATTTCGCGCATTGATAGCCAGCAGCGTCTAAATTTAAGTGGCTGGTTGGTGTTCGTTCATTAACTTGAGTGTTGGTTCTTTTACCCGTCACCCCAGTTACAGACCCAAAGACACGTTCACCGACAAGATCTGTTACAGGAATAACATTGATCCGTTGTAGAAACTCTGATTTCTCAACAATTTTGTCGTTAAGAGTTTGCGCAATCGTTGGTATTGCGGCAAACTGTTTGGATACGTCTTTCACACCATAGGCTTTGCCGATCCCAGTACAAAGGTGTTCAAATTTCTTTTGGGTATTGGGTTGCATATTTAATCTCTATTTAAAAAATGTGTGTCGCAAATTGGGTTTTTAAACGTAGTCTTTTTCGGACTCTTCACTACCTTCAGAAGAGTTAAACTTTGTTCCTGGATCTTCTTCATACAACGCTTTAGCGAGCTTGATAACGTCCGAGTCGTGTATCAATGGGCGGAAAAAGGGAATCTAGAAACGGTAAAAAGAAACAACGCCGAAAAAATGATATAAGCGAGATCACTGAAGAGCAGCTAGATGAAATTCGTAACCAACTGTTTTTTGGCTATCAAAGGCGGTGGTATGAAGCCAAAGACGAACGCATTCTTAGGCAAAGCGGTGTTCGATTTGCTGGTGTTTGGCAATATGTATTTCAAAGTCATTTGGTCACGTATAGGTCATAATGTCCTACGGCTTGAACATATCCCTGCGTTATATATTAGAAAGCTAAAAGGTGATGACCGCTACGGCTGGTTGGGCAAAGACCAGAAGCTCACCAAATTTAGAAAGGGTGAAGTTATACACATTAAAGAATATGATCCAGGGCAATCTATTTACGGCATACCACAGTACATGGGTGGAATAAATAGTGTTTTGTTAAATGAGTCCGCCACACTATTTCGACGCAAGTACTATGACAACGGTGCCCACATGGGCTACATATTCTACTCCACTGACCCGACGCTTGATGATGACGATCTGGAGCAATGGCAGGAGAACATCAAGGACTCTAAAGGAGTGGGAAACTTCCGCAGCCTATTTTTGAATATCCCTAATGGCGACCCAGATGGGGTCAAAATCATTCCGATAGGCGAAATTGCCACAAAAGACGAGTTCGAAAAGATTAAAAATCTCAGTAGAAATGATATCCTAAGCATGTGGAGGGTACAACCGGCGTTGGCAGGAATAATGCCAGAGAACACCGGCGGCTTTGGCGATATCGAAAAGATATCTAAGGTTTACCATGAGAACGAAATTGTGCCGCTGCAAAAAGATGTTCAGCAGCTCAATGGATTTCTGGGTGCAGGGCAAAAAATAGGTTTTGATAAACCAATCTACACAGACTAAAATGGCGCATTATATCTGTTGTTATGGATGACATTCTGAATATTTGGTATCAATATGCGAATCACTTGCCCTGAAGAATTTTGCCAAGCAACTGCAACTGCAACTGCAACTGCAACTATCACTTCACGCAACACTATCAGCGCAAAAATTGCAGAAGTTTATTGCTCGTGTACTAACCCAGAATGCTTGACCAGCTTTGTTGCAACGATATCATATAAGAATACATTACAACCCTCAATGAAGCGTCAGAGGTCTTTGTTTTCTGAAATGCTTAACTGTTTGCCAAAAAATGAACAGAAGGCCATTCTGCTGCATTTTCAGAAGATGTCAGAACTTCCTTAATTTATTTTAATTGCTGACAGGTTTTGTTGATTGTTGTGCGAACCCGATCTAGTGTTTCCCAAGCCCCACTTTTTGCGTCGTCTTCTATATCAGAAATATTTTGTTGCAGGAGTGATTGAACTAAAGCAAGATCACATCGTGCCGATTGTAACTGCTCTCTTAGTTGTATGTAATTAATTGATTGAAAATTATTACTAGCCACACATGTTACTCCTTGTATTAATGAGTCCCAGTACATCTGTTTTTTTCAATCATTCTTTTTTGAAGCAATGGCACTGACGATATTATGTTAGCTGCGTTTTTAATTTGACTTGGAGTCTCAAGTGATTCGACGGCCTGATACAACAAAGCAAGAGCTTCTTCTTTTTCTTCTTCACTAGATGAATTATTGCGGTCACATATTTCACACATCTGTTTTCCCTCTTATAAAAACCAACTGATTTCTGTTGGTGTGAACATAGATCGCACAAAAGTGATGTCAACACATTTTTTATTAGCCAAAAATATTTGGCGTACAAACTTCTATATGATGATGGGAACGCCAGTCATCATTTCTGATGTGATCACTTTTTGTTCGTACCAAATTTGGATGGGGTTTTTGGTGTCGTTTGGTGTCAGCCTGAAAAATTTGGATTTCTATTTGTATTTAGGGGTTTTTAACATGACTAATTCAAATCAATTAAACGAAGTTGTTCGTTCACATATCACAGGCATCGGTGCGTATTTTCCACAACAAATAATTAAATCAGATGAGCTGATGGCTGAGGCGCAATCCAAAAAATTTGGTATACCTGAATCATTTTTGCAGAGAGCGAGCGGAATTATTGAGCGCAGGTTTTCTACTGAAAAGGAGACATATGCACTAATGGCAATTGCAGCATCTAGAAATGCGATAGATGAAGCTGGCATAGATCCTTTAGATATAGACCTAGTTTTGTTTTGTGGTATCGACAAAGATTATTCAGAGCCTGCTACTGCTCATGAAGTACAAATTGGGGTGGGGGCGCATAACTCAGAATGTATGGATGTCAGCAATGCCTGTATTGGTATGTTGAGTGGCTACAAAATTGCAGATGCATATATACGCACTGGAATTGCTGAAACGGTTTTGGTGTGCAGTGGCGAAAAGCCTTCAATAGTTGCTCTGGATGTGGTCAGGCAATTGCGTGAGACTACAGATAAGACAACGTTTCGGCGACTTATGGGAGCGCTGACTCTCGGTGATGCGGGGGGGGCTTTTGTTGTTTCTCGGAAAACAGATGGCAAAGGCATGTTGTATAGCCGCTTTAGGTCCGATGGACGATACCGTGAACTATGTTACTACGGTCTGACAAAGGACGGGTGGAAATTTGAAATGCAGATGGAAAAAATTAGCATTGCTATGGTGTCACATCATGAGGAGATGATTGACGAGACCTACTCAAAAATAGGCTGGAATCCAGACCAAATTGGTAAGGTTTATTGTCACCAGGTGGGTGAAAGACCACATAGCCAAATGGTTGAGTTGTCGAAAGTGGCGCCAGAATGTTGCCCTAGAACCTATGCTGAGTTCGGTAACTTAACTAGCGTCACGTTCGCTGTAAATATGACACTAAATAAGCCGAAAAAAGGAGAGAAAGTACTGTTCTTGGGAGCCGGGTCAGGTGCAACCATGTGTCAATCAGTATTTCAGTTCTAATAAATGTTATATCTATACTCAACCCCTGCAGTTTTGGCTATCGCGCTGAAGATAGTTATTTTTACTAAGGGGGGGCTTTCATTTGAAAAACGCCAGCCCATGGTTGCTGGCGTTTTTCGTGGGGATTTTTCTCGCAAACATCTTAGAACTATTGGTGTTTTTTCACCTCGATAAAATAGACGCGCCTTATGTTTTTCCTCTTTTTATTGTTTATTACATGACTTTAATTTTCGCGTTTTTCAGCCTATTTGCCTACAGTATTGAGGTTGGTGGAATGTATCAGCGGCATCGAGTTTATCGGCTCGTTTATTGTATATGCTACCTAGTTTGTGTCGCGTTTCTTGTCCGAGGGGTGGTAATTCAAGGAATTGAAAGTATTGGCTACTTATTAACACGCATAGCTGGGCCATACTACATTATCGCGCAATTTGGTTTGATTGCACCGCTTATTGGAACCGTGGTTGTGTGTTCATATTTTACAAAGAACGCTCGCAGCGCTTTGCAAAAGCGAAAGTCTAAAGCTCTTTTAATATGCACGCTTCCGGTTATTATCCTTTTTTGTACAGTCATTTTTCTCATGGCATTAAAAGTGAAAATCAACGCAACGAGCATATTTACTGTTGGTATTTGTATTACGCTTTGGGGACTCATCTACATTGAAAGTCACCATCAACTGTTCAAATTCATGACGTTTGTACCGGGTTCTAACGAGAGTAAAATGATTGATTTGGTCAAACAAGCGTACATGAATCCGATTCAAATGAAAGACTGTACAAAAATGTTTGAGTCCAACTTAGTGCATATTGCACTTGAGAATGCCAATGGCAACAAGTAGAAAGCCGCAGAGCGGCTGGATATTTCTGTTCAAACACTCAAACGACGATTAAAAGACCGCTCAGACTTCAACTAAGCCCAGCAGCAGCAAACGTATTTATTTTTTTGTTTTTTTACAGACTGCCGCTAAGCGGCGGGTGTGGGGTGAGAGAAGTCAGTACAGTTAAAAGCTATACGAAATTAGGCAAAAATGGGAATGATTGAATATACAAAAATATCTGCGTAGACACTTTGTGGACACTTATTCAAGAAAACAGGTTTTGGTTGGCTATAAAAAACAGTAATCCATCTCTAACTTATTGTTTTTAATAGAAAATTAGTGGTGCCCAGAGGCGGAACCGAAAACCCTTTTATAATCAAAAGGTTATAAATTTTTCGTGTAAAAATCGTGTAATTTTCATATCTCTTACACCCTAGCCGCACTTCTGACCGCTTATGGAAATAGTAATTCAAATAGGGCGTAAAAGGAACAAAAAAGGGTGTACAGCTAACCTTCTTGATTCGCGGCAACCCACTTAATCACCTCACCAGCATACCAGCGAGGGTGGCCTTTGGGAGATCGCTTAGTGGGTAATCTAAGTGCATTTGGGAAGGTGTGGTGGGTTACCAAATGTTCACTGGCGTATTTGTAGCTTACGCCAACATACTTGGCTACATCTTTGGTAGCCCATAGCGTAAGCTCTAGGCTCATTCTGGCGGATACTTTTGTATCCAGCACAGCGGAGGTTAGTTCCTCAATTTTGGTGACAATCGTGCTATCTGGTTCTAAGTGGCTCATATCTACTACTTCTTCCATTTCTCTCCGGGTCTTACGTTATCCTTGAATTTAGTATTCTATGCTAGCGAGAACGTTTCATAGTCTGTGAAACCCAAGCTATGCTCTAGTTCTCTGAAACTGATATTATTCAGCCCATGAAAACATCCCTAGACCACTTGCCAGAAAACAAGCAAATCAACGTCAAATTCTTGATGGATACCATCCATGACGAATTTGAACAGGTGAGGGGTTTTGCCACATCCGAAAAGAAGAAACTTAGCCGGATTGGAATGATCATTCTCTTTGGTAGCTATGCCAAAGGCTCTTATGTGGATGACCCAGTAAATGGCTATGTGAGTGATTACGATGTACTGGTGGTGCTGAACCGTAGTGAGTTAGTAGACGAATATACAATTTGGCACACCGCCGAAGAACGTATAAGCCAACAGCTAAAAGCGCCGGTCAATATTCTGGTTCACACCCACACAGAGATAAACAACTGGCTACAACAGGGCCATTACTTCTTTAGGGATATTCGCGCCGAAGGTATACAGCTTTATGCCTACAACACCACATCATTGATTGAACCGGGCGAATTAAAAACGGAAGAAGCGCAAGCCATAGCTCAAAGTCATTTTGATCAATGGTTTGAAAGTGCAAAGACCTTCTATAAATATTCAAATGAGGCCATTAAAAACAAAGATAACAGTTATGCCGCATTTAATTTACACCAAGCTGCTGAACGCTTTTTGTCCTGCATACTTTTAGTTTTCACGAACTACCGCCCTAAAACGCACAACATCAAAGCGTTAAATAATTTAGCTACTCAACATACTGAAGCGCTAAAAGACATTTTTCCGCAAGACACAAAATTCAACCGCCGCTGTTTTGAATTACTCAAACGCGCCTATATTGAATCTCGTTACTCAGAACACTACAGTATTACCGAGGAAGAGCTGACTTGGTTGGCAGAGCGTGTTCGAGAATTACAAATCCTTACAGAAGCGCTCTGTAAAGAAAAAATTGAAAGATATACTCACCTTAAAGATAAAAACAAACAAGGTGGAATAGAGGAACTTGGAAAACCAAGTTGATTGTAAAATGAGCACAACTAATACACATCTAGAACATGTAACGTTAAAGGGGTTTAAATCCATCCAGAAACTGGATTTAGACATGAAGCCAATCAATATGCTTATAGGTGCAAACGGCTCTGGTAAGTCCAATTTTATTTCACTATTTACCTTTTTAAGAAACCTGTCTGAAGGTAAGCTACAAAATTATGTTGAAAAGCAGGGTTTTGCGAATACTTTTTTTCACTTTGGGTCAAAGAAAACCCCTGAAATATGTCTAGATTTGGATGTTGGTCAAAACGGCTACCATGTAACATTTGAGCATGGTTCAAATGACGACACATTAGTATTTAAGAACGAATATTGTACATTCAAAGCTTCTTATAAGAAGTTTTACGTTAAAGGAACAAAGGGAGAAAGTGGATTATTACCTGGAACGGAATCAGATAGTACTTATGTGAAAATATACACCCGTGAATATATGGAAGAATGCCGTGTGTATCACTTCCACGATACGGGGCCAACAGCCGGGTTTAAACAGGCTTCAGACTTAAGTGCGGCTGATTACTTGTATCCAAATGCAAGTAATATAGCTTCCTTTTTATTTCGACTAAAAAATAGCAAAAAGGACTTATTCGAAAAAAGCTATTCTGATATTGTTGATGCAGTTAAAACTGTTGCTCCCTATTTTCACGATTTTTACTTGGAACCTAGAGGTGGCGAAGGTGAAGAAAAAGTGCTGTTAAAGTGGCTACATCGTGATAATGATGATCCATTTTCAGCTAACCAGCTTTCAGATGGTACAGCTCGTTTTATCTGTATGGCGACCTTATTCTTGCAGCCGGAATCACTTAGGCCGAAGTCAATAGTGTTAGATGAACCTGAACTTGGTTTGCATCCTGCAGCTCTGGAAGTTTTGGCTGATATCGTAAAGACAACCTCAAAGACAAATCAGGTTATATGCTCAACGCAATCAGTTACTTTTGCCAATCAATTTGCACCCGAGGATTTCATAGTAGTAGATCAAAGTGATGGTGCTTCCTCATTTAAGAGAGTTGACAAAAATGAACTTAAGGAATGGTTAGAAGAGTACGAAATGGGCGATATTTGGACTAAAAATATCATCGGAGGGCGACCAGAATGGTAAGAATTGGTATCTCGGTTGAAGGCCCAACTGAAGAACGGTTTGTTAAAGTGGTACTTGGGCCATACTTGGCTCAGAAAGGTAAATACATAACTCCAATATCTATGGGTGGTGGGGTAAATATTGACAGAGCGAAAAGTGAATTAAAAAAAATTGCCTATTCTTTTGAATATGTCACGACGCTATACGATTTCTACGGTTTTCAGAAAAAGCAAGCTGATGAAACAAAGGAAAGCTTAGAGAAAAAATTAACGGAATCTGTTCATGAGGGTGTAAAGGGAAAGCTAATTCCCTATATCCAAATGTATGAATTTGAAGGGTTGTTATTTTCTTGTCCTGAAAGCATGGAAATAGTACTTAAAGAGGGCGGCGTAAAGAAATGGGCTGATAATACGCTGAAGGAGTTTGATCATAATCCTGAATTGATTAATAACTCTAAGGAAACTGCGCCCTCAAAGCGTTTAGAAAAAGATACTGGCTACCGTAAAATGACGCACGGCCCAAACATAGCCTTAGAAGCTGGAGTCGACAAAATCAGAAATATGTGTAAAGGCTTTGATAGCTGGATATCAAGACTTGAGGCTATTGAAGAGAAATAGTTTATCTGCAGTTCACGAAGGCCCCACAAAGTTCCACTAGTCTTAGCAAGCTACAACTTGGCACCAACTCATAGTAAACCCAAACAGATACCCAAAACTGGGGCAAGGCGAAAAGCCAAGCTTGCTTGGCGTGCCTTGCGGCAGGTTTGGGTATCCGTACACTCTTGCTATGAGTTTGTGGCAATAAATCAGACGGTAATGAATAGAATTACGGTAAACACTCCATACGTTTCTCCGCCATTCGGCGGGGAAACGTATGGAACGCCAATTGGGAAAGCGTTGATTTCACTCAGCTTTTTCTTTCTACCATTTGAAAACAGGGAGAACCAAAGGAAAATAGTAACATTTCAGAAACTTTGAAAGGTTAATGGTAGAAACAACGCCTCTGGTTTTATATAGTTACCGAACACAAAGAAACGACTGCAATAAGGCGGCTCATAGAGCGCAGATCCTGGGCCTCACCACGCATAAGGGCGATGGGCGAATCAAAAGATTAAATACCTTTCGATTTAAGCGACGTTGTCAGCTTAGATTTATCAACGCTGTTACAAACGTTAAGGTTTGGCATTGCCAAACCTTTTTCGCAATATTGGATGCACCGTCTTCCTTCCTGAAAGGAGCGGCCAGCATCTTTTTTTGGCTGCATTAAAGTGGCCTATATTCAGACAGCAACATAACGTTAGCCTGTCTTACATTTCGGCTAGAACTTCCTAGCTGAAATGATTCAACAGAAAGAGGCGTGCAAAAAAAATCAAGCACGGGACTTTTCATACAAGTAACTTACAACGTAAAACCTTGCAACTACTTGATCAGTCATTCAATGACTATATTGCCCTACAAATGCGTAAACGGTTTATGCGGGAAAACTCGACAATATTACTTACCTAAAAGTAAGTTGAATATTGGTACGGCACTTTCTAAACGTATAAGGCGTTTTACCATTTTGGGCGGGGTGTACAAAAGACGGAATTTTTGTGCATACACCATTAGCGTTAGAGGTATCTATCTGACAACTCGTGCAGATACCACACTCTAGTAGTGTGATCACCTTCTATGTCGATTAGAAAAAGAGTGATCATGACCAAAAAGCCTGAGAGAAACAGGTTATATATCAACGTATTTAGACGTTAAATGCTAACAAGTGTCAGAGGCCAACTGACTCAACAAAGTGGGAAAGCGTAGAGTAAGTAAAAAATACCTAGAACAGTATGCATATACATACACACAAACCATCAATCAGAGATAGTTAAACACGTATTAATACACCGAAAAAAATAACCATTTAATCGTTATACATAAGGAGATAAGCCACAGTAAAATATTGCCCATGTTATGGGCGCTATACAACATTATTGATGGATACGTGCGTGAACCTCAACAGAGGCAATCACTCACCGACCACATAAGGTTTTGGGATTCGTGTCCCCCGGTCATCGCTCCTTCATGGAGACCATTAGCCCACCAAGGTTAATGTGACCACTTGCACTTACCAACTGGCTTGCACGCTGCCCTAAAATAGAAGGGCTAAATTTAAAAACCTAGATCAATGATATTTGTATAGGAAAACGTTTCAAGAACTCTGAAACGTTCTTTGTAGTACCCCGCTTTTTCATATTGCACACTGAAGGTATGAAAAAACTTGCTTATGAACTGAAAGAACTGTGTAAACACAACCGTGATGGTAGCCACGAAACTCAGTACAAGCGTAAAAACAGCTTGCTGCTTATGGCTCACCAGCTGGAGTACGAGTTGGGTTACCCTCGCATGGGCGTTACATCCCTCAAAGAAAAACACGTAGTAAGGTTAATCAATCACTGGCAACAACAGGGACTTGCTATTAGTACCATTAAGGCAAGAATGTCTTTCGTTCGCTGGTGGGCTGAAAAAGTCAATAAATCAAATATTATTGACAGGGACAACAGTCACTATGGTATTGGGCGAAGGCAATATGTACCTACAGAATCCAAAGCCTGTGATATTGATTTCGAAAAATTAAAAACGATCAAAGACCCTTATGTGGTTGCCAGCGTAAAACTGGTTCAAGAATTTGGCTTACGTAAAGAAGAGGCTATTAAGTTCACACCGAAATATGCAGATAAAGGCGATTACATCCTTTTAAAATCCAGCTGGTGTAAAGGTGGCAAAGAACGCACAGTTCCAATACTCACACAAGCACAACGAGAAGCACTAAACCACGCGTGGCAAGTAGCTGGTAATGGTTCGCTGATTCCAACCAATAAACTCTACAGCCAACAGAAAAATCGCTATGAAAAACTCAGCAACAAAGCCGGGTTCAAAAAACTTCATGGGCTAAGGCACCGCTACGCCCAGCTTAGGTACGAAGCCCTAACTGGCTGGAAATGCTTCATCAATGGCGGCCCAAAAACCAAGGAGCTAACACCAGAACAAAAACGGAGTGATAAGGAAGCAAGGCTCATTATTTCCCGTGAGTTGGGGCATGAGAGGTTGCAGGTTACGGTGAGTTATATAGGTTGAATGAAACGGAGAGCGTAAAGAGTAGAAATAAAGTACTACAAGCCTCAAAAGTTCAAAGCGGACGTTGGTATTGGTTCGTTTCTAGCCATTTCGCCCCGTTTTTCCACTTTTACTCTACGATATCTTAAAGAAAACAGCTGACTTAATGATTTTTAACTGTTATTATATACAGCGTCAGTTAGAGCCACCACAACAGGAAAACCCCGTGACCGTCAAACAATCAGTGTACAAAAATGAAGCTCGTAAAGAGTATGATATCACTGAAGAGAAGAGAGAGGAGTATCGGCGGATATCAAAAGATTCTCGCCTAGCCAAGTTAGCCGCTGAACAGGGTCTTCACGAAGTCTTGCATTCTGTGAACACCCCTAAATTAGACCCTAATGATTTAATGCCGCAGCTAGATTCGAATGGTGTAAGGGCGTTAAGCCTATTTTCAGGTGGCGGAGGTCTTGATTTAGGGTTTGATCGTGCAGGATTCTCACATCAGGCGTCATATGAACTCATACCAATTTGCAAGAATACAATTAAGGAAAATAGACCTGATTGGTCTGTTTTTGGTGGCCCAGATGATGGTGATGTAACCCATATTCAGTGGGAAAAGTATAAAGGTAAAATTGACTTGATACATGGAGGCCCACCCTGCCAGCCATTCTCAATTGCTGGTGAGCAAAGAGGGCTGAGTGATGAGAGAAATATGTGGGGTGAGTTTAATCGGGCAGTAAACACGATTAAACCGAAAGTATTTGTTGCTGAAAATGTTTTAGGGCTTTTAAGCCCTAAGTTTAAAGATTTTGTACAAAAATATATTTTGGATCAACTAGCTGATTACAATATTGTAAAGTTTGAAATGCATGCATCCGACTATGGCGTCCCTCAGATTAGAAAGCGTGTGTTTTTTGTGGGATTTAAGACAAAAAAGGCATTTTCTAAATTCAATACCCCCGAACCAACTCATAGCGCAGGTCATTTAGGTGTACACGACTCAGAGTTAAGTCTTTCTCTCTTTGATGGCCGGAAGAGAAAAACCATGGGAGTAAGAGAAGCGTTAGGGTTGAGTGATATATGTTTTGATAATTTATCTCCCACAATTCGAAGTGGTTTCACGGGGAAAAGAAATACTACCTCGGTATTAAATAGTTCAGCCGGGCAAAAATCCTGGGGCGATATGGAGATATGGCCAAATGGCGTTCAGGGAAGTCGACAGAAGGCTTCTGGGTTCCCTGCGAAATTTGAGCATTTTAGAATGAGTGTTCAGGATGTTGGTTTAATTCAGGGCTTCCCTGAAAGCTGGAAGTTTTCAGGGGCTGTCTATCAAATTTTAGGGCAAATTGGTAATTCCGTCGCACCCCCAGTAGCCTATCAAGTAGCTAAAAATGTAGCATTAGCGCTTAGGTAACATTTTGTTTTTTCTCGTCGAAATACTCTTTAACCATTTTCCTGAGTTTTTTTGCATGATTTTCGGTTATTTCGACCCAACCTTTAAAGTAGGAAAATGGTATGTGGGGATTGTTCAAAGTACTTCCCCTTCCTGCTAAGTATTTAGCTCTATCTTTCAGTATCTCAAGCATCCTATCTGGGGAGTACCCACTCTCCAGGTCCTGAAGCTCGATATATCTTTCCTTTTTATATTGCATTTTTTGAAGGTTCTTTGCATCTTCATATGAATAGACAGCCTTTTCTTCCATGACTTGGTGTAAATCGCTTAGGTTTAATTTTTTGGAAGCCAAATCTGCGAGCATAAAATCTGGTTCTATATATGCCTCCTTACTTTTTATCCATTCTTCCATCATGGTTGGCGATCCGTAATGATAAAACTCTCTGCCTTTTATAAAGAAACCAATAAGCCAGTGTTTATCTCTCCATTTTTCAATATGATCAGGGCCAAAATCTCTTACTGTGGTTACAGATCCCTTTGAAGTGGTTTTTAGTTCAAACGGTATCGTTTTTCCCTCAAAGTCAAGATGAGCATCAACACCATCTCTACCCTCATTCTCATCCTTATATAAATCGAATAATTTACGCATTGCATCTTCGCGGTCATCATCTTGGAAATTTCCAGCCACAAGTAATCCTTTTAATTTTGTTAAGTTATATGGTCATAATGTCAAATTCTGATCAAGGGGCAGAGTTACCTGAAAAGAATGTCTGTTATGTGTCGTTTTCTGCCAATAGGATGATTGAGACTTAATCGTACTAATAGGGTCGGCAACGACTAAACTGCGATAGCTTTATATATTACAGACCTAAAGTAAATGGATTAGATTTAGTAAAATGGTGATATTGGCATTTCGGACACTTAATTGGCGTAAAAATAATTGTTATCTGAAATTGAGTCAGGTGTCTAAAATCTGTTTTAAGTTGATTTAAAGTTATCTCTAGCTTTCCTCCGTGAATTATTAAAGGTAATTAAGGGTGACAGACAGTTAATAACTTGGAGATATGCCTGAAGGATTAGATTTACATCTTCATGTGTTCGGTGTTGGCGGAATTCGCCTGAGTTTGCGAGTTGAGTTTTCAGCTCGTACAAATGCTTGGCTTGTTTTTCGTCCAATATATCTGTGATTGAAAGAATGTAAAACGGCGGTGTGTTTTCTGTGCAGGAATAAAGGGTGCTGAGCCAATCTGAGTCCCAATCGGCTGCATCACTGTATAGAAGGCTATAGTAGTGAATTTAACAGTTCGACTACTTCGCTCACTGGTAAGCCGTTGTTGGCAAGGTGTTCCCTTGTTATGCCGTGGAGTTTTTCAGAGTCTTCCGACCAATAAGTCCAATTAGGTTCGGGTCTTATTAGCCATGAATGGATATGCCCCTCAAGTAGAACTGCGATCTCTATAGGGTAGGAATCGAAATGAAGCCCACTTGCTTCGATCTCTATAAGTACAGGTAGGCTCATAAGAAAAGCATACTTGTTTATATGCTTGATGTCCTTTCAAACTTCTGATTTTTACTGAATTCATAATTGCTTTGTTTCGCCTCGCCTTTTCAGTATCGTTGTGTGGGCCAAAAATTGGGCCTTCGTGGTTTGGGAAATCCTTGACCTATGCTTTCGTGTTTTTCCGATTCTTCCTGGCTTTCGCAACAGCTCTGGCGGCTAGATCTTTTATGTTATTTTCTGCCATTAGTATTTCCTTACAAGGTGGGAGAAGCTGCGAAGCGAAGGTGTTTAATGTTGGTATATTAAATATTTTTATACTTTCTAAACAGTGATTAAGTTGGTATTTTTTATACCTATATAGTTGTTATTATTCGTGTACCTTGAAAATTAAATGGAAATAAAAGGATTGTTTATGTCTGACGACAAAAAGATAAAGGGGCAGAGTTCCTCTAGTTTGACCCCAGCCGAATCACAGTCGTTAAAAATGACTATGGAGCGTGCTAGGGAAAAAGCGAAGAAGGATAAAACAAAAAAGGAATTTAAAGAGATATAGTATATGGCAAGGGTAAAATTATCTCCGGTTTTGCAAATAGCAGCCGAATCGGATTCTCGTATTAGGGAAATCGCTCTAGAGTTTAAAAGGTACAAGGAAACAGGCCAGTTAGGTAGGTACTTTGGTAAAGATGCTGATATTGGTCGGCCAGTTTCTGCTTATCAGAATGAGCTTATGCATGTGCATTTGTTTCCAAGGAATACTGTCATTAGAGGTATTCCTCTCAGGCAGGACAAAAGGACTAGTGACATTTTTCTAATATACTGCGGTGGAATTGTGTATCCTGATAGATATTGTTTGTTAGATATTATATGGAATGGTGCGCACAGAAAGCTTGATGATGAGCGCTATATCCGTAATGACTTGGTGCCCGTTGCTGAGCAGTTTAGAGAGGAGAATTAATATGGCTGGCAACTCTTCAGAATGGAAAAAGGGAAGCCCTAATCAGGCAGGGTACTATGTTATTGCGATTAAGTATGACAATGGTATGGGAACCTTTGGTACGGATTATTGGGACTCTGAGCAGGGGTGGAGCGTCGACGAAAATGTTGTTGGCTATATTCCTCTCCGGCAGGTGCTTAATGCTGCAAATATTGAATTCCCTGAGGATGAGTAATTGGGGCTTCGCCCCAAACCCCAAGGTATTTGTGCAACGGTAATGTTGCATTTCTAAAAAGTATTGCCGCACTACGCGGCAATCTTAGCTTGTTCCACAAGTATTTCCTTGATGAGGTCTTTCAGGCCCACCATTTGTTTTAAATCTCCCATACCAGCTAAATCTAAAAGTGGATTAGTGGCTTCTTGTTTTGCGCCTTTCGCCATTTCTTTGGCTATCTGCGCTGCGGATTTGTTGTAATAGGTCAGCAGCTCATTAATATTTTTATGGCCGGTTACAGCAGCTACTTCAAACACATTGTATTTACCTGTGTCTACAAGGCGTGTAATGCCTTCGTGGCGGCTATCGTGGAATACTAAGCCCTCTATTGTGGTTTTGCCTTTATATTTACGGAAGAGGGCATCTACGGAGGCTGAAGTAACTTGAAATATTGACACTCTCTCATTGACTGGTGTTGGGAGCTGGTCAAGCAGTTCCAAAGCTTTAGGTGAAAGCGGTACGTTTCGCGCTGAACCGTTTTTGGTATCGGGTAAATGAGCAACGGATTTTTCAAAGTCGATAGTCGTTAAATTTAAGCCGGTAATCTCACTGCATCGCATACAGGTTTCTATAGCGAATAACCAAGCTAAGGCGGCAAACTGTTTTTTCTGTTTGAGCTTCACTTTCTTTTTGTAACCCATTGCCGCACACACTTCGTCAATTTCACTTTGGTCTATGAGCCTGCGGCGGTGGTCGGGTTTTTCGGGGCGTTCGATATTGTCGAATGGTTTGTGGCTCATTAGTCGCCATTTTCTGGCTTTGGTTAAGCAGTGGCTAATCAGGTTTAGGTCACGGTTTACTGTGGAGGGTTTCACTTTCTCAAGTCGTTTATCAATCCATTCTTGAAAGTCTTCGTGTTCCAGCTTGGTTAGTTTGATTTTGCAAAGGCTAGGGAATTCTTTTTGGTAAAACGCTAAGCGTATTAATTCCCACCGGCTGCCCTTTTTGGTGGTGGATACTTCATGTGCATATTTATTAAACAGCTTGCCGAGGGTAAACGAATCATCCACAACGGCGTTGCGGGTTCTTTTTAGCCGGTACTGCTTTCGCATTTCGGCTTCTCTCTCTACTGCCCAGCTTTGGGCTTTCTTTTTTGTGGGGAAGGTTTCTGAGTCTCTTGTGCCTGCCACGTAAATATATACGCGGAATTTTCCGTTTTCGCTAACGATAGATGCCATAAACACTGCCTTTTTCCTTAAAAACTACATGCAATATTCTGTGTAATTTTCGTGTAAAAGTGAATGAAAAGAGGTGGATTTAGGCGGATAGAAGAGCAAATGGAGGTTTGTGAACAGGAGACGCACAAACGCCAAAAAGCTATTGGTTTCAATAGCTTAGGCGAAATATGGAAACACTCGGATAATTACGAAAAGAGAGGTTTTCTGAATAGTGGTGCCCAGAGGCGGAATCGAACCACCGACACGAGGATTTTCAATCCTCTGCTCTACCGACTGAGCTATCTGGGCAATATGGCTGAATTGTTGGAGATGGGGCCTCCCTCAGCGCGAGGCGCGTATTAAACCTGCTCGGGAGGTTTGAGTCAAGGGCTTGTGTTGATCTTGTGATTGCCTGGTTATTTTTTATCAGCTTGGCTATTTTGTTGGCGGTACGTAGCCTTCGGCTTGTTCGTAGTCTTCTCCGCTAAGGAATTTTTCACGCTGTTCTGTTAGGTAGGTGCGGTCGGTCATATTCATCATATTGAGCTGTTTTTCATTAATGAGCATGGTTTGATGACTTAGCCATTCTTGCCATGCTTGGGCGGAAACGGTTTTGAATATTTCTTGTCCTGCTGGCCCTGGAAGAGGGGGAAGGGGTAGGGAGGGCATTTCTTTTTGATATTTGCGGCAAAAAACGGTGCCTTGATTGGACATAGTTTTTCCTATTGTGGGTGATTATTTGAGGTAGAAGTCTTCGGTTAGCGTGGCCACTTGCTGGAGCAGCTTTTTCACTGGTGCGGCTAGGCCAATTTGCTGGGGTTGGCGTAGGTTATACCAGAGTTCGGAGTTGGTTTCTCTTATTTCATAAGGGTGTTTTTTTAGGGTAACCAGTACGGGTGAAATAACGAGAGTATAGTGGCTGAATGTGTGGTTAAAGCTAGGCCAGTGTTCGATGCTGGCGATATGTGGGTAGCGTGTTTGTAAGTGCTGACCTGCATCTTCATTTTGTTCAAGTTCTTCGAAGCTCCAGAGCCCGCCCCAGATTCCTTTTTGTGGTCGCTGTTTAAGCAGTAGTTCTCCGCTAGGGGAGCGAATAATGAGCATTTGGGTGTGTTTTGTGGGTTTTTCTTTTTTGGGTTTCTTTCCGGGGTAGTCTGTTTGTTTGCCTTGTTTCAGGGCTAGGCAGTCTATTTCCATTGGGCAGTGTGTACAGTTGGGTTTTGTTCGCGTACAGAGGGTTGCGCCCAGGTCCATTATGGCTTGGGTATAGTGGTGGGTGCGTTTTGATGGGGTGTTGAGTTCGGCTTTTTCCCATAGTGCTTGTTCGACTTTTTTGTTTCCGGGCCAGCCTGTTATGGCGTAGAAGCGAGCTAGGACTCGTTTTACATTGCCATCTAATATGGGGGCAGTTTGTTGGAAGGCGATGCTGGATATGGCCCCTGCTGTGGAGCGGCCTATTCCGGGTAGGCTTGTGAGTTCTGCAACGGAGGCGGGCATGGTTCCATCGTATTCTTTTACAATTGTTTGTGCGCATTTATGGAGGTTTCTGGCCCGAGCGTAGTATCCGAGCCCGGTCCAGAGATGTAGTACGTCGTCTTGTTTTGCAGCGGCTAGGGTTTCAACGTTGGGGTAGGCTTTGATAAAGCGCTGAAAGTAGGGGATAACTGTTTCCACTTGAGTTTGTTGAAGCATGATTTCTGAGAGCCAAACTCGATAGGGGGTGATGTTTTTTTGCCAGGGTAGGTTTTTTCGCCCGTATTGGTCAAACCATTTTAGAAGTCGTTTGGCAAAGGGGGTGTTGGTTGAGGTCTGGGGTTTGGTTTTTGGCATGGGGCGTTATTTTGAGTTTGGCTTAAGGTACAATGCGCGCAATTTTATAGTGGAATAGGTCCTGGTCGCAAAATTAGTTTTGGGAAGTTTTATGTTGAAAGAAACAGTGTTGGTCAATGTCCACAAAGATATGGGTGGCAAGCTTGTTGGTTTTGGTGGTTGGAATATGCCGGTGAATTATGGCTCGCAAATTGAGGAACACAAGGCGGTACGTGAGTCTGCGGGTATGTTTGATGTGTCTCATATGACGATTGTGGATTTAACCGGCGCGGATGCGAAGGTATATCTTCAATATTTATTGGCTAATGATGTGGCGAAGTTAACGATAAAAGGCAAGGCGCTTTATGCAGGTATGTTAAATGAGCAGGGCGGGGTGGTGGATGACCTGATTGTATATTTGATGGAATATGGTTATCGCTTGGTGGTGAATTGCGCCACAAGGGAAAAAGACCTTGCTTGGATGCGCCAGCACGCGACTGAATTTGATGTGGTTTTTAATGAGCGTGATGATTTGGCTATGATTGCTGTGCAGGGGCCTGACGCTCAGACGAAAGCCGGTAGGTTGTTGCTGGATGAAAGTTTAAGTGAGTTGGGTGTTTTCCAGGGGAAGTTTGTTGCGAATAAGCCGGAGTGGTTTGTCGCTCGCACGGGTTATACGGGGGAGGATGGCTACGAAATTATTTTGCCAAATTCGGTGGCGGAGGTATTTTGGCGGGAGTTAAATAACCATGGTGTGATGCCGTGTGGGTTGGGCGCTAGGGATACGCTTCGGCTTGAGGCGGGTATGAATCTATATGGTCACGAGATGGGGGAGGATGTTTCTCCTTTGGTTGCGAATATGGGCTGGACGATTTCTTGGAAGCCAGAAAGCAGGCAATTTATTGGGCGCGCGGCGCTTGAGGCTGAAAAGGCAGGTGGCATCAAAGAGAGGCTTGTGGGGCTGGTATTGAGGGGGCGAGGGGTGCTGCGAGCGGATCAAGAGGTGCTTATTGAGGGTGTTGAGGGTAAGGGGGTGATAACCAGTGGAACTTTTTCCCCAAGCCTGGGGTTTTCTATTGCGCTTGCGCGAGTGCCAAATATCGATATTGGCGATGCCAAAATACGAGTACAGGTACGCAATAAGCTGTTGGATGTTGAAATTGTTAACCCTAGCTTTGTGCGCAAGGGTAAAAATTTAGTATAAAATTATCTTTATTCATTTATTACCCTTAAGGAAACAATAATGAGCGAATTACGCGCTGAACTAAAATACTTGAACAGCCATGAGTGGGCGCGAGTTGAAGATGATGGCACTGTGACGGTAGGTATTACGGACCATGCCCAAGAGGCTCTTGGAGATGTGGTTTATGTTGAGGCGCCTGAGGTTGGCTCGGAAGTCAATGCGGGTGCTGAGGCGGGGGTTGTGGAGTCGGTTAAGGCGGCTTCGGATATCTATTCACCTATTTCAGGCGAGGTTATTGCGGTTAATGAAGCCTTGGGAGACGAGCCAGAAACGGTTAATTCTTCTCCTTATGATGATGGTTGGTTTTTTAAGGTGAAACCAAGCGATGTGTCTGAGTTGGATGGCCATATGGCGGCTGATGAGTATAAGGCAACTATTGAAGACTAGTTGTTTACTTATTTTCGCTTAAGAGCCTCGGCAATGTCGGGGCTTTTTTATGAGAGAAGAATGAAGCAATACAGTTTTTTGACGCGGAAGGTTTTGTGGTGAGTGGTGTATTGTTTGGGGGGTTAACTGTAATAATCGGTGCTGCCTAAACCTAATTCACTTACTTGTTCTGTGAGTAAAGAAAAGTCATAGTCGCCCAGCCCGGTGTAAACCAAGACTATGTCTTTTATTGCATTCCATTCATGGTCTTCATTTATGTCTCCCAGTATTTTATTGGTGCCGCATATATGTTCTGCCATTTTTAAAATGGCAAGAAGTGTTTTTTTCCGGGTGTCTGCATCGTCCTTTTCAAATGTTTTTGCAAGGTTATGGTGTTCGTGTATTGCTTCGCAAAGGTAGCTAGGAAGGTTCCAGGATTTGGCAACATAGTAACCCACTACTGCGTGGTTGGTATTTATGGTTTCATTTTCGTAGGTGGTAATTCGTCTGTCTGAGCAGGCGTAGGATTGTTTTAAAACGTCTAAGTAGTTATCAAAGCGTGTTGTCAAAAGGGGAATGCCTGCATCTCGGAATAACCCGAGTGTGTAGGATTCGTCGGAATTGGGGTAGCCTATTTGTTTGGCAATAGCCGCAGCAGCCATGGCGACTTCCATGGCACTATCCCAAAAACGTCCCATGGCGATAATGTCGTCGTCGGATAAGGCGCCTTTAATCGAAAGCGCATTGACTAGGTTAACGACACTATTCACCCCTAAAAGGCTCACGGCTTGGGTAATGGAAGTGATGGTATTGGCGTGTTTGAAAAAGGGTGAGTTGACGGTTTTTAATATACTGCCTGATAAGCCGACATCTTGGCTGATTAAGCGAGCAATTTCTTCAAAATTACAATTTGGCGCCATTTGTTCCATCTGCAAGTCCACCATTACTTGGGGTTGCGGAGGAATGGCGATTCCGTGCATTATTTGTGAAATTTGCTCGGCGGTTAGTTCAGTAGTCATATCTCTAGTACATTTTTGATCTATTGGCAACGTATACTCAAGCTTAAGTGTAGACCAGAAATGCCGGTGGGCGTTTAAGCCTCATACCTCATGCGTGGGTGGCGCTGCTTTATTGGACGGCTAGAATGTCAGCGGAGGATTTGATACTTTCGTAGAGAATTCCCCAGCGAATTTGCGTATTTGTTTCATCCTCCGTTTGTAATGCATTCAAGGCAATATTAAGGTGTTCTTTTATTTGTTGAGTTTGCATTGCATTTAAGTAGTTAAGGCTTGGTTTCAAGGACTGAATATTTGCTCCAACTTTGTTGGATATGCTTGCTGATAAGGTTAAAAGTGCGCCGGTATTGTTTGCTTGTTCTTCGGCTGTATTGAGCTGGTCAAAATGTTTCTTGTGCTTGGATATATCGATTAATAATTGTGTGAGCCCTTTTTGTAGGGCCGCAGTGACGAGCTTGAATTGAATGCTGTTATCTATATCGTGCCAAAGTCTATTTAACTCTTCTTTTTTTGTGGATTTCCAAGAAGCGGCAAGAGCATTGGTGTCTGCAACAAGTATTTCGCTTTGTATTGATAAAAGTTGGCGTCTGCGAAAGGCGGGGGTTTCTTGGATATTTTTATAGCCACGTTCTATTTCTTCTTTCGTCAGTGTTTTCCCTACGATGTAATCTAGGTGGTTTCGTTTGTTTTGCTCTCCGAATATTAAAAATTCTAAGGCGTATATTCCCAGTGTGGCAGATTCCTGGTCAGCAAACCCGTGCTGTTGAGAAATGCTTTCCGGTGTAATGGGTAGGCTTATGTCGTGGACTATGCCGGCAAATCGGTATTCTCCAACACTATCTAGATAGCCAGGTTGAATAGGGTGGGCGAATAAGCGATAGTTTTTATTCTGCCACTGGTTTAATTTTGGGGGAAGCGATTCAGCAATGGATGAAAAAAGGAATAGATGATTGTCTATTTGTGCCAAAGGTTTCCACGCTTGTTGTAGTTTAAGTAATGTTTCTTTTGTGGGGTTGGTCAAAAATTGAATGCGAGCGGAATCAAAACTGCTTGTGGTTTCAGCAAGTTGAGAAAGTATATTTTGGTGGTATTGCCAAAATTCGATATTGGCTTTTATTGTTTGCTCAATGGAGATGATGTGTTTTTCCGGTGTTTGAGGGCCCGGTTGTTTACCGTAATCACACGCGCTAAGAATGATGCTTATAAAGAGGAGAGTGATTAGTTTCATTATGGCTTCCGTTTAAAGCAGTTATATAAGCTTAAAAATTGCATAAAACTAAAGGAGTTCATTAGCTGGAACGAAGGCTAATTATTTTCCAGTTCTGGTTTTTGGCGTGCTCGCGTAGTTTTTCATCAGGGTCAACGGCAAATGGGTGATCGACAATATTGAGAAGGGGGACGTCGTTAATTGAGTCGCTATAAAAATAGCTCCCTGCTAAGGTCTCTGTTCTATCTGTAAGCCAGAGGTTAAGTCGGTCAATTTTTCCCTGTTGAAAACAGGGGATGCCCGCAACTTTGCCTGTAAAACACCCATTTTCTATTGCCAGCTCGCTAGAGAGAAGATGCGGGATTCTTAATTGTTTTGCTATTGGTTGGGTCACAAATTGGTTGGTTGCTGTGATTATAAGTAGTGTATCGCCGATATTTCTATGTTCTTCTATCAGTTTCTGTGCTTTTGGGAGCATTAGAGGGGCTATTTTTGTGTGTAAAAAGCCCTCTCGTAGCCTTTCAAGCTCTTTCGTTGGGATTGTGCATAAAGGGGCTGCGGCAAACTCTAAATAGGCAATAATATCCAAGTTGCCGGATTTATATTGCTCGTAAAAATCGTCGTTTATCTGCGCGTAGTTTGTCTGATCAACTTGGCCTTGTTCAACAAGGTATTCTCCCCAGGCGTGGTCGCTGTCGCCGCTGATTAACGTATTATCTAAATCAAAAATTGCTAGCGCCAAGAGACGATCTCCCGATTATTGGTTAGGCTATAAAGAGGGTGTGTTTGTGGTTTGGTGTAGGTTACCAGGCAAGGGAAGTAACGTTCTCATTTGATGCCCCTTGCGTAGTTGTGGAACAATGGCTGTAATTATAACAACATTTGATGGTGAGGTTTATGTGATTGATGCTAATGGCTTTCGTCTAAACGTTGGAATTGTGATTGTAAATAGTGTCGGTCGCTTGTTGTGGGCGCGACGCCTTGGAGGGCAGGACGCTTGGCAGTTTCCACAGGGTGGGATTAAAGAAAACGAATCTCCCGAATCGGCTTTATACCGAGAACTGCATGAGGAAGTTGGGTTACGTGAGTTGGATGTTGAGGTGGCGGCGGTTACCAAGGGGTGGCTGCGCTATAGGTTGCCAAAAAGGCTAATTCGGCAAAAAGAGCCTGTGTGTATTGGCCAGAAGCAAAAATGGTTTTTATTACAGTTAACATCACCAGATTCAAGTGTGTGCCTGGATGCGTGCCAGCCACAGGAGTTTGACGACTGGAGTTGGGTAAGTTATTGGTATCCTTTATCAAAAGTTGTATCTTTTAAGCGAGAAGTATACAGAAAGGCCCTAAAGGAGCTGGTACCCTCCTATAATCGTTTATATGGCGATTTATCTGATAATCAGCTATTTCTAAATTCGAAGGAGAATTCATGCTGAACTGGCTGAGTCGCATAGTTCAGGAAGTTAATGCTGCCGCTGATCTTAGCTCTGTCCTCAATATTATTGTGGCTCGGGTTAAATCTGCGATGAATACCGATGTGTGCTCGGTGTATTTACGAGACGATAATGCCCGTTACGTATTGAGAGCTACGGAAGGGCTTAACCCCTCCTCAATAGACAATGTATCCCTCTCTCTGACTCAAGGTCTTGTTGGTTTGGTTGCTTCTCGTGAAGAGCCTATTAATCTTGACGATGCAGAATCCCATCCCCGTTATGAGTACTTTGCCGAGACTGGCGAAGAGCATTTCTTGGCATTTCTGGGTGTGCCTATCATTCATCGGCGTCAGGTTCTCGGTGTGCTTGTTGTGCAGCAGGGTAATGAGCGGCGTTATGACGAGGGGGAAGAGGCTTTTCTGATCACTATGTCGGCTCAGTTGGCTGCTGTTATTGCTCACGCGGAAGCAACTGGGGCGTTGGAGGATTTGGGCAAAAAAGAGGAAACCAAGTTTGTAGGGGTGATGGGAGCGCCTGGTATCGCTATTGGTCAATGTGTTGTTGCTTCACCGCTAGCGGACCTGAATTCCGTACCCTTTCAGTTATGTGAGTCGGTTGATGAGGAAATTAAGTTTTTTCAGGATGGGCTTGCGCAAGTACGGGAGGATGTGAAGCATCTTGGAGATGAGCTGGAAAACCGGCTGAACAAAGAAGAACGGATTTTATTCGATGCCTATTTGGGTATGTTGGACGATGCTTCTTTGGGCGGGGAAGTGATTGAAAAAATTAAATCCGGTCACGCTGCGCCATATGCTTGGAGCGAGGTGATCCTGGATCACATTAAGGCGTTTTCGGGTATGTCTGACTCTTATTTACGGGAGCGGGCAGCGGATATTCGAGACCTTGGCAGTCGCGTATTGGCCTATTTGCAAGAATCAGCTAAAAAAGATTTGGAATACCCAGACAATACTATCCTTGTTGGTGAGGAGTTAACGGCATCTATTCTGGCGGAGGTTCCGCAGGGCAAGCTGGTTGGGATTGTTTCTCTGCGAGGTTCCAGTAATTCACATATTGTTATTTTGGCTCGATCAATGGGGATTCCCACTGTGGTTGGGGCTGTTGATTTACCTTTTACTCGGTTGGAAGGTAGGAGTTTAATTGTTGATGGATACCAGGGAGTGGTATTCAGTGATCCAGGCGATGTCTTAACCACGCGCTATCAGGAGATTGTCAAAGAAGATAAGGAGATGTTCGCAGACCTTGAGAATTTGAAGGAGCTGCCCTGCGAAACAAGAGATAAACATCGAGTGGCACTTTGGGTAAATACCGGCTTGATGGCCGATACCATATTGTCTATTGAGAGAGGTGCTGAAGGGGTGGGTTTATACCGGACCGAAGTACCTTTTATGTTGCGTGATAGGTTTCCAAGTGAGGAGGAGCAGCGCAACGTCTATCGTGAACAGCTAGAGGCGTTTGCGCCCCATACTGTTACTGTGCGAACGCTGGATATTGGTGGGGATAAATCTCTGCCTTATTTTCCTATTACGGAAGACAACCCTTTTTTGGGGTGGCGTGGTATTCGAGTTACTTTGGATCACCCTGAAATTTTCCTGGTGCAGACTCGTGCCATGTTAAAAGCCAGTGTAGGCTTGGATAATTTGCGTATTATGCTTCCGATGGTGACTAACATCGCGGAGTTAGAGATTGCGCAGATGCTTATTTACCGGGCTTTTGATGAGCTAAAGGAAGAAGGGCATTCGGTGAAAATGCCGCCAGTGGGGGTGATGATAGAGGTGCCTGCTGCGGTTTATCAGGCAAAAGAGTTTGCTTCGCGCGTGGATTTTATGTCGGTGGGCAGTAACGATCTTACGCAATATTTGCTGGCGGTGGATCGCAATAACCCACGGGTTGCGGATTTATATCACTCGCTTCATCCTGCGGTCCTGCAAGCGTTGCAGTCAATTGTAGAAGCTTCGCACAGTGCGGGTATTTCAGTAAGTATTTGCGGCGAGTTGGCTGGTGACCCTGCCGGAGCCCTATTACTGGTGGCTATGGGTTATGATGTACTTTCGATGAGCGCAACAAATTTGCTTAAGGTGAAGTCTGTTGTGCGTTCGGTTTCTTTGCAGCAAGCCGAGAGCTTGCTTGCGGAGGTGATGTTATTACCTGATGTGGAATCGATTAATTTATGTTTGGAATCCGCATTTAAACGAGCGGGAATTACTCGAATTCTTCGCCCAAGTTCAGAATGTATCTAAGTTATCGTTAATCCAATCAAAGTACTAATTTAATAACCTTGTCAGGATACCCTACTAATATCTGTAGTCAGTTATGGTGTACCATTCGCTATTTGTTATGCCACTTGTAATTTTATTGGGGAAGAATAACCATGCTCACCTACCCGGAAATAGACCCTGTTGCGGTGTCAATTGGGCCTCTCACTGTCTTAGGGAAGACACTTGGCCCCTTAAATGTGCATTGGTACGGGTTGATGTACTTGTTCGGGTTTGCCGCAGCCTGGGCGGTTGGGGTTCATCGATCAAAGCGCCCCTATTCTCCTGTTTCTGCAAAGCAAGTTGAGGATTTGGTTTTTTATGGCGCACTTGGTGTGGTCCTTGGCGCTCGTATAGGCTATGTATTTTTCTATAATTTCGGCGTGTTTTTGCAAGATCCAATGTGGCTCTTTCGTGTTTGGGAAGGGGGCATGTCCTTCCATGGTGGTCTACTTGGTGTATTAATCGCCATGTGGTGGTACTGCAAAAAAATTGACCGCCATTTTATCGATGTGATGGACTTTTTTGCGCCTTTAGCGCCATTGGGCTTATGTTTTGGTCGTATAGGGAATTTTGTTGGGCAGGAGCTTTGGGGAAGAGAGACGACGTTTTCCCTAGGTATGGTATTCCCCAATGACCCTGACCAGCTTGTCCGCCATCCGTCGCAATTGTATCAGGCATCGCTCGAAGGTTTGGCTCTATTTGTTATATTATTCTGGTTTTCACACAAGCCAAAACCTCGTGGTGCCGTAGCGGCTCTGCTTTTAATTTGCTACGGTTGCTTTAGGTTTATCATAGAATTTGTTAGAGAGCCTGATGCTCATATCCAATTTGATTTATTTGGTTGGGTGACTCGCGGACAGATATTGAGCATACCCATGATTGCTGTAGGTGTGTGGGTATTTGTTATGGCTTATCGCAATGCGAGTATTGTCAGCTCGGTTAATAAATAGTTTACTTAAGTAAAAGAGAATCGTTTTTTGAAACAGTACTTAGAGCTTATGCGCCATATTCGTGACAACGGCGTAAAAAAAGAAGACCGCACGGGAACGGGAACAGTCAGCGTTTTTGGTTATCAGATGCGATTTGACCTAGCGGATGGTTTTCCTTTAATCACCACAAAGAAATGTCACCTTAAGTCGATTATTTACGAGTTACTTTGGTTTTTAAACGGCGATACAAATACACAGTACTTAACAGATAATGGTGTTCGTATTTGGAATGAGTGGGCGACTGAGTCGGGCGATCTTGGGCCGGTATATGGGGCTCAATGGCGATCTTGGTCAGGCCCAAATGGCGAGACCATTGACCAAATTAGTGATTTGATTCAACAAATTCATACTCGACCAGATTCTAGGCGATTAATTGTTTCTGCGTGGAATCCAGCTTTGCTTCCCAATGAGGGTGTATCACCACAAGATAATGTTGAGATGGGGAAAATGGCTCTTCCTCCGTGCCATACTCTATTTCAATTTTATATTGTGGAGGGCCGTTTATCCTGCCAGCTCTATCAGCGCAGTGCTGATGTATTTTTGGGCGTGCCCTTTAATATAGCTTCTTATTCGCTTTTATTGATGATGGTTGCCCAGGTCACGGGGCTTCAGCCTGGCGAGTTCATCCACACTTTTGGCGATGCCCATTTGTATTTGAATCATTTGGATCAAGTGGAGGAGCAACTTCAGCGGGAACCTTTCTCTTTGCCACAAATGAAAATCAACTCTGATGTAAATGATGTTTTTGGTTTCACGTTTGACGATTTTGAATTGGTGGAATATCAGGCACATCCACATATTTCTGCGCCGATTTCGGTTTAAAATGGTGACCCGTTTTTATGTTTGAGCTAGCAATAATTGCTGCCACTTATATCGCTACTATTACGCAAAATAGGGTTATTGGAAAATATAATTAATTGTTTTGGCGGCTTATTGGAAATTTAAAATAGTTTAAATGCGTTACTCGCGTTATTATATTGGCCACCGAAATTGGCTACCGAATAACTATAGGGTGAAAAACATTTGACTCTACTGACTCTACTAGTAGTGGTTTTTGCTTGATAGGTTTAGATGGTTAGGCGTTTTAGATGACACATACAGCTTAGTATTTACCTATATTTAAGGGTAAATGAAAAAATAAAAGTATTTGTAATATAGTTGTACGAGCGAGTTTTGACATTGTCGGCTAAGCTCTACTCTACGGAAGCAGATATTGAAATCGGGAGGAGGTATTTTCCAGAGATTAATAAAAGCGGATTACGTGAGTCATCAGTCTTAAATGACGGCAACTCTCACGCTTGTTCGTTAGTACTAGTTGGAGAGCGATTGGCTAAACGCATGTATACGAGTGCGCATTGGGTTGCGTGCTTGAGTGGTCAGATTCTCCTAATGTGTAGGCCGTTTAAATAGTGAACTCCTGTTACCTCGGTGTTACCTTTTGGTTACCTTGGTGGCGAAGGTTTGAGCAGGTTTGTTACTTTTTGTAATAAAGGTTTGGCGCATAATTCATGTGTTTTATTTGTATTTGAATGTTGCCAATGCCTGTCATTACAATGGCCCACAACTAGGTATTATCCAATCCAGTACACATTTTTTTAATGCTGGGTAGATGGGTTACATTCTACTCAGTTGCACATTCTGTTAATGCAAGCACCCGGTTGGGGGAAATATGAAGAAGCAGCGACTAAAAGCTGTGGCGATGTCCACAGTTCTTTCTGCTGGCGCGCTATTTGTTGGCGCCGCACACGCAGACAAAACACTGAATGCCATTTTGCAGGTAGGGCAATCTAAAACTGCCGCTGGCCAGGCATCTCAAAAGAAAATCGATAAGCTCTCGTCGGATACAGCGGCCTTGCTGCAAAAGTTCAAAACAGTGAACAAGCAAATCGATGGCCTTCGTGTGTACAACACTCAGCTTGGAAAGCAACTTGCTAACCAACTGAAAGTTATCGGTGAACTGGAAACATCTATTGATAATGTGACCGTTATCGAACGTCAAATTCAGCCTTTAATTCTGCGGATGTTAGATGGCCTAGAGCAATTTGTTACGCTTGATGTTCCCCTTCACCGCGAAGAGCGTCTCAAGCGTGTTGAGGATTTACGTACAAATCAAGATCGAGCTGATATCTCTGTTGCCGAGAAGTTTCGCCAAGTATTAGAAGCGTACAATATCGAAGCTGAATATGGCCGCAAGGTCGATACATATGTCGAGTCGCTAAAAGTGGCCGGCGTTGATCGTCAAGTAAACATCCTATCTGTTGGTCGCATTGCTCTTATGTACCAAACAACAGACACTAAATTGTCGGGTGCTTGGGACCAAAAACAGGGCACCTGGATTGAGCTGGATTCTGGTGAATACCGTGCAGCAATACTTAAAGGCATTCGTATTGCTAAGAAACAAGCCTCTATTGATGTTATAGCACTACCTATTCTTGCTCCGGAGGCAGCACAATGAAAATGACTTTAAAGAAAAAAATATTGGCTTTTGCCGCAGCGGGTTTTATGTGCTTTTCCGGCAGTGTTATAGCCCAAAAAAATGACCAAGCTAAGTCTCTTGACGAGCTATTGCGCTTAATTAAAAGCGCTAAGATTTCTGAAAGTAAAGAGCATCAAAAGCGCGAAGCAGAATTCCGACGTCAGAAAAGTAATCAGACGAGCGTACTGCGCCAAGCGCGGGCGACCAAAAAAGCTGAAGAAGTGCGCTCTGCTCGGTTAGAAACAAAATATAAAGAGCAAGAACTTCTTGTGCAAAGCAAGCGTAAGCAACTTGATGAACGCATGGGCTCTCTAAAAGAACTTTTTGGCCACCTAACCTCTACTTCGGGTGACCTTCGTGCAAATATCGAGTCTTCGATTGTGAGTGCTCAGTTGGATGACCGGGATAGCTTTCTTGCTGAGCTAATCAAAAAAATGAACAGCGAGACTAAACTCCCTTCAATCGAAGAGATTGAGCGCCTTTGGTACGAGCTTCAGCGCGAAACGGTTGAAGCCGGTAAGGTTGTATCTTTCGTTGCCACCGTTTCTGATCCAGCGGGTAACAAGTCCGATAGAACTATCGTTCGAATTGGTAATTACAACCTTGTTTCTGAAGGTAAATACCTAGAATATGACAGTGGAAGTGGCACTATTAGTGAGTTGCCTCGTCAACCGAGCGGTGAATTATTAGCGGCAGCTCAAGCTCTTCAAGATGCTTCCGACGGGTTCACTAAAGCCGGTGTTGACCCCACGGGTCCATCTGGAGGTAACTTGCTTGCCGCCTTGATCAATAGCCCTGACCTTATCGAGAGATGGAAACAGGGCGGAATTGTTGGTCGTATTATTACTGGTGTTGGTGCTTTTGCCATTCTATTGGCAATTTGGCGTTTTATAGTGCTGTTTGGTTTGAGTAGTAAAGTGAACGCTCAGTTGCGTTCAAGCACGGCAAAAACCAACAACCCACTTGGCCGTGTATTGAAAGTCGCTGAAGAGAACCCTTCTATTGATACAGAGTCTTTGGAATTGAAACTTGAAGAAGCTGTGTTGAAAGAAAGCCCCAGTATCGAAGCTTACTTAAACCTACTCAAAATCATCTCAATGGTTGCTCCATTGCTGGGTCTATTGGGTACGGTTACAGGTATGATCGTGACCTTCCAGGCGATTACTATTTACGGTGCGGGTGACCCAACGGCCATGGCCGGTGGTATTTCAGGCGCACTTGTGACTACGGTTCTTGGTCTATACGTTGCTATCCCAACCGTGCTTCTCCATACATTATTGAATGGAAAAGCGAAGGGTATACTCCATATTTTGGAAGAGCAAAGTGCCGGTATTATCGCCAAGAAAGCTGAGAAGTAAGAGGAGATCATCATGCTGGCATTGATGGAAGCTCTAGCTGACATTCAAGCCTTTGTAGAGACGGGTGGGCAAGTACTCTTGTGGATTGCCGCCCTGTCTTTTGTTATGTGGACCTTGGCGTTTGAACGCTTTTGGTTTTACAAGACTTCCTTAGGCAAAATTATTAATAAAACGCATGATATTTGGGAAGCTCGACCTGAGCGTAAGTCCTGGAATGCGAAGCAAATCCGAACTGCATTAATTTCAAGAGTTTCGGGTCAGATCAACCAAAACCTGGATTTTTTAGGCGTTTTGGTGACTCTGTGTCCTCTTATGGGGCTATTGGGTACTGTGACCGGAATGATTGAAGTATTTAATGTTTTGGCGGTAACGGGTGGAGGCGATGCAAAATCCATGGCTTCCGGTGTTTCTAAGGCAACTATCCCAACAATGGCTGGAATGGTTGCAGCCTTGTCAGGCGTTTTTGTCACAACATTGATAAACCGTATCGCAGAAAGAGAAAACCAATTGCTCGAAGATCATTTGACGATGGATCACTAAATCTGATCATTGCCCGTTGGTATGAATTAAGAGAAATAACATGAGCAGAAAAAATAGAGAGGAAGAAGCGGGGGCGATTGACTTAACGCCAATGCTAGACGTGGTGTTTATCATGTTGATCTTCTTCATCGTGACCGCCTCGTTTATTAAAGAGCCTGGGGTTGAAATTAACCGCCCTGATGCAACGACCGCAATTGGGGTTAAAACTCCGATTTTGGTTGCAATAGATTCAGAGAACAAAGTCTGGGTGAACAAGAATGAAGTTGATACACGTCAGGTAAAAACTCAACTCCTACTTCTGTTAGCTGAAACGCCTAAGGGGAAAGTTGTTATCCAGGCGGACAAAAAGTCTAACATCAAGACTCTTGCCGAAGTCGCCCGAGTGGCTCGTGAAGTGAGTATTGGTGAAGTGACTATATCTGCCGAAAACTAGTAGGAATCCTATGAGCATTGCAAGATTAGCATCGTCTGCCGCCCCGGCGGCTGTAGTGACTTCGGGCCTACTGTTACTTATGCATATATTGATTGCGAGTAACATGAAGGAGCCTGAAGAGGGTAAAGAGTTTAAGATTCCAGAAATCTTAATGCCCGATCGTGAGATATCTACGGAATATGATACTCGTAAACCTGACAAGCCCGATGAGCCAGATGAACCACCGCCGGAGCTTCCCGAACCTGAGTTTGAGAACCTGAATGTCGATACTTCATTGTCGATTACGCCTAATATTAAGGCGAATATGAAAATTGCCGGTATCGGTGGTTTTTCGAGCGACGGAGAATACCTTCCAATTGTTAAGGTTGCGCCTAAATATCCGGCGCGAGCTGCAAATAAAGGTACGGAAGGCTATTGTACGGTTGAGTATACGGTAACCAAAACAGGTGAAACTCGGGATGTTAAGGTTGTTGACTGTCCTAAGAGCGTATTTGCTAGCGCTTCGACTAAGGCAGCTCAGAAGTTTAAGTATAAACCTCGGGTCATTGACGGTGAAGCGATTGAGGTGCCTGGTGTACGAAACCGCTTCACGTTCGAAATGGCTAAGTAATCTAGGGTAGGCATAATGAATTTAGCTTCAGTATTTAAAACGATAACGACTGGAACAGCAGTGGCTGTTGCTCTGACAGTCGTGCTTACCGTTGGTGATAAAGCGGCATCTGAGATTGGTGTTGATTTGTCTTGGGTTGAAAGTTCGTCTGCACAAGGCCAATCAAGGGCTAGGAAAACTCGTCGCACTCCTGCGATGAGCGAAAAGATGTTTAAGGCTTTTTCTAAAGTTGCCGAGTATGCATCGCCACCAGAAGATTCTGGTAAAAAGCCAAATCTTAGAGCTGCACTAAAAGAAAACCAAAAGATAGAGAAGAACTGTAAGAAGTGTAATGCCTACGAACTTGCTCAGGTATACAACTATTACGGTTGGATTTACTACTCTTTGGATGATGTGAATAACGCAATTAAGTATTATCGAAAAGTTGTTGCTCAGTCACCAAACATCTCGTTGGGTATGGAAGTTCAAACGCTGGATACAATAGCGAAGCTCAGCTTCTCTACCGATGATTACAAAAGCGCTTTAAAGTACCACGATAAGTGGATGAAAATAGCGACGATTATCACTGCGAGTGCTTATGAGTTTCGTGCTCAAGTCTACTATCAGATGAAGCGTAAAAAGGACTCTTTGGCCAATATTAATAAAGCTATTCGCATGATTGAGGCAAAAGGAAAGATTCCTAAAGAAGCGGTATTGACATTGCAGCGCGCTCTTTATATAGAGAAAGAGGATTACGCTAAGGCCGCAGCTAATCTTGAAAAAGCGATTAGGCACTACCCAAAAAAATCTTCTTGGGTTCAGCTTTCAGGTCTATACGGGTTACTCGAAAAACCTAAAAAGCAACTACATGCTTTGGATTCTGCGTACTTAATCGGTGGTGTAACCAAAGAGCAGCAGATTCTTAATTTATGTTATCTGTATCTTGGAAGTGATTACCCATACAGAGCAGCTAAAGTCTTAGAAAAGGCGATTGCAAATAAGCAGGTATCGGCTTCTGAGAAAAATTTAGAGCTACTGGCGAGGGTGTGGAGCCAAGCTAAGGAAACTAAGAAAGCAATTCCTGTTATGACTAAGGCGGCAAAAAAATCTAAAACTGGAGATTTATATGGCCAACTTGTTGCACTTTATGTGGATTTGAACGATAACAAAAACGCTGTAGTGGTTGGTAAGAAAGCACTTGATAAAGGTAAGTTAAAGCGTTCAGGTGAAGTACATGTGAATATGGGGATTGCTTATATCAACCTTAAGAAATATAAGTCTGCTGTCAGTTCATTTGAAAAAGCTAAAAAGATAAAAAGGTTAAGCGTATAGCCGACACTTGGTTAACCTATGCTAAGCGTGAGCTTTATCGCCAAGAGCAATTAGATAAGAGCTAACTTTTAGTAAGCCTAAATATAAAATTTTGAGGGAGCCTTTTGGCTCCCTTTTTGTTTATATGGAGTTATTTAACCTAGGGAGGATATATCTCTTACCGCACCCTTGTCTGCGCTTGTGGCTAACATTGCATAGGCTTTTAATGCCGCAGAGACTTTACGTGGTCTAGGCTTAGAGGGCTGCCAACCTAACTTGTTTTGTGCTTCTCTTCTATCGCTCAGTTCTTTATCTGAAATTAAAACATTTATTGTTCTGTTTGGTATATCGATACGAATCTTATCGCCATTTTGCACCAGCCCTATGGCTCCGCCGGCTGCCGCTTCAGGTGATGCGTGGCCAATGGATAGCCCTGATGTTCCGCCGGAGAAGCGACCGTCGGTTAACAATGCGCAAGACTTACCTAAGCCTTTGGATTTAATGTATGACGTTGGGTAGAGCATTTCTTGCATTCCAGGGCCACCGCGTGGCCCCTCGTAGCGAACGATAACTACTGTGCCGGGTTTAACCTTGTCAGCCAAAATATCGGCTACAGCTTGGTCCTGGGATTCGGTGACATAGGCTTCTCCCTCGAAAACCAGAATAGACTCGTCTACCCCGGCTGTTTTTACCACACAACCATCTTCGGCAATATTACCTTTAAGTATTGCTAAGCCACCCTCTTTACTAAATGCATTGTCTAAGGAGCGAATGCAGCCTTCGGCTCTATCTCCATCAAGAGATGGCCAACGGGTATCTTGGCTAAATGCAGTTTGGGTAGGAATACCCGCCGGGCCGGCGCGGTAAAATTTATTTACGGTTTCATCGTTGTTACGTTGAATATCCCATTTATTCAGTGCTTCTTCCAGGGTGGCGCTGTGTACTGTCGGCATTTGAGAGTGAAGAAGACCAGCTCGGTCGATTTCACCAAGAATGGCCATAATGCCACCGGCTCGGTGTACGTCTTCAATATGGTATTTTTGAGTATTGGGAGCGACCTTGCACAGTTGGGGGACTATTTTACTGAGGCGGTCAATATCCTCCATTGTGAAATTGACTTCGGCTTCCTGAGCGATAGCCAGCAAGTGAAGAATGGTATTGGTGGAACCTCCCATAGCAATATCGAGGGACATGGCATTTTCGAAGGCTCCTTTTGAGCCAATGGATCTGGGGAGAACGTTCGCATTATCGTTTTCGTAATAGTCTTTCGCTAGTTCAACAATAAGTGACCCCGCCCGCTCGAAGAGCTGTTTTCGGTCGGCGTGGGTTGCCAGTGTTGTGCCGTTACCGGGCAGGCTTAACCCCAGCGCTTCGGTAAGGCAGTTCATAGAATTTGCGGTAAACATGCCAGAGCATGAACCACAGGTAGGGCAGGCGCTACGTTCAATTTCCTCGACGTATTCGTCTGAGACTTTGTCATCAGCAGCGACAACCATGGCGTCAACTAAATCGAGACCGTGATCTGCCAGTTTGGTTTTCCCGGCTTCCATCGGCCCACCAGATACAAATACCACAGGGACATTGAGTCGCATGGCTGCCATAAGCATTCCAGGAGTAATTTTGTCGCAGTTGGAGATACATACCAATGCGTCAGCGCAGTGAGCGTTGACCATATACTCTACGGAGTCCGCAATAAGCTCACGGCTAGGCAAGCTATAAAGCATTCCGTCGTGGCCCATAGCGATGCCATCGTCTACGGCAATGGTATTAAACTCCTTCGCTACTCCGCCTACTTTTTCGATTTCTCTCGCTACCAGTTGGCCCATATCTTTAAGGTGAACATGGCCTGGGACGAATTGGGTAAATGAATTTGCTACCGCAATAATGGGTTTTTGGAAATCCTCGTCTTGCATTCCTGTTGCACGCCATAGAGCACGTGCGCCGGCCATATTTCGACCAGAGGTGGTTGTGCGAGAACGGTATTGAGGCATGGGGTAAACTCCGACATTTAAAAACTGTCGCAAAGCATACCAGAAGTTAGGGGCATACCGCAGTGAATATGCAACAGTGGCGAGCCCTTATTAATCTATGGAGGACGGGTAGTATTTTTGGACCTGCTTGAGTAAAAATTGATGACGCTTGTACTGTTTGTGTTCATCCTTTAGTGTCCCTACCGCTCTTAACCCTTTGCGGCAAATCTTCTCATATTTTTCTTGGTATCCATGGGCTTCGGTATCTGCCATTAAAGCTTGAATTAAATTTAGGTTGAGCCCTACATGTTTGGGGTAGGTGAGCAAGGCTTCTTCGAAAACAGATATTGCGTCTGAGAAGTCTTTTCCCTCATAGGAGCCGATGCCGTCTTTGGTTAGTTTTGCCGCCACTTTTTTACCTGCATCACTAATGGGTTCGCTGGTGATGCCATCAATAATTTGCATAATGTCTGCATCGTTTTCATGGCGAGCTGCAAGCAAAGTGAGCATTTCTCTTGCCTCCTGTTCCTCGTCCATTGCGTGTAGTGTGCGAGCAAACTCCAAGCTGGTATCAACGGGGGGAGCCGCTAGGTTTTTATACATCGTTTTGGCTTTTTGGGCTGATATTTTGGCTTTATCTTGTTTGTCTTCACTAAGCAGAAGCTGTGTTTCAACCATTTGAGCTTGTACGGCAACCTCAGGTTTATCTGAATAGCGTTTTCTTGCCCGGTCCAGAAAATTATTTGCTTGCTTGACGATCATTTTGGCTTCGGTAGAGTCGTCGCCTTTAACAATATCACTGGCTTTACGTGCGTAATTGAAATAATCCTGCTCGGATTCATGACAGGAATTTAAGCCCCATTTAATCGCATGTTGGTGAGATTTTAGAGCTATATCGTCATCGCTATTTCGGTCTGCCAGCTTAGCTAGTTTTCGATGGCGTAAAACAGATTTTGGGGAAATTTTCGTTGCGGACTCAACAGATTTCTGGGCGAGGATGGAATCTTTTTTCTGAGTGTGTAGGTCCGCCAGCATATCGTGGGCTTCGATATATCTATTGTCTTCGTTAATTACCTCTTTTAGAAGGTCTTCGGCAACGTCATAGTTTTCTAGGGCTATCATGGTTTTACTCATTCCCAGCTTTGCCCATACCACGGGTTTTTTACTAAGAATACTTTCGTAGACTGCTTGGGCTTCTTTCAGTTGCTTCAAAAGAAAATGAAGCTGTCCTTTCATTTTAAGGCAGTCGCCTGCGTACTTGCTGTGAGAGCTAATTATGTCATTGCAGTATTCCAGAGCTTTCCGATAATCGCCTGTTGAAATAGCCTTTTTTATGTGTATGAGTGCTTCATGTCGAACTATGGCTTTATCAAGCCTGACTTTGAGAGACGCCTGTGTATAGGGTTTTGTTATGTAGTCGTCGGGTTGGCACTCTAAGGCTCCGAGAACCATTTCCCTAGAAGATTCTCCCGTAATCATTACGAATAGGCTAGTCATCAGTAGAACGCGCAAAAACCTGACTTCTTCTAGTATTTGCTGCCCGTCCTTACCTGAGCCGAGGTTGTAGTCGCACAATACTATGTCGTACTTCTTTTTAGCGCATAGCTTAATGGCCTCTTGTCCATCAGCGGCGGTATCAACAGCATTGGCTCCAAAAATTTTCAAGGTTCGCGTGAGTGAGCCACGTATTTCTGGGAAGTCGTCAATAATTAAACATTTCTTATTGTTATAAATTTTAACAATGTCGATCTGTTTAATATCTTGACCACTCACGTTATTGAGTAGTGGGTTCATTCAATCCAGCTTCCTAAATCCGGCGTCCTACTAACTAAATAGAGGGTAGGGTGACTATCACAGTCGATACCTAAGTTGTATTCGTGAGGGGCATATTTACCCCCTATTATTACAGTTTAGGCAAAAAATTCCCTCTGTGCTGAGGTGAATTGGGAGGTTGACCTCATATTCTAAAATTAAGTGAATACTAACGGTTACTATGAGAGTAGCTTTATTAGAACCTTGGATTTTCGCTGGAAGTTATAAAATGACTTTCTTTCAACTGGCAGCATATCAATATGGCTTTCTGTAAAGCTTTGTTCGATAAACCAGTGTGCAGCTTGGGTGGTGAGGACGTAAAGCTGAGTAAGTTTAAGAAGCTGTGCCTTTTTTTCCATATGTTTAAGCAACGTTGCTGCGCGCCCGCCACGTTTGTAGGCTTCCTGAACAGCGAGACAAGCGAGTTCGCCCGATTTTGCGTCACTTAGCGGGTAAAGTGCGGCACAGCCAATTATCAAGTTGTCTTTCTCCATAACCACAAAGCAATCAATTTCGTTTTCTAATAGTTCTCTTGACCGCTTTACAAGAATACCTTTTTCTTCGAGAGGTTTTATTAAGCTCAGAATGCTGCCAACGTCTTCAATATGAGCACGACGGACAGTTTCATAGCTATCGCGGTGGACCATTGTGCCGGAGCCGTCAGGGGTGAAGAGTTCTTTAATTAGTGCGCCATCTTTCTGGGCGGAGACAACGTGAGCCCGAGAGACGCCATTTTCACAGGCACTGTGGCAAGCGCGTAAAGAAAAGTAAGTATTTGACTGGTTATGATGGGGCTCTTCCAATAAAAAGCGTTCGCACTGAAGCAGTGTTAACTCCCTAAACTGTTCGCCCTTGCTGTTAACAATTGGGCCGTCATCGTTGTATGCAATGAGCTTGTCGGCATTGAGCGCTTTAGTTATTTCGATTGCGACGTCTGCAAAGGAGAGGTTGAATACTTCTCCTGTAAGGGAATAACCGAGAGGGGATACCAAAACGATAGTATTTTTTTGCAATGCATCGATGATGGTATATGTATCGATGCTGCGTACTTTTCCTGTGAGTTGGAAGTCCACACCTTTGATGATTCCGCGAGGTTTAGCATTAACAAAATTGCCGCCTAAGATACGTATTTTTGCACCGTGGGTAGGTGAACCTGGAGGCCCTGCGGAAAAGTGTGCTTCCAAGTGAATACGTGTAGCACCTACGGCCTTAAGAACGTCTTCGATCTGATCTCTGCGAGTAATACGTATTCCGTCTTGGAATTCAGACGTGTGACCGGCTCGGGACAATTGCTCTTCGATTTGTGTGCGAGCCCCATGAACGATGACCAGTCGAACACCGAGAGTATCGAGAAGTACAAGGTCGCTGATGATATTGGTGAAGTTTTCATGGGCGAAGCAGTCACCGGGCAGCATTATTACAAAGGTTTTGCCTCTGTGTCGGTTAATGTACGGGGAGGATTGTCTGAACCAGTTTACGTAGTTGTCTCGTGAGTCCACTGCTGCGTTTGTCCAATATAAATAGTTATTAAAAGTATAAAAGTATTCGTGAGCTTTGAATAGCTATGCGCACAATGAAGTGATCAAATTGCGAATAGTGTCTACAGCCGGTTGTATTTGGTTAAGCTCCATATATTCGTTGGGTTGATGGGCTTGATCGATGGAGCCTGGCCCCATAACAATGGTTTGCATACCTAATTGCTGAAGAAAAGGGGCTTCTGTCGCAAAGGCCACGCTTTCGGATTGGTATCCTGAAAGTTTCTCCGCTTGAGCTACCAGCTCACTGTTTTGAGGTTCTTCGTAAGGGGAGACGCCTGGAAATAAGTGGTCAATGCTGATTTTTGTCCCGTCGTCTTTACCTAGAGGGGTAATTCGAGTGTGTAACTCTTGTTGAAGGTCTTGCAGTACCATGCCTGGAAGGGGCCTTAGGTCAAAGTGTAGTTCACAGCTATTGCATATTCGATTGGGGTTATCGCCCCCGTGAATACAACCTAGGTTAAGCGTTGGATAATTAATTTCGAAACCGGAATGTTGATATTTGTCTTTGAGTTCCTCCCGAAATTGTTTTAGCTCGCCCAAAACTCGGTGCATCGTATCTAGGGCATTGTTCCCAAGCGACGGGTTAGATGAGTGCCCCGCTAGCCCTTGTATGCGCACAGACTCCATCATTATGCCTTTGTGCATTCTTATCGGACGCATATTGGTGGGTTCACCGATAACGGCATAACGGGCCTTGGGAAAGCTAGAGGAGGTTAAGGCTCTTGCGCCGGACATAGAGGACTCTTCGTCCGCTGTAGCGAGTACGTAGATAGGCTGCTGAAGTTTATCAAGGCTGTCTTTAATCGATTTAATCGCAGCAATCACAACAGGAAAGAAGCCTTTCATGTCTGTGGCGCCTAGCCCGTAAAATCTATTTTGACGTTCTATTAGAGAAAAGGGGTCTTGTTGCCAGTTCTCTGGGTTGCAGGGAACCGTATCCGTATGGCCAGATAATACAATCCCGCCAGGCCCATCACCTAGGCAGGCAAGTAGGTTCACCTTTTCTCCTTTTGAGTCCACTTGGCTTATTTCCGTTGTAAACCCCAAATCGGATAGCCATCCTGCTAATAGTTCGACAACAGGGCGGTTACTCATATCCCATTCAGCCGAGGTGCAGCTCACTGAGGGGGTGGCGATAAGTTCGGAAAGTTGATGCGTAAAGCGTTTAGTATCAATTGTGGCCATAGTATTGTTGGCTCCATATAATTTTGTTGGTTCCACATTAAATAAAGAGGGTACCTTGCATGGAAGTGATGGCTTTACCTTTTATCTCTACTCTGGACTCTAGTAATTGTAACTGTAACTCTCCCGAGCGCCGCGATATTTGTTTTGCTCTAAATTCTGTTTTTTTCATTTTTGATGCGTATAGCGGTGTGAGTGCGGTATAGGCCGAGCCGGTCACAGGGTCTTCATTTATTCCAATCGCAGGTGCAAAAAAACGGCAGACAAAATCTATTTCGGAGGCTTTTGCATCGAATGGACTGTTATTGGATAGACCGTTATAAGGTGCCGTTACGCAAATTCCGCGATAGGGCAGCTTTGCCAATTCGCTCAAATTTGGGGTGAGGACTTCAATCTCTGAGGCATCATCATAATATAGGATCAGGTCGTCACATTTGTAGGCTTCTTTTGGTGATCCCCCGACCATTTTAGCTATATTTTTGTCTAAGCTGACTTCGGTTAGAGTAGCAGTTGGAAAGTTGAGTGTGATAGCGTTTCCATCTGAGAGTGTAGTTAAAATTCCGCTATTGGAATGAAATTTTAATACTCCGAGTGGTTCGCTTAAGTGCTGGTGGAGTACGTGAGCGCTTGCGAGTGTTGCATGACCGCATAGATCAACCTCTGCGGTTGGAGTAAACCAACGAATACGAAAATCATTACCCTTGCGGACGACAAAGGCAGATTCAGATAAGTTCATCTCTCCTGCTATAGCCTGCATAATCAATTCGGGTAGCCATTCGTCTAAGACGAAAATTGCAGCGGGGTTACCGCGAAATATTTCGTTAGAAAATGCGTCAACTTGAAATACTGTGAGTTCCATATTTGTTCTGCTTTTGCAAATAGGTTTTAATCTGTATATAAGACTGCTTGTTAGCGTTAATTAAGGCGCTACAATCAGACTACCCAGGGAAAGCTTTAGTGTAAGCCCTGCTTCTTTCGAAGTTTTGGTTTGACCGTGACGGATGATACCAGAACACCGCTTAGTGAGAGTGAAAATGACATTTGATTTTGTTGCACAGCGAGCGCTTGATTTGCGTTCGGTTTTACTTGAACTCAGTTCTGATGGATTGATTCATACCGAAGATGCCAATGCCTTGCTTGGCGCCAGTCGTTCGTCGGAAGATGTGGCTTTACACGTTTTAACCTATATTGCGAAACAGAATTTGGATAGCTTTGCTGTAGCAGAGAAAAAAGTTGATGAGCTAGTTTTAACTGACTGGTTGGCGAAAAAGGCGAGGTTGCCACTTTTTCATATTGATCCTATGAAAGTACCCGTAGCTCAAGCCTCTGAATTAATGTCTTACGCTTTTGCCAAAAGGCATGGCTTACTGTGTGTCGATGTCACAGCGGATGCAGTAACGATTGCTTCAACTCAACCTTTTATGAGCGAGTGGGAGGGGCAGCTTTCCCAAACGGTTCGAAAAGAAATACGCAAAGTCGTTGCGACACCATCCGATGTTGATAAATATCGAGTCGAATTTTACTCTTTGGCAAACTCAATTTCTGGTGCAGATAATGCTGGGCAGAAAAAATCTAGCGTATCTAACTTTGAGCAGTTGCTTGAGCTGGGAACCTTAAAAGACCCTGAAGCAAACGATCAACATATAGTAAATATTGTTGATTGGCTATTGCAATATGCGTTTGACCAGCGGGCAAGTGATATTCACATCGAACCTCGACGCGAACTAACACGAATGCGATTTCGCATTGACGGTGTACTTCATAATATCTATGAATTTCCAACAACCGTTGCTATGGCCATTATCAGTCGTATCAAAATATTGGGGAGAATGAACGTTGCTGAAAAAAGAAAACCTCAGGATGGGCGTCTGAAAACTAAACGAGCAAGTGGTTCCGAGGCGGAATTGAGATTGTCCACACTGCCGACAGCGTTTGGTGAAAAGTTAGTGATGAGAATATTTGACCCCGATGTATTATTAAAGTCTTTTGAAGACCTGGGGTTAACGGGAGACGACTATCGGTGTTGGAATAAAATGTTACATAAGCCCCACGGAATAGTCTTAGTGACTGGACCGACGGGCTCGGGTAAAACCACAACGTTGTATTCCTCACTGCGATCAATTTCCACTGATGAAGTGAATGTTTCCACCATTGAGGACCCTATCGAGATGGTTGAAGATACGTTCAACCAAACTCAGGTGCAGCACAATATTGATTTGGATTTTGCATCGGGTATTCGGACGTTAATGAGGCAAGACCCAGACATTATTATGGTGGGAGAAATCCGCGATATTGAAACCGCCAGAATGGCAGTACAAGCCGCCTTAACAGGCCACTTGGTACTGTCAACCTTACATACAAATGATGCGCCCTCCTCCATTAGCCGACTACTTGATTTGGGGGTTCCCAGTTATCTTATTCGTGCGACGGTTATTGGCGTCATGGCACAACGGCTATTGCGTACTTTGTGTTCCAATTGCAAGAGGGAAACGGCAATTAAAAGTACGGATTGGGAGCAGTTGGTAAAACCTTGGAAAGTATCGAAGCCCTCGAAGGTCTATTTACCCGTAGGCTGTCTAGAGTGCCGAAATACGGGGTATTTAGGTAGGCAAGGGATATACGAAATATTAACGCTCAGTGACGCCGTACAAGATTTAATGACCGATACTGCGGACTTAAATAAGGTCCGGCAGCAAGCTATGAGGGAAGGAATGAGGACCTTACGCTTAAGTGGAGCGCAAAAAGTGGCGACAGGAAAAACAACGGTTGAGGAAGTGATACGAGTTGCTCCACCTCCTGAAAAAAGTTAAAGGAAAGTCAAACTCTTTAACTCTCAACTCGCTGCTAGAGTTTGAGTTTGAAGCCGATTTTATTTAATAGGCCGCCTAAGCACATTATTGCAATGGTAAATATGACAGTCCATATTACTCCCAATAGACCAGCGTCAAACATTTCTGGTCTTGTAGAAATTGCCAACAGAGCAAACAGTGCAATGAGAATATCAGGCAAAATATAAACGAGTAGTGCATTGTTTGCCACAGGCTCAATAAATTTTGTCCAGTATGTTATTTTCATTTTCTCAATAATCAAGTGAACAACAAAAAAGCAAGCAATGCATACTGCAACGCTAAATAGAGCCCATGTTGGTGTAGCCCAAATCTTAGAGATTGGTGAAACCTGCCAACTAACAAAAGCGGCGATTATAGTTACGCAAAAATAGATAGCTGTATTTATCGCATATTTCTGTGCATGATCTTTATGGTAAATGAGTATCGATAAAATAGTACCCATAAGAACAAGGGCGGCGTGGGTGGTATTTCTACGGTTTTCAATAAACCAATGTAAAACTGGATTGTCGTTTGCAGAGAGGTTATCCAGTAATAGATATGCTGCATAATAAGCCAAGACGGCAATGCCTAGAATTAAGACCTTTTTACTGATCAAGTAAATTGGCAGTGTCATAACATAGGCCCAGCCAATTAAACCAAGTATACCCCACCATTGTGTGGTCATTCCCTGCCCCTCGACTCCCTCGTATAGGTACCATAAAATGATTAAACCAACCCCGCCAGCGGTTTTAAGTCCATTGGTAAGTGTGGAGCTTAGATGCTTGGGGTAGTGTGCCCAAACTAACATAACACAGGCATACATCAGCAGTGCCCACAGGTAGATTGAGAATGGCATTTTCTCGTTATCCCACCCCCATAAAACGTTTACCGTATAGAAGCCAATAATAATTAGGCTGACACCTCTTATAAGGCTATGACTAAGAATATCTTTAATACTCCCGCCACGTGAACTGCGAATTTGAATTGCAAAAGGTATGGACATGCCAACGATAAAAAGAAACGCTGGAAATACAATATCGACGAAAGTCATCGCATCCGCGTCAGCAGGCATGTGTTTAGCCCACTGAGGGATGCCCTTGACCGAGCTTAGTTGATTAACAAATATCATGACTAATATTGTGAGCCCACGGAAAATATCTATAGGTAATATGCGTTGGTTAGGAAATGCTGCCGACATTGCGTGACCTTAGTATCGAAAATGTTGAGTGAACATATCATAGGACTAATAGATATTCAAAGCCCTAAATATATTACATAGTAGGCGTGCGTATGGTCGCAGAGCTTTGCAGTTTATGCATTAAATGGAGTGAAACAATGATAGTTTAGTACATGAGGTTGATAGTAATCGCATACTAATATTATGGCTTTTATTAATTTTTCCTTATTGCTAGATTTGACTGAATGATGAGATTTACTGGTGCCTGCTTCTTAAAGTGACAGGAACGTTTCTATTGGATACACATTAAGGTGTAGCATATAAAAATATTTATAGTGAATGGATGATTGATTTGTTATTTTTTTTTTGACAAGGTAGACAGATATTTTTTTATTTGGCGCAAAAATAAATATGTTAAAAATATTAAATGCAAATATATGCTTTAGTTAGATTTATCAAGTGTTTTATAACAACTGATATTTAACTAGGAGATAGGAGGATATCTCAATGACCGGACTATTTCAATTAATAGACGAAAAACGAGAACAACTTTCTAAGCATCCACTGTGCTTTCATTTACAAGAAATGTCGCCAGGAGAAAAATTATTATTTATACCTCATATGACTTTCTTTGTGCTTGGTTTTAAAGATATGTTAGATAAATTAAAAATTGACAATCCGTCCACCAAAATTGAAAAAATGATCAATCATCATTGCGAAGAAGATTATGATCATTGGCGAATGTTTTTAAAAGATTTAAAAACGTTAAATATGGATATTGAATATTGGGGCGGTGATATTGATCATATTGTTTCTCTTGTTTGGGCAAAGAAAAGTTATGCAGTTAGGGAGCAAGTGTATCTTGTTATGAAGTGTATAGATGGCTGCAAAGGGCCTCATGAGAAGTTAATTGTTGTAGAGTGTCTTGAAGCGGCCTTTGCTGCTTTTGTTGAAAGTTTAACCGTTTATACTAAAAAATCGGAGTTATTTAAAACTTTGGAGTATTTTGGTGAGCTTCATTATGAGCAGGAAGCGAATCACGAAATGGGAAGTTGGTTAGGTGGCTCAACCCCAAAATCAGTTATGCCGCATCAAGCAAAATATGTAATGCGTTCTGAATTGATGGAGTTATACATTAACGACATATTTAATGGTTTTAATAAGGTATTTTATATTTGGTTGTATGCACAAAAAGAAGATTACGACTATCCGAGAGCGTCATTGGCTGAAGCTGTTTAAGTTGGTTTATATTTAGCCTGTGGATTTTCCCGTTTCATAAAAGTAGTATTGGTTCAACGTTTTTTCCACATCTTGCAGTGTGTAAGGCTTTTTCATATAACCCGTTGCTCCGGCAGAAAAAGCCTTATCTACATCGTAATCATAGGCAAACGCACTTACAATAATAATCGGAATGTTGTCTTCATCATCACGAATTTGTTTTGTAAGTTGAAGTCCGTTTGCATCAGGTAATTGCACATCCATAAGAATTAGAGAGTAATCGTTTTTGTTTTTACCTGAATAAAGTTCCATGGCTTTTTCGCCATTAACGGCAGTATCATATTCAACCCCAATATTGTCGAGCATACCCTCCAATACCATTATATTAACCAAATTATCTTCAACGATTAAAATTTTTCCTTGCATTTTGGTAGGATAGTTTGGGTTGAAGCAGAGAACTGTTTTGTCTTTTGATTCGTGTTCAGTTATTTCAATTGTTACGGGAACAATTACCCGAACTTCGACACCTTTACCAATATCGGACTCAATAGAAAAGCTGCCTTTTAACGCGCTAACGAGTTCTTTAATAATGCTAAAACCTAAACCGGCTCCGCCCGTTTTAGAATAGTCGGCTTGTTCATAACGTCTTCCATAAGCACCAATTTTCTTTTTAGGAATACCAATTCCATCGTCCTTGATGTCGATGGTAAAAATGCCTTGATTAGTATCTTTTGCAGAATATTGAGCGGAAAGAGTAATGGTTTTAGCTTCGGAGTGCTTAAGGGTATTGTTTATGATGTTAAAGCAAATTTGCTTAAGCTTTTGTTCGTCGGTAATAATTAAATCGGGAAGGTCGTCAGCTAGTTTAACAAAATAAGTCATTTGAACGTTGGATGTAATTGCGTAATGACTTACTATATCTTCAAAAAATTGCTTGGGTGAAAAAATGGCAGAGTATATGGGTACGGTGGAAGACTCTAATTGAGCGAGGTCCAAAATGTTATTAACGATTGCTAATAGCGTTGTACTCGATGTTTTTATCTGGTTAACAAAATGGGTTTGGTGATCTGTCAATTTAGTTTGTAGTAATAGGTCATTTAAACCAACCACACCATTAATGGGTGTGCGAATCTCGTGGCTCATATTGGCTAAGAAATTTGATTTCACTCTAGCAGACCTTTTGGCTTCCTCCACCGCCTTTTCTAATTGTTCTTCGGTTTCAATTCGGGACTTGATTTCTCTTTTAAGCTGGCTGGTTAGGTTGTACTCAATAAAGCTATTGATAATACAAGGAAGGAGGATACCAAATATCATGGAGGTGGCGATAACAAACGAATACCCAAAAATAGCAAATTCGGCGTTGGGTCTAAGGAATGGGTAATCAAGGAAATGTAGGCCATTGATTAAGAGGGTGATCGAGTAAGCAATGGCTAAACTGTCTGGGCCGCCGGGAGTCCTTTTCCCTGTTATGGCCCTATAAGCTGTGTAGATTTGTGGTATTGCAACGGAGATAGCGATGGGGAGGGCAAGCCAAGTGAAGCTGATATTGGGAACCAAGTAGTAGAGTGCGATGGTGATGACTACTGCGCTAGCCCAAATCCGATAAAAGAATCTGAACGAAAAGAAATCGTTTACGACTTCTCTCAAAATATTTGCCCAGCAGTATGCAACAACAATGTAGGTGCTAAATGAGAGGATGCTACCCAATTCAGAGGCCATAGTTGCGGCTTGGGAAAAGAAGTTAACCAAGGTAAACCCCCAGGCACCCATTAGCAAAACATAGAGCTTATTGCGAGTTTTGAACCAGAGCAGAAATGCAATACTACCGTTAGTAAGCAGTAGTATTATGTACACTGCTAGTAGAGTTTTTAGTATTTCCATTTAAGGACTCTTAATAGAACGTAATAATCAAACCGGATGAGTTTCCAATGAAACTTTTCGGTTATTACCTTGGAACAATTAAAGTATTTTGAAATGGTATCTTTGTTACATTATTCGATTTATGGCACTTAAACGTACGTTTGTATCTAAGCTGGCCAAATATTTACGGCCAGTGTAGGAGTTCTTGGATTATTGCGTGTTGAGTCTGGCGCCACTCTTATGTTAATTGACGACTTTATGTATTTATTGTGACGGATTAACACATCTTTCCCTCAATTTAATTACTTGATAATTGAAAAATTTTTGCTTTATCCATTTTCTGTCATTTTATTGACTTTAATATAGGTTTTTCAGCGTTAATTATTTTTAGTTATTTCTAGAATCAGATTCCTTTTAGTACACATGGAAAAGTACACATGCAAATTAAAGCGATCACGGTTTTGCGAACCGACGTCACAATTTACCCTAACACTAAGCGTATGATCAAATGGAATTACAGATAATCACTGAGGGTATTGACTATGCTTACAGTAGATAAAGACGGCTGGACTGGTAATATAAAAATTACGAAAAAGCACAAGCCAGCCATAAAACAAAGAGTACTAAGTGCCGTAAAAGCGATTGTCCTCACTGAACTGGCTCAATCATCGCCTGTGAAAAAGAATGCTGTAAAGATAATTTTGAGTACTGCACCTGGGAATAAACAAAATAGCCTTCTCACCTAACACTGACTAAATATTTGGTTATTGGCGGTATTTACAGCGCTAAATCGATTGCATCGCCGTAGAAATTAAAAAAGGACTCGGCAGCGAATAGTGCCCGGTATTTCTTTTAGCTTCTTTAAGGCGATATTACTGTAGTCAGAATTAATATCCATTACCACGTAGCCCACTTTCTCATTGGTTTGTAAATACTGTCCTGTAATATTGATATTGCTTTCCGATAAAACTTGGTTGATAGCGGTTAGTATGCCGGGTTGGTTTTTATGGACATGCAGTAATCTGTGAACGCCTTCATGGGAAGGTAGCGCCACTTCAGGAAAGTTTACCGATGAAATGGTGGTTCCGTTATCGGAATAGGTCACTAATTTTTCAGCCACTTCTAGCCCAATATTTTCCTGAGCCTCCATGGTTGAACCGCCAATATGGGGTGTCAGGATGGTATTATCAAAATCTTTTAGCGGACTAATAAATTCTTCCTGATTGCTTTTGGGTTCTGTTGGAAATACATCAATGGCGGCACCGGACAGGTGTTTGCTTTGAAGTGCGTCGGCTAATGCACTAATATCGATAACGGTTCCGCGTGAGGCATTAATTAAAATAGCCCCCTTTTTCATAGAGGCAATTTCCTTTGCGCCGATCATATTTTGAGTTAAGGCCGTTTCGGGAACGTGTAGACTAACAATATCAGAGCAGGCAAGAAGTTCTGTTAGGCTCTTACTTTGCTGTGCGTTCCCCAGTGAGAGTTTGGTTATTACATCATAAAAGACCACCTTCATCCCAAGGGATTCAGCTAATATACTGACTTGGCTTCCTATGGAGCCGTAGCCGATTAACCCCAAGGTTTTGCCGCGAATTTCAAAGGAACCCGCAGCAGATTTAATCCATTCCCCTCTGTGGCACGCAGCATTTTTTGCAGGAATGTCTCTTAGTAATAAAGTGGCCTCAGCAATAACAAGCTCAGCGACACTTCGAGTATTTGAAAAAGGCGCATTAAATACGGCAACACCCTGCTCTTGGGCTGCGGAAAGATCCACTTGGTTTGTACCAATACAAAAGCACCCCACCGCGACCAATTTGGGCGCGTTTTCGAATACTCTTTTAGTGAGCTGAGTTCTGGACCTTATGCCTACAAAATGCGCATCTTTTATCCGATCAATAAGCGCATCGTCTGTCAGCGCGGTTTTAACGTAATCGATATTGGTGTATCCCGCAGACTTTAAATATTCTACTGCGGATTGGTGTACTCCCTCCAAAAGAACAAATTTAATTTTGTTTTTTTCCAAGGATGTAATGGTTTCTGTCATAGATAGTTACCAGAGTATTTTGGTTAACGTGAATAGGTTTTTACGCCAGACTGCGTGCCCAGCAACAACGTATCGGCGGGGCGCAAGGCAAATAGCCCATTAGTGACCACACCTGTAATTTGGTTTAGGGTTGTTTCCAATTCCTTTGGCTGCGTTATTTTAAACCCAGTGACGTCAAGAATAAGGTTTCCGTTATCGGTTACAAAGCCCTCTCTTAATCTTGGCGTACCGCCGAGGCATTTGATCTCTTTTGCAACATAGGTGAATGCCATGGGAATCACCTCTACAGGGAGAGGGAATTGGCCAAGCGTTTTGACCCACTTGCTCTCATCGGCGATGCAGATAAATGTTTTTGCGCAGGCGGCAATAATTTTTTCTCTAGTGAGGGCGCCCCCGCCTCCTTTTATAAGAGCAAGGTTCGCGTCAGATTCGTCCGCGCCATCAATATAGACGTCGAATTCTCCGCAATCGGTTAGTTCATATACACTAATTCCCGAACGTTGGAGGCGACTAGAAGAGGCTTCTGAGCTAGACACCGCCCCCTTAAACTTGCCTTTATGTTCAGAAAGTAGGTCAATAAAGACATTCGCTGTTGAGCCGGTACCTATACCAAGCACAGTTGATGGTGTTAGTTTGGGCACAATGAGGTTAATCGCAGCTTCAGAAACCGCGCGCTTTAGCTCGTCTTGTTGCATAGAACTTGTTGCATAGAAAGAGTACCGCAGGTGAAGGACGTAAATAATAGGGGGTATTTTACGGGAGAACACTAAATAAAGCATGGTTAGAATGGTGTAGGTTGGTCACATGCATTAATATTGGCGACTTACTCTTTTGCAACCACTCGATTAAAGTTAGACATTCATGCCACAAACATACGTAAAGCGCATACTTGGTGCGCGAATCTACGACCTTGCCGTAGAGACCCCCTTGGAACCCATGCCCTTGATTTCGGATAGAACGAAAAACAGAGTATTGATTAAGCGAGAAGACCTACAGCCTGTATTTTCGTTCAAAGTACGAGGGGCCTATAACTGCTTGTTGCAGTTATCTGAGGAAAAACGAAAAGGGGGCGTGATTGCCGCTTCTGCGGGAAATCATGCGCAGGGGTTGGCCCTTTCAGCACAGCACCTAGGGGTGAGTGCCACTATTGTTATGCCACGTACAACGCCTCAGATTAAAGTGGATGCAGTAAAACGTCGTGGTGCGAAAGTGGTATTGCATGGCGATACCTATGATGAAGCTTCTGACCTAGCTCATCAAATGGTGGAAGAAAAAGGCATGACCTATATTCACCCATACGACCATCCCGATGTTATTGCCGGGCAGGGCACGGTGGCGATGGAAATCTTGCGGCAACAGACTAGCGACATAGATGCTGTATTTATCCCTGTTGGTGGGGGTGGGTTGTGCGCAGGTATGGTTGCATACATAAAATTTGTACGCCCTGAAATTAAAGTTTTTGCCGTAGAGCCGGAAGATGCTGCCTGCTTGAAATTGGCAATGGATAAAAACCGTCGAGATACATTGAAGCAAGTGGGTATATTTGCCGATGGAGTGGCTGTTGCGCAAATAGGAAAAGAAACCTACCGAGTGATAAAAGATAGCATTGATGGCGTCATCACAATTAGTACCGATGAAATGTGTGCGGCGATAAAAGATATTTTCGAAGATACACGTTCTATTGCTGAGCCAGCGGGTGCGTTGTCTCTGGCAGGCTTGAAAAAATATGTGAGCGAAAAGGGAATAAAAGAAAAAACCCTTATTGCAATTAATAGCGGTGCCAATACTAACTTTGACCGCTTGAGATATATTTCTGAGCGCACAGAGTTTAGTGAAAAGCGTGAAGCAATACTCGCTGTCACTATTCCTGAAAAGCCTGGAAGCTATAAAAAGTTTTGTAGCTTGTTGGGTAAGCGGGCCATTACGGAATTTAATTACCGCTATGCAGATGACCGCGATGCCCATATTTTTGTTGGCTTACAAATTCTTCCCGACGGCAATGATCGAGAAGAAATTGTTTTCAAACTTGAAAAGAATGGCTACGACGTAGTGGACATGACAGACAACGAAGTGGCGAAGCTCCATATTCGCCATATGGTAGGTGGTCACGCGCCGCGAGTGAATGGAGAAATTGTTTATCGGTTTGAGTTTCCTGAGCGACCAGGCGCACTTCTTGCGTTTCTTACCCGGCTTGCTGGGAGATGGAATATTTCAATGTTCCATTATCGAAATCATGGTGCAGCCTACGGACGAGTTCTGGTGGGAATGCAGGTTCCAGCTAAAGACAGAAAACAGCTTGAGTCACTGCTTATGGAGTTAAACTTCACGTACAGTGAAGAGACAGACAATCCTGCTTATCAGTACTTCTTATCTTGAACCTTGAAATAGCTAGCAATATTAGATCAAAGCAATATGACAAAAAAACGGTGGCAAAAACCGCAGGCAGGTATGTATATAGTGAGAGTTTAGCTCTCTGAACCTTCGTATGTTTTTTGCCTGTTTTTTCTCACTGTCTTAGATATATTCGGCTTAAATATATTCGACATAAATTCTCTTATCTCGGATTTCCTTGTTTGGCGTATAAACCTCACAGATTGCTAGTGATGCGTATCACAAAATCATGTGAGTGTTCACTATTTCTGAGACATTAGTACCAATGGCGTTGATGAGTGTTTGTTGTTATGGGTGACAAGGCTAGGCTTAAAATATAGACAGTATTATTTAATTTGCGTTTGAACTTTAGGGCATTAGTCGGTATAAACTCTGCTCCATAACAATAAGATCCAAATTGGAGCAAGGAGGACATTAGCATGAAAACTGATGTACTGACCCTAGCTGCTCTGGTATTTGTCGTAGGGCTATTAGCGAGTAGCTTGGGAATCTCGGAAGTATTTGACAGAGACCCAAGCCCACAGGGGGCGTTGCAGCAGGGTGTTGCAACACGCTAAGCATTTGATGTAGCGAAGGTCATGGATGCCTTCGCAATGCATCGTATTTTCTTATCATATTATTTCTTCTGTTTTTCTTGTTCTATAAATTCAGTCTTAGGTTTTCTCGAAGGTTTAATCCACCCTTGTTCTGTTACGATTGCGTCCAAGGGAACATCCCAGGGGTTAGCTTCCATATGGGGAAGTTCTTGGATGGCATAGGCGACGCCAACCTTCGCAGGTAGCTTAGAGTAGCTATTGTGGGTGAAAGCGAGGGTTTTGTCGTAAAAGCCTCCCCCCATACCTAAGCGATTACCTTCCCGGTCAAAGCCAACGAGTGGAAGAAGAATGGTATCTAGCTGAGTTACGGGAATGTGTGGGCACTTTTTATTTGGTTCTAGAATGCCGAATCGATTAAACCTTAGGTGTTTTTTTCCGCGAAACTGCCTGAATGTAAGTGAGCCATTACTTTCTATTTGAGGTAGATAGAGAGCATACCGATTAAAAAAACTGTTTGTCAGTAAGGCGGTAAGGTCCACTTCACCGTCGCAGGCAAAATAAAGAGCGAGGTTTTTTGTTTTAGCCAGTTCTTTGCTGCGTATTAACCGCAGCACGATTTTTCTCGATGCGGAAATCTGAGAGGTTTTACTTAGGTTGCGGCGCAGAGCGCGTAGGTGCTTTCGTTGGTTTAACATGGTTATACAAGAAAAGTTGCCCGGGGTGCCGCTGTTGGCCTTACCTCGAACCCGATGGTCCAAGGGGGAGGGGACTGCCATACATTAGGCTTTCCGTCACGCGGACATGCACACCAGTATGAACGTAGTAGCCTCCTGATAAAACTTTATCGGCTCAGGGATTCAGCCAAGCTGGCGAACACCTCAGGACTAAGTTAAGTATAACAGCTCGCTTGAGAGCGGCCAGTCTTGACTTCTCAATTTGGTGGGTCGAACTCTCTGTAGACCTTTAATCCTCTGTCTTTAACGCACTATTAATTTTTTTTGTTATGCGTTCCAAGGCGTCTGAATTACGCTGGAGGTTAATGCCATCTTGTGAATTTAACAGCTCGTGGCTTAAATTGAGTGCCGCCATAACGGCGATACGTTCAAGGCCAACAATTGAGCCTGAGTTTTTGATGGTGCGCATACGTTCGTCCAATTCAGATGCCGCGTTTAGCAGGGCATCTCTTTCGTCGGGCTTGCAAGCCACTTGGTACTCTTTATCGAGTATATTGACGTAGACTCGCTGACTTTCACTCACTTGTTTTATTTTCCTTAGGTTTGATATTTTTAGGCGCTAGGCGTTTTCATCTGTGAGGTTACGAAGCCGACCAATCATTGCTTCAACACGGGTACGAGCAATGTCATTTTTTTCGAGTAATCGCTTCCGCTCAATGCTCCATGAGTCTTCTTTTGCTTTGAGCATGGAATTCTCTTTTTCAAGCTGGCTGCAGTACTCGATAAGTTCATCAAGTTTGTCTTCAACGTCGCGCAATATTTGATCAGTCATAAGCGTATGATTTTTAACCGCATTGAGCTGGCGGTTATAACAGTTTTTCTTACTCGTAGGCTCAACTGATTAGAGTAATTAATTCCACAGAGGATTTCCACAAACCTTGTTGCAAGTATAGTGATTTCTCTCAAAATAGGGTTAAGAATTGTTCTTTGTCAGAATAGCCTGTTGATGGGGGGCCTAAAAGGTTGGAGAAGTTTGTGGAACTGTTAGAATAACTCTCTTCACACAATAATCTCAAACAATAGTTTCACGATTGAATGAACAAGGTTTTATGGCTGATCAACTGGATTTTCAATATTTAAACGACTTCTTCCTCTCTATAGGCGCAGTGTCCTCTCCCTCTAAGCTTCACGGAGTGCTGTGTGGGCGGCTTTGCGGTGGTCAGAAGCTATCCGCAGAGCAATGGTGTAAAGATGTGCTTCCGATTCTCAGTTTAGAATACCTTCCCCCGGCGGAAGAACAGATGGAAGAATTGGTTCTATTTCTTCGGCAAACGCAAACGAGTTTGGCGGATGAGCAATTGCAATTCTCGCTCTTATTACCCGAAGATGAAGTGGGCGTAAAAACGCGAACGGAAGAATTGGCCTATTGGTGCGAGGGCTTTATTGAAGGTTTGGCTGCGTCAGGTTTGACAAATACCTACCTCAAGGGGTCGGAAGAGGTCGAAGAAACCTTAAAGAATATTGCGCAAATCTCCCAGTTGGACTCTGAATTTGGTGAAGAGAGTTCAGAAGAAAAAGAACGATCCCTATATGAATTACAGGAATTTGTTAAGGTAGCGGTATTAGACCTATATTTGGGTAAGGAGAAGCCGCCAACCTCCGGTTCAGATAGTAAAATGATCCATTGAGCCCTTCACAATAGCTAAACACCATGACTATAAATAAACAAGAATTTACTCGCCGCCGCAAAGCCCTTATGGGAATGATGGAGTCGAACAGCATTGCCATATTGCCTGCTGCCGTAGAAAAATCACGAAGTAGGGATACAGACTTTCCCTTTCGGCAAGACAGCGACTTTTTTTATTTGACCGGGTTTAATGAGCCGAATGCAGTATTAGTATTAGTGCCTGAGAGGGATCACGGCGAATATGTTCTCTTTTGTCAAGATAGAGATAGAGAAAAAGAAATTTGGGATGGTTATCGTGCTGGGCCAGAGGGGGCTACTGAAAAATATGGTGCCAATGATGCCTTTCCCATCGACGATATTGATGACATTTTATCTGGCCTGATCGAAGGGCGTCAGCGTATGTACTACGCCATGGGTAAAGACCCTGAATTTGATAAAAGAGTCATGGGCTGGGTAAACCGTATTCGTGCAAAGGTACGTTCTGGTGCAACGCCTCCAGGGGAATTTCTCGATTTAGACCACCTGTTACACGATATGCGTCTTTTTAAAAGTGCGGCGGAAATTCGAATAATGGAAAAAGCGTCGAGTATTTCGTGCGACGCTCATATTCGTGCGATGAAAGCCTGTAAGCCAGGAATATATGAATACCAATTAGAGGCCGAAATTCGCCATGAATGTATCGTCAATGGGGCGAGAGAGCAAGCATATACGCCTATTGTTGGGGGCGGAAAAAATGGTTGTATCCTTCATTACGTGGAAAATTCAGACAGGCTCAAAGACGGCGACTTGGTATTAATTGATGCGGGTGGTGAATTTCAACATTATGCAGCGGACATTACACGAACGTTTCCGGTTAATGGAAAATTTTCCAAGGAGCAAGCGGCAATATACCGAATAGTATTGGCTGCTCAGAATGCCGCATTAGCCATGGTGAAACCCGGCAATCACTGGAATGAGCCCCATGACGCTTCTGTTGAGGCCATCACCTCTGGTTTAATTGAACTCGGGCTGCTTAAAGGCGAATTGCAGGAGGAAATGGATGCCGGTGCCTATAAAGGTTTTTATATGCATCGGATTGGGCACTGGTTGGGTATGGATGTACACGATGTGGGGGATTATCGAGTTGGCAATGAATGGCGAGTACTTGAATCGGGTATGGTGATGACCGTAGAACCGGGAATATATATTTCTCCTGGTAACGAAACGGTTGCGAAAAAGTGGCGAGGCATTGGCATACGTATCGAAGATGATGTGCTGGTAACGAAAGGTGGCTGCCAAGTACTCACTCATAAAGCACCAAAAACAATCGAAGAAATTGAAGCATTAATGGCGGGCTAGCATATTTAAAAAGCCTTTTTAAACAGTTGAACCGACCTTGCTCACAACGTTTAAGTAAATGTAACCTACTATGTTTTATGACCCTATAGAAAAAGAAACGTGCGATATAGCCATTGTCGGTGGTGGTATGGTGGGGTTAACTTTAGCGTTGCTACTTGAACGAGAGCTGCCTGAAAAATCTATATGGGTATTGGAATCGGAAACGGTTGCAAAGAATAATAAGACGGAACTAACCCAGGCCAGTTTTGACTCAAGATCAACAGCGTTATCTGCGAGCACAATTGATATATTACAGGCTATAGGGTTGTGGGGCGGCCTTGCTCAGAAAGCCTGTGAAATTTCAGAAGTGTTGGTTTCAGATTCGGGGCACCTTGGGGCAACAAGTTTTTCACGAGAGCAAAACAAAGATTGTGTATTAGGTTATGTAACAGAAAATGCTGCTCTTGGGCGTCAACTCAATACGGCTGTTTTGTCGGCAAAAAATATTCGCTTAGTCGATGGCGCAAACGTTAGACGGCTTAGCCCCATTGCGGGTGGAAGTCGTATACTGATAGAACGAAACGGCAATAACTCTTCTGAAAACTCGTGTGATAATATTCAACTGACCGCGCAACTCACAGTGATTGCTGACGGCGTACACTCCCCGTTACGTGAGCAACTGGGCATTGCTGTTGAACGGGCGAGCTATCAGCAACATGCCATTGTGACCAATGTTGAAATGCAACTTCCCCACAAGGGCAAAGCCTATGAGCGCTTTACTCAAAATGGCCCCTTGGCGTTGCTTCCGATAGGAGAAAACACCTGTTCAAATAAAAGTGCCTTAGTTTGGACTTGCCCTGAAGCTAAAATAGCAGAGCGCATGAGTTTAGATGACCGAGCTTTCCTAAGCCTATTGCAGAAAAGTTTTGGGTTTAGGCAAGGTGAATTTATCCGCGTGGGTAAGCGAGTGAATTACCCACTAGAACTAGTCGTTGCTAAAGAACAAATTCGTTCGGGAATAGTCTTAATGGGTAACGCCGCGCACTTTTTACATCCCGTTGCTGGACAAGGGTTTAATCTGGCATTGAGAGATTGCGCGAAACTGTGTGAAAGTTTACACATTGCGGTAAATTCTGGGGAGAGTTTGGGGTCTTTAGATATCTTACAGCACTATATTGCTTCTCAAAAAAGTGACCAGTGGTTAACGACCTATATCAGTCATAGTTTTCATCAACTTTTTGGGGATAAACCCCTGCCTATTCAGGCGGGAAGAAACCTTGGGTTACTTGTAATGGAATTGATACCAGAAATTAAAAAAACTTTTTTTGATCAAATGATGGGACGGGGTTTTCCTCGGGCGGCCTTAAACTCTTTTCAGTAGCGGCTATATTATGAAGCAATCTTCAGGGGAAAATATCTTTGATATTGTGATCGTCGGAGCCGGTATGGTCGGGGGTACGTTAGCCTGCGCCTTATCGAAACAGACTGAACTAACCATTGCGCTGGTTGAATCGGGAAGCGAGCCTAGCTATTTTTCTGGGAATCAGTTTGATTCGCGTGTTGTGGCGCTTACCGAACATTCGAGAAATATACTGGAAGAAGCGGGTGTCTGGGAGGCTATAACTTCAGAGAGGGTCTGCCCCTATTATGATATGGACGTATGGGATGCCGAGGGAACAGGAAATATTACCTTTAGCAGCCGCGATACACACGAACAGAATTTGGGCCACATAATTGAAAATAGCGTTATCGTTAGGGCGTTATACAATAAAATTCGTCAGCGTCAAAATATTACTTTTTTCCATGAAGTTGCCACCGCCCAAGTCGGTTTAATTGACAAAAATTGCGATAAGCAAAACGCACTGAATACCATTGAACTCAGTAATGGTGAAACACTGGTGACGCCCTTGTTAATTGCTGCGGATGGCGCAGATTCCAAATTGAGAGAAAGGGCCGCTATTGACATTCGTGAGTGGGATTATGGCCACAAAGCGATAGTCACCACGGTGAAAACGGAAAAATCCCATAAATTTGCAGCAAGACAGCGTTTTACACGTGATGGTCCGCTGGCTTTCCTTCCCTTACTAGAAATCAACTCCGCTGCTGAAAATTACTGCTCAATTGTTTGGTCGCTTAAACCGGATAAAGCCGATGCAGTTATGGCGTTAGACGACAAAAATTTCTGCTTAATACTTGGCAGAGAGTTTGAATATCGACTGGGGCATATCCAAGCCGTTGATAAGCGATACATCATTCCCCTTCGGCAGCGCCACGCCAAACACTATATAAAACCCGGTTTTGCTTTGGTCGGCGATGCTGCCCATACTATACACCCACTGGCGGGTCAGGGAGTGAACCTCGGTTTTTACGATGCTGAAGCTTTGTCCAACGAAGTGAAAAGAGCGGTGAGACGAAAACTCCCTCTGTCTGACTCCTCTATACTGAGGCGGTACGAAAGAGTCCGAATGCCGCATAACTTAGCGACAATGGGCGTTATGGAATTCTTTAAGCGCCTATACGGTGCTGAATCTCCCTATCTGCGAACCATAAGAAACGAAGGTATGCGCTTTTTAAATAAGCAGACTTGGCTTAAGGGAAAATTGTCGTATCTTGCGAAAGACATCTAGGGTCCGTTCACACTAACATAACTTGTTACTGAAGCAGATCGCTGGTATAGATTGATAAATACAGCTTGGTAGATACAAATAGCAGGTATTGAACTTGGTTGGTAAAAACAAAAACTCAACTCGTGAATTAAATGCTGCGGTTTATGCTGATCCCGATGCGGAAGTATTGTCGGTCAACAAAAACTGGTTGATGTGTCACTCCTGCGCCGAACTGCAAAAAATCGTTGCGATTTCCAACTCGAATGAAATGGTTTGCTGCAACTGCAATACCGTATTGCATATTGGATACGGGCGTTGGTTAGGCTGGGCGTCGTCCCTGTCTGTCACCGCGCTTTTCCTGTTTTTTATGAGTAATGCCTTTCCTTTTATGACCCTCGAAGTGGGTTCTCAAGCGCAAACTGCAACCATCCTAGATGGGTTTTGGGCTCTGTTTGAGCGTAGTCAATGGCTGTTGGCGGGCTTGGTTATCACCACCGTTTTTCTCTTTCCTCTTTTTGAAATATTCGCCTTCTTATACCTACTTATTCCATACAACTTAAAGATGAAAATCCCAGGGCAAAGGAGCGTATTGCGTTGGCTTGTGCAAGCACAATCTTGGAGTATGCTTGAAGTCTTCTTGGTTGGAATGCTGGTGGCCTCGGTCAAGCTCAATGATATGGCCGTATTAAAATTTAATGTGGGTTCCTATTCTTTTTTTATACTTGTGGGAGTATTGTTGCTGGCGTACATGAAGTTGGACCGAAGGCGAATGTGGTCATGGATAGAAACCAACAATTACTTTTGTAAAGATGAAGAAGAATGGGTATACGATTGTAAAATTTGCCAAGCAATGGTGGGGCAATCGATTATCGAATCACAAGGAAAGTGTCCAAGGTGTTGGTCCGTCATCCATAAAAGAATACCTAACAGCTTGCAAAAGACCACGGCACTTATTATTGCTGCCGTAATCCTGTATATTCCAGCCAATGTCTTGCCTATCATGACCTATTCATCGCTTGGGGTGGTGGAGACAGATACCATATTTTCCGGCGTGGTTGGGTTAATTTCTGCGGAACTCTACTGGATTGCAATTGTGATTTTTGTGGCCAGTATTTTAGTCCCTATGACAAAGCTCATTATACTCTCCTACCTAGTATGGTCGGTGCATGTTGGGGAAAAAGCCGGAATTAAACATAGACATACGCTGTATAAAATGACGGATTTTATTGGTCGATGGTCAATGATTGATGTATTTGTTGTTACCATGTTGGTTGCAATAGTTCAATTTGGTTTCGTCTATACCGTAGAACCTGAGCCAGCCATTATTGCATTTGGCGCCGTAGTGGTATTGACCATGGTGGCCGCAGAAACTTTTGACCCACGTTTGCTCTGGGATGCATTAAACGATGAGAATCCTTAACAAGGCTACAATAAAAAATATTCCCGCCATCTCTCCCGTATGGGTAGTGCCAGCCGTTGCGCTTTTCATTGCCATGTGGCTTGTAGTGCAAGCTCGCTTAGAAAAGGGTGCGGATATTAAAATCACCTTTGCTGGTGCGGGAGATATTGTTGCCGGACAAACGTTAATAAAATTAAAAGACGTCGAAGTTGGAACCGTAAAAAAACTTAAGCTCAGCAGTGATTTAAAACATGTGACAGTGTACGCTGAAATTGACAGAGATGTGGCAGAGCACCTTAGCGAAAATACCCGCTTTTGGATGGCCACACCTAAAATTAGCGTTTCTGGTGTATCCAACCTGGGCACATTAATTTCAGGTGTCTATATCGTTATGGATGCCGGTGAGTCGGGTGAATATAAAACTGAGTTTGAAGGGTTAGATCATTCGCCTGCCTTTGAATCTGACGAGCCAGGCACACAATATGTTTTGCAAGCAGATAAATTAGGTTCCATAAGTGAAGGGTCGCCACTCTATTTTCGTCAGATTCGCGTGGGAGAAGTGACCCGCTATGAGCTTGCCGAAAACAGTGATTATGTGGATATTCATGTTTTTGTTAAAGCACCCTACGACAAACTGGTGCAAACTAAAACTCGATTTTGGAATGTCAGTGGCATAAACGTTTCTCTGGGAGCCGAAGGTCTAAAAGCTAGCATGGGCTCATTAACATCATTGATTAGCGGAGGAGTGGCTTTTGAAACGGCGACTGGATTTAAGGGCAGCGAAGTGGCGGAGGGAGGCTATAGATTCCAACTTTATCCCGATCAAGATTCCGTTCAAGACGAAAGCTTTAATATTAAATACTATTATCAACTGAAATTTAGCGGTTCAGTGAAAGGGTTATTAGTAGGAGCCCCGGTTGAATTTAGAGGGTTAAAAGTGGGTGAAGTTGTCGATATAGAACTGACCTCTGCGGAAAACATTGAAAACAGTTTGCATGTTTTCATTACCCTTGAGCCTCAGAGGTTTAAACCCGATTCTGCACCTTCTCGCCAGCAAGCCGATGACTTTATCGAAGAACTCGTTAAGCAGGGGCTGCGAGCCAGAATGGTGTCAGGTAATTTTATCACAGGGGCTCAGCTTATTGAATTACAGTACATCAAAGATGTTGAAGAATCCTTGATCGTGCGAAAAGACAACTACTCGGAATTTCCTGTATTTCAAAGTGGAAATGATGAGCTAATGTCACACATATCCAACATTCTGGCAAAAGTAGAAGCCATACCGATAGACGACCTTGGAAGCGACCTCGCAGCAAGTATGGCGAGCCTAAAATCTATTTTGCACACCTTGGAAAAAAATAATACAGCGGGAACATTAGAAGAGACGTTAAAAAATGCCAACCAAACCATTAACGAAGTTGAGGGTGTTATGCGTAGCCTCGATCAGGCAATTGCACCTGACTCCGAATTAAAATATGAATTGACTGAAATGTTAAAGTCGATAAGTGATGCGGCTGATTCAGTGCAACTGTTTTTGAATGAATTGAATCGTCATCCTAACGCGCTTATTCATGGCGTGAAAAAAGATAACTAAATAGACGTTTAAAAACTCAATGAGAAGAATATGAAACCTGTTTTTTTAAGTATCGCTTTTATTTTGGCTGTAGCTATTTTTTCTAGTTGCAGTTCGAGTGGTCCCAAGACACGCTATTATTCTATGTTCCCGTCTGCGGTGTTTCCTATAGAGACCCTTCCTGAAGGAAAGATCAGTTCGCTGGGTGTGGGGCCAATTATTCTTCCAGAGTTTTTAGACAATATTGCCATTGTCAGTCGAACCCATTCTCAGCAAGTGAGGGTTTCTGGTATCAATGCTTGGGCAGGCGACCTAAAAAGTGCAATAAGCCGAGTTGTCGTCGGCAACCTTTCGAATACAATATCCGACGGCGTTATCTCGGCATTTCCTTGGGATAACCGAATCCGACCGGACTATCAAGTGCGCATCGTATTTGAAGAGTTTTCCGGTGTGCGCGGTGGTGACGTTCAGCTTGTCGCCAATTGGTTTTTGTTGGATAAAACAGGGTCAAAGAAAATTGCGGATAGTCGAATATCGCTCTCTCAACCGACCAATAATGATACCGTGAATGCCTACGTGCAAGCACTTAACGCGCTACTCAATAAGTTTTCAATACAGCTAATCGAAAATATAACGGCATTAGCAAACTGAAGTTATTAATGCTGGTTTGGACGCTTGGTAGGGGCAGCCAGACCACCATCAAATTTATTGATAAGTGGTTAGGTGTATACCCATACCGAAGAGAGGGGGGGGGGGCACTTTTTTCATCCTTCCAAAAAGGCAAAGTGCTTTCTGTTCCAATCGTTACAAACCTACTTAAAAAATGGTGCAATGAAGTAGGGCAAAGAGGAAATTATGGAAACCTATGGCTACGCTAGACAAAGAGAAACGTTAAACTATTTGTGTATTCAAGAACAGGCCCTAGATCGATGTTTTACGATTTTAAAAACAATATTTGATCATGTTAAGATAACGCCCCAAAGAGAAGTCACTGAAAAGAAAAGTAAAATTAGGGCAAATCAAGAAGGCTAGCCTGTTTTTTAATTCTATTGCGATATATAACTAATATGGTTGATTGAAAATTAAACACGAACGAGAGCCGAGAATGGATGTAAACCGAGATAAAGTAGATTTGTGGAAGACCGATGTTGCCACGTCAGTGGATTTTTACAATGACTGGTTTATGACGTTTGCACCCAAGGCATTCAGGGATACTCGCATTAAAACTACCAAGCAAGTTGAGCAAGCCCTTCAATGGACTGAAAACTTGACGAATATTAGACCTGAAACCCTTCAGTGTCACCCCTCTGTAGTGCCAATGCTTCGAATGACAACGTGCCCACCTATTGCGCGTGATCGTCTTGTTGGTCTTACAGGCATATCTCCGAACTTGGTGAAGAACATGGAAATAGACAAGCGTGTTCCGCCAAAGATGAAACAACCAAAACTGATTGAACAGCTTGGCATGATCGGGGACATTATCGAAAAGATGGCTGACCCTGATATTTTTGTATGGAAGGAACGCGGTGACGCTGGTACAAAAGAAGAAGTTCGCCGCGCATCAACAATCGTTGCTGACCGTCTATGCGGTGTGGTTGCTGACCCAATAATCAGGAACGCGCAAGAACAGCGCCAGCTTGCCGCTATCAAGGCTTGGCTTGAAGCTCGTGGGTATCGTGAACTTGAATCCGGTGAAGCTGAAGACTGGCTTTCCATGCCGAGCGGCACCTTTTCATTCCGCTTCAATGTCCCTGTAACGCTTGACGGTGGAAAGCAAGTTAATATTCCAGTTAACGTGGTTATCATGCGTAAAGACGCGAAGGAAGGCGATTTCCCGGCATTGTTTGAAGCGAAATCAGCCGGTGACTTTACCAATACGAATAAACGCCGTAAGGAAGAAGCTATTAAAATTCAACAGCTTCGCAAAACTTACGGTAACAAAATCACCTTTGACCTGTTTTTGTGTGGTTACTTTGATTCTGGCTATCTTGGTTATGAAGCGGCGGAAGGTATTGACTGGGTATGGGAACACCGTATTGACGATTTAGCTCAATTCGGGTTTTAAAAATGAAGATTGATCAACTTGAACGTCAGCGCCAAGTATTACAGGCTGAGCTTGATGGAAAAAAGACCCAAGAAGAACGTAATATCATGGGTCAATTTTCAACGCCTATTGCCCTTGCAAATGACGTTCTGACTTATGCTAAAAACATATTTCCCAAGTATGGCAAGGTGCGCTTTCTTGATCCCGCGTTTGGTACGGGTTCGTTTTACAGTGCGTTGAATAATGTTTTTCCTTCAACCCGCATTGAAGCCGCCACCGGCTATGAAATTGACGAGCATTACGGCAGGCCAGCTTTGAAGCTATGGAAAAAGACTAACCTAAACTACCAGCTTGCAGACTTCACCAAGCAACAGCCACTCGGTGTAGATGAAAAATACAATTTAATCATTTGCAACCCGCCTTACGTTCGCCACCATCACATAAACGGTCAAAAAGAGAGGTTGCAATTACAGGCATATGAAGCGGCAAATATGAAATTGTCTGGCTTGGCTGGTCTTTATTGTTACTTTATGGCGCTGTCACATCCATGGATGAAAAAAAATGGTATTGCTGGTTGGTTGATACCAAGCGAATTCATGGACGTGAATTACGGTCAAGCTGTTAAAGACTATCTGTTAAATGAAGTTACCCTTCTGCAGATTCATCGCTTTGATCCAAGTGATGTTCAATTTGATGATGCCCTTGTTTCATCGGCTGTTGTCTGGTTTAAGAATAAAAAGCCGGGTAAAACCCACAAAGTAAAGTTTACTTATGGCGGAACTATCGATAACCCTGCACATGAAAAAGACGTGAGTGTTTCCACGTTGGCAAGGGAAAAGAAATGGACACGCTTTCCATTATCTGGCGAACGTGAAGAAAACAATACACCCAAATTAAGCGATTTTTTCTCGGTCAAGCGTGGCATTGCAACAGGTGACAATAAATTCTTTGTGCTTACACATGAACAGATTGAAAGCCGTGGTTTACCGCTTGACCAATTTCGCCCGATTTTGCCGAGCCCACGTTACCTTAACGCCACTGAAGTGAAAGCGGATAAAAACGGCTTTCCTGATATTGAAAATCAGTTGTTTGTTCTTGACTGCAAACTTCCAATTGATGAAGTAAAGCGTATTTACCCTGAACTTTATGATTACCTTGAAGAAGGTGTTCAATCTGGCGTACCTGAAAGGTATTTGTGCAAAAGCCGTAAGACTTGGTATTCACAAGAAAACCGTCCGGAAAGTCGTTTCTATTGCACATACATTGGACGTTCTGACAAGGAAGGGAAACCCCCTTTCCGCTTTGTATTGAATCGGTCAAAAGCGATTGTAGCCAATTCGTACTTGATACTTTATCCCAAGCCCCACTTGGAAAAAGAAATTGAACAGAACCCAGACTTGAATGAACGATTACTTGAAGCGTTGAACCAGATCACTGGGAAAGCCATGCTTGAAGAAGGTCGCGTATATGGAGGCGGAATGTACAAGATGGAGCCTAAAGAATTAGCTAATGTTACAGCATTTAAAATTCAAGAGTTACTTAATGGCAGAGATAATAGCTTGCACAACACTGCACCTATTCATGTGTAAGTTGGAAAGATAGAAGTTTTTAGGACCGTCCTTATTTCACAGGTTGTAGCGGTCTAATGATTTCGTACTGAGTGATAGACGATATAATTCATGATCACACAGGTATAAAAGATGAAAAAACGAACATTTCCCCAACTCAATGAATTTTCAATACAGCTAATCGAAAATATAACGGCACTAGCAAACTGAAGCTATGAATACAACAAAAAAATACGATAATATTTTTTGTCGATATTTTCCACCTTCATCTGCTTGTATGATGAATATTCCATCTTTTTACTTGTTAGGCAATATGAAGACGGAGAAAACGTCAACACAGGCAGCAATTGCAGCGCCTTATTGACTGTGGTAGATTCGCGATTAAATCACACACCGATGCATCTGAGGTGGGGCAGTTGTATGTGATTACAGTACTTCATCATAAGGGGGTTGGTCATTTTTACGTACATAATCCATTTTAGTTGCATACCGACTAAAAAAGTCTTTCGCCCTCCATTTTTAACCCCTAAGAAACAAATCTGCAGCACACAAACGGCTGTGGCAATTAAAGCATCTGGTGCAGAAGGGTAAGAAATTTTGGATAACTAACCTAGCGGTGAACCTTTCCAAGTAACCAGCGTTAGCCCTTACATTGATTTGAGAACTTAACCCATGCAGGATCTTATAAACGATGAACCGTTAGAGCTGCCTCAGGCAGAACCCGTCGAACAAGACAGTGGAAATTTGTTAACACACTTGTTAAATGAACAAGATCAACGTGTTTCCGGTTCCACCATAGAGGGTATTTTGATTGGCCATATCGAGCGGTTTAATGCCGATGGTCTGCCGTTGATTTCTATTGTTGGATTTTTTGATAAACCTATAGCAGCCCAGGTGTTGTGTAATATCCATAAACTGGGTGTGGGAGATCAATGCGGTGTGATGTTTCAAGGGGGCAATCGTCAACTGCCGATGATCATGGGCAAATTACAACAGCCAGTGATTACCTTGGCGCCATCTGGGGATAAGGCCATGGTTAGTCAAGATAATGGAAGCATTGATATTCGATCTAACCAAGAAATTAATCTTCAATGTGGTGATGCCAGCCTGCGTTTAACCTCAGATGGGCGTATTGAAATACGTGGTCAGACGGTGGTAAGTCATGCGCGCAGTCTCAATCGTATTCGCGGTGCTTCCATCAAAATCAATTAACGTGCTGGCTGGTCAGGCAAAGTCCCCATGGAAATTATTAACAAAACCCCCTTTATCGTAGAGGCAAACCAAGCCACCGACAAACATGGCCGTTGCTATCTGGTTGCCTTGGTCAAAGCAACCTATAGGTTCCCAGAACAGAACAATCAAACAGCGGTGCTGGCAGAGCAGCAAACGCCTGTTTACGATGCCGATGTATTTGAAGCTGAGCCGGGTCTATCAACGACCTATTTTGAAAGCGATTGGTGTTTGCGCAAGCAACGTTGTGACGTGATTGTCAAAGCCAGTGCTTACGCGCCTACCGGCACAAAAGTCAAAGCCCTTGGGGTGAAAATAAAGATCGCCCAATGCGAAAAAAAGTTAAAAGTTGTTGGTCCGCGCACCTGGCGAAAAAATGTATTGGGCGTATTGTCCTTGTCGTCACCGCAATCGTTTTCCTCTATGCCGATAACCTACAGTCGTACCTACGGCGGCAATTGGCCTGCTCGGGATGAATATGATAAACCTGCTATTTATGCCCCTAATCCGGTGGGTTGTGGTTTTGCCAAGCGGCGACATAAGCACCAACTGGAAAATACATTCGGGCCGAGCATAGGCCCCATTAACAATCCGTTTGAACATCACAGCCGAGAGTTTACTCCTATGTCCTTTGGCCCAATAGGCCGTCAGTGGCCAGCGCGTGCGCGGTATGCAGGAACCTATGATAAACACTGGCAGGACAACGTATTCCCCTTATGGCCTCAGGATTTTGACGAATGCTTCTTTCAAAGTGCGCCAGAGGATCAACAAATACCCTACCCGACAGGGGGGGAAACCATTTCCCTTTGGCATCTGCACCCGGAACGACGACACATACACTTTAACCTGCCCTTCAGCCTTGAACTACCCATGGTGGCCATTACCCCAAAGCGTGAGCAAACTGCCTTGCAAGCTCAGGTGGATACCCTAACGGTTGATGCGGACGCCCTGACGGTGAGCCTAGTGTGGCGAGCACAATTACCGATTAAACGCAGTCTACGGGAAATCAAACACCTAGCGGTCGGCGAAGTGTACGAAGAACTCTTTAACGAATTACTCTATGAGAGCGGGGGAGGGTGTGGTGATTGTGGATTGTAAGCGCGCGATATTGATTTTTCAGGGTAAACAGCATATTAAGGTGGGAGCACAATGAAAATCATCTCCGCTGGTGCTGTTACCAGTGTTGGTTTAAGCTTGCCCGCAACCACGGTCGCTATTCGTGCAGGGCTGGATAACTTTGACGATACCCAATTTGTTGGTGAATCTAACGCGCCCATTGTGGGGGCAAAAATTACGGGTATCGCTCCACAGGCGCAAGCCAATGTTGTTATTGGTGGCACGCAGGCCCAAGCCCATTGGGCGTATTTAGCCATTGAAGAGTGCTTGGCTAACGTACCCAATCACAGTATTAACTCGTTATTAGTGATCGTATTGTGCCCTGATCCCTCAATCCCAGACCTCATTGACCGCCAGCGTCTTTGCCACTTGATTAATGAAAATTGTCGGAATTTGATTCAACACAATACTCGTCGTGAGAGTGCCCAGGCACATTTAAGTACGCCCATTGATGGGACAACAAATATTCCAAATATAGAAATTCACCAATTAGCGAAAGGAAAAACCGGCTGCGTGGTGGCGTTGGAGCAGGCACAGCATTGGCTAGTTGATCATCCAAGCGGATCGGTGGTTATTGTAGGCGTTGATTCCTGGCTAAACTTACCGCGCATTCAATATGGCCTACAAAATGAGCGCCTGTTAACGGAGAGCAAAGCCGAGGGTTTTGTGCCCAGCGAAGCGGCGGCGGTTATCTTATTGACGTCCTTTAATCAACCGGCCACCGGCCCAAGCTTAGCGATTCTAGGGTTAGGGTTGGCAAAGGAATCGGCGAGCCTTTTTACCGCGTCGCCTTGTTTTGGTGTGGGCCTTGCTCAAGCAACAGAGCAAGCGCTTACCACAGCGAATATCGCCCCCCATGAGATCCATTTACGCCTAGTCGGTACGGCGGGTGAAGAATACTTTTTTGAAGAGGCGGCGATGGCCTGGAGTCGATTATTACGCCACCCCATGCCTAAAAATTACAGTAGGCAACAGCCGGCCACTCATATCGGTGAAGTTGGCGTTGCCTTCGGCCCACTGCTGTTAGGGTACGCTTGGCAGTTATCGTGTAGTCAACGCCACCCCGGCAGTCGAACCTTGGTACAACTATCATCCGAGCAAGACAAGCGGGCGGCCATTGTCACCATGACCACACACATTGCCTCCACACACGCATAAGGAAATTTTGTTATGGCGCACCATGTTTATGCCAATGGCAATGAAATTGCCACGACCTCTGCCGATGGTAAATCTAGCGCGGCGGCACCCGATGTCTGCTTTACGACACCACCTTCGGTTGCGGGGGGCACGCCGATCCCGTTTACCAATACCTGCAAAGCCAAAGACATTGCCAATGGTAGTCGCACCGTATTCATAAAGGGCGGCGCCATTGCCCTGGAGGATCAATCCTACTTTAAAACCAGCGTGGGTGATGAAGGGGCCACCGAAGCGCACAAAAAAGGCATTGTTTCCGGTAAAATTAAAGGCAAGGGTTACTTCATCAGTTGGTCCCCCAACGTTAAAGTAGAAGGGCTGGGCGTAGCGCGGCATATGGATACAGTGACCCACAATCACTCTAATCCGCCCAATACCCCACCGCAAAAATACCTTAGCGTATTAAACAGTAACCCCGATTGTAAAAAAGATAAAAAGCGCATAAAGAAAAAATGCAAAAGTGAAGAGGACCGCCAAAAGGAGGCGCAAGAGGGTAAAGATGCCAAGGCCAAACGCAGCTTAAGGGGTAAATCCCGTAAAACCAAATCTAGCGCTGACAGTAAAGGCGGCAAACCCACCAATTGGGTGGATGAGCAGTGTGGCCCCGTTTCGGTTAAACCCGGCTTAGACGGTTTTGAGGAATGGAAAGAGCAGTTTGGCGACCTCGATAAAAAAGTCGATGAAGCCATGGAACTCTTACAAAGTGAGATCATTACGCGGCTTGAAATTGAAGTGGCAGAGTTTGCGGTTAAAAAAGCGGCAGCCTTTGCCGCGCGCCGAGCGGCCACCGGCTGGATTCCCGTGATTGGTTGGATTGCCAGCGCGGTTGACTTGGTGGTAACGGGGTATGAGGTCGCCACCACCTTGCCGCAAATGATGGAAGAATTAGAGGGCTTAAAAGAAACCGTTGATCGGATGAGCGAGGAAAGTCAAAATATCAAAAAAATATTTTCCAAACATGCCGATGATTTGAAAAACTTTGATTCGCTTACCGAGAAAGAACAAGTAAAAATCGCTAGCGAAGTCATGGCAGACTCACAAACCGCCTATGCCAATGCTAACCCTTGCCTAAGGGCGCGTAAATGTTTGATGGTGGATTTTAAGAGGACAGGAAACAAGAAAGCGACCCGAAAGGGCGAGGCTTGTTGTCCAGGGCAAACTGGCCACCATTTAATGCCCGATGCGATGTTTCGCAAACTGGGGCAAAGCTCAAAGATTCCCAGAGATAAAAAAGAAACTGCCGAATGTTGGAGTGGTTATACCGAAGGCGCTTCACCCACTATTTGCTTGGAGGGTGGTTCATCAAGGGGGTCTCATGGGGAATTTCATGATAAAACAAAAAAAGCTATTAAAAAGCTTCGAACCAAAGAAACGATAGACTATACAACTGCACGTAATAAAACAACGAAAATTGCTAAAAATAAATATGGCTGTGATCAAAATTGTTTAAATGCACAAATGGATGCGTATTATAAGGAGGCCCATGATTGTGGGCCATTAAAGGGTGCGAAAGTGGTGGCTCATACCGGCGCAAGTTGGGGGGCACCAACAACAACGAAACCTACAGATACAGGTGGTGGGAGAAAGGATTAATCATGATATTCACGAAAGAAGTTTGGGAAAAAGCGCTTGAAGGGTATCTTATTGTGGGTTGTGCAATCCGCAATTGCAATCGGCAAATTTATTTACTGGTGGAGGATACAGGTGATAAAGATATAGGTTTTGATTATTACCCGCGAACTCGATTTCTATTTACTTATAATGATGAAACAGATCCGTTAGAGCGATATTTCTATCTCGATTCTGGCGAATACGATATTGCCAAAATTGCCTATAACCCTAATGGTAATGAAACCATTGCTGTTGATTTGGATGGCCATATCTATTCCCACACAGCGGGTAATGATAGGGATGAAATTGACCATCCTTATGCTTTAAAAGACACAGAATTGGTTGCCGTACCTAGTAATATTGCTACCATAGGTGAATCAATGTACACAGTAAGTATCCCTCACCGTTTGCATAAGCGTATCGGTATCAATCAGTGGCAGGATTTAAGTCAAAACCTTCCCTTACCAGAGGGGTTTATTAAAGAGAAAGACACAACGTACGGATGGGATGATCTTGACGGGTTTTCAGAAACGGATATGTATATGGTCGGAGGTGAAGGCGATGTTTGGCACTATGATGGCAAAAAAATTCGTCAATGTGATTTCCCCTCCAATGAATTAGTGGAAAATGTCTGTTGCGCGGGCGATGGCTATGTCTACATTGGTGGCAATAATGGTCGTTTATGGCGGGGCAAAAAAGATAGCTGGCAGTTGTTATCCAAGCATGAATTTGTGATGGCTTGGAAAAATATTGCTTGGTTTAAAGGGCGTCTATTTTTGGGCTCCGATTATGGGTTGTGGGAATGGATTGATAATAAAGTGGTGTCTGCTCAGGTGCCTGCGCAAGTAAAAAATTGCAGTGGAGCTATCAGTGTGAGTGCTGATAAATCCCTATTGCTTACCGCTGGCCAAAATGGTGCTTCACTGTTTGACGGTGAAAAATGGGAGGTGTTATTTGACGGGTTGGCCATTAATCGAGCTTATACTCAATAGCCTTTTTTTACCATGCAGTGGAGTTAGCACCTTATGAATGCAAATGCCCCTTACCTACAAACCTCGGCCCTACGCCGCCCTGCTGTACCCGCCATTTTACAGCAGCACCTAGAGGATGCGGCCTATGTGTGGTCTTGCCATCAAGACGGCATTTGGAGCCCCTTTTTTAATCGTGATTACCTACACCGTTTTGACCAGCAGCTAGACGCGCACCTCGAAGGGTTGCGTATTGCTGGTGCTCAGGCTATTGCACCCGCTTTGAAAAATTTACAACGCTGGCAAACCCCCGAAGAGATTTTCGTAACCACCTATATACTGTTACACCAGCCCAACGCCAATGTCCTTGTCGAACTAGAGCAAGCCTTAATTGATACACCCTCGTTAGCCAGTGGCGCAGCCGCTGCCTTACTGTGGACTGCGCCCAATCTTATCCCACCGTTTGTTGATCGCTGGTGGTTTAGTGAGGCAGGCATTTTACGTCAATTGGTGATCCCGGCCGCATTGATTCATCCGCAGTTAGACCGTGAAAAATTTATCCAACAAGGGTTAACGGATTCCTATCCTGGTGTACGGGCAAGGGCGTACCGCGCCATTGGCGAATGGCAACTGCCTAACTATCACACACAGCTTAAGTGCGCGTTGGGTGAAGAACCTGTTAAGTGTCGTTTTGAAGCCGCGACGGCTTTAGCGCTATTAGGCGATTGTTCTGCATTAATACAGCTTCCCGAAGCCTTTAGTCATTTGGAAAATGCAGGCTTGCGGCGCGCCTTATTAATCTGGGCAACCCTCAGTGATAGCCAACAATTTAAACAATGGTTTTTACAGCACAACCACCGGCCTGAACAATACAGGTTACTATTATGGGCTATTGCTTTCCGTGGTGATCCTGCATACCTTACATGTTTGGGTGGTTTTATCGAGCAAGCTTGTGAGGCTAAATTAGCGGCTTATGCTTTATGTCACATCACTGGCTTGAATTTGCAGGAGCAGGGGCTTTGTTTGCCTGAGCCGGAACTGGATGCAGAGGCACAAGAGGACCCAATCCAAAAAGAACACTCCGATGATACCCCCTTGCCCCAGCCAGACCCTCAAGCTGTATTGGCTTGGATTGAGCGCCATCAATCACATTTTAAACCAGAGCAACGTTACTCCAACGGCCAGCCTATCGATCAAGTTGCCGATACCCTTTATCACCAGGGTTTGCAACCCCAGCGCTGGCAAGCTGCTGTGCATTTAACGATTAACAAAACCCCTGGAGCCATGCCTGCCTTGTTACATCCGATGCGACCCTAATAAACGATAGTGATTATGATTAAACTAATTTATTTACGGCAGAATTTGGTTATAGTGATTGACTCGATAATAAAAATGATTTTATTAAAATAATCAAAGATTACATTGTTCCCGATTTATCTGCCTGTAAAATACAGTGTAGGTTGGAAAAGCCGAAGGCGGCTTCGCCTTTTCCAACCTACCTAATGTATCGAATAAAAAAGGTGTCGAATAGAAACATGCATCCCCAGGGTTATTCAACAAGGTCTTGCTTTAAATGAGGGCGTGTCTGTACCAGTTTTAAATAAGCGTGTAGCTCGTCATTTTTATATTCAACCGCAGAATGCATGGGCGCTTCCCAGTGTGCTATAACAGAACTTTTGTAGACGTTATCGTCCTTTCTTATCTCCAGCTCCAGAATTCCGTCGTTTAAAACCCAGCGGCCTGTTGTTTTCAATCGTTCAAATAGCGTGTACTCGTCCAGTGAACCGTTATCATGAAAAATAAGCTCCGTGATATAACCCTTTGAACAGGATTTAATCCAATGTTGCGAAGTGATTTCCTCTGGGAGAAATGTACGTTTACTATCTATCCAGTTATTAAAACGTACAATACCCGTATCATTAAGTTTGGGTAAGCTGTCCAAGGGAACAAGATTCCCGCTCTCTTCGTAGAGAAATAGCTGAGTGATTAGTGCATCTGTATTCATGCTTGAACTCTTTGTTTTTCTATTTTTGTTGAAATAAATGTAGTGTTACTTAAATAAGTCTAGATACATTACCGGCTAAAGTGTACTGAATTAAGTAAATTGAACCTTTGCATTATGCTGCACTGTATTCCTCTTGGGAATAAGCAATGAAAACGGATAGCGAAGAGATTAGATACGTTTAATCCAATCAACCGTTAATCGAGACGTTGAGGGAAGAGCATTGATTTCAGCCAAGAGCAAAAGCGATTGTCTTTCCATAGGTACTTTTCCAGCTCTTGCTGGTTTTGCCGGTAATCTTTTTCTCCGGTAAATAAAAAATCTCGTTTAACCATCCGCTTGTTTGGGTTGAGAGACTTAATCTCCCTTGCAGGGTTCCCCGAAACAACCGTATTGGCAGGTACATCCCGGCTCACAACCGCGCCTGCGCCAATCACAGAATTGTCGCCAATGCTTACCCCTTTATGAATTATGGCCCGGTAGCCAACCCAGACATTATTTCCAATTTGAATGCTTGCTGAGCAACGAAATGGCCTAGTTCGATTATAAAGCCCGTGCCAATCGCAGTCGGATATATAGGCTTCCGCTGCGATCATCGTATTATCCCCAATAATAATTGACTCGGCTGAAAGCAAATTGACTCCCGGTGAGATAAGACAGTAACTACCGATCTCGATTTTCCCGCTTTGCTGTTTACTGGACCAAGTACACAGCTTTATGGGCTGGGTCTTATTGCTTATTAAATGTAAATGATCCCCTGCACGAATATTTGATCCGAATATTTCCAGGCTTCTAGGTTGGTGGATGTATAGAGAGTGCCCCAAATTATCAAATTGCGGAGAAATTATATGGTTACAATATAGCCTATTAATATACTGTATTCGTCTGTGTAGCCATAAAGGCTTGTGATCTTTACGCATTTAAGTATGCTCTAGGTCTGAAAATAAGGGTCAATGTAGGGAAGAAGGCTGTGAGTGTCGTTAATTTTATTCAAGAAAACAATATAAGAGGTTTTTTAGCCGATGATGAAGGTTGTGCCCTGCACGCTCTAGCCCTTTCGGTTTCAGATGTTGGGCCATGTTTAGAAGTGGGAAGTTACTGCGGTAAATCAGCCGTACACATTGGCAAAGCCTGCAAAGAAACAAGTAATACACTCTATGCTATAGACCACCACCGGGGCTCGGAAGAGCATCAGTTTGGGGAGGAATACCATGACCCTGAACTATTTGATCAGCAAAACAAATGCATGGATAGCTTCCCAGAATTCCGAAAAGCCATGACTCTTGCGGAACTGGACGATACCGTTGTCCCTATTGTTAGCCCCTCAAACATAGTACTGAAACATTGGATGATGCCATTGGGAATGGTTTTTATTGATGGAGGTCATAGGCCAGAAGTGGCCTTAGCCGATGTGATGGGGTGGTCTCAGTTCATTGTTCCCAGGGGGTTTATCGCTATTCACGATATTTTTGAAGCTCCCCAGGAGGGGGGGCAAGGGCCTTTTATCGCCATGATGACCTTGTTTGATAAAGGCGGGTTTGAAATTTTAGACAAAGTAAACTCACTGGGCATATTGAGAAAACGGTAAATGTTATCGACCCCTTATCTCGGTTGGTTAATATAGCTAGGCAGCGTGAATAATTTAGATGCAGAGGTCAAATTGAAAAGTGCGTCTGCGGCTAACAAAATAACACCGGCGGTCCAAGTGGTTTTTTCTTCTGGCCAAATAGCCTTGTCTCTAAACGAATACCCAGTCCAATAACCACCGTCATTGTCTTGCCACCTTGCTAAATCATTGAATAGGGTGAGGGCCCGCGCTTTTTTTTCTGCTGCTATAAGGGCTAAAATTAATTCACAGCTTTCTGCCACCGTCATCCAGGGTTCGTCACATACGCACCGGCAACCTACGCCTTGTTCATAGAACTCATCCCACCTGTCAGCAATTCTTTGGCGAGCCTCTTGGGGAGTATAAGCACCACTAAGAATAGGGTAAAACCAATCCATAGAAAAGCGTCGTTTTGATTCCCAAGTGCGATCAAATCGCCAGGGTTTATTTCTGATTGCGCCAGCTAATTTCTGATAGGCTGCAAACCAACCTGAAGGTTCCTTGCCCACAAGCTCGGCTAAATGAATAGCCGACTCAATACTACGCAGTATGGAACTACACCCAGTTACAAGCGCATCCTTAGGTAAGGTTTCTTGAGAAGATTTTGCCCAAAGCACATCCCCTTCCTCTGTTTGCCAACTTACTACTAAGTTAATCGCCTTTTCAATATAGGGAAAGAGTTCGGAGACGAACTTAACATCTTGCGTCACCAAATAATAATGCCAAAGTCCCGTAGCGGGGTAGGCAATAAAATTAGATTCCGTTTTATACATATCCAAGGGCTGTTCAGTGGGCGCGGAAAAATAACTTGAAAACCAACTGCCGTCGCTATTTTGATTTTCTGCTAACCAACAAAACGCTTTTTTTGCTTCGTTTAAATGCCCCGCTATAGTGAGAGCCATAGCGGCTTCCGTATGATCCCAGGGGTCAAGCCTGCCATTTTTAAACCAAGGAATAGCGCCGTTATTTAATTGACAGCTCAGAATATACTGAGCTGCATTTTCAAAAACATGCTTTGGTTGAGTTACACTCTCGATGATGGTCAATATATTATTCTTTTTAAACTAATGGTTTTTGAAAAAATAAATAACAATACTCTTTCCAATGAATGGGTTAAGTATTTTGTCTATCGCCCGAGTTAACCATGGCTTTTTCATTAGATCCCAAACTAAAAAAGCATGATAAGCCTTCACCAGAAAATGATCATCCCCATATTTCCAGAGCATACATTTTAGCCACCAATAAGGTGAATGCAGAGCATGGCTCCAGTGACTTTTCCTATGAGTAAAATTTAGATCAACTATTTTATTCCGTAACTTCTTGGCTTTGAAAATACGAATATGCCCGCCTTCCACCTGATGGTAAGCACTACTTAAAAACCAGCAAATTTTCTCTGGCCAATAGCGAGGAACACTTATAGTTAAACTGCCACCGGGTTTAAGTACACGTTGAATTTCGCCCAGCATTTTTTCAACGTTTGGAATATGTTCCAATACTTCAGAACAAATAACATGATTAAACGAATGATCTAGAAAAGGCAACCGGGTTCCATCACTATTCAAATAAGCGCATTGAGGGTGAGTGAAGAACGCCGTATCTTTTTGTCTTGCCGCTTTTATATCATTCATATTTAAGTCAACAGCAATAACCTTTGCCTCAGGTTTGTGGTGGGCCGCACCAATAGAATGCCTGCCCTCGCCACAGCCTAGGTCGAGAATGAACTCTCCCGGTTGCACATTGATATAATCAAAATTAACCGTCAACATGGGCTTGCTTCAACACAGTATTTTTATAGTATTCAGTGAGTTGCTCGGCAACCTTAACCCAGCAAAATTTATCCAGTACACGTCTGCGGGCACGAGTGCCCAACTGGTCTATTTTTTCCTGCGAACGGAAGAGCCCGAGCAACGCATTTTCTAATAAACTGGCATCGCCAGCAGGAACAACCACACCCGCATTACCCACTATCTCAGGAAGAGCGCCGCCATCAGACGATACCACCGCCAAGCCGCACGACATAGCTTCCGCCGCAGGCAAGCCGAAGCCCTCGTACAGAGAGGGGCAAACAGCAACCTGTGCTTTGTTATACTCCAAAACAAGCTCTTCGGCACTTAAGCCGCTACGAAAGCTAATGCAGCTTTCCAGCCCCAGTTTCTTTATGAGCTTTTGTGAATCACCGCCTTCCTTAAGTGTTCCAATAATCACTAAGTGAGAGAGTGGCAGCGTTTTATGTAAGCTTTTTAACGCATACAAAAGCACCGGCAACCCTTTTAACGGCTGATCCGATGAAGCCGTTGTAATAATCCTAAAAGGATGCTTCTCAACCGCCAGCAAAGGGCGAAAAGTGTGCGCATCAACCCCATTGGGAACAACAGTAATTGTATTTTGAGGCTTGCAGAAATAATGTGCGATGTCTTTTTTCGAGACCTCGGAAACCGTCACAATATGATGGATATTTTTAACCACCTTTTCCTGCATGGAAATAAAACTGTACCAGCGTTTAGCCAACAGTTTAAAAAAATTATCCTTCGCCGCAGCTATTGCCAGCTCCCTATCCTTATGTACTGGGTGGTGGATTGTGCATACCAAATTATTGTGTTGTTTTTGCACCGCAAGCAGGCCAGTGCCTAAGCTTTGGTTGTCGTGAATAATATCGTACTTTCTTTTCTTTAACAGCTTTGCCACCCGCAGGCAAAAGGTATAAGGCTCGCCGAAGCCACCTGTTAGCATTGTCCACCACTCGTAAACGTCAGCATAAGACTTGAAATGGTGTGGTCTCAGGGCAAATACATGATTTTCATGTTCGTATAAATTCAGACTAGGCACCTTAATTAAATTAACCTGTTCGTCCAACTCAGGGTAAGGCTGGCCGGAATAGACATCCACCTCGTGCCCTAAATCGGATAGCGCCTTGCTGAGGTACTTTAAATAGATACCTTGCCCACCAACAAAAGGGTGGCTTCTATAGCCGAGTAATGCGATTTTCAAAATGGCGTTTTATTTTTTAGAGTAGGAGAATAAGGAAAGGCGGCATAGGCCGCCTAATTGGGAGTAGTGTAATCTTTCTTTGTGCAAATTTCACTTGAAGCTTGATTAAGCCGTGAAAATAAAAACGAATTAATTTCTCAGGTTTGCAATAAACTCTTTGGGGCTGTAAGTAAGCGGTAATTGGCGAACCTTTGAACCGTCTGGCGCGATGAGCAACAGAGTGGGAAACCCTCTTACATTATACCTCTTCATAAAGGCTTCGCCTTCCTCTGACTCATACTCGATCCGAGTGAAAATGAAATTTGAAACAATCTCCTGCTGAACAGCCGTATCGGCAAACACCTCTGAATCCAGTTTCCGGCAGCTAGGACACCAAATGGCAGACATATCCGCGAGTACCAATTGGTTTTGCTCCTTTGCTTTTTGCAGGGCCGCCTCCAATGGCATTTCAGGCAAGCCTGTTTTGTCAAAAGCCTGTTTGCCTAAATAGGTTTGTAGCTGCACATTACCAAAATAAACAACCGCTAAAATAACGGCGAAGCCGATTAAAGATCGCAGAGTTTTCATTGTACTTTTGGTAGGTTGATTCTGATGTTCGGTCATGGCTTCCCCTGTGGGTAAAAACTTTGGCGTATACTTACGGTTTATGACAGCCCGCATTGTTTGGAGTTCAGCCTTCCTTACTGGATGCTTGCCGAAGTAAGGTCACCTTCCGCCACAGTAATATTCACCGGAGTACTGAAACTAACCACATCACTATTGTCCTCACTGTTCATATCTAAAGACGCATCACAAGTGAATACAAGGCTGTAGTCTCCTAAAGGAATATAGCCTAACGTAAACGCATACACCTCGTCCTCAGTATTATAGCTAACCGTAGCGGTAGTCAAAGGGTCGCCGCCTGTTCCCTGTAAGTCCTGAATGCTGGCATCATGGCCGGAGAACAAATACACCGCATTGCCAGTATCATTATTATCACCATTACTGCACTCAGCATTGGTCAGCAAAGCTTCGGCCACCGTTCCGTTAATAGTATTGATCTCCAGATTGTTCACCAAACGCAACGTTGGCCTGAGTTTATAATCCCCCGTCCCCTCTTGGTGGACAGACTTACGCAAATCGAAATCGATAGTAAAATCCGTTGTGCCATTCGCGGCAATAGTAAAGCCACGGTTTATTTTTAAGCCAGTTTGTGCTGCACTGGGTATCTCCAAAGAGTGCTGGCTTCCGTCAACCTCAATATAGGAGGCGGCTTCATCAACGGTTAAGCGTATCCATTGGTAATCACCTGGGCTTAATGCCTGTCCGTCGAGTAGTAATGCCCTTTCCTCCCCTTGATAATCCAATAAATTAATATTTTGAGGCTCCTCAAACTCAATAAGCCTATTTTCTGCGCCGTGTAGTTCTATTGCCGTAAATGAAACGACAACCGCCGACGCACTTTCAACAGGGCCATCGGTAATACCAATTGAGATATAGCTTGCAGTACTTTCATCGTTATTCCCTCCGCTACCACCGCAGGCTGAAAAAAGTAAGGTGACAGATGCAAGCACAGAAAATGCGTAAATTTTCATTTCAAAACCTCTTGTTTTTGTATTAATAACGCCATTCACATCATGTGCGTATTGAATAATGAGTGCAAAATATTCATTTAAAAACGTGAATGAATGCACAATTAATATCGTGTGAAGCAGCTAAGAACCATCAAACTTTAGTGTCAACAAGCCTTGGGAGAAGAAAACCTTCTAAATAATGCAATGTAAAGTTATTTTTAACGGGGTTATAGAGCCCAAAAAACCTCTAGTTCAGTTATAAACAGCAAACGCAAAACGTTTTTCTCTTTTCTCACCTACCTGAGCAACAAAAAACGTATTTCCCACACACTATAAAGTGAGAAACCTCTCATTGCCCCAAAAACAGAGGCTAAAATCTAGTTTTTTCAACCCTCGTCACCCATCTTCACTGGTCGTAGATGCTCCCACACGGCTATAATTGCCGCCCTTAGAGTTCCATAATAAAGAGAGAATCTGATGGCCGACCGCAAAGCCGAGGTTCAGCGAGATACGCTAGAAACCACAATTGCCGTAAAATTAAACCTCGATGGTGAGGGCAAAGGCGTATTCAATACCGGAGTCCCTTTCTTGGAACACATGATGGACCAAATTGCCCGTCACGGCCTAATTGACCTAGACATTACCTGCGATGGAGATACATACATCGACGATCACCACAGCGTTGAAGACATTGGCATTACCCTTGGCCAAGCGATGAAACAAGCCGTGGGTGATAAACGTGGCATTCGTCGATACGGTCACGCATACGTACCCTTGGACGAAGCCCTATCTCGCGTTGTGATTGACTTTTCCGGTCGTCCAGGTCTAGTGATGAATATACCCTTTACGCAAAAGCGTATCGGCACCTTCGACACTGAACTGTTTTCGGAATTCTTCCATGGCTTTGTCAATCATGCTCAAGCAACACTGCACATTGACTGTCTGCGTGGAACCAACGCGCACCACCAAATTGAAACAGTGTATAAAGCCTTTGGTCGAGCCGTACGCATGGCGCTAGAAGTTGACCCGCGTTTAGGCAACGCCATGCCCTCAACAAAAGGCAGCCTATAAATACGGAATGGACTTGCCCCAAAAGGCAGAAAAAGTTACCAGCAAAGATACAGCACGTAACACCATTCCCCAGCAAACGTTAGATTTTCTATGAACAAAAAAACAATTGCGGTTATTGACTATGGCATGGGCAACCTTCACTCCGTTGCCAGTGCCTTACAGCATGTTGGGCCGAACCTACTGGTTAAAGTAACAGCAGACAGAAGCGATATTGCCAAAGCCGACGCCGTTATCTTTCCCGGTGTGGGAGCCATACGAGACTGTATGGCTGAAATTCGCCGTTTAGAACTTGATAAAATCGTGAAAGCCTACATAGACTCTGGCAAGCCAACTTTGGCTATCTGTGTCGGGATGCAAGCCCTAATGGAGTTCTCAGAAGAGAACGATGGCATTGACTGCCTAAGAGTCTTTACTGGCAAAGTGAAAAACTTTGCGACCAACAAACAATTTCAGGAATCTGTCGAGCGACTTAAAGTCCCCCATATGGGCTGGAACAACGTGCAGCAAACTAACCACCACCCACTGTGGCAGGGAATAAACAATGCTGGCCGCTTTTATTTCGTCCATAGCTTTTACGTTGAGTTGGAAGAAAAACAACATCAAGCGGGCACCAGTGAGTATGGTTTAGAATTTACCACCAACATTGCGAAAAGCAATGTTTTTGCTTCACAATTCCACCCTGAAAAAAGCCATACTAACGGCTTGAAACTACTGGAAAACTTTATCCAGTGGGACGGCACAGTCTAAAGCTTCACAGACCTGTATCTTAACTAAAACCTCATTTTTAATTGGAGTGACTCGGGTGATAATTATCCCTGCAATTGACTTAAAAGACGGAAAATGTGTACGCCTAAAACAAGGCGTGATGGAAGATTCAACCGTATTTTCTGACGACCCAGTTGCCATGGCAAAACGTTGGGTCGATGTAGGCGCACGAAGGCTGCACCTCGTTGACCTAAATGGCGCCTTTGCAGGCGAACCTGTCAATGGTGACGTCGTCACCTCCATCGCCAAAGCCTACCCAAAACTACCCATTCAAATTGGTGGAGGCATACGTTCAGCCGAAACCATTCAATTTTATTTAGATGCGGGCGTCACCCACGTCATTATCGGCACCAAAGCCGTTAAAGAACCTGAATTTGTAACGGAAATGTGTACGCAATTTCCAGGGCACATCATTGTTGGCTTAGACGCAAAAGACGGCCTAGTTGCCACAGACGGCTGGGCAGAAGTGTCGGAAATAAAAGTCACAGACCTCGCCCGGCGCTTTGCCAGTGATGGAGTGAGTTCCATTGTCTATACCGATATAGCAAGAGACGGCATGATGCAAGGCGTCAACGTTGAAGCCACCGTCGAAATGGCTTTAGCATCACCTATACCCGTAATTGCCTCAGGCGGCATTACCAATATGGACGACATACACGTACTACAGAAAAAATCGGCTTCCGGCATAATGGGAGCCATAACAGGCCGAGCCATCTACGAAGGCACCCTAGACGTAGCGGAAGCTCAATCCTACTGCGATCGCCAAGTAGAAAGCCAGTACAATTAACATTCAGTAGAAACAATCGAACAGAAAGAAACGATCAAAAAAAGAGACAACCTTATGGCACTGGCAAAACGCATTATTCCCTGCTTGGACGTAGACAAAGGCCGCGTCGTAAAAGGCGTTCAATTTGTCGATATTCGAGATGCCGGAGACCCAGTCGAAGTTGCCAAACGCTACAATGAACAAGGCGCGGACGAAATTACCTTCCTGGATATTACCGCGAGCCACGAAGACAGAGATACCACCGTCCACATCGTGGAACAGATTGCCGCCGAAGTCTTTATTCCACTTACCGTGGGTGGCGGTATTCGAGAACTCGCAGACATTCGCACAATGCTTAACGCCGGTGCCGATAAAGTATCAATCAACTCCGCAGCCGTAAAGGACCCAGAATTCGTTAAAGCTGCCGCAGAAAAATTTGGCTCCCAATGCATTGTTGTGGCTATAGACGCGAAAAAAGTAAGTGCCCCAGGCGAACCGGAGAAATGGGAAATTTTTACCCACGGTGGTCGCAAACCAACGGGAATAGATGCCGTGGCTTGGGCTAAAAAAATGGTGGACTATGGAGCGGGGGAAATACTGCTCACCAGCATGGACTGCGATGGCACCAAAAATGGGTTTGACCTGGGAGTAACCAAAGCAATTAGCGACGCAGTCTGTGTACCTGTTATCGCCTCGGGCGGAGTGGGAAACCTAAGCCACCTTGTTGAAGGCGTAAAGCAGGGCGGTGCCGACGCCGTATTGGCCGCGAGTATATTTCACTTTGGCGAATATTCCGTGCCCGAAGCCAAACAATATATGCGAGAGCATAAAATAGAAGTTAGGCTTTAATTATAGTAAGTTAGGTTTTAATTTTCGCCGCGCTTTAGTCAATCACAAACTGTATTTACCTGTGTGATCGCAAACTAACCGCAAGTATCAGATAGCCCACTAGCCCCGAAGCAATTGAACCAAAAATAATCCCAAGCCGTTCATCAAAAAGTAAATTAACCCCCGTTTCTTCAAAAGCAAGCGAGCCAACAAATAGGCTCATAGTAAACCCAATGCCGCAAAGGGCAGCCGTGCCATATAAACTTAACCAACTCATTCCTTTAGGCAAAGCGGCTATTTTAAGTGTTATACATAACCAACAAAAACCCAATATCCCAACTTGTTTTCCAAAAAATAAGCCGAGTGCTATGCCAATGGGAACGTTATGAAGCACCTGCTCCAGCCCCACACCACCAAAGCTTATGCCTGCATTAGAAAATGCGAAAACGGGTAAAATAAAAAAGGCAACGACCGAATGTAAATCATGCTCCATACTTTTTAATGGCGATATACTTGGGTCTTCCTTTGCTCGAATAGGGATAAACATAGCCAAGACAATACCGGCAAGAGTCGCATGGACGCCGGATTTAAGCGTCGCCACCCACATAACAGCACCAATTAAAACGTAAGGGCTTTTAGAGATAACATTTTGTTTATTTAGCAGTGTCAATATCGGGAGGCACAACGCCACAACAATCAGCGCGCTTAACGATATTTTAGACGTATAAAATAAAGCTATAACGACAATTGCACCAATATCATCGAAAATCGCAAGTGAAGTTAGGAAAATTTTTATAGCGATAGGAACACGAGAACCAAGTAAAGTAAGTACGCCTAACGCAAAAGCGATATCCGTTGCCGCAGGTATTGCCCAACCTTTAATGGCGGTGGAATCATCACCATTAAAATAAACGTATATAAGAGCAGGCATTAACATACCACCGATGGCCCCTACACCGGGCAATATAATATTTCGCCTGTCCGATAACTCCCCCTCAATTAACTCTCTCTTTAACTCAAGCCCTACAAGGAAAAAGAAAACCGCCATAAGGCCATCGTTAATCCAAAGCAATAAGGGTTTGGCTATCTCAAGAGCCCCCACCCGGACCTCAACAGGTGTTGACAGAAGCAACTCATAATAAGTGGATAAAAAAGTATTCGCGCAGACTATGGCAAAAAATGCCGCAAGAAAAAGAAGAATCCCGCCAGCACTTTCCAGCTTTAAAAAGTGTGCAAAAAATGAATCGTTTTGTTTTTGCATAGTATTTCCTGAATTCGAATATCCAGCACTGAGCTTGATGAGGTAGCGAACCCGTTATAGAACGATATGGGGCAAATACAGCGCCGATTCTTGTTAGCCTGTTCACACTAATAAATGTTGAGCCTACTGACATCACCTTTATTGTTACAATAGCTAAGCCTAGCTCAGTTTTTAGCCCTAATAATAACCAGCGCAGGGCACAGGGTAATCGTTAATATTTGTAAGAACAATAAGGGGGGTGAAACCCCCAACTGCTTTTCGCAAGGGTAATTGTTCGCCCGACCAACCTCAAAAGCAAACACCGCCATCATTGACCTGCGGGAACGGCTCAAACAAGGGTAAACCCCCTAAAAATAAACCTTTTTCCGAATGAGTTCGCCTATAAAAAACCTATTTTATTGATTGGCGCCTTTTATTTTTTGGTCTTTTTGATGGTTTGCGCGACACATCCCGCCCTTTCTGTTTCTTATTTGGGGTTGATGGGTTGATTTAGGCGACAATGTATCCCTTACCCCTATTTTTCTCTTGTCAAACCCCTGTCGCTTCAGTAATCTTCTTTTCAGCAAATGCATTACCCGTCTTTTGGTCGGCACACTTTGTTCCGAAGGGATTTGGATAATCTTTTCCCCCTTTAAAACATACTTGCATCTGTGTGAATTCTGCCCAGGCGAGAGGTTCTGCGCGCGCATAGTATACAAATGTTAAATTCAATAAAAATTTATGGAGATGTTGTGAAAAACTATATATTACTGATAACTTTAATTGCACTAATTGTTTCACAGAAAGGTTATTGCTCAGAAGCGCTTCCGCTTGGAGCGATTAAGGAAATTTCCTCTAGAGGTGGATGGGTTACTCTTAAGGTTGTTGGGGCCGATGGGACGAACTATTGCGAAGCGTGTCCCGTAGACCCTGGCGGAAGAAGTACAAAGAAGTGTTGGATTAATGAAGACCAAAGTACACAAATAAGTATGTTGTTATCTGCGCAGGCTCGAGGAAAACGTGTGTATGGTCGTGTTGGGAGCTTCGCAACCAGTTGTGGGATTTACCAAATGTCAATTGAGGACTAATAATTTAAAGGGCCAGATCTATTTTTCACCCAGCTAAACCTCGCTTTTTCTGTCTAGCTGGATAAAAAATAGCTTCAGGCAGTAATAATTTAATGAGTGTCAACAGGCCCTAGATAAATATATTAAAAACCGGACTTCGTCACCACCAACACACTAATCGAACTAACTCGCTACGATGTAAACACTTGAACTCATCGAGCGTGTGGCGTCCTGTGCGCTGGCGTGATAACGGATTGCCATTGTAGGAGAGTAATGTGAAAGGCATCGTAAAATATTTAGATAACTTGGGTCTGACTACTCAAAACACTTCATCAGCATCATCGTTTTTTGGTTTGGGAAATAGTCGTATTTCCTCCTTCCAATTTATTTATCGGTTTCTTTTATTAGGCTCTTTGAGACGACCATTATTTTGGGGTACCTCTATGTTTAAACACATCGCCACCGTCATAGGTTTATTCATCGCACTTTGCTTATCCACGGATGTGCTTGCTGTGGAATTTGATGAAAATAAATATGAGGTTTACTACGGAGATTTTAATAGTGACGGCAAAACTGGGGATGTGTATTTCCATGCGCTTCCTGTTTGGCTATTGTTGCGTCATGGCGATGGCATTCATATTCCGCTTGATATCAATAAAGATAAAGGTTTTGTGTATTACTCCGGTGAAGGAAGTGATGCCCACCCATTTAATATAGAACAGTCTCAACTAGCGACGTATCAAAAAGCGGTGTTGGGAATAAATTATTTTTTCGAGGACGTCAATCTGGATGGTGAGGTAGATGTTCGAGTTCTAGCCCAATCGGGTTCCAGCAGTGGTGTCAATATCTACGGAGGTGGGAATAATTTACCTCAGGAAATTGAAGAGGTAACTGGTCTTCTCGCTAGAGGGGTCGTTACTTCTCCAACAACCCCAGTATTAGCAGATTCAAACTTAGTCTCCGCTGAAGATATTGCAGCAACAGATCAGGTTGGAGCAACAACCGGCGCTTTTGACGTGAATGCCAGTGGCGCAGCCATTTATGCTGTTCCCATTATGGCAGCAGTAGGAACGGCAGGTGTGACGCCCCAACTTAGCTTGAGCTACAACAGTGCTTCGCCAAATGGTATTGCTGGTAGTGGATGGCATTTGGGTAGCCAGAAGGCTCTGAGCCGGTGTGGGCAATCCCGCCTTTACGATGGCAGTGGCAAAGAAGTTAATTGGAGCGCATCTGATCGTTTTTGTCTGAGTGGTCAGCGCCTATTGCTTATATCAGGCACATATGGCGCTCCTGGTAGTGAATATAAAACTGCCATTGATACGCAAGTCATTGTTACCGCACACGGAGGCACTACAGGAAACCCAGACTTTTTTACCGTAAAAGGAAAAGATGGCTCATTAACAACTTTTGGTGGTGCGGGCCTACACCAGTCAGAACAAAACGCAAGAGATGCGAGCGGTATAAGAATTGCCGAAAAAATACTGACCTGGGCAATATCTGAATTTCAGGATAATGTCGGAAACCCGATAAAGTATTTCTACAATAATAGTTCTGATCTATTTTCTTTGGACGAAGTTAGGTTTGCTTATGGGAGTGGCAATACGCATAACTCACATATCAAAATAAATTACGGTTCCACGCAGAGGGAAGATATTATCCGTGGATACTCAGCGGGTTATGAATTTGTTACGGCTTACAAGGTTGCCTCTATAGAGTCATACAATGAAGGGCAGCTACTTCGACGATACAACCTCAATTACAATGAAAACGGTGCAGATTACGAAACTGACAACTTGAGCCGTTTAACAAGCATTCAGGAATGTGTAACCCAGAGCAATTGTTTACCCAAAACAACATTTGAATGGCGAGAGCCTCAACTGAGTTTTGATGCTACCCGTATGGTAAGTTCTGCCCTTTCTCAACCCTATGTACTGCCTAATAGCGATACAAGCTACCAAATTGGACAAACCATATTTGTAGATATTAATGGTGATGGCAGGCAAGACCGAATATCGGTTCGAGTAAAACAAACCATTCATGATCCCGGCAGATATTTTCAGTCGGTTGATTATGATCAGGTGATCTTATCCTCGACCTCAAATGGGTTGACTGAAGAAATGCCCGTTGAAGGAGAAAGGGCTGTTAGCGGAGGAAGATTTTTTGATGAGGAGTACAGGCCCGTTCGTCTTATCCCTATAGATATAAACGCCGATGGCCGTACTGATTTGCTTGCTTCGGATGCAGAGAGTGATTCATCTGAAGGGAAGTGGAAGCTATTTGTCTCCCGTTTTCAAGACACTGGTGAATGGAGCCTGGAATACGCCAGAGATTACGTATTTGACGAAGATACCTCGTTTGGCGATATCAATGGGGATGGCTTAGTCGATGCCGTTTCGTTTAATAAAGATATCAATAGCGTAAATGTTTGGTATTTAAAAAAGGACCTCACTCAAGACGACGGAAGTCACCTTCGTTATAGTTTTGCAGAGGAAGCCGTCAGCATACCTATTCATTTGGAGGTTGGGCAGTTTAATTTGTCGCTAAGCTACAAAACACCAGTCGTGGCTGATTTTAACCAGGATGGGAAAGTCGACCTCGCAATTCAGCGTTACCAGAAGGGGTTTTACTGTGAAAACAACCAATGTAGCTATATGGAACCAAGCCTAAAACGTCTTACACATCTCCAGGTTTATGTTCAGTCTGAAAACGGCTTCGAATATTTTGATACCTTATACGACCTACCGGAAGGGGTCAGTGAGACGGATTCAGATTTCGACTTCCTTCACTATGTCACAGAAGAAAAAGATATTAGACCAGTAGATTTGAATGCCGATGGGCTTATTGATATTGCATACCACAGCCAAATTCGATTTTTCAATCATGTTGATGGGATGGAACCCATACAGGGGAACTATCAAACCACTGATGATCGCGGTTGGCGGTTTCACCTGAATACTGGCAACGGTTTTACTTCAGCGAAAAAAATCACTGAAATCGGTGAGTGGGCTGCAAATTTTTCCGACTTTAACCAAGATGGCTTCCCTGATTTAATCTATCAAAATGAAGACGAAGGAAAAATTCAATATATTCCTTGGGATAATACAGAAAACCGATTTGACTCAACCGATAGGCTTGTACTGAATCGACCCTATAAAGAAGACATTTATATAAATTTTTCAGATTTGAATGGCGATGGTGCCCTTGAAATCGTAGAGCTTGACTATGAAGACTACCTTGTCAATATCTTCCACTCTTATTCAAATGTAAATGCCCGAGGGGATTTGATATACAGCGTAGAAGATGGACTGGGGAACAAAACAGAAATTAATTACGAATCACTTATATTTTCAGACCACTATACGTCTATTGAGCAAACTGTGGAAGTGAGTGAATCTGAAGAAGAGTCCTGTTGGCAATGGACTGATGGAGTTCGGGGAGGTGTTAACTGTCGGTCGAAAAATGTATTTTCTTTGGATGAGTCGGACTTTTACACCAAAATCAATCGCCCCTTTTCCTACTTGCCCGAAGGGACTGAACCTATAGGGGTGTTTCAAGATGCCCCTGTTTTTGAGGCTGCGGGAGCGATCCCGGTTGTCACCGCTGTCACAAGTCGATCCCCCTCGACGGCAGATAGTAATAATACCAATACCATCGAATACTCCTATCACCAACTAAGAATTCAACCGGGTGGCGTAGGCCCACTGGGTTTCAGTGGTATTTCAAAGTTGGATGTTCAAAAAAATATACAAACCTTTACGCGATTTAGACAAGATTGGCCTTACATAGGCCAACGTTTATCTAATGAAGCCGTCAGTGCTGAAGGGAATTTTCTTAATACTGATAGCGTCTTATCAGGTATATATAACTATACCAACCTGCTTTCTAGCTATTGCTCAGATACCAACGCCAGTGGTGACTGTACAGCGGGTAATTTTTCCAGCCTATTTGACCTGGGAGTAAAAACACTTGGGCCCATCCAGGTTTATACCAAAGAAAGCATAAGCACTAGCTACGATCTAGTTGATAATGGCGCGAGCCAAGGCGATGCGTTAGCGTCTAAAAAGACAGAATCACACATTGATGCCTATGGAAATATTACGCAAACTATTGAAAAGACTAAAGCAGGGGATAACCTCAATAATACAATTGATACACATTACTTTGTGAAAACCACCACCACAAGTGAATATGGAACGAGTGAACAAGATAAACAGTGGGGACGTTTAAGCTCCACAGTCGCCACCATTGAGAAGCCGAGTATCAGCCCCTCCACCAATACCAAAGCCACCCGTTTTAGTTACTACGATATGGGAGGAAACTGCGCAAGCAGTGATTCGGGTCATTCTGGAAACCTAACAGGGTTATTGTGTGAAGAAACGCTAGTGGTCAACAGCGTAAACATTATCACCACGCGCAACTATTACGATGAGTTTGGTAACAAAACCTTTAAAGCGACAACGGATAACTCCAGTGGACAAAACCGCCTTTCTGCTTTTGTGGAATACGATGCCCAGGGCCGTTATTTGGAGAAAACTTACGATATATTTGATGGCGCAGAGACAGTAGGCGTATCGGTAAATGACGAGGTTTACAATAGTACCGCAAGTGCATTGGGGGCAACTATCCGCTTGGTCAGTGACGTTCGCACTCGGGGTAAATACGGTGAATCACGGGAAATGCGTCACTACCTAGGCAGTGGATACAAAACGGCTATAACCGAAGTGACACCTTTTGGTAATCCCTACTTTGTAGCCAGCTCTGATGGCTCGTACACACTGACTCGCTCATCAAAAAATAACCTAAGCTACTGCCCTGCCGGCACGAATTTTAAAACCCGCACTACCAGCTCAGGAGGAGGCGAATCTGAAACCTGTTTTGACTTGCTCGGTCGCAAATTACGCTCAAGAAGTAAAGGGTTTGACGGTAATTGGGTACAACAAGACACCGAATATGACGGCCTTGGTCGTGTAACTCGTGTGAGTGAGCCATACAAAGCGGGTGACGTAATTTACTGGACCGTTACGGCTGAAGAGGGCTACAACATTCGGGACCAGGTAAGTTCTGTCACACTGCCATTCTATGAAGTAGACACACTTGGCAATGCCACATCGACCCTGGCAACAAGTCAGGTAGTTCGAAATGGCTTTACAACAACACAAATCAATACACAAGGGCAACAAAAAATTACCACTGCCAACGTCATTGGTGAAATTGTAAGTGTTCAAGATAACTTACTGAACACAGTAAGTTATACCTACGATATTAACGGTAACTTGAAAACGGTAACCGACCCTCAGTTGAATACCATTCATATGAGCTATGATGCTTTGGGCAAAAAAATATATATGGATGACCCTGATAAAGGAATTTGGCGGTACCAATACAACCACTTTGGTGAACTCCTATGTCAAATCGATGCCAAAGGCAACATCGTTCAAAACGTGTATGACTTTAAGGGGAGAGTGATAGAACGAATTGACCGCGAGCCCGCCAATAACAGCTCCTGTGATACTCCCACAGGCAATATAGTGGGGCATACTTACTGGCAATTTGACGTAGCAACCAACGGTTTGGGTGCGATAAGCGATGAACAGGATACCGTCAGTGGTTATTCTGTTGAATACACCTATGACAACCTCGGTCGTGCAAGTAAGAAAAGCACCTATATTCCAGGTACACCGAGTGGGAATAATTTCCACTACCAAAAAACCACCTATGACCATTTAGGCCGCGTTTTCCAAGTATTTGATGCCGCTAGAAACGACGACAACTACAATACCAACGGAATTCAGAATATATACAATGCCAATGGGTATTTATCCAAAGTGGTGGACGCTGAATATATTGCAGGGGAAAGTCGGCAAGAATACTATGAAGTCACCTCAATGGATGCCCGTGGTAATATCACCGAAAACAAATTAGGGGGCGATACAACAGGTACCATCACTCGCGCAATATATAACCCCAGGTCGGGGTTAATCGAACGCCTGCAAACTCAAAGCTGGCAAGTCCTACAAGACATGAATATGCGTTGGGATCATGCGACAAACCTGATTTATCGAGAAGACCTGGGCTTAAAGGATAACGGCCAACAACGTAACCTAAAAGAGAGCTTCGCCTATGATGCGCTTAACCGGCTCACCGATTACAGCGTTAGTGGCGACGTATCTCACAGTACCTCCGTTAGTTACGACAATATTGGAAATATCACCTCCAAATCCGATGTGGGCAGCTATAGCTACTCAGAATATGGCCCCCACGCGGTTTCCAACGCTGGGAATATTGCCTACCACTATGACGCAAACGGCAACCTTACATCAGATGGCCGCGATCGCGTATTTACCTACAGCACCTTCGATAAAGTGACTCGCGTTCAAAATGAAGGCCGCATCACACAATTCTACTATGGTACAAACCGAAATCGATACAAGCGTATCGATGTGGATACCGAGGGTAAGCAAACCAAAACCCTCTACGTTGGCAGTGTAGAAAAAGTGTATTACCACGATGGAATCGTACACTGGAAACGCAATATTGGCGGCATTGCGCAAATTACCCATAAATTTAATGCAAACGGCTCCGAAGCCGACGCTGACTTATTATTCCTACATAAAGACCACCTAGGGTCAATAAACTTAATTACGGACGTACAGGGGAATAGTGTTCAGCAAATGGCCTTCGATCCCTGGGGGGAACGACGCACAACAGAGAGTTGGCAAACATTACTGCCATTGGCCAAAGCGCAAGACTTTTTTGTGGAAAATAAACCCTTAACTACACGAGGGTTTACTGGCCACGAAATGGTGGATGAAATGGAAATAATCCATATGAACGGGCGCATCTACGATGCGAAACTGGCTCGTTTTCTGCAAGCAGACCCCTTTATTCAAGCGCCCACCGAAATTGGGAGTTTAAATCGTTATAGCTACGTAATGAATAACCCATTGAATGCGACCGATCCATCCGGGTATTTCTTTACGGGCCTTGGTGGTTTTATCGATTTATTTGTGAACTACGAACTGGCTCTTATTATTAACGATGCGGTCACTTACATCTCGCAGCCTTGGTTTAGGGCTCTTGCAAAAAATGAAACCACTTACACCGTTGTATCCACCGCAGTGACCGTTGTGGTAGCCATTTTCTGTGCCCCGTGTGCTATCGGTGTGTCCGCGTATTTTGCACAGCAAATGACTTATTACCAAACGGGAGATAAATGGAAAGCACTTCATGCAGGGGGAAAAGCCGCAGTGGTCGCCACTGTAACATGGGGAATTGGTCAGGCTGTAAAAATGCCCGCAAAAATCAATTATGACACAACTGCTGCATATAACACTGCGATGCGTGAATTCGTTGTTATGAAGACGACGCTCCATGGCCTTGTTGGAGGGATTAATGCTGAACTAAATGGAGGTGAATTCCTCCAGGGGTTTGCCGCTTCAGCCGTAACTGCTGCGGCGAATTCACAGATGAGCGGAAAACTCAACCCGACCAATTTAGTGATTTCTGGATTGGCTGGTGGGACAGCTTCTGTTATTACGGGAGGGAAGTTTGCTAATGGAGCAGTGTCGGGGATGATGGTTTATATGTTGAATCAGGTAAGCCCGAAGAACAGGGAGCAGGAAAGCGCCCAAGCATTTAGATCATCTCTTAATGATGAGCAGGTAGAACTTTTAGATACTGTTTTTAATGGGGGAACGTCAGGTTTTTCTCCTAGTAAAAGCCTGAACGCTTATTGGGATTTAATGAATTCTCTATCGTCGGATCAAGCCAGCTTGTTTGCAGGAGCTTTTGGTGTTGATCTATCGTCAAGTTATCCTACGAAACTAGCTCGTGCATCAGCCCAACAAATATCCAACGATTTTATAAGGAAGCCTTTAGATCGTTTGAATATGACCGCCGTTTGGAAGATGGGAAAAGCCACATTCAAATCTATATACTTAACTAGAGCGCCTTCACTTCTGAATACGATGAAAGCGCTTCAGGGTAGCGAAAGCCATGTTTATTTGTACAAAGAATATCAATCTGCTGAGACATTTCAGAATACCAGGAGTTTATTTGGCTATGACTAGGTTTCTATTTCTAATTCAAATATTTCTTATGGGGTGCAATTCATCCGCTGAAGATACGCATGTTTCTCGCCTATCTAAGGTTGAATGTACTAGAGAGGAGGGTAGTAAAGAGTTATATCCTCTGGTCTCATTTGGTGGCTATGTGCTGTACTCACCATACAGTAGTGATGAGTTGAGGCTTGATAAGTTTTTTGAACTCGCCAACAGTAAGAATTATTATTTGATAGATAAAGACAGTGAAGAAATGGTCATGTTTAAATTTACTAGTGGTGAAGATGGTGCTATTAGTTCTGATACTCTTACATATATTGAAAGAATGCCTATTGGGGAGGTCTCAAAGAACTCTCCTTTGTATGATGCCAATATTTTTGGGGGAGGTAAAAATGTAGTGTATGAGAGTGATTCATACCAGGAGTTTGCTGTGGTTGAATATGGCACTGAAAATCGTACGCTAGAGGTTTTTTCTAAAAGTTCAGAAAAAGGTAGATTTCTGAGCATTTCATTTTTCCCGTCGCCAGGGTGTTCAAACATAAAAATTGTTCTTGAGAGGGATGGTAGTAAAAAAACCATATTAGGTGGTGTGGTTAGAGGGAACCCATAAATTAGTTTGAACGTAAACGCCAAACCAATTACCCCCTACACAGTCTGTGGCCGCCCAAATTGCCATCATAAAATTCAGTCATTTTATGATGGTTTTACCTCGCTCCCATCATAACTATTTTTCACTTTTCCAAATTAAAATCTAACGTTTTCCCAAACAACATCATAAAAACTCCCATCATAATGTAGAGCGCAAAACTATCATCGTAGTTTTTCCCACATTACTGGTCGTAGAATAATGAAGTTTTACGGCCAATTTCCCACACTCACATCGTAGACTTTTTTCTAATTATTATTTTCCCATCGTAGTCTTTACCAAAGTTGATCCAAAAAATTCCCATCGTAGTTTTCTGTTGTAGAGCGCAAAACTATCATCGTAGTTTTTCCCGCATTACTGGTCGTAGAATAATAAAGTTTTACAGCCAATTTTCCACACTCCCATCGTAAAATGGCACCCTGTTTTTTAGATCAATTAATAGGACACCGATCAATTAATAGCAATTAATAGGACACCCATAATAACTTGATCTCCAACCTCAAACAAAATACAATAAACTCAATATGACCCAAACCCGCAAATCACAAGTCTCTCTAGACGCAACCCCCTATTATCACTGCATGACGCGCTGTGTCCGTCATGCGTATTTGTGTGGCGAAGATCCTATTACAGGCAAGAGCTACGAGTACCGCCGTCAGTGGATAGAAGATCGCATATTAGCGCTTCAAGACGTATTCTCGATTGATGTCTGTGCCTATGCGGTTATGAATAACCACTACCATGTAGTGCTGCATGTGGATTCAGATAAAGCCACGGCTTGGAATAGTGAAGAAGTGATAAAGCAATGGCATAGCCTATTTAAAGGACATGTATTAAGTCACCGATATATCCGTGGTGAGTCTTTAAATAAAGCGGAACAAAACGTTTTAAACGATATTGTGGAAACCTGGCGTGGCCGACTTATGGATATAAGCTGGTTTATCCGGTGTGTAAATGAATATGTAGCCCGTGAAGCCAATGCCGAAGACGGCTGTACAGGGCGTTTTTGGGAGGGGCGATTTAAGTCTCAAGCACTGCTCGACGAAAAAGCCTTAGCGGCCTGTATGGCCTATGTAGACCTGAACCCTATCCGCGCTAAAATGGCAACAACACCAGAACAGTCTGATTATACCTCTGTTAAATTAAGAGCGGAAAAAGCCAAAATATCCACACATCCAAACCACAGAAACCAACAACCTTCAAACCTATTTCCCTTTGTCGGCAATCCAAGGAAGGGGATACCAACAGGTTTGCCTTTTAAGCTCAAAGATTACCTGGAATTAGTAGATTGGACTGGGCGATATATACGTGATGATAAGCCTGGTGCGATCCCATCAAACCTTCCCCCTATTTTATCCCGTTTAGAAATAGACCCAAAGCATTGGGTCTATATGTCCCAACACTTTGAAAGTAAATTTAAGCGTTTTGTTGGAACGGTTTATAACCTTAAAAAAATGTGCCGAGAAGTCGGTTTGTCTCGAACACCTGGCTTGTCTTCGTGCAAGGCCCTTCTAGGGAAGTAACACTCAGGGCAAAATAGGGGTCAAATCCATTGATAATAAGAAATAAGGGTCAAGTGATTTGACCCCTTTTTTTCTTGACCCCTTTTTTCTTCGTGCCGATCAGTGAGCGTGCTATGGACTGGATTATTAAATATCTAGAAGAAGTTCGCCCGGACTTTGCCATCCCTCTTCACAACGAAAGAGATCCACATAACTTGTTCCTCGATAAAACTGGACAGCCCTTAAACCCCGATCAGCTCAGCCGACTAGTGAGCAAATATATTAAACACGCCAACACCGGAAAAAGCGGGAGCTGCCACCTGTTTAGACATACCGTAGCCACACTTATGATGGACAACGGCGCCGACATCCGCTTTATCCAGCAAATGCTGGGACACGCAAGCATCCTCACCACCGAGATTTATACCCACGTCTCGATCGTCAAACTCAAGCAAGTGCATGAGATGACCCACCCGACGATGCACCGACAGCAACAGCGTAAGGACGAGAGAGCCGCAACGAAAGAAGAACTGTTATCGACTCTGGATGAGGAGTCTGATGATGAAATGTAGGTTACAAGGATAACTTGCTAGATCGCTATAGCCCACGGCTGACGGGGTTCTGGCTATTTAATGCAAGGATAACTTGCTAAATGTATCCTATGGGATACAATGAAAATATGCCTGAAATGATAAATACGATAAATGAATATACGGATGAGGGAGGAAAAAGCCCTTACGCTCAGTGGCTTGAAAGCATACGAGATGCTAGGGCGAAAGCAAAAATCATCATGCGTGTAGATAAAATGGAGCTAGGCTTGTTCGGTGATGTTGAACCTATAGGTGAGGGTTTAAGTGAACTGCGAATCCATTATGGTCCGGGATATCGTATTTATTATGGTAAGGAAGGGCAGCAGGTGTATTTATTGCTTTGTGGTGGAGATAAATCTACTCAAGCGAAAGATATAAAGAAAGCAAAAGAATACTGGAACGATCACTGCGAGAGGTATCCCCATGGCGCGTAATATTAGAGCAACTCACAACGAGCACTTACGAGATTTAGAAGTTGCAGCAGAATACCTTAGTGAAGCTTTGGAAGACGGAGGTGCAGTGGTTATCTTGATGGCTTTACGCAATATTGCGGAAGCTCAAGAAGATGGCATTAGCGGACTTGCGGAGCGATCCCATCTAGGTCGTGAGAGTATGTATAAAATGCTGTCTCCGTCTGGTAATCCTAAGTTATCTAGCTTCACGAAAGTAGTGAATGGCCTTGGGCTTAAATTGAAGGTGGAGTTAGATACTGAGTCGCAACAGATAGCCCTTTGACAGTACTTAACACTTTGGCTGAAAAACACTTTAAAGCCGTTTATGGCGCGACTACAGGATGTAGGAGGTAGAGCGAAGCAGGAGCCAGAGCCGAGACATCGACGTTCTACCGCCGCTTGTCACATGGCTTGCAAAAGGCCGTTCTATCACATCCCTGTGACCCACGGCATTAGTGCATCCTGCACGTCAACGCAAGCCAAGGCGCCAAGCTCCCTTGTGCTAATCGGATGGACATTATTAATAGGACATTATTAATAGGACATTATTAATAGGACATTATTAATAGGACATTATTAATAGGACATTATTAATAGGACATTATTAATAGGACACCCATAATAACTTGACCTCCAACCTCCAACCTCCAACCTCCAACCTCCAACCTCCAACCTCCAACCTCCAACCTCCAACCTCCAACCTCCAACCTCCAACCTCCAACCTCCAACCTCCAACCTCCAACCTCCAACCTCCAACCTCAAACCTCAAACCTCAAACAAAATACAATAAACTCAATATGACCCAAACCCGCAAATCACAAGTCTCTCTAGACGCAACCCCCTATTATCACTGCATGACGCGCTGTGTTCGTCATGCGTATTTGTGTGGCGAAGACCCTATTACAGGCAAGAGCTACGAGTACCGCCGTCAGTGGATAGAAGATCGCATGTTAGCGCTGCAAGACGTATTCTCAATTGATGTTTGTGCCTATGCGGTCATGAATAACCACTACCATGTGGTGCTGCATGTGGATTCGGATAAAGCCACGGCCTGGAGTACCGAAGAAATCATTGAGCAATGGCATACCCTATTTAAAGGGCACCTATTAAGTCGCCGATATATCCGTGGTGAGTCTTTAGACAAAGCGGAACGAGATGCCTTAAACGATATTGTGGAAACCTGGCGTGGCCGACTTATGGACATAAGCTGGTTTATTCGGTGTGTAAATGAATATGTGGCCCGTGAAGCCAATGCCGAAGACGGGTGTACAGGGCGTTTTTGGGAGGGGCGATTTAAGTCTCAAGCACTGCTCGACGAAAAAGCCTTAGCGGCCTGTATGGCCTATGTAGACCTGAACCCTATCCGCGCTAAAATGGCAACCACACCAGAAAAATCTGATTATACCTCGGTTAAATTAAGAGCGGAAAAAGCAAAAAAATCCCCACATCCAAACCACAAAAACCAACAACCCTCAAACCTATTTCCCTTTGTCGGTCATCCAAGGAGGAATATGCCAGCAGGTTTGCCTTTTAAGCTTAATGACTACCTTGAATTGGTGGACTGGACAGGACGACATATTCGTGACGATAAACGTGGTGTGATCCCATCAAACCTTCCCCCTATTTTATCCCGTTTAGAGATTGACCCAAAGCATTGGATATATATGTCCCAACATTTCGAAAGTAAATTTAAGCGTTTTGTTGGAACGGTTTATAGCCTTAAAAAAATATGTCGAGAAGTCGGTTTGTCTCGAACACCTGGCTTGTCTTCGTGTAAGGCCCTTCTAGGGAAGTAACACTCAGGGTCCGATGCGAAATTTAGTTAAGTAGGTTCTGTCTAAAAAGTAGTGATTTGCTAGAGAATAAAAATGATTCTATTAAAATAATCAAAGATTACATTGTTCCCGATTTTTCTGATTGTAAAAATACCCACTTTTTAGACAGAACCTAAATATTTAACTGCGGTTTCTAGGTTTATTGATTGTCTAGCGAAGCAAAGGTTATTCGATCATGGCCGGAAAGGTCTTTTTCTGTCTGAATTTTGTTATAGTCATTTTCCAAAAAGAGTTGTTGAACGGCTTTTGCCTGTTGCCAGCCATGTTCTAACAAAAGCCAGCCATTAGGCGCCAAAAATACTTTGGCATGTTGAATAATTAACGCTATATCCGCTAAGCCATGTTTTTTTGAAACCAGAGCTGTCTTAGGTTCAAAACGCACATCGCCTTCATTAAGATGGTGGTCATTTACATCAATATAAGGTGGGTTGCTAACAATAATATCGTAACTTGCCTGGCGAGGGTTAATGCCAATACCCGCATACTCAAACCAGTCGCTAGTAAACGCCTGTATATTGTTTAATTGGTGTCGTTCAATATTTTTTCTTGCCAATTCCACTGCGGAATCATACTTATCTAAGGCAATGACCGAAGTGTGAGGGCATTCGTTTGCAAGCGTAATGGCAATAGCGCCTGTTCCTGTTCCCAAATCTAAAACCAAAGGTGATTTGCTTTTACAGGAGGATATTTTTTCTAGCGCAAGCTCTACCAGTTTTTCCGTATCTGGCCTGGGAATAAGAGTAGAATTATTCACATAAAAGGGCAGAGACCAAAATTCCTTTTCTCCCAAAATATACGCAACAGGCTCACCTTTTATTCTTCGTGCAATGAGGGCATTAAATTCTTCTAACTGGTTTGAATCGAGCGTTTTATCTGGCCAAGTATATAAATAGGTTCTATCCCGCCCAATCACATAACCTAGAATCACTTCAACATCTAGCCTAGGGCTTTCGCTTATCTGTTCGAGTTCTGGCGTAAGCTTTAAACACTCTTTTATTCGCATGTTTATTATCGTAGTTATTCCGCCAGTGCCGCTAATTGGTCTGCCTGAAATTCATTGACCAAAGGTTCAATAACTTCGTGCAGTGATCCTTCCATCACCTCCGCCAATTTATAAAGCGTAAGATTAATTCGATGGTCCGTTACACGACCCTGAGGATAATTATAGGTGCGAATACGTTCAGACCGATCACCACTGCCGACCAAACTCTTTCTTTCATCGGCCTGTTCCTGTGCGGCTTGCTCCCGCTGGGCCGTATTCAATCGAGCGGCAAGTAATGCCATAGCCTTAGCTTTGTTTTTATGCTGTGAGCGTTCGTCTTGGCATTCCACAACCACCCCGGTGGGGATATGTGTAATACGAATGGCCGAATCCGTTTTGTTAACGTGTTGGCCACCCGCGCCGGACGCCCTATAGGTATCAATACGCAAATCGGCTTTATTAATATCCACGTCTTCGGTTTCTTCCGCTTCCGGCATTATGGCTACAGTACACGCGGATGTATGAATCCTGCCCTGTGACTCCGTATCCGGTACTCGTTGCACTCGATGAGCGCCAGATTCAAATTTTAATTTGGAATAAACACCTGTACCGATAATGCGAGTAATCAGTTCTTTATATCCGCCATGGTCCCCTGAGTTTTCACTGAGAATTTCCAACTTCCACCCCTGGTTCTCCGCGTAGCGAGAATACATACGAAATAAATCACCAGAAAATATTGCCGCTTCATCCCCCCCTGTTCCAGCGCGAATTTCCAAGAAAACATTATTGCCATCGTTAGGGTCTTTAGGCAGAAGTAACGTTTGTAACTCCAATGTAAGAGGCTCAATTAATGCCTCATTTTCAGCCAGTGCTTCCTTACCCATTTCTCGCATATCTGGGTCGCTGTCTTTTAACAGTTCTTTGGCTTCTTGAAGGTCTTCACTGGCTTGATTAAACTGCGTAAAACACTTCACAACAGGTTCTAATTCGGCGTACTCTTTTGACAAGTCTCGAAATTTATTTTGATCGGAAATAATGCTCGGATCACTTAGCAAGGCAGCCACTTCTTCGTAGCGTTCAGATAAGGTGTCTAATTTTTCTAGTATTGATGCCTTCATTGTTTCTCACTTCTATCTTTAATTTGTTTTTCAACATTTTGCGATTCGGTAGATGAGTCATCCTCATTTTCTAGCGCCAACTGAAATAAATGTTGAAAACTACGTATAATATCCTGCCTTCCATCCGCGCTTGCTTTTTTTACTTGAGAAGTAGGGAGGTGCATAAATTTATTTGTTAGCCCACGGGCAAGTTGCTGTAATGCTATTTTCGGATCGCCACCTGAATTTAACGACTTTAACGAGCGCTCTAACTCTATTTGGCTAATGGCTTCCATACTTTGCCGGAATGACTTAACCGCATTAACCGCGTTAAATGACCTTAAATCGCGTTCATACTGGATTACACTTTCATCGATAATATCGTGCGCGATATTGGCGGCCTGTTCGCGGGAGCGTTTATTCTCATCAATGACCTCTTTTAAATCATCGACGGTATAAAGAAATACATCCGATAGTTCATCGACCTGTTCTTCAATATCTCTTGGAACCGCAATATCTAGCATAAACATAGGTTTATGTTTACGCTTTTTTAATGCCTGCTCCACCGCGCCTTTACCCAAAATAGGCAATTGACTTGCCGTTGAAGCAATAACAATATCCGCTTGGTAGAGATGCTTAGGAATCTCCGCAAGCAAAATCGCCTCGGCGCGTAACTGATCGGCCAACATTTTTGCATTTTCCAGCGTCCTATTGGCAACAATAATTTTTTTAATGCCTTGTTCAAGAAGGTGTCGTGCAACCAGTTCAATGGTTTCACCTGCGCCGATAAGCAGCGCAGTATCCTGCTTTAAATCAGAAAATATTTGGCGAGCTAAACTCACTGCGGCATAGGCCACCGAAACCGGGTTTTCGCCTATGGCTGTTTCAGACCTTACTCGCTTGGCAACTGAAAATACTCGTTGAAAAGCATCGTGCAAAACGCCTCCCAGCGCACGCTCCTCCTTTGCCACAGCATAACAGGATTTCATCTGCCCGAGGATTTGCGGCTCCCCTAACACCATGGAATCCAAACCCGCTGCAACACGCATCATATGGCGCACCGCATCCGCCCCTCTCATACTATAAGAAACGGGCTGTAAATCCTCAGCGGAAATAGCTTTGTAATCCGCCAGCCAGTGCAACAACCTCGCACTTTCATCGGAAATATCGCAATACAGCTCCATCCTATTGCACGTTGAGAGAATCGATACCTCTTCCAACCCTGCAACCTGGCGCGCACTTGCCAACGCCGCCCCTATCTCAGTGGGGGCAAACGCCACTTTCTCCCGAATGGAGACGTCTGCGGTAGTATGGTTAATTCCAAGCGCAAATAGGCTCATATATTGAAAACAACTGTATTGGCAAGGAGAGAGTCTGCGAAATAGACAGGCAGCGCCGACCCTCTTGATGGTAGCAAAACGACTCATTATAAAGGATGGCGAAGTGGACTGTAAGTCTTCCCCTGAATTGAGGTGCCGGTCTAACTAAATATAGAGACATGGGCCAATATAGGAGAAGGTCGGAGATACACCTCAACCCCGTTGAGTTATTCACCTCTCTCCCCTTCAACCAAATACAGTGAACAAAAGGTACCGATTTGCGGTCAGATTACTCACTATGTAAAACTAGCACTTGCGCCGAAAATAGAATTCAATGTACCTTCCGAGACTATACTTAACAATACAAGTGTAAAAATGAGCCGTAGTTCAGTGCCCTTAAAAACCAAAATCAGTCGATTCCTAGGCCCGTTAACCCTAACCCTGCTTGCCGCCTGCGCATCCAATAAACAGGTTGAAACTGGCGAGTCATCAAACAACCCAGGTCAAGCAGCCGTTGGTACGAACATCGAAAAAATAGATGATCGCCCCTTCACCCCAGAGACCCTTTATGCCTTGCTAACAGCGGAAATGGCTATCGATCGTAAGCGCTACGACGTTGCGCTGGGCAACTACGTACAGCAAGCCGTTTCCACCCGTGACCCGGAAATTGTCGCCAAAGCGGCTCACATAAGCAGTATCTTAAAAGCCCATACAGCGGCATTGGAAATGTCAAAGTTGTGGTTAGACATAGAGCCAGACAGTACCAGTGCCCGAAAAATTTTGAACCTGGAATTGATCAACGCCAACCGCCTGGAAGAAGCGCTAGAGCAATCCACAGAATTACTAAGAAAAGGGCTTCCTACCGACTTCGATAAAATTGCGATAAAAACGCCGCAAGATAATCACGCAATGCTTGAGAGCTTTGTTGCAAAGTATCTAGCGCTGACAAAAAGCCATCCGAATAATGTGCAGTTACACGTAGGGTTAAGTATTCTGCAACAAAAAAATAATGCCTTACAACCGGCCTTAAAATCCATTAAACATGCCATTAAGCTTGCGCCGGACAATATACGAGCCGCTTTTCAAGAAAGTCGTTTATTGCAAAAGCTTGGCAGGCAAGATGAAGCCATAAAGCGCTTAAAGAAACTCGTTGAGGAACACCCCGATAATATTGGGTTACGTGCCAGATACGCTCAAACACTTGCCGATACAGACCTCAACCAATCTGAAAAGCAGTTTTCTATTTTAAACAAGCAAGCCCCCAACAACCCCGACATACTTTTTTCGCTAGGGCTTATCGAAAAAGAAAATGGCAAATTGGACTCGGCAATAGAGCGGTTCCAAACACTGCTTATCCACCAGAAGCATCAAAATGCCGCCCACTACCATATTGGAAAAACTTATGATCGCCAGGAAAAAACCGAAGATGCCCTAGAGCATTATTTACAAGTTCGTCCCAGTCAGCAGTTTTTGGAATCTATAGCGCGGGCAACGGAAATATTGGTTAATACACAGCGAGAATATGACGCGATCCAATTAATTCGAGAACACAAAGAAAATACCGAAGGGCAATACTTAGAAGGGCTTTTTCTGTTAGAAGCGGAAGTCCTTTCGAGCGTGGGGCAAGTAAGCGCAGCAGAACTGGTTTTTGACGATGGCTTAAAAGCCTTCCCTCAAAGCACGCAACTGCTGTATGCCAGAGCCATGCTTTACGTCAATATCAACTACATCTCCGGTGCCGAACAGGACCTAAAACACGTTATTAAGCTTATTCCCAATAATGCCGCCGCCCTTAACGCTTTGGGCTACACCCTTGCAGACCAAACAACACGTTACGACGAAGCCTATCAATATATCCTACAAGCCCTCGCTCTTACGCCAAAAAACCCCGCCGTATTGGACAGTGTTGGTTGGGTGGAATATCGCCGTGGAAACCTTCAGCTCTCCATACAATGGCTGCGCCAAGCAATGGAAGCCATGCCCGACCCGGAAATTGCAGCCCATCTTGGGGAAGTGCTTTGGATCTCTGGTATAAAAGACGAAGCCGTAAAAGTATGGAAACAAGGCTTGCAGTTGCGCCCTAACAACGAAATAATCCATAAAACCATTCACCGTTTGGATGCCGAGATCTAGCCCCAGCCCCTCGGGTTATGCTTAAAAACACGACTTGATGTGACTTATTGCTTATTTGGAATAACCAAACGACGCTCTTCATTCCTTAATGTGTGTGTTTTTAGGTGTGACAGTCATTATCCAATTAGTGTGGATAGATCCTAGGGAAGACCAAATTAATGAAAAAAAACATGCCAAGCTATCTCTTGCCTACACGTCTATTTTTCATTTCGCTCATTTTTATTGCCCTCCAAGGTTGCGTCTCGACATCGCCCCAAGGTTCTATCCCACCCGGCCAATATGACCGAAGTAAAATTGAGCAGTTACACAACTGGCAGGCCGAAGGCAAGGTTGCCGTAAAAATAAATAACAAAAACCAAAGCGCCAATTTTGCTTGGAAACAACAAAAAGAGAACAGCTATATTCACCTGTTTGGGCCTTTAGGGCAGGGGAGTGTTTACTTAACCAACCACAATGGTCAAATATGCTTGCAGCAAAAGAGCGAAACCCGTTGCGCGCAAACAGCCGAAACACTGTTACAAGAGAATTTGGGCTGGACAATACCGATTTCAGACATCACCTACTGGATAAAAGGCATACCCTCCCCCGACTCAGCCGTACAAAGCTTCCAGCCGCCATTGGATAACTCACTGTCTGCGCACTTGGAGCAGCAGGGCTGGCATATCGAATATAAAAGCTATCAATCAGTATCACAGCTACTGCTTCCCAGAAAACTTACCGCTACTCGCGGTGCCGTGACCTTAACCTTAATTGTTAAACACTGGTCGTTATCCCAATGAAGAAACGAGCAGCCTTGAAACAAACACTCATATTGCCTAGCCCCGCCAAGCTCAACCTGTTTTTGCACATAAATAGACAGCGTGAAGATGGCTACCATGACCTGCAAACACTCTTCCAGCTATTGGACTATGGTGACCAGTTAACACTCACCGCCAACAACACCGGAAATATCACCCTCTCGCCCCCTATCCCTGGTGTTGCGCTGGAAGACAACCTTATATTCAAAGCTGTCGCAGCATTGCAAAAGGCATCGAATTGCCCGCTTGGGGCACATATTGAGCTGGTAAAAAGGCTTCCTATGGGGGGCGGCATAGGGGGAGGCAGTAGTAATGCCGCAACCACCCTGGTTGGGCTTAATCACCTTTGGCAAACCCAACTCAGCTTAGATACCCTCGCTGAGGTTGGGCGCAAACTCGGCGCCGATATTCCCGTCTTTGTCCGTGGTGAAACCGCCTGGGCAGAAGGTGTGGGAGAAAAGCTTACCCCAATCGAAATGCCTGAACATTGGTATCTTGTTTTGGCGCCAAATTGTCACGTTTCAACCGCTTCAGTTTTTTCGCACAAAGATTTGACAAGAAACACTCCCACCATTAAAGTGTCGGCCTTCATCGAGAAGGGTGGGTTAAATGACTGCCAGAAATTGGTAGAAACATTGTACCCACAAGTAAGGGACGCGGTTGATTGGCTTAATCAGTATGGTCCGGCGCAGTTGACTGGAACGGGTGCGTGCGTATTTGCTCCCTTTCCCTCAAAAGAGGCAGCGATGGATGTTTTTAATAAACGTCCCAGGTTGTTGGACACTGATCAGCAGATTAATGGCTTTGTAGCCAAAGGCGTTAATCGGTCCTCATTATATCAGTGTCTCCCCTCGTAATAGGTTGTCACTGGGGTGTAGCCAAGCGGTAAGGCAGCGGGTTTTGATCCCGTCATGCGAAGGTTCAAATCCTTCCACCCCAGCCATTTTCAAAGACCTCAACTGTCATAATTCTTAACCCCTTCTGCGACTATGTCCTATCTGGTTGGTATACTGACCATACCTTTAGAAAGGGCGGGCAAAATAGAGTCCAAATAGAGAATGAAGCAACTAACTTAAGAGGCGGTATCGTGGCAAATTTGATGGTTTTTACTGGAAACGCAAATCCAGAACTGGCAGAAAAAGTTGCTGTAAACCTAGGTATACCCCTGGGCGATGCAACGGTAGATCAGTTTTCAGATGGTGAGATTTCAGTAGAACTCAACGAAAACGTTCGCGGTCAAGACGTATTTGTATTGCAGTCTACCTGCGCGCCCACCAACGACAACCTAGTGGAATTGTTGGTGATTGTTGATGCCCTGAGACGGTCATCCGCAACCAGAATAACCGCTGTGGTACCTTACTTTGGATACGCGAGGCAAGACCGCCGAGTTCGCTCAGCCCGTGTGCCTATTACCGCAAAAGTGGTTGCCGACATGATGGCAACCGTAGGGATAGACCGAGTACTCACCATCGACCTGCACGCTGAACAAATTCAAGGGTTCTTCGATATCCCGGTAGATAACGTATATGGGTCATCAGTACTTTTAAAAGACATTGAAAAGCAAAATTTTCAAGACCTAGTTGTTGTCTCACCCGATATTGGTGGCGTTGTTCGCGCCCGAGCAGTAGCAAAACAACTGGGCATAGACCTCGCCATTATCGATAAGCGACGTCCCAAAGCCAATGTTGCTGAAATTATGAATATTATTGGTGAGGTAGAGAACCGCACCTGTTTATTGGTTGACGATATGGTTGATACCGCCGGAACACTCTGCAATGCAGCAACAGCTCTTAAAGAGCACGGCGCAAACAAAGTGGTGGCCTACGCAACCCACCCAGTACTATCTGGGCCAGCCATTAAACGTTTAAATGGTTCTCAGATTGATGAATTAGTGGTAACCGACTCCATTCCTCTCTCTGAGGAAGGGAAAAAATGTAAAATTGTTAGGCAGCTTTCGCTGTCTGATATGCTTGCTGAGGCCATGCGCCGAATCAGCAACGAAGAATCTTTAAGTGCAATGTTTGAGGTGTCTCACATCTAAGGCATTTGCTTAAGGTCCAGGTCAATTGCGTGTTAATACATTCATTATGTGTTAAGACAATTGGCTTTTTTTAATCTCAAGCATTTCTGGTCGCGGAATGCTTGGACAGAAAAACAAAAGTTGTTTTTCATTTTTGGAGAAAAACCATGTCTGCTGAAGACTTTATTGTAAATGCCGAAGCTCGTGACGAGTCAGGGAAAGGTGCGAGCCGCCGCCTGCGTCGCATAGCGAACAGTGTTCCCGCAATTATTTATGGCGGAAATAAAAAGCCACAAAATATTGCTATCAATGTATTTGAAATGGCAAAACACCTAGAAAACGAAGCCTTCTACTCTCACCTTATTACGTTGAACGTGGGGGGTAAAAGCGAAAACGTTATCCTTAAGGATCTACAGCGTCATCCCGCTAAGGATCACGCTATGCACGCTGACTTTTTACGTGTTTCCAAAACGAAGAAGTTGGTGACTAAAGTACCACTTCACTTTGTTAACGCTGACACCAGTAAAGGCGTTAAGCTTCAAGGCGGGACTATTTCGCACAGCATTAACGAACTTGAAATTTCTTGTTTGCCCGCGAACTTACCTGAGTTTATCGAAATAGACGTGGTTGACCTAGAAATGGGGCAGATACTTCATATTTCTGATATTCAGTTACCAAAAGGTGTGGAGTCTGTTGCATTAAACCACGGAGCGGATCACGATCATCCTATTGCTGCCATTCAGAAGCCTCGCGGTGTAGCTGAGGCGGATAGTGATTCAGAAGATGACGAAGGTGAAGAAAGCGAAGACTAACCTTTGCATTGGGCCGTCCGTTAAGAGCGGCCTTTTTTCACCCCCACGCTATCTCATACAGAAATTAACCGCTAGAGCTTTTCTATGAAAGCGCCGGACACCCCTGTGAAATTAATCATCGGCCTAGGTAACCCAGGTGCAGACTATGCCCGCACCCGACACAATGCAGGGCAAGACCTAGTTGAAAAACTAGCGACATCCGCTTTGGCCCCTCTCGCAGACACCCCAAAATTTTTCGGGCTGCAATCTCGTGCCTTCTACTCATCGAGGGATGTGCGTATGCTTGTTCCAACAACCTACATGAACCTCAGTGGTCAAGCCGTCGCAACAGTTGCGCAATTCTATAAAATTGAACCGGAAGAAATATTAGTGGTACACGATGAACTAGACCTTCCCCCAGGAGACGCCCGCTTAAAAATTGGCGGCGGACACGGTGGGCACAACGGCCTGAGAAGCATTATGAGCAGCCTTGGCAACAACAAAAATTTTGCGCGCTTACGTATAGGCATTGGCCATCCAGGCAATGCAAAACAGGTTGCCAACTACGTCTTAAAAAAAGCGCCGCAAGACGAGCAAATTTCTATAGACAATGCCATTGAGCGGTCTTTAAGCGTACTCCCCAACGCCATAAAGGGAGACTGGGAAGCCGCCATGCGTGAACTACACAGTAAATAGTCTAGTGGGCGGTTTAACGGCTAAATACTTATTCACCCTCAAAACATAAATTGAATTCGAAAATCGAATTCCTGTAAATAAAATAGGTACGAATATGGGCTTTAAATGCGGAATTGTTGGACTGCCCAACGTAGGTAAATCAACACTTTTCAACGCACTCACACAAGCGGGAATCGACGCTGAAAACTTCCCCTTTTGTACCATTGAGCCAAACTCTGGTGTGGTGGCCGTACCCGACCCCCGACAGGATAAACTCGTCGAAATTGTCAAACCGGAAAAATGTGTGCCCACCACCATGGAATTTGTGGATATAGCCGGTCTCGTTGCCGGAGCCTCAAAAGGGGAAGGGCTCGGCAACCAATTCCTAGGCAATATCCGTGAAACGGACGCCATAGCACATGTGGTTCGTTGTTTTGATGACCCCAACGTCATTCATGTGGGAGGGCGTATTGACCCCGCCTCCGATATTGAAGTGATCAATACCGAGCTGGCGCTTGCAGACTTAGAAACCGTTGAAAAAGCCATACAGCGTTATAGCAAATTAGCCAAAGGGCAAGACAAAGGCGCGATAAAAATGAAAGCGCTTTTGGAGCAGATACTACCGCACTTGGACGAAGCCAAACCCTTGCGCTCCTACTACCTAAAAGAAGAGGAGCTTGCACTGTTAAAGCCTTTGAGCCTACTGACCGTCAAACCCACCATGTACATTGCCAATGTTGAAGAGGACGGCTTCAAAAACAACCCGATGCTCGATATCGTCTGTGACATAGCCGAAGATGAAAGCGCCGTAGTGGTAGCCATATGCAGTAAAATGGAAGCCGAAATTGCAGAGCTTGACGACGAAGAAAAAGAAGAGTTTCTTGAAGAAATGGGCATGGACGAACCCGGTCTTAACCGAGTGATTCGCGTCGGCTACGAACTGCTAAACCTACACACCTATTTCACCGCTGGTGTAAAAGAAGTTCGCGCTTGGACTATCCCACAATACTCCACCGCACCGCAAGCGGCGGGTAAAATCCACACAGATTTTGAAAAAGGCTTTATTCGTGCAGAAACCGTTGGCTACGAAGATTACGTTGCGAACAATGGTGAAGCGGGTGCAAAAGAAGCCGGGAGATGGCGGCTTGAAGGGAAAGACTACATTGTCAAAGACGGCGACGTGATTCACTTTCGCTTCAATGTCTAAGAGACCTCCCGCAGTTTAAATAGCCGCTAGATATAACACTTGACTTTACTAGGGCGACTAGTGAAAATAGCCGCCCTCTGAAATCTCGTATACAGGCTTCCCATAAGAAGTGCTATGCGAGTACCGAAATGGCTAGGTAGCTCAGCTGGTTAGAGCGCAGCACTCATAATGCTGAGGTCGGGAGTTCAAGTCTCCCCCTAGCTACCATTTCTATCTTACAAATCAATAATTTGTAAGATTACTCATTTCTAAAAGCTCCTCTCTTTTAAATTTAAGGCCACATTAAGACCAAATCATAAAAATTTTAAGTTGAGAATTAAAATACCATAGTGGCTTTAAAAATTGGTTAGAAAAAAACCAGCTATCTAGAGATTGTGTGGAAACATCTCATTAGCTGGCTTGTCTATTTATATGGAGTAAGTCTTTCATCTTACCGATGAGAGTGATGGAACTGTAACAATTTTCTTAAAGGATTCAATGGCCGAACTCGACTAAATCGTACAATGTGGGGGAGTCCAATTATCCACATCACCAAAGATTCCCCAATACTACCAACGTAAAGATATTTAAGGCTCTTCAGAAATTCCAGAGCGTTGGCTTGGTGGTTCCTGTTGGTGAGGAATTCATGTAATACGCCGCAATGAATTCAAAATCTTTCCGCTTAACAGCTTTGGGGTATCAATATTGGCGTCTTGTAAACGAGAAAAAATTCTAAATATGACCCTGTAAATATTGGTACTTGGCACTACAACTAAGACTTCGCTGCCTTTTCAACGTTGGCCTGCTTTTTAGCCATGCTCGACACATCTACCTGCACTCTTGGCTTAAGCGGCTTAAACCTCTTAAGCATTTTCTCACGTATGGCTTCTTTCGGTGCTTTGTCTTTATTCGTCATCATCTAAAGTCCGAATTTCTTTTAAGGTTTTTTGCCGTTCAATATCATTACGCGGGCCAAAATCAGGCCCTTGATAATCGTTGAGCATCTTGCTTTCTTCCTCAGAAAAGTCGATATGCTGCCCCGTATCTTCAAAGTGCTTTTTCACTTTCTTAAGCTTTTCGAGTATCTCTTTATTAACCATCACTTAATTCTCCTGGCGAGATGCGTTACTGTAATGGTTTAATAGATTCGTACCTGTCTTTTTTATTTGATTAGGAAACGAAAGAAAAAAGAAAAGGCCGAAGGGGAAGCCCTCAGCTTTTTTTAGCCTCACCACAAAATGCTTTTCTACTTTTATTTCGCCCCATTCACTTAATCACATCTAAAAACCACTATCCGCACTTTTTCAGTCATCACTATAACAATTAAATAAGTGTGAACTGGCCCTAATTACTTGCTCAAACTAACTTATACAATACAGAAAAAGCGGATGAAAGCGATACCATCACCTCAAATAAAATTTTATAAAACCAATAACAGAATAAGGCGTCACAAAGTAGTATTTAACGTCAAGCATTTAAGGAAACAACCCTAATGCTACAAATCCGGGAAGACCAATTTCGTTTGTTCAAACGCTTACCGCGAACAAATTTTGAAAGAGCCTTATACCTCTACCTACAAAAAAACTTCCCCAGAGAAACAAAGGCCCTAGGAGAGCAGGCGGCCCTCAAACTATGTGACCGTATAATAAATGACGCTGAAAACCTGGGTTTTCATAACCGAAGAGAAGTCTTCTACTATTTAAGCATGGTTTTTCTTCTTGGGGCTGGGTTTTCCCACGACCCATCCTACCCCTGGGTACAGGCCACCCTTTCAAATACCAACTTACTACCGTTAGAAAAAGCCGAGTTACTTTGGAGCCAAACCCTTAGTTATATTTCTGAAGTTGCCGGTGACAATAACCAATACCTAATTACGGCGCTGATTAAACTAAAACGATTGCACCCCAATCAGATCCCGGATTTAAACACACCAGACTATTCCCATGTCATACACACACTACTAAGAGAACTTTACAAAGAGAAGGCCAACATTATTGGGCAAAGTAGAATAGAAAGCATAATTACTTTGGCAAAAACAAAAGCCAAACATTATCAAATAAATAATAGTTTAGGTATTGGGTTATTAACCAGCCTACTCTTTTTTCTGGGGCACCAAGCCGATAATGACCCCCTCTACCCTTGGTTATCAGAATTACTGAATACAACCCACAACAAAACCCTGGATAATAAAACCCACGCCCTATACCAGGCGACCTTGACTTACGCTAAATCCGCAATGCGTGATAAAAAACCGGAAGAGCACAATAAAAAGGAAGAACTAAGTCTATGAGTTTAAAAAACAAACAACAACTGGACAACCAAACCGCCGACATTGAAGCACAACCGAATAAACCCGTACCCACAGAAGAGTCTGGCGTCGCAACCTGCCCACTCACAGATGCTGTTGAAGAAATTAACATTACCGCCAAAATAGACGTTGAATACAAAGTGGCTCTATTAGACAAAAATCTCTCCAGCCATCAAGAACCTAGCGAAGAAAAAATAGTGACGGATAGCATTGAGGTTGAACTATGGTTGGAACAAGATCACGGCAGCCCGGAGTTTGACCAGGGGGCGAAGATAGACATTAGCGGCCCAGGAACCATAGACGCCTTTTTAGATAAGGAAATGACAACAACGCTAAATACCAGTGACCTTATCCCCAAAGACAAAATTACCGGCGGTAAAAAATTAAAAGTGTGGGTGAAAGGCACCAAAGCGGGTAAGTTTACCCTCAAGCTCACCCCATCCCGTTCAGCCAATGGCAAATTTATTATTCAGCCCCCCGCAGAAATGGAAATGGGCGTGGTCGAATTAAAAATGGAAATCTACGAACAGGATGTATCCAGCATTGCCAGCATACACGTTGACCCGGACAAAGAACCCATTAGTGATTACCACACCGCATTGGACGCAAAAGCACTACCAGACCAAATTGTATTATCCGATGAAAACAAAATTAAAAAAGGGCGCTTACTCCACGTTCAAAACGATACCAACTTTGGCCGCTCTAAAGTGATCATTAAAGCCCTCACTGCCGACCAATTCCCAGGCGGCTGCGATAGCTATGACATCACACTAAACAATGGCGGCAAAAGCGGCCAATTAAAACTCTTTGATGCGGAATTTGACGGTACAGAAGTCACGTTGCCACTGAAAGTAAAAAAGAGCGACCTTACCGCAGACAAAACCTATTGGGTAGAGGGCGCAAGCGAAACAAATGCATTAAAAGAAGCGGTGCTGGATTTAGGTCTAGACAGAGCCAGTGGCGGTATGGCAAAAACCCCAAAACGAAACAGTGACTGGGGGCGCTATAGCATTGTAAAAATTGATAATATCGAGTTGGATTATACCCAGCCTACCGGCGGCCCCAATGCGTGGGATGCCACCAACAAACGCTTCTTTATTAATATGCAAACCGGCACTGCTGGCCGAACCATAAAAATAAAAGCCAAACTCAGCAAGGCATTAAAAGATGTCACCGTGCATTTTATGCTGGTGGAAGACAAAAACAACCGCAAAACCGCCAACTGGGGCGTAGACTTGCCGAATGATCCAAGGGTTCATAAATGGATATGGAAAGACATAACCGCCGACGTAAAACATCTGGACAAAACCGATAGAAAAGACCTGCTGCACTATTCGGCCAAAACCGATGCAAAAGGCGAAGTCAGTAAAGAGGTAATATTATCTCAATTTGGTGGGGATACATTCTATTTAGCCGCCTATATAGAGCAAGACCCACACCTCGCCAAATACATACATGACCATGCTACCCTGGGCAAACGCAAACCCGTAATGGCCACAAATGAAATAAATGTATGGCGGAAGTTTTGGTATCAAGAAGTGAAAGTAGAGGGCGTGACCGTTGCCGGGTTTGGTAACGCAGCAGACTGTTATGACGATGTAAAAGCGGTAATGGAAGCGGCCACACCCGTGGTTGAAATGCCCCGCACTACTGCGGATGCTCTAAGTCCACCCGTTATCTACCCCAAACATATGCTGAGTTATTATCAAGACCCAATTACATGGGATTATCATAACAATTTCCCAAACGATACTTCAGATGGCCTAATGGTAGGCGACGATAACGAATCTAACTTCTTTGCTTTGGCTACACCCAGTACCGAAAGGCCAGTCATGGTGCCTATGATGAATGTAAATGGCTTATGGATTGCTGATGGAATAAGCCGACCAGAAACAACTGCCTGGACTGAATCCGGCTTTCCTGTTGACATAAAAACAGACAAGAAATCTTTAGACCCCCCAATACAAGGCGGGTCACTATTACACTCGGGACAATTGCAGGCGGAAGATTGGGACCCTACTGCAAATAGTGGTGCAGGAGGATGGACGAATAATCGTACAATCAACTTAATCGTGTCAGATGTCAGTATCAGTCCCTCCAGACAAAACCCATTTGTATTCCAGCTAAACCAACCCTCCAGCTTAACAATGGTTACCCGAACTCGAGTCCGAGTTATAGGTCTAAAAATCAACGGAGCTACATATTTCCTTGGTACAGCCTATGATGGTGGCGTAATTAATAGTTATACTCCAAATGATGTACAAGATTTTATTAACACAATTAACCATGAACTTGGGCATAAATTTGGGCAGACAGTAGATCCAGGGGCACAGCCTTCGGGGATTCCAGATCACCCGCGTTGGTACTCTCAGGACGGGGAACATTGTAGTTACAAGAATAAAAGCTGTTTAATGTATGAAAGTGGTCCACAACCAGCTTCACTAAATAGATACTGTCCAGTCTGCCACCCTCATGTATTGGTGACTGACATGAGTACAGTATAAAATTCCGAGTACAGGAATACTTTAACTATGAATATGAGATTACCAATATCTATTTTTATAATGGTCTTTGCCTCATATTCATGTAGTAACGAAACTTTAGAAAAAAAAACAGATTTTGGAAATAGAACAATGGAAACATTAAATAGTAAAAATATATATTCTAAAGTAAATTTAACAAATGAAGATTATACAAATCTTGATGATAATTTTTTATCTGATATAAATTCTGAGTTATCACTTTTACATGAAGATTCAGAGTCCCCCCCTGAACCAAGTGCTCAACTCTTGACTCCAAGCTACGTTTCTCCAATTATAGAAAACCAGGCATTTTTAATTGGCTTAGTTTCTCATGGCTATAGAAAATGGGAAGTTACCACCGAAACAAATGTTTATTTGGCTATTCGCCACCATAAATCAGCAAAAATTTGGTTAAATGCAGTACTCTTGAATAACCGGAGGGGAATGCAAAGCCGACCTTCAAAAACAGGAACATCACCCACTGAATTTCTAGCCAAGAGTTGGTCCGCAGGGTTTAGTAAGGTTAATATCTTTGAACACTTCCCTAAGAATTTACCCCTAGGCGAATATACCGGCACAGTGCTTTATTACGACTTGCCATCTATTTCCAGAAGCTTTGTACTTTATGATGAAAGCAATGCCTTATCAAAAACACCAAGTAAAACTACCCCTCTAGGTGTAGAAAAAATAGATATTAAAGCCACCAAAGAAAATATTATCTTAAATATCAGTTTCACCCAACCCCGCCAAGGAACCTGGAAAGGCAATATAATTGCGCTTAAGCTCGACGAAAAACCCATTGTTATTCCTGTTTCCAAAGAGCTTGGCGAAGCAGACGCAAAATCTATTACCCTGGAAATCCCGTTCCAGGAAAATAACCAGCTCAAAGAAGGCGAATACCAAATGTATGTGGATGTGGGGGATAGAATGGAAGGCCCTTTTGAAATACATATAGCACCTTAATAAATTGTATAACGGGTTGATGGCCCCAATACTCCATGAACGTATACATGCGCTCGTTATATATTCATGCTGAGCATGAGCTTTCACACCTATTTCGAGCTGACGGCATCATCAGCGTTTTGATTTTTGGTAGCCGTTAAATGACATGCGATATTGACGTTATCATTCCGGGAAAAGAAAAAATGTATCCATTCATTACTTTCAATAGTAATAAATAGCGATGTAGCTACCACCATTTCCTACAAAGTTTACTGAGTTAGTGGGTACTAATATAAAATTTTAGTACTGCCACAGTGCCACAAATAAAATACTCTCCTCCCCACCGAAAAACAAAAATCGCATTTTTCTTGGCACTCCTTGTTAAACGTCGCCTAAAACAACCCGCAATTTCTATTTGTATGATAGTGTCTGGACACTGCATAATATGGAGTAAAATAAACAATTGTTTTTCGAGCTGACGAATATCAAGAGAGTATATTTTTAAAAGAACATGTAAAGGCGGTTATATGAGGGCGCTGGTATTACAGGGTGTGAACTTCGATTGGCGGATGGTTGGAATGATGCACACAGGTTTTAGACATACTTTTATAGCCAAAATCCCCGCAGCAAACCCCCCTGCCTGTATTACCGCTTCCCGTTTCCATTGAGCATTATTTTCTTGATACATATTGGCCACTTTATGTGTGCGTAGGGCACCATCTAAAACTATAAACCCCGGCCCGGCGATTTTTCCAAATTTGGCCAGCTTTGCTAATTTTTGCACATCGGGGTGACTGCTAATAGGGATAGAGGTATGGCCTTACCCCCACAGCAAAGCTTCTCATTTCCAATTAGGTTTATTCAAACCAAGATACAAAACCCAATGCCTCTAAAACAGTATAAATAGAGCCTCCGCCAACAAGAACGGTCACCCCAAAAAATGAGCAATAGGCTACAAATTTCTCAAAGGGATTGGCAAAACTTTTTACATCAAACCCCTCATAGAATAACTGCATTTGCCATGAGTTATTGGCGCGATCCCAAACCGAAGCACAGCCAAAAATAATGGCCCGCCCAAAGCCAAAATACCAATCGGGGTAGGCATCGTATTCCTTATCCTTGGGTAACTGTTTTCGAACCCGTCTATCCAAGGTTAATCGTAATACCAGCATGGATAGCGGCAGTAATATAAGAGCTAACATACCAATAATATAAAATAGCCATTCAAAATAGGACATAATTAATAAGCCAATAAATCATAACTTTTAGTAATGAGTCCTGTAGCTATTCTATCAGAAATAATAGCCGCTACCCCCGCAGCAACAAGGCCAACAACAATCCCTACAGGTGCAAAGCCAATCATAAAAACAATAAAGACGCCTGCTGCTACCCCCGCAGCAAACCCCCCTGCTTGTATTACCGCTTCCCGTTTCCATTGAGCATTATTTTCTTGATACATATTGGCCACTTTATGTGTGCGTAGGGCACCATCTAAAACCATAAACCCAGGGCCGGCGATTTTTCCAAATTTGGCCAGCTTTGCTAATTTTTGCACATCGGGGTGGCTGCTAATGGGGATAGAGGTATGGCCTTACCCCCACAGCAAAGCTTCTCATTTTCAATTAGGTTTATTCAAGCCAAGGTATAAGACCCAATGCTTCTAAAATAATATAAACCGCGCCACCACCAACAAGAATAAATAAACTAAATAAAAGGCAATAAGCTGAAAATTTTTCAAAGGGATTGGCAAAACTTTTTACATCAAACCCCTCATAAAGAAATTTTATTTGCCATGAGTTATTGGCGCGATCCCAAACCGAAGCACAGCCAAAAATAATGGCCCGCCCAAAGCCAAAATACCAATCGGGGTAGGCATCGTATTCCTTATCCTTGGGTAACTGTTGTCGAACCCGTCTATCTAAGGTTAACCGTAATACCAGTATGGACAGAGGCAGTAATATACCTGAAAAGGTTACTGTAAATGCAAATGTAAGTTCTAGGTAAGTCATTATCTGGCAATAAAATCATAGGTTTTGGCAATGCCGGTAGAAAAAAGCCTATCCGCAGCAATAGCCATTGCCCCCGCAGCAACAAGGCCAACAACAATCCCTACAGGTGCAAAGCCAATCATAAAAACAATAAAGACGCCTGCTGCTACCCCCGCAGCAAACCCCCCTGCTTGTATTACCGCTTCCCGTTTCCATTGAGCATTATTTTCTTGATACATATTGGCCACTTTATGTGTGCGTAGGGCACCATCTAAAACCATAAAACCCGGCCCGGCGATTTTTCCAAATTTGGCCAGCTTTGCTAATTTTTGCACATCGGGGTGGCTGCTAATGGGGATAGAGGTATGGCCATTACCCCCGCAGCAAAGCTTCCCATTTTCAATTAGGTTTATTCAAGCCAAGGTATAAGACCCAATGCTTCTAAAATAATATAAACCGCGCCACCACCAACAAGAATAAATAAACTAAAGAAAAGACAATAGGTCGCAAATTTTTCAAAAGGGCTGGCAAAACTTTTTACATCAAATCCCTCATAGAATAATTGCATTTGCCATGAGTTATTGGCGCGATCCCAAACCGAAGCACAGCCAAAAGTAATAGTTCGTCCAAAGCCAAAATACCAGTCGGGGTAGGCATCGTATTCCTTATCCTTGGGTAACTGTTTTCGAACCCGTCTATCCAAGGTTAACCGTAATATCAGTATGGACAGAGGCAGTAATATACCTGAAAAGGTTACTGTAAATGCAAATGTAAGTTCTAGGTAAGTCATTATCTGGCAATAAAATCATAGGTTTTGGCAATGCCGGTAGAAAAAAGCCTATCTGCAACAATAGCCGCTACCCCCGCAGCAACAAGGCCAACAACAATCCCTACAGGTGCAAAGCCAATAACAAAAACTATAATAGCTCCCGCCAAAATCCCCGCAGCAAACCCCCCTGCCTGTATTACCGCTTCCCGTTTCCATTGAGCATTATTTTCTTGATACATATTGGCCACTTTATGTGTGCGTAGGGCACCATCTAAAACCATAAAACCCGGCCCGGCGATTTTTCCAAATTTGGCCAGCTTTGCTAATTTTTGCACATCGGGGTGACTGCTAATGGGGATAGAGGTATGGCCTACACGTCCTCGGGCATTTAAAACTTCTTTGGTTTTGCCAACATGTTTTTGCAGTATGCGCTGGCCTTTTTGGTTAAGCGAGTGGTTCATTTTCCTAAAAGCTTGCTTAAGTTCGGCCTCTTTATGCCTAAGTGTCGCGGGTGCTGCGCGGTGGTTTTTAAGGTCGTGGTATTGCTTTAGGGTTGTATCATAGTGAGAAATATCTTTTAGCATTAACCCGGATGCTTGCGCCGCTGCGCCAACCCCATTGCCGCCAAAGGTATTGAGGTCACCGGCAAAGTGGGGAACCTTAAGCTCATCCACCAGTTCGGCAAGGGCCAGGGTGGCAGCGCCGCCAGCGTGATGGCTTAGTGCGCCAAGCCGTTTATGCTCCTGTGGTGAGCAGTGGGGCATAAGGTGCTTACTGTGTTCTGAGTGCGGAATAATAATGGGGGAGCCATTATAGTGTTTAGTATGGGGGGATGGAATATGGGGGTTGGCCGAATGCAGTATCTGTTGTGTATTGTTATCCATATTGCCACGGCAAAGTGCGTTGCCAATATCTTCTAGCGAGCTTGCTGAGTTGGGGTAGTGCAGGTAATTGGTCATAAAACAGTCCTTATGTTTTTAAAGTGGGCTTTTAAAGTAGAGGTTTAAAATACGCTTTGAATAGCGTCTGTATGTTTAACCGTATACGCAGTCGAGTATACATGGCCGACCATTTTCTCTATTTGGTTTAGGAACCAAATGTGAACCTATTCACATAGGTTTTTATATGGAAATCAGTAGGTAAAATACTGTATTGCTCCTTTCTCTTCTTTAAGCCACAGCTTCTCTTCTTAAAACCATGCCTGCTATATCGAAATATTTTGATATAGGTTTTTAAGCCTGCTATGCTGCTTGTATATGAGTGTAGAGGCGATTAAAAAACAATCAGCCTGCCAGATGGGTTCTCAGTTAGCCCAATTGTTTAAAGCTGCTGGTGATTCCCTTCGGTTGGAGGTTCTTCGAGCCCTAAGTGCCGATTCCTTTGGTGTATTAGAGCTGTGTTTTGCCTTTGGGGTGAAGCAGTCGGGTATGAGCCACCACCTTAAGGTGCTGGCAAAAACGGGGTTGGTGACCACTAGGCGAGAGGGCAATACGATTTTTTATCGCCGTAATCATGTTCAGCCTAACGATATATTTGCGGAAATAAAGTTAGCCTTATTTGAGAGCGCTAATCAGCTACCTTTAAGCGAAGAGGTTGAGCGGCGTATACAGCATATTTATCGCGACCGGGCCAAAGCATCCCAGCAGTTTTTTAATGAGCGGACGCAGGAATTTAAAGAGCAACAGGATTTAATTGCCAGCTTTGATGTGTACAAAGAGCAGGTTACACAGCTCCTGGATTCAAGCCCGTTAAGCTGTTGGGAAAAGGCGCTTGAAATTGGCCCAGGTGCGGGAGAGTTTCTGCCCTCGCTGGCTGCGCGCTTTGAATCGGTAACGGCATTGGATTTATCGGCCAGTATGTTGCAAAAATCCCAAACACTGTGTCGGCAAAAGCAGTTAACCAATATTAAATTTATATGCGACGACACAGGTTACTGCACCAATATAAAAGAGCAGTTTGATTGTGTGGTAACCAATATGGTGTTGCACCATACGCCATCGCCCAATCAAATTTTTGCTGATGCCAGCCAGGCGTTAAAGGTTAATGGTGTATTACTTATTTGCGAGCTGACCAATCACAATCAAGATTGGGTGAAAGACGCCTGTGGGGACCTATGGTTAGGGTTTGAGCCAAGTGACCTTTCGCAATGGGCGCGGGAAAACAATTTTCGAGAAGGTCAGGGCGTTTTCTTCGCTTTGCGAAACGGCTTTCAAATTCATATAAAACAATTTTTCAAACGTGATGTAGGAGACAGTTGATGTCCGAGTATTCCATTTTTACTTCTGAGTCAGTTTCAGAGGGCCACCCAGATAAAATGGCCGATCAAATATCCGATGCTGTATTGGATGCAATCCTTAAAGATGACGCTAATTCCCGTGTCGCAGTGGAAACCATGGTAAAAACCGGCATGGTTATGGTTGCGGGGGAGGTGCGTACTAATACTTATGTGGACTTGGAAGACCTTATTCGAGAGGTGATTATCGATATAGGTTACAACTCCAGTGATGTGGGGTTTGATGGCGCTTCTTGCGCGGTGCTTAATGCGATTGGAAAACAATCTTCCGATATTGCAATAGGGGTTGATAAGGGCGATAAAAAAGAATTGGGGGCGGGCGACCAGGGTTTAATGTTTGGTTATGCCACCAATGAAACGGGTGTCCTTATGCCTGCGCCAATTTATTACTCGCACCGTTTAGTGGAAAAACAAGCCGAGCTGCGTAAAAACGGCAGCCACGCTTGGTCCCGACCCGATGCAAAAAGCCAAGTGACTTTGCGTTATGAGGGAGGTAAGCCTGTGGCGGTTGATGCTGTGGTATTGTCTACGCAACACTCACCGGATATTTCTCACTCTCAATTGCAAGAAGCGGTGATGGAAGAAATTATTAAACCTGTTCTTCCCGCGCAATGGTTACATGCCAATACTCAGTACCATATTAACCCAACAGGCCAATTTATTATTGGTGGTCCGGTGGGCGATTGCGGTTTAACGGGCCGAAAAATTATAGTGGATACTTACGGGGGGATGGCGCGTCACGGTGGCGGTGCTTTCTCAGGGAAGGACCCATCCAAAGTAGACCGTTCGGCAGCGTACGCGGGGCGCTATGTTGCAAAAAATATTGTTGCCGCAGGTTTGGCCGAGCGGTGTGAAATTCAAATTTCTTATGCTATTGGCGTAGCGGAACCAACGTCTATTTCGGTGAATACTTTTGGTACAGGGAAAATTTCCGATGAGAAAATTGTTGAGCTGGTAAAACAGCATTTTGACCTGCGCCCCGGTGGGTTAATCGAAATGCTGGATTTACTGCGCCCAATTTATCGCGCAACAGCGGCCTATGGCCATTTTGGTCGAGAGGATGCCAATTTTACCTGGGAAAAAACAGATAAAGTCGAAGCATTAAAAGCCGCGCTTTAAAAACGCTACGTTAAACACTGTGCGTTAAAAAGCGCCGGCTTAAACAAACGAATTTTGGAGAATTAAATATGTCCGAGCAATTGACTACAAGCACCGGCTTTGCCGATTTTAGTGTCGCAGCTAAAACACTGGAACAATTTGAAAAAGACGCAAACTGGGGCCGCAAGGAAATTGATATTGCCGAAGGCGAAATGCCAGCATTAATGGCACTGCGTAAAAAGTATAAAGCCAGCCAACCCTTAGCCAAGGCTAAAATTATGGGTTGCATTCATATGACCATTCAAACGGCGGTGCTTATTGAAACCCTGGTGGAGCTAGGGGCTGAGGTGCGCTGGTCTTCCTGTAATATTTTCTCGACACAAGACCATGCGGCGGCGGCTATTGCCGCTGCTGGTATTCCGGTTTTTGCCTGGAAAGGGGAAACCGAAGAAGAGTTTTCTTGGTGTATTGAGCAAACCATTTTAGTGGACGGCACCCCTTGGGACGCCAATATGATTTTGGATGACGGTGGTGATTTAACCGAAATGGTTCACACTAAATACCCGGATATGCTCAATAGCATTCACGGTATTTCGGAAGAAACCACAACAGGTGTTCACCGCTTACAGGAAATGATGGAAAAGGGCACTCTCAAAGTGCCTGCTATTAATGTCAATGATTCGGTAACCAAATCGAAAAACGATAATAAGTACGGTTGCCGTCACAGTTTAAACGATGCCATCAAGCGTGGTACAGACCATTTGCTTTCCGGTAAAAAAGCGCTTGTTATTGGTTATGGTGATGTGGGTAAGGGTTCAGCCGCATCGCTTCGCCAAGAGGGCATGATTGTTAAAGTCACCGAAATTGACCCTATCTGTGCTATGCAAGCCTGTATGGATGGGTTTGAGGTGGTTTCGGCTTACGAGGGTGGGGTGAATACCGGCAAAGTGGAGGATATAAATACTGCGCTATTGGCCAATACGGATTTAGTGGTGACGGCAACGGGCAATATTAATGTGTGTGATTCCGCTATGTTGCAATCACTTAAAAGTGGTGCGGTGGTGTCCAATATTGGCCATTTCGATAATGAGATTGATACCGTCTATATGCGCGAGCATTGGCAGTGGGAAGAAGTGAAACCGCAAGTACATAAAATTATTCGCAACTCGGAGACTAAAGACCATTTAATTCTTCTTTCCGAGGGGCGTTTGGTGAATTTGGGTAATGCGACGGGCCACCCTTCACGTATTATGGATGGCTCTTTTGCCAACCAGGTACTCGGGCAAATTCATTTGTATGAAGACAAATTTGCTGAGTTACCAAGCGATAAAAAAGCCGACGGTATTTACGTAAAAATATTGCCGAAAAAGCTCGACGAAGAAGTGGCAAAAGATATGGTGCAAGGTTTTGGCGGTGTTATTACCAAGCTGACGGAAACACAGGCAAGCTATATTAATGTCGATGTGGAAGGGCCTTACAAACCCGAACATTATAAGTATTAAAAAATAAGCACTTTAAAGCCCTAGCCCGTTGTTTTGTTACGGTTAGGGCATTCAATATTCAAGGGTAAACCATGTCCGAAGAACAACAACCTCTTCGTTTAAGTTTTGAGTTTTTCCCGCCAAAAACCGAAAAAGGCGCAGAGAAATTAACAAATGTAAGAGCTGAGCTAAATAAACTTGCCCCAGATTTTTTTTCTGTAACCTACGGTGCCGGTGGTTCAACCCGCGATAATACCAAGGGCATTGTCGCGGCCATGAAGAGCGAAGGTATCGAGATTGCGCCTCATCTTTCTTTTGGTGGTGATGACAAAGAGAGTATGCAGCAGCTTATTTCCGAATACAAAGATCTCGGGGTAAACCGTATTGTGGCTTTGCGTGGCGATATGCCGTCGGGAGTCGGGGGTGGGTTACAGTTGGTTTACGCGAATGAGCTGGTGGCGTTTATTCGTCAGCATTTTGGGGATCATTTTCATTTGGAAGTGGCTGCCTACCCGGAGATTCACCCGGAAGCGCCTTCCTATATCGAGGATATTCGCTACCTAAAACAAAAATTAGATGCGGGCGCTAATAGCGCTATTACGCAGTACTTTTTTAACCCGGACGCCTATTTTTATTTTATGGAGGAGTGCGCAAAAGAAGGCATAGACAAACCTATTTACCCCGGCATTATGCCTATTACCAATTACAAAAACCTCGCTAGGTTTAGCGATAATTGCGGAGCTGAAATTCCCCGCTGGGTTCGCAAACGCTTGGAAAGCTACGGGGACAATGTAGAAAGCATTGCTTCCTTTGGTGTGGAAATTATTAGTGAACTTTGCGAGACCTTGTTGGAGAATGGCGCGCCGGGCTTGCATTTTTACACTATGAACCAGATAGAACCCACAAGAACGATTGTTAATAACCTAGCGCTAGTCGATGCTGACTAATGCGTACCCCAAGAGTGTATACGGCGCAGGCTATAGAGCCCCATTCGAGGCTTGAATTAGGTTCCGAGGCGTCGCACTACCTGTTAAAAGTATTAAGAATGCAGGAGGGCAGGGAGCTGATTCTGTTTAATGGCGAAGGTTCTGAGTTCCCCGCCATGCTATCTGCGGCCAGTAAAAAAATGGCGGTATTGGATATAGGTGAGCAAAGGAACCTCAGCAAGGAGTCCCCACTTTACACTGAGTTGGCAATCGGTTTGTCCAAAGGTGAGCGCATGGACTGGGTTATTCAGAAAGCCACTGAGCTGGGTGTGACAAAGCTGGTCCCGCTGCTCACTGAGCGAACGGAAGTTAAGCTGAAAGGTGATCGCTTAGATAAGCGCATTCACCACTGGAAGCAAATAGCGATTAGCACCTGTGAACAATGTCAGAGAAATATTCTGCCCTTTATTTCTTCTGCAATGCCCTTTGAAGATTACCTCGCTTATGCCAGCGGTTCACTTAAGCTTGTTTTGCATCACCGTTCTGAGGTTGCTCTAAACGCTCACCCGCAACCGGAGTCCGTTTCCCTATTGGTGGGGCCAGAGGGAGGGCTTTCTGAGCAAGAGATACAACGGGCTTTAACAAAAGGGTTTAAACCGCTCACCCTGGGGCCAAGGGTCTTACGGACCGAAACCGCACCTTTGGCCGCCTTAGCGGTTTTGCAATCCCATTGGGGGGATATTTAAACCCTATTGACCTGTATTTCACTCTACTCATACTTAAAAGCATAAACAGCCCATAGCTATAACATCATGATCGTTCAAGGTTATTAGCTATGAGATATGCTTATAGAAGTTTACGCCTATATTTTCGTATTTATTCTTGCGGCGGCTAATCGTCTTCTAACCCGGTGAGTGGTATACGCTTAATGATTCATTGGTTCAGACCAATATGCTTGGTACTCGTTGTACTCCTTGCTGCCTGTGGTGGTGGGGGAGGCGGGGCTGAGGTTGTGACATCAGATACCCCTTCACTCCCACCGGAAGTTGTTGCACCGGAAGACGATGACAGTATTAATGAGGTTGAGGTATTTAAAGCGACCAGCCCCTATAGGGATACTATTGCCACCTGTGTAAAAGTGACATCGGCAAGTGAGTCTTGCACATTGAGTGCGCTGCCCATACTTGGCTTGGAAGTTGAATCGCCCAGCGTTCAGGATATTATGAACCGAGTGGTTGTATCACATAGCTGGATGGGAACGCGCTTTGAAGCAATACTCAATGAGTTGCCCGCCGCTATGTTGCCGTTATTTAAAGGCATCACCGCCGTAGTGATTGACGACGATATTCGCCCTGCCTATTACACCACGTTAACGGGAGCCATATACCTTGACCCTGCTTATATTTGGTTAACGGTTGAAGAAAAGCAAACCATAAACAACAAAGAAGACCCTAGGGCTGGATATTCAGACCCATTACAATTTCGTTCACTTTGGCGCTACGTAGACAATGGCGAACGGCTTATTTTGTCCGGCTCATTAAGTGATGATTCCACAAGGGAGCTAGACAGTATTATTAAAAGCTTTGCGCAGTTATTACTGCACGAACTCGCTCATGCCAACGATTTTATTCCCCCCTCAGGATACGACTTACTGGAGACCTCTTTACCCATTAGTGCTGCAATTAACGCAACCGAGCAAAACCGTATTTCCCATAGGCTTACCGCAAGCTCTGCCCTTTTGTCCGATACCATGCATTCTTTGGGGCAAGTGATGTTTAGCGGTGTTTCCCCCAGCGCGAGTGACCTGGAAATAACCGCCACAGTGGTTGGGGAAGCGTTTGAGCAAGATGTCGCTTCCGATGACTACGCCTATTCAAATCGTTATGAAGATACCGCCATGCTTTTTGAAGAGGCAATGATGAAGTATTTTTTCAATATTGACCGGGATATTGCCTATACCTCTGCACCGGAAGGGGATAACTGTAGTGAGTACTTAGTGAAATGGGGCGTTAGAAATCGAATTGGGGACAGTGATGTTAAACCTCGCGCCCTTTTTGTGGTTGAAGAAATATTCCCCAGTGTGGAATTGAGTATGTTTTTTCAAGATCTTTCTTACCCAAACACTATGACGATTGACGAGAGCTGGTGTGCATCCATTGACTTTGCCTCTACAAGTTTAACAAATACACAACAGAAGCCCCGGAATAGAGGGCTCAACCCAGGCGAGTTTCTGCGCCCTTATTTATAATCTTGAACCTCTTAGGCGTCTTACAATCTATAATACTGTAGATATTTTAAGCTTGTTATAATTTCAACTTATTTGTTTTTTAAAGGTGAACTCAAGTATGAGATTAAACTTAATTAGGGACATTTCACTCGTTGTCGCACTGTTATTTCTAAGTGCGTGTGGTGGTGGTGGTAAAGGTGATGCCGACGAGGGGCTGAGTAATACCTACGCCTTTGAAAGCAATGGGCCCTACGCTAATGTGCTTGCGGCCTGTATCCAAGCGGACAGTGATTCAGAACTCTGTTCATTAAATAGGCTTCCGATTCTAGGGTTAGATAACGAAAACCTTTCTATTCCTATGATTATGGACAGACTGGTGGTCTCGCATCAATGGATGGGAACGCGCTTTGAATATGTGCTGTATAATTTGCCACCGGAAATGCTGAATTTATTTAAAGGCGTCACAGCCGTTGTGATTGACGACGATATCCGCCCCGCTTATTACACTTCAAATACGGGTGCAATTTATTTGGACCCTGATTTTATTTGGCTAACAAATGCTGAAAAAGACACCATTAATAAAAAAGAAGATTTCCGAGCGGGCTTTGCCGACCCCCTCGCGTTTCGCTCTCCATGGCGGTACGTGAATGACGGTGACTGGGTCTCTTCTGTCGGTTCTCTAAGAGATAATAGCGAGCGCGCTTTAGACGATATTATTCCCATTATCGCAAGCTTACTGCTGCACGAACTGGCTCATGCAAATGATTTTATTCCCCCATCCAGCTATGAATTGATCGACAGGCAAAATACGGTAAGGCAAGCGAGTGGAAATGTAGCTCACCTTCAACCTTCCAATATATTAACGCGAGAAACACCGCTTGAATCCAGCACTATGTACGCTTTAGGTGCGGTTATGTTTCGCGGAGAACCCGCTTCGAACGATATAAGAGCCATAAGTGCAACTCAGGTGGGCGAAACCTTTGAAACCGACGGTGCAGCAGACGACTATGCTTATTCCTCCCGTTTTGAAGATACGGCGACATTGTTTGAAGAAGCAATGATGAATTATTTATTTGGAATTGATAGAGATATAGCTTTTACCTCGGCCCCAGGGGAAGAAGATACCTGCGATCAATACATTGTGAAATGGGGAGTGAGAAATAGAATTGGCAATTCCAATGTCAAAGCCAGAGCGCAATTTGTCCTAAACCAACTGCTGCCAAATTTAGATTTGACCATGTATTTCCAAGACCTGCCTCCCCCAACAGACCTGAGAAAAGAAGTAGATTGGTGTGTATCCATAAATTTAGAGGGTACACCTATCGCTCTGCAAAAGAGGTCTATCTCTAGCAAGCAAATTATGAATCACCCTGGGTTAATTCCCTATCATTAACAATAGGGAATGATTAAAAGAGTATCCTCTATGAGGGTGTAAAAAGAGGGCGTAAAAAAAGGGTGAAACTACCGGAGGTATGGGTATTGATGATGCCTTGCCAAAGACTGGCGTAAACAACCTTATTATACAAACTCATTCTTCTGGAATAAGAGCAAGGGCCACATCTTCCATCTCAAACGGAAACCCCTCACCGTTTTTATCTTCAACAGTATAAGCATTCAAAACAACTAAGAAAAAAAACAAAATGGCATAAAAAACACTGTCTAGAAACTGTCCACGCCCAACTATTGAAGGAGGTAAATTGTTTAAGCTTGCAATACTGTTTAACTTTGGCGGGTTGGATTTATATCCAAAAGACTGAACCACTTGAATAGGGGAAGGGCCATATATGTACAGTATTTATATTCTATATGGACAAAATGGTAAAGATAAATATGCAGAAAACTCAGAAAATACAGGTAACTCTATGAAAAGTAATGAAAAATGGGATGTCCAGTTTTGATAAATTTAACGACATAACGGACACCCGTATTATTAATGGACATTTGAGGCGTATTTGGGATAATAAAACAGCAAAGTGGACAGCCTAGATAATGGCTAAATCTAAATAAAAGGAGTTTAATTTATTGAAAAATATACCTTTTTATCTCAATCCTGAGTTGTCTGATAGAGTATATTATTGGACAAACTGTCGTTTATACTACTGTTAACAGCTAAAGAACTAAAACGGTTTTGAAATTGTGAAAGTACATTTGCAACCGTTGAAAGCACTGTACAATTTGTTACCGAGAAATACACACTACTTCGCAAGCTCAGCAATGTGTAGTAGGGGGTTCTTAATAAGGTTGGGTAAGGTTCTTATCAAGGCGGCTTAGTCCGCTTACAATCGAGTTGAGTAGTAAAGGCAACGGAAGTGTCCTATTCTAAGGGCGCACCAAGCCTTCGGAGGGAATTGGGAATTGCATTCCTTTTTCCAAATCCTAAAAAGAACCGTATAATTGCAGGTAATTACCGTTAGCTATGCACCGCGCTGCAGTTAACAAGTGGCAGCAAACTGAAAATCGGTACTTCGCGATTTTTGTGTTACTCGCTAACGCTCAAACATTAACACAAAAACCGCTACGCACCGCTTTCAGTTGTGCCGGGCGTTAGGCACTACTCATAGGAATTCGATTGTATGCATAGAAATAAGAGTCACCCACTAGGAACTTATGGGAATAGCAATGAATTCATAGCAATTGTTAATGATTTTTCTAATTTGGCACTTAGCAGCGAAGAAGAGAGATCATATACAGGCCGACTGAAAAAAGAAACGATACTCCGTTTTGGTGATGGTGCACTTGATACGATTGATTACGAAGATATCTTGTTTATATTATCCCCTGATGAGTATCGTAAAGAGTGTGATCTAGCAAATGTATGCTCTGAATCTTATGGGCAGTATCTATACTTTAAATTAGGGAGCCATATAAAGCAGTTTACAATTCATTTTTGTAAAGAAATCCGTGAGTGCATTTGTAACGATGATAAGCAAGAGAAAATATACAAAAATTCAGATGTATCCATAAGTGCTTCTATAACGGCTTTATCGGTATGGGTAACAAAAGAATTAGGGCTAGAAGAGCCAATTGCCGTTGGTCTCGTGACTTCAGTTTTAATTATAGTGGCAACTGCAACAAAAGGTGCCTTCTGTAAGATGACCGAGAAGGAAGTAGAAGAAGCTCTAAACGAGAAATATGACAAATCTAAATAAGGTTAAAATGCCTAACGAATAAGGATAAATAGCGTGCAACCGCTATTGATCCGTCTTGTTGGACAAGCCCTGTATTCTAATCGCTGGTGCTTTCTTTATTAGGAAATAAATAATTGGCGGGTTGTTTTGTCAAAGATCGATATTTTATATCGATCAATTTTTGATATTACTTTTCGGTCGACTAACGTTAATTTATTGCTAGCTGCTTTCCTGAATGTGGTTTCTCTTTCTTAATATATAGCACAAACACAAAATTCGCTCATGTTGGAATCTTGGTTTTATGACCAATGATCGCTTTCCCCCAAATTTTGTTAATGGCTAGCGTACTTTTTTATGATGGAGCGGCAATAGTCAGCGACGAAGGGTAAAAACGAAACTGCATTGGGATCGGTTTTGGTAGAACGAACTCAATACTCACTTCTGCCTTGCATTCAAAGCACACCATCTTCTTTTCAGGTTTACTCGTTTTTTTTGGTTTGACGTGTAATATTTTCTGTATTCTTTGAAGCGTCTTCTTCGCATTACCGTGAAGAAATCCATAGTCTCGGACACGCCGTAAACCTCTCGGCAAAACATGCTTAAGTAACGTCCAGAGAAAATCAACAGCAGGCAGGGTTGTAGTGACCAGCTTTCGAGTCTTACTTTCTTTATAACGAAAGGTGACCCGGCCTTTGCTATTAGTGAGAATATCATTCTCACTAATCACCCCACGATACAAATATCGTGAAAGATATTTAAGGGCCTTATCGCCGGGGCCAACATTAATAACCTTTGAAACCCATTGCTTGGGAAGCCCTAAAGGAAGCTCAAACGATTGCTCAAAGATCATGCGTAGAAAAATGCCCCGAAATACCCTCGCCAAAGAAAACTCATTCAGAATAAAATTCTGTGGAAGCGTTTTCCAGACCTTACCCGAATCTTTGATCGTCAAACCACCGCCAGGCAACACAATATGTATATGTGGATGGTAGCCCTTGTTCCGTTTATGAGTGTGCAAAACGGCCGTCATTCCAAAAGATAAACCAAAATTATTTTTGCCTACCGTTTGCAGTGTTTCAATACTCGCTCGGAACAGGATGTCATACAGTATGCTTTGGTGTTGCCATGCTGTTTCACGTAATTGAATGGGAAGCGTAAAAGTCACCAGAAAATACGTCACGGGTAATTGTTTATGTTGTTGTCGCTCATACCAGGCTTCACACAATTGATGTTGGCATTGAGGACAACTACGGTGACCGCAGGATAAGGGAAAGCATCCATTCCTGTGGCAGTCATCACAATGCGTATAAAACTCACCGCAATGAGAGCGGCAGGCTAGCATCGCATCCAACGCCTTACGGTGACCAGGTAACAATTGTTTACCGTAGCGATTGGTTAATGCTAGAGAATGGTTTTGGATAAGTTGCTTAATCTTCATGATGATGTGCTCCTTGCTGCTCAGGAATAGTTGGCATCGCAATGAGATTCACAAAATCGTTAATAATCTGGTGATTATTTTTGATGAGCCGTTCAGTGAGCTGGGTGTAAATAGCCGTCGTCTTAGGGCTTTCATGGCCCAAGAGTTGCTGCAGGCTACAGAGATCCATTCCGTTCTCAATACAATGCGTCGCAAAACTATGTCGAAGATTATGAACAGAAACATGCTTATGAATATTGGCTTCATCCACAGCCAACTGCATGGCTTTTTGCGCACTGCCCTTATCCATAGGGGTATCGCAATCCGTGTGTAAGCTTGGGAAAATCCACTTTTTATGGTGATGAGTACACCAAAACTGTTTTAGCACGAGATAGGTATTATCAGGCAAAACAACATAGCGATCTTTACAGCCTTTCCCCTCACGAATATGAACGCGCTTGGCTTTTCCGTCGATGTCCCCGACCTGTAGAAACAAGCCTTCGGATAAGCGAATACCGAGGGTATAGACCGTGTAGAGATACACCTGATAATGGGTTTTGTGAACACATTGAAAGGTGCGGTTAATCTCATCAGGCCCTAGGATATCGGGTAGATGCTTAGTGATAGGCGGCTTAACCATATCGATATACTCCCAGTCTCGTTCCAAAACAAGTTCCCAATAGCGCATAAAGCCATTGCGATCACGCTTGACGGTACTCCAGGAGTGGGAATGAATAAGTTGAGTAAAGTAAGCTTCGAAGTCGGATTTTTTAAGATGTTTATCGGGGCATCTTCCGCACCATGCAAAGAGTCTTCTGAGTCCTAAGGTATAGGCTGCGATGGTTGATTTTGAGTAGCCTTGTAGAACGAGAAGTCGTTCAAACTGGGCATGTTTTGTGGCAAACTTACGTTTTTGGTAGGCGTTCATAATGCTTTTCCTTAGATGGGTTTATGAAACCTCAAAATTGAGGTATCTAAGGAAAGTGTTGATGATTGTGGTTTTTTTGCCGCGAAGCGGCTTTGTTCAACAAGCCGCTGCACTCCGACACATACTACTACACTCGTTTTTGTGTGTCGCTGCTCGCCACTTTACACAAAAACGAGTGTAGTAGTATGTGCGAGTGAGCGGAACGTTAGGCTTACTATTTTATCAAGGAGAAAAATTATGTGGTATTTCACTGAAGTGGCCGATTGGTTTGAAAAAAACCGTAATGAAAGCGAGCAGGTACTCGATAAATGGGTAGAAGACTCTGGATATAGCACCGGATCAATGGTTACAGCCTCTGCTACTAAAGCGTTTATGACTTTTGGTGCGGGCTTTGTAGATTTGCTTAGACTGGGGGATGGTGTTAAAGAAGGTAGTCTGAAAGGTGTGGGAGATGACGCTCTACGATTCGTAGCTGTTTTCCCAGTTGGCAAAGCTGCAAGTATGCTTAAATCGGCAAAAGGTTTGTCTGTTGCGAGATTTATTGCAGACACAGGAGGCCCTAACTGTTTCTGGATCGCTTCTGCAAAGGCATTAAGACATGTGGGCCAAAAACATAAGGGGCGTTTATTTGTTAGTGTCGATGATTTGGCTAAAGCGCTTAAAATGCCTGCCAATTCACCATGGAGAATTCCTAATTTAGCCACTGGCATGTCGTACTTAAAAAGGTTGGGAGCGAAAACTAGCCCTATTAAAAAAGTCTCAGGTGTAGGCGATATAGTTAAAATTCTTCCAAGGGATGGTAGTGTCGTTATGATCGCTGTTCATGTTATGAAAAATGGTAACGTGGTTGCAGGGCACGCTATATATGCATTTCGAAATACTTTGGGGCAAGTGCGTTTCATGGACAGGACAGTCGGTCGAGCTATAAGTTCAGGAACCCAGGGCGTGTATAAGAGTATTGATGAGCTGGCACCAGTTTATGGAGCTAGTGCTTTAGTTCCTTATGAGGCATCTATACTTTACAACGTGTTTGCCAAAACGGTCGCTCATGATGCACCAAAACTAGTTATTCCCGTTCTTGGAGTTATGGTAGAGGAAAGATAGTATGAAGCCAGCGATTTGTTGCGTTTGCGGAAAACCTTCCACTTCTCAAGATGATGGTGATTGGGTTAAATTTCAAGATTATGACGAGGAGACAATAACTGAACTATCGCACCCTATAGGATTAGAATATTTCAGCAATAAATACATTGAAGAAGCTCGTAAATTGACTCATATGAATTCTACTGATGCTGTGAATAAGATGAAGGCAATGCATTCATTCAATAGCATAAAAGAGGTAAGTGTTATCTCCAAAAAAAAGTGGTGGCAGAGGTGGCTAAGATTCTAAATTGCCTAACAAGAAGCTCTTGCGGAAAACCTACGCGCCGCTTTGGTTTTCGCAAAGCTGGGCGTTCAGGCTGTAGAAAAATTAAAAATGCAAAAAATTATTGTGCGGAGAGTGGCTTCAAATGAATTTTGAAGTAATTAGAAGGCTCAAATTTAAAAAATGAACCTATTTATAGCCCAAAAATCAATCAACTTTAGGCGTGTAAAAATAAATTTAATTTTTCTACAGCCTCGTTAGTGTTTGGACTAAAGAAGGGGTAATTGAAAAAGGGCTCACAGGTTACGCCTGGTTGATCAAGTCAGGAGTAGGAGTTCCACAAGGTTTGAAAATCGTTAATGACACGCCAGGACACTATATGCTTGTGCCAGTGAGAAATATGCCTTTGGACTCATACAAAGGATTACTTGAGGAAATGGGTGTAAAAAGTGAAAAATACCTTCAAATTAAGAAAGACGGCTCAATGATAAAGGTTGGCTAAATGACAAACACTATTTTGAGAAATATCAAGCTGGAGCTATCGGAAAGAGAAGTCCGATATATCTCTCACGCATTGAATGAGCTAATGACAAGGCTTCAATGCGAGATTGAAAAAGATCCTGATGGTGATAATGACTTAACTCCTATGTATGCGGATGACATCCTGAATCTTCGTGATGTATATAACCATGTTAAGGGTGAAGCGGTCCCGGTATTTGGAAAGCAGGTTCTCACTGTTTCGTATGAAACTTTGTAATCAATATTAGTTAACAAAGCGCTGCACTCCGACGCCCAAAGCTCTGCACCTTTTGTGTGTTCCGCTTCGCTCCACTGTAACACAAAAGGCACTCCACTTTAGGCGCGGGTGAGCGCGGCGTTAGAAGAGAATTCACTAAAGGAGACTATTTTGAAGATTATTTTTTTGCTCGTGTTATTAGTGCTAACTATCGGAGTAACTGGATGTGCTCAAGCTGGAGGGGGCGGTATTAAAATGACCAGTTTAGACGAGCAGAGTCTTGCGATTGAAAATTTAAGCCTAATTGCCAAGGATTTCTGGCAGGCATACCGAAGCGACGATGTTCGTGAACGACGTCTAGCCGAGATGTATCTGATAGGTGCTCTTGATAGTGCTGAGGGTAAAAAATGGTGTGGCTACAATATTGCTCTTCCGCATTCAGTTTTAGATCAAATTCACATAGGCTTTAAAAACGCTTCAAAAGAAATGATGGACGATAGGGCTTCTAACACCATTAATAACATAATGTCAAACATACTTCCATGTAAGGAAACAAAATGAAACCAACATTCAAAGCCTTGAGCGATAATTACTATTCATCAAATATAAATTCTACAAAATATGTGGACGGTGAAGATTTATATGCGGAAATAGGATACAAGCAAGCAGATTTGATAAAGCAGAATTCTGGGTATGTGAATACATGCGCTACGCGGGTAAGTCTTGCACTACTAAAAACAGGTATATCATTTACTGGCCGCCTCCCCGTTAAAGCAGGACCATATAAAGGAAAGAAAGTAGAGACGGGGGCAAAGCTTTTAGCAGATCAGCTTATGAGACCGGATGTCTTTGGCCGTCCTGAGTTGTTCAAACCTTCAGAATTTTTATCTAAGGTAGGAAGTAGAAAAGGCGTTGTTCTTTTCTGGAAAATTACCGGTTACGGCGGCGGCCATATAGACCTAATTGATATCCAGAATAAGGTAGCAGTGTGTAATTCTGCTTGTTACTTTCAGAGCAAAGAAATATGGTTCTGGGAATTAAAATAAATTGGTTCTAACAAGTTGCTCAAAAAGGACAGCTTTTCCGTCGCTCATTTTTGTGGCGAAAAAGCATGCCACAAAAAAATCAACTCCAAATCTGCCTTTTAGCAAAGCGTTCAGGCTGTAGAAAAATGGATATTCCTGGAGCCACAATGGCCTATCCATAGTAAAATGTGCTATCAGCAGTTTATGGGCTTAAAATGGCTAACTTCATCAATACAAATATGAATCAAACAGTTTTTCTGGATATTAATTATCTGGATCAACTAGGTACGGATAATTTTGATTTCTATCTGTATTCACTTCTCAATACCGAGAATATCCTTGACGACTTCTTACCTCAATATAGAAATAAGCAGGTGGGGCGAAAGGCTTATCCACCTGAGTTGCTATTAAGAATAATTATCTGTGCCTATTACAGAGGAATTACATCAAGTCGAGTTATAGCAGGACTTTGTGAGACAGATTTAAAATTTATGGCTCTCGCGGTTGGAACTAAACCGCACTTTACGACAATAGCTAATTTTGTTAGTAGTAATTGTGAGGCGATAAAATCACTCTTTCACCGAATTCTGTTGATCTGTGATGAAAGCGGCTTGATCGGAAAGGAACATTTTGCTATTGACGGTTGTAAACTACCGACCGACGCATCGAAAGAGTGGAGCGGCAAGCATTCTGAATTGGAAAAGAAGTCGAAGAAGATGCGGGAGCGTGCAGAACGCATTGTCAACAAGCATGTGGGCTCAGATTCAAGTAAAAATGAAAAAAGTAGTCACCATCAAAAGGATATGCAAACAGTTGATACCTTGCTGAAAAACGCGAATAAGATCGATAAGTTTTTGAAGGATAACGAAAAACGTCTAGGGAACTCAAAAAGTAAGAAAGAGGTACAAAGTAATATAACGGATAATGAATCATGTAAAATGACCACAAGCAAAGGGACAATACAGGGCATGACCTGTGTTACTGTTGCAGATGAAAAGAATCAAATAATAATCGATACAAAAGCATTTGGTGTTGGGCAAGAGCAAGTAACACTAAAGCCTATGGTCGAAAGTATTAAAAAACAATATGATAAAGGTATCTTTGCGAATGGTTGTGTGCTGACGGCAGATACAGGATATTGTAGTGAAGAAAACCTCCGCTATCTGCAAGAGGAAAAAATATCATCCGTGATTCCAGATAATCAGTTTAGATTAAGAGATCCAATCTACGCTGACTCAGATACATTTAAAAAGCATAAAGAAAAACGCCAAAAAATCAGAATCGACAATAAGAAAACACGAAAGATATTTACTATAGATCGTTTCTCTGTGGATTTTGAAAATAAGGAATCGGTTTGTCCCAATGGAAAACAGATGATTTATCTTGGTGATTGTTTTCAAACTTCGAGCGGCCCACATATGCGTTTTCGAGGATATTGAAAAGACTGTCGAGACTGCCCGATACAAAAGCAGTGCATGAAAAAAGAAGTTAAAATGCAAGGCCGACAAATATCGGTATTAATAGAAAGCAATAGAAAGGTTACCCAGCTAGATAAAATGAAAAAGGTAATCGATAGTGAAGACGGCAAACAAATGTATAGTCGTCGCATGCATACAATTGAACCTGTCTTCGGAAATATATGCAGCAATAAGGGATTAAATAAATTAAGTCTTCGTGGCGAGGATAAAGTCACAGCGCAATGGCAATTATTCTGCATGGTACACAATGTTGAGAAGCTGTGGAAGTATGCAGCTTAGGGTGAAGCTGAGGCCCAGGCCGCTCTCATTGCTTGCATTGTAGTCGGTGCGAATAAAATACAGTCATTTTGGGTTTGTTTGTACTGGTTGGTGAGAAGTGGGTATATAATGATCGGAAAACCAAATTTTGAGGATGGGGGAATGATTATGAGAAATTACTTAATTTTCCTACAGCCTCGTTAGCATTCTAATAAGGAGAAAAATAAGCACATGCTATTTGATTGGAACCCTGAAAAAAGGTTAAAAAACTTACAGGAGCGGAATATTGACTTTATCGACGCGGCTTTAGTCTGGGATGATCCAATGCGTCAAGAAAGAGTAGATAACCGAAAGGATTATGGGGAAACTCGTTATCAAATAATTGGTAAGGTTAATTTCGGTATTCTTTTTGTCGTTTACACGGAAAGAGTTAACAGAGATGGTCAAGATGTTGCTCGCATAATTTCTGTTTGTAAAGCAAATAAAAGAGACAAAAAGGAGTATGAACTGAGAACTTTCAATTTGAGGAAAATAGAATGAGTGAAGATTTCAAGCAGTATACTATTGAAGAGCTTCGAAAAATGAAAAGTAAAACCGATATAAAGAAGTTCAACGAAACTACAGAAAAGCAAATTAATGAGCAGACTATGTCTGATCCAGATCTGCCCAATCTTACTGATAACGAAATGAAAGAATTTGATTTTCCTAAAAAGAGAGAAAAGGAATGAAGAACAAGATCGAAAAACCTAAAAGTTTAAATGAGCTAAAAAAAGAGAAAGGTCGAACAAATTGGTCTCGCCTAATTTTAGAAGATAAACAGGAATCTAATAAAGTAATCCAGCCGACGCAAAAAACGCGCGACTGATTACGACGTTAACTCTAATAGAGAGTCCTTCGGAGTTTCCAAGGACGCTATGATAGATTCGAAATTCAATATCTGTTTTGGTAATGGTGATACCAAAACAGATAAAATTACTTCACTAATAGGTAAAGAACGCAGTATGAGTAAAGATCCAGAAAAATGGTTTGATGTTGCTAGAAGCGTCGGTCTCGATTCTTCAGAAGATGATTCTATGATTCAAAATAAAATCACCTCGATAAGAGACTACGTTAACAAAGTTAAGACTCGCTGTACCTACAATACGGCAGCTGAAGCGCTAGGTATTAAACCGGCTAAGTTTAAAAAATTACTAGGTGATCGTAAATCGGAAAATTCATGGTTCGTAAACACAGGTGCTGGAGAACCAGTGGGATACGCTGACAACGAAAAACACCCTGATCTTTATCGAACAACACGAATTATTACATCCGCAGAGGTTTTAACTAGAAATCTTGATTTGTGAAAATAGTCAACAAATGCAGCCATAGGAAAATAGGTACTGCACTTCGCGTTGTGAATTTGCTGCGCAAATTTTATCACAACGCTACGCTCCATACCTATTTCCTATGCTACAAGCGTTAGTGCGACAAGAAAGCTTGTTGCATCTTGCCGGGTGAGAAACCCTGTCGGGGAAGGTCTAGCCAACCACCCGTATCGAGTCTTGCGCGTTGCGCGGAGATTGTGGATTGCGAATACTTTCCAGTAAAAAAAACGGAATGATTTTTTTTACAAATAATCGAACAACCAACGTGAAGCGTAGACAGAGAATTATATAGGCCATAGGGAGTGCCGTACTCCTGAAGTGTTGTTATCGCTCCGAAAATAGCGAATTCTAATTGACGAGGCTTGTAACGCCGTCGAAGTCCAAGCAAAGCAATCGTCAAGGCAAGATTGTGGAGAGCTAGCGGAGTTATCAAACCGTGGCATGTATAAAGAGATGCAACAGGAACTTGTGACGACTGCAGGACGCAGGAGGTAGAGCGACGCAGGAAGCCAAAGCCGAGATCCAAAGAAGCTCCCAAAGGAACTGGGTAGGGAAGCTAAGTAAAACACGAAGCAAACGAAAGCGCTTTGGAAGTCGGATCAGCTCATAGTAGTTCTGAGAGCGGGAAAGCCGTTCACATGGCAAAGGAGCTGCCATCGAGGTTAAAGCAATTCAACCTGGATGTAGCGCCAGAAAAGACCTCGTTGAAACGCTTCAGCCGATTTCACCCAAGCCAAATTCGACATGTGGAATTTCTAGGGTTTATGTTCTATTGGGATATAGACTTCAAGGGCGAACCTCGCCTGCGAAGGAAAACATCCCGCAAGAAACACAAAACGACCCTTAAAATGTTTTATGATTGGATAAAAGAAAATCGTCACAAGCGACTAGATCATTTTATGCCGATGTTAAAACGTAAAATGGACGGCCTTCGAAACTACTTTGCTTTGCCAGATAACAGCTTGAGTATAATGCGAATAAATGATCATCATGCATACGCTTTACAAGTGGTTAAACAGGCGAAGTCAGCGGAGAAGTTTTAACTGGCATGGGCTGAAAGAAATGTTAAGATATTTTCAGATTGAACCAATGAGGGTACGTAAACGAAGTATACCTGTAGATTGGTATTGAGGGTCTGTGTTTTACACGGGCAATGTATTATTGAAGAGCCGGATGCGGTAATTCCGCACGTCCGGATCTGTATGGGGGCGTCTGGGTAACTGGGCGTTCTACCATGACTGCGTCAAATGAAGTTTATTGGGAAACCCAAATATAGGAGAAAAGTTGATAAAAATGATGTCGGAAAGAGGCTGCAAAGCCTGTTGGATGAACAACACCCACTTGAGGAAGATATTGGTATATTTGATGAAAAAGGTGAACTTTCGGGGGTTGTGATCACAAAAGAAGCGTATGGTTTCTTTCTAAGAAAAGTAGAAGAGGAAGAGGATCGGATTGATAACGAAACTGTTGAAGAATTCTATAAGTCAGGAGAAAAAGATGAAAAATGAACCAGTAGAAGATTTCAAAGACCTGCGAGAAATCAAGAAGCAAAAACAGGAGCAGAAGGACTCAAAAGACGAAATGTCTGACTGGGAATTTGGAAAGGGAGTCAAAGAAAAAGAAGTGAAGAAACGTGGCGTACGAGGTTGAATTTAGCAAAAAAGCAACAAAAGCTTATAAAAACTACCAGGAGATGTTTAGTTTAGGATCGACCAAAAAATTAATTATTTAAGAAATACACCTCGTGGGCATGATACTAAAAAACTTGTTGGCCATGAAAACGCGTATCGTACTAGGGTTGGCAACTATAGAATAGTGTATGAAATTGAAGATGAAAAACTTTTGGTTTGGATACTGGATGTTGGGCCAAGAGGTTCCATTTACCAATGAGCGCATAACAAGGCGCCTAAGCAAGGACAAATACTCCGTGGCTTCGCCACTGCATATTTGCCGCTTAGCTTGGCGTTCAGGCTGTAGAAAAATTAAAAATGAAAAAATTAATTATACACAGAGCGACTTCAAATGAAATTTGAAGTCATTAGAGGCTCAGAGTTAAAAAATGAACCTATTTAGAGTCCGAAAATCAATCAATTTTAGGCGTGTAAAAATAAATTTAATTTTTCTACAGCTTCGTTAGTTTTTAATAAGAATGGAGTTTTTATGATTGATTGTAGTTTTGAATTAAACAATATCAATGATTTGGCTGATTATCAAGTAGTACGCTTCTTATTAAAAGGCACGAAAACGGTGAAAGTTCCTGAGACTGGTTTAGAGTGCTATGGAAAAGTGAAGGTATGGTAGAACTCATGTTGAAACAAAAATACCTCGTTATTATCTGGATGATATGCGGAACTATTACATTAGCTTTCATTTTGGGGAATTATCATTATTATTTGAGTTTTTCTTACTCCGATTTTATTGTTAAATGGTCAATGAAAATTTATAATCCTGTAAATCAGGAAGAGGTGGCTGATTTAAAAACGATTATAAATTTTATCGTTTCTTTCATGGTAGTATCTTCTCTTGCATTAATTTTTCTACAGCCTCGTTATTTCTCATCACCATTTCAACCAATGGAGTAAAGCAAAATGCTTACAGAGAAGGAAAAGAAAGAGCTACAGCAAAAAATACAGATGAATACTCATGAAGTCTATGTAGTTTCATTTGATGAAATGGATACCATTATCAAATCTTCACCCAAGGGAAAAAAGGCGAGCGTTCAAGCCGCTTGGCAGAAAATTAAAGGAAAGGTGGGGGTGGGCGCGAACTACTATGCTTCCGCTGATGATGCTGTGACCATGGCTAAACTGATTGGTGACTTGGGGGGAATAGGTGCGAGGGCATACATTAAGAGTTATGGTGGCAAACCTCATATCATTCTAAAAGGTCACGCAGGGTTAAGAACTGTACTCACTGGCACCAAGTACGGGATTAAGAACCCTAAAGTGATTTCAATGGGGCTGGGAAAGTCTGGAGCAGTAGCGGCAGCCAAGCAAGGTGGAATTCTCACTGTCATTCTCCTTTCTGCATACAGAGTTGCTGATTACTTTTTAACTGACCAAGCTACGCTAAGCCAATTAATAGGGACATTGGCAACCGATGTCGTAAAAGTAGGTATTGCAACTGGTGCCTCAATTTTAGCCGCTACCGCATTCGGCGCATTAACATTTGCTATCGGACCAATTATAGCGGTAGTGGCTGTTGGCGTGGGAGTGTCTATGCTTCTTGAATACGCAGATAACCGTTTGGGAATTACCAATCGAGTCATCGTTGGCCTGGATGAGTTGGGTGACAATGCAGAGAGTTATATAGCTCAGAAAAAAAGACAGGCATTGAACGCTACCGGGAAAGCAGTTGACGAGGTCATCGATTATGCATTGGAATCGGCGCGAGCAATTGCAGTCACTTGGGTTAGGAAGACTCTACGTGAATACCTATCTCCTTTTCCAAGAGCCAAATAAAAATGGAAACACGAGATCCCCCTTCATTACTTAATCGAGCAATCACCCCCCCTTTAACTTTGTTATGTGGGACATCTGCTTCTGTATGGTTCTTTTATAGGGTTATTTTTCTTCTCCAGAACATATCAGCGCCAATAATTTTTTTTGATAAAGGCTCGTACTACATGCTTGGTGTAGGAGTTAGCTTGTTGTCTCTCGGTTTTGTTGCCATCGTAGAGTTTTGGGGTGGAAAACCCATAACGAGTAAACAAAATATTATATTTTCAAGGTTAGCAATATCTGGAGTGGTGTTTTTGTTTGTGATTCCTCATATTGCGCATTTTACTGTTGATAAGTATTTGAAGAAACATAATTACACCGTTTGCGAGGAAGCCTCACATCAATGGCTGTTTGTTCGAAATATTATATATATTCAGCCGTCTATTGAGTGCAGTGTAGACCTTAAAAAGAAATAACACCTATATGACCGGGTTAGTCAAAGAACAATAGCTCACCAAAACCGGGGTTTTATAGCCCCAATCCTTATAAAGATCTATTCCGATGTATCTCCACTAGCGATAATTTCATGTTTTGGGCTTGATGACTGTACCAAACACCTATTGAGAGTCTGTCCCCGTATTTCCTCAACGATTTTATTGGTTGAAAAAGCGCGGATACCTTGGCCGCGCCAAGGTGCTACTAGAAATTTATCGGTTACCCTTGGTTCTGGCGCTTCAAAAAATCGGGCTCGCATCGTGCGTCCAGTTATAGCTCACTCAGGCAAGGGGCAGCCACACATCAAAATAGGGTGAAGAGTATGCTCTATCTAATCAAAGCGAGGAGGTTAGCAATTTTTCATCATGCAATGAATAAGGTTTAAAACCTAATCAGATAACATTGCTTTCGATCTTTATGCGTATCACCACCAGTTATACCTGCTAGCTTAAGCATACTCTTCAAACTCGCTAATTTGTTCGGAAGAAATATTTCATATCGAATACATCGTCTCTCTTCATCATAAAATAGACTGCTCGACCCAATTTATGAGCCAAGATGGATAACGCTTTTCCCTTGCCAAACTTCTTCGTCAATTTTGCTACATATTTTTGTGCTTGATCGTTTCCGCGTAAAAAGAGTATTCCCGCTTCAGAGAAGGCCCATTTCAAATGTGCATTTCCTATTTTAGAGCCAGAAGTTCCCGATTTTTTCCCCGCAGATTCATTTGCGCACTTGACGAGACGAGAGTAGGAACAAAACTTTTGTACCGTTGGGAAGCGATCAACGGATAACACCTCGTACATGATCGTCAATGCTAGGATATCGCCAATACCCGGAACAGATTTCAAACGATACAACATACGTCCATCGTAGCCCTTAGCATGCTTGATGATATAGTTTTCTAGGGTGTGGATTTGATCGTGAAGTGCATCCATGACTGCAATATCTGTTTCAACATTTAAACGAACGGAAGGGTTTTGAAAGTGTTCCTCAATACTCTGCCGGTTACCTTTATGTACAATATTCTTTTCAAAAGGGGTCAAATTATATTGGTAGTTGGTAATAGAAATGTGTCCTTGAATTTCACTTTTAATTCTCACTAAATGACTGCGTCTTCGCATTAAATCGCGAATTGGTCGTAGTTCAGCAGGGTATGCGTAAGCAAGGGGGAAATCGCCACCTCGCATGATACGTGCAATTTTTTCGGAATCTATTTTATCGTTTTTAGCCTTCCCTCCGTGAATACAACGCATATAAAGCGCATGACCTAAGATGAACTCGATATCTTCAGTTGCACAAAGATCCGCTAGCCAATACCAAGAAAACATACATTCGACGCCAACGACGATATCCTCTTTAAAGGGTTCGATAAGCTTAAGGAAAGTCTTGCCGTTAGTCGGTATGTTCTTATGAATCAATATGTTAGCATCGGAGTCAAGAATACAGATATACATCATTTTGGTGTGTAAATCGATTCCGCAATAATGTTTGTGTGATTTGGTATAAAATCTCATGTGATGGTCTCCTTCAAGGACTTTTTTTTGGCAATTTAAGTTTAGAAGGCTTCCGCAGGGTTGTCTGAGGAAGGAGGTCATCATAAGTATCAAAGTATTGCAGGCAGACCCACATTACTACGCTTCTCTATGTGTGAGTCGCGTTGCTCCATTTTCACACATAGAGGCACTCGGTATTGAGGACTCTAAGGAAAGTGTTGGTTAGTGTGGGTGTTTTTGCCGCGTAGCGGCTTTGTTCAACAAGAAAAATCACCGGACTTGGTAAAACTGTCACCTTTTTTGCAAAAAAAACGCAAAAAAGCCGCCAGCTTCACCAATCCGGTGTTTAAGGCGTTAGGTCGCATAATTTGGATAGGTAGAAATCAATGAGAAAACCAACCTATGTCTAATATAGAAGAAGCTTTACATCGTATTCAGGAGAACAAACAGAGTTCTGATCCCAGCCTAGATCTAAAAAATCTCGCTCTGAGAAAAATTCCAGAAGCTGTGTTCCAGCTCACACACCTTCGTAAACTTTCGCTCACGAACAACGCTCTAGAAACACTCGATCAACGCATTCTCGACCTACCTAGCCTTAAGGTTCTCGGTCTGAATTACAACAGGCTGTCGATTTTGCCACCGTGGGTAGGGGAACTGAAATCTCTTAGCAGCCTTGACTGTTGGAATAATAAAATTAGGGCGATCCCATCTGAGCTTGGAAAGATGGAACACCTAGAATATCTGACACTTGGGTTTAACGAACTACAATCGATTCCGAGAGATTTGTTCGTTTTTCTTTCACGGCTTAAGGCCCTAGACCTTCAGAGTAATCCCTTCGAAGATATGCCAGCGATTCGTGACATGGAGATCTTTGATTTGATGTCTTATTTTCGCAGTGAAACCGCCCATTATAGTTTTATTGAAGTGCCCAAAGAACTTTCCACTGTATGTCAACAATTCCTTGATTTCTTTCCAGAATACATCGAGCGCGCGACGGGGAATGAAATCACATTAGATATCACACGGACGAGAAGCGGACTTAAACTTGTCACATACGAGACTTCTGGGTTTGATATTGATGAAATTAATCGACAGTTCAAGCAATATATGCAGTCACTTTCTCCCTCAACTAACAACTCGCTTGTTCATACGCCTGACAGTAATGTCGAAACTAGATTACTGGAGCTCCAATTAAAACTCCAAAAGCAGCATTTCGAGAGTCAATTAGAGATTCTTAAATTTGAAAAACAGTATTTGCAAGAACTTGTCGGGAAATTTTTGGACATACCAGAAATATGGGCAAAAAACCAGACTCCTGTCCATCTTACCGTCCAATCCTCTCAACATAAGGAGATTGAAGATTTTTTACAACAACTTCAGGCTCATGTTTCAGGGAATAGCGAAGCAGAGTCTTTGTACGACGAGCTATCCAAGGAAGTGAGGAGCAAGGATTTTGATAGGGATCGAATTAAGAAAATCTGGAATCAGTTGTGCGAAAAAGTTCCCAAGGTTGTGTCTTTCTTAGAAAGTGTTATAAAATTATTTGGATTATAATGTTAAAACATACATATTTTCTGTCGACAGACCTAACGAATAAGGATAAATAGCGTGCAACCGCTATTGATCCGTCTTGTTGGACAAGTCCGGTATTCTAATCGCTGGTGCTTTCTTTATTAGGGAATAAATAATTGGCGGGTTATTTTGTCAAAGATCGATATTTTATATCGATCAATTTTTGATATTACTTTTCGGGCGGCTAACTTTAATTTGTTGCTATCTGTTTTCCTGAATTTAGTTTCTCTTTCTTAATATATAGCACAAACACAAAATTCATTCGTGTTGGAATCTTGGTTTTATTACCAATGATCGCTTCCCCAATATTGTTAATGTCTAAGTGCCCTTTTTATGACGGGGCAGCAGTGTCTATAGACGAAGGATAAAAACGAAACTGCATTGGGGTCGGTTTTGGTCGCACGAGTTCAATACTCACTTCTGTCTTGCATTCAAAGCACATCATCTTCTTTTTAGTCTCCCCCGTATTTTTTTGTTTCACGTGTAATATGTTCTGTATTCTTTAAATCTCTGGGGGCACAAGACTCAGATGTGCCTAAAGTTCGAGACTGGCATCACATCACATGGAACAATTGTCTTGTAGAGAATAGTTCAACAAAAGGTAAAAATGTATATATGCCTACTTTTGGTCATGGTTCGATGAGCAGCTTATCCGTTGTTGATGATGCCATGGAAACACAATTTACTAATCTAGGATTTACAGTTCATCGATTAGCCGATTGTAATAAGCTTGCTGAGGCAATGGGAGTTGTCCATTGTATATCCAAGTTTATTGATAGAGGAGATTAATAAAGGATTGATAACTTTATATAAATCGCCCTAACAAGCGCCTGCGGGCGTTCAGGCTGTAGAAAAATTAAAAATGAAAAAATTAATTATACACAGAGCGGCTTCAAATGAAATTTGAAGTCATTAGAGGCTCAGAGTTAAAAAATGAACCTATTTAGAGTCCGAAAATCAATCAATTTTAGGCGTGTAAAAATAAATTTAATTTTTCTACACTCTCATTAACAGCTAAAGAACTAAAACGGTTTTGAAATTGTGAAAGTACATTTGCAACCGTCGAAAGCACTGTACAATTTATTACCGAGAAGTACACACTACTTCGCAAGCTCAGCAATGTGTAGTAGGGGGTTCTTAATAAGGTTGGGTAAGGTTCTTATCAAGGCGGCTTAGTCCGCTTACAATCGAGTTGAGTAGTAAAGGCAACGAAAGTATCCTATTCTAAGGGCGCACCAAGCCTTCGGAGGGAACTGGGAATTGCATTCCTTTTTCCAAATCCTAAAAAGAACCGTATAATTGCAGGTAATTACCGTTAGCTATGCATCGCGCTGCAGTTAACAAGTGGCAGCAAACTGAAAAGAGATCTGACCCGATAATGCAAAAAGCGCAAAAAAGCCGCCAACTTCACCACCCCGGTGTTTGAGGCGTTATAACTTAATAGAGGAAGAGCTATGAGTCACACTATAGTTGAAATGTATGTAAAAGTTGTTCCCGTGAATTTATACCGAAGTGGTGCAAAAAACAGCCCTCAGTTACATAAACTTCGGACAATGCCTCCAAGAACTTTGGAACAGAGTTTTGATATTCAAATATATAAGAAAAATGGAATGGAATATGTTTCTAAGGATACTGGGGGGATATCTACCTTTGATAGGGAAAAAACAGGATTTGGAGGGTTTTGGTGGAAAATTCCTAAAGGAACTAAAATTCCACCTGGGTTGCGAGTGAGTATGGATTTTAATCCTAAGCCTTCAGCTAATCCAACACACTATACAATTAGGCCATTATTTGATATGCCGTTAGCACAGTATATTTCCTTGCTTGAAGAGCTAGCATTATCTGCTGAAAGAATGTTTGAGATTAAGAGCAAAAATAGCAGAGGGGGAAATAGAAATGGAGCTTGAAGCTAAAGAACATAGATTTGTAATACTTGGATTAAAAAAGTTACTTGAAGAAACCGTGAGTAAAATGGAAGGTTTGAGTGATGAAGATGATGAGCGTATCTACTTGTCTAATGATGCAATGCTTATAGATACTATGATTAATGGTTTTGAAGAAGAATATAAACAAAGATATGAAAGGTAAGAGTTATAACAGACCCTGTAAATAATTCTGTGTAACTGCCTTGTTTAAATATAATCACTCAATCGGTCGTCAAACTCAATCATAAAATGATTTAAGGCCGCTTTCCAATTCCTAATGAGCATCGTACCCAAAGCATTTCATGGGGCAGGCTCTCCATTTCTTTGACGCATCCATAATAGCTAAATAAATAACCTTTTTAGCAGAATCATCCGTCGGAAACAGCTTTCGCTTTTTGATAGCTTTACGAATGACACTGTTGAGCGATTCGATTGGCGTAATAAAGCCCATGTCTGCGCCCATTACACATATTCTCGCCCTATAATACATACGTTCTTTTGACCACTGCCAATTGCCAAGCGTATACGCTATCTAAAAGCGCAGTGAATTACTCATTAAGGAGACGTTTATGCAAACAAATAATTATTTTTTGGCCGTCGGTGAAGCGGGTTTAGAGAGGATGAAAACTCTTAATACGTTATACAACCCAAGCGCTGAGGCATTTATAGAAAAATGTATCGATTTGGAAGGTAAGCGAGTATTGGATATTGGTGCCGGCATAGGTGAACTATCTGCTTGGTTTGCTACACAGACGGGCGGCAATGGTCAGGTTATTGGTATCGATCAATCGGCGGAGCAAGTCGAGTTAGCAAATGGACTTAAAGACTCTGCACTGGAGCATCTATCCTTTATTGATGCAAGTTCCAATTTGCATACTGAAACCGGCCAAAAATTTGATTTAGTCCACGCACGATGGTTGCTGCTGCATTCCCTTCAACCGGAACAAATGATTGCCGACATGAAATCATTATTGTCCGACGGAGGTAAACTCGTTTTACAAGACTGTGTTACTAGCTCCGCTTTTTGTACGCCCCATTCAGAAGCCTTCGAAAAATTTATTGATGGTTGGGTAAAAGTCAGCCACAATAAAAAGATCAACCATCTCGTTGGCGATAACCTTGTTGCATTACTGACAGAACAAAATATGAAGGTGCAGCACTATGAGGTATTTCAACCATTACTCTTGAGTGACGCAGAACGCGCATTACCCCGCTTGTCACTAAAGGAAACCCAAGACGTTCATATTGACAGCCAAGTCTACCAACCAGAACAAATAAATAGCCTTCTCAATGAGTTGAAGGAGATTGAAACAGGTGATTACAGCATTGGCTTTGTGCGTAACGTTATGGTTTGCGCTACCTGCGCAAAATAACAAACTATTGGATAGTGTATGACCGACAATCTTGCTGTATTAAAGGACTCACATATAGCATCTCGTGAAACTAGCTTGTCGGTATTACCGGAACAGCTTGAATCTAATGTCCGTTCGTATTGCCGGTCTTTTCCGGTAACTTTTGCGAGCGCGCAGGGTGCGGAGATCATTGATGTTAACGGGCTGAGTTATATCGACTTTTTTTGCGGAGCGGGTTCATTAAATTATGGACACAATCCGCAAGATATGAAAAATGCCGTAATTGCGTATATACAGCGCAATGGTATTGTGCAGAGTTTGGACCTGTCAACGGAATCAAAAACGGCATTTATGGAAGATTTTTACCGAATTATTTTAGAACCGCGAAAATTAAATTATCGTATTCAGTTTACCGGGCCGACCGGAACTAATGGAGTTGAAGCTGCGCTTAAGTTAGCGCAAAAAGTTACTCAACGCACCGGGTTAGTCAGTTTTAATGGTGCATTTCACGGGCTCAGTTTGGGCGCATTACACGTGACCTCAAACCGTTTCTTTCATGACCCGGCCTATCCCCGTCCACAACACGTCACTATGTTGCCAAAGTTTGGCGATAGCGAATCACTTGCTCTATTGGCTGATCAATTCGCTGCTGCCAAAAACACTCAATCACTCCCCGCCGCAGTTATTATTGAAACAATACAGGCGGAAGGCGGAGTGAATATCGCGCCCACCTCATGGCTAATCTCACTTGCACAATTGTGTCAGCAATTTGGGGTACTGCTAATCGTCGATGATATCCAGGTTGGGGTTGGTAGAACAGGTCGGTTTTTTAGTTTTGAAGAAAGCGGCATTCAACCCGATATCGTCGTCTTATCAAAATCACTTAGCGGCTTTGGCTTACCCATGACCGCAGTATTATTTAAACCCGAGTTGGATGCTTGGTTGCCTGGCGAACACTCAGGTACATTTCGTGGTAATGGTTTCTCTTTCACTACTGCGCGGCTTGCTTTGCATTACTGGCAAACTCCCCGTTTCAGCCAGGATATTGTGGATAAAGGTCAAATAATTTTTTCCAGGCTGACAAACATAAGTCGATGTTTCCCGGAATTGAATGGGCAAGTGCGCGGCGTTGGTATGATTAATGGGCTGGAAGTCAATACGCAAAAACTGGCTGGCGCTATCCAGCGCGAAGCATTTAAGCAACGGTTAATACTTGAAACCTGTGGCCCTGAAGGGCGTATATTAAAATTGATGCCTCCGCTGGTCATTGAAAAACCGTTAATTCATAAGGCATTAGATCGGCTGCACAATACTATACAGGAGGTACTAAAATGATTATTGCGTTAATTGGTATTGATGGCTCAGGCAAGACTACCCTAGGCAGTTTATTGGAGCAGCGCCTGCCCGATTTTGTTCGGCGTAGCCACGCTGATATTACAGTGAAATATTCAAAATTAGTCAGTGATGACAACCACTCTGTTAAGTACTTTAAGTTGATGTTAGATACTGACCCCAGTTTCGACAGCAAGTGTCAAAATTATATATTTGCCTTTGAACGTTACCGTACCGCCAAAGAAACACTCGAACCTCTATCCGAAAAATACGATATTGTTGTATTGGATCGCTATGCTCATTGTGATATTGCATTTTGCCGAGGGCGAGGAATAGAACATAAAATGTTTTATCAATTACTAGAGCGTATCCCCAAGCCGGATTTAGGGTTTGTGATTGATGTGCCAGTCGAAACTGCTATGAGTAGAATTAAACAACGGGGAAATGAAATATGGACACACCAGGAGAATGTTAAGCTTCTTTCGCGCGCTCGGATAGAGTACTTACGATTGGCAGACGAATTTGGTTTTCGAGTAGTTGATGGTTGCGCACCCATTGCAACTGTCCTAGAAAATATTATGCAGCACATACATAGCGCACTATTAGAAAACCCAAGTTGTGATATCGTGAAATCAACTCCCTTATTTGATAAGGTTAGCCCTTAATAATTTTTGGGCAATCTTTAGGGGTGCCCTTAATACTTTCCCTTGTTTTAAATATTTTCCCAAATGGGCCAAATGCCCACAATAATTTATGAAAACAGTCCATATTGAACAACGGCGTGAAGTTATCCATAATTATTATGGTACGTCAGAACGTGCAGCCGTAGTTGTCCCCATTTTTCCTGATCAGCATGGTCAATGGCAGGTGCTATTAAGTACTCGCTCTAAAATAAATGGCTACAATGGAAAACCGATGAGCCATGCGGGTACGGTCTTATTATTTGGTGGCGCAAGCAACCCTGGGGAAACTTTGGAACAAGCTGCACTACGTGAGTTTATGGAAGAAACATCGCCATACGACAGTGATGGAAAAACACACAATGACTTTTTTACGGGTAAGCCCAATCGCGTATTAGCTGACAAAAAAGCGCCTAATTTACACAATATGCACGTGATAACAGAGTTGGGGCAATGGCTTGTAGAAGAAGGCGTTGATGTTACGGGCTTTCTTATTGTTGTGCCGAACCTGGGTGATATTGCAACACTCGGCTTTGACCCGCGTGAGGTTGACGAAGTATTTTCGATACCCGCCCGCCACTTTTTTGAAACACCCTTTGAGCGACGTAATCGCAAATTATTGTGTCGAGGCAAAGGTCAAGCTCCATTTGCAGCGAACTTTGAATCCCCCCACTTGGATTACCCAGATGAAAAAAATAATACCCTGCGTGAAATTTGGGGTGCAGCGGGATATATGATCGAGAAAATGGTTGCCTATTATCAAGCGGACTGGCAAAAGTTCAGCACCGCAATGCGTGATATTTGTTAACTGCCGATGCACCCTACGGATTGGCAAAAGGCTGAATATCAGAACTTAGTAGAGCGCAGTTCTGCGGTTTTAAGTTTTATGCGTGATATTATGGATATCCCGCCAGTATCAATAGTTCAATCCCCAACCTTAAGCCAAATAATGCAGCGCCCCGTTTGGCTGCAAATGGAATGTTTAATGCCGTTTGGCGGCTCTGGAAAAGTACGGAGCATAGCGGGTATTAGTTGTGCGATTGCGGCAAAAGGTAAACAACAATTCCCCCAACAGGTGATTGAGCGTTCCCTTGTTTTTTACCAACAAATAAAAGATCGTCTCCCGCAATATACCAATGCATTAATCAACCGTAAAGCCTCCACTTTTGCCGCCTTATCCTTAATGCTGGATGGTAAAACATTGGTTGCCGCATCGACTGGCAGCCACGCAAGAGCGGTTCTCGAATGGTCGCATTGGTTAAAACGCTGGCAAATAGCGGAAGTTGATATGGTTCTTTTTATTAGCGCCGATTGCAGCTCTGCCAAACTTGATGCATTTACATGCAGTGGTATACAAGTGGTTACGGGAGGTAATTTTACCGATATCACTGTAACGGCGCAGCGCTATGCAAAAGATAGGGCGAATCATATTTTTATTCCAACCGACCCGGAAGATCAAAACTCGGAGTTTGGCTTATTTAATCGAAAGGATGGTATGGCGGGGTTTGCCACAGGAATAATAGAAACTCTGCAACACTCTGTCACTCAACATTCCGTCACTCAACCTAGCCTCGCCGCAGTCTATATTCCCACTTCAGGTGGAGCCACTTGGGCCGCGTGTAAGGCATGGTTGGCTGGTCAACCCCAGCTTGGCATCGCTTATGAAAACCTAATTGGTGCGGCAGACAGCAGTATTATGCCTGTTCAACAATCTCTGACCCGTGGTATTCGGCAAACCAATTGCCACGCCCTTACGGCTGCCGAACCAATTAATGGTCTCTTTCAAAAAGATATGAGTCCTTATGCATTTGACCTTATGCAAGGCTTAGTAAAACAGCCCGATAGAGAAATTCAAGGGGTTGAGTGGCCAGAGGTGCGTATAGCCCAGCAATTGGTATTACAGGATACTGGAATTATACCCGAGCCCGCAGGAGCAAGTGCTGTTGCAGCAGCGCTAATCCACTTTGCACAAAATAACCCAGCTCGCTTTATGCAATCCTTCCAAGCCCTGTCAATTGATACGTTGAGCAACCGGGATATAGAGGCTATCTATACAGGTTATGCAGCGCAAATTACAGACAGAGATACTCAACAAAATAGCACTAACAGTGCGATAGTAATAAATATCAGCGGAGCCTTTCAGCAACAGTCCGCTTATCGGTTGCGCGACATCACCGCTTATTGGGCTCAACACCACCATGAGCATCAGTTAAAGCCCACTGTTGAACAAGCATGTTACCTAGCTAGAAGCTGGCATTTTATTCGTCAACATAGCGACTCTAAAACAGTATTAGCTGAAGTAACCAAGGCCCACAATAGCCTCTCAATACTGAGTGATTATTTACAGGCCGCTTATGACCTCACCCCACAGGATAATCGCAACAATTTTCTGGCATTGCAGTTTGCCAACCAGTGTATGCAAGCGATAGATACGATATACCATGATCAAACAGCCTAAGCCCGGCCACTATCGCCTACAAACACTGGCTTGCCGTCAGCAAGTGTCTGGCGACGCGGGTGTTTCGTTGTGGCAGTGGCTACAGGCCGAGAGAGAAAATGGGCACTTGTACACGGCAGAGCAACGCACTCATAGGGATGAATTATTCCGCACTGAATATAGCCGTCGCTTTTCCAGTCAAGCGCGCATTAATAAAGAGCGGGATATTTTAATTAAAAAAGCGCTGCGGGAAAGCCACCCAAGCAACAGCTTATTTGCCGAAGGTGAGGGGCAGGTATTCCCTTGGCAAAATCAATTTGCGGATCATCATCATTGCCTAGGTAAGCTAGCCATTCAATTTGCCGAAATACCTGAGGGTGAAGAACAGTTGCAACCGTGGCACCAGCTAACATCCCGTTCACTCGCCAACCGCTTTCCAAGAATTATATGTTACCCCGCTTCCTGGGGGGTGCAAACGGGCCAACATCCTAACGGCCAATACCAAAACAAGCCAATTGATTACTTTCAATTTGCACCCACATATTTGCGTATTTGCTCAAAAAACCTCAGAGCGATTTTACCCTATAGCAACTTACCGCCTGTGATATCCGCAGTCTTTCCGGCACTCAATGAGGCAGAACGTAAACTGACGGAATATGCATTTGCAGAAGACAATACATTTTGCCACCCCTACCTACAGGAGAGTACCCGGCAACTGTACCTGCCAATGCTACTTGACCAGCAGCAACAGCCGCGCTCGGAGGCCGATATTATACAGCGCTTTTCCGGCACACTGCTTTACGGCTTTAGTTACGGCGCTTGTATTATTTTTCAACAAATTGCCTACCTAAAAAAACTTATGGTGCAGCATGGATTTTTGTCTAGTTTTATCGACTACGCCTGTTCGCACCTTTTACTTATCCTAATTGCGCCAAATGTGGATATAGATTTGCAGCCCAGTTGCCCAAAACTGGTTGCGCGTTCGCCATTAGATGCCATTGTCAGTGGGCACCCGCAGCTTGGCTATTTAAGTTGTGTGCAGCGTGATCAGTCTGCCACTGGGTTTTCTACCGATACATTGAGCAAATTAGCCAAAGGGCAGTTTGAACAAATCCAATACAACCACAACGCCATACTTATTGGCGACCACTGTTTGCAATTTAACTATGCCTTACCGGGCATAGTGCAATACGATCATAACGGGCAAGCACTTGACCCTTTCTTGGCCGGTAAATGTGGCCACGATGTCAAACCCTATATTGATTTGCTACGCGACAATACACTTTTTAAAAACTGCTGTAGCACCTGGCTTGAAGGCCGCTTTTTTATCCATTCTGAAAGGTAAACACTATGACTTGCTATGCGTATATAGGATGTGGTTTAACTGGTACCACCTTGTTTTGGCAGCATATTAAAGCACTTGCCGAACAGTCACTTGCCCAACCACCACTTACCCAACAACATAGGGTTTCACCGGATAAGGTGAAAATCTATATTATTGAAAAGTCAGGCCACTTTGGCCCTGGGTTACCTTATGGGCAAGCGGTTCAAGATTGTCATTTAGTCAATATGGAAGCGTGCAGCGCCTCCATTTCGCCTGAGGATGACATGGACTTTGTTAATTGGATGCAAGAAAATGCAGACCATCTTAAGCAACAATACGGCGATATTGACCTGTCTTACCGCAGCTTTCCACCTAGGAAAGTCGTTGGTGAGTATTTGTCTGAGCGTTTTGCTGATGCATTAAAGTCCGCGAACCACATGGGTATTAAAGTAGACCTGATCTGCCACGAAGTCGTGGATTTAATTTGGTCGGGTAAACATGCCTCAATTATTTTTAACGATAGCCCGCCAATTAATGCCGACCAAGTAGTGCTCACTACCGGGCATTGGCAAAGCGCTGCATACCCGGAGTGCCTTACCCTGGGTAAGGATTTACAACGTCGGGGAGTGGGTGGTTATTTTCACCCTTGGCCATCGGACAAACTGCAAACCGCTATTCCTGAAGATGGAAAAGTCGCCGTGATGGGTGCTTCCACAAGCGCAATTGATGTTGCCTATACGCTCTTTGATACACAGAGGACTGACCGCGACACACAGCGACAGGTTTATTTTCATTCGCGCACTGGGCGGCTACCCAAGGTCAAATCAATACGCCACCCCACAGAGCACAAAGCCCCCATACTCAGCAAACAGGATATTGCTGTATTAACCAACAATGGAGGCAAAATGGCGTGCTACCAACAAATGGTAGAGCTATTTAACCAGCGAATGACTCTGTTATTTAAACAAGCATCGGATGCCGATAAACCGGAGATGGACAACTGCGATTTTTCGCCGAAGAATTTTTTCTCAAGTGCAACAAATTGGATGACTGAAGCCGCACAACATACTCTTGAACAAGACCTGGATTATGCTACCCAAACACCCAATTGGTGGAACGATTTACATTTTTCCCTGCGCGATAGTTACAGTGCATTGGCACGCTTGTACCCTCATTTCAGTGATAAAGATAAAAGACGTTTTGACCGGGAATTTTATCGCCCTTTTACAACCCATGTCGCAGCCATTCCCCGCGATTCGGCACTTAGATTAAAGCGGCTTTTAGGCAGTGGGCAGATAAACGTTGTCGGTGGTTTATCGCAGGTGGAAGCTGATTTTGAAAACCAGCAATTTGTACTTCATAGTCAATTGCCAAACGGTGCAATAAGAACCGATCACTACACTTATCTGGTCGATGCCACTGGGCAAAATCGTGATTGCGCAACCGCGTCTCGCTTATACAAAAACTTATTAAAACGCGAATTAATCAGCCCACACCCTGCTGGTGGCATTCAGGTGGAATACGATAGCTCTGAAGTGATTACCGGCAATGGTATTAAGACGGGTTTTTTATACGCAATTGGCGCCATGACCTTAGGCGAAAGAATTGGTTCCAGCGCGATTGTTGCCAGTGCCAAATTTGCCTCTAGACTGGTTTGCCATTTTATGCAAAAAGACAATATACAAACACATTATTAACGTGCCAAGGGAAAGAATTATTTATGTGCTTAGCGATTATTTATCATGATCGAACCGACCCCTATCCGTTGCGCGTTATGGAAACCAGGGATGAAAATATTCGGCGCTTATCCGGTGCAAGAGCGGCCCAAGCAATAAGCGGCGATATAAATAAAATAGAATCCTTCTGTCACCATTGGAAGCAGATATCCGCACTCGAACCGCTCTTTTCCGTGCATGATAACCGCCAAACGTTAATTGACGCGCAAATAGTAGGAGGGTTGGATAAGCACGGCGGTACCTGGGTCGCACTGAGTCAAACCAATAAAATCTACTCAAAACTGCTGATAGGAACCTTTGCAAACGGCACCTTTGGAGAAAACTCAACACCAGAATTACAACGTCAACGGGAGGCCGCCGGATATGCCAAGCGAGGCGGGCTTTGCCTGGACGCCGTTTCTTTTCGGTCAGCGGCAGAAACCGCAGAAAAAATGCCACACCTACTCGCCAAACGACTTAAAAAAACAGGCGAGTTACTCCTGCCAAATTATATTGTAGTGATGGATATTAACGACGCATTTATTCTGACAATGGATGATACTGGTGAACAAACTGTTATCGAAATACCGCAGCAAGAATTAACCATGTTATCCATTCGCGGTATTAATGCCCCCGACTCGGTTGTCACCAGTAAATTTTTAGAACCGCTGAGAAAGGCAGAATTACCCCAGCCCTTTGTGCCCAACGGCTGGGACTCTTGGGTGAAAATGGCGTCTATCCAAGCTCAATTTAATCACGATTGGGCCGTCGAAAATGCATTTGCGTATAACCACCCCAACTGGCGTTCACATAAATATTCAATTATTCAACCGCCTTATTTTAATACCGATGACGAACGTTTTCACCGTGCCGCCACCGCCCAAAACAGCCAAGCAGACGATGTGATTGAATGGACTTCCTCATCCACCTGTGTAGCGGCTGATCGCGATAATAATTTTATATTCCTTTATAACGAACGCGCTCTAGAAAAAAACCAACCTCTTATTAATCATTTACAACAAGGCAATTTTCCCGCGTGTACTAAGGATTATCATCGCGTTGAGCTTAAATAGCTAAATTTAAGATTAATTTTATTTTATTTGAAGATAAGCGCTTTGTTGATTTGGAAAAGGTGCTTATTGTTTTCGCGCGACGGTTATAATCCCAAGATTTTTAGATAGAACCGTAGGTTGGAAAAGCCGTAGGCGCCTTCCGACGTTTGCCGTGTAAAGAATATGATATTGTTGGATTTTCGTTTGTTTTTATAATGGGGTCGATTGGATTAGGTTGTAATACTTTTTTGTCATTTTATAGTTCCTTTACAAAAGTTAAATAAAAAACATGAAATTACGGACTGCATAAAGGTTACGTTTTTCAAATGCCTGGCAAAGATCTTCATCTTCAAGCAGCCTTTCGCTTTGCAAGTACAGTGGTTCTTCTAGCCCTGAAACATTTTGACACCAATTGGCCGGTGCCTGGTTTCCGTTGTGAGGGGGAGAATTAAGTACTTCGCATAGGTGTTCAATAATACTGGCTTTAACGGCTAAGCGTATTGGGTCTTGGTCTTGTGGTTTGGGAACTAAGGAGCATGTATGCTCTTCCCTATACCAGTCTAAAATAAGGTCAGAAAACTCGATCTCGTTCCCAGAAATAAGGTGGGTCGTCATACTCTCAAGGAGAGCTGAAGAGCGGTTTTGCCTTTGAAGCAGTTCCTCGTAGCTTTCTTTGATAATTTCTGGGTGACGTATTGCTATATTTATCAGTGCCCTGGCTGAACCAGAAGGAGATCTTCGCCCTTGTTCCCACTCTTGGAGGGTTCGTGGAGAAATCTGTAAAGCCTGAGCGAATTTAGTTTGAGACAGCCCTGATTTTGATCTTGCCTCACCTATAGAGTTGGGCATAACGGGAACCCTTCTTTTTAATTGATAGGTGTGGTTGTACGTCATTGACGTATAGAGATGAAAAGAAAATCTGTTAAATTTGTATGTGCTTCACAAGACGTTTATTTGGTTTATGATACGAGTATATTGCCGAAATCAGCAAAATGGTCTGAGTTGACTACATCCTGACTACATAACTGTGTAAAAGCATGTGATTAGTGTGGCGCAAAAGCGCCTAATACATTGAAAATAAACACATTTTACCACTTTGTGGCACAGTAAAACGGGTTCGGCTAATTCCTCTCTTCGCCCTATGTATGACATGCCTCGGTGGGGAGTAAGTATTTTTCTTATGGAAGCTTTAGCGGGCTTCCAACAAAAACTGGCCGAACTAGAAAAAGCCGAAGATGAATTGGAAGCTTCACTGACCAAGGAAGGGTTTGAAATATGAATAAAGAATGGGAAGAAGATAATAACTTGAACGAAGCGAATAACACCTCACAGTTCATCCTTTACCAAAGTGAGGACGGTCAAACTAGGTTGGATGTTCGCTTTATGGGTGAAACCGTATGGCTAACGCAAGCCTTAATGGCTGACCTGTTTCAAACCTCCAGCGACAACATTAGCCTGCACTTGAAAAATATCTACGCCGAGGGTGAGCTGGAACAAAATGCAACCACCGAGGATTTCTCAGTAGTTCGCCAAGAGGGCGCTAGGCAGGTAAAACGGGCCATCAAACACTACAATTTGGATTCCATTATCTCCGTGGGTTACCGAGTGCAAAGCCGCACCGCAACTCGCTTTCGCCAATGGGCGACCCAACACTTACGCGAATACATCGTCAAAGGCTTTGTATTGGACGATGAGCGTCTGAAAACCCCGGATCAACCCTTCGACTATTTCGAAGAACTCACCCGGCGCATTCAGGATATCCGCACCAGCGAAAAGCGTTTTTACCAAAAAATTACCGATATCTACTATCGCCCTAAGCGGACGCACTAGGCTATCTTGATACAGTCTTCAACCGGCTGAAGCGGGCATCTCCTCACCACTTACTTAATTCAATACTCAGCTTCCCAATAGACACAAACACTGACAAAAGAGATCCTATAAGAGTAAATGGAATAAATCGGCTTTCTGGTGACTCAACAGCCCTATTAAGATAATGGAGCCCCAGCCCCTTACTTAAAGTGAGAAATATTTTAGTAGTATATAAAGTCAATAAAAACAGAAGCACAGAGATCGTAGGAACAAAAGCGGTAAATGAGAACGCATAGTATGTATAAGGCATAAAAGCATTAGTATTAGGCAGACTCATAATATCTGCTCGGTCGTCCTTGAATAACTCTGGCAAAGCCTCAAGATGGAAGTCAGTGACATTCAATAACCCAGGGTATTCACACACTATATTTATTTCTCTTAAACACTGAAGATATATAGATAGATAGCAAATAACATCGAGCATGAAAATTGCCAAAAAGAATGAGAATGTCGCATCCACCAGAATAAATATTGGCGCCAAGAAGCTATTTGCGTTTGATATTTTTCGAATGTGAAATCTGGTTACTGTGAATGATGCCGAATCGAAAACAGAGTTAATTAGGACTGCAACTAAAAGGTATGGCAGTAAGTATCCTTGCTTAACAATACGCTCATAACCGACGGTATATTCTGTGTTATATTTATCTAATTCTGCTCCTACGTAAAACGATACTATAGTTAAGATGGAACTAAAGACGAAAGCAAACAATATGAAACCAATTACGTTGCTTTTCGCGAACATCAACCTATTCAAAAAATCTGATATAACCTGCGCCGCCAATTTGTGCATGTCCGGTATTTTAGTTTCTTCGATTTTCAAAAAAATAGCAATATAAAGCAAATACATCTTCTCCTTTTGCTCCTTTGACATCCAGAGATCCAGAAAAGCGCAGATGGAAATTATCACTATAAGCGTAGATATAAACACCATAATATATTCTCACCTTCGGCTAAAATTAGACATTCAGATTTGTTAACGAAATCGCAAAACATCTTCACCACTATATTCTGTTTAAAAACACAAATTAGTACAGGTTTATTCAAATTTTCGCCTAGTGTCTTAGATCAAGGGGTCAGATTACTTGACTTGAAGCAGATACTCGAATGTCTCCTTCGTGGAAACACCAGCCACTAAGGTCCAACCTATACTTCTCTCAAAACCAATTGGCATATAGCTTGATTCAAAATCAAACACGCTGATCACTCTATAAAGAATCACCTCCTCCGACTCTAAGGGCAATTTTTTAAAAACATAGCCTCATATTTATCTGCTCCAATTTCCATTTTGCTTTCAAAATAAAGACCCTCTGGAAAACCTTGTCCGTCAAGGCTTAAATATAAACTCTTTATCGATAATTCGTCTTTTCTTGCCTGCGTATTTTCACGATTTAGTATACAAAATGCTGATCGAATATCATTTAGGGAGAATGAAAATTGCATTTCAATAGGTGCTAGGGATTTTGCTTCGATAATTAAGGTATTGCTGTTAGCTTTGTTGCTTTGTTTGTCGAGCTTTACGAATTCTCCGTTCCATATTTTCTCTTGGTCGTCGTCATTTAATCCAATAAATAATTCTACATCCAGGTCATTAAAATCCAAATATAAATCCCTCTCGTAAGGGTTAATTAACAAGCTTTCAATGGCCATATTTATCTTGCCTTCTCTATCGCCAGAGTCCACCTCAATTGATAAAACTTGCAGGTTGGCTACAGGCGTAATTACCTCTTCCTTTATTTCATCTAAATATTTCTGCTCAAGGCCGGGAAATACACTCGCGCTTGCCGTATATAAATATTGCATACCCAATCCATAGACCAAGGTAATAATGATCAAAAGAGGACGGTTTTTAGTCAGCACAAATTCCTTTAGCTTAAATAAACAGGCTCCTAAAAATATATAGGGCCAAAGCAGACCAGCTAATACGACACAAAAAAACAGGCTCATTATAATGGTACTGAATAATCCCTCAGTACCGTAAGAATCAGGGTCAAATGCAGGGAATAGCATCGAGAGACCGTATAATACTGAATCCAACGATAAACATAAGAACAAGACTAACATTTGAAAGCCGAAGATATAGCAGTTCGCCTCAAACCATCGAACGCGTGCGCCAGGGTTTTTGAAAAGTAGGCGACCTATGAGAGAGCTAAATCCAGTAATGGTGACGATGGCGGGCATACCCATTACAAATAGGTTACTGACCGACAATGCCTTCTGCCAGTTTTTTCTGACTTCTTCTTTAATTTCATCGATAAACCAGATTAGATCCAGTATTCCCGTTAGACCAACGGGATAGACACTAATGAGTAAGGTAAAAAAGAACGCACCTATTGATAAAAACGTGAGGGGGCGTACATAGGTGGGTGGATTATCCATTCCGTGATTAAGTATTTTCTGTGGTTTATGGGGGCTTATCAATAGTAACCAAAATGTTGATAGGTAACGGAAAGAGAACTTCAAAAAGCTCTCAATTGCTTCGTCTATTTTTATCGATATACCTTTTGTCTGATCCATACGTAAATATAACGTTTAAACCCCGTGATCGAGAAGGTCTTTCTCCTTGTGGGTAGATGTGCTGTGCTTCTAAATCCTTATTGTGGCGTGATCGTATCAAATTGACTCTAGGATGATACTGGGGTAATAGCTTGTCTAGAATACTTTGGGTGTGATACTGAGTCTATAAGGAGGTACTTGTGGCGTGTCTTGAAAATAAGTGCCTCCAACCAGTGAGGACGCTTACGCTACAGCTTATATAAGCTATCTGTTATTGCGTAAAATTCATATTTCGCACAGGCCCCCTAATGCAATAACACTTAGTCAAGCTTAGCCCTCGCCAGTTTGCGGCCATAGCTGAGGGTAAACTAATGAATCAGTATAGTCTGGGTCACCGGATGAATTAATTTTGCAAAGCTTTTCCGTTAGGTGACTTACCAATTTATTATCGATATATTCACGTTTATAGGTGTTGCTATGATCTTGCATATGAATTGCCAGGGACAAACGCTTTACAGCAGAATTATTTTGATAACTTCCGTGTATTGTTCGACAGTGATGGAAGCATACTTGACCAGGCTTAACGTCGTAATAAATCTCTTTAATTTCCTCCCCGGAGGAAACAATACGTTCTCGGCTATGGTCTATATCTCGGTTATGAAAATGCAATAGCCCATCATTGCCTTTCCAACGATGGCTCTTGTCAATAACAACCATCGTTCCGTTTTCGCGATTGCACTCTGTCAGGGGCAACCAAGCTGAAATCATATCCTTAGACGTACAGGATTTCCAATAAGCCGTATCAGTGTGAAAACCTACATTGCCAGCATTTTGCGGCAAGTGCCCGGGTTTAAGGATCATTTGGTCATGATAAAGCCGAACAGAATCAGTTGATGCCAATAGACTTGCCATCTCACCGATCAAAGGATTATGCACCAGCTCTTTAATCTCATCGATTTGTAACGATAAATAGTCCAACTGGGCGGTGCTATCTAACGACTGAATATCCACTTCACCGCAGATGCCTAATGGAATAACCGCATCCCTCTCACCGGCACAATAGCGTTCAAAACCGAATAGTGCATCATCGATAATATCCTGATGAATAAGCGGCTTACTGATAAACCAGCCATGTTCCTGGTAAAATAGAATATCCTCTTGGGAAATAATGTTACTGCCACTAGAGTTTGATTTGTTCACATTTTTTTACCAACTTTTTTAATAAAATTATCCGTTTATCAAATGCATCATCAAAAAACCACCCGCATCCAAGTGCCGACACATTGTGTGACCAAGTGCCGATATGCCAAAGGTCTCTCGCTAATATCATGGCGGGCATTAGATTAAATTCCGTATCATTTAGCGGGCGCGTAGATTGATAACCTCGTAAAAACAACTCGCCTAATTTTTCAGGCCACTCAAATAATTCAACCGACCACAAAAAGCTCGCGACATCAAAACACTGATACCACTGACCAGACACATCAAAATCCAGTAGTGATACACAGGTTTTTTCATCAAATAATGCGTTACCCGCGTGAATATCGCCGTGACAAAATCCGTACGGGGCGTCAAAGTGTTTGGTCATTAACCTATCCTGTAGCAGCGACAAGGTCTCGCAGTACAGTTGAAAATCTTCACTTCGGCAGTGCAAGGCTTTTTCGACAAAAGGCAAAAAGGACTGTAGTTCTTCAACAATGCCCAGTATCGGGACTTGTTCAATTTCAGCAACTTTAAATTCGTGAATTTCAGCTAAAAGCGACCCCAATAGCTCCACCCCGGTAGGGGCGCGACTGCTGCGTAGGGATGCACCGGGAAGCCAGCCCGTTATTGAAATATAACGTTCACCTTCCGGTGCATGAACCGCCGAACTCCAGCGTCCCTCATTATTCAAATAGGGCCTTGGCACAGCCAGACCGCTATTGGAAAATGCCGCCAATATTCGTTGTTCAGTTTCAATACTTTCCTGGTCACGCCAGCCGCACCTTGTTACCCGAACGGCAAGCCGTTCTCCGTCGGGTGTTTGTAGCAAGTAAGTATCATTGACACCACGGATCATAAGCTGGCAGAAGGATGCAGGGGACACTCCGTAGTATTCATTAAGCTTTATCAGCAAATGGTCAGTGCTAACTACGGAGTGAACAGTGTCTATACTTTGGGGTTCAGCCACTACTTTTTAGATTCTTTGGCGCGAAGGAACGATTCGGCTTTTTTGGTGAGGGCACTAATGACTTCTTCACTCGTGGCCAGCTCTGATGCAAGGTGTACTTTTAAATCATGCAACTCTCTTGCGGTCATACTTAATACCTGTTTTTTGGAAAGTATATTATTCGTCAATAGCTGATCTAATGAACGTGATAAAGCACTATTTGGCTCTGATAAGGCCATGCCCGTGGCTTCTGATATATTCGCCGGTGCAGGGCTTATGGTATCCGTACCAAAGTTAGACGCCAAAGGTGAAATAGAATCAGCTTGGGACACACTGTTAACTTTGAGAGAGCCCAACTCTGCCCCTGCGCTGATGGATACAGCAGGACTTAAGGTATTTACCCGAGTTGCCCACGCGGAAATAGATTCTGCTGGGCTAAGGGTAGATACATACAATGTTTCATTGCCAGACAAATTTTCTTTAAGCGTTTTTTTATCTGTGGATGAATTTTCTTTTAATAGATCGTTGGGAGTTTTTGTTACCTTTTTCATAGTGAATCGCCTTGCTTCGTCAGATGAAGTTTTGGAGCAATTTAAGAGTGTGACCGGAGCAATGGTTATATTGCTGCCGGTTTCTCTCGCTTAGTATCCCTGGTTCGAACCAGGGCTTTTAACCAGTGCTTTGAACACGGGATAAATTAAAATATATTATCGAAATTTTGGAGGTAAAATCACATCGGATATGAGTACGTCCCCCTCTTCGGTTAGTTGAGTTAATACTGCGATAAAGCTATTGATCATCCACAGGATTGTCGTTTCATCCATTAAGTCAACCTTAAAAAAAACAGAAAGCGTTGCAGTATCCTGTGATTTTCTGACAAAAAATATAATGTCTGAAAGTGTCTCCATTAGCATAAGTGTTTTATCAATGCTAGTTTGGGAAACTTCATCAACAATGCTGGATTCGTCATAATTGTTGAGAGTCGTATTTTTAAAGTAAATACCCTTAGTACTGGTACCACGAAATGCCAGTGATTCGACGGGGTACGCATCCATCATTAACATAAACTGTGACAAACAGTGAGCATCGCCGCCGTGAAGCAACGCCATTTTTTTTTGCAATTGAGCAAATGGCAGTTCTTGCCTATCGAGAACCTCTAAATGCCGGGAGCATATCATTTCTAAGTGTTCCATTATTGTTACATTGCTATCGAGCAATAATGGATAAACCGTATTATTGTAAAAGCTACCTAAGCACTTCGCAGCTTCGGGTATACGACGATTGGCCACTAAGGACCCTATCATTAAATTCTGAGTTTTAAAGTGATTTGAAAGAACAATACTATAAGCCGCTAAGAACAGGGCGTACAAGCTGTACCCTGTCATAGCGCTATAGTCTTTAAGTGAAGAATATACAGGGGCGGGAATTGACGTAACATACCTGACAATACGCAAATACGGAATGTCCAGCCGTTTATGTTCCAATGCTTTAATAGCAGGGGGCGGAGAGTATTCTCGAAATTGTTGTTCCCACCATAGCATTTGCTGGTTCGCCTCATCATTGCTCAACCAGCGCTTTTGAGCCTGCGCCGCATCGACACACTGGAATGGAATATCCGGGAGTGTATCAAGATGCTCGTTCGCAAAAATTTGGCGCCATTCACGGCAAAATATCTCCATTGACCAACCATCGAATGCAATATGATGAACGGTTAATAAGCAAATGCACGTTTCTTGATTCAATACGATAAGCACTGCCCGTAAAGGATGTTCTACGGCCAAGTCAAAATGCCAGTTCGCTTCACTGTCAGAAAGTTCACTTATTTTTTGCATTGCTTCCGATAACGGAATATCGGCAAAATCAAGGATTTTAATTACAGCGTTAGTTGTGGAATCAACGTGTGCTTGTACCTGCCCATTAGTCGATAATAAATATCGAGTGCGCAAAGGCTCATGTCGCGCAGCCATTTCTTTTAATGACGTTTGCCAGCGGGTTAGATCCAAGGAACCATCAATTTTCAAACTATAGTACATGTTGTTATTGGCGCTACCGGGCTTTTTATACAGGTCCCAGATAACCTGTTGCGAACTGGTTAGAGGCCCCTGAATTTGTCTAGCGTCTATATTTGAAGTCGATAAGGGCATTGCAATTTCCTAAAGGGCTATTTAAAGAGCTATTAATAACGGCTAGCGTAAAGCATTTTTACAACCGACTCAGGGTGCATTGGGTGAGGGGACACCTCGCACTTAAAGTTGTTCGCAGTCAATAATTCCAAAATGCGCTGCAATGTAGACCCAATATCATGTAGCTCGATCACCATCTGTTGAATTTTTTGCCAATCTTCCTGCTCGATACTTGCCAATACTGATTCTTCAGACCTTTGTACATCTATTTTTAATAAATCAATTTTTTGCAGAGATAGCTCTTTAAATATACTTGACAGACTTCTGGCGGGCACTTCCTCCTGAACAGCAGAAAACCGCTGTTCAATAATATCCTGCAATGCTTGCTTATCAATTGGTTCTGTCTTATTAAGCCGCTCTTGCTGTTGGATAATGGCCGAAAACAAGTCTCGGTTTTCTTCTTCTTTTGGGTAAACCGTCGACATTCCCGTTAAATAAGGGTAATAGGTTAATGTTGCTGTTGAAGCATTATTTAACACAGCACTGTGTATTATAGTAAAGTCTCCACTAATGAGTTCTCGATTTTTCCCCAGCGCCTCTACTAATTTTAGTGAAGGTTCGATTGCGATAATTTTTGCATCCGGTGATCTGTCTCGGGCATATAAAGAAAACAAACCAATATTAGCCCCTACGTCGACAATCACCCCTCCCTGCGAATATCGAATAAAACTCTGATCACAGGTTTTATATATAAAAATATCTTTATACAAATGCGTTGTTTCCGGCTCGTTATACTGCGCGATACAGCGTCCATCACTTAGCGTATACCAATTTAATATACGGTTGTTGCTAACAGAAGCTTGCTGCTCATCGGTATTATTTTCCTGATCGGTATTGCTTTCCTGGTTGCATCGTTCAATGGCATCGGCAATATTTTTTAATGTACCTCTCAATATTTTACTCAGTGGTATACGGCAACCATAGCGTTCATTAATTTCCATTTCAACATTAATAGCGGCCAACGAATCGCCTCCCAGCTCAATAAAATTTTCTGTAGCACTTAAGTCAGAGGTTTTTAATTGTTTCTCCCAACACTGCAATAACCATTCTTCCACGCTGGACTCTGTAATAATTTTAACTCCCGAAAATGCAGTAAGCTCGGGAGGCATAAGCGCCTGACGGTCTATTTTACCTGTGCTTGTCAATGGCATTGCATTTAGCGGAATAATGTAATTATTAGCAGGAACCATGTACGCGGGTAACACATTTAATAACGCTTTTCTGATTAGCTTCGGCGATGCAGTGTCTGAACAGTAGTAAATAACAATATAAGGCATTTCAGTATCGCTACTAAATACCTTCACAGCAGACTGGCCAACCTGAGGCAGTGCATAGACTGCTGCTTCGACCTCGGCTAATTCTACTCTGTAGCCTTTTATCTTTAATTGCTGATCTCTACGCCCGACAAAATGAATGTCGCCAGATTCCTTGCGAATTGCAAAATCTCCTGTACGGTATAGTCTGGTTTTACTAATAGAAGCCGAATGATCATGAATAAATGCCTGTTCTTTTCCTTCCGGTAAGTTGATGTAGCCATTACCGATACCACAGCCCTCGATATAAATTTCCCCGGTGACCCCAATAGGGCATTCGTTTCCCTGGGTATCCAGAATATGCGTATAACAACCATCGATCGGGCGACCAATCAGTGGTAGCTCACTCCAGCTCAGAGGGTTATCACTCAATCGATAAGCAGTAACAACGTGTGTTTCTGAAGGGCCGTAATGATTGTCGATGGAAATAGAATTTTCCCTGCACATCACCATAATTTTACGGTTTATTTTTAATTGTTCACCCGCCACAATAATTTCGCCAATGCTCTCTAAATGGTGGGATTCTCCCTGATACACTGAAGCCAATTGTATCAATGCCACCGGAGGTAAAAACAGGCGCTCAATATTATTTTTTTGTATTAAATCGGGTAATATACCAATATCTGCTCGCTCATCATCCGTAGCAATGACTAATTTTCCACCGTCGCACAAGGTTGAAAAAACTTCTTGAAAACCTACGTCAAAGGCTATTGAAGTACGATGCAAAGTATTTAATCCAATACCTTGCGGCTTTCTTTTTATTCTTTTTATTTGCCACTGAATAAGGTTCGACAGTCCACCGTGATGCATACGAACCCCTTTGGGTTCACCCGTACTGCCAGATGTAAATACAATATAGGCGTCGTCCTTATTCTTTGGTTCGTCAGCCTCAACTTCTTTTTTTTGTGAGCCCTCCAGAATTACAGCCACATCAACCCAACGAAAGGTTGTGTCGTCATAAATCTCTTTTTTTTCAACGTCAGATATAATCAAATCTGGATTCGCCAGTGCTAAAGTTTGACTAAAACGATGTGGTGGTAAAGAATAATCCAGTGGAACAACCGTAGCACCCGTGCGCAAAACTCCAATCAAGCAGCTTAGCGTATCAATGGAAGGGCTGAGGCAAAGACCCACCCTTTCCCTTCTGCCAATAGTATATTTTTGCAAATTGATCGCAACGTCAAAGGTTTTTTTCTGTAATTCACCGTAATTTACCTGAGTTAAACGATCACTCACAGCAATATTTTGTGAGTGGAGTGTCACTTGCCGATCAAACAGTGCGACTACGCTGGTATATTGATTTTTGACTTCAAGGCATTGCGCTGCATCAGCATGTAATTCTTGTCGCTCTTCCTCAGCCAAATAATTGAGCAAGGCGATAGAGCAAGGTGATTTATATTTTGAAGCTGCCAATAGGTTTATTGTATGCTTTACAAATCTCTCAATAGTAGCAACCGAAAAGAGTCGCTCACTGTAATCAATGAACAAACAGTTTTTTGATTTATCTGTTAACAATACAACATCCGACCGTAAATGATCTTTTTCACGCTGGTAATACGCAATGCCTTCATTGACGATTAGGACATGAAAAATGGGGTTGCCAGATCGATAACTATTGTTTTCTATATCACCTGCGAGTACCTCAAAAGCGGTCTTGGGGCATGATGGCGTAGTAACAAGAGCTTCATCTACCTTCCCTCTTAAATCATCGAAACTGTAAGTGCGATCAATTGTTAAAAGCAAACTAGTAACGGAGCCATCTGCGCGCAACAAACCAACGCTAATACGTTCAGCCGCCTCATGGTAGCGTGCTAGCACCGCAACCACGGCTGTAATAATATCCTCAATTTTACAAGAGGCTATGTCTTCAACAGGAATGTCTATATATCCCCTTTTATGTGAATAGACTTTCGAACGCTTGCCTTTAAGGGGAGGGCCAAGGTTATAACCCGCAGTCAAGTTTACCGAGTTATGAACTAAAGATTGCTGCTGCTTTATGACTGTTTCCATTAGCTTTCGTTGCCCCACATAATTGGAAAAATTTCACTGTCAGTGTAATCGGGATAACCTTCTTTATTTTTTCTGCACATTAGATCATTAATATGAAGCTTTCGCTCTACCTCAGGCACTCTCTCGTTATAACGATTGTTGCCAGGTTGGATATGGACGGCCAGCGCCAAACGGAGTTGATCACTCACATTAGAGCCACTACCATGAACGGTTTTCGGATGGTGGAAACTAAACTGGCCTTTTGCTACGGTGACCGGGATTTTATTAATATTACGCCCACTAAAACCCTCTGATTTAAACAAAGTATCACTGTTTTCATGAGTAAAAGTATTCAGTTGGTCTGTGCCACTCCAATGGTGGCTCTTGTCAATGAAAGTTAAGGGGCCGGACTCTATCGTTGTATCATCAAAGGGAATCCACGCAGTAATTAAATTATTTTTTGTGCAATTTCGCCAATACGCCTGGTCGATATGCCAGCCCACAATGGCCGGTTCAGCAGTGGGCTTAGCGATTAGTTGATCATGGAATAATCTAGCGACATCACTCTTCATTAAAGAAGCAGCATAAGCGCCAATGGCCGGACTTAAAATAAGGTCTTCAATCGCGTCGAGTTGTAGCGAGGCGTAATCATTGATACGTAAACCCTCTCCTTGTTCTCGTCTCCAGTTTAAATAGCCCCCCTCAATAGGAAGCATATTATCAACTTCCCCTTCGTATAAACCAAGTGCTGCATGTTTTGCATTATCTAATAGTTCGCAATCCAAAATAGGTGGAGTTATCAACCACCCGTGTTGATCGTAATGTTCAATATCCTCAACCGTTAATGCATTAACGTCGTTCTCATTCATGCGGGTAGACCTCTCGGTATATGCATTCAATCACCAGTCAGTAGCGTTACTTATTTATCGGAGCAGAAGATATAAAATCCATAATATAGTTATATCACGTTACCTCATTACCCCCAACCCCAAGAAGCGTTAACTTAATTATTTGGCATGGATAATATTTATAATGAAATATATGTTAATTTAATTAATATCAACCTAAGTCAAAACGTCGATAAGTGAGAAAACTGAGCCGGATGCTTTAGAGAATCTAGAAAAAGGAGAGAAAATGGTGGATGCCAGCGAACTCAAATACACAACCAAATTAATATTCATTGATAATAGGTGCTATCCAATGCAATGTTTTTCGGTGTTTTGGCATGTAAAGGAATTTTGGGTAAAAGGTGACATGCGCAAAATTGAGTTGATCATTAAAGGTCAACCTTTTTGCAAAAAGAGGCTATTGGCTGCTCTATTTTTAATTGGGAGTGTCTCTTTAAAGTGGTTATTCGAAAAGTGGATTATTGCGCCAACTTACTATAAATATTTTTCTTTGTTGGATTAAGCGCCTAAATTTCTCAGACCACTACAATATAAGGTTTTGGGATGCAGAAGAAGAAAGTATACGAGCTTTCTGTGATTATACTTAGAAAGGGTGAGATGCCTCCTTCTTTAATGTCAAAGAAAGGCTTTTCATACATACATACATACATACATACATACATACATACATACATACATACATACATACATACATACATACATACATACATACAAGCCCACACAAAAAACCTCTCGCCTTTGTTAAGACGAGAGGTTCTATTTAGACGTATTTGGTGGAGCTAAATTGACGAGGTTATTCAGCACACTATCCAAACCACCATAGACTGAAATCTTATCGATTTTAGTCGTGATACGCTCAAGTGATTCCAGTTCTTTAAGTCGCAATAACACTGGGTTGTTTTCCATTACCTTCGCTGTGTTATGCAGTGATCGCATCGCTTGAGTTTCCTCTCGACGTTTGATCAAGTTGGCTTCCGCTTCTTTTTGAGCTTCAACAACTTTATTCAAGATCACTTTCATATCACCGGGAAGGATAATGTCCTTCACGCCGACGCTAAGTAACTTAATGCCAAATTCAGCCAGCTTCTCGCTTACACCGTTTGCAATAACAGAATTGAGGGCATCTTTATCTGCAAGTAATTCATCCAATAGTTTTGTGCCCACAGCTTCGCGCAATCGCAATTGCAGTTCTAGGTAAAGAAAGTTGGCGTAATCCTTTAGTTTTAGTGCCACAGTTTTTGGCTCAGTAATGTTGTAGCTAGCAGATAGATTAATGCGCAAGCTTACGCGGTCCTTGGTCAAAATTTCCTGGCCGCTGACATCAATAGTTTGCACACGCAAATCCAAAAGCTTAACAACAACGGAACGATTGTATTTCCAGAAACCATAAGCACCTGTTTTCAACACCTTTTCTAGCTTACCATTCACTTGAAGAAGGCCGACCTGTTCATCAGGAACCTCAGCGTAGCTGATAGCATTCACAACGTGTCGGCTAGCGCCAATTTTCACGCCGCGACCTAAAAGGCCCACCAACTCGTCATTGATTTGATAGTCCTGAGTGATATCAACAACATCGACCTTAACGTCCTCCGAACCTTTCCATGTAACCAACAAGCTTCCTGGTGCTAATACGTCAGAGATTTTGCTATCTCGATAAATAATACCCACTTCCTTATCGCTAAGCTCAAACACATCAACATAATCTTTGAGCAACTCAGGGTATTGACGAACCAAAAACTTCATTTTTGAATGTTCAAAAATTACTTTGGTAATATCGTATTTTTCAATTGTAAGCTTTCGACCAAAAGTTGATAGCCGGTGTCGTCCAGGATCAAGTACCTTCTGAAGCCGATCTCGATCAAAGAGCAAAGCGCGTTCATTATCGGCAATATCAATTGTTTTAAAAAAGAACATAGTATTTCCTTTTGTCTAACTTAATTATTAAATGGCGAGGCCCACCCTCGATAGCAGGGGGTTTAGGTTTGAGAAAATCAGGAATTTATATTAGCGGAATAGGTTAAGTTATCTACCACTCAAAATACATTCATGTAAATCAAGTGATATATCAATACACCTTATTCTTTATATTGCATCGTGATGATCCGACCCGCCTAAATCGGCTACTGTCTCGGCGCCTTGTTTTTTATTAACTAACCGAAATCTGTTAGATAAATCCAAACCAAGACCATGGGCCTCTCGTTGATTTTTGTACAAGAGTCTTAATCTTGTGAGGACTCGAACCTCAGGGTCTCTCGACCTTTACCAATAGAGTCGTTTTGGAGACGACGTTATGTTTTTGACGGGAATCGAACCCGCTACCGATAGATTATGAGTCTACTGCTCTACCCGAATGAGCTACAAAAACCATGGTAGTTTATTCTCGCTTTCGAATTGGTACACAATACGTTAATAACGTGTGTGCCAGCCTGGCATACAGAACCAGTACCGCTAACCCTAGGCGAAGATATAAACTTCTGTATGGAATGCGGCTAAGTAACCTAAGCTGCATTCCAAATTCTTTTTCCAGAAAATTGCTTTTCTAAATATTCCATTTGATCCTCCTGCACTGTGTGTTGTGCTAAAAACATCGATTCAAAGACATTGGGGCGAAATGGCACCGCCAATAAGCCCATATCAATATCTTCAAGCAAGCAATCGGCTTTCGAATGGTTACAGCGTTTACAGGCCGTGACCACATTTTCCCAGCGATCACGACCACCTTTTGCGCGTGGCACGACATGATCGCGTGTCAGTTCTGCACTGCCAAACTGAAAGCCGCAGTACATACAGTGGTAATTATCTCGTCGAAATAGCATTCGGTTGTTGAAAGCATTTTTCGGGCGACTATCTATTGACGATTGCCCGCGAACCGCAATCACTGAACTCATTTCTAAACTCGATTGCTGGCCATTTCTCTGTGTACCACCCAACATAACTTGGTTGTTCTGGCCAAATTCCCAAGCAACGAGATTCTTTGTGTAGAGTACGGCTGCATCTTCACGAGAAATCCACGCCGTTGGAATGCCGGATGAATTTAATCTTAATAAGCGTGCCATAAGCTCGCTCCTTGTTTGGTGTTAAAATTGGCGTTCCCGACAGGATTCGAACCTGTAACCGGCGGTTTAGAAAACCGCTGCGCTTGTCCTTTGCGCCACGGGAACATTAATGTTTAATAAATGTTGTGTTGTCTACAGATCGATATCCCGAACCTTTCAGAGCTTGGCTCAGCAAGAATCGTTTATCTCGATTACGTTCGATAATCACAACGTAGTTAGGTAGAACATTGTGTCGTTTTGCCCACAAAAGTAATTCGCTACCGTCTTCTCGACCGGCTAAATAAAAATCTAGAGCGACGATCGAAATGTTCCTTTCTTTCAATACTTTTTTGGCTGAGCGCGAATCCGCGCAATAAATATCAGCGTGATAATGTGTGCTTGTTGAAATTGCTAAACGCATATCGCATTCCTCCGTAATTCTTTTGAGTTTTTTTACTTTATGAAAATGAAAGCCCTTAGGGGTGACCGATGGGAATCGAACCCATATTGATTCGGCTCACAACCGAAGGCATTACCAATCTGCCACGGCCACCCCTAAAGGCTCTCAGTTTGTTATTGGCGCTTTCGATAGGATTCGAACCTATATCACCTTGTTTCGAAGACAAGTGCTCTAATCCGTTGAGCTACGAAAGCGATAAAATTGGTCCGCCCGGTAGGATTCGAACCTACACCTGTCGGCTTAAAAGGCCGATGCGCTGCCATTACGCCACGAGCGGTTTGCTTAAATTGGTACTCAATACAGGAGTCAAACCTGTAGCTCCGGCTTCGCACGCCGGTATTTTCTTCAATTAAACTAATTGAGCAAAAAAATTGGAGCCCATGGCCTGGATTCGAACCGGCGATCTCCTCCTTACAAGGGAGGTGCATTTCCACTTTGCTACACGGGCATTACTTTGGTTGAAGCTATCTGATCGAACCGACAATCACCTGTGTGTAAAACCGTAGCTCTACCTACTGAACCAAGCTTCAATTTAACTGGTCGGAGCGGTCGGGTTCGAACCGACGACCCTCTGGTCCCAAACCAGATGCGCTGCCACACTGCGCTACACTCCGAAAAAATTGGCGGTTCATACGGGATTCGAACCCGTGATCTCTCGGCTGACAACCGAGCGCATTTGGCCTGCTATGCTAATGAACCATTGTTTTTGAAAAATGGGGTGGAACAGAATCCAGTCCCCCCTTTATTTAAAATTGGAGTACGAGGCCGGAGTCGAACCGACATAAAACGGGGTTTGCAATCCCGCGCCTCGCCATTCGGCCACTCGTACTAAAAATCGTAAAATTTGGCAGCAGTGCCAGGGTTCGAACCTGAAATACGTGAGTCAAAGTCACGTGTGTTGCCAGTTACACCACACTGCTAAAAATCATCCTTGGTCAAACTAAGATTGGTCGTGAGAGGGGGATTCGAACCACCATCGTCGACTTTATGAAAATCGCATTTTGCCGTTAAACTACCTCACGTTTTTTTTCGTTAAAGTTTGGTGCAGGTGGTGAGAGTCGAACTCACAACATTCGGAATTTGAAACCGACACGTCTACCATTTGCGTCACACCTGCAAAAATTGGTACCGCACCCCAGAGTCGAACTGGGAACCTCTTGGTTCTAAGCCAAGCGCCTCTGCCAATTGGGCTAGTGCGGCATTATAAAATTCGCAATCCGCTGCCTTAGCACTCGGCCATACTTCCAGTATTTGGTGGGGGAACCTACGTCTCAATATATTTCGCATTTACAGTGCGATCCCTTTGCCGCTTGGGTACTTCCCCTAAGTTTGGCTGCTACGGCTGGCTTCGAACCTGCATCAACCCGGTTAACAGCCGGGTGCTTTACCTGTTAAGCTACGTAGCAAACAAATTGGTGTAGAGAACCGGAATTGAACCGGGATCTTCTGGGCTTCAACCAGACGCTCTCGCCATTTGAGCTATCTCTACATAAAATGGTTACGGGTGCCCTTCTCTATAAGTTAGAAAGGGCGCCGACATCTTAGGCTTATGAAACCTCAATGATTCTGTTTCACTATGCCGCGATCATTTGGCATGTCGGGCAGGACTCGAACCTGCATCATTTGGGTTTGGAATCCAAAGCTTTGCCAATTAAGCGACCGACATAATAAATTGGTATCCCTAGCCGGATTCGAACCGACATTAGCTGATAGAAAGTCAGCGGTCCTGCCATTAGACGATAGGGACATTGGTTGACATTACTAGATGCCAACAAAACTATTATTTCCGCATTGTTAAAAAACCGATGCCGTGTATGTGGGCATCACACAAAATAAAAAAACATTTTTATAAATGAGTTCAGTTTTATTTCATTCTAAAACGAAAAAACCCCAGTTAACTTTTACGCTAACCGGGGTTTCCTTTTATTCGGATATCCGGTTAGCCGTAGCTTTCCGGATAGAAAACTACGTCTTACATGTTTATATTGATCTCACTACGCACATGGCATAAGGGCCATTCGATCCCATAACAATTTATGGCGGAGCCCTCGATCGTCGGAATGAGTTGCTTAAACATATAATTAAATTTCATTGTTTCTTTCTCTTATAAGTATTTAAGTATTTAAGTATTTAAGTATTTAAGTGTTTATCTGTGCAAACAAAAACATCTGTGTTTGCGAATCTTTTTAAACAATACCTAATTATTTTCGTTTGTGCAAAATTAATTTTTGTTGATATTTACGTGTTAAAACATTGTGGAATATAGCATTTGTATCCTGTTGGTTTTATGAAGGCGATCAGTACCCTATCGGCATTTTTGCAATATTTTGAGCAAGGGATATCGGCACAAATTCGATATTTTTACGAATCTGCCCTATCGATTGTTTCAGCCTTTTCATCTATAACTAATTAATCTATTCCTGTTTTCGTATTGCCTACTTAAATGTATTTTCAATCTATAATTTGGTGAGCCGTACAGGATTCGAACCTGTGCAACAGCCTTATGAGGGCAGCGTTCTAACCATTAAACTAACAGCTCGTAAATTTAACCTTCTAATAGCAGGCGAAAAAAAACCCGAAAGGTTTATAGCCTTCCGGGTTTCTTTAAATAAGATAGAGTCTGGAAGGCTTAGTGCCTGCCAGATATTCTTCTATCCAGCAGGGATACGGACACAACGTATCTCCGAAGCATTTTTGAGCCCCGGTTGCGTCATGTAATCCCAACTAAATAAATGAATATGCATGTCTGTCTTTTTCTGTTGAACTAATTTGAGCAAAGTTTAATGTATCCCCTTTGATTTATCCACTAAAAATTGACTGCAATCTCTATTTGTTCTTTATTTCGTTTGATTATCCTTTTGATATTTATTTCACTGGGGTTAGTCAGTGGTTCAGAGGGGTCGTTGTCTACGTCTATCTGAGACAGCTTTCTATGGTGTTGAACCTCAGCTTTCATTATTGTCGTTAACAGTAATCTTTGATTGTTTTAATAGAATTGTTTTCATTGCTGTTCCGTTAACTTTTATATGAGCTTCATTTGATTAACATCAGGCAATCCGTCATCAGGCGGGTCCCCCCTTAACAGTGCCATCAGGTCACGTTTATCAAACAAATTAAGCTGTAGTAACCGCAATAATTGCTGCATACTTTTTGGTGAGTGCTGACTGAAACGTCAGAAATGCAATTAGTAGGTATACGCACATCGCTATCCATATTTGAGTCATCACAGCATTCTTGCTCGTGCCAACAAACGATTTTATTTTCAGGTTTTGTTTTATCCACTTAAAGAATAGCTCTACTTGCCACCGAGCTTTATAGATATCGGCAATCGTCTTGGCGGCCAGTTTGAAATTGTTCGTTAAAAACACAGAGTGCTTACCCGTATTCGCATCTTTGTAGCCTATCCGTCGTAATTGAATCGGGCATTTTTTGGAAACCTGGGGGCCGGTGAATTCTATCGTTTGATCGCACGTTAAACCTTTGTTTTTCAGCACGGATCGGCGTTTAATAATGCGGTATTTTGCATTGCTTTTAAGCCGGCTGACGAAGAAAATATCCTTATCGGTCAATTGCTTATACCAAGCATAATCATTGTACGCTTTATCAATCGCAACAATGCTCCCCTTAGGAAAGTTAAGCATTCTCCCCACTGTCACGTCGTGTTTCTTCCCTTCCGTGATGGTCACAAACTCAGGTAAATAGCCTGCATGATTCAATCCGACGTGCAGTTTTACCGCTCCTTTGGTGGTGCGAAAGTCAGCCCAAGGAAACGCAGACAAACATACGTCGATAGTTGAGGCATCCAGCGAATACAGCGAGTTTTTAAACTTGAAATTATGATCAGGTGCCACGCCTTGGCAGCGAGTGAGTCGTTTTCCAAACAGCGCTTCGTACAGAGCATAAGGTTTGTCTTCATTGATGCGCGACAGGTTAGAGCGCGACAACTTGGCGCTGCCTAGATGGTACAGCCGATGCACTTGCGCCGACATACTCTCCACGATGTCGCGCAAGCTGTCGACCAGACAGTTGAGCCATAGTCAGTGACACAAACTGAGACCAGCGGGAGGCTTTACGAAAGGCACGGCCTGAATGATGTTGTTTGGCAGGGGTCTCAAATTCATGTCTCGGAACAAATTTTAGTATTTGTGACAGGATCGTATTACAATGCGCCATGGTCTGATTCCCTCTATTGATATAGTGTTTTCTAGATAATCTCATTGTATCAATTGTTGCGGAATCAGACCTTTTTATTTCTCTTTAACGGGACAGCAGTGATGTTTTGTATAAAAAAGATATTTATTTCGATTGATCGTAGCATAATTCGTACGTGTCAGAACGAAAGTGATTTATTGTTATTATTTCTTCCATAAAGTTGATCAATATTTTAAAAGGGATTATCCAAAGTTAGGTGCTTGGATAGAAAAAAACATTCCGAAAGTGAAGAGTAAAACGAAAGTTTGGAACGCCTTTATTAAATACTCTGAACTTGGCGCTACACGGGCTATTACTCCTGGGTATTGGCCGGAGGTTTATTGGAAAGTCATGCCGGGTAAAAATGGGGGGTACACGGGAGAAAGTTTTCCTAACCGAATTTTTCTTTCAAAGTCTCTTTGTGATGAATTTGAAGAGAAAAAGAATATTAGCAAAAAATTTCATAATAAAATTGAATCATCATTGCTGCATGAAATGGTGCATTGGGGAGATTTTAAAGACGGGAAAGACCAACCGGGAGAGGAAGGCAAAAAATTTGAGGTAGAGGCTTATGGCGCAGATATTTAATACTTTGTTAACATTATTCTTTGCAATTGTACTCATTTTATTTATCTCATCTTGTTCTCTCGCTCACGACAAAAGAGAAGATAAATCGTTGTTAGCCGCGTTACAGCTAATTATTGAACACCCCGACCTGCAAAAATATTTACACCCTGACGTTGAAGGGAGAACTCCGTTAGTGATTAAAACTAGCTCTCCTTCAATCTTAGAGATGAAATTAAAAGTATATGATCGCCCCATAATTATCAAGCGTGAAATAAACCAAAAAGCTTTTATTGAAGTGCTGAATTTTTCAAAAAATGGAGCTGATTTGAATTTTCTATTAAGTTACGATATCGAAGGCATTGAAGTGGCTGGGCAGCTTAGCCTGACCGATTCAGTATGGAATATCATTTACTACAGAATAACGGAGCATTAACCACCAACATGATTAGCGAATACCGTGTTCTATTTTTAAAAATAAAATAATACGGTAGCTTGTTTTGTGAATATACCTGACGTTGAAATGTAAGTGAACTTATTATAGCTCTACGAATAGGCGCAAAGCTTCGGTGGTGAGTACAGCAAATACAGGAATGGTTTGGGTGCGATCAGTTCTCAACTAACTAGATATAATTTTTGTAAGTTACATAACAATATTAAAAGGAAATAAAAATGCAGCTTAATGGCGGAAGATAAAAAATATTATCAACAATACCTTTTCAGTTTGCACACTGCAAATCAAGGGCTTGTCTATAATGCGGACACCGCCAAAGCGTGGGATAAACACGTTAAGAAGTCAAAAAATCCCCGACCTTATTTTGCGTCCGGTGCAAAAATTAAAAATCTAGGGCCAGATATTGTTACTACGCCCAGGCTTGATCAAGCCGTGATTGGTGTCTATTGTCTATAGCCGTATTCCTAAACCTAAAGGTCGTAAATATGATTTTGAAGACAATTTTTTGATGTTTAATCACGCTCAGAATTATCAAGCATCAAAAGTATTTCAAATGCCAAGTAATGGTGGCAAACTCAATTATAGTTGTCACTTGGGTTTCTTGATAAACTGGGACAATGTGGTGGCTGCCGTTCACACTCATCCACTTCTTGACGATAGATCAGTAGATCGTTTAAATAAATATCTTTCTGGTGGTAAAGCAAAAAAATGGCAACTACGTGGTTGAGATAATGAAAACGAACGTCTTATTGGGCATAGTATTATTGCTGGGTGCTTGCACCCATAGTGAGAAAATTCCTCAAGTTACCTTTAATCTAGAAACCTGCCTAGCAATTGTCGATGATCCTAATCACCCTTACCATAATAATAAATTTGTAGTGGCTGGTTGTAATCATGTATTTACAGAGCATGAAGAACACGCTATGAGAGAAAGAAGCGAAGGTGGTTCTAATGCATCTAATCCAACCCCTAATCACAAATAAAATTATCATATGCTTTTAAAAATGAAATGCCTAAGTAATTTACAGTTAATCTTTAACAGCGCATACAGTTAATTTAATACTGTATCGCCAATGCCGTTACGATAACGAATAAATAGTGTTGGAGTTCACAGTAATTATTATAGGGTCTAATGGGCGTCAATAATATTTGCCAATTTGTGGCATAATTCACGCTTTGCTGGAAAGGGTACTCTTGCATATCCAAATATTTAGAGGGTGTAAAAAAGGTTGTGCAAGCCTGGGTTTATTTATTTGTCTGTTCTTTCCTCTCCTCTCTCTAACTATTTATGCCTCTCTCAAGGAGTAATTAATACAATATTAATGCAAAGTAATCCATAAAAACTGGACGCATGGCGTATTAATCATTTGGTGATTTAGGCGAGATTTTTTTATAAGTTTTATGATGTCTTATTTAATTGAAATAGCCGTTTTGTTGGCGTTGAATACATCAAATTCGCTTGTTTTTATTGAGTTATGGGCGAGCCAAACTTATATTTAACTGGCAATTAGTTGTTTGCGTTTTTAAGGCATCTTATTTTTTGTTGATTAGCGTGCTATCAAAGCGAACCATAGGTTTGCGCCAAACATAAAATAAAGGGGTGGATGTTGTCTTGGTTCACATTTTTTGTGTGCTTTGTGTAAAAAAGATATTTATTTCGATTGATCATGGCATAATTCGTACGTGTCAGAACGAAAGTGATTTATTGTTGTTATTTCCTCCATTAAGTTGACCATTTGATTGCTTTAGCAAGTATGTGTGCGTATATGACTAAAATAATGGTTTGTTAAAAGTAGCAAGATAAAACAAATTTGAGGTTAGGGCCTTCATGAAAGTTGATCAATATTTTAAAAGGGATTATCCAAAGTTAGGTGCTTGAAAAGAATGTTCTTACAGTCAGGAAGCATAACTATAACAACTATTTTTAAGAAGTTTTACAGCGATTCTGGGAATCAAATGTACTGATTTCAAGTTCCTGCGTAGTAAGTGGCTATTTGTGTCTGGCGATAGCTTAGAATTGAAAACATTTGTTCAATAGAATCGTTGTTAAACGGGATATGTGATGAATCAAAAAGACTTTATAAAAAGCAAAATTGAATTATTAGCAAAAGATGATCAAAAGACCTTTAATGATATGTCGAGCGCTCTCGATACTATGGCCGAAAAAGGAATGAGGCAGAATACGGTTAAGCTTCCGACGGATGGCAACTTTTTTAAAATCTCGTTTGATGCTGTCAAAATCAAGGAGGATCGATTAGTAATTACCGCCAGTCGTAGCCAAGATGGTATGTATAGTAATAGATATAATCCAGCCGAGAAAGAATATCGTGTTGAGTTTGATGGTACACGAGCAGCCTATCTTATCGGTTTATATAATCCAAGTCATCGGCTAGGGCGATGGCCATACATCTCATGGGAAGTGCGTGCTTACGCAAACAACCCTGCAAACGCTAATCAGCGAGTTTATGTTAGAGGGTTTCATGCATCTAAAGAAATTAAAAGAATGCTGAGGGCGATGGGGGAATACTATAATACTAATAACGTGTGCAATTCATATATTAATGACAATCAGTTGCGCTTTAAAACTGGGATGCAAATAAATAAAACGCCTGAGCAGATAGAAAGAGAATGGTCTAAAGGGTTGATGGAAAGTTTAGGTTATCAGTATGTTGAGGCGAGAGATTCAGGGCACCCTAAAGGTCAATGGAATGGTGTAGAGTCACATTGGTTTAAATTAGAGAGAGATAGGATTTTCAATGACGGATAAGCCAGATTTAGTCGTACTTCACCGAGATCCTGTTCAAGATCTTCCCAATGGGTGCCTTGAGGATTTTTTGGCGTGGATTCAGATTGACGGAGAAAGGACTTCGTCAGCTTTAAGAAAAGTAGTTGAGAAATATGAATTATCCAGCCTTGATTTTTCAAATACACTCCATTTTATAAAAACAGCCTATCCAAAACTGGATTTAATGGAAGAAGCATTTAGATCAAAAATTATAGATAGCGGTTATCCAAATGTCATAAATTGTAGTATGACCGATGAAGAGTTTGATAACACAATAAATAGGCTTAAGGATGGCCCGCAATAAAATGAGTAAGGCTTCTGGTATAGACAAAACCATTAATATTAAAAAATACCGAAAGATTGTTATCTTAACGGGAGCCGGTGTATCCGAGCCATCCGGGCTGGGAACCTACCGGGGGCAAGGTGGAATATGGGAAAAATACAATGTGAACGAATATGGAAGTGTTGATCGAGTTAAAGATGCACCCGAAAAAATATGGTCTTTATTTGGTAAATTAAGGGAAAAAGTAATTAATGCTTCACCAAATGAGGCTCATTATGTATTAGCTAGGTTGGAAGAGAATATGCGTTCTAACCAAGAACTCATAATCATTACACAAAATGTAGATGGCTTACATCAAAAAGCAGGGTCAAAAAATGTTATTGAATTACATGGCAATATACATAAGACTCGGTGTTCCAATTCTATTTGTAAGTTACAACCTTTTGAGGATGAAAAAAATTATATTCAGGCTCCATTATGTGTGTGCGGTTCCCCATTTATACCCAATATAGTCTTGTTCGGCGAGCAACTTCCAGTAGAAGCAGAACATTTAGCTAAGAGAGCTTTAAGAAAGTGTAATTTATTTGTGGCTGTTGGTACATCCGGTTGTGTATTTCCGGCGGCAAATTATGTGCGCTCTGCTGATTATGAAGGCGCAAGAACGCTATATATAAATTTAGAACCATTATCGCCGCCTAACCCTTATTTTCATAAAGAGATTATTGGTGATGCAGTATTAATACTTGGAGATATGTTTGATTGTTAAATTATCTATATAAAAAATGATATGGGCAACCAAGATTCTAAGATGTCACCTGAATTTTCTAACGGTTTTGTATTTTTTAGTGATTTAGGTTTGATTAAATAACTACAGGGTTATTTGAAAATTCTGTTAATTGATAGTGCGAGTGTAGGAGTATTTGATGTTGCTTCCAGGTGAAAAAGTAATTGTTTCTCAAAAAAGGGTAAGTGCTGGAAACGTAGGGGGTCGAGTTAGAAATGCCTATGATCTGTATTTAGTTGAAACGAGCAAGGGCTTAACCCTAGTTGTTTTTATGAAAGTACAATTTTTCTTTAAAGATAATAATTCTTGGACAACTGTGCAAAAAGTTAAATATGTAAGGGATTGGGAAGACGCAATAAAAAAAGCATGGGTAAGTAATGAATTTACAAGGTTAAAGAATGGCAAGAAAGTGGCTCTCGAATTCAGATTTAAGACTCAAATTGCTGGATGGATGTGGGATCATTGGGAAATTAATGTTTCTAAGATAGGTAAAGGTGAATTTGATGTTAGTTCGGTTGATATTACATCAAACGAAGTAAAATTAGACAGTGAAGATTTGACGGCAAGGCAAAAAAGGAAGGAAAGTCAACGTGGGGCAGTGCATGAGTTTGGTCATATGATTGGGCTTGAAGATGAATATACATCTAATCATCGTAATTTTAAGGATTATCCCTCGGTAATGAATCGAGGGGAAGGTTTGCGGAAACGTCACGGCTCAGGTTTTATAGATTGGCTTTCCGTAGCTTTGCACAAAAATGGAATAAAGTAAGTGAAAGTAATATTTATTTTTTTGATGATGTTTCTCGTTTCATGTTCTGAATTTAATAGCGAGGAGTTAGTGCTATTACTTGAAAAAGTGCAGAATGCAAAAAGTGATAAAGAGGAACAGAGGGAAGTTCTCAAAATTAATGAATATATTGGAAAAGAGCATATAACTATTTTGGTCGAAGTGGATACTTTAAAAGGAGTTAGAAAAAATATTAATCATATGGAAGATGGAGAAGGAATAAAAATTGTCTATATTGACTTTAAAAAAGATGGAGTTCTTGTGTTATCTGAAAAATGGAGCCCTATAAACTCTGAAAACGTTTTTGATCTTTTTTTGGAGTAGTTCGCTGGATAATACAATATGCAAATTTTCTACATTAAAATCAAGTTTGTTGCGTTTATATTTTTGATTTTTGCACTTGGTTGTTCCGAAGTGAATCACTTAAAAGCCATGTCAACTCTTTGGCATGAGTTAACGATAGCTAATACGGAAATCAAAGAAAAGCTGGCAATGCGAAAAGTAGCTGAGTACGTGAGCTACAACAAATTATATTTTACAGTAAATGTAATGGCTGAAGACGGAGATATAAAACACTCAGATAACTTTGATTATGAGAAGAAAAAAATTGTGCTGGTAAGTGTGGATTTTGGAAAAGAGAAAAGTGGTACGCCAATAGGTGTATATGAGTGGAAGCCTATAAACCCTAATACCATGTTCATTTTGTTTAATGAATAGAGATTTAGAGGCAGTTACTTTTGAACGAAACCCCTATCGTGTCTTTTTATCTAAGAAAGTGTACGACAAATTTGAAAACGCGAAAAAATTAACACCAGAGCTTGTAGAGTCTACTTTGCTTCATGAATTTGTACATTGGGGAGATGAAAAAGATGGTATTGATCAAGAAGGTGAAGAAGGAAAAAAATTGAAATTGAAGCGTATGGCAGAGATATTTAGCCGGGTATTTCTGCTGTTTTTTGTTGTCTCTTATAGTGCATCTTGCTCTATCTCAGAATATAAAGAACAGTTGAGTTATTCCGATCTTTTGCAGGATATAATTGACCATAGGTATTTGCAAAGGTATTTACATCCAAATGTCGAAGGCCGAAAGCCATTAGTCATTAAAAGTGATGATACTAGGTATTCCTCTGCACGTTTAACAAAGTTCGGAATGCCGGTTTTAATTTCGACGAATGTAGAAACACAAGCTTACTTGGAGTCTATAGCTTTCATTATTGAGGAAGAAAAAATATTTTTTAAATTTTCATACGAAATAGAAGGTGTCGAAATAGATGGCTTCTTTAAGAAAGAAAATGGTAAATGGGTTATTAAGGATTATGCGGTAACTGAATTTTAATATTGAATAAATTAATGTTTTAAAAGCGGGGGAATTTGCAAGCGTTTTTATAGCTACGTTGTGTCGTTACTGAGTATTCTTTTTTTATCCCTAGTGCTGGCTTCATGCGGTGGTGGAGGATCATCGAGTGGTGGTGGGCGTCGATATTTTAGAGGAGGCCGTTACAAGTCAAAAAAGGCAGGCAATACGACAGCTTGTAAAAGTATTGAAAATATTGGGCAAAGCGCGAACACGCCTAAAAGTGATTGCCCCGGTATTGGAATCTGTATTATTTGATTTACTGTGGTTTTCCTTATTAAAAGGGCAATATACGCATCTTTTTGGGGTGGCAGCCAGTGACCCTAAAGTGGCGGCGAGAGCGGCGGGTACAATTTCCGTTCAACTGGGGCGAAAGGCATTAGACAGCCGGTTAACCGTGACCTCTGTATTGTGGACATTGGTTATGCAGTTCGCTATAAAATTGGCAACATCAATCCCGGCTGCGGCCAATGCAACGGTCAATCAGTTTAAAGATACTGATAGTATTCAAGAATTTAAGGTAAACTTAGACAGCTCATTACATAGCGTAGGTATTGTGATGTCGGATACGGAAAAAAATGCCATTGTTAAAGAGATTAAAGCGTATCCTAAAGAGATTGCAGAAATATTTAAAAATATGGTAAATGACATGAAACTTTTGAATGGGCTTTAATTTTATAGTGAATAAATATGAATTATAAAAAAATATTATCTTTTGTTTTTGTGTGTTTTTGTGTGTTTTTGTGTGTTTTTGTATTCTTGCGCCGAATCGAAAAAAGTATCAACCGAAGAGTATCGAAAAGAAGTGGAAAGGTTTTGTGCTATTTTTTCCGACGATTATTGGCAAAAAAATGGATTGGCAAAAACTTTATACTCTGCCGAACCATCTGAAAAGCAAAATATGTATATGAAAGCTTTTCGGTCTGAAATAACTAGCCAAGAAATGATGAAAATAATTTTTGAAAGGCCAAAAGATATTAAGGTTGACGAGTATTATTTCTATCTAAAAAAGCACATTCCAAATTTAACTGATAAGCCTTTCTCCTGTGTTAGTATGGAGCAGATTTATCTTAAGCCTGTTGATAGTAGCCCGGTTTTACAGGATGAAAAAGGAGTATCTAAATTTTCTTCTGTTATAGCTATGTTAGAAAGTTTTCGAGACTACGTTTCGGAATACGGCACTCTTAAAGTTTTATCCGAAGAACCTTTGCATATACAGTTGTCTCCAAGATTGATTGCCGGAGAGGAATCAAAAGTAATAGGAAGGATGGTTGATGACGCGATTATATATGGAATATACCGATCTTATGTACATACCTCTATTGATAGTATTACTGTGACAGTTATACCTTTGGAGCTCGATATGGAGACGAGAGAAAGTTTATATCTAAAAAATTATATAAAAACTCTATCCATTTCTCGTGAGGAAGCTTTTTCTTTAATTAAAAAATATTTGGATATTGAATTATTTTCAGACCTTATTCTCAAAAAAGGCGGCCTGCCGAACCAGTGGTCATTTGATTTTGATAGTTTGATCAATGATAGTAATAACCCAAAAATGAAGAAACTTATGATGGACTTGGAGCGTATTGGGTCTAAATGATATTTATGATTCAAATAAGGGTTTTGGGGTGACAATACATTCCTTTGTATTGGTTGTACCTCTTTGCTTAACCCTAAGAAGGGCCATACTCTCTTTTTGGCGTGAGAGAAATTTACAGTTAACCTTTAACAGCGATACAGTTAATTTAATACTGCGTCGCCAATATTGTTTTTGTGGCGTTTTTGTCTTTATCCTTGTCTCAAGTTTAACGTATTGCTGTGGCTGATAACGAATAAATAGTGTTGGAGTTCACAGTAATTATTATAGGGCCTAATGGGGGGTCAATAATTTTTCCAATTTGTGGCATAATTCACGCTTTGCTGGAAAGGGTACTCTTGCATATCCAAAAATATTTACTGTGCAAGTCTGGGTTTGTCTTTCCTTTCCTCTCTCTCACTATTTACGTCTCTCTCAAGGAGTAATGAATACAATGCCATTTGTATTTAACCTAAAACCCTTATTTTTATTTGTATGTATCTGTTTGATTGTTGGTTGTAAAGGGAATGGCGGTTCATCCACGGGTGGAGGCAGTAGCAGCAGTAGTAGCGGCTCTGTCGATACCACGCCACCGGAAGCGGTTGTGGTCTTCCCAACGCCCACAACCTTAAGTGACGGTGCCACCGTCACCTTGCGGGGAAAAGCAACGGACGATTTGGGGCCAGTTACTTCTATTGCGGTCACCGTGACAACGGATAGCGGCGCGACAGCAGTGGATTCCCAAACCCTAACCGCAGGTGATAATGATAACTTTATTTCAACCTGGTCTGTACAGGTTGATTTGGCTGCGGATACATTAAATACCATCGACGTTACCGCAACCGATGCCGCTGGCAATACTCAAACCACACCGACTCAACTGACTATTTTGCAGACGGATCAGGAAACGAATTTTCCTGAGGGGAATGATGTGTATATTGGGGAAATGTCTGGGAATGGTATTGATATAGATACGGCGAATAACCGAATACTTGTGCCTGGGTTTGAGCAAGAAAATATATTTTCAGTTGATATAACGACAGGTGTAAGGAGTGAGTTTATTGGTGTAAACGCTGAACTAACCGAGCCACTTCGTACTGCTTTAGTGGATGCCCAGAATAACCGAGTGTTTTTTGGCGAAACAACGCAGCTAAATGTTGCAGACCTTGATTCGGGTGAATTTTCGCTGGTGACGGATAATACAAATGCAGAATCCGATGTGGATTTAGCAGAAATAGATGGAATGGATCTGCATTCTCAGAATGGGCTGCTTTATGCCGCAGACGGTATAAACGGATTGTATTCAATTAATACGGATACGGGAGCCAGAAGCTTGGTATCGGGAACGGATCGGCCAATTGGAGGAGAAAACCCATTTCAGGTAATGGTAGACGTGATTTTAGATGAAGAAAATAACAGAGCGCTAGTTTCTGACGGCAATGCCGATAAGTTATTTTGGGTGGATTTAACATCCGGTGAGCGCACTGTCTTTGTCGAATCGCCAAATGTGGATGCGCCTTACCATATGGATCATGATGAAGATGATAGTCGAGCTGTTTTTGTCAATAATGATACAAACCAAATTCTACAAGTTAACCTTTCTTCTGGTGTCGTAAGTGTGGTTTCAGACAGTACCATTCCAGAGATGGGCGCGAATCAATTTTTAGTTCCATATAGCCTTGCTATTGATAGTGAAAACAATATTGTGTATTTATTAGCAACTCGGTTATTTGAAACAACAACATGGCTCTATGTAATTGATATCAATACGGGTGAACGAGTTGTATTAACCCGCTCAGTTTCACCTTCACCTTAATGGTCTTACTTCTAATAAAGCCTCTTACCGTAAGAGGCTTTTAACGGAATATTTTTTGTATTGGGGAATACGGAATGCCTAGTATCAAGTTATTACCTGCCTTTTTTTCAGCTTCACCTCTACACTCTTTTAAAAAACGCCCTTTAGCAATGGCGGTCAGTTTAATTATTGGCTCCGTATCTGGAATTACTATTGCTGGCCCTGAAGGCGCAGCCGTTACCGGGGGGAGGGGCAGTATTTCCCAAAGGGGTAATACCACCACGATTAACCAAACCACCGATAGAATGGCCATAGATTGGCAAAGTTATAATGTGGCGGCGGATGAGCGTATTCATTATATTCAACCGGATAGTTCTTCTATTTCCCTTAATACTATTTTAAGTAATACCGGCTCACAAATACACGGTCGTATTGATGCCAATGGCCAAGTAATTTTAGTCAACCCCAATGGTATTTTATTTGGTCCCACGTCGGTGATTAATGTCGGAGGTATTCTTGCTTCGGGGCTAACCATTAACCCGGATGACTTTATGAATGGTGATTTTGCGTTCCATGCGGTGGAAGGCAAAGAGGGTGTGATTATTAATTCGGGTTTAATTTATGCTGCCACCGGGGGGAGTGTGGGCCTTTTAGGGCGGCGTGTTGAAAACCGTGGGTTAATTGAAGCCGAGTTAGGGGCCATTACATTAGCGTCGGGTAAGGAAGCCTATATATCGTTTGATCCCCAGGGGTTATTTGGGATTGCTATCACTGAATCGGTCTTGCAGGATACATTAGGTGTGGATGCCGCTGTGATCAATTCTGGTGAGCTTAATGCTTCGGGGGGCAAGGTTTTACTCACCGCCAGTGCCAGTGAGGATATCTTTACCCATGCGGTAAACCTGGGTGAGATGCGCGATGCGACCAGCGTTATGGTAAATGATGATGGAAGCTTTCGGTTAAGTGCGGGTGGCGATGTGGTCAATACGGGGGAGATTCATGTGTCTTCCGAACAGGCCGGTGGCGATATTATTCTTGTCGGTGACAATATTACCCATACAGGTGAAATTAAAGCGGATGGCCATTTTCAAGCGGGTGGGCATATTGAGCTGGCTAGCCGCAATACAACCTTAACCAATGAAAACAGTATTATTACCGCTAATTCCACCGAAGCACAGGGCGGTGAGATTAAAGTATTGGGTAATCATATCGGTATTTTGGGGGATTCTGAAATTACCGCCAATGCGGCTAATGGTAATGGCCAAATTCTAATTGGTGGCGATACACGTGGGGAAAACGTATCCATCCAAAATGCCAATGCTGTGTATATTGGTCACAACACCGAAATTTCGGTTAATGCTACAGAAAGTGGCGAAGCCGGGAGAGTAGTCGCTTATGGCGAAAACCTGCTCCGTGCCTATGGAACAATAAGCGCAGAAGGTTTGGGCGAAGCCAATGGCGGCTTTATTGAAACCTCGGCGGGTATGGTGGATTTGGATCTAAATATTTCCGTGGCTTCGGAAAATGCCGAGGCGGGTTTATGGTTAATTGACCCTTGGGATATTACGATTCAAGATAGCGGTTCTACCAATTTGGAAGAAAGTGATGGCAGTACTCAAGGTGTGGATCGTTTGTTTTTACCCAACTCTAATCCAACTGAAGCCGAAAACTCTATTATTCGAACTTCATCAATTAAAGCGGCTTTGGCAAGTAACAGTGGGGCGACTGTATTAATAGAAACTTCAGGGGATGGTGAGCAAGAGGGAAATATTACATTAGTTGATGATTTTCTTTATGACGGTATTGGTACAAATGATTCGTTAATTTTACGTGCTCATAATAATATTGATATTCAACGTAGTATTTATGACAATGACTCATCAGGTAACGACAGCCTAAACCTCTCATTCATCGCCGATAGCGATAACAGTGGATCGGGCGATATTATTATCGGCGGTCGTGGATACAATGTAGATATTAATTTAGAAGGCGGCCAATTTTATGCCTATGGCAATAATTTTTCACTCGGTTTTCAAGACTATACACCCAGTGGTGGTTCTCTAACTGAAAGTCAATCGTCCATTACTACAGGTAATGGAGATGCCGCCATATTTGCATATGGTGATGTGGATTTATTTGGAAATATTACCACAAACAATGGCGATATTATTATTGGTGGGGATCACGATAGCGAAAGCTTTACCTATCCTATGCTGGGTATTTCTCCCAATAATCCCCCTTCAGAAAATCAGGCAGCAATACGAAATAGTTTTATTGCTCACTTAGGTGATTTAAGTGGTGGCTGGAATACCAATAGCACTCTAACCGCCGATATTATTCCCACCCATGTACGCAGTTTTTTTGCAGCAGGGTCTGCCAATGGGGATACCTTGCATGAAATATCCAGCACATTGAATTTAGCTTCCTACCCAGGGGACGGTAATCTAGATATTCAGTCAAGTGGAGCCGTTGCGCTGGGTGCAATTAATATTGGTGAACGCGGTACTAGTGATGCCAGCAACGGCAATAATGAGGATAATCAATCCTATTTTCGCGTATCGGCCCAGACAATCGCCTTGCAGGGCAATATAGCCTATGGTGCAAATGGCAGTAATAGTACACATACCCTTCACTTAAATCTTAATGCTTCCGATGCTATTAATATCTATTCGGGTTCGATTGATAATAGTGGTGGTAATGATCAACTGAATGTCTATTTGAATAATGAGGCTGTCCTTTCAGAAAATGGCGCGATGGCTCTTGGGGAAAATATTTATTCCAATAGTGATATTACTTTTTCTAGAGCGAATATTTGGTTAACCGGCGGTAATTTTCACGCGCATGGGCGTCGTTTTATTTTAGACGGCACTGCGGGCGATATCGCATTAATAAATACCGAAGGCGGGAGTATATCTGGGGGTATGTTTATTGATGCGGCCTCGGTAACCTTAGGGCGTTATAGTGCTGTTCGAACGCAAAGTGCAAATGATATTACTATTAATATAACGGACTTTGCGGATATTAACGGCGCATTGTCTGCTACTAATAATAATGATAATGGTAACGTAATTATTCGAGGTTCCAGCACAACAGATAATACCTTTACCCTTGGAGAATATGCCTCTTGGAACGGCGGTAATGCGTATATTAATGATTCCGTTGCCGGGACGCGCGGTGGTAATGATACCTTTTATATTTATACCGATATAGGTGCAAGTATTATCGGGGGCACTGGGGACGACACCTATTATGTGGCGGCCAGTGGAATTGGGTTCACCATTAGCGATAACGGTGGCACCGATACGCTCTATGGTTTTGATGATGGTATAAATACAAATACCTGGGATGTGAACTCAACCACCTCCACATTAACCAATAACGGTGGCGTGGTTAATTTTACGGGTATGGATAGTTTGGTGGGTGGGGAGGGGCAAGACAGCTTTCGTATTCATACCTCAGATACGACCGCCTCCCTTCAGGGCGGTGATGGGAATAATGACCAATTAATATTAGAGAGTGAAAATAATGGTCAGTGGCACATTACGGGGGAAAATTCAGGGTCACTGAATACCACAATTACGTTTGCCGGAATGGAGAGTCTTTTTGGGTCAGATGGTGGCAATGATACTCTGATGGGTCGCAATCAACATAACCTCTGGGTGATTAACTCCGAAGGCGGGGGGGCGGTTGAGCAAAATATTGTTGATGCAACCGATACAATTAATTTTTTTGATTTTGAAAATATTACGGGTGGCACAAGTGAGGATATTTTCCGTTTTGATACGGCAGGAACCATCACAGGTATTGTACATGGGGGAAATGGCGCAGGCGACAATACCATTCAAGGGCGAACCGCCAATACTTCATGGGAATTATTTACCGGAGCGTCAGCAGGGCGGGTTCGACAAAACGAAGGATCAATTAATTACATCGCGGATTTTCGTAATATCCAAGTTTTGCAAGGTCGAGCGAGTATTGATACCTTAACTGCCCGTGATCAACATAATACCTGGACCTTAGAGACTCAAGCCAACGGTGGTTTTCGGGTGGCCAATACCGAAGATGCTTCGGATCACGTGTCTTTTTCCGGTATGGACAATTTACGCGGCGGTAATGGTACCGATACGTTTAATATTTTAACGGCGGTTACCGCTCCACTTTTTGGTGGCGATGGCAGTGATATTTTTAACTTTGGTGACCAGGGTTCTGTGACCTGCATTACTGCTGGTACCTGTATCGATGGTGGCACCAGTGCCAATGATAATGATCGCATAGCAGCACGCAGTACCGAAAACCATTGGTTTATTCGCGTCGCCAATAATAACTTAAGCCAAAATAATTCGCTGGCGGATCATACCGATACACCTCATACCGATACCCCTTACCTCACCGATTTTAGAAATATTGAAACATTGCAAGGCAGCGATACGGCTGCGGATATTTACCAATACAGCGTAGGTTCTTTCCATCAGTTTATTGCTGGAGATAGTGCGGGCGATCGATTAGATGTGTCTAGCGTTAATGGTGTTGTGAATATTGGTTTAAATGCCGCTTCAGGTATGGATATATTACTGGGCAATAATAATGGATTAACTTCTCCACAAACCAACCGCACCCATTTAACCTATTCGAGCAATAGTGATGAAACCATTACCTGGGATATTGGCGATATTGCCGGTATGAATGAAGCCGATGGCATAAATGATGGGGTGGTGGGAGACGGGGTGGTGGGAGGCACGCAATTTATTAATGTAAACCATCTTATCGGTGGTGAGGGCAATGACCATTTTATTTATGATCAAACGGTGACAACGGATACGGGTGTGGTGGGTATTACAGGTTCTATTACAGGTGGTGGGCAAATAGACGACGGGCAAGCAGATAATGCCGGCGATACCTTACAGGTTGCCAATGTGGTGAATCGTTGGAACTTGGGCGTTGACCCGAATGAAAGAAATGTCGAATACAACCATGGTTTAGGCGGCGATATGCCGCAAAGTACTACGCAGTTTTTTGAGATAGAAACGCTTATCTCGGGTAACCAAGCCGATACATTTAATATTGATACCACGGATATAAATATTACCGTCTATGCCGGTGACGGTAACGATACATTACGCCTTCCTAACGAAGATACGAATTTAACCTTAGGAATGTCGTTGGGGTCGGGTTTGGCGGTAAATGATGTTGAAATATTAAGGGCCTCTTCTTTTTATCATAATCAATTAACGGTGACGAGTCTTAATGGCGAAAATATTGATTGGGATATTGATGGGACAAATAGAGGGCTTGTTCAGGTTGGGAATGACCCTTCCACACGTTTTGAACACTTTCAGATATTGGTCGGCGGTAACGGTAATGATACCTTTGATTTTTCCTCGGGGGGGCGTTTAATTGATCGCAGAGGGGAGGAGAGTGGTATTCAAGGCGCGGGAGGAAACAATACCCTTATTGGACAAAATACCCATTCCCGTTGGCGTATTACCGGAGACCACTCCGGTGAGTTGGCCGATATTACCATGCCTGATGCGCCGGTTAATTATGTGGAAGCCTTTAGTGGCATTCACCATTTACGAGGTGGAACGGGCAACGATAATTTTATTGTCACCAGTACGGGAAGTATAACGGGTTTGATTCAGGGAAATGACGGTACAAATACTTTAACCGTAGATTCCGTTTCCGGGCAAACACATGAATGGCAGCTTTTGCATACAACTGACCCTGATCGAGTTAGACGTATCAATAATACTGATAGCAGCATTATTACTTCCAATATTACATTTACAGACATTGACTCTTTAGTGGGTGGCAGTGGTAAGGATATTTTCAAATTTTTAAGCGCAGGTTTATTTAACGGAACCATTAATGCTCTGGGGGGAACCGATACCGTGGATCGATCCGCAGTGGTTGGCCCTATCTCCGTTATATTGGGGGCGTCCGATATCAATGGTGTCACCCAAGCCGAGCGAGTGGTAGGCAACGGTGCAAACAGTATCCTCAGTGGGTTAAATTCAGGCACCAATACTTGGCGAGTTTCAACCACCACATCAGCAGGTGATGATATCGACGGGGCGGACGGCTCCAATGACGGTATATTACATAATAGCGCAGGGCAAAATATTGAATTTATTAACTTTGCCACACTTCAGGGAAGCGATACAGCGATCGATAATGTTCAGATAACGGATACGGGTAATATTACCGGGCAAATACTGGGCGGAGCAAACTCCGGTGACAGTATTACCGTAGAGACTGAACATGGCCGTTGGGTTCAAACTACTCTATGGGATGGCACGGTTGCAGACATAACATTCTTAGGGTTTGAAACCTGGGAAGGCGCAGGCAATAACGATACCCTGGTGGGGTTAAACCAAAGTAATCATTGGCAAGTGACGGGCCTGAATGAGGGCACGGTTTCTGAGTTAAATATTACTGGCCCCGTATTAAATTTTGCGGGAATGGAAAACCTTTCTGGAAACCAGGGCAGTGATCACTTTACCTTTGTTAATAATGCCAGCAGCAATAACAGTCGTATTAGTGGCACCCTTGCAGGAACCGACAGTGCCTTTACGGATATAAACGGCACAGACACACTAAGTGTGGACAGTGCCTCTGGCGATGCGCTGCAATGGCGTTTGGGCACAGCCGATAATGTTACTCAGGGGGCAATAATAACCCGAGTAAATCGTTTTAATACGCTGGAAGAATATAACGGTGGCGACGGAACGGATACCTTTATTATTGAACAGGCTAATGTGAATGCCACCATAGAGGGTGCCGGTGGTGCAAATGACCTTTTGCGTTTGGATTACGGGTCAGGCACACAATGGGTGCTTGATGGTGAAGACGAACGGGTTACCGCCAATAATGGTGGCCAAGTTAATTTTAGAGAAATAGAAATCGCGGAAGGCAGTGATTCGGGGCGAGATGAATTTAGGGTCAATAATGCCGCCACCGTGACCCGCACCTTACGTGGTCGTGGTGGTGGTGCGGATAGCCTGAATGTAACAGCCCTGACCAATGGCGTGGTGATCGAAATGGGCAATGGTATCACTGCCGGGAACCCGGATACCACGGGTTTATTACCCAACTTCCATATTGATCAAATTGAACACCTCACAGCCTCAGCCGCGAGCGCAGAAAACAATTGGCTGGTCAGTAATTTAGCGGGAGATTACCGCTGGGATATTACCGGCAATAACGATGGGCGCATTACCTTAACCTCCGGCGATTCTTTTGAACCCATGACCTTTACCGACTTTGGTTATTTACGTGGTGGAGCGGGGAATGACCTTTTCCAATTTACCGATAACGGCGCTATTTCCCATGAATTTGATGGCGGGGCGGGCGGCAATGATGAAGCCAATTTTGCCGATATTACCCACAATATTACTATTGACCTGGATAATTCAAATGCGTCAGGCATTCACTTTTCCGGGATAGAAGCCATTACAGGTAACCATAATGGAGACGAATCCCTAACCCATACTGCAACTTTATCAGTGGCCACAGGCAGCAATACCTGGACGATTGAGAGCATTAACGAGGGAACGTTAAATTCATCCACACTGGGGCAAATCACTTTCTCAGGCTTTAATGAAATTGAGGGAGGGAACCAGCGGGATCTCTTTGACTTAAATACCTCTGGCACCCTTACCGGACGTATTGATGGTGGAGCCAATACCGATTCAGCAATATTAGATGAACTTAATATTGACGATGTAAACTCCGCTCGCACCGTGCATTTAATCACTGCCGATGAGACGGCAACCTATGGTCAATTAAATGTAATCAATATCGAAGAATTTAATGCCAGTGATATAGGCAATACATTAATATCGGCTGCCACAGGTGATAATCATTGGAATATTACTGAAAGTAATACAGGCAGATTAAATGATTTGCCATTCACCGGGTTTAATCGCCTAGTGGGCAATAATGCAATCGATGATTTTAATGTAAGTGCGGGTGCGAGCTTGGCTTCCATTAATGGTTTGGATGGCAACGATACCCTTACATTAAATACTGACGATAATTCTAATGTGCTTCGTTGGCAAATCACGGGCAATAATGCAGGTCGTGCCGGAACACAACAAACCGTCCCTGCCAATAATCGAATAGGTGAGTTTTTAAATATTGAAAACCTAACCGGTGGCTTGGGTGCCGATACCTTTATTTTCACCAGATTAAGCAGTGTTATCTCGGGTATGATTGATGGCGGGGATGACTCGAACCAGACGGATATATTGAACCTGAGAGGCTTAACGAATGGCGTGGTGGTGGAATATGGTGAGTCGGTCTACCCCGGCAATATTGTCTTATTTGATCCCCCCTCTAGCGCGCCCACCAATGTTCATGCGGATAATATTGAAACCATTATCGCGGCTGAAGGAAGCTTAGCGGAAGAGGCCAATAACTGGTTGGCGATCACCCATGATCACAATATTGAACTGCGACTCTATTCTAACCAAGTAAACAGGGGTTGGTTTCGAGAAGTGGATCAAATTGTTGAACCCGTGATACCAATATCAAATTCTCGTGTGGAATTTCAAAACTTTGGTTCCTTCCAGGAAAGTGGTGGCGACGTATTGTCGGAGAACATTACCACTGGAGTGGAAGTAACCTCCGCGTTTCATTTAAGTGGTGAATACAGAGTGGGCACCGGCCAAGTCAATATTGATATTACCGGAACAGGTTTTTCTGTGGTCAATATTACAGACCGAATACTCAATGTAAATGGCAACGGCAATACATTATTGAGAGTGGTAGACGATACCGACCCGGACGCTATTGCGTTCAATAATGCCAATACCTGGACAATTAATGAAAGCAATGCGGGGCGTTTTGATATCAATACCCCCGACCCTGAAAGTGAATTTGGTTTTACTTTTTCAGGCGTCAATCAACTGTACGGTGGCACGGGTGACGATACATTTCAATTTACCGAATCGGGCCGCTTAACCGGCCAATTAACGGTTATTGATTCCGATACAGGTGAAACCTTTTCCGTCGGTGCCGCCATATCCGGTGGCGGCGGACACGATCAGATTACCTCCCTTTCCTCACAGGATTTCACCTTTGGTATCAGTCAATTCCAACAGCATGTTCCCGTCAGTAATGCGCGCCCTGAAACCATTAAATACGTGGATGCCCTATTGTCCCGTGACAATATCATTGACCTTCACGGCATTGAAACCTTAACCGGCAATGACACCGTCACCACACAACTCCTCAGTGCCGATACCGGCAACTTTACCTGGAATATTGGCGCAACCGCCAGTGACAGCACCTTAATCGATATGGATGCCAATACTAGGCTGCGCTTTTCCAATGTGGATCAAATCTTCGGTGGCAATGGCAACGATACCTTTATTATTCAGGAATTAGGGCGTGTAGCCAATCATTACCAAGGAGCAGGCGGTAATGATACCCTCGATTTAACCCTAATAAATCAAGACTTAAATGTATCACTGGATAACGCAATTACCGCCGACCTGTATCTCAATAATATTGAAACCCTGCAACTGGCCGATCAAAATCACACACTATTCGGCGCAGCCTTTCATTCTACTTGGACCATTGACGATACCAACGCAGGCACACTCACCTATAACGATGGAACACATAATCAATCCTTAACCTTCACCCATATTGCCAACCTGGTGGGGAACTCAGAACAGGACCAATTCATCGTTACCGATACCGGCAGTATCGAAGGCCGTATTCAAGCAGGCGCAGGGCAAGACCGCCTAAGCATTCAATTAGCCAATGGCCGAAATGGACAAATCAACTCTTTTGATGGCGGCGACAATAACGATATACTCGTAGTGCAAGGCGGTGACGCGAACAACCGATTAAATGTGAACTACACCGCCAATACTGATGGAACGGCGCGTTTCCTATATGAGCGTATAGTCAGTGATTCCACCTTGCGCTATAACATAGACTACACCGCCGTTGAAACCGTCAACCAACAAGCCTATACAGATACACTCACCGTTAACCCAGTATCGGAAACCAATACCACCACTAATAATACCAATCGCATCCAGCTCGCCAATCAATATGTGCAGGTTGGCACCCACACCGCAATCCACTACAGCAATACCCAAAGCCTTTCCGTCAATGGCTCCCAAGGCGACACCGCAGAATTCAATGGCCTGGTTTCGCTGAATGAAAACCTGACCCTGAGCAATGTGACAATTGATCCGGGAGAAAATGGTCGTTTACAGGCGGGCAACCACTTAACCTTTGACCATACAGGCCCACTGGGAACCGCTGAAAACCGACTGCAAATAGAAACACCGCGCCTCACACTGACCGCCGTGGGCGGCGATAGCTATATCGAACAAAATGGAGACCTAATACTTGCCGGTTTAACCCACCCGGAAGGCGTACTCGATATTCAGGCCAGTGGCAGTATTGCCGATGACGCAGTATTAAATTCAACACACAATATACACCTAAATGCTAACGGCGATATCACCCTGGACAATGCCAATAACCTATCTGGCAACCTTCGTTTAATCTCACCCAATGGCCATATCACCTTAAATAATAGCGCCACCGAGTTATCCGAAATCCAAGCCAGAAACCTGACTCTAATGGCCAGAGCAAACATGGATGACCATGGCCCAATCCGGGTCGCAGACACCACCACCTTTATTAACAGTGATACCAGTGTAGTGCGACTGGATCACGAAACCAATACCTTTAACCAACTGAATATAGACAGTGCCGGTTCAGTGATTATTCGTGACCACAGCACCCAAGGTGTGACCGTTTCCGGCAACGCCTCGGATACAATAGATATTGTCTCTGACGCGCAACTCATTGCCAATGGAACCCAAGCCTCCAATATTTTATTCACCTCCAACACTAGTCAAATCATTGTTCAGGATAATCTAGTGGCAGAGAACCTGATTGAATTAACTGGAAACGGCGTCACCGTTGCCGGTGCGCTATCCGTTGAACGCGCCACAAGTGACCACGCAGTACGTATTGATGGGCGTAATAATCAAATATCCATCCAATCCGAAATAGATGCCGCGCAAAATTTATCGGGGGACGTGATTATCTCCGGTCGCCAAATAGAACAGCAGACAGGCGCACATATTGCTGGCCGCAACCTGGACTTGAATGCAACGGACACGATCACCTTATCCGGTCATATAACCGCAGATGAGACCATCGATATAGACTCCACGGGAAGTGACATTACCTTTACCAGAGCCACACCGGAAACCCTGGCCCAGGCCCAGCACATTAATATTCACGCACACCAACATATCACCACCCAAGCCATACAAACAGGAGACCTCATACTCACCGCAGACAACGGCAATATCACCCTTCAAGACGACATTCACACCTCAGGAAATACCACCCTAACAACCCATACCGGCACACTTGAACTGGCCCGCAATACACACATTCAATCGCAGGGGCGCGAATTGATTGTCGATGCCCAATCCATTGATATAAACGGCTCCATCACCGCCAGCCATACCACAGGCCGATTAACCAGCACACACAACCAAACCATCAATGGCAACCTTGCCTTTAACCAGCTTGAATTAAATGTGGGCGACCAGTTATTAATGGTGCAAGGGGCATCACTTCAAGCGAATAGCACCCTAACCGCCACCACCGGCAGTGATTTTAGAGTTGCCTCCGTGCAGGCCGGAGAATCCATTACCTTAAATATTGGCGGGGCCGTATCCGATAACAATGGAGACGGCATTAACTTCACCTCAAACGCACTGATCGCCGAAACGCAAACCGGCTTTGGCCGTATTGAAGAAACGGTTGAAACCGCCGTGGCCAATATGGACATTGTGAATGCTTCGGGGCGGGTAGGTGTGACCAACAATCAAAACCTGAACGTCACCGCGTTAATAAATAACGGCGATATAGTATTGGAAAATACCCAAGGCAACGTCATTCTCAATAACCGGGCCCAAGCAAACTATGACCTGACCCAAACCGGCACCCGCGCCGCCGGTGGCGTGATCGATGCCAATTACAACGAAGGCATATTGCGCCTGAATGTCTTGAATGGCTACCTAGCCGCACTCCCTCCCAGGCCGGATTCCAGAAGACCCGAATTAATTGGCAACAGTGTAGAGGTATCAACAAGAGATGGCTTTGGTATCAGCCCACGCCAAATAGTCGTATACGCGCAAACCGAAATGATAATCTCTGGCCCAGGTATTCGACCCATATGGGCCTATGGTATTCGACCTGAGTTAGGTTTAATCACAGACTCAGACCTTATAGACCCAAGCATTATCAGCAGTGTGGCCGACTTATTTATTGATGTGGAAGACATAGGGGAAATTGACCCCGCAATTTTTACCAATGTATTGAATTATGTGTACGAAGATATCTCCATTCGTATGCCGCGAGACCAATTATACGAAGACGATGAACAGGATGAAGATAAGCGTTGGGATGATCTTTGATTTTGTGAAAAAAATTATTTTTCCATGGTTGAGTGTTGGTTTGTAATTCACAGTGAGCCGGATGAAGTTGGAAATTTTCATGAGGGGAATGGGACTCTCAACAAGGAAAAGGGTGGTTGGAAAGCTGATGTTTCCATTGACGCGGAATATTGTATGTAACGTGGAGTTGTTGTTTTGGTTAATAAAGAGAATAACTGAATAGGATATATTTAATGAGTGAAGACGCTGGATTTCAAAAGTATTGCCAAGGTTACTTCAACCGCATTCAAGCGAGTAACAATTTGGTTCTTAATTCCGATACTGCGAAGGAGCGTGATAAGGTTGCAAAACGCTCTAAGTTATCTCGGCCATATTTGATTTCTGGAAAGTATATCAAAAGCCCTGGCCCTGATATTGTAGCGGATGTCCGTGTGGATCAAATCGGGGTTTCTACGTTTGGTAGGGTGCCTCTACCTGTAGGGAGAGAGTTAGATCTAGAATACCATTTTCTTATTATGGACGGAGACTCAGGAGTATATGCCTCTAAAGTTTTTCAAATGCCGGGTAATGGAGGGCATATCAATTATAGCTGTCAGATTGGCAGTAGAATTAATTGGAGTAGAGTAGCTGCTGCGGCGCATACCCACCCTTTATATAAAAATGAGTCGACCGTTAATAGGTTAAACAAATATTTTTCCGCCGGAGACCCGTCGGTACTGTTAATGAGGCAAATACCGCTTTATTTGAGAACACCGAAAGGGAAATACATAAAGGTACTTGAAATTCGAAATGGTTACGTGACCACTAGAGTTTTGGACGGGAGTGGGAAGGGAAAAATTAAAAAGTGGAAGGCGATGGGGGGCTAGATAAATGAGTAAGTTAACCCGGTCAGTTATTTCCATTGGTTTATTTGCAATGGCTGTGGCTTGCACGCCTACGAAAGAAGTCGAATATGTACTGAATTACGAAGTATGTAAACAAATGGCCTCTAACCCTGATCACCCGTACTGGAAGCAACCTATCGTGGTACAAGGGTGCGAAATGATTATTTACGATGTAGAAGTAGGAGAAGGTAACGAAATGCCTCCACCAATGGAAGATGTAGAGTTGCCACCGGAAGACGAAGAATAGCTTGGTTATAGAAAGTAAATACAAACCTGTTGTGGATGACTTAAATAATATCGATCTAAATAATCCAGTGGCCGCTACGCAAGCTGCTTATAAACTCAAAACTCTTATGGAAGATTCGGGCATAAAAGTGACTATGAATCCTATGCAATTGGAAATGAGCTTACGTAAACTTGATAAATCATTTAGAGAGTTTGTATTGGTTTTGAATGATTAGGAATCACTGATGAAGGTATTAATTAAAAACAATTGGGGTTTATTTCTGGCGGCATATGTGATGTTGCTTACACTACAGGGGTGTCGTAGTGAGGAGCAAAAGCTGCTGTTGGATGCTGAGTCTTTTTGTCAAATTCATTTGAAGAAAAATTGGGTCGATGTTGACTCAAGTATGCCTATTGGCGAATTCAATGACCTTGTTATTCAGAGAACAACATTGGTCGTTAAGACAGAAGCATTTAAAACACTTATAGACGAATTGAATACTGTTGAGTTTTACCGAGAGCTGTATCCAACTGCGAAGGAAAAAATTCAAACCTTAACTGGAAAGGTATGGGATTGCCCGGAATATGAACAATTCTACAGGCTCCAATTTAAGAAAATAGAGGGTGTTGGCGGTGATCAGAAAGGAGGTGGAGGCTTTAAGTTAGTTATAACAAAAGAGGGGAGCTATTTAGTTGACGGTAAGGCGATAGATATAGATGACTCAGAAATATGGGATAGCCAAGTGGCTGCCAAAATTACCCCAGACACCCATTTCGTCATAACGATGTCTCCTGAGACTAGTGACGAATATCTGTCTCCTCTTTTTAATAAACTGGCACAGCTTGGCTTACAAAATATCCAAGTTATTTCTGAAGAATAAAAAATCTGATATTCAAAAAATTAATATAAGGGGACAGTAATTTGGTGGGGGTTAAAATAGAGTCAAGGGTCGCTTTCCTTCTTGGCGTGTGGGTGCTGTTAATAGCGAAACTAAGCTTAGCCCAGGGCTTTTTAGACATGCCCAATACAAGAGAAGTGCCAGAATATGAAAAAGAATCCATGCTGCTGGATCTGGATATCCCGCCCGTTCGCGAGCGCAACCCAGACCCAGAAGGCGGCCCACGACTCAATATTAAAGAGTTTCGACTCCAGGGGCTGGTTGAATTTCCTGAACTGGGTATTACTCGAAAAGCACTGATAAAACGAGTTGAAAATATCCGCTTCGACTTAATGAAAGAAGACGATTTGGGCAAATGGGGCTATACCGAACAGGAAATCAGCGAACTGGCTGACTTACTGGCTGACATTGAAGAAGACACCCAAGAAAGCCACGTTGGCAATGTGGACTTACAGCGTCTTATCTTTCTGGTGAGAGAACAGCGTCGTAAACGCGGCGTAACACTGGGCATGGTCGAAACCGTAGCCGATGTGATCACCCATTTTTACCGAGAAAAAGGCTTTATTCTCGCCAAAGCCTTTATACCAGAACAAGAAGTACGAGATGGAGTGGTATCCTTAACCCTCTTACTGGGCCGCCTGGGTGAAATAGACGTGGTGGACAACCAGCGTGTTTCAGAAAAGTTAATTGTGCGTGCATTTAACGCCTACATTGATAAGCCGGTTACCAGCAAAAGATTAGAAGAAGCGCTGTATCTGGTGAATGATATTCCAGGGGTAAGAGTACACAGTGTACTGACTCCTGGTACACAAGTGGGGGATACAACATTACAAGTCAATACAAAAGACGAGAAATGGTATTCAGGCAACCTTCGACTCGATAACCACGGGTCAGAAAATACCAGTGAAAACCGAGCCTATTTAGACCTCTATCTTCATAACCCGCTAGGTTGGGGCGATGAACTATACCTAGCCGTATTAAAGTCGTTTAACCCTGGTAATAGCACCTACGGCGCTATACGTTACAACTCATTCTGGGGTCAGCCAAGATTGAGAACAAGCATTGGGCTTTCTACCAACGACTTTGTCTCCCGCGATATTCGCTCTACAGGGGAACCTTTTTTTACGGGAGAATCTCGTGTTGCCGATATCTCTCTAGGGTATCAATTAAAGCGTTTAAGAGTAAAAAATTATTCTATAGAATTTAGATATACGGATATTGATACAACCCTAGATACCTCTGCCAGCATCACTGACGAAAAAGCCAAGAAATATACCCTAGCCTTTAATTATGACCTATTGAATGAAAAAAGACGGCAACTTTACATAGGCAATATAGCCCTTCATCAAGCGGATACCTATGAAAATGGTGGATTTGACGGCACAGTCGATGAAACAGAAAGCTATTTCACCTACGACGTTACCATGCTGTCCTTTATGCATTTTCCGTTTACCCAAAAAGAAACACGCTGGCTGATCAAAAACTCTGGCCAATATGCCGGAGATGCCTTATCCAACCTAAACCAAATTAACCTTACTGGCCCATCCAAAACCAGAGCCTTTGGCGTGAATGGCCTGCAATCCGATGATGGTATCTACCTTGGTGTGGATTGGATATTTGGTTTTCCGAGCTTTGGCAATAAAACATTCTTTGGTGAACCGATTAGCCATATATTTCAGCCGTATCTCTATATCGATGCCTCCTATGGCATCATACACCCGCTTATCGAAGGTGATAAAGAAATTACCGGAGAGCTTTCCAATATAGGGGCGGGACTTAAAATCAACCATAAATATTTTAGCGCCAATATTATGGGGTCTTCGGTGATTCAGGATAATGTCAAAGGGCTGCAAGATAAAACTCCCACGTCAAGCTTTTACGCAGAACTGTCGTTCTCGTTTTAACGCTAACGTGATAAAAATACCTATCAATAGAGGAAGTAATAGATGTTGATTTTAACTAGGCGAGCAGGCGAATCCCTAATGATAGGGGACGAAGTGACAGTGACCGTTTTGGGTATAAAAGGCAATCAAGTACGGATTGGGATAGATGCACCTAAAGAAGTTGCGGTGCATCGTGAAGAAATTTACCAAAGAATTCAAGATGAAAAGAGAGGTGAAACCGTACAACCAAAGAATGCGCTTAGCCAAGCTTTTCCATCGGATTCAAAGTAAACGCCAAACCAATTACCCCCTACACAGTCCAAACCTAACACGATAAATTATCCCCTCCATTAAGCGAGCAGGTAATATGACAAAGCAGCGTAAATACGATTGGCCAAAACTGATCGAGGCATTTAATCAATCTGGTCTAATACAAACGCAATTCTGTGAAGAAAATAACCTTAACCCCAAATACTTTTCCTTAAAACGCTCAAAGCTTCTTTCTTCAGATAGGCCAGCCTTTGAAAAAGCCGTTATTGAAACACCGCCGGAATCCCCCGTTAGCCTGACCATCCAGGTTGGACGCTGTAAAATACACTGCCCGGATGCCATGCCGGTTCAATCCTTTGCCGCTTTGGTGCATAGTCTCTTATGATTAGCTGGTGTAATTCGGTCGATGTCTATTTACATCGTGACCCGGTGGACTTTAGAAAAGCAATGAATGGCCTGTCGTTAATCGTATCCGAAGCCATGCAACTGGCGCATCCAGTGAAAAGGTATCACCTGACCAGACAAGCTTATTCAACGAAGCTGAAAGTCTGGTGGAAGAAGATGAAGCCGAGACAGACCAGCACAACGACACGACGGTTAAAGCCCATCAGCGTACTCGCAAGCCACGGGTCAGCATTCCTGATGCGTACCCACGCGAAGAGTGTGTTCACGACCTTCCAGAAGAAGAGAAAACCTGCCCGCATGACGGCAGTGTATTAAAAATGATTGGCAGTGATGATCATGAACAATTAGATATTATCCCCGCTCAAATCAAAGTGATTCGTCATCGCCGATTAAAATACGCCTGCCCTTGCTGTGATCAACACATCGTCACAGCCAAAAAACCAAAACAAGCCATTAATAAAAGTATTGCCAGCCCTGGCTTGCTTGCGTTTGTCGCCACTCAAAAATACTGCGATGCATTACCCTTGTACCGTCAAAGTAACATGTTCAAGCGCATTGGAATCGAACTGGATCGCACCAACTTGGCCAACTGGATGATTAAGGTGGGGGAGTTAGTGCAGTCACTCATTGATCGCCTGATCGAACACTTACAGCAACAAACACTATTACACATGGATGAAACACCCCTTCAAGTACTGGATGAACCGGGTAAGTCAGCACAAAGTAAAAGCTATATGTGGTTGATGGCTAGCGTTAGCATTATTATCTAAAACCACTCAAGCAATGATGGTGGATGGTTATGATGGCTACGAACCGGCGTGTAACCAATACGATATTATCCGCCTTGGTCCATGCCCGCAGAAAATTTATTGACGCTCAAAAAGCCCAACCAAAAGGGAAAATAGGCAAAGCGGATCAGGTGATTGCCTTTATTCAAGCGCTTTACCGCATCGAAGCAAAAATAAAAAAGGAGCCTCCCGAAAAACGGTATGAGATACGTCAAAAAGAGGCGATTCCGATTCTGGGAAAAATAAAGAAATGGTTGGATAAAAGCTTACTCACCATACTCCCGTCATCAAAAATGGGGGCGGCGTTGAGGTATCTGAGTAATCAATGGGAACGTTTAACGGTGTACCTGAAAGATGGCTCGTACCCGATAGATAATAATCCAGCGGAACGTGCTATAAGACCTTTTACGATAGGCAGAAAGAACTGGATGTTTAGCAAAAGCCAGGCGAGTGCAAATTTATACAGTCTTGTCGAAACCGCCAAAGCCAATAGTGTCAACCCCTACGAGTATTTGAAGCATGTGTTTACAGAATTACCCAATAGGTCGAGAGAGGATGATCTAGCTGATTTATTACCTTGGAATGTGACATTAAGCTAGGGGGTAATTGGTTTGGCGTTTACCCTTAAGGGCGCTCACTTGGTTTGTGTGTTTCCGAGTACGAGTATTGTGAAGAGGGTGTCTTTTGATTCTAAGCGGGCTTGGGAGGCGCTCTATTTGAAAACGGGGGTTTTTCAGGCCCGACTAGTTAATCCAAGTCAAGAACCCGCTTTTCTACTGTCGAGGCGGTGGCGTTAAAATCATCTAACTTCACCTCTGTAAGCTGGCTACCGGAGGTACAAAATGAACGTACAAAAAAAGACCTATGTAAGTCCATGAATTTAAAGAAAATTTTATTTGGCTGCCATGTTATAAAAAATATCCACACAAAAACTGTTGATATTTTTAAGCAAAGTTAGATACATTTTGGTTGATAATTATACAGGTTGGAAATGTATCTAAATATGGTGGGATTTCGAGAACCCCGCGCGGTGCGGGCTGTAGAGGTGTGTTGCAGAGGTAAAAGTTTTTTCAGTTTTTGAAAATGGTGGGCCCTCGCAGACTTGAACTGCGGACCTGCCCGTTCTTTAAGTTAGAAAGCTGAGTCGGATGCTTTAGAGCATCAAAGGTATTCTGGGAAAATGGTGGGCCCTCGCAGATTTGAACTGCGGACCTGCCCGTTCTTTAAGTTAGAAAGCTGAGTCGGATGCTTTAGAGCATCAAAGGTATTCTGGGAAAATGGTGGGCCCTCGCAGATTTGAACTGCGGACCTGCCCTTTCTTTAAGTTAGAAAGCTGAGTCGGATGCTTTAGAGCATCAAAGGTATTCTGGGAAAATGGTGGGCCCTCGCAGATTTGAACTGCGGACCTGCCCTTTCTTTAAGTTAGAAAGCTGAGTCGGATGCTTTAGAGCATCAAAGGTATTCTGGGAAAATGGTGGGCCCTCGCAGATTTGAACTGCGGACCTGCCCTTTCTTTAAGTTAGAAAGCTGAGTCGGATGCTTTAGAGCATCAAAGGTATTCTGGGAAAATGGTGGGCCCTCGCAGATTTGAACTGCGGACCTGCCCGTTCTTTAAGTTAGAAAGCTGAGTCGGATGCTTTAGAGCATCAAAGGTATTCTGGGAAAATGGTGGGCCCTCGCAGATTTGAACTGCGGACCTGCCCGTTCTTTAAGTTAGAAAGCTGAGTCGGATGCTTTAGAGCATCAAAGGTATTCTGGGAAAATGGTGGGCCCTCGCAGATTTGAACTGCGGACCTGCCCGTTCTTTAAGTTAGAAAGCTGAGTCGGATGCTTTAGAGCATCAAAGGTATTCTGGGAAAATGGTGGGCCCTCGCAGATTTGAACTGCGGACCTGCCGATTATGAGTCGGATGCTCTAACCAACTGAGCTAAGGGCCCTAAATAATAAGCGGCGCATTATAATGCGCCGCAGTCTCCTTGAAAAGGTCTCTTACTCGGTATCGTCCAAGAATCCGCGCAAGTGATCGGATCGGGATGGATGACGCAATTTACGCAATGCTTTTGCTTCGATTTGACGGATACGTTCACGGGTCACGTCGAATTGTTTACCGACTTCTTCGAGTGTGTGGTCCGTATTCATGTCGATACCAAAGCGCATTCTAAGTACTTTCGCTTCTCGTGCAGTCAGGCCAGCCAAGACAGACTTGGTTGTTTCTTGTAAGCCTTGCGTAGTAGCTGAGTCCACCGGAGAAGTAATGGCCACATCTTCGATAAAGTCACCCAGGTGGGAGTCTTCATCGTCACCAATGGGTGTTTCCATCGAGATGGGTTCTTTGGCAATTTTAAGCACTTTGCGAATTTTGTCTTCGGGCATTTCCATTCGTTCGCCAAGCTCTTCAGGCGTAGGCTCACGTCCCATTTCTTGAAGCATCTGACGAGAAATACGATTGAGCTTGTTGATGGTCTCGATCATATGAACAGGTATGCGAATAGTTCGCGCTTGGTCAGCAATGGACCGGGTAATGGCCTGACGAATCCACCAGGTGGCGTAAGTCGAGAATTTATAACCCCGGCGGTATTCAAATTTGTCTACCGCTTTCATTAAGCCAATATTACCCTCTTGGATTAGGTCCAAGAATTGAAGCCCCCGGTTGGTATACTTTTTCGCAATCGAGATAACAAGGCGTAGGTTTGCTTCAACCATTTCTTTTTTGGCACGTCTTGCCCTGGCTTCGCCAATAGACATACGACGGTTAATCTCTTTAACGGTTGATAGGTCCAGGCCCGTTTCTTTCTCTATTTGTGCGAGTTTGCGCTGGCAGCGGAAGATTTCTTCTTGTAAGCCTCGAAGTGAGTCTGAATAGTCACGTTTCTTTTTAATTATTTCTGGAATCCAGGTCTCGTTGGTTTCGTTACCGGGGAATTCTTTCATAAAGGTTTTACGTGGCATTCCCGCTAGGCGAACGCAGGTACGTAAGATGGTTCTCTCTTCGATACGAACCCTTTCTAGTACGACTCGAACATAGGTATAGATAGGGTCAAACTGACGAGGAGGAAGTTTAAAGTATTTGAATACTTCACCCATGCTTTCCATGGCTGCGTTGGCTTCTTTGCTTTCACGGCCATGCTTGCCAACGATAGTATTGGCGTTTTTAAGGGCGGCTCGCAGCTCGTCGAAACGCTCTTTTGCGTATTCGGGGTCTATGCCGCCAGGGTTTTCATCTTCATCATCACTATCGTCTTTATCGTCTTTATCGTCTTTCGCAGTAATCGGTGTGGCGGCAGCAACAGTATCTGTTGGGTCCAGCCAGCCACTAACCACGTCGTTGAGACGGCGCTCTTCTTTTTCTACGAGGTCATATTCATCCATGAGTTTTTGCACGGCGTCTGGCCAAAAAGCGAGAGCATGCATAAGCTCCCGAAGCCCTTCTTCGATGCGTTTTGCAATCGCAATTTCGCCTTCCCGAGTAAGAAGCTCTACCGTACCCATTTCACGCATGTACATGCGCACTGGGTCAGTGGTGCGACCTGCTTCAGTTTCAACTGCCGCAAGGGCCGCTGCTGCTTCAGCCGCCGCTATTTCGTCTGGCGTGGCTTCGCCATCGGTCATTAGAAGTTCGTCTGCATCGGGCGCAACTTCGTATACCCGAATACCCATGTCGTTAATCATTTGGATGATGTCTTCGACTTGATCTGGGTCTGAGATGTCATCTGGTAGGTGGTCGTTTACTTCGTCGTATGTCAGGTAGCCTTGTTCACGGCCGCGATTGATCAATTCTTTAATACGAGATTGCTTTTGGGCCTGTTCGCTCATTCAGGTTCCTGTCGCAAGGAGATAAAAATACTGGGGAAGGGGACCTTTCGATCTAACCCAACTTATGCCATGCATTAGTTGGCTCCCCCGAAGAAGCCGGCAATTATAGCGATATATGGGAGCCGTAGCTATAGGGTCAACTTTTTTTGTGATTGTTAAAGGCAGAAATTAGCTCAATTAGGCGATTTTTTTGTTCTTTGGTAAGGTTTTGTAGCCCCAAAGATTTGAGTTGATTGATTTCCGCTTCTATTTTGCTGTTTTTCTTTTGGCGGTTTATTTTTTGAAGGGCGTTAGTGAGTTCTTGTTTGGTATTGTAGTTTTTGACAGATTTTGCGCTGTTAAGCAGTTGTTGGCTGGCTACTAGTTGAGCAAGTTTCTGTTGCTGTTCGATACCAAATTTGCCGCCCCAGTACCCTAGTATGTTGTTGAAGTTGGCGCTGGGACGTTTTTTTAGGTAGCTAAGTAGCTCTGCTAGCTGTTGTAGATCTGAGGGGTCATCTTTGTCTACTTGCTCAATAAAAGGTTGGGTGTTTATGTTGTCAAGCAGTTCGGGGTGTTCCAGTACTAGGCTTGTTGCAGCAATAACTGGGGTAAGTGTGACACGGGACTCTTTTTTTCTTGGAGGGTATTTGCTGGAAGTGGTGTGTTCCAGTGGTGTGTCCTGTTGAACGTGAGGGGTGGTATCAGGGTTTTCTGTTGTTTGTAAGGTGGGTATTGCAGCGGGGACAAGGCTAATTTCTTCTTGAGTCAGTTCTTTTAGGGTTTCACTGCTCAGGCCCGTTCGCTTTGCAAGGTTGGCGAACATAAGCTCTTTAAATACCCCTTGGGGGAGCTTTTCTATAAGTGGCGCTGCGACTTTACTGAATTTGGCTCGACCATCCATTTGTTGAATATCTATCCCTTCGGCGGATGCGTCGAATAGGAATTCTTCTAATGGGGTCGCGCATTGTACCTGTGCTTTGAATCTATCCGCGCCAATTTGGCGGACTAGGCTGTCCGGGTCTTGGCCCTCTGGCAAAAATAAGAATTTAATCTGTCGTCCGTCTTCCATTGTGGACAGGGAGTTAATTAGGGCACGTTTTGCTGCGGTTCTGCCTGCTTCATCACCATCAAAACAAAATACCACTTCATTGACATAGCGAAATGAGAGTTTTAAGTGCTCTTCCCCGCAGGCGGTGCCCAGTGTGGCGACGGCATTGGTGATATTAAATTGCGCTAATGCTATGACGTCCATATAGCCTTCAACGACCAGTAAGTTTTCTAGCTGCCGGTTTGCTTGTCGCGTTTCGTAGAGGCCGTAAAGCTCTCTGCCCTTGTGGAAGACTTCGGTTTCGGGGGAGTTGAGGTATTTAGGCTTATCGTTGCCGAGTACTCTTCCGCCAAAACCTATTGTTCGACCGCGTATGTCTCGAATGGGAAAGGTGATTCGATGGCGGAAACGGTCATAGGTACTCTGGCGTTCCTCGTTAATGACTGTCATCCCACTTTTGACCATGAGTTGTTGGTCTTCTTCGTTGGTGCCTAGGCGGTTAAGCAGGTTATCCCATCCTGGTGGGGCGTACCCAAGCCCGAAGTCTTTAGCAATGGTTCCGGTCAGCCCTCTGTTTTTCAGGTATTGGACCGGCTGTTGTTTGTTGGGGTGCGATTTGAGTTGGGTTTGATAATAGGAGGCTGCTTTTTCAAGAATTTCATAGAGCTTTTTATTTTGGCTTTGACGAATATCCGCTTCTCGGTTTTCTTCACGAGGGACTTCCATCCCTGCGAGTTTTGCTAGGTATTCGACCGATTCCACAAACCCTTGGCGGTCGTATTCCATGACAAAGCCAACGGCATTGCCCGTGGCGCCACAGCCGAAGCAGTAGTAAAACTGTTTATCTGGGCTGACGCTAAAAGAGGGGGTCTTTTCTTCGTGAAAGGGGCAGCAGGCAGAGTAATTTTTGCCTGCTTTTTTAAGTTTTACTCGGTGATCGACAACTTCAACTATGTCCAGTCGATCAAGGAGGTCGTCAATAAAGTTCTGGGGAATTCGGCTCATAGGGCTGAGAGTGTAAGGCTCTCTGCTAGTCCGCGAAAGTTAAATTGGGTTAAGAAAGTTAAATTGGTTAAAAAGGTGGGTGACTTGGTATTAAGGAAGCAGTGCTTTAACGTGTTGACTGACTTCACCCATGTCGGCTTTACCCTGCACCTGGGGTTTGACTATGCCCATCACCTTGCCCATATCGCGCATACTTTCTGCACCTGTGGAGGCGATAGCATCTTGTATAAGCTGGGTAATTTCTGCTTGCGAAAGCGCGGCGGGAAGGAATTCTTGGATAATCAGCATCTCAGTGCTTTCGGTATCCGCTAAGTCTTGGCGATTGGCTTCAGTGTATTGCGCACAGGAGTCTTTGCGTTGTTTTACCTGTTTATCAAGTATGGCCAGTACGCGCGCATCGTCTAGCTCGATGCGCTCATCCACTTCGACTTTCTTGAATTCAGACATAAGGTTGCGCAAAACGCCAAGACGGTTTTTGTCTTTAGCGCGCATTGCAACTTTGATTGAAGAGGCTATTTGAGCCTTAATTTCACTAGACATATTTCTGCTCGACAGAAAATGGCAATATTAATAAGGTGAGGTATTAATATAGACGCTGAAACTTTCGGGTTTCACGAGACACTTTTTTAGCGTGACGCTTAACAGCCGCAGCGGCTTTACGCTTACGAACTGAGGTTGGTTTCTCGTAGAATTCGCGGCGACGAACTTCTGCTAGAACACCGGCTTTTTCACAAGAACGCTTAAAGCGACGAAGCGCTACGTCAAATGGCTCGTTTTCTTTCAGTTTTACTGAAGGCATATTTCTACCTGTATGGTCTTTTGTCAGTCGTTTGTTTGGTTGAAGTTCCCTTCAATCAAACGGGTATTTTCAGGGTGCGCAATTCTATACGTATTTGATTGTAGCCGCAAGCGGAGAAGGGCGCTGTGTTTTTATAGGGAATAGGCGTGGTTAAAGGTTTCAATAATTTGTTTTGACCTCCTTTGGTTGGCAAGGCAACTCAGGGTGCGTTGGTACTCCATCAGAGGGTTCTTTTTGTCGATAGTAATTTTCGACATTACTTCTTCGGAGAGGTCATTGTCGATGATGGCTGCATCAATTCGATCTGCCTTAGGCGTTGTTAGCATTTTTATCAGGCTTAGTCTGGTGGCAAATACAAAGTTGATCTGGCTGGAGTCAGGGATATGGTGCTTAGGGACCACGCCTTTTGGAAGGCCGACTGTTTTGCCATATAGCTGCTCAGGGCGGGATAGTTTTGGTGAATTTTTAGGTGTAGCGATATACCATCGGTGGGTATTCAGTGGTTTACTTTGTATTAACGGAGTCTGGGCATAGGCTTTGAGTATTGTCGCGGTTGCTCCCATAAAGCAAAGGGCTTCATGCCGAGAAAATGTTCTTATGGCTCGTGCCGTTGGCATATAGGTAATACCAATGTTGGCGGAACTCAGCTTGGTTTTGACGGATAAAGGTATGAGGCTGCTTCCCCTGGATATTTGGTGATACTCCTGGTTGGGCACAATGGGGACAAGTATGTCGTAGATCCGTTTTTTCAACGCGATATTCTTTGTATCGTTTCCGAGAGAAGATGTTGAAATAAGGAGCAGCAGTGAGCAAGACAGCCTTCCTAGGCTTACTGTTTTTATCGTTTGCACAATTAATTAATGGCCATTCTTTTGTTATGTTTTTAGCTACTAGCCCTTTTACGTTACAGGCCCTAGCTTTGAGCTGCCGTGCAGGCAAGCTTAGGGAGTATTGTAAGGCATTTAAGACGATATTGTGATGAATTTTATGTCAAATATGGAAGATTGCTAATGAATTAGTATTGGTTGGAAGGCGTTTATATCGCTTTTGATGGGGTAAGGGGCTTAGCTTGGTGTTCAGGCAGTTCTGTCGTTTGGGTATATGGTAAGATCGCGCGGCGGCACTAACTAGAGATGAATTATGCGTGTACTTGGAATTGAGACCTCCTGTGATGAAACTGGTGTAGCGGTCTATGATAGTGAACGAGGTTTGTTGGGACATTCTCTTTATAGTCAAATTGAGCTGCACAATGAATACGGTGGTGTTGTGCCAGAGTTGGCTTCTCGTGACCATGTTAGAAAGCTTATTCCTTTAATCGATCAGCTATTAGAGGAGAGTGATTCAAAGGGGCACATTGATGCGGTGGCCTATACTTCTGGTCCGGGTTTGATCGGTGCTTTGCTTGTTGGTGCTTGTGTTGGGCGCTCTTTAGCGCTGGGCTGGAGTGTTCCTGCGATAGGTGTACACCATATGGAGGGGCATTTGCTTGCTCCTATGTTGGAAGAGGTGCCCCCCGAGTTTCCCTTTGTCGCTTTGCTGGTTTCGGGTGGGCATACTCAATTAGTTAAGGTTGAGGGAATTGGGCGCTATACCTTACTGGGTGAATCACTTGATGATGCGGCGGGAGAAGCCTTCGATAAAGCGGCAAAAATGATGGATTTGGATTACCCGGGTGGGCCGGTTATTGCAAAGCTGGCTGAGAGGGGGCGAGAGGGAAGGTTCAAATTTCCTCGTCCTATGGTGGATAGGCCCGGTTTGGATTTTAGTTTTAGTGGCTTAAAAACCTTTACGTTGAATACTGTTACGGAACATGCAAAGGCTGATGGTTTACCTGATGATCAAACGTGTGCCGATATTGCCCATGCGTTTCAAGAAGCGGTTGTGGATACCCTTGTCATTAAGTGCCGCAGGGCTTTGCAGCAGTGTGATATGAATAGGTTGGTGATTGCCGGTGGTGTATCGGCAAATAAGCGGTTAAAAGAAAAGCTTGAGCAAGCCCTGGCAAAGGTAAACAGTAACGTTTTTTATGCGCGTAATGAATTTTGTACCGATAATGGTGCAATGATTGCGTACGCGGGTTGCCAGCGTCTTAGTGCAGGCCAAACGGTGGATTTAGCGATTGATGTTAAACCCCGTTGGCCAATATCGGATTTACCTCACATTTAAGTTTGGCCTAATACAATAAGAAGGTCTCTTGTATGGATATTGTTTATATTAATGATTTAAAGATTGATACCACGATTGGTATCTACGGTTGGGAAAGAGAAATAAAACAGCAGGTAAGTATCGATTTGGAAATGGCCCATGATATTCATCGAGCTGCCGAAACCGATGATATACAGTATGCGTTAAATTATAAGGCCGTATCAAAACGCCTGATTAAATTTGTTGAAGAGTCCGAATTTTTATTGATTGAAACTATGGCGGAGGAGATTGCTTCCATAGTACTCAATGAGTTTTCTGTTCCCTGGCTTAGGTTAAATTTAAGTAAACCTGGGGCTGTGCGCGGGGCGTCCAATGTGGGGGTGAGAATAGAGCGTAAACACTCAGATCTTTCTTGTTAGGGCGAGCCTACTTGCCGGGTTGATAGTTTTAGTTCTATTGGAGATTTAGGTTTATGGTTCGAGTGTACTTGAGTTTAGGTAGTAATATTGAAAAGCAAAAAAATATTGCTAATGGCTTGGCGTCGCTCAATGCAGAGTTTGATAAGGTATTATCATCTCGAATATATGAAAGTGAAGCCGTTGGTTTTGAGGGCGATAATTTTTATAATTTAGTGGTGCGGGTTGATACGGATAAGTCTATTGCAGAATTATCTTTATGTTTGCGGGATATTGAAAACCGTTATGGGCGAGATAGAAATGCGCCAAAATTTAGTGCGCGTACGCTAGATATTGATATTCTTACCTATAATGACTATCTGGGTGAGTTTGACGGCGTAGACTTACCAAGAAAAGAAATTCTTAAACAGGCTTTTGTTCTTTGGCCGTTGGCGGAGATCGCCTCCGATGAAATCCACCCAGCAACAAAACAAACTTATCGAGAGATTTGGGATGCGTTTGATGCCGATGGGCAGAACATTTGGCAGTTGGAGTAAGTGTTAGCTTTTATTGATTTAACGATTTACCTCCATCAACATTAAAAATCTGCCCGGTAACATACGATGCGTCCTGCAACAGGAAGCGTACCATAATGGCTATGCTGTCTACGCCTCCTAGACTTTTCATTGGAATACTGTCAAGTCTAGAGGGGTCGATAATGTCGTTCCCACTTTTATCTTCTGGCCAGGCGATGGCTCCTGGCGCTATGCCGTTGACTTTGATGTCTGGTGCGAGTTCTTTTGCTAGGGTTTTTGTCAGCATGATATTACCCGCTTTGGCAATACAGTAAATGCTGTGACCAAGCAGTGGCCGTTGGGCGTGTAGGTCTGCGATATTAATAATGTGCCCTTTAGACGATTTTAAATAGGGTATGCAGGCTTGGGAAAGAAAAAAAGGCGCTTTTAGGTTGCTGCCTATTAGGTTATCCCAATGGTCTTGGTTGCATTCGCCCAGCGGTGTAGGAAAAAAGCTGGAGGCGTTATTGATTAATGCGTCCAATCTTCCCCATTGCTTTGTTGCATTTGAGACCAGTTGTTTAATGTGTTCTAAATCGTTTAGATCGGCTTGTAAAATAGTTGCTGAGTTATTGCGGATGACGTTAAACTTTTCTGCTAAGTCTTCCGCTTCTTTTTTTGAATGATTGTAGTGAAGGGCGATATTGAACCCTTGCTCATGTAATTTTTTGGCGATTGCTGCGCCGATTCTTCTTGCTGCGCCGGTAATTAATACGACAGGAGATGTTTTCAGCATAGTTTTCTCGGTATATGTATTTGCCTTGATGGATTAGCTATTTTGTTCGGCATATAATTGTTTAAATGCTTTGATGGCATTGAGTTTTTGTTTACGTATTTCATCGCCGAGTTCTTTTCCTTTAAACCCTTGTTCAATAAGGTTTTTTGCCTGCACTGTCTGGGTTGCTTTAAACGCTTTGTGTAGGAAGTTTCTTTGTGGGTAAGGGCGCTGTTCAAAGCCTGTTCTTCCTTGCGAATCCGCTTGGCAGGCTAATAAGAATTGTTTAAATCTTTCTGGCTTTCGAATTGCATCGAGGGATTCCAATAGTTTTTGAATAGTCTGTGGTTTTAATTCTAGCGCTCTATGGCAATGCGTATGGTATTGAGCGACCAACAGGGCTAAATCTTTGCAATTATTGGGTACGCTTAATCGGTCGCATAATGTGTTTATTAATGGAATGCCACGTTCTTCATGGCCTATGTGTTTAGGAAGCATATCCACTGGGGTGGTTCCTTTGCCTAAGTCATGCATTAATGTGGCGAAACGTGCTTCTAAGCCTCCTCCGTATTCAACGGCTTTTTCAAGTGACAATAAAGCGTGAATGCCGGTATCGACTTCTGGGTGATGTTCTTTTCTTTGGGGTATGCCAAATAGCGCATCGAGTTCGGGTATGATTTTTTGCAGCGCTCCGCATTCTCTTAAGGTAATAATACATTGGGAGGGGGTTTTTTCTTCCAAGGCTCTGCTGAGTTCTTTCCATACTCGCTCGGATACAAGGTGATCGACTTCACCTGTTGCTACCATAACACGCATAAGGTCATAGGTTTCGCCGGCAATACTAAACCCTAGGTGGGTGTAGCGGGCGGCAAATCGCGCAGTCCTTAAAATTCGAACGGGGTCTTCTGCAAAGGCTGGAGATATGTGACGTAGTATTTTATTTTGGATGTCGCCTGCTCCGCCATAGGGGTCGATGATTTCCCCAGTTGCTGATTCCGCTATGGCGTTGATGGTTAGGTCTCGCCGAATTAAATCCTCTTCTATGGTGACTTTATCGCTGGTATCAAATGTGAAACCTGTGTAGCCAGAACCGGATTTGCGCTCGGTTCGAGCTAAAGCGTATTCCTCTTTTGTTGCAGGGTGTAGGAAGACTGGAAAGTCCTTTCCCACTTGAATGTAACCCAGGTCTAGCATCTCTTGTTGCGTGGCGCCCACGACTAACCAGTCCCGTTCGTGATAGGGAAAACTTAGAAGCCTGTCTCGAATTGCGCCACCAACTAAAAATATTTTCATTTGCTACTTGACCCGTTGGGTTACTTAGCGCACACTTTAAAACACTTAAGCAATTATTTTAAGAATTTATTTCAAAAATTTAGATTTTATAACGTAATTTAAGAAATACAAAATTATGAATAACTATTTAATGCATAAAGCAGTCGCTAAGTCATGTATCACCTTTATTTGGGTGTTGCGTGCCATTGCCTGCTGTGTGCCGGATAGTTAAAGCTTAATAAACAGTTTTCTAAGAGGCCGCAGCGTAAAACCTGCGGCCTTTTTCGTTTCTGGCGTTTGTAAATTTAGGTTTTACCTGTTTGGTTTTTGTATCGTTCCATAAACTTAGAAACCGCGATTTTAAGGAGGTGTATAATGCGGATAGCGATTGCGTACGTGGGTGTTGTAATAATTTGGTCTACAACGCCTTTGGCGATTCAGTGGAGCAATAGCAGTTTGAGTTTTATTTCTGCTGTTGGTTTGCGAATGTTTGGGGCAATGATTATTTGTATGGGTGCGCTTATTGTTATGCGTAAACCGCTGGTTGAAAAACGCAGCGATTGGCTGGCGTTTGCCGCAGGTGGGGTGGGGCTATTCCCTAATATGCTTATTGTGTATTGGTCGGCGCAGTTTATTCCTTCGGGGTTAATGGCGATTATTCTCGGCCTGTTTCCGTTTGTTGTGGGTATTTTCTCTATTTTTATTTTACGGGAAAATGTTTTTACTCATGCGAAAATTGCGGCGTTAATTATTGCTGTTCTCGGACTAATACTGATTCATATTGAGCAAATGCAATTTGGCAGTTCAGCGCTCTACGGAGTGCTGGGTATGCTGCTTTCTTGTTTTCTCTGGGGGCTAAGTTCGGTTTGGATGAAGGCTGTTGGCAGCGGTGTGGATTCATTTAGGCTATCGACAGGTGTGCTTGTGGTTTCTACTCCTGGGTTTATTTTTACTTGGTTATTGGCGGGTGGAAGTATTCCTCAGTCAGTCGATATTCAGTCTTTTGTTGGTGTGAGTTATTTGGTTATCGCGGGTTCTGTTTTAGGCGGCACGTTGTTTTTCTATGTGCTTAAACATTGCCCGGTAGGGACGGTTTCTTTGATTACCCTAATCACGCCGATTATCGCTGTTTCCATTGGTGTTGTTGTTCAAGGGGAAACTATTACTCCAATTGCTATGGTAGGTTGTGGTTTTATTGTTTTTGCGTTGGGTATTTACCAAGGCATATTTAACAATTTGAGGTCTGTACTCTCAACTATTTAGACTTAGCTTCTGCTTCTTGTTTTTCTGGAATAGGGCAGTGGAAGCTTTGTTTAATGGTATTGCCTTCCATAGAGTATAAATGAATGTCAAAGCCCCAAAGTCGATGCAGGTGTTTGAGTACTTCTTCGGAAGAATCGTCAAGTGGTTTTCGGTTAAATCGGTAGTGGTGCAGGGTGAGTGACCTATCGCCGCGAATATCCACATTAAATACTTGAATATTGGGTTCTCGATTGCCTAAGTTGTATTGTGCTGACAATGTTTCACGAACAGCTTTATAGCCCATTTCATCGTGAATGGCTGTTACTTCAATATTTTGTTTTGTATCGTCGTCCAAAATGCTAAAGAGTTTTAAATCTCGGATTAACTTTGGAGACAGATACTGTAATATAAAACTTTCATCTTTAAAGTTTCTCATGGCAAAGTCTAATGTTTCTTGCCAGTTGCTCCCTGCAATATCGGGAAACCAAGTTTTATCTTCTTCTGTGGGCTCTTCACATATGCGTTTGATGTCTTGCATCATATTAAACCCTAGGGTGTAGGGGTTTATACCAGAGAAGTATTTGTTGTTGTAGGGGGGTTGGTATATGACTCCGCAGTGGGACTGCATAAATTCCAGCATAAAACCCTCTGAAACCAAACCTCGGTCGTACATGGTATTGAGTAAAAAATGATGCCAAAAGCAAGCCCAACCTTCGTTCATGACTTGAGTTTGTTTTTGTGGGTAAAAATACTGAGCGATTTTTCGCACTATTCTTACCATTTCTCGTTGCCAGGGTTCTAAGAGGGGAGCGTTTTTTTCAATAAAGTAGAGGATGTTTTCTTGAGGTTCTTCTGGAAATCTCAAGCTTACACCTTGTTTTTCCTGTTGTTCTGTTTCGGGAATTGTACGCCATAAATCGTTGACTTGTTTTTGCAGGTATTCTTCCCGTTCTTTTTGTCGCTCTTGTTCTTCATGGTTCGAGAGAGGGTAGGGGCGTTTATATCTGTCTACCCCGTAATTCATTAAGGCGTGACAGGAGTCAAGAATATTTTCAACGGCTTCAACGCCGAAACGCTCTTCACATTTGGAGATGTAATTTTTGGCAAAGACGAGATAATCAATAATGGAGGTTGCATCTGTCCAACTGCGGAATAGATAGTTCCCTTTAAAGAAAGAGTTGTGACCGTAGCAGGCGTGAGCAATAACTAATGCCTGCATAGTGATGGTATTTTCTTCCATTAAGTAGGCGATACAGGGGTCCGAATTGATAACAATTTCGTAAGCGAGCCCCATTTGTCCACGGGAATAGGATTGCTCCACGCTTAAAAATTGCTTGCCGTAGGACCAGTGACTATAGCCAATGGGCATTCCGGCAGAGGCATAGGCGTCCATCATTTGTTCGGAATTGATTACTTCAATTTGATTGGGGTAGGTATCCAGCCCAAACTCTTCCGCAATTTCTCCAATTGCGCGATCATATTTTTCTATCAGTTCGAACGTCCATTCTGATTCTGTCGAAAGAAGTTTATCTGTCATGGGGTCTTCTTCTGAAATAGTTCGCGGAATACCGGGAAGATGTCTTTGGCATCTTGCAGTTGCTTCATAGAGAAAGTATTTTTAAAATCGTGCTGGATTTGTTCATAGGCGTGCCACAGCGCTTGATGGTCGCGGGAGGTGATTTCCAGGTAAGAAAAATACTGAAGTTTGGGAAGTAGTTTTTCGGTTAATACTTTGTAGCAGATGGTGGAGTCATCGTTCCAATTGTCCCCGTCAGAGGCTTGGGCACCATATATATTCCACTCATTTGGTGGGTATCTGTCTTGCAGTATTTCGTCCATTAGTTTTAATGCGCTGGATACAATTGTACCGCCGGTTTCTCGGCTATAAAAAAATTCTTGTTCGTCAACTTCTTTGGCGCTGGTATGGTGACGAATAAAAACCACTTCGGTACGATCATAACTTCGACTTAAGAACATGTAGAGCAATAAAAAGAAACGTTTGGCAATATCTTTGGTTGCCTGATCCATGGAACCGGATACATCCATAATACAAAACATCACTGCGCGTGAATGTGGAATAGGGTGTTTTACATGAAGGTTGTATTTAAGGTCGAAGTCATCTAACCAGGGTATTTGATGAATTTTTATCTTGATCTTTTTAATTTGTAGTTGCAGCTCAGCCTGTTTTTCCAGTGTTTCTTTATTTTCAAGGCCGTCTTCTTCTAATTTAGCGAGTTCCGCTTCCAGGGCCTTTATTCGTCGTCGTTTAGGGCCGCCTAATGCGATACGTCGAGATTTGGCCGATCGCATTGAGCGCAGAACATTAATTTTTCCAGGAGAGCCTTCGTTACTATAGCCTGCGCGCCGGAATTCAAATTCTTCTGTGCCGGTTAGCTGGCGTTTGACGAGGTTAGGCAGCTCTAGGTCTTCAAACATAAAGTCCAAAAACTCTTCCTGGGTTATTTGGAATATGAAGTCGTCTTCACCTTCACCGCTATCGCTTGCTCCTTGTCCCTGACCGCCATTACCTCCACCTCCGGGTGGGCGCTGTATTTGATCTCCGGTGATAAATTGATCGTTGCCGGGGAGTACTTTGTCTTGAATCCCTCCTTGTCCGTGATGAAAGATGGGTTCACTAATGTCTTTTGACGGGATACTGATTTTCTCACCCTTTTCCATATCGACAATGGAGCGATTGTCGATGGAGCGGGCAACGGCTTTTTTAATATGATTTCGGTAGCGCTTTAGAAAGCGCTGCCGATTAACGGTGCTTTTCTTTTTCGAGTTAAGACGCCGATCAATTATGTAACTCATATAACTCCCGTTTACTTCCGATTGAAAATGTCGGAATTAAATTATTGGGATTTTCTTACACGTAGGTACCATTCGGAAAGCAAGCGAACTTGTTTTTCTGTGTAACCTCGTTCCACCATTCGTGCGACAAAATCTTGATGTTTTTTCTTGTCATCTGCGGAGGATTTTGTATTGAAGGAAATAACAGGAAGAAGATCCTCTGTATTGGAGAACATTTTCTTTTCAATAACCGTTCTCAGTTTTTCGTAACTACTCCATATTGGATTGTTACCGCTGTTGTTGGCTCTCGCTCGAAGAACGAAGTTAACAATTTCGTTACGAAAATCTTTTGGATTACTAATGCCCGCTGGCTTTTCAATTTTTTCAAGTTCCTCATTGAGGGAAGCTCTATCTAAAATTTCTCCTGTTTCTGGATCACGGTATTCTTGGTCCTGAATCCAGAAGTCTGCGTAGGTGACATAGCGGTCAAAAATATTTTGTCCGTATTCCGCGTAGGATTCCAGGTAAGTGGTTTGAATCTCCTTACCGATAAATTCGATGTAACGAGGTGCTAAGTATTCTTTAATGAAGGCTAGGTATTTTTCTTGAATTTCTTCTTGAAATTGCTCTTGCTCAATTTGTTTTTCCAGTACGTATAGAAGGTGTACTGGGTTGGCTGCAATTTCTATGGGGTCAAAGTTAAATACTTTGGAGAGAATTTTAAAGGCAAAACGGGTCGATAAGCCGTCCATGCCTTCATCCACACCCGCAGAGTCATTGTATTCTTGGTGGGATTTGGCTTTCGGATCTGTATTTTTTAGGTTTTCTCCATCGTATATGCGCATTTTTGAGTAGATACTGGAGTTTTCTGGCGCTTTTATGCGAGACAAAACCGTAAATTGCGCCAGCATTTTTAATGTATCTGGTGCGCAATGGCTTTGGAATAGGGAGCTGTTTTGTAATAATTTTTCGTATATATGTATTTCTTCCGATACCCTGAGGCAATAGGGCACCTTCACAATGTAAACCCGGTCGATAAAGGCTTCGTTGTTTTTGTTGTTTTTAAAGGTATGCCATTCCGCTTCGTTTGAGTGAGCAAGTACCACCCCTTCGAACGGGATAGCCCCTAGCCCTTCAGTGCTGTTGTAGTTGCCTTCCTGGGTTGCGGTGAGCAGGGGGTGAAGAACTTTAATGGGGGCTTTAAACATTTCCACAAATTCCATGATGCCCTGGTTGGCGGTACAGAGGCCGCCAGAAAAACTGTAGGCGTCTGGATCATTTTGTGGGAAGTCTTCCAGCTTTCTAATATCGACTTTACCGACAAGGGAGGAGATGTCTTGGTTGTTTTCATCTCCGGGTTCTGTTTTCGATACGGCAATTTGGTCAAGTATGGATGGGTAGATTTTAATAACTTTAAATTTACTGATGTCACCACCAAATTCGTGGAGGCGTTTTACTGCCCAGGGCGACATAATGGTTTTGATATATCGGGTGGGGATGCCGTAATCCTCTTTGAGGATTCCTGCGTCTTCTTCAGGGTCGAATAGGCCAAGGGGCGATTCATAAACAGGCGATCCTTTAATGCAGTAGATCGGTTCTTTCTCTATCAGAGATTTTAGCTTTTCAGCAAGAGAGGATTTACCTCCGCCGACAGGGCCAAGTAAATAGAGTATTTGTTTCTTTTCTTCTAAACCCTGAGCAGCGTGCCGGAAGAAGGATACGATTTGTTCGATGGATTCTTCCATGCCATAAAACTCTTCAAAAGCTTTATAGCGTTTTATGACTTTGTTGGAAAAAATACGACTTAGGCGAGACTCTTTTGAGGTGTCCACCAATTCGGGGTCACCAATGGCGGCTAGCATACGTTCCGCAGCGGATGCATAAACACTTGGGTCTTTTTTACACAGTTCCAAGTATTCTTGAATACTCAGCTCTTCTTCTTGGGTCTTCTCGTAGCGTTTTTGGTAATGACTGAAAATGGTCATATAACTTGCCTCCTCATTTATCCTGCGACGCGATTCAGGGTAAATGGTTAATTCGTCTGAAGTCTTTACCTATTATGTCTTATTGTTCTGTCGGTTTTAAGGCTGATATGTGCCGTTAAATTTTTCGCTCCCATAGCTTAAGGATAGAAGCTTAGAGTATGTTTGCTGGCACAAATTCCAAAAATGCGACAAAAAGTTGTCATCCATTCCTAATGGACTGCCATGTTTAATATTATACTCAAGGTTTAGGCCATATATCTGATCAAATTTTAAGTAATAAACAGGTTTGAAAATTTGACTCTCATTTTTTTCATCAGATGTGTGATAATTTATAGTAACGATGATTTATAGTAACGATAGTTTATGGCAACGGACATTGTTTGTTTCTGTACATAGCTTTCATTTATTAAGGGTCTTTCTATGACGGTTCTAGTAACAGGTGGAGCAGGGTATATCGGAAGTCATACTTGTATTGAGTTGATCGAATCAGGTTTTGATGTGGTGGTAGTGGATAATCTCTGTAACAGTAAGTTGGAATCTTTATCTCGCGTTGAAGAAATTATCGGCAAGAAGATCCCATTTTATAAAGTGGATATTAATAATCGCAGTGGATTACGGGATGTTTTTACTCAGCATGGTATTGATGCTGTAATTCATTTTGCTGGTCTTAAGGCTGTAGGTGAGTCTAATGATATTCCGCTTAGGTATTATCACAATAATGTGAGTGGTACGATTTCACTGTGTGAAGTGATGGATGAATTTGGTGTTGAGCGCTTGCTGTTCAGCTCGTCTGCCACTGTGTATGGTGACCCTGCATCAGTTCCAATTCTTGAAGACTTTCCCACGAGTACAACGAATCCATATGGCGCCAGTAAATTGATGGTTGAAGGAATATTACGCGATGTATGCAAGTCTAAGGATAATAACCATAAGGTTGGATTACTTCGCTATTTCAACCCTATTGGTGCCCATGAAAGCGGGCGAATAGGTGAGGACCCGCAAGGTATTCCCAATAATCTGCTGCCTTTTGTCGCTCAAGTGGCGGTTGGAAAACTCGAAAAGTTGCGTGTATTTGGTGATAATTATCCAACGGTAGATGGCACTGGGGTTCGTGATTATATCCATGTGGTAGATCTGGCTAAAGGGCATGTTAAGGCGTTACAGAAGTTGATGGATTGTCCTGTAGGTTGTTATACCTACAACCTGGGGACAGGTAATGGATACAGTGTTCTGGAAGTGGTCAAAGCGTTTGAAGATGTGAGTGGTAAAAAGGTGGCTTACGAGGTGGTTGAACGTCGCTCTGGAGATATTGCCGAGTGTTACGCAGACCCTGCACTGGCGGAAAAGGAGTTAGGTTGGAAAGCCGAGTTTAATATTCAACGTATGGTGGAAGATGCTTGGCGCTGGCAATCCAATAACCCTAATGGGTATGAGTAGAGGGGGTCGTTGTAATGGGAGCCGCTGCAAAGAGCAGGCGTAGCTTTTCTTATCTATTTTTTTAGGCGTCCATCCATTCATAAAAAAATGATTCGTCTTCGAGCCTCATCATTGTGAGGCTTCCTCCCCATACGCAGCCGGTATCTAAGCCAATAAAATTGTCTTTTCCTGTATTGCCTTGTAGTGCGGCCCAGTGTCCGAAAATAATTTTTTTCTTTGCGCACTTATGGTTTGCATGACTAAACCAAGGGGCGAAACCTTCGGGGGAGGTATCTGGACCCGTTTTGGTTTCCAGTTCTAGTTTTCCTTCCGGGTTGCAAAAGCGCATACGTGTGAAATAGTTAGTGATTAGCCGCCATCGGTCGGGGCCCTGTAATTCTTTATGCCAGATGTCGGGAGTATTGCCATACATATTGGCAAAAAACGTATTTGCATCTGGGCCTTGTAAAATATGTTCAACTTCTTGGGAGAGTTTCAGGGCTTTTTTAAGCTCCCAAATTGGGGGAATTCCTGCGTGAACCATTGTGTAGCCCAGTTTTTTATCGTAATGGACGAGCGGCTGTTTTTGTAACCAGTTTAATAGCTCATCGCGGTCTGGGGCGTCGAGTATAGGTTGTAGGGTGTCTTTGCTACTGAGCTTTCTAAAACCGCGTGCGGCAGCGAGAAGGTGTAGGTCATGGTTGCCTAATACAACTGTAACTGCATCTTTTAGGTTTTTTACAAACCTAAGGGTTTCCAGGCTATCTGGCCCCCGGTTAACGAGGTCGCCTGCGAGCCAAAGCCGGTCATTTTCTGGGGAGAAAGTAACGTGTTTTAACAGTGCTTTTAGTGGGCTAAGGCAACCTTGGAGGTCGCCTACCGCATAGGTTGCCAAGAGATAATTTCCTCAGTGAATGGGGCCTTGTTGAATCAGGGCAAAGGTGGGAATTTCGGTGGTAAATTCTTCTCCGCAATCTTTTCGCATTGTATAGGTTCCAGACATGGTTCCCGTTTCTGTTTTCATCATTACTCCGGTTGTATATGTGAATACTTCATTTGGTTTAAGAAGTGGTTGTTCGCCAACGACTCCGAGCCCTTGAACTTCTTGTACTTGGTTGTTCGCATCGGTGATGATCCAGTGCCGACTAATTAATTGTGCGGCATTTTCGCCTTCATTTTTGATGCGTATGGTGTAAGCGTAGACGAATTGTTTTTTTTCTGGGGAAGATTGCTCTTCAACGTAATTCGTTTTTACGTTTACTTTTATCATGGTTTGTATTCTCTTGTTTGACTGCCATATTGAATCTGCAAGATTATGCGTTGTGATTAAAAATAAAGTTACTCAGTTCCACAAACTCTTGCAGGCTTAAAGTTTCTGCTCTTCGTGATAAATCTAATTCCGGTTTTGCATTAGTTTGATCTAGTATTTGTTTTAATGCATTCTTTAGCGTTTTTCTTCGTTGTTGAAACGCGGCGGTAACAACCAGTTTTAGGTGGTCAATATTATCTGCTGGGTAGGGTGGTTTAGAATAGGGTGTAAGTCGCACTATTGCAGAGTCAACCTTAGGAATGGGGCGAAAGCTTTCGGGCGGAACGCCAAATAGAGATTCCACTTCACAGTAGTATTGAGTCATGATACTTAAGCGACCATAGTTTTTTTCATTTGGTTCAGCGGCTAAGCGATCGACCACTTCTTTTTGAAGCATAAAATGCATGTCTTTTATGCTGCTTTGAAAGCTTAGCAAATGAAAAATAAGTGGTGTTGAAATATTGTAAGGTAGGTTGCCGACAATTCGAATGGGCTTTTCTGACGCAAGGGGTTTAAAATCAAATTTTAACGCATCAGTTTGGTGAATTTTAAATTGAGGGTACTTTGCAAACTGGGCTAGAAGAATGGGTACTAAGTCTCGGTCTAGTTCGACAACTTGTAAGTTGGGGCAGGTGTCAATTAATACGTTGGTAATGGCACCTTTTCCTGGGCCAATTTCTACTAAGGCGTCGTCTTTCTGTGGGCGAATGGCGCGGGCAATATGGTTGATAACACTTTGGTCTACCAGAAAATTTTGCCCGAATCGTTTTCGTGCTTTATGTTCAAAGGGCGCTTTGTTCAAGAGATGCCTCGAAAGAATATGGAGTGATGGGTTAGTTTTGTGTTTTAGCTTAGGTTGAGCTGAAAGCTATGATGCCAGAACTAAGCGATAAATTACGTCAAGTAACGCGCTTTTTTTAGACATTTTGTGACAATTCAATGACGGGTATTAACAGCGCCTAAGAGCCATAGTATAGGCGCTTTCTACGGCGTGCTCTAGGCTACTTACATCTGCTGTTCCTGTTCCTGCTAAGTCGAGAGCTGTGCCGTGATCAACAGAGGTTCGAACGAAGGGCAGCCCTAGAGTGATGTTGACGGCTTTTCCAAACCCTTTGTGTTTAAGCACAGGTAAACCTTGATCGTGGTACATGGCCAGTACGGCATCGGCGTTACCCAGGTTGCGGGGGGTAAATAAAGTGTCTGCTGGTAACGGACCTTTCACATCGATTCCTTCCGTTCTTAATGCATTTAATGCAGGAATAATGGTATCGATTTCTTCGTGCCCTAAATGTCCACCCTCTCCCGCATGGGGATTTAGACCGCACACTAATATTTTGGGTGTGCGAATACCAAATTTTGTTTGGAGGTCTTTGTTGAGGATATGAATAATTTTTGTTAGCTCTTCTTTTGTTACTGCTTCTGATACATCTTTTAAGGGGATATGAGTTGTTGCCAGAGCGACTCTTAAGCCTTTTGTGGCAAGCATCATGACCACTTTGGGAGTATGGCTTTTTTCTGCAAAAAATTCAGTGTGTCCAGTAAAAGGAATACCGGCATCGTTTATTATACTTTTTTGGATAGGGCCTGTGACGATCGCTGAAATCTTTTTACTTAAACAAAGTCCAGTTGCGGTTGTGAGTGTTTCTAAAACATATCCGGCATTTTGGATATTGAGCTGCCCAGCCTGATTTGTTCCCTGTAGTTTAATGGGGGAAACAGAGATGGTTTGAGCTGGGGAAGGCTTTGGTGGGTTTGACCAATCGATAGGTTGAATATTTATTTTCAGTTTGAGTGCATCTGCTGCTTGCTGTAAAAGCTGGGGGTCACAAATGGCAACCAGCTCGAAGTCTTGGGGGTGTTGAGCCAACCTTACTGCGAGTTCGGGGCCGATACCCGCAGGTTCTCCTGGGGTTAAACCTATACGTAGGGTGGGGGATTCAGATTGGCTCATGATTTTATTGCTTAAATCTTAATTTGGATAAAGGCTTCATCGCGCATCTCTTGCAGCCACAGTTGTACTTCGTCTTCGTAGCGTCGGCTCATTAATATTCGGCGCGCTTTATTGCGTACGGTTTCTTCTGTCATGTCTTCTGTTCGGCGTTCAAGAACTTGTACTATATGCCAACCGAACGTGCTTTTGAATGGCTGACTTATATCGTTAATTACAGAGTTCTTTATGGTCTTTTCAAATATAGGAACAAACATTCCTGGGCGAGACCAGCCTAGGCTACCGCCGGACAACTTTGATGCTATGTCATCGGAGTGCTCTTTTGCTGCTTCCGCAAAGTCTTGTCCATTGATGATGGTTTGACGAATTTTTTCAAGTTTTGCTTTTGCTTGGTCAGAAGAAAGAATTTCTGTTTCTTTTACTAGTATGTGTCTTGCTTTGGTTTCGATAACTTTTTGCTTGTTTGAATCACGAATATCGTACACTTTTAATATATGAAAGCCTGCGGGGCTACGAAAGGGTTTCGAAATGTCTTTGGCTTCCATATCGGGAAGAACCTTGGCAAATAATGTCGGCAGGTCAGATGATTTTCTCCAGCCTAAATCACCGCCGTTTAGAGCTGCGGGGCCTTTTGATTCCGCGATGGCCGTTTCCGCGAAGTTTGCGCCTTTCTGGAGTGATTTATATATTTTACCTGCTTTTTTTTCGGCGTCTTCAGAGACTTTAACCGATGCGGATTGGCTGATAGCAATCAATATATGGCCAATTTTATAGGAAGGTGATACCCAAAATTGAGCATCTGCGGATGAGAGAAAGTTGTTTACATCCTGTTCTGATATGCGGATTCTGGACATTACCATACCGCGCGAGACTTCGCGTATGGTCAGTTCTCTGCGGATATTTTCACGTAATTCATTTAAGGTTTTGCCATCTTGAGCAAGGTTGTTTTCTAGATCCGCTTGAGTCCAGCTTTTTGATTTGGCGAGCCTAGCGATAGCATCGAGTACTTGTTGGTCGTTTATTTCAATTCTGTATCGGCGCGCAGTTTCAAGTTGCAGTGTTTCGGCGATCAGTTGATCAAGTACTTGCTCTTGTAGAATATCCTTTGATGGCAGTCGTACATTTTGTCCCTTAAATTGCAACAAAATACTGGCTATTCGATCATCCAGTTCCGACTGGGTGACAACATTCCGGTCAACAACGGCGACTACTCTGTCGAGCATTTGCGGTGTAGTGTGAGCGAGTTCGGCCAGTGGTAGGAGCATTCCTGCCACTGAGGCGGAGATCAATAGGTTTCTTATCATGCGCATGTTGTTACTTCTTCGTGTGAGTCTGTAGTTAGTGTGAGTCGGTAGCGTTTGTTAAGTGGTGTTCGCGTTCTTCGTAACCAAAAATACTGTCATTGAGGATCGAGTTGACCTTCGCGCCTGAGCCTCCAAGGCCCTTGAATTGAATTTCAAAAAATAAGCCTTGATCATATTTGGCTTCATCACTGCTAATGGAATCAAGGGAGGCTATGTTACTGTCCAGCCAGCGTCGAGCCAAGACCCTAATTCGATAGCAGCAGTCGTTGTATTCGAGCCCAACAAAGGTTTCTAGTTCCTGCTTGTTGGTAAAATCGTAGTTGTAGCGCCCGGTGAGTTGCCATTGTTTCGATAGGGGAGCGACGGCGGAAAAGTCCAGTTGGTCTATATCTTCGCCCGGTTTGCCTTCGGATTCGCTGTAGTCTTTAACATAAGAATACGCCACATTAAAGATATATTTATAGTCCTTGCTGGCGTAATGGAGCCCTGCAGTTGAGCGGCTGAATTCATCTGGCCCTGTATCGTATAAGGCGCTCATGTAGACTTGGGACAGGGCGCCGAGGTGAATGTTGGCTTCCCCTGCAATCTCTGAGTAATCATTGGTATTGCTTGAGGAGTCTATCCCCACTTTACGGTCATCGAAATGCGTGGTTTGACCCAGCCCTAGGGAAAGTAGTTCCGCCCCCGATTTATTCTTGTACCAGTGAGAGGTAACGCCGAAACTCAGTTGGTTGGCGTCGTCTAGCCGATCTCCCCCTGTATAGCGAGAGTCTCTATAAAGCTGGTCAAATGTAAAGGTTCTTTCCGATGTATCGAAGTTGACGTTCTGATTATGACTGTTGACCCCGATAAGATCACTGTGATCTGTATAGTTTCGGTAAAGGTAAAAAAGCCTAGGTTCTATGGTCTGCAAAAAGTGACCACCTGAGTGTTCGAATACGATACCGGAATCTAGGCTTAATTGTGGTGTAGCCAGTTGGATTGTATTTTCCTGCCCCTCTTCAAGAGCCTCTGACTCTAGTAGATAGCTAAGTGTTTTAACCCCCACTTCTGGTTTAAAGAACCCCCACTCATTGGATTTTGGCCAACCTACACGGTAGTCCGTATTCAGGCGGTGGCCTTTTATTATGGGGTGCCCATTAAGCCAATTATTATTTTTGTGAGTAAAGTGGGTGTACTGGTGTTTGAGCTGATATTCGAAGCCTATCTCATCGTATTGTCCGAGGACATCTATTTGCGGGAGTTTTCGATAGGGGTCATTCAGGTCTTGCAATAATACCTGTTGGTTTTCTATTCGCCCGCTTATCAACCAATTTTGGCTGTAGTGTCCTAGTTCTGCGTACTGGCCCAGATGAGTTAAGTTGGCAAGGCTTAATGACGAGGTGTCTAGGTCTCTAAAGTAATTTCTGTCACTTACTTTGGTATAGCTAATGGAGGAGTACCAGCTATCTCTAGAGCCCCCGGTTTGTTTAAAGCTTCCGAGCCAGCGGTCTTTGTTTTTGTAAGGCTTTAAGATAGCTTCGTCCTCTCCCTCTGCGATGAGCCTATCGGCATCGCTGTCTTGTCCACCTTTATCGTTAGGTAGATAACCGAAGTTGAATTGTGAACTTAAAAACTGATTTAAGTGGCGTGTTTCACCCTCTAGCATCAAACCTCTACCGGAAATAAAGCGGGGGGTGAGTGTTGCATCGTAATTGGGGGCGAGATTGAAATAATAGGGTAGGGCAATATCTAGTCCACCGTCATCGCTGCTACTGAGCGAAGGAAATAGAAGCCCTGTTTTACGTTCTTCTCCCAAGGGAAACTCAATATAGGGTAGGTAGATAACGGGAACCGATGCCACTTTTAGCGTGATGTTTTTCCCCGAACCTTTACCTTCAGTGATATTAAGTTTGAGCTGTTTTCCTTCAATAGACCAAGTATTGGCTCCCGGCTCACAGCTTGTGAGAGCGCCATTTGTTAGGACAATGATATTGTCCGGTGTCTGCTCGATCTTTTCTGCGGAGCCTCGCATATGGTTTTTATGCAGCACAAAACGTGTATTAGTCAGTGTGGATTCATTACTGCTTGCGTTGATGGTGGCTTTGTCCGCTCGAATTAATAGGCCAGGTTGGCGAACAGTGACATTTCCATCCAACTCACCTTCATCGTCTTCTTGGTTATAGGCCATACTGTCCGCACGGATTTCTTTGGTATCCTGGGAGATCTTTACATCCCCTTGGAGTGTCGCCATTTTTCCCTGCTCAACGATGGAATGATTGGCCTCGATAACGAGTTCAGACGGCTCTGTATTTGAGTTTGACTGAGAAATATTGTGCAGAGGGTCTTGATATTTGCCTTCACAGCCTACTGGGAGGGCGTTCCTTTCTTGCTCGGTAAGTTGTGAGGCTGGCACCCAATCGTATTCTGCTGTGTCTATTACAGAATTGGAGTGGGCCGCTTGGCCTATAAAGAACGCCAGCGCAAAAGCTGAGCGGACACCTAATTTTTGCAGTTTATCTGTAGCCAATGCACGTAGGTTCTTATCATTAATCAAGGTAATTTTACACCTAACCACTAAATTTGAACCTGTTAATAGGTTCTATAAGCACTCTCGAATGTGTGAAATCGCCTGAGAGTTGGGACGCTTGCCATTGAGGATGAGGTCATCCTTAGGCATACTAAATTTGGACGACATAATAGCAGTGGCAAATCTGTTCAGGCTAGCGTTCAGTAATTCTACATTTAAAAATAATGATAAAGGGGTTATAAATGACAAGCGGATGTGCAATTTCTGAGGAGGCAAAAGCGTTAGTTCAATGGGTAAAACACCAGTTAGAGCTTCCTCCTGAAGGTGAGCTTGCCATTTCACAGGTTACCAGCGATGCGGGTTTTCGCCGCTATTTTCGAATTCACCGTTCTCCGACCTTAATGGCCGCCCTCTCTCCACCTGAGACTGAGGATAACTCCGCATTCGTGAATATTGCGCGATTTTTACGAGAAAACGGTATTCATGTACCTAAGGTACTGGCTTATGATTACGAACAAGGGTTTTTGCTTGAGGAAGATTTGGGAGAAACTCTGTATTTTGACCATCTCAACGAAGAAAATGTGGATATGTTGTATGGGGAAGCTCTGTTTTCTCTGCTTCGTATACAGCAATGTTCCTCTTCGAATGAGCTATTGGCGCCATATGATGAAGGGCTAATACAAAAAGAGCTGCGCTTGTTTGATGAATGGATGTTGGATAACCTACTGTCAGTACCTTTAAATAATGGTGAAAGAGCCCTTCTTGATGAGACCTACACGCTCCTTGAAGGTGCTATGCGAGAGCAGCCTCAGGTTGTTGTTCACCGCGACTACCACTCCCGAAATATCGTGTATTGCGAAGACGGCACTCCGGGCATTATTGACTTTCAGGGCGCTTTAATTGGCCCCGTAACCTATGACCTCGCATCACTTCTGCGAGATTGCTATATAGATTGGGAGCCAGATAGAGTGAGGCGTTGGGTCATTGCTTACGCGAATATGGCGATAGATGTCGGTATCCTTCCGCCGGTATCAGAGCAACAGTTTTTGCGTTGGTTCGATCTAACCGGGTTGCAAAGGCATATCAAAGTTTTGGGTATCTTTGCTCGCTTGCAATTGCGAGATTCAAAACCGGATTACTTGAAAGACTTACCTCGGGTTGTTAAATACGTTCAGTGTGTACTGGAGACCTACCCGGAACTTTCAAAATTTGCGGCATGGTTAAATGAAAGAGTGATTCCCCGGTTGGAGTCACAGCCCTGGTTCGATACGAGTATTGTGCAGTGAAAGCAATGATTCTGGCTGCTGGGGAAGGGCGTCGAATGCGCCCTTTGACTGAGTATACTCCCAAACCTCTATTGAAGGTTCAGGAAAAAACGCTTATTGAGTACCAGCTTGAGAAGCTTGTTGATGCTGGGTTTCAAGAGGTGGTGATCAATGTTGCTTATTTGGCCGACACTATAATGCGTTACCTAGGGGATGGTCAAAAGCGAGGCATACAGATTCACTATTCCGTTGAATCAGAGCCTTTGGAGACAGCGGGCGCACTCTATAAGGCTTTGCCGCTATTAGGGGAAGAGCCTTTTGTATTACTTAATGGTGATGTGTGGCACGATTATCCTTTGCTCAAACTTATTGAAAAACCGTTACAAAGCTTATCACTTGGCCGACTGATTTTTGTACCCAACCCTTCACATAATATGTCTGGTGATTTTCGCTTGGACACTGAAGGTTGGGTGAGAAAAAACGAGGGATGGGAAGGTGCGGGTTGCACTTTTAGTGGTTTAAGTTTGCTCTCTCCAGAGTTAATTCGTTCTTATCCTTATTGTCGAGAGAAATTCCCTCTTAGAGAGGTATTCAATTGGGCTGTGGATAATAATTCCATTGAAGGATGTCTGCATGAAGGTGTATGGATTGATATTGGCACACCCGAAAGGCTTGAAGAGTTAAGAGGGCAATTCGCCGGTTGACCTGCTGCTTTATACGCCGTTTATTTAATTTCTACACCCTTGGCGTGCTTATTTAAGAAGCCCCTTACTCGTCGGGTCATTCTATTTTCACCTTCAAAAATTTCACTGGTAGGTTCCAACAGTTTGACTGGATAGTAGTGTTTTATTTGGTTATATCTTGCGGCTTCTATTCTTTGTTGCACTTCTGTGCCGTCTTGATAATGGTTGTCAAAAAATAAATCTAAAATTGGCAGATCAATCGCATTCAACAGTTCAGGGAGTTTTGTGGTGAAGTTCGGCGCATTGGGGATTTCATTTCTTGCGTTGAGTAATATTAATGCACGGACAGGGTGTTGAATAATCGCTTTTGCATTTTTCCCCCGTGTTTTTGGTTTCCCCGAGCTTCCGTCTGAAGGCAAGCTCTTTGTAAAGTAAAGAGCGCGGGTTGCACTGATGCCGTGACCAACAATAATGATGTTGAACTGGCCTTGTTGATGTAAATAATCAAACCCCGCTTTTAGCCTAGCTTGGGCAATTTTTTCTGGTGACTTTTGCGGTGACGGGACTTTCCCCCCCGGTGCCTTTTCTGTCTGCGCCTTTTCATTTTTCGTTTTTTCTTTTTTGTTTGCGCGTTTGGGTATTGAGGCTTCTTGAGGGTTGGGGAGGCTGATAGAAAGGGTTACCCAGCCGTGGGTGACAATTTTTGTTCTGAGCGGGTGCAGTGTGTGTGGCCAATCTGCTGTTTGCCCTTCCCCATGTGCGATTAATACCGCGCCAAAAGGGTTGCCACTTCGATTTGGTTCCCACAGTGCAATAAAGTTTTCACCCGCTGCGGTTAATTCCACTATTGCCGAGCCGTCTAATTCTTTCGAGAGCAGTTCTTTTTGCCTTTTTGGAAGGTTTGGCACTGCCTTTTGGATTGATTCCTGTTTTTTCTCTTGTTTTTGTTCTTGCTGAGGTGAACGATTTTTCTCTTCTTGTGCTACGGATAAAGCACTGCTTAGCAGGACTGCTATAGCTAACACCCCTATACCTGGGAGCCTCAGTTGTTTTATCAAGTACAAAATTGGGTTTAGTGACATCATTTTATTCAGTACAATGCAGTTCTTTATCAAGCTTGGTTCTAAGGTATCGAAGATGCAAGTTTCTCTTAATGAGCAAAAAGCTGTTAGTAACGAACAAAGCAGAGTTGGGCAGCGGTCGTTTAAAATTGCACCTTCCATACTATCGGCTGATTTGGCTCGGTTAGGAGAGGAAGTGGACGCGGTTCTTGAAGCCGGGGCGGATATTGTCCATTTTGATGTGATGGATAACCACTATGTGCCGAACCTGACATTTGGGCCAATGGTATGTAAGGCATTACGTGACTACGGTGTACAGGCCCCGATAGATGTTCACCTTATGGTTGAGCCTGTGGATGATTTGATTGCTCAATTTGCCGATGCCGGAGCGACTTACATTACCTTCCATCCAGAAGCATCCAAGCATGTTGATCGTTCGTTGCGATTAATTCGGGACAAAGGGTGTAAGCCCGGACTGGTACTTAACCCTGCTGTTCCTGTGTCCAGTATTGAGCAGGTTATTGATCAATTGGATATGCTACTTCTCATGTCTGTGAACCCAGGGTTTGGCGGACAAAAGTTTATTCTTTATGTGCTGGATAAGCTGAAACAGGCCCGTTCATTTATAGATGAACATAAGTTAGGCGTATTGCTTGAAATAGACGGTGGTGTTGGCCTAGATAATATTCAAGAAATTGCCGAAGCGGGTGCGGATGTATTTGTTGCCGGGTCTGCGATATTTGGGGCTGAGAGTTACGACAATGTAATTGGTAAAATGCGTGATACACTTACTGGCCTAAAATAACCGCCGATAAAATTTTAATACACTGGGTTGAGTCAACGTTATGTTGGTATGTAATTTAACAAATGGTTTGAAAGTACGGATTTCGTACAAGGGGCGCCGTTGGCGCTGCTGATGGTTAATTCACTTAACCAAGCTTGTATGTGCGATTGCACGACTATTGACTAAATTGTATATCTACGAATTTAAGAGAGTTACTATGACTCAAGAGCAGTTTGATCATTATATCGCTAAAGGGTTTAATCGGATTCCGGTTACTCGTGAAGTTCTTGCCGATACTGAAACCCCCCTTTCTAGTTATTTAAAGCTTGCCTCAGGCCCATATTCCTATTTGTTTGAGTCTGTGCAAGGTGGAGAAAAGTGGGGGCGTTATTCCATTATTGGCTTGCCTGCGAAGCAGCGAATAGAAGCCTATGGGGATGAGGTTCGCATATATGGTGTGGATGGACAAGTTCAGGTATTCACACATAAAGACCCTTTGGCCTTTGTTGAGCAGTTCAAAGCTCAGTTTAATGTGCCAGAAATTGAAAGTTTGCCTAAATTTTCTGGCGGCTTAGTGGGATATTTTGGCTACGACTGTGTGCGTTATGTTGAACCAAAATTGAAAGCCTCCACTCCCCCAGATGTATTGGGAACGCCTGATCTGCTATTAACTGTGTCAGATGAAGTGTTGGTTTTTGATAACCTCCAAGGTAAGTTACATATTATCGTTCATCAAGACCCATCTTCCGGTGGAAGCTTTGATAAAGCGCAAAGCAGGCTAAGCGAACTCGAAGCTAAGCTCAGAGGCCGTTTGCCTCATTTACCTGATTTGCCAGGAAGCTATACACCTGCGGCGAAAGGCAAAAGTTTTAGTGAAGAAAATTTTGTTTCTTCCTATGGCGAAGAGGCGTTCAAACAAGGTGTAGGCAAAATTAAAGACTACATTTTAGCCGGAGATACCATGCAGGTGGTGTTATCCCAGCGCTTGAGTCACCCCTATGATGCTGAGCCGATCAATTTGTATCGTGCGCTTCGTTGCTTGAACCCTTCCCCCTATATGTATTTTTTAGATATGGGAGACCACCATATTGTCGGTTCTAGCCCAGAAATTTTGGCAAGGCTTGAAGACGGTGAAATGACGGTTCGTCCCATTGCAGGTACTCGACGAAGGGGACGAACTCCCGAAGAGGACTTGGAACTCGAACAAGATCTTGTCAATGACCCTAAAGAAATTGCTGAACATTTGATGTTAATTGACTTGGGGCGAAATGATGTTGGGCGTGTGGCTGAGGTTGGTAGTGTGAATCTGACGGAGAAAATGGTTGTAGAACGCTTTTCCCACGTCATGCACATTACTTCAAATGTTACAGGGGAGCTTTCTCCTGAACGTTCCTCTATGGATGTACTGCGAGCCTCTCTTCCGGCTGGCACGCTTTCTGGCGCACCAAAAATTCGTGCTATGGAAATTATCGACGAATTGGAGCCCGAAAAAAGAGGAATTTACGGCGGAGCAATTGGCTATATCGCCTGGGATGGCAATATGGATACGGCAATTGCTATTCGTACAGCGGTCATAAAAAATAGGAAAATTTACGTTCAGGCAGGAGCGGGAGTTGTTGCTGATTCTCAACCTCAGCTTGAATGGAAAGAAACTATAAACAAGGCAAGAGCGTTATTTTCGGCTGTAGATTGGGCCGAATAATATCAAATTTGATTATTGTGGAAGTCTTCAATATATATACTGATAACGTATTGTTTTAGTGTTCGTTTTTGCTGTGTAAGCGTGTATCCTACACCCGGTTTTTGTGGGTTTGTCTCAGAGGAGTGAAATTGGAACGTAACGTTGCCAGTATTGATAGTGCTAAAGAGTCAAGTGATGCTCAAATTGAGCGCATGTCAGAGATTCATCAGTTTTCTCAAGTTGAGCTAGAAAAGCACAGAATTTTATATCAAGGAAGCACAAACGGGCAGCTTTTAAAAGTGTTTCGTGACCTGCGTACGCGAGTTTATTCTAAGGTTAATGGACAGAATTTTGTGTGCATGGTGACGTCTGTGGTGCCTGACGGTGGTTGTTCCTACGTGGTTAATAACCTTGCGGCTGCTATTGCGTTAGACAAAACTCGCACGTCGTTGATTGTTGATTGTAATTTTTATTCCCCGTCCACTGACTCCCTTATTGTGACCGATGCAGAAGTTGGGTTGACTGACTATCTTGATCGAGTGGATATGGGTATCGAGTCCATTGTATATGCTTCTGGTGTGCCCCGTGTTCGTGTTATTCCCGCTGGCAGTAATACGGAAGGGGCCACAGAGCGGCTTTCGTCTAGCAGAATGTTAGCGTTTTTGGAAGAGTTAAAAGCTCGGTATGCGGATCGTTATATTTTAATTGATGCTCCATCAGTAGGTGAGTATTCTGCCGATACGCGCATTATGGCCAGTCTATGTGACTTTGTTATATTGGTGGTTCCCTATGGCAAGGTAACAGAAGCGAAAGTCCAAATAGCAATAGACGCAATTGGGTCAAAGCGTTTAGCGGGTATGGTTTTTAACCATTTGTAGGTTGTTTGGTCGACAATGCTTCTCTTTTATTCTTTTCCGAGTTAAAATTTGCCGCAAGAGAAATTCGAGTTTGCGGATTAGATAAGGTATTTTTCTTGATCGCTGAAAATATGCTGCACATTTATTTACAGTGAATTCACCAGTGTAAAGTATGGTATCGAAATCCACTTTTGTTCGATAAAGCTGATAGGAAATACGGATATTACAGGAGTAATACCCGTCCCTCAGAATTTACCTTATGATAAACTCCTTACTTTTTCGTAAATTGAGCAGTTAATCATTAGGCAATTGGATATTATACTTTTTGATGAGGTCGTAAAGTGTTGGACGGGTCACGCCTAATAGCTTGGCGGTTGCGGAGATATTCCCCTCGACCATGCTCATTGCCCTTAAAATTGCGGCTCTCTCTGCATTGTGGCGAGCTTGGCGAAGGTTTAAGTTTAAGCTATCTTCTGTAATCAAGCCCAAGTCTTCGGATGAAATACGTTTGGTCTCACACATAACGACACCGCGTTTAATGCGGTTTTCCATCTCACGAATATTCCCAGGCCAAGCGTAAGCCTCAATGGCTTCAGTTGCTTCTGACGCGAAGCCGGTAACAGTTTGGTTGTTTTGCTCCACGTAGGTTTTCAAAAAGTGACGTGCGAGTAAAAGTTTATCTCCTTGCCTGTCTCTTAGTGGCGGAATGCGGATTTCCATTTCGCAGATTCGGTAATAGAGGTCCTCACGAAAGGTATTTTCTTGAACCATTTGTACTAGGTTTTTGTTGGTTGCACAGACAACCCTTACGTCTACTGGAATTTCTTCACGGCCTCCAACGCGCTCGATAATTCTTTCCTGAAGGAAACGAAGAAGTTTTGCTTGCAGTGGAAGCGGCATATCTCCAATTTCGTCTAGAAAAAGCGTACCACCGTTTGCCGTTTCGATCTTACCTAAAGTACGTTTATTGGCTCCCGTAAAGGCGCCTTTTTCATAACCGAAAAGTTCACTTTCCATTAGGCTTTCTGGAACAGCAGCACAGTTGATGGCTACCATTCGGTTTTCTTTGCGCGGGCTGAGTCGGTGTAGCGCTTTTGCCAAAACCTCCTTCCCTGTTCCGCTTTCACCCGTAAGCGTACACGTCACTTCGCTGGGGGCTAACTTTTCGATAGTGCGGCATATTTTTAACATTGCAGGGTCACATGCGATAACGCCATCAAGCGGTGCGGAAGCTTGCTCTTGTTTTAATCGATTTTCTTCTTCAAGAGAGTGCATGTGGTAGGCGCGTTGAAGAATCAGGTCGAGAGTTTCTTCTTCGACAGGCTTCTGATAGAAATCATAGGCGCCCATGGCTACGGCCCTTACGGCGTTTTCATAATCGGCATTGCCTGTCATAACAATAATTTTCGACGTAGGGGACAGGGTGGATATTTCTCGAATACACCGAAAGCCTTCGTCTACACCTTCGTCATCGGGAGGAAGTCCCAGATCCTGGAGTATAATAGGGGGTTCATGGAGCCGAACTGCTGCAACGGCTTCTTTGCGGTCCCCGGCAATCACTACGTCATATTGGTCAAAATGCCAACGTAATTGGCTTTGTAAACCGGGGTCGTCTTCTACGATTAATAATTTGGGTTTATTGCTACTCACTGAATACCATCCGGTCCATTTTTACTTGTTAATTTAGTGTAGGTAATGTAATTGTAAAGGTTGTCCCTTCACCTAGCGAACTTTCTACCGATATAGTGCCGCCTAGATTTTGGGTGTATTCTTGGGCCTGATAGACACCAATACCCATACCTTTACCGCTTTTTGTTGTTTCAAAAGGTTTGAATAGGCGTTCTTGGATAAACTCTTCGTCCATTCCAGAGCCGTTATCTTCTATTGTTATCACGATATTTTTTCTGTCCGATTCGCTACGAATATCAACGTAGCCTTCGTTATGGGTGGCGTCTTGTGCGTTTTGAATTATGTGGATGAATACCATCACTAAACTGTCAAAATCTGCCTTAATTTTAATTTCTGGGTTGATTGCCCCGAGTTTAGGAGTCGGAGTCGATTTTTGGCAGCGGCTAACAGCTTCAATAAGAATTTCTTGTATCAATAGTACTTTAATGGATTCAGGCTCATTGTGTTGCAGTTTTCTTAATAAATTATTCATTCTGGAGACAGAATTGCTGACTGTCTGGATTGCATCTTCCACAAAAGCGGGGTTGTCCTTGTGTTTTTCTGAATTTTTGACCACTAATGATTGCTGTGCAATCAGGTTTTTTAAATCGTGCATTACAAAAGCGGAGAGTTTGTTGAAGGTATCGAATTGCTTGGATTCGGCAAGTTGTTCCGATTGTTCATGGCGTTTCAAAAATGCAGCAATTTGACGGCCAACGGTTTTTAAAAGGTCCAGATCTTCCCAGTTTAGTGCTGAGGAATGAGCGGGCTGGGCGAGGGCCATAAAACCCACTAAATGGGTTTCACTCAGCAGGGGTAGAACAAGCCAGATACCCTCGATGTTGTTAATAAACTGAGGTAAGACTTCATTGTGTCTAGTCATTTCCGTATCGGTCGTATTGAGAGAGAATATCCACTCTTCATCTTTTAACGCACGGCAAAAGGGGCTAGTTTCAGGCTCGAAAGCGTCGGAAATATCCATATTCATATTGTATTGGCGCACAGGGACAAGTATCTTTCCCTGAGATAGCCAGAGCGCCCCCCCATGGCACTTAAATACATCTGCGACCACACTGATTGAAAGAGAGGGGACTTCTCTAGGTTCTGTGGGCTGGGAAAGCTTGTCGATTAGCTTTAGCCATTCAGCTCTATAATCGTATTTGTGGCTAAATAAATGTTTATTAATCCAAACATTTAAGTTTTCTCGAAAAGAGCGAGATAAAAACGCAAAAGCCAAAATTAATAGGCCGAATACCAGCAGTAATGTGTAGATTACTGTACCCCAGTCTCCTCCGTAAATTTGGACATAATAGCCGCCAATTGCCAAGATACTCAGCATTGCCCCGGCCAATGAGAGGGATGTTGTGTAAAAAGCGACTGGGCGGGAAAGCGTTAATCGGGCGGACTGAAATTCTTCATGATTAAAGATAAGTGCGCCAAGGGCGAGTAGAACGCTTGTTGCTAAAGCAACCGCTGCCCGAACTTGCCAAAAATCTGATTCAAGCTCGGCTAACACGAGGTTTTGGGAGAATAAATAGGCATCAAAAGAAAATACAACGCCAAGGGTAATACAGAGTAGCTTAACGAAACGTAGATTAATAACATTTCGGTAAAGCTGCTCAACAGCTAAGAGCCCAACAATTGAGAGAACTATTCCTTGCCACAAAATCAGTTTTTGTAGGTTAATGCTTAAAAAGCCGAAGAAGGCGTTAGCGCCAGTAAGTAGAATAATGAAGATACTACCTATCACGACGCCATATTTGTATATCCCTGGGAGTAAACGTGGGCTAAATTGTTGGGTAATATTAACCAGAGCAAGTAACCACAGGGTATAGTGCAGCGTTTCTGTGAACAAAATAATATCTAAATCTGGGTTATGCCAACTATTCACACCCGCTATGGATAGCAGCCAAAGAGTCTGAGCCCCGGCGGCGACTGGTAGAGACCAATGGTATTTTGATTGAAAGCTGATATAAGTTAATGCGACAGTCAGGGCAATAGAAAGGGCGCACGCACAAGCGAACGCAGTCTGCGTGACATTACTGAATTCCATCTACTTGTTCCGATAAAAATAAAAGAAAACCAAAGCAATACATATACTTTAGCAAAAAACGCTTCCGATCAGATAGCTTAGTGGAGCTAAACCAAGTTTCTCCTGTGCGAGGTCAGAGGAAAGAGCTGGCAACAAAGAGGGCCATCTTTGTTGCCCCGTCTGGCTTTCGAAAGGTTACTACTTATGCCGTAGTATTCAAGTGGGAAATAACCCTGTCCATTAATTTCTCAAAGACAGGCGTAGTATCGAGAACCTTGACGCGATTAAACTGCATGTCGTAAGCAAATTGACGGCGTGATTTTTCAATAACCTTTAAGCCAAGTCTATTGACAAACACATAGGTATCCGCGTTAATTTTTGTGCTGAGCTTACAGCGAGTTTTCTTACCTGATTCTGGTTCAAGATATTCTACCCACATCCCCTCGGGCATCTCTTTCGCTTTTAAGTAATATTGCGAAGAAAGCTCTTCGTATTTTGATTGCTGACGCTCTAAGGCTGTCATTTCTTCCCAAGATTTTTGATCCCCTTCGGAACGACCAAGAACTTCTTTTTGGTTTTTATCTAGTTGACGGTAGTTGACCGACTCAGTGTTTTTGTTCAGGTTAGCAAGCGTTTCTTCAATTTGGGTGACCTTTGACGCTCGTGAATCTTCGTTATCTATGGCGGCTTCTAGCCCTAGCCCAATACGGTCGAGCACTTCAGGTGTTAGGCGCTTTACTCGTGTGATTGAGCGATCATCATTGTGAGACTGGCAGAGCCAGATAATGTCTGAAACTAACTGGTCAACTTCTATCCACTCCGCGCTTTTTTCGCCACTTTTCAGGTAGGTAATGACAAGTACTTGCAACCAAGTATTGGTTAGAAAGCTACTAATAGGGTCCGGCAGTTGGGTGGCACGCATTTTTTCGTAAAGAGAAGCTTGGGCGAAATTTTTTGCGGACTTAATTTTGGATTTGCCTGTTTCAGATTGCTGAACTCTTTGTTCAACAACTTTTGACTTGCGTGTTTCTTTATCAACAAGCTCTTTAAGTTTGTTATGGACTTCTTCAAAGATATTGTCGTTTGTCTTGTATTGGCGGTTAATAAGCTGAACGCCTTCTACTATAGGCAAATAGAGCTTATCTCGCTCAAGCGGCTTAGTATCGTCAAAGCTAAGACCGATATGCGTAATGGTGTTGATTAGCATTCGGGCAGGATGCGCTTCGTTAGTTAAGAAGGTTTTATCTTTAAGCGCAATTCGCAAAATAGGGATTTGTAGGCGACATACCAAAGACTGCACTGGAATAGGCAGTTCCTCGTCTTCAAGAATCGTATCAAAGAACATCGCCACCAGATTGATGATGTCTTCATCTGGTTGTTCTAGAGATTGAGGCGTTGACGGGTCTTGTTTGGCAAGCAACTGCTTAACGACTTCGCCGACTAAGTTTTTGGGGGCGTTGGTTGCAAGTTGCTGATCAATGATAGACTGTGTTTTTGATAGCAATGTTGCAAGCTCTGGTGACGCCATAAGCGGCCCAGGGTTGTTGGCATAGGTAAAATATTGAAATTTACCACCATCTCCAACTTGGCTAACGTAGTTATTCTGGAGGCCGTTAGCGGTTGCCCTTGCTGATGCCATCATGGCGCTAAGGGAGCTTAAATCAAGTTTAAAGGTAACGGGTGAAGCTCCAAGCCTGAGTATACTTTCGGGTGGTTCGGCTGCGGCGATTTCTGCATCCTTGCCGTCCCAATCAATAGGTTTCTGAGGTTTATTCTTATCTAGGTTTTTGGGTACCTTGGGCAGAATGCCTGAGTCCACTAAAATTTGGTTTGCATCGGAATAGATATGCCCTAGTTGCTTAAGTACATGTTTTTCAAATAACTTGAATAAAATAAGGCGAGTTTTTATAGTGACGTTGAGTTGGTTCTCGCAGGCATCAACAAAAGCTACCGATAACTGTTGGGGGTCTAGAGGGTTGTTCTCCTCGCATACGGGAAATTGTATCAGTAAGTGGTCGAGGCGAATTGTCAGTTCGTACAGTTCTTCTTTATAGGATTCTCTCGTACGGCCAGTCATATTACTAAGGGCCAGATCAACTTCTAATTCATCGCCTTCAACAATGGAAAGGTTATTTGCGTTTTGTTCCTCTTCCTCCTTTTGCGGTAATTGCTCACTGACTAGCAGGGAAAAGTATTGCTGGAGTTCGTGACTGAACGCATTGGTTACTCCCTGTTTCTTAATACGAATTTCACGCATGGATTCGAAATACAGGTTTTCTTCGTTATTACTTGAAGCGCGTTTGGATAAATCGTAAAAAAGATCGTCACTAGCGGCGAACATATGATCAATTAGGCGTACGAACTCTTCAATAGCTTGTGTTTGGATGTGCTCAAGCAGCTTAGGTGGTTTTGGAGTATTCCCTAGGCGTTGAGGGACAATTTCTAAGTGATCCGGCTTCTGATTGCGTGGGGCCATAGCTAATATTCTTTTTTCGTGTATAGAAAAGCAGCAACTCTAACTTTGATTTATTTATTTAAACAAATGCATGCATTTTTTATTCCTTTTTTTTATTATTGTTAATGTCTGTTGGTTATATGTGATCCGTATCACGTTGTTTGTGGTGGTGGCAAAGGGGTATTTAACATTGGATTTGTTCTTGGTCATAGGTAAATACCCCATATGTTGTTAAGTTGGGGGTATTTTTATCTAAATGTATCCAATTTTGGATTAAAGTCGTTATTTTTTCCAACTGAAAAGAGGGTTTTTTTGCGCGCCAGATAAATTCCTTCCATGATTACTCAGTGTAGAATATTAAGCAAAGAATTGTATTCTGATACAGAAGTGTAAATTTAACCGACAGTTGGGTAGTAAAGCCTCGGATATTTTTCAGTTGTGTAAAGAAGTGACAGTCCCCATCTCTGTCATATCTCTGGTGTTTTTTATATATGCCGCACTTATAATGGCGTTCTTCATTTTTTGGTAAAGTGTTTATTTATTATGCTGTTAATGATCGATAACTACGATTCATTTACATACAACGTTGTTCAGTACTTGGCTGAGTTAAAAGCCGATGTCGTAGTGGTGCGCAACGATGAATGCAGTGTTTCTGAAATAGAAAAAATGGCCCCTGAGCGAATTGTTATTTCCCCGGGCCCATGTACCCCAAACGAAGCGGGGATTTCAGTAGAAGCCATTCGAGCTTTTTCAGGGAAAATTCCCCTACTTGGAATTTGTCTTGGCCATCAGAGTATTGGGCAGGCATTTGGTGCGAAAGTTGTTCGAGCTAAGCAGGTAATGCACGGTAAAACGTCTCCTATCTATCATTCGAATGCTGGTGTTTTTTCCTCGCTGGATAACCCCTTTACGGCAACCCGTTATCACTCACTTGTTATCGCCGCCGATAGCTTGCCTGAGGAGCTGGAAATAACCGCATGGACTCAGGATGAAAAGGGTAACTTGGATGAGATAATGGGCGTGAGACATAAAACATATGTTCTCGAAGGGGTTCAGTTTCACCCTGAATCGATTCTTAGTGAGCATGGACACCAACTTTTACAGAATTTTCTAAATTTATAGCGCTTCAATAGCTGAAGACTAAAAGGAAAAATAATAATGAATATCCAGCAGGCTTTATCAGAGGTAATAGCTGGCCGAGACTTATCTGAGCAGGATATGGCCTCGGTTATGAGTGTCATTATGTCTGGTGAAGCTACAGATGCTCAAATAGGTGGGTTTCTTGTTGCTTTGAGAATGAAAGGTGAGACCATTGATGAGGTGGTGGGTGCTGCACGAGTGATGAGAAAGCTCTCGACTAAGGTTCAGGTTGATGGAGAGAACCTTGTTGATACCTGCGGTACAGGTGGAGATCGAGCAAACCTATTTAATGTGTCCACTGCTTCCGCTTTTGTGGTGGCCGCCGCTGGCGGCAAGGTAGCAAAGCATGGAAACAGGTCGGTATCCAGCTCTACTGGCAGTGCAGACGTGCTTGAGGCGGCAGGTGTGAACCTTTCTATTCCCCCTGACCGTGTGGCTAGAGCAGTAGAAACCTTAGGGGTAGGCTTTATGTTTGCCCCGGCCCATCACGGTGCCATGAAGTACGCTATTGGGCCTAGGAAAGAATTGGCTCAAAGAACCGTGTTTAATGTTTTGGGACCGCTTACCAACCCTGCCGGGGTTAAACGGCAGGTCATTGGTGTATTTAGCGAAGCACTTTGTCGTCCTTTGGCTGAGGTATTAGGCCGTTTGGGGAGTGAGCATGTGATTGTTGTTCATTCCGCTGAAGGTCTGGATGAATTTTCCATTGCCGGGCCAAACTATGTGGCGGAGCTTAAAAATGGAATTGTGAGTGAATATGGTATATCGCCCAGTGATCTTGGTCTTGAGGTGTCATCTTTGGATGGGTTGTCGGTTCGGACGGCTGAGGAATCTCTCGCTCTAATAAAGGGTGCTTTAACCGGCGAGGCGGGTGGTAGTGCCCATAAGGCCAGTCAGATTATCGCTATGAATGCGGGCGCGGCTATTTACGTTGCTGGGTTGGCTGGCACCTTTTCTGAGGGGGTGAAAATGGCTGAAGATGCCATTGCCTCTGGTTTGGCCAGCGAAAAAATTAAAGAGCTTGTAGAATTTTCAAATGTATAAAAATATTACGCTTGCTGCATTTTAGGGCAGGCCAATTAAATGATTAAGTAAGGTTACTGCGTGTCAGCTACTCCTACAATATTAAAAAAAATTATCGCTCGTAAGCATGAGGAAGTTGCTGAGCGTAAGCCCGCACTTTCATTTGTGGACCTCGAAGAGCTTGCTGTGAATCAGTTGCCTTGTCGAGGTTTTGTCTCTTCCATGGAGGCTAAGCTGAGCCAAGGTAAATCAGCCGTGATCTCGGAGATTAAAAAAGCCTCTCCGAGTAAAGGTATTATTCGAGAGAGCTTCGACCCGGTGGCAATCGCTAAAAGCTATGAAGTTGGTGGGGCTGCATGTTTGTCAGTACTTACTGACATGGACTTTTTTCAGGGTGCAGACGACTATTTAAAGCAGGCTAGGCAGGCGACTTCTCTACCGGCCATTAGAAAAGACTTTCTTGTGGATGCTTACCAAGTTGCTGAGGCACGGGCTATTGGGGCCGACTGCATACTGCTTATCGTTGCAGCGTTGGAGAAATCTCAGTTGCAGGAACTCAATGCCCAAGCGCTTGAGTTGGGCATGGATGTGCTTGTGGAGGTGCATAATGGGAAAGAGCTGGAATGGGCTCTGGATTTACCTAACAAGCTAGTCGGTATTAATAATCGCAACCTCCACACATTTGAGCTGACTCTACAAACGACGTTTGATCTGTTAGAGCATATTCCCGAAGATAGGTTGGTGGTTACAGAGAGCGGTATTTTGAAGCCAGAAGACGTTGCTCAGATGAGGGAAAAGCAAGTCAACGCCTTTTTGGTTGGCGAATTGTTTATGCGAGCAGAAAACCCAGGTGAAAAATTGAACGAGCTATTCCAAACTGCGGATTAACCTAAAAGACCCAAAACGTTACTGTTTTGGGCCAAGGGCATTGGTTTGCCTTCCTAGCGAGTATTAAATACCACCATGGTTTTGCCTTTTACTGAGACAAGACCTTGATCTTCTAATGTTTTAAGTACTCGGCCAACCATTTCTCTTGAACAACCCACTATGCGGCCAATTTCCTGGCGGGTAATTTTAATTTGCATTCCGTCAGGGTGGGTCATTGCATCAGGTTCTTTGCAGAGATCCAGGAGTGTTCGGGCCACCCGACCAGTCACATCAAGGAATGCTAAGTCACCTACCTTTCGAGTGGTATTACGCAGGCGCCGAGCCATCTGAGAGCCTACCGCAAATAAGAACTCGGGGTGTTCTTCTGCAATTTCTTGAAATTTAGCGTAGGAAATCTCACCAATTTCACATTCTGTTTTTGCTCTTACCCACGCACTACGGGATTCATCCTCTTCTTCATTAAAGAGCCCCATCTCACCAAAAAAGTCGCCATCATTTAAGTAAGCAACAATCATTTCGCGGCCTTCTTCGTCTTCAATTAAAACGGTGACGGAGCCTTTAATGATGTAATAAAGTGAATCACTTTTGTCGCCAGCATAAATGAGCGTACTTTTTGCTGGATAACGTCTTCTATGACAGTGGCTTAGGAATTCATCCACGTTTTGGATATGAGGAGTCAGTGACACTGCAACCAAAGTAATACCCTCTGCTATCTCGAATTCAATTTCGTTTTATTGTGTATTGGCATATCTGCATCATGAAAAACATCTACAGGAGCCCTTATTTGTATCGGGAGTATACCCTGTTCGTATCAAAAAACCGAACACTTTATCCCTAGGCTGTGTGTTTCTGCGTTTAACGAGCTGGTCAGTGTATCTAGCGTTTTTTGCTAAGACCTCCCCCCTTGTGAAAGGAAAATTATATGTTTTTTGGGGTTTGATAGAGGGGGGATAAACTGTGGTAACCTTGAGTCAATTTTTTATAACAACAACGATTTATAGGTAAGCAATTGGTAATGAGTATGCAAACGGTAGTGAAATGGATCGATGGGGTGATGTTCGTGGGGGAGTCTGGCAGTGGCCATAGCCTTGTGATGGATGGGCCTGAAGATCATGGAGGAAGAAATATGGGAGTTCGTCCCATGGAAATGATCCTTATGGGGCTGGGTGGTTGCGCCTCTTTTGATGTTATAAGTATTTTGACAAAATCTCGCCAGAAAGTATTGGATTGTCGTTGCGAGCTAAAGGCCGAGAGAGCAGAGGGCGTGCCCTCACCGTTTACCAAGGTGCATATGACTTTTGTTATTACTGGGAGCGGGGTGAAAGAGACGCAAGTGAAAAAAGCTGTTGAACTCTCGGCAGAAAAATACTGCTCTGCTTCAATTATGCTGGGCGCGGCTGGTGTTGAGCTGACTCACAGCTACGAAATTAAGGAGGCAGGATAACTCTCTTTGTCTGTGAGTGAAGTTTTAAATTCTATAGCTAGATTGGGTCATTGCTTTGGAGATCAGAGTCATTCCCGACTTGATTAAACCGGGAAATCTTATGCCGCCAGCCGCCAGCGCTGTATGAGCATGTTTTGCTTCATCCACCAGCATTTGGTTCACGATGGCCCGAGATTTGTGGTCGTTTTCTGCAAGGCTTTCAAGGTGGCCTTTGAGGTGGGAGCAAACCTGTTCTTCAGTGGCCGCAACAAAACCTAGACTTACTTGATCGCTAATCAGGCCCGCAAGTGCCCCTATGCCAAATGACATAGCGTACCAAGCGGGGTTAAGAATGCTTGTATGACTTCCCAGCGCCTTTATCCTTTCCTCACACCAAGCTAAATGGTCTACCTCTTCACTCGCCGCTTCGACCATTTCCTTTCTTACATTGGGTAATTTTGCTGTTAACGCTTGGCCTTGGTAGAGAGCCTGAGCGCAGACTTCACCAGAATGATTGACCCTCATTAACCCCGCAGAGTGTTTTTTCTGATTGGCTGTTAATTTTTCTTCAGAAGCACTTTTTGCGTTGGGTGTACTTCTGGTTGGCGCTTGACTATTGGGTGTAAGGGTTCTCAGTGCGTTATCAAAGCCGCAAATTAAGTGGTCAAAAGGGGATAAACTAATGTTTTTCATCCTAGCTACGCCATCTGTAAAATAGGGGAGGTCGAAATAATACCTTTTACCCGTTTCTTTTGATAGCGGGCTTTCGTGTCAGGTAATTCAAAAATATGTCGGTAATTTTTACATTGTATATGACCGCCATCTATAACTTATTGAAAAGTAAGAAAAAATAAGTTGGCATGGGCTTTGCTATTCTCTTGGTGGCGTTCAACTGTGATTGAATACACATAACGATTTAACTAAAAACTAAAGGAATTTAACATGATAAGAAAAATTCTACTATCGGCTCTATTTGCACTTGCTTCTTCTGCTGCAATTGCTGCTCCTATCACTTATGAAGGTGAGTTGTTTGACGGCGTGACTGAGACGGGTTCTATCTCCGATCCATTTTCTAACTCAGATTGGTGGTTCTTCGAAGCAAATACTGGAGATGTAATCACAGTAACTGTTAACCGTATTGACTATAACTTGGACCCTGCTCTTAACCTATACGCAGGTCTTCAGGCAGATACGAGTTCTTTGTCAACTCGTATCGCGTTTGCTGATGACGAAATTCCTCATCCAGGGCCTTACGGTGACCCTCTAATGAACTACACTATTGGTTCAGGCGGTTTCTACTCTTTGGCTGTATGGGACTATGCTAGTCGTTCAGGCTCTCCTTTTGAATATTCCATCACCCTAAACGGCGCTAACCCAATTGACGTACCAGAGCCAGGTAGCCTTGCTCTTATCGGTCTTGGTTTAGTTGGATTGCGTTTAACTCGCAGAAAAGCTAGCTAATATCTTATTGCTAAGTTTAAAAAGCTAAGTTTAAAAAACCCGACTCTGTTCGGGTTTTTTTATGCCTGTTCATCATCGTTAGAATCATAGTTAAAAGGGCAGAGGAGAAGCTGATACCCTAAATGTCGAGTAATTTAACAAGTTGATTTAATGTCTGCCTAAAGTAGCATGATCCTATTTCAATAAGGGCCTTCCAGATGAATAACAACGACCTCAATATTATTCTCAAAGCGAATGTTAGCCTTGTTGTGGTGGAGACATACGATGAGCAACGAGCAATAGAGCTAATGAGAGGGCAATTTGAAACGATTAATTTTCCCGCTTTGCGCTGGTCTGTATCAGATGGCCTGGGGCCGCTTGGTTTTGGTGTTGAATTCAAAGAATATGATAGCTATACCGACCCTGAAGCGTTACTTAAATACATAAAAAGTCAACCCGCTTCTGCTTTTGTCTTGTGTGATTTTCACCCTTTTCTGGACGACCCTAAGATCATTCGCCATCTAAAGGATATTATTCTTAGATATAAGTGTAATGAACACAAAATTGTCTTGTTGAGTCATAAGTTGAGCTTGCCAGAAGAACTTACGCGCTATGCTGCATCTGTTAGCCTTTCAATGCCAACAGATGAGGAAATACTTGCTATCGTTAGAGAGGAAGCTCGATCTTGGGTTTATCGCAATAGTAAAAAGCGTATTAAAACTGACAGTCAAACTTTACAGAAATTAGTTAGTAATCTAAGGGGAATGTCTCACCAGGATGTTCGCCGGTTGGCGCACGGAGCCATTACAGATGATGGAGCAATTTCTGAGGAAGATTTACCTGAGATTACGAAAGCTAAATTTGATCTGATGGATATGGAAGGAGTCCTGCACTTTGAATACAGTACTGAGCAACTGAAGAATGTGGCAGGGCTCTATAAGTTAAAAAGGTGGCTAGAGGATCGCCGCCAGGCTGTTCAGAGTAACGACGGCAAATTAGACCCACCGAAAGGAGTTTTGTTGTTTGGTGTTCAAGGAGGAGGGAAGAGCTTAGCGGCCAAGTCAATTGCGGGCGTATGGGGGTTGCCTCTGTTACGGTTGGATATGGGTGCGTTGTACAACAAGTACGTAGGTGAGACGGAAAAGAACCTGCGTGAAGCGCTTAAGCTTGCGGATCTAATGTCTCCGTGTGTTTTGTGGCTGGATGAAATTGAAAAAGGTATATCTACGGAAGGCAGTGATAACGCGACTTCAAAAAGGTTATTGGGAACCTTGTTGACCTGGATGTCTGAGCGAACCAGCCAGGTATTTATGGTGGCGACGAGTAATGATATTAGTCAGCTTCCACCAGAGCTAATGAGAAAAGGACGTTTTGATGAAATATTTTTTGTGGATCTGCCGGATGAGAAAACCAGGAAAGCCATATTTATGATCCATTTGCAAAAGAGAGAACTTAACCCTGAGAATTTTGATCTAAATGAACTGGCAGAGGCCACAGACGGATTTACCGGCGCGGAAATCGAGCAGGCGGTTGTGAGTGCAGCTTACGCGGCGGCGGCCAGAGGTATTTCGGTAAATTCTGGTCAAGTGCTTGATGCGATTAGCAAAACCCAGCCTCTTTCTGTTGTTATGGCAGAAAATATGCAACGGCTTCGTCGATGGGCGAGTAATAGAGCTGTTTACGCTAATTAGGAACGTGTTTGGTTGTAAAAAGTTCTAATGATATTTGAATCACTATATGTGAGCGAAGAACAGATACTTGTTATTTGTATGGGCGATTCAAATTGTATTAAGCTTTATTATGAAATACTAAATATTTGAGTTGTATGAATGAAAAGTATTTTCGCTGTTTGTCTACTATTTTTGATTTCTGCTTTGTGTCAATCCGCAACTGTACTCATCAGTATTGAAACTCAGGAAGATTTTTTAGCGCAGATAAAAGATCAAACTGTACTTGAAGTCAATGATTTTGATAAGAAAGGATTTCGCAGGGAAGTTGTTGAAATAATCTTATTGCACCAAGCTCTGAATCTTGGAGGTTATAAGCAGAAAATAGTACATAAAGTTAAGGATGTGAGCTACAAAAGAGGGATTAGAGCTATTGAGTCAGGTGCGGCAGATATGTGGGGCGTATCTGTTTGGGCGCAGTCTGTCGTAGATAGCAATTACCTGTATATCAGTGACCCTGTTATTGAATTGGGTGAGTATGATGCGGTGATGTATACCAACCCCTCAAATAAGAAAGCATTATTGGTAAAAAGCCGAGAGCAGCTTCAGCAGCTTTCGGTAGTGAGTAATAGGAATTATAAAATTGATTGGTTAACCCTTTCAGAAATAGGGATAAAAAAAATGATTCATACTCCAGTTTGGGAGAGTATGATTCGGTTTGTTGATTCGGGAAGGGCCGATTTTATGATTGCTCCTCTTCAGCTAGGGGAAAAATACCATTTAACCCGTCGTTATTTTCAAGGAGGGAGGTATAAGAAAACTTTTCGCCTTGTACCCATTCCCAATGTAAAACTTTATCTGAACGACAGCCGTCATTGGATTGTTAATAAGCAATCCAGTGGCAGCCAAGAAATTATTGATGCTCTAAATAAAGGGCTCGCTATATTAAATGAATCTGGAAAGCGTAAAAGAGCATTATCAGAATGTGGTTTTATTCGGCCAGAACTTCAAAGCTGGACTGCGTTAAATTAGCACTTTTTATTTTTGATAGATAGAAAATAACACTGAAAAAAAGCGGCTATGGTGTATAGGTTGTGTATGTGTATATATGTATGCCGTTTTTTTCAGTATATATACTCGATCAAGGCTAATACAAATTAAGGCTGATTCTCTCGCTCGATAGCTCGGTAACCAATGTCGTTGCGTAAATAGACTTGATCCCAATCTATTTTTCGAGCCAGTTCATATGCGTTTTTCTGGGCGTCAGTAATGCTGTTACCTAATGCCGTGGCGCAAAGCACTCGGCCACCATTGGTGGTGACTTTGCCTTCCACCTCTTTTGTTCCTGCGTGGAAGACTTTTGCGGAATCTGAATCGATCCCTTCTAAACCTGAGATCACTTTTCCTTTTTCATAATTTCCTGGATAACCTCTTGCGGCAAGAACCACACCGACAGATTTTCGTTCGTCCCACTCAGTCGTTTGTGTCGAGAGTGAGCCGTCTAAGGCTGCTTGGCAAAGTTCTATTAAGTCTGATTGTAAACGCATCATAATCGGTTGGGTTTCTGGGTCTCCAAATCGACAATTATATTCGATAACTTTTGGTGTTCCGTCTTCAGTGATCATAAGGCCGGCGTATAAGAATCCGGTGTAGGCATTGCCTTCTTCCTTCATCCCCTGAATTGTCGGCATGATTACTTCACCCATGATTCGATTATAAATGTCATCCGTTACAACCGGTGCGGGGGAGTAGGCTCCCATGCCTCCGGTATTTAACCCTGTATCTCCATCCCCTGCACGTTTGTGGTCTTGGCTTGTTGCCATGGGTAAAACATTATTGCCGTCAGCAATAACGATAAAGCTCGCCTCTTCACCTTCGAGGAACTCTTCGAGAACGACTCGACACCCCGCATCGCCAAAGGCATTACCTGAGAGCATATCCTTGATGGCGTCTTCTGCGGTGGTTAGGTCTTCTGCCACGATAACGCCTTTGCCGGCAGCTAAGCCGTCGGCTTTGATAACAATAGGAGCCCCTTTTTCGTGTAAATAGCTTAGTGCTTTCTCAGCATCGGTAAAGCTTTTGTAATCCGCTGTTGGAATATTGTGACGAGCGAGAAAATCTTTAGTGAAGGTCTTTGAGCCTTCCAGTTGAGCTGCCCCTTGCGTTGGTCCAAAACAGGCTAAATTGTTATCATTAAATAAATCGACAATCCCTTCAACTAGAGGTGCTTCTGGGCCAACAATAGTCAGTGAGACTTTATTAGTAATGGCGAAATCAACAAGTGCATCAAATTCCATTACGTCGATGTTGACATTTTTTAGTTTGTTGTCTCTCGCTGTGCCAGCGTTACCTGGGGCAACAAATACTGTTGTAACATTTTTACTTTGGGCTGCCTTCCAAGCTAATGCATGTTCGCGGCCACCGCCGCCAATAACAAGAATGTTCATTCTAGTTTCCGAATTTAATTTTGAATTGTATTTTTAGTAAAACGATTTAAGTAAGAATAAAAACCAGTATTGAGGTTTTATATAAATCAACACTGGTTTTACGTTTTAATGTCGGAAATGGCGCATTTCGGTGAATACCATTGCAATACCGTGTTCATCGGCAGCGGCAATAGTTTTCTCATCGTGTATTGAACCGCCGGGTTGAATAATGGCTTGAATGCCGACGTTAGCGGCATTATCAATACCATCCCTAAATGGGAAGAAAGCGTCGGATGCCATTACCGCCCCTTCAATTTTCAGTCCTGCGTGTTCGGCTTTAATTGTGGCAATTCTTGCGGAGTTTACGCGGCTCATCTGTCCTGCGCCCACGCCAATGGTTTGATTGTTTTTTGCATAAACAATAGCATTGGACTTCACCATTTTTCCAACTTTCCAGGCAAATAATAAATCTCGAATTTCATCTTTACTGGGCTGGCGTTTAGTCACAATCTTTAAGTCACTTTCAGTGATGACACCAAGGTCTCTGTCTTGTACAAGTAGGCCGCCTGTTACTCGTTTAAAGTCGAACGAGGGTATGGAGTCAGGGGACCAGTTTCCGCATTCTAATAAGCGAACGTTTTTCTTCGTTTGAACAACTTCACTGGCTTGTGAACTGACTCGCGGAGCAATAATGACTTCGACAAATTGTTTCTCGATGATGGCCGAAGCGGTTGCAGCGTCAAGTTCACCATTAAAAGCGATGATTCCGCCGAAAGCTGATTCGGGGTCTGTTTCAAAGGCTTTTTGGTAAGCCTCAAGTAACGTATCTGCTACGGCAACCCCGCAGGGGTTGGCATGTTTTACAATGACACAGGCAGGACGAGTAAATAATTTTACAGTTTCTAACGCTGCATCCGTATCAGCAACATTGTTGAACGAGAGTTCTTTACCTTGTAGTTGATGTGCGGTTGCAACACCGGCTTCTGTTGTGTCTTTTTCAACATAAAATGCTGCGTCTTGATGAGGGTTCTCGCCGTAACGCATAGTTTGCGCTTTTTCGAATTGGGTATTAAACGTTCTTGGGAATTTTTTATCTGTTTCTTTCGTTTTGCAACCTAGGTAATTTGCAATAGCTCCGTCATAGGCGGCAGTATGTTCGAAAGCTTGAACGGATAAATCAAATCGTGTAGCGCGAGATAAGGCTGAATCGTTAGCTTGAAGTTCAGTGACAATGTCGGCATAGCTTGATGAATTCACTACGATAGCAACATCGTTGAAATTTTTTGCTGCTGCGCGCACCATAGTTGGGCCGCCAATATCGATATTTTCTATTGCCGTTGGCAAATCGCAGTCTGGGTTGGCAATGGTTTGTTCGAATGGGTATAGGTTTACTACGGCCATATCGATATGCAATATGCCGTGTTCCTGCATTATTTCATCGTCAGTGCCTCTTCGGCCAAGAATACCGCCGTGGATTTTTGGATGAAGTGTTTTAACTCGGCCATTCATCATTTCTGGAAATTCTGTATAGTCGGAAATTTCAGTGGCTTTGATGTTGTTCTCTGTTAGTAAACGGAAAGTTCCGCCAGTGGAAAAAATTTCGATATTTTGTTGTTGCAATGCTTGCGCGAATTCAACAATACTTGATTTATCTGAAACGCTGATCAGTGCGCGTTTTACCGAGACGAGGTCCGCCGATGTAGCCATATTAGGAAGGTTCCTGTGCGCCAATAAAAAAACGAAAAAGGGAACTCGATTAAGTTCCCCTTAGGATATGCGATAAAAAACCGTAGAGTATTTCTACTGGCGTAAATTAAAGTAAGCCGTATTGTTTAAGTTTTTTACGTAGTGTGCCACGGTTTAGGCCTAAAACTTGTGCCGCTTTAGTTTGGTTGTGGCGGGTATATTTCATTACAACTTCTAGCAGAGGCGTTTCTACTTCAGCAAGAACCATGTCGTATACGTCAGTGACGTCTTGGCCATCTAAGTGTTGAAAGTAGTTATTAACTGCACGTTCTACGCTGTCGCGCAAAGAATGAGGCTGCAAATTTTGTGACTCTTCAATACTGGGTTGACTAGTGAAGCTGTGAGTCTGTTCCTTAAGTAGCGTATCCGCTGTGTTCATGCTGCTTTTTCCTCGTGGCTATTAAACCGTTCAAATAATTCGTTAACGGCATTAGTTTGCGATTGTGAATTTTCCAACGTATTAAACGTTTTCAAAAACGTTTTATTTATAGATAAGTTATGGCAATACCAGCCAATATGTTTACGCGCAATTCGCACGCCTTTTGTTTCACCGTAAAATTCATAGAGTTTCTGTAAATGAAATTCTATGGTTTTGCGTATTTCTTTGGGAGTCGGGCCCTTAACCAAGGTCCCGTCAGTCAGATATTGGCTTATCTGATTAAAAATCCAAGGGTTACCTAGAGCTTTTCTGCCAATTAACAGTGCAGAGGCCCCTGTTTTGTTCAATACTTCTTTCGCTTTTTGAGGCGAATCAATATCCCCATTCGCCATAACAGGAATAGAGACTTTATCTACTATTTCTGCAATGGTGTCGTATTCTGCTTCTCCATTAAATTTGCATCTCCTGGTTCTTCCATGCACCGCCAGAGCGGCTATACCAGAATTTTCCGCTATTTTTGCAATGATGCACCCATTTTTGTCATTTGGGTCGGTCCCTGTACGGGTTTTTAGCGTTACTGGAATATTAACGCTGGATACCACACTGCGCAATATCGACTCCACCAATGTCTCGTCTTGAAGCAGGGCGGAACCTGCTAATTTCTTACATACTTTTTTAGCTGGGCAGCCCATATTGATGTCAATAATTTGAGCCCCAAGTTCGGCACATTGCCGGGCAGCCGTTGCCATCATTTGAGGGTCACTACCTGCGATTTGCACACTGATCGGGGAAAGTTCGGCATCATACCTTAGCCTCTGCTTACTTTTGTCGCTGTTCCAAAGTTTCGTATCGCTAGTTACCATTTCCGATGTTGCCAACCCCGCACCATGCTGGCAGCAGATCTTGCGAAATGGAGCATCAGTAATACCGGCCATAGGGGCAAGTAATACTTTGCTTGCGATATTGTGTGAACCTATGAAAAACAAACGACTCTCCCCCGAAAGAATTGCCTGCCTCTAGCATCATTGTATGTATTGACACTCGTTGTCTGAGTCGTGACAGCACATTTTAGCAAACTGTCGCCTGCTTTTGCGCTCATTTTATTTACTCAGTATTTTGACCCCGTTGAGGGTTGGCAATGATACTCGTGTTCGCGCCGAATGAAAATACATATTTTGACCAGATTGATTAAAAATAGCACTGAACTGTGAAGGAAATATGGGTGATGAAGAGAAAACATCTCCGCTAGCCTCGAACTGCATGGAAATAGGCGGTATTTTGTGCGAACTAGTTAGCAATAGATATTCTGTAGCTTACGGCTTTTTCTCCGGGGTCAACGATTTCGAGTGCGATGTGGACAGGTTGCTTTATTGGCATTTGCTTGCGACCGGCGAGTTCGCCACCAAGATATTCTGCCGGTTCAAACCTTCTTGCCGCGATTGTCTTATTACTGAGATCAGTAAAGACAAGGTCGATGGAAGGAAAGCGTTGTTCAAACTTAGCGGTATTTTGAATAACGGTATCGACTATGAGTGCACCAGGCGTGGTTGGGTGACTGCGGACAACCAAGTTTGCAGCCTTAATTTTATCGTGATCAATTAGCTTGGGTAATTCACAGCCTAGGGTTTGACATACGGTTTTATAATAGTTGCGATAAGGCTCTATCCGACTCCAGTCGTTGAATTGTATCCAAGCGATTTGGATTAGGAGGAAAATACCTGCTGCCACTGAAAGCGGAGCCCACAGCCAATTCGATTTCCAAATTGGGTAATTGCCTCGCCAGGACATTTCCACGGGTTCAGGTTCGAAATCCAAATATACGTTGTTACTTGGCGTTATACGCTCGCCAGGATTGCCAGGGTATTCAATTTCTCTCACTTCCGAGTAAGTCGTTAGGTCGTCCTCTCCGTGCATTTGGCTTCCGAAAAGAGTTTGTCGAAGCTCTTCTTCGTTAGGTTCGTCATCTTCAATGATTTGAAAGGCAGAACCTGTTGGAGGGTGATTCTCGAATTCGGATTCAGCACCTTGTTCGTGGTGAGCGTTAAAGCTTCGTTCAAATTCGAATTCTTCTGAATCCTGCTTGGCTTCCTCTCTCTGTCTCGGCTTTTCTGATAGGTTACTATCCGCATTTTCTAGTAGGTCTAATGCCCAGGACTCATCGGTTTGTGTGCTTTCTTCGTCTTTATCTCCAAGAAAATCTCGCTCAAAGAGGTTGCTTTCTTGCTTGCCTAGGTCTCGGCTATAGAGAATATTATCGTGGAAATCTGCGTTGAACTTGTCAGCGTTACTGTTTGCTTCTTGAGTGTCTGCAATGACCATATCATCACTGATTAATATATCTTCGTTTTCTTGGCTTTTGGTTTTTGGTTGCTCTACAGGTTTTTTGATTTGCGGCTTTGCGGCCTCCTTCTTGACAATATGTTTACTGGCGTTAAAGACGTGCAAACACGAGCCACAACGAACAGAGCCTTTGGCTAGTTTTAAGTGAGCTTCGCTTATACGAAAACACGTTATGCACTTTGGGCAGCGGGTAATTGAGTTAGACATTTTGTCCGAGTATAGAGTCCGTTATTAATTAAGTCTATTTTAGCGGTATTTTCAGTATTTTTTGTAGGATTTTGAGTTATAGTTCTCACATGAACGCACAGAATTGATTATTTTCGAGTGGCTAAAATACAAATCCAGCCTTCTTTTTCCCTAATTTCATCAATATTGAACGATTCGGTATAAGCGGAGCTTACGGCATTTTTTTGGCCAGCTAAGATTCCAGATAAACACATTTGTGCACCGGGTATGGTGAGTTTAGCAAACGTCGGCGCTAGTTCTACTAAGGGGCCCGCCAAAATATTAGCGAGTAATAAGTCGGTTTTGTCTTCGGGGCTTTTAGTAGGGAAAAACACTGGAAAGTTTTCTGGTGCGATCTGGTTTCTCAGCACGTTCTCTTTTGTTGCCAGTAGTGCTTGAGGGTCTATATCAATACCAATGACTTTGGGTGCGCCCAGCAATAACGACGCTATGCCTAGCACCCCAGAGCCACAACCGTAGTCAATCACTCTTTTGTTTGTATAAAAACCGTCGTATTTTTCTGCTTGTTCCGCGATCCACTGCAAGCATAAAAAAGTTGTAGGATGAGTGCCTGTACCAAACGCTAACCCTGGGTCGAGAAGAAGGTTCACCGCTGTGGGGTTGGGTGGTGGGGTCCAGCTAGGGCAAATCCAAAATTGTTCACCGCATTGAATTGGAGTGTAATAGAGCATCCACTCTCTTTCCCAGTCTTTGTCTTCTAGGATATGCCAGTGGTGGTGTTCGAGTTGAAAAGGCAGTTCCATCTTGAGCTTTTCTAGAATAAAGTCAGTATCTACTTCTGCGTTAAATAAGCCTGTAATTCGGGTTTCAAACCACAAGGGGGTTTCACCCAATTCAGGTTCAAAAATAGGCTGGTCGGCGTTGTCTTCAAACGTAATAGCAAGGGTATTGAGTTTACCAAGTGCGGTTTCAATGGGGGTGACGGATTCCCTTTGACAATTAATGCGAAGTTGTAACCAGGACATAAGCTCAGATACCGTCGTGAGTGTTGCGCTTGATAAATTAGTATTAACGACCTTAGTGGTCCATGGAGAAAGTAGCCCGCTCTGAGCCGGTGATAAAAGCAATAAGCCTGTTTTAGGTGCGTCAAAAACAGGCTTAATATTTTATAGTCCGAGCTTTTTCTCAAGGTAGTGGATATTAACTCCTCCTTCCCCAAAGGATTTATCTCGTACTAGATCTTTTTGTAGGTCCGTATTGGTCTTAATGCCGGTGATAACTAGCTCATCAAGCGCGATTTCCATACGTTTTAACGCAGTTGCTCTGTCTTCCGCGTGAGTAATAATTTTGGCAATCATTGAATCGTAATACGGGGGAACCGAGTAGCCACCATAAAGATGGGAGTCCACTCGAACACCTAGACCGCCGGGCGCATGAAACTGTTCGATCTTACCTGGGCTAGGGATAAATGTCTTTGCATCTTCGGCATTTATTCTGCATTCAAAAGCATGACCGTTACATTTGATGTCTTCCTGTTTAATACTGAGTTTTTCGCCGGCACATACACGAATTTGTTCACGAATAAGGTCAATGCCGGTGATCATTTCACTTACGGGGTGTTCAACTTGAATTCGAGTATTCATCTCGATAAAGAAAAAATGTCCGTCTTCGTATAGAAACTCAAAGGTGCCCGCTCCACGGTATCCAATTTTGATACAGGCATTAGTACACGCAGCGAAAACTTCTTGCCGTGCATGTTCGTCCATATGCGGTGCAGGTGCTTCTTCTAACACCTTTTGATGACGGCGTTGCAAAGAGCAGTCTCGGTCAAATAAGTGTACCGCGTTACCTTGGCCGTCAGAAATAATTTGCACTTCTACGTGACGAGGGTTTTGCAAATACTTTTCCATGTATACAGTGTCATTACCAAAAGCGGACTTTGCTTCGGTTTTGGTTACTTGAATGGAACTCCACAAAGCGGACTCGGTGTGAACAACACGCATACCGCGACCGCCGCCACCTGCCGCAGCTTTAATTATTATCGGATAACCGATACGGGTTGCTGTTTTTTGGCATTCCTCGCGGTTGTCACCTAATGGGCCGTCGGAGCCTGGAACCGTTGGAACGCCCGCTTTTTTCATGGACTCAATTGCCGATACTTTGTCACCCATTAGGCGAATAACATTGGCGTCTGGGCCAATAAAACTAAAACCGCTCTTTTGTACTTGCTCGGCGAAGTCGGCATTTTCCGCCAAGAAACCGTATCCAGGATGAACAGCAACAGAGTCAGTGACTTCCATTGCTGCGATAATCGCAGGAATATTTAAGTAGCTATCTAACGAAGAATTTGGGCCAATACAGACAGATTCGTCAGCAAGTAAAACATGCTTTAAATCACGATCAGCTTTGGAATATACCGCTACGGTTTTTATATCAAGCTCTTTGCAGGCTCTTAGAACTCGTAGGGCAATCTCGCCACGGTTGGCGATGAGTACCTTTTCGAACATAGGGGAAGCTCCTCGTGACGCTATTAAGTTATAACGACCATGGGTTGGTCAAATTCAACGGGCTCGCCGTCTTCCAATAGAATGGCCTCAACAACACCGGACTTATCCGCTTCGATTTGGTTCATCATCTTCATTGCCTCGACAATACAAATGACATCTCCGGCTCTAACCGTTTGTCCTACCTCGATAAATGCTGGAGAGCCTGGGCTTGGTAAACGGTAGAAGGTTCCTACCATTGGAGATTTTACGTGGTGACCAGAGGCTGCGGCAGGTTCTGGAATTGCGGCAGGTGCAGGAGCCATAGGTGGGGCTTGAGGAACTGCGGCAGGCATAATCTGGGTTGCGGCTAAAGTATTTTTATTTCCGCGGCTGATGCGCACGGATTCTTCGCCCTCTTTTATTTCTAATTCTTCAACATTAGATTCTTCGAGTAGCTCAATTAGCTTTTTGATCTTGCGAATGTCCATTACATCCTCTCTAGTCTGCGAGTTTTTTAGTCTGTATGTCTTGAAGTGCTTTAACCAAGCCCCGTTTCTGGGTGGCTTCTTAGGTATGAAATTGCGCTTCTAAGCCATTAAATTAATTAATATTCGGTTATTCTAGCTGTGTAAAAGCTGCTTGCAGTGCGAGGCTATAGCTGTGGGCCCCGAAGCCGCAGATAACACCCTGGGCAATATCGGAAAGGTATGAGTGCTGTCTGAAAGGTTCACGTGCGTGAACATTTGAAAGGTGGCATTCAATAAAAGGTATGCCGGTAGCGGTTAGGGCATCACGGAGAGCAATACTGGTATGAGTGAAGGCAGCGGGGTTTATGATAATGAAGTTTACCGCCTCGCTTTTTGCATCGTGAATGCGTTCTATAAGTTCGTATTCCGCATTGCTTTGCAAGACCATTAGGTGATGGCCTGCCTTAATACATGTATCCGTAAGGTGTTGGTTAATGTTTTCAAGTGTATCGGAGCCATATATCTCGGGCTCTCGTGTGCCAAGCAAATTGAGGTTGGGGCCGTGTAATACCAGAATTGTTGCCATAGCAAGAGTCTGACTCAATAATTAACGTGAATTTGCTGGAAAATACCGGCGATCATGCGGGGAAACGCTGCAAAATGCCTAAATGAGGGCGAATTGTGCCCTGTTTATGGAGAGCTGTCTAGGTGCTATATGAGCTTTAGCGAAAATAAACGAAGATCAAACTCAATTGGCGAAGTTCGGCCCTGCTTTGGTGAAACTTAGTTTATTTGGCGTTAATTCATTATTTTTGCTCTAGGTTATCTTATTGCTGTGTTTTAACGTATTTTAAACAGCAAAAGTAGCTGGCCTGTTTAGTTTTTCTGAAAATGCTTTGCGAAATTGGCTCGGTGTCACCTTTTTAAATTGTAAGAATCTGCGGTTGAAGTTCGACGTATTGTTAAAGCCGCTTAGGTCACTAACGGTTGAGATGGGGAGGTCGCTATTGATAAGCAGAGAGCAGGCTTTTCCCACTCTTAGCTGGTTTACTAATTCGGTAAAGGTTTGTTCCGTACGTTGTTTGATAAAACGGTGAAAATGGTTGGTACTCATATGCGCTACTTCTGCAAGCTGGTCAGCGGTAAGGTTTTCTGTGTAGTGCTCGTGGATATACTGAATGACCTTTTCAATTTTATCGTTTGTTGTATCCCGCTTCATTATGACGTTAAAGCTGCTGCTCGATAAGGTGGTGGGGTTCTTTTCTTCCAGCATATATTTAAGTATTTCCATTAACCCTATAAAACGCTGCATTGGCTCTGCCTCGCCCAAGGATAGGGACGAAAAAACGGTTTCGACTTTAAAAGCGGTCTCCTTGCTAAACCTGATGCCTCGCCGGGATAAATCTAAAAGTTTCTGAACACCTCCGAACTCCGGGATGTTTGTACTCATGAGTTCCAACCACTCACTGGGTAATTGAGCGATATAAACGGGTTGGATTTGGCCATCAAGTGAGCGGTGGCTACACCAAGTGTGCGGCAAGTTGGGGCCAATAAATACCAAATCCATATCCGTATAGTGATCAATACTATCGCCTACATATCTATGGCCATGACTGTTTAGGGTCAAGGTAATTTCATACTCTGGATGATAATGCCAATTGAAGGGAATGGACTTTCCCTCGTGGCGCCAAAAACGCCAAGACGAGTTATTGGATGGAAGCACTTTTTCTCTAAAGGGGTTGTTTGCTGTGGACATGATGGCTCGCCTCTATTTTGGTATTCAATTATTTGGTATTCAACTATCGAAATCCTCGCTTGGAATAGTTCATTTTGCTTCCTTAAAAATATATATACACAATGGATGTATTTAATTCAATAGGCATTATATGATGATGATGAGAGAGTTGGGTGAAAAGAAGCCAAAAATTAAGATAAAACAATCGTTGAATGTCGGTTATAGGCAGTTTTATAAACTATATTTGCGATTGTTTAAGTGCGTTTGGTGAAATTGACGGGAATTTTGTGATGATGGCGTACGTTGATTTTACTCCCTTAGCCGTTGGAAATTGGCGAATTTGTCAGGATTCTAGCCCCGTTCGTGAAATTGTTCATATCTTGGGCCTTATACGATTGACGCTCGTGTGCTGATAGAAAAACATAGGCGCGCATTGAAAAAATAATATTTTAAATACAGTGCTGAATTTTACACCTACTTTTATATAACCTAAGAAAAAAAATAAACTCTGGAAAGGGGGTTGTTCATGTCAATTCAATTTAAGAAAAAACTGCTTGGTATGGCAGTGAGTGCTGCTGTTACGGGGTATCTGCCTATTATGGCTACAGCTCAGGACGCTGAGTTAGAGAATGAGGTTGTTGACGAAGAAGTCGTCGTCTATGGCTTGAGAGGCAGTATGATTTCTGCTCAAGATATAAAGCGTGAAGCGAACACCGTTAAAGATGTTATTACGGCGTCGGATATTGGGGCTCTGCCTGATAAGTCTGTTACTGAAGCGCTTATGCGTATACCGGGTGTGACAATTGAGCGCTTTGCTTCATCAAACGACCCTAATCACTTTGCTGCTGAAGGTACGGGTGTGGTTATTCGTGGTTTGAAGAAGACGCGAAGTGAAATAAATGGCCGTGATTCTTTTAGTGCGCGCCGAGACGGGGGGGGGCTTAATTTTGAAGATGTTCCACCTGAGATTCTTGGACGTATTGAGGTTGTTAAAAACCATACTGCGGATCTTATTGCGGGTGGTGTTGCTGGTACGGTTAACCTTGTTACCTTAAAACCGTTTGATTCCGAAGATATAAAACTAGCGGGCCAAATAAAAGCAAGTTATGGCGATCACAGTGAAGAAGTTACCCCCGCATTTTCTGGTTTATTCAGTGACCAATGGGAAATAGGTGATGCGGGTAAAATTGGTTTCTTATTCGGTGGTGCGGTTTCTGAATACAAAGACCGAGGCGACGGAGTCGCCCTTGATAACTACTATGAGCGCAGCCCCACCGCAGCAGAAACACCTCTTTTTGGTACAAGCGGTACTGCGCTTGGCGGTGAGTATGATCCAGAGGGCACATATTATGTGCCAGCAGGTGTTGCTATTCGTACTTCCGATTCCCTAAGAGAAAGAACCGGGATCGTTTCTTCACTCCAATGGGCTGACTCTGATGAGAAAATGGAGCTTACATTAGAATATATATACTCTAACGCGGCCCTAGAGTGGGATGAGCGCGTAGTTCAATATGGTGAGCAAGGGTTCAATGTGAGTCCAAACGCAATAGGCGTACCCAATGGTGCTATCTTTGATGCAGAGGGTTTTATGCTCGCGGGTGAGATCTCCCCAGATTTTATGTTGGCCCAATCTCGCTGGCGTGCAACCGAAACGGATATTAGTGACGTTAGCTTGCACTTTAAATATCAGCCGACCGAAGCATTGACCTTGGATTTTGATGCTCAATCAATTGAATCGACGTTTGAAGCCTACGACTATACGTCTACCAATAAATTAAACCCGCCTAATACGTTGATTTACTTCGATACACGAGGCAGTGTCCCCAGTGTTGATTACCGGGGTGCAAACCTAACCAACCCTCCGACAGAAGAAGAAATGTATATTAACTCTGCTATGGACAAGGAAGATGACCATGATGCCGAAGCGACATCATTTGCCTTTGATCTGGAGTATGAATTTGAAGATAGCTGGATGTCTTCTGTTCAAGCCGGTGCCTATATGTCATCGAAAGAGCAAACTATCCGAGATTCTCTGTGGAACTGGGGTGAAGTTGCCAATAGCTGGCAGGCTCATGGTGAAGGTGGTTTTGCGACTACGGTTGTGGATCACCCGGAACTATATGAAGAAGTAACATTTAGTAGTGGGGATTTCCATGGAGGTGGAGTGCTTAATGGCAGCGAAACCTTCCTTTTCCCAAGAATGGAAAATGTACATAACTGGGAAGCCTATCACGCAGCGGCTCTTGAGGCGGGTTACAGTGCATTTGTGCCACTTCGTGAGCGTGGATGTGTGATGGCTGAGGATACAGGATGTACTTTGAGCGGTGCATATTTACCGTCCGAGATTTCCGCAAGTAAAGAAGATCGTACAGAATTCTATACGCAATTGAACTTTGCAAAAGAAGAGTGGGCAATGCCTGTACGAGGCAACCTGGGGCTTCGCTATGTTGAGTGGGAAGTGGAGTCTACGGGAGCAACCCAGTTTCCACTTGCTATTCCTACTTGGGATGAGACAAAGCTTGCGCAATATACCGCTGCACAGGTCGCTTATCAAAATAGCGTCAATACCAACCCTGTAACGGTTAAGGGTAAAAAGTTTGATAAAGTGTTGCCAAGCTTTAACCTTAGTTTAGGGGTGGCCGATGACCAAATTGTTCGAGTTGCGCTTTCTGAAAATGTGTACTTTCCAGAGTTTACGGACTTCCGCTACTTTAGGCAGATCACAGAGTCTCATTCAGTGGATAACTCAAGTGGATCAGAAGTATTTACCAATATACAGTTTGATGGTCAGACAGGTAACCCTGAAATTCAACCGGAAGAAGCCACAAGTATGGATTTAACCTACGAATGGTACTTTGTCGATGCAGGCTCCTTGACGTTTAGTGTGTTTAAGAAGGACTTAAGCAATATTATTCGTGAAAGGCTGCATGTTGAAAATATCACCAACCCTGGCGATAGTGCCAATCCTGATGATGATTTTGTCGATGGTACAGATGGCACTATGCCCGTTAACTTTATAAGTAAAACCAACGAGGGCTCCGGTAGTATTCAGGGTTATGAACTATCCTATCAGCAATTTTATGATCTCTTGCCGGGAGCATGGGGTGGTTTAGGTCTAATGCTTAACTATACCAACGTGAATCAGGATGATATTGCGGATACCGTCGGCTTTGGTGATGGAGTTGCTGGGGCGGGTAGTCGTAATAATTTCCGGGCCTTTAATAACCTTGACTTACCGGGTTATTCTTCTGATACCGTGAATATGGCTCTTATGTATGAGAAGTACGGTATTTCTGCTCGCCTAGCGTATAACTGGCGTTCCGAATACTTGCTTACTCGCCGAGATGCCGACCTATTTGCCCCAGTAATCGCTGAAGATACTGGCCAAGTGGATTTCTCCATATCTTATCAGGCGATGGAGCAATTAAAAGTTGGTTTTGAAGCCACTAACTTACTCGACGAGGTAATAGTAACTCGCATGATGTATAACCAAGCTGGCGATACAACGCCACGAAGTTATTTTAAAACAGATACGCGATACAACTTATATGTTAGCTTCAAGCTATAATTATTAGTTGGTGACATATCAATGCACCGCTTAGGCGGTGCATTTTTTTTGTCTATTTGATATAGAATAAGACAAAGCAACGGACCAATGTGGCAGAGATGGCAATAAAAAAGATAAAGCGGATATTAATCTTAGGTGGCGGTAGTTCTGGCTGGATGACGGCAGCGGCTTTGGCGCACTTCCTGCCTCAATCGCAGTATAATATCACCCTAGTCGAATCAGACCAGATAGGGACTATTGGGGTCGGCGAAGCGACCATACCCCATATACGTTATTTTAATCAAACACTGGGCATTGATGAGAGAGAATTTGTACGTCGAACCCATGCGACCTTTAAATTGGGTATTGAGCTTTCCAATTGGGGAGCAATAGGTGAATCCTATATTCACCCTTTTGGTGATTTTGGTGAGGCCATAAACAACGTTAGTTTTCACCACTACTGGCGCAAGCTAAATAACAAAGACAAAAATATATCGCTGTTTGATTTTTCTTTGCCAATAGTGGCGGCGAAATTAAATAAATTTCAACATCCGCACCCAGATAAGCGCTCGCTCCTTTCGATGTATGGCTACGCCTATCACTTAGATGCCAGCCTCTACGCCAAGTTTTTACGAGAGTATTCCGAATTGCGGGGAATTGTGCGCAAAGAGGGGCTGGTTAAATCTTCTGAACTTCATAAAGAGTCCGGCTCAATCAAAGCCGTATTTTTAGAATCTGGTGAAAAACTTGAAGCCGATTTTTTTATTGATTGCTCAGGCTTTAGAGGTGTGTTGATTGAGCAAGAACTTAAGACAGGTTACGATGATTGGAGCAAATATTTTCTTTGCGATAGGGCTGTAGCCGTACAAAGTGAAAAACAAGAAGAAAGCGCGCCTTATACAAAATCAATAGCTCAACCAAATGGATGGCAATGGAAAATTCCGCTTCAGCATAGAATGGGGAATGGTTATGTTTATAGCAGCCAATTTTCAAACGATGAAGATGCACAAAGCCGACTGTTGAAAAATATACATGGAACCCTATTAAATGATCCAAAAATAATCCGCTTTCAGCCTGGCGTTAGAAAAAAATCGTGGAATAAAAACTGTGTTGCAATTGGCCTGTCCGCAGGTTTTTTGGAACCGTTGGAATCCACTAGTTTGTTTTTAGTTCAAGTGGGGATTATGAAACTACTTGAATTTCTGCCAACTTGGTCACTGGATAATACTCTTGAAGAAGAATACAACCGGATAATGAAAAATGAATATGAACGGATAAAAGATTTTTTAATCCTTCATTATGTAGCGACTACTCGTAATGACTCAGAATTTTGGAACTATGTAAGAACGATGGATATACCAGATTCGTTAACACATAAAATAGAACTGTTTCGTGAATTAGGTGAAGTGGAATATTACAAAGAAGGGTTGTTTCTCAATGCAAGCTGGATCTCAGTTTTTGTGGGGCAGGGGGTTATTCCCAAAACATGGAATCGTGCTGTTGATTCAGTATCTACGGAAAAGCTATTTCATTTTTTAGCGGAACGAAAATCTACTTTAGAGCAGGCTGCTCGCTCAATGAATAGCCACGAGCAAACAATTGAAAATATGCGTAAACAAAATGGCACAATCAATACCCTTTCCCCCTCAATGAGCCTTTATGGCCTCTAATATTATGCGAGAAGATCTCGAAAAAAAATCAGAATCTATTAATGATATTATTGTGGTAGGCAGTGGCGTTGCCGCGTGGAGTGCCGCTTTAGCTTTAGTTAAATTGGTGCCCAATTTAGCAATTACTGTTATTGAAATAAATAAAATTGTAGAAGAGTTTGATCTGTTGTCGCATAGCCTTCCGCTAATGCGTCAATTTCATCGACGACTAGGTATTACTGAAAAAGAATTTATCCGTGAGGTTGGTGCTTCTTTTTCACTTGGGGGGCGATATAACGGTTGGGGTGATAAACCGAATACACATTTTTTTATTCCATTTTCTGATCATGGTTTTACACTGCATGGCGTTGAATTTTCAGATATATGTTATCGTTTCAAAAGCGCTGGAGATGATATTAATTATTGCGATTATTCGCTTGCCTCCCAGGCCGCTAACAAAGGGCTATTTCGGCATCCATCCAAAGAAAAAAAATCTATTTTCTCCTCAATCGAATATGCTTATTTATTTGACGTTTCAAAGTATACACAATTTCTCAAACAAAAAGCGCTTGATGCGGGGGTGAATGTTAAGTGTGTTGATAGCTTAATGCCTCAATACGATTCTTCTAGCGGTAGATTATATGAACTAAATAGCTCCTCTGTTAAAGAACCTATAACCGCAGACTTTTATATAGACTGTTCGGGGGCAGATAAAATATTGTTTGCAAACCAAAGTGCGCCGCCTAAGAAAACTTTGGAAAGCTTTGGTTTGTCTAAATATAACGTTGTGTGTCGAAGTGCGAGTGAGCAAGCTGCAAAACCATACGTTGATATGTCTTTTATGCACGATGGCTGGGTTAAGCAGATTTCAGTATTGGACTATACTCAATCTTGCTACTATTTTGATAATAAAATAAGTGCAGAGGAATTTATCGAACCCTTAAGCTCGGATGAAAATAAGTATGCCATTAAACCGGAAGACGAATTATTTATGGTGCCGCCCTGGGCTAAAAATTGTTTAGTAATTAGCGCGGGAGGTTTTAATCTTGGAGAGGGCTTTGTTCCGCAAATCCACCTTGTTCAATCGGCTGTGCTGAGGTTGATAGACCTTTTTCCAAATACACATAATCTATCTGTGGCCGCATCTGAATATAATAGATTGACTCAGTTAGAACTAGAACATATATATGACTTTAATACTTTGCAGCAGTTAATGAGAAGCCCCTTTAAAAAGGCATTTCTGAATGGGACATTGCCTAGCATAACAGACAGGCTTAGGCGTAAAATGCAGCTTTATCAGTCCAGAGGCAAGTTGGCTTTCTATGAGGGAGAAACCATGACATCAGACAACTGGCTTACATTCTTTATTGGAAATAACCTGTGGCCTAAAGAGTATTACCCGCTTGCAGATCATTTAGATGGCATTTGGATTCGAGAACAACTGCAAAAAATGGCAAGCACTTTCGATAAAGCATCGGATACTATCCCACCATTAAAAGAGTATTTAGAAAATTATCTATTAAAATAGGTTTTAGCGTTAATACTTCAATAAGCTTGAATAGGTCAAAATATATTCTGTCATGAATAAAGATATATCATACCCAAAAACAAAAGTGCTTATCGTTGGGGGGGGAACCGCTGGTTGGATGACCGCAGCGGCTCTTTCAAATACTTTTAATAGAAAGCAAGTAGAAATCACTCTGGTCGAATCGGATGAAATTAGTTCTATCGGCGTAGGGGAGGCCACCATACCAGAAATTGCTATTTATAATGATATTCTCGGTATTGACGAAAACGAATTTCTCAAATTTTGTGGTGGAACGTTTAAATTAGGCATTGAATTTAATCATTGGGGAAAAATTGGCGATAGCTATATGCACCCATTTGGACACTATGGCACTAAATTAGATGTTCTTCAGTTCTACCACTATTGGCAAAAAAATAATCACGAATATGGTGAACATGATATTGAGCAGTATTCAATATGTGAGCAGGCAGCAAAGAGAAATAAATTTGCTAAACCGACTAACATTCCCAACTCTCCACTTTCTCAAATAACCTACGCTTTCCATTTTGATGCGAGCTTGTACGCACAATATTTACGAAAATATTCGGAAGATCGTGAGGTAATTCGGCAAGAGGGTTTTGTTGAAAGCGTTAATCTTGAAAAGACGGATGGATCTATTCGAGAGATTCAGTTGCGTTCAGGGGCGATACTCACAGCGGATTTATATATCGATTGCTCTGGGTTTAACGGGTTGTTAATTGAGCAAGCTCTGAATACGGGCTATGACGACTGGAGTCATAACCTGCCTTGTGATAGAGCCGTAACCGTTCCAACGGAAAATACAGAAAACCCTATACCCTATACAAAAGCAACAGCACATACTGCTGGTTGGCAGTGGCGTATTCCTTTGCAGCACCGGGTGGGGAATGGCCACGTTTACTGTAGCCGGTATATGTCCGATGATGAAGCAACCCAAATATTATTGGATCATATTGACGGCGACACTTTATCGGAACCTAAAAAAATCAGGTTTAAAACAGGTCGGAGGAGAAAGTTTTGGAATAAGAACTGTGTTGCTATTGGCTTGTCTAGTGGTTTTATGGAACCGTTGGAGTCCACCAGCATACATCTTATTCAGTCGAGCATATCGAAGTTGATTGCATTATTTCCCGCACATGGTTTTAACCAAGTCGAAGTGGATAAATACAACCAAATTTTATCCGATGAATTTGAATATATTCGAGATTTTCTTATTTTGCATTACCATGCAACAGAAAGAAATGATTCGCCATTTTGGAATTATTGTAGAACCATGGACATACCGCCCAGGTTAAAGGAAAAAATGAGCCTATACCGCTCGTCTGGTAGAATTTTTAGAGATAACTTCGAACTGTTTGATGAAACAAGTTGGTTGGCTGTTATGCACGGGCAAGGTCTGAAGGCTAAAGCCCACCACCCCGCCGCAGACCTAAGGCCCCATAACGTGGTGGACAGCCAGCTTCAGAAAATACGTGAAGTTATTCAAAGAGCTGCCGATTCTATGCCAGCCCATGCTGAATATATTGCCAAACATTGTTCCGCAACCATGCTGAAAAAGTAATCTACCTATTCCCTCAGCGCTGGCGTAATGTTGCTGCAAGCCAGCGCTATTTTACCCCCCTTTCCATAGCCTTAATGACGTGTGACGCTGTTAATAGCTGAGGAAGGATTTCTGCATCTTTACTAGGGTCAGCAGGGTACATCAAATAAAGCGGTACACCGTTGCGCCCATATTGAGTGAGCAATTCCGTTATCTGTGGGTTAGAGTTTGTCCAGTCGCCTTTTAATAAAGTTACCTTAAGCTGTTTGGCTGTTTCAATAAATTTATCTGATGAAAATGCAACTCGTTCATTGACCTTACAGGTGATGCACCAGTCTGCGGTGAGATTAACAAACACAGGCACGGATTCTGCCCGTAACGCTTCGAGTGTTTCAGGAGAATAAGTTTGCCAATGTTCGTCTTTCTCTTGCGTTGAAGAAGTTGGAATAACCCAAGCGGCGCTTATTAGGCTAAAAATCATCAACCCATATTTTAGAAATTTACCTATTTTGCTGTGAGGTGCCTGTGTTGTAAGCCAAGCCGCAAACGCAAGTGCTGTGCCCCCAAGCATAAGCATGGCAGCAGAATCGATGGATGTTTGTCTACCTAAAACCCATATTAGCCATACGCAGGTCAAATAAAGGGGGAAGGCTAAAAGCTGCTTCAGTGTATCCATCCACGCGCCCGGTTGAGGTAAAAACCTCGCTAGCGCAGGGCTATAACTCAACAATAAAAATGGCAGCGCCATGCCAAAACCCAGTGCGGTAAATATGCTTAGAGAAATAAACGCAGGCTGAGTTAATGCAAATCCAAGGGCAGTAGCCATAAACGGCGCAGTACACGGGCTGGCAACCAATGCGGCGAGTACGCCGGTAAAAAAGGAAGCTTTTAACCCTTGGTTAGTCGTCAGTTCATTACCTACACCCATCAAAGACGTGCCGAAATGTACAAGGCCAGAAAGGCTTAAGCCCATTATCAAGAATAGATAAGCCATAACGGCAACAAACGCAGGTTGTTGTAATTGGAACCCCCAGCCCAGTGATTCCCCTGCATTTCTTGCGATTAAAATAAATACTGCTGCAACCCAGAATGAACCGACAACCCCCAACGTATAGGCCCAACCGTGCAAGTGTTGTTTTTCTTTAGACTGATTCGACGAAGCAAAGCTTAATGCCTTAAGAGAAAGAACCGGAAAAACGCAGGGCATTAAATTTAATATCAACCCACCGAGAACGGCACCCAGCAATACCGCAATTAAAAATGGGTCTTCTTTGGTCGAAGTGTTTGTATCTTTTACCTCTGAAACCTTAGCCGTATCCACTTTTAATGCAGGGTTAAAACTAGCGAAACCCTGCTCTTGAAAACGGCCTTGAGTATTGATTTTAAAATACTGTTTTCTTGGTGGGTAACACAAGCCTGCGTCGGCACAGCCTTGGGAAGTAATAACAAGCTCATAGGGTTTGTTAATGGTGGGTAACTGAGCTGTTAATAGGGCATTGTGGTAATGAATTTCTAATTCCTTAGCAAAATACTCATCGTATTTTTTTTCCCCTGGTGTAGAGGAAAAGTTCAAGGTTTCTTTTGTCTCAGCGTTTTGCGCGACTATGTTGAAACGGTGTTGATAGAGGTAATAACCCTCTAAAATATTCCAGTCTAAAGTTAAGGCATTTTCATTTTCGTCTAAAAACACCTGATAGGCTTGATCGACACGAACAAACTCAGGTTCCTCTTCTTCCTCTAGATAATCTGTATCCAAAGAGGAGGAGGGCGGGCGTGGTTTTTCACCAAATAAATCGATCCCTGGCTTAGCGTGAGAATTCAGGCTTAATACCAGCAAAAGCACTGTACTAAATGCAATATGTACGGCTTGCTGTGCGACGTTACCATTTAATTTATTCATAGAGCCTACTGCCTAAAAATGCGTGTTGCTGTACCCTGCGCATAGTGCGCCAATTTATTGTTGAACTTAATTGTTGAGCCTTGCTAGGATAACTCTGAACAAATCTATTACTCCTCTGCGCTCTTGGCGTCCTAAGCTGCTTATCTCTATACCCGTCGCAATCATGTGTGGCGTGATACGACGCAGATCTAGGTAAATTCAGAAGTTCTCTAGTTATAACCCGTAAGTTATGACCCATATAGCAGCGTTGAGTTTCGCAATATTTGAACATATGTGCCAAGTGGGTCCTGTGTAATCCTTTGCTGAACGAATATACTATCTCTGGTTAAAGCCTATAAAAGCAATAATATTAGGCTGGATCAAAGCTTTTTGGTCAAATTTTTGATGTAATCAGAAAGAACCATATAAAAGTATCAAATTGTAAGAGGCAATCATATTGTTGGGGTCAGTGGTGGAACTAAAATGGGGCAGCCTCCTTTTATTGGTCTGCCTGCTGGGTTGTGCTGGGCAGAGTCATGAGCAAGAGAGCGTGGCAAAAATGCCGGACTTCGTCCCAGAGGTTCGTTCCCAAGTGAGCGTCCGAGTACCGATGGAAGCCAAACTTCTCACTCGTGCAGAAGACGCCTTCCGCAAAGGAGATTTAACTGCGCCCGCTTATGAGAACGCCTATGACCTATTTCAGTCAGTATTGCTGCTTAAGCCCAATAGCAGCCAAGCTCGCTCTGGGATTCAAGCAATCCTAATACGCTCTGCAGAGCGTATTCGAGAATCCACACAAAAGAAAAACTTCAGAAAAAGTGAGCAGTTACTTACTTCGGCCCAAACCTATTTTCCAGGAAACAACCTTCTATTACAATTACAGCAAGAGCTGAATCAAACAAAAGCTCGCTATCGACAGTTAGCCCTGAAAATACCAGAAGCTAAGCCCAGCGATACGAATATTACAGAATATCGGCTCCCCCCTTATGCCCTTAAAAAACGTAACAATGAAATGGTTAAATACCTTAGGGAAATTGCTTTAAGATTAGAACAAACTCAGGAATCAGTGATGATATATGCACGAACGGATTCCGAAGGCAGGTGGATATATGGCAAAATGAAGGAAGCGGTTCCAGGTTACCGGGTGAGAGGAGATATTCGTTTGGCGAGTCAGCCGCGTTTAGAGCTTCTACCTCCACTACAATAACAATTAAATAATTTACGTTTATTGAGCCACTAGTAGCCGTAGAAAGCTGAGTAGTAGTTTATTATATTCAGCCTTTGTTGAAGGTAGTTCAATGACGCACCTAATTTATAACCATCGACGGGTACATTCATGGCGTTAATCCGACAGCTAATGTTAGCCATCAGCGCGGTATTTATAGTGTTATTAGCTGCCAATATGGCAGTGAGCTTAATGAATGCGAGAAGCTATTTCGTTGAGCAAATGAGAACCTTGACGGAAGATACGGCGACCTCCCTTGGTTTTTCCCTTTCCCATGTCGCCAAAGACAAAGACGAAGCTCAAATACAAAGCATGGTCGATGTTATATTTGATCGAGGTTATTACCTAAGTGTTCGCTATACACGCCTAGACGGCTATCATGTAGCTGAGCGTACACGCTTGATTGACGTCAAAGGGGTGCCCAAATGGTTTGTTTCCCGCATTAAATTACCGGCGCCCTCTGGTAATGCTGAAGTTATGTCTGGTTGGTCGAGGTTGGGTCAAGTCCAGGTGGTTTCTCACCCAGGCTATGCTTATCGTGAGTTATGGCGAGTATTTATTGAGCAAATATGGTTATTTTTGTTTGCTACCGTACTTTGCTACGGGCTTGTTGGTATTGGACTTAAATACCTTCTCAAGCCCCTTAAAGTTATCGAAGCACAAGCAAACTCGCTGAGAGATGGTAACTATACCTCTGTGCCAGAGCCTTCCATTCCAGAGTTTCGCAGCCTTGCCGGGGCCATGAATGTTGCGTCACAGAAAGTGGGAACGTTATTTTTTCAGCAGGCAGAATTAATTACTAGCCTTCGGCGAGAGTCCTGTGAAGACTCATTAACCTGCTTGGCAAACAGAGCCGAATTTGATGCACAATTTAAGGCGTGGCTAGATTCCGAAGTTGGAGGTGGTCCAGGCGCCTTAGTGATTATCGAACTTGATGGATTGAGGCAGTTTAACGCACTATGTGGCATGGAAGCGGGAGACAAACTCATGCGAGATATTGCTGCCATCATAGCTAAAATACCAGAGGTTTGGAGAGGTTCAAAAGTTGGTCGGCGAGGCGGTGCCAGTTTCAGCGTATTTATTCCCGGAGTCTTTAACCATGAAATCGAGCGTTACATCGAAGAGATAAAGAAGAAAATCGATAATCTCGATTCTATTATAGCCTCAGGGTCTTCAAGCGACCTTCTTGCCGATACATCGTCAACGTACCTGCAAGCCTGGATTGGCGCGTCTTTTTCTCAACAAGTCAATATTGCGGCAAAAATGTTCAGTGCTGCGGATATTGCGTTGCGAGAAGCAAAAACGCATCCATTAAAAGGCTATGCCTTTTACTACCTTGAAGAAAACCAAATGGCTGTGCGTTCAGCAAGTGAATGGCTCGGGTATTTGAAGTCAATAATGGAAGAGGGGGCGTTGCAGTTTCAATACCAACGATTGTTTGACGAAGAACAGAATGCGCTGCCTCAATTTGAAGCACTCGCACGAGTAAGAGAAGAACAGGGCTTAATTAGTGCCGCGATGTTCTGGCCACTTGTGGAACGCTATGGGCTCACAGAAGATATGGACAAACAAGCCATCTTAAACGGGATTGAGGTGCTCAGTAATCAGCCTAAAGTCAGATTGAGTATTAATATCTCGCCACAGTCCGTGGTACGTCCTGTCTTTAACCGTTGGTTAGTGAAATTACAAGAGGCAATAGAAGAGCTAAAAGAGAGCGGGCTAGAATCATCGATTATTCTAGAAGTATCAGAAAATATATTGCGCTGGCCAAAAGACACCCTAGCCGGCTTCATTGAGCGAGCCCAGAAAACAGGTTTTGCTGTTGGGCTGGATCATTTTGGCAATATACCGTCATCATTAGGAAGTTTACTCAGCCTCCCCCTGGAATATGTCAAAATAGACCGTAGATACGTGAGTAACATCCATATAAATCGTGAAAATCAATACTACGTCAAAAATCTTGTACAAATTGCGCACAATTGCAATGTTAAAATCTACGCAGATGGCGTAGAAACTGAAGATGAATGGATAGCACTACAAGGTATAGGTGTGGATGGTGGACAAGGTTATTGGCTTGAAAGACCAAAGGACCATGTGCAGTCATAATAAAGGTAGAAATAAACAGTGGGCAAGAATAGAACACTTAGTATTGTCGGTGTATTGGTTATTATTCTGTTGTTAATGCTGTATTTTTTTATCCGTTACATTAAAAATGACGAAGCGCAAAAAAAGGCAGAAGGGCCTATCGTTGTGAGCAATGCATTTATGTACGCGATGCCGCCAGGCAGCACTGTGGCGGCTGTTTACCTAACGTTGAGCAATACAGGCGGGCAAACAAGAGTACTTAATTACGTATACTCACCTGTTGCTGGGCATATAGAAGTACATAGAAGCCAATATGAAAATGGCATTATGAAAATGCGCAGTGTGCAACACACAACATTAGATCCAAAAACACAATTGGTATTCAAACCCAATGGTTACCATCTCATGTTATTTGATATAGATAAACCATTAAAACCGTATGATAAGTTTGAACTCAACTTCGAATTTGAAGGAGGGATATTTGTTGTGACGCAAGTAAACGTGCGTACATACAAATAATCTTGGAAACATCGATAATACTTTGATGTTTCACTGACATTAACAGGGCGTTAAGTATGCTAAAAAAAGTAACACATTCCATGGACAACCTAAAAAAGCTTGCTGAAACTCGCTGGCTGGATTTCAGTGGCGATATGAAAGAGTCCAACCCCTGGGTAAAAATAGGCGTAGCGGCCTGTTTGGTTTATTTGTTTGGCGCTGTTTGCGTGGGCATATATTTAAGTTTTGAACCCGATACATTTGCGGTAAAAGAATACGCACTGTTGGAATTAAATAAAAATAAGCAACAAAAAATTGTGACTGGCGTATTAACCACCACCTCATTAATTGGCGTGGTAGATACCATGTTAAATAAGCGCGGGGGCTATCTTTCCAACGATATTACACCACCCGGAATATGGTTAGATAATATACCAAGCTGGGAATACGGCGTCTTAATTCAAGTGCGTGACCTAATCAAAGCCATGCGTGAAGCGTTTAGTCGCTCTCAATCTCAATCCACAGAAGATAAAGATCTCGCACGCGCAGAGTCGCGGTTTAACTTTGATAATCGCAGTTGGCTTTTACCGCAAACCGAAGGTGAATACGAAGAGGGTGTGCAATTTTTACGTGCTTACCTTGCTCGCCTAGCGGATAGTGACCAGCATCATGCACAATTTTACGCTCGTGCAGATAACCTAAATTACTGGCTACGTACCATTGAAACAAGATTGGGCAGTTTATCTCAACGGTTAAGTGCCAGCGTTGGCCAAAAAAGATTAAATACAGATTTAGCGGGTGCCCCTGGTGCGAAGCAAGCAACCTATGCACCAAGTGAAATGGACATAAAAACCCCCTGGTCGCAAATTGACAATGTATTTTATGAATCCCGTGGTAGTGCTTGGGCGTTAATTCACTTTCTAAAAGCTATGGAAATAGATTTTGCCGATGTGTTAGAAAAGAAAAATGCGCGCGTAAGCTTGCAGCAAATAATTCGAGAGTTAGAAGCAACGCAGGAAACGATATACAGCCCAATGATATTAAACGGAAGTGGGTTTGGTTTGTTGGCCAACCACTCACTTGTTATGGCCTCTTATATCTCAAGAGCCAACGCCGCCATCATTGACCTACGGGAACTGCTCAAGCAAGGGTAAGCCCCTAAAAATACCCCCCTTTTTGGGTAAACTCACCTAGGAAACAGTCTATTTTATTGGTTGGCACTTTTTGTTTTGTTGTCGTCAGGATGAGCTAAGCAACATTTTTTATTCTTTTTGTTGTATTTTGGGGAAGTTAATTCAAACGCCAAAATACAGTTTGACCTCACTTTTTGCTTGTAAAGTTTCTGTCGCTTCAGTAATCTTATTTTTAACAAATGCATTCCCCGTCTTTTGACAAACACGTTTTATTTGGGTTTTATTTCCGTTTTATTCGGGCAATGCATAAATACCTATTACGGTATTAAAAAGAATTAAATATACATTTAACCAACACTCCTGTTGTTTAACATACGCATAGGAAGCCGAGAGTACAGCCAGTGTTGCCCCACTTCTTTCACCGTCTTTCTTCTTCAACCTTATTACAGTTGATGTCTTGCCCTGTGTTTAACCTGCGTATTTAAAATTTAAAGATGATAATAAGTCTTTAATAGTCACTTAAGTATTTGAAAAAAATTGATAAGCGGCTTTAATTTCTTTCCACGTTGAAAAGCTACTCGATACATTTTTTCCAAACTGTGTGGCTAATTGTTTTGCAATCAATAATAAACGTTTATTTAAGCGTTTGTCGCAAAAGTTGGTGTATTGGAACTCAGTATCAACCCAATTTAATGCGGAACTGCCCATAAAAATCCTATTTTTTCATAAATAAAGCTCACTGGATACTCATTCACTATATAAGTTCAATTATTCGGCATATTTGTGGGTAATGCTAAGAGTTGGATTAACGCTTACGAAAGACGTACCACTCTGGCGAGATTCATTTAAAAGGCCACTGGTTAATTGAGGCGGGCTTTGCGATTAATACGTCCGTTACTGTCCGGGTGATGGAAGGGTGTATTGTGGTGACGCCTAAAGAGTAGAAAACAATACGCCCAGTGTTTTGCGCTGGGCGTGTATTTTAGGTTAAGCGAGGTTAAATGTTATTATCAATGGATTTGACCCCTATTCCCTTAAATTATGGTAGTCCTCTTGAACCCATTGAAGGGCACTTTTTTTATGGGGAAGAGTGCAGGATACCAGTATCAATACAACCATCGCCGAGAAAAATAGAAACCGGATATTACTCATAAGCCATTCTCTTCTTATTAGGTTAGCGCTTTACTTTTATATAGCCATGAAACCCACCAAGGAAATACTCTAGGCTGGGTGCTTGGGAAGCGCTAATTTTACTGGTAGCTGGGGCATGAGGGAAACCCCAGGTAAAAACCTCCAGCATTATTCTTGTCTTTTCTCTGTCTTTTTTGTCTTTTGCGGTAACCCGATTAACAATGGAAGGGGTAATAATAACAGGGGGTTTATGCAAACCTGTTGTATTATCGTATTCAATTATTTTTATATTTGAATTGAGTACCACCCAATGGTTGGGGAAAAACGCTTCTTTACTTTTATCCGCAGTGGAACGAAATATATTGGCATCGACAAATAGGCATATGGAATGCCCCGCAGTATAGTCGGTTTGAGCGGAGAGTAAAAACCGTATGCTTTTATGAAAGACTTTACTGGTATAGGCTTCAACAGCGGTATAGCCGGACCTCTGAAACCAACGCTTTAATTTACCCGGTAAGGTGATGCCATCAAATCGTTTACTGGTATTATCATATTTCGGTTTCACGCTGGTCATTAGCATCCAATCCAACCCCGTTAATGATGATGGATTACGACCTTTGGCTTCTTTTGATGACTCTAGGGTAAGCTTCCCAATATGCGATTTCCCGGTAAGGTACAGCTCGAACGTACAAGTCTGGCCTGGTTTTCACTATCACAAAAAGAAACGCTGCCGGGCCGCACAAACTGGCTTTACCTTGATTAAGCGTACGCCCTATACTGTTAACAGTTTTACTCATCGCCTCAACCAGCTTATCCTTCGGAATATTTGGGTAATGGGCTGATCGATTGGTATTCAATTTAAAAGCACTAATTAACGAGAATGCTTTACGCTTTGCCTCGGTATAACCCATGGATAAATCAGTCGTTGATAATGCGGTATTGAGCATACTGTATTTCCTTAATCTATTCCTTTTAATTCCCAATAAAACTGTGAACCAATTTATTGCCTTATTTTATTGCTCTATTTTCACCAATACTATTTTAAATATATTTACCAAGCTATTATTTATTCACTGGCTATTAATAGGTGAGTTAGTCATAGGCAAATTAGAAAAATAAGGCGTGTCCAATAATAAATAATAATGGGAACAGGGTAAGTTGGGGTTTTTATAGTAAGGCATACCAATCCAAAAAGTTACGCTAAAAGCCTATATTTTATGTGATAGATATCACGCTACGAGCCAGTTCTGGCGCGTAAAAACAGGTTTAAGATTTAAGGCTTCGAAAACCAACAACAAATAATATGTACTACTGTTGACTTGCTCCCACGCACTACTTGTCCGGGATAATGTCATATCGCCAGACTTATCTGGCGATTATTAAGTTCATTGATTTTAGCTCAACCAAGCAAAGCTTCAGGGTCAGAATTGTCTTACGGCCCTGATGGTAAATCTTAACCAATAGAGACGTGATTAAAGCGATATAAATTTGTGTCTTGACTGAGTTTTCACTTCGACCTAAATATTTCTTAAGTTTCAGATTGTGTTTTATCCACTTAAAAAATAACTCCATCGCCCACCGCTTCTTGTCGATGCCAGCTTTACTCTTGTTGGCGATCTTCTCGAAAGTACCTTTTGGTCGTCCTGTCATTCGCTCGCCAATGGGTATGTTTGTACATGTTGCCGTGCCTGTATTGTGAGTCGTATCATTGGGTTTTACCCTTAAAATACAGTAACGGCAACCCCTTTAGCTATATACCCCAAATTTATCCCGGACAGTAGTGCGGTCCTCCGTGGGAATTCATAAAGGGGATTACAGCATGGAGAACTGGGGTTAGTATGTTGGCTCTGCGGTGAAAGCACCGGCATATTTGATCTTTACTCCATGCCACCGTTTAGAGAGGGGCTTTTTAGTTGATAGTGCAAGTTGATAGTACGAGTTGAAAGCACGTATATAAGCATTGAGTTTGATTGAAGAAATTAATTTTGGGATACATTGATGTTAATTATTTTTGATTGCGATGGGGTACTTGTTGATACGGAAGGTAAAAGCGCAGACGTTTTTTCCAACGTGTTAAAAAAAAATGGGGTGAATCTCACTGCACAACACTGTATGACACAGTTTCGGGGGTGGACGTTAAAAAAATGTGAAGAATGGCTAATCAAAAATAAAACGAATGAATTTAACCATGGGGTATACCCTGCGGATTTTATTTCGCAAATTAATGATGCCACTCTTACTGGTTTTGAATCGGGTGTTGAGCCTATTGAGGGGGTGTGTAAGTTAGTTAATACTTTAGTTCGGCGACAAATTGCGTTTTGTGTTGCGTCAAATGGTGAACACCGAAAAATGAATATGACGCTGTCGGCTTCGGGTTTGTTACCTTATTTCGCAGGAAAAATATTTAGCGCTCAAGATGTTGCCATTGGAAAACCCAGCCCAGCCCTTTTTCTCCACGCGGCCCATAGTATGGGTTACCCCCCAGAAAAATGTTGGGTTATCGAGGACTCTCCCTCAGGAGTCCAAGCAGCCTTAGCTGCTGGCATGAATGTAATTGCTTACTCTCCCTCCAAGAACACCGAGTTGCAAATAGAGGAGCGGGTAAGGGTATTGGCCTCTATGTCCGAAGTTGAGGATATGCTGCTAGAGCCCCTGTTAAGTGTCATTATTGAATGAGTGTTAACAGGTATTAGGCTAACCTGTCTTTTCGCTGTCGATAGGGGCAACCATATCGTGATGTTCTAACCAAGCTAAAACCGATTGACGACTGTTTAGCATATCCTGATAAGTTTTGAGCATCATTGAGTTTGGACTAGAGGATTTTTTAATTTGAGTAATTCGGTCTTCAAGAAACGCTATGTCCTGTATGATCTTTGAGTGAACAGCACTTACCTGGACTTTATTCCGACCAATAACAATGCAGGGCTCTTCATCCGCTGCGGAGTCTGAAGACTGGGAGGGTTTGATTTGGGGGGCGTCGTTGATTTCATCCATTTTTGATTTCCTGCTGGCCTTATGAGCCAGTTTTGTACACAAGGTCTTTGCCTTCAAGAGTATGGATAATAATAATGAATATTTCCATAAAGCGTGGTTTTAAATTGTAATTTTCAGCTTTTTCTCTGTCTTTTTCCGATAAAAATAGTTGAATTTGATTAAGTATTGTACAAAATTCCACATGGTGGCGCCAAAAATACCAAAAACAAATTAAAGAAAATTGAGATACGTATCACTTTTGAATTTGAAATGCTTGGAAATAAAAGTGAAATAATTGTTTGTTTTATTCTTGATTGGTACAGACAATAAGCGACACCGAAAGCATTAGGGTTTTGCTATTAAAGCATCCAAGAATTCGGGAAGGCCGCGCCCACTGGATGCTAACCGAGATTTTTCTTCGGCTATTTTTACATTAAGTTGAGGGTCTTGAATTTCTGTAATGGCTTCAAGTGCCGCGTTGCGCCATTCTTCGTTATTGGTTTCAATGGCAAAACGTAGTAGTAAGTTCGTTGCTTTGGGGGGAGTTTGGCTTTTAATATGGAAAATAACGGCCAATACATACCACCGTGGTAATTCAGGAAGTTTTATTATCCGAATGCCTAAGATATTGGTCACGGTATTGGTATAGTGATAATCCAAATAACTGGAAGTGGGCAGGGCGGAAGGTGACCCTAAAGCGGTATAGGCTAGCTCTCCGGGTAGGGCTTCGAGATAATCTAAAGCAATATTGATATTGGGTGATTTACCTTCGAGCCAATCCAACATTGTTTTTGCGTAAATTCGAGTATATGTATCATTATGCTGTAGCTTTGAGGTTAGTACTGCAATAGCGTCTTCCCCGCCTTTTAGCAACTGTGATTCTTGATCGAGGTAGTGTTCACCTGTAGCGGTTAAAAGGTTTTCAAATAGGGTTTCCATCGACATGGGTTTTACCTTTTTTTCATTGTTTTGAACATGACAGGCGGAAAGAGCAATTACAAGAAAAAACGTTGTAATAGCAAATTTTGCATAAACATTGCGTAATACATTTTGTATCAAGGAGTAAATTCCCACCATTTTGTTTTTGGTGCGGTACGCAGTGTATTGGTGCCGCAGTGTACTTCACCCAAGTTGATATGATATTCATACCAATCATCAATGTATTTAACGGTTAACCCTAAAGCCGTTAATTTGGTTTTTAAATCCTCTTCGAAAAGGTCTTTCCCCCCAACAACTGGCCCAAAGGGTTTTGGAATAATGCAATGTTTATTAAGTACTAACATATTGACCATTCCCGTTGTAAGGGCATCGGCGTATGCTGGACCATGTGGGCTTGGCATAAATATAATTGGAACCTCAATAACATCTGTGACGGGGTTTATTCCAATTTCTTTTTCAAACTGCTTTTTAATCGCATCCAATTTAAGTTGCTTTGCTTTATTAAAGGTGTCTAGCGAACTGGCTGTTGCCAAGGCTCCCAATCCAGGTATACCCGTATCCAGGAAATCCTTTATTGTGACTTCTGCTTTTTTTGAAGTCTTATTTTTATTGAAATACCTATTTGTTAAAAGTTTATCTCCTCCATGAGCTGCCTTGTTATCTTTCAATATCTTGTATGCTAGTTTAGGGCTTGCCAATAGCATTTTGAAGCCCTTTCCTCCAGTCGAGGGAACGAATGTCATTAACTCGTCTACATGCCCTACTAATAACCAACTGGTATCCACTTCTATGGGTTTTTGAACAATTTGTTTATTTAGAAATGCCTTGAATTCGGGGTCTATTAAATCACCGAGACGGCCAGGGCCATAATAGATGCGACCGAAAGGGAAGTCTTTGCCTGCTTGAGATTGTGTCGGCGGCGTCACTTCAAGGTTGCCTGTTGAATTAAATGTGTTGTTTGGATCGACAATACCCACTTCAGTATACCCAAAGTTGGGTGCTAAAAGTGATTTAGGGTAAAGCTCTAACCCCCGGCCTCTAGGTGGACGGGTTACGGTTGTCATTGCATGGTTTGGCAAACATGAAAAGCCAATCTCCATACAATCCTGCATCCATATATCATTTGATGCATGGCTTTCATCCAACGAACACCCAGCGGCAGAGGCGTGTGTTTTCAGCTCATTGCGAAATCGACGATTGCTATTTCCTGCATTCACAACATAGACCTTTGTAGCTGGGTCTTTATGATTGGGTATCATCCAGGGGGCAACCCTAATCTTCGCGTTTTCGTCGTAGTCTTTTCCGGCGGTATTCGAGACTGAGAATTTGAGGCTAATCTCTCCATCAAAGCCATCCCCGGCGTATTCCAATGCTTCCATTCCCAGCGCTTTTTCTGTGAAATTAAGGTCGGGAAATTTATAAGTTTTGCCTTTTGTCGGCCCAATAATCTCTTTGCCGCCAGCAGCCTTACTATCGAAAATTCGAATTCGTTTTGCGTCTGCTGCGCTAACGGACAATTCTGCTTTGAATGTACTTGGGGGGGGAGAGCCGCCTTCCATGCGTATCACTAGGGGTGCGATTTCGTCTTTGTCATTACCGCCATTTATTTTGTCATCCGCATTGTCAAGTGTACTTGCGTTGTCGTCGTCATCATTATTGCATAGGATTATGGCGCCTTTTTTTCCTGCCCCCCACTCCCAAGTATCCAAACCTTTCCAGTCTGCATCCACGGCACCATCGCGGTCTGCATCTAAATGCATATGAATAATTTTGGTCTTGAGTTTCAGCTCTATTACGGAAGTGGTTTGGGCAACCAGGGTGCCTTTTTTCTCAACTTTAGCGGGTAGGCAGCCATCCTTTTCCCCTTTGGCGGTATAATCACCTTCCTTTTGGCTTCCAAAGTCCGCTGTTCCATCCGCTTCGGTTAATTTATTCCCTAGGCCGTTTACTTCGACTGTTACGTCCTTAATAGGGTTGCCGTCTTGATCTAAAACGAGAACAATTAATGTCCCTTTCTTTAACGGACAGTCCTGTTTAATATTATCACATTCAATATTCGCATTTTTATCACTGCTCGGTGGTGCGGGCTTGGTTTGATTGGTCATTGTCCGTTTCTTTATCCGTGATTTAAAAAACTATGCTTGAGCTTCACTAAGTTGATTTTCTGATGCCAATACTTGGTTTAACCAAATTAGCGAGCGGCTTTCCAGCCGAACTGCTCGCAACTCCGGGTCAATACTATTTGTGTCGTAGAGGGTGCGTTCTATCCAAGGGTATAGTGGGTCACGAATACATGACTGACCAAATACAAACATAAGAATGGTGACTAAACATTGAGACCTTTGTGATTTGAACTCTAGCTCACTGCATTTTTTTCTAGCGTATTCAATTAGGTTTTGTGCTGGTTTATCGCCAATAAATTTGGCCTTGGCCGGGTGAATGTGTTTTAACTTCTTCAGTACATCTTGAACAAAGTGTTCGTCTGATATTTCCAATGGCGTATGGATGCTTTTTTTTATTTCACCCAAGGCTTGCCAAGTATTGATTTGTTTCACCCCAGAGACATTGTCCATATAGTTGCTCACCCATTCATGCAATTGAGTTGCAGAATGCATTTGAATTTTTTTACTATTTCTTTTTAATATCGTGCTTGCCCAGGGGTATTGTGGGTCTATATCGAAGCCACTGCCAAATAGAAAACACAGGTCGATATAGAAACGTACGGGGCCTCTCTGAGAGAAACCGTATTGATGTGCTTTATCGATACAGTTTGAAACGATAAATCTAATCTGGTCGTCGCCTAAAATCTTCGATAACTTTGGTGAAAATACACGACAGTGTTCAACCATTTCGGTTTTGAATTTAGCGAGAGCCGAATTTTTAAGAACCTCTATTTGATCTTCTCTAAAAGTAAGCATGGCTTTTCTTTCCGAAGTTTTTAGCCATGATATATGAATTGTCAACTGCAAATAAGAGACTTATCTATCTTAATGATCACTTTATTTTGCTATATTTTTTTCGTTTAAATTTCTCTCAATTATTTTTGTGTGAGTCTGGTCGCGTCATTCATTTTGTTGGTGCAAATATCATTAAAATGGCGTTAGTTTTATAGGTTTTTCTTTATGTACGCATTGTTGTTAGACGAATCTCATATTGTTTTTAGAGAAGGTGCGAATATGAAAAAAAGTGAATAATGTGTGGTGAAAAAGAAATTTTTATGATGTGTTAATCATTTTTATGACATCCGCAGAAGTTGAGTAACTAGATATTGAGCGACCAAAAATTAAATGGTAATCGCCACGTCTAATAGATAGATCTTTGTACGTATTTTTCTGTGATGGGTCCCTGCTATTTATAAGCAGAGTATGTAAACGTTAAGATAATGTTAGAGGCAAATAGGGTATTAGGAGGAAAAGAGATAAGAGAGGCAGGGTGTAATAAGCGAATTTGTGAAAAAACAGGGGTTGTAGGGGGTATAGTTTTATTAAGGCCAACAGAAAGAGGATCTGTCTGGCATTGGGTGTTTGGGTGGCCTAGTCGGGTTTTTTCATCTGTGAGTTTGCTAAACTCCACGGAGAGCGTGATTTTTTGAGGTGTCCTAACGGTTGGCCTGATACATCCTACCAGTCATAGAAAACACTTCTCTACGAATTATTTCTATGATCTTTGGAGGCGTTCGAAAGCTTGTCTCTCCAGTCGCTATTTGTGGAATATTCATCCAGTATTTGAGATCGCTCTATAGGTGATAGTGAATTCCAATAGGGTGTCCATGCTTCGTGATACCATTGGGCTGTGTCTCCCTGTCGCCAAGCGGAGGAGTCGCAGCCTAGTTCTGGAAAAGCTTCCCATGGAGGAAGGCATACTTTGGACGAGTTTAGATTTTTAAGTTGTTCGGAAAATTCGTTGTTTTCGCTAATTACTTGAGTTAACGCTATTCTGGGGTTCAAGCGAAGCGTATGTACCAAAATATTGGGGTGTTTATTGGACTCGTGTTCTATACAAAATGGCAATGCAATAACCGACTGTTTTCGCCAGCCAAAGATGCCTGACTTGGACACTATCTCGACTGACTTTATTTCTCGCTTGTCGCATAAACAGCATCGTTCTGGATAGAACAACCTATTGTCCGAATCAAGTAGGCTGATAGATTCTTCAGACAAATAAAATGAAGTCTCCAATAGATTTGGGTAACCCAAAAATGCCAAATTATTTTCCTGACAAGCTTACCTGAGGGCAGTACCTCATCGGCAAGAATAAATAGAAATGCGTGAGATTGTATCGGATCGTTGCTGTTCGCGCTTAAGTTTGTTATTAGCACTTCCCTGAATGATGTATGGCGACCTGCTGAATGAATCACGATAATAAGGCAAAAGAAATATCTGAGATAGATTATATAACACGAAACATCATAGGTGATGCCCCATTCATCCTTGATGAGTTGATTGAGTTATCGTATCTCTTCGGTAATTGAGGCCGCTATATTAACTGAAAACTTTCTAGAATTGGTATAATAAGCGGATTTTTGAAAAAACAGGGGTTGTAGGGGTTCATCGTTTAATTAAAGCCAACAGAAATTAGGAAGAGGAATTGGCTGGCATTGGGTGTTTGAGTGGCCTAGTCGGTTTTTTTCATCTGTGAGTTTGCTAAACTCCACAGAGAACGTGATTTTTTGAGGTGTCCTATGCCGGATGAACAGTTTGATATTGTTTTTAAAGGCGAGTTAGCGAAGGGTTTTGAGCTTGCTCAGGCGAAAATTAACCTTGGGAGGCTATTTAAAGCCGATTCCAAGCGGGTTGAAGACTTGTTCAATGGCAAGTCTATTGTGCTGAAAAAGGGTTTATCGCTAGAAGCTGCAACAAAATATCGAGTTGCGATTAAAAAAGCGGGCGCCTTAGTGGACTTGAGAGAGGTGGTGAGTGAGCAGACCGATGCACCATCGATAAAAGACACGCCATCAATAAAAACAGAAACGTCAGGACGGGCCGTCTTTGGCGTGCAGCCCAGCCAAACTGCTGCCCCGCAAGCCCCGCAAGCCCCGCAAGCCCCGCAAGCCCCGCAAGCCCCGCAAGTTCAAACCGTTGCCGTCTATGAAGAATCGGGGCTCACCCTTGCCCCTATTGATGGAAACCTTGTTAAGGACGATGAGCGGCCTGTTGTCGAAGGCGTCAATGTGGATATTTCCAATATTAGTGTACGAGAGCAGGCAGGAAACCTTGTGGACAGCAATGAATACCAGCGAAAAGCACCGCAGCCAGTTAATACGCAAGATTACGGTTTGGCACCGGCTGGGGCGGATGTCTTAAAACCAGAAGAGAGAAAGGTTCAGCCAGATTTAGAATTGGACTTAAGTGAACTGTCTTTGGCGGAGCCGGGGGCTCGCTTGGGAGATAAAAAGCCGACGCCACTCCCGGCGCCGGATGTCACTCATATAGAGCTAGAATAAGTAGAACGGGAATAAACGTATTTAGACGCGGTGTTTAGAAACGAGGTTGGCTAGGCTCGTTATTGTAGCTTTCAATGGAGTCGGTAATTTCTTTCTTAGCCGATTCAACACTTTCCCAGCCGTCTATTTTTACCCACTTACCCTCTTCCAGGTCTTTGTAATGTTCAAAGAAGTGAGAAATTTGGCTAAGTTTTGTTTCTGGAATGTCTTCAATAGAGTTCACTTTATCGTAATACTTAGTGATTTTACTCACCGGCACGACGATAAGCTTTGCATCTTCTCCAGACTCGTCCGTCATTTTTAATACGCCAATTGGGCGACATTTCACAACCGAGCCAGGCATCAGTGGGCGGTTCATAAAGACTAATACGTCGGCTGGGTCGCCATCTCCGCATAGGGTGTGAGGAATGTAACCGTAGTTACATGGGTAGCGCATGGATGTACCTAGGATACGATCTACGAACAAAGCGCCAGAATCTTTATCGATTTCGTACTTAATTGGCTCGCCACCCATTGGGATTTCGATAATAACATTAACTTCTTCTGGGGCGTCTTTACCAGTTGGGACAAGATGAAGGCTCATACAACTAAATTCCTGAATGTAAGTGTGCTGCTTCTTAAAGTTTCCGGTGTTGTCTATTTAAGGCGAAAATATCAAAAGAGAGTTACTTTAAGAAACGGGTGAATATTTAAGCGGGCAGGATTGTAACACAATGGCACGCAAGGCATTTAATCCTTACATTGCTTGGTTTACCCCGTTCACTTGCTATCGTATGATCACGAGCGCGGCAAGCTGTACCCCGCCGCGCCGAGGTATATAAGCTTGAAGGTTAGGCCGATATTCCTATTATTGCAGCCAAACTCGATCAAGGTGTCTATATAAGCGCCAGAATTGAGAAAGCATCTGTATTGGGATTTGGTTTATCTGGGCAGGCTTGTACGACAATTAATAAATTTGGGGGTTTGTATGGAAGTTCTTTTTCTGCCACCTATTCTGGGTGGTGTTGGCCTTGTTGCGGCCTTTGTTTTCTATTTAATTATTATTCGTTATCCCGGTGGAGACGGCCTTGTTGCTGAAATTGCGCAAGAGATCCATAAGGGTGCGATGGTCTTTATGCGACGTGAGTATTCGATCCTAGCAATTTTCGTTTTGGTCATTGCTATTGCGCTGTTTGTTGGGTTTAAAAGTTGGCATACGCCTTTCGCCTTTGTGGTGGGTGCCTTATGTTCTGCTATAGCGGGCTATGTGGGAATGTTTGCTGCAACAAAAGCAAATGTAAGAACGACCATTGCGGCCAGTACTCATGGCGCTGCGACGGCACTGCAAGTCGCCTTTTATGGTGGCTCTGTAATGGGGTTAACGGTTGCCTCAATGGGGCTGCTGGGTTTAGGTGGGCTGTACCTGCTCTTTGGTGCTGACCCGGTGCATGTTGAAGCTATCCACGGCTTTGGTATGGGGGCTTCCTTGGTTGCGCTTTTCTCGCGTGTGGGCGGCGGTATTTTCACAAAGAGTGCTGACGTAGGCGCAGACTTGGTGGGTAAACTTGAAGCCGGTATTCCAGAAGACGACCCCCGTAACCCTGGTGTGATTGCCGATAATGTGGGCGATAACGTCGGTGATGTCGCCGGAATGGGGTCGGATATTTTCGAGTCCTACTGCGGCTCTATGATTGCGACAATCGCTATAGCCTCCACCATGTCTGTGGCTGCGGTGAGTGTTTTAGGCGGTGACCAAAGCCAATTAATGTTTGTTCCATTGGCACTCGCTTCGACGGGCTTAATCTGCTCGTTGTTGGGGATCGCCATGGTGAAAATAATGTCGTCCAAAGCTCCAGATGTGGCGCTGAGGTTTGGCACTATCGGTGCGACGGTTATCTTTATTGCGGCAGCTTACGTACTAATACACACAATGGGTATTGCCGTAAACGTATGGTGGTGCGTGGTCTCTGGAGCGGTAGGTGGCATTATCATCGGTTTAGTGACGGAGTATTACACTGGCGGTAAGCCCGTTCGGAAAATTGCCAAAGACGGTGAAACTGGCCCTGCAACAGTGCTTATTTCCGGTCTAGCTGTGGGCATGGAGTCCGTAGTGGTGCCAGTGATATGCATTGCAGGCATTATTTTTATTGCCTCTGTACTACTTCCTGAAGGTGTTGGTGTCTACGGTGTGGGTATTGGTGCTGTGGGGATGCTTGCCACGGTCGGTATTACTATGGCAATTGATGCTTATGGCCCTGTTGCCGATAATGCTGGCGGCATTGCTGAAATGGCCGGTCTAGGCGAAGAAACTCGCGCGATTACCGATGGCTTGGACGAAGTAGGGAATACCACAGCGGCTATAGGTAAAGGCTTTGCCATAGGCGCCGCAGGTTTGGCTGCCTTGGCGATTATTGCCGCTTATATCGAAACTGTATCGGCCAATAAAGAGAGCTTTTCCCTGGCGATTAACGACCCACTCGTCTTAATGGGTATGTTCCTCGGTGGTATTTTCCCCTTCTTAGTCAGTGCTATTACCATGCGTGCAGTGGGTGATGCCGCCTTTGATATGATCAAAGAAATTCGTCGCCAGTTTAAAGAAATCCCTGGGTTGCTCGAAGGTAAGGCCAAGCCAGATACGGATCGTTGCGTGGATATTGCAACACGAGCAGCGCTACGCAAAATGATATTACCCGGTGCGTTGGCGGTTGTTTCACCTGTATTAGTGGGTTTTATTCTTGGGCCTGAGGCGCTGGGCGGCTTCCTGAGTGGGGCACTTATTTGTTGTGTACTTCTTGCGCTTATGATGGCTAATGCCGGTGGTGCTTGGGACAATGCGAAAAAGTTTGTTGAGAAAGGAAACTTTGGCGGCAAAGGCTCGGATGTGCATTCTGCTGTGGTAGTGGGTGATACTGTGGGTGACCCATTTAAAGATACTTCTGGTCCTGCAATGAATATTTTAATTAATGTTATGGCCATTGTGAGTTTGGTTGTTGCGCCATTGTTATAAACTATAAAAAGCAGATTTTTTTTGCTTTTTAGTGATTAGTAGGCGGCTTTTATGGGCCGCCTTTTTTTTGAGTATAATGAATATTAAGAATGTTAATAGTGTTTTTACGGTTCTTGACGAAAATGAAATCATGTTTTTTAATGTTTCCAAGCATAATCTGGACAGTATTTAACTCCACTGCACAATGATGTCTGCTACGAACGTTAGGCCACCCCATAAATTAAGAGTGTGAAAAAACAATGATTGGAAAAATAATAAAAGGCATAGCGGCACTGTTTTTATTGGCGATTGTTTTTAATATATTCTTTGAAAGAGCGTCAAGCACGCTTAAAAAAGGAAAAGATAAAAATAAAGCAATAGTTGTATCAGAGAAAGAGCCTATTCAAAATGCCTTCGATAATTCGGATAAACGTAGTTATCTTCCTCCAATTGTACTATTGGCAAATATGTACGATTCCCTTGGTAAGGTGAAAACTGAATATATCACTCTTAAAATAGATAGGTTTCAAGTTAGGACGGCCATTAACGATAATGCCATAGGTTGGAATTATATTTCTTTTCGCCAATATAGGTTTTCAGGCTCAGCTCCTGGGATTATCCAGTCTGATCAATTAAAAAAATTTGGTGTGACTGAATATGATGATTTATATAATGTAATAATAAAGATAAAGAAAGCTGATAAATCAAAAAAAATTAGCTCGCCGGATGAAATTATGAATGAATTTGGGAGTGAAAAATACAAGCATATCTATGAAGTTTTAAATGTCTATGCTACTGATGACCCCAATGCAAAAAATGTAGAGCTGACTACTCTAGATAATACAACCGGAATAGCTTACATAGATATTTGTGAAAGTACGCGAGATAACTATAGAAACGCCGATAAAACCTCCGTTTTCTATTATTGCGCTGACCTTGTTGGAACACCTGAGCAATGGGGTTGTGTAAAAAACGGTATAAGCTCTTATAGCGACTTTAACTTAGCCGTGGAAGGCTGCGGAGTTATTAACAACTTAAATAGCAAGGTTTCTATATGTGAAAACATTGAAAAAAGATTTTTATCGAAGCATGGTGAAGATGAAAATCCACTCAGTTGTTCTGAAATGACCGCATATATGGAAAACTGGGAATGTTTACAGAGCCATTATGTTGGGAATGCAGACTTTTATAAAACGGCTCGGCAATGTGGTTTTACAGAGTTGGAATATTAATCAGGCTGCCAAAATATGGTGCTAATTGCCTATAGGTTTTTTGCGTAGATAATATGTATAAATGTAAGGAGTTTAAGTTAAGGCTTGTAAACCCTAGCTTTGGTACGGGGTAAAACTGAATAGTATTATTGACTTTTATAGGGAATTGACACCGCAGTCGCTTGTTCGCTGATTATATAGCAGGAGCCGCCCACCAAGTTGGTTGTAACGAAATAAAAATCGTAAAAACAAAAAATATTAACCAATAAAATATAGCCAGTTTTTTATTAGGGATTAGCCAATAGGATACACTCCATAAGATAACACTTAAGAAAGCAACGGCATAATAAAAAAGACTACCATAGACTCCTATGCCTTTGCTAACCAGAATAAAATCTAGAAAAATAGAAATTATATATGTCCCTACGCCTAATGTTAAGCATAAAGAAAAAACATAGAGACAAAATGCACTTATACAAGTAACCTGTTTTTTATCTAAAGCCATTACTTCAACCCTAGCTTATATAGATTGTTTGCTAGTTGCTTTCTCCTTTTATCACCTTTTATGCCCTCTTTGGCATAATAGAAATGCCCTTCTGACTTTTCCATTTGGTTAATCAGTTTGATTGAGTTAGAAAATAATTCTGACGTTTCCATGCCTGCATAGATAGGATCGCTGTGTTCATCGAGATTAATAACAATAACCTTTTTTATGGATTTTATACCTTTAACAATATTTAGAAAATTTTCACTAATTGGGCTACCTATCAGGACAAGATGATTTACTATAGAACCATTCCGAGCATATTTTACTGCTAATTGCGCAGCAATAAGTGAACCATAAGAATAACCGATTAAGTTAAATTGTTTATGTGAATTTGGGTATACTCGAAGCAGCATTGGGAAGCGCAGATCATACTCTCGACCAAAAAATACTCCAATAGAGGCATCCGTATATTGACCTGCTGACCATTTTTCACGGTCAAGATAGATTGCACTTTTAATGCCGGCTTTATGGAAGGCTTTTATTAATTTTGGAATATATAGACCATTTAGACCAGCGCCACCTAAAAAGTATGTTCCCTTAATATAACTGCTTGGTTTTACACAGCATTGACCTTTTAACGGGCCATATTTTCCTACTTGATCGGTTGTGGAAATTTCAGCTACTTGCATTTTCTCTCCTTTCACGTAACAGAAATTCTAGCTAGTACCTATCCTTGTAGTCGAAGGCAGAGGGAGCGAAGTTTAGCTGTCCTAAATGAGCGACTGATAACGTAGCTGGGTGAAAAATAGCTCTGGCCCGAAGGGTTGTGTCTGAAAAAACGCCACTTGTCGTCGCCTATATGGATATAGGTGAGGAGCGTGAGCAGGAGCGGAAGCTTTACTCATCGTTTATTTAGAGTGACTAAACTTCTCTCTTCGTGCCTAAATTGGCGATTTTTCAGTCACAACAGTGACAATTGAATTAGTGTCAACAGGCCCTAGGCAATTGTTTGGGGGCGATTGAATTAAATTGGGGGGTGTGAGGGTATGGCTATGTCGGAAGGCGGCTTCGCCTTTTCCAACCTTCGGTTCTGCCAAAATATCATGCTAATTGCCTATAGAGTTTTTGCGTCATTTTGGGCGGTTTGGTTGCTGCCGGGGGTTAAAACTCATCTTTCTCCTGTACTTTCTCACATTCTTGCCAAAGCATATTGTCAATATAGTTTTCTTTGCATGTAGTTGCGCTCTAGGCTAGAATGTAGTTATGTAAATATTTTAAATTAAAAATATTCATATAATTCAATGGCTTATATTATTTTTGTGTAGATAGTATGTGTAAATGTAAAGAGTTTAAGTTAAGGCTTGTAAGCCCTAGCTTCGATGCTCCCTTGACCGATACTCTGATTGAGCTTAATCATTTGAGAAAGTTGAAATTACATGGCACAACTGCGCCATGGGTATTTTTTCAGCTTAAGGATATCTTTCATATTTTAGAAAGCGTGGGGTCTGCGAGGATCGAGGGTAATAGAACCACAATTTCTGAGTATATTGAGAGAAAAATTGAGCGTAAAGAGCGTTCTAATGAACGATTCTCGGAAATTACAAATATTGAAACTGCAATAAACTTTATTGAAGAGAACATTAGTGGTGGTACGGAATTAACTCATCACTTTATCAGGGAGCTTCATAGCCTTGTTGTGGGTGATCTTACCGAAGAGGGAGATAGAACTCCTGGAGCATATCGCACATGGAATGTTGAAATTTCCAAATCTACCCATATTCCACCAGAACACTATCAAGTTCAGTTATATATGGATGAGTTCCTAGAATTTATAAATGGAAAAGAGTCGGATAAATATGACCTGCTAAAGACCGCAATTGCTCACCATAGGTTTGCGTGGATACATCCTTTCGGAAACGGAAATGGTCGAGTTGTAAGATTATTAACTTACGCATTACTTATTAAATATGGATTTAATGTTAAAGATGGAAAAATCTTAAATCCTACAGCCGTTTTTTGTAATGATAGAGATTTATACTATGAAAAACTGTCTGAGGCAGATTTAGGCAACGATGAATCTCTTCTAAATTGGTGTGACTATGTTTTAACAGGAATACTTGAAGAAGTGACAAAAGTTGGAAAATTATTGAATTTTGATTTTTTATATAAATATATTCTTGTACCAACAATAGAATTAGGTATTGATCGAGGTTATATCAATAAGGATGAGGCTAAAGTTCTAAACATAGGCATCAAGAAGCAGTGTTTTAAAGCTAATGAGTTAGATGATACATTGGAAGGGCTTACGGCAAGACAGCGCACACATTTAATTTCTAAGATGAAAGATTCAGGGTTTATAAAACCACTCAAGAAAAATGGGCGCACCTATTGTGTTAGTTTTATGAATAACTTTTTAATGAGAAGTTTGATACAAGTTTTGGAAAAAGAAAAATTTATCCCTCCAATCGACTAATAAAACTTTAACAAGTCAAAGTGTTTGGATATACGACAGTAGGTCGGAATACATTAAAAATACCCTGTAGGTTGGAAAAGCCGGAGGCGGCTTCGCCTTTTCCAGCCTTATTAAGTGTTTTGTTTGTGGTTAGAGAAGGGGGCCGCTATACGGGTTTCTATAGTGATATGGTTTAGGGGTAAACAATGTACTTAAAACAAATAAAGGTACAGAGTCTTAAATCTAGGAGGAGAAAATTGTTGATAACCCTTGTTGCCATTGTCGTCGTGGGTGTAGTGATTTTTTCTTTAAAAACACCCACTTCAAAGGGCGATTGGGTTTTTGGTCAAGAGCAACTTCCCTCGTATGAGGTTGTTGATAATTGGGTACATATACAAGGTGTTCGAGATTTTAAATACGCTTTAAATGGCAAGGTGGTCGCAGCACAGTATCGGGATGTGAGTTACCCACTTAATGGCGTTAAGCAGGTGTGGTATGGGTTATCACATTTTGACAAAATGGGGTTAGCTCATGCGTTTTTAAGTTTTGAATTTAATAATGGACAATATCTGGTCTCTTCCATTGAAGCGAGGCTTGAAAAGGGGCAAAGCTACAACCCTTTTAAAGGTTTGTTACGTGCATATAGTAGGATTATGGTATTGGGAACAGAAAACGATGTAATTGGGTTGCGAACCCACTATCGAAATGAACGAGTATTGCTTTACCCGCTTAACCTAAAGGAAGACGCTCGAACGGCATTATTTAAGTCTATATTGAAGGATGCGCAATCCCTTTATAAAAAGCCTGATTTCTATAATACGGCTGTGGATAATTGCATCACGGGTATTGTGCAATATGCGGAGCAATGGAATTCATTTATTAACCATTTTAATTATCGCGTATTCTTACCAGGGTATTCCGATCAACTGGTTTACAAATATGGCTATATAGATGGGAATGGGAGTATGGAAGCGCTTCGGGTTAAGGCGCAAATTGCTCCATCAAAGGTGAATATAGAGAGTGAGAGTTTTTCTGAGGATATTCGGCAAGCGTGGAAATAATAACAGACCTTAGCACTGTGGTGAATTTATCTGTTACGAGAATATCAGTTGCTTAAATCCCTTCCTCAGTTAACTTCCGATATGGGGTTTATTTTAACCCGCCACCGAAAAGAGGTTGCGGGAAATTTGTTCTTGGAGTACTGGCTCATTACCGATGATGGTCCGGTAAAACTGGTCACAACCCCGCAATCGGAAATATTTTTTGTTTGTATGCAAGATGAAGAAAAAATTCGTCAATTGTTTGCCAAATCCAATATACATTGCCAAATTAAACCATTAGAACTTCGAAATTTTCAACAAGAACCTGTATTGGGGCTGTATTTTAGTCAAAGTACGTCAGCTTATAAGGCAAAAGAGCTTTTAGGCAGTGAAAATATTCTTTCTTACGAAAACGATATTCGGCTAACCGAGCGCTATTTAATGGAACGCTTTGTTTATGGAAGCGTTCAATTTTCGGGGAAAAAGTCGAGTTTTGGGTTCTATACCATTATTCAGCAAGCACGTTTAAAGCCCTCTGTGTATGTGCCAAATTTTAAAGTACTCTCGCTAGATATTGAATGCAGTGAGCATGGTGATTTGTATTCGATTGGATTGGCTGCGAACGATTTCCAACGGGTATTAATGATTGGTCAACCACAGCCGGAGTCACCTGCTTGGATTACCTGGGTTGCGGATGAAAAAAGACTACTGCAAGAGTTCGTTAAGCACGTTAAACAGTATGATCCAGATATTTTTGTCGGTTGGAGTATTGTTAATTTTGATTTCAGGTTGTTAATCAAGCGTGCGGAAAAACATAATATTCAACTCGCTCTTGGACGTGATGGTGAACCGATAAAGTGGCGTGATGCCCGAGGAGAGGTCAATCAGGGTTATGTCAGTATGTCTGGTCGTATTGTAGTGGACGGGATTGATGCTTTGAAGTCAGCTACTTATCAGTTTGATAGTTACAGTTTGGAATTTGTCTCACAAGCATTCTTGGGTAAAGGAAAGCAAACAGAGGATGTTGATAATCGGCTTGATGAAATTAATCATAATTTTAAATATAACAAAGTGAAGTTGGCGAAATATAATCTTCAAGATTGTATTTTGGTTATTGAAATATTTGAAAAAACGAAGTTATTGCAATTTTTGACCTTGCGTAGTCAAATAACAGGAATAGAGCTTGATAGAGTTGGCGGTTCAGTGGCTTCTTTTTTGAATCTTTATTTGCCAAAATTGCATCGGGCCGGATACGTTTCCCCTAATCGCCCTCTGGATGGTGGGCTCGCCAGTCCTGGTGGTTATGTTATGAATTCAATGCCAGGGTTATATCGTCATGTACTTGTTTTAGATTTTAAAAGCTTGTATCCGTCCATTATTCGCACATTTAAAATAGATCCATTAGGGTTGATTGAGGGCTTAATTTCACCGGAAAATGGTATTCCAGGGTATAAGGGCGCGATCTTTTCCAGAAAGAAACATTTCCTTCCCGATATTATTACTTCTTTATGGAAGCAGCGCGATAAAGCTAAAAAAGACAACGATCAACCGCGTTCTCAAGCGATTAAAATTTTAATGAACTCATTTTATGGTGTACTAGGTTCGGGAGGGTGTCCATTTTACGATACTCGCTTGGCCAGTTCAATTACCCTGCGTGGCCACGATATTATGCAAACTACGGCTAAGTGGATAAAAGAGGCTGGCTATAATGTTATTTATGGTGATACTGATTCTACCTTTGTTTGGTTAGATGGGAGCTATTCCAATGAGCAGGTTCGGGAGATAGGCGTTTTATTACAAGACGAAATCAATGCTAAGTGGACCAATTTAATTGCAGAGAGTTATCAATTACAAAGCCATCTTGAGATAGAGTTTGAAGTACATTTTTCTCGTTTTCTTATGCCGACTATTCGAGGGTCTAAGCTGGGAAGCAAAAAGCGTTATGCGGGTTTAAAAAGCGATTCTTCTGGAGATGAGCTGGTTTTTAAGGGGCTAGAAACTGTAAGATCGGATTGGACTCCGTTGGCAAAATCATTTCAATATACACTTTATTCAATGATTTTTTCGGACAAGGATGTGAAAGAATATATTCAAAAAGTCATTGCTGATACTCGGTCTGGACTCTGTGATGATAGCTTAATTTATAGGAAACGCTTGAGAAGAAAGCTGGATAAGTATGTTAAGAATGTTCCGCCGCATGTGAAAGCTGCGCGCATTGCCGATGCAAAAAACCATGCTCTAGGGAAAAAACTACAATATCAATATAAAGGTTGGATTTCTTACGTGATTACATTAAATGGGCCGGAGCCGGTAGAATATATGGAAAGCAAAATCGACTATGATCATTATATTGAAAAGCAAATCCGTCCTATTGCGGAGGGAATATTGCCGTTTGTGGGGTTGTCTTTTGAGGAAATAGCCAATGCTCAAATGGGCTTATTTTGATATGCTTAAATAGGGTTATTGATGTGGTGCGTCATTTCGATTATTTTGGTGACATTGGTTAGCGGCTGCTTTGTTCTGTTGCTCGATGGTTAATCGCTTTTTTGATTTAATTGATTGTTCGATTGAATGTCTAACTATACAATAAAGAGGTTGTTTCAGCGTTAATTATTTTCAGGGAGTAAATAAGTAAGCTGTTAAAATTGGACTAAACTGTTTAAAAATGAATAATTAATTCACATGCTCATTGAACTGAACCTATCTGTAATAACCCTTTTTAGCGTTGGATTTTCGTTTATCGTTTCTATTATCTTGCTTGTTGTTTATTTGGGTTTTTTACATAATGTGGGTAAAACGATTATCTCGGTTGGTTCTTGTGGTTTGCTCTTGATAGGGCTGTGCGGTTTACAGTTTTATCATTATCTTTTTCTGGCGTATCAGCTTCAGCCTATAGAATCAATGAGTTATCGGCTGTTACTTTTTATTATTCCGCCGATGTTTTATTTTTTTAGCTGTTCGTTATTAATGCAAAATCGTAATGTTTTCTGGGTGGAAATATTTCATTTTGCACCAATTTTTTTAGTAGTATTTCTCTCTGTTTCTGTAGCTATACCTTTGGCATTCTTCATTGGTATGAGCTATTGTTTTTGGGTATTGAGCCTTGTTTATCGATTGCGAAATCATAGAAAGCGGTTTGGAGTAGAACTTTTCTTTTTTGGTTTTTTTGCTGTTTTCGCCTCAATAATTTTAGTATTAGGCTTTTTAACCACCTATATTAATCAAGCGTATTTTTATTATTTCTATGCTAATGGCATAGGCTTTGCCTTTGCGTTGGTTATAGCTGCACTTATTATCTACCCTGATATGCTGAGTGAATTAAGTGAGGTGGGTTTGTTGAGTTATGTAAACTCAACACTAAAAAATGTCGATATACCATTAAAACTAGAAAAACTTAATTCATTAATGAAGGATGATAAAATATTTCAAGATGAATATGTAAATCTGAGTGCCGTCGCGCAGAAGCTTAAGTTGAGTAGTCATCAGCTTTCTGAACTTATTAATACGCACCACGAAATGAGCTTCTCAAAGTTTATTCGAATACAGAGAATAGAGGCTGCAAAGGATCTTTTACTCAAAGATAAACGCTCTTCCATTCTGGCTATTAGTATGGAACTTGGGTTTAAGTCCCAATCAAATTTTTATGCGGCATTTAAAAATGTTACAGGTATGTCTCCTGGCCAATATAGAAAATGTGAATAAATTCGGTAGAAATTTGACTTAAACCTTAGCTTTGTTTAAATATTTAAAATTTCTTTTTCTTGCGTTTTTTGTTGATTAAGCATTTTCCTGCTTTCTAAGCGAAAGTATTCTGATTTAATATGGAGGCTAAAATATGATTATTCGTCTCGTTCGCTCATTCTTTGGTCTACGGGGAGTAAAATGGAAAAGGTACTCCCTTCCCCTGGCGTACTGTCCACGCTTATAGTGCCGTCCATATCTTTTATAATACCATAGGAAACTGAGAGTCCCAGCCCCGTTCCCTCGCCAAGGGGCTTAGAGGTGAAAAAGGGATCAAATATTCGATCAATATTTTCCTCGGGAATACCACAACCTGTATCAGAGACATCAACGGAAAGATAATCGTCATTTGATCTTGCGCTTATCGTTATTGTGCCTGTCTTTTTTATAGCATGAGCGGCATTCACGACCAAATTAATTAGAACCTGGACTAATTCATTTTTATTGCAGTATATTTCAGGTAAGTCATTCTCAAAATTCGTTTCTATCTGACAATGATATTTAGTTTCATTGTGAGAGAGTTTTAAAACCTCTTTAATTAAAGGTGGGATGGATACTTTGCTTCTATCGGCAGGAGCTGTGCGAGAAAAACTTTTTAAGCTGCCTACTATATCCTTGACGCGATCTAAACCCTCTCGGATTTCTTCAAATATTAAATTGGTATCATTGCGAATAAAGTCAAAATCTTGAGTTTCAATATACGATTTAAGCTCTTGATTGTTCGCACCTTTTTTAATTGTATCTAGGAGGTTGTTATAATTTTTAACGTATTTTTTTAAACTACTAAAATTGCTAATCACAAACGCTAAAGGATTGTTTATTTCGTGGGCAATGCCTGCGGATAATTTTCCAAGCGCAACAAGCTTTTCTGTTTTTACAAGGTTTTTTTGTTGATTTCTAAGAAGGTCGTTGGTTTTTTGTAGTTGTTGATTGATAGTGAAAAGTTCAAGCGTTTTTTCTTCTAGAATATCTTCTGTTTCTCTCCTTGCATTTTTTTCTCTTCGATAAGCCCTTTCAAAAAGTTCTTTTTCATCATAGTTAGCTGTCATAGAAGCTTAGCTCCAAATGACAGGTGTCGTCACCTCTGTGCATACATTTACTATGGATTAATGAAACTTCTGAATTATATTTTTTTGCGACGCCTTGTATTAACCCTTCGGCTAAAAAACATAATTGGCGTTTTGATTTATATAGAATTGTGAGTGTATTTGGGGCTGTATCTAAATACCTTATCAGTGGGAATGACGTACCCGGATAAAGTTTTTCCACGTCACGATGGATAACCTTTTCGACAGACAGTAAAAATTGCTTTGCTGTTGGACTATTATGTAAAAGATAATTTCTATCTTCAATCAGTTGATGAAAAAGATATTCGCCAAAATGGCGGAGTAAAATATCCAGAGGAATATCCAGTTTCTTTTGAAGCTTGCTTACTAAGCAAAGTAGCTCTTGGTCTGGGTATATACCTCCGGCGTTGTAGCCTCCTTGGTTGGTAAGAGGGCAGGCGTCAAGTATGGCTTGCCAGAGTGAGAGGCCGTATTCATCTTCAACCATATCCGCTAGGCAGGTGAATATTGTTCCTTTCATATTGTATTGTATCCCGATAAGGCATCTGGTTTGAGTATAGAAGTGAAGTTTACTGCCTGCGAAATAATTGATGCCTAAGTAAAGGATTTTTCTAGAGGAAAAATACTATTGTACTTCTTGTACTTCCATTTATGGTGTAGCAATGAAAATATTGGGAGTAATGTATTTAATTACTCCCAGGTGAAAAATCTTTAGTAGGGCGGTAATGTGCTAGATGGGTATATAGAGCTTGTTGCAACCCTTGCTTTTAGTAATAACCGCTTGATATTTAATAAATGGCATCTTGTATCGCTTAGTAATTTTTCTGCCACATCTAAACGACCAACTTGTACATTTAGTTTTACTAGGTGCATTAAGTGGGTGGCAGTGTACTTAAGTACTTGTGCTTGGCATTCTTCTGGTATTTCACCTTTTTTAATTGCATCGTGGAGTCGAGTGCTGAAACCGCATTCCTCTGTGGGAATATTGTTGTTGCATATTCTATTTGTACCATCTAAGTGATAAAAAGAAAGCACTCTTGGGCTGTAAGCAATCTTTCCATGTAAGGCTAGGCGGGACCAAAGATCTTGGTCTTCTCCGATTGGTTCACCGACTGGGAAAGTACCAACATTGTGCAGTGTGGATTTTGGAATGCAAATTGATGATGTAATAAAAGGTAAGTCACCATGTGAGCAAATTTCAAAATAGTTGTTCAACAGATAGGTATCTAATGTATTTGGACGTTTTTTTATTTTTGGGTCAATATATTTACCGTTGCTGTTAATTTTTTGGTAGGCTGTTGCATAGGCTACAGCGTGGGGGTATAGACTAATCATGGTATTGATCTCCTCCAAAAAGTGAGTTTCCCATACATCGTCGGCATCTAGAAATGCGATATGGGTTCCACTGGCTATTTCAATGCCAAGATTTCTTGCGCTTGAAGAGCCACCGTTTATTTTGTTAATAAGATGAACTCTTCTGTAACGCTTATCTTGCTTTTTTTTATTTGATACTATATGGGCACTTTGGTCCGTGCTGCCGTCATTAACAACGATGATCTCTCTAGGTTGTATGGTTTGGTTTAAAATCGAATCAATCGTTTTTAAAATATCTTCTTCTTTGTTATAAAGGGGAATGACAACGGATATTTGTGTGTTCAAGTTGTTCATGTGAAATACTCCAATTCATTAGTGATTGATTAATTGCAGTTTTAATTTTTAGGGAAGTAGGGCTGAATCCATGTTTAATTCCATTTCGTAAGCATTGACTAAGTTCTTCTGAGTTAAAATGTGTAGCCTGAAATTGTTGATTGTTGTCCAATCCAATTTGTTTGCACCATTCACTGCATTTGGAATGGTAATTAATTGAAACTAATGGGGTTTCTGTTAGGTAGGAAAAAACTGAAGCATGTAGTCTCATGCCTACAACGGCCTTAAATGATCCAATTTTTTTAAGAGCCGCTATTGGGTTGCTATTATAATGGATATGATTAATGGCGATATTGGTGGGAATGAATCTAAGCAGTTCTTGATGGATTTGAGAATCGCCTAATTCTTTATGACCATTAAAATCCATTAGAGTGATTGGTTCTTTTGTTTCTTCATATAGTTCGCAAATAACTCGGGCAATCTCAGAAAGTCGATAATGCTCATTTTTTATATCGCCAGTTAGACTTTCAAGTGGGCAGAGGCAAAATGCAATACCAGAACGGCGTACGCTTCTAGGCGTGTAATGTGGACTAGCAAGTAACGATGGGGCTAAATCAAATGTTTTATGGATGTTTGCATGAGGTGCAAGGCTTTTAGCTAAAGCAAAACTTTTGTGATCACGAACGCCGACAAAACCGCATTCATTTAAAAAATGTTTACATGCGGTCTCCCCTTTAGTATTGGGGAATGGTCCAATTCCCACTCCTAAGGCTAAGTGGTCATGGCGTCCAGCTAACCGCATCATGTCACGTTTCATATTGATGTCGTGGGCATTGTGCAAAACGGACCCGCCACCAAAAATAATTCGTTTCGATAGTGCGGCTGACTTATAATGATTAAGTCTATTTTGACCTCGATATTTTTGAGGTAAGGCTAAGTTAGAGTGAATCATTTTATTGTTTAATAAAAGGCGTTCGGGGGTGCTAACCCTTATATTTTTTGCTCCTAAAAAGTGATTTGCTCCCCAGTAGCTTGCTAATAGTAGAGCGTCGTCACCAGTATTTCTCATACCGTAATAACCGCAAATATATGCATTAGAAAATAGCATGGGTATCTCCTATTTGTTGAGGTTTTAATTTTGGTTTAAATTTGTTTGTATTCTCATTTTCTAGAGTACCATTAACATTCGCTTTGAGAGCGATGCCTATCCACAATAGTACGGGCCAATATAAGTAAGCTAATATCTCTAGGTTTTCAAAAAAGCTATAACAAACAGTAACAATAATAAGTAAAAAGCCTGTTTTTGAAATGGTGGATTTATGTTGAGTTACGAAAAGGCAAAGAGCAGTGAAGAACAATGGCAGGGCTAAAGCTACCAGACCTATAGCGCCTTTAATAAAGAGTAAGCCATACCAAGTATGGTGGGTGCCAATTGGCATACGCTCGACAATTTTAGGGCCTCGCTCAATAATTCCATGCCCCCAAATAGGGGCTTCACTTTCCCATCTTTGCAACGCTATGCGGGCTAAGCTGCCGCGTACACGAGTGGAGTCTGGTCTGCTTTCTTTTATTTGTGTATAAGAATCAAATACCCATTCGATTATGGGTTGGCCCAATAAAAAAATGGTGGGGATAAGCACTCCAATGGCAAATAAAACATAGGGGGAATAGCAAAAGCGTAATCCTATTGCGCATGGAATGATTAATATCCATATTGCCCAGCCTGCTCGTGATTGACAGAGTATGCACATAACTAAGGAGCCAAATATTCCGAGAAGAAACCACTTTGTATTTTTCTCTTGTAAGCAGATAACAAGGTAATAACAGGAAAGTAAACCCGCAGCAGGAGCCCAAGGGCCGATAAAGGACCAGCGAGCCATGCCTGTTTCAGGGTTTAGGCCATATAAACTAACTTGAAAAGCTTCAAGCGGTCCGCCGACAGCCGCTAGGGGGGAGAGGTAGAGGTTTCCTCCTTGCCCTGCCACATAAAATAGTAGGCCGACGGCTGCAAATGGGATAGACCAGAGAGCAATACAGCATACTCCTCGTACTATGATTTCTGGCCGAATCGAGATCATTGAACCAAGCAATGGGAACAAGGCCAGTAGGGCCCAACCTTTTGCCCAGCCTATGCTGGATTTTAGTGTCTGACCAAAACCCAATTGTCTTTCTAGGTGGGCGATGATTAGAGCAACCAACATAAGCAGCATACCGAGTACCCATAGCCAAACGGCGGGAGCAACTGCTCGAAAAGGGTTGTAGCCTTCAACGTATGCTCGTAATAGGGCAAGTGCAAAAAGCATCCATCCGATAACTGAGCCGAGCAGGTAAAGACAGCCAAACAAGTAGCAGGGGTAGGTTAATACCAACCCATACCAGATTAACTTCTCTTCAAGAGTAGTCTTATTAAGTATTCGCGTTGCCATAAGGTTATTAATCCAAAGGTGACAAAAATCATTCCCAAAATACCTGCGACAATTGCGAGTTTGGTATTTGGGCTCTTAGGTGCATCCGGTAAAGTGGGTACTGAAAGCATTTGTGCGATGGGGTAAGACGCAAACACATTTGCTTTGCTGGCTTCAAGTTTTGCTGCCGCAGAGGTGAAAACGGCTTCTGCTAGTGTGTGTTCTCGTTCTAGCCGTTCCAGTTCCGCTGCTTCGCGGGAATAAATTTTAAGCCTGTCGTTAAGTCGAATTTCTGATAGTTCAATATCTTTTAGTTCTGCGTAAGATCCTTGAAGTTTTGCAAATGAACTTACTAGTGTTGCAAATAGTTCCGCTCTTTCGGGGCTAGATTGTAAGTCCATACGATGAAGTGCATCTGTGGATGTTTTACTGACAAGTTTTTCACTGCGAACTTTTAGCGCTCTAATAGAGTTATTGTAACGGAGTGTTTGGTGAATAAGTTTTGGGTGTTTTGCTCCCCATTTAGATTTGTACTCGGTCATTTTGGCTGCGCTGGCATCCAATTCTTTTAAGTATCCACGATACTCCGCGTCGCTTTGTAGTAAAAATGCTTGACCTGCTAATGAGGGAGAGACTCCCAGGTCTACACTCAATTGTCTGACAAAATCTTCATTGTTTTTAGACGCGGATGACTTTAAAATTACGGTTTCTTTTAATATAGAAATAGATTTCATTAATTGGTCAAGTTGGTCTTTTGAAACCAGTAACGCACGACTTTGAAATTCGATAATCGCGGCTCTTGTTCTTGCTACTCGTATACGATATTGATCCAATACTGAACGAATACTTTCGTCGTGTCGTAATGTTTCGTCTGCTCGAAGTCGTTGTAGTTCTTCTTGAAAAGCATCATATATTGCCCAGGATTTTTGTTGTGCGTTACTTGGAGACAAACCATCTAAGTGAATAAAAATTATTGAGGTTTGTTCTTTTATTTCTATTCGGGGTTTGCCAAAAACGGGAATGGGCTCTCTTGTTCTAATCGATGCGCTTTTTAAAACTTCGCCGCCTTTTAATATCTCTTTATAGTTTGCTAGTGGGTTTATGGATACATTTCCAAAAGGTGTTTTGGTTTGTTGATTCGCTTGGCCTACGTCTTTAATTAAAAAATTACTAGATGATCCTGAGGTAGGAAGTACAATCGACATAACGCTGCTATACACGGGTGTGCGTTGTAGATACAGCCATACAAGTAGCACTATCATTGCGTAACTCGATAGAGCCACAAGAAGATATTTTGAATTACGAAACTTCCATCGCGCTCGACGATAGCGGTCTTCTGTAGTGATTATTTTTGGATAGTGCATCATAGTGGGCCTACAAGAAGAGCTTTATTGGCGAAATGATGTCGGTGATGCTTTTTGCAATATCTCTTAAATTTGTTACGTCAGAGTCGTAACAGGCAATAGCATCGTTTGGCATAATATAGGGGTTTACATCTTCCATATGTGCTTGGCGGAATAGCTGTTCGATAGAGCGCTCAACCACTTGCATTTCATTGGTAATTGGGTTTTTGCTTGCAAGAACAACTTTTCGTGGTGCGTTGGTTAGCTGTGTTCCACCAACACAGTTTGCAGAAACGGCTGCTTGGAGCAAACGAGTGCCATAGGGAATATTTGTGCTGTAACGTCCGATATTAGCGCTGGAATTATCAAACGAAGGGTTAGTGAGGTTCGACATGAATACTCTAAACCCTTTTGGGGTGATTTCGGAGGGGCGAACTAATTGTGTTTGAAAGCATCCGGTTGTTGGGACTATCACTTGGTCACCGTCAGTCAGTGTAATATCTTTGACGGGCTGCCCAGTTAATACGCCACTCATATCCAGTTCTAACTGCCAGCCATTTCTAATGAGTATGATCTGATCTAATTTTGCGTCAGGTCGAATTCCCGAAGCGGCTCTTAGTGCTTCGGTTAGGGAGCGTTTAGATGTATTGTCACCAAAGGATTCAAGTTTTTCTGTGATAACGTTGTCTACAATGCGTTCATTTATTCGCACTCTTCCCGGTTGAAATACCGCACCGCCTACCGCCACGGAAATGGCTGCCCAGTGCATGACTCTAACTTCGACTTGAGCAATGGTAGGTTGAAAAAATTCACGTTTAATCAATGCCATTTCAATGCGTTGGTTTATGGTATTCACATTCATACCAGCGACTAAAACCGGACCAATTAAAGGTAGTTGAATATAGCCATCTGGGTTGACTATGTATCGACCACTTATGCCGTCTCCCTCTTCAATTTGTAGGTCAACCATGTCTCCTGGGCTAAGTGGTAGGTCTTTATTAAAAATTTGAGCGGCAGATTGAAATGACTTAGCGTTGGCTGATGTGGGTAATATTTCGTCTACGCGATAATTGCTTGCTCGGTGAATATAATCTGAGCCGGAGCAGTTGATGTCACTTGCATAGGTGTGGTTGACTTGAGTACTTGCATAGTAGGTATGATCGCCTTTGTTACCATAGAGGCGTCCTGAAGGATTCTCGGGTGTCAATAGAGCATGGTGTTGCGTACAGGCCGCTAAGGCTGTGAATAGAATGCAACTGTAAGATATTTTGGCAATGGTTCTATACATTATGAATGCTCGTTTTGTTTTTTCTCTAACCTCCTATTGGCAAATTCAATGCCAAGAATGAAAAAACATGCAACATATTGTATTTAAAGGAAAAAATATTTTAATGTATTTGAGCTATTATCAAATTGAAACAATATCAATTTGAAAATAGGCTTTATTTGCGTTTTGCAAAATCAAAAAGCCTAGGGTTTGGTTATAGCGGTATCAAAAATTTCTCAATGTAGTAATAACATTTGAATGCAATGCACACTGTTGATACGTGAGGTCGTTATTGTGGAGCAGAGTCAAAAAAAGGAGGTGGATGCGTTTACCCAACATGTGATGAGTCGAATTGACTCTGATGTGTTTCGGTCACTCAATCTAGTTCAGTTGGAGGCTGTACGCGAAGCCATAAGTGCTAATGCTCCATTTAAGCGCCACCCAATTGATCTTCGGTTTTCTATCCCTTTGTTTTTTATGACATTTTATTTTGTTATGTTAATAGGTAAGGATAGAAGGTCGGGTACTCGGTCTTTAGAGGAGCGGAGATTACACAATGCAAGGGCTGCGAGTTGGTTAGCGTTTTTATATATGTTGTTAAGTGTGATGATTCCAATTATTCTGATACTTCTTTATATCATTAAGTCATTTTTAGGTATTGACTTCTTTCCTGATAAGCATCTTGTGGATTGGTTTTAAAAAAAGGCGGGATAGACCCGCCAAGCAGTGAGATCAGTTTACGTAGAGAATTAAGACGAGGCTAAATATTAATAGGCACCTTTGCCACTGGTGACTGCTGGGATAGTAAGAAATAGAATTTTTAGGTCGAATAAAAAAGATTGATTTTTAATATATTTAAGATCTAAATTCACTTGTTCTTCAAATGTAGTATCCGCCCGCCCAGAAATTTGCCATAGACCTGTTAAGCCGGGCTTAACATTTAATCTTTTCATGGTTCGATAAGAGTATTCATCGACTTCTTTAGGTAGTGCGGGACGAGGTCCAATAAGTAACATATCTCCAATCACTACATTCCATAGCTGTGGGAGTTCGTCTATAGATGTTTTTCTTATAAAACGTCCAATTTGGGTAATTCTCGGGTCATTTACAAACTTTTTGCATACGCCCTCTCGGTCACTGGATAAATTATTGACTTCTTTTCGTCTATTATCACCATTTACATACATAGAACGGAATTTATAGAGCCTAAACCTTCGACAGTTTAATCCGATTCGGCTTTGGCTGAAAATTGCAGCGCCTGGGCTTTCTATTCTAATTGCAATGGCTACCATAAGTAGTATGGGAAAAGCAGACAGCAGCAGTAATAATGCCGAAAATCTGTGAAGGTATTCGGGTATTCCCTTGTCGTTAATTGTTTCTGTCGGTTGGGTTTTGGTAGGTAAACTGCGTAACCCGTTTTGAAAATATCTAAAATCTACGTAAGTTCCCATCGTGAAGCTCCTCTCAACATCTTTTGTTTGTAAATGGGAAATTGCAATTGGTGTGCCACCAATAATCGGTCTGGAAATGGCGGATTATGTAGAGTGAATTACTTAAAATGGAAAATAATGCTGACTAATTTTCAAAATGATTTTCAAAATAAAAATAAGCATAAAAAAACCCGCATTTTGAGTGAGTTAATGTGGGGTTTTTTATGCTTATTTTGGTGTTGAGGCTTATGAGTCTTCCCAGACCCAGCGGACAGGTTCACCGAAATCATCGGTAATGAGCTTTTTTCGTGGTTTTCTTTCTGGTCTCACCGGCGTAGATGGCTTCTTTTTCTTAGCGTCAAGCGCTTTGATAACATCGGTTAAGGGTGTTCTGTCTTGCTTAGGTTGAGATTCTGTTGGGTGAGTGAATAGATTCTCGTTATTTTGGTTTCCACTACAACCATTTGGAATCTGCGCAACTTCTCCGCCAGACCCCATATACTCATTTATTTGGCGGTTAATTTCGTTTCGTATTTGCGCTTTGGTCTTTATTGGTTTCATTCAAATAACATAACGGTAAAATCGTGTGAGGGAAAGTGTTTTGTGGCTTTCTCTGGGGCGAGAGGGTTCTTGGTTAGTGCTGCTCAATACCCAACTCGCTCCTTTTCTTGGCTCTTGCGCCCTATCCCTCGTGTCTATTCTCTGACCAAGGGCTCTGGAGATTGAATCATTTGCTGCAACATATGTGCGTATAGGGCGGCGTTGCGAGTAAGTGATTTTACGGGTATGCGCTCATTCACCGCGTGAAAGTAGGTGCCATCTTGCTCTGCGTCAACCGGGCCAAATGCGACCAAATTGGCAGCCGCTTTTACCTGCGTAGTCGCGGCAATTGGGATTAGGGGCGCTTCCTCACCTGTTACTGCTCTATAGCTGATTTTAGCTGCGTTAAGTAGCGGATCATCGTCCTCGAAATAGTAGGCGTCAAACATAGGTTTAGATGCCTCTACTCTGCCGAAAAATGTTGCTACGCGCTTGCCTGATTTTTGCAAAATTTCTTCGTTGGTATTGGCCACGCCTGTTCGATAGTTGATATTGAGTTCAATACCGTTATCCGTTGGGCTTATCAAGCTTAAGCAGGCTGTTGTATCCGCAGCTTCAGGAATGCTTTTTTCTGTTTTGAGTGAGAAGTTGGAGCCATCTGTTTTCTGGCCTATACCTTGTGACGCGAAATCTATGGCGTTTTTGATTGCATTGGGCTTGGCGTTTAACTTGCTTGCGACTTGAGCTAAATCGACAATGGCGTTTCGCCCTTTTTCTGGTGTGCTGCTATGTCCTGTCACGCCTTTTGCCACAAGAACAAGGTCGCCTGCAATATGGTCTACATCAAGCGTATCAGGGTTAGCTCTGATGTATTCTGAATACAGGTAAGCAGAAACCTGTGCTTGGCATGGGCGCACCCTTTCTTGGGAGGTGTCCTCCTCTGTGCAAGTGCTGCCCTCGGTTGGGGGGTGTTCGGCTTTTGCTTGTATTATGGATTGCTGTAACGTCGTTAAAGTTTCTTCGGTGGAGTGGGTTTTTAATACCATGATTGAAGAGTCTGGAATGGCGTTGACGGCGCTGCCACCTTGCCAATGTACAAACTCAGTGGTGGATGAGGGGTTGGGTTCTTCAGGGTTAGAGAAAGAATATTTTGCATCTAGATAGCCGTTTTCCGCTCGAATAATGAAAAGGCCATCTGGTACAATTCCAAAAGTAGGGGGTTCTTCTTCTTGTAAGTATCGGGTGATGGCACCAAACCCAGTTTCCTCTTTTGTCACCAAGATAATTCTGAGCTTTCGATGAAACGTGGCCTTATTGTCGATTAGGATTTTTGCTCCCCAGATGGAGCCGACTACGCCGGCTTTATCGTCTTGAGCGCCTCTTCCCCATATCACTTGATCTATGACTTTTCCTGCAAAAGGTGGGTGGGTCCACTGGCTTAAATCTCCTGCTGAGACGACATCGAGGTGGGCGATAACTCCAACGGTTTCTTCACCTTCACCGTATTCGAGAATTCCAACCATTCCACCCGCAGCTTTTCGTGTGGTGAAACCAAATTCTTTTCCCTTGGTCAATACTTTATCTATTAAGTTCTTTGTGACAGGTAACAAGGGTTCTCCTGCTTGTTCAATGGACTGATAGGTGATTAACTCAGATAAAAACTGAGTCATAGCGGCAGTATGACTATCTGCATCTTTTTTTATTATTTTAAGGTCGAGGGTTGTGGTTTTTTGCTGACAACCCGTCATAGAAATAGTGAAAATTAATAAACCAAATAAACATTGTTTAAATCGGAAAATAGAGGTTGAATTATTCATAGTTACATTCCCTTATAAATTTTATTGTTGAAAATTTCACAGGAACTTTAGCGTTTTTATGCGCTTACGCATACCTTGCTCGGTGTTAATTTTTAATCTAACGCCATAAATTTATGTGCTTTGTGTTCTTTTTTTGTGCTTTTGGTTAACAGTATTAGGTGTAATGTAACTATAAGTGAGATATTTGGCTGATTTTGATGAAAATGAGAGCTATTTAGATTCTTTCTTTTTCGAATTAAATGTTACAATAGGCGACATAATACTTATTTTTGGACATGGGGTCTTCCCGCTACTTCACAAGGGGTCGTGAATGATAAGTGATTTTAAAAAAGAAATAATAAAAAAGAGTATGAATAATTCAGAAGCTCAGCAAGAACTTGGTATCTCTCTAGTAGAGCAGGTATATCGAAAAATTAAATCTAGTATCCTTTCGAGTGAGTACTCGCCGGGATATCAAGCTTTAGAACCCGAGATTGCAAAAAACCTCGGTGTGAGTCGTACACCTGTACGCGAAGCGCTTATTCGCTTAGAGGCAGAACAATTAATTGAGTTGATTCCCCGGCGAGGTATGCGGGTATTACCTCTGCTTCCGGTGGATATTATTGAGATTTACAATATTCTCACTGGCCTTGAATCCGTTGCTGTAGAAATTTTGGGCAAAATGCAACCCAGTAAGGATGTACTGGAGCCTATGCTTTCAGCCGTTGTGGAAATGGATTCGGCCCTGGCTTCAGGGGATTTATCATCGTGGATAGATGCTGATGAGACGTTTAATAGGCTGTTGGTGGCTCTTGCTGGCAATAGACGGTTGGCTCATGTGGTCGATACTGTCAGGTCTCAGATATGTCGTGCGCGTCTTATTACCATGAAACTTCGTGATAATTTGGAGTCGACTAATCTTGCACATCGTACGCTTTATGAGCGATTGCTAGCCGGTGATTGGCAGGCTGCAAAAGACGTCCACTATCACAACAGAACCGAAGTGACAGAGTCTATCGCAAATATTTTGGATACATACAAGTTTCCACATCTTTAATCTAATTAGCTAGGCGCGCGCTTTTTCTATGGAGCGCTGCGCCTCTTATTCCCAATTTTCTATCTTGTTACTGTCTTGTTACTATGGCATTGCCTAGTTGCTTATCAAGGTTCGATAAGTTCAAAGGATTTTATCACCTGTTCTTTACCGTTTACGTGAATGGCGATGAAGTGTTCACCTAAGTGGTATTTTCTGGTGCTTATAATTTTGAATGAATGCTTTTTACTGAGTGATAATTCCTCGTCTTTTTTTAAATTCAGTTCTTTGAGTTTAAAGACTTTCGCTGAAGAGGTTCCGTTTGCCTTCATAAAATGCACGGCATAGTCCAGTACTATTTTCTGTTTTTTTTGGTTCGCCTTAATTGTTAGATCGAATGTGATTTCGTTGCCTATGTGGACTTTTTTAAGGCTTAGGGTGAATGTTTCTATTGTTATTTTGGGTGAAGCTTCAAACCCTAATAGAGGAAATACACGGGTATCCCCAGATTTTATTAGGCTGCGTAGAGCATGTTTAATTACCCAATCAACATCACATTCGTTTAGTTTTTGCCATTTTTGGCACAGCTTTATGGCAATATCTGGGTTATCTTTGCTGATATCGTTGATGTTATTGGCTACGGAACGGCGTACATAGAGGCTGGGATCGGACTTAAGTGTTTCGAGTATGGGTAAAATAGGGTTTGGGTCTTTGATTAAATTTTTTAACTGCATTCCCCAGGGGAGGCGAGGGCGGCAACCCTCGGATGCTAAGCGGCGTACGTGCTCACTTTTATCCGTAGTCCACTTTAACATTTCAGTTAGCGCAGCTTTTTGGTCTTGTTGAATAAAAGGTCTGATAGCGAATTCTGAAGAAAATAGGTGCGTGAGTTTTTTGATAAGCTTTAGGGAGGCTTTTGGGTGGTCTAAACCATATATGCTGGCGTAGTCAATGAGTGGCCAGGCAGCGAACCCCCTATGTGGATCATCTTTGTCGCCAAAATCCCAAATGCTGGGAAGTTTCTGCAAGACTTTGTGTGTTTTTGAGAAGGGTTGAGGAAGGTAACTGTGCATTACCTCAATAACTTTGTAGACCCGTTCTTTTAGTTCTAACCGGTTGAGCCCTTTTAGGGCTTCATTTTGAAAGGCATTCGCATCAAAATTCGCATCGCATTGGCTTAGTGCCTTGGCAATTCTTGAGATTGCGGCTTTTGCTAAGCCATCTTTCATGAGTTTTTGTTCAGACATGCGTTGGGGCCTGTTAATACGTTATTTGAAATATTACGCTGTTTAGTGAGTGGAAATAAGCAGGAAATAACAATATTCGGGTGGAAAGGGTATCTCAATATAGGGGTTTAAGTAATTTCCACTTAGACCTCAGAAAGTCGGGGGAGTCTAATTATCTGTTAAATTCTCTAGCGAGTACATATGAACAAGTATAAAAAGCTATTCCTTTTGCTAGTTGCTTTTCTGTTGGCCCAAATAATTTAGGGGACCACTATATATTTTGTGTTCGGTGAATGGACAAGTAATGGTTGTGAGTTTTATTTATGATCACTTAAATTAACTCTTTCATTAGATTTTTCTGAGGAGATGTTATACCGCAATACTGGCTAACCTAAGGCTAATTATCGGCTAAGAATTCACTTGATTTAAGGCTAATTTAAGGCTAATTTAAGGCTATGGTATGGCGACCTCAATATACGATCAGTAATACACTCCTTCTCACCATCCGAGAGATCGGGGAGTCTATCGGTGAGATTAGAGCGCAACGCCTTACCCAGGAGGCTTTTGCCAAACTGGAGTTAAATGCCAGAGAGCTGTCATCCTATGCCTCAACGAGCATAGAAGGTAACCCGCTACCTCTTACAGAGGTAAAACGACTCCTAAAAACTCGTAAAGAAAGCATCCGTGACACTGAACGTGAGGTGCTTAATTACAATAGTGCCTTGCAAACGCTATATAAATCAGTTCGTCACAATCGCTTTGAACTGAACATCAAAACGCTGGAACAGGTTCAAGGCCAAGTGGTGGATGGCTTGATGGATAATCCTAGCCATTGTGGAGCCTTACGACAAGACCCCGTTATCATCCGTAATCCACGCAAAATAAACGAAATTGTTTTTATTCCTCCAGATGCAAAAGACGTGCGGCAGCTTACAAAAAACCTTATGAATTTTGTGAATGAAAATATTGGAAAAATTGACCCCGTCATACTTGCGGGTATTTTTCATCGGCAGAACGTCATTCTTCATCCTTTTATCGATGGCAATGGCCGGACAACGCGACTGCTCACAACCGCTATATTAGGTAAAGCGGGGCTTAATTTATTTGAAATATTTAGTTTTGAAAATTACTACAATCGTAATATCACGCGCTACTTTAAAGCGGTGGGTCTTGCTGGTGACTATTACGACCTGAAAGATAAAATCGACTTTTCAGCATGGCTCGAATATTTTTCGGCAGGCATATTAGATGAGTTGCGTCGCCTTATAAAATTGTTAGCAGAGCAATCAAATACAAAACAGGCAAATACAAAACCACGGCTGGAAATTCACCATCGACAAATATTGGATTATATTCACGAGCGGGGAAGTATTACACAACGTGAATATGGCGCAATTTCTAACCGTAGCTTAGCATCTCGCAAACTGGATTTTGAAAAACTGACTCAATTGAACCTAATCGAAATCAAGGGTGTGGGGCGCGGCACTTATTATGTGCTGCCATTATCTGAATAACCGCCTGCTAATGGCTGCCGAATGCGAAAATTGGAACATTCACATTAATGTATTCTCTGGCTTTTCCGCTCAACAGACATTAAGTGATATTTCTATTTACAAGGTTCTGCCGAAAAATATCGGTGGCCTCTATTCGGCTAGCATCGCCAGCTTTCTTCCAATTTTATAATTTCAAATATATCGCTATTCCTTTTTTCATGTATGTCATAACGATAACCACTACTAGAAACGTCGTCAGGCACATTGCCAAATATTAAGGTCACAGCATATAACGCATAATCCGCTTTTTTGTGTTTTTCTATAGAAAAAATACTTATTTGTGCATCGGGATATTCCTCCCCCCACAATTTGGAAACCGCACGCCTTATATTTCCTGTACCAATTTTTTTTGTAATTGATTCTTATAATATTGTAATTCTTCCCCTGCAATAGGCGCGGCACTTTTTACGGGAACAGACAATAACGCTTTGTTCTCAACCTTAGGCGAACAGGCTAGTAAAAAATGTATACTGAATAGAACAAACAAAGCTTTGATAATCATAAATCATTTAACCCTATATATTTACTTTTAAGCCCTACAATCAATTTCTCCAATATTGTGAGCTGTTTTTTTATAGCACCAAAACGGTGTTGTGATTAATGATTTTGTCTCTCTATAGAGACCCTACTGTTCAATTTGGTTCTTACAAAAACAATCTAACCTTTGGGTTATTCTTGGTTTAGGGTTATTTTATTATCTCTTGATAGATCAAGTATATGGCAGTTTAAGAGGCAATCGTATAATGGCTTTAAGATTCAACCCTTGGTGTTAACGTTTGTAATGGTATTGATAGGCGAATACCCAAATAGATTAAAGAAAATATCCTATAGCTGCTTACTGGTAATGCGGTCTCTATCAAATATGACGCCTAAATATTAAATTTGGTTTGTTTAGCGCTTTTTATAGTGTTATCCGATTGTTTTGGTGCCCAATAGATAGCAAATACGCCATATTGTGCATTTATTTGATAGGGCTATTTATATTAAGCTTATAATGTATAAGGTTAAGAATGCTTGGTTTGCTGGCGAGACAAAGCGGTCGTTAACAAGAAATCGTTTGTACAGGCAGAAAACGACTTAAAGCGGACATTCAAATCAAGTGTTTCTGGCTCCATAATTTGCTTGGGACGCTATAACGAATCAGGCCATTCTAAAACGATATTTTAAAAAAGGAAACTATGAAACAGATCGACGGAAAATATCGTAGGCTAAAGCCCTCCATTGAATATCTCTGTGACGAAGTCGTTATCGCCCAAGCTTGGAAAAAAACGCATGGTTATATTCGAGCATTTAATTGGTACGCAGATACGCTAGCTTTAGATATCTCTGCCCTTGGAATAGAAGAAAATACGCGCAGCTGGGGAAAACAGTTGCGAGAAGGGCGATCGCTTTATCCACTTGAATTAGTTCCTGCAGCAAAAAGCGAAGCATGGCTGTTTGACAATGAAGGCTGGCATCCAAAAAACGATAAAAAGAGGAAAAAAAATCCCCCGATTAGGCCTTTGGCTCATATAACGATACGTGATCAAACTTGGGCGAGCGCCGCGATGCTTTGCTTAGCCGATGCAGTTGAAACGAAACAAGGTGACTGCAGCCATAAGAACCAGAGCTTTGAAGAAGCGAGAAACAAGGGTATATTTAGTTATGGTAATCGCTTAGTTTGCGATTGGAATGAATATGATGAAGGTTGGTTTCGCTGGGGCAATAGTGAAACTTACAGAAAGTTTTTTACCGACTATCAGAACTTTCTAAAACGACCTTTAGAATTAGGCAGACTGATTTCAGAGCATAGTTTTGACTCGGAAGATGTCTATATCGTTAACCTAGATCTTCAAAAGTTCTACAACACTATAAACATCGAAGAGCTGATACTACGATTAAAAGAGATTGTGTATAGTTCTGAGGGTGACATTTGTGAAGAGTTTTGGGTAGCTTTTGAAAAGATCACTGATTGGAAGTGGAACCCATCTGACTTAAAATATGCAAAGGAGTTAAATCTCGGTGATATGGAAAGCGGATTACCGCAAGGTTTAGTAGCCTCTGGTTTCTTCGCAAATGCTTATCTCGCAAATTTTGACGCTAAAGTTGGTGAAAAGCTTGGAAATCCTATCAATAAAGCGAGTCGTGTTATCCTGCATGATTATTGTCGTTATGTTGATGACCTTAGGCTAGTTGTCAGTGCTGACGGCCTATCAGCTCAACAAGTACGGGACAAGATAAATGAGTTCTTCAGCAAATTATTAATCCTCCATGGTGGGGCTGGTTTAAAAATCAATCCTGATAAAACAAAAGTAACTCTGCTATCTGACCTCGATAGCGAAGGCAGTATGGCCAACCGTATTGAGGCAATACAAAGTGAATTAAGTGGCCCAACTTCGCGTGACGCCTTGGATGCCGCTACCGTTAATCTTGAAAGCCTTTTATCCGTTGAGGATTCTGGCTTGCCAGGTCTAAACGAAGCACACACCGATGCGCCTCTATTGAATATTGCCAATTTTGATCACGATATTCGACCAGATACTTTAAAACGCTTTGCTGCTAACCGACTTGAAAGCATAGTTCAAAGCAAGCGAGCTATGAGAGATGAAAGCTCAGCTAAAAGTGGTAGGGAAAGCAATGAAGATGAGTTGCTTGCCAAAAAATTGGTCTATGCATGGATGAAAGACCCTTCCCTAGCTCTTGTTCTACGCAAAGCCATTGAAATTTACCCTGAAGTAGACTTATTTGAGCCCGTGTTCGATTCCATATTTAAGCGAAGTAGTTTTTCGCAGAAAGCATCTGGGTTTTCAAAAATTACCGCCGTTATCATGGATTACTTACTCGCCGATTTGTTTCGGTGTGCAATTGATTTTAATGGCTATTTCCAGGTTATCGCTTATTCAGACAAGATTCGGCCACAGGGTGTGATTGAACTAATTACTAGATATGCTCAACGTGTTGTTACCAGTAAAATCGACTCACCGTTTGTTTTAAGACAAGCCCTTATGTTATTGGCAGTTACAGGCAAGCCTACTCTTGTTGCTTCACGGAACCCAACGATTCAGCATGATTTGCACGTGATTTTGGTAAGTGCCCCCCCTAAATACCACGCGCAGAGAGCAGCGCTTTTTGAGGTCGCCGCTCAGATTACAGATCAGTTCGATACGTTTGCTTCGCTTTTTTTGAAGAATATTAAAAACCTCGGTGACAAGAGAAGAGCCATAGCCCTAGAAGTATTCGCAAAAAGAGGTGGCCCGTTCTGGCTAGCACTATGGAAAAAGCTATCAAAAGACCGAAGTTTATCGACTGTTGTAGAGCAACTTAAATGGGCTGCACCTCTTCGTGCAAGCCAGCCAAAACCTCGTACACAACTTCTATCGAAGGTAATCAGCTCGGAAGATAATGGCTTTGCATATGAGCATTCTCAGATCAGGCTTGCTTTAGCGCTTATTAAGCTCGCTCAAACAGATGATGACGCTATTGAACGATCACCCAATGAATTAAAAGTTTCTAGGTCGCCATCAGGAGACTGGGGCACAATATGGTCACCACAAGTTAATTATTTGATCTGTAAGCTGAGCTCAACTACTTCAATTCAAGACCCCCGTTTTCGCATACCTGGTTGGGTGGGTGATGATGGGGATAATCGAGCCATATACTGGATAGGCATGATACTTCGAGCTTCGGTATTAGGAGGTACAGATTTTACCGGTAATAAGTGGAGGCAGAGCAAGACAACAACATACAAGGGATTAAGAACGAGTTGGTACAAACGTCGTATGGGAATGATGCACTCGCCAGAGTCCTTAGTTGGAGAATACTCGACTATCAGTAATTGGTATTCAAACTTATTAATGCGCTGCCTTCAGTGGCCAGGATTTGAGTCCACATATGTGAACCATGAGGATGTACGAAGGATTACCGATATCGACACCTTAAAAAAGTGTTTAAAAGCTCGATTAAACTATCTTACTTCGATTGTTTGTAAATCCTCAGCGTTGCCAATGATACCCACTGATATTGAACGAGTTAGTCGAAAAAGTGGATTCCGTATTGTTACTGTTCAGCAGCTGCTTCCAAAAACAGAAGATTTCTCAAAAGCAGACGTTGGGTTAAATAATCCTGCTTATCGAGCGAAACACCAAGAGCATTTAAGGGATGTTTGTACGCTTACTGTCAATACTTTAGAGGCTAAATTAAGAGCAGATGGCAATAAAACCAAGCCTTCGGCAGATCTTATCGTTTTTCCCGAAGTAGCTGTCCACATAGATGACCAAGCGATTATTAAACGTTTGGCGGATAAAACTGGGGCGATTGTATTTGCAGGCCTAGTTTTTACCGATGTGAATGGAAAAACCGTGAACGTCGCTCGCTGGTTTATTCCAGATTACCGAGAAAGTGGAAGGCAATGGATAATTCGGGATCAAGGCAAGCAACATCTGACTGCTGGGGAAGAGATGTTAGGCGTGAGTGGATACCGACCTTGCCAACATCTAATTAAAGTCCACGGAGACTCCGAAGGACCTTTTCGATTAACTGGAGCGATTTGCTATGATGCTACAGATATTAAACTAGCGGCGGATCTTAAAGACAAAACTGATTTATTTATTATTTCAGCACATAACAAAGACGTGAACACTTTCGACAACATGGCGTCTGCATTGCATTACCATATGTACCAGCACGTAGTCATATCAAATATCGGCGAGTTTGGTGGCTCGACTATCCAGGCACCATTTAAGCAGCCATATGATCGCTTGATATCTCATGTTCATGGTTTGGGACAGATATCGATTAATACCGCAGATATTGATTTGGCTGCCTTCAGGCGTAAAAGTACTAAGTACAAAGAAGTAAAAACGAAACCGGCAGGAAGCTGAACTGTAACCAAAGGGGTTTTATCAAAAATAAAAGGGACAGAGTGACTCAATTACAATGTCCGCTTCTGGCACACAGAAGACTACAATTTTCTTACAAGATAGCAATATTAACCTCTTTTCCTGGCCTTAGCATTACTAGAACGTAGTTAATTAAATACTGATACAATGGAAAGCGTGAACAATTTTATCCATATTTTAATTGACTTAAAAATCATCCGTCGGAATGATGTTGGGTTCCACCCGTTAGAAATATTATGAATAAAAAAATCATTTCCATACTCAGTGCTTTTTTAATGATTTCAATATTAACTAACGCATACCTATATAAAGAAAAGAGAAGGTTCGAAGAGGCATGGTTAAATCAATTTATTACGACAAGCGAGATAGAGGCGATCTTTAAGAAATCGGGGGCAGATATTTCGATCAAAAATATAGAGCGAATATCTGTCGAAAAGTTTGGTCAACATAGTGTTAAAGTGGTGGACTTAGAAGATAATTACACTGAATATGGCTCCGACAGAATAGCATTAGGTGTAAATGAAACCTTAATCTTTTTTAAAGATGGTTTGTATTACGGAAGTAAATCAAATTTAGCTAATTACTGACGAATACAGAAAAAAGATGCGCGAAAAATAGAGTCTTTTCTATGAGCATTATGCGGTGGGACTACAACATACCAATGGTACAAGTCACGGGAAGAAGTATTGGAAATGGTTAAATCAGAATTTCCATTTTTAAGCTTGAAGGTTATCGGCTTACTAATCAGGGTTCAGAAGATTGTATTTGCTAAATATGAGCCTAAATTAATTTTTGGTTTGTTTCGTTTTCTCTAAAACGTTATTCGCTTATTGGCGTGCCCAACGGGAAATAACTGCGCCATATTGTGTATTTATTCGATAAGGCTATTTATATTAAATTTATAATGTTTAAGGTTAAGAATGCTTAGTCTGTTGGCGATCCATTAGCAGTCATTAGGTCTAAGAGTATAATTTGTTAGCAAAAATTGCCCAAAGCGACCATTAATAAGCCTGTTGGATATGACGATAATTAACCTTTCGAGAACATACTGAAGCTGCAAGGCAGTTTTTACAGATCCTTTCTAATTATCTATTATTTCTTATCACAAAGCTAACCAAAGGAGTGAATTAAAATGCTTTCAGAGCAAGAAAAGAAAGAGTTACAACAAAAAATACAATCAAATAAGCATGAAGTATATGTGGTATCGTTTGACGAAATGGATGCAATTATTAGGTCGTCACCGAAAGGAAACAAGCAAAGTGTTCAAGCCGCATGACAGAAAATCAAAAGCAAAGTAGGTTTGGGTGCAAGCTATTATGCTTCTGCTGATGATGCCGTGACAATGGCTAAGCTTATAGGGGACTTAGGGGGGATAGGTGCAAGAGCATATATTAAGAGCTATGGTGGCAAGCCTCATATCATCCTAAAAGGGCATCCAGGTTTACGGACGGTGCTTACCGGAACGAAGTATGGCATAAAAAATCCGAAAGTGATTTCTATGGGGCTGGGCAAGGCTGGAGCCATCTCTGCCGCAAAACAAGGTGGAATATTTACAGTGGTTCTGTTGTCAGCCTATCGAGTTGTAGACTATTTTCTTACAGATCAAGCAACGCTAAGCCAGCTAGTTGGGACATTGGCTACAGATATAGTGAAAGTTGGTATTGCTACAGCGGCATCAATTGGTGCTGTTGTGGTGGCTGGCGCTGTAACTTTTGCAGTTGGTCCAATATTAGCTGTGATTGTAGTAGGCTTTACCGTTTCGGTTTTACTTGAAAAGGTTGATAACAGTTTTGGTATTACAGAGCGAGTCATTGCAGGGTTAGATGAAATGGGAAATGACTTTAATAATTACATTGTTAAAAATAAGAATCAAATGACGGGGGTGGTCACTGAGGCAGCAAACAGCGTTATTGAAATGGCAATTGAGTCGGCAAGAGCCGTTGCTATAAAATGGGTACGCGGAGCAATCAATGACTACCTGTCGCCGTTGCCGAGAGTTCGATAATGGATAACAGGGAGCCGCCATCTTTAGCTATTCGAATTTTTGGCCCTTTGCTTTTTTTAATTGGAACTGTGGGAACCCTCGGCTGGTTTGTCTATAGTCTAGTCTTTTTGTATCGTAATCTGAACGCAGAAATTGTGCTAATAGACAAAGGTTTATACTACTTTCTCGGAACCGGGCTAGGTCTTTCAGTTCTAACTTTCGTGCTAATTTATGAACTTTGGTACGGAAAACCTCTATCAAGAAAGCTAACTAAAATATTCACATATTTAGCACTTATCAGTATAGCAATTTTATTGGTTTTTCCGCATACATTACATTTTTTGGCCGATAGCCACCTAAGAAAAAATGGTTATTCAATTTGTAGTCAAGCTTCTAGTCAATGGTTATTTGTTCGAGAAATTGTTTATACCCAAGAAAAACAAGAGTGCAGTGAAAACCTGAAAAAGAAATAACCCAATAGCGTTTGGGTTTCTTTTGATGTTACTTCAATTTATAAGTGGGATTTATAGATGAAATTTATAGGTGGAACATCCACAAATTAAGTAAATCTTGATAAAGCCCAGTAATTGCTGGGCTTCCTTGTATATGGTTTAAGGCAAACCTTCCGGCGAAAAATCCTACCGTTTATGAATCACGGTAAGCACATAACTGTGTTCATTTTTTACTTCGTACACTATCCGGTAGGAATAAATGTGCAGTTCCTGAATCTCAGGCTTGCCCACTTCGGGCACCATTTTCCCTATATTGGGTAGCTCGTTTAGAATGTCGGTCTTTTCTCGAATCTCTTGGGCTACCTTTTTTGCGTAGTGCTTGGAGTCTTCGGCAATAAAGTCATGGATGTGTTTTAAGTCAGACCGTGCGGGCTTCGTCCAAATCACCATGAATCAATATCTTGCTTCAACTCATCGCTGGTGAGGGTGTTGCCGCAGTCTACGGCTTCTTGGCCTTTACGGATCTTATCGAGTACGTAGAGCCGATACATAATCTCTTCCATATCGGCATTTTCGGGGACCTGGTTAATCGTGTCCAAAGCGTCTTGTTTAGCGGCTTGCATGGTGTGGCCTCTCAAAGTTAGACGCTGGCAGCGTCATCAAAGGGTTGGAGTACAGATTGCATTTGTTGTTTGGCAATCATCGCATCGATAAGCTTAATTATGGCTTCTTGGTCATCATCGTCAAAATGTTCCACAGCGCGGAAGCGTTTAAATAATCGGTTGTTGGCCAAGGGGCTGTCTTCTACAGAATTGCCGGTTAGTAGGTAATCTATCGTGGTTGCCAGCGCATCAGCGAGCTTAATCAACATCTCCGCAGGAGGTAAGTTAAGTCCGCTCTCGTACTTGTTCAGTTGCTGGAAACGTATCTCCACCTTAGCCGCCATCTCTTTCTGAGACCAGCGCTTCTGCTTGCGCAGCTCTTTGAGCCGCACACCAAAGGCTTTACGAAAATCAAGGTCTTGCAGTGCCATGAGCCATTCCTCGTTCACATTGATCACCTCCGTAATATAATGGGTATGTTCTTAAAAGGAGTTGACGATAGATCCTACTAAGTATAAAAGTAGATCCTTATAAGAGTCAGTTTTAATTTTGACAGGATTTTAAGGGGGAACTGAAATGGCAAGACTGGCAGACAGTATCCTAATTTTAATTTACAGGTTGACTGTATCGACAATAATATACAAAAGGCTTGATAACGTTATTTTCAGACAACATTCTTCTCAGGTAACAGTAAATAAATGAAAATTAAGGAAACCTTAGAAGCTTTAAGAGCCTTCGTTAAAGAAGAACACGAAGCCAATTTTGCCAAGCTTTTCGATATTTGGGAAAAGCCTTTGTCAAAAAAATTGAAAACGGGTGAGACCCAAATAATTCAATCTATAAAAATAGAAGATAAAAGGCATTTGCTAGTTACCCTAGGTGATAACGAATCCCGTTTTCGTGAAGGCGATATGATCTGTTTTCACCATGGCAAGGCGATGGAAGAATCGTTTATTCGTCAAGCCATGATTGAGGTTGAACAAGAGGGGGATTGGCTGGTTCGGGCTGAGTATAATGAGAGAGTGGTTAAAGCTATAACAGAACCCTGTTATGCCGATGAAGATGGCATGGATCTTAAGCCATTTTTTGATAAGGCATTAGAGGAGGTTGCCAGTTTGCCAAATGGCCGCAATATAATTTTACCTTTACTGGCAGGAGTATTAGATACCGACTTTATTTACGCGGACAATTATGACCTTGCTGCCGATCTTGCCGAAGAGAGAGGGTTAAATGATCGACAAATGGATGCGGTGGGCAAGGGGGTTGCTGCCAAATATCTGGCCTGTATTCAAGGCCCGCCGGGTACAGGCAAAACAAAAGTAATCAGTTTAATTGCGAAATTATTGGTTGACGAAGGGCATAATGTGTTTTTGACTTCACATACGCATACGGCTATTAATAATGCATTGAATCAAGTGGCTCAAGAAGGTATTCCGACTATTAAGGTGGGCGCTAGCAGTAGTATTAAAGGGTTGGATAGTTCGATACAGCGGTTTGGCCATTGGGACGATTGGGATGAACGGCCCGATAAAGGCTGTGTAATTGGCGCAACGCCATTTGCGACCTGTTCTTCCCGGTTGGAAAAATTTGAATTTGATACTGTTATTTTTGACGAGGCCAGCCAAATTACAGTGCCGTTGGCAGTGATGGCAATGCGAAATGCGAAACGATTTGTATTTGTGGGAGACCATAAACAGTTGCCACCTGTGGTGATTTCAAAGTCTGTATTGGATGAACAGTGCTATTCAGTATTTTCTAAACTGGTATTAGGAAATAAAAAAGTATCAGTGATGTTAAATCAGACCTATAGAATGAATAGCGATTTGTCCCGTTGGCCCAGTCAGCAATACTATAAGGGTGATTTAGAGTCGGCAGGTAATAATGCTAATCGCTTACTCACGCTAGAAAAGCCCCCCGCCAAATATCAACCTATTTTTGCAGAAGATAACTCTTTTGTATTTATTAAAAGCCCTGGAATTAATACTCGTACCCACAGTGAGAAAGAAGCGCAGTTGGTGGTTGATTTAATTGAAACAGCGGCAGATGCAGGTATAAAATTGTGCGATATAGGTGTAGTAACGCCTTACCGCAATCATGCTAAAACCATTAAAAACCTGTTAGCTAAAAGGTTGGGTATATTTACCGCACAAGAAGTGGTAACTGATACTGTAGAGCGTATGCAGGGTCAGGAAAGAGAAATGATTATTATCTCTTTATGCTCGACTGATAAGCAGTTTATTCAGGCGGTAGCCAATTTCTTTTTTCAGCCAGAAAGGCTTAATGTTGCCATCACTCGGTCTAAGGTAAAGTTGATATTAATTGGTCCAGAATTGTTGGAGGATGTTAATATTGATATTCGCAACGAAGCGTTACAATCGCATATTGACGCTTATCGCTCATTGGTGAATGCCGCTCATACGGTTACGATATAAGGAATTTAATTTGGCGCATTTAATGTATGATTTGAACAATTTGGATAATGCCGTTAGACGAAAGTTTAAAAAGGTATTTGAAAAACTGAGTGATGATTACTTTATTCGAACCCCCGTCTTGGATGACTCTAAAGTCTCCCATATTGTGGTAGAGGGGCCAAATCAATCGTGGTTGCTTGTAGGTCTTTATAAGACGTTACCCACCGAGCAAGAACTTGATAAGTTTTTGACGTTTAATGGCGTATTGGTTGAACAGGGGTATCCTGAGTTAACTCTTTTGGCAGTATGTGAGGTTGGAGAATCACTCTTTAATAAGAAAGATGTTTCTTTGACCCGAGTAAGCATTGTTGAGCAAGCCGAATTTTATAGTCAAGGGGAAAATTATATTTCGGATGCTTTATTGGAGGTAGAGGAAGAGGTTCATTGTTGGTTAAAAAAATACTTTGTTTCTGAATCTGTGGTCAATACTTTGTGTACAACCCGGCGAGATGCCAATGTACGAAATGCCAATGTGCGAGATAATAGCGCTAAATTACAGTCGTTCTTTTTGGATTACGACCAGGAGCTGGCAACTAAATATGATATCTGGGGTGATACTCAATCCTTTGATCTGGATGATGGGTTTTCTGTTCGTTTAATCAATGGGGTTGCCGGATGTGGTAAGACCTTAATATTGATTAATCGGGCTATTCTATATTGTAAAAAATACCCTGATAGGGAAACGCTATTGCTTATTCACAATAAACCCATTGTTGCAGATATTAAATACAAATTTAAAAAATATCTGGCTGGGCAGCCTAGCAACCTTACAATAGATACCTTTCACGCTTATGCGTACGCTCAGCAAAGAAAAGCTTCGTGGAATTTAACGGCACTAATGACAGATAGCCAGAAGAAGCCTTTTATAGAAAAAATACTGACAGATAACAACGAAGCATATAGGGAACTCACTTTATCTGATCATCAAATCTGGTCTGAACTGGAATATATTAATGAGTTTTTAATTGAAAACAAAGACTGTTATTTGGATTATGATCGACAGGGGAGAGGTTTTGCATTATCTAAGTCACAGAGAAATTATATTTGGCAGCTTTATGAGTTAACAGTAGAGCTTATGTCTTCGCCGAATAATGGCTATTTGCCCAGTTTGTATATTCGCAACCTATGTTTGTCTGATGGCGGGGTGAAATTTGATCGTTACGATCATATTTTAATTGATGAAACACAGTTCTTCTTTCCTTCCTGGTTGGAGCTAGTGAAAAAGTCTATTAAGGACAATGGCCAGTTATTTTTGTGTGCTGATCCAAACCAGGGTTTTTTGAAAACTCGCCTAAGTTGGAAAAGTATTGGCCTGAATGTACGAGGGAGAACAAAAAAATTAAATTATTCCTATCGCACCACCTATGAAATTATGTCAGCAGCCAATGCATTACTAGAGCATTTGGATGAAAATACAGAAGATTTTATCCAACCGGATTTGGATAAAATGGAGCATGGTAGTCGGCCACAAATAATATATAGCGCAAATTTTCAGGATGAACAAAAACGGTTTCTAAATGAAATAACGGATTGTATTGTTAATTCTAAAGTGCCACTCCAACAGATTATTGTACTCTGTAGCGAGGCCGTAAACCCTTGGAGCCTGAAATCTATTGTTGAGGTAGCATTGGGCAAAGGCTCGGTGGTCAATTGTAATGATAGAAACGATTTGGCGCAGAATCTTGGTGACAAAATACGGCTAATGAGCATAAACAGTTGTACTGGAATGGAAGCGGGTACTATCTTTGTGCTGGGTATTGGCGATTTATTGGATAAGGCAAATAATCTCGATTTAAGTAATGAGGAGAAAGTGGTGGTTCAACAGGAAACAACCCGCAAGCTCTATGTGGCCATGACGAGAGCAGGACAAAAACTGGTGTTATTTTCAACTGAAAAATTACCTGAGAATGTGGAAGCTTTGATGGAGGTATCTAAGTAGTTATTGATGAACAATTTTATCCATATTTCAACCTACTTAAAAGATCATCCGTTCGGGGTGGCATGGAGTCTCATTTGTTGGGATATTATGTAAAGAGAACGTGAAAATAATAAATACGTATTGGTATTAAGTTAATAGATGATTGGCAGTTAAATAAAATTTACATAAAGGGAAGGGATTATGAACACAGAATTAAAAGAGGTATTTATTGCTTTAGGAGAACTGGAAAGATACTACGATGGTGTGGTGCCAGTTAATCTATGGAGAGGATTAAGTATAAAGAAAAATGTGGGGCTCTTTAATTTGATTGAAAAGCCGTTTAAAATGTTAAATGGGCGTGCAAGAAAACCGGATATTACGATTGAAAATGGATGGGTAAAAGTTAAATACTGGCCTCGTGGTATTTCAACATTTGATAAACCAGATGTCCCTAAAGGGAAAGATTGAGTTCATTACAAAATACCTGCTGGCACAGCACTACCTCATGGTCTTGCGATTGTGCAGGACTCATTTAATGAAACGTTCCAAGCTACACATTATACAATCGCGCCTGCTTTCGATATGCCGTTAGCAAAATTCAAAGAACTACTTGGTCAACTGGCAAAAATTGCTATTAAGGAGGCTAAATGATAGAAATATCCAATGCTGCTGCGCCATTACTTGTACAGGCTTTAAGAGATGCTGTTCGTTACAATGAACAACTGTTGAATAGCGAAACTTTAAAAAATAGAACTGAATACGAAGAGCACTTAGTCGATATTAGTCAATTTTATTCTGAAATAAAATCCCAATATAAAAGAATAGAGCAGGATATAGGCATTTCCCTCGAAGAACTTTTGTAAGCTGAAATACAAGGACATTAAGAGATCGAAGGTTTTTAATCTCTAAAAAATTAATAGTAAAATTAATAGGACACTCATGATAACTTGAGCTAATTAAGACACCCTTGTTAAAATCACAACATAGGGTGTCTTACATTCGCTTTTTTCTATATGTTGTGTCTACGAAACTAACGAGACAGCCATGTTAGAGAACTCACCCAAGCCGAAACCGAAGCCCTACTCTCCGAAATAGGCATAGGCACCAGCCGGGGGTATACTGGCCACGAACACCTGGACCGAACCGGGCTGATTCATATGAATGGCCGGGTCTATGACCCAACCTTGGTGTAGAGCGCAAATTTACCATCGTAGTTTTTCCCACATTATTGGTCGTAGAATAATGAAGTTTTACCGCCAATTTCCCATACTCTTATCGTAAACTTTTTTCTAATTATTATTTTCCCATCGTAGTCTTTACCAAAATCGATCCAAAAAATTCCCATCGTAAAATGGCACCCTGTTTTTTTAGATAATCGTGTTTACGATAAATTTGGCTGGCGACCAATAACACCCTACCTATAAAAAGTACGATGCTATTGGCAATCTAAAAATAATGGTTGGATTAAGCGGTTTGTGCTTTGATCAGCTCTTCGTGAGAACGCCAATGGGGTTGAACTAAAATACCGTTCACATGGCTGAGGGTGACAATCCTTTTTGTTTCTCTACAGGCTTCGATCAAACTGCCATAACAGAGATTTCGGCACAACCGTAAATTCCCTTGGGCTGATTGTAAGATAAGTTCGATAGCGCCTGGGTCAAACGTATTAATGCCGAGCCTAACCGCCTCTAATTCTTTGATGATATAACGTTCCAGATCATCGTCATTAAGTGAGTGTATTGTTGCTGAATAGGTGATTCGACTCTTGATATCTTTGTTGACATTCAAGGTTAAATAATACAACAAATCCCGCTGGCCAAATAAAATGACATTTTGAGCAAAATACCCGTTTACCGACAGGTTTTTTTTCGAAAGAAGAGCGGTATGTGTAAACAAAGCCATGGGAGACGAACTGTCCTTGTTTTTGACAATGTCGGCAAGACATACTTTCGAGGCAATCTAGGGATAAGGTGAACGCCTCCAGCGATGCGATATCTGGATAAAAAGTGTTCATGTTGAGTGGGAGGAAATGAAAGGAGGGGATTGTAGAGTGTCTGTTAGAAGTTTCAACTGACCGAATTAGCGTTGTGGTTCACTCAGTATTTTACGATGGGTATTGGGTTAGAAAGTACGGGTTTTTACTATGGGAGTTTGGGAAGTAACATTAGATGGAAATAAAGCTTGTAGGAAAGTGTTTACAATCCTTAATCTCCGTGCAGTGCCTAAGACTCGATACTGATAAATGGCTAGTTCTTACCCGACAGGGGCTTTCACTTTGCAAGATGTGACAAGCCTCGCTTGTCACATCTTGCTTATTTACGCAGTGGATTTTTGTGCAACAATGAGTGCAGTGATTCGACAAAAAAGAGCGAAGGTCACTGCGTCAAATAGCGCAATTTTTTAAGCCATGATTTCTATGTATTTTTCAAAAGCGTTTTTAGTGAAATCGACACTTTCCCTTTCGCCTCTTCTTTAGAGTATATTTCACACAGCCTGCTTAGCTCGACTTCGTACATGTACTTACACTCTTCGTAATCATCGCTATCCGTGGTTTCTGACTGCGCTAGTAATTCATAATATCGAATGGCATCCTCTAATGCCTGGATGCAAATAGATATAGAGCGTATATCAATATTTGACATTGGACGTTACCTTTGTTTTGATCTTTGCATTGAAAGCTAATTGATCTAATGCTCTAAGGAATTTATTAACTGGCATATCGAAATTTGGGGAGATTGAGTAATGCCAGCTCCTTTTATTAGGAATGAAATGATCTTTTGTAATGATGAGTTCTTTCGGGATAAGCGTACCCGCTGGAATGACGACATAGTCCCAATTTTTGTGACCAAATAAACCATCTTTGTCAGAAAGCGATGCTCCCCTGCTTTCTTCAGATTTAACATATTGCACACCATTCTTTATATATGTAGAAACATCAGCCAACCTGATTCTGCCATTTGGCAAAGCTCTCTCTTTTAAATCAGGATAAAGTGGATTTTTCTTACTCTTCTCTGATTTATTAATTGCTCTCCATAAAGTCAAAGTAATATCGGAATGATATATTTTTTCTAAATCGCCTCTCGCTATGATAATATCTTCTAACGTAATCATATAATCCCCTGATTTTTTGATAGTAACAAGTATAAGCTTAACACCCGCAGTTGGTGTATTTTTGTAGTGCAACGGAGCGAAACGGAAAAAATGTCGCTAAGCTGAGATTGTTAAATTTATTCTGAAATAAAATCCCAATATAAAAGAATAGAGCAGGATATAGGCATTTCTCTCGAAGAGCTTTTGTAAGCTGAAATACAAGGGCATTGAGAGATCGAAGGTTTTTAATCCCTATGTCAGCTCACTCTACTATGAACGTTAACGGGACAGCGGTGATATTTTATAGCAGGTTTAGACAAATTAATAGGACACTCTTATAACTTATTTCTCTCAATCCAACAACAGTTTATAAGTTGTACCTGGATCAAGACTTATGGCCAAAAACAAAAGTGAAAATATGGCATTTCCAGTATCAGTAAAGGGGTTTCCCAAGAAAGGAGAATTTGTTGTTCATTTATTAGCAGAGTACGCCCTAAAGTAAAAAATTAATAGGACACTCATGATAACTTGTTAACGATGTTGTCACTTACATTTCGCAGTCTTGGTTTAGAGTTCTTGCAAAAAATGAAAACGCTTACACAGTTGTATCCACCGTAGTGACGGTTGTGGTAGCTGTGCTATCGGCGTGTCCGCGTATTTTGCACAGCAAATGACTTGCTACCAAACGGGAGATAAATGGAAAGCATTTCATACAGGGGGAGAGCCGCAGTGGTCGCCACTGCAACATGTTGTAGTATTTACCAAAGCCGATCCAAAAAATTCCCATCGTAGTATGTCACACTATTTCCCTGATAATATTTAAAATAAATTTGACTGGCAGCCAATAACACCCTACCTATAAAAAGTACGATGCTATTGGTAATCTAAAGGTGATGGGTTGACCCTTTAAGGAAAGAAATAACGCCCAGTGTGAAAAGGGAGTGTTTGCACTGTTTGTATCGAAAAGAAAAAAGGCTGTAATAAGGAGTGAAACAAGGGGTGAAATAATGGAAGCCGGTTCAACGGTTAGCTTAATTCAAATGGTTTGCGTATACGTTAGTCATGTAAAGCAAGCGTGAAAATACCCCTTGTTTTTGTTTTGATAAAGGCCATTTTGCTAAAATGGCTCGGATAAAACCGTGTCGATAAAACAATGCCTATAAAACAGTATCGATAAAACGATTCAAAAATAATCACTGTATCAACCCCAGTTTAATAATCCATATTGAATAAATATATATAGGTTTTAAAGTAAAAAATCTGTGAAATATTGTATTAAGCCTGCATGACTTTTCTTTCCTATTCCTCAATTTTTATTGTTTATACCGAAAATACGTTTTTAATAAATAAGTATTAGTTTTTGGTTTTTATGCTTATGCTCGCCGTTTGTCAATAGGATAAATGGTGAGGTAAAAATAAAAATTTGAGAGCTTATTGGTATTTTTACATAATACCCATGGTATGAGAGCCTCATGTCTGATACAAAGCGGCTGAATAAAAGAAACCCACATATTGAGGGTCGGCCACAAAGATCGCATCTTTGGCTTTTCAATATGTTATCCCTACCCTAATGGAGTTTTTTTGTATGGAACGCATCGCGCAGTCCGTTACATCTACCTTATCTGTCATCTTATTCTCATTTGTTTTAGCGGCATGTGGTGGCGGGGGTTCTTCTTCTAATCCAGAACCTTCTTCGTCTTCATCCTCTTCTTCCTCCACTTCGTCTTCATCGTCTTCATCGTCAGGAGGTGAGTCGGCTAAGCTTACGTTAACCTTAGGTGCGCCTTCTTCGAACCCTATTGTCTTGCCTCCTTCAGCGTTGGCTGCACCCGTGCAGTTTATTTCTATTGTGAGTGGCACTTTTTACCCCGAAAGCCTTGTGCTTGATGAAGTGGATGAAAGCGGTAATCTGGTGAATAGCCATATTGCTGAGTTAATGGATGAAGGTGTTCATGGTGATGCGAGCCGAGGTGATCGAATTTATTCCACGGTTTTGAATTTGAGTAGTATTCATTCTGCGGAAAAATATTATCGTGTTCGGGCGGACAAAGAAGGCGAGCAGGTTGAATCGGGTATTGGTAGTTTTTGGATAAGTGGTTGTCCTGCTAGGGCGCGTCCTTCAAATCCAGAAATGGCGGTATTTGATAATATCACTCAGGCTAATATTTTTGCCGACGAACTTATGGTTACTGTTGCCGAGGGTGTTTCGCCTAGCTTAAGGGGTATTAACGCTTTAGTGGCGGATGTGGATGGTAGAGTTGTGGGTTGTATTCCCAGCCTTCGTCAATTCTTAGTTGAACTAGACGGTAATGAAACGGCTGAGGGTGTGTATTCTGCAATTGATATTTTAGAGGCGAAAGGTGAAATTGTTAATGCTTCACCCAATGCCCAAGTATTGGATTTGCCCGGCAGCGAACCTGCGTTGTGTGATGGACAGGAGTGCCAGTGGTATTTAGACCGTATTCGTGCGCCGGAAGCTTGGGCGTTAGTGGGCGGGGGGGATGAACAGCAATCCGTTGCGATTATCGATTTTGGTGTGGACTGTAATCACCAGGAATTGGATTGTGATGGTAGTGTTTTTAATGAAGATATTATTGACCATGGGACTGGCGTTGCCAGTTTAATTGGGGCAAGAAGTGGCGATGGTACCAATGTGATTGGTGTGGCTTGGAATACTCAGCTTCATCCTTACAGTTTTCTTGGGCAGGGTGGTAGCCAATACAAGCTTAGCGAATTAATTAACGCGGCTATTAGTGAGGAAAGTGTCAAGGTTATTAATATCAGTGCGTCTACGGGTATTGACCCTAATTTCCAAGTGCGTGATGCAATTTGTAATGCGATTGATAGTGGTCGCCTAGTGGTTGCCGCAGCGGGCAATGCGGCATCGGCGAATAACTGTCAGATTGACAATATTTACCCCGCGAAATACAACTCTGTCAGTGAGTGTGGTAATGGTGCGGATCTTCAAAAGGGTTTGCTGGTTGTCGGGGCGACGGATATTAATAATAACCTTGCTCAGTGGGAAGGTGATCAACTCTGTTCGAATACGCTTTATGTGGATATTTTTGCTCCGGGTGAAGGTATTTATACTGCCAGTGCATTTGAAAATTATGTTGAAAAAGACGGGACCAGTTACGCGACTCCATTAGTTGCGGGTAGTGCCGCAGTTTTGTGGGCAGCGAACCCTGAATTAACGGTGGAAGAAATTCATACACAATTGGTGAGTACGTCGGTTGCGTTGAGTCCGTCGGTGGGTGATGCGCGAACCAATACAAGCGATACTCGTGTTGAAGGGAAACCTCTACTGGATTTATTCCGCGCCGTAGGCGGTACTGATGATATGCCTACCCCGGATGTGGTGCCCGATGCTGTTGTTGTTGCACCTACTACGAATGCGGAACCCAATGCGCTTGTTACATTTGAGCCTATTGTTGTGACAGGCATTGATATTTCTACGCCTATCGATATTGAAGGCGGTTTTTATTCTATCGACGGCGGCCCTTTCCAAAGCGGAGCCAGTACGGTTGAAGCTGGGCAAGAAATTGTTGTTCAAGTATTAAGTTCTCCCGAATCTGAGGTGACGACCACGGCAGAAATTACCTTGGGTGGGGTAACAGAAACATTTGAAGTGGTCACTGAACCGGCAAGCAATACGCCAGAAGAATTTGAATTTTATGATGTTGAGGGGGCAGAGTTAAATGCGGCTGTGCTATCAAATATTATTTCGCTACAGGGAATTACCGAGGATACGCCAATTACCATTATTGGCGGTGAATATTCAATTGACGGTGGAACCTTTACTAACGAAGCCGGTACGGTAGGCGCAAACCAAACGATTCAATTACGTGTGACGGCGGCGGATAGCCCAAGCGCTACGACAACGGCGACGGTTAGCATTGGTGGTGTCAGCGATGATATGCGTGTGACTACTGAGCCAGCAGATATTAGCCCAACGCCTTTTTCGTTTGCGCCTAATGCAGACCTCGCACTGTTAACTGAAAGTATTTCCAATAGTGTGATTATTGAAGGGATTAATACGCCCGTTATGGTGAGTATTAGTGGCGGCGAGTATGCTATTGATAACGGTGAGTATACCAACGATGCTTCGGTTATTTTACCTGGGCAATCACTTCAGTTGCGTCAAACCAGTGCTTGGACACCAGAAACTTCCACTTATGCAACGGTTACGGTGGGCGACTTTAATGCGACTTATCGAACAACAACATTAGCGGCAGATGTTACCCCGGATTCGTTTAGTTTTACCGATGTAACGGAAGCTGAATTAAATAGCCTACACCTTTCAAATACTATTAATGTTAACGGTATTAATACTTCGGTTCCCATAGAAATATCGGGGCCTGGTGCAGAGTATCGAGTGAATGACGGTGCATTTACTTCAGTGGCGGGAAGGGTTTCTAGCGGGGATATTGTCGAGGTTCAAATGACGGCCTCTGCGTCAACGGCTGTCACTCTACAAGCCACATTGGTTATTGGTGGCGTAAGTGATATTTTTAGTGTTAGCACGATAGGTGCCTCTTTACCGGATGCATTTACTTTTATCGATATTTTTGATGCGGCGGTGAATACCCAAGTTACCTCTAACAGCCAAACGATTGCCGGCCTAAATAGCCCGGCAAGTATCAGTGTTTCAGGTGGTGAGTACGCGATTGATGGCGGTGAGTTTACCGACGAGCCGGGAACCATTGAAAACAATCAAGCCGTTCAGCTAAGGCATACCACTGCCAATACTTTCAGCCGTAATACGAATACAACGTTGAGTATTGCCGGTATTAGCGATACGTTTAGTTCGACAACGCTGACTCTGGATAGTATTCCCGATGCCATACTTTTTGTCGATCAGGCGGATGTTGGGTTGGGCCTGCCGACGGTTTCTAATCCAGTGGTGCTTTCAGGTGTGAATGTACCTGTTTCTATTCGTGCAGCAGGTGGTGAATACAGTATTAACGACGGTGCCTGGACAACGGTTGCGGGCATGGCAAACAATGGCGATAGCATCCGAGTGCGCACGACTTCTTCGGCTTTACCCGCATCGACGACCGATGTTGTTTTGTCATTAGCTACGATCAACGATACTTTTTCTGTCACAACGCTTGCGGCGGATACCACGCCCGATATATTTGATTTGGTCAGCCAAAGCGGAGTGGAAACTCGTACCTTAATTAGCTCAAATAGTATTACCGTTGCCGGGTTAAATACGTCAGCGGATATCCATATTGTTGGTGGCGAATACAGTATTAACGCTCAAGCTTTTACGGCGGTAAATGGCACAGTAAATAATAGCGATACGGTTGTTGTCCGGCTGATGTCTTCCGATGTTGTGGAGGATACCGTCAGTGCAACACTCACTATTGGTACTCGCAGTGATACATTTAATGTGAGTACGGTTGGTGCCACTTTGCCAGATGCGTTTGCGTTTTTAGACCAAGCCAGCGTGGCATTGAGTTCGGTAATCACTTCCAATACGCAAGTAATAACAGGTTTAAATAGTGGTACCTCAATACGTATTAGCAATGGTGAATACTCATTAGATGGTGCGCCTTATACATCGGCACAGGGCACCATTGGCAATAACCAAGGTGTGCAAATTCGGGTGACCTCTTCGGCCACGTTTAATACGGCTGTTACCGCTACCATTATTATTGGCGGTATTTCTGATAGCTTTACGGTGACAACCTTATTGGCAGATACAACGCCGTCGGCGTTCACCTTTGTGGACCAAACGGATGTGGCGCTGAGTAGCCAAATAACCTCTGCACCGATTGTGGTGGCGGGTATAAATACCGCGACCAATATTGGGGTTAGCAGTGATAATGGTGGTGAGTACAGTATTAACGGCTCAGGCTTCACCTCAGTAGCGGGAACGGTCAACAGTGGCGATTCGGTTGCTGTACGCCTAACCTCCTCGGCGAGTGTGTCCACAAGCACAAGTGCTGAACTGACTATTGGCGATGTGAACGATACCTTCAGCGTGATAACCGAAGCGGCTAGGTTGCCGAATGCATTTAGTTTTACTGATCAAACTGATGTGGCTCTATCGACGCAAGTGGTTTCAAATAGCCAGGTGATTACGGGTTTAAATAGCCCTGTTGATATTCGCATTAGCGGCGGTGAATACGCCATTGATGGTGGCTCATATACCTCGGCTGATGGAACCATCACGAATAATCAGAGCGTTCAAGTTAGGCTGATGTCATCGGCCTCTTTCGATACAACGCTTATAGCAACGTTGGATATTGCCGGCGTTACCGATGACTTTTCGGTGAAAACCCTATTGGCGGATACCACGCCAGACGGCTTTACTTTTACGGACCAAACGGGTGTTGCGTTAAGTGCTTCCATTCGCTCGTCGGCAATTATTGTTGCGGGAATTAATACCAGCACGCCTATTCGCATTTCTAATGGTGAATACCGCGTAAACGGTGGTGCGTTTACCGCTGCTGACAGTGCGATAAATGTTGGCGATTCTGTTGAGGTACAGGTTACTTCATCGTCCAGTGTATCAACCACAACCAGTGCGACTCTTACCATCGGCGATGTCAGTGATAATTTTAGTGTGACCACATTGGGTGCCGCACTGCCGGATGTCTTTACGTTTACGGATCAAACCGATGCGGCACTTGCCAGCGTCATTGTTTCGAATAGTGAAACCATTACCGGGTTAAATAGCGCGGCGGATATTCGAGTAACCGGGGGGGAGTACTCCATCGATGGTGCAGCGTTTACCGCCGCAGATAGCACCATTACCAATAACCAAAATGTTCGAGTGCGTATTACATCGTCTGCCTCTTTTGATACACAAGTTACCGCTACTTTGGATATTGGCGGTATAACCGATGACTTTACCGTTCGCACATTATTGGCGGATACAACGCCAGACGCATTTAGTTTTACCGACCAAACCAATGTTGAATTAAATACACTAATCACATCAACGGCCATTACCGTTGAAGGAATGAATACCGCCGCGTCCATTAGCATAACGGGCGGTGAGTACAGTATTAACAGCGCGTCATTTACGTCTGCTGTGGGCAGTATCAATAATGGTGATACAGTCACGGTGAGGGTGACGTCTTCCCCTGGTGTTGCAACAACGGTTGGAACCACACTCATTATTGGTGGAATTGACGATACCTTTAGTGTCAGTACTGAAGGCGCCACACCGCCAGACTCTTTCGCATTTATCGATCAAACAGGTATTGCACGTTCAGCGCAGATTATTTCAAATAGTCAAACCATTAGCGGCTTAAATAGCGGCGTGGATATTAATATTTCCGGTGGTGAATATTCTATTGATGGCGCACCATTTAGTGGTGTACCGGGCACCATTAACAATAACCAAAATGTGCGCGTAAGAGTGACCTCGTCGGCCTTGTTTAATACCCTGGCGACAGCCACATTGAATATTGCCGGAGTGACCGATGACTTTACGGTAAGAACCCTATTGGAAGATACCTCACCGGCGGCGTTTTCTTTTGTGGATCAAACCGATATGGCCTTAGGGGCTCACATTATTTCTGCGCCTATTGTGGTGGCGGGCATAAATTCGTCTGCGGGTATTTCTATTAGCGGCGGAGAATACAGCGTGAATAGCAGCGCATTTACCTCAGCCGCAGGCTCGGTAAATAATGGGGATTCTATTGTTGTGAGAGTGACCTCTTCGGCAAGTGTCTCTACCGCGACCAGTGCCGAGCTGACCATTGGTGATGTAAGCGATACCTTTAGCGTTACAACCGAAGCGGCGACAGCGCCCAATGCGTTTGCGTTTATCGACCAAGATAACCTTGCACGGTCCAGCGCCGTTGTCTCTAACAGTCAAACCATTACCGGCTTAAACAGTCCCGTTGATATTCGAGTAACCAACGGTGAATATTCTATTGGCAGTGGGCCTTTCACCGCTGCCGATGGCACCATTACCAATAACCAAAATGTTCGTATACGAGTCACATCCTCCGCTTCATTCAATACTCCTGTGACTGCCACCTTGAATATTGCCGGTGTAACCGACGACTTCACCGCAAGAACCCTACTAGAAGATACATCACCCACAGCGTTTTCTTTTGTGGATCAAACCGATGTGGCCTTAAGTACACAAATTACTTCCGCAGCTATAGTGGTGGTGGGCATTAATTCGGCGGCCAATATTAGTATCACCGGCGGCGAGTACAGAATTAACAGCACTGCTTTCACTTCTTTAGCGGGAACAGTAAATAACAGTGATACGGTTGTAGTACGTGCGACATCTTCGTCAAGTGTTTCCACGGCGACCAACGTGGAACTGACCATTGGCGATGTTACCGATACTTTTAGCATAACAACCGAAGCGGCCACAGCGCCCAATGCGTTTGCTTTTACAGACCAAACTAACCTGGCCTTGTCTACGCTGGTAACGTCCAATAGCCAAACCATTACCGGGTTAAATAGTCCGGTCGATATTCGAATTAGCGGGGGTGAATACTCTATCGACGGCGCGCCTTTCACCGCTGCCGATGGCACCATTACCAATAACCAAAGTGTGCGTGTGCGAACCACATCTTCTGCGTCTTTTAATACGTTAGTGACTGCCACCTTGAATATCGCCGGTATAACCGACGACTTCACCGCCAGAACCCTCTTAGAAGATACGTCGCCCACGGCCTTTTCTTTTGTGGACCAGGCCGATGTGGCTCTAGGTATACAAATAACCTCCGCGCCGATTGCTGTCGCCGGTATTAACTCGGCTGCGAGCATAAGTATTACGGGTGGCCAATATCGTATTAACAGTGCGGCTTTTACCTCTGCGTTAGGTACGGTCAACAACGGTGATTCGGTTGTGATACGTTTAGCCTCATCCGCGAGCGTCTCTACCACCACCAACGCCGAACTGACAATTGGTGATATAAGCGATACCTTCAGCGTGACAACCGTGGCAGCCACGCCACCCAATGCCTTTAGCTTTACGGCTCAAACCGGAGTGGCTCTATCTAATGTAATACTGTCAAATACAGAAGTGATTACTGGCCTAAATAGCCCAGTGGATATTCGAATTACCGGCGGGGAATATTCAATTGCTGGGGCGCCCTTTACTGCGGTTGATGGCACCATTACCAATAACCAAAATGTTCAAGTGCGCGTTACATCCTCCGCTTCATTTAATACCCCTGTGACCGCAACCTTAGATATAGCGGGCATTACGGAAGACTTCACAGTAAGAACACTCCTGGCCGATACGCTACCGGACGCATTTAGTTTTACCGACCAAACCAATGTGGCTCTTAATACCGCGATCACCTCCGGGGCGATAAGTATTAGTGGAATTAATACGTCAACGGCAATCAGTATTAGCGGCGGCCAATACCGTATCAATAGCGGTGCATTTACTGCCGCCGGTGGCAGTATTAATAACGGCGATACCGTTGTTGTTCGCGTTACCTCCGCCAACGAATTCTCGACAGCGGCCCAAGCGGTATTAACCGTAGGCACGGTTGCAGATAATTTCCAAGTGACCACACTCGCGGCGGATACCACACCAAATAGCTTCACCTTTACGGACCAAACGAATAGAGCGCTAAGTACCCAAGTGGTATCCAACAGCATTACGGTTGGAGGTATTAATACCGGGGCCGCAATCAGTATTACAGGGGGCGAATACCGTATTGGGAGCGGAGCATGGACCTCTGCTACAGGTTCCGTTTCGAATAACAATACTGTGCAAGTGAGGCTCACCTCTTCCGCAGCACCAGAAGTGACAAGCCATGCCCAACTAACCATTGGCGGTATTAGCGATACGTTCTCCGTTACCACAGTGGATGCAGACACCTCACCCGATAGCTTCGCGTTTATTGATCAAACCAACGTAGCCCGTTCAACGGCTATTACCTCCGCCAGCATTGCGGTTAGCGGAATAAATACAGGTGCATCCATTAGCGTTACGAATGGCAGTTACAGTATTAATGCTGCCGCCTTTACCAGTACACCGGGCACCGTAAACAGCGGCGATTCAGTTCGTATTCGAGTCACATCCTCAAGCGCTTTTGCAACAGCGGTCAATGCCACATTAAATATTGGCAGCGCGAGCGATACTTTTTCGGCTACTACCCTAGCGGAAGATACCAACCCAAGTCCGTTTAGTTTTACCGATAGAACCAATATCGCACTCAGTACACAGGTGGAATCCAATGCGATTACGGTTGCCGGCATTAATAGCAATGCCTCTATTCGCGTCAGCAATGGTGAATACCGTATTGGCACAGGTGCGTGGAGAACGGCACCGAGTACAGTTGCAAATGGCCAAAACGTACAGGTGAGACACACCTCTTCGGCAATACCGGAAGTGACCACCAATACAACCTTAACTATTGGCAACCAAGCGGATACTTTTTCGGTAACCACCGTCAATGCCGATACCACCCCGAATGCGTTTTCATTTACACCGGCAACCAACGTGGCACTGAGTACACAAATTCAGTCCAATGAAATTACCGTAACAGGCATTAACGCACCTGCGGGTATCAGTATTACGGGAGGCGTATACCAAATTAATGGAGGTACATATACCTCCGTACCAGGAACAATCAATGCGAATGATCGTGTGCGTGTGCGTGTAGCCTCGTCGTCCGCGCCAGAAACCACCACCACCGCCACACTCACTGTGGGGGGGGTGAATGCATCGTTCAATGCGACCACCGTGGATGCGGATACCTCGCCCAATGCGTTTACCTTTACCGATGCAAGTAATATTGCACTGAGTACACTAACCGCATCCAATAGCATTACCGTAAGTGGCATTAACTCTTCTGCGCCTATCAGTCTCTCCGCAGGGGAATACCGAATTGGTTCCGGGGCATGGACCTCCAGTGCTGGAACCCTAAGCAACGGGCAAAGTGTACAGGTTCGCATCACCTCATCGGCCACACCGCAAACCACAGTGAATGCGACGCTTAATATTGGCGGAAGAACCGATACTTTCTCGGTCACCACCGTTAACCGCGATACCACACCCAACGCATTTTCATTTACGCCAATAACCAATGCCGCCTTAAGCACGGCCTACGATTCCAATGAAGTGACAATTAGCGGAATAAATACGGCGGCAAGCATCAGTGTTTCTGGCGGGCTTTATCAAATTAATGGTGGAGCGCTGACAAGTTCAGCGGGAACCATTAACCCATCGGACAGAGTGCGGGTGAGGCTCACGTCTGCTGCAACAATGGAAACACTGCGTACAGCAACCTTAACTATTGGAGGCGTTTCCCGTCCCTTTAATGTCACCACCACTGGGCCGGATACCACGCCAGATGCATTTACGTTTGTCGATCAATCCGTTTTGGTGAGTACCTGGATTAACTCTAACGAAATAGTCATTAGCGGGATTAATACGGCGACAAGCATTAGTATTTCTGGCGGCCAATTCCGAATAAATGGTGGCGCCTATCGCACCACATCAACCACCCTTAGCAATGGCACTCGCGTGCAAGTACGTGTGATGTCGGCTTCATCCGTGGGCACAACAACCCAAGCAAACCTTACTGTTGGTGGTGTAGCGGATACCTTTAGGGCGACAACTCAAGCGACCAATACCGTACCGGAATGGAGTCGGTCACTTGGCAATGGTATTTCTCATTCCATTGGCAGTGGGTTTGAGAACGTATCAGATGTCTATACCGCAGATTTGAATGGCGATGGCAATCTGAACCCTATGGTGACGGATAGCTTTACTAGCCGTAATCGCTGGTATATCAATAATGGGGCGGGAACACCAAGCTTTTCAAGCCGAAGCTTACCTGCGGGTTCTGAGGCCCGTTCCATCTTTGCTGCCGACATTGAAGGAGACGGTGATATTGATGTTGTCATTGCCCAGGATCGGTTTATTCGATTGTTTCAAAACAATGGCGAGGCGGTTGAACCAACCTTTACATCGCACCTAGTTGACGAAATAGGGCCTTACGCCGGGGATGTGAATATCGGTGATATAGATGGCGATGGAGACATGGACATTCTCGCTAGAAGTGCCGAGTTCGATAAAATATCCTGGTATGAGAACAATGGGGCAGACGTTCCTACCTTTACGGAAAACGTTATCAGCCTTACTCAGGACTACCCATCTGCCTTGCGGATTGCGGATATAGATGGGGATGGGGATATGGATGTGCTGGCCTGTTCAAATAGGGATTCTATGTTTGCCTGGTATGAGAATAATGGTGCGGCCAACCCCAGTTTTGTACAAAATGTCATTAGTAATGATGGAAGCCAGCCAACCGATATACATGTGGCTGATATTGATGGTGATGGCGACTTAGATATATTGCTTGCAGCTTTTGATGAATTGATTTGGTATGAGAGCAATGGCGCGACAAACCCAAGCTTTTCAGCGAATGTATTGGCAACGGGAGCAAGATCGATTACCTCTGTAAGTTCGGGCGATATGGATGGCGACGGCGATATAGACATCATGCGTAACGCATACAATGCCATGTACTGGCATGAAAATGTAACCACTGGAGAGCCCGTATACGTTGAACGCCAAGTTGGCAGTGGTTCATTTAGTGGCGGATTGGCACATGCTGCCGATTTAGATGGTGATGGCAAAGTGGAAATCGTGACAGGAAAAAATAGAAGTGCTTCCTGGATTGAACCCGCCGAAGGCAGTTACTCAGTCGCTCAGGGAGAAACGCTTGATATAACAGAGGATGCAACCGATGGCGATAATAACTTTTTAACCTACTCAATTGTCAGTGGGCCGGACGAATTATATTTTGATTTAAACCAAAATACGGGAGAAGTGACATTTGCCAATGCGCCAAATACATCGGCCCCGGAAGACAGTGACTTGGATAATTTTTACGAAATGACACTCTCGGCTTCCGATGGGTTCTCTTCGATCACCAAAGTTATTTCGGTAAGAGTATACGCACCGTAATATATGAGGCAAATGGCAGGGGGTTACCTTGGTTTTATTTTGGTTTTACCTTGCCATTTGCTGATTTTCCATAGGCACCCGCAAATGGGCGCGTTTACTATTGAGCGGCCCTGTTTTCCTTATTAACAGGCCCCAGTATGTCGAGGGGAATATCGCTTTCTCACAATGTTAATTCGATATAGCTAAGGTTCAACATATAATTATTTTGTATGATTCCTCGCGCTTTTTTTGGCGTTATGACCGTACACCGAAATAAATTAAAACACCCCGTAGGTTGGAAAAGCCGGAGGCGCCTTCCAACGTTTACTATGTAAAGGCTGTGATATTTTGGATTTGTATTTGTTTTCATAATGGGGTCGATTGAATTAAATTAGGTGGTGTGAACATGGCTATGTCGGAAGGCGGCTTTGCCTTTTCCAACCTAGGTAATTCTTTAAAGTTTCTTCAAGCTGGTAGCTGCGCAGCTCTTTCCCTCTCTACATACAGATATAAAATATTCTCGTTTCAATTGATTATGGCGCCCAGTGGAGCGCAATCGCGCCATATTTTGTATTGACTTGATAAAGCTCATTTACATTAAGCTTGTAATCTGTAAGGTTAAGGATACTTGCTAAGGCAGCTTTTACCGATTCCGTTTAATGCACTGTTACCTCACTCCATAATGCCGGAACCGGATAGCCCTACCGTTTTCGCTAGATTTGGTACCTTTTTGTATTGCATGGAGAGAAAGACACCAACAATTAATGCAACCTAGCTATGAATATACAGTTATAAGTGAAGTTGGATATTTTGACAAGAGTAAGGTCTAATGAGAAACGAAATCGGACTCTGTAATTTACCGCTTCAAAAACCGTAATGTATTGATTTAAACGGAAATATTTTTGACGGTTGCGTGCATAGATGGCCAAAATATTTCAGTTATGACTTCAAGCTGTTTTCCCCGGCTTAAGTCAATTATTGGTGTGCTGCTGAGCTTTGTAGCTTAGTGAATTTAAAAAAGAAAAAATATGGGTGAGATGGTATAGACGGAATTCCGTCTAATAAAGATGTTAGAAATAGGGAAGACTTATGGGTACATCAACAATACCAATTATAAATAATGAATCAGATCGGAAAAAAAGTATAGTCGATAATACACCGGCGATATTTGAAATTAATGATAATCCAGGTGCGGTGGCAAGCGAACCTCTGATTGAATTAGATAGTCAGAGTGAGGTTGTAAAATGGTGTGGTCTAATAATTCAGTCGGCACAAAAACACGGAGTTGATCCAAGGCTCGCTATGGCCATAATGTACATGGAAACAACACACGGATGGTATGACAAATTATACCCCGACTTTCTTGAAAAACGATTTCCTATGCGTCAAAGCATACTTCCAATGAATATATATTATAGTTACTGGAAAAAACTTGGTATAACAAAAGAATTTCTAAATTGCCCCTATTATAACATTGATTTTGGTATTATCCTGCTGTCACGCATACAGTCTAGAATAAAAAATCCATCTACTGCTAAGATCGCAAGTATATATAATTTTTTGGGCGCGGAGAAAGTTAACAATTATGGGGCGCGCGTTAGAAAAATATACTATCAACAACCTTGGGTTTTAAAAGGCTGCCGCAAATGAAAAAAATAGTATTTGGGCTATTTATAATATCAGTTTTCGTTGCTAGCTTTGCCCTATATGCTGGACTTACCCATAACCCTATGGATGTGTTTTGTATAAAGCGGGATTCGTGTGAGTTTAATTTTCAGTACGCAGCTTTTATATGGTTTAGCTGGTTTATTCCAGTATTTATTTTCCCACTTATAGTTATATTTGTTTTTAAATATTTAATTTTTTTTATAACAAAAAATTCAAGTGGACGCTGAAAAACGCACCGCTTAGCTTGGTATTAAAAACTACATTTATCGACAACTAAGTAAGGAAGATTTATGTCAAAAATACCTACAGATCTAGGGCGAAGTCTAAACAAGAATATTAGTAGTCTTTTCCTATTTAGCATTGGGAAAATCCCCTTTCAGAATCATTGCGCCCATCACGTATCTCATATGATGGGCTATGAATGAATTAGCTGGTCCGACTTGTAAAAATTTCACGTGGACTGAGTAAGCAGAAAGCAGCGAAGGGTGCCACAATAAGGGGCGACGATGTATTTAAACAATTCTCAGAAACTGGGTTGCTTGCGAATAAATCAGCAGCGGTAACCGAGTGTTTAGTTTTCGTAACCTTAAAATCAAATGTTACCAAAATCGGAACCAAATTGGTTATGGGAAATAACCCGAAAAAGCATATAGGAATATTATCTCAAGGAAAGGTTTGGAACTATAACAATTCAAATAAAAAAGTTGTATCTGATTTGTTGGCTACCTTTAAAACTAAATTCTCCAACGCATATAAAACGCCTGGAACAATAGTTGAATTTTATTATGGAAAATTCATATGAAAAAAATAGTATTTTTAATAATAATGGCCTATGGCTGCTCCGCCATGGCTGTAGACCCTATTCCGCCAACGGGGGAAGAAGTATTTAAGTTATTATTAAGTAGTGGAAACATAAAACTAAAAAATGAACCTCTTTGTAACGTGATATCTATTTCCAAAATACATGACGATATGTTATTAGTAAATCACTTAGCAACTGTTTTTTCAACCACTTATGACACTGATAATATAAACACCGTTGCTACAAGTTGTTCCAAATCTAAACATCAAAAGGAAAGTGGTCATGTAGTTGATATTTGGGGTTGTAGCTTGCAGGTTACAGAATCCTCTCAAAATGGCAGTTTTATTTCAAGTTCCATGGTAGCTTTTGGTATTTCAAAAGGAAAAAATAAAATAGTAAGTGGCACTTTAAGATGTTTCTAACAATAAAATTCAACCCAAGGAAAAAATAAAAATGTTTTCACGACCATACACCGAAATAAATTAAAATACCCTGTAGGTTGGAAAAGCCGGAGGCGCCTTCCAATATTTACCGTGTAAAGGCTGTGATATTATTGGATTTTTCTTGTTTTTATATGGAATCGATTGAATTAAATTGGGTGGTATAAGGGTATGGCTATGTCGGAAGGCGGCTTTGCCTTTTCCAACCTACGGTTCTGTCTAAAAAGTTTAGTGATTATGATCAAACTCATTTATTTACGGAAGAATTTGGCTATAGTGATGTGCTAGAGAATAAAAATGATTCTAATAAAATAATCAAAGATTACATTGCTCCCGATTTATATGACGGTAAAAATACTCACTTCTTAGACAGAATCTAGGTAACTCTTTAAGCTTTCTTCAAGCTGATGGTTGCTCAGCTCTTTCTCTCTATAGATATAAAATATTCTCGTTTCAACTAGTTATTGCGCCCAATGGAGCGCAATCGCGCCATATTTTGTGTTTATTTGATAAAGCCCATTTACGCCTGTAGTCTATAAGGTTAAGAATACTTGCTAAGACGGTTAGTAAGTGACATTGGATATTTCGACAAGAGTCAGGTCTAACGAGAAACGAAATCAGATTCTGTAATTTACCGCTTCAAAAATCGTAATGTATTGATTTAAACGGAATTCCGTCTAATAAACTGTTAGCGTTAATCATGAACTGAAATGGGAGAAACCTTGGAATTTGAATGGTATGAAAACAAGAGATTGAAGACATTGCGAGAAAGGAAAATAGACTTCGTTGATATGATCGATTTATGGGACGATCCAATGCGGCAAGAGGTTAGGGATTTGCGCAATAATTATGGGGAGACCAGATTTCAGACCATCGGAAGAGCTAAATTCAACATATATTTTGTGATCTACACAGAACGTGTGTATGAAGATGGTGTTGAAGTAATTCGGATAATTTCTGCTCGAAGAGCAAATAAAAAGGAGCGAGAGATGTATGAGAAACGAACATTTTCGGCGAGGGTAGTCTCATGAAAGAAAGAATAGTACGTCGCAGCAAAGAAGAAATTAAAAAAATGAAGGGTAAAACTGACCATGTGTATGTTAGCAATACATCGGATAAGGAAGTTGAGCGTCAAGTCGAAACTGACCCAGACAGTTATATACCAACTGAAGGAGAGTTAAAAAAATTTAAACTTGCAAACAAAGACAATAAAGATGAAAAGCAATAACATAAAAAGTAATGAAAAAGAAAAAGTAGTTCGGGTCTCAAAAAAAGGCAAACAAAAGCACAAGGGCGCTACAAACTGGGCTTTATTAGTTGCGGAAGAAAAAAAGGATGGTTTTCGGAAATAAATACGCTAATCAGGTGTAACGATCGTATGCTGGAATTAAAATACCCTGTAGGTTGATGTGATGGTCTCTCCCTCTTTTCAAGGGCTCGAAAATGAGCCAGTATTTTAGTTGTTAAAGCTAAATACTCAGAAGGAGAGACCAGATGAATAATAATGTGATCGCCCTTAGAGGGCAATAAAGTGAAGTGGTATAAATGCATGGCGTGCAATGATTATGACTTAATTCATAAAGTGGACTCAGGCTATGTTCTTGAATAGCCCTAGTATCAAGTTTGAACCACGACAAAAATAATTAAATTCCATAGGTATAGAAATAGTTGGAAACTACGACAAGAAAACAAAAGTATATGAAAGTGTTGGTCCATTGCAAAATCAGTCATTACAGTGGCTTATTGGCGAACTTTTTACGTTGTTTTCGATAACGAAAGCAGACATCTATCGACATCCAGAAATTTCTTACAAAATGCCTAGTGAAGCAGGTACGGCAATATGGTAAAGACATTCCTTATCTTCTATCTTGCAGTATCCCTGATAGCATGTACGGACATGAATACCAAAAGCAGTGTTATTAAGGTAACTAATATAGTAGGTGCTGGTAATGATGGCGCATCTAGCGAGTTTTGTGCTGGTTTTTCTCTCACTAAAGAAGAGGCTCAATATTATTTTGATAACGCTAAACAAGTATCAGCTAAAGATATTCACGATAACTATTCCTTTTTGCCTTGCTTTGTATCAGGAGAGGCACATGTAAACAAAAAAAAATGTGAGTGGGAGGTGCGAGCAGGTGGTACAAGTAATATTACGTGTGAAGATCAGTCAATACTTATGGCGTGCGAAAGTTGCTTACCAATGCCAGAATAGCCGCTTAACAAAAACATGCAGCCGATTCAAAAAATGTGCGGCTGATGTTGGTGTTCAGGTTGTAGAAAAATTAAAAATGCAAAAATTTATTGTGCGCAGAGCGGCTTCAAATGAATTTTGAAGTAATTAGAAGGCTCAGATTTAAAAAATGGACCTATTTAGAGTCCGAAAATCAATCAATTTTAAGTGTGTAAAAAGAAATTTAATTTTTCTACACCCTCGTTGCGGCATTGGTAGATCATCTGGGGTTCGAGTATCTGCTCTCGAATCGAGCTGGGTCACCAAAGCTCAACAATTGTTTGTAGCAGCGTGTATATTTTTAGTCTAAATTGTGGGAGATAAATAATGGATAAAGGTTTCGATTTTCGCGTTCATCTTGGTAATCAACCGGGCGTATTCGGTGATAACATTCCGTTTTTGGGTACACGAATGACGTTGCCCGTGCGCTTTGAACTGGCTTCTCCGCCTCATTTCTTGCGGATATTCACTGAAAGGGTAGAGACATGGGCAGGTTGGCAAGCCCATGAGGTACGGCTCGACGACGAAGTTCTTGGCTTGCTAGATGATCCCAGCAACGCGGCGGGATCAACTGAAGTATCTACCTTCTTCATCACTGATGCGCTTATTCCACCTGGTGGTGCGATTCAAAATCTAATCATTACCGTTGGGGGAAGCGACGGCGATAACGTCTCTCCATTGGCGGATGACTTTATTATCACGCGGATCGAAGCTGTCGGTAGTGCGCGGGTAGCTCCTGCTTGGGATGTCTTGCTCCAACATTGAAATATTGGAATTATTTGAATAGGGCATTACCCAATACGACCGTACGCCGGAATTAAAATACCCCGTAGGTTGGAAAAGCCGGAGGCGCCTTCCAACGTTTACCGTGTAAAGGGTGTGATGTTGTTGGATTTTGCTTGTTTTTATAATCGGATCGATTGGATTAAATTGGGTGGCATAAGGGTATGGCTATGTCGGAAGGCGGCTTTGCCTTTTCCAGCCTACGGTTCTGTCTAAAAAGTTTAGTGATTATGATCAAACTCATTTATTTACGGAAGAATTTGACGATAGTGATGTGCTAGAGAATAAAAATAATTTTATTAAAATAATCAAAGATTACATTGCACCCGATTTATATGACGGTAAAAATACCCACTTCTTAGACAGAACCTAGGTAATTCTTTAAAGTTTCTTCAAGCTGGTAGTTGCGCAGCTCTTTCCCTCTCTACACACAGATATAAAATATTCCCGTTTCAATTGATTATGGCGCCCAGTGGAGCGCAATCGCGCCATATTTTGTGTTTATTTGATAAAGCCCATTTACGCCTGTAGTCTATAAGGTTAAGAATACTTGCTAAGACGGTTAGTAAGTGACATTGGATATTTCGACAAGAGTCAGGTCTAACGAGAAACGAAATCGGATTCTGTAATTTACCGCTTCAAAAATCGTAATGTATTGATTTAAACGGAAATATTTTTGACGGTTGCGTGCATAAATGGCCAAAATACTTCAGTTATGATTTCAGGTTGTTTTCCTCTGCTTAAGTCAACTATTGGTGTGCTGCTGAGCTTTGTAGCTTAGTGAATTTAAAAAAGAAAAAATATGGATGAGATAGAGTCTCATCCGGGTATAAACGGAATTCTGTCTAATTATCTGTTATAGCTAAAACTAAGGAGAACAAAAAATGACAAGTAGTACTGGAGCCCAAGTGCGGCCCGCAAATATTGACCAGCTTATAGCAACTATTCAAAGAGAGTTTCCTACGGCAGGCATTAGGATTACAGGTCGAGCTCGAACAACTAGGCGTCAAGCTGAGCTAATGGCGCAAAGGATTCGTACAAATAGACAAGAATTTCTTGGCACCTATAGACAAACTCAACATATTTTGGAGATGGATAGATGGTTTCTTGCGAATAGAGCTGCCACATTGCAACAAACTGTTAATGAATTTGAGGCGATAATTAACAGAGCAAGAACCAGAGGTGCTTTAGTTTCGAACCACTTATCAAATACCGCACGAGACATTAGTTGGCCTATCAGTACTCCACAGCAACTCAATACAATAGAGGCAAGAATACAAGCCTTGGGTGCCACTGTTCTCAGAGAACCAAATGCGGCTGGAGGGAGGCATTGGCATGTTGATTGGTAAAAAGCTTTACACTATTTTGTTTGTAGCGATTTTCTTAAGTGCCTGTGCTGATTCAGGCAGTAGCGTGAATCAGCATGGGCCACAAGAGTCGTGGTGGCTTTCTAAAGAGTTTACAGCGTTAGAAAATGAAATTCTTGGCATACCTCTTGCCGAAATCAACAAGGATTGGAAATCGGTTTCCATTTTAAATAAAGAGTTCTTAAAGAAACACCTAAATACAAAAGAATATAGTTTTATCCAAGACTCATCACTTGTATTTAGTTTAGAGGTAGATCTAGATGGGAACGTTCAGTTAGAAAGAATTTTAGTTGGTATCTATAAATCTTACACAGGTGAAGTTGGTCGATTTATAGCAATTAAGCAAGGGCGTAGAATAATTGAATACTTTTCTCATATGGGCTTTTCTGGGTATAGCTCACTTCACCTAGAGGGCAATAAAGTGAAGTGGTATAAATGCATGGCGTGCAATGATTATGACTTAATTCATAAAGTGGACTCAGGCTATGTTCTTGAATAGCCCTAGTATCAAGTTTGAACCACGACAAAAATAATTAAATTCCATAGGTATAGAAATAGTTGGAAACTACGACAAGAAAACAAAAGTATATGAAAGTGTTGGTCCATTGCAAAATCAGTCATTACAGTGGCTTATTGGCGAACTTTTTACGTTGTTTTCGATAACGAAAGCAGACATCTATCGACATCCAGAAATTTCTTACAAAATGCCTAGTGAAGCAGGTACGGCAATATGGTAAAGACATTCCTTATCTTCTATCTTGCAGTATCCCTGATAGCATGTACGGACATGAATACCAAAAGCAGTGTTATTAAGGTAACTAATATAGTAGGTGCTGGTAATGATGGCGCATCTAGCGAGTTTTGTGCTGGTTTTTCTCTCACTAAAGAAGAGGCTCAATATTATTTTGATAATGCTAAACAAGTATCAGCTAAAGATATTCACGATAACTATTCCTTTTTGCCTTGCTTTGTATCAGGAGAGGCACATGTAAACAAAAAAAAATGTGAGTGGGAGGTGCGAGCAGGTGGTACAAGTAATATTACGTGTGAAGATCAGTCAATACTTATGGCGTGCGAAAGTTGCTTACCAATGCCAGAATAGCCGCTTAACAAAAACATGCAGCCGATTCAAAAAATGTGCGGCTGATGTTGGTGTTCAGGTTGTAGAAAAATTAAAAATGCAAAAATTTATTGTGCGCAGAGCGGCTTCAAATGAATTTTGAAGTAATTAGAAGGCTCAGATTTAAAAAATGGACCTATTTAGAGTCCGAAAATCAATCAATTTTAAGTGTGTAAAAAGAAATTTAATTTTTCTACACCCTCGTTGCGGCATTGGTAGATCATCTGGGGTTCGAGTATCTGCTCTCGAATCGAGCTGGGTCACCAAAGCTCAACAATTGTTTGTAGCAGCGTGTATATTTTTAGTCTAAATTGTGGGAGATAAATAATGGATAAAGGTTTCGATTTTCGCGTTCATCTTGGTAATCAACCGGGCGTATTCGGTGATAACATTCCGTTTTTGGGTACACGAATGACGTTGCCCGTGCGCTTTGAACTGGCTTCTCCGCCTCATTTCTTGCGGATATTCACTGAAAGGGTAGAGACATGGGCAGGTTGGCAAGCCCATGAGGTACGGCTCGACGACGAAGTTCTTGGCTTGCTAGATGATCCCAGCAACGCGGCGGGATCAACTGAAGTATCTACCTTCTTCATCACTGATGCGCTTATTCCACCTGGTGGTGCGATTCAAAATCTAATCATTACCGTTGGGGGAAGCGACGGCGATAACGTCTCTCCATTGGCGGATGACTTTATTATCACGCGGATCGAAGCTGTCGGTAGTGCGCGGGTAGCTCCTGCTTGGGATGTCTTGCTCCAACATTGAAATATTGGAATTATTTGAATAGGGCATTACCCAATACGACCGTACGCCGGAATTAAAATACCCCGTAGGTTGGAAAAGCCGGAGGCGCCTTCCAACGTTTACCGTGTAAAGGGTGTGATGTTGTTGGATTTTGCTTGTTTTTATAATCGGATCGATTGGATTAAATTGGGTGGTATAAGGGTATGGCTATATCGGAAGGCGGCTTTGCCTTTTCCAACCTACTTAGGTCTAATTTATGTAAAAGTTGTAGCATGATTTCTATTTATGTTCCGAAAAGCTACAATGATCGCCCAGCGTCACATATTATATTCACAGTATTCTTAAATGGCGAATTAATTTCTAAATCTGTCAGCTCATTTAAAATAGATTTCGAAAATACTGAGTTTGTTGGCATAGTGAGTAAAGAAAAAGGCGTGAGCTACGAAATAAATATAGAGTATGGTAGTGGCCGCTGTATGGGGTATCAATTCTCCTGCAATAGTCCAAGAAAAGGCTCATAACAAAACCATCTTGCAACGTCAGCAAACTGGCTGGGCAAATGGCGACGTTATGAATAAAATCGAGATATTAACAAGTATGAAAAAAATATTAGTACTATTTTTAACCTTCCTTGTATATGGCTGTAGCAGCGATTACGCTGCACTTTCATCTTCGAAATCGGAAGATTTCTATAGCACAATGCAAGAAAAGCAGCGGAGTAAAAATAAGTATTTAGCTTACACGCATAGCATTACAGTAACAGTAGAAAAAGCTAAACTACCTGTAACCTTTGAGTCAGTTATTGAGTCGTGTATAAACGATACGGAGCATACATGCTTAATTATGCACTCCTCGCAAGACGGAGGTAGGTATGCTTCTGGTAGCATCATGCTGAGAGTTGTTCCAGAGGGTATCCCAAAATATATATCGTTAGTTTCCGAGTCGGGCGAGGTGGGGCAGAAGTCAACGACTGCAGAGGATCTTACCGATTCTGTAGTAGATACGGAAAAACGCTTAGAGATGTTGGAAACATATCAGGAAAAACTAAAAAAGCTTGAACAAAATTCCAATATTAATATCGAATCACTAATTAAAGTATCCTCTGAGATATCAGATGTCCAAACAAAATTGGAATATGCCCAAGGTCAAAAATCGAAGTTATATCAGCGAATAAACATGGATGTTTTAACTATTTCTCTACGAACAGAGGAAAATGAAACGTTTTTAAGTCCAATTAGTGAATCGCTATCTAATTTCGGTGAAGACCTTTCGGAAGGTGTAGCTATTTTTATTACTACTACAGCTTACCTTATGCCTTGGGTAATACTAGTCACCTTTTTTGTTTGGTTAATCCGGTTTGTATGGGCACGTAGTAAGCGTGGAAAAAAATCATAACGAATAAGGATAAATGGTGTGGAACCGCCATTGATCCGTATTGTTGAACAAGCTCGTTGCGGTAGTTTCCCCGATTTAATGGACACCTTCTACTAACTCTAGGAGGTGGCAAATGTCAAAATATAACAGTCCAAGAAAGACATGGAAGGGCGAAAAGAATTCGAACAATATTTTACAGAGAAAAATATTGTGGAAGATTCACGTGAGGATTTTACGTCCTCATCAGCTTCGTTCCGTCTATCGACAAATGAATATACTATTAGATAAGGTGCTTGGACCTATTCTCGGGGAATTTTTAGGTTGCATTGGCATCACGGAAGCTAATACACGAAACTTTCATAATGCTATTAAGCTGACACCTCCAAGTGCGCTGCTAACTTTGCAGGTCAAGTAGGTATGGATATATGTAGAATACTTACTGTAGCTTGCTCGTTACTAATAATGGCATGTACATCTCAAACCAGTTTAAATGAGATCTCATTTCACGATACTCAAGGGTTTGAATATAAATCATCAAGTGCGGGAAAGATAATTAAAAATAAATACAATCTCACTTCCTCTCCTCTCCTTCAACAATAGCATTGGCTGAAAATTATGTTAAATTACTGTTATTCATGTTCCAGTTAAGCAATATAAATATTCTAATACTGAAGAATATGAATATTTATTGGTGGTAGCTAATACAAAAAGCATTGATAATTCTGGCTATTACACTACAGTTAAACAAGCTGAATCAATTTTAAAAAGCAATCCATTTGGAATACTCATCTATAATGGTCAAGGGAGTTGGTTGTTGAATCCGAAAAATTAGTTGCTGTCGAAACACTTAAAATTCACTTAACAAACCATCAAATTGACCTCATTCATTAGCAACATTTTTAAATTAAAATAACAAACCTAGGAGATAAAATGAAAAAATTACTAATTTTTAGTACGACTTTTTTAGTTATTTCTATTACCGGATGTTCCATTAATCATCCTGTAGCTAAAGACTATGACGCATATTTAGCAAAATATGGATACGAAACGATTCTCCCCAAATCGGATATGGAATCTGAATATAATATCGGTAGTCAAACACAAAATCATAGTTATCAGTTTCGCGCAGCAACAGTTGGCTATGCCCACGTATGGATAGTTGAATTTGGTGAAATACTTGATAAAACACTAAACTCAGAATATGTGCAGTCAGCTTTCGGACGCCTTGATAAATTATCTGCCGAATCGTCACATCAGGGCAATCTGATCGAGTTTGAGTTAACCGAGTATGAATTTAAAAACTATCGTGCTTACACATCGCTGAAGATTAAAGTATCCAATGGCGCTCAAGAATTATTTAGTAAAATATATAAGTCTGAAGGTGGAGCAAAGGGTGGACAGATGTGGGGGGCTGGTCCGTTCGGTATGAAAAATGCTACTTTGGCATCAACTAAAAACTCTATAGATAAGATTCTTAGAGAGTTTTTAGAAGACCTTAACAAAAACAAAACAGCCGAAAACTAAAGGCATAACAAGTTTGTCATTTGCGTTTTGGTCTAGGTTCCTTTTTGTATATGGCCTGCGGCTATCTTTACACAAAAATCCACTACAATCAAAATACAAAATACAAAATACAAAATACAAAATACAAAATACAAATGACAAAGGCGTTATGTTTAGATCGGTAAATTTGGATGGCAGTAAACCAGAAGAAGTTACAGGAGGGGTAGATTATGAAAAAGGTTGCTTTCTCATACTATCAACAGGCTGGATTGTTACACTTCTTGTATTACTGTATCTGAATATTGCTTTTCTGGAAAATGAAGCTTACCCTATTATTTATAAAGCAGGATCTCAATTAAATAGCTTTCCATATATACATGCAATAAAAACCTTATTGAATATAACAGCGGTATGGTTTTGTTTTGTGTTGATTCGAAACGTCATATTTTCTTATGAAATTTGTACCACTTAAAAAGAACAGGAAACATATCTATATATTGTTTGTCGCAATATGGCTAGTACTCTACGCGCTAGGCTTTATATTCCAGTGCGAAAGTGTGTATCCCGCTCTAGAGATTTTGATAGCAAGCACTGCAATAATGCTAGTTATTCTAGCCTGGGCAATATCAAGCTATGAAAGCATTACGCCAAAAGGTATCAAAAATCTATCAATTCTTGGTGCAAAAACGATCCTAGAGTTCTTTCTCTTATTGCTAATATTTTTGGTTGCGCTAATCCCGTTAGTCCTATTAACCCCACATTACACCTGCTACAACGATAGAGCCCATAATGCTGAAGTAATTGCGTATATTACGCCCGTTAAGCTACAGATCACGGATATCATTGAGGCCAATGGAACTTTAAACAATGATTATTCCAGTGTGAGCTTATATTTCACTGAAAAAATTGACTTTATCAAGGTTACCTCGGAGGGTATTATCCTTGTTCATGCAAAGGAACCTGACTTTACTGTGTATCTTACTCCGTCAACCAATAATGGCACGGTGTCTTGGTCTTGCAAAGCCTTCCCGCCTAAAAAGGCCCCAGCAATGTGCAGGTAAAAATATAACAGCGTTACGACCATACACCGAAATAAATTAAAACACCCCGTAGGTTGGAAAAGCCGGAGGCGCCTTCCAATATTTACCACGTAAAGGCTGTGATATTTGTTGGATTTGTATTTGTTTCCATAATGGGGTCGATTGAATTAAATTGGGGGTATGGAGGTATAGTTATTGTCGGAAGACGGCTTCGCCTTTTCCAGCCTATGGTTCTGTCTAGAAAGTTTTGGGGTTATATGAGGTTATATGGGTTTATAAATAGTCACGCGAAAATAATAAGCACATTTGCCATATGTGACTTTAATGATTATGATCAAACTCATTTATTTACGGCAGAATTTGGTGATAGTGATGTGCTAGAGAATTAAAATAATCAAAGATTACATTGTTTCCGATTTATCTGACGGTAAAAATACCCACTTTTTAGACAGAACCTAGGTAACTCTTTAAAACTTCTTCAGGTTAAGGTTTCTTCAAGCTGATGGTTACTCGTTAGGTGAAGAATGGTTTGATGGCTATTGGATGAATTTCAAGAAAATCACCATAGCTGAAGGTAAAGGCGGCACCAAAATAATTATCAACTTGAAGGAATTTGTCGAATAGCGCAAAGGTGATACTTCGATGATCGTTCCCAAGAAGGTGAAAAATTGAAAGTAAAAGCCCCCCCTATTAAATCACAGGGAATTAAGACAAAACTTGTTCCTTGGATAAACAGCATAGTCCCTGATGAATGTGATGGTCGTTGGATCGAACCTTTTATGGGAACCTGTGTTGTGGGCTTCAATATAGCCCAAAAACATGCTTTGATGTGCGATACAAATCCGCATCTTATCAACTTCTACAACGCGATAAAAAGCGGTGAAATAACACCGGAATCTGTCAGAAAGTTTCTAAATGAAGAAGGTTCATTGTTATTGGAAAAAGGTGATGAACACTATTACGTCATTCGTGAAAGGTTTAATGAAAAGCATCAACCGCTTGATTTTCTTTTTATAAATCGTTCGGGGTTCAATGGGATGATTCGATTTAATCGAAAAGGTGGGTTTAATATCCCTTTTTGCAAAAAACCAAATAGATTTGCACAAACGTATGTCACCAAGATTGTGAACCAAGTTGATCATGTATCGCAGCTATTGAAAGCCAAGGATTTTACATTCCAGTGTCAACCCTTTTCGGAAACGATAAAGCAAGCGAAGTCTGGTGACATTGTATACTGCGATCCGCCGTATATTGATCGTCATGTTGACTACTACAATGGATGGGGTGGTGATCATGAACAGGAGTTGTTTGACTGCCTTTATGCATCACAAGCACAGTTTATTTTGTCTACTTGGCACCATAATGATTTCAGGAAAAATGAGTACATAGAATCCCTTTGGAATAAGTTTAACATTTATACTCGTGAACACTTTTACCATGTGGGTGGCAGCGAAAAGAATAGGAACCCTATGATTGAAGCAATCATAACCAATTACGATGTAACCGAAATTGAAGAAGTGAAACAAACCGAACAACTACAGATGATGGTTTAATCTAATAGACATGGACATTTAAATAATAAAAACTGTTATTATACCGACCTCCAACATTTAACGTAATTTTCAATAAAAGTTATGAAAGCGATTGTATATACACACTATGGCCCCCCTCATGTTCTTAAAGTACAAGAGCGTGATAAACCTATTCCTAAAAGCAATGAAGTGCTGATAGAGGTTCATGCAGTTGAAGTGACCAAAACGGATTGTGAACTGCGAAGTTTTAATTTCCCTGTAAAGTGGTTTTGGCTGCCGTTACGCATTGCGATGGGAATTGTTAAACCGAAAAGGCAAATATTGGGTACTTATTTTTCAGGAAAAGTTGTCTCGATAGGTCACGATGTTGAAAAATTCACACAAGGCGATTTGGTTTTTGGAACTGCCAACCTTCGTATGGGGGCATATGGCGAGTATATGTGTTTAGCGGATAGCTGCACAATGGTACCGAAACCATGCAATATAAGTTTTGAGGAGGCCGCTGCGGTACCCTTAGGGGGGTTGAATGCGCTTCACTTTTTAAGAAAAGCAAAGATTAAACATGGCGAAAAAGTATTAATTAATGGAGCCGGTGGAAGCATTGGTATCTTTGGACTTCAGCTTGCCAAATTAATGGGAGCTGAAGTAACCGTTGTTGACAGTGCAATGAAAGAAAAAATGCTGCGTGATATTGGCGCTGATCATTTTATTGATTATACAAAAGAAAACTTTACACAAAACAGTCAAAAATACGATGTGATATTTGATATGGTGGCTCGAAGTTCCTACTCTGGTTGCGTTGATGCACTTACCCCTAAAGGTCGTTATCTAATGGTAAATCCGCGTATATCGGGTATGCTAAAATCTGTATTCACGACAAAGCGCACGGGTAAAACCGTGATGTTTGCGTTTGCAGGAGAAAAAGAAGAAGAGCTGCAAGAACTTAAAAAAATGATTGAAGAGGGGAAAATAAAATCCGTTGTCGATAAAACGTTTTCTATGGAGCAGGCTGCTGATGCCCATCACAGAGTTGAGACTGAGCAAAGGTTGGGCGCTATTGTTATATCCATAAACAATGTAGACGCGGGAAAGCACCACTGAATTATGCCATAGGGATGCCGCATACTTATCACCTGTTTATTGCGGCATATACTTTAGGGCCCTCCTAGTAAGAGACAAACCCAAAGTAAGGGATAAATCCAAGTGAAAAGTGTCAGTGATACAGGGTGGTTGCCCATACTCCTTTTTTAGCCATATCTGAAGCGTAGAAAACGTTAGCTTCAGGGAGTTTCATACAGCGTATATAAACGTCCAAGCCGGAAGAGGCGGATATTCGGTTGCCGTAAGGGCCAATATCGTGCCCCTCTCGTGTGGTGAAGTACCAATCGCCGTCGACAACAAAAAACCTGTTTGAGCGATAGCGTGTTTTTTCTACCTCATCATCTTTCCTGTGGGGTGTATGGTTCATGTGTACGGCTCTCTCACGATGATTTTTTGTTCTTTATGGTTAAATACTAGCCCCTTTCGGTGAGGTTAAATAGATTATGTATTTATTAAAATGGATATAGCTTTAACGCAAAGCTCTAAAAATCGAGTTTTAAAAACTGACCGTTAATAAAAACAGTGAGGTTAAAAGTAGAGGGAATATGCACTTTATCTAAGCGAGCTTTTAACTCGGTTTTTGAGAATAGGTAGGCAGTTTTTTTCAAACCATGGGTTTTTCTTTAACCAAAGCGTATTTCTGGGGGAAGGGTGGGGAAGTGGAAGAAAAGGGGAGGTTTTCTTGTCTTCCCCAAAGTGAGTTTTTACACGTTCTGTTAGGTTGAGTTTGTCTTTGGGTAAATAGTATTTCTGAGCATATTGACCGATAAGCAAGGTGAGTTCTATTGCGGGGAGGTGGGCCCTTATCTTTTGGTGCCAAAGAGGGGCACATTCTGGTCTTGGAGGCAGGTCGCCGCTTTTCCCTTTTCCTGGGTAGCAGAAGCCCATGGGCATAATGGCAATATGTTGTGCGTTGTAGAACTCTTCGTCTGTTATATCTAACCATTGGCGCAGGCGCTTTCCGCTGGGGTCATCCCAGGGAATGCCAGAGGCGTGAACTTTGGTTCCTGGAGCTTGGCCTATAATAAGCAGTTTTGCTGTTTCCTTGGCTATGACGACAGGTCGTGGGCCTAGCGGGAGCTGGTTGCGGCAGTGGTCGCAAGAGCGTATGTCTTCGAGGAGTTTAATGAGTTGTGTATTGGTCATGCTGTTATTTTAGTGGGGGTCAACATTAGAATCAAAAGCCTTATAACAGGCTTTTGCAACAGGGTATGATTACATCTGCTTAAGTTAAAGTACATATAAGTTAAGGTACATGTAAGGTATATAAAAGAGGGTTGTTTTAGGTTAATGCACATACATATTTTAGGCATTTGTGGCACGTTTATGGGCTCTTTAGCTCAGTTAGCGAAGTCTATGGGGCACCGGGTTACCGGGTCGGATAAAAACGTTTACCCGCCTATGAGTACTCAGCTTGAGGCCGCTGGAATTGAGTTAATTGAAGGTTTCGACCCCTCTCAGTTAGACCTTAACCCTGATCTGGTTGTGGTCGGAAATGTAGTAAGCCGGGGCAACCCAGTTATGGAGGCGGTGCTTAACCGAGGGTTGGCATACACTTCTGGGCCGCAGTGGTTGTGTGAGCATTTACTTGAGGGTAAGTGGGTATTGGCGGTGTCTGGGACGCATGGAAAAACCACCACATCGTCAATGCTAGCGTGGATACTTGAGTATGCCGGTATGTCTCCTGGCTTTTTAATTGGCGGTGTGCCTGGGAATTTCTCTGTTTCCGCGCGGCTGGGTGAATCCGACTTTTTTGTGATTGAAGCCGATGAGTATGATACGGCTTTTTTTGATAAGCGCTCTAAGTTTGTACACTATCGCCCACGCACCTTGGTTATTAATAATTTGGAGTTTGATCACGCGGATATTTTCCCCGACCTCGCGGCGATTCAAACTCAGTTTCATCATTTAATACGAATGGTGCCCGCAGACGGTTTGGTTATATCCCCACAAGGTGATGTGGCTATTGAGGGGGTTTTGGAAAAGGGGTGTTGGAGTGTTCGGCAGCTATCGGATTCGGTTATGCGTCACTCTGAAAACCAGGGTTCTGACTGGGCTCTTACGCAACGCTCAGCCGATGGCAGCGAGTTTACTCTGGGGTTCCAGGGCGAACAGGTCGGGCATGTCGCTTGGCCTTTAACGGGTACGCATAATATTGCCAATGCTATTCACGCTATTGCTGCGGCAAGGCATGTGGGTATTGCGCCAGATATTGCCTGTCAGGCTTTGTCTGAATTTAAGGGAGTCAAGCGTCGGATGGAATTGTTTGGGGAAGTGGGGAATGTGCGTATCTACGACGATTTTGCTCACCATCCTACGGCGATACAAACCACTTTAGAGGGAATTCGAGCAAGAGTCGAAAGTGAAAAAGGGCAGGGTTTGATCTTGGCTGTTATTGAACCTAGGTCTAATACCATGAGGTGTGGTATCCATAAGTCGCAATTAAGGGCTTCAGCAGCCAGCGCCGATCAGGTTTTTTGGTCTCAATCAGACGGTATGGCGTGGTCCCTTGCGGACTATGTGCAAGATGAAAGCAATCTTGTTTGTCAGGATATGCAAATGATAGTGGACAGTATTGTCCATTATGTTCGCGCTCATGCGGGGAAAAGCATTAATATTGTGGTAATGAGCAATGGTGGTTTTGGGGGGCTCCACGCTATTTTACTTGAGCAGTTAAGGCTGTGTGCGGAAAGTGAGGTCATTTAATAAAATCGATACCAAGTGGTTAATGCTTAAGTGGTTAATATTAGGTAATAGAAGGAGCGGATATGTCTAATTCAAATTGTGCAACCTATGCTAAGACGGTGACACTTGCGCTGACAGGTGCGTCCGGTGCGCAATATGGTTTACGGTTATTGCAATGCTTGGTTGCGGCAAATTGCCGTGTATACCTTTTGGTTTCGAGAGCTGCCTGCGTTGTTATTAATACGGAAACCCAATTGAATATTGCTGAGGACTTTTCTGCGCAGCAGGTATTTTTTAATGATTTTTCTGGTGCAGAAGAGGGGCAGGTGACGCTTTTTGGGCGAGAGGATTGGTTTTCGCCTGTGGCATCGGGTTCGAGTTCTTCGTCATCTATGGTGATATGCCCCGCTAGCGGTGGAACCCTGTCTGCCATCGCAACAGGGGCCAGCAATAACTTGATCGAACGGGCAGCCGATGTTGCACTAAAGGAACGTCGTCAGTTAATTGTGGTTCCTAGGGAAACGCCTTATTCTCAGATACATTTAGAAAACATGCTGAAGTTAACCACTATGGGTACAGTGATATTGCCTGCCAGTCCGGGTTTTTACCAATCGCCAAAATTAATTGAGGATTTAATTGATTTTGTGGTGGCAAGAATATTGGATCAATTGGGGTTGCCACAAAAATTGTTCCCTAGGTGGGGGGAACCCCTGTAGAAGTATTCCTGTAAGGGTGTATCTCTGTGGAAGAGGACCTGTAGAAGTATTTCTACAGAATACTAGTGGGTTCTACCCCCCAAAAATCATATATACCACTCCAGTGAGAGCGACAAATATGGTGCCAGTCAGCAGCCATTCAACGATTTTGTTTCGTTGGGAATAAGTTGGCTCTTCTCGATTTCCTGGTGATGTGGGTTTGATTCTCCATTTTTTAGACTTTTTAGATTTTTTGGGTTCCTCCTCCTCCACTTCATCTTCAGTTTGAATGGCTCGTTGAATACTCGTTGAGGATTTAGGCAGGTCTATACCAGGGCCAAAAACGCGAAAGCTATAGACGTCTAGCCGGATTCTGTCTCCGGGGTAAACGTCTGCTTCATCAACTTTTTGGTCATTAACATAGGTGCCATTAGACGAGTTTAAATCGCGTAGGGTTATGGAGCCGGGGTTGATTTTTACCTGGGCGTGTTGGCGAGATAAGTGAGTGCCCGCAAATACGATATCGCACTGGGTTCCACGGCCAAGAATGATGGGGCGATTGTCCTGAGGGATAAGTGGAAACTCTTGTCCCGATAGCCAGCTAGAATCTGCAATAAGAGACCAATAGCTGGTGCCGAAGTCTGCTGAATCTATGTCTATCAATGGGTCGATAATTTCCAGTTCAACATCACCAAAAGTAATGGTGTCTCCACAGGAGATATGCTTTTGATTGATCCGTTGCCCGTTAACAAAGGTGTCTGAGTTTCCCCCCAGATCTTTTAAAAGAAACGAGTCGCCTTGATTAAGTACTTTTGCGTGATAAGAGGCGATACTTGGATCATCAATAACTAAGTGATTGTCTGAAGCTTGGCCAATGGAGAAGGTTTTTTCCATCAGCCAAAATGGATCACGGCGTTTATCCTTGAATTGTACTTTTAGCATCGTGTGTTGTATGCCCAGGGCCCTAAAAGCGCAAGTATAACCTGCTGAAAGAAATTGGAAAGGGGTTGCTAATATTCGGTTTAGATTTAAGTGCCTTGAACCATCAATTTATTAGCCTGAAACCTTAAATAACCAGGTTAATAAGGGGAACCGGCTCATATTCTAAAGCCAAATACAGCACAGAATTGCTTAATATAGCTGTAGTCCCTGTGCTTTAAAGCGCTCTTGGATTACGTATGGTGTAGAATGCGAACCAAAAACTGAGGCGTTTGATGTGACAAACAAACAACAATGTGAGGACAATCCAGGTGTACAGGTTGTAATACACTACTGTGCGCTTTGTCAGTGGCAGTTAAGAGCGTCTTGGATGGGGCAGGAAATCTTGCAGACATTTAGTCCGTCTGAAGTGTCCCAGGTTAGCTTGAGACCGGGTGAAGGGGGCGTATTTCGGATTTGGTGCGACATACCTAATGGTGACTCCACCGAGTTTGAAACACAGGTTGTCTGGGATAGAAGAATTGATAATGGCTTTCCCGATTCAAAAGAGCTTAAGCGTAGGTTGCGAAATATTATTTGCCCAAATAAAAGCTTGGGGCATTACGACACTGTGTCTTAATACAAAATTTTAATACAAAGCCTTAATATACTATAAGGCTACTCATGCAGTAGTATTGCTACTGTAATGGCAATGCGGGATTTATTTGAGGACGTTCAATCGTGGCGCATATTTTCAAATTATTTGACCTTTATTTAACGCTTATCACTCGGCAACCTAAAATGGTTTTGGCGTGTGTGGCTGTGTTAACAATAGGGTTAGCGGCTGGACTGCCCAATTTTAAGCTGGATGCGTCTTCCGATTCTCTTACGTTGGAAAACGATCTTGATCTAGAATATTTCCGCGATGTTTCAAAAAACTACCAAAGTGGTGACTTTCTCGTTATCACATTTAAACCGCATTCTGATTTATTTAGTGATGAGTCATTAGATATATTGGCAAATTTAAAACAGGATTTATTCAAGGTTAAAGGCGTTGCGAGTATTAACAGCATATTGGACGTGCCTCTGCTTTATTCGCCAAAACGCAGCCTTACCGAAATTGTACGAAAGCCTTTAACCTTGTTATCACCAGGGGTTGATCGCCAGCTTGCGAAGCAAGAGTTTTTATCTAGCCCTATATATAAAGAATTAATCCTAGGGCCAGATGGACAAACCACGGCATTACAGTTAAATATTCAATACGATAAAAAGTATATTGAACTTGTTCAAGCAAGAAACAATTTGCGGATAAAACGAAACAGGGAGGGTCTATCCGAAGCGGAAAAAATTGAATTGGATAACGTCAGTGCCGAGTTTTTAGCGTATCGAACAGAGGCGGCTAAAAAATCGCATCAGCGGGTTGAGGACGTTCGGCAGATCGTAGCGTCATATAAAGATAGAGCGCAAATATTTGTTGGCGGTGTCAGTATGATCACTGCGGATATGATTCAGTTTATCCAAAACGATTTATTTGTATTTGGTTCTGCTGTTATCTTATTTATGATATTGGTTTTGGCGCTTATTTTTAGGTCTATGCGGTTTGTTATTATTCCCATGGTTATCTGTGTATCCGCCGTAGTGATGATGCTGGGTTACGTCAGTTGGTTGGATTGGCGTCTAACAGTGATTTCTTCCAATTTTGTTGCTTTACTGCTTATTATCTCATTGGCCATTACGATTCACTTGGTTGTACGCTATCGAGAATATGTTGACCAATACCCCGCTTGGACGAAAGAGCAGTGGGTGATTGCAACAGTAAAATTTATGGCTCGCCCCTGTTTTTATACGGCAATCACCACCATTGTGGCATTTGCTTCATTAGTTATCAGTGGTATTCGCCCGGTTATTGATTTTGGTTGGATGATGACCATTGGCTTGGTTGTCGCATTGGTATTGGGCTTTCTTATATTTCCGGCGATGTTAATGCTACTTCCAGCCGATACGCCTCGAAATAAAGCGCCGGACCATTCAGATAAAGAAGATACGCCTCTTACACTGGTATTTTCCAATGTGGTAGAAAAATACGGTACATACGTTTTGGTCGGGGCGTTTGTGGTCGCTGTGCTGAGTGGCTTGGGCATTTCTCGCCTTCAAGTCGAGAATCGGTTTATTGATTATTTTCATGAGTCAACCGAAATATATCAAGGCTTATCGATTATTGATAAAAACCTAGGAGGTACCACCTCCCTGGAAATTATTTTGGACCATGATGCGAAAAATAAAAATGTTTCTGTTATCGAAACTGATGAATTTGGTAAAGAAGATGCATTTGACGATGATCCGTTTAGTAGTGATGACGGTTTTGGCGGAGACGGTTTTGGCGGAGACGGCTTTGGCAGTGACGATGAGAAAACTCAGAACCAAACAAGTTACTGGTTGACGGTGGCAGGGCTTAAACAAATTACACTTTTGCATAAATACTTAGACGTGCAACCCGAAATTGGAAAAGTGAATTCGTTGGCAACCCTGTACCAAGTTGGAAAGGATATAAACGGCAGTTTAAATGATTTTGAATTAGCAGTTATGCAACGCACACTGCCGAAAGAAGTCAGCAGTGTATTGATAGCCCCTTACTTGTTTTCCGATGGAGATCAAGCAAGGGTTGTCTTGCGTATTCACGATACCTATCCGAACCTCAACCGCTCAGAGCTGGTTGAAAGAATTAAACAGCATGTGAATGCCAGTGAGGACTTTAGTTCAGATCGGGTTCAATTTACCGGCTTGCTCGTCCTTTACAATAATATGTTACAGAGCTTATTTAGTTCTCAAATCGTTACCCTGGGGGCTGTTTTCTTGGCCATTATGGTAATGTTTATTGCATTGTTTCGTTCATTTGTTGTAGCCATTGTTGCAATACTGCCCAATATTCTTGCTGCGTTTTCTGTATTGGGTGCAATGGGGTTAATTGGTTTACCTTTGGATATGATGACGATTACCGTTGCGGCGATTACCGTTGGTATAGGTGTGGACGATACCATTCACTATATCCATCGCTTCAAAAAAGAAGTCGCTGAAGATGGCGATTACATCGCTGCCATGCATCGTTCCCATAAATCCATTGGTCGAGCGATGTATTATACGTCTCTTATTATTATTTTTGGTTTTGCGATTATGATTTTGTCGGAATTTATTCCAACAATTTACTTTGGGCTGTTAACTGGGTTAGCGATGTTCTCGGCATTAATGGGGGCGTTATTATTATTACCCAAATTAATTATAATGACTAAACCATTTGGGCAAAACAGTGCTTAAGCCTCGTTTGGTTGGGATAGATAGGGGTAGAATTAGTTAGGGGTAGAGTTAGATAGGGGTAGAGTTAGATAGGGTAAGTAGATAGACAGGCTTTTTATCTAATGCAAAATACATGTATAGATTGCCTTTATGAGTTTCATGTAAAGGCATTTTTTAAAATAAAAGCGTAAGTTTTTAACGGTTATAGATTCTAAATTTTCGTTCTATAGTTGCACATATTATAAAACCGACTGCGAGGCCGGATATATTCGCTAATATATCGTATAAACCCGGTTGCCTGTAAGCGGTTAGCCCCTGAGAAAGCTCGATAAGAATCGAGTAGGGGATAGCGAAAAGTAATGGCATCCAAGCGTCGTAACGACCCAAGCACGCAACCCAAGCGGACAAAATAAGCAGCACGTTACCGGCAAAGTGAAGTGCAAAATCCGAAATGCCCAAATTGATTTTATCTGGGTTTGGCATTAATGCTAAAGTACTGAAAATTACAATTGCCAAAAGGAATTGCATTTGGCGTACACGTGTTATGTTTTTATTACGTATAAGGCTATCTAAATTCCACATCCTAAATTAACCTACTTAGAGACTATTAATTAGTGCCACTTGGTGCCACATTGTTAATTACAGCTACATTGGTTTATTTTTAATCAGAGGCGGTTGAAAAGTCAATTCCATTGCCTTTGTGCGGTGACGTTATTTTTTATCTGCCGTGATTAAGCCGTTGATTTTGGCGTTTGGGTAGCGAAATAATGAATTTCGCGCCGCCTAGCGTCGAAACCTCTGTTCTTAAAGCGCCATTGTAGCTGCTAATGATTTCGACGGCTACTGCCAATCCTATTCCTTGGCCGCTTGTGGCTGTATCTGCCCTGGCGCCGCGTTTTAGAATTTCGTGTTTTAGGTCAGCGGGAATTCCGGTGCCATTATCCTCAATTGATAATTCATAAAAAGATTGGGTGTGGGTTAGGTTTACTTGCACCATACCGCAGCCATACTTGAATGCGTTTTCCATCATATTACCAAATACTTCCATAAAATCGTCCTCTTCACCGACAATTAAAGTATCGGAATCGATATTGTTTTGAAATTGGACGTTCTTATCTCGGTAAACTTTTTGCAAAGCGCCATTGAGGCGAGTAAAAAGTTGGTGAATATTAATTTTATCTTTTACAAGAGCATGGGAAGAAAAGGTTGCGCGTTTTAATTGATGACTAATAATATCAGTCATTCTTTTTATTTGTTCACTGATGGTTTTTGATGAGCTTTCGGCATTTGTATTAGCGTCAATGGCTCCCTGAACAATGGCTAAAGGGGTTTTTAAACTGTGAGCTAAATCCGATAGGGTGTTTTTATATTTATTTCGCTGTTGTTGCTCGACAGCCAAAACCCTATTTAAGTTTTGCGTAACAGGCCGAATTTCGTTGGGGTATTCACCCGTAAGTTGATTTGTCTCCCCCATATCAAGTTGGTTAATATCTTTCGCTAAGTGTTTTAACGGCACGAGACTCCAACGAACAATGAATAATTGTGAAAAAAGAAGAAGAATTGACATGCCGCCCATCCAGATCCACATAGTATTTCTATAGAGTTTTAATTCCTGCTGGAAACTCTCTTGTGAATGAATAATAACAAAGTTAAAAGCCTGCTCTCCGCTGCCGAATTCCCAAATAGTTTTATAACTTAGCTGGAACATTTTTTTATTAAGCCAGAAAACTTCATTAAAATAAAAAATACCTGCCTGGTCAGTTAAGGCTGAGGTTGAATCGTCGAAGCTTTTATTGATTTTTGGCAAAATACTGTGCTTGGCGTTATTTTTTGCAAGTGCTTCAGTAAGAGTATAAGAAGTAGAGCGCCAAGCTTGTATATTATTCTCCGATACCACCGATGCATACAGGCCAGATTCCGCTGCTGAAAACCGGGGTTCAGCAAAGTCTGTTGGTAGCGCTAGAGAAGTTTCGTTGGGTTCTGCGGAGCCGAGTAATAAATATATTTGAGCTTTAAGCGCATCTTTTTCTGCGTTTATTAAGCTTTTCTTAAAGGCTTTATCCAGGGAGTAGGCACTAAAACCCAGCAGAATAGGTAAGACCACTGCGGCAGCAAAAAAGTATCTCGATGCAAGTGAATTAGGTTTTAGTTTTAGATCCATTTAATGTAATGGTTAATTGTGGTTAGCACAAAAAAGTGAGGTAAGGTTATTCTTCAATTGCAAAACGATAGCCCTGCCCCCGAATGGTCTTAATAGGTTTTAAAGTGCCCTTGGGGTCCAATTTTTTTCTAAGGCGGCCCACAAATACTTCAATAACGTTGCTGTCTCGCTCGAAGTCTTGATGGTAGAGGTGTTCTGTTAAAACCGTCTTTGAAATAGACTCTCCAGCATGGAGCGCCAAATATTCCAGAGTGTTGTATTCGTAGCTGGTCAGCTCAATGGGCGCATCGCTCAAAAAAACCTGCTTAGATGACGTATCGATTGTTATTGGACCAAAGTTTAGGCGTGGCGTTGTATTACCTGTAGAGCGGCGTATTAATGCATTGGCGCGGGCCTTTAGCTCTTCGGAATGAAAGGGTTTGACCAAATAGTCGTCTGCTCCCGCTTCTAGCCCCTTTACTTTATCCTGCCAATGGCCCCGAGCAGTTAAAACAAGAACAGGGTATTTTTTGCCCGCGTCTCTTAAGCGTTGAATTAACGTAATACCGTCTAATACGGGTAAACCCACATCAATAATAGCGAGGTCGTAATCACATTCTATTGCGTAGTATTCTCCGTCTTGGCCATCGGCAGCCGATTCAATCACAAACCCTTCCTGTTGGAAAACGTCGGTTAATTGTTGGCGGATTTGGGCTTCATCTTCAACAATAAGTAATTTCATATATTCACCAAATACTCCGCGACATAAAAAAGCTATGTGCGGTTCGTTATGAGTTTTCATCTGATCTAATGGTAACGATCTTTACCCGCCCTGATTCCAGTAACAGTTTGACCTTAAAGGAGCCCCTGCCCTGTTTTTGTACACTCAATACCTTGCCGCCATATTGACTTTGAGCTTTTGCTGCCGCTTGGCTTTTGTTCATTTGCTGAGCGAAAAAGTAAGGGATAAAATTGTTATTGAATTCGTGGGAAAAGCTTGTAAAGGAAATGGCCATCAAAAATATGAACGAAACTAAGTGGGCGATGAGTTTTGAGCTAAAGTATTTCATTTTTACATTTCTCTGCACTGCCAATAGAATGGCGCCAATACGGATGACTCTTATCTAATGACATTGCCTTACAATTTTCGTAGTTTAGCTCGTATTTGGGTTTGTATTTGAGTCCTTCGCTTTTGCTATGGCTACAAGGAAAAGGATTCAACATTACTTTATCATATTTCCGCATTAAGTTTGCTTTCCAGCTTTCATTCTACGCCAACCAGCCGTTGAGTGAAGTGATTCTAAAAATAAACGGGTGAAACATTCACTGCCACTTTAATTTTTTTGCCTGGGTGGCGTGCCATTTCTGTATGGTAGATTTGACCGCCATACTGGTAGTTTACATCGTAACCTACCAGTTCCTGTTTCGCTTCAGTAATGTATTGAACCTCGCAACGCTCTACCCTGGTATAAGTGGTGCGCTGGCGAGTGCGTTGGGCATCTTGGCGGTCGGCAATCCCCCTGCCTATAGATGCGCCTATAAGGGAGCCCACGAGAATACCGGCGTGTTTATTGTCGTGGTGAACGCCAACCGCATTGCCAATTGCGCCGCCAATTAGAGCGCCTGCAATAATGGGTTTGCGAGGGGCGTGCCGTCTGCGGGGTTCGTTTTCAACTTTCTCCATCCAGCAGTTTTCCTGGGGAACCTGTTGTTCAATAGTGTCGTAAATTGGTGTGACCTGGGTAACTCGGGCATAGTCCACTAGCGGATCATTATGCTTAGATTTTGGGCTGCTTGCATTGGCGCCATTTGAGAGCGCGAGTACACAGGTGCTTGCTAGAATATAGGTGATCGCTACGATATGTCCGGTTTTCATGATTTTTTCCTCACCAGCTTACTTAGGTTTGAATGAATAGTACGACGGTGAAACTGAATAGAGGCTTAAGGTTAAGGGCTGGCCGCATTATTCGCTGTGTATGTAGGCTTGTCTGTTATTACAGGCAACGGCGTAGGGCGCTTCTGACACCCTGGTTTCAGTATGCGGTAAAATAGGACATTTAGTGTTTTTAGGTGGCATAAACACAAAACTTTCCACTATATTGTGTATGACTAACCTATATTAAGCAGATTCAGAGAGGCCCCTTGCAATGGGCATAGAGCTTTCCACCGAGCGTCGTAACGACCTTTTACTTGCCCACCTTGAGGGTGAGTTTGAAATCTATGGTATGAAAGGTGCCTATGGCGAGGTGCTGGCTGAGGTCAAAGAGCATTCCATTCGTTTTTTGATTATCGATATGCGCCAAGTGGGGGGGGAGATTAGCATAACGGATAAGTTTTACTTGGCTGAGTTTGCGTCCAGGCTGTCGGTTCGGAAGTTGGGTTCGCTCACGCCAAAAATTGCTGTCTTAGTGGATGCGTCACTTATTGATTCCGAGAGATTTGCCGAAACGGTTGCCCGCAATAGAGGGATGGATGCCCATGTTTGCGCAGAGATGGACGAAGCACTTCAATGGCTTGGAATGGAATAGCGCGCTATATTCGCTTTTTTTGATAGTATACATGCAATGCATAGACAAGCGACTGTGATAAAAAACAAGCCCAAACTGCACGTTAAATTAATTCATTTTCCACGCGCAATTATCACGCACCATTGCGTTTAGAATTGTCATCATCTTTCTCATGCACACGGTAAGTGCAACTTTTTTGTGCTTACCTGTGGTCACACGTTTATTGCAAAACTGTTTCATAATGGGGTTGTGTGGGATGGCGCAAGACCACACACGACTGTACGCCGGAATAAATTAAATACCCTGTAGGTTGGAAAAGCCGGAGGCGGCTTCCAACGTTTACCGTGTAACAGTGCAATGGCAATGGTATTGTCTGGTGCATAATGTTGAAAAGCTATGGAAGTATGCGGCGCAAGAGGTTACTGATGTCTAGAGGGGTAATTATAGGTTTAATTGTACCTATACCGATCGATATTCGAGTTCTCATGTGGTGATTTTGCGAAATTGAAAATTGAGCATATAATGAGCGCATTAATTAATTTGAAAGGGTGTGGGGTTTTCGGTGAATAATAACCGTATTTTTCTACAGCCTTGTTTGAGGGTAATGTGAGACCCAAGCTTTAGCCGCAACTAAAGCTCTCTTTTTCAGTAGTTCGTCTCGTTAGAGGAAAAGGATGACATGGCATTTATGATAAACAATGGATGGGATGTGGCTCACCATCATATACATGAAGGGTTCAAGCACCTTGGAGAAGCATACAGCTATAATAAACATGCAACTGACAAATTTCAGAAATATGAAGATGATCTCCATTGGGCAAAATGCTTAGCGGCATCTGGTGAAGTAAGCCAATATTATATGCATGAAAATAAGCTCAGCATAAAGGCAGTTATATTATTTCAAGCTGGTTTAGAAGCTTGGATTTCGTGGGCATATACTGATCCAAAGTTATCCGGTGTTACCCGTCCTAACAAATTTGTTCCGAAATGGGAAACTGCTTTAAAGCACTTAGATATTCAACATGATTTTTCCATATATTCACACTTTTATCGTAATGTCAGAAACCCAGTAGTTCATCCGTCTAATTCAAGTGATATTGAGACGGTTAGTAATATTTGGTTCCTACCAACCTATGAGGGCTTCCAAGCAGGTTGGCTTGCAATGTCCAAGGTAAGTGCAGGTCTTGATCGTCCGTTCGATAATGATTCATGGGAAAATATGTGCAATATAAATGGTGCGCCAAACTTCATAGATAGAAACACCATATTGTTTTTAAAAGAGCTTGAGAGAAAAATTACGCAAAAGCACCTATCCGGTGCCAGAAAGGTTACAGGTGAATAATTTCTCTAGCAAGGCAGACAGACTATTTTAAGCGTCTTTCCGCTTCCGCTCCCAAACGCTTAAAATAGCTGCTGTTTGCGGCGTTAAGCAAAAAATTAACATCATCCATAAAAGGAAATAATTATGATACCCCAAGAAAAGATATATCTGTCACCTGAAACTTTATATCGAATCGGAAATGGCTCTTCACCTCTTTTAACCAAAGTTAGGCCCGGCGAAATGGATACTATAGAAGTAAACGGTGTGACACAAATTATCGCTAATGGGAAAGGTATTAGTCTTTACAACGAAAAAGGCTTGAATTTAGCACCTCTTACTGGGTATGGGAAATTTCACCTAAAACCCAGATGCCTATTGGCTTAAAACTTATAAAAGATGATCGTCCAGAGGGCCATTATAGTCTTTGTCCCTCTAGAAATATGAGTGTACACGAATTTATTGCCCTTTTAGAGAAAGTGGTTATTCATTGCAAAAAAGCATTCAAGAAGAAGGCTTAGAGATGAGAGAGTTCAATCAAATTATAGATGAAAAATATTTTAATATGTTGTGGCGGGCTTTGTCTGAAAGAGAAGCAGAAATATCACACACAATTGAAAGTGAACCTGAATCAGATGAGTCTGCTCTTTTAAGTAATGATTTAGTTTATCTAAGGCTTTGTATGAAGGAGCTTCAAGACAAGGCAGAAAAAGCTGCGTTTTCTAAATCAGCCTTTAGTTTGGATGATGGTTATTTAGATCTTTCAGAATTGTAATGGGATAATAAAACCTCAAAGTGGACAGTTTAGATAATGATAATTTCTATGTGGAGGGGGCTAAATTCTTTGAAAAATATCATTTTTTATACCAAACCCGACTCGTCCTGTAGAGTATATTATTGGTTTACCCTACTGTTAGTCAAAAAAAGGAAAAACAATGTCATATTTCAAAATACTGTGGACAAATTATCCATCAGATGATCCATGCGATGCTAAGAATGAAAAAGAAGAAGTTTTATTCAAGAATCAATGCGCCATAAGACTCAGCTATACGATGAAAAAATCCGGTGTCAACTTTTCCTGCTGGAAGGAAATGCTGGATTCATAAAGGGCAGGATCATATCTTGGCGGCTAAGGAGTTAGCAGATTGGCTTGATAGAGGAATAGTTGTCCAAATAAAAAAGTCACAAAATGTTACAGGTGAAAATTGGCGTGAGAAAGTTTTAGGTAAGAAGGGAGTTATCTGTTTTGAAGATTATTATGCTGCTAGTGGTGGTTCTGGTGGCGATCATATCGATCTTTGGGACGGTAATTCTCTGACAGGGTTAGGTTCTTGGCTGAGAACTCGGTTTAGTATCGTAGTACCTGGATATTGGTCCGATTTCAGAAAATCAAAAAAAATAAGATTTTTTGAGGTTAAATGATGAAAAAAGTTGTTTTCTTCCTTGTTGGAGCCTTTGTTGGATTAATTCTATGTTTCATTGCTTTGTATTTTTCTGGGGTAATGTTTGAGTATTGGGGTATTCAATTGTATAACTCCGAATCAGACCAACAAAGAAACTTCAATATATTTCTAGTTGTCAGCATCATTGTATCATTTCTTACTGGTCTATTCTTTCTCAAGAAAATGCCTAACAAGCGACTGTGATTAAAACTGACCCACAGTGTTACGCACAAATTTAGTTGTAAAATTGAATAATTTAGGCTCGCTCTTGGCTCATACCTTGCAGGCATTTTATACTGACGTTCCCAGCAGCTATGAATTATTTTCCATGAAATCATCAATGGCATCTAAGAGTTTGTGCATTTCAGTAAACGGGTTCAGCTGATAGGGTTTGGAGGCTGCCCCCGAAGAATTTACTGTAGCTTTATTCATTCTATCTGCTCTCGATTTCGCATCCAACACATTTTTATCAAGATAAGAATATAAAGACGCAACGCTCTTTTCGTATTTATTGAGGCCGGCCTCTGCAAGGTGATGACAAAGTTGGCTGTTTTTATATAAGTCGTCATAATTGCTGTATGGTGCTGTAACTTCTTGAAAATGAAGTAATATCCAAATTTCGAAACATACATTTGAAAGAGCTATATTCAGTCGTTTTCCCGCTTTCTCATATGCTTTTTTATGTAGACTATCGGGGTACTTCTGATTTGACTCCCTGTCGTAAACAACCCAAAAAACATCCTCATCAGGTGTAGAGTGGCTTTTTTGTTGTTTTAAAGCCTCTTCAACCAATTGAATAGGCGTGTTTTTTGACGTTTTCTCAATGCGTATTATCTTTAGCCTTCTGTTGCCTCCATGCTTGGAATTTATATAGCCGTTAATGTAATTTGGCTCAGTTTTCTCGCCTTCACAATAAATATGCATAACAGGTTTTGGTTGCCTGATCCGCTCCCCTCGTTTTTTAGGCATTTAGCTGGCCTCATTCCTTAATATTTCGGTTATCTTCTCCTTATTAATTCGAGGAATAGCGCCAAATCTGCCTTCTTCATACCATTTACGAAAGGGGCTGTTGCTCTTTACTTTTGATCTGTCATATTCATCCAGGCTGTGAAAATCTGACGCTCCGTTTTCTTTTTCAACAAGCCAAATTTGATCTCGTCGGAGTAAGTTGGGAGACATTAAATTTATATTGTGAGTTGTAAAAATAAGTTGAGCATTATTTTTATTTACTTCTGGCTTATTAAATAAGGAAATCAGAAATTCCGCCACATGTGGGTGAAAGCTATTGTCTAGCTCATCTAGTATTAAAATACCCCCATATTCAAATGCCTCCAACAATAAAGGGAGAGTATTAAAAAGCTTAATTGTGCCAGAAGATTCCATTTCTTCAGAAAATTTAACTATATTTCCATTTTTATCTCTGTGTGAAAAATATGCCTTTTTACGTTTATCTTTCAGTATCTTGTTTTTTATAGATTCTGGAATCGAAGGCGGAAAAGTAATTCCTTCATCATTAAAATCACTATCTTTAAATTCAACCTCAACAATACCTGTATCAATATGGCAAAGTAGTTTTGATATTTTCTGGATAATCTCCCTATTGTCTTTCCAGTCGAACATTGAAATACTTTGGCCTACACCTAAATAAAAGATGTCTTTTCTAAAATAATTATATATGTTCTTAATTATTTCAGATGCATCAGCACTATTCCCAGCTTTTGACAGGTAACTATTGTTTCCGAAACATGCAATTCGTTTTTTTCCACCTTTGTAGTGCGTTCCAAATTTTATATCTTCCCAGCTATCTCCTTCCTCCCTCTTGAATAGGTTGGCCTTAATTCTTCCGGGGTAGAAATCAAGAGATTCAGTAATAATTGAATGACTGTCGAAGGATACGGAATATAAGAATCTCTTGGCGTCCCGGCAGAAAAACTCAATTTCAAATTCGACTGGCTCCAAAGGCTTTGAGGCGGATAACTTAAAAGGCTCATAGCAAGGAATTTCATCTCCGTCCTTGAGGTCACCGCTTCGGCAAATAATATATCTCAGCGCCTCAAAAGCCAGTAGCAGGTTTGACTTCCCCGAGGCGTTGGCGCCATAAACGCCACAACTCTTGAGTACACCAATTTTACCGTCTCCAGGGTAGGCGATATTATTCTTAAGGTGATTTGGTGTACTTTCAGCACATAAACTTATGGTCTGCTTGTCTTTAATCGAGCGGAAATTGGTGATTGTGATGTCAATAATCATGGTGATAATGCTCTAAAGGCCAGTATTTGGTCAAATATTTCCAAATATTGGCGTTAGGGTGGTTCTAATATTAGTTTGTTTAAGTGATAGTACAACATATTAGATCGTAATTAATATGCTCTTAACTCATGAATTTGGAGAAATTTACACAATAATGGCGCTTTAAAACGAATTTTGTGTGTTCTGTAGGTCAGCATATAACATGTCTATGCATACGATGAACCTGTGATAGGGGTAGGCGTTCAGGTTGTAGAAAAATTAAAAGTGCAAAAATTGGCTATGCGGAGAGCGATTTCAAATGGATTTTAACGTCCGTTAGAAGGCTTGTATTTTTAAAAAATAGAACTATTTCGGGTTCGAATATCAGTCAATATCCTCGGGTTGGGAAGAAAGTTGAGGAATCTTTTTGAAGGTATTAGCATTTGTCGATACTGTTAGTACTTTAAGGAGATGAGAGTGAAAGTCAGGTAGCTGTGTTCATTTCATGAAAGGCGTCATGGAGTCTGCTGGTATAGATACGCCATGGATGATAGGCCCACGACCTAATTCATATATTAAAGAAATTCAAGATGATTACTCAGTGTTGGAATATCGACCTACAAATGACAAACTAATAATTCATGAATCCAATTCAGTATTGGAACCTTAATCATGAAAAAGCTAGGTATTATTTTTACGATTATATGTGTGGTATTTATCATGCTTATAATTATAAACCCTCCGAAGATTACTTTTGAGGAAACAACAGCAACAGCCCCTAGCAAGCCCGAATCTGTTCCTGATAATGCCGTTTGGGTCGGTGGTGTTGATGGCGGTAACTTTATTCTTGTAAGCAAGCGCGAAGGTGAGCTGAATTTATTTTCCGCGCATATATACAACGATTACACGGGAGATTTGGAATATGGTGGAATACTTAAATATTCAGGAGATGAAATAATAGAAAAACCATTGACCGACCCTGCTTTGTATCTGGGATGGAGTAAAATTACACCTTACTAACGGTAAATATATAATTTTATGGAAATAACATTAGAAGAAGCATTTAAAAAGGTATGTATTCTTGTAAAAGATTTTGAGAAAAATCTTCAGCAGTATATGTCTCCAGATTATTCCGAAGCTCAAGTACGTTTAGATTATATAGACAAATTTTTTTCTGCACTTGGGTGGGATGTTAACCATCAATGGCAGAAAAATCCATATGAACAAGAGGTGAAAGTCGAAAAAAATGTTAAAGATGGCACTGCCAAAAAAAGAGCGGATTACGCTTTCTATTTGGCCCCTAACTATAGAGACCCAGTATTTTATGCTGAGGCAAAGAAACCATCAGTGAAGATTCTTGATAACCCTAATATCTATTTTCAAGTTGTACGATACGGTTGGAATTCTAATACCCCAATTGGATTAGTCACTGATTTTGAAGAACTTCATGTTATAGATTGCAGGCATAAACCCGATATAGGAAATATTCTTGATAAGTCTGTTCAAAAATTTAACTTTAGCCAATATAAGGATATTAATGAATTTGCGAAAATATACTGGTTATTTTCTCGTGAAGCAGTATCACAAGACTCACTCAATAAATATTCTGAAAGCCTCCTCAAGCCGCGTGGGAAAGCTATCCCAGCCTCATTATTTAAAGGTGGGTACGCTTCGATTGATGAAACATTTCTAGAAGATATAGACCAGATAAGACTTGCTCTTGCAAATGCGCTTGTAAAAGATGGGTTGTCTTTATCGAGTATTGAGTTAACTGAAGCGACTCAGAAGATTATAGACCGCTTGGTATTTATCCGATTTCTGGAAGATAAACTTATCGAGCAAGAGCATTTAATAAATTCATTTTCTTCCTGGGCTGATTTTATCCGCTGTTCAAGAGTTATGGATGGCAAATATAATGGTATTGTCTTTAAAAAAGGTATTGTTGACAAGATTGTGGCTGGTGACAATCTCGAACATGAGTTTTCAAGAATCTGTAATGATATATGCCATTTGAATTCCCCGTATGACTTTAACAGTATTCCGATACATATTTTGGGGTCCATATACGAACGCTTTCTTGGCAAGCTGGTTGTGGCGAGCAAAACGGGTGCGACAATAGAATTAAAACCAGAAGTGAGGCGGTCTGGTGGCGTTTACTATACCCCAGAACATATAGTTAGGCACATAGTCTCTAAAACTGTTGGTGAAGCTGTCAATGGTAAAACTCCAAAACAAATAAAGTCGATGAAGTTTGCAGACATTGCTTGCGGCAGTGGTTCATTCTTAATTGGTGTTTTTGATTATTTAATTTCGTATCACAATAACTTTTATCAGAACAATGAAAAGCAAGCTAAGCAGGATGGATGTATCTTCCGTGACAATAAATGGATAATGCCATTAAAAATAAGACAAGAAATTTTAGTTAATAATATATTCGGTGTTGATATAGATTCACAGGCAGCCGAAATAACTCAAGTTTCTCTATTCTTGAAGCTTTTAGAGGATGAAACGACAGCGAGTGCCCAGCAGATGACACTTGAGTTAAGTGGTACGCTTTTACCTAATCTTTCTGCAAATATTATATCTGGGAACTCATTGATTGGCACCGATATACTCTTTGAAAACATCCTGAAAGAAGAAGATTTATTGAAAGTAAACCCTATGGATTATCACTATGCTTTCAAAGATATTATGGATAATGGCGGGTTCGATTGTTTAGTTGGAAACCCACCTTATGATGTAATTGAGAAAGAAAGAAAAATGGATTTTTTGCCTCACTTCGCGCTACATCAGTACCAAAAAAATAAAGCAAGATATAGCGCTGCAAAAGGAGGAAAGCTGAACTTGTTTCGTTTTTTTGTGGTTAAAAATATTGAACTTACGAAAGATAAAGGGCGTTATGGCTTTATAATTCCATTGTCATTGCTGGCAGATAAAAGTTGTGCTTCTGCAAGAAAATACCTATTAGACTGGTCACAAAACCTTGAGTCAGATTGCTTTCCCCAAAAAGATAATGCTAAGAAGCGAGTTTTTAAAGATGCAAAACTTTCAACTGTGGTTATTACAGGCTCGAAGCATAAACATAAAAAAGATGGAAATAAAAAAATAACAGTTCGAACCTATCCCTGGGGTTCACTGAGAGATGCGCATAAGAAAAGCCAGATGAAACTTGAGGATTTGGCTTTGCTAGATAAAAAAAGCCTACCAATTCCTCTTTTGGATGATCTTGACTGGGGTATTGTTACGGAGATTTATAAGAGAGAGAATGTAATACGCCTAGGTGATTTATCTGATGTCCATGTTCGGAGAGGAGAAATAAACCAGACAATCTATAAAGAATATATTAGCCTAGACCCCAATGATAATAAAATGATTAAGGGGGCGGAAGTGGGCAGATATTTGCTAAATGAAAAGATGAGCCAAGGAATATTTCAATGGTTTAATGAGGCTAAGTACCTTCAAGAAAATAGAGAAAAAAGCATTATTAGCAATAGAAGAATTGCAATGCAAAGAATTACAGGTGTAGACGAAAAATATCGAGTAGTTGCTTGCCTTGCCAAAAAGAATACTTACTTCGCTGACTCCACAAATTCTCTACATTTATCTAGTGGTAGTAAGTATAAGCTTGAGTTTTTCTTGGCAATCTTAAACTCCAGTTTGTATCAGTGGCGCTTTAAACTAACAAGTACAAATAATAATGTGGGTACTAATGAGCTAGAGTCCTTGCCCTTTCCTAACATTGACTTCAAAAATAATAAATCAGCTTCTCAATATAATCATATTGTTGATTTAACAGAACGAATAATCAAACTAAAGAAAGAGCTGCTGAATCTAAAAGCAGATGCTGAGAAAAATTTAAAAAGAAGATTAATTGACAATTTTAGTAAGCAAATTGACCAAATTATTTACTCGCTTTTTGGCATAAAAGAGCAAGCGCAAATTTCTCGAATCGAAAAAGTGACTGAATAATGGCTTTAAGCTTAGCTTGGCAGTTGTGTGGTTGGGTTAGTTAACTGCGGTTTCTAGGTCAAAGAACAATAGTTTAGCAAAAACGTGGTTTTAAAGCTCCAACGCTGAAAAATCAAATATTTCTAGTACCTACTGATGAGCCAACAACCAGTATTCTTTTTCATCTATCCCTATCCCTGCGCAGGTTATCGCACCAGAGGATATGGCTGATATTTTTAGGCTGCCCGCTCTAGAAATTATGATGGCTTGAAGTTCGCTACCACAGTCTTTTCTTATACTTGTTAAAGGAAAGTCAGGGTTGTTTCTAACTAAATTGCCTACAATAACGACTACATATGATTTTATATCGTCATAATATTCAACTCGGATATCACCTGAATCACTTTTCTTTACGAAGTAACATGTATTGTTAATATCTAAATATGTGATTTTACTATTGATACTGAGGCTGCAACTTTTTGAACTAAGTGAAATATCAAGACTGTTGACTCTTACTGTTTCATTAGCGGTACACGCAGTATTGAATGAAATCAATACTAAAATTAAAAACCATTTGGATAAAAGAGTATGCATGTTAACTTAATTCCCAAAACCACACTTCTTTGGACGCAGCAAAATAGCTTGCCGCCCCTCTTGTCATAACTGAGCCGTTCCATAGGTCGATATGATCGCCTTGGTTTCCTGCACCCCAAAAATTTCTAAATAAAACAACTCCCTTTTTTTTGTAATCCGAGCTTTTAACCTTTGTTAGCTTGCTAGGTACGCCAAATAGCTTCTGCTTTTCAATCCATTGAGCCAATTCTTCAGCGCGCAAAACATGTGCCCATTCTAATAGCACACTGATTTTCAATAAATTCACCCTCAAGCGCATGTTGATAATGCTGAGCATACGCCTGCTGGAATTCACTGTTCATGGCCTGTTCGGTAAATGCTTTAGGAAATTTTTTGGGTAATTCACGGTTAGCAAATTCGCTCACATTATTAAAGGTGGCGGCAATACTGTCTACCCCTGTTAGGGGTTGGGCTTGGTCGGTATCGATAATCACCAGTACAAATTCTTTATTGGGTTCATAGTCTAACCCCAGTTTTTCACAGATAAGCTGGGGGTCGGTATCGGCATCTTCTATTTGATCAAAGGTGGTGGACCAGTATTTGGGGCCTTTGCCGGTGGAGCCTTGCATTTCTTGCCCTAGGGCGCCGGTTAGGTTGTCTGGGCTCTGTTCAGTTGCGCGGTAGGCCCACTGGTAGTTTTTTTCCATAAACCGCACATGGTATTGCTCTTTGGCCACGTCGCCGTGTTGGGCCTGTTCAATTAGTTCGGTATCGGTGTATTTGGGTTGGTAGCCTTTTTCGGCAATGGCGTGTGATACGGATTCCAATCTATTGACAGCATTGTCCAGGGTGATTAGAAATTGAAAACAATACTGACCAATAAGGGTATTGTTTATTAAAGCGTTCCATTCCGGTATTTTTCAGCCAGCTCAATAATTAAATCCAATAAGCCTCCTTCATATAAAAAACTATCAGCCCAACTCACTTCATGGGGGGTAAATGTTGTATTCACATCTTTCCCTCGCTTGCACCGTGAACGATTCAATGCACAATAACCCCCTCGCCCCCGCCCTGCCCCCATGGCCCGTTGAATACACAGCATTTCCCCACCCACATCCTCATCGGCACTGGTCATAGCCCCCGCATGTAAGCCCCCTTCACTGGGCGGTTTTTGAAATTCCGTTAAAGCATTGGAAAACCAGGGTAAAAATTCCATGGGGAAATCGTTTTGTGCGCAACGATAATACAGCCTGCCATCTTTTAATGTTCTTGAAGTCGTATTAAGTAGTGATAACCCACCATTATTTTTGACAAATAACCAAGTATCATCATTGAGAGTATCCAATAGTCTTACCAATTCAACTGTCCCTTCGGGTAAGTGTTCATGCTGTGTAATTTCAGGAAGGTTGGCTTTAACTGGGTATTCCGCTTTTCTAATCCACATAATTTAGCCTAATGGTATTATTTTAATTGCATTTTTTTCTTTTAGCATTTGCAAGTTGGTTTGCTTACGCTCAAAGTTAAGTGTTTCTACTGCACCGTAACGGTTTGGGGAAGCGCTATTGGTATCCTTGGTTAAACCATTACCTTCATAATATTGATTATTGCCAACTTTATTATGCATGGCCATACGCTGAACCATCTGTTCTTTTTCTTTGTCACTTAATTCTGTTGTATTCAAATAATCATTAAAGTCGTCAGTATTTGTTGACCACTGATCCTTTAATGCCCCACTTTCAAGCGCATGTTGATAATGCTGAGCATACGCCTGCTGAAAGTCACTGTTCATGGTCTGCTCGGTAAATGCTTTAGGAAATTCTTTGGGTAATTCACGGTTAGCAAATTCGCTCACATTATTAAAGGTGGCGGCAATACTGTCTACCCCTGTTAGGGGTTGGGCGTGGTCGGTATCGATAATCACCAGTACAAACTCTTTATTGGGTTCATAGTCTAACCCCAGTTTTTCACAGATAAGCTGGGGGTCGGTATCGGCATCTTCTATTTGGTCAAAGGTGGTGGACCAGTATTTGGGGCCTTTGCCGGTGGTGCCTTGCAGTTCTTGCCCTAGGGCGCCGGTGAGGTTGTCTGGGCTCTGTTCGGTTGCGCGGTAGGCCCACTGGTAGTTTTTTTCCATAAACCGCACATGGTATTGCTCTTTGGCCACGTCGCCGTGTTGGGCCTGTTCAATTAGTTCGGTATCGGTGTATTTGGGTTGGTAGCCTTTTTCGGCAATGGCCTGTGATACGGATTCCAATCGATTAGCGGCATCGTTTAGGGAGTGGGGTTGAATGCCTTTTCTGTCTTCTATTGGGCTGGCGGCCATGGGTTGGGGAGCTTGAGACGCTTCAGCTTGGGCTTGTTTGGCCTCTTCACATTCTTTGCAGAAGGCGGCGCCCAGCTCTGAGGCTTGGATCAGGGCTTGGGCTTGTTCGGCGTCGGTTTTTTTTCGATCTTCAACTGGAGGGGCGACTATGGGGGCAGCGGGAATTTCCGGGCCGAGTGTGCGGGGTTTCTGGGTGGGGGTATAGGTATCTAATTCGGCTGGTTGCCGTTGTATTTTATTGTCGTTGGCAAAGACGATGATTGTGCCTGCGTAGATGGCTTCGGCCAGGTATTTTACGCTGGCTTCGTAGTGGTTGTTTAATGGATCATACAGGCCAAGTTGTTTGTTCATCTCTTGCAGGGTTTTTTCTTCTATATCCAGTTCGTCGATAAAGCGCACAAGGGTGTCGAATTGGGCAAATTCTTTTACGGGCTGGGTATCGTTTATCAGTAGCTGGGTTGTGGGGGCGAATTGGTAGGTGGTGTACCCTTCGCCTTGCACGGGTTGGGTTTGCAGGGGTGCGGTATTGGCGGTGGTATCGGGCAGTTCGTAAAACCACAGCTTTCCCGTAATCAGCAGATGGCTGATTTGGGTGGCAATATCGGTATTGCGTATAAAGGTTGTATGCTGGCGGGCCAGTGTTTGCCAGAGGTTAACGGGGGCGTCGAGAAAACGAATAAATTGTTTGGCGTAAACGGGGTCGTTGAAGGTGAGGGGTTTTAGATTTTCTCTAACGGTTGAGCTGGCACAAGGCCCTCGCCCATCGGTATAGAGTTTGTAACGTTTTCCGAGGTTGTTGCGAAGGATATGGGTATGCATGTTGTTAACGTCCCTGCTAAATACGGTCGAATGGTGAGTGGTGTATGTGATGTATATTTTAAACAGGTTTTACGTAAAATAATATGGAAAGGGTCTGACAATTTTTTTGTTAGTTTAAAAAGATAATTTAATTTGTACAAAAAAAAGCACTGTGGCGAGCAGTAGGGCTACTACAGCGATTTTTGTTGACGCTTTTTCAGCCACAACCGTGATAATTGAATGAGGGTGAACTGGCCCTAGAATATTTACTATCAGCCGTTTTTCTTTGGTTTGTACTAGGTTTTGTTGACACAAAAATATGCAAAAAAAAGTTTTGTTTTGGCAGAGAGGAATATAGGTGTTTAAAAGGTGTTTAAAAAGAGCAAGCCTAGTAAGACAATCCTGCGAAATAATTGCAGCCGCTGGTTCTCTATTTCGGGGAGAGGCGGCCTTCTCTTATTTTTATACTGTGGTAAGGTTTGGCGGTCTGAATTGTACAAATTTGAGAGAGTCGTTTACCTTTATCCTACTGATTTTAATAAAGTTTATTCTTTTTTGTCCTGCGCATAGCTGCGGTTTTTAGGTTTATGATGACTCCAGCTTTGTTCATGTCTAACTTGAAGGGATATTCACGTCTTAGGGCCTGTTCATGTATATTGGCGTCACCAAATTACATTTCTTTATGACTAAATGAAGGGTTTTTTTGGCATAATATGGTATTCGCGCCCTCAAGTAAGGGCAAGGCTCTATTTTATTAGGGGGTTCTTTATGAAAGGTAGTTGCTTGTGTGGTGAGGTGGAGTATGAAATTGATCCACCTTTTCGAGGTTTTCAATATTGTCACTGTACCCGCTGCCAGAAATTTACGGGTAGTGCCCATGCGTCCAATATTTTTGTTGCGCCTGAGCAGTTTCGCTGGCTTGCTGGGGAAGAAAATGTTTCCCGCTTTGATTATCCTAATACTAAATACTTTGCTACCTGTTTTTGCCAGAAATGTGGTTCAAACTTGCCCTGGGCGGTACAGACGGGTAACAATGTTGTTGTCCCTGCTGGGTCGCTTAATGAAGACCCCGGAGTTCGCCCCAATCAAAATATCTTCTGGGAGGATAAGGCTCCGTGGTATGATTCACCATGCGATCTTACCCAATATGCTCAATTTCCACCGAGAAAGTAATTCGTATTGATTCCGTCCACACATCACATTGTTTGCAGATAGCGTAAGAAATGTATAACGAGTTTACCGAACTAAAAAAAACGATTGAAAGCTATTCTCCTATTTCGGATGAAACCTGGCATAGGTTTCTAAATATCTGTAATGTGGTTTCTTTTGCGAAAGGAGATATGTTTGGTCGAATTGGCGAGGTTCCCCACTCCTTTGGGTTTGTCTGTGAAGGCTTAATGCGGGCCTATTTTGTTAATAGTCAAGGCCGGGAATACAATAAAGCTTTTTTTGATGAGGGCACCTTTCCGGCCTCTATTGCTTCGCTGCTTACTGCAACCCCCTCAAAAATTGCAATACAAGCTTTGGAAGATACTGTAATTGTGGAAATAGATTTTATTGGCTATCGAAAGATACTTATCGATTCCGATGATTTGAAAATGTTTCATATTCATTATACGGAGAAAAGTTGGTTACTTGAAAAAGAAGCAAGAGAGATTTCTTTGGCTAAAAGAAGTGCTTCCCAATGTTATGCAATGTTTTTAACGAGTTTTCCAACGTTGGCTTTCCGTTTGGACAATTATCATATTGCGTCTCATCTAGGTATGACGACCGAAGAGCTTGATAACCTTTTGAATAAATAATCCTCTGCGCCTATTTTTTTAAACGAAGATGATTTGAGCGCGTGCCTGAGTGAAACTCGTTGTATTGCATAGTCATGATTTAGTAACTTTATACTTTTGATTTTATAAGTTCGTAAGCTTGGCTTAAGTTGGTAACAATATGGTCTGCGCGAGAAAAATCTTGGCTGCTTGAAAATTCATTGGGTATAGCAATAGTTTCTATCCTCGCACTTTTGGCTGCGGCTAACCCGTTGTAGGTATCTTCAATGGCAATGGCGTCCCTGGCGTTCACGCCGAGTTCTTTGAGTGCCAGTTCGTAAACATCGGGTGCTGGTTTGGGGTTGGCGACTTTATCGCGGGTACAAACTGAATTAAAAAAATGTTTCATTTTATGGTTGGTTAGGGACGCCTCAATTTCAATGTCTCCCGCCCCCGTTGCTATGGCCATGGGCAGGTTTAGGTCTTTACAGTTTGCAAGACATTCCACTGCTCCTGGCATAAGTGGGTAGGCTTCCTTTTGCAGGTGTGCGTGAGTAATATCGATATTTTGGGAGTAAAGTTCTTTTTCGCTGTAAGGTGTATTGAACCTCTTGGCCAAATACTCAGCACATTGTGGCTTGGGCAGGCCGGATAAATTGCGAACATACTCTTCTAGCTTAAAATCAATTCCCCAATTTTTCAGCATCTTCCGCCAAAGGTTAAAGTGGATGCCTTCGGAATTAACCAAAGTACCGTCGTGATCAAAAATAATGGCTTTTACCGATTTTATACTCATAAAATGATCTTCTGGAACTTGCCCTAGGGGGTCATAGGCGTGGCCTCTAAGGGGCAATTATAGGGGGCTTGGACATGCATGGTATTGCTTGCTGCGTCTAAAAATACCCATAGACTTATTCAGGGGTTCCGCATATTTAGCGCTCTGTCACGGTACTTTGGCGTGGGGGCGGTATCATACAGGGGATGTTATTAATACTTCAATGAGTGTTAATTTAATATAGGCTGTTCAAGCGAGATGGGCTGAGTAGGCCGACCTGTGATAGGTAGGTTTGAAGCAGATAGGTTTGAAGTAGATAGATTCGAGACAGAACCAAGCTTTCTTATTCGTGTTCTTGTTTGTCCGCTGTTATTATAGACGCCATTCCTCTGTTTAGGATGTACGGCGGTGTCGGTGGGGGGCGCTTCCGCGCAATTATGAGGTTAATATTTCTCTATTTATAGTTGTGAGTGGTTGTAAATTAGTTGTAGCTAGTTGTGAGTAGTTGTAATTAGTTGCGATCCATCCTCATTTGAAGATATAAAATCATCATAAATTAAGCTTTTTTTGGAATACTTTATGAAAAGGTATTTGCCCTTTTTGGCAATGTTACTATTTTGGTGCGCAGGTTGTAGCCGTTCCCTGCTTGTTCAAGGTTCTAACACGGGGTCGAATTTTGTGGCCGATGCGCTTGCTCAGCAGCAAGGTATCATGGAAGCCAATAGCAATACCTTGAATAGCCTTGTACAGGCTCAAAATGAGTTAAGCAAAGAGCTAAATATTGCGCGTGAGCAGTTGGGGCAGATTCAGTCTCAAGTAGAATTTTTGCAAGCGAAACACCAGGAAAGCGCCCAAGGTCAACAGGGTTCGAACCACAGCACTCAATCTAAGGTGGTTGAGTCTATTATTCCTGTTCCGGTTGTACTCGATAAAATACTTCTTGGCCGAATTGAGTGGGTCTGGTTGGACTTGCTGGGTAAAACGCTTAAAGCAAAAATGGATACAGGGGCAAAATCATCCTCGTTAAGTGCTTCCAATATCCAAGAATTTGAACGAGATGGGAAAAAATGGGTGCGCTTTTCTATTCCAGAGGGCTCAACGGAAAAATTTTATGAGGCCCCGCTTATTAAGTACCAGAATGTTCGACAAGCCTCTATGGCGGAAATGGACGTTAGGGCAAAGATTATGTTAAAACTGCGTATTGGCGGTTTAGTGGAAGAAACTGAATTTACCTTAACGGATCGCTCGAACATGATTTATCCATTACTTTTAGGTCGCCGGTTTTTACGCGATATTGCGGTGGTGGATGTTGCTCAGAAATTTGTACAAGAAAAATTTGAAAACACATTAGATTTGGCGGACAAGCGTAACGCCGCTAGATTAAAATAAATAATCCTTTTTACGGTGATGTTACGTGATTAAACGCTCCCGCACGCCTTTCTATTTTTTAATTGTTTTACTGACATTTGCCGGTTTTTTTCTTACTTGGTATCGCCATATCGCTTTTGATATACCTTGGGTTCCTGGTGAAAAAAGAAAAGTGTGGTCAATAGAGGCAAAAATTGAATTTAGCTCAAAAGACCAGCCTGTGTTGGCTTCGTTGGCTATTCCAGGTTCTCAACCGGGGTTTGAATTAATGGGGGAGCATACGGCTTCTCCCGGTTATGGTTTGGCGTATAAGGAAAAAGAACATGGGCGTCGTGCGGAATGGTCTATTCGCAGAGCTGAAGGCAAGCAAACGCTCTACTATCGAGTGGATATGATGGCATCAGACAGGCCGTCCGGTGATATTCATATGGTTGCGCCAGCGATAAAAAACAATATTTTGGATGAAGGCCCTTATCAAACATCGGCACAACAATTATTAAGTCGGGCGAAGGATAGATCTGCGGATGCTTATACTTTAACGCGGGAACTGATCAACGAATTTAATATTCAAACCCAAAGTGCCCAGTTTTTGGGGCAGGAAAAAAGTCGTAGCGCCTGGTTAGTCGAATTGCTTCAGTCTGCGGGAGTGCAGTGTCGGGAAGTGCTGACACTAACCTTAGAAGATGGCCGCCGTAGGCAACAACTACTGACTTATATTCAAGTGTTTAAAGGCGATGGCTATCAGTTATTTGACCCGCGTACGGGCAAGCAAGGGCAGGCGCGTAACCAATTATTGTGGAAGTACCAAGCGGGCTCTCTATTAGACTTGACTGGTGGTGAGCGCTCTAAGGTGTATTTTTCCGTGATTGAGCAAGAGCTTCCGGTAAGCCGCATAATCGATCAAAACCTATTGGCGAGTACCCCCTTAATTGATTTATCCATTCACAGTTTACCCCTGGAAGAGCAGACCCTCTTTAAAGGTATTTTGCTTATTCCTGTGGGGGTGTTAATTGTGGTATTTCTACGTATTTTGGTGGGTTTAAGAACGTCTGGAACCTTTATGCCTGTTTTAATTGCTATTGCATTTATTCAGACAAGTTTATTAACCGGGTTAATTGGGTTTATTTTAGTGGTCTCAATCGGTTTGGTTATTCGCAGTTACCTCTCTCAACTTAACCTGTTGCTTATTGCCAGAATTTCTGCGGTGATTATTTCAGTTATTGCCATTATTGCTGTGTTCTCTGTTGTTGCATTTCAGTTGGGGTTAACTGAAGGGTTAAAGATAACTTTTTTCCCAATGATTATCTTGGCTTGGACGATTGAGCGGATGTCTATTTTATGGGAGGAAGAGGGCTCAAAAGAGGTCTTTGTTCAGGTTGGCGGCTCTTTGTCTGTGGCGCTGGTGGCCTATATGGTGATGACAAATGACCTCGTTCGCCATTTGACGTTTAACTTCCTCGGTTTGCAGCTTGTATTTATGTCCTTGGTATTGTTAATGGGGAGTTACACGGGATATAGACTGTTGGAGTTCCGTCGTTTTAGCCCATTATTGAAGCGCACTTAACTTGGGTAATGTTTTGGGCTATGAAGCTATTTAATTTTTCTCGTCTTTTATCTGACCAGGGAATACTGGGGATGAACCGGCGTAATATTTCTTACGTCAGTGAATACAATGACCGCCATTTATTTCCCCTTGTCGATAATAAGCTTGCTACAAAACAACTGGCTTTAGAACATAATGTTCGGGTTCCTGAATTAATAGGTGTTTTACATGGCCAAGCGGATATTAAACATCTGGAGAGCTTAGTGGCAGGTTATTCTGGGTTTTGTATTAAACCAGCGAAAGGCTCGGGGGGGAAAGGGATTTTAGTTATAACAGGCTCCAGTGTTGAAGGTTATCAAAAAGCCAATGGCGAATGGATTCAATTGGAAGAAATTCACCGCCATGCGTCTAATATTTTGGCCGGCTTGTTTTCCCTCGGTGGGGGTGTGGATGTGGCGGTTATTGAGTCTCTTATCTCTGTAGATCAGAGCATTGTTGAATATTCCTACGAGGGTGTGCCAGATATTCGTGTCATTGTTTTTCTTGGTATTCCGGTTATGGCGATGATGCGTTTGTCTTGCTCAGCCTCCCACGGGAAAGCTAATCTTCATCAGGGCGCGGTTGGGGTGGGAATTGATATTTCTACTGGCAAAGCGGTGAGCGCTGTGCAAAATGATAAATTTATCGATGAACACCCTGATACGGGTCATAAACTAATGGATTTGGAAATACCTCAGTGGCGACATTTACTGGAGCTTGCCTGCTCCTGCTACGACATGACAGGGCTTGGCTACCTTGGGGTCGATATTGTGCTTGATGAATCTCGTGGACCTATGTTGCTGGAGCTTAATGCTCGACCAGGGCTCTCTATTCAAATTGCCAACCGGGCGGGTTTGGTCCCTCGGTTACGTAAAGTGGAAGGGCTTACTCGGCCCGATAGGATGACGACAGACGAAAGAATCCAGTTCGCGTTCGATAATTTCTCTTAATTACTGTGTATTAAAGCCGATATATGAGGTTGCTCTGACGACAAATCTCTTAGCACGTTATAATGGACTTTTTTCACCTACTTTTTGAGTAAGTTTTCCACATGTCTGTATACGAATATATGCAAAACATTGGCAAGCAAGCGAAAGCGGCTTCCCAGAAAATGATGGCATCCACAGCGGCTCAAAAAAACCGAGCTTTGGAGGCTATTGCCGAAGCTTTGATTGAGGCAAAAGAAACGATTATCCAAGAGAATATACGGGACTTGGAAAAGGGTAAAAGCAAAGGTTTGGACAGTGCATTACTGGATCGATTGGAATTGACCCCCGCGCGTTTTGACTCCATGCTTGAAGGGTTAAAGCAGGTTGCCTCACTTAACGACCCCTGCGGTGAAACCACCGATTTACGCTATTTACCTTCCGGTATCCAGGTGGGGAAAATGCGTGTGCCTTTGGGGGTGGTGGGTATTATTTATGAATCTCGGCCCAATGTTACTATCGATGCGGCAAGCCTGTGTTTAAAGTCTGGCAACGCGACAATTTTGCGTGGTGGCAGTGAAGCGATTTACTCCAACCAAGCGATTGCCGCTTGCATTAGCCGAGGCTTGGAAAAGGCGGAGTTGCCAGCAACAGCAGTGCAAGTTATCGATACGACCGATAGAGCAGCGGTAGGTGAGCTGATAACGATGGATCAATATGTGGATGTTATTGTTCCCCGTGGTGGTAAAGGTTTGATTGAACGCATTTCCAACGAGGCTACCATCAGTGTAATCAAGCACCTAGACGGTATTTGCCATGTTTATATTGATGACAAAGCCGATATGTTAAAAGCTTTTGATGTGGCGCTAAACAGTAAGACCCATCGCTATGGGGTATGCAATGCAATGGAAACCTTGTTGGTGGCTAAGAACGTCGCGGGTGCTATCTTGCCTAAACTATTTGCTGCTTATGTAGAAAAGGGCGTTGAATTAAGGGGTTGCGAAAATACCTTAGCCTTATTTAATGGTTTGGATATAAACATTGAACTGGCTACCGAAGAGGATTGGGATACCGAATACTTGGCCCCAGTACTCTCCGTGAAGTTAGTTGAAGGCTTAGATGAGGCTATTGCTCATATTAACCACCATAGTTCGCGGCATACGGAAAGCATCGTGACGGAAAGTTACAGCCATTCTCGCCGTTTTATAACAGAGGTAGATTCAAGTTCGGTTATGGTGAACGCATCCACCCGATTTGCCGATGGTTTCCAATATGGTTTAGGCGCAGAGATTGGTATTTCCACGGATAAGATCCACGCCCGTGGTCCTGTGGGGCTAGAGGGGCTGACCTCTGAAAAGTGGGTTGTCTACGGAGATGGCCATATACTTCCTTGATCATGGGAGAGGCGTTTTATTAGTTAATACACATTCATGGTTTCTGTTTTCCTGGGTAATACAGGTAAGGAGGAACACCTAATAGGTAAACAAGAGAAGTTAAATGACAGATCAAATACAAAAAATCTCCCTTAATGCTTTGGAAGACCTAAAAGGCGAAGATATATTGATTTTAGACGTGACCGAATTGAGTGACGTTATGGACTTTATGATTATTGCCACAGGAACATCTAATCGTCATGTTAAATCTCTGGCCAATAATGTTGTGGAAGACGTGAAGGCTCAGGGGCATCGCCCCATTGGAATAGAAGGCATGGCCGATGGTGAATGGGTGCTAGTTGATTACGGCGATACCGTTGTGCATGTCATGCAAAAAGCGACCCGAGAGTTTTATGAATTAGAAAAGCTTTGGTCGACAGAGCCGGCCAGCAGAAAGCGAGAGAATGAAGAATAACCTCTAGCGGACCGCCGAATTAGTGAAAATAAATATAATCGCTGTTGGGACTAAAATGCCGCCGTGGGTTCAGCAGGGCTATGATGAATATGCTAAGCGAATGCCGCGAGAGCTAACCCCTAAACTGGTTGAGCTGCCCGTAGCCAACCGAGGCAAAAATGCGAATACAGAAAAACTAATTATTCAGGAAGGGCAGAGAATTCTAGCTTCTCTGCCTAAGTCCGGCTGTGCAATTATGCTTGATGTTTTAGGAAAAAAAATCTGCACACAAACCCTGTCAAAAAAAATGGCTGACTGGAAGATGAATGGCCGCGATATTAGTATTGTTATTGGTGGGCCAGATGGGTTGTCCAGAGAATGTTTAAACTCTGCTGATGAAAAGTGGTCTCTGTCCGATATGACGCTACCCCACCCTTTGGTCAGAATTGTACTTATGGAGCAACTCTATCGGGCGTGGAGTATTTTGCAAAATCACCCCTATCATAAATAGCCCCAAAACGAATACCAGGAGTCAAAAATTAACGAAGTGATGATGACTATGTCCACTAGAAATAATGTTAGAAGTAATGGCAATTAAATGAAGGTTAAAGCATAGCAATGAAGTGGGCGAGTACCGAGATACACCACTTTCGTGATCACCATCATGAGGAGCGCGTATTTAATCATCGCGTGGTATTTTCTGCGTTGCTTGTTGCTACCTGTCTGCTTCTTCTGCTGGTGCGTTTTTATGACCTGCAAGTTGTTAATCACGAGATCTTTGTTACCCAGTCGGATAAAAATCGAATTCAAGTTCGTCCAATGTCGCCAAATAGAGGGTTAATATTTGATGGAAACGGAGAGCTACTTGCGGATAATAAGCCCAGTTTTGCTCTTACTGTTATTCAGGAGCGGGCTGGAAAACTTGAAAAAACCATCGAGCGGTTAAGTGAAATTATTACTATAACCGACAAAGATAAAGAGAGTTTCTACAAATTTTTAAAGCAGCGCAGACGCCCCTATGAAGCGGTTGCTTTGCGATACCGTTTAACGGAAGAGGAAATCGCCAAGCTTGCGGTAAACGAATTTGAGTTTGAAGGGGTTGAAATTGAAGCTCAGCTTGTTCGTCACTATCCTCAAGGAGAGTTGTTTGCCCATACCGTTGGCTATGTGGGCCGCATTAATGCCAATGAACTGGCCTCCTTTGATGAACTGGATTACAAACGTTACAGCGGTACCCATAGTATGGGAAAAGTTGGGCTGGAAAAATTCTATGAAGAGCGATTGCTCGGTGAAGTTGGGCACCAATCAATAGAAACCAATGCGCATGGTCGCGTACTGCGTACCCTGCAAGAACAGGTCCCTACTCCTGGGGAAAATCTAAGGTTGTTTTTGCGGTCGAATTTACAACAGGTTGCGGCAAAACATCTTGTAGGCAAGCGTGGTTCCGTGGTGGCTATCGAAGTCGCCACCGGCGGAATTTTATCCATGGTGAGCACGCCGAGCTATAACCCTAATCGGTTTGTTACTGGAATAAGTTATACCGACTATGCCGTACTCAATCAATCGCGTGATTTACCTTTATTTAATCGCAGTATTCAGGGGCAATACCCGCCGGGGTCAACATTGAAACCCATGTTAGGTTTGGGGGGCTTGGAGCATAAAGTTGTTCATGCTCAAACGCGCATAAGTGATCCTGGCTTTTATCAATTGGAAAACGATGAGCGCCAATATCGAGATTGGAAAAAAGGCGGTCATGGAAAGCGAGTTGATTTACGGCAGGCGATTGTTGAATCCTGCGATACTTTTTTTTACGATATGGCGTTTCGTATGGGTATCGACCGGATGCATGAGTTTGGTACCCACTTTGGTTTAGGCAAAAAAACGGGGGTGGATATTCCCAGCGAAAGGGGTGGGCTCTGGCCGTCAAAATCGTGGAAAAAGGCGCACCGTAGGATGCATTGGTTTCCTGGAGATAGCCTCAATGTGAGTATTGGGCAGGGCGATGTACTGACCACACCCCTGCAGCTGGCCGTTATGACCGCAACCTTGGCTTCTCGGGGAAAGCTTATACAGCCGAGGCTAGTGCAACAAATTGGGAACGAACCTACTCCCGTAATGGAATTGGGTTATCATCAAGTTTCAAGCGAATCCTGGGATTACGTGATCAATGCCATGGAGCAGGTCGTCCACAGCCCGCGTGGAACGGCAAAGATTATTAGCCGAAATATTGGTTATCGAATGGCGGGTAAAACCGGGACAGCGCAGGTTGTTGGCATGGCCCAAAATGAAGAATATGACCGTAACAAAGTGAAAGAACGCAATCGAGATCATGCACTGTTTATCGCTTTTGCCCCTATTGAGTCCCCACAAATAGCCATTGCTGTTATTGTTGAGAATGGTGAACATGGTTCCAGTGGGGCTTCACCTATAGCTCGTGCTGTATTAGACGAATACTTCAAGTCAGGGGGCGAGGGTTAATGCGCAGTTTGAACCAGGATTTTGTTCGTCAACTCCCAGACTCGGCAAAGCACTTTGGGCGGTCTGCGGGTTTTTTGAGGCGGCGCCATATTGACCCCATTCTTATTCTTGTTCTCGGAGTATTAACCTTCTTTGGGTTGATGGTTCTATATAGTGCCAGTGATCAAGATGAGGCGATAGTGCGCAGACAAATGGCGTTCTTTTGTGTGGGGTACATTGCCATGTTTAGCATTGCCCAACTGGACATGCAGACCCTCCGGCGCTGGGCTCCGTGGTTTTACGCCGCAGGGATTATATTATTACTTTTAGTGTTCGTTATAGGTGTTGGTGCTAAGGGTGCTAAACGATGGATTAGCTTAGGCTTTTTTCGCTTCCAGCCTTCAGAAATTTTGAAAATAGCGGTGCCCGTTGCCGTTGCTGCCTACTTTTCTTCGCGGGCTCTTCCGCCTCGTTTAAAACACATATTTATGTGTTTGATTATTCTTGGGTTGCCTACATTCTTAATTCTTCGGCAGCCGGATTTAGGCACCGCTATTTTGATTTCCGCCTCAGGGCTGATTGTCTTGTTTTTGGCCGGTATTCGGTGGCGATATATTTTGGGAAGTGCGGTTCTCTTGCTTGCCAGTCTTTGGCCCATGTGGCAATTTGTGATGAAGGACTATCAAAAGCAGCGGGTGCTTACTCTGCTGGACCCAGAGGCAGATAAACTGGGAGCCGGTTGGAATATCATTCAATCCAAGACGGCGATTGGTTCCGGGGGTATTAACGGAAAAGGCTGGTTAGACGGAACCCAATCTCAGTTGGACTTTCTGCCGGAAAGCCATACAGATTTTATTATCGCCGTATTGGCCGAGGAATTTGGTCTGTTGGGTGTGATGTTTTTGTTGGGGCTATATATGCTGATAGTTGGCCGTGGGCTAATTATCTCATGGCGTTCACAAAATACCTTTAATCGACTATTAGCGGGGAGTATTACACTCACTTTCTTTGTCTATGTCTTTGTGAATATAGGAATGGTTACCGGATTGTTGCCGGTTGTAGGTGTACCCTTACCGCTTGTTAGCCTTGGTGGAACCTCTATCGTCACCCTGTTAACGGGTTTTGGCATTCTTATGGCTGTAGCCACCGAGAAAAAGAAAGTGACTATATAGTTGTGTTGGTTTAGTTGTTGGTTTAGTGAGTTAGCTTGTCAGTAGGTTGCTGTGTCGTTGAAGCGTATCTGTGCAATATGCTCATAACAATATACCCGTAACAACGTACTTATAACAATACAGTGGTTTCTAAGGTTATCGTCTTGGTCTCCATAATTATTTGAACGCATTAGATTGTAAAAAAGGTTTGTATTCGTTAATGATTAAAATTTCTATAGTAAAGAAGTTCATAAATCCAAGTCTCTGGCTTGGTATGATTGCCGTAAGTGCTGCTTTTAGTCCCTCAGTATGGGCCGATTATTCGCAGCACCCTCTCGCTGAAGAGTTTATTGATTCAATGGTTGCCGAGCATCATTTTGCGGCCAATGAGGTGCGAGACATATTGTCAAAAGCGGAAAAAAAACAGTCAATATTAGATGCGATTTCTCGACCTGCCGAAAAAACCAAACCCTGGAAAGACTACAGAAAGATATTTTTAGGGGAGAGCCGAATAACCCAGGGCGTTGAATTTTGGCAAACTCACAAAAAAACCGTTGCCGATGCGGCCGAAAAGTATGGCGTCAATCCTGAAGTGATTGTCGCTATTATTGGCGTAGAAACACGATACGGTAGGTTTGCAGGAAAATATCGGGTTATTGACGCCCTAGCGACCTTAGCCTTCGACTACCCTAAGCGCTCAACGTTTTTCACTAAAGAATTGCGTAACTTTCTGGTATTAACTCGTGAGCAAAAGCTAGTGCCGGAATCCTTGTTAGGCTCCTATGCGGGTGCCATGGGGTATGGCCAATTTATGCCCAGCAGCTTCCAAATGTATGCGGTTGATTTTGATGGTGATAAACTGAAAGATATCTGGCAAAACCCCGTGGATGCCATTGGCAGTGTGGCCAACTATTTTAAGCGTCATGGGTGGAAGCAGGATGAACCCGTATTAACTCGGGCCAGGGTTACCGGCAACTACAACAAAGAAGTCTTAAATACAAAAGGGCGCCCAAGCTTTACCATTGCCGAAGTGAAAAAACTTGGCTTTAACCCCGTTGTGAAAGGGTTTGAGCAAAGTGAATCCGTTGTTCCTCTGCTTTACCAAGGTGAAAAAGGCAGCGAATTCTGGCTTGGGTTTAATAACTATTATGTGATTACCCGCTATAATCGCAGCCGTCTCTATGCAATGGCTGTGTGGCAGCTATCCCAAGAAATTAAAGGTCGATTTAACACATCACAAACATAAGAATGCCTAGCTTTTTAAAACTGACCCTCAGTATTCCGCTTTACCTCCTGCTGGTATTGGCTGGTTGTAGCAGCCAACCAACAGTAACAGGTGTCTATAGGCCCGATATTCAAGATAGCGGGCCGGATAGAGACGTTGACGTTTCGAATATTAAAGACGTGATACCTATCGTAGAGCCCCGAACGGCTGCTGGAAATAAATCCCCCTACACTGTGCTTGGAAAAACCTACCGTGTTATGGCATCGCCGGAAAATTATTCCGAGGTGGGTATCTCCTCCTGGTATGGCACCAAGTTTCATGGACGCAAGACCTCCAATGGTGAAGTTTACGATATGTATGCCCTGACTGCGGCACACAAAACGCTACCGATACCCTGCTATGTTAGAGTAACCAATTTGGATAATAACCGTGTGGCTATTATCCGAGTCAACGACAGAGGCCCTTTCCACGGTAATCGCATCATAGACCTTAGCTATTCTGCGGCGAAAAAATTGAGGTTTGCGAATAAAGGCACTGCTCGGGTCAAAGTGGAATATGTCGTTCCCAAACAACCGTCGGGGGGAATATCAAAACAGCCTGGGCGCCCCTCCAGTACAGCGGGCCATAAAATCCCCCCCAATTCTTATTTACAGCTCGGAGCTTTTAAGGAGCAAGGCTCGGCTGAAACGCTAAAACGCCAGGTGTCTGAATTAACCAAATACCCCGTTAACCTCTATCGGGAAGAGACGGTAAACAGCTTATTTAAAGTTCGAGTTGGGCCGCTTAAAGACAACTTTGACCTGATGCAATTGCGCCAGAAGGTGATTGAGCTAGGTTTGGCTAGCCCTCACATCGTTTACTGGGACGGTAAGGACCGAATTTCGGCTAACCAAGTGCCTGAAACACTTCCAGAAGAAGTGGGTACTTACTCTGAACCAGATAACAACATTAACTAGCAACATTTTCTTTCAATATGGGCAAGGGACCCAAGAGGTTAAAACTGATACAATGCCGTCTTTTTGTAATGTAACCCCTCGCCTTACCATTATTATTTTTTAAGGAACTCAGTAAAAAATGTTATTGAATATCAAACGTGTATTCAGTCTGTTTGGCTTAGTTGGAGCCTTATTCACCCATGGATTGGCTCAGGCGAGTGCGGTGATCATCCCCACACCTCCCCAATTATCCGCCTCTGCCTACCTGCTTCTCGACGCGGATACAGGCAAAGTATTGGTTGAAGGCAACCCGAACCAACCCCTTGCTCCTGCGAGCTTGACCAAGATGATGACGAGCTACATCGTCTCTGAAGAAATCTCCGCAGGTCGATTATCCGATTTGGATAAGGTACTTATCAGTGACGATGCATGGCGCAGAGGCGGGGCTGCAAGCGGTAGCTCCACCATGTTCCTTAAGCCGAGAACGGAAGTGTCCGTGATCGACCTGCTTCGCGGTGTGATAATTCAATCGGGAAACGATGCTTCTATTGCTTTGGCCCAGCATATTGCCGGTAGTGAAAATGCCTTTGCCGATATTATGAATCAGCAGGCAAAATTACTGGGTATGGCAGACTCCCACTTTCGTAATGCCACAGGTTGGCCTGCTGAAGGGCACGCCACAACAGCGAAAGACTTGGCTACCCTTGCGGGAGCGTTGATCAACGACCACCCAAAACACTATGCCCTCTATGCTGAAAAATACTTCAAGTACAATGGAATCAATCAGCCCAACCGCAATAAACTCCTGTTCACCAACAAACTGGTGGACGGTTTAAAAACAGGCCATACCAATGAAGCGGGCTATTGTTTGGTGGCATCCGCGAAGCAAAATGATATGCGCCTTATCTCCGTTGTATTAGGAACTAAATCGGAAAAAATTCGCGCGCAAGAGTCCCAGCAATTACTGGCCTATGGGTTCCGTTACTATAAAACACATACACTTTATTCCGCCGAAGACACCGTGAGTACAGCAAAAGTATGGGCTGGCACCCAAGAACAAATTGCGCTTGGAGTAAAAGCGCCTCTAGTGGCGACTATTCCCAAAGGCAGTTACGATTCGCTGGAAGCCAAGACGCATATCGACAACGTAATTAAAGCCCCTTTAAAAGCAGGTCAAGTGTTAGGCACATTAAAGGTTTCGTTAAATGGTGAATTTATTGCAGAGGCGGAATTGGTTGCGAAAAACGATGTGACCGAAGCCGGGTTTTTTGCTCGCACAATGGACGCCATTTTACTTATGTTTGAATCAGACGGTTCAGATAGCTCAAATACTGCCGCAGAGTAAACGGCTGCTTGGTAAGAAGCTGCTTGATAAGAAATAGTTAATTATGGCGCCCCAAAACCAAGAGCCCCCCAAAATTCAATTTCCCTGTGAACACTACCCCATCAAAGTGATGGGGAAAGCCGGGCAGAGTTACTACAATTTTGTATTTAGTGTATTGGATGACATAGCGCCAACCTATGATCGTGAACGAATCGGCGTAAAAGCCAGTCGAAATGGTACCTACCAATCTATTACGGTTTTCATTACCGCCGAAAGCGTGGATCAGCTAAGCGATCTCCACGACACCTTACGTAAAAACCCTGAGACTAAAATAGTGTTATAACTTTTCTTGATGGCGGTCGTGAGTATTTGATGGTGATGGTAAACGAAAAACGTGAACTAGAGAAAACTGGAATCAAACACATTCATATCTCTAGCTTAGGGAATCAGAAATATCAGTCTGTTTGGCGCAACATGCAAGCGTTTACCGATAAGCGTACCGACGGTACGGATGACGAAATTTGGCTTGTAGAACACCCTCCTGTTTTTACCCAAGGCCAAGCGGGCAAACCTGAACACCTACTGGACCCAGGTAAAATTCCGGTGATTAAAAGCGATAGAGGTGGACAGGTCACATACCACGGACCGGGACAGGTAATCGTCTATCCACTACTGAATATTCGTCGTTTAGGAATGGGGGTGCGCGACTTAGTTAGCACCATCGAAAATAGCGTTATTCAGCTACTTAAAGAATATTCTATTGAATCCTACGCAAAGCCAGATGCGCCAGGAGTCTATGTCGAGGGAAAAAAAATTTCCTCTCTTGGCTTGCGGATACGCAAAGGTTGCAGCTTTCATGGTGTGGCGATTAATGTCGATATGGACCTCACCCCCTATAATGCGATTAACCCATGCGGTTTTGTGGGGTTAGAAATGACGGATATACGCAGATGCTCCAAAGGTGAAGCGATAACATGCGCCGAGGTGGGATATCGTTTCGCAGAAATACTTTCATCTAACCTGGGGTTAATGGTTAGCGTAAATACGGATAACTAACAATGATAACTAAAATAATAACTAACAATGATAACTAAAATAATAACTGACAATGATAACTAAAATATAGTTGAGAGAATTAATGACAGACACGACACCAATAAAACGAACTCGCCGAATTAAACAGGGCGAAAAATTACGTGATGCAGATAAAGTTGAGCGCATCCCAGTAAAAGTTATTAGTGGTGATGAAATGTTACGTAAACCAGATTGGATTCGTATTCGCGTTAGCGCTTCACCGGAAGTAGACCGAATAAAAAAACTGTTGCGTAAAAATAGTTTGTCCACCGTGTGTGAAGAAGCGAACTGCCCAAACCTTAGCGAGTGTTTTAGCGGTGGAACCGCCACCTTTATGGTTATGGGTGACATCTGCACACGTCGTTGTCCTTTCTGTGATGTTGGCCACGGCAAACCCAACCCACTCGATGAAAACGAACCGCGCAGCTTAGCGCAAGCCATTGCGAATATGCAATTAAACTACGTGGTCATTACCTCCGTAGACCGCGATGACCTACGTGATGGCGGCGCCCAGCACTTTGCAAACTGTATTCTCGAAGCGCGTGCTTTGTCACCCAACCTTCAAATAGAAATACTGACCCCGGATTTTAGAGGGCGCATGGACGTGGCTTTAGATATTTTACAGCAGACCCCCCCCGATGTTTTCAACCACAACCTGGAAACCGTACCGCGCTTGTATCGTCAGGCTCGTCCTGGGGCGAATTACGCATGGTCTTTAGAACTATTGCAAAAATACAAAACGCGCACACCGCAAGTGCTCACAAAGTCTGGGCTTATGGTTGGCCTGGGTGAAAGTAAAGAAGAAATTATCGATGTGCTTAAAGATATGAGAAAACACGATATTGATATGCTCACTATCGGGCAATACCTACAGCCATCAAAAGACCATTTGCCTGTTGCGCGTTATGTTGAACCCGCTGAATTTGAAGAATATAAAACCATTGCCGATGAATTAGGGTTTACTCACGCCGCCTGTGGCCCTTTAGTTCGCTCCTCGTACCATGCCGATAAGCAGGCTCATGGTGAAATTGTGAAATAAATATTTTCACTCAAAATACGGAAAACATCTTGGTAAAAAAAACTGCGATAAATAGTAAAGACCGCAATAAAACGATAAGCATGGAAATAATCGACCTGAATGAACGTCCTAATTGGTTGCTGGTGGTAACAGATTGGCTGCATAATGAATGGCAAGATTATTTTCTATCTCAATCGCCACTGTCTGATAACGATGTATCTCGCGGCTATAGTGAAAGAAAAAAACTGCTCGAAAGCCATTTAGGTCTCGAATCGATTCCTGTTACCTTCGTACTTTCAATAAACAATAAGCCCGCCGGCTGCGTAAGTTTGATTCGCTACCAAAGCCGCAGAGACGAACTGAATTGCGAGTGGTTGACTAATTTATATATTTTGGAAGAACATCGAAAGCAGGGGTTTGGTTCAATGCTGGTGAATCATCTTGCGGGATACGCTAAGTCTCAAGGAATTGCAGAGCTTTATCTCTATACCGTGAAAAGCGTAGAATTTTACTCCCGGTTGGGCTGGAAAGAAGTGAGTGGTCATTCGACAAATTTGCGTATTTTATCCAAAAAACTCACAGATGGTTTTTAGTTAGCTCACTATAAATGGAATGGTATCTAAAAATAGAACTATGTGAAACCAATAATTAAAAGTACTGGCTTCCGTTTTTATTTTTCTTAAATACCGTTTTTTTCTAACAGATAGGGTTATTCTCGCCGCTTATATCTTTCGCCATGGAATCGGAGGCTTTTATCAGCGCGTCGATAATGCTGGATTCGTGTGAAGAATGACCGGCATCTCGAATAATATGAAGCTCTGAACTCAACCATTTCTTATGTAATTCGTAGGCGTTATCCAGCGGGCAAACTATATCGTAACGGCCATGGATAATCGTTCCTGGAATACCTTCAAGCTTATCGGCATGATTGAGAATCTGATTCTCTTCTATAAACGCTTGGTTAACAAAATAGTGTGCTTCAATTCTCGCCAAAGATACGGCCATATGTAGGTTAGAAAAAGTCGTCACGACTTCTGGGTTGGGGCGCAATGTCGCGCATCGCCCTTCCCAAAGTGACCAAGCTTTTGCTGCGGCCATTTTTGCCAGCTCGTTATCACCTGTTAGTTTTTTATAGTATGCGTTAATCATTTCTCCCCGCTCATCTTCGGGGATAGGCTGTATATAATCCTGCCAATAATCTGGGAAAATGGTTCTCGCGCCGTCCTGATAGAACCAGTGGAGGTCTTTTTTTCGGGCGAGAAAAATACCGCGAAGAATCATCCCCAATACTTTTTCAGGGTAAGCCTGTGCATAAAGTAGCCCAAGGGTGGCCCCCCATGAACCGCCAAAAAGCACCCATTTGGCGACACCCAAATGTTGGCGGATGGCTTCCATATCTTCAATTAATTTATCCGTTGAGTTATGGGTTAATTCCGCGTGGGGGGTTGAGCGCCCGGCCCCCCGTTGATCGATAAGTATAATTCGGTATCTTTCGGGGTCAAAGAAACGGCGGTCGTGTTTGCTACAGCCAGCTCCAGGGCCGCCGTGGATAAAGGCTACAGGTATCCCCTGGGGGTCGCCGCATTCTTCAATATGTAAGCTATGTATATCGTCAACGTCTAAGGTGTGTTCTGCGTAAGGTTTAATTTCAGGATAAAGAATCTGCATACTTGGTTCCGTCGTGTTAAGACCAAAGCCTTGCGGCTGCCCCAGAATTTATAACCCTAAGTGTAGGACATTTTACTTCAGATGTTTTACTCCTCGGCAGATCCATTTTTATCACCTTGCTCTTAGGTTCAAAGGGCAACCTACTGGCAGGAAAGGGGGAGTAAAGTATCAACTTGTTTAGTGAATATATTACTTTATTCGTCGGTAAAAACGCTGTTAGCGACAAGTAAGAAATTGGAGCAAAAACAGTTGGAAATCGAAAGGTTCTTGTATCGAGCTTTATCGAAAACTGCCGCTGGGGGAGTGGTTGGATATTGCTGACTGGACAGGTTTAGACGCTGCTGAAAAAGCCAATCAACTAATGAATTTAGTCGATTTTTCTACCTCGATAAGTTTAATTGGTCAAAAAGTTTAACGGCAAAAAATACATTAAACTACCCTGGCATGTACACTGCTTACTTGCAATACTCACTCAAGTGTTTATTTTGTTGACTCTCAGGGGTTCTATTTGTCGTTTTAGTTTGCGCCCTAGGTTTAGCATCACATCAAATAAGCTGGTTTTTACTTTATGCTTTTTGAATTTTTTCTAACCTTTTGAGAGTGCTTGGTCCCATTCGAGATTCATATCGAATTTCCCGGACGGGAAAAGAGTAAAACTGACCTATTCCACTTGTCGTGTCCGTCCTGTTCCATTATGTGTTGTAAATCTTCAAAATTATCTAAAGCTGTATGGTGTACTTTAAATTGACCTTTACCATTTGAGGCAACGCGGTAAATGTTGGAAGGCGCCTCCGGCTTTTCCAGCCTACACGGTATTTTTAATTTATTCCGGCGTACGGTCGTGTATGGGCGCTCGTGATTTGTCGAACATACCTGTCTATATTCTTAAGTTTAAATTAGCTGTCGTTGTCAATAGCGCTATAAGCCAATAGCACTATAAATAGCGGTGGTATTTATTACTCTAATTTCTGGAACATTCAATAATATGTAACTCAATTTATTTGAGTTTACGATTGCCGAGAGAGTGCTTTGGAACCTATCTGGTTAATTAATGGATGATCCATTGCCTTACTTTAAAAAGAAGGCTTTAAAAAGAAAACTGTAAAAAAAGAAAGCGAGACTTATTATGGTTCGCTTTTTTGTTTTTTGGTATTACTAGGGAGGAATTATTGGGGTTAATGAGAGGCAATGACACCACCTTTTTTACAGACTCATCTCTCAGCATACCCGTGTCTATGGTGTTGACCTTAAATATCGCACAGTTTTTTGGCAGGGGCCGCCCGGTGAAAACCAAAATGTATGATCTGTATCATGTCTTGTCCGAGTTGGGGGCCAGGGTACAATTACCCCCATCTCCATGTGGATGACATTGTCTGTTATGGCGGAAGGTAAGGTTCTGCCTTACCTGGATTTTCCTTCCAGCTCGCAAGACCCTTTAATGGCCATGCGTCGCCCGGCCCATCAATAAAAAACCTTAGACCGTATGCATAATTGGCGTAAACAGTGCCCCGAAATTACATTGCCCTACTTTTAACGTCGGTTCCCCCGGTGAAACCGAGCAGGATTTCCAAATATTATTGGATTGGTTGCAAGAAGCTCAGTTGGATAGGGTTCAAGCAGGGTAGTAGGAGCCGATGATTACGACCTTTGGGTCAGTCCGCTTGTTAATATCCGCGACGATTAGGAGAAAATGAGCTAAGCTTTAAGATACACTCCGCTTTTTTATCTTGGGGTAATTCCAATAAATGTCAGATGAACAGGGTTCGTCATCTTCTGATCACTTAAGTCAGCAGGTTGAGTCCTTACTTGCTGGTCACGACTATGCTGACGAGTATCTAAAAATGATACTGGAGCATGTTCCTGTGCTTGTATCTGCGGTCGATTCCTCAGGGAAAATACTCTTTGCCAGTCATCATCACCGGCAGTTAATCGGTGTTTCTGACAACCTTGATACAATCAAGGAAGAAAAAGACCTCTATCCTCCGTTTGTGCAAAAACGAGTGATGGGTCTTGCTAAGGGTGAAAAAGCTGGCTTGGTATCAGAAGCCTGGGAGTTAAGTGCGAAACATAAAGACGGCTCTATGCACCAATACCATATGAAACGTATGGAGGTGGAAAAAGAAGGTCGTCCAATTGTATATACCATCGGCACAGATGTGACGGACTTTAAGCTAGCTGAAACGGCTTTGCGAGAACACAAATCTCGTATTGATTATATGGCGTTTCACGACCCTCTTACTGGCTTGGCTAACCGTTCGCTATTTTATGATCGAGCGAACAAAAGCCTATCCCGGGCGAAGCGAAACCACAATAGCCTAGCCCTGTTATTGATCGACCTGGACAGGTTTAAACTGATTAATGAGAGCCTTGGTAACGATGCTGGTGATACTTATTTAAAACGTGTTGCCGAACTACTAATCGGAGTTGTCAGGGATACGGACACAGTTGCTCGGCTAGGAGGAGACGAGTTTGTTGTGGTTTTAGAAAATGTTCGTGAAGTTGAAGATATTGAAAAAATCACACAAAAACTTCTCGATTCGCTCTCCCTCCCTACAGAAGTGCAAGGGCACGAAATTAGTTGTACGGCCAGTATTGGGGTTAGCACGTACCCCAATCATGGTAGCACTATCGACCTTTTGCTTAAGCGTGCCGATACTGCTATGTTCAATGCTAAGTCAGTAGGTAAAGGTTGTTATCAATTTTTCAACTCAAATATGAATGAGACTTCCGTTAATTACCTACTGTTAGAGAATGATTTGCGTCGGGCAATTGATAGCGGTGAAATGCGGTTGTTTTATCAACCTCAAGTGGACCTCAATACAGGGCGTATTGTCGGGCTGGAAGCGCTAGTGCGCTGGCAACACAAAGATAGAGGTCTTATCTCTCCTGCACATTTTATTCCTCTGGCGGAAGAAACGGGTTTAATTAACCCATTGGGGGAATGGGTCTTAAGACATGCGTGTGAACGGTTTCATGCATGGCTGATGAACGGAATTCATTTTGGAAAAATTGCGGTTAATATTTCCATGCGACAATTTCGGCAGGAGCACTTTGAACAGGAAGTGGTTAGTATTTTGACGGAAACCAAATTATCTCCACAGTATTTGGAGTTGGAAATTACCGAAACCTCAGCAATGGAAAATGCCTCTGCAACGGCAGATATGTTGAACTGCCTTAGTAAAATGGGGTTATCTTTAGCCATTGATGATTTTGGAACAGGCTATTCATCACTGGCCTATCTGCAACAGTTTCCCATCCACAAATTAAAAATCGACAGAAGTTTTGTGAATGATGTGGATACCAATAATAGCGACGCATCTATTGCCAAGTCCATTATCGATCTCGCTCATAATATGTCCTTACAGGTTGTGGCGGAAGGGGTTGAACGCTCAACTCAGTCTCGCTGGTTAATTGATCGAGGATGTGATCAGGTACAGGGTTTTTTCTACTGTAAGCCCTTAAGTGAAAAAGACCTGCTCGCGTTGCTGAACAATAAAGCTCAGGTTATTAAAGATGTTGGGGGGGTCCGGTTTATTCTCTAGTTCTAGATATTTCTATCGGTTTCTTTTACATTGCTGCATGTGATTTCGTTAAACTTTCATCAAATATTTCCACGCATATACTCTTGTGTTATTCGCAATCACGAACAACCAATAAAGAATATAAAAATTGAGCTTTTCAAGCACAGGCTGCGTTTTCTTCCTGACTATTGCACCCTTGCTATTGAAGTGAGGCTTTGGTGGATTTGGCTGAGAGTGACTGGGTTCCCGCCAGCCCCAAGGTAATGTCGAGTAGGATATTCCAGGCATCGGCTTTTACAACACCTTTAATCGCTTTGTCGGCCAGCCCGCATTTGCGAATTAATATATGTAACTGACGCAGTTCTATACGGTTGAGAGCTTGTTTTATAACACTTTTTCGATTATCCCATACACCGTGTTTTTTGGCGCTTAAGTCAAAGTTTTGGCCAAGTTGCTGAGCTTCTTTTATCCCGGTTAGGGTGCGTATTTCTCGGGCGAGTGCCCAGAGAATAACGGGGGGTTCCGTGCCCTCGGTTCTTAACCCCTGGAGGTTTGCTACGGCGGAACGGCTATCGCCGGCCAGTGCTTTGTTAACCAAACTAAATACGTCATAGCGTGCCGAATCCATTACCGCATTACTCATAAGCTGAGCATCCAGGTGCGATGTTTCTGCAAGTAGTTTGAGTTTTTCCACTTCTTGTACGGCGGCCAGTAAATTTCCTTCAATTTTTGTACAGAGTATATCTATCGCCTGGGGGTCAGCCGAGAGTCCGGCGGCGGATAAACGTTGTTCAATCCAACGTGGAAGTTGCTGAGCGGTAACGGGCCAAATTTGAATGGTATCTGCGGCTTGCTCAATGGTTTTAAACCATTTGGTATTCTGAGTTCTTTTATCTATTTTGGGCAGTATCAGCAAAAGTAAATTGTCTTCGCTTGGCGCGCGGCAATATTCCATAAGCGCTTTTGTGCCAGCATCGCCGGGTTTACCGTTGTGTATTCTTACTTCAAGAATTTTTCGCTCGGCAAAAAGTGACAGGCTATTTGCGTTTTGTAGCAGGGTTTCCCAGTTAAAACCCGAATCAGCATGATAAAGTTCTCTTTCTATAAAACCGGCTGCTCGCGCTTTTTGTCGGATTAAATCGCAGGCTTCTTGTACGAGAAGCGGTTCGTCTCCTGTGACTATATAGACCGGGGATATTTTTTGGCTAAGGGCTTTGTTTAATTGTTCTATGCGAAATCGAGCCATGGCACGCGCCTATTTGATGTTAGATAGGCTGTGATTGAACGCGGTTGAGGCGTTTAAAATACGTATCGATAACTCTTCTCGCATTTCAGATAACAGTGCCTCCTGTTCTCTTTCTTCTGCGTTTATTTGCGTTGGATCGAAATCGTAACTCCGCCGAGAAAATAATGTGCGTTTGGGAGCATATTGTCTTTTTTTATCGAGTGTACGACGGTAGGAATAATCCACTTGAAGAATAAGTTGATACTGAATAGTAATACCCGTTTCGTTCATAGCAAGCGGTCTGCGAGTGAGTGTTTCTTTGAGTATGGTTAACTCTAATTCCGCATCGTTTTTGAGCGCCACGTTGTTTTTTTGTAATTGTTTTTGCAAATAGGGGCGCAACTGGTTGGATTGATTCACAAAGCTTAATGCGAGGTGATCAAGTTCGATTTTCCCTGAAGACTTAGCCCCGCGCAACTGCCACCCGCAGTTTACTATGCAGGTAGCCATACTGATGACAATACCGAGAGAAAGAAATATTTTTATTGCACGGTTCATTTTTTAGCAGAACGCTCTTTAGTTGGCTACAATATTGACCAGTTTACCTGGCACCACAATCACTTTGCGTATCATTTTATCTTCTATAAATTTGTGAACAGCTGTGTTACTCAGTGCTTCTTTTTCTAAGGCTTCTTTATCTGCATTTGCCGCTACTTCAAGTTGGGCTCTTACTTTACCATTTACTTGCACGGCGATGTTTATACTGCTGCGTACCAAAGCGGCTTCGTCATGGTCTGGCCATGGGGTATCGAGTAGGTCCTCTGAATGCCCAAGCTTCTGCCAAAGAGTATGGCAAATATGAGGCACAATGGGCGCGAGTAGCAAAACGCTCGCCTCTAGCGCCTCTTTCTCAACAGCTAGGCCAAGAGGTGTACTTCGGTCTGCATGTTTACCCACGTCATTAAGCAATTCCATTACGGCGGCAATAGCGGTATTAAATGTTTGGCGACGAGCGTAATCATCGGATACTTTTTTAATCGTCTCGTGCGTTTTTCGACGCAGATCCTTTTGTTTATCCTCTAAAGCGGCTGGGGTTAGATCTCCCGCTTTCCCTGCTTGCAGGTGGTTGGCGATGGCTTTCCATAGCTTTTTCAGGAATCGGTAGGCGCCTTCCACACCGCTGTCTGTCCACTCAAGAGATTGTTCCGGTGGTGCGGCAAACATTGAAAATAGGCGTACCGTATCCGCGCCGTATTGCGTAATCAGGTCTTCGGGGTCGACCGTATTGCCCTTGGATTTGGACATTTTGGTCCCGTCTTTTAGTACCATGCCCTGGCAAAGCAAACGCTCGAAAGGCTCATCACTCGCCACTAAACCTTCATCTCGCATTAGTTTATGGAAAAAGCGCGCGTAGAGAAGGTGAAGAATTGCGTGTTCGATACCGCCAACATACTGGTCCACAGGCAGCCAATAGTTGGCTTTGTCCGGGTCCAACATGCTGTTTGCACCTGGGCTGGTATAGCGGGCATAGTACCAGGAGGATTCCATAAAAGTATCGAAGGTGTCGGTCTCATGCTCAACGGCCTGCCCATCTAACTCGGTTTTACGCCACTGTGTATCTGCTTTAATGGGTGACTGTACGCCATCCATTACAACCTCTTCGGGTAGCAGAACTGGCAATTTATCTGCGGGAACAGGGATCTCGCCGCCGTCGGCTAGGTTGAAAATAGGGATAGGTGTTCCCCAATATCTCTGGCGAGATACGCCCCAATCTCTCAGGCGGTAATTAGTTTTGACACGGCCTTTTTTCGCCGCGACCAGGGTTTGGGAGATCGCTTCAAAAGCAGAATCAAAATCAAGATCGTCAAACTCCCCTGAATTAATCAGTCTACCTTTTTCAACAAAAGCTTCTTTCTCTAAATCGTCACCCTCTAAGCCAACGTCGTTTAAACCACTAGCCTGAGTGGGGGCAATAACCTGCTTAATTTCAAGGCTATATTTTTTAGCAAATTCCCAGTCTCTTTGATCGTGGGCGGGAACGGCCATTACCGCACCCGAACCGTAATCCATCAGTACGTAATTACCAACCCATACTGGCACCTCCTCACCTGTAATAGGATGAAGAGCCTTTAAGCCGGTATCCATACCTTTCTTTTCCATATTGGCCATATCCGCTTCGGCGACAGATTGCGTTTTACAAGCCTGGATAAAGGTGGAGAGTTCAGAATTATTTTCGGCAACGGCTAATGCAATAGGGTGTTCTGCGGCAAGGGAGACATAGGTTACTCCCATTAAAGTATCAGGACGAGTTGTGTAAACATCAAAGCCCGAATAACCGGCAATTTCTTTTGGTAGATCAAAGCACATCTCTACACCGCGACTTTTTCCTATCCAATTGCGCTGCATAGTCTTGACCTGCTCAGGCCAGTTGGGCAGTTTGTCCAGGTCGTTAATAAGCTCTTCTGCGTAATTAGTAATTTTAATAAACCACTGCGGAATCTCTTTGCGTTCAACAGGGGTATCACATCGCCAGCAGCAGCCTTCCACCACCTGCTCGTTGGCGAGTACAGTCTGATCGTGTGGGCACCAGTTAACGGCTGACACCTTTTTATAGGCCAACCCCTTTTTATAGAGGCGAGTAAAAAACCACTGCTCCCACTTGTAGTAGTCCGGCTTGCAGGTTGTGACTTCACGAGACCAGTCAAAGCCGAAGCCTAGCTCTTTGAGCTGCTTACGCATGTAGTCTGTATTGCTGTAGGTCCACTTAGCCGGTGCGGTATTGTTTTTAATCGCTGCGTTTTCCGCAGGAAGACCAAAGGCATCCCAGCCCATAGGATGCAGCACATTTTTACCCTGCATCCGTTGGAAGCGAGCAATAACATCTGTGATGGTATAGTTGCGAACATGGCCCATATGCAATCGACCGCTGGGGTAGGGGAACATCGCAAGGCAGTAAAATTTTTCCTTGCTGGTATTCTCAGTGACGTTAAAGCAATGATTGTCTTCCCAGTATTGTTGGACTGCGAGTTCAATGTCAGACGGCTGATAGGAGTCGTTCATTTCGAGTTGTGGGCCTATAATTATTCAGTTTTGGTTGCAAGTCATGAACTATCGAGGTTTTTATAAGTCTTCCCTCGATAGTTAAAGGACGCACATTATAGGCGGTGCGCGGTTGGAAAGTAAGCGCTGGAAGCAAACCTTACTCGCAGGTTGCTGGTTTTAGCTTCACGATAATTAGCATCACCACAAAAGGAAGAATGCTATCGACTGGAAAGCTGAGGCTGATCTACACGGGAAAGGTCCATAAAATCGGCAACATATTGGTCTAGCTTGCGGCCCATTTTTTCTCGTTGTTTGGGCGTGTGCTGGTTGATAATTCGAGCAACCAAGTCATAGGTAAGCGCTTGGTTGTAATCCAGGCGCTTTTGTAGCTCAAGGTCCCAGAAATCGGTGCGGTAGAATACAAACTGACTTAAGGCTATTTGAAGCTGTTTTTGGTCTTCTCTGTGATGTAACGCATCAAGCAGTTTGTCAGCCCAGAGTTCTCGCTGCTTAAGTGTGAGGGCTTCATAGGGTTGAAGCTGTTTTGCCCAGGCCATCACCCACTGGTTTTGTTCTTTGGTTAGGGAGCCAAAAAGGCGTTTAGTATTGCGTTTTAGTTCTTTTATTCGTTTTTTGTAAACACGCTCTTGGGAAATATCTACGTATTCTTTTTGGTACTTATCCCGTTCCTTTTTTAATGCGGACATAATTTGAGCTACTTGCCCATCATTTAGGCTGGACATGACATGCGCAACGGAGGGAAGAATACGATTGGCTGACTGATCCAAATACATTTGTATCGTATCGGTCTCTTGATGAATCAGGCCGCCAGATACGACATTGTTAGACAGGCGAGATTTTAAGCCTTCAAGGTAATCTGCATAGATAGGAAGTTGGGTTTCTCTATGCCAATCGTGGAATGCAGAAACAATATCTTTCGTTTGTTCTGCCTGCTCGGGAGTTAAGGTAACGTAACTGCCAATATACCAGTCGGCAACCCACTCAAAAAACGTATAGGCCACTTTGGTTTTGCAACCACTTATGGAAAAAATACTAAGACAAAATAAGGTGATAAGTAGGGTTTTACTGAATCGCATGATAGTGAGCTTAGGAAAATATCCTTGTTTATCCGAGTTGGGCGGCGAGTATAACGAATCTTGAAGTTAAATTGTTGTAACTTTTTGTTGGAAACCGACTTTATTTGTGTCGGCATTGTAATAAATTAGGGAAAATATGCCAATATGTGTCTTCGCTTACCTGTATGGTTAATTATTGCTCGTTAAAATGCCCTTTTTTCCAGTCATATTGATGATTTTTTAGGCTCTATAGTAGGGCTTATGGAATGTTACGCACTATGTATAGACACCCTATAGCAAGGTGTATACATGGAGGCTGTTTGGCAATATATACCTTTGGTAAAACAGAACAGAAGTATTATAAGGGCTTGAAAAAAAGTAAACGTGTAGGCTCTGGTGAGGGGACGTATGAGAGGGACAGTAAAAAAGTAAGGAGCTAAAAATACTAAAAGCGGTACTTTTCGGCTGTGATTCAACAGTCCAAAACTAGAACCGTTAGGAAAATAATGATTTACCCTTTGGCATATTGGTAACCAACCCTTAGTACGCAGTGTCACGTAACCGCTATAGAATTCGGATATTTTTATAGTACTGTATTTTTTCTTAAATAGAGAAACAAAAGAAAAAATGGTTCTCTATTCTCCAAAATATTTAATGGATAGGACCATGATTTAATCCCCTGAATATCCTGATATGGGATATTTAAGAATGGAATGGATAATATTTGCTCAAACCGGAAGGGTAGATATGACATCATCTATTTTCACAAAAAAATATGAGTACTTCAGAGAACTTTTGACTCAATGTAGAAAGGAAGCTGGGGTTACTCAACAAGCACTTGCCGAATCTTTAAATAAACCACAGTCTTTTGTCTCCAAATATGAAAGCGGTGAACGACGGCTAGATTTAGTCGAATTTTTAGATGTCGCCGAAGCTCTTCAATTTGATCAATATGCATTTATTAAAAAACTTGAAGAGAAAACCACAAAATGATTATCGCTAACAGTAGTGAAAAAAGCATTTTAGACGAATGGGGTATAGATGAAGATTATTTTACTGCTGTTGTTAGAAATAATCCTAGCTTAAGAGGAATGATCTTGGGTTATATTGCAGAGCGAAAATTAAAAGATTTATTTGTCTCTTCTGGAAAAACATCTAATCATAGAAAAGATGATGATCATGATCGAAGTAAAAAGGGAGATTTAACTTTATGTTATGAAGGTGAAGAAATTGTGATCGAAGTTAAGTCTTTACAGACAAACAGTATTTTAATTCAAAACCCTAATGGTGATTGGGTCTCAATGATTAAAAAGGAAAATGTTGGTCGAAAACCTTCGTCGAGGTTAAAAAAAGATGGTACGAAAAAATTAGGTAAAATAATTTATAAATATATTCCGAATCCAGAGTATATAGCTTTAACTGAAGAGTTTAAAAAAAATTCTGTTTATGCTGGAGCATTTCAATGTGATGCTAGTGATCAAAGGGAAATTACTCTCGACAATGGTGAAAAGGTAAAAACTACTCTGCTTAAGATGGGAGAATTTGATGTGATAGCTGCGGGAATATTCTCATTTAGAAATAAATGGGAATTCGGTTTTGCGCTCAATGAAGACTTGCCTAGAAGTGACCGATATGGTGAAAACTCTTCTCATTTGATTGCATCTCTGGTAAAGATTACTTATCCGTTACCGAAGCCATTTGAAAGTATATTTGACCGTGTAGTCGAAAAAAGGAAGAAATAGCCCTTATTTTTTAATAAAAACTAAAAATGGTTTTTTCTTGCGTGAATTTGTTTTTTAAGCCTATTAACTGCGGGCTTGTTAGTTCTAACTACTACAAATAAATCCTTGGAGTAGTAACCAATTTTTTCAAGTTTGTTAATTATTTCAACATGTGTAAACCATTGTTTTCCTGCACTAACTTCATCTTGGCATTTTACAATAAGTACGCCTTTTTTCCGAAGTACTCGATATGCTTCAATACTAGCTTTAAAGTACATATCGGTTACCGCTGCATGCCATTTTTTTGTGCCAGAACTCTGAGTATCTGAATTAACTTCATCTCCATTAGAGTATGCTTGTGCTAGGCCAGCATGGGAGCCCGAGCCTGCTTTGTGATTGTTATTTTTGCGGTAAACCTTCCATATAAGGGGGGTCTAGTACAACGCAATCTAGTGAGGTATTGTCATATGGTAAGTTTCTACAATCTACTTGCATAGCAATATCAGTACCTAATACTTCGTAATCGCCCTTAGGTACTTTTTTCCAAAACACACCTCGCCCCCAAGTTACATCCGCTACTTTAGAGCCTTTTGGTACATATAAATCAAGTACTTGGGGGAAAATGTTCTCATTTCTATCAACATAAGCAGACATAATGAGATCTGAGGTGGCAATACCGCCTTGAACTCTTTTTTTCTTGGGGACCTCTTCACTAAAGAGAGCGTTTTGTGTATTTAGTGTAGTCATATAGAAACAATATTCTGTTATGGGATATTAATCAAGACAAAAACTAGCAAGGAGCTGTGTATGAACAAATTTCACTCAACGGTGACGGAAGCAAAATAATATCACCCGAACTGGGTAAGGGGGTGAAGGTTATATAGGGGAATACCTTAGTTTTATACACATTTTTATAGTCTGGCATTCTTTGTTCTGGAGAAAAAATAAGGCGCCGACCCCATGTCTTCACTGGACGTTTGGAGCCAAGAAAATATCCATTAAAGCCAATTTAGCCCGCTCTTGAGGCAACCGATTAAAACAACCTAATAAGAGAATGAACTTTAAGTGGGTTTCAATCAAAATAGAACCGTACAAGCAGGCGCTTAACCCCCCACTTAAATTGGGTTACAAACGTATTAAGCCCTCCCATTGCGAGTGAACTCGCCTATAAACCCCCTATTTAATTGGTCGGCTCTTTTTATTTTTTGGTGTTTTTAATGATTTACGCAGCATACCCTGTCCTTTCTGTTGCTTATTTGGGATTTTATGTTGATTGAGGCGCCAAAATGCCGCTTGGCCTTATTTTTTACTTGCAACGTTTTTGTCGCTTCAGTAATCTCTCTGCCAATAAATGCATTATCCGTCTTTTAACAAATACGCTTTATTTGGGTTTTATTTCCGTCTTATTTGGGTAATGCATCAATACCTATTAAGGTATTAAAAAGAATGAAATATACATTTAACCAACACGCCTGTTGTTTAACATACGCATAGGAAGCCGGAAGCTAAGATAATACAGCCAGTGATAGGCAACCCCGTTTTGCCCCACTTCTTTCACCGTCTTTCTTCTTCAACCTTAGTTTAGGGTTGCTGCTTTGCCCTGTGTTTAACCAGCGTGTTTAAAAATTAACATGTGTTATCAACTGTGTTATCAACTGTGTTATCAAAAATGGAACCACCCTGTGTGGTATTGAGGAATATAATGCGCGTCCTATTTTCTATATTTGCTATGTTTTCTATCTTGGCAAAACCTGTTGCTTTACTCACCCAAAAAAGACACACCCCACTCGGTTTATTACTGCTCTTCAACTTATTTTTTTCCGAAGCCAGCCATGCCATAACCGTTGTCTATAGTGCTGCATTTAGCCCTAGCACAATTAAATCCGGTGAATCTTCAATACTTTCCTGGACATCTAATGGCATTTACTGTGTGGTAGACGGCATTCAGTACATCGGCCCAGATGGTTCGCGTACCTATACCAAGGTGACCCATTCTAAAACCGTTGATGTCAGTTGTACCCTCCCTGAGCAAATGGGAGGCGACGGCGCCACCACCCAAAGCGCCACCCTCACCGTTAGCAACGCCTCTATTAGCGCACCCACTAGCGTATCCGTTTCGTCAGCCGACGTTATAGCGGTTGAAAGTACCTCCCACTGCACCAATGGAATATGTATTCCCAACTACTATGGAAGTGTAACGCTGAGCTGGCCTGCTGCACTTGGTACGGTGACTCACTACGAAGTCCAAAAACAATTTAATGGTGGCAGTTGGTCGTCGCTTTATACTGGCACCTCCCGCAGTAAAACCTCTTCCTCGATGGCCGTAGGCACATGGCGTTTTCGAGTGAGAGCCTGCCATAACACCGATTGCAGCGATTATCGCTATTCAAGCGACGTGAGCGTTACATCCCCCACGCCTGCGATACCCGACAGTATGTCTATTTCCCCAACGAGTACCACGGCCACAAGCGTATCCGCCAGTTGGAGCAGTGTTCCTGGTCATATTACTCATTACGACGCGCAGCGCCGTTTAGATTCGGGGAGTTGGTCAACCTTTTACTCAGGTGCAGATTCTTCCACCACCTCCAGCGCCATGTCCGTCGGCAGTTGGCGCTTTCGTGTGCGCGCGTGCAATGAATCAGACTGTAGTCTCTATCGAGATGGCAATACCGTGGCCATCAACGACGCGCTACCTGGTATACCAAGAAGTCTGGACACGGGGCCCTCAGAAACAACCAACCATGAAGTACAACTGAGTTGGCATACCGCCAGTGGCGTTGTCACTCGCTATGAAATTGAAAGAAGAAAGGATGGTGGTAGCTGGTCAGTATTTTACTCTGGAATGGGAGACGGCTCCCCAACCATGCCTGGTATACCCGAAGCCACCTCCACCGCCATGACAGTAGGTAACTGGGACTTTAGAATACGCGCCTGTAACAACAGTGGCTGCGGGGGCGATCGCACAGGTCACTCCGTGATCGTCAAACACCCTATACCGGGCAAACCTTCGAGCATGTCCGTTTCACCTGGAAACACCACCAATACCCATGTCACCGCAAGCTGGGGCAGCGCCACAGGTCACGTACTTCGCTACGAAGCTCAACGACGCTATATTTACGATGCAGGCTGGGAAGACCTCTACAGCGGCATGGCCACCAGCTCCCCCTCAGAAAACATGGGCGGTATCGGTCAGTGGAACTTTAGGGTCCGTGCCTGTAATGATACCGGCTGTAGCCATTATCGAACGGGCAATATCGTCAATATAGAACACCCCATCCTCGGTGTTCCCAACCCAACAGAAGAAACCCTGACCCAGCTACAACCCGCCACAGCGGCAGGCACCCTGCCCTATACCGCCGTAGCAAACAGCATGGGCGATGCCGAAGTCCGCATTCCGATCCATGTGGTGCCCGGCGTCAACGGGCATCAACCCAAGCTCACCCTCTCCTATAACAGCAACCGTATGCGCAGACTCGTCAATGAAGGCTGGGAAGAAGACGAGGTCGGCACCGGCTGGCGGATAGGCGGCTTCTCCTCCATCCGTGCCTGCGGTAAAAGTACCCTGACGAGTGTTGACCCCATAGAACTCGGCAACCCCTACTACAAACCCATGTGTATGGACGGCAAACTCTTCGTTCAAAACAACCCCAGCCCCATCGATGAAAGCGGAAGCGTTGAACGAGGCCAACTCATCACGTCTTGGTCGGCAGAAGACCATGAATACGTCCTATGGGACGACTCCGGTATAAAAATACGCTCCACCGGGCAAGTTGCACCGGGAATGGGGGGAGAATACACCGTCTACTACCCAGACGGCAGCGTATCAGAATACGGCTATACCGAAGACAGCCGCCTGCACCTTCACTACGTGACCTGGAGGGAGGAAATTAACGGCAAAGAGTATCGGTATCGTTCAGATCTAACGGGTCATTCCCATTTACCCGGTGAACATAGACTTGAGCAGCCCGTCAACAGCTTTATCTACCGCATCAATAAACATACCGATGCCTTTGGCAACGAAATTCACTACGAATACTACAAAGATGAAAGCCGTGACTTTGTGATGCCCAAGCGCATTACCTACGGCCCCAAAGGGGCCCACGATACCCGCATAGAATTTAGCTACCAGCAACGTAAAAACAGCGAAGACACAAATACAAACACAGGACGTTACGGTGGATACAACGTGCCGCCAGTCAATGATGACGGCTCGCCAATGAACCCGGCGGACTACATAGACTGGATTATCAATGGCTATACCAGCAACATTCCCACCGCCATAAATAAAATCACCATCAAACACAACAATGCGCCCGTGCGTGAATACAACCTGGTTCACGAACAACTCACCGGCCTAACACGGCTTGCCCGTTTAAAACATGTGCAAATGTGCGCCTATAAAAGCGCCGCCTCTGAATGCTTAACCCCCTTGACCATTCATTGGGACAGCGACCTGAACAGCACCCAGCTCACACGGGTCAATGAAATTAATGACAACCAAAGTAGCTGGACCCAGTTTGACTATAAACGAGTCGATGTGGCAGAAACCGGCGTATTTTTTACCCAAAGCCCCTTTGGCCCCGCGCCAAAAGAAGACTTTGCCAGTGGCCTGCACACCCCGAAAGCCCGATTTGATTGGCAATATGACAATGGCGAATGGGAACCCTCCGCACTCGTCGAAATGCGGACCAGCAATGGCATCGGCGGCCATAGAACACTCAAATACCGCTACCTGGGCGAAGGCTTTGACAGCAAAAAAGGCTGGGGCTTTATGGGTTACCCGGCAGTGCGTATTGAAGACGTAGATCGGGGCATCTTTACCTACCGCCAATACACCATGAACCCTCGTCATATGGGCCGTAGCGTGGCAGAGCAGGTCATGCTAGGGGAATATGGCAGTGGCAACAACACCATGCTCGCCAAAAATATCACCATCTGGGACTCCAAATTCCTATACCACAGCCAATACCGCTGGGTCAGCTCAAGTGCATCGCTGATCATGAGTTCACCGGCACACTCCTACTACAACTACCCACGCCAAAGCATCAGCTTCCAATACGAAGAGGGGCAGCAAATAGGCGTACTCATCAAAGAAAACGCCCCCCAGTTTACCCCCTGGGAAAAGGACACAGACAGCCGCTTTCAATACCCCTTTACCCGTGAAACCACCACCAGCCAATGGGCAGAAAGCGTCAACCTATCTGCGGACGGCACAGACATTAGCCACTGGGGCATCTATACCCTGTCCGGTATCACCGGCGTCCAGCGCAGCCAACAAATAGACGTAGACTACGAAGAAAACCGTCGTTTTGACGCACTTCAAGTCACCTTTCCACGGGAAACCCGTATACGCATCTACAGTGGCGATATTACAGGTACCCCAGAACAGACCACCACAAAAATACGCACAGCCTACCTCATCAACGGCAAAGCCCACTCACTCGTCGGCAGCGAAACACAATTTGTGGGCGACCCCAACCTAGAACTCACCACCACCCACCACTACAACCAAGACGGCATTCAAAACAGCGTGACCGTATCCGGCATCAACATCGCCAGCCGCACCACAAGCAGCAGCCACCTTGCCGCCAACCGCTACCCGCAAACCCTGACAAACGCCCTCAAGCAAAGCCTCAACCAAACCTTTGACAGCGCACTTGGGCTCGCCATCACCCAAACCGACCTAAACGGCCACAGCACACACACAGAATACGACGCCTTTGGCAGAGCCATTGCCATAACGACCCCCATGCCCTACCAAATGACCGTCAATACCCAATACGACCTCTGTGACACCCTGCTCACCTGCCCCACCGTAAACGGCATATACGCACACAGCCGCGTATGGGTCAACTCCCCCGTATCGCCCGATACCTACCAATATCACGATGGCCTGGGCCGAGCAATACGCCTAGAAACCATCGGCTACAACGGCAATACCGTCTACCTCGACACCCACTACGACCGTTTTGGCCAAATAAAAAGAAAATCCCTGCCGTACTTTGAATACGACAGCCCCCTCTACCTCGAATACGACTACGACATACGAGGGCGCCTAATACAAACCACCCACCCCGACGGCAGCCACAAAACCGTCCACTACGGCATAGAACAAGGCCAGAAAGTCATCACCCGCACCGCCTATGTAAAAGACGCCAGCGGTACACCTGTAGGCAGCAAAATCAATAAATCCTACTTTAATGCCATTAACGAAATAGAAAAAACCACCGACGCCTACGGCACCGCAGAAGCAATCAGCACCGAATTTACCTACAACGCCACAGGACTCACCCACAGCATCACCGTGGGCGGAGCAGAAGTCGCCAGCTTCGAATACGACAACGCAGGCAACCGCCTAATCCTTAACGACCAAAACGTCGGCACCGTCACCAGCCAATACACCGCCCTGGGACAACTCACCTCCACCCTCGACACCCTTCACCAAGAAACCACCACCACCTACGACATACTGGGCCGCCCCCTCACCCAAACCACAGACGATGGCATACAAACCTGGCGTTATGACCCCACCGCCAATATTGGAGGCTTGGACTACACCGAATTTAAAGACAACCGCAACGGCTACAGCCACACAAACACACTGAGCTACGAACCCAGCGGCAAACCCAGCAGCACCACCACCGAAATACACGTGCCCGGATACGCCCCCAGACCTTACCAACAACACTTCACCTACGACCCCTTTGGCCGCAGTGATACCCTCACCTACGCCTCCGGCGTCACCGTACAAAGCCGCTATACCCCAGAGGGCTACCTCGAAGCCGTCACCGACAACCAAGGCAACAGCCTGCAAAGCATTATCACCGTCGATGAACTCGGCAACGTCTCCGAAATGACCTACGGAAGCGGCATCACCCAGACAAAAACATACAACCCCCTCAATGGGCGGCTCGAATCCACCTTCACCGCCTCCGCCTCCGCCACCCTCCAGAACAACCAATTTAACTGGCGCAGCGACGGCCTGCTCGAAAGCCGCAGCAGCCACACAGGGCAAGCCAAAAGCGAACACTTCACCTACGACCACCTCAGCCGCCTGCGCACCGCCGCCACCGCCAGCAGTGGCCACACCCGCACCACCGCCACCAGCTACGCACTCAACGGCAACATCCTCAGTAAAACCGCCAACAACAGTCTGGGCAATGAAGAAACCAACGTCACCGGCTACCAATACGGCACCACCGCCAACGCCGGCCCCAATGCCGTGAGTCAAGCCAATATAAATGGCGTTGCCACCACCCTCTACTACAACCCAAACGGCAACATTACCCACTACGACACCGCCACCGGAACCGATAAATTTGTCGACTGGACCGCCCGCGGCAAACCCTGGCGCATCACCCAAGGCACCTCCGCCAACGACACCACACCCGACGCCCGCGATGAAATTGCCTACGGTATAAACGGCGCCCGCTACTACAAACACTCCACCTGGCAAGACAGCAACGGTAAAGAACAAACAGACATCACCTTCTACGTGGGCGAATATGAAGATGTGCTACCCGGCAATGACCCCAAATACAACCGCGTTGAGCGCACCCGCATAAACGACCACGTCCTGCATATACGCATCACTACCCACCTGGGCACAGAAGACGAAAACATAGAATTTTTTCACAAAGACCACCTCGGCTCCATAGAAGCCATCACCGACATAAAGGGCAACCTGCTACAGCAAATGTCCTTCGACGCCTTTGGTGCAAGAAGGAAAACCAACTGGGCGGGAGAACTGACCGAAGCCGAAACCGAAGCCCTACTCTCCGAAGTAGGCATCGGCACCAGCCGAGGGTATACTGGCCACGAACACCTGGACCGAACCGGGCTGATCCATATGAATGGCCGGGTCTATGACCCCACCCTGGGCCGTTTTTTGAGCGCCGACCCTATAGTGCAGGCACCCTATTTTAGTCAGAGTTATAACCGTTATACTTACGTGTGGAATAATCCCTTGGGGATGAATGACCCGAGTGGGTATGAAGGGAATGATTCGTTAGGGGAAGACGATAAAGAAGCCCCGGAGCCCGAGCCCGAGAAGAAAAGGGAAAAGCCCAAACCGGGAGTCCATCGTCTTCACGCTGGAAATGGTTATAGCATAGTATACGGAGATGGTTCATCGGACGATGAAGAGTCAGAAGGGGCTCGTTCCGATCAGGAAGAGTCAGAGGAGCCAGAGGAAGGGGAGTTAACAACAGAACTTATTCGGGGGGATTCGAATAATGGTGAAATATTAGAAGAGGGAGTATTGGGGCAGGAGGGATACCCCTTAGCTGATGGATCGCTTGGGCAAGTTGGTATTGCTGAATGGGTTATACCGGCTGCTAAGGCTCCTAAAGTTCTTGGTTTTTTAGGTAAGCTTTTAGGTCTTGGTTCTAAAAAGACTGCAGGAATGCTTTGTTTTGTTGAAGGAACCCTCGTCCACACCCAAGATGGTTTAAAACCCATCGAAGAAATACAAGTTGGTGATCTCGTTGCGTCAAAAGATGAGTTTACGGGTGAGACAACTTGGAAGCCTGTTACCGAGTTATTCCGAAATTACGATAAATCTATTCTTAAGGTCACTTTGGTTACTGCTGAGGGCGAAGAAGAATTATTAGGTGTTACAGCAGAGCATCCGTTTTGGGTTGACGGTCAGGGTTGGGTTGATGCTGGTGAGCTTCACGAAGGGCAAATAATATCGAGTGTTGACGGTGACGTACTTACTGTTAACTCGATTGTTCCGGATGAGCAATTGCATGATACCTATAACTTCGAGGTTGCTGATTACCACACGTATTTTGTGGGTGAGCAAGGCGCTTGGGTGCATAATCAGTGTGGGGGGTTAACGTCCAGTATTAAGCAAAGCCCAAGGTTAGTTAAAGAGGCTCAAATTGCTGGGAAATCCCATCAAGCAGGCATAGATAAACTAACCGCGCAACTTAGCTCTGGAAACTTGAATCCCGGTATAGGTTCAAAATCTTTAGGTAGTGGAATTTCATACGCACGTGGTCGTGATGGCGCTAGAGTGTTTTTCAGGCAGACGGGAAATGGCGTAGATATTTTAGGGAAATCTAGTAAAGCTAATGAAAGTGTCGTAATTAAAGAAGTGCTAAAAACATTTGGGAATTAATTTAATGGTGCCTTTTGAGTTCTCTATTATAGGAAGTGAGTTTAATGCCGATGATGATAACGTGGATGTTGAGATTAAGTTGGATAGTGGAGAGATGTTTTACGCAACTTTTTTTACGATAACCAATATCGCGTCATTATTTAAAAAAAATCGAGATACAGGTGAATGCAAAGAAGGCTTGTATTTGTGGGCATCTGACATGATTCTCGTTGAGAAGCTATCTGAGTCTGTAATACGAAATACTATAGATGATTTAATAAAAGCAGGCGAGTTAGATATGGCTTGTTCTAAGCAGTAAAGTCTTTAAATTTAAGAGCAAAATAGGGGTCAAATCCATTGATAATAACATTTAATCCCCTTAACCTAAAATACACGCCCAGTGCAAAACACTGGGCGTTTTATTGTAGAGCGCAAAACTACCATCGTAGTTTTTCCCACATTATTGGTCGTAGAATAATGAAGTTTTACGGCCAATTTCCCACACTCACATCGTAGACTTTTTTCTAATTATTATTTTCCCATCGTAGTCTTTACCAAAGTCGATCCAAAAAATTCCCATCGTATTTCAACAATGCTTTTTTACGATACGGTTGGTTAAATAAAAAAGGTCGTAAGTAGACCTTACCACCCACCTGGACACACAAGAAGAAAAAATAGAATTTTTTCACAAAGGCCACCTGGGAAGCATTGAGGCGATAACCGATCAAGACGGCACTATCTTACAAAAAATGTCCTTCGACGCCTTTGGCGCAAGAAGGAAAACCAACTGGGCGGGCGAACTCACCCAAGCCGAAACCGACACCCTACTCTCCGAAATAGGCATAGGCACCAGCCGAGGGTATACTGGCCATGAACACCTGGACCGAACCGGATTGATCCATATGAATGGCCGGGTCTACGACCCCACTCTGGGCCGTTTTTTGAGCGCCGACCCCATAGTGCAGGCGCCCTATTTTAGTCAGAGTTATAACCGTTATACTTATGTGTGGAATAATCCCTTGGGGATGAATGACCCCAGTGGGTATGAAGGGAATGATTCGTTTGGGAAAGAGTTCAGGACAAAAAGGAAAAAACCCAAACCGGGAGTCTATCCTCTTCACGCTGGAAATGGTTATAGCATAGTATACGGAGATGGTTCATCGGATGACGGAGAGTCAGAATGGGCTAGTTCCGATCAAGAAGAGTCAGAGGAGCCAGAGGAAGGGGAGTTAACAACAGAACTTATTCGGGGGGATTCGAATAGTAGTGAAATATTAGAAGAGGGAGTATTGGGGCAGAGTTGTTCGGTTTGTGTTGATGATACTTTAGGGGGGCAGGAGGGTGGCGACCCGGACATTGGAGGTTATTCGCCGGTATCAGGAACTTATGAAGTTGCTGGTGGTGATGGGCTTGCGGTCGATTTAAGCGTTCACATAATTGGTGATGGCTATACTGACCTTCGTGATGCAAATGGCAATTCCTATACGTTTAATTTAGAAACTGGAATGGTTAGCCCAATTGCGAATGGGGCAGCAAACCCTTCTCTTCCTGAAGCTTTTATTCTTCCTGTACTTAAAGCATTTCAGACTCCGAAATATGTTTATCACTTCACTTCAAGTGCTGCTGCGGCATCAATCAGATCGGAAGGTGTAATTCATGCTTCAAGAGGGTTATACGGTTCTGGTGTGTATGCGACTCGCTGGAATAGCAAAATAATGGCAACAATACAAGGAGCGCAAAGTACACAAGCTGTGATAAGAGTATCCGCACAGGGCTTTAAACGCACACCTTTTCCTGGGACTTTTAGGTCTCCAACTTCTGTTAAGGTTCCTTAAATATGATTGATAATGTGGTTTTGGCTAGGCTTTTAATTCCGGTCTTTACATTTGTGATTGGAGTTATTTTTCAATACATAATATTTTATGAGCAGGGTATGAGCTTTTTTAGTTTACTTCTGACAGCTCCTTTAATGTGGATTATATATTTGTTTTTGGGAATGCTTTCTTCAGAGCATTTACTTCGGTTTATGAAAAAAAGAAAGTAAAGTCAGTGTAAATAGAAGCCCCGCACTCGCGGGGCTTCTTCGTTATTGACTATTATATTTTTGCTCAATGGGCAAAATAGGGGTCAAATCCATTGATAATAACATTTAACCCCACTTAACCTAAAATGCACGCCCAGTGCAAAACACTGGGCGTTTTATTTTCTACTCTTTAGGCGTCACCACATGTAGAGCGCAAAACTATCATCGTAGTTTTCCCCACATTACTGGTCGTAGAATAATGAAGTTTTACGGCCAATTTCCCACACTCACATCGTAGACTTTTTTCTAATTATTATTTTCCCATCGTAGTCTTTACCAAAGTTGATCCAAAAAATTCCCATCGTAGTTTTCTGTTGTAGAGCGCAAAACTATCATCGTAGTTTTTCCCGCATTACTGGTCGTAGAATAATAAAGTTTTACAGCCAATTTTCCACACTCCCATCGTAAAATGGCACCCTGTTTTTTAGATAATCGTATCTACGATGAATTTGGCTGGATACCAATAAGACCGAGATAAGCCTATTCGATCTTATTGGTTGACTTGCGAGGAGAGTGATGTATTCAGGAGACTTGCTGTGTAATCAATTCATCATGTGAACGCCAATGAGGTTGCACTAATACTGCGTTAACATGGGTAATGGTGACTATTTTTTTTGTCTCTCTAGCGGCTTCGATAAGACTGCCATAGCATAGATTTCTACACAGCCTTAAATTGCCAGAACTTGAGCGCAATATTAACTCAATAGCGGCCATATCAAAGGTATTTATCCCCATCCTAGCGGCTTCGAGTTCGTTAATGATATAGCGCTCCATATCGTCATTATTGAGCGGCTTTAATGTGGCAGAGTAAGTAATCCGACTTTTAATATCCTGATTCACATTCAGCGATAGATAATGCAATAAATCGCGTTGCCCAAACAGAATTAAATTATGTTTTTTGGGGTATTGCTCAAACAACAAACGTAATTTTCTCAATACTAACATATCAATGTAGAGCGCAAAACTACCATCGTAGTTTTTCCCACATTATTGGTCGTAGAATAATGAAGTTTTACGGCCAATTTCCCACACTCACATCGTAGACTTTTTTCTAATTATTATTTTCCCATCGTAGTCTTTACCAAAGTCGATCCAAAAAATTCCCATCGTATTTCAACAATGCTTTTTTACGATACGGTTGGTTAAATAAAAAAGGTCGTAAGTAGACCTTACCACCCACCTGGACACACAAGAAGAAAAAATAGAATTTTTTCACAAAGTGTAGAGCGCAAAATTACCATCGTAGTTTTTCCCACATTACTGGTCGTAGAATAATGGTAAGCGATGAAAGAACCCCACCCTAGACAAAGACGAATACTGAGTTAGAGTGTGAATTTTGTTTAAGTTGAGAAGACTCTTGTGAACACCATAGGTTAGAGTAATAACACGCTCTATGTACAGGCAAGACTAACCTAGGGTTTCCTTGTAATTCCAAGGCAATAATGCATCCACGTCTTCAAGACTTTCCGCATTGGGTAATTGCGTAAACACCGTTTTTAAATACGCATAGGGTTCTAAACCGTTAGCCTTGGCGGTTTCGATTAAGCTATACAAATTGGCGCTGGCTTTAGCTCCTGCTTGGCTATTAGAGAACAACCAATTCTTGCGTCCAATCACAAAAGGGCGAATCGTATTTTCCGCTCGATTATTATCGATCGGATACTCCCCATTCTCCAAGTACTGGATTAAATACGTCCATTGATTGCTGAGATAAGTGAATGCCTTACCGATGGCTGTTTTGGGTGGCACTTGCGGTAGGCTTTTGGTTAACCACGTGTGTAATTTATCTATAATGGTCTTGGCGATTTTTTGCCTTTGTTCATAGCGTTTATCGGGGGGTAAATCTTTGATTTTTTGTTCCAGTCGGTACAGCTTTTGAATTTCCGTCAGTGCGTAGTCTGCTCGTCCAGTTTTCTTTTTTCCTTGCGCATTTTTGGCTTCCACAAATTTTCGCCTAGCGTGCGCCCAGCAGCCTAAACGGGTAAGTTTATTGGTTGTGCAAATGGGTTGATACCCGTTATAGCCATCGACCATTAACGCTCCGCGATAGTCTTCGAGTAATCGGTTCGGTGTGTCTTGGCTGCGACTGAGGGAATAATGGTAAAGCACTGCGGGGGAAGTACCTACTTGGCTCGCCATCACCCACATATAGCTTTGGCTTTGTGCCGTTTTGCCAGGTTCATTTAACACTTGAACCGGTGTTTCATCTATGTGAATAATGTTGTGTTCCAGTAAACATTCTAGAATACGGTTAATTAATAGTTGGACTAATACACCACACTTAATCATCCAATTGGCTAAACTACTGCGATCCAATTCAACGCCTATGCGGCTAAATATTGTCGCTTGTCGATATAAAGGCAGGGCATCCATGTATTTACGGATAACGATATAGGCAAGAAGCCCTGGTTACAATAATAACCAAGACAACCACAATCAAGAAAACGTGAAATGATCTATCAACAAAGCCCTAATTAACTGATCTAGGGCTTTAAAATAAATAGGACATAAAATACACGCCCAGCGCAAAAACACTGGGCGTTTTATTTTCTACTCTTTAGGCGTCACCACAATACAGCCCTCCACCACCACCCACCTGGACACACAAGAAGAAAAAATAGAATTTTTTCACAAAGACCACCTAGGCTCCATAGAAGCCATCACCGACATAAAGGGCAACCTATTACAGCAAATGTCCTTCGACGCCTTTGGCGCAAGAAGGAAAACCAACTGGGCGGGCGAACTGACCCAAGCCGAAACCGAAGCCCTACTCTCCGACGTAGGCATAGGCACCAGCCGAGGGTATACTGGCCATGAACACCTGGACCGAACCGGATTGATCCATATGAATGGCCGGGTCTACGACCCCACCCTGGGCCGGTTTTTGAGCGCCGACCCTATAGTGCAGGCACCCTATTTTAGTCAGAGCTATAACCGTTATACCTATGTGTGGAATAATCCCTTAGGGATGAATGACCCCAGTGGGTATGAAGGGAATGATTCATTTGGGGAGGACGATAAAGAAGCCCCACCGGAACTAGTGATAGTTGAAACCGTCGATAAAGATGGTAACAAGTTCGATATTGTTATGACGGTATCCCGAGCGAAGGAAGTGGGTGCCATGGACGATGAAGGCAAAGCCAATAAGGATGCCCCCCTTACCGTCACCTCTAAATCGGGCAAGAAAAAGGGTGGACTGGTTGGAGTATCGAGTGGTCATGCCGCCGGGAAGGCCCAAAAAGACAATGCAACCAGTCAACAGCAGGGCGGGGATACGGCTGGGGTTGCGAGAGGGGGCGGTGGGACGGGATCGGGGGGAGATCCTAGAGGCCCAGGAATTTACGATGAAGCCTTTGAAGATGGAGCTAATATGCGTAAGGGAGCCGAAGGTCTTTATGAAGATTTTTTCCGTGTACGATATCATTATCGAGCTCTTGCCGGTGACTTTGGCACAGACGTGCAGGCAGATGCTGAGTTGGCAGAAAATGTACTAACCACTGCTGCGGCTCTCTATTATTACGACGCTCAAATTTCAGTTAATGGTAAAATGGTTAACTTCAGGGCTGAGGCTCACAGTGCTGCTCTGAATTCTATTTCACATAACAAAGCATATTTTGCGGGTAGACAGCTTGCGCAAGGTGCAATGGTTGGTTTGATAACAAGGTATGCACCAGGAGGGATGCTTGGAAAAGCGCCGTTGGGCGTAGGCTTAACAGCATCCATGACCTCTGTAGCTGGTTACGGTAGGGCATTAAATTTATATGATTATGGTGTCCGAAATTCCGTTTCATTAATGTCTGCGGCTATTGCTGGAAAGTAAGGATTGAAAATAATGTTTTTGACTAAATGTCCGAGTTGTAAACAAGAGGCTATTTCTATTAATGAAAAAGCTAAATTGTTGACTGACGGTAATGTGAAATGTAAAAAATGTGAAAAGAAATGCTCAGTTTCTTCATTGATGAAACTATTTTCTTCGATTCTCTTAATGACTTTGCTACCAACTTTCTTTCTTGTTTTTTGGGGTTTGTTAGGTTTTGTTAACTCTATTATTGTTTCGGTAATAGCGATTGTTTTTACTTACTACTTGCTGGCCTATATCAGTCCATTATCAGAATCGAAATAATTAGGAAAATAGGGGTCACCCTGTAGAGCGCAAAACTCCCATCGTAGTTTTTCCCACATTATTGGTCGTAGAATAATGAAGTTTTACGGCCAATTTCCCACACTCTCATCGTAGACTTTTTTCTGATTATTATTTTCCCATCGTAGTCTTTACCAAAACCGATCCAAAAAATTCCCATCGTAAAATGGCACCCTGTTTTTTAGATGATCGTATTTACGATAAATTTGGCTGGCGACCAATAACACCCTACCTATAAAAAAATAGGGGTCAAATCCATTGATAATAACATTTAATTCCACTTAGCCTAAAATACACGCCCAGTGCAAAACACTGGGCGTTTTATTTTCTACTTATTTTTCTACTCCTTAGCCGTCACCACAATACAGCCCTCCTGTAGAGCGCAAAACTATCATCGTAGTTTTTCCCACATTACTGGTCGTAGAATAATGAAGTTTTACGGCCAATTTCCCACACTCACATCGTAGACTTTTTTCTAATTATTATTTTCCCATCGTAGTCTTTACCAAAGTTGATCCAAAAAATTCCCATCGTAGTTTTCTGTTGTAGAGCGCAAAACTATCATCGTAGTTTTTCCCGCATTACTGGTCGTAGAATAATAAAGTTTTACAGCCAATTTTCCACACTCCCATCGTAAAATGGCACCCTGTTTTTTAGATAATCGTATCTACGATGAATTTGGCTGGATACCAATAAGACCGAGATAAGCCTATTCGATCTTATTGGTTGACTTGCGAGGAGAGTGATGTATTCAGGAGACTTGCTGTGTAATCAATTCATCATGTGAACGCCAATGAGGTTGCACTAATACTGCGTTAACATGGGTAATGGTGACTATTTTTTTTGTCTCTCTAGCGGCTTCGATAAGACTGCCATAGCATAGATTTCTACACAGCCTTAAATTGCCAGAACTTGAGCGCAATATTAACTCAATAGCGGCCATATCAAAGGTATTTATCCCCATCCTAGCGGCTTCGAGTTCGTTAACAATATAATAGGGGTCAAATCCATTGATAATAACATTTAACCCCACTTAACCTAAAACGGCGTTGCCACCACCCTCCACTACAACCCAAACGGCAACATTACCCACTACGACACCACCACCGGAACCGATAAATTTGTCGACTGGACCGCCCGAGGCAAACCCTGGCGCATCACCCAAGGCACCTCCGCCAACGACACCACACCCGACGCCCGCGATGAAATTGCCTACGGCGTAGACGGAATGCGCTACTACAAACACTCCACCTGGCAAGACAGCAACGGTAAAGAACAGACCGACATCACCTTCTACATAGGCGAATATGAAGATGTGCTACCCGGCAATGACCCCAAATACAACCGTGTCGAGCGCACCCGCATAAATGACCACGTGATGCATATACGCACCAGCACCCACCTGGGCACAGAAGACGACAACATAGAATTTTTTCACAAAGATCACTTAGGCTCCATAGAAGCCATCACCGACATAAAGGGCAACCTATTACAGCAAATGTCCTTCGACGCCTTTGGCGCAAGACGGAAAACCAACTGGGCCGGGGAACTCACCGAAGCCGAAACCGACACCCTACTCTCCGAAATAGGCATAGGCACCAGCCGAGGGTATACTGGCCACGAACACCTGGACAGAACCGGATTAATCCATATGAATGGCCGGGTCTACGACCCCACTCTGGGCCGTTTTTTGAGCGCCGACCCCATAGTCCAGGCGCCCTATTTTAGTCAGAGTTATAACCGTTATACTTATGTGTGGAATAATCCCTTAGGGATGAATGACCCGAGTGGGTATGAAGGGAATGATTCGTTAGGGGAGGACGATAAAGAAGCCCCACCGGAATTGGTGACCGTTGAAACCGTCGATAAAGATGGCAATAAGTTTGATATTGTTATGACCGTATCCCGGGCAAAAGAACTGGGTGCCATGGACGATGAAGGCAAAGCCATTGAGGATGCCCCCCTTACCGTCAGCTCTAAATCGGGCAAGAAAAAGGGTGGACTGGTTGGAGTATCAAGCGGCCATGCCGCCGGGAAGGCCCAAAAAGACAATGCAACCAGCCAGCAGCAGGGCGGGGATACTGCGGGGGTTGAGAGAGGGGGAGGATCTGAACATAAGGAACCGAGTGGCATGGATTTGGTAAATGGTAACAAAGTTGCTAGTGGACTTATAAGTACTGGGGCTGGGGTGTTGGCTATTGCTGCTTGTGCAATTGCTGAGCCTTGTGGCGGGATTGTTCTTGTGGGGGCAATTGCTGGTGGAGTTGCTACGGTGCTTGGGTTGAATACATATGCTGATGGAATGACAGGGGTGAATCCAATTGTTGAAGGGCTTGATCAGGGTTTAGGGGTTTCCCCCGAAATATCGATACAGGTTCTAAATACAGTAGACACTGCTACTGTCTTAATAAACCCAGTTAGAAAAGGGGCAAATTCTCTCCTCCAACGTGCAGGGCCAAAAATGATGGATAGCAAAGTTGATAATTATGTAGATATGCTATTTCTGGGGAATAATGTTTTACAACACAAGGATTCTATGTAGTGGAATTATCTCGACTTAAGACTCATATTTCTAGAATTCTTCTGCTGTTGAGTGCCTTGTCTTTTATTCTTTTTGTTAGGCAACAGTTTAATAAGACGAAGATGGAAGTCTTTCAAGGTGAGATGCTAGGGTTTTCGTGTGAAGTACAATATCGTGGAGATCGTCTGGCAATATCCATTCAAGATGAGTTGGGCAAGCAAAATGATTTTTTTATCTCTGGGAGAGCATGTGTGATGTTCGACTCCCTTCAATCTAAGATCGGTGAGTTAGCTGTTGTTAAGGTTCCAAATGGATCGAATTTGATTGCTCATTTAGATGTGGGTAAAAGAATATATGTAAATGAGTCCACAACATGGGTCTCCGGCTTTGTTGGAGGTGGTGTGTTAGTTTTAACTCCCTTTATTATTGCAATGGTAATTTTACGTTCAGCGAAAAAAGTAAAAAAAGTTAAAGGGGACGTATTTATTTAATCCTTTTTAGTTGCGCTGAAGCCCGGTTTTTAACCGGGCTTTTGTGTTTTTACACCACAGTCAAAACCAGTTTTTTGTCATAGACTGTAGAGCGCAAAACTATCATCGTAGTTTTTCCCACATTACTGGTCGTAGAATAATGAAGTTTTACGGCCAATTTCCCACACTCACATCGTAGACTTTTTTCTAATTATTATTTTCCCATCGTAGTCTTTACCAAAGTTGATCCAAAAAATTCCCATCGTAGTTTTCTGCTGTAGAGCGCAAAACTATCATCGTAGTTTTTCCCACATTACTGGTCGTAGAATAATGAAGTTTTACGGCCAATTTCCCACACTCACATCGTAGACTTTTTTCTAATTATTATTTTCCCATCGTAGTCTTTACCAAAGTTGATCCAAAAAATTCCCATCGTAGTTTTCTGTTGTAGAGCGCAAAACTATCATCGTAGTTTTTCCCGCATTACTGGTCGTAGAATAATAAAGTTTTACAGCCAATTTTCCACACTCCCATCGTAAAATGGCACCCTGTTTTTTAGATAATCGTATCTACGATGAATTTGGCTGGATACCAATAAGACCGAGATAAGCCTATTCGATCTTATTGGTTGACTTGCGAGGAGAGTGTAGAGCGCAAAATTACCATCGTAGTTTTTCCCACATTACTGGTCGTAGAATAATGAAGTTTTACGGCCAATTTCCCACACTCACATCGTAGACTTTTTTCCAATTATTATTTTCCCATCGTAGTCTTTACCAAAACCGATCCAAAAAATTCCCATTCGATCTTATTGGTTGGCTTGCGATCAGCTCCACAAATGTCCTTCGACGCCTTTGGCGCAAGAAGGAAAACCAACTGGGCGGGCGAACTGACCCAAGCCGAAACCGAAGCCCTACTCTCCGACGTAGGCATAGGCATAGGCACCAGCCGAGGGTATACTGGCCATGAACACCTGGACCGAACCGGATTGATCCATATGAATGGCCGGGTCTACGACCCCACCCTGGGCCGGTTTTTGAGCGCCGACCCTATAGTGCAGGCACCCTATTTTAGTCAGAGCTATAACCGTTATACCTATGTGTGGAATAATCCCTTAGGGATGAATGACCCCAGTGGGTATGAAGGGAATGATTCGTTAGGGGAGGACGATAAAGAAGCCCCGGAGCCCGAGCCCGAGAAGAAAAGGGAAAAGCCCAAACCGGGAGTCCATCGTCTTCACGCTGGAAATGGTTATAGCATAGTATACGGAGATGGTTCATCGGATGACGGAGAGTCAGAAGGGGCTCGTTCCGATCAGGAAGAGTCAGAGGAGCCAGAGGAAGGGGAGTTAACAACAGAACTTATTCGGGGGGATTCGAATAATGGTGAAATATTAGAAGAGGGAGTATTGGGGCAGGAGGGTGCACAAAAGGGTAGAGAGCAGTTGTCGGGAAGCAAGGAACAGGCCGATACGAGTCAGTTAGATGGTAGTTTGTTGGCAATGTCAAAAGGTGGGAAACAAAATATCTCAGTGGGCGGACATAACCGTAATTCAAATCCAGTTGATGTTCAAAATGCTATGAATGAGGCGAAGGATGCAGGTAATCAGTCTCATTATAGAAAATTGAAAGGATTGCTAAAGGTGATTAAGAGAGGTGGACGAATGATTGGCCCCGTTATACCTATAACACCCGAGAACCTTCAAAGGATGCTCCATCAGCCGGGTGTTCAAATAGAATTTGATTTAAAAACACAAGATGGTCTGGATGCCTGTTACGAGGCAAACCTGTGTGCTTAGGCAATAAGATAATTGGTGACTTGGGTGAGCAGAATGGGAACAAGTGATGGTATCACTGAATTAGATTGGAGTTGTGTCGAGGAATGTGCAGAGGATATTGCAACAGCAAGTGCAGACGGTTTAGATTGTGGTTTGTTAATATCAAATATGCACAAATCGTTGGATCGATTAATAATTAAATACGGTAGATTGCCAAGTATATTAGCAACCGAAGCGGACTATGTTGAAGATCAGCAGTTAGAAGTTAGCTTGTTAAAGGAAGCTTATATTTCTGCTTGTGAGATAAAAGATGAAAAAAATATCGCGTTTATAGCTGCTTCATTAGCTGAGTTTTATTTGGAACGTATGGTCGATATCAATAAAGCCGATTTTTGGAGGCTGAAGCTGAAAGATGCCTTAAGGGTATTCTCAGACTCGTATTTATCTTCTGTCCTGTCTGATGTAACTGAAGCACTAAATAAAAAATAGGGGAGCGTCAGCGACTAATAACAAATCAAAGGGGTCAGACTCGATTGATTTTTGGTTTAAAGCCCTGAAGCCAAAAGCTTCAGGGCTTTTTAGTTTTTACTGTTCACTCGTCAACACCAAACACCCCTCCATAATCCTGACCTTCACAGGCGAATCAATCTCAAACCCCGCCTGAATTAACCAGTGGCCTTTAAGGTGAATCTCACCGATGGGCGTGCGTTGGTGGTAGCTCTGACAGAGTTGGTAAGAGTGGAACGCCTCCCTTACCTTTAGCTGCCGATGGTTGTGGCCGCCCAAATTGCCATCATACTTTTTGCCAAATTAACCATCATAAAATTCAGTCATTTTATGATGGTTTTACCCCGCTCCCATCATAACCATGTTTTCACATTTCCAAATTAAAATCTAACGTTTTCCCAAACAACATCATAAAAACTCCCATCATAAGGTTGACATAAAAAAGCCAAAATCGTCTGTTATGATGATTTTGGCTGATTAACTATTCTAGATGGCCTAAGCGTTTACGATACTTGTTGTTTAATCAACTCGTCATGGCTCCGCCAATGCGGCTGTATCAATACACTATTCACATGTGCGATGGTAACGATTTTCTGAGCCTGTGTTGCAAACTAATCGAGACAACCATGATCAAGAAAATGTGAAATGATTAAATAAACACTAATTAAGACATAAATGGACGCACCAGGTTTGTCAAACAAAAGTTCCCCCCTAGCCCTACTGGCCCAAATAGGCATAGGCACTAGCCGGGGCTATACTGGCCACGAACACCTGGATCGAACCGGGCTAATCCATATGAATGGCCGGGTCTATGTTATTCTCTTGTGGAAACGGCAAAGGCAAATGACCTCAATGTTTTTGACTATTTCAAACATTTGTTTGAAAGCTTACCTCAGTTGACAGAAAACAATAATAACCTTGACGATTTTTTGCCTTGGAATGTTAAATTACCGGCATAGTTGTATTAGTGCCGTCGTTTTTGCTGTCGGTTGTGGGTTGGTGGATAGCTTACGTCAATACCAAACTGTTTGGCAAATTGGAAGGTTGATAAAAACATGCTCTGAGTCGATAGCTGATTCTTGTTATTTGTTTTTAATGGTAATCATAGTCCGTGGACATAAAGTCATCATCTCTTTTTAATAGTGTAATGATAAAAAATCAAACGACAATTCAAACGGCCTTTGGCGATAGGGTTCGTTCCTTTAGAAAGAAAAAGAGTATTTCACAAGAATCTTTGGCAGATTTGTCCGGCTTAGATCGTTCCTATGTGGGAGGCGTAGAACGGGGTGAAAGAAATATTAGTCTGGGCAATATTGAAAAAATTGCGTTTGCATTGGAAATTAACATTAAGGACCTATTTACAAATGATTAAAATGTCGCCTCAATTGCAGGAGCTATTACAAGAGTTTAGCGAAAAAATTAAAAATAAAAGATGAAGATTTTGAGCGAGAGTTAAATCTAGGCTCGGGTTGGCTACAAGGTATTGAGAGTGGGGAGGTGAGTATTTCAATGGAGATGTTTTTTGCCTTACTAAAGACGGCTGATATATCTTTATCTACTCTAAGCCATAATTTTAAAGAAGAAAATACACAAGAAGTTCCTAGGAGTATATTTTCAGAACAAAATGGAAAGGATCTGAATATATTATTCAAATATGCAAAGCATGACGCTCAGTATACTTTAGTAGATGCTAAAGAAGCTCAATTTGAAGATGTTGTAAAAACCTTAAGAGATGGATTATCTTGCCTTGCATCAACAGATGGCAATTCAGAAAATGCGATTAAAACCGAGGCTGTTGTATTAGCGTTTGAAAAAGCCATGAAGTGCTGGCCTAATGCTAACCCTTCTGATATATGGTGGTTTATTATTTCTAGGGCTTATTTAGACCCATTTAATCATCCTGCAAAATTTTCCAAGCTGAATTTTGAGCAGAGTTGGAAGCGTACAGGAGGCTGGGCATTAGAGAAAATATTGGTCCGTCACTATTCAGAAGGGCTTAAGAAGAAAGGTATCAATATATTTATTGCGTCAAATGAGAAGCGTAAAGAATTGTTATCACAGGCACCGACGGAGGTAAGTAAATTGGAAGCGGATAAAGCAGATGTTTTCTTAACAGGTAATAATAATGGCAAGGAAATATTTTTTGGAATTGTACATGTCAAATCCAGTTTTGCAGAGAGAAGAACAGATGATGTGCCAATGAGCCAAGTCTTAGTCAATGCGGGTTATGCATCGCCGTTATGGACAATGGACTGTAAGAGTACACCCAGTCAATACCCTATAAATAACGGGGAACTTGGTAAAACGAAGCCTATAGAGCAAAAAAAAGATAAAAGAAGTGCGAAACGAAAAGATATTGAGGATAGTGCATTTTTCTCTGCATGTTTTTCATACAATAAAAATACTCATCCAATTCCGAAAAAGCAAGATGCTAAAGCACGTATTTATCAATGCAACTTTAACAGTACAGAGTCCGATATTTTTCATCAATTTATTTGTGAAAGTTGGAAAAAGTTTTTTGATTAACTAAGTTAGTTTCCTTTTGCGTGTTTTCAAGCCTTTCATTTGACGCCAATACTTGGTCATGGTCAATCTCAAAACCAATATAGGAGCAGTCAAGTTCTAACGCCGCAAGTCCAGTTGTTCCTGACCCTGAAAAAGGGTCTAGAACCACTATATCTTCTCCATGTTTCCCATATGCATCAATACATCTAAAAGGCAGTTCAAGGGGGAACCTTGAGTAATGCTTTTTGCCTTTTATTTGTTCGTTTGCAAATTCCCAAATACTTTTTACTGGTGGAGTTGTTCTAAATTGGTGTTTTTCTTCCTTTGAGAATAAATAAATAGGTTCATGTTGCCTGTGCGGTCTTCTACAGCGGCCTTCCGGCATTGCATTCTTTTTTTGCCAAATAATTTCGCCTCTATAAAAATAACCATTATCGCTTAGAGACGTGACTAACCGATATGTAAGAGAAAGTAAATTTCCGTATTTTAACCAAGGTACTTCTTTTTTAATAAACGCTTTTCGTTTAGCTCTATTTTTTTTATAAGCAGAATTTTCTGGATCTAGGCCATCTTTGTCTGCTCCAAGTGAGCTATATATATGATCGCTCTCTCTCCAATTTATGGGAGTATTATAGGCGTCTCCAATATTTATCCAGACAATGCCTTCTTTTTTTAATTTGGGAAGAAAGTGTTTAAATGTGTTGGTTAAGAAACTTAGATATTCCCGAGGATCTTCTTCTGTTCCGGTGCCTGTTGAGGTTCTTTGCCCCCAATATGGTGGACTCGTTACTAATATATCGATACTTTCATCGGGCAATAGCTTTATAAGCTCGTTGCAATCGCCCTCGTGGACTCTGTTTAGTTGCAACTCACCTAGTGTTTTGCTCATTATCTGCCTAATTATAGAAATAAATTAATGGTACTTAAAGTCATCATTTTGCCGGGTCTATGTAAGGTGTCAATATGAAATCAGTTAACATCAACCCTAATAATGGTCCTGTCTACAAATGCTCTTATTTGAGACCGTTTTCCGCTTCTGGGCGATAAGCGATACAAAAATAATCAAAAAGCAAAATACAATAATAGGTCGTGAATACCATTGGGAATAGGGGGTTTGTCCGTGAGTTCGATAAATAGACCCGGTGATGGATTCTCGATGAAACTGGTTGCCCAATAAAATAATTTTACCTTTGTGGTCAATAAGCCCGCTTAAGCCGGTATTGGTGGAGCGAATAACAAAACGGCCATTTTCCAGTGCGCGCATCTGAGCCATTTCAAAATGTTGAATCGGGCCCACGGAATCGCCGAACCATGCATCATTGCTAATGGTCACCAGTACTTCTGCCTGCCGTGCATTTTCTGCTACTAGGTCTGGGTAAACAATTTCGTAGCAGATATAGGGGCTGATTCGGAAAGTTTTTTTGTCGTTAATTTTTGCGGTTAAGCCGGTGGTTTGTTTTGGGCCTTTGTGGATAACGGAATTTGGAAGGTCAAAAAAGGCGATTAAACCCCGTAAATGGTTTTCTAATGGTACGTATTCACCAAAGGGTACGAGTCGCTGTTTGAAATAAGTGCCTTCCGCTGCGCCCAAACCAAGAATGGAATTGTAATATTTGAATTTCCCCTCTTCTTGCTCAAACGTATCGTATAGCATACCCGTGATAAGCATTGTATTGCTGGATTGTGCTTGCTCGGCAATAAAGGCCAAAAAGTTTGGGGCTTCGCTGTGTAGGTAAGGAATAGCAGCTTCGGGCCAGATAACAATATCTGATTTCCAGTTGGGTTCGGATAATGTTAGGAGTGTTTCGGTAATAAAAGGTTGGTATTTTGGGTCCCATTTCATTTGCAGTGGAATATTCGGTTGCACTAGGGATACGGTAATTTCGTCCGATTTATCGTAGCTTGTCCATTCAATGTTTGCTAATTGAGCCCCAGAAAGCCAAAAGACAGCGGCAATAAGTGAGCAGGTTAATGAAGCAATAATTTTTTTTGGGGCTCGTTGATATAAACTTGAAATAAGTAATGCTAAGGCAACGCCGGAAAATACGGTTAAGTAGCTGAGGCCAAATACCCCGAATATTGGCGCCCAGCCAGATAGCCACGTCTCTATGTGCGCATAACCACTGAATAACCATGGGAAGCCGGTTAAAAACCAGGTTCTGCTCCATTCCCCTACTACCCAAAACGCTGGGAATATACATATAGTATTAAGCGAGGTGGGTTGAATAAAGCGTGCATAAAAATAAAACGGGACGGCAAATGCTAGAGCCAGCGCGGTGACAAATATTCCGGTTAATAAAATAGCTAAGGGAGGAGAGGCGAAGCCGAAATCGTGAATGCTAACGTAAACCCATGAAGCGCCGCTAATAAATAACCCGAGCCCAAAAACGAGAGCGCGGAAAAAGCTTCTTTTTTCATTTAGCCCTGACAATAGCATGGCCAAGAGGGTTGGACCAATTATTCCCAACGGCCAAAGGTTATAGGGGGCGAAAGAAAAGGGGATAATCGTGCCTGAAAAAAAAGCAACAAATTCTCCTTTTCTGCCTGAAAATGTAATATCGGCTAGGTTCATCAAAATAATTATTTAGTTATTTTTGAGGTGCTTCTGTTTTGGTAATTCTTAGAAGATGAATTTGTCTATTGTCTGAGTAGAGTACTCTAAAGCTGAAGCCGTTTAGCGTGACTTTTTCGTTTCTGCTGGGCATATGACCAAATGCTTGAGTGACTATGCCGCCAATGGTATCGAACTCTTCATCGTTAAAGGTACTTTTAAAGTAATTGTTGAATTCTTCGATGGTGGTTAAGGCTTTAACGATGTAGTCGTTTGGGGAAACTTGTCGAATAAATTCTTCATTTTCTTCATCTGTTTCATCTTCAATATCGCCCACTATTTCTTCGAGAATATCTTCAATTGTCACTAGGCCAGAAATGCCGCCATATTCGTCAATTACCAATGCCATGTGGTAGCGCTTTTCTCGGAATTCTTTAAGTAATACATTTAAGCGTTTGCTTTCGGGGATAATATTTGCTGGACGGAGAATGCTTTCTAAGCTAAATTTTTCTTTGTTGAGTATCAGTGGCAATAAATCTTTGGCGAGTAAAATACCCTTAATGTCGTCGATAGACTCACCAATAACGGGAAAACGAGAGTGGCCAGATTCCATTACTTTAGGCAAAAAGGTATCTGGCGTATCTTCAATGGAAATAACCACTACTTGGGAGCGGGGCACCATAATTTCTCGAACTTGCTGCTCCACAACGTCAAATGCACCTTCAATAATGCTCAGGGCTTCCTGGTCCACTACCTTATTGTTTGCTGCGCCTTTTATAATGTCGAGCAGCTCCTCACGGGATTTTGGTTCAACAGAAAACATATGGAGCATTTTATCAAACCACATTTTGGGTTTGCTCAACTCGATTTCGTTTGAGTGACTATTCGAAGGGTCTTCGGACATAGAGGTGCAAACTCCTGATTTACTTTTTTATTGTGTCGTTTTTAGTTAGGTGAACTATAACTAGCATCAAAAAAATAGTATTTAAACTTGTTATTTGAACTAAAAGCGCCATAGTAAATTGTTAATAAGCTAAGCGAGGTAAGGCGGTGGATAGCCGAGGTTCAGCATAAGCTTTGTTTCAAGTGACTCCATAATATCAGCTTCATCATTTTCGATATGGTCATAACCGAGAAGGTGGAGTGTGCCATGAATAACTAAATGAGCCCAGTGCGAGTCAACGGATTTGTCTTGTGCCATGGCTTCTTGTTCGACTATTGTGGCACAAATAACTATGTCTCCAAGTAAAGGCAAGTCCACTTCTGGTGGAATATCACTGGGGAATGATAGAACATTTGTCGGTTTATCTTTTTCTCGATATTGGTTATTTAGCTGTTGGCTTTCTTTTTTCTCGACTATGCGCACGCAAAGTTCTGCATCGCTTTTTTCTTTCGGCAGTGCTGTGCTGATCCAAAGTTCAAAATCTTCATCGCTCGGTAGGCTTGTATAGGTTTCTGAACACGCATATTGTATTTCGACTTTGGCCATGACCGTTATTTTATGTGAGTTAATTTGATTTGAGTTAACCGTAACAGGTGTTATTCGGAGTTTTTGTCGGCGCGTTCATAGGCTTCAACAATACGCTGTACGATAGGATGGCGGACAACGTCGGTCGCGCTAAAGTGGGTAAAGCTAATGGCTTCAACATTGTTTAGCACTTCAATGGCGTGTTTTAAGCCGGAATGCTGACCCCGAGGCAAATCGATTTGCGATGGGTCGCCAGTAATAACCGCAGTAGAACCAAACCCAATTCGTGTTAAAAACATTTTCATTTGCTCTCGTGTGGTATTTTGGCTTTCATCCAAAATGACAAAGGAGTTATTAAGTGTTCGCCCGCGCATATAGGCTAAAGGCGCCACTTCAATAATATTGCGCTCGATATACTTCGCCACGGTTTCAAAACCTAGCATCTCGTACAGTGCGTCGTATAGTGGGCGCAAATACGGGTCCACTTTTTGCGCGAGGTCACCAGGTAAAAACCCCAGTTTTTCTCCCGCTTCAACGGCGGGTCGCACCAGTAAAATACGTTCGATTTCATCTTTGACTAGAGATTCCACCGCGCAGGCAACCGCAAGGTAGGTTTTACCCGTTCCGGCTGGACCAACGCCAAAATTAATGTCATTGGTTCTTACGCAGTTAACATAGGATTGCTGATTGCCGCCACGAGGTTTAATGGTAACCTGCTTAGTACGCACGATACTGGCTGAGTCAATGGCTTTTTGCACATCACCGACGGCTTTTGATTCCATAGCGGTTTCCTGTAATGCTAGGTGAACTTCATCAGGGGTAACTTCGCTGCCATCAGAGGTAATCTGGTAGAGCTGGGATACAATTGTCGATGCCGAATGGACGGGTTTGCTGTCGCCATAAAAAGAAAAGACATTAGCTCTATGTCGAATTTCTATATTGAGTCGCTGTTCAATTTGTTTGATATGGTTGCCAAACTGCCCACAAAGTTTAGCCAATCGCTTGGTATCATTGGGCTCTAGCGTAAGTGTAAGCGGCTCTACAGTGCTGGGTGATGTGTCCAAGTTGAATTAAGGGTCCTGTACGACTTAAAGATGAGTTTAGACTACCTGAATCGGCATGGGCTTAAAAGAGTTTGCTGGCTCAATATGACGATTAGATGCGTTAGCTCTCACTAATCAAAATAAAAGAGCGAGGGCTGTTTAGTCAAGCTCGGAGCCCAGCAGAACCCCGCGAAGGGAATTGGGTAGGGCTTCCTCGATCAAAATATCGGCAAAATGGCCAATAAGCTCCGGTGTCTCGTAGCGGAAGTTGACGACGCGGTTGTTTTCTGTGCGCCCACTCAACTGGCCGGGGTCCTTTTTGCTGTAGCCCGTGACCAAAATACTTTCGGTATTGCCGACCATTTTACGGGATATATCTTGGGCCTGCTGGAGGATGCGCGTCTGAAGAATTTTCAAGCGCTGTTTTTTGATTTCCATTGGCGTATCGTCAGTAAGGTCTGAGGCCGGCGTTCCAGGGCGTGGGCTGTAGATAAAGCTAAAGGAGGCGTCAAAGCCTACATCTTGAATCAGCTTCATGGTCGCTTCAAAATCCTGCTCGGTTTCTCCTGGAAAGCCGATGATAAAGTCGGAAGAGAAGCTGATATTTGGACGAATGGCCTTTAATCGCCGTAATTTCGATTTGTATTCAATGGCGGTATGGCCGCGTTTCATGGCCATTAATATACGGTCAGAGCCAGATTGTACGGGCAGATGAATATGGCTCACCAGTTTGGGCACATGGTTGTATACATCAATTAAACGGTCTGTAAATTCTACCGGGTGAGAGGTGGTAAACCGAATTCTATCAATGCCCTCAACCGTTGCCACTCGTGTTATCAATTCTGCTAAGTCTGTGGTGTCGGCGGTAGGGTCTCGATAGGCATTAACGTTCTGGCCGAGCAAGTTAATTTCGCGTACATTTTGTGCTGCGAGCTGTTCAACTTCGTGAATAACATCATCTGCCGGGCGGCTGACTTCCTCGCCGCGAGTATAGGGCACCACACAGAAGGTGCAGTATTTAGAGCAGCCTTCCATTACCGAAACAAACGCGCTGGCACCGTCGGCTTCAGGCTCGGGAAGCTTGTCGAACTTTTCGATTTCTGGAAAGCTAATATCGACCACCACGGCACCATTGTCTCTAGGTGTTTCGAGCATTTCGGGTAAGCGGTGGAGTGTTTGTGGCCCAAAGATCAAGTCTACGAAAGGGGCACGTTTGGCAATGGCTTCGCCCTCTTGGCTTGCGACACAGCCGCCTACGCCAATAACTAGGTCGGGGTTCTTTGCCTTGAGGCCCTTCCAGCGACCAAGCTGGTGAAACAGTTTTTCCTGTGCTTTTTCCCGGATAGAGCACGTATTGACTAACAAAACATCTGCTTCTTCAGGGTTTTCTGTGGATACCATGTCGTGTGAAACACCAAGAAGGTCGCGCATACGAGCAGAGTCATACTCATTCATCTGACAGCCGTGGGTTTGAATAAAAAGCTTTTTGGCTGCGGGTTTATCTACGGTAGTATCGGACATGGTCTATAAACTCAGTGTATGCTCAAAAAATGAGCGCGCATTATAGCGATAGGGGCTGGTATTGCCCATAGGTGGAGGTCAAAAATTCACGTTATGTTTTTTATACGCTTGAAAAAAGTGACCTTTGGCACCATTTAGGTGTAACGGTATATTAGATGTAGCTGTATATTAGAAGTAACGGTATTCAATGTATTGTCGAACTTAAAATTAGGTATATCCCACTTATGGCCACTGAACCAATATTTAAAGTGATTTTTTACAACCAAGGTCAGGTATACGAGGTATTTGCTCGGGGCATATATCAAAGTGAAATGTACGGTTTCATCGAGGTGGAGGAGTTTGTCTTCGGTGAGCGAACCGCACTGGTGGTTGACCCTAGTGAAGAAAAACTCAAAAATGAATTTAGTGAGGTTAAGCGTTCGTATATCCCCATGCACAGTATTGTGCGAATTGATGAAGTGGAAAAGAGCGGTACAGGCAAAGTGAGCGATATTAAAGCGAGCGACAAAGTGGCTCAATTCCCTCGCGCTATAACCTCTCCTAAGCCGAGTTCAGAACCTTAGTCGTTTCCTTCCGACATAGATCAAGCCCGTGTCTTTATATGCAAAGCATTATCCTTCTAGGGGGAGTGAACATCCCCCACTTATTCTTATTCATGGTCTTTTCGGGTCACATGAAAACCTGGGGGCAATAGCCCGCCGCTTTTCCGAACAGTTTGAAACTTACTCCATCGACCTACCTAATCACGGTTGTTCTAGCCACTGCGAGTCGGCCAATCTACCAAAAATGGCAGAGTTAGTCGCAGATTGGATGAAGAAAGCGGGGTTCAGTCAAGCGTATATTCTAGGGCATTCTTTGGGTGGCAAAGTGGCAATGGAATTAGCCTTGACGCACTCTGACTTGGTTAACAAGTTGGTGGTTATGGATATTGCGCCTGTTTGCTACCCTCCTCACCATCACAATGTGTTTCAAGGTCTTTTATCTCTGGCGCCTAGTGGGCTTTCTTCTCGTCAGGAAGCCGATAAACAGTTAGAGAAATATGTACCGGAAATGCCCGTCCGCAGTTTTTTATTAAAAAACTTAGTGAAGACATCAGATGGTGGCTTTTCCTGGAAAATGAATTTAGCCGGTCTTTATGCGGACTATCCAGGTTTGATTCAAAGAAATACACAGCAAGGTATTTTTTCTGGTGAGGTATTGTTTTTGAAAGGGGGGAATTCCGACTATATTCAGGAAAAATACTGGCCAGAAATTGTTAAGCAATTTCCACATGCCAGCGCAAAAATTGTTGCGGATACTGGCCATTGGTTACATGCGGAAAAACCCGATATAGTGGCTAGACTCACCACTCGATTTTTTGAACAGAAAAATAGGTAAGGTAAATGAGCAGCGATGCGGACACCGAAAAATTTTGGCAGCTTGTTGAACACATTATTGAACTGGCAAATGATAAGACTAACGAACTGGACCCCGGTATAGTGAATAGCGCACTGACTCAGGCCGCTGCACGATTTAGTGCGTTTTATGTGGCCAGTAGTTGTGAAAGCAAAGCTGATTTAAAAGAAGATATGCCGGATATTCTTAAACGATTTAGCTCAGATTATAAGAGCCGTTTGGCGTCGAATATTGAAGACTATATTGAGCATTATAAAGAATACCTGGAAGGTAATGAGTAGAGAGAAAAACTCTTGGCACAATTTAGTATACCGAGATGGAAAAACCCTACTTCGAAAAGTGGGTGCCGCAAAATATAAAAGGGAATATTAACCTTAGAAAAATTAAGTATTAAATTAAGCTTCGTCCTCATTTCATAAAAATAAACTAATCACTACTCATTGCAACTGCATTAAAAACATAGGGTGTTTCAGGGGCTACGGTGACTTTTATCCAGTCTCGATTGCTGTCTCCGAAGGTTTCAATTCGAGTAAAATTTTTTAAACGTTGTCCTTTAGTGATAGCTGGCCTGTCTATTCGAAAATAATGAGAATCTCCATGGGCCAATACCACTGGACGGTCAAATTCTAACGTTTTTCTTTCGAGGTTGGTTAAAAAATCAATAAATGGTTTCTTGTGATACGGTTGAGCCCCTCTTTCTAAGCCCGGGTTAGCATGTATGGCGATCAATATTCCTGCGTGATTGTATTTTTCAGCATGAGCAAAAATTCTATTTAACCAATTAAGTGCTGCCTTATTTCGGCGGTACACTTCATTGCGGTGTCTTTGTTTTTGTTTTACCCTTCCTAACTTATCGAAAGGTGCTTGGCCATTTCTACTGCCAGTGAGGTGGATAGTCGCAAAGGTAACGTTGTTATATTCCCACAATTGGTTTTCCACAAATTCTGAATGTTTTTTTTCGACCAACCCCTGAGATGTGAGGGACATAGGCTGCTGTCCAAGACTTTGGTTGGGAGGGGAGTAAAAAGTCTGACGTAAAAATGCTAACCTTTCTAGCGGGTCATAAGCACCTGCCATTAAGCGGTGGCAGTCAGTCCATTCGTTATCGCCTGGAGTCAACATAAACGGTTTTTTAAATTGATGAAAGCGCGCTTTGCGATCTAGCATTATGGCGTCTGAGCATCGACTTTTTCCCGATTTAATATCCCCGACATGAATCGTCCAGCGAATAGATTCATCAGCATTAATCGCATTTACCGTTGCATCGAAGTACCTATCGGTTTTCCCAGGCTTTAGCCCATAAGGCACGTCTCCTAGTAAGGCAAAGGAAAAAGGTGCTTGAGCATAGGAGGCAGAAGAGCTGAACGCTAAAAGAGCGAACAATAATAAAACCCGCAGTCGTAAGCTAGGTTTATATGACGGTGTTAGGGCATCTCTTTGAATGGCCTGGGTGTTTATCTTACTTAATTCTCTAGCCAATAAATGATTACCTAAAGCCATGCTGGTAGTTACTCCTCAAGTAAATGAATCATTGTTTTGTCTTTTTATCGAGGGGCGCCTAGAGGCTTGTTTACCATAAGGTAGAGTGGGCAGTTGCTGCAACGCGACGCTAGAAAACATATTGCCCGATTTACTAATGGGGTAGAAGTAAAGAGTGTACTCTTTACCAATAACTACTTATCAATATATCTGTAGTGATCACTTCATCAAACTTTATATGCTTATATGGGAACAGCCAGCTCAATAAACCCACTGTCGAGAAGATTTTAGTCGCAATCTGTAAACTGGGTTTGTTTATTGTTTAGGCTGCCTTTCTTTTGAGAGGCTATTTCTTTAATTTGCTTGTTAGCAGGAAATATAGAACCCACCCCCGGCCAATAGTATTCTTTTGTGTCTTTACAGAGTGTAATGATTATTGGAGAGTTCGCAAGCGATGTCGCTTCACCTTTTTCCACCACCATTGAATAGTGTATATGCGTCTGAATTTCACCCCGAAAGGTGTTGAGAACTTTGGCGGTGTAGACGTGTTTCTCCTCCTCATAGTCATCGGAAGGGTCTGCATCAGCAAGCGAGACGATTTTCACTGACATAGGCTGAATCAGCGCGCTATAAGGCGTATTTTCAACGGCGTTTTCAAAAGCAATAACCTGAAAAGATTTTTCCTCGCTCGATGTGCTAGGTGAATAAAACCCACAGGCCTGGACAAGCAGTGTGGCACACTAAATACAGTGCGGCCCTAAGGTGGCTCTTTCAAAAAGTCGTATTATGTTCATACTTTTTGCTAATCCTCTGCGCCTGCATCACCGCTTTTCCCCACAACAAATACGACGATAGTTTCCGATTGCCATGGTTCAGACGATAAATAAAACGCATCAATATATGGCGTTACTGTTATTGGTGAGTCGTTATTGGTCCAAAAATCTGCTGAATGTGTCACTAAGAGCCGAACGGATACGCATATTTATGGTCTTTAGTTTGAGTTATTGAATTTGGGGTAGGCAGTGATTTTATTATATGTTGTTGCCATTAACCCCTGTCCTGTGTCCCATATTTGTTACTGAATGGGTCACTCGAATATTAAATAGCCTTATAATAGGCCCCGTATAATTTAGGTAAATTGACTGTCCAGCCCTAGGGAAACGCTTATTTGTGGGGGTAAAACATAGTGAAACAGGTATGCTTATGAACAATCTAATTAAAATAACGTGCATGGTCGTGGCTATCGTTGCCGCAGGGCATGTGTTTGCCCGAGAAACGGTCAATAATCATTCAATTGGGTCGGCAATGAAGCACCCAGAGTTCGAAAACAAAGTGGGAAATGCGATTCGATTTTATTTTAGTGATCAAGCCACACCGCCGATAGCCAAAAAAGGCACGACTTACGATACAACCCGCAAGACCAAAGCTATAGGCCGAACAGATTCACAAGCCTGTGAATGGGCGTTTTTGTCTGCGTTAATTGCCTTGCGAGACAGGGCCTTAGCAGAGGGTGGAAATGCCGTTATCAACATTAAGTCATCCTATAAAGGTGGCGCCTATAGCAGTCAAGATGAATTCCGTTGTGGCGCAGGCGACGTTATGGCCGGAGTCTCATTGCAAGGCACCGTCGCAACACTCAATTAGCGACGAGCTGCTATTTGAACGTACAAAAAGAGCCGAGAGGGCTCTTTTTGTAGCGATGGACAGTTGCTGTTCTAGTGCCTATCTAGTAAGTGCCTACCTAGTAAGTGCTTACCTTCGCTATTTTGAGAGCGCCTGTCTAACCGATGCAAGCTTCACACAAATTACAAAGACCTTCATCGCTTCATCAACCTGACTGACCGTCGGCACCGTTGGTGCAATACGAATATTGGAATCGGCGGGGTCATTTCCGTATGGGAAAGTGGCTCCGGCAGGAGTCAACTTGACACCGGCTTCAGCCGCCATTTGCACAACCTGTTGCGCAAGGCCGTCGCGTATATCAAAAGAAATAAAATAGCCGCCTTGAGCCGTTTCCCATCGGCCCAAATCGTTATCACCAAAAGCCTCCTCTAAATGGGCTAGAACACTGGCAAAACGAGGCTGGATAATAGCTGCATGTTTCTGCATATGAGCCGCTAGTGAGCCCTCCTCTGCAAAAAACCTAACATGGCGCAGTTGGTTAACCTTATCTGGCCCGATGGAGATAAAAGCAAGAGACTTTTTAAACCCTGTTAGGTTTGTATTACTCGCTGCGAGAAATGCCACTCCCGCCCCTGCATGAGTAATTTTCGAAGTAGAAGCAAATTGAATCACGCTATCTTCCGTGCCCGCTTTTTTACTGGCGTCGAAGATATTGGCAAGTTGCGGTGGGTTATCTACCAAATCGTGGATAGCATAGGCGTTATCCCACATAATCCGGAAGCCTTCACCCGCTATTTTGCCTAAGCCAGCAATGCGTTCTACGGTTTCATCGCTATATACCACGCCGGTTGGGTTGGAATATTTGGGGACACACCACATACCTTTGATACTGGCGTCAGCCTTGAGAATGTCTTCCACTTGATCCATATCTGGCCCTGTGGAAGTCATCGGCACCGTCACCATTTCAATGCCGAGGTGTTCGCAGACAGAAAAGTGGCGGTCATAACCTGGAACCGGGCAGAGGAATTTGACCCTACCCTCTTTGCTCCACGCAGAATCCGACCCATCTAACCCAAAATAAAATGCAATCGTCATCACTTGGTGCATTAGGGTTAGGCTGCTGTTGCCGCCAGCCAAAACATTGGATGTTGGCGTGCCAAGAATGTGCGCGCCTAAGGCTTTTGCTTCTGCAATACCATCTAAGCCGCCATAATTGCGAACATCTACGCGGGAAGCCGTTTCATAGTTACCTTTCAATATTCCATCCATTGCGTCAGAGAGAGAGAGCTGGTCTGACGATGGTTTGCCCCTGGTGAGGTCGAGAGAAAGCTGTTTTGCCTTAATAGCCGCGAACTCTTCTGCTAGTTTTACTTCCCATTCTTGCAGTTGTTCTTGACTCGCGTTTGTTAAATCCAAGGCCGTATCCTCTATAATATGAATGTTTCAGGAGCAAATTATAGCCTGTGCGAGCGGCAGTGGAAAATAGTTCTTCTATACCTTTTAATGCACTTCTACAGCTTTCGTACCTAGTTCCCGTATAGGCCGTTGGGCCAAAATAGACGCCAACACCGCATTGGGCCTAAAATACCCGTTTGTTGAATCACAATACGGATGCAAATGAATACGCTTTTTACCTCCTCAGGCTTTTTATTAGACGGGCAACTTTCTGGGCCAAATGGAAGTGCCATTTTAATACACTCCCTGCCTCCTTTTTTACGTGTACTGCTCACGACCGACGGCACCGTAACAAAAAGCATAGAATCTTTTTTTTGGGAGCCTCTAACTGTCGTCAATTTAGGGCAGAAATATATATGGCTGTCTCAACCTGCACCCGTAATAAATAAAAAAGAGGGTGAACGAGTACTGCAAAGAAGGGTTAAGCTGAAAGGCAAACATACACTTGACGAATACGTTTTTGCGGAATCTTTAATCTGTACACAATATTTATCAGATAATATGCGCCTAGATCTAGAAGAAGGGCGAGTCGGTATAGGAGAGCTATTAAGAGAGTGTGGCCTGGAAACCTACCGAGAAATTATAAGCGTTGGTTATGATGAGCAAGGAGAGGGCACTATGTTTAATGAGCCCAATGTATGGCGGACATATCGAATTGTGATGGCGCACCACCCCCTAATTCAGATAACAGAATCCTTTCCGCTAAGGGCATATCAATAGCTAAAAGTAAGGGGCAGGGTCAGTTATATGCATAATAAGACGCTTGGGCAAAAAAAGAGGGCTGCTGGCCAGAAACCTAGTGGTTAGTTTGCTTTGGTTCAGAAATGAAGTGGTTAAATAAAAGTGACTTTGCGAACTGAGTTTTATATGTGCTTTTGCATCTATCACATCGAGTACTAAGCAAGTTTGTCAGGATAAAGTGGCGCCATTTTTATTGAGTAGATTTTCGCGCCTTTTTTGCCCAAGATTTGTGCGTATTGGTCGCAAAGCTAAGTTCTATGGGAGTCGAAAAATTTGACACCCCTAAATTAACTCAAAAGATGTGACTTGGTTCTCGTTTTTCGTTGAGAAGCCGTTGCATCCTTGTTTTAATATTACCTCATCGGAAGCGCAGGTTAGCTTTCAGATCAAAACAAGCAAAAATTGCTCATAGGTTTGAGCACCGAGCCAACAGATCCTCGCTATGAGTTTTTAGAAGGCAGGGCGAGCCTCTATTTGAAGCATGTTTGATTTGTAGGAAATCTAGTTAATTCGATATTATTGTCACAAGGTTTTGGCCGGAAACGCGGGTCAGGGTAGTGTGAATTTATATTATCTAAATTTTTAGGAGAATAGTCAGATGACAACAATGTATGTTCTTATTGATGATGTTCCAGGGAACGCAACCTCGAGTGAATTTGCGGACCATTTTAAAGTAGAAAGCTATAGCTGGGGTTGTAGCCGAGAAATAAGCATGGTTGTTGGTGATACAGCTAACCGTGAGGCACGGAACCCAGTTATAGGCGAAGTTACCCTAACTAAGCCAGCAGACAATTCAATTGTGGAATTGGCTCGTGATGCTGTAGGTGGAACTAAAGGTGCTCAAGGTAAGAACGTTTCCATCAAGTTCTGCCAAACTGGCCCAGATGGCGATACTGTATATTTCGAGCAAAAGCTTGAAGAGGCAATGGTTAGCTCATATTCGCTAACGGCACACGAAGGTGGAGTGCTAATGGAAACATTTACCCTTAGCTTTACTTACTTCGAAAATGCCTATACAGACTACAAATCAGATAATTCAGCGGGTTCAGTTAACCGCATGAACTATAACCTGAATTCGTCTAAATCTGCCTAGAGTAAAATCGTTTTTTTGCTTGTTTTCTGGAGGGTGTTTTACGCCCTCTTTTCTTCAAACATTCCGCAAAGAAGTACAGCTTGGTGCGGTTAAAATCGCTCAATGTTTGTCAACTTAGGGAAATGTGCAGCTTCAAGCTCTGAGGCTCGTGATAGGATTGAAATACCATGAGTCGAATGTCTCAAGAAAATCGTTTCCTGACTATCTCGGATTTTGGTTTAGGAGAAGATACGTTTTTAGCCACATCTTTCAGTGGCAGCGAATATATTTCTGATATTTTTGAATTTCAAATTGATCTTATTTCAGACAATTTAGAAATTAAGCCTAAGGACATTGTCGGCAAAACGGCAACAGTCACGCTTAAGGATGATTTTGGGCGAAAATTTAACGGATACGTAAAAGCTTTTTCAATAGGTAGCTTACTGGATCACGATATTCGTCGATACCGTATCACCATGGTGCCTTGGTTTTGGTTTTTAAATAAAACTAATGACCATCGAATTTTTCAAGAAAAAAATACTAAAGATATCGTTTCTCAGGTTTTTCAAGATCTAGGGTTTAACGATTTTGATTTTCGCGCGGCAGGTGGAAAGCCCCGTGAATATTGCGTGCAGCATAATGAAAGTGATTTTAATTTTGTCTCGCGTTTATTGGAAGAAGAAGGCATTGCTTACTATTTTCAGCATGAAGATGGTAAACACAAAATGATTATTGTTGATCAGAAAAATGCCTACGAAGATATGCTTCAAACCGACCTAAGTTGTTTTTCTGGCACAAAGAGTGTTCCACATATTACTTCGTGGGAGCATAACCATCAGTTTAAAATAGGTAAGTGGTCGCTTGCCGATTATAACTTTAAGGAACCGACTAAAAAGTTAGCGCCAGAGCAGCCCTCTAATAGTGACTTTGCCGATAACAAAAACTACGAGCACTACGAGTACCCGGGCTTATACGATTTTGGAATGGGTTCGGACCTTGTTAAAATTAGATTGGATGCAGAAGAAGCAGATAGGAATACAGTTTCTGGAACAAGTAATTGCACTAGCTTCTATGCCGGGGGTAAATTCAAGCTTAAAGAGCATTCGTGTGCAGAAGAAAAAGGCTCATATATTATTGTTGGAATAAGTTATGCCATTACGGATGGCTTCCATCATCTAAGTGGGGCAGGTAAAAGCAACGTTAGCTATACCAATACATTTGCTTGTATTCCAGACACCGTTCATTTTCGTCCAGAGCCTACACGTAAGAAACCTTCTGTACCAGGCCCGCAATCGGCACTTGTAACGGGTCCGGCTGGAGAAGAAATTTATATCGACGAATATGGCCGAATTAAAGTTCAATTTTACTGGGATAGAGAAGGTAAAAAGGACGACTACAGCTCCTGCTTCCTTCGTGTGATGCAAGCTTGGGCTGGAGCCCAGTGGGGCGCGTCTTTTATTCCAAGAATTGGTCATGAAGTTATTGTTAGCTTTTTAGATGGTGACCCAGATAGGCCAATTGTTACGGGTTCTGTTTATAACGAAAAAAACAAACCTGTTTACTCCTCTAAAACGCAAAGTGGGGTTAAATCGCGTTCAACCAAAGGTGGCGGTCCAGATAACTTCAATGAGATTCGCTTCGAAGATAAGAAAGACGCAGAGCAAGTCTATATTCATGCCGAAAAAGATATGGATACCCAAGTGGAAAACAACGAAACCCTAACGGTTGATGTTGATCGTACTAAACACATTAAACACGATGAAAACTCAAATATCGACAACGACCGAAATAAGACAGTCGGTAAAAACCAATCGGAAACCATTGGCAAAGACAAAACCATTTCGGTTGGAGATAATCATTCAGAAACTATTGGCAAGGATAAAACTCTTTCGGTGGGGGCAAACCACACGGAAGATATTGCGAAAAATATGACCTTAACGGTGGGTAAAGATTTACAGGAAACCATCAGCGCCAACCATAAAGAAAGTGTTACCAAAGGCTATTCGCTGGATGCAGAAAAGATACTCATGGATGCAAAGAAAGAAATCACCATAAAAACAGGCTCGGCAAAAATAGTTATGAAGAGCAATGGGGATATTCTTATTCAAGGTAAAAACATTACGATGAAGGGATCATCGAACGTTGTTATTAAAGGCAGCAAAGTAGGTGTCAACTAAAATGAATACCTACTCAACAGAATCATCGATTGATAAGGCATTCTCTCAGGACGAGACGGGTGATACGGACGTTGCTCAATGGCCTTCGAATGAAATTGTTATAGGCACGCTTGTATCCATTGATGAACAGGGTCAGCCTCTTGTTTCTTATAACTTAGGTAAAGCTTTTGCCTCTATACCTGCTTTGGCAACAGTATTGGTAACCGCCCAGCATATTGGAAGGCAGGTGGGACTGTTGTTTGCAAAAAGTAACCTCAATACGCCAGTATTAATTGGTTACATTCATAGCCCTTTACATGGTTTATTGGACAATATTGAAATTGCCGAACTGTCAGACGAAGAGCAAGATGCCTTTGTTGAGCAAAGCGCTTCAAGTGAAGCAGTACAAGATAATAACCCCCTAGAAAAGAACGAAAATAACAACGTTATAGTCGATGGAAATCGCGTTATCTTAGAGGGTAAGGATGAAGTGGTTCTCAAGTGTGGTGAGGCCAGTATCTCCCTGAACAAAAACGGGAAGATAGCTATTCGAGGGAAATATCTTTTAAACCGCTCAACTGGTGTAAACAGAATTGTGGGGGGCTCTGTTCAAGTTAATTAGTTTACTTGAGCAAGAGTCAAAATATTCTGCTGGGTGCCAGCTATGCTACAACTAGAAAATAAAACACCGTTCGCCGCAAATATTACCGTACTGCCAAACGAAGAGGGTTTGGATACTTTATTTATTATGGCGCGCGCGACCTTCAAAATCGGTTCCCGTTGGGTGCTTGTGGAAGAGCAGCCCATGCCCGTCGAAGTAGATGAATACTATGGCGAGCCAGGGGAAACCAGTATTCACTACCCTTCAGAATACCATTTGGGAAAACTGGCCACCGATATTATTGTGCTAGGTGATGCCCATGTCCCGCAAGACCAACAAGCAAAAACCCTCGATGTTTCCCTCACCGTGGGTGAGCTGAGTAAAACTGTCAAAATATTGGGTGATAGAGTGTGGCAAAATGGTATACCCAGCCAACCGCAACCTTTTACCTCTATGCCTCTCAGCTACGAAAAAGCCTATGGTGGAGTATGTAAAGCGGAAGATGGAAGCCTACTCAGTGGGGAAGAGCGCAACCCAATAGGTGTGGGTTACCTGGGAGACTATAAAGAAGCCGATATGGAAGGCACACCACTGCCCAATATCGAAGACCCAGAACAACTTATTCAATCTTTAAAAGATCAACCACAACCGGCGGGTTTTGGCGCTATTCCACCCCATTGGCATCCAAGAGCCGGTTACGCTGGCACCTACGATGAAGCCTGGGAAGAAAACCGAATGCCTTACTTGCCTCTGGATTTTGACAAACAATTTTTTAATGCGGCCCACCCGGGGCTTATTTATCCAGGTTACTTGCAAGGAGGTGAGTTAGTGAGCATATCCAATATGCACCCTAACGGCAACTTACAATTCCAGTTGCCGGCTATTCACCTAATGGCGCGCGCACGCATAGGGAACCGAGTACAGCCTTTATCTTTTAACTTGGAAACACTTATTTTAGAGCCAAACGATTTGCAAGTAAGTTTAAATTGGCGGGCTTCCATTGCATGTGGAAAGGTACTATCACAAGTAGTGGGTGTGGAAATGGTTATGGCAAGACAACAGGCGGCGGCTTAATGACTGAAGCCATTGCCATATCCAATATTACTATGCTCACGCCTTTGGGTAATGCTGAGCAAACCGTTGCTGCCGCCAATGCGGGGATAAGTGTTTACACCGAATCCACCGTGGATAACCATAATGGCAAGCCAATAAAAATGTGTTTAGTGCCTGATGACGCCCTGCCGCCCTTACCAGAAGAATTTTCCGCGCTGGTACTCAGCCCAAGACGGGAACGTATTATTCGGCTGGCCAGTGCCGCTTTAAGTGAATTTGTTGAAAATATCAATTTACCTGGGAAGGTACCGCTGCTCTTTGCCGCCCCTGAAAAACTACCCGGTAAGCGCACACCTATCGATGATCGCTATTTGCAATTGATTGCCAAACCCTTTGAAGAAGCAATTGACCTAGAACACAGTTATGTCTTCCCTTATGGTCGTTCTGCTATTGCCGCACTATTAGAAAGTGCAAAAGATATTTTGCACTCTGGGTTAAGTCGCTACGTTATTATTGGTGGTGCGGATACATATTTGGATACCTACTATCTAGAAGAATTAGATTTGGAAGGTCGCCTATTAGCAGAGGAAGTACTGGATGGCTTTGCACCGGGTGAAGCGGGTGCATTTATGCTGCTCAGCTTGCACTCCAATGACCCCAGTGCCCACCCTGTGGAAGCAAAAGGGATAGTGCAAAGTTGGGCAGCACAATCGGAACCTGGCCATCGATATTCTAAAGAGCCTTATTTAGGAGAGGGCTTGGCCGGTGCGGCTAAGCAAGCGCTTGAGGCTTACCCAGAAAAAAATATAAATACACTTTATGCCAGCTTAAATGGCGAAAGTTTTTTTGCTAAAGAGTGGGGGTTAACCCGCCTGCGCAACAGCGCACGCTTAGCTGAAGAAGTGGAAATTAGTCATCCGATGGATTGTTTCGGTGATCTAGGTTCTGCCTATGGGCCTGTAATGCTGGGCTTTGCTGCATTAAATTTTGATAATGACATTCAACCTTCACCGGGTTTAATTTGTTGTTCGTCAGAGTTAGAGTTTAGGGCGGCGATTGTGTTGGAAAAAATTATTGAGAGTGGAGAAGTAGAATGACGAATATGCTTGATGGATTTGAGATACTTTCGCCCGTTAATCTTAAAGAGACTTGTCCTATATGTGGAAAGGGTTCTCATCCCGATAAAACCACCACTGACAAAAAAGAGGGAAAAGGTTGTTTAAAAAGCATTCCGGCCAACCTCGATTGCGAGGCATTAGATAACGATAGAGATGATCTTCCAAATTTTACTACTGCGGCACATCATCTCATACCAGTAAATCAATGTTTGAAACAGTTTCCTAGACTATCGCAGATGTGTAAGACCGCTGGCTATGATGTTAATAATAAGAAAAATGGCATTTCATTACCTACTTGTGCGCAGAAAGACTTAAATAACTACGAAGCAAATGACGGAAAGCTTAAAAAATACGGAAAATTATCTGATGACGAAAAGGAAAACGTAGCTTTTCATATTATGACGGGTTTGGATTTACAGTGGCATGTTGGACACCATAATTGGAAATCAAAGAAAATTGATTTGGATACGGACGGTTATCCACATGTGGAAAATTATGACAAGTTGGTGAAGACGGAGTTAAGAGATATAGAGCTTAAGTTTTCCAAAGAGGGGGGATCTATTTGTGATCCACAGGATGACAAGGAAAGCGGTAAAAAAATTATTGAAGATATGAATGAACTTTCGATAGACATAGGTAAGCAAGTGGAAAGATGGAATAAATTTTTTGTTTCTGCCTTAGCAGAGGATTTTTCGAGTGAATATAAATGACAGATTATTATTTTTGTAGGCAAAATTTATTTAAATCTCATGGAGCAATCGAAATTATTGGTCATACGCAGGATACTGGGAAATTTTTGTGGACAGCGGGCCACAAGTTCAATGAAGTGTTGCTAAAACAGACACTCTTTCTTGATTCGGCATATGGTGAAAATTTTCCGGAATTTTTCGATACTACGGTTCCTGTGATGTCAGATAATTTGATTAATACTTTTTATGACCTTGGGGTAGATAATTTCGACATCTATGATGTCTTGCTAAAACGAAAAGATACTAGCGAGGAGTTTGGCGGATATAAAATGGTTAATTTTGTTGGTTGTGTTGATGCCTTCGATCGTGAAAAAAGTAAATTTGATGAGGATGCGTATAAGCATCGAGGCCCTGTATTTATTGACGATGGAAAGGTGAAAGGTTTGAAAGTGTTTAGATTGTCTGAACCGACCAGTTTGCTGGTGGTTTCCGAAGAAATTGCTAGCAAGCTGATTGAGAAGAATTATTTTGCATTACTCTTGCAAAAAACCACCGACTACGATGGTTTTTAACGTTAAGTTTTTCGTGGTGTATAATGTTCTATTTCTTAAGACAAAATTTGCATGGTGAAGGCAAAACGTTAGAGGTTTTTGGGCATAATGAAGAAACAGGCCAGTTCCTGTGGACAGCGGGGCATAAGTTTGAAAATGCGAATTTTACAAAGCCTCTTATATTGGAATCGGAGTATGGGGATGAATACGCAGACTTTTATTCGTCATCGGTACCCGTTATGTCAAAAAAATTATTAGATTTATTAGTTGGGTTGGGCATTGACAATATTGACGCTTACCCAATGGTGCTTAAGCATGATAAAACAGGTGAAGAGTTTTTTGATTATTTTGCCGTTAATGTGATTGGACGAATAGATGCCGTTGATCATGAAAAATCAGTGGGGAAAAAAGGCCAGGAAGAAAAAGGTTAAGATACTCAAAGCTCGTGATAGATGGGGCCAAAGTGCGGGGAGCAATTTGCTTTAGATTGTTGGATGTTCCAAATCACATTGTGATAGCAGAGCGCATCGCCAATATATTGAAAGAAGAAAATTTGAATGATGTTTTAATTCAGCCTCTATCGGATTTTTCAGGTTTTTAACTATTGTTTGTCAAAATAGGGGATAAGTGCTGATAGGTGATTAAGGTGATGGAGTTCAATTATATAACCGAAAATGCAGGTGAATGAATGTTTTATTTTTGTAGGCAGGATCTATTTAATGTTAACGGGATAATTGAAATAGATGGGCATACAGAAACTACCGGGAATTTTCTTTGGACGCGCGGACATAAATTTGAAGAAAATATTTCGGAGCAGGTATTGATGTTGAACCCTGAATATGGTGATAAATTACCGGCCTTTTTTGATACAACAGTTCCTGTGATGTCAGATGAAATGATCGCCAAGCTCATCTCTCTTGGGGTCGATAATTTTGATCAGTATCCGGTTGTATTGAAGAGGATGGACAATGGTGAGACCTTTTCTGGCTACAAGATGGTAAATTTTATAGGAAAGATTGATGCCGTTGATTATGAAAAGTCTGGAATGGTTCCCAGAGCGAGACAGCATTATGGGGCAATTCATATTGATGCAGAAAAAACTAAAGGGATTAAAGCTTTTCGATTGAAACGCGGTACAGACTTGTTGGTTGTAAATGAAGATGTAGCGAAGGGGTTAATGGAAGAGAATTTTCTGGCGGTACTTCTTCAGCCAACGGAACAGTATACTGGAACCTAGGTTTTGTTATTGCTTTATTTTTAAGAGATCAGCCGGAGGTATAGTGATCGATAGTGTGTAAGAGCATGATTTTATAAAAAATGAATCTGGTTCTTGGTGCTAGTTGTAAATAAATTTCTGCACATAGAAAGTTAATTTAAGAAAATTCGAATAATATTTTAATTCAGCCACTATATAACCGAAAACGCCGGTGAATGAATGTTTTATTTTTGCAGACAAAACCTTTTTGAAGCAGGAAATATGATTGAAATAGAAGGGCATACCGAAGAAACAGGTAAATACCTTTGGACTGAAGGGCATAAGTTTCCAGAAGCAATACCCGAGCAAACACTTATTTTAGACCCTGAATATGGTACAGATTTGCCAGCGTTCTTTGATACAACGATACCCGTAATGTCGAACGCGCTTATTGGTAAATTGAGAGACTTAGGTGTAGATAATATCGATTGTTACCCAGTCGTTTTAAAACGAGAGGATTCTGGTGAAGAATACCGTGATTATCAGATGGTGAACTTTATCGGTTGTATAGACGCTATTGATTATACAAAAGTAGAACTTCCAGATAGTGCGTTTCTTTATGATGGTTCGATAGTGATTAATGAGGAAAAGGTAAAAGGTGTTAAGGCTTTTCGTCTGAAGACGCCGGTTGATCTCTTGGTTATTTCTGAATTTGTGGCTAAAGGGTTGATGGAGTCGAATTTTAAAGCCTTATTGCTTCAACCCACGGAAGATTATGCTGGAGACTAGTTTTGAGGATGTATCTGAGGGAATAGTGGTTGTTTAAAATATTTGAATGTGTAACGGACTAAATAGGTTGAGTGGAAAAGTTGGACGGTATTTTTTGTATTAATATTGGCATTTCAATATGCTAAAGCTTATGGGAAATAACAATGTACTACTTTATTACTCAAAATTTGGTTGATGATTCGAATGATATAGAGATTGCTGGTCATACTGAAGTGACAGGTCAATACAGATGGATAGCTGGGCATAAGTTTAATAAGCCAATGCCTGTTGAAACTTTGGAATTGGATTCTGATTATGGTAGTGACCTGCCTGATTTCTTTGATACAACAGTCCCAGTTATGTCAAAAACTCTAATCCAAGGGTTTTTGGATATTGGTGTGGATAATTTTGATCGTTATCCCGTGATTTTAAAAAGGACTGATAGGGGTGAAGAAATTAATGGTTACGAAGCTGTAAATTTTATTGGGAGTATAGATGCGGTAGATCTTGAATCATCTGAATATGAAGAAGATTCTTTCGGTGATCCTGATTTTGAAATTGTTGTAATTGACCCAAGCAAGGTAAAAGGAGCAAATGCATTTAGGCTGTCTTCTGGGCCGGGGTTGCTTGTGGTCTCAGAGAAAGTGGCTGAGCATTTAAAAGCGCTAAATTTGAGCAGTGTTACTCTACTGCCTACAGAGGACTACGATGACCTCTAAATTTGAAATCAAAGAAGGGTGAGGATCGTTCCAAATTTCAAACATTACCCCGAATGTGTGAGAGCGTAAGAGTGCGATTTTATAAAAAATAGATCTGGTTCTTGGTGCTAAATTTGTTTGATTGATAAAGTTGAGCGGTATTATAACAAATAGAGTATATAGACAATATTAAGTTAAACGGAGTAGAAAATGGCTGCGACAGTATTTGCAAATTCAAGAGGTATTGTACACAAAGGCTCTGGTGGAATGAGTACAGTGTTCCCCGATGTGTGCAAAACTCCCACGCCTGGTGGCCCTGTACCAATACCTTACCCAAACCTAGGAAAGTCCTCAGATACGAGTAAAGGCCCCAAGTCAGTGAAAATAGATAAGAAAATGCCTATGGTAAAGGGGGCTAAGTATTCTACCAGTACCGGGGATGAACCTGGAACCTTAAAAGGGGTTGTGAGCAGTACAACTAAAGGAGAGTGTGAATTTATGATGTACTCCTTTGATGTTAAAATTGAAGGGAAAAATGTTTGCCGAATGGGTGATCCGTTATTTCACAACAAAAAAAATATTATGGGATAGTTATGTTTATTGGTTAAAAATAAAACATTGTAGAGTGAAAATAATATCAAACCAATTTGAACTTAAAAAGCTTGAATATATATTTATTTGGTTTTATGAAAACTTTTCGAAAAGGATATAAAAAATATGTTTGTAAGCAACCCGAATACGATTAATTTTTCTGTAATGGAAAGCAGTGTTGGTGTCGGTGGTACAAACAAGCCCCTGGACGTTTTGGTTGTTCAGCGTTTACTTAATGCTTGCAGTCAGACCTACGAAGGGAAAGTTATCTTAAAAACCGATGGGTTTTATGGAAAGAATACTGGCAACCAAATTAAATTGTTTCAAAAGCATGTAATGAAAATCAAGTCGCCTGACAGCTTGGTTAGTGTGAATAAAGCGACTCACAATAAACTATTGAAACTTCTTAATAGAAATGTCGTTGTGCGTGAAAATAATGCCGCTAGATTTTTTCAAAAAAGTAAAACAGATATAAATCACTTTGTTTACTTATATGGCAAACAGTTTCCTAAGGAAGGAAGTTCCGTTGTACTTAAGAAATTGGTTGGGAGTATATTTTTCGACCCAACTATCACGGACCTACGCTGGGTAGCTTATATGCTCGCCACTGTAAAACGTGAATGCGGCATAAAGTTATTACCCACGAAGGAAATTGGAAAAGGACGAGGTAAGGACTACGATGAAGAAATTGAAGTAACAGACCCTGTTTCCAAGGCTACCTATAAGAACGTTTACTACGGGCGAGGGTATGTTCAAATTACATGGGATTACAACTACAAAAAGCTAGGTAAAGCAATAGGATTAAAGGATCGGCTTTATTACCATCCAGATGACGCGCTTAAAGAAGACATTTCCTATAAAATAATGTCTGTAGGTATGAGGGAAGGGCTTTTCACTGGAGTAAGATTAGCTCAGTTTATCTCTGGAGCCGCATGTGATTATGTTGGCGCACGTAAAATCATTAACGGAAACGATCATGCTAAGGAGATAGCGAAGAATGCTGTTATTTTCGAAGAGTTTCTAAAAGCGGCGGTTGTTAAACAAGTTTTGAGGCCGATAACAGGTAATAAGTATGCGAACTATGCCTAAAATATATTTTCTTGCCTGCCTACTGTTATTGCCTATTAGTGCATGTAATGCAAAGAAGGTAAAAGAAGAGGGGTTAACTGCCCCTAGTAACTGGAAGGTTATACCGTATTCTGACTGGAATAAATTGTTAGATATTGAAAACCAATGTCTTGCAAAATTTGATGGTAATCAAAAACGTTTTGTGAATTTAAGAGTATTAGATAGTAAACATACGCTTGTATCTATTACCTGCGAGATGGGTGCGTATCAAGATGCTAAAAAATTATTTGTAGTCAATCATGACGCACCTTACACATTGCAACAGCTTAAATTGAATTTGCCTACATATGATGAAACTTGGTCTATGATAGAAAAAGATAGTGTTTGGGGCGGGCGTTACGTGGAAGGTAAAAACTTGGTTATTGAAAATCGGTTTGCAGGTTCGGGCCAATGTGGATATATGGCTTATTATTCTATCGAGCAAATACTACAAGGTGGAATGGTTAAGCCGATTAAGGTCCACGGCGATGCCGATTGCGAAAACGAAGTTTATCTTGATGATTGGCCACAGATAAAAGGTTTATAATTTATAGATCGCCTATAGCTGGGTGATAATCGTGCGATAAAACATTGTGGTATTCGAATTGAAATATGTGCAAGTCATTTTTGGCGTGATTGTGTTGTAAAGTATGGCTTGAACATTTTATAGATACATTAGGTAATACAGTGATAGCTGTGGCAAAAGAAGACCCCTTTCAACAAATATACGAACGCTTCGTTGATGAAGCTGCGTTCTTGTGGGTGTTTCGAGAAGTTGCTCTGGAACAACCTCACTACTATTTAAAAGAAATAAAAGAATTAGAAACACGTATCGAGCGCCAGTTGGATGGCATTATGACCTCGCCAGAAGACGCTTGGCTTCTCTGTGAAACAGGTTTGGAATTGGAAGAGCCGGGTGAAGTGTTTACGGCTGCCGTAACGGCTTTTCGCTGTATGGATGTGAACCGTATTCAAAAAGCGGTAAACAGTGGTTTGATTAATGAAGAAACTTTTAAAGCGTTAGTTTCGGCACTACATTGGTTGCCCGGTAGATACTGCCATGCATGGATTAAAAAATTTTTTTCCAGTAAAAATTTTGATCATAAACGTTTAGCTATAGCCGCATGTGGAATGCGCTCGGAAAACCCGGCGAAATATCTCGATAAAATACTTGCGCGTGAAGATTGCCTAGCGAATGAAAAGCTCTATGCTCAGGCCATAAGATCTATTGGGGAATTTAAAAGACAGGATCTAGCTGTCTGTTTGGAAAAGGCATTAACGTCTGAAAGCAAAGACGTTGCCTTTTGGGCTATATGGTCAAGTATTTTATTAGGCAAGAAGCAAGCGGTAGAAAAACTTAAACCTTATGTCTTATCTGATGGCCCAATGCAATCGGAAGCCATTCAGCTCGCATTTCGCGTTTTGCCCATTGCCGCAGCGAGAGAGTGGATTACAGAACTTGCTAACGGCGATGGGCAAGCTCGAAACACTATTAAAGCATCTATGATCTTAGGTGACCCACATGCAATACCCTGGATAATTGGCCAAATGAAAAACGCCGATTTAGCACGTTTGGCAGGCGAGGCATTCAGTACGGTTACAGGAATTGATTTGGTGAAGTATCAACTGGTTAATGAATTGCCAGATTTAAACGAGCAAATTGCAGACGAAGAGAATGACGATGAATTTGTTGAATTAAATGAAGATGAAAATTTACCTTTTCCCATTATGGAAAAGGTCGTTGCGGTGTGGCAAAAATATGGCCAGCATTTCACCTCTGGCCAGCGCTTTTTTATGGGGAAGGCATTAAATCGTGAGGTGTTGAGTTATCAGTTAAAAAATGGATCACAAAGGAGAAGGCACTCCGCTGCTTATGAATTGGCTTTGATGGATATTGAGCATCCGTTAGTCAATACAAGGGCAAAATTAATTCAATAATTAGGGGGTGAGCTTATAATCCTTGGAGGGTGACGCTTGCTTTTTCAGCTTTTTTAAACATGAGGCGGGTAGAATAATAATGTGTAGAGTTTTATTGTTATTTTGCTAATCCAAGTTAGACTTGCTGGTAGTCTGTTCCCATAAGGCCGCAACAAGAGGGCTTTTTAGCCTTTTTTGAGAGCAACAAATTCCGACCTCATAAGGCTTAATATTGGGTTGGATTTTGAATGGCCTAACTTGATCTGAAAGCGGACTGTTATCTATGACTATTTCAGGTACTAAGCCCACGCCAAACCCTAAGCTAACCATGCTTACTATGGCTTCATTGCCCGCTACTTGAGCGTAAATATTCGGAGAGATATGGTTGGTGCTAAACCATTTGTCCAGCCTCTCTCGTGCAATACCTTTTTCGGACAGAATTATCGGCAACTGCTTCCAAGCCTTCCTATCGTTAATAGAATTGGGAGTGGGGAGGTTTGAATGCTTGCTGCATATCAGTACCAGTGGGGAATAGCTTATCCGCTTAAATTTAAGTTCACTGGGTAACGTGTCTGGTCTTGCGGCAATAGCAATATCTTCCAGCCCGCTGTTTATCCTGCCTATTGCCTCGGCGGGGTCCCCTGTATGAAGCTGTATTTCTATTAATGGGTGTTCAGCTCTAAATGAAGTGAGTATATGAAAAAGAAAACTGTAACTAGCTGTTACAGAGCAATAAATGCTAATTGTCCCCTGTAGTTCACCGGATGTTGCTTGCAGTTCCTCATTAATTGTTTCCCACTGCTGCAAAGAGTCCTGCGCATAGGAAAGGAATTTTTCCCCTTGGGAGGTGAGCGTCACCGATCGGCTGTCCCGCTCAAACAGTTGAGTGTTCAGCTCCCTCTCAAGCTGTTTAATAGAGCGACTAAGTGTTGAAGGGCTTATAAAGCACAGCTCTGCCGCTTTGCCAAAGTGCCGAGTGGCTGCCAGAGTAACAAAATAATTGAGATGGGTAGTATCCATGGTATGTTGCAGATAATGAAATGATATATTGCAAATATATCATTTTACACAACATAGTTAAATGCCTAAACTGCACGCCAATCTGCTTGGGTATCGATTGCCCAGGTATTAGCAAGAATTCACCTCTCATACAAAATAGGAGTCTGTCATGCAGGTTTATTACGATAAAGATTGCGACCTTTCGATCATTCAGGGCAAAAAAGTTGCCATCATTGGTTATGGTTCACAAGGTCATGCTCACGCATGTAACCTAAAAGACTCTGACGTCGATGTTACAGTAGGGCTTCGCCCTGGTTCCTCCTCAATCGCTAAAGCCGAAGCGCATGGCTTGAAGGTAAGCGATGTCCCATCTGCGGTTCAAGCCGCTGATTTGGTTATGATTCTGACCCCCGATGAGTTCCAGTCTCAGTTGTATAAGAACGAGATAGAGCCAAACTTAAAAGAGGGAGCAACTCTCGCTTTTGCGCACGGCTTTGCGATTCACTACAACCAAGTTGTTCCACGTAAAGATTTAGACGTGATTATGATTGCGCCTAAAGCGCCTGGCCATACCGTACGTTCTGAATTTGTAAAAGGTGGTGGTATTCCAGACCTTATTGCAATTTTCCAAGATGCGTCTGGTAAAGCAAAAGAGGTCGCACTTTCCTATGCTTCTGGCGTAGGTGGTGGTCGCACTGGCATCATCGAAACTAGCTTTAAAGACGAAACCGAAACTGACTTGTTTGGTGAGCAAGCCGTATTGTGTGGTGGTGCAGTTGAACTCGTTAAAATGGGCTTTGAAACCTTAACTGAAGCAGGTTATGAACCTGAAATGGCATACTTTGAGTGCCTGCATGAGCTTAAATTGATCGTGGATCTTATGTTTGAAGGTGGAATCGCCAATATGAACTACTCTATCTCCAACAATGCGGAGTATGGAGAGTATGTCACTGGGCCTAAAGTGATTAACGAAGAATCTCGTAAAGCGATGCGCCAGGCGTTGAAAGATATTCAAAATGGTGAGTATGCTAAGAAGTTTATTTCCGAAGGCGCTACCAACTACCCATCCATGACGGCGTATCGTAGAAATAATGCGGCTCACCCGATTGAGCAGGTAGGTGAAAAGCTTCGTGCTATGATGCCTTGGATTGAATCAAACAAAATCATTGATAAGTCTAAAAACTAATATGTACAGGATGTACTGTATGTCGTGGCTGCATGGATGCAGAAGAACGACGATGTACAGGATGTACGGTATTGATGGTAAATAGCGCGGCTTTTGTCGCGTTATTTGCATTTTATCGACCAATATATAAATGGTCGAAGATTCATGAATGGAAAATTTATCAATTTATAAAATGGGTTCACGTCATGCCTAATGAATCACAAGAAGATAGAGGGGTAGGGGTTGAGATTCCGGCAAGCCTTGCTGAGAACATCCCTTTAAGTGATCACGAAGAAGACATCTCCGAAGGGGGGCAAACCGTTCGCCGAAAAGGGGTTTATCTCCTGCCGAACCTATTCACCACTGGTGCGTTATTTGGCGGCTTTTTTGCCATAATTTCTGCTATGCATGGTAATTTTGCCAATGCGGCTCTTGCTATCTTCGCAGCCCAAGTTCTGGATGGGTTTGATGGGCGTGTTGCGCGTATGACCAATACCCAGAGTGCTTTTGGGACAGAGTACGATAGCCTGTCGGATATGGTTTCTTTCGGCTTAGCTCCTGCCATTGTGCTATTTAGCTGGGGCTTAGAGCCGCTGGGTAAATACGGCTGGGCGGCAGCGTTTGTTTACGTGACCTGTGCCGCTTTGCGTCTGGCAAGGTTTAATACCCATGTAGGAGAAGAGGACAAGCGTTACTTTACTGGGCTTGCAAGCCCTCCGGCTGCTACCTTAATGGCCTCAGGGGTTTGGTGTGGAAGTGAGTTAGAGTTGACCATTCCTATATCGGTGTTTGCTGCGTTAGTTACTATTTTTGTTGGCTTAACAATGGTTTCTAACCTTCGTTATCTCAGCTTTAAGGGGCTAGACGCCAATCGTCGGGTGCCCTTTGTCACCTTATTTATTGTTCTGATGGTATTCATAGTTGTTACCATAGACCCTCCGCGAGTTCTTTTTGCCATGGCATTTGTATACGCTTTATCGGGGCCGTTGGCCTGGCTTTGGAATTTAGTGTTTAAAAGAAGCAAGTCTGTTGAGGCTGATATTTAGATATTTGCTGAATTGTTGACGGTTTTATTTCGTGGCGCCTAAAAAATAGTCTATATTGGGTGTTGCTCGTAGGAAAACTCGGCGGTTTGCTCGCCTCGCGTTCGCCTAATTATTTTTTTAAAAAAACTGAAATAATTAGGTTGACCGACTCAGGTGTCGTCTGCATAATGCGCGCCTCTTCAATGGGATGCCCCAGAGAAGAGCTGGAGAGCAACAGTAAAACCTTAGGTTGATTACCCCGTAACTGGAGGTAG
>OZ252214.1:2895000-3737500 GCA_965248935.1 Cellvibrionaceae bacterium
AAATTACTTTCTCAAGTAAGACAGTAATTTTCTGGTTTTACATCAGAAGCTCTTTAACAAGGTGGAAAGAATAAGTTGTAACATTGCACTTTAGTAATGAATGAGAATATCTCAAGTCATGCTTATCCGGTGTAATATCGTTGCGATTGCATTCAAACAATATGTGTAGAGACACTTAGTTATCAACTGTTAAGTGTTGGCGATTTGAAATAATTCTGTATTAGTTTTGTCGGCTTAGTCGCTGATAGGATTTGAGTTGTTGAGAAGCTGACATGAAGCAGTGTTTTATAAGTCGATTGAAAAAAACTTAGTCACTTGTGTTATATGGTCAAGTGAATAAGTGCACACGGTGGATGCCTTGGCAGCTGGAGGCGATGAAAGACGTAGGAGCCTGCGATAAGGTTAGGGGAGTTGGCACACAAGCATTGATCCTAACATTTCTGAATGGGGGAACCCACCCGCTTGCGGGTATCGTTAACTGAATACATAGGTTAACGAGGCGAACCCGGGGAACTGAAACATCTAAGTACCCGGAGGAAAAGAAATCAAACGAGATTCCCTTAGTAGCGGCGAGCGAACGGGGATCAGCCGATTCAATACAATGTAGTAGAACAGTCTGGAAAGTCTGGCGATAGAGGGTGATAGCCCCGTATACGAAGCATTGTATTGGACATATTAAGTAGGTCGGGACACGAGTTATCTTGACTGAAGACGGGGGGACCATCCTCCAAGGCTAAATACTCCCAGCTGACCGATAGTGAACCAGTACCGTGAGGGAAAGGCGAAAAGAACCCCTGTGAGGGGAGTGAAATAGATCCTGAAACCGTGTGCATACAAGCAGTAGGAGCGCTTCGGCGTGACTGCGTACCTTTTGTATAATGGGTCAGCGACTTATTGTATGTGGCAAGGTTAACCATTTAGGGGAGCCGTAGAGAAATCGAGTCTTAATAGGGCGCGAGTCGCATGCAATAGACCCGAAACCGGGCGATCTATCCATGGGCAGGTTGAAGGTTGAGTAACATCAACTGGAGGACCGAACTCACTTATGTTGAAAAATGAGGAGATGACCTGTGGATCGGAGTGAAAGGCTAATCAAGCCCGGAGATAGCTGGTTCTCCCCGAAAACTATTTAGGTAGTGCGTCGTGTCTTACCCTCGGGGGTAGAGCACTGTTTGGGCTAGAGGGTCATCCCGACTTATCAACCCCATGCAAACTCCGAATACCGAGGAGTACAATCACGGCAGACAGACAGCGGGTGCTAACGTCCGTTGTCAAGAGGGCAACAACCCAGACCGCCAGCTAAGGTCCCTAATACCATTTAAGTGGGAAACGATGTGGGAAGGCTTAGACAGCTAGGAGGTTGGCTTAGAAGCAGCCATCCTTTAAAGAAAGCGTAATAGCTCACTAGTCGAGTCGGCCTGCGCGGAAGATTTAACGGGGCTAAATTGGTAACCGAAGCTGCGGATACTTTCGAGTATGGTAGGGGAGCGTTCTGTAAGCCTGTGAAGGTGGATTGAGAAGTCTGCTGGAGGTATCAGAAGTGCGAATGCTGACATGAGTAACGATAAAGGGAGTGAAAAACTCCCTCGCCGGAAGATCAAGGTTTCCTGTCCAACGCTAATCGGGACAGGGTTAGTCGGCCCCTAAGGCGAGGCAGAAATGCGTAGTCGATGGGAAGTAGGTTAATATTCCTACACCGGCTGTTATTGCGATGGAGAGACGGAGAAGGCTAAACGGGCGCGGCGTTGGTTGTCCGCGTTTAAGCTAGTAGGCTGGGGTCTTAGGTAAATCCGGGATTCCCTCTTTAATTAGAGAAAGCTGAGAAGTTATGACGAGCCCTTTTTTGGGTGGAGTCGTTGATGCCCTGCTTCCAAGAAAATCTTCTAAGCATCAGATAACAGTTGACCGTACTCCAAACCGACACAGGTGATCAGGTAGAGAATACCAAGGCGCTTGAGAGAACTCGGGTGAAGGAACTAGGCAAAATAGCACCGTAACTTCGGGAGAAGGTGCGCCGGTTTAGGTGATGGGACTTGCTCCCTGAGCTAAAGCCGGTCGAAGTAACCAGGTGGCTGCGACTGTTTATTAAAAACATAGCACTCTGCAAACACGTAAGTGGACGTATAGGGTGTGACGCCTGCCCGGTGCCGGAAGGTTAATTGATGGGGTTAGCTTCGGCGAAGCTCTTGATCGAAGCCCCGGTAAACGGCGGCCGTAACTATAACGGTCCTAAGGTAGCGAAATTCCTTGTCGGGTAAGTTCCGACCTGCACGAATGGCGTAACGATGGCCACGCTGTCTCCACCCGAGACTCAGTGAAATTGAAATCGCGGTTAAGATGCCGTGTACCCGCGGCTAGACGGAAAGACCCCGTGAACCTTTACTACAGCTTTGCACTGAACTTTGAACCTATTTGTGTAGGATAGCTGGGAGGCTTTGAAACCGTGTCGCTAGATGTGGTGGAGCCAAGCTTGAAATACCAGCCTGATATGTTTGAGGTTCTAACCCTGGTCCCTTATCGGGATCGGAGACAGTGTATGGTGGGTAGTTTGACTGGGGCGGTCTCCTCCCAAAGAGTAACGGAGGAGCACGAAGGTGCGCTAATCATGGTCGGAAATCATGAGGTTAGTGTAAAGGCATAAGCGCGCTTGACTGCGAGACTGACACGTCGAGCAGGTACGAAAGTAGGTCTTAGTGATCCGGTGGTTCTGTATGGAAGGGCCATCGCTCAACGGATAAAAGGTACTCCGGGGATAACAGGCTGATACCGCCCAAGAGTTCACATCGACGGCGGTGTTTGGCACCTCGATGTCGGCTCATCACATCCTGGGGCTGAAGCCGGTCCCAAGGGTATGGCTGTTCGCCATTTAAAGTGGTACGCGAGCTGGGTTTAGAACGTCGTGAGACAGTTCGGTCCCTATCTGCCGTGGGCGTTGGAAATTTGAGAAGAGCTGCTTCTAGTACGAGAGGACCGAAGTGGACGAACCCCTGGTGTTCCGGTTGTTTCGCCAGAAGCATTGCCGGGTAGCTACGTTCGGACGGGATAACCGCTGAAAGCATCTAAGCGGGAAGCCTCCTTCAAGATTAGATTTCCCTGGGGCTTGACCCCCTGAAGGGCCGTGGAAGACTACCACGTTGATAGGCTGGGTGTGTAAGCGCTGTGAGGCGTTGAGCTAACCAGTACTAATTGCCCGTGAGGCTTGACCATATAACAGAAATGATTATGTGATTTTCAAAAGAAAGATAAAACGATCGATACTAAGTGACCCACACATGTGAGAAGCTTGCGATCCAATGATAGAGCTCGGATAAGCGAATGTCGAAAGACAGAGATCTTCCAGTCACTACGAAATGCAATGGTATTCCTAGTAGTAGGACTTATTCTATCCGCCCCCTATTTGAACTGAAGTTGAAAGTAAGGCGTCAACTTCCACATCGAGAGATGTGCTAGTCACTGACTGGAGTCATACAGCTTTGCCTGACGACATTAGAGCATTGGAACCACCTGATCCCATCCCGAACTCAGACGTGAAACGATGCATCGCCGATGGTAGTGTGGGAGTTCCCATGTGAGAGTAGGTCATCGTCAGGCTTCTAATTTGAACGCCCTGTTCAGAAATGAGCAGGGCTTTTCTCTGTGTGTTCTAAACTAGTTGGGCACTGCCGAAGACCAACGGCCATGCCCAAAGCACTCGCTCCGCTCATGGGGCAAGCTTTCGTCAGGCTTCTAATTTGAACGCCCTGTTCAGAAATGAGCAGGGCTTTTCTTTGTACATGGATGTACTTATGCCGTGAAGGGCAGGATGCCCGAGAACGGCGTCTCCCAGTTTGGCACGTCAATAAAAAAACAGTACTGACGAAGACCAACGGTACCCAATGGCCAAAGCGCTTCGCGGGCCCACGCTGAGCACTCGCTACGCTCATGGAGCAAGCAAGCTTTCCTCAGGTTTCTAACAACAAAAGCCCTGTTCTGTAATGAGTGGGGTTTTTGTGCATACATTTAATACCAATTCCAAAAAGTTTTGATGGTGTATTATGACCTGCTACTTTTCATCGATTGACTCGTTCCCACGCTCCCGGACAGTAGTGCGGAGGACCGTGGGAACTAGGGTGAGGCTTGGAAAAACTTCACGGCTGAAGATGGACGAATACAAAGTCTTTGTTCTAGGGCTTGGGATGTCATATGAAAACTTTCTAGGATTGGTATAAGTCGTATGCAAAGTCTATTTTTTTATATTAAATACAATGAAAAGACAGAATAAGCGCAGATATCACTAAATCTTTTATATATAGTGTCTAAACCATGCTGTATTGAGAAATCTAATAAGAAAAAACGAACGAAAAAAGGTCTATTGCCGGAGCGAATAAATGTTACCAGTTGTTAAAACATTGTGGGTGGGTGGGAAACTTTCACCCATGGAACACCTTGCATTAGCCTCATTTGTTGCTTGTGGTCATCGAATGGAATTGTTTACCTATGAAGATGTTCAAAATGTACCTAGTGGTGTTGTCATTAGGGATGGAAATGACATATTAAATGAATCTCTAATTTTTCGTTATACAAAAGGTAATAGTGTTGCTTGTTTCACGGACTGGTTTAGATACGAGATGCTGTATAAAGAAGGGGGAATTTGGGTTGATACGGATGTGATTTGTATTAAACCGATAGATTTTTCCTTTGAACTCTTTTTTGGGAAAGAAGATTGGAATGTATACAATGGGGCCATTTTAGGTGCAATACCAGAGCAAAAGATCATACGATTTTTGGGTGATCAGGCCGCTTCGCCAAACGATTTTCTTCCGTACGATACCTTTAGGGATAAACGCAGAAAATTAAAAAGAAAATATCTACAAGGGAATAAACAAGGCAATATAAAGTGGGGTGAAACAGGCCCAGATGGGCTTACAAAAGCCGTAAAATATATGGGTTTAGAAAATCACGCTCTACCTCACACTTATTTTTATCCAATACACTCCAAATGTTGGTATTCAATTTTTGATGAAACATTTTCCTCTTTTGAAACACATTTTCCAGATACCTACGCAATTCATTTATGGAATGAAATGATGAAGAGAAAGCCGGGTTTTGATAAAAATGGTTCCTTTCCTGAAAATTCATTAATTGAACAATTGAAGAGACGTTACCTTAAGTAGTTTTTGTCGAGCTTTCCATAAAAGTAGCGTGGCTTGCAAACAGTAAGGTTTAAAAACAACTTAGTTTAAGAGCAGCATAATTCATGTCACAAAATTTTATCCATCTTAGAGTTCATACAGAATTTTCGTTGGTAGACAGTATTATCCGAATTAAGCCTTTGCTTGCAAAAGTAGCTGAACTAGGAATGCCCGCTTGTGGCGTTACAGATCACAATAATTTTTATGGATTAATTAAATATTACTCTGCCTGTCAGAGAAAAGGGCTTAAGCCGGTATTTGGCGCGGATTTTTATTTGGAAGCGGAAGACAGTGAGGACAAACCTCATTTGTTTACTCTTTTTGCGGCGAGTAATCAGGGCTATAGAAATATAATAGAGCTTATTACCAGAGCCTACCAAACGGGTCAAAAGCAAGGTGAGCCTTATGTTTCCCGGTCTTGGCTTACAGAATATACGGAGGGCTGCATTGCTCTATCAGGTGCAAAGTTTGGTGAAGTGGGACAAGCAATACTCGGTGGTCGATTTGACGATGCTGAAACAGCGGCGATTTTTTGGCATGAGTTATTTCCCAATCGTTTTTATTTTGAATTGCAAAGAACAAATCGAGAAGGTGATGAACGGTATTTGCATAAAGCATGTGAACTAGCGGAAAAATTGGGAATTCCTGTTGTTGCGACTAATGATGTGCGCTTTATGGAGGCTTCGCAATTTGAGCCGCACGAAGCCCGAGTATGTATCGGTGAAGGTCGTGCCCTGGATGACCCTCGCCGTGAAAGGCGTTATAGTGATCAACAATATCTGAAATCTGTGGAAGAAATGCAGGAATTATTTCAGGATATTCCAGAGGCTATCGAAAATACACTGGAAATTGCAAAACGTTGCAATGTCGATATTCAGCTTGGGAAATATTTTCTTCCAGAATACCCAATTCCTGAAGGCTTAACGCAAGATGAATTTTTCACCAAAATATCCTACGAAGGTTTAAATGAAAGGTTGGGACGAATTCTAGATAAAAATGCGCCGGACTATGACGCGCGTAAAAAAGAGTATTACGACCGTCTTCAATTTGAGCTGGATATTATTATTCAGATGGGATTTCCCGGTTATTTTCTTATTGTAATGGACTTTATCCAGTGGGCAAAAGACCATGATATTCCCGTGGGGCCTGGACGGGGTTCTGGTGCGGGTTCGCTGGTAGCTTATTCACAGAAGATTACTGATCTAGATCCACTTCAATACGATTTGCTCTTTGAACGTTTTCTTAACCCTGAGCGGGTTTCGATGCCAGACTTTGACGTTGATTTCTGCATGGAAACTCGTGATCAAGTGATTGGTTATGTGGCGGATAATTATGGTCGTGATGCTGTTTCACAAATTATTACTTTCGGAACTATGGCGGCCAAGGCGGTGGTTCGGGATGTGGCCCGAGCGCAAGGAAAGTCTTATGGTTTAGCGGACAAGCTCTCTAAGATGATCCCGCTTGATATTGGTATGACTCTACAAAAAGCTCATGATCAGGAAAGCGTGTTGCAAGAGTTTTTGAAAAACGATTCTGATGCCCAGGAAATTTGGGATATGGCCCTGCAACTAGAGGGCATTACTCGTAACGTAGGTAAACATGCGGGAGGGGTGGTTATTGCCCCTACTAAGCTCACGGATTTTGCACCTCTCTATTGTGACGAACAGGGTGATGGCCTTGTTACCCAATATGATAAAAACGATGTTGAATCCGCAGGGCTGGTTAAATTCGACTTTTTGGGGTTGAGAACTCTGACCATCGTCGATTGGGCAGTGAAGATGATTAATAGCCAAAAGGCTAGATATGGTGAAGAGTTTGTCGATATTACGGCCATTCCCCTAGACGACGCTGATACTTTCACACTGCTTAAGGCGGCTGATACAACCGCAGTGTTTCAGTTAGAATCAAGGGGAATGAAAGACCTTATTAAGCGCCTCCAACCCGATACACTTGAAGATATGATCGCGCTGGTTGCACTATTTCGTCCGGGGCCGCTACAGTCGGGTATGGTGGATGATTTTATTGCGCGTAAACATGGTCGTGCTCAAGTTGCTTACCCTGATGCGAAATACCAACATGCATGTTTAAAGCCTATTCTTGAGCCGACCTATGGGGTTATTGTTTATCAAGAACAGGTTATGCAAATAGCCCAGGAACTTGCAGGCTATTCTCTTGGTGGTGCTGACCTATTGCGTCGAGCGATGGGTAAGAAAAAGCCGGAAGAAATGGCTAAACAGCGGGAAGTATTTGAACAGGGGGCGAAAGATAAGGGCATAAACGCGGATCTTGCTATCAAGATCTTCGACTTGGTGGAGAAATTTGCGGGCTATGGGTTTAACAAATCTCACTCCGCTGCCTATGCACTTGTTTCTTACCAAACCGCATGGCTAAAAGCGCATTATCCCGCTGCCTTTATGGCCGCGACAATGTCGTCAGATATGGATAAGACGGATAAAGTTGTTACCTTTATTGAAGATTGCCGTATATCCGGTTTAAACCTACTCCCCCCCGATGTTAACCGAGGTGAATTCCAATTTACGGTTGATGATGAAAATAACATCATATATGGCCTGGGGGCTATTAAAGGTCTGGGAGAGGGGCCTGTTGAAAACATTATTGAAGCCAGAAAGGCGGGAGCATTTAGCGATATATTTGATTTTTGTACTCGGGTGGATTCTCGCAAAGTCAATAAGCGGGCTTTGGAAGCCCTTATTCGGAGTGGAGCCTTCGATACTATAGGGCCGCAAATTGATCTGGACTACGATCGCGCTGTTATGTTTTTAGCTATACCCGAAGCGGTTAAAGCCGCTGAGCAAAGTGCAGCAAATGCGGATTCTGGAATGATGGATATGTTTGGTGAAGTGGTGCCTAGCGGAAATGGTGTAGAAGATGCCTACTCCGATTTTCGGAATGTTCGCCGTTTGACTATGAAGGACCGCCTAGAGGGAGAAAAAGAGACGCTGGGTTTGTACTTAACGGGTCATCCTATAGATGAATACGACGAAGAGCTTAATCAGTTGGTTTCTTGTCGAATATCCAATGTCCGCCCAGATAAAGCCAAGCAGTCAATTGCGGGTATGGTTGTTGCGTTTAGGGTAATGAAAACTAAACGCGGGGACAATATGGCATTTATCTCTCTGGATGACCGAACGGGCAGAATGGAAGTTGCCGTTTTTTCGGATACCTATAACGAGCACCGAGAATTACTGGAAAAAGATGCTCTACTGATAATCGAAGGACAAATAAGTCATGACGATTACAGTGGTGGTTTGAAAATGAGAGCTGATGCAATCAGTAACTTGGTTTCCGCTAGGCAAGATAAGGTAAAGGGAGTTAAGCTTATTTGGAAAAGCGATGTTTTGCCTGTGAATTACGGCGCTCAGCTCAGAGATGTCCTTACTCCTTATGGGGGCGATGGGCGCTGCCCCGTGAGCATCACTTACCAGAAGTTAGGTATTCAGGGAGAGCTTACCTTGGGAGATCAGTGGAGAGTCCAACCCTCAGATGATTTATTAAGCTCTCTTAGAAATATTTATGGTCACGATAATGTGGAGCTGAGTTATAAGGCGTAATTCCCGCTTCCTTAATACTCGCACTTTAGCCTTGGGGCCTGTGGTGGTAAACTTGCGCCTCTTTTCTCCCGCCAAAGTAGATTTGGTGGATCAACTGCGCAAGGTGTTCCCAAAGTTATGAATCTGAATTATCTCGACTTCGAGCAACCAATTGCTGAATTAGAAGCAAAAATTGAAGAGCTGCAACTGGTTGGTGTGGACAACGATTTGGATATCACAGAAGAAATTGAGCGTCTTAGAGAAAAGAGTACGAGCAAAACTGAGAGCATCTATTCGAGCCTAACGCCATGGCAAGTCGTTCAGGTGGCTCGTCACCCTCAGCGACCCTATGCGGCGGATTATATTTCCCGTATTTTTGATGATTGGCATGAACTCCATGGAGACCGTCATTTTGGTGATGATAAAGCCATTATTGGTGGTATTGGTCGTTTGGCCGGTCGCCCTGTTATGGTTATTGGCGAGGAAAAAGGTCGAAGCGTAAAAGATAAGGTTGCTCGCAATTTTGGAATGCCCCGCCCCGAAGGCTATCGCAAGGCGTTACGCCTAATGGAAATGGCGGAGCGGTTTAACATTCCGGTACTCACTCTTATCGATACTCCCGGGGCCTACCCAGGAATTGATAGCGAGGAGCGGGGTATTAGTGAATCCATTGCACGAAACCTTGCGGTTATGTCCCGCCTAAAAACTCCAATTATTTGTACGGTTATTGGTGAAGGTTCTTCCGGCGGTGCCTTGGCCATTGGTGTGGGTGACCAGCTAAATATGCTTCAGTATTCCACCTACTTTGTGATTTCTCCTGAAGGCTGTGCCAACATTATTTGGAAAACTGTTGAGAAAGCACCTTTAGCCGCAGAGGCCATGGGAGTGACTTCTAGCATATTAGAGTCTCTTGGTATTGTGGATGAGACTATCGAAGAGCCTCTTGGGGGCGCCCATAGAGATATTGATGGTATGGCCGAAAAACTTAAGGTAAAACTTATTGAGCAACTGGAGCAGTTGAGTGGTCAAAGTATCGATGAATTATTAGAAAAACGATACAAACGACTAATGAGTTACGGTAATGGCCCAGTCTAAGAAATTCTATACTAAAAAAGGGGCCTATTTTGGCCCCTTTTTTACCTCTCATAGACAATATCTTCCACTCGGAAATAGCGATAAGTGCGTTAAATAATGGAATTAAATGAACTTTCCGCATGGATAAAACAACAGGAAGTTCGCAGCGAAAAAATGACGTTAGAGTGCGTGGCGCGTTTAAGACGGGAAAAATTCAATTTAGAAAAACGTATTAAAAATCAGCAGCCTGTCGATCGAAAAATTACTTCATTACAAGCCTTGTTTGATACTTCAATAAATTTGGTAGAGCACAAAACCCACAACCGCCCAGACATCGAATTTCCTGAAAGTTTACCTATCAGCCAAAAGAAAGATGATATTGCCCAATTGATAGAAGCAAACCAAGTGGTGATTTTGGCGGGAGAAACAGGTTCTGGTAAAACGACGCAAATACCCAAAATTTGTATGTCTCTAGGGCGCGGTATACGGGGTTTGATAGGCCATACTCAACCACGAAGAATTGCTGCGCGAACTGTGGCGAGTAGAATTGCGGAAGAATTAAAAACTGAATTGGGCTCGGCAGTTGGTTATCAGGTTCGATTTAACGATAATACTGATGAAAAAAGTTATGTCAAACTTATGACTGACGGAATTTTACTGGCTGAAATTCAACAAGATCCTATGTTATGGAAATACGATACCCTAATTATTGATGAAGCTCATGAACGAAGTCTAAATATTGATTTTTTGCTAGGTTATTTAAGGCAGCTACTAAAAAAACGCCCAGACTTAAAACTTATCGTTACTTCCGCTACTATTGATTTACAAAAATTTTCAGAACACTTTAATAATGCACCTATTATGGAAGTGTCTGGTCGAACCTATCCTGTTGAGGTTTTGTATCGTCCTTGGCAAGAGGAATTTGATGATCAAACTGAGGCCATAACGTCATCCATTGATGAAATTCTTCAAATGTCTAAAGGGCAAGGAGGAGATATATTGGTTTTTCTTTCTGGGGAAAGGGAAATTCGTGAAACCTCACACTCAATAAAAAAAGCAGGTTTTCATCATTTGGAAATACTGCCACTTTATGCTCGATTGAGCTTGGCAGAACAGACTCAAGTTTTTAATAGCCACAAAGGTCGTCGAGTCGTTCTGGCGACCAATGTGGCGGAAACTTCTATTACCGTGCCGGGCATTAAATATGTTATCGACCCTGGTACAGCGCGTATCAGTCGTTACAGTTTACGTACAAAAGTTCAACGCCTGCCTATTGAAACTATTTCGCAAGCCAGTGCGAATCAAAGAAAGGGGCGCTGTGGTCGAGTCAGTGACGGGGTGTGTATACGACTTTATGAAAAGTCGGATTTTGAATCGCGTCCAGAATTTACCGATGCAGAAATTTTACGTACAAATCTTGCTGCGGTTGTATTGCAGATGTTGCAAATGCGTATTGGTGATGTACGTCATTTTCCCTTTGTGGATCGCCCAGATAATCGCCTAATTAACGATGGGTTTAAATTACTTGAGGAACTCCAGGCCGTTGATACAAGAGGTAATATCACTCTAATAGGAAAACAATTACAAAATTTCCCCCTGGACCCTCGACTGGCGAGAGTGATTGTTGAGGCTAGCAAACGGAATTGTTTGTCCGAAATAATGATTATTGCCAGCGCATTAAGCATCCAGGACCCACGAGAGAGGCCAAGCGATAAACAGCAGGTTTCAGACGAAAAACATCGTAGGTTTTTTGATGAACACTCAGATTTTATTGCTTACGTTAATCTTTGGAATTACGTGGAAGAACAAAGGCAGGAACTCTCACAAAATCAGTTGCGAAAGCTCTGTAAGAAAGAGTTTTTAAACTTTTTACGTTTAAAAGAATGGAGAGATTTACATCATCAGCTTAAACTGGCGACTAAAAATCTAAAATTTAAAAACAATACAGAACCAGCAAGTTATGAAGAAATACACAGAGCTATTATTGCTGGTTTTTTAACAAATTTAGGGTGTAAGCAGGAAGATACCAAAGACCATCAAGGGAAAACTCGAAAAAGCAATGTGTATGACGGGACACGAAACCGCCAATTCCAAATATTTCCCGGCTCTTCTCAATATAAAAAGCGTCCAAAGTGGATGTTGGCGGCCAACTTTTTGGAAACTAGCCAATTATTTAGCCATTGTATAGCGAAAATTGAACCCAGTTGGGTTTTGGGTTTGGCCGAACACTTGTTAAAAAATCATTATTTTGAACCTCATTACGATGTTTATGAGGGGCAGGTTAAGGTGTATGTCCGTAAAAGTTTATTTGGTTTAGTGCTTGTTGAAAAAAAACGAGTTCATTATGGAGATATAGATGCAAAAGTTTCCAGAGATGTTTTTATTCGTTCTGCGCTAGTGGAAGGAGGGTATGGAAAAAGTAAGCAAAAAATAAAAGGAGAATTTTTTAAGCATAATCAAGCGCTCATAGAAGAAGTTCACGATTTAGAGGCGAAAACACGTCGTAAGGACATCCTTGTTGACGAAGAGGAGCTTGTAGAGTTTTACGATAGTAAAATACCTGAAAACATTATTAATCTTGCCGGGTTTGAACATTGGAGAAATAAGGCAGAAGCTAAAGATGCAAAACTGCTGTATTTTTCAAAAGATAGCTTGATGCGTCATAGTGCGGAAGGTGCCAAGCAATCTTTGTTTCCCGCTCAGCTTTCTTATGAGGGCATCACTTTTCCTGTTGGTTATCAGTTTAACCCTGGTCACGAAGATGATGGTGTGAATGCGCATATCCCTGCTGCGTTGTTACATGAAGTTCAAGCTCATTATTTGGAATGGTTGGTTCCAGGTTTACTCAGAGATAAATGTATATCACTTGTTAAGGCGCTTCCTAAAGCTGTTCGTAAAAAAATTGTTCCAGTGCCCGATTACGTTGATCGAGTTTTATCGAAGTTAAAACCTCAAAACCGTAAGCTTACCGATGTCTTAATGGAAGAGCTAAATCGAATTGCCGAAGTGAATATTTCCGGCGATGATTGGGATGAAGAATCACTAGAGCCTCTTTACAAAATGAATATTCAGGTTCTGGATGAAAGGGGGAAGGTGATTGACCGCGATAGAAACTTGGAATCATTGCGCAGCAAATACCGCGAACATGTACAAAAAACCATTCAAACGGCTAGCCATTCTATTGAACAAGAAAACATTATCACATGGAGTTTTGGTGAACTCGCGTCATCGGTTCAATTAGATAGAGGCGCAGTAAAAATTACCGGCTACCCGGCCTTAACTGAATGCCAAGCTAAAGTTTCTCTTAGAGTATTGGACAACCCCAATGAAGCTAAGGTTATCAATCAGCGTGGTATAACTCGGTTGTTGGCGAATAACTTAAAAGATACTAAAAAATATTTAGAGAAAGAGGTATTAAAAGGCAAAGATATTGGACTCACCGTTGTGAATTTGGGTAAGCGAACTGAGGTGATAGACGATATTTTAATTGCATCAATAAAAAATATTTGTCATGAGGAATTGTCCGGCTCAACAATTACCAACGAACAAATCTTTCAGAAATGTATTGAGAAAGTCCAGCCTGAAATTGTGTCAGTAGCCTTTGATCTTGAAAAGAAGGTGCTAGCTATATTGGCAGATATTGTTGAAATAAAGAAATCGATTAAATCCAGCAAAAATGCTTTGGCTTTAGCGTTATCCGCTGCGGATATTACTCGTCAATTAGATGGGCTGATTTATAAAGGATTTTTGTACGATGTGACCATTGACCGACTTAATCAGTATCCGCGATACTTAAAATCTATTAAGATGCGTTTGGAAAAAGCTTTAATTAATCCACAAAAGGATCGTATTGCTACATCTAGCTTGGAATCTCATTGGCAAAGGCACGAGTTAAGATTGGCACAAGAAGGTGGGGCTGCCTATTTTCTAAATTGGGAATGGCAGGAATATCGGTGGATGATTGAAGAACTACGGGTTTCCCTGTTTACCCAAACCCTTAAGACGCAAATGCCAGTGTCGGATAAGAGGTTACATAAACAGTGGAAAGCGTCTCTTTAGTTTGCTTTGTAACATTCACTCGTAATCTTCACTCATAACATAGGCAAGACAATAACCACATACATAAAGCGTCATAATAGACTGCCGTTGCGGAGCATTATACGCCAAATCAGAATTCATTTATTGTTTACATACTTCAGATTAATTGGATTAAAAACCAAGGAATACCCAGTGTTTACCGTAAAATCTCCACTTGTTCAAATAAATAAAATGGCCATTGTTGTACTTATAACCGCTTTTACCCTTGTTGGGACGGGCTGTGCTTCCAACCCGCAGAGCGACCAAAACCTAGTACAAACGGAAGAGGGCAAACGCGATAAATTTGAGCGCTACAACCGAGGCATGTTTACTTTCAATGACAAACTAGACTCATGGATTTTAAAGCCTATTGCACAAGGTTACCGTTGGGCTGCCCCCAAGCCAGTAGAAATTGGAGTGAGCAACTTCTTTAGCAATATTGGAGAAGTGTCGAACGTTATAAACGATGTTCTGCAATGGAAATGGAAGCGGGCAGGGTTAGATACCAGTCGTTTACTCATTAATTCCACCATTGGTTTGGTGGGGGTGTTTGATGTTGCGAGAAAAATGGGTATTGAGGAAAGTGAAGGGGAGGATTTTGGACAAACCCTGGCAAAGTGGGGTGTACCAGAGGGGTCTTACTTAATCCTACCGTTTTTAGGGCCATCGACTGTGCGGGGAGGCTTTGGTAAGCCTATTGATTTTGTTATTGACCCTCTTAACTACGTAGACCCTCAAAGTGTTTCACTTGGGCTTCATGCTACTGACATAGTGCAAACGAGAGCTGAGCTACTTGACTTGGAAGACCTACTTGAGGGGGATAGATACGTTTTGATGAGGGATGTTTACCTGCAACGCCGAGATTTCTTAATCAGCGATGGGAAAGAAGAGGACGATTTTGGTGGTGACCTCGATTTTGATGATTTTTAGAGGGAGAGCCACCTACGGGGTAGGGGTTTTATACCACTGCCCTTATCGCCAATTTCTATTCACCCAATTAGCGGGTCAATAGTTCTACGTATAGGTAGGTTAATTCAACATTTCTTTAATTTCTAAGCCGAGCAAACAAGGTTGTGACTCTGATTCTGGCTGGGAAACAACTCTAGTGACTATCGCATTTGCGTGAAGCATTGGGTTGTGGCCGTGGCTTGATGCAATGGATACTTCGACTTCAGTCCCTACTGGCAGTACAGTGCCTAGCTCAACTTGTAAGCCGCCACCACTTAAATCGTGGCACTTACCTGATAAGGTTTCATCACCGTTCTTTACATCGATACTCACAGGGGTATCGACTCTCATGCGGATGAAGTTACGTTTTTCTTGATAATCTCTGCTGACCAAGTTCATAGTTCTCCCCCTCAATATGAGGTTTGCTACAGGGGCAACCTAAGACAAGGAGCCTTAGAGAATGCCATATCTAGTGGTGTACGTATAATACATACACACTATGGGCAAATTTAACCTATAAACAACCAGATTGGTAGCTTGCGTAAGTGAAAATATCAGGTTACTGTGTCCATTCCATGCACAAATTCAAAATGTAGCGTGCGAGATTAAGCATGACGGAACTGCTGATCATTGATGATGATACAATTGTTCGTGAAAGCATTACTGCTTATCTTGAAGATAGCGGCTTTGTTGTTCACGAAGAATCCTGTGGCCGTTCTGGCCTTAAAAGGTTTAAACAAACCTCCCCCGATATTGTTATTACCGACTTAAGAATGCCGGATTTAGACGGTTTAAGCATTTTGCAGGAAATTCGAAAACTTAGTCCAGATACACCTGTCATAGTTATATCAGGTCTTGGTGTTGTGGGAGATGTTGTGGAAGCTTTACGGCTTGGAGCGTCGGACTACCTAGTGAAACCTTTGGTAAATATGGAAGTATTGATCCATTCGGTGAACAGGGCTCTGGAGCGTACTAAACTACTAGAGCAAAACCTGCTTTATCGCAAAAAGCTTGAGAGCGCTAATCGGGAGCTAAGCGAATATATACGAGTACTTGAAAGAGACCAGAAGGCAGGGCGCAGGGTACAGGGCCAACTGTTACCGGAAACGCCGGTTATACATAATGGCTTGGAAGTGTCGTACAGAATTATTCCCTCCTTGTATCTAAGTGGAGATTTTGTTGACTACGGTTTCCTGCTAGAAAGGTATCTCGCTTTTTATTTGGTGGATGTTTCTGGTCATGGTGCGGCAGCGGCCTTTGTTACCGTATGGTTAAGGCAGCTAGTGAGACGCTATTTTAGTACTGATAAAATTATTGATTCTGAAGAGTCATTTGGCGATGTATCTGTGGAATTGACTAAGCTTATCAATAGAGAGGTGATTCGCTCAGGTATTGATTGCCATCTTACCTGCTTTGCTGGCGTAATTGACACCTATACTAAAGAAATGTGTTATGTGCTTGGTGGTCATATCCCTCTGCCAGTAGTGAAGAGCAACTCAGGTACAAGATATCTTCAAGGCAAGGGCAAGCCAATTGGCATATTTAAAGATGCTGAGTGGGAAATAGAGTCTGTCCAGTTGCCAGAAGAGTTTTCGTTAATGGTATTTTCTGATGGTGTGCTAGAGGTTCTTCCCGAAGAAGGTTTGATAGGCAAGGAAGCGCATTTGCTTCGTTCAATGGATGAATGCGACGGTGGGATTGATTCTATCTGCAAAGCCCTCAATATTAATGATATAGATGCGGCACCAGATGATATTGCAATACTTAAGTTACAAGTGGTGAAGTAAATTCTTATGAGTTCAGGCAGTATAAAAGTGGCAGATCACGAAGGAATTACGGTAATTAAAATGGAGGGAGACGTTCGCTTGACCTTGTGTCTTGCGTTTGACGACTTTATTCAAGATATGCTCTCCAAAGACGACTTTTTCTCAGTTGTTTTCGACTTGACTGAGGCCATTATCGTTGACAGTACAACACTGGGGCTTATGGCAAAAATAGCGATAACTGGCCGTGAAAAAGGTTATAAAGACCCAATAGTGATTACTGGGAACCCCAATATCCGAAGGCTTCTAAGCTCCATGGGGTTTGGAGATATTTTCAATATCCTTAATAAGGAATTCATTAATTTGGACCCTCCTACTAGCGAGTCACCTACTACCTTGGAAGAGAGGCTGGATGATGAGGAAGCGGTTCAGCGCAGAGTGCTTGATGCACATAAAGTTCTGATGAACATGAACGACAATAACCATAATACCTTTAAAGAGTTAGTTGAAACCTTGGAACAGAAATTCTGATAGAAGGGGTTTGTTTGCCTTAGGCAATATGAGCGTTTGATAATAAGCATAAATTCTGAGCACATTTCAGTGCGAAATAATTCCCAGTCAAAATCTTTGCGTCGATGCCTTCAATTCCTAGGTGAACTGTGACTCCACTTGTTGTATAAATGGTACTTGGAGCCATATCGGCTACCTAGGGTTTGTTCGTTGTTCTATATGGCCTCAAATAGAGTCAAGCCAACAGCCTTAACACAAGAAAATATCGTATAAGTTGTAAGCTTTAGTGAATAAGGTTCATATAGACATAATAACTAAAAATGGAAATTCTGAGTTAATACAGCCCTCTATCTTGGCTGTGCAGTTAACGGGCTCTAAATGGAAACTCGCTGCCAGAAGAATAAGTTAGTATGCAGTCCCGATGTTCTGGGTCCGTGCTATGAAGAATGAGAAAATTTTATGGCGTATTTAAAGCATTTATTTAACGGTACAACTGTGACCGTCTATGAACTGCGAGAAGCGGTTACTCTTGGGCGAAGTATGAATTGCCAAATCCGAGTGGATGACCCTACAGTGAGTGGCGAACATGCATTTTTAACACCTAGCGAAAACGGGTGGGAGCTTAAGGACTCGGGCAGTACCAATGGCATACTGATAAAAGGTAAACCAGTTGAGTCAGTAACCCTAGAGTCTGGCGTGATATTTGAGCTGGGTACGCACGAGTTTGAGTTCTTAGAGAACCTCCCCAATGACCTTGGCAAGACCCTGAAGATAAAAAAAAGTTGGATTCCGGGTGTATATTACACAGAATAAAGAGACGTCAAGTGCTAGGCTATTCCCATAGTTGAAAAAGGTCTTAGTTAGTGCCCCTGCTCAGTTTTGTAAGCAAACTCCTATTCAAAGTGCCCTATAGCCTTATTGGGCGTATTAACTTGCAGGGTGTTGTGCTAATTCTAGGGCTATGCCTTATTTTATGTCCTTGGCGGCATCCTTTATTCACTACTCTCGATAGCGTGTTACTCAAAGCCACAACCTTGCTTACGGAAGCACCCCGTGGTTCCGCAGACATTAGTATTGTCGATGTGCCCTCCAGTGAATTTGACCTATGGCAGGATGACATCTACTCCGCAGGTAAATTGGGTGCGCTTATTTCCAATATCTTGCACAGCTCTGATACAAGAGTGGGGGTATTGTTCGGTCGCCCTCTTGATAGCAAACTAGGTTCGGCGGATATTCTTCTGGATGATTTGGCTGAAAACGATCAAGGAGATAATGAAACCATCAAACAGGTTCGCTCTCTGGTACAGAGAAAGCGCTTTCTATTGGATACTCTAACCAGTGATAGAGTTGTATTAGGCGTACTTCATACCCGTATACTTGGGCAAAAAAATATCGAAATCTTATCGCCATCGATTATGGAAAACCTTCCGCAGTTGTTAAGTCAGTGGATGTGGGCTTCTCAATGGTCGTATTTGCTTCATGAGACCCCGGCAAGCCGCCCGTCGATTGATCATTACACTTTGCAAACACATCTAGCACAAAGTGAGTCTTTAGCCATTCTAAATGAGCAGGGTGGAGGAGAAGCCAGCTTTTTACTTCAGTTACTAAACGTTGTGAGTGATAAGGATGCGGACCTGGTTTGGCAGAGAGATCTAGGTGTTTGGCTTGGAGAAAATATCTACCCAACGTCACCTTCAGGAAGTTTTGTTGCCCTGAATACTGCTACCGATAGAATGCAGCCTCGTATTAGCCGAATAACTTTAGAAGAGGCGTTGGCGCGAGGTGCCTTTCCGTCGTTAGTCATTATCGCCGAGCAGGGCAGTGAAGAAGCGATGCGAGTGGCGAGGGTTTACTACAGTCTTACCCATCAGAAAATGATTGCCGAGCCTTGGTGGTTTGCTGCTTTGGAGAAAATTGTCGTCATTTTTCTAGTGACGTATTTACTTATGGTGGTGCCTAAAATTTCAGCAAATGCCGGTTATGTTGCGAGCTCGGCTTTGGTTGCGAGCATTATTATTGTTCAGATTGTTGCGGGTGCAACAAAAGGTGTTTGGTTACCTTTTGGCATCACTCTGAGCTATTTATTGGTTGGACATATGCTTACGCATTTCTGGCAAGTAAGGTTAGCAAGGTGGGAAAATTTAAGTACGAGAGCAGACAACGCCTGTATTGCTTTAGCTGAAACACAAATGGAAAGAGAGCAATATGAAAAAGTGCGTGAAACATTAAATAAATGTGGTAATTCCACCAATGTTCTTAATGCTCTTTATGAATTAGGTAATGCTTATTCAGTGAAGAAGCATTACCAGCAAGCAATAGATGTATTTGAATCCTTATTGGCAAGGCAGAGTGATTATAAAGATACATCTCAAAAAATTGATGCAATAAAAGTAATGATCTATTCCTCCCCCGATCAGAAGAAAAATGAAGTTGGGTTGGATGCAACCGTTGCTTTACCGCGAGCCTCGGTGCAAATGCAAAACTTAGGGCGTTACGAAATTAAAGAAGAGATTGGCCGTGGTGCTATGGGAACGGTTTATCTTGGGTATGACCCAAAAATTTCCCGTAATGTCGCCATCAAAACATTGAAATACAGGCAATTTTCTATTGAGCAAATTGGCGATATTAAATCTCGCTTTTTTCGGGAGGCTGAAGCTGCGGGCCGTTTGAGCCATCCACGCATTGTTTCAGTGTACGATGTGGGGGAGCAGGAAGACCTAGCCTATATTGCCATGGATTTTGTTGAAGGAAAGGCATTAAGTGAATTTGTTTCTGAAGGACGACTGTTACCTATTTTTGAGGTATACCGGATTACGTGTGAAGTGGCTGAAGCATTGGAATATGCACATGCGAACCAGATAATTCATCGAGACATAAAGCCGGGTAATATTATGTATAACCCCGCGCCTTATCAATTGAAAGTGACCGACTTTGGCATCGCAAGGTTAGTGGATGACTCAAAGACAAGCACGGGGGAAATACTGGGCAGTCCTCTATATATGGCACCAGAGCAGTTGAAAGGTAAAAAGGTTAATTTTGCTGCGGACGTATTTAGCTTAGGCGTAACCTTTTATCAGCTACTGACAGGTATGTTGCCGTTTGCTGGCGATAATTTGGCGAGCCTGACTTACGAAATTATACATGGGAAACATAAAAATGTGCGTCGCGTGAGGAAAGAGCTGCCTGCAAGTGCGGCAAGAATTATTAATCAAGCATTACAAAAAGACTCGTTAGACCGATATTCATCCGCTGCTGAAATGGCCAATACCTTAAAAAAAGCGATCAAACGTGATTTTGCGCACGAAGCTAAGCAAGCGGGTTATTTATAGTAGAGATTCACGTAGTTTTGAACTAGGGGTTAGCCATGGCATTATTAGCGCAATTGATCGACGACGTTGTTGTTCATAAATTTGAACTTGGAGGTGAAATTGTGATTGGACGACACCCCTCAAATACCGTGGCAATAGATGATTCTTCTGTGAGCGCAAAACACGCAGTTGTTACGCAAAAAGATAACGAATATTTTCCTGAGTATAGGGAAACCTATATCTCTGATATGGGAAGTACGAACGGTACGTTTGTCAATGATATGCAGATTACCGCTGAATACCGACTACACCATAACGATATTATTCGAATAGCATGGAATCAGTTTAAGTTTATTGATAACAAAGAAGCCGATATGGAAAAAACGGTGCAAATGTTACAAAAATAAGAAAAGAAGTGCGGGCAGTGTTTAAATGAAAATTTTTCCCCGCACATTTGTTTAATTCGTGAGGTTAGCTTTTATCTTCTGATACAGTGGGTTTAGGCTCGATGATTTCGTAAGCGATTCTGCGTTTCTCACTATCCACGCTGCCCACTTTTACTGTCACCTCCATATCAAGCGAATAACATATGTCACCTGTTGCAATTGTCATGCGTTTAGCGTCGAATTTTTTCTCTATTTTTTTAGGGAATAATACAAAACCGTCAATTCCCGTATCGTGAAGTCTCACGCCAAAGCCCTGTTGGGTAACAATTCTTATTTTGCCTTTATGTACTTGGCCTTTTAACTCCTGAGCGTACTGACACAGTAACCACTGTTGCAGTTCACGGTCCGCTTGGCGTCCTAATTGAATACGGTCGTTTAATTTTTCTAAAACTTGGGAGGGCAACGGGTTAACTTTTTTTCCACCTAAGGTTTGCTGAATGGCCCAATGGTTGTAGAGATCGGTATAGCGACGAATGGGCGAAGTCATAGTCGCGTAAGTTTTCATGCCCAGGCCGAGGTGATGGCCTGCGACGTGGGTCAATTGGCTCGCTTGCATTAGTCTTTTGAGCGGTGCCAGCAAATGTTGTTTTTCTTCATGAGAGCCAATCAATTTGAGCAGCTCTAAATACCCTTCCAGAGTTGTAATGTCCCCTTTGGGTTGAAGGTTTTCTTCTTTTAGAAGTGCATTGATCTCACCAATTCGTTCTGGGCGAAACCCTCCGTGAAGGGTATTGAGGCCGCAATTGTTTTCCTGTAAATATTGTCCAGCATACCCATTTGTGAGCAACATAGTTTCTTCAACAAGCTGGTGTGCCATGTTTTTAGGACGGGGTGAGATAGACGTAATCTTGCCCTTGTCGGAAAGTTGATAGTCGTACTCAAGTTGCTCGTCACCAATCCAGCAATGGGTTCTGCGATATTCTGTTCGGGCTTGAGCAAACTGAAATAAGTTTTTAAGAATTGATTGAATATTTTCAGGTACCTCTGAAGGCGTGTTATTTTTACTGTCTAGCAATGCGCCCACTTGACTGTAATTTAATTTGTGATGCGATTTCACCGTCGCTCGAATAAATTCGAAGCTATTGGGTTCAAAAGCGCAGGTTAGCTCTATGACGCAAACCAGAGACGGTCTCTCTTGTTGTTCGACGAGCGAGAAATAGTCATTTCCCAGCTTCTCTGGCAGCATGGGGATGGTGCCACCGAGCAGATAAATACTGTTAGCTGATATTTGCGCTTGTTTTGCGATGGATGAGTTGGGGACAATAAAACTTGCCGGGTCTGCAATAGCGACGTACAAACGGTATCCACCGTCACCACCTTTGATGGGTTCAATGGTTAGGGCATCGTCCATGTCGCGAGTGGTTTCTGCGTCTATGGTCACAAATGGAAGGTGAGTGAGGTTCTCACGATTTTGTTGGGCTTTGTCTTCAGTGTTACCTATGGTAGAAACAATTTTTTTAATTTCGTCATTTTCTGCCGGCTGTGGGCGATAGGTTAAATCGTATTTAGCCGCAATGTATTTACGCTCTATGTGTGCCTCGTTTTCCTGGCCAATCCTCTCTAGTATTTTGGCCTGTGCTTTGCCGTCTTTGTAGGGGTGTTGTGTGAGCATTGCGGCGACAAAATCGCCGTCTTTGCATTTTTTACGTACCTTAGGAGGAACAAAAATCCATTTTGCTGCCTGAGTGCCAACAGGCACGACAAAATGACCTGGGCCTTTAATTTTGTATTGCCCGACAAAACGTTTAAGAGGAGACTCTACTAGCTCTTCCAGGTGGGCTTCGAGTTGTTCTTTTTTGTTTTTGGTCAGGCTGACTTTAACCTTGTCACCCGGTATGAGCCTGGTCATTTTTTCTGGAGAGAGGAACGCATCCCTGCCGTCTTCTAGCCGTACAAAGCCAAACCGGCCATTGGAGCCTGCTACCGTACCTTGTCCGTATTCTTTTGATGACTGAATGTCTGTTTTGAGTTTGTTTAACTGTGATAGAGCGTTTGGGTTGAGCATTTAGTAAAAAATCCGCCAGTTGAAATCTGGCTGAATTTTAACAGATGTACGCCTGAGGGCGAATGGCCAAACCTGAGCTTTCTTCAATTTTATTTACATAGTGTGTTGTAATTTGAGCCATCTAGAGTAATAAGGTGAAATTATATGAACCAGATAACAAAAAGTGAAATGCAGTTAATCGCCGTACTCGTCATGATGCTGGCATACCAAAGCGCTGTTGCTGCCCTTGACGTGCCTAAATCCCCCGGTGATGTATGCCCCATTAAAGTAGGGCAGACTTTGCCCTATGCGCAGATTACTTCAATAGAGGGTAAAACTATTGAATTGACCTCGGTTGTGGAGAAAAAACCCAGTATTTTGATTTTTTATCGTGGCAGTTGGTGTCCCTACTGTAACCTCCACCTTGGAGAGCTAAAAACGGTAGAGAAAGAACTGAAGGATATGGGGTATCAGATTGTTGCAATAAGTCCAGATTTACCGGCTAACCTAACAAAGGCGGTCAACAAGCATACACTGACCTACGATTTATATTCGGACTCCAAAGCCGAAGCGGCAAAAGCCCTGGGTCTCGCATTTGAGCAGCAGTCCAATAAGAAATCATTTTTAAGTTTGTTGGAGGGGGCTTCTGGAGAGCCCCATCATATTCTCCCCGTTCCTGCTGCAATTGTTATTGACAAGAAAGGGGTGGTGAAATTTGTATTTCACAGCCCAGATTACACCGTACGAGTGGATAAAGAAGTACTGTTAGTGGCCGCTAAGTCTGCTCTTAAATAGCCCCCTGAAAGCCTAATTGTCTCCAGGCTTCATAAACGATGACAGCCGCAGCATTCGAAAGGTTCATGCTGCGGCTGTTCTCCTTCATTGGAATTCGAATTATCTGATCCTGCGGCAATGTATCTATAATCGAACTGGGTAATCCACGAGTCTCTGGGCCAAAAATGAAATAGTCATTACTCTCTACCCCCACATTTGAGTGCCACTGTTCACCTTTAGTTGAAACTGCAAATACTCGTTTGGGTAACTCGTTGCTCAAAAAATCGCTCCAAGAATTGTGGACCTTTATATCCTTCCACTCGCCGTAATCCAGCCCAGCCCGACGAAGCCGTTTGTCATCTAATTCAAAGCCTAATGGCTTGATTAGGTGTACTTGGCACCCAGTATTGGCGCAGAGTCGAATAATATTGCCTGTATTTGGTGGAATTTCAGGCTCGAACAACACTATGTTGAACATCAAAAAAACCTCGAATTGTGGTTTAGACCTTGTTAACAAGTATAAGTAATTCAACGAGTTGTTAGGGACTGTCTATACTATTGGTTATGGAAGAAAAGAAGATTATAAGCAAGAGTTATTTTGTTGTGGTCTTTATCTTTCGTGTTGTGTGATTATTGAACAGTGAGTTTGGGAGGGAAACGTTGGCGCGTTTTAGCGTAGATACTCTATTTAAACCCATCTTTGGATTCCGAAAGGCCCTAGGGGTTGTTGGTCTAGAGGTTATGCCAGAGGGGTTATGCTTGGTCACCGCTGGTTCTAATCGGAGTGCCGTAGAATCTGTTGTGGTGCTGTCAGATGATGCATCAACACTGCCTCGTGCCCAAATACTGGCTGAGTTTGTCAGCCAGAACCAATTAGAGGGGTATTCCTGTAACCTTGTCCTTGATCAAAGTGACTATCAGCTTCTCTTGGTCGATGCACCAGATGTCTCTAGCGATGAACTAAAGGAAGCGATACGCTGGCGAGTAAAAGACCTCATTAACCTACCCTTGGATAGAGCGGCAATTGAAGTATTTCTATTACCAAGTGATGGTGTTCGCGGCGATAAACAAATGGTTTATGTTGTTGCTGCGGACTTACACAAAATTAAGCAGCTTGTGGATATGGTGAATGACTCAGGACTTGAGTTGTTGTCTATCGACATTCGAGAGCTAGCCCTGCGTAATCTCGCTAGTTTGAAAGAAGAACGAGATGAGGGCGGTAGGGGAGTTGCTATTGCCAGGGTGCTGGAAGGTCAGGGCAGTGTATCTATCTACCGACAGGATAATCTATACCTTTCGAGACAATTCAAAGTGAATTATAAAGGTGGGCTTTTAGATGAATTGCCTGTGGACAATCTCGTTTTGGAGATCCAGCGCTCGCTTGATTATTTCGAAAGGCAAATGGGGCAAGCGCCACCAAGCTGCCTGTATTTGTGTGGAGAAAATATCAGTGAAGATAAAATCACCGAGGATATAACTCAGGGACTTCCCATTCCAGTGAAACTCTTGAAGTTGCATGATGAGCTTGAGTTGGATGAGGGCATTGATGAGAGTTTGGTTCATTTGAGTATCGGCGCTTTGGGAGCGGTGCGTCGAGAAGAGGAAGTTGCTTGATGAAGCAGCAAATTAATTTATATGTATCTGAGTTCAGACCTCAATTGCAGGTGATTCGAACTCAATCTATCGTCATCGCTTCTATTGCTCTAATTTGTATGCTTATTATTTATCAGTTTGTTTTGGCTACCCAAGTGGGAACATTGAGGCGTACAGTTGAAGAACTCGAAAACCAACAGGTTGTAGCGGGGCAGAGGTTAGACATTGTTCGGCAGGCCGCTAGGCCAAAAAAGAGTGGTCACCTTGATATAAAACTGAAAACTTTGCGCAAAGAAGTGAATCACAGAGAAAAATTAGGTCTTATTATTGAAAGTCAAAATTTCGGAAATTCTGTCGGTTTCTCCAGAGCAATGAACACTTTGGCAGTAAATTCCGTGAATACAATTGCCTTGCAACGTATTCGGTTTACCTCTGGCGGCGCTCTCTTAGAATTAAAAGGCGATACCAATAACCCTTCAAGTGTTCCGGGCTTTATCCAAAAAATACATGAGGAAGAACCTTTTGGTGGAACTTTGTTTGGTCAGTTAAGTATGAGCCCAATCAATACAAACGTTCACAAATTTTCACTGGGATTCGAAACTGTATACACAGAGAGAAGAAATAACTAAGAATAGATTATTTTATGAACTTTAAATACTTAAACGAAATACCGGAGAAAATAAATAATCTCCAACTTAGAGAGAGAGCACTTGTCGCTCTTTCGTTGATGGCCGCCATTTATTTGATATGGGACTTTACTTTTTTCAGAGTAAAGTAAAACAAGAGGCTGCTTTAGGCGAACGACTTTCCGTTGCAAAGCTAGAGCTAACCAAGCTTACTGCTGAAGAGAAAATTTTAGCGCAAGCACTTACCAATGATCCAACGGCAGAGAAAAGGCGAGAAATTGTTCGCTTAGAGAAACAATTGGCCAAATTGGAGGCTGACTTACGTCAAGTTTCAGTTGGTTTGATTTCCGCAGATGAACTCCCCGAAGTTCTTTATGATGTATTGCGTTCATCCAGTCGAGTCAAATTTATAGGCATGACAACGCACCCGGCAAAATCTTTGCCCTTTCCCTCTTCTTCACAACAAAATGTCGAAAAAAAACAAGATGAAAGTGAAGAGGATGATAATGTAGGTGTTTATCAGCACTCGGTTACGATTGAAATTGAAGGGACATATTTCGATGTCGTTGATTATTTATCGCGCTTGGAAGCCTTGTCTTGGCGATTTTATTGGGAGTTGCTCGATTATCAGGTTAGCTCATACCCCAATGCAAAAATTACTCTTCAAGTCTATACCCTTTCAACTGAAGAGGGTTTATTGAGTGTATAAAAAAGTCGGCCAGTTTTTTTTGTTCTTTATCGCTATTTTGACAGTGCAGGTTTACGCGGACTATGCAGACCCAACAATACCGTTGAATTATGTGGATACGAAAAAAAAGGAAGCGACTATAACACTTCAGGCAATTTTTAACCGGGCCGGCAATATGGGAGCCATAGTGGATGGAAAAGCTGTCAAGATTGGGGATAGTGTTTCAGGAGTAAAGATTGTTTCAATACATAATAAATATGTAATTTACATAAAAAATGGAAAAAAAGTACAGCTTCCTTTGCGCAAAAGTATTATCGCGCATGGAGGAAAATATAATGAGTAGATTGAAAATGATGTCGGTGCTTATGACTTTATTAAAGCTCTCAAGAACGTTTGTAATGTTTTTGAGTACGGTTTTCCTTTTTATTGTTGGGTGTACAAATACACCGCAAGAACAAACCGTTATGGAATCTGAGATTGAAAAGTCCATAAATGATAGCATTTCGAATAGTGAAGCCTCTTCTTCTGTTCCAGATGACGTGACTCAAGCGCTATTTGATTCTTCCTCTTATAGAAACGGGACAAGTAATACACCATCAATTTCGCAACGGTTTGATGTGTCGGTCAACCGTGTTCCCGCAAGGACATTTTTCTTGAGTCTAGTCGCTGACTCGGGAGTGAATGTTGTCGCTCACCCAGAAGTATCTGGCACCATTACCATGGAGCTGAGTAATGTAACCGTTCAGGAAGTCTTAGATGTTACCCGCGAAGTCTATGGTTACGAGTTCAAGTTAAAAAAAGGTATCTACTCTATTTATCCACGAAAAATAAGAACGGAAATTTTCCCGATTAACTATTTGGATATTCAGCGTTCAGGGGTAACCGATACAAGTGTGCTAATTGGTCAAATTAACTCTCAAGGCTCGGCGAATAATAGAGGTTCTGGAAATCAATCAGAATCAGAAAGCGATTCTACCGATGGTTCTCGTAATACCGCTCAGTCGTCTTCTGGTACTCGGGTTGTCACCAAGACGAAAACTAATTTTTGGGAAGGGTTACATCAATCTTTGTATGCCATTGTAGGTGGTGAATCTGATGGCCGAATGGTAATGACGAACCCTCAGTCGGGTTTAGTTATCGTCAAAGCGATGCCAAGTGAACTGAGATCCGTAAGAGAATTTTTGAGTAAGTCCGAACTAAGTGTACAGCGACAGGTGGTACTGGAAACTAAAATACTAGAGGTTCGTTTAAATGATCGCTACGAAGCAGGCATAAATTGGGGGGCTATCAGTGGAGAACTAGCTTTAGGGCAAACTATTTCGGGAGTTGGTTCTATCGGAGATGTTTTAAGGCGACCGAGTAATAGTGATGTTTCATATTCTTCCTCATTTGCGGTAGCGGATATTACTAAGTTACTGAAGTTACTTGAAACACAAGGTAGCGTTCAGGTGTTGTCTAGCCCAAGAATTTCTACGGTTAACAATCAAAAAGCGATTATTAAGGTTGGCTCGGATGAATTCTTCGTTACGGGGTTATCAAACCAGACAACGTCTAATTCCTCTGCAACAACTTCGGTGCCAGAAATTGAACTGGACTCCTTTTTTAGTGGTATTGCTTTAGATGTTACGCCGCAAATTGCCGAAGATGGTGATGTTATTCTTCATGTTCATCCGGTTGTGAGTGATGTGCAAGATCAAATAAAAGAAATAAATATCGCCAATGAGAAATTTACCCTACCTTTAGCCCTTCGTGATATTAGAGAATCGGATAGTATTGTTCGAGCCAAAAACGGTGAAGTAGTAGTATTGGGTGGATTGATGCAAGAAGTGGCCATAGATGTGAATAAAAAACGTCCTGGAGTCGGTGATGTGCCTGGTGTAAACGTTTTGTTTAAGTCTAAAGAAAAATCCACGATTAAAACAGAGCTTGTAATTTTGATGCGCCCTATAGTGGTTACAGACGGCGTTTGGGGTGATCAACTTAAACAAAATGCGGACAGAATAAAATTAATATCTGATTACTATCGTTCTTTTTAAAAAATTAAAAGCGGAGCTTGCTCCAAATGTACAAAACTTTATATCAAGATCATTTTGGCCTTAGTGAACCTCCGTTTTCCATTACCCCGGATACGCAATTTTTTCTAAATCATCAAAGTCATCGTTTAGCTTTAAATACGATGCTAGTTGCGTTAAGGCACTGTGAAGGGTTTATCAAAATTGTGGGTGAAGTGGGAACAGGTAAAACACTGTTGTGTCGGATTTTATTGTCACATCTTAATAAAAACTTTGTAACAGCGTACATTCCGAATCCTTTTCTAACGCCGGATGAATTGAAAGCATTTGTTGCGCAAGAAATTGGTGCGGAGTATAAACCGCAGATGCAAGCACACGTTTTGATGTCTTCTATATATCGCAAGCTTATTCAGCTAAGCCGTCAACGCAAACAAGTCGTTTTGATTGTGGATGAAGCACAAGCTATGCCGAGAGAGACGATTGAATGCTTACGTTTATTAACAAATTTGGAAACAGAAAAGAGAAAATTGTTGCAAGTTATTATTATGGGGCAACCTGAATTGGATGTATTGCTTGATAGGGACGATTTGCGGCAATTAAAACAAAGAATTATTTTTTCCGAAAACCTTAAACCGTTTTCAAGTCCAGGGGTGGCAGACTATATCTCTCATCGTATCCGCTCAGCGGGTAGTAGAGATAGGTTGTTTACCCGTGGAGCATTATGGTTGTTACACAAAGGAACAGGAGGCATTCCTCGATTAATTAATATTTTATGTCACAAAGCTTTGATTTCTGCATACGGGATGGGAGATAAAAAAGTGGGGATTATTCATGTAGCTAAGGCTATAGCGGATACAAATGAAAGTCGAATGCTGGGAAAATTGTGTTCATGGCATTATCGGTTTTATAAACCGTTTGTAGCCTAAAAATAAAGGTGTTCCGTGAGTTTAATTAATGATGCACTGATTGATCTTGAATCTAGAGGAGTCTCTCCTCTAAAAAATACAAACGCAGATAGAAGCGAGGCAAAACAGCACAAAACGGGTATAGGTAATCGTTATAGGTTTATTCTTGGCGGGAGTTTGATCTTTGCTGGAATAATTACAACAATGAACCTAGCTGGCCGAGGAGCTGAAGAAGAAGATATTTCCTTGCAAATAGCGGAATCTGAAAATAGTTTTATCTCTGAAGCCGTACTTGCAAATAAAGAGCCTGCTCCGGCTAAGTCTGTACTTGCGGAACCTGTCTCTACAGGGGCTGTATTTGCAGAGCCCGTATTTACAGAGAGAGTTACCGCTGTACCGAAAAAGATATTAGTGAAAAACTTTATCGAATTAGATGACCGGGAAAAAGAACTAAATGAAAAAGAGTTAAATAGACAAAATAAAATTTCTTCACTCCTGGAATCGGCAAAGTATGCGTATGAAAAAAATAGATTAACGCTGTCTAGAGAATCAAGCGCTTTTGCGCTCTATTCTCAAGTTTCCGCTTTGGACCCGAAAAATTTGCAAGCGAAGCTAGGAATTAAGGAGTTGGAGTCTCGATATCAAGAAATCTTAATGGGACACCTTAAATCTGAAAATTTAGACAAAGCAAAATTGATGCTCGCTCGTGCGAATGAACTTGGGCTAAAGATAAATGGCTTGCCGTTAATTAAAGAAATGGTTAACAAGGTTGAGATAAGACGTGTTCAATATGGCCCTGTTGTACAGAAAGCTATAGTTACGGAACCAACAATTAAAATTAACAAATCGAGAAAGTATCAAGTCGAACAGCAATTGATTCAAGTGGATGACTTATTAATAAATCGCCAATATGCCATGGCTGAAGCTCAATTAAATATGCTTCTTGATGCAGATATAAATAATGAACAAGCTCGTATTCGTTTATTCGACTTGTATATGTTGCAATCTCATTTTATGGGCGCGAGAAAATTAAGTGATCGTACAGGTGGTAGCGAGACTCTTAATATTTATATGAAAGCTCGGATCGTACAGCTTGATCAAGGCGATTGGGCGGCTGTAGAACACTTGGAAAGTCATGACCCTGAAATTGGTTTTGCTGAAAAGTACCTTGCTTTTTACGCTGCACTATTACAAAAAAATAAAAAGTGGGAAGCTGCGGAAACAGTTTATCAAAAACTTGTTAGGTTAAATTCAGGAGTGTCGAATTACTGGTTAGGCTTGGCGGTTTGCCTCGACTCGTTAAAAGATGAGTTAGGTGCATTACAGGCATTCCAGCAAGTCAAAATAATTGGTGTATCAAATAAATCGGTTGCTAAATATAGTGATTCTCGAATAAATGCACTTACCGCTCAACTGAAGAAGCAAAGAAATGCTTCGAGCGGCGAAGCTGGTCTAGCAGATGCGTTGGAATGGTAAATTGAATGCAAAAAAGAATTAGACTTGGAGATTTACTTGTTGCTCAACAGCTAATTAGCCAGGAACAACTGGAATTGGCGTTGTCGGAGCAAAAAAACAGTGGGCGTAAGTTAGGTCGGCAACTAGTTGAAATGGGGTTTGTCGAAGACAATACGCTGCTTTCTCTTTTATCTAAACAATTAGACATTCCTTTTATTGAACTTAAGCACTATCGTTTTAATCGTGATTTAGTGCAGATGCTACCGGAAACCATGGCCCGCCGTTATCGAGTAATGATATTGAGTGAGGATTCTGAAGGCATCTTGCTTGGCATGTCTGATCCGACGGATATATTTGGTTTAGATGAAATTCAAAAGGTTCTTACCAAACGTATTAAGCCTGCGGTAGTTCGTGAGGCAGAACTACTTGATATTTTAGATATTGCCTATAGTCGTGCAAGTGAAATTGCCAACTTGGCGGGGGAGTTGGACGAAGAGCTAGAAGACATTGCGGTCGATTTGTCGGATATAGTTACCGATGCTACCGATACCGATGCTCCTGTTGTTCGTCTACTGCAAAAAATATTTGAAGAAGCGATAAATACTAAAGCGTCAGACATTCATATCGAGCCAGATGAAACAGTGCTGCGAATACGCCAACGCATTGATGGCGTGCTTGTTGAGCAAATTATGAATGAAAAGCGAATTGCGGGTGCGTTGGTAGTACGCCTTAAATTAATGTCTAACTTGGATATTTCCGAGAAACGTTTGCCTCAAGATGGTCGTTTTCACTTAAAAGTGGGTGGCCATAATATTGATGTGCGTTTATCGACTATGCCAGTACAATTTGGCGAGTCAGTAGTGATGCGGATACTCGACCAGACCGATGGAATCAGGTCACTTTCTGCTGTTGGGATGCCGAGCGAATATGTAAAACGATTTCGGCATTTAATTGCTCGTCCTCACGGTCTTATTCTTGTTACTGGTCCCACGGGCAGTGGTAAAACGACTACTCTATATGGTGCTTTGACGGAATTAAATACGCCTGAAACAAAAATTATTACGGTTGAAGACCCGGTTGAATATCGTCTACCCAGAGTGAGCCAAGTACAGGTTCATGAAAAAATTGGTTTAACCTTTGGGCATGTATTACGAGCAACGTTGCGCCAAGACCCGGACGTATTATTGGTTGGAGAGATTCGAGATTCTGAGTCTGCAGAAATTGCCCTACGTGCAGCGATGACGGGGCATATGGTGTTGTCTACACTGCATACCAATGATGCCGTGACTTCCGCACTCAGACTTGTGGATATGGGGGTAGACCCCTACTTGGTTGCTTCTAGTCTAAAAGCGATTGTCGCTCAGCGACTGGTTCGCAGAGTCTGTGAAAGCTGCGCAGAGCCGCATACATTTAATGATTCAGAAAAGCATTTATTAAGACACTTATTAAGAGGTGGGAACGCACCCAACGCGAAATTTATGAAAGGTGCGGGTTGTCCTCACTGTTATAACACGGGATACAGAGGACGAATTGGTGTTTTTGAATTGTTAGAGTTGAATTCAAAAATGGGTGATGCGCTAAGAGATAACAACGTTCGTGGGTTTAATGATGCCGCTCATGCACATCCTCATTTCCGACCTCTAAGTGCTGTAGCACTAGATTATGCGATGGAAGGAATAACCACACTGGAAGAGGTTGTGAGAGTCTCTGCTCTTGTTGAAGATGAAAGCCTAAGTGAAATTGAAGAAAGCCAGCGCTAGAGAATTTTATGCCCCATTACAAATTTCAAGGTCGTTCTAATCAAGGTCAATCCGTAACAGGGAAGCTTGAAGCCGCGACGCCAGACGCTGTAGCAACGCAATTAATTACGCGGGGGGTGACACCCGTAAAAATTGAAGAAATTGCGTTAAGTGCTTCATTTTCTAAAAAAATGAGCGGTGTTTTAGGGGCAGACAAAATATCTCCCGTCGACTTGATTATGTTTTGTCGGCAAATGTATACGATAACGAAAGCAGGAATACCATTAACCCGTGGATTAAGAGGGTTGTCAGCCAGTATTCGGCACTTAGGTTTTCAAGAGGTATTGATTGAGGTTGCCGATAAGTTGGAAACGGGGGCAAGCCTATCTCAATCGATGAATTATCATAAGAAAATCTTTAATAATTTATTTATTAGTATGGTTAACGTAGGCGAAAGTACGGGGCAACTAGATAAAATTTTTCATCAAATGAGTTTTTATTTAGAGAGAGATGAAGAAACTAAAAAAAGAGTTAAATCAGCGTTACGCTACCCAAGCTTTGTGGTGATTGCGTTAGTTGTTGCTATGGCGATAGTGAATATCTTTGTTATCCCTGAATTTGCTAATCTGTTTTCTTCCTTTGGAGCCAAACTACCTTTAGTTACCCGGATACTGATAGGTACTTCAAATATTTTTGTGAATTATTGGCATATCTTATTGCTTGGCTCGGTTTGTATTGTGGGAGGTTTTTACTACTTTATTCGTACACGAGAGGGCGAGTTATTGTGGGGAAAATATAAAATGAAGTTGCCTATTGTAGGTGGAATTATTGAGAGGGCATCAATGGCGCGATATGCTCGTAGTTTTGGTTTAATGTTACGAGCGGGGGTTCCTCTTACGCAGGCTTTAGGGCTTTGCTCAGCAGCGATTGACAATTTGTATTTGTCAGAAAAAATACAAAAAATTAGAACGGGTATTGAACGTGGTGAAAGCCTTTTGCGTACCCATGCCCAATCAGAAATGTTTACTCCTTTAGTTATACAGATGATTTCCGTGGGAGAAGAGAGTGGTCAAGTTGAGGTGCTTTTAACTGAGGTGGCGGAGTTTTATGAAAGAGAAGTTGATTATGATCTGAAAACGCTTACAGATCGAATTGAGCCGATTCTCATTGTAATTATGGCTGTATTTGTTGCAGTATTGGCACTAGGAATATTTCTTCCGATGTGGAGTCTTTACGAAGTTCAGTCAGGATAATGTCGTGAGAAATAATCTTTTTCAACAAGGGTTTAGTTTATTCGAGTTACTTATTGTACTGATCGTTATTTCGATTTTGTTGTACTTTGGTATTTCTAAGTACCAAAAACCTATTGATGACGCAACAAGAAACACATTTATTTTTCAAGCCAATACATTTTCACGAACGGTATTGAACCTTCATGGACAGTCAAAGATAGGAGGTAATACATTTATTACATTAATGGGAGTAAAAATTAATTTGAATGAACATGGTTGGCCCGCCAATACCAATGATAACCTATCTGCACTATCAAAAAATCAAACGCCAGAAGAATGTCAACAAATTTGGAATGCACTTTTTCAAAATCCACCGTCTAGTAGTATTTCAGCGAATCCAGCGTCAATTAAAGAAAATTATAGAATTTCCTCAATAAATGGTCGAATTTGCCGATATAAGTTAATGAGAAAACAGGAAGATTCTTATTTCTTTGACTATTATTTGGAGACAGGAGATGTAATTACCTCCCCTTTGGTTAATATTGAGTAAAGCCAAAATATGTTATTACCGATTTATTTGTATATTTGTATAGTGACAAAAAATGGGTATTAAAGCCGAAGGTGAACTAAGCAGTTATAAGTTAGCGTTATTTTGACTTAGGTTGCTATAACTAATTTTTATGATTTGGAGATTTGCTTTATGGGCAGACAACAATCCGGTTTTACTTTGATTGAGCTGATTGCCGTACTGGTTATTTTGGGTATATTAGCGGCAACCGCTGTTCCTAAATTTGTTGACCTTTCTGGTGCGGCTGAAAATGCTGCTGTAAAAAACCTTGCAGGCTCTATTGAAAGTGCCGCAGCGCTTAACCACGCTATAGACATTGCGAACTCGGCTGGGCTGACAAGCGATACCGCCGAACAAGTTGACGCATGTACTCTCGTGGATGCTGAATCCTTGCTACTCAGCCCGCTTCCAGTAGATGATCTTGGCGCGGCTCTATATGCTGTGACTGGCACCGCCGCAGTGACAGTTAACGGTTCGACATTAAGTTGTACTCTTAGAGGGCCTGGCTTAGGTGGTCCAAGTGCTGGCTTTATAATGATATCTGCGGGTATTTAGAGACAGACGGGTTTAACCAATGGGGTCGCGTAAGTTCGTTTCATTGGGGTTTACCCTAGTCGAACTCATCACGGTTCTTGTTATACTTGGTATAATAGGAGTAACGGTTAGTAGCCGCCTTGCTCCTACAGCAACCTTTCAGTTACAAGCTAGCCGCGATAGAGTACTCGCGGCTTTTTTTATTGCTCAACAGCGAGCTATGTCGCAAACCTTGGGTGTTCAGTTGCTTGCTAGTCCATCGGCTATTGATATGCGTGTGGATACCGATGGTGATGGCAACTTTGCTGATGAAGCCAGTTTTAACCTGGATGAAAATGCCTTTCCCATTCAGCTTGATGATAATCAGACCCTATCAAATGGTACCTTTACATTTGATCGTCTTGGTTATACTGGCGCCGGCACCCTAACACTTACTCAAGGTAGTCGTTCCGTTGACATCAATGTGAGTTCAACAGGTTACGCTTACTGATTTTTCGTTTTTATTTCTCACGGCTATAAGCCAAAAACTTTTAGCCCCTTTTTATCTAAATGCTAAACTGTATAGGTTATATTTGCGTATTGGTTTAGCGTGAGGCGACCGATTTGTATAGGTCAAAATTGACAAAGCAGCGTGGGGTAACCCTGATAGAAACTATGGTCTTTTTGGTTGTAGTGGGAATTGCCCTAGGTGCCCTTCTGCGAGTTTATCAACAGGCGGTGATGGACAGTGTTGATCCGGTTGTAAGAATTCGGGCTTTGGAAATTGCCCAAGCACAGTTAGATGAAATTATCGCACGTAAATTTGACGAAACGACCCCAGTAGGTGGTGTTCCCCCCTGCAATGGGATAGGCGGTGATCCATGTACGGGCATCACTGCGGATACCGATTATGACGATGTAGGAGACTACAACGGCTATAGCGATACCAGCGATGCAAATTTTCTTGTTAATGTTCAGGTAAACGAGGCTGGAAGTGATTTAGGGGTTGCCAATGCCAATGCTAGGTTAATTTCTGTGACAGTTGATTATTTGGATAGTAACCCCTTGCGTGCGAGTGGTCGAGGGAGTCTTACTCTTTCGGTTTATCGAGTTAATTTCTGAGTCCAACTTATGCGTAAACGCAACGGGCAAAGGCTAATTAAGACATCTCAGGGCTTCACCCTGGTAGAAGTCATTACGGTTATTGTTATTCTTTCTATTGTTGTGGTTATTGGCTCTCATTTTGTTGTCAGCACCATGACAGCTTATCGAGATGTTGAGCAGCGCGCGAAACTTATTACTAAGGGACGAGTTGTAATTGAACAAATGACAAGGCAATTTCGAGGCGCCCTGCCCAATTCTTTTAGAGTGAGTATTTCTGGGAATTGCATTGAATTTATACCCATTGTGGCTGGGGCTAATTATGTGGGTGAATTACCCGACACAGTGAATGGTGCACCCCTTGTGACAAGTATAGCCACCTCACCGTTTTCTTTGGGGTTAGGTACGCCGAGCCATGCTGTTGTTGGGGGTAGCTCACCTACAATCATTTATATCACAGGTTCTCCTGCTGCTCGTGTATCAATAAATGCACTTTCTGGTTCGGCTCCTTACAGCTCATTATCGTTAAATTCACCTGGGCACAGGTTTGTCGTGAATTCAATTAATCAGAGAGTCTTTATTACCGCAGACCCAAAAAGGTTTTGCTTAAGCGGAGGCGATTTAGTCGAACATTCTGGTTACGGTTTAGATACCGGAGCGATGAATGACGGTGTTCCCACAGGCGCTGCGACGGCCATAATGGGCAAGACAATTGCCACTAACACCGTGGCATTTGCTTTATCTTCAGGAAGTGAAGATAGAAATGCCGTTGTATTAGTATCACTTGAGTTTACTCAGGGTGATAGCAAGGTTGTTTTAAATCATCAGGTATTGGTCCGAAATGTCCCGTAATTCTGTGCCCTTAACAGTAAAATATCAGAGAGGCTTTTTAATTCCTCTTTCATTATTTATTGTGGTTGCGATGGGCGTTTTGGCGGTAGCAATAAATCGCTTGAGCAGTCAATCCTCCGTCGCTTCAGTGCAAGAGGCGGTATCAGTACAAGCCTTTTATGCGGCGGAAAGTGGCGCACAGCAGGGGCTACATGCTCTTTTTTTTACTTCAGCAAACAGGGGCGATGCGGATACAGCCTGCGACAATATGAACATTAATACAAGCTATACCGTTGCAGGTTTAGCCGGGTGTGATGTTGCTGTTAGCTGTAGTCGTACATTTTCAATTAGTACGAGTTATTACGTGATCACCAGCGCAGCAACGGGCTGTGGTAGTAGCCTAATTCCTGGGGAGAGAAGCATTCAGGTCTCGGCATTTATGCAATAGTTTACGTACGTTTATAGTCGCCGCTCTGCTAAGCGAAGTCATCGTTTAGCCACCCCAGCCCTGCGGGGTTACATATTGACCCAGCTACTCAACGCATTTAAAGAGAAAGTGTGTTCTTTGTATTTCAAAATAAGTACTTTTTCTCGGATCTCCTCAATCGTTACCCCTGGGGCGATTTTATCTCCCTTCGACCAGACCCCGTTATTCAGTGTGACTGTCGAGCTACTGTCTGTTCCGTCTGGGCGATATTGGTGATCGGAGTACATTAGGGTGGGAATCTTTTCTTGTATTGACCAGGGTAACTTTCGAATAGGGACGGCGCCGTCATACATCACTTTATCAATTTGTTTTTGGCTAATAACGGGCTGTTTAGGTTGGCTGTACTTTTTGGGCGCGGGTTTAGTGGGTGCGGTTTGCTGAGGTTGAGGACGATCATACAGGCTGCTAACCGCCGAGCTATAGTTTGTTTCTTGCGGAGTGTGCGCAGCTTTCTTTTCTTCTACGAGCTGAGAGGCGGGTTCCATTGGTACAGCAGGAGTGGACTGTACTGGCTTTGGGGCCTCCTGGGGCTGTTCCGTTTTCACTTTCTTCACCTCATCAACCGCTTTTGGTATGGAGACCGTAGGTTGCGTGAGGGCGGGAAGGTCAGGCTTTTTACTTCCTATAAGTAAATAAATAACCAATATAAGAAGCAAAACGGACATGCCGCCAAGAATATGGGGGATATAGTGCCTCCATTGCGCACCTTCGGTCGGTGGCGAATAGGGCTGGTGTACCGACTGAAGCTTGGGGGCCTCCGTCGGTGCTTGTCGTTCGCGGTCTGCCTTATTTAGGGCATCAAGTATGAGAGACATAGCTTACGATTATAAATTACTGGATTGCTCTGAATGAAGTTCCCGTTCTAAAACGGCGTCTAAGCCTAGAACTTCGTTAAGTTTTAACAGCGTATTTGAGCCGAGAATGCCATCCGCTTCGAGCCCTTGGGATCGTTGGAAAAACTTAATTCTCTCCTTCAATGCATCGTTAAATTTACTTTTAGTTAGGGGTTTGGGTTGATTGTCTAACGTCGCAAACTGTTCTGCAACCCATCGTACGGTGCGACCCTGCGAGCCGACATTAAGCGGTTCACTAAAACCCCTAGGTTTGTGCCAAATGTAGAATACTTCTCCCGTCCAGGAAGGGCCTAGCTCGGATAGAGAAACAACTTTTTGTTGGTTGGTCTCGGTGAGCAGCAAAGCGTCTGTATCCGTCAAACCAATTAATACAGCGTAGGCAACAAATTTCTCAGGGGTGGTTAACGTTAAGATAGCCGGTCGGTTAAGATCAGACAAATTATTCCAGGTTCTCAACTTAGATTCCTGGCACTTCACCTCCTTGCGAGATAGCTGCCAACAGGGGTGAGTTTCAGAGGCTACGGGGTACTTTAAGTAAGTGAGTAATAACTCTTGTGCTCTATTGTAGCTTTTAATCTCGATGTTACCCTCAACAATGGGGACGGTTGCTTGGGGATTTACAGCGACAGGCTCTATTGGTGTGACCGACTCAGTTACTTGCAGTGCGGTCTCCGCAGAAGGTTTCGGTACGGCGGGTATTTTGGGCGCTAGAGTCGTGGGAGCCAGCTCAGTAGAAACTGTTTCCGGTAAAAGCTCGTAATCTGAGGGTGCAGATCTATTAGCGAAATTACTCATCACAAAAACAACCAAAAATAACAGGAATACACCGACTCCGCCGGCGATTGCCGCAGAAATGAGCGTCCAGTACTTCTTGTAGGTTTCTTTCTTTGGCATAGCATCACTGCCGGACACCTCTTTTTGTGCAGAAAGAAATATTGCGGTATCAACCTGATGTTTGTTATTGCCGTAAGCGCCCACTAAGGTTCTTTCACACAGTATATTGATTAGCCTTGGAATCCCTCCCGTGAAGTCGTGAATACGTTTGATAATACGAGGCGTGAAAGGGTTTCTATCCTCGGGCATCCCCGCAACTTGAAGCCTGTGATGAATGTAAGACAGCGTTTCTTCAAGGCTGAGTGGTTTTAAGTGAAAGCGTGCCGTAATACGCTGAGAAAGCTGCCTTAACCTGGGTTGAGACAGCAATTCGTTCAACTCTGGTTGGCCAACCAAAATAATCTGTAGAAGCTTTTTCGTTGTGGTTTCCAGGTTGGTTAACAAGCGAATCTGTTCCAGCACCTCTGGCGACAATAGCTGGGCTTCATCAATAAGGAGAACAGTATTGTGGCCCCGAGTATGGTTTTCAATAAGAAACCCTTGTAGGGCATCCATAATGGATTTTACTGTGGGGCGGTCACTGTGGTACTTCACCCCTAACTCGTCGCACATCGAGCCCAAAATTTCGATGGCCGTAGCCATTGGGTTAAGAACAATAGCAATATCCGTATTCTCTGGAAGCTGCTCTAACAAACATCGAATGATGGTTGTTTTGCCTGTCCCAACTTCACCAGAAAGAAGAACAAACCCTCCGCCTTGCACGCCGTAAAGCAAATGAGCAAGCGCATCTCTGTGCTGTTTACTCATGTACAGATAGCGGGGGTTTACCGCGATAGAGAAGGCGTGTTCTTTAAGTCCGAAGTAATCGTGGTACATAAGGTTATGGCCGGAGACAGTTATTCTGTTTGTGCATGACTTAACAGGTTATCATACCTTGAATTGATGGAATTCCTAATATTACAATGCAGTTTGCACATTTAATTCTCAGTCTTAACGGTTGTTTTTCCATTCGAGGTGTTTTTTTATGGAAATGAGCATTACAACCCCAAGCTTACTCTTCCCTGCCATCTCATTGCTGTTGCTCGCCTATACCAATCGGTTTGTTGTTTTGGCCAATGTGATTCGGCAATTGAGTAGTAAAGAGGGCGCGAATACCCGAGGCGTTATTCGTCGGCAAATTGACAGCCTAAGGTCTCGGTTGCACATTATTCGGGCGATGCAGGTTTTTGGCGTAGTGGCTTTTTTGGCCTGCGTATTAGCGACTATGGCTATCTTTCTTGGGTTTAGTACCGCCGGAAGGGGGTTGTTTGGCGGGAGTTTGGTATTGCTAAGTATTTCGTTGGTTTTTTCAGTATATGAAATACACATCTCGACTCAAGCGATAAACCTAGGAATTGAACGGCTGGATAAACAATAGCCTATTCATTGCCTTCGAGCGCTTCAAGAGAAATATCCATGGCCAGCTCATTGGCTATATCATCGAGAACCTCCCTTAAATCATCAATATCGACTTGAGAGAGTGTCGCCAAGGTGCCCTCCGCCTCAAAAAGCGGCTCGCCACTGTAAGCCATACTTGAAAGAGAGGTATTTAACGTTTCAACGTTAATATTTTTATTCACGAAAGCCTTGGAAAACTCCTTAATAATGCCTGGGCGGTCAGGTCCCACTGCATGAAACCTAATTTTGGCACTTAATTGAGGTTGGGCATTGCTCGTTTCGCAAGAATCGACAATAATACTAATATGCTGTGAACGCAGTTCCCTCAGTGAATCGATCAACGTTTCTTGTTGTTCTGTTGCAACCTGAATACGAATAACACCGGCGAATTTTCCTGCAAGCTGGCTTAGGCGACTTTCTAACCAGTTACCATGGCATTCGTTTACGACTCTGGCAATATGTTCTATAACGCCGGGTTTGTCTTCGCTGATAACCGTAAGAATGAGACTCGTATTCATAGTTGAGGGGTCTTTGTTTTTTTATGTGAAACGAGAGTATAAATTACCCAAAAGCCGAAGTGTAAAGGAACCTCCAATTATTTATAGGCGCATGTGCCTTTGTTGAGATTAAGGATTGCTGAGACCAGCCCCTGTTGAGACTAATTGGATTTTTTGCTGAATTCGGGATTGGCAGATTGTAAAGGAGAGAGCAATGATTATTCCACCAGAACGATTAACAGAAGAAGTGATTCGCGGAATTATAGAGTCCTATATTAGCCGAGAGGGCACAGACTATGGTGTCGAAGAGCTTAGCCTGGCTGAAAAAGTGGCCGATGTACTGCCATCGGTTATGGTCGGTAATGTGCTTATTTCTTTTGATGAAACTACTCAAACCCTAACGTTGCTTAACAAAGAGCAAATCCACAAGGCCGTGAGTTAGCGCTATCTTCAATCGTTCTTTTTATGTTCCCTGACCTTATTGTTTAGCACAATAAGAATGTTGAAGCGGTGCTTGTTCTAGCTCTAGCCCATGGGGCCGGTGCGTCAATGGACTCTCTTTTATGGAAAGTTTGGCTTTGGCGCTTGAGGCCCCAGGCGTCTCGGTTATTTGTTTCTCACTTATTTTTTTATTTTAAAAGCCTTGAATCGTAGTTGAATGGTGTTATAGCACTAAACGTTGCTTTATCACTGTCTGGGTGTATCGGGTTAAAAAGAAAATTATATTCTCCCGGGATTGCTGCGCTAGGTACTTGCAGTATCAGTGAACTTTGATCTCCAATCCAAGCATCACCCACTTTTTGCACTGAAGAGGCCATTGAAGGTTCTGCCCAATCTTCCGGTAAATCGTCTAAAGCGATATGCTGTATTAATGTATCGTCAAAGAGTACTTCCATTTTTACACATGTACTTAATACATCCGCTCTACCAAGATGAACCAAGAGTTCTATTGAGGCTTGCGCCAAGCTTGTTCCCAAATAGACGGCTCTTACCCCTTTACTGTTCCAGCGCCCGCCAAATAGGTAAGCCCCTTCTCCAGACATCATCTCTTCTGGTGTCGAAGAAAATTTTGGAGAAGCAATGCGCCAGCCAGAAATCAACTAAACACTCCGTGGCACAAACGACCAATTAGGTCTTCCACGTCTCTTGCTCCCCATTCTGTACTTGCATGTTTCATAGGGGATTCACCCCCTAGCACGTCTAACGGGGTGCGCAACCAGGTAATTGCGGTATCATCATCGTCATTGACCATAGCTAATACCGCACCTTTAAGTTGAGCTAATCGAACGACTCTGTCAGACTCATCTGTGTGTAAGCGCCCTTCATTTTTCCGGCGAGTTAGCGTTGAAAGGGGTATAGATAACACTTCGGCGATCTCTTTACGAGACGCCCCATAGGCGGCTTCTAGGTGGTTAATGCTGGAAAATTTTAGTCCTTTTTTAATGCTGGCTAACATATCCTCACTTCGGCCCGAGCTAGCGCCCGTTACGGTTTTCACCAACATACTGCCAGCCTTGTTTGATACTTTTTGTAGACTCATAACCCGGCCAGTGGCTTTTGCTTGAGTCACCGTTCGAAAGTTACCTCGACTTTTGATTGCTTTCCCTTTTTTAGGGGTTGCTAGGGACTTATCTGTAATGCTCATTTGATTGCCTCGTAATGCTCATTTGAGCATTATAGAGGTGTTCTAGATTAGTGGCAAGGAGCTTCAAGCCGAACGGTTTTCTTATATATCCTTCTTAGATTCTTGCTTGTCTCTCAATATTTGCTGTACATAATTCTGACAATTCGTTTTCACCATCAATGTTTTCTATTCTGTAGTAGGCCATATTTCGGAGGTCCATTCAGTAAATCTGCGTTGAAAAATCTCTTTTGACACCTATTATTTTTCGGAGGGATTACCGGGAAGCACATCCCCCACCTTTATCGGCGGGAAATCAATGGGAGGGCGGACAGCCAGTATGTTTGCCTGCGAGCCGTATTAATGAATGGTTGTCTGTGTTTTTCACCCTTGGGGTAAAATACCCTCTCGCCAATACAGTTTTCGTAAAATAGCTTAATGTTGCGGGTTGCGGCTTTATGCCATTGGTGAAATTTAGGTTGACGCAGTCCGAAGAAATAAAGCAGGCCGCGTCAATATCGAAAGCGTTTATCTAGCGCCTAGGTTTCTTATATAACTATGTGCTCTGATGTATGTATGAATTATTGAGTACCGTGACCTTTTCACCTTGTTTTAGTGTTGGGCGGATCATATCCAAAACTTTTTTACGCTTCTCGCTTGTTACCCAATTATTCCAGTCGTTGACGGTGTTCCACTTACATAAAACGAATCGGTGGTGGGCATCGTTGGCATCAAAAAATGTTTCGCCGGAAATAAATCCAGGAACAATGTAGGTTGTTTGCAACGCTGAACGAGTACTTTCTTCATATGTTGATAGCATTCCATCAACAATATGGCGTTCGATGAGAACGTGGATCATAAAGCTATTTTCTCCTGACTTTGTCTCTTGGTATTTCCTTCAATAGCTCACAGCCATTGAAGTTTGTTATTATTGTCCGTCTTTTTACTAATATAAACTAGTCATATCTGCTTCGCATCTTTGAGTTGCGAGCTTTGAGTTGCGAGAAAGTTAAAAGTTCTAAATTTTGTTGAGTTATCAATGACCAATCCTATTGAAATAATGCTTGATACATCTGGTTTAATTTGTCCTGAGCCGGTGATGCTGCTGCATAATGCTGTTCGTGATGCCGAAATTGGTAACGTGATTAAACTCGTCGCTACCGACCCTTCTACTGAGCGAGATATCCCCAAGTTTTGTCAGTTTTTGGGGCACGAACTTTTAGACAAGCATACTCAAGATGAGCTGTTTGTTTATTTTATTCAAAAGAAATAGATTTTTTAAGGGGGAGTTAAGCCGGGTACTTAGAATGGATCACTAAATACCGAGGGATACAAACCTGTGGCTAGGCGGCATCTCGCTGCTCAATGCCTAGTCCTTACTGTTACTCCGGCTTTTGCTGGGCCGAGTAAATTCTTAGGACTCTTCGACAAGCAGCGAGATGGCTGCTAACGCCTCAGGGTCTTCGGACTTAATTTTATTGGCAATATGGTGCTGGAAGAAATAGCGGAACTTTTCGCGTGCCTGTGCAGGATATAAACAGCTATCGCCTGCCAGTACGGGGGTACTTTCCACTTTATCTTCATCGATTATCATGCCGCATACTACACCATCGTTATGCAGACGCCAGCTCACAACTTCTTGTAACATAAGTTGTTTGAAGTTCTTATCTGCAAGTACTGCGTGGGTGCCGATAGTATCTGGAATCTCTTGGATGACATCCTGTGGTTGCTCGCACAGGTAATCGTAATATTCCGCAGCGGTTTCGAGTTCTACCACCTTGTGTATTGGGGGTTCAAAGAACACCTCATCAATACCCGGGTCATAGTAGCCCTCCCAATTTCCGTTTAGCGGGTCTTCAATATCTGGACATGCAACAATATCGTCGAGCCAAGGTACTAAACCCATTATTTCTCCATTTGCCTTCAACGCCCAGCATAAAACCTTCAGACTGAAATATTTATCTCCACTTGCTTCGTTGGAGTAAAGCATTTCAAGGCCGTCGAGTTCTGGTGCGAGACGTATAATGCGAGAGTCATTAAGAGAAGAGAAAGGCTTTCCCGAAAAAAGATCAATCACATTATCCGTATTGTGACCATCAGTTGAGGTCTTCATAATACCACCTCCGGTTAAGGTCCTCAGTATTTGATTAATGCTGAAAGACAAAAAATAGATTGATAAACAATCACTACATACAGTATATGTACTTAAGCTAGAACACAATACCTAGTTGCAAAAGTTATAAGTGTGCCTCCTTATCGTGTTTTTGGTTTGAAGCCAGTATTAACAATATCAAGCTGTTTGTACCGTACCTTACTTTAAGTTTAGAACAATTAATGAAAGAACAAGTTCAAAAAGTTAACGTATTCGACTCTGATCAGTTAATTTCGTTATTCAATTGTATATTTTTAGAACAATATAATACTCAACTTATTGGGGGAAGTGACGAGCCCCTATATACCCCGGAGAATAAAAGTACACCTGCGGAAGTTATTTTTACACACGATTATTTTTCCAGTGCGCTGCACGAAATTGCGCATTGGTGCATTGCCGGTGAACCTCGAAGACAAAAAATGGATTATGGGTACTGGTATGCTCCCGATGGAAGAACAAAAAAAGAGCAGTCGCTATTTGAACAGGTTGAAGTCAAACCTCAAGCGATGGAATGGGTATTTGCTAAATCTTGTGGTCATAAATTTCATCTGAGCGCAGATAACTTAAATAGTGAGCTAGGTGTGAGCCACAATTTTCGACGCGCAGTATACGAACAGGTAGGGGCATACTGCATATCGGGTTTATCGAGCCGAGCCGGGAAATTTTCAGAAACTTTAGCTGATTTTTATCAGCAACCCTCTCCATTAGACTTTGAAAAATACAGCCTGAGTGAAATTGACTAGATAATGAATGCTCTAAAAAATACACAGAGAGCTTATTTGATCGACGCCTCGATTTTTATTTTTCGATATTATTTTTCCTTGCCAGACTATTGGCAAAGTGAAGACGGCTACTCAACATTTGCCGTGAGAGGCTATGTCAATTGGTTGGCTAAATTCTTAGCCAATGAAACCCCCACCTATACAGCCGCCTGCTTTGACGAAAGTTTAGGGTCATGTTTTCGCAATGACATCTTTCCCGATTACAAAATTAGCCGGGCACCAGCCGACGACGAACTGATATTTCAGCTTGAAGCCTGTAAACAAATGACAGAACTTATGGGCATTGCCACCTACGCTTCCAATACAGACGAAGCAGACGACTTACTCGGCACAATCTCGGCAAGATGCTCCGCTAAGAAAATACCTTATACCATCCTATCTCGTGATAAAGACCTGGGGCAATTAATCGAAAAAAAATACGCTGAATTGTGGGATTACCCCGACGGGGAAAAAATCGATTTCAATAGCATAGTGGAAAAATTTGGTGTCAAGCCAAATCAACTGGCAGACTTTTTGGCTATTGTCGGCGATACAAGTGATGATATACCTGGCGTGCCCGGCATTGGTCCTAAAACAGCCGCGCAATTGCTTAATACCTTTGGTTGCTGGTCTAAAATACGCAATAACCCCAATGCTATTGTTAACACTAAAATACGCAGTGCAAAACGCCTAGCTGAAAAAATAGACGAATATAAAGAGCAAGTGGATATGGCCCTGCGGTTAACAACCATTAACCGAACTGCCGACTTAGGGCGGCGGTACAAAATTGCTAGATCAAAGGTGAATTTGTCTGCTGTACAAGAGTATGCAAAATACCTGGGATTAAATTTGAACTTAGAAAAAACGCTTGGTCATATTGCTGGCTGAGCAAGCGGAGAGTATTAAACATGATAATTGCTGCGGATGAAAATATCCCTTTTGCTTGTGAACTTTTCTCACACTTAGGGGAAGTTAGGCTTTTTCATGGTCGAACAATGTCCAATGATAATATCGCCGATGCAGATATTTTATTAGTGAGATCCGTTACCAATGTTAACCAGGCCATTCTTGCGGGGTCCAAGGTGAAATTTGTCGGTACCTGTACAATCGGAACCGACCACCTAGATAAAAACTATTTGCAAGAAAACAATATCAGCTACTCTAGCGCACCCGGATGCAACGCCCATGGTGTTGTGCAATATGTATTGGGCGCTATGGCAAAAACAGAACGACTCAATACAGAAAATCGAGTTGCCATTGTAGGCTGTGGAAATGTGGGAGGGCGTATCTATAACGCGCTTAATGGAATGGGCATTCAATGTTATTGTATTGACCCATTTAAGTCACAAACAGAGTTGTCCGATATTGCCGACTTCAATGCCGTTTATAACGCCGATGTGATCTGTGTTCATACACCCCTAATACGTACAGGACCTCACCCGACCTTTAAAATGTTTGATGCTGAAGTTTTAGGAAAATTAAAATCAACGGCACTTATCTTAAATGCTGGTCGCGGAAATGTTATCGATAATAATGCGCTACTGAACCGTCTAGGGAAAAACGATTCTTTTTCCGCCATACTTGATGTATGGCAGGACGAACCCAATATCAACTTAGAACTGCTGGACGCCTTAACCTTCGCCACCCCGCATATTGCGGGATACAGCTACGAAGGCAGAGTCAATGGCTCTTTTATGATTTACCATGCACTTTGTCGATTCCTAAATATTCCAAACCAAGAGAGTAATTCTATTCTTGCAAACATTAAAGCGAAAGCCTTTGGCGACAACATCAAATTAATTGAACAGAATGTTTTGTCTGCAATACTAAAAACCTATGATATTGCAGAAGACGATAAGCGCTTAAAAAATAACGCCAAAGAACTGCCAGCTATTTTTGATAGACTAAGAAAAACCTACCCAAAGCGCAGAGAATTTTCCCATTATACTGTTTCACCAAGCAATACCGAGCAAAGTAAACTTATGGCGGCGGCAGGGTTTTCAATTATTTAATATGAATGACCAAATGAATTGCCCATCAAATCGTCCTTTGCGGCTAGGCATGGTATTAAACCCCTATGCTGGCATAGGAGGGCCTTCTGCATTTAAAGGAAGTGATGCAAAAAATATTCAACAGCGAGCAAAAGAAGGCAAGTTGCCTCTTACATGTCCCGCAAGGGCAAAACAATTTCTTACCGCGCTAGCAAAATACTCTGGCGCCATCGAGTGGGTTACAGCCCGTGGGGCTATGGGGTCCTCCGTATTGCAAGACCTATCTTTCAACATAGAGCTATTAGAATATTCTATAACTGAAGACTCCACCGCAGAAGATACGAAAAAAGTGGTACGTAGCCTGCTGGCGAAAAACATTGACCTATTAATTTTTATGGGTGGAGACGGAACCGCTAGAGATGTCTGTTCCGTATTAAAACAAACCAACAATAATACGCTCCCTGCATTAGGTATACCCGCCGGTGTAAAAATGCATTCAGGTGTCTACGCAGTGAACCCTATTGCTGGCGCAGAGTTAATAAAAAATATCTTGCATGGTCAGCCAGTTTCACTCGTTGAACGAGAAGTTCGAGATATTGATGAATCCGCTTTGGATAAGGGGCTAGTTAAAAGCCGTTATTTTGGTGACATCTTAGTGCCAGAAGATAACGTCTTTGTTCAGCAGGTCAAACAAGGAGGGGGTGAAGAAGACGAACTCTCATTATTGGATATTGCCAGCGAAATAAAAAATCGAATAGATGAAACAGAAAATGGTGTATTTATTTTTGGTCCAGGTTCGACAACACACGCTATTCTAAACGACATAGGAATAAAGGGAACATTATTGGGGGTGGATATTATCTCCAATGGAGAACTGACCGCAGCAGATGTCAATGGAGCGGAACTAGAATCTTTTATTCAACAATATAATGGCCCGGTAAAACTTATTATTACCGCCATAGGAGGGCAGGGGCATTTAATTGGTCGAGGCAATCAGCAGCTTACAATAAAGATACTGAAAACCATTGGTAGAGAAAACCTATGGCCTGTTGTAACCCGAAAAAAATTAAACGAACTCAATGGTCGCCCCCTATTAATGGACTCGGGATCAGACGAGTTGGATAAAGCCTGGAGAGGGCTTATTCCTGTTATTTCAGGGTATAATGAGCAATGTCTATATCGAGTAGACTGCATAGCCACATTTGAATAATACTCCCTTAATATATGTATTTTTAATATATTCTATTTTCTAATACGATTAAACATCGTAAACTGAGGCGATAAGTGACCGATTTAAGTAATGCGTTTAAGCTCATTCAAAACAACTTAGATGAATTTAGTAAAAACTATCAAACAGGCCAAGATAGTCGGCGGATATTTCATGGGCGAGGAAAAACCTATCAACACTTAGACTGGTGCAGCATTGACTCTTTCGAAGGCTTTATTGTCGTCACCTTTTTTAAAGCCCCCACAGAAGAGTTTACGTCTAACCTCAGTGAAAGTTTTGGTTTTGAATACGAACTAAAAAAACAACTGTTAACCTATGCGCAGGCGTTGAAACTGGATGCAATAATGGTCCAGCGTCGTTACCAACCCATGGCACCCATAGAACTTTGGATGGGCGACTTCCCGCATGTCGCCTATGCCCTACGATCGGGGCTGCGTTTTTTATTATCATTTAAACAACAGAACCTAGGGTTTTTTCTTGATATTGAACCCGCAAGAGCCTGGCTGGAAGAAAACGTTCAAAGAAAGCGAGTGCTAAACCTATTTTCCTATACCTGTACTTTTTCCGTTGTGGCCAATGCCGCTGGGGCAGATTCGGTCGTGAATATCGATTTGAGCAAACGCTCACTCTCCGTTGGCAGAGAGAACCACACTATTAATGGACTGGACATTAAAAAAAATACATTTCTTGGTCACGATATTTTAAAATCTTGGGGCAAGCTAAAAAAACTAGGCCCCTATGATATAGTCATTATTGACCCGCCCAGCTTTCAGAAAGGAAGCTTTATTGCCAGCAAAGACTATAAAAAAGTCTTGACAAAAATGAACAGCTTAGTTGCAGAAGGCGGCTATTTTCTCGCGTGCCTTAATGCACCTGAAGTATCTTGCACAGAATTTCGGTATGAAATAGCAGAACACTGCCCAGAGTTTGTCTGTGAAAAAGTACTCGACCCAAGTAGTGACTTCCCTGATATCGATATACACCACGCATTAAAAATGGTTGTATATCGAAGAAGCTAGGTTAATTTTGCGTAATAAACTTAAGAATAGCCGAGCGTAATGTTGCGGAAGACTTTTCCTTTAAAATATACTGTATCTCCGCTGCTTGCGAAGAAAAATTAGCCTCATCTTGCAGCGAATTATCTGCAATAAGCAGAGATGTCGAAGAGAGAGAAACAAAAGCCTTGTGGCTTAATACTGCCTCCTCTATCGCCTCTTGCCGCACTGTTTGGGAAAAAGACACATACTCATTTTGCGCGAGCCAGAGCATTGTGCCCAGGCAAGCGCTATGTCTTGGGCTATGTAGGCCAAACTCATCCGGTGTATCCGGGCCACATATATCCTCCACATAAAGCGTTGTTTTTTGTGGAAAGTTTTTATACAAAAACAACAAAATTTTTGCCGTATCTTTACAAAAATCTTCTATATGTAACTCGTTTAGAATACGACTCAACGGACAACCCTACACCTTATACTGTTGTAGAAAATGGCCAAGGCGTTGAACCGCGTGGCGAATATCTTCGGCACGAGGTAAAAATACAATACGGAAATGGTCCGCAGTTGGCCAATTAAATGCTGTACCCTGCACAAGAAGTATTTTCTCCTTAATTAAAAAATCAAGAATCAACTGCTGATCATCATCGAATTTATACATGTCCGTATCGATCTTGGGAAATAAATAAATTGCCCCCTTAGGTTTGACGCAGCTTATTCCTGGAATTTTATTTATTTCTTCACAGGCCGTATCCCTCTGCTCCTTCAAACGCCCGCCAGGGAGAATAAGTTCATTAATACTTTGGTAGCCGCCGAGAGCCGTTTGCACCGCATACATAGCGGGCGCATTTGCGCATAAACGCATAGAGGCAAGCATCTCAATACCTTTCATAAACTCTTCGGCAAGGTGCTTGGCGCCACTAAAGATCATCCAGCCAGAACGAAAGCCAGCTAACCTATACGACTTTGATAAACCATTAAAGGTGACACAGACAACATCCTTCGCTAACTGTCCCAATGGAACAAACTCGGCGTCATCATAAATAATTTTGCTGTAAATCTCGTCCGCAAAAATGACCAAATCGTTATCGCGTGCTACCTGAACTAATTCAAGAAGAATTTCTTTACTGTATACCGCACCCGTTGGGTTATTAGGATTAATAATAACGATTGCACGGGTTTTGTTGGTAATTTTACTCTTAATATCAGCTATATCCGGGAACCAGTCCGACTGCTCATCACACAAATAGTGAACTGGGTTGCCACTTGCCAAACTTACCGCTGCTGTCCACAGCGGATAATCAGGAGAGGGGACAAGCACCTCGTCACCGCCGTTAAGCAACGCTTGGTTTGCCATAACAATGAGTTCGCTGACGCCGTTACCAAGAAAAACATCATCAATTTCAACACCTAGAATGTCCAAGCGTTGGCACTCTTGCATAATCGCCTTTCGAGCGGGGAACAACCCCTTTGATGCGGTATACCCCTGGGCATTGCGAATATTGAGAATCACATCGGCAATAATTTCGTCTGGTGCGTCAAAACCAAAAGGGGCAGGGTTACCAATATTTAACTTAAGGATCTTATGACCCTCTTCCTCAAGACGGTTGGCATGTTCGAGGATTGGGCCTCGAATGTCGTAGCAGACTCCATCCAGCTTTTTAGATTTGTTTATGGGTTGCATTTTCGGTAACTTGCCTTAAATTATGCTTTAGTATGACTGATGCACATAACTATATAAAATTCTAGGTGAAGGGGCGATTATGTCAGATCAACACTTAAAAGACGATGCTTTGTGGCGCGAAACACTCAGTGCCGAGGAATATCGAATATGCCGTGAAAAAGGTACAGAAGCCCCCTTTTCTGGTGAATATAACGATTGTAAAACAGAGGGGGCATATACATGTCGTTGTTGTGGTACGCATTTATTCGAGTCTTCTGCAAAATTTGACTCAGGCTCCGGTTGGCCAAGCTTTTTTCAACGCGCTAACGAACAATGTGTCGGTGAAAGTAGCGATACCACTCACGGAATGACCCGCACCGAAATTGTATGCGCACAATGCAACTGTCACCTTGGCCATGTCTTTCCCGATGGACCGCAACCAACAGGGTTAAGATATTGTGTTAATTCCGCCTCAATAAAACTATCCGAGAAAGAATAGGGGCCAACTTATATGAGAAGCTTTGACGAAATATATGCAACCGCAAGTTTGCATAAAGGTGGCTCCTCCGCTTTGGAAGCGACTTTGCCCAAGCCAAAGACCAGCAGAAAACTCAATAATCTATCCGATGACCGTTACCTATCCGAAATGTCTCGGCGTGTTTTTCGAGCAGGTTTAAAGCACGAGATGGTGGACAAAAAATGGCCGGATTTTGAAGACGTATTTCACCGCTTCGACCCCGACTACTGCTCTATGATCAGTGACGAACAGATAGAGCAGTTTATGGGCAACTCACGTATTATTCGGCACCTGGGGAAAGTTAAATCTATACGAGAAAACGCCTACTTTGTTCGAGAAATGAAAGAGCTTCATGGTGGCTTTGGTCGTTTTTTGACTCAGTGGCCGGAAGATGACCTCGTTGGTCTGTGGCTGACACTTAAAAAGAAAGGCAAACAGCTAGGAGGTGTATCCGGCCCCTACTTTCTCAGAATGGTCGGTAAGGATACCTTTCTGCTGACGCAAGATGTCGTGGCAGTGCTTATACAGGAAAAGGTTATAGACAAAGCACCCAGCTCGCAAAAGGCCCTCTATGCCGCGCAAGACGCCTTTATGACCTGGAAAGAGCAATCCGCTAGGCCGCTGTGTGAAATTAGCCGAATAGTGTCCTGCTCCGTGGGCTAAAGGAGGCGTGGTTTAATCGTAAACCTGCTTCTTTTTCCATAAGTCAGACTTTTTATCCGAAGAGTACTTGTCCCACTCCTCTTGGATTTCAGCCTGTTCCGCAACCTCCTCAGGGGCTAGATCTGACATGAGCTCTTCTGTGCCCATCTCCTGCTCCAACTGGGCGACAATCCCTTTTAATACCCCTACCTTTTTATCGTACTGCCCCGGCTTTCCCTTGCGTAACAAAAGGTTTAACGCCGTGCTGAAATAGTGAGAGGCCAATTTAATCTTGCTTGCCTGACGCGCTGCCTGCCCATTGAGTTCGTAGGAGTTGACCGTGACCCTAAGAGCAAGTTGATTGATTTGGTTGCGGTAAGCGTCCGCCGTGGGTTTATTACAGCGCCCCTGTCGCTCAATATTAAATACAAACCGATTCAGCTCCTCTAGGCACATCTTTACCTCCTTGACCTGCTGGTGACTCTCTAGCTGAATGGGTTGCACGGGCTTTGCTTGACGTTGAACCTCTGTCATCTGGTTAGAGATAAGCTCCAAATCCTGTACATGGGACGGGGTATTAGGCTCTAGCTTAGAAAGCTGTTCACATACTTCTATTAGGCTCCGGTGAACTAAAAGGGTTAGCTCCTTCGATAAAAAGCCAGCGGGAAAGCCATTGAGCATAAACCTGAAGTTACGTGAACGTGACTTCAAGGCCGCCAGCAATCTAGCCCGTTGTTCCCTCTTATGGTTAATGGTTTGAGATATAAATGCGTAACATACCAACAAAACCAGAAGGATGATGATCGAAGTAATAATCGTTACGGATGACATAGTAAAAATTCAAATGAGCCTACCCAAAGGCTAGTCAGTCATTACTTGAGATGCAAACCGTCAAACCCTAGACGTAGCCCATATCACGATATTTGGCCAATAGGTGATCATATTCCTTGACTAGGGGCTCACAGGGCAACTTGTCTGACAAAAGTATTGACAGAGACCGGGCACCTAAATAGAATGCGCCCCTCTTCTGAAACGTCAAACGCTTCAGAGCCTAGTGTCCCCATCGTCTAGAGGCCTAGGACACCGCCCTTTCACGGCGGTAACAGGGGTTCGAATCCCCTTGGGGACGCCAATTGCGGGAATAGCTCAGTTGGTAGAGCACAACCTTGCCAAGGTTGGGGTCGCGAGTTCGAGTCTCGTTTCCCGCTCCAAATTCTAAAAAGCTAGCTCTTTGAGCTGGCTTTTTTTATGGGCGATCAACAAGTTTCATCTCAATTGGTTCGGTATGCCTCATACTGCGGGCTGCCTTGGGTCGTGTAAGATGCCAGTCCATGTCATTTTGTCTCGCTAAAAATTATTTTTCTTGTAAATCAATGAGTTGCGAGGAATAAGGTTGTTCTCGCCGTAAATTGTCTGTTTTTCTTTTTGTATCGCATTAAATACTGAAGCCTTCAAAATTTCGTTTTGCCTCGTTTCCTTGTGGATAAATAAGGGAAGAGGCCTGGTACTTAAGGTTGTGTCTGCGGACTGGTTAGGCGTTGCGGCTCCCATCTTGTAAAAGCTCTATAACGTCGGTGTAATTCACCGTAGTGAAAGTGTGTGAGTCTTTTTTCAAACGCCGTAACGGAGGTCAATATTGACACCGTTGTTAACGGTTTCCATACGAGCCTCGAAAACCTCAAATCACCTTGATACTATTTTAGTATCGCATAGGGTTGAGATCACTTTTCATCAATTTTCTCGTAGTTCTGAAACAATTGATTTACACTTTTTTGGATTTTAAATCCGACTTTGATTTGTACCTTATCAATATCTGCGTCTTTTAGCGTCTTTGGTTGGCGCGCCAATGCTGATCCATTTATTTTGGTATGCGACGTTATATCTTTTGCATATTTGCCCGAAGGAGAATAAATTCGGAGATTGCTAGTATTTGCCCACATGCCGTAAGTATTAGTAGATACATGAATAACCCCTTTACAGCTATTTTTATTTTTGGGGTCAGAATCAAAACCTTCTTCCACGACTATAATCGCGTCTACTTCGTATTTGGCCGCGACCTGTTGAAACCTATCTAAATATTTCTTGGGTATTTTTTTGAAAAATACGTCGACATTTGAAGTATTCTCTCATCAAAAATCTCGCTCGATGGTATATCAACAGTATTAATATTTTTTAAGTTCAAGTTGACTGTAATCGACTCATTGATAAATTTATTATATCCATGCGAAAAATCATAATCGGTTGTATTATTTCCAAATATCATAAAGCCACTTTTATGGTAACAAAGAGAACTTGTTTTCGCTAAGGTTACAATGCCGACGTTACCAATCCCTTTTTTTAATCTCTTTGGCGCAGCAACTGAATAATTTGCAAAAAAAGCTGTAAGAAATACTGCATAGAGGATAATTTTCATTGAATATTACTTTCCTTTTTATATTGCTATGTAGATTATGTTGTTAACCAAGCTGTAGAATAATTAACTTTAATACGAAGCAATTCTCCGGCAGCTAGATTCTGTTCGTTTTAAATAAAACCCAATATTATCAACCTTACATTTGCATACAAGCTCATTTTATCGCTCTTTTGGCCTATATCGACCCAAATGCGCGCACGCGCATACAAGCCCTTATTCGATCTATATTGCATAAGATGTCACGTCTCCGTATCGCCACAGCTTCTTAATATTGTGCATTATGCAGCACATCGTCCACTGGCACGTTAACTTAGCTTTGCCACGCAACGTGAGTTTACTTATTCCCTTAGCTTGGAGTGACTATAGAGTTGCTTGTGATATTTCCAAACACGGGCTCAATCGTCCACATACGTCGTGCATAGTCTTTTCGACCCCGTTCACTGTCGACTTTCTGCTTCATTAAATCTAAATAATTTTTATTCTCTTCTCCTTTAACAACAAAGGATACCTGCCGCCTAGGGGTCGTATCATACACTACACATTGTAGTGGGCAGCCGCAGTAGCTTTTAAGCCTTGACTTAAAACGATGATAGTATTTATTGTTTATATTGAAATGATCACCGTGATACATCATTTCATAGCCACCTGGGCAAACACAGTTCAACGCTTGTTCATTAAAACAAAATTCCGATGCAGGTATTTTTGCCGTATTCTTTCGTTGATCATGGCGCGTAAGCTGTCGATGCTTTTTGTGTTTAGCAATTTTCTCCTCATAGAGATACTTCATGTTCTCTTCGCTAGGGCCTGTATCGGCAGTGAGCAATACGCCATCATCAAACACATCTGCACCTAAACTTTCTCGAATATTTTCAATCATAGGCTTGAGGAGTGATTGATCTTGACCGACACTATATACTTCAGCAACAATAACCTGTTTCAGCTTATCTGCCGCAAATTCAATAATCTTATTTATTTAACTGTTCTAAAGAGATTGACTTTTTTCACCGCCCAAGCTAATCCAAGAGCATGAACAATAGCTAATGAATTTTTCTTAAAACCAACGGAATATGTTTGCAAGTAGGCAATATCTTCGTAACCTTCGACAATAATAAAAAAGTGATAGGATCTTTGATTTAAGTCATCTCGCCAATAAAAAAATGTAGCCGTATTTATATTTTCCTTTAATATGGTAATTTGTTTATTAACCAATGTATGTCGTGTAATTTGGTGACTCTAATAAGAAAACGTTGAGTAAAAACCTTCGGTTGTCGTCTGTTAGAGCCAGAGCAAGTGTCTGGCCGTACGTTATATCAAGTAGAATCGATTCAAAAGATTATTGTTTGGGTAATGTTCAAGAGGGTTAACAAATGAATAAAGCAAGCATTATTAAATTAACGGACCTTATTTCATTTATAGGGTTACTCGCTCTTATTTCGACAGGCGCGTTACTCAAGTTTAGTTTACCTCCTGGAAGTGGTTGGGCCAGTGTCTGGGGGTTAACGCGGCATGAATGGGGTGATATTCATTTCTATATATCAATTTTATTTCTAGTTTTAATGAGTGTGCATTTATTTTTTCATTTGAAATTTATTAAAAACGCTATCATTGGTAAAACTCAAAGAGAACAAAATTATAGATTAATAATTGGTATTGTTAGTTTTGTCGTTCTAGCAATTTTTATTATGGCTATGCTGTTTTCCAGTGTAGATAGTAGTGGAGTAAGAGGCGGAAGACTCTTTTGATTTCGTTGGTGTATGTCCACTAGCTATAATTCTGGCGTGTTTGGGTTTTACGTTATATAAAAGGTTTAATAACACTTGTAAGCCTGAAAAATCTTCGTTAAAAGTTCTCGTTAACATTAATCTTTTTGTTTTGATAGCAGTTGATATTTACGTTGAAGGTAATTAGACGCAAGTGGAACCCTGCTTGTCAGTTTACCCATGACGGCATAGTCTTCTGCTTCAAAGCAGTTAAACATCACAATAAAAGGTATAAATAGAGCTACGTATAACCCGCCACCGATAATGCACATAAGAACGGAATTGTTGGAATTGGCAACAACCGCAGCTAAGAAGGCACAAGCGCCGCCGATTAAGGTGGCTTTAATCAGTTTAAACCAATTTGGCCATGCTTTAAGTTTGTTGTAGGTGTGTATCATTAAGAAAAGGGTAATGCTTATATTTACAATACAATAAGCCACAACGGCGCCTATTAGCGAAAATTCTTTAATCAGGACAAAGTCTAAGAGTAAGCTAGCGACTAACCCCCATAGAGTAACCTTTAGGAGGAACGATTGTCGGTCAGAACTCATTAAATAGGCATTGATTGATTCTCGAAAATTTTTGATCACCGCTACCAAAATAAAAATTCGAAATACCCAAGCTGCTTGATCAAAGCCGTCTCCATAAAGTATTGTGACCACATCTTCAGCAAATACTGCAAGGGGAAACGCCACTAATATAGATAGGATATAGATATAACGTGTCGATTGCTTAACCGTCTTGTCTGGCGTACCTTTCGGGTCTGCAACTGAACGAGCAATAATCGGTAACAAAACCGAACTATAGACCCCTGGTACGAGCATCATTGCTGCGCCAGCAAGTACGTAGCCGATATTAAAAAACCCTATTACTTCATTATTAGCAAAATGTTTGAGGAAGAAGAGTTCAGATTGCCCCACTACTATAAACCCAATAACGGAGTTAATACTCACAACCTTTAAGTGATGATTTATTCTGCCTAGTGGTAAGTCTGAATATTGTTTCTGTTTTACTTTCTCGAATTCATTTTTATTGAGTTGAGCTGAATAGTAATAAGATATTAACCAATAAAAAAAACTGACTATAAAGTAGATATTTACAAAGGTTGACAGCTCCGAGTGACTGAAATGTGCTACCAAAACCAATGCAAGGTTCGCAGGGGAGACAATCATTACCGTAAATGCAAGATAATCAAACCGTTCCATTCCTTTGTAAACGCCCACCCTAAACATATGGTAGCTTTTTAAAACAACCGCGAAAACCACCACAAACGCCAGAGCGGAGTATTCTTTGTCGACAATTAATTCTGGATAGAGCAACAATACTAAACTAGTAACTAAAACTACAACGGCTGCTTTGATAAGCTGTATACGTCGAAAATAGCCATAGAGAGGTTTGAGTAAATAGTGCTCGTCTTTCGCGCGTACCTCAGAGAAAAATTTGATCGCACCTGTATTGATTCCTGCATTGGCTAAGATGACTAACAGCAGCGCAAGCCATATTAAATAGCTGTAGACCCCATAGAGTTCCGGTCCTAAGGACCTAGCGATAAGTATGGAAATTACCAAGCCTAAAAAATACTCTAAATAAATATTAATGGACGAAAAAAGAGTATTTCGAATTGTAGAATTAGCCATAATTTATAAAAGTAACCTAGTGGCAATATAAATAAGTATCAAACTGCTAAACCAGCCTGATGCTATATATAATATGTATTGAGAAAATAGTTTGTGGGCGTTGGTTTTGACCATGCGCCCATATACTTTTTGGGGTGCTTCCGTTGCTCGGTAGTAACTGCCAATTGCCATTCCCGCGAACAAATATAGAATGGGTGTATAGGATCGGCTTAAAAAGAAGCTGGTTACAAAATAGCCAATCATAGAGTAAGTAAAGCAACGAGAAATCATCATGTTTGCCTGGCTTCTATCACATTCTATGTGCTTCCCAAATTTATTGTGCCATACCGATAGCAGACAAATCATGGTTAAAAACAAAAAAGCAAACCAACAAAAATATCCGATTAAACCTAATTCAGAAAAAACTAATACAAAAGAGTTGTGTGCCGTAAGATAGTGATTGTCTGTAAAACCACCAAACCCCACGCCAAATAGGGGGCTACTTTTTAGCATTTGAAACCCTTCATACCAAGCTTCAATTCTACCTTCTGCGGATTCTTCCTCTGCGTCGATTGCTCGAAACATGGACATAATAATTAGCGCAGCAGGCCCTACCGGAATAGCTGCGATTATGGCTTTTTTAACCCCGTATTTTAGAATGCCCCAAAACGCTAAGAGGCATAGTGTACCCAACAGTGCCCCGCGAGAGTTAGTGAGATAGATACCCCATATAATCATCCCGGTGGCTCCTAAGTAGGTATATCTCAGTATGCTGCTGGTTGTTTTGAACAAATAAATGGTGATCGGCAAGGTCATAACCAAATACATGCCTAGGTCATTCGGGTCATTGATAATGCCGAGATAAGTGATTCGACCACCATCGATCAAAAAGCTTCCCGCCCAGCCGTAGCCATCTTCTGATGCTTTTTGGTCCATTCCATTGTCAACCATTATACACGCAGCTATCACCATAAATATCATGGCTATGCGTTGTTTTCTTATAGTATTGACGCCATTGGATATGATAATCATCGGCAAGACTGCGGTGGTTAAGAACTTTTGCGCATCTGGGATAGCACCACCTGCCCATCCATTCCAAATGGCTGATACGAAGATAACGGCTATCATGCCAAATAGCACTTTTATTTGTGGGGCATCAAACCGACGATCTTTTTGGGCCATCATAGCGATTGCTGCAATGACCAGCGATAGCATTACAACGGGTTTTTCGTGCAGGGGAGGCCAAAATTCTTGAGGGCGCACCAAGACAAAAACTAAGTAAAACAGTAAACTTACATATGCCACAACTTATTCCAACGCAATTTTTAGCTGCTGGCACTATATCCACACAGCATAGAAAAAGCTATCTGTGCTTTAAATTGATCAAGGCTTGTATAGTGTTCGACGTGAAGTCTTTTCAGATCGTAAGGTTTTAAGGATTTAATTGGGTTTTTACCAGAAATATACGAACATCCAATGAGGTAACCCGATGACTCAACCATTTTCTTCACTCTGATATCATAGGATTCAGTACCACCTACGGGGTAGGCTATTGAAACGCATGGTTTACCCGTATGCTCTTCAATAGTTTTTTTGGATTGCTCAAGTTCATATTTAAGTTGGTTACCTTCTAGGCGTGTCAAAATTGGATGGTTAACTGTGTGAGACCCAAACTCAATGCCGTAATCAGACATTTCTTTTACCATCTCCCAGGTGATCATCGAGTTACCTGTATCGCAGCCCTCTTCAATGGGTAATTGATCATAAACTGTTTCAAGTAAAGCACATCTTTCTGTGTCGGGAGCCTGTTTCATAATTCGTAAAACTTTCCCAAGGATAGTGTTGCATGTTCCGTCGTCATCTTTTATGCGATAATTCTCAAAATATGGCGATAAATTTAGATGCTTATCTAAGTTTTGCTTTAAATGGAAGGCTAGTTTGTCTGTCCACAAATAGTTATTATTACCTATGTATCCAGTGGAAATAAACATAGTGGCAGTAACGCCGTATTTTTTTAAGATTGGATAGGCTTTGTGATACAGGTCGTCAAATCCATCGTCAAAAGTTATGACAACTTTCTCTCTTCCTTTGACGGTTGGGTTGGTAAAGGCGTCCTGTAAAGTAACTACATGATAATGCTTTGCTAAATAGGCAACCTGTTGTTCAAATTGATCCGAGGTTGCACTTATTAAGTCTGAATCGTATCGGTAAGTTTTTAAATCATCATCCCGAATGCGATGGTAAGCTAATATTTTTAATGATGGAATAACCCTATTCAGCAATGAGCCTGCCTTGTCGAGACCCGTTCGTGCTATTGTTTTACACAGAAATTCGCGTTTTGTCATAGCCTTTTTAATTCCGTATTTTTATTGCCAAGTTTGTTATCTTTCTTTCCATTTTGTAAATTGCTTTATAAAAGCTGCCTTCAAAACAGAATGCTCCAAACATTTTCGTTTTTTGTGTGCCGTACTTTTCTTTGTATGAGCTTGCTTTTCCTTTCATAAAGTCGTAACCAATACAGCTATTGTTGATGCTGTCTTCTATTGCAAGTGCATGTGCTGCTACCCCAGAAGTTAGTCCGCTGTTGTCTAAGCATACGCCAGACTGGTAAAAATAAAATACATTCTGGAAAAGAAACCCATAGTGGAGTGCTATAGGTACGCCTTCATCAGAAATGCATAGCAAGTATATTTTGACATCATCGTTGTTTAAACAGGTGTTGGCAAAGTTATAATGAAACTGGTTAAAAATTTCGCTGGTAAATGCACCTGTTTTACCCTCTTTATTCCATCTAACTTTGTGCAGTTGCTTCATTTGCTCATAAAATTTGGAAAATTCTTCTATTGTCTCCGCTATTCTGTAGGAATAGCGGTTATCGTCGATTACCGTTTTATAGGCTTTACGAATTTGGTAGCGAAAGTTTTTAGAGCGCAAGCCAGCAAAAAAAATTTCTGAGCTTTCTGGGAGATTTAAAAAGTAACGAAACCCATATACAACTTTATTTACTTGCTTTGCTACTGCGAGGTCATTAATGACACTGTCGAGATAACTTCCTGCAAGCATATTCTTAAAATAAAGGTAGCGAAAACCCACTGTCCAATCTTTAAAGTGTGCATGAATTAATGTGCATATGGCTCTCTCATCCTCTTCAGCCGCCACCAATACTTCAGGGTATTCGCTGGCTACCTCACAGTCTTCTGGTTCACCAAACCCCACAGGGTAAAGAACTTGAAACAAGCCTTGACGACAAGTATAGCCCGCAAATCCCGCAACCAGTATTTCCGATTTCCAAACCAAAAAAACGTGTAAACGATGATCGCTTTCAAAATAGTGAGTCATCCAAGACTTCATCCAAGACCAAGAATTAAATACAGTGCTCGTTGGACAGCGCTTAGCCAAACTTTTCCAGGCGAAAGCAAGTTGATTGAATTCCTCTTTCGTTGTAACCAAGGAAACCCTATAGTTCGCTTTATCCGCCATTTAACACCCAAATATTCGTATACGTCTTAAATAAATTGTTTATTTCATGCCATTAAAATAGAGTGTATTGTACGGAAAGTGTGATTGATGTTTGATCATATTCTCTGGGGTCCACTTGGCCAATTTCATTGCCGACATCAGCACTATCATTACTTCTTGAAGCATAGCTTAACCTTAGCGCACCTTGTAAATTTGCAGTAAATTCATAGCCAGTGTCGAGATTGAGTGTATAGGTCTTGTCTGTACCAAATTGGGTTTGGTCAAGAAACTCTGTTTCTCGGTACGTTAATTCCATTCCTGTATCCCACTGTTCGGAAATGGTATAATCAAGACCAATATTGGCGCTATTACGTTTGGTATCGAGAGGTTGACTTGTAAAATTCTCTCGGTCGTAGGAACTGCCAATATTGAATAGAGCATTCCCGTCAAAAAAACTTCGTTCAAACTGAACTTCAATTCTTTCGCGGTCGACAACATCAGATGACCCGAAGTTGGTATCCCCGTTTTCTAAGCGCCCTGTAAATCCAGTGCTAATACTTAGCCCAAGGGATGAGTCTGTTAGTGCTTTAGTGGCACCTAAAGAAAAATTACCACCCAATGAATTAATGTTTATGTTCGCGCCAAGAAATGTTCCATCAGTAGAAACCCCATCGGCACGTTCAACGCTGTTAATACCCCAGGAAAATGAAGCTTCACCGTGTTTAAGTCTTCGAGTAAAGCCAAGCTGGTAGTTAGAGCTGGTGAAAGTTCGATCTATTTCTTCTCCAGTCGTATCTAAGCTGCCGACTTCAAAGGTGTCGGAATAGGTGCCGCCCAATTGAAAGGTGGTAAGTGGTGATACTTGGCGCTGTAGTGTTATCGAATAGTTGTAGCGTTTTGTGTCGCCATTTGTCTCCCTCTCTATTACCTCGCCAGTATCTGGATCTATTGCTTGAGGGGGGGCGTCGTCGTTATTTGATTCGGCTTCACGGATGTCAACCTGAATATAGCTGGCGCTGATCAATGCGTTGGTTTCACCCAGGCGAAAGGTTAATGTTGGTCCTGTTTGTAAAACGCCTCGTGTTATTTCTGTGTCGTCTGTTTGAGCAAGCAATGTTGAGCTTAAAGATCGCTCTCGGCTGTAACTGCTCAGCCAGGACAGTCTTTCGGGCAAAAGGAATAAGTTAAGCTCTGCATCACCATTAAGCTCTGCGTGATCCTCAAAGGTATCATTCTGAAAATCCACGTAGTTTAGGAGAAAATCTGTGGAGAAATCGACCCAGTTTGCCGCATAAGAGTGGGTAAGGTTAAAGTCTACGGTGGTTTCGTACTCTTCCAGTGTTTCGTTACTGTTGACGTTAGCATTATCCAGCCATCTGCTAGAGAGTCCCAGGCTTGCCCTTGTTTCGCCCTCTGTTTCTTGCTGGCTGGTTGTTGTGCCTCGTGTTTGTGCGTGTGATGTGGCTGTGGTCAAGGCAAGCAACATGCCAGGCAGCCATTTAGATAATAAGGATATTGGAATACGCACTGTAGTATTTAGCTCCTATTTGGGTCGAACAAACTATGGCCGAACAAGTGTTCACAAACCAGGGTATCAGATTCAGTCTGGTTGTTTTACGGCATTTAATAAATGGAAACAAGAAGAACCTTAATTCCATGGAATATGACTACAACAATAAATCAGCCTTGTTAACTGAGATAATCCTATATGTAGAAAACACCGTCAACTATGTGAACCCAAACCAACCTCAATCATGCCCGATGAAATATTAACCATATGGGGCAAAGTAGGGTGACTATTATGGCAATAAATGCAAAGTTTGAGGAAATTAGGGGGTTGCTTTCCATTAATAGTAAGATAAATCGAGGTGGAGTATTTCGTTGAGCGCTGACGATAAATATTATCGATGAATTCATTGCTCCGTTATTCTGGTGCTGGTAATTACGCCAATAAGGTCCTAGAATGCCCGCGCCGGACCCCGGCCCATTTTTTAATTTACAAAGGAAAGGCATATGAAACTTATCAAAAAAACAGCCGAGTACAGCATTTTTGAGCGTAATGATAAGCGCCACGCTGTTCGTAGCAATAACTTCAAGTGGATTAACGGTGAAGCGAAAGTAGAAATCCTTCAAAACGAAGGTTTGCTTAAGAAGCCAGAGCCAAAACCCGCTGAACCTGAAGCTGCGGAAGAGTCTACAGAAAAAGCGACAGAAGAGTAATTACTGCTCGTATTAACACCTCTAAAAGCCTGAGGTATGCTATCTCGGGCTTTTTCTTTGGCATCTCTGCTGCCCACCTGCAATAATTCACCATGCAATCATCGGCGGAAGGGAAAAGGCAGTGAAATACACCGGCATTACCCAATTTGAGCATTCGGCGCCTAAAAAAGTAGGTGTTCTGATTGCTAACCTGGGCACGCCTGAAGCACCGACCAAACAGGCTCTCAAGCTCTATCTTCGCCAGTTTCTGTCTGATCCGAGGGTTATAGAAGTCCCAAGGCTTCTGTGGTGGTGTATCCTCAATGGCATCATACTTAATACCCGCTCGAAAAAGTCGGCAGAAGCATACAAACACGTCTGGACAGAAAAGGGCTCTCCACTGGCTCTTTACACTGCAAACCAAGCATCTGATCTGCAAAAGAAGTTGGCAGTTCAGTATGAAGATAATCTTGTCGTGGAATGGGCTATGCGTTATGGCAGGCCCTCGGTTGGAGAGGCTATGCAGAAGCTTCAAGAGCAAAATTGTTCTCGTATACTGGTGCTTCCGCTATATCCGCAATACTCCGCAAGCACAACTGCATCCACGTTTGATGCTTTAGCGGAGGATTTCAAAAAACGTCGTTGGATTCCAGAGCTTCGTTTTATCAATTCGTATCACGACTATTTTCCCTATATTTCTGCTCTCACAAATCAGGTACGTGAGTTTTGGCAGCAGTATGGTAGGCCAGATAAATTAATTTTGTCTTATCACGGGATACCTTTACGCTATTTCCACAATGGCGACCCCTATCATTGTCAATGCCTTAAAACGTCTCGTTTATTGGCGGAACAGCTTGGGTTGGAAGAGGGGCAATACCAAACTTGCTTCCAGTCTCGTTTTGGCAAGGAGCCTTGGTTGCAACCCTATACTGAGGAGACTCTTAAGCAGCTTGCTAGAGAGGGGGTTAAGCATGTGCAGGTCATCTGCCCAGGTTTTGCTTCAGACTGTTTGGAAACTATTGAAGAAATTAGTGAGGAAAACTGCAACTACTTTCTCAGCGAGGGCGGGGAAACGTTCGAGTATATTCCGGCTTTGAATGACTCTCCTCGTCATATCGAGATGCTTGTTGAGCTTATAGAGCAGAATATTCAAGGGTGGCAAATTAACGACGAGTCCAACTCAAGAGTTCAAGCCCAAAAGCTTTGTCCATATAATCAATCTCACTCATTCTAAAGGTGTATTCAGAACATAGCGGTGGGGAGCCTTGGCTCTCTTCCAAATGCCTATGTTATACATTATGAGCTATCAATATATAGTTTGCTCAATTTGAGTTAAATAATTTTCAATCAACCTTTTTTTTATGTTTATTTCTTTAACGGATTTAATGTTTTTTTAATTCATTTTTTAAATAAATAATTTTGTTACTGAGGTTTACTACTTTATTATGTGCTTCACTTGATTCGGTATTGTTAAAGTCTATTTTTGGAAATGGCATTGCTTCTAATTCGAGATCTGACCCGCTTTTGCACACACCCTTTTGTTAACTCATTTTTTTGTTGAGTGAGTACTTTTCTACTTCTGCACCCTTGATTATTTTTTTATGTGCGGGGTTTTCTGTAATGTATGATATATATTCCACATTAGGGCGATGAACCTTTTATCAATAAAGTCGAGCCGGGTTTTAGTTTCGGAGTATTGCGAAGATATATATGCTTGCAAGTTACTTTCAAAGTTATCGGCAAGAATACATATTTTTTTAAATGCATCTTCTTGGTTGGTTTCCATAGTTGATTGTTTTTCCCATTTCTTATTTTTAAGAGGGGCTTGATTTTGTCTGAAAGTTTAAGCTTAGAAAAGACTTCGATGATATTAATTTTTTTATTGTGTTTCAATTAGTAGCGCTAAACGGTGATTGTGTATGGTGAGCCGTTAGAGTTTGTTAGCTTTTATAGCCCTTCCAGTAGCTTTAGTACAGATTTACTTTGTTGGTTTGCTTGAACCTGCATAGCTATGGATACATCTTGTTTAACTTTATTCGAAGTCATTTCAGATATTTCCTTTGCTATATCTGAATCTTGAATTCGTGAACGAGACTCTTTGGCATTGATTACGCTGCTGGTAAGGGTATTGATGGTGGTTTCTAGTCGGTTAAGTCCAGCTCCCACTTTTGATGAGCTTGAGTTGATATGGGTTTGTATCTCATCAAGCACGCTTAACGATGCGCCCGCACTTTCTGCTGTGGAAAAATTTAGATTTTCAATATTGAGATCCGTGAATAGTTGACCAAAATCGTTGATGTTTACTGAGAGTGAATCGGATTTGTTTGGCCCGATCTGGGTTTCCAAGCCTGAATTGCCACTTAGTATGGGCTTGCCGTTAAAACTGCTGGTTGTAACTGTGTGACTGAGTTCCGGGATAATTTGCAGCGCTTCGTTATTAATAATATCACGGTCTTTGTTTGTGAGAGTGCCGTTACTTGCTTGTAAGGCTAATTCTCGAATTCGTTGAATGCCTTCGGTAAGGGAACTTAAGCTTGCACTAGTGGTTTGCAGCATGGAGATACTGTCGTTCGCATTACGGGTGGATTGGGTAAATTCATTTATTTGAGTTCCCAGTTGATTGCTTATTGCCAGCCCGGCTGCGTTATCTGTGGCGCGATTGATTTGCTTACCCGAAGCAATGCGTTCGGAGGCTTTGTATATACTTTGGCTGGCTTGAGTCAGTGAGCTAGAGAAATTGCTGCCGTTGATATTCATATGTGTACCTTTGATATTGTTTTTGTAGGATAACGAGATACGTCATAAAAAGGAAAAAACTATTGCTTATAAACAATGATGAAAATAGAGAGATTGGTTACAAAAATACTCTGTTGTAAACGATGCCAATAAACATATATCGTTTAGATATAAGGGAGGGTATTGATAATTTTTTTCGTAAACTTATCACGCTTATTTTGAGTTTAGTGGCATTGTTTTTTACACAATTACGGCGTTGCGATGGTTGATTTGATTTTTCTTGAAGTGTGATCTTTTTTGACGAAAGTTTTCGTTTGCTTTGATACGGTCGTCGGTATTTTGTTGTCTGTAGGCATCTCTATTTGCTTTTGAATAGGGGCAGAAGTTGAGTCTGTTATTGGATGTAACTTTTTCGTAACAAAGTATATCGTATTGATGCTGTATGCTGACCATTAAATGTAGAAAATATAGGTGAATAGAAAACGATAGAAACGTACCTGATTGGGAGTGAGTTTCTTCAGGAGAAATATAAATGAGTAATAACCCATGGTTGAGTGTATTAATTCCTGTATACAATGTGGAGGAATATGTTGCTGAGTGTGTGCATTCAGTATTAGCTCAATGTGACAGTCAGGTTGAAGTCTTATTACTTGATGATAAGTCTACGGATGAGTCTTTGCGTATTTTGAATCGTATGAATTATGAGACTGACTGTTCGGTAAGAATACTTAAACACGATCAGAACAAGGGGCTGAGTGCGGCACGCAATAGTTTATTGAAGGAGGCGAAAGGCCGGTATATTTGGTTTATTGATTCGGATGATGTTCTTGTTGAGGGTTGTGTCTCAAAACTGAAATATATTGTTGAACAAAATTCTCCTGATATGGTCTTGTGCGATTATTCTATCTGGCGTCCGGGTGTATTGTTATCTGAGAAGCAGGCGAGTAAAGAATCGCACATAAGTACGTTTAATGGCATTGCCTCTCAGCTTAGTTACTGTCCTTCAAAACTGTTTGAGGGTATTTTTCGACGTGGAAAGATGCATGCGTGTTTTAAGGTGTTTAAACGCAAGCTCTGGAATGAAGATAATTTATTTCCGGTAGGCAAATATTATGAAGATATAGTCTCTATCCCCAGGGTGGCTTTAAGGGCGAAATCTTACTATTACTGTGCCGATGTGTGGGTGAAATACCGCCAGCGGCCAGGTAGCATTTTGGCCACACCATCTATTAAAAAAATACATAATATGGTGGAGGCATTGAGGGATATTTTGCCTCTATGGCTTAGCCGTTATCCTTCTTTAAGCTATTCGGCTAAATTTCAATATTACTGCTTTTGCTTAAGGGTTTATGGTTTTACTGTCAAAGACCTTAAGCGTTTAGAGGATGGTTGTTCTGTAAAAAGAAATGATGTGCAGTCTTTGTTTTACTCTGTTATTGGTATGGGGCGCGCTGAGTTTTGTAAAATTTTTTTATTGCGGGGTGATCTTCTTCGCACTTATCGATTTATTCGCTGGACTTGTCAGCCGGTTTAATTTGAATGCTTTGCATAAGTTTCAGGTAATAAATACCTGCAAAAGCGGATGTTAAGTGTTTGATGCTGTGTCCGCTAAAACTAATTAGGTTCTGTATTTCTCCATCAAAATATTCCGTTATTTTGGCAATCACATAAACACCAATAATCCAGCCTACATATTGAACATGATATTGGTTTGTATTGAAAAGAAGGACAATGGCGGGGATTAATACCATGGGTAGAAATTGTACGGCAGCATAAGGACGAAGATCACCTCTACCTAAATTTTCAGTGACGTTCCAGTATATTACGCTGGCAATTCCTATCAATATCAGGGAGGCTAGTATTGTTAGGCATTGTTTCTGAAGCGGAAAGTGAAGGGTTAGTATTGTCGAAAAGAATGCCATGAAAGCGAAGGTCATAGGTAGCCTGTCCCAAACCAGTGTGTCGTTCGAGGGTGATAGATGGTAGTAAGCTGAGCCGAGCCCCGAAAGGGTTAGCCCAATAAAAAAGACAAAGCCTAAAATGGCATAATTGAATTCGATAATTTTTGTCAGTTTTCTTGTTTCAGATAATCCATATATACCAAAAAATACGTAAAGCAAATTTGAAATGACATTCCAAAAATTATTTATGCTAAGTATTTCTTTTTTATCTGTAAAGTTGTGGTAACTCAAATCCTGAGGTATTGGGTCTAGCAGGGCAAGAATTACGAGAGGAACAAGCGAGGCCGCTATGAGTGCGAGGTATCGAGTGTTCATGTTTCATCTCTATTGCAAGGTTTTACTTATGTAACTGAGCGCGGGGCGCCTAGCTAGAAATTGGGCGCGTGCCAAGAATGGCGGTGACAATATGTACTTCGCCTTTACGTATTACTTCTATTTCTATTTTTTCTCCGGGCCTGGACTCTGCCACTTCTTGAATGCTCCAGCGGCCACTGCCTACAAGCTGGGAGTTTATACGGGTAATGACGTCGCCAGGTAAAAGCCCGGCTTTTTCTGCGGGGCTATTAATATCTACTGCGGTAACAATTAAGCCGTTCGTTGAGGGGAGATTAAATGCATGGGCTAGTTGTGGGTAAAGAGGGCTGGCTTGCACACCGAGCCAGCCTCGAACAACTCGCCCAAATTCGATGATGTCGTTCAATGTCCTCATTGCTGTGTCGGCGGGAATGGCAAAGCCAATGCCACCGCTATAGCCTGCACTGCCGGTCTCATCTAAATTTGCAGTATTGATTCCCAGCAGCCTTCCTTTTGTGTCTATTAGCGCACCGCCGGAATTGCCGGGGTTAATTGCGGCATCGGTTTGGATAAAGTTTTCAAATAAGGAAATATTGAACCCTCGGCGACGAGTGGCGCTGATGATGCCTTGGGTGACAGTTTGCCCCATGCCAAATGGGTTGCCAATGGCGAGTACAACGTCGCCTACAAGGGCGTCGTCCGGTTCTCCAATATCAATGGGGGTGAGATTATCTAATGCAATTCTAAGTACGGCTAAGTCGTTTTCTCTATTTATGCCAATAATTTCTGCGTGGGATTCTCTGCCGTCTTGCAATGCAACAACAATTTCGTTTACACCATTGATAACGTGGAAGTTTGTCAGTAGGTAGCCGTCTTTGTGAACAATAACGCCGGAACCTCGGGTTGCTTGCATTCTTTCTTGCTGGGGAATGTCCGAGTTATTAAAAAAGTGTCGGAAGACGGGGTCGTTAAAAAGAGGGTGTCTTTGTTGCCTAACTTGTTTTCGCGCATATAAGTTGACCACTGCTGGAGAAGCTTTAGTCACTGCTTTCGCATAGGATAATTGCTGGTGTCCAAACTTGCCGATAGAGAGTGTTTGAAGTGGTTGAAACTGTGCCTGCTTTATAGGCGATAATTGTGGAAAGAAAAGCAATATGGCAAACGCTACCAATAGGCCAACCGTAATGGGCCAACGAATGTACTTGAGGAATGAGTACAGCCTGCTGTTATAATTCACTAGGTTTAGCTTCTATTATTATAAAGGGTGATTTTAGGCTGCGCCTTTGTCTTCTGTATGCGGTGCCCCTGTTGAGTTAGTTTCATCTTCGTCTTCGTTCAGGCCAAACTCTTCACTTAACGTGCCTACTTGGCCTGGTGTTTTGGGTGCCCAGTCTTTTGGTACTTCAAAGTTAACATCTTCGAGTGCATCTTTGGCTTCTATGCCAATACTCGGGTCTCCAGCAGCAAGAATTTTACGCCCTATCTCAGCGTTGGTTAGTTGTATAGCGCCTTTGGCTAAATGCCCGTGGACCTCTTTGTAGCTTTGTGTGAGGTTGTTTACCAGTTGTGACGTTTCAGCGAAGTGGCTTGTGACTTCTTCCTGATAACGGCCTAGTTCATCTCGGGCAGACTGTAACTTTTGCTCCAGATTTTTTTGGTTATCTGGTGGAAGTAGGGTGCGGCTAATGATTGCTCCGACGAGTCCGCCGATACAAAATGTGATGCTGCTAAACATTATGAGTGTTTCGAATGAGAACACAAAATTCCTCCTATATCAGTCAGAGTTAAGATGGAAAAATTTATCTTGACTGTAAAAATACGGTTTCTTATTCCTATAATACATAAATTCTAGGTTATTGATGGAAATATCCTTTACTTTTACCTAATCTAACGCTTTTTTCCAGGTGAACCTATATAAATGTCAGTCATGCCGCTCGCAAAATATACATCTGACCTTAAACGACCTAGTTTTGTGGCGGATGAGGCGCAGAGAGCTGCGGTTGTGCAGCTTGACCTTTTGTGCCGTGAGTTGATTTTAATTCATGGTGAAGGTCTCAGCGAAACTGGGCTGTTATCGGTGATTGCCGGTTGGTTTTCTGGCAGAAAGAAGGTTGAGCCCGTAAAAGGAATGTATCTTTGGGGTGGCGTTGGTCGGGGTAAAACCTATGTGATGGATGTGTTTTACGATTCTCTGCCTTTTCCGCAAAAGATAAGAACTCATTTTCATAGGTTTATGCGCCGGGTTCATGGGGAGCTTCGAAAGCTGAAGGGGCATAAGGACCCGCTTAAGGTCGTTGCTAAAGTGATTGCTGGTGAAGCGAAAGTTATCTGTTTTGATGAGTTTTTCGTCTCTGATATTACCGATGCTATGATATTGGCTGGTTTAATGGATGAGCTGTTTTCCTGTGGGGTCACCTTGGTGGCGACATCGAATACCGAGCCTGATAATTTGTATAAAGATGGGTTGCAGAGCGAGCGCTTTTTGCCTGCTATTGATCTTATTAAGCAGCATACGGAAGTATATAATTTAGATAACGGCGTCGATTATCGACTTCGAACTCTAAAAAAAGCTCGCCTATACCATTCCCCTTTGGGGGGAGAGGCCGCTCAAGCTATGTCCGGCTGTTTTGATAGCCTTGCACTTGATTTATCCGTTATACGAACGGATGTTGGCCTGGATGTGGAAGGGCGAAAGATTGTTGCCCTTAAAGAGGCTGATGATGTGGTTTGGTTTGATTTTATGGCCGTGTGTGGCGGGCCTCGTTCGCAAAATGATTACATCGTACTTGCCAAAGAATATCACGCTGTACTGGTAAGCAATATCCCTGAGTTAGCGGCGGCTAATGATGATCAGGCGAGGCGCTTTATCTATTTGGTGGATGAATTTTATGACCGTAAAGTCAAGCTTATACTGTCTGCGGAAAAGCCTATCCACCAACTTTATGGCCGGGGGCGTTTGGCGTTTGAATTTCAAAGGACTGTGAGTCGAATACAGGAAATGCAAAGCCACGATTATCTGGCTTGCGAACACTTAGCCTAAGGTTTCGTTTAATGTACGTCTCGTTCAATATGCCCTGATTAATTCGAGCTTATCTTGTCAAACTGCTTGAAATCTAAGCGCCACTTCTATAGACTCCGCGCTCCTTTTACTGGGCTGGTTGAGCTGACAGCATTGGTAATCCGCAGAAATGAAAGAGCGGGGCCAAAAGTAAAAGTCTGCTTGGAACTGCATGGGTTCCACGGATTTGAATTTATTAATACTCGTACCTCGTAAGGCAAATAACATGAAGACTATTAGTGCCAAACCAGAAACAGTTAAGCGCGGCTGGTACGTTGTGGATGCAGATGGCAAGACTCTAGGGCGTATGGCCTCAGAGATTGCTCACCGTCTTCGCGGTAAGCACAAACCAGAGTACACTCCACACGTAGATACCGGCGATTATATTGTTGTTATCAATGCTGAGAAAGTTCACGTAACGGGCAAGAAAGCCACTGGCAAAATATATCACAGTCATACTGGCTACCCTGGTGGATTGAAGTCAATCAGCTTTGAAAAACTGATCGAAAAAGCTCCTGAGCGTACTATCCAAAGTGCTGTAAAAGGCATGTTGCCGAAAGGTCCTTTGGGGCGTGCAATGTTTAAGAAACTCAAGGTTTATGCCGGTGTTGATCATCCACACACTGCGCAACAACCTCAAGAACTGAATATCTAAGGGGAAGTAGGTTATGGCTGAACAATACTATGGCACAGGTCGCCGTAAGACTTCGACCGCGCGTGTATTTATCCAAGCTGGTACGGGTGTTATCACTGTAAATGATCATCCATTAGACGAGTACTTTGGTCGTGAAGTGGCTCGAATGATCGTTCGACAACCACTAGAACGTACAGAAAACGTTGAGAAGTTTGACATTAAAATCACTGTAAAAGGCGGTGGTAGTTTTGGTCAAGCGGGTGCAATTCGCCACGGTTTGACCCGTGCGCTTATGGCTTATGACGAAGGTTTACGTCCGGAGCTTCGCGCGGCAGGTTACGTTACTCGTGACGCTCGTGAGGTTGAACGTAAGAAAGTGGGTCTTCGTAAAGCGCGTAAGAAACCACAATTCTCAAAACGTTAATCGTATTATTCCGTCTATGGAATATCCAAGGCGCCCGTGTGCAAAATACTACGGGCGTTTTTCTATCTCCCTTTGGCAGGCCGTTTACCTTGTCAGGAAAGGGGAATTTCATTACCATGGGTCGGTTTTTTCGTAGGTAGGTTGGCTTGATTAGCCGACTGTAATCAGGGATGGGTTTATAAAACTCAGCTGGAAGGAAGTCTCCAGCTATAATAATTACTAAATTTTTTGAATGGTTTGTGTCTCATCTTGTACTGGGGTTCCGGGGTTTGATTGAGTTGTTGTGAATCTATTCAATAAAAAAAGCTATTGACCTTCAATGTTGTTAGGGGAGAAAACGTCATGAGTAATGACGGTGTGAACGAAGGGCGGCGCAGAGTGCTTACTGCGTTAACGTCCGTAGTCGGTGCCGCAGGTGTGGTGGGCGCCGCTGTGCCATTTGTTGGGTCCTGGAACCCAAGCGCCAAAGCCAAAGCGGCGGGTGCTCCTGTCGAAATAAATGTTTCTAAACTACAGCCTGGCCAGATGGTTATCGTCGAATGGCGAGGCAAGCCTGTATACGTTGTGCGTCGTACGCCAGAAGCGTTGGAAAATATTAAGAAAATTGAAGGTGAGTTACGCGACCCCGGCTCTGAGAAATCGGTTCAACCAGAATATGCAAAAAACATCAATCGTTCGATTAAAGACGAGATTGTGGTGTTGCTAGGGTTATGTACGCACTTAGGTTGCGCCCCTACCTACCGCCCAGAAGTGGGTGCGGAAGATTTAGGTGGTGAAGATTGGCTGGGTGGTTTTTTCTGTAAGTGTCACGGTTCCAAATTTGACCTAGCTGGTCGAGTATTGGCGGGAGTTCCTGCTCCGATCAATTTGGAAATTCCTCCCCATAAATACGTTAGTGATGATGTCATCATCATTGGCGAAGATCAGGAGGCATAATCATGACGAGTTGGCTTACAGGTCTTTGGAATTGGATTGATGCCCGCCTTCCCGTGCAACGTGCATGGGATACGCACATGGGTAAATATTACGCACCGAAGAACTTTAATTTCTGGTATTTCTTTGGTGTTCTGTCTCTTTTAGTTTTAGTTAACCAGCTACTGACGGGTATTTGGTTGACTATGAGCTACATTCCTTCCGCTGAAGAAGCGTTTGCTTCGGTTGAGTTCATCATGCGTGATGTTCCCTACGGCTGGATGATTCGCTATATGCATTCCACGGGTGCCTCAGCGTTCTTTATTGTTGTTTATCTTCATATGTTCCGTGGTTTGATGTACGGCTCCTACAAGAACCCTCGTGAGCTTGTATGGATCTTTGGTATGTTTATCTACATCGTCCTAATGGGTGAAGCATTCTTGGGTTATGTACTTCCCTGGGGGCAAATGTCTTACTGGGGGGCTCAGGTTATTGTTAACCTTGCTGGTGCCATACCCTACGTTGGGGATGCCTTGGTTGAGTGGATCCGTGGTGATTACCTAATATCAGGTGCAACCTTGAATCGCTTCTTCGCCCTGCACGTTGTGGCGTTGCCAATTGTTCTTCTCGCTTTAGTTGTCTTGCATCTTCTTGCTCTGCATGAAGTAGGCTCAAATAACCCGGATGGTGTTGAGATTAAGAAAAACAAAGATGAAAATGGTATCCCCCTAGATGGCGTGCCCTTCCATCCTTACTACACGGTCCATGACCTTGTAGGTATCACTGTATTCTTGTTTGCATTCTGTGGTGCGTTGTTTTTTGCCCCTGAAATGAGCGGCTACTTCTTAGAACATGCGAACTTCGAAGAAGCGAATAATCTGAAAACGCCTGAGCATATTGCTCCAGTTTGGTACTTCACTCCATTCTACGCCATTCTTCGAGCAATCACGTTTGACCTTGGTGGTGTGTTCACCTCTAAATTCTTGGGTGTGATTGCAATGGGTGGTTCGCTTGTCTTACTTTTCTTCTTGCCATGGCTAGACCGTAGCCCAGTAAAATCTATTCGCTATAAAGGGCGTTTTAGTCAGATTGCACTGATTGTATTTGCTGCTGCGTTTGTGGTTCTTGGGTATTTGGGGCTTCAATCCCCCTCTCCTGCTCGTACAGCGTTAGCGCAAATTTGTACACTAATTTACTTTGCTTACTTTATTGGTTTGCCGATTTGGAGCAGTATGGAAAAAACCTTGCCTGAACCTGAGCGTGTTCAGAAGAAAGGTTTGAGCAAAATGCTAGTATTGGGTGGCTTAGCGTTATTCTTGGTATTGGTATTTGTGCCGATTAAAGCGGTTGCTTCTGGCGGCGGTGCTTGTGGTGAAGTGCCTTGTGAGCACTTCGAGGCCGACCTTGGTGATAAAGAGTCCTTACAGCGTGGCGCCAAGTATTTTGTGAACTATTGTATGGGTTGTCATTCCGCAAATTTCTCTCGCTATGAGCGTGTAGCCGATGATTTGGGAATTCCTCATGATGCTGCTTTGGAAAACCTCGTTTTCTCTGATCAGAAAATCGGTGAGTTAATGACTATCTCAATGAGCCCCAAACAGTCCAAGCAGTGGTTTGGCGCTACGCCTCCAGACTTAACACTGGTTTCACGCGCTCGATCTGCCGACTGGTTGTATACCTTTTTGTTGAACTTCTATCAAGACGATAGCCGTCCTACAGGTGTCAATAACAAAGTCTTTCCTAACGTGGGTATGCCTCATGTGCTATTGGAACTTCAGGGTATGCAGGAGTGTGCCTCTGGCCAGCAGTTAGACAGTCATGGTAATGTGGTGCGCAACGAACTAAGCGAGCCAGTTATGGCCTCTTGCGGGGCATTACAGGTTGGTGATGTTAAAGGTTTGATGGCTGAGCAAGAGTTTGAAGCGGCTATTCACGATCTTGTGAATTTCCTGACTTACCTGTCTGAGCCTGTCGCATTAGAGCGTACGCGTATTGGTGTATATGTATTCTTATTCCTAGGTGTATTGTTGGTCTTCACATGGTTACTTAATCGTGAATACTGGAAAGACGTGCACTAAGATATTTGAGAGGGTTGAGAGGCCCTCTCTTTCCAATTTTAATTCGTAGAAACAGATGTAAATAAGGAGTCGTAATGGGAATTGTGACCAAACGTTCGTCAATGACGTATTTTTCGGACCCACGCGACCACTATAGCCATAGAGTTCGTATAGTACTTGCCGAAAAAGGCGTGACGGTTGACTTGGTTGAAGCTGATTCAGCGAATGTCCCCGCCGAAATTAGTGAAATAAACCCATATAGTACGCTTCCAACGTTGGTTGATCGTGACCTAACGTTGTATGAAACGCGTGTTATGATGGAATACTTAGATGAGCGTTTTCCTCATCCGCCGTTGCTCCCCGTTTACCCGGTTGCTAGGGCTGAAAGCCGCCAATTTATATACCGTATTGAGAATGACTGGTGCCCTTTGGTTCGAGTTATTACCAGCAGTAAAAATAAAGAAACTGTTGCCGCAGCGGGGAAAGAGCTTAAAGACAGTTTGGTTGCTATTGCGCCTATCTTTGCAGAAAAACAGTATTTTATGAGTGACGAGTTCACGTTAGTAGATTGCTGTTTGGCTCCAATATTGTGGCGTTTGGATTCGCTTGGCATTAAGCTGCCCCGTACTCGTCAAACTATGCCTTTACTGGAGTATATGGAAAGAATATTTAGTCGAGAATCCTTCCAGGAAAGCTTGACTGAGTTTGAGCATGAGATGCGTTCAAATTTTTCAGTAAATTAAAATGTTGGCCGCTCTTTTAGCGGCTGCATAAAAGCTCAACGACTACATAATTAAGAGTCATTTATGTCGATGACATCCAGCCGTCCATATATTGTGCGCGCACTTTATGAGTGGGTAGTAGATAATTCCTATACGCCACATATCGTGGTAAATGCTCTGGCGGAAGGCGTCGAGGTGCCGCAGCAATACGTCAATAATGATGGACAGATTGTTCTGAATATAGCGCCAAGAGCGGTAGAATCCCTTGAACTTGGCAATAAGGCGATTTCGTTTAACGCTCGTTTTGGCGGTATCCCTACCGATATTTACGTGCCCAGTTATGCGGTGATGGGGATTTATGCAAGGGAAAATGGTCAAGGAATGATGTTTGATCATGAGGCTCAGCCGGACCCTGAGCCCCCGCAACCTTCAAAAGATAGCTCTCCATTTAGCAAAGATGGCTCTTCATCAAAACGACCCTCTTTAAGAGTTGTGAAGTAGTTACTGTTTAGGGTTCTTGTGCTGAAGAGTAACCTTGCGTATCAGATTTCTGGTTAAAACTCAGGCACTTGTTACTTCAATACACAGGTGCCTTTTGTTATTGTTAAAGTGACCAGTTCTTATACTCTTTTATGCCCTAATCGTCTCTTTGATTTTATTATTATAATTAAAACGTCTTAAATCAGCTTTTTATAAGGGTTTATCTCGTAGTCCGATGTCATACAATCTTCTTAGTTTGAAAATAAGAATAACGTCATCAAGAGGAGCTGTTTATGGCGATGTTGCAACACACACTCGGCATTTTTCTCAACCCTGGTTCTGAATGGAAATCCATTCGAGAAGACAAGTGTTCGTTTAAGCAAGTTTTTTTAAATAATGTGCCGTTTTTAGCCCTAATTCCCTCCTTGGCCTCATATTATGGTGTGACCCAGGTTGGTTGGATTATTGGATCTTCGGGTGATCCAGTAAAACTTTCCTCAAATAGCGCTATTTCCCTATGTGTGCTCACCTATGTGGCTTTGCTAGCAGGTATCTTTATTTTGGGGGAATTTATAAATTGGATGGCTAAAACCTATGGCGTTGCGGGTAGTGAAGAGCGTCGTCACTACGAGGCAACCGCTTTAGCTGTATTTACTGCTACGCCTATGTTCCTGGTTGGTATATTCAGTGTTTACCCATCTATTTGGCTCAACGTTTCTGTGATGATGGTAGCGGGGGCCTATTCCGTTTATTTGGTATACAAAGGTTTGCCTATTGTGATGAATATCGATAAGGACCAGGCGTTTATGTATTCATCGTCAGTGATTACGGTGGGGCTAGTATTAATGGTCACCGCAATGATTGCAACAGTGCTGCTTTGGGGGATTGGAGTAGGGCCAGTCTATGTAGACTAGTCTTTCCATATAAATATATTATCGAGAGCCCCAAGTGAAAGCTTGGGGTTCTTTTGTTGCGAGCAGGTGTTGCGAGCAGATACGAAAAAAGCCCCGCAATGCGAGGCTCTTTGTTTGTACTTGTTTGTACGGCTTGATCTATATTAGCCTAGGAAGCTAAAGCTTTGATCTTTGCGTTCAAACGGCTCTTGTGGCGAGCGGCTTTGTTTTTATGGAAAATGCCTTTGTCCGCTATGCGGTCAAGAACGGGCACAGCGCTATCGTATGCTGCTTTTGCTGCTTCTGCGTCACCTGCTTCAATCGCCGCATCCACTTTTTTAAGATAAGTGCGAACCATGGAGCGGAGGCTAGCATTGTGTAGGCGAGCTGCGTCATTTTGGCGAGCGCGTTTCTTTGCTTGAGGTGAGTTTGCCACCGTGATGCTCCTGTCTTATGTATTCTCGGAATTCAGTTAGTATTGCCCACAAGGGGCAAATTGGGACGCGGTATTATCCCGGTTTCCTCGGGCTTGTCAACTGCATTGAAGGGATTTACTTATTTCAGTAAATAGAAACCTTCTTCAAATGAAAGCACCGGCTTTTAATGGGTGACGTAAGATGGCATAAATTGAGGTGATATTAGTTAGCGGCTAGCAACCCTATTGTAACAGCTCTCTGGTATGGGGCGGCAGTGTCCTTTATAATGCGCCCAAAATTTATTCCCTCCTTATTATCAATTCTGAAAGGTAAAGAGAACCCATCATGCAATACGGTTACTTCGATAATGAAAACCGCGAGTACGTGATTACTCGCCCAGACGTACCAGCCCCGTGGACGAACTATCTTGGTACTGAAAAGTTCGCTTCGGTTATTTCCCATAATGCTGGTGGATACTCTTTCTACAATTCCCCTGAATATAACCGTGTTACTAAGTTTCGTCCTAATTTTACACAGGATCGTCCTGGTCACTATATTTACCTGCGTGATGATCAGACGGGTGACTATTGGTCTATCTCCTGGCAGCCGGTGGCGAAAAGCTTAGACGAAGCCAAATACGAAGTGCGGCATGGGCTCTCTTATTCAAAGTTTGCCTGTGACTACAATGGCATCAAAGCGGAAAAAACCCTGTTTATCCCTAAGGGTGAAGACGCCCAAGTGTGGGACGTGCGCATTAAAAACGATAGTGATAAACCGCGCACTATTAGCGCCTTCTCCTACGTTGAATTTTCCTACAGTCATATTCAGTCTGATAATCAGAACCACCAAATGAGCTTGTACTCTGCGGGAACGACCTACGAAACAGGCGTGCTTGAGTACGACCTGTACTACAATACCAGCGATTTTGAAGGCTTCTACTACATTGCCTCTACCTTTGACCCAGATTCTTACGACAGTCAACGCGATAAATTCTTGGGCATGTACAATGACGAATCCACCCCTATAGCGGTTCAAAATGGTCAATGCTCTAACAGTGCGCAAACCTGCTATAACCACTGTGGTTCTCTGCACAAGCAATTCACCTTACAGCCAGGCGAAGAAGTACGTTTTGCGTTGATCCTGGGTCTAGGTAAAGGCAATGGTGCTAAGGCCCGCACAAAATATCAAGACCTAGCAAACGTTGATGCCGCGCTTGACGCAATCAAAGCGCACTGGGAGCAGCGTTGCTCGAAATTCCAGGTCACCTCGCCAAACAAAGGTTTGGATACTATGATCAACGCCTGGACCCTCTATCAGGCAGAAACCTGCGTGGTCTGGTCTCGTTTTGCCTCCTTTATTGAGGTGGGTGGCCGTACTGGTTTGGGATACCGCGATACTGCGCAGGACGCAATGGCCTGCCCTCATACCCACCCAGTAATGACTAAAAAGCGTATTGTTGACTTGCTGCGTGGTCAGGTACAAGCGGGTTATGGTTTGCACTTGTTTGATCCAGACTGGTTTGATCCCGATGTGTCTGATGTCTCCCCCTCTAAGTCTCCCACAGTGGTGCCTACACCAAGCGACGACGACAAAATTCACGGTATCGAAGATACCTGCTCCGATGACCACTTGTGGTTGATTCCAACCATATGTCGCTACGTGATGGAAACCGGAGAAACTGAATTTTTCGACGAAGTGGTCACCTATGCTGACGGCGGCGAAGGTACTGTCTACGAGCATCTAACCAAAGCGCTTGATTTCTCTGCGGAATACGTGGGGCAAACAGGTATCTGTAAAGGCTTACGTGCAGACTGGAACGATTGCTTAAACCTAGGTGGTGGTGAATCTGCTATGACCACCTTCCTATACTACTGGTCACTACAAGAATTTGTTGATGCTGCCAATTTCCTAGGCCGTGAAGGCGATGCGGCTAAATATTCTGCGGCAGCCCAAAGCATCAAAAAAGTTTGTGACGAGCATTTATGGGATGGTGACTGGTTTATTCGTGGTATTACCAAAAACGGTGAAAAGATTGGTACGTCCGAGCAAGCTGAAGGCAAAGTTCATATGGAATCTAATACCTTAGCGGTACTCTCTGGTTGTGCCGACGGTGAGCGTGCTGAAAAAGCCGTTCAAGCCATCGATGAATACCTCTATTCACCTTATGGTTTGCACTTGAATGCGCCAGCGTTTGCCACACCAAATGATGATATCGGCTTTGTTACTCGTGTATACGCTGGTGTAAAAGAAAACGGCGCTATTTTCTCCCACCCCAACCCATGGGCATGGGTCGCCGCAGCTAAAATTGGCCGTGGTGACTTGGCCATGAAATTCTACGATGCGCTTCTTCCGTACAACCAAAATGACCAAATTGAAACACGTATTGCAGAGCCATACTCCTATGCACAATTTGTCATGGGTAGAGATCATCAAGACCATGGCCGTGCAAACCACCCGTGGCTGACCGGCTCTGCGGGTTGGGCCTACGTGGCCTGTACCAACTGGATGCTGGGTATTCAGTTAACGTTTGATGGATTAGTCATTGACCCGTGCGTGCCGAGCGATTGGGAAGGCTTTGAAGTTCGTAGAGAATGGCGTGGTGCAGTCTTTAATGTCACCGTTCAAAACCCGGATAAGGTCAGTAAAGGAGTGAAATCCGTTACTCTAAATGGTGAAGTCGTTGATGGTGCGATCCCTGCTCAAGCAGAGGGTTCTGTCAGTGACGTTGTTGTTGTAATGGGGTAATTTCCAAAAATAGGGCGCGCGCCCTGACTTGCTCATTTTTATTAGTCTGAGTATGTGTTTCTTAAAATAAGGGAGTGGTCGAAAACGGCTGCTCCCTTTATTAATCAATAATTCTATAAAACTGCCTAAGAGGCAGTAAAAAGAGGCCGTTATGATTAAGTTTGGTACAGGTGGTTGGCGAGCGCTGATTGGCGAAGAATTTACAGCGGAAAATGTTCGCTTGGTTTCTCAAGCAATTGCGAACCTAATGAAAGATAAAGGCGTAGCCGATTCGCCCTTTGTGATTGGTTATGATCGCCGTTTTATCTCCGATAAAGCCGCCCGCTGGATGGCAGAAGTCTTGGCTGGCAATGGCATTAAAGTTGAATTAATTAACAAAGCGGTGCCTACTCCTATTGTTATGTTCTGCGTGAAAGACCAAAAGCTACCTTATGGTGCCTGTATTACCGCTTCCCATAATCCTGCTGACTACAACGGCGTTAAATTCTTTACCGAAGGTGGTCGAGACGCAACGGAAGCGATGACCGACATTATCGAAGAGCAAATTGCCAAAATTTCTATTGATTCAGTAAAAATCAAAGAATATGACGAAGCAATAGAAGATGGCAGTATCGAAATTGTTCACCCAATTAACCTATTCGTGGACTCTATTATCGACGCATTGGATATTGAGTCTATCAAAAAAGCCAACCTTCGAGTTTTACTTGACCCAATGTTTGGTGTGGCAAAAACTTCATTGCAAACCGTATTAATTTCTGCCCGTTGTGATGTGGACGTTATTAATGACCGCCACGACACCACCTTTGGTGGCCGCTTACCCTCACCAAGTGCGCACACACTATATAATCTGAGCCATCTAGTGCCTGAACGCGGTTATGATATTGGTATTGGTACCGATGGTGACGCAGATCGCTTGGGTATTATTGATGAAAAAGGTCGCTTTGTTCACCCAAATGAAATTTTGGTTTTACTTTATTACTACCTTATAAAATACAAAGGCCAAAAAGGTAGTGTTGTACGTAATATTGCGACCACGCATTTGCTGGATAAAATTGCAGAAGACCACGGTGAAAAATGTATTGAAGTTCCGGTAGGCTTTAAATATATCTCCGCTGGTATGGACGCGAATGACTCGCTTATTGGTGGTGAAAGTTCTGGTGGCTTAACCATTCGCGGTCATATAAAAGGTAAAGACGGTATTTTTGCCGGCTCACTCTTAGTGGAGCTTATCAGTGTGACAGGCAAAAAACTGAGCGAAATCCTGGACGAAATTTACGGTAAATACGGAACCTTCTTTACCGCCGAAGGGGACTGTAAATACAAAGCGAATAAGCGTCAATCTTTATGGGATATGATCTACAAAGATAAAAAATTACCAGAGTTTTCTAAAGAAATTGAAAAAGTAAGCTATGCGGATGGTGCAAAAGTTTACTTTACCGATGGTTCCTGGGTCATTGCTCGCTTCTCCGGCACTGAGCCATTATTAAGAATCTTTGCGGAGGCCAGTACTGAAGAAGAGGCCAATTCACTTGTGCGGCAGGTTAAAAGCTTTTTGGCTCTTTAGTAGTTCAGACTTGATCTGACAGACACTGTCAAGTTGCCTAGTTTTTTTACGATGAATCCGTAGGTTGAATCGTGCTACTAAGTACTGTTAATTATGGATTCAGTGGGTCACTTTGATTCGAGTTTAGATCAGACTGGACACTGTCAGTCATATCGAGTTCGAACTTAGTCAGATTACCAGAGCAAGTTTGAGCCAATATATCAAAATCGATAGTGAGCAAACCCTTACAAATCTGGAGAGGGTTAAAGTTTTCTCCAGGTCTAGCCTAAAGATATTTCTCTGTTATCTTTGATTCTTGAATTTATTCGCATATTTGGATGCGGCTATCTTAGCCGCTGAAAATGCATTCTTAGGATCAACCTCACCTTTAAGTGGTGTTTGCTGTTTTTGATGATCGCTTAATTCTTTCTCATTCTTTGTCGTTTTGTTCGTCGTCATCGGAAACGAATTCTCCTTCTTCATTGGGTTGCCCCCATGCCATGCCATCAGGTTCTTCGATTTCATCGCTCACGCCCTTGAGAAACTTGGAGCGCTTAGCGAATAATCTCGCTTTTTCTAGTTCTGATAAATTGCGTTCACGCTTTTCGCGCTCATCATCAATCGAGGTTATTTTAGTCATGTTTATTTACTCTACTCTCGCTACGCAATAGTCACCGTTTGCGACATATCGAAAGCCTTGTCTAATATAATAGCGTCTTACTCGTGCATCAATAGGGTTCATGCAACGAACTTCCTGCGCTCCTATCATTTTGGCATATACAAAAGCGGCAGTAACAGTCACCGGAAATACAGGTAGGTTAACATCAAGGCCGGGGGCGCGTTCGCCAAAATCAATTCTTAGGCCGCTTGTGCTGTATGTGGGTCGTCCAAGGGCTAAGCCGGCTAGTCGATTTTTGTGCCAAATAGCAGCTTCAAATCGTTTGGGGTAGCGAAATCGAAAAGAGCTATATGCTTCGAACCATTCCCATTCAATTTTTCGATTTGGGTTTTGCTCCCATTTACAAGCGTAATAGGCGCTCCTTGCTCGTTCGTTAAACAATGAAATATCAAGACCTGGATATTGTGCCTGAAGTTCTAATTTGGTGGCCAGCAAGGCGTTTTGCCTTAATAGGTTATAACGATTCTCCGCATCTGCGTGAGTCGGTAACATACTTAGTTCCCTCAGTGTGAAAAATTAACAGTCTGTAGTTATGGGGGGGGATAGGTCAATTGAGGCTGGTATGAAGTGTGTACCCGTAGGCACTTTTTTGTATGTGAATCAAAAAATGACAGCCGATATGCTATGTTGGTTTAGGTGTCATGGCGGGAAACCTGTGAGCGAGTATGCCTTCACCCAGAAAAAGAGCTGATGGTTCTCACCGTATTTTGTGTCTTCATCTGTACGAAGAAGATGTGTTTCGGAAGGATAAAATTGACGAGAAAGTGTTTGACCTACGGGTTATTGGATATAAGGCTATGTCTTTTAATAATTCTCTTAATTCATTGAGGTCAAGCTCATCCAAATAGCTAAAGAAAGCTCGATTATTGAATAGTTCAAAAGTTGTTAACAGAGAGAGTCTTACTGTCTATATTATCCCGGCTGGATATTGAATTAATACAGGCGAGAATCCAAAAGTAGCAATTGAAATTGTCGCTTTTGGATAAATCGACCTATCATTTCTGAGCTATTATCGGTTATCTAGTTAATATGAATTTTCAGTTAAATACTAAATCAAATATTGAGCCAATCCTATTATGAACTGGTTAGCGCACACATTTCTCTCCAAAGATAGTATTGACTATCAGCTTGGGAATATATTGGCAGACCCGTTTAAAGGAAAAGTATGGCCCGGCGCAAGTCATAATTTTGCGTTGGGTATTGAAATGCATAAGTGTATTGATGCCTTTACCGATAGCCATCCAGTTGTATTAAGAAGTAAGTCTAGACTGGGCAAAAAAGGGTATCTGAAAGGGGTGATAGTGGATATTACTTATGACTATATGTTGGTCAAATATTGGGAGCAGTATTCGTCAGTAGATTTTAATGATTATTTGGATAAATTTTATTCCCGAGCGAAAGAGGCGGTTTTAGTCTATCCAAAAAAGGAGGCGGCGTTTGTTATGAGACTAATTGAATCTGATTATCTTAGAAATTATGATTCCTTAAATGGCCTTGCCGAGGCTTTTGGGCGAATTGATAACCGGTTGTCTGATAAGGTCTTAAAAAAAGAGTCGGCAAATAAATATTTGCCTTTAGTGGAAGCTCAAATGAGTCATATAGCAGGGGACTTTCATAGTTTTTTTCCAGACTTAATAAACTATGTTATGTCTAAATCAAATGAAAGGGTATTAAATAATTGGATTTCGGCTTGTTAAGGTTTATCGAGTCGTTTTTATTGACGTTTATTTTTTCTTTAGTGAAGAGTTAGGGGCAATAGGTTCGATTTTATTAATATTAATGAAGGGCTTACACTTAAAAATGCACTATTTGATGTTATCCTTTGCTTATTTGATGCTTGCTGATGGGTCAATAAGTATTAGCAGGCCCTAGGTTCTATTTTTGTCGTATGTTGTGTCGTATGTCTTTTTTTAACTTGTCAGAGAAGCTGTCTATATCCGTGCAACATAAAAGTTTGCGCTCGGTTGCTGATGAGGTTGCTGAACAGATGGGGGTGGCAGTATTGTCCTCTAGGCAGCCGCCAAGTACGCCTTATATTTTGATACTGTCAATGGACGGTTATTCGATTGAAGATTTAACTCAGAAGGCAAAAACAATAATATCGGTTGATTTTGTTGGTGGGGCTATGGCCCACCGAAGAAAGTTTGGTGGCGGTAAAGGGCAGGATATTGCAAAAGCGGTTGGGTTGAATAAAGGGGTTAAGCCCAGGGTATTGGATCTGACAGCCGGTATGGGGCGAGATGCATTTGTTCTTGCGTCCCTTGGTTGTTCGGTTGTGATGGTGGAGCGTTCACCCCTTGTATCCCTTTTGTTGAAAGATGGGCTGAACCGGGCAAAAAAGCATGTCGAGATGACGGCTGGCAACGATTTACTTACAGAGGTGCTTGCTCGTATAAGGCTTGTTGTGGGGGAAAGCTGTGATTTAGGTGGTAAACTAAACGATATTGAAAGTGATGTGGTTTATTTGGACCCTATGTTTCCAGACCGCGCTAAGTCGGCAAAAGTTAAAAAGGATATGGCGATATTTCACGAGCTAGTGGGCAAGGATGAGGATGCAGATAGGTTACTTGAGGTTGCTTTAAGTAAGGCGTTGCACCGGGTTGTGGTTAAGCGCCCACGTATTGCGCCCTATTTAGATGCACGTAAACCCAGCTATCAGGTTTTGGGTAAATCTTCACGTTTTGATATCTATACTATTAAGGCATTTTCCTAGCGGCTACTGAGTGCGGGTAGCTTTTTCGTTAGCCGGAATAGAGGTATTCTGGTTTGTTATTTTCTAATTTTGAATTGATAAATCCGCCCAATGATAAGGCGAATTTGCGCCATCATGGCTATGACAAATCCGTATCCCATCATTATTAACCCGAAGAGTGTTATAAGTTCTTGTTTCAGTGAGGGGGGAAGGTTACTGCTTGCAAAATAAATGATGATTAACCCTACCGCGAAAAAAATGGCGCCATTGCGAAATTGTTTAAATACTGTTTGCAAAGGCGCGGTGTAATATAGGTGCAGCGCTTTTTTAATATGTTGTTTGTTAAGCTGCGTTAGGTCAAGCATGGTCGCTGTTGGTGTTTTGGGTTTCGTTAATAAGCAGATAATTTAAAATATGTTCGTACATATTGCTGAGTTTATCTAGGTCACTGGCTTTTACACATTCATTGACTTGGTGAATAGTGGCATTAACAGGGCCAAGTTCCAATACCTGTGCGCCTGTGGGAGCAATAAAGCGCCCGTCGGAGGTGCCACCAGCGGTAGATAATTCTGTGTCTATATTTGCTGTTTTTTTAATTGCATTTATAGCCGCGTCCACTAAATCTCCTTGAGCGGTAAGAAAGGGTTGTCCCGATATATTCCAGCGTAAATCACGTTTTATGGTGTGTTTGTCGAGTATTGTCTCTACTCGTTCTTTGAGTTCGTCCGCTGTCACTTCGGTAGAGAAACGGAAATTAAACACAATATGGGCTTCTCCTGGTATGACATTGGTGGCGCCGGTTCCACTGTTGAAATTCGAAACCTGGAAGCTTGTTGCTGGAAAAAAGTCGTTGCCTTTATCCCAAACTGTATTGGAGAGTTCGGCAAGTACTGGGGCAATAGCATGGATTGGGTTTTTGGCTAGGTGTGGGTAGGCCACATGCCCTTGAGTTCCTTTTACGGTTAATTCTGCACCGAGTGATCCACGACGGCCATTTTTAATGGTGTCGCCTACTTGCGCTGTACTTGAGGGTTCTCCAACGATGCACCATTTTATTTTTTCATTTCGCTGTTCAAGCCATTCGATAATTTTCACCGTACCGTTAATGGCAATGCCTTCTTCGTCGCTGGTAATTAAAAATGCAATACGGCCTTTGTGGTTGGGATGTTTGGCAACAAAGTTTTCGCAGGCGATAACCATTGAGGCCAAGCTGCCTTTCATATCTGCTGCGCCTCTGCCATAAAGCATGTCATTTTTTACCACAGGTTCAAATGGTGGCTGGTTCCAGTGTTTTTCGTCGCCGGTGGGCACTACGTCGGTATGGCCTGCGAAAGCGAGTATGGGGCCGTTTTCTCCCCGCACAGCCCAGAAATTATCGACGTTATCAAAACGAAGTCTCTCCGTTTTAAAACCGATTTTTTCCAGGCGTTGAATCATTAATTCTTGGCAACCTTCGTCTTCAGGGGTGACCGAAGGGCGAGAGATAAGCTCGCAGGCGAATTGTAATGTAGGGGAGAGTTGTAATGTGGGGGAGAGTTGGCTCATTAGTTGTTCGCGTGTAGTTCTTCGTTAAGGGCAATAGCGGATTTGTTGGCTTTGCATTCGACGGTTCCTGTTAACGAGTTGCGGCGGAAAAGTAAGTCGGATTTTCCCGCTAGGTCCCGAGCTTTAATATTGTTAACAAGTTGGTTTTGGTCGTCCAGCAAAGCGACTTTTGTGCCGGCGGTAATATATAAGCCTGATTCCACAGTACAGCGGTCACCCAAGGGGATGCCGATACCTGCGTTAGCTCCCAGTAAGCATTCTTTGCCAACTGAAATAATAATATTGCCGCCGCCAGAAAGCGTGCCCATGGTGGAGCAGCCTCCGCCTAGGTCAGAACCTTCACCAATAACAACGCCTGCTGAAATACGGCCTTCGACCATGCTTGTGCCGAGTGTACCGGCATTGAAGTTGACAAAGCCTTCGTGCATAACAGTAGTGCCTTCGCCAATATAGGCTCCCAAACGAACGCGAGCTGTGTGGGCGATACGCACACCTTTAGGGACAACGTATTGGCTCATTTTAGGGAATTTGTCTACACAGTCTACAGAAAGCATTTTACCGGCGAGACGTGCTTTGAGCTGGCGAGAGGGAAGTTCTTCCAGGTCGATGGCGCCTTCGTTGGTCCAAGCGACGTTAGGTAAAACGCCAAAGGTGCCGTTTAAGTTGGTTTCGTGTGGTTTGACAAGCCTGTGTGAAAGCAGTTGTAATTTTAGGTAGGCTTCTGGCACAGAGCTTGGTGCTTCGTCCGTTTGCAGAAGCACGGCAACTAAGGGGCGGTTGCTGTCTTGAAATTGGGTTAGTATTTTTGCTAAATCTGTGGCGCCTGTTTCGGCAAGTGCGCTGGCTAGTGGGGCGATCTGATCTTTGGTTAGGTCGATGGCCTGGTTGCCGGACTCGTACCCCAATATTTGCGCGGCTGCATGAACAAGGTCACTATTGGGGTTAAGGAGAGGCTGTGGGTAAAATACTTCTAGCCATTCGTTTTTACTATTTTGTGTGCCTACACCAAAGCCTAAGCTGTAGAGGTCGGTCATGTTATTGCCTTTTAGGTAATAAAATTTATTATGAGTTGAAAATGGCTTCGTATTCAGCCGGCTTAAACCCCAGGTGAGTTGTCTTATCTGTTACCAGAACCGGGCGCTTAATTAAGGTTGGCATTGCGACTAATGTGTCGAGCCCCTCTCCTTTTTCGAGGTCGCTTTTTTGCGTGTCTGTGAGCTGTTTCCAGCTTGTGCTTCTTTTGTTGACTAGCTTGTCCGCGCCGAGTTGATTTATCCATTCAGAGATCTGTTTTACGGTTAAGCCGTCTGCGCGAAAGTCGTGGAATTGGTGTTCTATGCCATTGCTATCGAGCCATTTGAGTGCTTTTCGCACGGTATCGCAGTTTTTAATGCCGTATATTGTTGTCATGGTTTTGATAATCTGAGGTGTGCCTAAAAAGGAGGCGGAATCATATCAAATTCTTGCTGTAGCTTCATTCATTCATGGTGGCGTGAAAGTTCTCTACGCTTTTTTTGTGATTTTTGGGGTTTTTCTATTGGGGTAGCAGGTGGTGCAAATGGGGCAGATTGTGCCGTCACACCCTCGGGCACTGCAATGCTCGCGTCCATAGTAGATAATTTGTAAGTGTAGGTGGTTCCAGTTTTCTTTGGGGAAGAGTCGTTTTAGATCTTTTTCCGTTTGGGTGACATTCTTGCCGTTGGTTAAGCCCCATCGTTGGGCAAGTCGGTGAATATGGGTGTCCACCGGAAAAGAGGGTACGCCAAAGGCTTGCGACATAACCACACTGGCCGTTTTGTGGCCCACGCCGGGCAGTTTTTCAAGTTCCTGTATGTCTTCAGGCACTATACCATTGTGTTTATCCACGAGAATATTGGATAGGGTGTAAATGGCTTTGGATTTTTGAGGTGAGAGCCCGCAGGGGCGGATTATGGCTTTAATGGCTTCGATAGATTGTTTCGCCATGTCAAATGGGTTATCTGCAAGCTCCCATAGTGCGGGTGTTATTTGGTTAACCCGCTTGTCAGTGCATTGCGCCGATAACAAGACTGCCACCAGCAAGGTATATGTGTCTCTGTGATTGAGTGGGATGGGAGGGTTTGGGTAACGTGTTTGTAACTCTGTGAGTATGTATTCAACACGTTCCTGTTTAAGCAGATTTTTTTTTGGCATATTTTTTTAATTTTAAAGTGTTCCAATGGTTTCTTTAATTCGATAAGCGGCCTCAATGCATTCTGTTTCCGATGCGACTAAGGCCATGCGTACATAGTAGTTCCCTGGGTTACCTGTGGCAGTATCTCTCGCCAAAAAGCTTCCTGGGAGCACGGTAATGTTTTGTTGTGCAAATAGTTTTTTCGCAAACTCTGTTCCTGGGATGTCAAATTTAGGCCATAGGTAAAAACTGGCATCTGGCATGTTTACGTCTAAGTCGCCATCAAGAATATCAAGAACGGTTTTGAATTTTGTTCGGTATTGGTTTCTATTTTCTAAAACATGGCCTTCGTCCTTCCACGCTGCAATACTCGCTTTTTGTGTAAAGAGCGACATTGCACAACCGTGATAGGTTCGATAGTGTAAATAAGGCTTAAGTATTTTGGCATCACCTGCTACAAAGCCGGAGCGCAGGCCCGGAAGGTTTGAGCGCTTCGATAGACTGTGAAAAACCACGCAACGGTTATAGTCGTGATTGCCCATCTCGGCACAGGCTTGTAGTAGTCCAGGGGGTGGGGAGTTTTCGTCAAAGTAAAGTTCAGAATAACACTCGTCGCTGGCAATAATAAAATTGTATTTTTCGGCTAGGTTTATTAATTTTTTAAGTTGCTCTGTGGGAATAACGGCGCCTGTTGGGTTGCCCGGTGTACATAAAAAGAGGAGTTGGGTTTGCTTCCAGGTTTCTGGGGCAATAGAGTCTAGGTCAGAAAGAAAATGGTTGTTCTCAGTGCAATTAGCAAAGACAGGTTCAGCTCCCGCTAAAATTGCCGCACCTTCGTATATTTGATAAAACGGGTTTGGCATAACGATTTTGGCTTGACTGTTAGTGTTTTTTCGTTCATCAATCACCGCTTGGGTAAAAGAAAATAACGCCTCACGAGTCCCATTGACGGGAATGACTTGAGTATTCGCGTTTATACTTTCTCGCTTAAGGTGAAATCTATTTTCTAGCCAGCGAGCAATGGTTTGCCTAAGCTCATTAGTGCCTTGTGTTGCCGCGTATTTGGCTATAGTCCCCAATTCATTTTTTAATTCATTTAAAACAAAGTCGGGCGGTGCGTGTTTAGGTTCTCCAATAGACAGTGCAATATGCTCTTTAGAGGCTGGAGTAATTCCACTTTTAAGTTGAATAAGCTTTTCAAATGGATAGGGTTGCAGTGCTTGAAGTTGTGGATTCATACTTAATAGGGTTCTAGGTCGATTCTTTTTCGATTTGTTTGTCCAGCCTAGCGCAAACTTCTTTTTGCAGGTCTGTACATAGCTGTGCTTCACTTAGAGGTGCGCCGTCGGACGTGCTGATAAAAAAGATGTCTTCTGTTCGTTCGCCTAAGGTTGAAATTCTGGCATTTTGAACTTGAATATCAAAGTCCATAAATATGCGAGCAATGGTCGCCAGAAGGCCGGGGCGGTCTGGACTGATCACTTCTAATACAGTATGACCGCTCACTATGTCATTACTAATACTGGTGGTAGTCGGTATTGGAAACTGTTTTAACTGACGAGGTGTTCGGCGTTTTATTGTCGTTGAGTAGTTGCCAGTAAGTTTTAGTTCTTCTTGAATGGCATCAACTATTTTTTGATGAAGTATTTCATCATTTTTTATAGGTTGATAGTGTTCGTCCAAGATAAAAAACGTATCGAGTGTATAGCCGTCGTGGGAAGAATAAATTCGCGCATCTTGAATAATAAGATTTTGGTTGGCGAGAGAATTTGTGACCGCAGAAAAAACATGCTGCGCATTCTTCCAATGTATAAATATTTGTGTTGCACCTTCGTGAGCAAGGCTTAAGGTTTCCCGAATAATAATAAGAGGGGCGGAGTTACTGTGCATTACCATAGCTTCTGTTTGCCAGGCGATATCTAGGTGGCCCTCTCGAATAAAGTATTCGTCACACATTGATTGCCAAAGGCTTAATGCTTGTTCTTTATTAATGTTTTTGTCTTGTAATTTAGATAATGCCAATTGTTGTGTTTCATTAATTAGTTCTTGTTTATCTATAGTATTTTCTAATCCGCGCCTTAAAGCGCGTTTGGTTTCCAGATATAGTTGACGCATTAGGCTTGCACGCCATGTATTCCAAATTCCTGGGTTGGTGCCGCACATATCGGCAACGGTTAAGGCATATAGATAATCAAGGTGTAGCTGGTCGCCCATTTCTAAGGCGAAGTTGTGGATGACTTCTGGGTCTGAAATATCCTGTTTTTGCGAGACGTAAGACATAAGAAGGTGTTTTTCTACCATCCATGAAACCAGTCTAGTTTCCCTTGGGTTGAGCCCGTGTTGTTGGCAAAAATTAATGACTTCCTGCGCACCTATTACCGAGTGGTCGCCACCGCGACCCTTACCTATATCGTGGTAAAGGCCAGCAATAAATAGAAGTTGGGGTTTTCTTAGGCGCCTCATTACATGGGCGGCAATGGGGAATTGTTTTTCTTCCTCGGGGTATTGAAAGCGGCGCATATTTTTGATTACGAGAATTGTGTGCGCATCAACGGTATAACGATGAAATAAATCATGCTGCATCTGGCCAATGATTTTGCCAAATTCTGGCAGGTAGCGAGCCAGTATGCCGTAGCGTTTCATTCGCGTGAGTTGAGAAACCAAACCATATTTTAATTGGAAAAGCTCAATAAACAGTTTGTTGTTTTCTGGATTAGTTCGAAACTTATCGTCAATGAGCCACCGCCTTTCTCGAATAAGTCGAATAGTGGATGCGCGAACCCCAAAAATTGAGGGGTTGCGTCCCATTATCAAGAATATTTCTAATAGCGCGCTAGGGGTTTCGTCAAAAACACTTTCGTGTGTCACTTCAATGTAATTATCTCTAAGTTGAAAACGTTCGTTTATTTTGCGAAATTTTTCTCGTTTGTGGCGCTCGTGAATCGCTTCATCGAGATATTGCAGCAAAACATCATTTAGTTCGCTCAGCGTGGATACATTGCGATAGTATTCATGCATAAACTGCTCAACGGCCAGACCTTTATCGTTATCTTCGTATCCAAACTGCTTCGCAAGTTCGCGTTGGTATTCAAATAAAAGACGTTCTTCGGGGCGCTTTGCTAGAAGGTGTAACCCATATCGGACTTGCCAAAGAAAATCTTCGCTTTGCCTTAGGGTGGCAAATTCGTGGCTTGTAAAAAAGTCTTTGCCTTCAAGTTGAGTCAGTGTTTGAACAGCAAAATATCGTTTTGCGACCCAGTTGATCATTTGAATGTCACGCAACCCCCCGGGGGCATTTTTAATGTGAGGCTCTAAATTGTATTCGGTGAAGTTATGTTTCTCGTGGCGGGTTTGCTGCTCTTGCCATTTTGCGGCAAAAAACCCCGTGACTGGCCACATGTGTTGCGGGTCAGTTTGAATTTGCAGTTGATCACGCAATTGGTCGTTACCTGCTATCCGCCTGCACTCAAGAACGTTGGTGGCAACCGTAATGTCTTCTTTTGCAATGGATATGCATTCTTCCATTGTGCGTACACTGCTACCTATATCTAAACCAATGTCCCATAAGAATGTGACGAATTTTTCTAGGTTTGCATTGTATTTATCGGCTAGGCCGTCTGCGAGCAATACCAGTATATCTATATCTGAGTAAGGGTGTAGTTCGCCTCGCCCATAGCCGCCGACGGCAATAAGTGAAATATCTTGGTCCCATTGGAATTGGTGCCAAACGTAATAGAGGATAAGGTCGATAAACATTGCACGTTCGGCTACGAGCTGCCGGACATTGCTGCCCAGGTCGTAGCGATCAGATAAATGCTGATTGACCCCGGTTATGGCATCTTTGAAGACGTTAAAGGCAGGCTGACAAGCTAGGTCTTTTCTGAATTGGGTCTGATTAAAAAATAATGGTTGACGGGCAAAGCCCGGTAATGAGCCGGGGACTTTTTCTTGGGGAAGGGATGCGTAAAACTGCATTACTAAAATGACTCTTTAGTGCGTGCAGTGAGGACTTCGACACCTGTTGCTGTTACGGCTAAGGTGTGTTCCCATTGCGCGGATAGCCTTCCGTCTTTAGTTTCAACTGTCCATTCATCACCTTTAAGTTTGGTGTGATATTTGCCTGCATTGATCATTGGCTCAATGGTGAAGGTCATCCCTTCTTTTAGTACCATCCCTGTATTTTTAACACCGTAATGTAAAACCTGTGGGTCTTCGTGAAATACCTTACCTATACCATGGCCGCAGTATTCTCTAACGACAGAGTAGTGGTTCTTTTCTGCGTGGGTTTGAATAACATGGCCTATATCACCAAGTTTTATTCCAGGCTTAACTAGCTCAATTGCTTTGTATAAACACTCTTGTGTTATTTTGACTAGTCTATGGGCGTGAGGCGTCACTTTCCCGACATAGTACATTTTACTGGTATCGCCGTGGTAATCATCAAAAATGACCGTTACGTCAATATTAATAATGTCACCTGTCTTTAATATTTTTTTGGCCGATGGAATACCGTGACAGACAACATGGTTAACGGATGTGCAAATTGATTTTGGGAAGCCTTTATAGTTAAGCGGAGCAGGTGTGGCGCTTAAATCTTTAATTATGTATTCGTGACATATTCGGTCTAGTTCGCCGGTTGAGATGCCTGCTTGAACATGCTCTTCGATCATCTCTAAAGTTTGTGCAGCCAGCTTTCCCGCGACTCGCATTTTTTCAATTTCTTCGGGCGTTTTGATTGTTACGGCCAAAATAGACACTCACTATGTGGTAATTAAACGTATTTTCTATTCTAACTCAAATTGTGAAGGCTAGGATATTGCTTGAGTATTGAGATAGGAATGTGAAAACGGACGACTTTGTGTGTGAATCCGTAGCATTTTTGAGAAGTTATTCCTTCTTAGTATAATGTATACAGGTACAATGCCCCGCGATGGTTAACCAATATATCCCGTGCGAGGGCTAATTAGATGACAGTAACCCGTTTAGTTGTGGCTTTAATTTCTGTACTTTCATTGTCTACTGGGGCGTTAGCGGTAGATTTGGGGCGTGAAAATGTTGTTGATACTGAAGTTGTTGAAGCTAAAGCAACTGTAAAGAAGTATCAAGAAATGCGTAAACTTTGTTCAGTTTCTCTCGGAGCGTCTAGACGAGATTGCTTTGCTGCTCTGCATGATGCAAATAGTGAGTATAAAGAGGCTAAGAAAATGTTAGCGGCTCTTAAAGGGCGGAGTGAACCGAGCCTTCATTTGGTTACCTATGCAGAATAAAGTTTAAGCTAGTTTAAGAGTTAAACTTGGTTTGTTGTTTTGCCTAATAGCCGTTCGGCTGTCCCTGTTAAGTGCGGGGGGTTTGCTAGTTGGGGGGTGTCTGCCCCCAGCTTGTCTGGTAAACATCTAGTAAATATGGTATAAAGCGCGCCCGACTAGTATAGGGTGCCGTCTCTTTCTGGTTGAATCACTAAAATTGTCACACATATACCGACACACAATCCTGGGTGCCGGAGCCTGTTAGCAGTGCTTTGGTTGGTTTGTGGGGTATATGGAGGCCTAACCCAAAACGATAGGAAATATTGTTATGCCAAGCGTAAGCATGAAAGAAATGCTACAAGCCGGTGTTCATTTTGGACACCAAACTCGTTATTGGAACCCCAAGATGTCTCAATACATTTTTGGTTCCCGCAACAAAATTCATATTGTGAACCTAGAGCATACTGTGCCAGCGTTCAATCACTCCCTAGACCTCGTAAAGAAGCTAACGTCACAAAAGAAAAAAATTCTTTTTGTGGGAACCAAGCGTGCAGCTCAGAAAGCCATTAAAGAGCAGGCGCTTAGAGCGGGTATGCCGTTTGTTAGTCACCGTTGGTTAGGTGGAATGCTCACTAACTACAAGACTATTCGAGCTTCTATCCGTCGTTTCCGTGAGCTTGAGGCTCAGAGCAAAGATGGCACATTCGAAAAGTTAACGAAAAAAGAAGCTTTGATGCGCACTCGTATGATGGAAAAGCTAGAGCTTTCTATCGGTGGTATTAAAAACATGGGCGGATTGCCTGATGCACTGTTTGTTATTGATGTGGATCATGAGCGTATTGCTGTTCAGGAAGCGAACAAGTTGGGTATTCCTGTTATCGGTGTTGTGGATACTAATAGCAACCCTGCGGGTATTGACTATGTTATCCCAGGTAATGACGATGCAATTCGCGCAATTAAATTATATGTAACGGCAATGGCCGATGCTTGTCTTACTGGTGCTAAATCAGCAAACCCTGTACCGAATAAAGATGAGTTTGTAGAAGAAGTTGATGGCGCGGCTTCTGGCGAATAAAAACGTGCAGCCCCTCTTTGTTGCTTTTCTTAGAGGGGCTTAACTCTCGCCTTATTGGTGAGAGTAAAAAAGGGGCTTAGTCCCTTTTTTAATATCAAAAACACAAATATTTGAGGAATTGACGATGGCAGTTTCTGCTTCTCTTGTAAAAGAGCTACGTGATCGTACCAGCTTAGGTATGATGGAGTGTAAAAAAGCACTCAAAGAAACCGACGGTGATATTGAAGCCGCAATTGAGAATCTACGTAAAGCCTCTGGTCTGAAAGCTGCCAAAAAAGCTGATCGCACCGCAGCGGATGGCGTGGTTGCGGCAAAGGTAGCTGAAGATGGAAGCTACGCAGTATTGCTTGAAGTTAACAGTGAAACCGACTTTGTTGCGCGTGATGAAGGTTTCTTGGGGTTTGTTAATACTGTGCTTGAAAAGGCTTATGTAGATAAAGCTACCTCGGTAAAAGATTTGGTGGATGACGCTCTTGAGTCAACTCGTGAAACGCTTGTTCAGAAAATTGGTGAAAATATTGGTATTCGTCGAGTAGCTCTTATTCAGCCTGAGTCTGGTGTTGTGGGTATTTATGTTCACTCAAATAACCGAATTGCAGTTGCGGTTGAGTTGACTGCGGGCAAGTCTGAATTGGCAAAAGATATTGCTATGCATATTGCTGCGGTGAGCCCTCAGGTAGTACGCCCAGAAGATATGCCAGAAGACGCTGTTCAATCTGAAAAAAATATCATTAAAGCGCAGCCTGATATGGCAGGTAAGCCAGATGAAATCGTTGAAAAAATGATGACGGGCCGAATCAAAAAGTTTTTGAAAGAAAACAGTCTTATCGAACAGCCTTTTGTTAAGAACCCAGACGTTACTGTTGGTCAATTGGCGAAAGAGGGTGGTGCAGAGGTAATAAACTTTGTTCGTTTCGAAGTGGGAGAGGGTATCGAGAAGAAAGAAGAAGACTTTGCTGCCGAAGTCGCTGCTCAAGTTGCTGCTGCTAAGTAATAAATACTCAGCAGGAATCATTGAGCTGTTGAATAATCACAAAAAGGCGGGATACCTCTCCCGCCTTTTTGCTGCTACACTTCCGCCGATTTTTTGTATTAATCATTAACGGAGAGTCCTATGTCCAATACGCCAAATAGTAAATACAAACGAGTGTTATTAAAGCTCAGTGGTGAGCAACTAATGGGTAGCCTTAGTTTTGGTATTGACCCGGCGTTTTTAGTAAAAATGGCAGGAGTAGTGGCAGAGTTAGTGGATACTGGAGTGGAAGTTGGATTAGTTATTGGTGGCGGAAATATCTATCGTGGGGCTGCGTTGAGTAAAGCGGGTATGGATCGAGTTACTGGTGACCATATGGGTATGCTTGCTACGGTTATGAATGCGTTGGCAATGCGCGATGCACTAGAGCGTATCGGAAAGCCTTGCACTGCTATGTCAGCAATCGCAATGAATGGTATTACCGAGCCTTATGATCGCCGCAAAGCAATGCGCTTGTTAGATGCGGGTGAAGTTGTTATTTTTACTGCTGGAACGGGTAACCCTTTCTTTACAACTGATTCGGCGGCGGGTTTGCGTGGTATTGAAATTGGCGCGGACGTGGTTCTTAAAGGAACGAAAGTGGACGGTGTTTACACAGCAGACCCAATGAAAGATCCCTCTGCTAAAAAATATGACAGCCTAACTTATGATGAGGTTTTGTCGAAAAAGCTTGGTGTTATGGATCTCACCGCGATTTGCTTGTGTGATGATCACGATATGCCCGTGTATGTGTACAAAAGTGATAAAGAAGGTGCGCTGATGAATATTATCCGGGGTGAAAATGAGGGAACTCTTATTCACAGCGGTAAATAATTGTATTAAGTTACAGCGGTCAATTGCGGAGAATATAATGCTTAACGAGATTAAAAAAGATGCGGAGAGCCGCATGAAAAAAAGTGTCGAAGTTCTTGGCCATAACTTCAATAAAATCCGTACAGGTCGTGCGCACCCAAGTATTTTGGATGGTATATCTGTATCCTATTACGGCAATCCAACCCCTCTTTCTCAGGTTGCGAATATTTCCGTATTGGATGCCAGAACGCTGTCTATTAGCCCTTGGGAAAAAGCACTTGCACCAGAAATTGAAAAAGCAATTATGAAGTCCGATTTGGGGTTGAATCCGGCTTCTTCAGGCGAGCTTATTCGACTTCCTATGCCTTCTCTTACGGAAGAAACTCGTAAAAACTACACTAAACAAGCGCGCAGTGAAGCTGAAGCCGGCAGGGTGTCTATACGCAATATTCGCCGCGATGCTTTGGCCAGTGTTAAAGACCTGCTCAAAGATAAAGAAATCACCGAAGACGAAGACCGGCGTTTTCAAGACGATATTCAGAAAATTACTGACAAACATATTGCAGAGGCTGACGGCGCTTTATCGGCGAAAGAAGCAGACCTTATGGAAATATAGGTTGCAACGTACAATTGTTTAGAGGTGAGTAATGTGACCACGCACCCGCTACGTCATGTCGCAATGATTATGGATGGCAATAATCGTTGGGCAAAGCGCGAAGGAAAACAAGGTATTGCTGGACATAAAGCGGGGGTCGAGCGTATTCGTGATGTGCTTTCTGCGAGCCGAGAGCGAGGTATTCAAGTTATTACGCTCTTTGCCTTTAGTAGTGAAAATTGGCGTAGACCCCCCAAAGAGGTAGATGCTCTGATGGGGTTGTTTTACAGCTATTTAAAAAAAGAGGCGAAAAAACTTGCTGAAGAGGGTGTGGCGCTCAAGGTTATTGGTAATCGCAGTCGCTTTAGTGAGCGCTTACGTAAAGCGATAGATCAGGCTGAATCGCTCACATGCAAGGGTGATGCGACACTTGTTCTTGCTGCGGACTACGGTGGATGTTGGGATATTGTTCGCTCGGCACAAAGCCTTGCCGAAAAGGTAAAGGCTGGTCAACTTTCACCTGATGAAATATCTGAAACGCTCATATCTGAACATATCTCTACTGCTGGTCTTCCAGAGTTAGATTTGTTGATTCGCACTGGCGGAGAGTACCGTATAAGCAATTTTTTATTGTGGCAGGCGGCTTACGCTGAACTGTATTTTAGTGATTTACTCTGGCCTGAGTTTGATTCCGAAGCCTTAAATAAAGCGGTGGATGAGTACTACAATCGCCAACGCCGCTTTGGAAAAACAGGTGATCAAGTTGAACAAGAGGCTGCGCGTGCTTAAGCAAAGAGTACTTACCGCATTGGTATTGGCAGTATGTTTCCTGTCCATTCTTTTTTACCTACCTTGGCAGTGGTTTGCTGCTTTTACGTTGGTTGTATTTGGTTTGGGCGCTTGGGAGTGGTCTAGGCTTGCAGGAATAAAATTGCCATTGTTCAGAGTTCTGTATACTTTGCTAACTGCCTTGCTTACTGTAGCCATTGTTTGGGTTACAGATTGGACTGCAAATGGCGAATTAATGCGGTGGTTTTTGGTAGCCGCCTGTTGCTGGTGGGCTTTTTCCTTTTTTTGGATTCAGGGGTACCCAGGTAGTGCGATTATTTGGGGGAGCCCAATTGTTCGAATGATAATGGGGCTGTTAGTTATTGTACCCGCATGGGTTGGCTGTTATTACGTTCGTTCTCAACCGAATGGTGAATGGTTGATATTGTTTGTCGTATTTCTTGTTGCTAGTGCAGATATTGGCGCCTTCTTTTCTGGAAAGGCTTTTGGTGTGAAGAAGCTTGCTCCAGAAGTGAGCCCCGGTAAATCTTGGGAAGGTGTTTGGGGTGGCTTGCTTATGGCGGTAGTACTCGGTGTCTTGTTTAATCTAGCCTTTTCTGGAAAAGGTTGGTTTCCTTTAGTTGCGCTGGTGGTTCCAACCGCATTGGTTTCCATTGTGGGAGATTTGCTTGAAAGCATGGTTAAGCGGCACAGTGGTGTTAAAGATAGTAGTCAGTTGCTGCCAGGGCATGGTGGAGTATTGGACCGAATAGATGGCCTCGTTGCTGCTGTGCCAGTCTTTGCTCTCGCCCTGTTAGCGTCTTCATGGCAAATATAAGCAGAGAATCGTGATTTGGCTTCCGTTCAGACAGTAACAATACTTGGGTCTACCGGCTCAATTGGTTTAAGTACCTTAGATGTTATCCGCTCTAACTCCCAAGATTTTAATATTTATGCGCTAACAGCTAGAAGACAATCCAATGTATTGCTCCAGCAGTGTTTAGAGTTTCACCCAAAATATGCAGTGCTATTAGAAGAAGCTGCAAGTGGACGTCTTCGGGAAGTGCTTCTACAAGAGGGGTGTTCTACAGAGGTATTGTGCGGCTCGAATTTTCTAGACGCCGTAAGTTCAGCCGGTGAGGTGGATACGGTTGTTGCCGCTATAGTAGGGGCTGCGGGCCTGAAGCCTACTTATGCGGCAGTTTGTGCCGGTAAAAAAGTACTCTTAGCGAATAAAGAAGCGTTGGTTATGAGCGGCCAAATTTTTACCGATGCCGTTCGTGACAATAATGCCGAATTGCTTCCGGTTGATAGCGAGCACAATGCCATTTTTCAGTGTATGCCTTTGGAGTATGAGAGTTTATCGGGCGCAGGAATCCGAAAAATTTTGTTAACAGGTTCTGGCGGGCCTTTTCGTAAAGCGCCTATCAGTGATCTTAAGGATGTAACGCCTGAGCAAGCTTGTGCTCACCCAAATTGGAGTATGGGGCGTAAAATTTCCGTTGATTCTGCAACGATGATGAATAAAGGGTTGGAATTTATTGAAGCCTGCTGGTTGTTTGAGGCGACTCCTGATCAGATAGACGTCGTTGTCCACCCTCAAAGTATTGTACATTCGATGGTAGAGTATATAGATGGTTCTGTTTTAGCGCAGATGGGCAACCCCGATATGCGGACACCTATTGCTCATAGTTTGGCATGGCCTCGAAGAATGAGGTCTAATGTCTCGTCTTTGGACTTCTTTACCATGGGGGCTTTGGAGTTCGAAAAACCAGACTACAATCGTTTCCCTTGTTTGAAATATGCGATTGATGCGATCAAATTAAAAGGGGCCTACCCGGCGGCGTTAAATGCTGCTAATGAAGAAGCGGTAGAGAGTTTTTTAAATGGTGTGATTCGGTTTACCGATATTGCTGCGGTCAATGCCGAGGTTTTAGATAGTGTTGATGGAGAAGAACCTCAGACTTTAGATGATGTCCTATCCATTGATCATAGGGCAAGATTGGTTGCCAAGAAATTTATACAAAGTGTGAGCAAATGATGAGCGTAGCCTAGAGATAGGTGTCTGAAGTTATGCTGCTCTACCTTGTTCGTAGAATATTTTTTTAGGGTTTGATGTTTTGGAAATAGTGGTAACAATAGCTTCTTTTTTTGTGATGATTTGTATTCTTGTAGCAGTACATGAGTACGGACATTTCTGGGTTGCGAGAAGGTGTGGTGTAAAAGTACTCAGGTTTTCTATTGGTTTTGGTCCTCGTCTTGCGACCTGGGAGGATAGTCAAGGTACCGAATGGGCTTTGTCAGTTATTCCTCTAGGTGGGTATGTCAAAATGCTTGATGCTCGGGAGGGCGACGTCGATGAGTCTGAAAAGCACCTTGCTTACAATTTTAAGCACCCTTCACAAAAAATAGCCATAGCTATAGCAGGACCTCTTGCCAATTTTATTTTAGCGGTGCTGCTTTACTGGGTTCTATTTGCATCCCAGGGCACCGCTGGTTTATCCCCGGTAATAGGGAAAATTGAAACCGGCTCCATTGCAGAACACGCAAAGCTAGAAGTTGGTCAAGAAATTGTGGCTGTGGATGGCGTTCCCACGCCAACTCGCCGAGCGGTGAGAATGCAGTTATTGAATCGTCTGGGTGAATCTGGGTCAGTTGAATTTATGGTCAAATACCCCGATTCTGATTTGACTTACGGCTCTAGAGGTTTTCTAGAGGGGTGGTTAAAAGATAAGCTAAACCCTGATCCTATTGAGGGGTTAGGCATGGCTTTTTATTATCCAACCCCTTCCAAGATTATTGAGCAGGTTCTTGATGGGAGCGCGGCTGAAGAAGCAGGCGTACTCTCGCAGGATGAAATACTGAGTGCAGATGGCGTGGCTGTTGATACTTGGGAGCAGTGGGTCGATATTGTAGAGTCGAAACCGGGGAAAGAAATTCTGTTGGGCGTTCTTCGTGAAGGTGACGAGGTCTCTTTGACCTTAGTGCCCAAGCCGTTGAAAACAGAGGATGGGCAGGTTATTGGTCGAGCGGGAGTGGCGGCTCAAATGCCGATATTCCCCTCTTCTATGGTTCGCAGGAACTATTTCTCTATCTATACAGCATTTATTGCCAGTGTATCTGAAACTTGGGAAACTTCGGGCTTTGTTTTGTTGTCCATGAAAAAGCTGATATTGGGACAGATTTCAATGAAAAACTTGAGTGGACCCATAGGCATTGCTAAAGTGGCGGGCGATTCTGCCAGAAGTGGCTTTTGGAGCTTTATGAATCTCCTGGCGATGATCAGCATTTATCTCGGTGTGCTGAACTTGTTACCCATTCCTATATTGGATGGTGGGCACATCATATACGCGGGGGTCGAGTGGATTTCCGGCAACCCAGTGTCTGAAAAACTACAAGTTATTGGTTATCAATTAGGTTTGGCAATGATTATGTGTGTTATGGTTGTCGCCTTTTATAACGATATATTCCTGTAGAGCATATTCCGCAGAACAAAAACAACAATCTTTCATTGGTTTTACATTCATTGAGCATGAGAAAGTTTTTAACATTAATAGCATTGTGCGCTATTTCGCTGTCGGTTAGTGCAGCCCCATTTCAAGTATCTGATATCCGCATTGAGGGGTTACAGCGTGTTTCTGCTAGTCCCGCTTTTGCCGCTCTCCCTGTTCGATCTGGGGATAGAGTGGATGGAGAGGTTGTAAGGGATACCATTCGCTCACTCTTTGCCACTGGCTTTTTTTCCAATGTCCAGGTTGCCCGAGACGGAGATGTTTTGCTGGTTATTTTGCAAGAATACCCGGCTATTAAATCCATTACCTTTGATGGTAACAAGGCGATTAAAACTGAGCAGCTCGAAGGCATTATGCTTGATGCGGGCTTGTCAGAGGGTGAGATTCTTCAGCAACATAAGCTGGAAGGCATTACCAGGGAGTTAGAGCGTCAATATATTTCTCAGGGAAGATACAGCGCGTCCGTAGAAACCAAAATTAAAGACCTCGCCAATAATATGGTGGAGATTGAGGTATTGGTTGATGAAGGTAAAGCTGCAAAAATTGAACATTTGAATATTGTTGGCAATAAAATTTTTTCCGATAAAGACTTAATGAAAGGGTTTGAACAGAAAGAGTCTCACTGGTGGAAAATTTTCAGTAGTTCTCACAAGTATACCAAAGAGAAGTTAACCGGGGATCTAGAAAGTCTTGAATCCTATTACTTGGATAGAGGCTACCTGGACTTCAAGGTTCTCTCATCGCAGGTATCTGTAAGCCCTGATAAAAAATCTGTTTTTATCACGCTCAATATCTCGGAAGGGGAAGTGTATAAAGTCGGGAAAATTGATATTGCAGGTGACCCTATTATTTCTGAAAGCCGAGTGAGGAGATTAGTCATACTGCGAGAGGGAGAAGTTTTTTCTCAAGCCAAGATGACGAGTACAACAGAATATCTAACCGCCCTACTAGGTAACAATGGTTATACCAATGCTAGTGTTGAAGGAAACCCAATTAAAAACGAGAAAGCAGAAAATTCGGTAGATGTAACATTTTTTATAGACCCAGGAAAGAGAGTTTATGTTCGTCGTATTGAATTTAAAGGAAATACTCGGACCAAGGATGAAGTACTTAGAAGAGAAATGCGCCAATTTGAAGGTGCTTCAGCATCTAATGCTAGGATAGAGCAATCAAAAGTGCGTTTAGAACGCTTAGGTTTTTTTAAGGAGATAGTGTCTGAAACCAAACCTGTCCCCGGAACCGACGACTTAGTTGATGTTGAATTTCAAGTTGAAGAACAACCTTCCGGGACGATTAACGCCAGCCTCACATACGCGCAGTCTACAGGTGTGGGTGTGGGTCTCAATGTGCAGCAAAATAATTGGCTAGGCACGGGGAAAAGAGTTGATTTCGGTATTAACAAAAATACCTATCAGACAATTTATAGCTATACCTACAGTGACCCCTATTATACACCTGACGGGGTGAGTCGTGGCTTTACGGCATTTTATCGTACGCGAGACTATTCAAAAATTAATGTCACAAAATACACTTCGGATTCATATGGCGTAGAAATGAATTTGGGCTATCCAGTTTCTGAAATCTCTCGTTTAGGTATGTCTATTGGTTGGTTGAACCAGTCAATTAAAACGGGGTTTTTGGCTCCTCAGGAAATCAAAGCTAGTCCGCACATTTTTGATGATTCTGTACTCACCTACGTTCGCCAGTCAGAAATTCAAGAGGAATTTGCAGAAGAGTTTTCGATGGGCAGTCCTATACCTATTGCCAATAGAGAATATAGTCTGCCTACTTATGTACTGACAGCGAATCAGTTAATGGATGTCGAACCTGGCTTTATTGATAAGTATGGTGATGAATTTAATACTGCACGGCTGGGCTTGAGTTGGTCGCGTTTTACGCTTAATCGTGGGGTTTTAGCGACACGAGGAAACTCTCAAAAAATAAGTCTTCAAGCGACTGTTCCCGGTAGTGAATTGGAATACTACAAATTGGTATATGATGCACAAGCATTTATGCCACTGGTTAACGACTTTACCCTTCGGTTTAAAACGACCATGGGTTATGGCAATGGTTATGGCGGTATGGATGAGTTGCCCTTTTTTGAGAATTTCTATGCGGGTGGATTCGGTTCGGTGAGAGGTTTTAAACGGTCTAGTTTGGGGCCGCATGCAAGCCCTTCTGTTCACTATGCAACGGTCTATTCGAGTTGGGAAGACAAAGATGGCGACGGTCGTATTGATAACGGAGAGTATGGTCCAAATTCGTTAGGGTCTACTGCTTCAGGGGCTTATGTGTTGTGTGAAGACCCAGAGACAATATTTTTATCTCAGGGTGTGTCGTCTTATTGCCAACCAGGGAAGCTGGCTGCTAAGCCAATTATTGTGCGCAATAATGCATTTGGTGGAAATGTGCTGTTTGAGTTTGGCACAGAGCTTATTATCCCTCTTCCATTTGAAGGTGCGGCAAATTCGATTCAACTTGTTGCCTTTGTGGATGCGGGTAATGTGTTTTCAACTGATTGTCGGGATACCCAAATGAACTGTACTGAATTTGATTTTAATGAGCTTCGTTCTTCAGCCGGGCTTGGTTTCACCTGGATATCCCCGATGGGGCCTATGACGTTTAGTTATGCGTTACCGATAGATTATGTTGAGAAAGGAGATATTCAGGCCGGTGATAATAGAGTTGAAGATAGGGTGGAAAGATTCCAATTTTCATTTGGCGCGGGTTTTTAAATATAAATTATAGGGGTTAGGAAATGAAATCTAAAATTATTGCATTGATTGCGTTGGCTTTAATGGCCAGCTCTTCGTTTGCAGAGAAAATTGTTGTGTTTGATCCTCAGCGCGCAATGTTAAATACAAAGTTAGCTCAGTCAAAACTTCAGGAGTTAAATTCTAACTCTGAGTTTTCGGCTTTGCGGACCAATGCTGAAAAATTAAAGGCTGAATTGCAATCTTTGGCGAAAGACAGCGAAACCAATGGCTTAACTTGGAGCGCTGAAAAACAAGCTGAAGTGAAGAAAAAAGCGGAGTATATTCAGGCCGATTTACAACTAGCGGTTAAAAAACTACAGGCAGAAGAATCGGTTGTAGTAAAAACTCTTATTGCTGAGCTGCAACCTAAAGTGCGTGTAGAATTGAAGAAAATTATTGAATCAGAAGGCATTAGTATTATTCTGCGAGCGGAATCTATTTACCATGCGGTTGAGGCGAATGATATTTCTGATAAAGTGACTAAAGCACTTGATAAGAGCAAGTAAGGTTTATCGTGACCGCAATGGTTAATGTAACACTGGCTGAATTAGCAGATTTGATAGATGGGCGCCTAGAGGGTGACCCAAATTGTCGAGTCTGTGCAATTGAGCCTATAGAGAGCGCTGGTTCAACGGCAATTACCTTTTTGTCATCAGATAAAAATGCGCATCTTTTGGCGTCTACTTCGGCGGGTTGTGTTGTCTTGAATGAAAAAGCAGCACTACAATTTTCTGGTAATCGGTTGGTGGTTACAGACCCTTATTTTGCTTATGCTCAGTTGAGCGTATATTTTGATCCACGCGAAAATATTGATGGTATTCACCCAACTGCCGTTGTTGCCAAATCGGCATCAATTGCACCCGACGTAGGTATTGGAGCAAACTGCGTCATTGGAGAAAACGTCTCCATTGGACGTGGCTCGGAGTTGTATCCGGGCAGTGTAGTTGGGAACAACTCGGTTATTGGTGATAATTGTTTAATTCACGCTAATGTCACCATCTATGAAAGAATAATGATTGGCAGTCATGTTGTTATTCATAGCGGCTCGGTTATTGGTTCAGATGGATTTGGTTTTGCTCCTAGCCGGAGTGGTTGGAAAAAAATTCACCAATTGGGACAGGTGGTAATAGGCGATAAGGTAGAGATTGGTGCATCTACAGCCATTGATAGGGGCGCTCTTGGCGACACAGTTATCGCTGAAGGAGTTATAATAGACAATCAGGTGCATATTGCGCACAACGTCAAAATTGGCAAAAATAGCGCAATTGCTGGATGTGTCGGTATTGCGGGAAGTACAAGTCTTGGGGAGAATTGTACCGTTGCAGGCGCGGTTGCTATTAATGGTCATATTACCATTGCAGACAACAGTCACTTTCATGGAGGGACTATTGTAACCAAAGGCAATGAATCGAGTGGTCATTTCGCTTCGGCAACCCCCTTATTGGATGTTAAAAAATGGCGTCGTATTTCGGTGAGATACAGTCAACTTGATGAAATAGCAAGTCGAATCAAGAAGCTTGAAAAACAACTAGCCGACCTTAACCAAGAATCTTAATTCTCTTTCGAGAACAAAAAAATTAACATATTACATTACTTTTTGGGACACCACATACAATGATGGATATTCTTGAAGTCAAAAAATACCTTCCTCATCGCTACCCCTTTTTATTGATAGATCGGGTTGTCGAGCTGATTGAGGGGGAATCTATTGTTGCGTATAAAAATATATCGGTGAACGAAGAGGTTTTTCAGGGACACTTCCCTCACTTTCCAGTATTTCCAGGCGTGATGCTAATTGAAGCAATGGCTCAAGCCTGTGGTGTCCTTGGGTTTAAGACAATGGATAAAACGCCGGATGATGGTTCAATATACTTGTTTGCCGGTATTGATAACGTCCGTTTTAAGCGTCAAGTTATTCCTGGAGATCGAGTTTTTTTTGGGGCGAAGATTGTTTCGGTTAAACGGGGAATTTGGAAGTTCGAATGTAAAGCAACCGTAGACGATGAATTAGTGACAAACGCTACAATTATGTGCGCTGATCGAAGTGTGGGTTAAATTTGCTGCTGGAACTTAGGTTGTATAATGTCGTCTCCTAATATTCATCCCACTGCCATTATTGACGATTCTGCTTCCATTGCAGATGATGTTATTGTCGGCCCCTACTCTATTATTGGGCCAAGCGTAGTGATAGGAAAGGGCAGCCAAATTCATTCTCATGTCGTTATAAAAGGCCCCACACAGATTGGTGAGAACAACACTGTATATCAATTCTCCACAGTTGGAGATGATACTCCCGATTTAAAATACCAAGGAGAGCCTACTCGACTCGTTATTGGTAATAACAACGTTATTCGAGAGGGAGTCACCATTCACCGTGGTACGGTTCAAGATCGCTATGAAACCACCATCGGCGATGATAACTTGCTTATGGCGTATGTGCATGTGGGGCATGATAGTGTTATTGGAAATCACTGTATTTTGGTGAACAATGCCTCACTTGCTGGGCATGTTGTTGTTGATGATTGGGCTATTTTAGGTGGCTATACATTAGTTCATCAATTTTGCTGTATAGGCACCCACAGTTTTACCGGAATGGGGTGTGCTGTAGGTAAGGATATTCCTGCGTACCTTATTGTGACAGGTGCGCCGGCCTCTGTTCGGAGTATCAATATGGAAGGCTTAAAGCGTAGGGGGTTTGATAAAGAGCAAATCGCCGAGTTATCCCGAGCCTTTAAAACCGTATACAGGCGTAGCCTGACATTGGGTTCCGCTCTAGATGAATTGAGTTCTCGTGAGTCAGCCGCAGAAGAATATATGAAAATTTTTATTCGCTCACTTGGGGTTTCCAAGCGCGGAATTGTTCGATAATGCCTCAACTAACTAAAGTAGGGATAGTTGTTGGTGAGGCTTCTGGTGATTTACTGGGGGCAGGCTTAGTCGCTGAATTGAAAAAGCGTTATCCAAACTGTCGGTTTGAAGGAATCGGTGGAGACAGGATGCTTAACCAAGGTGTTAAATCGCTAGTTTCTATCGAGCGCCTTTCTGTTATGGGTATTGTTGAGCCTCTCAAACGTCTACCTGATTTACTTCGGGTGCGAAAGCAATTGGAAAATCATTTTTCAATAAACCCGCCAGATGTTGTTATTGGAATTGACTACCCCGAATTTAACCTTTCTTTAGAAAAACGTCTTAGAAAAAAGGGTATACCCTGTGTCCACTATGTTAGCCCCTCGGTTTGGGCTTGGCGACAAGGGCGAATAAAGGGAATTGCTAAGTCGATTGACTTAATGCTTGCCCTGTTTCCTTTTGAACAAAAGATTTACTCTGACTATGGGATCGCTAACGAGTGCGTTGGTCACCCGTTAGCGGATGATATTTCTCTCAATGTAGATACTGAAGCTGCCCGGATTCAACTTACTGATATTATAGGTGCCTCAATCGTGGGGCCTATTGTTGCGATATTACCGGGAAGCAGGCGTAGTGAAGTTAGCCAGTTATGTCGATGTTTTTTTGATGCAGCAAGGCTCTGTACACAGAAACAAAAAGGATTAAATTATATTGTTCCCGCAGCGAATGAAGCTCGGTTAGTTGAGATTCAGGAGATTGCTAGAGACTATCCTGACCTTTCTCTACATATCGTAAAAGGGTACTCTCATGAGTTGATGGCCGCTGCGGACGTAGTGCTTATGGCTTCTGGAACCACAACACTAGAAGCATTGTTGTTAAAAAAACCAATGGTTATAGCCTATCGGATGGCTGCCTTTTCCTATTGGTTATTATCAAAACTAGTGAAGTCAAAGTTTATCGGTTTGCCTAACCTGCTCGCAAATAAAAATCTAGTGCCTGAATTAATTCAAAAAGATGTAACGCCAGAAGCGATTAGCCGAGAAATAGTAAAATTTTTGGAGTCACCAGAATCTGTTGCGTCATTAACACAAGAATTTGATCATATTCATCGACGCCTTAGGAAAAATGCGAGTATTGCAGCGGCGGATGCTATTGAGCACTTAGTAGAGCAAAAACAGCATGACTAAACGAATAGAAGCGGGGGTTGATGAAGTTGGTCGGGGCCCACTTGCCGGAGATGTGGTGACAGCAGCCTGCATCTTACCTGCTAAGTATAACTTAGAGGGATTAAACGATTCCAAGAAATTGACGGCTAAGAAACGAGATCGGCTTTTTTCTGAAATTAAAGAATGTGCTGTGGACTTTTATATATCTAGAGCATCTATAGCCGAAATCGACCAACTTAACATTTTGCAGGCGAGTCTATTGGCAATGAAAAGAGCGGTCGAAGGTTTGAACTGTCAGCCAGATTTTGTCTTTGTTGATGGCAACAAGTTGCCCGAATGGTCTTATGCTTCAGAAGCTGTTGTACAAGGAGATGGTTTGATCGATTGCATTAGTGCCGCCTCTATTTTAGCAAAAGTTACTCGGGACAGAGAGATGGTCATCCTTGATGAAAAGTACCCTCAATATGGTTTTGCTAGCCATAAGGGTTACCCAACAAAACAACATATGGAAGCCCTAAAAAAATATGGAGTGACTGAATATCACCGGCTATCTTATGCTCCGGTAAAAGCATTGGTCTCTCAAGGGAAATTGTTTTGAATTGTAAAATTTCAAACTCAATTTCCTTTTTAAAAGCATTTGTCTTTTATATGAACTCACTCGTCTTATTTTATTGCAATTTAGGTTGTGAAGTTTCTCTCTTGGTCTATACCTAAAAGTATGGAGGGGGGGATAGCAGTGATTGGATTAAACTGGCTTGTTTAACGTATTCTTTAAGCCCTCTATAAATTGATGCTGGTAAAGAGTTTGCATTAATAAAAGTAACTAGCCAATTCTTTGGCTATAGTGAATGACTGCTTAGAGGGGTACGTCCCTATGGAAGGAAAAAATCATACTGATGCTAGCTGGAAAACTCCGTGGAAATTTCTATTTCTTGGTTGGGTAAAGCCGGTATTGGAAGGGCAGAGTGCTATGCGCCGCTATATTCGACATCCCTCAGATATACCCATCACCTATTGCCTCGAAGAATCGAATGGCAAGGAGGAACGCTTAAAAGATGTGAGTCGCGGAGGGCTCTGTTTTAATGCAGAATGTCCTTTACGAAAAGGAACGCCCATTCATATTGAAATACCCGTAGATGAGTCAAGCTATGGTGCTGATGGTCTGGTTGCTTGGTGCCGGGAAGAAGGTGACCATTATGAGGTTGGTGTGAAATTTCAAGACAGTTCCACCAGTTACAGTGTGCGTATGGTTGAACAGGTTTGTCATATCGAGCACTATCGCAGTGAAATATACAGCAAGCAAGGAAGAGAGTTAACCAGTGAAGAAGCGGCTAAGGAATGGGTTGCCAAATTTGCTGCTGATTTTCCAAGTTCTAACTAGTCCTTATATTTTCCCGTATTTTTTATTTAGGCGTATTTGTTTGGTGGTTATGCTGTGAGTAAACGGTCATACCTAACGCTAAGTAAATCGTAAAACCTTTCTCTTAACTCCATAATATGTTGCTTTATTTCTGCAATTTCTTGTTCACTTATATCTTGCCTCCCAACGTAAACTTGTTTGCGGAACAAAGCAATTTTAGCACCGTAAAGTCTAAGAGTTTTCTCCATTGTTTTCTCTCCTAACATAAGTAGCTTTGCTTCAGAGGCGGCGAGTTTATCAAAATCTCTTACTAACTCAGCATTAACTCTCTCCAACTCTTGTTTTCTGGCTGCGGGCCAGCGCTTTCCAAAGCGGGTTGATTCAATAACAAGAGCGGAATACTTGGCAAACGAGTGATTCACCTGACCTACATCAGAAGAGATAGCTTCGAGCAAGGCGACTCGGTGCTGTCTTGGTTGAAATTCATTTTCTTGAGCTTTATGGTGCCTGCGGGTTACTACCCAGGCGGCGGCAATAGCCATGCCACCTCCGAGCGCCACCTTTATTCCAGTGTCAATAAATGGCCATAAGTCTACAGCGTTCATAAGTCTACCTTTGCCCGACGAAATCTTGGCGTAATTTTATGATAACTATAGGATATGCAATTAGTGATCCAGTTTTTATTTTTATACTTTGGGCTTAAATCTGGGTTTAAATCGTGTTGGCGGTTAGCCGCCACTTAATTTGACGTTATATCCCTGTTTCGTTAGGTAGTCAGAAAGCTTTTGGCGGTGGTCTCCTTGAATTTCGATGATACCATCCTTAATGGTGCCTCCTGTGCCGCAAAGTTGCTTAAGTTTCTTTCCCAAAGCTTTAAGTTCTTTAGCCTCCATATCGAAGCCCCTGAGTACGCTTACCTCTTTACCTGCGCGTCCTTTTTTTTCTCTTGCTATACGAACAATACCATCCCCTGGTGGGGTAGTGGCTTTGGGTTTGTCTATGGGTTTGATTCGTCCAATATCCGTTGAATAAACTAGACGGGAATTGCTCATGAACTTTGCCTCTAAACGGTCGCTTTGCGGTTAAAAGCTCATTATACCTGCGAAAATGTTAGGTTTCCTTTTTCTGGGTGAGTAAGGTAAATTAACCCTTCAATTTAGGGTGAATACTAGATGGATCATAAGAAACTGAAACACACACTGTATTTGGTCATTTTTGGCACAGATACCCCTGCGGGGAAGCGGTTTGACGTTATTCTCATTAGCGCCATTCTTATGAGCGTATTTGCGCTGATGTTGGATTCTGTGGAAGACATCTCTCAGGCTTACCGTACCCTATTTCTTATAATTGAGTGGTTGTTCACCCTGTTATTTACGATCGAATATATGGTGAGAATTTATTGCTCACCAAGGCCGAGCCGATACATCTTTAGCTTCTATGGTTTGATTGACCTAGTATCGGTTTTGCCGAGTTACTTAAGTTTGTTCTTTCCGGGAGCGAATTACCTGCTCGTAGTGCGCCTATTTAGAGTATTACGAATTTTTAGGGTGCTTAAACTCGTTCGATATTTGACTGAAGCTAATGTATTACTTAGGTCATTAATGTCTGCAAAGAGAAAAATTCTTGTTTTCTTTACCTCTGTACTTGTTCTTTCTACGGTCTTTGGCTCGTTAATGTACATTGTTGAAGGTGGAGAAAACGGATTTAGCAGCATTCCCAAAAGTATCTACTGGACAATCGTGACTATTACCACAGTAGGTTATGGTGATATTACACCTCATACTAATATTGGGCAGGTGATTGCCGCTCTAGCAATGCTCACTGGTTATTCGATAATTGCAATCCCAACAGGGATTCTCACAGCCGAGCTATCTCAAGAAATACAAAGAGAAAGAACAGAACATGTTTGCGGTAGCTGTGGTAAGCGTGGCCATGAGATTGAAGCCTTGTACTGTTTTGCTTGCGGGGGGGAAATCGAGTTAAATGATACTGCCAAATAAGTTACACAGGTGAAAGCTTAAGGTGTGCTGTATTGGCTATGATATTTTTTCTGGGGAGAAACCGCTCAATCTCTCTTATGGTTTTTTGTGCGGTAAGTCGATAGGTAGTGAGTTTTCCACCCATAACGGACAGCAGCCTAGGCGAGTTGAAATGGAATATGACTTCGCGGGATCTTGAAAATAATCTGTCCTCGCCTTTAGGTAGAACCCTTAGCCCGGCCATTTGAGTGATTGTATCTTTATCAATCGATAAATTAGGAAAGTAATAAGTCAGTGTTTCTAGTAAATACTCCTGCTCTTGATCTAAACAGACGACATTATCGGGGTTATTATTAAAAGGTGTTTCCGTTGTACCCAGTAACAGTTTTCCCTTCCAGGGGAGGGCAAAAATAGCCCGCTTATCTTTGGGGGACTCTAGATAAAAGTGGTGGTTGAGTAATTTGGGTAATAAAAGGTGGCTTCCTTGAATTAGCTCCATAGGTGGAGAAGAGCTGCCGATACCAAGTTTATCTATTAAACTTCCAGCCCAGGGACCTGTGCAATTTACAATAAAGCGGCATCGAATCGTATGCTGTACCGCGTTGTCTTCAAATATTACTTCGCCATATTCATGGTTTATTTGTATATCGCATACTTTTGCTGGGCAGTATAGTTCGGCCCCCAACTCTTGGGCTGATTTCATTACGGATTGTGTTAGAGCTAAGTCGTCAGTTTGAGCATCAAAATACTGAAAAATATGTGAAAGCTTCTGAGTATTAAGGCCATCAAAGCTCTCCCAGTTTTTTCGAGAAATGGTTGTAAAGGGTTGCTGACACCCCGATAGTAACCAGTAGAGGGAAAGACCTGCGGCGAGGGTTGCGGGTGAACGCTTGCTTGTCTTATATAAGGGAATATAGAATTTTTCGAGAGAAATTAATTCAGGCGCTAAACGAAGTAATAGCTTTCTTTCTTTTAAGCATTCTCGAACTAAGTTGAATTCAAATGTTTCTAAGTACCTTAAGCCTCCATGAATGAGTTTGGAGGATTTTTGAGAAGTACCGGCTCCCACTGCGTCTTTTTCTAAAACAATAACGTTATATCCAGCAGCTGATGCGGCTTGTGCTACGCCGGCCCCCTGTATTCCCGCACCAATAATGGCAATATCATACACAATTGGAACCTTTTCTAGCTGTCAATTTTGATGCCATACATCTTTTCCAAAATACATAACGTTCTACAATGGCAGGGTCTTCTTTTGGTGAAAATGATTGTTCAGAAATAGGCGGGTTCCAATGAGTGGGTCTGCCAGCAGTGAGATAAGCGCACCCTTGTAAACTAGTTTCAGTGCATTCTCTTCTGCGGATTACTTTTTGGGTTATATTGGCCAATTTTTGACATAGAGAGTCAAGGTTGCTTAGCCCTCCACTTATATATACAAATTTATTTTCACCTAGAGAGGCGTCCATTAACTTGGTATTCTCATAAATTTGAAAAAGGATACTTTCTATCCAGGCCGTCACTTTTTCCTGTGTGGTTATTGCTGAATGTGCCTGTTCTTTTTCTAGCATAAATTCAGGTATTATATTGGTACGCCAATAGGGGGCACTTAGCCCAAAAATAGAATTAATAAAGATTATTTTTTTTGTAATAGTTGTATTTAAGTAACGTTTTATATCGTCCGTTTGTAATTTTTCCCCAATAGATTTTTCCATCCAAGAAATAGCCGATGCAGCTCCATTGATAGGGGATTCCCAAGAATAGGTTTTCTCTGTTTTATCAAACCAGAGAGGGCTGAGTAAAACACCTTTACATACTCTGTTCTTTGTTGTTTTCCTTTGGACAAATGCGCCAGTACCAATATTAATGTAGTAAGCGTTGGACTCGGGTTCTCCATAAGCAAAAAGTGAAGCAGCTTGATCGCGGATGGAAACATTAATGTCAGTTATTTTTGAGTCAATAACGAGGTTGCCAAATTTATGTTGATGAAAAACGCATTCAGGAAGCAGTGATGCGGGTATTGAAAAGGCATGTGTAAGCTCGTTATCCCAGTCGCAGGTATTAATGTTCCAAAGAGCTGTTCTTTGAGCGTGGCCTGGGTCAATATAAAATCTATCTGTAGAGGAAGAAACAACATCAAAGACAAAGTTGGCGACGGGGCCAACCCGAATATTGTTATCTATGGGGTATTTTTTGAGTGGGTCTAAATGTTGTAAGCACCAGTGTATTTTACTGGCGCCATAGTGAGGTGAAAGCACAATACCTGTTTTTTCCTTAAATCTATCTGGCAGTATAGGCTTGATCTTATTAAAATCTTTTGCTCTTGTATCTTGCCAGCTAATGACAGGAGAGAGCGGTTGTTTGGTTTGTCTATGCCAAAAAAGAAACGAAGCCCCTTGACCTGAAAAACCTGCTGAGTGCAAATTTTGTACATCTTTGCCTAAGGTGTGTTTAATGTCTTTCAGGCAGTTTTGGATTGAAGCCACTAAATGTGAACCATCTATTTCCACTTTACTGTCATTAGTCTTTTGGGTGTCTATTTGTGCTTGTGTATACGCGACTATGTTTCCATGGATATTGTAAACACCCATTCGAGTACTTTGTCCTCCTTGGTCTATAGCTAGATACAGTTGAGAATCCAAGTTTTGAGCCACGATTGCTTGTCTCTTAAGTGATTTGAACGTTATTTGAAAGTGGTTTAAGTGTAAGTGTAGTTTGCTAAGAGGACAAATAGAGCGAGGCTAGAGTTTAGTGGGGCAGCTTAAACGGTTTCTTTTGCGGAATTCTTTTAGCCAGTATACAACTTGCATTTTGCCATCGTGAGTTTTGGTTATGGCGGTGCAGGATTCAACCCAACCTCCAAGCCCATAAGCTGCTCTGATGGTATTGTAGACGCGGTTAATTCCCATTAACACCCCGTAGCCTTTATCACCAATAAAGTATCATCAATAAAGTAAAGTAACCTGCTACAACGTATGACGGCATCAAACTGATCTCCGTGGATAACCAAAAGCTTTTTACCATCCGCTGTGGTATGTATTTTGTGGTTGACTAACTCGATGTTTTCAAACTTGGTTTGAGCGAACTTTCTTATAAATTCGTCATGATTACCTGTGGTGTAATAAATGCCTGTGATGTAATAAACAGGAATTCCTTGTTTTGATAGTTTCAGTACTCTACGTAAAAAGCAGTTAGATTGCTTATTTCAATAGATGCCGTATTTTATTTTCCAGCCGTCAAATATATCACCGACTAAGTAGAGTTGGTTGCAGCTATTGTGTTTTAAAAAGTGGTTGAGTTGACGAGTTTTACTATCTCGGGTGTCTAAATGGATATCTGAGATAAAAATGGTACGAAAAGTGGGTTTAGACGCTTGATTTGCCTCCCCCTGCTCGGAATTTACTCGTTTTGCGGATAGGTTTTGTAACGATTTACCGCTATTTAGAGTTTGCATGTCGTTATTTTTGTTTTTTTGTATGACGGGAAAATTATGCATTTATTAAAATTATATGTTAAGTGTCCTGCGATTTCTCTTAGTTGCCAGTGTTTTTATATAACAATACGTTTGTTTCCATGGTTTTGTGCAGTCGTAAGCTAGTCTATACTTGTCTATACTCACGAAAGTGTCGTCGCCGGTTTGTGGCGTGGTTATAGCGAAGTGCAATAAAGCAGTAATAAAAGCAGGAGTGAATGGCAAGGGTATGCAGATGTAGACAGTGAACTGGTAATCTATGAGTGAGTTTCACGCTGGAATTCGAACATTTTCCCCATTAGGACATCTAGGGTCTTCCCAAGGGGGGGATAGGATAGAAAACTTATCCGTAACTAATAATCGAGACTTGCAAGAGTTGCTCGATGCTATGCATTCTATTGTGCTGTACTTTGATCAATGGGGAGTAATTAAGCATGGTAATCAACGCGCTGCTAGTCATTGGCAGTCTGTACGCGAGCTGGCGGGCAAAAGCTTTATAGAAATAGCGGTTCATTGGGATGACCCACCTGAACGTCAAAGAGAGTTGATGCAGATTATCCGTACGGGTATACCCACGTGGGGAGCCCGTGAGCGGGAAGTGAACTATGGCGTTGAACGGTGGTTCAATGTCGATAAAATTCCAACCGTCCAAGAAAGTGGCAGCACCAACGGAGTGTTGCTTATTGTTACCGATATTACTGAAAATATTATTCGAGAAAAAGCGCTTCGTGAAAGCGAAGCTAGGTATCGAGCTTTTATTGCCAACAGTGCCGATGCTATCTGGCGTTATGATATCTGCCCACCCATTGATACTCGATTACCTGTAGAAGAGCAAACAGAGCTAATTATAAAACGAGCGATTTTAATCGAATGTAATGAAAGGCTAGCCAAGTTATTTGATGTAAGCCACGTTAACGATATGCTGGGGTTACCGATACATAGGAATGGGTCACTGTCCAATAAAAAAGATATTCGAGCGTTTGTGGAAGGAAACTATCGACTAGAAGACAGAGAGTTCACTCGAATTAATCGTTTTGGGGAAAGGAGCTGTTTACAAAGTTCAGCGACAGGTATTATCGAAAATGGTTTCCTTACACGGGCATGGGGAACCTCTCGTGATGTGACGGACAAAAAACGTTACTTGGATCGAATGGAATATTTGGCTACCCATGATTTGCTTACCACTTTGCCTAATCGAACTCTGCTTTACCGCCGAATTGAAGATGCTTTGGCGAATAGAAAAGGCAAGCAAAAAATGGCGTTGCTGCTGGTTGATTTGGATCGCTTTAAGGAAATTAACGATACGCTCGGTCACGCTGCGGGAGACAAGGTACTTAAGTTACTTGGCCCTAGGTTAGAAAATGAATTGGGTGATACGCCCGGAACCGTTGCCCGTCTTGGTGGGGATGAGTTTGCCATCTTTCTTCCTAATATTAGAAACTCTCAGCAGGCAGCAGTGCTGGGGCATCGTTTTCTAGATTCAATATGTCAGGTATCCGAGGTCGAAGGGTACCGAACGGAAATTTGTGCGAGTATTGGTGTGTCGTTGTGCCCAGATCAAGCCACGGATGTAAGCACACTGATGAAATACGCCGATGTGGCCATGTACCAGGCAAAAACCACAATGAAAGGCGTATCCATATACGATACGGGCTTTGACCCCCACTCGCCGAAACGTCTTGAATTGATGGGCGCCCTTGGCACTGGTATCCGCGAAGGGCAATTGCTGCTTCACTTTCAGCCCAAAGTAAATTTAGAAACCCATACGGTTTTTGGGTTTGAAGCGCTTGTTCGATGGAACCACCCTCACATGGGGTATGTTCCTCCCGTAGAATTTATACCGATTGCTGAAAAATCGAATTTGATACACCCTCTTACAATCTGGGTTCTTGAAAATACCATTAAGCAATGTTCCGAATGGGTGTCTCAGGGAATGGACATTACTGTGGCAATGAATTTATCGGCTAGGAATTTGACGGATGATCGTTTAGTCACAGATCTAGCGAAGTTATTGCAAGAGTACCGTCTGCCTGGAAATCGGATAGAAATGGAAATTACAGAAAGTACATTGATGTCAGACCCAAGTAGAGCACTGGTTCAATTACAGAGAATAAATGCTTTAGGCGTTAACCTATCCATTGATGATTTTGGTACTGGGTATTCGTCCTTAGCCTATTTAAAAAGGCTACCTGTGCAAAACTTAAAAATTGACAGTTCATTTATTTTTACCATGCTTAACGATGAGCAAGATAAAATTATTGTTAAATCGACAATAAACTTAGCGCATAATTTAGGTTTGAAGGTTGTTGCTGAGGGTGTTGAAAATCAGGAAACCTATACGGAGTTGGAGGCTATAGGTTGTGATTGCGCGCAAGGGTATTTTATTGCTCGGCCCATGGCGTCAAAGAACATTAAAGAATGGTTGGATGAAAATAAATGGAAAGTCGTTTCCGGTAACTCGTTAATAAAGTGATTATTTTTTTTTCATATCCAGTTTGATTTTTGTTGTTTCTTTCAGCTTTTGCTCAACCTTCGCTCGTATGTACTTGTCATTTTTTGCCAACTTCAAAGCATTTTTCAATTGTATCTCAGCTTTTTCTATTAGGCCATTTAGTAAAAAATACTCAGCACGGGAAATATGCACCTCAAGAATATCTCCTGCTAGCCCATGAACCTCTGCCAGCAAGTACCATACGTAGTCATCCTTTGGGCGTCTTTTTACATAGTTCTTTAACAGGTTTTGGCATTGAGTATATTCGCTCGCCTTCATCAATATTTCGGCGAGCGCAATATTGGTTGGGTGATGCCTTGGGTAATCTTTTAAGTACTCTTTTAGAGAATTAATTGCCAAACTAAATTTTTCTTGTTCGGTCCAAAGTCGCGCCTGTGCAATTCTGTAATATGTATTTTGGGGGGCAGAGTGTAGCAGTTGAGTAATGTGCTGTTGGGCTTTATCTAGATCACGGGTATTAATATAGGCTAGGGACAAACCATAGCGAAATACGTCTTTATTGGCGTTGTTTTTATCCAGCTTTCCAGCAAAATAACTGACTGCTCGATTAGGGTTTGCCTCATGTGCAAGTTGTACGCGCGCCTGAAGAAGCTTGTACTCTTGGCTGCCTTCAAATTTGGGGTTGGGGTAGCGCTGAGCCCTTGATCGAGAGTCGGTGACACGGGATTCTGTAACTGGGTGAGTAAGCAAAAACTCTGGGGGACGATGCTGGTGCCGGGAAAGCTTAAGCATTTCTTCAAACATTTCGGGCATGGCTTCGGGGTTAATCCCCGCTCTTACTAATGTGTCCATGCCGACCCTATCCGCCTCCCTTTCCATTTGGCGACTAAAGCTTAAGCTCGCACTTGCAGCGGCTGCATTAACGGTCGAGATGGCGGCAATACCCGCTTCACTATTTGTTGCCGCAGTGAGCAAAATACTGGCGATAAGTGCTGCCAAAGTGGGAATTTGTCTGTCTTTTTGTGCTTCGAGCCGCCTTGCGTAATGTCTTTGACTAAGATGCGCAAGTTCGTGAGCTAAAACGGAGGAAAATTGTTGTTCATTTTGAGCATACTTAAAGAGCCCCGTGTGGACGCCAATGATGCCGCCAGGTACGGCAAAAGCGTTAATGGACTGGTTTTCAATAACAAGTATATCCAGGCGTTTGTCTTCTAGTGCGCTATATTTGGCTAAAGAATGAACAGTTCGTTCGATATAGTCCTGAAAAAAAGGGTCTATTGACGTGTGAATACGAGATCGATATAGGCGAAGCCACTTTTGACCCAGTGCGTATTCCTGTTCAAGGCTAATTGGCCCTGCTCCTGATTGCCCTAAGTCTGGCAGTTGAACTTCGTTCGCAAGAGCGCTATTACATAAGAGAATACAAAGTAAAAAAGTATTGAATAACCACGTTTTTTCTGTTGTGCGCAAAAGATCTTCAGCCTTTGTTAGATATACAGAAGTTATGACAGTGAATACTCTATAATGCCACCGCAGCCAGCTTACTAAAATGGCTAAAGTGGTTTTTTGGACAGTTTTTCTGCTAGGGGTTCCGTTTACGCTAAGGAAAATGATGTTGTTGGAGTGAATTTATGGGGGTAGATGGGTTTACCGAGGCCGATCTTATTGTGGATGCATCAGGGTTAAATTGTCCAATGCCACTGCTAAAAGCAAAGCAGGGCTTGGGGCAGTTACAAGAGGGGCAGTTATTAATGGTTATTGCCACCGACCAGGGGTCAAAGCGAGATTTTGATTCGTTTATCAACCTCAGTACACATGCCATGCTTGCTTGCAGGGCAGATAACGACAAGTTTATCTACTTAATTAAAAAAGGTAATTCGTAGTGTTTCATATTTTACAGCGTTGGGTTGATCGATATTTTGCCGACGAAGAGGCAGTACTTGTTGCGGTTCTAATTATCACAGGTTTGGCGATTGTACTCAGTATGGGGGTGGTATTGGCGCCAATGATTGCTGCGGTAATCATAGCTTTTTTGATGCAAGGGCTAGTCGTCAAGCTGAAAGAGTGGAGATGTGGCCATCAATGGGCGGTTACCTGCGCATTTCTTGTATTGGCTGGCAGTGTTGTTGTGGGTTTGTTGTATATTCTTCCTGCTCTTTGGAAGCAATTATTGAATCTTTTTGCTGAAGCACCTCGAATGTTAACTCAGGGGCAGTCGTTGTTGCTTTTATTACCTGAACAATACCCCGCGTTAATAACAGAAGTTCAAGTAAAAGAGTTGATTGCAAGTTTGCATTCTGACTTGGGACAAATTGGCCAAACAGTGGTTTCTTTTTCCCTAGCGCAATTACCTATTATTGTGACGATTCTGATTTACCTAGTTCTTGTTCCCATCTTAGTTTTTTTCTTTCTTAAAGATGGCGAGGACATGATGGCTTGGTTGACCAGCGTATTACCCAGGGAACGTCCGGTTATGAAAAAGATCGGTAGGGAAATGAACCAGCAAATAGCGAACTATGTGCGTGGTAAAGTTATAGAGATCGTTATTGTAGCTGTTACAACCAGCATCGTATTTAGTTTATTGGGGGTAAACTATGCGCTCCTGTTGGGAATTTCTGTGGGGTTGTCGGTGCTTGTGCCTTACATTGGGGCGGCAGTGGTGACGTTACCTGTAGCCATCATTGCATTTTTTCAATGGGGTTGGACTGCGGACTTTATGACTATCCTTATTGCATACAGTGTGATTCAAGCGATAGATGGCAATGTATTGGTTCCGTTGTTATTTTCTGAGGCTGTGAAAATGCACCCTGTAGTCATTGTTTTAGCGGTATTGGTTTTTGGGGGGCTTTGGGGTTTTTGGGGTGTATTTTTTGCAATTCCCCTCGCAACCTTATGTAAGGCAATTATGAATGCTTGGCCTACTAAGGCAAGAGATTTTGGACGGGCTGAAACTTCTAGCTCAGTTACGTAGTCTATTGCTGTCCGTCTAGCGTAGCTAAACGAAACGATAAATTAAAATAATGCTAAGTATCACCTGGGGATGCGTGTGTCACACTTGCTTGTTGTTCGGCCAACTGTCTTTTTATTCGTTGTTCTTTTTGGGTTAATCTCTGGAAGTTTATTTGCCAAAGATGATATAACCGCAGCTCAAATAATCAAACCCAAAAATGATAAAAGGCATTATCAGTATTTTGAACTCGACAATAAATTAAGGGTTTTATTGGTAGAGGATACGTCTGTGGAAAAAACAGCCGTATCTTTGGACGTGAATGTCGGAAGTGGTCGTGACCCGGATGACCGTGCCGGGTTGGCACATTTTCTTGAGCATATGCTTTTTTTAGGCACAGCCAAATACCCCAAAGCTGGGGAGTTTCAGGATTTTATCTCAGGTCATGGTGGGCGTCATAATGCCTTTACCAGCGTAAAACACACCAACTATTTTTTTGATATAAACGTCGATGTGTTAGACGAGGGAATTGACCGCTTTGCCCAGTTTTTTATCTCCCCTTTATTTGACAAACAATATGTAGACCGAGAAAGAAACGCCGTTCATTCAGAATTCCGTTCTAAATATAGCAGTGAAGGGCGTCGTCAGATGGATGCGTTAAGGGAGATAGTGGTTAAGCAAAACCCGTTTTCCAAATTTCCAACGGGCAATTTGGAAAGCTTACAGGTGGATACCCCTCGGTCGCTTTACGTGGATCTCAAAAATTTTTATCAGGAACATTACAGTGCGCAAAGGATGACGCTTGTTATTATTAGCCAGAAAAATATCGATGAACTGCGACAACTGGTGGTTGATGCTTTTAGTGGCATTAAAAGTACACCGATCACCAAACAAAAAAAAGTCCCAGACTTGATTGCTCAAGAGGCGCTGCCTGCTGAGTTAGCTATCGTGCCTCTGGCGGAAACTCGCTCTGTGAGTTTTATGTTTCCTGTGCCAGATACGCACACATTGTACAAACAAAAGCCTCTTTCTTATATTGGCTATTTTGTTGGGTATGAAGGGCGTGGCAGCTTGCTTTCTGCATTGAAAAAAGATAACTGGGCGACGGGCCTGTCTACCGGAGTAGGGTACGACTGGCATGGAGGGGATGCATTCCATGTAAATGTGCAATTAACAAAACAGGGTATAAATAAATTAGATGAAATAGAAGCGTTATTGTTCGAGTACTTGTCTTTGATGAAAAAAAGAGGTGTCTCAAAAAAGCGCTTTGAAGAAATGCAATATACGGGCCTTATGGCTTTTGAATATGGCGATAAAATAGATCCATATCGAGAAGCTATGTATTTTTCGCACCAACTGCACACCATACCTTTACAAGACTTGTTAAGCTCGCCTTATCTGTTTTCTGACTATGACGAAGAACTCATTAATCGATACCTATCTTATATTTCACCCTCGAATTTATTTAGAAAAATCGTTTCCCCTGAAATTAAACCCGACAAAGTAAGTAAAATTTACGACACACCCTATAGATACAATAAAAATGTTTCTGTACAGGCCAAATGTATGACAAGCCATTGTTTAACCCTTAAGGGTTTGCTGAGCCTGCCCGAAAAAAACACGTATATCCCAAAAAGTTTTAATTTGGTATCCAATAATAGAAGGGAAAAGCCAGAAATTATTAAGTCAGGTGTGAACTTTAGTGTTTGGTATGCTCCCGATAACGTTTTCAAACTACCCATGGGTTACGTGAAAGCGCGGTATAAATTCCCCGAAGTTGGTTTAAGTGTGGATGCTTACGTAACAGCAAAGTTGATGGTATCAATTTTACGAGAACATATGAATGAGAAATCCTATGATGCCTCAATGGGAGGCTTGAGTTATTCACTCAATACCAATACCCGAGGTATCGATCTGGCATTTAGTGGTTACAGTGATTCGTTGGAATACTTAGTTCGAGATGTCACAAAAACAATAAAGCGTTTTCGCAAGAAAAAGGCGTTTAGGCAAGAGCTGAATCAAAAATATTTTGACCAAGTTAAAAAGGAACTTATTCGTCGTCAGGACAACAAGAGCCTACAAACGCCCTATCAACAACTATTTGCAGAAGTCCCTGCTTTTCTATACAGCCCCTATTGGTCGAGAACCCAAATTTTAGACGCTTTAGGTAGAATGACCCTGGACAGTTATTCACAACAGGTAAACCAATTTTTTTCTAAAGCGGTAACACAAGTTTTTGTTTATGGAAATTATTCGAAGAGTCATGCGCTAAAGCTACAAAAACCTTTGGTCTCACTTATAAGAAGCAATGGTGGGTTTATGAATAGATACCCTGAAGAGGTGACATTGCTTCCTGGAAAAACAACCAAGTTACGCCCATCGAGTAAGATTCAGGTTGTCCCCAAGGCAGTGGAACACAAGGATAAAGCGCTTATTAGCTATTTTCAGGCGTCAGATGATTCCTTAGAAAGCCAAGCCAAGTTTAGGTTACTTGTACAGTGTATCGACTCGTATTTTTATCACCAACTTCGCACAGAGCAGCAGCTAGGGTATATTGTCAGTACAAGCTTTTACCCTATTCGAAAGGTTCCTGCATTAGTGAATATTATTCAGTCGCCCAACGTGGATTCTGCGGAGTTATTAAAACGAGTTGACGTTTTTTACACTACCGCTCAAAGCGAAGTTTTTAATCATTTTGCGAGAGATAAAGCCGCAATAATTGGTTTATTAAGGGAAAAATCTCAAAATCAGACAGAGCAAGCAGGGCAGTGGTGGTCCAGTATTTTGACTAATGACGTTCTGTTTGACAAACACGAGAGGCTTGCAAAACTGATTACAGACCTCTCCCTTGAAGAGATGCAAGAACTGTATAGAAATGTTTTTATTGACTCCCCTCGCAGGTTGTACTTCGTGACTGAATCTGAAAAATTTCAGGAAAAAGAGTACAACACTATAAATAATTCACAAAAGTTTAAGATAGATCATTCCTCATACGTCTATCCCTAGTAGGATGGTTGTTGTGCAAAATACAGCAGCTTGCAGGTTTGGTTTTACTGGACAAATTAAGAGCTAGGCCGCGCCATTACTGCGCCACAGCTAAATTTTGGCTGGAAAAATAGTATTAACGTGTGTAAAATCGTGACAATTTTTGTGATCTACCTATAAGCCCTGCGGGAGTGTGTGGGTGGCCAGGGTGGCTAATTAAGTCTGGCGCCATCACCAGCTCAAGCCGATGGTGCGGTCTGTGGCACTAGTATTGAGCAAGGCTAAACAATCGGTCGCACGTTCATTCTATTGCAGATCTCTTTGATCAAGATACTTTCATTACACATTATAGTGATTTGCTTCAACGAAGCAGACACCGCTGTTTTTATTAGAATATTGTGCCGCGTCAATAGCGGACTAGTGAGGAGACTTTAATGCTAGAGGATACCGACAATCTCGAAACCCGAGAGTGGTTAGATGCGCTGGAGTCCGTAATTAAGTACAGTGGCTCAGAGCGTGCAGCTTATCTTTTGTCTCAGCTTGCAAACAAAGCGACACAGACTGGGGTTAGATTACCCTCTGCTATTACCACCCCATATGTGAATACTATTCCGTCTAGTGATGAAAAGCGCATACCTGGCGACCTATTTATCGAACGAAAAATTCGCTCGTTAGTTCGTTGGAATGCAATGGCGATGGTTATGCGCGCCAACGACAATGATGACGGTTTGGGTGGCCATATCTCTACCTTTTCTTCCGCAGCCACACTATACGAAGTGGGCTTTAACCATTTCTTCCGTGGCAACAATGGCGAGCAGTTGGGCGATTTAGTCTTCTTTCAGGGCCACAGTGCCCCGGGCATTTATGCGCGTTCCTACTTGGAAGGGCGTTTATCTGAAGAGCAGTTGGATAACTTTCGTCGTGAAGTCGATGGTAATGGACTGTCCTCCTACCCACACCCTTGGTTAATGCCAGACTACTGGCAGTTCCCGACAGTCTCTATGGGCTTAGGGCCTATCCAGGCCATTTATCAAGCCCACGTCATGCGTTATATGTCTGCTCGTGGTTTGTCGCCTCGTGGTGATCGGCAGGTATGGGCCTTCCTTGGCGACGGTGAAACCGATGAGCCGGAATCCTTGGGCGCAATTTCTTTAGCCGGTCGTGAGCAACTTGAGAACCTAACCTTTGTTATCAACTGTAACCTACAGCGTCTTGATGGCCCCGTTCGTGGTAACGGCAAAATCATGCAGGAGCTGGAAGGTGTTTTCCGTGGAGCCGGTTGGAATGTTATCAAGCTAGTCTGGGGGCATTTGTGGGACAGCTTGTTAGAAAAAGATACAACGGGCCTTCTGCAAAAGCGCATGAATGAAGTCGTCGATGGTGAGTTACAAAATTATAAAGCCAATGGAGGAGCCTATACACGTAAGCACTTCTTTGGTAAATACCCTGAATTATTGGCGTTGGTGCAAAACCTCTCCGACGACGACATTATGAAACTAAATCGTGGAGGCCATGACCCGCAGAAAGTATATGCGGCCTACGCAGAAGCGGCGGCCCACAAAGGCCAACCAAGTGTTATTTTAGTGCAAACCGTTAAAGGTTACGGTCTGGGTGCCGCAGGCGAATCGGCCAATATTACGCACTCTGTGAAGAAGCTTGATATTGAAAGTTTGAAAAAGTTTCGTGATCGTTTTGGCATCCCCGTTTCCGATGATGACCTTAAAAACGTTCCCTATTATCGCCCTGCGCCCGACTCACCTGAAATGGTATACATGCGTAAGCGCCGTGAAGAACTGGGTGGTTACCTGCCTGCTCGTCAAGCTGACTTCGAAGCGCTCCAAACACCGTCATTGGACGCCTTTAAAGGGCTGTTAAAGTCTACAGGTGAGCGTGAAATCTCTACTACCATGGCCTTTGTACGTTATCTTTCCTCCTTGGCGAAAGATAAAAACATGGGCAAACAGGTTGTACCGATTGTGCCAGACGAAGCCCGTACCTTTGGTATGGAAGGCATGTTCCGTCAGTTAGGTATCTACTCTTCGGAAGGCCAAAAATATACCCCGCATGATCACGACCAGATTATGTACTACAAAGAAGACAAACAGGGGCAAATCCTTGAAGAGGGGATTAACGAAGCTGGTGCTATGTCAGCGTGGATCGCCTGTGGTATCTCCTATAGCACCTACAACATACCACTTGTACCTTTCTATATTTACTACTCCATGTTTGGTTTCCAACGTATTGGTGACTTGGCATGGTTGGCCGGTGATATTCAAGCTCGTGGTTTCTTGATTGGCGCAACCTCTGGCCGCACCACCTTGAACGGTGAAGGCTTACAGCACCAAGACGGCCATAGTCACTTGATGGCCAATACCATTCCAAACTGTAAATCTTACGACCCGACATACGCATACGAATTAGCCGTCATTATTACCGATGGCATGAAGCGCATGTTTGAGCAGAAAGTTAACGGTTTCTATTACATCACCACCATGAATGAAAACTATGTTCACCCTGCAATGCCCATAGGTGCTGAAGACGGCATTATTCGCGGTATCTACAAGCTAAAAGACGGTAAGAAAAGCGTTAAAAAGAAAAAAGTTCAATTGATGGGTTCCGGTTCTATCCTGCGTGAAGTGGAAGCTGCGGCTGAAATCTTACGTGATGATTGGGGTGTTGAATCGGACATTTGGAGTGTGACCAGTGTTAACGAATTGACTCGTGATGGTCTAGCCGTTGAGCGTTGGAATATGCTTCACCCTGAGCAAGAGCCCCGCAAGGCGTATATGACCGAGCAACTAGAGAGCAACGAAGGGCCATTTATTATTTCTACAGATTACATAAAATCCTATGCTGAACAGTTACGTGCTTTTATCCCTGGTTCGTATACTGTTTTGGGGACCGATGGGTTTGGCCGCAGTGATAGCCGTTCGAAGTTGCGTCACTTCTTTGAGGTTGATCGTCACTTCGTCGTGGTTGCTGCACTGAGAGCGCTTGCTGGCGAAGGTAAGATGCAAAAGTCTGATGTCGTAGACGCCATCAAGAAATACGGCATAGATCCTGAAAAAACTGACCCGATGACTTGCTAATAGGAGCCTTATTCAGTGGCCAAAGAAATTATCAAAGTACCTGATATTGGTGGTTCCGAAAACGTCGATATAATTGAAGTCTGTATTGTACCGGGCGACGTCATCGAAGTGGAAGAATCGCTCGTTGTCCTAGAGTCGGATAAGGCTTCGATGGACATACCCAGTACCTTAGCGGGTAAGGTTTTATCCGTATTCCTGAAAGAGGGCGACACCTGCTCCGAAGGTGATGCGATTATTGAAATTGAAACTGAAGCATCATCTTCAGAGAGTGTAGTGGAAGCCGAGGCTGCCCCTACATCTACAGCAACTCCTACACCAGCCCCCACAAAGTCGAAGGCCGTCTCTGCAAAAGATGTGCATGTGAATGTTCCCGAGCTAGGGGGGGATTCAAGCGCAAACGTAATTGAAATTTGTGTATCCGTAGGTGATCAGGTCTCCGAAGGTGATTCACTTATTGTTCTAGAAAGTGATAAAGCTTCAATGGAAGTTCCCTCTTCCGCCAGTGGCACCGTAGTGAGCATCTCGATTCAAGAAGGGGCAAAAGCATTAGAGGGAGATGAAATTCTAACGCTCAAAACAGAAACTCCGGTACAGGAGAGTGAGTCTCCCCAGCCTGCTAGCAGCACTGCTTCTAATAGTACTTCCAACAGCGTCTCTCAAAGCCCAAGTACATCCGTCATCAATGTGGATGTTCCCGATCTAGGTGGGGATGACAATGTAGAAGTGATCGAAGTCTGTATTGCCGAAGACGATGACGTGGCCGAAGGGGACTCGCTGATTGTTCTTGAAAGCGATAAAGCCTCTATGGAAGTACCCTCACCTGCATCGGGCAAGGTCGTAAAACTGGTGATTTCCGAAGGCGATAAAGTTGGCGTTGGGCACCCCATTCTACAGTTGGAAGTCTCAGGGCCTATTGAGCCTGCCGTACAAGAAACGGCAGAACCCACCTCAAACGACGTTTCCGTTGCCGCAGCAAAAATTAAATCTTCTCGCCCGCAAACCAGCAATGAACTACACCCACAGCTTACATCTTCAGACAGTGTTTATGCCGGGCCAGCGGTTAGAAAAATAGCCCGTGAACTGGGCGTGGACCTCAATAGGGTGCCCTCAAGTGGGCCTAAAGGTCGTCTTACTAAAGATGATATCAATAACTACGTTAAATCGATAATGCAAAATCGATCCACTGCGCCTTCAGCAACAGGAATTACCGGCGGCTCTGGCATTCCGCCCATTCCAGAAGTGGACTTTTCCAAATTTGGTGAAGTTAAACTGCAAAAAATGACTAAAATTCAAAAGATTACCGCAGCTAATATGACACGGAACTGGTTAAATATTCCACATGTTACCCAGTTTGACGACGCAGATATTACAGACCTAGAAAGCTTCCGTAAGGGAATGAAAGCCGAAGCGGAAAAAGCCGGAGTGAAATTAACACCATTGCCCTTTCTTCTTAAAGCCTGTGCTGCTGCATTAAAAGTGCTACCGCAGTTTAATGTTTCAGTTCATGCGGACGGAGAGCAGATAGTACAAAAGAAATACATTCATATTGGTGTAGCGGTTGCTACACCTAATGGCTTGCTAGTACCTGTTATTCGAGACGTGGATCAAAAAGGTTTATTTGAACTGGCCAAAGAATCTATTGAACTGGCGAATAAAGCGCGTGAAGGAAAATTAAAACTCGCTGAAATGCAAGGTGGCTGTTTTACTATTTCCAGCTTAGGGCCTATTGGTGGTAAAGGTTTTACGCCGATTGTCAACGCGCCTGAAGTGGCAATACTCGGTGTTTCTAAAGCGGCAACTCAACCCGTCTGGGACGGTAATGCATTTGTTCCAAAGCAAATGCTGCCTCTTTGCTTATCCTACGATCATCGAGCAATTAATGGCGTGGATGGAGGCATGTTTATGGGCTTTCTCACTTCGACATTAGGTGATGTAAGAAAGCTTCTTCTGTAAAAAACAAATACAATGTAAGGTATTGAAAAATGGAAAGCGAGCCCATGCTCGCTTTCGCTTTTTTTGTAAAAACCGAGCAATATTATTTAAACTAACAAAAAATTGTCAGACCCTTTTCATATTCTTTTACGTAAAGCCTATTTAAAATATACAGCACATGCACCGCTCACCATTCGACCGCATTTAGCCGGTGCGTTAACAACATGCATACTCACATCCTTCGGAGTGACCTCGGAAAACGCTACTACACAGGCAAAATTATCGTTTTCGCCAACGACAATAAAACACCTCATTAGCTGGCTTCATGCAATAAGGCTTTCATCTTTCGAGTTAAGTTTTGTCGCTATATCTCATTAGGAGAATATTTGTTAGCATACAAATGTTCACTAAATGGAGCTAGTAAACTATGAACTTACCTAAAAAGACCATTTTCGTTGTACTACTGATAGCAGTTATAGCGATTATGACTATGGCCGCTATTGTGCATTTATATGAACAGGACCCCCAACATGCAATGGTTATGGCCTCAATACTATTAATAACGACAACTATTAGCCTAGTTAGAGATCATTTTAAAAATAAGAATGCCAGTAAACCAGAGCGTTAAAACGATACAATACGATTTACTGATTTAGCTGATGCCAACTTCCTCGCTATTTTATAAACCATAAACCTCAGAGCTTTTTTTAAGACGACACTAAGACCAAATTTTATCATTATTTCCAAACAGAAAGTGGCATTTAAGCTGCTCTTTTATTTTTTGCTTGCTTGTCCTTACTCACATATAATCTAGCTTTACTAAATGGAGTTTACTCATGTTTGCGCCTCCCAAAATCAAATATATTTTTATTGTTGCAATTGTGGCTCTTTCTGTTTTCGCAGTCATATCTCATTATCAGCAAGACCCCAAAACGGGAGAAAACACTAAATTGAAACCTGCCTACGAACAGAATCAGCAGAGGCGAGATTTTTAGCTACTTCTGCGGGAAACTCATCTAAACTAAACTCTACAGTTTTGGTTATTGAGTGAGCTTGTCCCCCCCTATGCATAGTAATGTTTGAAGGATAGAAAAAAGTTGTTAATGCGCTATAAACACCTCCGATCACAGCAGATGTTATTGTCGCAACTCCCAGGGTAATAAGTGAAATAGTTAGAACCATCCCTCCGCTAAAATGAACTCTGGCTGTCTTATCTTTTATAATAAAACACCTCATTAGCTGGCTTCATGCAATAAGGCTTTCATCTTTCGAGTTAAGTTTTGTCGCTATATCTCATTAGGAGAATATTTGTTAGCATACAAATGTTCACTAAATGGAGCTAGTAAACTATGAACTTACCTAAAAAGACCATTTTCATGTTACTACTAATAATCGTGTCAGCGATTATAGGTATAGCTGCTGTTACAAATATGTACGAACAAGACCCCAAAAAAGGTATTTTTATGGCCCTTTTAATCTCTGTAACAATAGCTATTATCCTAGTTAGGGATCATTTTAAAAATAAGAATGCCAGTAAACCAGAGCGTTAAAACGATACAATACGATTTACTGATTTGGCTGATGCCAATTTCCTCGCTATTTCCTCGGGGAATTCATCAAGATTAAACTCAACCATTCGTATTTTCTCATAAGTCTGCTTTCCTGAGTGATCGATAACTTTCCCCGTTATCTTTTTATGAATAAAACACAAACTTTTTACAGATGTGTGCCAACTGTAGGTGTATTCCATGTCGAGGAGTATTCTATCTCCCCGGTGCATGGTGACCGGGGATGGATAGAAAAAGGATATTAAAGTAGTAGCGGCACCGCCAATTGCAAACGCAGGCAATGCCGCTATACCTAAGATCAATAAAGAAGTAGAAATAGCCATCGACCCTGAATATTGAGCCATACGAGCTTTATCTGATAAAGACTTATTCCACCTATCAGCGGCCTCATTAGAGTCAAACTGAACTGTTGTTGACAACTTATTAGAAAGACGCTCACTCGCCCCACAATTTGGCGCCTTTCCTATGCCTTGCCAGTAGCCGCCATCACTAAAATTAACCATACTACGACATTTTTGTTCAATCATTTTTTTCTCTGCTTGAGATAGATGTACCCTCATAAGTATTTCCTTTTGCATTCGATAAATGGGGTTTGAATAGCGTTATTTGATGTGTAAAAAACGTGGTAATATTCAAATTAAACTAGGCGGAAAAGCGAGTATGTTTTCGTCTTGATTTTTTTGAGAGCGGATTTTACTGAGACGTAACGACATAAGCTTACCAATGATGGGGCCAATATCTTCCCCTAGTGAGCTTATATTTTTGACTGCATCTGTTAGAGCGCGGTTATAGATTTCTTCTTCAAAATCTAAAAAGAAGCTTTCTAGGGCTTTATTAGGGTTTTTTGAGTCTAGAGCAGAAGCCAAGCGCTGTACCCAAACTTCCATCGTACCTTCATACCAATCTGACATTTTAAAATATTCCTTGTTTCCGTTTAGTTGTCAAAGTGTCCATGCACTACTTGGATGGGTTTTCCCCATTGGCGATGGACTGCACAGGTTCGAACTACCGCTACAAGCAACGGCCCCTTACGCAAGCGCAAGGGTGCCCGTACAGTCCACCATAGCGGACTGTGCTTGTAGAACGGAGTTCGAATCCCGACCGAATTTGTATCCGGCAACGGGACTCTAAAGGAGGTGCAATACTCTGTCAATTGGCTAATGCATTGATAGGAATATTTTTTTGGAAGGAGTGCTTTTTTATACAACGAAAAACGAATGATTGACGCTTCGTGGACTTTCCCATTACCTTGGGCTTGTCTAAGGTTTTTTATAGTTTTTAACTGCGTAGCGTAAATCTCGGGGGCTTGCCCCGAGCTGGATAGCGTACAATGGCTTTAGCCATTGCAAGGTATCCCGCTTATGGATTTACAACGAAATACGCATCATGTTTATAGGTTAATGTACCACTTTGTGTGGATTCCAAAATATAGGCACAAAATATTTATTGAACCATATAGAAGTGCTTTGAAGTCGATAATTGGGAAAATTGGATACGACTATGATATAGAAATAGTTGAATTGGAAGTGCCAACCGATCATATTCATATGGTGGTGAGAACTGAGCCTAAAGCGTCTCCATCAGACGTAATACAGGTGATTAAGAGTATTTCAGCGAGAGAATTTTTTAGATTGTATCCAGAGATTAAAAAGGAATACTTTTGGGGTGGTAAGTTGTGGACTCAGAGTTATTTTGTGGAGACGATAGGCAACGCTAGTGAGGATGTCATCCGCAAATATGTACAAGATCAGCTTAAGGATATGAGTGTCGGCGAAGAGAACGGTCGGCAGCTCGGATTGTTTTGAAACTCGGTCGCTTGCGGCCGAGAATTTTATCTGAAAGATGGTTCATATCCAATCGATAATAATGCGGCTGAACGGGCAATACGGCCTTTTACTCTAGGCAGAAAGAATTGGATGTGTGCAAAAAGTCAGGCGGGGGCGTTGGTTTGGCGTTTACAGTAAAGTAGCTGGTACTTCCTTCTTTGGATGCTTTGTGAAAACAAAGAATCGTTGCGGGTTTTATTATAACTGCATTTTTAATAATACGCTGAAAGCTGAGGTGATCAACACACCAACCTAAGAAAAATCGATCTTCTGGTTTTAGGTTCGAAGAGCGCTGCTGTTTTCTGGAAAGGATAAGCAGTTGCCTTCTTAGAGTGGCATTCTCAGCAACAATAGACCTAGCTCCGCCGGGTAACAGCAGACGGAAGAGTGTGCTCAATATGTGCCAAAGTATAAACATTCCATTTTTCATGGCGAGTGATCATATTCGATAAAGATCCATATGACAAATATTTGTGAGTAAGAGTATATTTAGGTAGAAATAATGATCCGCCAAGCACAGGGGAAATTCAGATTGCGTTGCCCTCAATTATCCGAACTCTCCTACAAAAATACAAAAGTGTGATTTTAGTACCAAATGAATTTATATAAAAGGTGATACTCTAGGCAATACGTGCTTTTCGATTGAGTATCAATTTATGTCGACCAACGGATAGGAATCATTGCCTTATGACTATTTCAAGAATGAATTTTTACCTATCTAATTTCGTAAAAAAAAATAACAAAGAGATCAATAAAAATAGCTGTTTTGGTTTCATTTTTACATGTTTATTAGTATTGCTCTCAGGTTGTGGCGGCGGTAGTAATACAAGCAAAAATGAACCTACTCCTCAAACTGATACCTCTCCCTCGGTCAACGTCCCCCCTACCGTCAGCGCTGGTGAAGATCAATCTGCCGATGAACAAACACAAATAACATTGAATGCAAGCGCCAGCGATAGTGATGGCTCAATTGTCTCCTATCAATGGAGCGAATTAGACGGCAATAGTTTATCAATCACTAGCCCAAACACCCAAAGTACCACAGTGATAATACCAACCATTCTCGAAACCGATGGTGATCAAACCTACCTGATTCAGTTGACAGTCACCGACAACGATGGCCTAGTCGCAATTGATACCATTACCGTTACCGCATCAGCGATAAACAATATACCAACTCTCACATTAGCGGACCAAACGGTCGAGTCAGGGTCTAGGGTAACATTAACGAGCAACGGGGGTGATTATGATGGTTCAATTGATAACTGGAACTGGCAACAGACAGCTGGATTACCTGTCACTTTAAATAATGCCAATGCTGTAACCGCTGACTTTATGGCTCCTCTTGTTGATACTGGTAGTAGCGCAGTAAATTTATTATTTTCCCTTACAGTAACTGATAACGAAGGCGCTGAAATATCCAAAAATCTCACTATTACGGTTAACCCAGGAGTCGACGTAAGTCTCCCGGTAGTTGCTAGAACACATTTCGATATACCGCCGGATGACTTTGGTGGCTCGATTGATTTTATAGATGCAATAATGTTGGCAAACTCGACAGGGGAAACGCATACCATAACATTGGAGCGTTATCATGGCAGCGAAGGTGCTGTTTCCGTAAGCTACCAAAGCTATGGAGATTCACATACCAATATTGCAGGCTCTGTGTCGTGGGCTGCTGGAGAGATCGGTCGAAAATCATTTGAAATAACCATTCCTGCTCAGCAACAGCAAGGTGAGCACAAAGTGTATATTGACCTGAGTAATCCCACAGGTAATGCTCGGCTTGGACGCGATGACTTTTCCAGAATGTATATAATAACTGACAACGACTCCGAAGCCCCCAACGCTATTTGGGTTGATTCCTCAAATGGCAATAACCAAAATAACGGTTCCAAAAATTCTCCAGTAAAAACAATATCCGATGCGATCCTCAAAGCTGACGAAGCCTCTGTAAACACTGTTTATTTAAAGTCTGGAATTTTTGACATGAGTAACGAAGTAATTATTGACAGTTTGGGTAGGCAAGGTTACGGCGTGCAATTAACAAAAAGAAGTGGAGAGAGTGATAGATTAACTATTCGTTCTGCTCCCGGTCAGAGCGCTATTTTGGACGGAATAGATAACACTAACTATGATAGATATGGCTTTTTTGCCAATGAGCGTTCAGCAAATACAGGTGATTACATCACCCTATCCAATCTGACTATACGAAACGTGGTTGGTGGGCTGGTACACCGATATACGGATGCTAAAAATGTAATTATTTTAAATACCGACATTTCAAATTTGGATGGCCCTCGGGGGAATAATGTTTCCGGAGTGGCATTATGGGGAGTACTTTCAGGGATTATTTTTAACAATAAAATCGATAAATCTCGTGTAGACGGTGAAAGAAACGGTAATGGCGCGTGTATTCAAACGTATTGGGGAAGAAATTTATTTATTCAGCAGAATACTTTAAGCGACTGTTCCGATGGTATCTATCATAAAAGAAGCCCTCAAGACACCCAAGGAAATCAATTTACTTCTGCGATAATTAGAAGGAATCTGGTTAAAGATGTAAACGGAGTGGTTCATTTTGGTATTCAAGGAGGCCAATCTCCGGGTCACTCATATTCATTAGTATCACAGAACATTTTTAAGCAATCTAATTCTGGTACATCTTTTAAGATAACTGCGGATACATCAATGGCTCTACCTGCTGGCCATCATAATGAATTTAGTCATAACCTACTTGACCGTCGACTTGTAACAAGTGATTACGCCTACCTTTCTGTCAAAAATCACCTAAATTCAATCATGTACGGCAATATTGTTTTAGACCGAGACAGTTCAAGATACTTACATCGATTTGAGTTTTACGCATATGCACTCCCCGCAGATGATGATTTATTCGACTACATGGATTTTAATATTTTTGTTACGGACCAGGGGCGAGGCTTAATCTTTACCAAGGGCGGGTATAACGATACTTTCGATCACGAAACAGCCAAAACATGGGGGATAGAAATCAATTCACCGATATTAGCTAACGATGACCTTGTTCGACTTCCTGCCAGTGACGAAGAGTTCTTCTCTGGAGATTTTCATATAACTCCCGGCTCCTCATGGGAAACATTTGCTCCTGGCTCTCTTCCTACAGGTCCCTACATTGATGGTAATGAGCAAATTGGAGCCGACTTTTAAAATGCTGAATTCAAACTTAAAGTGCATTGTCTTTCTTCTTCCGGTATGAGAATAGCTTCTTGCTGCTGATTTTTTGCGTGTCACTGGCGAATGCGCAATTTAAGGACAAACGGACTGTTGAAAGACTCCCCACCTTCTCAGATTTTCTAGGCTTAGTCCTTCTTTCTCTGAGCGAATGACAACTTTGATTTATCGTGCTTTGAGCAAAGCCTATATGCTTAGGAGGCCGGTAGGAGGTTGCGTATTTCATAGTGACAGAGGATCTCAGTACACGAGTAAAGGTTTCCAAAAGCTTATTAAAAAGTTGAAGATGAGGTCGTCGATGGGTGACGTGGGTGCCTGCTGGGATAACGCGGTAGTGGAACGCTTCTTTACATGATTGATTGGATACTGAAGGTTCAGCAAGCTATTCGTGAGCATATTAGAAAAGATGTTGCGGATTATATGAAATAGTACAACGTGGATAGATTGCATTCGGCTAATGGTGATATGTCGCCGGTTGAGTATGAAAATTTACCAATAAAAGTGTCCGGTAATAGTTGACCAGAACAGTATTTTTAATTTATTCCAACGTATGGTCGTTTTTAGACAGAACCTAATTAAATTCATGAGGGAGACTACCGGGTGACGCAATACTTGAGATTTTTGCGTTTAGTAAGGCCACCGCATCTGGAGGCACAACGATCAGGCTAGAGTTCCAAATAAAATCTTTTATGCGTGTTTTTTCGAAAAGATTTTTGCCTCTAGCATTCCAAAGGGCCTCGTATACATATCCTTCGGAATATAACCACGTACCGGCCTGTTCTTTTAACTCATTTATGTAGAGTCACAGGGCAACAATGCCGTTGAGCGCATCGGCTTCTTTATTGGAATATTCTTCCGTGTATTGTAACAATTCTCAATAATAGGACAAAATGGCTTCTAATGTGCAGGACCCAAAACCGTCAGTTATTTCACGCCCACCATTCCGTAGTGAGACATTACTTTCAGTATGCGACTTACTTGCACTTTTTCACCTCTGCCTGCTAAAAAGTCATTGGCCAAAACTGGGCATTCTTCAATTCATCAAGACACACCCTGTCACAAGACAAGACAGCGACTGCGGTTATTAGGACAGCGTATTTGCACTTCTTAGGCAATACCGCGCATGGGGCTTTATAAACAAAAAACCACCTATAGTATTGCCGTTCTGATTTGTTCGCTTAGACGCTGGCGCTCATCGGTTCTCTAACTTAAGTACCGGGCGTTTCGGTTTACTACGCACGGTTGCGTCCTGTGTACTAAAGCGGTTAGAGTCCGATGGGAACTGCTGAGTAGCATAACTACTGGGTTGATTAGCCGGTTGGCTGGCTGGTTGGCTGGCTGGTTGACTGATCGCTGGTTGAGCGCTCACGCCTCCCTTTTCTTTTTGTTTGCTTCGATAGATTTCTTCCCTGTCAACGGCTACATCTTTGGGTGCTTCTATGCCCATTTTTACTTGATTTCCGTTTATTCCAAGTGGAGCCACGACAACATGGTCACCAATGCGCAATATTTCACCAACTTTTCTAGTTAAAATTAACATATTCACTTCCAATTACAATTGTTATTCATTGACAATTAAGCTTGAGAACCCTAGCTTAATTGTCTCGATTATTTCATTTAGTGTGTAGTTTTTATTCCATTTTTGGGGGAAACTCAGTTCCTTTGCTTTGCTATATTTGGCTTCCTACCTATTAGCTTCCTAACTTTTGGCTTCCTAACCATAACTAATTCGCATTCTTATACAGTATTAGACCTATCCAATTTAGACCTATCCGATATTGATGATCTTGATTCTGCCCTATCGCGTATTCTATAGATCATACTGTACTTTGCACTTTTTTTATTTGAATTAGCGCAGGATACCAGCAACGTAAAAAAACAAAATACATACGCTCAATAATATTGCCTTTTCACGAAAAATTCACATAAATTTCCATTATGTTAAGGGTTAAGGCCCCTTTTTTAACGGTTTTTAGTTAGAACGCAAGCTGCAATTCAAAATAGACATGACTCCGGGGTGTTTCTTCTTGTAAGTCTTTGACTTCATCCATCATTACCTTGGCAGTAAAATGCCCACCCATACAGCACCAGTAAAATGCCCACCCATACAGGAAGGCACAAACTGTTGCGGTTGACAGCTCGTACAAAATACAAAAAAGACTTTTCGCCTTGACACTAAGAAGGCGTTTTTATGGTTAGTTGGCATGAATGCACCTATGAAGGCTTGGATTAATAGGCTCGCCCTTGCATCGAAATCAGATTCACCCAAAGAAAAGATAGAGCGCTTTTTAATAGATTACGAAGAAGAAGCATATAACCGCTTTAACTGATGCAGTAAAAAACATTAGTCAATTAGAGGGTAATATAGGCTCAATTAGGGTAATCCCTTTTACTGAACGAGAGGAGCAAGGACTCAACCATGAGTAGAGCAGCCAAAACAGAAATACAGCCCCATGAGTTAATGGTCAGCTTGGTGGATGTGATTAGAGAAACGAGCCAAGCCATTAACTATCAAGATATGAAAAAAATGGCGGGGCCACACCTTGATTCAGCTATATAGGAAACAGTAAGACAGCAACAAGCCAATTCAGGGCTGTCTGATGCAGAAGTACAACGTATAGCGACGAAGTTATACGGACAAATGATGTCCCGAAAAAGTATTCAGGCACTATCAGCTTTATCTAAATACTGTGCTGAAGCCAGAGGCATGCCCCCTCAACAGCTTATGAGGGAAAAGCACAACTCGCGGCGACTCGGAAGGTTTATGCGGGTTGTAGGGGTTAGAAGGTTTCCTCATTTAGCCGCACATGCGGTAGTTAGCGGACAGCACTCGAAATCAAGAGCCACCCGGTTAATATTAGCTAAGTTTGGGATTAGAATTGATGATCCAGACAACGGCGTATTTCTTCCGAAAAATAACAAGTATATTCCTCACATAGATATGCCAAAAGCTGTAAATCATGCCTCATTGCACTCCACCGAGTATTATGATGATGTTTATAGGGTTCTTAGTAGCGCTACCTCAGAGGTAGAATGCAGAGCTAGTTTAAAAATTATTAGCAGGATTTTGCAAAACGGCGGATTTTAACACCTATGAAAATATACGAGCTACGAGCAGATACTAATTACCAGTTTATGTATCCAGAGGATAGTGTCCACAACACGCTAGACTGGGAATTTAAAGCAAAGCCACTTATTGACATTTTGCCTAAGCAATTTAAGTCCTATTTTGAACAAGAGAAAAATAAACCTAGGCCAGATATTGCTCGCCTTGGAATGGCTACCTTCGCCACACGAAGTGAAGTTACAAGCAATTTTCTGGATATTTTGGAGCCAACTTGCGAGCTATTACCTTTTTGGATGGATAATGAACCTTGGTACTGTTGGAACGTCCTTAAAGTAGCTGACGCTATCGACGCAGAAGCTAGTAAGTGGCTATCAACTGAACCTGTAAGGGTGGGATTAAGCCAGCCAGCCTTTATTGAATCTAAGCTACCTAAAACCTCTATTTTTAAAACTCCTACGGATAATTACACCTCCATTTATTGTATTGACCGCAGAGACAACGACGAGCAGATAGAGAACAACCTATTTTGTGCTGTAGCCTATCACGGCTATACAGGGCTGACATTTGAAGAAGTGTATTCCAACGAGTAAGAGAAACACCAAATTAGAAACAATCAAAAGCCAGCCTAAAAGCGGGTTTTTTTGTTTTGGGTGTCGAAAAAGTGTCGAACTCAATGAACCAAATAGGCCGATAAATTGTTTCCAAGAATAACCGCGCCGCAAAGAAGGTGAAAAATTGAAAGTAAAAGTACCCCCAATAAAATCTCAAGGAATAAAAACCAAGCTGGTTCCATGGATTAACAGCATTGTACCCGATGATTTTGAAGGACAATGGGTAGAACCCTTCATGGGAACAGGCGTTGTAGGGTTTAATATCGCACCGAAACACGCCTTGATGTGTGATACCAACCCCCATTTAATCAATTTTTATCAAGCTATAAAAGACGGTCAAATAACACCGGAAGTAGTGCGTAAGTATCTAAATGATGAAGGCGCGCTGCTGCTGGAAAAAGGCGATGAACACTACTATGCCATACGGGAAAGATTTAATGACAAGCACCCGTCGCTTGACTTTCTCTTTGTAAACCGTTCAGGCTTTAATGGGATGATACGATTCAACCGAAAAGGTGGATTAAACATCCCCTTTTGTAAAAAACCTAATCGGTTTGCACAAGCGTATGTGACAAAAATCGTAAATCAAGTTGATCATGTTTCACAATTACTGAAAGCAAAAGATTTTACCTTTAAGTGTCAGCCTTTCGACCAAACAATAGCCGAAGCAAAGTCTGGTGATATTGTCTATTGTGATCCACCTTACATAGATCGTCATGTGGACTATTACAATGGCTGGAATGGTGACAATGAACAAGAACTTTTTGATAGTGTAGATAGTACTAAAGCACGATTCATTCTTTCCACATGGCACCATAACGATTTTAGAAAAAATGAGTATATTGAGTCGCTTTGGGATAAGTTCAATGTGTATACCCGCGAACACTTTTATCATGTGGGGGGTAGTGAAAAAAACAGAAATCCAATGATTGAAGCAATTATAACCAATTATGATGTTGCCGAAATGAAAGAAATTAAACAAGCTGAACAACTTCAGCTTATTGGCTAACTTGGAATGGGCTCAGCATGTACAAAATCAATAAATCATCAAATAGCATCCAGTGGCTTTGACGATACCCAAGAACGCCTTGACCTATTGGCACTGGACAAGCAAGGCGCGTTAGTCATTATCGAAAATAAATTAGATGATTCAGGCAAGGACGTTACATGGCAAGCCCTGAAATATGCGTCCTACTGTTCAGGGCTATCGAAAGCCAATATCACTAAGATTTATCAACAATACCTTGATGTGACCGAACCGGGCACCAATGCGGAAGAACGTATTTCTGACTTTATGGACGGTCAAGACTTTGAAGAAATTGTACTAAACAAGGGTGTGACGCAACGAATTATTTTGATAGCCGCCAAGTTCAGAAAAGAAGTGACCAGTACCGTGCTTTGGCTTATGAACTTCAAAGTTCACCTTCAGTGCTTTCGTGCAATACCGTTTGCTATGGGTGAAGAACTGTTCTTAAATATTGAACAGATTATTCCCACCCAAGACGCTGAAGACTACATGATAGGTATGGCGGAAAAAGCCCAAGACGATATTGAAAACCAAGCCAAACAGAAAACGCGGCACGTAATACGAAAAGAATTTTGGTCAAAGTTGATTCCGGCAATGAATGCTACCAGTTCCAAGTTATACCAGAACATTAACCCCGGCTTGCTTTCGGTTTTCTTTTTAAAGCTATGTATCACAAAAATAAGGTCATCGTATGTTGCAACGTAAACGACCCTATGGCTACAATTTCAATCGAGACTGAGCCCTTTGGTTTCCTCGGCCAGCAATTGGTTCAATTTGTCGAGAGTACAGTGCTTCATATTTTTAACTGCTAACTGCTTATTATAGCTGAATTACGCTTCATAGCCTTTGTGAAACACCTTGGTTCTGTTTGGTTTGATTAATACACTATCATCATCGCAGTGAGTATGCGCTGAATAGTAATCAGAGCCTGCCTCTAGATTTCTTAGAGATCATATTCATCCTCCTCTTCTACTTGGTAAAGATCACCAGGAAGTGGTTCGGGTGCCATGAAGTATGGCTCAACAGTTTCGAGTTCAGACCACCAGACCTCTAGCTCAGCTGCGGACATAGATGGAAACCAAAACCACTTTCGATACCCATACTCTTCACCAAGTAAAACAACAAAATCTTCTTTGTATCTCTCTTCTATTTCAGGCTTCATATTTTCGAATGTATAGTGCTTGATGTTATCCACAAAAGATGAATTTAACGTCAGCGCCCTATCTTCCCTATTTTATTTGTTGAGTTTCCGATTAATATAGTAACAATATACTTTTAGTACGGTACAGAATTAAAGTACTGATCGAATATTGAATTCAACATACCAAGGGAAGTAGCCATGAGTAAAATCAAAGAACTGAGTATTGATAATCATTTTCCATTATTAATTGAAGTTGAAGAGGGAGAGCTTGAGGTTGATATCCAAACAGGCGCTTTGGCCGACATACCCGATGCCCCCGCAGGCGCCACGCCAAAAACCAGAGAACAGGCTATGGTTAAAAGTATGGACCGTTTGAAAGACAATATTGGCGTCATTGCGATGCAAGTAAAAGAAGCCCTAGAGGGCCACGAGCCAAATGAATGGGGTGTTGAATTCAGTATGAGTTTTAAAGGCGAAGCCATGATTCCTTGCTTATTAAAAAGCGAAGCCAGCGGTACTCTAAAAATCACCGCAAAATGGAAAAAATAGGAAGCACCAAAAAAAACTAGACCTTTAACCCTGCAAGAAAAAAACAAACCAAATAACAGCACCAAGGGAGGGCCATAATGCCCGATATAAGTAAAGCGATGGCCAAGGTTATCCGAGTGAATAGCAAAGTGCGAGAAACCATTGGTAGCGCTTTTTTTATTTCCAAACACCACCTTATTACCGCAACACATGTAGTCAACGGATTACAAAAAGACGATGAACTGTGCATTATTCCCTACATAGGCCATGACCCAATCAACGTAGTGTGTATCAAACACCCCAACCGAGATATCGCCCTACTCACTTTGAGCAGCCAGGCTTTAGAAAATAATTTTTTGCCGCTGTGCCAAGAAGAAACACTCGATCATACGGGTGAGGTAACCGTCCACGGCTTTACCGAAGGCTCAGACAAAAATGATGCGCGTAAAAGAACATTATTAAAACCCACCGAAGACGGGTCGCTGCGTTTTGACGGTGATATTCCCAGTGGTTTTAGTGGCGGCCCGGTTGTCGATAGCGAGGGGCATTGCATTGGTGTGTGCTATGTGAGGTTAGCTGCGGCGGACTGCTGCTACGCCGTCCCGGTACAGGTAGTACAAACATGGCTGGCGGAACAAGGCATAAAACCCAATCAACCTGTGTTGGCAGAGTGGGAAAAAGACTATTTGACGAGTTTATGCCGTGAATTGAAGCACATGCCAAGTGATAACTTATTTCAAGAGCTGGCGGGAACTCAGCCTGCACACCTTAAATTGCGCACACTCTATGCGCAATTACACGTGGACAACCCCAAAAAAGGCAGCGCCCAGGGTGTGCCCGGCGACAATAACGACAAAATAGAAAGCAGAAAAGAAACCATTCCCGCATTAACCTTGCTGGCAACCTCCTCTCGTGTTGTACTCAGTGGTGCGCCCGGCTCGGGTAAGAGCACCTTAAGCCGCTATCTCACGCTCCGTTTAGCGCAAAACCTCTTAGGGCACGTAGCCCCCTCAACCACGGCGGGCGAAGAGACTCTACCCGCTGTGCTCGATAACTACTTCCCTCTGCGTATTGATATTGCGGAATTTTATCAGCACCAGTTTGCGGATAAACTCGCGCAAAATTCAACATGCCGCTCCCTACTGCCAATCCCCATGAACCAAGCCCTTGCGGACTTTCTGCAAGACCGCTACGGCCTAAGCACAGAGTATGTATTAGAACACTTACCCGCGCAAAGCGTCCTGTGGGTTTTCGACGGACTGGATGAAATCAACGTCTCGCAGGAGGTGCGCCTGTGCCTATTAGAAACAATCGCAGATTGGGCCAGGATATTAGGAGACAGCCACCGTGTTTACTTAACCACACGCCCCTACGCCTTTAAAGAGAGCGAACGAACCTGCTTGCAAGGTTACCTGCAAAGCACTATTCAGCCCTTGGCTCACAACGCTGTTTTTCACTTCATTGACCGTTTTTGCCAAAGCTATGAGTTAAACGAAGAAAAAGCAAAACGCTACAGCGCAACACTGGTGGGCCTCCTTAAAACCCCAGAGAGAGCGTATTTACTCGAACTCTGCCAAAACCCTTTGCTACTCACGCTGAGTGTGATGATGTATTGCAAAGGCGGAGAGCAATCCTTACCAAAAGATCGGGCAGACCTTTATGAACGCTGTATTGATACCCTCCTGCGCCGCTGGGAAAATAAGCAACAACATGGGGATAACGAAGGACAGGTCACTATTACCACCGCGAGTGATGCAAGGCCAATACTTAAAAAACCAAAAAACACGGTATTAACCGCACTGTATCGCTTAGGTTTTTATGCCCACAACCAACTCATGGCCGGTGCACAGGCTAAGCGCAATGATGGAGACTTTGATAAAAAACTGATTCAGCAGTACTTTTGTAGAGAATTTTTACCCGATATTAACGAAGAACAGATATTAGGCTTTCTTAATAAAAAAACAGGTATCGTTATCGATTTGGACGGCGGCCAATACCGTTTCTTACATCGAACCTTTCGTGAATACCTATGTGCCTGTTATCTCTTAACTCTAGCCCCCAGCGATTATGTGAGCGCGATTCAACAGCAACCGGACTGGTGGGGGGAGGTTCTTTCCCTAGCCGCCCGTTTGAGCGACCGAGATGAAAGCACAAATCAAGACCAAATAACATCGGTGCTCATGGCCTGTAATGCCCTAACGCAAAAAGAAGCTCGCACACACCAAGCCGAAGAGGCGTTACGTCCACTGCTATTTGCCACCGCAAACGCCGAAGTCGAACGCCTTTACATTCCACAAGAAACACGGTTTTTACAGGGAGTGTGGCGCCAACGTTTAATTGACAGCCTGCTCGCGACCCTTCAAACAGAGGGCGTTAGCCCAGAAGATAAAGCCGAGGCCGCACGGTATTTGGGCGAACTAGGCGACCCCCGCCCCGGTGTAGGCCGGTGCAAACGCCACGCCCTGCCCGATATTCAATGGGTGGAGGTTCCCCCAGGAACGCTCACGCTCGAAAGGGGTCACAACCCATACTGTATCAAGCACCCCTTTAAACTGGCGAAATACCCCATTACTAATGCTCAGTTTCATGCCTTTGTCGAAGACAAAGAAGACGGTTATACCCAGTCAAAATGGTGGCAAGGTTTTGAGCAAGAAAAGCTGTTAACCCCCCCCCCTGCTCCACGCTGGCCAAACCCCAACCACCCGCGAGTGGATGTTACCTGGTATGAGGCGATGGCTTTTTGTCGCTGGTTAAATGGGAAGCTCCACGAGACCGGCATACTCGAACAAGGCTGGACACTGCGCCTACCCCTTGAATGGGAATGGCAATGGGCGGCGTGCAGTGCCCAGCCAGACTGGCAATATCCCTGGGGCTCCACCTATGAAGCAGGCCACGCCAACATCGATGAAACCTTCAATGGGCTGGGAGCGCATTACCTTCAACAAACAAGCGCTGTGGGTCTTTATGAACAAGGTAAAACCCATTTAGATTCTGGACAGGTAGAAGCCTATGACCTTGCTGGCAATGTGTGGGAATGGTGTTACAACACCTATGACAACCCCAACAAAGGCATTGAAATTTTAAGCGATGATTTTAGAAGCATTCGCGGCGGCGCGTGGGGCTATCTTGCAGAGAACGCTCGGGCCGCCTATCGCGACGGCGCTATACCAGTCAACCGCGACAGCGTTCTGGGGTTTCGAGTTGTATTGTTTCCCCCATCTTCTGGTCACTGACCCCCGATAACAGCGCGCAGCGCTGTTAATTTTTTTTGTGGCGCACATATCAACACACAATATAGAGTCAAAAAAGGGGCTGTTTTACCTCAGGGGTTTAGCTTAAACTAACCTGGCCAATTTCGATGGGTGGGGTACCTCGGAAAACGCGGCGGCGCGTGGAACAATCAAGCAGAGAACGCTCGGGCCGCCTATCGCAACAACACTATACCAGACAACCGCAACAACAATCTGGGGTTTCGAGTTGTATTGTTTCCCACATCACAAGGGGTTTGCATAAGGCTTTTTTACTGCCTTTTACTCCGCAGTTCGACCAAGGTTTCACTGCGACAGGGCAAAACCCGTTAGATGGCGCGAGGCTGTCCCGTCCGCTCGTTAAACCCGCGAGCGGGCATAGATAAAAACGGGGTGGGCCTGAGTATAGCTCCGCCCACCCCTCTTTTATGAACGTCTTTCACGCCGAGTTCTTCATTGATTTTATCCAGGCCCCCAACATGCTTCCAATACCGGCCAACATCTCACTAACATATTCATATTGGGAGAGGCTTAACCACTGCCAATCTGTGATTAACCGAACATACTGCCTTAATCGATTTAAGGCCGCATCGGCACCCCTTAAATACGCATGTCGAGTTTTTCCATTAAAAACCACTGCCGAAGCGATGCTATCATGCATATCCAAAGCGGCGTCCATGGTGCGCTGGGTTAACGTCGTCCGATACACGCGGGGAAAGCGCTCTGTTTTTGGCAACCACCACTGTAAAAGCTGATACACCGCAGTTTGTATCCGTAAATCTTCCGTCATTATACGCCTCCGATGCCTAATGTGATAAGTCCAGCCTTTAAACAGATGACAAGCTTTGCCAACCTCAAGCGTGCGGCGGAAACAGCCGCAAGAGGCAAGAGAATGCGCCAAAGTACGGCGGCTTTCGAAGCAAATTTTGCTGATCAACTAATCGAGTTACGCGACCAGCTCCGGAATAGACAATACCGGCCAGGGACATACCAGCATTTTATTCTTCATGAGCCCAAAAGACGGATCATTAGCGCCGCGCCTTTTCGTGACCGTGTTGTCCATCATGCCTACTGCCAAATAATAGAACCGCGTTTTGAATGCGTTTTTATCCCAAACAGCTACGCTAACCGCCTTGGAAAGGGAACGCACAAGGCCATTCATTGCCTCCAACGTTTAGCGCGAAAGTATCGCTATGTTTTAAGGTTGGATATTAAAAAACATTTTGAATCTATTGACCATGGCATTCTCCTAAAAGCACTTAAAAGCCATACCCCCGAAACAGATATTATTGAACTCAGCCAAAGAATTATTGAGTGTAGCTCCGAGACTGTTGCCCAGCAGTACTTTTTTCCTGGCGATGATTTATTGGCCGCTTGCCTATCGGTAATCTCAGTTCGCAGTTTTGGTCGAACTGTTATATGCACCCACTGGATCTTTTTATTCAACGAGAATTGTCCTGCCGTGCCTACTTGCGCTATGTGGACGACTTTGCACTTTTCCACGACGATAAAAGCCAAATTATTGGGCTGGTCTTTTATGAGGCATTCCAGGTTCTTGTATTGCGCATTGTCTATTTTGCCATAACGCCCATTCGGGTCGTCCTTACCTTGGTCTAACCAGAGGGATAAATTGACGAAATCCGCATTCAATTCCGATTTTGTTCTACGACAATACGCGTAACGCTTAAAGAAGTAGTCCCGTAACTGGGTGATTGGCAGGTTGCAAATCGCTTTTAGCTGTTCTTTGGTGGGGCGCGCATTGTTACTCAAACTGTCGAACAGGCTTTGCTGTGCAGGGTTGAGTGACGTTTGCGTATTGTTTGGGATGGGTTCTTGTTTGCGGGTAGGTTCTAAGGCGTTATAGATATGTATTTCGGTTTTTCGAGCATCTGTAATAGTCTGGCTTTCGATAATAGTCTGGCTTTCGATCTGTGTATTCTCGTTTTTAATGTCCTCCGTCATTAAAACAAACTTCCTATAGCATTCAGAGCATCGCCAAAACTATTAGCCAACCCGGTGACGCCTTCGGAAAGTGCTTGCGCGGACTTAATTTGACGAGTGAGCTTGGCTACATCCGGATGTTTACTTTTTACTTGCTCAATGGCTTTATTAATTTGGCTGGTCGCCCCTTCGGCGTCATCTGAGTCTAGTTCCTGAGATTGAATGGCGTTTTGTATTTCCTCCTTTAACCTATTCAGCTGTGTGATAAATTCGTCGCCGTTTTTTGCTGAAGAAAAGTGGTTTTCTATTATCGTTTGCGTGCCTATTAAAAATAGTATAAAAGGAGATGCTCTGCGCGGCAAAGACTAGCAACCTAGACCGGCACACCTCAATATGGCACGACATTCTTCTTTGTCTGTTTGGCGGAGTAAGGGTATATTCGTATTAACTTGTCGCGGTTTATGATATGTATTTTCGTTGACTAGCGGTGAGGCTTCGGCCACCCGCTTAGCGCCAAAAGGGGACGTCAATCGAGTTTCACAACGCTGATTTCAAGCGTCCAAAGTAGACATTGAAATCAAGTACTCTAACTTTTTAAGTTTACACTAAACACCTAGTTGTAATTTATATCGATAGAGAGCGACACTTTAATAGATTCGACGAAATCTTTTATCAAAACAAGCCTTCATGTCTCAAATTTCGTTAGCTGGATTATGCTAATGATTATTTTTTAAGTTTGGCGTCTTCTACAATATCAATTAAAAATAAATTAAATATACTGCTTCTCGCAGTAATAATAGCTATTGATTTAAAAATTAAATATACTGGTTACCCGAGAGGAAAGTAGTAATGAATAACAATTTAAAACTGTCACTTGTATTAATGTTGTCGTTAGTTATATCACCGAACCTGTTCGCAAAAGGGAATGTTTTATCCGATGAAGAAATAAAACGAATTGAGGATGGTGCTGAAGTAATAGAAACTGAACCTGCAGCTTATTCTTTAGTTGATCAAACGCATGTTGGTTTTAAAAAGCAAGTCTATTGCGGTCTCAATAGTCCTGCGGAGGTTCAGGGGTATCGAGTGCAGTGTAAGAGCGCTTCGTATATCGATTTTTCCATTTCTGATTGTTGTATCCCAGGTGACCACTGGCAATTAAAAGGTAAAAACTGGGATTCTGCGCCAAATACAGCAGTTACTACTTCACCAGGGCCTGTCATAAGATTTGGTACGCCAGCAAGGGTTTATAACTATGGAGGAACTCCACAGAACCCTAAAAATATGGACACCTATTTGCAGTGTTCAATGTTACATGGTGTAGATGTTTTTGGAGCGGGAGCTTATATCAATATTGTTAGCGATGCGACAAACTGTACTGTCACGCCAAGCGTAAAACGTTCAAGAATTGACAGAACTCCCTAAATAATTATTTACGGCAAAGAAAATGGGAAAGTCGTAGCTGCACCAATCTCGGTTTGATCTAACACATTTTCTTAAAAAGTAGAGAGTTACCCGTTTTAGTGAAGAGATCGAATCTTTAATTCAAAACAAAGGTAACCCTCTATGCCACATGCTAAATTGCAGAAACACCGCAAACTAGTCAGGAACATACAGTTCAAATTCCCTTCCCACACTGCAACAAGAGTTCGCCATGGACAGCTACTAACATTGCCGCCCAGCCCGGCCCGGCCTACTTAATTATTCGTTAGAGACAACTCAATATCAGTCATTAGGCTCGCCTTCAAATGGCATGAACCATGAAATTAGAAGTATTGGTAACGTAGCCAATATAACCCAGACAAAAAAGTTTGTGTAACCTACGGCATCACTTATCATTCCACTTATCGAAGAAGGAATAAACATTCCCGCAGACATCAATGATGTAGCAAAAACATAGTGTGCCATCTTATAGGTTCCCGAGGCGATTTGCTGCATTATGAATAATGTTATACCTACAAACCCAAACCCATAAGTGAAATATTCTATAGCCAACAAGGTTGTAATCAGTGCAACACTTTCTGGCTGCAGTATTGATAAGATTAGAAACACACACAGTGGAAAGTTATAAGATATACATAGTGGAAACAGAGCCTTTTTCAAGCCAATACGCGCGATAAAATATCCGCCCAAAATTGACCCAATCATAAATGCTACTATAGGAAAGACACCATATATCACCCCCACCTCCATAACTGACAAGTTTAAGCCACCGTCCGAAATATCAGCGAGCATAAAAAGCGGCACAATTTTAATGGCTTGCCCTTCGGCAAAACGACAAAAGAATAAGAAAGCAAAAAACCAAATAACATTATTTTTCTGAAAGAATGAAACTATAATATTTTTAACTGCTAGACATAAATTTCCTGCACTTGTGATCAAAATCACATCGCCTCCCTGCGGGAGATTTCGGAGATGATACAGCCCAAATAATACCAATATAACTCCATAGCTAAGCATTACAATCATGCAAGCTTCAGTAATTTCTAAGGATTCTCCAAAATAAATCAAGGCAATCCCAAAAATCGCTTGAGAAAGCATCTTGCCAAAAGTAGTGAATGGGCCTATCCAGCCGATATACTGTGCTTGCTTAGTGTAATTAAGTGCATTGATGAATATTCCGTCCGCTACCGTATCGTGAACGGCGAAGTTAAAAGCAATAACTCCAAGAATGATGAACGAATATTTGAGGTCAGCATCCATAGGTAATACAAGTGCTAACAAACTGATACAAATACCGCCGAAAATCTGAGTAAAAACAACAAACACCGTCTTTTCTCGGAACATTTCCAGGAATGGTACCCACAAGAATTTTAGTACCCAAGGAATTCCAAGTATACTAGGGCCTGCTGACACTAATTCAATTGTCACTGCCTGAGCTATTTTTTATCCAGCTCGGCTTTGGCTTCCTGCGTCGCTCTACCAACTACATCCTTGTAGTCGAAGGCAGAAGGAGCGAAGTTTAGCCAGCCTAAATGAGCGACTGATAACGTAGCTGGGTGAAAAATAGCTCTGGCCCGAAGGGTTGTGTCTGAAAAAACGCCACTTGTCGTCGCCTATATGGATATAGGTGAGGAGTGTGAGCAGGAGCGGAAGCTTTACTCATCGTTTATTTAGAGTGACTAAACTTCTCTCTTCGTGCCTAAATTGGCGATTTTTCAGTCACAACAGTGATAATTGAATTAGTGTCAGCAGGCCCTAGAGTAAAATGCTAGCTGAGCATCGGAAAACCCTAGCATTTGGTACATACTAATCGATATGATAGTCACTATCGATAGGGCTAGACCTCCTGCAGAATATAGTGTAATTACCCATGAAAAAGGCTTAATCGATTTATCTTCTGACACTCAAAATATTTCCGCTATTTTACATTCGAATTTTTCGAGTTGCTAACCGCTTTAAATCATATACCAAATTCTCTTATCAGATCGCATCTGTCAGGATAAGTATAATTAACCGATGCCTAGCGAAATATTAATTTGAGCCACTCACTCATCTAGGTCGCTCATTTGCTAAACAGATTGGATTCCATTAGCATCCCACGCCATGAAAAACGTCGTGTTCTTGAAAAACACACAAGCCTGCATCAGGAGATAACGGCCCGTCCTGGCTGACCTTCCTTGGGCACAGCAAGGACAGACTGTGGAGCTTAGACCTATTCCGTTCCGTTGCGAGTCTGCAACCTTGAATAGCTATTGGGTAATGCTTGTATTGGATCAGTTCACTCGATATTAGCGTCATACGTCACGCATGGGCACAATGCCCACCATCACATACAGGTAAAATTCCACCACAAATTTATCAATAAATTATAAAGCGGTGAAACATGGAAGCTGAGAAATACAACGCACTGACCTATAAAAACAAACGCTAAGTTATCACTATCAAAGATGTCAAAGAGGCAGATAGCTGGAAAACTCAATGGAAGAAACCTGGCCGCGCAGCCACCTGGAATTGGCTCGACATGTTCTACGAATATCGATCCAGAGCCGGATCAAGGCGCCTTGATATGGCTATCTGTAAAGGTCAGCAGCTCGTTGGCCTGGTATACGGAATGCTTGAACGAAATAGGCTCATATTGAAAGTACATGCAATGGAAGCCTCGCCCAGCAAGAACAACCCAATATGGGGTAAGATGCTTGATATTACGCTATACGCGGTGAACTTGTACGCAATTGTGAACAACACACCTGAAGTCCGGTTGTGTACGCCTGTCTCAGAGGCCCACGTACGACTGTATAAAGGTCAAGGTTATACGCCTAGCTACGACCGTTTTGGCAAGTGTACGCACTTGATGAAGAGAATGAAGTAATGAACAGTGAAAACGACGATATAAAAGATAAGTTCAAAAAGGCTAGAGAGAAGCTAGCGGCAGACAAAGAGTCCTATGACGGAATAGGCGAACTTATTGAGAAGGAATGCGGTACACATGACGGGCCTTTCTTTGCTCCTAGCAACGATATTGAGCGCCGCAAAGTAATCAAAGAAATTAGAGAATCAGGTGACGGTGATGACGAATAACACTCCCTCCAAAGACAAGGTACGCGAAGACATACAGAAGAAAATGCAACATGCACGGGGTGTAGCCCGCGCACAGCTATCACAGATGAAAAATAAGGCCCTGCAAATGGAGAAAGGCACCAAGTCTTAACCTGCCCAAATTTCACACAAAAGGTCGGTTTTTACTGGCCTTTTTTTGTGCCTGCCCAAAACCTCCAAAATCCAGTTTTGGGTGTCCAAAAGGTGTCCAGTTTACTGTGAAAATAAGGGGTTTTAAGGGGGCAATAAAAGCTCATGCAGCAAGCTGCATGGGGGTTTTATTTATATATGGCGGTGAGGGAGGGATTATCCAAAGCACTTCTGTGTGCTTTGCCCTTCGGGCGCCTTCGGCGGATCAAAACGCTCCGGGCGTTTTGTCGAACCCGGCGAGGGTTCTCATACCTCCCTCACCCAAATTACGAGCAATAAAAACCCCGTGCAAATTTCTTTGTACGGGGTTTCTTTGAATAATGGCGGTGAGGGAGGGATTATCCAAAGCACTTCCGTGTGCTTTGCCCTTCGGGCGCCTTCGGCGGATCAAAACGCTCCGGGCGTTTTGTCGAACCCGGCGAGGGTTCTCATACCTCCCTCACCCAAATTACGAGCAATAAAAACCCCGTGCAAATTTCTTTGTACGGGGTTTCTTTGAATAATGGCGGTGAGGGAGGGATTCGAACCCTCGGAGACGTGAGCCTCACACACTTTCCAGGCGTGCTCCTTCGGCCACTCGGACACCTCACCAGAAACCGTATAGACGATTTTGAAGGTCGGCCACTCTACACAAACATAGGCTGAAACGCAATGCGTGGTATGGGTTTCAACGCATTTGCCAATATATACGCATTAGGGTGCAAGGTCTTAATTTCTAAGCAATTTTTCGCGTAAGCTAGGTTTCTGAGCCATACTTTATGGCGTATGCTGGCGATAGATGGCCCAAAGTAGATGTTTGATGATTTTCAGGTCCCCAATGTTGTATTGATTGCTGCGGTTGAAATTACCGTGGTGCTTTTTGTTATATGCTTAATACTTGTCCATCAAAACCGATCTTTAAGGAGCCTCACAAAGCGATTGAAAGGGCGCCTAGAACAGATTATAACGGACCTTAAGAAGTCCAGTTCATCCGCTCCTCCTGCGGCGTCATCCCTCGCTCCACTGGCTGATGCTAAAGCCGAGAGCTACGCTAACCAAATTAGCAATCAAATCGATATTACTCGTGATCATCACGAATCTCTGAACCCTCCCCAAGATATTATTTTAGACTTAGCTCCAGAATCCCCTATCTCAAGAAGGGCTGCTGCACTGCGTTATGTGGTACTTCTGGCTGAAAAAGAGGCGGTTGTTGCCAAAGAAAATAATCCAGATTGGGGTAAGCTGTGTCAAAAATACGAGCAAATATTCAGCTTTTACGAAGATTATCAAGACAATGAGGATACCAATGAGCAGGCTGAAGGATTCTCTGAGGAGGTAGAGGCCCTCAATGGCGAGCTTATAAATGCGAAAAAACGCATTAATAACCTTGAGAGGTTTAAGGCGCTCTACTTTGATTTGGAAGAAAAGTGGCAGGAGGCAAAAAACAATGCTGAGGTACACTATCAAGATTTAAGTGAAATGGCTTCTAATGTGCAGGACCCAAAACAGTTTGAAGAGAAACTGGGGGAGTACCATGCATCCTATGACTCTATCAATGCCATCGTTGAAGGGGGGGTGGAAGGCAGTACCATTACCGATGTTGCGCATGTTAGTGATTCTGATACCGCAGGAGAGATTAGGCATTTGCGATCAGTAACGGCAGATCAGCACCAGATTATCACCAAATTAGAGAAGCGGTTAAGAAATGCTGAGTCCGATGAAGAGCGTATCGAGATAGTGAATAATCTTCAGGGAGAATTACAAAAACAATCTCGTTTTATCCAAGAGTCCGAAACCTGTATCCAATTAATGGAAGATGAATTACATAATGCCAATAAAGATATTGAGCAACTCAAGTCTAGGTTGCATATATTGCCTCAGCTTAAAACAGAGTTAAAAGAGACCCGCGAGTTGAAAGACGAGTACGAGTTAAAGATGTATGCCTTGAAAACGGAGAACAGTAAATTAAACAAGCGTATGAAAGGGGCGCAAAATGGATCTTCGGAAATGGATGGTGGTGAATTCAGAAAATTGAAGAAACATATTAACGAAATGGAGACTCAATATGCAGAACTTGAAGAAAAATACCTTGACCTAAAGCTTCAGCATACATAATTTATTTGGCTAATAATTAAACAAATATATGTTTTTGTTATCTAAAGTAGTGGTATAGGCACAAAATTCTATATCTGGTCCCGCTAAATATTGACAAGACTCACCAAGTTGAGCGACATTCCCGTCCATAGAGTTAACTAAGTCACATTTTGAATTTAAGGTACCTGAATGGGGGAGTTAAGCAAAGGCAACGCACAAGCTAAACGTCGTACATCAAGTCAAGCCGATTTACTTCCAAGACAAAATGACGTGCGTGCATTAATGTGTTTTTCTGCGGCAGCAACGCTTCTTACTCATATGAAGTGGTCCTCAGCGTCAATTATCGAGTGGTTGGTTATTGGCGGAATTTTAGCCTACACTTTTGGCGGTTATATTTGGCTAAAGAAACATTATCAGTCTGATAACCGCCTAAAAATATTTGATTATCTTTCCACCGCTGACGCCATTGTTATCGGTGTCTCCTTAAGCTTTTCTAGCGTGGACCTGCTCTCGGTTTTTCTCTTTTTTATTATGATCCAATTTAACAGTTTGGTTCATGGTGGCATCAAAAAGTGGTCTGTTGATAATATTACCTATGTTGCTTCCGTTGCCGTTACTCAACTTACCCAAGGTAGTGAGTGGGTTGTTTCGGGTAACCTCGACAACAATATTATTGCATTGATAGGGGTCTTTACCTATTTCTGTGCCTATGCCATATTTTTGAACAGTCAAGTGAGTAAACTTATTGTATTGAATAAAAAATTGGCCAATGAGCAAACCATTTACAAGCTGCGCACCTATAAACTGTCCCGTTACCTCACGCCAACGGTGTGGCGTGCAGTGAATGAAGGTAATGAAAAGGCGTTAGCCACAGAAAGAAAAAGAATCACGGTTTTCTTTTCAGATATTAAAGGTTTTAGTTCTCTTTCTGAAGAGCTTGAAGCTGAAACCCTCACCGACCTACTGAATACCTACCTCACTGAAATGGCAAAAATTGCGATTAAACATAACGGCACCATCGATAAATTTATGGGCGATGGCATTATGGTGATATTTGGTGATGCGCGCAGTGAAGGGCTTAAAGGCGATTGTTTACGCTGTCTATCCATGGCGATTGAAATGCGTAAAAAAATGAAGGAGCTACAATCCGTCTGGTTTAATCAAGGTATTAAAAAGCCGCTCTCTATACGTATGGGAATCAACACCGGGTTTTGTACAGTCGGCTCGTTTGGCACGAGCCACTATATGGATTACACCGTTTTAGGTACTCACGTTAACCTGGCTAGCCGCCTAGAAGCTGCCGCAGATCCTGGGGAAATTTTGGTTTCTCATGAAACCTGGTCGCTGATACGAGACTTAATTATTTGCCGTGATAAAGGTGAAATTAAGGCGAAAGGTTTTAGCCATTTAATCCGTGTATATCAAGTTGTGGGCTTTCGTAAAGACCTCGGTAAAAACCAAAGCTATTTTGAAGAAAATACCGAAGGTTTCTCCATGTATATGGATTTGGAGAAAATTAAAAATTACGATAAAAACAAGATTATTGATCAGCTTCACCTCGTCGCAGAGCGTCTAAAAGACAAAGTTATTCCTTAGGTAGGTATTAAAAACCTTTTTCAAATATGCTATTGCCTTGCTAGCCGCACCTTAGGGGCCAGCGCTGTGCAATTGCTGCGGAAAGGGTTAATATCCAAGCCCCCCCTTCGTATATATCGGGCATAAATCGATAATTCGTTAGGGTTACATTCACGTATAATATCCAAAAATATTTTTTCAACACAGTTTTCATGAAAATCTTGATGCTGCCTATAAGATATAACATATTTCAAAAAGGAGTCAGGCAATATTTCTTGTCCTGAGTATTCAATCCAAATACTGGCCCAGTCGGGCTGTCCTGTAACAGGGCAGTTGCTTTTTAACAGGTGGCTGTATATTGCTTGCTGGCTAACCCTTTGAGGGCCGGTTTTTAATAAAGAGGAAGAGGGCGTATAAAAGGATACCTCACCGATATTGATTTGGTCCACACAGCTTCCAGGCAAATCCCTAAGTGTGAATAACTCCATTGCTGAATTTTGCTCTAACGGGGCAATTTCTACTTCAACCTCTCCACCGGAAGCTATTTGTAAATCCTTTGTCATAAGGGCCTTTACTTCATCAATGGAGCTAAAGCGCGTTTGATTAAATGAATTAAGGTAATATTTGAAGGATTTGGATTCGATGATGGCATCGCTATCGTATCTAAACTTGAACTCCCCTATTGCAGAAAGAGGCTTTCCCAAAGCATCCAGCCAAGATAATTCGTAAGCGGTCCACAGATCATACCCCGCAAAAGGTAAGGGCGCGCTGCCTAGCAGCGAACCTCTCGATATAGACCTTGGAATAGGGGCCAATAGGCCCGCATCATATGTGTCTGGGTATAAAGAAGTGCTGCCAAGGGTAATATCAGACATGGTTTTAACTCTTTACCTAAATAGCCTTATAAAGTTAATGACGAAGCCTTGAACTTTTTTCCAATAAATACAGGCAAAGTGTAAATAAAATAACAGTAAATACAGAGATACCGGCAATGGATATTCCAACATTAACATCGGATATACCTAATATCCCATATCGAAATGCGTTAACCATATAAAGAATGGGGTTCAAGAGAGAAACACCCTGCCAAAATTCGGGCAGTAAATTTACGGAATAAAAAACGCCGCCAAGGTATATCATGGGCGTCAATACGAATGTTGGAATAATTGATATATCATCAAATGAGTTAGAGAAAATCGCATTCACCATTCCCGCTAAAGAAAAGGCAAAGGAGGTCAACAGAATAACTAATAGCGTAATGCCAACATTATACACCTCTAATTTAGTAAAAAAGAGAGATAACCCCGTTACAATCGTGCCGACCATCAAACCTCTTAAGCTTCCACCACATACGTACCCCAATAGAATAATGTAGTTTGGTGTAGGACTAACTTGTAACTCCTCAATACACTTTGTAAATTTAGCGCTGTAAAAAGAGGAGACCACATTAGAATAAGAGTTATTAATAACAGACATCATAATCAAACCGGGAACCACAAACGACATATAGTCGAAACCGCCCATCTCACCTATTCGAGACCCAATTAAGGTGCCAAAGATCACAAAATACAGCGTCATGGTGATGGCTGGAGGAATAAGCGTTTGTATCCAAATACGGGTAAAGCGCCGAACTTCTTTTTTTATAATCGTCGAAAATGCAACAAACTGTGCTGAAGCCTTCATGAATGCACACCCTCTTGGTTCTGTGAATCATCAACTTGTGAACCCTTAATCAAGGAAACAAACAACTCTTCTAATCTATTTACCTTGTTGCGCATACTGACAATATGAATATTGGCTTTACTAAGCTGTTCAAATAATGCATTGAGGGACTGGCCTTTTTCAACGGTGGCTTCAATAGTTTGATCATCAACCTGTTCTATTGTGTACCCCGTTATTGGAGGTAATGTGTGTACCGCAGCTTGGGTATCTAAAATAAAAACTTCTCGGTTAAGTTGCTTAAGTAAACTTTTTACACTGGTATTTTCAACAATTTTACCCTGGTTAATAATGGCTATATTTCGACACAAGTTTTCTGCTTCTTCTAAATAATGAGTTGTGAGAATAATGGTTGTGCCCTGTTTGTTAATTTCCTGCAAAAACTCCCACATAGAACGGCGAAGCTCAATATCCACACCCGCAGTAGGCTCATCAAGAATAAGTAACTTGGGTTCATGAACCAATGCTCGGGCGATCATCAGCCGTCGCTTCATGCCTCCAGACAGCCCGCGAGATTGAGTATTGCGCTTTTCCCACAAGCCTAATTTTCGTAAATATTTTTCTGCACGCTCTTTTGCTAAAGTGGCGGGAATACCATAATAACCTGCTTGGTCAGTGACAATGTTATGCACTTTTTCAAACATATTAAAGTTGAATTCTTGGGGAACCATCCCCAAATATTCTTTAGCAGAAGAAAAATCGGTATCGATATCGTGACCAAATACCGATACCCTACCCGCAGTTTTTTTAACCAGCGAGCAAATCACCCCTATAGCGGTGGATTTGCCCGCGCCATTAGGACCCAGTAAAGCAAAGAAGTCGCCAGGTTGAACATCCAAGTCGATACCCGTTAAGGCTTTGACATCCTTGCCATAGGTTTTGGTCAACCCGCGAATTTGCAAAGCAGCAGTCATATAATAAACACTCGCCAATTAAGGCGCCAAAATACGAAGAGAAGTATGAACTACACCGAGTTTCACACACAGTTATTTACCGCACTCAAAAAGGTTGTTGAGCAGCAGCCACCCTTTACCGAAGACCCGTTAGATGAGTTACATCAGGCGTTTTTAAACCGCTTGAACACTCTGGCAAGTGATATACATGCAGAAAAAGAGGGTCTTCCCCTAGGAAGTTGGGTCATAACCACCATAATCAACCGCTACCCCCATATTACTCCCCTGGTTCCCCGTGACCTACTGTGGTTTTTTGGGGGGGACTGTTTGCACTTTCTCGGGGATGAAGAAGTAGCACAATTTCAGAAGCTTCAAGACCTACTTTTTGCCGAGGGAAAACCCGAAGAAGCGAATTACGAGGCGATACGGAATCAGAACCTTGGTCTGCATTAAGGTTAAGCCTATGTGATCTATTTAACATTGGGCAAAAATTAAAATGATACGATACTTGAGCTTTTATAGGATCGCTATAAAACAGAAATCGAACCCATTTTGTCTGTCATCGGCAATATTAAACAGTGAAAAAGGAGAGTATTTTGCTAAAAGTCCACGTTTGGTTACCCCATGGTAATATGGTAGGGCATACATCCCTTACTTACAGTGCGAACAGGCCCTAATTTCTGGCCAGAAGATTCAGCGGGCAAGAAAGATTTAAAGATAAAACGTAGCCACCCAGGGCTTTTTATGAATGCTCTTCAAGAAGATATTGAGGCTGAGGGAAATAGGCAGCCTTTAACGATTACTATTTATAAGTATGACAAAAATAAGCTCCGTCTTTTTATAAGCGAGTTGCAATCCAATGTGCCAAGATACCAGCTCGCAAAATATAATTGCTCGAATGTTGTTGCCGAGTGTCTACATACTGCATGTAATCAAAAGGCAAGCTTCTACCCAACAGCCCATGACTATGGGCGTTTAGGGAAAGTACTTGGTCGTGGTATATGGACTCCATTCGAAGTTCTACGTTACGCAAGAGAACTAAAGACACATGAGAAATCTTGATATGCACGTTATCTACCATAAAAATTATAATATCAACCTTGGGCTCCTAAACTATTTGCACCCTTTTGATGGAACGAAATTCAAAAAGATTGAGGGGGAACTCACATCTCATCCGAGTATAAAATTCCTTGAACCGAATAATTCGGCAAGTATGGTTATTATTGACGAATTTCTTACAGACGTGATGAGGTTGAGAGTAAGGAATAGAAATGGGATATTCCAAGCACTCGAAGTCCCCAAAATCCCACTTATAGGTTTTTCCTTTCTTGACCGAAAAATACTGACGCCTATGCGATGGGGTGTTGCTGGTACGGTACTTGGCGGCATGGAGGCGTTAAAAAACGGGGGGGTCTATTGGAACCTGTCCGGTGGATACCACCATGCTATGCAGCAAAATATGGAGGGTTTTTGTATATACAACGATATTGGTATTTGCCACCAGCAACTAGTGAAACAGGGCGTTCTCTCACCTGAAGATAAAATATTGATTATTGATACCGATGCCCACCATGGAAACGGCAATGCCTATACCTTTATGGAAAATGAGCGAGTCACGCTTTTGGATATCTATAATGCGGGTATCTACCCAAGCTCAAGCTATACTCGTGATCGCGTTAATATTCCCGTTCCCCTTCCTCCAGGGACTGACGGTAAAGCTTATTTAAAACACTATCGGGACGCTCTAGAGCAACTCGACAGTGACTACCGTATAGCATTTGTTGTGGCAGGAACGGATGTCTTAGCCAGCGACAAGCTAGGCCGACTGTTTTTGACTATTGACGATGTGATCCAACGCGAGAAGATGACGCTTGATGCGCTAAAACAACGGGATATTCCCACAGTGATGTTGGGGGGCGGAGGTTACTCTAAAGAAAGTGCTGAGTGTGTTGCCAAGTCAATTTTGCACAATGTGGCAGCTTAGATGATTGTTCATTGTGAATGGGTAGGGCATATGTGTCTTTCCCTTATTTGCTCTTAGAAGGTTTTTTACTATTAATCTACGAAATAACCTACGAACGCAATAATGAAGCTTGGGTTTTATATAAAATTTTCCTGTTTTTTTATTCCAAAACTTCAGATTAGTGGCTAGACTTGGCTGTAAAATAGACCAAACATTTGGATGTATCCTATTAACGTAATAAGGAGATACTATGGATATAAAAGCGTTAAAAACCCCTCTGCCTAAAGTACCAACCAAAAGTATTGTATTCAATTATCAAACCTCTCGTTTGATGGTTGGAATCATCGCCTTGTCTCTGCCATTTCTCGTTACAATAAAGGCGGGTGGGTTTGATCAAATTGATTCTATTAGCAGTTCTTATTATACCGATGCCAGAGATATTTTTGTCGGGGCATTGTTTGTGGTTGCTGCGTTTTTATTGTCCTATAACGGCCATTACTTCGGTGAGTTGATTGCTGCAAAATTAGCCTCCATAGCGGCTTTTTGTGTGGCCTATTTCCCAACAAGTTGCGATAAATCGTCTATAAAAAGCCTGCTTCATTGTCCCGATGGGTATGAACCACTGGTTCATTCCATATCGGCAGTGATACTTTTTGTTCTATTAGCGTATTTTTGTTTGGGTCCGTTTTGTACTAGAGCAAAAGAAAAAGAGAAACAATACGTAGAGGCTCGACGACGAAAATACGTATACTTAATTTCGGGTTATTCTATTTTGGCGGTAATCGTTCTATCCTTTGCTGCCACGAGAATAGACTGGTTTATCTCAATATTTCCCAACCAAAAGAATATACTTTATATTGCGGAGTTTTCTGTACTAGTTATATTTGGGGTAGCCTGGACTGTCGCAGGAAGGCATCGTTCACTTTCCTTTTTTGTTAATAAAGAGGAGTTATAAAGGCTTTCTATTTTAATTTTCTGTTTTTATGGCTTGCTTGTCTTTTGTAATAAAAAAGATGTACCCATAGAGGGGTACTACCGGCCAGCCAAGCTTATTATTGAAAAATGACGGTGCGTTAGGGAATAGACATAATCAACTTGATTAAGCTCGCTTGCCTATTGGTATCTGTTTTTTCGAAAATAGATTGGAGCTGTATTCGTGCAGTTCCCGCTTTTCGACCGAGAATATCCGCCGCTTCCTGTAAAGAATGATCATCTGCCAAGCAATCCGCGAGAGCGGCTTCTGCCGGAGTCAGTGCAAAGAGTTCTTCCAGCATTTCGCATGACCTATTATTAAATTGCTCTGGGTCACAGAGTGTGACAAGTACGTTTTTTCTATTGGGTATGCGTGCAGTATAGTGCGCTTTTTTTACCGGGAGGTTGTGTTTTTTCTCTTCAAATTTCTGTATTTGAAGCTGGGTTGTTACGGCGAGAATGTTTTTTTCGCCATTATTGTTTCTGAGTTGAACCGCGATGCGACGTGGTTGATTATCATCGTTATTATGAATGCCAAGTGCCTCGTCAATGGCTTTATGAAGTAACGCATTTTCGTTTCTATTGTGTGCGATAAGGTGATTTTTTTTCAATTGTAGGACATGTGAGTTCGCTATTGTTTGTCTGGCTTTCTTATTACATACAACCACTTCATGTAGGGTAAACGCCAAACCAATTACCCCCAACACAGTCCAAACCCAAGACGATAAATTATCACCTCCATTAAGCGAGCAGGTAATATGACAAAGCAGCGTAAATACGATTGGCCAAAACTGATCGAGGCATTTAATCAATCTGGTCTAACACAAACGCAATTCTGTGAAGAAAATAACCTTAACCCCAAATACTTTTCCTTAAAACGCTCAAAGCTTCTTTCTTCAGATAGGCCAGCCTTTGAAAAAACCGTTTAATGAATGGCCTGTCGTTAATCGTATCCGAAGCCATGCAACTATCGCCCCTTGACCAAGCTTTGTTTGTTTTCTGCAACAAACGACGAACACAACTCACAAGTTAACGCATTAAAAGAACAGATACGTCTATTTTTAGCACGTCGGTTTGGCGCATCCAGTGAAAAGGTCTCACCTGACCAGACAAGCTTATTCAACGAAGCTGAAAGTCTGGTGGAAGAAGATGAAGCCGAGACAGACCAGCACAACGACCGCGAAGAGTGTGTTCACGACCTTCCAGAAGAAGAGAAAACCTGCCCGCATGACGGCAGTGTATTAAAAATGATTGGCAGTGATGACCACGAACAATTAGATATTATCCCCGCTCAAATCAAAGTGATTCGTCATCGCCGATTAAAATACGCCTGCCCTTGCTGTGATCAACACATCGTCACAGCCAAAAAACCAAAACAAGCTATTAATAAAAGTATTGCCAGCCCTGGCTTGCTTGCGTTTGTCGCCACTCAAAAATACTGCGATGCATTACCCTTGTACCGTCAAAGTAACATGTTCAAGCGCATTGGAATCGAACTGGATCGCACCAACTTGGCCAACTGGATGTTTAGCAAAAGCCAGGCGGGCGCCAAGGCGAGTGCAAATTTATACAGTCTTGTCGAAACCGCCAAAGCGAATAGTGTCAACCCCTACGAGTATTTGAAGCATGTGTTTACAGAATTACCCAATAGGTCGAGAGAGGATGATCTAGCTGATTTATTACCTTGGAATGTGACATTAAGCTAGGGGGTAATTGGTTTGGCGTTTACAAAGCAGACTCTACTTTAAGGTCAAAATTGGAAGATGATGTTCATATTAATTACCAAGAATTTATAGCGAATACAAATTATATTATTGAAGAGGAATTGGCTAAAAAAAGAAAGGAGATGGAGCGGAAGCGTCGTCTGCGTAAGACTCAACAACGTGAGAAAAATAGACGGATTGTTACTCAGCCTGATCGAAGTCAACCTCCATCTCAACCAAAAAGAAAAGCCAATAATAAAGAAGATACAAACTGCTCAATGGCGTTTTACCAAGCCATACAAGAGGGTACAAGAGGCTTGACTGAAGATCAGATGTACGAAATTGCGTCGGGAAATATGTCTATTCTTGACGGTACTCGGTGGGCGTGTGCTCGGGCTAGATAAGTGCGATTGGTTTTTAGGAGGCTGTAAATAATAAGCCTGTACGTGAAAAATTTGTAAAACTGTTTCCCCTGCCTTATTAAAACCTGTTCCCCCAGTGCCGCTTTTTTTTACACTTTATTGATATAGGTTTATTCCTTTATGAACTAAAACCATTTAACCATTTGATTTTATTGATAAAAAAATACATGGCCTATTACTTGCGTTAGTTCAGTGAAGTACTTTACAGTGAGAAAAATAGTACTTCACAGTGAGAAAAATACTTTTTTTATTCTTATTTATATGAGCTATACGGGGTTAGAACAAGCTATGAAACTATATCAATTATTATGTGCCTGCGCTCTTTTTGCCGCTACTACAGCGTCTGCAACGGTTTACGAATACGTGGCTCCAAACGAGTGGAATGGTGTTTATTCCGCGACTTATCGTTTTGATACGGAGACGGATCTATTTAATCTTTCATTTGACTATGGCGCAAACAGTGGGGTAAATGGCTTTTGGTTTGTTGTTGATGATGGACCACAACCATTTTGGCAGTCTCAGGGAAATTACGCTATTTTTTACTCTGACCTAACAGATATATGGTCTTATCAATATACTGGTTACCAGGGTGGCGTAAATGACTCATTCAACGACGGCCCTCTTTTACAGGGTTGGAATAATATTGTAACGACTTCCACTTCCGGTGGAATGTCCTCGGTCAGTCTTGAGCTTGATCTAAGTTCATTGAATGGACTTAACCTTACCTCTAATTGGGAGGGGCTTTCATTTGACGATACGATAGGCACTTGGTTGCACCCTACAAGAAATACGTTTAGTAACTGTGGTGGTAGTTATGAGTCGAACGGTGACCTCAATTGCTTCCGCTCGAATAACTATTTAGGCTGGGATGAGAGCTACAGAACAACAACCGAAATTCAAGTTAGTGTGCCTGAACCTGGTTCTTTGGCGCTCCTTACACTTGGTATTGCGGGTCTTGGTTTTGTTCGTCGCAGACAACAAAAAGCTTAATCCAGTTACACTGGTTTCAACGAAGTATTGTTTAAAGAAATATAGTTCAAAGAAATATAGTTCAAAGAAGTATTGGGGCGGTCCCAGCCCCTCTTATTATCTTTTAAGTTTACCTATGCATTTTTTACCTGTGTCTCACTGTTCTTTAGTGAGGCCATATTCCTTTTTTTACCCTATTCAATAAATCTCACGGTAACAAATCATTTTTTGGTTAAGCTATGTTTAAACGAGATAGTCGCACAGATTTTTTTACGGGGCGACTATTCATGGGGTTTTCATTAGGGCGAATAAGAAATTTAGTATTTTTTAAGGTATGAGCAATCATTCAATTGAAAAATGACCAACTGGTTCCTTTATTTAAGTGATTGCCGTCACCTTTTATTTTGGCCAAGCGCTACCATAAGTGTTTATTAAGTTTTCACGATGGTCCATAAAGTTTTCTGCCATTTTCTCGCAGTAGGCTTGCGCTTTGTCTGCGGGGGCAATATTGGTTTCGGCGGAGGGCGTGTGTAAACTTTCTGGAAAACGCCCCATTCCAGCAAGAATGCAATACCAACTTGGTCGGAGGTAGACCATTTCTGCATTGTGCTTAGTTAACGTGGCTTCAAAATCAAGACCTTGATCCCAACTTACCAAAATATCTTTTAAGGAATCAGAGATATTTGTATTATCTCGGTTCGCAATCCAATAGTCCGTATCAGTACGAGTATTTAAACGGTAATGTGCTACTAAATAGTTTTTGATACCGTCAATTACAGCGTTAATTTTTTTATTGAACATATTTTTATGCTCTTCAATTCCTGCGCTGGATGTGGAAGCGGCTTCGAAATGGGCAATAAATTGATCGATGTTGTACTGAATTTGAAGGAGAGCGGTTGCTTCTAATGGCTCGATAAAACCCAGTGATAAACCTACGGCAAGTACATTTTTGTGCCAAGCTTTCTCTCTAAACCCCACTCGCCACTTGAGTTGGCGAGCTTTCATGCCTTTGCAGCCTGGGCCAATGTATTCTCGAAGTTCTGCTTCGGCGTCTTCGTTGCTGATATGTTCAGAGGAGTATACATATCCGTAGCCGTAGCGATTAGCCAGTGGAATTTTCCAGGCCCATCCATTACTGAGTGCGCAAGATTCAGTTTCTGATTCGATAGGCTTTGTATTGTCTATTTTTGCTGGAATAGCGATAGCCCGGTCATTAAACAGATAGTCTTGGTAGTCGATAAACGGTACGTTTAATGTTTTACCAATTAAAACGCTAGCAAAGCCAGAGCAGTCAATAAAATAGTCGCCTTTAATCTCACCATTATTTTGGGTGTGGAGAGTACGGATATTGCCATCACTATCTTGAATAACATCGCCGACAGTATCGATAACGTGCCTTACTCCGAGTTTAATCGCTCTTTTTTTTAGAAATTTACCTAACAACACTGAATCAAAATGGTAGCCGTAATCTAAATCTAGTGGCTGTGAGTTTTGTGTTTTAGGTGATCTTTTTTGTTTCATTAGTTCTGTTGATACAAAAAAGTTATCCGGGTGGGCAGGCACATCACCGCCACAGCGACGAACATAGGTATTACGAACAAGTGCAGGCCCCGTTTTCAAATCGATTTGCGAGAAAAAAGGGTGGTGGTAGTGTTCAAACCCTGGTTTAGTGGACCACTTGGGAAAGCTAATACCGCATTTGTAGGTGGCGTTGCATTCCGGCATCCATTCAGATTCGGGAATGTTTAACCGCCGAAAAAAGCTTTGTAAAGAGGGGGTCGAGCCTTCACCGACTCCCACTATGCTTATTTCTTCTGATTCGATTAGGGTTATGCGTATTCCCCTTTCTTTCCAGGCTTGGTGTAGCAAACTGGCCGCCATCCAGCCTGCGGTTCCCCCGCCTAGGATCACAATTTCTTTTGGGATAGCATTTTGAGCCATCATCAGCACCTAAGTTATTGAAAGCGGCATTAAGAGTAGGGTTTGGTTATAGCTGAGTCAAGGCTAAAAAGGCCGGTGGGGAGGGGGAAATCTGTTCTGGAGCGACTCAATAGCCCTCTACTCTCCGTGGTTACTGGGCTTCTAACTCTTCATTTTCCTATGTTTCACTAAAAAGTGGCCCAGAAGTGGCCATAATCATGCTGGTACTTGGCGCGCAGTATCCTATTGAATAAATCACAAAACTCTTACATTACGGCTGTAGTTAATTAAGCTTAGGTAGCGAAATCTCATCCTCAAAAGGAACGAGAATTTAGCAAACATTAGATACCGGAGGTAACAAAGGCCACTACAGAATTGGTTCATTTCCGACAGCGTATTGGTAAATAAGGGGTTGAAGCCATTTTTCACATGTCAGTAGCACTGCACGGAAAAGCAATCGAAGAGAGTACCGTCTTAATTGATACAACCGTACAAGAAAAAAATATCACTTACCCCACCGATGGCAAACTCGCAATAAAGATTATCAATCGATTAAACAAAATCGCAAAAGAATATGGAATAAAACAACGTCGAACGTATGTGAAAGAAGTGAAAGAGCAACGATTAAAACTTCGCTTTTTTCGCCACGTCAAGAAGCGTTCAAGCGCCAGGAAAGCAGTAAAACGACTGCGTACTATAGCTGGTAAACGGATGAGAGAGTTAGAAAGGACATTACCAAAATCGATATTGGGTCAATATGAACAAGACTTTTCGCTTTATCATACAGTTCTTACTCAGAAAAAGAATGATAAAAATAAGATTTACAGTGTAAACGCCAAACCAATTACCCCCTAGCTTAATGTCACATTCCAAGGTAATAAATCAGCTAGATCATCCTCTCTCGACCTATTGGGTAATTCTGTAAACACATACTTCAAATACTCGTAGGGGTTGACACTATTGGCTTTGGCGGTTTCGACAAGACTGTATAAATTTGCACTCGCCTGGCTTTTGCTAAACATCCAGTTCTTTCTGCCTAGAGTAAAAGGTCTTATAGCACGTTCCGCTGGATTATTATCTATCGGGTACGAGCCATCTTTCAGGTACGCCGTTAAACGTTCCCATTGATTACTCAGATACCTCAGCGCCTCCCCATTTTTGATGGCGGGAGTATGGTGAGTAAGCTTTTATCCAACCATTTCTTTATTTTTTCCAGAATCGGAATCGCCTCTTTTTGACGTATCTCATACCGTTTTTCGGGAGGCTCCTCTTTTATTTTTGCTTCGATGCGGTAAAGCGCTTGAATAAAGGCAATCGCCTGATCCGCTTTGCCTGTTTTTCCTTTCGGTTGGGCTTTTTGAGCGTCAATAAATTTTCTGCGTGCATGGGCCCTGCAACCAAGGCGGATAATATCGTATTGGTTACATGCCGGTTCGTAGCCATCATAACCATCCACCATCATTGCTTGAGTGGTTTTAGATAATGACGATGTGTTGATCACAGCAAGGGCAGGCGTATTTTAATCGGCGATGACGAATCACTTTGATTTGAGCGGGGATAATATCTAATTGTTCGTGGTCATCGCTTTTCTAAAGTCCACCGGGTCACGATGTAAATAGACATCGACTGAATTACACCAGCTAATCATGAGAGACTATGCACCAAAGCGGCAAAGGATTGAACCGGCATGGCGTCCGGGCAGTGTATTTTACAGCGTCCAACCTGGATGGTCAGGCTAACGGGGGATTCCGGCGGTGTTTCAATAACGGCTTTTTCAAAGGCTGGCCTATCTGAAGAAAGAAGCTTTGAGCGTTTTAAGGAAAAGTATTTGGGGTTAAGGTTATTTTCTTCACAGAATTGCGTTTGTATTAGACCAGATTGATTAAATGCCTCGATCAGTTTTGGCCAATCGTATTTACGCTGCTTTGTCATATTACCTGCTCGCTTAATGTTAGTGTAGACAGGCCCTAGTTATTGGAGTTACTTTTTCCATGCGCTACACCCATAGTCACCCTTGAGGCCAAAAAGTGGTGTTTTTGATTATAGGCTCGCCTTAATGCATACGCAAGATGTTGATTATATTGTGTATACTGGTTATATATGGTATATAGTAAATACTAAAACCGTAGAGAGAGAGAAATGGCTGGTAATGCAGTCTCCGCAGAGGAGACACGTTCTTTGGTAGAGAGCTATGTAACTGAGCACCCAAGCCTGGGTACAGAGTTCTTTGATCTAATTAGTTGCAGCAAACCAATCTTCCAAGAAGGTAAAGGCGTCTCTTTAGCTGACATGATGCGCTCCTACCTAAAAGACAATTCTGTCGAAGATCCTGAGGGATTTAACTGGGATATAGAGAGAGAAAGAAATGGCTGAGAAGACACGTTCTTTGGTAGAAAGCTATGTAACTGAGCACCCAAGCCTCAGTAAGGTTATTGAGTCCGCCCCAGATGCTTTAACTGCATATGTGGAAATTGTCGCCCAGCACCCAAGCCTGGGTACAGAGTTCTTTGATCTAATTAGTTGCAGCAAACCATTCCAAGAAGGTAAAGGCGTCTCTTTAACTGACATGATGCGCTCCTACCTAAAAGACAATTCTGTCGAAGATCCTGAGGGATTTAACTGGGATCAGGAAATGACCTCAGATATAAAAAGCGCTCTACTAAAAAATGGCATCAAATATGCCCAAAGCGCAGGCTCCACTTGGGAATATGGCGATGGATCTGTAACAGTGGCACAGCTCGCGGAAAAGATTCACTCGCACAGCCCAAATAAAAGCAAGGTAAGTATTGAAAACATGCTTCGGAAGGGGCTAAGTGATGGGCGTATTGTAGGCTTTAAGAAAAACCCAGGAATAAAATCTTCGTGGTATTTACCCTTATGGCTCTATGATAAAGAAACAGGAGGAATAATCGAAGGAGTCGCTAAGCTATGCAATATGTTTGACTCCAATGGTCTACCTGTCCAACAATTTGTAACTAAAGCCACACTGAATGATGGGAGCATTCCTTTAGACTTGCTACGCAAGGGAAAAATTAAAAAGGTTATTGCATTAGCTAAGTCATATGCAGGTAACTTTAGTGACAACTAACACCCATGAGTTCGATATCGGCAAGTTTGGAGTGCATGAAGTTTCCCACTTAGTGCGACTTTACAACTCTGTATGGGTTGACGGAGCTGGAACCAAGCATAAAGCTAATCCCTATTACTGCCCTTCGGGGCCTGACAAGAGGCTTTCATCCAGAAGGTACGGCATTAATATTGGGTATTGGGCTCCAAATTTAGTGTCTTGCTTTCAAGAGGTTTTTTTGCGTAAAGGTGAGGGAGAGTTTGCTCCAAAAAGCCATTATGACGTAAGCCTAAGCGAGCAACAGCTATACAAAGTATGCAAAATTAGAGTACCTAAATTATCTCCCCTCTGTCTTGTCCCCTTAGATGGAACGGATAGCGTTTGCAGATCTGCGATTTATAGCGACCAACCAGAAAAAGATGAGTTTGTTCGGCACTGCTATGAACACGATTTAAATTACGACGGGATAATATACAGATCTAATCATAACCCATCTTTGGAATGCTTTGCATTATTTGAGCGCTCAGTAAAAAAAATAGAATCCGCAATCTCTCTATACCAATGCAAAGACGAACCTTTAGGTAATTTTCCAAAAGACATGCTTGATATTATTAGTACGTTTCCTAAAGTATCTTTCGAGGTGCCTGATTAAAAGTCACGTATAATCGCTCGCCGCTGGGCAGGGGTTCCTGTCAACAGGAACCCCACCTAATAAATGAAAATGGCGTCAAGGGGCCGAGTCCTTGCTAAACACGCCTTTGGCGTAGCTGCGGGCCGCACCAACCCCTTGACCCCTGGTTAGACTTTCAATTTTGCGCGCGAAATTAGTAAAGTTCGGCTTTTAACTCCTGGTCTACACAACCGAGAATATCTACGACATCATCAAACAAATCATCAACATCCATATTAGGATCACAAGCTTCTGACTCCTGCAATGATTTCAAAGCCGAGCGAGCATCATCACGAAGAATTTCAAGCCCTTCAATTACTGACAGTAACATCTTTCTTTTATCAGCTATTTCCATTTTATAAAGCCCTAAAGTAAGTTTGTTTATTGTAAACGCCAAACCAATGACCCCCTACACAGACCAAACCCAACACGATAAATTATCCCCTCCATTAAGCGAGCAGGTAATATGACAAAGCAGCGTAAATACGATTGGCCAAAACTGATCGAGGCATTTAATCAATCTGGTCTAATACAAACGCAATTCTGTGAAGAAAATAACCTTAACCCCAAATACTTTTCCTTAAAACGCTCAAAGCTTCTTTCTTCAGATAGGCCAGCCTTTGAAAAAGCCGTTATTGAAACACCGCCGGAATCCCCCGTTAGCCTGACCATCCAGGTTGGACGCTGTAAAATACACTGCCCGGACGCCATGCCAGTTCAATCCTTTGCTGCTTTGGTGCATTGTCTAATTGTTGAACAAGGACTCATAGCGTTTGTGAAGCTTCGCGCCAAAATGTCCTTATTCGCTGGTTTTTGAGGCGAGAGTCATACCTCTCCCAAGTGGAGCAGGTACAATCGATACTTTCAAAATTACCATGCTGGGGGAATCAGATTAGATGGAAACGGAGCAATATAACGCGCTGACCTATAAGCAAAGCTGTAGCTATCATGAGAAATTGCGGGAACGGGTTTTTCGTACAGTGGAGAAGGATTTTGGTTGGGCATAACCCTATCTGAAATCTCCTTCAAAGATGCAAATGAGGCTAATACATGGAAAAAACTGTGGTCTAAGCCTGAGAAGGTAGCGACATGGGATTGGGTGCGACTTTACAATGAGTATCATGGTCGCAGTGGTGCTAGACGGTTCGATATGGCTATCAGACGGGGCGGAACGTTACATGGGTTGTGTTACGGCATGATGGAGCGTAACAGGCTTGTTCTTAGGTTACATGCCCTTGAGCGCTCGCCTGTCAATAACGAGCTGGCAGGTAAGGTGTTGGATATTAGTCTTTATGCGGCTGATCTCTACGCCACAACCAATGGAACACAGGAAATCTGGTTGTGTGATCCTGTTTCCCCAGTTCACACCAGGCTTTATCAAGGTAAGGGTTACACCCCTGTGACAAATTGGCGGGATGAAGTGACTCATTTGATGTTGAGGTTAAAATGATGAATGACGATGATCTGGATAACGAGATTCAGAAGAAGATCGATCAAGCCAAAAAAGAAATGGCAGAAAAAAGACGGAATTATGATGGGCTTGGCGATGCCATTGAAAAAGAAGGTCGCGAAGGGCCATATTTTGGGCCACGTAATGATATTGAATATAGAAAATTAATTAAAGAAATCCGCGAATCGGGTGACGATGATGACGACGAACAACAAAAATAATACTGTTGACGCTGAAATACAAAAGAAGCTGGACTCTATAAAGGGGAAATCAAAGTATGATGCCAAGTTAATGGCAACAAAGCTCAAGGCGCAGCGCAATAAAACCAAAACGCTTTGATATGCCATAGTGGCAAAGACTATCCGCCTCACCCCAAAACAAAACGAGCAGCTAAAGGACAAGTCTGATAAGGAAAAAGCCCTCGCTGCTGCGCGCCGTGCTATGGAAGAAATACTCCACTAACGCCTTAAGAGCGCTCACTTGGTTTTTGTGTTGGCAAGTACGAGTATTGTGAAGAGGGTATCTTGTGATGCTAAGCGGACTTGGGAGGCGTTCTATTTGAAAACGAAGGTTTTTCAGGTTCGATTAAATAGGCCCATTGTGCCGTTTTTACGTTTACCTGTGTGAGGCTTGCCCCTGCTCAAAGTCTACGCCAGTTGCAGCGAAAATAATTCATCGACAGAGCAACGGTGTTCTCGTCGGATCGCTTTAGCCTGCGCCCATTTATGTTCGATAGGATTAAGGTCAGGGCTGTAAGATGGAAGAAATTCAATAATACTTCCATGATTCTCAATGGTTTAATCAGAGGTTCCCTAGCGTTGTCCATAATAATGACAGCCTCACGCAGCACTTACGTAACAAGTCCTGAGTCAACCACGCATAGTGTGTTGTGTGATCTTGCTGCCAGACAACTTCGATGAGATAAGTGAGATGGAGCAAACCATATTTGCGTGCTTGGGTAGCGATGTAAATAGGGAGGAGGAAAGTTAGGGCTGGGTGATTAGCCGCATACTGTATGGTTATGCGGCTACAGTTCTCGTTTCAAGCTAGAAGATTCAGTAATAAATGCATTGGCGCGTAAATCCGTAGAACCATATTGCTATTAGGGTTAATTTAGCTGTTATTAATTGCCTAACAAATTAGTAAGAATGGGATTAATATGCACACGCCTATCAAATTTTATATCAAAGTACCTACAAACTTGTACCGAAGGGGTGGCGCATCGAAACCCCGTTTTGATTACATTCGAACAAGCCCCCCAGGGAGGTTCCATTCGCGCTTTAAGTGATATAGATTTGGAAATATGGAGACAAGAATTGGGTAAGTGGGCTGAAAAAAATGCAGTGCATATAGATGAATATGCGGGAGAGGTAAATAAGCGTGTTTAGTGTTGATGAATTACGATTAATCCGTCATGCCGTGCAGAAGGAATTGGAGCTAAGTGAGAAAAAAATAAAAATTCTTGACCCTGATAGTGATGATTCCATTGAGCTTGGAAATGACGCCATGCTACTGAGAATTATATTGGAAAAGATTAACGAAACTGAGAGGGTCTAAGGGGACTAGATTCTTATATACGGATAGAAGAGGTAAAAGACCCCGAAGGGCGATGTCTGAAGCGCACATTTGCGGCGTTAAATTTTTTATTAAGGGCTACGGCCATTAATGACAAAATTTGTCTTGCAACTGCACACTTCAGGTCACGCAGAGGCATCATGGACTTAATCAGGTTCCCTAGCCTATATGTTATCAATAGTCAGCCAACTGACGATTTGCCGCTCGAATCCTTAGATTTCTTTTTATCATTAATCAATGATGAGGGTATTCGCCCTTCGCTGGCACTAAGGCAAGTAAAGTCGAAATATATTGTAAGCATGCTGGTAACTTACCAATACTAATAACTACCAATAGGTAAACTGATTGGGAAAACTTTTAATATCTGTAGCGGAGGCAAGTTCATTACATTCTCCTCGCAAGTAGGGTTGTCTTCCATATGTATAGGCCAAGGGAGATGTCTCAATGATCCAATATCCCGTTGAGCAAAATTGATTTGAGTTAATTTTTATTTCGGTAATCTTGTGGAGCTGTTTTTTAATTTTGGCTTCCCTGCGTTCGTCGAGATCCTTTTTGGGAGCTGTTTGTTGATGGCTTCGGTTACTTATGCGGATAGCTTTTACTGGTATTGTGACAATAAAGTGTTTTAAACCTGTATCTGTAATTCTGGTTTTAAAGGTACTGTACTCTGTTTTAGGGCGTGAGGCACAGTTGGTTATACCCAGCAAAAAAAATAAGGCAGCGAAGAGCAGAGAGGTTTTTATCGTATACAAATAGAGGTGGTGGAATTTATTCCGGTGGGTCATATTTGTATCCTGCTCCATAGACAGAACGAATCAGATCCGTTTCTGGTGCCGCGTTTTGTAACTTTTTGCGTAGTTTTTTGATATGGCTATCCACGGTTCTATCGCTCACTATGCGATAGTCATTATAAATATTATCTAAGATATATTGTCGTGAATAAATTCGGCCAGGGTCACTGAAGAGCAGGCTAAATAATCTAAATTCAATGGTTGTGAGTTCCACCTCTGTATTGTCAATTTGGATTTGCTGCCTGTTATCATCCAGTTGAATGCCCTCAGAAGCAGAGGATGTGTTTGCGTCAGTACGCCTTAAAACGGCTTTTACTCGGGCAATCACTTCACGAGGGCTGTAGGGCTTGCAGATATAATCGTCTGCGCCTAGCTCTAAGCCTAGGAGTCGGTCAATTTCTTCTACTTTTGCGGTCACCATAATAACAGGTATATTGGAGGCTTCCCTATATTCTCGGCATAGATCTATGCCGTTTTTACCGGGTAACATTAGATCTAGCAGGATCAAGTCGGGGGTATGTGTTTGCAGCCACTGTTCTGCATCAAGGCCGTCATGGATAATGTGGGAGCGGTAGCCAGATGCTTCGAGGTATTCTCCCAATACGGAAGCTAAGTCGGGTTCATCTTCGACGATTAGAATTAATTTCGCGTTCTCTGTCATGACCTAATTTATATGACCTATTTATATGACCTACAGTATATGCCGTTAGTTATTGCCTGTAGGCAGGGTAACACAGACTTTTAACCCGCCAAGCTCGGAAACTTGAGCGTGAATATTTCCCTGGTGTGCGTCAACAATATTTTTACAGATACTTAGCCCTAAGCCCGCGCCACCTGTCTCTCTGTTTCTCGACCCTTCGATACGATATAGCCGGTCAAAAATATCGTTTAAATTATTCTGCGGAACTCCGGGGGCGCTGTCATCAATATAGGCTAACACACTATGGTTATTGCGTGTAACTGACAGGGAAATACTGCCTGGTTTGTCTGTATAACGAATGCTGTTTTCAAGTAGATTGTAGAAGAGTTGAACAATTCGTTCTCTATCGACAAATAACTTATCTTTTGCCGTTAGTGAGCTGAAAACGGAAAAGGTATGGCCGGCGGATGCCATGCGTTCTTGAAAATCGTCCGCAATTTGTGCAAATAGAGGTTTTGCATCCATGGTTTCTTTATCGTAACTCAGCGCACCTAAATCAGAGAGCGATAATTCATAGAGGTCATTAATTAAAAAATTCAGTGAATCAATTTTATCTTTAAGCACACCTAGGTTCTTATCGGATGTTTCTCGAATTCCATCTTGCATGGCTTCGATTTGTGCTTTAACTACGGAGAGAGGGGTGCGCATTTCGTGAGATATATCCGCGACCCATTGTTTGCGAGCATGTTCGTTTGCCATTAGCGTATGTGCAAGTTCATTAAAGTTTTCGCATAGTTCGCCAAGTTCATCGCGGCTGGTATTTTCTATACGAACTTTAAAGTCGCCAGAGGCTAATTTTTTTGCGCTTTGAGAGAGTAGGCTCAATGGCTTGGTTAGCCAGCGGGATACAATCAGTGCAATTAGAAAAGAAACAAAAATCAGACCAATATTTATAACCACAAAAGCACGAAGTTGCTGTTGAACAAATAACCGATCAACGGAACGCAAGAAGTCAGTTGGTTTGACGTAACCAATATAACCGATAATTTCTTCTTCAACTTCCAGTGGAAGCCATGAATAGTCTCGTGATTTGACCGACATACCTACAATTAGCGTTTTTCTCTCATCGGTAAGAATAAGTTGATCGATAAAGGCTTTTTGGTGGGCTTTAATCTCGGGTGGGGTAGGCCGTTGGTGGCTTGTGCGAGCCTCTCGCTGTTGAGCGACATATTTGCGAAAGGTGTGATATTTGAGTTCTCGCCATAGGGGTATATTGTTCTCCAGTGGTTGAAATGACCCCTGCTTGCTGTAGATTTCTACAATGGTAGTTTCTAAGGTTTCGAGCTGTTCAATGGCCTGTTCTGTGACATAGTCGAGAAACCCTTTTTTGACGCTGGCATGAGTCAGCAGCAGCATGGAGATCATACTGAGTACGAGGGTGATCAGAAAGGTTAGCCAAAGTTTGAATTTTATGGACTTGAGCATGGAGGGAGGTCTGATCTTCGTTATTACAGCCGACAAGTATGCTGCTTCATGTTATGGCTAATCAATGTTCATACTGGGGTTTCTTTTTATTTACTCAATTTAGTTCATTATCGATCATGGTAATCTGCTTTTGGTATTAAGGGTTTTCTTCGTTATTAGAGGCTGTTCCTCGCCCAAACATACTCATATTGCGGGTAAAGCAACCGTAATTAAGGCTTTTGACTGTATAAATGTGAGCAAGAGCGTGGGTCTAGAGCCTCCGCATTGAGTATATACCCCAGATTTTGCAAGGAAGGTATTTTAACGTATGTTGGAAGTACGTAAATTAGGTTTTTTCGATTCCCTGTATATTAGGGCAACCTTGCCGATTTCCTGGATTAATTCTGCTCGTGAGTGGTCACACATTTCTTTGATCGCTGCGCTTCTCAGTTCTCGGTCAATCACAGAGACCTTTACCTTAATTAGCTCGTGGTCTTCAAGCGCTCTTTCTATTTCGGCTAAAACATTTTCTGACAAACCGTTTCCCGCGACCATAACCACAGGTTTTAAGCCGTGACCGACTTGGCGGAAATGCTTTTTGTTGTCATTTGATAGTGCCATGTACAATACCCTATATTTATTTGTGCAAGCCCTCTATTGTACCTGCTTAATAGGCCCAAGAGGGGTTTTATTGGATTTATACGAGAGTTGTAAGAAATATGGCCCGTTCCAAAAGTAGCCACAGGTGGTTGCAAGAGCATTTTAACGATCACTATGTCAAAGAGTCTCAAAAGGATGGGTATCGTTCGCGTGCCAGTTACAAGCTAATCGAGCTGAATAAAAAAGACGTGCTCTTTAAGAGGGGGTATACCGTCGTGGATCTGGGGGCCGCTCCTGGTGGTTGGTCGCAGGTTGCGGTGGACGAGGTAGGCGAAAAAGGGTGTGTTATTGCTTCCGATATACTAGAAATGGACCCTATTGCTGACGTCGAGTTTATTCAGGGGGACTTCACGGAAGAATCGGTGCTAAATACAATTCTTGAATGCATGGACGGTAAGAAAGCGGATGTGGTGATTTCCGATATGGCCCCGAATATGAGCGGTATTCAAGCGGTGGATCAACCTAAATCCATGTATTTGGTCGAACTTGCGTTGGATATGGCGCGCCAGACCCTTCGTCCTGGGGGAGCATTTGTCACTAAAGTGTTTCAGGGGGAAGGTTTCGATGAATTTATGCGCGATGCGAAAACCAGTTTCCAAAAAGTGGTCACGCGCAAACCCGGCGCATCCCGAGCAAGGTCTAGGGAAGTCTACCTCGTAGCAAAGGGGTTTAAGCGCTAAAGTTGGATGACGGGAGTTTGTGTGGTTGAGCGTTAGCAGACGTGAACCTTAATCAGGAAACCCCCAATGAATGACTCGAAAACCCCCTTTACTTCACGCGCTATAGGTTCCATCGTTATTGTAGGTGGAGGCACTGCGGGTTGGATGGCCGCCTCACTTTTTGCGCACCATTTTGCACACCACTGGCCAGAGACTAACATTCAACTTATCGAAAGTGAGAAGATTCCGCCCATTGGCGTGGGGGAGGGTTCCACTCCCTACCTTAAAGACTTCTTTAATACCTTAGGTATTACCGAGCAAGAGTGGATGCCGGAATGCTTTGCTACGTTTAAATGTGGCATTCGCTTTCCTTCGTGGAATAGCCCTAATGACCGTGGTTATTTTCACCCGTTTTATTCGCCATTTGATAAACAGTATGGCGAGCGTTTTTTTGAGTTGGCCGATACGTCTCGCCATGGCCACTCTGTTGCTGTGTCCCCCAATAATTTTTTTCTATCACATACCCTTGCTGAAAAAAAGTTGTGTCCGAAACAGGTTTCCAAGGCGGGGTTTCAAGCAGAGTTTGAAATGGATTACGGTTACCATTTTGATTCTTCCGCACTTGGGCAGTTCTTAAGGCGTTGGGCTGAAAGCAAAGGGGTTTGCCGCCTCGTAGGCACGGTAGTGGACGCCGTTGTGCGGGATGATGGGCGGTTATCGTCTTTAGTATTAGAAGATGGGCGTTTTATCGCGGGAGACTTCTTTGTGGATTGCTCGGGGTTTAATGCATTGCTGATAGAAAAAAAATTAGGCAGTCAATTTAAGTCCTATGGGCATAGCCTGCTCAATGATTCTGCGGTGGCCGTTGCTACAGAGCGAAATATACATGACCACATTGCATCAGAAACTTTGTCTACCGGGTTAAGTTCTGGTTGGGCGTGGCAAATTCCGCTGGTTAATCGTTTTGGCAATGGCTATGTTTATTCATCACAATTTCAAAGTGCGCAGTCTGCGGAGAGCGAGTTGTGCCGGTTTCTGGGGGTGGATGGCCAGAATATTTATGCGCGACATCTTTCTATGAGGGTGGGGCGGTTAGAGCAACACTGGAAGGGAAATTGCCTTGCGGTGGGGCTTTCCCAAGGTTTCTTAGAACCCCTTGAAGCGACGGCATTAATGTTGATTCAGTTTACCCTGGAGAAATTTATACAATATCAGCAGCGGGCTAACCTAGATTTTACTGGGCAAGTGGCAGGCTTTAACCGTGAAATCAACGGCTTATTTGATGGCGTAAAAGATTATATTCAGTGCCACTATAAGCTAAATAAACGGTCGGACACCCAATATTGGGTTGCGAATCGAGAATCTATCCCCATATCACCAGAACTAGACTCTTTGTTATCTGAGTGGCAAAAGGGCGGTGATATTCGAATGCTCATAGAGGAGCGAGAGCCTCCGTCTGTTTACCCATTCCCCTCCTGGTACTGTATTTTGGCTGGAATGGGGTGCTTGCCTTCCACTGTTGGGGGGGCTGCTTTGGAGGCATCCAAAGCAGCAAAATTACATTACTGCGATATGGCACAAAAATTTTGTGGCCATAGAACATATTTAATGAATCTCTATGGTGCTAAATGGCCTAAGATTGACAGAGAGACTACACGGTCGGCTACTTCCGGCTCTTAATATGATGTACGATGTAAAGCTGATGTAGCTTAGGAGATATATCCTTGAATGATATGGCAAAAAATCTGGTGCTTTGGCTGGTCATTGCCGTGGTGCTTTTTTCCGTCTTTAGGAATTTTAGTACCCCTGAGCCAAAAGACGAACTGACGTATTCTGATTTTATTCACGACGTTAGAGCGGATCGTGTCCGAGACGTTATTGTTGAAGGTTTAATTATTCGTGGTACTCGTTACGACAATTCAACATTTTTTGTTGTGCGTCCTATGCTTGACGACACTAAATTGGTCGATGACCTGATTAATCACGACGTGCAAGTTAAAGGTTCTGAACCTGAGCGTGCCAGTATTTGGGAGCAGTTATTAGTCGCTAGCTTTCCAATTTTATTATTTATCGGCGTATTTATTTTCTTTATGCGGCAAATGCAAGGTGGCAGTGGCGGTCGCGGTGGCCCCATGAGCTTTGCTAAGAGCAAGGCGCGTCTACTTGGCGAAGACCAAGTAAAAACAACCTTTGCCGATGTTGCCGGCGTCGATGAAGCCAAAGAAGAGGTTCAAGAATTAGTCGATTATTTAATGGACCCATCGAGATTTCAGCGTCTAGGTGGCCGTATTCCTCGCGGTATTTTGATGGCAGGGCCTCCCGGTACGGGTAAAACGCTGCTTGCTAAAGCGATTGCCGGTGAAGCAAAAGTTCCGTTTTTCTCCATTTCTGGGTCAGATTTTGTTGAGATGTTTGTTGGTGTAGGTGCCTCTCGTGTGCGAGATATGTTTGAGCAAGCCAAAAAGCAATCGCCTTGTATTATCTTTATCGATGAAATTGATGCTGTTGGCCGTCACCGAGGCAGTGGTCACGGTGGTGGTCACGATGAACGAGAGCAAACGCTTAATCAGTTGCTTGTCGAAATGGATGGTTTTGAAGGGAATGAAGGCGTTATTGTTATCGCTGCCACAAACCGTCCAGATGTACTGGACAAAGCCTTGCTTCGCCCCGGGCGTTTTGACCGTCAAGTATTTGTTGGCTTACCGGATATTCGTGGTCGTGAGCAAATCTTGAAAGTTCATATGCGTAAAGTCCCTATGGACGATCAGGTTAAAGCCTCAATTATTGCGCGTGGTACGCCTGGGTTCTCCGGTGCGGATTTGGCTAACCTTGTTAACGAAGCGGCTTTGTTTGCTGCTCGTGCGAATAGACGTTTGGTGACAATGGAAGAGTTTGAAAAAGCGCGCGATAAGATCCTTATGGGAACTGAGCGCAAGTCCATGGTCATGAGCGAGAAGGAAAAAGAGAATACGGCTTACCATGAAGCAGGTCATGCGATTGTGGGGCGATTGGTTCCAGAACACGACCCTGTACACAAGGTGAGCATTATTCCGCGTGGCAGAGCATTGGGTGTCACTCAATTCTTGCCGGAAGAAGATAAATACAGCTTGAGTAAGCGAGCCATTGAATCTCAATTGTGTTCACTGTTAGGCGGTCGAATTGCCGAGGAAATAACCCTTGGGTTTGAAGGTGTGACTACGGGTGCGTCGAATGATATTGAGCGTGCGACAGACCTTGCTCGCAATATGGTTACTAAGTGGGGCTTGTCTGAAAAACTGGGTCCGCTTCACTATGGTGAAGATGAAGGCGTCTATCCTGGTACTGGAACGGTCCAATACTCTGGCGCAACGTCTAAAATAATTGACGAAGAAGTCAGAAGAATTGTGGATTCTACCTATGAAACCGCGAACAAAATACTGCAAGAGAACCGTGATATTTTGGAAGCGATGAAAGACGCTTTAATGGAATACGAAACCATTGACTCAGAGCAGGTGGATGACCTTATGTTCCGCAGAAAGGTCAGACCCCCTCAAAATTGGCACGAAGGTGGGCCAGACGGAGGGTCCGGTTCGGGAACCGAAAAAAAGGAGTCTGAGTCGAAAAAAAGCCCAGGGGATAAAACTCCTGTGGGCGGGCCAGCCAACGAACACTAAAATGCACAGCCGGTTAACCCCGGCTTTTTTTATTTCTTAATTTTAACCGTTCGCTCTCTCTCTTATTTACATTTTCTTCGGTTATGAAACTTATTTCGTTATGAAGTCTATACAGTTATAAAACCTATGCAATTTGGTGCCCGCAGTCTCGATCTATCCCAGCCTCAGGTTATGGGAATATTAAATATTACGCCCGACTCCTTCTCGGACGGTGGGCAGTTGTTCCATGCAAGTGCTGTGGATTTAGACCGAGTGCTTAAGTGTGCCGAGCAAATGATTGCCGATGGGGCCTCAATCCTAGATGTAGGGGGGGAGTCAACTCGCCCTGGCGCTTCCTCTGTTGGTGAACAAGAAGAAATGGATCGGGTGCTGCCTGTGGTCTCTGCCTTAGTTAGCCAATTAGGGGCTGTGGTTTCCGTGGATACCAGTACACCGTCCGTTATCATAGAGGCGGCAAATTTGGGTGCGAGCCTTATCAACGACGTGCGTGCGCTGGAAAGAGAGGGGGCGCTAAAAGCTGCCGCAGCGACAGGTCTTCCCATTTGCTTGATGCATATGCAGGGAATGCCCGCTTCTATGCAAGATAACCCCAGTTATACCGACGTTGTTGAAGAAGTGACTCGTTATTTACTAGAGCGTGTTGATTCTTGTGTCTGCCAAGGTATTCAAAAGACAAAAATTCTTCTCGACCCTGGGTTTGGGTTCGGCAAAAACGACAATCACAATCTAGCCTTACTAAAAGGGCTCAACGAAATTGGTCAGGCTGAATTCCCGCTACTGGTGGGCATGTCGAGAAAATCCATGATTGGTCGTTTGCTGGGGCGCGAGTTAGATCAGCGTTTACCGGCTAGTTTGGCATTGGCCATGGTGGCTTTGCAAAACGGGGCTAAAATTTTGCGAGTTCATGATGTAGCTGAAACGGTGGATGCAATAAAAATATTTCAGCTAACTCGGTAACACCTTAAGCATCGAGAGGGCGTAATGGCACTTAAATATTTTGGAACCGACGGTATTCGTGGGCGAGTTGGGCAAGCGCCTATAACGCCTGAATTTGTTATGCACTTGGGGTGGGCTGTAGGCAAAGTGTTGGCACAAATTGAAGGGGGTGGGCAGCCAGGTATGGTTTTAATTGGCAAGGATACGCGCATATCTGGTTACATGTTTGAATCGGCGTTAGAAGCAGGTTTAATTGCCGCTGGGGCCGATGTTGGCTTATTGGGGCCTATGCCTACCCCCGGCATTGCCTATTTAACACGCACCTTTAAAAACGCCCATGCGGGAATTGTTATTAGCGCCTCGCATAACCCTTATACCGATAACGGGTTTAAGATTTTTGCTGGCGATGGAACCAAGCTTCCCGATGAAGTGGAGCTGTCCATCGAAAAAATGATCGACCAGCCTATCACCACAGAAAACAACCTTGGGAAAGCTTGGCGTTTGGACGATGCCCAGGGGCGATACATCGAATTCTGCAAAGGTTCACTGCCCTGGGGGTTCTCTCTAAAAGGGTTGAATATCGTATTGGATTGCGCTAATGGGGCAACCTACAATATTGCGCCTAAAGTGTTTGCAGAGCTGGGGGCGGACATTGACATTATTTCTGCGGACCCGGATGGTGAAAATATAAATCGTGATTGTGGTTCCACCGCCTTGCGTAACTTACGAGCGATGGTTGTGCAAAAAGAGGCTGATTTGGGCGTTGCCTTCGATGGAGATGGCGACAGAGTTATGTTTGTCGATAGCCGGGGGGAAGAAGTGGATGGCGATGAATTGCTGTTTATTATTGCCAATCACCGCTGCCAGCAGAGCGAAGGGTGCAATGGCGTTGTCGGCACACAAATGAGCAACTTTGGTCTTGAGCGCGCTTTGAAAGACCTCGATATTCCCTTTTCTCGTGCCAAAGTGGGTGATAGGCATGTGCTAGAGCAGATGAAAGACAAGCAATGGTTTCTTGGAGGGGAGAACTCCGGCCATATTGTTTGCAGCGACCTAACAACCACCGGAGACGGGATTATTTCTGCGCTTCAGGTATTAACGGCGTTAAAAACAGCAGATGTTAGCCTGCACGACCTTAAGAAAAGGATGAATAAGCTTCCCCAGGTTATGGTGAATGTGCCCTTGGCGAAAAAAATAGACCTAAGCCAGCATACCGGCATACAGTCTGCGGTTGCCAAAACAGAAGAACAACTGCTTGGACAGGGGCGAGTATTGTTAAGGCCCTCCGGCACTGAGCCCTTGGTTAGGGTTATGGTAGAGGGGGATGATGCAGAGATAGTCAGTCGTTTGGCAAAGAGTTTAGCGGAAGAAGTCGCCAACCAACTCTCATAGTCCTATTTCAATCCCCTTTGAACTTACTAAATTGTTGTAACTTAGTAAGTTCTTCGCTACCATTTGCGCCCGTTTTGCCGGGGGAATAAGAACCGGCATAAAAGCCTGGGGGTAAGAATGCGCCGTAAAATAGTTATTGGCAACTGGAAAATGAATAGTAACTCACACTCTGCTGAAGCCCTATTGGGCGGCATAGCAAAGCAGTGGGCTGGTGTGCATCAGGCCGAAGTGGGGGTGTGTCCACCATTTCCCTATCTCGATTTTGCCAAACGTATACTAGAAAATACCAATATTGGTGTAGGCGCTCAGGATGTAAGCCAGCATGAAAAAGGTGCGTATACAGGTGAAGTTTCGGTTGGAATGCTAGCGGATATTGGCTGCCAATATGTGCTTGTTGGGCACTCTGAACGCCGTGAGTACCAAAAAGAAAGCTCCGAGTTGGTAGCAAAGAAATTCGAAGCGGTTATCGCCCAACAGCTAATACCTGTTCTATGTGTAGGTGAAACATTAGAAGAGCGTGAAAACGGAAAAACGTTTGACGTGGTAGGTAGCCAATTAATGAAAGTTGTGGACCACTGCGGCCTACCCGGTGTTGCTAAAGGAATGATTGCCTACGAACCTGTTTGGGCAATTGGAACGGGAAAAACCGCAACGCCAGAAATGGCTCAAGATGTTCACTCCTATATTCGAGATGTAATGGGGCCGGAAGGCGACCAAATTCGAATTATGTATGGTGGCAGTGTTAAGCCTGATTCAGCGCAGGGCTTATTTGCTCAAAAAGATATTGATGGTGCTTTGGTTGGCGGTGCTTCACTTGATGCCGATGACTTTGTTGCCATCTGTCGCGCAGCCGAATAAGCTTGGTTGTGCCCAACGTATAGTGTCGTTAGAGAAATATAATGGTAAATCTGATTCTTCTTCTTCATGTTGTAATTGCAGTAATAATTATTGCTTTGATCCTGCTTCAGCAGGGTAAAGGCGCCGAAATGGGTGCATCCTTTGGCAGTGGTGCCTCGCAAACTTTATTTGGGGCTTCTGGTTCGGGAAATTTCTTTTCTCGGGCTACTGCCTGGCTCGCAGCAGCCTTTTTTGTGACTAGTTTTAGCCTTGCTGTTATGGCAAAACAGGGCACTGAAATCGAAGATGATATGCCAACCCTGATTGAAGAGTCGATTCCAGCTATCGAAGAATCGGATTCAGATTCAATTCCTGATCTTGAAGGTGCCACTTCAGCCGTTGACGATGATGTGCCGCCTTCATTAGAAGAGGCTTCGGTTTCTGAAGCTGTGGCCGCTCCCGGCGAAACATCACTTGACGAAACAAGTGTTAGCGAAGAACTTCAAGAAACGACTCCTGTAGAGTAGCTTTTGTGAACATGCCCAAGTGGTGGAATTGGTAGACACGCTACCTTGAGGGGGTAGTGGCGTAAGCCGTGCCGGTTCAAGTCCGGCCTTGGGCACCATTTGATTTAAAATCAAACTATTCGTTTGATTCCTGACCTCATGTTTTTACCTTTTTTAATCTCTAATGCTTTGATTTTAAAGGGTTTATTTGAGTTTTTCTTATTTTGTTTTTTCTTTGTCTGTCAATATTTAACCTTTTTAATTCATTCCTATTTACACGAAATTTACACACCATAAGTTTCGGAATTGTAAGTAATAGAAAGGAAAAATAAATAATGGCATCATTTGAACAGCTCAAAATAGAAAGTTAGAGCCCTCGTTAACTTGGTTGCATTATTTATTTGTGACTTTCCAAAACCTTTCTATTTTCCATAAGGGAGTTGGGCACAAGGGGTTCGGACTATTAATTTTATAAAGCAGTTTGAGCAATTCGAAATACTGTTCGACATTTAGTTGAGTCCAGTTAATGGTATTAAGAAAGTGCTTCTGTTCTTTATTTACACAATTAGATTTTGCTAACCCTTTTAATAAAATACGGTCGATTGGCGGGTGGATAAGAGTTGCCCAGACACTATTTAAGTCAGGCAAAACAATCATACTTTTAAGATATACCGCGATCAGCTTAGCTGCCCTTCCGTAAGTGACGTTTTGGATTTCCTTTTTATTTAAGTAATCACATATATTACTGCACCAAACACGGTGTAGTGCGTCATATTCCTTAGGCGATGCGCTTTTTGGTAGGCTGCTTGAAAATTCACATACCCCCGATTGCTCTAAAGCATTCTTTAGGTTTTCTACTGAAGTAAAGCCTCTTTGCGCAGCCCTTGCTCCAGCCCATACCGCGAAATTATGTCTATGTTGAAACTCGTTATATGACATTTTCTTTGCTCGATGGATATTTCTCGAAAGCGGTTATCCTGAAATTTTAATTAACTAAAACTCTAACTAATTAAAATTCTAGCTAAGTAGTAAGTCGTTACTCCATAACCTTATAGCCGCTGTCAGTTATTTGTATTTGTAGGCTGTACCTTAGGCGTAACTTCAAAGTCTTGCCTCTCTGGAATTAATATTTAACGACGGGTATTTGTGTAAAATTTATAGTCTAGTTTAGTCATTCACTCTGGATTTTGGTAATACCAACCATTGAGTTTAAAGGATTGCCAAAAAACCTTTTTAATTCATTGACCTGAGGCATACCCATCCCTATAATGCACGGCCTTAGTTGATGAGCAATTGCTTACAACTTTTTGGTGCGGGGTGGAGCAGCCCGGTAGCTCGTCGGGCTCATAACCCGAAGGTCGTTGGTTCAAATCCAGCCCCCGCTACCATTTTATCCGACTTAGTGATTTCAGAATTATTCTGGCACTGATCGGAGTCTTGATTGAGGTGATTATTGTCGCCTTCAATCATGTTTTTAACTTGTTGTACCATCGGATCATCTTCTCCGATTTTCTTATTCTTATCCAGACGCAACCGTTAGAATTCCTGCCAGATCTCCATGCAAATCAATGGCGTACTCCTTACTACCTTCTTTGGGCTTGAGAACAATTTTATCTATCAAGCCACGTAATAGATCAGCCGCTTCTGTCCGTATCTCTTCTCGGTGCAATGCCTGAATCAGCCCTGTTACTTCTTTATAGTAGCGTGAGGATATATTAGGATGCAGGAGCATTGGTGCTTCCTCTTTGCCCTCTAATGAGGCTTCTATTTCCGTTCTACGAGCTATGATGACTCTAGCTCGCCCTTGCTTCAGAAGCCGGAATACCGCTCTTGATGGCTTCTATGATCTTCTGCTTGTTATCCGTTAGTTTTGCCGGTTCTTTCGCAGTTCATTAGTATGGCTGGTATATTCTTCACAGAATATTTTAAGGAGATCTTCATCCATTAAATAATTCTGTAAGGCATCAAGTATCGTTTGCTCTAGGTCGTTGCTTTGACCAGAATTGCGGTTTGTCATCTAGCGCTTTTTGCCGTGATTTGGCTTATCCCATAAGTCCTGCTCAATAATGCGTAGGTGAGGAACCTCGGTTATTTGCCATTCATCGACAGGGTTTGGTCTTACTACGCGCTTACCCGTATCAGGATCTTTGAAGAACTTCTGACGATTCCAGACCAATTGGCCAATATAGAGGTCATTATTGAGTATGCCTGTACCACATCTACGATCTCCCTTGATTGGTTCACTTTCTGAATTGAACTGTTTGACCACATCATAGCCATAGGTAATATCACCACCGGATTTACCTTTCTCGATATGACCAGGCAGATCTCTATACGTCACTAGGTATGACTTCCGGCTTTATCGGTAAGATGACTAATGCCAGTGGAACAAATGATGTGATTGGTACTTCCTGCCAACCTGACGAATAAATCTTGTGAGCAGGGATGCTCACTCATTCCCATTCGGCCAATAGCGGACATTAATAACGTATGGAATTGATTTTAGTCAAAGTGTCTTTGACAGAGGTACATTACTTTAACCATCGTAATTAAAACCAAAGCTTAATATGAGTAGCCTTTTTTCTCCGACTATAATTGCAGGAATTGTATTGCGTCCTTTGCCGCATACTTTTATAGATGTTTTTATTCAAAAGATTAGTCAGACGCTTTGTCAGAATCACCCTGCTGTCATAAAAAGATTGACTCCTATTATTGGCACACATTTTCTTATACGACCTATTGACCTCCCATATTCAATTGATTTACTGGTTAAGGATAATGCTCTGGAAGCAAGACTTTGTAATGATGAAACTATAAATCCAGATGTAAGTATATCTGGTTCATTACTTGCTCTCACTGATATGTTAAGAAGTAATGCAGATGGTGATGCACTGTTTTTTTCCCGTGAAATATCAGTTGAAGGTGATACAGAAGCATTGCTTACATTACGGAATGCCTTGGACAGTGAAGATATTCATTTTAAAGAAGAGTTGTTAGAGATGTTTGGTCCATTACGTAAACCAGTAGGATTGATTGCAAACAATATGGAACATGTAATTAGCCACATAAAAAACGATATGGAGCAAATAGCAGAGGCCATAACATCACCATTAAGTATTCAGAAAAATATATTACAGGCGGATGTTGAAGAATTAAGAGAAGAAGTTGCTAATTTAAAAGCGTCATTATCCAAGCAGAAAAAATATACTGAACGACTTATTAAAAAAGGATTAAAGTGAAACCGCTAGAATTAATTTGTCCAGCAGGAACGCCTGCATCATTACATGCTGCTGTTGATGCAGGTGCTGATGCTGTCTATGTAGGATTCCGGGATGAAACAAATGCACGTAATTTTCCGGGTCTTAATTTTACAAAAGATGAATTAGGCGATGGATTGGATTATGCACATTCGCATAACTGCAATATTTATCTTGCAGTAAATACTTATGGTAAAGCAGGAAACATTAAAACGTGGCTTGACGCTATAGACTCTGCTGCAGAACTAGGAGTAGATGCACTTATTCTTGCAGATATTGGTTTACTTGAGTATGCATCATCTACATATAAAGATTTACGTCTCCATCTCTCAGTACAAGCTTCAGCATCTAATGCACAAGCAATTGAGTTTTATCGCATGGAATTTGATGTAAAGCGTGTTGTCTTGCCACGTGTATTATCCGTAAAAGAAATTGCCGAGCTTAATAAGAATGTTAATGTTGAAACAGAAGTATTTGCATTTGGTGGCATGTGTCCAATGGCTGAGGGCCGATGTTCGCTTTCCTCATACGTCACTGGCAGATCACCTAACATGAATGGCGTATGCTCTCCCGCAAGCCATGTTGAATATAAAGAGCAAGGTACAGATCTGGTAACTAAACTTGGCGGATTTACGATTAACAGGTATAAAAAACATGAATTCGCGGGTTATCCAACTCTATGTAAGGGAAGGTTTATTGCGAATGACAAAGTAAGTTATTTATTTGAAGATCCAACAAGTCTGAATGTCAGTCATATCTTACCAGAACTTCAGGCTGCTGGAGTAACAGCACTTAAAATTGAAGGAAGACAACGTAGTAAAGCCTATGTGCGTGATGTAGTAACGAATTATCGTAAAGCAGTGGATGCTTGTGCTGAAGGTAAGCACTTTACTATGGATATTGATGCCCTCTGTGAAGGGCAACAAAAAACTGCGGGAGCATATAGTAAGAAATGGCAATAGAAAGAAGTACATTATCATTAGGGCCGCTTCTCTTCAATTGGTCACCGGAAAAAGCCAGAGATTTCTATTTTCGTATTGCTGATGAAGCACCTATAGATTTAGTATATCTAGGTGAAGTAGTTTGCTCTAAACGCCAACCCTTTCATACTCCCTACATTCCTGAGGTAATGGAAAGGCTACAACAAGCTGGTAAACAAGTTATTCTATCGACACTAGCACTTGTTATGACAAAAAAAGAATTGGAGAGCGTACAAACAATAACCGAAATGTCTAATGACAATATATTAGTAGAAGCCAATGATGTTTCTGCTATTGGCTTACTTAAGAATAAGCCTCATGCAATTGGACCATTTGTTAATATTTATAATGAATTAACATTACAATATTTTGAAAGAAACGGAGCTGTACGAATTTCATTACCTTTTGAGCTTTCTAAAGTTTCACTGGAATCTCTTGCAAAGGCATCAACAACTGCTGAACTTGAGATACAGGTGTTTGGACGGGTGCCCTTGGCAATTTCAGCGCGGTGTTATCATGCACGTTCTCAGAAGAAGAGTAAGGAAGGCTGTATGTATGTATGTGAGCAGGATAGTGATGGTCTGACTATCGACACAATGGATAGCCAGCCGTTTCTTGCTATAAACGGTTTGCAAACGATGTCTCATAGCTATTGTAACTTGATAGCCGAGCTTCAATCTTTGCAAGAAATAGGCATTAATAGTTTCCGTCTTTCACCACATGATACATCTATGGTAGTTATCAGCCAAATATTCAAAGATATCTTGGATAATAAAATAGAGGCTGAAAATGCTAATAGAAAATTGGAAGAGGAATTAACTAACATAGATTTTTCTAACGGATTTTATTACGGTGATATAGGTATGAAGCAAATTTCTTTTTGAACATTTAATCAATAGTTAATGTCTGCTTTGGATCGTTAACTAGGGCCTGTTGACACTAATATAGTCATACAACCAATAGATATGGGCTGTCTAGGAATAATCAACCGTAATCCGTTGTTTTGCTTGTTATAAGGCAATCTCCTCTGATTCGCTTCCCCGTCTTAATTAACGATATACTACTGAGTCACTAGAAAAGAATACCCCTCTACACAAGATACTCTGTCAATACTTCCGTGTAGGCTCTAGGTCGGCGTCCTGCCTCCGAAGATCTTGTGTAGAGGGGTATTCTTTCCTTCTGTCTTGCTAGTTGAATCTAGTAATATCGCACCTATAGGGTATGATCCCGACAGCGAAACATTAGAGATTGAATTTATCAAAGACGGATTATATCAATACTACGACGTTCCAGAGCATGTTTATGATGGGTTGATGTCGGCAAGTTCACATGGAAGCTATTTAGCTGCAAGTATCAAAGGTACATACAGCTATAGTAAGGTTTAAATGATACGAGTATTCTATATTTGAAGCGAAGGATAAAGTAAATATGCATGAAATCATCTGCCCTCACTGCAAAAAGGCATTCAAAGTTGACGAAGCCGGTTATGCGGATATTTTGAAACAGGTTCGCGATAGTGAATTTGAGCAGCAATTACATGAGCGTCTTGAACTGGCAGAGAAAGAGAAGCTAAAAGAGGTAGAACTCGCCAAGAGCAATATCAAAAACGATATGCAGGAAGCCGCCACAACTAAGGACGCCGAGATTCAAGAATTGAAAGCTAAATTAGATGCTGGCGAGATTACACGGAAACTGGCTGTGACTGAAGCTTTGAGTACAGTAGAGAAAAAACGCGATGCGCTTGCTAACCAATTGGAGCAGGCGAAGCAAGACAACCAAGCTTCTTCGAAGCTAGCCGAGGCAAAGCTTTCCAAGGAGCTGCGGGAGATCGCTACAACGAAGGACGCAGAGATTCAGGGCTTAAAGGCAAAACTTAGTGCCAACGAAGTTGCACAGAAACTTGCAGTCACTGAGGCAGTTAGCACGGTCGAGAAGGAGCGCAACGAACTAAAGAGCGGACTTAAGCAAGCGGAGCTAGAAAAACAACTTGCCGAGAAGTTGCTCAAAGACAAATACGAGACACAAATCAAAGATCGTGATGATGCGATTGAGCGTCTCCGGGACATGAAGGCTCGGTTGTCGACCAAGATGGTTGGTGAAACCCTCGAACAACACTGCGAAATAGAGTTCAACCGCATTCGAGCAACGGCGTTTCCGAGAGCCTATTTCGAGAAGGATAACGACGCACGAACAGGTAGCAAAGGCGACTACATTTTTCGAGACTTGGATGAGGCTGGCACTGAGATCGTTTCAATCATGTTCGAAATGAAGAACGAGAGCGATCACTCCGCAACGAAAAAAAAGAATGAGGACTTTTTGAAGGAACTCGACAAGGATCGTACCGAGAAGGGGTGCGAGTATGCGGTGTTGGTATCGCTACTTGAACCCGACAGTGAGCTTTACAACACTGGGATTATTGACGTGTTTCATCGCTACCCTAAGATGTACATCATTCGGCCTCAGTTCTTTCTTCCAATCATTACACTGCTGCGTAACGCTGCAATGAAGTCGCTAGAATACAAGACGGAACTTGCGCTTGTTAAAGAACAGAACGTCGACATAACAAACTTTGAAAACGACCTCGATAAATTCAAGACCGCATTCGCGAAGAACTATGACCTTGCCTCTAGGAAATTTCAAACAGCAATCGATGAGATTGATAAGTCAATCGACCACCTACAAAAGACGAAGGATGCTCTGCTCGGAACGGATCGAAACCTTCGTCTTGCAAATAACAAGGCACAGGACGTAACGATCAAGAAGCTGACACGGCGAAACCCTACGATGGCGGACAAGTTTGAGGAACTCGACAATCAAGATTCCTCTGAGATTGAATGAAGATGAGAGACTCATGTTCTAGCGTTTGAGGGCAGAGTAAAAAACTCGGTATGTCCGCTATTGGCCGAGAGTTGAAGCTTTAATATAATATGCAATAAATCATATATGAGTATCTACCAGCAAGGTTACGAAATAAGAAGCGGCTTGATACCGGAGAATCTGTTTGGAGATTTCTTGGTTGAATTCAAGAATGCAGGAAACAATGGTGAACTTACCTATCGAATATCCAGCAAAATGCATCGCCTTTTCAATTTTCTAATGCATAAATCGGGTTGAAAATCAGATGCCCTGTGCCGACTGTACGACCAAGTAGTCATTCCTGAGTGCGAATGTTATTGATAAAACTCACGTAATATCACATTATTTCACATGTGATTATGAGGGTAATATGGATTGGCAGAATTTTAGATTAAGCACACGTTTACAGCTTTCTGGGGAAGCCATTGAGGCTTTGTATTCCAGAATAGCTGAAATCGATGCCGTTAAAAATACCTTTCGTTTGACGCATACCTTGTTGCCGCAAACGGTTGAGCGTTTAACCCAATCCGTGATTGTCACCTCTACGGGGGCATCTAACCGGATTGAGGGTAACAAGCTCAGTGATGATGAGGTTGAGGCGCTGTACAAGTCTATGCGCATCAAGTCATTTAAGACCCGTGATGAACAGGAGGTAGCAGGTTACTTAGAAACCCTGCAAACGGTGTTTGACAGCTATAAGGGTATTCCCGTCAGTGAGTCCAGCATATTGCATTTGCACCAAACCATGCTGGCTTTCAGAGATAAAGACCAGCGGCATATGGGGCAGTATAAGTTTGGCTCTAATCGCGTAGAAGCCAAAGATCAGAGTGGTAATCTGGTCGGAGTGATTTTTGATCCGACGCCACCGCATCTGACACAAAAAGAAATGCAGGAATTAATCGGTTGGTATGATTGGGCGATAGCAGAAAAGTTTAAGCATCCACTTATTCTTATTGCCAACTTTATCTTTGAGTATCTGGCGATTCACCCATTTCAGGATGGGAATGGACGAACAAGTCGCCTTCTCACAAACCTGATGTTGTTACAGCAGGGGTATGGTTTCACGTCACTAGTATCACATGAGAAGTTGGTGGAAAAAAGCAAAGCAGATTATTATCTGGCTTTGAACAAGACCCAGAAAACCTGGAAAAGTGATACAGAAGACCTCTCCCCTTGGTTGCTGTATATTTTTGATATTTTTCACCAGCAGGCAATAGAGGCACAAGCCTTACTTGAAAGTGACCAGTTTGAATATCTGCTTTCTGAAAAGCAGTTAGAATTTTGGCAGTGGGCGAAGCAGCAAGGTGAATTCTCACGTAAAACCGCCATAGATGCACTAGGTTTTGCGCCAAGAACGGTTGAGGATATGACCAAGAAGCTTCTGGATATGAAGAAATTGGAACGGCTGGGGCAGGGGCGTGCAACCCGTTACCGAGTGATTGAATAAAAGGTACAGAAATCTATGAACTATTTTCTCGGGCGGTGGAAAATTACTTGGATGGATATGTGGGATCAAGACTATATTGACCTTGTTGAGTCGGGTTACTTTTTATTCAATGAGGATAATTTAGGTGAATTTGTTTTTGGTGCTGTACGCGGTTGGCTAGATGTACGTGTTTCTACACGCCAGCCTATGCTCGAATATTCTTGGCAGGGTGAAAGTGAAGGCGATCAACTTTGTGGTCGTGGTGTTTTTGAATTTGCTGACCCTGATCATGGTGAAGGTATTATCTATATTCACAACAGTGATGAGTCAGCCATCAGGATTGAGCGTCTAAAATAATTTATTTTTTATTACCCTAAGATCACAGTCATGAGCATTGTTTCGCCAATGGGTGATGACCAGAAGTGACTTTGGATACTGAAAAATATCCACAAGAGAATGGCGCTTTATTCGACGCAATATTTTGGTAATACACAGACAATCAAGAGCCTTTGATCATAGAGACCAAAACCACTATTTCAAACACGGCTTTCGGGGAATTAACAATGAGTGAACAGTTTTTTAAAACTAACAAAAAGCCAGAATCACATAATAACAATCAATGCCACGCTGTTATTGACCGAGATTTATGGAAGCGACCCTCTTTTGGAGTTGGTGGCGTAAATGTCAAAGGAAGGGCTTCTTGGGGGGCAACAGAGCCACGCTGGAACAACGAAGTTGTTTATTACAACACTGCTCGGTTACCTTTAATGATGCTTTTAAATAAAATTGTTATACACCACACTAACAACTCAGATTCGATTGCGGAAAACGAAAAAAAGCAAAAAAACAGAGGGTACGCCGTTTTGGGCTATCACTTCTTTATCGGCAAAGATGGACAAGTTTATGAAGGTAGACCCATTGAAGTGATGGGAAGCCATGCAGGAATAGGGAAAAAAACGGGCGTACTAAATGATCCTGACTGGGGGGCAATTGGTATTGTACTTCAAGGTGATTTTCATCATGCCGATGATTGGTTTTGGAGTTCCAGTACAACGAAAAAACAGCTCGCTACGCTGGAGAAATTGATCGTAGGGCTTAAGGGTAAATACTTGACAGGAAAATTACTCATGCATCGTGAAGTATCACGCAGCGGAAAATCTACTGTCTGCCCAGGGGATCATCTTGTTCCCATTGTTGAGAAACTGCGACGTAAGCTTGGAATGGCGGGATAAAAACAAGGTTAATGACTTATGCACTTTAAAGTATTATGCGTTCTATTCAGTATCAGTTTTTTGCTTGCCTGTACGTCTCGTTATGACGATAAAACGCTACTGTCTATTCCCGTTGAAAGCACTGTGTCTATTGTTGGTGAAGAACTAGAATATTATCAAGATCAACTACAACAATACAAAGGCACAGAGAATATAAGACTTGCCATTTTTCATGTATGGGGAGAAAAATACTCTGATGCGAAGAAAACAGCCTCTTTTGTAGAAAAACATAAAAAAAGCGACCACACGTTATATGACATAATCTATATATTTGACAGTGTGCCTGATGATGACTCCAGTAGCGGTTATCGTTATAGAATACAGATACAAGATAACAATGGGGCATTTGACATCATAAAGTTGGAAGAAAGCTGGCGATGTTGGCCTGATAGAGGCCACCAATATTTTGATACAGAACCTTGCAAATAGGAATGGCTGCCATCCTTCTTTCTTTTTTTGCACCATTTTGTCTTGGATCATCACGATAGGCGAAGTATGGGTGACATACCGATCACGCTATTTAACTACACCGAAACACGTTCTGGGAACGAGGCTTACACGCTATTGTCCGGCTATACAGGATATTTTGAAACAGATGATTATGCTGGTTACAACAAAGCCGTCAAGAAAAATGAACTTCAACCTCAAATTAAAGGGCGACAAAAAATCACAGCGGCATGCCCAGAGCAACGCTTTCATCTTCGGCTAACGAAAAGCATCCCCTTGTTTAAACGCTTTATTCGCTGGGTCGAACTCAAGCTCGCCAAAGTCACAGGTAAAAGCACGTTGGGTAAAGCACTCAGCTACTTTTTGAGAAACAAAGAAAAGTTGATCATGTATTGCTGTGACCAAAAACTGAATATTGATAGCGAATAAGGATGTTTTCCCGTGGGAGGATAATTTGGCCTTGATATCAGCTGTGTAATACTTGATTGCTACCAGTTCACAGTCAGAATTTTGCTCATGGCAGAGTTGTTTAGCCAGTGCAGGAATATCAAGCCAGCGGTACGATGTTCCTCTCAGGCTACCAAAATAGAGGTTAAATCCATCTATGTAAGCTACTATTTTTATTGGAAAACCCCATAAATCTATCCCATAAATGAAAAAACCGCCATAAGGCGGTTTTTTCTCCCCAAGATCCATTGAAACCAACTTCACAAGGGGGCGGTTATAGTAAATATATAATATCTAGGGGGGGATTTGGCAAGCAAGAAACTTCTGGGTATGAAGAAGTTGGAACGGCTGGGACAGGGGCGTGCCACCCGCTATCGTGTGATTGATTAATGGTGGTGGCATTAAAAGTCTTTCTTAGCAAAGAATACAGCTCTGTTTCATTTTTATCTCCTATTAATGACAGCTTCAAATCAAAACACAGCTAAAACAAAACCCACTCACAGATTGGTTCGCGTGGATAATCATCCCACCAAAACCGATGAGCAGGGCTATCCCGTCAAAGTCTATACTGCTCTTGCAGCCCTTTGGATAACCAAAAACGGCAACGCTCTTAGCGGTACAATCGGAGCCTTAAATGCTTACACCCTGGCTTTACCGCAAAACGAGAAAACTAAAATACTGATCAGGGGAAGGACGCCTAAACGTCCTTTTTCTACTATTTTAAGCCGCTTTTCTTGAAGGAAGGTGATTTTTTCATCTAACCTCACATTAATTCACATATATACTTTAATTATATTTAATGTCGAATATTGACAATATTCGACATTGTTGATATAAATAATGATAGGCTTAATGTGATTTAAAGGTGTTGATTATGGCAAGTAGTTTAAATCTATCTCTTACAAATGAACTTCGGGATTTTGTCAATATGAGAGCGGGGGATGATGGAGTATATGCAACCCCGAGTGAATATTTACGTGATCTTATTCGTCGTGATATGGAATCCCAATCAACGGTTATCCATGTTATGGGTGGTCTTTCTGATATAAAAGTAAGGCGGTTTTCGGATAAATCTATCCTTGATATTGCAGGGGAAGATTAACCTCTGTGCCGGATAAAAAGTCATATATCTTAACCATAACGGCGGAAGAGGATTTTCGGGAAGCAAAACAATGGTCATTGTCTCGTTGGGGAAGAAATCAGACAAAGCAGTATTTTTTTGATCTCCACAATGGAGCAGAATATATTGCAAAAAACTATCAATCTCTTAGTAGTAAAGAGTCTTTGGCGGTGAATACAGGTTTAGGGATTTATGCTGTAAGAGAACACTATATGGTTTATGTTCCCGTTAGAGAAGGCTTTATAGTGATTGTTGCCCTTATACGACAAATACGAGATGTTCCGGCAATTCTTCAAGCAAATAATTACCTTTTCCAGCGTGAATTTAAAGATATAGAAAGTATGATCGTAGAAGAAAAACTTGACGATCTTTTTAAATGAAATCGCGTAGCCATCAAAAGTACTTAGTGGCATCAACTTATTATTTCTAAATAATATCTTTGTTTACTTGGCGGAGAACTTTTGAACGCCTGCTATTGGCCAAAAATGAAAATAGTATTTGAGAAATAACTCTGAGGAATAAATATATTTCTATGGATATATATTTCATAGTCAAAACCCTGCATATACTGAGTTCCACTATTTTGTTTGGTACGGGCATTGGCATTGCCTTTTTTATGTTTCGTTCATATTTTACAAATGATCTTCAAGAAAAGCGCTACGCTGCGCGTAATACAGTTTTAGCAGATTATATCTTTACATTTCCGGCGGTTATTGCTCAGCCATTAACAGGTGCTTGGCTTGTTTGGCAAGGTGGTTTTGACTGGATGAGTTGGTGGTTGTTTGCGACCTATATTATTTATGTTGTTGCAGGACTATGCTGGTTGCCAGTGGTATGGATACAAATACAGCTTAATAAAATGGTGCTGCACAGTATTGAAAGTGGAGCTGAATTACCTGCTCGTTACTATAAATTTTTTAAAATTTGGTTTTTACTTGGTTGGCCTGCCTTTATAGGTTTGGTTGCTGTTTTCTTTTTGATGGTGATGAAGCCGGTATGAGCAATGAACCAATTTTTAAAAGTATTTTTGGTAAAGATTGGGATCAATTGCCGCCCGTAATGCACAAGCACTATGCGAACCGTCCATATTCCAATGATGTTACCATTGTTGAAGGTACTTTAGATGTTATGTGTGCTGGACCGATTAAGATATTGGCATTTTTGTTCTGGCTAATGCGAGGAATACCTCCTTACAACGAGAAAAATGTTCCGGTAACTGTTTCTTTCGGAAGTGATGGAAATTCTAAGTTCTTCCACTTTAACAGGGTTTTTCATTTCAAGACCCGAAAGCCTTACTGCTTTAAATCTCGAATGATACAAGTTAAAGATAATGAGGTGATTGAGGTTATGTCTTCTCGTCTTGGGTGGCGTATGAATTATGTGTGGGAGGATGAACGCATAAAGCTCAAACATAAAGGCTATGTACTCTATTTGTTGGGGCAATTTATTCCATTGCCGCTGACCTTTTTGATTGGTGAAGGAAATGCAGAAGAAGTAGCTGTTGACGAGAATGTATTTGCTATGATCGTTACGATTAGGCATCCATGGTTGGGAAAGATCTATGAGTACAAGGGGCGGTTTGAGGTGAAGGAATACTCATGACAAAGCGCGTTCTAATAATCGGCGGTTACGGGAATTTTGGCAGTTTTATTACCAAGACTTTGGCGAAAGAAGCCAACGTTCAGCTTATCATTGCTGGACGTTCCGCAGAGAAAGCCCAAAAAATTGCCTCAGAACTTGATGTAGTGAATGCTGCTGAGAGTGTTGTACTTGATATCTGTGAAGATATTACAGACATCTTACAAACTATTAAGCCAGATATTGTGATCCACACGTCAGGGCCATTCCAAGAGCAAGGGTATAAGGTTGCAGAAGCCTGTATAGCACAAGGTACGCATTATCTCGATCTCGCAGATGGACGAAAATTTGTAGAGGGTATAACCGAGCTTGATGCGAAGGCAAAAGATAAAAGGGTTTTAGTCGTTAGTGGTGCAAGTTCTGTCCCCTGCTTAACGTCTGCATTGATCGATCATTATTTGCCTGAGTTTGAAACACTAGAAACTCTTGATTATGGAATAACCACCGCTCAGAAAACAGCGCGCGGTTTAGCGACTACAGCCGCAATACTGGGGTATACGGGTAAGTCATTTAAAACGCTTATTAATGGGAGGTTAAATAATATTTATGGTTGGCAGGGGCTGCGTGCGCGAAAGTACAGAGGGCTTGGCTGGCGCCTTTTAGGTAACTGTGATGTACCTGATTTGGCTTTGTTTCCTGAGCGTTACCCGACCTTAAAAACAGTTCGTTTTTATGCGGGTCTAGAGATTTGGTTTATCCATATTACGCTATGGGCTTTATCTTGGTTGGTGCGCATAGGCTTAATCCGGCGTTTGGAAAAAATAGCGCCATTGCTTCTGCGGATTTCTTTTCTGTTTGACTGGCTTGGTTCTTCAATAAGTGCGTTCCATATGGTTTTGTCCGGCAAGGGTAAAAACAAAGAAGATAAATTAATTGAATTCGAACTTATCGCCAAGTCTGGTGATGGGCCATACATACCTTGTATGCCTGCAATATTAATGGCCAAGAAACTGGTGAACGGTGAAATGAATAAGTATGGGGCGTATCCCTGCGTCGGATTTATAACCTGTGATGAATATCTAAACGCATTAAGTGAGTTGGATATTACTTGGGAAGAGCATTCGTTTTAAGTATCCGCTTATAGTTGGATCAAGGGCATTGCTTTAAATCATAAGCGCTGCTGTTATATGCGCTTCAACGTCTGCTTTAATGTTTTTGCCTTTTAATATTTCATCCATGGGGCTTTCCTTTTTTATTCGCTTATTAGCCGTGTCAGAATTCGCTTATTGTATTGCATCTATTTTGAAATCATCGTTGAGTTTCCCCCAGTGTGTTCTCAACCTATCTTTATGCTCTTCGTTCATGGGTAGTGTATTGAGGGCGTTGGGCCACAGATCTCTTGCTTTTTTCAGAGTGTCATCCAGATGCGGCTTAATCGCTCGCCACGGGATACCAGCTTGATTTGCCCACATTTGAAAGTGCGCCATTGAGACGGCATACCATTCTTTTGTCTTGCCTAACTTGAGCGCGTATTTGGTTTCATTCTCGATATATACACAGGTTGTGACAATATCGTAGGCAGGAGAAAGGCGCGGTGTGATTTTATCCAGGTATAGCAAGCTCCAGTTTTTTAGATGTGCGTCTCCATTCGCCAGAAGTATATTGACGAGTAACCGCCTTGCGAACTGCTGTGCATCTGCCAGTCCGTCACCAGAAAAATCATAGATAACCTTGCCGATATTTTCATAGTTCGCAGAGGTGTATTTTTCGTGTGGGTACTTCGCAAGTATCTGCGCAAAGTCTTCCATATGAATACGGTTATTGCCATTGCGGTCAAAACGCCTAATGGCAAACGCTTGTTTTTCATCTGGTAAGTTTATTTGCGGCAGGTTATCGAGCTTATTAAGCTCAACCAGCTTGATTTCAGGAATATCTATTCCAGCCATTGTGGCCAAAGACATTGCGGTAAATTCGTTGAGTGGTACGTCTTTATGTTTTGTTGAAGGCGTTTTAATGATCCAGTCACCCAGTATGTCACTCTTTGATAGGTTATAGCGTCCGTCTTTTTCCTTCATGGAAAATTTCATTTGAACGCCAGCCAAAGAAAATTTGTTCTCTTGAGTACCTTTGTCGAACTTAACGGCCTTAGCTTTTCCGTGTGTATTTAACACATGATCAGGAACGTCTTCAGGTTCCATAGGCGTTGCCATGATAGCTCCCGGCAAATCCCTACCGAGGTATGAGAGAATGTGAAATTCGTGGTCAATATGTACTTTCATGCCTTGCGCAACCAGCTCACGAAGAGAGCCCTCTGGCAGCAGGTTCGAAAGCACAGGGTGTAGCCTTTGATTTCGTGCCCAGGGTTCTGACATAACTTTATCCGCATTTGGGAATTTGGGGTGCGTAATCAGGCTGAGTGTCGGGCGGCCAGGATTGTTTTTGAACTCATCAACCATGCTCAGTACATTGCGGCCATTTTTAAACCTTGCGAGGTAGCCCACCAGTGTGCCGTGGAGTGTAATCTGTAGTACATTCACTTCGTTGTTTGCATCTGTACTCATTCGTCACCTCCCAGTAACCCTTGCCATGGGTCGTCGGCTAACGACTTTTTATTTTCTTTGGCCAATTGGTTTTGCTCAATGTGTTTCGTGGTGTCCTCTGTGAGTACAGCCAATACGGCACTTAGCTTTTCTTGTGGGATAAGCAGCAATTCGCTTTTAAACCCCTTGGCAATGAGTTCAAGGGTGTCCAGTCGAGGGTTACCTTTGGATTCCAGCCGCTGATATTGCTGGCGTGATATTCCAACGCGCAGCATCATATCGTGCTGCTTGAGTTCCAGTTCTTTTCGGCGTTTTTTGATTTGTTCGAGTAGTGATTGCATGACGAAACACATATGTTGCTATTTACCAATAAGAAACATATTAGTTTCTTTTTTGTAGCTTAGCAATGCATATGTTTCTTTTTGGTTTTATGGAAACGCTGTACGGAAAAAGCAACTTATATGTTGCCTTACTATTGGAAGGTGAGAGTGGAAGGTGAGGGCATGTCTTTAAACCTTAAAGTCTCAGTCAGTTTTTGCTGTTGGTTTAATAGGGTTGCGCCGAGTGCTACGGAAAACTGGCTGGCCGCCAAGCCCGCTTGATATAATCTTGATGGCAATGCCATCGATCATCCGAAGCGTGGCTCTTACAAAACACTTCCTAATCATGTTGTGGCAAAAGACGCTGATGGGCGTGAAGTTGGGGTATAGTGTTTGAAACGGTCACGCCATATGCTCCTCCCAGAGAAATGGGAGAGCATGAACGTTTAACCATTGCGCAGATGGTGGAATGCACAGGTGCGAACCAAAATACAGTGAAAGTCAGGTTGCGTGAGCTGGTCAATGAGGGGCGTATCCAGCAATACGGTAAAGCGCGGGCAACTTGGTATTGTTTAGTTTAATTAAACAGAAACGGAACCTGTGGAGGCAGCCGAATAATGCAGGAAATTAAGGGTTACGATCGCAGTATTCAAGAATTACTATCCGGTGGAAGCTATGGGATTGATTACTATCAGCGTGAATATAAATGGGGAGCCAAGGAGCTTAATGAGTTAATCAACGACTTGTCTGGTCGCTTCTTGGATGACTTTCAGGACGGAGATAAGCCCAAAGATGTTGCTAATTATGGGCATTATTTTTTGGGTTCAATTGTGGTCAGTAAGCACAATGACGTTAGGCATATCGTAGATGGCCAACAACGCCTGACTACATTGACACTGCTGCTGATTTTCTTGAACAACCTACAAAAAGACGCTGATCAGAAAGTGGATGTTCAGTCGCTTATCTACGCCGATGATTTTGGAGAAAGGAAATTCAAATTGAATGTGCCCGAGCGCAACGACTGTATGGACGCGCTATATACTCAGATGCCATTCGACCCTGAAGGGAAGTCTGAATCAGTCCAGAACCTATATTCGTGCTACAAAGACTTGGAAGAGCTGTTTCCAAATGAGCTTAAAGGCGAAGTATTGTCGCTTTTCGTTTACTGGTTGAAAGAAAAGGTAAAGCTTATCGAGATTATCGCTTACGCCGATGAGGATGCCTATACCATTTTTGAAACGATGAATGATCGTGGCCTATCGTTAAGTCCGACTGATATGTTGAAAGGTTACCTACTTGCCAATATTGATAATGTCGAAAAACGGTACGAGGCGAATGTGTTATTCAAGAAATGGTTAGCGACATTTTCAGAATTTGGCAAAGACACTGAAGCAGACTTTTTCAAGGCATGGTTAAGAGCGCAATATGCGCAGAAAATTCGTGAGCGAAAGAAGAATGCCAAACCGGAAGATTTCGACTTAATTGGTACGGAATACCACCGTTGGGTAAGAAACAACAAAGGGCTTATTGGCCTTGTTGATGGAAATGCCTTCTACCAATGGGTAATGAGAGACCTTGATTACTTTGCCCAAGTTTTTGTTAAGTTGCTAAAGGCGAGTCAAATACGGACTAAAGGCTTGGAAAGTGTCCGCTATAACGCAGACCACGGTTTTACCCAGCAACACCAATTGTTGCTGGCCCCGATTTCTACCAATGACGATATGGCGCTTTCGGTCAAAAAAACAGTAATCGTTGCCGATTACCTCGATTGTTGGTTGAATGTCCGGCTTTGGAATTTTAAATCCAATTCCTACTCGACGGTGCAATACACCATATTTACCTTGGGCAAAGAAATCCGAGGGAAGTCGTTAGAGGACTTGAGCCGCTATTTGCTAGGCAAGCTGAGAAGCGAATATGAATCAATCAACTTTGAAAAACCGACTTATCTAAATCAGTTCAGAGCAAAAAGTTTGCATCGTCAATTGGCACGGTTTACCGACTGGTTAGAACAGCAGTGTAGCTTGCCGGGGCGTTACGAAGATTACATTGTGCGCTCGGGTAAGAATGCCTACGAGGTTGAGCATATTTGGGCGAACCACTATGAGCGCCATACAGATGAGTTTGACCAGCAAAAAGACTTTGATGAATGGCGAAACAATATCGGTGATTTGATCCTCTTGCCCAAAAAAGCCAATGCGAGCCTGAACGACTTGGAATATCAGAAAAAGCTGCCGCACTACATCAAGGAAAACCTGCTTGCTCAATCACTTCACCCATTGTGTTATCAGAATAATCCGGGGTTTAGAAAGACGATAGAAAAATATGGATTACCCTTCGTTGCGCATAACGATTTTAAGAAGGCTGACGTAGAAGCAAGAAATAATCTTTACCGCAAGCTTGCCTCAATTCTTTGGTCTCCAGAAAGACTGTGCGAGGAGGGAAGCACGTGAACCATAGCATCGGCTTGCAAGTCTCGAATATACCGTGGTTGGGTGATGTGCCAAGTTCATGGGGAGCGAAGAAATTAAAATACCTTTGTCAGAGAAACTAAAGGTAGAACGGACACGAAATTTTTATTCTACCTCCTCTCTACACAATACGAAATGGTTAACGCCATGAAAAAAGAGCGTTACAACAAAGAAAAGGTACTAATAAAAAGAGGCTTTACCATTTACACCGAATACGATGAGCCAGAAATCCACCCCGCCGACCCGGTGGAACCATAATGGATAAGGGGATTACCTGTAGTAGTGTCATTACCACAATACTGAATGGTTGGGGTCGTTGGAATGGTTGAAGAGTAAAAAGCTATGCGCCTATTATTACTTACTGTGTTTTTATTCTTATCCGCCTGCCCTTTTCACCTCGATTTGCTGATGAAATACAACCAGCCTTTCCGAGCAAGGAAGCGCCCTTAGATATACAAGGCTTGTGTATTGCATTCACGGTTGTTGTTTCTTCAATATTCCCTTACTCTCCCAGTTACTCTTTGTGTGGGTAACAGCATAAGTGATGAGATTTTGACCTTGGAAGGGGGTGGCTGAATATCTGAAATTGAAAGAGAAAACCGCTTATCGGTTGGCTGCTGAAGGTATGTTACTGGGGGCCAAGGTCGGTGGGGATTGGCGGTTTCTAGGTTTAAGCAATCAGATATAGAACAGTGGATTGAATTAAGTAAAACAGGCCAGAAACAATGATGATTATTGGTCTGTCAATTGAAGGTCGTAAACATGCTTGAACAACTAAAAATAGCTGATCCAATGGATGAGATTATTGGTCTCCAAAGTGATTTTCTGGGGGGGAAGTCACTAGGCAACCGGAAAGCATTAGGGCAGTTCTTTACCGGGGCGATTATATCCGACTACATGGCATCCTTGGTTAAGGTTCCTGCCAAGAAATCTATTCGTATCTTGGACGCAGGAGCAGGGACAGGCATATTATCCGCTTCGACTGCGTTACATTGCCTCTACTCTGGCTGTAAATCCGTTCATGCTGTTCTCTATGAGCTGGATAAAGATGCACTACCTCATCTCACTCAAACGTTAAAGATCATACAAAATACCTTTGCTCAGGAGCGAGCCTTTTTTACTTATGAAATTCACTGTGAGGATTTTGTATTAGCAAGACCTGATAAGGACGAGGACATTGAGCCCTTTGACATCTCTGTTATCAACCCCCCTTACTTCAAATACAACGTAAAAGAATCCCCATACGCAAAAGCGGCTGCAGATTTATATCGCGGTGATCCTAATATATATGCTTCTTTTATGGGGATTGTAATGGCCTGCTTGAATGAAAATGGCCAGATGGTTGCAATTTCACCTAGAAGCTTTACGAATGGTCTGTACTTCAAAGGGTTTCGTTCCTATCTGTTGGAAGAGTCAGCTCTGAGTTTAATTCATATTTTTAAACACCGAGATAAGGTTTTTAAGAACAGCGGCTCAAGCGTATTGCAGGAAAATATTATCTGCCGTTTTAGGAAAGGAAAGTCGGCACAAGCTATTACTATTCGATCCAGTGATTGTGATGAAAACATTGGTTATGCAAGTGAACATGATTACCCTGTTGATCTGATTATTGACCCATCAAATAACCAGCGTTTGATAAGAATACCTGAGTCATCGTATGAAGCTGCGATTTTAATACAAGCTGAGACTTTAGAAACAACTTTTGAAGGTGCTGGTTACTATATTTCAACTGGCCCTGTTGTTGAGCATAGAACGCGACAGTACATTATCGAGAATAATACGCAAAAAAAAGCTGCGCCGCTTTATCGACCTCATAATGTGAAACCACCTGCTGCTATATGGAGCGGAAGTCACAAAAAGGATGTTTCATTTAAACTGGACGAGAACCACGAAAAACATACCCATTAAAAATGGAACCTATGTACTGTTAAAGCGCTTTTCTTCCAAGGATGAAAAACGCCGTTTGGTATCGGGTGTTTATCTTGAAAAAAATCATGACTGTGAGTTTATTGGTTTTGGAAATAAGATTAATTACATAGGGGTGGATGCTGGAAGACTCTCTAAAACAGAATCCTATGGTATTGCGGCTGTTCTAAATTCAACGTTTATGGACAAGTATTTCAGATGTATTTCTGGCAATACCCAAGTGAATGCAACAGAAATAAGGGTTATGAAGTTCCCCTCAAGGGAACAAGTGAAAGAAATTGGTACTCAAGTATTAAAGCTAAAGCTCTACAGTGATAACGCTGTTGATATGATTGTGAATGCTGTGCTTGGTATTGAAGATATTGCTTAAGGAGTAAAAATGGAGTTTACGAAACAACAAGAAAAGCTTGAACAAGCAAAGTCTCTTTTGACTGCTCTGGGATTGCCTTCAGCACAGTGCAATGATCGCTCTGGTTGGGTTTTCCTTGCTTTGGCAGATATCAAGCCCTCAGATAGTTGGCGTTCAGCAAAAGCCTACTGCCCACGGTAAATATAATGGAGTTTATCCGTGTGCATTATGGTATGGATTATAAACCTAATAGTCGTGAAACAATTAGAAGGCAAACACTTCACCAGTTCGAGCAAGCACGTATCGTTGACCGAAATCGGGATGATCCTTCAAGAGTCACTAATAGCAAAGATAATAATTATTCTATCAATCAACCTATTTTGGATATTTTAGCAAACTATCCTGATGCGGACTGGCAAGCAAAAGTCCAAGAATATAAAAATGCTGTGCCTGAGTTGATCGCGCAATATGAGCGTAAACTCGATATGCACAAAATACCTATTACTTTGCCAAATGGTGAGACTGTAAAGTTATCCCCGGGGAAACATAATCAACTTCATGCCGACATCATTCATGAATTTTGTGCGCGCTTCGTGGGGGAAGGCGGAAGGTTGCTCTATATAGGTGATACAGCAAGTAGCCGTAAAGAAGGTGGTAAGCTTATGTTTTTGGAGGAAAAGTATTTGAAGTCTCTGGGCGTTCCTCCTATGTCGCATGATAAGTTACCAGATATTGTGGTTTATGATGAAAACCGGCAATGGTTGTTCTTAATTGAAGCAGTTAGCAGTCATGGTCCAATCTCCCCAAAACGATGGCTTGAATTTGAAGAAGCTTTTAAAGATTGCAAAGCCGGACTTGTCTATGTAACGGCGTTTCCAGACCGTGCCGAATTTAGGAAAAATGCGGCTAATGTTGCATGGGAGACGGAGGTTTGGATTGCTGATAACCCTGACCATATGATTCATTTCAACGGTGATAGGTTTTTAGGGCCTCATGAAAAAAGTAATTCAGATTAAATTGAATAGAGAAATATAATGCCGTTATATCAAATCAATAATGATTCACTATCTGCTCTGCCATCTACTACTTTTCAACAGGAGAACCTCTGGGAGAGGCGTGACCTTCAAAGGCTTCTAAAGGCGAATATTGAGGCAATTGGTGAAAATATTATGGTCATTGCTGAAGAGTTCGATGAATGGAGTGAAAGTGGCAGGCGCATTGATTTACTCGCTATTGATAGAGATGCAAACCTAATAGTTATTGAACTCAAGCGCACTGATGATGGCGGTCATATAGAGTTGCAGGCTATTCGGTATGCAGCAATGGTTGCCAATATGACTTGGGATCAAGCGAAAACAGCCTTCCAACAATATTTATCTGATAATTCTATTGATTTGGATGCTGAGGAAAAAATTTGTGAATTTCTGAATTGGGATATACCCAGAAAAGACGACTTTGCTCAAAATGTAAGAATTATTTTAGCCTCTGCCAATTTTTCCAAAGAAATTACAACTTCTGTTTTATGGTTGAATGACAGGGACTTGGATATTAGCTGTGTCCGCCTGTCGTTGCATAAAATTGACGATAAGCTGATTCTCAACACCGATCAGATTATTCCCTTGCCAGAAACAGAAAACTACCAGATCGATGTTCGCCAAAAAAGGCGAGAGGAACGTGTATCAAGGAGCGCAAAGAAAGACAGGTCTTTATTTAGCCTTTCTTTTTCGGGCGAAATCTATGAAGAGAATTTTAAAAAGTCGGATATTGCGTATTTCACAATCAAGTTATTGGAAAGCAAAAATTTGATAGACCATGATATTTTTGAAATTCTTCGTAATGATACGTCTTGTAGCTTTACGTTGCTGAAACTGCCTGAAGAAATGACAGAGAAAGAAAAGCGCTATTCGAAATATCGTTTCAACCGGGAGCCTGAGTTGATATATAATAACCTATCCATTAAGGTTCCACTGAGTCGGTGCGATGAATCACTGGTTCATCGTATTCGGTGTAAATGGTAAAGCCTCTTTTTATTAATGCGCTTTCTTTGCTGTAACGTTATATGGTGGCAGAATGATCTCATAAAGTAGGCTATTAACCGACAGGCTCAATATGCATGGGATGGAACATTAATAAGAACGCAAGATTCATCAATATTTTTATAGATTGCGTACACTCCTATTTGTCGCTATAGGATCTGGTATGAGCGTTCACAGGTATCCTCCCAGCTCTATCTTTTGCAAGTACATGAGGGCTAGAAACCACGAGTGAAAGAAAAAATAATGTTAGGGCGAGCGTATTTAAATCACACTGTTTTTTATCAATGTCTTGCCCTTTAGTTAATAATACTGACTCTGATCTACTATGACAAATGATGACTAAGGACTAAATCAAATTGAAATAGCCATAGGCTCTTTGTTCAGCGCAAGATGATTGTTCGGTGAAATTATTAATGATAATCGACATAAACATGTATCCAATATCTGTTCAATCGTTTCATTGTAGCTTAGTCCGTTGTCCATCTCACACGCTTTGGGGAAATAGCTTGAACCATAAGTCATGCCAGGAACCAAGTTGGCTTCCATAAAAAAGCATTTTCCGTTTTTATCCGATTTAATATCTATTCGGCCAAAATCTCTCGCCCCCAAATTTACAAATGCATCTACTGCCAATTGTTTAATTCTATCTTTCATCTCACCCTCGCCAAGATTCAATAATGTCTCTGAATCATCCTGCTTTGCTTTTGATCCTAAAATTCTAAGCCCATTTAATGATTCAACAGGTACTATCTCAATGGCGGAAACAATCAGTTTTCTATCTGGCTTCTGGATTATAGAAACCGTAAATTCACGACCACCTAAATATTCTTCAGCTAACACTGGGGCTTTAAACTGCTCATACAAGGAAGATACTTTATATTTAAAATCTGAAAAACAGGTTACAAATGATAAATCATCGATACCGTTACCATTTGCCGCATCAAGCGGTTTTAGAAACAAAGGAAATTTTATTGGTAATTCTCTTTCATACTGATACTGGTCAGGTATTACAGTAAAAAAATTAGCTGTATTAATACCTAACTCTCGCAGGAGAGTTTTGGCTAGAACTTTGTTGGAGTCAAATTTCAATACATTTCTTGACGACCCAGAATATTTAATATGATTACGTTCGAAATAATCAGAAAGCCAAACATTACCTTCATCTTTTGTCACAATATACTTAACTGCTAAAACAACTAGATCGGGTTTTCTTTTGACAACATCAACCAAATCACTGACATTTTTGCAAACGCTTAACGTTAAGTTATAATCTTTGTTTGTCATTGAATCTAATACGTTATTACAGGATTGTAGACTCCCAAAGCCAGTTTCTTTTAACGTATTATTAAGTGTTGTAATAATTTCTATTTTCATACTGAATTTCCTTAATCGAAAGTGATAAGCCCCAATAAGATTAACGTGCCCATAAATTTCAGGCGAGAGAACACCTCTAATTTTCGTGGTGTGCATAAATTATTTTAGAGGAGTCGTGATCTTGATGAACAGACCATCAAGGGTTTCTTTGTCTATCGAGATCCACCGTTAGAAGTAGAGAGAAAACGCGACGGAGTTGAGAATATAAGCAATCAACGATATCAATGGGCAGGTATACTATTTTCCTATGATCGAGGAACACGTGAAAAGACAGTACATGGCACCATATTTAGCACGATAATATTAAGTAATACGTTTAGTCGGCCCTGAAAAACTACTGCTTTTTAACTCAAATAGCCCATATGCCAGCCTTTACCGGATCAAACAACGAAAAAACGGAATATTGGCTCGGCATTTCATCCACCAAACCGTTGTGTCGAGTATTTGTCCTATTAATACCGAGTAAAACACCTTATTTCGACACAAAAATATGTCTTCTATACACTGAATGATCCATTTCTTTAAATTCCACGCGCAAGCAGCCATTAAAACGTTTAGTTCATCTCCAAGTGTGCCCTTTAGAAAATTCTTTGATAAACGAAAGTCTGATTTTAAGTGACCAATCAATGGCTCAATTGCCGCTCTACGGCGACATAAGTTTCTTTTTTTGTCTCGTTGATAACGATTGTTTCGCTTTAAGGCTTTTTTTAGGTAATACTATCTCAATTCCATCCACCTCTTTTTGTCCTCGATATCCTCTATCACAAACTGCCTTCACTAGTGGAGAAGATCGAACCTTCATCGCTTCCTGTAATACCTTGGAGAGGGTGGCTCCATCATAACAGTTTTCTGCATGACTTACTGCACTTAAAATAATCCCTTTTTTCGCCGTCGCCACAATGGAGGCTTTTGCTCCATATTCATAAGGTTTGTGATCTTTTTCTTTTGCAACACAATACACCTGTGATTCATGTAAACTGTAAATCTTATTTTTATCATTCTTCTGCTGAGTAAGGGCTGTATGATAAAGCGAAAAGTCTTGTTCATATTGACCCAATATCGATTTTGATAACGTCCTTTCTAACTCTCTCATCCGTTTACCGGCTATAGTGGGATTGTAAAATTATCAAAACCCACCCAAGGAAAAACATCTACTTTTGTCTTTTGAATTTCTACGGTTATTCTGTAATCAGGAAATACTATAGGTATTACTGCATCTTTCGATATCCTTATTTGATTTCTTTTCTAACGAGTGACTATGGCGTCAATAGATAATTTATTTTGAAAAATTTGCATCCCACATAACCCCTTCTCTCACCATTGAATTTAAAGTCACAATCATTTTTCTAATACAAGCAATGATAGCTACCTTCTTTGACTTCCCCAACTATCAAGTACTGTAGTAATCCCCTTACCCATTAAGGCTCCACCGGGTCGGCGGGGTGGATTTCTGGTTCATCGTATTCGGTATAAATGGTAAAGCCTCTTTTTATAAGTATGCTTTCTTTGCTGTAACGTTCTTTTTTCATGGTTTTAATTTTCTCTACCCAGAGGTCTTGCCATTGCGCACGCTCTTCACCAAAAAAATTGCTTCTGGCGTATTCTTCTTGGGTGCGAAGCCCAAAGCTAAATAAATAGGCGCCGGGTTTATTGGGGTCCATACGGGTTCTATCTCTTTGAAAATTAATTTTTAAAAATACATTTTTGGCATATAACCGCCAATATCCTGATTTAATTTGCATCCATTCATCCAGTGAGGGGATATAGTCGGGGGGTATGCCGTAGTTATCATCCTCTTGATAATACTGAAATGCTTGTTCACCTGTTAGTCGTGGGTAGTTGTAGGAAAAAAGTGGTTTCCAGCCTAAATGAAGTAGTTTTTGAAGTAGGGCGATAAATTCTTGTCTGGCGTTATTGTGTAAAATGGTATCGGCTGAGGTGATACCAGCGCTAATACTAAAATATTCAAGCCCTGATGCCATACGTTCAACGTCTTCTGCACCCATCACGCCAAGGGCATAGGGAATCTGAAAGCTGAATATGCCGTGTTCTACCATAACTGTTCCCGGCGCTCTGGTTTTCCAGTCGTGTTCGTAAAAATTTACCCCCGCCGGTTGTTTATTAATATGGCCTTTGGCTGGAAGATGATTGCGCTGTAAAAACTGCGCTCCAGTTTCGCCTAGTTTTATATTGATGGTCATTGGGGGCATAGAGGGGGATTCTTTCCTTCTGTCCTGCTAGTAGGCAACCCCCTTATCCATTAAGGCTCCACCGGGTCGGCGGGGTGGATTTCTGGTTCATCGTATTCGGTATAAATAGTAAAGCCTCTTTTTACTAATGCACTTTCTTTACTGTAACGTTCTTTTTTCATGGCTTTAATTTTCTCTACCCAGAGGTCTTGCCATTGCGCACGCTCTTCACCAAAAAAATTGCTTCTGGCGTGTTCCTCTTGAGTGCGAAGCCCAAAGCTAAATAAATAGGCGCCGGGTTTATTGGGGTCCATACGGGTTCTATCTCTTTGAAAATTAATTTTTAAAAATACATTTTTGGCATATAACCGCCAATATCCTGATTTAATTTGCATCCATTCATCCAGTGAGGGGATATAGTCGGGGGGTATGCCGTAGTTATCATCCTCTTGATAATACTGAAATGCTTGTTCACCTGTTAGTCGTGGGTAGTTGTAGGAAAAAAGTGGTTTCCAGCCTAAATGAAGTAGTTTTTGAAGTAGGGCGATAAATTCTTGTCTGGCGTTATTGTGTAAAATGGGGCTTGTTGCCGCCATTCCCGCATTAAAATCAAATTTTTCAAGCCCCATATCCAGATACTCGATATCTTCTGTTCCCGTTACGCTCAGCACATGGGGGAGCGTAAAGCTGTATTTTCCATGTTCAATAACCACCGTCCCGCGTACTTTTGTACCCCAACGATGTTTATAAAAATTAAGCCCCGCCGGTTGTTTATTAATATGGCCTTTGGCTGGGAGATGATTGCGCTGTAAAAACTGCGCTCCAGTTTCGCCTAGTTTTATATTGATGGTCATTGGGGTCATAGAGGGGGCTCCATTTGGGGTGCAGGCAGATAAGAATAAGAAAATATTAAGTAGTAATAGGTGGCGCATATTAATATACCAAAAGGGCATCGGGTGAGTTTACCCAGCCCGCCATGGTGCCGAGTTCGGCCATCATATGCGGTGTTTTTGTTTGCATTAAATCATGAAACATTTTTGCCGCATCTGTAATCCAGTCCATACGGCTATCGAAATCCTCTACGATTAAATCCTCCGGTGCCTCGGATTTTAGCTCGGGGTCATCGGTTGTGCATTGATGGGTAAACACTAATTCGTATTTGGGGGCGGCCCAGTGAATTAACCAGTGGCGCTCTCGGGCGGTCCATTTATTAAAGTCTGGGTCTTCGTAGATAAGCGGTTGCAATACCGCCCCTTGCTCATGGTTGGCAATGGCAATTAAATGTAGAAACTGTTTTTCTGCTCGTTCTATTGAAGGAGCCATTTTCTCAATTTGAACTATATATTCAAACCCCTCAATAAGGTCAGGTGATGGTTGAAAATGCTTAATTTTGCCGAGGGATTTGGCCGACCAGGGCAGTGTATTGACATGGCTTTTAACCGGCTCCAGCAGGGTATTGGCGTCTCGTTTGTGAATGCAGTCCATTCCATTAAAAAAATTGCTGGGGTGGTGACTGTAAAACCAATGGGCGGGGGCTATATCGCCAAAGAGCCATAGGTTGCCCTGGCCTAAACCATTGGCAATATTATGGGCGTCTATTGCGCCGAAGGTCGCCTTACCTAAAAAGTAAGAGGCATTAAGCTGTAATTTGTCGAGCAGGCAGGAGACGGTTTTACTGGCAAAGGCGCCGAGTGCCATCCAGTAATAACGGCCCAGTTTAGTTGTATCGCCGCCGTCTTCTGTTTCCAAGTAAAAGCGTGCATAGGTTGCGGAGATACGGCGCGCGCGTGCGGCGTAAAGGCCGATCAGTTCGTACTGATCATTATTTTTATCCGATAGGCGCAGGTAGGAGAATGACTGCGCAAAAGACCAGAGCAAATCACAATTGGTGGTAATTTGATGGGTTTTATTCGGGCTATCGTTTACCGCATTAACGGGTTCTGGATCGCTCATAATCTCTGTCCTTATTTGCTATTGTTTTTTGCGCTGAAATTTTCCCAAACAATATAACAGTCGATGCTTTCGTCTTTTTGTGTGGAGGCGAGAAAGGTTTTGCCGTAAATATTGGTTTTTCCTTTGGGAATATGGAGGTCTTCTTTTTGGCCTGCGGGCAGTGTTTTATAGCGGATTCCCTTAACGGGTTGACCGAGTTCATCAATAAATTCAAAACGAAGAGTATATATGGGTTCAATGTCTTCGTATTCCAGTTGGGCGTTGCTTAGGGAGGTGGCGGTGCCGTAGTTGACGCCCAGGGTATTGCGGTTATTCATGGTGGTGGTATCCATATGCCGAACCACGCCTTCGCCCTCTGCCTTTACGTCAAATGAATAGCTAGTAAAGTGGGTTTTATCGGCGGTGGTGCCTGAGATAAGCCCTTTTGCACTGCCGGCTTGGTCGCCTGTGCATTGGCTATGGGTGGAGTTGGCTATGGCGGTGGGGTTGCCGTCGATAAAGACGCTGCTGGTGGCTTGGGCAAGGTGGGTGACCTGGCTGCTCACGGGGTAGGGTATAGGAGGGGTTGCACTGCCTACGGGGGTTTTACAGACATCGGGAGGGCCGCTAACGGATTTATCGCCACTGCCTTTGTGGCTAAAATTTCGGTTGTTGGCAAATACACTGCGTGTCATAGGTATTCCTTATAGTGGGGTATTAAACATTGGGATATTAAACATAGTGGGGTATTAAACGGTGGAGACGCATATGGCGCTACGGGGGCCGCCATCGGATGAGGCGCTGATTAGGCTGGTATGGGGGCTTTTTGTTTCGATACTGGCTAAGCCTATTGCCACTGCGGCAGAGGCGGCGCCTATGTCGCCAAAGCATTCCGCAGGTCGGTAAACTGTGTGATCTGTTTGCAGTGTATTGTGGTTGCGCAGGGTGGCGACGGTCATTTCTTTGCTGTAGTGCATTTCCCCATTTTCAGAGGAGTATAGGGTATCGATTACCGGGTTTGCGGGGGCTTGTATTGCGCTGATGGCTTGCTTAATGGCTGTGGCTAAGGCTTCAGCCGTATAGGGGGCGTCTCCGCGTAAATGCCCTGGTTCGTTAACGGTTGCCGGGCGGTGCAATATAAGTAAGCGGTTTTTATGTGTGGGTTCGGGAGCATGTGGCGAGGCCAGTAAGAGAAATGCAGCGGCTTCGCCGGGCACAAAGCCATCGAAGCGGCTCTTGCCTGCTAGGCGTTTATTGTCTTCCAGTATGCCGAGTGTGCGCATATCGTAGAAACTGTCTACGCCGCCAACCAGTGCGTAGTGGGCTTTGGTTGCGGCAAAATATTTAAAGGCTGCTGCTATGGCTTGGACTACTCCTGAGCGCCCAGCGGCAATGTAACGGCTGTGGCCAGTGTCTATGGTCACTCCGGTGGTGTTCAGCAGGTGTTGTATAAAGGTTTGCTGAATGCCCTGTTGTGGGTAGTAGGGTTCTGGCCCGGCTAAAAAGAGCGGTAGAGGTATGTGCGGGAGTTGCGGCGCTATATCGGCTAGTGCAAAGGCGGTGAGGTGGAGCAGTCGAATTTGCGGCGGGCTCATTCCGGGCAGCCTGTTGGGAATACGCATGGTTAGGGCTCCCGCTGGCACCGGGGAGAATTTTATGGGGGGGTCATTTTCTCCTTGCAGGTTGTATTCTTGGTAGCTGCTCATGCCTACGTCAAGCGCGGCTTTGATTGTATGTGGGTCTGCCCCTAGTGGGGTGAGCATACTCAGGCCGCATAAGTATATTCCGTTCATAGGTTTCCTTAGTTGTTAAGTGGGGCTTTTGCGTTTGGGTAGGCGTGTGTTTTATTGAGTAGGGCAAACTCCAACGCCGCAGCAAGTCGCTGTTTTTGTTTTCCTGCCAGAAAGGTTTGTTCAAGTGTCTTCGGCTCAATGGGTCGCCCCATAAAGTAGCGTTGCCCTGCTTTGAAGCGGTGGCGTATTTGTCGCCAGTATTGGTTTGTTTTTTCCGCGTGGGGTATGGGCAGGTTTTCGTAGCCGTCAAAGGTGGGGAAATCTTCTTCGGCTTTGTTGTCTTCGGTATTTTCGTTATGGGTGGGGCGCGTATCGATCAGCCCTTGTTGTGTTAAATCCGTGCCCGTTATTACACTGAATGCGTCCCCCGCAGCTTGTGCATAGCGCGGTTCTTCCATGCGGGTGAGCAACCAGTTGATGCCGTGAGGGTCTCCGAGCGCAGAGAGTGCGATAATGGTTTGCTCGGTGTGTTCCGGTGTTGCGATAAGGGCATTGATCCAGTGCCAAGCGTGTATTGGTTCTAGGCACCTAAACGCTAGGTCGATGGCTTTAGCTTGCCATGGCCCAGGCTGTAATACGTAGCGCTCAAAATTTTGCAAAACGCTGCGATCACCTAATATAAGGGCCGACCAATAGGCCCAGAATAGGATATTGTCATTTTTATGCTGTTGCGCTTGTACGAGCAGGGGGGCTAGGTCGTGGCGCTTTAGTTCGCCAATTAATCGCAACATCCGGCTAAATAGCGGTATATTTTCATTATTTAATTTATTATTTAATTTATTGTTTAGTTCATGGTTGAGTAAGGCCGTTAAGTGTTGGTTTGGCTCTAAGCGCCTGATACTGCAAGCCGCGATAGCCATGTGACGGTACGCAGGGTTGTCGCTTTCGATCCACTGCCTCAGCAGAGGGTATAGGGTATTGCTGGGCAGCCAACCCAGCGCTGAAATTAGGCCAGCAAAAGTTTCTTTATTGTCTGAGGCAAGTTCAAGTGCGGTGTTTATTTTGTTGTATTCACCACCGTGCAAGGCGAGCATAGCCAGGGTAAATATTTCACCACTTTCTTTATCTGCGGCTGCTTCTAGCGCGTATTCCCACGCGCATTCTGGCTGCATAAATACCCCTTTAAGGTGATTGTTGATACGCTGTTCTAAGCGGCGAATAGAGGCCGGTATTTGGTGTGCTTGGGTCATTGCTTGAGCGCGCATTGTCCATAAAAATGCAGCTTCATTGACATGCTGTTCTAGGATGTGAGCAAACAATTGCGTTTTATCAATGGTGAGCATATTAAGAGGCACTCAATGGTGTTGTTAACGTAAAAGGTGGATACGTAGGGCTTGAAGTAGCGGGAGCGCATTGTTGCATAGGCAAGATGCTTTCCACACCATGGTTAATTGCTTGGCATCAATATCGATCACGAGTGTCTCCATTAAAAAGGTCAGGGGTTGTTTAGGCTGCCTACTGAAGTGAACTTGGCCGGCCAATGAAATATGCGGTAAATAAAAGTGTACTGAGTCTGTGGGGTGCATATTGGTTAATGTAACGGCTTCTCCCCCGGTTAAATAGTGTTTGCTAATGAGGTCTGGGTGCGCTGAATGTTGAAAGCGCGGCTGATAGTCATGCGGGAAATAAGGCGCTCTGTTTTGTTGCCATTGCTCGTCATAGGTTCCAGAAAGTGGAGCGCGAGGGTGCCAGTTAGGGGCAATAAAACCCAACCCTGCCGGTGTGGGGGCGTCGCTCATATGACGAATCAAGTGTGTTGGGTCTTCTATATTTGGCAGTGCTTGCCCTTCCATTTCTTCGGGCTTGCGTGCGCCTTGATACCCTTTTCCAAACGGGTTTCTCGGTTCCATGCTCACCCGTTTTTGGTTTACCCAGTATTGTCCGCCAAAGGCATTTTCATAGCGTATAGGTATGCGAGTAAATTCGTCTGCAAGGCTGATATACCCCTTGCGCCAGAAGCGGTCACCAAAAATACGCAGTGTTTTCTGGTTTGAGCCGACCGTGGCGCTGACATCAATTTGCCGAACGGGATTATTATTTGGCGCACAAGCGCTGCCGAGTATGGCAATATCGGTACTCGGTTTGCCTTGGTGTATATCTGTTGGCAGTTTAAGACTTGATTGGCCGGGTATACCCCAATACGTATCTTCATATAAAGGTTCGGGTTGCTTGTCGCATAGCGTCCAGTTTTTACCTAAATTAAATGAAGCTTTCACATTAATATAGAGCGTATCTATACCTTGTATATTGGGCAATAATACGTAGTGAGCGGCAAAAGGTGTATTGTTTTCTAGTGCTAGCATAGAGGGTGTTTCTTGAGGACAGTGGCCAGATGCTAACAGTTTTATTTCGTTGTACCTAGTTTTGTGACGGGTGAATGATTGTTGTAGATGTTTCTTGTGCCAAACTGTTGTTTTAGGGCTGGTGTAATTTATTGTTAGCGATATTTGTTACAGGTCAATGTTGTTTAGGCCGTTTCAATTAGGAGACGTTTTTTAGGGGGTGTTTTTGCTGTGTGGGTAGGTTATTTATTGAAAAAGCGGATAGGAAAATTAGCGAATTTTTTCTTTCAGAATTTTTGCTTTCGGATAATAAATGCAAATTTTTAGAAAAAGTAATTTATTAAGCAAGATTAAATTTGTTTAAGTGAAAACGTTTTCTCCTTTGTTGAAAATATTAAAATACAATATTTTTTGAAACTGCTTTTTTTGCGGGGTGTTCCGCGATATTTTTTCCGCGATATTCAATGTGATTTATTAAAAGTAAGTTTGTGCCTTATTTGTTTGAAACTGTTTTGTATGATTTATGTTGTGACATAAACAAATACTTTTTTCTCGTTTGTATTGTCGCAGGTTGTTATTGCTTTATATACGAACTTGTTTATATCTCTAACAGGGCTATGGAATAATCCTCTTTGAGAGTTAGGAGTTAGGAATGTTATTAACGTGATTAATTCGAATGTTGGTTCGGCTGTAGCATGGTGGTAGAGCACACTACTGATTGGGGATTGGGGCGGTGTTCTGGGGTGGTATTAATGTTACGTTTATGCGGAAGCTTTGAACGGAGAGCGTTAAGTTAATGAGCCGGGGGTGTAGGTGTCTATGTTGGTTGGTTGACTATATTGCGATCAATTTTAGCTGCTTTCTCCTGAACCGAAGGCCGCAGACACTTAAATGCAGAAGCCGTCCGCAGGAAGTTCCTTCTAATCTCGGGTATAATATGCGGCGTTTTGCACAAAAACGGATTCGATTTGTCGTTATCTTAGGGCTTTGAGTTGATTTTAAGCAACTTACCCCCAATCAAGCATTGACCTTCGGCCCGATTGTTGTACATTAGCGACCGAAAAATTTAGCTCAATCACACACCTAATTAGGGGATTCTAATACCATGACGATCAAACTAGGTATTAATGGTTTTGGCCGTATTGGCCGATTTGTTTTCCGTGCTTCTTGTGAGCGCGATGATATCGAAGTTGTTGCAATCAACGACTTGATCGACGTGGACTACATGGCTTACATGTTGAAGTACGATTCTACTCATGGCCGTTTTAGCGGTTCAGTAGAAGTAGAGGGTGGTCAATTAATGGTAAATGGTAAGCCTATCCGCGTTACCGCAGAGCGTGACCCAGAGGCTATTGCATGGGGTGACTTGGATATAGATGTTGTTGTTGAAGCAACGGGTATCTTCCTAACGGATGAAACTGCACGTAAGCATATTAAAGCCGGTGCTAAGAAAGTTGTTCTTACTGGCCCATCTAAAGATGCTACTCCAATGTTTGTCATGGGGGTCAATCACGATTCTTATACGGGTCAAGATATTGTCTCTAACGCATCCTGTACGACAAACTGCTTGGCGCCCTTAGCTAAGGTACTGAACGATAAGTGGGGCATCAAAGACGGTTTGATGACTACGGTTCATGCAACGACAGCAACTCAAAAAACGGTAGACGGTCCATCGGCTAAAGATTGGCGCGGTGGCCGTGGTGCTTCTCAAAATATCATTCCATCTTCTACTGGTGCGGCGAAAGCGGTAGGTAAAGTGATTCCTGAGTTGAACGGCAAGTTAACGGGTATGTCTTTCCGTGTTCCAACCACTAATGTTTCTGTGGTTGATTTGACCGTTAATTTAGAAAACGCTGCTACATACGAAGAAATTAAAGCTGAAATGAAGCGTGCTTCTGAGAATGAATTAACGGGTGTTTTGGGTTATACCGAAGAGGCTGTTGTTTCTCAGGACTTTATTGGTGAAACCCGGACTTCTGTATTCGACGCAGGCGCAGGCATTGCTCTTACCGATACCTTTGTGAAGTTGGTTTCTTGGTACGACAATGAAATCGGTTATTCAAATAAGGTGCTGGACTTGGCTACTCATATTTCGAAATAAGCCGGTTTTAGTCCACTATTTAAAACCCCGCCATGCTGTGCATGACGGGGTTTTTTTATAGGCGATGGTTTTTTTAAATATCATGATGAACAACTCACGCTTAAATGCTCTGCCCAGCTAGGAGGTTGGCTTGCAAGATGGTTAAGGTGTGGGTGTTCTTTATATGGCGAGCTGAGTGCATACACTAGTTTATTTAATTGCTCCGTTGACTCCCCTTGGTACGCTTCTTCTATAATATTTTGAGCTAAATAATTTCTCAAAATGTACTTCGGGTTTTTTCTGAGCATTGAGGTTTCGATTATTTTACTATTTGGACTTCGATCTATTATCGCTCGGTAGTTAAGTAGCCAGGATTTAAAATCGTTATCAGGGAGTTTCTGGCTGTTTGCTTGAAAAACTAATTCCAGTATATTTTCTAGCCAGTTTGGATGTGTGTGGTAGGAAAGGGCTCGAAAGAAAAATGTGTAGTCAACAGTATATTTTTGCAACAAACTAAACAGGCTGTTGAGTAATTTTTGCTCTTTCTCTTGAGCAAGGTTTTGACTTTCGGTTAGCCCCAATTTGTTGCGCATTTCCTCCATGTATTTTTTTATTAGGCTTGGTTCATACTGTTTTAATATGCTTTGTAATTCATTTTTTTGTATTAGAGAAGACAGCGCAGTGGCTAATGCATTGAGGTTCCATAGGCCGATACTGGGTTGTTGATCAAATGCATAACGTCCAGAATGATTGCATATATGGTTCGCATTAAACTTTTCCATAAAACCAAAGGGACCGTAGTCCATGGTTTCTCCAGCGATGGACATATTGTCTGTATTCATAACGCCGTGACAAAAGCCGATGGATTGCCACTGTGCAATTAAATGCGCTGTAGAAATAACGATATGCTGGAAAAGTTTTTCGTAGCACCCCTCTTTTTTTTGTTCGCTAGGTATGCATTGTTTAATTGCGTAGTCGGCAAGAACTTTTGTTGCGTTTACTTGCTGCGTATAGTGAAAATATTCAAAGGAACCAAAACGAATGTGTGTTTTGGCAATACGGGTTAGCATGGCTTCCGGTTCAAGTTCTTCCCTTTCCACCATTTTTTCGCCTTTTACTACACAGAGCGCTTGTGTTGTTGGAATTCCCAACCCCTCCATTGCAAGGCTGCCAAGGTATTCTCTAAGGCAGGAACGGAGTACCGCTTTACCGTCGCCGAAGCGAGAGTAGGGGGTTATTCCTGCACCTTTTAGGTGTATATCGAATACCCCTTTATCTGTTGTCGCTTCGCCTAAAAGTAACCCTCGGCCATCGCCCAGTTGGGGTGAATAGCCACCAAATTGGTGGCCGGAGTACACCATGGCGTAAGGGGCACTGCCTTCAAGTGGCTTTGCTCCAGCAAATATATTTTCTATTTCAGAGCGTTTTTTTTCTGGTTGTTTTAATCCCAAAGTACGTGCGAGAGGAGTATTAAGGCAAATAAGCTTGGGGTTGGACAGTGGACTGGGTTCGACAAAGGTGCCGAATTCTGGGCCTAGTTGAGTATATTGCTTTTGAATTTTTAGGTTTAACATGGGAGAAAGTGTGGTGAGTTGATGTCCAAAGTAGCCTGTTAGCAGGCTCTATAGTAATAAATGAGCCAAATGTTAAAACTTCAATTACTATTATCTATAGTGGTATTAATAAATGTCTACTTATAAAAACAAAGAGATTGTGAGGGAAAGGCTGTACCCGGTACAGTTCTTTCTTATATTGCTCTATCGATTGAGTGTTATTGGATAATAATGGATAACAACGATTTAGTTTGGGACTTACAAGCTTTCCAAAAACGGCAGCAAGCGCAAAATTTTGTATTGGGTTTTGAGGATAAACTATGTGTTTATTCAGGTTCAGTTGAACAACTTTATACCAACTACGATATTTTCTTTCCTCAAGACGAGAACCATAAGCTTGTTATTTTGCCCAACCCTTATACGCCTCACGATACCTTTCATGGTGTCGAAGAGGCTGCGGTTAAAGCGACAGGGTTGTTTATTGTTCCAGTGAACCCAAAAGATGAACGTGGTCGTTTGTGTATGATGATTCCTTTAAAAAGCCAAACAAGAAAGTACCGGCGTGTGCCTTTGGATGTGGGGCTGAAGCTTATCAACCAAAAGCGACCACCGAATAAGCCGTTTTTACCTATTCTGATCAAAGGTGATTTGAGAGAGATGGATGCCTCTACTCCCTGCCTTCATCTCCATTCTCTTTTACTTAGCAACCTACCTAAGTTGTCCGAGCTTGAGCTAAGCGATATTGAATCTGTAGTATTGGAGAGGTTGCGAGAATTATCTGGAAGAACTTAATAAGGGTGGCCCCCTCTATTTGAGAGGGCCGTTTTTGAGGAGCTGTATGGCGCGCTCTTATTATTGGAGTTTAAATACAACGGGTAGAGAAAAGGAAAAGTCCTGACCAGACATTTTTTCTGGCATGGGCGGGAATGGACTTGCTCTTTTTACCCCTTTTTGAGCCGCTTTGGTTAAAGATGAATAGTTTGATTTATCAATGACTTGAATGTCTTTTACCTTACCGGCTCTATCAACGGTTACGCTGAGCCTGACAGTGCCTTCGCGTTCAAGGGAAAGGGCCCTAGACGGATAGCGCATATACTTTCCTGACCAACGCTTTAGTTTAGCAATATAAAGTTGTTGTTCGAGTAGGCTTTCCGCCGTGAAGTCAATATCGTCTTCATCTTCTTCCAGTTCGGCAATATTAAATAGTTTCGCTTTTTTGGGAGCGGTTGCAACCTGAACAGGTGGTTTAGGCTTAATTGTCGGTGCAACAGGTTTTGCGATTTGTGGTGCTTGCGGTTGGGTGGCCGTGGTTGTTTCTGGTTCTTCTTCTTTGGTCTGAGGAGGCTTGGCCAGCTCGGGCTGGAAGGTTGGCGGCGCAACAGATGGTACAATCTTAGGGGTTGCCAACGCAATATCAGGCGCTTGGGGTCTTTTGCTAGTTTGATCTGAGCCTGAAGAAGAGTCCGCAATAGACTGGACTAAATTTTCAATTGAAGCGATTCGCTCACTAGAGGGGGTGGTTGACTCGAACCTAGCCCTGAGCCCTTCATCGGTGTTACCGTTGGAGACCAATGCTGCACGGAACTCTGATGAAAGAGGAACTGGACCAATCCAAGCTCGCAATAAAAGGTCGAAGAACTGAGTACTCTCTATTTCGCCTAATTGAACACTGTTTAAAGTCACTTTTACCGTATCATAATTACGAGTGATGCTGAATATGTCCCCAGCAGTCATTTTAATTTTGATAAGGTTACTGAAATAGGCCATATTTTGAGCTTGTTTTTCAAGCTCGGCAGGGCTTGCATTTATTGCCATACCTTCAATCCACATACGCTTAAAGCGACGGGAGGACAGCTTGTTTACCGTTATTCTCACTTGGATTTGCTTTGGTTCATCAGCCAAAAGCACATCACGAGAATTCTCGGTGAGTGTTTCGGTGAGTAGGGCGGCAATAAATTGTTCTGTTCCTAGCTCGGAATGGGTTGCAAGGCCATTCATAATGGGTTCTGCATGTGTTACAGACACCATAAGTGCAACAGAAAGCGTAAGAAGGCTAGCTTTTAGGGCGGAATGAATGTTTCTTATCATAGGAACCTCAGAAGCTCCGGTTATTTTTAGTTCTTGGCAGCTCAAAAAATACTGCCAATGTGCTTGTAAACTGTGAGTCAATGCTGCGTGATTTTATGCTTCAATGCAAATACGGAACAAACTTAAGTATAGGGTTTGTTCTGTTGTCATTTTATTCACCTATATGACAGTGCTTTTACTTCGATGACAGTGCTTTTACTTCGGTTAAGCCCCTGAAAGCTGAGCAAACTGTCATTAGGTTACAGCCGGTAAATTACGTGGAAGTAACTTAATTTGACTACCCTATCTATAACTCTACAGCATTTTGGGCAGTCTTCAACATCTCAAAATCGATTTTATGGTACTAATTGCGTAATTTTGGCCCGGTGAAAATGCTCGGTTTAGTGCTTTGGTTCATCGGCAAGGCGTGATCTTCGTTACAATTTTGCCTATTTGTTATAGAGAATCACTTAAATATTTGAATTTGAGACTATTGTAGTAGAGGACAGCTCTTATTTGAGCATTGGGCCGATAAAATAAGAATATCTTTAGGTTTGCTATGGACGTCTATCCTCTCAATCGCTATCCCCAGGAAGTACTTGATACGCTACTTTCGTCGATACCTTTCTATAAAACGGTGCAGCAGGGAAACCAGTACCAATACCACTTATTAATGGGTTATTCGCGTGTGAGTGAGTTTCAACCAGGGGAGACCCTCTTAGAGCAGGGGCAGAACGATAACTGGCTTTACTTTCTGCTTAAAGGACAGTTAGCGGTTCTTGTTGGGGGGCCTACAACCGATAAGAAGATAGTAAATTATTTGACTCCTGGTGAAGTATTTGGTGATTTAGCTGTACTTGTTGATCACGAACGGACGGCCACCGTTGTTGCAGACTGTCATTGTAAAAGAGCGTTGGTTTTTGGGACTGACTTTACGGTATTTGGCGAGTTAAATGACTTTAGTAAAATCTTGCTGGCGACCAAGCTTATTTATTACAGAAATATGGTGCATAATCTTCGTTGGAAACTGGAAGTGTATAGAATGTCCTATCCTGAACATTCTTTCGCTTCAAATCATCGTAAGGTGAAATTGTATACAGGTAAAAAAGAAACACTTGAAGAGCTATTGAGTTTAGACGAGCAAGCGCGTTTGCTCGCTAGGTTGCTAGTTCAATGGAATCTGGAGTTTGACCGTTTGGCTATATCACCTCAGGGTAAGCTAGACTACGATAGTTTGGCTGCTTTGGATTAGTTTATGCCGTTTAACTAGGTTTATATTAACCGAAACTATAAATAACAAAACATAACACTTCACCGTCTACTCACATCCCTTTTGTTGTAATAAGCTTTGATTTTTAGGTTGGTGCTAGCTGGTACGGTAGCGGGGCTTCCCACACATAATAAACCACATTCAAGTGTCAGAATTTTTTCTACATTAACCGGAATGCTTTTTGGGTCTTCTATTCAAATTGTATATTTTTTCCTGTTTTATTAAATGATGTTAGGTAATCGCATGAATTTCAAACAATGGAACGCAAATTATCGCTTAGCAGCCTATTTGGGGGTGCTTACGCTGTTATGGTTGGCGTCTGGTTTGGCTAAGCACAATAAGGAGGAGGCAAAAGCTGCTCTTGCGGAAAAGTCTGCGAGTAAACCCGCTTTTACTGTGCAGGCTGAGGTTTATGAATTCCAAATATATCAGCACCGAATTAAAGCAAGGGGACAAACAGAAGCTAACCGAATGGTGGCGGTTATGGCCGAGGTTGATGGTAAAGTCAATTCTACGCCAGCGGTTGAAGGGAGTTATGTTGAAGAGGGTGCGGTACTGTGTATGCTGGAATCCGGGGACAGATTACTGAGGCTAGAGCAGGCTAAGGCCCTCTTAGAAAAGGCCGAACTTGATTATCAGGGAGCGCTAAAATTACGCGATGGTGGCTACCAATCCAAAGCACAAATTGCTTCGGCTAAATCCGATTTAGCGCTTGCTGAAGCTGGATTAAAACACCGCTCGTTGGAGATAGAAAAGCTAAGCATAAAAGCGCCTTTCTCTGGTGTGGTGGAAAAACGAGAGGTAGAAGCCGGTGCATTTCTTCAGCGTGGAATGCCTTGTGCGACCCTGGTTGAGCTTTCTCCTCTTGTGGTGACCGCGCAAATTTCTGAGTCAGATGTGATGTCTATTCAGCCGGGAGCCACAACCGAAATACGGTTTGGAAATGGACAAACCTTAGCTGGTCGATTGCGTTTTGTTAGCCATACATCTGACCCTGTTACACGTACATTCCGTATTGAGGCTGAACTACCTAATAAAGAACGTGCGTTAAAAGCGGGTTTAACAGCGGAAATTGCCGTACCCACACTGCCTGTTAAGGCTCACTTGATATCCCCCTCTCTTTTAGCTCTTGAAGATACTGGTGAACTTGGAATTCGTGTTCTAAGCGACAACAATATTGTGGATAACTACATCGTCGAATTTGTAGGCGATGATCCCAATGGGGTGTGGGTTACGGGTTTACCTGATCGAGTTACTTTAATTACGGTGGGTCAGGAATATGTATCACGTGGGCAAAAAGTGAATGTTGTTTTTAATGAAGAAGCGCCTCAGTTAAAGGGTGTTGAGCAAGAAAGGAAAGCAAGCTTAGGTTCTATTTCGAAAGAGATAACGTTAGAAGAGAATACTGAGGTGCTGCCTAAAACCGCTTCGGTGGAGGCTGAGTAATGAGTATTGTTAGCAAAGCTATAACTCACTATCGAGCAACTCTTTGTATTATGTTGCTTATTGTCATTGCAGGCATACAAGCGCGCACTATTATGACCATTGAAGCGTTCCCCAACCCTTCGGTTCCTATTGCTGTTGTGTCGGTATTTCAAGATGGCATTTCTCCTGAAGACGGCGCTCGCTTGTTAGTCAGGCCGTTAGAAAAAGAATTGCGTGCTTTGGAAGGGCTAAAAGAAATTCGTGCGACATCCCGCGAGTCTATTTCTTATATTATCGTTGAGTTTGAAGCCGATAGAAATATTGACCAAGCACTTCTCGATGTAAGAACAGCGGTGGATCGAGCAAAATCTGAGTTACCTCAAGATGCAGAAGAACCTGTTGTGGATGAAGTCTCGGCTGACGATTCTCCAACCATAATTGTCACAGTTGCGGGTGAAGCTCAAGAACGAGTTTTGTATCAGACAGCTCAAACCTTAAAGAGGCAAATTGAATCTCTGCCGAGCGTATTGGAAGCTAAATTAGCGGGGCATCGAGAAGAAGTGGTTGAGGCCGTTGTCGATATTTCTCGTGTAGAGAATTATGGCATTACCAGTGGCGAAATATACAGCGCTGTCGTAAACAACAATTTGCTTGTACCGGCTGGGCAGTTGGATACAGGTGAAGGCCGTTTCGCGGTAAAAGTTCCCGCGTTAATTGAAACTCAGGAAGATGTCTATAATTTACCGCTTCGCGCAACAAAAGATGGGGTGATTACCCTGGGCGAGGTGGCGGATGTTAGGCGTAAATTCAAGGACCCCTGGCAGTACACTACTGTCAATGGGGAGCGTGCCATTTCCATTGAAGTTCGCAAGCGAAATGATGCGAATGATATTGCGGTTACGCAAGCGGTCAGGGTGCTTGTGGGAGAGTTGCAGCCCAGTATTCCGAACGGGGTAACCGTTGACTATTTGATGGATCAGTCCGACTTTTCTATTGGAATGATCGAAGAAATGCAGGGGAATATCCTCACCGCTATGGTCTTGGTGATGGTGATTGTTATAGCTGCATTGGGGTTGCGTTCTGGCATTCTAGTTGGCGCAGGTGTGCCATTCTCACTTCTATTTGGTCTGGTGATTATTTACCTTATTGGTTTTTCGTTCAATTTTATGGTGTTGTTCGGAATGCTTCTTGCGCTGGGAATGCTTATCGATGGCGCTATTGTGGTAACAGAGTTTGCAGATAGAAAAATGGCCGAAGGGTCGGATAGCCGAGAGGCTTACCGATATGCGGTAAAGCGAATGCTTTGGCCGGTGGTCGCTTCAACTAGTACAACGCTTGCGGCTTTTTTGCCAATTATGTTTTGGCCTGGGGTGGCGGGAGAGTTTATGCGTTATCTTCCGGTTACGGTTTTCGCTGTTCTAATTGGTTCTCTGCTTTACGCTTTATTATTTGCCCCGGTGCTGGGTGGCTTAATGGGCAAAAATAAAATGGAACCTAAGACGGAAGAGTATTTACGTCGGCTTGAAACCGACAAACCTAGCGCCCATATAGGCGCGACTGGGAAATACGTAACAATACTATCATCGGTTATCCATCACCCATTTGCACTGTTTGTCGGGGCTATTTATATTCTTGTTGGCATTTTTATGGCGTTTGGGAATTTTAATAATGGAGTTGAATTCTTTGTTAAGACGGAACAGGTATTTGGTACCGTTGATGTGAGAGCCCAGGGTAATTTGGCCGTAGAGGAAGCTAGGCAATTGGTTTCTGAGGCGGAGAAAATTGTACAAAGTGTACCGGGAATCAAGGTGGTTTATTCCGTGGCGAGCCCAGGAGCGCCCCAGCAATTTGGCCCTAGGGCACCGGAAAAAGATCAAATTGGTACTATGTTAATTGAGACATACAAACCAGAAGTTTTAGGGCGCTCAACTCATGATGTTTACGCCGAAATTCGAGAAAAAACAAAAAATATGCCCGGTGTGATTGTCAATTCAATTGCAATGGAAGGGGGGCCTCCGGTGGGGAAACCTGTGCAGGTACAACTGGAATCTTTAAATAGAGAAAAACTATTATCCGCTGCTCGTCAATTACGCGAAGAGTTGGAGAAAAATATTCCTGGGTTGCGCGACGTGACTGACTCTACTCCTCTCCCTGGAATTGAATGGATCATTGAAGTGGATAGGGACCTTGCTGCTCAACGTGGTGCCAATGTCTTGGAAGTAGGTCGTTCAGTGCAATTGGTGACGAATGGCATAAAGCTCAGCGAATATAGGCCAGATGACGCTGAAGATGAAGTGGATATTCGAGTTCGACTTCCCGAGTCTGAGCGAGGTATCCATGCTTTGGATACCATTAAGATCAATACTTCTAATGGCACTGTGGCGGCCTCAAGCTTTGTGCGCCGCGTAGCGAGCCCTAGGGTCGATAAAGTGCAACGTATTAATGGGCAAGAGTATGCGTTGGTGCTGGCCGATGTGGAAGATGGCGTTAATGTTGAAGCGAAAGTAGAGGAAATTAAAGCTTACCTAAAAGAAAACCCACTTGATAAAGAGGTTAGAGTCGTATTCCGTGGAGCGAATGAAGAGCAAGCCAAATCTCAGGCATTCTTAAGCACAGCGTTTAGTTTGGCTTTGTTTTTGATGTTTATTTTGCTGGTGACACAGTTTAATAGTTTCTACCAAGCTTTTTTGACTCTCTCTTCTGTCATTATGTCTACGGCGGGTGTATTACTTGGCTTAACCTTAACGGGTTCTACTTTCAGTGTCATTATGACTGGCGTGGGCGTGGTGGCCTTGGCAGGTATTGTTGTGAATAACAATATCGTTCTTATCGATACCTTTAACCATATTCGAAGTCGTCAGCCTGATATGTGCGAGAGGGATGCCGCTTTACTTGCTGCAACACAGCGTTTGAGGCCCGTATTTCTAACCACATTTACAACCATATTAGGCTTGTTACCCTTGGCTATGGGGTTGAGTATTGATTTAGTTGGCAGGTCGGTAGTGCATGGTGGTGTTGTAGGTTCTTTCTGGGTTTCTTTGGCAAGCGCTATTGTCTATGGTTTGATCTTCTCGACTGTCCTAACCCTATTGGTGACTCCTGCGATGCTAGCCTTACCCCAAGAGGCTCGTAGACTAACAAATAAATACCTCAAAAAGCCTTACCAAATATGGAGCAAAAGTAGACGAAAAGAGAAAGGTCTCGTGTCTGAAGGAGGTACATCATGAGAATATTAATTGTTGTTTGGGGTTTGCTTTGGTCATTTCCCCTAGCGGCCATAATTCTTGGCGCGATATTATGTGTTCCCATGCTTTTATCATTGGTATTTACTGGCTCTGTGGGTTTTTTGGTGGCCTTGTTATCGGTACTGTTAGGGGTGGTTTTATTCGCGGTTATTGTTATTTCCCTGGTCGGTATTTTTAAAGGATGGTATTTTTCTTGGGTATGGCTTTCTGTAACGAATTTTCTTGCCCCATTTGTTATCGGGGTATCACTAATCGGTGCGGCGTTTCAATCTCCATTCCCAATAGGAATACTCTTTATACTTGGCCTGGGAGGGATGTTAAAGCTGAGTTTTGTTATTCGACACTATTGGAACAGCGATGAAATTCGCAGTCGCTACGAAGTGGAACGGTACACTGCAAGCTGAGCTTCCAGTTTAACTATTGTTTGAGAATATTGTTTGAAAACCAGGGTGACTATACTCGTCATCCTGGGTTTTTTATTTCTGCTAAGCTTAAAGAAGAGGCCGTATTATTCCAGCCCCTAGGTTTTATAGCTAACCGGCTATATTCGGCTTACTGTTGTAATAAGAAAATATGTATCTTTGCCTATGGCTAATTTAGAAACACTTAGTTTTGATGAATTGGATCTAAAGGTTGGGCAAACACTTGAAATTCAGCCGAACCCAACGCAGAACCAGTGCTATGACTGTACCTTTATTGGGGGACTATCAAATCAAGCTGTGATTGTAGGGGCTCCTATTTCGGGCGAGTTTCCTGTTGTTGAAGAAGGTCAGCAGATTATTATCCGTATAAAAAAGACCAGTGGAATGGCTCTGTTCCCTACAACAGTGCTTTATATGGCTGATATTCCTACGTTTATGGTGTATTTGAAGTACCCTGAGAGGATTAAATATAAATCTATTCGCAAGGCGGCTCGGGTTGATGTCAATCTGCCTATTTTAGCATCCAGCCTCAAAAACAGAATATTGAAAGGTATTACAGGGAAAATACTCGATATTAGTACATCGGGGGCAAGAGTTATTGTTGAGTCCGATGCGGGTGAAGTAGGAGATAGTATTGCACTTAAAGGTAAATTTGACGTAGGGGGTATTCAGCGGATGCTATTGGTGACAGTTACTATACACTCTAAAGCCATACATCCTAAGGGAACCATTAGTTATGGTGTTGAATTCTTAAAAGGAGACGAAGAGAATACGCTTGTTTTATTTGGATATATATTTAATGCAATGGCCCTTGGAAAAATTCAAACTATTCGGTAAATTTGTACTTTCTATGTTGCTTGTCGCTCCCTCTATAGGCTTTACTGAGGTTGATCTTGACCGCCTGTGGATACCTGCTAAGCATCAAACCTTGTTTATCGATCTGAAAAAAGCGGCAAATGCCGCTGAATCCATTCGTCGCTGCGTTACTGTTTTACAGGGAACATTGGATTTGGATCATAGTTCTGCTAACCACCCTGTCTATCGTATCTTATGTCGCCAGGAGAATGGTAAAAGCTATAACGAAATGGTGGATGGTATAACCTTTGAAACGCTTACCACAGTACAGGAGGCTATAGTCCCACCTACGCCAGAAGAATTGGAAAGACAACGCATGGAAGAGGAAAGAAAAAAGGCTGAGGCGCTGGATAAACGGAAGGAACGCAACTGGCTGCTATGCCTTGAAGAATTTGATTTAAAAACAAAATATATGATTGAATTGAAAAGGGTTCAAGAAGAAAGGCCAGAGCCTGATGTAATAGATGATGCAAAAGTTGAGTTTACAATTGATTTTAATTCACACAATACACAAGGGCAGCTTCTCAAATATAAGGCGTTTTGTCATACAGTAGATGAAAAGGTAAGTTTTTTTAAGATCAAAGGCCGAACTGAATAAGGTGAATTAGAGGGAGTCAAAATAACCTTTTTAATTATAGTATTACCACTTTGCCCAAACTGGCTGACATTCTCTATTCAAATTTTCTAATGCGAGTAAAATATAGCTTTAGAGGTTCTTTTTCAATTCGAATTAGAGGAGCTTCAAATGGCGAATATTGTATATATTGCTACCAGTCTTGATGGTTATATTGCCGACAAAAATGGGGGCACTAATTGGTTGCATACGATTCCGAATCCAAACCAAGATGATTTTGGTTTTTCTGATTTTATTCATCGAATAGATGCTCTGGTGATGGGGCGGAATACGTTTGAAGCGGTGTGCGGATTTGACTGTCCAGTTAGGTCGGAACTAATACAGTTTATATTGTTAACACCAAGCGACTTTGTCGTATCTTAATTACCAAGCGATTCTGTCGTAATCGCTAATTACTAAGGGAAAGAGGGCGTAAACTAAACTGTGTAACTGCCCAGTTTAAACGTGAGGAGCTAGCTGCTCCTCAAACTCTATCATAAAACGATTCAGCTTACCCAGCATAGTTTTCTTGGTGCTTTGTAAACCGCCAAAGCCAATAGTGTCAACCCCTACGAGTATTTGAAGCATGTGTTTACAGAATTGCCCAATAGGTCGAGAGAGGATGATCTAGCTGATTTATTACCTTGGAATGTGATATTAAGCTAGGGGGTAATTGGTTTGGCGTTTACGCTTTATTAATTATTTATATAAGACTTCTCTACATGCTCTTAAAGCATGAAGCATATATTTTTCTACAGAAGAAACGGATACCCCCATGCGTTCTGCAATCTCTTTATAGGATAATCCATGAATTCTATGATAAAGAAATGCTTGTCTGCTATTAAAGGGAAGGCTTTTAATGGTTTGTTGAAGTTTTATTAGTTGTTTTTGTGCTTCTACGACATCTTCGGGGGAGCCATAATTTAGCTGATCGCGTTGTGAGTCAAGCTTAAATTCAAAATATCTGTCCTCTACTACTTTATGTCGAAAATGATCGACAATCAGATTTTCTGCCATTTTATATAGGTAGCCGGGTATGTTTTTTACGTTTGATAAAGTATTTTCATTGGTTGAAATTCGAGTAAATGTTGTCTGAATAACATCTTCTGCAAGATCGTAGTTTTCATATTTTCTGGTTAGAAAACTGATAAGGCTAGATGCATGATCAGTGTACAGTTTTTTAATATCGATCTTTCTGGTTTGTGATTGCATATTATTTTTATAGTTTATCAAGTCGAAGGTATCTTCAAAAGTTAGTTTGGCACTTTTATAGCCTACTTCGAACGTTTGAATTATTCAGTTTTGCCAGCGAAACTTAAATATATGTAAATCCTGTTGATGGAGCTTAAACGAACTTTTATTAAAATGAAATACGACCCTGTATCAAGTTGAAAATCCACTCAAAATAAATATGGTGCAATATTCTTGGTAACTTTTTCTTTTATTTGGATAGGTTATATAAAATATTTTTAGGTTATATAAATATTCTTTTTCAAAGAATGGATTGTTGTTATTAAGTGAAGTGGGTCACGAATTTTGTAACTCGTACCAATTTTTTAAAATTAATATTGAGGGATTTTGGGCGGAGTTCGTTTCAGGGAGGTGTAATTAATTAAATTTGTTACTATATTGTTGTGATGTCAGATATTTTTGAAATATTGGCGGGTAATATATAAATTGCGCCTAAGATGCAATTTTAGGCGCAATTTAATTTATCTTATTAAAGAGTGCAGCTTCGGATAAACTCCCAGGCGTATTTGCTTGCCCAGCCCTCTCCAGGAGCATAAGGGCCTCCAATGCTACACCAGCTTCCTATTTGACAGCGGTACTCGTTGTTTGTATTTTGCACTAAATCGTCGGATGTATAAGTCGTGCCCTCTATAAAGTCGGGAGAAGTGCAGGTGGTTCCCCCTGAGCTTGATGAAGTACTGTTTGATGAAGAGCTACTTGAGTTTGACGAACTTGAAGTACTTGATGAGGAGCTACTAGATGAGGAGCTACTAGTTGAGCCAGAAGAATTGTTTCCCTGGCCCTGGCAGCTCTCTCTAGATACCCAAGCACTTTGCCAGTATAAACCTACTCCTGGTTCGTATGCCCAAGCGCTGGAACTTGAACACCAGCCGCCAACGGAGCATTGATATTCTTGACCGTTATTTTGAACTAGCGCTCCAGTAGCGTAATTATTTCCAATAATATATTGAGGCGCTGTACAGCTCCCGCCACCGGAAGATGAACTGCTAGAACTGGATGATGTTGAAGAGCTTGAAGAAGAACTGCTGGAGCTGGAAGAACCTTCAGGGTATAAACTAATATCTAATTCGGTTTGGGTACTATTGTTAGTCGTAATGTTATGGGTTTGTGATTCATATCCTGTGGCGCTTATTGTAACAGTATAGGAACCATTAGGAAGAATTCGGTAATAACGTCCAAAGCGGACTTTACTTTTATAGTCATTTCTTGCACTGCTTGAATCAACTTCATGAACCTTGATTGTTGCTGCGAGCGGTTGATCAGTTGCTGCGTCTTTAACCAAGCCGGTAAGGGTGGATTTTAACGAACGGCTAAGAAAATTAATGGCCGGCTGAAGGTTGGACCGGCAAAGGTTTTCTACCACTGTAACTGAGGGGCTGTGAGAAGTACCTAGCTCTTCTCCTAGAGCAATGATCCCATGATGGCCATATTCATAATCTAAACTTCCGCCTAGCACATTCCCGAAAAAATTATAGAGGCTATCTACTCGATAGCCTCCCATGGCATTGCCGATCATGTTTCCCAGTTCGGCAAAAACGGTATGATCAACAGTTTTCCTGGACGTGTGAGCCCAAGGGTACATGACCATTTGTCCGTGTGAATGTAGGTCTAAACCTAAAACAAAATGGTGAGTATCAAGACTGTTAACAATTGCTCTTGATTCAGGTTGGGATAGGGCTTTGTGTTGAGCGTTGCTCCAGGAGGTGGGGAAATCTCTATTCAAATCGACGCCATTATCATTGGTTCGGCGATTGTCAATATGACCGTCTGGATTTGTAATGGGAATAAACCACATTTGTGAACTATCCACGAGCTTTGAAATGTTTCCATCTGTGCCGTAATTCTCAGCTATATAATTCAGTATATGCAGAACGACTTCGGGGCCTGGGCGTTCGTTACCATGAATCCCCCCTGCGATAAATGAAGAGGGTTCGTCTTCCTCGGCTTGAACGTTATCAGATACCTTTACTGCCCATATGTCTGTTTGACCGCTTGCACCTTTACCGAGGCTGACTACATCGATAATTCCTGGGTAGCTGTTTTCTAAAGCCTGTATTTCGGCAAGCATGGTTTGGTAAGTGTGGTATGAAAATCCTGTTGCGGATACGCCGTTAAAATTTCTTTCTGCTTCCTCATTGGTGAGTAAAAACTCGATATTTCCTTTACTGACTGATCTTTCCCCCCCGATGTAATTGACTAAAGTGTCATATTCTTTTTCGTTAGAAATATATAAGTCAGCATAGGAGTTTGTTATATTGTCAACGGTGAATTTGAGGTTTAGTTCGGCAATATTGGCATTACTTATATGGATTCGAACACTTGCGGGAAATGTATTGGTTGTATCTTGGCTAAAGCTATTGAATGAGAAAAATGTAATACATAGGCACAAATAGCACAGTAATCGTTTAATCATTTTTATAAAACCTATTATTGTTATATTTGGTCTGCTTGATGGTTTATTGAACTTTTTATTGAACTTTTACTGTTATATCTGAAGACACAAAAATCAAAGTATGAAGAGTGCAGTTTAATATTTCTCCTGAAGGCTTGTGCCGGGCGATTACATAACGTTTATGACGTCTTGTTGGAAATAAAGATTCCAATAGTAATAACTTAAACAATAGTAATAACTCAATAACAGTTAACAGCTTTTAACTAGCGGGTTCATTTACACTATTTTGTTCATCTTCACTCAGTAAACGAAATTAGGTGTGATTACCTCAAGAAATTTGAAAAATATTTTTTAAATTTATGACTAAGTTACATATTTTTAATTTCGACCTTGAGGTATAAGAACAATAAAGCGTCTATAGAACTGAAGTTATCACTTCAATCGGCATCTCAAATGTCCTGTTGCTTCATTTGAGATAATAATAACAAAATATTAAGTTTGGTTTGAATTCACTGGTGGGATTCTTCTAGCTTCTTGCTAAAAGGTAATTCTTTATGATTAAACAGAAAATAAAAGAAAGTCTGTTGGCGGTGACAGCGACTGCATGTGTTTTTACGGGCGTTTCTATGTCAGCAATGGCTGAAAACCGTATTGTTAACGGGATTGAAACTGTACCTTACTCTAGGCCCTATCAGGTGATGATACAGACCCATGGTTTGTCAGTCTGTGGGGGAACTCTAATTAGTAAAGATTGGGTATTAACCGCAGCACATTGTTTGGATAATGCCTCTACGAGTACGCATACTGTACGACTTGGTGCCCACTCTTTGAAAGGTGGACAGGGGGTCAACTATAATTTGAGTGAAATGATCCAGCATGAAAACTGGATACTTGGAGTGTCTACCAGTGATGATATAGGCTTATTGCGTTTATCGACGCCTGCTAGTGCGGAATTTACTCCCGCGAAACTGCCTACGGTAGCGATTGAGGCGGAATATGCGGGTATTGGGGATCATGTTACGGCTTCTGGCTGGGGATTAACTAGTTTTCATGGTAATTCAAGTGAAGTTCTTCTTGAAGTTGACTTACCTATTATTTCCAATGCTCAGTGTGATCAAGAGTTATTCGGTATTGTTCCTTCCAATATTTGTGGTGGCTTTGAAGCGGGCAAGTCTGCCTGTATAGGCGATTCTGGGGGCCCATTTGCGGTAAAAGTAGGTAATGATTTTTATAGTATTGGGACTGTAAGTTGGGGGGATGCGTGTGCATCTTCCTCAGTATTTATGCGTACCACTAGCTATTTGGATTGGATTAAACAAAAAACAGGTATTGGAACTGACTCTTCATCGTCAAGCAGTTCTTCTTCCAGTTCGAGCAGTAGTTCTTCGAGTTCATCCACTTCCGGTAGCTCTTCGTCAAGCTCCAGCAGCTCGTCAAGCTCGTCAGGTGGAACCTGTGGGGCTCCCCAGTATATGGCTGGAACCAGTTATTCTGTTGGTCAGAAAGTGCAAAACAATGGCCAAGAGTATACCTGTAGCGTTGCTGGATGGTGTTCTTCGGCTGCGGCATGGGCGTATGAGCCAGGTAAAGGCTTGTATTGGCAAACAGCCTGGGCAGATGCGGGAGATTGTATGGGCCAAGGCTCTAATTCTTCATCGAGTTCATCCAGTAGCTCTTCTTCGAGTTCCTCTAGCTCAAGTACAAGCAGTTCATCTAGTTCTAGTTCAGGTGGTGCTAAATGTTCATCGCCTGACTATATTGATGGCGCTGAGTACCAGCCTGGAGAGCTTGTACAAAATGCTGGGAGTGAATACTCCTGTACAGTTGGTGGTTGGTGTTCAGCAGGAGCATCTTATACCCCAGGTACTGGTTGGGCGTGGAAATATGCTTGGAGCTTAGTGCGTGACTGCCAATAACCGCGTGAGTAGTTTGGTGTACTAATAAGCGGGGAGTTTCCCCGCTGTAAGATGGAAGCTCGTTATTGACGCAATGTGCCAATAACGGGCATTTCTTAAATGAATGGAGGTATTCATCTCATTTAGCGTATATGTTATAAGTGTTTTTATGTCTTTTCTTACATGGTTCGTGCTTCATTTTTATCTCTTAAATTCTACCCCTTAAGCCCTAGTTCTGAGACTAGCTCTACTACTTCCATTTTTGCAAAGGCAATCAGAGTATATGGTGCTTCTTTTTAATGGGAAGCGTTTATGCTACTGGGCGCCTTTGCAAACTGATTGGTTGAGGTTTGACCAAATATTGGGAGTCACGAGTTGAATTGGCTAATTCGTTAGAAACTTGAGAGGTAGTTCCGTTAGACTAGGCCCTAGGAACAATTGACGCCATTTTTAGTGATGCTGATGCTCGAATTTATTCAAAACGTATCCAATAACCCCTTCGCATTGGTTGCTTTACTTATTTTAAGTTCTTGGATATGGGAAGATGCGTCAGTGGTGACGGGTGCGCTTCTTGCCGCTGACGGGTTTCTCTCAGTTCCGGTAGCCGTTATTGCTGTTTTTGTAGGCATCACCTCTGGTGATTTGGCCCTATACTATCTTGGTCGTCTTGCTATTCGTTGGAGGCCGTTGAGGTATAAATTGGTCACCAACGCCAAGTACAGAGAGTTTAAAAAGCGTTTTAAACGTAGGCTCTATTCTAATATTTTTGTTATTCGATTTGTTCCGGGCCTGCGAACGCTCGGTTTTACTTTGTGTGGTTTGTGGAAGATTCCTCATATTCGGTTTATAAGTGCTATGGCTTCAGCGGGAATCTTTTGGATATTGATTGTTTTTACAGCGGTTTACAGCTTGGGGTCGAGTGAGTGGTTGGAAGAGAGTCGTTGGAAATATGGGTTGATCGTATTTGCTTTCATTATGCTGGTGGTAAATAATTACCTCGCATCTCGCCGTAAAGGAGCCTAAAAAGATCGCGTTTATGTTTAAAATTCCAGACCACGAAGACCAGATTGTTCCCTTGCCAAAAAATAATATTGAAGATGTTAATTCTGGTTTACCTCCGCTGGATTTAGCGGGTCAGCCCGCTTCTTATTTTGAATTTTGGCCTTCATGGCTATTTTATGTTCCGGTCTTTTTTTATTGGTTACGGTTATCTATTCGATATAAAAGCTTAGGGTTGCCAATGTTGGCGAATCCAAATATTGAACTTGGGGGAATGGTTGGTGAATCCAAAAGCGCTATTTTAGATTTAGCGGGGGACAAAGCAAAAACAGCTATTTTACCTTACGTTAAAACCCTCCGAGGGGGTTCTGATGTGGGCGAAGAAATTGTTGATGCGTTGCAGTGTTGTGCAGAGCTTGGATTTACGTTTCCCCTAGTGGTTAAACCCGATTTAGGTTGTAGGGGAGTAGGGGTGAGGGTTATTTATACCGAAGCTGAACTTGTTGATTATTTAACGGTATTTCCCGTTGGAAGACATTACCTACTTCAGAAATTGGCCCCTTACTCTGCGGAAGCTGGGGTATTTTATGAGCGTTACCCCAACGAGGAGAGAGGGAATATTACTTCTCTCGCTCTTAAGTATGTGCCCTGGGTAACTGGCGATGGCCGCTCAACGCTTAGCGAGCTAATTACATGTGATATTCGAGCATTTCATCTGGGGAAAATATACATGGAAAGAAATAAAGACCAGCTTGATCGAGTTCCATACAGTGGAGAAAAAGTTCCTTTAGCGTTTGCGGGGAGTCATTGCCGGGGAGCCATCTTTCGAGATGGAAAAGAGTTTATTACTTCGACAATGACAGAAACCTTAGATGAAATAATGAAAGATATAGAGTCTTTCCATTATGGTCGTCTGGATATTAAATTTGCTTCATTGGAAGAATTTCAAGACGGGAGGGGTTTTGCTATCATCGAAATTAATGGAGCTAGCAGTGAGGCGGCACATATATGGGATGCTCGTGCAAGCCTGAGTCATGTTTTTCGAGTATTGTTTCGCCAGTATCGTGTACTCTTTCAAATGGGGGCACAATTAAAGGAAAGAGGCTACTCTGTTCCTTCAGCAGCTACACTTATTAAGGTGTGGTGGCGAGAGTTGTGGCTTGCGGACAATTACCCTCCCTCTAATTGATATAATGGTGTTGTAACTTCTTGTACACTAGTGTGTCCAACTCTTATTATTGATGAGAATTTATAGGCCATTATGATGAATTTTGTGAAACAAAGGCTTAGGTTACTCCTCAGTGCCTGGATTACTTTTGTCTTTATTCAGTCGCTTTTTTTTAAGTTTGCAGGTTCACCAGAAACGGACCATATATTTGGTACACTGGGTGAATGGCTTGGGCTTCAATGGTTCTCTCTCTACGGTGGGTACATAATTGGTAGTGTGGAACTTGTGGCTTCTGTTCTGCTCTTCACTCGATGGTGGGCCTGGGGCGCGCTATTGGCGTTTGAAATTATTTCAGGTGCGATTGTCTTCCATTTGTTTACGCCTTTAGGCGTTGTGATGCCTGCATTTGATGCTCAGGGTGAGATAGTGGGCAACGACGGAGGAGCCTTGTTTATTATGGCTTGCTTGGTATGGGTTTCGGCTGCTGGTTTGATTGTTAAAGATTTCACTTCAGGCGAGAGCCAATTACGTAAGTTTCTTCCGAAAAATAACTAGTTTGGTAATACTATGAATTTGACAAATGTTGGAGCTGTGATTAAAGGAAACCTTGAGGCGATTGATCAAGGCATTCATTTAATCTCTTCTTTAACTGATGAGCAATATACGCATGTTGCCTCTCCTTATGTTTCGAGTTCTATCGGGGAGCATTTTCGACATATTGTGGATTTATTTTACTCTGTTATGAACGGCATTGAATCTGGAGTAGTGGATTACGATAAACGCCGCCGTGGTGCCCCAATCGAAACCAGTAGGGAAAAAGCCTTAGCCGAGTTGGACGGTATTATTAAATGGATGGGGAATATATGGGAATATTCTCAGGGCTCGTTAGTGGATGCTGGCAAACCTGTTATGGTCATAACCGAAGTGACTTTACAGGAAACTGAGTCTGCTAAAATTGAATCCACTTACATTCGTGAATTGATTTTTGCTAGCAGCCATGCGGTACATCACTTTTCGGTGATAGGCATCGTTGCCAAATTACAGGGAGTTACTGTTGACGGTAGCTTGGGAATTGCCCCTGCAACAGCCACTTATAATCGCAGCAAAGATAAAGAAACGTCTGATTAACACCTTATGTGTACTATTAGTTGGAAATTTGATGTCTCGGGTTATTCTATTTTTTTTAATCGAGATGAGCAGTTAACTCGCCCTATAGCTCTCCCCCCCCAAACCTATCAAGCGGAACACTGTGATTATATCGCGCCTATTGATCCGCAGGGAGGTGGCTCATGGTTAACCGTGAATACAAGTGGCCTCACCCTGGCCTTACTCAATTTTTATCAAGGGCGGTTGCCAAAAGGAAAGTTGACCTCTAGAGGACGACTGATTGTTTCATTGGCTGCGATGCTTCACGTAGAGGCTATTATTGAGGCTCTTAATGCTATGGAGCTAACTCAATATGCCCCTTTTTCTTTGTTAGTCTTTTCGGCTTCAGGATTATCTGTTGATTTGATACGTTGGACAGGAAAAAAAATGGAACGTTTGGAGCAACAATCACCTCTTATTTCCTCAGCATTTAAGTATGGTGAAGTTGCAGCAGAGAGAATGAATTGTTACCGAAAATTTTTTCCAACCGATTCTATTGAAGAGAACAATTTTATTGAGTTTCACCGGAGTCACCAACCTTCAGCATCGGCTTATTCAGTCTGTATGCACCGTGACGATGCTCAGACAATGAGTTTCTCTCAGATTAAGGTTGATGGTGATTCAGTTGAATTTAATTATCACGATGGTCCACCCTGCATAACGGAATCTACGCACAGAGTATTACTGCCCCGTATTTAATTTGTTAGCTTTCCGCTATTGCGCCTTTACCCATTCCTTCAAATGCTTTCACACGAAAAGTATCGGTGGGCATCTCTTTTTTTAAGGTTTGTGCAATATGTTGCGCAATAAATTCGACCGTGGAATCTGTCTCGATCAGATAGCAATCTTCCCTAGGTATATCTAACCTAAATTCACCTTGGTTGGTGGTGTAAGCAAAGTGATATGCGGATGCCGATTCACCCGTAATATCTGACCGAGTGCCAATGTAAATATCTTTAAAATTGTCTGCCCAACGTTGCATATCATTAAGGGAGAGTTTTTCATTTCGCCAAATCTGAATTTGAGACCTATGGCCGTGGGCAATTCTTTGGCAATTACCTGCGTGTTTTTTTAGTCCGTGGCTGTAATGATAGAATGGCGTTTCTATCTTTTCTTCGACAAAGTCAATTGATAATGTTGCAACGGAGTTGGGAAAAAGAGGTGTAAGCTGCTGAATGACCCACTGGGCAATGGAATCTTGTGTAATTTCTGTTGTTTCTACTAAGGCGATGGATTCGGCTGGGGAATTACACCGTAAATTTTTTTTATTAGCGTACTTCCAGTTTATGTCGATTTGTTTTTCATTGTTAGCAATACAAAGTTGACTGGATAAGCTTGGAACCACAAGGCGGTGGTCTATTTCTTCATCTAACCATTGGCGAATTTGCTTTTTAACGATGCCGAAATCACAGACCATCCCCTGGCTGTTCAGTCCGCCTATGAGTTCAACATTAGCAAGCCAAGTCTCACCTACAACCCCTCTTATTGGGTGTAAGTAGCTAAAATCGACATTGGTTAGATTGTCTACAAAAAGACGCATGTGAAATTTTTTCTCAAGTAAAAAATGGACTTGCTTTGGGCTTGTTGCCACCAGATTTGGGCGCTATCTTACCTTATGTACTTCCGTTGCGCTGATTTTTCCCATAAGAAAGGTTCCCAATGTATAAGCTTGTCTTCTTTGTTCCAGAAACCGAATGTGAAAAAGTGAAATCTGCTGTATTGTCCACTGGAGCAGGAAAAATTGGCCATTATGATCAGTGCAGTTGGCAGGTTTTAGGTGAAGGGCAGTTTAGACCTTTACAGGGGAGTAGCCCTAGTATTGGCGTTCACGGGGAAAAGGAGTTAGTCCGTGAGTATAGGGTGGAACTGGTATGCGAAGACAGGCTTATCGCAGATGCGGTTGCGGCACTAAAGCGGACTCATCCTTATGAAGAGCCCGCATATGACGTTACCAAGCTTGAGCCTTTTTAAAATCTTAGTTCGCCGTTTGGGTAAGCGTTTAGGCGGTTACCGGGAAGGTTAAGATTTGAGCGCTTTCGCTTCCTTCGCTAGTAGAGCCATTAAGCGCCGAGTTCAACCTGCCCACGGATTCGTGCATCATCTTCGAGATGGTAATGCAGCAACCCATGGAGGACTTGTGAATTTCTCTTTTGCAATCGATTTGAAATTGCAGCCCACGCAGCCTTTTTTGAAGGTTTTTAGGTGCGCTGTCGATAAGGTTGTTTATCTCCCGCTGGCGTAGCTCTTCCAGTTTATCTGGATTTTGTTTTGCTATATCTATTAGTTTATCTATTTGAAGCCAATCATTTGACATAATCTTACATCCCCTCTGGGATACCTCGTATTTCCAGGGTAAACATGACCCTCAATTAAACCCGCTGTATAAAGCTACCTTGCCCCCCGGCTTGGCATATAGCGGGTATGGGTTATTTTTCTTGGATAAAAAACATACTATCAAAATAATTAATGGAATGTGAATGGGTTTGTTTATATGAAATTATTATATATAGAAATAACAAGGTGTTGTGAGCAAGTCTTCTCATAGTTCGTGAGGAGGAATAAGGAAAGTTAGCCTGGGGTTCTGTACCATATTCAACTGAGGTTTTTAGGGTTACTCTTGTGATACCAACATTTGACATTGAGCGAAGGTTTTTATGAGTAATTATGAAGGTCAGGCCGCTGTTTTATTGGTGCTATGCCACTCCCCAGAAGCCCTTGTCGGTGAACACTTACTTTTAACAAAGCGCTCAGAACACCTGTCTTCTCATAGTGGAGAAGTCGCTTTTCCTGGGGGTATGTGGGATGCGGAGGATCAGTGCCTCCAAACGACAGCATTAAGAGAGTCCTATGAAGAGGTGGGTTTAAAATCAAGCTTAGTTGAAATTGAAGGGCAGTTGCCGGTAAGCTTTACTCGGCATGGTACTAAGGTCACACCGTATTATGGTCGAGTCTATGAGCCACCCTCTCTGATGATAAACCCTAGCGAATTAGACGCATTGTTTTGGGTTCCCCTCAAGGTATTTCAAAAAGATCAGCGGGTGAAAACGACTATTTTCCATTTGGATGGACGTGAGTACTGGGCGCCGGTTTATGAGTTTGATAGTTATACTATCTGGGGGTTTACGGCCCGAGTGATTATCGAGTTTATGAACCAGCAGTACGATCTAAACCTAACAAGAGAACACTCTGTTCCTGAAGAATACTTTGCTAGTAATTGATTTTTTAAGCGCTGGACATGCTCTTATCGAATACTTGTGCCGTTTCAATTCGAGTCCCCCCGATTTTATTAATTTCAAATCGGTAGTTAGCGATTTCAAAGCTAACAGGTGCGTCGGGAATATGCTCAAGGAACTCAACGATCAAGCCATTTAGGGTTTTAGGCCCGTCGGTGGGCAAATCCCACCCAAGAGAGCGGTTAATATCCCGGATGGAGGCACTAGCATCAATAAGGAAGCGGTTATTGGGTTGTTCAATAATTTCTTCGTGTTCCTCTTCAGCCGTATCTGTGGCGAAGTCTCCTACAATCTCTTCCAGCAGATCGACCAATGTAGCAATGCCTTGAACCTCTCCATATTCGTCTACAACAATTGCAGTGCGCTGCTTTTCTTTTTGAAAATTGAGTAATTGAGTTGGAAGTGTGGTGGACTCAGGTATGAAATAGGGCTCAGCTAGTTGTTCACGAATAGCCGAGTGGGAAATTGCTGTGCTGTCGTCTTGGAATAATCGAGCGACTTTGCGTAGATGAAGCACGCCTATAACGTTATTGATATCCCCTTCATATACCGGCAAGCGGGTATATTCGGTTGTGCGGATCATCTCCATAATTTTCTGAATATCGTTTTCAAGGTCAATTCCCAGCACTTCGTTTCTAGGAATCATAATATCTTCAACAGTGGTTTTGCCTAAATCGAGAATATTAAGCAACATACCTTGGTGTTGGTCGGGGATTAAATCACCCGCCTCATCCACTACCGTTCTAAGTTCTTCTGGTTTTAGGTGATCCGTTAGCCTTGCCGTGGATGTATCCAAGCCAAAAATCTTTGATATTCCGTTAGAAATAACATTGATAAACCAAACCACGGGGTATAGCACCAACAGCAGTGGGCGGAGTATGACACTTGCCGGAAAAGCCACCTTCTCGGGATAAATAGCCGCGATAGATTTTGGTGTTACCTCAGCAAAGATCAAAATAACTAAGGTTAAAACAAAAGGCAGCACGGCAACGGCTGCCCATTCTCCAAATAGCCTTGTTGTGATAACACCTGCAACAATAGTGGCAAAGATATTAACAAGGTTGTTGCCAATAAGAATAACGCCAATCAGGCGGTCTGGTCTTTTGAGTAGTAAGGAAGCTCGCTTTGCGCCTTTATTGCCTTTCTTGGTTAGGTGCCGTAATCGGTATCGATTAAGCGATAACATGCCGGTTTCTGAACTAGAAAAGAATGCGGAGCAAAAAATGAGTGTGACCAGAATCGCTATGAGTAGGTCAGTCGAAATGGCGTTCAAGAATTGAACCCTATACCAAATGTGATTAGGTATCTTGTACTAGATTTAAAAACGGTTCAAGACCCCTGACGCAGTTCAATGTAAATAGGTGGATTTAGGTAGGGCTAGGTGCGCCAAGTATGACTTCTAGCACTAATTTGCTCCCAAAATAGGCCAACATAAGTGCTGTGAAACCCACTAGTGTCCAGCGAATTGCCGCAGGCCCTCTCCATCCAGCTCTGTAGTGGCCTGCTAACAACACTGCATAGATTATCCAGGAGAGTATGGAGAAGACCGTCTTATGAGACAGGTGTTGAGCAAAAATGTTATCGATAAAGATAGCGCCAGTAAGGATCGAAAAAGTGAGCAAAATTTCTCCGGCCCAAATTAATTCAAACAGCAGCTTCTCCATGGTTTGTAAGGGCGGAAGTAGACCAATAACACCTCCTGGGTGCTTTTGTCGCAGGAGTTTAGTTTGGTATGCCAAAAACAGTGCCTGCAAACTGGCAATAGCGAGTAGGCTGTAGGCCAAAACGGAAAGCAATATATGGGCGAGCAGCTCGGGGGTGATATGGCTTGCCTGCTTTGTGGTTTCGTGAAAAAGCGTTTCAGTAATAACGGAAATGATAGACAGAGGCAGTAAGAAGAGAAACAAGCTATGGAGGGGCTTTCTAAGGGCGCTAATTAAAACAATGATATTGATGACCCAGAAAAACAACGAGAGAACCTTGGTAATACCCAGTTGATAAGCCTCTTGAGTCACGATAGCCTGATAAGTTACTATTCCATGGAAAACGACACCAATAGCAAGAATGATTAGGCTCTTGGGGCGTAAGCTGGTGCTGCGAGTTTGTACAAATCGCAGTATAAGTATCCAAGATACAGAGTAAAAGAAAATGGTCGCAACGCTAAGCATAGAGCTCGTGGTCCGTGAAGTCGATTGGTGTTGTTATTGTGGACGGCTAGAGTAGGCCCATACTGTTGGGTTTGGCAAGCCCTCTAGCGACTCTTGGTTTTGAGGCGAAAGCCATGCTGCGGGCCATTTTGTCTTCATTTTATGCCCCTATTTGCTTCTATCGTGCTAATAACCCTCTAATAAATAGTAACTCAATTTAGATTTTCATCCTTAATGGATTTATACTTGCGTCCCTCTCATCTCTTGTCTGATGCTGGAGCGGAGATGTAAGTAGGGTGGTTGGTATAATCTGACTTAAAAATACATAAGCATATAAGCATTAAAAGTTATGTTTGAAAATTTATCCGATCGTCTATCGCGGTCTCTAAAAAAGATTAGTGGCAAATCTCGCCTGAATCACGAGAATATACAAGGGACGCTCAGAGAGGTTCGCAAAGCCTTACTGGAAGCGGATGTTGCCCTCCCTGTTGTTAAAGAATTCACTAATGTTGTTAGAAAAAGGGCTCAAGGCCAGGAAGTTGCTCGTTCGCTTAACCCCGGCCAGCAATTCCTGAAAATTGTACAAAGTGAACTTACCCAAATGATGGGTGAGGTAAATGAGCGGCTTGATTTGTCTGCCCAGCCTCCGGCTGTGGTTTTGATGGCCGGTTTGCAAGGTGCTGGTAAAACAACATCTGCGGCAAAACTAGCGCGTTTTCTGAAAGACCGTGAAAAGAAAAAAGTCATGGTGGTGAGTGTTGATGTATATCGTCCCGCTGCAATCAAGCAATTGGAGACCTTGGCGGAAGAAATTGAAGTGGATTTTTTCCCTTCAGATGAAAAACAAAAACCCCTTGATATTGCTAAAAATGCACTTAAACAAGCCAAAAAACAGCACATCGACGTACTTATTGTGGATACTGCTGGCCGTTTGCATGTAAACGAAGAGTTAATGGGAGAGATTCAAGACCTTCACGGAGCTATAAACCCCGTTGAAACTCTATTCGTGATTGATGCAATGATCGGTCAAGATGCAGTAAACACAGCAAAAGCCTTCAATGATGCCCTGCCACTGACGGGTGTTGTGCTAACAAAAGTAGATGGTGATGCCAGGGGTGGTGCAGCCCTATCTGTACGTCAAGTAACAGGCAAGCCTATTAAATTTCTCGGTGCGGGTGAAAAGGTGGATGCCTTAGAGCCTTTCCACCCCGACCGAATTGCTTCGCGCATACTGGGTATGGGAGATATTCTTTCCTTTATTGAGGAAGTTGAGCAGAAAGTTGATAAAGATAAAGCGGCTAAGCTCGCCGAGAAGGTTCAAAAAGGTAAGAGGTTTAACTTGGAAGACCTGAGGGAACAGTTCCAGCAGATGCAAAACATGGGGGGTATGACTTCCATGTTAGAAAAGTTACCGGGTATGGGAAATATAGCTCAGATGGCCGAGCAGGCGAATATGGGCAAGCAGTTCAAGCAGATGGATGCAATTATCTCTTCCATGACCATCGCAGAGCGTCGAAACCCTGACATTTTAAATGGCTCTCGCAAACGTCGAATCACTTTAGGTTCTGGTACAAATATTCAAGACCTCAATCGCCTGCTCAAGCAGCATAAGCAAATGAGTAAGATGATGAAGAAAATGAAGGGCGATGGAATGCAGAAAATGATGCGCGGTTTGGGGGGGATGTTTCCAGGCGGCGGCCCAGGAATGGGAGGCGGCGGGCTACCCCCTGGATTTGGTCAATAAAACGCTATACAAGCTATCCCCATTACTTTAAAATACGCCGCCTTTCGCAGGTGGCTTGATTCCTATGCGGGCAAATTGAGATTGTTCGCAGGTAACGGCTCTAGAATTGGCGCTCTTTTTATTTCCATAGATTTCCATAAGTAGCAATATTCATGGTTGGAAGTAGGGGCGGTTTGAAGGCAAGTACGGCTCGTTTATCTTACTTAGTAGATACAGTAGATAAATATATTGAGATACTTGTAGACACAGAATTTAAAAAAACAGGGTAACACTTAGATGGTAAGCATTCGATTAGCTCGCGGCGGTTCTAAAAAGCGTCCATTTTACCACTTGACAGTAACTGACAGTCGCAACTCTCGTGATGGTCGTTATATTGAGCGCATAGGTTTTTATAACCCTGTTGCCCGTGGTCAAGAAGAAGCATTGCGTGTCGATAATGGGCGCGTTGAATACTGGGTAAGTCAAGGCGCACAACTTTCAGAGCGCGTAGCTAAAATCTTGAAGGATGCTGCTGCCTAATTCGGAATTCCGAAGGCAGAGCATAAACGCCAGTGACCTCAAAACGTTCAAGCCTCCAAACGGTTGGGCGCATCACTGGCGTTTTTGGTATTAAGGGCTGGGTAAAAGTTAAGTCTTATACGGAGCCTGAAACCAATATTGTTGAGTATTCTCCTTGGCGGCTTAAGACTCGCCATGGAATAAAAGAAGTTAAGATCACTGATCACCAATTTCGCCCCCAGGGCTTGGTGGTGCATATTGACAATGTCGATGATCGAGACTTGGCTGCTACCTACAGAAATGTAGATATAGTCGTCGACAGAAGTATCTTTGACTCATTGAGTGACGGTGAATACTACTGGCACCAACTGATTGGTTTGAAGGTTATTACGTTCTTTGAAGGAATGGAAAATGACCTTGGAACAATTGACCTTGAAGTAGTTGACCTTGGAATAGTAAAGTCTCTTATGGAGACAGGTGCTAATGACGTATTAGTCGTGTCTCCAACAGATACAAGCTTGGATGATAGAGAAAGGCTAATCCCCTATGTGCCAGGTAGGTTTGTCCAGTCAGTTGATTTGGAAAAAAACACCGTCAAAGTTGACTGGGACCCAGAGTTTTGAACTCTGAGTTAGCGTCGGAGAAAAGTGCTAAACAGGTAGCGGTTATTACCCTGTTTCCAGAAATGTTTAGCGCGATAACCGAAAGCGGAATTACTCGACGAGCAGTCGAAAACGGGTTAATTGAGCTTCAGTTCTATAATCCGAGGAACTATACAGAAGATAAACACCAAACAGTAGACGATAGGCCATATGGCGGCGGTCCTGGAATGGTGATGAGGGTAGAGCCTCTAGCAAAAGCATTGAGCCATGCGCGTGAAGGAATAAAAGCGAAGGGCGACAACTTGCCCAAAGTGATTTATTTATCGCCACAGGGTAAAACCCTGAATCAGCAAGGCGTTGAGTATTTGCATGGGCGGCAAAGTTTAATTTTAATTGCAGGGCGTTACGAAGGAATTGATGAACGCTTTATTGACGCATTTGTTGATGAAGAATGGTCCATAGGGGACTACGTTCTGAGTGGAGGAGAGCTTCCAGCTATGGTTATACTGGATGCGATTATTCGCAGAATTCCAGGTGCGCTGGGAGATTCCCAGTCTGCGTTAGAGGACTCTTTTGAGCAAGGTCTCTTAGACTGTCCTCATTATACCCGGCCTGAAGAACTATCTAGTGAGTTCGGAGGAGGGAAAGTTCCGGGTGTACTTATCTCGGGTGACCATGGTCGAATTCGACAGTGGCGAGAGAAGCAATCTCTAAGCCGAACTTTTTTGCGTAGACCCGAACTGCTGGAATGTAAAGAATTGAGCGAAGCCCAGCTTGCTTTTTTAGATAAATATAAAAAAGAGCAAGGTTGAGTTTTTTTGAGGTTAGGCTGTGTTACACAGCTTAATAAACCATTTTTAAGATTAAGTCGAAAGACGAAATTATTTTAGCCGTGAGGCTAATGAGTGTTTAATTAGGAGCCAAACAATGAGTTCTCGTAATAAAATAATCCAAGAACTGGACAATGAACAGCTAAAATCAGACGTTCCTGAGTTTGGCTCAGGCGACACAGTTGTTGTTCAGGTTAAAGTAAAAGAAGGTAACCGCGAGCGTCTTCAGGCGTATGAAGGTGTGGTTATTGCCCGACGTAGCCGTGGTATCAACTCTGCGTTTACAGTGCGTAAAATATCACACGGTATTGGTGTTGAGCGTACTTTTCAATTGCACAGCAAGCTAATTGACAGTATCTCGGTTAAGCGTCGTGGTGATGTTCGTCAAGCGAAGCTTTACTACTTGCGTGAATTAACAGGTAAAGCTGCACGTATTAAAGAAAAGCTTAACTAAGCTGTTTCTTTTTGAAAATATTAGAAAGCTGGCCATATGCCACTGCTGGATAGATAGCTCTCCAACTATTTAATAAAACGAGCCCCTAGTAAAAACAAAGGGGCTTAGCGTCGAAGTTAGGTTCTTATCTAGCGGCTTAGTCGTTTTAACTTAGTGGCATACTCAGTTTTCAAAATAGCCCTGTTCTGGTAAAAAAGAGCTTTTGTTGAGTAATAAGGCTTATCTTCTTCCGCAAAAAACGAATCCCCCAATTCTAAAAACCTGTACTTTCACTTATAGATACCTATTGCCATATCGTGATAAATACTGAATGACGGATGTTTTTAACGTTAAGGCTGTAGCTCCCATATTATTAATGGATATTTGAGTCGTATTTGGGATAATAAAACAGCAAAGTGGACAGTCGAGATAATCGCCAAATCTAGAGAAAAGGAGTTTAACTTATTGAAAAATATACCTTTTTACCTCAATCCCGAGTTGTCTGATAGAGTATGTTATTGGACAAACTATCGTTTATCCTACTGTTATGCAAAAAGTGCCCGTTGCGTAACAGTATCTTAACAGGGCAAAAGGAAGAAAATATGAAAATGAAATATCTAGCTGCATCTATGTTAGCTGTATCAACAACACTTTCTCATGCCGGAGGCTATATTGGTGCTTCCGTTGGACAAACTAATATTGATTTTGATGGATTTGATGACGGTACCTCGATGGCAATCGTAGGTGGCTATAAAATCAACAAGAACTTTGCAGTTGAAGGATCGTATATTAACTTGGGTGACTTTGAGTATGATATACCTCCAGTTTTGACGCTTGAAGCTGACGGCTTTAACTTCGCAGCAGTAGGTATTATTCCTGTTAATGAAAAGGTAAACGTCTTTGCTAAAGCAGGTATGTTTATGTGGGACGTTACTCTTGAAGCAGCAGGCAATGGTGAAATTGGTAGCAATGATGGCACTGATTTTAGTTTTGGTTTTGGTGCTTCTGTAAACTTGACAGATCAATTTGGCCTAGTTCTGGAATATCAAAAATTTGATCTAGATGATCAGGATGTATCAAATATTTCTTTTGGTGCAAGATTAAACTTTTAATTCAATCTTGCATAACAAATGCGTACACGGGATGTCAAAAAGTTGCACTTTTTGTCACCCGTGACGCAGGCGTTATCTTTTTCCATCAATTAACATAGGAGGTTCTAAATGATCAATTCAGAATTATTATTTATTGAAGATTTCGAGGAGCTACAAAGGCCATTATTTCGCAGTAGTAATGCATCTAGTCCAAATTTTAGTCAGAATCGGACACTAAAAAATATCTCGGTTTATGACAGAAGAGGAGTTGTATATGTGAGAGCGAATGGCAATGGATTTTCAACCTTTGATCACATTACAACAGGAATGAAACGTCAAGGTAAGAATATTTGGAAAATAAAAAAGGGAGTGCCTATACCGATAGACCTTAAAATTGTCCATGACAGAACCCCCACAAAAAAGGGGCATTTTATGATAGCGCCAGATAAAAACATGCCTCTCATGAAATATCTTGGCTTGTTGCAAGAGTTAGGTACAGATATGACAAAATGTACAAAACTAACATCTCAGGAGATTCAAAATGGGTAAATTAGACGGCTTGGCTATCCCAATGATTATGGGCGATTGGCGGTTAACTATTTTGGCGCTAGAAGAAAAGCTTGCCTTAAATATGGCGATAGACTTAGATTCGGTTGAGGAAGATGACGCAGCGGAAATATCCGAAGATATTGATCGCCTTGAAGGAATTATTGGTTATTTGAAGATGGAGTTTGACGACCGATTGAGTGATTATATTTAAACAAGGCAGTTACACAGAATTATTTACAGGGTCTGTTCTGGTCAACCATTACCGGACACTTTTATTGGTAAATTTTCATACTCAACCGGCGACATATCATTATTAGCCGAATGCAATCTATCCACATTGTAATATTTCATATAATCCGCGACATCTTTTTTAATATGCTCACGAGTAGATTGGTGAACCTTCAGTATCCAATCATGTTTCAGACTACCAAAGAAACGTTCCACTACCGCGTTATCCCAGCAGGCACCCACGTCACCCATCGACGACCTCATCTTCAACCTTGTAATGAGCTTTTGGAAACCTTTACTCGTATACTGTGATCCTCCGTCACTATGAAATACGCAACCTCCTACTGGCCTCCTAAGCACATAGGCTTTGCTCAAAGCACAGCAAATTAAGTCTGTTGTCATTCGCTTATCTATATGCCAGCCAACGATTCGTCTGGAATATACATCCATCACCACAGCTAAATACATCCAACCTTCATCAGTTCGTAAATAGGTGATGTCACCAGCCCACACTTCATTTTCCGCCACGGGATTAAAATTTTGGTTTAACAGGTTAGCGGTAACTTGGTTACCCGCCTTTGATTGTGTTGTCACCTTATAAGCAATACGTTGCTTAACTTCCAAACCAAGTTTACGCATCAGTGTTCTTGTGCGTTCTCGCCCAATAGAAAAGCCTTCTTTACTCAGTTTTTTACACAGTTCACGACTACCCAGGCTTTCACGGCTGGCTTTAAATAATGCCTTCGCCCGCCTATACAGGTGTAATTCATCGGCACTAATAATCTGCGCTGGACGTTTTACCCAATCGTAGTAAGAGGATGGCCCCACGCCCATAACTTGATACAATTTACGTACTGGAGACCGATCCGAATTCTCTTTAATGAACGAGTATTTTACTTCATTTCTTTCGCAAAGAAGGCACTGGCCTTTTTTAAAATCTCTTTCTCCATCCGTAGACCTTTCACTTCACGGCGGAGTCGCTTCAACTCTTCTCGCTCATCTTCAGCGAGTACTTTACCCTCTAGTTGAGATTCAACCTGATCCTTCCATCTGTACAGCATATTAGTGGCTATGCCCAATGATTTAGCGGCTTCGGGAACCGTATAGCCTTGCTCTCGAACAAGTGCTACCGCTTCCTCCTTGAAGTCTTTAGAATACTGTTTATACGTTCGTTTTTGATTCATTATGACACCTTAATATTTGACACTAATTGTCTCTTATTTAAGTGTCCGGTGCTATTAGACCACTACAAAGGCTCAATGATTATCAAGGATATTAAATTGATGTCAAAAAACTACGTTCGTTTCACTCACTACATTTTTTGCCACAATTTATCGCAACGTTACTCCTCTTAGGAGTGACGCTTAATATCGCGGTAGAAATTTTCGTGAGAACCTAGAGCGATCAATTCAAGTGTTAATGTACCATCATCAAAGCTATATCCTAATAAGGTAAGTTGCTTGTTCATTTTAAATTTATATACACTCAGAAAGGCCAACCCCCCCTTTTTTCGCTCACCGAGTGTAGGTTCTGCCATCAATGCTTTAATTGCTGTATCCAGTTCCTTTTTCTGGTTTGGTTTTAGCTTCTTTACTGCTTTTTTAAATGTCGGGGTTTGTAAAACTTTTATTGTTTTAGTCAAAGCTATAGTTTTCCAATTTCCCTGCTTCGCGTTCAGCTTCAGCAATAATTACTTGTTTTACAAACTCATAAGGCAAATCGGGGTTATCCTCCATAATTTCACCAATTTTTGCCCAATGTTCAATTTGTTTGGGTGGTGTTCGATTGAGCGCTTTGGCCATTATGGTCGCCTTTTCAACAAGATCCTGGTCTAATCGTACGCTGCTTGTAGCCATTGCAATATCCTCATTAGTACATAAAGATAATTGTAGCAATATGCCACAAATGAGGCAAGTTGCAACACCTATATGACCGGGTTAGTCAAAGAACAATAACTCACCAAAATCGGGGTTTTATAGTCCCAACGCTTATAAAAATCTATTCTGATGTATCTCCACTGGCGATAATTTCATGATTTAGGCTTGATGACTGTACCAAACTCCTATTGAGAGTCTGTCCGCGTATTTCTTCAATGAATCTATTTATTGAAAAAGTGCGGATACCTTGGTCTTGCCAAGGTGCTACTAGAAATTTATCGGTTACCCTTGGATCTGGCGCTTCAAAAAATCGGGCTCGCATACAGCGTCCAGTTATAGCTCACTCAGGCAAGGGGCAGCCACACGTCAAAATAGGATGGGTGGTATGCACTATCTAATCAAAGCGAGGGGGTTAGCGTTGTTTCATCACAAAATAAATAGCCCGCCCCAATTTGTGAGACAAAATTGACAGAGTTTTTCCTTTGCCAAACTTTTTGGCGAGTTTAGCAACGTACTTTTGAGCCTGATCATTTCCTCGTAAAAACAACACAGCCGCCTCCGAAAAGGTCCACTTAAGGTGGGCATTCCCTATTTTAGAACCTGATATAGCTTCCGCAGGGTTGTCTGAGGACGGAGGTCATCATAAGTATCAAATATGTCAACAGGACATTTTTTGCTACGTTCCATTTTGCGGTGGCTTCGCCACATTACCGCAAAATTCCACTATACAAAAAATGCCGGTTACAAAGGCGTTGAGGCTGTAGAAACCCTCCTCTATTTTATCGACAAAACCCGAAAATCAAGGGAAGCTGTCAAAAATACCACCACATCCTGCTGATCGAGCTTTCTGTATGGCACGCTATATTGACTACGATTATAACCAAAGCAAAATTAAGCAACTCAACCAGTTGAATTAAATGAAAAAAATGGATAGCGAACAGGGTGCCATATTTATAGTCAGAGATTAGGTGCAGTCGAGTCAATATTTGGCCATATCAATACGAGGAAAATCGAAAGTCAACGCGCAATGGTTGATATACTGCATGGTTCATAATATAGAGAAACCACAAAGGGACGCTAAAGTGGCTCAACTGCCAGGGTAACATAACCGAATTGCCAATAAATTTGGGTTTGACGGAAGCTCTATTTGTATTAACGCCCTAATATAGGTACATTTGTGATAACTCAAAATTGGGGTATGCCGGGGAGGGCATAGGAAAAAGAATTTAAACCTGTATAAACTGATCAACAGGGCTAATAACACCTCTACCGCCTCGATTTAATACATGGGTATAAATCATAGTCGTTTGCACATTAGCGTGCCCGAGTAACTCTTGCACAGTGCGAATATCATATCCGCTTTCCAATAGATGTGTTGCAAAGCTATGCCTCAGTGTGTGGCAGGTTACTTGTTTGTCTATACCAGCCGTTGTGGTTGCATTTGCAATAGCGCGCTGAATACCTTTCGGGTGAATATGGTGCCTTCCTATTCTGCCGGATCGAGGGTCGGTAGAGGTCTTGTAGGATGAGAATATAAACCTCCAGCGAAATTGTTTTCCTGCATTCGGGTATTTTTTATTAAGTGCATTGGGAAGCCAAATAAAATCAATTCCGTTCTCCATATCTTGAGAAAAAAATTCTCGAGAGCGTTGGATATTCTCTTTTAAACCGTCAATGCTTGCGTCAGGAAGCATCGTAATACGATCTTTACCTCCTTTTCCTTGTCGAACCATTAACTCTTTTCTATCAAAATTAATATCTCCAACCCGTAACCGAAGCGCCTCGTTTTGTCTTAAACCTGCTCCATACAATAAAAATCCTATCGTGCGATAAATTCCGGTTAAATTACTTAAAACGGATTGGGCTTCATTTTTAGAAAGCACTGTGGGTATGCGTTTGGGTTTAGAGGCAAAGTCAAAACGACCAAGTTCACCTAGTTCGATATTGAGGACGTGTCGGTACAGAAACACTAGAGCGCATAAAGCTTGGTTTTGAGTGGAAGAAGAGACTCGTTCGTTATTTGCTAGGTAGCTCAAGAAGTGGGTGATGTGTTCTCCTGACAGATTTGCAGGGTGTTGCTTTTGGTTAAATAGGATATAGCGCCTAACCCAGTGGCAGTAACTTTTTTCAGTGGCATATGCGTAATGCATACTGCGCAGTCGCATTCTTACTTGGTCTAGTAGTTTCATAAAACCTCCGTATTTTGTTGTATGTATACTGTTAATTTATACAGTATTTATATTCTATATGGACAAAGTGGTAAAGATAAATATGCAGAAAACTCGGAAAATATAGGTAAGCCTATGAAAAATAAGGAAAAATGGGATGTCCAGTTTTGATAAATTTAACTGGATAACGGACACCCGTATTATTAATAGACATTTGAGTCGTATTTGGGATAATAAAATAGCAAAGTGGACAGCCTAGATAATGGCTAAATCTAAATAAAAGGAGTTTAATTTATTGAAAAATATACCTTTTTATCTCAATCCTGAGTTGTCTGATAGAGTATATTATTGGACAAACTGTCGTTTATACTACTGTTAACAGCTAAAGAACTAAAACGGTTTTGAAATTGTGAAAGTACATTTGCAACCGTTGAAAGCACTGTACAATTTGTTACCGAGAAATACACACTACTTCGCAAGCTCAGCAATGTGTAGTAGGGGGTTCTTAATAGGTTGGGTAAGGTTCTTATCAAGGCGGCTTAGTCCGCTTACAATCGAGTTGAGTAGTAAAGGCAACGGAAGTGTCCTATTCTAAGGGCGCACCAAGCCTTCGGAGGGAACTGGGAATTGCATTCCTTTTTCCAAATCCTAAAAAGAACCGTATAATTGCAGGTAATCACCGTTAGCTATGCACCGCGCTGCAGTTAACAAGTGGCAGCAAACTGAAAATCGGTACTTCGCGATTTTTGTGTTACTCGCTAACGCTCAAACATTAACACAAAAACCGCTACGCACCGCTTTCAGTTGTGCCGGGCGTTACATGCTAGGAGAGTAAGCGAGATTGGAAGACGAACAACTATATCCAGATTGGCTATCTAAGAAATTAATCGAAGATGATTTACCTTGGGATGAGAAATCATCTCTGAGTATAGAGTCTTTCTTTGAGAAATTTACTTTGCATGATTCATTCTGGGTTGGTGTATTTCATCATTTAGGCTTTGATCAATCAGTTACTATTGCCTTTGAATGGGATGCTGTTTGGCTTCCAAATGAGATAAAGAAAAATACTCCGCTTGTTGAAGAATGGCCATATCTCTTCTTTCAAATAAACGGAGTACAGGAAATAACCACGGATAATTATAGTGATATTGAGGGTGTAAATCGTGCTATTGCAGGAGGTGAAGCACTAAATATAGATGGTGTTAATCACTTAGCAATTGATGATGTTTACGGTGGTCAAGTAAATATTGTTTATAACGGGACGTTAGATATTCTAGCTCTAAACCCAGATAGAACGGTTCTAACACTATGAATGCATGTAATTAGAAATAACCAGTCAGAATTGAACTGGTTATTAAGCAGTTACAAAGCGGAAAGAATGAATAGTAAATATGGTAGCAGCGTCAAGTTCAAGCTACTTAAAGGTACGAGTAATAGAAGCTGTGCGTAGTTCGAATCTCAGCAGTTTCGCTCCTGGTGCCAAATTTTAGAATTTATAATTGGTGGTAAAATATCTTGTTTCTCATGGTATGCCACTAAGAAAAAATAAGGGCAGTGAAAGTAAAGTATTCTTGCTGCTATTAACTACAAAGTGGTTTCGCGAGCGCTCAACAGAGTGCGAATAGTAAAGTGTCGGTGCCACATTGTAACAAGGCACTCTTGCTGATTTGCGGGAGTATGCTTGAACATTAATTTTAGTAGTTTTGTTGTAGTGGGTTCTTGGGTGGGGTATTTTCCGTTCTAACCCGCAAACAGCAAAGCGCAACGTTACATGCCATAAATTATGAGTAGCTACGAAGAAGAATTAGAAGGCAGGGAATTCGATTGGTTCGCAATAGATAGCGAAGGTAATATTGGCCTATTCTCAACCGCTGGTGAAGGCTCAATACCTAGCCTAGTTGTTGAAAGTTATGCTGAGCATGACAATATTTCGGAGCTACTCGATTCCCCAAGTTGGGGGAACTCAGAAGTTTGGTCTGACTATGCCGCACTCGGATTTTATGTTTTCGACTGGAATCTACACGGTGGGCCTTATAAAAGAGAACGCGAACCTACGTGCAGTATGGGCACTGAGTTAAAGTCTAAATTAGTGGCAATGAGTAGTATCCCTACGTTGCTAGTAAAATTCACGAAACTAAAGGAAATAGCAGGTGTGTAGTTCAGCATGTAACAAGTCAAATCACGCAGACTTGGTAAAGCTGTCACTTTTTTTGTTCCAAAAAATCCGCCATCTTCACCAAGCTGGTGTTTGAGGCGTTATGAAGGTAAAAACTCGGAGTATATTTGAAATTGGATACGGATGAGTTTAAGTCGCATGAATGCAAGCGATTACCGAAAGTCGGGATTAATATACTATATTCGAAAAATGGCGATGACAGTTGCTATCCAAATTGGAATCTAATTATAAGAAGAGATTCGACAGAGGAAGACTTAGAGCAAAACAACTATCTGGAGGAAGTCGGGGAAACAATATGGGAAACGCAATTGGAAATAACCCACTGCCCATATTGTGGCGATTTACTTGAGGGGAGTGAAGATTCGTGTGAGGGAAATTTCACACATAGAGATAGCTCTGGCTGGGACCTGAAGGTATCCTGAGGTGCCTGAGCTAATTTCATAACAAGCAAATGTACCAGACAAAATTAAGCATCGCCTTACGTTGTAATCAGGCGGTAAACTGGAACAATAACTAATATCAAAGCCCTTACCCTGCTTAATTTAGCAGGTAATTTGGACGTTATGCATAGGGGAACGAATTTGAGAGTCTTCATAATTACTCTACTAATCTCTCTTGGGTTGCCTGTAGCTGTGCTCGGCGAAGAAGGTGTTTTAATTCATAATGGATTTATAACTGGGAATACCTTTAGAGCGTTCGATCAGGTTAGTAAAAACGTTTATGTGACTGGTCTAGTGGATGGAATTCTATTGGCGCCTCTATATGGTGCTCCCAAAAAGAATCTAGAGAAAATTGAGAAATGTACGGTTGGTATGACGGGTCAACAAATAGTAGCAATACTAGAAAAATATTTACGTGGTAACCCTGAGCGTTGGCATCATGGTATGCATGTAATATCATATTCTGCATTGGGTGAGGCGTGCAGCAAATAAATGCATAACAAAAGTAGTCAATCGACCTCCACGAACTGTCATCTTTTTTGCGGAGCAAAAAAAAACGCCAGCTCGCTCCGTCAATTGCTACTGGCGTTATTTCTCGTCACAATTTCAACCAATGGAGTAAAGTAAAATGCTTACTGAAAGGGAAAAGAAAGAGTTACAACAAAAAATACAATCGAACACTCACGAAGTCTACGTGGTTTCGTTTGAGGAAATGGATGCCATTATTAAATCTTCACCCAAAGGACAAAAACCAAGCGTTCAAAATTCTTGGCAGAAAATTAAAGGGAAGGTGGGAGTAGGTGCAAGCTACTACGCTTCCGCCGATGATGCCGTAACCATGGCTAAATTGATTGGTGATTTAGGAGGTGTTGGCGCGAGGGCATACATCAAAAGCTATGGTGGAAAACCTCATATCATTCTTAAAGGTCACGCAGGATTGAGAACAGTACTTACTGGCACGAAGTATGGAATTAAAAACCCTAAAGTAATTTCAATGGGCTTGGGTAAAGCTGGCGCTGTTGCAGCAGCCAAGCAAGGTGGAATACTCACGGTTGTTCTTCTCTCTTCATATAGGGTTGCTGATTACTTTTTAACTGATCAATCCACGCTAAGTCAGTTAGTTGGCACCTTGGCGACCGATATCGTCAAGGTAGGAATCGCAACTGGTGCAGCAATTTTAATTGCTTCATCTGCCGTGGCAGCTACATTTGCGGTTGGTCCTATCGTGGCAGTTGTTGTTGTTGGTTTGGGTGTGTCAATGCTACTTGACTTCGCGGATAAACGTTTGGGCATAACCAACCGAGTCATTGCTGGACTCGATGAGATTGGAGACAGCGTAGACAACTACACCGCCCAGAAAAAGAGGCAGGCCCTAAACACTGCTGGAAAAGCTGTTGATGAAGTAATCGACTACGCAGTAGAGTCTGCACGAGCGATTGCGGTAACGTGGGTCAGAAAAACGCTACACCAATACCTGTCTCCGCTTCCGAGAGTCAGATAGTATGGAAAAGGCAGGTTCTCCATCGTTAATTGACCGTATCGGTACGCCGCTATTCCTATTGCTGCTCGGAGGCAGTGCTATGGTTTGGTTTGTTTTTGAGGTGTACTCCATGTTTAGTCACGGGCTTTCGCCAGTCATTACCTTCTACAAGGGTGCTTGCTACATGCTTGGTGTAAGTATAGCTTCGCTTTCCTTTACTCTTATGATTGTCAAAGAATTTTGGTTCTTACGTCCTTTGACAAAAAAGCAAAACACTTATTATTCTCGCGTTGTAATATCTGGTGTGGTTTTAATGTTCGTATTCCCTCATTTGGCACACTATGCTGCCGACAGGTATTTTACAGCACATGGTTACACTGTTTGTGAAGATGCTTCCCGCCAATGGCTGTTTATGCGAGATATTGTGTATATTGACCAATCTGTTGAATGCAGTTCAATCCTGAAAAAGAAATAACCCCTATATGACCGGGTTAGTCAAAGTCTGTTTCAACATTTAAACGAACGGAAGGGTTTTGAAAGTGTTCCTCAATACTCTGCCGGTTACCTTTATGTACAATATTCTTTTCAAAAGGGGTCAAATTATATTGGTAGTTGGTAATAGAAATGTGTCCTTGAATTTCACTTTTAATTCTCACTAAATGACTGCGTCTTCGCATTAAATCGCGAATTGGTCGTAGTTCAGCAGGGTATGCGTAAGCAAGGGGGAAATCGCCACCTCGCATGATACGTGCAATTTTTTCGGAATCTATTTTATCGTTTTTAGCCTTCCCTCCGTGAATACAACGCATATAAAGCGCATGACCTAAGATGAACTCGATATCTTCAGTTGCACAAAGATCCGCTAGCCAATACCAAGAAAACATACATTCGACGCCAACGACGATATCCTCTTTAAAGGGTTCGATAAGCTTAAGGAAAGTCTTGCCGTTAGTCGGTATGTTCTTATGAATCAATATGTTAGCATCGGAGTCAAGAATACAGATATACATCATTTTGGTGTGTAAATCGATTCCGCAATAATGTTTGTGTGATTTGGTATAAAATCTCATGTGATGGTCTCCTTCAAGGACTTTTTTTTGGCAATTTAAGTTTAGAAGGCTTCCGCAGGGTTGTCTGAGGAAGGAGGTCATCATAAGTATCAAAGCAAATCACCGGACTTGGTAAAGCTGTCACCTTTTTTGCAAAAAGCGCAAAAAAGCCGCCAACTTCACCACCCCGGTGTTTGAGGCGTTATTTCTCATCACGAATTCAACCAAAGGAGTAAAGCAAAATGCTTACAGAGAAGGAAAAGAAAGAATTACAGCAAAAAATACAGTCAAATAAGCACGAGGTCTATGTGCTTTCATTTGAGGAAATGGATGCCGTTATCAAATCTTCACCCAAAGGGAATAAGCCGAGTGTTCAGGCTGCTTGGCAAAAAATCAAAGGAAAGGTTGGTGTTGGTGCGAGTTACTATGCTTCTGTCGATGATACTGTCACTATGGCTAAGCTCATTGGTGATTTGGGGGGAATAGGTGCAAGGGCATACATTAAGAATTATGGAGGTAAACCTCATATCATCCTTAAAGGCCATCCGGGGTTAAGAACCATACTCACCGGAACTAAATATGGGATCAAAAACCCCAAAGTGGTTTCTATGGGACTAGGAAAGGCGGGAGCCATCACTGCTGCAAAACAAGGAGGAATTCTTACAGTCGTGCTCTTGTCTGCTTATCGAGTCATAGACTACTTTCTGACCGACCAAGCGACTCTGAGTCAGCTCGTCGGAACACTGGCTACGGATGTTGTAAAAGTAGGTATTGCGACAGCGGCTTCTATAGGTGCCGCTGTTGTGATGGGCGGGTTCACGTTGGCTGTTGGGCCGATTCTTGCGGTCGTTGCGGTCGGATTCGGTGTGTCAATGCTTCTTGAATACGCGGACAACAGCCTAGGAATTACGAATCGCGTAATTGCCGGTTTAGATGAGCTTAGTGAAAGCGCGAGCAACTACATAAATAATCAAAAGCAGCGAGCTATTAATACAGCAGGAGAGGCAGCGGGTCAAATCATTGATCACGCAATTGAGTCTGCTCAAGTTTTAGCTATAAACTGGGTTCGAAGTAAATTAAGGGAGTATTTGTCCCCATCAAGGAGGGTGTGGTAAATGGATGGCCGAGAAAAGCCATCATTGGGTGTCCGTATTTTTGCTCCCCTATTTTTTATCTCTGGCTCATTATCAGCGCTGTTGTGGTTTTTTTTCCGAGTATTCGATATGTTTTTCGGAGATTTATCGAAAATTGAGGTCTTCGACAAAGGCTCTTTCTATATGCTCGGCGTAGGAGTTGGCATGCTAATTCTTGCCGTTGTTACTGTGCAAGAAGGGTGGCTAGGCAAGCCTCTCTCACAGAGACAATCAGCTTATTTAACAAAGGCAGCTTTTGTCGGAATTGCATTAATATTTACAGTACCTCATCTAGCGCACTATTCGGCAAACAAATATCTTTTAGGGCAAGGGTATACAGTTTGTGATGAAGCGGCACATCAATGGTTGTTCGTTCGAGATATTGTATATATTCAACCTTCCGTGGCGTGCAGTGCTGATCTTAAAAAGAAATAACCCCTATATGACCGGGTTAGTCAAAGAACAATAGCTCACCAAAACCGGGGTTTTATAGCCCCAATCCTTATAAAGATCTATTCCGATGTATCTCCACTAGCGATAATTTCATGTTTTGGGCTTGATGACTGTACCAAACACCTATTGAGAGTCTGTCCCCGTATTTCCTCAACGATTTTATTGGTTGAAAAAGCGCGGATACCTTGGCCGCGCCAAGGTGCTACTAGAAATTTATCGGTTACCCTTGGTTCTGGCGCTTCAAAAAATCGGGCTCGCATCGTGCGTCCAGTTATAGCTCACTCAGGCAAGGGGCAGCCACACATCAAAATAGGGTGAAGAGTATGCTCTATCTAATCAAAGCGAGGAGGTTAGCAATTTTTCATCATGCAATGAATAAGGTTTAAAACCTAATCAGATAACATTGCTTTCGATCTTTATGCGTATCACCACCAGTTATACCTGCTAGCTTAAGCATACTCTTCAAACTCGCTAATTTGTTCGGAAGAAATATTTCATATCGAATACATCGTCTCTCTTCATCATAAAATAGACTGCTCGACCCAATTTATGAGCCAAGATGGATAACGCTTTTCCCTTGCCAAACTTCTTCGTCAATTTTGCTACATATTTTTGTGCTTGATCGTTTCCGCGTAAAAAGAGTATTCCCGCTTCAGAGAAGGCCCATTTCAAATGTGCATTTCCTATTTTAGAGCCAGAAGTTCCCGATTTTTTCCCCGCAGATTCATTTGCGCACTTGACGAGACGAGAGTAGGAACAAAACTTTTGTACCGTTGGGAAGCGATCAACGGATAACACCTCGTACATGATCGTCAATGCTAGGATATCGCCAATACCCGGAACAGATTTCAAACGATACAACATACGTCCATCGTAGCCCTTAGCATGCTTGATGATATAGTTTTCTAGGGTGTGGATTTGATCGTGAAGTGCATCCATGACTGCAATATCTGTTTCAACATTTAAACGAACGGAAGGGTTTTGAAAGTGTTCCTCAATACTCTGCCGGTTACCTTTATGTACAATATGTTCTGGTCAACTTAACCGGCCACTTTCATTTGAGATTTCTCGTAATTAATCGGCGACATACTTTGGTTTGAGCTGTGTAATCGATTTAGATTGTAATATTTCATATACGCAGCAACGTCTTTTTTCATATGCTTGCGCGTTGGCTGCGCAATTTTAAACAGCCAGTCATGCTTTAGACTGCCAAAGAACCGTTCAACTACAGCGTTATCCCAGCAAGCACCCACATCACCCATAGACGACCGGATGCCGTAAGAATCAAGTAACTTCCTGTATCGCCTGCTCGTATATTGCGATCCGCGATCACTGTGAAATACCAGTCCTTTCGGAGGCTGCCTAACGTTATAAGCCTTTATCATCGCTCTAGATATTAAGTCAGTCGTCATGCGCTTACTGGCGTACCACCCAACTATACGGCGAGAGAATAAATCCATAACCACAGCTAAATACATCCAGCCTTCACCTGTCTTTAAGTATGTTATGTCTCCTGCCCAGACCTGGTTCGCGGCCATTGGGTTGAAGTTCTGATTAAGCAAGTTTGCGGCCACGGCATCACTGTGCTTTCTCACTGTGGTGACTTTGTAAGCTACCCTTTGCTTAACAACCAGCTTCAGTTGCACCATCAGCTTCCTGGCTTGATGGCGAGTCGTTGGCAAGCCTTCTTCTCTGAGCTTCTTGGCTAACTCACGGCTGCCTAGGCTTTCTCGACTAGCTGTAAATAAGGTTTTAGCTCGATGATTACGGTGTAGGTCCTCGGCAGTCAACTGCTTGAGAGGGCGGGCTTTCCAGCTATAAAAGGCTGACTTGCTTACACCCATGACTCGACACAATAATCGTACCGGATACGCTGTAGATTGCTCTACAATGAAACGGTATTTTACTTCATTTCTTTCGCGAAGAAGGCACTGGCCTTTTTTAATATCTCTTTCTCCATACGCAGTTCTTTATTTTCTTTGCGCAGGCGCTTTAACTCGGATCGTTCGTCTTCAGCAAGGCTTTTACCTTCCAGTTGTTGTTCATGCTGATCTTTCCATCGGTAAAGCATGTTGGCTCCTATACCCAATGATTTGGCGGCCTCTGGCACCGAATAGCCTTGCTCTCGAACCAAGGCCACAGCCTCATCTTTAAACTCTTTTGGGTATTGTTTGTAACTTCGTTTCTGGCTCATAATAACACTCCAATGATTGATAATAATTATCTCTCTTTTAAGTGTCCGGTGTATTCAACCACAACAATATTCTTTTCAAAAGGGGTCAAATTATATTGGTAGTTGGTAATAGAAATGTGTCCTTGAATTTCACTTTTAATTCTCACTAAATGACTGCGTCTTCGCATTAAATCGCGAATTGGTCGTAGTTCAGCAGGGTATGCGTAAGCAAGGGGGAAATCGCCACCTCGCATGATACGTGCAATTTTTTCGGAATCTATTTTATCGTTTTTAGCCTTCCCTCCGTGAATACAACGCATATAAAGCGCATGACCTAAGATGAACTCGATATCTTCAGTTGCACAAAGATCCGCTAGCCAATACCAAGAAAACATACATTCGACGCCAACGACGATATCCTCTTTAAAGGGTTCGATAAGCTTAAGGAAAGTCTTGCCGTTAGTCGGTATGTTCTTATGAATCAATATGTTAGCATCGGAGTCAAGAATACAGATATACATCATTTTGGTGTGTAAATCGATTCCGCAATAATGTTTGTGTGATTTGGTATAAAATCTCATGTGATGGTCTCCTTCAAGGACTTTTTTTTGGCAATTTAAGTTTAGAAGGCTTCCGCAGGGTTGTCTGAGGAAGGAGGTCATCATAAGTATCAAGCACGAGCAATGCGACCTCAGTATCTGGCACACCTTTTGCGAAAAAGATCGCAAAAGCTGCGCCAGATACTGAGGCGCTTGTCGTGGGCGTTAGCCAAAATTAGAATAGGAACATGAAATGTCAACAATAGATAAAGATGGAATGTTTGTCGATCCTAAGGTGAAACAAAAACGCTATAAAAGCATTGAGCACGGAAAGCTGCCAGCGGTGGAAGCGATAGTGGTACATCAAACCGATGCTCCAACGGCTCAGCATACTTTTCATGCCTATAATGCAGGTGGAAATGGAGCACATTTCCTTATCTCAAAAGCTGGCGAAATATTTCAAACTGCGAGTTTGAAAATGCGTTGTTATCATGTAGGGCGTTTAATAAAATCGAAATGCCTGACGTTTAATAAGGCGAATTGTAAAAATCCAGCCATGACCAAAATCTTAGCTATGTCATGGAGCTCTAGAATCAAAGCATTGGATGCACACGAGAGAGCCAAGCCTTACCCAGACAGATTTCCTGTTAATAGTGATTCTGTGGGAATAGAATTGGTTGGTAAGCATTTAGACGATAAAACTTATGAAACAGTAACAGCACAACAAAATGCATCACTTCAGTGGTTAGTAAATGAACTGAACAAACATTTTAGTACAACTACCTCGGATGTATATAGGCATCCAACGGTATCATATAAGAACCCAGGTGAAGCGAGTACGGCAAAATGGAAATAGTGTTTAAACTAGTTTATCTGCCTGTAATTTTGTTGTTAATTTCTTGTGCACCGAGCCAAAAAATTTCGAGTGTATATGTTGAAGATTTTCAGACAGAAGATATTAATGTATGCAAGCCTTCTGATGTAGATTTGAATAATTACGAAGCAGAACAATTCTTTTCAAGATCCAAGAAAGTAGAATATAAAATAATACATGATCACTATAATGTAGCACCTTGTCATGTAGAAGGATTGCTTACGCTCAATGGCAACATTTGTGAGTGGAAAATTCAAGCGTCATTCATTGGAAGCATAAAATGCAGTGATAAAGTCAGCCATTATGTTTGTGATTCCTGTGAGGATTTGTTCAATTAGAAATGGCTAACAAAGCAATGTTGCGGACTCGAGATCTGACCCGATAATGCACACACCTCCATATAACTAAACTGGAGGTGTCAAATGGCACGAAGAAAACACTATAATTTTTATGATGATCAATTTAAAGCAACGGCTCTGTCGCTCAAACATTAACACAAAAACCGCTACGCACCGTTTTCAGTTGTGCTAGGCGTTAGTGCTACAGGTATCAGCATGAAATTATGGATCTATGCATTTGTCGGTGTCTTGGTCGCAAAGAATGCCTTTGCTGCACCTGATATGCTGTCAATCTCAATTGGTGGAGAGTTTCCAGACAAATCTCCTTATGGTAACAAAAGCACTGAAAAGCCTCGTCCTACATTCAAATTTCATGTGCCCAACTCTGGAGAATCCAAAGAACTATTTCCTGAGTACGAGGTGTCCATACTTAGAGCGACGAATGAAATAGTTGAAATCACTGGCCGCAGAGTTTTTACAGGTTTGTTGGCTTGTAGAAAAAGTGAAGAAGTTGCATTGAGCTGGGTTGAAAGGATTACCCCAAATGCCATACAGACCAAGCTAACTCAGTCATTTAAGTCGAAAGCAAGTAATATTACTGCAAGGCTGGGCTGTTTATACCCAAATGAAAGCCCGTACCCTGTACTGACGCTACAGTTCAGGGGCAAAGAGCAAGACAAAAAATTAAAAAAAGCATGGAAATTATATTCTCAAAAGCACTAACAAGCGTTTCCATTTGAACGCTTTTAATTCCGGCCAAAAAGACTGGCCTTCATTAAAACCGCCAAATGAAACGGGCGTTAAGGACCCATAGGAATTACGTAGAATGTTTAAGAGTAGCCTCGTTATATTATTGGTCTTGGCCACATCAGGCTGTGACTATATTTCTCCTTTTATAGAGCTTGGAAAAGCAAATAAATATGAGGAATCTGGGAATTATTATGCAGCAATACCACATTATAAAAAATCAATTGAGGGATTTTCAAAAGTATCTATATATAAGTCTGCGGAATATGACGCTCGCTGTTCTTACGCATTGATGTTAAATGAACATACGAAAAACAATAATTATAATTACATCAAAGTGGCAAGAAGGCAATTTAATTTAGTCCTTAAGTATTTGAAAACCAATGAAATCAACTTCTGCACGAAGGCAGTTGTTTTATCATCAAGAAGCAGCTTATACGGAAAATGAGGAAAAATATTTTGAGCTTTTAGAAAGAGCATATTTTAGTTATAAGGAGGCGATTGAACCTCTAAAGAAATCAGAAGAATGGCAAAGTTTGGCTTACACATACTACAACTTAGCGGAAACCAGCGAATGGTATGGAGACCTTGATGAAGCGGTAAGTTGGATAAAAAGAGCTATCGAAATGGATAAAAAATATGGTTTTACTAAAGATCTTGAAGAAGATGTTCAGTATCTTTCCAAGCTAGAATCTATACAGACAGAAATGCTTAATAAGCAGCGCAACGCGGACTCCGTCGCTGACGCCCCTTCGCCGGACGTTAAATTCCCGAAAGAAGAAAGTCTATCGAATTAATAATTTCAGTTCTATTCAGCAAGAGCGAGCCCTCGCTCTTCTTAAGAAATGATTTTGATACTGTTGTGATCTGATGGGTAAGCAAATAATACGGTTTGCCATCAATTTCAAATTGTGGGCATAAACCTTTTGGTAGTTCTCTATTGGGTTGGGCTTCTGTTAGCGGAATGGCGACACGACTATTTAGCATTTCAAGGAGGCCGGTTTGTACATCGACAAAGAATGGATACACCTTATTTGTGTCAGGGTCTGTATTGAAGTACAAGTCATATTGCTTCATCAAAATGGCCTGTGTTTGTCTGCAAACAGACCGCTTTCTTCAGCAAGAGAGTTACAGTTTTCTAGGGCAGTGGTATTATCTTTAATCCAATCTTGGCGGGTTGTTTTACGTATCTCGTCCTCAAGAGCCAGTTCAAGGGTTGATGAAAGGTTTATGTCTAAGCTGCGAGCTTTGTTGAGTAAGCTACTGTTAATGCTTAAGTTTGTAGCTTTTTTAGGTGCGGTTTTGTCGTATATAGCTTGCACGGCGCATACCTTATGCGTATTCTTTATGCGCATAGAATACTCCCATCCATTTAACGAGGCAAGCCAAAGCGACGGCTTTTCCAACCTACAGGGTATTTTTAATTTATTCCAGTGTGCGGTCGTTTAAATCTCGCTTAAAAAAACTGCTGCGAATGATGCCCCCTGCAAAATAAATGTATGAAGCGACCTGTAAGAGAACAGGGTCGGCAAGTCTCGTTTGTTGTTGATGAAGAAGACAATAAAAACTATCTCGATATGGCGAAGGAATTGGAAAAGCGGCTTGAAAAGGGCAGCAGGAACCATAAGAGGTTAAATGCTAAGCACTTTCGAGTGGTGCTGGTTGAGATATAGCCAGATATGATTGTTGATATTATTTTGATGTATTACCATGTGCTGTAAAAAATACATTCAAATGGGCTAGTTGGAAGAAAAATGTTTGCTGAAAACTTAATTTTTCTACAGCCTGGTTATGTTCCCTAAGGAGAAAAAATGAAAAAGGTAGAGAAAATTGCAATAGTAGCTTACGGAGATGGTGGAGAACTTGGAAGTTTCAAAGTATTCGCAGAAAGCCTTGAAAAGGAACTTAGCAAGAAATATACGAAAGTTATTCTCCGGTATGTTAATCGAGATTCAAAATTTTTCAATCTCATAAAATCGATTGATATATCTAAGGAGGAAATAGAGGAATTGCACGTTTTCTCACATGCAATTGGTGCAGGCATTTTTTTAGGATACAAAGACAGTGCTATCGCAGCTAGCCGAAATGCATTAGTTGCAACAAAAAGTAAAATGGGGAAAAAAGTAACATATTTTGAAGTTGTAAGAACAGAAGTGGGTGCTGTTCAAACTGATGATTTTAAATTAGGAACTTTAAATAAAAGCCAATCTGATTTTCGAAAGCGATTTTCAGCCACCTCATTTATAAAAATTTGGGGGTGTAATTCTGGTGTAAAAGGTTGGGTCTACAGTGATGGTGGCATTGTAGACCCCCGTGATACATCCGTTGCTTACTATTGGCGTGCCTTCAATGAAGCTAATATCCCTAAACCAAGTATTGCTCAGGCAATGGCGAAATATTTTGATCGTAAAATTTACGGTGCAGCTAGTGGTGCTAGTATAGAGGTTAAATATAAGAAATCCTGGATTAATTCACAACAATTTAAAGACAGGGTTGGTCATTGGCCTTCTGGCACTCTTCCTCATAGATTGGTACCGGACAAAGGAGTTTATAATGAATACTTACCATAACATTTTATCCATTGCTTTGATCTTATGTGTATTACCTGGATGTTCTTATAGCGCTGGTGAGAAAAAACCTCTGATTAGCGATCGAGATAGTCAATGTGATTATGCTATGCGAGGTGAGTTGGATATAAATGCATATAAGTCGGGCGATTCTAAGTTCAATTCACATTTGCTTAATTGTGCTTTAGCAATCATTGTACCGCTACCTGCTGAAAGTAAAGCTTTGGTTCAAGACCGAACAGAAAAAAAACTTGAGATAGCAGGTTTTTTAATAGAACAAAATTTAGATGTAGAATATAAAGATGAGACTGGAAGCACTTTGTTGATGGTGCTGATTATTTCCTATATGCCGAGTGATTGGAAATTAAAGGCTGCGGAGATTTTATTACTAAAGGGTGCGGATATTGATGCTAAAAATTCATATGGGAAGACAGCATTAGATTTGGCAGAATTTTCAGGAGATCCTAAGATGATTGAATTGTTAAATGAACATCTACGGTGAACATAACCAAGCCAGTCAGCGTTATTTCTCATCACAATTTCACAACCAATGGAGTAAAGCAAAATGCTTACAGAGAAGGAAAAGAAAGGGCTACAACAAAAAATACAATCGAACAAGCATGAAGTGTATGTGATTTCATTTGATGAAATGGATGCCATTATCACATCTTCACCCAAAGAGAATAAGCCGAGTGTTAAAGCTGCTTGGTAAAAGATAAAAGGGAAAGTCGGAATCGCAACTGGTGCATCGATTGTTGCTGCGACAGCGATAGCGGGTCTTACTACGGTTGCAATCGGCCCAATCTTAGCCGTTGTTGTAGTTGGTGTATCAATGCTTCTCGAATACGCTGATAACAGTTTAGGTATCACTAATCGTATAATTGCCGGCTTAGATGAATTGGGAGAAAATACTGAAAGCTATCTCAATGAGCGAAAAAATCAAGCATTGAGTGCAGCCGGTAAGGCGATCAACGAAGTTATTGATTACGCTGTATTATCCGCAAGAGTACTCGCAATTCGGTGGGTTCAAAACAAAACCAAAGAGTACCTGTCTCCTTTACCGAGAGTTCGATAAATGGAAGATCGAGTAAAACCATCTTTGTTAAATAGAGTTCTAACACCAATAATCTTTTTAGTTGGTGGTCTTTGTGCATCATCCTGGTTTATTTATAGAGTTTATATACTATTTCAAAATAGCGGCGACGTAGTATTAATTGATAAAGGATCATTCTACATGCTTGGCGTTGGCTTAGGGATGCTTGCTTTAGCCTTTATTGTAATTTGGGAACACTGGTTACTAAAGCCAGTAAGTGAGAAGGTAACGAAAGCATTCTCTCGGTTGGCCATCGCAAGTGTAGTTTTACTCTTTGCTCTACCACATGCTATACATTATGTTGCTGATTATCAGCTAAAAGCTAAAGGCTATTCTGTTTGCGAAGACGCTTCGCACCAGTGGCTATTTGTGCGTGATATTGTATATGTTCAAGCGTCAGTAGAGTGCCGTGAAGACCTTCAAAAGAAATAACAAAGCGCAGCCTCCTATGCGAGAAGCTATGGAAATATGCAGCTTAGGGTAAAACGCCCAAGCCACCTTTTGTGTTTGTATTGCAGGCAGCCAGACATAATATATGATCACTTTGAGTTTGTTTTTACTGGTTAGTGAGAGGTGGGTGTATAATGATCAGAAAATCAAATTTTTAAAATGGGGAAATAATTATAAGAAGTTACTTAATTTTTTTACAGCCTTGTGTCGGGGTCTGTATTGAAGTACAAGTCATATTGCTTCATCAAAATGGCCTGTGTTTGTCTGCAAACAGGCCGCTTTCTTCAGCAAGAGAGTTACAGTTTTCTAGGGCAGCGGCATTACCTTTAATCCAATCTTGGCGGGTTGTTCTACGTATCTCGTTCTCAAGAGCCAGTTCAAGGGTTGATGAAAGGTTTATGTCTAAGCTGCGAGCTTTGTTGAGTAAGCTACTGTTAATGCTTAAGTTTGTAGCTTTTTTAGGTGCGGTTTTGTCGTATATAGCTTGCATGGCGCATACCTTATGCGTATTCTTTATGCGCATAGAATACTCCCATCCATTTAACGAGGCAAGCCAAAGCGACGGCTTTTCCAACCTACAGGGTATTTTTAATTTATTCCAGTGTGCGGTCGTTTAAATCTCGCTTAAAAAAACTGCTGCGAATGATGCCCCCTGCAAAATAAATGTATGAAGCGACCTGTAAGAGAACAGGGTCGGCAAGTCTCGTTTGTTGTTGATGAAGAAGACAATAAAAACTATCTCGATATGGCGAAGGAATTGGAAAAGCGGCTTGAAAAGGGCAGCAGGAACCATAAGAGGTTAAATGCTAAGCACTTTCGAGTGGTGCTGGTTGAGATATAGCCAGATATGATTGTTGATATTATTTTGATGTATTACCATGTGCTGTAAAAAATACATTCAAATGGGCTAGTTGGAAGAAAAATGTTTGCTGAAAACTTAATTTTTCTACAGCCTGGTTAGCCTTATTTCGAGTGTTTATCACCATAACCAAAAGGGGAGAAAGGGTTTACATGAAGATCGCAGGGAACATTCTAGTCGTATTACTAATGATGCTTACAATACAATCATGCCAGACGCATACCATAGATCGCAAAGATGGCGTTGCAAATGTAAGCAATGGGAAAGAGCTGATCCTGAAAGGCAGAATATCATTGCCGTTTCCTGAGCGGTACGAAAAAGTACTGCTGGATGGCTATTCAACAATTATTACCGCGCCAAAATACAGCATCGTGTACCGGTGGATAAATAAAGAAGAGGTGGAGTTTATTGGCTCAAACAAGTCTCCATACGCTTTCTTTAAAAGTGTTTTCACTGATCCAACCTCAGAAGTAGAGGAACGATTCTTAGAAGGTCTGAAAAATGAAGTGCATCAGTCGAATTCTTCTAATGACCTTGAGTTCTACTACTTTGACAATGACAGCGGCCAACAAATGTACATTTTATCCAGGTCTTTGAGTTTCGTTGCTGAGGTCACTTATAAAGGCGAGGGCGACAAGTACATAAATAGCGTTATTGCACATTCCAAGCTTCAATAAAGGAGGTTTAATATGGAACCTATTACCGAGCAAGAGAAGAACGATTTTCGAGAATTCCTATCGACCATATATGGTCCACAAACCAAAAACTGGAACATCAATTTGAAGGTTCTGGAGTTATTTGGGGAGCTTCTGCAATCCAGTGAATCATGCAGTCGTTATATGGACATGGTTCCTCGTTCGTTTGTTGCCGGGAGCGTCATAAAGTGGGCGAGCAAACAAGCGAGAGATGCCATCATACGCCACTTGAAAAATGGCGGTAAACATTACTTAATTTGTCTCCGCGCCGCTTAGCTTGGCGTTAACTCTAATAGAGAGTCCTTCGGAGTTTCCAAGGACGCTATGATAGATTCGAAATTCAATATCTGTTTTGGTAATGGTGATACCAAAACAGATAAAATTACTTCACTAATAGGTAAAGAACGCAGTATGAGTAAAGATCCAGAAAAATGGTTTGATGTTGCTAGAAGCGTCGGTCTCGATTCTTCAGAAGATGATTTTATGATTCAAAATAAAATCACCTCGATAAGAGACTACGTTAACAAAGTTAAGACTCGCTGTACCTACAATACGGCAGCTGAAGCGCTAGGTATTAAACCGGCTAAGTTTAAAAAATTACTAGGTGATCGTAAATCGGAAAATTCATGGTTCGTAAACACAGGTGCTGGAGAACCAGTGGGATACGCTGACAACGAAAAACACCCTGATCTTTATCGAACAACACGAATTATTACATCCGCAGAGGTTTTAACTAGAAATCTTGATTTGTGAAAATAGTTAACGAATAAGGATAAATAGCGTGCAACCGCTATTTATCCGTCTTGTTGGACAAGTCCGGTATTCTAATCGCTGGTGCTTTCTTTATTAGGGAATAAATAATTGGCGGGTTATTTTGTCAAAGATCGATATTTTATATCGATCAATTTTTGATATTACTTTTCGGGCGGCTAACTTTAATTTGTTGCTATCTGTTTTCCTGAATTTAGTTTTTCTTTCTTAATATATAGCACAAACACAAAATTCATTCGTGTTGGAATCTTGGTTTTATTACCAATGATCGCTTCCCCAATATTGTTAATGTCTAAGTGCCCTTTTTATGACGGGGCAGCAGTGTCTATAGACGAAGGATAAAAACGAAACTGCATTGGGATCGGTTTTGGTCGCACGAGTTCAATACTCACTTCTGTCTTGCATTCAAAGCACATCATCTTCTTTTTAGTCTCCCCCGTATTTTTTTGTTTCACGTGTAATATGTTCTGTATTCTTTGAAGCGTCTTCTTCGCATTCCCGTGAAGAAATCCATAGTCTCGGACACGTCGTAAACCTCTCGGCAAAACATGCCTAAGTAACGTCCAGAGAAAATCAACAGCGGGCAGGGTGGTAGTGACCAGCTTTCGTGTCTTACTTTCTTTATAACGAAAGGTGACCCGGCCTTTGCTATCAGTGAGAATATCATTCTCACTAATCACCCCACGATACAAATATCGTGAAAGATATTTAAGGGCCTTATCGCCGGGGCCAACATTAATAACCTTTGAAACCCATTGCTTGGGAAGCCCTAAGGGAAGCTCAATTGATTGCTCAAAGATCATGCGTAGAAAAACACCACGAAACACCCTCGCCAAAGAAAACTCATTCAGAATAAAATTCTGTGGAAGCGCCTTCCAAGTATTACCTAAGCCTTTGAGCATTAAGCCACCGCCAGGCAATACAATATGTATGTGAGGATGGTACCCCTTGTCTCGTTTATGAGTGTGTAAAACGGCCGTCATCCCAAAGGATAAATCAAAATTATTTTTGCCTACCGTTTGCAGTGTTTCAATACTCGCTCGGAACAGGATGTCATACATTATGCTTTGGTACTGCCATGCTGTTTCTCGTAACTGAATCGGAAGTGTAAAGGTCACCAGAAAATACGTCACGGGCAATTGTTTTTGTTGTTGTCGCTCATACCAGGCTTCGCACAATTGATGCTGGCATTGAGGGCAACTACGGTGACCGCAGGATAAAGGAAAGCATCCATTCCTGTGGCAGCCATCACAATGCGTGTAAAACTCACCGCAGTGGGATCGGCAGGCGAGCATCGCATCCAACGCCTTACGGTGACCAGGTAACAATTGTTTACCGTAGCGATTGTTTCAGGGAAATTGGAATTCGAGTCATATATGCCATCGACAGAACGAGCGGGTAAAATATCTTCAGTTTAGGGAAAGGTGGTACAATTGAAACTGAGTTTACTTTTACAGTAAAGGACGTTCTAATTAAGAAAAATCACTTAACAAGTGTGTAAATCAGACCCGAGATCTGACCCGATAATGCACACACCTCCATATAACTAAACTGGAGGTGTCAAATGGCACGAAGAAAACACTATAATTTTTATGACGATCAATTTAAAGCAACGGCTGTAGCTCTCACAAAGATAAAGGGAGTGAAGGCCGCCGATGTAGCGGAAGAGCTTTGTATTCATCCAGTAATGCTTTACCGTTGGTGTATGGAGACTAGAAACGGTGATCTCATGACAAGCAAGAAAGACATTAATATTGACCCTAAGATGGGCACAGAACTTAAGCGATTAAAAAAAATCGAGCGCGAACATAACCTGCTAAAGCAGGAGCATGACCTTTTAAAAAAAGCCATCCAATTCTCTTTAGAACAAAAAAAGAAATCTACGCATTCATAGATGATCATAGGGAACACTACGATCTAAAGATTATGTGCTCAGTGTATGACATTAAAAGGGAGAGCTACTATTCATGGAAGCGCCGGGGTAAGAGTCAACGCAGTTACGATGACGAATCTCTATATGAAGAGATATTGGCAGTTTATAAAAGTAGTGGACAAGCATACGGGAGCCCTAAGATAACGATGGCGTTACGGAAAAAAGGATTTCGTATCGCAAAGAAAAGGGTAGCCCGAATAATGCGCGAAAATGGGCTTAAATCGAGGCGGTCGACCATTTACAGGGCAAGACCAGGGCTAATGAATTTTATCGCATCGGTCCCAAACCGAGAACTCAATGTATTGGCGGGCGAAGTAAATAAAGTTTGGGTGGGTGATGTTACGTATTTAAAGGTTAACGATGAATGGCGTTATCTAGCAGTAGTCATGGATAAATATAGTCGACGAATTGTCGGTTGGTCTTTGAGTGACAAGCGAAATGCGAAATTGACTTGGAGCGCATTTAAGCAAGCACTACGAAATAGAACGCCACCCAAGGGGCTACTATTTCATACAGATCGTGGAATCGAATACCGAGCGTTTGATTTTTCTGATAGGTTGGCGAAACGAGGGTTTGTCCAAAGCATGAATCGCCCGAGGAGAATGAACGATAATGCCCATATGGAATCATTCTTTGCAAACTTTAAGGCAGAGCGAATACATCGTAAGCCTGAATTCATATGTGAAAAGACGCTTCGCGGCGTAATTACTGAATATATTGGGTTTTACAATAATAGGCGTTTACATTCATCGATAGGCTATTTACCGCCTGAAGAATATGAGCGTAAAATGAGTTAACAAAAGGGTGTGTGCAAAAGCGGGGCAAATCTCCCCAAAAAGCGTCGCTCGTTTGTGTATTTGCTTCGCTCATTATCACACAAACAACCGCCATTTCTTGGTCTGGTTACACAGGCGTTATTTCTCATCACAATTTCAATCAATGGAGTAAAGCAAAGTGCTTACAGAAAAGGAAAAGAAAGAGCTACAACAGAAAATACAATCGAACACGCATGAAGTTTATGTGGTTTCATTTGAAGAAATGGATGCCATTATTAAATCTTCTCCGAAAGGGCAAAAGGCGAGCGTTCAAGCTGCTTGGCAGAAAATTAAAGGGAAGGTGGGAGCAGGAGCAAGCTATTATGCTTCCGCTGATGATGCTGTAACCATGGCTAAATTAATAGGTGATTTGGGAGGAGTTGGCGCCAGGGCATACATTAAGAGCTATGGTGGCAAACCACATATCATCCTTAAAGGTCACGCAGGATTGAGAACTGTACTTACGGGCACCAAGTACGGAATTAAAAATCCTAAAGTGATTTCAATGGGGCTAGGAAAAGCTGGAGCTGTAGCAGCAGCCAAACAGGGTGGAATTCTCACGGTTGTTCTCCTATCGGCATACAGAGTTGCTAACTATTTTTTAACTGATCAAGCTACGCTGAGCCAGCTAATCGGAACCTTGGCTATCGATGTCGTAAAGGTAGGTATCGCTACTGGTGCTTCAATTTTGGTGGCTACTGCAGTTGGCGCAGCGACATTTGCTGTAGGACCAATTATCGCGGTTGTGTTTGTCGGTGTAGGAGTGTCTATGCTCCTAGAGTACGCAGATAACCGTTTGGGGGTTACCAATCGTGTAATTGCTGGTCTTGGTGAGATGGGTAGCACAGCAGAGAATTATATAGCTCAGAAAAAGCGGCAGGCTCTAAATGCTGCCGGGGAAGCAATTGATGAGGTAATCGACTATGCAGTGGAGTCTGCACGAGCTATTGCAGTTACATGGGTAAGGAGAACACTGCGCGAATATCTTTCTCCATTCTCACGAGCTAAATAGAATGGAAACACGAGATCCCCCATCATTACTCAATAAAATACTCACTCCTCCGCTGCTTTTGGTCGGTGGAGTATCTGCAGTTTTATGGTTCATTTACAGGGTGCTTTTTCTTTATAAAAGTTTATCAGAGCCAATAGTTTTATTTGATAAAGGCTCTTACTATATGCTCGGTGTAGGTATTGGTTTGTTATCACTCGCGTTCGTAGTTATCAAAGAATTTTGGGGTGGAGAACCAATAACAAGCAAGCAGAATGTTTTGCTTTCAAGGTTAGCTATATCTGGAGTCGTTTTATTGTTTGTGGTACCTCATGTTTCTCATTTCGCCGTTGACAAGTACTTGACAAGGCATGGTTACAAGGTTTGCGAAGCTGCTTCACATCAATGGTTGTTTGTTCGAGATATTGTATATGTTCAATCGTTTGTTGAATGCAGTACTGAACTAAAAAAGAAATAACAAAAAACTTAAACGGACGCTGAAAAGCGCGTCGCTTAGCCAGGCGTTATAAATACATACCATGAAATATAGTATCGAGAAAATACAAGAGTTGAATGACTTTAGGGTAAATCTTAAAAGTAAACATCAAGCGTTATTTTCGAAAATTTCTGTCCTAAACTGTAATCTCAATAAAGCGGATGCAAGAGAATTTCTAATGCAGGGCGCGGGCAGAAGGCTAAAGACGATTACACGCTGCTTAGAAAACATATTTGAAATATTTCCCGTAGATAGAGAGGATAAGCTATCGAGCGATGAGCTGTCAGATATCACCATTAATATACATTCGTATTTCATTAATATAGCTGGCCTATTTGACAATTTGGGCTGGGTTTTTGTATACGAAAATGACCTTTATGGTAAACCTAGAGATAATAAAATAAATAGGCATGGCGTAGGGCTGTTCAACGAAAAAACACAAGCTAGGTTAAAGCCAGATTTAGTTACCTATTTAACCGAGGAAAGGATATCTTCATGGTATGAAAATTATTCAAAGGGATATAGGGATGCTCTAGTGCATAGAATCCCACTTTATGTACCGCCAGCCATATTAAATGGAGAAGAGGCTGAGACCTATAGAGGTATCGAACAAGATATTGGCCAATTAGATTTATCTAAGCCAGAAGATATAAATAGCTGGGGAGAAATGATGGAATCCCAGAAGGCCCTAGGTAGTATTAGTATGGTCTTTGCTCACTCAGCAGGTGAAAATGATCCAGTATTTTTACACGCACAATTAGTTTGCGACTATTTGACTGTCGAAGAAGTTATGGAAAATTTTTGTTCTCATTTTTAGTCGAAAATATTTATAACAAGCGGCTCCAGATTGACAGGGTAGTTCCCCCGATGTAATGGACATTTGAGTCGTATTTGCTCTAGTATCAAGCCTGAAGTGCGACAAAAATAACTGGTCCATGCTAAAGGAGTTATGACCCAATCAGCCGTTCAGTTTAATAATTTCTTATTTAATTTACGCACTTTGTTCAGTATCTAATTGATTTGGCGCGGTGCTGCTTCCTATTTTCAGATTTACCGCCCAGCCAAATACTGCGCCTGTTCCAAACATTAAAATACTATAGGTTGCTGCCGGAATAGTCATGACGGAGCTGCCAAGGATAGTACCAGATACCAATAAAGCCAGGGTGCCATTTTGTAGGCCCACTTCTGTTCCAATACTAATCGCTTCCGGCTTGGTTAGGCCAGTTAGCTTTGCAATGTAATAACCTGAGATTAACGTCAGAATATTCAAACTTAAAGCCGCTGCTCCAACTTGGGCAATGTACTGGGGAACGTTGTTCCAGTTTTTTGCTGTAATGGCGGTTAGGATAAAAATCAAAAATACGATAGATAGCACCTTAACAATTTTTTCAGATTTTTGGCTGAAGTGAGGGAATTTCTTATTAATCAGCATTCCCACTACGACGGGTACAATAGTGATAACAACTAGTTGAGTGATTGTTTTAGCAAGTGGGATGGTAAATTGTTGTTGGTCTTCTAGAAATACATTCATAGCAACAACCGTAAAAACGGGAATAGTAAATGGTGTAACCAGGCTGACTATTGATGTTAGGCTAATGGAAAGTGCGACATCTCCTTTAGAAAGGTAGCTATACATGTTGGATGTCACTCCACCAGGGCAGAATGACAGTATCATAAGTCCAACAGCAATTTCGCCAGGGAGCTTCATCACAATAACTATGATATAGCCGACTATTGGCAAAAGAAGCATCTGGCAGAGTATGCCGATAATAGCGGCTTTAGGGGATTTTAATACTCGACTAAAGTCGGTTAACGTGAGCGAAAGGCCCATTCCCAGCATAATTATAAAGAGTGAAAGTGGTAAGATAACCTGCGATAGAAAATCAGTCTCCATAATATTCCCAGTAATATTTAGCTGTTGTTGAATGTATTATTTATTGCTCAGATGTCGTAGCTCAGAGTTTGCCTGTTTGTCGGTAACCAATCAAGCTTCATATTCTTAATGACAGACTTTGCAGTGGGGTTTGTGGCATAAAGTGCGAGGTCTGCTCTTTTGGGATAGGTAAAATATAATCTTAAACGGACAATTATTAGCCTTAACCGTATGGAAATTATGGATATACATCGGGCAGATAAATTGGAGGCGCTAAAGTGTTTAATGCTTTTTAAGGGGGGGGATAATCGTATGAAAAAGATACTTCTGTCTATAGTTGGGTTTCTGTTTGCTTCAAGTCTTGTTGTTTATCTGTTGGGTTACTCGGGGCAGCGGGTCTTTACGCGCGCGATTGAGCTTCCGAATATTGAAACCGTAATTTCCCAAGCGAGAAAATTAGGCGGCACGCCATATGACCCTTTTATGGGAAGGCATAATAACTTTGGTGCAGATTTAGGTTTTATTGTATGTAGTGATGTGCCTAATATTGCTTATGGTCTTGCAGGTTACTCATTTAAAACCGCGTTAAAAAGAGATTTTTATCGAAATCCAAACGCTTATAATTCTTCTAATGGAAATAATCCAAATAATCCTTATTTTCATAGAAGATCGAGAAATCTTTTTGCGTATTTTAAATCTATTAATAGTCTAATGCCTATTTCTTATAAAGCAAATGTGGGTGATTTAGTCTTCTATAGAAAAAGTAAAAAAGGGTATATCAGCCATGTGGCTTTAGTGACGGAGGTGACTAGCCATGGTTATCGAATAATGGAATCAGCTCCGAAAACACTGTTTGCTCAGGAGGTAGATGCGAACTCGCCAATAGAACGAGGTTGGCTTTTGGCAGGATTTGGAAAGGTGTATTAGAAAAATCCAGAAAAATAATGAGCAGTTTTATCTCAAGCGGCGTGAATGTTATTTGTGGAGTACTCTAAGATTTTAAAATAAATATGTATTTTTCTGTTAAGTTAATTGCTGCAACAGCCTTGCCATTGACTTTGCGCGGGTTGAACTTAGATTTCTTGATGGCTTTTAAAGCTGGGTTATCAAATATTTTTGAAGGGGTGGCGGATATAATTTTGGCTTCTGTTACCTGACCTAATTCGTCAATACTGTATTGAACTTGAACCTCTCCCTCAATGCCTTTTAATCTGGCGAGGTGTGGGTATTTTGGTGTTACCATATTTTTGTAAGAATGCTGTTCAATATTATTATGACTAAAAAGTGTATCGTTTTGGTTTATTGTAGTAATTGTTTTGTTGTCATTAGTTAATTTTGGTAGGGAGGGTTCTTTAATTTTTACTGGGAAGAGTTGGTGATTTTTATCGAGTATGGTATTGCTAATTTTATTTGCCATTCTTTTAAAGGCATTACTGGTAGAAATGGGGGTGAGTTCTTTCCGTTCAAATTTAGTGAGTTGAATTTTAGTTTTGTCTCTAAGAGCCATTTTTTTGTAATCTTCAAGTATAAACGGTGTCTTAGGCGTTTCTGTTGTATTGGGTAATGGGTCGTAATCTTGAATGACTAAAGGGAACTCTTTGGTATTTTCGTGTGAATAAATTGGAAACGATGGTTTGTCTTCTTCAACGTAGTTGGCGCGAATACTTGCCATTGGAACGAGCAAAAAAACTACGGTAAATAGAGTTAATATAACTTGAGATTGCTTTATAGGAATGTGTTCTCCTCTTGGGTTCAGTATCGCAAGTATTCTATTCGCAAGTTGCCCCCGTATACTCGATGCAGCCATAGAGAGTGCTGCGTAGTTATATTTTTTATATACCAGCACATGCTCTGCAACATTAATTAAATCGTTTGCATAGTGGGTATTTTTGACTCCGGCATTTAATGCTATATCGTCACAGGATTTTTCAGCGTAGGAGCATAATTTTTTATGGGCTAGCCAACAAAGAGGGTTTATCCAGTGGAGTGAACAAATACATCGAGTTATTTGCTGAGAGAGCCAGTCATAGCGTTTTATATGTGCAAGTTCATGTAGAAGAGTGCTTTTAATAAGGTGGTCTGGCCATTGCAATGCACTTGTGGGAATTAAAATAGTCGGTCTAAATGCGCCCCAGGTTGAAGGGGAATGGATTAAATGTGAATGTTTAATCGTAACTTTTCGAGTAAGACTAAGCTCGTTTTGACACTTGTTAAGTGCCTCCAGCCAATATTTTTGTTTTACTGGTTGGCATACTTTTATAAATAAAAACATCTTTAAGTTATCTACAAGTATTTTAATCAATATTAAAATAGAAACTATTTGGTAGACGATGATAAATACTTGATAAAAATAATCGCGGGTTTCTAACGAGTTTGCAATTGTGAAGTGTTCAGTCATAATTGCGGGTGCCCTAGTATTGTGTAGGGCCTGTTCTACTTCAGGTTCTTTAGTGTCAATAACAATATTGACTGCTGGAATAAACTGAGATGAAAATGGAAGTAATAGAATGGATATAATGGCAGAGCATATTAAGAAGTGACGGCTTGCCGCAGAGCCTTTTAAGAGAGAAAGAGCAATAAGGCAGCCGGTAAGTACAACAAATGCTCGACCATTGGATATTAATAGTTGGCACATTGTATCAAAGGATGCTTCTCTATCCATGAGATTGCCGAATAGTACCTGTACCATCGTTATTACCTCTTGGTATCCTTTTCCGAAGCCAGCCGCATTTTAACGGCGGTGCTTATTTATTGACTGCCTAATTTGATGTTCACCACTTTATGCGTTATTTTTCTTGGCCTTTTCTATTATTTCGCTCAGCTCGCCAAGCTCTTTTGGGGATAGCTGGTCAGATTGCATTCCCAATAAAGCGCTCACGGCAGCGCTAGTTGAACCGTTGAAAAAAGTATTAATTAATCTATCCACCGCAGATTTTTGTGCCGTTTCTTGTTCCATTGCGACAGCATAAACATAACGGAAGTTTTCTTCTCGTTGTTTTATGTAGTCTTTCTTAACCATTGTGGAAAGCATGGCTCTGGTTGCAGAATTACTTGGGGCTTCGGGTAGCTGAGCGCGAATTTCTTCCGCTGTGGAATCTGGGCGACGAAATAGAATATCCATAATCTGTCTTTGCCTACGGCTTAAATGAATCATTGGATTTTTCGTCAAAATAGCTACCTTAATATTCGCTTATGTCTGTTTTTTTAACTTTATGCTAGTTTTTTAACATTGGCAAGTGATCAATCTGTATTTAAAAGCATTGTAGTGTAAAAATTCCTTTTAAATCAATTGGTTATGCTGCTGACTCTTTAAGTGGCATTAACATTTTTTGAAATAATCTTCCCAGATATGGGCGCAGCAGCGTATTAATGAGATTAGTTGTTTTTATTCTTCAACTTTATTTGCTCGCAAAACAACCAAAATAATACTTATGCAATTCATAAAATGTTTCAAATTGGCGATAATACGCGCTGTGCTAATGGAATATAAGACGTTACTATTCCTGGTTACGCCCTAAACAAGCTAGTTTGTCGGAAAAATATAAGGGATGGCGTTTAACAGCAATACCTACTTGTGTATTGAATGTGTGCGTTGAACATTTTTTAGTCAATCGATTAGTACATAATTCGGTTGTTACATAATAAAGAAACATTCCTTGGTAATAAGGAGTAAGAGGTTTATATATGTCTAATCAAGCTCCTATGTCTTTGTCTGGCACCGTAGCTTCCTCCGGTATTGCTATTGGCAGAGCTGTTGTTATGGAATCCGAGCTGCCTTCCATCAATCGAGATCAAATCAAGCCTGCTCAAGTAAAAGATGAAGTTGTTCGTTTCCACAAAGCAAGAAAATTGAGCTTGGAGCAACTGAATGAACTGTATGAGAAGGCAAAAGATACCCTTGGCGAGAGTGAGGCAGATGTCTTTGGTGGCCATGCAATGTTGCTTGATGATGAAGAGCTGGAAGAAGAGGTCCTCGGTATTATCCAAGATCAGTTATATTCTGCGGATTTCGCTGTAGACACGGTAATGAGCAATAATATTGTTGCTCTGTCTCAGATTGAAGACGAATATTTACGCGCGCGCGCAGCGGATATGGACGATCTTAGAAAAAGGCTTATTCGCAACCTCTTTTCTAAACCAGGAGAAACGCAAACACAAGCGGGTCTCGTTGCGTCTGAGGGTGAGCCCATTATTATATTTGCAGATGACCTTAGCCCCGCTGAAACTCTCAGCCTTGACTTGACTATTGTTAGTGGGTTTGTGACAGCAACGGGTGGAGGCATGTCTCATACTGCCATTCTTGCTCGTTCTATGGGCCTGCCTGCCATTGTGGGTGTGAATTCACTATTCGATAAGGTGACCTCAGGCAACCTAGCGGTTTTAGATGGCGATAACAATGCAATACTTATCAACCCTGAGAAAGCGATATTGTGCGATTGTGAAGCCCGGCGAGCAACCCAGGTAGAGAAGCAAAAAGCGTTAAAAGAATTAAAAGATTTACCCGCCCAAACAACCGACGGCCATCGGGTTGAACTGGCGGCAAATATTGGTACAGATAACGAAGTCGAGGGTGTACTTGAAAATGGTGCTGAGGCCATTGGGCTATACCGTAGCGAATTTTTATTTATGGGCCAAAAATCCGCGCCAAGTGAAGAGATTCAATTTAACGCCTACCGCGCGGTGCTTGAAAAGATGGAAGGCAAACCTGTGATCCTCCGAACTTTGGATGTTGGCGGTGACAAACATATCCCCTATTTAAAACTAGAGGAAGAACTCAATCCATTTTTAGGCAAACGTGCTATACGCTTATGTTTTGACGATTCTAAGCTTTTTAACGCGCAACTTCGCGCAGCGCTGAGAGCCAGCGCTTTTGGTCAATTACGTCTTATGTTTCCAATGGTTATTTCCGTGGAAGAAGTGAGAAAATTACACGGAATAATTGAAGAACTAAAACAGGATCTTAGAAGCGAAAATATCGCTTTTGACGAAAATATTAAAATTGGTGCTATGGTTGAAACGCCTGCATCTGTCATGATTGCAAGAGATCTTATAGAGGAATTAGATTTCTTTAGTATTGGCACCAATGATCTTACCCAATATATTTTAGCTGTTGACCGTTGCAATACTGAAATTGCACACTTATATAACCCGTTAACTCCGGCTGTATTAAAAGCCATTAAACAGGTTATCGACGCCACTCACGACGCGGGTAAATGGGTGGGAATCTGTGGCGAGTTGGCCGCTACAGAAAATGCTGCGCTGTTATTGGTTGGTATGGGTTTAGATGAACTGAGTATGAGCGCAAGCGCTATTCCAAGAGTTAAGAGCGCTATCCGTAATTGTAGTCAAACTCAGTTAACGGAATTAGCCGAAAGAGTGCTTTCTTTAAAAACGGCGGTAGAAATTAGTGAAGCACTGGCATCCATTACAGAATAAAAAAGAAACAGGTTAAATCGTTATCATGCAAATAAAATTACAATAACGACTTGCTTCAAATAATAACAACAAATTTTTAATACAACCTGGGAGGGGGAATCCATGAATATTCTTGGATATTTACAAAAACTAGGGCGAGCGTTAATGCTTCCAATTGCGACCCTACCGGCAGCCGCAATATTGTTGCGACTGGGGCAACCAGATGTTTTAGATGTATTTGGTTTGGGTAATGTCAACCATATTGGGGTTATTGCTGCCGCAGGCCAAGCGATATTCGATAATATTGCCCTTCTTTTTGCTGTGGGCGTGGCTATTGGTTTAGCAAAAGGCAGTGCTGCTGCCGCTGGTTTAGCGGCGGTTGTGGGCTACATGCTATTAAAAGCGACATTTGAATTGATTACTCCCGACGGTTTTGATCTCAAGGTGCTGGGCGGAATATTAGCCGGTATCGTTGCCGCGCATACCTATAATAGGTTCCACACATTAAAGCTACCGGAGTTTCTGTCTTTTTTTGGGGGCAGTCGATCTGTACCGATTATCACAGCGTTCTTCTGCCTATTTCTCTCCGTTGGCCTGAGTATTATTTGGCCTCCAATACAAGCGGCCATTGGTGCAGCAGGCGATTGGATGATGGTCAATGGAACGGCTGGCAGTTTCGTTTATGGAACCTTAAATAGATTACTTATCCCTACAGGGTTACACCAAGTACTAAACAGCATGGCGTGGTTTGTTTTTGGTGAATATAACGGTGCAACCGGCGATATTGGTCGCTTCTTTGCCGGAGACCCAAACTCGGGCATGTTTATGACAGGCTTTTTTCCCATAATGATGTTTGGGCTCCCTGCGGCGTGTTTGGCAATGTATACCACGGCTCGCAAAGAAAACCGTAAAAAAATAATCGGTATTTTAACTAGCGTAGGTTTGACATCACTTGTAACTGGCGTAACCGAGCCGGTTGAATTTATGTTTATGTTTATTGCGCCATTCCTCTATGTAATCCACGCGATTTTGACGGGTATTTCTTTATCAATTTGTACCACAATGGATATACATCTCGGGTTTGGTTTTTCGGCTGGCCTTATTGACTATGCATTGAATTTTAATATGCCTGCCGCCAAGAACGCCTGGATGCTTATTCCTATTGGCCTAGTGTTTTTTGTAGTGTATTACGTCACCTTTGTTGTGGCCATTAAAACACTTAACTTAGCAACTCCTGGTAGAGAGGCTGTACTTACCGAAGAGGACGCTCAACCTGTATCTGTTAAAGATGAGGATATGGGCATTCTGGCGCAAAAATACGCCATTGCGTTAGGCGGTTTGAAAAATTTAACCAGTATTGAAGCCTGCATCACTCGTTTACGTTTAACTTTAGTCGATACAACGATTGTTGATGAGAGTGCAATAAAAGGTTTGGGGGCAAAAGGTATTATCCGCTTAGGCGGCAATAATCTCCAAGTTATTATTGGGCCAAGAGCAGAGTTAATTGCTAATCAGATAAAAGAGCTTCCCATTCACTTCCACGAGTTGATAAGTGAAATTAAAGAGGTTCAGCCAGTAGCAAATTCAGCAATAAATAGCGTCAGTTCAGAAGTACTTGCCTATGTTGACTTGGTTGCACCCGTTAGCGGAAAAGTGGTTCCAATTGAATCCACGCCGGATGAAGTGTTTTCTGAAAAAATTGTAGGGGACGGTATTAGTATCGAGCCTACTGGAGATACAATGGTTGCGCCATGTCGTGGGCAAATAGGCAAAATATTTGAAACCAATCACGCCTTTAGTATGATCACAGATGAAGGCGTGGAATTGTTTGTTCATTTTGGTATCGATACCGTAGAGCTAAAAGGTGAAGGCTTTACTCGGGTTGCTGAAGAGGGGCAAGAAGTGCAACCTGGTGACCCTATTATCAAATTTGATTTGCCGTTTCTAAGAGGAAAAGCTAAGTCGGTAATCACTCCTGTTGTAATATCCAATATTGAAGAGTTTGCCGGTTTGACTACCAGTGTCGGTGATACAGTGACTGCTGGGGTAGATACAATTATCAGCGTTCAACTTACGGATGCCAAAGAGCCAACCTCTGCCGAAACAGAAGAAGCTGAAACAAATTAATTCTATTGACTATTTTATGTTGAGATAAAAAATGATAAAGAAAACCGCAGTTGTAAATTCTGAAAATGGGTTTCATACACGCCCAGCCGCAGTATTTGTGAAAAAGGCAAAAGAGTTTGCAAGTAAAATCACGGTTAGTTTTGGCGACAAAGATGCCAGTGCAAAAAGTCTATTTAAACTTCAGACATTAGGTATTGTGCAAGGTGCTGAAATATTAATTAGTGCAGATGGTGATGACGCCCAAGAAGCAACGGATTCTCTGGCGGAACTACTTGAAACACTGAATTGATTTTTTCGGAGGCGAAATGCTCAAAAAGCTTTTCGCCTTTTATTTTGTGTTTTTATCGTGCCTTTCTTAACGTATCTTTCTTAATGTCTTTTTTTCATGTTTTTTATGTTCTATCGTAAATTACGTTTAATCGCAATGTTTTAACTGAGTTCGGCTTAAACTCAAACTTTCACACATTTTTTCCGCGCCTTTGAGAAGCCTATAAGTATGGCGCGAAATGATGTCTGGCGGAATAGCATAAAGGTTGTTACAGCGTACAGCTTTGATGCTAGGCCATTTCTCCCAAGCACTTAACCAAGCTGGTTTTTCGTCTCCCATGCCGCTTGTAATAATGCCGCTCGTAACAATAGCTTGAGGGTCTGCATGTAAAACAGATTCAATACTTACTTTTGGTGCTATTGCCAATTCTTTTGCAAACACATTTGTTCCACCGCACATACGGATAACATCACTAATAATGTGTTCACCGTTTAACGTTTGTAAAGGATCGTTCCAGACTTGGTAAAAAGTTGAAACTTTTGGCAGGTTTTTGTATTTTTTTTCTAGGATCGCATGTTTCTTTTCAAAGTTATGTGCAGCTTTTTCGGCGATATTTTCAGTTCCTGCAAGTATTCCATAATCACGTATCACTTTGGGTATATCCATTAAACTATGAGGGTCACTGGCATAGACGGTTAAACCAAGTGAGATTAGTTTTTCCATTACTTTCCCGCCTCTACCAGAATGCCAGACAATAATTAAGTCGGGGTTAGTGCCTAGAATAGCCTCTAAGCTATAAGAGCTGATAGTACCTACTCGCGGAATTTTTTTTGCTTCTTTTGGGTAGTCACAATAATCAACCGCACCAACAATACGATTGCCTGCACCAGCAGAATACAGGTTTTCAACAATATGAGGGGCCAGCGCGACGATTCTTATTGCTGGCGAATCAAGAGTAACCGCTCTGCCCAAAAAGTCTGTTACTTCAACTTTGGCTGTTGTATTTAGGCTGTATAATGCGCTTATTAATAACAAAATATATTTCATAGTGTTTAGATAACAAATAGCTTAAAAAATCCAAAGTATAATTTTTTGATGATTTTTTATGAGAAAATAAGAGTGGGTACCTCTAAGAAATAACCAATACATTTTCAGTTTCAGAGTCTCGAATAATTTTAACTTTTGTTTCAAATAACTCTTCTAGAAGGTTTTCTGTTACAACGGTATTTGGCGTTCCTTGAGCAAGGCTTTTCCCCGCCTTTAATACTAATATTTTATCCGCGTATTGCAGGGCTAGGTTAAAATCATGCACAATCATTATTATTGCTGTACTCTGTTTAGAGAATTGTTTCAGTGCCTTCATTAATTGTTGTTGATGCCCTAAATCCAGTGCAGTAGTGGGTTCGTCCAATAACATTAGTCTACCGGAAGCATCTTCTTCCCGCCAAATTTGTGCCATTACTCTCGCTAATTGGGTTCGTTGTTTTTCGCCACCAGACAACTCCGTATAAAGTCGTTGTGCCATAGGCAGCATATCCATCGAGGCCATAGCTTCCTGTATGATTGTTTTATCCACTTCGGTACCCGTACAGTGAGATATTCGACTGAGGCCGATAACTTCTTCAACGGTATAGGGGAAATTAAGTAAACTTAGCTGAGGTAATATAGACATGTGTCGAGCTATCTCTTGCAAGCCCCACTCAGAAATGGGTTTTCTCATAAAATGTATTTGCCCATCTGTTATATTCATATCACTGGAAATAGCCTTAAACAGTGATGTTTTGCCGGCTCCATTTGGTCCAACTACAGCCAGTATTTCTCCAGTGTTTACTTTAAAGCTTATATTCGATACAAGTTTAATGTTGTTAAGAGTGATGCAGACGTTAGTGACGTCTAATAATTCACGTATATTATTCTTATCGTTATTGCATCCCATACTGGTGCCTCTTTCTTAACAAAGATACAAATACGGGTGCGCCAATTAATGATGTGACCAACCCCACAGGCAATTCTGTTGGTGCGATAATTGTTCTGGCAAAGGCATCTGCCGAAACAAGCAGTATGGCTCCCAGACATGCGCTTAAAGGAATTAAGTATTTATGATTGGGGCCTAAGGTTATTCTGACAATATGCGGAACAACTAACCCGATAAATGAAATGGTTCCCGCTAATGCGACGGATGTGCCTACTCCGATAGCGACACAGACAATCATGATTTTTTTTACTCGGTTGACATTAATACCTAAATGCCTAGCTTCGGATTCCCCCAACAGTAAAGCATTAAGTGCAATATACTGACGGGGTAATATAAATAGAATAACGCTTGTTACACCAAGAATAATCCACATTCGTGAAAAATCTGCACCATCAAGCCCGCCCATGCGCCAAAGGCTGATACGGCGAAGCATTTCATTGTCAGCAATAAACTCAAGCAAATTGGAAATACTGCCAGCAATAAATGCTACCGCGATTCCAGCTAACAACATGGTTGCCACAGATGTACCTGAGGGGCCTGTGGCAAGCCTATACACAAATGTAACGGCAATCAGGCTACCCGTAAACGCCCCCAAAGAAACGAGAGATAGCCCGGCAATGCTCCATTCGTAATGATTCAGTAATACAATGACACAGCTAGCTCCGGCTGCTGCTCCCGCGCTTACTCCAATTAAAGAGGGGTCTGCTAATGGGTTGCGAAAAAGACCTTGTGTGACGGAACCACAACATGCCAGAAGGGCGCCGACGCAAGCGGCTAAAATGGATCTAGGCAAACGCAAGTCTTCAATAATGATTTGTACTCGCCCGTCTTCTCCCGAGGTATAAGATAAAATAACGTCGGTGACTGTCAGTGGAACTGCACCAAAAAAGAGTGATGCGATTAGGGAAATTAATACAGTTGCCAAGGCGCCAATAAGAATATATTTCCAGTATTTAGCAACAAGAACAGTTGAAAATATCATTGCGCTACGCCTTTTTTGGACGGCGAACTGTCGTTGTTTTTGAAAGATTGAGCGGTATAAATTAATTTTTCAAATTCAATATGATCCAAAATTGAACTTGCTAAACGTTCAATTTCTTGGTTTCTAAAATCTTGAATATCAAAATCAACCTGTTCCGTTAAACCGGCCCAACGAAGAATTAAATCACATGCCTTAGGTGAATCAAAAATACCGTGTAAGTAACTGCCTAGTATCGCATTGTCGTTACTTAGAAAGCCCTCTTCAGTGAAACCATTCAGACGTATTGGCGCTGCATTTGATTTGAGGTGCGTATTATTCGTCACTCCATTATGAATCTCGTAGCCTGTTACGTCTACGGTTTCACCGTTAAGTGTAAGCTGGCCGGTGACTTGGTTGAGTGTTTTATTTTCACGAAGGAGAACCGTTTGTGGTGCAAAACCAAAACCTTCAATAGAACCTGCTTCACCTTCTATTCCGTGTGGGTCATTAATCTGCTGACTTAACATCTGGTAGCCGCCGCAAATGCCGATAACTTTGCCGCCATAGCGTAAATGTTTATTGAGCGCTTGTCGCCATCCATTTTTTTCTAGGGACTCTAGGTCCTGTTTAACGTTTTTGGAGCCAGGTAAAATAATTAAATCGCAGGGGGGAGGTAATTCTGAGTAACGCACGTAAACAAGATCGATATTAGGGTGTAATCGTAATGCATCAAAATCAGTGTGATTACTTATTCTGGGGAGAACAGGTACGACAACCTTCAGTGCTAGATTAGAATTAGGCTTTTGATGCTGATTATCTATTGCATCTTCTGCCTCTAGATAAAAATTGTGTAAATAGGGAAGTACGCCAAAGACAGGTTTGCCCGTTTTCTTTTCCAACCACTGCAAACCTGATTCAAGAAGTTTAATGTCTCCTCGAAATTTATTGATAACAAATCCAATAATTCTGTTTCGTTCAGATTGAGAAAGTAATTCAAGTGTGCCTATGATATGGGCGAATACCCCGCCTTTATCAATATCCGTCACTAATATAACCGGGCAATTAGCTTCTTCGGCAAAGCCCATATTCGCAATATCACCTTCGCGTAAATTAATTTCGGCGGGACTTCCTGCGCCTTCAATAATGACTGCTTGATATTGATTTTCTAGCCTGTGGAATGATTCCATTACATGCTTTAGCACACAGGGTTTATACCGATGAAAATCGGCTGCTTGCATATCTTTCAGAGCCTTACCCTGAATAATTATTTGTGCCCCGGTATCGCTTGAAGGTTTAATTAAAACGGGGTTCATATCCGTATGAGGTTTAATTTTACAGGCATCGGCCTGTACTGCCTGTGCGCGCCCTATTTCACCCCCATCAGCCGTTACGGCACTGTTTAGTGCCATATTTTGAGGTTTAAAAGGTGCGACCTTCATTGCGCGATTTGCCAGCACACGGCAAATACCTGCAACTAGAATGCTTTTGCCTGCATCTGTCGTTGTGCCTTGAACCATCAAGCTAAATGCTGTCATTATGTGTTCAGCTTTCTTTTTTTGTGGTGAAAAGTAGATGTATTAAAAATCTACACCCTTGCGCGCTTTTATTCCCGCTTTAAAGGCGTGTTTAATATCTTTTATTTCTGATACTGTGTCCATTATTTCTCGTAACTCACTGCCGCCGCCACGTCCGGTGACCACTATACTTTGTTCTTTTGGGCGCTTGCTAATGGCATCAATTACCATGTTTTGATCCAGGTAATCATAAGCTAACATATAGGTGAGTTCATCTAGAATAATTAAATCAAAACTTTTATCTTGCAACATTGGCGAAACTTGTTGCCATGTTTGTTCGGCCGCTTCTATATCTGAGGTTCTATCCTGAGTATTCCAGGTAAACCCTGTACCCATTTGGTAAAAAGTCACCTCTGGGCAGTAATCACGAAGATATATTTCTTCGCCAGAGAGTTGCTGGCCTTTAATAAATTGAATAACACCCACTTTTTGCCCGTAGCCTAATGCTCGTATTACCATACCGAAAGCGGAACTGGATTTTCCTTTGCCATTTCCTGTTAGCAGTAAAGCAACGCCTCTTTCTTGAGAGGCGTTTTCTATATTGCTGTCTACTTTTGCCTTTTGCTTTTCCATGGCGGCTTTGTGTTTTGCATTTTTACTCTCGTTATCCATAGAAAAGCTCTTTTTACGATTGTATTTATTTTTAAATATACATTTAAAATTGAAAACGAACTCCTGCGTAAGCTGCTGTATCGGAGGTATTGTAGCCCGTTACTTCTTGGTATTCTTCATTTAGTATATTTTCAATACGCGCAAATAGATCTAAGTTATCAAGTACTTTGTATTCGAAACTGACATTGACGGTTGAGTAATCCTCAAGTTCAATATCTCCTGGGTAGTCGATGGCATCTTGCGAAACTCGATAGCTCAGCAATAATTGTGTTTTTTGTGTATTCCATTGTATTCCCAAATTGCCACTGTTTTTGGGGCGGCGTATTCTTTGATTGCCCTCGGGGGTTTCGGTGTCGTTATAGGTGTAATTGAGTCTTAGGATAACGTTTTCCACTACAGGGTATTCAGCCGATAATTCTATTCCTTTTGATTTACTATCACCTACTTCTTGGTCATACCCTCCCCAAACGCCTATTGAGGTGTTGTACGTTATGGCATCTGTAATGGTTTGGTCGAAGTAGCCTAGAATAATATTAGCGTTATTCTTTGTATAAAATTCAATACCGAGATCGTACCCCTTACTGTGTTCCTCTGTTAATTCTGGCAGTTCTTCAGATGTATTATTGTTATTAACCTCGAACAAACTAGGCGCTCTAAAACCTGTGCCATAACTGCTTCGAAATTTTAGTGTATGGTTTTTTCTTGTTTCTACAACATAAGCTCCACTTACGCGCATACTGGTATGTTTGCCAAAATCATCGTTATCATCATAACGGGCTCCAGCCGTAATAAAAAAGCTGTCGGCGAAGCCTCCTTGAAGCTCTGTAAATATTCCTAACTGGTCTCGCGCAACCTTATTTCCAAATTCAGGCTCGGATGTTTCAGTTTCTAAATCACCTCCGATTAATAGGTTTACTGTTTCCTCCAAGCGAATGTTGCTGAGTACTTCAGCTTTCTCAATACTTCCTTCAATAAAATAGGATCGATTATTGTCGGCGAAATTTTCTCGTTCTATTTCTGTGCGAGAAATAGCTCCGCTTACAGAGATGGCGTCTAGATTGTAATCCATGCTTAAACGTGAATTAAATTGATCAACATAACCCTCGCAGTTATGTGTCGTTCCACCAAAGTCTCCAATTTGTGAATTCCAACATCGATCAAATTCTGTTGTTGCCTCCGTATTACGCAGAACGAATTGGGCTCGTAGGTTTTCAATAATATTCCAACCTAGTTTGGTGTGTAGGGTTGTATTTTCGTAACCATCTTTATCTTCGGTAGGGTCTTGTGATTTATCAAACGCACTAAAACCTTCCGATCGTATGTTTGCAATAGAGGCAAATCCATCTACTCTAGTGTTTCCGCCAGCAATATAGCCATTTAGGTTAGTTGTATTATAACTTCCTGCTTCAGCGGATACTTTTCCGTTTAGGCCGTCTTCGCCGGAACGAGTAAAAATGTTAATCACTCCACCTGCATCTGCGCCATAGATAAAACCTTGGGGGCCGCGCAGGATTTCAATTTTTTCAATCTCACTTGATACCGTCAAGTGTTGTACATGTGGTCCAACTTGTGTTCCTGTTGGGTCGGACACTTCTATGCCATCAATCATGATCAGTGTTCGATAGCCTTCTTCACCGCGAATACGCAATGCAGAAACCTTACCTAAGCCGCCTGCGGTTGACCCAGAAATACCCGCTTCTGAGCGAAGCAAGTCGAGTAAGGTAGGTACACCCTTTAGCTCTATTTCCATAGAATCAATAATTGTGGCTGAAGTACCTACTTGGCGTAAGGGTATCTCAGTGCGAGACCCGGTAATAAAAACCTCTTCAAGCTGGTCTTGGGCGTAGTTATTTAAGGAAGTAAGAGCCCCACCCGTGAGCAGACAGGACATTAATATTTTTTTCATTTATAGTCTCAATAGCAGAATAAAGCAGCAATTGAGGGAGGCATCACAAGGAAAACGCAGATACAGTTTCCCTGCATACTATGAGCTGGGAAACGCACGAGTGGAAATCCAGGATGGTAGCCCTCCGCTCCATCAACGACAGCGCTTAAAGCTTGGTATCGGGCTTATAGGGCTTTATTGTAAAGTACCTACTTACCGTTGCGGGGGCAGCGTTGGGTTTACACCAACTTCCCAAAAGGCACATAATTGCCTTGTGGCTCTAAGCGAGGGCTACCTTATAGCTTTGTATCGTAAAGTCAACCACTTAGCTCGAAAGGGGAGAGCTTGACGGTTCTTGGAATGTTCACCTTTGCAAATAAACAAGGCGAGTATACTCTTTCATATAAACTCCAACTCACCCTATGAGAAAAGAGAGACAATGACTATACAGTTTAACAATCGAGAAAATGAACGAATTGTTACGGAGGATGGAAGGGAGGTTTGGCTATCTCGCGCCTGTGCCGTTGTTGCTCAAATCTGTTTGTACAATACGACTGACAAGACTTGGCACATGCTGTTGGGAAAACGTGGATCAGGCACACCCGATTTCCAGGGTTACTGGTGTTTCCCCTGTGGATACCTGGACTGGGATGAGACCCTTACCCAAGGTATGATCAGGGAAGTGTGGGAAGAGTGTGGGTTCTATTTACCCTCATTATCAGAGCATCCCAATTTTATTTACTCTGAAAACCCTAGTGTGCAGGGAACAATAGAGGTAACTGAAATACCCTGGCATGTATCGGATAGACCAACTTCACGCACGCAAAACATAAGCTTTCATTACGCTATAATATGTAAATGGGATGGCAGTAATTTCCCCGTTTTGTCCAATAAATATTGTGAGCCCAATGAAGTAGACGATTTAGGGTGGTTTACTGTAGAGGAAGTAAGCAATATTACATTGGCTTTTAACCACAATGAATGTTTGGTTAATCTATTACAAGAGCAAAAAGACGCCTTTCAAAGAATAGAATCTATATAGTCAAGCGGTTTAATTACGTACCTTGAGAATCACTTCGTATGATCCCTAAAATAATCCACCAAATGTGGATTGGCCCTAAAAAACCACCGATAGATATGATGAAGACATGGAAAGAAAAAAATCCTTGTTGGAAATATAGGCTATGGACAGAGAAAACATTGGAAGAAGAATTTCCCAATGGTTTATTTAATCAAGCTCAGTTTGATGAAATGCCCGAATGGAATGGAAAGTGTGATATAGCTAGATACGAAATTCTTAAAAAATATGGTGGTTTTTTTGTAGATGCAGATAGTGTTTGCCTTAGACCACTGGAAGATTTTTTATTAAATAACGACAGCTTTTCCTGTTATGAACATGAAATTCAACGTGGGCAGCTTATTGCAGTAGGGTATCTAGGGTGCGTTAAAGAATGCAAGTTAATGGATAAACTAATGTTAGAAATATCCAAATTAACAGGGAGTAGCCTTCACCCAAAAGAAAATAGTGCTTGGCAAACAGTGGGGCCTGGGGTGCTAACTCTTGCAGTTCATAAATATCGATATATAAATATTGCTGTATACCCAAGCTTTTATTTTATTCCATCCCACTACTCAGAGATTCAACCCTATTCTGGTCCCTTTCAACCTTTTTCCGAACATTATTGGGGAAGCTGTCCACTGGTTAAAGACTTCAATTATGAAGAATAATTTATAAGATAGCATTCAAATTCATTGAATTTGAATGCCATGAGAGTATTGTCGCTAAAGACCAGAGGAATATTGGGTATACATTATTGTGACGCACTTCTCGTTAGTGTTAGGTATACGTTATTGTGACACCTTTCTCATTAATATTGGGGTATTAAGATCGCCTTTAATGTGATCACCTTTCTACATTAGATTCTTCATCATTTTCCAATTTACAGTATTTTTCAATTTACAATAATAATGCGATAAATAAAAAACGGCGTTGAATTTAACCACTTTTTATTTTGTTACTACTTGTTGGTTAATATTATAGCGACTTGAAATAAGCGGTCGAGATTTAAAATAGTATGACCGAGAAAAGAGGAATGCGTGATTGTTGCTGGTAACAGTTGATATGAAACGATAAACTCCCCAGCTAATTTTTTAATGGTTTGCTGGGAGATATATGTGTTTTTATCGGTACTAAAAAACATTAAATGGTTAACATGTTTTACAGGCGTTGTACTTTTTTTGCTTGCGCATGTTACTGAAGCCAATAGTCTTAGTGCCAACCCTAACCCTTGTCAGTTGGTTCAGGGGCAAACAAGCTGCGACTCAACTATCAGTTGGTCTTCATCAAATAACTCCGCCTGTACTTTCAGAGCCAATGGAACTAAGTTAGGTTGTGGGGGTTCCAGTTCGGTGGTGAAACCTTTTTCCAATGGCAGCCGTATTTATTTAAAAAACGGTTCGTCATTTAATGATAGCACTTTGGCTCGAATCACAATTTACACTAAAGCCTATCAGCCTCAGTCAGGCAGTATTAGTGCGAGCCCTAACCCCTGTTTACTGGCACCGGGTGCGAGTACATGTAATGCAACCATTAGCTGGCGCGCTGCCCATGCCCGTCAGGCATGTATCTTTCGCGCTAATCAGACCAAGCTTGCCTGCGGCTTCATTGGTTCGATTACCAAATCTTTCTCCAATGGTAGTATCGTTTATTTAAAAGCTGGAAGCGCTTTTTCTGCTCCAACATTGGCAAGCGTACAGGTTAGAACACAGGCTCCAGTCCCAACGGGTAGTTTAAGTACATCCTTCAACCCTTGTACAATTCTTTATGGCCGCAAAACGTGCGATGTTGAGGTTAGCTGGTCGGCATCTACCAGTAATGTCTGTATTTTCCGGGCGAATGGTATACGCCTTGGTTGTGGTTCCTCAGGAAGAATTACTAAAAATTTTAGTTCTGGTAGTAAAATATATTTAAAAGCGGGAAATTCATTTAAGGATCTTACTCTTGATTCAGAAACCATTATTGGTATTGCCGAACAACCTTCGGCAGGGAATATTTCAGCGCTACCCAACCCCTGCGTCATCGTAGAGGGGCAAAGTATGTGTGTAAGCACTCTTAGTTGGCAAACAAGTAATGCCGAGCAAGCCTGTGTTTTTCGGGCCAATCATTCAAAATTGGCTTGTGGCAAAAATGGTAGCATAAGCGCTGTCTTTTCAAATGGCAGTTCGGTTTATCTCAAAAATGGCGATTCTCTTAGTGATGATACCTTGGCGAAACTGGTGCTTAATGTATTTAGGCCCCCGATTGGAAACGTTGAGATAGTGAGTAACGGTGTATTTTCCGGTTGGGTAAAAGATAACGATGCTCCAAATTTAAGTATTAATCTACGCATACTGATTGATGGTATCGAAGTTGATAATATCGTTGCTAATCAGGTACACCAGCAGCAAGGAACGCATGGGTTCGATTATCAGGTAGATAAAATTTATCGGGACAATACTGATCACCAGATTAAGATTGTTGCTATAGATCAAACTCCTGGACTCAACCCTCAGTTTGATAGAGATTTTATTGTTTACGAACAAAGCTTTAAGTTGGGTACATTGATCGATACGCCTGTTTTAAGTGAGTCATGCCAGGCGACTGTGGATCGTTTCCAACTAAATGTTATCAATGATTTTGGCGCAAATAGCACAAATGGGCTAGACGATACTGAATCCATGCGGGGGGCCTTGGACTGTATTCGAGATAGAAGCTTTAATGAGGCAGAAAACTTTGAACTCTATTTTCCTGCGGGTGTGTATACCTTTAATACCCAGCGAGGCGTATTGTTATCAGACAAATATGGCAACTTCCGAAGCATTAAAATATCCGGTGCTGGCTTGTAAGCCAGTTACGTTGAAAGCTGGAATTTACAAAGTATTTTTAATGTTCAGTTAAGCGATAATGAAAGTGCATTCATTGAATTTTCTTCAATGTCTTTTATGGCAATGGTTGAAAATGTTGGTGAGCCCATACATTACTCTCAGCCATTGTGGGCGCAAAGCCCAATCACCCACTCTGCATTAACGTTAATCGATCTTGAGTTTACGCTCAATGATACACAATACGAGAATATACTACCTAGGCGACGGTATCCTTTGTTACCGCCTAGGTAGTAATGCGTTCTTGAATAACAATAGAGCGGCGATTAATTTTATTGAGAATAGTACTAATACAGGTGATACGCTTATTTCGGGAAATACCTTTAATAATAATGGTAGTGCAGTAATTATTTCAAATTCAAATAAATCAGTACGTATTGTGAATAATATCGGGTCAAGTAAAGACCAAATTATCGAAGAACAAAGTAATGCAATAATTTAAAATTTTGAGGAGTAGGCGGTGCATTTTGTATGGTTAAACTGCGGTTTCTAGGTTTAAACAGGCTGCTAGAGTGGAAAGCTGTTAGATGTGCTAACAGCTTTTATTATTTTAAATATTAAGTATGGCTTACTTCCTTTAAGCGCTCCTTCAGAGGGCTGGAATTTATATAATTTCATGTGAACTTGCATTGAGTTCTACAGGGTTTAATGTTTTTAATGCATTTTGGCTGTGTGTATTTAAAAGGTTTTTAAGGTTTTGTTTCCAAGAGATGTGAGGGTCAATATGGTTGGCAATAGACTTGCCAAGGTGGACTAGAAACAACATGAGCGCAAAGGCGTATACTGGATCTTCTTCGTCAAAGTTGGATTCGATAGCGTGAACGGCACTTTCAAAGGCTTGACTGTGTTTCTGAGGAGAAAAAGGACTTGTGAGTAATGAATTACTTGAAGAGGTTAACGCCGCAGTCACAATAGCTAATCCTCGTTTGGTTTTATCTTCTTCATTTTTTGCTTTGCGCAATAAGCGGTGGGAGGATAAGGATTCCGCATGACATTGATGGTTAAGTAAATCATCCATTTCAACTATGTCGGCGATGGGGGGTAAAAGTGCAGGGTAAAGCAGCCACTCAATACCATACAAAAATAATTTATCTGTTTCTTTTATATCGTTGAACAAAACATTGTCAGTGGGTCCGCCCAATTTTGAAAAGCTTGGTATCGGGAGTTGAATGCCCGCTAGTCTTTTCTGTCCCCACAGGTATAGTGGAAGTGTGTTTAGGTAATTAGGGTCTTGTAGGACATTGTATTTGTGGGTGTCATGGGTAAAAGCGTTAGTATCTAACCTAAATATTCGATGAAATATGAAATTTGCACTCCAATAATAATCGAGAGCCCCTTTAGGCATAACCAATGAATTTTTAACGTTATCCATATAGATAAAAGTACCTTTTGACTCGGTCATATTTAACGTTGGAAGTTCGGTATGTTTGATTAACGAACTGAATATTTTTTGTTCGGTTAATGCTGCGTCAACGAGCAATGAAATAGAGTGTTCAAGAGGCTTAACTGGGGTGGTCATTCAGAGAATCCTTGTGGAGAATACTACTTTCTAAACTATGAGGTTGAAATGAGGGTAATAGTAATAGAGTTGAAAGTGATAGAACAGGGTAAATGCTCAAAATTTACATTCATAATGAAGTGTATTTATCATGATGGTAATGAATTGAGATATCTATCTAAAACTAGTGTCACATAAAAGCGCATTTTGTATTTGGCGCCTTTCTGTCTACAGTACTGTAAGTAGTGTAGAAGTACTTGAGTATCAAACAAGTAATGCTGTTGTGCTATAAATTAAAAGTATAATCAGATTTACCATATTTTGTATATAGTATTATCGCTTTTAGCCGAAACCGTTTTCTCATACGTGGGTCTTGTAATTTTGTTCTATATTTCGGCTCTTAAAATGCCATTGACAGCTTTTAAAAATAGTTGAATTGCATGCTAATTTCTTTGCTGAAGTCAAGTTTTTATTTTTTGGTTTTCAGTCAATGGTAAGACTGTTTTAATATATAGGGTTTAGTTATTGGAACGGAAAGGTGGTTTTCCATAAGTGTTGAGTTCAAATCCACTGAGGGCCTTAAAACAAATGGTTAAACACCCTTACAGTATCATTTGCTTGAGTAATGCTTGCAGAGGATGTGGAATTTGAGCTGCGTCTTCTCGTTTTATTTGGCTTCGACATGAATAGCCAGTCGCCACTAAACGAATTGTATTGTGTTGGTTTTCTGGGTTTGGTTCTGAATCGGAAGTTGTATGTTGATGGTTGGGGTTGTATTTTTCCACAATCGGGCGCCAACTCATACTATAGAGTTTTTTAGAGGCTTCCAAGTTGCGGGCTTCGTGACCATAGGTGCCAGACATGCCGCAGCAGCCTAGGTTTTCAATTTCTAATTCCTGGCCAAGTGTTGTAAAGATTTTTTTCCAATCGTTTAATGTGGATGCCGCATTTGCAGTTTCGATGCAGTGAGGCATAAGTTTATATACGCCTTTCTTGAGGTTTTCGGAAAATTCTTTGCAAACCGCTAGATGCTCAACCAAAAACTCTTGTATTAGTTTTACTTTTAATGTAGGTGCGTTTAATGTAGGTGCGTTTAATGTAAGCGCGTTATTGGCGTAAAGCGGGTATTCGCTTCGGTAGGTATAGGTCATTGAGGGGTCGATGCCTACAAGGGATACGCCTGTACGAGCAATACTGTTGAGCATTTCTGTATTTAAACTGGATACTTTTTCAAATTGGTTTAAAAAACCGTGTACATGCAGTGGTTTACCGTTGGGTTTATAAGGTGCTAAATAGACATTAAAACCTAGCTTTTGTAGGAATTGTATGCAGTCTGCCACTAAGGGGGCTTCGAAGTAACTGGTGAAGGCGTCCTGTACTATGACTACTGTGAGCTGTTTTTCTTCTTCGCTCAGGCTTTGCAGTTTGTATGCATCGGCAATGTTAATATTGTAATCTGTCAGTGGCTTTTCACTTAGTAAGGGTGCATCGACAAAGCCCACACGTTTTTTCAATATGAACTTAACCACTTTATTGCCCATAAAAAAGTTATATAGCTTCGGCACTTTGGAAAAGGGAGGGAGTGTATATTCCAGTAAGCCCACTAGATAATCCTTCACGGGGCGTAGGTAACGGGTGTGGTATATTGCTAAAAACTTTGCTCTAAATTCGGGAACGTCGATTTTTATCGGGCATTGTCCGGTACAGGATTTACAGGCCAAGCAGCCTGCCATGGAGTCATAGACTTCGTGGGAAAAGTCGTCTTCGAGCTTTCCTTCGAGTAAGGTGTGTTTAACTTTTTTCAGGAAGTCAAAAATTTGCACGCTTGACTTCTTGTCCTTCAATGCATTTGCTGGCGAATAATTTTTTTCGGATGATAATTTTAGCCATTCACGAATAAGTGATGCACGACCTTTAGGAGAGTGAGTACGCTTGCGTGTGGCCTTCCATGAGGGGCACATGGCGTCATTGGGGTTCCAGTTAAAGCAGGTGCCGTTACCGTTACAATAAACGGCGTCATTAAATGCTTGCCAACTGTCTGAGGAAATAACCCTGTCGCTTTGTCCTCGTGTAGGTACTTCATTAATTTTTAGTAATTTTTCGGACTCCCCCGGTGTGGCAATTTTGCCAGGGTTAAGTTGGTTGTGAGGGTCGAAGGCGGCTTTTATGCGTCTTAGTTGTGGATAAAGCTCGCCAAAAAACTGTGGTGAGTATTGTGAACGCACACCTTTTCCGTGTTCCCCCCATAATAACCCGCCGTATTTGTGGGTGAGGTCGGCAACTTTGTCGGATATTTCCCAGGCGATGGCTTCTTGGTGGGTGTCTTTCATATCGAGCGAGGGGCGAACATGCAGGACGCCAGCATCTACATGGCCAAACATGCCGTATTCTAATTCGTAGGAATCCAAAATTTCTCTAAATTCTAAAATAAAGTCAGCGAGTTTTTCTGGAGGAACTGCGGTATCTTCAACAAATGGAATAGGGCGAGCTTCACCTTGAGCGTTACCGAGCAAGCCTACAGCTCGTTTCCGCATGGCCCATATTTTGTTAATATTTTCTTTTCCGTGTGCAATGGCGTAGCCAATTCTTCCGTTTTTATCTTTTTCAATCGTGGAATGTATTTCTTTGGTGAACTTTTCTACTTTTTCTTCAAGCTCCCTTTCATTTTGCGCAATAAATTCGACTAGGTTTATGCCTTGTACCGGAGTAGGTGTTTTATCGGCAAAAAACTCTTCCACTTGGTGCCAGATAAAATCATTCATAGCGAGGTTAAGTACTTTTGAGTCGATGGTTTCGATAGCCGCAGGGGAGGACTTCATTAACTCTGTTGCGTCTCGTAAGGAGGAGTCGAAGTGTCCGTATTTCACCACTACTAGTGCGGAATGTTTGGGAAGCGGGATAATATTTAATTTCGCTTCGCTAATAAATCCCAAGGTACCTTCACTGCCACATAATATATTATTTACATTGAATCTTTCTTCTTTATCACGGATATGAGCGAGGTCATATCCCGTTAGGCATCGGTTAAGAGAAGGAAATATTTCTTCGATTAATTCACCGTACTCAATATCAATACTGTTTATAAGGCGATGTATCAAGCCGATACGGTCTTGTCGTTCACTCACCGCCATATATTCTTCATCGTCCAGCGGTTTACTGTTAAGGACAGACCCATTGAGTAACACTGTTTTAAGTTCAAGTACATGATCTCGGGTTTTACCGTAAAGACAGGAGCCTTGTCCTGAAGCATCGGTATTGATCATTCCGCCTATTGTAGCTCGGTTACTGGTAGAGAGATCGGGAGCGAAGAAATAGCCGTGAGGTTTAAGCGCTGCGTTGAGCTGGTCTTTTACCACACCTGTTTCGACCCTTACCCAGCCCTCTTCACAATTGATTTCTAAAATAGTATTCATGTATTTGGAAAGGTCGACCAAAATACCGTGGCTCAACGACTGGCCATTGGTGCCAGTTCCGCCTCCGCGAGGCGACATTTGTACGCCGAGGAACTCCGGTTGACTGGCGTGTAGAGTGAGCAGCATTAAGTCATCGGTTGATTTTGGATAGACTACCGCTTGAGGTGTGATTTGGTAGATGGAGTTATCGGTTGATTGGGTAATTCGGTTGCCGTAATCCCGTTGAATATCACCACCGAAGTTGGACTCTTCCAGAGTATTCAAGAAAGTATTGTAGGTTTCCAGAAGGGGAGCTTGAGGGCAGAGCTTGGGGATCATTGTTCTGTGCATACCTTATGTAAATATTGGTTTTTGCCTAAACCAACAGTGCTGGGTTGAGAAAGGGGCTATTGTAACTGCTTTGCTGATTGCTTCCAGGAATGCCAGCAAATCAAATTCAATTAGTGTGAACGGACCCTAAAGAGTGGAACCTGAGGTTAGAAAGTAAGGGTGGCGACCGATTGTTCGCCAATAGAAAATTCAAAGTGCCAATGTTGAGTTTGGGCAATTTTCTTTACTAGCGCCAGTCCCAGGCCAAAACCTCCACGGTCTAAGGTTTGTTCTATATTTATGTCGCAAGATTGGGAACAGTCGTATGTTGGGTTGGGGTTGATTATTTCTATGGTGTGAGTGGAAGGGCTGGAAATGTGTATGGTGCCTTCATTGGTGTGCTGAAAAGCGTTGCGAATAAGGTTATCCAGTGCAATGTGCAGCAGTGCCGCTTCAATATTTTTGGGTTGAATATCTTCGATATGAAGGTCTACAGTAATGGGGCGATTTTGTATCAGGTTTTGGTTCTCTTCAACCAGCTCTTTAATAAGGCCCTGAATATTGGTTTCGGCTTTTATCGGGGCGTTGGCATGGCCTTTTTCGGCTTGGGCGAGCCAGAGAATTGCTTCAGTTACGGCTTTCATCGTATTGCCTGCACGTCTTATTCTGAGTAGGAGTTCTTCTTCTTTTTCCGGGCTTAACTTGTCTAGCTTTTTGACGTGCTCGAGTACATCTATGCTGTTGCGAATAATGGCAATAGGGGTGCGTAGCTCATGGCTGGCGTTGCGCAAAAATTGGCGCTCATGGTCGTTTTGGTGGTGAATTTTGTCCAGCGCTGTATATAGGGTACTCGCCAACTCTCCAATTTCATCATCCTGGATGGCGGAGGGAAGCGGGCTGAGTTTTTCTTTTGATTTATGGTTACATTGTACCCAGTCAGATAAGGCTCCGATGGGGAGTAAGGCTCGCTGCACCACCTTGTGAAATACCATAAGCATAAGCGCAACAATAATTGCGCCTACTAACGCAAGTATGCGGAACCTTTCTTTTATGCGGTCAATAAAGGTATAGGGCACGATAATTTCATAATAAAGGTAAAATTTTTCGTCCCGACTAGGTAAGTCTGATATTTGTAGGTGCCTGTGGCCCTCGCCGTGTTCATAGTGTTTGGAGGTATAGAGAATACCTTCAGGGGTGCGGTAAATCTCGTCCCAGGACGCTAACGGAAATGCTTCGATAACGTGGGCGGGGAGGGTATCTATGCCAATATAACCCTGTAGTGACTGTGAGAGAGGTAGGGGTATATTTGGGTCATTTTGGTAGGCTTGTAAAAACTGATAGGTTTCATGTAGCAGTACATTGTGAGTAGCCTTTGCTGAGCCCCAGGCATACAACATCGTCAGCAGAACCGTATAGCAGGCAACGAGAGAAACGGAAAAAATAGCAATAATCTTCCCGACTCGAACGGGAAGTGACTTGTGAAAATTAAGCATCTTCGCGCAAGGCCACTCCAACACCGCGAAGGGTATGTATAAGGGTTGAATTGTAGGGTTTATCTACGAGTTTTCTCAGAGTATATAAATGAGATTTGAGCGCTTCAGAATCGGGTGGGCTATCTTGCCAAAGTGATTTTTCCAGTGCTTCCCGAGAGAGTACTTTGGGGCTGGCTTGCATTAGGCTAACCAATATTTTCCAGCAGGCAGGGGAAAGGTCGATAAGGTCGCCTTGACGATGGGCTTGGTGAGTTTCCAAATTTAATGCCAAATCGGCAACCTTAAGGGTGCCATTCGTAGCGGAAATGGACTGGCGTTTATTTAGCGCAACGAGTCGAGCTTCTAGTTCAGGTAAGTCGAAGGGTTTAACAAGGTAGTCATCTGCACCGGCGTTAAAGCCTGCAAGCTTATCGTCAAGGGTGTCCCTCGCGGTAAGCATAATAACCGGCGCGTTACAGCCATGCTTACGAAGTGCTTGGCAAAGAGACAATCCGTCCATACCAGGCATCATAATATCCAGTACTAAAACGTCGTAGGTATTCTCTTTGATTAGCTGAAGCGCATGGTCACCTCTTTCAGCGAAGTCACACTCGATATCGTGCATCTCCAGGTAGTCGATGACACTTGCGGCTAGATCGCGGTTATCTTCAGCAACAAGAACAAGCATAAATGGCTCCAATATTTAATGTAAAAGGCATTATACCCTAGCATTTGTATGTTTTTTGACTTGATGTTGACACTGAGTGACATTCTTCCTTCTGCCCTGCTAGGAACCCAACTGGTTACTCGATGGGTTTGATATATGGAACAACAAATTGCATCAAACTCTGCATTACACTACAGTCTCGTAGCAGGTTAGCGTATAATGTCGTCCAAGAAAAACCTGTCGGTTGAGCTGGGGGAAACCAAACTGATCAGCAATTTGGAAGAGACCATTCGTTACCTCAAGCACCTCAAATTCGGCAAGAGTTCCGAAAAGTATGATGGAAAGCAAAGCGACCTCTTTAACGAAGTCGAGGTTTTAAACGAAGAAAACGACAGAATTGAAGAAGACGCAACAAAGAATAATGTCACGCCCCCGGCTAAAAAAAGAGCCAAAACAAAACCTCGCGTATACCGTATACCGAAGTCTTCCATGGCTTACCAGAACATGAAAAGCAATGCACCTGTGGTTGTCAGCGTGTTCGAAGTAGCTAAGAATTGGTTGTTCCCGAGTGCCTAAAGGCCCTAGAGCAAAGGCAAATGACCTAAACGTTTTTGACTATCTTAAACATTTATTTAAGAACTTACCTCAGTTGACAGCAAACAATAATTACATTGACGATTTTTTGCTTTGGAATGTTAAATTACCGGCATAGTGCCGTATTTTTTACTGTCGGTTGGGGGGGATCGCTTACTGTGAATTTATGAATACTCAACAGCTGCAAGAAGTATCTGAAGAGGTACTACTAGAAAAATATGCTAAAGGGGATGAGAAGCGTTTATCAGGAGATCAGGCAACTGATGCTATTCGGAAACGTGTTTCAAAGGCTTTGGCTGTGCCTGAAAAAGAACGTGACCTTTGGGAAGAACGATTTTATGAGGCTCAAGTTTCGGGAACTATTATGGCTGGTCGCATTAATTCTGCTGCCGGTACAGGTCTTGAAGCGACTCTCATTAACTGTTTCGTCCAACCTGTGTCAGACACAACATCTGGGTATGATTGTGGCCGGCCAGGGATTTATCCTGCTCTAAATCAGGCAACAGAAACTATGCGTCGTGGTGGGGGTGAAGGTTATGATTTTAGCCATATCCGACCTCGTGGCGCAAAAGTAAAAGGAACAGGATCATTGGCTTCTGGTCCTGTGAGCTACATGCATGTTTTTGATCGCTCTTGTCAAACTATTGAATCAGCAGGTGCAAGGCGCGGTGCGCAAATGGGCGTGTTACGAGTAGATCATCCTGATATACGTGAATTTATATCTGAAAAACGTACTATGGGTTCTCTTACTCAGTTCAACATTAGTGTTGCGGTGACTGATGAGTTCATGGAAGCTCTGTCTTTCGGTTATCGTTTTGCATTAGTTCATAAAGCGGAACCGTCTCAGGAACTGCTTGAACAAGGTGCGTACCAGCGTGATGATGGTATGTGGGTGTATGAACCAGACGTCGATCCCTCTGAAATATGGGGATTGATTATGGAGAATACATTTAACCAGGCTGAGCCGGGTGTGATCTTTATCGATCATGTAAACACTGAAAATAATCTTCACTATGCTGAGCGCATAGAGGCTACCAATCCATGTGGTGAGCAGCCTTTGCCGGATTATGGATGTTGCTGTCTTGGTTCTGTGAATCTTGCGCAATTTATCTGCGATCCATTTACTCAAGAAACCCTTGCAAAAAACTTTGACTGGGATGGATTTAAGTTAGCAATACATACTGCTGTTCGTATGTTAGATAACGTTTTATCCGTAACGTTTTGGCCTCTTGATGAACAGTCAAAAGAAGCCGAGTCTAAGCGTCGTATTGGTCTAGGTATTACAGGGCTTGGAAGTATGTTGGTTCTGTTAGGCTTGCGTTACGACAGCTCTGCTGGCCGTGACTTTGCTGAAAAAATATCAGTTTTTCTACGGGATGAAGCTTATCGAACTTCTATTGAATTAGCGAAAGAGAAGGGTACATTTCCGCTGTTTGATGAAGAAAAGTATCTAGCTTCTAAGTTTATTCAACGCTTGCCTAAAGACATCCAAGAAGGAATACGGAAACATGGTATTCGTAATTCTCACTTGCTGTCGATAGCGCCCACTGGAACTATAAGTTTAGCGTTTGCCGACAATGCCAGTAATGGTATTGAACCAGCTTTTAGTTGGGTTTATAACCGAAATAAAAGAATGGCAGACGGTAGCACGAAAACCTACCAGGTAATGGATCATGCTTATCGGCGATATGCTGAAACAGGCGGAGATCTTGATAGTTTACCAGACAGCTTCGTGAATGCGCTTGAGATAACCCCAGAAGCTCACTTGGCAATGGTTGCCGTGTTTGCAAAGAACATTGATAGCGCCATATCCAAAACCATTAACTGTCCGGTTGATATTCCCTTCGAAGAATTTGAAGGGATTTATCTCAGTGCCTACGAGCTTGGTTTGAAGGGTGTCACAACATACCGTCCAAACAGTATTACTGGAGCGGTGTTGGAAACTGAGACCCAAAAACCAGCCGATTTGGATACTTCTGCTGATCGAAAGATTACGTTAGATAGTGTCCCCAAACCTGCACTAGCTAGTTTGCGTTGGCCAAAACGTCCAGAATGTCCAGATGGAAACCCTTCGGTTACCTATTTGGTAAAACATCCAGTCTCTCCGTTTGCCGTGTTTGTTGGCCATATCCAAAATGGTCGCCCACACCCTTTTGAGGTTTGGGTTAATGGTGAGGAGCAGCCTCGTGGTATTGGGGCTCTTGCCAAAACTCTATCAATGGATATGCGTTCGGAAGATCAAGGGTGGCTTGAAGCTAAGCTAACCGCTCTGGCTAAAACAGCGGGACAGTCTTTCGAGATGCAGATGCCTGGTAGTAAAGGCTCGACGGTCGTTGCTTCGGAGGTTTCCGCTCTGGCTCGCCTTGTTAAGTATCATTGTGATGAGCTTTGTGCGTTCGATTCAACGCAATCAGAAACGCCATTACTCAATGCAATGTTTTCAAGTAAGGAACCCAAAAGTGGTACTGATGGAACACTGAGTTGGACTGTCGATATTCACAATCCCGCGACGGGTGATGATTTTGTATTATTCCTTAAAGAGTTGGTATTACCAGATGGTACACATCGTCCGTACTCGATGTGGCTATCAGGGGAATACCCGGACGCTTTGGATGGACTGTGCAAGTCGTTATCGCTTGATATGAGGATTGTCGATCCTGCGTGGATAGGTAAAAAACTTCGAAGTCTAAGTAACTTTCCAGAGCCTCAAGGGGATTTTCTGGCAAAGGTACCAGGTTCTGAAAAGATGGTTAATCAGCCATCTACTGTTGCTTACCTAGCCCGTTTGATCCTCCATCGTTATCAAATGCTTGGTATTTTGAACAGCGATGGATATTCGTTATCGGAGAAAAGCATTTTTGCTGAATCCGATGTCGAGACAGAGCAAGCTCCAATCATGTTTATGGCTGGCAAAAAGTGTCCTGAATGCCAGGTAAAAGCAGTTATCAAAAAAGATGGCTGTGATTTTTGTACTGCCTGCGGCCATGTAGGAGCTTGCGGTTAATATGGGGGGTACGCCTCCATGATGTATCATGTGATCTATACCTACCGATACAACCCTGATGATCTCTTACTTAGGCTCTCACGGCTGTTAAAGGGTATCTATACCAAAGCGTTTGCGATAATACTCTGTATAACTGTACATAACTTCCGCTAGACGACCGCTTTTTCTTAGTTTTAATATTATATTAGACAATTTTTTATTTAGAATTCTGCCCTCTTTGTCTGCTCTTAATACCGGAGATGAATCAAAGTTTTTAAAAATAATGGAGTTTAACCCCGTGTAATTATGTTCAGAAATAATCTCATCAATCTCTCTAGCGGCAAAAATAACACCATCTATTCTTCCTGCATTTAGCATTTTTATAAGACAAGGTAAACATGATTTCCCTAAAAATTTATGTGAATCGAAAAAAATCAGGTGTTGCTGGTCTGTATAGATACTTAAATTATTGTTTATTTCAGAATTAAAATCAGAGGCAATCCATTTTTCGACAGAAGCATTTTTTTCTTTAAAATAGAGAGCGAAGGGCGTATAGTTTAAGTGTTCATCAGCATATTCGAGTCCCATGCCCTTCAATACTTCTGCTCCTTTATCTGAACGAATAAACGGTAAGTGTATATCGGCGTCCCCTATTTCAACGTTATAAACAGAGCGACTGAAGGGGTAGAGAGCGAAGGTTACTTTTCCATCTTTGTATTCTTTCGCAATTTCTTTCGCTAAATCTACAAATACACCTTTCTCTCTGGTTTCGGCGACAACTGGAAGTCGAGCGATACTAATTTTAATATCTTGCGCATAAGTCGTAGGGCTAGATAAAAATATAAGTGACAGAGCCAAGTGCAGTGCTGAATATTGTTTAGTTTTCTTACGTAGGAAATTATTCATCGTGGGGGGACACCTTAGGGATAGTAAGTGTAAATTTTGTATACGAACCAACCATGGATAAAACATTGATACTTCCTCCCAATATAGCCGTAACGATATTATGAATAATATGAAGCCCTAAGCCGTTGCTGCCTTGACCAAGAGTGGTGGTAAAAAATGGGTCAAATATTTTTTTTAAGTTTTCTTTATTTATACCTACACCATCATCTGAATATACGAAAGTGACTGTGTTACCTAAAACTGTTACGGTAAGAGTTATTTTTCCGCAACTCCTTTTTTTGAAACCGTGGCTTATGGAGTTTTTTACCAAACTATTAATAATCTCTTCTATAGCGCCAGGAAAACTATCCATTTCTATATTATCTTCAATGTTTATATCAAAAATAACGTTTGTATTTGATGTGTTTTTAAGTAAAGATATTAGTGTTCGATGAGTGTCTTCTAATATATCATTAAGTAGGAACTCTCTGCGTTGAGACGTTGAACGGTCAACTGATATTTGTTTGAAGTTATTTATAAGAAGAGAGGCTTTCTCTAAACTGTTTCCAGCTATCTCGGTTCCTTCTTCCATTTCATCAATGTACTTTTCTAATTCAGTTCGAGTGATGCTTTTATGCAACTTCTTTTTAATGAAGTGTGTGGCTTCGCTCAGAAACGAGATTGCGGTAAGACCGTTACCTACGGGGGTATTTAATTCGTGAGAAATACCTGCTACAAGCGAACCTAATGCAGAAAGCTTTTCAGATTGTATAAGCTTTTCTTGAGTTTTTTTTAACTCTTCCAATGTTTTTGTTAAGTCTGCATTTAGAATTTTCAACTCAGCAGTACGTTTTGCTACCCGCTGCTCTAAAGATTCGTTATTCGATTCAATAATATCAATCTTATCCAGTATGGTTTGTCGCATATTGTTGAAATGGCACGTTAGACAGGCTAGTTCATCTTTGAATTCCGGTCTACTTGGAATAAGTGTATTTTCTTTTTGTTGAGACTGTGTAAGGTCGATTGTTTTTTTTGTTAGAGTATTAAGTGGTATGGCAAGAACTTTGCGAGTAAAATAAAAAAATATAAACCACAATGCAGAAGTTTTTATCACGGAATTTATAATAATAAGAATAAAACCATATTTAACTCTATTGACTACAATTGCATCATTGGAATATATTTTCCCATAGCCGATTATTTGCTCAGCATTTAGGTTTTTATCTAAATAGGTAATGGGGAAGGAATATTCATACAAACTATCTGTGAACGTGGTATTTTGTTGGTTTAGAGGTATATTTATGACGGAGGGGGTATTGTTAATTTGCTCTTCAATTTCCTTTGTGATACCGATAGAGGAAATTAGCTCCCCTTTATGGCCCAAAATCTTAATACCCACAACAACATCAATTTCACTCATTCCCTTCAGGATCGATTCCAGTTGTTTTATGTCAAATGTCCATAAGGATTCTCCAAAACTATGTTTGAAGGTATGCTCTAAGCTAATTAGCTCTTCAAAGACTCCTTTTTTTACATGAGAGTATTCGGCGATTAGTTGGATGCAGGTAACAATTATAGTGACAATTAAATAACAGCCAAATACGTAGCGAAGTAATCGAATACCTATTGAGTTTTCAAATACACGTGAATGGCGCTGTTTGAGATTATTTAACATCTATTAATGGTAAGCCTTAGAAATAGAATACATGGTTGCTCTCAGTAAATTATAGCTGCCTAGGTTATTACTTGGAGTTATAAGTGTGGCTTTTGTTGTTGTTTGTGCTTAACTATTTTTTATGGTTGGGTTTAAGTGATTCTTATAAGTGCTTATCTACGGCGTTCTAACACTTTTTTTGTCATTTTCTTTTCCCGGTTTATCAATTTGCCCATAACGTTGAGTATGAACAGTATAGTGAACGTGTGGCCGCCATTGGGGTAGTCATTTTCAATTATTTTTTTATTCAATTAGTTTATATAAAGCCCGTATGTTTCATAAGACTTTTTGAGACGTTTACGGCTGTACGTCGGAATAAATTAAACCTGCCCCGTAGGTTGGAAAAGCCGGAGGCGCCTTCCAACATTTACCTATTTGGTTGTTTGCGAATAAAGAGTTTGTTCGTCTTACTAAAGTGGGGTTGCCTCCATAAGAGAGGAGCGCCAGTGTGTTTGGCGAGAGGCTTACCTTTCTAACAGGCTAGGGGTGTATTGTAAGAGGAGAATAGATTGACAAAAATAGAGCGCCGGAGGGAATGTTACCGGCGCTCAATAGGGACTAAAGCTTAGTCAATTTTTGGAAGGTTAGGAATTGTTTGGCTACAGTCGCCTGCGAGAGGCAAGTTTTGACAAACATATTGCCCCGCAGTATTTTCTGTCGCTGCGCCTGCCGGTGCAGGTTGATGTACTCTCTGTTTCCACAGTTGCCACAACATAAACCCGTCGTTAGGTTTCCCTGCTTGACGAACATATTCAACCATAGTTTCCACGCTGTAGTAGTCGCTTGCTTGGTTGTTTGTGCCAGTTAAGAAACCTGTATCCCACTCAATTCCAGGAGGAGCGTTTACAGTGAGTACTGCGCCACCCGAACCTTCAGGTGCGATTTCCATACCCATATTGATTGGGCCGTCGAAAATAGCTCTGTAAGATGCAAACCCTTCACGCGGGTCGTAATAACTTCCACCGTCATAGGACATCAAGTTAATAAAGGTGAACTTGCTTGCGTGTTTTTTAATAAGGTTATACATGGTGCCGCCAAATGGTGAACCCCACTGAACTTTACCTTCTTCAAACGGAGTACCTTTAACGTAGTAGGCACCTGTGGACCAACCCGCAGTAGAGATACCTAAGTTTGCGCCACGAGACTGGATTTCGTTGTATAGGCTGACAATGAGATTCTCAACTTCGGCATCACCTGTACAGCTAAAGGTAGAAGCGTCGCCCCTGTTACAGTTAGAACCGCTGGCTTCCCAGTCAATATCCACACCGGAGGCGCCTAGGTCTAAGGCTAGATCCACAATTCTTGCGGCGTTAAAGCTTTGCCACTGTGTACCCTGGCTGTAAGACCAACCACCAACAGAAAGCCATATTTCTGTACCACGGGCTTTTAGGACGGCGATATTGTTAATTAAGTCCTGGGCTTGTTCTTCAGTGAAGTACTTTTGTTCACCGCCAGCGCCATTACCTGGGGTTGCACCCTCAGTGAATTCAAACCCAGAAACCACTTGATCAAACTCATAGGAGCCTTTGGTATAGGTGGTATTGGGTCTGACGAACGCTAGGTTGACGTTAGTGATGTAATCTGGAATGTAGTTGGGGTCTAGGTCATAGATACTGGTATTCCAGGTACTAGCATAGGCGACATATCGACGGCCACCGCTGGAGCTAGTCGTGCTACTAGAACTAGTGGAAGAAGAGCTGCTAGATGAAGAACTGGAAGATGAGCTTGAGCCACCAGATGAACTACTGGAAGAACTTGATGAGCTAGATGAACTACTGGAAGAACTCGATGAGCCGCTACAAGGGCTACAGTCCCATGGTCCCCAGGCTTCCGTACTGAGCGGGTCATTGCCTTGAGTCCACCATTTGGCTTCACAGACTTGGTCTCCACCAGCAATGACCATTTCTCCACTTGTATAGATAATGTTGGCGTTCCAGGCGGGATGTGTTGGGCAAGTGCTGCCGCCGGAAGAGCTTGAAGAACTCGATGAGCTGCTAGAGCTAGAAGACGAGCTGCTGCTAGAGCTAGATGAGCTGCTAGAGCTGGATGAGGAACACTCCCCCAATCCGTTCCAAGCATATTCATGTGCCCAGCCGGAGCCTGGCGCGTAAGGCCCGCCGACTGAACACCACCCAGCTACGGTGCATTCGTAGGCATTGCCTGTATTTTTTACTTTGCTACCAGAGGTATAGCTATCGCCTTCAACATACGCCGATAAACTGGAGCAGTCATAAGCTTGGCTTTGCGCGCTTAGAGCGGCGACGCAGGCCACGGGTAATGCGGCTAGCAATTTTCGATTAAATAAACGAAACATCGTGTGATATCTCCAACTACTTATAGTTATTGTTGTTATGCCGAACATTCTTGGTGGTTCGGCTATATGTGATACCTTCTCGGGCACCGTCCACCTAGATTTTAGGGGTGTGGGTAGACCACTTTCTTAGGTGAGCTATTATTATGCTCTCGCTTATTAAACGGAGTTGAGCAAAAGCAAATATAGGTTTTTGGGAAACCTATTTAAACTCGGATTTGGCTACTTTTTATTCTTTATATTTGGCCAAACGAGTTCATCTGATCATAAGGCAGCGGAGTACCGTTTCCAATGACCGTTCGTGAAATAGTCCTTATTCAAAACAGAATAAAGGAATTCAAAGGTTGTTTTGTGAGCGGGTTGTCAGGTGGTCATTAGCAGGAGATGCTTTAAAAGAGACCTGTACAGGGCTGGTATTAGTTTCTGTTATCTGGTTAAGAGGCGCTTCTAGTCCCATTATTGCGTGATTCAACTGCGGTTTCTAGGATCATCCATCTGCATCATCTTCGTCATGGTGAGTGCTTGGGGTAATCCCCCCGAGAAATAACAGGAGTCGCCAGTATATTTATCTCGTATTCTGCAAATTGCTGCGGAAACAGATCAGCGTATTAGGCAGATTTCCCGCGAATTTAAAGCATACAAAGAGGTGGGCACATTAGGGGCTTATATCGGGCGTGATGTGGATATTGGTCGGCCTTTATCAGCTAAAGAAAATGAGTTGATGCCCTTCATCTCTTCCCTCGTCGTACGATCGCAACGATAAGTTTAGCCTTGGCGTCTTTGTACCATTTTCTGGTTTAGGCGGCACGTCCTAAAACGAAGGATGGGCACCAGGCCACCAAGGGTAGGAGTTTTGTACACATCCGCCTCCCTTATTAATTTTTGTGTCGTCGTTAAAAGTAGAGAATACGGGCTCAGGGCGTAATTTTTGGAAACGTAACACCGCCCTTCCTTGCATTTCGGGCCATTGGCTTAGCGCTAATCGCACTGTCTAAACAGGCTATCCTGCCTGTTTATCGAACTCCCGACCAAGTGGTTCGAAGGAACAGTAAGCAATATAAACTTTAATTAAATCAATATGTTAGGCCGCCATCCGTTACTCCCACAGCCTAATAATGTCTAACGAAGTACAACAAAGTCCCACAGATCTCCCACAGCAAAACCTCATTACCGTTGTACAAATACCTCGGGGTTTGGGGCAGAGCCCCAAGAAAGAGGCTTTTGACTTTGGTGTTCTATCGGTCAGTGTTTTGTTACGCATTTTCGATTGGATAAAGCGGCTTTTTGCGGTGATTTGCGCCAATCACTCATAGCGCGACGAGTCACACTTATAGAAAATTTCAAAGCTAGTAGAATCGTGCTTTTTCATAGATGAAATTGGGAGTGATATAAAGTGTTAGCAACTCATGCAGACGCGGAACAGCGTTATACTATTCTCAGAAGAGAAGCTGTACAGGCAACCACCAGAAACTTGTTGTCGAAATACCCCAATTTGGACGTTTCTCTTTTTGATGAGAAAGCTAAGGGTGCATATTACGCATCTCGTTGGGAGCAAAACCCTAGTAGACAGTTGGATTGGGAGTGGTTTGAGGCTTACAGCTCTTTTCGCTTTCGCTACCCCAAGCGCTTTGAGGCTGCAATATGGAGCAACGGAAAGCTGGCTGGATTGGCTTTAGGCCGACCAACCTACGGCGCAGGAGGGTTGAGAATAGACTTTGGTGAGCGATGCCCTAGTTATGACGGAAATATGCCTGTGTTTCGAGTGACAGCAACGGCAGCATTTGTTTATGCGAACCTGATTGGCGCAACTGAGGTGAGATGCATGAATCCTGTTAATGAACGTGTAAGACGCTACTATGTCAATCACGGCTTCAGATACGTTGCTAATGGTGATTATTGCGTGGCGAAGGTATAGTGAATTATGAGTAAAATTACACAAATTACTAAAAAGCAGGAGGAGAAGGAGAGCAAGCTGCCGCTTAATAAGCGTGCAGATAGCTACCTTAAGCGCTCCCAAACCCTCAACGACTGGCCAGAAGACGAAGAAGAGCCGCGCGATATGGCGTGGGGGAAAACCAACGAAGATGGAGGCTTTGTAAAAAATGACGACGAAGAAACCTGAAAATCATATGCCCGAATTTGAAAAACAACGCACACCGCTTAAAGGTGAAGTTGATCCAAAAGATGCTAAATTCAAAGCGTCTCAAGCAGCTTTAAAATACGCACAGAAGTTCAGGGCGCCTAAAAAATAGCCTTATATTTCTCGTGATACCTTAGCGAAATATAAGCTTCTATGAAATAACTACCCTAAGTAGTTAATAGTAATCTGCAACCTTTCATGCCCCAGCTCACGGGATATAGTGAGCCTTGCTTCCTTATCAACCCGTTTTTGTTCTGCTGTTAGCTCTTTGATTTCTGGGCCACCAGCAATCGGACACTTCCAGCCTGTTAACACTTCATACCTAAGTTGAGCATAGCGATGCCTGAGACCGTGCAGGCGATTAAGCCCTGCTTTGTTGGTTTGCTTCTCATAACGATTTTTCTGTTGAGCGTAGGTTTTGCTGGCTGGAATTAGAGAACCATTACCAGCGACTTGCCAAGCAAAGTTAAGAGCTTCTTGTTGTGCTTGGGTGTTTATGGGAACTGTTCGTTCCTTCCCTCCTTTACACCAACTAGATTTTAATAAGATGTATCTATCCTTATCTGCATAGTTCGGAATAAATTTTATTGCTTCCTCTCTGCGTAAGCCAAATTCCCTGATTAACTTTAGGCTGGCAACCACATGCTGATCTTGAATTGTTGCGAGTTTCTTTGGGTCAATATCGCAAGCTTTGGATTCTGTAGGCACGTATTGTCTGCGCCCAATTCCATAGTGACTGTTATCACTGTTGATTAAGTTGGGCTTATTAACCTTTTCAGCCCACCAGCGAAAAAAAGACATTCTTGCTTTAATCGTACTAATGGCGAGTTCTTGCTGCTGCCAGTGTTGTATCAAGCGGGTTACGTGCTTTTCTTTTAAAGACTTCGCGCCCATACGTGGGTAGCCCAGCTCATACTCTAATTGCTTTGCAATGAGTTGTAAGGTGTTCCTACGCTTGTGCTGGGTTTCTTGGCTTCCGTCTCGGTTGCGTTTGCATAGCGCGTTAAGTTCATAGGCGAGTTTTTTCATTTTCCCAGTGTGGGACAATAAAAAAATTCAAACCATAAATAACGTTTCACACTTTTTAGAATGTTTCTACACAGTATTGATTCCGGTTTTTATTCAGCCCTTAATGGGCTACGTGCAAGCCAGTCGGTAAGTGCAAATGGCCACATTAGCCCTGGTAGGATAATGGCCTCCAAAATGGAGCGATGGCCGGGGAACACGAATCCCAAAACCTAGAGTGACAGGTGGGTGATTGCCTCTGTTGAGGTTCAAGCGCGTGTCAATCAATGGTGTGTAGTGTTGCTCTTTTAAGTGCGTTTGTTACCTTTTTCCTCCGTTTTATCCGAATGTTTATTTGTATTTTCTTTTGTTGCCTTTTCACTGTAATGTTTTAACGTTGCTTTTCCCACTTTTTGAATCAGTTGGTCTCTGATATTTTCCCTTTTTAATTAAGGATGTTTTTTTTACACATCGCTAATGTGTACAAAAACCGGAAAGGTATTTTGTATGCACTAGCCTTTTCTACATGCCCTCATGTCAGAGTACTGCTTAATCTCATACATGAAGAGTATTAGCCGTAAGCGGCTTGCCGAATAATTCACGCCTTTTAGGGTGATTACCGGCATTGGGAAATACAAAAACAGGCAATGCCTCAATGTATTTCTCAGTAATAACCTTCACCAAAATACGTGTGAAGGTGGTTGGTAGTGGCGTATTGCTGCTACCAGTTTTTAACCTACATAAATGTAGGTCGTACTATGGCGCACCCTGATTGCTGGCGTGCCTAACTTTGATGAATAAAAGCCAATGGCTTTTATTCAACTCAATCGACCGCTAATTGCGATTGTCGATCATCCCACACCCTTATGTGTGGTGAGGCCAAGGTACTGCGCTCTATGAGCCGCCTTAATTGCAGTCGTTTCTCTAGGTTCGGTTACTATATAAAAAGAGTGCGTCCTGCTTCTACAATTAACGTCGCAAAGTTTTTAGAACGTTAATTTTTCCCGCTGTCCCCTCCATTTTTTGAATCTGATGCGAAAAATCCGAGTAAATTCAAGCCTTTCCCTTGTGGCGTTCCATACGTTTCCCCGCCGCATGGCGGAGAAACGTATGGAATGTCTACCGTAATTCTATGAACGTTCGCTTGAATTTATTGGCTCAAACTCATATCGAAAGGGTACGGATACTCACACCTGCCGCAAGGCACGCCAAGCAAGCTTGGCTTTTCACCTTGCCCCAGGTGCGCGCATCCTGTTTTGGTTAACTATGAGTTAGTGCCAAGCTGTAGTTATGAGGTGTAACTTTGGATTTTCGTTTTGCAGAGTTTTTCGGTAAGAGTTTGTAGCTCTTGAACACGTCCAGCTAACCAAGTGAGTTCTTCTTCGGTAATGCTGTAGTGTTCAGAATAGCGGGATTCAATATAGGCTCGCTTTAACAGTTCAAAGCACCGTCGATTGAATTTTGTATCTTGTGGGAAAATATCTTTTAGCTCTTGGGCGTGTTGAGTGGCCAAATTGTGAAGGGCTTTTATGTTGTGCGTTTTGGGGCGGTAGTTAGTGAATACCAGAAGGATACAGGCAAGATAACGTTCGGTAGCTTGATGCAAGTTAAACGCTGAGTAGCTATTGTCCCCATTCTTAATCGCTTCTTTTGCATACTTATTGAAAGTCTTCGCACTATCAAACCACTGATCAAAATGACCTTGCGCTATGGTTTGTGCCTCTTCGGGTTTTAGCTCACTAGGCTCAACTAACGAAGTATTGTTATAGGCGTAGAGCTGAATACCCTCTGCGCGAATATCACTAAAGAAGTAGTGGCCTTGTTGTAGCCAAGTGTTCACCTCTGTATGGGAATGAACCAGAATATTCACAGGCGCTTTCACCTGTTGGCTTATACGCTCTTCAGCGGTATGCCAAATTGTATATTCATCCACCAGCTCGCTACGGTTAAGAACAACAAGCACATCGTAATCACTCACATAGCCATTCACGAGGTCATCTACATAAGAGCCTTTGGCATAGCTACCAAAGAGGATGATCATTCCTATACGGCTAAGCTTCTTCTTTTCAGATGTAGCAAAACCTCTTACCTGTTCAAATTCGTCGTGGATGGTATCCACCAGGAACTGAATATTGGCCTGTTTGTTATCTGGCAAGTGGTCTAGGGATGTTTTCATAAGCGGAATCATAGCAGTTCTGTGAAGCTGCGGCATAGGCTCATAAGGGTTTCAGAAAGTATGAAACGTTCTTACTGGCATAGAAGGTTTTGCTTTGACATAAAAGCGGCATGAGTAAGCCGCCAACCCCTCCTATTTTGCCTCGCGTTATCCGCGCTAAGTATTCCCCCGGTTATTTGGGGATGAGTCGCGATGTGTTTAACCGTGAGGTAAAGCCTTTTGTGACCCAAGTGCCTATTGGGTCACAGGGGGTGGGGTATGACCGGCTTGAATTGGATGCTTGGTGGGAGCATCATAAACAACGTAACGGGTGGCCTGCCAAGAAAACTATGGGAGGTTCACTATGCCAAAACGGAAACATCGACGGTCAGGCATCTATTGGTGCGACAAGCGCGAATTCTGGATCATCGACAAGGGTTGGAAAGGCGAACGAATATACTGCCTCACTTACTCGAATTGCCCAGATGAAGCCGAAGCGCTCTTAGATGCTGAGTTAGAGAAATTACGCAAGGCAAAGTTGCACGGTGAAAGGCCGGTGTATGTGTTTCATCAAGCCGCTGAGCGGTATTTGGAAGAAAGGCAGCACACCGCAAATTTTGGTTTCCTAAAGCGGGCGGTTTTGAAGTTAATGCCTGCTATTGGGGATATGCCATTGTGTGAAATACATGATGGCACCCTTAAGCCTTTTATTCAGCAACGTATTAAGGCGGGTGTGGAAACCCGCAAGAAAGACTCAGTGACAGGAATGTTTTATAGCGTGAGGCGTGATATTAAATATGCGTCGATCAACAAAGAGCTAGAGGTTGTTCGTACCATTTTAATTTCAGCTTGGCGGCGCTGGCGTTGTGATTTAACGGGAAAACCTTGGATTGATTCGGCCCCTATTTTGACGATGTTGCCGACCAAGCCAAATAAGGGAAGCCCAGCGGAGTCACACAGCGCTAAAACCTATTCACTGTCTTGGGATGAACAAGACAAGTTATTCCCTCTTCTTTCGGCCCGCTTACAGCGCATGTGTTTGTTTAAAGTGAATACAGGTACGCGAGAGCAGGAAGTGTGTCAGCTTCGCTGGGAATGGGAGCATGTTGTTCCAGAGTTGGGAATGTCTGTTTTTGTGGTGCCGGAAGGCTACGTCAAAAACGGGGAAGCTCGCTTGATTGTGATGAACCGAATTGCACGCTCTGTTATTGAAGAGCAGCGCAAGGAGTGGGAAGGCAAAAGCGAGTTTGTGTTTCCTAACCCGAAAACAGATGAACCGTTTACACGCTTGCAAACGTCCAGTTGGAAGCAAGCATGGCTAAAAGCGGGTTTACCTACTGGCCCTTGGATACGGCAGGGTGTTCATACACTGAAGCATACCTGCGGCAGGCGCTTACGGGCGGCTGGTGTATCCAGAGAAACTAGGAAGGTGTGTCTTGGTCATCGCAACGGGGATATTACAACGCACTATTCTGCTGCTGAGGTAACTGAGTTACTGAATGCGTTTGAATCTTTGTGTGAGCGTAAGGAAGGTATTGTTCTTAAAACCCAGTTGCGCGCGGTAGGGTAAATGAGCCGTGTGTATCGGGGTGGTTGTATAGGTTTTTTTGAAAAGTCCCACAAATCTCCCACAGAGTTTTGTGCGGATATAAAAACGGCACTTAAGCTTTCACCTAAGTGCCTGTTTTTACACTACTTATATGGCGCACCCGGAGAGATTCGAACCCCCGACCAAGTGGTTCGAAGCCAAGGTAGTAAAGCTTTTTTCTTTAATTTTCAATTGGTTAGCTCGGCACTTATTGCACACAAAGCCCTATAATGCCTAACAATGTTGGATTTGTGGACACAAAATGGACACAGTCTGTTTTATACCTAGCCTGGAAGTAGTAATCAAAAATTGAACTTCGCGAGTGCCAAACCTTGAATATACTCCTCATTTAGTGTAAACAGAGAATAATCTGTTTTTAACCTGCTTAATGAGGTGAAAGAGTGTTTAATAGTTCAGATATCCATACAGTGACAGATTTCAGCCGAAAACCAGCGGAACACATCAAACGGCTCAATGAATCTAAGCGGCCTGAGATTTTAACCGTGAATGGCAAAGCCGCCGTTGTCGTCCAGGACGCCGAAACATACGAACGCATGGCGGAATTAGCGGAATACGCTGAGAGCATTAAGAGTATTCGACAAGCATTGTCAGAAGAGGGCAGGCCCTTGGAGCAATTCACCCGAGAATTTGAATCCCGACATGGAATCAAGCGGTGAAGACGTATCAGGTAGATATCAAGCCAACGGCAGAAAATGACCTAGAAAGGCGCTATCGGCAGATAGCAGAAGAGTCGCCACAAAACGCTATTAATTGGTATATGGATGTTATTTCAGCTATTGAAAAACTTGATGTTCTGGCGGAGCGCTGCCCTATTGCTCCCGAAGATATTGATATTCAACGAGGTATTCGGCAACTTGTTATTGGCAACTATCGAGTTCTCTACCTGATTAATGAAAGCGTTGTTGAGGTGCTGCATCTGCGCCATAGTCGTCATGCAAGGAAGCTATAACATCATTATCGTTGCATAGAAACCCTTGATGGGGTCAATGCTGTGTTTGTTCGCATCAAAGGAATTGGCGGCAAGAGTGCATCATAGGTTGGTGGCTATCCACCCGTTTCCAAAAATGCATCATTAGCTGCATCGGCTGAGCTTTGAATGTTGTCCTGTTTGTCTTGTTCTTCTTTATCGACAATGATTTTCTGGTTTTTTAGTTCGATGGTATCTTGGCGGTTGTCTTTATCTGTCCCGTCTCTCATGTGGTTTGTGTAGACTTCACTGTCAATTGATTTTGTTTGACTATTTGAATCCAGATCGTCTGAATCCAATGCAATCTGTAGCGATGCCATGACGCCGTCGAAGCCTCCAGCTCCAGCCATCATTATCAATGCATTCGTTGTAGATGTTTTACTCATTTATAACACAGTTGATCTTTCGATCACTCCTTAAACATATTTCCAATTCCATCCGTAGAATTGCTATCACTTGTTATTTTTCTAAGAATCATAGCAGGCTAGGGTTTCTATTATGTTAAGTTTCAAACACATTTATCTTAAATTTTATCTATCCATACGCTTTATCATTTTCTTTCTGAAAAAATAAACTTTGTGATACGTTTATAGTAGAAAGGGGTAGTAATATTTATGACAGCGAACTCAAAATACATAGAAATCACACCTGAAATACTAAGTCGTTTGAGAACGCTTCAAGAAGACTCAGGAGTAAGCCCCAGAAAGTCATTACGTGGAAGGAAAGACAGACCAAAAGGGCTGAACGCAGCACAAATATCAGGATGGATTAAAGGTAAGGCAAAATCTGCGAGCAAATTCCGTATCGACTATGTCTTACATATATGGGAGAAGGAAGAAAAAATTGAAGGAGCAAGAAAGATTAATATCTCCAAATCAACTTCAGCGAAAAGCATATTTAGCAGTATCCTAGTATCAAGTTTGAACCGCGACAATAGTAATTAAATTCCATAGTACATTTCCTATGGAGTTTTGTAATTGAATCGTTTCTTTGGTCTCTGATTGAGTTTTAGCGCAATTTGATTACATTGCTGTTGAGATAGTAAGGCCATACTTTCAGTTTTCGGTAAGTATTGTCTAATTAACCCATTAACGTTTTCATTACTACGGCGCTCCCGTGAGTGGTATGGGTTTGCAAAATAGAATTTTACTGAATTAAGCACTTGAGTAGTGTTGATTTCTTCGTGAGCGTCGGCGCCTAGCTCGTGTTCGTCTTTGTGCTTTTGATGGCCTATAAGCCCCATCAATGATGTAGCACCGATTACGTTCTAGCTCACGATATAGCGTAGAAAAATGGCGCCCTAAGATGTCAGCAATTGTTCGTATAGATAGACCTTGCAGCTTAAGTGCTGAAAGCGTTACTCTTTCGTCATAGGTGAGTTGCATATAAACCATTACTTATCCTTGTTCTTGCCGGAATGGGATAAGGCTTATTTTACAGCTCACCTTCTATATTTTATAACGTGTCGCGGTTAGTATATGAATTCGGCAAGCATAATAAATTCCTCAAAGAACTTGGTTTACCTCCGTTGCCTAGTCAATTCAGTAAAGCTATCAAGGATTAGGAGCCCTTGATGCTATCTCAATTTCAATATTTTCAAGTGAAGCTAAGGCATTCACATGCTCTAGTGTGTGAGGCTCACTTTTTACCAGTTCGTTAAAAATTTTCCTATGCTGGCCATAAAGCTCATTTTTGTTTTTTGCTGCCAGTTCGAATCTTGTTATTAATCTCATTGTCATTTCCTCTAGTTGGAGACCGTGGCCATCACGATCTTTGATAAGACGCGCTGGCGTGCATCGAGAAAAAATCGCACCTTTGGTTGGAACGTAAGAGGAAAAGCGCGCTTCGTCGCTTGGCGATAAAGTCTTTGTCGTATGTGCTTGAATAAGGTTGTTTTAAAGTCTGTTGGTTTCTAGTCTCTATGGCTGAGATCGCTTGAGAGAAAATAGAAACTTGAATAGAACTGGGAAGCTTAAATTTATGAGGCTTCCCTAGTCGCTCTCGCTTGGACATATTTTTTTTGGGGAAAGGCTTTTCCCCTGCTGCAACCACGAAAGCTTTCGTGTTTTCCGATACCCCATTCTAGCGGGGATACCCCGCAACACCCCGATATGGAGTGAACGCTTTGGCGTTCAGCTTGAGGTCTCTATCTGTTCCCCTTTTGGGTAAACGTAAAAATATCACACAACTTGGCTCCATCAGACATCCCCCAGCCTTCCGCACCCTGCGGGCTTGTGCAGGCAGGGCGGTTCCCCCTGTCTGGATTACGCCAAAACATGTGATCTTCGCTCGCCTCCCACGTTGTTCTGGCTCGCTTCTTTTTTTGGGGTTTTCAACCCCAAAAGGGGATGTGTTTTTTAGATGTAGGAGCAAAGACAATGAGCGAAGAAATTAGAATATATGTGGCGTGCTTAGCGGTGTACAACAATGGAAAATTACATGGGTGTTGGATTGATGCAACCAGCGATATTGATGATATCTGGGATCAAGTAAACGACATGCTGAATAGTTCACCAGAAGGATTTGCTGAGGAGTGGGCTATTCATGATCATGAGGGTTTTGATGGTGTTAGTATTTCAGAGCATGAAGGTTTTGAAAGTGTGCAAGAGAAAGCGTTATTCATTGAGGAGCATGGCGAGTTAGGCGCAGAGTTACTTGGCTATTACAGTGATATTGAAGAAGCACGAAAAGCCATCGAAGAAAGTTATTGCGGATGTCATACAAGTGTTGCTGACTATGCCCAAGAGCTAACCGAGGAAACAGGGAATATCCCTAGTCATTTAGAGATGTATATCGACTATGAACGCATGGGGCGAGACATGGAGCTAAGTGGGGATATATTCACCATCGAAATGGGCTATCAGGAAGTCCATATTTTTCAGAATCACTAAATAGGAGGAGCCCCTGCCAAGGCGGGGGCTTTAATCTGCCGCGCTTTTGGGGCTCAGCTATTGGCCTTAGTTGCTCATGCTTCGCTTGTATTGTCTCTTGTCGAGCCAAACTGAGCCCCAAAAGCAGCCCTTGCGCCTAGTCAGTCACAAGGGTAAAAGCAATGATGCCGCATTATTGCTCTTTTTCCAGTTGTTAGTTTATAAAATATAATATTTAGGTACTTTAAGTGCCGAAATATCTATTTTTTTAAACTCTTTAATTGAAATTGTTTAAAAATAAGAGTAAATTGGTACCATGAGTACCGAAAAAGAATCAAAATTAAACGTTCTACTTAGCACTCAGCCTTTAGGCATAGTGCTTTCTTCTGCATGGCTGGCAGAGCAGGGTTATAGCCTCGATTTGCAGAAGCGCTATAAGAAAAGCCAGTGGTTTGATTCTATCGGCACAGGTGCATTGATACGCCATGGCGACCAAGTGGACTATTTGGGGGGTATCTACGCATTGCAGTCCCAGCTAGGTCTTTGTGTGCACCCAGCGGGTAAAACGGCTCTTTCATTGCAGGGAAAGGCTCACTATTTGGAGTTATCTACTAAGAAAGCGCAGCTTTTTGGTGGTAAGGATGAGAACTTGCCACTGTGGTTTAAAAAGCGTGATTGGAACTTGAATGTAGAGTGTAAGCTGACGAGCTTTTTACCCTCTGAGCTTGGCTTAGTAGAAATCGACCATAAGAGTTTCAAAGTAAAAATATCAAGTCCCGCGCGTGCGGTGATGGAATGCTTATATTTAGCGCCAAAGTTCCAGCCGCTTTTGGAAGTGTTTGAGCTGATGGAAGGCTTAAACAACTTGCGGCCAGCGACAGTTCAAAAACTGCTTGAAGCGTGTTCTTCGGTGAAGGTGAAACGCTTGTTTTTGTATTTGGCAGATAAAGCAGGCCATGAGTGGCTTAGTTATATCAAGCTGGACAAAGTTGATTTAGGGTCGGGTAAACGCGCCATCGTAAGCGATGGGGTTTATGTCTCGAAATATCAGATAACCGTCCCCAAGGAATTGGAGTCAGCAGCGTGAATGAAGCTTATGCAAAGCAGGCTAGGCTTCTTTTGGATGTATTGCCTGAAGTCGCTAAAGAAGAATGCTTTGCTATGCATGGTGGGACAGCGATCAACCTCTTTGTGCGAGATATGCCAAGGCTGTCAGTCGATATCGACTTAACTTATGTCGAGATAGCTGAGCGCAAAGAAACACTTGATGGGATCAATGCCGCGCTTGTTCGCATCAAAGAGCGTATCGAAGGCTTGCGCCCATCGATACGTGTTCAGCACAAAGAAAAGGTCTGCAAGCTTCAACTGGATGATCGCGGTGTGATGATCAAAATTGAAGTCAACATGGTTGGGCGTGGCATATTAGGCGGCATTACTAAAGCTCAGCTTTGCGAGGCAGCACAAGAACAGTTTGACGCCTTCTGTGCCATGCCTATTGTACCGTTGGCACAGCTATATGGTGGTAAGCTTTGTGCGGCGATGGACAGGCAGCATCCTAGAGATTTGTTTGATGTAAAGCTCTTACTTGAAAACGAAGGCTTTACCGATGAGATCAAGCGTGGGTTTATCTTTGGGTTGGTTAGCAGTAACAGGCCGACCCACGAAATGCTTAATCCCAACTTGCTTGATCAGCGAATAGCATTTGAGAACCAGTTTGAAGGCATGAGCACCATCACGTTTAGTTATGATGATTATGAAGCCACAAGGGCAAAACTCATCGAAATAATTAAGGCCAATTTAGACGAGTCTGATAAGGCATTTTTGCTTAGCCTAAATCGCTTAGAGCCTGATTGGTCGATTTACGATTATCAAGACTTTCCATCGGTAAAGTGGAAACTCTTGAACTTAGAGAAGCTTAAAAAGGAAAACTCAGAAGGTTACCAGCAGCAATTGAGCGAGCTGGAAAGTATTCTGGCGGAATAATGTATAGCGTGGTGGTTATTCGTTAGAATAGCGCGCTTTTTAGCCCCGAAGGGGTAATTTAACAAACAAGTACAAATTTAAGTACAAATTAGGACTTTTGGGATGGCGGATAGCAATTTTCTTCAACAAATTCAAGCACGTAGGACGTTTGCCATCATCTCCCACCCGGATGCGGGTAAAACCACGATTACCGAGAAGTTGTTACTTTTTGGTAATGCGATCCAATTAGCGGGTTCGGTGAAGGGTAAAAAAGGCCCTCATGCGAAGTCGGATTGGATGAGTATGGAGCAAGAGCGCGGTATATCCGTGACCTCCTCTGTGATGCAGTTTCCCTATAAAGAACGAGTGGTTAACCTACTTGATACACCGGGGCATGAAGACTTTTCAGAAGATACCTACCGAACTTTGACGGCAGTGGATTCTGTGTTGATGGTGATTGATGGCGCAAAGGGTGTGGAAGACCGAACGGTTAAATTGATGGAAGTCTGTCGCCTGAGAGATACCCCTATTTTGTCCTTTATTAATAAAATGGACCGAGATATTCGGCACCCTATTGAAGTGATGGATGAAGTTGAAGATGTTCTTAATATCGCTGCGGCCCCTATTAATTGGCCTTTGGGAATGGGTAAGGAGTTTAAGGGAGTTTACAATCTGTATACGGATACGGTTCATGTTTACAAACAGGGGCAGGGCCATACGATTCCAGAAGATATTCGAATTAAAGGGTTAGATAACCCCGAATTTGATAAATTACTGGGTAACTATGCTGATGATGTTCGGGAAGAAATTGAATTGGTGCGCGGTGCAGCTCATGAATTTGATTTGGAAGCTTATTTAACGGGTCAACTTACTCCCGTTTTTTTTGGAACGGCGCTATCTAATTTCGGAGTGAGGGAAATGTTCGATGGTTTTGTTGAATGGGCCCCCAAGCCGCTGGGCCGCTCTTCTTCAGAAAGGAATGTGGCACCGGACGAGGAAAAATTTTCTGGGTTTGTTTTTAAAATCCAAGCCAATATGGACCCTAAACATCGAGATCGAATTGCGTTTATGCGCGTTTGTTCGGGTAAATACTCCAAAGGCATGAAAATGCGCCATGTTCGCATTGCAAAGGATGTAAAGATTGCCGATGCTGTGACTTTTTTAGCGGGTGACCGAAGGCATGTGGACGAGGCCGTATCTGGAGATATTATTGGGTTGCACAATCACGGTACGATTCAGATTGGCGATACCTTTACGGAAGGCGAAAACCTGAAGTTTACAGGTATACCTCATTTTGCACCGGAATTATTCCGGCGCATTCGCTTAAAAGACCCGCTAAAAACAAAGCAACTTCGAAAAGGCTTACAGCAGCTTTCAGAAGAGGGCTCAACACAAGTCTTTTTCCCTATCAATAATAACGATATTATTGTGGGTGCTGTAGGGATATTGCAGTTTGAAGTGGTTGCCTATCGTTTGCAAGATGAATATAAAGTCGAAGCGATTTATGAACCTGTCAATGTTGTTACCGCTCGTTGGGTCGAATGTGATGATGAAAAGAAAATGGATGAGTTTAAACGTAAGTGTGCGGATAATCTTTCCATTGATGGAGGAGGGCATTTAACTTATCTCGCACCGACACGTGTTAATTTATCTCTTTCCGAAGAGCGTTATCCCGAAATAGAATTTAGGGCTACTCGGGAACATTAACGCTATCAAACTATATAAGCATAAAGATTAAAGTCGTATGATGGATAAACAACTGCTACCCGATGCCCCAGAAACGATGCCCCGTATGAGCAGCAAACGAAGGTTAAAGCTGGTTAAATGGGTTGGACGAAACCTCTTAAAGGTTTTAGGCTGGAAAGTAGAAGGGAAATTTCCACATGAGAGTAAGTTGATTATTGCAGCCGCTCCTCATACTTCGAACTGGGATTTTTTATTGGCGATGCTTGCGGTCATGGCCTATGGGCTAAAAATTTCTTTCTTAATGAAAAAAGAAGCTTTTTATTGGCCATTCAAAAATCTATTTATGGCTTTAGGGGGAATTCCTTTAGACCGCAGTGCCACGGAAGATATAGTTGATCAAATTACGTCGTGGTATAACTGCCACGAAAAGTTGTGGGTTGTGATTACTCCCGAAGGAACTCGGTCTAAAGTCGGAAAATGGAAAACAGGTTTTCTAAGGGTGGCAGAGCAAGCCGATATTCCTGTGTTGTTGGTGGCGTGGGATTATCCCACTAAAACATTGCATATTGATAAAATATGGGACACCACCGGAAATTATGATCAAGACGTAGAAGATATTCGGTGTTATATCAATAATAAGTACACAGGCAAATTTCCGAAATGGCAGTAAGTTTTGTGTAAAGGTAAAGTTTACTACAATAAATAACTGGAGTGCGCTATGAGCTTTGAATCCCCAATCGCTAAATTTCTCAATATTATGGCTTGCTTTGTGATTGTTGTAGCGGGGATGAAGGCCGCTGAAGCAATACTCGTGCCCTTTCTCTTATCACTATTTATTGCGGTAATATGTTCTCCACCGCTTATTTATATGCAAAAGCGTGGAATACCTGTTGTATTGGCAATGCTGGTCATGATTGGTTTGATCGTAATTGTGGGAACCATTATTGGAATTGTAATTGGCTCCTCTGTCGCTGATTTTAAACAGGACTTGCCGCAGTACCAATCAAAACTATCGGGAATTACCGAGCAACTATTTCAAAAATTGAATCAATTTGGGCTTGATGTTTACCCAGAAAAAATTAAAGAAGGGTTTAACCCTTCTGCGGCTCTATCTCTTGCAGGAAATACGCTTTCATCGTTCGGTAATTTGATGACTAACGCACTGTTAATACACCTCACTGTGATTTTTATACTTGCGGAAGAAGTAGGTTTTACTGAAAAAGTGAAGTTTTTCCGAAATTCAGACAGTAAGCTTGCTGCAATTCGAAAGTTCACCTCAAGTATTAATCAATATATGGCGATCAAGACTATAATGAGTTTGCTTACTGGTAGCTTGATTCTTGTTTGGTTATGGATTTTAGGCGTGGACTATTTTGTACTCTGGGGGCTATTGGCATTCTTGCTTAACTTTGTTCCTAACCTGGGGTCCATTTTGGCAGCGATACCTGCGGTTTTACTTGCTGTTATACAGTTAGGTGTATGGGACGCTACTTTAGTCGGGGCTGGTTACATTGCGGTAAATTTTGGTATAGGTAATTTTCTTGAGCCTCGGGTAATGGGGAAAGGTTTGGATTTGTCCACCCTGGTTGTATTTCTTTCGTTGATTTTTTGGGGGTGGGTATTGGGTCCAGTAGGAATGCTGCTTTCTATTCCGCTGACAATGACTGTCAAAATAGCCTTAGAAAGCTTTGAGGATACTCGTATCATTGGTTTGATGTTGGGGTCTGGGAGTTCGGTTATGGGAAGGTCTGAGGAGTTGGAAAAACAAGCTGCTGAGCAACTTTTTTCTATTTCTTCTCCTCAGAACGATAAGTAATAATTGTCAAAAGTTTATGTGAAAGTACGATTTATAAGTGTATTCAAAAAATAAGTACTTTAATCGATGGGTAAATATCAGTGTGGTTTATGCCCAAACGACAAAAAAGGGCGCAGTGCCCTTTTTTAATCCAATGTATTAAATACTGCTCGGCGAACTTGGTAGCTGCTCACTGCACCGGCAAGAAGCTTACTATCGAATTGTCCTATCTTAACTTTTCGTATATTTAGGCTAGTTGAACAGGTGCCAACAAGTGTTGCCGAGCTGAGACTGCCCGCTGGAATAGTGGCGGCGCCTAGATCATTAGTAAATGTTATTAGAAAAGAGTCGAAGTTGTTATTTGAGCAGGTAGTATAGACTTCGATTTCGACTTGTGTTTCCGTTTCGGTATTGTTCCACTGAACGATAATATCATCACTGTTGCGGCTAAATTCATTGCTTGAATTAGGCGATATTACACTAAAATCAGCCGCCATATTGACCATTGAGTTACCCGCAGAGACCTTATCGTTTCTCAACAAAGAAAATCGGTATTCGCCATTTTCGCTTTGAGGCAATGTGGCGCTGTACCAAGAACCAAGACGGTTAATAATAATGCGGTCGAATATAAACCACGATGCTTCGTATTCAAATATCGCCTCGGAAAACTTATCCTGAGTATCGCTTAGTCGAGAGAACTGACCAAACAAGTCTTGAGAAAAATCGATAGCGTCCAATGATTCTCCCGTGGATAACCAGAGTTCGTCACCACTGGTTAGACGAACAAAGATTTCATCGTCATTACTTGAATTAGGGGGAACACTTTTGGTTAGCTGTGCCTCTGCATAGACGTCATCTCCACCATCAGAAATAACTTGGAAGGTTGCGTAAATTTGTCCAGTACTGACCTCTTCAGAGCGTACAATTTTTTTATCTTCATCACAACTAACAATAAATAGTGCTGTAATTAATAAGAAAATAGTTTTTGTTGGTAAGGTATTCATTATTCAAATCCAGTGATTATCAGAACTATAAAAATAGTTAGCTAACAATAGTTAACTAAAAAGAGAAGCGCATACCCGCTTGTATTAAATTAAGGTCGGTTCCATTTACGTCGTTTATATGTTTCCAGCCACCCTGAAGTGATATTAGGTTAGATAGCTTTTTTACAAAACGAATATTTACGTAGGGATTAGTATCCTTCTCGTTTGCTATTTCCCTATCTTGATAGGTCGCTTCCGTTTGGGTAAAGGCCGCTCCACCTTCGAGTTCCAACTGAATAATTTTTAAATCGATTCTGTGTCCAATCCCAAGGTAGGCACCAGAAATGGTAATATCAGAGTCATCTTTATTATCTTCCAAGCTAATCTCCTCTATATGAAGCCCACCAGCTCGATATAAGAAATTAGAATGTGCGAATGCAACCGAGGCGTCAATTGCCATGCCAGAGGTATACCCCGATTCTGAAAGCGTTGCATTACCTAATGAACCATCAATGCTAATTTTTTCTGATAAGGCATAGTTTGAGGCGGTTAGGCACCCCAAAAGCACACCCCAATAAACTGATTTTTTGGCTGTCATTGAATCTTCCTTTGTTTTTTAATTACTGTGTTTTGGGCAATATTAATATTAATTTAGTAAGATATGGTTTTAGTTGTGGAAACCTAGTTGTACTAAAAATTTCCATTTTTTTAATCTAGTACTAAATGGAAAGATTGTTTAGCCTGGGGGTGTGAACGATGTGTTTTTAGTTTAAGATTTATGTCTTATTTGTGTTTTGAAACGGTAAGAGTTTGTTATTTTATCAATGGGTTCCTTAGGTTTAGGGGGGGTTTAGGGGGGGGGTAGGGGGTATATCTAGGATATTAGGTCAAAAATTTGCTTATTCTTGTTTATGAATTTTATGGGGCTGTAGTATTGCCAAAATTAGGCTTTATAATATTTTTTAGAGTAAAAATCGTTTTAATTATTTCAGAACTTAATTCTGACGTGCTTTACGCTGGTCAATCACATCTAAGGCTGCAACTCTGTAGGCTTCGGCGAGCGTTGGAAAGTTGAATATGCTATCCACAAAAATATCAACATCGGAATCATTTACCAGTGCCATTTGGCCAATATGAACGAGTTCTGTGGCGCCTTCGGCGACGATCATTACTCCTAACACCTTTCGGCCCTGAGGGTCGCAGACAATTTTAAGCATTCCGTCTTGAATGTCGTTAATCTGGCCTCTGGCAATTTCATCAAACTGAGATTTGCCAACAATAATATCATCACCGAACTCTTTTCTTGCTTGAGTTTCACTCATTCCAACGGAAGAGAGTTCAGGAATGGAATAGATGCCGGTTGGAATGATTTGATGAATTCGTCCGCACGCGGCGCCGACGGCGTTGCAACTTGCTCTGCGGCCTTGCTCCATTGACGCTGATGCGAGAGATGGGGGGCCGATTACGTCCCCGGCTGCGTAAATGTTTGGTACGTCTGTGCAAAGGTGTTCGTTTACACTAATTAGCCCACTGGGGTTGAGTGATAACCCTGCCTTTTCCAGCTCAAGTTCTTCTGCATTGGCAATTCGACCAGCGGCGCAAAGAAGTTTATCGCTTTTAATTTCTAAACCGCCTTCACATTCAGTAATCACACCATCGTAGCCGTTCCAATAAGCCTTAATGACTTTTGTGTCACCTTGCCAAATTCCACCCATATTTTTGAATGCATTGACAAATGTTGAGCTTAGGTCATCATCTAAAAAACCAAGTGGTCTAGGATACTTATCAACCATTGTGACTTCAACACCCAGCGCTTGAAATATGGAGGCGTATTCACTGGCGATAACGCCACCACCTAATACCGCTAAGCTTTTGGGGAGGTATATCATGGATAAAATGGAATCACTATCCAGAATGTGCTCATGATCCACTGCAATATTGTTGGGAATTCTCGGGCGTGAGCCAGTGGCGATGACTATGTGTTTGGCATTGATAATTTGAGGTTCAGCGCGCAGTTTAGTGACTTTAAGTTGGGTCGTAGAAAGAAATTGTGCCCTACCATGGATAAGTTCAACACCTCCTCTTTGGAGTTGTTTCCCCATGTATTTGTCGTGAGCATCTAGCACCACTTCTAAGCGGTTGATCAGTGTGGCCAGTTCAAGGTCTTCCCGAAGCTCAAAGTTGGCGAGTTCGGCATTCATACGCATATTTTTAACCCTCAATGCATTTTCGCGGAGGGTTTTTGATGGGATGGTGCCTCGGTGAACACAGCTACCGCCAAGCTCACGGGTTTTCTCGATTAACGCAACGCTTTTACCTTCGCCGGTAGCTTGCAATGCAGCCTTTTGGCCGGCTGGGCCGCTACCAATTACAACCATATCAAAAGTGGTTTCACTCACGAACCCATAGCCTCAATTGCGGAATTAACGACATCTTCTTTTTGGAGAACTTTTTCAATATCGTCTTGGTAAAGGTTTAGGTCTGCGAGAACGGGGTCTTCAACTAATTGCTCCAGTGTTAAAGCATCTTGGTGATCGTTTGCGCGTAAAAAGTGGTTGGCAAATTTGGACCCGGCAACAACAATTTGGGTTTGTTCCTGTCCTTTGTGTGGACGGCTGTAATTGTCGTAGAATTTGACGACACCAATTACCAAAGCGGGCATTTCCCATTGTTCAACTACTCTTACTCCAATGGCTCTTTGGTAGCTTCTTTCTATAGTAAAAACGTCACTTTTTGAAAGCGTAGCATTTAACTTGGCAGCAGACTCCAATGCTGACTGTATAGCCACTGGCCTACCAATATCGTGTAGAAGGCCAGCTAAAAAAGCGGCTTCAACGTTCTTTCTGCATACCCTGGCGACCTCTTTTGCCCAGAGTCCGGCACCCAAGGAATAGCGTAATTCATGGTGAATGTGAGCCTCAAACCCCGGTGTATTGAAAAGTGTTGAGTTAATCGAGGCTGCCAATGCGATTTCGGAGATCACTCTCATACCTAAGCGAGTTATGGCTTGTTGCAGTGAAACCATTGTTGAATTGGGACTGTATGCTGCCGAATTCGCTACTTTCATAACATGACCGGCTAGAGTTTGATCACTTTGTATTAAATGGGCCAGCTCTATCGCATCGGAATCAGGGTCTTGAGTTAGACGAACAACTTTACCCGCCACTTCGGGGAGCATGGGGACATCAATCTTTGCGTTTAAGATTTTGTTTCTAATAAGCGCATCGACTTGAGAAAATACCGAATTTGATGAGGACTCTAGAGTCATAAAGGAATTCCTTGTGCCTTAAAGGCGTATTTCTTATTTAATCTATCACTTTAAATTTAGCACGCAGACTACTTTCGGGCTTGAAAAATGCGTATTTAGTTAGCTTTTTATTTGATATGTGATCGCATATTTTAATAGCCAGTATAAATAGCGAGAGTTGGTTTGGTAATAAAAAAATAATTATCGACATCAATGTATTTTTAAGCGGTTTCTTGCTTGCTAAACAAGGGTTTTATAGTCTAGATTCAACTGTATACATTTTTAGGTATTTTTGTGTGGATACGTAGTTTTCGCATAAGATAAAGTGGTAAAGACTTCAGGGCATGGTAGGAATAAGAGACATGACTCATCATAAAGTACTTATTTTTTTCGAACAAAACCTTTCGGTATTAGGTCAGCATATTCAAAATTTTTTTGATGGAGACGTGGTTTCCGACCTTGAACAGGCTATTTCAAAGCTAAATGAAACCCATTACAGGGTTGTGGTTTATGATACGGCGGATTCCGGTACTTTGGATATTCCCCGGTGTGAGTATGTATTATCCTGTATGGAATGCATTAAGTTGCCGGTGGTACTCCTTACGGGTAAGTATAAACTTGAAGATAAATTAAAAGCGCTTGAAATTGGCATTGATGATTTTATTGATACAAGCATCACTCATGACGAAGCCTGCGCTCGAATTACTAAATCGATATTCCACCATATAGCAAATGATCAGCTTTCCAGCCGTTTGGAAATGGCGAATAAGACTGTTCGAAATGCTTTGGTGGATAATAGTGACTTAGGGGCCAATATTCAGTTTTTACTTGCGGTGCATACATGCGATAACTTGGATCAGCTAGGGCAGCAGTTTTTCGCTACAATAGAGCGCTACGGTCTGCGTTGCAGCTTACAAATGCGCAGCCTTATGGGAACAAAAAATATGGAAGCCCATGGGATGGCAAAGGATTTGGAGTCGCAATTACTCACGCAATTAAAAGACTCCGATAGAATGATTGATTTTGGCAAGCGGACGATTGTAAATTTTGATCGAGTTTCTGTGCTTGTTAAAAATATGCCTATTGAAGACGATGAAAAATATGGGTCTATTAAGGATAATATTTTCAGTTTGATTCAGGGCTTGAATGCACGAGTTATTGCCCTTGAAGATAAGCACCGCCTATTAGAAGAGAGGGAATCCCTTCATAAATTATCAACCGACGTCCACTCAGTTATGTCAACACTTCAGGACTCTTATCAAACGGTTATGAAGCAAATTGCTACCGAGGTAGAAAGTCTATCCGAATTGATTCAGTCCCGGTTACCGTCATTTGCTTTGTCTGAAACAGATGAAATATTTTTGTATGAAATCACCGAGGGATGTATTGTTGAGACAAATAAAGTATTTAATGATGGTTTAAAAGTTGATGAGTATTTTTCCAAGCTGGAGTCTGCAATTGAGCGAACCCTTTCTACTGTCGACGTTAAACTGGACCCCCCTCTTACTTGTGATGAGATACGGAGCCAGTCTCAGCCTCAAATTCCAGGTAAAGTGGTTGAACTATTTTAGTTAAGTGAATTTAGCTTTCCTATAGCTAAATTATGCTTAATTCGTTACTAAATTGGCGCTCAAACCTGTCTGTATTGATTCAGTATTCTGATAATGAATCAATTTGAGTATTGAAATTCAGCAATAGGTATATAGGTATATAGGTATTAAGAAAGAGAATTTATTCAGGACATAGAGGGAGGGGATTTCTCGTCGCTTACACGCAAAGAGCTTCATGAAAGAGCCCTTTTAAGCCCCTTTGCCAAAATACCCAAGAAGTAAAACCCATTCGCTCGTTTAGGTCAAAATAATCTGATGTGAAGTCACAAATCGGAGTATTTGACTCAGGTAGAACTTAGTCCCGAAAACACAAACCATGAGGTAATCTCCCCGAAAAATAATCGAAGTCAAAAGTAGAATTTTCTCGTAATCTATACGAAGGAGAGGCTACATGAAAAAATCACGTTACAGCGATAATCAAATCATGGCTATTCTCAAACAAGAAGAAACCGACACATCTGTTCCTGAGCTATGTCGTGAACACGGTATGAGTAATGCCCCGTTTTACAAATGGCGAGCCAAATACGGCGGTATGGATGCCTCTATGGTGGCACGGCTCAAAGAACTTGAAGACGAAAATCGTCGTTTGAAGAAGAGGTATGCTGAAGAGTGCTTGAAATCAGAATTGCGTAAAGACGCGCTCGAAAAAAAGTGATAAAGCCGCGAGCTTGCCCAGCAAGTAGTACATGACAAGGCGGTCACTATTCGTATGGTATGCGAGGCATTTGGTATTAGCCAAACCTGTTATTGGTATCAGGCGAGGTTAAATACTGAAAATGCCGAGATAGCGGATTGGCCACTGACAATCAGCGTAATTGGGGATTTGGCTGGAATCATAAGCGGGTTTATCGGGAGTTGGAACTCAATCTTCGAATCAAGCCTAAAAAGCGGCTATTCAGGGAAAAGCCAAAGCCATTAGAGGCGCCAGACCGTATCAACGTAAGCTGGTCAATGGATTTTATGCATGATCAATTATGTGATAATGGCCTGGAATACATCAGCACTACATTATTAGACTGGGCGGATAAAACGGTATTGATATTAAGTTTATCTAACCAGGAAACCCACAACAAAATGCGTATATCGAACGCTATAACAGGCGGTACGTTATGATTGGCTAAGCCAGTATTTGTTTGAACCCGGCCTATGCATTAGCTCCGAAAAATATCTCTGTGGGGTACAGTTGACGCGGGCTTAAGCGGATTACTGGGGAGCACCCAAATGGTGAATTTACCTATCGAATATTCAGACAAAAAAGTCACCCCATTTGGCGAGATGAGTCTGATGAAACATTGTGTGGACTCAATAGGAATACGAGAGAAGCTACAAGCAACGCCTTTACCTCAAGGGCAGTCGAATCGAACCTATGACCCCACCCAAATAGTGGAAGCTTTTTGGCTGAGTATCTGGACGGGTGCTTCCCGGTATATTCATGCAGACTGACTCAGGTACGACACCGTACTACAGGACATTTTCGAGTTTAAGAATATGCCCTCCCAAAGTACTTACAGCCGATTTTTCAATACATTCTCGTTAGCCAAAAACACAGAAACCTTTCCTGAATTGCAATCATGGTTGAGATAATTAGCGACGCTTCCGTAGCTAACACTGAGTGCATGAGAAATCGCTCGGCGACTCAGTTTTGCTTCATGATGTAAGCGCAGTCCTTCTTTAATTTTACGCATTGATTATCTCTTTGATGTCACTGATGAACACTCCTCAAACAAAAGGCGGGAGCTTATCGTCAGTGGTTAATTAATCAACACGTTATGAGGGATTCTGGAACAAGTTGATCACCTATTCTGGATGTTGATCATTGATTCTGGAAACCCGGAAAAAGTGATCAAATAAAACCAGAATGAGTGATCAGTTTTGAGCAGAAGAGGTGATCAAGTAAAACCAGAATGGGTGATCAACATGGGGCGGAATATGCAATAGAAGTCAACCAAATGTACTTCTCTCATGAACAGGGTACAAAAAGACGATATTTGATTATTCGAAAGGAAATCCGTTTAAGACCCAATGCCGGAGGCAAGCTGCTTTTTAACGATACAGCGTATCGTTTTTCCTGTTATGTCACTAACCTGGATTTACCGTTAGATCACATTTGGAATATGTATAACGCGAGAGCGGATTGTGAAAGCCGGATTAAAGAACTCAAAGAAGATTTTGGTCTGAATCATTTTTGTATGCAGGATTTTTGGGCCACCGAAGCATCTTTTCGATTTATCATGTTGGCTTACAACCTGATGAGTTTATTCCTGCATTTTGCACTTCAATCGAACAACAGAGCGACGTTACGCACGTTGAAATCCTATTGCTTTGCATTAGGAGCTTGGACGGTTAATCACTCAAATAAAAAGGTATTGAAGATCTCTTTGCCTGTGAATAAACGCGCGTGGATGACGGGAATCTTTTCCAATATCCAGCAAAATGCACCGCCTTTTCAATTTTCTAATGCATAAACCGGGTTAAACGTATTAACGAAGTTCAACAATACGCAACGAACTGGTTATGGGCATTGGTGGCATAACACCAAAACAAAAATTGGCGTTAGCCGATTAACCGTCTACTTTTAACTTCGGTTAAAAATGAGGGGATTAGCATGATATTCGTGAGTCTTAGCATCGAAATAGATCGATGGACAGATCACGTTAAGTCGGGTCAGGGTGATTTCAGAGGCGTATAAGGAGAGAGCTTATACGGTTGTCTGTTAAACTCAAAAACAGCAGTTGAATCACTAATCAGGTGGTGACCACGCATGTTTAATATTCACTAAGCACATCAATATCTTACGTATTTTTTTCGCGCTCAACTACAGGTTTTAGGTTAAAGGTCCTTTTTCATCCATTATTTCGTTTATTTTGGTTACTTCTTCTTAGGAGAAGGTTTTGTCGCTGTTAGGTGGCGAAGTGGCAGAGATATTGACATTGGCACTTTTTTAAGTGTAGGTATGTTTCGTTTGTAAATAAATGTTTCTGTTTTCAAAACGGTCTTGTTTTGAACAACGGTGGGGGTTTAGCAAACAAATAGTGTTTGTTTTATTTTAGAAGAAAAGGGGTTGGATCGAGCGAAAAATATGCGCTTTCCGTTTAAGGTCTGTTTGGAAAGAAGTTCTAACAGTTGATGAAATTTGGTGCGCGAAAATGCCCGAGTTCTTTGTTATTTGATGCTTTTCACATCGTAATAATCGAACTCGGGTTACTTACTTTAACCCCAACTTTACCCCAAACTATGGGATAACAGCGGCATTAAGCCATTTTTGCTCTAAGAAATTACTTCTTAGGTGGACGACCACGGCGCTTAGTTGTTGATTTTGCCGCAACGGCAGGTTTAGCCGCCTTAGCTGGACGGCCACGCTTGCCAGCAGGCTTCTTAGCGGCAGCAGCAGGTTTAGCTTTGGCTGGACGACCACGCTTACCCGCAGGTTTCTTACCCGCAGGTTTTGGGGCCGCCGCCTTGGCTGGACGACCGCGTTTACCGGCGGCGGCTTTTTTTGCAGCGGGCTTAGCGGCAGCTTTCTTTTTAGCCGCAGGCTTTTTCTTGGTCGCAGCAGTTTTCTTTTTAGCGGCAGCGGCAGCCTTTTTCTTAGCGGTAGCTTCTTTCTTTTTCTCAGCGGCAGCAGCTTTTTTCTCAGCGGCGGCAGCTTTTTTGGCAGCTTTTTTCTCAGCGACAGCAGCTTTCTTAGCGGCTTTTTTCTCAGCCGCCGCTGCTTTCTTAGTGGCAGCAGCTTCTTCTTTAGCAACAGCTTTAGCTAGAACGGAAGCGGTTTTGTTTGTTGCTTTAATTGATGCAGCAGCTTCTTTAGCTTCAGAAGCCGCAGATTTAGTGGTTTTTGAAGCAGCAGCAGCAGCAGCAGCAGCAGTTCTAGCAGCAGCAAGTTGCTTAGATTGAGCTGCAGACTTCTTCTTACCACGAATAGAAGCAACTTTCGCTTTAGCCGCAGATGCTTTCTTCGCAGCGGCAGCGGCAGCTTTAGTTGTTTTTGCTAGTTCAGCCGTTGCCGCTTTTTCTTGTGCAGAACGTGCTTTTTCTAGTTTTGATTTTAGTTGAGCCAACTCAGCTTCTAGAGCTGTAATTGAACTGACAACTTTTGCTTTACGACCAGCCATGGATCTTACCCTTTTTTATGCATTTAAAGAAGTTGTAGCACTACCTTACGAAATAACAAGAAAAATTCAAGTTTTTTTATTGTTTTTAAAGAAGTTTTTACTTTTTTTTTATAAATTTTTGGGAAAAATCGTTTTTTTTCAAAAAAAATGTACTTTTTAGATTTTTTAAATGAAATTTTTTAGCCTAAAGGACGTTTGATCTAACTTAAATTTGAGCAAGTTTTTTCGTAAAAAAAACCTTCATATTTTTAATTTTTGTTCCTTAAAAAAGAATGTAATAAGTGATGTTTAGATTGCACGCACGGTTTTATTTAATGAAATTAAGTAAAAATCCATGCTTTTTTAAAGTTTAATACTGGAAAATCAGCTCGTAAATTGAAATTCAAGAGGCTTTTAAGGAGAGAAATTGTACTTTTGACTTATGGTTTTTGCCAAAAAAGGGCATTTCGAAAGGAAATAATATGGCTTTAAACCCTGCTTTTAAATTGAAAATTAACTAAAAAAAGTAATTTCAGCTTATTTAAAAAGGAGTAATGAAGTATATTTTATTAAAAGTACTGTGTAATAATACAGTGTTAGAGGCTGGTTTATGAGAAAAATTATTCATATTGATGCTGATTGCTTTTTTGCAGCGGTGGAAATCTTAAAAAAACCTAAACTAAAAGGGAAGCCCGTTGCTGTTGGGGGAGACCCTAGCTGTAGAGGCGTCATTTCTACTTGTAATTATGACGCTCGCAAATATGGCGTGAAATCCGCGATGGCTTCAGCTCAAGCTTTACGATTATGCCCTTCTTTGATCATGGTAAAACCCAATATGGAGCTTTATCGTGAATATTCTTTGGCTATGAAAGCCATTTTTGAAGATTTTACGGAAAAAATTGAGCCATTATCTCTAGATGAAGCTTTTTTGGATGTATCAAGCTCCACTAAGTACCGGGGAAGTGCAACCTTGATCGCAGAAAAGATTCGAAAAAAGGTTTACGCAGAACTGGGAATTACTGTTTCTGCGGGCGTCGCTACGACTAAATATTTAGCTAAAGTAGCGAGTGATTGGAATAAGCCAAATGGAATATTTGTTGTTTCCCCCTCGGAGCAATCCCAATTTATTAAAAAACTTTCTGTTAAGCGCCTACCGGGTGTTGGTAAAGTGATGGAAAATCGCTTAGCAAGGTGTGGAATTTATAATTGTGCTCAGGTTGAAGCATATGGGCTTGAGCAATTGGTATTAAAATTTGGGCGTTATGGGAGCCGGTTATATGAAATGGCGATTGGTTTAGATGACCGACCTGTTTTACCGCGCCAATTTCGTAAATCGGTTAGTGTCGAAAGGACCTTTGCACAAGATATTAAGAATTCGATCATTGCGGAAGAATATTTACCGCATTTATTTGAAATGCTAGAAAATCGAATGAGAAGTGTGCCGAAGACAACAAAAGCCAAAAAACTGTTTGTTAAGCTGAAGTTTGATGATTTTTCTCAGACAACCAAGGAGGTCGCAATTTCAAGCTTGATGCGATCAAGGTATGAGAACTCAGAAGAGGCTCTATTAGAGGTTTTTATGGAGGATTTTAGAGGGCTGGTACATATTGCTTGGCAAAGGGGAAAGCGCCCCTTACGGCTTATTGGTATAGGGGTAGGTTTAGAGAGTCCGCAGGAGTCTCCTGAACAGCTTACTTTTTGTTTCTGATGGCCTAAAATATAGTCAGGTTTGGGTTTCATTGTATGCTGTTTAACGGGTTTTCCTGTTTGATCGACTCATATTTGGGTATTCACTTGGCGTTTGGTGGTTTAAACTAGCGCTCTTGTTGTATTTGCTGTATTTCCGTGAGATTGCGGTTTACCTGGAAGAGGGCTAGGCTAAACACTGCTGGTGATATGGCAATTGCCGAGGCGCATACCTTGGCTAAAGCTAATAATAGAGGTGGGTATTGCCCCCTCAACTACGTTGGAGAGACGATTGTGAGTCGAAGAAAAAAACATAAAGGCAGCGCTGAAGATAAAGCGGAAATCGACCTTACCCCCATGCTTGACGTGGTTTTCATTATGTTGATCTTCTTTATTGTGACAGCTTCTTTTATCAAGGAGAAGTCCCTAGGTATTAATGTTCCTGAAGATACCCCCCAAACTAATGTTGATCCTACAGAAAATAAGAATATTCTGGTTCAGGTGAAGGCGACAGACGAAATTTTTATCGATACTCGTCGGGTTGATATTCGTTCTGTACGTTCTTTGATTGCTCAAAAGAAAGCTGAGAACCCTCAAGCGGCGGTTATTGTTCGAGCACATGAACAATCCTCAGCAGAAAGCTATGTTGCTATTGCCGATGCTGCTCGTGAAGCTAAAATCAAAAATATTTCTCTTGTACCGTTTAAAGATAAAAAATAAGCAGTTATTTCAACATAAAAAAAGCGGCTATTAGCCGCTTTTTTTATGTCTGTACGATTTTGACAGGTAAAAGACGGTCTAATGACACCAGTAATTGCGCATGATTGATACCTTGTGCAGCGAACGATAGTCCAGATCCCCTTTCAAAACCTGAAATTGGCTCATAGTAGTCAGTATAATGACTACTGTGTTTCATTTGAGGCCGTTTATCTCGAATTGATAGGACTCTACATAAAAGAAGAGGGGGTCCTGCTTAGCTTTAGAGCGATCAGATACAATTAGCTAATAATTTGGGTGAAGGATATGATTTCTACTATTTGTGCTTCTTCCTGTAGATATTCGGTTGTCTTGGTGCTTACAAGATAAAAGCAACATTTACTGGTTTTTAACGTTGAAAAATATTAAAAAACTATTACATTATCAAATTAGACCGAATATTATTTGCGCGCTTCGCTTCTGGGCGAAATAGTAATCAACTTATTTCTATCTAAAATGACAAAAATTAGGAGGCTCAATATGTTACATACTACAAATAACACACAAGGTCTGGGCTTCTTTGTCGGTCTCTTTTTTAGCTAACGTCTTTCATTATCTAAAAATTTCTCTGCGCTAGTAAAGCCTACAGTAAGTCTCTTGCTGTGTTTTCTGTTATTTCCGAATTTTTATTTTACATAATAGCTTCGTGCATTTGCACAAGTCTGTTTGACATATTAAATCTATGAGGCGTTTTTCTCATAGCCTGGGCATTACTATGCCTAAAATTTAGAGAAACATTATGGACACTAACATTAAGGTGGTTTCCTCTTCACCAGGGAAAAACATCAATTTAGTCATCTCGTGTGAAAACTGGTTAGAAACATCTGCGGTGGATCAGCTTAAGCAAACGGCGGAGTTACCTGGTATTTGTTTTGCCGTTGGAATGCCGGATTTACACCCAGGGAAAGGCCAGCCTATTGGTGCAGCCTTTGTCAGTAAAAATACAATTTATCCACATTTGGTGGGCAGTGATATTGGTTGTGGTATGGCTGTCTTCAAATTGGATGTTAATAAACGCAAAGTGAAAGTAGATAAATGGGAAAAAGCCTTAGTTGGCTTGGATGACATATGGAATGGCGACGTTAAGACGTATTTAAACTGTGCGGGTTTACCCTGTAATGACAGCTTTTTGAGCGAAGAAAATGCCAAGTTGGGCACTATTGGTGGCGGTAATCATTTTTGTGAATTACAAGCACCACACGAAGTGTTCGACAAAACAATCATGGAATCTATTGGGTTAAGCAAAGAAAGCGTGACGTTATTAGTACATAGCGGCTCGCGTGGTTTGGGGCAAAGAATACTACGCCACCATGTGGATCGAGTTGGTGCTGGTGGGTTGAGTAGCGATTTAGAGCATGATGACCGTTCCTCTTTTTCATCTTACATGCAGCGGCATGATTATACGACTCGTTGGGCAACTGAGAATCGTCGTGTTATAGCGATGTGTTTTAGCGAGTGTTTAAATATCGCTTGCGAGCGGGTTCTGGATGTTGCACATAACACGGTAACACGATTATCGCCATCGCAATGTGAGGAATACTATGCCGATGACGCGGAGCAAAAGGATAGCTATTGGATACACCGAAAGGGTGCGAGTCCAACGGATGAAGGGGTGGTGATGATTCCTGGTTCGCGTGGGAGCTTGAGTTATTTAGTCAGGCCAAAAAGAGAAAAGAAAAGTCAGTTAGCGAAAGCAGGGTTCTCGTTAGCACATGGGGCGGGTCGAAAATGGAAGCGTAGTGATGCAAAAGGACGTCTTAAATTGCATTTTAAATTGTCGGACTTGCTCTCTACTCCAATGGGAAATCGCGTGATTTGCGAAAACCGCAACTTGGTTTATGAGGAAGCCCCACAGGCTTATAAAAACATTAACCTAGTGATATCGGATTTAGTTGAGGCGAGGCTTATTGATTTAGTAGCTTCATTTAAACCCGGTCTATGCTTGGGGCGCCAAAGTACTGGACAGCTCAACCCCTTTTACAAAAAGGACTCTTATAGAATGACGCACAGCTCAATAGTAGGTGTCTGTATTTGTGATTAGTGCCAAAAAAGGCTAATGAGAATTGCGATACAATATGACTTGGATACACAAAAGGAAGTCGAAGTGATAGGTGTTAAACGTCTCAATCCGGGCATTCTAGCGGCTCTATTCATGCTGCCTCTACTTAATGCACTTATGTCATCTATGGTCAGTGCTAAACCTGTCCCCGTGACGTTTGAGGAGCAGGTTCAACAAAGCAACTTGATCGCAGTGGTAAAGGTAACGTCGCTTACTGATGGTGGAAAGCAAGGACAGTCGAACGCGATAGTTGAGTTGAATTCCGTACTCAAGAGATCTACAACCGACAAAAGAATAGAAATCCACTGGGTTGGTTCCGCAATTACAGGAATAGGGGAGTGGTTGATTTTTGCCAAGCAAGATAAAAGTGCAATAACCCTTACTTATGGTGTTCTGTCTGCCTGGCAGATTCTGTACGCTGATTCAGACGATAATTCTTTTGTTCCTGTGGTTCCCATTATGGGGTATGTACCGCTGACGACATCCAAACCGTTGATCGAAAAGTTTAATGTCTATTTGCACATACCTACGGAATTGAACCCAATCAATTTGGAAGCGATTGCTGTCGACACACTCAGAAAAGCTATAGAAACGTTCCCGGTGAGGGATTCAAAAGAACTAAAGGACGAATCATGAAATTAAGTGCAGTTGATGCCAAGCGTTTTCCAAAATTTGCAGCGTACATTAAGCAAGAAATGCCAAAACTAGCGAACGTACCAGTCATAGTGAATACCATAAAGAAATATTCTGGCGCAACGAAGCTCCAGAAAATTAAGTCTAGTCTCGTATGGGGTTTCGGCCCGTCCGTTAAGATCGTTAAAAATTTGTCGTGCGCCGGACAAAAGGCGTATGGATGTTATCGTGTTTGGGGTGCCCAAGAGCTTGAGATAGACGAAAAATTGGTAACATTGTTTGGTCTGGGAAAGACATTAGAGCCACAAAAACGGGGCAAAAAGTGAGTGTTGCCGGCGTGACGTTGTTACATGAATTAACTCATTGGGCCGATGCTCAAGACGGCGTCGATAATCCAGTGCCTGGAGACCCGACAAATGAAGAGGGCATGGCATTTGAACGAGACATCTATGGGAAGGTAATGAATTTGTAAGATTGCGCTAAGGGGAGGGTATACGAGCTTAACAACGTTGATAGATTATTCTATTGCATACTCGTCACTAGAATCATAATCACAAAAATAGTCGTTGCACCGAATATCCAAACCTAGTCGGCCATATATTTTATCTCGGCACTTGGGGCACTGATATCGATAACGTGTTTTACGTTTGGCAGGTGCTTCTGACCTCGGAATGCAATAGTCCTCAAACTCATTATCTGATACTGCGGACTCAAAAATGAAGGGGGCAATGCTGACGCAGGTTTTTGAACGCCCTCGTTTTGTGAGCGCTATTCTTCGTAGCTTTCTACACTTGGGCACGAACAAATAAGGTTTCTATCTCCATAAACATTATCTATTCGGTTTACGAAGGGCCACGCTTTATGCTCTTTCAAGAATGCAAGTGGACGACAGGCTACTTCTTTACTGTAGGGGCGTTGCCAATCGGTATCTAGAATATCATCCAACGTGTGAGGTGCGTGAACCAGAGGATTGTTGTCTTGTGGAAATGTTCCGTGTTCCACTTGCTGGATTTCTTTTGCTATTTTAATCATTGCGTCGCAGAACCTGTCTAGTTCTGGTTGAGATTCTGATTCTGTAGGTTCAATCATTAAGGTACCCGCTACTGGAAACGACATGGTTGGAGCATGAAAACCATAATCCATTAGGCGTTTTGCAATATCCTCTTCTGAGATACCGCTTCGTTCTTTTATTGGTCTTAAATCAAGTAGGCATTCGTGTGCTACTCGATTATTTTTGCCTGTGTATAAAATAGGAAAATAATTCTGTAAGCGGTGAGCGACGTAGTTTGCATTTAATATAGCTATTTCCGTTGCTTTTTTGATTCCTTTAGCTCCCATCATACGGATGTACATCCAACTTATCGGAAGAATGCTTGCTGAGCCCCATGGGGCAGCCGAAATAGTGCCGTTACTTTTATTTGTACCTGATATTTCCTGAAGTGGATGGCTGGGTAAAAAAGGTGCAAGGTGGCTTTTTACTCCGATGGGTCCCATTCCTGGACCTCCTCCACCGTGGGGAATACAAAAGGTTTTATGGAGGTTTAAATGGGAAACATCCCCCCCAAATTTTCCTGGAGATGCTAACCCAACTAGCGCATTCATATTGGCGCCATCAATATATACTTGACCGCCTATGGAGTGAATGAGTGAGCAGACCTCAACAATATGTTCTTCATAAACACCGTGTGTGGAAGGGTAGGTTACCATCAGTGCGGCAATTGTATTTTTATATGTATTGACCTTACTTTTTAAATCGGTGAGATCGACGTTTCCATTCTCATCGCATTTTGTAACAACAACCTGCATTCCCGCCATTTGTGCTGATGCTGGATTGGTTCCGTGGGCCGAGGATGGAATTAAGCAAATTTTTCTTTGTTCTTCACCTTTGCTTGCAAAGTATTTATTTATGGCAACGAGACCTGCGTATTCTCCTTGTGAACCGGCATTAGGTTGTAAGCTTATAGCGTCGTATCCTGTGCAGGCTTTTAGCATGTTTTCCAATTGAGAAAACAATTGGTGATAGCCTTTTGCTTGGTTTAAAGGTGCAAAGGGGTGCATATTGCCAAATTCTGGCCAAGTAACAGGTATCATCTCCGCTGTTGCGTTTAGTTTCATTGTGCAGGAACCCAGCGGTATCATCGAGTGATTTAATGCAATGTCTCTCGATTCGAGCCTTTTTAGATACCGCAGCATTTCGGTTTCTGAATGATATTGTTCAAAAATAGCGTGCTGAAGGGCGGGAGTCTTTCGGCAACTTTCGGTGGAAAGAACGGTAGAACTATGGGCTTTTTCTTCAAGAGTATGTATATCGGAAATATCTGAGCCTAAAGAAAAAACCGTGAGTAAGGTTTCTATATCCACTTCGGTAGTACATTCGCTGGTGCTTATTGCCAAGTGAGAATCACCGACCTTTCGCAGGTTGATACCCTGATCAATTGCACGTTGATATATTTTGGATTGGTTATTCTTTACCTCGACGCAGAGGGTATCGAAGTATATTGAGTTGGTTTGTACGTAGCCTAATTCGTCTAAACCCAATGAGAGTGTTTTTGTTCGCAGGTGTATCCTCTGGGCAATATATAATATACCTTCACTGCCATGATACATGGCGTAGAAGGCGCTCATTATTGCGAGTAATACTTGAGATGTGCATATATTGGAATTGGCTTTTTCCCGTCGGATATGCTGCTCACGAGTTTGCATGGCCATACGTAAGGCTGGCTTGCCCCGCTTATCCACCGAAACACCAATTATCCGTCCCGGAGTGGAGCGTTTGTGTTTTTCGTTAAATGCAAAAAATCCAGCGTGTGGGCCGCCAAACCCCATAGGGATGCCAAATCTCTGATTCGAGCCGACTACAATATCTGCGCCGAATTGGCCTGGAGAGTTTAGAAGAACGAGGCTCATAATGTCTGCTGCGACTATGGATAAAGCATTTTTACTGTGAATCTTTTCGATAATGATATTGAGTTTGGGCACTTGTCCATTGGTGCCTGGGTATTGTATGAGGGCACCAAAAATACCCTGATTATCTAGGTCGTCAAGCGGGTTGCCGATAATAATATCAAATTCGAAGTACTCCGCCCGTGTTTGAATAACGGCGAGTGTTTGTGGGTGGCACTGTTCGTCCACAAAGAAAGAGTTAGATTTGTTTTTGCGAGCCACACGTTTCGCCATTGCCATGGCTTCAGCCGCCGCCGTAGCTTCGTCAAGCATTGAGGCATTGGCCATATCCATGCCGGTAAGCTCAGTAATCATTTGCTGAAAGTTCAGCAGCCCTTCTAGGCGGCCCTGTGCAATCTCTGGTTGATAGGGGGTATAGGCGGTGTACCATCCAGGATTTTCAAGTACATTGCGAAGAATAACTGGCGGGACGTAAGTGGGATGGTAACCTTGTCCTAGATAGCACGTATAGTGTAAATTCTTTTCAGAGATTTTTTTTAATTCTGCAAGTGCTTGGTATTCTGTTTGTGGCTCTGTTAATTCGGCGGTTGTTTCGTTGCGAATACTTTCCGGCAATGTCGCGCTTATCAGTTCGTCCACACTGGCATAGCCCAGTTGGCTGAGCATGGTATTTATCTGTTTGGAGTTGGGGCCGATATGTCGGCCAATAAATTCACTTTGTTGACTATTTTTTAAGGCAACAGGAGGTTTGGGTGAACCCGCATCTAGCATAGGAGAGATTCCGTATTCTATATTTGAACTAATCGAAGCTGTATGAACTTACAATAGAGCTTTCTATGAACTGGTTAAAAAGGTCGCAAATTATATCTCAAAATGGACACTATCTGTGGCCAAATTAGAGAATATTTGCCTAACTTATTATTGAGTGACGCCTGAGTTTGTTCGGGCGGGGAAAGAAAATAGCTATGGTCTTGAATGTGAGGCTCAGGCTTATGGTGACTAAAAAAAGTAGGAGAGACTGTTTTGGTAAACCTTATTATTACTTCGATATTTGCTGTTTGGGTTGCGGTCAGTATTTTTCGCGGTTATAAACGTGGCTTTTTGGTTACTCTTTTTGGCATATTAGGGTTATTGTCCGCTTATGCTGCTTGCTTTTGGGGAAGCCAGCCTCTGATTGCTATGCTGGAGTCTCTGGGGTTTAGTGTCATCTTGGCTTCTCTTATTGTACTTCCTGTCTTGTTTTTTAGTGTTTATATTGGTGTGTCTTTTTTGCTTCCTTTATTGATTCCCTCAGTGAGAAATAAAACCTCTGGTGATTCCCCTTGGGGAGCACTTTTAGGTGGTGGAATAGGAGTGTTGACGGGGCTTATTGGTGTATGGTTTATCGAGTTTTTGCTCGATTCTAGAGATTCTTTTGTGCCAGCACGTGAAGGTGTTGCGGTAACTACTCCCAAAAGGGAAGTAGGGCCGGTTTCTAATGTTGCTGCTGAATTTATAGAGGTAGGTGTAAAAATGGGGGCAAAGCTACTTGGAAAAAATGAGGAGCAAACGGAAATTATAACTCTTTTGGCGAGTCGCCCCACGGAAACAATTAAAAGTGCTCAAACTTTTTTTTCGTCTAAGGAGCTGAAAACGTTAATTAACGACCCTTCTGCGCAGCGCCATATGGTGAACCAGGATTTTGCGTCTCTTGCGCAATTACCCACGTTTAAAAATATGATGGCTCAGCCATACGCAACAGATATGCAGGTTGCTTTAGGTGATGGCTCTGACGAAAATTCGGACGAATTTATGGCCGAAAAGATTTCAATGGTTTGGCGACGGATGCATTTTTTAAAGGATGACCAGCAGGTACGAGCGATTTTGAGTGACCCAGAAATACAAAAAATGGTGCAGGAACAAAATATGTCTGCTTTGATGATGAATACTAAAATTCATCAACTTGTAAATATTGTATTGGATGACCACCCAGAAATAGAAAATTATGATTTTTCATCTTTTCAGCAGACGACAGAACAACAATCCGTACCTTTAATACCTGAAAAACCAGACCGTCCAATATATCAATGGGTTGACGATGAGGGAGTCTCTCAATTTACGGATGATACTGCTATTCCTGAGCATAAACGCGATCAAGCGATACGGTTGAATTAGCTTTAAAACTAAACATCGAGGTTAAGCTACTAACGCTTAGGACGGTATTATTCAGTGTGAAAAATTTGGTGTGGTGGTTGGGGAAAAGGAAAGGGGTTGAATAGAATAGCTTGCCTTCCTGGTTAGCAGTATTCATACAACCCGCTTTTTATTGTACGTCCTGTACAGTTTTGTTTCCTTGATTCAACTTTGGCGTTCATGTGCCTCCATGCCTTCCTTTTCGTCCTTATCCTACTTTCAAGTGTATATAACATCGCTTTACAATTCCTTTGACCGTCCTTTGTCCTTATGTGCTTCCAAGCTTTCCTTTTTCCGATTAACCCTTCCTGGGTTGTCTTCCGTTGAAGTGCTTCCAAGCTTCCTTTTTCCGATTAACCCTTCCTGGGTCGTCTTCCACTGAAGTGCTTCCAAGCTTTCCTTTTTCCGATTAACCCTTCCTGGGTTGTCTTCCGTTGAAGTGCTTCCAAGCTTCCTTTTTCCGATTAACCCTTCCTGGGTCGTCTTCCACTGAAGTGCTTCCAAGCTTTCCTTTTTCCGATTAACCCTTCCTGGGTTGTCTTCCGTTGAAGTGCTTCCAAGCTTCCTTTTTCCGATTAACCCTTCCTGGGTCGTCTTCCACTGAAGTGCTTCCAAGCTTTCCTTTTTCCGATTAACCCTTCCTGGGTTGTCTTCCGTTGAAGTGCTTCCAAGCTTCCTTTTTCCGATTAACCCTTCCTGGGTCGTCTTCCACTGAAGTGCTTCCAAGCTTTCCTTTTTCCGATTAACCCTTCCTGGGTCGTCTTCCACTGAAGTGCTTCCAAGCTTCCTTTTTCCGATTAACCCTTCCTGGGTTGTCTTCCGTTGAAGTGCTTCCAAGCTTTCCTTTATTCGATTAACCCTTCCTGGGTCGTCTTCCGTTGAAGTGCTTCCAAGCTTTCCTTTTTCCGATTAACCCTTCCTGGGTCGTCTTCCGTTGAAGTGCTTCCAAGCTTTCCTTTTTCCGATTAACCCTTCCTGGGTCGTCTTCCGTTGAAGTGCTTCCAAGCTTTCCTTTTTCCGATTAACCCTTCCTGGGTTGTCTTCCGTTGAAGTGCTTCCAAGCTTCCTTTTTCCGGTTGACCCTTCCTGGGTTACCTTCATTAAAACTTGTTAAAGCGCTTCCCTTGACCTTGCCTGGCCGAATTACGTTCCCTGTGTGCTTCCTTGTTGATGAGTATTGTGCTGATTTTGAGTGTTTGAGAATAGGGGAGATGGTGATATGAGTGTGTGAGACATTGACTATAGAGAATGCCTGAAATGCCATAATGCCTATGTAAGTTAGGGGGAGACGAGAGCCGCAACTGAGCAGTTACGGCCCTGTTTTTTGGCTTCGTAGAGTAAGTGGTCTGCGCGTTGAAGTGTTTGGTCTAAGTGAGTGTCTGAGTCGCTGTATTCGGTTACGCCAATACTGAGTGTTATGCAAAATGAACTGCCATTGGAGCGTATAACTTGTTTTTCACAGCCTTGCCTTATTCGCTCTGCTAAGTTTAAGGCACCCTCTAGGTTAGTGTTTGGACAGGTTAAAGCGAACTCTTCTCCACCTATACGGCCCAAAACATCGGAACTTCGTTTAGCTTCTCTACAGCACTCGGATAGGCTTCGCAAGGCTTGATCTCCAGCGGGGTGCCCGTATGTATCATTGACCATTTTAAACATGTCAACATCTATCATAAGTATTGATAACGGGTGGTTGTGGCGGTTTGCTTTAGCGAATTCTGCTTCTGATAAGGAGTAAAAATGGCGCCTGTTGTATACGTCTGTAAGGGGGTCTTGGCTGGCTAGGCGCTCTAGTTCTTGATTGACTTTCTCCAGCTCTTTTTTGGCTTGCACTAATCGCAGTGCAGACCTCATTCGGGCTGAGAGTACGGAGTAGACAATTGGCTTACTGACAAAATCGTGTGCTCCAAGATCCAGTGCTTTAACGACACTTTCGTCTTCGTTGGAAGCTGACACCATGACTACAGGGATTTTACAGGTTCTTTCTGATATTTTCAGGCGTTTCAATGTTTCGATACCATCAATTCCAGGCATTCGAATATCTAATAGTATGATGTCTGGAAGGGACTCGGTCGAGAGTTCTAGGCAGTCAAGCCCATTGGATGCAGACACCACTTCGAATCCATCGTCTTCCAACTCAAAAGAAAGCAAAACAATGTTATCTTCTACATCATCGACTACGAGTACTTTTGTCATTTAGTTTAAAAGAGTTAATGTGACTACCCAAAGCTTTAAATTCATACCTAAGAGGTCTTTGTATCAAGTATAGGAGAGCGTTTAAAGAATGCGAATGGAAACCCAAAGGAGCGAGTTTGAGGGAATGGAAAGTAAATTTGGGTCGGAGAGAGTTACTTTTGTTCTTTCTGGTTACCTAGCTGCACGCTCAAATATTTTTGTGCGCGAAGTGCAAAGTTATGGGCGTGTTGTGGGCCAAATAGCTCTTTGTTTGGGAATAATGGAGCGACGCCATCGTCCTCGTAGAAAACACTACTAATTCCATAGGCAGTGGAAGTATGCTGGATAATGGCTTTCAGTAGAGCCATAACAGATTTATCCCACTCAGCTTGTTCTATGCTTTCATTATAGCAGCTAGAGACTAGGCAACGAATCATCCATGAGCTTGGCATTACTTCGTTTGGAAAAATACGTTTTAAATCATCACGTAGGTGGCGAATGATTTTTCGAACTTTTTTCTGGGACGAAATACTTTGGGCTTCGTTCATCACTTTTTGAGTGAAAGAACGATTTTCCGCTAAACAGCTAACATCCTCTTGTATTGCTTGCATGGCTTTTTTTGCCTTCTGTTGCTTTTTAGTGAACAGTTTCTGGAGGGTAAATTTCTTCAATAAGGGCCATATCGAATTCCAGTAATGTCTCCTGCCTGGTTTCTATTTCGCTTCTTACTTGCATGAGCGAGGCGCTTAACGCACTTATAGATTGATTGAGTTTTTGGAGTGCATCTACCAACTCCGCTGCGGAGTTGGTAATAGGTTCTTGCGTTTTTTCTTTATGACTCATTGTTATTACCCCTCCTAAGTGGGTATTGCGTATGCCTTTTTTAATTTTTAGGAGCCGCTCGACTCCTAGACATAAGGCTTATTGGTTTCGCCAAAATCCTCTACCAGCTTAACGCGCCACCTGTCTGATATTCAATGACACGTGTCTCAAAGAAGTTTTTTTCTTTTCTCAGATCCATGATTTCGCTCATCCATGGGAAGGGGTTTTGAGCCCCAGCATAGACTTCGTTGAGTCCTAGTTGAGCTAAGCGGCGATTTGCGATGAAATGTAAATATTCTTCCATCATTGCTGCGTTCATTCCCAAAACGCCTCTTGGCATGGTATCGCGGGCGTAGGCTATTTCTAGCTCGGTGCCTTCCAAGACCATTTGTTTTACTTCTTCTTGGAAGCTTTCAGTCCACAGGTGAGGGTTTTCTAATTTGATTTGGTTGATCACATCAATACCAAAATTCAAATGCATAGACTCGTCGCGCAAAATATATTGGAATTGCTCTGCAACACCTGTCATTTTGTTTCGTCTACCCATGGAGAGGATTTGCGTAAAACCACAGTAGAAGAAAATACCTTCAGTCACCGCGTAAAAGCCGATTAAGTTTCTCAGTAACTCTTGGTCGGTTTCAGTTGTTCCTGTTTTGAAATTCGGGTTTCCAATGCCTTGGGTATGATCAATGCTCCAGGCGGCTTTTTTGGCGACCGATGGAACTTCACGATACATATTAAATACTTCACCTTCGTCCATACCCAGAGACTCGATACAGTATTGATAAGCGTGAGTGTGGATGGCTTCTTCGAATGCTTGTCGCAACAAATATTGACGTGCTTCAGGGTTGGTAATATGGCGATAAACGGCCAGTACTAAATTGTTTGCTACTAGAGAATCTGCTGTAGAGAAATATCCGAGAGAGCGTTCTACTATTGTTCGCTCGTCGTCGGTTAAGCCCTCCGCACTTTTCCATAGTGCAATGTCCGCTGTCATGTTGACTTCCTGGGGCATCCAGTGGTTTGCGCAACCATCTAAGTATTTTTGCCAGGCCCATTCATATTTAAAAGGTACCAGTTGATTTAAGTCTGCACGACAATTGATCATGCGTTTATCGTCAACTTCAATTCGTTGAGCCCCCATTTCCAGTTCTTCTAAACCTGGAGCAGAGTCGATGCCCTCTACTGCTTTTTGTGCTTTTTTGACTGCATCAACGTCCAGTGTAATTTCGTCTGTTGGGTATTCTATTTCTTCTGGCGCAGTGTGTTGCTCTGCCATCATTGGAGTGGGAGTTGCGCCAAGTATTTCCTGAGCGGGAGTTTCAGGCACAACGGCTTCAGCTTTGTGAGGCTCTGGTATTTTTATAGGGTCACCGGGCACTGGAGCGGCTGATTCTTCGTAGTCATTCCAACTCAGCATATTCAATTCCTTAGCTTACTGTTATTTATTTGTAATGTTTGGTTCGAGAATTAATTATCAAATTAAATAGAAAAAATCATTCTCTAGTTTGTGGTAAAAAGCCTGAGGTGGGGCCGGTACTTTATTCCGGTCCCACCCTCAGACTTTCTCCCCCCTTGACCAATTGTTTCAATGTTCTTATTGGCAAGCTTCGCAATCTGGGTCATCTAGCGAGCAGGCTTTAGGCACATCTACTGGAGAGGATGCCGTCTCACTTGAGCTATTTGTGGCGCTTGCAGAAACTGCATTGAGCACTCCAGTATCAATAGTGGACTTTTCCGTTGTGGTTGCAGCCAGTGCGCGTAAGTAATAGGTGGTTTTTAATCCTCGATACCAAGCCATTCTGTAGGTAATATCCAACTTTTTACCGTTGGCATCAGAAATATATAAGTTCAGGCTTTGTGCTTGATCGATCCATTTCTGTCTTCGACTGGCGGCATCAACTATCCAGCGCGGCTCAACTTCAAATGCGGTTGAGTAAAGCGTTTTTAAATCTGCTGGTATACGATCAATTTTTTGCAATGACCCTTCGTAATATTTTAGGTCGTTTACCATCACACTATCCCATAGTCCTCGGTCTTTTAAATCGTGAACAAGGTAGGGGTTAACAACCGTAAATTCGCCGGAAAGGTTCGATTTTACGTATAAATTCTGATAAGTCGGTTCGATGGATTGTGATACGCCAGTGATATTAGCAATGGTTGCCGTTGGAGCAATGGCCATCACATTGGAATTTCGCATTCCGTTCGCTTGAACTTGTGTACGTAAACTATCCCAATCTAATGTTGTGGATTTATCCATTTCGATAAAGTTTGAACCGCGATTTTGTTCCACTAATTTAATGGAATCGATAGGCAGAGTACCTTTGCTCCAAAGCGAACCTTCAAACGTGGAGTAACTTCCGCGTTCTTTTGCCAATTCGCTGGAGGCCGAGATGGCATAGTAGCTAATGGCCTCCATTGAGCGATCAGCAAACTCTACTGCTTCTTCGCTGGAGTAGGGGAGGCGCAACTCGTAAAGAGCGTCTTGAAAACCCATTAGGCCAAGTCCAACAGGGCGGTGGCACATATTCGATGCGCGAGCGGCTGGAACGGCGTAATAGTTTATGTCGATAACATTATCGAGCATACGAATTGCTGTTTTGACTGTTTTTTGTAGTTTTTCTTGGTCTAGTTTTCCGTTAATTATATGTTGAGCAAGGTTAATAGAACCTAGGTTACATACTGCGATTTCTTCATTCGGTTTTGTATTGAGTGTAATTTCAGTACATAAATTTGATGAGTGAATCACGCCAACATGCTGTTGTGGGCTACGGATGTTACAGGTGTCTTTAAATGTTATCCAAGGATGACCTGTTTCAAATAACATGCCGAGCATTTTCCGCCAAAGTTCTACTGCACGTACTTTTTTGAAGAGTTTTATTTCGCCTGAGGCCGCTTTGCGCTCATATTCTTCGTAGAGAGCCTCAAATTGCTTGCCAAAGATATCGTGTAAGTTGGGTACGTCGTTTGGCGTAAATAGAGTCCATTCTTTATCTTCAAATACACGCTTCATAAATAAATCTGGAACCCAGTTTGCGGTATTCATATCGTGAGTTCGACGTCGGTCATCGCCAGTATTTTTTCGAAGCTCAACAAATTCCTCGATATCTAAATGCCAAGTTTCGAGGTAGGCACAAACAGCTCCCTTACGTTTTCCACCTTGGTTAACGGCAACGGCTGTATCGTTAGCTACTTTTAGGAAAGGAACAACACCCTGAGATTTTCCGTTGGTGCCTTTTATATAGGCGCCGAGAGAGCGAACAGGGGTCCAGTCGTTACCCAAGCCACCTGCCCACTTTGAGAGCATTGCATTATCTTGTATTGCGCCATATATGCCATGTAGGTCATCTGGAATGGATGTTAAATAGCAAGATGATAATTGTGGACGCAATGTGCCGGAGTTAAACAATGTTGGTGTGGAACTCATATAATCGAATGACGATAGCAAACGATAAAACTCTATAGCTTTTTCGTTTCGATCTTCTTCATGAATAGAAAGCCCCATAGCCACACGCATGAAGAATATTTGTGGCAACTCAAATCGAATATCATTGCTGTGGATAATGTAACGGTCATAAAGAGTTTGAAGACCTAAGTAAGTAAATTGCAGGTCTCGTTCCGGTAGAATGGCGTTGCTCAGCTTTTCAATATCGAAATTTAATAACTCTGAAGAGATTAGATCCAACTCCACACCTTTTTTAAGGTAGGCAGGAAGCGCTTTTGGATAATATTCCGCCATTTCTGCTTGGGTCGCTGATTCGGCAACGTTTAAGAAACTTAAGGCTTCTGTGCGAAGTTTATCCAATAAAAGACGCGACGTTGCGAAACTGTAATTGGGTTCTTTTTCAACAAGAGTGCGAGCCGACATGACCAGAGAGATATTGACATCTTCAAGCGATACCCCGTCGTAGAGGTTACGCATTGTTTCATCAAGAATGGTTGTTGGATCGACATCTTTTAGACCTTCGCAAGCTTCACCAACAACAGTTTGAATGCGTTGAATATCTAATGGCTTTTTATTTCCATTGGCGTCGACCACATTGATGTTTGGATACTGAGCCGTACTTTCGGTGTCCGCTTGTTTGTTGCTTTCAGCTCTAAGACGCGAACGTTCCTCACGATAGAGTACGTAATCTCTGGCGATTTTGTGTTCGCCATTACGCATTAAGGTTAATTCAACTTGGTCTTGAATTTCTTCAATATGAATCGTTCCACCAGAGGGCATACGGCGCTTAAATGTGGCAGAGATTTGGTGTGTAATATTGGCGACTATTTCGTGGATTCTAGTCGATGCGGCAGCGGCCCCACCCTCTACAGCAAGGAATGCTTTGGTAACGGCTACGGCGATTTTGTCATCTGTATAGGGGACAACTTTACCGTTCCTTTTAATAACCCGAAGCTGACCAGGAGCGGTAGCAGCGACTGAACTCGTTGAAGAGAGTTCTGATACCTCCTTGGAAAGGGGTGAACTCGTTTGAGTTGGATTGCCTCGTTCTGTGTCTGAAGTATGCATATATTCCGTGTGCTCCTGGGCGAAAAATAATTGCTTGGTTTAATTTTGGTGTCGGCTTGAGCCGGTTATTCGTATGATATAAGGTGTTGTGCTCAATACTTGAGCGTATCGTGTGTACCGTTATTCGCTTACTTAAATTGAGTTACTTTTGTAACTGCTAGAACTTTTGGTGTTAAGGCTTTGTTTTATTTGGTTTTACTTGTTTTTTTAAGTTTTTTTCAGCCAAAATCAACTCAAAACTTGCTGAGCGTGAAAAACCTTCCAAACACCATATGTTGGGGTCGTTTTTGTATTTCATACAAGATAATGCGTTTGTAGGCTTTTTTCAAGTTCTGTAAATAGGTGATTTCTTGTGGATAAAGTGTGAGTATAGGGTGAGTGGAGTGGTTACTAACCTGTGAGGGCTTTATATTAATCGGTTTCTGAAATTGAAACTTTAATGACACAAATTTATAATATTTTTTTATTTAGAGTGCCAATTCTTATAGCCACTTTAGTATGAACTTCGGCGTTTATGTTTTTATATCTTCGTCAGAATGTATATTTGTAAGCAGCTCGAAGATCATACTTGCAAATGAATTAGCGAGATAGGCTGTTGATAAAAGGTCAGTTATCCAAAAGGTGGTGCTTCAACTGCGGGTTCTAGGGCCTGTTGACACTAATTCAATTATCACTGTTGTGACTGAAAAATCGCCAATTTAGGCACGAAGAGAGAAGTTTAGCCAGCCTAAATAAACGATGAGTAACGACAAGTGGCGTTTTTTCAGACACAACCCTTCGGGCCAGAGCTATTTTTCACCCAGCTACGTTATCAGTCGCTCATTTAGGCTGGCTAAACTTCGCTCCTTCTGCCTTGCTGGATAAAAAATAGCTCAGGCAGTGACAATTGAATTAGTGTCAACAGGCCCTAGGTTAAAGCACCTTTGGGGGGTTAATGCTGTGAAAGGAAAAGCATCAGCGCTTTCTGGGCGTGGAGCCTATTTTCAGCTTCGTCCCATACAACCGAATATTTTTCGTCTTCTATCAACTCTGTACTGACTTCCTCATCTCGATGGGCGGGTAAGCAGTGCATGAATAAAGCATCGCTGTGTGCATGGTCCATTAATTCGTGGTTAACCTGAAATTGCGCAAACTTAGCTTCTCTTTCTTTTTGTTCCTGTTCTTGCCCCATACTCGCCCAAACATCCGTGACAATCCAGTCTGCGCCAGATACTGCTTCTTGGGGTGATCTAACAATTTTCACTCGGCCTTTGTTGGCTTCAACTAATGCTGAAGAGGGCTCAAAACCTTCAGGGCAGGCTATGCGCAATTCAAAGTCACACAGTCTTGCCGCGTTAATATAGGAGTGGCACATATTATTTCCATCTCCTACCCAAGCAACCACTTTCCCTTGGGGTGAGCCTCTGTGTTCCGTATAAGTCTGGATGTCAGCCAAGAGCTGGCAGGGGTGGAAATCGTCAGTTAATGCATTAATAACAGGAACGTTTGAATTTGCCGCAAAAAGCTCTATTTTTGAATGTTCGAATGTTCGGATCATAATCATATCGACCATTCGGGATAGAACCCTTGCGGAATCTTTGATGGGCTCTCCTCGACCTAATTGAGTGTCTCTTGGGGAGAGAAAAACAGCACTGCCCCCCAATTGCGTCATGCCCGCTTCAAAGGAAACGCGGGTTCGAGTAGAGGATTTTTCAAAAATCATACCTAGGGTTTGGTTTTTGAGAGGTTCAAATATTTCGCCTTTATTTCGCAGTGCTTTAAGGCGAATAGCTTCTGAGATGATGTGGTTTAATTCATCATAATCTAGATCTAACAGTGTTAAAAAATGCCTAGTCGTCATGGCAAAAATGCCTTCTTTTGCTATTTATCTCAATTTTCTTTACAGCTGATTAATGAGCTGCACTAATGTTGAAACCAATTCTTCGACCTGTTCCTCGCTGATAATTAAAGGAGGCAGCAGTCGAATTGTATTTTCTGCAGTAACGTTAATGAGAATACCTAAGGTTTTGCCTTTCTCGACTAAATCGGTGCAATTTTGATTTAGCTCTATGCCAATCATTAGGCCGAGACCTTTGACTCTTACGAACTTTGAATGGGTGGATAATTGTTCGTTAATGCAGTTAAAAAGTTGTTGACTGCGCTGTTGAACCTGAGATAAAAACTCTGGTGAGTTGATTTCATGTACAACGGCGAGTCCAGCACTACAGGCTAAAGGATTGCCACCAAAGGTTGAGCCGTGGTTGCCCGGCTGCAAAATATTTGATGCTTTAGGGCCTGTCAGGCAAGCGCCTATGGGGACTCCATTTCCCAAACCCTTAGCCGTGGTTAAGACATCCGGTTGTATACCGAACTGCTGATAGGCAAAGTAAGTTCCTGTGCGGCCATTACCTGTTTGGATTTCATCCAATATAAGAAGCCAGTCATTTTTATCGCAGAGTTCTCTCAGGGCTTTTAAGTAGTTCTTATCAGGCGTATTGACGCCGCCTTCGCCTTGTATAGGCTCGACCATAACTGCGACAGTATTGTTATTCGCTGAAGCTTCGATGGATTCAATATTGTCGTATGCAGCGTGCTTAAAACCTGCAACGAGAGGGGCAAAACCTTCTTTTATCTTTGGGTTTCCTGTCGCTGAAAGCGTTGCTAGGGTTCGGCCATGAAAACTTTTTTCTGTTGTAATAATTTCAGGAGCGGCAATGCCTTTATTGTGGCCATATTTACGAGCGATCTTTATGGCAGCCTCATTGGCTTCAGCCCCTGAATTTGAAAAAAAGACTTTATCCAAACCCGATATTTGAGTTAGCGCATCACCTAGCTTAAGTTGGGGTTCGATAAGATATAGGTTTGAGCAGTGTACCAATGTACTGGCTTGTTCACATATGGCTTGGGTGACGGCAGGGTGGCTATAGCCTAAGCCGCATACAGCAATCCCAGAAATTGCATCCAAATAGCGATTGCCTTTATCGTCCCAGACGTAAATGCCTTCGCCTTTAACCAGTGTGGTAGACCTATTGCCGTATGTATTCATTAGGGACGTAACCGCCATTTATGTGCTCCCAAAAACAAAACAGGCAGCGATTTGCTGCCTAGTCAAACAGATATTCTATAAGGAAGTATTGTAGATGTCCAAGGGACTGATAAAGGAGTTTAGATGTATGAAGTGGAGGTTTTTTTTGCTGATTGGTTGTGCGGTTTTTTTAGCCAATAGGTTCTTGCTTTTTTACACAGATGAAGTTGATATGATGTACAATCGCCGCTCTTTGCACATTTGCAGCAAGTTTCAGGGGCGACAAAGGCCCGTAAAGTTTTATGAAGAGGTCGTTTCAACGTGGATATCATCGATACCATCAAACAGCAAATTGAAGAAAACTCCATTATTTTATATATGAAAGGGTCGCCAAATGCACCTCAGTGCGGATTTTCTATGCGCGCTTCTCAAGCGTTAATGGAGTGCGGTAAACGTTTTGCCTATGTGGATATTTTGAGTAATCCAGATATTCGTTCGGAACTTCCCAAATATGCTAATTGGCCTACTTTTCCACAATTATGGGTAAAAGGAGAGCTGGTAGGTGGTTGCGACATTATCACGGAAATGCATGAAAATGGTCAGTTAAAGCCGCTTGTAGATACAGCCGCCACTGATGAAGAGCTGTGATTGTGGAAGTGGAATATAAAGCCCTAAACAGAATAAGGCTTTTCTATTTGTAATATGGTGAGTTTAAGTGAGGCTCCGTATATCTTTTAGGGGCTCTTAATACCTCTATAGAGGTTCTGCGTAATCCAGCGTGTGCGAGGTTGTTTTCACAGTGAATGGCTGCAGCCCTTGCAAGATCAATGTGACTTTTGACGTAGAGTCACCAAGCTTATACTGTGGCTCTTTATGTTGTTGCTAAGGCTTGTGAATTATTTAAGTACCGCCAAAGAGTATTCATCCAGCGAATTATTTCCCGAATAAATTCCGTGTCTTGGTATTTGTTTTCTGGTTCTATGCCTACGTAAATAAAATCTAATGCAGGATGACCCAAACCTGCATGTTCCCAATTAATAATTTTGATTCCTTGTTCAGATTGAATAATATGTTTTGCTATTAGGTTATGGTGGCAAAGTGTTAACTCTTGGTTTTTACGACAAAAGCTAACGAGCCTAGAATAAAATCTTTTCCATTCTAAGGACATGTTTTGGCAAGTTTCTGGGTGTTTTTTTGCTAGCCGTAGCCAAGAACTGGAAAGGTATTGATCGTATCGAATATGTGGTAACTCAATGTCTGTGGATTGATACTGCCGGACGACATTTTCTAGAAGACTAAAGTTGTTTCTCAATTCTTTTTCTGTCCATGCATCACCCTCAACATATTTGAATAAAGAAACATCACCTGGTTGAAACCAGTATATGAACTCATTTCCAATTTTTTTGTTCTTTATAGCTTTAAGAATTTTTATTTCAGTGTTTCGACAAATTCCTAATTGGGTTGAAAGGGGGTTATTAAGTCTAGCGACTATCTTATGAGTCCCACATTTTATTAAAAAATTGTGGCAAGAAAGTTCTCCGTATATTGGTTTTATTACTTCAGGAGGACGGGTGCTTTCAATTCTCCAATTTTTCCAATCTTGAAGTGTTGCGTTTAGCCGCTTGAAATCATGGATTCTAAGTTGTTTCATTTCGAACCGGAGTCTCGCTTTGTTGGGTTATATATGAAATTAACATTGTCTGAAAACACATGTATCAATTTCTTATAGTATACCGATCAAAAAGGACTTAATAAAAGAAAAATATGTTTTTATTATTAATAAATAATAAAAACAATGAATAATAAATTTATTAATTTTTAAATGTGTTTTAAACGAATAATAGTTTATTTGATTAAATTAGCGGCGCAAAGAGAGTTTGATGCCGTTATTTTTATCTTAAAGCGAATGGATTTAATTATGGGTGACGAACCTCTTGGTTTGAGAAAAATAAATTTGGTATTAACATAATCTAAATAAGTTTTTTTGTCGTTTTAATGGGGCTATTTTTTGAATTATTCAATGCCGTGTTCGATAGATTATTTTGATGCGGTGCCAAATGTGGGTTTACGATTTTTGTATTTGAGTTGAAGTGGAGAGCTGTTAGCGCGCTCCACTCTCCTACATGTACTGTTAAAGCCCCTCTCTTAGTGTTTTGGGGTGAAAGCTGATGTTAAGCTGGGGAGGCTGTAGTGGGGAGGCATAGTCTGTGGCTCTGTGGGATAGTATGGCGAGCTTTAATTGAGCGATGATATACGTTATAGGCACTTATGGTCTTGATTTAGGGCCTTGAGAGCTACTTTACGTGAATACACTTGATAGTGATTCCTATTTAGATTAAAGTTGCGTCCCTAAACACATTATGGGTATATAACACTTTATTTATTGGGGAATTCAATGAAGAAACTTAGTATGTTGTTGGCTGCCGGAGCGATTGCTCTTGCACCAGCAATCACCTCCGCTGCGCCTACGTTAGATGAAATGTGGGAAACGATTAAAAAGCAGCAAGCTGAAATAGAACGCTTGAAAAAAGGGCAATCTGAAACAGAAGAAACGCTAAAAATTACCGAGGAAAAGGTCGAAGCAACGGCAGATGCGGTTGAAAATGTGGCCTCTGGGGGCGGGTTATCTAGTTCCAAAGCGGCTTCATGGGCGGAGAAGACGACACTGGGAGGCTATGGAGAGCATCACTTTAACAACTATAACGGTGGTAAAGACAGCCAAGTTGACGCACACAGGTATGTTCTTTTCGTAGGGCATCAGTACAGCAACACAGTAAGAATGTTTTCCGAATTGGAAATTGAGCATAGCCTCGCAGGTGAAGGTAAACCGGGAGAGGTTGAATTGGAGCAAGCCTTTATTGAATGGGACTATGCTAAAGGGCACTCTTTCGTTGCCGGTCAGTTTCTTGTGCCCGTTGGGTTTTTAAACGAAACCCATGAGCCAAACACGTTTTACGGTGTAGAGCGTAACCTTGTAGAGAAAAACATCATTCCATCTACCTGGTGGGAGACCGGGGTTATGTTTAAAGGCGAGCTTGCGCCAGGCTTTGGTTATAACGTTTCCATTCATTCTGGCTTAAAGCTTGAAAGTGGAGAGAAAGTTCGCAGTGGGCGTCAGAAATCGGCTAAAGCGACAGCAAATGATTTTGCTTACACTGGGCGTTTATCGTACGCAGGTGTACCAGGGTTAAACCTTTTTGCAACGCTTCAGTATCAGGAAGATGTACTGCAAGCTCAAGATTCTGAAGAGGGCGTTTCTGCAATACTGACGGTTTTGAATGCGAACTATGAGAAGAGTATTTTTGAGATAAAAGCTTTGTGGGCTGAATGGGATATTGATGGTGAAGCCTGGGAAGCCAGTGAACGTAATGTCCAAAATGGTTGGTATCTAGAGCCTTCCGTTAAAGTAACCCATGATCTTGGGCTCTTTTTCCGTTACAGCAATTTTAATAACGAAGCAGGCGATACAGAAATAGTCGATGATAAAAGAAGCATTTTCTACGATCTAGGCGTTAATTACTGGTTAACAGATGAAGTCGTATTTAAAGCAGATTATCAAACTGCTCACGAGGACAATACGGGTGGCGATAACCGCGATTCGTTTAACCTAGGTATTGGTTGGTCATTCTAAATTTTGCTGCAAAAGTGGTTTGAATATTGTTTCAGTCAACCTGGGAAGAGGGCTTTCCGGGTTTATTCAGGTATGTGTTACCAATTTATGTCATCCAAAATTTTAGTAAAAATGCACTTTTTTATGACTCGCTTTCTGGCTGGTTTCTTAATTTCTTTGCTTTTCAGCTCTCATAGTGCTGTTGCAGAAGATTATACTCGGTTTATTTCTCATGTATTTGAGGACATTGCCATTGAAGATAAGCGCCCGAAAAAAAATACATTATGGCTGACCAAGAAATTAAAATTGCAGGTTTCAGAGTACCTCAATTATTCTTTTGTGCAGTTAAGGCTTCGTTATTGGGGGTTGAATCATCGCACTTTGTGGATTCTAGAGGAAGTTGGTAAAGAGCAGCCAATCACCATGGGAGTGGTTATTGAGGAAGGGAAGTTGCTTGATATTAACGTTCTTGATTATAGAGAAAGTCGCGGTGGAGAAATACAACACAAGTTCTTTACGGATCAGTTTCGTGGCGCCGAATTAGTCAAAGCTAAGAAACGATGGACCTTGTCAAAGAAGGTAGATGGAATAACTGGTGCAACTCTTTCCGTGCGGGCAAGCAAAAAAGTCGCTACACTGGCGCTTTTTTTACACTCTCTGACTCCCTACAAAGTTGATGGCGAAACGTAACTGGCAAAAATCGATTTGGAAATGGCACAAACGCCTAGGGATAATGAGTGCTTTGGTATTGGTTTTTCTTAGCCTTACAGGGGTTCTTCTTAACCATACACATCAAATTGGATTGGACAAGAAACGCATCGCTTCCCCGACGTTGCTTTCGTTATACGGAGTAACGCTTCCAGAGTTCAAAAGCTTTCGTCACGGTGAATTCTGGCTAACGGCTGCTGGACGAACTCTCTACCTAGAAGGTAAGGAGCTGTTTGTCTGTGATCATAGGTTTGTTGGGCTAGCTGTATTACAGACTGAGCAGATCTTTGTCTTTGCTTGCAGCCAGTTGCTTTATCTTTATACTTTTGACTATCAGCTCATAGAAAAGGTTTCGCAGTTTGATGGGCTGCCCACACCCGTATCTGACGTGATGCAGTGTGAAAATAGTCTGTGTCTTGGGAGTGGTGGGAGGTATTTCGTCGGAAATTTAGACGAGTTGTCATGGAAGCAAATAGATAAGAAACCAAAAAATGTACACAGTGTTATATTTGAAGCGACTTCTGATGAAGTAAAAAATATGTTGTTAAATACTGCATTTGAAAGTGGTTTTTCTTGGGAGAGGTTCGTTCTTGACTTACATGCAGGTAGGTTCCTTGGTCGGGTAGGGCCTTACGTAATGGATTTTATGGCGTTGCTGTTTACTATAATAGCGGCGACAGGCACCTATATGTGGTTAAAAAACGGCCAAAAAAAGCGTAAAAAACGTGCTTATCGTCATCGTAAGAAAGCCTTACATAAATAATCTTTTTTACTTCAACTAAACTCTATTCTTAATACACTGGTATTTTGTCGTGTAGTGTTCTAAGTTATCGAATCTGTTGAAGGCTCGATACAACTCAAGTAACGAATTCGTAACACTAGGCTTATTTGGTAAATGACGGTTGAAATTCCTGGTTATAAAATAATCCGAACCTTGGGAAAAGGGGGGATGGCGACTGTCTATTTGGCCGAGCAAGAGATTTTTGAGCGGAAGGTGGCCTTAAAGGTCATGTCCAAAATCTTAAGTGAAGACCCCACTTTTGGTGAGCGATTTTTTCGGGAAGCAAAAATCGTTAGCCAGCTTGTTCATCCGAATATTGTTACCGTCCATGATGTGGGTGTGCATGAAGGTATTTATTACCTTTCTATGGAGTATATCGACGGCAAGGATTTGCGTTTCTTACGGGCAGACCTCACTCTCAAACAAAAAATATCAGCCGTTAAAGATATAGCAAGAGCCTTGGCTTATGCGGGGTCAAAAGGCTATGTTCACAGGGATATCAAGCCTGAGAACATTATGTTTCATTCTGCTGACGGTCGGGCGGTATTAACGGACTTCGGCATAGCAAAAGCGACCAAAACCGATAAAAGTATGACCCAAACGGGGGTGGCCATTGGCACGCCACATTATATGAGCCCAGAACAGGCTAAAGGTAAGCCCGTAGACCCTCGTTCAGATTTATACAGCTTAGGCATAGTTTTTTTTCAGCTATTATCTGGCCATGTTCCCTACGACGCCGAATCTGCGGTTGCTATTGGGATAAAGCATATCACCGAGCCGGTTCCGTTATTGCCGGAGGGCTACGAAAAGCTTCAGCCCATTATCGATACCTTGATGGCAAAAAAACCTGATGATCGCTATCAATCTGCTCTTAAATTTATTGAAGATGTTGAAGAACTCAACGTTAAAGACTTAGAGAGCTTAGTCAAATGGACCCAAGTTAATGGGCTTAACAGTGATGGTCCGAACAGCAAACGCTCTGAAAGTATCCATACAAGGGCGCCAACAATAGTAACCCCGAGGTCTGCCCGCATTGCTAAAGCTGAAAAAGATGACCCCCCGCTGATTCGAGCTTCTCGCCCGCATATTCCCGCATTAACGGAGGATGTTGAAAGGTTTACCGTTGCTTATGATGCCTATGAATACTTTGAACCAGAGAAAAGCAGTGCATGGCCCTGGGCTTTAGGTATTTGTATTTTGTTGGGTATTGGTGGCTTTGTTCTGTACCAACAAAAACCTGAGCTTGTTACCCCTTGGCTTGGAGAGGCTAAAAAAGCGGTAGAGTCTACCACTGCAACAGTTGTTGCTTCATACGAAGATATTAAGTCTAGTCTCGACCTTAGCACCCCTACAGATGATGAGCGCGTAGATCAAAGCGGTGAAAAAAACGCTCAAGACAACATGAAAAAAACATCAAAAAAAAAAATCACTGGTATACCAGTAAAACAACTTCCCAGTAAACAAGAGATTGACGCTGAGCGCCCCTCTAGTCCTCAAACAGATGTGGTGCAAAACTCTCATGCTCAGGACTTGCTTAAAAACAGTGAAGCCCAAGCAGAAATAGGTGAGGGGTCAGAGAGGGATGCCTCGGTTAAGAGACAAGATACCGTGCAACAAAGTAAAGCAGATGCCCGTGTGGGGATTGTTGAGAGTGAAGAGATATTAAAACTGCGAGAGAGGGTTGGGACGCTTGAATCATTGTACGAAACGGATAAGGCATACCTTGCTGATCTTGTCGGGGCCTACCATGACCTGTTAGAAAGAATACCAAATGATGAGAGTTCGGTTACAGCGAGAGATGCCCTGAAATCGAAGGAAATAGCAGGAATCCATCATCTTACTTTTGCGGGAAAATACCGAGCTGCCGAGAAACGATTTCTCCAAGTGAAATATCTATTTGCCGGTTTGGCTGACGAAGAGCTTAGCGAATTGGAAAAACAGTTGGCAGACCAAAAGCAGATTAAGGTTGATTTGGCGAGAGCGGCAACGTTATTTGAAAAAAATCAGCTTACTACCCCAGAGAACGATAATGCGGTTGGCCTCTATATGGGGGTTTTGGCATTAGACAAAAGTAACCAAGAGGCGATAGAGGGCTTAAAAAAATCGTCGAAAAAATTACTTGTCTATGCGCAAGGCAGTTTTAATGCCGGTGAATACTCTAAATCAGCCAGACTTCTTTCTACGGTATTAAAAATTGATTCAAGCAACCCAAAAGCAAAAAAACTGCAATTGCGTCTTAACAATCAGCGTATAAAGCAAAGAGCGATTGACGCTCTGTTGGTTCGGGCTCGTCAACAGTTAAAGGATGGCCAGTTATTTACCCCGCCAGGGGGCAATGCACTGGACTCATATAAACGAGTATTGGAAAAGTCTCCAGGAAATAAAGAGGCGGAAGAGGGCATTGTTACCGTGGTTGATGCATTGTCGGTACGAGTGTGGGGCTTGGTGGGTGATGAAAAATTTGATGAAGCGCGGCAGGCATTAGCTGAACCTAAGTTAGCTTTGCCTACCAATGAACAGATTCATTCTCTTTCTTTGGCTGTCGAAGAGGTTATTGTTGAAAGAACGCGATTAAAACCTTCTGTATCCTCGGTTCAGGTGAGTTCTATTATGGGACAGTTCTCTGATCAGGAGACATGGGTACTCTCCCGCACGGATAATATTTATTTAAGGTTTCAATATGCATATTTCGATAGCCTAGGGGCGAACCTTCGACTGATTCTAGTTGACCAAGAAACTAACTTAGAAACTTCTGTTTTAAGTGACAATGTTACAGGGGCTGAAGGGAGTCACAACACCGTCTATATCGCTCCTGTACAAGGCTTTAAAGTGGGGGAATACCGAATTAAAATCCAACTAGGTGAAAATGTACTGGGCTCTCTAAGTTTTACAATAAAGTGATTTTTTTGTTTATCTTAACTTTTCTATTTTTCTACACTTCTTCTTTATGAGCTACACTCAAAGTGTACCTTGCTTCTAAATATCTGGTTTTAATTTCTGTATTTAATTTTTTTGATATTCAAGTAAAGAGTTTTTCACGTAAGGCTATATTCTAAAATTAAATGTACAGAGTGGTAAAAGTACGGTTAATTTTTAAGTAACATGATCAATATAATTAATTATGTATTTAGCAAAAGATATTTACTATTTGGTTGCGGGTGATGTTTACTTCTCCGAAAAACCTATAAAAATACAGACTACACTCGGTTCTTGTATTGCCATTACCGCGTGGAATTCAAAATTACGAAAAGGGGGGATGTGCCATTATTTACTTCCGTATCCATTGCCAGAAGAGGTTAATGAATCCGTTAATAGGCCGGATTTATATTACGGCATTCATGCGATCAACCATATGAAGGAAAAATTAATACTCGATTCCAAAATGGAAGACTATGAATTTGGTTTATATGGCGGTGGAAGTTTATTTTTCAGCTCTTCACATACTCGAAAGGTGGGTCGTCAGAATGTAAAGTTGGTTTTGAATTGGGTGAAGGAAGAGGGGGTAAATGTCGTTGATGAATCGCTTGGGGGAGATGACGCTCGAACATTGGTTATGGATTTGGCTACGGGAAATATTGACCTAAACCTTCATTCTGTCAAAAAGAAAAAGAGATTTGGTTTCTCTAAAACTAAGTAAAACTTTAACTGCTGAAGGCGCGGGGCAGGCTATAGCATCTGCCCGTCTATTTTGCCTATTTGTTTTGTTGTATGAGTATAGAATTACGAAAAGGCGCGGATTATTCGGAATCACACATCATAGATTGCAGATAATTTTCGGTGCCCACTTTATTGATAAGGCTAAGTTGTGTTTCTAGCCAATCCACATGCTCTTCTTCATCGTCCAGTATGTGCTGTAGAAGGTCTCGGGATACGTAATCTCTTACTGATTCACAATACTCAATGCCGTCTCTTAAATCTGGGATAGCAATCAATTCCAACTTCAAATCGCACTCAAGCATTTCTTGAGTATTTTCGCCGATCAGTAACTTCCCTAGAGACTGCATATTGGGTAAGCCTTCAAGAAACAAAATACGCTCGATAATACTATCAGCATGTTTCATTTCATCAATGGACTCTTCGTACTCTTTATCTGCGAGTTTTTTTAGCCCCCAATCCTTATACATCCGGGAATGCAAAAAATATTGGCTAATGGCAATAAGTTCGTTTGCAAGTGCTTTATTAAGGAATTCAATAACCTTGGGGTCACCTTTCACAGGAGTCTCCTTCAATGGGGCAGGAATTTGCGCAAAGTGTGGTTGCTATAGAGGGGGATGTCAAGCTAAGTAATTGATTTTTAACGTATTGTGAAGAGAAGCACAAATGAAAATTATTTGTACTAAGTTGTTATTCATACGCAGGTTGTAGCGTGGAAACAACTTAGTTTTATTGCTGACATACCCTTATTTTATTAGGCAACTTCGTAAAAACCTGGGTTTGAGCTATTTTGCCCGGTTTCTAGTGCGTTTTTAACAACCTCTCGGGCGAGAGTAGAGCATTTGCCGCATTGAGACATAACACCCAATTGGTCGCGGACTTCTCGAATACTCTCAGCTCCTGCACTTACTGCGTCACGAATTTGGCTATCTGTGATACCTTTACAGAGACAAACATACATGAAAATAAGACCTTTGATTACATAATATACAAGCGGGGCTTGCCTGTAAGGCTAATGCAAATAAGAATAATTGTCAAATGCATTATCTTTTAGGTTTTATCTGAAATTTTAAGGCTACTCTTTATAAAAGACCGTGGTTTTGCTTAGCCAAGTACTATGGTGGGCATTAAAAAAAACAATCATCAGAAATCATTGCACAGGTGTATCATAATATTTCTCTATTGAGAGCTGGGACGTAATAGTTGTTTTGAGTAAACAGTAAACAGTAAACAGTAAACAGTAAACAGTAAACAGTAAACAGTAAACAGTAAACAGTAAACAGTAAACAGTGATCGTGTTGGTCGAAATTTATTCTTTTTTTGGCACAGTTAACAAAAATTTGAAATTTATTTTGAATACCAGCGATTTGGCCCCACCTGAGTTACATCACCACTTAATTATAATCACTTAACATTTGTAGGAGATTCTCCATGGGCGTATTAGTAGGCAAGCAAGCTCCAGACTTCACTGCACCAGCAGTATTGGGTAACGGTGAAATTGTTGATTCTTTCAATTTTGCAGAAACCACTAAAGGCAAGAAAGCAGTCGTATTCTTCTACCCTCTCGACTTCACATTTGTATGCCCTTCTGAATTGTTGGCATTTGACCACCGTATAGAAGAGTTTCAAAAACGTGGTGTTGAGGTTATCGGTGTCTCTATCGATTCTCACTTTTCGCACAATGCTTGGCGTAATACCCCAATTAATGACGGTGGTATTGGTCCAGTTAAATACACACTCGTTGCAGACATGACTCACTCAATCTGTCAGTCGTTTGATGTTGAATCAGAAGGTGGCGTTGCTTTTCGTGGCTCCTTCCTAATCGATGAAGAGGGTATTGTGCGTCATCAAGTTGTTAACGACCTACCGCTTGGTCGTAATGTTGATGAAATGCTACGTATGGTTGACGCACTGGCGTTTCATCAAGAGCATGGTGAAGTGTGTCCTGCTGGTTGGCAAGAAGGTGACAAAGGTATGCAAGCTTCTCCAGACGGTGTTGCTGCATACTTATCAGAAAATGCTGACAATCTATAAAATAGAGTCTGTTGCAAGCAGCCTGTACGGCGGTTGATAAAAAAAAGCCCTGGCATATGTGCCGGGGCTTTTTTTAATACGAATTTTTTAATGCGAGCTATTGCTGGGCGTGCAACATTCTCTTTATCGGTGGATTCAGCACTTTCCAGCCTTCAACACGGGAGTTGATCACTCCGGCATCGGTGTACGCTTTTTTTATTCTGCCAAGCTCATGCAATTCTTTTATACCTCTTTCCAAAGCTTCGTATGTTCTATTTCCTGCGGGATGAGCTTTGCTCACTATCCAGCCACGGCTTCCATCCAAAATGACCTTTACACCCGCTTTAGGTTTGAGAGTAATGCCAATGGCAGTGAAACTGAGATCAGGTTCTGTTGAGAAAGGGAGTAACATGAAATCTGCTCTCTGGCTATGGACCATTTTTACCATACTTTCCCAGTTTACTGCGCTGTAGACACGCTGTAACGGTATAGTTTGCAGTGCATTCCAATCGGGTTTCCACTGTAAGCTAGAAACGGCTGTCCAATTCTGAATATTTATCTCATCATTAAATTTGGGGTTTAGGGGGGTCATATAAAGTCCGGCAATATTCTCCTTATAACTGAGCATTTCACTGGTCACGTAAAGCTTTGAATGATTTTCGTAAACGTCTTCTCGCCAAATAGTATTGGAAAAAGTGGTCGCATAACCTTCTTGCAGCAGGCTCATAAGTCGCTTATAGCTGACTCCTTTCCAAGGAGAAACCTGAATTTCCGTTTTTTTTAGCCCCCCAAGTAGAAGAGCTTGGTACATCAATACATGCTCTACGGTGTCTCGTCGGCTTAAGGTGCCGGAAAAATTTGTGACATTTTCTATATCCCTACCGTTTAAATAAGAATCTAGATCATCTAAAACTGCCGGTAAAGCGAGAAGGTGAACCGCACTGGAAGCGGAACTGAATGGGGGGTAGAGACATATAAACAGGCACATCAGTGCGCGAAAATACATCATTGGATTAAGTTCTGTGACTTCACGTTTATATGGCCTTATAGCTTAATTATTCATTCTTAACATTAAAACAAGTTCACCTGTCATTTGCTCTATTGATAGGAAGCATTAAAGATCAAATAATTTTTTAGCGCCCCTCTAGCTCTCTACCTACCCCTCTAGCTCTAAAATTTTAGTTTTAATTTATCTAGTTTTAACAAAAGTCGGAATTCACATACTAGAGAGTAATAATGATCTTATTTTTGAACGCATGGGTAAATTCTTTTACTTTTTGTAAGACTATTTTTCTATTAAAACCCTATCTAATTAAGCCTGTTTTAAATTATAAATGATTGTTTTAAAGTTGCTCAAAAAAATGGCGTTTTGCGCGCCATTTAAAACAAACGTTCTAACTTTTTGTTTTTACACAGTTAAGAATATTTACCGAGTATAGAATTGTGATATGAACAATTCTTTTTATAACTTTTTAATTTGTTTTTGAGTTTTTATATGCCATATGGTGGTTTATATAGGGTTTTTATAGAGTATTGACGAATTTGCTATGTGATTGATATTTTGAACACCGCTTTACGAGAAGGTCAAAAACACAACAGTTTCAACATTAAAGGTGACGATGTAGAAAAAGGACTTTACAGGTTAGAAGCTAGGTGGGATTGGCCGAAATATCAGAATTCTAATAATTAATTGAGGGTAACCCCCATGTTTAAGACGTTTTCTCGCTCGGCATTACTTATATTCGCAGTATCTCTTTTTGTTATTTCCGCGCAGTCATATGCATACGATTGTACAAGCGTACCCGCCTATTCAAGTGGCGGCGCTTATAACACAGGTGATGTAGTACAAAATACTGGCAACGCTTTTACCTGCACCGTTGGTGGTTGGTGTTCTCTTGGTGGAGCTTATGAGCCCGGCGTAGGATGGGCATCCGATTATGCTTGGACAAATGAGGGGGCTTGTGGCGGTTCATCCTCATCGAGTTCAACTTCTAGTTCATCATCATCTTCGAGTTCAAGCAGCAGTTCATCCTCCTCTAGCTCAAGCAGCAGCTCTTCTTCAAGCTCATCAAGTTCAAGCAGTAGTTCTACAAGTGGTGGTGGCGGTTCTTGCCCTGACTATGTCAGTGGCGCCAGCTACAATACCGGCGACAATGTGGCTAACAATGGTGCCGGATACGTATGTGTTATCGCTGGCTGGTGTTCTGTCGGTGGTGTTTATGAGCCAGGTGTGGGCTGGGCTTGGGATAGTGCTTGGGATACAACAACGGCTTGTGATGGGTCTAGCTCTTCAAGCTCAAGTTCATCCGGCAGCTCTTCATCATCTAGCTCTAGTAGCTCATCTAGTTCCAGTTCATCGTCTAGCAGCAGTTCATCCTCTAGCTCTAGTAGTAGCTCATCCAGCTCTGGTGGCGGCGGTAGCTCAACAATACCCGCTCATGCCTTAGTAGGTTATTGGCATAACTTTGAAAATGCGGCAGGTTGCCCAATGCGTCTAGCGGATATGTCTTCTCAGTGGGATATTATCGACATCGCTTTTGCTGATAACGACATTAGTAGCACGGGTACTGTTCACTTTAACCTATTTGATGGGCACAACAGTTCTTGCCCTGCGCTGGACCCAGCACAATTCAAAGCTGATATGGCCGCATTACAAGCACAAGGTAAAATCTTTGTTCTTTCCCTAGGGGGTGCTGAAGGTACCATTACCCTTAATACCGCATCAGATGAAGCTAACTTTGTTTCAAGTTTGACTGCGGCCATTAACGAATGGGGATTTGACGGCTTAGATGTAGACCTTGAAAGTGGTTCGCAACTTTCACATGGTTCACAAATACAAACTCGCCTAGTGACTGGACTTCGTTCAATCGATGCGAATGTTGGTGGAATGGTTCTTACCATGGCGCCAGAGCATCCTTATGTACAAGGTGGAATGTTGGCTTACGTTGGTGTTTGGGGAGCTTACCTTCCAATCATTGATGGGCTTCGAGATCAACTTGACCTACTACACGTACAGCTCTATAACAATGGTGGCCTCACCACACCATATTCTACTAGCGCTCTACCAGCAGGCTCTGTGGACATGATGGTTGGTTCAATCCGTATGTTAATTGAAGGCTTTAATACTGCGGACGGTGGTTTCTTCCAGGGCCTACGCCCAGACCAAGTATCCATTGGGTTGCCATCTGGCCCTCAATCTGCGGGCTCGGGTCAAGCAACTACGGCTGACATCATCTCCGCTGTTGACTGTATTACCGTGGGTACTGGATGTGGAAGCATCACAGCAGGTGGAACCCACCCTAGCTTTAATGGGGTAATGGCTTGGTCCATTAACTGGGACGTGTTTGACGGTTTCATCTTCTCCAACCCAATTGGAGATAAAGTACATAGCTTGTAACAGTGTTTGTAACGCCCCGAAGATAGAAACTTCGGACCACTATTATCCCACATTACAGGTGGGATAACGAAGAAAGCCTGAATCCCTGTTGTTTCACTTTTCGGACAGCAAGGGGTTCAGGCTTTACCATATTTGGCAGATTTTAATTCACCGGGTTGAAGGGAGGTAACTGTTTACACTAAAGACACAATCCGCTTTGTCTTTATTTTCCTTCTCGTTTTTTTCTACTTTCTTAATTGAACGGGATTAAATACTATTATCAATAGATTTGACATGGCAAACGCACCTTGAATTAACGGGGTTGTAGAGCATGTGTTCACTAATTGCCCACCTTTAACCTCTTCTGCTCGCTCTGATATAAAATGTTCCTCTACTGCAAAAATAATGGCCATGTTATGAAACTGGATGAAACATTTTTTAAGCACCTTGATGATCTAGAAGACCCCAGAAAACACAACCAACACCTCAAAAAAGAAAAACGAAAATATAGTCTTGTTGCCCTTAGAGATTGTCCAGAATTTACTTTGTGTTGGCTAGGTTTAAAAAGCATTGGAAGGCTTATCGTAAACGGACTGAAAATCATGTGACGACTGAGACGGCGAGGTACTTTGTCACAAGTTTGGAATACGATGATATTGAAAATTTTGTTCACTCGGTCAGAAATCACTGGGGCATTGAAATTAATCTACATTGGTCATTAGATGTCTGCTTCAGGGAAGATGCCAACAGAATGAGAAAAGGCTTCTCGGCAGAGAATATGGGTCTACTTAGAAGAATTGCGCTTAACCTTTTACATCAAGAAAAAACACATAAGCGAGGTATTGAGTGTAAACGAAAGCGAGTGGGCTGGGATCGAGAATACTTATGGAAAGTACTAAAAGCGGACAAAGAGCTTATCAATTGAGCTTTTTGAATGCGTTTGCCATGATGGATTTGACCCCTATTTCCCCCAAGCAGCCTACTAGTACCTATTATCGGATTTCAGCGGGAGTTATGACAACCTCAAGTTAATAAGGAAACTTAAGTATAACATTATATAACAAACCTTGTGCTTTGTTGCGCGTAACATTATACTTTGTTATACCGTGCGCGTCACATCCATGTAAAACGAAGAGAGGCAATGACCATGAACCCTAACGGTATCATACGACAATCAGGCGGCGCGGCGATTCTAACGATCCCTAAAGCCGTGTTAACTGAAATGAACATCGGCTATGGCTCCAAAGTTGGTTTTACTGTAGAGGGTAATCGACTGGTCATCAACCCAGTAGAGGACTCCCTGGAAGCGTTGCTTGCTGCGTCGCCCAAAGAAAACTTCAGAATGACCGACGAAGATAACGAGTGGGTGAACAGCAACATCGGACGGGAAGCCCTTTAATGTTTGTACCTGATCAAGGCGACATTATTCAACTCAATTTTGACCCCAGCGCCGGAAAAGAAATTATGAAATTTCGACCGGCGTTTGTTTTGTCAAAAAAACAATTTAATGAACATGTGGGCTTTGCGATTGTTGCTCCCATTACCAGCACTATACGGGGAATACTGCTTGAGGTTGTACTACCGGAAGACATGACCACTCAAGGCAGCATTTTGGTGTATCAAATACGATCCTTAGATTTTGAAGCGCGAGACGCTGAGTTTGTTGAGAGGTGCAATGAAGGCACTACAAACGCTATCCTCAAATTAGCCAAACTCATTATTAGTTAGCTAATAAATACCGCAACAGACAATCGAATTGCAATACACTGTTCTGGTCGACCATTACCGGACACTTTTATCTGTAAATTTTCATACTCAACCGGCGACATATCATCATTAGCCGAATGCAATCTATCCACATTGTAATATTTCATATAATCCACTTCCTCCCTGGCGCGTTCCTCTGGGGTTTTCTTTTCCGGTTTAGGCCGTTCTGGCTTTTCTTTTTCCTTCCTTTTTTCTACCTCAGTTGAAGCCTTGTTTACATTTTCATCGGCCAGATACCCGCTGGGGTCATTAAAAATAAGCGGGTTGTTAAAGGTATAAGTATATCGGTTCGGGATTAAATATTATTATCAATGGATTTGACCCCTATTTTGCTTTTAATATTTTTTGGTTTCAAGGCTTTAGTTTAAAATCAATCGAGTCTGACCCCTTTGGTTACGTTTCAGCTTGTTAGCTAATTGTAAACGGAATAAGAAGAAGGCCAACAACAAATAGTGATTGAACCACTAGTAACAAATAACATAGACCCGATAATAATTTTCCGCTTAATTTCTTATAACTTCTGCAAAATAGGAATTTTTGGAACTTCCAATTGTTCGCTGGAGTATTGTTTAAGAAAATGTTCGGCTCACCAATTTTTTGAAATATATCTTGGTGAGCTTGACTTAGATTATTAAAAATTGCCTGAGTTAAACCCATTCCGAAAATAATGAGCAAGGCGAGAACAACAAACAAATAGAATTGATAATCAGTCATTATACCCGCCCAATAACATTTACGTAGCACATAGCCATTATTCAAACACCCCAAAGATCGTATCCCAAGTATAGGTATGACCGACATTAAACGGGGTAATAGCTCCGCCAATACCAATGTCCAAACCGACACCTCCACCCATGGAAAACCCATCGCCACCATATTCTTGCTTAAGCGATACGTTTCCGCCAATTCCTGCCCACCCCCGAAACACTTACACCAAAACCTAAATTAGTTGGGTCACCATTAATCACCTGCCCTCCAGCGGTAATTGAAGCCCCAAACCCCAGCCCAACCCCTAAACCAAATGTCGGCGTAATCCCGAATTCGTTGATGGTTATAGAACCACTAAACCCGAAAATACCAGCTCCCCCCGAGAACGATATAGTTACTGCGAAAGTCGATTTTTCAAAACTATATAAGCCTTGATGCCTCGCCTCTCTTTCTTGTCCACCTAAAGTATCGTCAACACAAATAGAACAATTCCCCTTTTGTGCAACTATTCCGTGTTACGGCCTTAGAACCTATTCAAATCCCTGCACAGACAGGACAGTATTAGTTTCTTTACTCACTCTGTACTCAACTGCTCCACCACCTTCAACATCTTCATTTAAGGGTAATTGAAAACTTACAACTACAGTTTTTTCGTCCACATCCTCGACATAAACAATATATTTATCCACATCTGAATATTCACCCATAGAGTTAACCTTAAAATGTTTTAAAGCCGTAGATGCATAAGGAATATAACCAATGTATATCGAAGACATTTTTCTGTGTTTCAACAGGTATTCTTGATTAATATCCTCGCTTATTTCTGTTCCCATAGAACACCCTGAAATGAGAAGTAGGATAATTAGTGTGTACCTAAAAGCAATCATCATAGTTTACCTAAACTGTTACCTGCAATAAGGCCCGTAGACATTATCTCCCCGCTATCCGCCTCGTAGAGAATGTATCCTTCTTCTCTCTTTCCATAGCTATCGGATCGCTCCAAAGTGTCGTAGAGAAAATCTCGGATTTCACCGAGTTTATTCTCTTGTGCAAAGGACGAATGATTTAAGAATATAAACTATTCATAGAACTCTTGCTTGATAAAAGAATAATCTTTCTTTGAAAAATAAAATTCCGCTGCACCACCACCTTCAACCTCAGTAATAAATGGAACTTGAAAACTTACAACTATTGCATTGGCCTCTTCAATTACATATGTGACATACTTGCCTTCTAACTTCGAATCAATCATTTTTTGCTCAACAAATCTTTTATACGACTCCATGATCAGAGGTATATAATTTGAATGAATAACAGATCTTTTTTGTAATGAACTTAAATATTCGTTATCAATCTTTATTGATCCCCATTGATCTTTGGATGCGCAATTGAAAGACACTAGTACACCTAGAGCAATCAAAAAAGAAGTTAGAATTTTCATTTTTTCAGTTTCCCCAAACTAGATACTTTGTTATCCGCATAACTAAAATACTTAACTCTATTAGAATACCCTGCTAAATACGCATCCATTTTTCTCCGCCTCGCCAAACCAAGATCTCCCTTGATTTGCCCGGTTTTTCTATCTACATATTCTTTAGAAAAACTATTGTTACTTCGCATCGAGGTAAAGTCACCATGAGTATGGTAATTAGCAGTTATTTTCGCTCCTTTGGGTACCATACCCTTTGCTGCCATTGTATTAACAGCATGAGAAAGTCCATCAGTTCTGGCAATCGTATAACCAAATGTTCCATCCTCCATTTCGAAAATTACGCCGCTATACTCAACATCCTCTTTAATAGATGTTTCATTAATAGCTTTCAGTGCGGCTTTGGCGGCATCATGCTGAGTATCGAACCCACCAACATAGTTGTCCCCCTCCTTCCCATCCACATCCCCTTTCTTTTTCCTTTCTTTCTTCTACTTCTTTTGAGGTTTCGTTTACATTTTCATCGGCCAGATAGCCGCTGGGGTCATTAAATATAAGCGGGTTATTAAAGGTATAGGTATATCTATTATAGCTCTGGCTAAAATAGGGCGCTTGTACGTAAGGGTCGGCACTTAAGAACCGGCCTAGGGTGGGGTCATAGACCCGGCCGTTCATATGGATTAGGTGTTCGTGGCCAGTAAAGCCTCGGCTGGTGCCTATGCCTATTTGGGCCAGTAGGGCTAGGGGGACCTTTTGTTTGACAAACCTGGAGCGTCCATATATGTCTTATCGATTAGTTGGTCAGGCTAACGGGGGATTCCGGCGGTGTTTCAATAACGGCTTTTTCAAAGGCTGGCCTATCTGAAAAAAGAAGCTTTGAGCGTTTTAAGGAAAAGTATTTGGGGTTAAGGTTATTTTCTTCACAGAATTGCGTTTGTATTAGACCAGATTGATTAAATGCCTCGATCAGTTTTGGCCAATCGTATTTACGCTACTTTGTCATATTACCTGCTCGCTTAATGGAGGGGGTAATTTATCGTGTTGGGTTTGGACTGTGTAGGGGGTAATTGGTTTGGCGTTTACGGTACAGAAAGGGAATGGCTTTGCCCTGGGTTAAAAAAATTCCTTCAAATCGACTACTCGACCGCAAGCAACCGAGCTTTACGTCAATTTGACCGACCTTCGGTCAACCGGAATTTTTTGAATGGTCACTCTGGGGCAAGCCCCATGAGATTTCTTCCTTTAAAAAAGCACAAAAAGGGTTATGGCTCATTTTGCGCTTACTATAATTATCCTTGTTGACGTTTTCTTGTTACTGCCAAGCCCAGTATGCCAAGGCCAAAAAGTAGTAAAGAGCTAGGTTCAGGCACTTCGGTAAACGTTAGATTAAGGTCCCAGTGATGCGAATTCATATCTGTTGATTGAACCCATGCAGATCCACCAAATTCATTTTCATCTTTTGCATTTGCCCCTTCTCCATATTGAAAAACATATGACCCTACGAAGCTATCAATATTATATGTAGTGCCAGAAATATCAATAGTACCCAGTACATCAGTAAAGAAATCCATAGTAGCAGGATTATAAGAAGCGCCACCTTCTTGTTTGTAAGTCCCCCAGGCATCCTGAAAACCTGAGAAAGTTAAGTTTATATCAGCACTAGTATTTTGTGGATTTACGGCTGTTGCATCTAATATTGCATACCAATTCGCACTATTTACGTCATCATTATATAGAGTAAAAGCCCCATCAATGGAGAAGTAGTTTGAGCAGCTACCTCCTGAAATGTCGTTGTTAGTCCATAATCCGTGAGAGGCCCCTGAGCAGTTAACTTTCGATGTGTTTGTTACATCGTAAATAACAGAGGCATGAGAAGAAAGAGCAATAAGACTACACACAAGTAATATTACTGATTTATAAATAATTTTCATATATTTTCGCTTCGTTGATAAATGACAATTTTAATATGGCACTGATAAATGACAATTTTAATATAGCATTATTCGTGCCAATGATTATATGTATATAAAACAACGGGTTATATGTATCTGCATATTGAAGTGTAAAATATATCGACGTTTTTTTGCACCATAGTGTTACTTCCCAAACTCCCATCGTAAAAGCCCGTATTTTCTAACCCAATACCCATAGTAAAATACTGGGTGAACCACAACGCTAATTCGGTCAGTTGTTATGGCAGTTTGATCGAAGCCTGTAGAGAAACAAAAAGGATTGTCACCCTCAGCCATGTGAACGGTATTTTAGTTCAACCCCATTGGCGTTCTCACGAAGAGCTGATCAAAGCACAAACTGCTTAATCCAACCCTTATTTTTAGATCATTTTTAGATTGCCAATAGCATCGTACTTTTTATAGGTAGGGTGTTATTGGTCGCCAGTCAAATTCTACGACCGATAATGTGGGAAAAACTACGATGCGCTCTACGCTTGTATTGCGCCGTTGTCTTTGAGGTCGTAGGCGGTGTCAGCGGTTTCTTTTATATAGACTTGGAGTGGCCCGAGTGCGGCGGGGGGGCTCTTAACATGGCTGTCTCGTTAGTTCATCAGACACAACATATAGAAAAAAACGAATGTAAGACACCCTATATTGTGATTTTAACAAGGGTGTCTTAATTCTTAGTCGAGTGCGCCTATCCAGTTGGTTTTTCTCCGTGAGCCAAAGGCATCAAAGGACATTTGCAGGAGTATATTGCCACTGATATCGGTGATGGTTTCTATGGAGCCCAGGTGGTCTTTGTGTAAAAACTCGGTCTTGGATTGTGCATTGCCTATGTGCGGGCTGGTGCGTATATCCATTATATGGCTGTTTATATGTGTGCGTTCTACGCGGCTATAGTCTGGGTTATTGGCGGGCAGTAGGTCTTCATAGTGGCCGATATAGAAGGTGATTTCGGTTTTTTCTTGCGCGGTATCGGGGTCTTTCCAGGTGGATTTTTTATAGTAGCGCATTCCGTCTATGCCGTAGGCAAATTCATCGCGGGCGTCGGCTGTGGTGTCGTTGGCGGAGGTGCCTTGGGTGATGCGCCAGGGTTTGCCGCGGGCGGTCCAGTCTACATATTTGTCGGCTCCGGTGGCGGCGTCGTAGTGGATGATGGCGCCATTGTTTTCCAGTTTCCAGCTTCGGTACGGCTTTGCATTGCAGTTTTAACATTTTTAGAGAGGGCATCCCAACGCCATATATTTCCACAAGAGTAGAAAACAATACGCCCAGTATTTTGCTCTGGGCGTGTATTTTAGGTTAAGTGAGGTTAAATGTTATTATCAATGGATTTGACCCCTATTTTGCCCCTGGAGTTTTAATCCCAGGGCTTGATTAAAATAAAAGAGTATTTAATTATTTTCTAGATGAAACTCAATTAAAGTTAACTTCTCAACCTTAACTCTGACAGACCGACCTAAGCTATCAGTCACTTGTGCATTCTCGTCTTTATCACGACTATCAAACCACTCAAGGTTTGAAGCAAGTTCGTCTTCACTATCTAGCAACCATTCATCATTATCTTCCATAAAAAATACTTTTATTGGAAATTCTGGGGCGCTTGCTTTCATCATAACCCTCCTTGCCAAGGCCTATGTTTTTTCACCTGGCTTTTCGTTCCACCACGATGATAGTGCGCTCGCATCTTCTCGACCCCTTTATGTTTAAATTTATGATATTCGACCGCAAATCGCCTTCGGCCATTCTTAAACAAATTCAACCCACCGCCGCCAGCGTTAGGGTATCTCATGAACTTAACACTCCAACCAGCCCTTGCCAGGCCACCAGGGCCAATAAAATAACAACTCGGACAAACAGATTCAGCAGCACCATTTGCGATTGGACTTACCATTCCTGTTGTTGAGTCAAAGGTATAAGAACCACCTCCTTCATCTCGAAGGTCAGTACTATTCCCGATGTTATGAACGGTTAAATCAACGACTGCACCATCACCACCAGCAACTTCGTATGTTCCTGAAACTGGTGAATATTTTCCGGTATCTGGGTCGTCCCCTCCACTCTCTTGTTTATCCCCCTCCTTCCCATCCACATTCCCTTTCTTTTTCTTACTTGTATCCTCCCCTTCCTTCTTTTCCGAACTTCCAGGCTTGGAAAGATCGTCGCCTGCTATATGGTAACAGAATGGACTATCGTAACATTCATTTTTATCGTCTGCTTTTTCTTCATCTCCCGTTTCTTCTTTTTTCGCTTCGTCCTTGGCTTTCTCTTTCGCTTCCTTCTCTGGGGTCTTCTTTTTGGGTTCCGGTTTAGGCTTTTCTGGTTTTTCTTTTTCCTTTCTGTCTTCTGTTTCTTTTGAGGATTCGTTTACATTTTCATCGGCCAGATAGCCGCTGGGGTCATTAAATATAAGCGGGTTATTAAAAGTATAGGTATATCTATTATAGCTCTGGCTAAAATAGGGAGCCTGCACGTAATGTAGTGGTCAACCTTTTTTGGCCGGCGAGTTAGAGGTTTTCCAAAAAAATACTTCTTTTTCGTTCGGCGATAATCCTAAATTATGGCTATGTGGCCTCACTAAATTGTAATACTTATAAATGTAATCACGAACAGAATCACTCGCTACCTTATCACTGCTATAACCATTTTTAGGCATGTTTTCAGTTTTCAAACTCCGAAAAAAACGTTCCATCGGGGCATTATCCCAACAGTTACCACGACGGCTCATGCTCTGTTTAATCTGGTACTTCCAGATCAATTGTCTAAAAACCAAACTGGTGTAGTGACAGCCCTGATCAGAATGAAACATCACTCCCTGTGGTCGCCCGCGCGCTTCAAATGCATTCGATAATGCGCGTTTTGTCAGCTCGCTATCAGGTGAATCTGACAAGGCAAAGCCAATCACTTTTCGGCCATAGAGATCGAGAACAACGGCCAAATAATACCATTGGCTCCCTGCCCAGAGGTAGGTTACATCACCACACCAAACCTGATTTGGCCGAATGGGGCTGAACTCTCGGTTTAAATGGTTTTCAATATCAACATGTTCTTTGTTGGCTCGCTTGTAGTTGTGCTTAGGTGGCTGACAACTCACCAGTCCCGCACACTTCATGGCTTTACTGACTCGGTAGCGGCTTACTCTATGGCCTTCTCGTGACAGCATTGTCGCAATACTTCTTGCCCCCGCAGAGCCTCCACTCAGTTGGTGTGCCACTTTTACTTCAACCTCAAAACGTAATTCTGACGGCTTCATTCCTTTTGGCCGCGCTTTCCAATAACGAAAACTACTGCGGTGAATCTCAAAGAGTCTGCACAGTGAATTAACCGAATAGCTCCCTTTCAATGTGTCAACTAACGCAAAACGTTCATTGAGTCCGACATCAAGAGAGCGGTAGCCTTTTTTAAGATTTCTTTCTCCATTTTGAGCTGCTGATTTTCACGCTCCAACTCTCTAATTCGGCATCGCTCTTCAGTGATAGGCGGAGTTTTTATCTCATCTCCGTTACGTTCTTTCCGTAGTTGACGAACCCATTTATCTACGGTTGATTTACCAACCCCCATCGCCTCTGCCGCTTCACGGATGGAATAATCTTTATCGACAACAAGCTCAGCGACCTCTTGTCTGAATTCAGGTTTAAAGTGTGGTTTTGTCATGTTGTTACCTTAAGTTAGTGGTGATGATAATATCACCTCTAACTCGCTGGCCAAATTTAGTATGCCACTACACCCCTTTCTTTTTCTTACTTGTATCCTCCCCTTCCTTCTTTTCCGAACTTCCAGGCTTGGAAAGATCGTCGCCTGCTATATGGTAACAGAAGGGACTATCGTAACATTCATTTTTATCGTCTGCTTTTTCTTCATCTCCCGTTTCTTTTTTCGCTTCGTCCTTGGCTTTCTCTTTCGCTTCCTTCTCTGGGGTCTTCTTTTTGGGTTCCGGTTTAGGCTTTTCTGGTTTTTCTTTTTCCTTCCTACCTTCTGCTTCTTTTGAGGATTCGTTTACATTTTCATCGGCCAGATACCCGCTGGGGTCATTAAAAATTAGCGGGTTATTAAAAGTATAAGTATATCTATTGTAAACGCCAAACCAATTACCCCCTACACAGTCCAAACCTAACACGATAAATTATCCCTTCCATTAAGCGAGGAGGTAATATGACAAAGCAGCGTAAATACGATTGGCCAAAACTGATCGAGGCATTTAATCAATCTGGTCTAATACAAACGCAATTCTGTGAAGAAAATAACCTTAACCCCAAATACTTTTCCTTAAAACGCTCAAAGCTTCTTTCTTCAGATAGGCCAGCCTTTGAAAAAACCGTTATTGAAACACCGCCGGAATCCCCCGTTAGCCTGACCATCCAGGTTGGACGCTGTAAAATACACTGCCCGGATGCCATGCCGGTTCAATCCTTTGTCGCTTTGGTGCATAGTCTCTCATGATTAGCTGGTGTAATTCAGTCGATGTCTATTTACATCGTGACCCGGTGGACTTTAGAAAAGCAATGAATGGCCTGTCGTTAATCGTATCCGAAGCCATGCAACTATCGCCCTTTGACCAAGCTTTGTTTGTTTTCTGCAACAAACGACGAACACAACTCAAAGTACTCTATTGGGACGAAACAGGTTTTGCTTTATGGCAAAAGCGTCTGGAGAAAGATACATTCAAATGGCCGAAGCGTTCTGAGAATTCCACACTGAAAATTACCCAGGAGCAATGGGTCTGGTTATTGCGTGGCTTTGATTTTACCCAAATAAAACCGCATCAGCGGTTGGAATTTAGCGCTGTAGGTTAAGTGTTTTGGTATAATCCATCCCATGAATGATGTCGTGAAATTACAGCAAGAAGTTAAACAATTACGTGAACAGTTGTTACTTGAAAAAGAGAAAACTGCGGAGCGTGATGCACAAGTTAACGCATTAAAAGAACAGATACGTCTATTTTTAGCACGTCGGTTTGGCGCATCCAGTGAAAAGGTATCACCTGACCAGACAAGCTTATTCAACGAAGCTGAAAGTCTGGTGGAAGAAGATGAAGCCGAGACAGACCAGCACAACGACACGACGGTTAAAGCCCATCAGCGTACTCGCAAGCCACGGGTCAGCATTCCTGATGCGTACCCACGCGAAGAGTGTGTTCACGACCTTCCAGAAGAAGAGAAAACTTGCCCACATGACGGCAGCACCTTAAAACAGATTGGAAGTGATGATCATGAACAATTGGATATCATCCCCGCTCAAATCAAAGTCATTCGCCATCGTCGGCTAAAATATGCCTGCCCTTGTTGTGATCTGCACATTGTCACAGCCAAAAAACCGAAACAAGCCATTGAGAAGAGTATTGCTAGTCCTGGCTTACTCGCCTTTGTGGCCACACAAAAATACTGCGATGCATTACCCTTGTACCGTCAAAGTAACATGTTCAAGCGCATTGGAATCGAACTGGGTCGCACCAACTTGGCCAACTGGATGATTAAGGTGGGGGAGTTAGTACAGTTACTCATTGATCGCCTGATCGAACATTTACAGCAGCAATCACTGTTACACATGGATGAAACACCCCTTCAAGTACTGGATGAACCCGGTAAGCCTGCACAAAGTAAAAGTTATATGTGGTTGATGGCGAGCTTTACATCACACCCTGCGATGGTGTTTCAATATTCACCGTCACGGAGCCAAGAAACACCAAAAGCACTGCTGTCTGAAACCACTCAGGCAATTATGGTCGATGGTTATGATGGCTACCAGCCTGCGTGTAACCAATACGGTATTACACGCCTTGGCTGCTGGGCCCATGCCCGCAGAAAATTTATTGACGCTCAAAAAGCCCAACCGAAAGGAAAAACAGGCAAAGCGGATCAAGCGATTGCCTTTATTCAAGCGCTTTACCGCATCGAAGCAAAAATAAAAGAGGAGCCTCCCGAAAAACGGTATGAGATACGTCAAAAAGAGGCGATTCCGATTCTGGAAAAAATAAAGAAATGGTTGGATAAAAGCTTACTCACCATACTCCCGTCATCAAAAATGGGGGCGGCGTTGAGGTATCTGAGTAATCAATGGGAACGTTTAACGGCGTACCTGAAAGATGGCTCGTACCCGATAGATAATAATCCAGCGGAACGTGCTATAAGACCTTTTACGATAGGCAGAAAGAACTGGATGTTTAGCAAAAGCCAGGCGGGCGCCAAGGCGAGTGCAAATTTATACAGTCTTGTCGAAACCGCCAAAGCCAATAGTGTCAACCCCTACGAGTATTTGAAGCATGTGTTTACAGAATTGCCCAATAGGTCGAGAGAGGATGATCTAGCTGATTTATTACCTTGGAATGTGACATTAAGCTAGGGGGTAATTGGTTTGGCGTTTACGAATAGTAAAACTCAGCTGGCCCTTTCGATCCAGACCATTGTGCCATTGGATCGGTTAACGAAATTTTATTTTGAACGCGATTTAATGTTGCCATATTTTACTGTTTCCTCGACAAGTTACTTACCATAGGTCCATAACGTGTCCATGGGTTACACTCAGCGAACTAAACAGCTCACGTCGAAAACACAATCATACTAATCTTCCTGTAGTGAGAGAATTTGGCACTGATACCAAATTTTTCCGATGACCACGACACCAGAAATTCAAACTTTTGACACAAATAAAAACAATAAATTATACGCGCCACAACTAGGGATCTCCTCAAGTTTTAAAAATGCATTAATTTTCGTTCTGTGATACATTATCTACTAATAAGAACCTGTGTTACAAAGGACAAGCAGCATGCCTCATATTGAATTTAATGATATCTACTCATGTGTTCATGACCTCAGAAACATGACAGACGAGTCGAGAGAAATGATCGAAGAAAAGAAAGCTAAGGAAGGAGTTGACGACTTACTAACTGAGCAGTTCATTAATATCAAGAAATCCAACGTCGGCATTGCTGTAATTGAGGTACCTAGAGAAGAAATTGGCAAAGAAATAACACTTAAAATTGATCTTGCCATTGCAATATTGGCTCATTGCAAAGATCCAGGATCTATTGACGATATAGTCAAGTATTCTACTTTACTAGGACGCCATCATGGTGGAAGAGTGGAAAAGAACCTCGTTTACCCAGCACTCAAAGCGGCATTTACCCACATAGAAGAAGATATTACTTTACATAAAAAGGGAGACGACGATAGAAAAATGATAAGGAAGAAAATTCAGGCGGCAATATCGATAATTAATGATTCTTTTTCGCATAAGGATAGTGAGATATAAAAGGTGCCGCTATATGCGAGAATACTTACACTTGTTCTGGTCAACCATTACCGGACACTTTTATTGGTAAATTTTCATACTCAACCGGCGACATATCATTATTAGCCGAATGCAATCTATCCACATTGTAATATTTCATATAATCCGCAACATCTTTTTTAATATGCTCACGAGTAGATTGGTGAACCTTCAGTATCCAATCATGTTTCAGACTACCAAAGAAACGTTCCACTACCGCGTTATCCCAACAGGCTCCCACGTCACCCATCGACGACCTCATCTTCAACCTTTTAATGAGCTTTTGGAAACCTTTACTCGTGTACTGAGATCCTCTGTCACTATGAAATACGCAACCTCCTACTGGCCTCCTAAGCACATAAGCTTTGCTCAAAGCACGATAAACCAAGTCTGTTGTCATTCGCTTATCTATATGCCAGCCAACGATTCGTCTGGAATATAAATCCATCACCACAGCTAAATACATCCAGCCTTCATCGGTTCGTAAATAGGTGATGTCACCAGCCCACACTTCATTTTCCGCCACGGGATTAAAATTTTGGTTTAATAGGTTAGCGGTAACTTGGTTACCCGCCTTTGATTGTGTTGTCACCTTATAAGCAATACGTTGCTTAACTTCCAAACCCAGTTTACGCATCAGTGTTCTTGTGCGTTCTCGCCCAATAGAAAAGCCTTCTTTACTCAGTTTTTTACACAGTTCACGACTACCCAGGCTTTCACGGCTGGCTTTAAATAATGCCTTCGCCCGCCTATACAGGTGTAATTCATCGGCACTAATAACCTGCGCTGGACGTTTTACCCAATCGTAGTAAGAGGATGGCCCCACTCCCATAACTTGACACAATTTACGTACTGGAGACCGATCCGAATTCTCTTTAATGAACGAGTATTTTACTTCATTTCTTTCGCAAAGAAGGCACTGGCCTTTTTTAAAATCTCTTTCTCCATCCGTAGACCTTTCACTTCACGGCGGAGCCGCTTCAACTCTTCTCGCTCATCTTCAGCGAGTACTTTACCCTCTAGTTGAGATTCAACCTGATCCTTCCATCTGTACAGCATATTAGTGGCTATGCCCAATGATTTAGCGGCTTCGGGAACCGTATAGCCTTGCTCTCGAACAAGTGCTACCGCTTCCTCCTTGAAGTCTTTAGAATACTGTTTATACGTTCGTTTTTGATTCATTATGACACCTTAATATTTGACACTAATTGTCTCTTATTTAAGTGTCCGGTGCTATTAGACCACTACACCCACTTTTATAGTAGAAAAAATTTCACCATATTTTTCATACAGTACCCCACCATATTCTTTATTCTCTTTATAAGATAGTGGGACATACTCTTCCATATATTCCATTACTAATGCATCGAGTTTTTCCTTCAGGGTTTTCTCCTTTCCGTCATCCCCTCCCTTCCCATCCACATCCCCTTTCTTTTTCTTACTTGTATCCTTCCCTTCCTTCTTCGAGCGATCCGGCTTAGAGAGGTCTTCACCATCAATCCAACCACAGTTTACACTAAAGACACAAATAGCAAGAGATTGGAAACAACTAAAAAACAGCCCGATATTTTGGGCTGACAGGACCATATTGCTTGACTAACGAGGAGCGTCCATATATGTCTTGGTTATTTTCCTTGCAACTAAAAGGGATTAAATAAATACGTTCTCTTTATTCATTTGTATTTTAAGGTTCAATCCACTTTTTCTTTTCAGTCGCAGTTATAAAACTACTGACAGGAAGAGGAGCATATTCCTCAACCCGTTTTTTCTTTACACCAACTGCACTTAGTAAGAGTAAAAAAGGCCACGCTAAGACTGATAAAAATGGAAAGCCCTCACTCCCAAAATAGTTTTTGGTCATTGAACTTAAATCAACGTCAAACCTATCAGAGAAGTTTTCTAGCAATTCAATACCATCATCTCCATCAACTCCCAGATCATCATTGACCAGAGTTTCAGGCTTTACCTTAACTTCATCAACACCAGTAAAATCAGCAATAAAACTGATAACTTGATTTTGCGTACTCATAAACACCACCTAATTTTCTGAGCCAGATGTATTCATGCAGGCTGCCACACAAAAATCCATCTCTCTTGCTTCTGGGTATAAGGAAGCTGTTCCAACGACAGGGAACCAGCGCCCTACAGCGCCACCAACACTTCTTGTCGAAGCAGATAAACCTTGCTTAATTGTTGGGGCTGGCACAGCTTTTGAAAAACGAAGTTTTCCGAATAATTTTCTAAAAAAGCGAGATGCAGGAGAAGTTCCTTTTGTTGCGACTCATTACTCTCCCTGATTTTCAGGAGTTGTAACACTTAAATACTTATAAAACTTACTATTGCCGATGTGATAAGCAATATGACGAAATTCTTCCCCAATATCTAACAACACATCCTTAAGCTCTTGTGGGTTAACACCATCTTTTAAAAGCTGAGGGAAAAGATCATTGGAGAGTACTAATAACGACTTTTCAATGTCAACTAAATCACCGGCCAATGTCCAAGGCTCTTCTTCATCCCCTTTTTGTGTAACTTCTAGTTCATCAAATCGTTTTGCTAAAAACGTTATCGATTCATTAAGATTAGAATTCATCATACCCCCTTAAAAATATCATCAAGCACTTTAATCTGCCTCTGAAACGTCCTAATTTCTCTCTCAACAGAGCTGGTCTTTCCTCCTGCTGCCTTTATTTCATCAAGCTTCTTAACATGCTCATTAAGGCGCCGCGTAATTTTTCGGTGGGATCGTTGAAGTGATTTCAATCCGTGCTGTTTTAGCTGATTTTTAAATGCCTTTTTAATCGCTACATTAGCACTAGCTTTTGCCGCTGCACCGATTACAACGGCCTCACCTGATGGAACCGTTGCAATATCTACAACTATGCCGCCAATAGTCAGCACATCTGAAATTGTTTCAGCCCTATCGATAATTTTGATAGCTCTATTTAGGCCGTCGATTACTGCTTGATCCTCCTTTCCACCATCCCCCTCCTTCCCATCCACATTCCCTTTCTTTTTCTTACTTGTATCCTCCCCTTCCTTCTTTTCCGAACTTCCAGGCTTGGAAAGATCGTCGCCCGCTATATGGTAACAGAATGGACTATCGTAACATTCATTTTTATCGTCTGCTTTTTCTTCATCTCCCGTTTCTTCTTTTTTCGCTTCGTCCTTGGCTTTCTCTTTCGCTTCCTTCTCTGGGGTTTTCTTTTGGGGTTCCGGTTTAGGCTTTTCTGGTTTTTCTTTTTCCTTTCTGTCTTCTGTTTCTTTTGAGGATTCGTTTACATTCTCATCGGCCAGATACCCGCTGGGGTCATTAAATATAAGCGGGTTATTAAAAGTATAGGTATATCTATTATAGCTCTGGCTAAAATAGGGCGCTTGTACGTAAGGGTCGGCACTTAAGAACCGGCCTAGGGTGGGGTCGTAGACCCGACCATTCATATGGATTAATCCGGTTCGGTCCAGGTGTTCGTGGCCGGTAAAGCCTCGGCTGGTGCCTATGCCTATTTGTGCCAGTAGGTCTTCGGTTTCTTGTTGGCTGAGTGCGCCTATCCAGTTGGTTTTTCTCCGTGAGCCAAAGGCATCAAAGGACATTTGCAGGGTAAGCGATGAAAGAACCCCACCCTAGACAAAGACGAATACTGAGTTAGAGTGTGAATTTTGTTTAAGTTGAGAAGACTCTTGTGAACACCATAGGTTAGAGTAATAACACGCTCTATGTACAGGCAAGACTAACCTAGGGTTTCCTTGTAATTCCAAGGCAATAATGCATCCACGTCTTCAAGACTTTCCGCATTGGGTAATTGCGTAAACACCGTTTTTAAATACGCATAGGGTTCTAAACCGTTAGCCTTGGCGGTTTCGATTAAGCTATACAAATTGGCGCTGGCTTTAGCTCCTGCTTGGCTATTAGAGAACAACCAATTCTTGCGTCCAATCACAAAAGGGCGAATCGTATTTTCCGCTCGATTATTATCGATCGGATACTCCCCATTCTCCAAGTACTGGATTAAATACGTCCATTGATTGCTGAGATAAGTGAATGCCTTACCGATGGCTGTTTTGGGTGGCACTTGCGGTAGGCTTTTGGTTAACCACGTGTGTAATTTATCTATAATGGTCTTGGCGATTTTTTGCCTTTGTTCATAGCGTTTATCGGGGGGTAAATCTTTGATTTTTTGTTCCAGTCGGTACAGCTTTTGAATTTCCGTCAGTGCGTAGTCTGCTCGTCCAGTTTTCTTTTTTCCTTGCGCATTTTTGGCTTCCACAAATTTTCGCCTAGCGTGCGCCCAGCAGCCTAAACGGGTAAGTTTATTGGTTGTGCAAATGGGTTGATACCCGTTATAGCCATCGACCATTAACGCTCCGCGATAGTCTTCGAGTAATCGGTTCGGTGTGTCTTGGCTGCGACTGGGGGAATAATGGTAAAGCACTGCGGGGGAAGTACCTACTTGGCTCGCCATCACCCACATATAGCTTTGGCTTTGTGCCGTTTTGCCAGGTTCATTTAACACTTGAACCTGTGTTTCATCCATGTGAATAATGTTGTGTTCCAGTAAACATTCTAGAATACGGTTAATTAATAGTTGGACTAATACACCACACTTAATCATCCAATTGGCTAAACTACTGCGATCCAATTCAACGCCTATGCGGCTAAATATTGTCGCTTGTCGATATAAAGGCAGGGCATCCATGTATTTACGGATAACGATATAGGCAAGAAGCCCTGGTGAAGCAATGCTTTTTTCAATCGGTTGTTTTGGCTTTTTGGCGGTGACTATGTAACCTTCACAGCAAGGACAGGCGTATTTTTTACGAATGTGTTTTAACGCTTTGATTTTCGCAGGAATAATATCGAGCTGCTCGTGCGTTTCTTCACCGATGCACTTTAATGCGGTGCCGTCGTGTGGACAGTGCTTCTCTGATTCAGGTAAATCGTGAATAATCTCTTCACGCTCAATGTCCTCAGGAATAGATACTCGCCTTTTACGTTGGCGAGTGTGCGCAGGAACGGAAATAGTCTCTTCTTCAGAGGATTCTTCGTCGCTGTCTTCTATTTCTTCGGCTTCATTAAATAAATTTTGTTGTGCTGGGTGCTTTTCACTGGACGCGCCAAACTGGCGTTGGCGCGATAAGAGTAATAATTCTTCTAAGTATTTAATACGTTGTTTCTGAGAAACAACTTTCTCTTTTAATAGGAAATTTTCTTCAATCAATTCATCAGCATTTGTCATGCCGTTATTATAAAAAATTTTCGATTAAAATGCGCTAACAAAATCAAGTTTTTTATGGGGTGTTAATGCTTGAATATCAAAACCACGTAACAACCAATCAAGTTCTTCATTATTTAAACAAATAACATCCTGTGTATGTTTTTTGGGCCATTTAAACCTGGATTTTTCTAACCGCTTATACCACAGCACAAACCCAGTCTGATCCCAGCACAGGATTTTTAACTTATCTCTGCGTTTATTGCAAAACACAAAAATGGCTTCGCCATAAGGGGATAAAGACATGCCTTCTTCCACAATTACTGACAAACCATTAATGGATTTACGGAAGTCTACAGGATCACGGTGTAAATAGACCTCCACCACATCCGCAAACCACTTCATGCCAGCGCCTTAATCAGAGACGCTAGCCATTGCGAAGAAATAGTCTCAGGAAAGGTTATCTCTCCATAAATACCTCGCATCACAATCGGTGTATCCCTATGAGTCCGGGTTCGGTTTTTAGGGATCACTTTGACAAAAGGCTGAGTCGGAGTTTTTTCTGTATTGCCTAATAATTGGCGTTGTCGTAAACCAAAATTTTTAGCGCATAAGCCATGTTGCTTACAAAACACCCTCACGGTTAAGCCGCTAGCGTGTTGGGTTTTCAGTAAGGCCTGCCATTTTTCTTGGGTTTGTGGTGTCATCAGTATCTCCTGGTGTTAAACAGAAGAGATACTGTAACCCTTGATCGTTCGTCAGATAAGGTGTGGTTTCTTCATCGCTTACTTTGCAGGAGTATATTGCCACTGATATCGGTGATGGTTTCTATGGAGCCTAGGTGGTCTTTGTGTAAAAATTCGGTCTTGGATTCTGGGCTGCCTATGTGCGGGCTGGTGCGTATATCCATAATATGGGCATTGATACGTGTGCGTTCTACGCGGCTATAGTCTGGGTTATTGGCGGGCAGTAGGTCTTCATAGTGGCCGATATAGAAGGTGATTTCGGTTTTTTATTGTGGTGACGCTTAAAGAGTAGAGAGGTGTAGAGTAGAAAAGAATACGCCCAGTGTTTTTGCGCTGGGCGTGTATTTTAGATCCTATTTATTTTAAAGCCCTAGATAATTTAATTAGTGCTTTGTTGATAGATCATTTCACGTTTTATTGATTGTGGTTGTCTTGGTTATTTTTTGCTTTTCGTGTAACTACGCAAATCATTCAATATCTTTTTGCCCCATTCTGTCCAGATTAAAACATACTTACTACCATCACACTTGGATATATATCGTGTTTCATCTATAAATAGTACATAACTAGCCCCTGCCCTAAGTCCTAACGAACATGTGCCTAGGCTTTCCTTTACAGTATTAACTGAACCGTCCATTTTTTTGAAGCTTTCTACAATGTCGTACTCTACCAACACATAAGAAGCAGAATCTTTAGGCTCAATAAGTTTTGTAGATAGTACTTTTGCGTAAACTATTTCTTTAGATGATGAGTACGGATCACCACTCTCTCCACACTTACAAGCTAGAGTTTTTAATGGCAGCACAAACAAAAGGAATATAATGAATATTTTCATAAGCTAACAGGTTCTCCGGCCTTAAAAGTCTACTCTATATGCGCCTGCATCAAACGCTCTTCTTTGGGAAGGGCTTAATTCTCTAAAATGAGAAACCATCCCGTCATCAGCAATTCCCGAACTATTGTAATGCACAAGAATATTCATTTGCTCTTGGTTAGTTAACCCCAACCTACCAGCATTTCTCATCTCCCAATCATATGCAGATACTTCCCTGATAGCACCTGAAGTTAAAAAGACACCACCAATAGCGTATTGTTTAGCATGAACTAGTTCGTGACCTATTGTTGCTCCAAGCACAGCTAGAGATTTAAAAGCCCCGTCTCCTAGAGTAATCCAATTTGCTTCAGCAGAATATTCACCATCAAACTTATACCCCTCAACGTAGTCAATGCCTTTCAAGGTACTCAAGTCTAAACCGTAATATTCAGCCGCTAAACCAATCGCTTTTTGCCTATCAGCAGCAGAGCCTCCCATTAATTTTTTAATTCGTTCTTTTTGTGCATCCTTGTCCTTCCCATCCACATCCCCTTTCTTTTTCTTACTTGTATCCTCCCCTTCCTTCTTTTCCGAACTTCCAGGCTTGGAAAGATCGTCGCCTGCTATATGGTAACAGAAGGCACTATCGTAACATTCATTTTTATCGTCTGCTTTTTCTTCATCTCCCGTTTCTTCTTTTTTCGCTTCGTCCTTGGCTTTCTCTTTCGCTTCCTTCTCTGGGGTCTTCTTTTTGGGTTCCGGTTTAGGCTTTTCTGGTTTTTCTTTTTCCTTTCTGTCTTCTGTTTCTTTTGAGGATTCGTTTACATTCTCATCGGCCAGATAGCCGCTGGGGTCATTAAAAATTAGCGGGTTGTTAAAAGTATAGGTATATCTATTATAGCTCTGGCTAAAATAGGGCGCTTGTACGTAAGGGTCGGCACTTAAGAACCGGCCTAGGGTGGGGTCGTAGACCCGGCCATTCATATGGATTAGCCCGGTTCGGTCTAGGTGTTCGTGGCCGGTAAAGCCTCGGCTGGTGCCTATTGTATTTTGTCCGAGACCGGAGGCCAAGTTATTATGGGTGTCCTATTAAACTTTGCACTGGGCGTGTATTTTAGATTAAGTGAGGTTAAATATTATTATCAATGGATTTGACCCCTCTCTATTTATTTCTTTTTTACACCGATGTAACACGGGTCAGCACAAACTGTAAATACGTGCGTTTTAGTCTTAATAAAGATTTCATTAGAATCGGACATATATATACTATTAGCGAGCTTTTTTCTATCGCGCCAACACTCCTGCTCATTGCTATGATAAAAATACCTTTTCTTTAGGAAAGAAATATTTTCATCATAAGGACTTCCAAAACCTTCTATTAAACACTTAGATTCCAAGATGACATTATGGAATTCTATTTTAGAAAAAAAAGACTCGAAAATACAAATAAAAGCTTCTTTATGCTTATCTTCAGTCAAGTTACGCACTTCATCAAATGAAAAAGACCCTTGGGTTAATTCATTTAGGTCACATATTATTTCCATCTCCAATGCCTCCCGTTGTTAAGCCATCCACGCCAAGAAAAGTTCTCTTTTCCATGTAGTGGATTCCTTGGTCCAAAGTGATTTTTAGGGTGCGGTGAATTTGGGTACTTAGGGCCATAGTGTAAATGTGGCCCCATGCCTTTATGAGCACCATCTTTTGTTACCCACCGAAAAGTTTTATTTAACGCCCGAGTTCCAATACCACCAATAAAATAACAACTCGGACAAACAGATTCAGCAGCACCATTTGCGATTGGACTTACCATTCCTGTTGTTGAGTCAAAGGTATAAGAACCACCTCCTTCATCTCGAAGGTCAGTACTATTCCCGATGTTATGAACGGTTAAATCAACGACTGCACCATCACCACCAGCAACTTCGTATGTTCCTGAAACTGGTGAATATTTTCCGGTATCTGGGTCGTCCCCTCCACCCTCTTGTTTGTCCCCTCCCTTCCCATCCACATTCCCTTTCTTTTTCTTACTTGTATCCTCCCCTTCCTTCTTTTCCGAACTTCCAGGCTTAGAAAGATCGTCGCCCGCTATATGGTAACAGAATGGACTATCGTAACATTCATTTTTATCGTCTGCTTTTTCTTCATCTCCCGTTTCTTCTTTTTTCGCTTCGTCCTTGGCTTTCTCTTTCGCTTCCTTCTCTGGGGTCTTCTTTTTGGGTTCCGGTTTAGGCTTTTCTGGTTTTTCTTTTTCCTTCCTACCTTCTACTTCTTTTGAGGATTCGTTTACATTTTCATCGGCCAGATAGCCGCTGGGGTCATTAAATATAAGCGGGTTATTAAAAGTATAGGTATATCTATTATAGCTCTGGCTAAAATAGGGCGCTTGCACGTAGGGGTCGGCACTTAGGAACCGGCCCAGGGTGGGGTCGTAGACCCGACCATTCATATGGATCAACCCGGTTCGGTCTAGGTGTTCGTGGCCGGTAAAGCCTCGGCTGGTGCCTATGCCTATTTGTGCCAGTAGGTCTTCGGTTTCTTGTTGGCTGAGTGCGCCTATCCAGTTGGTTTTTCTCCGTGAGCCAAAGGCATCAAAGGACATTTGCAGGAGTATATTGCCACTGATATCGGTGATGGTTTCTATGGAGCCTAGGTGGTCTTTGTGTAAAAATTCGGTCTTGGATTCTGGGCTGCCTATGTGCGGGCTGGTGCGTATATCCATTATATGGCTGTTTATATGTGTGCGTTCTACGCGGCTATAGTCTGGGTTATTGGCGGGCAGTAGGTCTTCATAGTGGCCGATATAGAAGGTGATTTCGGTTTTTTCTTGCGCGGTATCGGGGTCTTTCCAGGTGGATTTTTTATAGTAGCGCATTCCGTCTATGCCGTAGGCAAATTCATCGCGGGCGTCGGCTGTGGTGTCGTTGGCGGAGGTGCCTTTGGTGATGCGCCAGGGTTTGCCACGGGCGGTCCAGTCTACATATTTATCGGCTCCGGTGGCGGCGGCGTAGTGGGTGATGGCGCCATTGGCATTGTAGTGCAGGGTATTGCTGATGCCATTGATGGCAACTTGGCTGACGGCGTAGGGGCTGGCGTGTTCGGTGGTGCCGTATTGGTAGCCGGTGACGTTGGTTTCTTCGTTGCCCGCGCTGTTGGTGGCGGTTTTTTGGGTGATATTGCCGTTTAAGGCGTAGTGTGTTTGAGAGAAAAGGGGTCAAATCACTTGACCCTTATTTCTCGTATTCTATTCTTAGTGGTCTTGGCATATCTCAAGTGTAGATAACAGAGTATTATTGGTCAATTGACTTGACCCTTATTCTTACTATTTTGCCCTATCAATGGATTTGACCCCTATTTTGCCCTTGGGCTGACAGGACCATATTGCTTGACTAACGAGGAGCGTCCATATATGTCTTGATTAGTTTTGATAAAGAAAAAGCCCCGCTATTGCGGGGCCTAAAATCACTTTAAAGACTCGGCATAAACACCTTTCGTATAACAAACTCGATCATCAAAAACTTTTATATGAGGCTCAGCTTTCATTCGCTCCACCTCAATAGGACTCAAGTATCTTTTACCTTCACAAGCTTCTGATGCTTTATTTGTATTCAAAACTGCATAAGCCCCTTCAGCTTTAAACTCACGTACAGACTCATCACCAACAAAAAAACCTTTGTCATTTTCGTCAAACCGCAACTTGGCAAACTGCTCCAAGTAGTACTTGTCATCCCAATAAATCAGCTTAACAAGAGTAGGATGTGCAAATATATAGTTAGACACATCGCAGAACTCTCCAGGTTGAAAACGAACTGACGCCTTCTCTACACTTTCACCAGACAAAGTCTCAAGCTCATAAACAGCTTCATAAAAGTGGCAACCATGTGAGAACGTTCCAACAAACTCAAACTCATCACTTACCTGGTCAGCCCCTTTTTCCTCTCTCATCCAAGGAAGAACATTTGACTCGTTTTCAATAGAGGAAAGACTTTTTACACCGTAAGCAATAAAGTAAAGCTCTTCACCATTTTTGTATGCTGGCTTATTTCCCAAGCAAGATGTAGAAAACACACTCAGAACAACAACAGAAAAGCATAAAATATAATTAGTTAGCATCTTCATACATCACCTTATTTGTATTCCGCTTGCATCTTTTATTCGACTGGGGCGGTTTAAATTAACATTCCCCGTAGGCTGATAAAGCCTGACTTGATTTTTGTAACTCAATGAAATGTCAAACTTGAATGTTTCCGAAAACCAAACATCCCCGCCTTTTCCACCGGAGAATCTAGCTGTCGATTTATCTGGGTGTGTATGTAAAACCTCTAAGATTTTCGAGGTTTTATCAATTCCGAACTGGCCACCAATGATATAGGCATTTCCATCTTTGCCCTTTCCGAGTCGTACTCCATCAAACAGTGACATTTTTTTACCTGTAATGAGATCACTTACAAGTACTTCGCCATTTTCGCCTTCATACACGATATAACCCGATTCCTTTCGCCCATACGAAGGGAGTGCTTCTAATTTATCGTAAAGTTCATTCCTTAATTCGGCGATTCGCTCCTCTTGTTCACTCTCTTGTTCATCCCCTCCTTTCCCATCCACATCCCCTTTCTTTTTCTTACTTGTATCCTCCCCTTCCTTTTTTTCCGAACTTCCAGGCTTGGAAAGATCGTCGCCCGCTATATGGTAACAGAATGGACTATCGTAACATTCATTTTTATCGTCTGCTTTTTCTTCATCTCCCGTTTCTTTTTTCGCTTCGTCCTTGGCTTTCTCTTTCGCTTCCTTCTCTGGGGTTTTCTTTTTGGGTTCCGGTTTAGGCTTTTCTGGTTTTTCTTTTTCCTTCCTACCTTCTACTTCTTTTGAGGATTCGTTTACATTCTCATCGGCCAGATACCCGCTGGGGTCATTAAAAATTAGCGGGTTATTAAAGGTATAGGTATATCGGTTCGGGATTAAATATTATTATCAATGGATTTGACCCCTATTTTGCCTTTTGACCCCTATTTTGCCTTTAAAGACACTTCGATAGCAAGAGATTGGAAACAACTAAAAAAACAGCCCGATATTTTGGGCTGACAGGACCATATTGCTTGACTAACGAGGAGCGTCCATATATGTCTTGGTTATTTTTTTATTGATTATTTGGGGCTTCTTCTATCCCAAACCTAAATCCCACATACCAGATTGATCAACTATTTTTTTTCCATCCAAACCAATCAACACTCCCATTGATTGCACTTCTTTTAGAAAAAAATATTTCTTCTTAGTAACTTCAATAACAAAAAGTTTACCCTCTGCAATATTTTCAATCCAGCAATCAAAAATATACTTTTTACCACCAATACTTATACATTCGTTTTTCGCAAAGAACTGACTCAATTCACTTTCGTCCACACTCATAGCAGATTGAATTTGAGACTGAATATATTTCTCTACTTCTTTTTCCGATAGATTCATTGCAAATCAGCCCCCGCTTGGATGTGCATGTGTTGTTTTAATCCCCGAGGGAATATGAGTTTTCTTGTAGCGGAACATTAGCTTGTAAGTATCGGAGCCATTCTTACCACTCCAACCGAACCTAAACTTACCTGTATTCCAGGTTCCATTTTTCCGAGTGGCTGTAAAGAGTCTATGCCCAATTTTTGAATTGCCTAAAGTGCTTGGGAGCCACTTTGTAAAGGCGTTAGCTCCAAACTTTACACCTCCAGCACCAATAAAATAACAACTCGGACAAACAGATTCAGCAGCACCATTTGCGATTGGACTTACCATTCCTGTTGTTGAGTCAAAGGTATAAGAACCACCTCCTTCATCTCGAAGGTCAGTACTATTCCCGATGTTATGAACGGTTAAATCAACGACTGCACCATCACCACCAGCAACTTCGTATGTTCCTGAAACTGGTGAATATTTTCCGGTATCTGGGTCGTCCCCTCCACTCTCTTGTTTGTTATCTAGAAAATTGAGAATGCAAAACCTTAAGAGATTTCCCAGAAACGACAGCCTCATATGAAAGATCTATCGTCCCTAGGGGTGCATTTTTTGATCTTTCAAAAAAGACAATATAATCCTCTCCGTTTAAATATACTGAAACATCATATCCATGAGGAGTAATATTGAGTTTTTCAGACCTAAAACGCTCAACAGCGACCCTCACGACTTCAGCTTCAACTCCAGACAAAACGTCTAGCCTAATGAAGTCATTCCCTTTCTTCGTCACCGAATCAGAGTAACTAAAACTGCACATAAGCACGCTCAAAGTAATTAGTAAAATTTTAAGGGGTATATATGTCATATTCACTCCCGGCGGCAGAATCATAAGCTTTAAAAGCCCCACTAGGCGTTCCCAAATAACCGAACCAATTAAGACCCGATACATTCGGGTTTGCTGAAATTAGTCCATTGTAAATTTGCGAATACCGAAGCTTATCACTGCCAGAAAAATTATTTGAATTGTATTGATCTCTCGAAGCTCTAGATACTCGTACAGGACGCCCGGTTCTACGAGATATCTTCGAATAATCTCCGTGAGTATGGTATTCACCAACAGCCAATGCTCCTTTAGGTAATGAGTCATAAACAGCTAACAATTGATCTGTTGTGACTGTATTTCCATTACCCATTATTGCTGCAGTGAAATAATATTTGCCATCCAACTTATACAGTAAACCACCGTACTCTACGTTACCTGCTATCGATTGAGGATTGGCAGCATTCAAAGCTTCAATTGCTTTCTCATCAAGGGGAGTCAGCCCCTCCTTCCCATCCACATTCCCTTTCTTTTTCTTACTTGTATCCTCCCCTTCCTTCTTTTCCGAACTTCCAGGCTTAGAAAGATCGTCGCCTGCTATATGGTAACAGAATGGACTATCGTAACATTCATTTTTATCGTCTGCTTTTTCTTCATCTCCCGTTTCTTCTTTTTTCGCTTCGTCCTTGGCTTTCTCTTTCGCTTCCTTCTCTGGGGTTTTCTTTTGGGGTTCCGGTTTAGGCTTTTCTGGTTTTTCTTTTTCCTTTCTGTCTTCTGTTTCTTTTGAGGATTCGTTTACATTCTCATCGGCCAGATACCCGCTGGGGTCATTAAATATAAGCGGGTTATTAAAAGTATAGGTATATCTATTATAGCTCTGGCTAAAATAGGGCGCTTGCACGTAGGGGTCGGCACTTAGGAACCGGCCCAGGGTGGGGTCGTAGACCCGACCATTCATATGGATCAACCCGGTTCGGTCTAGGTGTTCGTGGCCGGTAAAGCCTCGGCTGGTGCCTATGCCTATTTGTGCCAGTAGGTCTTCGGTTTCTTGTTGGCTGAGTGCGCCTATCCAGTTGGTTTTTCTCCGTGAGCCAAAGGCATCAAAGGACATTTGCAGGAGTATATTGCCACTGATATCGGTGATGGTTTCTATGGAGCCTAGGTGGTCTTTGTGTAAAAATTCGGTCTTGGATTCTGGGCTGCCTATGTGCGGGCTGGTGCGTATATCCATTATATGGCTGTTTATATGTGTGCGTTCTACGCGGCTATAGTCTGGGTTATTGGCGGGCAGTAGGTCTTCATAGTGGCCGATATAGAAGGTGATTTCGGTTTTTTCTTGCGCGGTATCGGGGTCTTTCCAGGTGGATTTTTTATAGTAGCGCATTCCGTCTATGCCGTAGGCAAATTCATCGCGGGCGTCGGCTGTGGTGTCGTTGGCGGAGGTGCCTTTGGTGATGCGCCAGGGTTTGCCACGGGCGGTCCAGTCTACATATTTATCGGCTCCGGTGGCGGCGTCGTAGTGGATGATGGCGCCATTGTTTTCCAGTTTCCAGTTTCTAGCTTCGGTACGGCTTTGCATTGCAGTTTTAACATTTTTAGAGAGGGCATCCCAACGCCATATATTTCCACAAGAGTAGAAAACAATACGCCCAGTATTTTGCTCTGGGCGTGTATTTTAGGTTAAGTGAGGTTAAATGTTATTATCAATGGATTTGACCCCTATTCTGCCTTATGAGTTATTTAACTGGGACAGCAGTGAGTCTGACCCCTTTGATTGGAGAATCAACTCATAAAAACTTATTCTCGATAATAATTTTGCCGCTCACTCGAAGAGTTCATACCCCGACTAAACAAAACTTTTCCAAGCATATTTTTATGAGGCTGAATATCTATATCAAGAAACTCTCCCACACCTCCAGAGCTATCCCTTGTAATAAACTGATTTAAACTCCCCGCAACAAAATCACCTGAATCGTTTGAATACGGAAAGCTCCTCCAGCTATTACTATTGTATTTCTTAAATTCTGATCCCGCCTCTGAATAGAGTTGCTCATATCGACCATCAGGATATAAACACACCTTATCAACATATTTTTTAGTCGATAACGAATAACAGCCAGAAATATCCTCAACTGGAAATATCCAGCCACCATACATCACAACAACACCTATAAAGCCAATTGACACTAAAGAAAAAAAATAAATTAGAAACTTTTTCAAAGCTAATTCCTCACTGGGGATGCCCATTCAATAGTCATATGCACATCACTTGCTTTTGGGCCAATTGACCAGCCAAACCAACTTTCCGTATACCTCCCCGCGAAAAATGAGCTAGCACCCATAGTATTTGTAGCTCGGAATAGAATCTGCTGGTCAACAACCCTAGCTTTTCCTCCTCCCCAGCTACCAACTACATGCTCCGCAGCATTAGCCGTTCCGAAAAAGCGTGGTGTATTAAATTTATAACCAAAATCATCGACGCTATCACCAGTTGTCAGACTACCTCCAAATTTGTCATAGACAAATTTCTCAAAAGCTTGAGCGCCTTTCCCCTGACTAAATAATTGAGACATTCGACTATCGGGACCAAAGTATAAACTTTGACCATCACCATTCTCAATTACCGTTCCTCCAAAATAAGCTAGGAGGTCGGCAGGAGACATATTATTTATTTGGTCTTGAGTCAGTCTCTCTTGTTCACTCTCTTGTTTGTCCCCCTCCTTCCCATCCACATTCCCTTTCTTTTTCTTACTTGTATCCTCCCCTTCCTTCTTTTCCGAACTTCCAGGCTTGGAAAGATCGTCGCCTGCTATATGGTAACAGAAGGCACTATCGTAACATTCATTTTTATCGTCTGCTTTTTCTTCATCTCCCGTTTCTTCTTTTTTCGCTTCGTCCTTGGCTTTCTCTTTCGCTTCCTTCTCTGGGGTCTTCTTTTTGGGTTCCGGTTTAGGCTTTTCTGGTTTTTCTTTTTCCTTTCTGTCTTCTGTTTCTTTTGAGGATTCGTTTACATTCTCATCGGCCAGATAGCCGCTGGGGTCATTAAAAATTAGCGGGTTGTTAAAAGTATAGGTATATCTATTATAGCTCTGGCTAAAATAGGGCGCTTGTACGTAAGGGTCGGCACTTAAGAACCGGCCTAGGGTGGGGTCGTAGACCCGGCCATTCATATGGATTAGCCCGGTTCGGTCTAGGTGTTCGTGGCCGGTAAAGCCTCGGCTGGTGCCTATTGTATTTTGTCCGAGACCGGAGGCCAAGTTATTATGGGTGTCCTATTAAACTTTGCACTGGGCGTGTATTTTAGATTAAGTGAGGTTAAATATTATTATCAATGGATTTGACCCCTCTCTATTTATTTCTTTTTTACACCGATGTAACACGGGTCAGCACAAACTGTAAATACGTGCGTTTTAGTCTTAATAAAGATTTCATTAGAATCGGACATATATATACTATTAGCGAGCTTTTTTCTATCGCGCCAACACTCCTGCTCATTGCTATGATAAAAATACCTTTTCTTTAGGAAAGAAATATTTTCATCATAAGGACTTCCAAAACCTTCTATTAAACACTTAGATTCCAAGATGACATTATGGAATTCTATTTTAGAAAAAAAAGACTCGAAAATACAAATAAAAGCTTCTTTATGCTTATCTTCAGTCAAGTTACGCACTTCATCAAATGAAAAAGACCCTTGGGTTAATTCATTTAGGTCACATATTATTTCCATCTCCAATGCCTCCCGTTGTTAAGCCATCCACGCCAAGAAAAGTTCTCTTTTCCATGTAGTGGATTCCTTGGTCCAAAGTGATTTTTAGGGTGCGGTGAATTTGGGTACTTAGGGCCATAGTGTAAATGTGGCCCCATGCCTTTATGAGCACCATCTTTTGTTACCCACCGAAAAGTTTTATTTAACGCCCGAGTTCCAATACCACCAATAAAATAACAACTCGGACAAACAGATTCAGCAGCACCATTTGCGATTGGACTTACCATTCCTGTTGTTGAGTCAAAGGTATAAGAACCACCTCCTTCATCTCGAAGGTCAGTACTATTCCCGATGTTATGAACGGTTAAATCAACGACTGCACCATCACCACCAGCAACTTCGTATGTTCCTGAAACTGGTGAATATTTTCCGGTATCTGGGTCGTCCCCTCCACCCTCTTGTTTGTCCCCTCCCTTCCCATCCACATTCCCTTTCTTTTTCTTACTTGTATCCTCCCCTTCCTCTTCCTTCTTCGAACCATCCGGTTTAGAAAGATCGTCGCCTGCTATATGGTAACAGAAGGCACTATCGTAACATTCATTTTTATCGTCTGCTTTTTCTTCATCTCCCGTTTCTTCTTTTTTCGCTTCGTCCTTGGCTTTCTCTTTCGCTTCCTTCTCTGGGGTCTTCTTTTTGGGTTCCGGTTTAGGCTTTTCTGGTTTTTCTTTTTCCTTTCTGTCTTCTGTTTCTTTTGAGGATTCGTTTACATTTTCATCGGCCAGATACCCGCTGGGGTCATTAAATATAAGCGGGTTATTAAAGGTATAGGTATATCTATTATAGCTCTGGCTAAAATAGGGCGCTTGTACGTAAGGGTCGGCACTTAGGAACCGGCCTAGGGTGGGGTCATAGACCCGACCATTCATATGGATTAATCCGGTTCGATCTAGGTGTTCGTGGCCGGTAAAGCCTCGGCTGGTGCCTATTGTATTTTGTCCGAGACCGGAGGCCAAGTTATTATGGGTGTCCTATTAAACTTTGTTCTTGATTGTGGTTGTCTTAGTTATTTACTTAATATCCAAGTACACTCCTTGGTTTAAACAAACCAAATTTGACTCCAATACGGCAAAGTTTTCATCTTTAAACGAACTAAGTTCATATTTGGACATGGCATCTAAATCAAAACAACCCACTACACCACCAGATCCACGAGAAATATCGGTAGGCTGCAACTTCCCTCCGTATGTTCGATGAAACTCCCTAGAACTAATGAAGTCTTTTCCCTGTTTATCTGTTTGTATGTCGTAGTTAGCAATAATGTAATTTTTTCCCTTCCATTTACGAGTAACAAGTAAAGTCTTTTTTTCAAAAATGTAATCCCTAATATGAGAAACTTCTGAAACCATAACCAAGGATTCAAACTTAATTTCTTCGACATCAAAAACTTTGGGGTCAGGGGAATAGTATGTTTTCTTTGGAAGACCTAAATAAACCACCTTCCTGAAACCATCTCCACCACCAAAAATGATGTTTTCCTGATCCTTAGTCCAGGGGTAAAACCTGTCTTCTCTCTCCAGAATGCTTGAACTCATTTCAACCACATTGGAAACGACCCAAAACTCAATATTTTTACTTGCTGAAGGTGGCTTACTCATTCCCATGAGTAAGCCCATTAGTAACGGTACAACCAAATAAGTTTTCATTTTTATTTTTCTACCTATTAAAGATCGTTATAAGGAATACAACCAGCACACACTTCTTGGCCATAACTCGGCTGAATCCTCCGAGATCTTCTGACAGGCGTCATAGTCGTAGGATTCCAAAGATATAGGTTATTCTTGTGAACAACAGAGACATTAATATTCATATTTTCAGCAACAGCAATATCGCCTTTTCCTTTGCCATATTGCTCTCCAGACAGACGTCCAGATAATTTGAAGTGAGGGTGAGTATGAACAATCTCTACAAGAGTGTGGCCTCGTACATTCCGTATTTCAGGTAAACCACCCTTAGTTCCCTCTTTGATATAACCGATTACTAGCTCTCCGGTTTCATCGTTTCTATATATCCCAACACCAAACTCATTCCCCTTTCCATTTTTGGGGTTAGACAATTTTTTTGCAGCCTCCAAGCGTTTTTGGGCTAGGGTGTCACTCTCTTGTTTATCCCCTCCTTTCCCATCCACATCCCCTTTCTTTTTCTTACTTGTATCCTCCCCTTCCTTCTTTTCCGAACTTCCAGGCTTGGAAAGATCGTCGCCCGCTATATGGTAACAGAAGGCACTATCGTAACATTCATTTTTATCGTCTGCTTTTTCTTCATCTCCCGTTTCTTCTTTTTTCGCTTCGTCCTTGGCTTTCTCTTTCGCTTCCTTCTCTGGGGTTTTCTTTTGGGGTTCCGGTTTAGGCTTTTCTGGTTTTTCTTTTTCCTTTCTGTCTTCTGTTTCTTTTGAGGATTCGTTTACATTTTCATCGGCCAGATACCCGCTGGGGTCATTAAAAATTAGCGGATTATTAAAAGTATAGGTATATCTATTATAGCTCTGGCTAAAATAGGGCGCTTGCACGTAAGGGTCGGCACTTAAGAACCGGCCTAGGGTGGGGTCGTAGACCCGGCCATTCATATGGATTAGCCCGGTTCTGTCCAGGTGTTCGTGGCCAGTAAAGCCTCGGCTGGTGCCTATGCCTATTTGTGCCAGTAGGGCTTCGGTTTCTTGTTGGCTGAGTGCGCCTATCCAGTTGGTTTTTCTCCGTGAGCCAAAGGCATCAAAGGACATGTGCAGGAGTATATTGCCACTGATATCGGTGATGGTTTCTATGGAGCCCAGGTGGTCTTTGTGTAAAAACTCGGTCTTGGATTCTGGGTTGCCTATGTGCGGGCTGGTGCGTATATCCATTATATGGCTGTTTATATGTGTGCGTTCTACGCGGCTATAGTCTGGATTATTGGCGGGCAGTAGGTCTTCATAGTGGCCGATATAGAAGGTGATTTCGGTTTTTTCTTGCGCGGTATCGGGGTCTTTCCAGGTGGATTTTTTATAGTAGCGCATTCCGTTAATGCCGTAGGCAAATTCATCGCGGGCGTCGGCTGTGGTGTCGTTGGCGGAGGTGCCTTTGGTGATGCGCCAGGGTTTGCCACGGGCGGTCCAGTCTACATATTTATCGGCTCCGGTGGCGGCGTCGTAGTGGGTGATGGCGCCATTGGCATTGTAGTGCAGGGTATTGCTGACGCCATTGATGGCAACTTGGCTGACGGCGTAGGGGCTGGCGTGTTCGGTGGTGCCGTATTGGTAGCCGGTGACGTTGGTTTCTTCGTTGCCCGCGCTGTTGGTGGCGGTTTTTTGGGTGATATTGCCGTTTAAGGCGTAGTGTGTTTGGGTGCTGCGTGTAAGGCCGTTTGCGCTAATGTTTGAGGCGGTAAGGCGGCTTAGGGGGTCATAGGCAAAGGTTTCGGTTTTTGTTCCGCCGGTGAGGTTGGTTCGGCTTTCCATTAGGCCATCGGTTTGCCACTGGTAGCGCAGGTTTTGAATGGTATGGGTGGCGGTGTGGGTAAAAACGGATTCCAGTTGGCTGTTGAGTGGGTTGTATATTCGGGCGCTGGTTATGCCATTGCCGTATTCGAGTTGCGAGACGTTGCCCAGTTCATCGACGTTGAGGACATGCTGGAGCAGTTCGTTGCGGTTATTTCTCACTTCTTTTAGGTAGCCGGTTTCTTTGTAGGTGCTGGTGACGGCGATACCGGATGGGAAGGTGACGGTTTTGGAGCGGCCATAGTGGTCATAGTCAAAGTATTGGTAGTAGGCCCGTTCCGGCATGTTGGGGATGTTGATTCGGGTTGTGGTGCCGCTTAGGTAGCGGCTGTTGTTTTCGTAGGTATAGTCTATGCGCTGGGCGTAGCCTGTGCGGTTATCGACAAATTCGCTGTAGTCTACGCCACCTATTTTGGTGGCGGGGTCGTAGTGCCAGGTTTGTATGCCATCGTCTGTGGTTTGGGTGAGGGGTCGGCCCAGGATGTCGTAGGTGGTGTCTGTGCGCTGCTGTTGGTTGTTGATGCTGTAGCGCACTTGCCCAAGTCCGTTGTAGGCGTCGGTGATGGTGCCTACGCTGGTATCGATCAGTTGGGTTCGGTTGCCGGCGGGGTCATACTGAAAGCGGGCGACTTCATTGCCGCCTACGTCAATTTTTTGGGTTAGGCCGGTGGCGTAGAAGGTAAATTCGGTGCTGATTTCTTCGGCTGTGCCGTGGGCGTCGGTGGTTTTTTCTATTTCGCCGAGGGCGTTAAAGTAGGTTTTGTTGGTTTTGCTGCCCAGTGTATTTCCGGTGGAGTCAAATACGTTCATGCTGCGTGTGATGACTTTTTGGTTTTGTGCTGTGACGCCATAGTGGAGGCTCTGGATGCTGCCATCTGGGTTGTGTGTGGCGATAAGTCTATTCAGTGCATCGTAGTGGTATTCAATGTATTTGGGCGATGAGTTTTGAAAGTAGGGTAGGGTTTTTTTCTGCACTCGGCCTAGGGGGTCGTAGTGGGTATCCAGGTATACGGGGTGGATGCCGTCGAAGGCGGTGGTTTCTACCCGAAGTTCTCTGCCGAGGCCGTCTAGGTATTGGTAGGTATTGGGTGCGATGGGTGAGCTTAGGGTCACGCGGCTATGGGTGGTAATGCCGCCGATTGTGGGGCAGGTGGCCAGTTGCGAGCAGAGGTCGTATTGGGTTGTGACGGTATATTGGTAGGCAAGTGGGGTGGTGGAGCGAATTTCGCGGCTAAAGGCATCGTATTCGGTGATGGTGGTTTGGTTGTTTTGGTCTGTTATATGGGTTTCATTGCCGGTGGTGATATCAAAGGTTTTTACGATGGATTGGTCTAGGGCGTTGCTGATGGTTTGTGCGTATCGGCTGGCAGTAAAGTTGCTGTAGCGGGTGGTGATGGGGTGGCTAACTTGCGCGGCGGATACGGTTGTTTCTGTGACTAGGCCGTTGTTGTTGAAGCTGGTGGAGGTGGTGATTTCCAGGTTGGGGTCGTCGGCAAATTGCGTATGGGTTCCCACTAGGGAGTGGGGTGTGCCATGGATGTTGTAGGGCGTGCGGCGCTCTGTGATGGTGTGTTCGGCAATGCCGGTTGTATCGCTGTTATAGATTTGGGTGGTGGTTTCTTGTGGGAAGGCGACTTGCAGGCTGTTGTAGTGCCGGTTTTCACTGTATTGGGTGGTGACTTTTTTACTTCGCAGTACGTCGCTGGGGTTGCTGATGGTGTATTTGCCCCAGTCACTGTGGTTGCTGCTGACGTTTGATACGGTCACTGAGTCGTACCATTTGTTTATTGAGGTTGCGCGAATAAAGGGGTATTGGTGGTCGGTATCTGGCCCGTTTTGCCAGTGGGCAAATTCGGGGGTACGTTGGTTGACAAGCACGCCGATGAGTTGCCCTTCTTCGTAGCTGTAGGTCAGTCTGTTTTTGGCGTAGGTGTAGTGGGAGTTGGCGTAGTCTCGCTGTATAAGTTGTTGGCTATTGAGCCAACTGCGCTGGCCATGGATAAGGTTTGTTGCTGCCCATAGGCTGTAATTTTTGGCGAGCAGTTGGCTGGTTCCAGAGGCGATTGAGCCTAGTCGCACTTGTTCTGCTGTTTGGCGGCCAATAAATCTGTGGTCTATTGAGTATTGTTGGTAGGTAAAAATATGTTGGTCAACGTCTTCAATACGGATGGCATGGTAGCCCATAAAGCCGAAGCCTTTTGTGCTTTCAATGCCTTCGCCAAGGTAGCGGTAGCGTTTGGTATTGTGACTTCCCAGGCCATTGCTGGTGCGCATTTCGGTGATGACTGAGGGTTCCCAGTCGCCTTCTTGGTAGTTCCATTTCACTTCTGGTTCTGGTTTTTTTATACCGCTGGGCCAGATTGTTGGGGGGGCGCCAAAGGGGCTGTCGGTGAAAAATATGTCTGTTGGGTTTGGGCTGTTTGCGTCAACGACGTTGTAGTCAAATTGTACCCAGCTATTTTGATTGTCGTTGACTTCGGTTATGCGTGTGAGGTCATCGCTGGTTAAGCTGCCGTCCCAGGTGAGGGTTAAGGGGGTTAGGCAGTCTCGGCTGGCGTTTTTGTATGCACATTGTTGCACGTATTTTAAGCGTGCCAGTTTGCTCCCCGATTGAAGCTGTTCGTGGATTAGGTGGTATTCACGGACAGGTTGGTTTTGATAATTGACGGTTATTGTATTAATGGCGACGGGGGAGGTATTGACGTAGTCGTTGAAGTACCAGTCAATATAGTCGCCACCACTGAGTGCGTTTGCTCCTTGGGTAACGGGCGGTGTATAGAAGGTTTCTGAGCTGGATGTGGAGCCCGATTCAAAGGTCCGTATTTGGTATGCAAAGTCGATGGCGACGTCGTGGCCGGTTTTGGGGCCGTAGGTTATGCGTTTGGGCATCACAAAGTCACGGTTTTCGTCTTTGTAGTATTCGTAGTGAATTTCGTTACCAAAGGCGTCGGTATGTTTGTTGATGCGGTATACGTAGGCGTTTACTTGCTGTTCATTGTAGTGTTCTGAAGGCTGGTGGCTGTGTCCCGCTAGGTCTGAGCGGTACTTGTTCCCTGCGTCGTCTTCCCAGATAACATAGTACTGGTGCAGGATGCTGTCGTCGGTATAGCCGTATTCGGATACGCTGCCATCTGGGTAGTAGACTGTGTATTTACCGCCTACGCCGGGGTTTATTTCGCCTGTGGAGCGAATTTTTATTCCGTTGTCGTCCCAGAGTACGAATTCATGGTCTTCTTCCCACCAAGGGGTGGTATGTTCGCCGCGGTTTTCACCGCTTTCATGGATGGGTTCGGGGTCGTTTTCTATAAAGAGTTGTCCGTCCAGGCACATGGGTTTGAAGTAGGTGTTGTGTATTAGGTCTGGGTTGGGGTATTTGCTGCATTCACGAATGGCAGAGAGGCCGCCAATACGCCAGCCTGTGCCCAGGTTGTCTTCTTCCCAGCCTTCGTTGACGAGTTTACGCAGGCGGTTGCTGTTGTAGGAGAGGGTGAGTTTGGGGTGGTGGCCATTGACGCCGGGTACGAGGGTAATGGGTATTCGAATTTCGGCATCGCCCATGCTGTTTGTTGCGGCGGTATAGGGCATGGTGCCCGCTACGGTGACGGGTTGAAGTTCTGCGACTGTGTTTACACTGGGTATGGGGTGGTTGATGGTGACGGTATTGCCGGTTTTATAGGCGCTGCATCCGCTGTTGTTGCAGGCGCGTACGCGGAAGTGCCAGGTGCCTATGGCCATGTTATTGGAGGGGGCACTTGTATTGCTGCCGGTATAAAAACGATTCCACTCCCCGGTATTGAGTTTGCGGTCTGTTTCGTAACGCAGGATGTGCCCGCTGGCGGCGCTCCAGTTGGCGGTTATATTTGTATCGGTGGTGGTGGTGGGTGAAACCGCAAGGCTGGGTGATGCGCCAGGAATTGGGTGGTTGAGGGTGACGGTATTGCCTGTGCGGTAGGCACTACAGCCGGTATTGTTACAGGCGCGCACGCGAAAGTGCCAACTGCCAACGGACATGGCGCTTGAGGTGGCGGAGCGCGATGTACCGGAGTAAAAGGTTGACCAACTTCCTGAGCCCAATTGGCGCTGTGTTTCATAGCGGGTTATGTGGCCACTGGCGGCGCCCCAGCTAGCGGTGACATGTGTGTCGGTGGTGGTGGTGGGTGAAACAGCAAGGCTGGTGGGCTGGCCGGGTATGGGGTGTTTGATGGTGACGGTATTGCCGGTTTTATAGGCGCTGCATCCGCTGTTGTTGCAGGCGCGTACGCGAAAGTGCCAACTGCCGACGGTCATGGCGCTGGAGGGGGCGGTGCGCGATGTGCCTGAGTAGAAGGTTGACCAGTTTCCGCTTTCCAGTTGGCGCTGTGTTTCGTAGCGGGTGATTTTGCCGCTGGCAAGGCCCCAGGTTGCCGAGACGCTGGTGGCGGTGGTGCTGGTTGGGGTGATGGATAGGCTGCTGGGTGTGGAGGGCAGTGGGTCTTGGACTGTGACGTAGCTTGAGTATGTGTATCCGCTGCACCCGGTGGTATTGCAGGCTTTTACCCGAAAACGCCAGGAGCCTAGGGTGAGGGTGTAGGCGGTACGGTTGGTGGCGGTGCCGGTATAGAGTGATGACCAGCTTCCGTTGTTCAGGCTTTTTTGTGCAATATAGTGTGAGACCACTCCGGGGACTGCGGGCCATGTGAGTGGAGTGCTGGCGTAGTAGGTGGGGATGCATATTCCATTGGTGCAGTGGGAGGTGCTTTCCACGGTGGTGATGTGGGTAGAGGGCACGGAGACACTGGATGGTGAGCTGGGTGCCGGCAGTGTGACGGTAACGGTGGCGGTGGTTGAGGCGCTGCCTCCGCCCATTTGCGGTGGTCGGCTGCATGTGATGTTAACGGTTTTGCTGGCGCTGAGGTTGGTATAGGTTTTGGTACCGCTTTTACTCAGTTGTACGCCGTCTATATGGCAGTAGCTTGCTGTGGAGTTCCAGGTAAGGGTGGAGGTGCCTCCTGTGTTGACGGTGTTTGGGCTAAAGGTTGCGCTGCTAATGGATACGGCGTTTGCTGCGACGCTTGTTAGTAGGCTTAGGGCGATTAAGCTTAGGCTAAGGGTGCGTGGGGTAAGGGTGCGTATAATAAGGTTACTTGTGTATTTTGATGCTCGGTTTAATACCCCATTTAATAGCCCAGATGTATTCAGCATTGTGTCTTCCATTTTTGTGTGTATTCAGTTTGTATGTATTTATTTTGTGTTTGTGCAATTTACTGTCTGTGTATTTGGTTCTTTTGCTTTTAATTCTTTTGCTTTTAATTTTTTATTGGGGGGACGGGGTTTTCAATATCTATTGGTTTAAATTAAAGCCTATGCAAAGGGTTCAAATCAAAAACGGTTTAATCAAATTATTTAATATTGTTAATACTGATATGTTTACCATAGAGCGATAGGGTTTTGATTAAAAAAGTCTGCCCCTTTAGTTGTTTTTCAATCAATACATTGAGCGGGTAAAAATTAGTGGGTAAACATATTTTTTTAAGGAAATAAAAAGTATGTGTAACAGTATGCGTAACAAGACGGTTAATGCATTTGCTGAAAAGAAGGCTACTGAAGCGACAGGGGTTTGGCAAGAGAAATGTGGGGAAAATAGCGTTTTGTCGCCTTAATCATCCAAAAAAACAAAAAACAGGCTGGAAGTTGTCGCGTAATTCATTTTTATCACAACAAAACAAAAAACGCTAACCTAAAAAATAGGCTTTTTTATTGACGAGTTCTCTCGCAATGGGAGGGCTTAATACGTTTGTAACCCAATTTAAGTGGAGGCTTAAGCGTCTGCTTGTACGGTTTTATTTTGATTGAAACCCACTTAAAGTTCATTCTCTTAATTAGGTTGTTTTAATCGGTTGCCTCAAGAGCGGGCTAAATTGGCTTTAATGGATATTTTCTTGGTTCCAAACGTCCAGCGAAGACATGGGGTCGGCGCCTTTTTGAGGTTTGCTGCCAGGGCACTTGGATACTGGGCAGCGAAATACGTAGGTATAGGTATTGTTCCATTGTTGTAGGGCGTCCATATATGGGGGTTTTGAGCAATGTTTGCAGTTGGCTATGTGTATTTTTTTGGTGGCCGACATAGAATTAAAAACCTCTCAATATTTATGCTGGGCGTATTATGGTAAGTTTTGTCGCTTAATACAACATTAGTGTGTACAAAATATGCTCAGCATGGCGACGAGTTCCCACTTTTTGATATTGAGTGAAAAATGAGGTGAATATTGAGTGAAAAATGAGTCTACGGGGTGGCTAGAGGGGGGATGTGAGCGCTATCTTGGTGGTTTATTCGTATAAAAGCGGGGCGGGAGGGGGTATCCCATACAATGTTGCAGGGAGGTTTCCTGCCCCAGTACTCGGTTGGTATTATCTATCAATCACCAAATTTTGGATAAGCTTAATACCACTCTTGAACCGGCGAGTTCGGCTAGCGCTTCGTCATTGTCGTTGTATGAGTAGGTTAGCCCTAGGTTAAATTTTGTTACTGCTTCAACGTCTCTATTTATTTGAATACTGTAATCCACAAAATCAATAGCATCGCTGTCGTCTGAATCCATCTGACCGATATGAAATAGAAGGTTGTATTTTTGGGCGAGAGTGTAATGAGCATTTGCGTCCAAGTAGATTTCTTCTACATCAATATTGTCGTAGTAGTGAAAACTGAAATTAGGGAAAATAATACCCGTAAATATTTCTCCAGAATCGGTTTCACTATATTCTGAAAATGCGTGATGAACATAGCCAAAATCAAGTTTAATTTTTTCTATTGCAAGTTTATACCCTAGTACTGCATCCAGTTGTAATTCTCTATCTCCATGAATTTGAATATTGGTGAATACCACGGCATCAGCGTATAAGCCGTTATCTTGGTTTTTGTAGTGAATGCCTCCATACAGCGAGGGCTCTTCATCGGATAACGAAACCCCTCTTAATAAACGGTCCGATACAAGCGTTAAACTGCCGTTTACGCTAGCATTGGTATTGGATTGAAAGACAAGTAGAATAATAAAAAAATAGAAAATATTTTTTAGGATATACATTGAATGTTCCTTCTTATTTATTTTTATTTAGGAAAAAAGTACGAATTTATAATTGGTAATATGTTTAAATAAGTTAATTTAATCTATTTAAACGTCATCCAGATAAGTTTTACGAAGCTGTACGAAATAATTTTATTATTAGAGTGTACGTCCTTGCATACCTTAATTAATCCAGAATATTTTTGTACGCCGGGCTAATATTAAGAAATATTTATCACATATCTATCACGGATTAGTCACGAAAAATTTCGGGAATATAAATAAATTAAAAAATTTATATTTTTGTGACGTTGAGTGTGTATTCGTGCCGATTTGTGAAAAACATACAATATTAATGTTTGTTAAATTTTCACTTTTTATATTTTACTGAAGAAAAGAATAGCCCACTTTTTTATTTCAACCGAAGAGAGATAATTGTGGTTATACAATTAAGTATTAATAAGCCCTGATTTGAATAATAGGAAAACGGTTCGTATTCGATCTTACTTGGCGCTAATAGGAATCTTATTCGAGGCACTCAAGTATGCAAGGTGTCCAGTGCATTGCTAAGGTGCCATAATGTATGGGTTTCTGTTTTTCAGAGAGGCAGGTTGGCCGCATGGTTAGTATAGGATGAGTAAAATACGAACTAGGTGAGTGGATATTAAATGCCGGTTGGCGTTGAATGCTGGAATGGTCTAATGTGGCTGTGATAACCTTTGTGCCGCTAAATTGAGATGGAATATGAAGCGGTAAAACGGCTTTCCTTGTTTGTTTGGTTTTAAACCAAGCTACTTTATCTTATATGACTGTTTTGGGATTTACTGCAAATGAAAGCTAAAGGAACAAGTCAAACCTTTGTAACAGTGGATTATATGAGTAAACTAGGCTACTTCTGTTACCTTGGGTTGGTTATCGCTTACCTAATGTTTATTTTTGCCGCGAGTTTCTATGGTATTGATTTAGATGTTGTGAGTGTAGAAAAGGGCAAAGAAAAACTATTCTTCAGCAGTATCCATGTATTAACTCCCAGTTTTCATAACCTTCGAGATATTGCGACCAATGTGCTTTTATATATGCCTTTGGGGTTTTTCTGGTGTGCTGCGATTATTAGCAAAGGCCGTAAGGCTGGAAAGCGCTACTGGTTTGTTGGGCTTGTGGTTAGCTTGATCGTTGAGATTGTCCAGGCTTTTGTTGGACGTCACTCTGATGTGGTGGATATTGTGAGTAATAGTGGTGGCTTTGTCACTGGGTTTACAATAATGAATATTGCAGTCAAACAATTTCATTTGAAACCTAGCCATCTATTAGGCGTTGATGCAGGCACTACTCAAGGAGCGTTACAAACGTTTGCTGGGCTACGTTTTATCTTTATGGCTGTCGTCTATGTCGTTTCTCTTTTACCTTTAAATATTTCTGTTGCATTCTCCAATTTGGTTGCACAATTAACCATTAAAGAGGGGCAACTCCATCCCAAAATTATTCTTGATCCTTTTTTCCATATTGAAACACAAGGTCAATTTTTTCATTCGCTCTTATTAAAACTACTTGTTTTTGTTCCCCTGGCATTTTTCACTTATTCTATTTCTGCAAATAGACCCTTGATAAAATCTAAAGTTATCATGCATTGCTTAATGTTTGCGGTTTTTGTTGAGTTGAGTAAGATTTTTGTTCTAAGTGCGACCACTGATATTAGTGTTATTATTTTGTCTCCATTGGTGGCGTATGTCGTATGTTTGATATTGGATAAAAGCAATGTGGGTAGAGGTAATGTAGATGGAAAGAATGTATCCAAGCCTGATTCTAGCGGTACTTCTGTCGATTTATTTGTGGGCGTCCTCCCTGTAGGGTTATACCTTTTGTTTTTGATTGTACTTACATTTTCCCCCTACGGTTTTGAAATAACCGCTTCTGAAATAAAGGCAAAATTTTTTGAATCAAACTTTATTCCATTTAAGTTTCATTTTACTAACAGGTCTATTTCTGGTGCAATTGATATTGCTCGGGAATTTTTAATTTACGTACCTTTAGGCGTATTGGCTTTTCCTGTCGTATTAAGGGTACTAAGAGCAAACGTATTACTGGCTCTAATGGTCTGTGCTGTATTGGCCAGTAGTTTTGCGTTGCTTATGGAACTATCACAACTGGTTGTAATTGGGCGCTATGTCGATATTACCGACCCAATGCTTGCCACTGCTGGGGTTGTTTTTGGTGTCTTTTTTAGACCTTTGATTGTGAGGTTGTTTAAACGGGAGGCATAAGCAGTTGGGGTTAAACTGCAATGCCGACTTCGAGTTGTTCAAACCAGTCTAAAAATTTTGCAATATTATCTCCGGTAAAAATACGTCCATGTTGGGGGCACATTTTCTCTATGTCCAATTTTCGAACTCTAGAGATCCAATCATTTTTCGCTCTATTTGAGGGCATCCAACGTTGGTGGAAAAGTTTCATTTTTCCAATGTGTTCTTCAAAATTTTCCACCTCCAATGGGGCATCTTGACCTTCAAGTGCAGCACCTATGTCACCGCTCATTAATATTTTGGCCTGTGGGTCATAGACGTGGAAGTTTCCTGATGAGTGTAGGTAGTGGGCAGGAATAAACTGGAGATTGATTCCGTCCAATGATATTGAGCCACCTTCGTCTGGTATGGCGGAATAATGAATATTTTCCATGCCAAAATGACGAATAAACCCTTCCCAAAGCCAGGGGGAGTGAAGGGTTGCGTTTTCTAGCGCTTTGTCCCATAAACCAAGTGAAGAAATAACGTCTGGGTCCTGGTGTGAGGCAAACAGGTGGGTAATTTGTGATACGGGTACCTGTTTAACAACATTTGCCAGCATGGCGGAAAATAACTCTATTCCTCCTGGGTCTAATAATAAGGTTTGTTTCGCTGTTCGAACCATATACTGGTTGGTATCCACAATTTTATTTGGTTTATCTGGGTCTCTGCCAAACATAAACCATTGATGTTGTGAGCCGTTATATATTTGTCTGGTGAGCATTTTTGCTGCCTAATTAAGGGATGTTTATTTAATTGAACTAAACAAAGCTTGAGACCGTTTTACATGTTCTTGGATTTGTGTGGCGGACTTGGCGACATTATCGGCGACGACATAGAGCGAATCCTCGTACTGTTTTCCCGACTGAGATGCCTCGACACGAGACATCGCAGCAAGTACGGTCGCTGTTCTTAACTCTCGTGATAAGTCCTCTAGCTGGCTGGTAAGTTGCCACACTCTTTTTTTAAAGTCTTGATTAATTTCCAAGTAGTAATCTTTTGTTCGTTTGATCGGTGCGTTTATGCTGGAGAGGTAGGTAGCATTTTCAGCCTTTTTTTGGGCTAAGGTAAATCGTTCAAGTGCAGATTCTGCTCTGACGGTATCAGAAGCTATTCGGCTAATGATAATTGCCTGTTTATTGATTGTTTTTGAAGCAGTGACGGTTATTTTTGCTAATTCGTCTATAAAGTCGGTAATAGCCCTAAAGCCTGCCGCCCCTTGCCCTGCTCTTAACGCCAGCGCTCTCGCATTGCTTGCGGTTAAGGAGATCTCATTGGCGATATTCATCGCTTTATGTAGTTCGGCAGCTACCACCGCAGCGATGACGAAGTAGCTTTGCCCCTTGGATTTTGTCATATTGGCGGATTTTTCATTTTATCTATAACATTTTATCTATAACAAGGTATAGCACAGGCTAAAGCCGTTGATATAATCCAAGTCTAATAGTTGGCAGGGAAACCTCACTGTAATGGGTGGTTGGAGTGGTGCGAGGACGTAAAGAGAACGTGATTAATAATTGCTAAATAGAGCGTTGCGCTCGTCTGCACTCACACTGGACTGGCTGTCACTGTCTGAGTGAGCGCTGCAAATGCGGTTTCGGCCTTCTTGTTTTGCCCGGTAGAGCTGTTTATCTGTGCGGTATAGCAAATCTTGAGGGGTGTTGTTAGAGGAAACAACAAAGGCATCGACGCCAATGCTGGTTGTGATGCTGAGTTCCTTGTCGTTATGGATAATTGGCGTACGCTCCAACTTTTGTCGGACTCGCTCAGCGACTTGGACCCCCATGTATAGCGGGGTAGAGGGAAGTAAAATCGCAAACTCTTCGCCGCCATAGCGGCAGGGAATATCGAGCTTTCTCAGGGTTATTTGCAGGATAGAAGCAAGGTGAATAAGCACTCGGTCTCCGACAAGGTGTCCATGGGCGTCGTTGAACTGCTTAAAGTGATCGATATCTAGCATCAGGAGAGAGGTTGGGTGTTGAGTTCGTAGGGTTCTTTCGATTTCCTGCTCCAAAACAAACATCAGATGCCTTCGGTTGAATAAGCCGGTTAAATGATCTGTTCTGACCTCGTTATTTAAGGCTTCAACCTGTTGTTTTAGCTGGTTCACCTCTTCGATAATGGGGCACTCTGCTTTCCCCAGTGGGCAGGATGGAGATGTTGACTGGATTTCGGCCATAAATGAGAATCAAGAGTTTCTATTCGTTGTTATTGACCAACATTAACATACTTTTGGTGTGCGGGCGGCCTTTGCAATTTAATAAATGCGATATAGACCGAATAACCAATATGATGCCCGTGGGCTTAGAGATAGCAACAGTGGGTTTAAACGTGGGTTTAACAAGTAGGTTATAAGAGGTGGAATGTAAACGGGAGCTACTGGTGGGTAGCTCCCCGTTTAGGTAGGGCTTCTAGAAGAAACCCGGGGAGTTGCGGATGGCAACTCATTGGTGTGAATACCTAGCTGGTTTTTCTTTTTTCACTTTCCTTTTTTAATTTTTGTTCTATTGCAGAAAATGCGTCTCGCACTGCTACGTGAACAGATGGATCGTCGTGGCTGACGGTGATTGGAGCACCTTTCATACCTAGTTCAATCGATGCTCGAAATAGCTTACCTTTGTGTTTGTGTTTGTGGGGAGCATCTAAAACAACACGGCTATGCATGATGGAATCAGAGTAGCGGTGAAGTTTTTGAACTTTCTTTTCAATGACTTCGTTAAGTGCAGCAGATGAATCAATGTCTCGATAGACGACTTCTGCATTAGCGTGCATAGGCAAACCTCCATTAGTGCCGTTTATAGGAAAATTCTAAATTGGGCCCGTACTCTTATCATGGCGCCTACGAAAAAAAATTCAAGAATTTTTTAAGAATATTCTATTCTTTGTTTATCTCCTTATAGACTAAAAAAACAATTTTTGAAAATTAGATCAGATTTTAGAGCGTTTGTTGGATATAGGTAATTGACAGCATTTGAGTAAAGTGTAACTATTGGCGAGTAATAATCTTTGTCAGCCTACTTTGCGGAACTTTAGCCGCAAAAATGAGCCGCAACAGTGAGCCGTTCACATTCCAGGTAGAATGTTGGGGGCTATAATGAGAACGATGCTCGGATCTCCTGCGTGCGTTTTTCTTTTTGGTTAAACTCGTCATTATTTAGTCCTAACTTCTAACTTCTAACTTCTAACTTCTAACTTTAAACCCTAACCTTAAGTCCTAGCCTCTAGTCCCAGTCTCAGAAAGTTAAATATTAAAAAAACGGTTGTGAATGTCTCGTAGTTGATTTGCGCTGATATTGTTTGTGGTTTTGATCCTGTTTTTAAAATAAATAAAACTTTTTATCTTGAATTTAATTTTTTTGACCATAAATAGTTTATGAGCTTGCTCAATAGAGGAGTTCAACATTAACTAATGCTTGATCAAAAAGATAAGCAAAAATTTATTGCTCAAATTGAGGATAGAAATATGAGAAATTTTGATTTAACCCCCCTATACCGTTCTGCTATTGGCTTTGACCGAATGGAAGGTATGCTTGATGCTGTTCATCGCTCAGAGCAAACGCAACCGGGCTACCCTCCTTATAATATTGAATTAACAGGAGAGGATGAATATCGAATTAGTATGGCTGTAGCCGGGTTTGAACAGTCAGAATTAAATATCGAGGCGAAAGAAAATACTTTAACCGTTTCCGGTAAAAAACAACCTTCAACGGAACAAAAACAATTTCTTCATCAAGGTATTGCGGCAAGAAATTTTGAACGAAGGTTCCAGTTAGCAGATTACGTAAAAGTTGTTGATGCTAATATGGAAAATGGTTTATTGCATATTGGCTTAAGTCGTGAAATTCCTGAGGCGATGAAACCAAGAACCATTAAAATTAAGGACGGAATATTAAACCGGAGTTCGACGGAAGCGTTGGAAAACCCTAATTTTAAAGCTGCTTAAAAAGTAAAAATAAGAAAGCCTGAATCAAACTTGCCTCAATGACTCTGTGAAGACAATATTGAGCTGCAAGGAGGTTCAGGTTTTGTTGCACTATAATTAATTATTCAACTGCCACAACCTCTTTCGACATATAAATTTGAGCGGCTAAAAATATACCTTGTATTACATGGGCGATAAGCCGATGGCTATTATCGTTAGCTTGTTTTAAACAATTCCTTTTTGTCTTTTTTTCGTCAGTCTGCTTGAGTCGCTGTTCAGTGTAAATGTTGATTTTGGCGATAATGTTTAAGTTAGGGCGTTAAATTCCTGAAAAAATAAAACATCAGGCAAGGTTCGCTTTATGATATTTAATAAAGACGGTGTGAACGCGCAACAGACTTTTGGACGGAACAGGAGAACCTGTCGTTGGGGTGTTAAGGAGCAGAGATCCTGAAGAAGTTGACCACTACATACCCAACACAGGGGCGGAATACCCGTAGTAGTGATGAAGGGGCTTGTAGTGGTCGTGGAGCGTCAGTGGTAACGTTCAATCAACCCGCAGAGGGGAGGAATTAAGCGATTAAGACAAAGTCATTTAACATACCCAAGCGTGCAATATGGGTAGCGTGGAAACGAATAAAAGCGAATGGAGGACGTGCAGGAATAGATGGGGTAACGATCGAGATTTATGAATCGAACCTTGCCAAGAACTTGTACAAATTATGGAATCGTCTGTCCTCAGGCAGTTACTTCCCAGCGGCGGTCAAGCGCGTGGAAATCCCTAAGCTTGAAAAGAAGAATCTACCAGCGCTTTGGTAAGCGCCGAGAGGAGTGGAAAACACGGAGGATCTCAATGCGATCTAATCGTGGTCTAACACGGTAGGGGATGATATAGCGAGTGTTGGGGACAACTAGTTCACGTGTACCATGTATACGGCCTGCGTTGCCCATGGAGGGGTTGTCGGACAGCAAATTAACGGAGTCGAATATCCGCTGTACTACCTCTTTAGCGGCAGCGGGGTCGTCTTGAGCAATGTACTCAGCTTCATCGTTGAGGTTCTGTAATGCCTTATTGAGCCACTTAACCTGCATTCACGCCCCACTTGGCAAGTGTCTTGTTTACATCTTTGTCGCTTGCAAAATCGCCGCTGTCAGCTTCTTTGATAGCGTCCTTAACCTCTTGGATCTGCCACTCGTTGAGTTCAACAAAGTCCCGTAAGGCTTCAGCGGCAAGGAAAGACTTGGAGCGGTGAGTGGCTTCTGCCAACTGGTCGAGGCGTTGTTTTAGCTCGGGTTCTAGGCGGATAGTCATGGTTGTAGACATGGTGATACCTCAGAAGTGTACATTGTGTACACTATAACACAAATAAAAAACGCCTCTAGGCTCAAAAGTAGGTAGAAAAGCAAAAGTGCTTCTGGGGTTTTAACTTGGTAAGCTGTGTCCGCACCTGCGCTGCAGGCTCTTTAAGGCGTTGGTAGCTCTAGGGTTGAGGGCGGTTTAATGTACGATGTTCATCAGGGTGCCTTGATGTTACAAAGGCAGCAGCTTGGCTTGTTTTAAAAGCTTTGCTATAGGAATCGTTATGTACCTCAAAAATTACTTTACAGTCAAAACAGTTTTGTTTTTCTTGATATTGCTTGCCCCCATATTGGGCTGCTCTACAGCGTCAGTTGAGCATAAAAAAGCCATTCGGTTTCCTGGGGGGCAGGATACAAAATAATGGATTTACTTGCAGAAACCCTGGTGGTTTCTGATCAACAAGACCTTGAAAAAGTTTTGGGTGCCAAATGGTATGCAAAAATTAATGTTGTAACAACTCAGCACTTAGAAAATACTTCGTTCGATACATGCGAAAGCTATTTGTCCGAGGTGACAGAGGCAACGCATACTTATCGGGAAAATGAAGTAGGCGCTTTTTTAGAAATAGCAATAATGTGTCGTTCAACTGAATTATTGCTAAACGCTAAAGAATCGGAAGTTTCGAATACCCCGGTTGAGTTTTTGAATAAATCTATGCCCAAACAATTTCCTGTGGAATTAGCGTTTCAAACTTCGACTATAGAGGCAGGAAGAAACGCCAAGGATGCATCTAAAATCTATTGGGGGGATATTAACGATAGCCTTAAATTTGAGAGCGTGTCTGAAGAGCAGGTAATATTTTCGGGGGAGGGTGGCTACCAGAATATCGCTTTGGTTGACCGTGGAGATTTTAATCATGATGGCATTTAGGATGTATTCATTAGTTTGCAGGATTCAGCAGATGGGGGGAGCTATTTTAATATAAAACTCTTTATTTTATCTGTTCATGAGAATGGAACCTGGCAGCTTATTAAAGAATTTAGATATTAAGCGTGCAGTAGGGCAATAACGAGGCGTTTATTTTGTCTCTAGGCTAAACATTTTTGCTCTTACGGTTGTTCTATATCTGCTGGGTGTGGTGCCGTGAGTTTTTTTGAAAAGTGAGGTGAAGTAGGTGCTGTCGTGATACCCGCTTTTATCCATAACTTCAATAATGCTCAAGTTTGTTGTTTTTAATAGGTCTTTTGCGGTTCCCATTCGAATGCTTTGTAAATAAGCGAGTGGCGCTTTTCCTGTTGCATTTTTAAACCTACGATTTAGCGTGCGAGTACTCATGCCAAATCTATGGGCCAGCTCTTGAATTTTTACATCTTTGCTTTGGTGGGTTTGCAGCCAAATTTGAGTCTGGATGATGTCTTCATCGGGGTGATGATCCGCTATTTCTAAAAGTGAACTTGGTCTTTCATAGGCTCTTCGTATCTCGTGGAAGAAATGCTCTTCTACTTTAGCTGCGATATTACGTGAGAAGTATTTTTGTACAAAGTGGGCGGTTAAGTCGCCTAATGAGTTAACACTGCCGGTACAAAAAAGGTTGCCTGATTGGGTAATGAAATATTGCCTCTTGAGTTGAACTTTGGGGTATTTTCGGTGGAATTCATCAAAGTAGTGCCAGTGAGTGGTGGCAGGCTTTCCGTCTAAAAGCCCTGCCTCGGCCATAAAACAACAGCCGGTTCCAACCCCTGCGATAATGGTTCTATTTTCGTATTGTTGTTTTAACCATGGGATAAGGTCGTAATGCTGTTTTAAAATGGGCTGAGGGTTACGCCATAGCGCGGGCAGATAGATTAGGTCTGTTGTTTCTATTTCACGGATGGTGCTATTGGCCGACAGTGGCATTCCGGTATGTGTGACAACGGAACTGCCGTCAATGGAGGCCAGTTGAATATTTACCTTGGGGGTTTGGTGGTGTGATTTTCTATTTTCTATTTTGGCTAAATCCTCTGCTGCTCGAAAAAGCTCAACGGGTAGGGTTAAGCTTGTAGCAAGCATTTTTTCACATAAAACAAAGGTGACAGACAGGGAGCGCATAACTTTTTAGGTGCCTTACTTTGGGGTGTGTCTTAAATACCTAGATAGTTTGGCTAAAATACCCAAGACGAACTCAATTTAACCTAATAGACTTGTGCAAACAAGTTTGTATTAAAATAGCGTAGCTTAGGTTAGTTTCATGTCTTCATTTTTACCTCTGATCGTTGGTTTTGGCGGGTATAACGCGGCTGGCCGCAGTTCTGGTCACCAGGCTTATCACCGTATGATTTTGACGTCTTTGTCTTCTTCGGAAAGAAAGGAGACGGTTTCTTCTTTGGGGTATTTGATGGGCCGACCCAATGCATCGGAGGCAGAGGTTGTTGAGGGTTCTTTAGTCCGTCGAATCGAATCCAGTTATTTTGATGTTGATCACGTGCCTACCGGCAAAAATCTGAGTTTGAAGGATGATGGCAGTCATGTGGCCACTTTTGTTATGTCGGGGAAGGAGATACCTAGACCTGTGCCAAGCCACTGGAACATAGAGCCACTGGATGAAGGTGGAAAGCAATTCAAGGTTACGTTGGGCGCAGGGCAAAAAGTAAAAATAGATTCTACTTCTGCGATGGCGATACAGGCGGCAGGGCAGGTCCCTTCGGGGTTTAACCCTGGCGAGTATTATCGTTCGCAGCATCACCCTAGAGGTTTACAGTTAACGATTTTAGGCGCTTCTGATGCGGTTAGGTCGATGGGGATTGACTGGTCTGTTGTGGCCGACCGTGTGAGCCCTGACCAAGTGGCGGTTTATGCCAGCAGCGTTATGAGCCAATTAGATGCGTCTGGGTTTGGTGGTATGACGCGAGCCCGCCAAAACGGCGGCAGAGTAACATCGAAGCAGTTGCCGCTGGGTTTGAATACTATGCCTGCGGATTTTGTTAATGCCTATGTGCTGGGAAGTTTAGGTTCTACAGGCGGAATCACCGGCGCCTGTGCTACTTTTTTGTTTAACCTGCGCCTGGCGGTTGAAGAAATACGTATGGGAAGAAAAAAGGTCGCGGTGGTGGGAAGCAGCGAAGCTCCAATTCTTCCAGAAGTGATTGATGGTTATGCGGCAATGAGTGCTTTGGCTACTGACGAGAACTTATGCCGGTTGGATGGTGTGTCTACTCCCGATTACCGTAGAGCAAGCCGCCCTTTTGGTGAGAATTGTGGTTTCACTTTAGGCGAGTCAAGCCAATATATCGTATTAATGGCTGACGATTTAGCGGTTGAGTTAGGCGCGCAAGTATTTGGTGCGGTCCCTGGTGTGTATGTCAATGCGGATGGATACAAAAAGTCTATTTCAGCACCAGGGGCAGGGAATTATATTACTATGGCTAAAGCGGTAGGCTTGGCGTCTACTTTGTTGGGTGAGGAGGCTGTAAGGCATCGTAGCTTTATACAGGCTCATGGTTCAAGTACGCCTCAAAACCGGCTGACTGAGTCAAAAATATTTGATCGTGTGGCTGAGGCTTTTGGCATAGAGGATTGGCCGGTCGCTGCGGTAAAAAGTTATATTGGTCATTCTCTGGGGCCGGCCAGTGGGGATCAGCTAGTCAATAGTTTGGGTATTTTTGATCGGGGCATTCTTCCCGGTATTAAGACCATTTCTGAAACTGCGGATGATGTTTTTGATGCTCGATTACGTATTAGTAATACGGATATTGAGTTAGCGGATAATGCGCACATAGCATTTTTAAATTCGAAAGGGTTTGGTGGAAATAATGCGACGGCTACGGTATTTGCTCCGTCAGTGGTGGACCAGTATCTCAACAAACATTACAGCAACGATCAACTTAAACATTACCGAGAGAGAAAAGAACTGTCTGAAAAAGCAGCAGAGGAGTATCTGTCTCTTGCTAATGTCGCTAAACTCAACCCGATATACGAATTTGGTAATCATCTACTTGATGAAGATGAAATTAAGATGAACAATGAATCTATACGTATGCCTGGTTATCGCACGGCAATCTCATTGTGCAATGATGAAGGGCTGTCGGGGTTCAAATAAAAAGTGGACGTTCTTCCAAATTTGTTTGTCAAATATAAGTAGAGGTTGCAACTAATGCCAATTCAAAAACTTCTTTCTGAGCATGCCGCTCCAGATGGTATTGATTCAGGGTTTAGTGAGAGCGTAGGGGGTCGTTTACAGGCTGTGCGCAAACAACACGGCTTGTCTCAGCGAGAACTGGCGAGGAGAGCGGAGGTCACCAATAGTACTCTTTCTATGATTGAGCAGGGGAAAGTCAGCCCATCGGTTGCTTCTCTCGAAAAAATTGTCACTGCGATACCTATGTCTCTTCAGGAGTTCTTTTCTGATTCTCTTGAGTTAACTCCGCCAGTATTTCGGCTTGAACATTTTGTTCATGTAGAAAAGGATATGGTGGAGTATCGTATTATGCCGCTTAATCAGTATTCTAATAAAGGTGTCTTTCTAGCCAAGCAAACTTATTCTCCCGGTGCAAAAATATCTTCTGAGTGGATGTTTAGGGACGGGCATGTTGGTGGAATATTATCCGATGGTGAATTGGAGCTGCATTTAGAGGGCACTGTTTACGACCTTAAGCCGGGTGATGGGTTTTACTTCTCACTTCATCGCTCTCATTCCTTTGTCAATGCTAGTGACAAGGACTGTGTTGTTATCTGCGTATCATTAGGTGAATAATAGAGAAAGAAATTCACCAGAATAATTGAGTTTTCTAGCTGAAAACCAAATTGAAGTGTTCCATACTCTACTTATATGAAATAGTGATAAGTGCGCTTTTTAAACGTTAATCTGTATGAAAATCGCTCTAATTTGATTGTTGAAGTCTGTTGTTTTCTCTCTTATGGGGCTAACGTCCTTATGGGGCTAACGTCAAACAAATAAAAACAGTATTCAGTAAAATATGGATGGTTCAGCGGGTTTTAGTTTTGGGATTTTACAAGCGCTTTAGTATTGAAGAGGTTGCAGATGCTATATCAAGGCAAGGCTATTTTACTCTCCCAATTGGGTTCAGGGGTACTCGAATTAAGTTTCGATTTGGAAGGTGAATCCGTTAATAAATTTAACAAGTTCACTCTGGATGAGCTGAAGGATGCTATTGAGGTTATAGAGAAGACAGCAGGCGCAACAGGTCTGATAATCACAAGTAAAAAGGATGCTTTTGTAGTGGGCGCCGATATGGTGGGTTTTATGCCATTATTTGCTGCCGGGGAAGAAGTTATTCAAAATTACACGTCAGGTGTAAATAAGATATTTAACCGCTTGGAAGACTTATCCATACCTACTGTTGCAGCCATTAATGGTTATGCGTTGGGCGGCGGATTGGAAGTGTGTCTTGCGTGTGATTACCGTGTGGCATCTGAGAGTGCAAGAATAGGTTTACCAGAAACAAAACTCGGTATCTATCCCGGCTGGGGTGGGACCGTTCGGCTGCCCAGAATTGCAGGGGTTGATGTGGCCGTGGAATGGATTGCCAGCGGAAAAGAACACTCTGCGGCTGAAGCCCTGAAAGCGAGAGTCATCGATGCGGTGGTTGCCGATGATCAATTGCGAGAGTCTGCCCTAAAGATGGCGCATCGCGCCATTGAAGGGAAGTTAGACGTTAATAAACGCAAAGAACAAAAACGCAGCCCGTTAAAAATGAACGACATTGAATCATTAATGGCGTTCGAATCATCAAAGGCTTTTGTCAAAGCCCAGGCAGGTCGTCATTACCCTGCGCCGGTAAAAGCGGTGCAGGTAATGCAGGATGCGGCAAAGCTTGGTCGGGATGAGGCGCTTGCTCTTGAAATGGTAACCTTTGTGCAGTTGGCGTTATCGTCCACAGCTCAAGCCTTGGTGGGCCTTTTCCTTAGCGATCAGCTCATGAGTAAAAAAGCCAAAGCGTTTGAGCAAAAAGCAGATAAAAAAGTTGCCAAAGCCGCCGTTCTTGGGGCGGGGATAATGGGTGGTGGTATTGCCTATCAATCCGTGTTTAAGGGCGTGCCCGTTATCATGAAGGATATTGCTCAAGAGGGGATAGGCATAGGTCTTAAAGAGGCGTCCAAACTGTTAAGTAAGCGTGTTGAACGTGGGCGATTGACACCAGAAAAAATGGCTGAAGCTTTAACTCGCATTACCCCGGCTCTTAGTTACGACGGTTTTTCAAGTGTGGATTTGGTTGTTGAAGCGGTTGTAGAAAACCCGAAAGTGAAATCCCTTGTGCTTGCGGATGTGGAAAAAGCCGTTTCTAACGATACGATTATTTGTTCAAATACATCAACTATTTCAATAACCCATTTGGCTTCTTCTTTAGCACGTCCCGAAAATTTTTGTGGAATGCATTTTTTTAATCCCGTACACAAAATGCCTCTGGTTGAGGTGATTCGTGGTGAGCAATCCTCTGAAATGGCCATTGCTCGAACAGTGGCCTATGCCAATGCTCTCGGTAAAAAAGCGATTGTTGTCAACGACTGTCCTGGCTTTTTAGTTAACCGTGTTTTATTCCCATATCTGGCTGGTTTTTCCATGTTGCTACGAGATGGCGCGGATTTTCAGCATATCGATAAGGTAATGGAAAAATGGGGGTGGCCAATGGGGCCTGCCTACCTTATCGATGTGGTGGGTATTGATACGGCTGTCCATGCAGAGGGTGTGATGGCAGAGGGTTTCCCTGAGAGAATGTCGAAAAAATTTAAAGCGGTTTCCGATGTGATGTTTGAAGAAAAACGCTATGGACAGAAAAATGGTAAAGGGTTTTACAATTATGAGCTGGATAAAAAAGGCAAGGTACAAAAAACAGTAGCGGATGAGGTCTATCCACTTATTAAAAGCTGTTGCTCAGAGCTTAAGGCGTTTTCTGACGAAGAAATTATCGCTAGAATGATCGCGCCCATGGCGACAGAGCTTGCAAGATGTGTTGAGGAAGGTATTGTCGGTAGCATTGCCGAAGCGGATATGGCGCTAGTCTATGGACTTGGGTTTCCTCCGTTTAGGGGAGGAATTTTCCGTTGGATTGACAGAATTGGAATAAAGGCATTTCTTGAAATGCTTAAACCTTTTGAGTCATTGGGGCCTCTGTATGAGCCAACTGAGGGAATGCTCGACATTGCACAAAGTCAATCTAACTATTACGGCCAATCATAAAAGGAGTAGATATGAAATTAGCGGATAGAGATGTAGTGATTGTTGATTATGCTCGCACGCCGATGGGCCGCTCAAAAAATGGGTGCTATCGCAATGTTAGAGCGGATGATTTAAGTGCAGACTTGGTTAAAGGGTTGTTGGCAAAACAGCCAAGTATTAAAGCGGAAGATATAGACGATATGATCTGGGGCTGCGTTATGCAGCGGGGAGAGCAGGGTTTTAACGTTGCCCGAAGTATCGTTCTGCGTGCGGGGTTTCCTCATACTATGCCCGCTCAAACCGTAAACCGCTTGTGTGGTTCCTCTATGTCTGCTTTGCATACAGCCGCTGCGAATATTATGGCTGGGTTGGGTGATATATATCTAGTAGGGGGTGTTGAGCATATGGGGCACCTGGATATGATGGAAGGTGTTGACCCCAACCCCGCACTGGGTCTTTCCGTGGCAAAAGCCGCCAGTTCTATGGGGCTTACTGCTGAGTATTTGTCACTGCTGCATGGCATCACTCGTGAGCAGATGGACGAGTTTGGTGCTCGCTCCCATCAGCGGGCCGGTGCAGCTCGTGAGCAAGGTAAGTTTGCGGTTGAAATTATTGCTAGAGAGGGGCATGACGAAAACGGTGCGCTGACTTTGGTGGAGCACGATGAAACCATACGCCCAGATACCACCGCAGAGGTGCTTTCGACATTAAAACCTGCTTTTAACCCTAAGGGGGGCACCGTGACCGCTGGTACTTCATCGCAAATTACGGATGGGGCTTCATCGATGCTGGTGACCTCTGCGGCGAAGGCGAAAGAACTCGGATTGATGCCAATTGTTAAAATTCGGTCAATGGCCGTTGTTGGTGTAGACCCGTCGATTATGGGGTATGGCCCCGTACCCGCCACTCAAAAAGCGTTGAAATTGGCAGGGTTAAGTATGCAGGATATTGATATTGTTGAGTTGAATGAGGCTTTTGCGGCACAAGCTTTACCCGTGCTAAAAGACCTTGAGCTGCTCGATGTTATGGACGATAAAGTGAACCTATACGGCGGAGCCATTGCCTTGGGGCATCCCTTTGGTTGTTCTGGCACTCGAATCACAGGCACATTGCTGTCCGTAATGAGAGAGAGGGAGGCGTCTTTAGGCGTTGCTACTATGTGCATTGGCCTGGGGCTAGGTATTACTACTATAGTTGAAAGAGTAAATTAATATACTCAGACTTTGGACGGCGTTTATTCGTGCGGCGGCCAAATTAAATATTGAGTTCTTAATGATTTCTTGTTGAACCTGTGAAAAGCTTGTGGCAGAATGCCCAGCCTTCAAATGATGAGCTTGATATACTTCTTTGAATTCATCTTTTAAATCAAAGAGTTAGCTCGTATATAACGAAGTACCTCTAAAGTGCGCGGTCGTGGCGGAATTGGTAGACGCGCTGGATTTAGGTTCCAGTGCCGCAAGGCGTGAGAGTTCAAGTCTCTCCGACCGCACCATCTTTAGATCTCTTTTTGATTATCCCGCTATTGGGCGTCCACTCGATCGACGTCTATCGCACTTTTCATTTCATTTGTGTATACTGCGCGCCCTTAATCTAGCGACCTGGAAAATGTTTTGGTGTGAATAAAGCGCCCTAAGTCCTTGGTCTTAATAAAGAAATTTACACTTCTCACATTTTTACGAGGAACATCATGCAAGTTTCAGTAGAGACAACTACCGGCTTAGAACGACGTATAACTGTAGGCATCCCCGCTGATGTAGTTGATCAAGAAGTTGAGAAGCGCCTAAAAGAAGCTGCGAAAACTGTTCGAATTAACGGGTTCCGTAAAGGAAAGGTTCCCATGAAGGTTGTTCGGTCCCGTTATGCTACGGGTGTTCGCCAAGAGGTGCTTGGAGACACAATTAACCGCTCTTTTTACGATGCGGTTCAAAAAGAATCCCTTCGTCCTGCTGGGCAGCCTGCAATTGATGCTAAGCAAATAGAAGAGGGCAAAGATATTGAGTATGTCGCAACGTTTGAGGTGTATCCTGACGTTGCTGTGGACGGTTTGGGTGATACTGAAATCACCAAGTTCGATGCAGAGATTACCGATAAAGACATTGATAATATGATCGATGTTTTACGTAAGGGCCAAGCAACTTGGAAAGATGTAAAACGTAAGTCGAAAAAAACTGACCAAGTCAATATTGATTTTGTCGGCACAAAAGGCGGTGAAGAGTTTGAAGGCGGTAGTGCCAAAGGGCACGATCTAGTTCTCGGTTCCGATACGATGATCCCTGGTTTTGAAAAAGGGATTATTGGTATGAAAACTGGCGAAGAAAAAGTGTTAGCGTTAACTTTCCCAGAAGATTATACCTCTGAAGAACTTCAAGGGGCCGACGTTGAATTCAACATTACCGTTAACAATGTTAGTGGCCAAGTTCTTCCTGATTTAGACGAAGCTTTTTTTGAAAAGTATGGTGTTACCGGCAGCGATGAGGAAAACTTCCGAACGGACGTCAAAGAGAATATGGAAAAGGAAAAGCAAAAAGCAATTAAGGCTAAGTTAAAAGAGCAGGTTATGGAGGCTCTAATTTCTGCGAATGAGATCGAAGTGCCTAAGGCGCTTATATCAAATGAAATTAAAGCCATACGTAATCAAATGCTTCAGCAATATGGTGACGCGGCAAAAAATGTTGATATGGCGTCAATTCTTCCAGACGATATGTTCCGCGAGCAAGCAACGCGCCGCACGACATTAGGCTTATTACTTTCGGAAGTTGTTTCTAAAGAAAAACTAACAGCCGATAAAGATCTTGTTAGGTCTCTTGTTGAGGAGCAAGCTGCCTCTTATGAAGACCCTGAAACGGTGGTTAACTATTATTACAGCAATGAGCAAATACTTGCGGGCATTGAAGCCGCTGCCCTGGAAGATCAAGTTGTTAACTTTTTGTTAAATAATGCCAAGGTAAAAGAAGAAACTGTGAGTTACGATGAGATCATTAAGTCTCTAAATAAAGAGGCTGAGTAACGGTTAACTTCTTACGCATTATTTGAAAGGCTAGAGGTTTGACTTTAAACTCTAGCCTTTTTTGTTCTGATTGAAAACAGAATGACTCTAGTGCTAAAAGAGGCATACTAGTACTGGCCTTTATTGGACACTCATCTCAAATTAGAATAAAAATTAATCTCTTGTATGGTCCCTTGGCTAGGCTTTATCCAGACTATGTAAAATTGTGGATAAGTGCGGTGATTTCATTGGCGAAATCGTAACATCAAGGTTAAGCTAAACGTATTATTCAGTTATTAGAAAGTGGCTACTTGGTCATCGTTCATAAGAACAGCTTTGTTGGCTAGGGGAGTCGAAGAAATACTAACCCGAGGATATGGAATACTTTATGTCGAAAATTGACTTATTAGGTAATGGTTTTCCTGACGTTGCTAGCTCGCTTGTACCGATTGTTGTTGAGCAGACAGCACGAGGCGAAAGGTCTTATGATATTTATTCACGTCTACTTAAAGAGCGTGTAATCTTCTTGGTAGGGCAGGTTGAGGACCATATGGCCAACCTTGTCGTTGCTCAGTTGCTCTTCTTGGAAGCTGAAAACCCCGATAAAGACATCCATTTATATATCAACTCCCCTGGCGGCTCGGTTACGGCTGGTTTGTCTATATATGACACCATGCAGTTTATTAAACCCGACGTAAGTACCATGTGTATTGGCCAGGCATGTAGTATGGGAGCCTTTCTATTATCTGCCGGTGCAAAAGGTAAACGTTATTGTTTATCAAACTCTAGAGTGATGATTCACCAGCCTTCGGGTGGAGCACAAGGGCAGGCGTCCGATATTCACATTCATGCACAGGAAATCCTTAAAATACGGGAAAACCTAAATAGAATAATGGCGGGTCACACCGGGAAAGATGTAGTAGATATTGCTCGTGATACGGAGCGGGACAACTTTATGAGCGCTACGGAGTCCAAGAAATATGGACTGGTTGACGAAGTACTCAATAGCCGTAAGGGCGAAGCGTCAGAGTAAGCTGAGCTTAATTATTGTCTAGTCTTCTATAATTACTAGATAGATATCCCCCCCCACAATTTAGGAAAAATTGAGTAAATTCGCAATTGCAGGAAGCAATTGTTAACTTGACCCTTGAAAAACGCAGGTCCAATACACATCTTTGACTATTGGAGTGCAATAGAGTTAAAACTGGAGAGACTTAATGTCTGACCATACTGGTGACAATGACGACAACGGCAAGCTACTGTATTGCTCTTTCTGCGGAAAGAGTCAACATGAAGTTCGCAAGCTTATCGCTGGGCCGTCGGTTTTTATCTGCGATGAATGTGTTGATTTGTGTAACGACATCATCCGCGAAGAAATTCAAGAAGCGAGTACCGAGGGTGCAGGCGATAAACTACCCACGCCTCAGGAAATTTCGGGGACCCTAGATCAATATGTAATTGGTCAGTTGCAAGCTAAGAAAGTATTGTCAGTAGCGGTATACAACCACTACAAGCGGCTTCGAGCGGGCAGTAAAAAGAAAGGCAAAGAGGAGGTTGAACTAGGCAAGAGTAATATACTCCTTGTGGGGCCAACGGGTAGTGGTAAGACTTTGCTGGCTGAAACACTCGCTCGCTTGCTAAATGTGCCTTTTACTATTGCCGACGCCACTACTCTTACCGAAGCAGGGTACGTGGGTGAAGATGTTGAAAATATTATTCAAAAACTACTGCAAAAGTGTGATTACGACGTAGAAAAGGCGCAGCAAGGTATCGTTTATATTGATGAAATCGATAAAGTGTCACGCAAGTCGGATAACCCCTCTATTACCCGAGATGTCTCTGGGGAAGGGGTTCAGCAAGCTTTATTAAAGTTGATAGAGGGGACAATTGCGTCCGTGCCCCCCCAAGGTGGCCGAAAGCACCCTCAGCAAGAGTTTTTACAAGTAGATACAGGGAATATCCTCTTTATATGTGGTGGTGCTTTTGCTGGTTTAGAGCAAGTCATTCGTGACCGATCAGAGAAAGGTGGAATTGGTTTTGGTGCGGAGGTACGCAGTAAAGAGACCGGCAAAAATGTGGGTGAAACTCTGCGTTCTCTAGAGGCGGAAGATCTTGTGAAGTATGGTTTGATCCCCGAATTTGTTGGCCGTTTACCTGTAATTGCAACCTTAGATGAACTGGATAAAGAAGCACTTGTTCAAATTTTAAGAGAGCCAAAAAACTCTCTTGTTAAGCAGTACGCTAAACTATTCGAAATGGAAAATGTCGAAGTCGATTTCCGTGACGATGCCCTTGACGCTGTTGCTGAAAAGGCGATGGAAAGGAAAACAGGGGCGCGTGGGTTAAGGTCGATTATGGAGTTGGTATTGCTTGATACCATGTATCGCCTGCCTTCCGAGCCAGAAGTGGCTAAAGTCGTGGTGGATGCATCGGTGATTAAAGGTGAATCTGAACCACTGCTTGTATATGAGAACAATGATTCGGTTAAGGCTAAGGCTATGCCGAAAGATTGACCAAATTGTGAATTATTCGATTGATTAAGGGCTCTTAGGAGCCCTTCTTAGGCTCTTAAACTTGTAATTTATGGCTTTAACCCCCAACCTTAAGTACATCTAATAATTCTAAATCATCCTTACTGAGGTAAATCAATGGACCAGATGGAATCCACTAAAGAATCGACTTTACCCCTCTTGCCTTTGCGAGACGTAGTGGTGTATCCACACATGGTTATTCCTTTATTTGTTGGTCGAGAAAAGTCTATATCCGCGCTAGAACATGCGATGTCTGAGGACAAGCAGGTTGTGCTTGTGGCTCAAAAACATGCGTCGGTTGATGAGCCCTCCCAGGACGACTTGTATGAATATGGCACTGTTGCCACTGTTCTACAGCTATTAAAGCTACCAGATGGGACGGTTAAGGTTCTTGTTGAAGGGCGAAAAAGAGCAAAGATTACGTCTATTGAAGAGTCTGGGAACTATTTTCAAGCTGTACTGGAGCTACACGATTCCGTTGGCGAAGATGAAAAGGAGCTAGAAGCGTTTGCTCGATCATTGCTGACTCGCTTTGAGCAATATGTAAACCTCAGTAAGAAAGTGCCCTCGGAGGTGATGACGTCTCTTAGCGGTATTGATGACTCTGGTCGTCTAGCCGATACCGTGGCAGCGCATATGTCGCTTGAACTTGCCCAAAAGCAGGAATTGCTCGAAATCATTGATATTCGAGAGCGATTAGAGCATTTGATTGGCCTTATGGAAGCGGAGGCGGATTTATATCAAGTTGAAAAACGTATCCGTGGCCGTGTTAAGAAACAAATGGAGAAAAGCCAGCGTGAATACTATTTGAATGAGCAACTCAAGGCTATTCAAAAAGAGCTGGGTGACATGGGTGAAGAAGGCGGTAACGAGAGCAACGAACTTGAACGTAAAATCGTTGATTCTGGAATGCCTCAGGAAGCAGAAGACAAGGCCATGGCGGAGCTGAATAAGCTCAAAATGATGTCTCCAATGTCTGCTGAGGCATCAGTGCTAAGATCTTACATTGATTGGATGGTTAATGTGCCTTGGAAAAAACGCAGCAAAGTACGCCATGATCTGGATAGAGCGGAACAGATACTGGAAGCTGACCATTATGGGCTAGACGAAGTTAAAGAAAGAATACTTGAATATCTTGCCGTTCAGCAGAGAGTTAAAAAAGTGAAGGGGCCAATCTTGTGTTTGGTTGGGCCTCCCGGTGTCGGTAAAACCTCACTTGGAGAGTCTATTGCCCGAGCGACCAATCGTAAATTTGTGCGTATGGCGCTGGGCGGTGTGCGCGATGAAGCGGAAATTCGTGGTCACCGGCGGACCTATATCGGTTCTATGCCCGGTAAACTTGTCCAAAAAATGTCAAAAGCTGGAGTGAAAAATCCGCTTTTCCTATTGGATGAAATCGACAAAATGGGTATGGACCACCGAGGTGATCCAGCTTCTGCACTGTTAGAGGTATTAGATCCAGAGCAAAATAATAGCTTTAATGACCATTACCTTGAAGTGGATTATGATTTATCTGACGTCATGTTTGTTTGTACGTCGAACAGCATGAACATTCCGGGGCCGCTATTGGACAGAATGGAAGTTATTCGAATTCCCGGTTATACCGAAGATGAAAAAGTGAATATTGCCAGCCGTTATTTGATTCCTAAGCAAGTTAAAAATAATGGGCTAAAAAAGGGTGAGATATCTGTGGAGGAATCCACGTTAAAAGATGTGATTCGATATTACACTAAGGAAGCTGGTGTACGTGGTCTTGATCGTGAAATTGCCAAACTGTGCCGAAAAGTTGTTACGCAAAATGTGAAATCAAAAGTAAAAGATAAAACGCTGATTTCACCGGAAAAACTGGAGGATTTCCTAGGCGTTCGTAAAACTGATTTTGGCCGAGCAGAAAATGAAAACCAAGTTGGTCAAGTGACAGGTTTAGCATGGACACAAGTGGGCGGAGAATTATTAACGATTGAATCCTCTGCGGTCAGTGGAAAAGGTCGGGTGATTAAAACAGGTTCTCTTGGCGACGTGATGCAAGAATCTATCCAGGCGGCGATAACAGTTGTTCGCTCTCGTGCCCAGGTTCTCGGAGTTCATCCGGACTTTCATGAGAAAAAAGATCTGCATATCCACGTTCCTGAAGGTGCAACACCTAAAGATGGTCCAAGTGCGGGTATTGCAATGTGTACGGTATTGGTTTCTGTCTATACAGATATTCCAGTGAGAGCCGACGTTGCTATGACGGGTGAAATTACTTTGCGTGGTGAGGTTTTGAAGATTGGGGGTTTGAAAGAAAAACTTCTTGCTGCTCATCGAGGTGGTATAAAAACTGTACTGATTCCTCAAGATAACGAGCAGGATTTAAAAGAAATTCCAGATAATATTAAACAAGATCTATCCATTAAGCCTGTTCAATGGATAGATCAAGTCCTTGAATATGCGCTTCAGTATATGCCTAATCCGTACAGTGATGAGGAATATGAAGCATTACAAGAAAAAGCAAAGGGCGATAAAAAAGATGAAAATCGAATAAGCACGCACTAGATACGGACTTGTTCACCATAAGCCTGTATGAATTGCGAGCAGTTGCTCGAAACAAGAAGAAATTCTGGATTTCATTCTTGACCGGCCTTAGGGCAGTTGGTATAAATTGCAACTCGTTGTAGCGGCTTGTGAGGGGTGAGACCATGGGAGCCGTGCTAGGTACTCTAGATACTTGATGGCTTTCCTGAATTACCAAGGAGATACTGTTAAAGTGAAACATGAAACTTATAAAAAAGAGGTTTATAGTGAATAAATCAGAATTGACCGAAGCGATTGCCGCATCAGCAGATATTTCAAAAGCAGCTGCTGGCCGAGCACTTGACGCTATGACTGATGCAATAGCGAAGGCACTTAACGAAGGGGATCAAGTAGCATTAGTGGGCTTCGGTACTTTCTTGGTTAAAGAACGTGCAGCGCGTACAGGTCGTAATCCTCAAACAGGTGAGCCAATTCAAATTGCTGCCGCAAAAATCCCAAGTTTCAAAGCAGGGAAAGCGCTAAAAGACGCCGTAAATTAAATAAAAATTGCGAAAATAGTGTTTTGACATAAATAAAAAGGTGCTGAAAAATGCGCCTTTTTTTATATTAAATAAAAATAAAAATTCTGATCTGTTAGGGGTCAACTATGCTTCAAAATGTTCGAGACAATATGAAAGGAACATTGGCTACTGTGGTAGTTATTATGTTCGTAGCCCCAATGGTATTAGTTGGAGTGGGTGGTGATGTTTTAGGAAATATTACAGGTACTGATGCCGCCAGTGTTAATGGCAAAGGCATCTCAAATACCGAGCTATCCCGAGCAGTTTATTCCCAAAAGCAAAGGCTTCTATCCCAAGACTCTGTTGATCCAACAGCGGATTATTTGAAAGACGAAAACCTTCGTGGCCCTGTCTTAGAGCGGCTTATTCGTCGAACGGCGTTAGTTACCTCCGCAGAAGACTCCGGCATGGGGATGCCCAGCTCTACTGTTGATAAATTCATTTTGGAACAGAAGCAATTTCACGTTGACGGGAAATTTGATCAGCAACGCTATAGACAGCTATTGGATACCTATAGGTTCACCCCTACAACCTATTCTCAATCCGTTAGTGAAGACCTTATTCTAACTCAGCAAGCTAAAAGCCTTCAGTATTCATCTTTTGTTACTTCTGTTGAGTTGGATGCCATTGTAGGGGTAATAGGTGAGTCCCGTACTTTTGGTGCGATCAAAATTCCAGCGTCTGCCTCGGGTGACGACTTTGTTGTTACCGACGAAGAAATTTCAGGTTTTTATGACGACAATCAGTCTACTTATGTTGAAAAGGAAAGCCTGAGCGTAGATTACATCGAACTATCGATTGACGAATTAGCCAAATTGGAAGAAGTCCCCGATTCAGAAGTTCGTGCTCAATACGATACTGAACTGACCGATTTAGAAAATTCTGATGTTGAAGTGGCACATATACTAATTGAAGATGGCGACAACTCTGAAACGAGAATAGCCGAAGTATCGCAGAAACTCAAAGTGGGTGAAACATTTGAATCTTTGGTGGAAGCTTATACAGATGATGTAGGAAGTAAATCAAATGAAGGCTTCTTAGGTGAGCTTTCTGGGGGAGGTTTCCCCGAAGAGTTTACTTCTACTGTGGTAAGTTTGAAAGAGGGTGGGGTATCGGAACCTTTTAAAACAGAAGCCGGTACGCATTTCCTAAAGGTTCTTAAAAAGAAAGTTCCTACGTTTGAAGAAAGAGAAAACTCAATCCGAAACGATATAGCAAGAAGTGCCGCAGCGGAAACCTTTGATAGTCTAGCCGAAGAAATGGGTGATTTAACTTACAGTGCGGATGATTTGATTTCAACCGCAGAAAGCTTGGGTTTAACAATTAAAACGTCAGAACCTTTCTCCCGAGATTCGGGAACAGGCATTGCTACATATGCTCCAGTCCGTGAAGCAGCATATGATTCCGTTGTGCTGAATGAGGGGCAAAATAGCCAAGTTCTTTCCGTGACGAATGACCGGGCTATAGTCTTGCGAAAAAATACACATAGTCCTGAGCGAATTAAGCCTCTTGATGAAGTTAGAAATATGATTTCATTACGACTAAAAGGTATCAAAAAGCAAGACCACCTTGAGGCTTTGGCCAATGAATTAATTGCAAAGTTAAAGTCTGGTGGCGATGAAGAAACACTTGCCAAAGAACTTGGATATGAATTCGCTAAGTATACCTCGGCAAAGCGTACTGACATGGCAGCAGACCGAGCCTTATTAGCTCAAGCGTTTTCAATGCCTGTGCAAGAGGGTAAAAGTTATAATGCCTCATTTTCTGCTACAGGAGGCTATGTTGTGACAATACTTGAAAGTGTTGCTGCAGGAACCCAAGCGGACATGCCTCCTCAGCAGTTGTTGGGAATGACATCTCAGTTAGGGCGGGAGAATAGTTCTTTCGAAACTACCTCGTTTGAAGCGGATTTGTATGCGAAGGCAAATAAAAAAATACACTAATAGATAAAAGGAATAGGGAAGAAAGATAATGGTGGCGTGTAATTGGATGCTAAAAAGTGTGTTTTTACTTGTGTATCGGTATAGGGCCTTCTTAATTGTTGCCGTTGTATTTACAACAGGCTGTGCGTCAAGTCATTATAGCTATACAACTGAGAGGGCAGAGATGGACAATCCGCTCTCTCCGACTATGGAAAATCAGATTATTGTCGGTGATCCGCACCGGGTTTTGGATGCAGCGGATTGGTATTGGCCGGGCAGTCTATTAGGTAAATTAATCCTCTGGAATAAAAATATAGATAGCCATGAAATATCTGATGATACTCTTTCCTACCTGATCGATTATCTTGAAAAGAATGAAATGGAAAATGTTCAAGTATTGGTTAATGTGTATAAGCCTGGAAACCAAATTGTAAGGTTGGCAAAGAACCGAACTATGGGGGCTGGGTGGCGTTATACCTTGGGGGCTGTATCTGTACTGCAATATACTATTTTGCCTGGTCGCTTTTTTGGTGGTGATAATTACAACCCCTATACGAACACAATAAACTTATATTCGAATGATTTTGCGATTGCTCTTCACGAAGCTGGGCACGCAAAAGATTTTGCAAACCGAAGGCGTAAAGGGCTCTATAGTGCTTTGCGTATCGTTCCTGGGTTTTCCCTCTACCAAGAAGCCGTTGCCTCGAATGACGCCTTGAGTTACCTAAGGGCTGAGGGCATGTACAAAGAGCGTAAGCACGCATACCGTGTTTTGCATCCAGCATATGGTACATACGTTGGCGGAACTCTGTTTGGCCCCTTTACACCTCTTGCAGGAGCCATAGGTGCTATACCTGGTCATATTACGGGTAATACAGCGGCTTTGTTTGTGAAGGAAGAGCAATCGGAAAAATCTGAGGAGTTACCGCCTGCTCAAGATTCAGATGTGCAAGGCTCCGATAAACAATAAAAGGTTCTATGTTAAGGCGTATTAGTTAAGGGCTTAATTATAGTTCTACCCGAACGGTATTTCTTACTTTAAGCTGCCTTGAATTTGCGCTATTTAGAAATGAAAAGTACTGAGTCGCTAATAGGTTTACGTCTTCTTCTGCACTGGTAATAAAGAATTCAACTTGATGAGTATCGCCAATATTGGAATCTTCTTGGATCTCTTTGTGGGAATTGTGGGAAGAGGCTAGTAAAAACTCCACTCTGCGAGCGATTGCTTCCCCAGAATCGACCCAATTAATACTGAGGTCTTTAGGTAAAACTTCATTCAGCTTATCTTTAATCAGGGGAAAGTGTGTACATGCCAGTACAATAGTATCGATTGTCGATGTATTTGAAAGGCAAAGTAGTCGGTCAAGTTCAGCTTTGACTCGATCGTTATTGCAGTGCCCAAGTTCAATTAACGACTCTGCCTCCTCAACCAGTTGATTGCTTCCAAGCGATACCACCTTTTTGCCTTCAGCAAATTCCTTGATTAGAGAAAGCGTATATTCTCGATTGACGGTTGTCTTGGTGGCCAGCAGACCGATAGTGCCCGTTTTTGAGTTTAATGCAGCAGGCTTTACCGCGGGCACAACCCCCACAAATGGTAGGTTAAACCGCTCTCTAAGGGTGCTGAGCGCGATAGTACTTGCTGTATTGCAGGCTATAACCACAATATCGGGTTTAGTTTGAGCTATTCCGTATTCAATAAGCATAGCGACTCTTTGAATAAGGTGTTCATCGTCTAATGCGCCATAGGGAAAGCAGGTTTTATCGGCAAAATACGTTAAAATGCAGCTATCTAGCTTTCTTAGTATTTCGTTGGCGACGCTTAAGCCGCCAGCGCCAGAGTCGAATACGAGTATATTGTGTGGCTTAGGCATAGACAAAAATAACTACGAGGCAGATAGTAAAGTCTCTATCATACCTTCCTAGGGGGCCTGTTAATACTAGGGCCTGTTGACACTAGGAGGTACAAACAGTTGAGTGGAAATTTGCAGTTGAATAGTGTGTTGACATTAATAACCAATGAACCCTTTACCCCATTTGTTTTGGGGGTTGGTTTATCTGTGTTAGTTGGGCTTATTTTATATTATCGAATGCGAGCTAAGCACGGTGACGAGCGCCGTAACTTGGAGAATCAAGCCAAACAGGTTGAGGCGCAGTTGTCTGCGCAGACGCAAACCGCTATCCACGAAAGAGACCTTGTGGTCGAGCGCTTGAAAGCGGATCTAGATAGTCTGCAATCACTATACCGTACTTTGCAAGAACAGGAAAAAGAGTGGCGCGCCTATAAAGAAGAATTTGTGCGAAGGGAGGCTTGTTTAAAAGAACAATTGGTACTCGCTGCGTCAGAAAAAGAACTTGTCGAAAATGCAAAAAAGGAAATGGTGAAAGAATTTGAGGCTTTGGCAAATAAGTTGTTTGAGCAAAAGCAATCTCAATTTAATCAGTCAAGCAAATTAAATATGGAGACGGTGCTCACGCCTTTTAAAAGTCAGCTCAAGGATTTTAACAAACGAGTTGAAGATATTTATCACAAAGAAAATAGCGAACGCAATCAATTGCTGGGGCAAATATTAGAGCTACAAAAGCAAACTCAAAAAATTGGCAGCGATGCAAACAACTTGGCGAAAGCTCTAAAAGGAGACAATAAACTTCAAGGTTCCTGGGGCGAAATCATACTGGAAAGGTTGCTTGAACAGTCAGGTCTTGTGCGTGGTCGTGAATACGAAATACAGGAAAGCTATAAAAATTCTGAAGGGAAAAGGTTTAGGCCCGATGTTATCGTTCATTTGCCGGAAGGAAAAGACATTGTTATTGACTCAAAAGTGTCTTTGCTTGATTACGAGCGCTTTTCTAGTCTAGATGACCTGAATGAAAAAGAGTCTGCATTAAAAGCGCATGTTGATTCTATTCGTACACACATTAAAAGTCTGTCAAAAAAACAATATGAAAACCTGGAGGGTATTAGAACACTTGATTTTGTCTTTATTTTTATTCCTGTTGAAGCGGCCTATCTTGTGGCCATGCAGGCGAGTCCAACCCTATTTAAAGAAGCGCACGATAAAAATATTGTATTAGTGAGCCCTTCGAGTTTAATGGTAGCGTTAAGAACGGTTGAAACCATCTGGCGATATGAAAAACAAAATACGAACGCGGAAGAAATAGCTTCAAGTGCGGGTAAGCTTTACGATCAATTTGTCGTGTTTTCTAAGTCCATGGAAGATATTGGGCGATATGTGGATAAGGCATCAGAGGCGTATTCTTCCAGTATGAAGCAGCTCTCTTCTGGAAGAGGTAATGTGCTAAAGAGAATTGATAACCTTAAACAGCTCGGAGCAAAAACGAGTAAAAACTTACCCAGTAAAGTCCAAACAGCGATTGACCTTCAAAGTGATTCTATTGAAGGAGTGATCGAAAAGGGTGAGACTACTATTAAAAAAATACATACCAAGACGTCGTCAAGCGAAGAGTCTATATAGAGGAAGTTGTATGAAGATTGTTTTCTCTTTGGCGGTAATTATTATTGTTGTATTAAGTGGTATTGCTGCATACTACGTTATTGCTCTTTATCGACAAGAAAAAAAGCAAAAAAATATTCGGTTTGAAATGGAAAAAGCAAAAGCAGAATCTCTACGAAAGAACAGAAAGAGTATTGAGATACTTGCGAGAGGGCTTTTAGAAGAGCAGGTAAGCCATACCGAAGCCAGTATACGGATCAGTGTGCTTATGGACTCATTGGCGCTGGTTGAAGAGGTTAAAGAAAAGTATCAGGTATTTTATCAGTTGGCTAAGGCTACTGCACATATTCCTATTCTTGAACAATGGAAGCGACTGGACCGAAAGCAAAAAAATGCATTTGATCGAGAAAGAGAGGGAATTGAAAATACATACCGTGATTTTGTTATCGCTTCTTCAAAACAGCTTCTTTTCGACAATAATATCGTTATTTTAACGAAGTAGCTCAGCAAGTTAAGGGCCGCTATTGTTTTTTGGATAACAGAACGCCGCATTCACGGTGGTCGGTGTAAGGAAACTGATCAAAAAAGGCAAATTTTGTTACTTCGTGAGTTTTACATAGTTCGTTTAGATTATTTTTAAGTGTTTCTGGGTTACACGAAATATAGAGAATATTATCGAATCTAGCACAGAGCTTTTCCGTTTCAGAATCTAAGCCGGACCTTGGAGGGTCAACAAAGATTGTTGAAAAATTATAGCGACTTAATTCGATATTGCGTAACCGGCGAAATTCTCTCTCTCCGTTTAGCGCTTGCGTCAGTTCTTCGCTCGACATACGAACAATAGTGATATTGTCGATATTGTTTTGAGAGATATTGAATTTCGCTGAATTAACGGATGTTTTTGACACCTCGGTTGCCAAGACTTTGCTGAAGTGCTTGGATAGGGGGAGAGTAAAATTGCCGTTTCCACAGTAAAGTTCTAGTAAATCGCCAGATAATTGAGTCACATTGTCGCTCGCCCAGTTGAGCATTTTTTTGCAGACCAAACCATTGGGTTGAGTAAAGCCAGTTTCCACTTGTTGGTATTTGTATTCGCTTCCTTGGATAGAAAATAATTCGGTTACGTAATCCTCGCTTAGTATTATTTTCTGTTTTTTGCTCCGTCCAATAATTTTTGTACCTAATTGGGTTTGTAGTGTGCTTGCTTCTTTTTCCCAAAGAGTATCTAAGGGTTTGTGGTAGATAAGCGTTATAACTGATTCACCTAATGTAGTGGTTAAAAACTCCACCTGGAAGAGGCGTTGTCTCAGCGTTTCACTCAGGTTGATCTGCTTGATTAAATCCGGCATTAGATTACATATTGTTGTTGAGCCTATGGTGAATTGGTCAATAATAACAGGTTTCTTGTATTCCCCTGGTTGGTACATGGCGTAGTGAGCAGTTTGCTCTTTTTGCCAAATTTTAAACTCGGCACGCATACGAAAATTTTCTGGCTCAGATGCAAATATTTCAAAGTCACCATGGTAAAGTTCGGAAAATTCCTGCTGAGTTTTTTTGATTTTTTCTGCCAGTTGAGCGTTGTATTGCTCAGGGTGTGCCATACCTAAAGTCATTGTATTAATACCAATTAATAATCTGTTCGGATTTACTGCAATATTCAACAAATTTGTGCATAGTTATCCATGTCGCAGGGGTGTTTTTTACTTGTTTGTTATCTGCGTTTTCAACAACTAAGAATTGAAAATCTAATTCTTGGTGTTTCAAGGATAGTAACGTCGAATTTGTTAGGTTTTCCCCTTCTGCGAATAGAACTAAAGTGTCTTCGCTGGAAATTAAGTTTAAGCAATCAAAGAAAGCGGGGTCTTTCTCACTAGAGCAATTGAGAGTATGTAAAATCATATTATGTTGCTCAAAGTGAAATAATTTTATTGGCGGAATGGATTAGCACGCGGGTTTTAGTCGCGTCTAGTGTAATGGGGGTTAACTCTGCTTCATTAAATGCAATAGGTGATTCTGAGAGAAAATAAATACTGTCGAGGCCAAGCTCTTGCAAAGCGACAAGCTGATCTAAATAATGCCCCGAGAATAGTTTGTTGGCAAGCTCTTGAGCTTTGCCGGTAATCAATACTTTAGCCGGTTGTTCAAAAATAAGTGCTGTTAACAAGCTATTGAGCAACGGGCTGATGCTTTCTGGTGCCGCTTCAGAATAAGACAGGTGGAAGAGCATTAGTTTTTTTTGATTACTGGCCACCATGTATGATTATTTCCTTTGGCCAAAGGTGATAACTTTGTCGCTGGCTTGGGTTGCATCGACTAGTTGCCCCATGCCCGCAATGGTAAATTGGCAGTCGTTTGTATTTTCTAGAAATTGCTTAACGGAATCTGAGCAACAGACGGCATCAATGTGATATCGATTAACAAAAATATGCCAAGCTTCGGAAGGGTTGTATAGAGACGATGCCGTTCTAACGCCCGGCCCTAAAAAAAATACTCGGGTTATTTCGTGCCCGCTTTCAATAATCGACTGACAAAATGCTAGGGCAGATACAGATGTATCTGTTTCAGGAGCGGCATTAACGATAACGAAAAACTTCATTGTTTTGAGGCTTTGGGTTATAAGGTTTAAGTTACAAGGTTTAAGTTACAAGGTTTAAGTTACAAGGCTTGGGCTGTTCGGGTCAGTGTATCGTGGTGCTCTTATTCTGTGAAGAAAAAAAGCCCCGCTAAGTGCGGGGCTTTTCCGTTATTACTTAAGTTATATTGATTTAGTCGTCGCCGCTAAAAGCGCCAATAAGGTGAAGCAAGCTAGTGAATAGGTTAAGTATATCCAAGTACAATGACGCAGTAGCGAACAAATAATTGCGTTCACCGCCATTAATAATACGGCTGGTATCGTAAAGAATAAAACCGGACATTAAGAATACGATTGCCGCATTGATTGCCAGTGAAATTCCAGAAATAGCCACACCAAAAAAGCCTGCGACCATGGTACCAAGCCCAGCGAGAAGAACGACGACTAAGCCAATAAACAAGAAGCCGCCCAGAAAGCTAAAGTCTTTTCCTGTGGTTAAAACATAGCCAGAAAGCGCAAAGAATACCAGCGCTGTAGCGCCTAGAGCCTGCATAATAAGTGCAGAGCCGTTTGGCATAGACATATAATGGGTAAGCATTGGCCCAAGGCCCGCGCCTAACAGTGCTGTGAAGGCGAATACAACAAATACGCCCGTAGAGGAGTTTGCTGTTTTTGGCAGCACAAACCAAAGCAAGCCAATGGCAATTAAATCAAATACCAAAGCCATGCCGTATCCCAAGCCGACCGCCATAGATATGCCCGCAGCAACGGCGCTTCCAACTAGCGTCATAGCCAATAGAGCATAAGTATTGCGTAGTACCTTACTGACCTCTTGCGAATGGCTGGCAGTACCAGTTTGTGAATACAGTTCTTGCATGTGTGACCTCCAATGTGATCTTGATTTTGAGCTAATCATACAAACTAGAGCGTCAAAAGCAAGGCAATTTTCCGCTCAAAATATACCCGTATCTACTTAGACCCAAGAGCCGTAAAAAAGTTTTCACAGATTGAATAGTAAGGGGGCTACCCTTATTTTAGCTCCAATAGTGGCAGGGTGTTGAATTATAGGTGGGGGTAAATGGCAAGCTTTCAAGGTTCCAGCTTGGCTTTTAGTGCTTCAAGCTCTTCGCTTTTTTCAAGCCACCGCTCCTCTAGATCGGATAATTCCTGTTTAGCCAGACCTTGGCGTTTCAATAGTTCGGACAATTGAGTATTGCTGCTTTCATAAAGCGTTGAGTCGGACAGCTCTGTATCTATTGTGTCCAGTGCTTTTTGCTGCTTTGCCATGGACTTTTCAATGGACCTAATCTTCTGAGAGTAGGGCTTTAGCTTCTTTCGAAGTGCGGCGGCAGCTTGCCGAGCCTCTTTCTTTCCCGCTTTCTCAGGTGCTACGGTCTTTTCGGGTTGAGTGCTGCTCGTTTCCTGTTTTAGCCAGTTGTGGTAGTCGTTGAGGTCCCCTTTGAAGGGCTCGACCTTACCAGAATCCACTAACCAAAATTCATCTACAGTGTTGGAGAGTAGGTGGCGGTCGTGGGATACCACGACTATGGCCCCTTCAAAGGCTTGTAGGGCGATGGTTAATGCGTGCCTTACTTCCAGATCTAAGTGGTTGGTGGGCTCATCTAATAAAAGTAAGTTGGGTTTATGCCAGGCGATAATGGCTAAGGCCAGCCGACACTTTTCTCCGCCCGAGAAATGCTTGATGGTTTCAAAAGCCCTATCTCCTTGAAACCCAAAACCGCCTAGAAAATTACGAACCTCCTGCTCCGATGCTTTGGGGCTGATACGTTGAATATGGAGGGCGGCGGACGCTTCTAGGTCCAAAGCTTCTAACTGGTGCTGTGCAAAGTAACCTATTTGCAGATTGGCGCCCTCGGACAGGTCGCCAGAGATTATAGGAAGCTCTTTGGCTAGGGTCTTCATTAGCGTAGATTTACCTGCGCCATTGTGCCCAAGCAAACCGATCCTTGAGGAGTCAAGAATGCTGACTTGAATCCCTTTTAGCAAAGCTGCATCCGCGTAGCCAAGTGAGGCATCGGATAGGTTAATGAGCGACTGAGAGCTTTTATCTGCGACTGGGAACCGAAAGTTAAATGGCGAATCTATGTGGGCCGGGGCAATTTGCTCCATGCGCTCAAGTTCTTTGAGTCGGCTTTGAGCCTGTTTTGCCTTTGTTGCTTTGGCTTTAAAGCGCCTGACAAAGCTTTCAATTTCTTCAATACGCTCTTGTTGTTTGACATAGGCCGCTTCTTGATGGGCAATACGTTCGGCTTTTTGGCGTTCGAAACTGCTGTAGTTGCCTCGATAGGCAATGAGTTTTTTGTTTTCGATGCTGACCACATGGCTGATGACGTTATCTAGAAAATCTCGGTCATGGGAGATAATAAGTAGTGTACCAGGGTAAGTTTGCAGCCATTGTTCTAGCCAGAAGGTCGCGTCTAAATCCAAGTGGTTTGTGGGTTCGTCCAGCAATAATAAGTCGGAAGGGCTCATAAGCGCTTTGGCTAGGTTTAACCGAATTCGCCAGCCACCGGAAAAATCTTCAACAGGTTTGTGTGTGTCTTTAGTGTCAAACCCGAGGCCACGTAAGAGCTGTTGGGCTCTAGCGGGCGCGCTATAGCCATCGATATGTTCAAACTGGGAATAAAGGCTGCCTAGCTTTTCACCATCTTCGCAGCTTTCTATTTCCGCTTCTAGGAATCGATATTCACTATCTCCATCTAATACGTAATCCGTTGCACTTCGTATACTGGCTTGAACTTCTTGCGCCATGTGAGCTAGGCGCCATTCTTTTGGAATGCTCAGTTGGCCCTCGTCCTCCGATAGCTCTCCTACTAAAAGTTTAAACAGGCTGGATTTTCCGCAGCCATTACCGCCGATAATGCCGCATTTTTGGCCAGGGTGGACGGTGAGGTCGGCTTGTTCAAAAAGAAATTTTGCCCCGCGTTGGAGGCTGAATGCATTGAGTTGAATCATGGGGCGGGATTCTATTGGAACTGGGTATAAGGCGCTACATTTAAGTGAGTCTAAATGGCTGTTATTTCGTTAATAGGGTGTTAATGCCTTGCGCTAATAGCATTTTGTTGAGGGCTATTAGCGGTAGGCCAATCAATGCACTGGGGTCGTCACTGGTTAAGGCGTCAAAAAGGCTAATGCCTAAGCCTTCACACATAAAGCTTCCCGCACAGTTAAGAGGTTTTTCTCTTTCGACATAATGAATGATTTCGCTGGGGCCTAGGGGTCTAAAATGAACTTTTGTTTCTATCACCTCAGAGCAGGTGATGTTTTTACTCGTATTCATAAGGGCTAGGGCAGAGTGAAAGGTGACAGTTTTGCCGCTACAGTGATTTAGTTGCTCGACAGCGGCCCTCTCATTTTGAGGTTTACCAAGAGTTAGGCCCTCTAGTTCAGCGGTTTGGTCGCAACCGATAACAAAAGCTTCGGGGTGTTTATGTGCAATGCTGGCGGCCTTTAGCTCGGAAAGTCGAATGGCCAAAGTCGAGGCGGAGAGTTCAGCAAATTGTGCCTTGGCAGAGGTTTCATCTAGTTCTGGGGCCTTAACCTCAAATTTTAATTGAAGTTGCTGCATTTGTGCCTTTCTATACGGGGATGTAGAGGCGAGAATGAGTTTTGGGACAACTGATGCTGGAGGTTTGATAAGAAAACCCTCTAAATAAATGAAATTTCGGGAAAACCTTGGCCATTATCCATACTTTTCTTTGACAGAGTTAGAGCAACTCCCTATTATTGCGCGCTTATGTCAGGAGGTACTCCTTCAAAACGGCTGCCGCAGTTAGTTGACCCCCGAAAATGTGCCCATTTGGGTTCTGAATATAAGGGGATTATCGACGCTGACTGCTTGCCTCGGTTGAATCAAGCAACCCATTCACTCGGTAATTTAAACGCATCTATTGCGTTTTCTGTTGATGAAGAAAACAGAAAACGTTTGACCGGCGTTTTAACAGTGCCGGTAGAGGTGGTTTGTCAGCGCTGTTTAGAGCCGATGGCCCTAGATTTATGCGCAGATATTTGTTTGGGTATTGTCTGGGACGAAGAAGAAGCGAGAAGCCTACCCAGGGACCTTGAGCCCTGGATAGTGGCTGATTCGGAAGCGGACTTATACCGTGCGCTAGAGGAGGAAGCACTACTGGAACTTCCTGTAGTTGCTGTACACGAATATCAGTGTATTGACGCTGAGCTAATGTCGGCAGGCGAACCTCAAGAAGAACGTGAAAACCCGTTCAATGTGTTGGCTCAGTTGAAACACAAACCAGGTGACTCATAGTCCACTGGTGAATTTTTGGAGTAGATATTATGGCTGTTCAAAAAAGTAAAAAAACTCGTTCAAGACGCGGGATGCGCCGTTCGCACGATGCATTATCAACGAATGCTACGGCGACTTTGTCCGTTGACTCTGTAACAGGTGAGAGGCATCGTCGTCACCATGTTACTGCGGATGGTTTTTACCGTGGTAACAAAGTAATAGACGTTGCTGACGACGAGTAACATTGTCAATAAAGACGCATTTATGTATTGATGCAATGGGCGGGGACCAAGGTCCCCGTCTTTGCGTTGAGGCTGGTCTTGAATTTCTAAAACGTCATCGACAGGTCAAAATAACCTTCGTGGGTGATCGTCACGTCTTAGCGCCTTTAATTGACGCCTCCTCTCTGAGCGCCCGCACCGATCTTGTTCACTCTGATGACGTTGTTTCCATGAGCGATAAGCCCGGTATTGCGTTGCGCCATAAAAGAAACTCATCTATGTGGCAGAGCTTGGAACTGGTGGCCAATGGCAACACCGATGCCTGTATCAGCGCTGGCAATACAGGTGCATTAATGGCTATGAGTCGTCACCTGATTAAAACTTATGATGGGATGAGTCGGCCTGCTATCTGTAAGCCTATGCCTACGGCAAAAGGAAAGAGTTTCTTTTTAGACCTTGGGGCCAACCTAAACTGTACTCCATCCCAGTTGGTTCAGTTTGCGGTAATGGGAACCGCTATTGCAAAGGTGCATGGTCGTTCAAAACCGAAGGTTGCATTGCTTAATATCGGTGCGGAAACCACCAAAGGCAGTGAAGACGTGCGTGAGACGGCGAATTTAATGAAAGAACACCCGCTTATTCATTTTTGTGGTTTTGTTGAAGGTGATGGTCTCTACAGTGGTCGGTTCGACGTAGTCGTCTGCGACGGTTTTGTCGGAAATGTGGCTCTTAAAGTGAGTGAAGGGGTTGCTCAGTTTGTATTTGGAAGCCTTGCGGAACATTTGTCATCAAGCCTAGTTAAAAAAATGTTGGCGGGTATTGTAAACCCAGTGCTGTCAACCTGGGCTAAGCGGTTTGACCCTTCAAGATACAATGGGGCTGCGCTATTGGGCTTACAAAAGGTAGTAGTGAAAAGCCACGGTAATGCGACAAAAGAAGGCTTTATCAATGCACTAGAAACAGCGTTGGAACAGGTTGAAGCGAATATGCCCGCAAAAATAGAGCAATGTTTAAAATCCTAATCATCGCAGTGGCAATACTTTTTTGAGTAAAACATTTTAATTACTATTACAACCATCCTCGCAATTATTTGCGATAGTTATGTAGCGATAGTTAATAGCGGAAATTAGAGTATGACAGTTAAGCAAAATTTAGCCGTGGTTTTCCCTGGGCAAGGCTCACAAAAAGTGGGAATGTTAGAAGACTATTACTCCACAGATCTTGTCAAAAGTATATTTAACCAAGCGAGTGAAGTATTGGGTTATGACATGCTAGAGCTGATCAAAGACGGCCCTCAAGATAAACTCAACATGACAGAAACGACCCAACCAGTATTGCTCAGTTGTAGTGTGGCACTGTGGCATCTCTGGCAGGACCGTGGAGGGGCTACACCAAGTCTTATGGCTGGTCACAGTTTAGGAGAGTGGTCTGCGCTTGTTTGTGCGGGTGTGGTGAAATTTGAAGATGCTGTTGCGTTGGTTCGAGCCCGTGGTCAATATATGCAAGAAGCTGTTCCTGCGGGGCAAGGCGCAATGGCCGCCATTATTGGTCTTGCTGATGATGTTATTGAGCAATCTTGTCGGGATGCTGAAGAGGGGGATGTCGTCTGTCCCGTTAACTATAACTCCCCTGGTCAAGTTGTGATTGCCGGACAAACCGCAGCGGTTGAGCGGGCTATGGCTATGTGTAAAGACGCTGGAGCGAAACGCGCTTTACCTCTACCTGTCAGTGCGCCATTCCATACCTCTTTAATGAAACCTGCCGCAGATAGGTTGGCTTCAGAAATTGCCGCGACATCATTTTCTGCCCCAGCAATACCTGTTGTGCATAATGTGAATGCGCAAACGGAAAGTGATCCTGAACACATTAAAACCTTAATGGTTGAACAAATCTATTCGGCTGTTCAATGGGTGGATTGTGTGAACTATTTAATTGATCACGGTGTTGAGACTACCTTGGAATGTGGCCCAGGAAGAGTATTGTCTGGCTTAAACAAGCGTATTCATAGACCCTTAAATACTGCCGCAACGGAATCAGAAGAATTAATCTCGGTGGCCCTGAATAACTAAATTGAAAAATTAACTACGCACTACTAATGAACACGCAATTCAAGTGCAGAGTTATGTAAATAGAGATTGGAGAAGAATCATGTCCTTAGAAGGTAAAGTTGCTCTGGTTACGGGTGCAAGCCGTGGAATTGGCGAAGCTATTGCCACTCGTTTAGCGAACGAAGGCGCTATTGTTATCGGTACGGCTACGTCCGCAAAAGGGGCTGAGGCGATTAGTACTCGGATGAATGATGCGGGTCATAAAGGGCAAGGTATGGTGCTTAATGTTACCGAGCCTGAATCCGTTATTGACGTTATTAAAATGATTTCGGGCACTTTTGGCGCGCCAACCATATTGGTTAACAACGCAGGTATCACAAAAGATAATCTCCTTCTAAGAATGAACGAAGAAGAGTGGTGTGATGTTATCAATACCAACTTGAGCGCGGTATACCGTCTTAGTAAAGCCTGCCTGAGAGGCATGATGAAGGACCGCTGGGGTCGGATTGTTAATATCGGCTCAGTTGTGGGTCAAATGGGTAATCCAGGGCAGTCAAACTACGCGGCGACAAAAGCTGGGGTGGCCGGATTTGCTCGTTCTTTAGCTAAAGAAGTGGCCTCTCGCAATATCACGGTGAACTCCGTTGCCCCAGGTTTTATTGAAACCGACATGACAAAAGCCCTCAATGATGATCAGCGAGGCACCATGATGAGTGCGATTCCAATGAATCGGTTTGGTGATCCTGCGGAGATTGCTGGTGTGGTACGCTTCCTTTGTAGTGACGATGCAGCCTACTTAACAGGTGAAACTTTACAGGTTAATGGCGGTATGTATATGAGCTAACCCATTGATTTATAATGAGTTAGTATAAAGAAATTAATTAATTTTCAATCTTGCGTTACAACGGAAAGAATTTCGAGTTAAAATGCGCGCAAGACAGAGTTTACACTGGCCAACTAGGGGAATCGAGCGCCTCTAAGTAAGATGAACGGTTGGTTAAGATTTAAACAATAGATTCTCGTTGAAACGTTTTAGCAGCATCGAATTTGCTGTAGTTTACGAGTTTTACAACGGCTTCACTAAAAGACTACCACTAGGAGTTAAATACGATTATGAGCAGCATTGAAGAACGCGTTAAGAAAATTGTCGCTGAGCAACTCGGTGTTAAAGAGGAAGAAGTAAAAAACGAAGCGTCCTTCGTTGAAGATCTAGGTGCAGACTCCCTAGACACCGTTGAACTAGTCATGGCCTTGGAAGAAGAGTTTGAAACTGAGATTCCTGACGAAGAAGCCGAAAAAATCACGACAGTACAGTTAGCAATTAACTACATTAACGAAAACTTGGCATAAGCCTCGTTTCTAAACTAGTTGAAGCCTAAGTTAAATCAAAAGCCGTATCTATATTGAATAGTACGGCTTTTGTTGTATTTAGTTGAGGCCTCATTTCCTGCACTTTGTTCTTAAACAGAAGTCACTCTTTTGTGACGCTCTATTTCAGTTCCGCATAGTATCGGAGTTAAGCAGTGAGTCGTAATCGGGTTGTTATTACAGGTATAGGCATGGTGAGTTCCTTAGCACATAACGCTGAAGACACCTGGAAAGCTATCCAAAATGGTCAGAGCGGTGTCGGGCCTATCATCTCATTTGATGCCGAATTATTTTCTACTAAATTTAGCGCGTCAGTGAAAGGCTTGGATTTGACGCCTTATATGACCGAAAAAGATGCGAGAAAAATAGACCCATTTATTCAATACGGTATGGTTGCTGGAACTCAAGCTTTTGAAGATTCTGGTTTAAATGTTACCGAAGAAAATGCGCATCGAATTGGTTGTTTAATTGGTTCAGGTATTGGTGGATTGGGTTCCATCGAAAACACCGCAATAACGATTAAAGAACGCGGCCCTAGAAGAGTCTCTCCATTTTTTGTTCCCGGTTCTATTATTAATATGATTGCGGGAAACCTTTCCATTAAATACGGTTTGAAAGGAATAAACTTAGCGGTGACGACAGCCTGTACCACCGGCACGCATTGTATTGGTTTAGCCGTCCGTGAAATTATGTACGGTATGGCCGATGCCATGGTGGCTGGTGGGTCTGAAATGGCCACAACCCCAGTTGGGATTGGTGGATTTGGTGCCGCGAGAGCGTTATCCAAAAGAAACGATGACCCTCAAGCGGCAAGCCGACCCTGGGATAAAGGTCGAGACGGTTTTGTTCTAGGTGATGGCGCAGGTATTGTTGTTCTAGAAAATTACGAACACGCTGTCGCTAGAGGTGCAAAAATATATGCAGAAATTGTGGGTTTTGGAACCAGCGGTGATGCTTTCCATATGACTTCTCCACCGGAATCGGGAGAGGGCGCAGCGCTTTCAATGAAAAACGCATTATTAGATGCTCAGATTAACGCAGCAGATATGGACTATATTAACGCCCATGGGACATCTACGCCCGCAGGGGATCTAGCCGAATGCAATGCGGTTAAAACTGTATTTGGTGATCATGCTCCAAAACTAGCGGTTAGTTCGACTAAATCCATGATTGGTCATCTATTGGGGGCTGCTGGAGCTGTTGAAGCTATTTTCACTGCACTCTCTATTCGTGACCAAATAGCGCCACCAACAATAAACCTGGATGATGTAGATGAAGGTTGTGACCTTAATTTTGTTCCTCATACAGCCCAGGAAATGAAGATAGATGTGGCATTAAGTAACTCCTTTGGATTTGGTGGTACAAACGGAAGCCTTTTATTTAAAAAGGTATAGATGGTTTAAATTACCTAGTAAACACGACATATGAAAACCTCGCTTGTTTACATTAATGGAGAATTTAAAAACTCGGTTGCTGTAGAGGATCGGGGGTTTTCTTTTGGTGATGGTTTATTTGAAACGATGAGGTTGTATCGGGGGCGTATACCCTTGTGGCAGTTTCATCGAGAAAGGCTTTTAAGTTCTCTAGAAAAACTCAGCATTTTAATTGAGCCCTCAATGCTTGAAAATCAACTTGAGGAATATTTGACTCGATTAAAGGCTGATGCTATTGAAAATGGCGGGATTAAAATAATAGTCACTCGGAAAACCGGAGGTAGGGGGTGTTATCCGTCTCCCAACTCGGGTAGTTCAATTTGTTTTATGTTTAGAGAATTACTTGAGGTTAAGGCTGCTAGCCGTGTTGAATTAATTGAATCTCAGCATCGTCTATCTCATAACCCCTCTCTTGCCGGTATTAAACACTTAAACCGACTTGACTATATTTTTGCGGCTAATGCAACGCCGGTTTGCACTGGTCAAGAGCTATTATTGTTGGATAACGAAAAAAATATTGTGGAAACCATGCATCACAATATATTTGCTGTATGTGAAGGTAAAATACTTACCCCAAAAGTAGATAAGTGTGGTGTGAGAGGTGTGATGAGAAATGTCATAATCAATAGTATAGCGCTCAAGTTAAATTTTTATATGGAAGAAGTTGAAGTGAATGTAAAAACATTAATTTCGGCCTCGGAAGTGTTTCTTACCAATGCACTTACAGGTGTAATCTCAGTGTCTGCTTTGTTGGATTCGCAAGCAAAATTGCTCCGAGCATACGCTGATGAAGAAATATCTTCTAAAATAAATAACATAATTAATAAAGAATATTTTCACGATGAAAATTGATATAGCTAGAACTGTAATCGCAGTCTGTTTATGGATTTTGGTAGTATTTGCTTCTGCGGGCTATTATGTATGGCAGTGGTTAGAGACGCCGGTTGAAATAAAAGAGCCTTACCGTCTATATGAAATTGAAAAAGGACACTCACTCACTCACGTAGCAAACCACCTTTCCAGTAAACGGTTAATGCGTTGGCCTAAGCTGTGGATTTATTACGCTCGCTTTATGAATATGACAAAAATTAAGGCGGGAGAATACGAGCTAGCCCAAAAAGAATCACCTTTATCATTGTTAGCTCGTTTTCAATCTGGGAATGTCGTTCAACATCAAATAACCTTAGTAGAGGGGTTAACCTATGCGGAATTTATTGATGTTCTGCATAGCCATAAAAGAATAAAGCAAATTTTAGGTACTGAAGAGGATGTTAAATTATTTTTAGATGCTGGCATTGAACTGGACCATTTAGAGGGGTGGTTTTATCCCGATACCTACCAATTCACCTCGGGTGATTCCGACCTGGATCTATTGGTAAGGGCATATCAAAAAATGCGAGAAAGGATCACTTCAGAGTGGCGTGGGCGAGATGAAAGCTTGCCCTATGAGACACCGTATGCAGCGTTAATAATGGCGTCTATTGTTGAAAAAGAAACTGGAGCTGCATTTGAAAGAAAACAAATTGCCGGTGTTTTTGTCAGGCGTTTAAGAAAAAATATTCGATTGCAAACAGACCCTACCGTTATATATGGCATGGGTGATGCCTACCAAGGAAATATTACCCGAAAGGATCTCAAAACCTATACACTCTATAATACTTATATGATTAAAGGTTTGCCTCCTACGCCTATTGCTATGCCCGGCGGTAAAGCAATACATGCTGCGTTACATCCCGCAGGTGGTGAGGCGCTTTATTTTGTTGCAAAAGGCGATGGCACCCATAAGTTCTCGAAAACATTGGAAGAACACCTAGAGGCCGTTAGCAAATATCAACTAAAGAGGCGAAGTGATTATAAATCTGTTCCTCCTATTGATACTGAAATGACCTCTCAGGTTAACGAAGACAATACGGAAGAGGTTACTCCATGAGTCGTGGAAAATTTCTTACCCTTGAGGGAACGGAGGGTGTTGGAAAATCGACAAATTTGGAATTTATTAAACAAAAAATTGAAGAAAAAGGTATTTCGTTAGTTGTTACCCGAGAACCAGGCGGCACTCCACTGGCCGAAGAAATTCGCACATTACTGCTGGTAAAACGAGACGAAACGTTTGACCCTATGAGCGAATTACTTATGGTGTTTGCCGCTCGCGCTCAACATTTGAATAATGTTATTAAACCAGCCTTAGATAAAGGGCAATGGGTCTTATGTGATCGATTTACCGACGCTACTTTTGCATACCAAGGAAGTGGTCGAGGGTTATCGAAATCGACTATTTTAGAATTGGAAGCTATGGTTCAAAATGGACTAAAACCCGACCGGACTTTTTTGTTGGATATTGATGTAAAAGTTGGTCTTGAACGAGCCAAAGCAAGGGCAGAACTGGACCGTTTTGAGGAAGAGAAAATAACTTTTTTCGAAAAGGTTAGGCAGGGGTATAAAGAAAGAGTAGAGGCATCACCTAGCCGATATTTCGTTATCGATGCGAGCGAAACACTTGACTTGGTGCAAAAAAATATTGAGCTTGCGTTAAGTGAACTTTGGTAAAGTTAGAAATCACTCTCTATTTGAATTTTTAATGTTTTGTTTTCTAGGGGGTGGGTAAATTCAAGAAGAGAAGCATGAAGTTGCATACGTTCACTGTCTTTTGCACAATAGCCCGTATTTGAACAGTAGAGTTTATCTCCAACAATAGGGTGTCCAATTTGTAGCATGTGTAGCCGAAGTTGGTGGGTTCTTCCTGTCACGGGTTTGAGTTGAACTCTCGAAGCGTTATTCCTTTTATCCAATGATAGTAGTGAAAACGATGTGGATGCTGGTTTACCATTGATCCAGTCTAATTTTTGTTTTGGTCTGTTTTCCCAATCACATATCATCGGTGAATGCACTTCTCCGTACTGGTAGTCTAATACCCCGTTAATATTCGCAATGTATTCTTTTTTTATTTTTCTGTGTTCGAAGAGCTTACCTAGCTGCCGTTGACTTTCATAATTTAAGGCAAATATAACCAAACCTGATGTTGCCATATCCAGCCGATGAACAACTCGTGCATTAGGGAAATAAATGAGCACCCTGTCGTGAAGGTTATCTGGGTCGGATAAACCTGGAACACAGAGAAGCCCTGCTGGCTTATTAACAATAATGAAGTGAGAATCTTGGTAGACTAAGTCGATCACTATATGAGTTGGCAGTTAAAATAACTACTTTACTTGATAGTGGACAAAAAGGGAAAATGTAGGTTCAAGTATAAAATACCAAATATCTATTATTGAGTGATTATTACCGAATGACTATAAACAACGCGATCTTACCCATGCCGCCCTATAAATGGCAAGAGAAAGTTTGGACGGAGTTTGTCGCCAACGCTAAAAATAGCAGGTTACCGCACGCTTTGCTTTTGTCTGGTAGTCAGGGAATTGGGTTAGAACACTTGGCTTTAGCAATGGGGCAATACTTATTGTGCCAATCTCCTATGGATGCTATAGCGTGTGGGCGCTGCAAAAATTGTTTGCTCATGTCCTCTGGCAATCATCCAGATTTAGTTTATGTGAGCCCTGAGGATATAGGAAAGCAAATAAAGGTTGATGATATTCGCGCCCTTAGTGAATTTGTTGCCAAAACTGCGCAGCAGGGGGCAAGAAAAGTGATTGTTATTGAACCTGCGGATGCTTTGAATATGAATGCTGCAAATGCTCTACTGAAGAACCTTGAGGAACCGGCTGGGGATACAATATTTATTTTGGTTTCTTCCTCATTGAGTCGAGTATTGCCAACTGTTCGCAGTCGGTGTGCGAAAGTTCCCCTTCCTTTGCCGGACAAAAAGCTCGCTATAGAGTGGTTGGAAAGTTTACATATTGACTCTCCATCAAGTTTATTACATGCGGTGGGTGGCGCGCCCTTAAAGGCAAAAGAGTGGTATGACTCAGACTTTCTGGCGGAAAGAGGTAAGCTTATTAAGTCACTTCAAGCTCTGAGTCTAGGACACACTAGCCCAATCGATGTTGCAAAAACCTGGACTAAAACTGAACCTCTTGTAATATTGTCTTGTATGCAATCATGGCTTGAGGAAATGATCCGCTACAAGAGCGGAAGCGGCATTCTGGGTGAATGTGAGCCGTTTTTGGATGTGCTTGAGCCTTTGGAGGCTAAGTTGTTATTTAGGTTGCACGACAACTTTATCAAAAAAGGAAGTCTACTTCGCGGCAGTTCGAATCTTAACCAAGCTCTTGTTCTTGAAGAAATGATGCTTGATTGGCACGCAGTTTTACGCTATCGAAATTCGCCCAAAAAACATGCAAGCTTAGTCTAGACCATTTATACTTGTCGAGCAGGTTGGGTTTATGAAAACAGGGTTTATGATAAATAAGTAACGAGGGTAAAAATTGATGCCGGAGATGTATATATGAAGGGTGTGGGTGGAGCAGCTCGAAATGGGATTCTCTCGTTGACCATACGAGATAAAGCAGTACTGTATGCTGCCTATATGCCGTTTGTTCAGAATGGTGGCTTGTTTATTCCTACTAACAAGCCCTATAGTCTAGGCGACGAAGTGTTTATGCTTCTGAGCTTAATGGATGAACCTGAGAAAATACCTGTTGCTGGAAAAGTGGTCTGGATAACCCCCAAAGGTGCGCAGGGAAATCGAGCAACTGGAATTGGCGTGCAATTTAGTGGTGATGATGATATTGCTAATAGTAAAATTGAAAACTACTTAGCTGGGAGCTTGGAGTCAGACCGACCAACACATACGATGTAACTCCCTTTCTTAGGTAATACGATCCCCTCATTTATTAATACTATTGATACAACTAGAGCAAAACTATGCTTGTAGACTCTCATTGTCATTTAGACCGTCTCAACCTAAGTCAGTACGCGGATCAATCTCTTGATGAAGCGGTGCTTGCTGCCAGAGAAAAAGGAGTCTCTCATATGCTCTGTGTTTGTATTAGCGAGGAAAATAAAAACCGCGTAGTAGAAATTGCTCAAGCGTACCCAGATATTAGCGCGTCCGTAGGTATTCACCCCTCCGATGTAAAAGAAACGGTTGTTGAGCCAGCAGTTTTAATGAACTGGGCCGTTGAGGATAAAGTCGTAGCCATAGGGGAAACGGGTTTAGATTATTACTACACCACAGATTATAAAGCGCTTCAGCAGCAGAGTTTTGTGAATCACTTAAAGGTTGCGGGAAGCCTCCAATTACCCGTTATTGTCCATACTCGGGATGCCAGAGAAGACACCATTGCATTGATTAAGGCCCATGGTAATTCAGAGAGTGCAGGGGTTTTACACTGCTTTACTGAATCTTGGAAGATGGCCAGCCAGGCATTGGATCTTGGCTATTACATTTCGCTTTCAGGAATTGTAACGTTTAAAAATGCAGTTGAGTTAAAAGAAGTGGCCAAAAAAGTTCCAGCAGATAGATTGCTTGTGGAAACCGATTCACCCTACTTGGCTCCTGTCCCCTATAGAGGTAAGCCAAATGAGCCGAAGTACGTGAGAGAGGTTGCTGAATACCTCTGTGAGTTGCGTAGTGAAGCCTATGAGAAACTTGCAGAGCAAACTTCTGAAAACTTTTATCGGTTATTCAATCGGGCAATCAACACCACAAACTAAAGGTTGGGAACGGGGCTCTTTTCAAAGCACTTTATCCCTGGTGCTTCTACCTGTTCCCAGAGGTCTTTTACAAGCGCATTTCTGGAATCTTGATCTTTCCAATTTCCCTCGCCTAACCACTTGGCGATAGCTTGAGCAACATCTGGGTAGACGACTTGTTTAGGTTGCCAATCACTAAGCCACGTTTTCACTGCGTTAGGATCTAAAGAGTCCATTGACATACCAAGCCCCAGGTATTCCAGTGCCTTCGCATTAGAGAGTTGTTCCATTTGGCCTTTAAGGGGTTTAATCAGCAGTTTTTTCCCGAGCTGTATGGCTTCACTGGATAGCTCAAACCCCGCATTACATATTACACCTGAGGAGGTTGCTAGATCCTGTTTGAAGCCCTCCTTGGAAAGGGGTTTTAACTGAATATGCCCCCGGCTTTCGTACTGGGGAAAGGAGCCATAATAAGTAAAGAGGTGGTCATCAAAGGGTTCGAGTAACTGAATAACTTCCTCTGCTTCTTCAAAGCCTAAGTACACAACGATTTTATTGGGGTCACTGACTTCATCTGTTTGATGGACTTCTACAATAGGGGGAAGAATGGGCTGGTTAAAGTGGTGCCAATGAAGACCTAAGCCAAAGCTGGTGGGGGCAAAGTTTTTCATAATTTGAGTGGGAATAAAATCGTCTCCACGACGTGGAACCTTATGAAAAAAAGCTTCTTGATGGCTCACTCCGATGCAAGGGACATCTTGTTGGCGACAAGCCCAGGCTGTGATAGGTTCAAAGTCACAGATCACTGCGTCATATCCAGTGAGAGACAATTTTTTAATATCTGATATTAGTTCGAAAAGGTTGTTTTGTTGCATAGTACGGAAGATCTTCAAATCACCCGCTTCGTGGACGAAGGTCATGCCTCTTCGACATTCCCATTTTCTAAACTCTTCCATATCAAAAAATTGGTCTTTGGGTCTACCGCTGAATAGGTAGTCCACGTCAATACCCAGCTCTTGAAAGTGTTTATTCAGTGCGCGCGCACGCGAGATATGGCCATTACCTGTGGCCTGAACGCCGTAAAGAAGTTTCATTTAGAAGAGTACACTTATTAGTATCGAACAGATAGTTAAACCCATAGTTGCCCCAGCGAGTATGTCTGTTGGGAAGTGGACACCTAGAAATACCCTTGCCATGCCCACAGAACATGCCCAAGGGTACAGTATCCAGGCCATAAAAGGGAAAAAGTAGCTAATTGAGCACGCCATAAGAAATGCGGCAGAAGTATGCCCCGACGGGAAACTAAATTGGTCAGAGGGTTCGACAACGCTCTTGAAACCAGGAATGGCTGCTGGTGGACGGTTTCGTTTAAATAGTGTTTTGAATAGGGTATAACAACAGCGCTCGATCAAAAAACCAGCCGTTAACAGTTTCGCTATTTCCCAATTTTGAAGAAAGAGAAAACACACACCTGCAAGCACATAGAGAGGGCCGTCGGCGGAAAGGGAAACGATACGACTAATAGCTACAACTCTACCTCGATGCTTATGGTTTAAGCACCAACTAAAGGTGATGACATCGTAATTGTGAATACTTTTTAATAAGCGCATGGCCGACCCTCCGTTTCGTCACATGTTAGCGAATAATAATGACAGACAAATGAGATATACATGACGGTTGTATTACGGCGCCTATGCCTCAAAATATTGCAGCCTTTATGGCTCCACTAACAATCGATCCGTTCACTGCCTATGGTAACATGACTTAGGTGAAAATATGACAGTCTGATGACAAATAATGTCTCAGGAATTAGGCCGACGGGGGATAAGAAAATAATGCGAAATCAATTGCTTACAATGTTGGAGCTGCAAGATGCGATGAACACCAAGGTTCGTTCCAATTGGCGTGCGCAGAAGTTTGAATGGTATCGAGCTATTTGGGTAGAAAGTGCCGAACTTTTGGATCATTACGGTTGGAAGTGGTGGAAAAAACAACAACCCGATGTAGAACAGGTAATACTTGAACTGATTGATATATGGCACTTTGGTTTAAGCGATTTACTGCAAAAGAACTCAAGCAAGGAGCAGGTTGCTGAGCAACTACAGTCTTGCATAGAGCAAGAGATTGCAGGAGGTGATTTTAAAGTGGATTTAGAAATGTTTACTTTGCATACACTGCAAACCCAAAGCTTTGATGCGTCACTATTTACTCCTTTGATGGGGGGTATGAGCCTAAGTTTCGAACAGCTTTTTCAGCGTTATGTTGGCAAGAATGTGCTCAATATGTTTAGGCAAAATCATGGGTATAAATCGGGTACTTATACTAAGGTTTGGCAGGGCAGAGAAGATAATGAGCACTTGGTTGATATACTCGAAGGCTTAGACCCTGACACGGATAATTACCAAAACGCGCTCTATCGGGCGCTAGAAGAAAGGTATCCCGGTTAGGGCCTGTTCACTTAAGTAAAAAGGTCTGTATATTGAACACCAATGCATGACTTTTTTATGTAGATCAATATAATGACGCCCACGAAAGCTATACTATGGCCCGTTGGGGTCATCCAAACAATGTATTCAAATACAATGTATTTCAATCTCTATATCAGCCCAATATGGGTTGAATAGGTCAATTCCAAAGCATACGGAGATATTAATCGTGAAATCCCCCGTTCGTGTTGCTGTTACTGGCGCCGCAGGTCAAATTAGCTATTCATTACTATTTCGCATCGCCGCAGGTGAAATGTTAGGTCAAGATCAGCCTATCATTCTTCAAATGCTAGAAATTCCCCCAGCTCTTGGAGCCTTAAAAGGTGTGGCGATGGAGCTTGATGACTGCGCATTTCCACTGCTTGCTGGCATGGTTTGCACAGATCAACCTAATGAGGCATTCAAAGATGCAGATTACGCCCTTTTGGTTGGCGCTCGCCCTCGTGGACCCGGTATGGAAAGAAAAGATCTTCTAGAGGCAAATGCCGCTATCTTTTCTGTACAAGGTAAGGCAATTAATGATCACGCTTCACATGGCATTAAAGTACTGGTTGTTGGAAACCCAGCAAATACCAATGCCCTTATCACTCAGCGTAATGCTCCAGACATTAACCCCCGTCAATTTACTGCCATGACACGGTTAGATCACAACCGTGCATTGACTCAGATAGCGAATAAATTGGATTGTTCAATTAACGATGTGACAAAAATGACCATCTGGGGTAATCACTCATCGACGCAATATCCTGACTTGTTCCATGCTCTAGTGAAAAATGAAGTGGCTGTGGATCAAGTGGAGCAAGACTGGTATGAGAACGACTTTATCCCTACAGTGCAAAAGCGTGGTGCTGCAATTATTGATGCCCGTGGTGCATCAAGTGCCGCTTCTGCTGCAAACGCTGCAATCTTCCATATACGAGACTGGGCTTTGGGTTCAGCGGAAAATGATTGGGTCAGTATGGGAGTGTACAGTGATGGCAGTTACGGTATTGAAGAGGGGCTAATTTATTCCTTTCCATGTACGTGTAAAAATGGTGATTGGGAAATTGTTCAAGGTCTTTCTATTGACGCATTTTCTCGTGAAAAAATGGACGCTACCCAACAAGAGCTTCAGGAAGAGCGTGATGCAGTGAAGCCTTTGCTGCCAGCATAAAAAATTATATGTTTATTAAAAAACGCTGCATATGCAGCGTTTTTTTTACGCGAAATACTATTTGCTATTAACGCCTTGGTGAAGTTTCGTGCTTTTAAGTAATTAAGTACGGTTCAATTATAAAGTCACAAAATTGGAGGAGATATGAGTTTTCCCAAGATAGGAAATAAAGCACCTGCATTCAACCTTGCCAACCAACATAATGAAAAAATACGGTTGTCTTCGTTTGCAGGAGAGAAAAATGTAGTTGTTTATTTTTACCCTAAGGCCATGACTCCTGGTTGTACAGTACAAGCTTGCGGTATCAGAGATTATCAAAAGGAGTTTAAAAAACTGGATACTGCTGTTTTGGCTATTAGCCCAGATCCGGTTGAACGCTTGCTTAGGTTCGATGAGAAGCAGACTCTGGGTTTTGATTTACTCTCAGATGAAGACCTTTCCATTGCAAATAAATATGGGGTATGGGGGCTAAAAAAATTTATGGGAAGGGAGTTTATGGGAATCTTACGTACGACGTTTATCATTGGGAAAGATGGAAAACTTAAATATATTATGGATAAAGTGAAAACAAAATCCCATCATAGCGACGTTATTACATACCTAAAAGAACACCTTAGCTGAACTTTGCTTAATCCCGAATGGAATAAGGAAATAGGCCAATTTATGATGATCTATGCTGAAAATGGCTACCAGTCGACATATAGCTAATAACCAAAAAATTAATGGCGCATAAAATATTGTTTTGTCGCATGTTTGGCTGGTGTAAATGTCCACAAAGTCATAATTTATGCCTATAAGCTAACAAAGCTTTTTTACGCCTCTAATAACGCAGTCTTATAAAGTGCCCTACCTAACCGAGAGGCACTAAAGGTGAGAGAATTGAAACTTATAGAAAGTAGTAGTTTTCATCCCAGCCGCAGTGAATCTATCCCCGTGATCGAGCAATATGATGTGAGAATTCAAAGCGAATATCTTACATTTTTGTATAAGGTTCTAGCATCCAGTCAAAAACTTGAATCACATACTGAAGGTATCAATATGCTTTTAGCCTCAGGCTTAAAGCGTTTAGATGCCGATTTTGCTTTGGTCGTTCGGCCTGTTTCAACAGAAGTTGGGCAGGTTGTTGCCTTCTCAGGTGCCGATGAAAGCTTTTATATTGGCCAACATATAGCGATAGGTGACTCTTTTTGTAACCATGTACTCAGTAAAAAGGAAACCTGCGTATACACTAATGTGTCCACAGAGGATGTTAAATTGTCTACTGCGGCGTATAATGGAGTCGAAGTAGGCGCATATCAAGGCACTATTGTAGAGTCACAAAATGCTGATCCAGCTATTTTGTGCTTTATATCTAGCCAACCTAAGGTTGGTGAAACCCCTGCCGAGGATGTGTTTATTCTTGAACTTTTGGCAGAAGGAGTCGCCTTTATGGTTGATTTGCAAAAAGCACATGCGCAAAGAAAGCTGACTGATCAGGCCATGTTTGCCCTTGGTTCAGTGAAAACTCTCGACGAATATCTTGAACAAGCAAGAATTCCCGAAGTTTTTGGTGTACCAGCTCGAGTTGTTGAAGTATTAGAGCGTCGTGTTGGGCACGCGGCATTGAGTATTGGTCATGTAGCTGAAGAGCTTAATCTTTCTAAGCGTACATTACAGCGACGTTTACAACAGCAGGACATTAGTTTTGCTGAACTCCGGGATCAAGTGCGGTTTCATTACGCAATTGATTTTCTTATCAAGCAGCACCTGAGCATTGATAGTATTTCTGCGTCATTGGATTTCTCGGATAGAACGAGTTTCACCAATGCATTTAAACGCTGGACCGGCTTGTCTCCAAGTACATTTAGAAAATTGTTCCGAGATTACGTATAAACTGTCGTAATATCTGAATACTGTCTGAATTGCTGCGACTAGGTTCATCTAAGTCGCAGCATATTTCTTTTGCCTATAGATTCTTTCGCTATTCCCATTGCTCGCCAACTCTTGTACAGTTACCGGCCTTAAAATTTACAATTTAGGTAGTGAAAAAGAGGTTACTCATGGGGCTATTTATTGCCGACGCTGTTGCTCAAACTGAAGCTGCGGCGCCAAAAGGTGGAATGGGGTTTCAACTGCTGTTTTTTGGCGGTTTATTTGTATTAATGTACTTCTTGATGATTCACCCTCAGAGGAAGCGTCAAAAGGAGCATCGAAACTTAGTGAATACCCTAAGTAAGGGCGATGAGGTTGTACTCAATAGCGGGATGCTTGGTAAAATCGTTACTGTTGATGACCATTATATAACGATAAAAGCTGCTGATAACGTTGAACTAAAGTTTCAAAAAAGTTCTGTTCATGCGGTGTTGCCAAAGGGCACGATAAAAGCTATTTAACCCATTCTCTCAAAGAAAACAAAAGCCTCGCCTAACCTGCGAGGCTTTTTTGGTTTTACTAGGTAAGCTTCTAGGCTTCACTTTTACCTCTAGATATGCCGGAACAAAGAATGAAAATAAATGTGCGCTACCCTAACAAAGTTTCTCTTGCTAATACGCCAACAGCACTAGTTCCTTTGGATCGGTTGTCGTCGAAATTGAACGGCCCTCGTATCTGGTTAAAAAATGACGATGAAACAGGGTTTCTATTGTCGGGAAACAAGGTTCGCAAGCTAGAATATTTGCTTGCTGAGGCGAAAGAAGAGAAAGCGGATACCGTTATAACCTGCGGTGGAGTTCAGTCAAATCACTGTCGAGCAACGGCTATTGCAGCTAAAAAACTTGGGTTTGACGCTACCCTTGTACTTAAAGAAGACAATTATATTCGTTCTTTAGAGCCAAATAGTGATGGCAACCTTTTACTTGATGAGTTGTGCGGCGCCAGTGTTAATATTTACCCATCTAAACAGTATCTAAAAGAGCTAGATAAGCTGTTAGAAAAACATCGGCTTAAGTTGATCCAAGAGGGAGCCTCTCCTTACGTGATTCCCACCGGGGGGAGCAATGCAACTGGGCTATGGGGATATATATCGGCAACTGAAGAATTGCTAATACAGTATTCAGAACTGGGGTTTGTACCAGAATCCATTTATTGTGCGACGGGTTCAGCGGGAACTCAATCTGGTTTAACGGTAGGAAGCTATTTAAGCGGAGTTGAAACTCAAGTTGTTGGTATAGCAGTATGTGATTCAAAAGAATATTTTTTAAATAAAATTTTGAATGATGTCGATCAGTGGCAAAATAAATATCAGTCATATATCGATACTCATACATGCATATCTAAACAGTTATCGATATGTACATTAGATGAATATATTGGGCCAGGTTATGCGAGACCTTATCCAGAAATGTTGAAGCAATTGCAAGAGCTTGCTGCTCTGGAAGGGGTGGTATTAGATCCAGTGTATACAGGTAAAGCGTTTCATGGCATGGTTGAGGAAATTAAGAAAGGCAACCTCAATCACATTAATAATGTGGTTTTTATCCATACGGGTGGCACGTTTGGGGGCTTCCCATTTAAGTCGCTATTGAGTTCTCAAAATTAAGTTAATAACAGCTAAATAGAAGGGCAGACAAAAAATGGTGGAGTTTTCTATATTCTTGTCAGAAATGTCAAATTTTGTATGGGGGCCGATCACTTTAATCCTGATAATGGGGGTGGGGCTTTTACTGAGTATTAGAATTAAATTTCTGTCATTACGAAATATCCCTTATGGTTTTAGACAACTTTTTAAAGGGCGAACAGAAATTGGGGAAGGAACCATTGCGCCTTTTAATGCTTTAATGCTCTCTCTTTCCGCCACGATTGGGACGGGTAATATTGCCGGAGTGGCAACCGCCATTGGTATTGGCGGGCCTGGAGCGTTATTTTGGATGTGGTGCAGTGCATTGTTAGGTATGGCGACAAAATACGGTGAAGCTGTTTGCGCGGTGCATTTTAGGGAGAAAGATGAGTCGGGAGCCTTTATTGGTGGGCCTATGTACTACATCAAAAATGGCCTAGGGAAAAGGTGGATATGGCTGGCAGGGTTATTCGCCTTTTTTGGCGGTATTGCAGGTTTTGGTATTGGAAATGCTGTGCAGGCAAATTCGGTGGCGAAATCAATGGAAAATGCTTTTAATATTCCTCAATGGTTATCCGCGATAGTATTAATTGTTCTGGTCACGGCAGTGCTCTTTGGTGGAGTCAAAAGAATAGCTAATGTTGCGAAGCATCTGGTTCCTTTTATGGGGATTAGCTACGTTTCTGTTGGTTTATTGGTGATTTTATGGAACCTGACGTCTCTACCTTCAGCATTTATGTTAATTATTGAAAGCGCATTTTCTCCGGTTGCAGCCCAAGGTGGTTTCGCTGGTGCTGCTGTTATGATGGCGATCCAATTTGGGGTGGCGCGTGGTGTTTTTTCAAATGAAGCTGGTTTGGGTAGCGCGCCAATTGCTCACGCAGCCGCAGCGACAGATAATCCTGTTCGTCAAGGCTCGATAGCAATGTTGGGTACTTTTATAGATACGTTAATTGTCTGCTCTATTACTGGATTGGCTATTGTGGTGACAGGTGTTTGGACAGGTGAGGCAAAAGGAGCGGCGATGACTCAAGCAGCATTTAATACCGTGTTGCCGTTTGGGGACAAAGTTGTTGCGGTAGCATTGGCTGTTTTTGCGTTCACAACTATTTTGGGTTGGAGCTATTACGGTGAGCGCTGTGTGAGCTTTCTTTTTGGCCCTAAATCTACGTGGGTATATCGGGTATTATGGGTTTTAGTTATTCCGGTTGGGGTATTATTACAGCTTGATACTGTTTGGTTGATTGCTGATATTTTAAATGGATTAATGGCGCTGCCCAATTTAATTGCATTGGTTTTATTGTCGGGGCTAATTGCCAGATTAACTTCGGATTTTTTTAAAAAGGTAGATTCTCAGAGTTGAATCCAGGGTTGTATTGAAGAATCGAAAATTTGAAATGCCAAGAGAGGTATGTATGTCAAAACATTATGGAAATAAACTCGTTATTGCTATCTCCTCTCGGGCACTATTCGATTTAAGCGATAGCCACACAGTTTTTGAGCAAGAGGGTTTAGAGGCTTTTTCAAAATATCAGATTGCAAATGAAGATGTTGTCTTAAAGCCCGGAGAAGCTTTTCCTATGGTTCAAAAACTGTTGAATATTAATTCTCTATTGCCGGGGGAGCCACGGGTAGAGGTTATATTGTTGTCTCGTAACAGTGCAGATACGGGCCTTCGAGTATTTAATAGTGTGAATCATTATGGCTTAGATATTTCGCGCGCTGCTTTCACTGGAGGTCAAAGCCCATACCGTTATATTCCTGCATTTAATGCTCACTTATTTTTGTCAACTGACGCCGATGATGTTCGTAATGCGTTGGGGAGCGGTGTCGCTGCGGCAACCTTGCTGGCGTCAAAAGTTGATCAGCAGGAAACGGAAGAGTTGAGATTCGCTTTTGACGGTGATGCCGTTATCTTCTCCGATGAAGCTGAACAAGTCTTTAAGAGAGACGGTCTGGAAGCGTTTACTCAAAGTGAAACTGAATCGGCAAAGACACCATTAAGTGGCGGTCCTTTTAAATCTTTTTTAGCCGCATTACATAGTTTGCAAAATGAATTTAAAAATAAAGAGTGCCCTATTCGGACGGCATTAGTTACTGCTAGATCAGCTCCTGCCCATGAACGAGTTATCCGCACCTTAAGGGCGTGGGATATTCGAATCGATGAATCTCTTTTTTTAGGTGGGTTGGATAAGGGCGAATTTCTTAAAGCCTATGGCGCCGATGTATTCTTTGACGACCAGCAGACCCACTGCATCTCTGCCAGTGATCACGTGGCAACCGGACACGTTCCTCACGGTATTGCTAATCGTTAGACAGATATAGTGGGTGCCAAGTTATATTGATTCCCAAAAGTAATCATTGCAATTCTAGGCGTATAAAAAGGTCTAAATATAGTCATAATCTGTCTAGTGAAGATGGGATATGTACCGTGCATCGGCCTTCCAGGCTGCTAGTCTTTAATTAGTAATATGTTAGTCCTTACTTGCTCTCTAGCTGAGGCAGGTGTGGGTTTGAGTTATTAGTTCAATATTTTTTAACTCAGATGAATGTGTTTGATTAGGGGAGTAAGTCTGGTTTATTTATGTTTAAAAAAATACTTTTTGCCGCCGACCTCGGAGCATTTACTTCTCATGCTTTACTCAATGTTGAGTCATTGGCGGAATCGTTTAACGCAGAAGTTCTGATTGTTCATGCAATACCCCCTTTAGGAGAGTTTGCAGCTTCCGTTGTGAGAAGTCATTGTTCTGAATTAGTGAAAAGTGAAGTATTAGGAACGTTAAGAATTGAAGGTCTTGTTGATTCTGTGAGTAAAGAAGTGTACGACACTTTACATGAAAATAACTTTATTGATGGTTCCATTATTCCGCGTGTAAAAGATGTAGTGGTTGCTCCGGGACATCCTGCAAGTGTGATCCTGTACGAAGCGGAACGGCAAGGTGTAGACCTTATCGTTATTGGTAGTCACGGTACGGAGTCTCTGGATGGTAGGTTGCTAGGGTCCGTCGCCAGCAAGGTATTACAGTTAGCGAAGGTGCCTGTGTTTATGGTTCCAATGATGAATCCCTCTTATGCCATTGGAGCGACTAATGTTCCATTGCCAACTCGGTTTGGCACCTAAGTTTCAGTTGAGCGTTTTTCACTTTAGCGCTTAGCTTGCCAGGCTTTTCAATAGTGCTGGCACCTTAGTGGGTTGAGCCAAAGAAGCCAAACTTAATTCCAACAACCAGTAAAATAACTGCGAGAATGGGCTGTAAAACGGTGTTGGGAACTCTAGCTGCTGCTTTAGCGCCAATGTGAACGGCTGGGAGAGAGCCTATTAGAAGCCCTGCCAACAACTTAAAATCTACATTTCCATTCCACAAGTGGCCCAGCCCGGCGACAAGGGTAAGAGGAACTGCGTGAGCTATGTCTGTGCCTATAACGTGCAAGGCGGGTAGGCGTGGGTACAGAACAAGTAGTAAGGCTGCGCAAAAAGCTCCTGCCCCTACAGAGGACAGGGTAACCAGTGCTCCGAGGGCGAGCCCGGCCACAAAAGTAATAGGGAGGGCGTGTTTGTGAAACCAGTTAATAGCGATGGTTTTTGTACTGGTTTCTCCCTGAATGCGTTGCTTGAAAAATATCACCATGGATGTGGCTATAAGCATATAACCAAGAGAGGTGGTGAGAGTGGGGCCGTAATCAAGGTCAGTCGGCAAGACGTTTTTTAGTATGTAGCTGGTTGCAAAGGACGCCGGAAGGCTTCCCACAAGTAATGTTAAAACCAGTCTCCAACGAACGGTACCCATTTTGTTATGGGTATGCATTGCTCCTGTTTTTGTTGCAGCGGCGTATAGCAGGTCTGTTCCTATGGCTATTTTTTCGGGAACACCCGACAGAATTAATAGCGGTGTCATAAGCGAACCACCGCCTACGCCTGTAAGGCCAATGGCCAATCCAACACCGGCACCGGCAAATATGTAGAAAACTAGGTCCATTCTTATACTTAAATATGTAAATTCACGGCTAATTTGAGAAATAGGGCTGGCAAATATACGGATAAGTTACTATTCTTCAAAAGAATATTTTCTTATATTTTTATAATTAAAAGAACAATATTCGATTTATCGTCTATTCTACAATGAATATAAAGATACTCACTGCCGCTTTGCGGAGGGCATATGAAACTGCAGCAGTTGCGCTACATATGGGAAGTTGCACATCACGAATTAAACGTTTCAGCAACAGCTCAAAGTTTATATACATCTCAACCTGGTATTAGTAAGCAAATACGTTTACTTGAAGATGAACTAGGTGTTGAAATTTTTTCTAGAAGTGGGAAGCATCTCACGCGAATTACCCCAGCCGGTGAAGCTATTTTACGCACTGCCGGGGAAATACTTCGTAAGGTTGAAAGCATTAAGCAGGTTGCACAAGAATTTAGTAACGAGAAAAAAGGGAGCCTTTCCATTGCAACTACGCATACGCAAGCGCGTTATGCTTTGCCTAAAGTTATCGGTTCGTTTATTCAAAAGTATCCCGATGTGTCTTTGCATATGCATCAGGGAACACCAATGCAGATATCAGAGATGGCTGCCGATGGTACCGTAGATTTTGCTATTGCCACTGAAGCGCTTGAACTGTTCAGTGACTTGGTAATGTTGCCTTGTTATCGCTGGAACCGATGTATTCTTGTTCCAAAGGGGCATCCACTTTGCCAGTTACCGATGTTGAGCTTAGAGGAAGTTGCTAAGCACCCAATAGTGACTTACGTTTTTGGGTTCACCGGGCGTTCTAAATTAGACGAAGCTTTTATGGAGCGAGGTCTTGCTCCAAGGGTTGTATTCACCGCCGCAGATGCCGATGTTATAAAAACCTATGTACGTTTAGGGTTGGGTATAGGTATTGTTGCTAAGATGGCATACGACCCAGAAGAAGACAGTGACTTAGTGGCGTTGGACGCGAGCCATTTGTTCAGAGAAAGCATCACTAAAATTGGATTTCGTCGAGGAACTTTCCTTCGCGGGTTTATGTATGAATTTATCGAAGAATTTGCCCCCCACTTGACCAAAGAGTTAGTGAGTGAAGCATTCAACCGACATTCGAAAGTGGAAATCGATGAGTTATTTAGTCGTGTAGAATTGCCGGTTTACTAAGTTTTTCACGGTAACAAATAGAAAAAGGCGAGAGTTATCCCGCCTTTTTCTATTTGTTACAAAGAAAAATAACTTAAAGAAAATCTAGATCCTGGTTGTTTTCCATAATTTCCTTTAGCTCTTCCGATTCCTTGGTTTCTTGCTCAAGCACTTCTTTTACAAACTTCATGTAGACAGTGTAAACAATAGGTTCTTCATTTTCTTTTTCGATGACGAAGAAAGGCGCTCTATTAACATCTAATTTTGTGGCCAGTTGCATACCTAGGCTTTCTGAGTCTCGCTCATCTGCAACAATGATTTCGTCAATTTGGTTAATTTGCCCAGATGATTCAAGCTTATTGAGTACATCGCCACATTTTTTACAGGGTGAACCGTCTGCGAGGATTTTCTTAACTAGGGTGATTTTCATCTAAAATGGGTTCCCGTTTTGGCTATCTTTGCCTATTTAATTGGTATTGAATCGCAAAAAAACAAGAGAGTTTATTTTTTTACATTGGAAGAGTGCAGGCCACATTCTTTTTTGGTGGAATCCTCCCACCACCAACGGCCTTCACGTTCGTGCTGACCTGGGCCTATGGTCTTGGTACAGGGTTCACAACCGATGGATACAAAGCCTTTATCGTGCAGACTGTTGTAGGCTAGGTTTTCGTTGCGAATGTAATCCCAAACCTGTTGAGAACTCCAGTTTACCAGTGGGTTGAACTTGGTGAGAGTTCCCCCAGGCCGAGCAAAATTTTTATCGTTTTGAACCACGGGGATTTGAGTTCGTGTTCCTGGGCTTTGGTCTTTGCGTTGGCCTGTTATCCAAGCGTCCAGGTTAAGCAGGTGTTTCCTCAGGGGGCCTACTTTTCTAATACCACAGCACTCTTGGTGGTTATCTTGGTAGAAGCTGAAGAGCCCTTTTTCTTTCACCAGTGCTTGTACCGCTTCTGCTTCTGGGAAGAGGGTATCCAATTGAATGTCGTATGAATCCCTTACTTTTTCAATAAATTGGTAGGTTTCTGCATGTAGGCGACCTGTATCCAAACAAAATACCTTAACTCCGGGCTTTATTTTACTGGCCATATCGACCAGCACCACATCTTCGGCGCCGCTGAAAGAAATGGCAAGGTTTTCGAACTGTTCTAACGCATACTCAAGAGTTTCCTGAGGGCTGGCAGATTGAAGTTGACTGTCTATATCTTGAGCGTTAATCAAATCGGTCATTTGCTTTGAAATCCTACCTACTTTGTTTTGGGGCCTATCGAGCGAAGGCGCAAGAATACCAGACAGTGAAGTCTAATAAAAATAGCTGCCGGTTATAGTGATATAGCCAACGGCTTTCCTCAATATGTGTTGCCTTACACAAATGATACGGGTAGATTGGCGCTCGTTTACGAATTCAGACCATTTTCCTGTGAGGAGATAGACGTGGAATTAGCGTGTTTAGACTTAGAGGGGGTATTAATCCCTGAAATTTGGATCAATTTTGCTGAAAAAACGGGAATAGATGCTTTAAAAGCGACTACTAGGGATATCCCTGATTACGATGAACTGATGACCATGCGCTTAGCTGAGCTAGATAAAGCGGGTTTGGGACTGAATGAAATCCAAGAAGTAATTAATACTTTGAGCCCTCTTGATGGCGCGGCGGATTTTTTGAACTGGTTGAGAGAGCGTTTTCAGGTGGTGATCTTATCGGATACCTTTTATGAATTTGCCGGCCCACTGATGGCTCAACTCGGTTACCCAACCCTGCTTTGTCACAAGCTAACCGTGGATGGAAATGGCAAGGTGACGGATTACAATCTGCGCCAAGCTAACCCAAAACGTCAGTCGATATGTGCGTTCAAATCTTTATACTATCGCACAATCGCCACAGGAGACTCTTACAACGATACAACCATGTTGGCGGAGGCTGACGCGGGTATTTTATTTAGTGCGCCTCAAAACGTTATAGAGGAGTTTCCTCAGTACCCTGCTGTTCATACGTATGATGACCTAAAAGTAGAATTTGTCAAAGCGAGTATCAGAGACCTCAAAGTATAGGGCTTAAAATTACACTAGAGTTGATTATCAGCGCTTTGGTGTGTTTTTTCTTCTTTGTTGTAGACTTAATATATGCAAATGATTGACGCTTTTGTTTAGCTAAATTTTTAACTAATAGACTTTTAGATATTGTAGAAGCGTTTACAAGTCTGAATTTTTGATAGCTATTAGAATTTTCTCACAAGCTTGATTTCAACGTTGTTGTCTATCGAGATTTGAATTTTGGGCAAGTCAAGCTATATTTCGGTTAACAAAAAACCTTACCTGTTTATCTAAAATAAGCCTTTGCAACACCTGAAATTTCCCTCTAAACGGCTTACCCTCAGCAAATATTTTCTTTCGATAAGGTTATTTCAATACTTTGAATTCAGAGATAATTGTTTTTCCAACATAGTTGCTATTAGATGACCTCAGTATTTCCAGATAAACACATTTTTCACATGCAAGTATTTAATATTTTGTTTTTACTCTTGAACTCGGTTTGTAAATCATATGTGACAGATGCGGCGGTTAAGAAAGCTGCGGTCTTTTTGGGTTTTAGTCGTCTCTCATTTTTCTTTTTGGGGTCATCAAAGAGCCCCAAGCATGGTGGCAATAAGTATAGTGACGGCTAGATATAGTACTGCGAAGCGTATTGTCTTTGGTTAACAAGGCACAGGTTGACAAGCAGTTAACGCCTTCGCTGTGGTTAGGGTAAGACTGCACCAAACAGTATTTACATAATACAGTGTATAACCAAAACTAATTGTTGGTGTTTTTTTATAAGTAAGTTCCCTTGTTTTTTATGTGAACCCTTCTCAATTATCTAGATAACCTTACCACTTAAAAGGATTCTATGTGCTAGCCTAATACTATATGCTTAAAATATCGTAAATATATTATGTGTTGATGAGGTTATAGACATAAATATAGGCATAAACTCTATTGCTTTTTTAATTGATAGTACATTTGGGAAATGAATACTCAAGATAATAGCTCTCCAAAAATAATTATAGTGTTGTTGCTGATAACGGCCCTGTTGTTACTGCTGCAAGAATACTCCCTAAATAAATCATTTGTAATTGACTCTGATTTAAGGTCAGATATTTTTTCTATTGATGATGCTTCTTTGGGAGGCAATAGTCACTCGAAAATATGGGTTGAAGATGACAAGTTAATTTTGGAGTGTGAAATAGGGCTAAAGTATCAATGGCCTTTTTGTGAATTTAATGTAAATTTGACCTCTTTGGATAAGAATGGCGATATTTCTGGTGTGGACTTGTCGTCATACAATCGAGTGGGGTTATGGGTAAAGTACACCTCGGGGAAAAAATCGGGTATTCGAGTACACCTGCGAAATTTTAATCCGCAGTATTCGACTTTAGATAATTCAAATTCGATTAAATATAACAGTATTGAATGGTTTAATGATAATGATGAGTATCCTATTTGGGTACCAATTAATAGCTTTCAGGTAGCTACTTGGTGGATAGGTGAAAATAAAATCCCTATTGAATATATAGGACCGGAATTTACCAATATTTATTCAATTGAAGTTGCTACTGGTACGGGTGTTGAAGCTGAAAAATACCAGTTAGAAATAGAAAGAATAGAGTTTCAAGGGAAGTTACTGAGCGCGGACCAGCTTTATTTAGGTATTGTATTTCTTTGGGGCTTTTCTGGCATTGTTTATGTGCTTGTTTGGGTGTATAGAAATAAGCAGGCTTTATCTGCATCACTATTTCGGGAAAAAGAACTAGAAGCAATCAATCGACTTCTCAATATCAAAAGTCGTGAGTTAGAAGATAAAGTTAGCCGCGACCCTCTAACAGGAGTATTAAACCGAGAGGGGTTGCAGAAACTGTTTCTTGAAAGTGCTTCTCAAGCGGATAAAATAAATGGTTTATGTATTGCTTTTATGGATATAGACCACTTCAAAAAAATTAATGATACTCACGGACATGCAGTGGGTGACGAAGTATTAAAAGCATTTGCAAAGCTTATTACTAAAAACATAAGGAGCACGGAACTCGTTGCTCGCTGGGGAGGAGAAGAGTTTATTTTGGCCTGTCCTAACTCAAACCTTCAGGAAATGTATGATCTAGCTGAAAAATTGAGGGCTATGACCGAGATGTACTCTTGGCCTGACGGGATTCGAGTCACTTGTAGTTTTGGGGTGGCTCAGATGGAAGAAGAATCTACTAGTCAATTTATACAGCGGGCTGATGCGGCGCTGTATTCGGCAAAAAGGCATGGAAGAAACAAGGTTGTGATGGCTAAAGCAAATGGAAAATAAAAATGACTTAAATAAAAATCAAGCTTAGCTCGTTTTTTATTTAAGTCATTTTTATCGTAAAAAGAGAATCCGTACAAAAGTTAGCTCATTTTGATTTCGCCATCTTTTAAGTCTTCAAGAGATATACTTAGATCAGGGTTTCCAAAAGATACACCCATGCTCACCGCACCAACAAGTGTCATATCATCTTTAGGCACCATCCTGGTATTGTGCGCCACTTCTTCTAGGGCAACACTTGATAAGTGGTTATCCGAAACCGTTACCATTCTGCCATAGCGTTTGGAAGCGACAAGAGATGCTGCGTAGGCACCAACATTCGTCGCAAAGATACGATCATAGGGGGACGGTGTTCCACCTCGTTGAATATGGCCCAAAATAGTCGTTCTTACTTCGGCATCAATTCGTTCTTCAAGCTGTGTTTGTAGGAAGCGTCCAACGCCACCGAGTCTGATGGGGTCTGGTGCATCGACACCCGACTTATCAACCACAAGGCTGCCGCCGTACGATTTGGCTCCTTCTGCAATGACGATAACCGTGTATTCCTCTTTTTGAGCACGTTTTTTGATGGTATTGATGACATCGTCAATGTGATAGGGGAACTCTGGGATAAGGATAATATCTGCGGCACCTGCAACACCTGCGTGGAGCGCAATCCAACCGGCATAACGGCCCATGGTTTCAAGGATCATAACTCGCTTGTGACTCTTCCCTGTGGTGCGTAAGCGGTCAAGAGATTCAGCCGCGATGTTGACAGCCGTATCGAATCCGAAAGTTCGATCTGTGCCCATAAGATCGTTGTCGATTGTTTTAGGTACACCTACAAAATTAAGCCCTTTTTTAGACATTTCGTAGCAGATTGTCATTGAACCGTCACCCCCCATGGAGACGATACAGTCCAAACCTAATTCGTTGTAGTAATCGGCAACGTCTTGGGTCACGTTTTTGCCTTCGAAATCTAGAGGGCTGGCACGGTTGCTTGTGCCTAAAATTGTCCCGCCGTGGTCGAGGATACCGTCAACTTCTTCAAGGGACAAAACGCGGGTTCTTCTCTCGATCATTCCGAGGAAGCCTTCCTCGATGCCTATGACCTCTGCACCGTATTGGTGCATTAAACTTTTTGCAACACCTCGTACCGCTGCGTTTAGACCGGAGCAGTCACCGCCTCCAGTAAGAATACCAACTCGCATATGTAGCCCCTAAAAGACTTTAAGTGATTTTGTATAAATTTTGATCGATTTGCAGATTTTCGTCGGCTGATTTCAACCGGGCCATAATATGGATCAAAACTGTGTTGATTGGAAGACGCTGGAAGAAATTTCCTCTTTTTTTATGTTGCTAATGGTGACAGAGTTCCTCATATTGAGTTTGTTGTTTGTTTTTTGATCAAAATATCTGTCGTGGAAAGTTGAAACCTGCTAAATGGGCTTTGTGGAATAAAAATCCTTGAAAACCCAAACCCAGCCCCAATTTGATTTGGCATAAGGTGATTTTTTGTTAATGAATGCGAAATTTCATTGGTAGGAGTACCCAATTTGACTCTGCGAGTCCATGGGGTATCTCTGTTTAGCTACTATCCATAATCCGGTTAAGAACCAGCAAAGCAACAAGGAGCTATCTCAGATGACTGTAGAGGCCACAAAAGAAACCCGAGGCTTTGAAACTGAAGCGAAACAATTGCTTCAGCTTATGATCCACTCTTTATATTCGAACAAAGAAATTTTTTTAAGGGAGTTAGTCTCCAACGCTTCAGATGCTGCCGATAAACTTCGTTTTGAGGCGCTGAAGTCCCCAGAACTCTTTGAGGGCAGCCCTGAGCTAAATATTCGAATCGAATATGACAAAGAAGCCAATACGGTGTCCGTTAGTGATAATGGCATAGGTATGAGCCGTGATGAAGTTATCGAGAATTTGGGCACTATCGCTAAGTCTGGAACAGCCTCCTTTTTGCAATCCCTGTCTGGAGATGATCAAAAAGATGCTCAGTTGATTGGGCAATTTGGCGTTGGTTTTTACTCTGCATTTATAGTCGCGGATAAGGTAGAGGTTATTACTCGTCGTGCGGGTCTAAATACAGATGAGGGGGTTCACTGGGAGAGCCAGGGCGAAGCTGAATATTCTATTGAAAATATCGAAAAAGCTGAGCGTGGCACAACAATTACTCTTCATTTGAATAGCGAGCAAAAAGAATTTGCTGACGGTTGGCGTTTACGCTCCATTATTAAAAAATATTCTGACCATATTTCTATCCCAGTTATTATGCAGAAAGACGCAGTGGGGGAAGAAGATAAGGACAAAGAACCAGAAGACGAAATAATCAATACGGCTACTGCCTTGTGGACCCGTTCGCGTAGTGATATTTCCGATGAAGAATACACAGAGTTTTACAAGCATCTCTCACATGATTTCAACGAGCCTTTGAAATGGAGTCACAATCGTGTAGAGGGCAAGCTGGACTATACCAGTTTACTTTATATTCCTAAATCGGCTCCCTTTGATATGCACAACCGAGATGGCGCACGTGGGTTAAAATTGTATGTTCAGCGCACGTTTATTATGGATGATGCCGATCAATTTTTACCGCTTTACCTACGTTTTATAAAAGGTGTAGTGGATTCAAGCGACCTCTCTCTTAATATTTCGCGTGAAATACTACAGAAAGACCTTAATATCGATACCATGCGAGCCGCATTAGCCAAGCGTGTACTCGATATGCTTAATAAAATGGCCAAAAATGATAAAGAAACTTACCAAGAGTTTTGGGGGCAATTTGGTGAAGTGTTAAAAGAGGGGCCTGCTGAAGATTATACAAACCGCGAGAAAATTGCCAAGCTATTACGCTTTGCTTCAACGCTGAATGATAATTCAACGCAAGACCAATCTCTTGACGAATATATTGCTCGAATGAAAGAGGGACAAGAGAAAATTTATTATGTTGTGGCGGAAAACTTTAATACAGCAAAAAACAGCCCTCATTTAGAAGTGTTTCGTAAAAAAGACATTGAAGTTCTGCTTCTTTCTAACCGTGTGGATGACTGGTTGATGGGCCACCTAATGGAATACGATGGAAAGCAATTCCAAGATGTTGGAAAAGGCGCGTTAGATTTAGGTAAGCTGGATTCCGAAGAAGATAAGAAAGAGCAAGAAAAAGTTGAAAAAGACAGTGAAGACTTTATTGCTCGGATCAAAGAAGTATTGAAGGATGACGTGGAAGAGGTGCGCGTTACACATCGTCTAACTGAGTCGCCAGCATGTCTTGTTGTTGGTGAGCATGATATGGGTGCTCAAATGCGTCGTCTTATGGAATCTGCTGGTCAGCAGGTTCCTGACAGCAAGCCGATTATTGAAATTAACCCTGGTCATCCACTTGTTAAAAAAATGGATGCAGAATCGGATGAAGATAGGTTTTCGGATTTAGCGAAGGTGATTTTTGACCAAGCAAATCTAGCTGAAGGTGGTAGCCTGGAAGACCCTGCGTCTTATATTCACCGCCTTAATAAACTGTTAATAGAGCTGAGCCACTAAGACCGTCTGATAAATACAATGAGCCGCTAATGGGATTCCTTTAGTGGCTTTTTTTATTCAAAATAAAAAATCATTGAGAGTTTTTAATGTAGGGTGGTTTTTAACTATCGTTTTTCTTCGTTAATCGTTCTCATTTATATAGCAAAGGTGGGCTGATTTCTTATGTCTGATAAACATTGTGTTTCTGTTCTAGGTGGTGGCAGTTTTGGTACGGCAATAGCGAATATTATTGCTTGTAATGGGCATGAAACCTACTTATGGATGAGAGATAAAGAAAAAGCAGCTCAATGCCAAGAAGCTAGGGAGAATTCGTTTTATTTGCCCGGTTATACTTTTACGGATAGCTTGGAAATTACTAGCGACCTAGTTTCTTGTGTGAGTAAAAGTAACATTGTTGTTATTTCTATTCCCAGTAAGTCTTTTCGTTCGGTGGCGAAAGGCGTCGCACCCTATATTCGACCTGGTACCATAGTAATAAGTACAACTAAAGGTATTGAAGCCCAGGGTTTTCATTTGATGAGTCAAATTCTGGAGGAAGAACTTCCGCAGGTAAAGATCGGAGTTTTAAGCGGGCCAAATTTTGCTAAAGAAATAGTTCAAAATCAGTATACTGGCAGTGTGTGTGCGAGTGATCATCAGGATGTTATTGATATTGTGTCAGATACCTTTTGCTCCGGCACCTTTCGAATATACAGCAGTCAGGATCGTTACGGGGTCGAACTTGGCGGAGCGCTGAAGAATATTTACGCGATTATTACTGGTATGGCAGCAGCGTTAGGTTGTGGAAACAATACTTCTGCTATGCTGCTGACTAGAAGTTTGGCAGAAATGGGGCGTTTGGCGAATAGATTAGGTGCGGAATCCCTGACATTTTTAGGGCTTGCCGGAGTAGGGGATTTGATCTTGACCTGTACTTCTGATTTAAGTCGAAATTATCGAGTTGGCTACGCTATTGGTAAAGGGCAATCTCTAGAGCAAGCTGTTGCAGAAATTGGTCAAGTGGCTGAAGGCGTTAATACGTTAAAAATTGTGAAGCAAAAGGCAGATGAGTTGAATGTATATATGCCGTTAGTTCAAGGTTTATATGCCATATTGTGGGAGTCAAAGGATATTTTGGCCGTTGTTCAAGGTCTAATGTCTGGTGAACTCAATAGCGATGTTGATATTCAAGGTGGGAATAATGAACGAAGAACTTAAATTTAATCTAACGTCAAGTAAGCACTGGTTGCGATTGGTTTACATGCTATTGTTTTCGCTGATTTTGCATGTTTCTTCTTTAATCGTGTGGGTATTGGTGATTGTGCAGTTTTTGTTTGCACTTATTACCGGAAATGACAATGGGAATCTGCGTCGATTCGGTGATTCTTTGTCGCAGTACATTTTCCAAACGTTACAATTTCTAACTTACAATACCGAAGATAAACCTTTTCCTTTTGCTGATTGGCCAGAAGCGAAAGCGTCTCAAAATGAAACTGAAGGTAGAGAAACAACCGAAGAGTAATAATTCTTTTATTGCAGTTTGATTTTTTATTCAGCAAGTTAAATTGTTGTATAGAAGATTAAATAAAAGGTAATTGGCGTCATTTATATCAATGACGATATTTTTTTACAGGCGGTATTATGGAATTATTTGTATTGCGTCATGGTCATGCGGAAGCGAATGCTCCTGCGGATCATTTGCGGCGTCTTTCTGCATCGGGTCAGAGGGAGGTTGTCAGTAATATCTTTGCTCATCAGTCGGACTTAAATCAGCTCAGTCATGTTTATGTTAGCCCTTACCTTCGCGCTCAGGACACCTATCAAGCTGCCGATGGTTTCTTGCCTGATCACACGAAAATAGATACTGAATTGCTTGTTCCAGGAGCGGACCCCTCGGCTCTTACGAACTTTTTATATCAACAAAGTGAAAAAGGCGTTAAGTCTACGTTGTTAATTAGTCATCAACCTCTGGTGGGAACGCTGGTTGATAATTTATGTGGCCTTGAGCCAGGAGCGTACCGCATGGGAACGGCGTCGTTGGCAGCAATAGACCTTGACGTTGTGGCTGCGAACTGCGGAAGTCTCAGATGGTTACGTCAACCAGTATAAATACCTTATGCCGAACGATATATTATCCCGAGAAGTAGAATTTGTTGTTGGTGATCTGACGTTAAGAGGTGTTCGGTATGGGAATGCAACGGGTTATCCTACATTTGCGTTTCACGGTTGGCTGGATAATTGCGCAAGTTTTGATTCGATCATTCCCTATTTATCTAAACTCGATATAGTTGCGTTGGATTTAAGTGGTCATGGTCGAAGTGATCACCGTTTGCATATTGGCGCCTACAATATTTGGCTAGATGTAGCGGAAATAATGGAAGTAGCCCGCCAATTGAATTGGGATAAGTTTGGGCTTATTGGGCATTCTCGTGGTGCTATGATTGCTATGCTTATGGCAGGCACTTACCCGGAAAAAATTACTAGGCTTGCCGCAATTGAAAGTTTATTGCCTTGGGTATTGGAGCCCCGCGAAGCCCCCGAACAGCTTGCTGTCTCTATTAATGACATGCTGCTTGCAAGAGCCCGAAAGAGAAACTATTACCCTAGTTTTGAAAATGCAGTTAAGGCGAGAAAAAAGGGGATGTTTGAGTTAAGTTACCAAGAGTCTGAACAGCTTGCTAGGCGAGGAGTATTAGAGAACGAGAATGGATTTTATTGGGCCAATGACCCTAAACTGCGGGTACCGTCGGAAATTCGTTTGACCATTGAGCAGGTAAATGCTTTTATGCAAAGGATTACAATTCCTATTGAGCTTTTTGTGGCTTCAGATGGGGCGGTTATTCGGAAGTTGGAAGCACTTAAAGTCCCTGAACGCTACCCAAATGTGAATGTACATAAATTTAAAGGAGAACATCATTTACACATGTCTCAACAAACGAAACCGATCGCAGAAGTTATTAACACATGTTTTACAGTTGATGAATAAATTTCCTCTGTTTGTATTTGCTCTATGTGCATTGATGTCCGTTAACGTAGTTGCGGAACAGAAAGCGCCATTTTATGCAGCTTATGAAGAGGGGCGAGAAGTTTTCTTCAGTGTTGTTAATAAAAATTATCGGTTAGCGCTTGATGATATTAAAAAAATTAACGGCGAATGGGTCAGTGATAGGGAAGAGCGAATTCGTTCGAAGGTTTATCGAAGGACAATTGAGCTTCCTGCATCGACTAAAATAGCCGATGCTATTTTTCGAGTCGATAGCTTTTTCTCTGATCAAAATGGTCGGCGCCTATACAGTTGTGAAAAAATGGACTGTGGCAGTAGTAACGCTCGGGCAAATAATTGGTTTGGTATTAAATTACTCTACGGAATGGAGCAGTCTCAGTATTATCGAGTTTGGGAAGTGGCGCCGAGAGTTGATAGTGATAACTCGTATTTTGTTGTTGTATATGGTGTGCAAAGAGGTAACCGCAGAGCCTATTTGCAAATAGACGTTCTAGAACCCGTTGAGCCTGTTTCTTCCAGTCGGTTAGCTACGGTTAAGCAAGTTATCTATTCGCTCCGGGAGTATGGGTATTATTTATTTACTGACTCTATAGTGGCAACTAATGAATACACTCCTAATAAGGTTTATTCTCAAGTCATTGCTCAAGCATTGGCGACATTTCCTAAATCAAAAGTAGCGATTGTTGGTCACGACTATGGTGAAGGAAGCCTTTCTGCTCAAGTAGATAATTCAGAAAAACACGCAGAAAAAATCAGCCGAGCATTGGTCGGTGCTGGTGTGGATAAAAACAAGCTAATGATTAGAGGGCTTGGTAGCCTTGCTCCCCAAGGGAAGCAAGGTAGTGCCCGAGTTCTGATTGTTTTAATTGATCAATGATAGAAATTCGGCTCGTGTACTCTGATTATTTCTAAAGTAGCCGAGCATGGAAGAAGTCTTCATTGATGAGTTCTGCTTTTCTACGCCTCGCATCATCATACACAAGTGCTTGGCTTCAATAATCACTCCGACACCCTGTGCCTTCGTGACCTCCTGGATACAAGACGCAATCTGATGAGTTAATTGCTCTTGAATTTGTAGACGACGAGCAAACATATCGACGATTCTCGCCACCTTGGATAAGCCTAGAACCTGACCTGTAGGAATATATCCCACGTGTGCTTTGCCGATAAAGGGCAACATATGGTGTTCGCACATTGAAAACAATTCAATATCTTTAATGATAATCATATCGTTAGAGTCAGATGGGAAAAGTGCGTCGTTGACCACATCGTCAATGGAGAGTTGATAGCCGCTAGTCAAAAAACCATAAGCTTTTGCTGCTCTATCTGGGGTATCGACTAGCCCTGGACGCTTCAGGTCTTCTCCCATATCTTTAATAATTTGAGCAAACATATTTTTCATAGAGTGTTTCCTAACTGCGTTCATGGGGGTACGCCCTCAATATTTTATCAACAGAGCAAATTTCAATGGGTCATTGGGATGAAGAGGAAAAAAACGTTAGAATAGCTCGCTTTTGGCTATTTGCCAAAGTTGTATTACGGGTTTAAGACATTTATTTTTTAGATATAAGTTACACATGGGTCAAGACTAGGGCCTGTTAATAGGCCCTAGGTTAGCGGGTATTTGATATGAACACTGCTGTAATCGATGAGTTATTGACAATTCGAGATTGGATACGCTGGGCATCCAGTGAATTTAGTGCAGCAGACCTGTATTTTGGTCACGGCACAGATAATGCGTGGGATGAAGCGGTTGTTCTGGTATTGGGCATGGTGAAACAGCCTTGGGAAGCATTAGAAGCCGTGATGGATACACGATTAACTAAAGAGGAGAAGGTCCGGGTATTCGAAGCTATTGAGATTCGTATACAGCGGCGTCTTCCCGTGGCCTACTTAACTGGGGAAGCCTCCTTTGCGAATCTTCAATTTCATGTTACTGAAGACGTTCTTGTGCCTCGGTCGCCCATTGCCGAACTGATTTTGAACCAGTTTCAACCCTGGTTAGAAACCTACCCAAACCATATTTTAGATATGTGTACGGGCAGTGGTTGTATTGGAATTGCTTGCTCTTCGGTTTTCCCTGACGCTGATGTGGATTTAGTAGACTATTCGGAAAAAGCCCTCATAATTGCCAAAAAAAATATTGAGCGCTACAAGCTGAACAGTAAAGTTCAGGCTATATTGTCCGATTTATTTGAGAATGTACCTTTTGAGAATGTACCCAAAGAGCGTTACGAACTGATCGTCTCAAACCCACCTTACGTTGATGAAAAGGATTTAGCCTCAATGCCTGCTGAATACCGTGCAGAGCCCAGCATGGGGTTGGGTTCAGGTGCTGATGGCCTGGATATTACCCGCAGAATATTGTCTGAAGTGAGTAATTTCCTAACGCCTAATGGGCTGTTGGTTGTTGAAGTTGGCAATAGTTGGCAAGCCTTAGAAGAGGCGTTTCTCGATGTACCTTTTTTATGGCCCGAGCTAGAAAATGGTGGTCATGGGGTTTTTGTTCTCACGGCTGAGCAGGTAAAAGCGTACTTTTAATTGGGTGACGCAAATGCAGTCACCTCGACCTTTGATAATAAATAAAAAGAGATAGATATGTCAGGTAATACTATCGGCAAACTGTTTACCGTAACCTCGTTTGGTGAAAGCCACGGATTAGCGCTGGGCTGTATTGTAGATGGATGCCCACCAGGGGTTAACATTAGCGAAGAGGATTTACAAAAAGACCTTGATCGCCGCAAACCTGGGCAATCGCGTTATACGACCCAACGTAAAGAAGCGGATCAAGTCAAAATTCTTTCAGGGGTTTTTGGAGGAAAAACAACAGGCACCCCAATTGGCTTGGTTATTGAAAATACCGATCAGCGATCGAAGGATTACTCGAATATCAAAGATCAGTTTCGGCCCGCACACGCCGACTATACCTATATGCAAAAATACGGAATTCGGGATTATAGAGGGGGTGGGCGTTCTTCCGCACGTGAAACGGCAATGAGAGTGGCAGCCGGTGCCATTGCCAAAAAAGTTTTACAGGAAACTTGGGGCATTCGTATTCGAGGCTACCTCTCTCAACTGGGGCCAATAAAAATTGACACTATGGATTGGGAACAGATTGATCAAAACCCATTTTTCTGCCCAGATGCCTCTAAAGTCGAGGAAATGAAAAACTATATGGAAGGGCTTAAGGGAAATTCTATCGGGGCAAAAATTTCGGTTGTGGCAGAAAATATGATTCCCGGTTTGGGAGAGCCAATATTTGATCGTTTAGATGCCGATTTAGCCCACGCACTTATGGGAATAAATGCAGTAAAAGGTGTCGAGATTGGCGCTGGCTTTGAATCCGTTACTCAAAAAGGCACAGAACACCGCGATGAAATGACCCCCGAAGGGTTCTTATCCAATAATGCTGGCGGGGTTTTAGGCGGTATATCCAGCGGGCAAAATCTAATTGCCCACCTTGCTCTAAAACCCACCTCAAGTATGCCTATACCTGGGCGCAGTGTTGATGTGCATGGTAACCCTATTGACGTTGTGACGAAGGGGCGTCATGACCCCTGTGTGGGAATTCGAGCGACGCCCATTGCCGAAGCTATGATGGCAATCATCGTACTGGATCATGCCCTTCGAAATAGAGGGCAAAACGGCGCGGCAAAAATTGATGTGCCTGTTATTCCTGCGGGCTAAGAAAGCTCTTTTGTTCCAGGTTTAGGGGAGTAAGTATTTCAAGCGCCATTTTAACGGTGGCTTTCTAAGAATAGTGAGCATAGCAGTATGCTTTTAGTGAAAGGAAAGCCGCTATGCTTCTCCAACGCTTCCCCCCGTATACCCACCTGAAGATTTACCTGTTTCAGTGTACAAAGAGGGAGCGCTTGATTGTCCACGCATAATATTAACGAGCTTTGAAAATACCTGTTGATTTCGAGCAAGCATTTTTCCATTTGTTTCATTTTTGACCTTACACTCTTCCAAAAGCCGTTTTAGAGTATTCCATGCGGCCTTTATTCCAGGGCTATTAAAGCTATCTAATAGGGACTGCCACTTATCTGGGGCTTGCTCGGTTGGTACCTTCATCCATTGAGAGCGTACATTAGCACTTTGATCCAGTTGAACAAGGCAAGCGGTTTTTTCGTTGATAATCTGTTCCAACTGTTCGGGCTTTCTTGCTTTTAAGGCTTCAGCCTCTTCATTTAAAAGTCGAATAAGTTGTTTGCAGGCGTTGATGTCATTCGCAACCTGAGACTCTACCTCCTGGGCGGTAGGGGGTGACGAATTGGACTGGCCGAGGGCATGAGCTGTTTTAATCATTAAACTTCACCTTATCCAAGTCAATAAAATGACTAAACCTAAGTGAATAGCCACAATAAGTAGCATAGAGCATATTCCATGCCGAATGTGTGAGGAGGAGGACAGTCTCGTTAGCAAGAGAGGTCTATCAAGCCGACAGGCCCTAGAAAGGATAATTGAATGAACAATAATATAGGTTCTAGGGGAGTAGCCCCTCTTGAGCTAAGATATTTGCGGCTATCTTATCGGGATTAATCTTATAGCTACCATTAGCGATAGCAGCTTTGATTACCGCAACTTTTGCTTTATCAATATCAGGTGAGTTTGCAATATTCGCTTCAACCTGGGCGAGTGTCATACCTGATACGCTTAGAGAAACGTTATCGGAAGAGTCTGCGGGTGCCTCGGTTAATTCTTGGGCGCCACTCTTAGCAACCTGTGTTGGCCTAGCTTTCCCAGCGGCGATATTGGCGTTGTTTACATTATTTCCTGGGTCTATAACCATTTTCATCCACCTTCTCTGCGGAGCTAACCTCCACAAAATCTAACTATCTGGACAGACTATCGGCGGGTCCTGATATAACTTTAATCTTTATTTGCATAATACTATGGCTTTTATGCCTTATTTTATTGACCGCTCTATCAGGGGGCTCAATTCATAGTCTTCCAGAGATTTAATTCATCGTCACCGTGACCTTACCAGGCCCAGAAACCAGCGCATCGACAACCCTATCAGATTTGGTATTGCGCACTTTAATTTGCTGTCCCACATAGCCGGCACTTAGAGCGACTCCCGGTGCGGTTACGGTAAGAGAAGTCAATTTAGCTTCAAGTAAAACCGAATCTCCTTGTTTTATCACGTTTGCTTCTGTCAGATTTGTTAAACGGATCGGGTCTCCAGTTTTCAAAGGACGTTTTAATTCTTTATTTGTTAAACGGTCTGCCGATTTAATATACCCCATCCCCATTTCAGAAATATTTAGGCGCTTCATTCCCAAGTCAGAATCCGTAAGGGTAGCGCCTTTAGCCAAGCTGCGGGCAGCAACAATCACGTCCTCGTATATATCGGCTGTTACAGGGATATAGATTGTCCACTGCTTGCCGACCAGACAACGAGTTTTTACGGTCATGTTGTTATTGGAATATTTCTGTTGAATTAACGCTAAATGCAAATTATCCGTACAGTGAGAAAGTTTCAGTCGAGGGTCAATATGGTTGACTGAAATGGTAATGTTATTGTTGAACATTTTTTTACCGTACCGTTCGATAAAAATACGACTAACGTGATTTTCGACATGCTGTCGCAATGCAGAGATACTTTGATATTCTTGAGCTATTACCAATTGCGGTAAAACGGTAAGACCTAAGACAACTAAAAAACTGCGTAGTGCCATGATTTGTGTCCTATGCTGTAGATACGGTTTGTGTAAAGAAAGCATACAAACCGTCAAAATTGTGCCGTGTTTACAACCTTCTTTGGATATAGTGCAAACCACGTGCCTGCTACAGAGTGTAGACTAGTATTACGTAATTTTTGTGAATTTGGATGAGGTTTTAATATGGCTGGTGTTCTCGATAGCGTCAACCAAAGAACTCAGTTAGTTGGTCAAAATAGGCTGGAGTTATTGCTGTTCAGTTTGGGAGGATCGCAGCTCTACGGCATTAATGTATTTAAGGTAAAAGAAGTTCTTCAGTGCCCCCCACTTAATGAAATTCCGAAGAGAAACCCTGTCGTAAGAGGCGTTGCTCATATTCGTGGTAGCACTATACCTATAATGGATATGAGGCTAGCCACGGGTAAGGCGCCCCTACCCGATATTGAGAATTGTTTTATTATTATTACGGAATACAACCGATCAACTCAGGGTTTTTTAGTTCGTGGTGTTGAACGTATTATTAATATGAATTGGGGTGATATTCATCCGCCACCTAAAGGCGCGGGCAAAGAAAACTATTTAACAGCCGTCACAGATGTTGATGGAAAGTTAGTTGAGATTATTGATGTTGAAAAAATATTGGCTGAAGTATCGCCATTGCCATCCGATGTTTCTGAAGATGTTATACAGGAAGCTCAAGAAGATGTTCATGTTGAACGACACTTGTTGATTGCAGATGACTCTTCCATCGCACGCAAACAAATACAAAAAGTCGTTGAGTCCCTAGGTATTCGAGCTACAGTTAAAAAAGACGGGAGAGAAGCGCTCGAATATCTTGAGGAGCTTGTGGCCGAGGGCAAAGACCCTTACAAAGAATTACTTATGGTTATTTCTGATATTGAAATGCCTGAGATGGATGGATATACCTTTACTGCGGAAGTTAGAGCGAACCCTAAATTGAGAGATCTGCACGTTGTTTTGCACACCTCCTTGAGCGGAGTGTTTAATGAGGCTATGGTCAAGAAGGTGGGGGCAAATGATTTTCTTGCGAAATTTCATCCAGATGAGTTAGCAAAACGAGTTAATGCTCGTGTTAAAGAGCTAATCGAAAACGACTAACCTCCCTCTGGATTTTTTAACCTGTGTGCTGTGGATATTATTGAGTGATTCAAAAAAAATTAGATAGCATTAGTGTGGGGGCTCAGGAATTTAAAGAATTCCGGGACTATTTGCAAGAGATAGCGGGTATCGATCTTGCTGACAACAAACAGTATTTAGTGGCGACTCGCATTCGGCGAATATTGAATGAGAGTCAATGTGCCTCTGTTTACGAATTAATTCGTCAAATCAAACAGCCCTCTCAACGAGACCTTCGCCAGAAGGTGGTCAACGCCATGACCACCAATGAAACCTTTTGGTTTCGAGACGGTTACCCTTACGACAAATTAAAAAATGTACTTTTGCCAGAGTTTCAAAAAAAAGGAGGGAACCGTTTGAGAATATGGTCTGCGGCTTGTTCTTCAGGGCAAGAGCCTTATTCAATTAGTATGATTATCGAAGAGTTTAAACGTAGTACACTGGGTGGAAACCGTATATCGGCTGAAATAATAGGCACGGACTTATCGTGCAATATTCTTGATCAAGCCATAGCTGCGGATTATGACCGACTTTCTATTGGTCGTGGGTTATCTGACCAAAGGATCAAAGAGTTTTTTATTTATAATGCCCATGACCGTTGGAAAGTAAAACCTGAAATAAAACAAAGAGTTAGTTTTCGGCAGCTCAATCTACAAGACAACTACGCGCTACTTGGCAAGTTCGACATCATTTTTTGTCGCAATGTTCTGATTTATTTTTCCTCTGAATTAAAAACCGATATTGTTCGTAGAATGAGAGCGTGCCTCAATCCAGGTGGGTGTCTTTTCTTAGGTGCATCAGAAAGCCCAGGCGGTGCAGCAGAGCTTTTTGATATTGTAAACTGTCAGCCTGGGGTTATGTATAGGGCAAAGTAATCTGTCTATGTGCAGGGCAAAACTTCTAACGACAATACACAACCCAAAGTCGTGTAAATATTAATCAGTTGAGGGCATTAATTGATATTTTGTAAGAAATCAGCCAGCTCATAAACCTTAGTTGATCGATTATCATTAGCTGCTTGATTAGCGGCCAGTAGAGACTCTTCTGTCTCAAAAAATTAAAATAAACACACAAATTATATTTATCGCTTGAAACCGCCCATATCACTCAATGCAATACCCACAAGATTTTGAAGGACTTGAAAATAACGAACTAGGAACTAGAAAGTCGTCTTATCTACCCATTTCCATTTCTGACCTTCTTTGTCTACTTCACCAAACGAATACATATTTGCGTGACGAACATCTCGTGCAAACACCGCTCTTTTTGTGACCGAATTTAAAAGGAAATGAATTTGTGAATAACATCCTACAATCTCAATACAGCCTACTATTTCAATACCGCCTACTATTTCAATACCGCCTAATAGTGCGCAGTGTGCTGCCCTGTTGCTTTATGCTATGCGTAGTTTGCTTAAGTTAGTGTTTGTATTAACGCGATATTTTATGCGCCTACTTGTAGATTCTTATAAAGATGTAGAGAGCTGGATGTGTCGAATTCGCCTCAAAAAAAACGTGAACAAACCGAAATTCCAGTTGCTGGAGGTCAAATTCCCAAGCAGATCACAAAACTAAATTGTGACCTATGTCATATTCACAGTGTAATCACTATTTAAACTTCAATCTAACCTAAAGGGACTTTCCGTGACCGGTATTTTTCTTAGCAATCAATCATTCAAGACTCAATCATTATTAAATTCCTACGGCCTAGACGGGGGGAAACTGGTTTCTGGGAGTTGCGAAAATCCTGATACCATAGGTGCCTATACTCCTTATATGTTGGCGGACAACGATTCAGTAGTGAATACCAGCATACTTAGGCAATTATCTGGCCATGGTGTATCCCGAGATTTGACCAATTTTTCTCTCTCGTTTGGAGGGGATAACATCATGGCTTTGTCTGAAATCACCAAAACAATACAGGAGTCAGGTTTAGGTGTAGTGGGTGCTTCAACCAGTGTATATGGTGGTCGCATGGGAGCATTTGGTAACGCAATAAAGGAATATCAAAAGGCGCTCATGCTCTATCGTGATGCAGTGAAATCTAACTCTGCCGCCAAATCTATCGCTAAGAAAAGCGCCCAATCTGCGTTTAATAAGTTACAATCCCAGTTCAAAAACGAGCTTAGAGCGGTTTCAGGAAGAGTGAAATCCAGTAGAGGAAGTGCATTAACAAGCTCAAAAAGAGCGCTTAATATTGCGCGAGATAGCCGAAGTGTGGCGAGCCTCAATGTCACTAACCAAACTCAGGCTCACAATCTAGTTAAATTTACCAGGCATGCTAAATTACTAGGTAATGGTCTTGCAGTAATCGATTTCGGAAGCCGAGCTGGGAACATACACAATACCTACAAAGAGGGTGGGAATTGGGAGCGGGAAATGTTTGTGGAATCTTTGAGTTTTGCTACTAGTGCTGGTGTTGGTATTGCTGCCGTGAATGCGGGTACTGCTGTACTGGGGATTCTTGTGATGGCGACTCCTATAGGCTGGGTGGGATTGATCGTTGGAGGAGTTGCGGTCGCTGGAGTTGCAGCAGCGGCATCCATGGGGATGAATAGTGCAGTTAAATCGAATAGTGGTGCCTGGTACGATTCAATAATGGGATGGTTAAGTTAATTATGAGTCTATTTTCTCAGCTTCTCGCTGTTGCCGCTACACTGATGATGCTCGCGGCCGTTTTTTATGTGTTATTTGGACAGATTACGGTCCGTAGATTGCGTAGGAATAAAGCGACGAAAGATCTGTTGGGATTTGAGTTTGTAAGCGGTATGGATATTGTTAATGCTGCACAAGCCTTAACGTTACCCAGAGCTTGGATGAAAAAACTGGAACAAAGCCCAATATCGGCTATGTTTTCTCGTTCTGAATTGCTCTATCAGAATACGAGTAGCTTTGATAGGATTATTGCTAGGGTATTTTATTGCTTGCTCATGTTTTCTGGGTTGGGTAGCTGTATTTTATTGATGCTGAATGCTTTAGGGATATTGGAGTAACGTATCAATAGCGTGGGTAACCTCGATATTCAGACTAATATGAGGTGAACGGGTATTCGATATTATTATTAATGGCACCTCAGCAAGCCTGGCCGGGGATCTTCCGCCGATACCCGATACCTGTATTGCGGTAAACGGTAACGCCTACGATATGATGTATGCCAAAGAAGCCACGCCATTTATTACCTGGGCAAAACAGAATGGCGCGGCTAACACGGCTGATGGCTTAGGTATGTTAGTGGGGCAGGCGGCAGAGGCTTTTACTATTTGGCGTGGTATTAGGCCAAATACGCAGGGTATTTTTGAGGTATTGCGCTCTCGCAGTCACTCATAAATAGACACCTAACGAGAGCCCTTAAAGAGTTTAAATTAAAACGTTAATTTTGATTGCGATATTAAATGACCGATTGAACTACAGGAAAGTACCTCAAAAAATTAAAATAAATACACAAACTATATTTATTGCTTGAAACCGCCCATTTCACTCAATACAATACCCACAAGATTTTGAAGGATTTGAAAACAACAAACCAGGAAGTCGTCTTAGCCTGCTTTTCCACTTTCTCTCCTTTTTTGTCCACATCATCACCCAACAAATACAGATTTGCGTGACAAACATCTCGTGCAAACACCGCTCTTTTTGTGACCGAATTTAAAAGGAAATGAATTTGTGAATAACATCCTACAATCCCCATACCGCCTACTCATAATATGCCTAGTATGTTTAAGCTACAGCCTGCCAAGCCAGGCCGCACCCGGCTACACAACGGCCTGGGAAATCTCTCGACATACCGGAGCCTGCTACTCATCCGTTGATGCCGCCTGCAAAGGGCTGAAAACCCCCTATAGACTAGAAAAAGGTCCGACCTACTCTAACGGCAGTGTGTATTGTTGTAACCTTGAAGGCTTTGGCTGTAGCGCCACAGGTGGCCTATATGGATTAATACCCTGCAATACCGAAGCAATGTGCCCCTCCCCCTACATCCTAGATGGCAGCGGCTCATCCTGTGTCGCAACCTGCAACACAGGCGAACAGTGGGACGCATCGAGCAAAGCCTGTACCAGCCCACCCACCGAATCCTCCTGTGAAACCCAAAGCAAAAACCCAATCGACTTTATCGAAGGCAAAAAATACCGCACAGAACCCGTTATACAACTGGGCAACCAATTTCCCATTCGTTTTCGCTACCACTACAACAGCCATACACTCAAAGAAAAACACATTAACAGCCTGCACACCATAGGCGGAAACCGTATCGCCTCCTTTATCGCCGACACCATACCCTCAATGACCGAAAGCGAATATCGAGCAACCTACAACTCCGTTGGCATAAGCCCCAGCTATTTTGCAAATGCCTCACAATACCTTGGGCATACCACCCGCTATTGGCGGCACAACTACGAAGACCTCCTGTTCCACCTATCCGCAAACGGCAACATCATCTATAAACGCTATGACGGCACAGACATCACCTTTAACAGCCAAGGCATAAGCGCAGCCTACCCCTCAATGCGTTTAGAACCCCTCACCGGCAACGACCTGACCCAACTCGGCTTTACAGGACGAAAACTTATTAACCGGCAAACCCGCCTGCAACGCTACTTTGATGATCAAGGGCGCCTACGCCGAATAGACAACGGGCATGGAATACACCATGACCTCCTCTACGCCGCCGATACCGGCAACCTCACCCGAATCAACCACTCCAACGGCGCCTACCTTACCCTCGAATATACCGCCCTAGCAGCCGAATCCATCTATAACCTCGATAGAAATGCAACCAGTGACCACCTAATACGCCTAACTGACTCCCAAGGCAGAACCGTTGACATACAATGGAATGGCGCACTATACGGCGGCATACAAAGAAAACACCTTATTACCCGCATAACCCAGCCCTACTTAACCGGCACAGCAACCCGCTCGCGGGACTACGAATATACCAATATCTATTGGCCCGCAGCACTCACAGATATTTACCAAGTCAGCGACATAGACACCAACGAAAAACGTCTCTACGCCTCTTTTGGCTATAACAACAATGGCCAAGCCCTCTTTAGCGAACTGGCCGGTGGCAAAGAGCGAGTGAGCGTGGCCTACCCCGAGCCAACACACCGTATCGTCACCAACGCCCTTGGCAAAGAAAGTACCTTCACCTTTAGCCACTTCCACGGCGTGAAACGTCTGGCAAGCGTCAGAGGCGAAGCCACCGTCAACTGTGTCGAAAGCAATACCCAATACGACTACTCCCCCTCGGGTAAAATAAAAACCAAAACCGTCAACGGCGTTATCACCCGCTATACCTACGGCATCGATGCCGAAGGAAGAGAAACGGAAGAACGCAGAGACGCATTTGGCACCGCCCAAGAAACACAAACCACCACCGTTTGGAGCCCCACCTTTTTCCCACTGCCAGAAAAAATTATTGAACCCGGCCAAACAACCCAATTTGAATATAACGCCAACGGTCAGCTCACAAGCAAAACCACCTCACCCACCCAACCCATCCTTAATTGATGATATTTGCAGGAACGCAAGCTATGAACAGAAAAATGACATCATCACTCCCTGGCCGAACAACCCTTCTCGCATTAGCAATAAGCTTTACCGCTTCATCTACTCATGCGCAAATTGACGAAAGAACCGTAGAATATCGCTACCATCCCAACGGCCAAATAGAACAAATAGACGGCCCCCGTAACGATATTGCCGACATAACAGAATACCACTATGACAGTGCAGGAAACCGCATAGCAGAAACCAATGCACTGGGCCATCAAATACACTGGCAACAGCACAATACCAACGGCAACCCAAACACAAGAGTGGACGCCAACGGCGTCATCACCGAATTTACCTATGACCTAAACGGAGCCACCGTTGCATACCGCCTTCAAGACCCAAACAACCTTCTACCCAGCTTAGAAACCCGCCTTACCCTCGATGACCTTGGCCAGGTAACCCAACTCGATACACCCGCCTATGGCCCAATAGAATTGGAATACGACCACACCCAACGGCTTATAAGCGTAACAAACGCACTGGGTGAACGCATTCAACTAATACGCGATATAGCCGGTGAAATAACACACGAACACATCCAAGACGCCAACGGTACAACCCACTACAGCCGACAACATACACTCGATGAACTGGGCCGAGAATTAAATAGCCTAGGCGCCATGGGGCAACGCACACACAACACCTACGACGCCAATGGCAACCCACTCGTACAAGAAGACGGGCTCAACCACGCCACATTCAATACCTTTGACGAACTGAACCGCCTTCAACAACAGCTCGACCCCCTACTGAATACAACCCAATACCGCTACGATGCCCAGGGAAACCTAACAACCGTAACCGATGCGCAAGGTCTTACCACCCGCTACGCCTACAACGCATTTGATGAACTCATTACCCAACACAGCCCCGATACCGGCACAACAACCTTTACCTACGACAACGCAGGCAACCAAACTAACTCAACAGACGCCAATGGCACCACCGCCCACTACCGCTACGACGCCATCAACCGCCTAACAGACATACACTACCCCAATAATACCCATGAAAACATCACCTATACCTACGACCAAACCCACAACCATAACCCAGGTATTGGGCGCCTAACCCAAATCGACGACGCCAGCGGCACCACCTCCCTACACTACACCTACTGGGGTGCCCTTAGCGCCAAAACCTACGACATAGCCGACCAAGACTACAGCCTAACCTACGGCTACGACAACAAAAGCCGAATCATACGCACCACCTACCCCAGTGGCCGACTCGTTCACTATACCCGCAATACCCTGGGCCACATCACCCAAATACACACCCAAAAAGACGAAAACAGCCCCAACATTACCCTCGTCACCAACATTCAATACCTCCCCTTTGGCCCCGTAAAAAGCCTGCAATACGGAAATGGCCTAATCCAAAACATAGAATACGACCAAAGCTACCGTATTACCCAAATCGAAAACCACGCCCTAAGCCCAATAGCCAATATCAACTATACCTACGACCTAAACAACAACATCATCACACAGCACAATACCGAAGCCGACCCCCCCACACAGATATTCGAATACGACCCCCTAAACAGAATAATCACCGCCGAAGGCGGATATGGCGCACTGGACTTCCTATACGACGCCGTCGGCAACCGCACCCAGAAAACACACCAATATAACGGCAATACCCAGAACCACACCTACACATACCCCGCCGAAAGCCATCGCCTAAGCCACATTGACATAGACAATAACGGCCAGAGCCTAACACGCCAATTTACCTACGACGCCAACGGCAACCAACTGACCGATACTCTGACCAACAACACAACCGTCATAAACCAAACTCACAGAACCTATGGGGAATCGAACCGGCCAACCCAAACGCACAATACAGGCGACACCCTAGACTACCGACACAACGCCCTAGGCCAACGCACCCTCAAACGCATTAACGGCAAAGAAACACACTTTCACTACAACGAAGCGGGACAACTTATTGCCGTCACCACCGGAACCGGTGCCACCACCACAGAACACCTATTTCTTGGCTCCATACCCATCGCCGTATTTATTGCCGGACAAACGGACACAATACCCGAACCCCCCGTTATAGAGCCACTCCCCCTATTAGACCTGGGAATACTAGAACCCTACATCGCCCAAGACCGTACAGGAACAGCAACAAACAGCACCGACGGCCACACACTTACCCTCACAGGCAACCGCTGGCTAAGCACCACAGACACCTTCACCGTCACAGAAAACACCCTGCTCACCTTCGACTTTAGCAGCGACCAACTAGGCGAAATACACGGCATCGGCTTTGAAGACGACGACAGCGGCTCACCCGATAGAATCTTTAAACTGGCAGGCACCCAAAACTGGGCAATCCAAGACATCCGCTACCAAGGCGGCACACAACGCATGACGATTCCGGTAGGCCAATACTATACCGGCAGCAACATGCGCCTAGTCTTTGTTAACGACAACGATGCCGCCCCGCATACCTCCAGCTCCACCTTTGCCAATGTTACCGTCTGTGAAGCCCCCTGCGGCGCCGAACCAATACCCGCCACCGCCTACCTCAACCTAACAAGTACCGGGCCACTGACAACACAAGACAGACTAGGCACCGTCACCCCCAATGCCGAAGGCGATACCCTCACCCTTACTGGCAACCGCTGGCGAACCTCACTGGAAAAATTCGATATAACCGAAGACACCATCCTGGAATTCACCTTTAGCAGCGACCAGCTAGGGGAAATACAAGGCATTGGCTTTTCAGAAAACGACAGAGGCGCCTCCCACCAAATTTTTAAATTAACGGGCACCCAAAACTGGGGCATCCAAGATATCCACTACCAAGGTGGCACGCAACGCATGACGATTCCGGTAGGCCAATACTATACCGGCAGTAATATGCGCCTAGTCTTTGTTAACGACAATGATGCCGCCCCCACCTCGACCAGTACCTTTAGCCATGTGCATGTATGCAAGACAATATGTACCGATGGTATGATTGACTCAGATAAAGGGACAGGGACAGAAATAGGGACAGAAACAAATGAGCCGCAAGCGCAAGTGGGTTACTTTGTGCATTCGGATCATTTAGCCACGCCCTATATGCTTACGAATGCTGATCAGCAAGTGGTGTGGCGTATAGAAAATCAAACGCCTTTTGGTGAAGGGCAAATCAATAGTGACCCAGATGGGAATGGGGAACGTATAGAATTTAACCTTCGCTTTCCGGGGCAGTATTTTGACAGTGAAACGGGGACAAATTATAATTATTTTCGGGATTATGATCCTAGTCTTGGGCGGTATGTGCAGAGTGATCCGATTGGGCTTAACGGTGGGATTAATACCTACGGATATGTCAATGGAAATCCGCTTAAATACGTTGACCCCTATGGACTTGAGTCAGAAGTAGCGAATCCGATTGGCGGAATAATTGGACTTGGAATGATTGCCGCTGCAATTGGTGGTAATCAGGAAATGAGAGATCTTTTTTCTGGTCTGGGTGAAGCTTTCAGTAATTGGTGGGACGATGATTATGTTCCTGACGATCGTTATGGAGGGTATGATACTACAGACGAGGCAATGGCTCTGGATTTAGGTGAAAATCTTACTGGAGAAGAATCTTGCGCAGTGATTGCTGAAGCTATAACTGCTTTGCAAAATAGGATTAGAGGTCGTAGGGCGAATATTGCTGAAGACTGTGGAGGGAATGGTGATGTCGGACATGAATATAGAATTTCAAGATTGGAAAATGCGTTGAACGCCCTTCAGGCTGCACTGAATAGTGGTAATTGTACTTAAATAAAGTTGAGGGGACAGGAGAATCATGTCATTGCCAATGTATATAGCTGAATTAAATGGTTATTTAAAGTCTTTATCCTTTTTAAATGGGCCTTCATGTCAGTTTGGTGTGAAATGGTATGATTTTGACGAGGGTGTAGAGAGCTTTGTTAATAAATTTGATCACGGTTATTCATTTTCCGGATATGCTCGGATTGATTTTGATGAAATAAAGGAACGGTTGTTACAATTTACATTAAACGGATTTTTAAGCCGCGAGAGGTTTTCCGGAGAGAAGAGTTTTAACTATTTTAAGGAAATGATGGTTGAAAATATTAATGAATATTATGGGCTAGCTTCTACGATGGAAAATAAGGAAGGAGTTTTTCATCCTTTAATTAAAAGTCCAGTTTATGAATTAACTGTTTGCGGTGAAGGTGAGTCGGTGTGCTTTTATTTTTTGGTAAAAATAGAAAGTTTTTATGTTTTAACTTTTTTCAAAAACCCAAACAGAATGTAGAGCGCCATTTTACCATTCCGGTAGGCCAATACTATACCGACAGCAATATGCGCCTGGTCTTTGTCAACGACAATGATGCCACCTCCACCTCCACCTCCACCTCCACCAGCACCTTTAGCCGTGTGCGGGTATGCAAAAGACAGGGGGAATCCAAGACATCCACTACCAAGGTGGCACGCAACGCATGACGATTCCGGTAGGCCAATACTATACCGGCAGCAATATGCGCCTAGTCTTTGTCAACGACAATGATGCCGCCCCCACCAGCACCAGTACCTTTAGCCATGTGCATGTATGCAAGGCAATATGTGTAGAGCGCAAAACTATCATCGTAGTTTTTCCCACATTACTGGTCGTAGAATAATGAAGTTTTACGGCCAATTTCCCACACTCACATCGTAGACTTTTTTCTAATTATTATTTTCCCATCGTAGTCTTTACCAAAGTTGATCCAAAAAATTCCCATCGTAGTTTTCTGTTGTAGAGCGCAAAACTATCATCGTAGTTTTTCCCGCATTACTGGTCGTAGAATAATAAAGTTTTACAGCCAATTTTCCACACTCCCATCGTAAAATGGCACCCTGTTTTTTAGATAATCGTATCTACGATGAATTTGGCTGGATACCAATAAGACCGAGATAAGCCTATTCGATCTTATTGGTTGACTTGCGAGGAGAGTGATGTATTCAGGAGACTTGCTGTGTAATCAATTCATCATGTGAACGCCAATGAGGTTGCACTAATACTGCGTTAACATGGGTAATGGTGACTATTTTTTTTGTCTCTCTAGCGGCTTCGATAAGACTGCCATAGCATAGATTTCTACACAGCCTTAAATTGCCAGAACTTGAGCGCAATATTAACTCAATAGCGGCCATATCAAAGGAACGAACTTAGTAGGACACCCATGATAACTAGATGTGACAGATGCATCTAAGCAGATTGCTAGATGATGACCGGCAACCGTTGGCGAACCTCACTGGAAAAATTCGACATAACCGACGATACCATCCTGGAATTCACCTTTAGCAGCGACCAGCTAGGGGAAATACAAGGCATTGGCTTTTCAGAAAACGACAGAGGCGCCTCCCAGCAAATTTTTAAATTAACGGGCACCCAAAACTGGGGAATCCAAGACATCCACTACCAAGGTGGCACGCAACGCATGACGATTCCGGTAGGTCAATACTATACCGGCAGCAATATGCGCCTAGTCTTTGTCAACGACAATGATGCCGCCCCCACCTCGACCAGTACCTTTAGCCATGTGCATGTATGCAAGACAATATGTACCGATGGTATGATTGACCCAGATAAAGGGACAGGGACAGAAATAGGGACAGAAACAAGCGAGCCGCAAGCGCAAGTGGGTTACTTTGTGCATTCGGATCATTTGGCCACGCCTTATATGCTGACAGACAATACTCAGCAAGTGGTGTGGCGTATAGAAAATCAAACGCCTTTTGGTGAAGGGCAAATCAATAGTGACCCAGATGGGAATGGGGAGAGTATAGAATTTAACCTTCGCTTTCCGGGGCAGTATTTTGACAGTGAAACGGGGACAAATTATAATTATTTTCGGGATTATGATCCTAGTTTGGGGCGGTATGTTCAGAGTGATCCGATTGGGCTGGATGGTGGGTTAAATACCTACGGCTATGCGTTGCAAAATCCGTTGCGTTGGATTGACCCATTGGGGCTGACGGTTAGTTGCACTTATGACCAAGCATCTGGTCAGCTTAGATGCACCGATGACATAACTAATCAGCAAACTGTAAATGAACAATGCTATTCAGGTGCGCCCGGTGCAGTGAATGATGGGTCACAGCAAAATACACCACATGTAGGTCCAATACCCAGTGGTGATTATGATGTTGGTAGTGGTGTTGGAGATCGTGGAACAGGTCCGCAGTCATTATCCTTAACCCCTACGGTTAATAACAATCAGTTCCCGTCTACGCGTGATCCAAATTCATTCTTAATGCATGGTGATAATTCACAAGGAAACCAGTCGGCATCACAAGGGTGTATAATTTGTCCACGTAATACCCGGAACACGATTAATAATTCTGGTGGTGGAACACTGACAGTTCAGTAGGCGCTGAAATTGGATGAAAGTATGAAAATCATAAAAACAGTACCATGTGTTGCATTCTTACTTTTGATTTCATGTGGAAGTATTGCTGGTGCCCCATTCCCATTTTCTAAATTGGGATGGGGTTCAAACGAAAAGAAAATTATCGATGAAAGATACTTGTCGTTATCAAATGTTGTGATCGGAACAACAACGCTTAATGACGTTACGGATATTTTTGGTCAATCGGAAATCTACAAGCTGGATAACAAAAACTATTCTCCAAACTTACTTTGCTATAAATCAGCATATGATGATACAAGTGTAATATTTCAGTCTGGATCTTTAGGTGGGTGGAAGGTTGTAACTGCTATATGGATTGGAAAAGTGAATTTTATTGATGCAGCACGATGCGCTAAATCCACACTAGTTGATCGTAAAAATATGACAGTTAAAGGTTTGTCATTAGATTTGGTGGCTTCTGATGTGAAAAATACTTTTGGAAAACCAACATTTCATAATTCGTCTTTTTTTGCATACAGGTATGAAGACAAGACCACTTTAGATAAGAATAAAATATTTGATGTTTCTTCTGGTTTTGAATTTGAGTTTGGACGGCGTCAATTAAATTGGTTTAGAATTTATCGACAACTATCTAATTAATAAAATTGGTTGTAGAACGAAAAATTACTGGGGCAGTATTTTGATAGTGAATGTAGAGCACAAAATTATCATCGTAGTTCCCCCCAAATTATTGGTCGTAGAATATTGAAGTTTAAAAAATAATTGTGGAACCCAAGATATCCACATTTTGATGAAGAGACGAGGACGAATTATAAAGGGCATCCAAGACATCCACTACCAAGGGGGCACGCAACGCATGACGATTCCGGTAGGCCAATACTATACCGGCAGTAATATGCGCCTAGTCTTTGTTAACGACAATGATGCCGCCCCCACCTCGACCAGTACCTTTAGCCATGTGCATGTATGCAAGACAATATGTACCGATGGTATGATTGACTCAGATAATAAAACTGGAACAGAAATAGGAGCAGGGACAGAAACAAATGAGCCGCAAGCGCAAGTGGGTTACTTTGTGCATTCGGATCATTTAGCCACGCCCTATATGCTGACAAATGCTGATCAGCAAGTCGTATGGCGTATAGAAAATCAAACGCCTTTTGGTGAAGGGCAGGTGAATAGTGACCCGGATGGGAATGGGGAGAGTATAGAATTTAACCTTCGTTTTCCGGGGCAATACTTTGATGAAGAGACGGGGACGAATTATAATTACTTTCGGGATTATGATCCTAGTCTTGGGCGGTATGTGCAGAGTGATCCGATTGGGATATTGATGGATTTCTCAGATCCTCAGATGCAGGTTATAGTTAAGCATGGATTACCCTTGATTCAAGGGGGAGATTTAAGCGGTGGCATCCTTCTTTATGACTCATTTCTATTGAATCACCCTTATGGGTATGTGAATCAAAACCCTCTGGTTTTTACTGACCCGTTTGGTTTGGTCCCTAAAATGACTTGTGCCCAAAAGCTAAAAGCATGTAGGGCACGAACAGGCAGGCACCCTATTCTTGGAGGGGTTAGCAGAGTGAAATGTGAGGAGAAATATGGTGCCCTCTCAGATTGTACGGATGATAACAATAAAAACCAGTGTAAGCCTTAAAGGATAAATGTATGAAAAAGATTCTATTTTTTGCGTCACTGATATGTGCTAGCTCTATCGTTTATGGTGATATCATAGGCGAGTGGAAGTTAGATGTTGAAAAAACAGTTGAATTTAATAAAGCGAATGGAAATATAACTGATTTATGGCAAAGTCTTTTGAGTTGTTTGGCAGAAAACTCCATCCTAACAATAAATAATGACCATTATACTTCGATAGCGAAAGATCATACTTGTTCCCATGAAGGGAAAAGTACTCAAATTGATGGATACAGCATTAATTACCCCTATACCGTTGTCTTTAATAGTCCTGATAAAACTGCATTGGTGATTAATAATGAAGAAGGTTACGAATTTATAGAAGTGATACATAAGATGGATGATGACCTTATATGGATGTACTATCCAGGTGAACCCAAGGACTATGATTCTCACATTAGGCATTATTACAGAAGGCAGAAATAATTGATTGAAATAGCTCTTCTCTTTGTTCATGTATCCCTATTTATATGGCTCCTATTCTTTGGTGGGGCTGAAAGATTAGAAGGGTCTACAGCGATGGTTCTATTCTTTATGCCCGCGATGACAGCAAAGGAACTGAAGTTCTATGCATCTCTATCATTAATTATTATCCCTTTTTACTTCTTGTAGGTATTTGACAAAATTGTAGAGCGCAAAATTACCATCGTAAAATGTAGCAATGTTTCTTTGACGATATTTTTTACGATAAATTGTAAGCGCCAAACCAACTAATAAAACTGGAACAGAAATAGGAGCAGGAACAGAAACAAGCGAGCCGCAAGTGCAATATTATGTGCATTCGGATCATTTAGCCACGCCCTATATGCTTACAGACAATACTCAGCAAGTGGTGTGGCGAATGGAAAATCAAACGCCTTTTGGTGAAGGGCAAATCAATAGTGACCCAGATGGGAATGGGGAACGTATAGAATTTAACCTTCGCTTTCCGGGGCAGTATTTTGACAGTGAAACGGGGACAAATTATAATTACTTTCGGGATTATGATCCTAGCCTGGGGCGGTATTTGCAGAGTGATCCGATTGGGCTTGCTGGCGGGTTGAATACCTATGGGTATGTTTATCAAAACCCCTTAAAAAATATTGATCCAACTGGGCTTGTTGCAATAGGAAATTGTGATGTAAATATTTTTACTGGAAAAGTTGTTTGTTCTAAAAAAGTAGGTAATGAGAAAAACTCTTGCTCAATTAATACTGACGGTGATGTTAACTGTCAGGCTAAACGAGGTCCTTTACAATGCACCTTCACTAAGGACGGAGAAACTGATTTTGATTATGATGTGACTACTCCGGGCATAGATATCTTTAAGGCTAAATTTGAAGCTATTTCAATTGGCCTTGAGGTTGGAGCTGACTACATTGAAGCCGGCGCTCAAAACTTCTTCGATAATCAATCTGATAGGCGAAATAGAGCGATTGATGGGATATAAGTTATTAGTATGAAATTATTTAATATTATAGTTAGTGTACTAAGTTTTTTTTTAGGAATAGCTTCTATTTTCATGGGAGTTGGGCTGTATTTTTCTGACGCACTGTCTAGCTTTGGTGATAAGGGTATATTTCTAGGGTTGTATTTGTCGGTAGGTATATTATTCGCTTTCATATCATTTCGAATTGAAAAAGTTTTAAGAATACAGCAACTAACAGTAATAATATTATCTATTTTTTGGGGAAGTTTTTTTATAGCTTATACTTCAAATTTTGGTATTAACAATAAGTACACATTGTTGTGCGCTGCTCCTTTTGTAATATGTATTTTAAAGCTGTTGATTTATAAAAAGTCATCTTCTCCCAAATAGGTACGATAAACTAAATAGTACATTAGCGGGTTACCTGTAGAGCGCAAAATTACCCTCGTAGTTTTTCCCAAATTATTGGTCGTAGGATAATGAAGTTTTACGGCCAGTTTCCCACGCTCCCACCAAATTTTTAAACTAACCGGCACCCAAAACTGGGGCATCCAAGATATCCACTACCAAGGGGGCACACAACGCATGACTATTCCGGTAGGCCAATACTATACCGGCAGTAATATGCGCCTAGTCTTTGTCAATGACAATGATGCCGCCCCCACCTCCACCAGCACCTTTAGCCGTGTGCATGTATGCAAGACAATATGTACCGATGGTATGATTGACCCAGATAATAAAACACAGCGCATTTTCTATTTTTTGAAATACATCAAATCATTACATTTCTACAACAAACTTAGGTTTATTTTGGCGTCTTAATTTGCTATTATTATAATTACTAAATAAATACAAGGATACTCACCACAAAAAAAGGATATTTTGGCTAACTCTATTTTTAAAATTAATTCCGTACCTGTCTAGCCGTTAACCACCTTACTTTAGGGTTCTCCCCGTATGTGGTTCTATGTGCTCGATCAAAATATTGTATACCGTTTTTTAACTTTCCCATGGAGGGATATATGAAATTCAAATCCTGTTTGCATACCCTAATTGCAGCATTGTCGCTAACGGCTATTGTGCCCTATGCACAAGCAAACTCCTCATATGACGCGTGCGTTGCTTATACGCAAAACCCGGCATTATGTCAGAGCGAACAAGAACAACTATCTGAAAACTATTGTAGTTCGGATGTTGCGCGGCTGACTCGAGGCTCTGGTTGCGTGCTTAGCACTCACAAAAAAGCGTATAATAGTTACCAATCCAATAATCTTACTATTAAAGTTTATCCTGCTGAAAACCACGGCACGCCTAAATTTAGAAATACCATAATCTTGTTGCCGGGTTGGGAGATGGTCGAAGGGGAGACAACTTTAGAAGGATTGGAGTCCATTTACAGTAGCCAGATTAGTGATGTTAGAAAAAACGGTACTGACTTAATACTTGTGAACTTTAGGGAGAACCACGATTTAATCCAAAACAACGGCTTAGCACTATATAGCTTGCTTGAATATTTAAATAGTCTTAACGGTGTAGACCTTTCCTCAGACGGCACCAAGCTGAGCATAATTGGAGCTAGTATGGGCGGCCTAATTGCACGTTGGGGTCTACTATATATGGAGCATATTGGTATTGACCATAATGTTAACCTTTACGTGACTTTAGATACTCCCCACCGAGGCTCAAATATCCCATTGGCCAGACAGAGTGAAATAGTATTTGGCAAAACCGTTTTTGACCACGGGGTTTTTGCAGAGCCTCTTGGTAGTCTTATGGGCTTGATCGGCGCAAACACTTCATTACCAAAAAGCCTGGAAGATACAGTTAACGATGCCTATAACGGGTTACGCTCAAGTTCCGCAAAACAAATGCTAATTAGCCAATATGAGCATGATTACTCTTTAAGAAATCAATTGTTTAATGAGTTGCAATACTTTGGCGGGCATCCCTCAATACCGAAGCGAGTAGCCGTTTCTGCAGGTGGTATTTCAGGACTTTCACTTGCCGGACAGGATTTTACAGGCTTAGTCCGTAATTTTAGGTTAGACGTCAATGGCGTAACGGTAGATATAGATTCTTGGTACGGACGCTCTGATGGGAAAATATTCCATGGCACTTACCACACATACGATCGTTTCAATATTCGTAGAGAGATGGAAGATAAAACGACAGACTGGTTTCCTACTCATGATGCAGATTTTTCCCCTGGTAGCCACATGTACAACAGTACAGATTTCAATACGAATAATCCTCGATTGAAAAACGTTACTGATGTATCTCGAAATGGGCTTATTTCCTACACCACAGATTCCAATACTGAAAAAAACCAGGAAGCCCTTTTCACGTTTATCCCTACCGTAAGTTCTATTGATGCGGACTTTATTAATTATGATGTGAATTTGCTTGGTATATATGGTGACGTTGAAAGTATTACAAATGCCACACCTTTTGACGAAATTATTTTTGTATCAGAAACGCCTGAATATAAATGCTGGCACATGGGGACAGGCTGTAGCGGCAACGGTACTACTTCGTATCGATACCAAGTTGTTGTACCAACAAACCCATACAGCTATATACCTAACCAGAGCATTACCTATGCTACACGAACCTATAAAAACGACGCTCCTGGAGAATGGGATAATACAGGTAACGTAGGTCATACCGATTTAGAATATGCAATGGGCCATGTTTTGGATTCACATAACAACAGTCAAGATTCATATACTCCAGGAAACAGAGCATATGTAAAACCTCGTTTTTCTGATTAGAGAAAAAAGGGGGCAAGTATCATATTGATGGGTAAGCGCCGTAACTCGGAATTGTAGGGTGAGTCAGCTTCGCGCCATCCACCATTTCGATGTTTGAAAATTTCACTGGGTTTTCGGTGTGGTATCTTTCATTTGTTGGTGGTAGGTTCTGACATGGTCATGCCTGAAGGCGCCTGCGGCTGTTCAGGTCTACGTATCGGAGTTGTTTTTTATAAGGAGGTTGCATGTTAAGGTATCGACGGAATTATGTGGAAGGTGGGACATATTTTTTCACGGTGAATTTACTGGAGCGTAAAAAGACGCTGTTGGTGGATTACATTGATGAGCTACGGAGGACTGTTTCAATGGTAAAACAATCACGGCCTTTTAATATTGATGCATGGGTGGTTCTGCCGGACCACTTGCATGCAATTTGCAGCGACGTTTTTGGGAACACACCATAATTTCGGAAGCGGATTACAAATATCATGTGGATTATGCACATGTCAATCCGTTAAAACATGGGTTGGTACAACAGGTAAGGGATTGGCCTTTCTCCTCGTTTCATCGGGATGTGGCTAGAGGGATTTATTCCTCTGACTGGTGTGGCCGAATGAATAAAAATGAAAATATACGTGAAAAATATGGAGAGAGTTAGAGTTGACAAGCGTAGCTCCCTGGTTCACTTGAAGCCCCGTTATTGATGCAGGGAATTTTGTTTTTTACTCGATAGTAAAACTAATTTAACAGGAAAGGAAATGATTGATAGCAATACCGATGAAATGAATTCAAAAACAATGGGATCAGGGACGCAGCGCCCGTTTAGCGCATGGCACCTGCTTTTAATTGAGGTAATATCTTTCTTAGTTCTTATAGGGTTGATATTTGTTGATGATCATGTGTTTGCTCTGCTTGCTATGTTCGTAATTCCAGCGTTAGCTTTTATATTCGCCATTGTTTCTTTCATTAATTATTATAAAACAACTAAGGTCAGATGGTTCGGAATGGGAGTGCTCAATCTAGCTTTTGGTATTCCTCTGGCTCTTTTGTTGTATGAATACATGACCATGAGCTGGCGCTAACTGTAGAGCGCAAAATTCCCATCGTAGTTTTTCCCAAATTATTGGTCGTAGAATATTGAAGTTTTACGGCCAATAATACCCCACCTATAAAAAGTACGATGCTATTAGAAGAGAAATATTTAGAAGAGAAATATTAAATTTTTACAGGGAAATGGACTTTTTCAAATTAGCGTTGTAAATGGGTGAGGGTATGACGATAGGAATTTGGTTAAAAAAGGCCGGATCATTCTATGGGAATTTGGGAAATAACAGTTATCTAGCGTGAGGTTACAGTTTTGCGAAGCGCCAAAACCGCCCCTACTGCGCTATCTCCAAAGGGGGGCCGACAATACTGAATTAACTTCAAGGAAATATTGGCTTATAACGGCTTTGCTCTATGCTCACTTCCCCTGCTTTTTCTAAATGGATATTCCCGAAATGAAGTACTTGCTAACAGACCGTCCGGTCGGTATGATTCTGGCCACACTATTGAGCTGTGTGTAATTAGTTGTGTGTATTGAGTATAAGCAGTGCATTAAGCATCGTTGCGTTGATACGGCAGAATTAACGCAGCTTCACCCCCACGATATGGTATTTGCGTTATTTATGGCACCTCCAAGAGACCCAGAAGCAACTCGTTTACACATTATGCAGGTCACTGCTGATGAAATGCGGGTAAACGGTTATAAAGCTGCAAGTCTTGCAGATATTCTGTCCAAAGCAGGTGTTTCAAAAGGCGCGCTCTACCACCACTTTTCAAATAAACAAGAGTTGGGTCATGCCGTATTTGAAGAAATTTATATCAAAGAATTTTTAGAAAAATGGAATATGCCTATATCCAACCCCAAATCTAACCCCATAGATGGTTTGTGTGAATGGATTGAAAAGTATGCGGAGTGTATGACGCTTGAAGAGTTGGAGAGGGGTTGCCCAATTTGTAATATTTCAACTGAGATGTCGGGAATTGACGAGGTCTTTCGTCTTAAAACTATGGCGATGTTTGAAACTCTTGGCGGGCGACTGGCGAGAGCGTTTGCTGGGGCAAAGAAAAAAAGGATTATTCGGGAAGATGTAGACCCAACCGCAGTGGCTAATTTTCTTGTGGTGACTATCCAAGGGATGAAACTACAAGGTAAGCAATCTCGTGATATAGACGTCTTTAAATCGACGGTTAAGTGTATGGCTGAGTATATACAATCGCTCAAAGTTCCTGCTCATTAACCTAAACAACTTGGTTAAATACAGACCGATAAATTGATTTGTATCTGTTTTTGCGTATCAAAATAATAGTTTTACACGTATCTCATTAAAAATTGAAGCTACTTAATATTGAAGCCATATAAATATTAAGGTTACTTAAAATAGGGGAGAGAAAATGCAAAGGTTATCCAAAATAGATAAGTATTCTGATTTCATAATTCGGTACCGTTGGCTTGTTATAGTGGCATCCGTTATGGCTGCGTTTGCAATGATGTCTGGTTTAATGAAATTTGGGTTTAATCAGGAATACCGGGTATTTTTTAGTGATGATAACCCGCATCTAAAAGCCTTTGATCAGCAACAAAAAGTTTACGCCAAAAACGATAATATTCTCTTTGTTATTAGCCCTAAAGACGAGGGCGGTGTTTTTACTCCCGATGTTCTTGCCGCAGTCGAAGACGCCACTAGCCAAGCGTGGCGATTACCCTATGCCCCGAGGGTAGATTCCGTTACTCGATTCCAACATACCAGCGCTACTGACGATGATTTGATTGTTGAAGATTTAATTGAAGGAGCTAAATCACTCACCCCTGAGGAATTACAACAGAAAAAGCAAATAGCCTTGAATGAACCTTTTATCCTTGGGCAGTTAATTAACCAAGAAGCTAGCGTAACAGCGATAAACATCACCTTTCAAATGCCAGAGAAGGATACTCAAGTTGAGTTGCCTCATCTTATTGGCGAGGTTCGTGCGCTAAAAGAAAGAATAGAAGCCAACCACCCTGTGGACGTTCGCCTGTCTGGTGTTGTTATGCTTTCCAATGCGTTTTTTGAATCCTCAATGAAGGATCAAATGACATTGGTTCCTTTGATGTATTTAATTATTGTAGTGATTGCATTCGCGTTATTACGCTCAATTGGGGCGACGATTGTTACCCTATTTGTTGTGTTTTTCTCAATGCTTTCGGCTATTGGCGCCTTTTTCTATATCGGTGGGTTAATGACTCCGCCCTCATCTTCAGCGACAACCGTTATAACCACGCTGGCCGTGGCCGATTCTGTCCATATACTGGTTACCATGTTTGCTGGTATGCGAAAGGGGATGAGCAAGAACGAGGCTATTGTTTACTCATTACGGTTAAATATGGGGCCGGTTTTTCTTACCTCCCTCACCACTGCCGTCGGTTTTTTATCGATGAATTTTAGTGATACCCCACCTTTTAATGATCTTGGCAATATCACCGCGTTTGGTGTCATGGTCGCCTTTGCTCTTTCGGTAACATTATTACCGGCGATGATGTCTGTGCTTCCGGTTAAAGCGAGTAAGAGCCAAAGCTCGTTTAGCCGTTGGATGAATTCTTTTGCTGAATTTGTTTTGCAACATCGTAAGAAAGTATTTGCTGGTTCAGTGATAGTGGCAATTATTTCCGTTGTCGGTATTCCTCTTAATACATTTGAAGATAATTTTGTTAGCTATTTTGATAAGTCCATCGAGTTTAGAAACGATGTGGATTACATTGATAAACACCTGACGGGTATGTACCAAATTGCTTATTCTTTAGATTCGGGTGAAGATTATGGTGCGAGTGATCCAAACTTCTTAACCGAAGTGGATGCTTTTGTTGAATGGTTTCGTCAGCAGCCTGAAGTTGCCCATGTTAATACTTATACGGATACTTTTAAGCGTTTAAATAAAAATATGCATGGTGACGATGCATCTTACTATCGCTTACCTGAGGACAAACAGCTTGCGGCACAATACCTGTTGCTTTACGAGCTGTCGTTACCTGAGGGTATGGATTTAAACAACCAATTGGATATTGGTAAACGTTCGACTCAAATAAATGTAACCTTATTTGATATGACATCGAGCCAATTAACGGAGCTTTCAGAAAGAGGCTCAAAATGGTTGGAAGAAAATACTCATTTAAAAGCGTATGGTGTTGGCCCCTCTGTTATGTTTGCTTATATTTCAGAAACCAATATGAGAAGCATGTTTGTCAGCACGTTTATTGCTCTAATTGTTATTTCATTATTAATTACCATTTTCCTTAGAAGTCTCAGGTTAGGGGTAATTAGCCTAGTACCCAATATATTGCCTTTGGCAGTTTCCTTTGGTATTTGGGGTTACTTAATTGGCGAAGTGAATGTTTCCGTCTCAATGGTAATGGGAATGGCCCTGGGTATTATTGTCGATGATACCGTCCACTTTCTCAGTAAATATTTACGTGCAAGACGTGAACAGGGGATGGATGGCCCAGATGCGGTGAGATATGCTTTTTCTTCTGTTGGCGTGGCCATTGTGATCACTTCAATTATATTGATTGCAGGGTTTAGTGTATTAGCTCAATCGTCTTTTGGCATGAACTCAGGGATGGCAATGTTAACCTCAATAGCGATTGTGGTGGCACTTATTGCTGATTTTTTACTACTGCCTGTTTTACTGTTAAAGCTTGATAGAAAAAAATACCAGCTTATTGATCAAAAAGAACAAACTAATATCAATACAAATGTTGATTCAGATAATGATGATGACGATAAAATAAATTCTAGTGCGGAGGGGAATGTGTATGTTTAATTCGATTAGAAAATTTTTGGTTATTTTTTCGGTATTTTTTTCGCTAAATTTACCTGTTATTGCCGATGTAGATGTTGCAAATGCAGGTGTTGCAAATGCAGAAACTCCCGAAGAAAAAGGGCTGGCTATTGCTAAAGAAATTGAATTGAGAGACCGAGGGTTTAGTGATTCAACTTCGAACATCACCATGAAACTACGCGATAGATACGGGAATGAACGTCCACGTTATATGCGTAATAAAACCTTAGAGCAAGAGGGTGATGGCGATAAATCCATTATTATTTTTGATAATCCAGGGGATGTAAAAGGTACCGCATTTTTGTCATTTACGCATAAAGTTGGCCCGGACTCTCAATGGTTAAAATTATCACGCCTGCCAAAACCAAAGCGTATTTCTTCAAGCAATAAAGCCGGTGCATTTATGAATAGTGAGTTTTCATTTGAAGATATTGCATCTCAAGAGGTCGAAAAATACACGTATAAATACCTTAAGGATGAAGTGCTTGATGGGGTAAAGTGTTTTGTAAGTGAATCCGACCCCGTAGACCCAAAATCCGGCTATTCAAAAATAGTGTCTTGGGTCGACCAAGAGCGTTATATCCCTTTGAAGCTTGAATTCTATGATCGTGGAGGTAGTCATAAGAAAACGCTTGTATTTAAGGAATACAATCAATACCTCAATAAGTATTGGAGAGCCCATAATTGGAATATGGAAAACCATCAAACTGGAAAAAGCACCCAGTTGATTATGGATAATTGGGCCTTCAAAACAGGTTTGCGTGATAGAGATTTCCATAAAAATTCATTGGCCAACTTAAAATAGAAGCAGGGTAGTCACACTTAAATGTTTAATTATTTGACTTCTCTAGGTTTGTTTTCGGGGTTCTTATTTAGTGCGGTTTCCTGTTTAGCGAACAGTGGTGAGTTTAGCGGTCATTTCGGTTTGGAAGGGAATTACTTTTTGAATGCCCCTTTATTTGATGAGCAGGATCATCACAGCGCTTCGGTATCGGGCTACTTTGAGTATTATCAAGATTTTAAAGAGAGTAATCAGAGAATTGCACTAACGGGGTTTGCTCGCATAGACAGTGCCGATGAGAAGCGCAGTCATGCTGATATTCGAGAGTTGTATTGGTGGGCTGCGGTTGATTTTGGTGAAATCTCCCTGGGAGTAAAGCAGGTTTCTTGGGGGGTGACTGAATCCGTTCACTTAGTGGATATTATTAATCAAGATGACTTGGTGGAAAATTTAGACAGAGAACAAAAATTGGGCCAGCCTATGGCGCAAGCTCAGTTTTTCTTGAACGATTCAACGTTCAGTTTTTTTATTCTCCCTTATTTTAGGGAAAAACAATACCCGTCTAGTGGAGCTAGGTTGCGGGCAGGCGTCCCCATTTTGGACGATGTGGTTTATCAATCAGATAAAGAGGAGAGGCATCTTGATTACGCTATGCGTTGGAGTTCGTATTTTGGGATTTGGGATTTTGGTGTATCTTATTTTAGTGGGACTAATCGAGATCCTATTTTGCTGCCCGTGTTTGGCGATGGCAATTTATTAGGGTTGCGTCCTCACTACCAGCAAATACAGCAAACGGGGCTAGATATTCAGGCAACCCTAGGGGCTTGGCTTTGGAAGTTAGAAGTTATTTCTATTGATGAGCAAGATTATGCTCGCAATACAGCCGCAGCAGGTGGGTTGGAGTACACATTGTTTACTATTGGTCATTCCAATGCGGATTTGGGTGTGATTGCGGAATACCAATTTGATGATCGGATAGATACTCGCCAGACCACAAGTCAGAATGATTTTGTCGCAGGTATTCGATTGGCATTAAATGATGTTGATGCAAGTGAACTCTTGGTCATAGTGAGCCAAGATTTAGATCATTCCAATCGTTTTATTTCCATAGAGGGGAGTAGGCGCTATACGGATGATTGGCGTATTGAGCTGGAAGCACGCTTTTTTTCACAGATAGAACGAGATACTCTCGAATATGATTTACGGGATGACGACTATATTCGGCTTGAAGCAAAACGTTACTTTTAAATTGCTGCCCAGCTTTGGTTAAGGTCCTAGTAATATTTTTTCATCAGGGTGCTGAATTCATTGCGGGTATTTATGTGAGGGAATAATTCACGTTGCGGAATTTCAATATCTAGAAAATCACATAGAGGCTTCCAGCCAGACTGTATATTGTATATTAGCAGGTCTTTTTCCGGTATGGATGATTGGACGTTTTGAATATGAGATTCAAAAATTGAACGTGCGAAGTTTTTGTCATTGAAACGTTTTTCAAAAAGATCCGTCCAAATTAACTTATCCACATACTGAAATGCACGTAAAAGATTTTTTGTATGGTTAGAAAAAGGGTAGAGCATCATAAACTTGAGCTTAGTTAAGAGCGAAGGCTTTTCACTGTATATCGTTGATACAACACTGGAATACCAAGAGTCAAAGTCTCTCACTGTCAGGATAACTTTCGAGCCATGGTATCGCTTGTATAATTCAAGCCAATATAGGCACCCTGGAAAATCAACAACAGAGTTGTAATCGTTAAAGAGTTCATCCCATTTGGTTTTTTCCGTCAGCCTTGCTGATTTCCATAACTCAACGCTAGTGGGTTGCTGAAAAAGTTCTACCATGTGATAGCAGGGGCCGAGGTCAAGCTTTTCTAGTGCGAGCTTTAAGGAAAGAGTCCCTGTGCGCCCAAGGCCGGCGCCAATAATCTTAATTGCCATATAAATTGTGTCGTAGGAGGGTGGAAAGAGTAACCCCAAATAAGGAATCCGTTTATGAGTTTCTCAATGAGCTTAGTATACTCAAAAACAACTAGATTTTACAAAAAATAGGTGGTTATTTTTGGTAAATTGTTCTTTAGAGGAGGCATACTCCGGTCGTTTTTGTTGTTTGTCTTTTTTGAGGCTGAGGTTCAGAATTGTAGACCCAGTTCCCAAACGGTTGAGCCCCCAATAAAATTTGATTTAGTCCGCTAGGCTGGCAGCTCGAAAGGTGGCATAATGCGCCCCTTTTTTAGGGTCTTGGTAATGATTGACGGCCCTAGATAACGCCCTGCTGAGATCGACTCCAACTACCGCTTAAAAAAACGGCTGTTTACTTCGGAAAGCAGCGAATACAGTGCCCAAACTTGCACAATTGAGGACAAAAATGCGCCCTGAAACCAAACCCCAGAACCCCAATTTCTCTTCTGGCCCCTGTAGCAAGCGTCCAGGTTATGACCTAAACAAACTCGATATAGCTACACTGGGGCGGTCACACCGTTCTTCCCTAGGCAAAGAAGTGCTAGGCAAAGCGTGTTCCGAGACAGCGGAGATACTAGGGCTCCCCGAAGGCTATCGGGTGGGTATTGTCGCGGGTTCGGATACTGGTGCCGTTGAAATGGCTATGTGGTCTTTATTGGGGCCGCGTCCAGTAGATGTTATGGCTTGGGAATCTTTTGGTTCCGGTTGGGTGACCGATATTACCAAGCAGCTCAAACTGGACAATGTGAACGTCATCGAAGCCGATTATGGCAAGCTTCCTGATCTTAGCCAGGTCAATACTGACAATGATGTTGTCTTTACTTGGAATGGTACAACCTCCGGTGTCAAAGTTCCCAATGCAGACTGGATTGCCGATGATCGAGAGGGGTTAATTATTTGCGATGCAACCTCCGCTGTGTTTGCCATGGATATGCCATGGGAAAAGCTGGATGTGGTGACCTGTAGTTGGCAAAAAGTGCTTGGAGGGGAGGGCGCTCACGGAGTCTTAATTCTTAGCCCTAGGGCTGTTGAGCGTTTGCAAACCTATACGCCACCTTGGCCACTGCCAAAGCTGTTTCGTATGACGAAAGGCGGCAAGTTAATTGAGGGTATCTTTAAAGGTGCGACCATTAATACCCCTTCGATGTTGTGTGTGGCGGACTACCTAGATGCACTCGCCTGGGTAAAAAGCATAGGCGGCCTTGAGGGTGCTATTAAAAAGTCTGAAGAAAACTTGGCGGTGGTAAAGAATTTTGTCGAAGCCAACGAATGGATCGACTTTCTTGCCGAAGACCCAGCGACCCTATCCAATACCAGTATTTGCTTAAAGTTAGATGCGGATGCAGATCAAGTTAAGGCAATGATCAAGTTATTAGATAGCGAAGGCGTCGCCTACGATATTGGAGCCTACCGGGATGCGCCCGCTGGAATGCGAATTTGGGGGGGGGCCACAGTGGAAAAATCAGACCTCGAACTGCTCATGCCTTGGTTAGCGTGGGCCTATAAAGACGTTACCGCTGCGTAAAAAAGCCAACTCATTTTTAACACTTATATTTGGAAAACGAAACAATGTTTCAGATTCGTACATACAATAAAATCTCGGATAAAGGGCTAAGCCTTTTTGATAAAAATACTTATAACGTGGGTGAAGATATAGGCCAGCCAGAAGCCTTTGTTCTTCGTAGTCATAAACTTCATGGCGAAGACATTCCCGAGTCTGTTTTGGCTGTTGCCCGTGCGGGTGCCGGCACCAATAATGTTCCTGTGGACGAATATACAGCGAAAGGCATTGTGGTTTTTAATACCCCAGGCGCCAATGCTAACGCGGTAAAAGAGCTTGTTCTTGCGGGTATGCTATTGAGTTCACGCGGCATTCTTCAAGGGAAAGAGTATGTTTCCACGCTAGGGAATATGACTGACGCGGGCGAAATGTCCAAACTATTGGAAAAAGAGAAAAAGAATTTTGCTGGAAGTGAGCTGGCAGGTAAAACCCTAGGGATTATCGGCTTGGGGGCAATTGGCTCCATGGTAGCCAATGCTGCGCTTGCTTTGGATATGGATGTAGCGGGGTTTGACCCAGCGCTATCTGTCGAAGCGGCATGGAGATTACCAAGCTCTGTTCGCCGAATGGAAAGTGTTGAGTCTCTTCTTTCACAAGTGGATTACTTGTCTCTACACGTCCCTGCCATTCCGGCGACTAAGCATATGATTAATGCTGAATCTTTAAAACTTATGAAGCCAAGTGCTACGCTTATGAATTTTGCTCGTGATGCAATTGTTGATGCAGAAGCTGTAGTGGAAGTGTTAAATGCGGGCAATTTGCGCCAGTATGTCTGTGACTTCCCTGAGCCTTGTTTAATTGGCCACAAAAAGGTTATTGCGGTTCCTCATATCGGTGCGAGTACGGCTGAAGCGGAAGAAAACTGTGCTGTGATGGCGGTCAATCAAGTTCGTGACTATTTAGAAAACGGCAATATCAAGAATTCAGTAAATTTCCCCGCGACAGAAATGGCACGTGGAGATAACCACTGTCGAATTACCTTTACCAATGAAAATGTTTCTGGCATTTTAGGCAATGTTCTATCCGTATTTGCCGACAACAGTGTGAACGTTGTGGATATGGTGAATAAGAGTCGTGGTGACGTGGCCTACAATATTCTTGATTTAGCTGAGAAACCAAGTGGGGACGTAATTGACGCGATTAAAAACATCGAGCATGTAAACTCCGTTCGGATTTTGTGTAAATAGGTTTATAGCGGTCTTCAAGAGAGCCTCAGCGCTTGCATTTGTCGGTATTATTGGCATAATGCCCAGCCCTTAGGAGTGGGGTCTATCACTCCTTGCAATGGTACCCAACTTGGTTCCTCCGCGACAGTTCGCTGCAAACCCCGCCAGGCCCGGAAGGGAGCAACGGTAGTAGTATAATTGTGCGCCGGAGTGTGGCTGAGTTGGGTCCCTCCAATAGATTTTTTCTTATTAAAGTTTTTACCTGTTATTTACTGAGCTGTTATTTGCCGGCTTGTGTAGGTGCCTGCTCGGGTATCTATTTTAAGGTTTTCTTAGGCTGAGCAAAAATAATAGTAAGGCCGATACATCTTAAGCTTTTCTTTAAGGGCTCTTGCGTTCATTTCCTCGAAAATTCCAAGGTTATTGTTGTAACCCTTCACTGTATAGCCTAAGCGTACCAGACTAAATCATTTTCTTTGTTCTTTGGTTGATAGTTGATCACCTGTGAATCAATTGCTCTCGTACTGCATATCTTATTGCCAACTTTTTATAAGCCTAAAGCAGGCGAGTATTAGAGTATATGACGCCAGAAAAGTAATAACTGTGTACTTTATGAAGTATGTAATTGCTTTTTTATTAACAGCCGTCTATAGAAATAATGATAAAAACGATAGGCATTCCAGTAAATTCGATATATTAAGATATCGGAAATTTCTAGCCAAATGAACTAAATGGTTGTTGTCAGTCCCTCAAGAAAATTTAGCGAGACTATGTCTGGTTAAATATTGGGCGGATCTAGGAATAAAATCACCGTTGCAGAGTATCATTAATAGACCGATAGGCCGGTTTCTGTAAATGTATATTCTATTTACGACTGTATTTGCTTTACAAATAAGTTATTAGATGGTGAAAAAACGAACATAGCACAGAAAAATATCTAAATGAGTGTCCGGCGATGTGTTAACACACCATTATTTATGCGTGAGAGAAGATATAAATCACTTAGGAAATAATGATTAAAAATAAAACCTATTTCTCTAACGCTTTAAAATTTAAACGCCTTTAAATTTATAGTTAAATCCATAATAGTTAAACCTATAATAGTTAAACCCATAAAAGAAATGATATAAGGAAACACAAATGAAAAATTATTTATTATCCGTATCAACATTGTTTTTTGTCATTGTATTTTTTACAAGTTTTGCCTATGCAGGAAAGGGAGCAAATACCTATGGGTGTGTGAATTTATCTGTTAAGCCGCAAAGTCCGGTGTCATTTACTTTTACGCCCGTATCGACAAATTGTATGAATGATACCGGCAGTGCAGTAACCTTTAGTGCATCAACAGCAGGTGTTACATGTGGCTCGATTGGTTATGTTGAAGCCAAGGGGAGCGGGTGGTGCGCTTTTGAATCTTCAACTTGGAACTTGAGTTACGCTGCACCAGGAACCTCTTGGAGCGGGAGTACTCAGTCTACGTGGGCAACAGGCAGTGGTATAACACTGTCTTCCTTTTCGCCTAAAACATCTGTGAATACATCACCTTCGGCTGGAACAGCAACGAGTGTGGATTGGAATAACCAGGGGCCAATTTATATCATATTTACACCTGGTGCGACATCGGCCTTATCGCTTAGCGATAAAGAGTTATTTTTGAATTCTTTAAATCAATTGGTGGATCAACAGAAAGATGACGCCGATAAACTAACGGAAGAATTCTTAGCATCGCTAGTCAAAGTAAAAGATCTTAAAACCATCAATAAGAAAAATAAAAAATACAGTGATGACTTGGAAGAACTATATGATGATCATGTAGATGCTATTAGTGATCTTTCTAAGAGAAAATAGACAAAATTAATTTAATAAGGGCCATTTATACAAATCTATGTCTATAGCGGATTTGTTTAAGGTGGCCTATTTTTTTATTCGAGCATAACTTTAATTTTAACATAACTTTAATTCTAACATGGTTACGATTATGAATGATCAGGGTGCGTATAAAGGGTCGATGGCGTTCAATCAATCGATATTGTTACAGGAAAATGTCGATCCTAATACAGGGTCATTTTCTTTGAGTAAATCGCTTGTTCATCTTAAAGGAATTAATGAAACAATTAATTTAAGTATTGATTTGCATTATATAAATGGTGCTGAGGGAGTACTCGGCTTACCCAATGGCTGGACATTTAACGTTCCCTATGTCGTACCAAATAAAACACTTTCTGTCGGTGGCACCACATATATAATTGATTTGAATTGGGCTGATGAGTTTGATTATAAGTCCGGCTTGCGTTATGTAAATAATCACGGAATAAAATTTGAAGTGATTAGCCCAGCTCAGCCGCTTCCCAGCGGTAAGCCTGGCGAATATAGTTATCAATATACTGAATCAGACGGTTCGAAATGCTATTTTGATAGTACAGGTAAGTTGCTTGAGTTTTCTGACCTTTATGGGAACTATAATTATTATTCGTATAACGATCAATTCCAGGGCGTATACGGTAATTATATTACCGAGATTCAAGATAGTTATGGGCAAATAGTTACCTTCAATTATTCGCCAAATCAAATTACAGTGTCGTTGCCTAATAGTAAAAGCCTATCATTAAGCTATTCTCCTAATGGCATTGAGTTAATCACTGATGAGCTTGGTTATACTACATCATTGAGCTATGGTGAAATTTCTGGTTCAGTGGTTGTTGAACAAATTATTTATCCAACGGGTTTGTATTCTCGCCTGACGTATACATCTTTAGCTTACAGATCCTCTGGTGGTGAGAGTGCCTTTCCCGCAGTTTCTACTCTCACCCATTTAGATATGAATAATGTTTTTATGGCCAGCCAACGTTATGCTTACGGTTTGAATACCAATGGGAATACGTTTACGGGATACAATGCGGGCTATTTATTATCTAACGATGATGATGGGCTGATGGATAGCAACAATACTAGCTACACCTATGACGTTACAGAGTCAAAGTTGGATGAGGCTGGGGAGATTCTTACTTATACAACATACAATTACAACTACCTACATTCATTGGTACATAAAGATGAATATCTATTAGATGAAAATCGAGTGTCAGTAGATTGCTATCGTACTGAATACACTTACGAAATCAGTGTGGATTGGCATGCACGTACGACAAATTACAATAAGCCAACTACGAGTGAAATATTGACGTGGTTGCCCAGCAAGAATGCCTATTCCCCCTTAAGAAAAACCTTAAATAGCTATAATAACTTTGGCCATGCTTTAACTGCCGAAACCCGAATGTACGATAGCAGCAGTGAACAATATATCAGTCAATCATTATCGACAAATACATATGTAATCGCTACCTGGGGAGGTGAAATGCCCGCAAGTAGCATTACTCAAGATGTTATATCAGATTATGAGCAGCAGACAACATTTACCTTAACTCGTGACGAAAAAAATATTGCCACAAAGGTTTTGGTTTCTAGAAATTCCAGTGATGATAATTGGAGTCCGTGGAAAAATCATGCGTTTAGCTATGATGAGTACGGACGAGTGCTTTCTGACGCGCTCTCTTGGAGTGCTGGGGCAGAAAACCCAAATTCAGATCTACAGTCAACGAATACGAGTTATGCGTATTTATACAATTCTACTGACCACAAACTAACGGTGACTAAAACGGATGCACTGGATAATACTTCGTCGAATATTTATGACGTTAGTTACCCAGGTCTTATTCTTTTAGAAAGCACAAACCCGGTACAGCAAACCACGAAGTTTTCGTATGATGCATTTTCGAGACCTACCTCAACTACCGACCCATTGGGAAATACGGAAACCACACATTACGATTGTTATCAGGCAAGTGGTTCTAATCGTATACAAATCACAATACCCTCGGGTTATATCACAGAAGTCTATTGTGATGGTTTGGGGCGTGAAATAAAGCTAATGGATAACGGTGATGGTAGCGGTGGTATTAATAGAGTTGTAGGTCAGAATGTTTACAATGGATTGGGGTTTGTTGAGTCCTCAGCAGGTATTCTTGGGTTGACAACGGACTATCAGTACGACGCGATGGGTCGCCAGATTTCAAAATCCGATCCACACCAGAATGTTACCACTATTGCATACAACGATGCGGAACAAACGACCATTACATCAATAAATGGTGTACAGCAAGAGCAGCAAATAAAAGACAATATGGGGCGGATATCCCTACATAAAAAGTATGCCAACCCCGATGATAAAAATATAGATTATTATTTGAATCAGTCTTTTATCTACAACGGTATCAGCCAAATAACAGGCCAGAAGCTTGATCGTATTTCTTTGAGTTCAAGTACCAGTACAACGCTAAGGTCGTACGCTAAAGAATACGATGCAGATGGAAAAATATCCAAAGCTGTATTTTCTGGGTTTGACAGTAAAGAGGTAGAAGCCACTAAGGCGTTTAACCGCGATCTTTTTGGGAATGTTTATTCGTTTTCCAAAAATGTGAATTATTTGGGTGGTTCTTCCTTCCGTTATGAAAGTGGGCAGTCTTTTTATGATTCTTGCAACCGGCTGCAAAGTAATATTAATGCGCTTGGTCAATCAGAGACTTATGCCCATTACCCGGATGGGAAGAAAAAGAGTTATATACGCTTCGATGGTACGGCAATCAATTACCAATATGACGATAACGGAAATATATTCTCAATATCCAGTGGGGATTTAGCGTACAACTATCGTTATGACGTAAATAACAAAATTGATAAAATAACCAGTGGCGATGATACTCTTTCATACACTTATCACATTGATGGGCAAGTTAATGTCGTTACCTACCCCGATGGAAAAACCCAAACATCGTATATAGATGGAAAGGGTCGGCTCGTTAAAGTCGAAGACTTTTCAGGCTCTAGTACCAGCATGACGTACAATGAGGTAGGTCAAATTGTTGGGAAAGTTATAGGAAGTAGTGAACTGACTTTCGAATATGGGACAGCCAATGCCTTGAAAGGGGTATTGGTCTCGACAAGTATTAGTGGAAAGGACAACCTAAACTATAAGATAACCTATGATGGTTTTGGTCGTGTAGGCACCAATACGGCAACAAAAAAAGAGGAGAACGATACCTTATTTTCATGTGCTTACACTTATGGTCCTACTAACCGTCTTAGCCGTGTAGAAAATATTTACGCTTCACAAACAGGTCAAACGTCCATTATTTCCAGCTTTGAGTTTGATGGTATTGATCAAGTGATTAATGAGGAAATTGATTATCAGGGAGGAGAGAGAAAAACGAGTACGTCCTATTCTTATGATGCGAATAGTAATGTTTTGTCTAAATCTGTAGATGGCGTTACTACTGATTACACTTACAATAAAATTGATCAGTTAACGACGCAGGGAATAAAATACGACGTAAACGGACGAATCACTGAAGACGCTGAAGGGAATCAATATACTTACGATATTTTTGATAAATTATTATCAACAACTATTAAGCCTTCTGGGGACGAAGTCAATTATACCTATAACCCCGACAGCCTTTTGTCACAAAGGGCTTTGAAGTCGAATACAGAAACCTTCTATTATCATAATGGTACAGCGAATTTAGTGAATTCAGCGACGTCTTCCTCCGATACTGAAGAAGCGAGTGCTGGAAATTGGCAAAAATATATTTTTCAGGGTAAATCTCGACTTGCATGTTTAACTGATGACGATAATCAAAAATTTTTATTCGGTGCGAATAGCTCGACCGCAGGTGTTTACGACGGCAATACGATTTCACCAATGCAATATGAAGCTTACGGCGTAGAGTCTGGTGAGCAGCAGGCCGACACAACGAGTTTTTCCTGGAAGCAAGAATATATGGATAGAGAGAATGAGTTAGTATATTTGCGTTCTCGTTTTTATAACCCCGATTTAATGCGATTTATGACCATGGATACCTACGGGCTTAGCAATCGCTATGCTTTTGGCAACGGGAATCCTATTGATAACATCGACCCTACTGGGCATATGTCGGAAGGTGCAGCTCTCGGTATAGGAATAGGAGTTGGCCTAATAGCAACGGTTGTTACCGGGGGCGCACTGGGTGTTGCTGTGGGTACAGATATAGCGGCTTCGATGGCTGTTGGAGCGGTTGCTGGTGCTGTTGGTTCAGTTGCGGGCGATGCTACAACCGCAGGACTGAGCGGGCAAAAATTCACTGCCGAAAGAGCGATGATTGATATTGGCGCAGGACTAGCCGGTGGTGCAGTGGGTGCAGGCGTTGGCGGAGCGGTCGGACGTTCTGCTATGTCTTATGCCCTTGGGAAAGGATTAAGTCGTGGAATGGTCACAGTTTCTGGTGCATTGAGTGCGGGCCTCACTGGGGGTATTGCAGGTGCTGCTGCTGCTTCGGGGGTGACTTCGCTTGCCACAAAACAGCCGTTTTTTAGTTCAGCTACAGCGTTGAATTTAGCCATTGGGGCTGCCGCAGGTGTGGGTGGTGGACTGTTAGCTTCGGGTGCGCACCTGGGGATGCTTGGTTCGGCGGGGGGAAGCGATGTGGCAATCATGCCAGTGGAAGCGAATCTGGCAAGTAATTTTGACCTTCAAATTGAGCCTGGTCCCAATAATGAGCGTATTTTTGATTTTTCACCCTCTGATAATGATAATTTGAATAACCCAAACCTGACACAAAACAACCGAGACGCTGTTGTTATTCACGGGTTTGCTCGACATGTTTTCCCAGAGGTGACGATTGGGGGGGAAAACTTTACGCAATATATGACACCAGAAGCCTTTGCCGACTTATTAAGAGCGAATGGTTTTGGTAATCGGGATATAAACCTATGGTCTTGCTTTGCCGCTAAATTGCGTTGCGTCAGTGTGGCCCAGCGGCTTGCAACGGCATTAAACGTTAATGTATATGCACCGTCAATTCGTGATTCGGTCACGCTAGGCTATGTGGGAAATTGGATACGGTATACGCCGTAAGGGGTTTTTGTTTATTCCAACTAAATGTTACATAAACGTAAAATTTTTGTAAGTGTAAAATTAGCCACACAGCGAACTCCCGTGAGTTTTTGAATTGAGAGCCGTCTCCCTAAGTGGCTGGTTGAACAGGCTTCCATTGCGATTTTTACAGGACATTGGTTGGCGATAAATTCGAGTAAATCGATTCTATTTAATCGTTTGTTAAAGACCACTTTATTCTGAGCAGAAAGACCACAAACTTGAAAAACATTTTTTGCTAAATCAATAGCGATTAGATTATGTTTAGCGATGATGGACGCTCCTAGGTTAGCTGGATTGTTTTTAATGCAGATTCAGTTTGGCGCATTGTGACGCCGATTGCACTGGGGAGCGTCTATCACATCACCCATAATAACTTGTTAAATCAGTGATGGCAGTTTGACAGCATTTCTGCAATTATTGTAGATTTAGTACTGGGCTAAGTAGGAATTACATATGAGAAGTGCAAGAGAAACTGAGTTTGACGGGGACTTTAATAAGGTAAAAGCATTCTATGCTGGGTTGAGAGCAGAACTCTATAAAGATGTTCGACAACGCTATGGGCAGTTTATTGCAAAACCTATCAGTTACAATGATTGTGTAATTGCTGATTCGTGGAGAAAAATAGAACCATAAAGACGGAGCGATTGGTTTTGGGTTGCAGAGCACCCAGGCTACCAAAGATCATTTAAACGGTTCGATATAGCTTTTAAGCAAGGTGACAAGCTTGTAAGCCTTTCCTATGGCGAACCAACCAGTCATAACACAGGGCTAAAAATAGATTTAATCGAATCTACCCCATTTAAAGAAGATAAGCTTGGAGTAAAAGCATTTGAGGCTATTTCATACGCAGCGCAAGTGTACGCGGCTATGCTCGGTGCGGATGAAATTAGAATCATGAAGCCCACATCATCGGAGAGTCGGGCTCATTACTGTTCGTTTGGTTATGAGTACGTTAGTAATACTCATAAGCCATCCTTGCCAGATTATTGTGTAATGAAGCTAAGGTCAAACCGATGGATACAGACATACAAGATGCATTAAAAAGAGCAAGACAAAGACTCGACAAGGCCAAACCTGATATCGAGAAAAGACATGAGGAAGGTGTGCAGAACAGCACAGAAGAGCCAACCGTATTGAAGTCTGGTTATAAAGATGATTTACGTTCAAAACGAGCAGAGAAGGAACAAAAAAATGACAAATTACCCTGATGTAAGAAAAGCCGTACAAGAAGCCAAAAAAAGAGTAGAAAAAAAACGCGGGCAATTCTCGACGAATACCAAAATTGCTGAACAAAAGCGTAAAGCACTGAGAAAATAACCGTGAGCTTTCTGGCATCATATTTCATCGCGTCATTATAATAGAAATGATTACACAGTGGTACTGATTATTTTCGGCTCGATAGTAAGTGCAAAATTTCGACGGTTTTGTCACCTAATCTAACATCAAAAAAATAATTTCTAAATATCCTTATTTTGTGTGTGTTGACACTACGACTTCTTTTTTTACTGTGATATATTCGACCTTTCTAAGCACTAAGATGATCATAGAATCTTATTATTGCTTTTACCACATCGGAGACACGTACAAACAATGGCGAATAATGAAAAACTCTATATATCACAGGAAGACTTATATCGGGTGGGTAATTCTACTTCCCCACAAATGTCGAAGTTACGGTCGGGTGAAATAACAATCAGAGAACTAAACGGCATCAAAATGATTGTTGCTGACGGAAAAGGTGTTAGCTTATATAACAAGGACGGTCTAGAAAAATCAGAATTAAGTGGTTGGGTTTGGGAAATTAAAGTAGACACCCAACTACCAACAGGGTTATATCTGAAAAAAGATACAGACCCTAACAAAAAGGGGCATTATTTTGTGTGTCCACGCAGGAATATGCCTGTACATACTTATGCGGGAAAACTTGAAGAGATAGCAGTTCATTGTCAGAAAGTATTTAAAAAGAAAAAGGCGTAATTTATGAGAGAAGTTACAATCAACCTTAACGAAGCCACTTTTAATGTTTATTGGCGTTCTCTGTGTGATCGTGAACAAAAGCTACTTGAAATAATAGAAAGTAATGATGAAGAAAGCGATGAAGCAATAGTTGCAAACAACGACATTATCTATCTGCGTGCGACTAAAGAATCCTTAGAGAAAGAGGGCAAAAAAGCGGGACTTAGAACTGAAGCATTTGAAATCAGTGAAGAAATCTTAGACATATCCAAAATGTAAGGAAAAGTAAAAACACACTCCCTCCTAAAATTTTGGCAATTACTTTCACAAAACATTACTACAATATTGGGGTAATCCGCTTGCGCAACAACCTTCACACCTATTTCCCTTTGTTGGTCATCTAAGGAAGGGGATGCCAGCAGGTTTGCCGTTTAAACTTAATGACTATCTTGAACTAGTAGACTGGACTGGGCGACATATTCGTGAGGATAAGCGTGGTGTGATCCCGTCAAACCTTCCCCCTATTTTATCCCGTTTAGAGATTGAGCCAAAGCATTGGGTATATATGTGCCAACACTTCGAAAGTAAGTTTAAACGTTTTGTTGGAACGGTTTATAGCCTTAAAAAAATATGTCGAGAAGTCGGTTTGTCTCGAACACCTGGTTTGTCTTCGTGCAAGGCTCTTTTAGGATAATGTAGCGTGCATATATGTTGCACACTGTAGCCGAAACTCTTAACTCACCAATAGGGCCAGTCCAAAAATCTTGGAGAATTTCCGTAACGAAACCATTGCTGTCTGTATAATTCACCACAATACCCATTGCCACCTCAATTTGCTTTTGATCTTCCAAATAAATAGATTGCACAGAGGAATTAAAGCAAATGAACCCTCTCCCGTGACCACACAAGATATACGCCTCTACTATCATGGTGTCGAATTACTTTTTTGCCTTCGTCATCACCACAATTTGTTGTTGAGGTTGTTAAGGGATTCTTATGATTCGCTCTACCTACAACTGCTTACAAATATTGTGTACACAACCAAAAAAGCCCCGTGCTAGACACGGGGCTTTGGGGTAGAGATGCTTCAGGAATTATTGTTGAGTATGTCCCAACCCTGAATGCATCGCGTTAAGGATAGTGCCGTTATCTGAATCGATTTCCCAGGCGAATACACCTCCTAGGTTATGCGTATTAACGTAAGCGCCTTTTGCCTCAACTGTGCGCTCGCTATCTAGGCTGATAAAGGTACCTGTTGTTGGGTTCCACAAGTAGGTTGCGTCGGCATCGTCATCGTAGATTACCGAGTAACCGTTGATACCGGTACCGTTTTTACCGCCCATCATGTTAGTTTCAGCCGCCTTGTAGTCGATAATGCCTTGTTCCCATACACCGTCGTTTGAAGTGCCCGTTAATGGACCGCCACCAGTCGCTGTGCCATCAAATGGACCGTTGGCGTCGCCACCTTGGATACCCTGCCATCCACGACCATACATTGCTACGCCCACAGACATTTTTCCTGCTGGAACATTACGAGAGAGCATGTGGTTTACGGTATCGTTAAGGTTATTACCCGCAATTGTTGTGGCTAGACCTTCAGTCTCGTAGATACCTGTTTGGTGACCGTATATGTTGTTCCAGGTACCATAGTAGTCGTAGCTCATTAGGTTGATGTAATCCATTGCTGGTGCAGCTTGCTCCCAGTTGATTTTGCTGATTTTTGAAACAGCCGCGTTAACCGCTGCGGTCAGCTCGTAAGTACGGCCAGTTTCTAATGCAAGATCATCAAGAGCCGCGCGTAGTTCAATCATAAGAGTAGCAAAGCCGTCTCCATCAGCGGCTGTTCCTAGAGCAGGGTTTGCACCGCCACCACCAGGGAATTCCCAGTCGATATCTACGCCATCAAAGAAGTCATATTTTTTGATGAGGGCTACGATAGAGGTAATAAAAGTAGCGCGTGCTGCTGGATCAGTTCCGACCGTGTAGAGTGGATCAGAGAGACTCCAGCCACCTACTGAAGGTAAGATCTTAACGTGTGGGTAAGTCATTTTAATACGGTACATTTCTGCAAATAAACCGCTTACTCCGTCGTCCCATTGACCTGTGCTATCCATATCGCCTTTCTCAAGTGCTGCAAAGGAATCGTGAATAACCACTTCGTAGTCTTGCTTACCTTCACATTGAGCTACTAATACTGTGTAGCCTGCAAGGTTATCTGATTGTAATGACTCGTTAGGACCACATACTGGAATGAAACCGTAGAAAATATGCGTTAAGTTTTCTACTGGAATTTGTTTAGGGAAGAACGCGCGACCATATACGCCCCATTCAACAAAGTAGGCTCCAACCATTTTATTGGTCGTATTGTTGTAAGGAATGTTCGAACCACCCATACCATTAGCTTTACGAGTTAACCAGTCTGCATTACTGAGGTAATCCCATGGTGATGCAGTTGTGTCGGGGTCAGGATCAGTATTGGGATCGGGGTCAGGAGCGTTAGGGTCAGTAACGTTCAAGACTTTAGGATCGGAATCCGTACATACACTACCGTTACATAGACTCACGATAAGAGTGCGACTACCTACAGCGGCAACAGTAATGGACATGGTCGCAGCTTGAGCCTGTGGTGTACTCGATACAACTGCTGCTTCGTGAACAACCGTTCCATTATCTAGGACTTTATAAGAGCTGCCATTTTCACCTGACCACATATTCCAGGTGACATCAAAAGTGATTGCTGTAGGGTCTGGCATCCAGGCGATATTAGGTTTGGCTGGGGTTGGGCCATCCGCACCACCAGACGAACTAGAGCTAGACGAACTAGAGCTAGATGAACTAGAGCTAGACGAACTAGAGCTAGACGAACTAGAGCTAGATGAACTAGAGCTAGACGAACTAGAGCTAGATGAACTAGAGCTAGATGAACTAGAGCTAGATGAACTGGAACCATTAGGGTCAGTAACATTCAGGACTTTAGGATCGGAATCCGTACATACGCTACCGTTACATAGGCTCACAATAAGAGTGCGACTGCCTACCGCGCCAACGGTAATACTAGCCGTTGCGTTTTGAGCTTGTGGTGTATTCGATACAACCGCCGCTTCGTGAACAACCGTTCCATTATCTAGGATTTTATAAGAGCCGCCATTTTCACCTGACCACATATTCCAAGTAACATTAAAGGTGGTTGATGTGGGGTCTGGCATCCAGTCGATATAAGGTTTGTTTGGGGTAGGACCATCAGCGCCACCAGACGAACTAGAACTAGACGAGCTAGAGCTGGATGAACTGGAACTGGATGAGCTAGAGCTAGATGAACTGGAACTGGACGAGCTAGAGCTGGATGAACTGGAACTAGATGAACTGCCTGAACCTGAGCAGGCACCTTCGTCAGTCCAAGCGGAACTTGAAGCCCAGCCTACGCCTGGTTCATAAGATCCACCTGTTGAACACCAACCACCTACGATGCAGGTGTAGGCATTGCTGTTGTTCTGAACGGTGTCTCCAGTAGCGTAGGCGCTGCCGTTAGAATATTGTTGTGCGCTAGAGCAATCATAGGCTTGCGAGTGTGCCGCGAAGCCGAAGAGCGATAGTGCTGACAGAATTAACGTCGGTCGATTAAATCTTGTAAACATTGGTATTACCCTTGGGGTGTTTGGATAAGGTGACCGATCAATCTCGCTTGGCTTCGTCGTTGTTGAATATCTGTTTTCATTTTTAGGTTCAACTCGGTTCGTAAACGGGAGCGTTTTTTGATCAACGTGTAAAGCGGTGTTCAAAATATCAATCGTTTACTGAATACGTCAACGGGTTGAAAAAAAGCCCTTTAACAACGAATTGAGATAATAAAAGCTATTTTTTAGTCTTATTAGATTATATAAAAGTGTGATGCATGTCACAAAAACGCTCTTTGCGCCTAAAAATTAAGCAAAATGAAAGAGTTAGCCGGTTTGTTCAAAAAGAACTAAATTGCGACATATTATTGATACTTGCGCCTCGGCCTGTTCGAAATATCGAAAGGTTAAAGTAAACGGATATTTGATGAAAAATTGATCTTAGAACAGTTTAAAAAAAGTGTTGGAATTGACAGAATTGAGCGGAAATTTATGCAGTTGAAGCCAATTTCCGAGATTGGCTTTCTTAAACCGAAAATAGTGCAAGCCAATCTTCCAGGTATGCAACCGTAGAAAAGCGCTAAAGTGAATTTCTAAAACAGATTAAGCTAGCTGTTACGGCAACATTGAGTGATTCAACATTATTGTGCATAGGGATTCTTAAATAGCCAGTACAAAGAGAGTGAGTAGCGCGAGAAAGCCCTTCGGTTTCATTCCCCATAACAAATATTTTTTTGCCGTTACTGCTTATGCTTTTAGGCCGTTTCTGTGCGGCAACATCCAAGCCGAATACCTCGGAACCTCTTGATTTAAAGGTACTTAAGCATTCCTGTAGGCTGTCACAGCGCAGAATACGCGCTTTAAATAAAGTGCCTGCACTGGCCTTAATTACCAGAGAGTCGAGCTTAGCCGAGCCCGTATTTGGGATGATTAAACCCGTCGCCGGAGAGGCGCAAACTGAGCGAATAATCATACCTAAATTGGACGGATTGGTAATATTGTCCAGTGCGATAAACTCGAAATTGTCGTTAGGGGCGGATAAATAGTCCCGATAATCGCTAAAGCCTTTTAACATTAAATCCAACGCAACCCCTTGGTCTTGCTTACCATTTTTAGATATGCGGGAAAGTGACTTTTTGTCGTGATAAAGCACATCGATACCGCGTTTTGCCGCACTATCCACTATATCGTTGATAATAGGGGCGGTTTTATTTGAATCTGCTAGATGAAGGCGATAAATCTCAATCGAATTGTCTTGTAGAGCTTCCAGTACAGGTTTTCGTCCAAAAATTGTCAGTATTTTGCTTAGAAAGCGTTTGCGTTTGATATATTCATCAGAGGAACTTTGCATTCTTTTAGACCGAGATATGACAGTAAGTGTTGTATATTGTGATCAATAAACGCAATTCTAGGTTTTTAATTGCACTTATTATCTGAAGCTAGGCTATTCAAAATAAGCTCATTCAAAATACGTCATCCGAAAGTAAGTTACAGTAGGCTTCAACAGCCGGAGAAAGCCCCATATTCAACGCATCTACCGTAAGAGCGTGCCCAATTGAGACCTCCTGCAAACCGGGTAATTGCCTATATAGAGTCATATTCTTTAGGTTCAAATCGTGCCCGGCATTAATTCCAAGGCCGAGGTTAATGGCGAATTCTGCTGCTTGTTTGTGTTGTTGGAAGTGTCTTTGACCATCCTCTATAGAGTGTTCGTAGGCCCAGGCGAAAGGACCTGTGTAAAGCTCAATACGGTCGGCCCCAATATCTTTAGCCAATTGAATTTGCTCTTTATCCGGGTCCATAAATAAACTCACCCGAATGGAATGGCTTTTTAGCTGTTCGATAAGAGGCAGGAGAGAGTCTCCAGAGGTTTTCAAATCAAACCCATGGTCAGACGTTTTTTGGCTATCGCTATCTGGGACGAGAGTACACTGGTCTGGCAGGGCCTGTCTCGCTAAGGCCATAAGTCCAGGGTAACTCCCTACTACTGAAGCGAACGGGTTGCCCTCTATATTGAATTCAACACCCGATAGGGTGCTGGTCAAATTGGCCAGTTCCGCTACATCTTCTGGACGAATATGGCGTTGGTCTGGGCGGGGGTGTACGGTCAGTCCCTGGGCGCCCGCCGTTAAGGCACGTTTTCCGTATTCAGCAACGCTTGGAAAATTACCGTCACGGGAATTTCGTATAAGGGCGATTTTATTTAAGTTAATACTCAGTTTGATAGACATTCGAGTTGCTCTATACCTCTGCGCGCTATTTTTTTGCCGGAGCGTCTAAACGGTATGCTTTTACTATTCGCACAGGGTAGTTTGGTGCGTCTGAGAAAGCTCTGTGTATGCCACGAGGTTCCTTTTCTATTTTTTTAACCACATCGTAACCTTCAATGACTTTGCCAAAGACGGCATAGCCAGCGCGCTTTTTCTTGCGGTCAAGAGATTCGTTATCGTTTACATTAATAAAAAATTGAGCCGTTGCGCTATCTGGGTCGTTAAGGCGGGCCATTGAAAGCGTCCCAACTATGTTTTTAAGGTCCTTATCTGATTCGTTTTTTATTGGCGCGAGCGCCTCCTTACGCTGAAAATCAAATGTATAGCCTCCTCCCTGAGCCATAAAGCCTGGAATAACACGGTGGAAAATGGTCCCATTGTAAAAGCCACTATCGACATACTTTAGAAAGTTTTCAACCGTAATTGGCGCTTTCTTTGAGTAGAGTTCTGCCGTGATTTTCCCAAGGTCAGTTTCTAGCACTACCTTGATAGTCGATTCTTTTTTTTCGTGTGTATGTCCAGTTGCAGAAAGAACTAAACAGGTGAAAAGAGAAAATACTAAAAAAATACGTTTTGCCATAATTGGTTCCAGTTGGTATTAACGAGGTTAGCGTAAAGCCGGTAATGAATAACCGGCTGTCAGAAAGCAATGTATCCTGCTTTAAATATTACATGCTATATAGGCTGAAAGTATTAAGACCATTCAGAATAGCGTTTTTTGGGTTTTAACATAGGTAGAATGGACGATAATATCATTCCTAAAATAAGTAACCCTGCACCATAAAACATAAAGTTTTTACTGCGATCATTTTTTAGTGTGTCGTTCTCAACCGTGAGAATTTCGTTCTCTGCTTGCATTATCTCATGTTTTTCTAACAGGTCACGATAGCGATCATCTAGCTCAACCGCATTGGCTGACAATTTTTTTAACCTATCGTATTGTTCCTGTAAGCTCGAATTATTGTTACCGCTGCTATTGAGTTGTTTGGTTAACATAGTTTGAGAGCGGCTTAGTGTTTGGTTTTTATTTTTTAACAATGCAATGCTTTTTTTAAGTGCAGTGGTTTTAGTTAAAGACTGGGCTAGTAGTGTACGGGCAGATTGAGAATCCATCAAATATTGGTTAGGAATCCAACCCTCCTTACCGTCGCTTAATTTTACATTTGACCAAGCCCCGTCTTCACTCAAGCCTATAACCTCTAGTTCCGTGCCGCTTTTTAGACCCCTGTGAATAATTCGGAACTCGTTTCCTTGTCCACTACGCAAGGGCACAAACAGCATATCAGAAATGTATTTTTTCTCGCTTTCTTGGGAGAGTGCTACCGAGCAAGTGAAAAAAGCAGATAAAAATGTAATCGTGAATAACAACGCTGCTTGTCTTGCCTTCGGGCGTGAGAGGTGTTTAAGGTTGAACATGGTAAGCCTAATAAGTAATCATATGTTATTGTCAAAAAACTTAGTAACCTAGTGTAAATTAAAAGCTAAGGTAAAACCTTCTTAAAGGGTTTTACGGTCACTTTTTGGTAAACACCCGCCTCAATATAAGGGTCTTTATCGGCCCACATTTGGGCATCTTCTAAAGAGTTGAATTCTGCAACAATTAAGCTGCCCGTGAAACCTGCTTCGCCAGGGGCGTTATTGTCGATTGCGGGGTGAGGGCCGGCGAGAATAAGCCTGCCTTCATCTTTTAATACAGTCAAACGAGCTAAATGCGATGGGCGAGCGGACTGTCTTTTTTCTAGGCTGTTTTCAACATCTTCACTTATTATGGCGTAAAGCATAAATTAATCTTGCTCCTGAGACTTACCTGAGTGTTCTGATTTATGCTCGTCTGGATCGATCATAATCTCTTCGAATTTTAACTGAGTTAACTTAGTAATGCTGCGAAATAAGTAAAAAAGTGCGCCAAGCAAAATGATAAGTGCTGGAATAGTAATAACAGGGTAGCTAAGCGCGGTCATTTTACCTAGCTCGGCGTTAAATGCCTCGGTACCGGGTTGGCTGACTAAAATGACCTTTGCCAAAATATAATTGAGTGTAGCGGAGAGAAAGAAGGACCCCGCGATCATATAGGTTGCGTTGATTAGAATCTTCTCAAAGGCTCGCTCGCCATTATTTTCCTCCAATGCTTTTTTGACCTTATCCATTTGAATGAGCTTATCGTTAAAGATCAATTTCCCTATAAGTGGATAGGGTGTTTTTAGCGAAATAATAGTTGCCAAACCGAGTATTGCAGGAATCGTTGCCTCTTTAATCGCAAAGTATTTTAGCTCAACCTCCAACAGGCTCATACCCCCTGTCAATAAAACGCTCACAACCCCAAGCACCGAGAAAGGGTTAACCTTTTTCGCTCTAAAAAAGTCATAAATACCATATGCGATCGGGAAGGAAAGGGCCACTATCAGCCCCAATTTCACACCGAGCTGGTCCTCTCCGCTAAATTTGACCAATATTATGGTGGGAATAGCAATATTAAGGGCGATGTTAAGAAGGAGGTTCTCTTTTTTTTCGTTAGTTTCAGTCATTGAGTTACAACTACCATCCAGTTACTAATTTGGGTTACTAATTTGAGTTACTTTGTATAGACTATGTGAATTAGCTAGCCTGCACTGAGGGAGTGTTTTAACATACTTTAAGTGGCATTGACTATGCCGTTACCGTTCGCCAGTGCTACAAATGACGACTCCCTGCCTACACTCTATGACCCAAATTTTCGATTTACACTGTCACAGCAATCTATCTGACGGTATTTTAAGCCCTGAAGCGCTGGTGTCGAGAGCTAAAACACAAAAGGTTACAACTCTTGCCCTTACAGACCACGATACTCTGGCCGGAGTTCAGCGGGCTCAGGCCCAAGCCAGTATAGAGGGGCTCACGCTTATCCCCGGTATTGAATTCTCAAGCCAGTGGGGCGGGCGAGGGGTGCATATCGTTGGTTTGAATATCGAGCTAACATCGACCGCTATAGACCGTGCCGTGAATCAGCAGATAGAGACTAGGCGCGATCGGGCCGTACATATCGCCGCCAGATTGGAAAAACAGGGTATTCGATGCGCCCTTGAGGGGGCCATGAGTATTGCCGCCAATGAGCGGCAAGGAAATGGAGAAGAAGGCGTAATTGGGCGGCCACACTTTGCCAAATATCTGGTTAGGGAAGGTTATGTAGCCAATATCAACCAAGCTTTTAAGCGTTATCTAGGGGCCGGAAAACCGGGGGACATTAAACAGATGTGGCCAGAAATTGGAGATGTCGTTGAATGGATCAACCAATCTGGAGGGGTTGCCGTGCTTGCTCACCCGGCAAAATATAAAATGACCCGAACCAAATTGAGAGCCTTAGCCTGTGACTTTGCCGACGTGGGAGGCAAAGGGCTGGAATTGATCAGCGGTAAGCAGCCCGTGGGCTTAGCCGAAGAATTAGCAAAGATAGCAGCGAAATACCAACTGCGCGGTTCCTGTGGAAGCGACTTTCATGTGCCGGGGCAAGCTTGGCAAGAATTAGGGCAATTTGGTGAGATGCCTCGTTCGATTGAACCAATTTGGGGCGAATGGTGAGGGCGGTGACGAAATACAAAGAAAGTTTTTACCACTCTCTTTCGTCAACCGCTAGAATGAACCTGATTAGCATTGGCAGAGTTAAATTATCTCAATACCGAAAGGTTTGCGAAAACCACAAACCCCAATAAAAAATACTAACCTAGTCGATAGAACAAGGGTATCTACAATGGCGCAGTTTTTTACCATCCACCCAGAAAACCCGCAGTCACGGCTTATCAAACAAGCTGCGGACATCGTCCAAAAGGGGGGGTTAATCGCTTATCCTACAGACTCTGCCTATGCCCTGGGCTGTCATATTGGGGATAAATTTGCTTTAGATCGTATCCGAGCTATTCGTCAATTGGATAAATCCCATAACTTTACCTTGGTATGCCGAGATCTATCCGAACTAGCGAACTATGCCCGTGTTGATAATGCTGCTTTTCGGCTGATAAAAACGCATACTCCCGGCCCTTACACCTTTATTTTGAATGCCACCTCAGAAGTGCCCAGGCGTTTAAAGCACCCTAAACGCAAAACACTTGGTCTGAGAGTGCCAAATAACCTCATTGTCTTAGCGCTATTAGAGGAACTGGGTGAGCCCTTGATGACCAGCTCACTTATCTTACCCGAAGAGACAGTTCCCCTGACCGACCCTTACGACATCCGCGATACACTGGAACACCAGTTGGAACTGGTTATAGACGGCGGTTTTTGTGGCTTGGAACCGACCACCGTTGTTGATTTAACCGGCGATGAGCCCTTAGTTACCCGGTATGGCTGTGGTGACGCGACAGATTTCGAAAACTAGGGTGTTTAAAGCTAAGAGGCTTAAAGTTAAGAGGTTTTAACCGAAAAAGTTTAAAATGGAGGTGTTTAGTGGCTGCAAATGTTAGGGAATACGAGAAAAATTGGCTTTAGCCGCATAATTCGACGCCCTAAATGAAAGAAGTTGTTTTGGGGTGGGCAAAGGTATCGGTATAATGCTCGGTTTTCCGAATGGCACTAAACTCCTCTTCATCAAGTGGCTTAAGTCATTTATAACTAAAGTAACTCACGAGTCACTTAAGCATGGGCGAGGGCGAGTTATCCTAAATAGTAAGGTGAGGCGACCCATTGGCCGAAGTTGAACCCGTAGAAAACGCTCAAGACTTAAAGCAAGAGCTGGTAGAAGGTCGGGAACTGGACACTGTGGTTGGTGACAGTGCCGACAGTATCGAAAGCAGTCAAGAGCGCACGTCGGATGGAGAAGAATTCAAACTATCGCCACAAGCACAAGGCGTAGATGAAAAGCAAAGTGAATCAGGCAAAGCTCAAACTAGCCGAGAAAACGATGCCTCGCACCCCTCTCAAGCAGAAATGCCCTTCGCCATTGTCCAGGGTAAAGCCTATACACAGCTTCCCAAAGACCTCTATATTCCACCCGATGCACTGGAAGTTATTCTAGAAGCCTTCGAAGGGCCGTTAGACCTACTGCTATACCTTATTCGAAAGCAAAACCTCGATATTCTCGAAATCAACGTATCTGAAATTACCAAACAGTATGTTGCCTATGTGGAAATGATGGACTCCATGCACTTCGAACTAGCCGCAGAATACCTCGTGATGGCGGCCATGCTCGCTGAAATCAAATCCCGTATGCTATTACCCCGTTCCAGCGAAGAAGAGGAAGAGGACGAAGAAGATCCGCGAGCAGTACTTATTCGTCGTTTACAGGAATACGAGCGCTTCAAACAGGCGGCGGAAGATATTGATGAGCTGCCACGGATGCACCGCGATACGCACATAGCCAAAGCCCAAGCGCCAGACCGCAACCTAACGCGGCCAGACCCAGACGTGGACATGAAGGAAATCCTGCTCGCGCTATCGGAAGTTTTACGCCGTGCAGATATGTTTGTCAGCCACCATATTGAAAAAGAAAAACTCTCCACACGGGAGCGCATGGGGCAAGTACTAGACTACCTTAATGGTCGTCAATTTGTCCCCTTTGTAAGCCTATTTAAAGTCGAAGAGGGGCGCCTAGGGGTTGTGGTTACCTTTCTTGCGGTTATGGAACTTATTAAAGAGTCACTCGTGGAAATTGTTCAGTCAGAAGCCTTTGGACCGATTCATGTAAAAGCCAAATCGACCTAAACCAGAAAAACTATTTCCTATATCAAATACTGAAAAATTAAATTAAATTAAAGCTATGAGCTACGACAAAGACAAGTTAAAGAAAATCCTCGAAGGTGCCATTCTTGCCGCAGGCGAACCGCTCACCGTGCAAAGAATGCAGTGCTTATTTGAAGAGAGCGAGATGCCTGAAAAGGAAGATATTCTAGCTGCTCTAGCTGTCGTGCAAGAAGACTGTGAAGGCCGTGGGTTTAACCTAATTGAAATTGCCTCCGGTTGGCGCTTTCAAGTGTGTGAAGACCTGGCCTCCTGGGTTAATCACCTGTGGGACGAAAAACCGCAAAAATATTCTCGTGCGCTATTGGAAACCTTAGCATTGGTTGCTTACCGTCAACCACTTACACGGAGCGATATTGAAAATGTTCGTGGCGTTGCGGTTAGCTCTCACATTATTAAAACACTCATAGAAAGGGAATGGGTGAAAGTAGTTGGGCATCGAGATGTGCCTGGACGCCCTGCATTATACGCAACCACCAAACAATTTCTCGACTATTTTAATTTAAAAAGCCTAGAAGAACTGCCCACACTCAGTGAATTAAAAGATATCGACGGATTAAATGAAACCTTAGACTTTGATGAATCTGAGGCCCCAACAGAACAAACTGAACATGCCGAAAGTGAAACGGTTGAAAGCGCTGAAGCAGAAGGCTTAAATAGGGATATAGATAATCAGCCTGGCCCAGCAACAACAGAAGAGCCTATATCCGAACACGTAGAAAAAGAGACAGACGAACAGGCTTTGGCTGACGATAGCCCCGTAACCGTTATCGAAGAAAACCCATTGCAGAGCAATGAAAACGATAAGCCGCAGCAAGCCGCTACGGAAGCCGAAATAGAACTGCACACTCAAGAAGCGGAAGAACCTGGCCAAGAGAAAGAGAATACAGACAACATTGCTGCGGAAAATATTGCTGCGGCAGATAACGATACAGAAAATCTTGACCTAGACAAAACCGAAGCCAGCGGTACCTCAAGCCTTTTTGACTCCATCGACCCAGAAACAGAACACGATAACAGCGAAGAAAAAATACATGACTGAGCAGGATAAACCCGAAGACAACCTACCTGAGAGCGAAGCGTCCAGGCATCAGGATAATACCGAAAAATTACAAAAAGTATTGGCCCGTGCTGGCATGGGGTCCCGCCGTGAAATGGAAAAATACATTGCCTTAGGAAAAGTAAAAGTCAATGGCCATGTAGCCAAGCTTGGTGATCGCGTAACCGAAACGGACAAAATTGAATTTGACGGTAAAAAAATTCGATCCACAAGCAAAACCGCAGAACGTACGCGCGTTATTTTATACAACAAACGCGAAGGGGAAATATGTTCAAAATCAGACCCTGAAGGTCGTCGTACCGTATATGAAAATCTACCGCGCCTTAAAAATGGCCGTTGGATATCTGTTGGCCGTTTAGATTTTAATACCAGCGGATTATTGCTATTTACCAATGACGGCGAACTGGCCAATACACTTATGCACCCGTCCTCGCAAATAGACCGTGAATATCTAGTGCGTATACAAGGGGAAGTCGATAAAGACATGATGCAACGCCTACGTGACGGCATTATGCTAGAAGATGGCCTAGCCAAATTCACCGATGTTCAACCCGGTAACAACGAAGAAGAGCGTCACAGTAACGCCTGGTTTTATTGCGTGGTTATGGAAGGGCGCAACCGCGAAGTACGCCGCCTATGGGAATCGCAAGAGGTACGTGTAAGCCGTTTAAAGCGCGTGCGCTTTGGCAGTATTTTTATTCCATCCCACGTGCGTGTCGGCCAGTGGATAGAGCTGTCCGAAAGCGATATACGCAGCCTCTATCAAACTGGCGGCATGGAAAAACCAAAACGCCAGAAATTCTCACCCATAGTCAAAAAAGCGCAAGAGAGACATCAAAAGAAACTGCGTGCATCAGGTAAAACAGGTGCTTCCAGCCCTTCTAAAAAAGGGCGAGAAAAGCCTAAACGCACTTAAAAATATGTTCAATTTATTGCAATAACTCTATAAAGACATTGGAAATAGTGGCAAGAAAAATGGAGAAACTGGTTTGTTAAACGACGACCCAATTCTCTTAGTTGCACAGCGCTTGGTTCAGGGGCATAACTCCAAAGCAAAAAATTGGCGTTAGCCGTACCTTCTACTTTTAACTTCGGTTTAAAGTGGAGGGGTTACCCGTCACTTGCTAGGCGGAACCCAATAATCCAGCTTTTCTCATCGCCATAAATTTCATCACCTCGTACAATACAATTACTTAATGATGAAAAATGTAAGACGGCTCCACCTCTAGTGATATGATCGTCTAATGGTGTGGTATCAGAAACGACTTCCTGTACATTTCCTATCATGTCGTATAAACCCAATTCATTGGGATTTAAGGCGCCAACTTTGTGCAATTTACTTTTGCTATTAGCTTCTGTCCATGCAAATTTCGTTAATTCTTCTTTTTGAGGTATTTCGTAGCGCCCGTTTTCCCCTGCTCGGCAGGCAAATTCCCATTCGGCGCTTGTTGGCAATCTATACTTATAATTGGAATTCTTATTGATCATTTTAATATATTGATTGATTTCATCCAATGTAACTCTGTTTGCAGGAAATCTATTGCCATAATCTATTTTTTTCGTCATGACTTGATTCCATTCGCCAGAAGTAATTTCATATTTATTGATATAAAAATCTTCTACACAAACATCTTCCTTACCAGCAAGTGATGATTCCATTACGAAAGCAAGTGAATTTTTGTAACAGCCAGCCTTGATAAAAATCATTTCATTCTTAATTGGTGAGTCTTTTTCGCCATTAAATGATCGTAAAGAATCGAAGTCACAACCTATTAATAGCAACGATATTGCAAGGAGTATACCTACCTTAATTCTTGCTCTCATTTCACTCTCAACTGTCGTTTCTAGGGTTTGAACATGACCAAGCGGGTTATAAATGTTAATTAAGCAGTTTTAAAACTGTTGGATCAGACTTGCCATCTTGTGAGAAATATTCTTTAACCGAGTGCTTACCATAAAACATTGAATTAAATGGTTTATCTGGATCTGCTCCAGATTTAATCAATAAAGGTATGACTTTTTTACTTTTTTTGGATACAGCCCAAAATAATATTGGGACTTCATTTTCGTCTACAAAATTTACATCAGCCTTAGCCGTTATAAGTAAAGAGGCAATGACATCGTTATCACTTAATGCCGCTTCTTTGAGTGCCGATGCGCTACCAACATTAACATAGTTAACATCTGCTCCACTCTTTATTAGTAGCTTAACCAGCTCAGTATTTTTAGACTTAACAGCAAGAATTAAGGGTGAATGTTTCCATGTGGCATTTGTCCCTTCATTAATCACCACACTAGGGCTGATTCCTTTTTTTAACAGAGACGAAACAGTATTTATATCTCCGTCCCTCACCGCTTTATCCATATCTAACACATCACTGGCGTTTACATTTAAGGTGAATAGTCCTAAAAAACATAAGATTATTTTATTCATGCTTACTTTTCCTTTTGATTGAGCTTATAACGTTTTAAAGAAGCCGCACGTTTTTAATAACTAAAAATATATATGTAATGGTAGATGTTATTAGGAAAGTGCATGGCTTCCAGGTCATTATTAGCGCGAATCATTCGTGGAAACGATGAATCAACTCGAAATCGTCCATGGCTACCATCCAGGTTTCCCCCCCCCTGGGTTTTGCTTTCTAGCGGAACAATAAGTGCTTCCGGACTTGCGGATACTAGATTAGTTGCCACTACAGCAAGCTCTCTGGCAGTGTGAATCCTCGCGTAGCGGCCCCATCACGTAGGTACTCTAGACCATCACCTTCGTGCAACGAGAATTTGTCGAGTACCTCAATAGCCAATTTATCAATACGATCACCAAAGAGCGCCATACACTTCATGCCTTGGACACCGAGTTGCTTACCATTCCAATAAATACCGTGGGCCCATGTCTCTCTAGCATGAATGCTCGCTGCCAAAATCCGGGTTGCGGAGTAGACATCACTGCCCTTTCCAATCAGTTCGTCATAGCCGGAGTTAAGTGAGCTGTGCCCTAAATCTACCAAACGAAGGTCATGTGTAACCTGCACTGGCGCCAACCCATTCGCAAAAATGTCTTTTTTCTTAACTGTAGTTCCCTTTTTCGGGTCACGCAGTAGTGTTTCAGCCAGTGCCGCTAGAGGGTGATCGGCGAGGTATACTGTTGGTATCCGATTCCCCTTTGCGTCCTCGATCGGGTGAAAACGCCCCCCTGCATGGACATCGCCAGGGTTCACACTTGTATTAGGGTTAAAACTATTAATGGGATAAGCCTTTGGATAGACACGATACAATGTTAATCCCGTCTTCCACGTTTTTTCAGGCCATTGCATCTATGGATTACCTAGCCATTGTTGACGCAGTGTTCGGAACAATTCAGACTGCCCGGTATGAAGTAACTCGATGGGGATATAGGAGGTGTCGTTTACAGAAGGGGCCTCCAAACCAGATAAGCTTTCTAGTAAATCATCCGGTGAGGCGTACTCAATCGGTTTGCCGGGAAACTCTGAAATGTCTTGTAATACCTGATCACTAGCTAACCACTCTAGAATATCCCAATCCGTATAGTCCTGCTTATGAGCATCTTGGAGTAGGGCAGGGATTTCCGGGTAGATAGTGAGACTTTTGCGGTCGATCTGAATGGCCGGGTAATAATTCTTTCCGTGTCGCTCGACACATAGAGCGGCTTTTCGCTCACGAAGTCGACCAAAGGCGCGGGATAGATTCGATGCGTTGGGATCGATTTGGCCAGAAGCGAGTTTAGCAAAATCATGATAATCGACCAGGTCGCACGTTTCAGCGAGTTCATCGCGTAGCTTCGCGGTTCGGTTGAGCAGAGTTAAGCGTGATTCCCTAATGTCAGCTAGATTACTTAATGCACCCAGATAGTCTTGTCGTATCGTTTCTTGAGCGCTGTTTTCTGCCGAACGCAATGCATCTTCCAGCCAAGCTTCTGCTGCCTGCAGCGTAGGAGTGTTTTCAAACACCTCATCCATGGCTGCATTCAGCTTTTTAATCGCGTCCTCAACTAGCTTCCAGTCGGTGCTAGAGACAATTGGGGTTTGCTGGCCGTCCGGCCCATAAATAACGAATTTGGCGCCAGCATGTTCTACGAATGTTCCCCCTGAATATATTTCTTTAAGGTGCCGTCGGCTTCTTCTGTTTATTATTAAACCTTTGTGATGCTTCCATGTACTGCTGCCATCAGCTAGTCGCCTGTCATTATCGTGGATTGTGTACTCCGTTTCGGGGTAAGAAGATTCCGACATCGGTGATTCATTGTCTTTAGATAGCATACGGATGTACCACTGGTATATTTTCTCTGATTATAGCCCTGATACACGCCAATCAAAAGTACCTAAGCGTAAATTGCGACCAATGGCCTTGCGAGCGCGCGCATGTACTGGACGTTTACAAAAAAGATGTATGTGTCTGGAACCCCGTCCATTCTTTTATCTGATTGATTTGTATGTGTTTTTGAGAATGCGTTCTATGTACAGGACAAAACAGGATTAATTTTAATAAAAACAATTGGTTAGAAGTCAATTCACTGGCCAGAGAGCTTAAAGGCGTTTTTGGTTGGCATCAAGCGCGTTGTCTTACGGGCACAATTTATCATCGCTTTAATCAAAGTCGGTTCAAGCAATCTGATACACACTGCTCAGGTATTTTCTGGCAATTCGGTCTTTGGCGTTGAAAGAATCGCTTATATTACGGCAGATCGAGAGTGTTGAGGGGCGCAGTGGTTACAGTATTTAATCGATAATAAGATTTCTTTTTGTCTGCGTATTCCCAATAATACGAAGGTGTGGAATAAGTATCACAATCAATATTTTGCCGTTTCACGTTTGTTTGGTTTACGTCAGCAAGAGCGAATGGCTTTAAATACATCTCGTACTATTTGGGGGATTCCCATTTACTTGTTCTGTGTGATGGGGCCTAGGGGACGAGTGATTCTTGCTTGCAAACGCTATCGATAAATATGCAGTTAGGTGGTCTATTGAAACGTTATTCGGTTGCTTTAAAAGCGCGAGGATTTGATTTGGAGCAGACACCTTTACGCCATCTCGACCGCTTAGAGAAATTATTTTTTGTATTGGCATTAATGTTCGGTTGGTATTTTAAGTTGGGTATTTGGCAGCATGAACTCAAGCCCATTTCCATCAAGAAACATGGGCGAAAATCAAAGAGTTTATTTCGCTACGGGGCGGATTATTTGCACCAAGTATTACTGGAAACGGACGATAAAATCAGACAGTTTATGCTCTTATTAAAAGTTTTGTCCTGTACATAGAGGAAAAAATGAGAATACGCTAATTTCTTCAAAACACAATGAGTGCGTTCATATACGTATCTGGTTGTGTGGGGTATCTCCCCAGGAAAACATGGTAACTCATTGATCTTGAAAATTTTTTAATTATGAAAAATAACTGAACAACGAAAAGTACGAGCACAACTTTCTATCCAAACTAGATTTAAAAAAACCACACTTGAGTTACTTTGGCTAGTTGAATTATGTTAGAGAAGAGAACAGCGTAAATGCGTGGCCGGGTAAATGAATAAAAACGAATAAAGGAGGGGTCTGGTATCCCATTTCTAACCTTCCCAAACATCCTGTTGAGTTCCAGGAGAGGGGTGGAGGTGCTTCCTGTGTTTGATAGCGTTTGGGCTAAAGATTGCGCTGCTAATGGATAGGGCGTTTTGCAGTGACGCTTGTTAGCAGACCTAATGTTATTAAGCTTAGGCTAATGGTGCGTGTCATAAGGTTACTTGTGTATTTTGATGTTCGGTTTAATGCTCTATTTAATAGCCCAGAGGTATTCAACATTTTGTCTTCCATTTTTTTGTGTTCAGTTTGTGTGCTTTCATTTTGTGTTTGTGCAATTTACTGTCTGTGTGTTTGTGATACAGGCAGTTTGTTATTTTTTCGGTGTGTTTGTTAATTCAGTAGGAGGCGGTTTAATTTCTATTCCGGCTTTGCTCATAGGCTTGAATGAACCAGCAGTTTCTGCCAGCTTATAACCACAGGAAGCCACTCGACTTTTAAAACCATAGTTTTCTAGGAAGTGGAAATATTCATCGCGGTAGGTTTCGCAGGAACGGGTGGAGTCTTCAGAGGTGGCGCAGCAACGCAGTGTTTCAGATAACGCCTTTTGGCCTGGAACACTGAATGTATTTGCTCTGGTGGGGTATAGCATAATGCTTTCGTTGCCAGCGAGTATGGGGCGCCAGGCAAATTGGCCATAAACGGCCCCAAAGTAACAGCCGGTATTTTCTTCGCAGCTTAAGCCGATATTTTCAACCCCTCGTACAGGGGCACATTGAGAATTAAAATATTCGAAAGGTTCATCGTTGTTCCAGGTGCAGCAGTCATATTCACTGTCGCCATTGACATCAGAACAATCGGTTTCAGTGGGGCGGTTGAAGGCTAAACAGTCGTCTTTGGTTGTGAACCTGTGGCACGCAGAGGATTCTGATTGTGTATATTCAGAAGCGGGTTTAAAGGTTTGGCACCATTTAGGGCATCCAGGCCCATCGACATTGTAGTAGGCACGGGCAAAGTCACGCGGCCAAATTTCGAAGGGGGCCCCATCAAAACGATAACCACTTCCGTATAGGTCGGCCAACCCTAAATTATGGGCCACTTCATGAATAACAACGTTTTTTCGGTGGCGTACTGAGTGCGTTTCTTCTTGGGAAGATTGTGTCCCTATATATATCACTTCACCGCCAGTTCCGCCATAACCTGATTCTGTCAGTACCACTTTAATCACTCCGGCCACGGAGGAGATATCACAGAGGTTATTGAGTTCTGTATTGATTAATTCGTTATTGCAATAAAAACCAGAACCTGAGCCGCCGCTTCCCTGACAGTTCAGTTGTGTTTCATCAAGGGTTAATGCGACTTTATAAAAGGCGAAGTGGCTTGTATATTGGTTAAATGGCTCAATGGTAAAAAATTGATTATTAATCGCATCGTTTACAAGGGCGTCAAAGTGTGCTGCATCATTAAGGTTGACAAAAATCACTTTAAGCCCTGCGGTTTCTTCACCTAATACAGGGTGGCAACTTGCTATTTCGGGGTAATCACCTGGGTTCACTTTTATTGGCCCGGTAAAGCCGGAGCTACTGCTTGAGGATGAACTGGAACTGCTGCTTGAGGATGAATTAGAGCTACTGTTTGAGTATGAGTTAATAGGCGGTTGGCTGCCTGAGCTTCCCCCGCAAGATGTAATAAGAAAACAACATAGCCCTCCGCTTAGTAATCCCTTTAAAACCCCTTTCCAATAATCCATAAAATTCCTTAAAAAATGCTATTCGCATTAATTTGTATTTTATTCTAATCAATTGCAAACCATATGTAAACGCACTTTACCATTGGAGGTTACAGTTTATTAAAAAGGGCCTATTGCGGAACCCAAGGCTCAAAAAAATTACCACGGTAAAACCTGATGTGATTTCCTGATGATGTTCATAGGCCAAAATACAGTAGGACACGTACGTTTTTAAAAGACCTACAGGCTCTGCTGCGCTCACTATGATGCCACTCTACAGTGCTATAGAGCATCTACCGCATTGTACACTTTTTTTATACATCTTCGAGCCGGTAAACGGTTTAGGCGCGCGAGCACAGGAAAGCTCGAACAACGTCTGTTTTCAAAAAATTGTTTTGCCTGTGTTAACCGCTTGCGTAACCAAATAAAAATTCTTTACTGACAACGCAACGGTTTTTGGATGGTTTCGATATTTGGCGCAGACTTCTTATTAAATACTGAAAAGGATACCTGCCACCCATTCACTGCATTAAATTTTTATTTCAATTCTAGGAGAGGCTCCATCACTTAAGTCCAATTGAGGGGAACACAATAAAATGCGAGATGATTCTATATTCCCTGTCGATACCACGTATTCTTTGAAGGCTTTCTGACGTTTTTCAGCAATATTGGCTACTTTCTCCCGCAGGCTAGCGTCGTCGTTGATTGCCTTAGCGCTGGAGCCTATATCTTTATGTGTGGCGACACCACATACTTTTACTACGGTTTTAGGTTTATCTTTCATTAACTGGGTAAACTGCTCAACATACTTTGTGTGCGCCTCATTAATTTTAATTTCTCCAGGGGCATAAGGTAAATTTTCAAATCGCAGTTTGAGCGCGTATTCACCCGCGCTTTTCGCTACAGAAATAACATTGGCATAGGGCACAAATGTTTTCATCAGGTAGGATGTTGTTGCTTTCATAATCGCTTTTTTCGCTAGCAAATGAATAAAGCTATTGATTCCAAATGATGGGTCATCGGCCCTACCGGATAAAGGAATATTAAGGTTTATATCGCCTTTACCATCCTTTAACATGCCTAAAGCCACATTAAGAGGAATAACCGCTTGATCCTTTAAAGAAGATTTTTGGTATTGGTCTGCTGAGCTTAAGTCGGTTCCTCTAAGCCCTAAACTTACTTTCCCATTGATTTCATCATTTTCAACCAAAACATTTAGGTCCGTATCTAATTGCCCTGCTTTAATTTCTATCCCCAAAACTTGGCTCATATAAGGTGAGATTTTTGGCAGCGAAAGCTCGGATACGTTTGCCTTTAATGACCCATTTATCGCTTCTGAAAATAAAGCAGCATTACCCTCTAGGGTTATTCGTGAAAATTCATCGACTAGAAGGTCGGCTTTTAAGGGGGTTAAATGGGTTATGTGATTTGAGTCAATATTTCCTATTTCAACGGTATTTATTTGGTATTTTTGCGCATATACGGGCGAAACACTTTTGTCCGTAATCGATACGTTATTGCTGCCAGATAAAAAGATAGATTGAATGCTATAGGAAACTTTTTCTTTCTCCACCGGCTCTTTTTGTTCTGCCTCAGAAGCCGCGCCGGAGGAAAAGTCAAGATCAGCCAAGTTGGCCAGCTTGCCCTCTTGGGTCTTTTCTATAATGGCATCCAAACCGAGCAAATAAATAGACGGCAGGTAAAGCTGGTTTTCTGAAAATGTAACCGTATCCGTTGTTAAACTTTCAAGTGAAGCCAAGGGTTTAGACGCTTCTTCTGTTGAGAGAAGAGTGGAAAATCGAATTTTTTCCCAAACCAAATTAGATAAGGTCATCTCGTTATCGTTAAGCGATAGGTTAACCTTTTCTGCGGCTAGGTTATCCCAGTGTACTAACTCTGCCTTGTCCTTCTCTATAAGGGTTGTCTCCTTTAAGGCAAGGCTTTCTATTACCAGTTTATTCATCCCGGCTAATGAAAAATCACTTAGAGTCAGGTTTTCTGTTTGCAAACGTAAGCGTCGTATTTTACTGTCACTTTCTAAGTCCACTTCAAGCGTAATATCCTCTAACTCGGTTAAAGGAGAGTGTACTAATAAACTGGACGGGGTTGATTTCTCATTTTTTTGCTCTTCAGCCGATGGTGGAATAGGTATTCCCGCTACAATCAATTGATTCTCACGGTGAATAATTTTTATATATACCCCACTGAGACTGAGACGTTGAAAGTTAATTTCGCCGTTTAACAAGGCTTTTAAGGCAAAGTCCACTTCTAGCGAATTCAGTGATAATGTCACGGTGTTATCGCTGGTTATTTTTAAATCGTCTACTGTGAACTTTGCCAAAAATGGATTAAAGTTCACTTTTGATTGGTCTGACATTTCCAGGTGATAGGGCTTTAACTGCTGGTTGGCAATGCCCGCAGCAATATAAGGAAACATGCCCCAGGTGACGGCCAAGATTAGCAATAGCAATAAAAGAATTACCGTTAACGTTTTAAAAACAATTTTTACAACTTTCATAGGTGAAGGGTATCAAACTAGGTTATCAGTGTGTGGGGGGCATCATCCTAGGGCCTGTTGACATCCATTAAATATCACTGCCTGAGCTATTTTTTATCCAGCTAGGCAGAGGGAGCGAAGTTTAGCTGGCCTAAATGAGCAACCGATAACGTAGCTGGGTGAAAAATAGCCCAGGCCCGAAGGGTTGCGGCTGAAAAAACGCCACTTGTCGTCGCCTATATGGATATAGGCGAGGGGCGTGAGCAGAAGCTTTGCTCATCGTTCATTTAGAATAACTAAACTTCTCTCTTCGCGCCTAAATTGGCGCTTTTTCAGTCACAACAGTGACAATTTAATGGGTGTGAACAGGCTCTAGTGCCTTTGCCCTGTTTATATTCGGTTTTCTTCCTTTTACAACGCTATTTCTGGTTTTGGGGCTAATGTGTATTTTTAGCGTTTTTTGTACACCACTTTTATTGCTCTAGATGTAACCCATACTTGGAAAAGGCGTATTGGCTATGCAGCATTATCATGGGCGTGCTTATTGTACTCTATCGTCCAGAAAGTTTTAACTACCCGCAGCTATTTTCCGCCAATGCTCTGCACCCGCAAGGAAAGTCCTTCGAGTTGCATTATTTCTGGGGCTGCCAATATAGCGGTTTATGCTCTAGCGGGGCTAGCCTATGGAGCCATTTATATGCTCACAAAAAATGAATTTATCCTGTTTTTGTCCATTTTGCGGTTAATGCTCTTCATTTCTCCTTTTTCACTTACCCTTTATAAATACTCCCCGCAAACAAAAGACTATATATTTCAATAAGTTAGAATAAAACGTCTTCAAAGATGCTATTTTTTTAACATTAAATATGTTGCATATTAAATAGCGGACTGCTAATTTAATAACATACGTTACAAAAACAACATATGCGAAAAAACATTGGGAGATCGACTATGAATATCTATATAGACAAAAATCTACCGCTACCAAGTTGGGTTTTACTTATACCCTGCGCCGCTTTCATGACCTTGTTAATGTTTGCGTTTATGGCTCAGCTTATATCGATGGTTGAGGTGGATATCAATGATGTTGAAGACGCCCTCCCCTTACCTCCAATTCATTTTGAAGAACGTGATTTAGTCACCTATAAAAATACCAAGCCGGTAAAACCTATAGAGCCAACGCTTCCGCCAGAGTTACCTTCTGCACCGCCTGAGTCATCGCAATATGCAACACCAAAAATTGAATTCAATAAATATAAACCGAACAAATTTAAGACTTCTATGTATGGAAGCTCTCCTATGCCCATCGCCACGGTACAGGTTGGAGCGAAATACCCAACGAGAGCTTTAATAAAAGGCATAGAGGGGTTTGTCGATGTCCGTTTTGATGTAACTGCCTATGGCACAACGGAAAATATCAGGGTTATTTCTGCTAAACCGGCTTCGGTATTTGACCGTGCTGCGATAGCAGCGGTAAAAAGATGGAAGTTTCAACCGGCAACTTACAATGGTACGCCACAAGGCTACCAGGGTTTGACTAATCGCATACGGTTCGAAATACAAAAATAACTGCACATTGCTGTTCTTATTTTCTGTATAAACAGTTTTTACTTTCTGCCTACACCTCTAACCTTACTTTGCGTCATGCTTATTATAAGTTGGCGTTTTTTTGTCTTTCAACAAAATAATTATGGTTCAATTTCTTATCCAACATAAAGTATTTGACTCTGTGTTACAATCGTTGCGCTTCTTATCTTTGGACCCACTCAGTAGACCCTCGCAGTGAAAAAAATAGCCATTTTTGCCGATGTACAAAATATTTACTATACCACTCGCCAAGCTTTTGGTTGCCAATTCAATTATCGCGCACTGTGGGGAAAAGTAAGTGCGCAAGGCGAAATAATATCTGCCACCGCTTACGCGATTCATAAGGGTGACGACAATCAACTTAAATTTCAAAATGCATTAAAATACATTGGGTTTAATGTGCGCTTAAAACCTTTTATTCAACGCAGTGATGGTTCCGCAAAGGGTGATTGGGACGTTGGCATTGCGATTGATGTTATGGAAATATCACCGACGGTGGATACGGTTGTCCTCCTCTCTGGGGATGGCGATTTCGATTTGCTGCTGGAAAAAATAAAACGAAACTGGGCGGTCACTACGGAGGTCTATGGCGTAAAAGAGCTAACGGCTAATTCGCTTATTGATTCTGCTGATTTTTTTTACCCCATTGAAAAAGAGCTTTTGATGTAATGCAAGGTAAATGCCCTAGGGCTGATTAAGTGGGGCCTATTAAGTAGGGCCTGTTGAAGCAGGTAGTATTAATCCAGATAACGGCTCGCCCAACTTGCAATAACATTCGCCGTATAGATGGCATCGTCTTTATTTGTCAATAAATGGTCTGCATCCTCCAAACTCACAAAGCTTTTTGGGTGCATAGCCGCCGTATAAATTTTTTCCGCTTCGCTAATCGAAACGATTTTATCTACAGGAGAATGAAAGACCAAAAGCGCTTTGCGAAGGTCTGCAATATGCTTTGCGTCCACTGAATTTCGAATATCTTCCAAGAATTGTCTTTTAATGGTGAATGTCCGTCCACCGAGGTCCACTTCCGCTGCCCCCTCTTCTTCAATATCTTGGATATCACATAAGAATTGCTTGGCAATATGCTCCGGGTCAGCAGGTGAGCCAATGGTCACCACGCCAAGCGCTTCGGAAATATGATGTGCCGCAGCTAATACGGCGGTCCCACCAAGGCTGTGCCCAATAAGCAAACGGGGCGCCTTGTATTCACTGCGCAAAAAGTTAGCTGCGGCCACAAGATCACCGACATTAGAAGAAAAGTTGGTATTTGAAAAGTCCCCATCACTGCCGCCAAGGCCGGTAAAGTCAAAACGCAATACGGCATACCCCCGTTCTACCAAAGCCCTGGCAATACGTGAGGCAGAAGCGATATTTTTACCGCAGGTAAAACAATGGGCCATAAGAACATAGGCTTTGCTCTCAGATTCAGGCTGCTCTAGCAACCCTGCCAGCGTATCGCCGGTTTCTCCTTCGAAGGTCAGTTTAGTTCTAAGGGGCATATCAATTTTCGCTTTTTGGCCAACAATATATTAAAAACAGTAGGTTACGCTTAATCGCCAAAAGTATATCAGCTTATTTCTATATCTCGAAATAAGCTTTAGATCGCCAAGCTATCAAAACGCATTTTGGTATATCAATTTTTATCGACTCAATTGGATAAACCCCTCTAAACTTTAAGAAACCCCTACTCTTATTGGTAACATTTGTTCACACCTAAACCAATTCAAAAGAAGAGTCATAGGGATGTATATTGTGCTGTGAAATGTGGAAAAATAAATGAGCCTAAACGCCAACTCTGATCAAGTTCCTGCCTCACTTTCAAATTTTCAAATATTTGATAGCGCTTGGGAGAAAGTACTTTTTGGCCTCTCTGAGGTGATACGTGACAATATATCTAAATCCGCAGAGCAAACACTCGATATTTCTTGCCAATTTTTTGAAAATGACGTTTCCGATGTGCTGACCGATTTCCAACATCTTTACCTGGAAAACCCAGAACTCGATAAGTACAAAAATGCCATTAATGATAGTGTCGATGACCTGTTCGACAAAGCCTGTGACCCACATTTTAAACTGGAGGACTTGGCAGATAGCGATATTGATCAAAAACATGCCAGCGAACGCGATAGCTTAGCCGCCTTACAGAAGGACTTAGAGGCTTTGGTGACACAAGATACCATCGTTAAAGAGCGGCTGGTGCCCGTTATGCAGAGTATGCAGTACGAGGATATTGTTATTAACCAAATCAGACGACTCACCGAAAACTGGCGTTACGCTATTGCAGTACTAAACCAGACGGGCGAAATAAACTATGCCGATGTACTTAAACAATTTTTAAATAACCTATCCACGGAAGATGAAGTTCGCTTCTTTTATAAACACGTATTACGAAAAACCTTGGTTAACCTAGCCGAAGAAGAACTGATTCCACTAGATGATCGCATTTGCGATCATAAAATATGGGGCAAAGAAGATTTAATGGAAAGGTTTGTCAAATATTCCAACCTGTTTCTTACATCCTGCATCGCTAAAACTCAGCGACCATTTGAAGAATTAATGCATCTTATGCGTTTAGCCAACAAAGAATCTGACGAAATGAAGTATCTTTTCAGCAATCAAACAGAAACATTTGACAGTGTTATGGCCGTAATAGAAAAATACAAAAGCTCAGATAGTTTTGAAATGGCAAATAAACTGCAAAGTCTCTTAGACTCAAAGCAAAATGCAAACAATACAGTAGACACTCTTGTTCACGATTTAATGGTAACCATGCAAGCCCAGGATAGTATTCACCAATATATTGAAAATATGATTAAATTAACAAATTGCTGGTGGGAGATAAGGGAAGATGTGCCAATCAAAAAGCCAATCAATAGCGCCCTTTGGGGAAAGTATAAAACACATATGCTGGCAAACCTATCTCTCGATACCGAGAGGAATGTGATAAAAAGTGTGTTCCAAGATATCCACCTAAACTAGGGCCTGTTAACACAATCAATGCTCATCAGGATAAGGCTTTACAACACTTACTAGGTAATAATGAATAAAAGTGGCGGAAATTTCCACTGCCCATAGCGACAAGGAGGTATAATTTCCCACATGGAATCTCACTATACAGACCAATCCACCCCGCTTGATGTATTGCAAAATACATTTGGCTACAGCGAGTTTCGCAGCCCACAAAATGACATTATCGAGGGGGTCATGCAAGGGCAAAACGCCCTCGTGCTTATGCCCACTGGCGGCGGAAAATCCCTTTGTTACCAAATACCCGCTTTACTCAGGCGCGGTGTGGGCATTGTGGTCTCCCCTCTTATTGCGCTTATGCAAGATCAGGTGGACGCACTCCAACAGCTTGGCATTAATGCCTGCTATCTCAATTCGACTCTCAATGCAACTGAAGTTCAGTATACCGAAGAGGCACTTTATAAAGGAGAAATAGACCTTCTCTATATTGCTCCCGAACGCTTATTGCAAGAGCGCACACTGTCGCTTCTTCGGCAGGTTTCCATTGCGTTATTTGCTATTGATGAGGCTCACTGCGTCTCCCAGTGGGGGCATGATTTTCGTGAAGACTACTTACAACTCAGCCTTCTTCACCAACAGTTCCCACAGGTTCCCCGTATTGCTCTCACCGCCACAGCGGACGAACGCACCAGAGAAGAAATTACTACTCGCCTTTCACTCGCTGAGGCACAAACCTATATATGCGGCTTTGACCGCCCTAATATCCAATACAGAATTACGCAAAAAAACAACGCTCGCCAACAACTCTTGCGTTTTTTGCAAAACGAACACGCCGAAGATACCGGGATAGTCTATTGCCTCTCTCGCAAAAAAGTTGAAGAAACGGCTCAATGGTTAGTTCAACAGGGCTTCAAGGCTCTCCCCTATCACGCGGGAATGGCACAAAGTGAAAGGAAAAACAATCAAGCGCGCTTTTTAAGGGAGGATGCCATTATCATAGTTGCCACCATTGCTTTCGGAATGGGAATAGATAAACCCGATGTACGCTTTGTTGCCCATATGAACCTGCCAAAAAGTGTCGAAGCCTATTACCAAGAAACAGGCCGGGCAGGCAGAGATAGACAACCCGCAACGGCCTGGATGGCTTACGGTCTCCAAGACGTTATCACCTTAAAACGAATGCTCGATTCATCTCAAGCCGCAGAGCAACATAAACGTATCGAACGCTATAAACTAGATGCCATGCTCGGCCTCTGCGAAACAACTCACTGCCGAAGACAATCACTACTCAGTTACTTTGGCGACAAACTTGAACAGCCGTGTGGTAATTGTGATACCTGTATTTCACCCATTAATACCTGGGATGCCTCCATTGCCGCACAAAAAGCGTTAAGCTGTGTGTATCGCACAGGACAGGTATTTGGTGTAAAACACTTAGTCGAGGTCTTGCTCGGAAAAGACAGCGCCAAAATTTCCCAATTCTCACACGATAAAATAAGCACCTATGGGGTGGGCAAAGAGCTGGACGAAAACCAGTGGCGCTCTGTTTATCGACAACTTGTCAGTCGAGGTTACTTAAATGTTGATCTTGCAGGCTATGGAGGTTTACAACTAGCCGAACAAAGCCGCCCCTTATTAAAGGGGGAAGAAACACTTTTGCTGCGTCAAGATCAGTTTAAGGAGCCGTCGAAACCCTCTTCCCATAAAAAACAAAACCTCACCGTTAAAGAAGAAGATGCCCAGCTTTGGCAAGCCCTTAGGGAAAAAAGAAAAGAACTGGCTAAAAAGCAGAATGTCCCCCCTTATGTTATTTTTCACGATGCCACACTGATGGAACTCGTGAATTACCGACCGGCAACATTAGATCAGTTTTCGCAAATTTCAGGTGTAGGGCAATCCAAATTGAAAAAATTTGGCGATATTTTTATTGAGGTTATTCATAACGATAAAAACGCGAGTGGCCACCAATCTTTAGACACAATACAAAAATCGAATGACGCACCACAAGATATATATTACGACTTTACAAACGGCTTGAGCGCAGACGAAATTGCAGAAAGTAGAGATATAGCATTAAACCGCGTATATACTCACCTCGCACGTTTTATCGAAAAAGGCGCATTAAAAGTAGACGATGTAGTGAACCTAAGCAAAGCCGAGATCGATCAAATACAAGATGCTATATTCTCCCACGACAGCTTGGAGACCCTTAACTTAAAAGAACTACAACAGGAGTTTGGCGACCATTATTCGCTTAACGCTATTCGATGTGTATACGCTGGAATTTTGCACAATATGCAGTAATTCGGTTAGTTAACCCATTAGGTTTGTACTTCAAACCTTTACAAGGAAGGCAGCCTCGGCCCAACTTTTAGCACCTTTATCTTAGCTCCCCACTGCTTGCTTTTAATACTTTCCCCTGCTTTTTACGTAAATATTTTTTATTGTTTAATTGCGACTGAGCAGTGGCTCACAAATTGTTATTAAAGAATGACACACATTTCTCTTTAATATTAACAAACGTTTGATTTATTCGTATAATGTTAATTACGACAGGAAGAGCATATAGATGTAAAAATGCGGTTTAAATGGAGTGGTCAATTTTTCTTAATGCCGTTACCTCTGGTATTCAGTAAGCTAGTGTACTCACCTATCATTTGGACTCTCTTCCTTTTTACGCTCTTCTACCTATCATTCGACATTACCTATTCAGCACATTGGCGTGGTGAAATTGAATTGCATCTTAATAGTGCAGAGCCCACCTTTGCGCGAGTTAAGGTAAAAACACCTAAGGGTGAATTAGAGCAATTTACCTTTCTGTCTAATAACTCCCCCCTTTCTCACGGCATTCACGATGTCAAAATAATTAATACCGGGTACAGCAATGCCAATGCGCTAGATAATGTTGTATCCATTTATCAATTCAATACGGATGAAAACAATATACCCTTAGGCCGCTTCGTATCTCGCGGCATAGCCGAACACAATGATGGGTATCTGAAGATAGAACCCAATCAGCAAATTAATTACCATGGGCCGTTAAAAAATGGCTACATTTATTTTTCTGAGCCAGCCTTTTCACCCTACACTGAAGTCTATATTGATAACCAATTCTATGCAGGAATGGACCTATATTCCAACCAGGGTGCATACAGTTTCAAGCTACCTCTCGGAAAGCACAAGCCTGGACGCTTTTTAACTAAAATAGAACTCCCTGTTTCTGAAATAGACTCTGTTCGCCTTGAATTTGAAAAGATCCCAGAAGGCTTCTCTTTAATTACAGCAAACCTAAACGTTAACGGGAAAAGTTATCCTCTTAACGGCACAGTTAATCGATATACCAAAGAAGTTACATTTGATAATAGTATTTTTGATTTAAACGAAAAAGACCACCAAGTAGTAGCTCTTGCCAAATTGATTACTGCTCTTGCATTAGCCATACTGCTGGTAGAACTAGTCTTATTGTTTCGGCAAAAGCAGCTTTTATCAAGAAGTTACCTTTCGTTCTGGTTATTTTTCGTATTTTCATTATCGGCCATTTCTCTTATTTCGCTGTCTGCATGGCCTTCCATTATTCAAACGGATTCAATGGCAACCTGGGCACAGGTAAAACATCTGGATTTTAATAGTTGGCATTCTCATGTGTATAGTTTCTTTATTCTATGCCTATCGTTATTATACGATTCACCAGGAGTATTGACTGTTGTTCAATCCATACTTATGGCGTTGACAATTTCTGTATTTTATTATGTTGTATTAACAAGAGGCTTAAGTCGAATTTGGGTTGGTTTATTTTTTACCCTAACTCTTACTTCTATTCCTATTCTTATTTACCCTTCCTTTTTTGTACGGGATGTAATCTATTCTATTCTTACCGTTTTTACCTTTTTACTGTTATTTATTTGGTCTTTGGAAAGAAGAAAAGAGGTAAACCATCGAATTTCTACCACAATATACCTTGGAATACTGATCGCTATACTCTGTGGATTTCGCTCTGAAGGTATTTATCTTGTCGTCGCTATACCAATTTTCTATTTTATATTTGTTAATCGAAAATGGGGGCACACCTCAGCACTGGTTTTATCTTGCCTTGCGATGTTATACACGCAAGGTAAACCCATGAAAGAATACCTAAATGTACATGAAGATCAGAACTATATATTAACCCTGGTTATTGAACCACTGGGAGAAATTATTAGCCAACATCATATCAGTGACAGTTACCGGGAAGAGCGCGTAATAATTGAAAAAATTATTCGCTATGATGATTTAGCAAACCATTATAAGCACTTAGAAGCTTTTTGGAGCGGAAGACAGATCAAATACGGCCAATTCAACAATAAGGATATAGACAATCTAAAAAAATTAACCATCAAGCTTGTATTGATGAACCCACATATTTTTATCAAAAATCGGGCAAGGGTATTTTATGATGCATTGTTATCCATTACAGGCGATGTTAACGTATTGCCGGCCTACCATTTCACCAATTCCAGACGATGGGGTTGGGATTCTTTTGAAGACGATAAATACCGCCTAGCAATTTTTGACTCAGTACCGACTAATTCAACTATTATTAAATATCAATATGATGTGTATGCCTTCGTAAAAAAAACGCTAAAACTTGAAGGCAGTTTTATCACAAGTGGGCGCACACTTATTTGGAATGCTTTTTTCTCGTTAATATTAACGCTCTTCTTTGTCACTCAATGGTTTTACTTTCCTAAAACAGCCGCTATTTCAACTATTATATTGATGCGAATGGGAATGTTATTTTTGTTTTCGCCTATGTCCCATTTTAAATATTTTTTCGACATCTATATGTGGGGATATTTCATTGTTCCCATGGCGTTATTTGAATTAAGCCTACGCGCTCAGAATAAAAAAACAAGCAAACCTTTAACCTATAGTCCTACTGTGTAGTGGTCAACCTTTTTTGGCCAGCGAGTTAGAGGTTTTCCAAAAAAATACTTCTTTTTCGTTCGGTGATAATTCTAAATTATGGCTATGTGGCCTCACTAAATTGTAATACATTATAAATGTAATCACGAACAGAATTACTAGCTACCTTATCATTGTTATAACCATTTTTAGGCATGTTTTCAGTATGTCAAAGGTGGATGGGTTCATTCCATTGCTTACGATAGGGCTGGTATATTTGGCGGCCCGAAACGCTGTAACTTTTCCCAGATGCAACGTGCCTGTGATGAGCTTGGTATTGAAATCATCTTTGTTAGCTCACCGGGGGCAAGGTAAGGGGCGTATTGAGCGTTCGTTTGATACCTTCCCGGACTGTCTTGTGCCTGAGTTGAGACTTAACCATATTAACGACATGGATAGCGCTAATCGCTATTTATAGGACGTATTTATCCCTCAATTTTGGCTACAGAAAGTGGCTGTTATTGCCAAAAATCAAGACTCTGAATTTACGGCTGTGCCAGCGCATATAAACCTTGACGATGTCTGTGTACAAAAGGAGTATCGCAAAATAAGAAACGACCACACCTTTAGTTATGGCAACAAGTAGTTATGGCAACAAGTTTTACTTGATTGAATCACCACTCAAGCATTCGATAGCCAAGCAAAAAATCGAAGTGAGGAAGACGAGTAAAAACGGTTTTACTGCGTACTTCGCAGGGCGACACCTGGCAATATCAGAAGTTGTTGAGCCGTCAAAGCTCAGCAAAGAAGACATTGAAGTACAGAAGAAACTAGACGTACTGGCCTTGGCAGAGAAGTTGGGGAATGTCGCCGATAGCGGGATATCTCGTGACACAATTTGTCGTCATCGCAAATTGATACAAGAAGGCGGTATTGACTTACTTAAGCGGCAAGTTGACCCAGACCTGATTCACCAAAATCGTGCTGATGAAAATGTAGAAAAAGTCGTCGTGGACTTCTCGCTTGAACATCCTCATTTGGGCCAGCAGAAAGTCGCTCTGCAATTGAATGCGAACTTCGGACTCGATATTAGTCCTGGCGGTGTGCGCGGGATATGGCTTCATCAAAACATTAATACAACGGCATTACGAGTTGAAACGTCACTATTAAAAACGGCCTAATGGCGGTCGTTGGATTGCTGATAAATAAGTGAACTGATATGCTGTTTACGTCAAAGTCGTTTGGTAATTAGTCCGACAGTCTCCCTTGGTAATGACACTAATACAATAGATTACATTCGTGTGAATATATGAAGGTGAAGTCATTATTTATTTGGATGAATGTGGTTTTGCCAAAGGTATGCCTCAAACTCATTTTTATTCTAAAAAAGGAGGGCTCCCATAATTGACGGGTTAAAGGTGTATCAATGTTATCGGCGCGATCATAGGGTTTGTTTTTTTGACCGTTGTATTATTTGAGTTGAATATTAATTCAGACCTGGAAAAAAAGGGAGCGGGCACCAATAGAATAACTGTGCGGTGCTCGCCCCTTAATGTATAGATAGGCTAAATATTAGGGAAGCTCATCCAGCCATTCAACAATCACTGCTGCACCCTGATTACTAAATGATTCTTCAGTCCCAGGACCCTTACACGGTTCTTCTGCCACACGCTGCCAATCTTCATCGAGATAATTAGCCGGGACTTTTCTGTCTATGGAAGCAGAGAAGCAATTGATAAACCCTGTTTCTATTGATGAGTATAGTGATTCTGCAATAGATGCGATAAACCCACTTCCTCCGTAGCCAAACACTGTACGATTAGAGCTAGAACAAGAGCCAGAAGAAAGCCCCCCCTCGTAACCAGCACCGCCACCTCCGCGACCAGTACGGCAATTAGCTGCCATATCACCACTGACAGTTAAATTAGACAGGTCATTTCCATCAAAGCCGTTACGAATACCGAAAGCTCCATCGCTACTGGAGCCGCCGCCGCCAGCAATAATAACCGCTCTAGCTTGATCACTGGAAAGAACAGGTTCGGTGCCTGTAAATATGCCTGACAAACCTCCACCAGAACCACCAAAACCATAGTTTTCCGTTCCGCCATTATTTCCCCATCTACCTGCAATAACAGAATATTCATCTCCTGCGGTAACGGGAATAACGGCGGTGGTATAGCCTCCTACACCTCCACGAGCGCCATTATCTCTATTGCCGCCAGCTCCCCAAGCTTTTACTTCCATATATTTAGCACCAGTAGGAACCTCCATTAGCTGATCACTTCCAGTGTGAAAGAAATCTTCTTTACATGCATTTTCGTCTTCAGAAAGCAATTGTTTACATTCTAGTTCAGGCTCTTGTGGGGCATTGATTTTTTTCTTTAAATAAGAAACCTTGACTACGCCTGGGTGAGTTGCGCAGCCTCCTTGTCCTATAAATGTAAGACGGGTTTTTGTTTTACCCTCTTTCACCTTTGTTTTTCTCTTTATCAATTCAATAACCGCATCTAATTTTTTATATGGTTTGCGATGTTTTTTATGATAGGACCAATGTTGTTTCTTATTTACTTGTTCACCTTTCCAGTATAAATAAAATTCTCCTTTACCTATTTGCTTATAGCGTATTGGCCCTTTTCGATTGCTACAAGTAGAATATTCATTGGCTGCAAAAATGCCTGCTGCTGCAAAAGCACCTTCATCGACAGTAATCGTACCGTCTTGATGGAATGTCACTTTTCCTCTTGTGTCTGAGTATATAGGGTCAACTGTTACGTTTTTAACGTTCCATGTGCCCAGCAATTCTTCTTGTGTAATAGATATTGCTTGAGCCATGCTAGCTATAAGCATAATTACACAGATGAACATAGTTTTCGAGATGTTCGGTTTCATTTTTTTCTCCACTGTTTATTGCATAAGAATGTTTTCATTAATATGAACAATATATCTTTTCCTGAAGATTTTTATAGTAATTGATCGACACGCAAGATTGACAAATAACGCATTAAAATTCGCGGTGGCAATTCAATTACTTTATGTAGGCTAACATTCAATGGTTCGGTGTGCTTCATCCTTTAGGATGAAATTAATATTAAAAACTATTGTTTATATTTTTTGATTTTATTGTGTGATGGTTTCATATAGAGATTAGTTAATTTTTTAGAGTTGAATGGGTTTCGATATGCTAGAAGAAGTAATGCAGTAGTTTTTAAAAATTACTTGATGTGAGATTGGCTAAGTTTATATGCTTTATGTGAACGTATGCCGTAGCGCAGTTGGTTGTCGTTAAATAATAAATTTTTTGTACGATGAATATAAAATGAATTTCTTGTCTTTTGAATTTTGCAGTGATTGATTTGATGTAATAATTCTATATGCATATATATTGTATATAATATCTTTATAAGAAATCGATAAGCCAATAAAATTATCCAGGTAGGTTAACACTTAGTTTTATCGTTTTCTTCATCCTTTAGGGTGAAATTAATGATATAAAAAATATTATCTGTATTTTAATAATGTATATATGATAATTTAAGGATTGCTTGTGTCCAGAGTTGTTATAATAAAAATAATACAATCTATTATCAAAAAATAGGTGATTTAAGGTGGGCAAGACGTTCTCCGGTTTTTTATTGCATAGGGAGCTTGGAAATGTGCATATTGGTCTGTTTGTTTAAGCCAACCCAAATGGCGCTTATTTCATTTTTAATGCTCGTAACCCAATTATGAGGGTAAATAGTTTATTGATACTGAACATAATGTATTTTGTTATTTAATCTAAACCCATATGTTCTACTTTTTTTATACACGCTATTTTGTTAGGAACATTAAAAACGGAAAATAGCGCTCTCACATGGGATTTTATGGTGTTCTCGCTTAAGCAAAGGGTCATTGCCATCTGCTTATTTGAATAGCCCTTACGTATAAGTGTTAATACACGATATTGCTTAGGGGTAATGCCATAGCCTGAAGCCAAGTCTCCTTCAGGTTTTTTACCTGTTTGAACTCTACGTATTTGTTCAATTTGTAATGCAATATGATCTGGAATATATATTTTGCCATTCATCACACACTTTATCGCCTGTTGTAAATCTTTACTCCCCGCAGACTTGGATATAAAACCCAAAGCGCCTTGGTCTAATGCACGTAGTATTTCTTTTATTTTGTCTTGAGCTGAAATTATTAATGTCGGAATCGCAAGGCTACGCTCTCTGAGTACAGTCAGTAAGTCGACACTTTCCATACCCGTCACAGGCATATTAAGGCCCAATAAAATAAAATCGTAGGTATATCCTTGGTCAAGTCTTGCTATGGCCTGCTCAACGGTGGATGCGAAATCAATTTTGGTTTGAGGGTTATGCTTGCAAAGAAACTCTGCTACTCCATCTAAAAAGAGGGGATGATTATCAACAGCAAGTACTCTCATGGTTTATTTTTCCTTTTCTTTTTTATGTGTCGGATGCCGGACAATAATGTGTTTGCTGATCAAGGTGCTGAACTCTCTGTGTAAGGTTCTGGTATTTTTATACTGGATTTCTTCTACCCAACCATCTTTTATTACTTCTGTTCGTTATTAAAAATACAATCTTTTAGGCCGTGTGATTGTTGATGGAATTTTACTATGGCAAGTTCTATGGCAAATTTTGTTCCATATTGTATTTTTTTTATGTTGTCCAGAGAGTTAGTCGTTTATGTAGGTTGTCTATTTGGAGGCGGTTGAATGTTTTGTAAACTGATTCGATAAAATAATAACGATTTGAGCGTCATACTGTTGATTATTGAACGGGTTTTTACAAAATGATAAATGATGGATTGTGTCTTATAATAGATTTTTTTTATGGCGTTTAGAGACTTAGTTGTACATACAAGTCATCCATTTAAGAAAGGCGGAATACTTTGTAAACTATTCCGACACAAAAATAATTTTTTTAATGCCAAAAAGATGATTAGCTAGCCGGTATTTTTTAAAGGTATGTTTACTTTTCTCGTTTTAATTTAAACAATTGGGTAAGATTTTTCTAGTTCCCAATATTTTCCTGTGGAAGTTAGGATATACAGATAGATTTTGAGGCTGAGATATGCGGAGGTGTTATGGTTTATTTTGTGGTTGTATTTTTTATCTAATGACACATCCCTGTGTCATTTTTTCGATTAAGACTTAATTTAGAATAGGTTTTCTATGAACCTAGATTTTGCTATTGGCAAGACCCTGTTTTGTTCCATGCAAAAGTCCATGCCCAGCCGATACCTGGCTCATAGGGGCCGCCTACCGAACACCACCCGCCGACAAGGCAAGAGTATTCGTTGCCAGCGTTTTGTACAACATCACCTGTAGCATAGCTGGCGCCTGTTGAATACTGGGGCGAGGTACAGCCGCCGCCACCGGATGAGGTCGAGCTAGAAGAACTGGAGCTGCTCGAAGAGGATGAGCTGCTAGAGGAACTGGAACTGCTAGAAGAACTTGAGCTATTTCCACTACCGTCTACAGAAAAGAAGGCTGCGGTTAGAGGACCCCAGACACCTGAAGCATCGCGTGCGCGCACATAGAGCATATGTTGGTCGGAAGATAAACCGGCAGTTTCCACAGAGCCTGTTACTTGTTCTGTTTTGCTGTTGAAGCTGCCATCTGAAGCCTGTAGTGGTCTAGCTTGTGCTCCAGACTCCCAAGGCGCACGATCAATGTAATATTCCACAGCAGAAATAGCGTGTGTTGTTTCAAAGCCATTGCGTGTGCTAAAGCGTGTATCGGTAACTGAGGCGTTTACCATAAGGTTGTTAACCGATAGTGAGGTGACATCGGGTCCGCCTGGTGTAACGTAGGGTTGGCGTGCAACTTTTGCGGCATAGAGAAGTGTTTTAAAGTTGTCTCGGCGGATGCTATTGATGTAAGTACCACAGTCTTGGAAAAAATTTGTTCCTAGTTCAAATGTGTAAGATGGAACGCCGAGTTCCCCGTAGGCAACGGCATCACTTGCGCCATCGACGGGATACAGGCCGACGGCTTGCTCTGGCATGTAGTTATTAAAATAAGCAAAACGGCGACCCAAAGTTTGCATTTGAGTACCATTAGGGGCAATTTGGTTGACGTCACCCCAAGGCCATAATACTAATTCGCCAAAACTATGGATGTCGATGTGTATGCCCATGGTGTCATCTGGTGCAGCGGAATTTTTGCTATCACCACGTTTATCTGGGTAAATTCTACGCAGGTATTGTTCCAGGTAAGAGACTTCGGGTTCAGAAGATGGTCGTGGGCCACGGTATGTGGATGCGCAAGGTTCTGGGCTAGAACCCCCTACTGTATTCCAATCAAAGGCAAAGTTTCGGTTCAAATCCGCACCGCGATTATTACTGGTTGATCCGCAATAGTTTTGGTTTGTATTTTTACGCCACGAGATACCTGTTTCTGCCTGTTTACGACCATCTGGGTTTGTTTGTAATTCGATCTGAATTTCATTGTGATCGAGAATCCAGGTCATATCTGCATCACTACCGTACCCTTCGAGTAATTGTTTGGCAAAATAGAGGGCGAGAGGAGCCGTTGTATATTCACGAGCGTGAAGAGCGGTATTTAAAAACAAAATAGGTTTAGTGCCGCCAGTATTTTTGTTTGTTAATTTAAAAACTAAAAGATCATGGCCTCCCAAGTTTTGACTCTTTTCCCAAGAATCGCCTATGTCAATTGTTTCCGCTAGGTTAGGGTAGGTATTTACAAGGCGTTGCATTTCGGCAAAAGATTCCTCAACGGATTCATAGCATGAATAACCTGGTATGATTTTTAGTGAGGAACTGCCTCGCGCTTCCACTTCTGATTGAATTCTGTCTAGTTCCTGGTAGCGGTTTAATATCCATTCTGTAGCGGGTTTAAACGTAAACCCAAACTGGGCTAATTTTGCCTTTGTTGCTTCGTCCAGTTCAGCGATAAGATAACCTTCATCAATATGTGACTCTAATAATTCATTATGCAAAGAAACTATCGCTTTATGGCCAATTTCTTTATTGGGAAAATAGGCGCGATAGACGTTATTAATCTCCTGCCGTTCTTGATCGATCAATTCTAAGGTGCGCTCGTTTGATGCGTGTGAGTACATCGTTAGTGATGTAATGAACGCGCTAAAAATAAGCAGAGAGTATTTTGTTATTTTAATCATTTTTTTCTCCATTATTAGTGTTGTTTTGTGAGTTAATTTTTTAATTGATTATATGAAAAAATAAACCTTACGAAAGCGAAGAGTGTATCATGTTAGGTTATATGTATCGTGTTATATGACTTATTAGAAATGTTAAAAAGCGTAGTTAAGAATATTTATTATATAGGAATATGAGTTTAGAACTTCGTTAGAGAATAATTTTTTATTATGGAGACTCTGTCACAAAATAAAAATTTAGAAATGTTCTGATAGGTTCTGTAAATGGTGTTAAAAACTATAAAGGTGAGTAGTGTATGGTTTTATCTATTTAAAATATATGTTCGTTTAAAATTTTTGTGGGTTAATTTTTACGTATCAACCTTTCTATAGGTAAATTGCAAATAATGCATAAAGAATTTTTATTTTCTACGAAGTGTTGTCGTCTAAGGTGTTTTTTTGTTAATTGTTTTTGTGAAGTGACGATATAGATTTTCTGGTTGTTATGAAAAAATGAATTTCGAATTCCTTTTCTTTTTTATATTCCATTTTTACGTGTTTGTTAGAGCATCAGTATATTTTTATTGCCATTGTTCTGATTCGTTCCAGTAATGGGAGGCCGCTTTAACGAAAGATTTCCCGAATCTTTCATAGAAAGAGGAAAGAACAAGTAGTATAAACCCTGCTATTGCCAAACTTATCCAAACGTTTACTTCGATAGACTGAATGCTTTCAAAAAGTATATATAGAGTACACAGACCAGAAAGTATCCCTCCTTCTATTAGAGTGTGCTTCCTTTTTTGGTAAACACCCCAGGCAACAAGGGAAAGGCTCATTGTCAGGGCCAATAATGTATTTATTCCGCCGCCGATTAATAGTAGGTTGCCAACGGATAATCCTGTGCATATTAATATTAGAATACGGTATATTTTAATATTTTTACTAGAAAGCAAGTTAATAGCGGTTATAAATAATGCTGAGGAATAAAAGGCTGTCGCAATACCGTATTGGGTAAAGGTTGGAAGGTTAGATAGGGCAATAAATGTTATCCAGGATATAACTGAGGTTATTGTTCCTGTAAGTAAGTAGAAGTCTCGTTTTGTTGAACGTTCAAACCAAATAATTGAGAAGGCGATGATGATTAGGCCCGCTAAGCCAGACAAAATTGTGTATCCTTGTGAGCTGTCTATGTGGAATACTATTCGAAAAAATGAAATGCCAAACGGAATTATACTAATTAATCTAGCCAGTTTTCCTTCAGTTGTTTTGAAATAAATATTATTTTTAGAAAGGTTTTTTTCTGTGTAAAGATGAGCTATTGCAAGTAATGCAATAAGGAGGAAGCCTAGAATTCCCTCTCTAAAAGGTAGCAAGAGAATTGTGTTTGATACGATAAATAGTAAGGCAGCTATTCTAGCTTTACTTCTTACTAAAATTGAGAAGCTAAAAGCAGAGATAGGAATGGCGAGTAATAATGTTATGAACCCATAGATACCTGTTGAGAAAATCGAAGTATCTCCAAAATAAAATAGTGTGGAAAGGGCATTGTTAGAACCTTCATATAGGCTAAATAGCATACCTCCCAATTGAGCAAACTGAATTGGGATAATGGCCGCAGCAATAACAAAAAATAATCTACCTCCTTTTGCATCGTGAAGCATAAATCTTGCTCCTACTCCCCCGGCGGCAAGTGCTCCCATTAAAATAAGATACATCCAATTTCTAATTTGTATGTCCACGGAGTCAAATCCCTGAAACAAATAAACAATACCGGATAATGCGATGGATAAACTACCTAAGTAACGAAATAAATTACCAACGTTAAGTTTAGACAGTAGGGAGGGGCGGGGAATTGATTTACTGTTCATAAAGGATGATTCCTTTTGTTAAATGCTTAGCTTTAGTTGGAAGTGTTTTCTTTTATCTGTTTGAGCATTTCTTCTAGTTCTTCCTGATCTTCTTGTTTTTGAAATTCACGCTCTATGGAGGAGTTTTTTGTTCCATGGGATAAGTTGTGTGTTCCTTGATTCCACTCTTTTTTTAATACGGACTTTTCCCAGCGGTTAAACAATTCATCTGCATTAGAAGTATTGTTGGTCGTATTGGCATAACCATTTTTTGTAAAAGTTTCTCTTGATGCTAATAATAATTTTTTATGTTTTAAATCATTTAGTTTAGAGTCGATTTTTGTGAGTTCTTCATTCAGTTCGCTGAGTAATTGTTCTTTTTGCGCTATGTACTCACGAATTTTATCGCGTTCTTTTTGGGTTTGCTTAAGTTGGGCGACACATTCTAGGGCCTTAGGTTTGTCTGTCGAATCTTTTGCTCTTTGAGCCCACTTGTTGCATTTTTCGGTGAGAGACGCCTCCTTTTTGATAAGTGTGTCTATTTGTTTATCAAGCAGGTAGTTTTCTTGGGTAAGGTTTGCAGCAGACTCACTCACTTCCTGGATAACGTGCTCGGCAATTGCTTCGTGGTTTTCCATCTTTGTAATGAGGGTGTCGATACTGGAATGTATAGATATAAATAAGTGTTTGAAGCCCATGTTGAGTTTCTCCTGATGTACTTGATTGGTAAATATGAGTACTTGCAGGAGGGTAAGTTACGTATGGTAATTCCTTTTATCAATTTGTTTTATTGAAGTATTGAATGGTGACACTCTTAGCAGTGTTTTGTAATGCTGTGTTTGTCTTTATTAAGTGTTATTACTCTTTACTTCTGTTCCGTTAGTCATTGTCACTAGGTACTGGTTCAAACCACTGAGGAGCATATTCTCGTATATGGGGTAGGTAGCTTCGGCTGATGGGAATAGGGGTTTCTGAGTGAATGACAAGTTCGAATTTCTTTTTGGCAATATGTTTGACGTATTTTACTTTGTCTGGGTTAACTAGATAGGACCTGTGAATTTGAAGTAGGGTGGAATCGTCAAAATAGTGTTTAATCGTACGCATTCGCAAGGAGAGGTAATAAGGGTCTTTTTCTCCTTGACGGTAAACTGCCACATAACCTTTATCACTTTTTATGTAACATATTTTATTTTTATCCGATGTGATTTTATAAAGTTCGGAAAGCAGTACAGGCTTGCTTACCATATTTTTTAACGTCTGCCTCACTAGTTGCACATGATTAATCAGTGTATTGAGGTAGAGATGGTCCTCTTCACTAAGTGTTTTATTTGTGGCTAGGACGCATCTAAATTCGCCGACTTTGTGTTCGTATATGTTTTTGGGTTCAGTGATTTCCTGGCCTAAATTTGTGATTAAACTATCTCCTTGATACACAGAGATAAACAAGTTGGCGTCTGTTTCGATTTTAAAAAATTCACAGGCTTTTATCATTAGCTGCCCTAGCCCCTGAATCTGTGTTGCGGATTGGCTAAAATGGTTCAGTGCTCTCAGCCTATTAGGTGCAGATTGGATAGATGTTTTTCCAATATTTGATTTGTTTTTTTTGTTTGAAATGTCGATTTTAGGCGGTGAGTTGTTCTGTGAGGCGATAGCTCTGATTTCCTTATATGGAATTAGCAGCTCTATTATGTCAGATTTCTGTTTTAATGTTGCCCCTGAATTTTTTATTTTTAGAAAAACTTTGCGGATATTCCAGTGATAGGCGGGGTTGCACATCACATTTTTTGGTACGGAAAAATATATTTTTAAAAATAAGCCTGATGTTTCTTGATGGGGTCTATCTGATTGACAAAATGTTAAATTTGAAAAATTAAAAATGTCAAATAAACTTGTTATGGCTTGAGTTAAGTAAATTAAATCTATATTTACGATTAGATCATCGGTTATTTTGTTAATCCAATTAGGGTGTGGTTTCGATTTTGGCCAAGTTTGCTGTAGATAACGAATAATCTGATAGAGGCTGACTTCTTCTAATTGAGGCGCACGCTGACTGTTGCTCAGAGTTGTTTGGCTGAGTAGTTTTGTAAAATTAGCTAGCATTACGCTAGTATATGAGTGTAATTCTTCAGCAGAATTTATACCTTCTTTTAAGAGGCTGTTTTGTTTGTTTGTTAAATATAAAAATAACTGAGTTAAATGCCATTCCAGAATTTGACTTTGATTTCGTAAAAGAATAAAAGTTCTTTTTTCCTGCTCTTCTGTTTCAATTTCTAGTATTTTATTTTTTCGAATATAAAAGAACGTTCCTAGAGTAAAAATAAAAAATGTAAAAATAAGTATAATGTAAGAATAGTATTTTTTTATAAGATGTTGGGTTGTTATGTAGCTACTATAAATGGGATGCTGTTCGTGATAGATGGTTTTTACTAGAGATAAGTTGTCTTTTGAGTCGCTATGTAGTGCGATAATGCCAATTCCTTTTAGAGTATATTTTTTAATGTATTTTAGTTTTTCTTTAATGCTTTGTTTGTTTTCATATGAAAGAAAATGGCTGTTCAAGTCTCTAGAGTTATAGGCCCAGGGCATTTTTGCTTTTTTGTCCCAATGTTGTTTGTATTTGTCTTCATTTAGTTTTTTGAATAGGGTGTTTCGGCTGTATTTTCCCGTATTTCCTATTTGTTCGTTGTCCCATGTTCCGGGGCTAGGAGAAATTGCTTTTTTGTAAGGCTCTTTAACGCCTTGCCAGCCATAAACGGTGGGGGATGTTGTGATAACAATTTTATCAGCTTGCGTGCCGGCATTTAATAGCATATTAACCCATTGGTTGACGCTGGATAAAGGGGGATAAGCCATTGTTGAATAGAGTGGGGAGATGTAGTTAGTTAATGATTTGTAGGTGGGAATAAATATTTGTGAGGTGTCCAGATTTATAAAATCGACGTAGTGGGAAGCTTTGACGATAGCTTGTACATTGTCGGAAAGCATGTCCTTATAAACCATAGTGCTTAGTAGATAGTGTTTTCCGTCATGTTTTAATTCTTTATCAAATGCTAAGCGGAGCGATTTTAATAATGTAATATAATTGTTATAGGATGTAGAGCTATTGTGTTGTTCTAATCCCTTGGCATTGAGTGATGGGTTCCAGTTAATATCTACTCCGTCAAAGTTATAAAGCTTTAGATAATGTATTGTACTTTGAGTAAATGCGTTTAATTTTTTTTGGTCGCGTGCGATATAGGGAATATTTTTTATTTGGTATCCACCAATAGATATAAGGGTTTTTAAGTGAGGATGACGAACTTTTGCTTTAAACAATTGTCCGAAATTACCTGCGTAAGCTTGAACTTCCATGTTGTCATTGGTGTATTTATGTTGTAGGTCAGCAAATATATCTCCTGCGATCACTCTTCCATCTAAATTTACATTAGCCCGTTGATATATTAGGTGTGTTAACCTTTCTAAAGGTAAATCGTTAATATGAGTGTTTGGGCTATAAATCCCCCATTGTTCATAAAAACCAACTATGAAACTTTCGTTTGCTTTTGCGGTAGGCGCGGTTATCGGAAAGTATATCAATGTATAGATAATGGTAAGCCGTAGCCAATTTTTGGTTTGTGGCATAGAGAATGTGAAGTTAAATTTAATCATTTTGTTTTTAACAGTGTCATATGTATTTTTGGGGTATGGTAAGGAATTTACTTTAAATATTCGACTTAATTCGCATAAATTTTTCAAATTTAGTTGGATAGCGATGCGGTTTGTAAATATTTCTATCAATAATGGATTATAAAAATTCTTTATTTTTCAATAATCTACCGGGTCAGATAGGGGCGTTTTATGAATATGTCGCGCTTGACACCTAGAAAAAAAAGAATCTATTTTTTAAAATAGGTTTGACTAAACTGTGCCGGAAATATTTTATCCGATACATAAACTCGACTTTACTTGGCAGTGATAAAGATATAAAGAATGAAAATTATGATAGCTATACATCGGTTTTCTATTGTGACTAAGTACTTAAAAAACTTGGTTCAATTAGATATTACTATTGTAATCTTAGTCTCGACTGCCGCTTTATCGAAAATAAAAAATGGTGAGCTATATGCCAAGCTATAAAATCTTAGGTTTCACAAAATATAAAACTGTATTAGATGTGCTATTTTATGGACTTGGATTTGGTCGTTATAGAGGTTTTTATTGTAGGTATATTGTTTTTAATTGTATGCCAACCATTAAAAATAAAATTTGCGCTTGTCGAAAATTTTGGTTCGGTGGTGAAAGGTGTGTCTAAAGGCTTTAGTGGTAAATATGGTTTATTGAATGTTATGAGTCAAGGGGTAAGTGGTGAAAAAATCTATTCCAATTCATCTCGTAAAGTAGTTTTTCATTTCGCTCGCTATCGAGCGATTTTTCTAGTGGCGGTATTTGTTATGACCCCTCCTATACTCCTGGTAACACTTATGCTCTCAATGCCACCTTTGAACGCCAGGGCTCTTGATTTTGTTATATTGACCTTGATCGGTATAACATTAATGCTACTTGGGAATTTGAGCGAAAAGTAGGTATCTATTAGGTAAAGTAGAGGATTCTATAAAAACAATATTATGTAAGTTATTTAAGGCGCTGTGTTTCACTGCGCCTTTTTTTGTGCGTTCAGTTACACTGTATCTTTTTATTAATAATTACACAGTATCGCCCTATTAATAATCTCTCTATTGGGTGAAAAATCGTCCAATGGAATATACTATGTCAATGCGATTTCTTTTGCGCGTGCAAAGTCTGTTTTTCCTGAGCCTAATTTTGGTAATTCATCTAGATTTCGAACGCCTGAAGGAAGGTGTAAAGGGTTGCATTTATTTTCGATCATCAATTGGCGAATAGCTTCGAGTGTCACAGTAGAATTGGTAATAATAATTATTCTTTCCCCCTTTTTTTCATCGGGGATATTCACTGCAATAAATTCATGAGATTCATCAATATTATCGCCAAGAGATGCCGATAGTGTGGCTTCAACTTCACTTAAACTGACCATTTCACCGCCAATTTTCGCAAAACGAGAGTAGCGGTCTATTATGGTAAGAAAACCGTCTTTATTGATATGTCCTTTATCTCCAGAGACATACCAGCGCATCCCATCCATTAATTTAACGACTTGGTCCGTCTTTTCCGGGTTATTTAAGTAGCCTTGCATTACCTGAGCCCCACCAATAAGGATCATTCCGTCTTCGCCAATAGGCAATTCGTCGAATGTATCGGGGGAGACAATTTTAAAGCTTGTTCCGGGGAGTGGCATACCGACAGTGCCCTCTTGTGTTCCTTGCTGCACTTTCCAATCAGAAATATTCAGTAGGTCGGGTAGGTTTACCGAGGCCACTGGTGTGGTTTCGGTTGCACCGTAACCTTCGTATATGTCTTTTTTAAATTTATCTTTAAATGCTTTATGTACGTTAGGGTCTAGTTTTTCTGCTCCTGATACTACTATGCGTAGACTATCAAACATTAATGGATGTACCCGGCTGTTACGTGTATATAAGCGTAGAAAGGTGGAGGTGCCGCATAGGATAGTTGCTTTATATTGGCTAATGATTTTTCCAATGCCTAAGGCATCTGTTGGGTCTGCGTGGCTCACTACGGGGATGCCTTCAACCAGCGGCATAAATTGCGTTACGGTTAAACCGAAAGCATGAAATAAGGGCAGGCTGGCGATAATAGTATCGTCTATTTCTGTATTTAATACATCTGCTACTTGTCGCAGGTTTGCCATGATATTTTTATGGCTAAGGACTACGCCTTTTGGTGCACCTTCACTGCCACTGGAAAATAATATCGCTGCTGTATCATCAATTGCCGGACGTTTTGAGAACAATAAACCAATAAGGCTTTTGGGTAGTAGTCGAACACATAGATAATTGAAAAGTTTTTTCGCGGTTGTGATCTCAGAGCCTATATCTTCTAGGTAGACAAGGTTGGCAGTCTCTAGCGAGGTGGTTAAGTCAATTCCCTTTTTTTCTAGTTTTGAAATAAACTTTTTTGATGTGTAAATAGTGCGAATATTGGCTTGCGAAATTGCGGAACTTACAGCCTGTTTACTGGCGGTATAATTAATATTGACGACTGTTTTGCCTAGAAGAAGCACCGCCATATTTGTCAGCATTCCGGCATTACCAGTAGGTAAAAGAATACCGATATTTGATTCTTCTAAACTAATACGTTTTATTTTTTGGGATAAGGATATAGCCCCAGCAAGAGCTTTGCCGGAGGTGAGTTCTCCTCCTATAGAGTCCGCCATGCAGAGTTCATTTGCACGAGTCTTGCATTGTTCTATCCATGCGGAGGTAATGCTGGGAAGCTGGTCTGCATAGTCATTCCACGATTTTACGGAAAGGTCGAATACTTTTTGTTTTAAGCTTTCGGCTTTTGTTTCTTTTGAAATGGGTTCACCAAAAGCAACAATAACTTCTCTGCGCCAGTTATCCCTATTCCATTTGGATGATCGATTAGTTTTATGATGATCTGATGCCCGAGAAAAACGGCTGCCCCATAACCCTCTAAGATAAAAAGGCTGAATAACCACATCATCATTGGCATTTTCTACCGCACGTTCATAGCCATGTTTAAATTCTGCTAGATGTCCGTTTTTACTGATCATTCCTTCGGGAAATAGCCCTACTACTTTTCCTTCGTTGAGTAGTTGAGTTACTTTTTCTAGAGAGGTTTTGCTGCTTTTTCCCGGTTCAATGGGAATGCAGCCAAAAAAGTTTAGGAATGGTTTTAAGTATTTTTTATTGTAAATGGATTTTGCCATCACGAAGTAAATTTGACGAGGGTAAGCGATTTGAAGAATTGCCCAATCAACCCAGCTAATGTGATTGCCCAGTAGTAATACACCTTTATTATTCGGAATAGATTTAAGTCCGAGTACGTTTATTTTATAAGATCGTGTCATTAATAGGGTTAAAATAAAACGCACAAAGCTTTGAGGCAGTTTATAGATGGTGTAAAAACCACCGATAAATGCAACTATAGAAATAACATAAAGTAGATGTTTACTTTCTAGGCCGAGTATAGAAAAGAGTACGGTGAGCCCTAAAAAGCTGAACATAGCAATATTTTGAAAGAGGTTGTTCCCCGCTAATACTTGCCCGAGTTCTCTATCTTTTGCCCGGAATTGAATAATGGCGTTAAGCGGAACAATAAAAATTCCACCCATAAAGCCTATAACGAAAAAGTCGATTGCATAAGCGGTTATATTACTTAAATTGGGTAAAAGGCTAAGGCCAATGGCGATACCTACAGCACCTAGGGGGATAAGACCTGTTTCAATATAATTTTTAGATACTTTACCTGCAATAAAGGAACCTATGGCAATGCCTAAGCCTGTTGCAGCGAGTATTGCTTGAATTGTGATGGTATTGGTTTCGCCTAATTCTGCTTTAACAAAGCTTGGAAATGCGGCTAGCATGACTTGTCCAATAGACCAAAAAACGGAAAGACCTATAACAGACAGCCAAATAGCTTGGTTGCTAATAACTGGCATCAGGTCTTTTTTAATGGTTTTACCTGTTAAGAAGGCTCCTAGTTCAAATTGTTTTTCGGTTTTTGGTTCGTCTAACTCAGGGAGCTTATACATCATTACCAGTTCACATAGTGCGTTACCTACTAATAGCAGCCCTAGGGGTATAAGCGCTTTAAGCACTGCGGCTTCGGAGATGGCATCAGCAGGAAAAAGCATTTCAAAAAATACGGAAAAGATAAAGGTACCTGCCAAAATTGCCACAATGGAAATGGTTTGTACTAGGCTGTTGGCTTCGGCCAGTTTTTCTTTACCGAATAGTGTTTTAATAAAGCCATACTTTGCCGGGGAGTAAAATGCTGACTGTGCGGCAAGTAAAAAGGTCATTGCGAATGCGGCCCAAAACCAACCCATGGCGTAACATAGGGTGATGCCTGTTGTTAGGGCTACCGCTGCCCAGGCGGCAAGGCGCATAACTTTGGTTTTTGTGAGTTTGTCAGAGAGAAACCCTGCGGGGCTAAATAATATGATAAAAGGAAGCAGGATAAGTGCGTTGACTATGGCGGTGAGAATAACCTGTTCGGGTCCATCGTAGATTTTGAAAATGGTGTTTTGAATAACGATCTTATGACCTAAGTCCACAAAGGCATTGAGAAATACGGCGATAAAGAAGGGCAATGCCCCCGGTTGGCGGATAAGGTGTTTCATAATGAGTATTCTCTGTTGAGTGCTTGGCGCCATTTTGTCATAAGGGTTATATTGTGCAACCTAGTAATCAAAAGTTGATCTATTCTTTGCTTTAGGTATTGATTTGCAATACGATTAAGCCAGTTCAACTAGTTTAAGATATATTGCCTCTCTAATGGAGTACTGCATAATGAACCAATCTTCCTCTCTACTGGCAACACTTAAGAAGCAGCTTAAAGCTCACGGAAAGACTTATGCGGATGTTGCCGATGCCCTTGAGCTGAGTGAAGCCTCTGTAAAACGGCTGTTTGCAGAGGAAAGCTTTAGTTTGCAACGGTTTGAGGCGGTTTGCGACATGATAAGTATGCGAATGAGTGATCTTGTGGTGCTAATGGCAAATGAACAGCCTCAACTAAGGCAGCTAGAGGAGCAGCAAGAGCGGGATATTGTGGCGGATATTCGGTTGTTGATGGTATGCCTTTCGGTTGTAAATGGCTTTAGTTTTAAGGATCTGTTAAGTGAGTATACCTTTACTGAATACGAGCTTATACAGATGCTGGCGAAAATAGATAAACTAAAACTGATTGAACTTTTGCCCGGTAATCGAATTAAGTTGTTGATTGCACCCAATTTCCGCTGGTTGCCTAATGGACCTATTCAGCAGTTTTTTTTAAGAAGTGTTGAGCGAGAGTTCTTTCAATCTAAATTTTCTAAAGATGAAGAGATGCTGTTAGTTTTAAACGGTGTATTTAGTAAAGCGTCTAACAGTGAAATGCAGAAAAAAATGCGTGCTTTGGCGAAGAGCTTTAATGAGTTGATGCAGCAAGATCACTCTCTGCCAATGAAAGAAAAAAATGGGAATACGTTGGTTGTGGCTATCCGTCAGTGGCAGTATCAGCCGTTTCAGAAGTATGCTAAGTAGGGGGTGGGATATTGCTTGAATTCAAGTTGTTTTTAAATTTCCCATTTTTGATAAAATAAATAACTTGTTTAATGACCTCTCCATTTAGCATCATAAAGGTGTGGGTGACGGGAAGTGATATATGACCTGCCATCCCCTCTAGCTTGGTGCTTTCTAAAGTAACTTTACCGTCGTCTGTAGAGGGCAGGATATAGGACAGTATCAGGTTAATGCTCTGTGTGCCTGCGATCACGCCTAATGTGAAGTCTGCTTTGTTTAAGCTTTTTGGGAGACTGCCTTTCCCTGTTCCCAATTGCATTCCTGCTGGTCCATTAAAGAATTTAAACCCAGGAAGTTTGCCTAGTCTATCCACCGTCTCACTCCCTTGATTTGGTGGGCCGAGCATAACAACTTTCCCTAGGCTGTTTAGGCTATGGGTACTTAAATACTGGCGTACCAGTATTCCGCCCATGGAGTGGGTAACAAAGTGAATCTGTGAGCTTGGACCGCAGGCGCCAATAGCTTTGCTAACGTATTTCTCGGCTAATTTTTCGATAGGGTCTTTTGTGGACGGGTAATTTTGGTTAACGGTTTTGAACCCTTCTTCGGCAAGGCTTTTTTCTAGTTTACGCAACGAATGACTGCTTCTAGCCAACCCGTGAAGGAGGATAACGCAGTCTTGGGGTTTTATTGAAGTCTCTTCGTTGGTGTTATGCTGGGTATTGGAGGGATGCCCATAACTTAGTTGAGCCAATAGCGTTAGAGCAATGTAAGGGAGTGTATAAATAAGTCGGCGCATCCGTTTTACCTGTCTCTTATAGTTGGTGGTGAAATAACATCATCATAAACCACGAATTGATAGGGGTGGTGGTTAGACTGTGTCGATATGAAATGGTTGTTTTATCAGGGTTAATGACTAATTCCCTATATGCTTTGGAAAAGTATACGTATATGAATACACGCTGTCTCGAAGCAAACCCTAGCATGAATGTGATTCAGTTGTATAGTTCTTCCAAAAGAAAAGTTTATGGTTGATCTTGATGTGGTTAAGAAACCCTACTTACTAACGGGAAGAAATAAAGAACACATTCTTTATTAATAATTATGTAGTAAAAGGTGGCGGAATATTAAATATGGAGCGTTTGGCTATATTAGCTCTGATATATTAGTTCAAACGTTTTACCTTTTCTTGCAAGTATACGGTTGTATTATTTTTATTTAGTTTCATACTTAAGTTAGTATTGAATATATGTTGCAATAATTTTTATTCAAATAAAAACTTAATTTGTGAACTCTGACGGTTTATTCTTCTCATAATGGCGTGGCCCCCTTTATATTACTATTACGATATTAAATTGTGACATTTGCGTGATTATTTTCTTTTAAACCTTTTATAGGATTGTTCTGATCTAATATAAATAACTCATATTTTTATTTCGGTGATCCTATTCGAAATAAGGTTATGTATTTGTTTTTGTATTATTTTAAAAATAAATTACTTGAATGGCGGGAGAATTATAATGTCATATTACCCTATTCAAGGGAGTTCATGCGTTGGTAAAAATATGTTAGATTTTTCAGTGTCTGAAAAACATTCTGTATATAATAAGCATCAGTGTATATACGGTAGTGAGTTTTTAGCTGAACTTTCTAAAGAAAATATACGAGATTTTAAAAATTTCGGTTTTACAAAATGTTTGAAAATTCCTTACGAAAAAATTCATTATGCAATCGAAGCAGTAGCAAAATTAAATCCAGAATCGATTGCCGTAGAGCATTTGAGTGATTGTATCTCTTATGGTGAGTTAAATCGAAAAGCTGAATTTCTGGCAAACTTATTATTGCAAAAAGGGGTAGTTCCTGGTGATTGTATAGGTTTGTATTTAAGACGATCCATTCCCATGGTTGTTGGTATTCTTGCGATATTAAAAGCCGGGGCGGCATATGTTCCGCAGGATGTTTCTCTTGCTCCAGAAAAACAACTCAAATATGTAAGTGAGTCAGCCGGTATAAAAATCGTTCTCACTCAAAGGAAGTTTATTTCCAAAGTTCCTTTGGTTAAAAATCAAGAAGTTTTAGGAATAGAAGATTGCTTAGATGCATATGATGGACAAGTTCCTTCCGATATTCCTTATGCGGTTTTCCCCCGTTGTGAACTCTCTGGTGCTGAACATGCTTGTTTTGTTATATATACATCAGGTACTACAGGTAAGCCAAATGGTGCCATGGTAAGCCATAAAAATGTTTGCAACCTCCTGCTTAGTTCTCCTGGTGATTTAGGCATGGCCCCAGGGGTTAAGGTATCTCAAATATTAAATATTGCTTTTGATATGGCTGCATGGGAGATATTAGGTTGTCTATCTCATGGTGCAACTTTATGTATTCGGGGGAGTTGTATCGAATCCATAATGAAAGAGGCGGACATTGTTATTGCAACCCCGTCTATCTTGGGAAAAATAGATAGCCGTATTTGTTCGAATGTAAAGACTATTGCGGTTGCTGGTGAACCTTGTCCGAAAAGTTTAGCGGATAGTTGGTCGAAAAACGCAAATTTTTATAATTGTTGTGGGCCGACGGAAACCACCATCGTGAATACTATGAAATTATATAACCCTATAAAATCTGAGTTAACAATAGGTACTCCGACACCGAATAATACGGTTTATGTTTTGAATGATAATATGATGCCTTGCGAGATTGGGGAAGTGGGAGAGATGTGGGCAGGAGGTGCTTGCGTTACTCTTGGGTATATCAATAATGCCGAATTAACGAAATCACGTTACAAGCCAGATCCTTTTCTTGGCGGGGACGGTAAAATGTTTCGTACAAAAGATTTAGGGCGTTGGACTTCATCTGGAGAACTTGAACACTTAGGGCGGGCAGATGATCAGGTCAAAATAAAAGGGTTTAGGGTAGAGTTGGATTCTGTCTCATCTGTATTGGAGAAAATGGATGAATGTCGCCATGCTGTGACGTTAAAAATTGATAATCAAACTTTGGTTTCTTTTGTCAGTCCTCTTACTTGCCAAGAGGAAGACGCAAAAAAAATTGTTGCAGAAAGCCTACCTTATTATTGCGTACCGTCTAGAGTTTTCTTGTTAAGTTCTTTGCCTATTACTGATAGAGGGAAGGTGGATAAGAGAAAGTTACACGAGATTGTTATCTCTCAATTATTGCTGGAACAAAGTGACCAAGAATATATGGTTGAAGAGACATCTTGTATGGAGACTTTGGTATGACTATGGACATTGTAGAAATTAATTTGCCAAATCAATATCCGATTTTATCTAGGATGACGAAAAAACCAATACTAATGCATCACAATAGATTGTTATTTGTAGTGATGTTAATAAATTTATTGTCATTTTTTTTCGTGGTTCTGAGAGAGCCATTATCTGTTTTTAGAGTAGATATTTCGACAATAAATATTGCCATTATTTCGAATATGGTTATCATCAATTTTTTTGTTGCGATAGTTATTCGCCAGCATTATGTTGTCAATTTTTTATTTTGGTTGGCTACACGAGCCCCTGTCTCCTGGCCGTTAAGTATTCGCTGGAATTTAGGGAAGGTCTATCATTTTGGCGGTATTCATATTGGTTGCGCTGTTGCAGGAGTCTTTTGGCTTTTAGGTTTTGTTTTTGTTTCAACATGGAATTTTATTCAGGGTAACGATGTAGTGCCCGAGAGTATATTGTTAGTGAGTTATTTATTGGTGAGCGTGCTTGTTGGTATGGTGATATTAGCGTTACCTTTTATGAGAGCAAAATATCACGATTTATTTGAACGTAGCCATAGGTTTGGCGGTTGGTCTGTCTTGATATTATTTTGGGTTTTCCAAATTATGTTTATTAACCATATGAATTCATCTGAGTTTAATGAGGTGTTTTTTTCTTCTTGGCAGGTTTGGTTATTGGGAATAATAACCTTTAGTATTATTTTACCTTGGATACGGCTCAAGAAAGTTCCAGTAGAAATAGTGAATCCATCTTCCCATGTCACCCTGGTTAAGTTTGATTATGGTGTGACGCCTTTTGCGGGTTCTTCAATGGCTATCAGTCGAAATCCGTTACTGGAGTGGCACTCATTTGCGAATGTGCCGTCCCCTAGCGAAACCGGGTTTCGTTTAACTATATCAAGAGCCGGTGATTGGACGGGTAAGTTTATTGATGACCTGCCTAGCCATGTCTGGGTAAAGGGAATACCTACTGCGGGTGTGGCCAATATTGAAGTACTTTTCAAAAAAGTTATATATGTCGCAACCGGAAGTGGTATTGGCCCTTGTCTCCCTCATTTATTAGCTAGAGAGGTACCTGCGAAGCTGGTATGGGCAACGAGAGAACCAAGAAAAACCTATGGTGATGATTTGGTGAATGAAATTCAACGTGTTCAACCTGACGCGATTATTTGGGATACAGATCGATATGGTAAGCCAAATTTATTGGAATTGGCGTATCACGCTTATGTTGAATTTGATGCGGAAGCGGTGATTTGTATCTCCAACAAAAAATTAACTTGGCAAGTTGTATATGGTATGGAAAGTAGGGGTATTCCCGCTTACGGTGCTATCTGGGATTCTTAATAGAATTTTTAGGAAAAAATATGAGGAAAGGCTATGTCTATTATTGTTGAACGGCAAGAGGGAGTAGTCATTATTCATCTAGCTCGTAAGGAGGCGTTAAATGCATTAAGCAGTTCGATGATGAATGATTTGGTTGAGGCAATGAAACCAATGGATACGGACCCGAATGTCGGTTGCTTTATTATTGCTGGGTCTGAAAAGGCTTTTGCGGTGGGGGCTGATATTAAGGAGATGTCAAAAAAAACGTATTTAGAAATGTTTCATGAAGATTTTTTTTCCGCTTGGGAAAAATTTACATCATTTCGTACACCTAAGATTGCCGCTGTATCTGGTTATGCGTTTGGTGGCGGCTGTGAATTAGCGATGATGTGCGATATTATTTACGCCTCTGAGACCGCTAAGTTTGCTCAACCGGAAATAAAAATTGGTGTGATTCCTGGTATGGGAGGCTCACAACGCTTGACGAAGCTTATTGGTAAAGCTAAGGCAATGGATATGATCCTGACTGGTCGAATAATGGATGCTTATGAGGCCGAACGTGCTGGTTTGGTTGCGAGAGTGCTACCACAATCCGAATTGTTACCTAAAACCTTTGAATCGGCGAAGTCGATTTCTGAATTTAGTAAAACCGCCGTGGTTGCGGCAAGGGAAACAGTGGACAGAGCACTTGAGGTGGGTTTACGTGAGGGAATTTTGTTTGAGCGAAGGTTGTTTCATTCTCTCTTTGCGACTCAAGACCAAAAGGAAGGAATGGGAGCATTTATTGATAAGCGAGAGCCTGTTTTTACTGGAACCTAGGGCTAGGTCTATCACTTGTGGTGGGTTGGGTTACGCCTATAATGAATATGAGCAAATAAAACTTTGGTCAACAAGACTATAAAGGTTATGCCAAAAACGGTAGGCTAGAGTGGAATGTTGATATAGGTAATCGAAATGGATAGAAAACGGACAGTACTAGTGGTTAGTTTATGGGGTGTGGCGGATGTTGCTAGCGCGTACGCTGCATCCATTCCGGCTGTTGTTGAATTTTCTTCATTGTTAGGTTTGTTTTTTACTGCTTTTGTATTTTTTACGATTAATTTGTTATTCAAATTTAAAAATAAGTCTATTTTTCTGTGTGTTTGGGCTATTTGGGGTTTGTTTAGTCTATTTGGTTTGCTCGGTATGGTTGGTTGTTTTAATTCAGAGGTTGGCTATAGGCAAGAAGTAATAGTGGTCCATATATTATTTATTGTTTTAGTGGCTGCGGTTAATTTTTATGCATATAAAAAAGTAAAAATGCTGAATAAATAGCGCACTTCGAACTTTATTATTGGGCGTTGAAATCGCATAAAATAACTTTAATTAGGGTAGCCGTTTGCCCCATTTTGACGTAACCTGCCAGCTATTCTTTATGATGTTTTATTTCAGTAGTCTCGCGGATTCAAATCTGAAGTGCATCACTGATTAAGCTGCTAGCGCAACTCTATGTTCAGCCATTAAATCAGCTGGTGTTTTAAAGTCCAGGTTTTTCCTTGGCCGATTGTTTAATCGTTTTACGGCTCGTCTTACACTTCCTTGAGTGACTTTTTTGAAATCTGTCTTTTTGGGGAAATATTGCCGTAGTAAACCATTCGTATTTTCATTTAAACCCCGCTCCCATGAGCTGTATGGATGAGCAAAGTAGTATTCTATTCCCAGCACTTCACTCACTTGCTCGTGGTACGCAAACTCCTTACCGTTATCTGCTGTAATGGTGTGAACAACATCTTTCAGTGGTCTCAATAACTCGATCGTAGCCTGAGTGACTGCGGCTGCGCTCTTACTGTTCACTTGCTTACACACTGTGAAATTTGTCACTCGTTCAACGATGGTCACCAGTGCGCCGCTGTGGCCTTTTCCTATAACTGTATCTATTTCCCAATCACCAATCCGTGATTTATCGTCCACAACTTTCGGCCGATCATTAATGCTCACGCGGTTCTTTATCTGTCCTCGCGTCGATTTGCCGTTGCGACGTGTGTCATATTTTTTACCTTGCCGGCGAAGATGTCTGTATAGATCTCCACCTGCTCGTTTATCTGTCCAAATATGAAGATAGATACTTTCATGACTGATCAGCTCCTCACATTCCTCCAGAAGCCAACCCGATATTTGCTCTGGACTCCACTCTATGCGAAGCTTAATTTCAATAACGGAAATCATTTTGGACGTCATTTTCGTGGCCTTGCTAGCGGCTCTACGTCGCTGCACAGATTTTTCCTGCGCTTGCTTGTACCGATAACCTCTTTCACCCTTATTTCTCGCCAGCTCACGACTGATGCTCGACTGGCTCGTCCCCACTGTCTCGGCAATCTCTCTCTGTGAATTGCCTCTTTTATTTAGTGCTGATATCTGGCATCGTTGTTCGTAGGTTAGCTGTTGGTAATGTTCCATAATCGATCATCTCTTGCAGGAGTAAAAGATTCGGAGCTTACCTTCCGCTAGCCCTCTTTTCTACCTGTTTAAATGATGCACTTCAGATTTGAATCCGCGTCTTATAGAATTTACTATTCAGGCAGTCTAACATGGTTTTGAAATAAACTTCGACACTGACAAAATCAGAAGTATGTTGTTCAACAACATTTTTTTTAGGTGAAGTTTCGGTTATGGATTGACATGCCTTGGTATCCTTATAAACATCTAAAAACTGTATGCCTTTTTTAATTATCGAAATAGATCCGCCAACTGGAAGATACTGGCCTGTATTAGAATGGCTGTGATAGACTCTGAGTAGGTAAGAGTCAGGTATAAACCCTTCACTGTAATCTAATTTAAACCCTTCCTTTGCGATACATCGTGTGTGTGCTTTGAATATAGAGGGGCGTAGATTTTCTATCTGATAGCTGGTGATTAAATTTGCTTGGCTAAAAATTCTATTTTTACTGTATTTGACATCGCATTTTTTTGTGCTGGTTTTGAATGCGTCGATTCTCTCTTCAATGACCTGCCAATGAGTGATATATTCATTGCCGTCGTTATCTAATAGTCGATGTTCTCTAAGGGTTTTTTCGGTTAAAATAGAAAGGCCGGATTTGTGTAGAGGATGGAGTGTTAGGGAAATGTCTTCGTTGTTTTTTCTTTCTTTTTGTATTTTAATTTTCTCGTGAACAATTTCTTCATTCTTTTTTATTGTTTCCGCAATAGAGTAAGTAGGAACTAAATATGTGTAAAGTGAATATGCTATAAAAATGAATGAAGTTTTAAATTTTTTTATTTTCACTGTTACTTAACCTAGGGCTTATTAGCAGGACCTAACATGGATTTTAAAAATTTACCTGTGTGAGATTTCTTCACTTTGCAAACTTTTTCCGGTGTGCCCTCTGCAATGATTTGACCGCCGCCGCTGCCACCTTCTGGGCCTAAGTCAATAATCCAGTCTGCGGTTTTTACTACATCCAAATTATGTTCGATAACAACAATGGTATTGCCGTGGTCCCTTAGGCGGTGTAATACATTAAGCAATTGTTGAATATCATGGAAATGTAAGCCGGTTGTGGGCTCATCTAGAATATAGAGGGTTTGTCCTGTATCTCGTTTTGATAATTCTTTTGCTAGTTTTACCCTTTGTGCTTCACCGCCGGAAAGGGTTGTTGCCGCTTGACCAAGACGAATGTAGGACAGGCCAACATCCATTAGGGTTTGGAGTTTTTTGGCGACTGCTGGTATGGCGTCAAAAAATTCTCGTGCGTCTTCGACGGTTAGGTCTAGGCATTCATGAATATTTTTACCCTTGTATTTTATCTCAAGAGTTTCCCGGTTGTAGCGCTTTCCTTTACATTCATCGCAAGATACATAGACGTCGGGAAGAAAATGCATTTCGACTTTTACAACGCCATCTCCCTGACAGGCTTCACAGCGGCCACCTTTTACATTGAAGCTAAACCTTCCTGGCTTGTACCCACGCGAGCGTGCTTCTTGAGTGCCAGAAAATAATTCTCGAATTGGTGTAAATATTCCCGTATAGGTTGCAGGGTTAGACCGAGGCGTGCGCCCAATTGGGCTTTGATCTATATCGACGCATTTGTCTAAGTGTTGGAAACCCTCTACCGATTCATAGGGTGCGGGCGTCAGTGTGGTTGCGCCATTAAGTTCGGTGGCGGCAATGGGGTAAAGCGTTCCATTGATAAGCGTGGATTTCCCTGAACCTGATACACCTGTGATACAGGTCATTAACCCAAGAGGTATTTGTAAGGTGACGGATTGTAAATTGTTGCCGGTGGCACCATGCAAGATTAGTTGCTTTTCTTTATCTGTTTTATGCCGCGATTGTGGAACTTTGATTTCTCGTTTTCCCGAGAGGTAGTCACCTGTAATGGACTTTTTAGATTTGAGGATTTGGTTGTATGTTCCAGAGGCAATAACTTCGCCTCCATGAACGCCCGCTCCTGGGCCAATGTCAATAATATAGTCGGCGGAACGAATAGCGTCTTCATCGTGTTCTACAACAATGACTGTATTACCCAAGTCGCGTAGGTGGGTGAGTGTTTTCAATAGTCTGTCGTTATCTCGCTGGTGTAAACCAATGGACGGTTCGTCGAGAATGTACATTACCCCAACAAGGCCAGCGCCTATTTGGCTAGCTAGCCGAATTCGCTGAGCTTCTCCGCCTGAGAGTGTTTCGGCACTACGATTTAGTGTGAGGTAGTTGAGGCCAACATCCACAAGAAAACGAAACCTATCTTGTAATTCTTTTAGGATTTTGTCGGCTATTTCTTTTTGGGCACCTTTAAATTTTAACTTAGTGAAATAACTATAGGCATCGCCGACAGGTAATTCGGTAATTTCTGGCAGTGTTTTGTTATCGACAAAGACATTTCGTGCGTCGCGTTTGAGTCGAGTACCCCCACATTCTGGGCAATTCATATTGGATAATAATTTGGCGAGTTCTTCGCGCACGCTATTGGAATCTGTATCGCGGTAGCGTCGCTCCAAATTTGGGATGACCCCTTCAAACGTATGTGTTCTGTGGAATGTATCGCCACGGTCGTTGACGTAAGTAAAATCAATAACCTCTTCATCTGAGCCATAGAGAATAACTTTACGTTGTTTCTTAGTGAGTTTTTTCCAGGGTTTCTCGACATCAAATCCAAAATGGTCTGCCAGTGATGTGAGCATATGAAAGTAGTATAGGTTGCGTTTGTCCCAACTTCGAATTGCCCCTTCGGAAAGGGAGGCTTCTGGGTAGAGAATAATTTTATCTTCAGAGAAAAATTGTTTTACGCCTAATCCATCACAGCTTGGGCAGGCTCCGGCAGGGCTATTAAATGAAAATAAACGCGGTTCTAATTCAGAAAGGGCATAGTCACAAATGGGGCAGGAGTGTTTAGCGGAAAATATTTGATCTTCTTTCCCTCCGCCCATGTCTGCGATAATGGCCAATCCGTCGGATAATCTTAGAGCGGTTTCAAAGGATTCGGCTACGCGAGTTTTAATGTCTCCTCTGACTTTGAATCGGTCAACGATGACTTCAATCGTATGCTTTTTGCGTTTGTCTAATTTGGGTGTGTCGTCTAGGTCGCAAACAATTCCATCGATTCTTGCTCGAATAAACCCATCTCTCTGTAGATTGTCAAAAACGTGTAGGTGTTCACCTTTTCGATCCCGAATGACGGGAGCAAGCAGCATGGTTTTACTGCCCTCGGGCATAGATATTACTTGGTCCACCATTTGCGATACGGTTTGTGCTGTCAATGGTTCTCCATGAATAGGGCAGCGAGGCTCACCTACACGAGCAAACAGTAAGCGAAGGTAGTCATAAATCTCTGTAATAGTACCTACTGTTGAGCGGGGGTTGTGCGAGGTGGACTTTTGTTCAATGGAAATGGCTGGACTCAAGCCTTCAATATGGTCAACGTCCGGTTTTTCCATCATGGATAAAAATTGGCGCGCATAGGTGGAAAGAGATTCAACATAACGCCGTTGGCCTTCTGCGTACAAAGTGTCGAATGCCAACGACGATTTCCCTGAACCAGAAAGGCCAGTAATAACAATAAGCTTGTCCCGAGGGATATCTAGATCTATATTTTTAAGGTTATGGGTGCGTGCGCCGCGAACTACTATTTTATCCACAGAAGTTAATTCCAGTTTGCATTCACATGAGATTTAAGCAGCCCACTAGTATAAGTAATTGATGCAGGCTGGGTTATCGTTTACGAATAATTTGACCTAAATTGAAGGGAGTATATCAGTCGAAAAATAAACCTTAGGTGTTGGAGGGGAGAGATAGCTTGTTTAGTGGTCTACAGATTATCTAAATCGTCTAGGTCTCTAACCCAATTACTGGCTTCTAAGCGGTTGCGTACACCAATTTTTTTATAGACATTGTACAAGTGGCTTTTCACTGTGTGTTCACTTACAGAAAGCGCTTCAGCAATATCGGCATTGGTCGCGCCATCTTTAATAAGCTGGAGAATTTGTCTTTCTCGTTTTGTTAGTTTTACGTCTGGGCGTTTAATTGCGGAAGGGGCTTTACGGTTTTTATCTAGAAAGTGATGGAGCAAACGTCGAGGAACCCAAAAGTCACCATCTAGAAGCTGCTCAAGGCCGCGAATCAGTTGCTCTTGCTCGGTATCGGCGTAGAACAAACCGGATACGCACGGCCAGTCAAGTAGGTTTTCGTGTTCGCTTTCTTGCTCCGCGTTTAACAATGCTGCCGTCACTTCTGGTAGATTATTTATCTCATGGGCAAGGCCGCGAAGAGAGCTAATATCCAAGGAATGGCAATCGATCAAGAGAAGATCGGTACTATCTGGGATGTCGGATAGATCACTATATTGATTACAGGCTACACCAAGTTCAGATGCGATAAGCTTTGCCAACAAGCTTGTTTGTAAGCTACTGTTGTTTGAATACAGAGCAATGCGCCTATTGACGTATGAGGTGTGTTGGTCTGGTTGTGACACTAAGTTATACCTAGTTGAGTGTTAGTTTGAAAAGTTTAGTACTTATTGTGAGGTAACATAGCCTCTGTTTTTGTCTTTTGTGCTTTTATTGCTCTTTAGTTATTACAATAAAGGTTAGGGCACTCTTAATTGTAACCTAATATCTAATGTCAAAGCACGAACTTCGTATGAAAAGAACAACATAATTAGTATGTATACATTAGTCTGTTTTTGCAAAAGATGGATGGTAAAAGTCTCACTTAATTTATTCCTTGCTGTTGAATCCTCTTGGCTACTGGTAAAATCGCCTGCCAATTTAGAGCCTACCGGAGATCTCCGTTGTCATCAGAAATCAGGACTGTTGCGTCCTTAGCCTTGTTATATGCTTTCAGAATGCTTGGCCTATTTATGGTGCTGCCTATTCTGGTGCTTTACGGTCAGTCTTACCAAGGGGCGACACCCTTTACTCTTGGTTTGGCTCTTGGGATATACGGTTTAACCCAAGCTGTATTTCAGATCCCTCTGGGACTTCTTTCCGACATCTTTGGGCGTAAGCTTATAATTGTAGTGGGGCTGGTTATCTTTGCTGCGGGGAGTTTTATTGCCGCATACTCGACGACGGTTGAAGGGTTAATTTGGGGGCGCGCATTACAGGGTAGTGGTGCTATTGCCAGTGCAATTATGGCCATGGTTGCAGACCTTACTTCGGAGCAAAATAGAACTAAGGCTATGGCGGCGATTGGTGCCTCTATCGGGCTATCGTTCTCTATTGCTATGGTACTGGGGCCAACTTTGGCCGCTTTTTCAGGGATGCAGGGGGTATTTGTTCTTTCAGGAGCCCTTTCTTTTTTGGGGATTGTTGTCGTTGTTTGTTTTGTACCCACTCCCAAGAAATTTGGTGTTTCCCATAGGGATACAGGCGCTATTCCTCTTCTTGTTGTTTCAACATTAAAAAACACAGAACTCCTTCGGCTTAATATGGGTATTTTTAGCTTGCACTGTGTTTTGATGGCGTGTTTTGTTGTGATCCCGCATTTATTTGAGTTCTCTATGGGGTTAGACCGTTCTCAGCATTGGGTTGTATATCTGCCTGTGCTTCTTGCGAGCTTTGTTCTGATGTTGCCATTAATGTTGTTTGCGGAGAAAAAGCAACAGGTGAAGCCTGTATTTTTGGGGGCAGTATTTAGCTTAGTGGTTATTTTAAGCTTGATGGGTATCACTGTTGGTTCGGGCATAGCTATAGTGGCATTGATGCTAGGGTTCTTTATTTCGTTTAACCTCCTGGAAGCAACTCTTCCTTCATTAGTGAGTAAAATCGCTCCTGTCGGTTCAAAAGGGACGGCAATGGGGCTTTATTCTACTAGTCAGTTCTTTGGAGCATTTGTGGGTGGCGTCTTAGGAGGCTTTATAGTTTCAAAAGTTGATGGAGCTGGAGTTTTTTATGCCTGCGCTGGCCTTACTTTGATTTGGTTTGTTGTGGCTCTGGGTATGAAGAAGCCTCGGTACCTAAGTAGCGTGTGTTTTAGTGTTAACTCAGGCTTTAACAAATCCTCTGAGGTAGAAGTTTTAGAGGGGGTGGAGGAAGTTTTGTTGGTGAAGGAAGAATCCCTTCTTTACCTTAAGATAGATAAGAAGCAATTTAATCAGGGTGAGCTGGAGGCTTTATTAACGGTGGAGTCAGTATAAAGGGCTTGGGTGGATGACTCTGTAGAGCCGACCCGTTTTTGTATTCTTACTCACATCCATTTGTTAATTAATTCTATTGCTTCGTTACATGCTACACAATGAAGCGTATTTATAGTTAAATCTTCGTTTGTGCTTTTGCCCTGCTTTAAGGTGGCGGAAATATTCTATTTACAGATAGAGTTTGTTTTAATGGCTCCAGGGTTGAGCTGATATTATATGGACGCTTTTTTCTATTAGGTTTGCCCATAATTACCGTAAAGTACGGGTTATTCCTCTTTGCTTCTTAAATTAGGTGATGTTGCCTTCACATCTTATGCATTTTATTTTCCGTGACTTTGAGTGCCTATTTGAGATATTTGTGACAAATATCTCAAATTAACTATTAGGTTATAGCGCGTTACTATTCCCATTTTCATTATATTGTATTCCTTTGTGTGTGCGGTCTATTTATCTCTTTCCTTTCTTCTTTGGAATACGCTTGCGGATGCGTTGTTTTTTTTGATCTTCTTCTATTTTTATATGCTGAAATATAAATTTGTAAAGTAATTTTTTATTTTATTTTTTCGGAAAAATTAAAGCGATGATCATGTATGCATTACATCTTGCAATCCAAGGTATATTGCTCTTTGTTGTTAATGAATTAGAATATTTATTTTTTGTTCGGAAAATTGTTGTGTGTTTTTATTTTTAAATGTCGTTAGTATGATACATCGTTCACATTTCCATACATTTTGCTTTTTCTTCTTATTGTTTTTGTTTTTTTATAGGTGAGTATCGTGGAAATGCTGTTTAAACGCAGCAGGGCCGTAGCCTGTTTTTTGAAATATTCTGTAATTTATCAAGATTACTTTAGTTTTTTTGTTTCCATTGGGGACAAATTAAACATTAAGGTGACAACATTTTATACTTGAAAATTTTTATGTCGGATATTTTTATTTACAAAAACTTAAAAAAGTAATAAGTTTAGTTTTTGTTCTGGGGTCGTCCTGAACATTTGTAAATGTAAAAGTAGTTTTTGTAAATTAAAATAGTTATTAATGTTATTGTATTTCTTCAGATTAATTTTAATCCTAGTATGGTTGCCGTTAGTTGGATGAAATTATTGATTTTGACGAATTAACTTTTTTACTCTAATAATTAGACGCTGTTTGAAGAATGAGATTAAATTCCATGCGACAATAGTTAAGAATAATAAAGATAATAATAAATTCATTACGATTTGTTTCGTGCCTATAAATTATAAATTTGAGTATGTAAGTATAAAATCTGGGTGACTGGATTTTTCTGTGTATGCGTAATTCGATAGGTGTGAATTATTGAATTAAGTTTGACGTCTAGCCTACATATTTTTTCATTATAATTTGTTGGTCGTGTGTAAGTATCTAATTTTTAACTAAATTTTGCGCGAAGATCAAATGGCGCGCTGACATTTTTTACTCTAAATAAAACACAAAGGTGTTCAGTGGTTAGGTCTTTGTTGTCAGAATTTACTCCAGTGTTTTGCGGGTATATTTGTATGCGTAAAGCACAGTTGTAAATACCCTTTCTATGTATTTGGAAAGGATATTGTTCTCGATTTGTATTTAAAAATATATACGCTTTTGGGTGGCAGTATGATTCTGAAAGTGTTGGTGAAGTATTGTTAAATACAGGCGATGAATAAATTAAATAATAATAATCTAAACAATAAACAGGTGGATAAAACCATGAAATATAAGAAGAGTATGTTGTCGATGATAGGTTTGTCGGCAATGTCTTGTTTTAATGTGATGGCTCAGGTAGAAGTGACACAGTCGGAATCCGGTGATGTCGCAAAAGAAATGATGAGCGTATCGTCTGATTTTAAATCCAGTAAGTATGTTGGTGATCGCCCATATTTTAAATTATTCTATGATTGGCCTTGGGATCAAAGTGATCCAAACGCTGAGTGGGCTGGGTTTAGACCTGGAGATTACAATATTTATTTAGCTAAAAACACGGGCGTTAATGACAATAACGAAGTTACTTATGAAAAGCTAAACAAGCCTTCTGATTCTGATAAAAACTATGATGCTACTAAAGAAATGCATACGCCATTTAACTCTCAGTCGAGTGGTAAGCATGTAGGTCTTTACGTTGGTGAGTGGGGTGCATGGGAGCGAGCATATTCGGCAGAAATGGTTGCTGCGAAAAATATCACGCACGTTTATTATTCCTTCCTTGGAATTTGTGATTATGAACGTTCTGGTGCAACAAAAAATTCAAGTTTAGATCTTGAGTTTCCACCAGAGGGGCATGAACATTCCATATCTTACCGTGTAATGCAAGGATCTTGTGGGCAGGCTAAGGTGCCTAGTTTTGATTGGAGTCGTGAAGCCGACCTAGTTGAATTAGGTGTGACTACCAAGAAGAAAGACTTTGAAGTTTCTTTTTTCGATTACATCGCGTTTCCTCATATCGCTAATGGAATTAAAGATATGAAAGGTGCGAACTCAGAGCTGAAAGCCATTGTTTCAATTGGTGGTTGGACGTTAAGTGATCCTTTCTATGCAATGGTATCTAGTAAAGAAAACAGAACTGTGTTCATTAATTCTGTTGCAGAGTTTCTTAGTGAGTATGACTATTTCGATGGTGTTGATTTAGACTGGGAATTTCCTGGAGGCGGTGGTTTAGGCCCTAATTTATCCAATGGGTACGAAGCTGACCGTGATGGGTTTACTGCTCTTGTTAAAGAATTGAGAGCAAAACTAGACAGTAAGTACAGTATTTCTGCTGCTGTTTCTACTTCTCCTTCGAAGCTTGCGTCTGTTGACTTCACTGCGATTAAAGATGATATTTCGTATATTAATGTTATGACTTACGATCTATACGGTGCATGGGGCGCTCATCCAGGCCACCATTCTGGTGTTCGTAGTAAACCTGTTTTAGGCGTTTACAATGAAGGACGAGGTCAAGTCCTAAAAGATGAAAAAGGTAATACCATCATGGTTGGTGGAAAGGAAATCACTAGCGAAGAGGCAATGAGAGGGTTTAGTGCTGAGGGTGCTCTAGAGATGCTAACAGAGGTTCACCCAAATTTTCCAATGAGTAAAATCTCTATTGGTGCTGCTTCTTATGGCCGTGGTTGGGAATACATTAAAGTTAAAAGCGAGCATGATAAACTATTCTGGCATGGTCAAGCCCAGGAATACACTGGTGGAGACAAAGATGGTTTAGGTGTTGCTGGTTCATTTCAGCCTGGCGTGACAGATTTCCGTGAAATATACGACCAATATTGGAGCAATGGTGCTGCGGAAATATACTATGACCAACAAGCAGGTGGAGCATATTCTTGGATGGAGCAAAGTGATAGCGATAGTACTCATACATACGCATCCGTTGTCTCGTTTGATTCTTCGCGCTCTGTTGTTGAGAAAGGTAATTTAGTTCGAGATTATGGCTTGGCAGGTATTTTTGCTTGGGAAGCGCAAACTGGAAACGGTATTATCTTGAATGCGATGAACGCAGCGGTGTGTAATACTTTGGATGCAGGTGGATATTATAACTTCACCGAAGAATATAACGGTGTTGTTAATACTGAAGTACTTGAGAATGATTCTGAAGGGCGTCCAAGTAAGGTAAGAGAAACTGTTTCTGGTCCAGAAACATACTCTTTTAATGGTATGGATTTCTGTCAAGGCGGTGGTTCATCTTCAAGCTCGTCTTCTTCAAATTCTTCAAATTCTTCAAGCAGCTCTAGCAGTTCAAGTTCTTCAAGCAGCTCTAGCTCTTCAAGTTCGTCTTCTTCAAGTTCTTCGTCAGGTGGTACGTGTAACTTACCTATGTATTCTGCTGGCACTAGCTATAGCACAGGCGATATGGTAAAAAATGTTGGTAAAAGCTATACATGTACTGTAGGTGGTTGGTGTTCTTCTTCCGCTGCATGGGCTTATGCTCCTGGCACAGGCTTATATTGGACTACCGCATGGAGCGAAAGTGGCTCTTGTAAATAGTACTCGATAAACTTTTAAAATAAGTACAGTTGACAACTTAAGTGGTTGATAACTTAAGTGGTTGACAAGCAAGTGGAGGGGATTGGATTTTTCCGATCCCCTCTCTTTAATAGTTTTTATTCGATCTTGTTTTGTAAATATTTTTTGAGACCTGAGAGCCAAATGGTTGCGTTCCTTTATGTAGACTTCAGGTTTGTTGTTCATTGGTATTATAACTGGATGTCACGTCCGTCTCAGTATTTTTACGCACTAAAATGGTGCAAATGTTTGTCATAAGCTTTCAAGTTCGAGAATCAAGCTATCCTGTTAGCTGGTCCGAATCATTTTTTGGAACTTCGTTCCGACCATAACCCTTCGAGTTTTACTCTTTTTTTATAGGCCATTCGCTTATCCCACTAGCCTAGCCAAGTTCTGCTCAAGGCCCGTTTAGTTAAGCTGTTCTTTTTCTAGTGGAGGGGAGGGTGGTTATAGGGGGCATTCCAAATAGTGTTAACAGGTCCTGGATAAACACGTTAGAATATCAGGTGCCCGTAGTGGGTACAGTTTTGAGTGGGTACAGTTTTGTGAAAATATTATTTCGGAGGATACACCGTGGCGAGAGGCGTGAATAAAGTAATCTTGGTGGGCAATTGTGGCCAAGACCCAGAAACAAAATATATGCCAAGCGGTGGTGCTGTGACAAACATTAGCGTGGCTACATCCGAGTCATGGAAAGATAAGCAAACAGGCCAGCAGCAGGAGCGTACTGAGTGGCACCGAGTTGCCTTTTTTAATCGTCTTGCGGAAATTGCTGGCGAGTACTTGCGCAAAGGCTCGAAGGTGTATATTGAGGGCTCTCTTCGCACACGTAAATGGCAGGATCAAAGTGGCCAGGATCGCTACTCCACAGAAATTGTGGCAAGTGAAATGCAAATGCTAGATTCTCGTGGTGCAGAGGGAGGGGATGCCCCTCAACAAGCTGCGTCACAAAATATGGGGGGTGGAATGCCTTCTCAGCAGTCATATGGGCAACAGCCTATGCAAAACCAGGCTCCTCCAGTACAGCAGGCGTCTCAGCAATACGCCCCTCAACAACAGGCTCCCCAACCGTCTCCTCCCCCCCAACAGCAAGCTCCGCAGCCGCCCCCTGCTATGGACAGCTTTGAAGACGATATACCATTTTAAGCTCTTAGTGTTATTGCAAATACTTGTGTCATTGCGAATCAATGTGAGGGTTTTCTGTGGGGTTTAAGCTGTTGATCACAGGGGGCGGTTCAAGTTTGAGGGACGGCCTTCTTAGTCATTTGGAGGAGCGCCCTTTTATTGTGTTCGTTCCAGATTTTGAAAAGCTAAAGTTGTTAGACCAAGAAAGCGTCGCCTCTTACTTTTCTGCTCAGTATCCCAATCTAGTGATTCTTCTCTGTGATCCGAACCTTGACAGTAGAGAAGGGCTGCCTCCAGTCGGTCAGACCAGAATGCTAGTGGAGGAATGTAAGGCTAGAAATATACCCTTGATCAGTATGTCCTCTCACCGAGTTTTTGGTGAAGGGTGTGAAACGGCTTTGTGTGAGGATACAGAACCAGAACCTAAAGCCGATAATGATGATGCCCAGGGCTGGTTAGAACATGAAAAACTGATTGCTCAAGTGAGCGATCACATTCTTCTTCGGTTAAGCTGGCTTTTGGATGGCGGTCAATCTTCTCTTTTGAGTCAACTCAATGAGGCTATAAGGCTTCCAATCGAAAAAAGTAAAGGCTTTTCTGGTAAGGCCAAAGTGTCTGCAATAACTCAAGCAACCTTAGTGAATGCATTAATTGCTCTTATCCATCAGGTACTGAGTGGAGCGGAAAACTGGGGGGTATTTCATTTATCGAGTGCTGACGTGGGCACAGAATATGAGATCGCTAACCGTTTGCGGGAGGTGCTTATTCAGTCAGAGGAAGGGTTAGCTAGTTTGGGTGCAGAGAGCGATGAATTTTTTTTGAGCGGAGCTGGTAACTTGAAAGGCGAGAAATTGACTCTGAACTTTGGGATACAGCAGTCTTCTTGGCGGTCTGGGTTTAGTGGCTTAGTTGAGAAAGAATTTGGGGAAAAAGAATAAAAAAGCCACATAGCAGTGGCTTTTTTTGGTGGGTCAGAAAGTGTCTAGGTTTTGTACTTCTTCATAATGAGCGTTGCGTTTGTTCCTCCAAAACCGAAGCTGTTAGACATAGCAATGTCGATATTAGCTTCTTTGCTTTCATGAATAATGGGCAAACCCTCTGCTTCTGGGTCGGTGGTGTTGATGTTGATTGAACCTGAGATAAAGTTGTGTTTCATCATCAGAAGAGCGTAAATCGCTTCCTGGGCACCTGTAGCACCGAGGGAATGCCCTGTTAAGGATTTTGTTGAGCTAATAGCTGGAACGTCATTTCCAAACACTTCTTTTACTGCCTTAAGCTCAGCCATATCTCCTACTGGAGTGCTGGTGCCATGGGCGTTGATATAATCGATTTTTCTGTCACCCAACCCTTGCTGCATAGCTTGGCGCATACAGCGGGCAGCACCCTCACCAGATGGTGCGACCATATCATAGCCATCGGATGTGGCTCCATAGCCAATGAGTTCTCCATAAATTTTTGCTCCGCGAGCTACAGCATGATCGAGGGATTCAATAACCAAACAACCGCCACCGCCTGCAATAACAAAACCGTCCCTATCTGTATCATATGGGCGAGAAGCCTGCTCTGGTGTGTCATTGTACTTAGTGGAAAGGGCACCCATCGCATCAAAAAGGCCCGTCAGTGTCCAGTGTTCTTCTTCACCGCCACCGGCAAAGACGATGTCTTGTTTGCCCAACTGAATTAATTCCATCGCGTTACCAATACAGTGTGCGCTGGTTGCACAGGCAGAGCTGATAGAGTAGTTGACGCCTTTTATTTTAAATGGCGTTGCTAGGCACGCTGATGTAGTACTCCCCATTGTTTGCGTAACACGGTATGGACCCGCTCGCTTAACGCCACGGTTACGAATAATATCTGCGGACTCAACAACGCTTGCAGTAGAGGCTCCGCCTGAACCAATAATGATCCCCGTTCTTTCGTTTGAGACTTCTTGTTCGGTAAGGCCAGCATCTTTAATAGCTTGGTTCATAGCGATATAGGAAAAACCAGCCGCATCGCCCATAAAGCGCTTTACTTTACGGTCAATATAATCGCCAAAATCAATGTCTACAGAACCTGAGACAAGACTACGAAAACCATGTTCAGCATAGGACTCGTTGTATTTAATACCTGATTTGCCAGTACGTAGGGCGGAAAGTACTGTTTCGATGTCATTGCCCAGGCAGGAAACAATACCCATGCCAGTAACTACAACACGTTTCATAGATAGCCTCTTGATAAAATAAGTGAATTGCTTAGTTTGGTAAGAAAAAATCGAGAAGGTTCCCGAAACTACCAAGAATAGTCGGTGGCCCAATGCGGGGATTATCTCACAGACGCTCCCCGTAGCCCAATTTGTGGAATTAAAATGTGCCTGTGTTAGTGAATAGACCTACACGTAGGTCTTTTGCAAAGTAGATTTCTTTGCCGTCAACGGCAACTCGACCATCTGCAATCCCCATAACCAGTTTGCGTTCAATGACACGCTTTAAGTGGATATGGTAGGTAACTTTTTTTGCGGTGGGTAAAATTTGACCAGTAAACTTTACTTCACCTGACCCTAGGGCTCGCCCCCTGCCTTGGTTGCCTTTCCACGCTAGAAAAAAGCCAACAAGTTGCCACATTGCATCCAGACCTAAACATCCTGGCATAACTGGGTCGCCGGGAAAGTGACAATCGAAAAACCACAAGTCATCGCGTATATCCAGTTCGGCAATAATCTCGCCTTTACCGTATTCGCCGCCCGTTTTACTTATGTGTTCAATACGATCCAACATTAACATGTTTGGTACAGGAAGCTGTGCGTTACCTGAGCCAAATAGTTTCCCGTTACCGCACTCAATTAATTCTTCGACTGTGTAGGAAGACTGAGGCTCGAATGTGTGCATGCTTTTTTGTAACTCTTTATTTTGGGGGAAATCGCGCCATAACAGGCGAAGGCGCCATTCTACCGTGTGAAACTTAGTTGTCCAGTAAATATCAAGTTGTCCAGTAAATATCCGGTTGCCTGGTAATATCTGGCGATTAAAAGCAATGAACTTGATATAGTTTTTAAGGATTGTGGTATATTTGAACAGTTAAGTTAATTCCTATATTTCCATCAAATATCTGATTTTGAAAAATGAGACAAGGGTATAGTTTATGATTAAAAAGTGCCTTTTCCCAGTAGCGGGATACGGAACGCGTTTTTTGCCTACAACCAAATCAATGCCTAAGGAAATGCTCCCGGTGGTCAATAAGCCACTTGTGCAATACGGGGTAGAGGAGGCAATTGAAGCGGGTTTGACAGAAATTGGTTTTGTTACGGGGCGAGGCAAGCGTGCGATTGCAGACCATTTTGATGTGAACTATGAATTGGAGCATCAAATTGCTGGGACATCAAAAGAAAAATACCTCTCTTCTATTCGTGACGTTATGTCCAAAGGTCAATTTTCGTTCACTCGTCAAAGTGAAATGAAAGGGCTTGGCGATGCCATTTTAAATGGTCGAAGATTAATTGGTGATCAACCTTTTGGTGTGGTTCTTTCTGATGACTTGTGTGTTACCGAGCAAGACGGTGTATTAGCTCAAATGGTTGACCTCTATCGTCAGTTCCGTTGCAGCATTGTGGCAGTCCAAGAAGTGCCAAAAGAAGATATCAGTAAATTTGGTGTGATTTCTGGGGAGCAAATTAAAAGTGATATTTACCAGGTCAATGAAATGGTTGAAAAACCTGCTCCAGAAGAGGCGCCAAGTAATCTGGCCATTATTGGCCGATATATTCTTACGCCAGATATTTTTGACTTGATTGAAAATACACCTCCTGGAAAAGGTGGCGAAATTCAAATTACCGACGCACTTATGACGCAAGCTCAAAAGGGGTGTGTACTTGCCTATAAGTTTAAAGGCCGAAGATTTGATTGTGGAAGTGTTGCAGGGTTTGTAGATGCGACTAACTTTGTTTACGAGAACCTTTATTCCGACAGCTAGGAAATCAAAATGCAACCAATTGAAATTACCTGTTTCAAAGCTTATGACGTTCGTGGTCAAGTACCCAGTCAATTAAATGAAGATGTTGCCTATCGAGTTGGACGCGCCTATGTTGAATTTTTAGACGCAAAAACCGTTGTTGTGGGGCACGATGTACGCTTAACCAGCGGCCAACTTACCGATGCTCTTGTCGAAGGGCTGACAGATGCTGGAGCCAATGTTATCCATATTGGTGAATGTGGGACAGAAGAAGTGTATTTTGGAACTTTTCATCTTGGTGTAGACGGCGGTATCTGCGTGACCGCCAGCCATAATCCAATGGATTACAATGGGATGAAGTTGGTGAAAAAAGGTTCCGAGCCTATTTCTGGCGACTCAGGGTTGAACGACATTCGTTCCATTGCTGAAAAAGGTGAGTTTAAAGATGTGACCACGAAGGGTCGTTTTGAAAAGCAAAACATTCGCCCGGATTATATCGAACATCTTTTAACCTATGTTAACCCTGCTGATATTAAACCACTTAAAGTTGTGGTTAATGCGGGTAATGGTGGGGCAGGTGCGATTATTGATGGGCTGGAGCCACACTTTCCAATTGAATTTATTAAAATACACCACGAGGCAGATGGCAATTTCCCTAATGGTATTCCTAACCCGATTCTTATTGAGAAGCGTCAAGCAACTATTGATGCTGTTAAAGAGCACAATGCTGACTTAGGTATTGCCTGGGATGGCGATTTTGATCGCTGCTTTTTCTTTGATGAAAACGGGGAGTTTATCGAGGGGTATTATGTTGTTGGGTTATTGGCCGATGCTTTTCTTACGAAAAACCCTGGCGCAAAGGTGGTACATGACCCTCGTTTAAAATGGAATACCATTGACTTGGCGGAAGCGGCTGGCGGTCATGCAATTGAAAGTAAAACGGGTCATGCCTTTATTAAGGAAAGAATGCGTTTAGAGGATGCGATATACGGTGGGGAAATGAGTGCCCACCATTACTTCAAAGATTTTGCCTACTGTGATAATGGAAACATTCCCTGGCTACTTGTAACGGAATTAATGAGCAAGCGAGGCGCTAAACTTTCAGAACTGGTATCGGATAGGGTTAAAAAATTTCCATGTAGCGGAGAAAGAAACAATACGGTTGGTGATGCTAAAGCGATTATTGCAAAAATCGAAGAGTACTACGCTCCCCAGGCCGAATCTGTTGAGAAAATTGATGGTCTGTCTATGACGATGGATGGATGGCGTTTCAATATTCGCTCTTCAAGTACTGAGCCTGTGATGCGATTGAATATTGAGTCGAATGGAAACCGAGCGTTGATGGAAGAAAAAACGGAAGAGCTACTTGGGTTAGTCGAGAAGTTTGACGTTTAAATTCAGAGTCATTTTTAGTTTGCTAGACCAAAAGCCGACTTTCGTCGGCTTTTGTCTCTGAAAATATTAACGTTAGACTCTAATCGTTTTATCTAACGATATACTACCCGCGCCGTATTTTAGTAAAAACAGTAACATGCCCGCCCAGAGTAAATGAGTTTGCCAATATTCGAAGGGGAAATACACTAAAAGCTGTATGACAGCGGTCATAATCAGTAAGCCTAGAGCGCTTAATCGAGTCATAAAACCTAATAAAATAAATAGTGAAAGAAAAAACTCGCTAAATGTTGCCATATAGGCAGCAACTTCTGCGGGAATAAGAGGGAGCGCGTATTCGTATTCAAACAGCATAATAGTGCTATCAGTTACGTTCCAAAAAGCGAAATTTTGTCCAAGTACTTCCATCCCTGAAATTTTAGACTGGGCTGCTTTCCAAAAAATTAAAAAAACAGAAACTCGGATAAGTAGGGATACTAACACCTCTGGACATAATGCCCCGACGCTTTTGGCTATGGAATCTAATTTTCTTAAAAATAACATACTAGTGACCTCTGTTTTATATTAACTGCTTTCAATAATTTTTATTCCGAAACTAGACTGCACTAAAAATTGAATAGCTTCGGAAGCGTTGAATGTTGGGTTAGCATTCAATGCTTGTTCAAGTGCCTCACCTATACCGAATTGATTATGTATCGCTTCTAGAAAGTTATATAGCTGTTGAGTTATTTGGTGAGTGATAATTCCGTTAGCTGTTTTTAACGTCAACCCATATTCAGGGTTGTGGTAATGGATTTCGGAATTGCTCTGCTTTAAATCTTCGTTGAACTCGTGAATGCTATATATTGCGTATTTAGAGTGTATTAATGTAACACTTGGGTGCGGGATAATTATACTATTAGCCAGATTGCCTGGCGTTATCGTTGAAAACTCGTGTGGTGTTAAATTTTTTTCGTCAGAGGTGTAGTAGGCGTTGTGCCGAGCAAAATCTAAACGTGCGAGATCGCTTAAATAAGGCAGAGTTTTTGTTTTGCTATGGCTGGCAATAAAATGCGAAAAGGTTTCCCCGTAATATATTAGGTTACCTGATGCAGGGGGGGATGCCTGAATAAAATCTTTTGCAAGCAGTGTAAAGAAGTCACTCCCTACGGTTTTAACTACATTATAGAACGTATCGGAAAGTACTTCGATAAGCGATAAATAGGTATTATTTCGGTAAATGGAAAGTCGTGCTATTAGTTCTTGGCTCGAATAGTGACTAAATATTTGAGATATTTCTGGTGATGGTTTTCTTTCTCTATTTAATATTGAGAGGCAGAACTCTTTTTGCAGTGAGGATAACTTCATGAATTTTCCTCGTTTTCTCGCAAGGCTTTTTCCATGACTTTATTTGCAGTAGATGCTTGTTCAACCAATATTTCTAGTGAGGGTATCTCTGTGTCCCACTCTATTAATGTGGGGATTTTGCTCTGAGCAGTTTTTATTGTGTATTCAAATAGCTTCCATACTTCTTCACAAACTTTAGAACCGTGATTGTCAACGCGAATGGTCTTACCTTCAATGAGCGGCATAATAGAATGCCCTGCGAGATGTATTTCTTTAATATCTGTAAACGGTATTTTGCCCAAATAAGCGTAAGGGTCAAAATTCATATTACTTGCGGAGACAAATACGTTATTTACATCCAGAAGCAATTTACAATCCGTTTTTTTTATAAGTGATGATATAAATTCTGGTTCATCAAACTCGTTATTATCGTATTCTATATAACTACTGGGGTTTTCGATTAGTATGTGCCGCTTAAGTGCATCTTGTACTCGAAGAATATTGTTGGCGGTAAGGCTGAGTGCTTCTTCTGTGTAAGGTAGAGGAAGTAAGTCATTTAAGTAGTGTTGATTCCAATGGCTCCATGATAAATGTTCAGATACTTGGGCTGGATGATAACGGTCAATTAGTTTTTTTAATGCAAAAAGATGCTCTTCATTGATGCCGTTCGCAGAACCTAGAGACATTCCAACGCCGTGCATAGACAGCGGAAACCGAGAAGCAATTTCTTTTAGGTATGTGTGTTGTAAACCCCCATCGCTCATGTAATTTTCTGGATGGATTTCGAACCAGCCTACGGGAATATCGTTGTTACAGATATCTGTAAAGTGTTGAGGTTTGAGGCTGATGCCTGCGGACGAGGGTAGGTTAAATTGCATGAGAAGTAAAATATAATCCGCTAGCTGCATGATGCAGCTAGCGGAAAAATAATTAGGCTTTTGGAGCTAAATATGAGCCAACAATTTTTTCGCATGTTCCTTTGGGAATATAAATCCAGGCATCACGAATAGAATCTTTTTTCGCTTGGCCAGCACATGAAGTACCTTGGCTTTTCACTGCGCAATCGTTTTTGCCTGCTTTAACTATGCCGTAACACTTTTCCATTTTTGGGCTGCCTGCCAATACGTCAGTGGAAGAAGCCATGACAAGGCCAGCGGCAATTGCGCTAGAAATTACAATAGATTTAGACATTTTTTTCATTTAGATTACTCCTGAGAAAATATTACCGATAAAATTAAATTTTAATTGTGACTCGACTGTACAAGATATGACTAAGGTGTGGTTTGATAGTTCACTAAATATGAAGTTTTTTCCTTGCCATACCGCATAAAAAAAAGGGCGCGATACCCCCTTTTTTTTAGACTAAAGAACTGAATAAAAGTTACAGTTTTTTATTCGCTTCCGCAAAACGCTTAACCAATGTTTGCGTAGATGAATCCCAGTCATTGGGAACATCGGTTGTATCAATAGCCGTTGCTACATGGGTGCCCAGTAGTTTTCCTAATTCAACACCCCATTGATCGTAAGAGTTGATATTCCACAAAACACCCAACGTATATACCTTGTGTTCGTAAGCTGAAATAAGCGCGCCTAAGGTTTCTGGTGTGAGTGTTTCCATAAGGATTGTAGAGCTAGGGCGATTTCCTGGGTGAACTTTATGCGTTGCTAAGTGAGTAATCTCTTCTTCGCTTGCCCCTTGCGAACGAAGTTCGGCTTCAGCCGTTGCTAGGTTGCGTCCTGTTAGTAGAGCTTGGCTTTGGGCGATACAGTTAGCAAATAGGAATTTGTGTTGGTGGTCCAGGGGGTGGTGTGCCTTTAAGGTGGCGATGAAATCGATGGGAGCAACAGTGGTTCCTTGGTGAAGAAGCTGATGGAATGAATGCTGGCCATTTGTTCCCTCTGTTCCCCAGACAATGGAACCCGTTTGGTAGTCTACTTTATCTCCGCATCGCGTTACGCTCTTGCCATTACTTTCCATTTCCAACTGCTGCAAGTAGGATGGAAGTAGTTGCATATGGTAGGCGTAAGGGAGAATGGCTTGAGTATTTGAGCCGATCAAGTTGCTATACCAGAACATAATTAAACCCATCAGAGCGGGAATATTACGCTCGACAGGTGCTTCGGCGAAGTGCGTATCCATAGCCGCCGCACCGGCCCGCAATTTGTTGAAATTGTCTATTCCAATAGCAAAGGCAATAGGCATACCTATCGCGGACCATAGTGAGTAGCGGCCACCTACCCAATCCCAAATTGGGTAGACATTGTTTGCGTCGATACCAAACTCAACCGCTTTGTCTACTTTTGAGGATATAGCCACAAAATGCTTAGCTAGATCTGATTTTTGAGCACCACTTTCCAGAACCCAGCGGCGGGCTGTTAGGGAGTTCTCAAGTGTTTCTAGCGTGGAGAAAGACTTGGATGCAACAAGAAATAACGTCGTTTCCGCATTTAAGGCTGAGGTGACATCATGAATTTCAGCACCATCTATATTGGCTACGAAGTGAACTTTTACATGGCCAGTGTGGAATGGTGTAAGCGCTTTTGTGACCATTCGAGGGCCAAGATCAGAGCCCCCAATGCCTATATTTACTACATCTGTAATTTTATCGCCCTTATACCCCTTCCATTCGCCTGAGTGTACGGACTCGATTAACCCTCCCATTTTTTCGAGGGTTACTGCTACCGCTTTGTGCTCATCGGTTTTTGGGGCGCCGTTAAAACGCAACGCCGTATGTAACGCTGGCCGGTCTTCGGTATTGTTGACATGGTCTCCACGAAAAAGCTTTTTAATTGCACCTTTTAAATCCGCTTGTTCTGCTACAGAAACCAGCTCCTGAAGTGTTTCTTCATCAACGTGATTTTTGGAGTAGTCAAGATACAAACCCGCAGCGGAGGCGGAATATCGGTCTGCTCGATTATTGTCGTCCTCGAAGGCTTGTTTTAATGTTTTTGATTTCCATTTCTCGGCTAAAGATTCAAGTTGATTCCAGTTGGAATAACATTCAGATAAGCTTTTTGTTGCCATAAGTAGACTCTCTACTTGATGTTGTTTAAGTTTAAGGCTCTATCAGTAAGAGCGCTTAACGGAGAAAGCCGCTAAGTCGCTTAAAGCTGACCGATAGTCGTTGTTTGGAAAATTGTCGAGCAGTGTTTGGGCTTGTTGAGCATGTTGCTGCGCACACTCATTAGTGTAGGCTAAGCCTCCAGTACGTTTCACTATATCGACTATTTGTTCGAGTTTGTTTGCATCGCCTTCACGAATGGCGTTTCTAATCAGCTCGGCGTCTTTTTTCGAGCCTTTTTGCATGGCATAAATCAGTGGAAGAGTGGGTTTGCCTTCGGCTAAGTCATCTCCCAAATTTTTGCCTAGAGCTTCTGCATCGCCTTCGTAATCAAGTGCATCGTCCACTAATTGAAAGGCTACTCCCAAATGATAACCGAAGGTTTTCGTCTGCTTGCGCAGGGGGGAGTGCGGCTCGCCAGCCAAAACTGCGCCGGTTTCACAGGCTGCTTCAAAAAGTGCGGCTGTTTTTTTGTGGATAACAGCAAAGTAGTTATCTTCGGATATGTCTGGGTTTTTGGCATTAACTAACTGCTGCACTTCACCTTCGGATATAACATTTGTGGTATCGGACAGAATATTCATAATATCCATGTTGTCGATGGATACCATCATCTGGAAGGCCCTAGAGTAAAGGAAATCACCCACGAGTACACTGGGAGCATTACCAAACTTGGCATTGGCAGTTGGGCGTCCGCGACGCAAGCTAGAGACATCGACAACATCGTCGTGTAGAAGTGTTGCCGTGTGAATAAATTCAATAATTGCAGCTAAATTAATATGTTTCTTTTGGTTGTAATTTAGACAATTAGCAATAAGCAGTACTAACATAGGACGTAGGCGTTTACCGCCAGCATCTACTATGTAGTGGCCAATGTTTTCGACCAGATCGACATCCGAATGTAGTTGATCAATAATCAACTGATTCATCGATTCGAAGTCTGATTGAACAATTTTTTGGAAGGATAGCATCAAAGCAAACCAGCACCAGACCGGAATAAGAACGCGGATGCTAGGGGGATGATCTCTCACTGTCAAGTTTTCCATGTATTCTGTTGGTCTTCAAATTATGCGGGGTATTGCCTATTGCGGGGTTTTCGCTTAGAATTTGCGCCCCTAAATTGTATACGACGCAAGTTTTGGGGCAGTTGCCAATAGAGGTAAATGCTTGAAAGTGAGTATTCGCTACTTCGTGTCGTCCGATATATGTTTGTTTGGAGCACAGTATGTACGCAGTTATTGTTGCCGGTGGAAAACAGCACCGAGTAGAAGAAGGTGAAGTTCTTCGCTTAGAAAAAATTGAAGTTGCAACAGGTGAAAAAATCGATTTTGACGAAGTATTGCTTGTTGCAAGTGGCGACGAGATTAAAATTGGTGCCCCAGTGGTTGAAGGCGCCAAAGTGAGTGCTGAAGTGTTGAGCCATGGTCGTGCGGAAAAAGTAAAAATCATCAAGTTCCGTCGTCGTAAGCACTCTATGAAACGCCAAGGTCATCGTCAGTGGTATACCGAAGTTAAAATCACTGGTATTAAAGGTTAATTGAGGAGTAAATCATGGCTCATAAGAAAGCTGGCGGTAGTACTCGTAACGGTAGAGATTCCGAGAGTAAACGCTTAGGTGTTAAGAAGTATGGTGGCGAGCAGGTTCTTGCTGGAAACATTTTAGTTCGTCAGCGTGGTACAAAAATTCACGCAGGCGAGAATGTTGGCCTTGGTAAAGACCACACTTTATTTGCTAAAGCATCAGGCGCGGTAAAATTCGAAGTAAAAGGTGAGCATAGCCGTAAGTTTGTTAGCATCGTAACAGCTTAAGTTGCTTCGAAGTTGGTTTTATAAAAAGCCCTGTTGCCTTGGCAACGGGGCTTTTTTTTTCGCAGTGCGACGATTGTATTGATAAGCTCTATGTAGATTCCTTGACCAGATTCAGAATTACGGGCGACGAGAAAAGTAAATGAAATTTGTGGATGAAGCGCCTATCGAGGTGTATGCCGGAAATGGTGGAAAAGGCAGTCTGAGTTTTCGCCGAGAAAAATATATTGCCAAAGGTGGCCCAGACGGAGGCGATGGAGGGGATGGAGGTAGTGTCTATTTGGTTGCCGACGAGAGTATCAATACGCTGATTGATTACCGTTACCAAAGAAAATATCGAGCAGAAAATGGTAGTTCAGGAAAAGGCAAAAACTGCACGGGCAGAAAGGGTGAAGACCTCTATTTGAAGATTCCCGTTGGAACCTCTGTTATTGATGGAGATACAGGAGAGCAGCTTGGTGACCTGACCGAGGCAGGGGACAAACTATTAGTCGCTCAAGGAGGCTTTCACGGGCTGGGTAATACACGGTTTAAGTCCAGCATTAACCGGGCTCCGAGACAAACTTCCCCAGGGAGTGAAGGAGAGATCAAAAACCTTAAGCTAGAGATGAAAGTGCTTGCGGACGTGGGAATGCTTGGTTTGCCAAATGCAGGTAAATCAACCTTTATTCGTGCGGTATCCGCTGCTCAGCCCAAGGTTGCGGACTACCCATTTACCACTTTAATTCCCAGTTTGGGGGTGGTACACGTGCAAAAGTACCGCAGTTTTGTGGTGGCAGATATTCCGGGGCTTATAGAGGGGGCGGCTGAAGGGGCTGGGTTGGGTATTCGGTTTTTAAAGCATCTTACTCGGTGTCGTATATTGGTTCATTTGGTTGACATCTGCCCGGTAGATGGCAGTGACCCCGCAGAGAATGCACTGTCAATTACACGTGAACTGGAAAGGTTCAGTCCGACTCTAGCCAGTAGAGAGCGTTGGTTAGTATTGAATAAAACTGACTTAGTTTCGGAAGAGGCGTTGTCCGAGCGTAAAAAGGAAATTGTTAAGAAACTAGAGTGGAAAGGGGCCGTTCATACTATATCCGCAATTTCAAAAGAAGGTACGGCTGAGTTAAGTGAGCAATTGCTCTCTCAGTTGGAGACTATTTGGGAAGTCGAGCGAGAGAATGGCGAAGCCGTCGAAAGAGAGCTAGAGATCCAACAGCAAATGCAGCGAGAAGCGCGTGAAAAGATTGAAACGTTGCGGGAAGCTCACCGAGCTAAAAAGTGCAGTGAAAAAGAGGGCGGCCAAGACGATGATGACTTTGATGTAGACGTTGAATATGTTGAGTAATTGTTGGGTGAATACCAAAACTATTTAAAACACAGGGTACAATACTAGGGCCTGTTGACACTAATTAAATTAGTGTCAACAGGCCCATAAAAAGTTGGGAGAACTCTTTAACTAGAGTTGATGTTGTAAGTTATGAGCAGAAGACAACAAATTAAACAGAGTCGGCGTTGGGTGATCAAAATTGGCAGCGCTCTGTTAACCAATGATGGTCAAGGTTTAGATCAAGAAGCGCTGAGCGTTTGGGTTCAGCAAATTGCCGGGCTCTCCAAGCGAGGGTATGAAGTCGTGCTTGTTTCTTCTGGTGCGGTTGCAGCGGGCCTAACTCGGCTAGGCTGGGTTTCCTTGCCTAAAACAATTCACGAGCAGCAGGCTGCTGCGGCTGTAGGTCAGTCCCGTTTGATTCAAGCCTACGAGCAGGAATTTAATAAGTTCAATATTAAAACGGCACAAATTTTATTGGACCATGATGACTTATCTAACCGCAAGCGTTACCTCAATGCTCGGTCTACCTTAAGAACCTTGAGTAAGTTAGGCGTTGTCCCAATCGTAAATGAAAATGATACTGTGGTTACGGATGAAATACGCTTTGGTGATAACGATACGCTGGGTGCTTTAGTGGCCAATCTTATCGAAGCGGATACGCTATGTATTCTGACCGACCAGCAAGGTATGTATAACGCAGACCCAAGGCAGAATTCTTTAGCGCGCGTAGTCTTTGAGCGTGCGGTATCTGACCCAGAGTTAGACTCTATGGCTGGAGCCAGCAGCGGTCGTCTTGGTCGAGGTGGTATGATCAGTAAAGTGAAGGCCGCGAGACTTGCTGCTAGATCAGGTGCGAATACTATTATTGTTGGTGGGCGTATTACTGATGTACTTAACCGAATTGCTGAAGGGGACGTACTTGGAACCCTTCTCTATGCTGGGCAGCAACCCATTGCGGCGAGAAAACGTTGGCTTGCAGGACAGCTTCAATCACGTGGAGTATTGGTTGTGGATGACGGCGCTGTCGTTGTTTTGAAAGAAAAAGGGAAAAGCCTACTTCCCGTTGGCGTGAAGGGAGTCGAAGGGCATTTTAGCCGTGGCGATATGGTTGTTTGTCGGGATCTAAAAGGCAATGAAATTGCCAGAGGTTTAGTCAATTACAGCAGTGATGATTCTAGAAAGATAATAGGTAATCCAAGTTCACGTATTAATGTATTGCTTGGTTACAAAGATTACGATGAATTAATTCATCGAGATAACCTTATACTTTCATAGGTGTTGGCGGGTTATGACAGTTTTTAAACCACATTTATATTTAATGGGCGCCTACAAACCACCGCTTGAAGGTCGCAATCCTGAGTCTCACCTTTTACTGGATTTTAATGAGCGTACTCTTCCTGTGGGAGAAGCCGTACAGCAGGCATTAATTGATTACGTAAAAGGTGGTCGGTTACAGATGTACCCGTCTTACGGAAATATCGTAAAACGCATTGCTGAATATGCCGAGGTGTGCTCGGACCAACTAATGATTACAAATGGCTCTGACCAAGGAATAGATTTGGTTTTTCGCGCTTGTTGTGATGTGGGAACAGAAGTCATTATCCCTCAACCAAGCTTTGCTATTTATGAACAGATTGCGAAGGTTGAGCAGCAAAAAATAATTTGTCCAAACTATAATAAGCAAAGAGGTTATCCTCTCGAACAAGTCTTGGCAGCGATAACTGAAAATACACGGTTGATCGTTGTTTCTAACCCCAATAACCCAAGCGGTACGCTTGTACCACGCAATGATATTGTGGCCTTGGCCCAGGCTGCCTCTGAGGCTGTTATTCTTGTGGATGAATGTTACTTCGAATATTCAAACGTGACAGTGGCAGATTTAGTCAATCAATTTTCCAATATTATTATCACGCGAACATTTTCTAAAACCTGGGGAATTCCCTCTTTGCGCTTAGGTTACATTATTGCCGAAAAAGACAATATTTCTGCTCTGCTAAATGTTCGTGGGCCATACGATATTAATCAATTGGCCGTTGTGGCTGCCAATGCTGTCTTGGATAACCCAGAATCAGTTGAAGATTATGTTCAAGAAGTGATGGATGAATCCAAGCCTACCTTTGAGGCATTTTTGGACGAGCAGGGAATAGAGTATTGGTTAAGTGGTGGAAATTATGTTTGGGTATTTCCAGAAGAGCCTGAACGTATAGAAGCTGGTTTACGTCACGCGGGCATTTTAGTTAGACCCAAGCAAGATGCCATTGGTCAAATAGGCTTGAGGATAACCTTAGGCACTGTTGCTCAAACGGAGAAGCTAATCTCAACGTTAAAAAATCTTCTTCGCTAAGCTAGTGAGTATCCCAACCTTGCAAATAATTTAATATTAACAAACACCCGCTTGATTGACTGTTGCTGGCAAACTGGCTATGCACATATTGCCCAAAATTATTTAATTTCCTTATCGACATTCCCAATAGTATCGTATTTTTTTATAAGTAGGGTGTTATTGGTCGCCAGTCAAATTTATCGTAAACACTATTATCTAAAAAACAGGGTTCCATTTTACGATGGGAAAATAATAATCAGAAAAAAGTTTACGATAAGAGTGTGGGAAATTGGCCGTAAAACTTCATTATTCTACGACCAATAATGTGGAAAAAACTACGATGGTAATTTTGTACTCTACATATTGGCCTACCGGAATAGTCATGCGTTGCGTGCCACCTTGGTAGTGGATGTCTTGGATGCCCCAGTTTTGGGTGCCGGTTAGTTTAAAAATTTGATGAGAGCGTGGGAAACTGGCCGTAAAACTTCATTATCCTACGACCAATAATTTGGGAAAAACTACGAGGGTAATTTTGCGCTCTACAGGTAACCCGCTAATGTACTATTTAGTTTATCGTACCTATTTGGGAGAAGATGACTTTTTATAAATCAACAGCGGGTGTGGCCACTGCTGGCGGTGGCGGCGGTGCGCAGGCGGCTGAGGTTGTCGTAGGTGAAGTGTTCGCTTTTGGCTTGCCCTGTTTGGCTGCTGCGGCTTTCGAGCAGGCCGTCACTGCGCCAGTAATTCCTATGTACAGGTCCGGGTGATGGAGGGCTGTATTGTGGTGACGGCTAAAGAGTAGATAACAATACGCCCAGTATTTTGCACTGGGCGTGTATTTTAGATTAAGTGGGGTTAAATATTATTATCAATGGATTTGACCCCTATTTTGCCCCTTAATTAGCTTGATTCCTTCCACAGTTGGCCTAATGGGTGACCCCTATTTTGCTCCTAATCTAAAGAACCTCAGCAATATAATTTGCATCTACACCGTAGGAAACAATTTCATAAATTCCTGTTGATGATTCATAGTTATCACCATCAACAATATAGAAAAAATAATCTCTATTTTTCTTGATTCCAAAGTCATAACTTTCAGGTGTTATATTACTTTTTATCCTCTGTACAAATTGCTTTTCGATAACCTTGGGTAATACATAAAGCCCAACCATTGATTGTTCTGACAACGTCAGAAAAACCTCTGGCAATTTCTTTAGATCTATTATTTTCACCAAGCCAGCATGACTAGCTATCAAGCTACTTAATAGCTTGATAGGAGAAGGCAAAACAGATGCACTCCAAACAAGCTCAACTCCAGAAGTGCTTTATTGACGATATTGCCCGTTCGATAATGGCTACAGCCGGTATCATTACAGGCACGGACCCTAAAGTTCCACTGACCGATACCGCCCATGTTTTCTGAGGGGGAGCTGGTGGCCATGCCGCTGTAGAGGTCTTCCCAGCCTGCATCGTAAATATACCGTCGTTGAGCTTCGTAGCGAAGTACGTGACCTGTGGCGCTGCCCCAGCTTGCGGTGACATGGGTATTGGTGGTGTTTTCAGGTGAGATGGACATGCTTGAAGGCTTGCCCGGTATAGGGTGTTTGACGATCACGGAGTTACCTGTGCGATCACCCCCGCAGCCAGTGTTATTACAGGCGCGTATTCTAAAGTCCCAGGTACCGACTGCCATGGCGGTAGAGGTGGCTTCGGGTATACCGGGGATGGTGGGAGAACCGTCCCCCATTCCAGAATAGAATACCGACCAGCTACCACCATCCTTTCTTCTTTCAATTTCATAGCGAGTGACAACGCCACTGACGGTATGCCAACTCAGTTGTACTTCATTGTGGGTTGTTTCTGACGGCCCCGTATTCAGACTTTTTGGTATGCCGGGTACCGCGTCGTTGATTGTGACTGCATTGCCATCTCGATAGAGACTACAGTCTGATTCATTACAGGCCCGCACGCGAAAGCGCCAACTGCCGACGGACATGGTGCTGGAGGGGGCGGAAGAATCTGCACCCGAATAAAAGGTTGACCAACTCCCCGAGCCTAAACGGCGCTGTGCTTCATAGTGAGTAATACGACCAGAAACCCCGCTCCAACGGGCGGATACGCTTGTCTCCGTGGTACTCGTTGGGGAAATAGACATGTTGTCGGGTATGGCTGGCGTGGGGTGTGTAACACTCACGTCGCTTGAATAACGATAATCGCTGCAATCGGAGTCATGGCAAGCTTTTACACGAAAACGCCATGTGCCTACTTCCATCCAGGAAGCGGTTTTACGGAGAGAGGCGCCGGTATAAAGCGACGACCAACTGCCACCATTAAATTGTTTTTGGACTTCGTAGTGAGTCACGGAACCAGAAGCCGCAGGCCAGCTTACCGAGACACTGCCATAGTAACGAGGAATGCATATTCCATTGGTGCAGTGGGAGGTGCTTTCAACCGCTATAACGTCGGTTGACGAAACGGATACGCTAGACGGTGTGCTAATAGACGGGTTGCTAACTGTTAGGGTGGCGCTTTTGGTGGTGGCGCCGTCGCCTCCCATTTGCTCAGGGAGGGTACAACTGACGTCAACGGTTTTAGAATGGGTCACTTTGGTATAGGTGCGTGAACCTTTAGGCCCTGTGTACTGAATGCCGTCTATCACACAGTAAATGCCATTAGACGTCCAGGAAAGTATTGAAGAGTCACCGGATTTAATTGTGCTAGGGCTAAATGCCGCGCTGTAGATGGCGGTTGCGTGGCTGGCTTCGGAGAAAAATACATTTAAAAGAAATAATAAACCGAGTGGGGTATGTCTTTTTTGGGTGAGTAAAGCCGCAGGTTTTGCCAAGATAGAAAATATAGCAAATATAGAAAATAAGACGCGCATTGTATTCCTCAATACCACACAGGGTGGTTCCATTTTTGATCATCGCTTTAATGGTTAAATACGCAGGTTAAGTACAGGGCAAAACATCAACCCTAAACTAAGGTTGAAGAAGAAAGACGGTGAAAGAAGTGGGGCAAAACGGGGTTGCCTATCACTGGCTGTATTATCTTAGCTTCCGGCTTCCTATGCGTATGTTAAACAACAGGAGTGTTGGTTAAATGTATATTTCATTCTTTTTAATACCGTAATAGGTATTGATGCATTGTCCGAATAAGACGGAAATAAAACCCAAATAAAGCGTATTTGTTAAAAGACGGATAATGCATTTGTTGACGGGAAGACTACTGACGCGGCAGGGGTTTGGCAAGCAAAAAGTAGGGGTAATTGGAAATTGTCGTCTGAATCAACACAAAAGCCCAAATAAGAAGCAGAAAGGACAGGATATGCTGCGTAAATCATTAAAAACACCTTCTAGTTAGTATTAGAAGGCGCATTGTACATAGTGATTTAATTTAAAATAATAGGAGGAACCGGGCAGTCTAATGATTCTGCAATTGCTCGAAATAGCTCTGCTTCATCTGTTGTAATTGTATTGTCAGCGGTTATGGTGGCTATCATCGCTTTTAGTACTTGGGGTTTATCTAGAGGCTTTAGACGGCTTAAATTGTTTAGCGCTTTGTCGATATTGGGGTAAGAAAGCCCCTTTATGGAATAGTGTAATTTTGAACTTTGAGTTGTTAAGGTGTTGGCTCCCGCATTAAATGCTAATGTAGGGTTTTGGTTTTCACCCACCTGAACGAGTAGGCTTAATATAACCCGAATATCTTCTGTAACTTGAGAGAGTGATTTGTCTTCTGGAATTTTTTTCTCTTCTATTGTGTGAGTAATCATTCGATATAAGCACCACTCAAATAAGCTTACGCTCTTATCTGCTTGAATAAGAGAAATTAAGTTTTTTCTAAAAACTTGGTATTGCGGTGTCGACATTTGACGCAGAGCTGGCATACAGATTTCTAGCAAGTTTAGCCTTTCTCTACGTGCGAGAGTTTTTAATTCATCGAATAATTTTGGCATTTCAGCAAATGTTGCCGGGTGAGCATTGTCTTTAAGGCTGATTAGCTGTTGTTTTCGAATGGATTTGGATTCATCTAGTAGCAGACAATAAATTAATGCTCGTGCTGAGTAGGCTTGGTGGGCCGCATTGTTTAATGGTTGAGATAAATTTTTGAGAAATTCTGTTGCTTGTTGGTAGTGTTCCGGTTGAGGGTCTCCAATGGTATTGATAATGGAGTCTGAAAAATTGTCGGGGGGCGTTGAACGGGAGGTGCTGCCTATTGATGAAGTTGTTGATGAAAATCCACTCACCTGATCAGGGTGAAAACCAGATGCTTTTTGATTGCTGGTTGGTTGGGGGCTGCTATTAGAAATAAAATCGCCTTCCCATTTGGGCTGAATTCTATGGATGCGTATGGGAAGAGGTGGGTGAGTTGCCATTAAGCCGCTGAATGCGGTTTTAATTCCCTGGCCAAAGTACATATGGCTAAATTCAGATGCCGCACCGGACGAAATGTGTGACCCTTGAGAGAATCCACCTATTTTTTTTAATGCGCCGCTAATCCCATCGGGGTTGCGGGTAAATTGAACGGCTGAGGCATCCGCTAAAAATTCTCGCTGACGACTGACAGCCGCTTTAATCATATTGCCAAAAAAAGTGCCGCTGTAGCCAATGGCAACCAGTGCCAAACCAAGCATCGCTTGTTGCCCCGTATTTTTGTCTCGCTTGCCTATGGCTCGATAGCCGGAACCATGGAGAATAAAATAACCAATTAACCCAATAACTAAAATACCATGCAGTATGGCAACAAGGCGCATATTTAATTTCATATCGCCGTTATGGATATGGCTAAATTCGTGGGCCATAACGCCTTGTAATTCATCTCGGTTCAGCAGCTTGATACAGCCACGTGTCACCCCAATCACTGCATTTCGACGGTTTTGTCCTGCGGCAAAAGCGTTTATGCTGGGTTCATCTAGTATGTAAACTTGCGGTACTGGGTTGCCAGAAGCGATGGCCATTTCTTCTATAACATTGAGTACTCGGCGCTCGTCTGCATCGCGGGTATCCGATGATAGTAAGCGACCACCGAGAGATTCTGCAACGGCTTTCCCGCCTGCGCTCAGTTGAATGGATTTGTATAGCGAACCCAGAGCAACAACCGCTATGACTCCGGCAGTGATGTATAAAATTAATTCTGAATTAAACAGTTGAAATAAGTGTGTAGTAAAGCCTTTGGAGTAAGCGTTAGCGGCTGTAATGGAATCTGTATGGTTTTGGAAAAAATAGATAAAAACCGCGACTGCCAATATGGTGATAGCAATTAATGTAATAACCGCAGCGATAAGTAATATCACCAATTGGGTTGTTTTCTTTCGGGCTTGATCTTGATGTTGAAAAAAGTTCATAGTGGCGGTCACCTAAGCGTGACAAACCAGGGTGTTGAGGCCCTGGTTTATGGATGTGAATTCAGTGGCAGCAATTAGAAGGATATTTTCGGGGCTTCTTGAATTTGCTCTGAGTCGGCAAACTCTAGGAGTTCGGCGTTTCTTGAGTGGCCGAATACACTGGCGAAAACGACTTGGGGGAAACTTTCCCTATAGGTATTGTATTCGGTAACTGAGTCGTTAAAGCCTTGGCGAGCAAAGGCCACTTTGTTCTCTGTGGAGGTTAACTCTTCGGTCAGTTGCGACATATTTTCGTTGGCTTTTAAATCTGGGTAGGCTTCCATAACGACATTTAAGCGACCAAGCGCGCCTGCGAGGGCGCCCTCTGCACCAGCGAGGTCTTGCATTGCCATTCCGCCCGGTGCAGCCGCAGCCGCTTTTAGTCCAGATAGAGCCGTATTTCGGGCACTAATCACGGCTTCCAGTGTTTCTCTTTCGTGTTTTAAGTAGCCCTTAGCGGTTTCGACCAAATTTGGTATTAAGTCGTAACGTCTTTTCAGTTGTACTTCGATTTGGGAAAACCCATTCTCGAAGCGGTTTTTTAAGCTCACTAGTTTGTTGTAAATTGAAATAATGTAGAAGAATAGAATGACAAGAATAACGAGAGTTACAATTGTTGAGACAGACATTGTCTAGATTCCCTTGTAGGCCAAATTCAATGGCAGTCTATAGGTCGCTACTGGTTCTGCCAAGTGCGGGTGCTGTATAAAAGTGTGGGTATTGTATAAAAGAGTGGCGCTTATCTCATTTTTACACTGAGTTCTTAAAAAGGATACGAGAGGTAAGCCTAGCAAAGGTGGGTATAATCACACATAAAGGGCGAAAGTCCAGTTCGTTGGGGGCAGAGATATGAGTGAATCAGTGGTTATTGTGGGCATGGCTCGAACGGCTTTAGGTGGGCTGGATGGCGTTTTGAGCAGTGTTTCAGCATCAGAACTTGGGGCTCAGGCAATATCGGGGGCATTGGCGGATTCGGGTTTATCGCCGGATTCAGTCGATGAGGTTTATATGGGGTGTGTATTGTCTGCCGGTGTAGGGCAGGCACCGGCTCGCCAGGCTTCTTTGGCTGCTGGGGTCTCTTCTTGTGTGCCGACAACAACGGTCAATAAGGTGTGTGGTTCGGGAATGAAAACTATCATGATGGGTTGTCAGTCATTGTTGCTGGGGGAGGCAAAGGTAGTGGTTGCAGGGGGGATGGAGAGCATGAGTAATGCGCCATACTTATTGCAAAAAGCGAGAAAAGGGTATCGTCTTGGTCATGGAGAGCTTAAAGATCATATGTTCACGGATGGACTTGAAGATGCCTATGACGGTGCATTGATGGGTGTCTATGCGGAAAAAACGGCGGAGAAGTATTTATTTTCTAGAGAGGAGCAGGATGCATTTGCAATTGAGTCTTTACAGAGGGCTCAGCGAGCGGTATTCAGCGGTGCATTTCGAAGGGAAATTACTTCTGTAACTATTCGTTCCAGGGGTGTGGAGACCTGTATAAAAAGCGATGAACAGCCAGGGAATGCAAAGTTGGAAAAAATTCCTCAGTTAAAGCCTGCCTTTCAGAAAGAGGGAACGATCACTGCGGCTAACTCAAGCTCTATTTCAGATGGTGCGGCAGCGGTCGTATTGATGAGGCAAAGTGAGGCTGAGGCGCAGGGGGTAAAGCCACTTGTAAAAGTAAGTGCCTACTCTCAGTTTGCCCAAGAGCCGGAATGGTTTACTACGGCACCTGTTGGTGCGATAAAAAGTGTACTTCAGAAAATACAATGGGAACTAGCCGATGTTGATCTGTTTGAGATTAATGAAGCATTTGCTGTGGTTGCTTTAGCTGCTATGAGGGAGCTAGAGTTGAAGCACAGTAGGGTGAATGTGAATGGCGGCGCCTGTGCGCTGGGGCATCCATTAGGCGCTTCGGGAGCGAGAGTATTGGTGACCTTGATAGCGGCTTTAGAGCACCATAACCTGAAAAAGGGTGTGGCCAGTTTGTGCATTGGCGGGGGGGAGGGTATTGCTATGGCGATCGAGGCTCTTTAGTTGTAATAAGGTTTTTAGTTGTAATAAGGTTTTTAGTTGTAATAAGGTTTTTAGTTGTAATAAGGTCGCTAGTTGTAAAGGGCCTCTAAATGGTAAAGGCCCTCTGCTATCTTGTCTTAACAATTATGTCGAAAGGTCTTCGATATACTCAATGGCTCGGACAACCTTTTTAACTCCGCCAGTGCGACGCACCACCTGAGTAATTTTGTCTGCCTGTACTTGGGTTAATAGCCCCATTAGGTAGACTGTATCGTCTTCGACAATGACCTTAACCCTATCTGAGTCAATATCCTTATAGGCAAGTAATTTCATGTTCAGCTTGGTGCTAAGCCAGTTATCGCTAGTCCGCGAAAAGAAGCTAGATTTTGGGCGAACTTGCAGTTCGTTATATACCTGCCTGACTCTGGGTACATCTTTGGAGGTGGTTGTCGCTAAGCTTCGTAGCTTTTGTGAGGGAATTTCCCCAGTTAAAAGAACCACGCCTCGAAAACTGTGGACATTAATATGAGATTCATCTAGGGCAGGGCTGGCTTTCTTTAGGTTGACGGCTACCACTGTTCGAATGTGTTTGTCGTCCCAGTATTCTCCGAAGCTTCGTTTGCCTGGGTCTGGTTGAATAGGGCCATCTGTGGTTGCATCCACTATTGTCACGCAGCCTGTTAGTAGGCTAATGGTAAATAAAATCGTTGTTACTGTTAGAAGTACCTTTCGCATATTAATCAATTCCAAAAAGCTGGTGGTCAATCAAGTCACACAAACAATGTATGATAAGTAAATGAACTTCCTGTATCCGCCCTCGGGACTCGATTGCTGCACAAAGTTCAATATCATTGACATCTAAAAGGGAAGAAATACTCCCGCCATCTCTGCCTGTAAGAGCAATCACATTTAAGCCTCTTTCGTGTGCGGCTGTGGCTGCACGTACGGTCACCGAAGAGTTGCCGCTGGTGCTGATAATAACCAGAATATCTCCCTTTTGGCCCAAGGCTTTAATAGGCTTGGAAAAAACTTCAGCTTGGTTGGTCTCGTTGGCGATAGCGGTATAGGTTGGTAAGTTACTGCCGAGCCAAATAGCGGGCAGACCTGGGCGTTCTTTTTCGTAGCGGTCTAGCAGCGAAGATGTCAGGATTTGTGCGAGAGCGGCAGAGCTACCGTTTCCGCATACTAGGATTTTTTTTTCAGAGAGTAAGCATTCCACCAGTTTTTCTGCTGCATCGGTTATAAGAGGTGCAAGCTCCTCTCCTACCTGCATTTTGGCTTCAACACTTTTCTGAAATAAAGAATAAACTCTTTGAGACATAATTATAAACAATGCTTATGAAAATGCGGCTTTAGTCCACAAAAGTTCATTGGAGGACATTCCCACAATATCAAACCTACATGGCATTTCTTGTGCAAATGAGTGCGACTGTATGTAATGTCGCGCCGTTGTAACTATCCTTTGCTGTTTTTTAAGGGTTACCGTTTCGGTTGGGTTGCCGAATTTTTCCGTTTTTCTAAAACGTACTTCGATAAAAACCAGAAACTCAGAATCTCTCATTATGAGGTCGATTTCTCCATATTTGCAACGGTAATTTTTTTCTAAACATCTTAGCCCCTGTTGAGAGAGATATTGCTCAGCACGAGATTCCGCCTGTTCTCCTATTGAACGCTTTTTTTTGAGTGAAAAAAAACCGAGCACAGGACAGTATTTTATTTGTTTTCGATAATAACAGTAGGCATAACCGTAGCTCGCCCTCGAATAAACTGAGCCCATGACTGAACTCGCGTAATTTTTCGTCCCTCGTCTAAGCTTAAGCTACCTGTGGCCCCATAAAAGTGTGCTTGGCTAACTTGATCAAGTTGTTTCAAGCGAGGATACAAATAATAGGCGTCCACTCCCAAAGCGTAGAGACGATCATAGGCCGCTGATTTTTTAGAATAGGTATCTATTTCCTGCTTTTCTCTACGTGTTTGCTCAAAAAACCATGGGAGTGTAGTGAAGCGAACGGAGTTCATATCAGCATTTGCTTTGAGATTTTCTTTACCGTTATAGATGTGGCTAGTGGCGTAGACAGGAATGTCTCCGGCGTAGTGAAAGGCCAAAGTCGGTTTAATTTGTCTTGCCTGAGATGGATGCGCAATGAGGATAATAATGTCAATATCCTTGCGGCGCCGAGGTTCAAACTCAATATTGGTTCTCAGTGTGCGCTTTAATTGACTGGCACGTCTTTGGCTGTCTGATACTTGGAGCGCTTCTTTTATCAGGCGAGAATAATCTTTTTGAGCTTTGAACCTGTGTTTGCTAACAATTTCTCCACCCTGTGTTGTCCAGGCACTAGAAAAACTCGCAATACTGCGGTCTCCCCAGGGCGTAGAGGGAGCTAAGATTAAAGCTCTTCTATGGCCATCTAGCCAGGCTCGTTTTGCAATTTGCTTGGCTTCATCTTCCACCGCTAAACCGAATTGGTATAAGTTCAAGTCTTCGCCTAGGGGGGCATCAATATAATTCAATGCAAGTGTTGTGACGGGCAGTTCTGGCCTTAGTGCCAGCTCGGAAATATGGGTTTTATTTAGTGGGCCTATAATAACTTCAGCGCCTTCATTTAATGCTTGGTCATAGAGCGTATTTATGTCGTATTTATTGGTATCGTAGATCTGAATAAATGGAGAAACGGCAGAGGAGTTTGACGTATTATAATGGGCCGCAAGTAGCCCATCTCTAATAGCCTCTGCGGCTTTTTCTAATTTTCCAGACAGTGGGAGCAAGACAGCAATCTTTTTGGGTTGGGTTTCAACCAGTTCTTTAAGCAGTTGTAAGTCCGCAGGTAGACGTAAGCTTGCCGGGTGTTCGGGCCAAAGGAGAGCCCAGTTTTCAACGGCGTTTAATTGTGCTTGCAAGTTGTTCTGACTATTTTTACTTAGTGCTGCCAGTGTGTACCAGCCAGAAGCGGTTCGTGAATCGCTATCTCTGCTGTTTTGTTGTAATTCTTTAATAGGCATTTCCATAAGCGCCTGCCAGAGTATGTCTTGGTTAAGTTCCATTTGTTGTTTGTCTTCCCAAAGCAGCTTATCCAGTGCCAGTCGTTCGGATACGGATTCCTTAAATTCTCTCAGGTTAAAAAGCAGCGTCGCTCGCATATCCATGGCGGTAATTTTAGTTTCTGCGCTAGCTAGCTGAATTTCAGCTTTGAATTTTTGGTTGAACAGCGCGTGCTTTGCAACGAACTGCTTACCCTCGGCAAGAGAAAGCTTGGCAGAAAGCATTGAGTAACGAATAAAGTCATCTCCACCGAGTTCATTTGGGTTTAAGCTGGAAAGAACGTTTCTAGCCCAATCTAATTCGTTGTACCTATATAGGCTATCAATGACTTCCAGTAATTTCTGTGCCCTCACTTCTGTACTTAGCCCATCTGTAGATTCAATAAATTTGGTCATATCCTCTAGAGCAATTTGTGCCTCGGGTTCAGATGGCCCCTGTTTTATTGGAGGGGTGCCACAACTGACTAGGGCGAGAAGGACAAAGGCTGTTAGTATTCCTTTATTCATAATGACAAAGCTTCTATTTAGACATTAAATGGGTGATGTTAAGTGATTGTGACTATATTTTGACCGCTAAATGGTCTGCCAAGTCCAATCCCGTTGTTCAGGGGGGAAATATACCAAATGATGGAAAAAAGCGCGCTATACATTGTCGCTACTCCAATAGGAAATCTTGCAGATATGTCACAAAGAGCGATTGAAACACTGAAATCTGTGAATGTTATCGCTGCTGAGGATACTCGTCATAGTATTAAGTTACTCCAGCACTTTGGTATTAGTACGCCACTTATTGCCTACCACGATCACAGCAATCAGCAGCAAGTTGATCGTATAATAGACAAGTTGAAGTCTGGCGAAGCGATAGCCCTTATCTCTGATGCGGGCACTCCACTTATATCTGATCCGGGTTATCGTCTGGTCTCTCAAGTTCGAGCGATGGGTATTAAAGTGGTTACTGTACCAGGAAGCTGTGCGGTGATTGCTGCTCTGAGCGCTTCGGGGTTACCTTCAGACAGATTTAGTTTTCAGGGATTCCCGCCACCCAAGAAAGGCGCGCGACAAAAATTTTATGAACAGTTCTGTAAAAACAGTGAAACAACTATATTTTATGAATCTCCCCATAGAATTGTTGACTCTCTTGAAGATTTAGTTGAAATTATGGGAGAAGAGAGAGAGTTGGTTTTTGCTAGGGAACTCACAAAAACTTACGAAACCTTTATTACGGGAACCCTATCATCGGTTTTGCAGACTGTGAAATCTGACCGAAATCAGCAAAAAGGAGAAATGGTTATAATGTTGCGTGGTTATCGGAAACTAGCCATTGAAGAGGGTATTTTAGAAGCTTCACAAAATGTGATGAAGGTACTATTAACGGAGTTATCTACCAAAAAAGCGGCAAGTGTGGCGGCACAATTAACGGGAGAGAAGAAAAATCAATTATATCAATGGGCATTGTCTTACCAAGATAATATCGACTAAACTCTCGACATTTATAGATAGCGGCCCAGGGTGTACGAGGGAATTGATGTTTGAAGTGAGATGGTTAAAAGGGCATGGAGGGCTGCTTTCCATACAGAATGAATGGCATGAATTAAAAGAAAAGGTAGAAAATGATACTTTTTACAATTCATGGACATGGCATTTTTCGCTGTCTGCTTATCTAAAAACAGAAAATATTCACTATTTTTTGATTTCTTGTGATGGGGCCCCAGTTGCAATATTTCCCCTAGAACACTGTCAATTCAACAAGTGTGGGCTAACTTGGCGGGTATTTAAATTTATTGACCACCCTCATATGCCTTTATCTGATGCACTTATTCACAAAGAAGAAGATGCCGATAAAATATTTGAGGCATTATATGGGTACTTATCTCAAGAATGCTCTCTTTCATGGCAATTGCTCTGTTTTTCCCGTTTGTGTGAATGCTCTAACCTTGCTCGATTTTTTGATTTAATTGGGAAGGATAAAAAGCCGCTAAAATACAGCTATTTTGTGCGCTTAGGTGCGGGGTCGGAAGGTATAAAAACCCTGTCCAAGAAGATGTTGAAAAGTATTTGCTCGAACCTTAAAAAAGCAGAGATCAAGTTGGGCGCCTTAACGTTCGATTCCGTTTACGATGAAGAGGAGCTTAAGGAAGCCTACGCTCAATTTCTGGAATTGGAAGCGTCTGGCTGGAAAGGGGCAAAGGGCAGTAAAACCAGTATTAACCAAAACTCAAATCACCAACGTTTTTATCAATCACTTATGGTTCGTGAAGCCAACGGTGGAAGAATAGTGATTAACCGATTAATGCTGGGTGAAAAGCTTATTGCCAGCCAGTTTTGTGTTTTGGAAGACAACAAATGGAACCTATTAAAAATCGCATATGATGAGTCATATCGAGAGTTTACGCCCGGGAATATCCTTTTATATAAATTATTGCAGGAAGTTGATAATCAGCCAGAAGCCAGCGAGGTATCGCTTGTTACGGGACCGACTTGGGCTGATAGATGGCACTTTACCAAGGAGCCCACTTATATTGTCGAGTTTTACAACAATGACATAAGAGGGGCTCTTGCGAAAATATTACTTGAGTTTAAGTCTAAGTTTTTACACAGAGGTAATCGCTGATGAACAGCGAGCACCTAAACACCTATTAAGCCGGTAGTCTTCCGCCATTAAGTAGTTTAAATGCAGATGGCAGTAATTTAAACCCCGCTATTGCTATTCCCCATACTAATATAATGCTCAATACTGGAATACTAATCAGTAAAAGGGTAACGCCAATAGGGTTATCAAGAAGATAAACCTTTCCGGCAAAAAGCTTGATGTAATTGATAATAGGGTAATGGGCACAAAAAATAAAAAAAGATAACCAACTGTACTTGGTTAAAAAGCTAATTAGACCGCGATATTTTTCCTGGCAAAGTACAAGTACTTTATATACTGCAATCACTCCAACAAGGCGTATAACGGACTGTGCAATGTGCTTTGTTAAAATAGTGTGTACTAACTCCATATTAAATACATAAACGGCAACTACGGTTATAAAGACTACCGCCCAGATAGGGGCGTATCGGCTGGAAAGGTTGATGTCTTTTACATTCAGTGCTAAGTGAGAGCCGATAATAAAAAACACCAAAACATTCCACGAAAAAAATACGACTGCTTGAGGAACTGCGAGCCAAAAGATACATATTGCAGCAACGAAATAGATTTTGAGTGTTTTGGTTAGCCAGTAAATAGCAGGGGTGAGTAAGAGTGTGAGTATTAGGTCGTGTAAAAACCAAAATTGAATGGCGTAGGGGGACTGGGTTATGCCTAGAAAAAAATCAGCTTTTTCAATAATATTCGCGGTAGATAGTATTTCGGGTAGAGGAAAGGCTCCAATAAAGCTGCCGACACAGGCAAGCAAATAAACCGCGACAGCCCATATTATTGTCCAAATGATGTAGGGGAGCAAAATACTCTTTGCTCTTTTGGTAAGCGATGTTACGAAAGAAATATTGGGTTTAACAAAGAAAAGATAGCCGGAAATAATTGAAAGAAATGGTACAGAGGTGTAAAAAATATAGTAGAGCATTGAATTGATGGTGCTCGGCACCACCATTTCTCCTAACGTAACCCCTGCGTAGGGCTCAATACCGCTAAAAGGTAGGGAACCAAAATGGAGAAATACTAGCCCCAGTATTAGATATAGCCGTCCAGCCGAAATTAATTCACTTGTTTTTGTGTCCATTGAGTTTCTCTTATCTATTACTAAGTTGAGTGTTTTTTTATAACTTTCTCTGAGTTTTTTATGTCTGTCGGCATCATATCCTAGGTTAAACCAATGCGCTATTTTTAGTCCCGGTACTTATAATGAAAGAGGAATGATTTTTGGTAAGATGTTAAATGATTTAGCGAAATACTTTTCATTGCTGTGCGCGGCTCATAGTTGGTAATGGTTTCTAGGATTATATGATTGCCGTTATATGGTTTATCGCTTGAGATAACTTTTTCCTTTGCGCTGGGGCTCTCAATTCTTGTTTGCTAGTCAGGTTTGTATCTAAAAGGTATTGTCTTCGCTGATCAAGTTGACGTCCCTGTTGTTTGTGACGTTCAAGTCGAAAGGGTGGCTGGAAAATAAATAAACCACGAGGCAGCAGATGATATGCTCACTCAGGTCGATATGGATCATCTCTTAATTCACCCTAAAATCACTGGATGTTAAAGTGAAAATAGGACACGGTTTGCATATTGTGCTTGGATTATTGGAAAAGGTCGGTTCTCTCCACTGCATTTCTCAGGCTTTTGGACGGATTAAGAGAGCCGTATTTGTTACTGTTTGTTCAGAAAAACAACGCTTATTATTAATAGCGTATCTTTTAGTAGGAGGGCGGTGATTAGAGGTAGCCTTAATTCTGGATGTTTTTGCCAAAATACCTCATTGACTCTTGCTTGGTAGGGTTTTAGACCGTTGTACGGACACTATGAATGCTGCTATAATCGCGGCCCCAGGCGCTAGAGGGCAAAAAATCGTCTTTTCTGGCCTTGTGTAGAAGTTTTTCAGTGCGGCGCTTAATTAAGCTTCGCCTGCCGGAATCGATATGACTGACGGCGTCACACCCTAAAGCTTTTGGGTGTGTATTGGACGGCCCCTCTATGGGGCTTTTTCGTATTCGTCCACTATGGTTCTGGTGAGTTCGCTAGTGTAAAGAAAGAGCGAAGATTGAATAGGTGGGCTTAGTGCCCATTTTTTGTTTGTGAAATATGTGGTGAAACTTTCTTATGGCAGCTAAGCAGGAACGACTTGAAGAGCTAGTCTCCCCAGTCGTTGAGTCATTTGACTGTGAATTATGGGGGTTGGAGTACCGCGCTCAAGGTAAACGTTCAATGTTGCGTATATACATTGATAAGCCTGGGAGTGGAGTATCACTTGAAGATTGTGAACGGGTGAGTCGCCAAGTTAGCAGTGTTTTTGATGTGGACGATCCAATATCCGGTGAATATACGCTGGAGGTATCGTCCCCAGGTATGGATCGCCCACTGTATAAGCTTGAACAATACAAAAGGTTTGTTGGCTCACACGTGGCTTTACGGTTGAGAATAGCATTTGAAGGCAGACGAAAATTTAGCGGTTTGCTTAAGGGTATCGAGAGTGATGAGATTATTCTCGAAGTGGATAACGAAGAATATTTGCTGCCTTTCGAGTTAATTGATAAGGCAAGCATTGTACCTAGTTTCTAGCTAGGTTTTTAATTTTAGTATGTCAAAGTAATAGATTTTGGCTTTCTTAGAGGAATCAAGAGGCAACTCAATGAAGAAAGAAATTTTGCTGGTCGCGGATGCAGTTTCAAATGAAAAAGGCGTTGATCGGGAAATTATTTTTGAGGCAATCGAGCTGGCTCTCGCTACAGCGACGAAAAAGCGCTATGACGAGAATGCCGATATCGAAGTGACCATTGACCGAAATTCGGGTGATTATATGAGTGTTCGTCGTTGGCTAGTGATGCCCGACGATGAAATGGCTGAACTGGGTACTCAATTCACAGTTGAAGAGGCGCATGAGAAGGATTCTTCTTTGCAGCCTGGTGATGTCTATAAAGAGGTTGTGGAAAATGTCGGCTTTGGTCGTATTGCTGCGCAAACGGCTAAACAAGTTATTGTGCAAAAAGTACGGGAAGCCGAACGCGAGCAAGTTGTTGAGCTGTATCGTGATCGCATAGGAGAGCTGATTTCCGGCACGGTTAAAAAAGTGACACGAGATAATATTATTGTTGACTTGGGTGGCAATGCCGAAGGCTTGTTACCTAGGGAAGAGCTTGTTGGCCGAGAAGTTTTTCGCATGAATGATCGAGTTCGTGCGCTTTTGGTTGACGTTCGCCCTGACTCAAGAGGGCCTCAGCTTTATTTGAGTCGTGCATCTTCAGGAATGCTTGTTGAACTGTTCAAAATTGAAGTTCCAGAAATTGCTGAGGAAGTGATTGCTCTGAAAGCCGCAGCCAGAGACCCTGGGTCAAGAGCAAAAATTGCTGTTGCGACGAATGACGGCAGAATTGATCCTGTGGGAGCCTGTGTTGGAATGCGAGGTTCTAGAGTACAGGCGGTCTCCAATGAACTCGGTAATGAAAGAATCGATATTGTACTTTGGGACGATAACCCCGCTCAATTTGTTATTAACGCAATGGCTCCTGCTGAAATTGAATCTATTGTAGTTGATGAAGAAACAGGTTCAATGGATGTTGCTGTTGATGAGGAAAATCTTGCACAGGCCATTGGACGGGGCGGTCAGAATGTACGTCTTGCTTCAGAACTAACTGCCTGGGAAATCAACGTAATGGGTGTTGATGATTGGAACTCTAAGCAGGAAGCGGAAGCCGGTAGCTCGAAAGACATATTTATAGATGCATTGGATGTCGATGAAGATATTGCTGATGTGCTTGTTGAAGAAGGTTTTACTACGTTGGAAGAAGTTGCCTATGTTCCAATGGAAGAGTTTTTGGCAATAGATGGGTTTGATGAAGATATTGCTAATGAGCTTAGAAATAGAGCAAAAGATGCACTTCTTACTCAGGCTTTAGCGTCTGAAGAGCAGGCTGTTGGGGCCGAGCCTGCTGAAGACTTGCTCACCATGGAGGGTATGGACGACGTTTTGGCAAAGGCTTTATCTTCCCATGGTGTGATTACCATGGAAAACCTAGCTGAGCAGTCTGTTGATGAATTAATGGTCATTGACGATATGGACGAAGAGCGCGCTGCTGCGCTTATCATGAAGGCCCGTGAACCCTGGTTTGCAGAAGATGTGTAAAAACTAGGTAAGTATATTAAATGTTTTTTAGTTGCGAGCATTATTACTTTCGCAGCTACAAATTTTAGATGATTGAATTACCCAGTGAGGGCGAAGATAAATCCATGGCAGAAGTAACAGTAAGTGAACTCGCCAAGTCCGTAGGGGCTTCCGTAGACCGAATTCTTACTCAGATGAAACAGGCCGGTTTGCCTCATATATCTGCGGAGGAAGGTGTTTCCGACGATGAAAAGCAACGATTGCTCACTTTTTTAAAGTCGAGTCACGGTGAAACGACTGCTGCGCCTAAAAAGATTACTTTAAAGCGTAAAACGATAACGACCCTAAAAACGGGTTCTGGAAGTTCTAGAAAAACAGTTAATGTAGAAGTACGAAAAAAGCGAACTTATGTTAAACGCGACACTGCTCAGGAAGAACCCGTTGAAGGTGTAGAAAATGAGGGCTTTTTAGAGCAAACCGAAGTGCTTGAACCCGCTGTTTCTGAAGTGTCGGTCGTGGTTGACACTGAGGACGAGGCTTTAGCCGAAGAAAGTGCAGAGATTGAGCCTGTTGTGGATGCTAAAGAATCGATGGAAGAAGAACCCCAACCGCAAGATGCCGGGGTTATTCGCTCTTCGTACGCTGATGATGCAGAAATACTAAGGCAGAAAGCTACAACGGCAAGACAAAAAGCTGAAGCAGATAAAGTAGAAGAAACACGCAAGGCAGTGGAAGAGCGAGGCCGTCTAGCAAAAGACAAGGTGCAAGCTTCCGGCGATAAAGCTAAACCGGAAGAGCGTAAGCATCTTAAAAAAGCTCATAGCGAAGCTGTCTTTGATGATGCAGAAGAAAAATCAAAACACAACAAAAAGGCAGGCAAAGCGGTTAAGCGTGTTGCTGGGCCTAAGAAAGTCTCTTCTGCATTAGATTACGTTGAAGATAAATCTGAAATTGATGAAGTTCTACACACGCGAAAATCCAAAAAGCTTTCGGTATCTCGCGGAGCTCGTTCCGTGGTTAAGATGTCAAAATCAAATAAACATGGATTTAAAAAGCCCACTGGAAAAATCACCTATGATGTAGAAATTCCAGAGGAGATAGTTGTTTCTGAGTTAGCTCAACGCATGAATGTTAAGGCTGGCGAAGTTGTAAAACAACTGATGAAGCTTGGCACAATGGCAACAATGAACCAAGTTATTGATCAGGAAACGGCTCAACTCGTTGTTGAGGAACTTGGTCATACCCCAGTGCTTGTTAGCTCGAATTTTGTTGAAGAAAAACTTAAGGAAGAGTTTGTCGATGTCGGTAGCGAGATGGTTAATCGTGCTCCGGTTGTTACCGTTATGGGTCACGTTGACCATGGTAAAACGTCGTTGCTTGATTATATCCGTGAAGCAAAGGTGGCATCCGCTGAAGCGGGTGGTATTACTCAGCACATCGGTGCTTATCGAGTGAAAACTAGCCATGGCGAATTAGCCTTTTTAGATACACCTGGTCACGCTGCATTTACGGCTATGCGTGCTCGTGGGGCTCAGTGTACGGATGTGGTTATTTTGGTTGTTGCAGCAGATGATGGTGTAATGCCTCAAACTGAAGAAGCGGTTCAACATGCTCGTGCTGCGGGTGTGCCTATAGTTGTTGCGGTTAATAAAATTGATAAAGAAGCCGCTGACCCTGATCGTGTTAAAAATGAGTTATCTGCAAAAGACGTTATTCCAGAAGATTGGGGTGGCGATACTCAGTTTATTAATGTTTCTGCTCATACAGGTGAAGGTATTGAAGAGTTGCTGGAAGCTGTTGCGCTTCAAGCTGAACTTCTAGAGCTAACCGCTCCCGTCGATGTTCCTGCACGTGGCGTGGTGATTGAATCTCGTATGGATAAAGGTCGTGGTGTTGTGGCGACCATGCTTGTTCAAGGCGGTAATTTAAAAGGCGGAGAGATTATTCTAGCGGGTCAAAGCTTTGGCCGAGTTCGTGCCATGACTAACGAGCTGGGTAAAAAGGTCAATGCTGCGGGTCCCTCCTCTCCTGTCGAGATATTGGGTTTGGATTCCCCTCCTCGGGCTGGTGACGAATTTGTTGTTGTTCCTGATGAACGAAAAGCGCGAGAAGTATCTCTATTCCGCTCTGAAAAAGAACGTGAAGACCGAGTGAAACGACAACAGGCCGTGAAATTTGAAAATATGTTCGCCGGCATGGAATCCGCTGAGAAGAAGACCTTAACTGTTGTATTAAAAACGGATGTAAGAGGTTCTCTTGAAGCCATTATTACTGCATTACAAGATATTGGTAACGAGGAAGTTGAAGTCAGTATTGTTGGAGAAGGTGTTGGCGGAATTACTGAAAACGATATTAATTTGGCGTTAACCTCAGGGGCAATTGTTGTTGGGTTTAATGTACGTGCAGATGGTTCCGCACGAAAACTTGCTGAGAGCGAATCAATCGAAATTCGTTATTACAGTATTATTTATCAACTTATAGATGAGGTGCGAGCTGCCCTTGCTGGTATGCTCGATCCAGAACGTGTCGAAGAAATTGTAGGTATTGCGGATGTACGTGATGTATTCCGCTCGCCAAAGTTTGGTCAAGTTGCAGGTTGTATGGTTACGGAAGGCACTGTTTACCGTAATAAATCAATCAGGGTTCTACGTGACAATGTTGTTATTTTTGAAGGTGAACTAGAGTCACTTCGTCGCTTTAAAGATGATGTGAACGATGTTCGTAATGGCATAGAATGTGGCATCGGCGTTAAAAATTACGATGTAAAAGTCGGAGACCAAATCGAAGTCTTTGATGTGAAAGAGGTTAAGCGCGAACTATAGTTAGTTCGCCTATTCATAGTTTAGGTTTGTAATGCCAAGAGAATTTTTACGTGCCGACCGAGTGGCGGACGCCATTCAACGTAGTTTGGCACAAGCCATCCAATTAGAGATTCAAGATCCTCGTATTGGAATGGTTAACATCAATTCCGTTGTAGTGACAAAAGATTTAGCGATTGCCAAAGTCTATGTGACTTTTATTGGTGATGATAGCTTCGAGGATGCTGAAATTTCGGTGGCTGTTTTAAATAAAGCTGCGAATTTCTTGCGAAACATTGTGTCAAAGGATTTGACTATGCGCAGCACGCCTAAGCTTCAGTTCTTTTACGATAAAACATCTATAGAAGGGCAAAAGTTGTCGAGCCTTATCGATAAAGTTGTGGCTAGTGATAAAGCTAACCATTCTGTAGATGAGGAATAAACGTTGGCTCGTAGAAGAAAATTTGGCCGTCCGCTGGATGGTGTCATTGTTATTGATAAGCCAGCAGGTGTGACATCAAATGATGTGGTTCAGAGAGCGAAACGGTTATTTTTCGCTAATAAGGTGGGCCACACAGGAAGCTTGGACCCTCTAGCAACGGGTGTGCTTCCGTTGTGTTTTGGTGAGGCGACAAAGTTTTCTCAGTACTTACTGGATTCTGATAAGGCTTACCTGAGTACTTTTAGATTCGGTGAAGCTACGGATACTGCTGATAGTGATGGAAAAGTGATTCGCACAGAAGATGCAAGTGGCCTGACAAAAAATATGCTTGAAGCTGCGATGAGTGCATATCGTGGTGATATTAAACAAGTACCTCCTATGTATTCGGCACTTAAAAAAGAGGGTAAACCGCTATATGAATTGGCTCGTGAAGGCATTTTCATTGAGCGAGAGGCGAGGCCCGTTACCATTTTTAGTTTTGAACTATTGAATTTTAGAGCGGGCACCACGGCTGAGGCTGATGTAAAAATAGAGTGTAGCAAAGGCACCTATGTACGCAGTTTGGCTGAAGATATTGGCCAAGAGCTTGGCCTTGGTGGTCATGTTTCTAAGTTGAGAAGAGTGGCCTCAGGCCATTTTTCGGAAAACCAAGCGTTGAGCTTCGATGAACTTGAAAAAGAACGTGGAGAAGATCGAGCCGAAGTGTTGGATTATCATTTACTTTCTGTGGATGCGCCTATAACGGATTTGCCTAAACTGGAGTTGGATGAAGATAGTGGCTTTTACTTTCTTCGTGGTCAGGCGGTAATGGATAGTCATATTTTTCGGCTAGGTGATGAAGGTGATGTTATCCGGGTTTTTAGCGAAAATGGAGGTTTTCTTGGTGTGGGTGAGATTACGGATGATGGTCGTATTGCGCCAAAAAGGTTAGTTGTTAAAGCCAATAGCTAGTGTAAATTAAAAAAAATTAAAAGTAGATAAATTCGGCTATGTATTCTATTTTTTAGTGAAGATTTTGAGTTGTTAAAGCTCAAATAGGGCAGAGTTTCTGTTCGCCGACCTACCTGTCAATATGCACGGATAGGCCGGAAATATGTAAGTGGTTAGTTTCGCTTGCAATGCATATTAATTTTATGAGGAAAGTACTATGGCACTAAGTGCTCAAGAAAAAGCAGCGATTTTACAAGAACATCAAACTTCGGAAGGTGATACTGGTTCTCCAGAAGTTCAGGTTGCATTGTTGACGGCAAATATCAACAAGCTTCAAGGACATTTTGCAGACCATAAACAGGATCATCATTCTCGTAGAGGTTTGATCCGTATGGTTAACCAACGCCGTAAGTTGTTGGACTACCTTAAGAGTAAGGAAGTTAGTCGCTATGCAGCTTTGATCCAAAAATTGGGTCTTCGCCGCTAAAGAAAATGCCCGCACTAGTGCGGGCATTTTTTGTATTGTCTTTTATTTGCTTCGCCAACGTTTTTGAAGCAAATATTTAGTTTTGTAAAGTTGATATTGATAGAAAAGTAAAATAGGCGAGTACTCGGTGGTACTCAAATTTGTAGGAATAAGGATAAACAAGTGAATCCGGTAATTAAAAAATTTCAATATGGTAATGACACAGTCACTATAGAAACTGGTCGTATTGCTCGTCAGGCATCTGGCGCGGTACTAGTTTCTATGGGTAAAACATCCGTTTTGTGTACTGTTGTTGGTGCAAAAGAAGCTAAGGCGGGGCAAGATTTTTTCCCTCTTTCCGTACACTATCAAGAAAAAGCCTATGCGGCTGGTAAAATCCCAGGAGGTTTTTTTAAGCGAGAAGGACGTCCTTCTGAAAAAGAAACACTCACTTCACGTTTAATTGACCGCCCAATTCGACCGTTATTTCCCAACGGTTTTTTAAACGAAATACAAGTTGTATGTACTGTTGTCTCTGCGGAAAAAGATGTTGACCCCGATATTGCAGCGATGATAGGTGCATCCGCAGCGTTACAAATTTCTGGTGTTCCGTTTAAGGGACCAATCGGTGCGGCTCGTATTGGGTATACTCAAGAAAATGGTTATATTTTAAATCCAAAGTATTCTGCGTTAGCAACATCTGAATTAAATATGGTTGTGGCAGGTACACAAGATGCAGTGCTTATGGTTGAATCTGAGGCGAACGAGCTTCCAGAAGATATTATGTTGGGGGCGGTTCTTTATGCTCACCAGGAGCTTCAAGCTGTAATCCATACGGTAAACGAACTCGTTCGTGACGCAGGTAAAGAGACTTGGGAGTGGTCGCCTGAAGCTGTTAATGAAGAATTGAAGGCCGCTGTTGAGCGTGACTTCTCCGATGCAATTGGCGTTGCTTACCGTATAACAGATAAGAAAGAACGCTATGATCGTTTGGGTGAATTACGCACACAAGCTGTTTCAGAGTTGGTTGATGAAGAAGCAAGTATTACAGGCGACGATGTTAAAAAGCTATTCTCTGCAATTGAAAAGAACATTGTTCGTACTCGTGTTGTGGCGGGTGAGCCAAGAATCGATGGTCGTGACAATAAAACAGTACGCGGTCTTCAAATTGAAGTGGGTGTTTTGCCAAAAGTTCACGGCTCTGCTCTTTTCACTCGTGGTGAAACTCAGGCTTTAGTAATATCTACACTAGGTTCTGCTCGTGATGCGCAAATTATCGACGCGCTTGAAGGTGAGCGTAAAGACCCGTTTATGTTGCACTACAACTTCCCTCCGTATTCGGTTGGAGAGTGTGGTCGTATGGGGGGGACAGGTCGCCGTGAAATTGGCCATGGTCGTCTTGCACGTCGCGGTGTTGCAGCGGTTTTACCTAATAACGATGATTTTCCATATAGTATGCGTGTTGTAAGTGAAATTACAGAGTCTAATGGTTCTAGCTCTATGGCTTCTGTATGTGGGACGAGTTTAGCGTTGATGGATGCCGGTGTACCTCTAAAAGCTCCAGTAGCGGGTATCGCAATGGGCTTGGTTAAAGAAGATCATGGCTTTGCTGTATTGACTGATATTCTTGGTGATGAAGATCATCTTGGTGATATGGACTTTAAAGTAGCGGGCACCTCAAACGGTATTACCGCTCTTCAGATGGATATTAAGATTGAAGGCATTACCGAAGAGATTATGGAGATTGCCCTTGAGCAGGCGCTAAGTGCCCGTTTGCATATCTTAAGTGAGATGAATCAAGTTATCGATAAACCTCGTGAGGAGCTTTCCGAAAACGCGCCTCAATTCCATACCCTTAAAGTGCATCCCGATAAAATCCGTGACATTATCGGTAAAGGTGGAGCCACTATTCGTTCTATTACTGAAGAGACAGGCGCTTCTATCGATATTGATGATGACGGAACAGTCAAAGTTTATGCCGGTGACTCAGATGCTATGAGTGCTGCGGTGGGTCGTATTGAGGAGATTACAGCCGAAGCCGAAATAGGGGCAACTTATCAAGGTAAAGTTGTTCGTATTGTAGATTTTGGTGCATTTATAAACTTCCTACCCGGTAAGGATGGGTTAGTACATATTTCTCAAATTGCGCATGAACGTGTACAAAATGTGACGGATTACTTGCAGGAAGGGCAAGAAGTTGAGGTTAAGTGCTTGGATGTGGATCAACGTGGACGTATTAAACTTTCTATTAAAGAGTTACTTTCAAAGCCAGAATCTGAAGCAACTGTTGAAGGGAATAATGGCGGTAATGCTGCTGACGAGTAAGTTTTATCTTCTCTAAAATAGCCCGCTGATGCGGGCTTTTTTGTGGATGAAATAGATATGTTTGGAGGAATATATGGTTAAAAAAATTGGAGTTTTTCTGTTTTTTCTAGTTTGCGGAAATGTACAAGCCAATGAAGAAAAGAAACTGCCGACAATAGAATTAGGTGTCGGGTTTGGTGGGCAAGTTTTAAATGATTACCGTGGCTCGAAAGAGTCTCAAACGCGGGTATTACCTTTACCTTTTGTAATTTATCGTGGAAACTTTCTCAAGGCTGATCGTGGTGGCGTTCGCACTGAACTGTTCTCAACGGATAGGTTTGAACTTAATATTAGTGCTGCGGTTGCTCTTAATGGAGGTAGTGGTGATAACGAACTTCGGCAGGGAATGCCTGAGTTGGGGTCTATGTTTGAGATAGGCCCATCGCTTAATGTAAATTTATCAGGTGAAGATTTTAAACAGGGTTGGGTTTTACGATTTCCTGTGCGTGTAGCCTACTCTGCCGGAGGTGATGGCGATGGGCCTCAAGGTTACCTTTTTAACCCTAAGCTTACCTATATAAAACCAAATTTTTATGGCGGCTGGAAAGCCCGAGTTAACTTTGCTGGCTTATATGGTTCTGAAAAGTTTCACGATTATTATTATACGATTGACTCACCGTTTGTTACGGAAGAACGTCCTTATTATAAAGCGAAAAGTGGGTTCAGTGGTATATATGGAAAGATTGCTTTGACCAAACGTTCCAATAAATGGAGTTATGGTTTTAGTCTTCGTTATGATTATCTTAAGGGAGCTACTTTTGCAGACAGCCCTTTAGTGGAGACGGACCAATACTATGCATTGAGCTTTGGTATTGCTCGTATTTTATGGCAATCTAACTATTAAATTAGGTCGGGGTAGGTTGTTTTGTACCCCATAATAAGATAAATATAATAGTTAATTCTATCTTTACTCTTTTTATACAAGTTTAATTTTTCTTCGAATACTTCAGGTTTTATCAGCTTGTTGTTCGTACGTATCATTAGGTGGAGACTACATTGAGAAAATTATACATTTGCCACACTTTCAAGGTATTGGAGAATATCTTTTGATTCGTACATCCAAGTTTCTTTGCTTGTTGAATCCGTTATTTTCAATGCAGGAACTTGCTGTTTGCCACCTTTTGTTACAAGGTCTGTCATTGCTTGGTGATCTTTAGAGATATTTTTAGTCTCAATAGATAAGTTAAATTTTGGCAGTGAGCAAAGCACTCGTATACAAAAAAAGCAGGTGGGTCGGTAATAGAGAGAAAGGTTGTTAGTCATGGAATGTACTATTTTCCTATAGTTAAATATAGTTTTAAAGTAAAAGGAGCAGTAAAGATACAGCGAATAAGCTGATTGCTTCAAGTGGAAGCTGCCCTATCTCTGGGTAAAATAGCAACGTACCACTTCCCGCAACAAGTGTGGCCAATATTTTCTTAGTCAGTATTGAGGCTCGGTTTTTTCTTTGCTCGGTTATTGCTTTACTCGCCTCTTTAAGCTGAGGAACGGATTCAGCAATTGTATTCATACTTTCAATGGAACTGAAAATCGTTTGAGGTAATTGAGGGAATTTCTCTAACCATTCGACAGAGTAATATTTGAATTCTTTATAGAGCGTTTTCGGATGATAGCGGTTTCGAATCCACTTTTCTAGGAAAGGAAGGGCGGTATCCCATAGGTTAAGTTCTGGATAAATCTGTCTGCCTAAGCCTTCAATATTTAGCAATGTTTTTTGTAGCAGTACTAATTGCGGTTGTACCGGCATATTGAAACGTCTAGCCGTTTTAAAAAGGCTAATCAGTGATTCTCCGAAAGAAATTTCACCAATGGGTTTTTCAAAAATTGGTTCGCATACTTTTCGGATAGCTGATTCAAATCCACTGACAGAGGTGTCTGCTGGAACCCATCCGCTTTGTACATGCAGCTCTGCTACTTGTCGATAATCTCGTTTAAACATCGCCAGTAGGTTTCTTGCTAGATAGTATTGGTCTTCTTTTGTTAGTGACCCCACAATTGCCATATCAACAGCCATATAGCTTGGTTTTTCGGGGGTGATTTTGGAGACAAATACGTTTCCTGGGTGCATGTCTGCATGGAAAAAATTATGCTCGAATACCTGAGTAAAAAATATTTCAACGCCTCGTTCGGCTAGTATTTTAAAATTGGTATTTTGATTTTTTAGCGTATCAATATCTGTAACGGCGATACCTTCAATTCTTTCCATTACCATGACGTTTTGTGTCGTGTAGTCCCAGTAAACCTTTGGTATATAGAGTTTTTCTGAGCCTTCAAAATTTCGTTTTAATTGGGATGCGTTTGCTGCTTCTTGCTGTAAATCTAGTTCGTCGAAGATGGTAACTCTATAGTCTTTAACAATTTCCACAGGTCGAAGTCTTTTTCCATCTGGCGTTAGTTTTTCAATTAATTTTGCTATGAGGTGTAGCAGGCGAATATCCTTGGATATGGTTTTCTCTATATTTGGACGAATAACTTTAACGACAACACTTTCACCACTTTGCAGGACTGCTGAATGAACTTGTGCTACTGAGGCGGAGCCTAATACTTCTTCGGAAAATGAAGAAAATATTGTTTCAATACGGTTGTTAAGTTCGGATTCGACAATAATTCTGAATTCGTCTTTGCAAAATGGTGTGACGTTGTCTTGTAGATGGTTCAGTTCTAGAGCGATGTCCGCAGGAATCATATCAGGGCGAGTAGATAACAGTTGTCCAAATTTAACGAAGACTGGCCCTAGTTGTTCTAAAGCAAAACGCAGACGTTCACCTCTAGATTTGTTATTACTTGGGTAAAGCTTGAAGAAAAAAAGTAAAAGCTTATACTTTTCAGGTACCTGTTCTCCTAAAAGTGTATCAAGCCTAAAGCAACCTATAATATGAATGATATGTAGTAGACGGATTAATTTTGACACGGTTAAGCTCGGTTTATGAGGTGTTTTTGGATACGCAGTATTCTAGCTTCGATTCGATCAGTTGCAGATCTAAGTTGTTCAACCTGTTTTACAAATAGCTCAAATTCAGCTTTCCCTGGTATAATTTTTAACTCTTCAGTTAAATAGTCTGGAAGTTTGTTTTGTATCGATTTTTTTTGATAGTTCGACCATTTTGTGAAGGCTCGAATTATTTGTGCAAGTTGATGTCCGGGAACTGTACCCAGGTATTCCGTCAGTGCATCTTCCCAATCTATATCAAGTTGTTCAAAAATTTCTTGGAATTTTGAAATGGTGCTTATTTTTCCGCTAACTTTGACATTGGTATTGGACAGTGAGTGCTGAGAAGTGAAGGTTAGCGCGATTAAGTCTTCCAATTCTCCTTCGAGTTGGACATCGCTTGTAAAATTGTTTAGTTCATCTTTGGGTACGCAGAAAAAACCAATTGTGTCTTCCCTGACTTGAATAGACATATTGACTGAGGGCGAATGACTTTTTAGCAATAAAACGGTGCCATCTATTGATGTTAGGGCATGTCGGCTAGCAGGGTCATACTTCAATGCAAAGTTGACAGTTTTTTCCATTGCTGTTGTTAACAAGGTGGTGATAGTTGGGTCAATCACGGACTATTCTTCCAAAATTTTCGGTAGTTATTTTAAGGAGGCAGCGTTTTAGACTGGCCATTTTTATTCTTTTTACGCCTTCATCTTTTAATAAGTCCGAGCTTGAAATCCGTTTTTAAAGGAAATACTTGATTTAAGAATATGAGCATCATTAAGCTGACTATGGTTTTATACCTTTATGAATAGCTACAATACCGCCGGTTAGATTGTAGTATTTGCATTCAGAAAAGCCTGCGTCAGTCATCATGCTTTTTAGTGTTTCTTGGTCTGGGTGCATACGAATACTTTCGGCTAGGTAACGATAACTATCTTTGTCGTTGGTGACGAGTTTGCCAATACGAGGCAAAATATTAAAGGAATAGGCATCGTATACTTTTTCGAAGAGTGAATTTTGTGGTTTAGAAAATTCTAAAACGAGTAATCTTCCACCGGGTTTTAAAATTCGGTTCATCGAGCGAAGCGCTATATCTTTGTCCGTGACGTTTCTCAAACCAAAGGCGATGGTAATGCAGTCAAAAGTGTTGTTGGGGAAGGGGAGGTACTGTGCGTCCGTTTGTAAATATTGGACGTTTCCTGCTATGCCTTTATCTGTAAGGCGGTCTCGACCGACTTTGAGCATGGAATCGTTTATATCGGCTAAAACAACTTTGCCTTGCTCTCCTACGATTCGGGAGAATTTTGCTGTTAAATCCCCCGTTCCCCCGGCAATGTCTAAAACGGAATCTGCGGGGCGGACCCCAGAAAGTTCGATGGTGAACTTTTTCCAAATCCGGTGGACGCCGCCTGTCATCAGGTCGTTCATCAGGTCGTATTTTGCTGCGACTGAGTGAAAAACGCCGGCAACTCGTTCGGCTTTTTCCTCAACTTTGACTTGCTCATACCCAAAATGTGTGGTGTTTTGATCTGACATTTGACCCTCTGCTTGGCAGTAGTATCGCTTTGCAGGCATTGTACCTTTTGGGTTGACTTATTTTAAGAGGGAATCCATTTAATAGTCGATGTTTGTTGAGATGAGATTAATTCTTCGGCTTTCTTTGTATAGGTACGCCAATAGGCTTCTTGGTTTTCACCGAGTTCTTTGATGTAATCCCAGGAGTAAATACCGGAATCGTGTCCATCGTCGAAGGTTAGGCGCAGTGCGTAATTGCCCTGTTGGGTGATGTTGATAAGCAGAACGTTGTTTTTGTTCAAAGGTAACGTTCCCGCTTGGTTGCCGTGACCGCGTACTTCAGCGGAAGGCGAATAGACCCGGAGAAACTCAAAGGGAAAGTGGTAGGCGCCGGAGTCAAAGACGACTTCAAGAGTCTTTGACCCCTTATGGAGTGTGATTTCTTTCGGGGGAGGGAGGGAATTCACGTTACAAAATAAAGCGGCTAAGGTCTTCGTCTTTACACAGTTCGCCCAGTTGAGCTTCCACAAACTCCGCATCGACTTCGATTTTACTATTGCCGGAGGTATTATCAAAAGATACTTCTTCCAATAGTTTTTCCAGAACGGTATGTAAGCGTCGAGCCCCAATATTTTCTGTGCGCTCGTTTACTTCGTAGGCGGTTTCTGCAATTTTGCGGATACCATCTTTGGAAAAGAGTAGTTCCACGTTCTCTGTAGAGAGTAGAGCTTGATGCTGTTCGGTGAGAGAAACGCTTGGTTCTGTGAGAATGCGTTCGAAGTCATCCGGTGTGAGAGCTTGAAGCTCTACTCGAATTGGGAGCCGTCCTTGAAGCTCTGGTATTAAGTCAGATGGTTTAGAGAGGTGGAAGGCGCCCGATGTAATAAATAAGATATGGTCGGTTTTTATCATTCCGTGCTTCGTTGAAATCGTGCAACCTTCGATAAGGGGGAGGAGGTCGCGTTGTACACCTTCTCGGGAAACGTCTGCCCCAGAGGTGCCCTTTCTTTTGCTGACTTTGTCGATTTCGTCGATAAATACGATACCGTTTTGCTCGGCAGCCTCTATGGCCAGCGCCTTAATTTCTTCTTCGTTAACGAGTTTACTGGCCTCTTCATCAATGAGTTTTTTAAAGGCTTTTTTAACGGTCAATTTAGATTTTTTTGTTTTGCCTGGAGACATATTTGAAAACATGCTTTGCAGTTGGCTGGTCATGTCTTCCATGCCAGGAGGAGACATGATTTCAACTCCTACTTGAGGGGCAGCGACTTCAATGTCTATTTCTTTGTCATCCAGGTCGCCTTCGCGCAACTTTTTACGGAATATTTGCCGCGTATTGGACTCTTGATTTTGTTCAACGTCATCTCTTGTTGGGGGCAACAATGCATCTAAAATTCTCTCTTCCGCCGCTTCTTCTGCGCGGTTTTTTACCTTGGTCATTTCTTGTTCTCGATAGAGTTTGATGGATCTATCAACCAAGTCGCGGATAATGGATTCTACGTCGCGCCCTACGTAACCTACTTCAGTGAATTTAGTGGCTTCCACTTTCACAAATGGAGCATTGGCGAGCTTGGCTAAACGACGGGCAATTTCAGTTTTACCTACCCCGGTTGGGCCGATCATAAGTATATTTTTGGGTGTAATTTCGTTGCGCAAGTTTTCATCCAATTGAGAACGGCGCCAGCGATTACGCAGGGCGATGGCCACGGCTTTTTTTGCGGCATCTTGACCAACAATATGCTGGTTTAGTTCATGGACAATTTCTCTGGGGGTCATATGAGACATGGTGAATGTATACCTTCAATGTTTAAGCTTGAATAGACGGTTGTTAGTCTGAGTAGCTCAATTCTTCAATAGTAAAATTGTGATTTGTATAGACGCAGACATCGCCAGCAATGGTGAGACCCTTTTCTACAATGTCTTTTGCGGGTAATTCCGTATTTTCTAGTAATGCTCTCGCTGCGGACTGGGCAAATGCGCCACCGGAGCCAATAGCGATAAGGTCGTCCTCTGGCTGAATGACGTCCCCATTGCCTGTCACTATAAGGGAGGCTTCATGGTTGGCTACGGCGAGCAACGCTTCTAAACGGCGAAGGGCTCGGTCTGTTCGCCAATCTTTAGCTAACTCTACGGCTGCACGTACAAGCTGACCGTTATGGGTTTCCAGTTTTGTTTCAAAACGTTCAAATAGGGTGAAGGCATCGGCTGTGCCACCTGCAAAACCTGCAATAACTTGGTCTTTGTATAAACGCCTCACCTTGCGTGCGTTGCCTTTCATAATGGTGTTGCCAAGTGATACTTGGCCATCCCCGCCGATGACAACGGTGTTGCCCCGCCGAACGGAAAGAATAGTGGTGCCTCGATATTGTTCCACGAAAGATCCTTAGCAATAACTTTCTTATTATTGTGGGGGTGGCTGTGTTGATTTCAAGCTCTAGGGTTAAGGTGTTATCCGTCTTTTGGGCGCTTTAGGAGTAGAGCGGAGTAATTGTTTGAAATAAGTGTACTGCGCGCTTTAGCGAGTAGGGACCTTGATTCGAACGGCCCTACTATGACACGGTGCCAAGTGCCACCGCTTTCAATTTTTGCTTTTTCTAGGGAAGCTTCTAAATTAAGGAGTAGTAGCTTTATTTTTAGTGCTTCAGCGTCTTTTTTACTTTTAAACGAGGCAACTTGGAGTAAGTAATCGTATTCGGGAGCCGATTGGATGGAGTCTGTTTGTGAGTCACCACCAAATTCAGGGACGCTTATATTGTTATTTTTTAGTAGTTCGTAGAAATCAAATTTGGGAGAGCTTTCGCTGGGTGCGTCTGTTTCTGCAACTGGCGTGTTTTTAACTTGAGTTTGCGGTTGGTCTTTTATATCCGCCAATCTCATCAAAAACATAACAAATGCGCCGAGAATAGCGCCGGTGAATAACCATACCCAGGCAGGAATTCTAGGTTCTTGCCTTCTCGATGCGGAAGATCGGCTGCGTTTTGTCTGCTGATGGCTCATAGGTAAATTGAGTGTTTTCTAGGTTTTATTGGATGAGAATCTTCGTGGGGATTCTAACCTATATTTCTATACAAAGCGTTATGAAGATTGACTAATTGTCTATTCGTTTTATTGGCTTAGAGCAAGTTTCTAAGCTATTATCGAGCATATCAGGGGGAGTTTAGGCATGTTTCCGGCATGGACCGACGCAATCAGGTTTGCTTAGTTACCTTCCCAACGATTACGGAAAGAGTTCGCGTTGGTACTCAGGATAATACTCAAGAGAGTAACATTTATGAAAAGTGTTTTTGGTATTCATATCTTTGGGCTGATCAAAGGCTTCGCTATTTTGGTTTTATGCGCTTTGTTTGTTGCTTGTGGTGGCGCACCTTCTGGCGGCACTTCGGGTGAGACAATTTTATCTGACACTGATTTGACTATTGAATATATCGGAGCGAGTAGTCAAGATTTAGTCGTACTCGGACAGGGGGGGCTAGAAACTTCTGTTATTACCTTTCTCGTTAAAGATACTGCTGGTGCATTGATAAGTGGTAGCTTTGTTGAGTTCTCTCTCAGTTCTACTGTTGGAGGAATTGAGTTAACGGGCGGGGTATCGGGTATTACCGGGTCTGATGGGAAAGTAGCAACGGTATTGCAAAGTGGTACGGTGAGTACTTCTGTTCGAGTAACCGCGAGTGTTGATGGTTTATATGCAACATCGGATGATATAAGCATTTCCGGTGGAAGCTTAGTTGGAGGACGTCTTGATCTAACCGTAATTATTGGAGCAAATACGGGGTTAACTGATGGACCTCCTCTCGGTGATCCGGCTGGTGATTTTATTGAGGTCTATGAAGGCGCAGTACTAAGTGGTGTAGAGATAGAGTTACAAGTTATTGCTCGTGATTTGTTTGGTAATGCTGTCGAAGATGGTTCGAGAGTAAGCTTTTGGTCGCCCGAATCTGGGTTGGTTGAGTCTTCCTGCAATTTAGTTGGTGGTATTTGTCAGGTGACTTGGATAACAGCGAGTCCGCTGCCTACAAGCACTATATCTGTACCAACAGGTCGATGGGTAACCGTTCTTGTCCATGGTTCTGGAGCGGAATCGTTTGCTGATCTGAATGGGAATAATTTATTCGATTCCGATAGTGAGTCTTGGGCTGATCTTCCAGAGCCTTATGTAGACGGAAATGAAAATGGCCAATACGATGTTGGTGAGTTCTTTGTCGATACCGACGGTAATCAGCTATACGATGCTTCTGGAGATGGGGTATGGAATGGCCCTGCTGCTGGCAATTATACCAATGTGTGGACGTCAATACACTTTCATTTGAGTGCGGAAGAAGCGCCCTCTGAGGAGGAATAAGCGTCTCTGTTAGGTTTCCTGCGCATCGACGTCTAGCGACCAACGTGTTCTTTTTGATAGCGCATGTTGGTCAATCTCAGCTAGGGTTCTGCTCAATAGACGGTTCATCTGCCCCTTTGTTCTTGTTGTAACCTGGACTTGGTATCGAAACCGATCCTTAACTCGTTCCATAAATGAGGGTAATGGGCCAAGAATAATGATCTCATTAGTCGAGACCTCATTGCTGGTGTCAGCACAGTGTCTTAGTATTTTTAGTGCTAGCTCTAAAAATTCAATGGCGTTTTCGGGCCTTTTCGATTCGGCTCTGAAAATGCTTAGGCTCCAAAACGGTGGGGTTTTTGACTGTTTTCGTTCTTCGAGTAGTTTTCTGGCAAATCGATGGTAGCCTTTTTGTAGTAGGAGTTCCAAGTTAGGGTGGTCTGGTGCATGGCTTTGAATAATAACGGAGCCTTGAGTATTGCTTCTCCCAGCCCGACCCGCTACTTGAATAATTTGCTGGCCAAGTCGTTCCGTTCCTCTAAAATCTGGGCTCATTAGCCCTTGGTCGGCATCGACTATAACAACGAGGGAGACTTTTGGCAGGTGGTGCCCTTTTGCCAGCATCTGTGTCCCGACCAGAATACAAGGCTTCCCTTCTTTTACTTTCGCTAGCATATTTGAAAATGCTGATTTTACTTGGGTAGAGTCTCTATCGATTCTCAATACTTGGGTATTGGGGAAGCTGTTGGTTATTGCCTCTTCCGTTTGCTCCGTACCTAAGCCTTGGTGTGATAGGCCCGTTGATTGGCAGGATGGACATTTTTTATATAAGGGGCCTTGGTTTCCGCAATGGTGGCAGTGCAAGTGTGGCGGGCGAGTATGGACAGTCATTTTTGCGTCGCAGTATCTACACGCTGCCGACCAACCGCATTTATGGCAGAGCAAGCTAGGAGCGTAGCCCCTTCGGTTTAGAAAAATTAGAACTTGGTTTTGCTCGGATAAGTGAGCGTGAATTTGGTGAAGGCTATCATCGCTCAGTCCTCCGATTATGTTCTTTCCTTTTAAGTCCTCAATAGTGAGTTTGGGTGGTATTGCTCCCCCGGCCCGCTGTGTGATTCTTAAATGTTCGAACTTTCCTTGAATAGCATTGTTTAGGCTTTCTAGGGAGGGAGTGGCTGAACCCAAAAGGATAGGAATGTTATTTTTCTGAGCGCGTACAATGCTTAAATCTCTAGCTGAATATTTAAACCCGTCTTGTTGTTTGTACGATAGGTCATGCTCTTCATCAATAATAACCACACCCAGGTTTTTGAAGGGAGTCAGTGCTGCCAAGCGGGTGCCAATAATAATTTTTGCTTTCCCTTCCTTTGCCTCTTCCCAATTTTTTGCGCGCTTTAGGTCGCTTACGTTCGAGTGAAGTTCTACGATATGTGCGTCGAACCGCTTTCTGAACCTCTCAACCGTTTGGCTGCTGAGCCCTATTTCAGGGATTAATATCAGTACCTGTCTGTCTGAACGCAATACTCTCTCTGTGATATGCAGGTATACTTCTGTTTTGCCGCTTCCGGTTATGCCCTCTAATAGGTAGCAATTAAAGTCGTGGTAGCGAAATTGATTTAAAGCATTTTCCTGCTGCGGGTTAAGGATTTGAGGCTCTTCTCTCAATAAAACCGTGTTGTTATTTTCATTATTTACTGGAAAAGAGGAAGGGGGGGAGGTGAGTTCGATAATGCCTTTGCTGGAAAGTGTATTGAGTATTGTGGAGGAAACCCCTTGTTCTTTTAGGTCTTCTGTTGACGCGAACCTATTTTTTAATAAATAGTGAAAGCATTGCTGTTGTTTTTTCGCTCTTGCTAACGCGGTTTCTGGAAGACCTTTCCCTTCGGTTGTGAGCGTATAGACAAGCTCTTTTGGGAGAGTGTCTCCCTGACGATACCTCTGTGGGAGGGCAGAGAAAATAACTTCCCCTATGGGGTGATGGTAGTATTGTGACGCCCAAATACACAGGTCTAATAGCTCTTGTGGCACGCAAGGGGTGTCGTCAATGGTTGCATGAATATCTTTGATTTTGTCTTCGTCGATAGAGGGCTTATCTGTTTTACGGACTACGACACCAATCATCGTTCGGTTGCCAAAGGGGACCTTAACTCGAAAGCCAATACCTGTCTGTGCGGGGCCTTTGTAGTCAAAGCTGGTTCTGAGTGGAACGGGTAAGGCAACTGAAAAAAAGGCTGTTTGTGCTGTCATTATTGATGCTACTAGATATAGTTGGAAGTGGATTTTAGCTAAATATTGCGTGCTTGTGGTCGAATATATTTCGAATAACTTGCCTAGTTGGCCGATTCTGGTAGTATCCTCACCCTTGATTTTCGCCTTGTGGCAGAAATTGATAGTTGAAAATGGCTAGTTAGTGAAAATTGATATTGGTTAGTGAAAATTGATAGTTGTATGGTGCTCGGCGGAGATCGGGTGGCGATGCACAGAGATTCGTAGAGGCAAATTATGCAAAAAGATATTCAACCACAATATGGCGATTTAACCGCGACCTGTAGTTGCGGTAATGTGATCAAAACCCGTTCCACCATGGCAAAAGAAATCCACTTGGATGTTTGTTCTGCGTGCCACCCATTTTATACAGGTAAGCAGAAAGTTGCTGATACTGGTGGTCGAATTGATCGTTTCAATAAGCGTTTTGCTGCCAAAATTAGTGCTAAATAGGCTGTGTGCCGCTAATAATAAGCTAAGTTTTCCTCTGCTATAACGAGGACTTTGTGCTTAATTTCCCAAATTTGTATTTACTTTCTAAAGTTTGTACTTATTTCCGAATAAGGCCCCAAAAGAAATTTTGGGGCCTTATTGGTGCGTTAATCGGTTTGTTAGAAGTCTAACTCTTCGGTTAGGGTTTCTTCGCTCTCGTATACTTCAGCGCCACCAGCCTCCTCGCTTCCTTCGCCTAATTCTGGGATATTTTCTTCTCTGAAATATTCGAAGATAGCGTCGGGGTTATCCGCCCGAGCCCGCTTTCCCGTTTCGGGATCAATTCTTACAGTGACAATTCCGGTTGGCTGACTAGTTTTAGATTCTGGTTTGTCTTTTAGCGCCGTACTCATATAGTCGATCCAGATAGGTAATGCTGCCGAACCTCCGAACTCCCTTACTCCCAGGGGGGAGTTTTGATCAAAGCCAAGCCATGTAGTGGTGACTATATCGCTATTATATCCTGAGAACCAAGCATCGACGGGACCGTTTGTTGTGCCTGTTTTTCCTCCGAGGTCTTTTCGTCCAAGGGTTTTGGCTTTCACTCCGGTTCCTCGTTTTATGACATCTTTGAGCATAGAGTCGATCAAATAGGCAACGCGATCATCTAAAACTTTAGGGGCTCTTGGGTAGTCCTGGGGTTCAAGTAAGTGAAGTGATTTTTTTATCTCAAGTCTTAGTTTAAATGGGTCTTCCCGAAGGTGGTATGGGGTATTGAGTGTATCCTGGGGCTCCATCAAGCCCTCCTCTTCTAAGAGAGAGAGTTGTTTTTCGTTTGCGGGGGAGGGGTCTGTGGTATCTGTGAATAGGTGATCAAATTCATCCTTAGCACAATTTTTACAGACTGTTTCAGGGAAAGTTTCGAATAGGATTTCGCCTTCGGAGTTTAGAATTTTTTCAATAAAATAGGGTTTGATTTTGTAACCTCCGTTTGCAAAGACGGCGTAGCCTGTAGCAATTTCTAGCGGAGTGAGAGCGTAGCTTCCGAGGGCTAAAGAAAGGTCTTTTGGCATCGAACTTTGATCAAAACCAAATCGCTCCATGCCTCTAATGGTATTCCCTACACCAATATTCTGCATCACTCTAATGGATACTAGGTTGCGGGATAGGTAGAGAGCTTTTCTTAGGCGTGTGGGGCCGTAGAACTTTCCAGAGGAGTTCTCGGGCCTCCATGTGCTCTCTAGTTGGTCATCCTGGAATACCATTGGCGCGTCGTTTATTATGGTGGCTGGTGTCATCCCATTTTCCAAGGCGCTGGTATAGATAAAGGGTTTAAAGTTCGAACCTGGTTGGCGCTTAGCTTGAATTGCCCGGTTGTAATGGCTCTGCTTAAAGTCAAACCCTCCCACGAGGGATAAAATGGCACCGTTTTTGGGAGAAAGGGCAACGAGAGCTGCCTGCGCTGTTGGAACTTGGCTAAGGTGCCAGTTTGTACTCTTTTCGCCCCCTTCACCCTCTTCGCTTTTTTTAAGCCTGATGACATCTCCGACGGAAACGACGTCGGCGGCTGTTTTTGGTCTGGACGCTACAGCGTTTTCGGTAAGGTACTCAGATGCTGTTGATAGGCCCTTATTCCACAGGATGGTTACTTCTTTTCCATCAGCCAGTATGGCTTGTGCCTGTTTTTCTTCGACAGAGATGACCGCAGCAGCAATAAGCCCCCCATAATTAGGAATACTTTTAAGAGCCTGTGCCCAAGATTCTTTCAGTTGGGAGAACTCTTCGTCGGCCAGAGTGCCAAGGGGTGCGGAATCTGACGCGAGGTTTTGTTCGGGGCCACGATACCCGTGTCGCTGATCATAAGAGAGGAGACCGTTAACAACGGCTTGCTGAGCTTTTTTTTGCAATTTTCCTTGGACAGTTGTATAAATATCATACCCGTCTGTATAGGCATTGAGGCCAAACTTCTTGATCGCCTCTTTTCGGGTCATTTCGGCTATATAGGGTGCATTAACTTCCAGGTTTTTATCGTGGTATTTGGCTGTGACGGGTTCTACTGAGGCATCTTCGAGTTCTTTTTGGTCAATAAAATCTAATTTGTGCATTCTCCCTAAAATCCAATTTCTACGTTTAAGGGCTTTTTGCGGATTTGCGATAGGGTTTTGAGTCGAAGGGCCTTGAGGTAATCCGGCAATCATTGCTAGTTGGGCTAAACTTAATTCGTCTAGGGACTTTCCGTAGTAGACGTGGGCTGCGGCTTCAATACCGTACGCACGTTTACCAAGAAAGATGACATTGACGTAAAGTTCGAATATTTCTTCTTTTGTGAGCGCTTTTTCGATCTTGAGTGCCAGTAAAATTTCGTTGAATTTACGTATAAATGATTTTCTTCGTGATAAAAAGAATTCTCTCGCAACCTGCATTGTGATAGTACTGCCCCCCTGGCCTTTTCGCCCGGTGGTGATAAGCTGGGAGGTCGCTCTCATAAGGCCCTTCAATGAAATGCCATTGTGTGAGTAGAATTGTGCGTCCTCTGCGGCGAGAAGGGCATCCACATATTGTTGTGGGATGTCTTTAAATTTAACGGGTATTCTGCGTTTTTCTCCGAACTGGCCAATAAGTTTTCCATCAGTGGAGTAAATACGGAGAGGGGTTTGCAGTCGAGCTTTACGTAACTCGTAAACTTTGTCCAGAGGCAGTTGTGGTGTCAGGTATAAGTACATTCCTGACAAAAGAGCAAAAGAGAAGCCACTGCCAGCGAGAAAGAGCCAAATTATGGTTATCAGATACGATTTTTTTATTTTCATTTTGTATAAGCGAGTTACTATTTGGGTCGGATTATATAGGAAGTGACGATTATAAGACCTTTTTCACACTTTACCTATGCTGTGACTTGTTGTAGGTTACACTTAAAGTGCTATAACATAAACATAAGCTAAGTAGCGGATATAGATAGAAAAATGGGTATTTTTGAGTTATTCAACCAAAAACAGAAGCCTGTGCTGGGGCTAGATGTCAGTTCTACATCGGTAAAACTGTTGGAATTTAGTCGACAGGGCGATAGTTATCGAGTTGAAAACTACTCGGTTCGCCCTTTACCGAGCAACTCAGTTGTTGAGAAGAATATCAATGACGCTGAGGCGGTTGCACAAGTTATCAAAGGGGTTGTGCAATCAACCAGAACGAAAGTGAAGGATGCGGCGGTTGCTGTGGCAGGTTCTTCGGTCATTACCAAGATGATTGAAATGCCGGGTGAGTTAAGTGAAGACGCCATGGAGTTGCAAATATCACTGGAAGCCGATCAGTACATTCCATACCCCCTTGAGGAAGTCGCTATAGATTTTGATATTTTAGGGCCCTCTGAAAAAAACCCTGAAAATGTAAACGTTCTTCTTGCTGCTTGCCGAAGAGAAAATGTTGACGTCCGTTCTGCCATGTTGGAATTGGCAGACCTTCATCCGAAGGTTGTTGATGTTGAGGCATATACGATGGAGAGAGCTTTCGGACTGATTCGAGAACAGTTCGAAGATCAAGAAGAGCAGGTGGTTGCCATTTTGGATATAGGTGCAACTATGACTACGCTTAGCGTCTTAATTGATGGTAAAACGATTTATACCCGTGAACAGCTATTTGGTGGCCGTCAGCTTACAGAGGAAATCCAAAGAAGGTATGGTCTTTCTGCCGAGGAAGCTGGGCTGGCAAAAAAACAGGGTGGTTTACCAGACGATTACGAGCCAGAGGTGCTTGAGCCTTTTAAAGATGCTGTTGTGCAGCAGGTTACACGTTCTTTGCAGTTTTTCTTTTCATCCAGTCAATATAATGATGTAGATCATATCTTGCTTGCTGGGGGGGTTGCTTCCATGACCGGGCTTGCGAGTTTGATTGAGGAAAAGCTAGGTACTTCGGTTACTGTGGCTGACCCTTTTGCTAACATGACTGTGGCTTCAAGGGTGAATTCCACTAATTTGGCGAACGATGCTCCATCCCTAATGATTGCGGCTGGTTTAGCGTTAAGGAGCTTTGGTTAATATGGCTCAGATTAATTTACTTCCGTGGCGTGAGGAGTTTCGCCAGGAAAAGAAAACAGAGTTCTATAAGCAGTTAGTTGGTGTTTTGATTATTGCTGCTCTCATGTCTTATTTTTGGGTACAATCGGCCAATAATTCAATTGTGAATCAGCAAAGCCGTAATAATATACTGCAAAGTGAGATTAATCTGCTGAGTAAACAGGTAGAAGAAATTAAAGAGCTAAAAAAACGCCGCAAAGAGCTGCTGGATCGTATGAAGGTTATTCAGGACCTTGAAGGAAAACGTTCGATAATTGTTCATTATTTTGATGAATTTGCCAAAGCCGTACCCGATGGTGTTTATGTTACTGCGTTAAAGCGAACGGGTAGCCTTATGCATATTGAGGGGGTCAGTGAATCCAATGCGAGGGTTTCGTCGTTTATGCGCCAATTGAATGATTCAGACTGGTTTTCTGAGCCAAACCTGAATACTGTTGTAGCCGCTCCAGATAAAGGTGAGCAGTACAGCCGGTTTGTTATGCAGTTAAAAACCGTGCTCCCTAAAAAAGAAGAGGAAAAAAGTGGAAGTTAATAAATTAACCGATCAGCTTCAGGGGTTTGATTTTAATGACATTGATTGGGAGCGTGTGGGCGTTTGGCCGACTCTAATAAGGATGTTTTTATTTGCCCTTGCTTCTTTGGTCATAGTCACTGGCGCTTATTTTTTTATAGTTAAGGACAAATATATCAAATTTGAATCTGTTCAGAGAAAAGAGACTGAGTTGAGAGGGTCTTTTGAAAGTAAAGCTTTTGAGGCGGCTAACTTAGACAGTTATCGTAAGCAAATGATTGAAATGGAAGAATCTTTTGGGGCACTAGTCTCCCGTTTACCCAGTGATACAGAAGTCCCTGGCCTCTTGGAAGATATTGATGATAAAGGTGTTGAAAGTCGGCTTTCAATAGACAGCATAGATTTGCAACCTGAGGTTAGGACGGAGTTTCATATTGAGTTACCTATTTCAGTGAAAGTAACGGGTGGGTATCATGAATTTGGAACATTTGTCAGTGGTGTGACAGGGATGCCTCGGATTGTGACCCTGCATGACTTTTCTATCTCTGAGTCTACTGGTAGTGCATTGCAGATGGAGATCCTGGCAAAGACATACCGATATAAGTCGCAGGAGGATTGAGTATGAAGAATGTATTCCTGTTTACTGCTATTGCTCTAGGTTGTTTGATGATGGTTGGGTGCAGTAACAGCGCACATGAAGACTTAAAAAGTTACATAGCTGATGTTAAGAAGAAGCCGTCTGGCACAATCGATTCCTTACCGACTTTTGTTCCGTATGACGCATTTATTTATAGTGCTGCATCATTGAGAAGCCCCTTTGACCCTCCTGTGGATGTACAGCGTAGAGTTGTTCGTCGAGGTGGCCCTGATGTAAAACCCGATTTCAACCGAGAGAAAGAATATTTGGAAAGTTTTGATTTAAACTCCCTCTTAATGGTTGGAACTATTAGGAAAAGCGGGGTTTTGTGGAGCTTGTTGAAAGATGACGCTGGTGGTGTACACCGTGTTAAGGAAGGAAATTTTATTGGGAAAAATCACGGTAAAATAGTTTCTGCAAATGAAGCTCAACTTGATGTGACAGAAATTGTACCTGATGGTCTAGACGGCTGGATAGAACGGCCTCGTGTGATCGTATTATCTGAGCGGGAATAAAAAAATGAAGCTAGTGAATTACAAGCAAACTATCCTTTTGGCCCTTATCTGTTTTGCGGGGGTATGCCAAGCTCAGACTTTAAATTCGGTGAGTTTTTCTGAATTGCCAGGTGATAAGGCCGAAATTCAGTTGTTTTTTGATTCGGTTCCACCCAAGCCGGAAGGATATACTATCGACCAGCCTTCGAGAATTGTCCTTGATTTTCAAGGTGTGGAGAATGGCTTAAGTCAAAAAAAATACGCGATGTCTGCTGGCAGCGTCTCTAGTGCTGTTGTTGTCTCTGGTGGAGGTAGGACACGTCTTATCTTGAATTTGAATTCGTTGCAGCCCTATGTAACTCGTACCGAGGGCAACAAACTCGTTATTGAGGTTGGGACTGAATCTGCGGGTCGAAGCTCGGAGGAGAGTTCAATTGGTGTGGCGAGTGCGCCGCCTAATTCTGCTGTGAATATTCCAGTAGTGGACTCTTCGGTATCGGCAATTACGAATGTAGATTTTCGCCGAGGGGATGTTGGAGAAGGTAAAGTTCTTATTAGCTTGAGTAATCCCAGTATCAACATTGATATTGAGGAAGTTTCTGGAGGAATTGAAGCGCGTTTTATTGGTGCGAAATTACCAGAACACCTTAGGCGTAAGCTAGATGTTGTTGATTTTGCCACGCCAGTATCGATATTGCGCGCAAGTGTTGAAGGTGGAAGTGCGCTTATTAGTATTGACGCGGGTGGTGATTTTGACTACTTGGCGTATCAAGCGGATAACGAATATGTCATTAGTGTTAAGCCTCTTACTCAAAAAGAAATTGAAGATAAGAAGCAAAGGTTTGCTTATGTCGGCGAACGTTTGTCGCTAAATTTCCAAGATATTCAGGTGCGGTCAGTGCTACAGCTTTTAGCTGATTCAAATGAACTTAACTTGGTTGCAAGTGATACTGTCTCAGGAAGTATTACGTTGCGCTTAGATAATGTACCTTGGGATCAGGCATTTGACATAGTGTTGAAATCTAAGGGGTTGGACAAACGTCAGATGGGGAATGTTTTGATGGTTGCGCCTGCGGCGGAAATAGCCGAGAGGGAAAGGCAAGAAATTGAAACCCAGAAGCAACTTGAAGAACTGGCTCCGTTAAGAACAGAGTACATACGAATTCGTTACGCCAATGCTCGGGAGCTATTTAACCTTTTTAGTGAGGGTGGTTCAGGTGGTTCAGGTGGTTCAGGTGGTTCAGGAGGCTTAGGAGGGGATAATGATCGTAATTCTACGGGAAGCATTTTGTCCGGTAGAGGTCAGGCGATTGTTGATGAGCGAACCAACTCAATAATACTCACGGATACAGAAGAAAAAATTAATGCCTTTAAAACTTTGGTGGAAAAAATTGATATTCCTGTCCGTCAGGTAATGATTGAAGCCAGAATAGTAATAGCGAATAATGATTTTAAAAAAGAGTTAGGTATCCGCATATCCGGTGATGCTGTTGAGCTTTCCTCTGGTGGGAATCGAATGTACGAGTTTACTGGTCGGCAGGAAGGCTTGATTAATGACTCGGGTGTTGGTGGCCCAGGTCAGTTATTTGTAGACTCGGATGGTGATGGTGTGTCCGATGGTAAGCGTAACTTGGTCAACTCAAACATGGTTGACCTTGGTGTAAAAACTGCTGCTGGAGCGCTTTCTTGGAATATTATTGGCGCCAACTTTTTACTTGGTATGGAGTTATCAGCCATGGAAGAGTCTGGTTTTGCTGAAATAGTCTCTCAGCCAAAAGTGATTACTGGAGATAAACAGCAGGCAACCATTAAAAACGGTACTCAAATTGCCTATACCGAAGAGTCGGCAAGTGGTGGTACGACGGTAGCCTTTAAAGATGCAGTATTGAAGTTAGACGTTACTCCGCAAATTACACCGGACAATCGCGTCATTATGGACCTTATTATTAATCAGGACTCTGTAAGTGGGTTTGATAGTGGTATTCCTAGTATTGATGTGACGGAGTTAAAAACTAAAGTTTTGGTGTCTGATGGTGAGACGATTGTTTTGGGCGGCATTTATCAAGTCGAAAGTGTGGACACTAAATCAAAGGTGCCACTTCTTGGGGATATTCCTCTGTTGGGGCGCTTGTTTCGTAAAGACCTAAATTCGGAGAAAAAGAGAGAATTATTACTCTTTATTACTCCTCGAATAATGTCGTCGAATCTAATAGATTAGTATAAAGTGAAATCAGTTGTGCTCATCGGTCCCATGGGGGCCGGTAAATCTACGATAGGAAAGATGCTGTCTACTCGGTTAGGCTTCCCCTTTCTTGATACTGACAATATTATTGAAGATCGAACAGGTGCTGATATTCCTTGGATCTTTGATGTAGAGGGTGAGCAGGGGTTTCGAGATAGGGAAGCGGCCATATTAAAGGAAGTTCTTGTAGAGGAAGGCTGTGTGATAGCAACTGGCGGTGGGATTGTTGCCAGAGAGGAAAATCGTGAATTACTCAAGCAGCATACCCCTGTAGTATACTTATCGGCATCAATCGATCAGTTAGTTGATCGGACTTATAAAGACAAAAAGCGCCCACTACTACAGGTTAACAGCCCTCGTGGAAAAATAACGGAACTCTTTTTAGTGCGTGACCCTCTGTATAGAGAAGTCGCAGATCACATTGTTACTACGGATAGCTGCGGTCCAAAACATGTTGTCCAGGCAATATTAGACCTTCTCTAATGGCGCTTTAAGGGCGTCCATTTCAATTCAAAACATTACCACTTTCAATTCATATGCGAAAATTAGCTGTCGATCTAGGGGATAGAAGCTATCCCATTACAATTGCCCCAGGAATTCTTGAGAGGGAAGAAAGCTTCCTGCCCTATATTAATGGTTCCCAGGTAATGGTTGTCACCAACGAAACCGTGGTGGATTTATATCATGAAAAACTGGTTCGCAGTCTTCGGGGTGTAGCGAAAGTCGATACGGTTGTTTTGCCGGATGGAGAAGAATATAAGTCCCTTGATATTTTGAACCGGATTTTCTCTGGGTTGCTAGAAAAGAAGCATAATCGAAAAACGACGATCATTGCCTTAGGGGGGGGGGTGATTGGTGATATGGCTGGGTTTGCCGCTGCTTCCTATCAACGGGGAGTTGAATTTATTCAAGTGCCGACCACCTTGCTCTCTCAGGTTGATTCTTCTGTTGGGGGGAAAACCGGGGTGAACCATACATTGGGTAAAAATATGATTGGCGCATTTCATCAGCCTAATGCGGTCGTTATTGATACCAATGTGTTAACAACTTTGCCCCCAAGGGAGCTGTCAGCGGGATTGGCGGAAGTCATAAAATACGGGTTGATTGCGGATTATGATTTTTTTGAGTGGTTGGAAGCCAATATTGACCGCTTGGTGGCTGGTGCTGTTGACGGGCTTGCTTACGCTATTGAGGTATCGTGTAATACTAAAGCTAAAATAGTGACTGAGGATGAAAAAGAATCGGGTATTCGCGCGATACTTAACCTTGGGCATACATTTGGTCACGCGATAGAAGCGCACCAGGGGTATGGGAAATGGTTGCATGGTGAAGCGGTTGGCGTTGGCATGGTGATGGCCTGTGAGCTTTCTATGAGGCAGGGATGGATTAGCCAAAATATCTATGATAGAGCCAAAAAACTTGTAGAGGCTGCTAATTTACCCGTCGCTTCACCAAAGGATATGACCCCACAAATATTTATGGAGTATATGTCTGTGGATAAGAAAGTGTTAAATGGAGGGCTTCGCCTGGTCTTGTTGAAGGATTGTGGGAAAGCAGTAGTCACTGAAGATTTTGATCCTGCTTTGTTAGAAAAAACCCTCTCTAGCAGTACTTAGAAGTACTCCTTGCTATTGGAGAGTGACAATTAGCAGCTAATAGAATCCAACAATAATTGGAAGTAAATTTTATTTGAGGGGGGAGATATGCCTGATAGCGTAAACCTAGAAGCGGGCGTGGAATCTACGTATTATTCTTCGCCTGGTCGGCTTGGGTTGATACAGCAATTAATCCATTTAGCGCAATTTGGTGATGGACTTTCCGTTGTTCAAGGGGCGGCAGGGGCGGGTAAAACCTCCTTGGCCAATCAGCTTGTTGTTGCCCTCAAAGAAATAGTTGGAAGTTTACAAAATGTCCTTTTTGTTTCTATTACTTTTGATGAGCAGTTACACGATACCTTGGCATCCGTTTCTCGATCAATTGGTTTGCCGGGGGGGGATCAGAAAGATATTTCCATTGGTGAGTTGTTAAGTGAAATTCGGCATTATGCTCAGGGCCTCATAACCGACAAAAAACTCGCAGTGTTGGTATTTGATGATGCCCATAATTTATCGAGTGAAGCCCTTGGGGCTTTACTCAGTTTACTACAAGGGGAATCACTTTCGGGGTACGGTCTCCATCTGGTCTTTTTTTCCAAACCGGGGTTGGCCCATGATATTGATGAAATGCAGTTGGTTGAGTTATCTGCATACGATTTTGATGTTCCTCTTTTTTCTCCATCCGAATTAGCGCAGTTTCTTTCTTCAGTTTGCCCAGCTATTGAGGGAGAAGTACCTGCTGATCAAGTTCAAAACCTATGGTCTCAGTCAAAAGGAAACCCTGGAATTGCTTTGCGGTTGTACCAAGATTCAATGGATGAACAAGGGAAGAAAAAGAATACCTTGGCTATGAGCCGAAGGAATATTCCAATAGGGCATGGTTTGGCTTTATTGTTATTGGTATCAATTTTAGTGTGGGCTGTTGTTGTTGATAATGACACTAAAGATTCCGAAGGTGATAAGGTTGAATTAGTTCAGGCTATTAATAATAAAAAAATAGAGTCTAAAGTCGAACTTAGACCGCCGATCGTTGGTTTTATTGAAAAAGAAAGTTCGCAGGTTGAAGCTTTATCGGAGCAGGAGCAGCTAGCTGTCAATGCTCCTTCGCTTGAATCAAACGAAATATCTGAGTCGGTGGAGCAATCTTATTCAGTGCAACCTGATTCAGAACAGACCTCCTTTAATAGCAGCCATGATTCTGGAGCCGAGAAGATTGAGCCGCAAAAGGCTATTGATATTGAGCCCTTAGTTGATTCTAAGGTATTAGCTGACTCTAAGGTATTAGATGATTTGAAGCCTGTGATCTCTGATTTCGAGGTTAAGGGTGACGTGGAGCTGGACACGGATTACTCAATGTCAGCAGACGCGGTGTTATTAATGGAGCAGCCCGAAACCTACTACACCCTGCAAGTACTTGCGGCGAGTAAGAAAGAGTCATTACAAAACTATATTGATAGGCAAGCAAACAAAGCGGATTTGTATCTTTATCGTAGTTTACGAGAAGGTCGCCGCCTTTATGTGGTTGTTGCGGGTGTCTATCCCTCCAAAGAAATGGCCTTGGAAGCGAGAAAAACGCTGCCTCCTGAGCAGAGAAAAGCAGGTCCCTGGCCAAGAATACTAAAAGGAGTTCAGCAAGAGATTGCAGCAAGTAGGGTTAATTAGGCGATTTTCGCAACTTTTTTTGATGTTGCCTATCCTTCAAGGTGTTTTTTCTTGCCATTAGAGGGGGGAGAAGTTAACATTCTGCGCCCATTTAAGTGTCGGCCCCTAGTTTAGGGGCTTTTTTGTCTTGAAGAATACAGTACGAGTGGGTCTGGAAATGTGTTTCTCTTGCTAATCGCTTGTACCCGCCGCCTACCTTATTTTAACGACTTAAGTGAATAATTTTATGAGTACAGGTCTCTATCGGCTGGACGAATTTAAAGATAACTGTGGATTTGGTTTGATTGCCCACTTGAAGGGTAAGGCGAGCCACACGTTATTAAAGACAGCAATCGAAGCCCTGACATGCATGACTCACCGTGGCGGAATTGCTGCGGATGGTAAAACGGGTGATGGTTGTGGCTTATTGCTGCAAAAGCCCGATAGTTTCCTGCGTGCAGTAGCCAAAGATGAAGCGCAAATGGAGCTATCCAGCCTATACGGCGTTGGCTCCATTATGTTCAGCCCTGATGAGGAAAAAGCAGCGACGGCCAAAACTGTCGTTGCGGAAGAGCTTGCCGCTCAAGGTCTAAACGATATTGGTTGGCGAAAAGTCCCAACCGTTTCCGACTGTTTGGGGCCAATAGCCTTAGACTCGTTACCTTATATATTCCATCTGTTTGTTAATTCGGACGGTATTAGCGACCAAGAGCTTAACGCTAAGTTATTTGTTGCTCGTCGTAAGTCTGAGATTCGCTTGGCCAATGATGACTCATTCTACGTTGCTAGTTTGAGCAGCCAAGTCGTGTCCTATAAAGGCTTGATGATGCCTGTGGACCTACCTCAGTTTTATACAGACTTAGCTGATAAACGTCTAGAAACCGCAATTTGCGTTTTTCACCAACGCTTTTCCACCAATACTCTTCCTAAGTGGCCTTTGGCTCAGCCATTTAGAATGCTCGCCCACAATGGTGAAATTAATACCATTATGGGCAACCGAAACTGGTCCGTTGCTCGAACCAAAAAATTTCAAACGGAATTATTGCCTAACTTGGATGAGATAGTTCCCTTGGTGAACCGTACTGGGTCTGACTCCTCTAGCTTAGATAATATGCTTGAATTACTGTTGATCGGAGGCATGGACCTGCATCGAGCTGCGAGAATGCTAGTGCCGCCTGCGTGGCAAAATGTTGAGCATATGGATGAAAACCTTAAAGCTTTCTACGAATATAACTCCATGCATGTGGAACCTTGGGATGGCCCTGCGGGGTTGGTTTTAACCGATGGTCGCTATGCGGTATGTACGCTTGACCGAAATGGTCTGCGCCCCTCTCGCTGGGTAATCACTAAAGACGATATTATCACCGTAGCCTCAGAGATAGGTGTGTATGACTATGCCCCAGAAGATGTTGTGGCAAAAGGCCGTTTAGGGCCAGGTCAAATATTATCTGTCGATACTCAAACGGGTACATTGAGCCATACAAAAGATATCGATGAACAGCTAAAAGGCGGTCAGCCCTATCAAGAATGGCTGGCGAAGAATGCTATTCGTATCGAGTCCAACCTGGAAAGTGATGTGGCTGAAAACGGTATGTCCGAAGCTGAAGTCAGTACATCGATGAAAATGTACCAGGCGTCTTATGAAGAGTGTGATCAGGTACTTCGCCCCCTTGCTGAAGCGGGGCAAGAAGCGGTCGGTTCAATGGGTGACGATACGCCAATGGCCGTATTATCTGAAAAGCAGCGTTCGGTATACGAGTACTTCCGTCAACAGTTTGCACAGGTCACTAACCCGCCAATTGACCCATTGCGTGAATCCATAGTGATGTCCTTGGAAACCTGTATTGGCCGAGAACTTTCGGTCTTTACCGAGACAGAAGGTCATGCTAACCGAGTGATATTAACCAGCCCAGTTCTCTCGCCGGCTAAATTCCGTGCGTTAACAAGTTTAGAGCGTGAGGGTCAAAAAACACAAACATTCAGCCTGCACTATGACGCAAATGCGTTAAATTTGAAGCAAGCAATTGAGCTGCTGCTAGAGGATATCATCGCAGCGGTTAAATCTGGTGTGAGCCTGGTTATCTTGAGTGACGTGGGGCTAGAGGAAGGTAAATTACCTATTCACGCACTGTTGGCTACCGGCGCCATTCATCATTGCTTGACTAAAGAGGGTCTGCGTTGTGATGCCAATATTGTGGTTGAGTCAGGCACCGCTAGAGATTCTCACCATATCGCAACCTTAATTGGTTATGGGGCTACTGCGGTCTACCCTTACCTCAGCTATTATATCCTCAACCGCATGATAGAGTCTGGCGAACTGCGCGTAAGCACTGACAACGCCTATAAGAACTACCAAAAAGGTTTGGATAAGGGGCTACTGAAGATCCTATCAAAAATGGGGATCTCTACTATTGCGTCTTACCGTGGGGCACAATTATTTGAAGCCATTGGTTTGGCTGAAGATGTGATTGAAGAGTGTTTTCCTGGTACGGCCAGCCGTATTGCCGGAGCAACATTTGCCGACCTGGAAACCGACCAAAAAGCGTTAGCGAAACTCGCCTGGAAGGCCCGTAAACCTATCGAGCCTGGCGGTTTATTGAAGTATGTTCACGGGCAGGAGTACCACGCTTTTAATCCAGACGTGGTGAAAGCGTTACAGAATGCAGTCCAATCAGGTGATTACTCTGCGTGGCGTGACTATGCGGCTCTTGTGAATGAACGTCCATATGCCACGCTACGCGATTTATTAAAATTAAAAGAAGACATTGAGCCAATTTCTATTGATGACGTTGAGCCTATGGAGGTCATTGTTCGTCGTTTTGATTCCGCAGCTATGTCACTTGGTGCATTGAGCCCCGAGGCTCACGAAGCCTTAGCTCAAGCGATGAATACCCTTGGTGGTCGCTCGAATAGTGGTGAGGGTGGTGAAGACGCTGTACGTTTTGGAACAAACAAAGTCTCTAAAATTAAGCAAATTGCCTCTGGCCGCTTTGGCGTTACACCGCATTACTTAGTGAATGCGGAAGTTTTGCAGATTAAAGTGGCTCAGGGTGCTAAGCCCGGCGAAGGGGGGCAACTGCCCGGTGGCAAGGTCAATGACCTGATTGCACGCTTACGCTTCTCTGTTCCAGGCGTCACATTGATCTCGCCTCCTCCGCACCACGATATTTATTCGATTGAGGATTTGGCTCAGCTCATCTTTGACCTGAAGCAAGTTAACCCGGATGCGCTTGTCTCTGTGAAGCTCGTATCACGTCCAGGTGTGGGCACAATTGCTGCCGGTGTAGCAAAAGCCTATGCGGATTTAATCACCATTTCTGGTTACGACGGAGGCACGGCTGCGAGCCCGTTAACGTCTATTCGATATGCCGGATCGCCCTGGGAATTGGGCTTGTCCGAAACCCATCAGACACTTCGAGCCAATGATTTGCGCGATAAAGTTCGGGTACAAACCGACGGTGGTTTAAAGTCTGGTTTGGATGTTATCAAAGCGGCCATTCTCGGTGCAGAAAGCTTTGGCTTTGGTACTGCGCCCATGGTGGCATTGGGCTGTAAGTATTTGCGTATTTGCCATCTAAACAACTGCGCAACAGGTATTGCAACTCAACAGCATAAGCTTCGTAAAGACCACTATATCGGCACCGTTGAAATGGCGATGAACTTCTTCACATTTGTTGCTGAAGAAGTTCGTGAATGGATGGCTAAGTTAGGGGTGCGCTCACTGGATGAATTAATTGGCCGAGTGGATTTACTTGAAACTATTGAAGGTAATACTGCTAAGCAGCGTAATATCGACCTGAGACCTATTATTCACACAGATGAATTCTTGGAAAGCAAGCCTCAGTTTTGTACCAAAGTGAAGAACGCTCCGTTCGATAAAGGTGAGTTAGCGGAAAGAATGGTGGCGGAAGTCTTGCCGACCATTGAGTCTAAATCTGGTGGTGAATTTGAATTTACCGTGACAAACTGTGACCGTTCAATTGGAGCGCGAATTTCCGGTGAAATTGCCAAACGTTATGGCAATCAAGGTATGGCGGACAAGCCTCTTAAGTTAAAACTGAAAGGTATTGCAGGTCAGAGTTTTGGGGTTTGGAATGCGGGTGGTTTGGAAATGTACCTGGATGGTGATGCTAACGATTATGTTGGTAAAGGCATGGCTGGTGGCAAGCTAGTTATTCGACCCCCACAAGGTTCTGAATTCTTTAGCAGAGAAACCAGCATCATGGGTAATACCTGCTTGTACGGCGCGACAGGGGGCAAACTATTTGCGTCTGGTGGTGCGGGCGAACGATGCGGTGTTCGAAACTCCGGGGCTCATGTTGTCGTTGAAGGTGCAGGCGACCACTGCTGTGAATATATGACAGGTGGTGTGGTAACTGTTCTTGGTAAAACGGGTATGAACTTTGGGGCCGGTATGACAGGTGGGTTTGCCTATGTTCTCGATGAAGGCAATACGTTTGTCGATAAATACAATCACGAACTGGTTGAAATTACACGAGTGAATACCGAAGCACTAGAAGCTCATCGCAATCACCTTCGCAGTGTTATTGAAGAGTTTGTTACTGAGACTGAAAGCGAGTGGGGTAAGACTCTACTTAAGAAATTTAATGACTACATTGGCAAATTCTGGTTAGTGAAGCCCAAAGCTTCAAACCTAGATACCCTATTAAACAGCGTAAAAAGACGAGGCGAGTAAGCGAATGTCGATAGCAGCAACCGCTTCGCAAAATCAATAACATGCTAGAACAATACATGCTGGAACATTACTGGCTAGAGCATAACTTGTTAGAACATAGTTGTAGAGGCTAAGAACTATGGGTGACCGTTTACATAACGATTTCCAATTTCTTGACGTTGGACGAAAAGATCCAGATAAAAAGGATATTCCAATACGTAAAGAACAATTTGTAGAAATCTACCAACCCTATACTGAGGACCAGGCTGCCGACCAGTCTGAACGTTGCCTCAGTTGCGGTAACCCCTATTGTGAGTGGAAGTGTCCAGTTCATAATTACATTCCTAACTGGTTGAAGCTGGTTTCCGAAGGCAATGTTATGGAAGCGGCGGATTTATGTCATCAAACGAATTCGTTGCCGGAAGTGTGTGGTCGTGTATGCCCGCAAGACCGTTTGTGTGAAGGCGCTTGTACACTCAACGATGGCTTTGGTGCAGTCACAATTGGCAATACGGAAAAGTACATTACTGATACCGCTTTTGCCTTGGGTTGGAAGCCCGATATGTCCAAGGTGGTTTGGACAGATAAAAAAGTTGCCGTGATTGGTGCCGGGCCAGCGGGTTTAGGTTGTGCTGATATATTAGTCACAATTGGCAATACGTACATTACTGATACCGCTTTTGCGTTGGAAGCCCGAACAAGGTGGTTTGGACAGATAAAAAAGTTGTATTGGTGCCGGGCCAGCGGGATGCTGATATATTAGTCCGTACGGCGTGAAACCTGTTGTATTTGATCTTTAAATTGGTGGTCTATTAACCTTTGGTATTCCAGAGTTTAAATTAGAAAAAGGGGTGATGGAACGCCGTCGTAAAATCTTTACTGAAATGGGTGTTGAGTTTCGTTTAAACACTGAGGTAGGTAAAGATATTTCCATGGAACAAATCATGGAAGACTATGACGCCGTATTTATGGGTATGGGAACCTATACCTACATGAAAGGTGGTTTCCCCGGTGAAGACCTTCCTGGAGTATACGATGCTTTGCCCTTTTTAGTGTCTAGTGTAAACCGCAATATGGGCTTCGAAAAAGACCCGGCAGATTTTATTAGTGTCGAAGGTAAAAAGGTGGTGGTACTCGGTGGTGGTGATACCGCGATGGACTGTAACCGAACCGCCATTCGTCAACAAGCTGAAAGCGTTAGTTGCGCCTATCGCCGCGATGAAGACAATATGCCTGGTTCTCGACGGGAGGTAGTGAATGCAAAAGAAGAAGGCGTTAATTTCTTATTTAACCGTCAACCTGTTGCCATTGTTGGTGAAGACAAAGTTGAAGGCGTAAAAGTGGTGACAACTCAATTGGGCGAGCCAGATGAAAATGGTCGTCGTCGTCCCGAACCCATTCCTGGTAGCGAAGAAGTTTTGCCTGCGGATATAGTTTTAGTCGCTTTTGGCTTCCAGCCCAGCCCAGCGCCTTGGTTTGACCAGCACGATATTAAAGTAAACAACTGGGGTGGAGTGGAAGCCCCCGAAGAGCAAAAGTTTAAATTTCAGACCAGCAACCCTAAAGTATTTGCTGGTGGTGATATGGTTCGAGGTTCGGATTTAGTGGTCACAGCCATTTGGGAAGGTCGCCAGGCCGCTGAAGGTATTTTGGACTTTCTAGACGTATAACTTTCTTTGCGTACCTTCTGTTGTACGTACAGAGCATTAGATTTAAAGTACTTTTGAATCACTATTTTTCAGATGCCTGGGTTTATTCCCAGGCATTTTTATATCTGCTATTGAACGTGTTTTTGGGAAGTAAAACATGACTGAATTGAAAAATGATCGTTTTTTACGCGCACTATTACGCCAGCCAGTTGACGTCACACCCGTTTGGATGATGCGTCAGGCAGGTCGTTACTTACCTGAATACCGTGCTAGCCGCGAAGCGGCGGGTAGTTTTATGGACCTGTGTACAAACCCAGAGAGAGCTTGCGAAGTTACCTTACAACCGCTAGAGCGATACCCACTAGACGCAGCAATTCTATTTTCGGATATTCTTACCATACCTGACGCTATGGGCTTAGGGTTATATTTTGAAACGGGTGAAGGGCCGAAATTTAAAAAAACCATTCGAACCGCAGCGGATATCGACGCTCTTGAAGTCGTTAACCCAGAGAAAGATTTATCCTACGTGGTGAATGCTGTCTCGACAATTCGCAGAGAACTCAATGGTAGAGTGCCACTGATAGGTTTTTCTGGCAGCCCTTGGACACTTGCTACCTATATGATCGAAGGGGGCTCCAGCAAAGATTTTCGGCGTGCCAAAGCGCTCGTATTCGACCAACCGGAATTAGCTGCGCGATTGCTTGATGTATTAACGGACTCCGTCATTGCTTACCTAAATGCTCAAATTCGTGCAGGCGCTCAAGCAGTACAAATCTTTGATACATGGGGAGGGGCATTATCCCATGCCGCCTATCAAGAATACTCTCTTAAGCCAATGCAAAAAATTATAGAGGGTTTGATTAAGGAAAATGAAGGTCGGCAAGTGCCAGTGATATTGTTTACCAAAGGTGGTGGACAATGGTTAGAGTTAATGGCTAACACAGGCGCGACGGCCCTAGGTTTAGATTGGACAACGGATATAGGTATTGCTCGTCAACGAGTGGGGGGGGAAGTCGCTTTGCAGGGTAACATGGACCCGTCGGTACTCTATGCGTCACCAAACCGAATTCGCCAAGAAGTGTCTTCCATATTGGATAGTTATGGAAAAGGCAGTGGCCACATTTTCAACTTGGGGCATGGAATAACACCGGAAGTTGACCCATCTCATGCCGGAGCTTTTATAGAGTCTGTTCATGAGCTGTCTAGGGAATACCACAAATAGCGGTTTATTTGGTTAGAAGAACTCAAAATACTCTTAAGTAGTAATATATAACTTCTAGTTATAGGTTAATTTGAGAAGGGGGGGCCAGTTACGTTTTTTTGAAAACCACTCGTCCCAAGTATTTACTTATTACCTAATGGTTAGTTTATAATCAGGAATAAGATAAAAAGTGGCAAGTTGTGGAACAGTGATGTTGTGTTTCTGAAATAGTCAGTGCAGCAGGTAATAATGGAGAAGTGAATTGGGTATCAAACAAGTAAAAGTGGCTGTTAATGAATTAACCGTGGGCATGTTTGTCTCCGGCCTTGATAGACCATGGACGCAAACGCCGTTTCCTTTGCAGGGGTTTTATCTTCGTGACCTCGATGAAATTAAGGAATTGAAGGTCCACTGCAACTTTGTCTATATCGATGTTGCCAAAGGTGCCTCCCCGGTAAAAGCTAGGCTTCGGTCTTTAACCAAGCATATGGGGGTGAAAAAACCGACTCGGTCAGCTAAACACTCTAAAGTTTTCAATGTTGCGCCTATTAAAATTCGCCGAAATATCTATACCGAAATTGCCCCTATAGAACGAGAAATTGGTAAAGCTAGAGAGCTTCACCAACAGGTCTACAATGCTGTCGGAACGATTATGGAACAGGTCAATCAAAACCATCAGCATATTCCTGTAAGTGATACAAAGCGCGTTGCCAGTGCCATGGTTGATAGTGTTCTGCGTAGCCCGGATGCATTTACTTGGCTTTCTCGTGTGCGCGAAAAGGATGAGTATACCTATAGCCATGCTGTGAGATCCGCAGTGTGGGCCATTCTCTATGGTAGGCATATTGGTTTACCCAAAGGTGAGTTGGATATATTGGCTATGGGAGTATTACTAAAAGATATTGGTAAAACCAAGCTTCCTCAGCACCTGTTGGTCAACGTGGAAAGAAATAAAACTGAGCAGGAAGCCTACGAGAAGTTTATTGATTATAGCGTTGATATACTTCGTAAACTTCCCGATATAAAACCTCGGGTCACTTCCGTTGTGAAAACCCATTGTGAAAGAGTGAATGGTAGTGGTTTTCCTCAGCATATTGTCGGAGATAAGATTCCTCTTTTAGGAAAAATTGCAGGTATTGTTACCTTTTACGATGAAACGACAAACCCACGTAACCAAGCCCAACCTCTTTCCCCATCCAAGGCGGTTGCTAAACTTTATGAATTGAGGGAAGTTGAATTTCAAGAAGAGCTTGTTGTTGAGTTTATTCGTGCGATTGGTTTATATCCAACAGGCACCTTAGTTGAGCTTTCTACCGGAGAAGTCGGAGTTGTGGTTGAGCAGAACTTTGACCGGAGGTTGAAACCAAAAATCATGATCGTTTTGGATTCAGTTAAAGAGCCTTTGTTTGAACCAAGATTGTTGGATATGGCAATAGATGACCGCATTAGGCAGGAACAGTTAGATTCTGGAAAATTCCATCCCTCTGAACTTCAAAGAGTCGATATTGCTCAAGACCTTGAACCAGGGGCATACGATATTGATATTACAAGTATTCGTGACGAATATATCGAAAATAAAATGGGGGGTGGCATCTTATCTTTACTAAAACGCAAGACAGGCTTATTTTCGGGGAGCTAATTTAACCTATTGGTGATTGTTCCATCGCAAGCAATACCCTTTTCAATTTTTTCCCCCACCGATAATTGCCAATCACGCCCGATTGTTGAATCACTCTATGGCATGGGATTAAGAAACTAACAGGGTTGCTCCCCACAGCCGTACCGACAGCTCTACATGCCTTGGGTTTATGTATTTGCGATGCGATCTTTCCATAGTAGGTTAGGCTGCCTTGAGGTATATTTAACAGTGCTTTCCAAACATTCACCTGGAAATTGGTGCCTCTTACCCAAAGAGACAAGGGTTTTGTTTTATGTGTGAGTTTCCCGTCAAAACGAAATATCTTTTCTACAAGAGATTGCGCTTCCAAGGGGCTATTGTGGAATTCTGCATTTAGCCAAGTTGTTTTAGCTTGATTTAAACAATTGTCCAATTCGTCTTTGTTTATAAAATAGAGTTGATGTATCCCTTTCTCCGTCCAGCATAGAAAAACATCGCCAAATAAAGACCGGGCAAGCCCCCAATAAAAAATAATCCCCATTCCTTTTGACTTAAATTCTCCAGGCGTAATGGCCTCGATATTAACAAAATGGTCGTGAAGACGACTATTACTGGATAATCCAGATTGGTTGCTGACCTCAAGAGTATTATTTACGGGAAGAAGGTGCTTCGCGTTTTCAAGAGTTGCGAATTGTAAAAAATTTTTAGGGGTGATGCCTGTCCATTGCGTAAATAGCCTATGGCAGTGTACAGGGCTAATATTAATATGTTGCGAAAGCTCTTCGAGACTGGGTTGCTTATCCAAATTCCGCATAATGAATTGGATAGCATCCGATATTCGAAGGTAGTCACGGGAGTTGTGATCTGTACTTTGTTCTTTCTGCATTGTGCTTTTGCCTAAAATATATTGATGTTTTATGCATCCGTTTTTATATTCAATTGGAATGGCGAAAGAAGCAATCTGATTCTTATCAATCTTCAATTAATCTTAATTAGCGGGATTTAACTGCCCTAGAGATTGCCCCATATACACAGGTGAATTGGGTTGTAAGTCCTGAGTCCAGGACATACAACCCCTGGGGAATAGCAGTATGACAGTTGATCCCAGCTTAAACCGACCCATCTCTTGGCCTTTTTTGAGTTGAAGTGGGGAGTCATAGTCATAATGAGTGACCTGAACTCGTTTTCCCGCTGGAGCCACTTGCCCAGCCCAGACAGTATCTATTGACGCGACAACCATTGCGCCAACTAATACCATTGCCATAGGGCCATATTCGGTATTGAATATGGAAACGACTCGCTCGTTGCGAGCAAAAAGCCTAGGTACGCGCTCGGATGTTATTTGGTTAACTGAAAAAAGTGTGCCGGGAATATGGTGCATTGAAACCAGTGTTCCAGCGGTCGGCATGTGTACACGGTGATAATCCTTGGGAGAAAGGTAGATAGTTGTGAAGGCGCCATCATCAAACTTGGCTGCTAGCTGTTTATCTCCCCCAAGTAGCTCTAATGAACTAAAACTCTGTCCCTTTGCTTGAAAAATTCGCCCTGCCTCTATTGAGCCAATTTGGCTAATGGCTCCATCTGCGGGGCTAACCAAAGAATGGTTAGTCTGATCTATTGGGCGGGTATTAGGTTTGAGTTGGCGGCAAAAAAAATCATTAAAGTGAATATAATCCTTCGGGGATTCTTTTAATGCCTCCGACATATCCACATCAAATTTATCAATAAACAGATTAATTAATCGATTTTTTAACCACTTAATTTGAGCGTGTGCAAAAAGTCCGATTATTCTGGAAAGTAGGTGATGTGGTGCGATATATTGAAAAAAAATAAAAAGTGAAATTTTTATATTTTTTGTATTATTAAAATTCATCTGTAGTGCGAATCAATAAATGTTATGTATTTTTAATATGTGTTCTTAGCAAGAGGCTTCGACAGGTGTATCTGGATGATTTCCCCATTCAGACCAAGAGCCATGGTAGGCCCGAATATTAAAGCCGAGTAGCTTCCCTAGTAGGTAGGTAAAACCAGAACGGTGATGAGTTTGGCAATGAGTGACAATATCTTGCCCTTGGCGAATACCTAACATGCCAAGTCTCTCTTCAAAATCAGCGAGGATCTTATAGCTTTTGTCCGTATCCATTAGACTGATCCACTCGCAGTTTATTGCGCCGGGAATATGCCCTGCTTTTTGTGCAAACGCCTTCTCCCCTCGGAATTCCTCTGGGCTTCGAGCATCCCAAATAACAAAATTTTTCTGGTTTAAGTTGGCTAAAATATCAGCAATCTCCACAGTGTAGAGGGTATTAATGTTTATTTCTGGAGTCGTTGAGACCGCGTTGTTTTCATTCACTTCGACGGCTAGACCTTCCTCGCGCCAAGCAATAATTCCCCCGTTAACATAGGTGTATTTAGCGTGTCCTATCACATCTAAAGTCCATAAGAAACGGCCTGCCCATCCTCCGCCTTCATCGTCATAGATAATAAAGTGGGTCTCTTCCGTTAAACCCAAATAGCCAAATACTTTTTGCAGTTGTTCCTTACTTGGAAGTCGTCCGGGAGCAGGAGGTTGCCCGCTCATAATTGTTTGAGGCGGAAGGTGTATCGCGCCTGGAATGTGGCCTGCTAAATAGGATTGTTCTGAACATAAATCGACGATACAGGCATTTTCCAAGTGTGGGGCATTGGCCCTGATAAGATCATCCAGGACTTGTGGTTCGATTAATAATGGCAGTGAAGATGTCATGGCTTATATCACTAAATCAGTTTATTGTTGTATTGCGCATGGTTACGTCATCAAGAGAGTTTAGTATGCGTTTATAACTCTCAAATCGTTCGGAGGAAACTGTTTTATTCTCTATGGCCATTCTAATGGCACAGCCGGGTTCTTGTTCGTGGGCACAGTCACGGAAACGGCATTCTCTACTTAAAGAGTCTAGCTCTTTGAACCCATGCAATACCTCTTCTTGAGAAAGGTGCCAAAGACCGAACTCACGAATTCCTGGCGAATCTATGCAGCTTCCACCTTGATCAAAATGATACAACTGTGAATGGGTGGTGGTATGCTTTCCTTTCTGCATTTGTTCAGAAAGAGCGCCTATTTTTATTTGTTCGTTGGGAAGTAGTGTTTGAATAATCGAGGATTTGCCCACACCAGACTGTCCAACAAATATGCAGGTTCCGCCAGACAAAAACTGTTGTAACTCTAGAATTCCCCGCCGCGTTTTGACACATACGGAAAAAACGTGATAGCCCAGCTCTGAATACAGCGATTGAATACATTCAATGGTTGAATTGGCTTTTCTTTCCAATAAATCAAGTTTATTAATAAGTATGATCGGAGTGACCTGGCTATTTTCACCCGCCACAATATATCGATCAATTAAATTTAGAAAGGGCTCCGGTTCGGGGGCGATAGTCACCATCATAAAATTTACATTTGCAGCAACAGGTTTTAATTTGCCGTAACTATCGGGTCTCACTAACTCTGATTCCCGTGGCTCTATGGATACGACGACCCCCATGCCCTCCTCCGAACTCCGAAATATCACTTGGTCGCCGGTGACAACGCTTTGAATATTTGCTCTTAAAAAACATCTTTGGCGGGTATTTTCGGAATCAGCCGCTTCTACATCCACCTGGGTGCCATAATGCGCAACAACCCTGCCTATTTGTATCGGACCAAGCTGCCCTTCATCAATGGCCACTTCTTCAGAACGTTGGGCACGCCTTTTCGTTTGGTTGTCTTTTATACGGCGAGACTGTTGTTTGGAAAGCTTTCTTTTTGACATAAGCAGCTAACTTATCCCTGCTGCTTCACGTATAGTGCCGCAGTGATTGGGTCGGTATTTAAGAGTAATAATAGAATCTGCCCCTTGTGAGCTGCTAGAATTTGTCGATACACACGTATTGACGTGTACTTCGCCTATTGTAGTGGAATGAACGGAAAATAGTTATGCCCAGTGTGACCAGTATGAAAAGTAATGAAAGTAACCTAATTTGGATCGACCTGGAAATGACGGGGTTAATTCCAGAAAGTGATGTCATCATTGAAATAGCCACAATCGTCACAGATGCACACTTGAATAGGCTAGCCGAGGGGCCGGTACAGGCTATCCATCAACCTGATGAAATTTTATCCGGTATGGATGAATGGAATACCAATCAGCATGGGAAATCTGGGCTAACAGAAAGGGTAAGAGAGAGTTCAACTTCGTGTGCTGAAGCTGAAGCTGCAACGATTGAATTTTTGGAGAAGTGGGTTCCCACTGGAAAATCTCCTATGTGTGGAAACTCAATCTGTCAAGATCGTCGATTTTTGGCGAGGTATATGCCCAAACTTGAGAGATATTTCCACTACCGCAACCTAGACGTCAGCACGCTGAAAGAGCTTGCCGCTCGTTGGAAGCCTGAGATAACGGTAGGGTTTAAAAAACAATCGAGTCATTTAGCATTAGATGATATTAAGGATTCTATTACTGAACTTGAGTACTATCGAGAACACTTTATCCGCCTTTGAGGCTGTGGTTCTTGGTATGCAGCGGCATAGCAAAATGCTTGCGGTGCATTACTCAGGCTTCTGGAGAGTATTTTGCTACCTTATTTCCATCAAATAAAAGAGCCGTCATTTTACAAAATAGGTCGAAAGTTGCTCGTAAATATCTAGGGATATTAATTCAAATAGCGCCATACATATTTTTTAGAACTGATTATTATAGAAAGTATGTCTATTTTTAATATGTTTAGATAGCATAAACCTACGGATAAGGTGACGGGGTCCTATCTTCCTGGTATTTTAATAAAATTGTATAAGCCCATGATTTTAATATAAATTGTGGTGAAGCAATTCATTAAAGTTTGCATTGTGAACCCTTGTCTTCCGTCTATATAACTTATTTGTTATAGAGACCGTATTTTAATGACCTGTTGTTCTAGCCTCTAGGCTTGATGATTTAAAAAGACTGATCGATAGTATAAAAAGGCACGTACGCACCACTAGAATTGTAAATTTGAGATTGCTAAAGCAATATAGCTATGGGAAATAGACGTTAAATGATAAGTGACGACACGAAGCAGAAGATTTTAGTCGTAGATAACATGGACGGTAACTTGACCCTCATAAAGCGTGTTGTTGAGAGCTTGGATATTACTATAGATACATCTCTCTCTGGAGAGGACGCGATCAAGCAATGCGCTACAACCCTGTATTCACTTGCAATAGTCAGTTTCAATATGTCTGTGATGAGTGGACCTGAATGTGTAAAGAAAATCCGTAATGATTCCAAACATAGAAATTTGCCAGTGTTGTTTATTGCGGTTCATGGCTCGAGTAATGAAAATATACGTATAGCTTATGAGGCTGGATGTATCGATTACATAGTCAAGCCCTTCGATGACGTACAGCTCAGGTTAAAAATTCAAAACATTCTTCATAATGAGCGTATTCGATCCAGGGGAAAATATGAAGAAGATATTTTGAGTCGTTCAAAGCATGGCGTTGAATCTGTACTAGATCAGGTTGGGGAAGGCGTTATATTATTCGACAAATTTTTTAAAGTTATTTTTTGTAACAAAGCTGCTAGTACTCTTCTATTAGAATCTGCAAATGATGTAATTGGTAAACACCTCAAAGATTTTATCAACCCAGACGATAGTGACGAAGAGTGGTGTGAATCTGATTTTGCTCAAATATTCTATGATGCTCAGTCTCATCAAAAAGATGAAGCGTATTTTTGGCGAGCCAAACTTAGCAAATTTCCTGTTCAGTATACTCAATCAACTATTTTTTACGAAAACGATATCACGGGTATTTTATTTTTTCACGATGATACAGAAAAAATGAAAATTAAACAGGAACTTTCTGTTTTAGCTAATTACGATCATTTAACAGGCGTGGCAAATAGATCTTTATTTATGAGTTATTTGGATAAAACATTAGCTGCGGCAAAGCGTCATAAGCTAAGTTTTGGGGTATTAATAATTGATCTAGATGATTTCAAAAGCATCAACGATAATTATGGACATTCGGAAGGGGATGAAGCACTCAGATATATTTGTAAGACAATAGGTTCGGTAATTCGGTCTGATGACTTATTGGCAAGAATTGGTGGTGATGAGTTTGCATTGATTGTATCCAACGTAAACGAAGCTTATTCTGTAGCGGTAGTAGCAGATAAAATACAAAAAAATATTACTGGATTTGTCTGCGCAAATGGGAAAGAAATATTAACGGGATGCAGTATAGGTATTGCATTTGGCGATTCAAAAACGATTAGTTCTGACGTCGATGGTGCAAGTATCCTAAAGAAGGCTGATGTAGCGCTTTATAAAGCAAAAAACAAAGGTAAAGGAACCTACGAATTTTTCTCCCTAGAGCTTCAACAATCTATTGAAGAAAAGAAAAGGTTAATTCGAGATATTCAACGCGCATTAGATAATGACGAATTTGAAATGTATTTTCAGCCTCAAGTAAATATTAGTAATGGCAAACTATATGGGCTTGAGGCCCTAATTCGCTGGGAAACTAGTCACAATAGTTTTATAAGTCCTGCAACTTTTATCCCTGTTGCAGAAGAAAATGGTAAAATAAATAAAATTGGTGGTTGGTGTATTAATAGAGTTTGTCAGAGAGTAAGTCAGTTGAGGGATATTTTTTCTTTAAGTGATGATTTTGCCGTATCAATTAATGTGTCAGCCTATCAGTTAGGTAATGAGTCATTATTTAATGAAATTGTTTCTTCAATGAAAAAATACAAATTACCTCCTGGATGTATTCATATTGAAGTGACTGAAACTGCAATCATGAATGATGTAAAAATTTCTGTGGTGACGCTCGAACAGCTTAGAAAAGTGGGTGTTAATGTTTCTATAGATGATTTTGGAACGGGGTATTCCTCTCTGAGTTATTTAAAAATATTACCTTTGGATATGTTGAAAATCGATCAATCGTTTATTCAATGTATTGGGATAGACAAAAATGATGAAGCGATTGTTGATGCGATAATTCAACTGGCTAAAAATTTAGAACTAACTGTTATTGCTGAAGGGGTAGAAACAGAGCAGCAAGAAAAGTTTTTAACGGAACATGGTTGCCACTATGTTCAAGGGTACTTATATAGTAGACCGCTTGACTTTGATGACTTAACGAAATATTTACATAAGGTGTATTAGTTTCGAGTTAACCTATTCATTCAGGAGAAAATTTCTTTGTTGGGGCAAATACCAGTTTACCGCAAGTGCAACCGACCCGGATAGCGACTTGGTGAACTTGGATTTGGCAATATATTGGTTTACCGCCGTTGGAATACAGAGTCCAGCGGTAATTAGCTTTGGTACGGTTGCAGCTAGCGGCACTCTCTCGATGTCTGGAAGCTTCTGTGTACACCTACAGTGTTGTTGCAAAGGCAATAGACTCAACCGACCTTACCGCAACAAAGATAGTTAATTTCGGTACAACGCTCTTTCCGACACCGCCACTTACCGTCAATGCGCCTCAAGTAGCGCCTTGGTAGGGGTCACTGTTGGCTCGGCTGCGAGGGCATTTAGCTCTCACTCCTTTCCCTGTACACCTACAATGAGATATTTGGGTGCTGTTATAACCGATTTGCATATGGGTAATACAAGCAGTAGTGGTGGCCCTAGATAAAGAAACCAGAGTTTCCCCCGTTAACAATGGTAATTGTCCTGTTCATAATATTGATCCATCCGCTGTAAGCTAGTCTGGGAAGGTATTCCATTATATGTGTTAGGTGGGCATTATGGCGCCCATTTTAAGGTACGAACTTTGTCCCATGAGTGCGTAATTAAATCTATACTCAAATAGTGATACAGCAAATTACCCCCTAAATTTGAATGGTTTTTAATAAACTTGGCGTCGGAACTATGAACTTAAGTCCTGAACAAAAGAAAGTTGTGGTGTCAGCGCTAGAGCTGTATCGGTTGGCGACTCTCCAGCCGCTTAGAAGTACGAACTCTGATGAAAACGTAGCGGTAAAGGCTTACCATGAAAGTGTTCTAGAACAGCTCAATGATGTGTTGGATCTTGTTAAATACGATTCAGCGAATCAAAGCTCAAAAGTTCAGAAGCCTGTTCTCGCGCTGAAAGAAGTAAGGGTCTTAATTGCAGAAGACAACAAAGAATTATCTGGCTTATTAGTTGCTACTTTGAGAGATATGGGTATTGATCACATTGATACCGCTGAAAATGGTCAAAAATCTCTAGAGGCAATCCAAAACGCCGAGCAAGGCTACCATTTGATATTGAGTGACTGGAATATGCCCAAGCTTTCCGGTCTACAAGTACATGCTAAAGTTACGGAATCGAACTCCCTTAAAGGCGCTCTATATATACTCATTAGTGGTGTATCGGATGATGTGCTCATTTCCAAAGCTAATCGGCAAGGTTTAGATGATTTTATTGCAAAGCCTATAGACCCGGATGCCATTCAAGAAAAGGTTCTTTCGGTACTAAATATTAAATCTTAAAGTAAAACGCATTTTTTTATTTTTAGAAGAGCATTGCTCAACACTGAGATTGAGTCATGACCACTAAAAATAGTTTTGCGTTAAAACTGGTAGCGACCTTCTTTACCAGTAGATTATAGCTTTTATATTGGAATAACATTTATGGCGTCGCTCTAGCCGTGCTTTTGGTTAAGATACGCACTTGTTTTTATAACCAAAAACACTAAAAAAACTGTTATTTAAGTCTTCTTGAAGTTGCTGTTGATTGATCTAAAGTTAATAGTAAGTCGGAGTTTACCTACAATATTCTAACCAGAAATACATAGAGTATGTGAGAGTCTTATTTTGTTGATTCTAGCCGTCTTCTGTCTTAGATAATATGGTGCCCCATTAACGAAAACATACAACTACATACCACCGTAACTAGGTGTTCTAAACGGCACCAATGGTTTCCGTGTGGCGCTAAACTAGGTGCCATTTTTGTTTTTATAATATGTGCACTGCCGTTTTGTTTGAATCTTATTGGTATTGATTTTTCTTCAAAGTCAATTCCTTTAGATACCGAAAAGTTGGGTTTAAACGAATTTCAAAGCAACGATCTTTTTTACGCCCTTTCGGGTGCTTTGCATCATGCTTTATTAGAATGGAGCGCGGTGTGTATTGCCGTAATCGCAACTATTTTTTCTTTTGTACATTATCGAGTAAAAAGGGATATAACGGTTCCGATTATTGGTATAGCTTTACTCTGTGCAGGTTTAGTCGATGCATTCCATACTTTGGCCTCCATGAGAATTATACGGACAGACACCTTTAACGTAGACTTTATCCCCTTCACCTGGGCTTTATCCAGAAGTTTTAATGCCTTTATTATGATTTGTGGCGTATTGATCGGCTTTTGGGTTGCAAATCAAATGAAAGCCAAGAGTACACGTTTGGGTTTCAAACAACCCAAAATAATTCTTGCTGTGGTCAGTATTGTTTTTTTTTGCGGGAGCTGTGCGGCGATCCTACTTGCCTCAACAAGTGATGATTTGCCTCAAACTATGTTTGCTGAGGCTGTTATTAAACGCCCTTATGATGTTTTGGCATTATCTCTATTTTTACTTGTTGGTATGTTATTTTGGTTTTTGTATTCGAGAAAGAAATCTCCATTACCGTTTGCACTTTTGTTAAGTATTGTGCCGGAAGTAACAACTCAATTACATATGGTTTTTGGTTCAAAGGAACTTTTTGACAATCATTTCAATATTGCTCATGGATTAAAAATAATAGCTTATGGTTTAATTTTGCTGGGGTTTTTGTATGACTATATCGATGAATTAAGGGCTCAGTCAATAGATGGCGGCAAACTAAACCAAACATTGGAGGTGAGAACGACAGGCATTCAAATTGAGTTAGACAACCTGTTGGAAATAAGGAAGCCCCAAAGACCTTTAGGTATCTTTATGCCAATGGTCACTTTTATTTTAACTTTAGTTGTATCTTTAGCCGTGAGCTTTACATATTACATTGAGGATAAATATAGGATTGTACAAGAAGAAATAAAAGTCCTTGATAGTCATAGTGCGTTTATTCAACCTTTACTAAGAAGTGCTTTTGAGCAGGTTCATCAAGATGTCATATTCTTGAGTCGAACACCTCCTGTACAAGGAATTATTGAAGCGAAGGAGCAAAACAATCAAGAGCAATTTGAGCTTTGGAAAGATAGACTTAGTATATTGTTTTCTAATCTTCAGCAGCCTAAGCAGGACTATTTACAGATAAGATATCTTGGTATTGAAAATATGGGGAGAGAGCTAGTTCGAACGGATAAGAAATCGTTTGGAGTGGTTGTTGTTCCTGATTCTATGCTGCAAAAAAAAGGAGAGAGTAACTATATGGTACGTACGCTGAGATTAAATCGAGGCGATGTGTTTTTTTCAAAAATTGAATTAAATCGAGAAGATGGTCAGATTGCCATTCCTCATATGCCCGTTATTCGAGTTGCTACTCCCATTTTTGATTCAGCAGGAAATGCTTTTGGAATAATAATAATAAATCTAGATTTTGGTGCCCTAGTTCGTGAGTTGAGAAATGTTTTGCCGGATGACGCCATTTTTTATTTTGCTAATCAAGAAGGTGATTATTTGATTCATTCTGATAAAAATAAAACGTTTGGTTTTGATATCGGTACTCGTTTTCGAATGCAAGATGACTTCCCCAGAGCATTAGAGTTGCTAAAAACCAAAGAAAATAAAGTAGTATTTAAGCGTTTTTCTAATAACCAAGAGGAGAAATTTGTTGCTCAATATAATAGATTGATTCTAAACGATTTGGGGTTTGCTAGGCGGTTAAATATTCTAATGCTATTTGATGAGTCTTTGCATTTACTTAATGCATATAATTCTCGAAATAGAGCTTTAATATTGAGTATTTCTCTTTCATTTTTAATTTTGACGCTGGCTATCTTTGTAACACGAAAATTATTGAAACCTTTAAAGTCTCTCACAGCAAGCCTTGATGAGTATGCCGATACTGGAGTGGTGGGTAACTTACCTGTTGAATCTAAAGATGAGATTGGGACTCTTGCTCGGGCTTTTCATAGCCTTTTGTATTTGCAAAAGATTCGAGTTAAAGAATTAGCGGATGCAAGAAAATATATTGATGGAATAAGTGATAATGTTCCTCAATTATTATCTTATATTGATAAAGAGTTGCGATACCGCTCTGCAAATAAAGCCTACGAAGAATGGTTTGGAATACCTTCGGAAAAATTTGTGGGTAATTTAATTCAATATAAGCTTGGGGAAGACGCGTATCAAAATTGTTTACCGTATGTTAATGCGGCTTTATCCGGTACATCCGTAAGTTTTGGTTCGGAAATTCTATGTAAAGAGGGTAGGCTTAAATATGTAAGAGTTTCTTATGTGCCAGATTTTGATGAAAATGGTGTAGCGCTTGGGTTTTTTGTTTCTATTGAGGATATTACATCTCTAAAACTCTCCGAGAAACGACTGACTCAGGCATTCGCAAAATTGGATCAGCAAAAGTTTGCACTGGATCAACATGCAATTGTTGCTACTACAGATATAAAAGGCACTATTACCCATATCAATGATAAATTTTGTGAAATTAGTGGGTATTCACCGAATGAGCTTTTAGGTCAGAATCATCGAATATTAAATTCAGGTTATCATGATAAAGAATTTTTTAGAAATATGTATTTAACTATTAGTAAAGGAAATATTTGGCACGAAGAAATATGCAATCGGGCTAAGGATGGGCATGAATACTGGGTTGATACAACAATTGTTCCGTTTTTAAATGAACAGAAAAAGCCTGAAAGTTACATAGCTATCAGAGCAGATATTACTCAGCGCAAGGTTTATGAGCAAGAATTAATTGATGCGAAAACTTTCGCAGAGGATGCAGATAAAATTAAAAGTGAATTTTTGGCAAGCATGAGCCATGAAATTAGAACACCTATGAATGGTGTTTTAGGTATGCTTGGAATTTTGAATAAATCTGAATTAAATGATAATCAAAAGAGGCAAGTAGAAATTGCTCGAAACAGTGCGACCTCTTTATTAAGTATAATCAACGATATTTTGGACTTCTCAAAAGTTGATGCTGGAAAATTAGAATTGGAAGAAATTACTTTTAATCTTCGGCAGTTGTTAGATGATGTTTCCGAAGCTCAGGGGTTAAAAGCATATGAAAAGCAATTGGAGTTTGTGGTGGATGCTCGGCAAGTGGATGCTCTTATGGTGACGGGTGATCCTGGCCGAATTCGTCAAATTCTTAATAATTTAATTGGTAATGCAATTAAATTTACAGATAAAGGAGAGATAGTGCTGAGAGCAGTATTGACAGCGCAAGATGGTTTTGAAGAGGCGACAGAATTAAATTTAGATATTGTGGTTTCTGATACGGGAATTGGTATATCTAAAGATAAACTGAGTACGCTCTTTGATGCCTTTACCCAGGCAGATTCTTCTACAACGCGAAAATATGGTGGTACTGGGCTGGGGTTATCTATAACCAAACGGTTATGCGAGTTAATGGGAGGGAGTATTTCTGTTGAAAGTGATTATGAAAACGGTTCTCGCTTTAAATTTAACATAAAACTTAAACCCTGCTCGAAATTTTCACCTGTTCTGCCGAAAGTGGACATTAGCCAATTAAAAATACTTGTTGTGGATGACAATGCGACTAATAGAGAGGTATTGCAGGGGCAGTTGTCGTTGTGGGGCGCCAGTTTGTTGGAAGCTGAGGATGCATTTTCTGCTTTAGCATTGTTAGAAAAAGATAAATTACGAGACAAAAGTGAGCGTTTAGATTTGGCGATTATTGATATGCAGATGCCCGGTATGAATGGTGCAGACCTTGGCGAAAGAATTAGAAATGATAAAGAATTTTCCTATTTAAAATTGGTTATGATGACATCAATGGCCCACCGAGGTGATGCCAAGTTTTTTGCTGAAAAGGGGTTCCAAGTTTATTTTCCTAAACCTGTTACTACAGATGATCTATTTAAAGCATTGTCAGTGGTTTCCACAGGAGGAGAGGCATTAGAGTATGCTGAGCCTTTAATAACCTCTCATTATTTGCGGGCAATAAACCATAATGAAAATTTTGATTCTTCTAAAAAAACGATTTTTCTAAAAGATACTCGCATTCTTTTGGTTGAAGATAATATAGTGAATCAAGAAGTGGCTAAAGATTTATTAGAGGAAGGAATGGGTATATCGGTAGTTATTGCGGGGAACGGAATAGAAGCTATAGATTTACTGAGAGATATGGAATCGGAAGCGCCTTTTCATGTAGTACTTATGGATTGTCAAATGCCAGAAATGGATGGTTATGAAGCAACACGAGCAATACGTGAAGGAGTATCAGGCATTGAAAATAATTCAATTCCGATTATTGCTATGACAGCAAATGCAATGAAAGGTGATAGAGATAAGTGTTTGGAAGCGGGTATGGATGATTATATTAGCAAGCCTGTTGACTCTGACGAATTAACAAGAATAATGAAAAAATGGCTTTCATCTGATCGATTATCTCAAAAGCTGAAGCGACAAGATTCACAAAGCTATGAGGTGAATAATAGCCTAGTCGATAGGAAAACTGATAATAATATCTGGGATAAAAATGCATTATTAAAAAGAGTTCGAGGAAAGCTGGAAAGAATGCAAAAGCTTATAGGTATGTTTGTCGATACAGCAGAACAAAGAATAAATATGTTAACGCAGGCGATTGAGAAAGAAAATTTTAACGAAATTGAAAACCACGCTCACTCTTTAAAAGGAAGTTCTGGAAATCTTGGAGCGTTACAGTTTTTTGCATTGGTTGGCGAAATAGAATTTGCGGCTAAAAAAAAGGACATTAAAAAATGTAACTTACTTATTGAAAGTCTTCAGCCATACTATAATGCTCTTACAAAGGAATTTGATCGTTACTTCCTCTAATGGTTTTTTATTCCCTCTGATGGAGAGTATATGATTAAGTGGTAGCATCAAATAACGGTGTCTAAGTTCATAACGAAATTACATATGGGGTATATGTTGAGATATTATATTCTTACCTTGATAATATTATTTTTTTCTCCTCCTTTGTTGGCTGAGTCTAACTATGTTATTGGTTTAGCTCAATGGTCGGGTTATCCAGAAAGTATAAGGGGCTTTAAAGATGGGCTAAGAGAGGCTGGCTTGCTAGAAGGTAGAAATGTCAAATTCTTACTTGGTGAGTTGGGAGCAGATGAAAAATTACAAGAAAATGCGGCAAAGACATTTAAGGAGAAAAAGGTTAATTTAATATATTCACTGACTACTCCAGGCACCGCCATTATGAAAGCGATCATGCCTCAATCAACACCTATTGTATTTTCGATTGTTACTTATCCTGCAGACTCAGGTTTAATTGAATCGTTTGAATATTCGGGGAATAACCTTGTTGGAACGAGTAATTATGTTTCATTAAAATATTATTTGGACATATTAAAACTTATGCTTCCCCATGCAAAGCGTGTGGCAATTTTTCATCGAAAAGGTGAACCAAATTCAAAAATTCAAGCATCTAATTTAATTCGATTATTGTCTCGAAATGGTGTTCATGTAGAAGATGTAGAAGTTAAAGATATAGCTGAAATAGAAAAATATGCGAACAGTTTAGCTTTAAATGTAGATGCCTTTATAACCACTACCGATACTCTTATTCAAAGTGGTGGGGAAAATAAGTTAATCGACATCTCACTAAAAAAAGGTATACCTATCTTGAGTTCCAATAAAAAGGGAATTGAGCAAGGGGCGACTTTTGGTGTGGTAGCAGATTTCTATATTTTAGGTAAGATGTCAGGTAAGATGGCGGCGGATATACTTCAACGTGGTGTGTCACCCGCAAGTATTCAATCACTTACTCAAACCCCCCCTTTTTATTTAGCAAATAGGCAAAGTATTAATAAACTCGATATTAAATTATCTAAATTAATGGAAAAAAAAGTGACCTGGACGAAATAAATTAGAGAAATTTAGATGAAATTAGTTTCCAAAGTTATATCTTCTTGTGTTGCCATTTCCATTTTTCTTGTTGGTTTAACGGGGTTCTATTTATATAATAAAATAAGTGATGATAAAATTTTAGCTGTTAATCGTAAGCTTTCCAGTGACGCTGGTTTTATGGTGTCCAGGCTGAAAGAAAAGCAAAATCAGATAAAAAATATAACTAAAATTATTTCCCGTAATCGTCAAATAAGAAAATCTTTAGATTTATTTGAAAATCGTGGTGTCAGCCAGCAGTTAAATGATCAAATAGAGGTTTACCCGTATATAAATTATATATTGGTTGTTGACTTGAATGGAGAAATATTTGCTTCTAGTACGCGAGATTCACAAAAAAATAAAATGGCGGGTGAACAATTGCTTCTTAAGCAAGTGGGAGAAAACCCTAGAAATGTGGAACCAATTAAAGATCAAACCTCTGTTGGTGAGCTGGGTGTAGACTATTATTTACAAATAATTGGGATGAAAAAAAGTCTTTCTCAATGGTACATTTCTTATATTATGAAAAGAGGTCAGCCTATTGGGTTACTGATCGTTTCTGTAGATTGGGAAAAAATACATAACGATGTATTGCAAGAAGCAATTAATGAGCTTGATCAATATGGGCATTATGTTGTTGGCGCAATGATTGCAGATGAGACAGAAAAAATTATTGCAGGAAAAGCACATTTGGGTGATGAAAAGACGCACAGGTTTAATGCAGGCAAGGCTTTTAATGGTATTGATTCGGAAATTTGGATTGTTTTAGATTATTATGTCGGCTCTAAAAAATACCATATGATATTGGTATTTGATAAAGCGAGAGAGTTTCATGTTTTAAGAGATTATGCTGTAGGCACATTGTGGGCTGGTATCATAGGTGCATTTGTATTGAGCCTTGTTTTGTACGTATTATTGAGGAGAATTTTTTTAAATCGTATTGATGCTTTACATAAGGGGACTCAAGCAATTGGTTCAGGTGATTTAGATTATAAAATCAGAGACCTAGGTGATGATGAGATCGGTGATTTAGGGCGTGATTTGAACAATATGACGGAACAGTTAAGTTATAATACCACGTCAATAGATCAATTAAATAATGAAATAGAACAGAGGAAAAAAACGGCAATAGACTTAGAAAACCATATGGTGATCCTTGAGGTTCAAAAGAAAGCGTTGCAGGAGGCTCGTGAAAAAGCAGAGTCTTCTGTTCGGGCTAAAGCAGAATTTTTAGCCGGTATGAGCCATGAAATACGGACGCCTATGAATGGAGTTTTTGGAATGTTGGGGCTATTGGCCAAAGGTGAATTAAATGATAAACAAAGGCGTTACGCAAATTTAGCCAAATCGAGTGCTGAATCTCTATTAAATCTATTAAACGATATTCTTGATTTTTCAAAAATTGATGCAGGTAAATTAGAATTAGAAAATATTAATTTTGATTTGCGAGGGCTCTTGGGAGACCTTGTGGAATCTATTGCATTAAAAGCTCAGGAAAAAGGCGTTGAGCTTATTTTGGATGTAACGGATATACCAAATAAAATTGTAAAAAGTGACCCTAGTCGATTCCGGCAAATACTGACCAACCTAATTGGCAATGCGATTAAATTCACTAAAAGTGGTGAAATAATTATTACTGCTAAATTAGATATTGAAAACGCTACACTGTTTTGTTCTGTGCGAGATACAGGGATTGGAATTCCGAAAGATAAGATAAAAACTTTATTTGATTCGTTTACGCAAGTTGACTCGTCTACCACGCGGCAGTACGGAGGGACGGGGTTGGGGTTGTCAATATCCAATAAGCTTGTTGCTCTGTTAGGCGGTAAGGATATTCACGTTTCCAGTGAATTTGGCAAGGGCAGTGAATTTAGTTTCAATATAAATATGAGTGTGATAGACGATAAAAAACCATTGTTATCGGACATTAACCTTGCTGGGTGTCGAATACTTGTTGTTGACGATAATAAAGAAAACCGATTAATGTTGAAAAAACAGTCAGAATCTTGGGGGGCAAAAGTATCCACTGTTAAATGTGCGGATGAAGCTTTAGCGTTTTTGGGTAAGGATAATAAATTTGATGTAGCCATTATTGATTTACATATGCCTGAGATAACGGGTTTAGATTTATGTAAAAAAATAAGAAAACTTGAAGCTCATAGACAGATCAAATTAGTATTAATGACATTGATTAGTGAAACCCTTGAGTTAGGGCAAGCTGAATTAGGGCAAGCTGAATTAGGAGAGATCGCCTGCTTTTCTAAACCATTAATAACTGAAGATTTATATCATGCTTTTTTATCATATAAAAATCCCATTGGTAATAGCCAATCGAATATCTCAGTAAAAAGGTCAAAAAATAAGATGGGAGCGTCGGTCGTTAAGGGGAAGATATTGTTGGTTGAGGACAATACAATTAATCAGCAAATTGTTTATGACTTACTTGAAAGTTTGGACGTATCGGTGGAAGTTGCTTCAAATGGACTGGAAGCATTAAGTCGATTAGCTGAAGCGGTAGAGCCTTTTCAGATGGTCTTAATGGACTGCCAGATGCCAGAAATGGATGGGTTCGAGGCAACAAAAAGAATTCGAGAGGGCAAAGCTGGAGAGGCGAATGTAAAAATCCCTGTTGTGGCACTTACCGCAAATGCAATGAAAGGCGACAAAGAAAAGTGTATAGCCGCAGGCATGGATGATTATTTAACAAAACCCATAGATTTTGATGACCTAAACAAAATGATCCAACAATGGGTTGAGTTGGAATAAATTTAGCGGAAATCATACGTTTGAGTTAATGCGGGTTATGCTTGATTTTCATCAAATACTTGCACAAATACACCGTTGTTTTCATCTATTTCCACTTTTATCGTCATTGGTTGGCAGCACACCTCGCAGTCTTCAATATATCTCTGCTCGTTCACTGAGCAATCGATCAATAACTGGATAGTTTCTCCGCAGTAGGGGCAAGATGTTGAGTGATTAACAATCTCATTCATTTGTTACTTCTACTTTTTCATGTCTATTTTTTGTGTCTATTTTTTTATGTCTAGGCCAATCTTTTCACTAGGTGTGTTATTTAAGAATAAAATTCAACGGTTCTTATCGTCTTTTTTTATTTGATGCAAAATAACACGGTGATCTCCTAATATTAAAGCTATTACTAATATAGATACGGTTAATGTATAGATAGAGTATTTTTGTCTTCAGCAAAAAGAGGTGTGAAGTATGTGTGGGATAGTGGGGGCGGTTGCCCAAAGAAATGTTGTAGGTATATTACTGGAAGGGCTTAAACGCCTGGAATATAGAGGCTATGACTCTGCGGGGGTTGCTGTAACGGATGCTACAGGGGAGTTTTCCTTAATTAAGTCCGCAGGGAAGGTCTCCTCATTAGAGGAAAACCTTACAAACTTAAAACCTCAGGGAAGAACGGGTATTGCTCATACTCGATGGGCAACCCATGGCGCCCCCAATGAGCAAAATGCTCACCCACATAGGTCTGAATTAGTGGCTGTCGTACATAACGGCATTATTGAAAACTATATTGAGCTTAAAGGTCAGCTTGAGGGCAAGGGGTACCATTTTTTTTCCGAGACAGATTCGGAAGTGATTGCTCATCTACTCAACGAAGAATTTAAACAATCTGGTGACTTTATTGCTTCCCTTACGCAAACAATTGCGCAATTAAAAGGTGCCTATGGGCTTGCTGCGGTGTGTTTAGAAGAGCCTAATACCCTAGTGGCTGCTCGTAGTGGAAGCCCTCTTGTTATTGGGTTGGGTATTGATGAAAATTTTATTGCGTCGGATCAAATCGCCCTGCGCCAAGTAACGGATAGGTTTATTTATCTGGAGGAAGGGGACCTTGTTCGGCTGACGTCCAACAGTCTGACCATTTTTGATTCGAATGGAAATCTAGTGGATAGAAATACCACAAAAATTTCTGACGCCTCTTTGGAAGCGGATAAAGGCGAGTACCGCCATTATATGCTGAAGGAAATTAACGAACAGCCTGATGCCATTAGACGTACTTTGGAGGGACGTGTTGGCGAACAGGCTATTCGAGAAGAAGTATTTGGTGTGAATTCCCAAGCGTTATTTGATAGAGTGGACGCGGTGCAAATTGTTGCCTGTGGAACCAGTTACCACGCAGGAATGATAGCCAAATATATATTTGAAGAATGGACGGGTATTCCCTGCCATGTTGATATCGCTTCCGAGTTTCGTTACCGAAAGGTGATAACCCCCCCCAATGCCCTATTTGTCACCATTTCCCAGTCAGGAGAAACTGCTGATACACTCGCGGCATTAAGAATCGCCAAAGAACTTGGGGTAGTAGCTTCGTTGGCGATTTGCAATGTGGCCAACTCAACCATTGTGCGGGAATCTGACCTAGCACTTATGACCTTAGCGGGTGCTGAAATAGGGGTTGCCTCAACAAAAGCGTTTACCACCCAGCTTGTGGCATTGCAGCTTTTGGGAATTGTTTTAGGTAGACGCAAAAACCTCACGGCCGAAAGTGAAGCTGAATGGGTTCAAGCGCTAAATAATTTGCCCGCACTTTGCCAGCAGGTACTTAAACTCGATTCCACCATAGAAAAAATCAGTGAAGAGTTTGTGGCTAAAGAACATGCTTTATTTTTAGGCCGGGGAATTCAGTACCCCGTGGCGATGGAAGGGGCGTTAAAACTTAAAGAAATTTCCTATATCCACGCCGAAGCTTACCCCGCAGGAGAATTGAAACATGGGCCTCTTGCGCTAGTGGATGATAATATGCCGGTGATCGCCGTTGCCCCCAATAATCAGCTATTGGAAAAACTCAAGTCGAACTTAGAAGAAGTGAGAGCCAGGGGTGGGAAGCTCTATGTTTTTGCCGATGCCTCCGCAGGTTTTGAAGCGGATGATAATACAGTTGTTTTTTCCTTGCCTCATGTGCCAACTATCTTGGAGCCTATTATTTATACTTTACCGCTCCAATTACTTTCCTATCATGTTGCGGTATTGCGAGGTACGGATGTGGATCAGCCTCGAAACTTGGCTAAATCGGTAACGGTTGAGTAAATGGTTTGGGGTATAGGTTTGGGTTTGTAGATTTACAATAAAGTATCATACTTAGGTTCTGTCTAAAAAGTGTTGGGTTATAATAGTCACGCGAAAATAATAAGCGCTTTACCATGTGTGACTTTAATGTGTCTAACGGCATCCTCAATGCTATTACAGACAAGCTACTACCTGAATTGAAGGAGTGGCGATATAAAAAGGGAACACTTGTCCCACATATTGAGACAGCAGTGTGGCAGTAAAGGGCTCTTTGAAAACGCAAAAAATCCTCTATTAAAAAAGGTTGACCACTACAACTCTTATCAAAACTCTATTGAGAGTCGCCTCGCTGTCGGGAAATTTTCCAATACCCAAAAAGACCATTTTAGTCTATTTTATGTGATCTGGGTCACATGTTTTCTTAGGCTTACTTCTGTATCGTTATAATTGTTGGACGGTTCGGTGGGTAAAAACGGAAGAAATCAACAAGGTGATGTTAAAACAATTCAACAAGCGATTAACTTGCGTAATGGTTTACGAAAGGATCACCCAAAGTTAAAGGAGGGTGGAAAATATGGAGCAAAAACACAAGCTTCGATTGAATATGTTCAATCACAATTTATGCAGCATCCAGATGGACGAATAGATCCCTATGGTACGTCGATAAAACGCATATGGCCTGTAGCCTATGCCAACCCTACAGGAAAAGGCATTCGTAAAAGCGACAGCTATGGCGAAGGCCATTTTGGTGCATCACGCGGTAGGCGAACCCATAATGGCGTGGATTATATTGCCACCGTAGGTCAACATGTGAAAGCGCCCCTGTCTGGAAAAGTTGTTAAAATATCTCGGCCTTACTCCTCTGGGATTGATGCGCTAGTTTTAAGCGGCGTTCAAATTGTGGCAAGCGACGGTACTCAATGTTGGGTGTGGTACATACAACCTTCTGCGAATATTGTGGGTAAAGTTGTAAAGGCTGGCAATATCATCGGTATTGTCAAGACGCTAAAAAATCGATATACGCGAGGTATTACCGATCATATTCATCTTAGACTACATGGTCGTCATGGAAACAAAATCAACCCGACCAATATTATAAAATAAGGGGGAGTAAATGGTTAACTTCTTTAAGAAAAATATTTTTATTTTGGCTTTTGTACTGCTCAATGCCTGTCATATTTCGGTAGAAATTCCTAAAAGTATTACATCCAAAGAAAATAATTTAGAGGGTTATTATGTTTTTGGACATGAAGCAAATACGTTTCAGCCGTGTAACAGCAAAAAAGTCTATTGGGTGATCGCTTCAGACGACATTTATAAGAGTCTCGAATCTCAGTACTTTGCATTAACTTCTAAGCCATACGAGGAAGTGTCTGTTCAATTTGACGCAATCTTTAAAGGTAAGGCTACAGATGGTTTTGCTGAGGAGTATGATGGTGTGTTAGAAGTGATAAAAGTTTTATCAATGAAAAACAGAAAACAAGAAAAATGTAAGTAAAAGAATGTTTCGTTTCAGTTAGAAGCGGGAGTTAGAAACGAGAGTTAGAAACGAGAGTTAGGAATGCAAAAGATAGCCTTAAAAAGTGTTGCATTGCCCTATTGTTTCATTATTTTAATAATCCGTATTTTGCTCCATTTAACTTGTTTTTAACCATAAGAAAAAAATTGCTTTGATTCGGCTGGTTAAATAATCACCTTTTTAGTTTTTACGCGCCAATTACGTCGCTAATATATTGTTATTTCAGTAAATATCTATTTTTCAGGGAGAGACACTTATCAAAACTCTATTGAGAGTCGCCCCACTGTCGGGAAATTTTCCACTACCCAAAAAGACCGTTTTAGTGTGTTTTGTGTGATCTGGGTCACATGTTTTCTTAAGCTTACTTCTGTATCGTTATATTATTGAACGTTGTCGAAGAAATGGCCGGACTAACGTGTATGGGGTATCAAAGGGTTTGGACGCGCTTTTTCTTTTGTATTGAATCGATAAAAGTAAAATATAAATCACTAAATTTGATTTAAGGGGATAATGAATGACGACATACAATAGAGCCATGACAAAAGCGTTAAAGCAGTGTAGTACTGATGGTATAGCCGTCTGCTCACTGACTTTGGGGGACATTCAATCACGAATCGGAAATCCTGCGGGGGTAGGAAAGCAAGATGAAATTAATCCTCACTACAAAGGAAAAATTAAGAAAAACGGTGATAAGCTAGAAATTAATCTAAGTTATCTTATGACGGGTAATATAGCTAGGGTTAAAGCCGCTGTTGAAAATATTCAAAAAGTTTATGCGACACAAAAGGTAATTATTAATTTTACGCCTAAAGTTCAAGGCTATGACTTACGTATTCATGGTGCGTCGTTAGGGGAAATGGTTGCCGCTCTTGGTTTATGTGATTGTGAAGCCGCTCTATATATCGGGGGGTGGGGGCCTTCATATAAGCACGCAACTTGGGGGAAAGCTCTCTTAGTTAACCCCGTTTCGCCAAAATCTACATGGAGGATAACCGACGCGCACGAGTTTGGTCATAAACTGGGCCTAAAACACCGCGAAGATTTGGGTATTATGGATTACCCACCAAAGACAGGTAGAGACCGGAGAAAGTTTATAGAGAGCGACAGGAAGCGAATCGCAAACCTATACACTTGAGGGAGAGAGTAATAACGTGTTAAAAGAAATAGCGTTTTTTTCCATTGTTTGCATAGTTATTTCATGTTCTTCTGCCCCTGTGGTCTATGATCGTAGCGAGTGGCCCGCGTATGGATATCCGGCATTCTCAAAAAAGATAAATGCCACCTCAGGGGCGGATGCGATTAATTGCGGGTTCTATGACCTTATACATAAATCGAAACCAAACGGCGAAAAGGCTTGGCGCGAGTCTGGTCAGTGTATTCAATATGCGGTTTCAGCTAAGCAGCCGTTTAAGGTTGGGAGTGTCAGAATACCAACGGATTCTTACCTTTACGAAATCTTAGTATTCTCACCAAAAAAAGAATATTGGTTGATTACATTGGATGCAATGGTGGATGGCTCAGACACTCAACAACGAATAAAACGCTGTCAAAATATTACATTTAGCTCTAGGCATTTATTATATGAAGGGGTTGATTGTCTGGAGGTTTCTAACGATTCGTGGTGGCCTGACCTGAAATAATAGAAGTTATTTTGCTTTGCTTTATCCCGTAATGCATCCAATTAAAAATGTGATACACCTATGCTATACCTAAAAAAATTGAACAAAAGTTTGCAGTGAAATTGATATGCCCCAGTACAGCAGAGCAATAAGTAAAGAGCTAAAGCAGTGCGCTATGGATTTGGTATCTGATTGCGGGTTAACAACGAATAGAATCAAGTCTTTAGAGGGTAACCCTGCGGGTATCACTAAGGTTGATTACGTGAATCCTAACTACAAAGGGAAAATAATGGTAAGCGGAGATAATATCAACATTCGCTTAAATTATATTATGACCGGGAATATTGCGCGCGCTCAAGAAACTGTAAAAAATATCAAAGCAGTCTATGCAACTCAAAATATTATAGTCGAATTTATACCTAACCCAGGTCATTACGACTTGAGAATTCACGGAGCCAGTTTGTCTGATTTTGCAAATGGTTTGCGTGCTTGTGAATGCAAAGGGATGCTAAGAATTGGAGGCTGGGGCCCGTCATATAAAAACAAAAAATGGGGTGACGCATTGTTGGTGAATCCTCATGTTCACCGGATTTACTGGCGAATTTCTGACGCTCACGAGTTTGGCCATAAGCTTGGGCTACAACACCGAACCAACCTGGGAATAATGGATTATTGGGATGAAGAGCAGTATAGGCGTGACCCCAGGAAGTTTTTAGCAAGTGAAAAATCTCGAATTGCTAAATTATATGGGTAGTAAACAATGGTGATGGTACAACGCTTATCTGCATTTCTTGTAGCTATACTTGTGGGCTGTGCGACAAACTCTTCGATTGAAAGAAAAGAGTGGTCAGCTTCAGCATTGTCGGTCTATTCGCATAAATTAGATGAGATAAGTGGAGCGAATGCAATAGATTGTGGAGTTTACGATTTTGTGTCGAAAAATAGGGCCCAATTTGGGTTTGCAATACGAGAATGCATTGAGCAATCTATCAATGCTAAGCAACCGTTTAAATTGGGTACTATTAATATCGCCGGAGATGTGTATCTTCACAAAGCCGTGATACTTTCACCGGAAAATGAATTTTGGCTTATTGCGCTTGCAGTCAGTATAGATGGTTCAGATTCGTCCCTCAGGGCAGAAAAATGTCAATCGCTAAAGCTTGAATACACTCCCCTGTTCTACAATCGGGAATCCTGTGAAAAAGTAAATGTTGAAAAGTGGCATCTTTCGATAAAGTAGAGGAAAGCAAGTGCGTATAACTATGCTGTATTATGCTATAAATAATGGCAACTCAAAGTATTGTAGGCAACCTCAGGCTTAATTTAACGACTGGTTCGCACAGCGCGGATCGAAGTATAAGAGGAAAGTATTTAGTAAAAAAGTATTTAAGAGGGGAATATTGAGATGAAATATTTAATAATTACATTATTGTGGGTCGTTAGCTTAACCGCATGTGCCAATGAAAAAGCTAGCATTACAAACTATAAATCCGATTGTTATGACCGTGGTTGGAATTGTCATAAAATTTCGGAAAATGAAAAAGCTAAATTGCAAGAAGAATATGCATGGGAGTTGGCACCGTTTGTAGCGTATTTTGAACAAAGAAAGGGTGAGTATCTAAATGAAGGCGTCAATAGGCATGTCTATTGGGAGGCGGTAACCGTATGCAGAAAAATTGCGCTTATAGAGCCTGACCATAAAAACTGTGGGAAAATTCATACTCAATATCTTGAATCCATAGATAAACTACTCTAGTAAGGAATTCTAGTAAGGAGCTTCGCAATGAAAAAATATATTACTGTATTATGTTTCCTGATTTCATCCTCTTCAATTGCACTTGAGTTTGTTGGTGATACTCAGTACGAAGAAGCTTGCTATTTTAGTGGGTGGAATTGCCATAAGGTATCCAAAGAAGAAAAAAAACACTTGTTAAATTTATTAAGGGAAGACGTCTCCTCATACTTAAAATATTATAAAAATATAGAAAACGAAAATGTATCGAATAATCTTGGTTTTTCTGTATATCAAAAAGCTGCGTCTATATGCCAAAAAATATACCTCCTAAACCCTGATGCTAATGAATGTAATGTAATGCACTGTATTTTTCAGAGAGATAGATGGCTAGGTGATGCTGAATCTTTTAATAAAGACTTTAAAGAGGAGTGTAGATAATGGCTAAAGTATTGAATATTGCCCATATGTACCCCAGATTAAGTGATTGGATAGAGAAAAATTTACCACTAATCGAAACCTTCAAGCCGAGAGTTTTTAAAGCGTTTGTAAAACATTCACAGTTGACCAAGGAACAAGCATCACTTGCTTTAAAGAATGGGTTTGGCCCAGAGGTTTTGATTAAAAAAATTTATCCAAGAAATGGGTTGTACGATCATAGGCAGAATAAAAATTCCATAATCTTATCTGAAAATATTGCACGTAGATTTGAAACTCAAGACTATAGCCATCCGTATATACATGTGGTTTTGGAATCTACACTTATCCATGAAATGACTCATTGGGGGGATATTAAGGTTGATGGGAAACAACAAGTAGATAAAAACGGTAACCGTATTGAAGAGGGGCAAGCTTTTGAGCGTGAAGCCTACGGAATGAATATAGATCCATATTGGACTGGGCGTTATAATACTAGACTAACGCCTATAAATAAACGCCTATGAACAGAATAAAAGAAAGGCTTAGTCGTGTGGTCTGTTTATAATCGTTATGATTTTGAGCCTTTTGCCAAGAGTGATAAATTTACTGACTTACCATTTGATAATGGTAAAGTCCTATTATTACCGGATGGGTTATCAGAATATATGGACTCAGGTTTAGGTATTGCAAAACCTTTTAAATATGAAGCAAGATGGACAGAAATATGGAGATAAAAATACTTGAAATAAGTACTGTCACTTTTTTTTGTTTTTTGATTGCGTCATGCAATTCTAATAATTGCGATTTGGGTGTAGCAAGTGACCAGTTTCGCCATGCAGATACTATGGAGTATAAAAATGTTACCTATTATTTTTATACTCGCACAACTGGTTGGAATGATAAAGCAGTCTATTTTCAATTGTATGACCAAAACCCACAGTTTGATACCTGTGGAAAACCTAATATAAAACCTATTTATTTTGTCGTGTACGACGATTATCCAGAGATAAAATATATAAAAGCGATGGTGCTGGAACCGAACCAACCCGAGAAACTTAACATAACCTATACGACCGATAAAAACGAAGGAATAGAAAACGTTTACGATGTTACATTTACCCGTTGATTGGGTGCATTAATAGTTTTGTCTAATAAGCAATCTATTAAAATTTTATGCGCCAGTCATAGCTTTTGTTGAACCTTAATATTTGTTGGGCTCTTAATAACAGATAAACAATATACTTACCCATTGCAATTGTATGGGTAAGCATTAATATAAGTCCCCTAATCCTATTTTAATAAACACCTATTTTCAGGGAGTGATTTTTATCATGCTATCTACGCTATCCGCTCACAAATGGTTACTGACCATTCTTAGTATTTTCTTTATCTCCGCTTGTGGAAGCGGCGGCGGTGGAGGCGGTGGTGGGGGAACCAATACAGATACCCAACCCAATACCTTTAGCTTTACCGCCGTAACCGATATTTCCCCAAGCATATGGCAAGCGGCACCCGCCGTGGTTATCTCAGGTATCAATGCCGCCACACCCGTCAGCATAAGCGGCGGCGAATACGCCATTAATGGTGCCGACTTTACCAGCGCAACGGGCAGCATTCGAAATGGGCAAAGTATCATTGTAAGAGTCATGTCCTCCGCTGAATTTTCAACGGCAGCGGAAGTGACCCTAACCGTGGGCGGTGTCTCGGCAACCTTTACCGTCACCACCGTTGCGGAAGATACCACCCCGGAAGCCTTCTCTTTTACCGCCGCAACGGATATTTTCCCAGGCATATGGCAAGCGGCCCCCGCTGCGGTTATCTCAGGTATTAATACCGCCATACCCGTCAGCATAAGCGGCGGCGAATACGCCATTAATGGCGCCGACTTTACCAGTGCCGCAGGCAGCATTACCAACGGGCAAAGTATCATTGTAAGAGTCATGTCCTCTAGCGAATTTTCAACCGCAGTGGAGGCCACCCTTACCATAGGTGGAGTGGCAGGCACCTTTACCGTCACCACCGAAGCCGAAGACGCCACCCCCGAAGCCTTTAGCCTTAGCGCAGAAGAGAACGCCGAACCGGCCACACAATATACCTCTAACGCCATTACCGTGGCGGGCATTAATACATCCGTTGCCATTAGCATCGAAAGCACCGACGGCGGTGAATACTCTATTGACAGTGGTGACTTTACCAGCGCTGCGGGCACGGTGATGGCCGGGCAAAGTATTACCCTGCGGCTAACCTCATCGCTCTCCACCGCCACCGCCACCTCCGCCACCCTGACCCTAGGCGGGGCAGGGGGAGAAGTAGACAGCACCTATACCGTCACCACCCTAACCGATACAACCGCACCGGATGTGACCATCCACTTCCCCCCTGAAGTTTCCCTTACCGAAGGCGGTACGGTGTTAGTACGGGGTATCGCCAGCGACGATTACAGTGCCATAACAGGTATTGATATAGGCGGTATTGCCGCGACCAGTGACGACGGCTTTGCCACCTGGACAGCCGAAGTGCCGCTCAGTGCCGGCAGCAATAGCCTTACTGCCACCCCCGTGGATGCCGAGGGCAATGAGAATACCAGTGGCGATCAGGTCACCGTCACTCAGGGCGCCCTCTGGCCCGCCTTTCCCAATAACGATAATGCTTTTATTGCGGCGGCAGGGGTGGAATTTGACCCTGCCAGCAACCGCTTATATTTTGTGGATGTAGGTGAGGATAAAATTCTCTATGTGGATACCATCACCGGCAATCGAACCCTTTTATCCAGCAATACAGTACCCAATACCAATTTGCCATTTGATTATGTTACGGGTTTAGCTTTCGACCCTGACTCAGCACGGCTATTTGCGATGGATATAGGGCAAGGTACCGTATTTACCATTAATACCACAACGGGTGAGCGCACAGTGTTTTCCAGTAATACGGTACCGAATACCGATATTCCATTTGACGGCCCTATTAGCGCCGTGGTTGATACTGGGCAAAATAGACTGCTTGTCGCCTCAGAATCAAATTCTATGTATATCTCGGTTGACCTTAATACCGGGGGGCGTTCAGTCTTTTCCAGTAATACAGTGCCTAATGGGGATATTCCTATTACTGCGCCCTGGGGGCTGGCTTTGGATCTTGAGCGAGGGCGAGTTTTACTTACGGATGCTGCGAACCCGGCGTTATATGCCGCAGATAGTGTGACTGGGCAGCGTTCAATTCTTTCAAATAATACGGTTCCCAATACGGATATTCCTTTTGCATTCAATGTAACTTCAGTTGTGGTGGATAGCCCCAGAAATAGAGCAATTGCTTTGCCGGGTGACTCTTCAAGTCTTTATGCGGTGGATTTAGCGACAGGGGCAAGAAGTCTCTATATGGATTTGACTACCCCGGATAGCTTTAATGTATTTGAAATTTCATTTAATACGGGAGACGATATAGATAGTTTAGCGATGGATAATGAGCAGCAGGTATTATATAGGGCGGGTAGTTTACTCTCTAACCAGGGAGTGGCCATAATGGCCATAGATGCCGCCACAGGCCAGCGGGTGATTCTATCAAAAACCCTGGGGGTTGAGCCGGTTCTCTAAGTGGGGCACAGTAATCGCTTTTGGAAAAGGAATAGCTCTTTTATAAAAAGTATGGGTGCTGCCATTGCCCTAAAAAATTGACCCTAGCAGCAGTATTAATAAGTGTTTAAATGGGTATAAATATAGGGGCGTAAGTACAGCCCCTATACCTTTGCTTATTTGAGGTTGCTTATTGGAAGCTGCTTGGCGGTAAAAGTGGCACTTCTCTTCCCCTCTTTTTCTTTTCCTTTCTATTTTGTGAGAATTGATGCTCTTTGGCTAATATAGCTTGTATACTTTGGAGGCCATCGCTTTTTTAACTTGTTTTTAACTATAAGAAAAAAATTACTTTTATTCGGGCGGTTAAATAATAATCTTTTTTGTTTTTACGCGCCAATTGCGCCGCTAGTATATTTTCATATCAGTAATATCTATTTTTCAGGGAGAGACACTTATCAAAACTCTATTGAGAGTCGCCCCACTGTCGAGAAATTTTCCACTACCCAAAAAGACCGTTTTAGTGTGTGTTGTGTGATCCAGGTCACATGTTTTCTTGGGCTTACTTCTGTATCGTTATATTGTTGAACGTTGTCGAAGAAATGGTTGGGTTAACGTGTATGGGCGCTCTTTTTTTTGAAACTGTATGCTTCTATTTGAATTTTCCGTGAAAAAACTAAAATATTAACAATCCCTACCATAAAAAAATGGTACGCCCGATAAGTTTCTTTATAGTGTGATAAAAAAGAGAGGATTAAGACTCAACGAAAAAATAATGGCAACTCAAAATACCGACTATAAAGTATTTAATTATTACATAAGCCGTATCGGCGAGTGACAATTTTTTAGTCCTTTAATTATAGAGGGAATTTTTATACAAATGTCAGCTTTAGCGTTATCATCCAGCAGTAATACACAAACATTATCAAAGAAAGCTCAAGCCTGTTTAGCTCAAGCGGTAGAGGTGCCGGGCGCGCCACTCTATCATATGGGTAAGATTGCCGTATTTAACGCCAAGAGTAGTCTTGATTTGATGCAGGCCAGCATTAACTATCTTACCTGTAAAGCACAGGTAAAGATGATATTTAGCACTGCGGAGAAAACATTCTTAATTGAACTATATGAATCCTTTTGGTGGGGCGGGTACGCACAAAAAATGCCAGAGGCAGCAAAATTGGCCAGCCATTACGTGCATGGAAAAGGCACAACAGTCAGCATGGACTCAAAGCCCTATGAAAAATCCGTTGTTGTACAAGATACTATGAGAGCGATGAAAGCTTACACAAAAGATTTGGCAAGCCGTAATGAGTATTTTTTCACACTGAAAACGGACGACCCTAAATTCAGAAGAAGTCAACATTTCAAGCCTTTGATGCTTGTGAATGGCAGTAGAAATATTAACACTCAAGGCTATGTTGAAAGTAGTGGCAGAATGTATGCGGATCAGAGCAATTCTCGACTTAAATATGCGGATAATCGTTTTTACCTTACCGCTAATACGGCAAAACAGACAAAAAATAATTTTCATACATGGTGGTTAGTAGAAAATCGCTACGATTTTGAGCCTTTCTCTAAAGGAGAGAAAATATCAAAAATTCCTTTAAGTGATAAACACATCTTACAACTACCTGATGGGTTATCTGAATATATGGATACTGGCTTAGGGATTGCAAAACCTTATATATATAGCGCTAAGTGGTCAGAAAGATGGTGATTAAAAGCATTCTTGTTTTATCGATATTGTTTTTTATAAGCTCTTGTAGCTCAAAAGATTGTGAAGAGTTAGTTCTAGACTCAGTCAAATATCATGACACGGCTATTTGGTTTGGAAAAAAATATTACCTATACTCTAGAACGACAGGCTGGCAAGAAAAAGTCGTTTTTTTTGAGTTATACGAACAAGAACCCGTTTTTAACAAGTGTATGCATTCAAATATAAAGCCAATTTTTGCAAGGGCATTTGATGATACCGAAGATCACCCCTATATTGAAAAGATAATTTTTCAGCCCGATGACGAAGAAAAGTTAAAAATTATTTATACAAAAGATACTAATAAAGGCATAGCCAACGTTTACGATGTTACATTTACCCGTTGATATGGCTGCATAGGGGGTTATTTTATTTCGCTTGGTTTTATCCAAAATAGCTTTGCCTAATAAATAATCTGTTAAAATTTTATGCGCTAGTCATACCCTTTTTTTGCGCATTGAATAACAGATAAACAATACACTTATGAAATAAAAAAAGGGAGGGGAATATTGAGATGAAATATTTAATCGTTACATTTTTATGGGCCGTTAGCTTAAGTGCATGTGCCAATGAAAAAGCCAGTATTACAAACTATAAATCCGATTGTTATGACCGTGGTTGGAATTGTCATAAAATTTCAGAAAATGAAAAAGCTAAATTGCAAGAAGAATATACATGGGAGTTGGCGCCGTTTGTAACGTATTTTGAACAAAGAAAGGGCGAGTATCTAAATGAAGGCGTCAATAGGCATGTCTATTGGGAGGCGGTAACCGTATGCAGAAAAATTGCGCTTATAGAGCCTGACCATAAAAACTGTGGGAAAATTCATACTCAATATCTTGAATCCATAGATAAACTACTCTAGTAAGGGATTCTAGTAAGGAGCTTCGCAATGAAAAAATATATTACTGTATTATGTTTCCTGATTTCATCCTCTTCAATTGCACTTGAGTTACCGGGAGACGACCATTACGTTGAAGACTGTTTTTTCTCTGGTTGGAATTGTGATGAGCTAAGTCGTGAGGAAAAAAGTGATCTTTTGGATATTTTTAGAGAGGAACTAAAGCCCTTTAGCGATCATATTGAAAAAAACAAAGATTTGAATTTTCGTCATGCACTGGATAAATCTATTTATAGAAAAGCTGCCGGCATATGCAAAAATATATACTTGTTAGACCCCACTTCCAAAGATTGCGATGAACTTCATTGTGCATATATGAAATCTAAGTGGAGAAGTGATAAAAAAATATTCAATGAAGAATACAAAAAGGAGTGTAAGTAATGCCTAAAATTATTTCAATTGAACATATCTACCCAAAAACATGTAAATGGATCAAAGAAAATATACCTTTGCTTGAAATCAAGAAGCCAAAAATTTGGAAAGCCTACTTAAAATATTCCCAACTTAAAAAAGCAGATGCTTCACAGTCATTAAAAAATGGTTGGGGGCCTGAGATATTGCTTGATGAACTTTGGCCCGCTAATGGGAAATACCGCCCAGAGGTCAATCGGAATGCAATTTTCATTGCGGAAAACATATTTAGAATGTTTGAAAACAAAGAAAGCAAAAACCCGAAAATGCATAGAGTACTTGAATCTACCATTCTTCATGAGATGTGCCATTGGGGAGACCTTAAATTTGACGGAAAACAGCAACGCTTAGCAAATGGTAAGAAGTTCGAGGAGGGAAAAGCGTTTGAGAAAGAGGCTTATGGTAAAAATATTGATCCTTTTTGGGACGGCCAGTACTTGGCTAGAACCGTCTACGAACAGGAAAGAATGAAAGCTAAATAACGGTATGAAAATCCATTTAACTTATGGACGATTATTTCCGTATGGATTCAACACCATACCAAGTGGTCTGTTCATAATCGCTATGATTTTGAGTCATTTGCCAAGAGTGATAAATTTACTGACTTACCATTCGATAATGGTAAAGCCTTATTATTACCGGATGGATTATCAGAATATATGGACTCAGGCTTAGGCATTGCAAAACCTTTTGATTATAGTGCGACATGGTCAGAGGCATGGAAATGAAAATACTCAGAGTTAGCATTATTGTTATTTTTTTATTTTCTTTAGTGTCATGTGATAAAAATTGTAGCTTTGATATTGCAGGCGACCAACTCAGGTTTGCTGACTCAATTGAGAAGAATTCTAAAACTTATTATCTCTATACCCGAACCACTGGTTGGAATGATAAAGTCGTTTTTTTTGAATTGTACGACAAAGAGCCGATATTTGATAAATGCACCTATCAGCCAGACAAAAAGGCAGTGTATTCAATACACTATGATAGCTTTCCTGATCAACCAGAGACAATAAAATATGTAAAAGCAATGGTGCTGGAACCGGACCAACCCGAAAAGCTTAACATAACCTATACGACCGATAAAAACGAAGGAATAGAAAACGTTTACGATGTTAAGTTTACCCGTTAAGTTGACTGCATAGGGGGGTTATTTTACTTGGCTTCCTACCTCCTACCTCGTTTAACTTTTAGCCAATAATACGCCCAATTAAAAAACGTGATAGGTTTCACGTTTTTCTTGTGTTTAATTGATGTTCTGCCTAATAAACAATCTATTAAAACTTTATGCGCCAGCCATGCCCTTTTGCTGCCCATTGAATAACAGATAAGCAATACACTACCCATTGCAATTATGTGGGTAAGCATTAACATAAGCCCCCTAATATATTCCAATAAATGCCTATTTTCTTTTCAGGGAGTGACTTTCGTCATGCTATCTACGCTATCCGCTCACAAATGGTTACTGACCATTCTTAGTATTTTCTTTCTCTCCGCTTGTGGAAGCGGCGGCGGTGGAGGCGGTGGTGGGGGAACCAATACAGATACCCAACCCAATACCTTTAGCTTTACCGCCGTTACCGATATTTCCCCAAGCATATGGCAAGCGACCCCTGCGGTGGTTATCTCAGGTATCAATGCCGCCACACCCGTCAGCATAAGCGGCGGCGAATACGCCATTAATGGTGCCGACTTTACCAGCGCAACGGGCAGCATTCGAAATGGGCAAAGTATCATTGTAAGAGTCATGTCCTCCGCTGAATTTTCAACGGCAGCGGAAGTGACCCTAACCGTGGGCGGTGTCTCGGCAACCTTTACCGTCACCACCGTTGCGGAAGATACCACCCCGGAAGCCTTTTCTTTTACCGCCGCAACCGATATTTTCCCAGGCATATGGCAAGCGGCCCCCGCTGCGGTTATCTCAGGTATTAATACCGCCATACCCGTCAGCATAAGCGGCGGCGAATACGCCATTAATGGCGCCGACTTTACCAGTGCCGCAGGCAGCATTACCAATGGGCAAAGTATCATTGTAAGAGTCATGTCCTCTAGCGAATTTTCAACCGCAGTGGAGGCCACCCTTACCCTAGGCGGCGTGGCAGGCACCTTTACCGTTACCACCGAAGCCGAAGACGCCACCCCCGAAGCCTTTAGCCTTAGCGCACAAGAAAACGCCGAACCCGCCACACAATATACCTCTAACGCCATTACCGTGGCGGGCATTAATACATCCGTTGCCATTAGCATCGAAAGCACCGACGGCGGTGAATACTCCATTGACAGTGGTGACTTTACCAGCGCTGCGGGCACGGTGATGGCCGGGCAAAGTATTACCCTGCGGCTAACCTCATCGCTCTCCACCGCCACCGCCACCTCCGCCACCCTGACCCTAGGCGGGGCAGGGGGAGAAGTAGACAGCACCTATACCGTCACCACCCTAACCGATACAACCGCACCGGATGTGACCATTCACTTTCCCCCTGAAGTTTCCCTAACCGAAGGCGGTACGGTGTTAGTACGGGGTATCGCCAGTGATGATTACAGCGCCATAACAGGTATTGATATAAGCGGTATTGCAGCGGAAAGTGACGATGGCTTTGCCACCTGGGCAGCCGAAGTGCCGCTCAGTGCCGGTAGCAATAGCCTTACTGCCACCCCCGTGGATGCCGAGGGCAATGAGAATACCAGTGGCGATCAGGTGACCGTCACTCAGGGCGCCCTCTGGCCCGCCTTTCCCAATAATGATAATGCCTTTGGTGACGCGATAGGGGTGGAATTTGACCCGATTAATAACCGAGTCTATTTTGTGGATGTGGGCGAGGATAACATTCTCTATGTGGATACCACCACCGGCAATCGAACCCTTTTATCCAGCAATACAATACCCAATACTGATTTGCCATTTGACTATATTACGGGCTTAACCTTTGACCCCACTTCAGCACGGTTATTTGCAGTGGATGCGGATCAAAACACTATTTTTAGCATTAATACCACGACGGGCGAGCGCACAGTATTTTCCAGTAATACGGTACCCAATACCGATATTCCATTTAATGGCCCTATTAGCGCAGTGGCTGATACTGAACAAAATAGATTGCTTGTGGCCTCAGAGGTAAATTCTATGTATATTTCGGTTGACCTTACTACCGGAGGGCGCTCGGTCTTTTCCAGTAATACGGTGCCTAATGGGGATATTCTTATTACTGCGCCCTGGGGGCTGGCTTTGGATCTTGAGCGAGGGCGGGTTTTGCTTACAGATACTAGTCAGGCCGCATTATTTACTGCGGATAGCACCACCGGGCAACGCTCGATTCTTTCAAATAATACCATTCCCAATACGGATATTCCTTTTGTTAGAAATGCAAGATCGGTTGTGGTGGATGGCCCCAGAGATAGAGCCATTGTTTCGCTAGGGGGTTCTCCAAGTATTTATACGGTGGGTTTGGCCACAGGGGCAAGAAGCATCTATATGGATTTAACTACCCCGGATAGCCTTAATGTATTTGAAATTAATTTTGATTCGGAAGACGATATAGATAATTTAGCAATGGATAATGAGCGGCAGATTTTATATAGCGCGGGCAGTTTACTCTCTAACCAAGGGGTAGCCATAATGGCCATAGATGCCGCCACAGGCCAGCGGGTGATTCTATCAAAAACCCTGGGGCTTGCGCCGTAGCTTTCTAAGTGGCTGCCCTAAAAAATTGACTGTAGCAGCAGTATTAATAAGTGTTTAAATGGGTATAAATATAGGGGCGTAAGTACAGCCCCTATACCTTTGCTTATTTGAGGTTGCTTATTGGAAGCTGCTTGGCGGTAAAAGTGGCACTTCTCTTCCCCTCTTTTTCTTTTCCTTTCTATTTTGTGAGAATTGATGCTCTTTGGCTAATATAGCTTGTATACTTTGGAGGCCATCGCTTTTTTAACTTGTTTTTAACTATAAGAAAAAAATTACTTTTATTCGGGCGGTTAAATAATAATCTTTTTTGTTTTTACGCGCCAATTGCGCCGCTAGTATATTTTCATATCAGTAATATCTATTTTTCAGGGAGAGACACTTATCAAAACTCTATTGAGAGTCGCCCCACTGTCGAGAAATTTTCCACTACCCAAAAAGACCGTTTTAGTGTGTGTTGTGTGATCCAGGTCACATGTTTTCTTGGGCTTACTTCTGTATCGTTATATTGTTGAACGTTGTCGAAGAAATGGTTGGGTTAACGTGTATGGGCGCTCTTTTTTTTGAAACTGTATGCTTCTATTTGAATTTTCCGTGAAAAAACTAAAATATTAACAATCCCTACCATAAAAAAATGGTACGCCCGATAAGTTTCTTTATAGTGTGATAAAAAAGAGAGGATTAAGACTCAACGAAAAAATAATGGCAACTCAAAATACCGACTATAAAGTATTTAATTATTACATAAGCCGTATCGGCGAATGACAATTTTTTAGTCCTTTAACTATAGAGGGAGTTTTTATACAAATGTCAGCTTTAGCGTTATCATCCAGCAGTAATACACAAACATTATCAAAGAAAGCTCAAGCCTGTTTAGCTCAAGCGGTAGAGGTGCCGGGCGCGCCACTCTACCATATGGGTAATATTGCCGTATTTAACGCCAAGAGTAGTCTTGATTTGATGCAGGCCACCATTAACTATCTTACCTGTAAAGCACAGGTAAAGATGACATTTAGCGTTGCGGAGAAAACATTCTTAATTGAACTATATGAATCCTTTTGGTGGGGCGGGTACGCACAAAAAATGCCAGAGGCAGGTCGATTGGCGAATCATTACGTTAATGGTAAGGGGCAGCCTGTAACAATGGATTCAACACCATACCAAGAATCTGTTGTGGTTCAAGATACCATGGAGGCTATGAGGTTATATATAAAAGAACGAGCAGGCCGAAATGAATATTTTTTTACACTGAAAACGGATAATCCTAAATTTAGGAGAAGTCAATATTTTAAGCCATTAATGCTTGTTAATGGTAGTAGAAGCATAGTCACTCAGGGCTATGTCTATAGTAGCGGTTTAATGTATGCTGAAGAAAAGAACCAGCGTTTACAAAAAGCAGATAATCGTTTTCATTTAGAAGCAATCACGAGCAAACCAAAAAAAGACAGTTACAATACGACTTGGTTCGTTAAAAATAGATATGATTTTGAGCCTTTTTCTAAAGGCGACAAAGTTACCAAATTACCATTTTCCAACGGAAAAATTTTGCTGTTGTCAGATGGGTTATCAGAATATATGGACTCAGGCTTAGGAATAGCGAAACCTTTTAAATATGAAGCAAGATGGACAGAAATATGGAGATAAAAATACTTGAAATAAGTACTGTCACTTTTTTTTGTTTTTTGATTGCGTCATGCAATTCTAATGATTGCGATTTGGGTGTGGCAAGTGACCAGTTTCGCCATGCAGATACTATGGAGTATAAAAATGTTACCTATTATTTTTATACTCGCACAACTGGTTGGAATGATAAAGCAGTCTATTTTCAATTGTATGACCAAAACCCACAGTTTGATACCTGTGGAAAACCTAATATAAAACCTATTTATTTTGTCGTGTACGACGATTATCCAGAGATGAAATATGTAAAAGCAATGGTGCTGGAACCGAACCAACCCGAAAAACTTAATATAACCTATACTACCGATAAAAATGAAGGAATAGAAAACGTTTACGATGTTACATTTACCCGTTGATTGGGCTCTTAATAACAGATAAACAATATACTTACCCATTGCAATTGTATGGGTAAGCATTAACATAAGCCCCCTAATATATTCCAATAAATGCCTATTTTCTTTTCAGGGAGTGACTTTCGTCATGCTATCTACGCTATCCGCTCACAAATGGTTACTGACCATTCTTAGTATTTTCTTTATCTCCGCTTGTGGAAGCGGCGGCGGTGGAGGCGGCGGTGGGGGAACCAATACAGATACCCAACCCAATACCTTTAGCTTTACCGCCGTAACCGATATTTCCCCAAGCATATGGCAAGCGGCACCCGCCGTGGTTATCTCAGGTATCAATGCCGCCACACCCGTCAGCATAAGCGGCGGCGAATACGCCATTAATGGTGCCGACTTTACCAGCGCAACGGGCAGCATTCGAAATGGGCAAAGTATCATTGTAAGAGTCATGTCCTCCGCTGAATTTTCAACGGCAGCGGAAGTGACCCTAACCGTGGGCGGTGTCTCGGCAACCTTTACCGTCACCACCGTTGCGGAAGATACCACCCCGGAAGCCTTCTCTTTTACCGCCGCAACGGATATTTTCCCAGGCATATGGCAAGCGGCCCCCGCTGCGGTTATCTCAGGTATTAATACCGCCATACCCGTCAGCATAAGCGGCGGCGAATACTCCATTAATGGCGCCGACTTTACCAGCGCCGCAGGCAGCATAACCAACGGGCAAAGTATCATTGTAAGAGTCATGTCCTCTGCGGCATTTTCAACGGCAGTGGAGGCCACCCTTACCCTAGGCGGCGTGGCAGGCACCTTTACCGTCACCACCGAAGCCGAAGACGCCACCCCCGAAGCCTTTAGCCTTAGCGCAGAAGAGAACGCCGAACCGGCCACACAATATACCTCTAACGCCATTACCGTGGCGGGCATTAATACATCCGTTGCCATTAGTATCGAAAGCACCGACGGCGGTGAATACTCTATTGACAGTGGTGACTTTACCAGCGCTACGGGCACCGTGATGGCCGGGCAAAGTATTACCCTGCGGCTAACCTCATCGCTCGCCACCGCCACCGCCACCTCCGCCACCCTGACCCTAGGCGGGGCAGGGGGAGAAGTAGACAGCACCTATACCGTCACCACCCTAACCGATACAACCGCACCGGATGTGACCATTCACTTTCCCCCTGAGGTTTCCCTAACCGAAGGCGGTACGGTGTTAGTACGGGGTATCGCCAGCGACGATTACAGCGCCATAACAGGTATTGATATAAGCGGTATTGCAGCGGAAAGTGACGATGGCTTTGCCACCTGGACAGCCGAAGTGCCGCTCAGTGCCGGTAGCAATAGCCTTACTGCCACCCCCGTGGATGCCGAGGGCAATGAGAATACCAGTGGCGATCAGGTCACCGTCACTCAGGGCGCCCTCTGGCCCGCCTTTCCCAATAACGATAATGCTTTTATTGCGGCGATAGGGTTGGAATTGGACTCTGCCAGCAACCGCTTGTATTTTGTGGATGTAGGCGAGGATAACATTCTCTATGTGGATACTACTACTGGCAATCGGACCCTTTTATCCAGCAATACATTGCCCAATACTGATTTGCCATTTGACTATATTACGGGGTTAACCTTTGATCCCACTTCAGCGCGTTTATTTGCGATAGATGTGAATCAAAGCGTTATTTTTACGGTAGATACCACAACGGGTGAGCGTACAGTGTTTTCCAGTAATACTGTGCCCAATATCGAAGTACCATTGAGTTCCCCTGTTAGCGCTGTGATTGATACTGAGCAAAATAGACTGCTGGTGGCTTCAGAGTCAAATGCTATGTATATCTCGGTTGATCTTAATACGGGGGTGCGCTCAGTCTTTTCCAGTAATACGGTGCCTAATGGGGATATTCCCTTGACACGGCCCTGGGGGCTGGCTTTGGATCTTGAGCGAGGGCGGGTTTTGCTTATAGATGCGGCTGACCCAGCGGTATATGCTGCGGATAGTATCACTGGGCAGCGCTCAATTCTTTCAAATAATACTATTCCCAATACGGATAATCCTTTTGTTAGAGATGCAAACTCGGTTGTGGTGGATGGCCCCAGAGATAGAGCCATTGTTTCGCTAGGGGGTTCTCCAAGTATTTATACGGTGGGTTTGGCCACAGGGGCAAGAAGCATCTATATGGATTTAACTACCCCGGATAGCCTTAATGTATTTGAAATCACCTTTGATGGGGAAGGTGATATAGATGATTTAGCAATGGATAATGAGCGGCAGATTTTATATAGCGCGGGTAGTTTACTCTCTAACCAAGGGGTAGCCATAATGGCGATAGATGCCGCCACAGGCCAGCGGGTGATTTTATCAAAAACCCTGGGGGTTGAGCCGGTTCTCTAAGTGGGTGCAGGGGCCGCTTTTGAAAAAAGAACGGTTCTTAAAAAAGAAATAGCGTATAAAAAAGGCATAACAATGGCAGAGCCTATGGGGCTGCCATTGGCCTTGAAAATTGACCCTAGCGGTATTAATAAGTGTTTAAATAGGTATAAATTAATAGGGGTGTAGATATGGCCCCTTTGTTTTTATGCCTGTGGTGGGTGACAGTTGGTGGGGGTAAAAGTGGCGCATGGCGCATCTTGCCCTCTCTTGATTCTTCTTTTTTCTTTTCTTTGCCACTTTGTGAGTGCCATCACTTTCCCCCCGGCTATCTATAGAACGTTTTGTTTAAATAATATACTATCGCACCTGCTTGTTCGGTATATAGTAGTGGGCAGCCTATGCCATTATTTGGCATAATCCTCTTTCCCTTTCCCTTTCTCTTTTTAAAGGAAAAGGAAGAAGGGAGGGGGGTTGGAAGAGGTCTTTACCTTTGGCAGCCCTTTGCTTTAGATACGGATTCATACCATCGCCATAAACGATAACTTTAGGCGGTGTTAGGAAGTGCGCTACTTGGGGCCGTTCCCAGTATATAGGGTCCACGGCACACTTCTGTTATTAGGGATAATTCCCTTCCATATTGTCAAAAACAAACGTTAAGCACCCATTTTGTAATGTGATGTTTTAGGATCGAACTCAATGAAAAAGTCTCTCCCGCGCCCTTTCCGTGCCAAAAAGACCACCGGGCGCCGTGCCCTTTCTGTATTAAAAAGTGCGCCAAAAAGTGCGTCAAAAAGCGTATCAAAAAGAAAATTACCCCTCGCTATTGCCGCCGTATCGCAGATTCTTCTTGCTGGCCAGGTATACGCCACCCCAAAAGGGGGAGTGGTGGTGGGCGGTGAAGGCGCTATTGTGCAGGCGGAAAGGGCCACAACGGTTAACCAAACCACTGACCTGCTTGCCATTGATTGGCAAAGCTTTGACCTGGCCGCCGATGAGCGAGTGACCTTTAACCAGCCCCATACGGAGGCCATTGCACTTAACCGAATTCTCGGCAACCGCGGCTCTGAGATCCATGGCCGTATTGATGCCAATGGCCATGTGATTCTGGTGAACCCTAATGGGGTCTTCTTTAGTGAAACCGCCACCATTAATGTGGGGGGGCTGCTGGCCAGTGGTTTAACGATCCGTTCCGACGATTTTATGAATGGCGACTTTGCCTTCTCGGCTCTAGAGGGCACCGAGGGCACGGTGATTCACTCGGGCATTATTACTGCCGCGACCGGCGGCTCGGTCACCCTGCTGGGCCAGCGTGTGGAAAATAACGGTATGATCTCCGCCAATCTGGGGGCGGTTAACCTGGCCTCGGGTAAAGAGGCGGTGGTCACTTTTGACCATGAAGGGCTAATGGGGGTTCGAGTTACCGAAGGGGTGCTGCAAGAGCATATAGGGCTTGACCCCGCCGTACTCAATGCCGGCGATATTTCTGCCGAAGGTGGCCGTATTCTTCTTTCCGCCAGCGCCAGCGCGGATATATTCTCCCGTGCGGTCAATAGCGGCGACCTACACCAGGAAGTCAGTGTGGTTATGCATAATGATGGCAGCTTTACCTTAGGTGCCGGTGCGGATGTAGTCAATACGGGCAATGTGACTGTCTCTTCCAATATAGGGGATGCGGGCCGGGTTATTATGCTGGGCGAGAATATTACCTCTACCGGGGCCGTGCGTGCGGACTCTGCCCAGGGTAACGGGGGGGAGATTGAACTGCACGCCACTCAAGATACGGTTTTATCCGCTTCCGCTGTTCTTTCCGCGCAATCCACAGAGGGTGGGCAGGGCGGCGTGGTAAAACTGCTTGGGGAGAGAGTGGGCCTATTCGATAGCGCCGAGGTAAATGTATCGGGTAACTTAGGCGGCGGCACGGCATTAATTGGTGGTGATTACCAAGGCGCCAATGCACGTATTCGCAATGCCAGCCAAACTATGGTTGGCAGTGGGGCCAGTATTGCCTCTAATGCCTTGTCTTTAGGGGATGCGGGCAGAATTATTCTCTGGTCAGATGGCACAACAGGGTTTTATGGAAACCTGTCGGCAGCGGCTTATGGGGCTGCCGGTGATGGCGGTTTTGTGGAAGTTTCGGGTAAAGAGAATTTGGATTTTTGGGGAGATGTCAGCCTGCAAAGCTATGCAGGCCAAGATGGCTCCTTATTGCTTGACCCAATCCATATTATTATTGGTTCAAATGGGGCAAATGATTCAGAGTTAAATAATAGGTGGATTGATGAATACGACGGGGAGCGTTTTTTTTACCTATCAAATACCGCCATTAATAGTGCATTGCTTTCTGGCAATGTAACCCTTGAAGCTAGGCATAATATTTGGCTGCGGGCGGGTTTTAATATTTTCGCCAATACGGGTTCGTCTTTTACTATGCGGGCGGGCGATGAAATTCAATTGGATTCTGATATTACCTTAAATACGGGTTCAATTACCTTGATTGCAGGGTGGAATTGCGACTGTACCACCGGAATGAATGATTATGTTCTCTACCCTATGTCTTATTACCTTTCCGCTAGAACAAGTGCTTTGGTACTCAATGGAGATTTATATACCTCCGGTGGAAATATTACTGTTAGGGCAGATGAGGGCAGTAGCCCTATCTTAATTGCGGGTGCGGAGGGTAATCGACAGCGTATTATTGATACAGGCGCAACGGGCGGCAATATTACTTTAGAGAGCAATCTTGTTAATGCCGAATATGCTATTTGGCAGAATGGTGAATATATTAACTTTAGTGGCCGCAATAGCCTAACCCTTACCGGCGGAACGGGAAATATTAATATAAGCCGAGGAGTGGGTAGAAATGTGGACGGCTATAATGTAGATGAATATCTTGACTCTTTTACTGTTACCAGCGCCACTAACCTTACCATAGGCAATAATATCTATACCGGCTCTGCACTCAATATTGCGGACGATGCCTCGATTTCATTAACGGCAACCACCATTAACTTAAATGGCAGTTTGTATACCAACCAAGTGGATAATGCCGGTGATATTCACCTAACCGGCGCCGTAAATTTATTGGGTTCTAGGGTAATTAATGCCGACTCCTCTGTGGGTGCTACGCCAACCGATGGCGCGGTGACTATTACCGGCCCTATACAGGGTAATGGCAATGGCCGGAGCGTTGCTATAACGGGCGGCTCCATTACCACAGGGGCTATTGATACTTCGGGTGGCAGTCATGGACATGGCGGCCAGGTGGATTTAACCTCCACCACCGGGGCTATTGCTACGGGGGCAATTAGTACTTTTGGTGGGGATACCAACCCAAGAAATAATGGCCGAAATGGTGGTGGGGTAACCATTCATGCAACCGGCGGCGGGGTAAGCGTTTCCGGGGCGATTTTAGCCTATGGGTCGGTTGCGGAGGATAACAGTAATAGAGGTGATGGCTTTGATGGTGGTATAGGGGGCGGTGTTAATATTACCACCCATAGTGATGCAGCCAATATTTCGGTGCAACTTATTGATACCAGTGGCGGCAATGGCCATGCATTGGATGATGGTAGTAACAGAGATACCGGCAGCGGAGGCAATGCGGGTTTAATTCGCCTTCAAGCCAATAGCGGCGCGGCGGATATTTATATTGGCGGCAACCTCTATGCGCGCGGTGGCGCCCTTTTCGATGCCGATGTTGATGTAGGTAGCGATATTGGCAATGGCGGCGCGGATCGCAATGGCAGAGGGGGTCCCATTAGCTTAATAGGGAATACGGTGCTTGCAGCCAATAGTATTATGGATTCTTCCGTTCGCAATGAGTTGGCCTATAGCGCTACCGCTATTACCCCAGGGGATATTACCTTTGGCGGTACTCTCCAGGGTTCAACAATAGACGCGGGCTTAGAAAACCTAACCCTTAATGGGGCCAATACCATTTTTGGTGGCCATATTGGCACTGGGCTGGGCGATCTGATTATTGCCTCTACAGGTAATATTGATGCCACAGGCTTTACCATTACCGCCGCTTCATTTAATGCCTCTTCACTTGGCGGCCCTTCATCTAGTTATATCTCCTCACATATCACCACCACAGGTGCTGATAATACAGCCGGTGGTAATGTCACTATTAATATGGGCGCTGGAGTACTGACTGTCGGCGATATCACCACGTCAGGTGGAACCCGAATAGCCGATGGCGCAGGTATGAACGGAGGCGCTGTGGATTTAGACGCAGCGGATATTACCCTTGGCGGCATCAATACCTCCGGCGGTGATGCTATGGGTTCGAATAGCGGGGGCGATGCGGGGGCAGTCTCTGTTGAGGCGCAAAATGATACAGGCACACCCACTCTTACCCTAAATGGCTATATGAATACCGCAGGCGGTGCAGGCGATGCGGGTGCTGGCGCGGCTCAAACCGCTCAATTTTCTATTCAGGGAACCGGCGCGGGAACCCTCACCCTTTCCCCTACCGCTGCCGACTGGAGCGCCTACACCTCGGATTTTGAGGTGAGCGGTTCCAGTGGCGCAGATACTCTTATTGGCCCAGGCATAGAGGGCATGGCTCACTACTGGGCAACAACGACCACTTCAAATACAGGCACGCTTAAAGACAGTGACTCCGCACCGATACGCACCATTACTTTTTCCGCTTTTGAAACCCTTACCGGAGGGGATCAGGCGGATTATTTCTCCCTTAACCACGATATAGGGCTAACCGCTGTTAATGGTGGGGAAGGTGACGATACATTTAATATCAATGCTGATGTTATTGCAGGTGCTATTGCGGGTGATGCCGGCAACGATATATTTAACCTGAGTACGGCCTTTATTACTTCTACGCTTCAAGGTGGCACCGGCGCAGATATATTTAATATTCTTGTGGCCAGTATTGTTGCCACGGTTCAGGGGGGCGAGGAAGCCAGTGATGATGCCAATTCCGGGGTACTGGACTCTATTGTGGCCCATGAGGACAGTTTAAATACCTGGGTAATAAATAACCTGGAAGCCGGTTCAGTGGATGATAGTAACGATGGCTCCGCCATTTCATTTACTCAAATTGAGCAATTGGACGGTTCAGAAGCCAATAACGACACCTTTAGTTTTACAAGCAATGCACACCTGGCCTCCATTTTAAGAATTAATGCTGGCGAAAATGCAGATTTAGATAGGGATACGCTGGATTTATCGGGTATTTCCGGGGAGCTTAATGTTATTTTGGCCGTAGATGGTGCAGTTAATGGTATTGCCGAGTTGGAAAGGGTTACCGGCAATTATAATGGCGGTTCTGTTAATACCAGTAGCCTAAGGGTAAATAGTTCTACGGGGCAAACGGTTACCTGGAGTATTCCCGCAGGCCAAACAAATGATGGCAGTATTACCGCTGGCAGCCATACCACAAGCTTTACCGATTTTAATATGCTAAATGGTGGTGCAGGCAATGATGGCTTTACGGTGGCATCTGTTTTTAATGGCAATATCTCCGGCGACGCAGGCAATGATACGTTTACGATTAACGCCGTCATTAATGGAAACCTATACGGCGGAGAGGGCGACGATACCTTTACATTAAACCAAAATGTTGCCGATACACTTGACGATACCGATGTCTATGGCAATGAAGGCAATGATACGTTTAATGTTGCCGGAAATATTACCGCAGAAATACATGGCGGAGACCCCAGCGCCCCAACGACTACTCCGAATGTCGATACCCTTAATGTAACCGATACAACAGGTAGCTATAGTTGGGTTTTATCCCGTGATATTGCTGGCCCTGGTACTGGCGATACAGGCATATTAAATTCAACCATTGAATTTTTAGATATTGAGCATATCAATGGCGCAGATGGTGCGGACGACTCTCAAGGAATAGATACCTTTATCTTTACCAGCGATTTTGTATACAACGGCGTGATTAATGCCCGTGGTGGGGCCGATATTGTCTCTATCGCATCCGCAAGCAATGTAAACGTAACTTTGGGCAATGATATTAACGGTGTGCAAAGCGCTAGGACTGTTTTAGGCGGCGGTAATAATGCCACTCTAACCGTTATTGGTGGAACATCTAATACCGTCGCTACCACTTGGAATATTTCTGATTTTGATGGCGCGGGCGACGCAGACGGCGAAAATGATGGTGTCATTTCCAGTGAAACTCGCTCGACTCGTTTTATTAATTTTGGGCGTATTGTTGGCGATAATAATAATGACCAATTTACTCTTGCCGATGGTGCCTCAATAGTTTCTATTGACGGTGGCAGCTCTACGGATACTCCAGCGGATACCAATACATTAATTGTATCGGACTCCGGGGCAAATAGTTGGACACTCAATACCACTGCGAATACCGGCGGGGTGACTCTGGTGGGCACCGTTGCGGGAGCTGTGAATACCAGCTTTGCGGATATACAGACAATTGAAGGGTCCGGTAACGATAGCCTAACCGCACCTGATAACCTTACCAATACTTGGCGTATTACTGCTGCCAATAATGCTGGCACCGTTCACAGCATGGGTTTTTCTCGAATGAGCCAACTGATAGGTGGTTCTGCTATTGATAATTTCCTATTTAATGCCGATTTTACCGGAACGGTTTTGGGTATGAACGGTGATGATCGTTTTGATTTTAATAGCGGAGTCATTATTGGAGCGGTTCACGGTGGTGATGGTACAGGAACCGATAACGGCACAAATGGCGATACGCTGATAGGTTTGGATGCGTCCAATACCTGGGTGATTGATGGCGCAACGGGTAATACACTTAATACTCGGTCGTTTTCTGAAATTGAACACCTTACCGGCGGAAGCCTAGACGACGCCTTTACTTTCCAAAATGGCGGCACTGTATCCGGTTTAGTGGATGGTGCTGGCACCCGTGACGGCGATACTTTTATTGTAACCAATACCGGGGCACAGACAATTGAACTGGGCTCCGCTACCAATACGAATATTAATGTCATTAATATTGAAACCGTTACCAGTAATAATCATGCTGGCACAATATTAACGGTTGCCAGTGGCAATAATACTTGGAACATTACCGACGAGAATGATGGCAATATTACCAGTGCGGGAGATGGCGAGAGTATTGATGCTGCGTTTACGGGCACCGTTAATTTTATTAATTTTCAAAATCTAACGGGCGGTAATAATAATGATCATTTTGTTATACAGGCCAATGGTAATGTTGAAAATATTGTGGGGGGCGAGGGTGATACTGATACGCTTACCGGCAAAAATATCGCTACCATCTGGAATATTACAGGAATAAATTCTGGCAATGTAACCGATACCGCAGAGCCTACCGCGAATACGTATGTTTCGAGTTTTAATGGAATTGAAAGCCTAATTGGCAATAATAATATTGACGATACCTTCGCCTTTAGTGGTGCGGGCTCTATTGTCAATATTACTGCGGGAACGGGCGGTACGGATACGGCAAATTACTCATTATTAGCCGGCCCTATTAACGTGACGGTTGGAACCGCAACGGTCAATGGCTTAACCGATATTGAGCGCGTTGTTGGCAATAATACGAACAGCACCATTACGGTCAATAGTGACGATGGCGTATCAACCATTGCGTGGAATATTACCGAAGAAAATACCGGGGATGTTACCCTCGCGGGTTCCACCACCATTTTTGAAGACTTTAATCATCTTATTGGTGCAGAGGATGCCAATACCTTCAGTATGGCCGTAGCGGGTTCTATTACCGGCAGCATTCGCGGAACAAGTGTAGCCGAAAGGTCCGATACCCTAAGGGTACTCAGTAATAGCGACGATAGCGTTGCCTGGGCTATTACAGATGAGGGCGAAGGCTCGGTGGCCAATACCGCGCCTTCGCCATTAACGCGCGCGAATTTTTCAGAAATGGAAATTCTAATAGGCGGTGCAGGAAAGGATACATTTACCCTGGGCGGCGATATTACGGGCAGTATTCAAGGCGGCGCGAATGCAGATTCCTTTATTATTAATACCGCTTTTACCGGCAATATTTTAGGTGGCGCAGGTAATGATACTTTTACCATAGGCACTGCGGGAACCGCTGCCAATATTCAAGGTGGTGATAATAGCGATACTATTCTGGGGCGAACCTCAGGCAGCAGCTCTTGGACAATGTCCGGTGAGAGAGAGGGCAGTGTTGCAGTCACCGGAGGCAGTGATTACATTGCCAGTTACCAAACGGTTGAAATAATCGAAGGCCGTTCCAGCGCCACCGATACATTAACGGCTCACAGCCAAGCGAATACCTGGACTATTACGTCTGGGGATAGCACCCTAGGTGCAACCGCATTGACCACATTTAGAGGAATGAATGTATTAAGCGGTGGTGCGGGCACATTTGTTGACACATTTAATATTACGGGTGGTTTTACCGGCACCATTAATGGTGACGCAGGTGATGACCAATTTAATATTGGTTCCGCCTTTGTCGGAAGAATAAACGGTGAAGGCGGTGACGATAGGTTTACTCTGCAAACCGGCGGCTCGGTGGTAGGAAATCTTTGGGGGGACGGCACTGTTGGTGCTGGCGGTACTGATGGCGCTGGCAATACACTGGTGAGTAATATTGCCACTGATACCACCTGGAATATTACCGGCGTCAATACGGGTGAGCTGAGAAATACGGGTGATAACTCGTTATTTGTTTCATCGTTTAACGGAGTGCAACGAATTGTAGGGACAGATTCTAATGCCGATATTATTAATTTCCGCAATGCCAATGCTTCTATTGCGCGCGCCAATGCCGGGGAGGCAAATGGTATTGTTGATACGGCAACCTACGAAGATGTAACGGCTGCTATTTCATTTACCATTGCCGCGCAAACCGATATTGACGGTGTATCCAATATTGAACAGGTGGTTGGCAACAGTGGTGCCGGTTACAGCGCAACCCTGATTGTGAATAGCTTAACGGGCACGCAAGTAGACTGGACCATCGGCAATTCCATTGCCCCAGACACACCTCCAACAGGTTTTGATGGCGTAAATGATGGCCATGTGAGTGGTGTTAATTTTATTGATTTTAATATTATAACCGGCGGAGCCGGTGGCGATACCTTTAATATTACCGGCACGGCTGGTGCCATTACCGGCAGCATAAACGGTGGCAGTGGTGATAGTGACTCTATTGTTATGCAGCGAGAACGAGAAGTAACCTGGGAAGTTGATGGAATAGGCGAAGGCAATTTCACCAATGGTATTGGGGCAACTACAACCACAGATTTTAGCGGTATTGAAAATATTGCAGGCCACAATGATTATGTGGACCTTTTCTCTATTACTTCTGGTACCGCCTCAATTAACGTTGACGGCGGCGACCCAGAGCCTGCCATTGATAACGAACCTATTGATATTGTAGATTTTTCTTCTTTATTCAGTAACGTCAGTATTACCGTGGGCGATGCCACCACGGGCGGAATTGGTATTACCGATATTGAACAAATTAATGTAGGCAATGGCACTAACTCTATTACCGGCGCGAATGAAGTGAATACTTGGGCGATTGATGATGTTAATGCCGGGTCGGTTACCTCTGCATCGGGCAATGTCACGCACTTTGATGGCTTCCAAACCATTATTGGCGGCAACAATAATGATACCTTTACTTTTGGCGGCAGTGGTTCTATTTCAGCCCTAGTGGATGGTGGAACAGATGGCGTTGATACCATTATTGGCCGAAATGCCCATTCTAATTGGTCGGTTAGTTCAGTTGCTGCTAATAGTGTTTCTCAAAGTGGTGGTGGCACCTATATTACGAATTTTGACCGTATCGATACACTTCAAGGCGGTTCAGGAAATGATGCTTTTACACTCAACCAAGCCAATGCATTTACCGGAACGCTTCAAGGTAATGCTGTTGATGTAACAAGTGGAACCGATACCTTAACCATTTCTAATGGGGAAAATACCTGGAACCTAAGGTCGGCTGGCGGTGGCGATATCACCGGCGGTGCTACCTTTGAACGTATTGAGCAGCTTAATGGCGGCGGCGATAATGATACTTTTATTTTTCATAATACTTTAGCCGCATTCACGTCTATTCATGCGCGTGGCCAAACGGCTCCCGGTTTTGATACCGTTGATATTTCTCGTATAGAGAATGCTAACGCCGTATTTAATGGTTCTACTGTGTATGGTGTCGGGGGAGCCGAAGGTATTATTGGTGGCCTAGACGATACATTAACAGGCAGTAGCGGTGGAACAAATACCTGGACAATTAACGAAGAGCAAGGGGGCCAGCTTGTTAATGGCGCTACTCTGAATTTTAATGGCTTTGGCACACTTGCCGGAACGGCCACGTCAACGGACAATTTTATTATTGATACAGACGGTATTTTTTCCGGTGCAATAAATGGTGGCACAGATACAAACCTTGCTAACAATACCCTAAGTAATAACCGCACAAATAATGCTTGGGTATTAACAACGAATACCAGTGGGAGATTAACCGTTGAAAACCAAACCACGATAACCACCTTCTCCAATATTCGCTCAATTCAAGGTTCTGCAACCGATAGCTTGACGGGCATTGCTAACCGCGAAAATGATTGGCAAATTACAGCGGGAAACCGTGGCACCTTAAGAGAGCAAGATAATACAGCCGATGCTGTAACCCTTTTTGAGGGAATGCAAAACCTTTGGGGTAATAATTCAGTTGATAATTTTACCTTTACGGTTAATGGGTTTGTTACTGGCGAAATTCGCGGTTCAGCGGCAACCATTGCCGATACAAGTGCAGACAGCATATTATTTGCAAGTGGAGCCTCAGAAATTGTTTCTTGGAATACCTCAGGTATAAATCAAGGCGCAATTACCCCTGGAGCCTCGGGTCGCTCAACATTTAACTATATCAGTATTGAAAATTTAACCGGCGGAGCCGGTTTAGATACCTTCAATATTAACCACGCGCTAACAGGTAATATTGAGGGGCTTGGTGCGCTGGATACCTTCAATATTAATGCCGCCGTAACCGGAAACCTAACCGGCGGAGCCGGTAGCGATATTTTTGATATTGGCTTGCTGGGTTCAGTTATTAGCGAAAATGGCATTATAGGCGGTGATGGCGATACTGATATTTTAAGAGGTCGTGATGCCGATTCCCGCTGGAATATTACCGGAACAAATGAAGGGAGTGTGCAAAACAGTGCCCAGGTTGACTATGTTTCTCGTTATTCTGGTATAGAAAGCCTAGAGGGCAGTAACGCGGGAAGCGACCGCTTTATCTTTGCTAATAATACGGCCTCTGCTACCAGTATCAGTGCTGGCGATGGCCAAACCGATATTATGGATTATACCGCCTGGAATGCTGATTTAACGGTAAGCGCAAATGCTACAAGTGTTAATGGTGCGACTGGAATTGAGCGGGTAATTGGCAATAACGAAGGCGTTGATGCGGGGGATTTTAATAGCACCCTCGATATAGATAATAGCAATGAAAATACCTGGATCATTTCAGATGTTAATAGGGGTTCCGTCTCGGATACAGGCACTTTAAATTTAGCCTTCGAAAACGTTAATAACCTCACTGGTGGAGAAAATACCGACCGATTTAATATTAACGGTGCTACGGCTGCGATTACAGGCCAGATACACGGCGCCGGTGGCAATGCAGATGAAATAAATATGCAGCGTGGTATTGCTGTTGAATGGAATGTTACCGACAACGCACAAGGTAACTTCTCCTATGGCGCGGGTCCAACCAATACGAGTTTTATTTCGGTAGAAGAACTGACTGGCCATCAAGGCTTTGTTGATACATTTAATATTGCCTCAACGACAACCCTTATTACTATTGATGGTGCTGACGGTATCGATGGAATAAACGATATTATTGATTTTTCTGCGATTACCGAAAACCTCGTAATTAATTTAAACAATGCGACCTGGGGTAATGTTACCGCAAATAATATTGAGCGCATTGTTGCTAATGATACGGATAATAATAACCAAATTACGGGGTTTAATAATGTAACCAATACCTGGGATATAAATGGTATCAATGCCGGTGAAATTAGCTCAACAGCCGATACCATAGAATTTTCCGGTTTTGAAACCATTATTGGTGGAAACGCTAATGATAACTTTAATTTTCAATCCGCAGGCGTAATAGAAACCCGTGTCAGTGGAGGGGTAGCCGGCGGTACCAATACCCTAACGGGCCGAAATACGGATTCATCCTGGTCAATTTCAAGTACAGCCAATAATACTCTAACGGACGATGCGTCTGGAACCCTATACGTCGCCAACTTTGATGCGATAGATGTGCTGCAAGGTGGTTCTGAAAATGACGCCTTTCGTTTAGCTACCGTATCGAGTTTTACTGGCATTATTAATGGTGGTACAGATGGCACGACCACCAATGATATTGGCGATAGCCTGTCAGTTGTATCTGGTTCTAATACTTGGTTACTGGGAAGTTCTAGCGCCGGATGGGTTGATACAACGGGTGAGGTTAATGGCCCGGCATTTAACCAAATGGAAACGCTTATTGGCGGCAGTGGCGACGATATTTTTCAATTCCTTTCCGCGACCTTATTTGGCCGAGGTATTAATGCTGGTGACAGTAATATAGACGAAGTGAGTGGCGATACAGTAGATGTTTCTACGCTTGCGAATTACAGCGTGAATATTACCGAAACCAATGTCAATGGCGTTAATAATGCAGAAAATGTATTGGGTAATGCTTCATCGAATACTACCCTTGTGGGGTTAAATACTGGAACCAATACCTGGTCTATTGATGCGGAGAATAGCGGTTCCTATGCCAATGGCGAAACCGTCATTAATTTTGACGAGGTGAATTCATTAACAGGTGGCGATAGTACCGATAATTTTACCCTTGCCGACGGCGCTTCTATTAACACGATTCAAGCGGGTGATGGTGATAATACTCTTACTGTATTAAGCGACTCTGGAACAACTAACTGGACTATTAACAATATTAATTCGGGCTTTGTTTCTGGCCGAGTGGACTCTTTTCAAGAGGTTGACAATATCACAGGGGGAGTGGCGAGAGATGTCTTCACTTTTACCGTCTCTGAATTAACTTCTGGATTAATTACTGGATTAATTGATGGCGGAGAATTACCGGATGGAATTTATGACCCGGATACTCACGATGAACATGATAGTGCTACGGTTGATAATGTTCGTGACCGAGTGGATGTAAGCGCTTTTACCGATGGCATTGTGGTTGAAGTGGGGACAGTAACAGAGGGCTTTAACCCCGCGCAGGAGTACGATGCTTCTGCTCCAAGTACCAATATTCACGTTACTAATATTGAAGATATTGAAGCAGCGGATTTGGATGCAGCCGGTGAAATAAATAACTGGATTGCATTAAATTGGGCGCAGTCCATTAGTGTTGAATGGGATATGGATGTAAATGGGGAACAAAATAGAGGGGATATATACCGTGTACTCGATACTTCTAACCCCAAAGATAGCCGTGTCAATAATACTAATGTGGGTTTCCGTCGCTTTGGCAGTATTATCGGAAGTGATGGGCAATATTCTTCCGATATTGAGCCTGCGGATCTTCCCGATGTTGCGGGGAACATTAGTGGTAATGTTTATTACGGCTCGGGTGGTGGCTCGTTAAATTATACGGGAAGCGAATTTAGTGGGCGTTTTATTCTTGTCGATCTGTTTGATGCTATTGATAGTGTGCATGGTCGAACGGACAATGACGTTGTTTTAAGAATTCGAGATGAGGCAGGGTACGAATACCTAAATGGAACCAATACCTGGACCATCACGGATATAGACAGCGGTAGCTTTAATTACGAAACAGGTACCGATGAAACCGTTATTGAATTTACCAATGCGAATCACCTGATGGGAGGCACCGGACAAGATGTATTTAACTTTACTGAAGCTGGGCGCATTACGGGTTCCATTAATGGTGGCGGCAGTACTTTAGATAACCCAGATACAATCAATGCAAGTTTAATAGATTCCGGCGTTACCTTTGGTTTAAATGAACGTGAATTAGTGACCATTGATACACATGGTCGGGCTCCCGGTCTTGCTCGGGAAAGTGCGGCATGGGTGGTTGCAAGCCGCGAAGGCGTGACAGATCTCTTCAATATTCGTGAATTAACCCTCAACCCAAGTGATGCCCTTGTTAATACCGTGCAAAGTGGTGACAGTGACAGTTATGTTTGGGATATTGACAGCGCCGTGGCGCAAAACCAATTAACCGTCAATGGCAATATACTGAACTTTACAGGTGCCGATGTTATTCAAGGGGGTGAAGGTTCCGATACCTTTAATATTGCTGACTTTGATACGGTACGTGCGGCAATTTACGCCGGCGCAGGTGCCGGTATTGATGCAATTAATCTTATACGCCTTGCCGATGGATTAACGGCTAATGTTGTGGCAGATATAGAGACAGTTACCACTCCAATCAGTGCTGGCCATATTTTTGTGGCGGATATGGAAAATATACAGGCTACAGGAAGCAATAATACGCTGGTTGCAAATGGTATACAGGATAATACCTGGGATATTACCGATACGGACGGGGGTACGTTAAATGGTGGAACAGAAAATGACATGCTGTTTAGCGGTTTCTCCCATTTAACCGGCGCCTCTTCAGCCGATACCTTTACCTTTACAGGTAATGACCATATTACAGGTTTAATTGATGGCGGTTCCGGCAATGAAACAACAGAAGACCGTATTATATTAACGGGTGCTGACGGCGATAAAATTGTTCAAATAACCAATTCTATTGATAACATTAATAACAACCTGAATATTGTTAATATTGAAAGACTGAATGCCAACGCGGGTTTTGAGAACGAGCTTATTGCCAGCAATGCTGCCAATATCTGGGCAATTGATAATACAGATAGCGGTAGCTTAAGCCCGACAGGAAGCCCCCGTCAGGACCAAATTCTGATATTTACAGATTTCGAAAATTTAACTGGAGGAACCGCAGACGATACCTTTAACTTTGGTATAGATGGCACCGTTGCAGGTTTAATTAATGCTGGGTTGTCTGGCGTTGATACACTGAATATTCGAGATATTAACAATAGCCAACGAGTTTCTCTTGACGAACATATCACCGAAAATATTGATATTAGAGCCATAAATCTAACCCATGTATTTGCCGATTCAGTTGATGGCGAAGTGAATACACTGCTTGCCAATGATGATGGTGATAATATTTGGAATATTGATAACGAAAATTCTGGAACACTTAATTTTGGTGATGCATCTAGAGTTCAACGGTTTGAAGGGTTTGCAAATTTAATCGGTGCTGATGCCGCCAGCGACGCTTTTACTATTGTATTGGGGGGTAACGTAACCGGAGTAATAGATGGGGGAACGAACCTTGCAGCCCTGAGTAACGATACATTAGATATTTCTTCTTATACAGCGGGGGTTATTGTTGAGCTTGTTGACGACGGCACTTCTACCACCAATAACATCCATGTGGCAAATGTAGAGCAGATTACCGCCGCGCCGGGTGATGGAATAGATAACCGTTTAATCAATGCAAGAAGTGGAAATTATGACTGGACTGTTCGCGCTGATAATACAGGGAGCTTACAACCAACCAGCAATGTTCTTGCAGAAAATACCGTTACGTTTATTCATTTTGGCAGTTTAGAGGGGGGAGCGGGCAACGATAATTTTGCCTTTGAGGTGACAGGTAACCTAAGTGGTGGCATTGACGGTGGTGATGGCATTGACCGATTAAATCTATCGAATAGCACAACGGATTTGGATTTCACCCTGGGAACCGCAATTGACTTGGCCGTAGCAGGAACATCCATCGCTGGCCTGGAAGGTCTTATCGGTAATAACGATGGCTCCTCCGCAAGTGCGCCAAGCGCTACCTTGAGAATTATTGATGGCGACGCTACCTGGCGGTTTGAAGATACCGACGAAATTATTAATGGCATTGAAGTGGATGGCATTAATGACGGAACCCTTGACGATGGCATTGGAGGTATTCCAACCATCTCGTTTATTAACTTTGATCGAGTTGTCGGTGGAGCTGGCGTTGATAATTTTATCTTTACTGGTGCAGCAAGAATAACCGGTCATATTGATGGTGGAGATGCAGGTTCAAATACCATTAATGCAGGCACTTCAACGGTTAACCTTACTGTTCAGCTAGGCGAAGATATTTACGATGTAATTAATGTGCAAAATATTACGGAAATACACCTGGGAACAGACCCCTCTTTAAGTAATAGCTTAATTGCGACAGACTCACCTAATACCTGGAATATCACCCGTAATAATTCTGGCGTACTAAACAATACAATTGATTTTAGCGGCGTAGCCAATTTAACAGGTGGTGCCGGGCAAGATATATTTAATGTGGGTAGAGTGAATAGTTATGTGACGGGCTTAATCGATGGTGGTGCCGGTGATACTGATACCGCCGATATTATTAATGTTGCTGCGGGTCGTGACCTTATTGTCGAAGTGGGTAATAACCCTAGCGATAATTTTAATATTATTAATATTGAAACCCTAAATGCAGATAATGGAAACAATAACCAATTAATTGCAGATGATACTGCCAATATTTGGCAAATTACGGATACAAATAATGGTACTTTAGCCCCCGCTTCAGGAGCGACAGCCGATAACACTTTGACATTCTTCGGCGTAGCGAATCTGACCGGCGGTACGGCTAACGATAACTTTATACTGGATGGTGCAGACAGCATTACAGGTAATATTGATGGGGGAATGGGCACCACCCCAGAGACGGATACGAGCATGGATACCCTTAACCTAACATCCTTAGGCCGAGATATATCCGTTGTGGTGGGTGAAATGGTCGATGGTGACTTAAATATTGTTAACTTTGAACAATTGCATGGAAACACAGATACTACCAATACCTTAACAGGTGATGACCTTATTAATAATTGGCAGATTAACGATACCGATGGTGGAAGCTTAAATACCATGGCATTTACCGAGTTTGCGAATTTGGAAGGCGGAAATAGCAACGATACGTTTAATTTCCTCAATACAGGTAATATCACCGGGTATATTGATGGTAATGACCAGACTACTGAAGGACAGGATATCTTGAACCTAAGTCAGCTTTCTTCTGTTGATATTCGCCTAGGTGATGGCCTCACAGGCATTCGTGACATTGAACGCATTATTGGCAATGGGCAGCGAAGCAGTTCAATAACCGCAGATAATATTGCCAATATCTGGACAATTGATGAAGCGAATGGTGGAACCATTAACTCCGTTATCTCCTTCTCTGATTTTGGCATACTCAATGGCGGCAATGTTTTTGATGAGTTTAATATCACCGGAAACTTTAATGGAGAAATTAACGCCGGAGATGGAAACGATACTATTCGTATCTCCGATGGTGGCACCGTGAGTGGATTGATCAATGCCGGAGCAGGTAACGATGATTTGTTTATCGATATTCTTCAAGGAACGGAAGCGGCTATCTATTTTGATGGTGGTGAAGGCACCAATACTATTCGAACCATTCTGCAAATTCCAAATGGCGATGCGCCAATTAATTATGTTTCGGCGGTATATACCCCCGTATCTGATGAAGGTCGTCAAGAACTGGCTTATACAACCGATGCCGATATGACCTATAGCGTTTACTTTAATGATATTGCTCGTGTCACGGATTTGGTTGAAGCTGATTTGTTGGATATTCAAACCACTTCCGTTGCCGATGTTGTTACGCTGAGTGATAACCAATTCAATGTTTCTACAGAAATGATAACCTACTCGACCGTTGATTTTGATAATAAAGACAATGTTCGTATTCTTGCCGCAGACAATGACCAAATTAATTTAGAGGGTATTATTAATATTAATTCCACGTTGACTCTTCGTGGCGGTACTGTCTCTGCGGTTAGTGCTGAAGCATTTATTAATGCGAGCGAAATTATATTTGAGCAAAATGCCAATGTGGGAACGGCTGAAAATAGAATTCAATTAGACGTTGATACAGCCCAAATAATTAATAATACCCAAGCGCTTTATATCGAAGAGGCGAGCGATATTGAGCTTACGGGAATTGGTTCTAGCCAATTAATTGATATTCTTGCCGAAGGCGATATACATTCCTCAGCCAACCTGAATACTACAGGTGAATTTGTTGCTACCTCGAACAATGGGAATCTCTCTCTACTGGGTGCTGATAACCGGCTGGTTGGCCAGCTTAGCTTAATTGCCGGTGGCGACGGACAAAACCCGGTTACTGGTTTGGTTCAATTCAATAATGATAATGCCTCTATTTTAAATAATATTTCTGCCCGCCAGTTAGAAATAAATTCAACTGGGGCAATCAGTTCAAATGAAGATGGGGCAATCATTGTATACGGAGAGACCTATCTTGATGCTAGTGATGGGGCTGGGTCACAAAATATTTCTCTTGTCAGCAGCGCAAATGATTTTATGGGCTCAATTAATATTACCAACGCAGACACAGTAACGCTTGTTGATTCCAACGGGGTTAATATTAACCAAGCCAATATCAACAACCTGACATTAACGAGCTTATCCGAGACAAGTCGTTTAAGCGGTATTGTTGCAATGGGTGCAGTGAATATTGATGCGGTGAATATTGATATTGTTAATGGTGTCGTTGCCAATGGTATTCAGGCTGGGCAAATTGATATTGTTGCGTCTGGTCTGCTTGCTCAAAATGGTGGATTAATGGCGTCTGGGGAAGACCCTGCCGATGGCCATGCTATTCAAATTACAGCGAATGAATACACCTCCTCTGTGGGTGAGCAAGTCTTTACTCGTACAGAACAAGGCTCAATTTCGCTTACTGTTACCAATAATATAACCACTCAACTACTCGATTCTGCCAGTCATTTAGAGGTTAACTCTATCAATGGCAGTATTATTCTTGGGCAGGCGCTGGATGTTGGCGGTACATTAGGTATTACCGCCGGTAATGCTATAAACCTGAGTGAAAATATTATGGTTCAAGATGATGTTGCGTTGACATCTGGTACAGGAGATATAAGCCAAAACGCAAATATTCAATCTGTTACAGGCAGTGTCAATATTATATCGGGTGGTGGTATTACTATGTCCTCAGGTGCTACCACAACAGTAGCGGGTACAGCGATTAACTACTCTGCTGAGAATGATATTAATTTGTCGATACTTAACGCCGGTAGGCAGAATGAAATCACGACTGAGTTAAGCCGTGTGGTGATCGATTCGACCGCAGGTGAAATAAATGCTATCGCTGGGGATGTGGCGGTAACGGCGGATTTCCTTCAGATGGATGCACAGAGGGGAATGGGTATGAACTCAGTATTGAATACAAACGTCAATATTGTATCAGGTGGAAGCCAAACAGGGGAAATAAACCTGAACAATACTCAAGAAATTGTGGTTGAGCGTTTGCATAATAATGGCAATATTACCCTTTCAGTTAATGAAGGCGATATTGTTGTTGGCTTGGAAAATAACTTTCCCTATACGACTGGAATCTATACAGAAGGTGACCCAGGTTCCATGGACGCCAATATCGGTGCGGGTCGAATTAATGCCAATTACGCAGTTGGACAAGTTATTTTAAGTACGACCTCTGGCGGCATTCGTTTTGATGGTACTGCCGGAACAGAAAACCCAGATATTATTGCTAGAGAAGCATTTATGAATTCTCCCGCAGGACAATTTGGCCAGTATGGGCGTTGGATGTATCTCTACGTACAGGATTATTTAGAAATACGATCTATTCTAAGTAATTTCTATTTATGGGGGTTTGGTATTGCACCACAAGACTGGAAAGATTTCTCGCCAGCACAACGAAGCCTCAGTGATATTTTGAATACCGCTGCCGATCAGTTGGTTGATGTTGAAACATTGGATGAAGTTGACCCTGCGGTATTTACCAATGTTCGAAATTATTTCTACGATGATGTTTCGATAAAACTCCCTCGTGACCAACTTTTTGATGATGAGTTGGATGAGGAAGAAGGACAAGAGTTTTAATTAACCCACCTGATTGGACTGAGTGCTTAGTCTTAAGCGCTCTTTTTTGTTTATAAATAAAACCATGAAACAAACCAGAAAAGAATGTGAAACTGTGAAAAATAAAAAGGTATTTGCTGGCTTCTTATATGGCCTTATTCTTGGGGTAGCTTCTAATGCATATGCGGGCTTTTTGGAAATGCCTGATACAAGCGAAGTACCTAGTTTTGAGCGTGAGACAATGCTAAAGGATTTGGATATACCCAATGTTCGTGAACGTGACCCTGATCCAGGTGCAGGCCCAAGACTCAATATCACCGAATTTCGAATCCAAGGTATCGTTGAATATCCAAAGCTTGGGATTACCCGAGAGGCACTTATTCAACAGGTGGAAGAGCTTCGATTTGGCCTTATGGAAGAGGACAATATGTTGGATTCCGGGTATACATTAAATGAGTTAGGCGAAGTGTCTGACCTTATAAGTACTATAGAAGATGAAACCGAAGATGAACACGTAGGCCCTGTTGAAGTGCAACGATTGGTATTTCTTATTCGTGAGCAGAGGCGTAAAAGAGGCGTGACTCTTGGCATGATCGAAACTGTAGCGGATACCATTACTCGCTATTACAGAGAAAGAGGGTTTATTTTAGCGAAAGCTTATATTCCAAAGCAGCGAGTTCGGCAGGGCATTGTGACACTGACGGTTTTACTCGGTGAGTTGGGAGAGGTTGAAGTTGTGAATAATAAACGGCTTTCTTCTAAAACTGTCCAGCGAATATTCAAATCATCCATGGCTGAGCCAGTTACCTCAAAAGATATTGAAGAACGTTTGTACCTTGTTAATGATTTGCCGGGTGTTTCTGCTCAGGGATATTTTCAGCCGGGTTCTCAAGTTGGAGATACCCAACTTACCGTAAATATTAAAAATGAAAGGTGGTTTGGCGCTAATGTTCGGCTGGATAACCACGGTTCAGAAAGTGCAGGACAAAACCGAATTTATTCTGATTTTATTCTGTATAGTCCGTTTGGCTTTAGTGATAGCTTGCATATCGAAGGGCTACTTGCTATTGATAACGATGCGACGACATTTGGGGCTGTGAAATACAAAACTCGTGCATTGCATCCTCGTTTGGAACTCTTACTGGGTACTTCAACAAACGACTTTGTTATTGAGGAAGATACATTTGGTACCGATGATAGTAGCCTGGATATTTCTGGTAAGTCTGAATCCTCAGATATTTCCCTTACATACTTGAGGAGAAGAAGTCGAGTTAAAAACTCTTCTATATCTTTACAATATGCTTCTATTGCTTCAACCCTTACGCAGGGGGTAGACGGTGCTAAAATTGTTGATGATACAGCGGAAAATGTATCGCTTAGTTACAATTTTGATATTCTCAATGAAAAGAAACGTTTGCTGCATATTGCTAGTGTCTCGCTCACTCATAGCCAGTTTAAGACAGATATTCAGCTTGGAGATAATGACGCTAGATCAAAAAACCCTGTGATACTCGGAGTGGATTATTCTTTATTAACGTTTATCGGATCACCGTTTAGCAAAAAGGATACAAGGCTCGTAGTAAAGGCGTCTGGCCAATACTCTGGCGTTGCTATGTCTTCCATTACTCAGTTTGGTTTGGGTGGCCCCAATAGAGCTAGGGGGTTTACAGTCAGTAAAGAGTTTGCCGATGATGCAGTATATATTGGTGCGGACTGGATATTTAATGGGCCTTCGATGGGGAGTTTTATTAAAAATAACGTACAGCCTTTTTTATTGCTTGATCTAGCTTATGGAGTCAAATATCCGAGTAGTAAGAATGCGAGTCAACAACAAGAGCCTACGGAAAGAGTAAGCTTAGCGAATGCGGGCTTTGGTTTGAAATTGAATTTCGCAGGTAAGCTGCGTGGGAACTTTATGGTTGCTTCACCACTGTACGAAACGGAAGAGAAGGGTATTGGCACAGACTCTGAGTCGAAGAAAGAAACGACTTTTTACGGCGATATTCAATATAGCTTTTAGCGACTTTTACTAATGGGGCAGAAATAAAGAGTAGTTTGTTGGGCGTGAGCTCTTATATCTCTTAACTCTTATATCTTTTATAACTTTTAACTTTTATAACCTTTAGCTTTTATAACACCCCAAATCCAAAGAAATTTTCTCTCGTGCCATGGCGACAGAACTTCTAAGATGCTGTAACAATGGGTCACGTGGGTGTTCGCTTCTGAATCTAGACAAGTGCAACAGGTTTTCATCCACATACCTTGTCATTTTATGTTTTTTGGCGACCTGCTCCCCGTACAAGACCTGTACCCAATCGTCAATACAAGCAATATAACTCTCTGGGTTTAAATCCATATGAGGGGCAAAGGCATGGTGTATTCCCCGGATATTTCTCTCCCCTGGGGCTTTGGCGCTTGCGGGGGTGTAATAACTCCATACATATTGAAACGGTAGCCGGATAAGGGTCATAGCAAGATCAATTGGCCAGATAATCAGAAAAAAAGGCGTTGTTACAATAGCCAGGGCTATATAGAAAAGCTTTATATGGCCTTGGGCTGTTTGTTTGGCAGTATTAAAGAGAGGGACTTTGGGTTTAAGCTTGTCCTTTAGTTCTGATAGCAATTGCTTCCTTTGTCGCCAGCGAGCAATTTGAAAGCACTCTACTTCTTTCGAGGTCATTGCACAGTGGATGTTCACAAATAAAAACCGCCGTTATGAATTATCGCCTATTTGGTTAGTATAGGATCAGTCTGTTTGAGATGTAAAACAATCGCTCTTTATTTAACCTAGAAACCGCAGTTTAATATCGGGCATTTGTCACACCATTCAGAAAGTCGCCTTATTCCTAGGATGTACTAATAAGTGTTCAAACTGGGCATATTGTGTGGCAAACTTACGTTTTTCGTAGGTGTTCATGGGTGTTTTCCTTAGAGTATTAGAACGAACCCTCACCATTTGAGGGTTCTAAGAAAGTGTTGGTCAGAGGTTTTTTTGCCGAGAAGCGGCTTTGTTCAATAAAATGTGGTTTTAAACCTCAGTATAATCCGGCTATTCTTGGATCGATTAAGCCGTTGGGGAACTATCTTGAAAAACTTGCATAAATCAAATTTCTGGGACGTTATGTGTCCGGGTTACCCACGAAAAGTAGACACCTAATCTTAATCAAAAGTTAGGTGTTGAAATGGCATATTTAGATTGTGAAGGGTATGTTTGGCTGGTTGATAATTAGTTCATTGATTGTATTTTAATGTCAGTAAGGCTATAATGCGTGCCAGTATCTTGGTCTGGTTCAACATTGAGATTTAACAATACGGAACTAATAAACGGATTTACAGGGGACTCACTTCTTTTAAATATAGCCTTTCAGATATATTAAACTGCGATTTAAAATGCACGCCAGTACTGGATGTGCTTCAAGGTTCTATTTCATTAAAAGGTTTCAACTCTAAGAAATTCATAAAGTTAACTCAAAGGTTAATACCGATATGAGCGTTAAGAGAATGCGTGCTAAATATGCATTTAGTTTTTCAGTATTATTCTTGCTATGTCAATCGATATATGCAGCACCAACAGCAGAGGAGCTGGCTTCAGCAAGAAACAAAGGGTTGGCTTATTTAATCCAGCAACAAAATGGGGATGGAAGTTACTCCGTTGGAAAATCTCAATTTATCTCCACCAGTGAGACTATTAGAGCTTTTGCCAAGAATAGTGTTAGCGGCGTAGTAAGAGACCGCTCACTAAGCTGGTTGCTAAATGCTGAAGCAAATAACCCAGATTTTATTGCGAGAAGGTTGCACGTAATTATAGATATTGGTTTGTCGGCTAATGATGTCGCACAAAGCCTAAATCGAAGCAGAAAAAGGCACTATAGCAGTATAGCTACCTGGGGATCGTACAATTCTCAAGCAACTATTATTGATTCAGCTCTTGTTTATAGAGTATTAAACCTAGCTATACCTCTTGGTGATTGGGATTCTGAAGAGGGGATTACATACAATAAATGGGGAGCTTCTGAGTATTATCATAGGACTAGAAATAATCTTCCAGATGGTGATGGTGGTTGGGGGTATTCCTTGGATATTGAATATGGTAATTCTGCGAACACTAAGTCAAATATTCAATCAGAAAGTGCGGTAATACCAACCTCGTATGTCATTCTTGGCTTGACTTCAGCTATTCCCGGCCACAGCAGTAACATACAGCACGTACTAAAGTCCGCTAATTGGTTAATAGCCCAGCAAAGGCCAAACGGAGGGTTTGGTGATGGAGATACTGCAACCTCTTTTGAAACTGCAATTGTAGCTAGAGCCCTGGGGTATGCAAAAAATTTGACTGATGCCCCTGAATCCTATTTGGCTGCATACAACAACGCTTTGCAATATTTGGTGAATACGCAGGCGCAAGATGGAAGCTGGTCTGGTGGTGAATTTGCAGTGGCTGCAAGCGTTCTTGCTCTATATGAAGATCAACAGGTACTTGTCGACACAGATTCTGATGGTATCCCGGATGAGATTGAGTTAGAGCTAGGAACCAACCCCCAAGAGTATGATCTCGATTTTCTCGAAAAAGGGAATGGCAGCAATTATTCAGACGCATTTTTGGGAAGCCGTGTTGAGCAGCATCTAATTAATGACTCTTTGTCGATAGTACTTACTTCAGCTAGTGGAGCAACAAAAATACTCTCTGGCAGACTACCGAAGGGGCTTAGTCATAACGAAAGCACAAGAAGTATTAGTGGGGCCCCAACCGAAGAGGGGGTATTCCCCATTTCTTATCAACACATAGACTTAAATAGCAATAAGTCCATAGGGAGCTTGTATCTTCATGTCACCTCTGAGCTTGGTCGGGATATTGATCAAGATGGCATTCCCACATACTTCGAACACGAATATGGTTTAAATGCATACAGCTCTGCTGATGCACATCTTGACTTGGATAGCGATGGGTTGAGCAACCTTCAGGAGTTTCAATTAGGTTATTTACCGAATATGGAAGACAGTGATTCGGATGGTCTTCCCGACATTTGGGAACATACGAATGGGCAAGCAGACCCCAATGCAGACCCAGACAATGACCAGTTAACCAATATACAGGAGCTTGCATACAATGCAGACCCGAATAACCCAGACACAGATAAAGACAACATGCTGGATGGTGAGGAGGTTTTTGTTGGGCGAAACCCACTGGTAAATGAGCCCGTGATTATCGTTATCATTTCTACGCTACTGAACTAAAAGATTTGAAATATAAAATATACGATAAAGGTTGATATCCTGATGAAGATTATAAAAAAAATGCATTTCTCCAAAGTAAGTGTATTTTTGGTTTTGGTGTTTTTAGCCATAAACTGTTTTTCCGAACACGTTGACAGGGCCCCATTAAATCCAGCAGTAATTGAGTCCCTGTCTAAACACAAGATTAAGCGAAGCGGTGATGCAAAAATTAAGCGCGCAAGCAATATAGCAAGAAAGCATCTTGTTGAAATTAATCAGATATTAAACTACGGAAGCCAGGGCAAGGTATCAAGCAAAGAGTTAAACAAGTCGGGAAAACTTGGTAACAACAATGCTTTGCTGCAATCCAAAAGAGCTGAGTTAAAGACAGTTAAAGAAACTCTAATCAGTTCCGAATCTAGCTACGAGTTTTCGAGCAAGGTGAAGGTTGCACTATCAAAAAAAATAGACACGCTGGATAAGCTTCTATTAAAAGTTGAAACGACAAATGGTGCTGAGAGACGTAAAGCAGTTGAGAACCTTAAAAAATTAGTTGCTCAATACCAAAGAAGTGATTGGGAACGAAAGAAGGTGATAAAAAAATCACCTGGAGAGATTCGGAAACTTCACCCTTCCGATATTCGACAGTCAAAAGAAAAAGTAGTAGCACCACCAGCCTATTTGACACAATTTAAAAATACTAGTGTTAATTTTTTGGCTTCTAATGATCAGGTTTTGAAAAAAAACAGTTTTGCTGAGAATGGGTATTCAAGCTCACCAATTATTGACGGTTACAATGAGCCTTCAATGCTATTGGCATTAAATACCCCTCGCCCAGTAGCTTCAGACAGCTTGAGTTGCTATAACGATCCTGCGGATCGTGCAGCAGACTTATCTAAAACAACTGCTGAGGCTTATGTAACAGAAGAAGTTGAGTCACTTGCAGAAAAACTAAATTATGACCCAATAAGAATTGTAGAGTTTGTCACAAATAATATTGAGTTTGAACCATCTTTGGGCGCTAGATTGGGGGCTCATGGTGTACTCATTAACAAGTCTGCGAATAGCTACGATCATGCATCTTTGCTTCTAGCACTACTAAGAGCTTCAAATATTCCTTCTCGTTATGTTCGAGGGGAGGTATTAATTGATAAAGGAGCGTCAAACTTAGACCATCTTCACTGGTTTAAAACTACCTCTTCTGCTGCACTCCAGCGGGTACTAAGCCTTACAGGCTTGTATTCAGGCAGCGATTGGAATAACTCAACAAACTCTGACTCTTTCAAGGTGAAGCATGTTTGGGTAGAAGCCTGCATTCCCTATTCAAACTATAGGGGTAACAGTGATGAACTGACTGGCCATCTTTGGGTACCGCTAGACTCAAGTTATAAAAAAAGGAAGTTTGCTCCCGGCATTGAACATAGTGCAACATTTGATTACGACGACTACCTTTCTGAACGTAAAAAACAAATGATGCACGAAATATATCAGGATGCTGTCGAGCAAAACATTAAGCAACAAAACCCAAACTTCACACTCGAAAACGTATATAACTCGTGGGAAATTGAAAAGGTTAAATATAACTTTTTTACGTCAAGCCTACCTTATACCGTGTATCAATTCACCGCCTGGGGGCAAGGCAATAACACTTCAGAAGCTTCTTCAATACCAGAGCATTGGAGAGCAAAACTACAAGTTCAAGTTGGCAATGGCGGTCAAACGCTCCTTGATGAACATATCCCTATGTCTGAGATTGCCAACTCAAGAATCACCCTATCTTTTGATGGAGCTAATTCTGCAGATAGCTCTGTAATTAATAACTGGCGAGACGGAATAATCCAGGAATTTTTCTGTGAAGATCACGCTGGTGTAAGGGTTGTTCCAGCAATTAGAATTGACGGGGTCAAAACTACAGCATCCAATTCAGCCAGCTCACTTAATGTATGCACCACCTCTGCCGGGTTAAGCACCCCTGTACTTGGCGCAAAACTATATGTAGAAGGTTATGACTCAGCCGCCCCAATACAACTCAACCCAGTATCTGCTCCGTTTGTAAATATAGATGGTGTGTCACCTCTCAACTATTACTCTATTCAAGCTTATGCAAATCACGGCTCACCTGAGTATCTAAATTCAAGAAGCGAAAAATTACTTAATGCTCTGTCGGCCACGAACAAACATACAGACGATATCGATGGCACTTTAGGTGAATTCCTTTATATAGTATTAAGTAAGTACAATTCATACGTGTACGACTCTTATGTTGAAATATGCAAAATTGAGAAGTGTCGCGTTTATAAGCCAGGTGATATTGGCGTAACAAGTACGGCTGCAAAAATAGAGTATCTCTTTGATATTCCTTTCGCATTAAACTCTGATAGCTATGTGGTTGATGTTCCAGGTGGTCTAACGGGCCTCACAGATTCTGAAACCGGCGGAAGTGCCTCCTCAGCATTTAAATTAGGGTCATATGATAGCTCCGCCTATGAATCCTATGTATGGCAGGAAAACGCATTAAAGGACGCTATTAGCTCAGTAAGCGGAATTCAGATAGCAAATACCTATGCATCAAACAATCCAGATTCCGATATGGCCGTGGTTACAATTGCCAGTGTTGCCGATTTCGACACATTCGCAGCGCAAAGGGAATGCAGTGAAACACTGACATCAAGATGCTATCCCACGGCGGATATCAACGCGCTGAGAGGCGAAATATCCCAAGCCAATACAAAACTCATTTTACCGAACCAGCCTATCAGTTATTTGGGTTGGGAGGGAATCCTATATATTATTGAACGCCCATCCTCTATGCGTTTTCAGATTAACCAGCTTTCTGGTGGATACACGGTTGAAACGCCTAGCCCCGCGTCCTATGACAGCACCAGAGGAACAGGGTACCAAAACGCTTCGACCTACCAAGCCTTATCGTCAAGCTCCGCCTCAACAACATATAATGTCGACACGATTCCAAGCAATATGGGGACGGCAGGTAGCGGGGTTCAAAGTAATAACACGATCTTCGGCGACCCTGTAAATATGCTTACCGGGAATATGTATCACTCAGAGGTAGACCTAAGTATTCCAACAAAAGGGCTGCCAATAAAATTTGAGCGATACTATAACAGTCGAGAGCTAGAAGATGGATCTCTCGGTGTGGGCTGGACTCATACCCTAAACCAGTACCTAACCTTTAAAAGCATTAATGCTGAATGTGAACCCAGTGGGAGTTCAAGCGGCGACCCAACTCTTTGTACACTACCATACACTGACTTAGTCTGGACCACAGGCTCTGGCGGAAAGAAATTTATTAGAATCAACTCAGATGGCACATACTCCACTGAAGATGGAGATTATTTTGAAGTAACAGAGGTAGAGGCTCCTGCGCCAACATACAGCAAGTACGAACCAGCACCAGTATGCTATTGCAAGACTGGCCATAGCTGCGAACCAAATTATTGCCATGTAACGGGAAATATCACCTACATACAAATAAAAGAAAAAAACGGCCTTACATACAGGTTCAAAAAAGATTCACCAAAAGCTTATCTTAGACATATTATTGACCAATCTGGAAATACACTTACCTTAACTTACGATAGTGATGGGCTATCCTCAATAGCTGATAGCGAAGGTCGAAGAGTCGCTTTTAACTTAGTAAACGGTCGCATAGAAGAGATTCAGCTCAGTTGGTCAAGCCTCACTTACAAGTATGAGTATGACAGCGTCGGAAACCTAACCAAATTTTATTCCCCGCTTGCAGTAAGAGGTGATATTCAACCTAATAACTACACATATTATTCTGAAGCTGACGGACCAAACCATGAGCATTTAATGGAATCCTTCGAGTATTCAAACGGCTACAAAATGACCTTTGAATACTATGTAAATGCTAAGGCGTTTAGACATTACAATAATAAAAATGAGTCAATAACATTTACATACAATGATTTCATCCGAGAGTCTACGAGTGTTGACGAGCTTGGTCACATAAGAAAATACTACTTCAATGAAAAAGGTCTTCCTACAAAAACTATTGAAGCCGACGGCTCTAAAACGGTTTATAAATATGACGATGAGCGCGATAAAACCCTAAGAACATCCCATATCAACCCAATGGGATATGAAACCAAGACTGAGTATGATTCAGAAGGCAATATCACCAAACAAATAATGCCCTCTGGCGACTTTGTAGAAAAGTCTCATTTCACTGCATATGGCTTACCTAAGCGAGTGAAAAATGCAAATGGTGATATCACTCTTGTCAAATACAATACTTATGGAAAGGTCATAGATAAAGTTACACTTAAATCTGGGCAAGGCAGCTCAATAAACCCAGACACATTTACACCGACACAATACGCTTCAGCCATATTGAGTTGGAATGCATTTGACTACAATACTAGCGGAAAATTAATTCGCACACGCTCGGTTAAAGATTTTACAAACCGCAGTAGTGGCCCTTATGTGGAATACAGCTATGTTGACACCGAAAATAATATTAACGACGTCAACATGGTGTCGACGACATATTTTGGTGATCTAGACGGTGACGGAGATATTGAACCCGACGAAAAATACGGCCCTTATGAAACGTCTTATGATGAGCTAAGCAAACCACTTGAAAGCTTCTCTGGGGCCAAGTACCCAGTATCAATGCGCTACGATGAAAATGGTCGTATCATTGAATCCACAGATGGCGTCGGCAATCAAAGACAATTCGCTTATGACCCTAGCGGCTTACCCATTGGGCAAAGTTTAATTGGCATTGTGGATGGCGTGCCAACAATTTTAGATCAAAGCTCTGCTGGCTATAACAGCGTAAGCAGAAGGATTTCCTCCAGCAGTATTACTGGTGCTACATCAGCTTATGAATATAATGCTCGCGGTCAGGTTATTAAAACCACCTCCCCAGATGGTTACGTTATTCATATTGAATATGACGAAATGGGGCGCGCAGTAAAAGCCTATGATGCAGAAGGACATGCTGTAGAAAAAAAGTTTGACTATTTAGGGCGCGTGCTTGCAACCACAGACCCTAACGGCAACACAGCAACCCACAGTTATTACGGCCCAGAAGAAAACGGCAAACTACATCAAGTTACCGACGCAAAAGGCAAGGTTTCAACTTTTGTATACAACGATTTGGGGCTTGTATCTCAAGTTACTGATCACGCCGGGCGAGTTACAAAATCTTTCTATGATGCATTAGGCCGAACCACACGTATTGAGTCACCATCCTATGTTGATTTAGTGCTGGGTACAGTAACCCCAATAACCACCTACGAATACAATAACCTGGGCCACAAAATCAAAGTCCATGCGGGTTATATGTCTGGCACTACAGACACATTAAAAACCCAGGCAACATATAGCTACGATGATTTTGGTCGCATACTTACACAAACCAATGCGCTAAATAAAACCTGGGCTTATACCTATGACGCGCACAGCAATGTAAAAACAGTTATTGACCCAGAAAATCAAACCACAATATTTAATTATGAATATGGTGGGTTACTTAAGAATAAAACCACCACCGGCAATGCTAATGGTACGCTTCTGGTTGAGTACACTTACAGCGCCCTAGGCCAACCGTTAACTATTGCGAGCGATAATGTTACTTACACTTATGCGTATGATCACGCAAACAGGTTAGAAAGCATTACAGATAGCCGCTCAAATAAAAAAGTAACCTATGAATATTCTATTGGTGGTCTGCTAAATAAAATTATTGATGGTGAAGGCAACTCTACGGCGTATTTATATGACCCGGTAGGAAGGCTAACGGCAGTTCGTTCGCCAGATAAAAAACTAACATCCTATATGTATGATGCTGGTGGTCGCTTAAGTCAAAAAACCTATCCAAATAATGTAGTAAGTAATTTCACCTACGATGTAGACAATGCGCTACTTGGAATTAATACTCGTAACACATCTACGGGCACCCCAATTAGTGAGCATACTTATACTTTCCACCCACTAACAGGGTATGTGGACTCCTCCGCTCACACTATGAGTGGCACAACAGAATCTCGCAGCTATAACTATGACGACCTTGGGCGAATACTCAGTGTTCAAAACACAGCGGACTCTTCAGTTATTGAGTCATTTAGTTATGACCCCTACGGAAACAGGAAGACACACACCACTGGCGGTACAACTAACTACTACCAGCATAACGACATGCACCAAATTGAAGATATTCGCTCTGGTAGCGCAACTGGCTCAGTAGTTGCCAGCTTCACTTACGACAATAACGGCAACCAGCTAACAAAAACTGAAGGTGCGGAGAGCCTAACCCTTGCATACGATGGCTGGGACAGGTTAATCCAGGCAAACAAAACCGGACTAAACCAAGAAAATTACACCTATGATAATGGCGTTAAACGCATAGCAACATCTGTCGGTGGCACAACCAATAACTACCAATATTCTGGTGGTGCAATTATTGGCGAGTACGATAGCAATTGGGAGTTAATCTCAAACTTCACCCATGGCCCAGGTTCCGATGATCCACTAGTACGCTTTGCGAATGGCGCCTCCACTTATTACCACGCAGACGCCCTCGGTTCAGTTGTGGCTACCACAGATAGCGCAGGCGCAATGCAAGCCTCCGCTCGCTACAGCGCTTTCGGTAGCGTTACTTCAAATACGGGAAGTATTTCTCAATACGGGTACACAGGTAGGGAGCCTTCGGCAACGGGCTTAATGTATTACCGTGCGCGCTTCTACGACCCATCCATTGGTCGCTTCACTCAGTCAGATCCAATGGGTTTTATTGACGGCGTTAATACCTATGCGTATGTGGCTAATAGCCCGGTGAACTATACTGACCCAACGGGCCTGATGATCGATGCGGTGTCAAATACACTGAGTGGCGCATCGGGGTATGTATCTCAATTGGGCGATGATTGGGCTGCATATACTAATTCAGATTCAGCTAATCGTACTCGCGGCAGTATGATGGTGGCTGGTGGCCACTATGCTTCAGACCCTGCATTAGCACTGCAAGCTGCTCAAAACCTTGGCGGAGGTTATGCTGAGGGTGCGGAGAGTATAGCTAGCATTACTAGTAATACATCTACCGCTGGGACGGTGCTTTCTGTTTTGGGGGCTCGGAGGGGGAGTACTCCCGGCGGAGGAACCTCATTAGCTCTGGGTGTTACAAAGAGTGTAGCTAAGGTTCCTGGGCGGGTGCAATCTAGGATTAACCTTTCAAATGATGGAGTTAAGCATACTTTAGCTCGCCACTTAAACCCTGCTAAGTCTGGAAATAAGAGTCAGTTTTCTATAGGTGAATCCGGAGTCCGTGACCTGTTGAACGCGAAAAGTACAATTGGTGCTCCAGCTCGGGCATTAGAAACAGGTAATTTTGCCCGTACGATTACAACCAACAGAACTGTTGGTAATTTAGCTGAAAAAATGGGCGGTGGTTCAACCAATACTTTTACTGTAATAACGGATAAGTTTGGTAACTTACAAACAGCATTTCCAGGTGGGTTATAGATCCATGAGTAACGAAGTTAAAAAAGTCGAATCGGCAACAGAAGAGATTGCAGAGCTTAACCGCAAGTTCCATGGCAAGTTGTTACTTTCGGACGAATTTTATAAGCAATTAATGCAAGCTGGATTTGCTTACCGGCAATGTTTGCTGATGTCAGTTTTTCCTGATAGTGCTAATACTTATTGCGGAAAAATTATTAAACAGGATGGTGATGTCATTGAATTTGATATCGACTTAGATAATTCAGAATATTCATCTTGGGAAAATGTTACCGCAGATTTTAGAGGGTTATATGAAAAAAATCGTAATGCAAAGCCTTGGATAAAAGAGGTGGTTGGTTATGATTTGTTTTATAAATTAGGCAAAGAGTAAAGGAAATAGCCCCGCGAAAGCGGGGCTATTTATTTAAACAACGGTAAAAACCAACTTCTTGTCATACACCTCAATGGCGTAAGGCGTACCAATCTCAAACCCCGCTTGTTGAAGCCAAAACCCTCGTAAATTGTGGCCGCCCAAATTGCCATCATATTTTTTGCCAAATTAACCATCATAAAATTCAGTCATTTTATGATGGTTTTACCTCGCTCCCATCATAACCATTTTTCACTTTTCCAAATTAAAATCTAACGTTTTTCCAAACCACATCATAAAAATTCCCATCATAAGGTTGATATAAAAAAGCCAAAATCGTCTGTTATGATGATTTTGGCTGATTAACTATTCTAGATGGTCTAAGCGTTTATGATACTTGTTGTTTAATCAACTCGTCATGGCTTCGCCAATGCGGCTGTATCAATACACTATTCACATGTGCGATGGTAACGATTTTCTGAGCCTGTGTTGCGGCATCAATCAAACTGGCGTAACAGAGGTTTCTGCATAAGCGTAAATTACCTTGAGCGCTGCGTATGATAAGTTCCATCGCGCCTTCATTAAAGGTGTTGACGCCCATCCTAACAGCTTCCAGTTCCTTCACAATATAGCGTTCCATATCGTCATTATTTTGCCGTTTAATATTGGCAGAATAGGTAATTCGACTTTTAATGTCTTGATTGACGTTGAGCGACAAATAATGCAATAAATCCCGTTGACCAAACAACACTAGATTGTGCTTTTTGGGAAACCGCTCGAACAATAATCGCAACTTCCTCAGTACCTGCATGTCGAGTAAATGTGCCTCATCAATCAGTATATAAAGTGTTTTACGGTCTTTTATATGATTGTAGGCGCAGGTAATAAGTTCTTTCTCAAGTGCCTTTTCAGGTACTTCAATTTTAAAGGAGTCTGCAAGTTGCGTGAGTATTTGCCAATAAGTATGTAAGGTTCTAGAACAAGAAACAACCGTTACATCGCGTTCTTTTTCTAGTGATTCAATGTGCTCCCTAAGCACACTTTTACCTACCCCTGGCTCACCAATTACAACAGAAAAGCCACCTTGTTGCGAATGAATTTTAATGATGTCGAATATTTGCTTTTGTTGGTTTAGCAAAGTTAAATCGGTTCGGCTAAACGGCTCTTTTGTGGTCGCATGAATGGATTTAATCATTCGGCTTCTCCTTGGCCAGCCTTGCGCAGGTTGGCGTTATACACAAGGTTGACGAGACTGGCTTCGCCCATGCGCTGGTCGTTAAAGTAAACTATAAACCGTTGTTTGTTGTTGCGATCAAACCGCACCTGTATTTTCTTTTCCCGAAGGTCTACGGGACACTCCCATTTGTTCGAGTTAATGGAAAACACATTGGTTTTTGATACTTTACGGGTTTCTTCTACAAAGAAAACCTCTTCCGTATATTCATCATCCACTAAGAAGTGAATGCGACTATGGTCGAGGGCAAAGCGATCGATGGGACGCATTTGAATACTGCTGTGCTTTTGGTTGTTGTACTCGTTCTCTATCCAGTCATGGGTCTTGTCATTAAGCTCTTCAAGAGAAGTGAAGGTAAGATGCTGTACTAAAAAACGATCACGAAAGCCCCTAAAAAATCGTTCTATTTTACCTTTGGCGGCCCCATCCCGAACGGGTGCATGAGAGAGTAAAATGTTGAGCCTTATACACGCTTGCAGGATTTCTTTAGATTTGTAATTCGAGCCATTATCAAAATACAATCGATCGGGTTTGCCGCGTTTGAATAATGCGGTTCGGAAGGCGTCGACCATATTCTCGGTGTTGTCGTTGTAAAAGAACTGACCGTGGGTGATGACGCGACTCGCATCATCAATAAACGCAATAAGAAACGTCTTTTTCCTCGAACCGTCGGCCTGTTTGATCGACGGCCCGTACATCGTGTCAGCTTGCCATAGTTCATTAGCAAACTGCATGGCAAACGAATGTCGAAGTTTTTTAGTGGTCTCAGAAATATTAATAGGACACCCATAATAACTTGCCATGGTGCAGGATGGCGAAGTCTATCACTACCATCTCGACCATTTAGGTACCCCGCAAGAACTATCCAATAACGAAGGAAAAATCGTTTGGAAAGCCCGCTATCAAACCTATGGAAATGTAGCCTATAAAGAAGTCGATGAAATCGAAAATAATATCCGCTTTCAAGGGCGAAATATTAATAGGAAATATTAATAGGACACCCATAATAACTTGACCTCCAATCTCGAACAAAATACAATAAACTCAATATGACCCAAACCCGTGAATCACAAGTCTCTCTAGACGCAACCCCCTATTATCACTGCATGACGCGCTGTGTTCGTCATGCGTATTTGTGTGGCGAAGACCCTATTACAGGTAAGAGCTACGAGTACCGCCGTCAGTGGATAGAAGATCGCATGTTAGCGCTTCAAGACGTATTCTCGATTGATGTCTGTGCCTATGCTGTTATGAATAACCACTACCATGTGGTGCTGCATGTGGATTCAGATAAAGCCACAGCCTGGAGTACCGAAGAAATCATTGAGCAATGGCATACCCTATTTAAAGGGCACCTATTAAGTCGCCGATATATCCGTGGTGAGTCTTTAGACAAAGCGGAACGAGATGCCTTAAACGATATTGTGGAAACCTGGCGTGGCCGACTTATGGACATAAGCTGGTTTATTCGGTGTGTGAATGAATATGTGGCGCGTGAAGCCAATGCCGAAGACGGCTGTACAGGGCGTTTTTGGGAGGGGCGATTTAAGTCTCAAGCACTGCTCGACGAAAAAGCCTTAGCGGCCTGTATGGCCTATGTAGACCTGAACCCTATCCGCGCTAAAATGGCAACCACACCAGAAAAATCTGATTATACCTCGGTTAAATTAAGAGCGGAAAAAGCAAAAAAATCCCCACATCCAAACCACAAAAACCAACAACCCTCAAACCTATTTCCCTTTGTCGGTCATCCAAGGAGGAATATGCCAGCAGGTTTGCCTTTTAAGCTTAATGACTACCTTGAATTGGTGGACTGGACAGGACGACATATTCGTGACGATAAACGTGGTGTGATCCCATCAAACCTTCCCCCTATTTTATCCCGTTTAGAGATTGACCCAAAGCATTGGATATATATGTCCCAACATTTCGAAAGTAAATTTAAGCGTTTTGTTGGAACGGTTTATAGCCTTAAAAAAATGTGCCGAGAAGTCGGTTTATCTCGAACACCTGGCTTGTCTTCGTGTAAGGCCCTTCTAGGGTAATAATGTAGCGCGCAATACTGCCCAAACATTCGATAACCTTGGTTAGTCATAGCCCATACCAAGCTCACCACCCTCGGCAGTCTTAATGTAGAGTACTAAAATACCGTTCACATGGGGGAGGGTGACGATCTTTTTTGTTTTTCTACAGGCTTCGATCAAACTGCCATAACAACTGACCGAATTAGCCTTGTGGTTCACTCAGTATTTTACGATGGGTATTGGGTTAGAAAATACGGGTTTTGACTATGGGAGTTTGGGAAGTAACATCTAATACAGGTGAATGTTCAGACACCCTCTCCGTTTATTGTTGTGCGTTTTTTGAGAGATTTATCCATCAAAAAATATGACTTTCTACATGCTTTTGCTTTATGATCAGCAAGCTCGGATGTTTACTCAGCACATATTAAAAAATAATAACTATTGTGTAATTGGTCGAACGTAACTTTGTTACTACTTTCATAGTTTGTGCTGTTCTTAATAGAATTTAATTTTTGTAGGTCATTTTGTAGGTCATTTTGTAGGTCATTTTGTAGGTAATATGGATAAATTAGTCTTTGTTTTTCTGGCAGTATATTTCGCATTGAGTTGTTCCAATGCGCAGGCTGCCCCGCCAACTGCGAATGCTGATACGCGCGCAGTTCCAACAAATAGTAATGTCACTATTAATGTACTATCCAACGATAGTGACCCAGATGGAGATACGCTCACGGTCACATCAATTACCCAGCCCAGTGTTGGTAGTACTTCTTTAAACACAGATGGCAGTGTGTTTTATCAGGCAGACCCTAGTTTTACCGGGGGCACCATCACCTTTTCCTATACCGTTGTTGATAGCAATGCAGAGCAATCTGTAGGCGATGTGACCATTATCATTCAGGACAGCGTATTTGGGGAGCAGTCGAGTGATGGAAATACAGACCGCGTGGCTGAGACGCTAGATAGTTTGTGCAGTGATTTAAGAGGCCAAACCGATGCAGAGCTTGGTGCCGCTCAGTCTGAATTGCTTGCCCGCTGTGACCAATTGGAAGCTCTGGCTGTCAGTGACCCAGACACCCTTGCTGTTGCGTTAAGGCAAATTGCCCCTGAAGAGGTCACTGCCCAAATGCGAGTCATTTCAGATTCCAGCCGTGCAATGGTCCATACCGTATCTCAGAGGGTGCAACAACAAAAGTTGGCTGGCCAATATGGTGGCTCGCCCTATAGCTTTGCGCTGAATGGTCGCCAGTGGCAAGGCGCAAGTATTACCGGCTCAGGAGCCGGTGATGATGTTTCAGATGCAACTCCTCGTTTTGGTTTGTTCGCGAGTATGCATTTAGATGAAGCAGACAGGGAGTACACAGAGTTAGAGAGTGGTTATGACTCAAGCGGTACCTCCATCACTATAGGAGGAGATTACTTTTTAAATAGCCAGGTATTAGTGGGGGCAATGGCATCCCTCAGTGCTTCTTCTCTTGACTATAAAAGCGATGGCGGTGGGCTTGATACTGAGCTGGCCACCTTAGGTTTTTTTGGCGCGTATTTTAAAGATGGCTTTGCCGCTTACGCTCAGCTTAGCCAAGGGTGGATTGATATTGATTCCGCACGGAATATTCAATACGGCAATGAAGACGTGAGTATTGACGAGCAGCTCACAGGCAGCACGTCTGGAACGCAAAATACGTTAAATACCCGTGCAGAGTGGACATGGGAGCGTAAAGCGCTCTCGGTAACGCCATTCTTGCGTGCTGACTATATGTTGAATCAGATTGATGCCTACGGTGAGCAGGGCAGTAGCCCTTATGCTATGGAATTGGGCGAGCAGGAAATGGATCAGTTGGATGTTTCTTTGGGGGCTCAAGCTTCTTACGTTTTAAATCGTAAATGGGGTGTTTTTATCCCCACAATGTCGCTTACGTACCACAATGAGGTAGTGTCAAATAGAGACCCTGCAACAGCGCGCTTTGCATTTGATACGAATTCATCAAGAGTATTTATGGTAGAAAATGATGGTGGCAGCGCATTTTATGAATTGTCTCTAGGCGGCTCTGCGGCCTTTCCGCATGGTATCTCTGCATTTGTTGAATACACTCAAACACTTGGGTATGACCACTTGGACGCCTACCAATTGCAGTTGGGTATCCGTTACGACGCTCTCTAAAAATAAACAATGAATTTGCCTCAGGGCCTGTTAACAAGGCCCTAAGCGGCAGGGAAATAATAATGAACTTTCTACTTCAAAAAGTTTTTTTTGCTTTTTTTCTATCAACAATTTTTGTTCTTGCGAGTTGTGGGGGCGGCAGTAGCGCCTCAACAAGTGGTGATTTTGGATCCCCAGTACCTCAGAGTTTTAATGAAAACGGTGAACCCATAGAGGGTGAGTCAGGGGCAGAGCCTTCTACAGATGACGAACTCTCTCAATTACCAGAAGTGTCTGCCGGTGAGAGACAATTCTCTGACCCAAATGTAATGGTTTCTTTGGTGGGAGGCGTGGAACTGGTTGAAGGAACCACACTGCAAAACGTGTATTGGCAACATATTAGCGGCCCTGAAGTTGCAATTGTTAGCCCCAGTGAGTTGACCACACAAATTGTTGTGCCGGATTTAGCGCAAGAAACCCAAATTGGTTTTCGGCTGAGTGTGGAAGATAGCAACGGCAATATTAATTCTGCGACAACCTTCTTACATGTTACGCCTGCCCCCGCTTTTGTGCGTGTAGTGGGTGACTCCGTTGAGGAAAGCGACCAAGAGGCGATATTTACATTGCGGCTATTAGCGCCGGCTTCTGAAGCCTTGTCTGTGAGTTATGCCACCTTGCCAGGGTCTGCTGAGGCAGGAACGGATTACATGTCCACCCGTGGTGACGTTATATTCGAGGTGGGTGAAGTAGAGAAAACGGTTGCAGTGCCTCTGATTAATAGTGGTGCGGCTGAAGGCAGTGAGTTCTTTAGTTTACAAGCCACAATAAACACAGAGTTGGTTCAAGCAACCAACACAGGTGTAACCTTAATTAATAATAGCCCGCAGGTGGTTGTATTTGAGATAGATGGTCAGCTTATTACCCTGCAAATTGGCGAAGTGGTAAGTAACCCAGCGGATGCAACAACAATACCTGAAGGGGGCACATTGCGTTTTCAGTCAAGTGACCCTGCAATTGTAACGGTAGATACCGAAGGTGTATTAACCGGCGTGAGTAGCGGCAGTGTGATTATCTCTGCTTTACTAGAGAGTGCGAACCAGGAAACTGAAATTATTGGGAGTTATCAGGTTGTTGTAGAGGACAGTTTATTTGAGCAGCCCCCATTGCTTGAGGATTTGGCGGCACAAGTGTTCAGCATAGAAACGCCTATCAATGTTTCTTTGATAAACAATGGTGGAGGTAACCTTACTTCTTGTGATCTGGTTGGGACGGCATTGCCCCAAGGGCTATCCGTTGGCGTGTCTACAGACGCAACAACCTGCGAAATTTCAGGCACGCCTACGCAAGTTTCGGCAGGCGCAGACTATACCGTTCGTGCGACTAACGCCGCTGGCGATGTTACTGCATCAGCGAATATTACGGTGAGAATCAATGCGCCAGTACTTGTTGCGGATACTAGCCTACCGGTTTATATCAACACCCAGGCTATTACTCCGCTGGTATTTACCAATACAGGTGGTGGCGCACTTACCTCGTGCTTAGCGGTTGATGCATTACCCGAAGGTTTGTCCGTTGCGGTATCCACTGATTTAACCACCTGTGAAATTTCAGGTACGCCAACGCAAGTTCTGGCTGGTCTAAACTACACAATTCGAGCCACTAATGACACCGGCTCTAGTGATGCAACCGCCTTTATTGCGGTAGATGATTTAACCTTTATTGACCCTGTGACACTCACGTTTAGTGGCGCGCTTAGTAATGCCTCCATTGGCCTAGCGCTTAGCTCTGGTATTGCATTGGTCGATTGGAATGATGGCAGCGAGCCTGCACGAATATCCAATCATGACTTGGCATCAATTACATCTGCGGGAAGGGAGGACTACGAATATGGTGACGGTGGCGGAACAAGCGTTACTATCAGTTTCTCTGAGGGTATCGACTCTCTAATAGGTATTGATGGCCTTGGTGTTGCGTATCAATTTAATACAGACATACTCAGTGGCGCGAGCAACTTGGTTTTATTGGGTTTTGAAAATCAGGCAATAATTAATACGACTTTAGCATCACTCTCGCTCAACCATGCCGCACTAGAAGAATTATATTTGTCACACCGAGGTGGTGTTAGTGGTGATTTAGCTGAGTTACCAGTAGGACTTCGTATATTTACGTTTACCCTTGCCCTTGATACTGACGATATCAGTGAGGAAGGTAGTATTACGGGAGACTTGTCTGATTTACCTGCCAGCTTAACCCAGCTTGAAATTTACTATGGAAATGAAATAAGTGGAGATGTTAGTACACTATCAACAAACCTTGAGCGCCTAGCCGTGACTGATGGCTCAAATACAATTTCCGGTGATGTAATTAGTATTCCCGCAAACCTTGTACTCCTGTATTTGGATGGGGATAACACGTTGCGTGGCGATATTCAAAACATACATGCGGACTTTGATTTGTTTGATGTGGGTGGGGGAAACACCCTTTCAGGGGATGTTCGGTTTATTACTAATAATGGCACCCTGATCTTGTATGTTGGTGGCGATAATATAATTACCGGGGACGTTGGTACGATTCCAGGCCAAGTTACTTCACTAAGCATCTTCGGCGACAATAGGCTATCTGGTAATATTGAGACGCTCCATGCAGACATATCCAATTTTAGTGTAGGCGGTTTAAATACCATTGGCGGAGATTTGGGTGGACTGAGAAATAATGGGACAATTGATATTGATGTTCGCGGTAGCAACACCATTACCGGTATTGTTGGGAATATTCCCACCGTTGTTAGGTCGTTACACTTGTTAAGCCTGGAGGGCCGTAATACTCTATCCGGTAATATTGAGACGCTCCATGCAGACGTATCCAGTTTTAGTGTAGGCGGTTTAAATACCATTGGTGGAGATTTGGGTGGACTGAGAAATAATGGGACAATTGATATTGATGTTCGCGGTAGCAACACCATTACCGGTTTTGTTGGGAGTATTCCCACCGCTGTTAGGTTGTTAAAATTGGAGGGCGGTAATACGTTAACGGGGAATATCCAAGACATGCACACCGAGTTGAGGTATTTTGATATTGCTGGTGCAAATACTATTACTGGGGATCTAGGTTTGATGACCAATTCAAACCTCTCTCAACTCTTTTTGGCTGGACAGCATGATATTTCAACGTTTTCTGCTGCTGGCGGATGGAACCCGGTAAACCTGGAGCTATTCTCCTTGACTGAAGGTGCGCGAGGAACGGGCTTTACCCAGGCAGATGTTGATGAATTACTCAACTTCTTTAATGGTGTACTGCCTTCTCGAGTTGAAACCGGGGGTGGTGGTGGAGTAACCATATTACGCTCTGGAGATAGTCCTCGTTCTAGCGCATCAGACGCTGCCGTGATTGGTTTGCAGAACAAAAACTACCAAGTAAGAACGAATATCCCCCCAAGCTAAAAAGTGAAATAGGGGTCAAATCCATTGATAATAACATTTAACCCCGCTTAACCTAAAATAGTCGCTTGGCTTGATGTTGAAGATGTAGAAAAACTAAATGCGGTTTCGTTAATATCGGATTGTATGCAATTCAATCTATAAATGATGCTTCTACGCGAATAACACAGTGGCTTTCATTGCTGTTCCGTTAACTTTCATATGAGCTTCATTTGATTAACATCAGGCAATCCGTCATCAGGCGGGTCCCCCCTTAACAGTGCCATCAGGTCACGTTTATCAAACAAATTAAGCTGTAGTAACCGCAATAATTGCTGCATACTTTTTGGTGAGTGCTGACTGAAACGTCAGAAATGCAATTAGTAGGTATACGCACATCGCTATCCATATTTGAGTCATCACAGCATTCTTGCTCGTGCCAACAAACGATTTTATTTTCAGGTTTTGTTTTATCCACTTAAAGAATAGCTCTACTTGCCACCGAGCTTTATAGATATCGGCAATCGTCTTGGCTGCCAGTTTGACATTGTTCGTTAAAAACACAGAGTGCTTACCCGTATTCGCATCTTTGTAGCCTATCCGTCGTAATTGAATCGGGCATTTTTTGGAAACCTGGGGGCCGGTGAACTCTATCGTTTGATCGCACGTTAAACCTTTGTTTTTCAGCACGGATCGGCGTTTAATAATGCGGTATTTTGCATTGCTTTTAAGCCGGCTGACGAAGAAAATATCCTTATCGGTCAATTGCTTATACCAAGCATAATCATTGTACGCTTTATCAATCGCAACAATGCTCCCCTTAGGAAAGTTAAGCATTCTCCCCACTGTCACGTCGTGTTTCTTCCCTTCCGTGATGGTCACAAACTCAGGTAAATAGCCTGCATGATTCAATCCGACGTGCAGTTTTACCGCTCCTTTGGTGGTGCGAAAGTCAGCCCAAGGAAACGCAGACAAACATACGTCGATAGTTGAGGCATCCAGCGAATACAGCGAGTTTTTAAACTTGAAATTATGATCAGGTGCCACGCCTTGGCAGCGAGTGAGTCGTTTTCCAAACAGCGCTTCGTACAGAGCATAAGGTTTGTCTTCATTGATGCGCGACAGGTTAGAGCGCGACAACTTGGCGCTGCCTAGATGGTACAGCCGATGCACTTGCGCCGACATACTCTCCACGATGTCGCGCAAGCTGTCGTCCAGACAATTGACCCATAGTCAGTGACACAAACTGAGACCAGCGGGAGGCTTTACGAAAGGCACGGCCTGAATGATGTTGTTTGGCAAGGGTCTCAAATTCATGTCTCGGAACAAATTTTAGTATTTGTGACAGGATCGTATTACAATGCGCCATGGTCTGATTCCCTCTATTGATATAGTGTTTTCTAGATAATCTCATTGTATCAATTGTTGCGGAATCAGACCTTTTTATTTCTCTTTAACGGGACAGCAGTGAGTGGCTTTATACTATAAAATAAACCCATTCAAATTCACGTAGAAGTGGGTTGGTAATGTTAATCGGGGCAGGTTTGGAGTTTTTCTACAGCCCTGTCGTCAGGTACGTTTTTAACAATATTTTTATCTTCACTATTAAAGGACATAACAGGTGGCTAAAATCAATATTCTTAGCGCAGGGCACCCGAGCAAAACTGAACATTACTCTGGTGGTTCGGTGATTCAATACAATGTATTTCCTAGCGTGGCAGCTACCGACAAAGCAAGATTGAAAAAAGTTACCGACGCCTACAATATTATTAATAAACTTGATGCTAAAATTGATTTGCAAGGGCCTTGTAATAAATATTTTAAAACTCTCCCGAAAGGAAAAGCATTTCGTCATTTTTGGCGGGATAACACAATTTTTATAAACTATTCGCCTTCGTTGGCTAACGGCTTCTATGGTGCGACTCATAGCAATGACAAGGATATATGTATTTCGGCATGGTGCCTACAAGACTAACCATTGGATGGTAGCTGCAACTATTGTACATGAGTTTGCCCATATCGCAGGAGCCCCTGGAGGTGCTTCCCATGCAGCAGAAAAAGCAACGGATAAATGTGGTTTTAAACCTCAGTATAATCCGGCTATTCTTGGATCGATTAAGCAGTTGGGAGACTATCTTGAGAAATTTGCATAAATCAAATTTTTGGGTTTCCTTAATTGCAATTTTGACCTTAACTCAACTAATGAATAGTTACGCAGAGGATAACAGCCTAAAGGACGCGCTCAATGATCATGCCTTATTTACATTACTGCATCATAAGAATGCACAGACTGGCAGCTTAGAGGTTGTCAGCGTTGCAGAGTCACAAGAGAAGACATTAAACGGGAAAGATCGAATTGTTGGTTATCCTATCGTTGGCAAGCTTAAAAACTTAGATCGAGAAAAATCGTTTCAATTAGCCAATATTTTGTTGGATAAAAATAACTATTCAAATATACGCCAGCGCTGTATAAATCAGACGCTAAATGGCGTTCGTTTTAGTGTCGGAGATGAAAAGGTTGAGGTAGTGATTGGAAGCCCTTGCAATCAAGTATTTGCCGCTTTTAAATATAAAAATGAAACTAAATGGTGGGGTAGTACTTTGGGTGATACCGTTGCGAAAAAGGCATTAAAGTTACTCTGCGTAGGCGATCTGAATTAATAGCTATAAGCGAAGAAGTCTATTGGTGAGCGAAATTCTGTTAAAGGGAAACAATAAGAAACGGCAAAACCCCTATAAATACTTAAGGCGATTGACAGGCGATACTGTTTTGGTCTTTGGTTCTTCAGTGGCCTCGGAGTCATTCACTACATTGCCCAGCGTGCGTTAATCATTTCTATCAGTTGGCCTGCCGCAGTGTGATGATCCTCTTCGGAGTAATGCCAAAAACAAGCCGTATACTCCATATCTGAGATTTCCCAGTGAATAATATTTCTATCGCCTGCTTTTTCTTGCTGTTTTACCATTTGTGCAATCATATTACCGAAATAATTGGTTTCAGATAGAGGTTGGGAGGCGAGTATAAATAGGCTGTCTTTGCCATATTGCTCACGTAGGTTTTTTAAAAAGTGTTGATATGCGGTTTTGTATTCGCTGTGAAGCGTGGCGTTTGTCCATTTCTCGCCTTCATTAATGGGTGTGGAAAAGTCATTGGAGCCCAGGCCAATTAAAATTATTTCTGGATTCCAGTCGTCGGGTTTTTGCCAATGGCTTTTGGGGTTATCGGTTAAGGTTTTTTTGTAAAACTCGCGGTAATTGACATTGGGGTTGTTACCCTTCCAGTTACGCACCATTCCCAGGCCAGAGTATGCGTTTAGGTGGTAGTCGGCGTTAAAGGCTTTGGCTGTGAGGGCACCAAAGGTTTTATCCGCATTGGCGTACTGGCGAGCTTGTTCTTGAGTGCATTTTCTTTGAGGGGATTCTAACCCTAGGCCAGCAAAGTTCGAATCACCAATAATTTCTATTTGCCGTGTTTTTTTGGGGGGAGGGGCGATAAGCGTGGAGTTTTTACCTGTCACAAATCCTGTGAAAATAGCTTTCTTATCGTGGGATTCGGTACGCTTGCTAATACGGATAGCGTGTTTTCCATTAGGCACCTCAAACCATTCAATATTGCCTGATTTGTCTGAAATAACGCGCATAAATTTGTCGTCAATTTCCACATTGTAGTGGTCGTGCCCCCCTTTGAGTTCTACGCCAATTTGAGTGCCTGAGAAATGGGTTTCAAAGTAGACTCCAGGCCAGCTAGTTTCGTAACCTTTTTCGGAAAGGTGGTATCGCCCTGTCGCGGTTATTTTTTGGTTGGGGTTCGCTGCTGCCGTGGTGGAGTAGGTCAATAATAAAGCGAAGATGATATGTGTTGTTTTCATAAATACCCTGATTTATGCGGTCTTTTTTTTTGCTTAGGATAACAGGTTAAGTGTTAGGCGTAAGTGTAATAACCCTAGAAATTGCAGTAATAAGAACTAAGACAAAAAAGTGATGATTAAATGCCATAACGGCACAGAAATTAAGCTAAGCAATACCCCATAACCCACAATAGCTGAAGCCATTCTTGGGGCTAGGTTATGACTGGCTGCCAGCGCCCCGGCAGTGATCATGGCCGGCATCCCCGCTTGCAAAATAGTGGTTTTAGCCGTTAAGTTGAGCTTGCCTAAAGCGAGGAATGCGATTAGGGCGAGCATAGGCATCACCACCAGTTTTATGCACAGCGCATAGCCAATTGCGGTGGTATGCCCCTTATCAAGTTTTAATTGCCATTGCAGCCCAACGGCGACTATAACAACTGGTACTAATGTGTCTCCAAGCCGTTGCAGTAAAGGTAACAGCCAGTTTGGGTACTGGAAGGGCAGTAGAGCCAAAGCCGTTACTACAGATATAAAGGGTGGAAAGCTTATCACTTTTACGAATGCTTGTTTGGAAGAGGTTTTTTCACCGGAATAATAGGACAAAACCCAAAGCCCGTAGGTACTCAACGCAATAAAAGAGCCAAACTGGTCATAGAGAAGCCCAATAGGAAGAGATTGATTGCCCAATGTTGCTTCTAACAGGGGGAGACCGAGGAACGAGGTATTGCCTAGCGGCACCACTAGCATCAAGCAGCCTTCCACCGCTTTTGGCCAGTTCAGCATTTTGGCGATAATAAAAGTGGCTCCTGCTGATACACCGAGTAAAACCCAGGCGGCTAAGGCTGGTATGAGTGCTTGCCAGCTAAAATCCAGGCGGGGTATTTGCAGTAATACTAATGCTGGAAGTGAAACATAAATAACATAGAGGTTTAGGCTGTGGGCTGCATTGTCTGGAAAACAGTTAAAGCGTCTTAGTAATTGCCCTATTGCCATACACGCAACAATTAAAAGAAGGTTTTGCATCCCTTGAGCCTGTTAAATTTTATAGGGCCGCTATTGTAACCTGTTATTAGGATAAATATTGATTCAGACCTTGAGATAAACAAAAGGCAAGACAGGTTAAATAGGTTTATTGGTTATGGTTTTGTTGGCTATAGGTATATTGCTTGAAGGTATATTGTCAATAGGTTTTGCAACTACGATATACCTTAGTGGTCCACCGGGAAGGGTGGCGTTAAATGGGTAGCAGGTGATTAAATGAATTTCATCTTGTGATGGGTCGTAGTGCCATTGCCCCTGGGTTGTATCAACAACCTGTGTTTTTTCGGTTCGGTAGGTTTTTCTTTTCCCCGAGCTGTCTTCAAGGATAAATAAATCACCGGGTTTTATTTTTTTTAGAAATGCAAAATGAGTATCTCTATGTCCTGCGATAATGGTAGTAAGATTTGCGTATGTTGGTAAGACCCTACCTGGGCCAAATGCCAAAGAGGTTCCCGATGCGCCTTCAAGAACAAATAACTGCGTATGGGTTGATGTAGAAATCAAACGAGCAACAGGCCAAGTATCTGCCCATGGCCAAGGTTTTATCTTTTCTCCCGTTGCCAAACTTTGATTCCAAGCGTTGGAAATTAAATATTGCGCGAGTTTTGCTTTAAGCAATATATACGCGGTATTCCCCCAGCAGAGCGCGATAATCGCGCATAGCACCAGAGAAAAAAGTGTTGTTAAGGCTGGTCGTCTTTTCATTATCAACCTTTTAATCATCACGTCGTAAAAGCCTTACGATGATTAAGCCTAGTACAGAGAATAAACCCAACCACCAGCTTACTTCTGCCGTGGTGGCCGTTTGTGGGTAGGGCACCGCACGCATGGTCTGCCCTTTGGGTAGGGTATGTGCTAGGGGGGCTGAATGAAAGCTATCCATAGGCGAGCGACTAACTTTTTGCTCCACCGCGACAAAGCTAGTATAGGGTGTTACTAATTTGTGTTTAAGTGCCAGACCAAGCACCTCTTCTCGAATAAGGTTTGGGTCTTCGCCTAGTATTTTTTTATCTTCCAGGGCTTCAACTTTAGACCTTGCCCAGAGGTTGCTAATGCCTTGGGTATTGGCGAGCCCGTCGAAACTAAATGTTCGAGACCAAGGGTAACTTCCGGTAGAACCGTCGATTTTAAGTTGCCCTTGCATGTTTTCGATTTTGGCGGTAATAAGCAAAGGCTCGCCAAAATACACATCGGGTATTGGTGAGGGGTAAATTTCATTTTCTCCATTAAACTGAATGTGTATATCGTGTACGGCAGCGCTTTCTAGTTTTAAAAAAAGCGCCTGCATTTTACTTTCCACTTCCGATGGTGAACCGATATAAGTAAAACTTCCTCTGCCAAACTCCGATGCCTTTCGCATAAAAAAACTATTTGGTGCAGAACCAATTCCGACAGTAAAGAGTCGAGTATTGTTAAGATTATTGTGAATAGTCGCAAAGAGTTCGGTTTCGTTTCCCACGGCTCCATCAGTGATAAAGACGGTTTGTTGAAGGCGATTATTTTTGGAAAACTGATCGAGTGCGTAATTTAATGCGGGAAGCATTTCTGTTCCACCGTTGGCGTTTAGATTTTTTACCCATTGGCGAGCTTTATAGATAGCTTCGGGAGTGGCCTGTGTTAGGCTGTAATACAGTGGGCTAAAGTTTGAATTAAATTCAATAATATTAAATCTGTCACCAGGGTTCAGGCGATCTAACGCATAGTCCAAGCTTTGTTTTGCTTGGCGTATGGAGGTTCCTTGCATAGAGCCTGAAGTATCAATAATAAAAACAATGTCTCGGTCTATTGCTGAATGATCAGAGCGATGGTGTGGAGGAAGCAGCATCACCATGGCATAGTATTCATTATCGACTGTTTCACTAAAAACGGCGGCTTCGGGTAGCGTGTTTTCGGATGTCCACTGAAGCACAAAATCCTGGTCCATCTCTTCCCAAGAATTCTGTAAAAGAATAGAGTGTTCTCCGTTTTTTTCATTTATAGTAATATTATGATAAACCGAGCGAACAGTTAAATTGTTTAATCCACTGTTTAAATGTATTTTTATGGATATAGGGTTTTGTAAAGAATTAGGTTTGCTTAGAGTCATTGGCGGTGTGATTTTATCCGCATCGGGCACTTGAATAGTGGGTATTGCCCATCCGAATACATTGGTATTAATATGGGTATGTTTAGTATTAATGTTTTCAATTGCAGCGTGATTGTCTAGGTTTAAACTATTGTCTAGGTTTAAATTATTGTCTAGGTTTAAATTATTGTCTAGGTTTAAATTATTGTCTAGGTTTAAATTTTCAGGTTCTAATACATTGTCAAGTTCGCCGGGTAAGCGAGGGGTACCTGGTATATACCTAGGGGTAAGCGTCATGGGGAAACGCCAATTGAACGAACCTAAATTAAACTCCAGTGGCTGTAGAAAACGGAGCTGTATAACAATGGCGCTTTGCGGGGGAATATTGGCAATTTTTTGGGTGAATAAGTTGCTGCGTTGCTGCGTTGTCAACGCCGTTTTTTTACCCGATAATTTTGCTTGCTGATATATTTTTTCAGCAAGTGTTTTTTCCTTAATCTTGCCGATAATAATTGACTCCCCAACGTTCATTTCCATATGGGTGATTGCTGAATTCTCTGGGAGAGGGAAGGTATATACCCCCTCCTGCCATTCATCCGTTGGGTTTTTAAATGCTTGAGTCACCAAGACCTTGGCAAACATTCCACTAATGTTAGCTTCGACTTCCGTTTTCAAATGGAGGGAAGATGGGCTTGCCGCCTGTAGGGAAGAGTTACTCGATAAAAAGCGCAGTCGTCCTGCTTGAGTTTCATCAGACCTTGCTTGAGATGAAATAAATAGACTCAAGCAAAGAAGTGAAATAGCTGCCGTAACCCAGCCCAAGCCTAATTTTTTTGAACGGGTGGTATTCTTAGTTTTGATGGTACTCTTCGTTTTGGCGGTGCTCTTCTTTTTGGAGGTACGCCTAGTTTTAGAATATGGAAGAATAAGGTGCTTAGGTATTCGGCGTTTGGAGAAAACGCCTTTATTGGTTATCTGCTGAAAGAAGATCATGTTGCCCGGCCTGTATCGATTGAATAGCAATATGTAAGAAATTAATTGCTATTGAACCAATCAGAATTGGCGGGCTTGGGGCTAACTTATGTTTAACTGCGATTAATTGTGGTGAATTATGGCTCTGCTTGTTGAAAGGGCGGGTCCGCTTCGATCCTTTTTATTTCTACATCGTCTTCGCTGAAATTATTAAACCTTTTGATTCGTTGCGATGCTTGATAAAACTCTTCACTAGCGAAGGATTCAGACATATTTTTTACAAGCCTGTGCATGGCCTTTCTTGATGCGGAATTGTAGCCATCCCAGAATTTGAGCGATGAACCTCGGCCCTCAATTTCTTTGTCCCAAATAAGCGCGCCATCTTTGTCTTCCAGTCGAAGGTGAACCTTGATAATACCCCAGGTAGGAACTAACGGAATAATCAAAGGGGTATAATTGTTAAACCGAAGCTTGTTAACATGGACTTTAATGTGCGCGGCATCTAAAACGGAAAATGCCCGGCTTTTATCAACGTTATAGCCGGCTGCTTGAAGCGCTGCTTGCACACTGGCCATTATTTGCAGTCGTTCGTCGCCGTCTATTCGAATAGGCACAACAGGGATAGCAAAAATTGGGAAGCGACCAAAGCCTACTCGTCCACCCGTTAACCCTGTTGCTTTACGAGCGACGGTTACTTTTCCATCGCGTTGAATTTTAGTGGGTTTAACCTTGGTATGCTGAATTGTATTAATTGAACAGGCCGAGGCCGTCGCTAATGCTAATACAATGCATAGTACTCTGACGAAGGTTCGGGCCATAGGTTCTTCCTTTCTTCTCTTTAGTAAGCAATTTTCTTCTTTGAGGGGGCAAGCTAGGCTCAATATAGCAAATGTTGATTCCGTTGAGCCACTGAATTGCTATGTGAATGCGAAGTCTGTGTAGAATAGGGATAGACTTTTACTCTGGTGAGTCCTATTCCTGGGATACACTTAGAAAGAGTATGAAAAACAACCATTGGAGACGTTGTTAAATGGCCATTAATGGTGCGATCGCTCGAATTCCTTTAGCGGTAAAAATATTGGTTCCTGGGGTTATTGCCATATTTCTTGTGGTGGCGCTTAGCCCTAAGCCTAAGCCATTTTCTCCAGAACCAGACACGCTGCCTGTTGTTTTTGTTGTTCAGGCAAAAATGTTATCCGCCTCTGTGGATGTGATGACTCAGGGTACGGTTGAGCCAAAGCGTGAAATCGATGTAGTGGCTCAAGTTGCTGGGCAAATTGTGGATGTGGGTGACAAGTTTGTTGGAGGAGAATTTTTTCATGCAGGGCAGGCGTTGGTGAAAATAGACCCGCGTGATTATGAATTCGCGTTGGTAAAAGCGAAATCCCAATTGGCAAATGCCGAGCAGGCTTTGGCCCTAGAGCGTGGGCGAGTAAGGCAGGCAAAAAGAGAGTGGAGAGACCTGGGCAACGAAGATGCTAACCAACTCTTCTTACGCCAGCCTCAGTTAGCTGCGTCATATGCTCAGTTAGCTGCGGCAAAAGCCGATGTCTCCAGTGCCGAACTCAATTTAGAGAGAACCAATATATCGGTTCCCTTTTCTGGCCGTATTCGAACTGCGCATGTTGACCTAGGGCAATATATCATGCCTGGAACCCCTATTGCCCGAGTCTACGATACCCGTATTGCTGAAGTGCGCTTACCTCTTACGGATAGACAGCTAGCTTTGGTGAATTTGCCTTTGGCTGGCGAATCTGCCAGCAAAATGACTGAGAACCATTTTCCCGAAGTTGAAATTTCAGCGAAAATGGGTGGCGAGCGTTATCAATGGGAGGGGGTAATAAAACGTACCGAAGCAAGTATTGATACCCGTTCTCGTATGTATTACGCCATAGTTGAAATACAGAATCCGTTTGCCAGTGAAGGTCATAATACTAAGCCGTCTTTGATGGTAGGGTTATTTGTGGATGCAAAGATTAAAGGTAAGCAGCTTGAAAATATTATTGAATTGCCTTCCAGTTCCGTTTTCCGACGAAATCGTGTTTTTACTCTAGACAGTGAAAACAAAATTTCTGAAGTCGAGGTCAATGTTGTAAAACGAAATAAGCATACTAGCTGGGTTCAAGGGAATATTGAATTAGGTTCACGGGTTGTTTTAAACAACCAGAATTTTTTATCTCCAGGTACTTTAGTGAAACCCTCTCCGATTGGTGACTCCGAAATAAAAGAAAACCTAACGGTAAGCGCTGAAAAACGGGATGACGCAGGAGAGGAGCAATAAATGGGCAGAGTGATTCAGTGGTTTATCGAAAGCCCAGTTGCAGCCAACTTGATGATGATCATTATTTTTGCTGGCGGCGCTACCAGTATTTTGGGGTTGAATGGGTTAAATAAAGAAGTATTTCCAACCGTGTCTACTCGTTATGTTGAAGTTTCAATGGTTTATCCTGGTGCGGGGCCATCGGAAGTTGAGCAGCAAATTAATATTCGAATAGAAGAAGTGATAGCGGATTTAGATGGCATAGATGAAATTGCGTCAGAAGCTAAACAGGGCTACGGGCGTGTCACCGCAGAAATTATTGAAGGCTATGATGAAGATGTTGTTCTTAACGAAATTAAAAGCCGTGTTGATTCGATTATTGCATTTCCTCCTAATGTCGAACGCCCCACTAGCAGAAAGTATATTGGACGCAGTCCATTAATGAGCTTGGCGCTATATGGGGATGTGCCAGAAAAAGAATTAAAAAAATTAGGCTTACAGTTTAGGGATGAGCTGTCTTTACTCTCTAAAGTTTCCCTGGTTAATCTGGAGGGTACTCGAAAAAATGAGATGGCGATTGAAATTTCGGAATCCAACCTGAGGCGTTACAACCTTACTTTTGATCAGGTTGCCGCTGCAATCCGTGGGGCGTCCCTTAATTTACCCGCAGGGATAATTCGCACACCGGACGGTGATATTCATGTGCAAACACGAAACCAAGCTTATTCCGAACAAGATTTTTTAAATATTGTTGTTCGAGCAAATGAAGATGGAAGTAAAATTATTATTGCGGATATTGCAGAGGTAAAAGACGGCTTTGAAGAAGTGGATATTCGTACTCGTTTTAATGGTAAAAGAGCGGTATTTCTTGAGCTAGCCGTAAGCGATAACCCGGATGTTATTGAATCCACGGATCAGGTCAAAGCCTATCTTAACGAACAGCGCCCGCGTTTGCCGGAAGGGGTATCAATTTCTATTTGGCGAGATTGGTCCAACTTATTTAAAGGGCGTTTGAGCCTGCTAATGAGTAATGCCTTTACGGGCTTACTGCTGGTCTTTATTGTTTTAATGCTTTTTTTAAGGCCACTCTTGGCTATGTGGGTATGTATTGGCATTGCCACGGCCTTTATGGGCGCTTTCTGGTTATTGCCGTTAACTGGGGCCAGTATCAATATGATTTCGCTATTCGCGTTTATTATGGTGCTGGGTATTGTGGTGGATGATGCAATTATCGTTGGTGAAAATATCTATACTCGCCAACAGAGTGGAATAAAAAATAATATGGCTGCGGCATCTGGGGCTAAAATGGTGGCTAAGCCGGTGTTTTTTGCGGTGATCAGTACCATTATTTTTTTCTCTCCTATGTTATTTATTCCAGGTCCTATGGGGGTAATGAGCTATCCCATTCCTATGGTCGTTATTCTTTGCCTGTTGTTTTCACTTTTTGAATGCATGTACATATTGCCAAACCACTTGGCGCATATGAGACCGGAAAAAGAAAGTCGATTTGAGTTTTTGAATCAGTTTACACGGGTTCGAAAAAAATTCTCCGATGGCATGTTGAAATTTGTCGATAAGGTTTACGCGCCTCAGCTTAGAAAAGTATTACGTCATTCGGGGGCAACGGTATTAACGTTTGTCTTGGGTTTCTTTTTAATCGTCGCTGTTTATACAACGGGTTGGATGAAGTCCAGTTTTATGCCGAATGTTGCCAGCGATTTTGTTTCAGCATCGGCAAAAATACCTGAGGGCTCGCCCTTTTCGGTGACAGAAGACATTGTTCAACGGTTTGAATACGCTGCTGAGAAATTAAAATCAGACCCCAAAATGTTGGAGATCAACGGCAGCGGGGATTTTATTGAGCATATTCGTACCTATGCCAACGGAATTAATATTCATGTTGATTTGGCATTAGTGGATGCGGAATTTAGAGAAGTCTCCACACCTCAGGTAAATCAGAGGTGGCGAGAATTAATTGGCAAAGTTCCAGAAGCGGAGGAATACCGGCTGGACTACACCATTAATTCTAGGGGAGAAGCCTTTAGGTTAAATCTCAGTATCGCGTCAAATAGGCGGCAAGATCAGGAAAAGGCTGCGCAGGCAGTGTCTAAGGCGCTGGCGTCTTACCCTGGGGTTATCGATGTGAAATCCAGTGTTCAAGCGGCGCGTGATGAAGTATCGCTTTCGCTTAAGCCCCATGCGGAAGCTTTGGGTATTCAGTTACAAGATGTGGCCCGACAGGTTCGACAGGCGTTTTATGGCGAGGAAGTACAGCGAATTCCCTTGGGCGAAGAGGATGTTCGAGTATTAGTGAGATACCCAAAAGATGAACGCAGTCGGTTGAGCCAGCTTAACGATATGCGTATACGAACCAATGCCGGTTATGAAATTCCCTTAGAAGAAGTGGCTGAGATTAAATTGGTTCCTGGATATACCTCCATTAAAAGAATGTATCGAAAACGTGTCATTATTATTACCGGAGACCTTCCGCCTGGGGAAGATGCCAATGTTATTTTGTCTGATTTGATCAAAAGAAATATGGAAATCTGGAAACGTCAATTTCCTGGGTTTGCGTTGATTTTAGATGGTAATGTAAAACACCAGAACGAATTTATGTCATCTATTTTATTTAATTTTATTATCGCAATAATTGTTATCTATGTATTGATGGCCATTGCCTTTGGTTCTTATGGCAAGCCCATACTGGTACTTACCGCTGTGCCCTTTGGCTTTATGGGGGCTGTTATCGGTCATTTAATTATGGGTAGAGAAGTGAGTATGCTCTCTATTCTGGGGTTTGTGGCCTGCGCTGGGGTGGTGGTGAACGACAATTTAGTCTTGTTGGATAGAATTAGTCAACTTAGGCAACAGGGTAAGCAGACTTATAATGCCGTGTACCAAGCAGCAAAAGACCGTTTCCGCCCAATTATTCTTACCTCATTAACCACCTTTGTTGGTTTAATGCCGATTATGTTTGAGCAAAGTGTTCAGGCTCGATTTTTGATTCCTATGGTTATCTCTTTGTCTTTTGGGGTGATGTTTGCCACCTTTGTGACTCTGCTTTTAGTGCCGAGTTTATATTTATTGGGAAGTAAAATATCTAGGGCTTTAAAAAGAAGAGGTAAAGGTGACGGAAGTATTGTGGCTGTAGATGAAGAGCCAGCAGTTTAAAATAGAAAAGTTAACTTTGTTGGTCTTGGGTCTGCTCATTCGACGCGGGGGTGACCCAGCGGCCAAAGAAGATGCCAATCTCAAATAATAGCCACATAGGCAAAGCTAATAAAAGCTGAGAGATAATATCCGGTGGGGTAAGAAGCATTCCGAAAATAAAGCATATGACAATAACATAAGGTCGTTTTTTGGCCATGCCAGCAGGTGAAATAAAACCGGCTGAGATGAATAAAATGGTGGCAATAGGAATTTCAAAAGCAATGCCAAAGGCAAAAAATAGTTTTAATACAAAATTTAGATAACTACTAATATCGGTCATAACCGATACGCTATTTGGGCCGACCGATGTAAAGAAACCAAATACCAGTGGGAATACAGCAAAGTAGGCAAAGGCCATTCCAGTATAAAAAAGCAATACACTGGATACACTGAGAGGTAAGGCAAGGTGCTTTTCATTTCGGTAAAGCGCGGGAGCGATAAACAACCATACCTGGTAAAAAATAAAGGGTATTGACAGTATCACAGCAGCAAAAAGCGTGAGCTTGAATGGTGCGAGAAATGGAGAGGCTACGTCAGTAGCGATCATGGTACTTCCGTCACCCATATATCTTTGCAGTGGTGCAGCAATAAACTCATATACTTCATTTGAAAAAGAAAACAGTGGAATAAAAACCACAACAACAGATATAAGGCTATAAATAAGCCTCGTACGTAGCTCTATAAGGTGCTGCACTAAAGGCTGGGTATCTTGTTCTTCTTCAAATTGTGGCATGAGTGGTATTAATCTGCCTTTGAGTGGTTTTCAGTTGATGAGGGTGCGGTTGGCGCAGATGGGGTTTCTTCCTCCCACTCGCAGGGAGGGTGACTGTCTTCGGGACGATGACTGGGGCCGTGTGAGTGGGCTTCAAAATCGTCGATGGATTCTTGAGTCGATTCTTGAACCTTTTGTTCTATACGCTCTTTGGCTGTTTTAAGTTCGTTTAATCGGTGCAATACATCTTCGTTATGTATTTCTCGTCGGATTTCATCGGCACCAATTTGCTGCTCGATTTCAGCACGCGCATTTCGAATAGACCTGCGAATACGACCAAACCAAAGCGCGCCGCTTCGGATTGCTCCAGGGAGCTGGTTTGGACCAATGACCAGCAGGCCAACAACCGCTATGACCAGAATTTCAAGAAAGCCAATATCAAACACGGGCGTTAGACGTTTGTTTTGTCAGAACGGATATTTTCTTCTTGAGGGTTTTCCGTTGTCGCGTCAACCGTGTCAGCTTCTGCCTCTACTTTTTCTTGCTCATCCTTGTCGTCCTTGAGCGCTTTTTTAAAGCCCTTAATGGCTCCGCCCAGGTCGCCGCCCAAGCCTTTTAATCGCTTTGTTCCAAACAACAAAAGAACAATGACAAGAATAATTAGAAGTTGCCAGATACTTATGCCACCGAGACCCATGTTTTATCCTTAGTTAATTTAGGTATGTAGTGTAATACTACTATATTGCTACGTTAGTGAAACCTAGTTCTTTGTTCGAGAGGCTTTTTCTTCTAGGCCGGACAAGTCAAATCGTTGAGCCAACTCTTCTAACACAGCGTCTGCACTGGTGCCTAGGTACGATAGCATAACCATGGAATGAAACCAGAGGTCTGCGGTTTCGCATATTAATAGCTCGTTTTTACCTGAACGCTCTGCGTCTTTTGCCGCAATAATGGTTTCGGTACTCTCTTCCCCTATTTTTTCAAGAATCTTATTTAGACCTTTTTGGTGGAGCTGGGCTACATAGGAGTGTTCAGCATTGCCGTTTACTTTGCGTTCTTCGAGTACTTCAGTCAGTTTTTCCAGTACTTCTCTCATGAATAGATCTCTTTTGGGTCTTTAATGACGTCATCCTGAATAACCCAATTGTTGTTGGTATCCAGGGTGCGATAGAAACAGGATTCACGGCCAGTGTGACACGCGATGCCTGCCAATTGTTCGACGTCTAAAATCAATACGTCCGCATCACAGTCTAAGCGAATAGCGTTGACTGTTTGTATATGGCCGGAGCTTTCGCCTTTTCGCCATATTTTGTTGCGTGAGCGGGACCAGTAGACGGCCACCTTCTCTTTCACTGTGAGTTCCAGTGATTCGCGGTTCATCCATGCCATCATCAAAATTCGGCCAGTATTCGCATCCTGGGCAATAGCGGGTACCAGCCCGTCTGCTGTCCATTTAATCTCGTTAAGGTAAGAAGAATTTGTCACAGGAAGCCTTGGGTTGTGAGCAGTAAATAAGTTATTGAGATGGTGAGTTGTAAAAGCGAATTATCTCAGTGGGATAAGGCGGGTTCAATCGCTTCATCTGTCTATTGGAACACATATTGGTGAATATTTTGTGTAAGGTCTGCTAATACCCATTGAATTATCATTGTTGGAGTCAATTCCTTCTTGAACAAAGGCACTGAGAATGCCGCTACTCTACATGAATGACTGACAAGGTGGTAGGAGGAAAAGATACCTCTAGCCCTCCTCATTTCAACGGAAGGGGCTTATGTTTAAAAACGTGCCATTTAGTATTGCTCGGCTCTTATTTTACGTCACCAAAGTGGGCTTCGGGTTGGGTTTTCCTCCTGACTTTTCTGTGTGGAGCATCAGTGATTACGTTCGATAGTGTAATCCGCTAAGTCGTGCAAGGTTTTAGCTGAATTACCGAAGTCGGATAACGCTTTATGTGCCATTTCAATCAGTTCTTTGGCTTTGCCCTGAGCACCTTTAAGGCCCAAAAGAGAAACATAGGTAGGTTTGTTTAGTTCCGCATCTGCGCCTTGGGTTTTGCCGAGAGTTTCGGTATCGGAAATAACATCCAAAATATCGTCCTGAACTTGGAAAGCTAGCCCTATAGCCCTGGCATACTGGCACAGAGACTTGGTATGGGTCTCGTTTGCATTGGCTGATAAGGCGCCAAGCTTGACCGCTGCTTCGATTAGCGCTCCCGTCTTGTGATTATGCATATCTTCGAGTTCGGCCAAGGGCACTTGTCTGTCCACTGAGTGCAAATCAATCGCTTGGCCCAGTACCATTCCGCGTGCGCCTGAGGCTTGAGCAAGTACTCCCAGTGCTTTAAGGGCAGCGCTAGGAGGCATCGTCGAAATTGACGAAACCAATTCGAACGCCATAGTCTGTAAGGCGTCGCCTGCCAATATTGCTGTCGCTTCATCAAAGGCAATATGGCAAGTAGGTTGGCCTCGGCGCAAATCGTCGTTATCCATCGCCGGTAGATCATCGTGAATCAAGCTATAAGCGTGGATGGCTTCAATGGCGCAGGCCAAAGTGTCTGTTGCGGGGCTTACCTGGGACACGGCTTGGGCGGAGGCATATACCAATAGCGGGCGGATTCTTTTGCCCCCCATCAACAGCCCATATTTCATGGCTTCGGCAAGTTGTCGATGGCTGTGGTGGCCATACTTCGTGAGGTGCCCTTTTAATAGCTGGTTGACGTGCTGTTGGTAAAAGTGGATAAATTCTTGCAGGTTTGAGTGCATTTAGAGAGGGTCTTTTTATCGATAGAAATTTGGCGCAGGTCAATGTAGCAGGTTAAGTAGCCCTATGTGTGGGTATTAAATGAGTTTTTGTTTAGTCCGGTTCCCGGCTCAACGGTTCAATTTGGTTCTGCTCAGTAAGCTGCTGGACTTTTTGTTCTGCACGCTCCAGAGCCGATTGACAGTGGCGGGTGAGCTTAATGCCTTGCTCAAATACTTGAAGGGAATCTTCCAGGCTTAAGTCACCAGATTCAAGTGACGTGACGATTGTTTCTAGCGCCTCTAAAGATTGCTCGAAACCCTTTACTGCTGAATTATCACTACTCACAACGTATTTCCCCAGGTAGCCCATACCAATCAAGTAGGTCGAAAGTAAATATGCATCTTTTTTATTGGTCTGTAGGTTAGTGTAATGTGAAACATTTTTATTTGTTCATCATCTATTCTATACCAACGTTTAATTATGTCGTGTACATGTTTTACCAAAGTATCCTCGCCGTTACCGGCAAAGCATATTGATAATTTAAGATAGTCAGGAATGACCGCAAAGGGCGATTAACTACCCTTCGTTCGCATTCTACCAATGTCTGCTTGAGAATTCATAGCCAATACTGTTGAATAGAACGCTAATTTTCGCAAAATTCCACTAGAAAAAACACGATTACTTTTTTTGTTAGCTTCTATCTACTCAGAAATCGGTATTTTTATGCCAATAGACGGTATCTATAGCTATCCATTTATTTCCTGTCTGCTTAAACCAGATTGTGAGGTAGCAATCGTCATTCAACCAATATACTTCTTTAACTTTAATAGAATTATTTTCAGAGATTGAACGTGGCAATAAAACATCCAGATTACCCCGAAATTCATTTATTACAACATCACCCATAGAGAAGCTTTCCTCTTTTACAGGCTCGGACAGTATTTGTTTTGCTTCCTGCAACGTTTTGCCCAACCATTCTGGCTTCAATACTGGGCTTATGCATTCTGTATTGCTGATATTGTGAGTTTGATCATCTGTATTAGAACATGCGACAAAGCTATAAAGAAATAACGAGACAAATACTAAATTAAAATAATTATTACCAAAAATTTTCATGTATGAGGCTCACTATGAATAAACCATTATGGAACTTTAGCGAATATTTCTTACTGAGAAAGTTGTTCCTGGGATCATCTTGTTTAGCTCGTCAATGATTGTCTGGAAATGTCTATCTCGAAGTTGGCTGCCTATATTCATGATGCTTGCATGATCATTAACATGTGGACTCGAAGTTTGATACTCATCTCCACGCGCCAAAACAGCCGTATTTCCGACAGCATGTCCGAATTCATGAGCGACAGGTACTTGACTACGACAAATCCGGGACGTTCCTACACAATTAGTTCTAGTATTAAAATCATTGGTATCCAGGTTAATTGTTCTTGTAGCCCACAAAATATTACTCCTTCTAAAAGAAGACGGGGTTATCTTCATCACATGGACTCGCCAATGTTCTTTTGCTGTGACTCTACGAATATCTAAGTTAATCGAAACTCCGGCTGAACTATGTTTTGCTGCAAAGTTTTGCTGCAAAGCTGGAAAAACCCGATACACCCAAGGTTGCTCGGTTTGACCACGCTGCCCAAATATGACTATCAGCACGGTTATGAAAGTTTGTTTTTTCTGACGCTGTCCATGCAGATAGGCCGGGAAGCCAAGAGCCAACTGTAATTCCACTTTTGTTGTAGTAGTACATGACCTGTGGTCGTATTAATATCAATATCGCACCACGGGGTCGATTTAACAACATGTCCCATATTGGTTTCTTGTCAATTAGTGATTTGAATGTGACACTAAAGTACCTAAGGGTTGTTACAAGGTCAATGCAGATAGGATAACAATGGTAAAAATTATCATAACCATGCTAGAAATCCTGTTTTCTCTATGCCGGATGTATTGATCACGTCATAACCTAAATATCTATTTTGGTCGTCGTTTTAGGCAATTTGTGTCTAGACTAAATGAACAAGTATTAGAAATTTGCCTTGTCTAGAAACTCTTGCCCAGAAGCTTTGGCTTAGCGCCAAGCAGTCTCCCAATGTTAATGGTATGGGGGTTAATGGCATGGGTATTAACGACGATAGGCGCCCAATCATTTGGGACAGAGGATGAATTTGTGGATTTAGCTACCTTAGTCGGCCTGATCGGGGCTTTGGCACTCATTATCATCGCAATGATAATGAGTGGTGAATTGGGGATGTTTGTTAACGTACCCTCACTTGTTATTGTGGTTGGGGGGACAGTTTTTGCAGTGATGGCTAAATATGGACTAGGACAATTTCTTGGGGCAATAAAGATTGCAGGTAAAAGCTTTAAAAATAAGTTGCCAGACATCAATGAACTTATTGATGAAATTGTTGGTTTGGCGGACGAAGCTAGGAAGGGAGGATTACTCTCACTTGAAGGGAAAGAAGTGAGCAGTGACTTTCTGCAAAAAGGTATCCAGTTACTTGTGGATGGCCACGACCCAGATATTGTGAAATCCATCCTTTCTAAAGATAAATCTCAAGCCGTCGAAAGACATAATATCGGTTCCTCTATTTTTTCAGCCATGGCAGATATGGCTCCGGCCATGGGAATGATTGGAACACTGATTGGCTTGGTGGCCATGTTGGCCAATATGGATGACCCCAAAGCAATTGGCCCGGCCATGGCTGTTGCGCTGTTAACCACACTGTACGGAGCGATTATCGCCAATGCTATGTGTGGTCCGATAGCGGATAAATTGAGCCTGAGGGCGACAGAGGAGGCCATGATCAAAAGCCTTGTTATTGACGCCCTCTTAGCGATTCAGGGTGGGCAAAACCCACGAGTGATCGATTCAATGTTACGTAACTATCTGCCGGAAAGTTCGCGTGAAATCGAAGATGCTTAGGGGGCAGATAAAAAGCTTATGAGTGACGACGACGAACACAAGTGCGACTGTGTACCAGGGTTGCCAGGTTGGATGGGAACCTTTGCAGACTTAATGTCTCTGCTTATGTGCTTCTTCGTTCTACTTTTGTCTTTTTCCGAAATGGATGCCATGAAATTCAAGCGCTTAGCGGGCTCAATGGCCCAAGCGTTTGGGGTGCAAAATCGCCTTAACGTCATGGATATTCCCAGGGGCACCAGCATCATTGCCCGTGAATTTAGCCCTGGCAGACCCGAACCTACCCCGATTAACGAGATTTGGCAGCACACCAAAGATATTACAGAAATGTCTTTGGATGTTGACTGCGCTGAAGAATATACCGTTGAGCAGGGGGACGAAGGTGCTCAAGCGGGAATTAAAATAAAGATTGTGCAAAAACTACAGGAGCTTCTGAAGCAGACTGAAAATGACGCTTATGAGTTGGCTGGAGCCCTAAATGATCAGATAGCTCAAGGACAGGTTGAGGTGGAAACTCGCGGTCGAATGATCATTATTCGAATACGTGAAAAGGGGTCGTTTATTTCAGGGGCTGCGGAAATGTCTGCGGAGTATAAAGATGTTATGAGAGAGGTAAGGTCGGTATTGGCCTTAAAGAAAGGGGCCATTGCCGTACAGGGGCACACAGATGATATTCCAATTAATACCCGAACCTTTCGTTCCAACTGGGATTTGTCTGCAATGCGCTCGTCATCTGTCGCATACGAGCTAATGAAAGGCGGCGATGTTTCTCGCAAGAGGTTTGAAGTGACGGGTTTTGCCGATACCAAACCTCTTGTGCCTAATACTTCGGCTAAAAATCGATCTATCAATCGCAGGGTAGAGATATTGATTAAACAAGGGGTAGAGAATGAGCTGGAAGAAGAAGATTTAAGACTTCTTAAAGAGGATGAACAAGGTGCGGATATTCTTAGGGAGCTTGACCTAGAACCCGAGTACCTTTTTGATTTAGAACCGGAAGAAGTATTTTGATATATAGAGTAAAGCGAAGCAGAGTGGCATAAAACATGAGTAAAGAGCGACGTCGATATTTTCGTATAACAGAGGCTGTGGGGATCTCCTACCAGTTTATTGAGGGTGGCACGGACCATGAGACAAAAGGCGGGGAGTTTGCTCCAAATGTTTTGCTTCAAGTTGGCGAAATAGACGAGAAAATAAATACGCTGCTGACCTCACTGACAAACAAAAACCCTGAAGTTGCTGAAATTATTATGCTGTTTAACCAGAAGTTGGAAAGAGTCGTTAACCAGCTCTCTTTGGATGCGCACCTTGTGGATCGGCTGGCTCAAAAGGTGAGGGAGGCTAATATCAGTGCCTGCGGCATAGCTTTTGGTAATGACGAAGCTGCTGAGGTGGGTAATCGGTTACGCCTGGAGCTGCGTTTATACCCTAACGACCTTACGATTATTACCTTTGGTCGAGTTATTCATTGTGACAAACAAGATAGTGATGAGCTTCCCTATTATTGGCGAGTTGACTTTTATGGAATGAAACCGGCCTCTCAGGAAAAGCTTATCCAGCATATGGTTCGGATGCAGAATAACCAACTGAAAGAGCGTAATCGTTAAGAGTATAATTGTTTGCTGCTAAAACCCATATTTTGTATTTTTGTAAGAGATTACCTACAAGTATCTGCGAAAATTGCGACTAGTTCCTAAAGCTAAAATCTTTAAAATAGCTACTGCCATGGAGGCAAGCAAGGACGAAGGCAAAGAGGAAAACAGACTTCTGCCACTTTACTATAGGGATTATGGTTAAATCCTGTGAGTTCGCCGTTAGGTTAAGCCGAGCGGCGTTTTTTTTGTCTGCCAATTGTCCTCATGTTCTTTCTTATTGCAAAATGTTGTAGAAACGTTTTTTGTGTGAACAGTTGGTTTTAATTCAGTCTAATTTTTATTACTAATTTGTTTAAAAAAGATATTTTCATGTGAAACTAATTTTAAAAAAGCGTATTAATAGGATTTAATACTTGACTCTAACCCTGATTGGCATAGTATAAAAACATACCTACTGCTTTTCAGGAGGACGTAGTTTTCAAGTATTTAAGCAATCACGTGACGGATGCGTTTAAACACTTAGAAGAATCGCATATCGCTCACATAAAAATGCATAAGTCGTATATTCCTGCGGCTCCCAGGGCGACTGCCCCCTACAGAAAACTTGATCGACAATTTTTAAAACCCCGCTTGGTTTACCATAGCGGGGTTTTTCGTTATGGATTTCGCTCTGAGCCTAGTGTTACTCAGTACCATAAAAAATGGTCGAATAAATTTTAAGGAATTACTTAAATTAAACCCAAATAGTAAATGGATTAATTAAGGTAAATCTATGTGCTCTGATTTTCTACACAAATTTGTAGGTGTGAAGGTTGCGCTTTAAATTTATTAAAATTGGAATAAATAATGGAAGCGCGAATATTGAGACTAAATATTGCTGGCCAACCTATTGAATGGTTGAATTGGAGGCAAGCTACCTGTTTGTATGCGCGTGATTTAGTGGGCTGGACCTTGGGTGGTATTGCCAAAACAGCGCGGGGAGGGCATTCACGAATAACAGGAATGCAAACGTTGTTAGATGTACCTGCAATTATTGCCTGCGGTGGCGAAAGGTTAACACCCGTTAGAAAAAATCCACTATTAACAAACCAAGGGCTTTTTGCGCGCGACCATTTTCAATGCTTGTATTGTGGAAATTATTTTGATGTTACTCAATTATCGCGGGACCATGTTCAACCCAGTAGTCGAGGAGGGAGAGATAAATGGGAAAACGTAGTGGCTGCCTGTAAGCGATGCAATCAAAGAAAAGAGAATTGGTTACTTAGCGAAATTAATATGGAATTGATTGCCTTACCCTATCGACCTAACCCTTCAGAATATCTGGCGCTTATTAATAGTGACCGTATCCGCTACGATCAAATGGAGTATCTTCGCCCACAATTTAATCGCTATACCGAGCGACTGCAATAAACTCCTCTTCTTTTGTTATTTGGAAGTGATTGGGTCATGTATGCTAGTATTGTCTGTTTGGCGCTGTTGCTTGTTTCGTTCTATCGTCAGTCAAATTGAATCTGTGTGCCATTTTTAAATTAGGTTTTAGCTATTAACTTAGCCATTAACTTTAGCTATCAAATTCTAACCATCAAACCTTAACTTATCGGGTAGGTCTTAATTATATGAACAGCGGAATAGAGGGTAACGGGCAAGTGAACAACATTAAAGGGAGTGATGTTGAAGTTGCACTTGCTGTGAAAGCGAACTTGGGGGAGTGTCCGCGTTGGGACGAAAAAAATCAATTACTGTATTGGGTTGATATCAACGAGGGTCAGCTACATAGGTTTGATCCCGTAACTGGAACCGATGACTTTATACAGTTTGACGAAGAAATTGGGTGTTTTAGTCTTCGCCCTGATAAGGGTTTTATTGTTGGCTTACGCTCAGGCTTTCATTTACTTGATGGCTGGCACACAGAACTTCACCCTATTTGTGACCCAGAGTCTGAATTGGATAAAAATCGTTTTAACGATGGGCGTTGTGATGCTAAAGGTAGATTTATTGCGGGAAGTGTCTACCCGCCTAAAGACCATGACGGTGCAAATTTTTGGCGCTTGGATACAAATTTAAAAGCGACAAAGCTGATTGAAGGTCTGCTAACGTCTAATGGCGCTGGGTTTAGCCCGGACAACCAAACCTTCTATCATTCGGATACACCTAAACATATTATTTTTGCATCGGATTACGACTTGGAAACAGGTGAGGTTTCTAATACTCGTGTATTTCATCAGTTTCCACTAGGTAATGGGCGGCCAGATGGTGCTGCGGTAGATGCCGACGGTTATTACTGGACTGCTTTATATGAGGGGGGGCGCATTGCAAGGTTAAACCCGCAAGGTGATATTGTTGAAGAAATTCAAGTTCCAGCTAAGTGCCCAACCATGGTTGCCTTTGGTGGAGAAGACTTAAAAACATTATTTATCACCAGTGTAGGCAACCGTTCAGACGAAGAGCTAAAAGAATTTCCAAACTCAGGCGCCGTTTTCAAGGTAAGAGTAAGCGTGCCTGGGTTGCCGGAAAATCGTTTTTTTAAATAGTTTTTTAACGGTAATTTTTAACCGTGCTGAGAAGCTACTTAGCGAATATATAATTACCTAGATAAGTAGCTTCTTTTGGATCACAGATGTGTAACGTGATCAAGCTGAAGAGGTTTGTTGTATTCATATTCATCATACAGTTGTGACGATAATTCAACAGGGTTTTTCAGTGGGTCCCAAATGGGAAATAATCGTCTTCTTAGGCTGCTAATCACTCTGTCTAATAGATTGGCAATGGGAATAGGAATATAGGCCCAACGCAGATAGATATAGAGCCTGCGCCTAATACACCAAAAGTAAACCGATTGCTCTGCATACCATTTATATCCCCACCGTTTTTCAAAAAGCTTGTGTGAAGCTTCCCCTATGCTTCTATTCCAGCGTAAATTAAAATACTGTAGATCGTTTAATTTTGCTCTGCTACCAAGGTTATCAAAATAGATAATTGAACGTGGTTCGGCGAAAAGTAACTCGCCTTTTGCTTTTAACTGCATACCAATATCCAAATGTTCACGAATAGTCATATGAGGCAACTCAATTTCTTTTAATACTTGGGTGCGAAACATGACTCCGTGGAGTTCAAACGCCTGAGTGGGTACAGTTTCTTTGGGAATATTTTCTGGGAGTTCTCTGCGATAAGGTTTGTGTTCTATTAAATAATGCTCATTTTTTATTTTAACGATTCGAATTTCCACAGTATAAATATGGTTGCGGGTATAGGCTCCATCCACCCCATCTTTTTCTAGCGTTAGGGGGGATATAACCGCAGCACCTGTTGACTCTCCCGTCTCAATCAATGGTGGCAACCAATTGGGCGAAACGCGAGAATCGTTATCTAATAAGAAGGTGAAGGGTGTGTGTATTTCCTCTCTGACTCTGCGTAAACCTTCCATTGGAATCATCAATTCATAGGATATGATTCGAGCATTGTTTTTATTGGCTATACGATTTTTTGCTTCTTGTATTTCTTTTTTTGGATAACCTAAATTCGCAATAATGAGATCAAATTGCGACTCATCAGTATGTTCGTAGACATTGTCAATGCAATCTGCTAGCCCGCTGAACCTATCTCGGGGAGAGATAACAATAGTTACTTTCTTAGTATTCACACTCCAATCTCCTTGTAGAAGTTGAGGGAAAAGGCTTTGTTTTAAATCAAAAAGACTTATTTCCAGGAAAACGATCAGTCACTTTATTGTTTTTAGTTAAAGGTGCATTGATATGTGTCAAAAAAATACAGATTTTTACTAGAGGTTATTAACAGTCATCATTCAAATTAGTCCTAGCATCAACTTTGAACCGCGACAATAATAGCGGTAGATTTTCTTCTTCTATCTCGTTTTTATTACTCAATTCCAGATAGTATACAGAGCTTGTATTCTGTGGTTTGTTGACAAAACCGAGATCGATTATGCTGATTTAAGAGAAATATCGAATTTCTCGTGTGATGCGAGTAATGTGGTATTAGATTGTATAAAGAAAAGGCCATTCACAGGAAGGATAGAGTTGAAATTATGGAAAAACTTAGTTCAAACGGTCTGTTAAAACAGCCCGTTTGAACAGGTTCTAATGTATTTTAGCCTTTTTTATTATGCACTCACCTTTTCTTTGGCTATGTTTCTTAAACTTTTAGCCGCCGATACCATGTTTTTCAGTGCCGGAGTGACTTCCTGCCACTGTCGGGTTTTCAGTCCGCAGTCTGGGTTTATCCAAAGTTTTTCGGTAGGCAAAACTTCCAGAGCTTTTTCTAACTGTATTACGATACTTTCCGGTGTTGGAATATTGGGGGTGTGAATATCATAGACTCCCGGACCAATATCGTTCGGGTAATTAAAATTTGCAAACGCATCGAGTAAAGCCATATTTGAGCGAGATGTTTCGATAGTAATAACGTCTGCATCCAAATCGGCGACAGCGCTAATAATATCGTTGAATTCTGAATAACACATATGAGTATGTATTTGGGTTTGATCATTAATGCCACAGGTAGCGATTTTAAAGGATTCTACGGCCCAGGCTAAATACGCTTTCCAATCACTTTTACGCAAAGGTAAACCTTCGCGGATAGCGGGTTCATCTACTTGGATAATTCGAATCCCAGCGCCTTCTAAATCGATCACCTCTTCTCTAAGCGCTAAGGCTATTTGTTTGGCGGTCTCTTTTCTTGGCTGATCATCGCGGACAAATGCCCATTGCAGCATAGTGATAGGGCCTGTGAGCATTCCCTTAACGGGTCTACTTGTAAGCGATTGAGCAAACTGGCTCCATTCCACCGTAATAGGTTTTGAGCGGTAAATGTCGCCATAAATAATAGGTGGTTTCACACACCGGCTACCATAAGATTGAACCCAGCCATATTTTGAAAATACGTACCCTTCCAATTGTTCTCCAAAGTATTCTACCATATCATTGCGCTCGGCTTCTCCATGCACCAAAACATCAATATCTAAATCTTCTTGAACTTTAATTGCGGTGGTTATTTCAGATTTTATTTTGTTAGTATAGGTTTCTTCGCTTATTTCACCGTGTTTATATTGTTTACGGGCGACACGTATACTTTGAGTTTGAGGAAAAGAGCCAATTGTAGTGGTTGGAAATAACGGAAGGTTGAATTCTTTATCCTGTAATTTTTGTCTGATCTTAAATTCAGAATGACGTTTTGAATAGAGGGTCGAAATATTATCGACAGCATTTCTAACCTGCTTATTTAAGACAATGCTAGAATTTTTTCTAGAGGCAATCGCATCAATATTGTTATTTAACGCTATTTGATCTTTGTCACTTAATACCTTGTTGGACGTTAGCGCACAGAGATAAGCCTTGAGTAGCGAAAGCTCTTCAAGTTTTTGAGTCGCAAATGACAACCAATTTTTTATTGGCTCATTAATTTCGGTTTCTAAATTTAGATCAACGGGAACGTGTAGTAATGAGCAACTTGGAGCCAGCCAAAGCCTATTGCCCAGTTTTTCTGCTACGGGTTTTAGCCACTGAGCTATTGCTTGAATATCGGATTTCCAAATATTGCGTCCATCTATCACCCCCAAAGATAATATCTTATGAGGGGAGACTAAATCTAAAATTTGATTGACCTCATCTTTACCTCTTACGGCATCTATATGTACACCTGAGACAGGTAGTTGTAGCGCGGTTCGCAAATTTTCTTTTAATGGGCCAAAGTAAGTTGCCAACAATATATTCAGAGGTCTAATCTGTAGTTGATGATAGGTTCGCTCAAATGCGTTCAGCCATTCGGAAGATAGGTCCAGAGTAAAAATAGGTTCGTCGAACTGGACCCACTGAATACCTTTTGCGGCTAACTGGCTGAGCAGTTCTTTGTATACGGGAATGAGTTTATCGAGTAACTCCAATTTGTTTTTGAGTCTATTTTCTTTACCTCCCTGAGAGACTACCTTTCCTAGCCACAGGTAACTTAAAGGCCCCAAGATAACAGGCTTAACCTGCTGTGCGGCCAATTGAGCCTCATCTATATGGGCGAGTAATCGTGTGGCGTTGAGAGAAAATTCTGTTTCGTCACTGAACTCGGGAACAATATAATGGTAATTGGTATCAAACCATTTTGTCATTTCACTTGCCTGAATAGGTTCTCCATCTTGGGAGCACCCACGGGCAATGCGGAAATACTGGTCCAATTCGGAAATTGAATCGGACGTTTTAAAGCGCGCAGGTATATTGCCCAGTAAAAAACTGGTGTCCAGTACTTGGTCATAAAATGAAAAGTCACCGGCGGGAACCCAATCAATGCCTTTTTCCACCTGTAACTGCCAATTGTGTGTGCGTAATTCTTTTGCCGTGTTTTTGAGTTTTTGACTGGTAATATCCCCCTGCCAATAGCCTTCGCAGGCAAATTTTAGCTGGCGTTGGTCCCCAATACGGGGGAAGCCGAGGTTGTGAATAGTTGTCATATTTGCCTCCAGATAGTTAATAGAGGCAATGTAAGCCACTTAACGCATGAATAAAATTGAATTATTTAATAGAATTGATGAAATATATTCATAGATTGAGATTGTTATGTTAGATCGTCAGCATTTACAGATTGTCCACTCATTAGATATAAAAGGTAGCCTTGCCGCAGCAGCGGATGACCTGTGCTTGACGCAATCGGCACTTTCGCACGCCATTCGCAGACTTGAACATGACTATGGGGTGGATATCTGGCGGAAAAAGGGAAGGGGGGTGGAACTGACTCAAGCAGGTGAGTACTTACTGGCGCTAAGTAAACGGTTACTGCCTGAATTGAGTACCGCTGACGAAGCATTAAGAGCCTTTGCTGAAGGCAAGCAAGGAAAGCTACGCATTGGTATGGAGTGCCACCCCTGCTACGAATGGTTGATGTCAGTCGTGACGCCTTTTCTATCGAAATGGCCTAGAGTGGACCTGGATGTGATACAAGAATTTCGTTTTGATGGCCTCGGAGCCTTGTTGAATACCAATATAGATGTGCTTATCACCAGTGATCCGGTTAATAAGCCCGAACTGGTCAATATACCCGTTATGGATTATGAGCTGGTTTTGGTGACTTCAGCCGAGCATAGATTGGCGAGTAAAAAGCATATTTTGCCGAGGGACCTAAACAATGAAAATTTGATTTGTTTTCCCGTGGAGAGGGCAAGGCTGGATGTCTTTACCCGCTTTCTTATCCCCGGTGCCTGCGAACCCAAAAGTGTACAGCTTGTTGAAACCATTGAAGTGATGTTGCAACTGGTGGTCTGTAATCGAGGCGTTTGTACCTTGCCAAAATGGTTATTGCAAAAATACATAGAACACTATGCTATCCAGGGCGTTAGATTGAACGAGGCTGGGGTGCATAAGCAGTTGTATTTAGTGTACCGCCAAGCGGATAAGCAACTTGCCTATATTCAAGATTTTATTCGGTTGGGTGGTGTTCGCAATTAATCTGTTTATATTGTTACTTGATATATTGTTACTTGATAAATTGTTACTTAATAAATTGAAAAGGTGTAGAAAAGTGCGTTATAAAATTGCCACGTTATTTTTATGTGCGATATTGAGTGCAAACTCTTGGTCAGTTGTGGTGCTGCAATACCATCATGTCAGTAATGCTACGCCAAAATCCACCAGTATTTCGCCGGAGTTATTTAAGCAACATCTGCACTATCTTGAAGAAAATAAATTTAATATTATTAGTGCCGTTAAATTACAAAAAATGCTTCAAGAAAAACACACTTTACCGAACCATACGGCAGTGATTACTTTTGACGATGGATATAAATCGGTTTACAACACCGCCTTTCCTGAACTGAAAAAACGGCAATGGCCTTTTACTGTGTTTGTAAATAGTAAGGCGCATGATGGAAAAAACCCTAACTTTATGAGCTGGGAGCAATTGCGTGAAATAAGCAAAAAAGGAGGCAATATTGCTAACCATACAGACAGTCACCCACATTTAATACGCAACTTACGTAACGATGATTTAATAATATGGAATAAAGAAAGGTTTAAAGAAATTGAATTTGCAGAACAGAGAATTAAAAAAGAAATAGGTAAAAGTTATAAATTATTTGCCTACCCCTATGGCGAATATGATACGGATTTGCAAAATATACTAACAAAAAACGGATACGTAAGCTTTGGTCAACAGTCTGGCCCGGTTTTAATACTCAGTAATCGTATTCCAATTTCGCGGTTCCCGCTTGGAGGGGATTACGGAAATATGAGTGACTTTGATGTAAAAGTAAATAGTTTACCTTTCCCGTCCGCTAAAATTCAAATTGTTGACGAAGATGGAAGGCCACTAAAAAACCCGGAATTACCAATTGGGGTTGAGCGGCCCATTCTTAAATTAATTTCACCTATTTTTCAGGTTATGGAAGGTGTAAATTGCTTTGCTTCCGGTCAGGGAGCAATAAAGGTAGAAAAGCGTGGTGGCAGTGTTCATATTCAAGCAAACAGGGCGTTACCCTCGGGGCGAAGCCGATACAATTGCACCATGTTCGCCGGTGGAAACCGCTATTATTGGCATTCGCAATTATTTGTTCGACGGTTGAATAATGGAAAATGGTATGCGGAGTAGCCTGAATCTGCGTTATAGAACCGTACTAATCCGTATCGACATTGATTAGTATCAACATTAAGGAAGGGGCTTTTTAGGTGTTTTTAGCGGTGTTATTTTTTGATTTATGTCCTCAAAAAGTAATACTGCTTCCCTCCAGTTTTGTTCTTCACCGTGTTTTTTCCTGTTTGCCTTTAAAAAAATTTCCATATTAAGACGTTATCGGTACTGATAGGTAGGATGATTGTCGATTTTTTTAAGTACTATTCGTATTTTATTACGAAATATTGCTTTTCATTTTCCAATACCCGTTAATTTGTCGTATTAATAAACAAGTTGGTTGCCTCAATTCTCTAGGCAAAATTTACCGTTAAAAATTTTCCATAATTATAACATTTGTTATCTCGAACTGATTACATTGCACCTCAATCTTGGTGGATACACATGGCTAAGTGAAAAGGAGATATGGGTCAAGGAGTGGCGGTGGAAAATACGTAGAAATTTTAATTTTCGTAAGTTATTACACGGGAGCGTAATATGTTTAGTTCAACGGTTTCAAAAGTGACTTGTGCTATTTCGGTGGCACTTCTTTCTTCTATTAATTATTCCTTTGCCGATTGTGACGGTCGTTGTGCCGCATGGGAAGCTGTGGAAGATTACAATGGAACAAATCCTGATTTACCAAAAACTATTCCTGAGGGTGAAAAATTCGAGTCGGCTATTGCAAAGCATAGTGCCACATGGGTAACAGATTTTCGTTGGAAAGATGACCTAGCTTGGGAAAAGGATTTTAAAGATTCAGCCTTAGGCGGAAGTGATAGTTCATGGATTGATGATGTGGATCTGGCGCTGTTTGCCGGCCATGGAAATAAAGATGGAATTTATTTTGGGGTCAATCAATCGGATTTACAGGCCCACTATAATGAGTCAACGCTAGGTGATAAAGACTTGGAGTGGTTAATTATGGATGCCTGCCAAGTGCTTAAAGATAGCGCTGGAAAGTGGAACCGCTGGGGATGGCCCGTTTTTGAAGGGCTTCATTATGTTCTTGGTTATAGTACGAATACCTTCGACAAGGATTCTCGGGGTGAAGATTTTGCCAAATACGCTATGAAGCATAGTTGGAGGGTAAAAAGTGCGTGGGTAAAAGCCACTATTATCTCTGAAAATGATACTACTGCTGCCTATATGCGTGCAGATAATGCTACTACCAATACTTATGATGATCACCTCTGGGGCTTTGGTTATACCAGTGCTGACCCTGATAACCCCACCACGCTTTATTACGCCACTTGGAGTACAGATTAAATCCAATAAATGGAGTTTTAAATTATTCAGTAGCTAATTAATTAATGGAAAATGAAGGATAGTAAAAATGAAATTATTAATAATGAAAATGGTTGCAGTTGGTTTTGCTTTGAGTGTATCGCAGGTAAATGCGGCGGAAGACTCAGATGTTTATCGATTTGACGGCAATGAGGTAAAAAAAGAAATACCGAAAGATGTTCCAAATATTAAGGTCAATCCTGAGTTTAAAGTATTGGCAGAAATGCCACAGGTGCCTTCGGTATTGCCGGTATACCAAGTTCAAGGGATAGAGCCTAAAGAAATTGATCCAGGTAAAAATCATCTTGCTCAGGTATTTGATTTTGATGCACAAGAGAAGGGTATAGATGAAAATTCCGACGGTGTAGTCAGTGTTATGTTTACTGATGCTGAAAATCGATCACTGGAATTTTTTAGTACAGGTGCAGCGTTCTTTATGAATGAAGAGCTATTCAGCGAGCGTTCTCCAGATTTACTGGATATAAATAACCTTAGTCAAAAATCTGCGAAGAAAGTTTATCAGAAACGATCCTGGGAATTTTTAAATAAAAATGAACTGGTCAACCCTGGTATGGTATTTAAAGATATTTCCTTTTCTAAGGTTCAGCAATATTCGATTAAAGACCAGCGTGAATCTTCCAAGGTGGTGGGTGCTGCTGCGCATTATGGTTATGAGCTAGGAGGTGTTCCAGCTTGGGGGCCAGGTGCCAAAACCACGGTCTATTTTGGTCCTGAAGGTATTTCCGGTTTTTATAATGCTATTCCAGCACTAAAAATTGCCGGTGAAGGGGAAACTATTCAACCAGAAAAAGTACTTGATCAGTATATTAGTGCAGGAAGACCACAAACACTTCTTAGGTTGCATTCGGGAGTGGTTGAACAGGTTGTTATTGAATCTGTGGAGTTAGTTTATTATGTTGAGGCAGGCAATAAACCCCAAGATGTTGTTACGCCACATTACCTGATTCGTGGATTGTTTTATGGAAACGATATTGCCGGCAGGGAAAAAGGTTTGATTGAATCAGAATTTCAATGGATTGCTTCTGCGGTAGCTCAATAATTTCTAACGTTAAATATGAGGTTCCGGTTTAGGAACCTCATTTTTTCTTAAATCGGCTAAATTATCCTAGGATAATATGAATATGCTATCAGTGTTATATATTAGTTTTGTTTTTGGTAAATATTAACTGCGAATAGAATCGATACTATGCTACAGACAGCAATAAATAACGCTGTGATAGTTTGGCCATATAAAAATAAGCCGGTGCTAATTAGGGTTGCGTAAGTGGCTATAATGGCGAGTACCGCTACAATAGCTCCGCGCTTTAGGTGACCTTCGCCACAGTGAATAATTTGCTGGAAGTCATCGATTACATCTTTTTCTTCTGGTCGAGTTAATAGGGTTATTGCGACCCAACTAATGGTGGTAATGGCTACGCCGTATACCAGTCTTTCCCAGGGCTCGATATTATCAAGTGGCCCAAATTCAAAAAATACGGCGCAGAGAAAGGAAATAACCATAGCCGAAATTTCGCTCCAAACATTTATTCTCATCCAGAACCAGCGCAGCAAAAATAGCAATCCCGTTCCTGCACCTACAGTTAGTAACAAGCGAAATGCTTGCAGAGCGCTCTCTAAATAAAATGCCAAGCTGGCAGAGCAAATCATAAGTGTTGCTGTGACAAGACGCCCGGCATAGACTTGTTCTTTTCCAGAGGCTTGCGGACGAATAAAACGTTGATACACATCGTGTATAAGGTAGGATGCCCCCCAGTTCAATTGAGTTGAAATAGTGGATATCAATGCAGCTAGTAAGGATGCGATAACAATGCCTATGGCGCCTGCGGGTAGAAATGTCAGCATGGCCGAATAAGCAACATCATCTTTTAGCATATCGTCTGATAGATGAGGGAATGCGACCGCTAGGCTTTCAAGGTTAGGGTATACGGCTAATGAGGCGAGTGCCACAATTATCCACGGCCAAGGTCTCACTGCGTAGTGGCAAAAATTAAAAAAGGCTGAGGCGGCAACTGCGTGGTGTTCATTTTTTGCGGCGAGCATACGCTGGGCAATGTAACCTCCGCCTCCAGGTTCTGCGCCAGGATACCAGACGCTCCACCACTGCACGGCAAAGGGGATAATAAGGAGTGTTATTAGTTGGTTCCTATCTGAAAAATCTGGCAGAAATGAGAGTTTATCGACGACATTTTCGTTGCTCATTAAGCCGCTTAAGCCTCCAACCTCGGGGTGCTTGAGAGCATAATAGGCAGCGAGTAAGGAGCCGGACATGGCCAGAACAAATAAGACGGCATCTGTAATAAGCACGCCCAAGAAACCACCTGAAACACTGAATACTACTGTGATGGTTCCAATTAATAAGAGAATGACGATGGGCTCAATATTGAGAAGAACGACACCAATTTTTATTGCTGCGAGAGAGATGCTCGCCATAACCATAATGTTAAAAAAGAAGCCCAGATAAATGGCGCGGAAGCTCCTGAGTATACGTGCAGACTTTCCACTATATCGTCCCTCGTAGAATTCATTATCTGTAGCAACGCCGAGACGGCGCCATAACTTGGCGTAAATAAAGGTGGTGAGCATTCCTGTAATCAATAGACACATCCATGTCCAGTTACCTGCTACACCGCTGTTTCTAACAATATCGGTGACTAGATTTGGCGTATCGGCTGAAAAGGTTGTTGCCACCATTGAGAGACCAAGTAACCACCAGGGCATATTGCGGTTGGCCAAAAAGAAGGATGTGCTGTCTTTTGCTGATATTTTACTGACTGTAAAGCCTACGATCATTACAAAAGTGAGACAGGATAGGATGATCGCCCAGTCCAAATAACCCAAGGTCATATACACGCCTTTTAATAGTCGTATTTCTTTAAGTATGGCATAGAACTGTTGTACCTCAATAAACAAGCCAATCTATTGGAAATTAGCTCAATTAAACTGAGGTCGTTGTTTTTATTGAGAGTTTATAAAAAAGTGAGATTTTGATTGGAAACCGAGGGTATTCTTGGGGGTCTAATATCCCAGATTAGTCAGGAATATAAAGCATGATTATCAAGAAATTTGGCCGCTATAGTGAAAAAGAGTCCTTGGTGACGGATGAAGAGGTTTTTCTTTGTCGTCGAGCACTATTGAAATCCATGGGGTTTGTCGGAGCAGGGTCGTTGCTGTCCGGTTCAAGTCACGCTGGAATCCTAGATCTTTTTTCCAAAGGTAAGTTTGAGCAGGTATCTGAATTTAAACGTCAACAGTTGAGTTATGCGAAAGCTTCCGTAGACCCCGCGATTGAATTTACGCCAGAAGACAAAGCATTAAGCCACAATAATTTTTATGAATTTGGTACAAGTAAGAGTGCGCCAAAAACTATGGCACAAGGGTTAAAGGTGGACCCTTGGACGTTGACTGTTCGCGGTGAAGTAAATAACCCATTAACATTGGGGTTCGATGATCTTTTTAAGATGTTTGAGTTGGAAGAGCGTATCTATCGGTTAAGGTGTGTTGAAGCTTGGTCCATGGTGGTTCCCTGGGTAGGTTTTGAGTTAGTCAAAATAATTAAATTGGTTGAACCTACGGCAAAGGCAAAATACGTTGCTTTTGAGACCTTGGCTGATAAAAACCAAATGCCTGGTGTGCGCAATCGGTTTTTGGGTGGGAATATTGATTACCCTTATGTGGAGGGGTTGAGTCTTGCCGAAGCTGCGAATCCGCTAACAATTTTATCTGTAGGTTTATATGGCAAAAGTCTTGCCCCGCAAAATGGGGCACCTATTCGATTGGTTGTCCCTTGGAAATACGGTTTTAAAAGTATAAAGTCTATTGTTGGTATTCATTTTTTGGAAGAGAAGCCGCCCACAACTTGGAATAGATTGGGGCCCAATGAATATGGATTTTACGCAAACGTTAACCCGAATGTTGATCACCCTCGGTGGAGTCAAAAAATGGAGAGGCGGATTACGACTGGAGGGCTGTTCGATCAAACGAGAATAGGTACAGAAATGTTTAATGGCTATGGAGAGCATGTGGCTGATTTGTATAAAGATATGAATCTTAGGAAATTCTATTAGTGTTGTTAAAACTTTGTAGAATAGGGGTGCATTTTGCAAGCCTTACCCCTTGCGTGCTATTTTTCTATTTGGCTATTATTGACCAGTTGGGGGCTGATCCGGTTAAAGAAATAATACATTTTACGGGTATCGGAGCGTTAAATTTATTAATTGTCACCTTGTGCGTATCGCCTCTGGCTAAGTGGTTTAAGTTAAGTTGGCTGATAAAGTTAAGAAAGCCATTAGGCTTGTATTCGTTTCTTTATGCTTCATTGCATATTATTTCTTACGTTACATTTGAGTTGGGTTTGATGTTTTCGCTATTTTTGCAAGAAATAGTAAAGCGGCCTTATATTTTGGTAGGCATGACGGCTTTTGTTTTTTTAACTTTGATGGCTGTAACGTCTATAAACAGTATTCAGAGAAAAATTGGTTCGTATTGGAAAAGAATTCACCAGTGGGTCTACTTAATTATTCTCTTGGTACCTATCCATTTTTTGTGGTCGGTAAAATCGGTTAGCGTTGAGCCTCTGGTTTATTTATTTATTTGCCTATTATTGTTGTTGATCAGAAAACAAAAAGTGCTTGATGCAGTAAAAAGACTATTTCGCCTAATGTCGGGTTAGTTTGAGCAGTGCGGGTTTATGAGCAGTGCGGGCTCATTTGAATAATAGGGTGTTAGAGAGGCGTGACGGCTTTGGCAATAAGGTCTATAGCTTGGGACTCAGACATTGTATCGTTTCGCCAGAAATTATAAACCGCGTCTATAAGCGCTTCTTTTTCAGTATTTTGCAGTGCCATATTATGAATTGCAGATGGCACTAGGCTTTGGTTTTTAATGGAGGCAAGGAAATCTTTATGGGCTCCGCTGGTATAGTCGTCCAGTTCGTTGGATTTGAAATCCATTCTTGTTGGTGTCGTGCCTTTTTGTTTGTTGTATGCCAGTTGTCCCTCTTTACTCATTAGTAGTCGAGCAAATTCCATTTGGGCTAGGTGTAATCTAGGGTTGGTTTGCTTGAACATGAGCAAGGTGTCTGAAGCAAAGCTAAATTCATTGTTTTTACTTGGGGCGGGCCAGTAGTCGTAGTCTTTTCCAAGCACCATACCTCCTGCTTCCAGCTCGCCTCTTGTCCAGTCTCCCATTATTTGTATTGCGGCCTTTCCGTTTATCACATCGGCGCTGACCAAACTGAAGTCTCTACCTACATTATCGACGGTACAGTATTTCTTTAAACGTTTAAATAATGACAAGATGGCTTGCATCTCGCCACTTCTCAGTGCGGAGGAATCTGCCTTAGCGAAAGCGCGATTAAACCAATTTGCACCTCCTATGCCGAGAGCGATGGTTTCGAATACCGTCGCCACTTGCCAAGACTCTTCACTGTGGGCGATAGGAGTAATTTTCATGGCGAGTAAATCGTCACACAGTTTAAAAAACTGATCCCAGGTGTGTGGGGCGGAGTGATACCCGGCTTGTTGAACCAATGCAAGATTTACCCATAGCACATTGACGCGGGATACATTAATAATTGTCGCTACAGGCTTATTATCAACATGCGCTAAATCCAGTAATTCTGGCGGCAGTATTTTTGACCACTGCTGTTCTTTACTTACGGGCGTCAGGTCTGCAAGTACCCCTTGTCCGGCCCAATTTTTTACTTTTACACCGGCTACCGCTCCCGCTGTGGGTGGATTACCGGATTTTAACCGCTTATTTATATTGTCGATAATATCTGAGGGGGTTTCTCTGTCTGCCCAGTGGTGCCCTATATTGAGTAGCTTTTCCTTAATGGCGCCCACGGCCCGACCATCCCCAGCGGTTTTCCAGCCGTGAACCACATCTATGTCGACTAATTCCAATTGATGTGTACTCTCTGCTAATTGATGAGAGCGCTGAACAATTTTGGCAATAATTTTCTGAGCTTGGAGCAGTGCTTTTTGATTGGAGTGACTGAGAATATCTAGTTTGTCAGCATGGCCAGTAATTTCATAGCTGACGTTCAATTGATCTTTTGTTGCGCGGGTAATTCCAGATACGACCGAAACCAGTTGGCTCATTTTTTCGCCGACATCCAGCATTTGATTACGAGCGTGGCTGGCTTTGTCTGTACTGTCGAGGACTTGTTCTCGTGTTGTACCCATCACGCTTATTAGTTCACTCATTTGAGACGTAACAGATGAGATCAGCTCGCTAATTTCTTCGGTTGCGTCGGTTGTGCGCATAGCGAGGTTTCTCACTTCATCTGCAACCACTGAAAAGCCTCTACCTTGCTCTCCTGCACGAGCGGCTTCAATGGCGGCGTTTAGAGCGAGAAGGTTAGTTTGGTCTGCAATTGATTTTACTTCGGTAGATATATCTGCGATTTTGGATGTGCTTTGTTCGAGGGTTTCCATTGCTGAGGAAAGTTGTGTAATGGCTTCGGCTGAAGAGGAAATTTCAGTAGCCACATGCTGCACTGTATCTGCGCTGGAACCGGATAGTTCACAGGCCGAATGAACCATGGCATTCATTTCGGAAGCATTATCCGAAACCTCATGGATTTTTATGTTCATTTCTTTGGTAAATCGAGATGCTTGTATTGATCGCTCTAATTGTTCATCCGCGCCTAAAATAAGCTGCCTTACCAAAGCTTCGAACTCTTCTATTTCTAAGTTATTGGCTTCGGTTTGTGTTTCAACTAGACGTAGGGCGGTACGCACCCCATAGATAAACCCTCTGAGTTTATAGGCAGGGGAATGGCTATTTTCCACGGGTATATCAACTAAGAGGCTTTTCCCCTCTCGATCTAAAGCGTCAACGGCTTGGTGGAGGTTAAGCAGTGGGTGTAGTTGGTTCCACATTATAAAGGCAGTGATAGAAAGAAAGGTAAGAATGGCTGCTGAAAAGAGTGACCAGCCAGTAGCTGACAGATCAAAAGTTGCGAGGGAGATAACGCCGATAAGAATACCTATTATAGGAGCTATCAAAAGTTTCAAAATAAGCTTAATGGTAACTTCCGATGTTGGTTCACTCGGTGACATGTTGGTTTGTCCTTTTAGGCAGACCTTACTCTATTTGCTTATAAGTAATAAGTATAGGACGTAAATTGAACTGCGCCTCTTTAGAACAATAAATAGTCGGATGGAGTTTATAAAAGAAAAATACGTTGGCAGGATACTCAAAATTGCTCAGGTTTTTAGACAATGTTTTGCTGAGGGCGAGAGTATAAGAAGCAACAGATATATAAGGGCGTACGAGTATAAAAAATTATTCAATAGAATGAATACCTTAGGGGAGATCTTAAAAGCAGAATAATGTGCGTCAAATATCTGGTATTGACGCCTGTTTTGGTTAAAAAGTAACCCTACTGCTAGGCTAAAAGTGAAGCACAGAGGTAAAACCAATGAAGCATTCAAGGCCAGCTTGTACCAAACCTCCTTATAGCAGACATTCCTATACTAAACATTCCTATACTAAAAGAGATATTAAGCTAGAACTAGATGTTGAAAATAAGCAAAAGGATGTTGTTTGTATCGATTCTTGCTCGGCTCGCTTCTGGTTCAGTATCGCAACTGTTTTTTTATGTTTTTTGTTGATAATAACTTTTTCTAACGTTGTTATTGCCGATGAGCATCGCTACCTACAGTCAGAAAAATCCCAGACCTTTTACTTGTTAACCCATACTTCTTTAAACAAAAAATCGGCTTTAAACAGCGAAGATTTAATCGTTGAAGATATTCGATATTTGAAAAATGACGCAAAGCGTTTTCAGTCGTATCGAGAAGTAGAGCACGTTCTATTTGAGCATTATCTACCAGGAGAGGATGACCCCAAGTATTTTAAGCAGGAGTTGAGCAACCTTGCAAAATATATAAGTAGATACCCCAGCAGCATTCAGTTAATCCGCGCTTTAAGGAAAAAGGCGTGGGGAATAAGATATAAAGCGAGAAGTTTTGAAACAAAAATAACGGGCTCTAGAATGCAAATAGTGTCTGTGGATGTGTATTTTGACCCAAGATCCGCAGCGCAGTTAAAGTTCCATCGCGCCTGTGCAAAAAAGAGAGCGCATTGTATTGCATCGCCAGCCGATGCATTTTTGCATGAACTTTTGCATGTTAAAAGTGTTGTTCTTGATCCTCTTAAATTTTTGATGAAAGGGGGAATGGAAACAGCGCTTTACCCTTACAGTTACGAAATGAATATCATTGATGAAGAAAACTTGCTTTATCGGTCAATGACTAAAATTGACAGTCAGCCTCGCCCAATCCGTAGAGAGCATTATGGTAAGTATACCGTCGCCCGTTGCGTCACCTGCTTATAATTATATTCTGTATACAGTTATTCTTCGTTTTTCGCTTCCTATATGTTCGGTTAATACTTTTTTTCACCCAGCCATTTAGTGTTTTTCTGATTTTGTTGTATTTCTTTTTTCTCTTGAATTGACTATCCTGTTATCGTCCATTTTCCCAGTTTTCTGAATGTTTGGGTATTCAAACGGGTAGAGTTTAAACTTAATGATTAACTATTTAATTGATTCCCATTGTCATTTGGATTTTAGTGATTTTGATGCTGATCGAGAATCGATTATTGCCGAATGTAAAAATAATAATATTAAGACACTTGTTATACCTGGGGTTTCTCCTGATAAAGCGGAACGTTCGTTTAAAATATTTTCTCATTTTTTCGAAATGAAATTTGCCCTTGGGTTACATCCATGGTGGATAAATAAGTGGGTCGATAAACATTATGGGTTGGATATAGGTGGCTTAGAGAGTAGATTAAATAATTTGTGTGGGCTGTATCCGTACGTTGCTATAGGTGAATGTGGGTTGGATAAAGCTATTTCAACTGAAATGGACATGCAAGTGGAAGTATTTAAGACTCATATTTGGGTGGCCAATAAGCAACAGCTCCCTCTTATTATCCACTCTCGAAAAGCACATTCAAATATCCTCGAATTACTTAAAAACCAGCCCCTAAAAAAAATGTCTATTGTGCATGGTTTTGTAGGGAGTATAGATGTTGCAAGAGAATATTGGTCTCATGGGTGTTACTTAGGTATTGGGGGTTCGATTACCTATAAAAGAGCAAGTAAAACAAGGGACGCTGTGAGAAAAATGCCTTTAGAGTCTTTAGTATTAGAAACGGATTCACCGGATATGCCTTTACAAGGGCAACAGGGAAAACGCAATAGTCCAGTGAATGTTATTAAAGTAGCGAAGTGTTTGGCGGAATTAAGAAATGAGCCCTATGAAACTATTGTTGAACAGACAACAAAAAATGCGGAAGCAATTTTTAACTTGTTTTAACTTATAGATTTTTTTCCAGGTAACGTTCAATCGCCTTATGGGCCGCAATAAATCCAAATGTGCCAGTGACCATGACGCTTGAGCCGAAACCGCCAGCACAATCTAATTTAACGCCCTCTTGCAGAACTTTTTTGTCCATGCATACTGTACCATCAGGTTTGGGATAGATCATTTGTTCTGTTGAATATACCGCATCCACTTTAAATTTCTTTCTTTCGCGGGAAAAATTGTATTTTTTGTAGAGAAGAGAGCGGAGTTTACTTAGCATAGGGTCGGTGTGTGTTCGATACAAATCAGATACCGTCACCTTTTGTGGGTTGATTTTGCCACCCGAAGACCCAACTGTAACCAGTCGAATTTTTTTTGCACTTGTATAGGCAACTAAGGCCGTTTTTATATGGGTCGCATCCATTGCGTCAATAATGACATGATGTTGGTCGCCTATATATTTTGGAATATTATCTTTGGTTAGAAAGTCGTATACAGTATGTACGATACATTCTGGATTAATATCCGTTAAGCGGTCACTTATGACTTGGTTCTTTTGTTTTCCTATATTTGATTGCAAAGCATGGGATTGACGATTGGTATTGGTAATGCAAATGTCATCTAGTTCAATGCAGGTAATTTCCCCTATACCGCTTCTGGCCAGTGCTTCCGCTGCCCAGGTTCCCACACCACCTAGACCTACAACAGCAATGTGTGCTTTGGATAGTGCTGTTAATGCGGCATTACCATAGAGTCGGCTTATACCAGAAAATCGTTGCGTATAGGTTTCGGAAGTGGTTGCAGACATGGGCTGTGCTCGGGGTATTTTCTTCAGGCGGGGTTTTACCTAAGTAGGCTAGCAAGTACAAGTAGTGTTTTTAGAATGTGGGCATCATTCTTGTAAGTCATGTAATAGTGAGGTATCTAGCCAGTGGCGAGCTTTGCCCAGGGAGTGAAAAATTTTGAATTGCCAACTGGGGATGATAGCAAGTGAAAGGGAGACATATTGATCGAATATTGCTATTACCTCTTGATTATTGCTAACCAAAGCCACTTTAATACCTTTTATAGACTCTGCTGCGCCTGCTGAAATAGAGGCAATGATTTCAGCATCATCTTGCGAAAACTCCATGCTCTTGACGTTGATACAGTCGATTAGTTGATACTTAGCCGTACTTGAACGAGTATCTCGGTAAAATTCATGCGAAGAAGAAAAAACTTCGTCAGAAGTCACATGCTCCGAAAAAGTTCGCACAATGCCTTGTCTTTCCCATGTAATAATATGTGCCATAAGAATATTTAGAACTAAGAAGATGTTGTTTTAATATTGTAGTTAAGTAATTTAATTACTTTTACCTATTTTATATGGTTAGTTGTGATTGTAAATATGTAGCTGTAGTTATTATATAGTTGTCAGTAGCCCATACCCTAAGGTTATTTTTCAGATTCTCAAGTTATAAGACAGGAAGTATAAAATAGTATGCAGTTGTTGTGTTTCTATAAAAATGAATAGGTTAAAAAACAGGTGATTTTACCAATTAAGAGAGGGATTTGGTGAGGTTTCCCTCGCTCTGAGCATCTTTTTATTCTATTGCTATACTCAAATGTATCTTTTGGGGGCCTGCGAGAATTTTCATGAAAAGTATGACGAGAGTAGCGAAAGTTATCGGTGCATGTGCAACAGCATGTTTCGCATTGAATGCAACAGCAGAGAGCGAGCTTAGTATAGTTCCTTCAATTGCTTATCAAAATAAAAGCCTAAGTTTTGACCAGAAATATTCATTTGAAGGTGCATCACTTAATGATGCTGAATTTTCGGTTGTATTGCCAGTGTTATCAGGTTCTTTAACGGTCGCCTATGACCGCTTTTTCAGTTCAATTAAATACGAAGTGACCGCCTCTCCTACCTCTACAACGACAAATGAAACCGATCGAGCGATTGAAGATGGGATTGTTTCCAACTTAATAACGACTTCGGGTAGCCGGGTTGATGTTGAGCGAGAAGATTTTAGTTTTACTGTGGGTATTCGAACATGGAAGTCGTTGAATTTATTTGCCGGTTATTTGAGCGGTAAAACATCATTAACTCCAGACCCTTTTTGTGCTGACCCAACATCACAAGATGGCGTCTCTGATTGTCGATCTGTTAACCGGGCCTTTCAACAATATTTTGCAGGAAGGCATGGCAATTATGATCAAAGTGATTATAAGCAGGACTATATAGAGCGAGGACCCTTTTTAGGCGTGAGTTATGGTATAGCGGCAGGTGAGGCTGGAACACTCTCTTTTAGTCTTGCGTATGCTCATATGGATGGTGAATATACGGATAATGCTAATGATAGGGATAACCTTTGGGCTAACCCACCATTGGACCCCAATGCGACATCGACTCTATTGAAATTTAATTATGAAGGTACGACCGAAGGGCTTAGTGTAGGTGCAACCTGGACCGGCTCCCTAGGTGACTACAGCTCCTATTTTACCGATTTGCGCTATCAGCGGTATGAGATGGAAGGTGAAGACGCTACTGGGGCCGCAGTACTGAGTGGTATTTCACTGAGAACCGTTGAGCAAATGGTTGGTCTTACTTTAGGTATTAAATTTTATTTCTAATTTTTTGGGGCTATTACTCTTTATTAGAAACCTTCTCTATTAGAAACCACCTGTAATTACACGTTTTTTCTTTGTTTTCTTATTGCTTTTCTGGGCTAGTTGTAAATTCAATATTCTATCGCTTGGCCATTTGATGTCCGCTGAGTCTGAGAAATATTGATCGAGTAGCGTTTCATCTTTTAAACTAGCCAGTTTTGTAATTGAGGAGACATACTCCTCTTCAAGTAGTTCTATGGTTTTTGTGGATAACGGGTTGTTGGGGTCCAAACTATCGGCTTTTTGAATTAGTGCGTAGGCGTCTATAAGTTCAGTTCGTTTTGTTGTGAGATCGTCCGATTTTTTACTGAGTTGCTGAGCCGATAAAAGTAGTTTTTTTGCTTCTTTTGATGCTTTATCTTTATTGTTAAGTAGAGTGTTTAACGTAAAAACATTCTTATTGTTTGGTGATTTTTTCTTTAAGGTATTGATCTTTTTCTTTGCGAGTGAAAATTCATGGTTTTCTATTGCAAGTCGAATATTTTCTTCGTCAAACTTATTGGCTTCTAGGATACCTAATTTTGCCATTTTGTTATTTGGGTCAATATTCAATAATTGCGAATATATTTTTCTTCGGTTTTGATTGCTTGCATAGGTTAATTCTATACTGGAGATTTTTTTTGCTTGAGCAATAAGCCGATTTTTCTTGCGCGAGGTGTTTTCTGTTTTTGTGGCTATTGTAAGCTTTTCTTTAAGTTGATTTATAGCTTCTTTATCATAAGAGTATTTTTGCAGTGTTTCTAGGTTTTCTCGCGCTTTAGAAAGTTTATTTTTATCGATATTTGTTTCTGTTTCATTGGTTAGGTTGGTGAATATTTGGCCAATCAGTTTATTGGCTTTTGTATTTTCTGGTTCAATGCTGAGAACTTGTCGTAAGTTAGTATAGGCTGTTTCTGAAAATCCATTGTTGTTTGCAAGGTCTTCTTCGGCCAAATTAATGAGAGTTTCAATTTTTCTATCACGAAATTGTTTGGTTAGGTTACTTTGTGTGGCTTCAGTTCTAAGTTGTTGGATTTCTACTCGAAGGTTTCTAAGTTCAATGGAAGCGGGTGTAAGTTGCTGCGCATAATCCCGATAGGACTCAGCCTGTTTTAAATTCCCTTCGCTAACCGCTTGTCTGGTTAAGTCGATATATTGTTTGCCCAATTTATTGAGTAACGCTTTTGCCCGAGTATTATCGGCTTCCAGTTGTAATACGCTCCTAAGGCTGGCGATGACCTCGTCCATGGCTAAATAGTTGGATAGGTCTAAACCAATACTGCTTTGCGTTGCGAAGGTGAGTAGTTCATCAATCTTGTTTTGTCTTTGTACTTGTGCAACGTGAATTTTAGCTTCCGCTTCCGCTCGTTCTTTGGGGGCTAAGTAGAATTCTTCGTAGCCAAGGTAACTGAGAGCGGCAATGGCTATAAAGGATACTAAGGAAATTGCACGGCGGTTATTTCTGGCTCGGCGGGCTCGCGCTTCGGCTGAGAAGTCTTTTATTGTCGCTTTGGCGCTACTGAGGACTTTGGTGATGTCTTCGTCGTCATCTTGTTGAACAGATTGTTGTTTTTTAGATAATTGGACACGTGTTGCATCCGATAAGGAACTATCGCCATGAAATGAGCTATGTAACTGGGTTGCTTCTTCCGATATACGTTTTGCTAAACGTGTTTTTTGTTGAGCCATAACATTTTTTATCTGAGGCTCAAGCTGTGCTAAATGGCCAATTAGACCACTTGCTCTGGAGTATCTATTTTGCGGCTTTTTGGCTAAACATTTATCGATCAGAGGTTGAAACACGGAAAGATGGGTGGGTAATGGAGGAGGAGGGTCTTTAACGTGTTTCATTAGCACGCTAATGTCAGACTCTCCGATGAAAGGCACATCTCCGGTTAACAGCTCATAGAACATAATGCCTAAGCTATAGATATCTGAACGCTCATCTAGCTCTCTACCCTGGGCTTGCTCAGGGCTCATGTAAGATGTTGTACCGACAACGACCCCAGTTTGAGTCATTTTGCTCTTAGAGTTGTTTTTTTGTTTGACAATGCCAAAATCGAGTATCACGGGGTCACCGTTTTCCCTGAACATGATATTGTCAGGTTTGATGTCTCGATGAACGAAGCCTTTTTCTCCTGCGAAGTCCAACCCTGCGGCGACGCCCGCAATAATTTTAACGGCTTGCCTTAAGGGGGGGTCGTTTTCCATCAGGTCTTTAAGGCTGCCTCCCTTCATATGTTCCATGGCAATATAAAATTGACCTTGGTGTTCTCCGACATCAAAAACGGGCACAATATTGGGGTGGGAAAGCTGCGCGATCACTTGCGCCTCTTGGATAAAACGCTTTGCCCAAACATTGTCTTCACCAAGGTGGCTAGACATCACCTTAAGCGCGACTTTCCGCTTCATGCTGTCTTGAGTTGCCAAGTAGACGGTCGCCATGCCGCCACGGCCTAATTGACCTTCTGTTGTATATCCGGGAATTTGGGGGAGGGCTCCCTGGTTCATTGTGGATCTTCCTCAATTGTCCAAATCAAAGGTTGTGCATTATGACGGCACTTATCACTGGCATGTCAACTGGTAGTGCCATAAGTAGTGCCATAAGTAGTGCCATAAAAAGTTTAGCAAATGGTTGGGCGAACCTCAGGAAGAATTACCAGGAAACCGATGAGTTCCAAAGATACGGCATCTTAGAGGGCAAGTAGTGGTTTAAGTATTGGCCATAGATTGTCGAGTATAGCAGCTTGAGCATTGGCCTTAGGGTGTAAACCGTCTTGTTGCATATATTCGCTGTTTCCCGCAAGCCCTCTTAACATAAAGGGCAAGTAGGCTACCGAATGACGCTTGGCAAGCTTTTGGTATTGATTAAAAAATGGCTTGGTATACCTCTCCCCTCTATTGGGCGGTAAACGATTCCCTATAAGTAAGACTTTGGCGCCTGTTGATTGGGCAAAAATGATCAGTTTATCCAGATTGGAGGTAATGTAATGAATGGGCTTACCTTGCAGCCCATCGTTTGCGCCTAACTCAATAATCACCAGTTGTGACTTATGCTTTTCTAATAGGCCGGGCAATCGTTGCAGGCCATTAGACGTTGTCGCGCCGCCAAGTGAGGCATTAATAATCTCAATACCGGGCACTCGCTTGCGGAGCAGATTAACCCAGCCTTTTTCTAAGGGTATATTGTAAGCGGCGCTTAAACTATCCCCTAGAACTAATATGTTGGTGATGGCTTGGGTTTTTGAGGGGCTGGAGAATGCCTGCGGTATAAAAGTAAGGGTACACATTATTAATAAGGAAAAAATAGTGTTGTTCGCCAACCGCAGGAGCTTGCGTGTGTGGAAAAATATGAAGGTTTTAGGAAAGTAATTCATCTTTTTGATGTTGCCGTTTAATGAGTATGAACAGACCTTAAGCTGTTTATTACTGAAGAGATAATATTGTATTTGGAGAGTACCATGATCACTACCAAAAACCTCTGTCAGAGTGTGCCAGTCTTTGATGGGGCTTTGGCTATCCTGAAAGATATTTCATTAGAAATCAAGCGGGGGGAATCGGTTGCTATTGTTGGTGAATCCGGTGCGGGGAAGTCCACATTGCTTGGGATGCTAGCAGGGTTGGATACGCCAAGCTCAGGAGAGGTTTTTCTCAATGGCAGCGAAATTACCCAGCTAAATGAAGAGCAGCGATCCATATTACGGGGTAAATATGTATCGTTTGTATTTCAAAATTTTCAACTATTAGATAGCTTAACCGCTCTAGAAAACGTTGTATTGCCCTTAGAGGTAAAGGGCGTTTTGGGTGCGGAAGAGGCTGCAAAAAAATATATTGAACGGGTGGGCCTTAAAGAACGAATAAAACATTACCCTAAGCAACTTTCTGGTGGTGAACAACAACGGGTGGCTTTAGCCCGAGCGTTTGCTTGTGAAGCCCCTATTCTTTTTGCGGATGAGCCAACAGGAAACTTAGATACAGAAACCGGAGAGAAAATCTCTAATTTACTTTTTGATATGAACCGGGAATCCAAGGCTACTCTTGTGCTTGTGACACACGATATGGCTTTAGCTACACGCTGTGAGAGGCAGTTGGTTATGAGGGCAGGCAGGATTACTGAGGGGGGGTTATGAAACAAGGAATTATGAAGCAAGGAGTACTGAAAAGTGGCCTCTTATTGTTGTGGCGAGATTGGAAAAGCGGTGAGTTAACGTTACTTGCTATCTCCGTTTTACTTGCCATAGCGACTATGACAAGTATTGGCTTGTTTACTAATCGAATTGAACATTCAATTGAAGAGGAGGCAACACATTTTCTTGCTGCCGACGCACAGATTAGAGGCTCAATTCCTATTCCTGATCATTGGCACGACCTTGCCGTTGACCTCAATGTGGATATTGCACAAACAATAAGTTTTAGTGCAATGGCTTTTGCGGGGGAATATATGCAGTTGGCTTCAATAAAAGCTGTCAGCAGTGGCTACCCGTTGAAGGGCGCTTTGGGTGTATCAACAGAGCCTTATGGAAAAATTGAAACTGTGCAAGAGGCTCCTTTGCCTGGTGAGGCTTGGTTGGTTTCCAGGTTATTTTCCGCATTGAATATTTCTGTTGGTGATAAAATTGATATTGGCAATGTTCGATTAAAAGTAGCTAAAGTTCTTGTTAAAGAACCCGATAGCGCTCAAGCTTTTTTTGGTGTCTCCCCCAGAATTATAATAAATGAAGCCGATATTTCTAAAACGGGTGCGGTTAGAAAAGGCAGTCGTATTCATTATGCTTGGATGCTAAAAGGCGATTCGCATAAGATCGAAAAATTGAAAAATGGCCTTAAAAATGAAATGGGCCATCATTTTCGGTGGGTGGGTGTGAAGGATGGAAATAAAGGTATTTCCGATGCCTTATCTAGAGCCGAAAATTTTTTATTACTTGCCGGTTGCTTAAGTATCGTATTGTTGGGAATGGCTATTGCTATGTCGTCTCGGCGTTATGCTAATTCTAAATCTTCGCAAGTTGCGTTACTTAAAACGTTTGGTAGAAGACCTAAAGATATTCTGCTTATTTACGGTTTCAATTTGTTTGTGCTTGGCTGTGTTGGTTTTGCAGGTGGAGCCATTTTAGGGTGGTTGTTACATCAAATTATTCTTTATACGTTGGGCTCTATTTTGCCGGGAGAGTTAGAGCCAGCCTCTTATTCGGCTTATTTTTCAGGTGGGTTTGCCGGGTTTGTTGCATTGATTGCTTTTGCTGGTCCTCCGTTTTTGTCTTTATATCGTGTTTCACCTAATAAGATATTAAGCAGTCAAACAGAAAATGTGAGCGTGAGTAAAGCTTTCTCACTTGGTTTTGGTTTTTTAGCTATTTATGGGTTGGTATATTGGTATTCTGGCAGCGTGCGTTTATCGTCGATTTTGTTAGCTGGAAGTGTGCTTGCCTGTGCTGGTATTGCGGTTATTTCGTTTTTATTGTTAAAAACGAGCCGAGTATTTGCCAATATTAAATCGAAGGCATGGCGATTAGGTGTGCTAAGCCTGCAGAGGCATAAGCAGCTTAATATGATGCAAATTGTTGTTTTTTCAGTTCTATTTATGTTGTTGTTTATACTTGTTGCCGTGCGGACCAACCTTATTTCTCAATGGCAAAATCAACTGCCTGAAAATACCCCCAATCATTTTTTATTTAATGTGTTTTCTAATGAAAAAAATGAAATAAATGAGTTCTTCCGCCAGCGTAATATTGATTACAGTGCCTTCTACCCTATGGCGAGGGGAAGAATTATTGAGGTGGCAGGTATGCCTATTGCCGATATTGTAAAAAATTACCGTGGTTCGATGAATTATAAGCGAGAGCTGAATTTAACTTGGTCGAAAAACTTTGGCAAAGACAATGAAGTTACTTCGGGAGAGCCTTGGTTAGAAGAGGGTATATTGATTGGAAAGTCGTATGCTTCTGTTGAGCAGGAGTACGCAAAAGGACTAGGGATTGAAGTAGGGGATCAGCTCAAAATAAGTGTGGCTGGGTCTGAATTTTTTTCTGAAGTGAGAAGTATACGCTCCGTTCAATGGGATTCTATGAACCCCAATTTTTTTATTATTTTTAATCAACCTATTGTTGATAATGAAGGTATAAATTGGTTGACAAGTTTTTATCTCACGGATTCACAAAAACCATTTCTCAATGCGTTAAGTCGGCGTTTCCCAACGGTGACGTTTATTGAGGTGGATCAGATGATTAAGCAGGTACAAAGCATTATTAGCAAGGTATCCCTTGTTGTGGAGTTTATTCTGTTGCTTGTGCTGGTGGCGGGAATACTGGTGCTTATAACAAGTGTTCAAGCAACTCTCGATATACGTATTCGTGAAAGCGCTGTATTGCGGGCATTGGGTGCGCAGAAGTCCTTGGTTTCTAGGGCTTTATTGGTCGAGTTCTCTGTATTGGGCGGATTGGCGGGCACATTAGCTGTGATTGGCGCTGAAACCTGCTTGTATTTTTTGCATTCCAAGGTCTTTAACTTGGCGTTCTTCTTTAGTATGGAGTATTGGCTTATTGGGCCGGTAATAGGCGTTTTACTGATCGGCGGCATCGGCTTTTTGTCTACTCGAAAAGTGAGCCAAATACCGCCGTTGGCGGTATTGTCTAAAGTCTAAAGCTTAGGCGTTGATAGGCACTAGGTTACCGAAAAGGGTAACCTAGTGAAGATCGATTTTATTATAAGCCGCCTTGTGGAACACAGTAAGCCGCCGATTCCTCGACCCAGGTATTTTGTTCAACAAAGGTTGCATCAAATTCGATATTATCGTCCGTTGTATTTTCTGTGGCGACAATATCAAATACGTGCCAGCATTCTGTTGTATCTTCTGAAGCCGGTGTGTATACGATTTCTTCTTCTCGATAGTAATGGCTCACTTCTGTTGGGGAGGTGAATGTTGAACCTGTGCCCCCATACAAGTGTACATAAAAGCTATAGGTTCCTGCTTCCGCAAGCCGTGTAATGGTGGTGATTTCTGGGCCAAAGCTGGTGGTATCATCAACGTCTAAGAAAATTCCTTTACCATTGACCGTTGTTGTCTTATCAATATAGTAAATTAAGAACTGGCCCCCACTGCCATTTGGGCCGGTTAAGTGGGAATCCAAATCACTTGGGTTTTCTCCCCAGGAGAGAGTTATTGCTATTGATTCTGGGTCTGCAAATATACAATTATCGAGTTCGATGGCCTCAGTTCCCGTTACTACTTTAACGGTATTACTGGTGTATTCACCTCGCCCATATACGATCACTTCCTGCCCCCCAGCTTTTGCATAAAGAGTGAAATGACCTCCTGAATCCGGGTAGCTTGAGGTGGTTCCCAAATAAGAAATACCTTCAGCAATCATTAATATATTGGTTATTGGTCGGTTGAATGAGTCCCTGACACAGCCTGTGATACTGACATGCTCGTAAATTTCTGCTGGTGCCCAAGCCCCAAGGGAGTCAATAGAAATGTCATAGCTATTGCCCGATAAGCTGAAACTTGCCGATTCAGAGGCTTCCCAGTATGTTGTTTCGGGGTTGAAGTTAAACGATGAGGGCAAGGCCGGTAGCGTGTTTCCTTCAGCAGTAACGGCAGGAGAGCTAACGGTTATTTGGCTTCCGCTGGCTATTTGTAGCGGCTGTCCATCTGCATCCACAGCCTCAATGGCAAACCCCCCAAAATATTCAAAATAACTTGGGCTGCTCGAACCCTCTTGTCTTGTGCTTGAATTACCTGGGAATTCGCCACTTGAGCTGGAGGGGTCTATAACAGAGAAATACAGGGTCACATTGCCTGTTGGTGATGCTCCTGCCGGGTTAGTAAAGCTGTCAGCAGGAATGCTCACTGTTGCACCATCAATAGTCAGGTTGTTCTCGGTACTGGGGTTAATACTTTGGTTGGAGTGGTAAGCGGTGAATTGGTGACGGCTATCAATATTGTCGCCATTAGAGTTGAGTTGTATGGGTATGGTATTACTCAGATAACCCGGTGCATCAAACCTTAGGATAACCTCGGTTTCGTTTCCGGTGACCATGTAGTCTTCAAGAACATAGAGGCCATCTGACCCGGTTGTTGTCAGTTCATAGCGTTGGCTTGTTTCACCACTTTCAATAATGAGCGTTGCTGTTCCAGTGTTTATTACGCTATCCGAATCTTCATATACTTGGGCAATAAAGTTAATATCAATAATGTATTCGCATAAAATGGTGAGAGAAGCGGCTAAGTCTGTGGTGTGACTGTCATTATTGGTAAATGCACATACCTGGTTATCGGGTATGGTTGTTATGACCGCTTGAATTGAACCATCATTGGCTAAGTCAGAGACTAAAAAGGTACTATTGCTCAAAAATGTCCTGCTTTGTTCACCTAAAGTAACTGCCATGACTCCATCTAGATTATTGGAAGTGATAGAAACATTAATGGTATTTCCGCCGCTGCTGGAGCTTCCACTCCCTGAACTGCTGCTTGAAGAGCTGCTAGAACCACTTCCTGAGTCGTCAAGTGCGCTTCCAGAGCCTCCACCACAGCTACTTAAGGCAGTGATTGTCCAGGTAAATAGTAGCGCAACGAATATTCGATAGTTAGATAGGTAGTTAGATAGGGCCATTTTCTGTAAATCCATAACAAAATGAGTTTGACGCGGGCGAAGGTTATCAACTTTAGTGTAGGTGCTGATAAGCTTTAGGCAATAAAAGCTTTAAAAACGAAAGGTTAAATCACATAGTTAATAACGTTTCTTTGACGTTTTTGAATGCAAATTTAGAAACTCAAGGTTTAAGCGAGATGGGTGTGCTGTGTTAGTGAAGCAAATTAAAGTCCTATTTATGGCTCAATTAAGAGTTTTTTCTCTTGGCTGTATGGCAATTTAACCTGAATAAGAGGGGTGATTTCTAGTGGAAAGAACCCTTTGGGTCATCTTGTTTTGGTTTTAAGTATTTGAAAAATATGTATATTTTTACTTTTTTTGGGCTTTTGTCAATGTGCGAGTAATGTTTTCCTAGGCTGTTGATAGGTGGGCTTAGCTGTCAGTGCAAGCGATGGACATTTATGGGGTGGACGTTTATTCTTCGTACACGTTTGAGAAACACCCGCCAATGCGGCCATTAGAGCCAAATATTAATAGTGTCTATTGGGTGGTTCCGTGAGTTCAAGCGTAATTCGGGGGGATAGTGTTTGTGGGTTCTGTAAGACAGGGTCTTCCCTTCTGTTGTGAATCACCTAATAAAAACTAAACAACTAATTTGAAGTAGATGAACTATGTCTGAAGATATTGGTAAGAAAAGACACCCCGCGTTTTGGGTGCCTACTTTGTATACATCTGAGGGTTTACCCTTTGTTATTGTGAATGTGGTGACTGTGCTTATGTATAAGAGCATGGGCTTATCCGATGCAAAAATTACATTTTTTACCGGTATTATTGCTATCCCCTGGTTGCTCAAGCCACTGTGGGGGCCAATTTTGGAAATGTTCCGTACTAAAAAAGACTTTGTCATCTTTACCCAGATGTTTGGTGGCGTTGTGTTTGGAATGCTGGCTATGACACTTCCAATGGAAAACTTCTTTCAATGGTCTTTGGCGTTTTTAGGCATTATTGCCATTAACTTTGCGATTCATGATACGGCGGCAGACGGGGTTTACATTAACGTTCTTAATTCAAAAGAGCAGGCTCAATATGTTGGTTGGCAGGGTGCATTTTACAATGTAGGTAAGTTTTTGTCCCAAGGGGCATTTGTAATACTTGCGGGGTATCTTGAAAAAACAGTGGGTGTAACCGAGGCATGGATGATTGTTATGGGCGCCTTTGGCCTTATACTCTTTCTTTTAGGGGTTTACCATATCAAAATGTTGCCCTCCGGTGGAAAAGCCGGTGAGGTTAAGACTATTAATGAGGCTGTTACTACATTTGTTGATGTTGTAGAAACATTCTTCCAGAAAAAATACATATTGTGGGGCATAGCCTTCCTGGTGTTGTATCGTTTTGCGGAAGGCCAGGCCATCAAGATTGTGCCGTTGTTTATGAAAGCGGATGTTGAGTCTGGAGGCTTGGGGCTTTCAACTTTAGAAGTGGGTGTTGTATATGGTATTTTCCCAATAATCGCATTTATTTTGGGGTCATTGTTGGCGGGGTATTTTACTGCCAGTAGAGGGTTGAAAAAAACACTGTTAATACTCTGCGCAGGGTTTAATATTCCTTTTGCTGTGTATGTAGTCTTGGCTATGCTTCAGCCAGAAAGCCGTGTAGTTATTACTGTTCTAATGACTTTTGAGTATCTTGGCTATGGCTTTGGTTTTATTGGTCTGACTCTATTTATGATGCAGCAGATTGCTCCAGGCAAATACAAAATGGCTCACTATGCGTTTGCAACCTCGCTTATGCAGCTTGGGATGCTTATCCCAAGTTCTATCAGTGGTCTACTGAGCGATTGGATGGGCTATCAAAATTTCTTTATATGGGTCATGGTTGCAACCATACCTTCATTCCTTATTACTTGGTTAGTGCCGTTTAGAGATACCAGTGAGGATGAGGCATTAGCTAAGACAGAAGAGTAGGGGTTGACAAAGAGTAGGGGTTGATAAAAGAGGTTGACCTATTTCTTAAAAGCAGAGCAGCTCAGTAGAGCTGCTTTTTTTTTATTCTTAATTCTTTGTGCATTTATATAAACTGCGGGTTTCTGGGTTAAAGAGAAAGTTTATGTTGAGCGTTTTTGCACAATTAGAGCAACAAAGAAGACGTATTATTGTGCGGTTATTGATTTGTTTATGGGGGCTGACGGTTCTTGGTTGCTCATCGATAGAGAGTAAAGTTGACCGTCAAGCCAAAGAGTTTGGGTTTTCAAAGCTAGTCAAAACTGGTACTGAGTTTGATCATGTGCTGTATGTAAATAAGGAGATAGCCACCAGTCCGATTGTGCATATTTATATTGAAGGCGACGGTGTGCCTTTTATTAATCATCACTATATTTCTTCTGACCCGACTCCTGCCAAGCCGCTGATGTTGCGACTTATGTCGTTGGATACTATGCCCTCGCTCTATGTTGGCAGGCCGTGTTATTTTGGTTTGTCCAGGGAGCCTGGGTGTACCAATCAATTTTGGACGTTACATCGATATTCTGAGCCCGTTGTTGCGTCTATGGCGTCAGTTATTCATTCAATGATAAGCTCGAATCAAAAGCTTCATTTGATCGGCCATAGTGGTGGGGGAGCCCTAGCTGTTTTATTGGCAGAAAGGCTGGGGAATGATGCTCAAGGGAATGTTGTTCAAGTAACGACCATTGCCGGGAATCTTAATACTTATCTCTGGTCTAACCGGCATGGGTATACACCATTGTACGGGTCACTTAACCCCTCTGATAGAAAACCCTTGCCACAGCATATTAAGCAGGTGCATATTGCCGGTGGCAGGGATGATAATATAGAAGCGGATATCATTCGGCATTACGTGGATTCTCAAATAAGTGCCGAGTTTTGGTTATATGAAGAGCAAAAACACGCTTGCTGTTGGGAAAATATTTGGCAGGATATTTTAGCGCGGCTAAATGAGCGTTGGGATTGAAAAATTTATTGGAATTGTGCCGCTAGTCATAGAGGAGTCTTAGTCTCTCTCATACAATGTTTTCACGTACAATGTTGTTAGGGCCTGTAGGCCCTAGTACTAGTTAGATGGTGCGGTGCAGGCATAGATACAAAAAGGGTAGTGATTAAAGAGGAGTATATGGCAGATAACGATGGACATACCAAGGTTCGAACCCCGTCCTTAGATCAGGATGCCACTCGGTTACAGCCTACCAAAGCTACTAAGCCGTCCAATGGGGCGAGTGATAAAACCCAAGTTAATGAAGAAACCCAAGCTAATAGAACCCAAGCTAATGAAACCCAAGTTAAAACCGCTATTCCAAATGGCGATGCTACGCGAGTACAGCCTAAAGCATCCGCGCCAAAATTAAAAAAAGCCAAATCGCTCCACAGTCAAACCACCCTTCAAAAGAATGAAGCCGATACCCCCACAGTCATTAACGATGAAGAAACGAGAGTGGTTGCGGATTCTGTTACCGATTCGGTCTCAACGGGTGGCGCAACGGGTGGTGCAACCCTTGGGGATACCCTAAACAATCGCTTCTACCTAGAAAGCTTACTGGGTTCGGGTGGAATGGGCGATGTCTATGCTGCGCAAGATCGTCGTCGAGTGGAAATGAAAGATGACGATACCCACGTTGCCTTAAAACTTTTGAAAGAAGAGTTTAGGACTCATTCAAAGTTTATGATTGCGTTGCAGCGTGAGTCTAAAAAGGTTCAACTGTTATCGCACCCCAATATCGTCACTGTCTATGACTTTGATCGGGATGGCGATGCGGCTTATATCAGTATGGAGTACCTAAAAGGTAGCTCTTTAGATCGGCTGGTTTTTCCTCGTACACTATCGACGCAAGAAGCTCTGTATATTATTGAGCGTATGGCAAGAGGTTTGGCTTATGCGCACCAAGAGGGCTATGTTCATGCGGATTTCAAACCTGCCAATGTTTTTTATACGGATGATCAACAAGTCAAAGTTTTGGATTTTGGTATTGCTCAGGCGGTAATTAAAGATAAAGAGGGGTACAGGAACGCTTCCCAAGTGGATAAAAATGACCCCACTATGTACGCTCTTACCCCTAATTATGCCAGCCTAGAAATGTTAAAAGGGGAACAACCTCTCCCAGGTGATGATATTTATTCATTGTGCTGCGTGGCCTATGAACTATTAACGGGGAAGCACCCCTATACCGATGAGGACGGGAACAAGATAACGGCTGCTGAAGCACAGGCTTTGGACCTCTCTCCCGGCAGTATTGATGGGCTCCCGAGAACTTATGCACGAGCACTTAGAAAAGGCTTGTCGTTCAAGCGTGAAGACAGGTTTGAAAACGCGGGTGCATTCCTCGATGCAACGAAACCCAAAATCACCAAAATTCAGATCGTCGCACTTGCTTTTATCAGCTTGGTTAGTGTGCTAAGTTATTTTGGGGTGGATACTTGGCAGGCGAAGAAAGTTCCTAGTTTAAATAGCTTAGACAGTTCGTTAGCCAATTCTGTCTCGATGATTCAGGAAGGAGATGCGATGTTTACTGAAGAGGATATAGACCTAGCGCATCGCTTATATTCTCAGGCGTGGGATGCGGCAAATGATAATAAAGAAACATCCACTAAATTAGATAAGTTAAAACGAATAATTGACCACAGAATGAATCGAATTGCAGATGATTTGATCAATGAGTTAAAAAACCCGGAAACCGATGCTTTTCGATTTAGTCAAATTCAAATTGCCTTAGAATTTATTCAAAATGATGAATTGGGGACCCACGACAAAAAAATTGAAAAAGTACTCAAGAGCCCTAAGTCTCACCAATAATCAAATAATTAACCAAGGACAGTATCGAGTTTAGATATGAAATATACAATTTTAAAATATATAACCCTAAAGCGCCCTATCTTAAGCCACAGTTTCTTTTTCGTATTGTTTTTTTTAATGGCACTTGCAGGTTCAGATGCATTTGCTAAATCAAAGAAAAAAGAAGTTAAGTCTGCGGAAGACCTTTATATTGTGGACTGCTTGCTGCCGGCAAAAGTGAGAAAGCTTGGTAAAATGACGTATCTTGGTCCAAAGCGTCCAATAAAAACCACCGCAGTGGATTGCTCTATTCGCGGGGGTGATTACGTAGCCTATGACCGAGCCGATTATCGCACTGCACTCAATGTGTGGTTAGAGCAAGCTAAGGACGGTGACGCTGAAGCACAGAATTATGTCGGTGAGATATTTGAAAAAGGGCTGGGCACTACACCAGATTACCAAGCCGCTGCACAATGGTATCAAAAGGCTGTTGATCAGGGTTTTGAAAGAGCAATGGTAAACTTGGGTTATTTATATGAAAAAGGTTTGGGGGTTGAAAAAAATGTTGCGGTAGCTTTGAATTTTTACCGTAAAGGGTCTGGGTTAGAAAACGATACATTGGTATTTGATTCACAGGCGAAAGAGGAATTGGCGAAGGCTCAACTGGCGTTAAATAAAAAAATGAGTGACGCTAAAATTCAAGCCAAATTTCTTAAAAAACAAATTCAAGAACTTGAAGAGAGCGTGCAGGTTGCTCAACCCAGTAATTCCGAATCTACACAGCAAGAATTAGAGGAGGCGAAGCTTGAAATTGCCACGTTAAAAGAACTTTATTCGAGAACGGAAACGGAAAAGTCTTCTTTATCGGAGCAATTGTCTGGGTTAAGTCTTGCCTATCGGAATGTGAGAGAGTCACCATTACTCTCTCCAGAGACAATACAAACGGTTGATGAGCGAATTCTGAAAGATATGAATTTTGGTCGTTATTTTGCCGTTATTATTGGCAACCAGGATTATCTCTATCTAGATGATCTTCGTTCTCCACTGAGAGATGCCAACCGTCTTAAAAAAATCTTAGAAGATAAATACGGTTTTACCACACTTGTTTTACCCAATGCAGATGAAAAGATTATTCTCAATACGCTGAATGACCTTAACAAGCAATTGAGCAAAAATGATAATTTACTTATTTACTACGCTGGCCATGGCAATATTTCTGAAAGTCAGGAAAGTAGCCGCGAGCGGGGATATTGGCTGCCGATTGATGCTAGGAGTGACAACATCACTCACTGGATTAATAACGCAGTGATAAGTGATCACCTTGATCGATTAAAGGCTCGCTCGGTACTGGTTGTTGCTGATTCGTGTTTTGCGGGCCAACTGGGTGCGGAAGGAAGTTCGTTTTTGTTTGGTAGCGGCGCGAAGCTAAGTAAAAAATCGCTACATTCAGGCTTGTCACATAGGTCGAGAATTGTTATTTCGTCCGGTGGGGTGAAACCTGTTCTGGATGGAACGACAAGTGACCACTCAGTATTTACGGAATCGCTTCTTGATGTGCTTGAGTCAAATGATCAAATATTAAGAGATAGCATGGTGTTTTCTCACCTAGCGGTAAATGTTAAGGAACGTAATAATATTATTGGCGCTGATTCTTCTCCCGAAATGAAACCTATTCGCTCTGCGGGGCATGAGGGTGGGGTATTTTACTTTGTTCCTGGTAAGTAAAGCTTGGCGCATCTTGCAGGGTGAAAGTCCCTGTCGGGCAAGACCTAACCAGTCACCCGTATCGAGTCTTGCGCGCTATGCGGAGATTAAGGATCGCGAATACTTTCCTGTTACAGGATTTTTTTTCTGTAGCGATTAGTCGAACAACCAGAGTGAAGCGTAGACAGAGAATTATATAGGCCATAGGGAGTGCGGTACTCCTGAAGAGTTGTTATCGCTCCGAAAAAGCGAATTCTAGTTGACGAGGCTTGTAACGCCGTCGAAGTCCAAGCAAAGTAATCGTCAAGGCAAGATTGTGGAGAGCTAGCGGAGTTATCAAACCGTGGCATGTATAAAGAGATGCAACAGGAACTTGTGACGACTGCAGGACGCAGGAGGTAGAGCGACGCAGGAAGCCAAAGCCGAGATCCAAAGACGCTCTCAAAGGAACTGTGTAGGGAAGCTAAGCAAAACACGAAGCAAACGAAGGCGCTTTGGAAGTCGGATCAGCTCATAGTAGTCTGAGAGCGGGAAAGCCGTTCACATGGCAAAGGAGCTGCCATCGAGGTTAAAGCAATTCAACCTGGATGTAGCGCCAGAAAAGACCTCGTTGAAACGCTTCAGCCGATTTCACCCAAGCCAAATTCGACATGTGGAATTTCTAGGGTTTATGTTCTATTGGGATATAGACTTCAAGGGCGAACCTCGCCTGCGAAGGAAAACATCCCGCAAGAAACACAAAACGACCTTTAAAATGTTTTATGATTGGATAAAAGAAAATCGTCACAAGCGACTAGATCATTTTATGCCGATGTTAAAACGTAAAATGGACGGCCTTCGAAACTACTTTGCTTTGCCAGATAACAGCTTGAGTATAATGCGAATAAATGATCATCATGCATACGCTTTACAAGTGGTTAAACAGGCGAAGTCAGCGGAGAAGTTTTAACTGGCATGGGCTGAAAGAAATGTTAAGATATTTTCAGATTGAACCAATGAGGGTACGAAAACGAAGTATATCTGTAGATTGGTATTGAGGGTCTGTGTTTTACACGGGCAATGATATTATTGAAGAGCCGGATGCGGTAATTCCGCACGTCCGGATCTGTATGGAGGCGTCTGGGTAACTGGGCGTTCTCATGACTACCAGTCAAGCCAAGGAGAAACTACATGACTGAACAAGCACAATCGATAGAACTAAGATCAGCTCTTTCTGGATTCGAGAGTGCTGCAATGAATTTTGGCGTCAGATTCATTCCTGATGCAATGGTTCGCGCAGAATATAATGCCAAAGCTAAACAGCTCTCAACCGAAATATTGCGAGAGGTTAGTTCTGGGAAGGTTTCTGTTGCAGAAGGAGCAAAGAAAGCTTCAGAAATGAGAAATATTTTAATGGATGCACTTCGAGGTAAAACGTCGGAGATTGCGCAAGCGTATTCAATAAGGCAAAAGGCTGTTGGTAAAACTCTTCAAGAACTAGAAGAAAAATACGCTAAGAAAATGTTTGGAAGGTCATTCCAGACGCTTTCAGATAGTCAAAAAAGCAAAATTTGGAGGGAGGTTGTATTTGCATCAGGTCGCCCCCAGCTAAAAGCAAGCAAATTAGCAAAAACACTTGGTGTTGCCGGAAAAAGCTTTATTGCGCTTACACTTACAGTAGCTGTCTACAACATCGCCACAGCTAAAGATAAAGTCCAGGCAACTGCAAAAGAAGGGGCTGTTATTGGTGGAGGCTTACTTGGTTCTGTAGCTGGCGGTGCGGCAGCAGGTTTAGCGTGTGGCCCTGGAGCGCCTGTCTGCGTTGGTATCGGCATATTTGTTGGTGGCGTTATGTTTGCTATCGGCGCAGAAATTGCTTTTGATTCGTTCTGGGGCTAGCCATGAATTTACGTTCTGTAATCGCTAGCTCCGTATTAGTAGCAATTTTCTTAGCCTTCATGGTTTGGCTTTATTACATTGGAAGAATTAGCATTTTTGGTGTAATAATCATTTTTGTTTCTGGCGGTATATTTGTTGCTATATCAAAATTTCTTTACAAGAATTTCTGGGGCGAAGAGTAAGTATAACGAATAAGGATAAATAGCGTGGAACCGCCATTGATCCGTATTGTTGAACAAGCCCGTTGCTCAATCGTTGGCGTTGTCTTTTATAAGGGAATAAGTTAATTGAAGGGTGGTTTGTCAAAGATTATTATTGACTATTAATGAGTTAGATAACGGACACCCGTATTATTAATGGACATTTGAGGCTTATTTTGGATAATAAACAGCAAAGTGGACAGTCGAGATAATGACTAAATCAAGAAAAGTGGAGTTTAAGTCTTTGAAAAATTTACCTTTTTATCCAAAGTCCGAGTTGTCCGATAGAGTATGTTATTGGACAAACTGTCGTTTATACTACTGTTAGCTTTTCAAGGATATTAAGTATGGCAAAATGCTCAACCTGCAAGTTACTAATCAAAGAGCCATTCCTTGATTTTTCAAATCGTGTTAATGGTGAGGAAGAATCCTATGACTATGGATTAGTGATAGATGAAAGAATAACTGGTAATTCAGGATTATTCACAGCGATACACTGTTTCCTAATTACCACTCAACCTAAGCCTGTTTTCAAAAGCCTTTCCGGCATCGGGGCTTGTTCTGAGTGCAACATAAATTAATCGAGGTATTAACAACTCCAAATCAAAACGACGATTAAATCGATATTGAAATTCTGCCAAGTAACGATGTGCATACTTAGGCTTTATTGAGTGGTATGTACTGCGTAAAGCGCTTTTTAAATTACCAAGAATAGTATTCACCCAATAAAATTCGGGTTCTTCAACAGAAGCTCTTCCTCCACCACAAACAATCCTGTCATGCTCGCATCCTGCTTCAGTAACGGCATTGAAACAAGGCAAACCATCAGAAATGACTGTACAGCCTTGGGATAAATGTCTTTTACTCCACGATTTAATTTCGGCAGATCGAAAACCTTTAAGAATCGTCAGTTTAATACGTGTTGGTTGATGCTCGTGGGTGGTTTCAACCGCCGCAACAAAGGGTGTTTTAGCCGCTGCCCCCCGGCCTGGCTTACAACCTGTCCGCTCGCCCCCCAGATAAGCATCATCAAGCTCTACAAAACCTGTGAGCTTGTATTTTTCATCTCGCTCCATCATAACCTGCATCAATTTTTGTTTCATACGCCAAGCGGCGTTATAGGAAATACCAAGATGACGATGTAACTCCATGGTTGAAATACCTTTTTTATCCTGCGTGATCAGAAATATTCCCTGAAACCACAGCACTAAAGAAAGCTTTGTTGATTGAAAAATGGTACCTGCGGTGAGTGATGTCTGATGGTGACAGCGGTTACACTGTAATAATTTCAATATTTATGATGATGACAGTTCGGGCATTGAAAGCCATTTGGCCATCGTTTCTCATACAGTACGTTGAAACATTTTTCTTCAGTACCATACAATTCGATAAATTTGCTTAAACTGAAGCCTTTTTGAAATTGGACTTTATTACGAGACATGATAATTCCTCATAAAATCAATAAGCTACACTTTCAGTTTAGACTGTAATTCTGGCTTAGGTTGAGTGGTAATTAGGCACTGTTTTGCACAAGGAAAAGAATTTTCTGAACAGCAAGGAGACGAATTTACTATGTAGATGATGGAAAGGCACGAAATATATTCCATTAGTCATAACTGCCAATTTTATCAGCCTGTATCAGGAATAATGTCATTGAAAGAAGTTATAGAAGAATATAAAAAGGTAAAATTAGCTATGAGTCAAACAAATATACATATTGAGAATAACAGTGGGATCATTGCAATAAATAGCAAATTTGATGATGTGGCGCAAAAGATAAATCATGCACCATCACTATCAGATTCAAAACGAGAAGACCTGATAGAACTTTTTAGCCAGCTAAAGGACTCAGTGAAGAATGTCCCAGATTCTCACCATACTGAAGCCAATGTAATGGTCGAGATAGCTGAAAATTTAACAGAAGAGTTGGGTCGCCAAGAACCTAGGAAGTCCATGCTTAAAATAAGTGCTTCTGGATTAATAGAAGCAGCAAAGTATATTGTAAGCGTTGCTCCAAAATCTCTAGAAATTGCAACAAAAATCGGAGAGTTTCTTGCTGGTCTGTAAGCTAACAAACATGTCAATCGGACAGTTTTTTGCTCCGGCCTTTTGCGAATTTCGCTTCGCTACATTTTATCGCAAAAGCCTTCCACAAAATAATATTGCAAGACATACCTTAGATAAGCTTTTTTCCGGAAGGCCGAGGCTTCGACAATGAATGGTGAGCAGCGCCCTTCACTTTTAGTGCGAATTTTAAGTATTGCGTTTTTTTCAGCACTGACTCTTGCGGCATTAACTTGGTTTTTTATTAGTATCACTGAACTCATATCAAAATTTCGTTTGGGAGACCCGGTTGTTGGTTTTGATAAAGGATCTATGTATATGCTTGGTTTGTGGGCTTGGTCTTCTCTTATTAAGCATTGGAGGAGTGATACAAGGGGTCTTAGGATTAGAGTTGACCCAGAAAATGGAAGCATTATTCACGCGCGGCACAGTAATCAGCCTCTTGCTAATGTTCGCTTTTCCGCAATTGACTCATTACCTAGTAGACAAGTTATGCTCAAAAACAACATTACAGTATTTGCAGCGATGTCACTTACCGCTGGCTTCTATATGGTAAATTTTATTACACAGAAAGCAAAGAGACTTGCAATAAGTTAGTCAACGAAAAAGAAATAACAAAAAGCTCAAGCGGACGCTGAAAAGCGCACCGCTTAGCTTGGTGTTCAGGCTGTAAAAAAATTAACAATGCAAAAATTTATTGTGCGGAGAGCGGCTTCAAATGAATTATGATTGGCCTAATTTTGAGAAAGCATACATTGATGACATGAAATCAATGTAAATTGACGTTGCGGATACGCTTGGACTATAAAAATGTGTATAAAACTAAGGTAAAGCGTTAATGAAGTAGTGCTTCACATAGGTTTATAATATGATCTGTTGTGGTTTCTGAATTGTAGTGATTGTATTTTTTACTTGTGTTGGCAACGGATTGTTTTATACCTTCATCTTTTGAGGTGTCAATTATTTTTTTCTTAATGGTATCAATATCTGTAAAAGGGTTGATGCCATTGCCCAGGCTATTGTCAATGCATATCTGTGCTGTAAGAAACTGTTCTTGATTGCATGGTGAGATTAAAGAGGGTGTTCCAGATAGCAAAGCGGTCGCCACAGAAGTATGACCGCCGTGAGTTATAAACAAATCTGCCTCTTTTATCGATTCACGTATATTGAAAGGTATTGATGAAATTTTGATTTTATTATCTCCTCTGTGTTTATACCCTGGAATAAATAAGTGTGCGTATGCCTGTGTTTTTTTGATGGCACTGAGTATGTTTTCTAACCCTGGGTGGGAAGGGGGGAGATAGCTCAGTATTTTTAAGTTATTTGTATTTGGCCAAGAACAGGTATGTGAAGCAAATTTGTCGTTAGAAATTGCACCATGGTAGGTTACATTTTTGCGGTATTGTGCATAAATATCGAGTTCCTGGAAGCTGAGTAAAATATTGTCATCGCAATCATAAATATTATGGACGTATTCAATAGGGGATATGTTTAGTGAGGTTAAAGCGTCGTTAATATTCTTTATTACTGTTTTTTCTGATATTTTTAATTGTGCGTCCGGTGTCATGGGTTGCATGTGAAATGCTGGTAGGGGAGAGGTAGTGGGTGGAGAAAAAAAGCCATCGCCAAGGTTTACTTTTCTTGTATCAATATCTCTTGATGCGAGCATTGCTGTAGGCGATGCATCGTAGATAATCAAATCAGGCTTAATTGACTGAATTATTTCTCTCCACTTGCCTACGCCGCTTTCTATAATTTCTTTATGATAAAAAATAGTGGAAAGTAATATTTCTGAATAGTTTCCAGGTCTTCTGGATGCTTTCAGTTTTTGATATTCGATGCGAGGGGAACTAAGTGTTGTGTATGCTTGGGAGCCTTCAGATGGAAAATACTTTGGGATAAGGTTGGGGTTTTCCAGAATAAAGGTGACGTCGTAGCCTTTATCGGAGAACGCTTTTGCCAATTTATGGAGCCGGATAATGTGTCCGAAGGCGTGGCCCATTTCCCAGATAATGGCAATTTTCTTCATGCTTTTGCGCGCTGTCGAACGCTCGGCGAACCCTAGGGCTCGCCGAGTAGAGGATTTAAAACTGCCAACGAGCACCCAATGAATAATTGTTTGATGATAAGTCATCACGATCAATATAGGTATCGTACATGATATAAGTGGTAAAACCACCTTTAAACGAAGCCGTTAGGCCAATTTGAGTTGCTATATAGCTACTGTCCAGTTTTTCACTTTGAAACTCGAATGCGCCTTCGTCACTTCCGCCGATAAAGTTACCATTTATATCCGTTGCATCATCTTCAAACTGATGCTCGAAGGTCACGCCGATATGAGGAGAAACCACACCGGATTGAGTGCTGATATTCCAGCGCAAATCCATCCCTAGGTTTGCAATTAAAGAGTTTAGTGTAATCTCATTAACCTGAGCGGCTGATATATCACCTGTTACGGTTTCGGTATAGCCGTCAATAGTGGACTCTAAGTGGTATACCGAGGTGAATATTCCCAGGTCGATACTATTAAAATGAAAGTCATAGCCGCCACCTAATGAGTAGCTTAACTCGGTTCCGTCTGTATCTGCACTCGCTGAATCGTCAATAACCGTGCGGCTGAGGTCATAGCTACTGGAGCCATAGCTTGCGATTAGGTCGAGGTAATATTTGTCTTCATGGTAGTAGCTTGAAAACAGTGACAAGCTTGAACGTTTGAAGTCGGTATCGGCAGCCTTATTATCCAATTCGGAGCTTAAGTCCGTCTGGCTCAAAGCGCCACCTAGAATAAAGTTTTGGTTCACTTGGTAGTCTACCCCCAAGATAATTAGCGATGACTTATACTCAGAGTCTGTAGAGGCTGAACTATTGCGCTCACCAATATCTATAGAGCCGTTAACAAATACTCCCCAGTTACCAAAGTCATTGTCGTCTCCCGCTCCGCTACCTGTTAACGTGTTTTGGTCAGATATCATACTCTGCCATACAGAGGAAGGAATGGTTTCTCCATTCACTCTCACTTGTAGGTTTTCAGTACTAACACTTTTTAAACCGCGACGAACTCTTCTCAGTTCTCTGGATAGGCTACGAGTCCTTGTTTCAGCAGAGTGGAGTGTCAGCAAACTTATTTCATCAACTTGGTCTATCAAAGACTTCTGAGTGGCAGGTACATCGGTACTGGGTTCTTCTGGCTCCACAGGTCTTTCGTTAAATGTATCGTTGATATCAATTGTGGCACCATATGAGTCAAAGAATACCGTTGGGGTTACGTCTAACACATCCCCATCTCCACCACAAATGGCTCTGACATTTTGAAAGCTGAGTGTTAAGCTTTCAGGTTCTTCTTCCTCAAAATCAGCGAGAATATCTAAGTTGATAGTTTGCGAGACTTCGCTGAAAGGCTTTTGATTGACTGTGGCATTGCTTTTTGAATCCAAATCTGTAGAAAGAATGGTCGATTCAGCTACCAGTTCAAAATCAAGTGTTTGGGGTGTACTGTAATCTGCCCCTGCGGTAGCTGTTGCGCTAGCAATGACTATTTGACCACTCACTGTACATGAGCTAGGCCAGTTATCGTTATTGGGTGTTGAGGTGAGTACTGGGCCAATATTAATACTGGTTGCCCCTGTTCCAGTGGGTTCATCAACGGTTATATTAGCTTCGCTGTTGCGTTGTATGGCGAATTCTAACAATGCAGCTTGGCTGTTAGTACTTAATAACGCCAGTGCTGCCAATGTGCCATAAGAAGTTGTTTTCGCCAGTTTCGAGTGACGGATTGCATTGCGAATACAATCTTTCAGTTGAGTCTTTGGGGCGAGCTGAAAATGTTTTAAAGAAGGTTGGTTTGCCATGGTAAGAAGCTCCTTGTTTTTTTGTCCGGTTAAGAATTTTACTGCCTAGCTAGGGTGTCTAGAGGGTGGCGGATGTTAGCATACTTGTTTAGATTTGGTGTGATCGAGTAGCTGAAAAAGGTTTTTGTATTTTAAGCAAATATCTGTTCTTGATGGTTATTTTTTGATGCAATGGTGTGATGTTGTTTAAAATATATCCAAAATATTTTATGCGTATTTTTGTATCAGACACCTTCGCAAAACTCTTCATGATGAATTTGGCGACAGATGGACATTATTTCGATAGTTTAGTTGGTTATTGTTTGAGCTAACGCCCTATATTTTGCATGATCTGCTTGAGCTATTTTACAATTTCTTCTCGTATAACTGGGGGTATTTTATTCATACAATTTTTTACTTAATACGGCTTTGTATCAACTGTATTTTTATGTTTAGATATTTGCAGTCTTATGCAGAGCTTCCTCGGGCACTTTTCATTGGAAATTAAAAATTATGAAAAAGTTAAAAGACGAAAAAGAGCTAATAAAAAAAGCCATTGTTATGGGAATAAAATACGGTGAAATTCGAGGTGCTGTGAAGTTTGAGGCAACAGATTCGGCCAGTGAAAAAGTAGAGTATATATATCGGTTGTTGGTGCATGATAAGGTTATACAGCCAGTGCCAGAGGATCAAATATCGCAAAAGACGATGAGGCACAAATTAGCTATTTGGGCATCGAAGCAAAGCTGAGTGCTTAAGACTGAGTATTTAAGATATAAGATAGTTGTTATAGCAGGGTAAGCTTGAGGACGATGTGAAGGTTTATGAATGAAAAAAGCAGTCAAAGGTATGAATATAAACCTAGAGATGTAAAGCCTATGCCTGAACAGGCGTTTCGCTTATGGGATGGGAAGATTAGTGGTTTTATTTCCACTTTTTTAGGTGGGCTTAGTATATTGGCTGTATTGTGTTATCAATACCCAAGCTATCTTACAACCACTGAACTGAGGGCTGTATACGATGCTGAAATGTTACAGCGAGTTTTGAAATTCGGCATGTTTTTTTCTTTAGGGTTTGGTGTACTGACATTTGTATTAGGTAAACAGAAAAGGCTAGGAGCCATGGGAGTATTGTTTACTTGCCTTGCGTTTTTTTTAGGGGGCTACACTGTAGAGACGGGCGCAGTTGAAGTTCGTCCGCTATCTTTTGGTTTAGACTGGCTTATTCTCGCATTTCTTGTTTCAGTGATATTATTTATCTTTCTTGAAAAAATATTTCCAAAATATCGAGATCAAGTAATTCTAAGGCCAGAGTGGAAGCTAGATCTGTTTTATTTCTGTATAAACCATTTGTTAATTACTGTATTGCTTTTAATTGGAAACTATTTTGTTTCTACTGTTTTTGGCTGGGCGGTAAGCAGTATGTTTCAGCAGTGGGTACAATCACTCCCTATTCTGATTCAAGTTGTAATTCTAATTTTTTGTGCCGATTTTGTGCTTTATTGGTCTCATAGAGCGTTTCATGAGATCCCTTCTTTATGGAGGTTTCACGCAGTTCATCACTCTGTAGAGTATATGGATTGGATGGCTGGGTCACGGAATCATGTTGTACAAACGTTTGTGGGCAGGTGCTTAGTCATGGTGCCTCTGTATTTGTTAGGTGCTGATAAGCAAGCGTTAGATATTTATGTTTTATTTGCAGCATTTCAAGCTGTGTATGTTCATGCAAATGTAGGGATTCCTATGGGGCCAATTAAATATATATTGGCAACACCGCAGTATCACCATTGGCATCATAGTTCTCAACAACCTGCAATTGATACTAACTACGCGGTACATATGCCATTTTACGATATTCTTTTTAAAACGTATCATATGCCAGGGGAGCATTGGCCGTCTGACTATGGTACAACGAAGAGGTTACCTAGGACGTATTTACGTCAGTTTTTATATCCATTCAAGAAATAGTATGGCGAAACACTATTTTTTGACGTTTATTGGTTTTAATTCTGCTGATTTATTTCTTTTTGCTATCTTTTTTATTTGGAAAGAATGTCGATATTATTTACATATGTTGAATAAAATATTGTTTTAACTTGATTTGTTTTTAACTTTTCTTAGCTTTAATGGTAATTACAGATAATTCTTTACTGGCGAATTGGAATAAGTTATATTTTAGTAAGCTTGCATAAGTGTTTGTTAAGCCGCTTACTTATTGGTATCAAGAGCCTCAGTTTCTTTATTGTACTTCTTAACTGTGCTTCTTAGAATTTGATACCAACATTTGATGTGTTTGCCGAATTATTTTTTCATTAAACAAATCGATGGCATTAAATATTAAGTATGTGGCTATTTGTTTTTGAATAAATTTTTGTCGGTTTTCGTCGGTTAAAGTTACCTAATGTGAAAAATAAATATTAATTTTGAACTGATATTGGTATTTAGTGTGATAATGTTAACATTTACGCTTGATTAAGTTGTTTGATTCCATTAAAGGCTTACCAAGAAAGCTATGCTCAATACAAAATGTTTTCAATATCTAACAGGAAAGCAATGGGTTTGATTTTAGAATACGAAGGTCTAGACGAGCTTATCTAGTTTGGCTGAATATTGACTTCAAACAAACATTTTTTAATGAAAAGTTGTTACGCATGAGTTAGAGGTACTTACTCTGGAGTACCTAGCTTATAACCAGGAAGAGACTGGTATGCATTCATTTGGCACATTTGTAATAACGATGTTTTAAATCCTAGGAGAAGTAATGGACAGAAAGTATCCAATTGAATGCCGAACCTTAATTCTGCTGATTTTAATTTTGCTGGTGTCTTCCTGTGATGGAGACAAGGATGAGTTAATAAGCGGCCCAGAAAAACCAGGTAATACGGCGCCTACTATTTCCGGTAATCCGAGTTCAGTCGCTGCGGTAGGAGCAAACTACTCCTTCACACCCGCCGCAAATGATAACGATGGGGATTCGTTAAGCTTTACGGTTGAAAACGCACCGGGTTGGCTTGCACTAGATACTCAAACCGGAACCCTTTCCGGGGTGCCATTGTCCGAGCAAGAGGGTTATTACTCAAATATTTCATTACTGAGCTTCGATGGTCATTTGTATTCGTCTCCACTCAGGTTTGCTATTACCGTTGGAGACGATGTCAATACTCCACCGGCTATTCAGGGGCGGCCCTCTACAATAGTAGGTGTTGGCGACATTTATAGCTTTACGCCAACAGCGAGTGATGATACTGCTGTTGTTTCTTTTGATGTAGCTAACCTTCCCAGTTGGGCCGCTTTTGACTCCTCAAATGGGAGAGTCTCGGGTCAACCCTCTGAAACAGATGTGGGTGGGTACCCTAATATTTCGATTAGGGCTTATGATGGTTCTTTGTATTCGCAGCCACTCGCTTTCGGCATTCAGGTTTTTTCCGCTCAGTCTCCAGAATTCACATCCGCTACGGTCTATTTAAATGATTCGATTCTACAAGGGTTGCGAACTAAGTTAGCAGTCGGCGATAGTGCGGCTGTTAGATTTAAGAATATGGTCGATGGGCAGATGGGTGGCGACAATGTCTATGCCTTTGAGCAGTGGTTTGCCGCTTTGATGTATCAGATCACCGAGCAGGATGCATATTGTAATTATGCTGTTGCGCACGTTAATGAGTACTTGGCTAGTGAAGAGGCACTTATAGAGAGTGGAGGTAGGCCGGTTGTTGCGCGTGATAGTTATTTGTATGTCGGTGAGCATATTGCCGAGGTCGCTTTGGTTAGAGACTGGTGTTCGGGCTTCCTTAATGAGGCAACCGTTGCAAGATGGCGTGTATTTGCGGATCAAAGTGTTTACAACGTATGGAACCATAACGAAGCAAACTGGGGCGGGAATTTACATACATGGAGTGGTTGGTCGGTTGATAACCCTTATAACAATTATTACTACAGCTTCTTGCAGGCGACGATGTTGACTGCGCTTGCATTTGAAAATGACGGTTTGGTTCTGGGTGACTGGCGCAGGATGTTCCGTACCACCAAAATTGAAGAGCAACTTCTGCCTATATTTAATACAGAATTAATCGGAGGGGGGTCTAGAGAGGGAACCGGCTATGGTACTTCTTTGCGCACCCTTTATATCTTATTTGACTGGTGGTATCAGAGTACGGGTGAGAGCTTGGTTAGTTTGACTAACCATGTAAGAGACAACAGTTATTACATGCTACACGCACTAGTGCCAACACGAGACTACCTTGTTCCCTTTGGTGATCATGCCCGTGATGCTGTCGCTAAATTTTTTGATTACCATAGGACATTGATGCTTGAATCCGCATTTATGCATCCATTTGAGCCAGTATCGGGCGTGGTAAAATACCAGTTAGCTAGGAGCAGTGTTCCAGAACAAGGGTTTAGATTTACCTATATTTTTGACTATCTATATTCGTTAAACGATATTCAGGAGCAGCCTCCCTCTATTTTATCTGATAGCTATTTTGCGCCTGGGGCTGGGCATTTATTTAGTCGTACCGATTGGACGGAATCTGCCGTTCATTTCTCAACAAATATTGGGCCTTATACTGAATCCCACGATCATCGAGATAAAGGTGGTTTTCTACTTTTTAAAAATGATTGGCTTGCCTATGACCAAAATGTTAATAGCCAGTCTGGGATTAACGAGTTCGAGTGGGCTCATAATATTGTAAGAATTCAGGATCAGAACACATTAGAAGATTACATCACGCTATGGGATGCGCCGGAGCCTGAAATTTTTGGTATTCAAAACCACGCTGAATGGCTATGGGTTGCAGTTGATACAAAACCTCTTTTTGATCGTGAGAGGGTTGTTCAACCTCTATCTGAAAATCGACGTGAGATGGTTTTTATTAAAGACGGTGTATTGGTTGTGTTTGACAATGTTGTTGATCTAGAGGGGTTTGATACGCGAAAAATATGGCAACTTAATTCGCCTTACCAACCTGTACGTGTAGGTGAAAATTACCAAATAACAGGGGGAGTTTCTACCCTTAGGGTGCTGTCTATTTTACCGGAAAATAGGCAAGTTAATATTGTAAACTATGCCGAGGTGGAAGGAATGCGGGCTGGATATACGGACTCTGCCGGCACCCCGACTACAGGATATCGGTTAGAGCTTTCTTCGACGGTGGCCACTGAGCAATTTTTACAAGTATTGGATGTTGATAACCAAGTTTTATCCTATAACTACACCGAAAATGCAAATGATTACCAGCTCGATATTAATATGGTTTCTGGTGAGCGTTATAGTATTCACTTTAGCAAGCAATCTATGGGCGGTTCGCTTCAGCAGGGCACGCAGCCAGTGGTGCAGTTGAACGAAGGTATTCAGATGGATTAGTTTTTTGTTTTGACAGTTTGTTACGCAAGTGTTGTTTGCTTAAAAGGCCCTGGTAGATCAGGGCTTTTTAGTATTTGTTATAGGTAGTTTGTTATAGATAGTTTGTTAGTTTTTGATCGTCAATATATCTTTTTCTGCGGCTGGGCTTTAGCTTGGTGAGGTCGCCCATACAGAGGCCGTCCAGGCAATCTCCAAAGTCTGGGTCCACGCTAAAGACAATGGATTGAAAGCCCCCATCTTCGTAAATAGCAGCGTATTGTTTAAATAAAACGGGTAGTTTGTGCCCAAGAGCTTGAAAGCATTGTTGCATAAAATCAAATGCGTCTTCTTTTTCTCTATCAGCAAACTTCTGCTCTAATTCAGCAATCGTTTTATGAGAAAGTATATAAGGGTGGTGGGCCTCCGCTAGTGGCTCGTTACTGGGGTAATAACGCCGGTAGAAATAGGCGAGGGTATCCATTAATTCTCGGGGGTAATCGGCACTCATACTTACAGGGCCAATAAGGTATCGAATATCTGGGTTGTGAGCTAAGTAGGCACCTAAGCCTTGCCATAAATAATCTAAGCTTGCTTTGCCCCAATAACTTGGAGCAACAAAACTTCTGCCCAGCTCAAGTGAGTGCTCCAAGTAAGGTTTAAACGCAGGGTAAAAGTTGTAGAGCGTGCTTGTATAGAAACCATTTTCGCCAAAGGTTTCCATAAGCTTTTTCCCCTCACCTATGCGGTAAGCGCCTGCAATTTCACGTTTTTCTCTATCCCACAAAACTAAGTGACGATAGTGGTAATCAAATTTATCTAGATCACGGGATTGCCCTGTTCCTTCACCAATTTTACGAAAGGTCAATTCCCTTAAGCGACCTATTTCCTGAATAATCGGCGAGTTTTCTTTATAGTCAACGATATAAATACAGTTGTGGTCTCGTGTTTCTCCAAGGAGCTGTGCGTTTCTTAACTCTTCCTGTAGAGCTTGACGGTCTTCCGGATGAGCAATCGTCTTCTCTGTTTCAAAAAGCGGGCGTTTCCGTTTTCCTATTTGGTAGAGATGTTTTTTCAGGTTTTTTAGGAGTGTTCTATCATGCAGGCTCTTGGACTCTAATGCACTTTCTTGAATGAGTTCGCCGACTTTAAAGCGGATGATGCCAGAATGTTTGTTAAACATTTCATGGGCTAGGAGGGCTGTTCCCAGTGGTTTGAAAAGCATTGAAGCGCCATAAAACAGAAGCGAGTTTTTCGCACCTATGTGAATAGGCAGAAGTGGCGCTTTTGCGCGGCGGGCAAAGTTGAGAAACCCTGGCTGCCAACGAGTGTCTTTCACCCCAGTTGGGCTTGCACGAGAAACCTCTCCAGCGGGGAATACGATGATTGCTTGCTCATCTTCCAGTGCGGCTAATACTCGTTTGTAACTACGAAGAGCGCTGCCTCCTGTCATATTGTCGATCGGGATAATTAGGTTTCTTAACCCGCTAAAATGAGAGAGCATATCGTTGGCGACGATTTTAACGTCAGGTCTGATCTCGTCCACAAGTTTGAGTATCGCTAAGCCGTCCAGCGAGCCAATAGGGTGGTTAGCGAAGATAACTACGCGACCCTGAGCGGGGATATTTCTTTTGTCTTGAGCGCTTACGGTATAACTGAAATCGAAATATTCGAAAACTTTATCGATAAAGTCGAACCCTTGTGCGTTTGTATTTATACGCAAAAATTCGTTTATTTGATCTTCATGAATAAGGCGTTTAAGCAGTGAAATAGTCGGTTTGCGAATAATCCCCGGCTTGTTTGCAAAGCTGGGAAACTTGTTGGTCACCGCTTGTTCAATATTGATCATACTCTTATCATCCCTAGGGCCTGTTGATACTCAGTGAATGGTCACTGTTATGTCTTAAAATGCAGCTATTAAGGCATGAAGAACGGCAGTTTGGTGGTATCAAATAGATAATACTATTTGGTGCATTTTTAGGTATAGCTCCTTCAGTTGAAGTCAGGGACTGGAACATTTTCCCTTCCATCTGTTTTACCGGAGAAAAAATAGACTTCAGCGGTAATAATTTACTCAATATTAACAGGCACTAAGCTTATTCTTCGAGTTAATCTATACTGTTGATCGCCCTCAATTAACTACGAAGAATAGCTAGCCTGTATGAATCTATAGTGACATCTTTCTTGGGAGTATGTGTTCGTAAGATGACATTTTTGTGATGCCATGTAAACTGGTTTCAAGTCATAAATGGCATAGGTTGCTATCTCTTTGTTAAAGCAAATTGGAGAGTTGTTTCCGTTGGTTGTCGAGTAATGATTTAAAGGGCTGTTCAAACCCGGATACAATTTTCTGGTTGTTTTCTGATCCAATCTCCATAAATTGGATTCGGCGTAATATCTGTTCGTCTTCAGCGGCTGTCTCTTCCAGTAATATGCCAGCAACAGGTACGTTTACTGGTGTTAAGTCTTTCTGATTTGCCGATACAAGTGCAGCAAGGTCCAATGGAATATTGTTTACAATGCTCGCTAATTCCTGAATTAAATGTGCGCTGCAAACAGCGCGAAACAGTGCTTCATTGGTGGTGTCGGATGCATTGAAGCTTAGGATGTAATAACTGTCTTTAATTTCAAAGCCTGCTCCATTGTATAAAGCCAGTACGTCTTTCGTAATTTTCTCTACTCGACTTAAGGTTTTTATCAGTGTTTCTACGCTTAGCTGTTGTTGCAAGACAGCAAAGTTCTTAATAAGAATGACAGCGTAGGCTTTGGGGGGTTCCTCAAATTTAATTGTTTGGCAGGGTATATTTGTTGATTCCTCTTGTTTTTCTGAGGAGGGGATGCCCTGTGTGATATGGGAAATGGTTTTTATGGCTTTTTCTTGAATAAGTGACCAAATGGCGATACTGGTTAAGAGAAGCGCTGTAATTAATATTGCTAGGGTTGTGGAAGAGGTATCTTTGTTCTGTGCATCCAAGAATACGGTGACATAGCCTGCAATACTGTCGTGGAGGATGATGGGGGAAGTATGGCTGGTTAATTTTTTGTTTTGTATGCTGTCCCCTGATTGAACGATCAATACATTTTCAACATCATGGATAGTAGAAAATTTAACCAGTGGTTGATCTTGAAGGTCACGTAAAAGAAGCTGAAGTCGTACCTTATTTTGGTTGATCATGGCATCTGTAGCTTGATCTGCTGTTAACTTTGATACCATAGCGCCGTAGCTTTGGTGCATCTCTTCCCTGTTTGAGTAGGTTCCGGGTAACACCATAAAACTTATAACTATTAACCCCACAAGCGCACCTACCGCAAAGGTAAAAAGATGAGGTACAACACGAAACTCAATAGACAAAGGATTTTCCCCAGGATGATTGCCCTAAAAAAGTTATAATGGCGTACTCCGTAGCGAAATAGAAGTATAAAGGTGAGCGAATTAATCCTTATTACCCTTTCAGGGCAAGATAAACCGGCTGTGACTTCTGCTGTAACCAAGATTCTGGCAGAGCATAACGCAAATATATTGGATATTGGCCAAGCTGTTATCCACGACAACCTTTCCTTGGGAATATTGGTTGAAATCCCGGAAGAGCGTGATTCTTCTCCTGTGGTTAAGAACATTCTCTACCGAATGCATGAAATCGGTATGCAGGTTCGATTTCAACCCATTACTGAAGCAAGCTACGATGAATGGGTAAAACACCAGGGCAAACAACGACATATTGTGACATTGCTCGCCCGGCAAATATCTGCGGAACAAATTGAGGCATTGACCTCTGTTGTCAGTTCGCAGGGGTTAAATATTGACAATATCAGCCGTTTGTCAGGCCGAGTTTCTCTGTGTGACGATGGACAGTCGAGTATTGCTTGCGTTGAATTTTCTGCCCGAGGAACGGCCAATGATGATGTTAAATTACGTTCGGAATTTGCTAAATTGGCGTCTAAGTTGGATGTCGATATTGCTTTCCAAGAAGATAATATGTATCGACGTACGCGCCGGTTAGTGTGTTTTGATATGGATTCAACATTGATTGAAGCTGAAGTTATTGATGAATTGGCTAAGGCTGCTGGAGTAGGTGAACAGGTCGCAGAAATTACCGAAGCGGCCATGCGTGGTGAACTCAATTTTAAAGAGAGTTTCCAACGAAGAATGTCTTTACTCAAAGGGTTAGATGAATCCGTATTGGAAGGGATTGCTGAGCAATTACCCATAACAGAGGGCGCAGAAAGATTAATTCGGACTTTAAAAAATCTTGGGTATAAAACGGCAATTTTATCTGGGGGGTTTAATTATTTTGGTCGTTATTTACAAAGCAAACTGGGTATTGATTACGTATATGCCAACGAGCTTGAAATTGTTGATGGAAAAGTAACAGGTAATGTTTGTGAGCCAGTTGTGGATGGGGCGAGGAAAGCTCGTTTACTAGAGCAACTGGCCGAACAAGAAAAAATTTCCTTAGACCAAGTTGTTGCAGTGGGTGATGGCGCGAATGATTTACCTATGTTGAGTATTGCTGGGTTGGGCATTGCGTTTAGAGCAAAGCCCTTGGTGAAAGCTGAAGCCAAGCAGTCTATTTCCACCCTAGGGCTAGACGCTATTTTGTATTTAATGGGGTTTAGAGATAGGGAAATTTCTTAACTTTCCATATCAAAATCGTAGTTCATTGAATCTGAGGGTTCTTGTAAATAGTAGCCTTGGATATAGTGAACACCAGTTTGCCATAACTTGGATAATACGGTTGCGTTTTCGACAAAAGGCACGATGGTAATTTTGTCTTGTTGATGCAGCTCACTAACAATTTCGTTTAGCACATCAGCACTGTCTGGATTATTTTGCAGGTCTTGAGTAAAGGAACCGTCGATTTTTACATGGCTGGTGGATACACTTTTAAGTGTATTAAACGGATTAAGCGCACAGCCAAACGAGCTAATACTACATTCGCACCCCATTTCTTTTAGTTGCTTGGTGAAAGTGTTTGCTACGTTTAAATGGTCGTTTATATCGATTTCCTTCAGTTGGAAAATAATGGCACTGGTGGGCAGTTTTGCCGCTCTAAACGCAACCGCAAGCCAAGGAGGTAAGGTTGCATCAAGCAAGGATTCACGACTTAAATTCAATATTAACCTTGTTTGATGGCCTTTTGCTCGGTGCTCAGAAAGCACTTTAATGGATTTTAATATTACCCAACGGTCAATTTTGGTTGTTATTCCCATTTTTGCCGCAGACGCTAAGAAGTCGTTTGGAGAAATTTCTTCATCGTCATTGTTGAGCATACGCAGCAGAATTTCATAGTGTTCCATTTCTGAGCCGCGTAAACTTAAAATAGGCTGGAACAATAACTTAAATTTGCCCTGGTCGAGAGCGGACTGAACCATTTGAGTAACGCTAGCTTTGGTTGCTGCTTTTGTTTCCGGCTCATAAATTTTAGCGAGAACTTCTGAGTCTTCTTTATTGGCTTTTTGCGCCAGCTCCAATGCTTTAAGGGCATGGTTAATGGGGGTCTCAGAATTGGCGCTGGTTTCGGTAATAAGGCTTATTCCAACATTGTAATTAAAATGTAGAGTAGAGCCTTCAATATCTACTATATACTCCCGCATTTTTTTGCAGAGAGCTTCGCCGCGTTTTACTGCTGTGCCAGCATCAATTTTGGGCACCAACAGCATAAAGCTGTCTTCTCCGAAGCGACATAATATATCGCCTTCTTTTATCAAAGATTTTGCGTGGTTGGCAATGGTTCCTACTACTATATCCGTCGATGTAATGCCAAGCTTGGAATGGACCGTTTCAGTAAAATTATCTATACCAATATGAATGAGGGCACTGTTAATACCTTTTTTGATTGCATTATCGACCACCTGTTCTAGTGATTCGATAAGATGGTTTTTGTTGAATAAACCTGTCGCTAAATCTTGGCTTTTAATTTGTTCTAACTGCGCTTCCAATTCTTCACTGTCAACTGCTTTTGATTGAATTAAAAACTGAATACAGGTTTCTTCGTCGTAATTAGATTTACTGACGTTGATGCGAAGCTTTTTTTCGTTATTATTTGCATTAACGGCGGTAAATTCAAACTTAGTGGTAACCAAGTCATCCGTTTTAAGAAGGAAATTCTTAAGGAGTTGCTTAACTTTATCTTGATCTGATTTGGCGGTAATATCGATTACAGGTAAGCATTCTAGCTCGTCTCGGGTTTCATATTCCATTAGCTCGGCAAAAGAGTCGTTTGCATAGAGAAACATGCCATCTTGAATAAAGGCGATGCCATCTCGTGAGCTATCAAGTAACTGCTGGTTTCGTCTCTCAATTTCTTTATGTCGCCTTTCTATGAGTCTACGCTTGCTTCTTTCGTCGTGGTTTTTCATTTCTTTTTGAATAACCAGAAGCAAGTGTTGATCTTCGTCTAAGCGCACGACATCTTGAGCGCCCAACTTCATACCGGCAACCACAGGCTTAGAGCCCTCTTCGTCTGTCAACAGAATCATAGGCACGTCTTTATTTAACCTATGAATTGCTTTGATTGCAGTGGATGGAAGCAAGTTTTGGGTTGTATCAAGGGCAATCATCAGGTCCCAACTTTTTTCTTGAAGAAGCTTATTGAGTACGTCTTCACTCTCTACATGCTGGGCGCGAACAGGTCTGCCTGAATTGTGAAGCATACTGATGAGCCGCTCGGCTTCAGAACGAGAGTCATTAAGAATGAGAAGTCTTATCGTATTATATTGATTCATGCCTTGATCTATTCTACTGCTCTGTTTTCTAAACCATTTTAGATGGGCCAATTCCGTTGTCTGGAATCGTGATGACCGTTATCTATTGACAATCTTGTTGCGCGAGAAGGGTAGTTTACCGTATATGGTCCGCTATCGCTTGTGGTCGTTGTGAAGTTTTACATAAGAATTAGATTACTCCCAGGATGAGTCAAAGTGACTTGGTTTAGGCTTATTCGATTCGGTTGTTGTTTGTGCCGCGCCATCGATTGGGCGATAGGTAAATTGCTGCATATTACCTGTTGAAAATATCTTTCTATCCAGTTTCAGATTAGTAACGGCATCACCATCAAAGGCTCTAACTTTGTCCTGGTCTGTAAATGGAACCGCAGCGGTTACCAGCGAAGAGGGAATATTGGTTATTTTTGATGGGGGTAGCTGTATTGCTCTCATGTACTCGGAGTAGCCGCCCATATCGTAGACTCTCGCAAGGGCGTATGGGCGGGCTTGTATCGCCAATGTTTGAACCCCCAACTGAGACGCCTGCTTGAGTTGGCGTATCCAACGAACGACGCCAAGAGTCCAGGAACGTTTCCCCATTTCCTTGATCCCAATTAATTCTCCTGCTTGCAAACGGGTGGGAACCTCACCTTTCCACAAAAGGCAGTAACCTCCAGCGCTCACGTTTTGCAAGGATACTTTATAGGATGGCCGGTCTGGGGTGGCACTATTCACGTTTTTTGCTTCGAGAGGCGTTAAGCCAGTAGGCATGGCATTTTTGACTCGGCCAAATACGGATGATGTATCTCCCTCTTGCCCTACAAAGTCTTCGAAGGATTGTCCGCCAGAAATAAAGTAGTGGCAATCTACCAGCCCCATACAGGCGTCCGCCATCATTTGTGCGGTTTTTCTTTCCTGTTTGCGCTGAGCGATATTACCCCAGTTATTGAGAAGGTGCTCCAATAGCTGAGTTGGGAAGTCTTTGAGAACTTTGATGGTGTTTGCGTCGCCAATAACCTCTGCTGCTTCGCCAGACTGTTTGGACAGTTGTCCTAGTAGTAAACCAAAATCCAGCTCAAGTACTGCGATTTGCTCTTCTTTGCTCAGTTTTGATTTATAGACAGGAGGTGAGTCTGCAATTAAATTAATGGCATAGAAATTGTTATCTTCGCCGGTCAGCTCTGGGTGGGTTTTAACGTGGTTACTCCAGGTTTCAAATGTCTGGTAGCAAAGGGAGACATCCGTTTGATTTAGCTGATTGGACTTAGCTGTCGCTAACATCAAAATTCGTAGATATGCTGCTTGTACTTTGGTTGATCGAGAAAAGTACAGAAGAGGGTCCATGACCGGCGTATTGAGCAAATCGTAGAACTCGGCAATAAGGTATAGGGTATTAAGCCTTTGCCATAGCCCGTTAGGGGTCTGAGTATAAAGCTGATAGTTTCTTAAAAACAGTAAACCAATTCCAGTGATAGCCCGGTGTAGGGCTATTGCCAGCGCCTCTTTGATTGCGGGCTTAATTTTATTTTGCTGGCAAATGCTCACAATACATTGGGTATAGCCGTCGAGCATGGCTTTTTGCAATGATTGGGCAACAATTGCGGATTTTTGTGCGGGTTCAGGTAGTATAACTGGCTGTTGTAAAAAGTTTTTAGATAAGCCAATTATGCAATGTTGCACGGTCGGCCTTACCGCCTCAAGCATATCAAGCCGACTAGTAAAATCTGTCTTCAGGCGACTTAGTTCGGGGATATTTCTGTAGAGTTGGCTGCTGGTCTGATTGACTTGGGTTGCTTTTAAGCTATTTACCCAGCTTGCAACTTTACCTGCTTTACTTCCAGCAAAAGATAATTTTGCCAAGTCTTGGGCGGGTAAGCGCAACTTTGCTAACAGGTTTGTGGGGTGTAATGTTTCTTCTAATTTATTCATCAATTTTGTTTGTTTTGTCCTCCCTGGTTCTAAAAGCGCTTTTTCTCCAACGAAAACTTGGCCTTGTGTATAAGTTTTATCATTTACTCATAGGCTGAGTATAGCTAGGGTACTCTTGCTTAAGCCTTAAAAAATAACCCTAACGAGTGATATTTTCAACTTATCATAGAATTTTCAAGAAGATTGGCCGTTGTAAGGTATTCTTTAGTCAATTTTTCGGTTATTACCGGGTTTTGGGTGAATAGCCCCTAAGGTTTACTTTTCACTTTACCTGTCTTTCCCTGAACGAAGTAACCTTATTATAAATATTCGCCTTGTTGCAATTGAAAACATCGTTAAGAAAAGAGAGTACTCGTATGTAATCGTTAAAATTGGTGGGTACTTAAGGCGAAAATTGAATGGTAGAGCGGGCATTCTAATAGATTTTTATTTTTTTGCGATTAATTGTAGGTTTAATGTAAGTTATTGTTTCTAGGTGTTTCGAATGTTATGCCGAGTAATTAGGCTTAACCAGGGACTGCTTGGTTTATTATTGATCGCCTGAGGCCCTTGTCTTGATTTAAACAATTGGTGTCTTGGAAAGCTTTCCGGCTTCTTCTTTGACTAGTTTAGGCACGAGATATCCTGGTAATTGGGTTAGTAGAGACTGATACAGCCCCAGTGCCTGTTCGTTCTCAATGGCAAAATGTGCGGCACCTTGTACCTTGTCCAATAAATGTAAATAATAAGGTAATACTCCATATTCGAATAACCGGGTACTGAGTGCTTTAAGGGCATTCACATTTCCATTAACCCCTTGTAGTAATACGGATTGGTTTAATAACGTGATCTGTGCGTACCTAAGCTGCGATAAAGCCTGTCCGACGGATTCGTCTATTTCATTTGCGTGATTACTATGGATAACGACCACAGGCGTTAAGCGGCTGGATGAAAGTAGCCTCACTAATTCATTCGTTATTCTAGAGGGGAGTACTATTGGTAGGCGAGAATGTATTCTCAGTCGCCTTAATGTTCTGATCGTTTCAAGCTCAGAAATTAACCACTCTAACTGTTTATCGGAAGAGACTAAGGGGTCCCCTCCACTCAGGATAACCTCCTCGATAGAAGGTGTATTTCGAAGATAATCTAGAGACTTAAGCCATTGATTGCGTGATGGTGCATTCGCGCCATAATCAAACTGCCGTCGAAAGCAGTATCTACAGTTAATTGCACACTGGGTTGTGCCAATAAGCAAGGCTCTGCCATGGTATTTGTGGATAATTCCCGGGACTGGGTTGGTATGTTTCTCCCCCAAGGGATCATTAGAGTAGCCCTCTGGAGAGCTTAGTTCTGCACCTAGCGGCAAAATTTGCCTAAGAAGAGGGTCTTGTGGGTTGCCCTTTTCAACCCTCGATACATAAGAAAGAGTGGTTCTAAATGGAAATTGTTTGGCTGCGAGGCGTGCATCGGACAGTAGCCTGGGGTCTAATTCGAGCATATCGAACAGCGCTTCGGGGGTCGTTATTAGGCTTGAAAGCTCATCCTGCCAACTTTTCTCCTGCCATGTTGTAATCGTTCGAGGTATCATGTGCGCCTTTTTAGTCGGTTCCATAAGCCGCTTCGCGGAGGACCGAAAGAAATTGATTGAAATTTAAACTTCTTGTTAAGTGATTTGGGTGAGTATGAGCTTGTTGTAAATAAAAGTTTGCCATGAAGCACATAATAAGCGTCTATAAAATTATCTGAATCACTCAGTGTATGTATAAAGTGAATATTTAAAAAGGTTCGAGGAAATAATGGCTAACTATTCTACCAATGAATTTAAAAGCGGTCTGAAAGTCATGTTGGAAGGGGACCCCTGCTCCATCGTTGAGAATGAATTTGTGAAGCCTGGCAAGGGGCAAGCATTCAATCGGGTGAGGCTTAAAAACCTTCGTTCAGGCCGTGTTTGGGAGAGAACTTTTAAGTCTGGTGAAAGCCTTGAAGGTGCGGATGTCGTCGATGTGGATATGGAATACCTCTACAACGACGGTGAATTTTGGCATTTTATGGAGCCAGAGTCCTTTGAACAGCATCAAGCCGATAAAAACGCTGTGGGGGATACCGCTTTGTGGTTACGTGAACAGGATACGGTTGTAGTGACGTTATACAATGGTTCACCTCTGGCCGTGGCTGCGCCTAACCATGTTGAGTTGGAAATTGTAGAAACCGACCCTGGCGTAAAAGGAGATACCGCTCAAGGTGGCACCAAGCCTGCTACTTTAGCGACGGGTGCCGTTGTGAAAGTGCCTCTGTTTATTGCGCAAGGTGAAATTATTCGCGTTGATACGCGCACAGGTGAGTATTTAGGACGTGCAGGTAAGTAGTGTTTTTCGCCCTAAGCGCTTGAGAGGTATCTCAGGCGCGTTTCAAATTTTTATTTACCACTTATAAAATTTTACTTATTATTTAAAAGCCTTGTTTCCGTTGAAAATACATTCCGCTAACTCGATGCTCCAGAAAAGAGCGGCCCTGCTCAGGGATATACGGGAATTTTTTTTCGATAAAAATGTGATGGAAGTCGATGTACCTGTCCTCGGGTTTTCCACGGTAACCGACCCGCATATCCAATCTTTTCGCACCGCCCATTTCTTTTTGCAAACCTCGCCTGAGTTTTATATGAAACGTCTTTTATCCGAAGGGGTAGATGATATTTATTACTTGGGAAAAGCATTTAGGCAAGAGGAAATTGGGGCAAAACACAGCCCAGAATTTACTCTACTGGAATGGTACCGCCTGGGGTGGAATGAACAACAACTTATCGACGACGTTTTACTCCTAATCCAAATGTTGGATAAAAGCGTTGTACCTCAAAAATTAAGTTACGGTAAAGCGTTTGAGAGTGTTGTGGGAGTTAACCCTTACAATTGCTCTGTTGAAAGTTTAAAACACATTGCCCAAGAAAAATTAGATATTGATTGGCAAGATACGCAGATTAATACATGGTTGGATCTTCTCTTTACCCATTTGGTCGAACCAAGTTTCAAAGATGAACTTGTCGTTATTTACGATTTTCCCACTTCTCAGTGTGCGTTAGCACGCCTTGGTCAAAGCGAGTGCCGAAGCTACCCCGTGGCGAAACGTTTTGAAGTCTATTGGAAAGGTATTGAACTGGCTAACGGCTATCACGAGCTTACTGATGTGACAGAGCAGCGTACTCGGTTTAAGTCGGATAATAAAATACGGAAGGCCATGGAACTACCTGAAATAAAAGTGGATGAGGATTTATTAGGCGCTTTAGATAAGGGCTTACCCGAATGTGCTGGTGTAGCTTTGGGGGTGGACAGGTTATTAATGTGCTTAGAGAATAAAAACGACATAAGCACTGTTATGCCGTTTGCGCTAAAAAAGTAGTTATTTACAGTCTTTGTCGCAACTAATGCCGTGGTTCATATCCAAAGCAGGGGAATTTGACTGGGGGTGCCCAACTACTTCGGCAGGTACGCCCACCACAGTTGTGTGGGCAGGCACATCTTTTAATACAACACTGCCTGCACCCACCTTGGCTCCTTCTCCTATTTCAATATTTCCAAGCACCTTAACCCCGGCAGAAATAAGTACCCCTTTGCGAACTTTCGGGTGCCTATCCCCTGACTCTTTACCCGTGCCACCAAGAGTGACCTCTTGCATAATAGATACATCGTCCTCGATTACGGCGGTTTCACCAATCACGATGCCTGTTGCGTGATCCAGCATAATACCTTTGCCAATTTTTGCCGCTGGATGAATATCCACGCCAAAAGTTAATGCAATATGGCTTTGCAAAAAGTAAGCGAGAGATGTGCGCCCCTTATTCCATAGGCAATGTGCCACTCGAAATGCCTGCAAAGCATGGAAACCTTTAAAATACAAAAAGGGGAGAGCGTAGGAGTTACAAGCGGAATCTCGATCAAACACCGCTTGAATATCCGCTCGGACAGCACTGCGAATACAGCCGTCTTCACGTATTGAGTCCTCGATAATTTCCCGTGCCTGCAATGCGGAAAGCGCCAGGTTTGCTAACTTATTGGCTAAATGGAAGCTGAGGGCGCCCTCTAGCGTATCGTGATTCAATACACAGGCATGAAGAAAGCTGGCCAGTGCAGGCTCGTTTTCAGCCTGTTCTTTGGTTTCTTGTCGAATAGCCTGCCATACGAAATCATCTTGTTCGCTTATAACAGAGAGAGGCTGCTTAACTGGCATGATGTACTCCAACGGATTGATTAGAGCGCATATTAAAACTTAGCCAAGGTGGAAACAATGTCAGCGATCAAGCAAAATACTATTGGTTGCAATTTGTACAGAAAAGACCTTGAACTTGATGGGGTAGGGCTATAGGATGCCGCGACCCAATTTATACAATAGATTATCACATGCCAATCTCTGTTAGAGCGATTAATTCTTACCCCCTATATTGGGCAGAATGCTATGGAACAGCACCTTTCTTGCCGCGTAGCCGCGCTGAGATGGACGAACTCGGCTGGGATAGCTGCGATATTATTATCGTTACAGGTGACGCCTACGTAGACCACCCCAGTTTTGGTATGGCAGTGATGGGGCGAGTACTGGAATCCCAGGGCTTTCGTGTGGGGATTATCGACCAGCCGGAGTGGACCAGCGACGAACCTTTTAAAGCTCTCGGCAAGCCAAACCTCTATTTTGGCGTGACAGCAGGCAATATGGACTCGATGATTAACCGCTATACGGCGGACTTGAAAACTCGCAGCGATGATGCCTATACCCCCGGTGGCTTGGCCGGAAAGCGTCCAAATCGATCCGTGATTGTTTATAGCCAAAGGTGTCGTCAAGCCTTTAAAGGTGTGCCCATTGTGATCGGTGGTATTGAGGCTAGTTTGCGGAGAATTGCCCAGTACGACTATTGGAGCGATGAAGTTAGGCGTTCGGTTTTAATTGATTCGGGTGCTGATATCCTACTGTATGGTAACGCTGAACGGGCCATTGTCGATTTAAGCCATCGTTTAGCAGCAGGTGAGGATATTCAGTCCATCACCGATTTACGTGGCACTACAGTGATCCTTGATCATGTGCCCGGTGGGTTTACGGAGCTGGACTCCTCACGTATTGATTGGCCGGGTCGGTTAGATGCTATCCCCAGTCCTTACGAATATATTCCCGAAACAAATGAATCTAAGGCGGTTTCAGAAAATGACGTTCAGCCAATTCGCGTAGTGCCTTTGCCTCTACGTCGCCAGGAAAAAAACTTAAAATTAGAAACTACCTGTATTCGAGTGCCATCATTTGAAAAAATATCAAAAGATGCTGTACTTTACGCCCATACCTCTCGGGTTTTACACCAAGAATCAAACCCACATAACGCACGTACTCTTGTGCAAAAACATGGCAATAAAGAAATTTGGGTTAATCCCCCGCCCATTCCATTAGAAATGGAAGAAATGGATTTTGTTTTTGGATTGCCCTATCAGCGTATACCTCATCCAGAATATACGGGGCAAAAAATTCCAGCTTACGATATGATCAAAACTTCCGTAAACATTATGCGAGGGTGTTTTGGTGGCTGCACCTTTTGCTCGATTACAGAACATGAAGGCCGAGTGATTCAGAGCCGTTCTGAAGAATCCATCCTAAACGAAATTGAAGAAATTAAAGAAAAAGTACCGGGTTTTACGGGCACCATCTCTGATTTAGGTGGGCCAACATCGAATATGTACCGTTTGAATTGTAAAGACGATGACATTCAAGCATCCTGCCGAAAACTGAGTTGTATCTACCCAGAAATTTGTAAAAACTTAATTACCGATCACAAACATACCACTCAACTTTATCGAAAAACCCGGTCAATTGATGGCGTGAAAACCGTTGCGATTGCATCAGGGTTAAGATATGACCTAGCGGTAGAAGACCCCGAATACGTAAAAGAACTAGTGACTTATCATGTGGGTGGTTATTTAAAAATCGCCCCAGAGCACAGCGAGCAAAATACGCTTAGCATGATGATGAAACCGGGGATGGGCTCCTATGAGCGTTTTGAAAAAATGTTCTATAAATATTCAAAGCAGGCGGGTAAAAAACAGTATTTGATTCCCTATTTTATTGCCGCCCACCCTGGATGTGAGGATGAGGATATGGTGAATTTGGCTCTGTGGCTGAAAAAGCACAATTTTAAAGTGGATCAGGTTCAAACTTTCTATCCGTCTCCCATGGCTCTAGCGACAGCCATGTATCACTCCGATAGAAACCCTTTAAAACACATTACCTATAAATCTAAAAAAGTCTCCACGTCAAAAACGTTGGAGCAACGCAGAACGCAAAAAGCATTTTTGCGATTCCATGCGCCGGATAGTTGGAATCTTGTGCGTAAAGCGTTGCGCGATATGGGACGCGAAGACCTTATTGGTGATGGCGATAAACATCTTGTTCCCGGAGAGCATCAGGAGCATAAGTTCAAAGGGCAGCGCAATAACGGTCACCTTGCACGTGGAGATAAGCGTGTTCATGCATTACCAAGATCGTCAAGAAATAAGGTGAGGCGTAAGCGTTAACCGATTATAGAATTCTTTGATGAAGGCGGCGGATTGTTTGGGGTTACTCTGTAAAATAAAGTGGGTGCCAGACAGGCGCTTTATCGCTAAATCTTGAAATGCATTCTTGAATTCAATTGGTTTGTTCTTATTGACTAAGTAATCTGAATCGGGTTGTAAATACAGCGCCGGAATGTTAAAGCGGCTTAGCGATTTAATTCGCTTCTTCCCTAGTTTTCCCATTTCTTTAAGCCTGTATTTAAGCAGTTGTTCAGGCAATGTATCAATTAATTTTTCGAACTCTTGAACCTGCTTTTTTGTAGCGCTAGAATCCAGTAAAAATTTCTTTATTAAGTAGGTGCTGCCAGGGATTTTAGTGCAAAAATGTAGGGGTAGGTGTTTGGCAAGATTGAGTAGCATTGTGTTTGGTTGAGAAAGAAACGAAGCGGCAAAGATAACTGCTTTCACATTGTGATCTTCCTTAGATAATATTTGTTCTGCTATAGGGCCAGAGAACGATTCTGCTAAAAGAATATAACCACTCTTGGGCAGTTTGGGCAGTATATTTTTGGTGAGATTGGCGTAGCTTTGATCTTGACTTGCTGGAAGAGGAATTACTTCGGCGTCGATATCGTGTAGATGTTCAATTAGTTGTCCAAATAGCATACCAGTACCATCCATGCCCGGTATCAGAACTAATTTTAAGTCATCCCTACGGATAAAAAATTCCTCCCAAAATAGCCGTTCTTGAGGCACCTGTCACTTCAGGTAAATTACTTGTGTGTCGTTCCATTGTTTGTTTTGCGAACCACGCAAATGCACAAGCTTCGACCCAGTCAGGATGTACGCCTAGCTCTTCTGTGGTGCCTAGTTTTTTATCGGGAAGGTTCGCTCGAATTCTTTCCATTAGATAAAGGTTGTGGACGCCGCCGCCACATATATAGATTTCTTTACTGTTATCGCAATACTTTTTTAAGGCGTCAGAAATTGTTGTTGCAGTGAGTTCGGCTAATGTTGTTTGTACGTCTATAGGGGCAATTGAGTCGTCAGTTGCCAGTAAAGCTAGTTGTTCTTCTAGCCAGTTACTATTAAAATCTTCTCTGCCTGTGCTTTTTGGGTAGTGGAGTTCGAAATAGGGGTGAGAGTTCATTTTGTTCAAAAATAAGTGGTTGACTGTTCCTTTTGATGCCCATTTACCGCCCGCATCATAAGGTTGATTTTCGCAGCGGTTAATCCAGTGATCAAGCAAAACGTTACCCGGCCCGGTATCGAAGCCAAATACGCTTTTTTCGCTAGTGTTTCTTTCTGAAGGTAAAAAAGTAATATTGGCCATACCGCCAATATTAATGATGCATCGGTCATTTTCTGTATCACGAAATACATTAGCGTGAAGTGCGGGAGTGAGAGGTGCCCCCTGCCCGTTGAGTGCAATATCTTTGTTTCTAAAGTCCGCTACGGTGGTTATACCTGTATTTGCAGCTATGGTACTGGGGTCGCCAATTTGTAAGCTAAACCCATGTTCTTCATTCACTCCATTTGGATGATGGCGAATAGTTTGGCCGTGGCTTCCTATTGCTTTTACTCTTGCAGGGCTTATATTTGCCTTTGTTAATAATTCTTTAGTCGCGTCAGAAAATAATATTCCCAATGCTCGGTTTAAGTTGCCAAATTTCTCTATTTCGTTTGTGCTGGGGGTGCAAAGCTCAATAATTTTCTTGCGAACATCAGGTGGGATTGCATGTTCGTGAGTCGCAATAAGTACTGGTGAAGGTAGAGAGTAATCTATAAGTGCTGCGTCAATAGAATTGACGCTGGTGCCAGACATTAGGCCAATATAGAGTTGGTTTTTTGATACAGTATCTTTCATCTTCCCTTTTGCGGCGAGGCTGGTAATTGAAGCGACATCATTATAGTGAATTATTGAGGTTATTTTTATTGGCAAAAGCCAGTTTGGTAGAAGCTGTTGTTGGAGCGAGTTCTGCCAGCAGAGGCTGAGTTTGTGTTTTAAAGAGTGCCAGTTCCGATTGATTAACTGATTTGGCTTTAGGTAGTTTTTTAACAATGGTTCTAGGGTTCCTGTGAACCCCATCTATGAGGAATTCATAGTGAAGGTGAGGCGCAGTGGAGTACCCGGTCGAACCCACTGAGCCAATACGCTGACCTTGCTTGACACGCTGGCCATGTTTTACAAATCGTTTATGCAAATGCAGGTATTTGGTTTGAATGTTATTGCCATGTTGGATAACAACATACTTTCCATTCGCTTTAGTGTAGCTGGAGGCAATGACTCGACCATTGCCCGAGGACCATACTGGGGTGCCTCTTGCCGCAGCATAATCGGTTCCCCTATGTGGTTTAACCTTTTTAGAAATGGGATGTAGGCGGCGGGGGTTAAAATTAGAGCTAATACGGCGAAAGTCCAGTGGTGCCATTAAGAAGGCTTTGCGCATACTGTTGCCCTCTGGGGTGAAGTAGTTAGTTTCACCTGATGTGTTGACGTACCTTACCGCTCGGTATTCTCTGCCTTGATTGATAAATTCAGCCGCAAGAATATTACCGTTGCTGATTTTTTCGCCATCCAGGAAGGCTTCCTCGTAAAGAATTTTAAAGCTGTCTCCTTTGCGAATATCCAGAGCAAAATCGATGTCCCAACCGAAAATCCCAGCTAACTCCATTACGAGCTTGTCATCTAGGTTGGATTTTCTTCCCGCTGCGAAAAGTGAGCTGTCTATGGTTGCGGAGCGCAAAGTCTTTTTAACGTCTGGTTTCCTAACCGATTCGGAATATTCGAACTTCTCATCCACACGCTTGAAGCTAAAGCTGTTTAGCTTGTTTTGGGTATAGTTCAGAGCGTAGAGTTGCTTGTCGCTTGTTGTCGCAAACTCTAGCCTGTGTCCAGGGTAAAGTTGTGCGAGCTTCTTGGCTTGTTTGCTCCCATTGACCAACTCCATCATTTGCTTGTCGTTTAGGCCCGCTCGTGCAAATATTTTTGACAGGTTGTCGCCGGCTTTTACGGTAATGGTATTCTTCATTAGGTTTGGGGTATCGATGAGTGCTTGCTCAATTTCTTGGGTAAAGTCTTCTTGGCGGCTAGGTAGGGAGGTTTTCGAAGGTAAGGTAATGGATTGAACCTGCCTTGTTGCAGAGGCATCTTTGGACGGCAGCATAGATACCACACCCAAACAGACAGAAAGCACCGTTGCAGCGGCCAAATGCCCGTGTGGCACTTGCTTCACTTTATTGAGAGCCGAAATTTTTCTAAATTTTTCAATAACTTTCATTGAATATCTCAAGGACATACTAAATAACAAACGTAACTTATAAATTTATATCAAAAAAATGGCCGAATATCACCCAAAACACCAACTAATTATCGGTTTTTTGGAAAAAAACAGGAAGAAGTTTGTTTTTTCGGGTTGATTCGGTATCTTTGTCAGCCTTTCCGCAGGTGCAGCGGTATTTTCTTTTTGCATGTACATTGATTTAATTGAGGTTGTCAAAAAATGACAGACGTGGATTCTGGCTTGCTTGCAGATCTTCAAGCGCGTGGGTTAGTGGCTCAAACAACAGGTGATGATACCTTTGAAGCCTATCTGGCTGGAGGGTCAAGAACCCTGTATTGTGGCTTTGACCCCACTGCCGATAGTCTTCATATTGGCAGCCTTGTGCCTCTACTGACTCTCAAACGCTTCCAGGATGCGGGTCATAAGCCGCTGGCTTTGGTTGGCGGAGCCACGGGGCTTATTGGAGACCCGAGCTTCAAAGCTCAAGAGAGAAAGCTGAATACACCCGATGTGGTTGCATCTTGGGTCGATAAGTTAAAGGCCCAGGTCTCGCGCTTTATCGATTTTGACTGTGGAGACCACTCTGCTGAGGTGGTGAATAATCTAGATTGGGTGGGAAAGGTAAACGTATTGGATTTCCTGCGCGATGTAGGGAAGCACTTCTCAATCAATAGCATGATTCAAAAGGAATCTGTTAAGCAGCGAATTGATCGTGACGGGGAGGGTATCTCGTTTACAGAATTCACCTATATGATTCTTCAGTCCTATGACTTTGCTGAGCTATACCAGCACCATAACTGCACCCTGCAAATTGGCGGCTCTGATCAGTGGGGGAATATCACTGGCGGCATTGATTTAGCACGTAGAATGTATGGAGGGCAAACCTATGGGTTAACTATGCCTCTTGTTACCAAAGCTGATGGGACTAAATTTGGTAAGACTGAATCTGGCACTATTTGGCTAGACTCGTCGAAAACCTCCCCCTACGCCTTTTACCAGTTCTGGTTAAATTCAGCCGATACTGATGTGTATAAATTCCTACGTTATTTCACCTTCCTTCCTGTAGCGCAAATCGCCGAGATTGAAGAGGAAGATAGGCAAGCTCAAGGTCGTCCGCAGGGGCAGTCTATATTAGCGGAAGAGGTGACTAGGCTTATTCATGGTAATGAGGGGCTAGAAGCTGCGAAGAGAATCACGGAGGCGTTGTTTACGGGAGGTATCAATGCTCTTAGTGAGTCTGACCTTGAGCAAATTAAGCAGGATGGTTTGCCATCCACGACCTTTATGCGATCAGACTTAGACTCAGATATACCGCTTACAACGTTGCTCGTAGAAAGCGGGGTCGCTAAAAATGGCAAACAGGTTAAAGATGCGCTTGGTCGTGGTGCAATTTTGTTCAATGGTGTGGCGAAATCAATGGACGATAATATGAAGGTGCCAGAATGCTTTGGCGAAGGAAGCGCTCTTTATGGCCGTTATTTTGTTTGTAAATTGGGTAAGAAAAGCTACCATTTGTTTGACATTAAGCCATAAAGATAAATTTAGATAGTGGCACTATAAATAATGACACTACTACAAATAATGGAATGATCATTTGTGGTGAGTCGCCTTTTACGCTTCTTTTATTTTGCAATACGATAAGGCAAGCCGCGACTTCGATGCTTATTTCCACTATCTGCTATTTCCTTAGTTAAACAGCATTTTTGTCTCTAGGCGGGCACATTTTTTAATGTGATAGGCATTAATCAATATTAAGCTCGCAAACCTTCCAGCATTGTTTGAATCTTATTGGCCAATTCCGATAAAGAAACACTGGATTTTGCGACCTGTTCTGCGCTTTCGCTATTTTTTTCAGATGTGTAGGTTATTTCCAAGATATTGTTATTTATTTCATTTGTTGTATAACTCTGCTCTTCGGCTGCGCTGGCGATTTGCGTTGTGATTTCACTGATACCGCCAATGGACTTGGCAATAGTTTCAAACGACTCTTTAGCCAGTAGTGTTTTACTGACTCCCTCATTTGAACGCTGCTGACTTCTTTCCATAGCACTCACAGCGTTTTGGGTACCGCTTTGTAAGCGATTAATAATGGTTTGTATTTGTTGTGTAGAGTCCTGTGTGCGTTTTGCCAATGTGCGAACTTCATCGGCTACTACGGCGAAGCCTCTGCCCGATTCACCCGCTCTAGCCGCTTCAATCGCTGCATTGAGAGCAAGCAGATTGGTTTGTTCTGCAATGCCTTCAATTACTGTTAACATTCCGCCAATTTCCTCACTATCTTTGTGAAGATTTTCGATAACACCGGAGGCATTTTTTATTTCATTTGCCAGAGCTTCAATTGCTGAACGGCAATCATTAATAACTTCTTGGCCGTTTTGTGTTATATCCAAAGTATGGTTTGCCTGTATTGCGGTTTCTTGCACGTTCTTGGCAACTTCTTCTACTGTGACCGTCATTTCCGTAATGGCCGTTGCCATTTTTTCTGTTTGCATATGTTGGTCATCTAAAACACGTTTCGTATTTGTTGCAACCTCTTGCATTGACTGTGATGAGTCAGTAAGTTCATGAACAGAATTGTTAAGGTTGATAACCAGCTCTTGCAGGTT
>OZ252214.1:3742500-4984005 GCA_965248935.1 Cellvibrionaceae bacterium
GGGGGGGCGAAATAGAATTGAAAGTTAACTAGGTTAGAGGTTGAAAGCTAAGAGGGGCTAGAGTTGGATGGCGTTGTTTGTTTTTAGAAGTGCTTTTGTTTCTGAAAGTACCGTATCTGGTGAAATTTCTGTCATGCACTCGTATTTCCCTTTGCATATCGGGTTATTGTGGCAAGGGGAGCAGTATCTATCCAAATACAGAACCTTGCTTGATTCGGACCCCGTGTAATTATAAGGACTGCTAGCCCCAAAGAGAGCTATGGCAGGTGTTTTAAATGCGTGGGCTATATGAGTGTGGCAGGTATCTATGCCAATCACTATATTGGCTTTTTTTATAATTTCCGTTGATTCAAGAGTTGACGTTTTCCCTGCTAGATTTACTCCGCCGCAATTTCTGGCAATGGATTGCGCTGCTTCGAAATTGTCTTCGGACCCCAAAATAACGGCTTTTAAATGATACCTGCCTCTAATACGAAGGCATAACTGGGTCCAATAACTCTCGGGCCACTGGTGCTGAATTTTTGAGGAAAATGGGCAAATAACCAAATAATTATTGTCAGTATTGAGGAGCCTGCCGGTTTCGCTGTCTACAGTTAAAGGCTCTGTGGGAGCGCACATCTGCCAAGGGGTATCGTTGTAGCCTAGTTGGCTTACTAAATACCTGTATTCTGAGCCTATCTGGCTTTGATCTCCTAGCTCTCGGGAAATCGTTTTTGTCATAAGCCAACTACTTCCCTCTGAAGAGCCGAGCCCAATTCTATGTTTGGCTCCGCTCAACCAAGTAATCACTCCGCTTTTTAGCTGACCTTGCAGGTCAATAGCTATTTCGTAGCGCCTTGCGTGTAATAGAGACTTGATGGATTTTAAGTATCTAAAAGCGGAGAGGTAGTTTCGTTGGGCAAGTGTATTTTTCCAATAAGTGTTATCCCAAGAGATAACTTCATCGACATCTGGGTTCCCCTCTAGGAGGCAAGTAAACTGAGATTCTGTTAGCCAGGTGATATGCCAGTCTGGCCTTTTTTGTTTGATTGCTGATGCAATAGGGCTGGATACCACAACATCTCCGACTTTGCCAAGTCGGACTATCAAAATAGATTTTTTTGAACCTTGTGTTGGGGGTAAGGACATAGGGCAAATTTAAAATCTAGGCAAATTGAGCGTGAGTGAATATATGGGTTCAGTATAAGCATTTTTGCTGGCAGGATCATCGCGTTTAAGGCGTTTTGAATCAACCTAAACGGTTTAAAATTTACTTTAACTAGGCAAGATAAAAATTGTCGTGTAAAAAAAGAATGTTTATTTCTTAAAAAGCTTGACTCTCCCACACCTGAGTGTAAGATACGCCTCCTCTTGATGGCCAAGCCCATCCAAGAAGCTCTTTAACAAGGTGGAAAGAATAAGTTGTAACATTGCACTTTAGTAATGAATGAGAATATCTCAAGTCATGCTTATCCGGTGTAATATCGTTGCGATTGCATTCAAACAATATGTGTAGAGACACTTAGTTATCAACTGTTAAGTGTTGGCGATTTGAAATAATTCTGTATTAGTTTTGTCGGCTTAGTCGCTGATAGGATTTGAGTTGTTGAGAAGCTGACATGAAGCAGTGTTTTATAAGTCGATTGAAAAAAACTTAGTCACTTGTGTTATATGGTCAAGTGAATAAGTGCACACGGTGGATGCCTTGGCAGCTGGAGGCGATGAAAGACGTAGGAGCCTGCGATAAGGTTAGGGGAGTTGGCACACAAGCATTGATCCTAACATTTCTGAATGGGGGAACCCACCCGCTTGCGGGTATCGTTAACTGAATACATAGGTTAACGAGGCGAACCCGGGGAACTGAAACATCTAAGTACCCGGAGGAAAAGAAATCAAACGAGATTCCCTTAGTAGCGGCGAGCGAACGGGGATCAGCCGATTCAATACAATGTAGTAGAACAGTCTGGAAAGTCTGGCGATAGAGGGTGATAGCCCCGTATACGAAGCATTGTATTGGACATATTAAGTAGGTCGGGACACGAGTTATCTTGACTGAAGACGGGGGGACCATCCTCCAAGGCTAAATACTCCCAGCTGACCGATAGTGAACCAGTACCGTGAGGGAAAGGCGAAAAGAACCCCTGTGAGGGGAGTGAAATAGATCCTGAAACCGTGTGCATACAAGCAGTAGGAGCGCTTCGGCGTGACTGCGTACCTTTTGTATAATGGGTCAGCGACTTATTGTATGTGGCAAGGTTAACCATTTAGGGGAGCCGTAGAGAAATCGAGTCTTAATAGGGCGCGAGTCGCATGCAATAGACCCGAAACCGGGCGATCTATCCATGGGCAGGTTGAAGGTTGAGTAACATCAACTGGAGGACCGAACTCACTTATGTTGAAAAATGAGGAGATGACCTGTGGATCGGAGTGAAAGGCTAATCAAGCCCGGAGATAGCTGGTTCTCCCCGAAAACTATTTAGGTAGTGCGTCGTGTCTTACCCTCGGGGGTAGAGCACTGTTTGGGCTAGAGGGTCATCCCGACTTATCAACCCCATGCAAACTCCGAATACCGAGGAGTACAATCACGGCAGACAGACAGCGGGTGCTAACGTCCGTTGTCAAGAGGGCAACAACCCAGACCGCCAGCTAAGGTCCCTAATACCATTTAAGTGGGAAACGATGTGGGAAGGCTTAGACAGCTAGGAGGTTGGCTTAGAAGCAGCCATCCTTTAAAGAAAGCGTAATAGCTCACTAGTCGAGTCGGCCTGCGCGGAAGATTTAACGGGGCTAAATTGGTAACCGAAGCTGCGGATACTTTCGAGTATGGTAGGGGAGCGTTCTGTAAGCCTGTGAAGGTGGATTGAGAAGTCTGCTGGAGGTATCAGAAGTGCGAATGCTGACATGAGTAACGATAAAGGGAGTGAAAAACTCCCTCGCCGGAAGATCAAGGTTTCCTGTCCAACGCTAATCGGGACAGGGTTAGTCGGCCCCTAAGGCGAGGCAGAAATGCGTAGTCGATGGGAAGTAGGTTAATATTCCTACACCGGCTGTTATTGCGATGGAGAGACGGAGAAGGCTAAACGGGCGCGGCGTTGGTTGTCCGCGTTTAAGCTAGTAGGCTGGGGTCTTAGGTAAATCCGGGATTCCCTCTTTAATTAGAGAAAGCTGAGAAGTTATGACGAGCCCTTTTTTGGGTGGAGTCGTTGATGCCCTGCTTCCAAGAAAATCTTCTAAGCATCAGATAACAGTTGACCGTACTCCAAACCGACACAGGTGATCAGGTAGAGAATACCAAGGCGCTTGAGAGAACTCGGGTGAAGGAACTAGGCAAAATAGCACCGTAACTTCGGGAGAAGGTGCGCCGGTTTAGGTGATGGGACTTGCTCCCTGAGCTAAAGCCGGTCGAAGTAACCAGGTGGCTGCGACTGTTTATTAAAAACATAGCACTCTGCAAACACGTAAGTGGACGTATAGGGTGTGACGCCTGCCCGGTGCCGGAAGGTTAATTGATGGGGTTAGCTTCGGCGAAGCTCTTGATCGAAGCCCCGGTAAACGGCGGCCGTAACTATAACGGTCCTAAGGTAGCGAAATTCCTTGTCGGGTAAGTTCCGACCTGCACGAATGGCGTAACGATGGCCACGCTGTCTCCACCCGAGACTCAGTGAAATTGAAATCGCGGTTAAGATGCCGTGTACCCGCGGCTAGACGGAAAGACCCCGTGAACCTTTACTACAGCTTTGCACTGAACTTTGAACCTATTTGTGTAGGATAGCTGGGAGGCTTTGAAACCGTGTCGCTAGATGTGGTGGAGCCAAGCTTGAAATACCAGCCTGATATGTTTGAGGTTCTAACCCTGGTCCCTTATCGGGATCGGAGACAGTGTATGGTGGGTAGTTTGACTGGGGCGGTCTCCTCCCAAAGAGTAACGGAGGAGCACGAAGGTGCGCTAATCATGGTCGGAAATCATGAGGTTAGTGTAAAGGCATAAGCGCGCTTGACTGCGAGACTGACACGTCGAGCAGGTACGAAAGTAGGTCTTAGTGATCCGGTGGTTCTGTATGGAAGGGCCATCGCTCAACGGATAAAAGGTACTCCGGGGATAACAGGCTGATACCGCCCAAGAGTTCACATCGACGGCGGTGTTTGGCACCTCGATGTCGGCTCATCACATCCTGGGGCTGAAGCCGGTCCCAAGGGTATGGCTGTTCGCCATTTAAAGTGGTACGCGAGCTGGGTTTAGAACGTCGTGAGACAGTTCGGTCCCTATCTGCCGTGGGCGTTGGAAATTTGAGAAGAGCTGCTTCTAGTACGAGAGGACCGAAGTGGACGAACCCCTGGTGTTCCGGTTGTTTCGCCAGAAGCATTGCCGGGTAGCTACGTTCGGACGGGATAACCGCTGAAAGCATCTAAGCGGGAAGCCTCCTTCAAGATTAGATTTCCCTGGGGCTTGACCCCCTGAAGGGCCGTGGAAGACTACCACGTTGATAGGCTGGGTGTGTAAGCGCTGTGAGGCGTTGAGCTAACCAGTACTAATTGCCCGTGAGGCTTGACCATATAACAGAAATGATTATGTGATTTTCAAAAGAAAGATAAAACGATCGATACTAAGTGACCCACACATGTGAGAAGCTTGCGATCCAATGATAGAGCTCGGATAAGCGAATGTCGAAAGACAGAGATCTTCCAGTCACTACGAAATGCAATGGTATTCCTAGTAGTAGGACTTATTCTATCCGCCCCCTATTTGAACTGAAGTTGAAAGTAAGGCGTCAACTTCCACATCGAGAGATGTGCTAGTCACTGACTGGAGTCATACAGCTTTGCCTGACGACATTAGAGCATTGGAACCACCTGATCCCATCCCGAACTCAGACGTGAAACGATGCATCGCCGATGGTAGTGTGGGAGTTCCCATGTGAGAGTAGGTCATCGTCAGGCTTCTAATTTAAACCCCTGTTAGCTAACGCTAACAGGGGTTTTTACATTTAGAGTTTCACCTATTGTTATTATTTAAACCCGGTCTATGAATTAGCTCCGAAAAATATCTCTCTAAAAATGGACTGACCCGTTTGATTGCTTGTTGAATAGATTTAAAGTTTTCTCAATGTCTTTTATAAATGGATGGTTAATTATCTCCGTTGGCGAATAAGCGTGCTTTTCGGATCACGCTGGCACCTTTTTACTCTTTCACTTATTCAGTTTCAGTTTCAGTTTCAGTATCTTTAACTTTTGGTAAGATAGCGGACCACTTTCTAATTCTTGATTTGTGGTATAACTATCAAGCTTGGATCAGGTTTAGTGTAGTTTTACTAGGGCGCAATAATCGGACTGAAGAAAAACACTAGAATGAAAAGAAAAGCTTATTTGGCCAGAACTTCTTATGGCGAAGAGAATGTAAACCATCTAAGGGCTTCAAATTACAGGGCATTACTATTAAATTTGTTTGTTTCCTTACTCTGCTTATCTATGTAAAATCTTAATCAATAATTCTTTAGCGTTAAAATAATTTTATGGAAAACACTCAGCAACTCGTTGATGCGGTTATAACTTGGGTAGATGGCTCAGACCCAAATCATGCTGCTCATTTAAATAAGTTTCTCGAAGAAAGAGGAATAGTAAGACCCTCTACGGTTAGTAAAACACGTCTAAACGATTCTGGGGAATTAGCCTATTGCCTATCCTCTATTTTTAGGTATGCCCCTTGGATTAGAAATATCCATATTATCACTGATAATCAAACACCATCTTTCTTGTTTAAATTAAAAGGGACTGAATTCGAAGATCGTATTCATATTGTGGACCACAAAGAAGTTTTTTCGGGGTATGAGGATTGCTTGCCTAGCTACAATATTCGTTCTCTTTCTATGGTACTTTGGCGGGTGCCAAACTTGGCTGATGAGTTTGTCTTTTTAAATGACGATTTTGCTTTTATCCGCGACGTATCTCGTGAAGATTTTTTTAGTAACAATGGAATTGTGATTCGAGGGGGCTGGGCTAAGCAGAAAAATCATAGTTTTATCAAAAAAGTTAAACGAAAAATTTTATCTTTTATTAAAGGGGAGCAGAATGTTCGTGCAGGCCATATGGTGGCTCAGGAGTTAAGTGCAATAGTCGTGGGTTTTAGTGGGAGATTTTTTAAGATAGAACACAATCCTCACCCTATGCGTATTGTCACCTTTAGAAAATTCTGTGAGGAAAACAAAACCTTATTTGAAGAAAATATCAAATACCCTTTTCGTTCTGTTCGGCAGTATATTGGTGAAGCACTTTCTGTTTCTTTGGAGCTATCTGCTGGAACAGCCACTATTAATAATCAGTATCAAACGCTTCAGCTAAAACCAGCCGATCAATCACTGCATAAAATAAAGGAGAGAATTACTCTAGCGGATAAAGATAACTCCTTTGCATTTGTCTGTGTGCAAGGCTTAGATTCAGCGTCTGAAGAGTCTCAGAAAACGATTATCTCTTGGTTAAACAAGAGAATACCGCTTATTGATGGTTTTACTGAAGAATAAACGAATTGGTTAGAACCTACACAGCTATTACATTTGAATGCTTTAATCCAATTGCTCTATTCCGTATTCTGTTTTAAAAAGCTTTTCTTTTTGGTTCTTTGTTCGAATTGATCTATTTAATTTCCAGCCCTCTTCATTGGCATAGCCTCTTGGATGGTCTAGGTGGATGCAAACTGCACTATAACGAATTTGTTTCGTTTTTAAGTTAAAGTTTATGAGGCGTTCACCAAGCTCTCTGTCCAGACCTCCGTATCTAAGGCGAGAATCGTATCCATTGATCGCAATTGCATCGAGCTTCCAGCAAGAAGCATTATGGCCGTTCCAAGTTGGTTTTGTTGGCGTCAAGCGGTTGTAAATTTTCCCTATAAGTCGCCCAGCAGTGAGTTTCATAAATTTGATACTCGGTTTAACATCGTTTTCCACTAACCATTTTTTTTGAAAACAGTTCCCGTTTTCAATATGCTCCTTTGAAATAATTTCACTGGTACTCATTGGAAGTTTGAAATAACCACCAGATAAAAAATATCCCGGTTCTGCGTATTCACGGTGAACGGAGATAAAATCTTTTCTTGGTATACAGTCCCCATCAGTAAAAACTAAATATTCACCTTTGGCTGCGATAATGGCTTTGTTGAGGATTTTGCATTTTTGAAAACCGTCGTCTTCCTGCCATATATGTTGAATATCTAAATCTGTTTCGTTGATAAAGTGTTCAATAACTTTGCGTGTCTCTTCTTTTGAACCATCGTCCGCGATAACCACTTCAAAATTGTTGTCAGTTTGATACTGAAAGCCCCAGAGAACTTTTTCTAACCACTTAGGAGAATTGTAGGTACTAAAAATTAAGCTTATTTTCATGATGGTGAGTACTTTTTAATATGCATTCTTGGTTAGTGATGTACAAGAGCTTCTATTTCGCACTAGCCAGTAATTTATCGGCTAGGTGATAGTGCTTGGCAACGGCTTCCCACTGCTGTCTATTGCCATCTTGGCGAACATTGTACTTTTTTAACGATACTCCCTGAGAATAAAATATTGGTATTGGTTTTGGAGGAGGGTTTTTGCTTCGTCTCGTCTCTGTGCCATTCAATAAACTCATTGCTTTAAACCAGAGATCGTCTGCTTTAGGGGCGAGTGTTAGATACAAGTCTTTGTTTGTAACGTCAGGGTAGAGTGAGCCCGCAGGGTAGAGTACTCCAGCATAACCAATCGCTAGGGTATTACTTGATGCCTCTCCCGGCACTTGGTTTTTCCAAGTACTGTAAGGTAGTGGTGAGTCATTGTCGTCGTAAGATATTTTTCGGCACTCGTGGGCAATAATAGAATTAGGATACTGCTGGTGTTCCTCGACAAGGCGTTCTAGCCAATTGCTTGCGTACATTACATCGTCATCACATGTGACAATGGTTTTACCTTCAAACGCAATAAGAGACTCTACTAGTTTTCTGTGAGAGCAGGCTTGGTTTGAATAGCGAATGCTAAAATTTTCTCCCTCTAGTCTTTTTAACTGGCTAGGCAGTTCGGTTTTGAGGGATGTATGCAGCCACAAGACGACTTTTTCTGGTGCTAGGGTTTGGTTGAACAAGCTCCGTATGGTGAGGTGCAAAATTGCCAACCGTGATGGAATAGAGGTTAAGGAAACAATAAGGGGAATTGAGCAAGCTTTTGCTCCCTCACCTAATTTAGCGACAGGTTTACTTCGTAGCTTATATGCTGTTGATAGGGACTTGGGGACTTCTTTTAGTTTCATTACCGTTGTATTGCCTAGCTTATTTCACCGGCGCAAGTGTAGAACATTTGTTTACATGTCACTAGAGGCCCATGCACTTAGGGTTGGAGGGGAAAGGGCCATAAACGATCAAAAAACAGCCGAAACAACTCGTATTCCCATGGTTCTTCCGAGTGGTTCTAGGTTCAAAGCTATCATCAATCTGGAAGAAGTAACCCCAGAGTACTATTTCGAATTACTGCGGGGAGTTAAATAAGTAGTAAATATGACACTCATTTTCATAGAATGTTGGTTTTTCTTCGTGTTCAATCGGCATAAACCTGAACTTTGCTGATGAAATAATACTTGAGTCTATCGAGCAAATAATAATGTTCTGTGACAATGCTCTTTACAGAGTAAAAACAATGGGGCTAACTTGCCAAAGGTAGGGTAGCTAGGCACTTGACTCTGATATATGAAGCTGAAACACTGCGCATCAAATATTGAGTGAAATAGTAAGACATGCCAATTATTCTGGGGGTTGACCCCGGTTCTCGCAAAACAGGCTTCGGGGTTATCAGCTCAATTTCTGGGCGTCACGAATATATTGCTAGCGGCGTTATTCGAGTAGCCGATGCCCCTACGTTACCTGAACGCCTTCAGCTTATATTTACGGGTGTGACCGAGGTTATAGAAACGCATCAACCACAAGAGTTTGCTATTGAGAGTGTATTTATGGCAAAAAGTGCCGGTTCCGCTCTTAAACTAGGACAAGCAAGAGGCGCGGCAATAGTCGCTGCAACTCAGCAGGGGCTTCCCGTAGCGGAATATGAGGCTAGAAAGGTGAAGCAGTCGGTTGTGGGAAATGGTGGTGCCGACAAGTATCAAGTGCAACACATGGTTAGGTGCTTGTTGAGTTTGGACTCGACTCCCCAGGAAGATGCGGCTGATGCGCTGGCCATTGCGTTATGCCACGCGAATACACAAAAACACATGATTAATGTAGCGAAAGCCAAGCGCTTTCGTAAAGGTAGGTTGGTATAAATGATAGGTCGGTTGGCGGGTGAGTTGGTTGAAAAGCAAGCACCAATATTACTTTTGGATGTGAATGGAGTGGGTTATGAAATTCAGGCGCCTATGACCACCTTCTTTAGACTGCCTGAATTGGGTAGCCGCGTAGTATTGCATACCCATTTTTCTGTGAGCGAAAACGCTCAGCAATTGTTTGGGTTTGTTGAAAAAACAGATAGAGAATTATTCCGGCTGCTAATAAAGATTAATGGCGTAGGGCCAAAAATGGCTGTGAGTATTATGTCGATGGATAGTGCAGACTTTGTTCGCTGTGTGAGAGAAGACAATGTTACGGCCTTGGTGAAAGTGCCTGGGGTGGGTAAGAAGACCGCAGAACGGCTTATTATTGAAATGCGAGATAAGTTAAATGCCTGGGGTGAAGCGAATACATCGAAAAATGAGGAGGGGTTACTCCCTACTGCGAAAGATAATGTTCAAAATGGTAGGGCGGTTATTGCTGAAGCTGAATCGGCTTTGGTGGCGTTGGGTTATAAACCAGCGGATGCGTCTAGAGTGGTGTCTAAGCTCTATTCTCCAGATATAACCAAGAGTGAAGAACTGATTCGTATGGCACTGAAGTCGATGATGCCCGCTTAGCTAATGCTTATTGTTAAAGTAGTCGCTAAAGCCGCAAATGTTTAGACAGAATAAAAATATATGATTGAAGAAGACCGAATAATTAGTGGCAGCGCCAAGCAAAAAGAAGAGGGGCTAGATCGAACCGTACGCCCAAAATCACTGAATGACTATGTAGGTCAGCCAGTGGTTAAAGAGCAGATGGAAATTTTTATTAGCGCTGCCAAAGCTCGTAGCGAGGCTCTGGATCATACCTTGGTATTTGGGCCACCTGGATTAGGAAAAACCACACTGGCCAATATTATTGCCTCTGAGATGTGCGTTGACCTAAAAAGCACGTCAGGCCCTGTATTGGAGAAAGCGGGGGATTTGGCGGCAATAATGACCAACCTTGAGCCGAGAGACATACTTTTTATTGATGAAATTCATCGGTTAAGTGCCGTGGTAGAAGAGGTGCTTTACCCGGCTATGGAAGATTTCCAATTGGATATTATGATTGGCGAAGGCCCGGCTGCTAGATCGATCAAATTAGAATTACCGCCTTTTACACTTGTTGGAGCGACCACCAGGGCGGGTTTGCTTACCTCTCCATTACGCGACCGTTTTGGTATTGTTCAACGGTTAGAATTTTATAATGTTGAAGACCTTACTCATATCGTTAAGCGATCTGCGTCTCTTATGGGGATTAAAATGGACCCAGAAGGGGCTCGTGAAGTTGCTCGACGAGCGCGAGGAACTCCTCGCATAGCCAATCGATTGCTACGAAGGGTCAGGGATTATTCTGAAGTGAAAGGCGATGGTGTAGCCACCGCTGAAATGGCAGACAAAGCACTTAACATGCTTGGTGTGGACGAGCGGGGTTTTGACCATATGGATAGGCGGTTGTTGCTTAGTTTAATGGAAAAATTTGGTGGGGGTCCTGTAGGTGTAGACAACTTAGCGGCGGCTATTAGTGAGGAGCGGGATACCATTGAAGATGTCTTGGAACCTTACTTAATACAGCAAGGGTTTGTTATTCGGACACCGCGAGGACGCATGGCCACACAAAACGCCTACGATCACTTTGGGTTGACGAAACCCGAATAGTAGCCTGGAAAATTTTTCTTTTTCCCAGTTTAATAGTTCAGCACTTTCCTCTAAGGGGTGTTTTTTTATGAGCAATGAAAACGAATTTTCCATTGAGTTGCGTGTCTATATTGAAGATACAGATGCCGGTGGAATTGTCTACTATCCTAACTACCTGAAATATATGGAGCGCGTGCGGACGGAATTTTTGCGATCATTGGATTTTCCAAAGGCTGCATTTATTGCTGATGGTTTTTTACTCGTGGTAGCATCCGTTCAAATTGATTATAAAGCATCCGCTAAACTTGATGAATGCATTCGGATTACGACTTACCCAGAAAAGGTGAAACGTGGTTCTATCCTTATGTATCAAAAAGTGCTGAAGGATGGGCGTCTTTTAGCTGAAGGGCGAGTTAGAATTGCGTGTATTACTGAGCAGGATAAAATACCGGCCCCGTTGCCGGTAGAGTTAATCGAAGCATTAAATAAGTATACAGAGGAATTGTCTGGATGAATCAGGAACCGCTTTCAATATTTCACCTTATTGCTAACGCAAGCTTATTGGTGCAATTTGTGATGTTACTTTTGTTTTTGGCTTCCGCCGTATCCTGGGTCATGATCGTTAAGCGTGGCTTGTACCAGCGCAAGGCAAAAGCGGCTCTCAATGCCTTCGAACGTCAATTTTGGTCTGGTGTGGATTTGACTCAACTTTATCGCCAAGGGAATGGTAAGGCGAACCGTAATGTCACAGATGGCGTGGAGAATATTTTTCGTGCAGGTTTTAAAGAATTTTCCCGTTTGCGTCAGCAAGCGGGGACAGAGCCCGATGCCATTATGGAGGGTACTCAGAGAGCAATGCGCGTCGCTTTGGCGCGGGAACAAGAAAAGTTAGAGGAGAACCTGCCATTTTTGGCTAGTGTTGCCTCCGTTAGTCCCTACATAGGGTTGTTTGGTACCGTATGGGGGATTATGAATTCTTTCCGTGGGTTGGCTAATGTACACCAAGCAACATTGGCCACCGTTGCTCCCGGAATTTCTGAAGCGCTAGTAGCGACAGCGATGGGGCTTTTTGCCGCTATCCCGGCTGTACTGGCGTATAATCGTTTTGCCGCATGCGCTGAAACATTAAGCAACAAATACGAAACGTTTTCTGACGAATTTTCGTCCATTCTCCATCGTCAAGTTCACGCTAAACAATAATATTTAGGTAGGCTTGTCGATGGCGTCTAACAAAAAAAAACCTATGGCAGAAATCAACGTGGTTCCCTACATTGATGTGATGCTGGTACTGCTTGTTATTTTTATGGTGACGGCACCTCTGCTAATGCAGGGAGTGAAAGTAGACCTGCCTAAAGCGCCATCCGCACCTATAGATAAGAATGATGATGAACCCTTGATTGTGTCCTTGAAGTCCGATGGAACCTACTACTTAAACCTGGGGGGTAAACAAGAAACCGCAAAACCCTTAAAAGAAATCAAAGAGACTGTTGCAAAGGTACTTCGCCAGAAGCCAACAACTCCCGTATTAGTTTGGGGGGACCGTAGCGTGAATTATGGTTTGGTGGTTGAATTGATGACCCACTTACAGCAGGCGGGTGCGCCTTCTGTCGGGTTGGTAACGGACACACCCGAGTAGCGCAAGTATGATGAAGAGCGGCTTGGGTATTCCAATCCTGGTGAGTGTATTGTTACACGGTGGTCTCATTGCTATTCTTGCTATGAGTTGGACTCCTCAGTCTGCGGAGAGAAAAATTATCAAGCCAAACTATGTTAAAGCGAGTTTGGTTGAGCTTAAAGATAAGGCTCCCAGGAAAACCATTGCAAAAAAAATAAAAAAGATCGATTTAACCAAGCGCCGAAAAGAGGTAGAGCGGAAGAAAAAACGTGCCGAACAGAAAGAACAGGCTGCATTAAAGAAGAAAAAAGCGGACCAAAAAAAGAAAGAACAAGAACGAAAAAAATTAGCCGAAGCCGAAGCCAAGGCGCGCGAGATGGAATTACTTCGGATTCAACAGGAACTTGAGAGTGAAATATTGGCCGAAGAACAATTGGTGACAGAGGAAGAGCTAGATATACAAGCGCAAAGCTATGTTGCCGCAATAACACAAAGAATCGAGCAAAATTGGAGCCGGCCCCCTTCGGCCCGGACGGGAATGAAATGTGAGCTTCTGATTCAACTTGTGCCCACGGGGCAGGTTGTGCAGGTGACGATTATAAAGAGTAGCGGAAATGCGGCGTTTGATCGTTCGGCTGAACAGGCAGTAAAAAAAGTGGGGCGCTTTCCCGAGATTAAAACGATGTCGCCCGAAGTATTCGAGCGTTCTTATCGCAAACTTAAATTAATATTTAACCCACAGGACTTAAGGCAGTGATAAAAAAAATACTATTGGCCGTTGTTTGTACAACGTTTCTTTTTGTGTCGGTAGCTTCCCAGGCTGCGTTGACCATTGAAATTACTCAGGGGGTGGATGATCCAACCCCAATAGCTATTGTGCCTTTTGGTGGCGTGGCCAGCAGTGTAAGTGAAAATCTTACCAGTATTATTTCGTCTGATTTACAGCGAAGCGGTCTATTTCAATCTATACCACAAAGGGACATGCTTTCATTTCCCGTGACCGCATCGGATATATACTATCGAGATTGGCGAATACTTGGAGCGAATTACTTAGTGATTGGTGATCTTCAAAAATCACCCACCGGCTATGTTCTGGAATATAAATTATTTGATGTTATTGCCCAGCGTATTGTATTTAGCAAGATGGTTACAGGGAATGAGCGAAGCTTGAGAGATATTGCTCATATGGCAAGCGACGAGATTTATGAATCCATTACCGGGATTCGTGGGGCATTTTCAACTAAGATTTTATATATCGAAGATTTGGGTTCACTGGCATTAAAGCGATACCGTTTAGTGTTGGCGGATGCGGATGGGGCGAGAGAGAAAATTCTTTTTACTTCCAAAGAACCTTTAATGTCTCCTGCTTGGTCTCATAGTTTGACTCACATAGCCTACGTTTCTTTTGAAACTTCACGCCCGGCCATTTATAGACACAATATTAAAACGGGTGAAAGAGAGCAGTTAACAAACTTTAAAGGATTAAATGGAGCGCCGGCTTGGTCACCCGATGATTCGAAGTTAGCGTTGGTTTTATCCAAGGACGGTAATCCAGAAATTTATACTTTAGATTTGGTCACGCGCAAGTTTACACGAATAACTCGAACCAGTAGTTCCGTTATTGATACCGAACCGAACTGGACTTCCGATGGTAAGGGTATAATATTTACCTCAAATCGTGGTGGTAATCCACAGATTTACCAAGTGCATCTTGCCAGCGGGCGGGTAGAACGCTTAACCTTTGAGGGTGATTACAATTCACGGCCTCGCGTTTCTCCTGATGGTAAAAGCCTAGTAATGGTACACCGAGAAAATGGTGTTTATCACATTGCATGGCAAGACATTCGATCTGGTGATATGCGTATCTTGACGGAAACATGGCTTGACGAATCGCCCAGTATAGCGCCTAATGGCGCGATGTTACTGTATGCCACACAATATAATAAAAAAGGAGTTTTGGCGGCGGTTTCGATGGATGCGGGGATTAAATATAGGTTGCCCTCAAAGAGGGGAGATGTTCGAGAGCCCGCGTGGTCTCCGTATGTCAAAAACTGAAAGTAGGGTTTGATGATTTTTTATACACTTTGGAGTGAAAACAATGATTAATAGCTTTAAAACTATCTTGGCTTTGGTTGCTGTAATGGGGATGTTAGTAGGTTGTAGTTCGAATACTAAGGTTGAAGATACGGTTGATGACAGTGCTTCTGTTGACTCTACAGACGTCGGCGCTGGTGTAGATACAACTGATACCAGCTCAGAAGATTTAAGTGTTGACCTAACAGGTGTCGATACCGTTTTCTATTTCGATTACGATCAATCTATTCTTAAGTCAGAAGCGCGTTCAGCTTTGATGATTCACGCTCAAGCACTTAAAGATAGCCCTGAGTCTGTTCGTCTAGAAGGTCATGCTGATGAGCGTGGTAGCCGTGAATACAACATGGCATTAGGTGAGCGTCGTGCAAATGCCGTACGTGATTTCCTTGTGCTTCAAGGTGTTAGTTCTAGCCTTATTGATACAGTGAGCTATGGTGAAGAGCGTCCTGCTGAAGTAGGTAGTTACGATTCAGCATGGTCTAAAAACCGTCGCGTTGAACTTAGTAAGTAGTTACTGAGTCAATTATATAGAGCTAGCTGAGTTTGAAAGTTTGCATTCATTCTCAGTATGGCTCCATATGAGTATGGCTTGAATAGTCGTGCTAAGTGTTTTTGAACAGAAAGGTTTTTTCACAAAGTGATTATGTCAAAAAACATATTTCTTGCCGCCGCCTCATTCTTGGCGGCGTCTTTCGTTTACGGTGTTGAAGTTGTCGATCGTTATCCGGTTGGGGCTTCAGAAACGCCTTCAACGCAGGTTATGAGTCAGAGTTCAGGCACACCTTCGGCGGCGACGCAAGAAGGGGGCAATGTTGCAGAGCTTTATTATCAGATCCAATTGCTTCAACAAGAAATCCTTCAACTTAGGGGAATGGTTGAAAAGCAGGCCCACCAGTTAAAGAAACTCAAACAGCAAAACTTAGATGATTATCTTGATCTAGATAGACGTTTAAGCAAAGTTGGTCAGCCGGGTTCTCACCCTGCTCGCTCTAGCTCTTCTGTTACTTCTAATACCGTTGCCACTTCGCCTTCTTCCTCAAAAACGACTGAGTTACAAAGCTACAGAACCGCTATTGATTTAGTACTTAAAAAGCAACAGTACGATCAAGCGGCGGAGGCGTTAAAAACACATTTGACGCAATACCCAAATGGTCGTCATGCCGGGAATGCGCAATATTGGCTAGGTGAAATTTATTTGCTTAAGAAAGAATTGGAGACTTCAAAGCAGTGGTTTAGTTTGCTGTTAAGCGACTACCCTACTCATAACAAGGTTCCCGACTCTCAGTTTAAGCTTGGCAAGGTATACGACCTACTTGGTGATAAAGCCAAAGCAAAAGAGTACTTAGAGAAAGCCGCTGGCTCTAATTCTGGTGCTGCAGCACTGGCTCGTGACTACCTAAATGTTAACTTTTCTTCTTACTAGGTTTGAATTTTTGGCTTAGAAGAGAGCAAAAATAAGACAATTAGAGTGACTTTAGGTAGAATTGCCGCCTTTATTTAACCCTGTTGTCTTATGTCTGATATTTCCCTTCGAATTACTGAAATTTTTCATTCCCTTCAAGGTGAAGCCCGCACGGTCGGCTGCCCAACCGTATTTGTTCGGTTAACGGGCTGCCCACTTCGTTGTGGCTATTGCGACTCCGAATATGCCTTCTTCAGTGGAGAGAAACGTTCTCTTGCAGATATTGTACAGACAGTCGAACATTTCGGTGCGAAGTATGTTTGCGTCACCGGGGGGGAACCACTCGCTCAACCGAACTGCCTTCCTTTATTGTCAGCGCTCTGTGATAAAGGCTATCAGGTCTCCTTAGAGACAAGTGGGGCAATGGAAGTCATCAATGTGGACTCCAGAGTGGACATTGTTATGGACCTTAAGACCCCAGGTTCGGGAGAGGTCGATAAAAATTTATATTCTAATATCCAATCTTTGTCTAAAAAAGATCAGGTTAAATTTGTACTCTGTGACCGTCGAGATTACGATTGGGCAAAATTAAAACTAGATGAATACCAACTAACCGATAAGGTAGGAGACGTTCTATTTTCTCCTTCGTTCGACAGTTTGGAGATACAAGATTTAGCTGAATGGGTACTAGCTGATAAGCTTAATGTTAGGGCTCAGGTACAGCTCCATAAAGTTATTTGGGGGGATAAGCCTGGTGTTTAACGGCGGGGTTTATTTCTTTGTAATATTGAAAGGTAAAAAAATTGAGTAAAAAACGTGCGGTCGTATTGATTTCCGGCGGGTTGGATTCAACCACAGTTTTAGCAATTGCTCAAGCGGATGGGTATGACTGCTACAGCCTAAGCTTTGACTATGGTCAGCGTCATCGTTCTGAGTTGGATGCAGCACAGCGAATCGCCCGCGCAATGGGCGCTGTACAGCATAAGGTTGTATCCTTAGATTTAGCCACCATTGGTGGCTCTGCTCTAACAGACCAAAGTATCGATGTGCCAGAAGTGGAAACCGAAGGCATTCCTGTTACTTACGTGCCCGCACGGAATACTATCTTTTTATCCATTGCATTGGGTTGGGCAGAAGTATTAGAAGCCGAAGCGATCTGCATAGGTGTCAACGCTGTTGATTATTCTGGCTACCCGGATTGTCGGTCGGAGTATATTGAATCCTTCCAAAAAACGGCTAACTTGGCGACTAAGGCGGGTGTGGAGGGTCATGGAATCACTATCCATACCCCTTTAATTGACCTCACTAAAGCCCAGATTATCCAAAAAGGCATTGAACTAGGGGTCGACTACTCTCAAACCGTCTCCTGTTATCAAGCCAATACGAATGGAGAAGCTTGCGGTAAATGTGATAGCTGTAGGCTACGTAAACAGGGGTTTGACGATGCTTCTGTTAGCGATACCACTCGCTATCATCGCTGATTCCTGTCAATCTTATTTTAGGCGGCCATATTAGTAATAAAAAACTTGTTTTTTGTGGCTAAATCATTACTATATGCGCCTCTTTTAGGGCGGCATACTATCCGTTCAAAAGCACAGTAATCAGTTATTCCAACCGGATTACATGTGAGTATAGAGTTAACGGGTCGTTAGCTCAGTTGGTAGAGGCCCGAAATTGCTCCAGGCAATTTGGGGCACTCCCTCCTTCCGTGGAGGTCGCACTTGGCTAAAAGCCAACAGTGCGAAAACTTAGCTCAGTACGAGTAAGTGGAACAGTTTATGGGTCGTTAGCTCAGTTGGTAGAGCAGTTGGCTTTTAACCAATTGGTCACTGGTTCGAATCCAGTACGACCCACCATATTTAAAAGGCTATAATGGCCTCGGCCACAAGTGTGACCATGAATGAATTAGTCCAGTACGCTGGATGAGAGAGAGAAATACCAAGTTTATGGGTCGTTAGCTCAGTTGGTAGAGGCCCGAAATTGCTCCAGGCAATTTGGGGCACTCCCTCCTTCCGTGGAGGTCGCACTTGGCTAAAAGCCAACAGTGCAAAAACTTAGCTCAGTACGAGTAAGTGGAACAGTTTATGGGTCGTTAGCTCAGTTGGTAGAGCAGTTGGCTTTTAACCAATTGGTCACTGGTTCGAATCCAGTACGACCCACCATATTCAAAAGGCTATAATGGCCTTGGCCACAAGTGTGGCCATGAATGAATAAATCCAGTGCGCTGGATGAGAGAAATACCAAGTTTATGGGTCGTTAGCTCAGTTGGTAGAGGCCCGAAATTGCTCCAGGCAATTTGGGGCACTCCCTCCTTCCGTGGAGGTCGCACTTGGCTTTTAACCAATTGGTCACTGGTTCGATAAAATCGTAGGGAACGATTTTACATCGCCGAAGGCGACCGCGAAGCGGGGAGGTACAGGGTGTACCGAATAAATCCAGTACGACCCACCATATTAAAAATTAACCTTAGTAAGTAAGGTTAATGGTCAAAGTCAAAAATGTTCAATGCGCTTTTGGTCATGGGTTCGACTCATTCGTCGAGAGCGAATGAGCATTGCCGAAGGCAGCGGTGAGGTACAGGAAGTACCGAGTTTGTCCAGTAGAACTCGCCATAATGAAAGGGTGAGTTAGTTTTAAGGGCCTTTTTTTACTACATTTTCGATACTAGACAATTAATACTCCAGTGAGGCGTTGGCACCTGGGTTATGTCGTGATCAATAATTCTTTCTATGTTCCAATCAATTCGTTCTTATACCAATCCTAGAAAGTTTTCATATGACAGCCCAAGCCCTAGAACAAAGACTTTGTATTCGTCCATCTTCAGCCGTGAAGTTTTTTCAAGCCTCACCCTAGTTCCCACAGTCCTCCGCACTACTGTCCGGGAGCGTGGGAACGAGTTAATGATTAATTTCTGTGTATTCATACGGTTATGGTTTAGGGATATTGTGAGTGGGCTAGAGGTTAATAGTTTTTTTCATTACTTTTAAAAGGAAAAGGCAATGAATATCGGAGATAGTGCTTAATTGGTGATTTTTTGTGGTTTTGAACAGTAAATACAGTAATATAGATATAAGCACTGCATATATGAGGTCATTATGAAAGATGATAAAAACCCTAGAAATATCAGAACAGAAGAGCGGGTTATTGCAGGTAAAAAAGTGAAAGTTGCTGCGGCAGATCATGTTGCTGCGTCGGCGGAAAAAGTCGCCAAACAGTACGATGAAGCACTTAAAAACCTAAAAGACAGATAACCATGACATCTAATGTAGATGATTTTATTCACTTAACGGGTAATGAGATTACGGCTATTCATGACCAAATTATTCATAAATATGGAGGGCTTGAAGGTTCGAGAGCTGATTTGTCTATTGAGAGTATCGTATGGCGGATACTCTCAAATTTGATTTATTCTCCCACTGGCGGGATAGAATTTGTTGCTGCTTTATATGCAGAGTCAATATGTAAAGGGCATGTTTTTAATGATGGCAATAAACGAACCGCTTTATTGTCCATGCTTACTTTTTTAGATACAAACGGTTGCACTGTTTTATCAGATAATATTGATATTGCGGATAAAATAGTGGGGCTATCTGAAGGGACAATTAATCGTGATGAGTTTGCTTGTTGGTTAATGGTAAAAATCGTCTATGTCTAATAAGACCACTGAAGGGGCATTTAATGCCCCTTTTTTGTCTTTGCGATTTAGGGTGTATAATTTTCAGGCTAGATGCATCGAGTGTATAACCCATGAGTGAACTTCAAACTCTACATAAAAAACTAAGTGATTCACCTCAAGAATTAGTGAAGACGTTTTTGGATGATGCGCTTAAATATAGAGAGATTCACCTTGCGGGAAACACTGATACTTATCGTGATCAGATAAAACGGTTGTTAAAGGAGAATAACGCAGCGCTGATTGCTCACTATTATACCTCCCCCGAAATACAGTCTTTGGCAGAAGAAACAGGCGGCGTAGTAGCCGACTCTTTAGAGATGGCCAGGTTTGGAAAAAATCACCCTGCGAATACCTTGGTTGTGGCGGGGGTGAAGTTTATGGGGGAAACCTCAAAAATTCTTTCTCCAGAAAAGAACGTCTTAATGCCCACATTGGAAGCGACCTGTTCTTTGGATATTGGCTGCCCTGAAAAAGAATTTTCTGAATTTTGTGACTTACACTCAGATAGAACCGTAGTGGTGTACGCTAATACTTCTGCGGCGGTGAAGGCTCGTGCTGACTGGGTTGTCACTTCCAGTATTGCAGTGGATGTGGTGGATTACCTTGACAGTAAAGGCGAGAAAATTCTCTGGGCTCCCGATAAGCACCTTGGTCATTATGTTGCGCAAAAAACGGGTGCAGATGTGCTGTTGTGGGATGGGTCTTGTATTGTACACGAGGAGTTTAAAACCAAGGGCATATTGGATTTAAAAGCACTCTACCCCGATGCGGCAATATTGGTTCACCCTGAATCCCCGGCGCCTGTGGTTGGCATTGCCGATGTGGTAGGCTCAACATCGCAGCTTATCGCTGCTACTCAAACCCTCGATAACCCATCGTTTATTGTTGCCACAGATCAAGGCATTTTTTACAAAATGCAGCAGGCTTGTCCAGAGAAAGAATTGTTAATTGCGCCAACCGGAGGCGCAGGTGCAACATGCCGAAGTTGCGCAAATTGCCCTTGGATGTCGATGAACGAGCTAGAGAACTTGTCTCAAGTCTTTGACAACGCCAATACCAATGAAAACGAAATTTTGGTTGATCCCGCTTTAGCTAAAAAAGCAATGATTCCTTTACAGCGAATGCTCGACTTTAAAAAATAAATCACTCACTGATATTTTTTTCATCTTTTAGGTTAAAAATATATTCTGGTAGTGCGACTAGCTTTTCTGACATCATTAATTCAGATTGAATAGCATTAACTCGTTCAATACGGTGGTCTGTATGTGGGTGTGTACTGAGAAATTGCGGCGGTTCCATACCTTCATATTCCTGCTGAAGCACGTGGAATAAAGCGTCGGCACCCTCTAAATGCCCGTAATAGGTTAACAGGGTTTCCAACGCCTCATTGTCGGATTCTATTTCCTGCGAACGACTAAAGGAAAGAACCGTCAACAGACTTATATTTCCCAGTAATTGTTGAGATAGCGAACCATCGCCAACACCGGATACACTCACAAGGGCTAAACCGATAGCAACACCTCTTCCCAAAGCCATAATAGGGTGGCGATGTTTTACATGCGCAATTTCGTGAGCCATCACCATTGAAAGCGCGTTTTCGTGTGGTAATTGTTCTAGTAAACCTTTGTATATCACAACATTGCCACCGAGGGTTGCAAAGGCATTGACCGTATCGGCTTCAATATAGTGAACCTTTATTTTTATATCCGCAGGCAGACCTTGAGCTTTGCTTAATTTATCTGCAAGGTTTTGCAAGTAGCTCTCTACCTGTCCATCGGTTTCGGGTATATTCTCTATCTTTTGGCTATTTACAAAGGAACTGCCTAGGCTACCGAGCCATTGTTGTTCCTTTTCGAAAGGTATAAAACTGACTAGCCATTGAGCTAAGAGCGCGAGCAAAATTACTGCAACAATAACAACCGCTCCAACACCTGCTATCAGAGTAAAAAACTCCTTAAGCGGGTGAACCGGGGTAACATTAATTCCTTCCGGGATTTGTGGGTTGGAGTAATTCATACTGAATTAGTGTTAACAGGCTCTAGTTGAATTGGGGATCATTAAGTGCAGTGCCATAGGCAAAAACTTCGACGCAGCCAACCTGTTGTTTCTGCCCTTTGGTAATGGATGCCGTTTCGAGTTTAACGTTGACAATAATATTTGCGCCTAACTCCTTGGCATTTTCTTTCATACGTAATAACGCCTCTCGCCTTGCGCGTTCAAGCAGTGATTCGTATGACGTTATTCTGCCTCCAATAAGAGAGCGCAGTGCCGCCACAATACGTTTAAAGTAATCGATGGAGATAACAACATTACCGGCAACCAATTGAGCGTTTTGATCTCTTATTACGGAAGGAGGGTGGCGAGTACTAAAAGCGAGAATATGGCTAAACTCTTTTTCTCGTTTGAGAATGGATTTAAAATGACTCTTTTCAAGATATTGCCCAACAAAATATCCCAGGCTTAAAAGTACCAGAAAAATAATTAAATCGTACATAGAATAGTCCCTTTGGATTGACTGTTTTATTTGGCAGTATGTATTTGGGATTGAAAGATACGGCGTTGCCGTTGGTTACTCATCCAAAACAACCGCTGTTCCATATGCAAAAAGTTCAGCCGCGCCGGCGGTGACAGACGACGTGGAGTAGCGGACATTAAGCACTGCGTTTGCGCCTATGGTAGAAGCCTGCTCTACCATTCTTTCGGTGGCCTCTTGCCTCGCCTCGGTTAAAAGTTCGGTATAGCCTTTGAGTTCCCCGCCAAAGATGTTTTTTAAGCCTGCCATAATATCGCGGCCTGCATGTTTTGCTCTGACGGTATTGCCTTGCACCATACCTAAGTGCTTGATAATGCGTTTTCCTGGTACGATTTCAATATTGGTAACGAGCATTTGGTTGATCCTTGTCCAATTAATAAGGTGTGTTTTCTTAGGTTATCTTATTTGTTTACTGAAATGAATAGCTAAAAGAGAATGTTTTTAGGATGTATGTTTCGATAAACTCAGGGTTTTCTGGTATTTTGTTGCATAAAACCCCTGAATTTATCACTATTTTTGTTATTTTATCCCAAAATAGGCTTTTTATTAGGATGGCTGTTGATATAATGGCTGTCTATCACTAAACTATTGTTAAAACATATCAAGCACTAGGCTTAAATTTGTGAAAAAGCGCATTCAAAATACACTCAATTGCTTCGCTAAGGCTAGCAGTACTTCCTTGTGCTTGTTGCCGTTGCGCGGCATATAACCCCCCCCCCAAAAAAACACATTCCGAATACTAAATTAAACCCGCTAAGGTTTGGCCTTAGTGGTGGAGCATGAGACATGAACAAAGACAAACTAATTATTTTTGATACGACCCTAAGGGATGGAGAGCAGAGCCCTGGCGCCTCCATGACAAAGGACGAGAAAGTTCGCATTGCCAAGATGCTGGAAAAAATGCGGGTGGACGTTATTGAAGCGGGCTTTGCAATTGCCAGCCCCGGTGATTTTGATGCAGTGAAAGCTGTCGCTGATACCATTAAAGACTCTACGGTGTGCAGTCTGGCGAGAGCCGTTGATATAGATATTGACCGTGCAGGTGAAGCGCTAAAAGGCGCAAACTCTTCCCGAATTCATACGTTTATTGCCACCTCTCCAATACATATGAAGTACAAGCTCAAAATGGCACCTGAGCAGGTTTTTGAGCAGGCGGTGCGCTCGGTAAAACGCGCTAGAGGTTTTACCGATAATGTTGAGTTTTCTTTGGAAGATGGCAGTCGGTCTGAATTTGAATTTATGTGCCGTATTACCGAGGCTGCAATTAACGCCGGAGCCACAACAATCAACGTGCCAGATACCGTTGGCTACGGTGAGCCAAGTGAATATGGGGCCATGTTTAAACGACTTATTGAAACGGTGCCCAATTCCGATAAGGCCATATTCTCTACGCATTGCCATAACGACCTTGGTCTAGCGGTAGCGAACTCACTCTCTGCGGTTATGAATGGCGCTCGACAAGTTGAATGTACGATTAATGGCCTGGGTGAGCGGGCCGGTAATTCTGCGCTGGAAGAAGTGGTGATGGCTATATACACCCGTAGGGATATATACCCAGTGGAAACTCGTATTGAGGCTGAGCATATTGTGTCCACTTCTCGCCTGGTTTCTTCTATCACGGGGTTCCCTGTTCAGCCGAATAAAGCTATTGTCGGTGCCAATGCCTTTGCGCACGAATCGGGTATTCATGCTGACGGTGTACTCAAGCATCGTGAAACCTACGAAATTATGCGAGCGGAAGACGTTGGTTGGAACGCCAATAAAATTGTGCTTGGGAAGCATTCAGGTCGAGCCGCAGTCAAAGCCCGCTTTGAAGACCTTGGCATTACCTTTGACTCTCAAGAGGCCCTCAACCAAGCATTTGCTCGCTTCAAAGAACTTGCGGATAAGAAGCACGAAATTTTTGATGCCGACCTGCAATCGCTTGTATCTTCTACTTTCAACGACAATGCCGAAGAAATCTACATCCTAGTGGAAGCTGAGGCGCAGTCTAAATCTGGCAAAAAATCTACGGCCAGAGTCGTTGTGCAGGTTGAAGGTAAGGACGTGGATGCTTCTGCGGAAGGCAGCGGCCCCGTTGATGCGGCGTTTAAAGCCATTGAGAGCATAGTAAATAGTCAGACGGACTTACAGCTTTATTCAGTGAATGCCATCACACAGGGTACGGACTCTCAGGGGGAGGTAACCGTGCGTCTGGAAAAAAATGGCCATATTGTCAATGGTACTGGAGCGGATACAGACATTGTCACTGCCTCCGTTAAAGCCTACCTTCATGCGCTAAACTTGCTATCATCTCCTGGCCGGTCACACCCGCAGCATCAAGGTGTGTAGCTAACCAATCAAGGTGTGCAGCTAACCAATCAAGGTGTGCAGCTAACCAATCAAGGTGTGAACAACCTACCTGGCCTCTTTGCTTTGTGTAGAGAGGTCTCCCTATTCGATAATGTGCAATAGAAATGAACGAACAACAGCGAATGCAGTATATGGAAGCCATGGGCATAGAAATGTTCGTGCCTCGTTTAGCTTTGCCTAATGCGTTGCTGTCTATTCCGTGTCCTCTTCCTATTGCCGATAGTGTTGGTAATGCCGATGGGGAAGTGTTGAAAGAGGCGTTAATAAAGGACTCTAGTACTTCTCATACCTTGCCCGACATTGCTTCAGGGGAAACATCACCCGCAGACAAAGCCGGTATGCCCAGTATTTGCTGGGAAGACGAAATTCAAAAACATAAGCCAACCGTTGGCAGCCGTGTTACACAGAATCATATTGCTGAATCGCCTTCAACTGATCAAGCGGCAAAAGAAAGCGAGGTTGAGTGGGAGAGGGTTTCATTCACCCTTCACCTATGGCATCTCGATAGTATCATGGTGGTTGACTCCCATCAGTCTGGAGACGCACTGCCAACGGAAAGGCTGTTAACGAATATGTTAATTTCCGCTGGTCTATTGCCCGTTCGTTTGCCCTCTACAGAAGCCTTAGTATGGCCATTGGTGAATAGTCGTCCTCAGGATCAATCTTGGCTCGCGGCTCGTCAAATGGTAAGCGCGTTTGTGGACAGCCGTCTTTCGCAAAAACCTGTTAAACAACTTTTGCTATTAGGGGAAAATGCCTATAACGCTTTTGTTGGAAATGGCCAAACTTTTGCTGATCGCAGCTATCAAACCGTTTCGATAGATGACCTATCTCTGCCTGCCACCGTTCTTCCTAGCTTGGCAAAAATACTGTATGAACCCACTTTAAAAAGAAAGGTTTGGCGTGCGCTACAGCCCTTAGTGCAAGGTTAGTGTTTTAGCTTTAGCTTAAAAATATTTCCCTTAGCTTCAAACCCCGAACTAGAGTTATGTCACAATTAATTAAAAATGTTTCTCTTAGCTTTCACCTGTTAGATGGCACTATTTGCAGTATTGAAAATATTGTTATAGAGCATCTACAGGATGTGGTGCAAAATGAACAGAAAGCGAACCCCTTTCCCTGGAAGCAAAATGATTTTGAAAGTTCTATACACTCCAGTCATATATGCGTGGGTGTTTTTATAGATAAAAATACATTAATTGCACACGGTGTATTTTCGGTTGCGGCGGATGAAGCTGAACTACTGAATATTGCTGTGATTCCAGAATTCCAAGGTCGGGGAATAGCGAAAACTCTGATAGAAAAAATATGTACAGAACTTCAAGAATTGGCACAAGAAATTTTTTTGGAAGTGCGAATAAGTAATAAAAATGCGATTGGTCTATATGAAAGCCTGGGGTTTAATTGCCTGGGTGAGAGACCAAATTATTATCCCGTTAGCCCTGGCGAAAGAGAAGACGCACTGATCTATGGGAAAACACTCAAATTGTAGATGTAATATTGTATGGTCTCTCTTGAACCCCCACTTACCGAAGGCCCAATAGCAAAACGACTTTTTAATATGGCACTGCCAATGGTAATAGGCTTATTGGCAACCATGTCATTTAGTTTGGTAGACACCTATTTTGTTTCAGGGTTGGGCGGCAACTCTCTCGCTGCACTAAGTTTTACCTTTCCCATTATCATGTTTATTCTTTCTCTTTCCATTGGCCTGGGAGCGGGAACCTCATCCGTTGTTTCTCGATCTGCTGGAGAAAAAGACGAACAAGCCGTTAAACGCTTTATTACCGACAGTATTTCACTGACAACGCTTATTGTTGGTATTGTGTCCATAATAGGGGTTTTTACCATTGAGCCTTTATTCCGTATGCTTGGGGCCGGCGATGAAATTATGCCATTAGTGGTGGACTATATGGTGCCCTGGTATCTGAGTGCCGTGCCAATGGCCGTACCCATGGTGGTAATGTCTTCATTTCGAGCGCTGGGCAATACTAAACTGCAAGGTCAAGTAATGATTGCAATGGCGGTTATTAACGCCCTCTTGGACCCCATACTTATTTACGGCTGGTGGATCTTTCCACGAATGGAAATTCAAGGTGCGGCAGTTGCCTCACTTATTGTTCGCCTGGGTGGCTTAGCGCTAATGTTTTATTGGCTGGCAATTAAATTTAAGTTGCTGATCAACCCATTTCATTTCTCTCGGGCAGTAAAATCTTGGAAAAAAATACTGTACATTGGTATGCCTGCAATGGCGACAAATATTATTATTCCAGCCTCTGGTGCTATAGTTGTTGCTATTGTGGCAGGGTACGGTAATGAAGCCATTGCAGGTTTTGGTACTGCAGTAAAAATCGAAGCTATCGCATTAATTGGTTTTTATTCATTGTCTGCTGTTATCGGGCCATTTAGTGGTCAGAACCTAGGTGCAGGTGAAATTAAACGACTCCATCGCTCTCAACGTGTATGTGTTTACTTTTGTATTGCGGTGGGTGCAGCACTAACATTCGTACTTGGTTTATACGGAACACAAATAGGGCAAATATTCAGTGAAAACCCCGAAGTCGTATCCGTTGTTAGACTTTATTTACTTATTGTACCTATAAGCTATTTTGCCTATGGGACTGTAATGGTAGCCAATGCCTCCTTTAACGGCTTAGGTCATCCATTTCCAGGGGTATTTTTATCTTCCAGTCGAGTGATATTTTTATTGTTTCCCCTAGCTTGGCTGGGGAATGAACAATTTGGACTTGTTGGGGTGTTTGGTGCAATAGCACTATCCAATATCATTGTTGGCTTCTGGGCATATGGCTGGATCAACAACTCAATACGGCGCCTGACTGAACATGAGTTAGCTGTGCGTTAACCTGTGCTTAGGTATTATTTACTCTAAACCAACCTGCAATACTGTATCTGTCCTTTTGTGCAGGCAATACCTCGTGAGGGAACTCTTCACTTAGAAATACAACAAGAGAAGCAAAGTAAGGTGCTATTTTTTCAATGTGTTGATCTTTGTTATTGTAAAGAATAAGTTCGCCGCCATCTGACGGCCCCCACTCTTTATTGAGATAGGTTACCGTGGAAACAATACGATTGGACTGCCCTCGGAAAGCATCTAAATGTTTTTGATAAAAACTATTGGGCGCATAGTGGGCGAAATGGCTTTCGTAGGAAAATAAGCCAAGAAAAAGCTGAGAGTTAATTGCCGTTCTCAAGTTGTTCATCCATTCCAACCAATGATTTTCCGCTGAGTTTTCGCCTTCAATCCAGCAAGTGTGATCGTTGCGAATATCCTCCTGCTTCGTATGCCGTTGTTTTCTTCCTATCCCCGCCTGCCTGAATTGGCTGCTGGGCAGCGCATGTACTTGCCTGTATAGCGAATTAGCTAAGTCAATTGGAATGGCATTGTCTATTACCGCATACCCGTGAGAACGAAGCTGTTCGATCACCTTTGCGTACACCTTATTGGTATGAAGGTCATTGGCGCAACAGTCATCGGTGTAAACATTATGAGAAGAGGGCGTTTCGTTTGAGAAAATTGTCATGGCGTCTTGAAAGTGTGCGGCTGAGGTAAGAATAAGTTATATTGTTTGCTAGTATAAACGAAATTTGCAAGGGGCCCCAGGTTCATCATGGCACAAGTCACTGGCTGGTTTTTTGGCCTGCTTCTCTTTTTATTTTCAAGCACCGTTCTAGCTGAGTCGGTAATTGTGGCAGTGGCCAGTAACTTTAAACAGCCGTTGTCTCTTCTTGCTAAAAGTTTTGAAGTCGAAACCGGGTATCAGATAAAGATTGTATCCGCCTCCTCAGGGAAGCTCTATGCGCAAATAATCAATGGCGCACCCTTCGATGTATTCTTATCGGCTGATGAAGACAAACCTACTAGGCTGATTGCGAATAATTTGGCGATAAAAAGTACTGAATTTGTCTATGCAGAGGGTATCCTGGTCTTAGCGTTTAAAGCTAACCCCGCAATACCTTCTAATATCGATACCTGGGGGGCAAAAATTTTTCAAGGAGACAGAAAAAAACTGGCGATAGCCAATCCTAAATTGGCCCCTTATGGTCGAGCCGCCAATGAAGCCTTAACCTCTCTGCCCCAGGCAAATATAAAAATCATTATGGGTGATAATATTGCCCAAACCTTTCAGTTTGTGGAAAGTGGAAATGTCGATTTTGGTTTGGTTGCTAAAGCTCAGGTTATGGGAGGGCACAATAGGCTTAAGAATAGACTTAAGTACATTAATGTTCCTAAGCGTTTATATAACCCAATAAAACAAGTAGCAGTATTATTAACTAGAGGGAAAGAAAAGGTTGCAGCCAAAAGGTTTTTAGCGCACCTAAAAAATAAACACTCATTAAAACTGATAACACACTTAGGTTATCTAAAAGAGAAATAATTTTCGTGTTTTTTTCTGAAGCAGACTTATCCGCAATTTGGTTAACAATAAAAATTGCCACATCTACCACTTTTTTGCTATTACTGCTGGGTACGCCTTTAGCGTATTGGCTATCGCAAACTCGCTCTTGGGTTAAAGGGCCTATCTCTGCCGTTGTGGCCTTGCCACTTGTGCTGCCACCCACCGTATTGGGGTTTTATTTATTATTAGTTATGGGGCCAAACGGCCCCATTGGTGGCCTGACTCAAGCGTTAGGCATAGGCACTTTACCATTTACCTTTTCAGGGTTAGTTTTAGCCTCTTGTTTTTATTCTTTGCCTTTTGTGGTGCAACCTATTCAAAACTCTATTGAAAGCCTAGGTAAACGGCCTTTGGAAATGGCCTCCCTATGCGGGGCAGGCCCATTGGATCGCTTTTTTTCTGTTATTTTGCCGCTGGCTAAACCTGGGTTTTTGACCGCCGCTATTTTAGGTTTTGCTCACACCGTTGGCGAGTTTGGAATTGTCTTAATGGTCGGTGGAAATATTCCAGAAGAAACACGAGTTGTTTCCGTGCAAATTTATGATTACGTTGAAGCTATTGAATACGCCAATGCCCACACATTAGCGGGCGTCTTAGTCTTATTTTCTTTTGTGGTATTAACCTGCGTTTATAGCTTAAATAGACGCCAACAAATTAAAAAAGGGGTGGTGGGTGTCTAGCACAGTATCACTATGTCCAAATTCAGAAACAGTTGTTCAACCTTTGCTTAATGCCCAGTTTTATTTATCGCGAAATGGTTTTGAACTGGATGTGAATTTAATAATAAATATACCAGGTGTGACCGCTATTTTTGGCCCATCAGGTTGCGGCAAAACAACACTCTTGCGTTGTTTGGCTGGGCTTGAAACCGAATGCAAAGGAACCTTGTTTATCGAGGGGGCTAATGCTCTTAGCCTCGCGCCATCCAAACGATTAATCGGTTATGTTCCACAGGATGCGTATTTATTTGAACATCTCACGGCAAAAGAAAATATTGATTTTTCTCGAAAAAGATCCGCGCAACCAATAAGCGACACCGAACTCAGAGAATTAATTCGTATTTTGGATATAGCGGAGATACTAAACCGTAAGCCTGGCCAGCTTTCCGGCGGAGAAAAGCAAAGAGTGGCCATGGCCCGCGCATTATCCATCAAGCCTAAAATGCTAATACTAGATGAACCTTTGGCCTCAATAGATGCATCTCGAAAGTCGCACATTCTGAATTATTTTGAACAACTTTTCCCAAGGCTTGCTATTCCCATTGTATTTGTTACCCATAGCTTACAAGAGATAACAAGGCTGGCCGATAACGTTGTTGTTATGGAAGCGGGTAGAGTGAGTGTGCAAGGAGCCGTAATGGACCTATTAGCAAAACCATATTCATATAAATATTTCTCCGAACAACCCTTCTCAGTATTATCTGGAAAAGTTACCACCGTAAGCGATCATTATAATTTGACAGAGATTCGTGTCGGCGAGTTAATATTTAAAATGCCAAAGCAGGAAGTGGAGTTAGGGCAAATAGTAAGGTTAAGAGTTAGTGGTCGTGATGTCAGCTTAGCCTTGGTTGAACCTCAGCAGTCCAGTATTCTCAATGTGTTTTTCTGTAGGATTAACGATATAAATATGGAAACGGGGGTGGGCTCCTGTTTAGTTAGCTTAGTGACAGAGGGAGGCGTTACGTTAATGGCTCAGGTCTCCTCTTATTCTCAATCTAAATTGAACCTCTCTATTGGCCTGTCTGTTTTTGTTCAGGTTAAAGCGGTTTCTATTGTTCACTGACTTTATTGGTTCTGTTAAGGCACTTCTTTCATAAAAGCGGTTCTTTGTAATTATCAAAGTAGGTTACTTGTCGCAATCATTGAATACGCTTATTTAACGGATGCTCAGTATGATTTTTTAAAAAAAATTCATGCATTTTAGGTGGAAGTATGACCTATTTGGGTCTATACATGGATAAAAATTTCGCTTGTCATATTCTTGTCATACAAAAGAAACAGAATCACCGTCACAGGTTTATAAGCGATCCATTCTATAACCATAGAGAAGGAATGGGTTGTATATTATTGATTAATAAACTTTAGATAGAGACCATCAGATCATGAAAAAACTAGCACTTACATTAGGCGTAGCGTCACTGCTACCCACCATAGTTTTAGCCAACGAGCCAGATTTTTACGGTAAAGCCAATGTATCTTGGCAAAACGTATCGGAAGACGACGAAAACTATACGGAAATTATTTCCAATGCGTCGCGTCTTGGGGTCAAAGGTGAAGTAGCAATTAAAGAGGGCTTCACAGGTATCTACCAAGCTGAGGTTGAAGTGGATATAGATGGCGATGGTGACGAGCTTTTTAAAGAACGTAATACCTTTGTCGGTATAAAAGGTGATTTTGGTCAGGTGATTGCAGGTTATTTTGATACGCCTTTGAAAAAAGCGCAAAAGAAAGTCGATTTATTTAATGACCTCGAAGGTGACATCAAAAGTGTGATTACTCGCAGTGATAACCGTGGCAAAAATAGTATTCAGTACACAACGCCTTCTTTTGCTGGTGTAAAGGTTGCTGTTGACGTAATTAACTCAGAAAACGAAAATGTGGATAATGGTATTTCAGCATCGATAGCTTACTCCAACGAAATGTTTTATGTTGCGGCGGGCCGTGATCAAGACGTTGAAGGTGAAAATATTGATGTCACTCGCTTTGTTGGTCAAATCTACCTAGGTAAAATCACCTTAGGTGCCTTAGTGGAAGCCGATGAAACAGATAATGAAACAGATAGTGAAACAAATAGAGGTCAACTGGTTTCTATTGCGTTTAACGCCTCTGAAAAATGGGTGATTAAAGGACAAGCCGGCAATTCAGATATTAAAAAGCAGGATGCCACCACTTTCAGTCTTGGTGCGGATTATAAAGTCGCTAAAAACGCTAAATTTTTCGGTTACCTAACATCTGAAAGCTATGACGGTGCAAATGAAAATGAAGAAATTGATAATAGCTATGTTGGTATAGGGCTTGAATTAAAGTTCTAAATTACTTTTTCGATAAAGTTGGTATATTAAAAAACGCATTTTTTAAATGCGTTTTTCACGATAGCTTCCACCATCTGATCGACCCTAGTTCCCTCGATCCTCCGTGGAAATTTATATCTCACTTCGATTCTTCTTCATATGCATTACAATGCTGGAGCTTTGCTTCACTTTTAATAGAGGGAACAGGGTAAGTAGGTTTTTATAGTAAGGCATACCAATCCAAAAAGTTACGCTAAAAACCTATATCTTATGTGATAAACATCACGCTACCAGCCAGTTCTGGCGCGTAAAAACAGATTTAAAGTTTAAGCTACTGCCGAGGAATGTTTAAACTGTCTATTTCTATATCGAGAGTAATCCCTCAAGAGCGGGCTCCCTGGGTATTGATTCTACAAAGCACCATACTATTCGAAAATACAAAGTGATTAAATATGGGGCGAATGTCACAGCAGTGTACTTTATCAAGAGAGTTAAGCTTGTGGGTAACGAGTCAAGTTCTTTTGGTATAGCATGATATGCAATACAGCGTGCCATTAATTAAATATTCTTGCAACTAATATCGCGCCTAATATCATACCGACCATTTCTGGTAATACTGCAACTAAATACCAAAATATAAATTGGATTTTGGAAATATCAAATATTTTTAGTGTTGTATTAACATCTTTAGTCGTTTTTTTACTTGCAGTAGAAACCCATACTCGATATTTCCAATAAATTAGCGATAGAAACGACACCGAATAAAGTGCAATTAACAAAATATTGCTGGATATATGCATAACATCAAAGAATGTAAGAATAAATAATATACAAGAAATCCTTGTTATAAGGCTAGATAACTGATCTGTTTGATTGCCTTCGCTTTCTTTATCGTCGGGTGTAACGAAAACGAAGACTAGATTCAGCATTGATAGAACTCCCAACCATAAAACAACGCACCATATGTACCATGCCATTAGTTTATACCGTTAGATGAAAAATTAAATTTTAATCATATGAACCGTTAGTGAATTCAGCCTCGAAGGGGGAATGTTACTGCTTGTATCGGTTGTTTCCATGCATAACTTTCTTCCTATTTAGCTTAAGCTTAGCAGAAACCGATAAATTTCGTAGTTGGTGTGCTTTAAATACCATCTCTGTTAGTTTTTATCAATTTGTACTCCTTATTTGGATACTAACGTCTAAAGCAAGCGCTCACAAAGAAGATGATGTCTGTTCGAAGAATGAACTTGGTGGTTGGCACTGAAACTAATACAACTAAAGCAAAGATAATACGAACTGCTTGGCTTTTTTTGCTACACCTAACTTACTGCGCAGACAAAGGGTTTGTACTCACTACTGTCCCAGTTAATAGATATAAAAAAGTCGTCATTAGGAAGAGCAAATAGAGAGTTAACAGCAGAGTTTTTTCAAAAGTTGTTCGGGGAGTTATATACGAACTGCCAAAGCTATGCTCCAAACACAAATTTAGATTTAAGAACAAGTTGTTTTCTCTTGGTGCATCGTTGCTGGATGTATCGTTAAAAGTTTTCCCTCGTACTGATTATAATAGAATGAAAGCGGCATAGACTAACCAATACCAGTTAAAAGTAGATTCAATTGCGATTCCTTTTAATCGACTTTTATATTTCGAAAGTGATTTCAGTGTTACTTTTGGATCGTTATCCAATAATGTTGCAGAAAGCTGATTTATCTGGATTCGTTACAGGCGAACCCTTTGACGTAAAAATTATTCTAACTGAATTTAAAGAGAATAAAGAATGTGGGTCAATAGAGCATATCGCCTTAAAGTGTCGTGGCACTCTCAAATGTAAACAAAGAGAAGACAATACTTACTATGCTGTTCAGGAAATAAAATTCGGTCGGGCACATTGCCTTGGCGGCCTAAACAGGCTCACTTTTATTGATTCCAATACTCTTTGAACACGCATGGATTAGGCCAAATACGAATGTAGAGTATGCCGTTGGTACGCTAAAAAGAGTTCCATGAAATGCGACATTATTTTTTGCCGCTACCTAATAAGCTGGTTACGGGCAGGCAACAATAAACGTCCCAATATGGCTATTGGCGGCATAATGCCAAAGAAAAGCTGGTGTTAGCTGTTCAACACTCTATATGCAATTTCCGTTAAAAGTGGGGGGTACACTGCCCGCTTGTCGGCATTATCTAGGTTTTAAGTGTGAATACCCTATGATTTTAGGGTATTTGTGCTATATTTGTAGAGAATAAACACCAAATACGCATAGGTTGTCCGTGCAAGACTATTTGTAACAGACTATGAGCAAACAAAAACAGCCATCCGCCACTGAGGTAACAGCTTCTGAACTCCTTGTTTCTGAGCCTCTAGAAGTTGATGGTACAGTTGAATTTGGCGCCATAACGGATGATAAGCATTCAGGGACATTGGATGGTGGTGTATCTGTGTACTCTGAACCTATGGTGCATATTTCTGAATCTATGGTGCATATTAAAGAGGGTACTGGCTCTTATTTTCGTCGTATAAAAGACGCCCAATCTAGAGGGTATTATCGAACGGTTCTTATTCCTGCTGCTGAACTTACCCCTCAAAATACCCCTCAGAACACCGTGTCACAAACCTTTTTAGAGGAGAGGGTATTTTCTTCCGTAAAGCTTCCTTTTGATTCCAAGCTTGATCTGTCTTATGATTTGGCACACGAAATTATAGAAAAACAACGTAAACTTAATCAAACGCAAGGCGAATTAATTGAGCTTTTAAAAAAAACCAATAGCAGTGAAGTTAATGCGTTAACGGATATTTTTGGCACTTTACAAACGGTCAATGAGGATCAAACTGTTCTTGCTTTTCGAGCGGGAAAACGTAAAGCACAAATCTTGGCGGAAGAACCTTTTGCTGATCTAAAAGATATTCTAGTGCTGATGCCTGCCAAACTCAGAGGCGGTAATATTTCTCGAACATTAACGCGCTGGCAGAAGAAAAATAAAATCTTGGGTCTCTATTTTGATGGTGGTATGAAATACCCTATCTGCCAAATCAATCCGAAAACCAGTGACGTTTATAGTGAGCTTGCTGATATTCTTCCGGCTGCTGCGAATGCAGGCTATGAGCATTGGGAAATTCTTGATTGGTATTTAACCCCAGTGGACACTGTTAAAAATACTATTGTTGGTAAGCCGGTTGAAGGCTTAACAAGCGAAATATCAGTAGATGAACTGTTTGATAAAATCGATAATATCGATGAAGAAGAATCTGTTGAATATCTCTCTCCTAGGGATATGCTTGTCGCTGGAATGAAAGGCGATTTTCTACTTGCGGCTAAAGGTTGGTTGGGGGATGCTCTCTAAATATGCGCGAAGCTATCATGGATGTACCTGTCGGCGAGAGTTTTAAACGTCTATATCCCCATAAGTTTTCCAGCCGTGCGTTTAACCCCAATACTGGTGTATCTTCTGGTGATGCCTCAAAAGGTGGGCGCTTCCATCCTTTTGTTGATGCTTCTGGGAATAATGTTCCTACGATGTATATAGCCGATCATGTTAACGCAGCCTTTGCCGAAACTATTTTGCGCAATGATTCTGTTAGTGGTCTAGTGAGTATCAATGATATCGAATTATATTCTGTTGCCACTTTGAGATTTACCCGGAAGATAAGGGCGTTAAACCTTTCGCATTCATTGTTAAATCATCGATACTCCAAGTTACTCTGTGCTGAAAGAGAGAAGTCCTACGTTAAGCTCAGAACTTTGGCGGCATCACTTCATTCTTTATATGGTGAGCTTGATGGTTTACGCTGGGACGGTAAACAACTCGGTATGCCAGGTATGACTTGTTTTGTTCTCTTTGGGGATAGAATAAAAGAGAGCGCTATTGAGGTTATTCAGGAAACTTCCCTTCGAAAAGGGCAAGGGCTAGAGGATCTAAGAAAAGCCGCAGTAGCACTCGATTTTACTCTACCAAAAAAATATTTAATATCCCTCTGATGGTGATTGCTATATAAAAGCGTGATACAGCCTTATGTGTCACTGTCGAAAGGGATATCAATATTAGGTATTCTCCAACCAGTTTTCTATTCCCCCTTGAAGGGAAAAAACAGTATCACAACCTAAGGTTTCTAAATACTCTTTGGCTTTTTGACTGCGTATGCCGGATTGGCAATATAGCAGTATCTCTTGGTTTTGGTATTCCAGTTCTGCAAACTGCTTTCGGGCGGTATCATCATTATAATCTATATTGATTCCGCCAATATTAAAGGCGCTATGCTCTTTTGCTGTGCGCACATCTATAAGTAAGTGGTTTGCCTGGTGGGTTTTTTGTTTAAATTCGGAAGGTGTCAATGCCGTTATACTTGTCGAGCAATGATTGGGTGTTTGGGGTTCTGGAAATTGGGCGTTGCTCTTGTTTCTTTCGTTGCTTTCGTTGCTTTCGTTATTTTTGTTGCTATGACAGGGGCATGTGGAATTCTTTTTTAGTTTAATACTTCTAAAGTTGTTGCTAAGGGTGTCTACCACAAGAAGATGGCCATTAATATTTGATTCTATACCGGCCAAAAATTTAACGGCTTCATTGGCCTGTAACGTGGCTAAAATTCCCGGCACGGTGCCCAGTACGCCGGCAGAGTTGCAATCCATAAGCTGGTAGGGGGGGGCTGGAAATAAGCATCTGAAGCAGGCGGACTCTCCGGTAAAGAGGGTCAGTTGCCCATTGAACCGTTCCACACTGGCGTATATCCAGGGAGTATTGGTGTGTAAGCAATGGTCGTTAATAAGATAACGTATAGTGATATCGTCTGTGCAGTCTAGAATTAGGTTACAGTTATTTGCAAGAGTTTCGATATTGTTTGGGCTGAGGTGTTCGGGAACGGCCACAACGTTAATATTTGGGTTAATATCCCGCATTCTGCTGGCGGCGGCTTCCGCTTTGCTTTTGCCTATATCTTGCTCAGTGAATAAAATTTGGCGATGCAGGTTTGAGCGGGAAACGGTATCGGCATCCACCAGAGTAATATTGCCAATGCCGGCGGCAGCGAGGTATTGCGCAGCGGGACAGCCCAGCCCTCCAGCACCTACGATAAGTATATTGGCATTTTTTAGGTGTGTTTGGCCGTCTACGCCAAACTTATTGAGTTGCACTTGTCTTTGGTAGCGTTGCCACTCATTAGCGGTAAATGTTTGCTCTAATTCTTGCCCCATTATTTTTGCTCAACTTTTTTATTTAGCTTTTTTACCTAACTTTTCACCCAATTTTTTCACCGAATGTTTTTCGCTTAAATTTTGGCAAGATGCATCAGTTCTTTTGTGGTTGCTTCCGGGTTATCGGCCAGGGTAATGGCAGTGATCATGGCAATGCCCGATACTCCTGTTTTGGCTATAGTGGGAGTGCGCTCTATATTGATTCCGCCAATGGCCACTAAAGGGTAGTTCAATAGGCTCTGCCAATAATTTAGGTTTTTTAGCCCTTGGGGTGTCCAGGGCATAATTTTAGTGTTGGTTTCATATACTGGGCCGCAGGCAATATAAGAGGGTTGGTACCTGTGCGCGCGCGCCACTTCGTAGTGGCAATGGGTGCTAATGCCTAACCTTAGCCCTGCGTTGTGTATTGCCTGTGTATCGGCGGTATCTAAATCTTCCTGGCCCAGGTGAACTCCGTAGGCATTGTGTTGTATAGCCAGTTCCCAGTAATCATTAATAAAGAGTTGGCAGTTGTGTTCCTTGCCAATATGTATTGCTTGAATAATTTCATTTTCTAGGGCTTTGCCGGTTAAACCTTTGATACGAACCTGTGCGGTTTTTATTCCCAGAGGTAAAAGCTTGGCTAACCATTCTGCTGAATCTACTACCGGGTAAATGCCCAGTTTGGGATAGGTGCATTGGGGGAAAGCTTGGCGGTTATCTAAATCACCCTCTATTTTGGCTGAGATAATGGGCAGGTCTTCCTGTTTATTTGGAAATTGAGTAACAAAAATAGGGCCTTTAGATAATGTTTTATTTGAGTTGTTCGTTGTTGAGTCAAGGTTATTTGTATTAACTGTATTTTTATTCACCACAGAATAACCTTGTCGAAGCCCCTGGTTGACGGTCATTTTTGCTATAACAACGGCATCTTCTACGGGGTAGCCCAGTGCTATGGATGCTGCCACCGCAGAGGCAAAGGCGCAGCCTGTGCCTCGGGTATTATGGGTTTCAATGGTTGGGCTGGTCATCCAAAAGCGTAAGTGTTTGCAGCGGAAAAAGTCTTGGCTGTATTGTTCGGAGTAATTAAAATGGCCCCCTTTAATAACAACGGACTGTGCGCCCATTTCAATAAGTTGTAGCGACGCCTGTTCAATATCGTCAGCAGAATGAATGTTTATTCCCGTTAACTGTTCTGCTTCGGGAATATTGGGCGTGATTAACGTACATAAGGGTAAAATATTGTCTTTCCATAATTGCAGGCTGTTGTTATCAATAAAACTGTGCCCGGAACTGGTCGATAAGACGGGGTCGCAAATATAGGGAAGGTTAAATATTTTAATAATCTTGGCGATATCTTGAATTTGCCCCTGGTGAATTAGGCCCGATTTTATTGCCCCCAAACTTTGCTGTTCTAATGCGCTGGCCTGGTCGAAAAGTATTTCGCCCGCTACTGCGTGAGTATTAATATAGTGTGTATTATTTTGTGCAGTGGTTGCGGTAATAATATTATTTGAATGAACCCCTAATGCGCGTTGTACTTGGTTATCCATTTGAATGCCGGACATACCAGAAGAGTCACTTCCCGCGATAGTTAAAACACCTGGGCGGGAAACGTTTTTAGCAAAAATATTGGTTTGAGCGTATTTTTCTTGCATAGTTAATTCTGGTGCCAGAAGGGTTTGCCTAATACAGGTGTAGAGGGTTTGGCTAAGTCTCTTTGGTTTATCAGTCCACTTTTATAGGCAAGCTGCCCAGCTTCAATGGCCTGTTTAAATGCTTTTGCCATAAGCACAGGGTCAGTGGCTTCGGCAACGGCGGTATTGAGGAGAACGCCGTCGTACCCCATTTCCATCGCTTGGGTGGCATGAGAGGGGGCGCCTAAGCCAGCGTCTACAATCAATGTGGTATTCGGTAGTCTTTTGCGTAAAACAGTAAGAGCATAGGGGTTGATTAAGCCTTTTCCTGTGCCAATGGGGGAACCCCAGGGCATAATAATATTGCACCCTGCTTCAACCAGTTTCTCTGCAACAATTAAGTCGTCGGTGGTATAAGGGAAAACTTCAAACCCTTGGCTAATTAATTCTTTTGTGGCTTCCAACAAGGCATAGGGGTTGGGTTGTAAATTATATTCATCGCCAATAACTTCTAATTTTATCCAGTGGGTATTAAATAATTCACGCGCCATTTGTGCTGTGGAAACGGCTTCTTTAACGGAGTAACAACCCGCTGTATTAGGCAAAATATTAAGCTTGAGTTCTGACAACAGTTCCCAGAACTTATTGCCGCATTTTTTAGTGGGGTTTTGTCTGCGTATGGAAACCGTCACAATATCAGCTTGGGAGGCGCGAATGGCTTCCTGCATTATTTGCGGAGAAGGGTAAAGGGAAGAGCCAATTAAAAACCGGCTGTTTAATTCTTTATCGGCAATTTTCCACATCATATTTATCCGCCTTGCATGGGAGATAAAAATTCGAGGTTATCTCCCTCTTGAATCGGTGTTGCATTATATTCACTGCGGGGCACAAACTCTTGATTTAGCGCAACCGCAAAGGCACCTTGCTCTGGGTTTATTTCTTTGACTAGTTCTTCGAGGTTATTGACTGAAACCGTTGTGGTCTCATCATTAATTAAAATACGAATCATATTTTTTCAGCCTCTATAAATGAATGGCCGTATTATTGAGCATATGGTTACTGGCCTCTTGGGTTACGATTGGTGCGAGCAAATAACCGTGACGAAATAAACCATTAATGGTCATTACCCGGTTATTTATATTTATAAGAGGGTAATTATCGGGGAATGCCGGACGACAATTGGCGTCCAGTCTCATAATTCGCGCCTCGGCAAATCCAGGGTGAATACTGTATACCGCAGAGAGCAGTTCCAAAGCGGAGCGCACACTGACAGGGCTGCTGTCGTCACTTTCAATTTGCGTTGCCCCTAAAACAAAGATGTGGTCTTGGCGGGGAACCAAATAGAGGCAATAGCGTGGGTGAACCAAGCGGACTTGATGGCTTAGGTCAACTTCGGGGGCGTAGAGCGTCAGTACTTCACCCCTTACGCCACGCAAATTCGTCAATTGTTTTTTGGCTCCCATACCCCGGCAATCGACCACCCAATCAAATTCGTGTTTTTTATTTTTACATTCAACGGTGGGTGCCGTGGTGGGGCTGTGGGAAATAGCCGTAACCCTGGTATTCGCTTGCCATAGTACTCCCGCCTCAATAAGACGGTTTGCAATGGTTTGCATATAAAGGTTGGAGTTGATAACCGCTTCTTCTTTTAAGTGCATACCAGCGGAAAAATTTTGCGCTAATGTTGGGCTTATATTTGCTAAACCTTGAGAAGATAGTTCTTCTATTTGCTCTGTAAAAGCGCTGTCTAGTTTTGTCTTTAACTGTCGAACAAATTGAAGATAATCGGGTTTATCTGCACCATGGGCAATAATAATCGAACCATTATTGTTATAACCAACATCTTCCTTAAGGGAATCCACTAATTGAGGCCAAATAGCGAGTGAGCGCATCCCGAGTGAAAAGACTTTCGACTCTGCTGATTGCAATTCACTGTAAGGGGCAAGCATTCCCGCAGCGGTATAGGCCGCCGCAGATCCAGATTCAATAGGGTCCTTATCAAATAGTGTGATATTGAGTGAGCCACCATTTTTTTTCTGTAAAAGTTGCCAGGCAAGCGTACGCCCCACTAGCCCCGCACCAACAATTCCAATATGCATAATATTTACACCTGTTCTACGTAGAGTTCAGAGCCTTTTTCCAAAAACTCTTTGGATTTTTTCTCCATTCCTTTATTGAGTTCGTTTACGTAATCCCGCGTTTCCTGTGTAATTTTCATCGAGCAGAATTTGGGACCACACATAGAACAGAAATGGGCAACCTTGGCCGAATCTTTTGGCAGTGTCTCGTCGTGGTATTCGCGTGCGGTATCTGGGTCAAGGCCCAAATTAAATTGGTCTTCCCAGCGGAATTCAAAACGCGCTTTCGATAGCATATCGTCTCGGTATCTCGCCCCAGGATGCCCTTTCGCTAAGTCCGCTGCGTGAGCTGCAATTTTATACGCAATAATACCGGCTTTAACATCGTCTCTATTGGGTAGGCCCAGGTGTTCTTTTGGCGTAACGTAGCAGAGCATAGCGCAGCCATACCAACCGATCATGGCCGCACCAATGCCACTGGTGATATGGTCATAGCCAGGAGCAATATCAGTGGTTAAGGGCCCCAAGGTATAAAAAGGCGCTTCATGGCAATGTTCTAATTGCATATCCATGTTTTCTTTAATCATATGCATTGGCACATGCCCTGGGCCTTCAATCATAACTTGAATGTCGTGTTCCCATGCGATTTTAGTGAGTTCCCCTAGTGTGATTAACTCTCCAAATTGAGCTTCGTCGTTTGCATCGGCTAAACAGCCTGGTCTTAGTCCATCGCCCAGAGAAAAGCTTATGTCATAGGCTTTCATGATTTCGCAAATATCTTCAAAATGGGTATAGAGGAAGTTTTCTTTATGGTGCGCTATACACCATTTTGCCATAATGGCTCCGCCCCGTGAGACAATGCCAGTGATACGTTCGGTGGTCATAGGAATATGGTGCAAACGCAAACCTGCATGAATGGTAAAGTAATCCACACCCTGTTCGGCTTGCTCTATTAGCGTATCTTTATATATTTCCCAGGTCAGGTTTTCAGCAATACCATCCACTTTTTCCAGCGCCTGATAAATTGGCACCGTGCCGATTGGAACAGGGGAATTCCGCACAATATAATCACGAGTCGCGTGTATATGTTTGCCAGTTGAAAGATCCATCACCGTATCGCCGCCCCACCGAATAGACCAAATTAATTTTTCTACTTCTTCATCAATTGAAGACGTCAGTGCTGAATTACCGATATTCGCATTAATTTTTACCAGAAAATTTCGACCTATAATAACCGGCTCTAATTCCGTATGGTTAATATTGGCTGGGATAATGGCGCGCCCCTCGGCAATTTCTTTGCGCACAAATTCAGGAGTAATAGGTTCCATGGGTTTGCCTCGACCTTTGGCAAGGCGCGCCTCTCTCTCTTTGGTGGTAAATTCATTGCTCAGTGCTTCCCGAGCTTGGTTTTCCCGAATAGCAATATATTCCATCTCTTTGGTGATAATACCTTTGCGTGCGTAATGTAGCTGAGATACATTTTTACCCGGTAGGGCTCTTCTTGGTATGCGCTGTAAATCCAGGTTATAAAACTTGTGGCTGCTGTCTGAAGAATTCTCGATTAGATTGGCGGGTATGGTACTTCGCCCTTCGTATTCTTCCGTATCATTGCGATCTAAAACCCAGCGATCACGTACAGGTTTAAGACCTTTATGAATATCGATTTCACAATTTGGATCGGTATAAGGGCCAGAGGTATCGTAAACAGTAATGGCGGTACCGTCCGTTAGGCTAATTTCCCGCATGGCCACGGATACGCTGGAGTTTTCATCTGAGTTTATGTTTGAACTTATGTTTGAGGAAAGGTAGACCTTCTTACTTGCGGGAAGGGGGTCACGGGTGATAGTGACATTATTTTCGGAAATAGCGACGTTATTGTCGGAAATAGTGACGTTATTTTCGGAAGATGGGTTAGTCATGGTATTCCTCAGCCAACAAAATAGACGGTTAGGGTGGCTTAGGAAAACAGGGGCAGAGCCTCAGGTAAACTGAAGGTAACGATACCTAGAGTAGGGCTGCCTTGCTCATTCCTACGCCAATATTAATCGGATCAGGTTCGCGGGTTTGTTACGTGTTTAAACGGGTTAAACAGGTATCTGGACATCTCAGCCGTTAGGCACCCCGAGAGCAGGCTGCATTCTAGGTGTTTTTTTGCACTATTGAAAGTGAATTTTTGTGCAGAGGTGAGACAGAAGTTTAAAGAACCCATGGGGGCCCTAATAACGATACAATGCCACTACTAAGTAATACCCCTAAAATAATACCGCCACTAAATAATGCGACCACCAAATAAATGGATAGGATAAATATATGAGAACAGCCTTTCTAATCTTAACCAGCCTAATGGTGTTAGTCGGCTGTGCTTCGCCATCAATATCGCCCTATATCACCACATGCAATCAACCTTTATGCAATGCAGTGGCGACCCCGCTAGACAATACCTATAAGCAAACTGAGGGGTTAGATATCATCGCAAGTCCAGCCATAGAGTTTAGGGTGGATAACACCCTTTCAAAACTCTCTGAGCAGGGTAATATTCTTTTTCTTATATCACGCGATGGCTGGAAATTGGGATCGACTACACTGTCGCTTGCTGACTTTGGTTTAGAAAATGCCGGTATAAGCATTAACCGCTTTATGGAATGGGTTTTCTTAAAAGATTTTAAAAATCTTGAGGATACAAAACCAGATGATGTTGTATTACATGCTGTAAGAGCCTTTAAAGAAATAGGTTTTGAGGTATCCACTCCCGCTTATTTTAAACGTGATCACTTAACCGTTTTTTATTATCTAACTGACCAGCTAGATACTGCCAGTGAACGGCAAATCATTATCGTAGATAGTCGTAACCATGTAACTGTAACCATAATTGATTTATATGGCTTTTCTGACGACCATTTTCAACAATTTATCTCAACCTTACAGAGTTACAAATACTAAAGAAGGGTAAACAATACACAATTATTAACTGAGTAAGAAAAGAATGATATACGAAGAATTTTGTCAAAATTTTATGGTTCTCAAACTGAGGAATGGAGCATAACACTTAAAACATTTGAGGTTCTTGGAACACTTATAAATAAAACACGTCAAAGCGATAGAATGATGGACTTAGTGCCTAGACCCTTTGGTGGTGGTTCGGTTATAAAGTGGGGGCAAAAGCAAGTTCGTAATTTTGTCTTAAGAAAACTGAAAAGCAACGAGGGTAAACACTATATTGTTTGTATGAAAATTGGATCTGGTAGGCTAAGGACAGACTTCTATATGTCTCAGCAAGGGATATAATACGCCTACAATACCGAGGAAAAGCAATAACCCTTAGGGTGTGAAATGTGAACAAGCCAAATTAAAAGTGTATTTTTGGTCTTTTCTGCATTAATTGTTGTGGGATAATTTTCCGGTGCGGTAGTCTTTCTTCTTTATCTTCTCTTACCCTAGTGAGAGTATCAAAATTTTGTCTAGAGGTGTACTAAGCTTAGCTTTTCTCTTGCGCAGTAGCAGTATAAGGCTTAACGCTGTATTTGATTATTACATTGTTAGGACGTTTAATTGTTAGGACGTTTAATTGTTAGGACGTTTAAATGGGAATACGCTCCGCACAGGTTCAAGACCTAACCCATATACATAAATTGGTAGTATCGCTATCCAAATTTTATTTGATTGATGGTGGTGGTGAGCTTCCCTTATGGTTACAAAAAACCTTAGTAATTGAGAAATTTAAGCAGCGAATGCTGACGGATAACTTTATTCATTTGCTATATGAACAAAAAAGTGAACAAGGAAATGAGATAGTGGGGTATTTGTCTATAAAAAATAAGTGTCATCTCTACCACTTATTTGTGCGAGAAGACTGCCAAGGGCGCGGTATCTCTAAAAAGCTTTGGCAGGAAGCAATGCGGCTTTGTCAATCTAGCTTTTACACGGTACGGTCATCTATTTATGCCGTGCCTATCTACAAACATTATGGTTTTGTTCCAATTGGCGATAGCGCTGAGCGAGAGGGTGTGGGCTATCAAAAAATGGAGTTAGTATTATAGTCCTATTGCCTTCCTCAAGCTTTTTTCCATTTTCTAGGCATTCTCCTTATTTACTACCAAATACCTTGAAAATACCTATTGTTTTTTCTAGCGAGGTGGCTTTGTTACAGGTTATTATTAGCGTTTCCCTAACCTTACTTACCCTATTTGGAACTCACATTGTTAAATACTGCATCATCTAAGGGCTACCCCCCTATATTTGGATTGGGTTTTAGGCCGTTTTTCCTATTTGGCTCCTTTGTGGGGTTTTTGTCTGTGGCGCTTTGGTTGGTGAGTTTGCAGGGGGTGGTTTTTGAACCTTTTGGCGGAGCCCTTTGGTGGCATGGTCACGAGATGATTTTTGGTTTTGTTATGGCCATAATTGTTGGTTTTTTACTGACAGCAGTACAAAATTGGACAGGTATACCAAGTATTAATGGCTGGTTGTTATTCGTCTTGTTTGCTTGTTGGGCGGGGGCTCGGGTAGGGTTGGCAATGCCTAATATTATACCTGTTGTTTTCAGTATGACTTTAGATATACTTTTTTTGCCCTTGGCAGCATTTTTCTTTGCGCTTCCTATTGTAAAAGTAAAATTATGGCGCAATTTATTTTTCGTTCCTATCCTCCTAATTTTTGCTTGCGCCAATAGCATAAGTTATTTCAGCATTATGCATAACGATTGGAGCGGGGTAATAGGCTCGCATTATTTTTCATTGGCGTTAATTTTATTGGTTATTACCATTATGGGGGGCAGGGTTATCCCCATGTTTACAGCAAATGCAACTCATTCGAAAAAAGTTATTCCAATTAAATGGTTAGAACGATTTTTAATAGGGTTTCATCTTTTACTTGCTGTTTCATATCTTCTGGGGGGCTATTTACCGAACTATTTACTGAGCTATGCAATGGCTGTCCTTTGGGGCTGTATTGCCCTGGGGCATATTTTACGCTGGTCTCGTTGGCAGGCGAGTGCCCTGTATCAAAACCCCTTGCTGTGGTCACTGCATATTGGTTACCTCTTTTTACCCCTTGGGGCGGTAGCGGTATTTTTGCATTATGCATTTGGAATAGCCGCGCTTTCGACCATGATTCATATGGTAACGATCGGCACGATTGGGGGTATTATATTGGCGATGATTGTTCGAGTATCATACGGACATACTGGGCGGGCATTGTCGGTAGGCCCGATTATGGCAACGGCATTTGTATTGCTTTTTACCGCCGCTATTGTGAGGAGCATTGTATTGGCTTTATTGCCTGGGTATGCTCAACTTACCCTTATGGTAAGCGGCATCCTGTGGTGCTTGGCATTTACTCTTTTTATTCTTGTTTTTTACCCTATTTTAAATTCACCGAGAATAGACGGTAAGCCGGGCTGATATTAAATAAGGTGGTATTTAATATTGTGTAAAGGCGGACTATTTTATATGTTTACCCAATATATTCGCTGCCACCATACCCAAAAGCATGGATGCCACAAATAACAGCGAACTGGTATCCAGTGTTGAGAGAGAGGCAATGGCAGGACCGGGACAGTACCCGTACAATCCCCAGCCAATACCAAAGAATATTGCCCCAACTATTAATTTCTTGTCTAACCCAGAATTGCTTGGTAAAAAGAATTGACTGTCAAGCAACGGGGATGTGTTTTTAAGCACTAAATAGTACCCTGGAAGGGTAATACACAGCGCTGCTGCCATAACAAACGCCAAGGAGGCATCCCATTGTCCGAAAAGGTCTAGAAACCCCTGTACTTTAAATCTGTCGGTCATGCCGGATAGGGTCAAACCTACACCAAAAATTAAACCAGATATAAGTGAAAATATATTTTTCATAGTATCAACCACATTGTTAACCTTTAAGGTAATCATTAAATATTAAATGGCATGTCGGACAAGAGTAACGGTTATTATTCCCGCAGCCATAAAGGTTAGTGTTGCGATGAGTGAGCGCAGTGATAGCCTAGAAATTCCGCAGATTCCATGCCCACTGGTGCAACCACTGCCCAGTTTTACGCCAAACCCCACAAGCAAGCCTGCGACAATAATAAGCAGAGGGTGAGCGTTACCTGGGGATGGAAGAGGCCAGGACATAAGATGGTGCAGCACAAGCGGGCCCGCTATTAAGCCCGCGAGAAAGAACCAGCGCCAACCGTTTGAGGCATCGATGCCGCTCTTACCGTTAGCTATGGCCTGCCACAGAATACCGCTAATGCCGCTAATACGGCCTAGAAATAATAGTAAGATAAGCGTGGCACTACCGATTAAGCCCCCGCCAATTGCCGCGTTGATAAATTCGCTATGTATAAATTCATTGTTCATACATTTATTACTCTTAAATAGGGTTTTTTAGCTGTGTTTGCCACATTTTTGATTTGCGGGAACGGCCACATCCATAAATTTGGGCGTGGGCAGTTTTAGATTATTCATAAAAGCGACAAACTCGCTTTTATCGGTGAGTTGTAATCTTGGGTTGTGCTGTTTTTCTTCGCCAATAGTCGATAATGTCCAGCCTTTGTAGTCATGTCCTGGGTAAACTAATGTCTCATCTGGCAGGGATAAAATTCTATTGTGCAAGCTTTCGTAAAGCGCGTTTGCATCGCCATTTTGGAAGTCCGTTCGCCCTGTTCCACGTATAAGTAGGGTATCGCCGGTAAAGGCGTAGTGGTTTCCTTGGTTTGCTAAATAAAAGGTAAAGGAGTCGTCTGTGTGACCCGGCGTATATAAGGCAAGTAAGGTTAAATTTCCCACCTTTATTTTTTTACCGTCGGTAAATGCGTTGTCTGCGCAGGCCACATCACCGGGGTTGCCAACATAAGTTGTTGCGCCGGTTTCATCCCGCAGCCGACCTAAAGCAGTGATATGGTCTGCATGAACATGCGTATCTAGCGCAATGGCCAAAGACAGGTTTAATTCTTTGAGCAGTATTAAATAGGAGTCTACTTGTGTATCGACAGGGTCAATTAAAATCGCCTGCTTGGACTCGTTATCGGCCAGTAGGTAGGTATAAGTATAAGTAGTTTGATCAAAAAGTTGACGTAAAAGCATAATACACCTCATTGCCATAATGGGTAAATAAGTGTGCCAATGGCCATAAATACCATTAGTACCGAAAATAATTTTTGTAACGTTGGACCCGCTAAATATTGGCCTGTGAATGACCCCAGCATCATGCCAACTACCCCCCCTAAGGCGAGCATTCCCAATAGCGAAATATCAAAGTCGGGGTAGGCTGTCACAAAGCTAACAAAACCGGCAGTGCTTATGGTTGTGATAACAACCAGCGATGTAGCAACCGCTTGTTTAATGCCAATTCCAGTTAAAAATAGAAGAGTGGGCACAATTAAGAAACCGCCGCCTACGCCGAACAAGCCAGATAAAAACCCCGTGAGGGAGGCGCCACCGCTGACACCTAATATGCAGGGCAGGCCAAAGCGAAATTGTTTCCCGTGATTAATGCGGCAAATAGCTTCTTGCTCGCTTTGATTATTGTCACTGCGCGCACGAATAACGGTTGAATGTGCTGGTATCGCCTGCGCTTGTTGCCACATTCTTCCTGCGACCAAGAATACAAGCAGGCTAAACCCTGAGAGCAGAAACAGCTCATTAAGGTGTTGATTAAGCAGATTGCCCAAAGGGGAAAATAGGCTGCCAATAACGCCGTAGACGAGGGCGGGCAACCATTGAATTTCTTTGCTATGAAGGCGGGTAAGCGTGCCGAAGAACGCGCTTATGGCGACGGCACCAAGCGATAACCCTATCGCTTGTTGTATGGGTAAGTCGAGTACAATTAACAGCAGTGGCACGGCGAAGACGGAACCTCCTGCACCAGTCAGACCCAGTATTGCACCAATAATTAATCCGATTAATAACACCATTTCTTATTTCTCACTGCGAAATTACGGACAAAAAATATCTTTTAGCGTAGCAATCAGTCTTAATGGTGCTTCGCCTTGGATGCGGTAGTAAATGGTTTGTGACTCTCTGCGTGTTTGCACAATCTCTGCTTTACGGAGCGCCGCCAAGTGCTGAGAAAGTGAGGATTGAGAAAGAGGAATTCGCTCGTTAAGTTCTCCGACAGACAGCTCCCCCTCTGCGATGGAACATAAAACCATAAGCCGGTTTGCATTGCTCATTGCCTTTAGAAGGGTTTCCGCTTTGGAGGCGTTTTTCGCTAGAGTATCGAGGTCACTGGTATTCATTTTCATGCTTTTAAATCCGAACATTAAACACATTATATTAGAATAGTCTAAATTAGTAAAATATATATTAGTATTTTATGTTATATATTTGACTTGGCTTATGGCTATTTGTTTACCAAAGCTTAAGGTCGTTTATTTACCAAAGCTTAAGGCTATTCACTCATTGGGGTGGTGGTATGCCTATCTCATATGGGCTAGTTAGCGCCTTTCGCCCGCTAGCTTGGGAGGTAGTTCAAGGGGGCATTGTGGGTAGCTGGTGTGGGGTTTTGATCTTTGTCAAACACTGGCGTTTGTCTCACAGTAAGGTAGTAACTGAGACACAGATTTTTGGTAATAGGATTAAAACATTATGATGAATGTACTTTCACGAAAACGATTAAATATCGCCATAACCGCAGCTTTAGCCTTGGGAGCGTTGGGCGCTAATGCTGAAAATACTGAAGAGGCATCGACGCTTGTGGATGCAGTAAGCGGTGGAAAAGCTAATGTCTCCCTGAGATACCGATTTGAATCTGTGGATCAGGATGGTATTGATAAAGACGCTCATGCTTCGACCTTAAAAACACGCTTAACCTATTCAACACAGCAATACAAAAATTTTAAGGTGCTAATGGAATTCGATAACGTGTCTTATGTTGGAAACGATCTATACAACAGCACGGGAAATGGAAAAACAGAGTATCCCGTTGTCGCCGACCCCTCTGGAACAGATTTAAACCAAGCCTTAGTGCAGTATTCAAATAGTGGCTTTAAAGCTACCGCAGGAAGACAGCGTATATTGCATGGCAACCAAAGATTTGTTGGGGGCGTAGGTTGGAGACAAAACGAACAAACCTACGATGGCTATCGTTTTGAATATGCCAATGAGCAGATTAATGCCGATTACAGCTATGTCTATAACGTCAATAGAATTGTCGGTGATGACCACGTTGCCGGCGATTGGGACGGTGACCTCCATTTGGCAAACCTGGGTATTAATATTAACAAAGCGCATAAAGTCACCTTACTTCATTATGCTCTGGACTTTGAGGATGTTGCGGGGCTCTCTTCGCAAACCACAGGCATTAACTACGATGGGAAGATCAATAAATTATCTCTGCATCTAGCGTATGCCACACAATCGGAATATGCAGATAACCCCAACTCTTACACTGCTGCCTATACCAATATTGAAGCAGCCTATAACTTTGGCGCAGTTAAAGTCACACTTGGCGACGAAATATTAGGTGCGGATGACGGTGTGTCATTTTCGACTCCACTGGCAACACTGCACAAGTTCCAAGGTTTCGCGGATAAGTTCCTGGGAACGCCTGGCGTAGGTGTGGACGATAAATATATTGGTGTAAACGGCAAAGTTGGGAAAGTGGTATTGGGTGCGACCTACCATGTTTTTTCCGCAGAGGACGGGGGAGACTCTCTGGGGACAGAGCTGGACCTTGTCGCTAAATACAAAGTCACTAAAAACCTAGGTGTGCTTGCTAAATTGGCTAATTATGCGGCAGATGATGATGCAGCGGAAGATGCTGGCTTTAATGCCACGGATACTTCCAAGCTTTGGTTAATGGCGACACTGAGCTTCTAAGCCAATTTACGAAACTAGGGCTTAAGTTCACGCCTATTAAATTATTATTGCCTGAGGCTGTTTTTTATCCAGCTCGGCTTTGGCTTCCTACGTCGCTCTACCGACTACATCCTTATAGTGGAAGGGGGTTAGCTCTTCTAAATGAGCGATTTATGTCCATGGATGGACGGCATTAGAGTCATGCAGGACGGTTATATGGATATAACCGATAGGACGACTCAGGAGACAAAGTCGAACAATGACCGAGATAATGTAGCTGGGTGAAATAATAGCCTGGGTCCAAAGGGTTGTGGCTGAAAAGCGCCACTTGTCATTGCCTATATGGATATAGGTGAGGGGTGTGAGCAGGAGCGTTAAAGTCACGCATGGCAAAACGCTTATTATTTTCGTATGCCTATTATAAACCCATATCCTCCAAACTTTTTAGACAGAACCTATGTAGGTTGGAAAAGGCAAAGCCGCCTTCCGACATAGTCATACCCTCACACCACCGAATTTAATCTAATCGGCCCCATTATGAAAATAAGCACAAATCCAATAATGTCACAGTCTTTACACGGTAAATGTTGGAAGGCGCCTCCGGCTTTTCCAACCTACAGGGTATTTTAATTTATTCCGGCGTACGGTCGTGTATGCCCCGTCATAATTGAATCAAAGCTGACCTTATCGTTATCGAAAAAATGGTAAGCTGCGAATGTTTCAGCCCATGTATCATTCGCACAAGGAATGCTTTTTGAGGGTTCAATACTGAGCGTATTTAATAGTGAAGCAAGTCGTTTGCGGCTTGAGTGGGTAGGTGTACAAACCCGTGGCCAATTACAACAAAACTACTATAGTTTAAGTCAAGTATGTTCCCGCAAATCGGCAAGAGCATCTTGTTATGCATGTTCATGTGGGTCAGTAGTACCCTCAATCATTTCATCGAAAGAGTTACATACATGGATAGCATCTTCCCAAAAAAGTGCACCAGAGCCAGCGAAAAATACTGGGTATTCGCCATCTTTCGGTTCGGCCCTCATGTCAAATAAGTAGAAAGTACCGCCGCCATCAAAAGCGATTGGTACAGCCCCCTCCATGTATTCAGGGAACTCATAAGACAGGAGCATTTCACGAATCTCTTTGGAGGTAAAGATAGGGGAAAGTTGCCTTTCACCACGCTGGAAGCAACCTCCATTCGACCAACGAAGAAATTTTATAAAACTTTCTGGAAAGCTTCTTTGAGGTATAACCCAATTTGTAGCATTGAATTTTTCTTTGCTATCTTTAATGTGCCCCCAGTGGCTATTGTTGGCTTCAGCTATTTCTGACGAAGTAATCGGTTTTAGCGCTTCGTGCAGAAGGTATTGTATATCTTCGTCGGAAGCTGCATCCTCCTTTGCAGTTAGAGAAATTTATCGAGACGACGGAGCATTGGTTTTACACAAATAACTGTTCATCTTGGGCTAGTGAGGTAGTTAAAATGTTATACAAAACTGAAGTGGATGCTGGTGACTGATTTGGAATAGAAACGCCACGAGAATTATCACAAAGCATTCGGTTACTAAGAGCATAAAGAGCCAACATCTGTTGATAATCCTAAAATTCTTGTATGGAGATTGACTAGAAGAGGTTATCGGAGGGTTAAACCATGAAGAAAGCATTGATACTTTTATTATCAACAGGCTGGGTTATAACCCTTCTGGTTTCGTTGTATCTGAATATAGCTTTTTTAAAAAATGAGGTATATCCAATAATTTACGATAGTAAAAGTCAATTAAATAGTTTTCCATATCTACAAGCGGTCGAAATGCTGCTAAATATAACCTTAATTTGGTTTGTTTTGGTATTAATTGTATGGTCAATATACTACATCAGAAACAATCGCTTATAGCAATCGTATTAATTATTCGGACTGCTAAAAGTAGAATTCAATGAAAATATTTATCGTCAAGCGCTGGGAATCAACATTTGAAATATCTAAAATATTTTGATGTTCAGGCCCTAGAGCGGCGGTCATATAATGACCAGCAAACCAAATTTTGAGGACTGGAAAATGATTATCAGAAATGACTTAACTTTTTCTAGATCCTTGTATGTTAACTTTATGGGTTCGTTTAGTGACATAAATAGTAAAAAGAGTAAGGAAAACTTATGAAAAATATACAGTGCTTATTTATTGCAATAGGTCTGATGATCTCCTCAGGCGTTACGTTTGCTGCGCCAATGCTATATACCTTTGAAGGTATTGTCAGTGGTTTCAGGTCATATCACCAAAGTATTGATATTGATGATTTTGATGTGGCCATTGATGAGACAGAGCTAGAGTACGTCTTTGAAATTGATTTTGACGCAGATAATTCTAGCTACTCAAATAGTGCTGGGACTTGGAATTATTTCTACTCTGATTTATTGGAAGGGTCAATTATCAATGGCGGTAATATTTATGGTGATAATCACGGGTTTAATTGGGATCGCTTGAGCGGATCAAATATTGGACAAATTAGCAGTAACTTAACGGATGTTCGTATAACTTCTTCAGAGAGTGATACGGAAAATTGGCGCGTTCAAGATTGGGAGGTTGGGCAGATGTTTCGCTCCACTGATTTAGCCTGTTTTCCTGGTGGTGCTGGCGGTTGCGCGGTTTACGCTTTTGGTAGTGTTCAGCTTTCCAATATTGAAACGGTTTCGGTTGATGAGCCAAATACTATAGTATTACTTGCTCTCGGGCTCTTTATGCTTGGTGTGCAAAGAATGAGGCGTTGAGAGATAACTGAATTGGTAAAGGCGTGATTAACAAGGCGTTTACTGTTCAGCATCCATATCTTTATTGTCAGTGGGAAAATTCTTAAGCGTGATATATGAGTTTTGTGTGTGCCGAGGAATGGCAAAAATAGCACAATAAAACTCTAATTCAGCGTTTAGCATATGGGTAATGGTTTCGCTGTTTCGAAAACCATGCCCTTCGTTTTCATAGGTGACATGCGCAACGGCAATCCCTTTTTTTTCAACTGCGTTGGCAAAGCTTGCGGCCTGATTGGGTGGAACCACTTTATCTTCCAACCCCTGAAAGACCAAAATTGGGCATTCTACGGTGTGAATGGAGTGTATTGGTGAGCGATCTAAATAGCGTTGTTTCTCTTTTGGGTAGGGGCCGATAAGGTTATCTAGGTAGCGAGCTTCAAATTTATGTGTATCGTTTGCCAGAAGTTCTAAATCTCCAATACCGTACAAGCTGACTCCGGCGGAAAAGGTATCTTTGAAGGCGAGGGCGGCTAAAGTAGTATAGCCGCCGGCGCTGCTTCCTTTAATAATAAGCCTTTCTGCGCAACACCAATTCTGGCTTACGGCGTATTGTGCAGCCGCACAGACATCGTCAACGTCGTAGATGCCCCAGTTTGGGTATAGGGATTCTCGATAGTCTCGGCCATAGCCTGTGCTTCCACGGTAATTCACATCGATCACCGCAAACCCACGGTTTGTCCAATATTGAATTTTTAAATTGAGAGCGGAGTTTGTCGCTCCCGTTGGGCCGCCGTGGCTTAGGGTGATAAGTGGTGGTTTATCTGTGCCACAATAGTCAGTATTTTGGGGGGGGTAATAAAAACCATAGGCTTTTTGAGCCTTTGTTGTCGGGAACTGAAAAGGTTGGGGTATGCTGATATTGCCAATATTGAGTTCTATTTCTGGGTTTGTCAGTGCTTTTGGGCTGGTTGCGTGAGTGCTAAATTCATAAACAGCAGCGTTTGAATACGGGCTGGAACCAATAAAGGCCGCCTTGCCCTGGGTTGCGCTGATACTGTGAATATCACATGCGTCCATTTGAATCGGGTGACGTTTTCCCGTTAGCATATCGATTTGCGCTATTTGCCAACCGCCATTTTGGGTGTAGGCGGCAAGCAGGGTATTGTTGTTCAGAAACCCATAGGTAGACATGCCAAATACCCACTGGGGCGTGGCGAATTCGGCTTCCATTGGGCAAATTGCGGTAGGGGTGATGGGAGTCGTGTTTAGGTTTTCACGGTTGATTCGGTATAGGTTCCACCAGTCAGTTTTATCGCTTACATAGTAGAGGTCTCCATTTGGTGACCACTGTGGCTGAAAGATACTTTGCTTGAGACCTTGCCCGGCGACAATTGTGGGAGACGCGAGTTGTCCATTTTCTCCTACTTCTGCTTTCCATAAGTGTGTTGCGTCCCAAGGCATATTGGGGTTGTTCCAGGTAAGCCAGCAAATATATTTTCCATCTGGCGAGAGCTTGGGGTTGGAATAAAAATCATGCCCTTGGTGGAGCGGGGTGATCTCCGCTGGTTGGTTTTCTCGTATGCGAATTTCAACTAAGTAGTTGTGTGGGTAGGGGGTGCCGTTAGTATGTTCTTCGCAAACAGCGATAAGTCTTGTGTGGCGTGGGTCAAAGGCTAAGTCGGCGTAGCGGCAGTTTGACGCTGGAGTGATTGCAACAGGGTTGACAATATTATCCAATAGGTTGATCTGATAAATCCGCTGATCGTCCCCAAGGACAAAAAATAAGGTGTTTTCGTGGAATGTGTAGGCGCCTCCGCCGTATTCGTGGGCTTTGCTTTTGACGCTAAGTGGCCTTGGCAAGATACAGGTATTTTCGCCGTTGTGGTGCATCATCACTGCTGTACGACCTTTTTCGTGGGCAAGTGTTTCCAGCCAGAATACTCTTTCCCCTGTACTATAGGTTTCGGAGAGTTTAGGGGATTTACCTGTAACCATGTTCTCAGTGATGGTGGATGTCCAACTTCCATGAGGCAGTGTTTTTTTCATTGGGTGGGTAGCCTTAAGCGATCATTTTTTGAAATTATTATTTATAATCACTCATATTTTTGCAGTGACACAATTGAATATTACAGTATGACTTACTAACGGAGCAGAAATAAAGAGTGTACTCTTTTATTAATAACTATCCGGTAAGTTTAAGTGAGCAGCAGGTTTAAGTGGGCGGCAGGTGCTTTGAATATAAATATTATTCTACAAGAAATTGAAGCAAAAATAACACGAGAAACTAAAATCTGGGTTGCCTATAGCGGAGGTTTGGATTCAACGGTTTTATTGCATATTTTAGGCCGCTCAGATTTATCCCAACGGATCAGAGCGATACATATCAATCATCAGTTATCCCCCAATGCCGGTTCTTGGCAGAGGCACTGCGAGGCTTTTGCCTGCGGTTTAGGGCTTCCTTTTGCAAGCTATGCGGTGGATGTTTCCACCGATGGGCGAGGTCTTGAAAATGCCGCTCGGGATGCGCGCTATAGTATTTTTAAAAAAATAATAGAGCCCAAGGATGTGCTATTGCTTGCCCACCATGCGGATGATGCATTGGAAACACTCTTGTTTCGCCTTATGCGAGGCAGTGGTTTAAAGGGTCTTGCCGGTATGGAATATCAGCGGTCACTGGGTTCTGGAATATTGATTCGCCCTTTGCTCGAAGTCTCACAGGCCGACCTGCTGGAATATGCGAAGCAAAATGCATTGCAGTGGGTGGAAGATGAAAGTAATCACAACGGTCAGTTTGATCGGAATTATTTGCGCAATGCGGTTATTCCCCAAATAAAAAAGCGGTGGCCAGCGGCGCCTCAAAAAGCGCTTCAGGCAACGTCGCATTTGCGCAATTCAGTGGCGTTAATGGCCGAGTACGGAGAAGAGGACTTGGCGACCTGTGGTCGTCGTAAAGAGCGGTTGGGGGAGAGTACCGACCTAACGCGCTTGCAGACATTCTCGCCATCTCGTCAAGTACACCTTATTCGAACTTGGGCAGACTTATTGGCGTATTCGCTGCCGAGTCAAGCTCAGTTGCTTCAGTTGACAGATATTATTCAAGCTCCGCTCGATGCGTCGCCAGTATTAGGTTGGGGGGCCTGTGAGCTAAGGCGTTATCAAAACCGATTGTACCTAATACCTCGATCCGCTATTGAGCAGGGGCAGGTGGCAAGCTTAAGTTGGGATCTTGGTGCCCAGCGTTCAGTGGCTCTTGCCGGAGGGTGGAGTTTGGAAGCCTTAGATTGGTTTAATGGCGAGCAGAATAGCGAGCAAACCTTCCCCCTTGAAATTCGCAGCCGCAATAGTGTTCTCAATGCATTAGATGGGGAGCCTTTGCGCTGCCAGCCTGTGCAACGAACGCATTCGCAGACGCTAAAGAAACTTTTATATGAGTATCACTTGGAGCCTTGGTTAAGGCCGATTGTACCCTTGGTTTATTATAAAGGTGAATTGGTTGCTGTTGCCGACCTGTGGTTATGCCGCTTAGCTAATGGGGAAAACAACCCCTTGGTGGAGCCAAAAACGGGTGAATCAAATAATGTCCCTTTTCAATGGGTATTTAGCGAAAAATCATCAAGCATTTAAAGCACTTAATTAAAGAAGAAGTGGTATCAAATTAAGATTTAAAATCTAAATTGCTGGAATATTTTTATTGTCTTATCGATAAGTCAATATTAGCAAGGTTGTTGTATTCTATAAGGTTGTTGCACTGTATTCGACAAAGTACACTGAAGTTAAACTTTAATGTCGGTCAAGGAAATTAAAGTATGGAACAGAAAGCATTAATAAGTTTGCCCACAAATGAACTGCTCAATAAGTTTGGTTCTGGTGGCCATAAGCCAGGTTCAGGTAGTGCTGCTGCACTTATGGGTATATTAGCCGCAAAACTTATTGTTACCGTCTGTAAATTGTCTCTATCCAAGCCAAAGTATACAAAAATAAAAAAACAGCTTGAATTCGTCGTTGAACAGATTGAAACAGAACTTGAACCAAAGCTTCAAGGGCATTTTCAACGGGATTCTGAAATTATTTGATCAGGTTATTCAATGTCGGCAAGCTCGCAATGGGGAGGAGAGCCACGAGGGTAAACGAAAATATCGAAAAGCCGAGCTTGAGCATTTAAGGGTGGCGACTGAAATACCTATCGATATTAGTCATCTTTGCATGTCGCTTATTGACCATGCCATATTTATATTTGATCAGGGTTTTACCGCAGCGCGTGGCGATTCAGGAGCCGCTATTGCGTCTGCTATAGCGGGTGTAACGTCGGGGGTGTTTGTTGCCAACCTTAACCTAAAAAGTTTTGGTCATTCTAAATGGAAAACCGATATTGAAGCGCAATGTAATAATCTTTTGGCTGCACTCGAAGATAAACAGTCTGACGCTTTCTCCAAGATTGTTACATTAAGCGAAGAGGAGCCTAATATTCGAAGTTTTGATTTTGATAATTAACGCGGTAAAGTACTCGGGCAGGTGTGAAACCTAGCATTGGGTACTAGTTGAATTGGCTATTAAACATTACAAATATTGGGATATATATGAGTATCACACGAATCAATGAATTTCAGGCTGCGGATGGGAAATCCGATGAGCTGTTCACTTTTCTTAAGTCGTTAATTCCTTATATTTCCACATCTGAAGGTTGTGCGTTGTGTGAAGTATTGCAAAGTGACGACGATAAAAATAAGTTTGTGGTATGGGAGAAATGGGATTCTATTGCGTCCCATAAAAAATCGATTGAATGCTACCCCAAAGAAGCTATGCAGGCGGCAATGGTTTTATTTGCCGCTCCACCCAAAGGCAGTTTTTACCATACTTAATAAAAAACTGTCGAGGCGTTGGATGTTACGTGGTTAGTGTTTATGGCTTTATTTCGCCTAAATATTTGGCGTATTCCGCCGCTTTTGTTGGCGCGCATAACATCTAATATGCTGCGAGGTCACAAGGTCTGTCCTATCGCTTGAGTGACTCCGTATTTACCCTGAGAATATTCCTGCAAAGGGGAGGGTGATAAAATCAGCAGATAACGTGAAACTAATTAACATGATTCCATTGAGCATGATTTTAAATAACATGCTTTTAGATGGCATAGCTTTGAGTGGCATAGCTTCGGATGGCATAGTTTCGAAGATAATCACCAAAGCGGTTGTCGAGAAATGAATAATTAAGGGTTTTGGTTAGAATATGGGTATTGGTACTCGGTTAGTCGTTATGTTCACCTCAATTTGCTGTAATATGTACCCGCTCGGAAGAATGGAATTGACGGGAAGCTAATCACTTCTGTTATTGCGAGTATTTTTTAACCATCGCAGCTTAATCACATACTCAGTAGCTTGTTCAATAATTTATTTATTCAGTTTATTGTGCGGTAAAGGAGAGATCATTGAGAGATGACACTATTCTTAACCCGACCCTAGGTAATCGTTTTAATATCGATTTAGGGACGGTAGAGCTTTATTATCAAGGTCAGTCATTCACATTAAATGCTTCAGACTTACCCTTTGTTATAGGGCGAGGCGAATCTGTTTGCCATCTGTTGGTTTGCAATGATCTAACTTCTCGCCGTCATTGTACTTTGGAAATTCAGGATGGGCAGTTTGGTCTTCGTGACCACAGTACCAATGGCACAATGGTGAAAATTGGCCGATCAAATAGCGTATTTATTCGAGATAAGTTTTGCCCTCTTTCCGGTCAAGGTAGAGTAAAAATGGGCTCGTCAATTCGACCGGAAGATGAGGATGTCGTTTTGTTTAAAGTGGCCACTTCAGGTGAGTCAGCGCCTTCGTGAAAAAAACGTGATGAAAGTATGATGAAAAGAGAGGGAGGGAGACTAGGTCTGCTCTGTTGCCGTGGTGGCGTGTGTCAATTGGATTACTGCCCTGATACGCTTGTGGAGAGTGCCCGAGACCTGCTGCGAGCCTCCTTCCCTGACAACCCCACATTGAGTTTGAAGCCCTTTTCTGGTACCCTGGCGCGCCATTCTGAGAGGTGATTGGTGGGCCTACATTCTTTGTTGCTATGTGGCTTACTCGGTAATCTGGGTATAAAGTTTGTCTGGGGCTAATCCTTCTATATAATTGATTCAACTCACAAAATTTCACATGTAGATACACTCTATCTGCATAACCACGCTGGTTGGTTGCAGCCAGTATTCGGCATAGGGTCCACATGACACGTTTTATCTTTGTTACTGGCGGCGTTGTTTCCTCGTTAGGGAAGGGCATCGCATCGGCTTCCTTGGCGGCTGTTCTTGAATCCCGTGGTTTGAAGGTGACGATTCTCAAACTAGACCCTTACATTAATGTTGATCCGGGTACAATGAGTCCATTCCAGCATGGGGAGGTGTATGTCACCGAAGACGGTGCGGAAACCGACCTCGATTTAGGGCACTATGAACGTTTTATCCGCACGAAAATGACCCGTGGTAATAACTTTACTACGGGTAGAGTGTACGAGACCGTTTTGCGTAAAGAACGTCGTGGTGACTATTTAGGGGGAACGGTTCAGGTTATTCCCCATATTACCGATGAGATAAAACGACGTATTATTGCCGGAGCCGGTGATGCCGATGTTGCCATGATTGAGATCGGCGGCACGGTGGGTGATATTGAATCCCAACCCTTTTTAGAAGCGGTTCGCCAGCTCAAAGTGGAGTTGGGGTCTGAGCAAGCCCTGCTTATACACCTTACATTGGTGCCCTATATTGCCACTGCTGGAGAAACAAAAACTAAGCCAACTCAGCATTCAGTAAAAGAACTCCGGTCCATTGGTTTGCAGCCAGATATTCTGTTGTGTCGTTCTGAAAAAGAAATAGATGAAGATTCCCGTAGAAAGATCTCTTTGTTCACGAATGTGGAAGAGCGCGCAGTAGTGCCGCTTGCGGATGCTAACTCCATCTACGCTATTCCGGGTTTACTTCAGCGATACCAATTGGATCAAATTGTCTTAGATAAATTCCGAGTTGAGGCGCCTGAAGCGGATTTGAGCGAATGGGATAACGTTATTGAAGCGGAGCAAAACCCAGAAAACGAAGTGACCATTGCAATGGTTGGCAAGTACATGGATTTACTCGATGCGTACAAATCTCTGAACGAAGCGTTAAAACATGCGGGTATACATACTCATACTCAGGTCAATATTCACTACATTAATGCTGAAGATATTGAAGAGCAGGGCACAGAAATTTTGGCGGGTGCTGACGCTATACTGGTTCCCGGCGGCTTTGGAGAGCGGGGTTTAGAGGGAAAATTATCGTCAGTTCAGTATGCACGAGAAAACAAAATTCCGTATTTGGGTATTTGTTTGGGGATGCAATCGGCGGTGATTGAATTTGCGAGAAATGTTCTGGGGCTTGACGGCGCAAACAGTACCGAATTTGACCGTAAATCACCTTACCCGGTGATTGGTTTGATTTCGGAATGGACCGATTCTGAAGGCAAAACTGAACAGAGAGATGAATCTTCCGATTTAGGTGGCACCATGCGTTTGGGCGCTCAGGAGTGTCATTTGGAAGCCGGTTCCAAAATCGAACAGATATATAAAAGCCGTACCATTGTTGAACGCCACCGCCACAGATACGAAGTCAATAACCATTTTGTGGATGAATTGCGTCGTGCGGGTCTAAATATTGGTGGTTGGTCTTCAGATGATACCTTGGTGGAAGTGGTAGAAGTGGCGGACCACCCATGGTTTGTTGCCTGCCAGTTCCATCCTGAATTTACTTCTACACCGCGAGATGGGCACCCCTTATTTAAGAGTTATATCGAAGCGGCTGTTGTCACGAACAAAGCTCGCTAGATACGCTGTTCACTCTACTTATTTGGAGCGATATTTTTGACAAGTAAAACTATAACTATCGGTGAGATCGAGGTTGCCAACAACAAACCATTTACTTTGTTCGGCGGCATGAACGTACTTGAGTCTCGTGATTTAGCTTTTCAAGTGGCCGAAGCCTATGTGAAAGTGACCCAAAAATTGGGTATTCCCTATGTCTTTAAAGCCTCGTTTGATAAAGCGAACCGCTCATCGGTACACTCTTATCGTGGGCCGGGAATGGAAAAAGGTTTGCAGATATTTGCCGACCTGAAAGCCGAATTTGGCATTCCGATTATTACCGATATTCACGAAATTTATCAGGTTCAGCCAGTTTCGGATGTGGTGGATGTAATACAACTACCCGCGTTTTTGGCACGGCAAACTGACCTAGTTGAAGCCATGGCAAAAACAGGTGCGGTGGTGAATATTAAAAAACCCCAGTTTTTAAGCCCTGGGCAAATGAAAAATATTGTTGAAAAGTTTGCCGAGTGTGGCAATGAAAAGGTCATACTGTGTGAACGTGGAAGCTGTATGGGCTACGACAATTTAGTGGTCGATATGCTGGGTTTCCGAACGATGAAAAATGTCAGTGGTGGGGCACCCATTATTTTTGATGTGACCCATGCTCTGCAATGCCGAGACCCATTAGGTGTCGCTTCCGGTGGGCGCCGTGAGCAAACAGCGGAATTGGCACGAGCGGGTTTGGCTGTCGGCATTGCCGGCTTGTTCTTAGAAGCTCACCCAAACCCAGATACGGCAAAATGTGACGGACCAAGTACACTGCCACTGGATAAGCTGGAACCCTTTTTAGCACAAATGAAATCACTTGACGATACGATTAAATCGTTACCTGAATTAGATATTAATTAACCTTTATTAATCATTTTTATTCACTTAAATAGATAACAGAAAGAGAAACTCCTATGAGCAAAATTGCCAACGTAATTGGTTTTGAGGTAATGGACTCTCGCGGCAATCCTACTGTAATGGCTGAAGTAGTATTGGAATCCGGCGTTGTTGGTAGTGCTTGTGCACCATCAGGCGCCTCAACAGGTTCGCGCGAAGCCCTAGAACTGCGTGACGGCGATAAAAGCCGTTACCTTGGTAAAGGTGTATTAAAAGCTGTTGCCAATGTAAATGATGTTATTAAGTCTCTATTAGTGGGGAAAGACGCAGCGGATCAACGTGGTTTAGACAACGCGATGATCGAAGCTGACGGCACTGACAACAAAGGCAAATTGGGTGCAAATGCCATTTTGGCCGTTTCTTTAGCAGCAGCTAAAGCCGCCGCTACAGATAAAAATATTCCTTTGTACCAACATATTGCAGATATTAACGGCACTCCGGGCCAGTACTCTATGCCGGTGCCCATGATGAATATTGTGAATGGTGGTGAGCACGCGGATAACAACGTCGATATTCAAGAGTTTATGGTTCAACCTGTCTCTGCGCCAAACTTTACCGAAGCGTTGCGTATGGGGGCGGAAGTATTCCATAGCTTGAAGAAAGTACTTTCTGGCCGTGGTTTAAATACGGCTGTTGGTGATGAAGGGGGGTTTGCTCCTAACTTGCCTTCCAATGAAGCTGCGTTGGAAGCGATTGCTGAAGCGGTGGCAAACGCAGGCTACGAGCTTGGTAAAGACATTACTCTCGCGCTTGACTGTGCGGCTTCTGAATTCTTTAAAGACGGTAAATACGATATGTCCGGTGAGGGCAAAGTCTTCACTCCCGACGAATATACCGATTACCTTGCAGATCTGGCGGCGCGTTATCCAATCTTGTCTATCGAAGATGGCATGGACGAAAACGATTGGGAGGGTTGGGATGTGCTGACTCAAAAAATTGGCGATAAAATTCAGCTAGTTGGGGATGACTTGTTTGTCACCAATACTAAGATTCTGAAAGAAGGTATCGACAAAAATATTGCTAATTCAATTTTAATCAAGTTCAACCAAATTGGTTCTTTGAGTGAAACCTTAGACGCAATTAAAATGGCGAAAGACGCGGGTTATACGGCGGTTATTTCCCATCGTTCTGGTGAAACTGAAGATACCACCATTGCCGATTTGGCCGTAGCCACGGCGGCGGGGCAAATTAAAACAGGTTCGCTCTCTCGTTCAGACCGTACCGCTAAATACAACCGTCTACTGCGTATTGAAGCTGAGTTGGGTGAAAAAGCCGCTTATCGAGGCCGTGCAGAGTTTAAATAATTCTTCTGCTTCGTTCGTTAGGTTTTAGAGAAAGGCCAGCACTGCTGGCCTTTTTTGTCCGTACGCATAGTTGTGGTAATGTAGCGAAATTATTTTTATTGTCTGTAGTTTAATTTATGAAGTGGTTAGTGGCCGTTTTAGTAGTGATCATTATTGCTCTCCAATATCGATTATGGGTAGGGGATGGCAGCCTTGCGCAGGTTTCTCGTTTAAATGCCGAAATACAAAAACAGCAGGAACAAAATGCCCTGTTAGTTGAGCGAAACCGAATTTTGGCTGAAGAAGTAAAAGCACTAAAAACAGGTCTCGATGCCATTGAGGGGCGAGCGCGTAGCCAAATGGGAATGATTAAAGAAGGAGAAACCTTCTATATGATTATCGATAAAAAAAATGAACCTAAATAGTCAAAAAATATGGCTAGTGGTGCCGGCGGCTGGGGTGGGTAGCCGCATGGAAGCGGCTAAGCCAAAGCAGTATCTTCCCTTGGCGGGCAAAACGCTTATCGAAACTACTCTGGAAAAACTGCTCACACTGGATTGGATTCAAGGTGTGATTGTTGCCACCAGTGAGCAAGATACCTATTGGAGTCAAACATCGGTATCTTCTCACCCTAAAGTTATACGTGTTTGCGGTGGGAAGGAGCGCAGTTGTTCCGTTCTTTCCGCTTTACAGTATTTGCGACAATTGTTTCCAGATGAACCGAATATTTGGGCGATGGTTCATGATGCGGCAAGACCTTGCTTTAGTATCGAAAAACTAGAAGCGCTGGCCGAAACTGCAATTTCGAGCAATACCGGGGCTATTTTGGCCAGCCGAGTATCGGATACCGTAAAGCTGGCGAAAAACTTGAAGAGTGGAGGTGCGCACATTGATTCCACTCAAGACCGTAACCAATTATGGTTGGCCCATACCCCACAGATGTTTTTGGTTAACGACCTTATTTCTGCATTACAGTATTGTGAAGAAAATACATTGCCTGTAACCGATGAGGCATCGGCAATAGAACATATTGGAGGCGAGGTTCTTTTGGTTCAAGATCGCCGCGATAATATTAAAGTCACCTTGCCTGAAGATTTAACTTGGGCTGAATATATTTTAACTACACAAAAGAATTAAAAAATAGGAAACCCAATGAGAATTGGTCAAGGTTATGATGTTCACGCATTTGGTCCTGGGGATAAAATTGTAATCGGTGGTGTGGTTATCCCGCATAAGCGAGGTTTAATTGCCCATTCTGATGGTGATGTTTTACTCCATGCTCTTTGCGATGCGTTGCTTGGTGCTGCTGCCTTGGGTGATATAGGCAAGCATTTTCCCGATGATGATATGCAATACGCGAATGCGGATAGCCGTGGTTTACTGCGTATGGTTAGAGCTAAGCTTAAATCCTTGGGCTACTCCCTTGTTAATGCTGATATGACCGTGGTTGCGCAGAAACCTAAAATGGCTCCATACATCTCTTCTATGAGAGAAAATATCGCCTCCGATTTGGATGTCAGTATTGAACAAATAAATGTAAAAGCCACTACCACAGAAAAGCTGGGGTTTACTGGAAGAGAAGAGGGCATAGCTGCTTACGCCACCGTACTTATTTCAACCTAGAAACCGCAGTTAAGCGCTTGCGTATACTTTCGTGAGTTAACTGCGGTTTCTAGGTTCAAACTAACATTATTTATTTTCACCCCCTTTTTTATTCTTGTTGGATATTTTTCTAATGCAATTTTCTCTTGATTTCCCCTATGCCCAAGGTAAGCCACAGATTACGGCCTTTTTTCGATCTGAAAATGCAGATTTTATTGTCGAAGAAGACCTGGGCATCGAATTTACCCATGAGGGAGAACACCTTTACCTAAAATTAAAAAAGGAAGGGGAAAATACCCACTGGGTAGCCACCGAATTGGCCAAGTACTTCAAAGTTAAAGATAACGATGTGGGTTATGCGGGTAAAAAAGATAGAAATGCAATTACCACTCAATGGTTTAGCGTGTACCTTCCAGGTATTCGTGATATTCCTAATCTCGACACTATTTGTTCGGCGCTGGAAGGAAATATCGAAATTATTGATTCAGCCATTCATAAACAAAAATTACGTAAAGGACGTCACAAAGCCAACCTATTTAAAATTCGCTTACGTTCGCTCAGTTCTATAGATGGTTTAGAAGAGCGTTTGCAAATACTTAAGCAAAAAGGCGCCCCTAATTATTTTGGTGAACAGCGGTTTGGTTGGGGCGCCAATAATTTACAATTAGCCGATGAGTGGTTTTCAGGTAAAACCCCAATAAAAAATAGAAATAAAAAAGGGCTGGTGCTGTCTGCTGCAAGATCCTATTTATTTAATATTGTGCTGGCAAAACGAGTGGAGGCAAAAACCTGGCTCACTCATGTTGACGGCGAAAGCCTTATTGAGGGGCAGGGTTCCGCTCCTCTATGGGGGAGAGGGCGCTCTTCTGCTACCAGTGATGCCCTGGACATCGAAAATCAAGTGCTTGAGAGCTATTCAGCTTGGTGCGATGCTCTGGAACACAAGGGGCTTAACCAGGAGCGTAGAGCCTTATCTATACAACCAATGCAAGTGGCATGGCAGTTAGACGAGCAGGATTTACGGCTGGAGTTTGCTCTTCCGCCGGGCCAATTCGCCACTTCTGTCTTGAGAGAGCTTTTTATTTTGAGCCAACCAGAAAGGGTTCCCTCCGAATAACCTATTTGATTAGTATTAACAGACTCTAGGCCCTAGCCTCCGCCCTATGTTCAGCCTGTGATATAGTTCTCACCGATTTTTCTAGCCTTGGGGAGGCTTTGTGGACCAGTTACATTTTCAGGGTGTCGGCATGACATCTAAGCGAACGAGAGATCGACTTATTCATCGCTTAACGGAGCAGGGGGTGACAGACCAGCGTGTGCTGGATGTTATCGCTAATACCCCTCGGCACTTGTTTTTAGACGAAGCGCTCGCCCACAGGGCATATGAAGATACCGCTCTGCCAATAGGCCATGGTCAAACGTTATCTCAGCCGTATATTGTTGCGCGTATGACCGAGATTTTACTGGGCGCTGCTGGTAAGTTGGAGCGCGTTCTAGAGGTGGGTACAGGATCGGGTTATCAGACTTCAGTTTTGGCTCAGCTCGTTGAGCATGTCTGGAGTGTAGAGAGAATTAAACCTCTCCAAAATAAGGCCCGTGAGCGCCTTAGATTGTTAGGCTTACGGAACGTTACTCTAAAATACGCAGACGGCACCTTTGGTTGGCCTGAGCAAGAACAGTTTAATGGCATCCTTTCCACTGCTGCCCCGCGAAGTATTCCTCAAAGCCTATTGGATCAGTTAGCACCTGATGGTGTCTTAGTCATACCTGTTGGCGCGGATTCCCAAACCCTGACATTGGTTGTTCGGGAAGGTGACACCGATAACTACCGGGAGCAAACCCTGGAAGCCGTTAAATTTGTACCGCTGCTTTCTGGCCTGTCCTAAACTAAAACGATTTATAATAAGCAAAATAGACAATGAATAAGCAAGATCGAACCAGTAAAGACTACGTATTATTAGCCTTAAAAGGCATGGCAATGGGGGCGGCAGATGTTGTACCCGGCGTATCTGGGGGAACGGTTGCCTTTATAACCGGAATCTACAACGAGCTTTTACACTCCCTAAAACAATGCGGCCCCCAGGCGCTTGTTGTCTTGTATAAAGAGGGCGTCGCAAGCTTTTGGCGCTACATCAACGGCACTTTTTTAGTGGTGCTATTTGGCGGAATACTGCTTAGCCTCAAGACCTTAGCGAGCCTTATTATCTACAGTATGGACAATTACCCTCTACTGGTCTGGGCATTCTTTTCCGGGCTGATTTTCGCTTCCATACTTTTACTGTTAAAACAGCAGAACCGTTGGCGTTATACGCAGGTTATTACCTGTGTGCTTGGAATTGTATTCGTGGTGGGTGTGACCTATATAAAACCCGCTCAGTTGCCTGGATATGGGTGGGCATTGTTTCTTGGAGGGTTTATCGCAATATGTGCCATGATCCTACCAGGCATATCCGGCAGTTTTATACTGTTGTTAATGGGTTTATATCCCGTATTTCTGAATGCTATAGAAACTTTGGATATTGCCTCTTTAGCGATAATTGCCGCTGGTTGTGTCTCTGGCTTACTGGTTTTTTCCCGTTTTCTCTCTTGGTTAATGGATACCTATTTAGATGCAACCCTGGCTCTTCTAACGGGCTTTTTAGTGGGGTCTCTTTCGGTCACTTGGCCATGGAAATATACCCTTGAGTCCACAACGGATCGGCATGGCGATATTATTCCTTTAGTTCAGTCGAATCTCACGCCACAAAAATTTACCCAAATAACTGGACAAGAATCCATGTTCGTCGAAATCCTCGTTTCGGCATCAATCGGTATTGTTTTGGTACTTTCAGTTGAGTATTTGGCATCTAAATTATCTAAAGGACTAGTGTGAAGGCGGGGTTTTTGCTATCTAAAGAACTAGTAAAAGTCGGAAAATTCAAAAAAAGTAGGAGTTTTTGTGAACCAATCCTAGATTAAATTTTCATAATAAACTCCTAATAAGTACTAATACTTCTAAACTAGTTCAAAAAGCAAACAGTATGAGAAAGGTGATTTTAGGCGTCAAATTGGTTGAGATGAGAAAAGCATTCACAACAGCGATCAAAATATTGATCGCATCTGTTTTCCTTGTGAGCTGTGGGCAGTCTACCCACAGTGCGCCGGTCGATGAGTTTCAACAACCGCCGTCGCGTCGTATTCAGCATCATACTGTCGCCCATGGGGAAACACTTTATTCAATAGCTTGGCGCTATAACTTGGATTACCGGGCTCTTGCTAGAATCAACAAAATAGGCACTCATTTCACTATTTATCCTGGCGAACGACTTAAATTGACGGGAGTTCCGCTCAAAAAAGAATGGTCTGCTACAAAGACGAAAGAAACGATTACAGCTCCTCCTCCTTCTAAAATCAGTCGGGTTATACCGCCATCCCGGAAAGTTCAAAAAACAAACAATCGTTCAATAAAAGGAACAAAGGCGTCGTTAAAATCCATTTCTAAGACATCTGCCTTTGACCCTAAATTTTGGGTTTGGCCAGTAAAAGGCAAAGTGAAAGTTCGCTTCAAATCAAACGGCGGCTTAAATAAGGGTATTGATATTCAAACCAAATTGGGGGAGCCTGTACTTGCGGCTGCTGCTGGAGAAATTGTTTATTCAGGCAACGGCCTCAGAGGTTACGGCAAATTACTGATCATTAAGCACAGTGTAAAATTTTTAAGTGCTTATGCACACAACCGCAAACTGCACGTTAAAGAAGGCGAATTAGTCAGAGCGGGACAGAAAATTGCCGAAGCTGGGTCCACAGGAACTGATACCGTAAAGCTGCACTTTGAAATACGGAATGACGGTCAACCTGTTGATCCATTGAGATACCTTCCCAAGTAATTCTGGTCGGTACTCAAAGCTAAAGAATTTGAAGTATGGCCGACAACTAATATCTCAAGCGTGTTTAGACTTGGGACTGATGTACAAGCCAGCTAAGTTTTTAAGCTAAACGGGGGTCAGCTGTAACGACCACGCAAAATACACAACAAGGGGATAGCGATAGTGCTATCACCATTACAATTTTTCGGTTAATAGGGGTAAGGGTCATGGCGGTTCAGGAACTTAATACTCTAAAAAAAGAAGATGAGTCACCAATTATTTCAAATTCGTTAGATTTTAATATCAATGTAGTTGAAAGTAAGCAAATCAAAAAAGAGAAGACGAAAGAAAAAACGACTCCAGCGCCAAAGAAAACTCGCGGTAGACGTTCCACACTGGATGACGACGTTCATCAAAAAAACCTAGATGCAACTCAGCTTTATTTAAACGAAATTGGTTTTTCTCCACTGCTCAGTGCTGAAGAAGAAGTGTATTTTGCTCGCAAGGCCCTCAAAGGGTGCGAAGCTTCTCGTAAGCGTATGATTGAAAGTAACTTGCGACTTGTTGTTAAAATTTCTCGCCGTTATGTTAACCGTGGTTTAGCCTTATTAGACCTAATCGAAGAGGGCAATCTTGGTCTTATTCGAGCGGTAGAAAAATTTGATCCAGAGCGTGGTTTCCGTTTCTCTACCTACGCTACTTGGTGGATTCGTCAGACAATTGAACGTGCGATTATGAACCAAACTCGCACAATTCGTTTACCTATCCATGTTGTTAAAGAACTCAATGTGTATCTTCGCGCTTCTCGTGAGCTATCGCAGAAGCTAGATCACGAACCCTCTCCAGATGACATTGCCTGCTTGCTAGATAAGCCAGTAGAAGATGTAGAGCGCATGTTGGCTTTAAATGAGCGTGTTACCTCTATGGATATACCTGTAGGGCCATCCTCTGAAAAAACTATAGTAGATACTGTTCCAGATCAACAAGTTTCAGACCCCGTAGAACTGCTGCAAGACAGTGATCTAAGCACCAGCCTTAACGACTGGTTGGACGAACTAAGTGAAAAACAAAGAGAAGTGGTTGCGCGTCGTTTTGGTTTGCGTGGACATGAAACCAGCACTCTCGAAGAAGTGGGTCGTGAAATTGGCTTAACTCGTGAAAGAGTTCGTCAAATTCAAGTTGAAGCGCTTCGCCGTCTAAGAGACATTTTAGAGAAACAAGGTCTAGACGCTACCGCTTTATTTGGTTCTTTGTAGCTCTACCGAATTTTATACACTGTGATATAACTTGCCCGGTTTTAAACCGGGCTTTTTATTCTGTGAAAATTAAAATTGATAGTTCTCATTCAGGTTGTGTAACCGTCTTCATGTATAAATTGTCGTCGTCTTGCGGTATTTTTATTCACAGAAATAAGAGGACGGAAATAAAAAAGCCGCTCAAAAGCAGCCTTAATGATCTACGTTATTTTTGAAATGTTATTTTTCCAGGTGCTTAAGCTTACCTTCAATACCATCCCACTCTTCAGCGTCAGCAGGGGCATCTTTCTTCTCTGTAATAACTGGCCATACTTCCGCAAGCTCAGCATTAAGCTCCAGGAACGCCTCCTGGTCTGTCGGTAACTCATCTTCGGAGAAAATGGCATCTACAGGGCACTCAGGCTCACATAAAGCACAATCAATGCATTCATCTGGATGAATGACCAAAAAGTTTGGCCCCTCATAGAAACAATCAACTGGGCACACCTCAACACAGTCAGTGTGTTTACACTTGATGCAGTTTTCACCCACCACAAATGTCATTTTTACCACCATTTCAATTTTTCGAGCGCGCATTCTACCAGGATCATCTTTGATCGGAAACCTCAGTATTTACCCACTTTAACGGCTATTTCCGATTTATGATGGCTCTTTTCTGGGTTAACTTCCTGGGCGGTTTACCTCCCTTGCGCATCAGTCTTGCAACTCCTTGAGTTGGTAGAGCACATCGAGCGCTTCTCTTGGCGTCAGGCTGTCAGGGTCTATCTTCTCTAAGCGTTTATCGGATGCACTTGGTTCTGTGCTGCCAAACAAGTCTGCCTGAGCAATAGGCTGAGGTTCGGCAGGGCTTTTAACTGGGGAGTCAGAACTCGATTCTAAGCGCCGTAACTGAGTTTTAGCGTGCTTGAGTACATCCGAGGGAATACCTGCTAATTTTGCTACCTGCAAGCCATAGCTCTTGCTTGCTGGCCCCGTTTGAATATTGTGTAAGAACACCACATCATCATTATGCTCCGTGGCGTCCAAGTGAATATTTTTTACCCCCTCTAATTGAGCGGGTAACTCAGTAATTTCGAAATAATGGGTAGCGAACAAAGTCAGGGCTTTGATCTTCTTTGCCAAGTGTTCTACACACGCCCAAGCGAGAGAGAGACCATCATAAGTACTGGTGCCACGCCCAATTTCATCCATCAGAACCAAGCTATTATCCGTCGCATTATTAAGAATATTCGCCGTTTCCGTCATCTCCACCATAAACGTAGAACGGCCACCAGCCAAGTCATCCGCCGAACCAATACGAGTAAATATTCTGTCCACCAAATCCAATTTACACCGGGTCGCAGGAACATAACTGCCTATCTGTGCGAGAAGCACAATTAACGCAGTTTGCCGCATATAAGTGGACTTACCACCCATATTAGGCCCAGTAATCACCAGCATTTTTTGACTGTTATCAAAGAGTAAATCGTTGGGAACAAAAGGTGAATCGAGGACCTGCTCCACTACCGGGTGGCGACCTTCATCAATCTGAATTATTTTGTCGCCCACCAATTCAGGCTTGCAGTAATTGAGTACTTGCGCACGTTCAGCAAGCGTACTTAATACATCGAGTTCAGAAATGCCATTGGCTGAAGTTTGCAGTGCAAACAAATGCTCGTTAAGCTTTTCGATTAGTTCCTCGTACAGTGCTTTTTCTTTCGTCAGTGCGCGGCTTTTTGCCGAAAGCGCTTTATCCTCAAACTTCTTTAATTCCGGGGTAATAAAACGCTCGGCATTTTTAAGTGTTTGGCGACGAATATATTCTACGGGTGCTTTATCCGATTGCGCTTTACTCACCTCAATAAAATAGCCGTGTACTCGGTTATAGCCCACTTTAAGTGTGGGTATGCCAGTGCGTTCTTTTTCCTGGCTTTCTAACTTAATAAGGAAGTCGCCCGCATTAGAATTAATATTTCTTAATTCGTCTAATTCCGCATCGTAGCCTTCCGCGATAACCCCTCCCTCCCGAATCACAACCGGAGGGTTTTCCACAATCGCTTTATTCACCAGCTCAACAAGCTCTGGAAACTCCGCAATATCTTTCGATAGCTCTTTCAATTTATCTGACGAAGCACCGGACAACTTTTGTTGTAATTCAGGCAAATAAGCGAGAGAACTGCCTAGGCGAGAAAGGTCTCGCGGGCGAGAAGAACGCAGAGCAAGACGGCCTAAAATACGCTCCAAATCACCAATATTTTTTAATGGTGAACGAACATCCTCGTAACGGTAATTGTCAATTAAATTGTCTATTGCATCTTGTCGAAGCGTAATTTCTTCACGGTCCCGTAATGGGTAATGCAGCCAGCGTCGTAATAACCGTCCTCCCATTGCCGTTGAACTGGTATTTAATACACTAAACAGCGTATTGTCCTCCTCTCCGCTGAGGTTTACATCCAGTTCCAGATTTCTGCGAGTGGAAGCATCCAACGTCACCCTCTCTTCGCTGGATTCAGGAACAATAGATGAAATATGCCCCAGAGAAGTGCGCTGCGTTTCTTGCGCGTAGTGAAATAAACAGCCTGCTGCACCAATTGCCGCGCTGTCCTCATCGCAGCCAAAACCGGATAAATCCTTAGTGCCAAAGTGCTTAGTCAAACTTTGCAAAGCCGTCTCACGGTCGAACTCCCACTCAGGGCGACCGCGATACCCTTTTCTCTCCCTGAGTTCTGTCGGCAACGCACCCACCTCATGGCAGAGTAACTCCGCTGGGTTGAGTCGGGTAATTTCACTTAACAGCTCAGCAGAGTCTTGTGCCGTCAGTATAGTGAAGCGCCCACTGCCCATATCTAAACAAGCGATACCGAAGCTTTCTTGTTGAAAGCATACCGATACCAATAGGTTATCTCTGTTTTCATCCAGCAGTGCCTCATCACTGACCGTCCCCGGCGTGACCACGCGCATGACCTTGCGTTCAACCGGCCCTTTCGACGTAGCCGGGTCACCTATTTGCTCGCAAATAGCGACAGAAACCCCTAACTTAACTAACTTCGCAAGATAATTTTCAGCCGCGTGATAGGGTACGCCCGCCATAGGAATAGGGTTTCCATTGGCCTTCCCTCGGGCAGTAAGAGTGACGTCCAGCAACCTAGCAGCTTTTTTGGCATCGTCAAAAAAGACCTCGTAAAAATCCCCCATGCGATAGAATACAATCTCGTTAGGGTGTTCAGCTTTAATGCGTAGATACTGCTGCATCATAGGGGTATGGGGTGCTTCTGCTGTCTTTGGCTTGCCTGGTACTTTGCTCATAGATTAGCTCTAATACTTTGTTTTTAAAGTATTTAATTCCTATTTAGGTTTTATTGGTTTTAGTGAGGGTCAGTGAAGCTCTATGCCGCTTATTAAAAAGCGTAAGTAGGTGGGGATGGTGCCCACTCGGCTATTTGCGCCTTTATGTAAACCCATAGACAGAACTGTTTCGCACTGTTTTAAGATAGAGGGTCATACAAAGGGAGGTAAGAATATCAAAACAAGTGGGAAACCACTATCAACACCAGTAATTAATATGAAATACTAGTTTGTTGGCGCTCTATCTTGTTGATATAGAATACGTTTGGAGTCCGGCCCAACGGCTTAAGGGACGGTATACAACCGCAGGTCGGAATAAATTAAAAACACCGTGTAGGTTGGAAAAGGCGGAGCCGCCTTCCAACGTTTGCCGAGTGGTTGCTCGGTGGTGAATTGATTTGAATTTTGATTGTGGGTGGTTTTTTGTCGGGTGGTATTGATGGTTGCGGTATTTATGTCGGATGGCGCTTCGCTTATCCGACCTACGTTCTTGGATGTTCGTTTTGTTGGGTTTGGCTCGATATGAATTGGGTAATGTTGGGGTAGGGTTGTGTCGGAAGGCGGCTTTGCCTTTTCCAACCTACGTATCTAAATAACTACAAGTCGGTCCCATTACAATAACAGACGAATGTATGGGGAAGTTTCACCGTCAAGGGTTAGACGAAAGTGGCGGTAGTAAAACTAAGGCAGCAGAATTATTGGGCTTAAAGAACTACCAAACGCTCAATAATTGGATGGGTAAATACAACATTAAATAGCGTTCAATTTAAACTTGGCACGGCCTTCGCTATTCCTATTGGAATCGCTTAAAAGGCTGGTATGAAAAGAATATTATTTATGCAATCACAAAACTTTGAATTTCTTCGTAAATACAATGCAAATTTAGCAAGCCTAGCGGGGCTGGCTGAAGCGGTCATGCATATTGATCCGGGCAGCGCGCTGACAAGGCTAAGGGCTTTTACGGAGGAGTTAACTAAATCTATCTACAAAGAAGAGCGCTTACCTCGTGTGCCCCAGGCTAATTTTTATGAAATGGTCAAAAGTAATGTATTTACCGATTGTGTGGGCGCCAGCCTGGTTCATCAAATAAATACTATTCGTATGCAAGGTAACGGAACCGCACATGGTGGCAAAGGGGATTTACGCAACGCGCAAATGAGTATGGGAACGGCCCATCAATTGGGTATGTATTTGGCGATCAAATACTACGGTATTAAGAAAGCAGATATACCCGCATACATCGATGTTAAAAGCCCGCTCGAAGAATTAAAAGCGGCCAAAAAATCCATTCAAAAATTTAAAGAAGAAAACGTCGAAAAAACCAAAATTATAGACGAGCTATTAGAGCGCGAAGATATTGCACGGATAAAAACGTTTGAGAAAGAGCCAAGCCCATCACCAGAAATTAAAGAATACAAAAAACAGCAAAGCCAAAAAGCGGCCAACTCTTTACAGTGGAATGAGGCCGAAACGCGCAAACAAATGATCGATACCATGTTGGATCGAGCCGGTTGGAATGTAAAAGACCCTGATCAAGTGGGGATAGAAGTCCCAGTCGATTTTCCATCAAACCCAAGCGGCATAGGTAAAGTGGATTATGTCCTCTGGGGTGATAATGGCCAGCCGCTCGCGGTTGTAGAAGCCAAAAGAGCCAGTAATACAAGCCTACAAGCGGGGCGGGAACAAGCTCGCTTGTATGCAGACGCTTTTGAGCGTATGGGCAAACAACGCCCTATCGTGTTCTACACCAATGGTTATGAAACCCATATATGGGATGACGCGCAATACAATACCTATAGGCATATTTATGGTTTGTACAGTAAAGATAGCCTCGACTACTTAATCTATCAGCGTCAATTTAGAGTTAAAAATTTAGAGCAACATAACCCCAACCTAAATATTGCGGGCCGTCCTTATCAAATAGAATCCATTAAAACAGTCGCCAACCACTTTCAAGAGCAGCGCCGAAAGGCCCTTATTGTACAAGCCACAGGTACAGGTAAAACTCGTGTTGCCATTGCTTTGGCGGAGTTACTTTTACGCACAGGCTGGGGTAAACGTGTGCTGTTTTTATGTGATCGCAAAGAGCTACGAAAACAAGCAGATGACGCTTTTAAAGAGCATTTACCCAGTGAGCCGCGTTGTGTTATCGGTGAAACCAACAGTATCAATAGTAACGCCAGAATCTATATTGCGACCTACCCAGGTATGATGAATCGCATGGCGCAATTGGATGTGGGCTTTTTCGATATCGTAATTGCCGATGAATCTCATCGAAGTATTTACAATAAATATCGCGATATATTTGATTACTTTGATGCGCTCAACTTAGGGTTAACGGCAACGCCCGTGCAATTTATCAGCCGTAATACTTTCGATCTATTCGGGTGTGAAACCACCGATCCGACCTTTGAATATAGTTTTGAACAGGCCATTCAAAATGAACCACCCTATTTATCTCATTACACCGTAAAAGACCTAACCACCGAATTTTTGCGAGACGGCATTCACTATAACGATTTGGATGACGATCAAAAACGCCAGTTAGAAGATGACTTAGGCGTAGAAGAAGCCCAACACACCACCATCGCCGGGAAATACATAGGCAAAAAGATATTCAGCGAATCTACAGACGCCGCCATACTCGAAAACCTAATTAATAACGGTATAAAAGACGAAACCAATACCTTAATTGGCAAGACCATAATATTCGCTCAACGGAAAGACCATGCCGAGCACCTTGAAAAGGTCTTTAATACGCTCTATCCGCAGTTGGGTGCCAAAGTGTGCAAGGTCATTCACAACAGCATTCCAAAAGTCGACGTGCTACTAGAGGAATTTAAAAAACCGAGTAACGATTTTAGAATCGCCATATCGGTCGATATGATGGATACCGGCATTGATGTGCCTGAGGTGGTCAATCTCGTCTTTGCAAAAACCGTGCGATCCATCGTTAAATTTAAACAAATGATCGGTCGTGGAACACGTTTGAGTGAAGACCTATTTGGCCCCGGCAAGCATAAGCAAGAATTTAAAATATTTGACCACTATAGCAACTTTGTGTACTTCGATGAGGAGTACCAAGAGTCGGAAGAAAACGACAGCCTTTCACTACACGAATCTAACTTTCAAGCCCGTTTAGAGCTGGTGCGCGCCGCACTTAAAAACAACCATGCGCAAGCCTTTGATACCGCTGTCACCTTATTGCAACAAGATATTAACGACCTACCAGAGCAAAGTATTGCTGTAAAACGTGAGTTGCGAAGCGTCCACACATTACTGCAAACCGATATGCTTCAAAAAATGGATGCCGCAACCCAGCATTTATTAGAGCGCACCATAGGCCCACTTATGGGCGCAAGAACGCTGCAAGATAAATTTGCCGTTGCCTTTGATCGGCTGGTAGCCAAAATTCAAACCTGCTTAGTGAAAAACGCCAGTTGTTTTGACGATGGAAAAGACGAGCTATTGGCAGAAATAGATCGGCTTGCCGTCAATATTGGCGCCGTCCGACAAAAAGATGCGATTATCGCAGAAGTGCGCAGTGCAGAATTTTGGCAAGCCGCAAGCATAGAAAAACTTGAAACCGCCCGCAAAGCCCTTCGCGGTATTATGAAATACCGTGTATCACCCGGTGGTACTTCAGAACAAAAAATTACAAAACAAAAGACGGAGGTATTCGTGAAACAGAACGAAAAATGCAGCTTTCCAGCGAGGGCGAAATGTTGCTTTATCGCCGTCGTCTAAAAGCCGTATTGGACAGCATGTTAAAAGATAACCCCATCTTGCAAAAAGTATACAAAAATGAACCCCTTCAATACGAAGAATTAGCCACGCTAACATCGAGTATTCTTACCGCTAACCCCGGTGTTGATTTGAGCCTACTCAACGAATTTTACGGTCGCACAGCGGACCAGTTAGATCAAACCATTCGCGAGCTGGTGGGGTTAGACCTCCTTGCAGTGGAAAAACACTTTACCCAATTTTTACATGAACACCCCAGCCTTACCGCACAGCAAACAAGGTTTGTGAATTTACTCAAGCAATTTATTAGTGATAATGGTGGTCTGGAACTCGAAAATTTGGTCGATGTGCCCTTCAACAGTGTGTCACCCGAAGGTATTGACGGTGTTTTTACTCCAGAGGACGTAGGGAGCCTTGTCGCACTACTCAAACCTTTTCTTAGGCCGGAAGCAAACTAATGGCAAAACAAACCCTTCCGCAAAACAGACTATTCGCGGAGATACGCGCAGTGCTTGTTCAAGCACGTAAGCAAATCTTACACACCGTTAATAGCCAAATGGTACAAACCTATTGGCAGATAGGCCGGTTAATTGTAGAGCAAGAGCAGCAAGGCGAGCATAGGGCCGAATACGGTAAGCAGCAGTTGCAGCAGCTTTCAGATCAGCTTAAATCTGAATTTGGAAGAGGGTTTGATATCACCAATTTACGGAATATGCGGCGCTTTTATCGGGTTTTTCCAAAGTGGGAGACAGTGTCTCTCGAATTGAGTTGGTCCCACTACAATGTTTTATCACGTCTGGAAAACGACAAGGCAAGGCATTGGTACTTGCAAGAAGCCAAACAAGAACACTGGAGCGTACGAGCCCTAGAGAGGCAAACCAGTAAACTCTATTACGAACGCTTGCTGGCCAGTAAAGACAAACAGCCAGTCGAACAAGAAGCACAAGAGAAAACCGCAACCTTGGCGGATACAGCAAAAGACTACTTACGTGACCCCTACATTCTCGACTTCCTTGACTTAGACGGTAAAACCTATCAAGAAAATGATTTAGAGCAAGCCATTATCACCAACCTACAGCAATTCTTGCTCGAACTGGGTAAAGGCTTTGCATTTGTGGAGCGCCAGCAACGTATACGGACCGAAGACGGCGACTTTTACATTGACCTAGTATTTTATAACTACCATCTCAAATGTTTTTTGCTCATCGACTTAAAAATGAATAAACTCAACCATCAAGATGTCGGTCAAATGGATATGTACGTGCGCATGTATGAAGAGCAAAAACGCCGAACGGATGACAACCCGACCATTGGGTTAATCTTGTGCAGTGATACCAACCATACCGTCGCAAAATACTCTGTACTGAATGAAAGCAAACAACTCTTTGCATCAAAATATATCACCGAATTACCGTCGGAAGACGAACTCAGAAAAGAGCTGGAGCGCGCACAATTACAACAACGCAAAATCTAGCAGCAAAGCGCCAATGGCGACTTCAAGTCAATTGCCTATCACACAAATCAATACAAAATATAAATAAAGAGCAAAATAACGAATGCTAACAGGCCAATTAAGAAACGACATTGATAAACTATGGGAAAAATTTTGGACAGGGGGCATCACCAATCCCCTAACTGTAATCGAGCAAATCAGCTACCTTATGTTTGCCCGAATGCTCGATATGCAAGAAGAAACCGCCGAGCGCAAAGCGTCGCGGTAAAGAATTTGACCGTATCTTTGAAAATACACGTAGCGGCCAATTGTTGCGCTGGAAAAATTTTAAACAGCTTTCCGGTGCGGAAATGCGCAAACACTTAAAAGACAATGTGTTTCCCTTTTTTGCTACCCTAGGCGCGGCAATAAACGTGGAAGACGAAGATGAACAGGAGGGTAAAAAGGGCAGCAAGAATAAAAAAAATACGGTCAATAAGAAAAATAAAGCTCTAGAAAGCTATGCCCATATTGCTGAATACATGCAAGATGCGGATCTAGAAATCAAAAACGAATCCGTTCTTACCGAAGCGGTCACTATGGTGGACTCGCTGCCCCTCACCCAAACCGATGTAAAGGGGGATATCTACAATACCTATTAAGCAAATTAACCACGGCAGGGATTAACGGCCAGTTTCGTACACCACGGCATATTATCGACGCCATCATCGAATTACTTGACCCACAACCCGAAGACGTAATTACCGACCCCGCCTGTGGCACCGCCGGTTTTTTAGCCCGAACAATGGAATACCTCAATAAAAAATATTCCAGTGCAGCAGGTACCTTTAAAGATGAAGACGGCAATGTGCATTACAGCGGTGACCTACTAGAGCCCTACCGCAAACATATTAATAGCAATATGTTCTGGGGGTTTGACTTCGATACCACCATGTTGCGCGTTTCCAGCATGAACCTAATGCTACATGGTGTAAGTGGTGCAAAAATTTGCTATCAAGATACCCTGAATAAATCCATTAAAGAGCATTACCCGCAACAGGAAGAAGGCTTCTTCGACAAGATTCTAGCCAACCCACCGTTTAAAGGCAGTTTAGATGAAAGCAATACCAACCCAAAATTACTCGAAACCGTAAAAACCAAAAAAACCGAACTGCTTTTTGTGGCCCATATACTGCGCGCGTTAAAGCTCGGTGGCAGTGCTGCTGTGATCGTGCCAGACGGGGTTCTCTTTGGCTCCAGTAAAGCTCACCAACAACTTCGTCAAGAGCTTATTGATAACAACCAGCTAGAAGGGGTTGTCAGTCTACCTTCGGGCGTATTTAAACCCTATGCCGGTGTGAGTACTGCGATATTATTCTTTACCAAGGGTGGCAATACCGAACGAGTATGGTTTTACGATTTGCAGGCCGATGGCTATTCACTGGATGATAAACGAACAGAGTTAAAAGGGGAGGGCAGTAATGATTTACCTGATACGATTAAACAGTGGAAGAAGTACCGTGGTTTAATTGAAAAGAATTATAGAGCAGCAACTATTGAAAAACAGTTTGGGGATAAAAAAGCTAAGGCATTTGTGGTGGATGCTAAAGAGATTAAATCGAATAAATATGATTTGTCGATTAATCGGTATAAGGAAGTGGTGTATGAGGAGGAGGTTTACGAGTCGCCTAAGAAGATTTTGAGGAAGTTGAAGAAGTTGGAGATGGGGATTTTGAAGGATTTGGATGAGTTGGAGGGGATGTTGTGAGTTGGCCGATCTCCGTTTTGGGGGAATTAGTTCATGTTAAGGGTGGTAAGAGGCTGCCAAAAGGTGAACAGTACTCTGAGAGCGCTACTGAACACGCATATATTCGTGTTTGTGATTTGGGTGGTGGAGGAATTAAAACTAATGTAGATGAACTTAAATACATAAGCCCAGAAACACAAGAAAAAATTAAGAGGTATACCATTTCTTCCGAAGATGTTTACATCTCAATTGCGGGGTCAATTGGAGTTGTAGGGGCAGTCCCCAAGTTTTTAGACGGGGCAAATCTTACTGAAAATGCAGCAAAATTAGTTATCAAGGATAAATCAAAAATTGATAAAGGGTATTTGATTTGGTTTCTAGCTACGGCAGGTAAAGCCTCTATTAATGCCAAGACGAAAGCAACCAGCCAACCGAAATTGGCACTGTTCCGTATTGAAGAGCTAGAAATTCCCCTCCCACCCCTAAAAGAACAAAAACGCATCGCCGCTATCCTAGACAAAGCCGACGCCATCCGCCGCAAACGCCAACAAGCCATCCAACTCGCCGATGATTTTTTACGGTCTGTGTTTTTGGATATGTTTGGTGATCCGGTTAGTAATCCTAAGGGGTGGGAGGTTTATTCTTTATCTGACTTAACTTCTAAAATTACTGATGGAACACACAAGACTCCGACGTATATTTCTGAAGGGATACCATTTCTATCTGCAAAAAATATAAAAAATCAAGGACTGGATTGGACTGACACGAAATTCATATCAGTAGATGAGCACCAAGATCTTTCTAAGCGCTGCAACCCGGAAATTGGAGATATCATTCTCAGTAAAAGTGGGTCATTGGGAACGCCTGCAATTGTCGATGTGGATAGAGAATTTTCTCTTTTCGAAAGTGCTGCTTTGTTGAAACCTATTTCAGAAATTATTAATCCTATGTATCTATTGCACTTTTTGCGCTCTAGTCCTGGAAAATATTTGATGTTGAAGTCAGCAAAAGGGGTTGCCATAAGGCACCTACATCTAACTGACCTTAGGCAATTACAGGTTATTCTTCCTCCCCTTAGCATTCAAGGCGACTTTGCACAGCTGGTGCGAAGAATAACCTCGTTGATCCGAAATTTAGAAGTTATGAAGGGTGAGAATACAAATGTTTTTTGTTCATTGAGTCAAAAAGCCTTCTCAGGAAAACTCTAGACATGACAATGAATATGCACAACCGTACCTCGGTAAACGTACGGCTGTACGTCGGACTCGTAGGTTGGAAAAGCCAAAGGCGCCTTCCAACGTTTATCGTGGTATTGCTCGGTGGTGAATTGATTTGAATTTTGGTTGTGGGTGGTTTTTATTGGGTGGTATTGATGGTTGCGGTATTTATGTCGGATGGCGGCTTCGCCTTTTCCAATCCATGTGCCTGTATGAATTTTGTACATTCAGACCGGAATATCATTTAAGCCGATCAAGCTTGGCGACTACCCTGCAAAACTAAAGAGGCAAAGGGTATTGCCTCTTTGTTTAAATTACGGTTCAAAGCTTACTCTTAATGGTCTCTTGAATACTTCTTTATGTTCAATAGGAATGCCATTGGTATCAATACGATGGTCAATACCAGTAATTAATGCAACTTGTGAACGAATACCGCGCAGGAATGATCTATTGCTCGTTAGTATTAATATAGTTTTCCACTTAAAATTATTTGTCTAAGGTTACTCAGATGTCTTCAGCTACCCACCATTTGCCGCAATTGAAGCCATTCGAAAAGCATCCCAAAGCAGTCCGTCACTACGTGTAGGAAGTCGAGGTATTGGTGCCGTCGCACTCCAGGGAGGCTTGATTGACCTGGGTTATAAGATGCCTTTGACGACTAAAAAAACAGGGTTCCCAGATGGTATATTTGGTAATGAGACAAAACAGGCGGTAATACAATTTCAAAGAGACGAAAAAATAAAGCTCGTTGATGGTATTGCTGGAAGAACAACAATCGGTACTCTTGATAGGCGCCTAGCAGAAAAATTCAAGAAGCCGGTTAAACCACCTAAACCTATGCCAGTTATTCCCAGTGATAAAAACTATACCATCGGAACAGTTAACCCTTCGATAACACCAGATGCTGGCGCAGGCATATTTAACTCTAAGTCTACAGAAGCTTCTATGTGGGCGCTCAAACAATCTATACTCGAAATTTTGCCACCTAGAGGCGCTTCGGCATCCGTTGCTATTGGTCGAAATGCAGCCATTAATATGAAGCACTATCTCGATGCCCTTGGTACTGATATACCGATTGATCTAGAAAATATGTTGGAGTCTGGCCCAACGGCTAAGGGACGGTATAGGCACGAAGTGAGTCAAGCGAAGAAATTTGTTGAAACTCTAGCAGAAGGGACTCACCAAATTACGTCTAAATCAGCAGAAAGCGCCTACAACTACAAATCAGAAAGTTGGGATTGGTTTTACGCCATTGGTGGTTATTCCACCTGGGGCAAAGGCGTTGCAAAAGTCTCGAATGGTGGTGTTGGGAAAATATTTGAAATAGACTTCGAATATCATTTTTTTGACCGTTATAATTGGGATGGAGGTAAAAAGGTTACGATCGGCCCCATTACAATAACAGACGAATGTATGGGGGAGTTTCACCGTCAAGGGCTGGCAAAGGAATACAATACCAAAACATTTATTAAACGGAAGTTTAAATGGAAGTTTAAATGGAAACAAGGTGAAGCAATACCCGAAGCACAATATAATCGTGCGGATGGTCGATAAAAAACTGAGATAATCAATAAAATGAAAAAATATTTCCTATGGTTAGCCAGCTCTCTTATTCTTCTACTGTCTGTTACAGCGTGCAGTGACGGTGCCAACGGAACAAAGCAAAGCCAAACCTATATTGCCAATTTCGAGACTGCCACAGGCTTAACACTTCCTAAAGGTTCCCTGGTCGAATATTATGAGCAGGAAGCCGAATCGGACTCTCTCTTTCGGCTCAAACTGCGTCTTGCAAAAACGGAATTTGACTCCTGGGTAGAGTCTCTTGGTTTAAATTCAAATTTTTTTCCCCTGAAAAACAGTACCTGCTGGGGCCAAATATCAACGGCTGGTCACCTCAAAGTAAAAAGAACCTAGCCACAGCTCAAATTCCCTTCAGCAATGGTATGACAATGAATTTAGCCTATCAAAGTGCCAATGCTTCCGAATACCATATTTGGTTGGTATATCATGGTAATTAGTGTGAACAGGCCCTGTGCGTATTCTCTATTTCTCCTAGCCCTTAGACGACATTAATTTGGGCCGAAAATATAAAATATATTCCACCGTTCTCTTGTTAGAAGTAACGTACTCTCAAGCAAAGCTTTTAAACCGTTTTAAAATAACCTAAAGACAAAACCCGGCGCGTTGTATAAGCGTATGGATCACAAACGTCACTTGTAACTTTTTATCTTAACGTCAAAATAGGCTGTACCATTAAAAATGCGTCTCCGCCTAATAGTATATTTTTAATTCAATCCTGGTTCCATAGTACGTATTTACGTGACATGTAATAGGGTACGACAAAAACGTCTAAAATATTTAGATATGTTTTGGAGCGTTCTTCCAGAGTGACGGGCCGATCCCGGCTGCTCCTAAAATTTTTTGTTCTTTGAGGGTGTCCCTTGGGTTGAATTATGCTCGATTACCTGTACTATAGGTAATTATGCATATGGCGCGTAACAATAGGTAATTTGCGCGTAACATACTAATGTTGTTGTAAGTATAATTGGGCCATTTTGGTCAAAATATCCTTACTTAACCAATCGGGGCTTATATGGAAGAGTGGCATTATCCAAGAACGGAGTTAGCTGAACAATATCTGAGTTTAGTGGCTTTAGGTATTACATCTAACTTCGCTATTATAGCTCCGAGAAGGAAAGGTAAAACTTTATTCATTCTACAAGACTTGTCGCCTCTCGCTCAAAAGAAGAAGTATCTTCCTGTGTATGCAAGTCTTTGGCAAAATATTAATACACCACATGAAAGCTTGATATCTGCCTTGGAAGAAGCGATTCAAACACTTGATAAAAAAGCGATTATCAGTCGTTTGCTGAAATCGAAGATTAAAAAGACGACTGTTAGTAATGAGCTTCTTGGCAAAATGGAAATCGAATTTGCTGACAATCCGACCAAACCTACAAACAAAGAGTTGGCTTATTTAGACCAGTTGCTGAGTACTCTTGTAGAGAAAGCCGGTAGAAAGACTGTTCTTCTCCTAATTGATGAAGTTCAGCACCTATCCACATCGAGCTTGTTTGATCCTCTGGCTCACACACTGCGGACAATGCTTGATAAGAGGCAAGGAAAGGTCAAAAGCATTTTCACTGGTTCTTCTAGGCACTACATGAACCTTTTATTTAATGAGTCTCAGTCGCCTTTTTATCATTTTGTTGAATCGGTGCCATTCCCTGACCTTGATAGTAGTTTCATTGCGTTTTTGAGAGAGAAATTAGCAAAAGATCACGACTATGCTGTGGCGACTAAGCCACTTGTTGAAGTGTTTTCTAACTTAGATCAGTCACCTTATTGGATGATGAAACTAGTTTCACACCTGATTACTTTCAAAACGCCAGTTGCGCAAGCTCAAGAGTATATATTACAGCTCATGGAAGCGACTGAAGGGTTTGAATTGCTCGCAAAGAAGATGAAACCCATTGATCGTATAGTATTTCTTGCTCTTTGTGATAATACTAATCCTTTCTCCCGTGAATTGATGACCAGAATTGATCGGGAAACTGATGTAAAAGGTGTTCAATCGAACATTCAGCGAGCAATTAAGAGGCTTTCCGAAGCCAATTTGATTAGTCAGCTCAAAAAGGGCAAGTACTACATTGAAAAGCCTGGCATGAAACGCTATCTCCTAGAAACCCTTAAGGGGTAGTTGATAGGGATGTTGTTTATTCCTAGGGCCTGTTCACACTAATCAACCTGTCTGCAATTAGTGAGAAATAAATAAAGTGTTTTAACCCAACGATTGATTCGCATGTAGATGCAATAACCAAGTCGTTCTGGAAGTCTCCGCCATTTACAGCCGTATTTGGCGACATAGAGAAATGCATTAATGACTTGTTGTATGTTAGGTATTTTCACATTTCCTCGCTGAACGTACCTAATTTATGGTAATAATCACTTAAAGTATCTAATCTGAGTTGTGCGCTTTGTAAATATTCATGTAAACCCTGGGTTTCTAACTCTAAATCCCGTATTTCCGAGGCGCGTATATTCGGGTTAACCTTGGCGAGTTCTGTCAGGTGTTGTAACAGTCACTATTCCTGCTCTTCTTTATCTGTTAATTGTTTATAGGTCCAATACTTAGCTTTTGTTTTGTTTTATTTTGTTCTTTTCAGAGCTATGTTAGGGCGTTTAAGTGCGTGTCAGGGAATGCCACCAAATCCCACACTCTGGTATGGCTATTTATCAATAAAGAAATTTATCTTTTCAATTGTTGATGGGGTTTCAAATAATTCATTGTGATTGCAATCACTGATTGTTTGTATCATTTTATTTTTAGGGAGGTTGATAAATATGGTTTTGGAGTGAGTTAGAGGGATAATGGTATCGTTTTGAGCAATTATAACGAGAGTTTCTGTGTGGATATTTTTTGCAGTGCTGGCGAGTTCAAACCTGTGTTTTATTGCAAAAGTTGGTACATAAAAACGCTCTTTCCCAATTTTTGAAATGCTATGTAACGGACAAAGAAGGATAAGTTTTGATAGGGGCCGGTGTTTGGCTACGTACCCAGCTATTGCACTGCCTAAACTGTGCCCAATAATTATTAATTCTGAATTTGTGTGTTGAGCTTGCACGTAGTCGAAAATTTCAAGAGCATCTGAGTATAGTTTTTTCTCGGAAGGTGAACCTTCGCTCAACCCATAACCCCGATAGTTAAAAGTAAAAAGTTCATCGACATTAAAACCTTCCAATACTGGAAGCATAGTGCTTGTATCTTGTGCATTACCTCCAAAATAAATAAGGCATTTTTTGCTTTTTTTATTTAGGGTTTGCCCTTTTGAATGCCACCCCTGAAGAAAAATACCGTCTTTAGCTTTTATGGTTATGGCGCGCAAGGCGAGACGTTTATAAACTAAGAAATCGGGTTTTACTCTTTGAAATATTAGTTTCTCTTGAAATACAAATAATAGCACTAAGAAAATTAAATAGGTTCCTGATACGAAGCCTATAACGCTGAATATAATAGCAAGTGTCATTACTAAGGGCAGTTTACAGAAGAAATGTCGATATTGGCAGATTTAACCGGGACGATACAGATGCAAATATCAGTTTCTACTAGCCCAAGTACTGCATATCCGCCAGAATTAAGTGGTTCTATTTCTAGCTTGGGTACAACGACGCTTAGAGTTTTACCTGCTGTTAATTTATTATTGCCTTGAATAACGCCAAAAACAACCGTAGGGCCAGGAATACTAGCGGCAAGAGATGGCGATTTCCTGATTCCAAAAAAGCCAGAGCTTTGAAGTTTGATCTTATCTACTTTGATTAGAATGCGTTCTTCAACCGTTCTTTCCGCTGGCCATTCCCACTTTAACTCGATATCTGCGGACATTGTACACCCTCCATTAAGTAATAATATCATTGTAGTAATTAGTTTGGTGGTAAATCTTAGGTAGTTACTCAATAATAAGTTCATACCGTTTCCCACTGATATGTTTCGCCCCAATGAAACCACTAAATATTTTTTGCTTTCCAGTATATTTGAACTTTAGGTATTTGTATAAGTTATTTGGGGTATCTAACCCTGGAATTCCACCAGAAACTATTTGAGCGTAAACAAAGGCTTTTGCAGCATTTGATGAGCAGTTTCTGCCCAAAATATTAAATGCGCCGGGTTTTATCTTTAGATTACTCCAAAACTGCTTAAAAAGATTTGCTTGAGAGTGCGTTACTTCTAACAAGAGAACGGTGGAATATATTTTATATCTTTGGGCCAAATTGATGACGACGTACATTGGGCGTATTTTAAGTAGCTCTTTGTGGTGGGCGACTGTTCCTTTCATATTTATCCCGGTACTATTTTATCCCGGTACTATTTAACGAAATCGAAGGGCCGTTTCCCCATGAGGCCAATATGCTACGAAAACTTGGGCCAGAAGCATCTCCGCCTTCGCCGAAAAAGCCAACGTGTTCACCTAGTGGAAGTATGCAGTCAGCATGTTGCTCCATATTGCCCGGTGTGTGTGCATCATTCTTTTTTCCTCGAACGATTAGACCAATGACATTCTGTTTTATTGCATAAGATGTAGTCATTAACACTCCTTTGCTTAGTTTGATGAGGGTAAGAGGCGATTTTAAAGATAATGATAAAAATACACCACGACCGTCCGTCGGAATAAATTAAAAATACTGTGTAGGCAGGAAAGCCTTCCGACGTTTATCGTGTACGAGTGTGATGTTGTTGGATTTGTGCTTACTTTCATAACAAAAACATTTATTAAACGAAGTGCCAATGTTTCCGAATACCATATTTGGTTGGTATACCATGGTAATTAGTGTGAGCAGACCCTAGGAGCTATTCTCTATCTCTCCTAGCCTCCTTAGTACCTAATTTACGGTAATAATCACTCTTAAAGCATCCAACCTAAGTTGTGCGCTTTGTAAATATTCATGTAAACCCTGGGTTTCTAATTCTAAATCCCGTATTTCCGAGGCGCGTATATTCGGGTTAACCTTGGCGAGTTCTGTTAGGCGTTGTAACTCGGAAGATTGTTTGCATTTCATTTTTTGTATGGCCTGCGCAATTATCCGTTGTTGTTCCTTTTCTGCATGTTCGTTCACTTTTTTAACCAGCGCTTCTATATTTACTCGCGCGTGCTGAACAAGTTGCCTTGCGGTATTGCGAGGCACGGGCTCAACCATACTTTGCAGGCGCTCTGAACTCAGTACTTCACTAAGGTCTCGGTCGTGAACATCAATAACTTGGCGGTGCGTTGTCAGTGGCAGGTAACGGGAAAGCTGAAGTGATTTGGGGGCAGGGCAGTGAGTGGCAAATAAGGCTTCTAACATTATCGAGCCTGGTTTTACCGAAGGAAGCTTAAGCGTGCAAACAGCCGTATTACCAAAATCACCACTGTAAATCATTTCCATCACACCGCTGACCATGGGGTGCTCCCAACTGAGATACTGAATATCATCGCGTGCTAATGCCGTTTCCCTGTGAAACGTTGCGGTAATGCCCGCTTCGGGTAACCCTGGAAATTGATGACAACGCATATGGTCACTGGGATGTAAAACAATGCTGGTTGCACTGTGCCTATCCTGTTCAACGCCAAATTCATCAAACGCCCTCTCCATATAACTGGACAATTCCAGGCGGCGTTCGTCCTCTTGAATAAGGTCAATAATATGATTGGCTTTTTCTAAATTACAGGAATTAACTTCCAATAATTGGTCGCGGCCTGCCTGTAAATTTACCAGCAGTTTAGCTGTAGTCGATTGTGTTTTTAGAATAAGAGAATTAAGTTTTTCTGCATCCTTTGGTTGCATTAAACACTCTTTGATCTGCTCAGAAAAATCTTCGAATAGGTTCTGCCCCACTGCGCAGGTTTTTTCGAAATTATTAATGCCTTCGTGATACCAGCGCAATAAAATGGCTTGCCCCGTATCTTCAAAATAGGGTACATGAATATTAATGGTGTGTTTTTGCCCTATTCGATCAAGCCGCCCAATTCTTTGTTCAAGTAGATCCGGGTTAAGTGGCAGATCAAATAAAACTAAATGATGTGAAAATTGAAAGTTGCGCCCCTCACTGCCTATTTCTGAACAAACCAATAACTGGGCGCCGTCTTCATCTTCAGAGAAGTAGGCCGCTGCTCGGTCACGCATAATCAGATTTAAGCCTTCGTGGAAAACTGCCGAGGCAGTTCCTCGTGAGTTTACATAGTCTTCCAACTGAATGGCTGTTTCCATTTTACTGCATATTAACAGTATTTTTTCTTGGCGGTTATCGCGCAAAAACTGCAATAACCATTGGACTCGCTCGTCATTTTCTAACCAATTATTATCGAGGTGCTTGGCAAGAAATAATTCAGGGTTAAGTTGTTCCTGTTGGCTCGCGTTAGAAAAAGCGTCTTTAATGGGGTTGGGTAAAGTAAAAGGGTAGTGGTGTAGTTTTCTTGCAGGAAACCCTTTAACATTTAAACGGGTATTACGAAATAATACGCGGCCTGTGCCATGGCGGTCCATTAGCTCTGTGGTCGCTTGTTCCACCGCTTCTTGGATATTTCCTTCAGCAAAAGAATGCTCCACCGTTTTAATTGAGTCTTCACTTAAATAGTGTGCAAGCTCTTTAAGGGCAGGGCGAATTTGTTCTTGTTCAACGTCACCATCCAATAAACATAATAATTCTTGCACTAATTGATTGACAGGTTGGTACTGGGCCTCTTCCTCTTTAAAGGCTTTTAAATCGAAATAACGATCTGGATCTAATAACCGCAATCGGGCAAAGTGGCTTTCCATTCCGCACTGTTCTGGTGTGGCCGTGAGCAATAATAAACTAGGCGTCGCGGCAGCTAAGGTTTCGATGCATTGGTATTCGGCACTGCTGTGTTCTTCCGTCCAGTGTAAATGGTGTGCTTCATCTACCAGTAACAGATCCCAATTTGCTTGCTCAGCCTGTTGGCGGCGCTCTGGGTTTTTTACCAGAAATGACAAGGGCGTTAAGACAAGTTGTGCGGATTCAAATGGGTTTTCGGAAACCCTCTGAGGGGGTTCGTCGAGGGAAAACTCCTCTTCGTTACTTTCTTCTTTGTTACTTTCCTCTCCATTACGTTCCTCTCCATCAAGAGCAGCGCAACGCTTTGCATCGAGTATGGTAAAGTGCAAATTAAACCGGCGGATCATTTCCACAAGCCACTGGTGTAGCAAACTGTCCGGCACCACAATTAATGCCCGTTGGGCTCGGCCACTGATAAGCTGTTGATGCAGGATTAACCCCGCTTCAATGGTTTTACCTAAGCCGACTTCATCCGCTAAGAGTACGCGAGGGGCCATGCGGTTGGCTGCGTTGTGAGCAACATAAAGTTGATGCGGTAGAAGCTGTACTCTAGGCCCTAGTAAGCCGGCTACACTCGATTGTTGATGCTTGCGCAAGTGGCCCAAGGTTTGGCTGCGCAGTGCAAAGTGGGAGGGTTTGTCTATTTGCCCAGAAAATAAACGCGCCTGCGGTGTACTGAAGAGCACAAAGCTGTCGAGTTCAATTTCGGGTAATCGAATCTTTTTAGTTGTATCTATCGAGTCTAGGTCGAAGCCAGTGTAGGTTAGATAGCCCCTATCTTCCTCTATGCTATCCACCAGGATCTTTCCTCCATCGCTATTGCGCACAGTATCGCCAAGTTGGTAACGTACCCGGCTGATAGGGGCGGTGTCCATCGCGTAAACCCGACTTTCGGCAGCGGCAGGAAAGCTGATAGTCACACAGCGATTGTCGACTTCTGAAATAATACCCAAGCCAAGGTCGGCTTCCGTATCGCTGATCCAACGTTGGCCAAGTGCAAATAATGAAGACATAATGTACCGCACGCAAAAATAGGGCGCGCATTATGTCATGAATGGGAATAATTTTTGATAAATTTTTTTAGCAATAGCTTTTTTTTCGGCTCTGTCGAGTAGGGTGGGACTAAGATGTGAGTGACTTAGCCTTGAAGTTTAATCTGCTACCTTGTTAGCTGAGAATGACTTTAATTATTATTTGGTCATATTTATAGAATGACACTGGAAAACAAGAGTTACTATGAGAACAATTGGCAACATACTGTGGTTTATTTTTGGTGGTTTTTTTGTGGGCTTAACCTGGTGGTTTTTTGGTTTATTCGCCTTTATTTCAATTATTGGTATTCCCTGGGGAAGAGCTTGTTTTGTTATCGGCAATTTTTCTTTTTTCCCATTTGGAAAGGAGGCAATAAACAGAGAAGAGCTGACCCTTAAGGAAGATATTGGAACCAGTGAATTTGGTATTCTTGGCAATATTATTTGGTTTATATTTGCAGGTGTGTGGTTAGCTCTTGGTCATCTTTTCTCTGCGGTAGCCTGTTTTGTGACAATAATAGGCATTCCTTTTGGCCTTCAGCATTTGAAACTGGCTCTTATCTCATTGGCCCCCATTGGCAAGACAGTAGTGGATAAAGAAATCGCTTGGGCTGCTAAAGGAGCGAATGAACAAATGGATGCAAGAGGTTATAGATAGAGCAAAGCCAAAGTAAGGAATTACTTTTTACCCACTATAAAACGGCAATAGATAAATACCCATAATCTATCTTTTCTTATTATCTCAGCTCTGCTGTATCCGTTACAAAGGTATTTAGCTTTTGTTATTGGAACACAATGGCTCGGTATGTTTGTAATAGTCGCCAAGAATTACATTCTTTTAAGTTATATTAATATTATTTTCTTAGTCCCATCCTCTCTAAGAGTTTGGTTTGTTTAAATTTTGATCACAATACAGTCTTAAAAGCGTGACATGCATCACAATTTTTTCGGTTACAATGGCATCAATTAGATGGGGAAACGCTGCGAGGCATTTTTATCCATTACAGAAGAGATGCAGATATGACTGAAAAAAATGGTGCAGATCGTAGACAGTTTGTACGAGTGGCTCCTGAAAAAAACTACCCTATTCGTATTGATATTAATGGTGAGAATTTTCTGGATATTCTTTGTGCGAATGATATTAGCGAGAATGGTATAGGGGTTTCAGTGCCTCATCGTTTCAAAGGGTGCGACACTCAATCAACCGTCACATTTATTATTTGCCTGCCCTATCCAGAAAAATCTTTGATCAGTGCCACAGGCCAAATTAAACATGTTTCTGGTGACAGGTTTGGTGTGTGTTTTAATCGTCTTTCTGAAGGTACTCGGTTAAAAATAAAAAGCTATATTGCAGTGAGATTAAAACAAGATTCTATTGTTGATTGGTTTAAATACAAAGTTGGCATTGCCTGTTAACTGTTATTTTTGTTCCGTTAATAAGTTACTTGAAAGTTACTTGAAAAAAACCACACATGGAATGCCTGTGTGTGGTTTTTCTTTATTGAGCAAAATAGGGAAAATTTACATACTCTCTAACTGATGGTTACGTTCGTTCATAAGGTCCTGAACATTTCTAGCATCATCGACCAGTTGTTTTATTTTTTCGGGGTGATATATATTCCCTTCGGGAAGATTAACGGGAGGCCGGGAGGGCTCGTCTTTAGGAATTTCAACGGCATCCATAACATTTACGTTTGGATCAACTTCCATTTCTTCTACATTTGTCCCTCCAGGAATAGGGTCACTGGAATAGTGTGTTCTCCCATTTTCATCTGTCCACTTGTATACGGTTTCTTTACTTAATTTAGGCGTTATTTTTTTTAGCGACGGAGTAAAGTTTGGAAGAGCTGAACTAGCGGAGCTGAAAGGTGATTTGCCCGTCATAATGTACAGCATGTAGTTAGAGATACCGAGTACAATACCGAGCATTAACGCGGCCTTGAAAATCATCTTGTACATTCCATACTCCTTGTATAATGATAGTGACTAAACTCGACAGTACCTCAATTGTATGCCATAGCGAGATAATCATCGAGCTAACTCTTTGGTTTTAGCCACTTTGGTTTTAACCACTATGCCCATTACTTTTTTAAGTAGAGCGGAAAATGACGAAATCAGCAACCTACGATAAAAATTCCACAGAAAAAGCTGCACAAGCGCTCGGTGACTTACTCTACCAGAGCAAGTTCAAAGTGACCACCGCAGAGTCCTGCACGGCTGGGGGGATTGCAAACGTAATCACCTCTGTTCCCGGCAGCTCCTCTTGGTTTGAATATGGTTTTGTTACATATAGTAACCGAGCAAAAGAAAACCTGCTCAATGTCTCCTCTTTGGAAATAATTGAGCATGGTGCAGTCAGTGAGGTCGTGGTGAAATCTATGCTAAGAGGGGCTTTGGCTCGGTCGGGCGCCCAAGTTGGCGTTGCAGTGAGCGGTATTGCCGGGCCTGGTGGGGGCGTTAAAAATAAACCCGTGGGGACAATTTGCTTTGCTTGGGGAAGCTCTGAAGACCTGCGATACCGCACAGAGCACTTTTTGGGTGACCGTGAGGCCATTCGCAAAGAATCGGTTTTATATGCTATGCAATCGCTTATCGAATTTCTTCGGAATTAAGGTTTTCCTGAGGTAAACTTCCTTTTCAATTCTATGTATACGATTTTACTGTACAAAAAAACATAAATACTGTTTGCGTATACAGTTTATATGTCGTATTCTTTATTACAACTCAATGCTGCCGGCAAGGCAAGTTGAATGTTTGTAGCAAAATTTAGGGGTTAGGTGGAACAATGGATACTAATAAAGAAAAAGCGCTTCAGGCGGCGCTAACTCAAATAGATCGCCAGTTTGGCAAAGGCACAGTCATGCGCCTTGGCGATAAAGAACAACAAAAAATACCCAGTATCTCTACAGGCTCTTTAGGTCTGGATGTGGCACTTGGTATAGGCGGTTTACCCAAAGGTCGTATCGTTGAAATCTATGGCCCGGAATCTTCGGGTAAAACGACCCTGACGTTACAAATTATTGCTGAAGCTCAGAAGGCGGGAGGAACCTGTGCCTTTATTGATGCAGAACATGCCTTAGACCCTCTCTATGCAGAAAAGCTGGGTGTACGTGTCGATGATTTGATTGTTTCGCAACCCGATACGGGTGAACAGGCTTTGGAAGTGTCGGATATGCTTGTTCGGTCTGGTGCTATTGATGTGCTGGTTGTTGACTCCGTAGCCGCTTTGACACCTAAAGCAGAAATTGAAGGCGAGATGGGGGATCATCATGTAGGTCTTCAAGCTCGTTTAATGTCCCAGGCGCTACGTAAAATCACGGGCAATATTAAAAACGCTAATTGCCTCGCTATCTTCATTAACCAAATTCGTATGAAAATTGGTGTTATGTTTGGCAATCCTGAAACCACCACTGGTGGTAACGCTCTGAAATTCTACTCTTCAGTTCGTTTGGATATTCGTCGCATAGGTGCAGTGAAAGATGGCGACGAAGTGACAGGGAATGAAACCCGCGTAAAAGTAGTAAAAAACAAAGTGGCTCCCCCATTTAAGCAAGCCGAATTCCAAATACTCTATGGGATAGGTATTAATAGGCTGGGTGAAATTATTGATTATGGCGTAAAGCTTGGTTTTGTCGGTAAAGCTGGGGCTTGGTATAGCTATAATGGCGATAAGATTGGCCAAGGTAAAAACAACGCAATCCAGTATTTAAAAGAACATACTGAGACTGCCGAGTTTCTTGAACAAAAGATTAAAGCTGAATTACTTGAGTTACCTTCCGACGAAAAGCCTTCGAAGCCTGAAGTTGAAAAAGCGACTACTGAATAACTGTCGTGCAGGATAACGTCGAGACTAATACAGATAAAGACAGCAAAGCGGTCTACAATGCCGCCTTAGCTATGCTGTCGCGGCGTGAGTATTCTGAGCATGAACTAAAGTCCAAGTTGGCTCAAAAATTTTCTTCCTTACCCAATCTTATTGATTGTGTTATCGATGGGCTTATAGAGCTAAATTATTTATGTGATCAGCGGTACGCTGAGTCCTATATTCGCGCTAGAAGTCAAAAAGGGTTCGGGAGTATCCGTATTCGACAAGAGTTACGAGAAAAGGGGGTGATGTCCACCCTTATTGAAAATGCCTTTTCGGAGTCCTCCATTGACTGGTATGAACAGGCTAGGGCTGTTAGACAAAAAAAGTATGGGGAAGAGCCTAAAGACCTTAAAGAAAAAGCTAAACAGCAGGGGTTTTTACGTTATAGAGGGTTTGATTCAGAAGTCATCCAACATAGCTTTGAAGGAACCCTCGACTATTTTGATGTCGATTAAGCTTGAAATATACACTTTGTTAGGTGTTAGGTGTTAGGTGCGAGCTTAACTATTAAGAATTAATTAACCCCAGAATTCACTAACTACAGAGCAGAACTAAATAGAGCCTTCCTCATCCATAAATGTGCCCGGTTGGCTTATCTCGGAGCGAAGTTTCTCTCTCAACAATATTTTTTTCTGAACGGGCTCCGGCAATTCAGTAAAAATAATCATATTTTTCTGAATGAGAAGCTGGATAAGGTCTTCAGCTATTCGGGCAAGCTCGGTATCAGACTCGCGTAACGCGCTGTGGACATTTGACGATGAATTCTGCTTAAAAAAAACCTCAAGTTCGGCATCGTTAGGCTCGACAAACTCTGCACACTCGTCAGTTTTATCCCTAGATATTGCGATTATTTCCTTTGATTTGTCTCGTTTTACAAATGGCATAGGACTTTATTATTGTTCCAAAATGAAAAGCTCTCTTCCTAGTTTAGCTAAAGATTTCCCCTAGCTACTTCTTTTTTTCGCTCGCTCGCCTATAATCGGAGTTAATATTGTTTATCCAAAGTGCGTGTAAGTGCTTGTTATATTTGGGGGAAACGGTGACCGAGGGTATTTTTGAAACGACAGATGTTCCAGTGAGCTTAGACCCTTTGCTGTTGGCGCTTATACATGTTGCCGACACTGAACACCTTTCCTATAGCTATTCGGCTCTTACCGTTGGTTTGCCTCTTGTTAACGGAAAACTGACGCCTGAACTAGCTATTAGAGCGGCAAAAAGGGCTGGTCTAAAAGCAAATGTGTTGGAGAGGCAGTTAGCAGAGATATCGATGCTTGTTCTTCCTGTCATACTGCTACTTGAAAATAACAATGCTTTGGTATTAAAAAAAATAGATCGAGAGAGACAATTCGCTATTGTGTATTTCCCCCTTCTAAACGAAGAAGAACAGATTGCTATAGAAGAATTGGAGAGTGCCTACACTGGGTACTGCATTTTCACCCGTCCCAAAAAGGTTGACACAGCACTAGAAGAAAGAATAACTGGAATATCAAGCGGGCAGGGTGGTCACTGGTTTTGGGGTGTCTTGGGGCAGTCTTGGAAAATCTATCGAGATGTGCTACTTGCCTCTTTTATGATTAATTTGTTTGCTTTGGCAAATCCACTGTTTGTTATGAATGTTTATGATCGAGTTGTGCCAAACGAAGCGATAGAAACCTTGTGGGCATTGGCGATTGGAGTCATATTTGTTTATGTTTTTGACTTTATACTTAAATCCTTGCGTATCTATTTTATTGAAGTTGCAGGTAAAAAGTCAGATGTATTACTTTCTTCCTATATCTTTGAGCGGGTGTTGGGAATTCGTTATGAATACCACCCCTCTTCAGTGGGGGCCTTTGTCAGTCGTTTACGCGAGTTTGAAACGGTAAGGCAATTTATCACCTCCTCAACCGTTACCGCCTTAGTGGACCTGCCATTCGTAATCTTATTCTTGTTGGTTATTTCCTACATCGGTGGGCCACTGGTATGGGTGCCGCTTTTTATTCTTCCTGCTATTGTTGGTGTGGCTCTTGTTGCGCAAAATTTTTTACACAACACGGTGTTGCGCATGTTTTCCTCAGCAGCACTTAAAAATGCAACCTTAGTTGAGTCCGTATCCAATCTGGAAGTGGTCAAGTCCCTTGCAGCGGAAGGGAAAGTACAGCGTCGCTGGGAATCATCCGTTGGTCAGTTATCCTATTGGGGACTTAAATCGAGGATGATCAGTACCAATGTCACCGGGTTTGCAGGGTTTATGCAGCAGATAGGAGGCGTCGCTGTAGTTATTTACGGGGTATATCTTATTCGAGATAATCAATTAACTATGGGTGCTCTTATTGCCTGCGTTATTTTGGTCGGTCGAGTATTAGCCCCCTTGGCCCAAGTTGCGGGGTTACTTGTGCAGTACCAACAATCAAAGTTAGCACTTTCTTCACTGGAAGAAATTGTGACTCAACCCCAGGAGCGTGAACACGATAGAGTATTTGTAAAGCGGGAATCTGTAAAAGGCGGGATTGAATTTAAAGAGGTTGAATTTAGCTACCCAGGAGAAGAACAAACCTGTATTTCCAAAGTTTCGCTTAAAATAGAGCCTGGAGAAAAAGTTGCGTTAATAGGCCGTCTTGGGTCTGGTAAATCTACATTACAAAAACTTATCCTGGGATTATATCAGCCTAAGTCTGGAACGATACTAATTGACGGCGTGGATATAAAGCAATTGGACCCATCGGATTTGCGCTGCGAAATTGCTTACGTTCCTCAAGATTCTGTGCTGTTTAGTGGAAGCATAAGCACAAATATTGCTTATGGAAAAAGCGGCGTAGACGATAAAGAGATACTAAGGGCTGCCGAACTATCCGGTGTGACGGAATTTGTTAATAGACACCCACAAGGTTTCGAACGAGAGGTCGGTGAGAGAGGGGACAACTTGTCTGGAGGGCAACGACAAGCAATTAATATTGCACGTAGCCTAGTCCATTCTCCTAAGCTTTGTTTGTTTGATGAACCCACATCTTCAATGGATAATACCAGTGAAGCTAAATTATTATCGAACTTTAAGAAAGAATTGAAAGACAAAACGCTTATTATGGTGACTCACAAAACATCTTTATTGCAGTTGGTTGATAGGTTAATTGTTATGGATAACGGAAAAATTATCGCCGATGGAAATAAAGAAACTGTTCTCGATGCACTTAAAAAGGGGCAGCTCCGTGTTTCATAAATCCTTTCGATACAAATTTAAAAAAATAAAGAATATTCTTCTGGAAAATAGTCAAGAAGTGAAACTAGATGTTTCAGCCAATAAAATGGATTTAGACTATGTATCTTCAGCGCGAGCGGCTATTTTAGTACAAAGTCCGAAAGGTGGACGGCAGCTACTTTGGGCGATTATTGTTTTTTTTAGTGCATTGTTTCTCTGGGCTGCATGGGCGGAATTGGATGAATTTTCGCGTGGTGAAGGCAAAATTATTCCGTCACAACATATACAAGTTATCCAAAATCTAGAAGGTGGAATTCTTGCAGAGCTTTATGTTTCTGAAGGGGAATCGGTTGAGCGTGGACAAGAGCTACTTCGTATAGATGATACGCGCTTTTCTTCTTCTCTTAGAGAGGCAAGCGTTACTCTAGAGCAATTGCAAATAAAATCGGAAAGACTGCGAGCTGAAGCGGATGGCCGAGAGTTTGATACCTTGGGTAAACGGTGGACGCCGCAATTAGTTGCTCAAGAGCAGGCTTTTTATAAATCGCGTTTTCAAGAACAGCAAAGTAATACGGCGGTACTTAAACAGCAAGAGGCCCAAAAAAATCAGGAAGTATCGGAACTAACGGCTAAAAAAGAGCAATTAAAAAGGAGTTTTGACCTGCTCAATAGAGAACTTGAATTAACTAGGCCGCTGGCAAATTCTGGAGCAATTTCCGAAGTGGAACTACTTAGATTAGAGCGTCAAGTAAATGATCTTCAAGGCGAACTTAGTTCAGCAGAATTAGCGCTTCCACGCGCTAGGTCGAGTTTAGAAGAAGCAAAGGAAAAGCTTGCCAACGCATATTTGGTTTTTCGTCGGCAAGCGAGAGAAGAACTCAATGAGGTGACTAACGAGCTTGCACGTCTAACCGAGACAAGCTCCGCTTTGGCGGATCGAGTCCAGAGAACCCTAGTTCGTTCACCTGTAGCGGGAACAGTTAAACGGTTATTGGTAAAAACCATAGGAGGTGTGATCCAACCCGGTATGGATATGGTAGAAGTGGTGCCCAGCGAAGAAATTTTGCTTATAGAAGCGAAAGTTAGACCTTCCGACATCGCATTCTTGCATCCTGGTCAAAAAGCAAAGGTTAAGTTTACAGCTTATGATTTTTCTATCATGGGCGGCTTGAGTGGTGAAGTGGTGCATATCAGTCCAGACACCATAGTGGATGAAAAAGGGGATAGCTTTTATTTAGTAAGAGTGGAAACCAACAGAGTTTTTACAGGACCAGATGGAACCGAATTGCCAATTATTTCTGGAATGATTGTGAGTGTCGATATATTAACAGGTAAAAAAACAATCTTGGATTACATCCTAAAGCCCATATTGAAAACAAAACAACTGGCCTTACGAGAACGTTAATGCTTTCTGGCGCCTTGAGAAGTACGTTCGTCCAAATTTTGCCATTAAATTGGAATTATCGACGTAATATAAACGTTTTGTGTGTATCTGTGTCAGTATTTCTACCATATAAGTTGAAATATGCATATTATGCTTATGTTTTAAGAATAAAAAATTATAGTACATTGTTAGGTTTTTGTGACCTGTTCGTGTTTGGCGCGTAATATTACCTATTAACAGGGCTCTGGGAGAAAAAATGAGAAGCTGTTTAAGCGTTTGTTGGACCTTACTTATTGTGGGGATCATGGCTGGTACTGTTAACGCAATGAGTTTACAAGATGCAGTGCTGCATACTTTAGAAACTAACCCTGAAATATTAGCAGCAAAAAATGAACGCCTTGCACGGAGTTATGAAGTTAAGCAAGCGCGCTCAGGTTACATGCCTAGCTTAAGCCTTGATGCAGGTATTGGTCATGAGACCAGAACTGCCCCCGCAACCGATAACGAAGAGAGAGATGCCAACAGGCGGGAGTTTGGTATACAAGCCAGACAAATTCTCTTTGATGGCTTTGCGACGTCTGCGGAGGTTAATCGTCAGAAAGCTCGGCTTGATAGTGCGTCCTACCTGGAGTTTGCGACAGCCGAAATGCTTGCGCTGAAAACGGCTGAAGCCTATATCAGTGTGTTGAGGCAAGCTAAGCTGCTTGATTTGGCCCGAGCTAGCCTTTGGGAGCACCAAAATATATATGACCAGATGAAACTTCGTAACGAAACGGGTGTTGGTAGTAAGGCCGACCTAGATCAAATAGCAGCACGTCTCGCTCTAGCCAATGCCAATATGGTTGTTGCGCAAAATAACTTGGCCGATGCACAAATCAACTATTTTAGGCATGTGGGACTCTACCCAAACCTCGAAAATATGGTTCAGCCAGAACTCATTAAAAACCTCCCAGAATCGCGTGAAAAAGCCCTGTCTATGGCTTTAGATAAACACCCTACAGTGAAATCCTCTTCGGCTGACGTGAAAGCGGCTATTGCCCAGCATAAAGCGTCTAAAAGTACCTATTGGCCAAAGCTGAATATAGAAGTGGATAAGCGTTGGGATGAAAACGTTGGCACTATTGAGGGTGAAGATGATGACTTTGTGGTAGCTCTTCGTTTGTCCTATGATTTATTCAAAGGTGGAAAAAACCGTTCAAGAAGTAAACAAACAGCCTATCTTATAGAAGAGGCAAAAGATATTCGAAACTTATCACGTAGACAAGTTACCGAGAGTATGAGCTTATCGTGGAGTGCCTATGAGGCCCTGACCGCCCAGAAGCAGTTTTTGGAGCAGCACGTAAAAGCTGCGAAATCGACAAAGAGCGCCTATGGAAAGCAATTTAATATAGGTAAGCGCACCCTTCTTGATCTATTGAATACAGAAACAGAAGTGGTTGAATCTGAGCGTGCTTACGCTAACGCTCAATATGACCGGCTTTATGCAAGCTACCGAATATTAAACGCGGCGGGGGCGTTGGTCGGTAGTTTTAGTTCAACTCCTCAGGAAGAGGCTGAGTAGCAAGGTTTGAAGTGAAATATTGAGGATTTTGCCGATATTGGTATAGCAAAGGTTGCATAGATTTTAGGTTACAGATATGGCTGATAAAAACACAAGTGGTGAAGTTATTGGAACTGTTGCTCGCGTCCAGGGTGAGAGTTTTATTCTATCATCTAATGGTGTGAAACGGTTAGCTCGGCAGGGTAGCGAATTAAAATCGGGCGATACTATTGTCTCCGTGGGCAGTAGTGCAGTTGTTATGAAGATCGATGGGGCTGAAGCTTTAAGCATAGGCCACGATCAGCAGCTTACACTTGACCAGCAATTATTGGATTTGATTCGTGGCATAACGTCAAATGATGGCTTGGATGAAGCCGTTAGCTTCGAGATGCTCGCCCAAGCAATTGAAGAGGGAACCAGCTTAGAAGAACTATTGCCCTCTCCTGCTGCGGGAACAGAAAAAACGCTTACTAATTTGGGTTCTAGTGGTTCTTCTGGCGCTGAAGGTGTTCGCTTGGAGAGAACAGCCGCAGAAGTGACCCCTGAAAGTGGTTTCGAAACGAGTGGCCTAGAGCGGATTGCTATCGCCCCTCCCGTTTATTCACAACCAGATTCAACTAACAGCCGTCCTACAACGACGGGCATAGATAATATATCTGTTGATCAAGATCAGTCCATATCGGTAGACATATCTCAATCGTTTGCTGACTCAGACGAAAACCAAACGCTAACTTACGAAATCGCTCCAGGTTCATCACTACCCGAAGGTGTTTCCTTTGATACAACCACAGGCATATTAAGTGGTGTACCTACAAATTCTGCTGCACTGTCTAGCGGTGGTATTTACGAAGTAACCGTTATTGCAACGGATAGCTCAGTTTCTGAAAACAATTCAATCGAAACAAGTTTTTCCATTCAAGTTTTTAATGTCAATGATCTACCAACCGTTAACTCTATGGTTGATTTGGGAGAAATTGCTGAAGAAAGCCCGCTGACTTTTTCATTAGAGCAGCTTTTAGCCGGAGCTGAAGACATTGACGGTGATTCACTCTCTATTGTGAATTTAGCCATAGCAAGTGGCGAAGGCGAATTAACTGAAAACGAGGACGGCACTTATACTTTTACGCCCTCAGAAAATTGGAATGGCAGTGTATCCCTCTCGTTTGAAATAGATGATGGTAATGGTGGTACGGTCACAAATACAGCTAATTTTTTCGTAACTCCTGTTAATGATAACCCTGTTGCCGTAAATGATGGTTTGGTTATTACTGATGTTAACCAACCAGTAGTGATTGATTTACTCTCCAACGATTACGACGTTGACGGTGATACACTTAGTTTTGTTTCAGTGAGTGCGAGTCAGGGCGTTATTACCATTAATGCAGATAACACCATAACCTATACACCAAACGATGATTTCATTGGTAGAGATTTAATATCTTACTCCGTTGAAGATGGAAACGGTGGAGTTTCAACCTCCCTCGCGTTGGTAAATGTACTAGTCGGTAATACCCCCCCTGTTTTAGATGATGATGCGGTAGTAACCGTTGAAGAAAATATTGTGAGTGTAGGAAATTTTTCTGCAACGGACTCAGAAGATAACAGCATCACCTATTCACTGAGTGGCGATGACGCCTCTTTATTTACTATCGATGAACAAGGCAATTTATCCTTTATAAGCGCACCTGATTACGATTCAGGTCAAACGGGCCCCTATAACATCACCATAACCGCGACAGACGATGGTTATGGAAATTTACAAGATACACAAAATATCGTAATTAATATTTCAGATGTAGATGACATTGCCCCAAGCTTGGGTGACGATGTAGTAATTGATATTGCTGAAGGTCAAGTATTGGTAGGGCTATTTAATGCAGAAGACTTGGATTCTTCTGAGATAACCTACACCCTAGCAGGAGAGGATGCTGATTTATTTTCTATTGATGAGTTTGGTACAGTTTCATTTATTGCACCGCCAGATTACGAAACAAATGCAGGGCCTTTCGAAATTTCTGTGATTGCTACTGACCCCACAGGTGCATCCGACACTCAAAATATTCAGCTCAATGTAACTAATGTAGTAGAAAATACCATACCAGCTTTAGGCGATGATACCTCTGTTAGTATTGCTGAAAATGAAACAACAGTGGGTACTTACGCAGCAACGGATACCGAAGGCGATGGTCTTACTTATTCCCTATCAGGCACAGATTCATCTTTATTCCAAATTGATGGTAATGGTGAACTGAGTTTTATTACTGCGCCGGATTACGACGCCGGAGAAACCGGCCCGTATGAAGTTATTGTAACCGCAACCGATAATGGCGAAGGTAGCTTATCCGATTCACAAACTATTACTGTCAGTATTTCAAACGAAATCGAAAACACCGCCCCAGTATTAGGAGCGGATACTTCCGCAACTGTTGCAGAAAACGAAACGACAGTGGGCACTTATACTGCGACTGACTCTGAAAACAACGATATTACTTATTCCTTATCAGGTGCTGATTCAGGTTTGTTTCAGATTGATGGCAATGGTGAATTAAGTTTTGTTACCGTGCCAGATTATGATGCAGGTGAAATAGGTCCTTATGAAGTCATTATTACGGCAACGGATAATGGTGAAGGCGGTTTATCCGATTCGCAAACCATTATTGTCAGTGTTTCAAACGAAATTGAAAATACTGCGCCGGTATTAGGTGCAGATACTTCCGCAACCATTGCTGAAAACGAAACAACAGTTGGTACATATGCCGCAACTGACGCTGAAGGCGATGACCTTACCTATTCTTTATCCGGCACTGATTCAAGCTTATTCCAAATTGATGGTAATGGTGAATTAAGCTTTATTACTGCGCCGGATTACGACGCCGGAGAAACTGGCCCTTATGAAGTAGTAGTTACAGCCACAGATAATGGTGAAGGTGGTTTATCCGATTCGCAAACAGTTACCGTTAGTGTTTCAAATGTAATTGAAAATACCGCGCCTGTCTTAGGTGCAGATACTTCCGCAACTATTGCGGAAAACGAAACAACAGTCGGAACCTATGCAGCAACGGATGCTGAAGGTGATGATGTTGCTTACTCTCTATCAGGCGCTGATTCAAGTTTGTTCCAGGTTGATTCAAATGGTGAATTAAGTTTTATAGTTGCACCAGATTATGATGCAGGAGAAACCGGCCCGTACGAAGTTATTGTAACCGCTACCGATAATGGCGAAGGCGGTTTATCGGATTCGCAAACAGTTACCGTTAGTGTTTCAAATGTAATTGAAAATACCGCACCTGTCTTAGGTGCAGATACTTCCGCAACCGTTGCAGAAAACTCCACGGCAGTAGGCACCTACGCTGGAACCGATGCTGAAGGCGATGGCCTTACCTATTCCTTATCCGGCGCTGATTCCGGTTTATTCCAAATCGATGCAAATGGTGAACTTAGCTTTATTACGGCTCCCGATTACGACGCCGGAGAAACCGGCCCATACGAAGTTATTGTAACCGCAACCGATAATGGTGAAGGCGGTTTATCCGATTCACAAACCGTAACGGTTAATGTTTCAAACGTAATTGAAAATATCGCTCCGGTACTAGGTGCAGACACTTCCGCAATAGTTGTGGAAAATGAAACAACAGTTGGAACCTATGCAGCAACGGATGCTGAAGCGGATGACCTTACTTATTCTTTATCCGGTGCTGATTCAGCGTTATTCCAGGTTGATTCAAATGGTGAATTAAGTTTTATAGTTGCACCAGATTATGATGCAGGAGAAACCGGCCCATACGAAGTTATTGTAACCGCAACCGATAATGGCGAAGGTGGTTTATCCGATTCACAAACCGTTACTATTAATGTTTCAAATGTAATTGAAAATACCGCTCCGGTACTAGGTGCAGATACCTCTGCAACCGTTGCAGAAAACTCTACAAGTGTAGGCACTTATGCCGCAACGGATGCTGAAGCGGATGATCTTACTTATTCTTTATCCGGTGCTGATTCAGCGTTATTCCAGATTGATTCAAATGGTGAATTAAGTTTTATAGTTGCACCAGATTACGACGCAGGAGAAACCGGCCCATACGAAGTTATTGTTACAGCCACAGATAATGGTGAAGGTGGCTTATCGGATTCACAAACGGTAACCGTTTCAGTCAGTAATATTGTTGAAAATGCCGCCCCGGCATTAGGTGCAGATACCTCTGCAATTATTGCAGAAAATGAAACAGCAGTAGGCACCTACGCAGCAACTGATGCTGAAGGCGATGATGTTGCTTACTCTCTATCAGGCGCTGATTCAAGTTTGTTCCAGATTGATGCAAATGGCGAATTGAGTTTTATTACCGCACCGGATTATGATGCAGGAGAAACCGGCCCGTACGAAGTTATTGTAACCGCAACCGATAATGGCGAAGGCGGTTTATCCGATTCTCAAACAGTTACCGTTTCAGTCAGTAATGTAATTGAAAATACTGCTCCGGTTTTAAGTGCAGATACTTCCGCAATAGTTGCAGAGAATGAAACAACCGTTGGAACCTATGCTGCGACGGATGCTGAAGGCGATGATCTTACTTATTCTTTATCCGGCACTGATTCAAGCTTATTCCAAATTGATGGTAACGGTGAATTAAGTTTTATAACTGCCCCAGATTATGATGCAGGTGAAACCGGCCCGTACGAAGTCATTGTAACCGCTACAGATAATAGTGAAGGTGGTTTATCCGATTCACAAACGGTAACGGTTTCAGTCAGTAATATTATTGAAAACACCGCGCCTGTATTAGGTGCAGATACTTCCGCAACTATTGCGGAAAATGAAACAACCGTTGGCACTTATGCCGCAACGGATGCTGAAAGGGATGATCTTACCTATTCTTTATCAGGTGTTGATTCAGGTTTGTTCCAGATTGATGCTAACGGTGAGCTTAGTTTTATAACCGCCCCGGATTATGACGCAGGTGAAACGGGTCCATATGAAGTCATCGTTACCGCAACAGATAATGGCGAAGGGACTTTATCCGATTCCCAAACCGTAACGGTTAGCGTTTCAAATGTAATTGAAAACACCGCGCCTGTATTAGGTGCAGATACTTCCGCAACGATTGCTGAAAATGAAACAACAGTTGGAACCTATGCCGCGACCGATGCAGAAGGCGATGGCCTTACCTATTCCTTATCCGGTGCAGATTCAGCTTTATTCCAGGTTGATGCAAATGGTGAATTAAGTTTTATAGTTGCACCAGATTACGACGCAGGAGAAACCGGCCCATACGAAGTTATTGTAACGGCTACGGATAATGGTGAGAGTGGTTTATCCGATTCACAAACGGTAACGGTTTCAGTTAGTAATATTATTGAAAATACCGCACCAGTCCTTGGAGCAGATACTTCCACATCCGTTGTAGAAAACTCTACGGCAGTAGGAACCTATGCTGCAACCGACGCTGAAGCAGATGATCTTACTTATTCCTTATCCGGCGCCGATTCAGCGTTATTCCAGATTGATTCAAATGGCGAATTAAGTTTTATAACCGCACCAGATTACGATGCCGGAGAAACTGGCCCTTATGAAGTGATTGTAACCGCTACAGATAATGGCGAGGGTGGTTTATCGGATTCACAAACGGTAACGGTTTCAGTTAGTAATGTAATTGAAAACACCGCACCTATCTTAGGTGCCGATACCTCTGCAACCGTTGTAGAAAACTCTACGAGTGTAGGCACTTATGCCGCAACCGATGCAGAAGGTGATGATCTTACTTATTCTTTATCTGGTGCAGATTCAGCGTTATTCCAAATCGATACAAATGGTGAACTGAGCTTTATTACGGCTCCCGATTACGACGCCGGAGAAACCGGCCCGTACGAAGTTATTGTTACTGCAACAGATAATGGTGAAGGTGGTTTATCGGATTCTCAAACTATTACCGTCTCAGTCAGTAATATTGTTGAAAATACCGCACCTGCATTGGGTGCAGATACCTCTGCAATTATTGCAGAAAATGAAACAGCAGTAGGCACCTACGCAGCAACTGATGCTGAAAACGATGATATTGCTTATTCACTGTCGGGTGCTGATTCCGGTTTATTCCAAATTAATGCAAATGGTGAGCTTAGTTTTATAACCGCTCCAGATTACGACGCCGGAGAAACCGGCCCGTATGAAGTTATTGTTACTGCAACAGATAATGGTGAAGGTGGTTTATCGGATTCCCAAACCATAACGGTTAATGTTTCAAATGTAATTGAAAATACCGCTCCGGTACTGGGTGCAGATACTTCTGCAATTGTTGCTGAAAATTCTACGAATGTAGGCACTTATACAGCGACAGATGCTGAAGGGGATGATCTTGCTTATTCCTTATCCGGCGCTGATTCCGGTTTATTCCAAATCGATGCAAATGGTGAACTTAGCTTTATAACTGCTCCCGATTATGATGCAGGCGAAACGGGTCCATATGAAGTCACTGTTACGGCAACAGATAATGGTGAAGGTGGTTTATCGGATTCTCAAACGGTGATTGTTTCAGTCAGCAATATTATCGAAAATACAGCACCAGTATTGGGTGCAGATACCTCTGCAACCATTGCAGAAAACTCTACATCTGTAGGCACCTATGCGGCAACCGATGCCGAAGGCGATGATATTACTTACTCTTTATCCGGCGCTGATTCCGGTTTATTTCAAATCGATGTAAATGGTGAACTTAGCTTTATAACTGCGCCAGATTATGATGCAGGGGAAACAGGCCCGTATGAAGTCGTGGTTACGGCAACAGATAATGGTGAAGATAGTTTATCGGATTCCCAAACCATAACGGTTAATGTTTCAAATGTAATTGAAAATACCGCTCCGGTACTGGGTGCAGATACTTCTGCAATAGTTGTGGAAAATGAAACAACGGTTGGTACTTATGCAGCAACCGATGCTGAAGGCGATGATCTTGCTTATTCCTTATCCGGTGCAGATTCAGCTTTATTCCAAATCGATACAAATGGTGAACTGAGCTTTATTACGGCTCCCGATTACGACGCCGGAGAAACCGGCCCGTACGAAGTTATTGTTACTGCAACAGATAATGGTGAAGGTGGTTTATCGGATTCTCAAACTATTACCGTCTCAGTCAGTAATATTGTTGAAAATACCGCACCTGCATTGGGTGCAGATACCTCTGCAATTATTGCAGAAAATGAAACAGCAGTAGGCACCTACGCAGCAACTGATGCTGAAAACGATGATATTGCTTATTCACTGTCGGGTGCTGATTCCGGTTTATTCCAAATTAATGCAAATGGTGAGCTTAGTTTTATAACTGCACCGGATTATGATGCAGGAGAAACCGGCCCGTATGAAGTCGTGGTTACCGCAACAGATAATGGCGAAGGTGGTTTGTCCGATTCACAAACCGTAACGGTTAATGTTTCAAATGTAATTGAAAACACCGCACCTGTTTTAGGTGCAGATACTTCCGCAACCGTTGTAGAAAATGAAGCAACAGTTGGTACTTATGCGGCTACTGATTCGGAAAATGATGATCTTACTTATTCTTTATCAGGTGTTGATTCAGCTTTATTCCAGATTGATGGTAATGGTGAATTAAGTTTTATAATTGCCCCGGATTACGACGCGGGAGAAACGGGCCCGTACGAAGTTATTGTTACGGCAACCGATAATGGCGAAGGTGGTTTGTCCGATTCACAAACCGTAACGGTTAATGTTTCAAATGTAATTGAAAATACGGCACCAGTATTGGGTGCAGATACCTCCGTAACGGTTGTGGAAAGCTCTACAACGGTAGGTACTTATGCAGCAACCGATGCAGAAAGTGACGACATTGCTTATTCACTCTCGGGCGCCGATTCTGGTTTATTCCAAATTAATGCAAATGGTGAGCTTAGTTTTATAACTGCACCGGATTATGATGCAGGAGAAACGGGACCTTACGAAGTCATCGTTACCGCAACAGATAATGGCGAAGGTAGTTTATCTGATTCTCAAACCGTAACGGTTAATGTTTCAAATGTAATTGAAAATACCGCTCCGGTACTGGGTGCAGATACTTCCGCAAGTATTGCTGAGAATGAAACAACAGTTGGAACCTACGCGGCTACTGATGCAGAAAGTGACGATATTACTTATTCTTTATCAGGTGTTGATTCAGGTTTGTTCCAGATTGATGCAAATGGTGAACTGAGTTTTATTGCCGCACCGGATTATGATGCCGGAGAAACAGGCCCGTATGAAGTCGTGGTTACGGCAACAGATAATGGTGAAGGTAGTTTATCGGATTCCCAAACCATAACGGTTAATGTTTCAAATGTAATTGAAAATACCGCTCCTGTATTAGGCGCAGATACTTCTGCAATTGTTGCTGAAAATTCTACGAATGTAGGCACTTATGCAGCGACCGATGCTGAAGGGGATGATCTTGCTTATTCCTTATCGGGCGCTGATTCAGCTTTATTCCAGATTGATGGTAATGGTGAACTGAGTTTTATTGCCGCGCCGGATTATGATGCCGGAGAAACAGGCCCGTATGAAGTCGTGGTTACGGCAACAGATAATGGTGAAGGTAGTTTATCGGATTCCCAAACCATAACGGTTAATGTTTCAAATGTAATTGAAAATACCGCTCCTGTATTAGGTGCAGATACTTCTGCAATTGTTGCTGAAAATTCTACGAATGTAGGCACTTATGCAGCGACCGATGCTGAAGGGGATGATCTTGCTTATTCCTTATCGGGCGCTGATTCAGCTTTATTCCAGATTGATGGTAATGGTGAACTGAGTTTTATTGCCGCGCCGGATTATGATGCAGGAGAAACCGGCCCGTATGAAGTCATCGTTACGGCAACGGATAATGGCGAAGGTGGTTTATCTGATACACAAACCGTAACGGTTAATGTTTCAAATGTAATTGAAAATACTGCACCAGTCTTAGGTGCAGATACCTCTGCAACCGTTGTAGAAAACTCTACGGCAGTAGGCACCTATGCTGCAACCGATGCTGAAGCGGATGATCTTACTTATTCTTTATCCGGTGCTGATTCAGCGTTATTCCAGATTGGTTCAAATGGTGAATTAAGTTTTATAACCGCCCCAGATTACGATGCCGGAGAAACCGGCCCTTACGAAGTTATTGTAACGGCTACGGATAATGGCGAAGGCGGTTTATCTGATTCCCAAACCGTAACGGTTAGCGTTTCAAATGTAATTGAAAATACCGCGCCTGTGTTAGGTGCAGATACCTCTGCAACCGTTATAGAAAACTCTACGAGTGTAGGCACTTATGCCGCAACCGATGCTGAAGGTGATGATGTTGCTTACTCTCTATCAGGCGCTGATTCAGCATTATTCCAAATTGACGGTAATGGTGAGCTTAGTTTTATTACCGCACCAGATTATGATGCGGGAGAAACCGGCCCATACGAAGTTATTGTAACCGCAACCGATAATGGCGAAGGTGGTTTATCCGATTCGCAAACGGTAACCGTTTCAGTTAGTAATATTATTGAAAATACCGCACCAGTCCTTGGAGCAGATACTTCCACATCCGTTGTAGAAAACTCTACGGCAGTAGGAACCTATGCTGCAACCGACGCTGAAGCAGATGATCTTACTTATTCCTTATCCGGCGCCGATTCAGCGTTATTCCAGATTGGTTCAAATGGTGAATTAAGTTTTATAGTTGCACCGGATTACGACGCCGGAGAAACTGGCCCTTATGAAGTAGTAGTTACAGCCACAGATAATGGTGAAGGTGGTTTATCTGATTCGCAAACAGTAACGGTTTCAGTCAGTAATGTTATTGAAAATACAGCGCCTGTACTAGGCGCCGACACCTCTGCAACGGTTGCAGAGAATGAAACGACAGTTGGTACATATGCCGCAACTGACGCTGAAGGCGATGATCTTACTTATTCTTTATCCGGTGCTGATTCAAGCTTATTCCAAATTGATGGTAATGGTGAATTAAGCTTTATTACCGCACCGGATTACGACGCCGGAGAAACTGGCCCTTATGAAGTAGTAGTTACAGCCACAGATAATGGTGAAGGTGGTTTATCTGATTCGCAAACAGTAACGGTTTCAGTCAGTAATGTTATTGAAAATACAGCGCCTGTACTAGGCGCCGACACCTCTGCAACGGTTGCAGAGAATGAAACGACAGTTGGTACATATGCCGCAACTGACGCTGAAGGCGATGACCTTACCTATTCTTTATCCGGCACTGATTCAAGCTTATTCCAGATTGATGCAAATGGTGAATTAAGTTTTATAACTGCCCCAGATTACGATGCCGGAGAAACCGGCCCGTACGAAGTTATTGTTACGGCAACCGATAATGGTGAAGGTGGCTTATCCGATTCGCAAACGGTAACGGTTTCAGTCAGTAATGTTATTGAAAATACAGCGCCTGTACTAGGTGCGGATACCTCTGCGATTATTGTTGAAAACTCTACAAGTGTAGGCACCTACGCTGCGACCGACGCTGAAGGCGATGATCTTACTTATTCCTTATCCGGTGCTGATTCAGCTTTATTCCAGATTGATGGTAACGGTGAATTAAGTTTTATAACCGCACCGGATTACGACGCCGGAGAAACTGGCCCTTATGAAGTAGTAGTTACAGCTACAGATAATGGTGAGGGTGGTTTATCGGATTCACAAACTGTTACTATTAATGTTTCAAATGTAATTGAAAATACCGCTCCGGTACTAGGTGCAGATACTTCTGCAATTGTTGCGGAAAACGAAACAACAGTTGGAACCTATGCCGCAACTGATGCAGAAGGCGATGACCTTACTTATTCTTTATCCGGTGCTGATTCAACTTTATTCCAAATTGACGGTAATGGTGAGCTTAGTTTTATTACCGCACCAGATTATGATGCGGGAGAAACCGGCCCATACGAAGTTATTGTTACGGCAACCGATAATGGTGAAGGTGGTTTATCTGATACACAAACCGTAACGGTTAATGTTTCAAATGTAATTGAAAATACTGCACCAGTCTTAGGTGCAGATACCTCTGCAACCGTTGTAGAAAACTCTACGGCAGTAGGCACCTATGCTGCAACCGATGCTGAAGCGGATGATCTTACTTATTCTTTATCCGGTGCTGATTCAGCGTTATTCCAGATTGGTTCAAATGGTGAATTAAGTTTTATAACCGCCCCAGATTACGATGCCGGAGAAACCGGCCCTTACGAAGTTATTGTAACGGCTACGGATAATGGCGAAGGCGGTTTATCTGATTCCCAAACCGTAACGGTTAGCGTTTCAAATGTAATTGAAAATACCGCGCCTGTATTAGGTGCAGATACCTCTGCAACCGTTATAGAAAACTCTACGAGTGTAGGCACTTATGCCGCAACCGATGCTGAAGGTGATGATGTTGCTTACTCTCTATCAGGCGCTGATTCAGCATTATTCCAGATTGATTCAAATGGCGAATTAAGTTTTATTACTGCACCAGATTATGATGCGGGAGAAACCGGCCCATACGAAGTTATTGTTACAGCCACAGATAATGGTGAAGGTGGCTTATCTGATTCGCAAACGGTAACGGTTTCAGTCAGTAATGTTATTGAAAATACAGCGCCTGTACTAGGCGCCGACACCTCTGCAACGGTTGCAGAGAATGAAACGACAGTTGGTACATATGCCGCAACTGACGCTGAAGGCGATGATCTTACTTATTCTTTATCTGGCACCGATTCTGGTTTATTCCAAATTAATGCAAATGGTGAGCTTAGTTTTATAACCGCACCAGATTACGACGCCGGAGAAACCGGCCCGTACGAAGTTATTGTTACCGCAACAGATAATGGTGAAGGTAGTTTATCGGATTCCCAAACCGTAACGGTTAGCGTTTCAAATGTAATTGAAAATACCGCGCCTGTCTTAGGTGCAGATACCTCTGCAACCGTTGTAGAAAACTCTACGGCAGTAGGCACCTATGCTGCGACCGATACTGAAGGTGATGACCTTACTTATTCTTTATCCGGTGCTGATTCAACTTTATTCCAAATTGACGGTAATGGTGAGCTTAGTTTTATTACCGCACCAGATTATGATGCGGGAGAAACCGGCCCATACGAAGTTATTGTAACCGCTACAGATAATGGTGAAGGTGGCTTATCCGATTCCCAAACCGTAACGGTTAGCGTTTCAAATGTAATTGAAAACACCGCGCCTGTATTAGGTGCAGATACTTCCGCAACTATTGCGGAAAACGAAACAACAGTCGGAACCTACGCTGCAACCGACGCTGAAGGTGATGACCTTACCTATTCACTCTCGGGTGCTGATTCATCTTTATTTCAAATTGATGGCAATGGCGAATTAAGTTTTATAACCGCACCAGATTACGACGCCGGAGAAACTGGCCCTTATGAAGTCATTGTTACGGCCACAGATAATGGCGAAGGCGGTTTATCCGATTCGCAAACAGTTACCGTTTCAGTCAGTAATATTATTGAAAACACCGCACCTGTACTGGGGACGGATACCACTATAAATATCAATGAAAATTCAACAGCGGTAATAGGTAACTACGCAGCAACCGATGCGGAAAACGATAACATTACCTATACCCTAAGTGGTGATGATTCGGCATTATTTGAAATCGATACAGCGGGTAATTTACGTTTTACCAGTGGTCAGGATTTTGAATCTCCAGCCGATGTTGGAGCCGATGGTATTTACAACGTAACAATTACAGCAACAGACGATGGTGAAGGAAACCTATCAGATTTACAAAATATATCTGTTACCGTCGATAATGAAGATGAGGCTCCCGAAGTCTCCGTCATAAATAGCACTATTACCGAAGTTGTAGAGGTAGAGCCCGTAGAATTTGTGGGTGACCCGTTCCCCAATACTCCAGGAGATGGCCCTGAAGATGCAAATGGAGTCGATCCATCTAACTTAAACTTAACTTCAACAGTAAATATAAATGTGGAGTTCCGTGCGGAATCTGCTGGTTTTCACAATGTTATTGGCTGGTATACCATTGATGCAGATGGGAATATTTCAGGTGTTGATATTCTTTGGGAAGATACCGAAGACCCAACAATAATTGGCTCTAATATCTTACTGGAAAATGTATCTGCCGAAAATATTGGGTTCTTTCTTGTTCAAGATGCCTACGCAGGTTGGAGGCACCAAGATGATATTGATGACTTCCTAGCAGGCACAGGTGTATTTCGCTTTGAAAATGCTGACGGAAACCCCGCAGTAGTAGGTGATGTAGGTGTTACGCTTGTTTACTATTCCGCTGGAGACGAAAACAACCCAAGTGGTAGCCGTACCGAACTTCAAAATACATTTCATACACACGATGCATCTCTTAACCCTGGTGGCTTGTCGCGTGTTAGCTCTGGAATTGATGGTGCGGACTCGTCAACTCTTGTAATAGGGTTTGAAGACTTAACGGAAGGCCCTTACACAGTAATCGATTGGGATTTGCTAGATGCCGTTATTGCAGTCTCAATTGACGAAGTGACTCGTTACAGTGAAATCAACTCATCATTAACTATTGTGGATGACAGTCAAAACCTAATAAGTGCTGAAGTCATTATTGGTGAAGGGCGTACGGGAGATTATTTATTCGCAGAGAGTACAACGGAAAGTTTAGCAGCAAGCTATGGCATTACTCTTACCTACGACGAAACAACAAAAGTTCTTGAACTAAATGGATTGGCAACCATTAGTGAGTACCAAGAAATTTTATCTGCGGTAAGGTTGGGCAATGACGAGGGGCTAGGTAACGACCCTCGTGAAATACGTTACAGCGTTACGGATGAGGGCAGTACATCCAGTGACCTAACGACAGTCATGTTAGATTCTGATCCAAGTTATGACTATGTCCAAAATGACTTTATTGCTGGAGGGGAAGGTAATGACTTACTTATTGGTGGCGCAGGTGAAGATATTCTACTGGGTAATGCAGGTTCGGATACCTTCGCGTGGAATGCAGGAGATGAGGGAACCATTGCAACCACAGACACAATACTAGACTTTACCCAAGGTATTGGCGGCGATATTTTAGATTTAGCTGACATACTTACAGGGGAAAGTTTGGATGCGGCGACACTAGACGCATACCTCGATGTATCTTCCGATGGCTCCGACACAACAATCTCAATTGATGTAGATGGCGATGGATCAGGAGCTAATATGGATATAGTATTAGCTGGTGTGGATTTGACCTTATTAGGAGCAAACGATCAACAAATTATTCAACAACTTATTGACGATGGAAATATACAGACTTCTTTATAAACTTGGTCTAAATATATTTTTTTATCTGAAAGAAATATCAAAAACGGTTTTAGCAAATGCTAAAATCGTTTTTGTTGCAGTTGGTTTAATTACTTTAATTCAATCATCATCGTTACTTGCCGTTGAACAACAACCTACAATAACCTTCCTTGACCCTTTAATTCAAGGAGGTTTAGTGCATGGAAAAGTCACACCGGGAACCCAAATAGAAATACTCGGAAAGGAGGTTTATGTAAACTCTAAAGGTGAATTTATCTTTGGCATTGGTCGGGATGTACCACCGAAGATAGAAATATCGCTTACAGTAAACGCTATCAGCCAGAACTTAGCCTATGACGTTCAACAACGCCAATACACTACTCAGCGAATTGATGGTGTAGAGAAAAAATACGTTACACCTCCCAAATCAGTTCAAGCTCGAATAAAAAGAGAAGCGGCGCAAGTCTGGCAATCAAGGCAACATCTACGTAAACAAGAAGACTTTAAAAAAGGGTTTATTTGGCCGTTAAATGGAAAGGTCACAGGAGTATATGGCAGTCAGAGAATATTTAATGGCGTACCTAAAAGACCTCACTATGGATTAGACATTGCCGGCCCTATAGGAAAGATAATAATTGCACCTGCTCCCGGAAAGGTTCGGTTGGCTTACCCAGATATGTATTACTCAGGAGGAACCCTGGTGGTGGACCACGGATATGGCCTCACATCTACCTTTATTCACCTCAATAAAATTTACGTCAAAGAAGGGCAGGTTATTCAACAGGGCCAAGAAATTGCCGAAGTAGGCGCCACAGGCCGTGTTACCGGCCCCCACTTAGATTGGAGAATGAACTGGTACAATCAGAGACTTGATCCAATGCTCGTCTTGCCCCAAAAAAATAGCCCTTGAAACATTGAGCCTTTATCCGGTAGAGACAAAGGTACACCCTCAGTGTAAAATCCCACCACACACTACGATAAAGACAGCAACCTGGCGTAAAAATGATCGATCAAAAACTGCTCAGCATATTAGTTTGCCCTGTTAGCAAAGCACCATTAACCTACGATAAAGAAGGTCAAGAGCTACTGTGTTCTGTTAGTGGTCTAGCTTACCCCATAAAAGACGGCATTCCCGTTATGCTTGAAGGTGAAGCTCGTGAATTGAGCTTGGATGAAAAAGAACGGCTGAGTTCTAGCCCTAAACTAGTATAAATAAAAGCTTAAAGGCCACTCATGTCAGAAGAAACGCTATTCACTAAAATAATAAATGGGGATATTCCCACCGATAAAGTCTACGAAGACGACCAGTGTATTTGCATAAAAGACATCAGTCCCCAAGCGCCTACCCATGTCTTAATTATCCCTCGCAAGCCAATACCCCGTTTAGTCGAAGCCACCGAGGAAGATAAAGCATTACTTGGGCACATCATGCTTAAAGTAGGAGATATTGCCCGGCAGCTTGGAATCGATGAAGCCTTTCGAGTCGTGATTAATAATGGAGAGGCAGCAGGCCAAACGGTTTTTCACCTACACCTACACATCTTGGCAAATAAAACCTTTTCTGAAGGTTCGCTGGGAATGTCCTAAATAACTCGATCAACCTTATAAAACTATAACTTGATCAACTCCATAGCCCTAAGCGCACATTCGCAGAAGAAATAAGTTGAATTTGGAATACATTATGAAAAGCGCAGAAATACGCGATGCTTTTTTAACATTTTTTGAAACAAAAGGCCATACTCCCGTAACCAGTAGCTCTCTTATTCCAGGGAACGACCCTACGTTACTTTTTACGAATGCAGGAATGGTACAGTTTAAAGACGTCTTTCTCGGTGTGGACAAACGTTCATATACCGCCGCCGCGAGTTCCCAGCGCTGTGTTCGCGCAGGCGGCAAACATAATGACCTTGAAAACGTAGGCTACACTGCTCGACACCACACCTTCTTCGAAATGCTTGGGAATTTTAGCTTTGGAGACTACTTCAAACGCAATGCAATTAAATATGCCTGGGAATTTTTAACCGAAGTATTGGCGCTTCCTCCAGAACGCCTATGGGTTACCGTCCATATTTCCGATGATGAAGCCGCCGATATTTGGCAAAAAGAAGTAGGCATCAGTCCAGAGCGCTTTTCTCGTTTAGACGAAGACAACTTTTGGCAAATGGGTGATACAGGCCCCTGTGGCCCATGCTCTGAAATTTTTTATGACCACGGAGAAGATATTCCCGGCGGCCCCCCAGGAAGTAAAAACGATGACCTAGATAGGTACATAGAGATCTGGAACCTAGTCTTTATGCAATATGAGCGTCAAACAGACGGTTCCCTAGCTCCACTACCCAAACCTTCTGTTGATACGGGCATGGGCTTGGAACGTATTGCGGCTGTAATGCAAAAAGTGCATAGCAACTACGAAATAGATATATTTCAAGCTCTACTAAAAGCCGCAGCCAAAGCGACAGAAGCAACAGACCTAGAAGAAAAATCTTTACGTGTTATTGCGGACCATATTCGTTCATGCGCCTTTTTAGTCAGCGATGGCGTCATGCCATCTAATGAAGGTCGCGGCTACGTACTGCGCCGAATTATCCGCCGTGCCATTCGTCACGGAAATAAACTGGGACAGAAACAATACTTTTTCAGCTCACTCGTGGCGGCACTTGTCGAACAAATGGGAGATGCCTACCCAGAATTAAAAGAACGCCAAGCTCAAATTGAAAAAGTGCTATTAATGGAAGAAGAACAATTTGCACGGACCTTAGACAAAGGCATGGCTGTCTTGGAACAAAACTTAGCAGACCTAAAAGGCAGCATTATTTCCGGTGAAGCGGTTTTCACACTCTACGATACCTACGGTTTCCCTGTTGACCTAACCAACGACATTGCCAGAGAGCGCAACCTTACTTTAGATATTGATGGGTATGAAAAGCTAATGGCCGCTCAAAAAGAGCGAGCGAGAGCGTCGGGAAGTTTCAAAATTGATTATACTGACTCAATCGAACTTGAAGGCAGCACAGAATTTATTGGCTACACTCAATTAAATCGCAAGTGTGATATTGCCGCACTGATTAAAGGTGAAAAAAAAACTGAACTTCTTAAAGAAGGTGAAGGGGGCGCTATTGTTCTAACGCAAACTCCATTCTATGCAGAATCTGGTGGTCAGGTTGGCGATACCGGCTACCTAAGAGTAGGCTCCTCCTGCTTTGAAGTTCGTGACTGTCAGAAAAGTGGAGCCAACCATATTCATCTCGGTAAAGTCATCAATGGTCAAATCTCACTTTCTGATACAGTTGAAGCAGAAGTTGATACTGCTGTACGTCAAGCAACAAAACTTAACCACTCCGCCACCCACCTACTTCATGCCTCACTGCGTAAAGTACTGGGTGAACATGTAACCCAAAAAGGTTCTCTAGTGGACTCAGAAAAACTTCGTTTTGACTTCTCTCACTTCGAAGCAGTGACGCCCGAACAACTTATCGAAATTGAAACCCTAGTCAATGACCAAATTCGGGCAAATACCCAAGTGAAAACTGAAATTTGCACTATGGAAGAAGCCAAAACTTCTGGCGCAATGGCACTGTTCGGTGAAAAATACGGAGACTCCGTGCGTGTTCTTTCAATGGGAGAAAATAGCTTTTCAGTAGAACTGTGCGGTGGGACTCACGCTACCCGTACAGGTGATATAGGTTTAATGCGTATAATTTCTGAGTCTGGAATTGCTGCTGGCATCCGTCGAATAGAAGGTCTAACAGGTAAAAAAGCGTTAGACAACTTTATTGACCTAGATAAATTAGTTAAGCAAGCTGCATCGGCTATTAAAAGCAAACCTGGGCAACTAGCAGAAAAACTCGAATATTTAGTACAGCAAAACCGGCAACTAGAAAAAGATTTAGATGCCATAAAAGGTAAATTAGCCGCCGCTTCTGCGGACGACTGGTTAAAAGAAGCTGAAGAAATTAGCGGAATTAAAATACTGTGTAAATTAATAGGAGGTGCCGATCCGAAATCTCTTCGTGATACCATGGATCAACTTAAAAACAAATTGGGTACATCAATTGTTGTTTTGGGTACGGGGACAGAAGGTAAAGTAAACCTGATTGCAGGAGTAAGCAAAGACGCGACATCAAAAATTAAAGCAGGCGATATTATTAAGCACCTCGCTTCTCAAGTTGGAGGCAAAGGTGGCGGGCGCCCAGACATGGCTCAAGGCGGTGGGACGGATCAAAATGCGCTCCCCGGCGCCCTAGTTAACCTTATTCCTTGGATAAAGGATCAACTGTCCGTTTAAGAAACTTATTTCATAAGATTTTGTCATAGTGGTTAACTTTTGAGAGAATCTGGTGTTTAATTGGCGCCCTTTTATAGGGGCCAGACTGGAACTTGTAGGAATAGAACACGTATATGGGGCTTATTGTTCAAAAATATGGGGGTACCTCGGTAGGTACAACTGAAAAAATTAAAAATGTTGCGATGAAAGTGGCAAAATTTCGTGATCAAGGTCATGATATTGTCGTAACCGTTTCCGCGATGAGTGGTGAAACAAATAAACTAATCGCTCTAGCAGGCGAGATTCAGTCTACCCCAGATGCTCGTGAAATGGATGTATTGGTCTCCACCGGAGAGCAGGTTACTATCGCCCTACTGTCTATGGCGTTAAAAAACCTGGGATATAAAGCTCGCTCCTATACCGGCAGCCAAGTGCGTATATTGACGGATAATTCGCATACTAAAGCACGAATTCAAGAGATCGACATTGAGAAAATGAAAGCCGACCTAGCCCAGGGTCGAGTGGTCGTTGTTGCAGGCTTTCAGGGCGTCGATGGTGATGGAAACATCACCACCCTAGGGCGTGGTGGGTCAGACACAACTGGCGTCGCTCTGGCCGCAGCATTGAAAGCGGATGAATGCCAGATTTATACCGACGTTGATGGTGTATACACAACAGACCCTCGCGTAGTGGATGGCGCTAAGCGCCTAGAAAGAATTACATTTGAAGAAATGTTAGAAATGGCCAGCCTCGGCTCAAAAGTATTACAAATACGAGCCGTGGAATTTGCCGGTAAGTACAACGTTCCCTTAAGAGTGTTGTCTACCTTTAAAGATGGCCCAGGTACATTGATAAGTTTGGATGAGGAATCGAACACTATGGAACAAGCCGCAGTGTCGGGAATTGCGTTTAACCGTGATGAAGCAAAAGTATCAATTTTAGGCGTACCTGACTCACCGGGTGTAGCATCAAAAGTGTTATCACCCATAGGGGACTCAAATGTTGAAATTGACGTCATAGTGCAGAACGTAGCGGCGGACAATACTAACGACCTAACCTTTACCGTCCATAGAAATGACCTGGATAAAACTAAAAGTATTCTTGAAGGCGTTGCTGCTGAATTAGGTGCTAGAGAAGTCTCTACTGATGGTAAAATTGCAAAGGTTTCCATTGTCGGTGTTGGAATGCGCTCCCATGCTGGAGTAGCATCTAAGATGTTCAAAACATTAGCGGCTGAAAATATTAATATTCAGATGATCACCACTTCAGAAATCAAAATTTCTGTGATTATCGACGAGCGTTATTTGGAACTTGCAGTGCGAGCTTTGCATTCTGCATTTGATTTGGATGACTCAAGCAAAATTTAATAATTGCTTAAAGTTACTCCAAATGGCTGGTATTTAAGTAATACTTAAATAAGCCAATAAAAAATACGTCGCTGACTGGTTTTACCTTAAGGTCCGTGCTAAAACTTGTATAAGTTTTAGCATCTACTAACTAAAATTAAGGGCTGGTTAATAAAACCGGCAGTGGGGTCAGCGAATACTAAACTCAACCACTGTGACACAGGATTACAGGAAGGAGAAACAACATGTTAATTTTAACTCGTCGTATTGGTGAAACCCTTATGGTTGGTGATGATGTAACCGTCACCGTTTTGGGAGTAAAAGGCAACCAGGTTCGAATTGGTGTCAACGCTCCTAAAGAAATCGCGGTTCATCGTGAAGAAATCTATCAACGCATTCAAAACGAAAAACGTCAGCAGACTGAGCCAGGAAACAGTTAATAGGCAGTGCTGAACGAAGAATAAGCAACTAAAGTAAAGCAAAAGAAGTGGCAGTGTTCTTTTGCTTATTTTTTTACTTTTTCTGACATTCTGCCCTTTGATTTTTCCTCTAGTGTTGCTATTATTTCGCGCCCGTATTCAGCGCCATAGGTAACTATGGTGCGATACATCGGAGAGGTGGCCGAGTGGCCGAAGGCGCTCCCCTGCTAAGGGAGTATACCTTGATCGGTATCGAGGGTTCGAATCCCTCCCTCTCCGCCATTATTTAAAAGTAAAAAGCTCCGCTCGAAAGAGTGGGGCTTTTTACTTTTCCAGTAACAGCGAATTAGCAGAGGGCTTGGTTCTAACTGGGTTCGACAAAACGCTTGGAGCGTTTTGCACCGCGTATGCGCCGCGAAGCGGGCAAGGCCAGGGATGGCCTTGAGTAAATCCCTCCCTCTCCGCCATTATTCAGAAACGCCGAACCTCTCATGGTTCGGCGTTTCGCGTTCTGAGGCCCAGTAACGGCGGGGCCTAGCGGCGAATCAGCCCGGTATTTCCTAAAATTATATCCTGTTTTATTTCTAAACAAAACGAACAAAAACCTCTCAAAATCTCTCTCTTTTTCCCGAAATCGCTTGTACTGCTCGATACAAGCGAAACTCTAATAAAATCAATTGCTTAGTAACCCTACAAAAATTGGTTTTTTGTCCTCTCGGAGGGGGCGGTTGAAAGTTCGAAATCTAGATACCTGTCCAATAAAGTAAGTATTCTTCTGTTAGACAGCCAATTTACAAGGTTTCCAGTAGGTATTTACCCGGTATCGGGGGGTTTAATTTGTACTGGGTACCCGTTTTATTTTTCGAACTCTTCACTAATTGTATTACCTCGCTTTTTCTCAGAGCAGCTCCTAGAGCATTTAAAAAAGGCATGGGTAACATCGGGTCTGGTGAAGATCAAAAACGCACTCACAAAGCTTTAAGCGATACCTGAAACGCATATGAGTTTGATCGCGTAGAGAGCGGCTCACTCTGCACCGAAATAGCGTGGTTAAAATTCGTATTGCGTATAGATGGATTACAATTAACACTCTGTCTTATCTTCCAAAGGGCGAAATATATCTCAAAAAGAACCAGGTTTTGAAAAAGAAGTCATTGAAACTCTAATGGAAACCTGGAAAAAGTACCCTGATATGCGGCTCACTCAATTGATAGTTAATGCAGCAGCGCCAATTGAACCGGATTACATATTTAATATTGAAGATAGCGAGCTTATAAAGCGGTTGAATGAATTTAAAGATCGAAATTAATGTTAAGTTGATTTCAAATATGCCTGAGAATTGATTAGTGAAGGCAGATTGCTTTCACTGGTTTTTAAGGAAATGATATATGGATTTGGTTACGAACAAGCAAGACCTTCGGGAGGTAAGTGAAGACGATCTGGAGGCTTCAATATCGAATATTACTTGTAGTGATAACTCTTTCGTAATGCTTCTAAATACTAGCGAACAGGAAGTTTTGGAGTGTATTCATATTGATGGATGTTATACCGTGAGATATATAAACGACAAGAACAGGTTTATTAAATCCACAATTCTACCTCTATCCAAAAATACTGATCTAACGAAGCTTTTTGTTAGCTTCTTTAATAAATCTTCTTGTTGGGATGAAGGGGCTGATTTCAGGGTAGAAAAATATCCGGGGCTTATGGGGCTTGTTGATAGACTTTTAACAAAGTGGAAATAGAATCTGTTCCTAGCAACACCGCAATTTATGTCGAGGTAGGGAAACTGTGTCTATAGAGGTTTTCCTTGTCATAAATGCAGATGCTTTTTACTGTTCGCATAATCTCTTTTTCCCTCCTTTTAATTCTGGTCTATGGCGGGATTTTGCTTGGAAAGGCATCTAACTCAACCAACATATAATTTTGGTAGTGTTAAGAATGCGGGCATTGGAAGAAATGAAAAATTTAGATTTTGATTTCTTGTTCTTCCACAATGCAGACTTTAATTGATTTTTTTTCAAGACTGCTTTTGAACAAAATCAGTCGTTTGCTATAATCACCAAACATGGTGAACAATTCCATAAAATAACCTTTAGTACTAATAGTACTAACTAATAGTACTAAGAAAAAATTTTACAATCGTTTTCCCAATAGCTGACGCTCAACTCTGCTGTGCGATAGCAAATTTTTATTTGAAGCTATTCAAAACATAATAAGCTGGAAGGTCAACTATGCGGACCATTAGCCTAAGTGATATCAAATCATTAGATTCTGCTATATACGACGCAACTTCTTTGACCTCGTGGAAAAAGTACGATTGTAAATTGCTAACCCCAATGTACGGTGGCGGGGTAAAAGCAGGTGAAGTCGATAAAAATATGCCTATTCGCGCAAGCAGCATACGCGGGCAGTTGCGTTTCTGGTGGCGCGTCGCGTTTGGGCAAAATGTTAATTCAAAGAAAGTATTTGAAAAAGAGAAAAGCATCTGGGGCGGAATAAATGCCAGTGGCTCCACGAAAAGTCAGGTTGACGTTCGCGTTGCTTTTGGATCTGAACAACCAAAATTAGTACCATCAAAAGAATATGGAAATACGGGTATTAAATATGCCTTTGGCTGTTCGGGTATTGGGAATGAAACGGAATGGTTAAAAGAAGGAAGCGAGTTTTCTCTCTATCTTCGTTACCCCGAAAAAAACGATTTAGAAATCCAAAAAACTTTACGCTTGTGGGCGTCCTTTGGTGGCATTGGAGGGCGTACACGTCGCGGCTTTGGTGCAATCGAAATCAAACCCGACAATGGAAGCCTGAAACCCTTTAGTCAAGAAGAGTTTGAGGGGCTTGGCGGGCAATTGGCATTTCCAAATGTCGAAAATCAACAATCCGCCATTAGTGCCTGGGAAAAAGCCGTAACGAAGCTATATGAATTTCGCCAGAAGCCTGGTACAGGTCGAAGGCAAAAAAATGGAGGCAATACCAAAAGAAAAGAAGGGTGCAGTTTTTGGCCAGAGCCTGACGCTATTCGTCGCTTTACTGGTATAACAGGCGGGCTTCACAAGCCGGTTCATTTGGCAGGTAACGTTTTTCCGCGTGCGGCTTTTGGATTACCCATAACATTTAGATTTATACCCTCCAAGTCTGTGCCTGAGCCTTCTATACATACACTCCTTCCCACCGGTCATGAGCGGATGGCAAGTCCGTTAATACTTCGTCCTTATTGGGACGGTAAAGCATGGCAAGCCATGGCCTTACTCCTTCCTAATGCGCAGAAAGCGCTTCAGCAAGACCTTACTTTCAAAGAGGGAGTTAGTAAAAAGTGCGTTCCTAATCAATGGCCAAGTAACACGAAGGAGCAACAAATATTAGCAAACGATATTCCACCAATGAAAAATCGTGGTAATGACCCACTGTCTGCATTTATGGCGTATTTTCGAGAGCGAGAATCATGACACGTTTCCTACTTACACTTAGCGTCGGTCCGGTACAGAGTTTAATTGAGGCTGGGCGACGTACTCGTGATTTATGGTGTGGCTCATGGTTATTATCAGAAGTGTCCAAAGCTGTCGCCCTGAAGTTACATGAATACCAGTCGGGCTGCCTTATTTTTCCATTTGTTGAAAATCCAAGTTCTCTCCAGCCGCAAGCAAAGGTTCAGGAAGACAGCGCGAATATTGCCAATATTATTCGCGCGGCTATTTCAATTGATAGCGACGAGCAAATCAGCGTACTCGTTAACAAGATCAAACAAGCCGCCATTAAGCGCTTGGTTGAGTTAAGTGATTCCGCAAAAGGCACGATTGTGTCCTTACCGATACATGAGGATCTCTGGCAATGCCAACAACGTGAAATTTTGGAGGTCTATGCCGCTTGGGTTGAGTTAAAGAACAGTTACCCTTCCTCATCAAAACGCCTGGGTGAGCTACTCGCTATCCGTAAAGCAACGCGAGATTTCGCTCAGACGCAAAATACCCGCCCAGGCATTCCCAAGTCCTCCTTAGATGGCGTTTATGAATCGGTCATTAACGTACCACATAAAAAAAGAACGCATCACTCATACCAGAAATCGTTAAGGCAATTAGGACTTAGTGGTGGTGAAGAACTGGATGTTCTGGGTGTCACCAAGCGTATCGCTGGCAATGCAGAACAATTTACTCCGTTCTCACGCATTGCCGCAAACACATGGATAAATTCACTAGAGGTCGAAAGCAGAGATAGTCTATGCCGAGCCTATGAAAGCCTCGTTCAAAATGAGTTAGGCACACGAGTAAGAGGCAATAACCAGATCTATGCTGATTTCCCTCACGACGGAGCATTACTTTTCCCCAGTCGGCTCGATAACGCGATTAACGACTGGAGTACAGAAGAGCTTAAATTGCTCCATCCATTGCAAAAAGTACTTGCGTCGATTAAAGATCGCCCCGTTCCTTATGGCGTCTTGCTCAAGGCAGATGGCGACAAAATGGGAGAACTGCTAAGCAAGGTGCAATGTGAATCACAATCACGCGATATTTCAAAAGCCTTGCATCAATTTGCCTGTCAGGTCAGGGGGATTGTTCAGGGCTTCCGTGGTCACGCTGTCTACGCTGGTGGTGACGATGTGCTTGCTTTCGTTCCTTTGCAGAATGCCATTGGTTGTGCTTCCGAACTTGCGCAAGAATTTGGTATTGCGATGCAGAGCGTCACCGAGCAATTGGGGCTGGAAAAAAAATATACCCCAACGCTTTCAGTCGGCCTTGCCATCGGTCATGTTATTCAACCGATCCGACGGCTACGTAATCGTGCTATTGCTGCTGAAAAAGACGCAAAAGGAGACGGTTGCGACCAAGCGCGTAATGCCCTTGCCATTCGCCTTGGTATTCGATCAGGGCCGGAAATAAGCTGGCGCTGCCGCTGGGATGACGAGCATTCTTTGGACGCGATGGGGTATTTCGTTAAGGAATTCGAAGGTAAGCGCTGCCCGGCGGGAATTGGCTATGATCTGCGGTCACTTGATGAACGCCTAAGAACACTGGTGACCGGTGAGGAAAAACGGGCGATTTGTAAAGCCGAGTTGAACAGGCTGCTGGATCGAGCACGCTTACCCGGTAATCACGACCAGGGGCTAGGGCCCCGATTAAAGCAAAAGCTGCATGATCACGCCATAAAAAACGGTATTTTAGCGCTCGCCAATCAGCTCATTATTGCCAAATGGTTATCAGCGCGAACGGAGTCAGACTTGGGGGTGAAAGGATAATGACTAAGCCTATGCAAAGCTCATCCTCGCAAAACCCTCGCTTACAAAGTTCCGGTTTTAAAAGTTACCTCATCGAACCCAAAGCGCCACTGATCATTCGCTCAGGGCGCCCTTTTGATGAAATATCGGGTACGGACCCGGCGCGCTTTCCGCCACCGTCGACCATTGCCGGTGCCTTAAGAACCGCTTATGCCCGCAGCAATGATCTACCCCTTACACGAGAACTAGCGAGATACGCCGTCGCCGGCCCCCTACCAATCATGTTGGATATGCTTGGTCAGCCAGCGCAGATTCTTGTGCCTAAGCCTGCGGACGCTCACTATTTCGTGGAAGACAAGGAAAAACAATTAATTCGTGCGCAACCAAAACCACTTAATCCGGGGGAAGGTGTCGATTTGCCCGATGGCCTATCGCCAGTGCAACTGGAGCGCACTATCTCCGGTAAGCCTGTATTGGGTCCTGAGTGGTGGTCTCTCAATGACCTGCTGCGCTGGCGACTGGCGTCACCCGTTTTGTCGTTTAGCGATATTGAGAAAAATGCCTGGATGACGCTTCCGGATGATATTCGCACGCACGTCTCGATAAATAATAAAACCCTAAACGCCGAATCAGGCAAATTATTTCAAACGGCTGGCCTGAATATGTGGCAGGCGCCATCAGAAAAAGACCCCCTACCGCAATGTGCAATCGCTTTGCTCGCATGCATTGATGGTGACATCAATTCCGGTTTGCTCAATCTGGGAGGGGAGCGTCGTCTTTCAGCCGTTCGTCCCTACCCCAATATTTGGCCTCATATGCCAAGTGATTTAGCGGAAGGTGTCCTCCGGGCAAAAGGCTTATCACTCACGCTGCTGACACCGGCACTCTACCGAGACGGTTGGCAACCCGCTTGGCTGAAAGAGGGCATTCCTCCCGGTTGTAACAAGTTAAAACTGAAATTGAGAGCCGCTGCCGTCAATGGTTGGAAGCCCCAATCGGGTTGGGATCTAAACGCCAATAAAAGCCGTGCCACACGCAAAATGGCCCCCGCCGGATCAACATATTGGTTTGACGTTCTCGAATATCATCAGCCAGATATTGAAAAACTGTGGTTACAGCATATCAGCGACGACAAGCAAGATCGCCTCGATGGTTTTGGTCTCGCTGTCCCCTTTCCATATACGCCCATGTCGACCTCACCTGATAGGAGTCAGTAACGTGGACCTAAAGAATTATCATTTATTCAACCTTTCCATTCTGCATTGCGGTACGGGTCAGTCCTTAGGTAGTATTGACCAGCCGATTGCGCGCGATACCGCAACGCAATTACCCCTGGTTCCAAGTTCATCGGTTCGAGGGGTATTGCGGGACGCTATCACGGACGAGCGAGGAAAGGAGCTTGCCGAGCTTCTCTTCGGACCACTTAATATAAGCACCAACCTCGACAGTTTTTCCGGTGCATTATCCATTGGAGATGCCCATTTATTGGTATTGCCGGTACGGGCAATGCAAGGTGTTGTTGCCTACGCGACTTGCCCTTTTATCTTAAAACGCTACCGGCGTGACTTGGCCTTAACAATCGATATTCCGAACCCGGAAGAGAATATAGCCTTGCATACCGAGGGTAACTGCAACAAAGTTCAAAAACCCAAGCATCTCATCATCCTGGAAGATCTTGACCTCAACCCGAAACATGATCAAGAAGCAGATCGATGGGCGGAATTGATTGGCAATACCGTGTTCAGCGATGACGCCGAAGCCAAAAATGATTTCTTCAAGCGTTTTCTAATTTTACCCGACGCTGTATTTGTCTACCTATCACAAACGGCTACAGAGGTCCGTACCCGAATTCGTATTCAACCTGAAACAGGTGTTGTTGATGACGGCGCACTTTGGACAGAAGAGAACTTGCCCTCCGAAAGTATTTTCTGGGGAGTATACGCCATAGCAGATTCACACAAAAAAGATGATGAAACAAAAGCGGAGCAACTGGCGGAAAATATTCCACAAAAAACGCTTTTACAAATTGGTGGCAATGCCGGCATAGGCTGCGGACTGGTCCAGGCTTATTTTGATTGTGAAGTGAGGTAGCCCATGACTCAAATCCGCGTAAATAACATTGCACTTGCCACTTTCGGCTTGGTCGAAAAACATCAGTCCCAAAAAAAAGAACAGCAAAAATCCTATGGTGCCCTCATGCATAAGCTGCCCGCCATGATTTTAAATAATGGGCTCGCGCATGCGACTGGGTTTTTACTCGCCAAAGGTCGTGAAGAGCATACAAGCGTACTTGATGATCTTTGCCACGCATTTAACCAGACTGGATATACTTTTGAAAATAGTGCCGAGTTTCACAAGAAAATTATTGATGCAGACTTGCAAACGACAATGGTTCTGACTCGTCATGCACTGGACATTGCCGGGGTTATGCGTCGATATGTACAAGGGCTGTTGCGTATCAGTACAACGGGTGATAGCCAGTATGATGATGAGCTAGGCGCAAAAGTCGCAGAGGACGAGTCCACATGATTGAACTTGTCCGAAAAAAAATAAAAGATCATATCCGTACCGCTCATAATCCGCATCCGGGCTTATTTTTGCAGAAAGGGCTAATACAAATAGAGGGGGATCAATCTTCCTCCACTGAGGGGCAAAACCCTAAGAGCAAGCATATTGAAAAGCTCTGCCAGTTGCCTGTTCAAGACCGCTATCGTAATGCCTTCAAACGGTGGCTGGCCTTTACCGATAATAAAAAACAATTTCGGCGAGCGGCCTTTAACGTCGAATCTCGCCTGTTAATCGGCTTGTCCGGCACCGGCGCTCTGGAAACGGGTTGTGCCATCAATCATTGCTACGGAATGCCCTATATTCCCGGCTCCAGTATTAAGGGTGCCATACGTGCCTGGGCACGAGAGCATTTAGGTAAGCAGAGTGATGTTATTAGACAGTTGCTCGGTGGCACGGATGATGAGCAATTACCTGACCTCAGTGGGGTGGTCAATATTTACGATGCATGGTGGATACCAGAACCTGGGGATTCCCCTCCGTTTTCCCAGGACGTTATTACTTGCCATCATCCAGATTACTATGCAAATTCAGGGGCAAAACCGGCAAGTGATCTGGACAGCCCTGTTCCGAACGCTTTAATTGGCGTGGATGGGAGTTTTTTCTTTGTTGTACAAGGCAGACCTGAATATACGAATTCTATATTTAGCATTATGGAAAATGCTTTAGGAGAAAATGGAATAGGTGCTAAAAAAAAGGCCGGATATGGCTTTATGAGTCTTAATAATCAGTGGAATATGGAACACATCTTAGCCGGTGAAGAGTTATTGCAGGTAACTGCAAGGATATTAGAAGAAAAATTAAAAAAGGAAGTGTTGAGTTATGAAAAAAAAGAAATAATTAATATCTTTAGCAAAGATTATACTGCTACCCAGAAACGTTCAGATTTTGAGAGTTTTATTGAGGTTGTTAGAGAGTGTTGTCACGATTTAATTGAAGAGCTGCCGGATCTATGGATGAATAGCCAAGATAAAAATTTAGTAAAGAAGTATAAGCGAGCCTACAAGAACTTAAGTAACGGGAGTGCGAAAAAATGATAGAAATTAAAAATATAATCATGAATTACCTCGACCCCATAGGGATTGTCATCGGTCTGGTGCTCGCTATACCTATATTGTGGACCTGGTATGATTTAGTTTGGGGAAAACGAAAACGTTTAAGAGAGTATTCCAAAAGAGCCAGAACAGGCACGGGCGCTATCCCGTCTATTTTAATAGTAGACCTACTCGATAAAGATAAAAATGTTGCCGGAGCAGCCAGAACTTACGCGGCACGAAATGAAATATTGCAACACATTCCTGAAGAGCGAATTGTCGAAATCAAAAAAAACAAAGTATTTACCCCGGAAGATATGCCAGACTTGGCTTCTGATATGAATAAGGCCCTGGAACAATTATTCGCACACTGTACGGACGAGGTATACCTGTTTTTGGGCTGCCCTGTTTTTGCCAGTGCCCTAGTCGGTGCGGAACTTTCAAATGCGTATTGCAAGGTACACCTCATGCATAAGGGTGGCGCACAGGGTGAATATGTCGATTATGGGCCAGTGAAATATCGAGTTTCATAGTGCTGAAAAAAAACAAGGAAATGAACAGCCTAAACTTAGAAAGCCTATATCCCATTCGTACTCTCTGGGTAACACTCTCCTTCACCGAGGAAGCCCGCTTTCATTTTTTTCATCAAGCGGCTGTCAATGCTTACCTGCGACATTTACTGGGTAAGCCGAAGCATTTTGAAAATGTCTTAACTATTGATACCCCGGAATCCGGCCGAATAGTTTACAGAACCGGGGATCAATATCGCTTTAGTGTCATTGCGCTCGGTGGAGGCGAAACCTTATTAACGCAACTCATCGATTTGCTGCGCCGTGCCGCGTGGCTTACACCGGCAATAAATTCCAATGTCCCACTTCGCAATAATGTACGTTTAGTACAATTGCAAGATGGGTTGACAGGACAAACGATTACCGAATTTGATGAACTCAGTTGCTACACCCAAACCGAACTCGACCAGGAAGCCAAAACCTGGCGAAACAAAAAAGTGGCTGAATGGCACTGGCTAAGCCCCGCTCGTGTATTAAAAGAAAAAAGTCAACGACAACAGCAAAAAGGTGAGCGGCGTTATTGCCGGGATATTCACCATGTAGATGCCTCCCTTTTACTGAACCGCATTTGGGATACCGTAGCGGAATTGTTAAGGCGTCGCGGAGAAGAGACGCCCGCCCGCACAAGTCCACCCTTTAACGCCAGCATAATATCCGGGCATATTTTTTGGGCCGATAGCGAATACTATGATGCTGCGGGTAAACCCCATGTTCAAGGTGGTTTATTGGGGCATACGGTTTGGCAGTTTACACAGCACTTACCTTTACACTGGTGGCACCTGCTGGTTCTGGGGCAATATACGGGTATTGGGCAGCAACGTAGTTTTGGTCTTGGTCGCTACGAGTGGGTCACACCGGATGGCGAATTAACTTACAGAAGGGCCTCTGCTGCCGGTTCTCTATTGGCACAAGTGATCGACACGAAAAACTTGCAACAGGCATGGCTAAAAGTGTCCGAGTCTGCGGGAGAAAACCGGGAAAGCCAAAATGGTAGAGAACCAGAGATTGACGAAAGGTATCTTGACGATAACGAAGGAAGTAACAATAACTCAATGGACGATACGCGGGTATGGCTTGAGGATTCAAATCAACCACAAGACCCGATAGAGAATCGCACCCAAAAACTGGAACAATTGGCACATCAATTGTTAAATGGGAAATATCCCGTTCCCTCCATGCGTGGATACCAAACCCCCAAAAAAAATGGCGGCTTCCGGGCCTTACAAGTGCCGCCTTTTTGGGACCGGGTTTTGCAACGCGCAGTCATTCAAATACTCTCCCCTAAAATGGATAAATTAATGGATAATCGCTCCTATGGTTTTCGCCAGGGGCGCTCCAGAATGATGGCACGAGACGCTATTCAGAGTGCGTGGAGAAAGGGTCAGCATTGGGTGTTCGAAGCCGATATCAGCGATTATTTTAACTCGGTTCAATGGCCAAGACTCCTGGGGCGGTTGCGTGGACTCTTATATGATGACCCCATTGTTGAATGCTTGATGCAATGGGTGCAGGCGTCGGTAGAAATTTCTGATCGAGTCCATACCCGAGAGCGAGGCTTGCCGCAAGGGGCGCCGGTGAGCCCATTGCTAGCGAATGTATTGTTAGATGATTTTGATGCAGATATGCGCGTAAGTGGCTTACATCTGGTTCGATTTGCTGATGACTTCGTCATTATGTGTGCTTCCGAAAAGGAAGCCATAAAAGCCGAAGACACTGCACGTCGATCCCTGCTTGAACACGGTTTTACACTAAACGACGACAAAACCTCAATCACCAAAGCCTCGGATGGATTTAAGTTTTTAGGTTACCTCTTTGTAAATGATATGGCTCTGGATGTTGGCAGCGGGGATACTCAGCTAGCACCTTCAGTGGCCCCCCCAATTGATCCGACATTGGATAGACATTGGTCTGATTTAGTCTCGACAAAACCGAACCCGCAGCTATTCGGCCTATCGCAAAAAGAAACAACGGTGATAACCCAGGGTAAACGACACAATTTCGGCACCTTGCTATGTGTCGCCGGCGAGCCGACGGTTGTTTCATTAAAACAGGGGCGTGTTGTTGCACAAAGAGACGAAACGGTACTTTTCGATACACCCATGCAGGGCGTGCAATCCTTATTGATTTTGGGCGCCCATCACGTCACCACACCAGCACTCCGCGCCATGATGAAAGCCGATATTCCGGTGCACTTTGCCTCGACACAAGGGTATTACGAAGGGAGCACCTATAGTCATAATCGAGACAGCGCCACTGGCCATCAACTTTGGCTTAAGCAATGCGAACTAAGCAATCTGGCCGAGTGTTCGATTGCCATTGCCAAAGCACTGGTCTCGGTTCGCATTCAGCAACAGGCTGAATTATTGCGTCAGCGTGGCGTCAGTGAGTGGTCGGCTATTAAACAGTATGTACAACGACTGGATACGCTGACTACCTTAGAACAACTAAATGGTATTGAAGGCAGTGCGGCACGACTGTTTTTCAAAGCCCTACAGCAACACCTTCCCCCGGTCTGGGGGTTTGACGGGCGAAACCGCAGACCGCCGCGAGACCCAGTGAATGTTTTATTATCTCTTGGCTATACCGTGCTGTACGCGCACAGCGACACCCTGTTAAGGGTCGCTGGTTTATTGCCCTGGCAAGGCTTTTACCATCAAACTCGTGGTAAGCACGCAGCATTAGCGTCCGATTTAATGGAGCCACTGCGTCACATTGTAGAGCGTGTGGCATTGAATCAAATATCACAAAACCGTATCCAACCCGAACACTTCTGGATTACCGAAAACGGCGAATGCCGCATACAGCACGAAGCGCGAAAAGCCTACCTTTCAGCGCTGTTCGAACGCTTCCATCAGCAGCAGAAATCCGGTGGGACAATATACGAACAGTTATATCAACAGGCCGTGTCATTGGTCCACTGGATACGGGGGCAGGGCGAGTTTACCCCCTGTGGACAGCGTTACGACAAAGTGCGCGTAGCCACCAGACAGGAGAAATAAGGTTCATGCGCTGTTATTTAGTCTGCTTTGATATTGAAGACGACAAAACTCGCGTCAGAGTCGCTAAACGGCTTTTACAGTACGGCAACCGCGTGCAGAAATCGGTATTTGAACTTGCATTCAATCGGCCTGCGGATGCCCACAGTCTGCGGGCCGAACTTCAAAAGATGCTGGATGGTGCAGATAATTTGCGTTTTTACTATTTAAATGAAGGCTCCAGACGACAGTCTTATGATGTGCATGGCCAAGCGATTGCGCAGTTTCCTGGCGTTATCCTGGTATAGTGAGCGTGCCGGCACACTTCGTTTGCACGCGAGTCACCAGTGGCAGTATCGGGGATACAGCATTAATAGGAAGAAATTTAAAATAAATCAATAACCTGTTGGGTACAATATGATAAATGGCTTTAGCTTTGCCTTGCGTAGCCTTAAAAATCAAAGGCTTAGGCTTGCGTTTGGTGGGCAAAAAGGTAAAACTGGGGTTGCCTTGGATAGCATTGGGAGTGGCTCGCGTAAAGTGGGTCTTAAGTCTTTGAAATCACATGGGAAAAATCGCCTGCTGTTACTGAAGGCATAGCCGCGAAGGCTGTTGAGACCCTGCCGTCTGAGTCTACTACATTGCAAGTATAGGTCGTTACTGAAGGCATAGCCGCGAAGGCTGTTGAGACTAACTTATCAAGCACGCAGATAATGGATATTTTGTTACTGAAGGCTTAGCCGCGAAGGCAACTTGTGTCTGTCAGTTGCAGATTATTCAAAACGGAAGGGTGACTGAAAAAATACTTTAACCGACTCAAAACTATCGTTAAATCTGCCTACGCGCCACATAATCATCTTTTCCAAAGTGGATTCCCAAATATTGAGAACTTGCATGCGTTATCATGACCATTCGAAATTCGGTTGAATATAATATCCGCAAGAAGTTTGCTTGGTATATCAGATATTGTGTCGAAAATAACAAAAAGTAGAAATATAGAGGAACATCAAAAAGGGGGGGCGAACAATCCGGTTATATTTTTATATCAAAATCTGTTGAAGCGTACTCCATTACGTCTATACCGTTTTGTACAAGTCTTTCCCGAGATGGGGTGCCAGAAGAGGAGCCATAACCCGAGTAGTCGAATATAAAAACGTCGTACCCATGCTTGGGAAGCCAATCTATGTGGGTAATATGTGAAGTAATGTTTTTCACGTTACCATGAAAATGGATAATCAATCTTTTGCTTTCTCCCTCACCTTGATGATGGAGGTATTGCCCATGGAGTGTATCATCATGACTTGGAATAAAATGCTCGTCAATTTTAAAGTCGTACACATATTCGTTGTGACATATATTATCTGGTTTAAAAAACTTACTGTCGATTAACATGAAATATCCATTCATTATTGTTTCAAATAAAAGCCTCTATTTTGTCATAGAATCCGTTAAACGACCCTGTCTCTGTGTAGTGACTCAGACCTAACCTTGATATAGTTAGTCGGCCCTGAAAAACACACTTAGCCCAGGCGGTATCTAGCCTAAAGCACTGAAAGTCCTAGTCAAAATGACCAGTTTTAGCTAATCTGGTATCCTTTCCTGGTCGAATTGTTCAATAAAATCATGTTGGGATTATCTGATCAACCTCATCAAAAGAACTTCTTTAACGCAGACTTACTGGATCATTTAGATCTTAGTGATCCCTTAGTCTTGTTAGCTAACGCTATCCCCTGGACTGAGATCGAAGAAAAACTTTCCGTCTTCTACTCTTCACACACTGGGCGTCCAGCACTCCCTATTCGTCGGCTTGCGGGTTTATTGATATTGAAACAGTTGGAAAATTTAAGCGATGAAAATATTGTCCTACAGTGGAAGCGCAGCCCTTATCATCAATATTTCTGTGGTGCGAAATATTTTGAAAAAGAAACCCCGTGCCATCCTACAGAATTGGTTCATTTCCGACAGCGTATTGGTAAAGAAGGGGTTGAAGCCATTTTTCACATGTCAGTGGCACTGCACGGAAAAGCAATCGAAGAGAGTACCGTCTTAATCGATACAACCGTACAAGAAAAAAATATTACTTACCCCACCGATGGCAAACTCGCAATAAAAATTATCAATCGATTAAACAAAATCGCAAAAGAACACGGAATAAAACAACGTCGAACCTATGTGAAAGAAGTGAAAGAGCAACGATTAAAACTTCGCTTTTTTCGCCACGTTAAGAAGCGTTCAAGCGCCAGGAAAGCAGTAAAACGACTGCGTACTATAGCCGGTAAACGGATGAGAGAGTTAGAAAGGACGTTACCAAAATCTATATTGGGTCAATATGAACAAGACTTTTCGCTTTATCATACAGTTCTTACTCAGAAAAAAAATGATAAAAATAAGATTTACAGTTTACATGAATCACAGGTGTATTGTGTTGCAAAAGGAAAAGATCACAAGCCTTATGAATATGGAGCAAAAGCCTCCATTGTGGCGACGGCGAAAAAAGGGATTATTTTAAGTGCAGTGAGTCATGCAGAAAACTGTCATGATGGAGCCACCCTCCCCAAGGTATTACAGGAAGCGATGAAGGTTCGATCTTCTCCACTAGAGAAGGCAGTTTGTGATAGAGGATATCGTGGACAAAAAGAGGTGGATGGAATTGAGATAGTATTACCTAAAAAAGCGTTAAAGCGAGACAATCGTTATCAACGAGACAAAAAAAGAAACTTATGTCGCCGTAGAGCGGCAATTGAGCCATTGATTGGTCACTTAAAATCAGACTTTCGTTTATCAAAGAATTTTCTAAAGGGCACACTTGGAGATGAGCTAAACGTTTTAATGGCTGCTTGCGCGTGGAATGTAAGGAAATGGATTATTCAGTGTATAGAGGAGATATTTTTGTGTCGAAATAAGGTGTTTTACTCGGTATTAATAGGACAAATACTCGACACAACGGTTTGGTGGATGAAATGCCGAACCAATATTCAGTTTTTTCGTTGTTTGGTCCGGTAAATGTTGGCATACAGGCTATTTGAGTTAAAAAACGGGAGTTTTTCAGGGCCGACTACTTAAGTAATAGGTGTAAACACGTCCAATTTTGCACAATTTTTCTCCTATCCCTGCTACAAATGTTATTCCACTAGACATATCTCTAGATTCGTTAGATACATTATCGTATCAACGAAAACGGATAAAAAATGCCAGAAATATAAATAGGTCAATACGCGGCAATGTCTATGCACGTTATAACAATTACGTGTATAGATATCCAAAGTTCAATACGAACCTAAAAAAAGCATTACATCAACATTAACGCCGAAGTATAGGAGGGGGGGGAGGGATATTAAGGGTACTAATATTGAAAAAAACAGTCTCTTTCACAGCTTGAGCAATCCTATCTCTAGTCATTCAGGTATTTCTTTGATTATTTAGCGCAAGTCCCGAACTCTAACCAACAAAACTATCGCGCCAAAGATTAAAAAATTAGTATTGGATAAAATTACTTGATTTTTAACATTCCCATTCTAATTTTTTTGCATACGCAAATACATAAATGGTTTATACGCAATGAGAGAAAATCTGAGGTACCGCTAGGTTAACCTGAATAACCCATAACCAGTAGACAAAAAAAAGAGTTCAATGAACTCTCTTTTAATTGGCAAAAATGCCGATAAGTCATTTTAAAATAGATAGATAACTTGGTAAAACCCCAAAATCAACGAAGTGGCCGGTGATCTTTAGGATTAATTCTTAAAACATATTGTTCAATGTACCTGGTTTCCCGATTTAACATATCAACCACCAATTCAATGTCTTTTGTTTTTCTAGTACGAGGTCTAAAAGCAACTGTATCCATCAATTCAATTAATTCTTTGATTTTAGCTTTCGCATCATCTTTTGAAAGTTTTGAATAAAATTTGTCACCATATTCCATCGTTCCTCGATCCGGGTAGTTAATATTCAATAAATCTTCAGCATCAGTCATACAGTCCATTTGTGCTTGAACTCCTTTAACGCTTCCGCATTTACGATACTCCCGGCCTTCTAAATCATTTCGTGTTATTCGATAAGGATCTTGGAAGTGCTTTCGTGCTTTATTACCAGGTTTACTTTCTGTGGATTTAGCTTCTAGGTCCTTCCAGTTCTCTTTTGCTTGAATATTATTATTCATAAACACAAAAAGACTACACAATAAAATTAATTTTTTCATAATATTGTACCAATTAGATAAGCATTTTATACGCCGCCATATTGCCTATAGGGTTTATTTGATGGTAATTTGAAACTAATCGTATGAACTAGGGCCTGTTAACACTAATTAATCTGTCGGCGATTAATGAAAAGTTAATAAAAAACCTAAAAACAACATCCAATTTGTCAAAACGACTGAAAATCCTCCGAAATCCTTTCAGCCTACGAAAAAGTCGTTCCTCTTCATTCCTTTTCTTATAGATCTCTTTATCATATTCCCACGGTGAAAGACGATTTATCTTCGGTGGTACAACCTGTGTCATTCCTAAGTTTAGAACCAGTTGCCTTGTCTCGTCACCTTCGTAGGCTTTGTCCATAAGCACTTTAGCACCTTCCCAGCCGCTATCTTCCAATGTGTTCAGTAATGCACGACCTTCCGGTGTATCACCTGATTGCCCTGGTGATAATGCAAAGGCAACTGCGTTCTGGTCGTCTGCCGCTACCATATGAATTTTAGTTGTCCATCCAGCTCTTGATTTTCCGATGGCTTGCGGACCGTTTTTTTTAATGCGCCTGTACCATCTGGATGTACTTTGATTAGTTAGCACAATATACCTTGCCAGTTAAGTTTGAGTAAGAATAATAATGAGATATAGTATACCATTACTCTTCTTATGATCTTATTTTATATTTTTGGTCTGCTGGCTTTTAGCTTCATGTTTAGATTTTTCTAATTTTATAAAAAATCACCAAACAAATAACCTAGCCCTTTTTCTTTTTTATTTAACTGCGTAGCGTAAATCTCGGGGGCTTGCCCCCGAGCTAGATAGCGTACAATGGCTTTAATCAGAACTATTTAACTTTTTTAACTGTTTTTTTTTCATCTACCAACCAATAGAGTGAGTTTTCTAGATCGCAATATAGCACCTTATTTTCTCTCACCTTTATAATTCGTTCAAAGGTTATTTTTTTCTCAGCAAGAATTTTAGCTCCCAATACATCTTGCAAGATATTTTTTTCACCATAATATCCATATACGAAACTAATAAGCATGGTATAACGAACCACAGTATAATTTTTTTAAACATAATCCTCTAAAATTGTAATTTTCTTCGTTGCTTCATAAATTTTTTATTCGTAATTATTTTAGCCCAAACTAACCAATACGATACTTAATCTACTTTGTTGGAAAAAAATCTAAGCCTAACATAATCAGCCACCCGACCATCTTTATCCGTATACAAGAAAGGCTGTATTAGTTCTATAGTCTGTTCAAGAAACAAATTAAGCTGTTAAGGTGGTCTCTGACTAAGCCCTCTAAAGCGATATGGAATTTTTGTTCATCCACATCCACATCCACATCCACATCCAATTCAGCAGCAACTTGTGCTGGCCAATTTAACCAGGCATCCCGTTCCGCCCTCGCCAGTTTAAAAATATCGGCATTGGCCTTACGCCGGTCGATCAATTCGCCTTTCAAAATCTGTAATTCAATTTTACCCATTTGCGCACTTTATTCGCCGTTTTGGCCTTTTGATATTGGGAATCTGACGCTCTAGGAATACTGGTCATCCACGAAAACATAAGTAAGTGCCATTCTACCTACAGGTATGTTTAGTTTATTCCGGCGTATGGTCGTCTCTTTACGCCTAAATTGGCGATTTTTCAGTCATAACCGTGACAATTTAATGAGTGTGGACAGGCCCTAACCCATAAGGGGTAGAAAACTTCGTGTTATCTACCCCTCGTTAATCATAGAATCTATGCGCAAATACGCATAGAATGGTGTTTCCATGAATGAGTTCAAGACCGAAGTCTCCGGCCCTAAGCCCAGAGCCTCTAGTAATAGAAGTGAAAGGTATGGACGAGTGACCGTGGCACAGCCACCGGGTTAGTAGAGAAATCCACTAGCCTCCCGTGTTTGGAAAGGTGTTGATAAGATGTTACAAGACAATTTCGGTCGTCAGTTCCGCTATTTGCGCCTGTCTGTTACTGAAGCCTGCAATTATCGCTGCAACTACTGTTTACCTGATGGCTATAAGCAAGAGGGCAAGCCGAGTTTCTTAAGCGTACCTGAAATCCGCAAGTTGGCTGCTGCCTTTGCTCAGACGGGTGTGGACAAAATCCGCATTACCGGCGGTGAGCCGAGCCTGCGTAAAGACCTTGCCGATATTATTGCCGCAGTTAAAGAAACGCCGGGTATTAAAACTGTCGCCTTGACCACCAATGGTCATCGCATGGAAAAATACATAGACAGTTGGGCCGAGGCGGGGTTGGATGCGTTAAATGTCAGTATCGATAGCTTAGACCCAAGAATGTTTAAAGCTATCACCGGCCACGATGCATTTAACGCAATGATGCGCGGTATTGATATGGCGTCTGCCAGCCGCATAAAAACCATAAAAATTAACTCGGTATTAATGCGCCAATACAATTTATCTGAATTCGAAAATTTTCTCGATTGGATTCAATACTCTCCCTTCACGCTACGTTTAATTGAATTGATGGAGACAGGAGACAACACCGCGTTTTTCCAGAAAAACCATGTTTCTGCTGAGGAACTGGAGAACCAACTTCAAGCTCGCGGTTGGCAGAGGCAAATTCGAGAAAAAAGTGCTGGACCTGCGAAAGAGTATTATCACCCTGAATATCAAGGCCGCCTTGGTTTTATCTCACCCTACAGTAAAGATTTTTGCTCTACTTGTAATCGCCTAAGGGTCTCTTCCACCGGCAAGCTGCATTTATGTTTATTTGGTGAGCAGGGGTATTCGCTGAGGCCCTATTTAGAGAGTGTGGATGCGACTATTGATTATTTAACTACAGTCTTATCACAGAAACACGAAACTCATTTACTCCATAAGCGTGAAAGTGGTGCTACTAAACATTTGGCTATGTTGGGTGGTTAAGTCCGATGAATTTTGAGCAAAAAAATTTGGCTGTCGAACCTAATAGTATTGGGGTTGTTCTTGCCGGTGGTCGTTCATCTCGAATGGGGCAAGACAAATCTCTGCTTATACATCAGCAGCTTACGTTATTGGAGCTGAGCAAAAAACGACTTTTAGAGGCGGGTTGCGGCCAAGTAATGGTTAGTTGCAATAGGGGAAAGGGGGTTGCCGATCTCTTGCCAAACCTTGGTCCTTTAGGTGGTATTCATTCCATAATACATTATATGGTGAAAAATAATATAACCGCGCAGTGGTTAACTATTATACCTGTTGATATGCCATTATTAAGCAGTGCGGATATTCGCTATTTAATGCAAGAGGGGAAAAGTCGAGACGCATCGGTTTATTTTATGGAATCGCCCATGCCCTGTTTTATTCAGTATTCTGAAGACTTGGCTGAAAAGCTGGGTAAGTTACTTGCCAGTGAACAGAAAAACTCAATTAAAAATTTTTTAACGTGTATCGGTGCTGTTGCCATTGACGGTTCCACACCAGAGCATTTAATAAATACTAATACTCCAAAAGAATGGGAGTCTATTGACCACTCACTTGTTTAGTTGTATTGCCTGTTTGTGCAACGCATTGTTTGTATCGATAAGGTAATTAGTGTTAACAGGCCCTAGTTAATAAACAAGGTAACAAAATAAGGTAACTATCTATGGCCCATGACCATACAAAAGAATTTCAACCGCTTCAGATTGCGGTCTTAACCGTATCGGATACACGAACCGAAGAGACAGATACATCCGGTCGGTTTCTTGAAAACGCATTAAAAGAGGCGCGCCATAAGCTGGCAGAGAAAGTTATTGTGCCCGATGATATCTACAAAATTCGTGCAATTGTTTCCAAATGGATTGCCTCTGACACTGTGCAGGCGGTTTTAGTGACAGGAGGAACCGGCTTTTCAGGAAGAGATAGCACGCCTGAATCTTTGCTTCCGTTATTTGATAAATCGGTCGATGGGTTTGGTGAATTATTTCGTCAAATCTCCTACGAACAAATTGGCACATCCACAATACAATCGAGAGCTGTGGCAGGCTTAGCCAATGGAACCGTTATTTTTGCTATGCCGGGTTCCACAAATGCGTGCAAGACTGCCTGGGAAGGCATTATTGCCGAACAACTCAATGCTACGCATCGGCCATGTAACTTTGTACCTCAACTGAAAGCCAGTTCTACGGAACATTCTACGGAACAGTGTGAGAGCAGAGAAACAGAATGAGTTTTACCCACTTAAATGAACAGGGCGAAGCCAATATGGTGGATGTGAGCGAGAAGCCCACTTCCCATAGAGTGGCAACTGCGCGTGGTCGGGTCCTAATGAGCGCTCAAACACTGGCATTAATTGCCTCCCATGGCCATAAAAAAGGTGATGTGATTCAGGTGGCGCGAATAGCGGGTATTCAAGCGGCTAAAAAAACCAGTGACCTTATCCCATTATGCCATCCCCTTATGTTGTCAAAAGTGGCCGTGGAATTTGAATTAAATCACAGTGACAATGCTGTTGAAATTACCTCTACGTGCAAACTTGCTGGTCAAACGGGAGTGGAAATGGAAGCGCTAACCGCAGTGAGCGCCGCTGCTTTGACCATATTTGATATGTGCAAAGCTATAGACCCTGCCATGCGAATAGACTGCATAGAAGTGGTTGAGAAAAAAGGCGGTAAAACAGGCCACTGGCAAAATAGTCAATCTTAGGAGCCCTAACCGCATGATCAAAGTCGTTTTTTTTGGCCAATTGCAGGATATATTGAACTGTGCCCAGTTGGACTTCGCCTCTTTTTCCGAAGGAACCGTCTCGGAATTGCGAGCAGCATTAATTCATCATTATTCTGGCTCCTCTGTTGATGTGAAAGAACACCTCGCGCCTCAGCGGGGCTTGGTTGCCGTTAACCAAACCATGGCAGAAGAAGATAGCCCAGTGACAAGTGGTGATGAAGTTGCGTTTTTTCCACCAGTGACAGGCGGCTAACAAGGCGGGCGAGGCTATGGAAAATCAGGCAGTGGAAAATCCTATAATTCGTATACAAGAAAATGATTTTGATATGGCTGCCGAGTACGCAGCATTGCGTGACAATACTAACCAAGATGGCGCAATTGTTTTATTTACCGGCTTAGTGCGAGAATTTAATCAAGACAGTTGTGTTTCTGGAATGTTTTTACAGCATTACCCTGGTATGACAGAAAAGGTTCTTTCCAATATAGTGTGTGAGGCGAAGAGTCGTTGGCCGCTAAATAAAGTGACGGTGATCCACCGGGTAGGGCAATTGCTTCCCGGCGACCAAATTGTATTCGTGGGCGTAACTTCTGCCCACCGTGAAGCGGCTTTTAACGCTTCGCAGTTTATAATGGACTTTCTAAAAACCAAGGCCCCGTTTTGGAAGAAAGAAACGACTCCCGAAGGCGCTAGGTGGGTAGAGGCCAATCATAAAGACCAAAAAGCCCAAGCTCATTGGGCCTAGTGTATTAAGATTTACCACAGAATTTGACGCTAGCACCGCAATAAAGTGGGCTTAGAGGCCCACTTTTCGTGCATAGATGCCAGGAAAAGAGTCCTCTATTGCAACGGCATTACACGCATCGGCATAGAATTTTTCGGAGCTGACCCAACCTATGGCCGCATAGGCATAACCATCCGCTTTCATTGCCTCAATACAATGGTGTAATAACTCCGTAGCAATGCCTTTACCTCGATAGTTACTGTCTACGCCTAGAGGGCCAATCATGCCTTTTGCCGTTGCATCGTAGCAGCAAACCCCCACGACTTTGCCTTCGTATTCTGCAATAAAGCAGGAAGAGGGTTGGCGGAGTAGGGCTACGGCCACCTCATCGGGCCAACCTTCACTGATACGCCGAAAGTGTTCTGACACAAAATGGCAGATGACGGACTTATCGAGCGCCATAGCTCTCTTAATAGAAATCCTATATTCCGATTGAACCTTTAGCTTGTTTGTTAAAGGATTATCGTACAGTTTAACTAGCATATCTGTCATGATTTGAACCCACTCATTTTACCTTTGAGGGGCAGTAAGATAACAGAAGGTGTGGAAAAATGTGTGTAGTAATACGCGCAATATCATACTTTTCTACTCTCTCCTGGATTATTTGCTAGAAGCGGTTTTTAACCAATAGACCACACTGTATTTAAGTAGGCTGTAACTTTTGAATAGTTTGGTAGACTAATATCATGGCGGAGCAAATGGCTGTTTGTGATCTACTTACATTATTGCCAATAAAATACGCTGAAATAGTTTGATTTTATTGGTTTTTTGATGATGTTTAGTACACTTTATTAATTTGAAATTTGACCTTGAACGTTAATAACTTCGGGGTGAACCTTAACGGTGATGATTCTCTATGACTGCGAGTACTTTGGACCTAACTGAAACCTGTGAATTAACCCTGCTGCTTGCTGGTGATGAAGAGGCGTTTCGACGATTAGTAAAATTGAACCACCGAACTCTGTTTTCTGTGGCGAGGTCGGTAGTGGATGATTCCATGGCCGAAGAAGTGGTTCAAGAAGCCTGGATCGCTATTTATGACAACCTCAAGGGTTTTAAAGGCGAGTCAAATATAAAAACCTGGATGTACCGCATTACCATAAACAAGGCGTTGTCTCGGTTAAGGCATGAGTCGAAGCACAAATGTTTGAGTAGTTTGAAAGAAGAGCTTGAAAATGATGAAGATTTTTTTCAGCGCTTTTCCGGTGATGGTAGTTGGCGTTTACCGCTGGGAGAATGGGAGGAAAATAATCCAGAGCGAGTACTCACTCGGGATGAACTTCAAGAGTGCATAGATATGGTTATGGAGGCCCTTCCAAAAAATCAAAGACTGGTTTTTTCTTTAAGTCAAATAGAGGGCGAAAGTACAGAGAGCATCTGTAACCTTATGAAGATTTCGACGTCAAATATGAAAGTGCTGTTACATAGGGCGAGAATTCGCTTATTTAGCCACATAGCAAATTTTCAGGAGGCAGGAGAATGTTAACCTGTAGAGAGATTGCTGAAAATGCCAGTGAATATATATCTTCAGATACAAGTACAAAGCTAACAATAAAACAAAAGTTTGAATTTACCCTTCATAAAATGATGTGTTCTCGATGTCGTCGATTTATGTATTATTTTGAGACGCTCTATTCTTCAGAATCTCGTTTATCTGGAAACGACATTCCCGACAGCCAAGTCGATATAATAATCAATAAAATAAAAGTCAGAAAAATTTAGAAAATTTGTAACCTCTTTTTCTTTTCTGCGTCTACTCCAATGAGAGCTGTGGCAGCCTGTTTTTTAATAGTCTGGATGCTGATGTATTCTTATATAAAAAAAGAAAAATAGAGATAACATAAGGCTATTTATTTTATTAATAGCCTTAGTATTAACTATTGTTACCTATCAATAAAAATAGAACACCTGTATGCGAGCAATAAAACGCTTGTAAGGTATTTTATACTCTTATAAAGGCTATAGGGTGACTATGAATATTCATAAATTGTTTTTGTCTGATTTTAAGTTGCGTGCCTCTGTTGTTTGTAGATGCCTGGTTATTTTATGTTTTCCTGTGTTCATTCTTTCTTGTGCAGGTGATGGAACGGGGTTGGACGCGAATGGCAATCCGTTAGAGGGTAGTTCTTCTGGTGGAAATGATCTGTACGCAAAGGTCCAAGAAATATTTACCGCACGATGTATTGCTTGCCACGCCGGGGCGTCTGCACCGCAAGGGCTTATTCTTACAGAAACGATTTCTTATAACGCTATTGTGAATGTTTCGAGTAGTCAGCAGCCCGATCTTAAATTGATTTTGCCGAGTAGCGCCGAGCAAAGTTATTTGATTAAAAAAATACGAGGCGATGCGGGCATTACGGGTGGACAAATGCCACGTAATGGGCCTCCTTTCTTAGATGAACGTCAAATACAAACTATTATTGATTGGGTTGATGCCGGCGCTCCCGAACCCAGTGAAGTTGATCCTAATGCTGAATATGTGGCAGAGCTTTCAGATTTTACGAATTATCGTAATTGGAGTTCAATTGATTACTCTATGGGGGCGACCAATATCTCTTTGGGGAGCGCCCATAAAGGTGATGACGATAATTTTTCTCGTCGGGTATATATCAATAATATTGGAATGCAAAAAGAAGGCAATGAATACCCTAACGGAACTATTTTAGTAAAAGAAACCACCACATTAATGAATGGGCAAAAGGAATTTGCCGCAATGGCGGGTTTAACGGCAATGGTTAAGAGAGGGGCAGGTTTTAATTCTAGTGGCGGTGGTTGGGAGTGGTTTGATTTAGCGGCGGATATTTCTTCCATTCAAGGCCGAGGAATAGACTTAATGGATGGCATGTGCGGTAACTGCCATCAACAAGCAGAGCTTCAAGTTGGAGGGGGTGACTATGTTTTTCCGCATCCTTCGGAGTTAATTGCCGAATCCTCAGAATTTGCAGACTATACACAATGGTCATTAATTGATGTTCGTTCCGATGTGAACGCATTACTGGATGGTATGGCACACGGTGCGACCCTAGAGGGCTCAACTCGTCGAGTTTATAAAAAGCAACTTTATGCCAACCCAGATACGGTTTCACAAGGTTATCCGGTGGGCACAACCATTATTAAAGAAATTACCCATGAAGATAGTGTTGTAGAGCTAACTGCAATGATTAAACGTGGAGGTGAATTTAATCCAGATAATAAATCCTGGGAATGGTTTATGGTTGACCCAAATACTCTGGGAATTATGCTGGATGAAAATAATGAGCCTGCCCGAGGCGCTAATTTAATGAATGGAATGTGTAATGGGTGTCATTTTGCGGCTAATACAGAAAGTGGTAATGGAATTGATTACGTCTTTAAACATGGCGGTGATCCATTTAATAATAATGAGGAGTTTGTCGCTACTGTTGCATCCTTTCAAAGTTATCTACAATGGCCGGTTGTTGATTACTCTATTGGTGATACAAACGCCGCTATTGGTGGAGGGCATCAAGGGCTCAACGAAAATTATTCAAGATTGGTTTATATGAATGACCGTGCAGCCGAATCAGATGGTTCCGAATATTTAAAAGGTTCTATTTTAATTAAAGAGGTGACTACCTGGGAAACGGGTGAAAGAGAATTCTCAGATCAACTTGGTTTAATTGCCATGGTTAAACGTGGTGGGGCTTTTAATGCTGATCACAATGGTTGGGAATGGTTTGATCTTGCGACGGATGCTTCTCAAGTATTAGGGCAGGGAGGCGATTTTAGAAATAACGGTTGTAATAATTGCCACACTTCTGCTGAAGCACAAGAGGGTGGAAAAGATTATGTGTTTGCTCACCCTACCGAATTTATCGCTGAGTCGAGTGATTTTTCTGATTACAATACCTGGACAATGATAGACGAACGTTCGGATGTTAATTCGCTACTTGGTGGTATGGCACATAAGGGGGATGACCCGGATGCTACTCGTCGAGTATTTAAAAAACAACTTTATGCCAGTCCAGATTCAGCAGAATTGGGTTTTCCTGTTGGAACTGTCATTGTTAAAGAAGTTACTCAAGATAATGCCATTACTGAATTAGCTGCCATGGTTAAAAGAGGGGGGACATTTAATAGTGAAAACCAACGATGGGAATGGTTTATGTTGGACCCTGCGGATGCCACCATTATGTCGGAAAATGGAACGGATATGCGTGGAGCAGATTTAATGGGAGGCATGTGTAATTCCTGTCATTCCTTGGCTGTGACAGGAGAGGGTAATGGACGAGACTATGTTTTTTTCCATGTAAATGATCCGCGAAATAATGAACCTACATCGGATGCTAGGGGATATTAGTTTTCACTGTTTACTTAAAGAGACGATGACCATGTTAAAAACAATTAGAAAATTTTTGGTTAAAAATACAATGGTTAAAAGTACATTGATTAAAGGCACATTAGTTAAAAGTGTAATTGTCACTGCCTGTATATGGGGAAGTGGTTATTCTGTGGCTGAGCCTTACATTGCACAAAAATCAGGAATGAAATGTTCTGCTTGTCATACTAATATGACGGGAGGGGGGAAAAGAAATGTAGTGGGAGGCATCTACGCTAATTCCCTTGCGGCAGAAGCCTTATCTGGATTTTCTGCAAATCTAAATGACCATATTTCCACTGGTGCGAATATTCGAGCAAATTGGAGTTACACTCAATTCCCAGAAGCTGAGCCGGTGGAAGGGGATACTAACCCCATTCAAGACCCAGAAGATACCAGCGCATTTAATATTACAAATGGATCAATGTACTTTGAGTTTGCATTGGATAAAGATATTTTATTCTATGTGGATCAACAAGTGGCGCCAGAAGGTGGGCGTACCCGAGAAGCGTTGATGATTTATAAAAACATACTTGCAGATAATAGTTACCTTAAAGTGGGTAAAATGTATTTACCCTTTGGTTTAAGGTTGCAAGATGATCAAGCCTTTATTCGAGAGGTAACGGGCTTTAACTTCGATAATTCCGATGTGGGTTTTGAAGTCGGTTATGAACCGGGCAGTTGGTCACTGAGTTTTGCTGCGACTAATGGGACACAGGGTAGCGGTGAAAACAATACAGATAAGCAACTCTCATTTGTTGGATCTTACGTAAAGCCTAACTATAGATTAGGAGCTTCTTTTTCTTCAAATAATGCACCGCAAGGAATCAGTAACACGGCATACAATTTATTTGGTGGCGTCAATATTGGTAAGTTTACCTTACTGGGAGAGGTGGACTGGTTAGAAAATGAAATAGGTGAAGAAGAAACTTCTCAGCTCATTACATTTTTGTCAATAAACTACCCTCAATCCAATTCGCTCAATTACAAGTTGAGTTATGAGTTTTTGGAGCCTGACGACGATATTGAGGAGAATGAACGAACTCGGATTAGCTTTGTTGCTGAAAAGTTTGTTAACCAATATACTCAATTCAGAGCTGGGGTGAGAGTTTACGAAGGTATACCTCAGAATTCCTTCCAAAATCAGGATGTACTGTTTACAGAGTTGCACTTGTTTTATTAGTCTCTGTTAACGCTTATTGACTTGTTGCGATTATAACTAAAATACACCAATTCAGGTGCGAAGGGTGTAGTTTAGCCACAAAAAATAAACAGTGGCAATGAGACTCTTTATATTCTGATAGCATGGATGCTTCTAACTGTTGGCGTCACTATGCCAACTGATAGAGCGCAAGCTTATTCTAACTAATTGAGTCTCTAATTAATTGAACACTTAATTGAATGCTTGACTGAATAGCGGCGCCTCTATTGTCAGCAGTGTTATTGGCACCTTATCGATAAACTAAGAGCCAATTTCCAGCCTATCCTTTATTGGTTTTATCCTCGTCTTCTTTTATATGTTTTATCATATATTTGATAAAGTAAGCGAGAAAGATGCAGGTTAAGCCAACACTGATTAGCCCAACAATTGCATTGTCATCTAAGTACATGTTTTTTCCTGTATGCCATAATATACGGGTATATCTGGTATAGTTAGGCTAATTGCTTTAGTTTTTCAATGCTTGATGGGAATCAATAAATAGCCCTTTTATTCAATATTTTAATACTTAACAGGAGTGTATTTTATTTTATGTGCGTAGCTTTAAAATGCCTTTCAATTGATTGCTTGTTTAAAAATAGCGCTCTTTTGATTGTTGGAATTGTGATTGGTTGGGTCGTTCGAGACTTGGCCCTGCCCGCTCAAGAGAAGAGTAAAATGGATGCCTCGCTGCTATTGGGTCGAAATATCGGTGTGGAAGAGAGGGGGAGGTTAGATGAAAATATTTCCGATACGCAACAACGGGGCGACTTTTCTGAACCTTCAGAAAATAAACCTCCTTTGCTGACGGGCCAAGTTGATACACCATTTGGGTTGAGTGAAGTAAGGCACAACGTTTTCTCTGAGTTACTACAGCAGCAAAAGTACTATGACGCAGTAATTTTATATCAAGAAGCCTATTCTCAAAATACAGGCAAAGTGGGCAAGATGAAGAAAGAATTGCTCAGCTACTTAACCTCTTTGCTTAAAAAAGCGCAATACGAGCAGTTTATAGAAATGACTGATACGTATCTTGCGGAGTTTTATAATGACCTAGATGTGCTTATGTCTTTGGTTATATTTAACCAAAAAATGGAATATTATACCGAGGCCGTTGATCTGTACCAATTGATGTACTCTTATGTCTATGAAGAAGAGGAAGTCGATCAAGTTCGAAGTCACTATCAAGAGTTTATTGCCAAAGTAGACCAGCACCTTAGTGCGCAAGAGCGGTGGAGCGAATTAATCAATCTCTATTTACATATTGGTACAGCAGGAATATCTGTCGATGAAGATAGGTTTCGTTTGGCTGAAGTATATCTTTTGGCTAAGGAATCCAACCAGGGAAGAGAAATCCTGCTTGATTTGGTGAGTAGCCCGTCCGTTGGTTCGAAATCGCAAGCGCTACTTAAAAAGATCGCTTCTTCCTATGAGCAGAATGAAGTAGTTGATTCTGGACGAAGTGCTAAGTCTGAAAGTGTCAAGCTTCAGCGCCGGGGTGAGCATTATTTAGTGCCGATTCGTTTGGCGGAACAAGATTTGGCATTAGTTTTGGATACGGGTGCTTCTATGACCACCATTACCCAAAGTAGCTTTGATGAAATTGCCCACACGATTGAGTATCAAGAGCTGGGAACTCGTATGTTTCATACCGCAAGTGGAATATCTAAAGGGTCTATTTATCAAGTTGAAGCCTTGACGTTAGGTGGCTATAAGTTGAAAAATATCGATATCGCTGTGCTAGATTTTGATATGGCTGGGCAGGCCAATGGATTGCTTGGCATGAATACCCTAAGGCATTTTAGGTTTGAAATTAATCAAGATAAAGCCGAGTTAAACCTAGAACCCAGATAAAAAAGCCCCACAGTATCATTAGAAATGATAAAATTAGCTTTGTATTTCTATTAAAAGAAGAATATTCCCTTTGACTTCATTACTCGATTTCCCCCTAAATCCCTCTCTCCTCAGAGCATTAGATGGTCTGGGGTTTGAAAATGCTACCGATGTGCAAATACAAGCTATTCCCAAAGCTCTAGAGGGGTGTGACCTCCTTGTCTCTGCAAAAACAGGTAGTGGTAAAACGGTTGCCTTCCTTTTACCTACTTTAGAGCAATTACTTAATAACAAGGCCCCAAATACAAGTACTAGAGCCCTTATTTTAGTGCCAACTCGTGAATTGGCTTTACAAATAAAAAAAATATGTGAGCAGTTAGCCAGGTTTACTCCTATTAAGTGCGGTTTGGTGATGGGTGGTGAGTCCTTTGGGCATCAGGTTTCAACTATACGGAGAAACCCTGAAATTTTGATCGCAACCCCCGGTCGTTTGGTTGAACACATTAAAAACAATACAACGGATTTCAGTGATTTAGAGATATTGATATTAGATGAAGCCGAGCAAATGTTGGATATGGGCTTTGCGGAGGATATGAACCTGATAGCTGAGAGTTGTAAGCCTGATAGGCAAAATCTTTTATTCTCTGCAACGCTAAAACACAAAAAAATTGCCGAAGTAAGTTCTATCTTAAATAATCCAACGTCTATTGTGGTGGATACTCTAAGGCAAGTACCAAATAATATTTGTCAGCAAGCGATATTAGCAGATGATGATAAGCATAAAAAAGAATTAGTTCGCGCATTAATTTCTGAACAGCAGTCTCGCAAAATTTTAATCTTTTGCAATACTCGTGCGCAATGTCAACAATTGGGGAATTTTTTAAAATCTAAAAACATTAAAGCAAATTTTATACATGGTGAAGTCTGCCAAAGTGATCGCAAACAAATAATCAATCAATTTCGGAATAATAATGCTCAGATTTTAGTGGCGACTGATTTGGCGGCAAGAGGTCTTGATGTTAAAGGAATTGATCTGGTCATTAATTTTTCTATTGCTCAATCAGGGGATGATCATCTTCATAGAATTGGCCGTACAGGTAGGGCCGGTGAAGATGGAATGGCGGTTACATTGGTGAATTCATCTGAATGGAATCAAATGTCGAGTATAGAGCGATATTTAAAATTCCGTTTCACTTTTTGTGTGTTAAGCGGGTTGAAAGCAAGTTACACTGGACCAAAGAAACTTAAAAAATCTGGAAAAGCCGCTGGAACAAAGAAAAAAAAGAGTAATACTAAATTAGGTAAAAAACAGCCTGGAAAAGCTAAAATCCAGAGTGCCAGTGAAGGCCAAAAAAACAAGGCTCGAAAAAGCACCAGTAACCAAAGCACTAAAAATCAAAGCACTAAAAATCAAAGCTCCGATCCTAGATTTGGTAATAAAGACTAACTGTTAAATAGGTGAATTTTGTCTAAAAGTTGATTTAATGTTTCTTTTATAGTGTCAGAAGTATACGGATGGAAATATAGTACAAAGAAAAAAATAAAAACAACTAATATTAATATTTTCCAATAGGGTGTCGGCTTAAAAGGTTGTGGCTTGTTTGGGAGTGCTATATTGTCTTTGCCTGCTTTTGGTTGGCGAAAATCATTTTCTACTATAAGTGTTTCTTCATCTTCGTGTATGCTGTTTAGTATATTTTCTACGTGGTTAAAATTTTGAATTCGTTTGCTGGGGTCTAGATGTAGCATTTTAGTTATTAAATTTTGTAGTTCGCTTGGGAGTTTCAAAAAATCTTGGCATGGTATAAATTTCAAAAATTTACGTATTGGTAATTTCCCTATTAGTATTTGATAAAATATAATTCCGACAGAATAAATATCACTAACTTCTGTTAATGTTTCGTTCTCAATAGAATACCAATTTTGTTCTTTTGACGGTTTGCCATAATGTTTGCTGAAACCAAAGTCACTTAGTCTAACTAGTCCATTATCTGTAAAAAGTATATTGGACGGGCGTAGGTTGCCGTGAAAAATATTGGCCTTGTGTGCGGCTTTCATTCCTTTCACTATGCCCATAGCAATAGGGAGAAATTCTATTAATTCAAAGGGGCGGTGTAACCGCTCGGCAAGAGTACCGCCAGAGCAGTACTCCATAACCAAAATAAAGGTTCTATCGTTTTTTGAAGTACCAACTATTTCAATAATGTTTTTATGCTTGATTTCAGATATGGCTTTGGCTTGATCATAGCCTCTACTGGATCTTCCAGCTTTTTTTATTACTAAAAGTTTTTTGCTTGTTTTTTCGGAAAAGAGATAAACCGCTCCATACTGATCTTCTTTAAATATATCGAGAAGCTGAAAGCTACTTTTAAGTCCAACACTGGCTTTCTGGTGCTGTTCTTCTTTTAGGTGTCCACCTTTTAAAGACCTAAGTAGAATGTTTTTTATTTCATCTAGATTTTCTGGCCGTTTATCTGGGTTAGGTTCGAGACAATCTAATATAAGTTGATCAATTTCTTTGGGCAGGGTGGTATTAATGTAGCGTGGACTCGTTATTTTTTCTTTTGGAATTAACCCGGTAAAAAATTGGTACATTATCACGCCGAGTGAATAAATATCGCTTTTATTGGTTGCGTTTGATGCACTTTGTTTTGTTTCGGGCGCTAAGTAAGAATTTGTGCCCATAACGTAGTTTTCTTCGTCGGGTATGCCATGACCAAAATCTCGATAAAATTGGGCAATGCCAAAGTCTAAAAGGTATACGCTCCCCTCTTTATCAATCAAAATATTAGCCGGTTTAATATCTCGGTGAATAACCCCGTTTTTGTGCGCGAAAGATAAGGCTTTTGCGATTTGAGAAAAGAGGTCGAGGGCCGCCTTCTGTTTTATATTGCCCTTTTGCATAACCATATCGAGACCTATGCCTTCAACATAATTCATAACAAAATAAGGTAACCCCTGTTTTGTGATACCTTGGTCAATAACATTGATAATATTGGGATGGTTTAGGTTGGCAATAATGTAAGATTCTCGTTCAAAGAGCTTTCGAATGTCTTTGTGCGCTAATAAATTTTTCTGTAAGACTTTAATAGCGACTGGCCTTTGCAGGGAAAGCTGTTGTCCTTTATAGATGGTGGCCATGCCTCCACGGCCTATTTCTTTGCCAACTTTGTAACCCGCTAACTTCATTAATAGGCCCTTTTTAAGGTTTGATTGAAAAATGTACTATGACTTTTTGTCGAACTTGGTGTCAGCTCGATATAAGAATGGTATTTAATCAGCTTAGACGAAACTCATCTCTCCCGCGAGAGTGAGGTTGACTGCCATCCTCCACACGTTATCTTGTGATACGGATGGCACGCTTGATTTTAGAGTTGGGCGTTGTTATTGAACGTTGTTATTGAGTATTGTTATTGAGCATTGTTATTGGGTTAAAGCCAGGAGGTTTGGGTCTATTTTTGCCTTTTAAAATTTATTCCTTTAAATATGCGAGCGTTTTATTACCGGGAAGGATGATTAGGTTTGGATAATATGCATTATCAAGGTATATTGGCGCACTTCAGATTGGTATTGCAGGTTGTGATAATCTTTAAACCTGGACAGGTAATAAGCCTGACTAGTAAAAAATTGATTACAGTTATAAATATAGTTTATTAATAAAAGGGAACATTATATGTCCAATTTCTTGTTAAGCCTTGGAAAAGGCGCCATAGTAAAAATAATATTTGTATTGGCCGCAATCTTTATTGTGTGGGGGGTATTAGTGAATTCTGTTTTCTATGCCGAGCCGGGTTATATCTACCACGTTAGAACCGTGACAGGCAGTGAGGAGGTTGTTACTGAGGTCGGATACAAATTTTACCCTTTTGGCCGCTACAATTCCTGGAAGCGAGCAATGACGGTTCAGGCGCAAAGAGGCGTTGGAGATAAGGCTATCCGAGCCGAGACGGACACGGATAATACGTCTGCGAGCCTCTCACCCATGAATATCATATTTTTAGACCAGGTGGATGCCCATGCTGAAGCAACAGTTCGCTTTTCTATTCCATCGGATACCGAATCTTTTTTAAAGTTGGCCCATGAGTATCGCTCACCGGAAAACCTCTTGCGTACGGCGTTGATGCCAGCGTTTAAAGAGACGCTACAAGCCAATGCATCTTTGATGGCGGCTGAAGAGTATTATGCTGGAGGGCGAACAGAGTTTAATTCAGAATTCGAAAATCAAATGAGTTCTGGAATATTTCTGGTAAAGCGTGAAGAAATTAAAGTGAGGTCGAGTAAGGGCGCGAGAGCATCGGCAAATGCCTCTTTAGGTACTGATCAAGAAGAATATGGTGAAAATTTCAAAACTATATTTGTGGTACGTAAAGTTCTTGATGGCGATGGGCTGCCAAAAAGGAAGATGCAAAGGTTTTTAGGGTTTGGTATTACGGTGGTTTCTGCGTTAATAACCGATATGAAACCAAATAATAAGTTTATTCAAAGAATGCAACTCAAGCAGCAAGCTTCTGCGGATCGGGCTATTGCGAGGGAGCAGAGAGTTCAGGAAGAAGAACAAAGGCTATTGGCCATTGCTCGTGGGGAAAGAGAAGTGGCCGAACGTCAAGCGAAAGCCAAGGTCGAACAGATTCAAAAAACAACGGAAGCGGAAACGGAAAAGCAGTTAGCGATTACAAAAGCTGAGAAGTTAAAGGCCGAGGCGGCAATATCGAAAGAAACAGCTTTTATTAATTTTGAGAAAGCTAAGGTTGAAGCGGAAACGGTTCGTACCCTGGCCGAGGCAGAAGCGTATAAAAAGAAAGTTATTTTACAGGCGGATAATGCTCTTGCTCAAAAGCTAGAAGCGGAAATTCAAATTCAAACCCTTTGGGCTGGTGCATTTGCAAAACGTAAAGTGCCGAGTACAGTCTTTGGTAGTGGCTCTTCTGGTTCTCCGGTTGGCAGTGATGCTGAAGTAAAAGCTTTTATGCAAATGTTGACCTTGGATGCCGCCAAAAGGCTAAATTACGATAGAGATATGGGAGATACTAAATAATTTTATCGGTAGAGTGTATTCGTCTCGGGGGTATTTTCCAGAGGTATTAATATAAATAAAAAGAGTATGTAAAAAGCAAAGTTGAGCGGTTTTAAGTTAAGTTACGCCAATAAGTTTATTTGTTGCTCCAAAAATAATTTATTTCGATGATCGACCCCCGTAAGTACTTGGGGTCGATGATTACGTTGAATAAGTATGAGTGGCCTTTTTCAGCAGACTGTGTGAGCTTATGTAATTTAAGAAATATCACATCATATAGCTTAGCTGCCACATCGTATACATTATCACTCTGGAGTAAAACGACGAATCAATGGCGTTTTTGGGTCTTTTGCAGAGCCGATCTAGCAATACCTCAACAAAGTACCTCAACAAAGTACCTCAACAAAGTACCTCAAATTGAAGGCCATGAATCGACAAACCTTGGCCAACAGCTAACGGGCTTCCAATCAAAATTCTGGGCTAAATATAGGTCTTGTTCGTCGATAGTGGTTTCGAGAATGAGGTGAGACATTAGAGGGTTAAACTCATTGTGTCATTACAAAATAAACTATGCTGCGGCAGCTATTAGTTAATATGAATCTATAGAGGTTCTTTGATGCTTTGCACACCAAATATATGTAGTAAATTTATCTAAATTGCGTTATTTCTTCCATTCGAACCCAAGCGAGTAGGGCAGATGGTTGCCCCTAAGCTATTCTGTTAATGAGGTACTTTATTTATTGTGTGGTGTTCGGTGAACCTCATTTATAAAGTTCTATAGATTCTGACTTTTCTATTAAGAATGCTTCGTATTTTAAGGGGATCTCTAGAGCTTACTAAAGCCTAACTGGCTCATCAGAGGAATTTTAAGCGTTTGAGTATTTGCTCGTTATCTAACCTGTATTCTGCTTTTCGGTACGCAGCCTGGGTGGTTATGGCGTTTGCCGTAGCAGAGGTTCAAGCCCAACTTCCAATTAACCCTATTGATATCGAGTTTCGTGTGTTGGATATGAGCCAGGGAAGAGCGGCAGGTATTGGGCCGGTTACCGCGATTATTGAAGATCAGCATGGGTTTATGTGGTTTGGTGGAGAAGACGGGCTAGTTCGGTTTGATGGCGAGCGTTACAAGTATTTTTATGCAGATGAGACCGACCCCAATGCGGTAGGCCGGTATAGAATCAATGATTTAAAAATCGATAAAGTAGGCCAATTGTGGGTTGCTACTACGGAAGGTATTAGCCTTTATGATGCAGTACAGGATAAGTTTATACCTTACGGAACAGAGAATAAGGATTTCTCATCTGCTATTGCATGGGAGCTGTCTGTTGATGTGTATAACAACATCTATATCGCAAGCTCAGTGGGCTTGTATACTCTTCCTTCGAATAGGAGTGGGATATCTTTGGTGTGGGGGGCTGAGGAATTAAAAGGAAAGATTAGAGAGGTGTCTGCTCGAAGTGTGTTTGTTGATAGTAAGCAACGCCTTTGGGTTGGCGGTGAAAAGGGGGTGATTTTATATGACCCATATACGAAGCGTTTTCGTTATTGGAATAAAGACCTCGATAATAAACGTGCTTTAATGAGTAACAGTATCAATAGCCTCTTTGAGGATTCCAGCGGCCATTTTTGGTTAATGACTCAGGGCGGAGGCGTGAGTCGAATTAGCTCTAATTTTGAATCGGTTAAAAATTACGTTCACGATAAAAATGATAAAAGCTCAATTTCAATAAATGAGATATGGGATGCTACGGAGGATGCTGAAGGTAATATTTGGTTTTCCACTGATCATGGTGGAATTAATATTTATCAATATAATACTGATAGCTTTACTCACTTGAACCACCAACAGGGAACCCCTGGAAGCCTTATATCGAATCAAGTTCGGACAATTTATGTTGATAGTCACGAAGATATGTGGGTCGGTTTTTTCCCGTCGGGCATTGCATTCTATAATACTGAAAAAAAATCAATTAGAAAATATATACATAACCCCTTAGCGCCAAACAGCTTGTCAAATAATGGTGTACTAAAAGTTATTGAAGACTCAAAGGAAAGAGTATGGGTGGGTACGGAAAATGGATTAAATGTTCTCAATAAGGAAGGAAGCCACTTTAAACATTATTTTGCGGATAAAGATGACCATTCTGCTTTAGCTTCAAGCACTATTTTAACCGCAATAGAAGATTATGATGAATCTCTTTGGGTGGGTACATGGGGAGGTGGTTTACATAAGCTGGACTCGAAGACAGATAAATTTAAGCGTTATCAAGTCTCTCAAAAGGAAGTACATGGGTTTGAAGGCGTCTATGTTTGGGTGACGTTCTTAGATTCGTCGAATAATTTATGGGTTGGAAACGAAAAGGCTGGTTTAGCCTTATACGATAGAGAAAAGGATAAATTTAACCATTACACTGCGGACCCTTCTAACCCAAAAGCGATTAGCCATAATCTTATTTGGAAGATAATTGAAGAAAAGCCTGGCCAATTGTTAATTGCAACAGGTTATGGTTTGAATCGTTTGGATGTAAATAAAAAAGTCTTTACTCGAATAGATGATAGCAATGAGGTTTTAAATAGGCATTATTTCCGCTCTTTAGTTAAATTAGATAATAGTGAAATTTGGATTGGCACTGAAGACGTTGGAGTTATAATAATGAACCCCGAGGATGACACATATGTTTTAGATGCAAAACTTAATGCACAGCTTCCAAATTTGAGTGTTGTGAGTATGGTGCAGGATTTCAAGGGGTTTGTTTGGGCGACCACGACAAATGGCGTCGCTATTATAGACCCGAATGATCGTAGCGTGATTGTTCTCAACGAAAATGATGGACTGGCGGGAAGTCAATTTAATCGTGATGCAACTTTAGTCGCCAGCGATGGGAAAATATACCTAGGTGGAACCGGAGGAATTTCTGTGTTTAGCCGTAAGCCCGAATTGGATTTTTCTTATTATCTCACCCCTCGAATAAATCAATTTAAGTTATTTAATAAAAATGTGCGAGTTGGTCAAGAAGGCAGTCCATTATCAAAATCCATACTCCACTCTGATGAAATTACACTTAGGCATAATCAATCTGTTATTACATTTGGGTATACTGGAAAAAACTATCGCTATCCCAAAAAGACACAGTATTCATATAAACTCGAAGGTTTTGAAGAACACTGGAACAACGTGGTCGAACAAGACTCTGCGACCTATACAAATTTGAATGCTGGAAAATATACTTTTAAAGTAAAGGCTTCTTGGCATGAAGAAATTGAGATGAAAGAGATTGATTCGGTTGATATTATTGTTAAACCTCCAAAGTGGTTGGCATGGTACGCTAATGTTATATACCTATTTTTTGGAATGCTGGCAGTATATTTGTTTTTTTCATTCAAATTTTCCCGACAAAGGAAGGAGGGAGATGATAAACTCATAAGAGAGAAAAATGAACTTTTGGTTACCATGGGGAATGGATTTAATGCTCCATTGTCTGCAATTCTGGGGATGCTCGATTTCTCACTTAAGGATAAAGACTTAAAAGAGAGTACAAAGCAACAGCTAGATATTGCTAGAACCAACGCTTTATCATTAAAAACAATGATTGATGATATTCTTGGTTTGTCATTGATAGAGCCCGGTAATATATCATTAAAAAAATCTTCATTTGAGATACGAGAATTAATCAAAGATACTTTTAATACCTTTTCGGGTCAGGCATCTGAAAAACTGATCGATTATAGCTACACTGTTGAGGACGATGTTCCTGGAGTTGTTGTTGGTGATACTCAACGGTTAATTCAAATATTATCTGGTTTAATCGATAATGCTTTGAAATTTACCGAACGAGGTTATGTCAAGATAACAGTATCTTTAGAAGGTTTAGAATATTCCACTGAGCGTACGCAAACAGCAACTATCGGTATCATCGTATCTGACTCTGGTATTGGTATATCTGAGACGTTTATAGAGCATGTCTTTCAAAAGTTTCAGCGAGTAGACGAATTTAATTCAGGGAAATACACTGGAACGGATATGGGGTTATCTGTCTGTAAAACTTTAACTGAGGCTATGGGAGGGGCAATTGATGTAGAAAGTCATTTTGGTAAAGGGGCCAAGTTCTCAGTTTTAATTCCGTTTCGAGTCAGTAACCTTGGTCAGCTGGTTATTAAACGTCAATCTCATAAGTTGCGTATTTTATGTGCTGAAGATAATAAGGCGAATCAAATATTTATTAAAAACTATATAGAAGAAATGGGCCACGACATAACAGTTGTTGAAAATGGTCTATTAGCGCTGGAGGCACTCTCAAAGCAAAAATACGATGTTGTATTTATGGATGGGCGAATGCCTGTGTTAGATGGGCATGAAGTTGTTCGGATTATTCGAGGAGGGGGAACCAATGAGCTACGAATTATCGACCCTGAGGTCTACATTGTTGCGTTAACATCCAGCCTTAATAACAATGATAAAGGAATGTTTAAGCGTGTAGGTGTATTGGATTGTATAAATAAGCCAGTTAAACCCAGTGAACTTAGCTCTGTATTAGAAAAGGTTATTGAATTTCATTTAAAAAATAATTGAAAATTTCTGTCGCTTTAGATTTTTCTTATAATAAAAATTAATAGACACTGAATATTGCAACTCACATTTTTGAATGCTACCGTTTTAAAATAAAAGCGTGTAGTTTTTATTTCTTTCTCGTTAGTAATGCAGCAATAATTACTTTTAACTTAGGTTGCGAATTTTTCTTTTACGTTTTTTATTAGGGATATTGTGTTGAGTTAAGGCCCAATTAATATGTTCTTGTAGAAGTGCAGAGGTCTTTGGTTTTTTATTTTCTAACGCGGCTACAATGTCTTTATTGTTGGGAGCGTTACCCAGTCCCACGGCCAAATTTCTCAGCCAGTTTTCATAACCCACTCTGCGAATAGGTGAACCACTGGTTTTGTCGAGAAAGGTTTTTTCGTCCCATAAAAATAAATCGACTAGCTGGGGTGAATCGAAATTGTGCCTGGGGTGAAAATCTATTTCTTTCGTAAATTGTGCGTATTTATTCCAAGGGCAAATGGCTTGACAATCATCACAACCAAATACGCGGTTACCCATAGGTTCCCGAAACTCAATGGGTATAGGGCCTTTGTTTTCGATAGTGAGGTAAGAAATACAACGTTTAGCGTCCAGTACATAAGGTTTTGGAAAGGCGTCGGTTGGGCAAACTTTTAAACAGGCTTCGCAATCGCCGCATTTATTTTCTGCCTTTTCTTCATTGATAGGTAAGGGAAGGCTGGTAAAAATTTCTCCAAGAAAAAACCAACTTCCCGCGTTTTGATTAAGAATTAGAGTGTGTTTTCCCGTCCAACCTAATCCCGCTTTTTCGGCTAAAGGACGCTCTAAAACGGGGGCACTATCAACGAAAGGGCGCTGCTGAAGAGCTATTTCGATTCCATTCTCTATTGCAAAATACTCAATCTTTTTGGCAATACCGGCTAAACGTTTACGGATTAATTTATGGTAATCACGGCCTAGGGCGTAACGGGCAATGTAGGCTTTATCTTCCGATTTCAGTATTTTAATTTGCTGGGTATCAGGTGGCAGGTAATTCATCCGAAATGAGATAATTCGGACGGTGCCTGGATGCAATAGGTGTGGTTTTAGGCGCTTGTCTTTGTATTCTTCCATCCATTCCATTTCGCCATGGAATTGATTTTCCAGCCATTTTGTCAGTGGTTCAACTTCGGAGTCTAGGTTGGTATCACTAATTCCCACTTGTTGAAAACCGGCTTCTCTAGCCCAGAGTTGAATTTCCGATGCGAGCTGGGCAAGTATTGTGTTATAGGCTGTCATGGGGAAATTATTTCACACAATCAGGTTTTATGTGAGGTCTAAAAAGAAAAAGCCCTACTCAGAATAGATTGAGTAGGGCAGGAGCGATAGAGGCTATTTTAAATTAGCGGCTTACCAGGGTTGAACATGACTTAAGTTGCGTAGGTAAGGGCCATGGCTATTTGCGTATTCGTAACCATTAGAGGCGTCCCAGTTGACAGACCAAGTCATCAACCCTCTTAGGTCTGGATACATGGAAAGCAGTTGGTTAAAACCCTGCTGAACGGCACTTGGGGCCATCTCGCCGCCGCCTGCACCGGCTGTCGCAGGTAAGCCAATAACCACCTTATTGGCAGGTAGACCTTGGAATTGGCCGTTGCCAACGATAGTAAAGCCATTAATTAGCGCTTTGGTTTGCTCAACCATACCTGTTACCGTTCCGGCTTGGTGAGTGGTGCCATCGCCGTACATAATGCCGTTGTAGTACTGCATTTGCAGCCATGAAAGCTCATTTCTGAAGGCATTGATTATAGGTAGGTAAGCTCCATAAGGACCGCCGAAGGCGATACTGCCGCCGGTTACGTAGGCTGTTTCGGGAGCCATTGTCAGCATAAACTCTGGCCCAAAATGGTCCATTACTCGGCGAATTGCGTTGATTAAGCCTTCCTGTGAAGGGGAAAGCTGGGTCATAGATGCGCCGGCAACTAACCCTGTTTCTATATCGATATCAATACCATCCAAATTATACATTTCGATAATGGGGATAATGGAATTAACAAAATTATCGATGACAGTGGGTGAGGTGAGGTCCATACCTGCTGCTGCACCGCCGATAGAAACCAAGACCTTACGACCCTCAGCCTGAGCTTGGGCGACTTCAGCCGGTTCGGGTGGGTCTTCTCCCGGTACCATCTCGTCTTCCAGTACTGCTGTGCCGTTCACGAGAATAGGGAAGGCGATATTCACCACATTGTATTGGTCGCTAATCTCGTTTAAGTGGATATGACCCGCAGAGTGTATCGTTGCCTGCCAGGTTTCCCAGAAGCCTGAAAGAACTCTGTTATTAGCCCAGGCTAAGCTTCCGTTTGAAACATTATCGACAATCTGTATATCCACAACTTGTGATTGTGTCCCTACAGCGCCATTGGCATAGACTTTTGCTTGAATAGTATGGGCGCCGCCACCTTGCGCGGTCCAACTTGTTTCGAAGGGTGCAGATTTATCGGTTAGTAAAAGCCCGTCATCTAAATAGAATTTTACTTCAGAAATAGGGGATGACGCTCCCGAGGTATCTGCAACAATATTGATTGTTTCGCCAACATTGTAGATTTGTTCTTGGTAGGGAGAAGTGACTTCAATTTCATTTCCTCCAGATGAACTGCTAGAGGAGCTTGAAGAAGAACTGCTTGAGCTGGATGAAGAACTGGATGAAGAACTGGATGAACTACTGCTAGAGGAACTGCTACTAGAGCTGCTTGAACTTGAAGAACTGCTGGAAGAGCTAGAGCATCCGTTTGCACTGCTCCAAGCCATATCCAGTACAATCCTGCACCTGGCTCGTAAGCCCAGGCACTGCTTGAAGAACACCAGGCAGGTATATCGCAATGGTATGTCGCGCCATTGTTATTGACTAATTGCCCAGCAGAATAGGTTGTTCCCGCTGAGTATTCCGCATCCCCGCATGTTCCGCCACTGCTCGAAGAAGATGAGTTGGAAGTAGACGAACTGGAAGAGCTGCTTGATGAAGAAGATGAAGAGCTACTTGAAGATGAACTCGAACTTCCTGTGCAGGCTCCATCTGCCATCCATACTTGCCATTGGCCAGAATTTTGAGCTGGATCTTGGTTTTGGTTCCACCACTTTGCGGTATAGGCACTATTATCGTGCTGAACTTTATCACTGCCAACGTAAACTTGGCTACTGGACCAATTGGCCAGCCCAGAACAATCAACTGCCAGGGATTTTAATGGCGCGCCGGTTGTTATCAGCGCGATAGCCAGATAATTTATTTTTTTCATAAAGGGTTCCTTAATGTAAACCCGGTTTGTACTTATGTAAGTGTTATACGGGCATTATTAAATGAATGCTTATTCGAAGGTACATGTGGAGTTGCCTTTTGTTCTTGCGTTAAGCTTTGGAGCTATTATTCGAAGCGAAAAGGTATACAGCCCTGTAGACTAGGCTCTCAGGATTATTATTGTTATCTCTATGAGAGCTTCGAATTAAGCCCTGTCTTTTTAGCACAACTTGAATGGTTGAATCTGTCTATAGGTTCCTTTTCCCTAGATCGATTCGGAATTAGTTGGTGTGGTTTTTATTTGAAATTGAAGTTTGATGGTAAATTAATCATAATTTGTCATATTTGATAATATCGAGCAAAATTAAACTGACGAATATAGTGTTTTTATTTAACGAACGTCCATGAGCTGCGATTGGAGATATAATTATTTTGCGGAGTCATTTGACGAGAAGTTTACAAGAGACTTAGGAAACTCGATTGTAAATTGACTTCCATGGCCTGGCGTACTGTTTACTGAGATGAACCCTTTTAATGTTTGTTGTACAAGATTATAAACAATATGCATACCTAAACCAGAACCTCCTGTCCCGCGCTTAGTGGTAAAAAATGGTTCAAATATTTTCGATAGTATTTGCTTATCCATTCCCAAACCATCATCAAGAAATAGTAACTTCACATTATTATTATGTTTCTGTACATCAATAATAATATTTCCCTTATCTTTTTCAAAAAACGCATGATCCAAGGCATTGATTAATAAATTGGTAATAAGTTGCGCGATAGCACCGGAAACTTGAAAAACCATAAGCGCCTCACAGCCCCGTATATCGATATTAATAGCAATGTGCTTGTATTTAGGTCTGAGGCTTATCACAACATCTTGAATACACTCAACAAGATCAAACTCACTTAATTGAGAATTTGTTTGATCCACCGATACGCGTTTGAAAGAGCGGATTAGCTCAGATGCTCTGCGTAAGTTTCGTACGATAATGGCTGATGATTCCTTGGAAACTTCTACCATTTCCTTAAAAGAAGACTCTGTTAATGATTTACTCTCAAAGAGTTCTGCTACACGATTAACATGGTTATCAAGGCACGTTGCCGATGTTAAACTCGTACCAATTGGTGTATTTATTTCGTGCGCAAGACCCGCAACTAAGCCGCCTAAAGACGCCATCTTCTCTGATTCAACTAATCTACTTTGAGTCGTTTTTAATTGTTTTATCGATATTGTAAGTTCGTTATTGGCCGACTTTAGCTCGCTAGTACGTTCTTCTATGCGCTTTTCTAACTCCATATTTAATTTTTCCAATGCAGATTCGGCAAGTTTTCGCTCTTCGTTTTCTTTCCTGAGGTTGCCATAGAGTCGCGCGTTATCCAAAGCAATGGTACATTGTCGTATCAGTGAGGAGACCCATTCTATTTGCGTTGGTGAAAATACATGAGAAGATAAATTATTTTCCATATAAACCATTGCAATGATTCTGCTTTTACCCGTAATAGGCAAACATAAAATAGAGCGAACCTGATGGTCACGTATATATTCATCTTTTACGAAAAATGGGTCTGTTTGGGCATCACCACAATGATAGATTTTTTGTGTGGAAAGGCAGTAATTAACAACGGTTTTACTATAGATACAGGTAAGATCGTTACAATCATCAAAATTAAGCAAGGTATCGCCATCAATACTCGTTGTAAGCTGGGTGCCGCTATCTAAAATAGACAGTAAGGATGCGCGTTCAGCGCCCACAAAATTCATTGAAGCAGATAACAATTTTTCTTGTACAAGCTTCTCATCTGTTTCTTGAGATAAAGAAGCTAAAATATTTAAGAGCGCATCTATTTCTTCTTTTTGCAGGCCAGAACTTCTACGTTTTATTAGTTTTTGGGAAGGATCACTAACAAGGTAATCGGAACGCCCTAAAAACTCAGGAGTATTTTTCAGATATTTAGCGGCAAGCCCATCCGCTCCCCACAAAAGGAAAGCACTTAGCATGTCATCAAAACTAGTCAGTGAAATATTATCGTTTCCTAGCTTTCGATGGACATCATATCCGAGTATTTTGGCTAATACATGGTCTTGTAAATAGCCCTTATCTAAAGCGATACTAGCGGCTTGAGAATTGAGTATTAAGGCACGCTCAATATCACCATTTAGTAAAGCGATCTCAGAATTGACCAAGGTAATTTTATGGGTATTTTCCCCCTGACAAGAACTATTCCATAAGGTTAATTTATCTATGATGTAGTTAATTTTGTTTATTTTTTCTTCTAGCTTGATTGTACTTCGGGCTAAACACAGGGCATGACAAAAACAGTTTTCAACGGTATTCCGCATACCGGAAACACCACCAGAGTATTCTTCTGCTTTTTCTGCCGCAGCCAATCCCTTGTCATAATCCCTCTGAAGTAAATAGTGAAAAGCGATACTCTGATAAAACGAAAATAATGCGGTTAAATTACCTCCATCAATCAGCTTTTGAACATCTTTTTCACGGTCAAAAACTCCCTCTAGTTCTGGAGTATTTTGCGTTTGATCGCCCGCTAGTTCTTGTACTAATGAAATCCAAATTCCGGCATATGAAATACAAAACTCTTGGCCAAACTGATGAAGTATATGCCAGTAAGGTTCGCACTCATTCAGTATTTTTGTCAAAGGGTTACCAACAAATACTAAATAAGAACAATAAAAAGCCGCATTGTAAGAGGCAAATTCAATACCACCGATTTTTTGAGCGGCTTGAACACCTTCTTGTATGCCAAATAAACATTCTCGAACGGGATCACACCAATGGCGAACATGAACATTGAAAATTTCTAAAATCTGTGGCTTCATCGCTTTGTTATCATATTCATCTAGCATTTTTAAGCCAAGCTGACAGTACTGATAACCTGTTTCGAAATATCCTTTGCCGCTACACATAATGCCTGCGTAAGCATAAGCATAGGCAGAATCTGGGCTATTGCCGAATTCTGTACATACGCTTAACATGGTGAAACAAATTTTCTCGAAATTATTTGGACTAGAAAAATAGGCTGGCGCACCAGCAATAACCAGAATACTTAAAGCGACTCTAGCATTTTCATTTGATATTGGTGCAAGTTCCGCTAACTGAAAAATTTCCTGTGTTGTTGCTTGCAATGAATTACCAGAAAAGGGCCCTATTTTTTCCGGTGGACTATATTTGATATCTATTCCAAGTTCGTTGACCACCCACACAGCTTTATCTACCGCTTCAGCCATTTGATTATTGCCAATATGGTTGAGTATTTGTGTAACGTATACAGGTGCTTGATCTAATAAATCTGGGCAGTGTAAAAGCACTTTTTCGGATGTAATGCTGGCGTCTTGGTAATGGGTACACAAATACTGAGCTTCTAGTAATGCAATATGCAGTTGATAGATGAGTGACTTAGAACCGTTCCAAGGTTCATCCTGAATCATTTCACAGCCCGCAAGCAAAATATCTTCGGCTACGATATAAGAACCAGAACGTTGAGCAGTAATACCTGCTTTCAAATTAAGGGAGGCAAATACATGTTTGTCTTCTGCTTTAATTAAATGCCGTCCCTGGTTAACCTGTAAGGTAATATCAAACAGGTTTTCATCCAACGTTGTATCGGTGCAGCTATAATACAAAGCTCGGCCTATTTTTAAATGCAGGCTTGGGCGATTATTTATATCGATCAATTCGTAGGCCGCTTGTTGTATTCTATCGTGTAGAAATTTAAAAACTATTCCTCCTAACGATATATCATTAAAATCCTCTAAGAATAGTATTTTTGAATTACCACTAATTAAACATATAAAGCCATTTTCTAGGCACTCTTTACATGCTGCAAATAGCTTCGAAGTAGATAAATTGGTAACATCATGTAATAAATTAAGAGAAAATCTATTGCCAACTGCGGCTGCATTTTTGATGAGTAGTTGACTTTCGCTCGACAAAAGGATAATTTTTTTAGCCACCAAATCTACAACATTATCACTGATATTTGCTTGTTTTATCGCTTCATCATCCCAAGTCCATACTCCATTGTCGAAATTTAGTAATCCAGTATCGTAAAATTCGGTAATGAGTTGATTAACAAAAAAAGGATTACCTAGTGTTTTTTCGATCACAATATTAGACAAAGGTTTAACAGTGTTTTTATCTTGAGATAGGCTATCACGTAAGAATGTTGTAATATCCTCTTCCTTTAAAGGAGAAAGATCAATTCTATGAAGGAATGTTCTCTGTTTTTTTATAGTATCAATACATAGATGAAAAGGATGTGTTATAGGAACTTCGTTTTTTCGATAGGCACAAATTATCATGAGTTTCGATATTTTTTGATTCGCACATATCGACTCTAATAAAGATAATGATGTACTATCTGCCCATTGCATATCATCTAAAAACAAAACTACAAGAGATTCTTTCTCACAACAAACCTGCATAAAGTGAGTAAATGCAAGTACAAACCTATTCAGTTCCTCGCTGGTTTGCAATTTAGGTATTTCCCTGACTTCACCAACTACATGAAGTAAATCGGGAATAACATCGGTAACAACTTTTAAATTATCCCCCAGAGCGAATGTCAATTGTGAGACCCATTCTTTTGTACCTTGTTGAGACTCAGATAAAAAATAACGAGTAATAGCTTGAAAAGCCTGTATAAAGGCTTTGAGAGGAATATTGTGCCCTAATTGTTCGAATTTTCCTGAGAGAAAATGACCGCTATGCTGGCAAATTGGTTTTTGAATTTCTTTAATTAAGGCGGATTTTCCAATACCAGAATAACCGGATACCAATACTAATTGACAGGGACCACTTCGTGCTTTATCTGCAACATCCCCAAGTATTGCTAACTCTTTTTCTCGTCCATACAATTTTTGGGAGAGATGTAAGTTCCCATCTTGTACATGGTCAACTTTAGATAGCTTAATATCAAAATTTCTCGATGCTATTTGTAAATGACCAATAAGCGTTTTACTGTTTTGATAGCGCTGGTCAGGGTCTTTGTCTAATAATCGCTGAATAATGGAGCCATAAGCTGGATTTTTTTTAGAAAATTCCTCTAGATCAGGAGCTTTGGCGACATGGGCGTAAACCAAATCTCTTAAGGTATCGCCGACAAAAGGGAAGTAACCTAAAAACAATTCAAAAGCAATAAGGCCGAGGTTATATAAATCTGTTCGCGCATCAACTAATTTATTGATTTTTCCGGTTTGCTCTGGCGAAAAATATTTATTAGTTGGGGAATATTGACTCGTATTTGTTTTTTCTCGCCCCGTTGATTCAACGGCATTGACCATATCAATAAATGTTATTTTATACTCATCGTTCTCAGGCGTACATAATATTTTTTCTGGTGATAAATTTTGGTAAACAATATTTGAGTTATGCAAGCAATCTATAGCATAAGCGATAGCATTGATAATGGCTACTTTATTGGAAAAAGTTAATGTTGAATTTTTGATATGGTGACGAAGTGTTTTTCCTGGGAGATAGGAAATTAATAGTTCTCGTGAAGATTCCGCAGTATTTACACTTAGTGGTTTTATCACGTTGGGGAGATCTAGTCTGGATAATATTCCAAATTCGTATTCAATATCTATTTTTGACTGTGCTAGACCTGTTTCACTTGAATATCTTTTTAAAAAGAAATTTTCACCTCTATCATTTTTTACTTGATAAAAAGAGTAGGTTTTCTCATCATATAATGTAGAAGATATAAATATTTTAGTCTCATTCATTTTTATGCCAACAAATGCTCTATGTCGGTAAATTTAAAAATAAAGTTAACAGCAAACCTATTCATGATTTTCTTTGCCAATTTTTTTCCACTGTGCTTTAACTTCATCTTGCATCTCATTAAGGTTTTCTTCCTGTTGGGCTTCAGAAAATATAAACCCCTGTATTTCACATTTTGTCACATTGGGACTAATATCTTTTATAAGACGATATTGCTCAATTGTTTCTACACCTTCAGCTACAACCTTCATTCTTAAATTATGAGCAAGTTGTGCAATGGTCATAACAATTGCATGATCTTTAGGCTTGTTTGGTGCATCGACAATGAAAGATCGATCAATTTTTAATGTATCAAAGGGAAGGCGTTTTAAATAATTCATGGACGAATAGCCGGTGCCAAAATCATCGATAGCTAAAAGGATACCCATTCTCGATATTTTGTAGAGTAGCTTTTGTACCCGGTTAAAGTCATCGATTAAAGCCCCTTCGGTGAGTTCAAGCTCCAGCCATTCTGGCGAACAGCCTGTAGATTCTAGTACGTTTTCCAATATCTTAAAAAAATCATTTTGTTTAAATTGTAATGGTGACAGGTTAACGGCAATCTTAGTGGGGTAGCCTGTAGATGCTATCTTTTTTGCAAATATACAGGCTTTAGTTAGAACCCATACTCCAACCTCAAGGATTAACCCCGTCTCCTCCAATACGGGAATAAATTCTGCGGGAGGAACAGAGCCTCGGGTTGAATGAGTCCAGCGTAAAAGAGCCTCGTACCCATAAATTTCACCTTTCTCTAAACTTACTTTTGGTTGATAGGCAAGATAAAACTGTCTGGAATCGATAGCCTTGCGTAAATCGGCTTCTAAGGATAATTGCATATTGGCTTTACTATCATCTTCACTTAAATAAAATCGATAAGTGTTTTTTCCTGCCTTTTTAGCTTTGTACATTGCGACATCGGCTTTTTTTAATAATACCTTAACATCACTTCCATCTACTGGGCAGCGACTAATGCCAATGCTAGGTGTGGCGACTAATTCTCTATTGTTAATATGGTAAGGAATTAATAAAGACGAAACTATTTTCTCAGTTAAGCGGACAATATCATTTTGAGAAAAAATATCGACGAGAAGTAATGCAAATTCATCTCCACCTAAACGACAGACCGAATCACCATCTCGAATTAATGATTTCAAACGCTTGGACACTTCAATGAGTAGTTGATCACCAACGTCGTGCCCCAAACTATCATTGATGGTTTTAAATCTATCTAGATCAATAAATAAAATAGCGATATTTTGTTTTTTCCATTTTATTCTAGAAATTGCCTGGGAAACACGGTCCATAAATAGTGATCTGTTTGGCAAGTCTGTCAGCGTATCAAACTGCGCCATATGAGCTATTTTATTTTGATCTCGCAACCTTTCGGTAATGTCTGTATTCATACTACAGATACGATAAATATTTTCTTTAGCGTCAAACAAAGGAAATTTTACACACAAATAGTTCTTGTTTTCTCCATTAGCCAGTAATACCTCTTCACACTGAAAGGCATGGCCGGTATCGATTACTTTTCTATCGTTATTTGTGATGGCGTAAGCTATTTCATCGCAAAATAATTCGTAGTCGGTTTTGCCAATAACTTCTTTTGCTGTAAACCCTGTGTCTTTCAGAAATTGCTTATTTACCAAGTTGTAACGACCCCGGCAATCTTTTATTGATATGCTCGATAGAGAGTTATCTATCATTGATTTTAGTTGATTGTTTATTTCTTTTAATTTTAATTCAGTTTCAGCTCTTTCAGTTATTTCAGATCTCAGTTTTTCATTAATATCTAAAAGCTCTTTGTTTCGTTTGCTTATTTTTCCCTGTAATGTTTTTCTTTCAATCGCTAAGTCTTTAATAGTATTAATGTCGCGATAAGAACGAAGTGCGGTTGTTAGGCAGGAATGCATTTTATCGTAAGTTAGATCTGTTTTTTCTTTATAGTCGTTTATGTCATAATCAAAAATCACACTGAGTTCAGGTGCTACTCCTGGCTGACCCGTACGTAATATGATGCGAATGGACTGATTGCATAATACGTTACGAATGTAGTTGACTAGCTCTAATCCCGCGTTATCTGTTTCCATGACCACGTCTAAGAATATTACGGAATAATCATTAGGTTCGTTTAAAAGAGCTTTTGCTTTTTCGGCTGAAAAAACATGGGTCAGATGTAATGAATGATTATCAAAAGTATAATCCTTTAGAACCAATCTTGTAATGTCATGCACAGTTTGGTCATCATCAACGATAAGGATTTTCCAGGTTTTTATAGGGGTAGGGGAGTCGTTGCTTGGCTCCTTATCTCCTGATGTTTTTGCGTCTGACTCTCTTTCAGGGGAAAATTGCATTAGCCGGTTTTTCACTAATTTTTGCCTGAATGGTTTGTATTTATTTAATACTAGTTAACTATGTGCCTATTGCAAAATGATATTGACTTAATATAGCTGAGATATGTTTTCTTGATCTATCAAAAATATGCTTAATAAGTTATTGCGTATTAACCATGGTATTTTTTTGGAATATTTAACTTTCGTGCTTTTGTCTCTATTTTGCTAGGTCAAATAAAATCCTTTGGATTAAAGCGGTTTTTTATAGTGCAATTGATTGTGCAGGTGATATGGGGTGAAATCACTGCCTTTCTAGCGGAAGCAGAGACACTGGGTAAAAACAGGTCTCCTGAGTAACTATTTTACACCCTAGATAGGCAAAATTTTGTACCGAGTAATCACTTCCTGGAAAAGATTGATTGGCTTGTCGGTTTTAAATTTATCAAGGAATTTCGCAATTGAAAAAAATATTGTATTTTTAAATGCTTTGCAAGGCTAAAGTTCTATTGCAGTTAAGCCAAAGGAGTAGACCCTTCTGAGTTATTTTCATACTGAGATGCATTAAAAATCCGCAAGCGTTTTGCTACTGATTGAAAGCGTTGATTATTTGATTTGGGATAGGTCGCTTCCTGGTATATCCATGGTTTTATGGGGGAAAATAAACTCAATTCTCCTTAAGTTCAATTGAAGGGAGGGATTGCACTTAAAAATGCACCGCTTAGGGTTACTTTTCGTATATTTACATTCTCTGCCGCCCCAAACTACGTTTTGGATACCGTTGGGATACAACAGTGACAAGTTAATGGGTGTTAACAGTCTCTGTGATACTCACGTATAATTCGGGCCAAGTTTTTCTCTAAATAGGCCCGCTCATGTCAATTTCTCTTAGTATGTGTTCTCTCAGTCATCCCCTTCTTGGGGAGGCCATGCCTCTATACCGCGCCGAGGATGTAAGAGCAATTGATGGGTATGTTACCAATGTACTGGATATTTCCGGTGTACGTTTGATGAAAAGAGCAGGAAAAAGTGCTTTTAACATCATGCTAGAAAAATGGCCGGGCACAAGAAAAGTGATTGTACTCTGTGGTGGAGGTAATAATGGGGGTGATGGTTATGTCGTAGCCGCGCTTGCTGTTCAAACAGGCATAGAGGTAAAGGCTCTTTCCGTTGTGCCTACTGAGAGTTTAAAAGGCGATGCCAAATTAGCCTACCAATATGCTTTACAGGAGGGTGTGGACGTCCAACCTTTTTCTACTTCCGCAGAAATCATCTCTGACGAAGAGAGTTGTGTGATTGTTGATGCCTTACTAGGGATTGGTTTTTCTGGTGATTTGAGGGGTAACTTTGTAGAAGCCGTTAGCTGGGCTAATAAAGAGCGAAAAGCCGGTTCCCCGGTATTATCCTTGGATCTGCCAACAGGGTTAAATGCGGATACAGGATATGCGGAATCGGAGTGTATATCAGCAGATGTTACCGTGACGTTTGTCGCCTTGAAGCAGGGGCTATTAACCGCCAACGCCACGGCCAAATGTGGCGAGCTAGTACTGAGTACTCTTGATATTCCTGAAGCTGCCTATGGCCGAGTGAACTCGTCTGCTACGTCAATTACCTCTAAAAAATTAATAGCGGAAGGTTGCATTAAGCCTCGAAAAGCCGACGCCCATAAAGGTGAGTTTGGTCATGTTTCACTTGTGGGGGGTAACGTGGGCTATGGGGGAGCGATAAGCCTTGCCGGTCAAGCTGCTGCTCGAACCGGAGCGGGTTTGACCAGTGTATGTACTCTTCCTGAACATGTGCCTTCCATCCTCGCACGTTTTCCAGAGATTATGGCCGTTGGGGTGGTTTCTGGTCAGGAGTTAGAGCCCTATCTTGTTCGTCCAACTGTTTTAGTTATAGGTCCAGGGCTTGGAGCCGGTGCTTGGGCAGAGCAAATGTTTCAAAAGAGCCTTGCCACCGAGTTGCCTACTGTTGTCGATGCTGAAGCCTTGACGGTCTTAGCTGAGGGCAAAGTTCTAAAACAAGCAAATCGAACTAATTGGGTACTCACTCCGCACCCCGGCGAAGCTGCTAGGCTACTTAACTGTTCTACCGAGGCGATCCAAAGAGATAGATTTACTGCCGCACGCAATATCCAACGAACCTATGGCGGCGTTGTGGTGCTAAAAGGAGCGGGAACCGTGGTCGCTGACAAATCGAATGTGTATTTGGCCAATGTCGGCAATCCCGGTTTGGCTTCAGGTGGAACGGGAGATGTACTATCTGGTGTGATAGGTGGTTTAATTGCTCAAGGCTTAAGCTTAATTGATGCCGCCAAACTGGGTGTGTGTGTTCATGGTGAGGCAGCGGATATCTGTGCCGCTGAATCTGGCCAACGAGGTATGCTTGCCTCTGATTTAATTCCCAATATTCGTAAAATACTCAACTCATGATAGGTAGCAATACAACTTTATCCCAGTACATGGAAGATGAAGCAAGTACCATTAGAGCGGGGTTTGCGTTGGGGGAGGCTATCTCCACAGGGGGGGTTATTTACTTGGAGGGCACGCTTGGAGCGGGGAAAACGACTTTTTGCCGAGGGGTATTAAATGCTTTTGGTTATTCAGGTAATGTTAAGAGCCCAACCTATACTCTGGTCGAGAATTATTCACTAAACGGGAATGAACTCTATCATTTTGACCTCTATCGCTTAGCGGACCCAGAAGAGCTAGAATTTATGGGTGTACGGGATTATTTCATCGAAAAAGCGATATGTTTGGTTGAATGGCCGTCCAAAGGAGCAGGAATTTTGCCTCAGGCGGATATTGTGGTTAAAGTAACCCCTGAATTGCCTGGTCGCAGGTTAGCAATCTTGGGGCAGACGGATCATGGAAATAAGATCGTCGAATCTTTGTTGGCGAGTTAGTACGTAATTAAACAGAGTGTACTCTTTATTTCTGCCCCGTTAGTAAGAGTTGGCAAATTAATCATTGATGGGTTAATAGTCGTTGTATGAAGATAAAAGATAGGGAAACTAGGCGTTACGTCTAAAAATACACCCGTTACTAGCCAAAACCGGAAGACACAACTGATTTATGTATTTTAGAGGTACACATCAATCAAATACCCTGGGCTTGTGGTATAAGCCGGCCTATAAGCTTCTTTGCCTTCTCATTTTGCTTGGGTTTCCGGTATTAGGGTATACCGCCCAGGTAGAGAGTGTGAGATTGTGGCGGGCACCGGATCATACTCGGCTGGTTTTTGATCTCAGCGGTCCGGTTGAGCATAAAATATTTACCTTAGTGTCCCCTGCACGGCTTGTTATCGATATTAATAAATCGGCCATGAGTGCAGATCTGGGTTCTCTTGATTTTGAGAATTCTCCGGTAAATTCATTGCGTTATGGCAAGCGCAATACCCATGATTTGCGGGTAGTCTTGGATCTTAGCTCAAAAGTAAAGCCTCGCAGCTTTGCGCTAAAAAAACATGCAGGCAAAAAAGACCGTTTGGTTATTGACTTATACGATTCGAAAAAGCAAACGGTTAAGACAGTCGCAAAAGTGCTAGAAAGCCCCCAGGGTAAACGCGATGTTGTTATCGCTATTGATGCGGGGCACGGTGGGGAAGACCCAGGTGCGCTTGGGCCAAAACGTATTCGTGAAAAGGACGTTGTTTTCAAGCTAAGTAAAGAATTGAAAAAAATAATTGATGCTAAGTCTGGCTATACCGCTCGATTAGTTCGCACAGGTGACTATTACATCCCCCTGAAAAAACGTCGCAATAAAGCCCGTGAAATGCGCGCGGACTTATTTATTTCCATACATGCCGATGCATTCAAAAACCCCAAAGCCAAAGGTGCTTCCGTATTTGCTCTATCCCGTCGGGGGGCGACAAGTGAAAGCGCACGTTTCCTCGCATCTAAAGAAAATGAAGCTGATCTTATCGGTGGTGTAGGTGGTGTGAGCCTAGATGATAAAGACGATGTCTTAGCGGGTGTATTGGTGGACTTATCTATGACTGCGACTTTAGCGAGTAGTTTAGATGTTGGTAGTCGAGTGCTTAAAAAAATTGGGGGTTCAACCAAACTTCATAAAAAACAAGTGGAGCAAGCGGGTTTTGCTGTACTTAAATCTCCCGATGTTCCAAGTATTTTAGTGGAAACAGGTTTTATTTCAAACCCAGATGAGGCGAGAAAATTGAATACCCATGCCCACCGAAAAAAATTGTCTAATGCCATCTTTTCTGGGGTGGAAAGTTACTTTTCGGAAAAACCTCCTGCGGGAACATTATTGGCGTGGAAAAAAGGCAACGCACTTAAAAAATATAAATCAATGAAATATGTTATTGCAAGAGGGGATACACTATCGGCAATAGCAAAAAGATACCGTGTTAGCGTTGCACAAATCAAACAGAGTAATGGTTTAGAAAACTCCAAAATTCGAGTGGGCCAAAAAATTACCATACCCGCTAGCTAAGCAAAATGCGAATAGTTGAAAAACTACGTAAAAACTCAAAAATTATGCAAAAAATTAAAAAACTAAGCCCGCGCTTAGCAAATCAAATTGCGGCAGGCGAGGTGGTTGAACGACCTGCCTCGGTTGTAAAGGAACTGGTTGAAAATAGTTTGGATTCTGGTGCCTCCCAAATAGATCTAGAAGTGGAAGCCGGAGGTGTGAAACTTGTGCGGGTTCGAGATAACGGTAAAGGCGTGCATAAAGATGATTTGTCTTTAGCGCTTAGTCGCCATGCTACCAGTAAGATACTTGTTCTCGATGACCTTGAAGCGGTTGCTTCTTTAGGGTTTCGTGGTGAAGCCTTGGCGAGTATCAGCTCGGTCTCCCGTTTAAAGTTTGTCTCTAATAATGGTGAGTCAGATATGGCGTGGTGCGCGCAAACGGAAGGGCGAGATATGGAGACAGAAATTTCTCCAGCTGCTCACCCCCAAGGTACGACAGTTGAAGTAAAAGATTTGTTCTTTAATACTCCGGCTCGGCGAAAATTTTTGCGTACGGAAAAAACAGAATACAACCGTATAGAAGATATTTTAAAGCGCTTGGCGTTGTCTCGTTTTGAACTGGGTTTTTCGTTAAAAAATAATGGCCGCATTGTGCATAGTTGGCGTCCAGCGAATACTCAAACGGAGCAAGAGCGGCGAGTGGCGCAAATTTGTGGCCCTGTATTTATCGAAAATTCGGTTCATATTGATATAGAGCGAACAGGTTTGCGGCTATGGGGTTGGGTCGCATTACCAAAATTTTCCCGGAGTCAAGGAGACCTTCAGCATTTTTTTGTGAATGGTCGCTCTATTAAAGACAAACTCGTTTCTCATGCAATTCGACAAGCCTATCAAGACATATTATTTCACGGGCGTCACCCCGCATTTGTTTTGTTCCTAGAACTGGACCCCGCGAACGTGGACGTGAACGTCCACCCGACCAAGCATGAAGTAAGATTTCGAGATGGCCGCTTAGTCCACGATTTTCTGTTTAGAAGCCTGCACAAAGCTTTGGCTGATGTCAGACCATCGGATTCTACTCCTGTAGAACAAACAGATGTTGTGCTTATTGAAGAGACGGTTCCCGATCAGCAAGTATTGGGTTTGTCGGCGCGCTCTAATCTTTCTGCCAATTATCCACCAGGGAAAAGCGCGTCTTCTTTGAACGTAAGTGAACAAATTGCTCATTATTCAGCACTGACCACACCTTCAACCCCGATCAATTTTGGTGTGGGGGAAAACAAGTTAGATACGGGTATTGTTCAAAACTTTAACTCGGGTAAAGAGCAAGAAATTCCTCCATTGGGGTATGCTATTGCGCAATTAAAAGGCATATTTATCTTGGCAGAAAACGAACATGGCTTAGTGGTTGTTGATATGCACGCAGCCCATGAGCGAATAGTTTACGAGCGAATGAAAATTCAATTTTCTGAGCAAAGTATTCAGTCTCAACCTTTATTAGTTCCACAAACTATCGCAGTCAGTGAAAAAGAAGCAAATCGAGCGGAAGAGCATTTTGCAACATTCTCTCGTTTAGGCATTGTTTTGGAGAGAGCGGGGCCGGAATCGTTGATTATTCGGCAAGTTCCTACCTTACTGCACACCGATGACGTAGAAAGCCTTATTCGAGACGTTTTATCTGATCTAATCGAATACGGTTCCAGCGAAAGAATTCAGCACCATATTAATGAAATATTAGGCACTATGGCATGTCACGGCTCCGTGAGGGCCAATCGCAAACTAACCATTCCCGAAATGAATGGGCTTTTACGTGATATGGAAGCCACCGAACGTAGCGGCCAGTGTAACCACGGTCGGCCAACATGGACTCAGCTACCATTGAGGGAGCTGGATAAGCTCTTTCTTCGAGGCCAATAAATGTTAGAGAAGCCGCTTGCCATTGCTGTTATGGGGCCTACGGCTGCGGGTAAAACTGACTTGGCGATTGCCCTGAGAAAATACTGTAATGGAGATTTAATCAGTGTTGATTCAGCGTTGGTATATCGAGGTTTAGACATTGGTTCTGCCAAGCCCTCTCCACAAGAATTGAAAGATGCTCCCCATCGCTTAATTAATATATGCGACCCTAGCGACCCTTATTCAGCAGCCGATTTTTGCCGAGATGCAAAACAAGAAATATCGAATATCTGCGCTCAGGGTAAAACTCCAGTTCTTGTAGGGGGGACCATGCTTTATTTTAAGGCGTTGCTGGAAGGGCTTTCTCCAATGCCAAAAGCCGATGTAAAGGTTCGCTACGAAATTGAACAACAGGCGTGCGAGTTGGGCTGGCCTTCCGTTCATGCTCGCCTTGCTACTATTGACCCTGTCGCCGCAAAGCGAATTCATCCAAACCATTCACAACGAATTTCTCGTGCCTTAGAGGTATACCTTATTTCAGGGAAAACCATGACAGAGTGGCAAGAGGAGGAAGGTAATGGATTACTCAATGAATTTAACTGGGTACAATTAGCCGTTGGGCCAAGAGACAGAACAATATTGCATGAGAGAATAGCGCGACGGTTTGACCTTATGCTGGAGCAAGGGTTTATCGATGAAGTGAGACGTTTAAAATCGCGCGAGGATTTACACACAGAATTACCTGCAATTCGGGCGGTAGGCTATAGGCAAGTTTGGGAGTTTCTCGATGGCGAGACCTCCATAGGTGAAATGCGAGAGAAGGGCATTGCTGCAACTCGTAAATTAGCCAAGAGGCAGTTGACCTGGTTACGTAGTTGGCCTGGGCTAAATTGGGTATATACGCAAAATGAAGCTGGAGATTTACTTACTTCTCATGAAATTGTGAAAATTGCCTTGAATTTTTTGCCAATAAGAACCATATAATTATATGTCGTTGACTAATTCCACATTTGTCTTGTGTCTTGTAAGAAAAAATTAGACTTGTAGGCACTTTGTTGGAATATAAGTGTCCTATTTAGAGGAAATTTGGAATGAGTCAGAGGCATACTTTTAATACTCGTTGTTGTATGTTGGTCATAGATCTGTAAGTATTTCCGTTTGATGGCAGTCTAAAAAAGCAACAAAATGAGTATTGTTCTATACGCTTGCACCCACCACAGTCTATGATTGGCAGGTAGTAGACTGAAAAACTGAGCTGGCAATTTTGGTCAATTCGGTAGGTTTGTGTACTTACTTTTATCCTAATAAGGAGAGCATCATGTCAAAAGGGCATAGCTTACAAGACCCTTACCTCAACGTACTTCGTAAAGAACGTATTCCAGTTTCTATATATCTAGTAAACGGAATTAAATTACAAGGGCAAGTTGAGTCATTTGACCAATTTGTTTTATTGTTGAAAAACACGGTTAGCCAAATGGTATACAAGCACGCTATTTCTACAATTGTGCCGTCTCGTCCCGTGAGGGTTCCTATGTTGAACCCTGACGTTGCAGGGCACGATGATTCAGACATTGGGGGTTAAACGGAATCCCCTTTGTTTTTTGATAGACCGGAATCGGGTGAGCTGGCCATATTGGTTCACCTGGAGTTTCCCAGCCCTTTCGATGTAAATGACCCCTGCGAGTTTGAAGAGCTTGTGCTCTCTGCTGGTGGTGATCCCGCAGCCATGCTCACTGGGCATAGGCCAAGCCCCTATGCCCGTTTTTTTATTGGAACGGGTAAGCTGGAAGAACTTCGATCGTTAGTCAGCGAACACGAAGCTGAACTTGTGATCTTTAACCATGAGTTGTCTGCCAGCCAGGAACGTAATCTAGAAAACGAATTGCAATGTCGAGTATTGGATCGTACAGGTTTAATTCTCGATATTTTTTCACAGCGAGCGAGGACACATGAAGGTAAACTTCAAGTCGAACTTGCTCAGCTTCATCATATATCCTCACGCCTTATTCGTGGTTGGACCCACCTTGAGCGCCAAAAAGGTGGGATAGGTATGCGTGGTCCGGGTGAAACCCAATTGGAAACGGACCGCCGATTATTACGTGGACGAATTAAAGCGATTAGGAAAAAGCTCGAAAAGGTACGTAAGCAGCGCGACCAAGGTCGCCGTTCTCGTGCCCGTGCTGAGATTCCAACAGTCTCTTTAGTCGGCTATACCAACGCCGGTAAATCAACGTTATTTAATTTGATTACAAAAGCCGGGGTTTATGCTGAGGACCAGCTATTTGCGACTCTGGACCCTACCATGCGGCGAATTGAGCTGCCTGATCTCGGGGCCGCAGTGCTTGCGGATACAGTAGGCTTTTTGAGTAATTTACCTCACCGCCTAGTGGAAGCATTTAGAGCCACTCTTGAAGAAGTGTCCAACTCAGCATTGTTATTACACGTGATTGATGGGGCCGATGAAGAGCGTCAGCGTAATATCGAACAGGTTGACCTAGTTCTTGAGGAAATTCGAGCCGATGCTATTCCTCAGTTATTAATTTATAACAAAATTGATCTTATGGAAGGGTTTACCGCTCGTATAGACCGGAACTCAGAAGGGGTGCCAATTGCTGTATGGGTTTCAGCTCGAACAGGTGAGGGGCTAGACTTATTTCGTCAAGTGGTTGCCGAATTACTTAGCGATACGTTATTTAATGGTAAAGTTTTTTTGTCCTCGGAAATGGGTAGCTTGAGAGCTAGGTTTTACCGTCAAAATGCGATAGTGGAAGAGTCGTATACCTCTGAGGGAAACTGCGAGCTATTAATCCGATTGCCTGAATCGGATCTTGCACGTATGCTGAGCGCTGAAAACTTAACACTTGCAGATATTACTGGTGAAAATTTCAGCAAAGACGCTTCTCGATTCGCTATTTAATGAAAAATAAGCGCAGTAAGCTCTAAAATAGTGTTTGTAGAATAGTTGTAAACATTGAAAATCGAAAATTCATCTACATATTCCATAATTGAATGCGATTTATTGCGAACGCTATAGACAATAGAGCATCTTCAACAAGCTCAGGTTCCGGCTTAATTTCTTTTTCGGAACACACCAAAAAACACAATTAATCATTATTGGAGAATTCTTATGGCCTGGAATGAACCGGGTGGTAACAATAATAAAGACCCTTGGGGTGGTGGTAATCGAGGCAATGATGGCCCACCGGACCTTGATGAAATCCTAAGTAATCTCCAAAAGAAATTTAGCGGGATGTTTGGCGGCGGTAATCGTAAAGGTGGAGGGTCTGACGGCGGCGCGGGAGCAGTGCTTGTTATTATCGCGTTAATATTAGGTGGCTTAATATATGCCTATGTGGGCTCCGGTATTGTTAATGAACAAGAGCGGGCAGTAGTTTTACGCCTTGGTGTATACGACCAAACCAAAGGGCCTGGTTTTCGCTGGAACCCACCTCTTGTTGATACTGTGTATACGGTTAATGTCACAAAAGTTAGGCTTTGGTCAACCTCAGAACAGATGTTGACGAAAGACTTAAATATTGTGGATATTAAACTTTCAGTGCAGTATGCCATCGCCGATGCCCGCGACTTTGTGCTGAATGTACGAGACCCGGAGAGAAGCTTGCAGCAGGCAACAAACAGTGCTTTGAGGCACGTCGCTGGCTCGTCTGTGATGCATGATGTTCTTACTCAAGGGCGGGAAGAAGTGGCTCGAAGTGTTCAAGAGAGGCTTCAACGTTACCTGAACAATTATCAAACAGGTATTCATATCGAAAAAGTGAACATCGAAGACTCCAATCCTCCGCAAGAGGTCCAAGCTGCGTTTGATGATGTCATTAAAGCGCGTGAAGATGAAGAACGTTTCAAAAACCAAGCACAAGCCTACGCAAACGGCGTTATTCCTGAAGCTCGCGGTAAAGCACAAAGAGTGATAGAGGAAGCTACAGCTTATAAAGAGCAGGTTATTGCACAATCTGAAGGTGAGTCTAAACGTTTTGAGCTTCTATTGGCCGAATATAAAAAAGCGCCTGAAGTAACACGTAAACGTCTATACATTGATACCGTTCAAGAAGTGATGAGCAATACATCAAAAGTTATGGTCGATGTGGAAGGTGGAAACAATATGATGTATTTGCCACTGGATAAAATAATCAACTCGACTTCGTCAACCTCCATTACGAGAGGCTTAACCGACGCAGACGTTGATGAGCTGGCGAATCAAGTGATGGAGCAGCTCCGCCGTGAAGCTACCACTAATTCTCGACGTAGGGAGGCTAGATAATGTCTTTTAAAGCACTTTTGTTTATATTTCTACTCGCGATTATTGCGATTGTTGCATCAAGTTCTTTGTATATTATTAACGAATTTGAGCGTGGCGTATTGCTTCATTTTGGTAAACTCAGTAACAGCGACATTCAACCGGGGTTGCACATAAAATGGCCTTACCCTATTGATGAAGTGCGTAAATTCGATGCGCGTGTACTGACCCTGGATGCACGACCAGAACGTTTTCTTACCGTGGAAAAGAAAAGCATGATGGTCGATTCTTTCGCTAAATGGCGCATTATTGATGTGAGTGCCTACTACACCGCGACTAACGGTGAAGAGTCTCGTGCGAAAAGGCTGTTGGCCCAGCGAATTAACGAAGGTTTGCGTAATCAGTTTGCACGGCGTTCGTTGCAAGAGGTGGTCAGTGGTGAGCGAGACCAATTGATGGTGGATTTGACGAATCAGTTGAATGAATTTACTCAGTCGTCGCTGGGTATCGAAGTGGTGGATGTTCGAGTAAAACGCATTGATTTGCCTAAAGAAGTGAGCGGTCCTGTGTATAGCCGAATGGCTGCAGAGCGTGAAAAAGAAGCGCGTGAACACAGGTCGAAAGGTAAGGAACAAGCGGAAATTATTCGTGCCGATGCGGATCGCCAGAGGACAATTTTGGAAGCAGAAGCTTACCGCGATGCAGAACTATTGCGTGGTGAGGGCGATGCGAAAGCATCGTCCATATATGCCAATGCCTACAACAGAGACCCGGAATTCTATGCTTTTGTTCGCAGCTTGAATGCCTACAAAAGTAGCTTTAACGGAAAAGACGATGTAATGCTGGTTGACCCTCGCAGTGAGTTCTTCCGTTACTTTAAGGATGCATCAGGTAAAAAATAGTCGCCGTATTGGGCACTAAATACCATTAGGTGGTTGTTTAACCGGCGGGCTATCGTGGTAAAATAGGATAACCGGCTTCAGCAAGTGAAGCCGGTTTTTTTGTGTTTGATGCGTGAAGCTTCTATTTCATTGGTTTGCTTTATTGGTCTGCGGCACGAGAGGTTTAGGCTGTATTAGGTTGGAGGCTCACACCCATGTGGGAAATTCTGGTTCAGGCTGTGTGCCTTATGTTGGTCATCGAGGGCATATTGCCCTTCCTGTATCCGCAACGTTGGCGACAACTGGTAGCGACATTAGCTGTGACAACTAATCGGCAACTCCGCATTATGGGGTTTGTCAGTATGGCTTTGGGTGCAGGTTTGTTGTTTTTGATTCGTTAGCCTTTTTTGAACTGGGGGATGTTTACTTTGGGCAAAAAGAGAATGAATATATGAGTAAAGTCGATTGTTGGTTATTGCCAGATGGAATTGAAGAGATGCTACCTGTTGAAGCTCAAATGACAGAAGGGCTGCGCCGCAGTTTGGTGGATCTATTTCAATCCTGGGGATACGACTATGTGATACCCCCAATGGTTGAATTTACCGACTCCCTACTAACGGGCTCGGGGAAGGATGTCGAACTGCTTACCTTTAAGTTAACCGACCAGTTATCTGGAAAAACAATGGGGATTCGCGCCGATATTACACCTCAAGCTGCGCGAATGGATGCCCACAGTTTACGACGAGATGGCGTAAACCGGCTCTGTTATGCGGGCCACGTTATGCATACTCGAGCAAAAGCTCCCCTAAGCTCTCGCACTCCAATTCAAGTTGGACTGGAATTATTTGGCGAAGCGGGCATAGACGCAGATATTGAAGTCGTCAGCTTATTGCTACAATCTCTTGTGAACGTTCAGCTACCTTTATACATTGATATTAGCCATGTGGGGATATACCGGGCGCTAGCCTCAGAAGCGCAGCTTTCCGAAGAGCAAGAATTACAGTTTTTTACGTTACTTCAGTCTAAGTCTCATACGGATGCGCTTAGTTGGATAGATAGCAACATTGCTGAAGGGAATATTCGAAAATGGTTTGTTGCATTGACCCGCTTAAGTGGCAGTCAAAGTATTCTAGAGCAAGCGCGTGAGACCTTTACTGGCGCACCAGAGATAGTACTGAAGTCGATCAACGAATTACAACAGCTTGCCGATACGGTGATAGAACGTTTCCCCGAGGCGCAATTGTATTTCGACCTCAGTGAATTAAGAGGTTACGGGTACCATACAGGTGTTGTCTTTGGCGCGTTTTCACCTGGAATAGGGACGGCCATTGCCGGTGGTGGTCGGTATGACCGTGTTGGAGAGGCATTTGGTCGCGCGCGACCAGCAACGGGTTTTTCTTTAGATTTAACCGCTATCGGGCGTCTAGTTGCGGATAAAGTTCAGATTGCTCCCGCAACTCAAAAAGCCATATTTGCTGCGATGACAGACTGCGTATATCAATGGCAGGCAATTCAAGAGCTTCGCCAGCAGGGTGAAAAAGTGATTACAGGGTTATCCGGTCAGGATACACCTGAAACCTATCAAAAGTGTGACCGACAATTGGTAATGGAAAATGGCAAATACGCTGTTTGTCCACTTTCCTAGTGTCGGGCGTTTCATATTTATCTTTAACGTGAGTGATGTCTAAAAATGGGTAAGAATGTTGTCGTATTAGGCACCCAATGGGGTGACGAAGGCAAAGGTAAAATCGTTGATTTACTAACGGAACAAGTTTCCCACGTAGCGCGTTTTCAGGGTGGTCATAATGCGGGTCATACCCTGGTGATCGACGGGAAAAAAACGGTATTGCACCTGATCCCATCTGGTATTTTAAGAGAGAGGGTAACCTGTTATATAGGCAACGGCGTTGTGCTGGCCCCAGACGCCTTGATGGAGGAAATTTACGAGTTGGAAGAACAAAATGTTCCTGTGCGTGAGCGATTGAGATTATCTCCATCTTGCCCGTTGATCCTTCCATATCATGTTGCTCTAGATCAAGCGAGGGAGGTGAAGCGCGGTAACGCAAAAATTGGTACAACAGGGCGTGGCATTGGCCCTGCTTATGAAGATAAAGTCTCTCGTCGTGGCTTAAGGCTGGGGGATATGCTCAACAGCGAGCGCTTCGCGGCTAAGCTACGTGACGTTGTGGACTACCATAATTTTGCTTTAACCCATTACTATGAAGTGGAAGCGATAAGCTTTGAAAAAGTATTGGAAGAAGCACTTACTTTAGCTGAAGAGCTAAAGCCCATGATTTTGGATGTGACTGATACCCTTCATAATGCACGTGAGAACAACGAGCATATTCTTTTTGAGGGCGCTCAAGGTTCTTTATTGGATATTGATCATGGCACTTACCCATTTGTGACCTCCTCAAATACCACCGCTGGTGGAACGGCCACTGGTTCAGGGTTCGGCCCTCTTTATTTGGACTACGTCTTGGGTATTACCAAAGCCTATACTACCCGTGTGGGCTCTGGCCCCTTTCCAACGGAACTGGACTGTGATGTTGGCGAGCACCTTGGTATTAAGGGCCATGAATTTGGTGCGACAACCGGCAGAAAGCGACGCACAGGATGGTTTGATGCGGTTGCGGTTAAGCACGCAGTGCGAATCAACTCGATGACCGGAATGTGTCTTACTAAACTGGATGTCTTAGACGGTTTGAAAGAGGTGAAGATCTGTGTTGGCTATAAGGATGCTCAAGGGAACACAGTGGGCATTCCTTATGACGCAGACGGCTGGGAAGAAATTCAACCCGTATATGAAACCATGCCAGGTTGGTCCGAGTCTACTTTTGGTGTTCAATCTCTAACGGAGCTTCCTAAAAACGCCACTGCCTATATTCATCGTATAGAGGAAGTGGTTGGCATTCCTGCGGACATCATCTCGACAGGTCCAGATCGCATGGAAACCATTGTGCTTAAGCACCCATTTGAGTGTTAACAGGCCCTAGGCCCCCTAATACACTGCAATTGACAGTTTGAATTGCAGTGTATTCCCCCAAATAGTGTCCTCTCCAAATATTGATTCCATTCCTAAGTACACGACCGTCTACACTGAAAGGTATGGTTGCAATTCTTATAAATTTGATTACTGGGGAAATTTTCTATGGGTGAAGAGCGTCGAATTCACCCGAGATACAATGTTAACTGGCGTACAAGGGTGCTTTTACTCGATAAATCTATTCGGTCAGCCCAAATTAAGAATGTTTCAAAAGGTGGCATATATATTGTGTTTGAACATGCCCTTTCTATTGGAACCGAAGTGTGCGTTGAATTTTTCGTTAATTACCGAGCAGAAGTCCATCGAATTCGAGCAAAAGCCAAAATTACCTTTTCAGCCGTCTTATCTGATAACCGTGGTGCGGGTTTGGGGCTCCAATTTACAGAAATAGATTCAAAATCATTTCACATTTTCAGCAATATTATACAAGAGCTTACTGATCTGGCTGGGGATTAACCATGACATCAATTCTATCCTCTATCCTCTATCCTATTAGGGGTGGGGGGTGGTAACCTAGAGGTCTCTTCTTTTTTGCCATGGTGGTAGCGATGGATTACGAACAGTTGAAAGCCTATTTACTGGGAAAGCCGGATGTCAGAGAGGACTACCCTTTTGGCCCAGAGGCAGCCGTATTTAAAATTAAGGGTAAGCTTTTTGCCATATTGGGTACAGACAAGGGTATTGCAAAAGTTAACTTAAAATGTGACCCTGAGGAAGCTTTGGCTCTAAGAGATATATTTGAGGGCGTTATTCCCGGTTACCATATGAATAAAAAACACTGGAATACCGTATTGCTAAACGGGACAGTTCCATCAAATGAAATTGAAAGAATGGTAGACAATTCCTATAAGCTGGTATTTAAAGGGTTGAAGAAAAAAGAACAGCAAGCTCTAGCCCTTAAGTATGAAGAATGCGCTCAGTTTTAAGGGGAAGACGAATTAAATAGATGGGAGGGAAGAGCTATTTTACCCTCTCATTGGAGATGTACCAATCGATCGTTTCATCTAATTCTTTTTTAACATTTCCTTCAGCTTCAAATCCAAGCTCTTTCTTTGAATATACTAGCGCCCATCGCGTAGTGAGCGTCGAGTCCTGCTCAGTCAACCGAGTTGGCAGGGACGTGCCTTACCATGACCCTAGAACTTACGCTGAAAGGGCTGGTATAAAGCAACTGAGTTGCTACCTGCCTAGGATAAATCCGTCTTCATGTTGCTTAACGAGCAAAGGAAAATAGTGCTTTTTGTGGGTTTGAAACTCTTTATCAACTTTATCGCAAATCATTTCGACTAAATCTAATAACTCATTGCCTGCTCGATGTTAAATGATTCAACGGGAGAGTTTGATACAATTATTTTTTCAATTATTGTAACTGTAAGCTTTGCGTACATCAAACTCCTAATTCGCTACCCTTGCCGTAGATTAGTATAGGTTGGCCGGTCAAAATCCACGATACAATCTTGAGTATTCGCTTTTCCTTAAAATGTACAATACAGTCAACCCGACGGCTGTGTAATATATATTTAACTAAAATTGGCCCTGTAATATCCCCTTTTAATCAATTGGAAATTATTATGGTTTAAAAGTGGAGTTAAAAGAAAGGGTATTAGAGGTGTAGGTCAGTAAATCGAGCACTGTTATCCTCGTGGAAGGGTGTACTTTCATAAAATGGTGAATGAATCATGAGCCGATAAAGCCCGCTCCACCAGTAATCATTAGGCTCTTAAGCATAGTCTGCATGTTTTCCACAGTGTTATTGGTGAATTCATGGGAACCTGAACGGAGAAAACGTTTCTTAACCGTTTATACTGCTTACGCTAATGGGGTTGGTTAATCCCCGTTAAAGTATTGCAGGTTTTCGATTGGATACAAATAATAAAGTATAGGGGTATAAAGTGGGAAGTCTCAGCAAGTTTGGTATTGTTGTATTGGTAGGAGGTATTGCTGGGGTAATTGGATGTTCCACTCCCTCTTCGGATAGGCATGAATATGAAGTAGAGAGCCGAGAGGAAATGAGCAGTGTCAAAAATACACATGCTAAAAAAGTGACCAATCATACTGAGGTGTCTAAAACCCGAGTAGTAGGCTACTTTCCCTCCTGGGAGCCCGCTCGGGGTTATCGAGTGAAGGATATGGTGGAAAACGGTGCTGCCGACAAACTCACACATATCTTGTTTGCCTTTGGCGATGTTAAGGATGGCAAATGTACCGTTGTTCATGAAGAAGATGCCATATTTGATCATCATTACTCCGCCGAAGACAGCGTAGACGGCATAGCAGATATGGACGATGCTCCTGTGAAGGGGGTACTTGGGCAATTCAAGCGGTTAAAAACCTTGTATCCAGATATTCAATTACTCTGGTCAATTGGTGGGTGGTTAAAGTCTCCTGGGTTTATCGAAGCGGCTAAAGACGTCGAAAAATTCGCTGACTCCTGCTACGACCTTATTCATGATCCGAGGTGGGACGGTGTGTTTGCAGGAATAGATATTGACTGGGAATACCCTAATACCTGTGGTGTAGCCTGTGATGAAAGTGGGCCAGACGGTTATTACAAACTAATGAAAGCGGTAAGAGCGCGTTTTGGCGATGGACTGGTAACAACGGCCATCGGAGCCCAAATGAAAACGCTGACCGCCGCAGATTATGCGAAGGCGGAGCCCTATATCGATTTCTATATGCCTATGACTTACGATTATGCTGGGGCTTGGCTTGCTCAGGGGCCAGTAGCCCCACATTCTCCCCTGTATCCAGTGGAAGGCTTGAATGTCACGGGAGCTTCCACGCATGAAAGTATTCAGTACCTCATTGAAGAAGGCATTCCTGCGAACAAAATCCTAGTGGGCATTGGCTTCTATGGACGAGGATGGAGTGGTGTGTCGAGCAGTAAGGTGGGTAGTTCGGCAGAGCAACCCGCCCAAGGTTTACATGATAACGGCGCGGATACATATAGTGCCTTAATTAAGCGCTGTCCGGCTACAGAGATAGTTGCAGGCACTGCCTATGGCTATTGTAATGGGGAATGGTGGAGCTACGATACCCCGCAGACAATCCATGGGAAAATGGATTATGTGAAAGAGCATAAACTAGGTGGGGCCTTCTTTTGGCAATTAGGCGGAGATACCAAGGACATAGAATTGCTCAATGCCATCGTTGATGGGTTGGAAAAAGATAATCGGTAACAGGCTATATTGGTAACAGGGGCTATTGGTAACAGAGTATGTGGCAACCGGACTCTAATCGATACGACTTAGTTGAATATCGTCGATGTGGGCGTAGTGGCGTTATGCTGCCGCCACTTTCCCTGGGTTTTTGGCATAATTTTAGTGAGATAGATGATCGAGCTGAAATTCAGAAAATGCTGTATTACGCGGTAGATAACGGCATAGTACATTTTGATCTTGCGAATAACTATGGTCCGCCTCCCGGCTCGGCTGAAGAGACTTTGGGTCAATACTTAAAAAATGATTTTCATCCTATACGAGATGAACTCTTCATCACAACCAAAGCCGGCTGGGATATGTGGCAAGGCCCCTATGGCAATTGGGGGTCAAGAAAACACTTAACCGCCAGCCTTGACCAAAGCTTGCGGCGTATGAATCTGGACTATGTGGACTTGTACTACCACCATAGGCCGGACTCTGATACCCCTCTAGAAGAAACTTTTGGTGCATTGCGAGACCTACTGACTCAAGGGAAGTGTCTGTATGTGGGTATCTCAGCCTACTCTATTGATGAAACGCAACAAGCCATTGAACTGGCGGACAACATGGGCTTCCCTATACTGGCCCATCAAATGAGCTATTCGATGCTTAACCGTTCCCCCGAAGATGGGTTGTTTCAATTGCTGCAAGAAAATGGCATTGGCGCCATTGCTTTTGCGCCTTTGTTTCAAGGTGTCTTATCAGGAAAGTATCAAACATCCATACCCGATGGTTCGCGGGCGGCTAGAGAGTCTGGCAACTTACAATCCGAAGGGATATCGGAAGAAATGCGAGAAAAAGTGTCAGGATTATCTGAAATTGCTATACAAAGGGGTGAACCACTTGCGCAAATGGCGTTAGCCTGGATACTCAACAACTACCCAACTTCAACATTGTTGGGAGTGAGAACACTAGAACAACTTAAAAAGAACCTGCTTGCTCTTGAAAGTATTCCCTTCACTGCCGAAGAGATAAAAGCCATTAATCGAATTACGTAAATTGCTAACTGGGGAACCACTAAACGCTATTCTATACGTTAGTATTACGTTTTCTTCTTATTCGGGGAGTCTAGCCTTTCCGAAATTTCCTATAACAAATAAAAACGCTTAATCCTTGGAATTGCTATGTATAAACGAATAATAGTGGAGGTGTCAGTTCTTCTGCTTACCTTGTCGTCTTGCGCAGGAACTCAGCTATACCAAACATCCGACTGGGTAAAAGAAAATACATTTACAACAGGAGTGGAAGGCCCCGCACTAGACGCAAAAGGAAATCTATATGCGGTGAATTTTCAGCGTCAGGGTACTATTGGGGTCGTCAGTGGGAAAGAGAATGCAGAACTGTATATCGAATTACCTGAAGGGAGCATTGGTAATGGAATCCGATTTAATAAAAATGAAGATATGTACATCGCGGATTACAGTGGGCACAATATCTTAAAGGTAAATGGAGAAACAAAACAAATAAGCGCCTTTGCTCACAGCGATAAAATGAATCAGCCTAATGATATTGCTATCGCGCCCAACGGTATTTTGTATGCCAGTGACCCAAACTGGGTTAATTCCACCGGCAACCTTTGGAAAATAGATTTGCAAGGTAACATTGTATTACTTGAAGGCAATATGGGAACAACAAACGGAATAGAGGTGAGTCCAGACGGCAAGACTCTCTATATCAATGAAAGCGTGCAAAGAAATGTATTTGCCTACGATCTCAATGAAGCTGGTGAGATAAGCCATAAACGTTTATTTATTGCATTCAACGACTTTGGTGTGGATGGGATGCGTTGCGATGCGAAGGGAAATGTATATATTGCACGTTATGGCGCCGGTATTGTGGCTATTGTCTCTCCCCTGGGCGAGTTAATTAGAGAAGTCCCTTTAACTGGCCAGCATCCAACTAATGTGGCATTCGGGGGCCGCGACGGTAGACAAGTTTTTGTGACCATGCAGAAACGGGGAAATATCGAAACATTTATAACAGACACTCCTGGAAGGGCTTGGGCTGAACGTCATACAAAATAAACCCACAACTCAAAGCCGTTTCAAGCTAAACTACTAACATTAAGCAGCTTGCAATACTTGAAAAATTAACAGCCTATTGAGTGTTTGAATAAAACGCGAGCTGCTACCCACCTACATTTAGGATGTTGCTTTGAGTAAAAAATCTGCGTTTAACGACCCTTTTGCAGACCGAGAAGCCCAGAAATACGAAAACCCTATTCCCAGTCGAGAAGTTATCTTAGCGCTACTTGAAAAGTCGTCAGGCCCTCTGACTCGGCGAGACATTTCCAACTCTCTAAAGCTGGGTAGTGAAGAACAGCTTGAAGCTTTGCGAAGGCGATTGCGCGCAATGGAACGTGACGGCCAGATCATATCCAATCGCAAAGGTGCCTACGGTCGAATAGATAAAATGGATTTAGTGAAGGGCGTTGTTCAGGGGCACCGAGATGGGTTCGGTTTTGTGATTCCTCATGACGGCTCAGAGGACGTTTACCTCAGCAATCGGCAAATGCGAAAAGTTTTTCATGGCGATGAAGTACTGGTTCGCCCAGGGCCTTTAGACTTTAAAGGGCGCCGAGACGGCTCCATAGTCGAAGTGCTTACCCACAATACTCAGCAGTTAGTGGGACGTTATTTTTATGAAAAAGGAATTTGTTTTGTTCGTCCTGACAATACTCGATTAGGGCACGACGTTATTATTCCACCTGAAAATGTCAAGAATGCAAAGCATGGTCAATTTGTATTGATTGATATTATTCAACAGCCGGATCGAAGAGGTCCTCCGGCAGGTAATATTATCGAAATTATGGGAGAACACCTTGCTCCAGGTATGGAAATAGATGTCGCTATTCGCTCTCATAATATTCCTCATCTTTGGCCTGTTGATGTTGAAGAACAAATAAAAGAATACAGTCGTGAGGTGAGTGAAAAAGACAAAGGGCATAGAGTTGACCTGCGAGAGCACCCGTTTGTCACTATTGATGGTGAAGATGCCCGAGACTTTGACGATGCGGTTTATTGCGAAGAGAAAAAAGCAGGAGGCTGGAGATTATTTGTTGCTATTGCAGACGTATCTCATTATGTCGAAGTGGGGTCTGCCTTAGATAGAGAAGCAGCACATCGAGGAACGTCAGTTTATTTTCCCGACTATGTTGTTCCCATGTTACCTGAGATCCTGTCGAACGGTTTATGTTCCCTGAACCCGCAAGTGGATAGACTCTGTATGGTCTGTGAAATGACCATTAGTGCAATAGGTAAAGTAAGCGGATATAAATTTTACGAAGCCGTTATGCACTCTCATGCTCGCTTAACCTATACCGAAGTTGGAAGTGTTATTGACGATAGGAATAAAAAACGTAGTGGCGTACGTCAACAGTTTCATGAAATTCTTCCGCAGATAGATGTGCTTCATGATTTATACCAAACGCTTCGAGCAAACCGAGATACTCGTGGGGCGATAGATTTCGAAACTAAAGAAACGCGCATACTTTTTGACGATGAACGAAAGATTAAAAAAATTGTGCCTACCGAGCGTAATGAAGCGCACAAATTAATTGAAGAGTGTATGTTGGCGGCAAATGTTTGCGCCGCGAAATTTTTAGAATTTCATAAAATTCCAAGTTTATACCGTGTCCATGAATCTCCCCGCGAAGAAAAAATAAAAATGCTTCAGGAGTTTTTGGGTGAGTTAGGCATTTCTATGTATTTTAATGGGGATGTTGGCCCAGAAGATTATCAAAATGTTCTGCAACACGTCGCTGATAGGCCCGATGCTAAATTGATCCAAACTGTCATGCTACGCAGTATGAACCAGGCAGTATATCAGCCAGAAAACCAAGGGCATTTTGGCTTAGCGTACCAAGCATATGCGCACTTCACCTCGCCAATTCGGCGTTACCCGGATCTGCTGGTTCACCGAGCTATTCGAAGTATTGTCCGCTCAAAAATAGAGACGGCAAAAGTTCGTCGAGTGAAAGGTGCTAAACCCCTGAGTAAAGCGAGCATCTACCCTTATGGTGATGAAACCATGGTTAACCTAGGGGAGCAATGTTCTTTAAACGAAAGGCGTGCAGATGAAGCAACCCGAGATGTGGTTAACTGGCTGAAGTGCGAATACCTTAGGGGGCATGTGGGCGAATCTTTTGAAGGTGTTATTAGCGCCGTGACGGCATTTGGTGTTTTTGTTGAACTTAAAGAGATGTACGTCGAAGGCTTAGTTCATATCACCGCGTTGCCTCAAGACTACTATCATCATGAAGCTGCACACCACCGGCTCGTGGGTGAGCGTACTCGCCGGGTTTTTCGTTTAGGTGATGAACTTGATGTTCAGGTCGTGAGAGTGAATCTTGATGAGCGCACGGTCGATTTTGAACTTAACCAAATTAAACCCCGCAAACGCCATAAAGTAAAAATTTCTTCTAAGGCAAAAGAGCTGACGGAAGAATACAAAAATGAAAATGTTCGTCGGGAGGGTGGACGAGGTGATACCAAAAAGACAGTGAGCGCCTCCGCCGAGAAAAAAACAAAAAATAAAAAGAAAAAAACAATCTCGAAAAGGGGCAGTACGAATAAAAGCACCCCAAAGAAGCATACTAAAAAGCCTAAAGTTGAGAGTTCTCCAGTTTCAGAAAATTCAAAACCAAAAAAGAAAAGATCAAAACATACCCCAAAGGGTTAAAAAATAATTTTTTCAGACCCATAAAACCAAGATAGCAATGGCAAAATTAGAACAAATATTTGGTATTCATGCGCTTCAATCTTTATTGAAAACCTCCCCCAACCGATTAGTGGAACTTTATCTGATACGTGGTCGGCAAGATCAGCGGATGCAAAAGTTAGTCACGTCTGCTGAAAGCATAGGAATAAAGGCAAAGGTTGTTGATAAAGCTGCACTGGATGCAAAATGCTCTGGCAATCATCAAGGTGTATTTGCCTATGTCATGCCGGGGAAACGATTAAACGAAAAAGACCTCTATCAAATGGTGGAGCAAAGTGGTTCAGACCCACTTATCCTAGTATTGGACGGAGTAACTGACCCCCATAATCTAGGAGCCTGTTTGCGTTCTGCGGATGCTGCGGGAGTGATGGCGGTAGTGATTCCAAAAGATAACTCAGCGGGGCTAAACGATGTGGCACGCAAGGTAGCCTGTGGTGCCGCAGAAAGCGTCCCCCTTATATCCGTCACCAACTTAGCTCGGAGTCTTAAAAAGCTCCAAGAGCTTGGTTTATGGATATCGGGTGCGGCGGGCGAAGCCGCTCAAAATATCTACGAGGCGAGTCTCTCAGGGCCAAGAGTGATTGTTATGGGAGCCGAAGGGGCGGGTATGAGGCGCCTTACCAAAGATACCTGCGATGAACTTATCAAGATTCCCATGGCTGGAAGCGTATCCAGCTTGAATGTTTCCGTGGCAACAGGCGTAGTGCTATTTGAAACAGTGCGTCAGAGAAGTCTGGATTAGTATTTAGGGCCTCAAAACACTTCCTAGTTGCTTTTTTGTTGCCAACTCCCTAGAATACGCCGCCCAACCCGCCCCTGCGCTAAAAGTAGAGAGGCGGATACTCCTTGCTTCACCTTTGTTAAGGGAAGCTACTAACCCGTAAGGAGCGATAATGCGTCATTACGAAATTGTGTTCCTGGTCCACCCTGATCAGAGCGAACAAGTAGCCGGCATGATCGAGCGCTACAGTTCAATTGTTAAAGACAGCGGTGGCAGTGTTCACCGACTAGAAGATTGGGGCCGTCGTCAGCTAGCCTATTCAATCAACAAAATTCACAAAGCTCACTATGTTCTTATGAACGTTGAATGTTCTGAGGAAGCTCTTGAAGAGTTGACTAAGAACTTCCGTTATAACGATGCAGTGCTCCGAAATATGGTTATTCGCTGTGACGAAGCTGTTACAGAAGAATCCTCCATCATGAAAGCTGAAAAAGAGAATCGTGAGCGTAAGAGTCGTGCTGATCAGCGCGCTCAACAAGAGTCATCCGAAGCTGCTAGTGCTAAAACTGAAGAAGTTCCTCCTAGTAAAGAAACTCCTAGTAAAGAAACTCCTAGTAAAGAAGCTACCAGTAAAGAAACTCCTAATAAAGAAGCTCCTAGTAAAGAAGCTAGTGAAGAAAAAAGCGTTGAAGCTGAAGTCAGCGAAACAAAAACTGGAAGTGAGGAGGAATAATTATGTCACGTTTTTTTCGTCGTCGTAGGTTCTGCCGTTTCACCTCTGAAGGTGTTAAGCAAATTGATTATAAAGACCTGGAAACTTTAAAAGCCTACGTTACTGAAACAGGCAAAATTGTTCCTAGTCGTATTACAGGTACAAAAGCAAGATATCAGCGTCAGCTAGCAACAGCCGTTAAACGTGCGCGTTATATTGCTTTGTTACCGTATACTGATGCGCACGAGTAATCGTTAAATCAGTAAAAGAGAAAAAACATGGTACGCGCTCTAGCTGAATTTATTATGCGTGGGCGCATCCAGGCGGCGAGCGTAGCTCTGTTAGGAAGCTGGCTCCCCCTGTTAACCCAGGTAACACCGGGGCTGGTCACCTTAAGAAAAGGGTGGCAAGAAGGCTTTATCATTACGCTTTGGGCGGCATTGCCAGCATTATTGGCATTGTGGTTAGGTGATTTTGGTTTAGCCCAGGTTCTTGCAAGTGTTGCTGTAATAGGTGCATCTTATATTGCTGCTGGAGTACTCCGGGCCACAGTTTCATGGTCCGCAGCCCTGGCAGTGATTGTCGGCCTTAGCGCGTTATCCGCTGTGGTAATTGGTTTTGGTTTTGGTGGAATTGCAGAAGAGTTGGAAACGTTCTTTTCCAAACTTCTAGCCTCTGCTAAAAGCGAAAGTGATCCAGAATTGCTAACGCAATTTGCGGTCTGGAGTGATATTCGTGCGGCGGGCTTGATTGCTATGTGGGTAGGGCTTTCTGCTACTTTGGGTATTATTGTTGCTCGCTGGTGGCAGGCAGTTTTGTATAACCCAGGAGGCTTTCGCTCAGAGTTTTATCGGTTACAGTTGGTTAAACCCCTAGCCATTTTTTGCGGGGCTGCCTCCTTGTACTGTTTGCTGAGCGGGCCTGATTACCAATTTTGGGCAGAGTTATTTCGATTGCCCATGGTATTGGTAGGCTTAGGGATTGCCCATAACGTGATATCTAAGTACCGATTCGGGTTTTTGGCGGTTGGGGCAGTGTATGTTGCACTTATTACCGTACCAATCGCAGGCTTGTTATTGGCGCTTATTGGTCTAACAGACGCTTGGATTGATTACAGAAAACGATTTAATTTATTGCCTCCAGAATAGGTGGCAGTGTAAAAATAGAGGGTAAGCGAGATGGAAGTTATTCTACTCGAAAAAGTGGGTAATCTAGGTACTGTAGGTGACCGAGTTGCAATTAAGTCTGGTTTTGGCCGTAACTTTTTGTTGCCACAGGGTAAAGCAATTCCAGCTACCGAAGCGAATATTGCTGAATTTGATGCTCGTCGTGCAGAACTTGAGGCCGCAGCGTCAGATAAAAGAACATCTGCTGAAGGTCGTGCTAAGTTACTAGAAGGTCTAGGGGTTATCACGATCACAGCTAAAGCTGGTGACGAAGGCAAGCTGTTCGGTTCTATCGGAGCACGTGATATTGCCGATGCTGTTACTGCTGCTGGCGTTGAAGTGTCCAAATCTGAAGTTAAGTTGCCCCAGGGTACTTTGCGTGAAATAGGTGAATTCGACATTGATATTCAGCTACACGTAGACGTTACCCAGGTGATTAAACTGGTTATTGAAACTGAGTAATCGTTTGAAATAAGAAGGAAAGGCCCCAGTTTTTATCGGGGCTAGCCTCTCTTGTTCTCTAGCGAAAAACGATTGGGTGCATATCAGGTTCGATTCGGACTAGGTATGCGCCCATTTTGCGTTTAATCTATCGCTATAAACTTTTGCAAAAGCCACCTAGGGGGCGACTTTTGGATCAATACGAGCCTGAAAGCATAGGTATGACCACTGAGTTTGAGTCTTCAGTGAACCCGTTGCCTCACTCCGTTGAAGCTGAGCAATCGGTTATCGGTGGTTTGATGCAGGATGCAGAGCACTTTGACGCCGTATCCGAAAATGTATCCGAAAATGACTTCTTTGTTGCTCGGCACCGGCAAATATTTCGCACCATGGTGGCCCTGCGGGAAAAAGACCAGCCACTCGATGTGATTACCGTATCCGAAGCGCTATCCCACAATGGTGAGCTAGAGTCTTCGGGAGGGTTGGACTACCTAACTGACTTAGCCACCAATGTGCCCAGTAGTGCCAACGTGGCTGCCTATGCCAAAATCGTTAGCGAACGATCCACCCTTCGACAGTTAATTTCCGCTGCCACTGAGATAAGCAAAGCCAGCTATAACCCTGCCGGAATGGCCTCTGAAGACCTTCTCCAATTTGCCGAGAAGCGTGTGCTTGAAATTGCTGAAGAGCGTCCTAAAGAAGGGGGTTTTGTCGATGTTAATGTGTTGCTAAAAAGCACCATTAACAAAATTGACGAGCTGGTTCGTTCCGGTAGCGACATCACAGGTATTTCCACTGGTCTAAGTGAACTGGACGAAAGAACCTCGGGTTGGCAGCCGGGTGAATTGGTTATTTTGGCTGCTCGCCCATCAATGGGGAAAACCGCACTAGCACTGAACTTTGTTGAATCGGCAATTATGTCTCAGGACAAGCCCGCCCTTGTATTCAGTATGGAGATGCCGGCAAACTCGCTGATTATGCGAATGCTCTCTTCTGTGGGCCGCATAGACCAGGGCCGCATCCGCAATGGTTCCCTGACCCAGGAAGACTGGCCAAAGCTGGAAATGGCTGCCCGCAAAATGAAAGATAAAAAGCTCTTTATCGACGACACAGCGGGCCTGACACCGAACGAAGTGCGTGCTAGAGTCAAGCGTATAGTCCGAGAACACGGCAACCCCTCCCTGATTATGATCGACTATATCCAGCTAATGCATGTTGGCGGGAACTCTGATGGGCGTACCCAGGAAGTGTCTGAAATATCCCGTTCGATGAAAGCCTTAGCAAAGGAATATGAATGCCCGGTTATTGCCTTGTCCCAGCTTAATCGGGGGGTGGAGCAGCGCCCAAACAAGCGGCCTATGAACTCAGACTTACGTGAATCCGGTGCGATAGAGCAGGATGCGGATGTGATTCTATTTATCTATCGTGATGAATATTACAACGAAGACAGTGCAGAGAAAGGCGTTGCCGAACTGATTGTGGGCAAGCACAGAAACGGGGAAGTGGGAACCTGTCGAGCAGCATTTATCGGTAAATACACCCGTTTTGACAATTTGGCGCCTGAATACTTCCAAAGCACTGAATAGACAAAAGTTTGATCACTATGCGGCTGTACCTTAGCGCAACTGGCGGGTATCATCTGCGCCAGTCAAAAATAGGGTAGTCATTCTGGATTGATTAATGGATGTTTTCCACCATATACAGAGTATTCGGTCTTCGCTAGCAGAGCTGAGGAAGTTAGGTAAACGCATTGGGTTTGTTCCCACAATGGGCAACCTGCACAATGCCCATTTGGCTTTGGTGAAAGAAGCTCAGCAAGTAGCTGACGTGGTTGTAGTGAGTATCTTTGTCAATCGGCTTCAGTTTGGGTTGAATGAAGACTGGGATAAGTATCCTCGTACCTTAGACGCAGATACACAAAAACTGATTGGCATAGGCTGTGATTTTTTGTTTTGCCCTGAAGAACTAGAAATCTACCCTAATGGGATGGATGCGCAAACACGGGTAATCGCACCTTCAATGTCTGATATGCTCTGCGGGGCTAGTCGTCCAGGCCACTTCGAAGGCGTCACGACCGTTGTTAGTAAGTTGTTTAATATCATTCAGCCTGACGTTGCGATTTTTGGCTCAAAAGATTATCAACAATCAGCTATAATCCGCCGCATGGTGGAAGATCTCTGTATACCTGTGGAGATTCGTGCCAGTGATATAGTGCGTGAAGACGATGGTTTGGCAATGAGTTCGCGCAATAGTTTCATCCTTGCGAACGAGCGACCAAAAGCCAATCAGCTATACACATCACTGAGCTGGGTTTGCAAACAAATACAGGCAGGGCGACAAGATTTTCAGGCGCTTGAGCAAGAGGCGAAGAGACAAATAGAATCGGTTGGGTTTAAACCGGATTACCTTACAGTAAGTCACAGTAAAACCCTTGAGCCAGCAGCTCACGACGATAAACAGATAACCGTTCTTGGGGCAATGTATACCCAAGACGCAAGATTAATCGATAACCTATCGCTGAGAATTCACACCGACTAGGGTAGGGAAAAGTAACTGAGGTTTATTTATGCAAATTACTCTTTTAAAAGGTAAATTGCACATGGCTTGTGTCACCCAAGCAGAACTCTGGTATGACGGTTCCTGCGCAATTGATGCGGACTTGGTTCGTCTTGCCGGGTTGCGTGAGTTCGAAAAAATTGAAATTTATAACGTCGATAATGGTGAACGGTTTTCGACCTACGTGATTCTTGCCGAAGCTGGGTCCAAAACCATCTCTATGAATGGCGCAGCGGCTAGAAGAGTGCAAGTAGGGGATAGAATTATTATTGCGGCTTATGGTCAGTGCAGTGAACAAGAGGGCGATAGCTATAAGCCTAAGCTTGTCTATCTAAACCAAGATAACTCAGTAGAGCGGACAAGCAATACCATACCTGTACAATTAGCTTAAGAATTAGAAAGCAGTTTGAGACGTTCGCAGGCAAAACCTCTCAAGCTGTTTTTTTATGACTGGATTTTACAGTCGTTTATTCCTGCGGTTGATTCCGTTTGTTTAATTAAAAAAGGATTTCGCCAGCCGATATATGGCCGGCTCCATTAGGATTACACACTTACAATTAATAAAGATTGATGGAGTTACGTTATGTCAGAACAGCACGTCTATCCCGTTCCAGCAGCGGTTGCTGACTCAGCTCACCTGAATAAAGAGCAATATGAAGCTGAATATAAACGTTCAATAGAAGACCCCTCAAGTTACTGGTCTGAGAAAGCAGAAGAATTCCTAACTTGGGACCAAAAGTGGAGTACGGTACGTGAATTTGATTTCCGCAAAGGTGAAACTAGCTGGTTTGACGGCGGAAAATTAAACGTTACCGTTAACTGTATCGACCGTCATCTAGAGACTCGTGGTGATCAAACTGCATTTATTTGGGAAGGTGACGACCCTGCCGACGATGCAAAAATCACCTACAAAGATTTACATGGCCATGTATGTCGTTTAGCCAATGTGCTCAAAGAGCGCGGAGTAGAAAAAGGGGATCGCGTATGCATCTACATGCCAATGATCCCAGAAGCCGCATACGCCATGCTTGCATGTGCGCGTATTGGTGCTGTCCACTCAGTTGTATTTGGTGGTTTCTCACCAGAAGCATTAAAAGATCGAATTCTGGATTCTGACTGTAAAATATTGATTACCGCTAACGAAGGGCTTCGTGGTGGTAAGCGAGTTGGCCTTAAAGCCAATGCCGACAAAGCACTGGCAAATTGCCCAGGCGTGAATACCTGTATTGTTGTGCAACGCACAGACGGTGAAATAAACTGGGAAGAAGGTCGTGATATTTGGTACCACCAAGCCACTGAAGCGGCCAGCGCTGAATGTGTACCCGAGTCTATGGCATCTGAAGACCCGCTATTTATTCTCTATACATCAGGTTCTACTGGTAAGCCAAAAGGTGTGCTACATACCACTGGTGGCTACTTGCTGCAAGCTGCCATGACCCACAAATACGTATTTGATTACAAAGATGGTGAAGTGTACTGGTGTACTGCCGACGTAGGCTGGGTAACGGGTCACACCTACATTGTCTACGGCCCCCTGGCTAACGGTGCAACCAGCCTAATGTTTGAAGGCGTACCGACTTACCCCTCAGCCTCTCGTTGCTGGGATGTCTGTGACAAGCACAATGTCAGCATCTTCTATACGGCCCCCACCGCTATCCGCGCATTGATGGGCCAAGGTGATGAGTTAGTCACCAAGACTTCTCGTCAATCCTTACGCCTGCTGGGTACGGTCGGTGAGCCTATCAACCCTGAAGCCTGGGAGTGGTACTACCGCGTAGTAGGTGAAGAGCGTTGTCCCATTATTGATACATGGTGGCAAACAGAAACGGGCGGACACATGATTACGCCACTACCTGGAGCAACAGACCTTAAGCCCGGCTCGGCGACCAAACCTTTTTTTGGTGTTGAACCCGTGCTGATTGACCAAGAGGGCAAAGAAATCGAAGGTGAAGGCGAAGGTAGTTTAGCTATTCGCTCTTCATGGCCTGGACAAATTCGCAGCATCTATGGCGACCACGAGCGCATGATTCAAACCTATTTCAGCACCTACCCAGGCTACTACTTCACAGGTGATGGAGCGCGTCGTGATGCGGATGGTTATTACTGGATTACAGGTCGAGTTGATGACGTACTCAACGTATCGGGTCACCGTATGGGAACCGCCGAAATTGAAAGTGCGCTAGTACTTCATGAAGCGGTAGCCGAAGCCGCTGTTGTGGGGTATCCGCACAATATTAAAGGGCAAGGTATCTATGCTTACGTTACCTTAATGCAAGGCATAGAAGCGACAGACGAGCTTAAGGCAGAGCTAGTAAAAGCCTGTGTCAAAGAGATTGGGCCTATCGCTAAACCGGATCTTATTCAATGGGCGCCAGGGTTACCGAAAACTCGTTCTGGTAAGATAATGCGTCGTATTTTACGCAAAACGGCGGCCAATGAAATTGATGCCCTAGGGGATACGTCTACCTTGGCAGACCCTTCTGTGGTTGATGAACTTATTGAAAACCGACTTAACAAATAAGTTAGTTACAATCTTTACGTCTGTCATTGCCTATAATTAAATGGCAGGCAAATTATAAAGCGGGAATAGCTACCTGGTTGCCAGCGTAAGCCCCCGCTTTTTTAATAGATGCACAAAGTCAGCAGGTTTTGTGGATTGCTTTATTTGCCCAGCAGGAGAGAAGCTTTGAAAATCGAAAATAACCGTGTTGTATCCATTCATTACACACTCACAAATAACGACGGGGAAGTACTGGATACCTCTGAAGGTCGTGAGCCGCTAAATTATATCGCCGGAGCAGGCAATATTATCCCAGGGTTAGATAATGAACTATTAGGTCTTACCGTTGGCGACAAAAAGCAAGTTGTTGTTCAACCAAAGGACGGTTATGGCGAGTCAGACGAATCGCTTATCCAAAAATTACCTAGAGACGCATTTAGTGGTATCGATGACATTAAAGCAGGTATGGAATTTCAAGCACAAGGCCCAAATGGCGAAGTTCAATATGTTGTCGTTAAGCAGGTTGAAGAAAATGAAATAACAATTGACGGTAACCACGCTTTGGCAGGAGTGGTATTAAATTTTGATGTGAGTATTGCAGATATTCGTGACGCATCGACAGAAGAAATTGAGCATGGCCATGTCCACTAAGCCTACCGGCTAACGAGCTAATGTGGATACAGGTGTGGTAATGAGGTTTATATGAACGAAAAAACATCAGCGAGAATAAAACCAGAACAAACAATGGAAGTACTCTCCCAGTTGGAAGTGGGGCGACTGATACAAATTCAAGAACGTGAAATTTACGACTCCTTTCGGCGGTGTGCGTTGGCCGTATTGAATACGGGTAATGAAACGGATGATACCAGAGAAATTTTAGAAGCCTACAAAGACTTTTCAGTTGCCGTTATTCAGCAAGAGCGTGGAATAAAACTTAATATTCAAAACGCCCCCGCCGCCGCGTTTGTCGATGGGGAAATGATAAAAGGAATTAAAGAACACCTATTTTCTGTATTGCGGGATATTGTTTACATTAATAACGAGCTAAGAGAAAACCGCGATATTGATTTTGATGATTCTAAAGGAATCACTAATGCAGTTTTTCATATTGTCCGTAATTCTGGATTACTAAAAAAGAACTCCCAACTTAACCTTGTTGTTTGCTGGGGGGGGCACTCTATTGGCCCTATTGAATATGATTACTCCAAAGAAGTGGGGTACCAAATGGGGTTACGTGGTTTGGATATTTGTACCGGCTGTGGGCCAGGTGCAATGAAAGGCCCCATGAAAGGCGCCACGTTTGGCCATGCTAAACAGCGCTTAACCGGGCGCTATGTAGGAATTTCAGAGCCTGGAATTATCGCGGCTGAATCCCCGAACCCAATTGTAAACCAATTAATTATTATGCCGGATATTGAGAAGCGTCTTGAAGCATTTGTTCGCTGTGGTCATGGCATTATTGTATTTCCTGGGGGGGTAGGTACCGCAGAAGAAGTGCTTTATATTTTAGGCATATTACTTCACCCAGAGAACAAACATATTCCTTTGCCGTTAATCTTTACAGGTCCGGAAAGTTCAAAAGAATATTTTGAACAAATAGACCAGTTTATTGGTGATGTACTTGGGCCGCTCGCTCAATCAAAATACGAAATTATTATTAATGACCCTGAACTCGTTGCGCAGAAAATGCGAGAGGGCATGATGCCGGTGCAAGCCTATCGTCGAGCGACGCATGACGCATATTATTTTAATTGGGTATTGCATATAGAAAAAGAACTGCAAGAGCCGTTTAACCCTACTCACGAAAATATGGCGCAATTAAAACTGCATAAAGGCCAGGAGATACACATCCTTGCGGCAAATCTTCGTCGAGCGTTTTCCGGTATTGTCGATGGCAATGTTAAAGCCCACGGTATTCAAGCCGTTGCTGAAAAAGGGCCCTACGAAATTAAAGCGAGTGCTGAAATTGTTGAACCCTTAGAGACCTTGCTTCGCTCATTTATAGAACAGAAAAGAATGAAAATTCCTACTCAAGAATATATCCCTTGTTACAAGGTTGTAGGTTAATGGATTATGTCGAACGAAGAGTTTGGAAACTTATTGGACGATGATGTTAAACGGATAAAATTCGACAAGCGCATTTCGGTTAATAAAAAGCCGGATGCAGATATAGATAAACGTATTCGGCGTGAAGCCGCAGAAAACGCAACCACGGCCACTCTAGACCCGCTTGTCGACGCCCCCAGTAAAATGTTAGAGCCTAATGATGTGCTGAGTTATGTGCGCCCTGGGGTGCAAAACGGCGTATTTAAAAATTTACGTCAAGGTAAATACCAAATTGATGCGCGCTTAGATTTGCACCAAATGGTGGTGGAACAAGCAAGACAATCCGTCTATCAATTTATCGAAGACTGTATAGCCAATGATGTACGCGCTGCGTTAATTACTCACGGGAAAGGGGAAGGGCGGGCCGTTCCTGCACTGCTTAAGAGCCATGTTAACCACTGGTTGCCACAATTAGATACTGTACTTGCATTTCATTCCGCACAAAAATGGCATGGAAGCTACGGGGCCACCTATGTGCTTTTAAAAAAAAGTGATAAAAAGCGCGCACAGACACAAGAGAAAAACACCAAGAAAAAATAGTTTTTTCTTGGTGTATGCCACTTTTTTGAAGCGCCAGAAACAAGGGTAACCGATAATTGTCTAGTCGCACTTTGGTACGATCAAAGTATCCACGTTTGATAGAACCAATAAACTCGTCCTATCAAATACGCGGACTGACTTGAATCGCTTATCTATATGCCAGCCAACGATTCGTCTGGAATATACATCCATCACCACAGCTAAATACATCCAGCCTTTCCTACGAACAATATCTTTATTCAGTTCCAACCCAAAAGCCAAGTTGATTTGCTCAGCAATTCTCGGGGTGCCAAAGCGAGGATATCGTCGCTTCATTTCAATGATCGCATTAATCACTTCTTGAGAAGGACCTTTTGAGCCGGGTTTTCTACGAGGTTTTGAGGAGTAGAGTAGTTGGTGTTTTCTTTCTTTGAGAGCTTTGTGAAAACGGAGAATAGTAGCGGGTTTAACAATGACTGCATGTTTAATAATGCGCTGAAATCTGAGGTGTTCTGCATACCAGCCTAAGACAAACCTACCGCCAGTTTTTCATGGCGGGCGATCATATTCTATACAGCTCTATATGGCAAATATTTACGAGGAAGAGTATATGTTGATATACAAAGGAAAAAATAAAAAAGTTAAGCGCATAGTTAACTTGGAAAAGCCGCCATGTACCCAGGTTGTGCTTGTCCCAAAAGGGACAAGTATTATGGCGCACAAAGCAACCCATTAAGGCGCTGAGTTTGGTAAGCTAGTTTTAAAGACAGGCCGCGACAGGACAGAAAGGGTAAAATATTGATGTTTTAGGGTGGAAGAAAGCTAACGTGTCTGTACTGAGTAACAGGTTGTAATTATGGAGGATTGAATATTGATTGATTTTTTAACGAGATTGATAGTAGACAAATTTATTTTCAAACTGGTGGCAGCTCTGGCATCTGTAGTATTTGCATATTTAAACTTAGATAAATCATGGGTGGTACTTCCGTTTCAAGAAGAGGCTGAGATCACAATAGAAAGCGACATAGTGAGTAGTCATGAAAGGAAAGCTTTTGGTGAGCCAGATATATATACGTACAAAATATCAAATATTGGTTCACAGCCTATAGATATTGATATAAAAGCAAGGGTCGCGTCTGGAAAAATAGATCTGAAAAAAGTGAGATATACAAAAATTTATTCTACAATAAGCTCCAAACTGGATGTCAACTACAGACATAAAAAAAGCTATTTTAATGAAAGTAAAGTCGTGATCAGTCGAATAGACCCAGGGTTAGCTGTGGTCGTTGGGTTTGTATTAACCTCTGTGGATAAATTGACTAGCCCAAAAGTTGAATTTGACTATAATATGACTCAAGAACACTATTCTGTTTATAATGAGGTATCCCCGTTAACTATAATGGTGAGAAGGCTTTTTGTACTGTTTTGTATGGTATTCATTCCATTCGCGTTTTGTTCGGAGCTTTTTCAATATATGTTTGATAGAGTTACAAGTCACTAGTCAGTATCACAATGGCCTTCATCAAAATCGGCGTTTTAGCTGGGTGCTATATTTCCTTCTTGTAATCAGGTTACCAGAAGCTCTTGTGAACAGTGAAAACAAAATATCAATTCAATCTTAGACCAAGAAGAAATCCTTGACGAATTCGCAATTTAGGCTGGAGTAGGGAGTCCAAAAAGACCACAGCAGAGTTTTTCCAGCCAAAACTGAAAGACAGAGCGCTCCTTTCTTGTGCCTGTCCTTGGCGAATTGCTAATTTAGGTAATAATTGTATCTAAGAACTGAAAATATGATTCTACAAAACTTGTGATATTTAAGGGAAATGCTCTTAGTTGGTCTTTAGTTTTTTTCGTAGTGTTGCTGTTGGTGTTTTCTAACTCACCAATTTTCTACACATCGGATGTTAATGGAAGAATGAAAGACACTTAGTGTCGGTAGAAAATTATTGAAAATTAAGGCAGGGCGCCTTTGCGTCGTGGGTAAATGCTGTAGCAGTATAATAGATTAAATGCTGATATTGTGAAGCTAGAATAGGTTAGGTTGACAGTGCCACCGAATAATTAACTTTCATATAACGCGCAACCAAATTAAGGTTTGATGGCCTTATTTAGTTTTAAAAAAAGAACACATATAAATATGGAAAAACAGCTGAATAAAGACAGATACTGGTTTATCGAGCTTCTTTCATATTGGGAAGGCAGAATAAATGCCTCTTCGTTAAAGAAACAATTTAACTTGTCACGACAACAGTCAAGCTTAATATTAAATACCTACCTGGAATCTGCACCAGATAACCTAGTATACGACTCATCCTCAAAAGCCTATCTGGCGGCAAAGAATTTTCACTGCAAATACATATCAAAAGACGTTTCAGAATATCTGGCTTGGTTGCAAAACGAAGCTTTAATGGTAATGGACAATAACAACTCTCCATGCTTTGTATTAAGCGCACCCTCAAGGCAAGTTTCCGCTGAAGTAATTCGAGGAATAATCGAGGCTATTCGTGGGCAAAAACGAATAGAAGTGGATTATGTTTCATTAACCAACCCAAATAGGGAAGGTCGAATAATTGCCCCTCATAGTTTTGTTAATACCGGCGTGAGGTGGCATTTAAGAGCCTGGTGCGAGAAAAGCTCGGAGTATCGTGATTTTGTATTGAGCCGATTTCGCGGTGGTGTAGAAGTGCTTGGTAAATCGACTCATACACAAGCGGAGGATATGGCATGGAATACCAAAACTGACCTTATCTTTGAACCCGACACCAGGCTTCCCCAGGAAAAAAAAGAAGTCATCGAAAAAGATTACCAAATGATAAATGGACAATTGGTCATCTCAACCAAAGCCTGTTTGGCTTCCTACCTTCTGCGGGAACTGCAAGTAAATATAAAAATGCTTGATGGTGTGCCAGAGGCGCAGCAGTTGGTACTTGTCAATTTATCTGACATTCAACCTTGGCTGTTTTGAATATAAGGCTGCAAGTTGCACTGAACGTGCATGAAAGTTGGCATGTGATTATTTACAGTATTGAAGTGAAAAAATCAACAGGTAAAGTAAAGCAAAACTAAATACACAGGTAGGAAGAATGGAACAATTCTCACCCTCAGACCTAAAATCCATACTGCACTCCAAGCGAGCCAACCTCTATTACTTAGAGTATTGCCGGGTAATGCAAAAAGATGGCCGTGTACTGTATTTAACGGAAGAGAAAAAAGAAAACCAGTACTGGAACATCCCCATAGCCAATACCACCGTAATTTTACTGGGTAACGGCACCTCCATTACCCAAGCCGCCGTAAGAATGCTGACTCAAGCGGGTGTACTAATTGGCTTTTGCGGCGGTGGCAGCACGCCACTTTATGCAGGTACAGAAATAGAGTGGATGACACCCCAAGGGGAATACCGCCCAACCGAATATTTGCAGGGCTGGGTAGGCTTTTGGTTTGATGACGACAAACGCCTTGAAGCCGCAAAACACTTTCAGCACGCCAGGTTGGAATACATTCAACGTATCTGGGCAAAAGACAAAGACCTACGCATAGAAGGCTTTAACCCCGAAGACGGTCAAATTCAATCTGCCTTCAAGCAGTGCCTATACAAAACAGATGGCGCTTTGGCCAATTCAGAGCTTTTATTAGCCGAAGCCCAACTTACCAAACAACTCTACAAATACGCGGCTGGGCTAACCAAAACCGAAAGCTTTACCCGCCAGCACCAATCCACAGACAAAGCGAACGATTTCCTAAATCACGGTAACTATCTAGCCTATGGCTTGGCGGCCACAACCCTGTGGGTATTAGGCATACCCCACGGCTTTGCGGTAATGCACGGAAAAACCAGAAGGGGAGCCTTGGTATTTGATGTGGCGGATTTAATAAAAGACGCGATAGTTTTGCCTTGGGCCTTTATTTGCGCCAAAGAAAAAGCTACAGAGCAGGAATTTAGACAGCAGGTATTGCAGGCGTTTACAGACCATAAAAGTTTGGATTTTATGTTTAACCAGGTAAAGGAAGTGGCGTTACAAGGTAAAGAGGAAACGAATACCGACGTGGAGAGCGACACTCCATGATGGTCACCTTTATAAGCCAGTGCGAAAAAAACGCCCTAAAGAAAACAAGGCGTGTTTTGGATGCCTTCGCTAATCGTATTGGGGACAATACCTGGCAAACGGTGATTACCGAAGATGGTCTGTCAACTGTAAAGAAAATGCTGCGTAAAACGGCCAGTAAAAGTACAGCGGTCAGTTGCCATTGGATACGAACTCGTTCCCGCAGTCAGTATTTGTGGGCAGTGGGGAATAAAAGCAAATTTAGTAGTGAGGGTGTGGTGCCGGTGAATAGCACCAAGCGAAACCTGTTAAACAGTGAAATAGAAAATGATTGGAAGTATCTGCCTCTCGTTAAGGCGCTGACTGCCTTAAGTGCTCTTTTTCATGATTGGGGGAAAGCCTCTAAGCTCTTCCAGAATAAATTAAAGCCAAACAGTCAATACAAATATAAAGGCGACCCTATTCGCCATGAATGGATATCCACCTTATTATTTTATACGTTGGTCAATAGTGCTAATGGCAAAACAGATGAAGCATGGCTTAACGATCTGGCAGATGGCAATCTTAATGAAAAGAAGCTAAAGGTTGCCCTAGCTAAAGAAGGTAATGTGCCTTTAAGCACACTCCCCAATGCTGCCAAATTAATTTCATGGTTAATTCTCAGTCATCATCGGTTGCCCTTGGTCCAGGGAAGCAAAAAAGAAATAAAGAATGTATGGCAAGGAGAAGAGTTACCTAACATTGACGCGGTATTAAAGGTTGTTACACAAGCCTGGGGTTATGAAAACCGTCAAAATGCAGGGGAATATGAAAAGCGCGTGGCAGCCTGTTTTACATTCCCTGAGGGGTTGTTAAGTGATTCCAATACTTGGCTTAAAAATGTTAAAAAATGGACACGAAAATTAAAAGAACAACTCCCTTTACTTAATCAGGCTATGCAGGATGGTAGCTACAGGTTGATATTACATCATTCCAGATTGTGCCTAATGTTGGGTGATCATTACTACTCCTCAAAAGAAGCCAGTAACAATAAAAACTATTGCTCTTCTTTGTATGCAAATACCGACAGAGAAACAAATGGACTTAAGCAAAAGCTTGATGAGCATTTGGATTGTGTTGCCAAGGCGGCCTTACAAACCGCGCACCTTTTACCGGCTTTTGAACAAGAGCCGCCACTGGCCGAAAATGTTCAATCGCTTAGGATAAAGAGTACAGGTATTTACCGTTGGCAAGAAACCGCCGTTGAAAATATAAATACTTGGAAAAACACATCAGATAAAAAAAGTCGTGGTTTTTTTGCCGTGAATATGGCCAGTACTGGCTGCGGGAAAACCTATGCCAATGCCAAAGTAATGAGGGCATTATCAACAGATGGAAAAAGCTTGCGGTATATCTTGGCACTGGGGTTACGAACTCTAACCTTGCAAACGGGGGACGAATACCGAGAAAAAATTGGCTTAGATAATTCTGCTTTGGCGGTGTTAATCGGTTCAAAAGCCGTTGCTGAACTGCATAATAATCAACGTGCCAACGATGAAACAGAGAGTTACGAAAAGCTTGGTTCAGAGTCTGCACAACCCTTACTGGATGAGTATGTGGATTTTGACTGTGAGATACCAGAAGAGGGAATGGTCACATTATTAAAAGAGGCTAAGCACCGGAAGTTTCTCTATGCGCCAGTCTTGTCCTGCACAATAGACCATCTTATGGCTGCCACAGAAACAAAACGAGGGGGCCGTTATATATTGCCAGCTTTACGTTTGATGTCTTCTGATTTAGTGATAGATGAAATTGATGACTTTACTGGTTCAGACCTAATCGCTATAGGGCGCCTTATTCATTTGGCCGGGATGTTAGGCCGAAAAGTCATGATCTCATCCGCAACTATTCCTCCAGATTTGGCCGAAGGTTATTTCAACGCCTATAAAAAAGGCTGGCAGTTGTATTGCCTTAGCCGTGATGAAGCGGTAACTGAAGTGGGTTGTGCATGGGTGGATGAATTTAATACGAATGTAACCACAATAAATACGGCTGAGAGTAATTCTGCAATTAAAAGCTACAGCTCAGAGCATAATAAATTCCTTATAAAAAGAGTGAAGGCGCTAAAAGAACAGCCCTCAAAAAGGAAAGCTACAATTATCGAATGCCATCAAAGCATGGAAGAACTTGAGTTTGATGAGGAAGAAACAAAGCAAGAACGGTATTTTTCAATCGTCCATAAAACCATTCTGGAAAAACACCAGCAGCATCATACTGTGGATGAAAAAACAGGTATTGCCGTTTCTTTTGGTGTTGTGCGTGTAGCCAATATTAAACCCTGTGTTGCATTAACTAAGTACCTGCTAGATGGAGATCCTGTGATTGGGTGTGACATTAAAGCAATGGCCTACCATAGTCAGCAAGTGATGTTATTGCGACACATACAGGAAAAACATCTAGATTCGGTATTAAAGCGAAAAGAGAAGAGCGGCGCGCAGCCAAAAGCCTTTGAAAATGAAGTGATTCGCCTGCACCTTGATAATTGCACAGAAAAAAACATTATTTTTGTCTTGGTCGCCACCCCGGTTGAAGAGGTTGGGCGAGATCATGACTTTGATTGGGCAGTGGTTGAACCATCCTCTTATCGTTCCATTGTTCAGTTGGCCGGCAGAGTGCGTCGGCACAGGGACGGCGAGGTAGAACACACCAATATGGCTTTGATGCAATATAACTGGAAAGCATTCAGAGCGGGTGATAAAGAGGGAGAAAAATACTTTAACCGGCCAGGTTATGAGGAAACCGTTCGTATGGAAACCCATGACTTAAAGCAATTGCTGGATGGCAATGCATTGGATCAAGGTGTAGATGCGATACCTAGAATTCAAAAAATTAAAAATTTGAATTGTAAAAAATCTCTGATCGATATAGAGCATGGTGTTATTCAATCGCAATTGACCCGTTATCCGAATCTAGGGCCAGAATCTATGCAGGGATACTTAACGGGGGGCTGGCATCTCACTGCTATGCCTCAAAAATTAAACCCTTTTCGAGATGGCGAAATAAGTACGAATCTATTTTTATATTTTGATGACGAAAAAGAAACCTATTTTTTCGCAGAAAAAGACGATAGAGGTTGGCCCATTAATAGAGAGGGGCCACTAGATATTGCTCATACACAGTTAAGTGAAAAAGCAATGGCGAGCCTGTGGTTGTATCGGAATTATGAGGGGCTTTTGGAAGGTCACATAAGAAACCCTGATTTACCATCAAAAAGGAAAGTATCGCTTCGCTATGGTGAGCTAAATATTGTACTCCGTGAACGAAAAAAATATGAATATAACGACCAGCTTGGGTTGGTGGAAACTGGAACCGAAGGAGTATAAGTATGCTTGATCCTATTGTTGATGAATTTTTAGAGGATCGTATTAGAAGACGTGTGGAGTCTAAGAAAAAGGACTATATCAATAGCGAAGGTGAGTTGGATGATATCGCCAAAATGAAAGTTGAACAGGAAGCGAGAGAGGAATATACATTAGAGAATTGGTTGAAATTTTGTGGGCGAAATTCTGACGGGGTTTCGGTGACGACACATCCTTGTAAATTTAGCCATCCAGATGCGTCAACTAGTCCCGTTTACGTTCTTTCTCGTGGGGTTAATAATGGATATGTTTGTTCAGAAAACCGTCCTGTAGAGTCTGATGATGATGTGATTTTTTCCACTGCTGCATATATGCCAATTTATACGTTTTTGAAATTGAAATTGAGCGATGATCGAGAACTGATAGATCATTTGAATGAATGTGATAGTTCTATAAATCAACAATTTAAACTTGTTGAAAATTACGAGGTGATTCGAAAAAACCTATTGTCGGTAAGGGGGGGGAGGGAGGCGAATGAGACAAGTGGAAGGGTAAAGCAAGTCTATTTTCCTGTGAAGTTAGAGTATCACTTGTTGTCGGTTTTGTCGTCATCGGTAATTATGTTTGATCTGAAGTCAAAAGTTAAGGAGATTAATTCATACGAGATAAATGAGGCGGCTATAAAAGCAAAGAAGGATGGTGAATATAGTTCTTCAGTTTTTAAAGAGGTTTTAAATGTTACCGTTCAAGGTCATGTTAAATCGAACTCTCAATGTGTAAGTCAGTTGAATAAGAATAATTTCGGTGAAAGCTTTTTGTTAATGTCTGTCCCTCCTAAGCTTGAAAAACGCACAGTTCACTTTCCGAAAACCAATTTTTTTGTTGAGTCTTTTTACTATAAACGAGTTGGAGATATTTTTTATGCACTCCATAAGCTAATGAAAAGCCATATTAAAGACATGGATATTCGTGAAGAACGTGACTATTTAATTCAACAGTTAATTGAACGTATTGTTGAACAGTTGTGGGTTGTTCGCTCAGTATCTGAAACCCAATATTATGAAGCTTCTTCTAAGTTATCCCAATATCAAAAAATATGGTTATGCAGTGAATATGAAGAGCAACGGGAGCAAGAAGATCAATGGCTGGGGAAACTTAGCCAAGAAATAAGCCACTGGGTAATTAGAACTTACGAAAAACTACTGGGTAAAAACGCCATTAAGTTAGGGCGTGAAGAATGGCTGAAGCTTATTGCGTTGACAGAAAAAAATAAGGAGATGTTGAGATGATTGGTGACATAAAACGGATACTGCTTATACCTCATATTCGCATTCACAATGCTAATGCACTTTCTAGCCCTTTTACTATTGGGTTTCCAGCTATGACAGCCTGGTTAGGTGCTGTACATGCTTTGGAACGTAAACTTCAGCTCGGAGAATACAAAACATCCTTTTTGGCGACTGCGGTGGTAAGCCATGAGTGTGACCTACAGATACATAAAGGCGTGGGGGATTATGTTAACTCAATAGTTATTCCAAAACGTCCATCGTTTACTAAAAAAGAACTGACAAAATTTTCGGCTGGTAAGGCTCCGACATTTATTGAAGAGGCTCGTTGCCATTTGGACGTTTCATTGGCAATTGAATATACGGGCGTCAATAAAGCGGATGAAGATGGTTTTATTCTGGAGGTTTCTCGGTTACTCAATACGTCGATGAAAATAGCGGGTGGCGATATTTTGGGTTTTGAAACTCCTCAGTTATTTCGAATTGAAGAGGGCGATGATGACGGTCTGCGCTTATTAACAAGAAAACTTATGCCAGGTTACGCCATTATTGAGCGCAGGGAATTAATGCAAGAGGCGATGGAGAATGGTCAAGATACATTAGATGCCTTATTGGATTACATAGCCGTCCATCATAGCTGTGAGAAAAATGAAAAGGGTGATGTGACCTGGCTTAGCGAGCGTAAAACGGCAGGTTGGATTGTGCCTATAGCAACGGGGTTTCAAGGTATTACGGAGTTGGGTGAAGCAAAAAATCAACGAGACCCTGATACGCCACATCGATTTGCAGAAAGCGTAGTAACTTTAGGTGAATTTGTAATGCCTATTTCATCACGTGTTCACTCACTAGATACCATTTTATGGCAATACAAGGTTGAGGAAGAAAATAACCTCTACCTATGTCAGCAACCTGTTTAAATAATACATTTGATAAGAAAGGAAATAAAATTATGGCTAAAAATGAAAATGCAGCGTCGGTACTGGCGTTTGAAAAAAAGTTGGTTCCTTCAGATGGTTACATGTTTGGTACAACATGGGACGATAAAAATACTCAAACTCCTTTAAGTTTAATTGAAAAATCTGTTCGGGGAACTATTTCTAACCGTTTAAAGAAAGCCGTAAAAGACGACCCGTTAAAGCTTAATACGGAAGTAGAAAAACCAAACTTGCAAACGGTAGATGTCTGTGCGTTAGAGGCAGAGCAAGATACTTTAAAACTAACTTTCACATTAAAGGTACTCGGTGGTGTTCAACGGCCCTCTGCCTGTAATAACGCGCTGTTTAAACAGAGTTATACAGCAGCCGTACAAGGGTATATAGAAAGGGAAGGGTTTGCTGAGCTGGCCCGGCGTTATGCTTTGAATATTGCTAATGCTCGGTTTTTGTGGCGTAACCGTGTAGGGTCAGAAAATATTGAGGTACAAGTAAATGCTTTAAGTGGAGACTCGAAACAATCATGGGTTTTTGACGCCATGAACTATAGTACACGTAATTTTCAAGCCGACGACGCAGATGTTAACTCTTTGGCTGAACGAATTGCTAACGCCTTAGTCAGTGAAGACGATTTCTTATTGTTGGAAGTAAACTGCTATACCCAGGTAGGAAAGGCACAGGAGGTTTACCCCAGTGAAGAATTGGTGCTTGATAAAGGTAAAGGCAAGAAAAGTAAAATTCTTTATTCAGTTAAAGAAAACGCCGCCATGCATTCTCAAAAAATAGGTAATGCATTGCGCAGTATTGATACCTGGTATCCAGAATTTGAAGACGAGCAAGTAAGCGCGGGGCCAATAGCCATCGAACCTTATGGCGCAGTGACAAACCTGGGTAAAGCTTACCGTACACCAAAAGACAAGAAAGATTTTTATACCTTTTTTGATAAGTGGGCGCGTGGGGGAGCATTAGAGCGTATTGAGGACGAACACTACGTAATGGCGGTATTGGTTCGTGGCGGCGTTTTTGGAGAGAGTGATAAGCTATAGGTTAATGCTAAGGATTAAAAATGAAATATTACCTTGATATTACGTTATTGGCGAATGCGGACATTGCCATTGGTTTTCTCTGGCAAAAGGTGTATCAACAAATGCATTTAGCATTGGCGGAAAGTAAAAATAATAACCACGGGGCTCTTGCGTTTAGTTTTCCCGAATACAAAAAGCAAAGGTTTCCCTTGGGGAGTAAGTTGCGGGTACTTGCTGAAACCGAGGAGGAACTGAAAAAGTTTGATGTGAAGCGCTGGTTGGAAAGGTTAACGGATTATACCCACGCAACCTCTATTAAAATGGTGCCAAAATCTGTAGAAGGGTTTGCACGTTTCACACGTTTTAATATTGACTCAAATATTGAGTATATGGCACGCAGGCGTGCTAAAAGAAAAGGCGAAACTTTGGAGGAGGCTTTGGTTCACTATAAAGGCTACCAAGCAAAGGAAACCAGATTACCTTTTGTTAGAGTAAAAAGCATAACGTCAAATACCCAGTTTCCACTGTTTATTCGACAGGAGCTTTTTAAAAATAATAGAGAGGGGGAATATACCTGTTACGGCTTAAGCCAAGCGGGCGGGGCGACGGTACCTGTTTTTAACTAACAGCGACCTTTAAAACGTAACAGTTACCCTGGGCTTGCTCAGGGTTTTCTGTTGGCTGTCTCTCTGAAAGGTGTTTAGTAAGTGTTTGTATATTGGTAGTTTTTCCAAAAAATACCAAAGTTTTTTGCTCTTTAAAAATATGCAATTAAATCAATAAGTTACATCTGGCTAAAAAATGATAGGTCTTTTTGCCTAAATTTGGCTAACTGCTTGATGTAGCTTATTTTTTCCGTTTATTTTTATTGTTCACTGCCGCACAGGCAGCTTAGAAATGTTTTGCAGGGTATGGCGACCAGATAAGGCGTTCACTGCCGCACAGGCAGCTTAGAAAATTGTGATTTGCTCACCAATAATATTATTAATGTTCACTGCCGCACAGGCAGCTTAGAAATTTTCAAGGATTTTACGAGAGTATACATTTGCGTTCACTGCCGCACAGGCAGCTTAGAAAATTTCTGTTCTCCTGCTAATACTACTACACATGTTCACTGCCGCACAGGCAGCTTAGAAAATTTTGACCAAAGAGAATAATCGCTACAAAAAGTTCACTGCCGCACAGGCAGCTTAGAAATCTATTAATTGTCTTGCAAATTCACATTGTTCGTTCACTGCCGCACAGGCAGCTTAGAAAGCCGGGTAAGGTGTGCCCGTTACGGGGTTAATGTTCACTGCCGCACAGGCAGCTTAGAAAGTGTCCACCGCTACGGCATTAGCTTGTATATAGTTCACTGCCGCACAGGCAGCTTAGAAAGCCGATGGTGACGACCAAATAGCACAAAACATGTTCACTGCCGCACAGGCAGCTTAGAAACGGCACAAACGGTACGTTAATACCTGCCGGGTGTTCACTGCCGCACAGGCAGCTTAGAAACATAACCTAAAGGTGTTTTAATATGTCCGTATGTTCACTGCCGCACAGGCAGCTTAGAAAATTTTGACCAAAGAGAATAATCGCTACAAAAAGTTCACTGCCGCACAGGCAGCTTAGAAAGCGCGAAATAACTTTATTAAACATAGTGTAATGTTCACTGCCGCACAGGCAGCTTAGAAATTTATCGTTTCTAATTCCCGACCCAGACGGACGTTCACTGCCGCACAGGCAGCTTAGAAACCTCACCTAGTCTACACTTTGGACGCTGGAGAGTTCACTGCCGCACAGGCAGCTTAGAAAAGTTCCCGATGGAGTTCAGATGGAAATCTATGGTTCACTGCCGCACAGGCAGCTTAGAAAATCCTGAAATGGAGGCTTACGCAGAGGGTTTGGTTCACTGCCGCACAGGCAGCTTAGAAAATTTTAGTGCGGCCTGCTGCTTTTCTTCGCTCGTTCACTGCCGCACAGGCAGCTTAGAAACATAAGGCGGCCTAAGGCGTCCCTTTCTGAATGTTCACTGCCGCACAGGCAGCTTAGAAATTTTCGACTTCAGTAGTACCGCTGTCGGCAATGTTCACTGCCGCACAGGCAGCTTAGAAAAAATAAATGAGCCGACGCCGACAATAAAAAAATGTTCACTGCCGCACAGGCAGCTTAGAAACACTGCGCTATTTACAGAATTTGAAACAATATGTTCACTGCCGCACAGGCAGCTTAGAAATCCAACATCCGCAACTCTTCACCCGTGACGTCGTTCACTGCCGCACAGGCAGCTTAGAAATGTATTCCATCCCCCTCGGTACCATAGGTATCGTTCACTGCCGCACAGGCAGCTTAGAAATGTTTGATTGTCACCTCAAATCCCTTATATTTGTTCACTGCCGCACAGGCAGCTTAGAAACTGCCAAATAAAACCAATAGGGCGCGATACTCGTTCACTGCCGCACAGGCAGCTTAGAAATTTTGCAAAAACAACATAAGATCCTCTCCCTGGTTCACTGCCGCACAGGCAGCTTAGAAATGCTGATGCAGGTGTACGTACTGCTGAACGTCGTTCACTGCCGCACAGGCAGCTTAGAAACACGATGGTTCACGGTTCTTTATTACTTCAGGGTTCACTGCCGCACAGGCAGCTTAGAAATCAATTATTAAATCGCTTGCATGTTCCTTAGCTGTTCACTGCCGCACAGGCAGCTTAGAAATCAACTTCAACACCGTCATAAAACGTCGTCTCGTTCACTGCCGCACAGGCAGCTTAGAAAATTCTGAAGAGCTTGATTAGGATCTTTATCTGGTTCACTGCCGCACAGGCAGCTTAGAAACCGGACAACATCCTTTCCAACTTCGTCTCGTAGTTCACTGCCGCACAGGCAGCTTAGAAATCACCAACAATGATTTTGTTGGAGATGTGCAAGTTCACTGCCGCACAGGCAGCTTAGAAACACCACATAAAACACATTCCAATCACATATTTGTTCACTGCCGCACAGGCAGCTTAGAAAATCACATCCGCAAACCCTTGTCGCTTTTCCTTGTTCACTGCCGCACAGGCAGCTTAGAAATGTCAGTGAAGATGCGGTGAGCCAACTTACTAGTTCACTGCCGCACAGGCAGCTTAGAAAGCCAACCAAATTTAATACTAACCCCCACATACGTTCACTGCCGCACAGGCAGCTTAGAAAATTATGAAATGACTGGCGAATGTGTGGCGTAGGTTCACTGCCGCACAGGCAGCTTAGAAACGATGGAGGCGATCAAAACGATGTTGGGTAAATGTTCACTGCCGCACAGGCAGCTTAGAAATTGATGCCCGAACCAGCCTCGATGCCCTCACCGTTCACTGCCGCACAGGCAGCTTAGAAACTGTGCCATTCTCTACCGTAGACCATCTGTTAGTTCACTGCCGCACAGGCAGCTTAGAAATCAAGAACATCATGAAGAACGGCCACGCAAATGTTCACTGCCGCACAGGCAGCTTAGAAAGTAATAATGAGTGTTTTGGAGATGTGAAAATTGTTCACTGCCGCACAGGCAGCTTAGAAAGCCGTATTTACGGGATTCATTTAATACAAAACGTTCACTGCCGCACAGGCAGCTTAGAAAAAATCGGCGGTTGAGGCAACGGTGGATGCAGTGTTCACTGCCGCACAGGCAGCTTAGAAACGGCACATAGGAAGTAAGCTGCAACTCTTCAAGTTCACTGCCGCACAGGCAGCTTAGAAAACTAGAGTTAATAGTTGTGACGGAGTGAAGCGGTTCACTGCCGCACAGGCAGCTTAGAAACTTGTTGCGGGTGCCGTGGAGAAACTTGAGTTTGTTCACTGCCGCACAGGCAGCTTAGAAAAGATTTGGGAATAACTGTGCAGTTTGCAACGCGTTCACTGCCGCACAGGCAGCTTAGAAACCATATTAAAAAACCAGCTATCACCGAGCAGCGTTCACTGCCGCACAGGCAGCTTAGAAATTGTTGATCAATTTCTGCGCGCGAAATAACTTGTTCACTGCCGCACAGGCAGCTTAGAAAAGGTTAGTAGGGTTAGTATTCAAAAAGAAGAAGTTCACTGCCGCACAGGCAGCTTAGAAAAACCGAGAACGAAGCACCTCAAAATTTGGACAGTTCACTGCCGCACAGGCAGCTTAGAAATTTATGTGAAAATTTTGAATTTATTTAGTATTGTTCACTGCCGCACAGGCAGCTTAGAAAAGAAAACGAAAATGCTCTGCGAGCAATTCCGAGTTCACTGCCGCACAGGCAGCTTAGAAAACTAATTTCGGAAAATTCGGTTATATTGATAAGTTCACTGCCGCACAGGCAGCTTAGAAAGCGACAACTCCCTCGGGATTAGGCAGTTTTTTGTTCACTGCCGCACAGGCAGCTTAGAAATGTAAAAACTTGAATTGGCGTACCGTTTACAAGTTCACTGCCGCACAGGCAGCTTAGAAATCCACGAGAGCGCATTCCGGCAACAAAATTGGGTTCACTGCCGCACAGGCAGCTTAGAAACCTATAAAAATCGTCACCTTCTCCCGTATCCTGTTCACTGCCGCACAGGCAGCTTAGAAATTTTAGGGCATCCTTTACCAATCCTGGTAAGTGTTCACTGCCGCACAGGCAGCTTAGAAATATTCTAGGTGACAAGTTCAAGGCGGTCGATCGTTCACTGCCGCACAGGCAGCTTAGAAATTTTTTCTAGCAGAAATCTCAGTTGTTCTAACGTTCACTGCCGCACAGGCAGCTTAGAAAAGCAATAACCCGGCTATTGCAGGTTTAAAGTTGTTCACTGCCGCACAGGCAGCTTAGAAAATTACAACCACTGACTCTTGTAGCTCTTCCGTGTTCACTGCCGCACAGGCAGCTTAGAAAAGCAAAAAAAAGATGAGGAAGAGAAAGAACAGGTTCACTGCCGCACAGGCAGCTTAGAAAGTCAGAAAATGCTTGGTTTATCAGATCGGTGTGTTCACTGCCGCACAGGCAGCTTAGAAAGCATTATTACGAAACGACGGCAATCGGGACAAGTTCACTGCCGCACAGGCAGCTTAGAAAACCAGCTCGCTATTTCTGCGCATCTTTCAAAAGTTCACTGCCGCACAGGCAGCTTAGAAATCGCACGAAGAAAAAGGTAAGTATTCGACATTGTTCACTGCCGCACAGGCAGCTTAGAAAGCTTGTATTCCGTAAACGCCAAACCAATTACCCCCTAGCTTAATATCACATTCCAAGGTAATAAATCAGCTAGATCATCCTCTCTCGACCTATTGGGCAATTCTGTAAACACATGCTTCAAATACTCGTAGGGGTTGACACTATTGGCTTTGGCGGTTTCGACAAGACTGTATAAATTTGCACTCGCCTTGGCGCCCGCCTGGCTTTTGCTAAACATCCAGTTCTTTCTGCCTATCGTAAAAGGTCTTATAGCACGTTCCGCTGGATTATTATCTATCGGGTACGAGCCATCTTTCAGGTACGCCGTTAAACGTTCCCATTGATTACTCAGATACCTCAACGCCGCCCCCATTTTTGATGACGGGAGTATGGTGAGTAAGCTTTTATCCAACCATTTCTTTATTTTTCCCAGAATCGGAATCGCCTCTTTTTGACGTATCTCATACCGTTTTTCGGGAGGCTCCTTTTTTATTTTTGCTTCGATGCGGTAAAGCGCTTGAATAAAGGCAATCGCTTGATCCGCTTTGCCTGTTTTTCCTTTTGGTTGGGCTTTTTGAGCGTCAGTAAATTTTCTTCGGGCATGTGCCCAGCAGCCAAGGCGTGTAATACCGTATTGGTTACACGCCGGTTCGTAGCCATCATAACCATCGACCATAATTGCCTGAGTGGTTTCAGACAGCAGTGCTTTTGGTGTTTCTTGGCTCCGTGACGGTGAATAGTGAAACACCATCGCAGAGTGTTGCTTAACGCTAGCCATCAACCACATATAGCTTTTACTTTGTGCTGACTTACCCGGTTCATCCAGTACTTGAAGGGGTGTTTCATCCATGTGTAATAGTGTTTGTTGCTGTAAGTGTTCGATCAGGCGATCAATGAGTGACTGCACTAACTCCCCCACCTTAATCATCCAGTTGGCCAAGTTGGTGCGATCCAGTTCGATTCCAATGCGCTTGAACATGTTACTTTGACGGTACAAGGGTAATGCATCGCAGTATTTTTGTGTGGCCACAAAGGCGAGTAAGCCAGGACTAGCAATACTCTTCTCAATGGCTTGTTTCGGTTTTTTTGCGGTGACAATGTGCAGATCACAGCAAGGGCAGGCGTATTTTAATCGGCGATGACGAATGACTTTGATTTGAGCGGGGATGATATCCAATTGTTCATGATCATCACTTCCAATCTGTTTTAAGGTGCTGCCGTCATGTGGGCAGGTTTTCTCTTCTTCTGGAAGGTCGTGAATAATGTCTTCGCGTGGGTAAGCATCGGGAATGCTAACTCGTGGTTTACGGGTGCGCTGATACGCCTTAACTGTCGTCTCGCTATGCTCTTCTACCTCATCTTCTACCAGGCTTTCAGCTTCGTTGAATAAGCTTGTCTGGTCAGGTGAGACCTTTTCACTGGATGCGCCAAACCGACGTGCTAAAAATAGACGTATCTGTTCTTTTAATGCGTTAACTTGTGCATCACGCTCCGCAGTTTTCTCTTTTTCAAGTAACAACTGTTCACGTAATTGTTTAACTTCTTGCTGTAATTTCACGACATCATTCATGGGATGGATTATACCAAAACACTTAACCTACAGCGCTAAATTCCAACCGCTGATGGGGTTTTATTTGGGTAAAATCAAAGCCACGTAATAACCAGACCCATTGCTCCTGGGTAATTTTCAGTGTGGAATTCTCAGAACGCTTCGGCCATTTGAATGTATCTTTCTCCAGACGCTTTTGCCATAAAGCAAAACCTGTTTCGTCCCAATAGAGTACTTTGAGTTGTGTTCGTCGTTTGTTGCAGAAAACAAACAAAGCTTGGTCAAAGGGCGATAGTTGCATGGCTTCGGATACGATTAACGACAGGCCATTCATTGCTTTTCTAAAGTCCACCGGGTCACGATGTAAATAGACATCGACTGAATTACACCAGCTAATCATGAGAGACTATGCACCAAAGCGACAAAGGATTGAACCGGCATGGCATCCGGGCAGTGTATTTTACAGCGTCCAACCTGGATGGTCAGGCTAACGGGGGATTCCGGCGGTGTTTCAATAACGGCTTTTTCAAAGGCTGGCCTATCTGAAGAAAGAAGCTTTGAGCGTTTTAAGGAAAAGTATTTGGGGTTAAGGTTATTTTCTTCACAGAATTGCGTTTGTATTAGACCAGATTGATTAAATGCCTCGATCAGTTTTGGCCAATCGTATTTACGCTGCTTTGTCATATTACCTGCTCGCTTAATGGAGGGGATAATTTATCGTGTTAGGTTTGGACTGTGTAGGGGGTAATTGGTTTGGCGTTTACTGTATTCCTTGAAGCTGTAATGAACGGACGTTCACTGCCGCACAGGCAGCTTAGAAATGTATCTGATTTAGGGCCTGTTGCCGCCGTTGGTTCACTGCCGCACAGGCAGCTTAGAAAAACGAGCAACCCTAAAATATCTAAGTTTACCCCGTTCACTGCCGCACAGGCAGCTTAGAAAAAAACTGTCGAGTATATGAAGCATTTTCAGAAGTTCACTGCCGCACAGGCAGCTTAGAAATTGTGAATACAATTTTGAAACTGATAGAATATGTTCACTGCCGCACAGGCAGCTTAGAAAATCCCATCGCTTGAAAAACTTCTGAAAAAGCCGTTCACTGCCGCACAGGCAGCTTAGAAATGCACCGTCTAAAGTTATCGCAGTCTCTCTCTATCAATCAAAGCCCCTCCGATTTCGCTTCCTGCCACAACGATTCAAGAACATCGAGGCTGGATGATTCAAACGATTTGCCTGAACGAGATAAGGCCAATTCAATATAACGAAAACGAGACTCAAACTTTCTGTTCGCCTGGCGAAGCGCTTTTTCGGATTCCAGTTTCAAATGCCGCCCAACATTGACACAACTAAATAATACATCGCCCAACTCTTCTTCCATAGCTTGCGTATCATTCTCATAAATAGCCTGCTTTAGCTCAGCGACTTCTTCTTCGAGTTTTTCAATTACCTGCTCAACATTCGGCCAATCAAACCCAACCTTTGCGGCACGCTTTTGCAATTTGGCACTGCGGATCAATGAAGGCAAGGCCGTTGGAAGGTCATCCAATACGCCTTCGCTCCCCTTATTGTTTCTTTCGCTTTGCTTGATTCTTTCCCATGATGCATTGATATCCGCTTCATCAATAACGGTATTAGCGCTCCTTCGGCTAGCCAAAGTACCCTCTGGAAATACATGGGGATGCCTGCGAAGTAACTTTGAGGTGATCGATTGAATAACATCATCAAACGAAAACCGCTGCTCCTCACGCCCTAGCTGACTGTAAAAAACAACTTGAAAGAGCAAGTCACCCAACTCTTCACATAGATGAGCGTAATCTTCCCGCTCGATGGTATCTATCACCTCGCAGGCTTCTTCCAGTGTTGAAGGGGTAATGGTTTTGTAGGTCTGTTTAATATCCCACGGGCAGCCGGTATCAGGGTCCCTAAGCCGACTCATTAGGTAGAGCAAGTCATCAATAGAGTAAGATTTTTCATCCTCTGGCATCGAAACCCTACCCCTTCCTTCTCACTGAGAAAATATTGGGCAGTTGGTTTAGCTTAGCCAATGCACGACTCAACTCACCAAAATCACCAATCTCAATGGTGAGCAACATATCAACCGTATTCCTCTCTTTGTTGGATAAAGTCTGCATGGCACTGATATTAACGGATTCCCGATCTAAAAGGGTGGTGATGTCCTTCAATAACCCATATCGGTCAAAAGCTTCTATATCAATAATAACGGAGTAGGACTGCCCTGGTTTTTCAGCCCAACTCACTTCAATGATCCGCTCGGGCTCTTCTTCCTGACGACGCATAAAGTTTGTGCAGTCCTGACGGTGAATGCTTACCCCCCGCCCCAGCGTAATAAACCCAGAAATTCGATCCCCTGGGATAGGTTTACAGCACTGCGCGGTAGTGGACATTAAATTACCCACCCCCGAGATATATACATCAGCCCCGCTTGCTCCGTCTTGAGCACGACCAATAAGCGACTGTGCAGGCATACGGGGGTTGCTGCCATTGAGCTGCCGCTGGGCGACATTAATAACCCTCTCAACACCAATATCGGCATTGCCTACGGCAGCGTATAAATCCTCTAAGGATTTTAAATTAAGCTTATTGGCAAGCTTTTCGTAATCAATGCCATCCACTCCCAAACGCTTAAACTCGTGATCGAGCATGGCGCGCCCATCAGCGATATTTTGATCTCGGTCTTGCAAGCGAAACCATGCCTGCAACCGACTTCTTGCCTTAGAGGTGGTGATATACCCCAGGGCAGAGTTCAACCAATCCCGACTGGGCGATTCTCTTTTGCCCGTTAGAATCTCAACCTGATCAGCGGTTTTTAACGGGTGGTTGAGAGGTACAATACGGCCATTTACTTTGGCCCCACGACAGTGGATACCCACATCGGAGTGAATACGGAAGGCGAAGTCTACCGGCGTAGCATTTTCTGGTAAGTCAATGACATGGCCATCTGGCGTAAAAATATAAACCCGGTCCTGTTCGATCCCCTTGGGCAGTTGATCCTCCCAAGGTGCCCCACCTACTTCATCATGCCACTCCAGTACTTGCCTGAGCCATTCAATTTTATTTTCGTAACTTGAAGCAGATTCTTCACCGTCGGTATCTTTATATCGCCAGTGGGCACATACGCCATATTCAGCCTCTTCGTTCATATTCTGAGTACGGATTTGCACTTCAAGTACTCTATTTGCTGGCCCCACCACAGCGGTATGAAGAGAGCGATAACCATTCTCTTTAGGGTTGGCGACATAATCGTCAAACTCATGCGGAATATTTCTCCACAACGAATGAACAACCCCCAAAGCGGAGTAACATGCTCTTTCATTTTTTACCAAAACTCGGATGGCACGAATATCGTATACCTCAGAGAAACTGATATTTTTGCGATGCATCTTTCTCCAGATACTATAGATGTGTTTCGCCCTACCATAGACCTCGGCCTCAACCCCCTCCTGACTAAGGGCCTTGTTAATTATCTCAATAACACTTTCAATATAGGTTTGACGATCCAGTCTTTTTTCGTCTAAAAGTTTGGCGATGTATTTGTAATCAAATGGCTGAAGATATCGAAACGCTAAATCTTCTAACTCCCATTTGATGTGACCAATACCCAACCTGTGCGCTAAAGGGGCATATATATCTGAGACTTCCCGAGCAATTCTTTGCCGTTTTTCAACTGGTGCATTCTTAACCGCTCTAATTGCACAGGTTCGCTCAGCCAGCTTAATCAGTGCAACTCGTACATCATCCACCAGAGCCACCAGCATCTTGCGAACATTTTCGCTCTGCTCATCCAGATCTTGACCAAATACACAGTCTTGGGATTGGTTAGATGTGCCACTAATGGCCGCCATCCTTGCAACACCGTCTACCAACTTTGCAATAACAGGTCCAAATCGCTCCTCGACAGCGCTTAGCAGGGTTTTTCCCTCCCTAACACTGCGGTAAAGAATGGCGGCCACAAGGGTTTCTATATCTAACTGTAAATCCGCTAGGATCTCAGCCATCTCCAAGCCAGCGAGTAAAGAGGAATGACCCGTACCCCATCCAGTTAGGCTATTCCCTTCGTTGCTCTCAACTTTCTGTGCGACAGAAATTGCGTCAAGCAACTCTTGCTTTGAAGAGCCCTCTGCACGCGCAAGCGAAAGAATTCTGTCCGCCCAAGCCGAAACGTCTAGTTCGCCTTCTTGCAGGGCGTGAATGTGTCTAACTTTGACCATTTGAGTAGTTCTTACTAGTTGAATGAATTACATCACGTTCAAGGGCCGGTTAAACGGACCCTAGTATCAAAGCAGTTTAGTTTGGATTATGAACACCGGAAGACAAGTATCGATCTCCTCGATCACAAATTATGGCCACTATCACCGCATTGTCTACTTCTCGGCTTATTTGTAACGCAGCAGCAACGGCACCACCGGACGACACACCGCAAAATATGCCTTCCTCCCGAGCCAAAGCTCGCATAGTATCTTCAGCGGTTTTCTGGGCCATATTGATCACCCTGTCAATATTTTTGTCGTCAAATATACTGGGGAGATATTCTTTAGACCAACGGCGAATTCCGGGAATACTTGCCCCTTCCTTGGGCTGGATACCAACAATTTCAACACCTTGGTTTTGTTCTTTCAGGTAGCGAGACGTGCCAACGATAGTCCCTGTTGTTCCCATAGAGCTGACAAAATGCGTTACCTCCCCACCTGTCTGCTGCCAAATTTCCGGGCCAGTACCAGTATAGTGGGCTTCTGGGTTGTTCTCATTGCCAAACTGGTCTAATACCACGCCTTTACCTTCCCTTTCCATCTGTTTGGCTAAGTCTCTCGCCCCTTCCATGCTTTGTTCGCGCGTGACCAAAATCAGCTCTGCCCCGTAGGCAGCCATAGACACTCTGCGCTCTGCGGTCATATTGTCGGGCATGATAAGCGTCATTTTATAGCCCAAGATAGCCGCAGCCATGGCCAAAGCTATGCCCGTATTACCACTCGTCGCTTCGATTAAGGTGTCCCCTGGTTTAATTTTTCCGCTAGACTCTGCGGCTCGAATCATCGATATAGCAGGTCTATCTTTAACAGAGCCTGCGGGGTTATTACCTTCGAGCTTAACCAATACCCTATTAGAGGATGAAGAGGAAACCAATCGCTGAAGGCGCACTAAGGGAGTATTTCCTATACACGCCTCAATCGTGGGATAGTCCATATGGAGTTCTCATTTAATCAAAGGCCGGGATTTTAACAGCTATGTAGTGAAATGATGAGTGGATTTTTTGGTCAAATAATACACTACAACAGTATTCTAGGTCCGCTCACTAAGCACCTAGCTCTCTATTTCAGCATTTATTTATTCCCTTTGATGATTGTCATAAGCCAATTGTTGGGATAGTTTACCCACTGTTGCGAATACTCTACCTGGCGAACAAGATAGCCCCGTGAGTTTGACGCAAAAACAAATACCTTACAGGCGACACCCTAGAAACCTATGCAACACAGTAATCACGAACTCCGAAAACATATATGGCTGCTAAGCGTACTACCGACCATAATCGCCATTATATTGCTCTCTTTTGCTTTCTCTTTTTACCATTTTCAAGTGGTATCAAAAAAAGGGGTGGAAGAAGATACCTTTTTCCTCACCTTTTTTAACACACAAGACACCACCATTGATAATTTTGAGTTTCTTGCGGAAAAACTATTACACATTAGCCCTTGTATCGCCGTTACAGCCTTAGATAATACAGGCAATATTCTTAAACATATCGGCCTTCCTATCGCTTATCAGCCATTAAAAGAACATCTCACTGACAAGTCCAGATGGCAAGCCAATAATCGTCGTTTTCTTTCACTCAATATCCAAGTAAAAAAGAACGTGGAAATACCCACACATGCAAACAATTTAAACTGGATTGTAATAACCCTTGATGAGAGCGCCTATTCAAGTATCAGTTATCAAGCGGTTATGAGTTTATTACTTATGGGGTTTATAAGCGTCGTCATTTTAATGTTTTTTACTAAACGACTAGAAACCTTTCTACTCAACCCAATATCAGAAGTGCTTCGGGGTATCAGAGAATTCTCTAGCGGAAACTATGAACACCAAATAAATGTATCTAAAAAGAATGTGTATTCACAAATCGTTGAAGAAATAAATCACTTAGCAATTCATCAACAAAGAGCCCAAGAGGGGTTACAGCTCAGCATCGATCAAGCAACGCAGGACCTAAGGGAAACCTTGGAAACAGTTGAAATTCAGAATATAGAACTTGATTTAGCCAAAAAAAATGCCATACGTGCAAGCAATACCAAATCCGAGTTTTTGGCCAATACCAGTCACGAATTGCGAACCCCCCTAAACGGAATTTTAGGTTTCTCTGAATTGATGAAAAAAACGAAACTTAATACTCAACAAAAGGATTACTTATCCACCATCGAAGAATCCGCCAAAGGGTTGCTGGCGAGCATTAACAACATTTTGGATTTTTCGAGATTAGAAACTGGGACATTAAAACTTGAATATAAACCTCTGCCAATTAGACAATCAATTGAAGAAGTTATTACATTACAAGCACCTGCCGCAAACGAAAAAAAATTGAGGCTTCTCACTATTGTCGATCACGACATTCCCGAACAACTCATGGGTGATCCGCTGAGACTAAAACAGATACTCAGCAATATTATTGCAAACGCAATTAAATATACGCAAACGGGACATATAATTGTAGATGTTCAATGCAAAATCTCTGAAGCAAGTAATTATCTATTAACAATACAAGTTATTGATAGCGGTATAGGGCTGACTGAAGAAAAACAAGAAATCCTATTTGATGCATTCACAAAAATGGACTCAAGTGATAGCCGAACCCATGGAGGCACAGGATTGGGATTAGCGATAGCAAAAGGGTTGGTAACTCAAATGCAAGGAGAAATCGGGGTGCGCAGCACAGCGGGAAAAGGGGCGACATTTTGGTTTACATGCCGACTTGGCTTCGAGGGAAGGTCCAATAATAAATCACATCTAATTAACTCCCTTCCTAACATCACCGCAATGATATACGACTACAGTGAAATGGGCAGAAAAGAACTGGTTCACTACCTTAAAGGCTGGGGTGTAAAAACCATTGAAGCTGATAGCGTAAATGACTTTCCCGTCCTTTGTGAAAATTTTTCCGCAGAGAAAAAACGTATTGCCATAATCGACGCGCAACAAGACCCTATTGCCGTCGATCGTTCACGTTTGCGAGACTCCATTCACCTTATTTCAGTAAAACACAAAATACCTGTTATTGTTCTATCAGCACCCAATATTACCAGAACATTACAATCTGAATACGATCAAAAAAATGTTTCTTTTTTTAGCAGGCCCATTGCATATCAACGTTTGCATACTTTGATATGCGAAAAAACAGGGCTTTCGCAAGATCTAATTGAAGAGGCCCGCCTAATTTCTGACTACAACCGAGCATCAGAAGCCAAACCGATCACTGTCTTAGCCGTAGATGATAATTCAGCAAATCTCAAATTAGTTAACGAACTTTTAAAAGGGTTTACACATCATATTCTTTTAGCAGAATCCGGCTGGAAAGCCCTGGAAATCGCCCAAAAAAATAAAATTGATGTTATTTTAATGGATGTTCAAATGCCTGAAATGGACGGAATGGAAACCACTCGTGAAATACGAAAACTGGAAGCCGGTACAGCAAGAATTCCCATAGTTGCTCTCACCGCTCATGCGGTTAACGAAAAAAAATCGGAACTTTTACTCGCGGGAATGGATGATTTTTTGAGTAAGCCTGTCGGAGAAAGTGAACTTCGTCATGTTATTGAACGCTGGGTTGGCCACCCGCTAATAGATATTGAAAATAATGAAAAAAAGGATAAAACCATTCCATCTATTCTGGAAAAAACCCCCTACCCTTATAAAAGCAATAGCACAGACATTAAAATTTTTGATTTAAGCGAATCTCTAAGGCTTGCCAAAAATAACCCCGCATTAGCCAAAGATATGTTGATAATGCTTCAAGATACCGTAAATGAATGTTTAACATGGATAAAAAAATACGAAAACGACAACAGCCTGATAAACACACTGCAAGAATCCATTCATAAACTTCATGGCGGGTGTTGTTACTGTGGATTACCAAGATTAAAAAATGCCAGCGAAGAAGCCGATTACTACTTGCAAAAATGCTTCGAGAAATCTTCGGATATAATATTTTCGGCAACAGATTTCATCCCTTTTATTAATACACTTGTATTAGCAATAAACGATACCAACCGCTGGCAAAACTCCGTAGACCTTGTCGCATTATTCGAAACGGAATAATGCTTTTTAGCTTTGCTCCATAGCCGTTATCGCATCTAATACGACCTTAAATGGAAAGTCCGCTAGTACACCAAAGCCTGAATGCCCACGCAACTTAGACCCACATAGCTTAGACCGAGTTGTCGCTGGGCTGGGTAAACCACAGACAAACCGAGCAACCTGCCTAGGATGCTGTAAGGCAGGCAATCTTTCTGCAATAACTTTTTGAATAACTTTTCTATTTTCCTCTCCAATAACCCATAGCTTATCAAGCTCCTTCAACGTCAACAAATACCCCCTACAATAACTGCATACTCCACACCCCTGTGGTAATTGCTCACCAAAGTATTCACATAGGTTTCGTGGTAAACATTTTTCTGCTTGAGTATAGGCCAATACCTGCTTTACTCGGCTGATATCTTGTTGCTCTCGCCGAACAAATAAAGATTTTAAATGTTCACATAGCTCGGTAAAATTGGGAACACTTAAACGTCGGTACCCCTGCCGCACGCCTTTCACCTGAGTGGTTATCAACGCTTGCTCTTCCATATATTGGATAGCTTTTACAAAGCGCTCTCTCGGTTCTTGCATTTTCTCAGCGGCATAGACACTATCAATTGTTAACCATTTTTTTCCTTGCTTGCCACAAGAAAAAAAAGACGATAAAAATGCTGCGCGCGCCTCATCAAAACGATTAAGCAATTCCTGCTTCGGTATTTTAAATTCAATTTGATAGGTACTGTAAAACGGCCCCGTTGAACGAACAACCCCTGCTAACTCCAAATACGTCAACGCAGTATTTACCACTAATGGGCGAATATCAAACTGCCCAGACAGTTCATATACTGAAAGACTAAACTGTTCACCCTGCCCCAATATATACTCAACTAAACCCATAAGATGTTCAGTAATGGGCGTATCCCCATAACTGAAATTTTCTAATATTCGAATATCGTCTTCACATACCAACATGTCACAACAGGCAGGTAAACCATCTCGACCTGCTCGGCCAATTTCCTGCATATAGCTTTCTAAAGATTTGGGGAGGTTATAATGGTATATCGCTCGAATATCAGACTTATCAATACCCATACCAAAGGCGATTGTCGCCACAATCGTTTGAACTTGCCCTTCCATAAATGCATTTTGGGTCCGCTCTCTCAGTTCATTATTCATACCGGCATGATACGCACTCGCATTTATGCCTGCCGTACACAAGTGACGCGCAATATCCTCCGCTGTCTGTTGTAATGTCACGTAAACAATGCTTGGCTCAGCCGCTCTTTGGCTCATTAACTGTACCAATAACTCTAATCGTTCAGATTGAGTCGTCCCATGTACTTGCAGTTGTAAATTTGATCGGTAAAAACCTGTTTGAATATGGTTGACGCTTTGAACGTCAAATTGCTTACAAATATCTCTCGCTACTTCTGGCGTTGCCGTAGCGGTTAAACCCAATACACGCTCAACACACAGCTCTTTGGCTAAGCCAGCAAGTTTCAAATAGTCTGGTCGAAAATTATGCCCCCACTCAGAAATACAATGAGCCTCATCCACAGCCAACAAACTTATACGGGTACCCGATAGCACCGCAGTAAAACGTTCATTTTGTAAACGCTCTGGCGCCACATACAGTAGCTTTATTTGGCCCTCACGCATACCTTGATAAATAGCGCGAACCTCACTTGCTGTTCGGGTGGAATCCAGTCGTTCCGCCGCAATACCTAAGCTTTGCAGCCTATCTACTTGATCTTGCATTAATGCAATTAATGGCGATACGACCAACGTTAGCCCTTCAAATAACAAAGCAGGTAATTGATAACACAGACTTTTCCCCCCTCCTGTAGGAAATACGGCCAAAGCAGATTGCCCTGCTAATAGACATTCAATAACCTGTTGCTGACCTGGGCGAAACTCACTTAATAAGAAACGCTCACGTAAAAGTTGCTCTGCATTTTGTAATAACATTATGAAAGGAGTCTTGTAAGAAGAAGGAATGGGCTGCTAGGCCACTTGTATCACTCAATTAGAAAGCAAATTATTGATAAGATCAACAGCCTCAAGTGATATAATACCGCGTTCATTATCTCGCAATTGCATAAGAGCTACCATCAGCTTGTTTTGCGTAAACATAGGCAAACTATCTGGGTACGAAACAATCTTGAGAACTTTAAGAAACGTCTAAAAGCGCTTGAGGAGAAAGTCGCTGTTGGTAACCTCAAAGGTGTTGGTCGTATTTATCAGCAAACTTTTATCGATACATACAGTAAAGTGGCCTTCGCAAAGCTTTACACAACCAAAACCCCCACCACAGCGGCGGACACACTTAACGATAAAGTCTTACCCTATTTCAAACAGCATGACCTGCCGATGTTACGCATATTAACGGATCGAGGTACGGAGTATTGTGGACGAGTGGAGCCGCGTGATTATCAATTATATCTTGCGATCAACGATATCGATCACACCAAGACTAAAGCTATGTCACCGCAGACCAACGGTATTTGTGAACGCTTTCATAAAACGATTTTGAACGAATTTTATCAGATCACATTTAGGAAGAAATTGTATTCTAATATGGAAGAGTTACAAAAAGATCTGGACGTCTGGATGGATTACTATAACAATGACCGAACTCATCAAGGTAAGGTTTGCTGCGGACGCACTCCAAAGGAGACATTGCTTGATGGAAAACTGATTTGGACTGAGAAGAATTTAGCTCAAATCTAAACTGACAGGCACCATGTCAAAATGGGTAACTGTCAGGTCTAGTTGGAGCTGCTACATTTTACTGTACTGCATATTATCGTTTGGCTATTTTCACAAATTTAAGCGTCATCCGATTTGATTCACCAATAGCGGTATACTCTTTTTTCTTAGGATCATCATCCTTCATTCCGTAATAACTTGGAGGTAAGCGCCAGACAATTCCATCTGCTTTGTCTTTGGGGTTGGCGTTAATTGACGATTCAGCCACAAATTTAAAACCTGCTTGAGCAATTGCATCCATCACAAATTGTTTTTCTAAATACCCCGTTGCGCCATTGGCAGATTTGTCGCTGGTTTCGTGTTGAACAACGGCAAGTATGCCTCCCTTTTTAAGCACTCGATGGGCTTCAGCTAGCGAATTTGTCAAAAATTGACCTTTTGATTCAAATCTTGCCATGTTGTGAAGTGCTCGAATAAACAAAACTGCATCTGCTTTCCCCTTTAGCTTTTTAGGAAGCGTCTCTAATGTATAAGCTTCCCCTTTGGCGCCAGCCTTATGCCCCCATGACTCCACCTCTTCAGAAAATGTCGTTAACCAGTCTTTACGTTCCTGTAAAAATTTATCGTTCATCCATTCAAAGTTGGGCCACAAATCCATCTCGTAATCCGCGCCAACCAATTTACCCTTTTTACCCAGATAAGGAGCCAATATTTGTGAATACCAACCCGCACCGGGCAAAACCTCAACAACGGTCATCCCAGGAGCGATACCAATAAACTCTAACGTCTTTTTAGGGTGACGAAATTCATATCTTGCTTTTACATCATCGGTCTGAGAGGCAAGGACTTCATCCAGCCTCTTTCCATCAAAACTTTTCTTTGCAGCAAAAACATCATTAACTGCTAGTATTGCAAAACACGCCATTGTCCATATTAAAATAACCTTCATGCCATCACCTTTTTAATGTTGGTCCAACCCCCATAAGCAATAAATAGGGTATGGGGTACGAAAATACAGTTCGGAATAGTAGACCGATAAGAGTGAAACCAGAGTCAACTCCGAAATTTGATTATACACCCAGTCGATAACGCCTCTTTTCTTACCGTCCAGCAGACGAGATGTTAGTTTTTATACCGTGTTCATAGTTTCCCTCTGTAAGCTAAACTTGCTTTTGCAAAAAAGATAAATGCATCACTCTTGGTTTCGGATGATAACAACAAATAAACTTTAGAATGGTATACATTATTACTTTAGTGTTCGTGACCACCAGCCCCATGCGCGTGGCCATGAGTTACTTCTTCGGCAGTCGCCTCTCGAACATCCACCACATCAATATTAAAAACTAAGGTCATGCCTGCATAAGGGTGGTTTGTATCAATATCAACACTTTTAAGTCCATGCTTGATGACTGTGGCATCACGAACCCCATCTTTGCTTTTAATCCCAATAATTGTACCGGGTTTAAGTTTTCCTCTTATTGGTTTTCCTCCTCGGAGACGTATATGTTTCACAGACATACGTGTTTGCATATTTTCCCGTTTGTTACCGTACGCCTCTTCAGGTGATAGCGTCACGGTCACTTTGTCTCCAATAGCCTTGCCCTCTAACGAGGTCTCAATTCCCTCCAGCATCCCTCTCTGCCCGTGCATATACAAAGATGGATTGCCTGCATCATGGGAATTTTCTAAGAACCGACCATCTCTATCATTAAGTTGGTAGTGGAAACTGACTATACGATCTTTTTCTATTATCATTCTTTAACCTCAGTGGTCATCTCTAAATTCTCCTCTTGTAGTGTTTTGCCCGTTTTTGACTTGTATTCTTTAATTAGGTTCTCTACTGAGAATATATACAATGTGGGGGGTATTCTGCTTCATTTGACTTTTTATAGGGGTATTTATTTCTATATTCTTTGTCCTAATTTATTCGAGGCGGCAATTCCCCCCATTGTTCACCTGGAATTTGCTGGCAGGGTTTTATAATCTTATTTGGATAAATCCGTTAGTGTTATAGAGGTCATGTACTCAAAATCAGATAAATATTGGATTTTGAGTCGATATAAGTTTTATATCGGTGGCCGCAATTGCCTTCATCATGGCGCCCTTTAAAGTGATAGAAGCTTTAAAGTGATAGATGCTATCGCGGGAATAGCCCATGATGTCCACACCCTGGACATATTGTGCAATGGCTTATTGAATTCGAACAAGTTGAGTTTAGGTTTGATGATTTTTTCTGATCAAATAGTCATGCCGAGGCTCTCCTTTGGGAGTTAAAATTTAGATAGTCACCTATCGAATTTTACATCCAGCAAGCGGGGAGTATTAGGTCTGGCTACGCCTCTAGCCAGTGGCACCTTTAGTCAGTGATACTTCAAGTTAGTACTCCTCAAGTTAGTACTCCTCAAGTTAGTACTCCTCAAGTTAGCTGCCCCTCTGGATTAATTACTCTTTCCAAGCCTGTGTTGAGCGAGGTGTTTTTTCGTCAAGGAGATAAATGCGGGAGTTGGCCCCACATCCTCGTATATTGGGTCGCCCAACTCATCCGTTGATATGACATTGGCCCCTTTTACATAGGGGAGGCAAGTCTCTAATTCATTTAGAGCCGCAGTTAATAGCTCAGAAATCAGTTGTTCCTTATTCCTTTTTGGGTACATCTCCGATAAAGCGTCGAGCTTTGCTGCATCCTCCAATGAAAGGTTTATACTGTAGGATTCCTTCGTGAGTTCCCCGAAGGCTTCTTTTTCCCATCTTTTCACCAAGTCTTTTACGGTCATAGCTATATCCCAATGATTTTGGCTGGTCTATACGACTAGTCGGGCGTTACCGAAGACAATTATGAATTCAATAGCCCATATCCTTTATATAGACCATTTTGGGTATAAGGGCTGGGCTTCGTGAGTCTTGTTTCTCAAAGCGGGCCCGTGTATTGTAGCGCCCGACGAAATGTCGCTGTTTATATATGAATTCACATTTCCGGGGAGGCTACTTTGCTGTTAACCCGGTTTATCAGAATAATCAAAGAATAAGGGGGTTTCCAGAATGCGTGTAATTTTATTAGGGGCGCCGGGCGCTGGTAAGGGGACTCAAGCCCAATTTATTACCGAGGCCCACGGAATTCCACAAATTTCTACAGGTGATATGCTTCGTATTGCGATAAAAGCAGGCACACCTCTAGGACTTAAGGTTAAAGATATTATGAACTCAGGTGGGTTGGTATCTGATGACATCATTATTGACCTAGTGAAAGAAAGAATTGCTCAAGAAGATTGTGCAAACGGTTTCTTGTTTGACGGGTTTCCCCGCACAATCCCACAGGCGGAAGCTCTGAACAGCTCCGGTGTGACTATCGATAACGTTTTGGAAATTCATGTTGCTGATGAAGAAATTATTTCTCGACTAAGTGGTCGTCGAGTTCACGCAGCGTCTGGACGTGTTTATCATGTTATTCACAACCCACCAAAAGTGGAAGGTGTGGATAATGAGTCTGGTGAGCCTTTAATTCAGCGTGAAGATGATAAAGAAAAGACAGTAGCGCAACGTTTAGACGTATATCATGAGCAAACAGAACCCCTCGTTACGTTTTATAACGAACTTGAAGGGGATGCTGCACCAAAATACTCAAAAATTGATGGTATTGGAACCTTAGAGCAAATTAAAGAAAGAGTGCTTGCCGCGCTGTCTTAAGGTTAAAGTGAGTGAGTCAATTGGTTAAAAAGCCTGGAAGTATCTCTTTCGGGCTTTTTTATCTCTCAATAATTAATTGGTTAATTCCTGGTATCTCTAAACTTGCATTTATCCCTCTTTACCCCTTTTTATACTTTTGCCTGATAAAAATTGCTGAATCTCAATAGAGGAGATTTCTCATATTTCTTTTTATATATCCGTTTTGTTTTTTAATACCTAACATGTTTTGTTGAAATAGTGGTTTAGTTGAGCATGAAAGCCAGTAAATTCAGTGTTTAAAAATTATTTTTCCCGCAATATTGACTAAATGATTAAAAAATAGGTTTTTTTTGTACAAAAACGTGCAAAATCTGGATTTATAAAATAATATTCTTAAAGAGACTGTTTTCTTCTGTTTTTTATTGTTTCATATCTTTAAGAGTCTTATTTATCGGTTAGGATCATTGAGGAGAGCTTTAATGGCTAAAGTAGCGAAAAAACGTGGTCGCCCTGCGGCTAAGCGAGTAACAACTAAAACGGCGAGTACAGCGGCAAACCCTGTAGTCACTAAAGCGGAAGGTGTTTTGACTACCGCAGAAGCAAAACTAAAATCAGAGCAAAGCAAAGTTGCGGCAGCGCGTAAAAAGTTGGAGGCAGCGCGTAAAAAAGCGGCCAAATCGAAAAAAGCGACGGATAAAAAAACGGTTGCTTCAGCTAGAAATGCTGCCAGTAAAGCTGCGGACAGAGCGAAGTCAACTCGAACGGTTGTCGCAGAGGCTAAGGTGAATGTGACTAGCGCTAAAGCAATGGCTGCGGTTAAAGAAGCTCAAGCTTTAGCAAACTCGTCAATAGATCTGTTAAAAGAGAAGCTTGCAGCAAAAGCCGAGGCAGATCTTGCCAAAGCGGTTAAAGCATTTGAGGCTCGTTGGAGTAAATCCAGGGCTGTTGCTGATGCGAAGAAACTAAAAGCGGCAGCAAAGAAAGTTGTGGCTAAAGCCAACGTTGTGGAGAAGAAAGCTAAGGCAAAAGTTGCCGCAGCGGAAAAAAAACTAACGGCTAAAGCAAAGCCTAAACGTAAAACTAAAAAAGCGTCTAGCAGCCCCGAAAAAAAGGCCAAGCCAGTAGCGAAGAAAGTAAAACCAGCGGTTAAAAAAGCAAAAACCGGAACGAAAAAGAAAGGGCGTCCCGCCAAAAAGTAAGTCTTTGTCGGCTTACTTGTTGAGCGTGCAACTAGTTATAGAGAAAATCTTCTGGCTCAGGCTAGGGGATTTTTTTGTATTCAAGGCATAATACTGGCATTGTCTAGGCGGTCGTAAATTTCACGAATATTGGGGTGGATAAAGCTATTTTAAAACGATTATTAAGCATTGATACCGCAACTGAAGTATGTTCCGCAGCGATTCAGTTTGATGGGCAAGTATTTTATCGGGAAAGCGCTGAACCTAGGTCCCACGCTAAGCTTATATTACCAATGATTGAATCGTTAATTAAGGACGCTGGTTGCGTGCTTTCTGAGCTTGATGGAATGGCTGTGACCATAGGACCTGGCTCTTTCACTGGTATTCGAATTGGTATTAGCGTTGCACAAGGTTTGTCATATTCAGTAGGTTTGCCTTTAATTGGTGTCTCGTCTCTTGAAATACTTGCACAGCAAGGGCTGGAAAGCCTTGAATCACGCTGCAATGGGTATATTATCCCGGCGCTAGATGCTCGAATGGGCGAAGTATATTGGGCGTCATACCGAGTAATCGGTGGGGAAATTCAGGAAGATAGGCACGCTCAGGTTTCCAGACCCGAAGAACTAAATAATTACCTTTATAGTTTGTCTAAAGGCGAGAATACTATGGGGCTAGGCCATGGTTGGGCACTGGAATCGGTTAAAAAAGCAGTGGATCAATATGATTCAAATGCCTACCCTAAAGCATCGGCAGCATTGGTTATCGCTCAATCTAAACCACTACAGCATTCTGTCATTGAACCACTGTACCTTAGAAATGAGGTTAGCTGGGAAAAACGTAAAAAAGTGAGAAAGGCAATAGCGAAGAAAACTTAAAACGACAACTAGCAAGTCTAGACAAGCAGACTTTTATTTTCGGGGGGGAAAATGGATATCATTCAAGTTATTATTTTAGCGCTTCTCCAAGGTATTACCGAGTTTTTACCTATATCGAGTTCCGCTCATTTAATTTTACCAAAAGAGCTTTTGGGTTGGCCCGATCAAGGGTTGGCCTTTGATGTTGCTGTGCATGTTGGCACACTTTGCGCGGTTGTTCTGTATTTTAAGAAAGACATTTTTGAAATAATGAGTGGTTGGAGTAAATCTCTTGTTACTCGGGAAGCGACCTTTGAATCTAATTTAGCATGGTGTATTGCCTTTGCCACTATTCCAGCCGCGCTTATTGGTTTAGTACTCGATGATTTTATTGAGGCAAATTTACGTAGTATTGCTGTGATTGCGGCTACAACAATTGGGTTTGGGTTGTTATTAGGTTGGGCCGATAAAAAGCACTCAGGTAATAAAACACTGGTGCAGATGACATTTACGTTGGCCTTATGTATTGGTTGCTTCCAAGCCCTGGCTCTGATTCCGGGTACATCGAGGTCGGGCATTACGATTACAGCCGCATTGCTGTTGGGCTTCCAGCGCACGGATGCGGCAAGGTTTTCTTTTTTAATATCGATACCCATTATTTTACTGAGTGGTGGGTACAAGGGCCTTGGTTTGTTAAATGAGCCAAATGTAGACTGGTTTAGTATTGGGCTAGGGGTATTGGTATCAGCTATTAGTGCGTATTTGTGTATTCACTACTTTCTGAGTTTTATTAATCGCCTGGGTATGATGCCATTCGTTATCTATAGAATGTTATTAGGGGGGCTTTTATTGATTATTGTCGCAACGGGGGCTATTGCTTAGCCATATGTCTGCAAATTTAACAATAGCGATACTAAAGCAATGAATTCGAATTTAAACCCAAAGCTTATAGAGTTTTTGCAAAACTCACCGACCCCCTTTCATGCCACCGCTAATTTGGCAAAAGCGCTGGCGGAGAGGGGTTATATTTACCTTGACGAATCTAAGGGCTGGGATCTTCAGCCTGGGAATGGGTATTACACAGTTCGTTCTGGTTCTTCGATTGTGGCATTTCTCTATGGTGAAAATAAGCTTGTCGAAAATGGTATCCGGGTACTGGGAGCGCATACGGATAGCCCGTGTTTGAAGGTGAAGCCTCAACCTGAACTTGATACCAAGGGATACCAGCAGGTTGGCATAGAAGTTTATGGCGGTGCATTGCTAAACCCCTGGTTTGATCGAGATTTATCCCTTGCTGGTAGGGTGAGTTATATCGACGAGAGTGGTTGTTTAAAGCAACGGCTTATCGATTTTAAAAAGCCTATTGCGGTGATCCCCAGTTTAGCGATTCACCTGGATCGAAGCGCGAATGATAAGCGAACCATTAATCCGCAAACTCAGATGAATCCTCTATTGGGAATTGGTGAGAAACTGAATATACGAGAATTACTTCAGCAAGAAATTGACGACTCCGTGCAAGAGGTTTTTGATTTCAACCTGAGTTTTTACGATACTCAACCCCCAGGTTTTGTTGGATTAAATAACGAGTTTATCGCCAGTGCCCGCTTAGATAATTTGCTGAGTTGTTATTTAGGTCTGGAAGCCTTGCTTTCGAGTGAGGGTAAGGAGACATGTATCCTAGTGTGTAACGATCACGAGGAGGTGGGGAGTCGTTCTGATGTGGGCGCGCAGGGCACTATGCTTGAAGATATTCTCCAGCGGTTATTGCCCAATGAGGTCGATAGGCAAAGGTGTATCAGATCCTCAATGATGTTATCTGTAGACAATGCCCATGGGGTTCACCCCAACTATAAAGACAAGCATGACAGTCAGCATGGCCCGTTATTGAACAGTGGCTTGGTTATTAAATACGATGCAGATCAGAGCTACGCCACAAGTGATGAAACTGCCGCTTTCCTCAAATGGCTCGCTAGTGGTTCGGGAGATAAGGGGGCAGAAGAGGCTATCCCGCTGCAAAGCTACGTCACTCGGGCAGATATGCGCTGTGGTAGCACCATTGGTCCATTGACTGCCACAAAGATCGGTATAAAGACCATTGATATTGGTGTTCCCACTTTTGCTATGCACTCCATTCGAGAGTTGGCTGGTACTGAAGATAGCCAATCAGCGCTTAAATTGCTCAAGAAATTTGTTAATGTACCGGAGCTACCCTAATCTATTAGAAATAGAGTTTCTACTGTGCTTTTTCTTCTGCTCAAATTGAGTGCTAGTTCCTCACATCTCGCAATATTTTCTTTAGACTTTCACCCGCGTATCCAGCATTATCCCTTATGGTGTCTGGTAATGTACACATTCTGTAGTAGAGCTATGCGATTTGTGGAGCGAGCGAATGCTAAAAAAAGAAACAATAAAAAACCATATTCCATTTAAAGGTCTTGACGACGAATATCTCGATGAGGCACTGAAGCACATAACTCTGGAACGCTTTGATCGAGGCGAAATGCTTTTCAAGAGAGGAAAAGCGGTCGCTAAGCGGTTTTTCTTAATCGCTGGCAAAGTGGATTTAATTGATAGCAGCTATTACGTCACCTCTATTGAGGAGAGCAATGAATTTTCCAAATCTACTTTAAATGCCGAATCTCCCACTCGATGTTCTTGCATTGTAAAATCTCAGTACACCAGCGTTTTTTCAATAGAGGCTACCGTTCTGGATAGGATTGTTGCCTGGAGTCAGTCCGCAGCCGTTGCCCCAGAAACATCGTCGTCAAATGGCGGTGAAGTGAAAGTTGAGGAGATTGATGAAAAGAGTGGTGACTGGATGTCATCCTTGCTTCAATCACCGTTATTTTCTCGTATACCCTTGACTCAAGTGCAAGAGCTTTTCTTACGTTTTGAAGATGTTGCTTATAAAAAAGACGAGATGGTGATCAAAGAAGGGGAAAAAGGTGATTTCTTCTACGTCATTGCTTCTGGTCGCGCTAATGTAGTCAATAGAATGGGGTGCGTGGATATAGAATTAAAACCAGGGGATTATTTTGGTGAAGAAGCGTTACTGGGTGAAACATTGCGCAACGCATCCGTATACATGCTTGGTAGTGGTATACTGAAGCGGTTGAATATCTCGGATTTTACTGCGTTACTTAAATCTCCAGTGCTTCGTTACGTCGAAAGTAGAATCCTGGAAAAGTTGGAAAAACCCTATAAGCTAATTGACGTGAAAATGCCCATGGAATATAGGGTTAATCATGTTCCAGGAAGTATTAATGTGCCTCTATCACGTTTAAGAGCAACTTTGTCGGAGTTGGGTAGTAACAGTGTCTATGTTGTTCCCGATGATGCCGGAAGCCGTGCGGATATTGCTGCACACTTGCTGTGTCAGGCTGGGTTCGAGGCGCTTATCCTAAAAAATAGTGAAACTGCGCCTCTTGTATAGAGGCCATTTATGTTCAACGTAATGCCTTCTCTTTTGCCCTTCTCTCTTGCCTATTGAGGTGTCATTTGTAAGGCTTTCGCCTTAATTTATGGCCCTCAATCACTATGCGAAACATACTTCTTCTTTCCGCTTATGATGCTGAAAGCCATAAACGATGGCGCAAAGGGTTGGTAGCGGAGCTGGACGGGTATCACTGGACCCAACTGCATTTACCTGCAAGAAACTTCAGTTGGAGAATTCGTGGTAATAGCTTGAGCTGGGCTATTTCTGAGCGGGAAGTGCTCGAACATGATTTTGATTTAATTATCGCAACCTCAATGACCGACCTATCTTCGTTGAGAGGGATGATCCCTAATCTGGCGAGTACCCCATGTATACTGTATTTCCACGAAAACCAGTTTGACTACCCCGCGTCTAAACAGCAAGTTAAGCGTATTGAGCCGCAGATGGTCACGCTGTATGGGGCAGTCTGTGCTGATCGTATAGTATTTAATAGCCAATACAATCGAGAGACCTTTTTCTCCGGGGTGTCGCAACTACTGGCCAAATTACCAGACGAAGTTCCACTGGGAATTGTGGGCAGCCTTCGTGAGAAATCTTGTGTATTGCCCGTGCCATTGGAAAACCATTTTTTCAGCAATAAAAAAACAGTAAAAGGCGTGGGCCAATCCGAGGTCAATATCGTCTGGAACCATCGCTGGGAATACGACAAGGGGCCGGATAGACTCCTTAGGCTAGTGCAGTATCTTCCCGCTGGGTTAAATGTGAGGTTTCATGTGCTGGGACAGCGCTTTCGGCAGCAGCCAGAAGCTTTTGAGGAGCTAAAAGCCAACCTGCAAGCCAACGCCTGGTTGGGAACCTGGGGGTATATTGAGTCCGTAGATGAGTACCATGAAGTATTAGCATCATGTCAAATATGCCTCTCTACAGCGCTACACGATTTTCAAGGGTTGTCTGTGCTGGAAGCGTCTCTTTTGGGTGCATATCCGCTGCTTCCAGACCGTGTTGTTTACTCAGAATTTTTCCCTGAGCAGAACCTGTATCCCTCATATATTGATGATCCAGACCTGGAAGCGCGAGAGCTTGCACTTCGAATTCAAGGGCTAGTGCGAGATATACTACAGGGTCGTGGTATGGGTGGTAATGTGGGTGGTAATGGTGTGGATAGTAGTGGAAGTCAGTTTTCAGAGCTTGCCTGGACACGTCAGAAAACAGATTACAAAAAGCTAATTGAATCCACAATAACCTCCAGTTAATAAACTCTGTTAACAAACCTTAAACCGGACGGCTTTGAATTTCTAGAGTGAATGAGTATCATGGCCGCCTATTTGGCAGTGCCTAAAGGGCAAGAATCAAAAACAGAGTTTACTAATAATATGAACAAACAGCGTGTACTCACAGGTATTACAACAACAGGCACCCCCCACCTAGGGAACTATGTTGGGGCTATTCGCCCGGCGATTGAGGCCAGCAGAACAGGGGAGTTTGACGCCTTTTACTTTTTGGCCGATTTCCATGCTCTGATAAAATGTACAGACCCGGAAAAAGTCCATCAATCCACCAAAGAAATAGCTGCCACTTGGTTAGCTTTGGGGTTAAACCCGGAGCAAGTTATTTTTTATCGTCAGTCAGATGTTCCAGAAATAACCCAGCTACATTGGATGCTCACCTGCATGGCGGCAAAAGGCTTGATGAACCGTGCCCATGCTTATAAAGCGGCGGTTGCAAAAAACCAAGAAGAGGGTGAGGACCCAGATTTTGCGGTTACGATGGGCTTATACGGCTACCCAGTACTTATGGCCGCAGATATTCTCATGTTCAATGCCCATCATGTCCCTGTTGGAAAAGATCAAATTCAACATGTTGAAATGGCACGAGATATTGCAGGACGTTTTAACCACCACTTTGGCGAGCATTTTGTACTTCCAGAAGCCGTTGTGGAGGATTCCGTTGCTGTTCTCCAAGGCTTGGACGGACGAAAAATGAGTAAAAGCTACAACAATACAATTCCTTTGTTCTTGCCGGAAAAGCAACTTAAAAAGCATATCAATAAAATTAAGACCAACTTACTTGAGCCGGGAGAACCCAAAGACCCGGATACCTCAACGGTATTCCAAATTTGGCAGGCGTTTGCTAATGAAGAGCAAGCTCACTATATGCGCAAAGAGTTTGATAATGGTATTGCCTGGGGTGAGGCGAAAAAACAGCTTTTTGAACTGGTTAATGCTGAGCTTGCCGATGCAAGGGAGACATATAGCGCATTGATGGAAGACCCCGCCTCAGTAGAAGCCCTGCTGAAGCAGGGTGCTGAAAAGGCCAAAGAATACAGTGCCCCGTTTATTGAAACATTACGTAAGGCGGTAGGAATATATAGCTTATAATCTCAGTTCAAAATAAGATAAAAACGAAGCCATCTAGGCGTTTGGGTTCTAGATGGTTTTTTTATGCCCGTGATTTGTCTATGGTTGTAATAGTGGCGGCTGTAATATTAGTGATATTTCACACCTTTTATATGTTAAAGAGGTTTGGTGGCAGAACTTGGGGGTGGCGTCTAACCTTAATAACAGAGGTTTTTCTATTAGGTTACTATGGACTAAGAAAAAATATTGAAGATTAAGCCCATAGAATTGTTAAGGCGTATTTCATGGTGATTAAGTGAAGAGCTTTATTTCTCAAGCTGTACTTATTTCTGTTATTGCAATTATTGCTATTGGTTTGATTGTTGGGGTGGACTCTAAGATTGTCTCATCCCTTGCCGTAGTTGTTTTAACCTGTGTGTCTTTATTTTTATTCAAGCTCAAAAATGAGGAAGAGATTGTTGATTCCCGAGAGGATGGAAAGAGTTTGGCGATTGGTATTAAACAGATGCAGACGGTGGTGTGTAATCACTCTGGGCCAATCTGTCAAAATTTAACAGAAACAACAGCAGATATTCAAAAATTGATAGAGGAGTCGAGTTTACGTCTTCACACCACCTTTCAGGGGTTGTCCAACTCGGCCAATGCAGAAAAAGAATTATTGATGGGCATTGTTGATAGGCTATCTAGCAATACGGATCAAAAATCTGAAATTTCTTTAAGGCGTTTTGCCGATGAAGTGGGTCGGATCTTAGATGACTATGTGACACTATTTGTTGATATTAGTGATAAGAGTATTCAAGCTGTTCATAAAATTCAGGATATGGTCACACATTTGGATGGCATGTTTATTCTTATTTCCGATATTCGGGGCATCGCAGATCAGACAAACCTATTGGCATTGAATGCGGCTATTGAAGCTGCTCGGGCTGGAGAAACGGGAAGAGGCTTTGCTGTTGTTGCGGATGAAGTTCGTAAACTCTCGCAAGATTCCAATGAGCTAAGTGAGCAAATTCGGGAAAGAGCTGAAATAGCAAAAACCACTGTGAAAGGGGTAGAAAAAGTGGTGGGTGATATTGCCTCTTTAGATATGAGTATTGCCATTGATGCGAAGGGGCACCTTGATGCAATGTTGAAAGAATTAGAGTTAGTGAATGAAAAGATAACAGATAGTGTGAATCAAGGAGCAGTAATTGGTGAGGAAATTAATCAAGAAATATCTCGGGCAGTAGAAGCTTTGCAATCGGCTGATAGAGTTTCACAGTATGCGGAAAGCATGAATACTTCTATTAAATATTTAGCAACTGTTTTAGATGCGTGTGAATATGGGAATTATTCTGATATTCAAACATTTATCGAATCAGTCAATAAAAAAATTAATCTTTTACCTCCTGTATCTTCGGTACTTTCTTCTGGATCTTCCGGAGGGAGAAATGCAGGCGCTGGTGAGATAGAATTGTACTAGGAAATACTATGTCTATTGTTGTGTCTGAAAGAAATGAAAATGAAATTAAGATAACCTTAGGTGAGCGTTTTGATTTTGGCTCTGTGGATGACTTTAGAAGAAGCTATGAAAACTTAGAAGACGTTAATAAAAAGAAGCTCTTTATTGATTTTCGTAATACTCGCTATATGGATAGTTCCGCACTGGGTATGTTAATCAATATAAAAAATTACCTTTCTTCCTCAGATGTTGATTTAAAGATTATCAATGTGAATGAAAAAATCAAAAAAATATTTTCAATTTCAAGATTCGACAAAAAATTTGATATTCAGTAGTTACCCAATAAGAAATTGAAATTATGAATATATTGATTGTTGATGATCATACGTATAATCGTGATTTATTAAAATTTATATTGGAAGATGATGGTCATGATTGCCTCGAAGCAGAGGATGGCGTGATTGCAATTAAATCATTTAAGGAAGATCTTTCCATCGATCTAATATTGATGGATATTAATATGCCTAACATGGATGGTATTACCGCAACAAAAAGTATTAAGTCCGAAAGTGAAGAACGCTTCGTTCCAATCATATTTGTCACTGCTTTGGATGATCCAGAAATAACGGCAAAATGCTTGGAAGCGGGTGGAGACGATTTTGTTCCAAAGCCAGTTAATGAAAATGTATTGCTTGCAAAAGTAAAAGCTCATGGTCGCTCGCAAGCGCTTTACAATAAATTGAAAGTGGTGAACTCTGAACTTACGTACCATAAAAAATTGATGGATCGAGAGAACTTGGTTGTTGAGCAAATATTTGCGGGCTCTAATCGAGCGACAACAAATTGTTCGAATATTAAAAAGTACACATCGCCAGCCTCAATGTTTAATGGGGATTTAGTCTTGGTTAGCCCGTCTCCATCAGGGGGAGCATACGTATTGGTTGGAGACTTCACCGGGCATGGGTTAGCGGCTTCCATTGGTTCTCTTCCTGTTACAGAAATATTTTTTAGTCTTGCTGCAAGGCATGTCAGTATTGGTAGAATTGTCAGTGAAATTAATGCGAGATTGAATAGTTTATTGCCTTCAAACATGTTCTTTTGCGCGACAATGGTATATATGGATAGATCTGGTCGTGTATTAACAATTTGGTCTGGTGGAATGAATGACCTTTTGGTCTTAAGTAACGCGGGAGAATTAAAACCTATCGAAGCCTGCCATATGCCTCTTGGCATTCTTACTGAAGATGAATTTGATGAAGAAGTTTCAATTATTGATATTGAAGAAGGCACTAAATTTTATATCTATACCGATGGCGTAAACGAAGCACAAAATTCTGAATTTGAAGAGTTTGGTTTAGATAGATTAAGACAAGTGATTCTTGAGGGGGGCGATAACGTTGTTTCCAATATCAAGGAAGCGGTATATCACTTTTTGGAAGGGTCTGATCAACAAGACGATGTATCAATTGTTGAATTAACTTCTGGCGAGGTAGTGCATACAGACAAAACAACGAATGAAGTTGTGGATGTGTGTCAGGAATATCATAATGCTGATTCCTTTCCCTGGGTTTTATCAATGAAGTTGCAAAATCAAGACTTAAAGCATACCGGGTTAACCAATCAAATAATGGATTTTGTCGGAAGCATTAAAGGCATTGATATTCATCAAGACAAAATATATACCATCGTAAGTGAACTATTTAGTAACGCGCTTGAACATGGCATATTAGAATTAGAATCTTCGTTAAAGGAGTCCGCAGATGGATTTGAATCTTATTACAGGTTGAGAGCAGAAAGGTTAGAATCCATAGAAGACGCCTATATTAATGTCGATTTAAGTTACGAGAGAGGTGATGTTAATAAAATACATCTAGTTATCACTAATTCAGGTAAAGGGTTTGATTACGACGCTTTTAAAAAGAACATGGAATCTAATGACGGCGTTCACGGAAGAGGCATACATTTGCTTAACAGTTTGTGTGCAAGTATTGAATATTCAAATGGTGGTAAAACGGTTACTGCGGTATATGAACTATTGCGGGACGATTGATTAACCGCTCACCTGTAGTAGTTCAACTATATCAGAGAATGAACCACTTCAACAGTTGATTGAGTAAGGTGATTTAAGTCTTCTGAGTTAATAATGTAAGGTGGCATCATGTAAACCCGAGTGCCGAACGGGCGCAACCATATCCCTTTTTCAACGAATTTTGGCTGGATAATCGAAAGGTCAACGTTATCAAACAATTCAACTACGCCAATTGCGCCTAGTATTCTTACTTCTCGTACATTCTTTAGCTCCGCATAGGGCTCTAATTGTTTTTTTAATTGATCTTCAATATTGTTTACCTTGGCTTGCCAATTATTTTGTTCTAGCAGATCGAGGCTAGTATTGGCTACTGCGCAGGCCAGTGGGTTTGCCATAAAGGTTGGGCCATGCATAAATACGCCGGCTTCACCTTGGCATATTCCCTCAGAAATTTTATTGCTACAAAGTGTAGCGGCAAAACTGAGATAGCCGCCGGTAAGGGCCTTACCCAAACAGAGAATATCTGGGGATATTGCCGCAAACTCACAGGCGAATAATTTTCCTGTTCGTCCGAACCCGGTAGCGATTTCATCGGCGATAAGTAATACATTGAATTGATCGCAAAGTTTTCTCACTTCCTGTAGATATTTAGGTGAGTAAAATTTCATTCCGCCCGCGCCCTGGACGATAGGTTCCAATATAACGGCTGAGAGTTCATTGTGGTGCTGTTCTATTTTATGTCGAAAATCCGCAATATAGCGATCTTCCCAATTACTTTGCCAATTTTCAGAAAATGAACACTTGGGAGACTCCGTAAAAATTTGTTTTTTTAATACCTCAGAAAACATAGTATGCATACCTGTTTCGGGGTCACATACTGACATAGCCGCAAACGTATCTCCGTGATACCCATTGCGCAGAGAAAGCAGCCTATTTTTTTGTGGATGTCCTAGCGATATCCAGTACTGAGTCGCCATTTTAATGGCCACCTCTACGGCAACAGAGCCCGAATCGGAAAAAAAGACTTTGTCGAGATTGGGTGGAGTAATATCCACTAACCTAGTTGCCAGGGTAATAGCGGGCTCATGGGTAAGCCCACCAAACATAACGTGGCTCATCTTTTCAGATTGACGTTTCAAAGCATCGTTTAAATCCGGGTGGTTGTAGCCGTGTATAGTGCTCCACCAAGAGGACATTCCATCGATAAGTGATTCGCCACTTTTTAGCTTAATTCGTACACCCTTGGCAGACTCAACCGCATAAAGAGGGTCATTTGAGTGGACTGCCGAGTAGGGGTGCCATATGACGTTTCGGTCATTCTCGATTAATTGAGCCGACGATGTATTTATAGCCAAAATATGTTTTCCGATAAACTGGGAAGGAGCGCGGCATATAATACGTGTTTTGGCTATTTCTATACAGCGATGCTCGCTGGTTCTGCGTAGGTTGATGTATTCATTTCAATAAACTCATCGATTTGTTCTTGTTGAGTTTGGCTTATCTTATTAAAAATCAACCGGGTTTGAGAGAAGCAGCATGGGCTTCGAAAATATCGAGATTGTTTCACACGAGTATTGATTGAAAGCTCAAAGAACTCATTAAAATGAAAAATACAATCTAGCTGATTTATTTCTTTGAACTCGGGGCGGTTATGTTGTCCATAAGTTTCGATCATACAGCCCTGCCGACTTATATCAGCTAACCAGCCTTTAATTTGGGCCTGATATTTCACCTGCATTTCCACAGAGGGGCCGCAACGCTTATCGAAAGAGACTCTATTATTCCAACGGCGGTTATCAGTGAAGTAGGCATGTTGGATTTTCACCGTGACGGCAGGATTTTTGGACGTAGAGTGAATTTCACAGAGGGTGGTTTTGAGCCTGTAAAACCCCTGTTCAGTGCGTATTTGTAGCCATACAGGGGTTCGGTTGCGTTTTAGTGTATTGATTTCCAACCAGTTAAAAGGGTAGAGACCGTCGAGCAGTAATTCCGACGAAAACAGATCTGCACCCAAAATTAATGTTTGTAGGGTTTGCACTGTATCCGGTAAATGGGCGGACAGTAGCTGATGATTATATTGTGCTGTTAGGATAATATCCGCTTCCCAATTGGTCCAATTGTTCTCTAGTGGTGCTTGTTCAACTGGCTCAGGTATTGGGGTGCCAGCCTTGGGTTGGTCAAACAAGCCTGAGAGCAAAGATGGGGTTTTCAATAATGCCTTCATTGATTACTTATACCCTATGAAATAGCAAAATGAGATTGTGGGTTTTACTGATCTATTACAGTGCAACCGCTGTGCCTAGATTTAGATAGTTAAGGTAACTACCTGCGAGCCTAATGGTTTCGGGGGGTGAGCGCTAGAGAGCAACCCTACTATCTTGGCTTAACGGTAATTGGTTTCCCCAGAGGGTGGCGTTAGATTGCCGACGGCGGATACTCGTTCACAGAGGCGATTAGAATCTGTACAATGGCGGCCTTTTGGGTAAAGTGGATTTGTAGCCGAAATATTTTTCGACCTAGTTAATTTTTAGATCAACCTATATTTTTAAATCAACCTATATTTTTAGACCAACCAGGGCACCGGCATTGGATAACCTTCAAGAAACTAATCTAGGAAACGAGCGTAAAAGCCGTTTGGAATTTAACAAGCTGCAAAAAAGGCTTAGGCGCAATGTAGGTAAAGCGATTATCGATTATCAAATGATAGAAGAGGGGGATCGTATAATGGTTTGTCTCTCCGGTGGAAAAGACTCATATGGAATGTTAGATGTATTACTTGGATTGCAGAAGACTGCACCAGTCAAGTTTGAGATAGTGGCGGTCAATCTCGACCAAAAGCAGCCAGGTTTTCCTGAGCATATTTTGCCCGAGTACCTGGACTCGTTAAACGTGCCTTACCATATCGTTGAGCGAGATACTTACAGCATAGTTAAACGAGTGATACCCGAGGGTAAAACGACCTGTGGGCTTTGCTCAAGACTTAGGCGTGGAACGCTTTACGGGTTTGCGGAAGAAATTGGCGCAACCAAGATCGCGCTGGGGCACCATAGAGACGATGTGGTGGAAACACTGTTTCTGAATTTATTCTATGCTGGGCGCTTGAAAGCCATGCCCCCAAAGCTGCGCTCTGACGACAAACGTAATGTGCTTATTCGCCCTCTTTACTACTGTACAGAAAAAGACCTAGCCAAGTATGCAGAGCACAAGCAATTCCCCATCATACCCTGTAATTTGTGCGGTTCTCAGGAGAATCTGCAACGCCAGGCAATTAAGCATATGCTCGCAGGTTGGGAGAAGAAGCATCCTGGGCGTATTAATACCATTTTCTCCTCTTTGCAACGAGTATCACCTTCGCAATTGGGAGACAAAAATATCTTCGACTTTCTCGACCTACCCCTTGAACGGCCAGTTTTGCTAGATGATTCCAAAGAGCGATATGAAGATGCCAAGCAAACAGTTTCTTCTGACGCTCAAGAGCGGGAGGCCCAGCTTTTCTTTGGTGTAGGGCTTGATGACTCGCAAAGGGAGACGGAAGATCAAACTGTTGTTCGGCAAATTATCCCTAGCGTAGTTCTTTAGTGGTTTTTTTTACCCTTCGTCTCAGTATCTTATTCTAAACTTGGTAGAAGTTTAGCCTTTACTACATATTGCTAAGTGCCTGATATTTAATCGGTTTGTCTTAGTTTAATTCAAAATACTACTAACATTTAGGCTTTGAAACGTTGTGCGCCCACTTTTTCTTGAAAGAGTCTAAGATTAGTAAGGAGCGAAAAGAACAGTTTCGAATTTTGGCTTATCTAGATAGGGCTTCCTGAGATACACTTACCCAAGTCAGAGTATTGAACGCTTGGTGGGCATTCTTCTAGCTGCTATTTTACGAGTGAGCCGTTAAGGCAGCCGAAGAGATCGTAATGGATGTCGAACTAAAATAAATCTAAAGGTATTCAGTGCAAGGTTTTTTTCAAGGTATTTCATTTAAGCTCGCCAAAGTAGGGGTTGTTATTGCCTTGCTTGTGGGAGTTATGATCAGCGCTGTTCAGATATATATTGATTACCTCGCTCAAATTAGTGAAGTTAATCGCCTGGTCAACCGAATAACCGAAGTGTCCACCCCACCGGCTGCCAGAGCCGTACATACCTTAGATAATATGCTTGCCGCTGAAGTGGCCGCTGGGCTGATGCGCTATGACTTTATTGTCGCAGTAACCATAGAAGACGAATTGGGTAATGAACTTGCTACCTCAAGTAAAGTAAGAGACGAGTCGGCGACAATCTGGCTTACCCAGCAAATTACCGAAGACCTTAGACTCTTCTCCTCCCCACTAAAAATACCGGATCATATTGGTGTTGGTGGGCATATTAGTTTTGTTGTGAATATGGACGCAGCCTTCGCGCCTTTTTATCAGCACTCTTTTCTGGTCATAATTATTGGCCTGATTCGAAGCTTCCTCTTGGTTATGTTCCTCTTTATTGCATTCCACTACCTGCTTACTAAGCCACTTATCCGTATCTCCACGGAAATGAAGCGCATAAACCCAGGAAGCCCCGGTGAACAGCGTTTGTCCATGCCAAAAGCCCATAAAAATGACGAACTTAAACAGCTTGTTGAAAGTGGTAACCAGCTTTTGGATGCAGTAGACCTGGCACTGGCAAAACGAAGAGCGGTGGAAGTTGTTTTACGTAAGAGCGAAGAACACGTTCGCCAGATTATCGATAGCTTGCCAGTATGGGTTGGAGCGAGAAATAAAGATGGCCACTACATCTTTGCCAACAAAGCCCTTGCAGACTTCCTGAATACGACCCCAGAAGTAATGAGAGGCTCTCATATCAGCGACTTTGCCGAGCACTTTGTTGCTGACCCGAGGCAAGTAATGAACGTCGATTCTAAAGTTATCGGCTCAAAAAACAGTGCTCAAGTTTGGGAAGAACTGTGGTTAGACTCTGAAAACCATGAGCGAAGTATGCATACCCATGTTATGCCTATGGAGTTTTACGACGAAATTGTTGCCCTGGTGGTCTCTTCAGATATTACAGAGCTTAAGGCCACTCAGGCTCAGATGGAGCATATGGCTTACCATGATGCATTAACGGACTTACCAAACCGAAGCTACCTTGTCGAAAGGTTAGATGAAGAGTTGAGAAAAGCGGCAGCGCAGGACTTCCTTGGTGCTTTACTGTTTATCGATTTGGATCAATTCAAATACATTAACGATTCGCTAGGGCACCCAGCAGGCGATGGGGTACTGAAGCACGTTGCCGAAAGGTTACTCTCCATTACTACAGAAAATGATGTGGTTGTTAGGCTCGGTGGTGATGAATTTGTTGTTGTTATCACCAACCTGGGTGATGACCTACCCACAGCAATATTGAGAGTTGAAGAAATTGGAGAAAGAATTCGTTCCAGTGTCTCTCAACCCTATAAGCACAATGATCTAACTCTCCACGTCACCTGTAGTGTAGGCATTGTTATCTACCCGGAAGATGGGGCCGGTGTCCACGAGTTACTGCGCTACGCAGATGCGGCCATGTATCAAGTGAAAGAACAAGGCCGAGATGCCATTCAGTTCTTTAACAAGTATATGACCGACAAAGCGCGCAATGTACTCGTTATGGAAGGCGACCTTCACAACGCCTTGGAAAATGGTCGCTTTAGTTTGCATTACCAACCTAGAGTGCATACCGCGACCTCGGAAATCGTGGGTGCGGAAGCATTGCTACGCTGGGAGCACCCAGAGAGAGGCATGATTCCTCCGGTGGAATTTATTCCTATTCTTGAAACATCAGGCTTGATAGTCGATGTTGGAATGTGGGTTGTAAAAGAAGCAATTGCTCAAGTAAAACGTTGGCAAGAAGAGGGGTACTGGACCAACGATATGAGGCTGGGAGTGAACATTAGCCCACGCCAATTTAGATCATCCAACTTCGTGGAAAATGTTAACGAATTACTTCAAGACGAAGCATTCTCGCCCGAACTTCTTGAGATGGAAATTACAGAAGGTATTGCTATTCACAACCTAGAAGAAACCGTTGCGACTATGGAGCAGTTAAAAGCGACGGGAATCAGTTTTGCGTTAGATGACTTTGGGACTGGATACTCGTCAATCAGTTATTTAAAACGACTACCTGTTTCTATATTAAAAATTGACCAGAGTTTTGTGCGCGACATCACCATAGACCGAAATGACAGAGCGTTGGTTGAAACCATCAGCGCCATGGGTAAAATGCTTGAATTAGAAGTGGTTGCCGAAGGTGTTGAAACCTCGGCGCAGTTAAGCTTAATTCAAGAATATGGCTGTTTATACTATCAAGGTTATTTGTGCAGTAGACCTGTGGCTCCCCAGCAATTTGCTCGCCTACTTGAGAAGAAAAAAGTAACCTGGGCCTAAGTATTTTATCGGGGTGTTTTATTAGAGTGTTTTATCGGGTTTAATATTGTATCAATACCATTAAAAAAGCTTAGCGATAAGTACGGGTATTGCTGTCTCTACTTTCAGAATTCTCGCTCCAAGTTGCACGGGTTCAAACCCCCTTTCAATAAAACTTACGACCTCCTTACTTAAAAAACCACCCTCTGGCCCAATAGCTAAAACATGCTTTTTTGTCGCATCTGCCTGCCCACACACGGGATAATCGCCGGGGTGTGCAATAAGCCTCTTCGCGTTGCGTGTAAACTCATCTAAGTGATCCTCCATAAACGGCCTAAAGCGCTTGTGAAAATGGATTGTTGGAAGATACGTTACTTTTCCCTGCTCGGCACCTAAAATAAGTTGATGTCGAATAGCATCGTCAGAGAGTACAGGCGATTGCCAAAAACTTTTTTCTACTCGACTGGATTGGATAAAATGAAGATTACGCACCCCCATAGTGGAAACAGTTTGCAAAATTCTCTTTATCATTTGTGGGCGAGGTAATCCGAGTAAAATATCCAGCGGCAAAGGCTCCTCTGAACGTTGGCATAGGGAAAGTATTTCTATTTCACCCGAATCATTGTGTAAATGGGTAATAACGCCACTGCCTATTTTCTCATTGACCTTACCCAGCTGTACCTTATCGCCTTGTTTAAGCTTTAGGATATCAAGCAAATGTTTTGCTTGCCTAGCGGATAGACTGGCTCGGTTTTCGTTTAAGAATTGGCTCTCTTCGAGCAATAGAAGGTTCATTTAAAATTACATTCTGGCTGAGTGAAAGAGTGATCCGCGCCATCTTTAAACTGTTGATTTTAAGTAACTTTAAGATTAAAAATGGCTCTTTCCCACTTTAGTGAGACGGAAATTGGCGCCCCCGGCTGGAATCGAACCAGCACCTAAGTCTTAGGAGGACCCTATTGTATCCATTCAACTACGGGGGCGAGGCGGCAAGCATTCTACCAGTACATTGGGCTTTGTTGAATTGGTTCTAATTGAATTGCTTCAATAAACCTTTAGATATCAGAATCAAGCTAGAAATTACTCTCATAAATGCATGAACCTAGAAACCGCAGTTAAATCACAAAAGTATGCGCAAGTGTTTGACATACCTAGCAAAGATTAAAAACGACTGGCTTTTCTCCGCTTTAGTGAGGATCACAGGTTGTTAATCTTCACTCAGCACACCCATATCTTACGCATCTTTTTCGCGCTTAACTGCCGTTTCTAGGATAAAACACCCGCTAATGACAATGGGTTGATCTCAAGTCGAGGCGATAGGGTAGTTAGAGGAGTGAGCTATAAAAAGAGCTTCTATAGCTCAAATAAATATGATATTTTGAGTTATAAAAAGGTGGTCTATAACTCATGATGCGGAACTGGCAACAAAAAGACTGGCCGAATTTTATCTATACCGCTGAAGACTTCCGCGAGTATGAAAGCCAGTTCCTGTACAACGCTGGCATAATGTCTGGCAGCATGAAGCATATCGCCGATGAGGACAAAGAAACCTTAACGGTGATGCTTGTGAGCGACGAGGCGCTTAAAACCTCTGAGATCGAGGGTGAACTTATGGACCGAGACTCGCTTCAATCATCTGTCCGAAAGCATTTTGGTCTAAAAGCCGATAGCCGGAAGGTCTCTCTTGCCGAGCAGGGTATTTCAGAGATGATGGTTGATCTGTACAAGAGCTATCAGTCTCCGCTTACGCATGAGCAACTTTTTGCATGGCATACCATGTTCACCAATGGACGTAGGGATTTAACGGATATAGGCACGTATCGTACCCACAAAGAACCAATGCAGATTGTTTCTGGTAAGGCATACGAGCCGAAAGTGCATTATGAAGCACCGCCTTCAAAAAAAGTCCCTGACGAAATGAAGCAGTTTGTTAATTGGTTCAATCAAACCGAGCAAGAGGAGTCTAACGATTTACCTGCGTTGTTGCGTTCAGGTATCGCACATATTTATTTCGAAAGCATACACCCATTTGAAGATGGAAACGGTAGGATAGGTCGGGCTATTTCAGAAAAAGCTTTATCGCAAAGTCTTGGTAAGCCAACACTCATAGCTATTGCCTCGACTATCGAGAAGAAACGTAAAGACTATTACGCCGCGCTACAGAAAGGGAGTAGAAATTTAGATATAAACGAATGGCTGCACTACTTTTGTGATACGGTCTTGTCAGCGCAAGACTATACGCAACGTATAATTGATTTTTTGATCAACAAGGGCAAGTTTTATCAGTATTTCGGCGATAAGTTAAATCAACGGCAGGCAAAAGTCATAGGGCGTATGTTTAGGGAAGGTGTTGATGGGTTTACAGGTGGTCTTAGCGCCAAAAACTACATCAGTATCACAGGTGCTGCTAGAGCTACTGCGACAAGGGATTTACAAAGTCTGGTTGAAATGGGTGTATTTACCAAAACAGGTGAGCGGAAATATACAAGGTATTATTTGAGAGATAAATGATACAACTGGAATAGTTTTAACATTTTGATTAGATTAAAAGATAGGTTTGAATTTCTTGGTAATATTTTTCGATTTAATATCGTTCTTTACCGGATGGAAAAAATGAAAAAACTGAGCGTAATTTCTATTTTGGTGCTAGGCATTAGTATTGCTGACCGCGCTAGGGTTACCCAGTACACAGTGTAATAACCGTTCTGGATGGGTGTTCCGCCAATGTCGTAAATTAATGGTCTTGCGTCTTTCAAAATTCAAACCTAAAGCCGAGTCGCCTCTCTTTAATGAAGGCCCACTCAAGGCTGTAAATAACTCCAAGTAAATATTAATTGGTCTGCTCTTTCCTTGTTTGGGAGTGCAACGCCTTTCTAATTTTATTGTTCTGGCCAAAAGGAATCATCAGTTATGAAAATGCATTTAACTCTCGCAGATAAGCTTAAAATTGAGCAGCAGTGCCGAGCCTCGTATAACTTTAGTGATGGCGGTTATTGGCAAGGCTTTGGTAAAGAACCAAATTGTGGTGCGAAGGAACATTTGACAAATTGAATGTCGTCAACGATTGTGTTCCAAACAAATGAAGCTGCCGATAAGTGGAATAAAGCAACGCAAGAACAAACAGGAAAAATGGTTTTTACAGGAGGTTCTGCCTTAACTATTGGATTGCTGGTCTGGGGGGTTGCTGCTGCACCTTTTGCAATAATTGGAGGTGTATACGCTGCTATGATAACCTTCTTTTTGCCGTCCGCTATTCCTATGCATAGAGGGGATTACCGGATAAGCTAAATTTCACAATAGAATACACTTATAGTTGGCATGTATCTGTAAAAATCTTGCGCTTTATAAGGCAAAGAATGACAGGGAAAATTGTTGACCACTCAGGAAAGGAAACTCACTCCCAAACGAGAATGGTAGAGTTTGGCCTTGATGAATTTCCGCATGATATAGCAAGAAAGCTAGCTTCCGCCAAATCAACGCACAGAACTATTTCACTTTAGCTTATCTGATTGCTTTCTTTTACGTCTGTAGTCGTTGAAAAGTCCGACAGCTACACACATAAGAATAAAACAGGCGTAGTAAATCCCCATTTTGGGGTCTTGCTTATAATTCCATATAATCACAAAAGTGGGAAGTACAATAGCAATACCAAGTAAAATGTATTTACGTATATTTGGCTCAATCATCATTTATCGACGCCCTATGCAAATGCGGCGTTGTAGGTTGACTAATACTCTGCCAGTTCCTTCACAAGCTTAAGCTTGTTTGATCAGAGGGGTTAAGATTCCATCTTCGCCGTTTAGGTTTTGCCCTGAGCGCAGTGCATTAACGGCAGCTTGAAAATCGAAAGTTTTGGACATGTGTCACCTCGTTTATTCAGTATGATAATGAAATGACACAGGTTTTTGAACACTACCTAGCTTTCTGGCAACTCTGGAACTAAATGGATCAATTTCATCGGGCAATGAAAATATCTCGCCAGTATATGATGGTGTCGAATTACCTGAGATGTTTTCGATATCGTTCTCAATATACCGGATATCCAGTATTAATTTTTCTTTCGACATACTCAGTTCCTTAGTACATAACGTCGCCTTGACTTGCATCGTTAAATTATTTACTCAATTCTCGATACAGTTTATCCAGTTCATCACTGTTGAATAAATCTATACATTTTTTTACTTTAAATGTTCCAATAATAGAGCCTTGATAACTTCGGTCAAGAAATTCTTGTATAAGCGGCTCCGAACTTAAAAACATCTCGACAGGTAAAATAGAAACCTCTAGATATGCGCTAGCAGTATTTAGAGCGTCCTGCTTATCTTGTTCATTTTGAAATGTATAGCTCAAACATCGACTTAAAACCCAGTTTTTGTATGTGGATACTTGGTCATCAGTATTTGCTATATCCCTCTTTGTATTTGCGCATGACGCAAGAAAGATAATGAACAACGATACCATTACGAGCCTCATATTAAGCTCCAAAGATAACCCTTCTCAGGAACAAACGGACCATTTTCAGGAGAAGACATAAAATGGCATGTGTCTGAACAAGCCACCCCATTCCAGAGAGTCACATGCCCCCTCGCATTCGACCAGCCACTACCAGAAAATACAATTATTCCCTTTTTACCGCTGAAATCTGAAAATTTTGGAGACCTTATCGTCATGTCTGGTTTTCCGAAAATTTCCTCAAGGTAGCCAATCATATCGTTAACTCGATACATATATTGCTTTTTGTCCTTCCCACTTACAACTGCATATTTCTTTCCTCGCGGAACGGAAACACCGCATTTGTTCAATACATAACTCATGCGAATTGGGCAAGCATTCTGAAAAACACCTGAATCTATATTTATTTGAATATGCCCACCAATTTTTCTTCCGACCACTTTAACTGGCACATTAATTTCCCGCGTCATTTCTTTGGCGTCTTAAGGGCCTTCGAGTTAATATACCGTTAATTATTGCGCCATATGATGTAAATAGAGGAAAAACCTCATTTTTTCAACTAGTTTTTGTATATGCCTCGGCGTTTATAATGCGTTGTACAATTTTTCATCGTTAAGCGTATAGTCTTCGACTGCATCGGCAAATCAGAAAACAAGGTGACCCTTAATGCGTATTCGCACAGTATATTCCGCTATCTCAGTTTTACTGATAGGCTTACTTGTTTTGACATCTCAGTCTATTGCCGAGGTTTGCCCACAAATTCATTGTGACTGTTCGAACTTGCCAAATGAAAATTGGCAAAAAGCGTGTTCTGCTCATGAAGCGGAAATTAAGGATAGCTGCGAACAAAACGGAGGTCAGCCAACAGCCTTCTGTTCGCTTCATGGCCCCGCAGCTCAGCCGCTCCCTCTGGCAATGGTACTTTCAGACGTTGAAGTGGTTCCCGAAGACCAGGTTATTGAGCTTAATCGAAAAATAGCGGCGCTCTTTTGGAGCATTCGCACCGATTCGGATTTACTGATTGGCCAGCTTAAAAAAGGCCAATTGGCTCAAGGAAAGCAAATAGCCAAGCTTCTTGAAGTGAACCTAGATAATTTGTTTAAACAACAGCAGCAGGCAACGCAATCACTTGTTTCCTACGAAAATGAGTGGGAGGCTATACGCTTCTGGTCTAATTACGGCGAGGACAATGAAAAAATGGCTCGGGATCTAAGCAAGGTTGCGAGTGAATTATGGGTCCAGTACGAAACATTAGAAGACGCAAAAGCAAAAAAAACCTACCGTATAGTCAGTTTAAAGTTTTCTAGAATGGCGGGTAAAGGCTTTGAATTTTCTGGCTATGCTTATGCTCAAGCGGGTAAAAATCGTAAATCGGCTAAAGCTTGGGAAAGGGGAGCCAAAGTTGCTAAAAAACTTATGGAACGAGCCCAGGTATCCGGGAGTAAAGAATCTCATATTCAATACTACCGCTATCAAGTTGCGACTCGGTTACTCAGAGCCAGCTATCACTGGGTACTTGGTAGGGAATCTGAAGGCGCGAAGGAGAGCTTAGAAGCCTCTAAAGAATTTATGAATGATAAAACATTCGTTGATGAACTTATTCAGGCGGAATCTGAATAAAGGCTTGAAACTAAAATTAAATAGGACACAAAAAAGTATACCTGAGTATCATTTTAGTTGTTTTATTGTGGTTAGTTGCAAGGGCGGAGTATTCCTTCTCTAGCCCGCAAATAGCAAAGCGTGATGTTAGTTAATAGTTAGGAGGAATCGAATGGAAGAAAAACTTATTGAAAAAACTATATCGGCTATGAATAAGCCGAGTGTTAAAATGATATCAGCAACATTAATGGGCGTGCTTTTGGCTGCTGAGCTTGGGCAGGAAGCGTCAAATAAAAAAATCGAATCTATATTGCCTTTATTAAGGAAATATTCAAATGAGCTGCCAAATCCATTAAATACGGTGTTTTCTGTAAATTTATTAGTGTGGTCCATGCCAGATAATATCCGCTCTGGTTTCTTTAATGAAAGTGATCTCTCGTTTGAGGGGTTAATTAAAACAATCCAAGACGGTGCAAATGAGTGGCACACGATATGTAGAGAAAAAGGTATGGACGGAAAATCAATACAGCCTCTTTTTTCTGCATTAAAAGAGATTATAGAAGCGATGCTGGGTGAGGATATAAATGAAGAAACTATGGCACACGATATCCTTATGTTACAAGATAGTTTTATGGAATCATTTGATTACTAAATTTTCTATTTGGTAGGTGTATCATTATAGGGGTCAGGTTTGTGTTATTGTATTATCTGAAGAACCTCATTTAATTCTGATTTATCCGTTAACCTCTCTCTAAAAACTAAAATCAGACAAATTCCTGCTCATTGGCGACCTGAATCGCTATATGGATATGATTTGTCATCCAGCAATACGCATGAATGCGATAACCAAACCTATTAGCGCCGTTCGCAACATTGGAGGCGATAATTTATAGAGGCCAAACTTGCCTGCGTACTTGCCTGCGTACTTGCTTGCGTAAAGTGTAATTGGTTTGGCGTATATGGACTCCACACATCGCATTCATCATAAACGACTCGAAGCCGCAAGAGCTTCAAGACGACCACCCAGGCCAACAGAGGCTCTTATGGCTCTATTATGGGAGAGCCGCATCCCTCTTTTTAAACCCTGAATAATGATTGATTTCTGATCAAGCACGGCTTACAATTAACTCACATTAACGGTTGTTAGCGGGTGTTATCTATGAGCCATGAAAATGCAGAACAAATATTGAGCGAATTTGGTATTTCTCCTGAAGCGGTGATTACATCAGCAAGCTCCTACCTCCAGGCACACCTCAGAGAGGCTAGATCGGTCTTAAATCTTGCCTTATCTAGCGACGAAATGAACTTGCTCCGGTTGGGAGGGGTAAGCCCTCTGCAAGTAATTACTAAGAGTATGCTGTATACCCCAGACCTCCTCGGCAATTACGCCTTGCTGGAAGGAACATCTACTGACGGTAAAGGGGTTCAGGCTAAGCTAGGAGTATCCGCCAGCCGGATAAGACAGCTCGATCTTGATCGTAAACTCTACAGTTTTACCTCTGCCACAGGCTCGAAGTTATATCCTCTTTGGCAGTTTCATACTGACGCCAAAGACAACACTTCGACAATCCTCGGTCTGCAGGAGGTTTTAGACGCTATCGATTGCTCTACTCACCCCCTCGTAATATCCCGGTTTATGACTGAGCCACACCTTGATTTAGAATCCGATGCCTCTGATACTGAAGAGGGTATTTCCCCTAGAGACTGGCTTATTACCAATCACCCTGTCACAGATGTTGTTCACTTAGCAACGGGGTTATAAGTGCCGAAGTTTCCCAATCCCATAGCTCTAGAAGAGCTAAGAGAAATCAAGCCAGAACTCAGAAAACTGCCCAAGAATACGCTAGTTTGGAGGATATACAGTGCTGGAGGGAAGCACCCAACATCCTGGAATGATTTTAGGTATGACGGCCCACTCGCCTCACGATTTGACCACCATATTGAATATAAAAAGAATAAGGTCACTCGCCAGTCTAGGGGCATCATGTATGGCGCCGTTGGAGCTAAAGCAATACCTACTTGCGTAGCCGAAGTCTTTCAAAAACGCATCATTGACCCGGCAGCACAAGATAGGGCGCTGGTAGCCTTTAAAACCTCCAGGGCCCTCCGATTAATTGACCTATCAGGTCCATTCTCTACCAAAATGGGTGCATCTGCCGCGATAAATTCTGGCTCAAAGCCAAGAGCAAGGGTTTGGGCAAGAGTTCTATATGAAGCTTATCCAAAAGCTGACGGCATATACTATAGCTCTAGCATGTATGGCAATTACCCCGCCATAGCGCTATTCGAACGATCTATCGACGCGATCCCCGAACTCCCTGAGTTTGGACGTAGTCTCTCAGACCCTGCTCTAAGACCGTCACTAATGGATATCGCTGAAAATATTAATTATTTACTCATATAATAAGATTAGAATAACAACATGAATGTTGACCTAAGGAACCTGGCTCTTCAGTCTCCACCATCATTTCATAATCAAGAGCATGTTAGATACATGGACTGGGTTCGCAATGCGCCGCTTCATCCCGATGAGACCCTCGAGAAAGGGGCACTGTTAACTTAGAAGATATTATCAGTCACGACCAGCAATACGCATGAATGCGATAACCAAACCTATTAGCGCCGTTCGCAAGCAGAGCTTCAAAATAATCTTGATCGTCTCCAGAATTGAAAATATCCTGCCCGCCATTGCCACGGAGCAAAATACAATAACGCAAGTCTGACCCCTTTGTCTTCACTTGTTGGCAGAGTTCCCCAAGAGATCCGATGAGGCTGACGTTGAAGATCTTATGCCTTGGAAAATTTTAAAGGTTAGGTGCATTTGGCGAGACGCTTACTAATGTTTGGCGATTATTGTCTCTCATTAAAGTGTCCGGTTCCATTAGACTAGAACAGTAGGTGGTATGCTAAAGAGGTGAAAGCATGGGTGGCTGGAAATAGAGAGTCAGCGTAGCGAGAAAACAAATAGTCTTACAACTTACATTACTGCGATAAGCTAATTCTTCCTGCATATGTCAAATATATCTTGGGAAGACAAATAATCTATATTCTTTTCAAACTCTGATTTTATAGCAAGTTTTTCTATTAAATCTACTTTTTGTGTTTTGACAATCTCTTTGGCACTACAAAGGCAAAATTCATACATATCTAAGTCTGTCATTCCCACCATACCAAAAATCATAGCTCCAAATGTATCATTCTTTGCTTTCATCATCATTGAAGAACAACTAGTATCAACTTTATTCTTCATGTTTGCTGCATATGCAGTATTTATGTTTTTTATATATCCATCATTTATTGCTATTGATCTTTGCTTAAAAAATTCAAGAGTATAAGAAGAATACGAAACGACGCATATTAAACAACTAAAAACAGCCAACTTAAACAACTTCTCAGGCTGAATTATCGGCATCAATAAGGGGATAAATAGGACAAAAAAAACTACTACACTTGTTACATAAACAGTTGCTTTAAAATAATCCAAAAATGCTGTGCCAGATAGCAACAAGACGGAAATGTAAATAGATGTTAAGAATAGAAATACCGAATATACTTCCTTAAAACAATTTTTTCTAAATTTAGAAACATTTTTTAGACTATATGAAATTGTATAACTAACGATAATCGGAAAGAAACCAATAATAGTATACAGGATCAGAAAAATAACGATCGAAAAAATAAAGGAAAAAGCTTTGAATTTCTCTGATCCATCCATGTGGAATATATAAGAGATTACTAAGAAAGTAATTATTGAAGAAATGGTAAAAGCTATCGGAAAAGCTTTCCAGTTCACTTCTCTTTCCGGGTTCTCAATGTCAGATTTGAAAATGTTTATGACTTTTGGTATTAAGCTGGCGCCAAATATTGCTAGAAATAAGCAAAAGGTAAGCCCATCTTTATCTGCTTCTCGAACATAGATGTCCAGATGTGAAAAAATGAAATAGTCCCACATCCCCCTTGTTAAGGACTGCCAAGAGGAAATTAAATGACGAAAAAAAGGGCCAAAAAATTCCACTACTCCTAAGAAGCTAGATATTGCAATGAACATAGTCCATGAGGTTGGGAATATTGTAAAAAATTCAATTATTCTTTTCTTGTTTAGATTAAATTTTTTTTGCATGTTTAGTTGTCTGCTTTGAAGATGGTCAATAGAGGTTTGGACAGCAGCCTAACCGATTGAAATTTATTATATCGAAATGTCTAACCTCTATATAACCACCCTGATTTCTGGGCTAATTCTTCATCGAAGCGCTAGGCGCTCAACTGTAACATATATGGGTAAAGGGCATTCCGACTATAAAATCACCTATCTCGACCCAAAACTTAATGAAGGGCCGCTAGGAACTAACATGTATTACGTATTAGAATCAGAAAAGCTCGGTAAAGTCCGTCATATTTCTTGTCGCCGACTCTGGATGGGGGCAAAGCTTCGTTCAGGGGCATCTAATTTTGCCGCTACCACAAACGAGTGATGAACTATATATTGAGTTTGAGAATAAGCAAATTCCACTGCCCGAATATTTTGAAACAGGCAGTACCCCAATTGTCACTGAACAATTTGTGAAAGTACTCGAAAATACAGGAGCAGATAATTTCCAGGTTTTTCCAGTTGAGATACGCTTCGAAGATGGCGTTACTCTAGGGTACTATCTTCTAAATATTATTGGCAGGATCACATGTATTGATGAAAAGGCTTCAGATTGCTCTTTTGTCGGTCCAGTCATAATGCGTATGTTTGGCTTGAAACTAATTGAAGAGAATATTAGAGGTCAACATATTTTTCGTGCAGGTGAATATCAGGATGTTATATTCATTTCTGATAGGGTCAAAACAGCGATTGAATCTTGCTGGGCTTACTGGGTGCGTACTTCGTCAGGCAGATGATTGGAGCGATGAGCATCGGTTTTAGGTATTTGTGTATTAAAAGCTGCACGTCAAAGCTTACGACTGACTGGAAAGCAGAGAAAAGAAGCGTTCCAATATAGAAATAACTTCGGATTAAATCAGTGAGCTACTAAGAGTCTTGAATTTGCAGAACTTGTACATAAGTACGCCTCTTTTTTTGCGCTCAAATGCGGTTTCTAGAATAAAAAAACCAGCTTTAAATAAAACTGGCTTTTTGTAGCTAAAAACTGTAGCTAAAAACTATGGAATAACAGGGGCTATTTAGCCCCTTTGGTTTAACTGTGGAGAGGGCTAAAAATGGACGTTAACAGATAAGTAAGGGCCGTCAATAGTAATGTCTGCCTTTGCTTGGTCGTCAGCATCTACCGATAATTTCATTTGGCGGTATCCTAAATCAAACCCAAAGTCCAAGCCAAGCCCATCGGTTAAATAACCTAACTTTAGTTCAAGGTCGGTGAAATCATTGTTATTACCAACACTAAGGAAGTTACCGCTACCGCCTAGATACCAGCCTGTAAAAGGAAGGTCGAATTGTGCTTTTAGATAGAGCATAGGTATTGCGCCATCAAATTCCGCATCCTGTTCAGTGAGTACAGTCGTACCGTCATCGTCGGTAACCGCTATTTCAGCATAGCCGTCCAACTGTCTAATGGTTATACCTAAGTCAGCAGAAACATAATTATCTAGTATTTCGTAGTAGAGGGTTGCATCTGTATGAGTGAGGTCAAGGTCAGTGACGACGTAATTGCCTTCAAGAAACGCAAGGGAATCATCACCTGGGTTTAGAGCCGGTATTTCGTCCAGGTCTGGTTGACCGCGCCCCTCTAAACTCAGTGAGGTATGACTGAGCCGGATATTGGGAATAATAGGGATAGGATGTTCAAGAGCAATATAGTAAAAAGCGTTTTCTGAATCTTCCACGCCTAATTGATCTGCCGTGATGGGTTGTACGGTATCCGTTGTCTCTCCAATTTCACCGCTCATTGATGTACTCCATATACCTCCGCCTGCGTATATACCAACAGTGTCTGCATAAGCTGTATTTATTACGCTTAAAAGAAGTAAGGAGCCAATAGTTATTTTTTTCATTGAGTTATTTCCCCAGAGAAATAAATGGATGGAATCTTCTTAATTTTATTTTGTAACGGTTTTAGGTTGATACAACAATAAATCTATATATTGGAACCCTGTTAACAGGCCCTAGATAGCTTATAGCAGAAAATTGCACTAATTTATGTTATTTACTGTTTTCTTATCTGCACTATCACGCAATATTTCAAAAAAAGCTTTGGCCGCGTTACTCAAAGAGCGCTTTTTATGGGTGATAATACCTAGCTGGCGTGAAATGCATACGTCCTGTACATTTAATATACTTAACTGTTCATCGACCATATTTTTTGGAAGCAGGCTCCAGCCTAAGCCAACGGAAACCATCATTTTAATTGTTTCAAGATAATTGGTTGTCATATTAAGAGTGAGAGGCAGCTCTGCTTGGTCAAAACATTCCTTTAACAATCTTCCCGTGAAGGTTGTCAAACTGGGTAATATTGCAGGCTCCCTACTTAGCTCTGTTAGCGTTAACGAGTTTTTCAGTGAAAGCGTGTGATCTTTACTGATCACAAATGCTAATGGATCATGCCAGAGGGCTTTGCCCTGCAAGGGCTCTTCAATTTCTGGTGCTAAGGTAACTATAGCGAGTTCGCACTCCCCCTTTTCAACTTTGAAGTGAGCTTGCTCAGAATCTAAAAATTCAAACTGAAGGTTGACATCCTTATGGGTGGAGGCAAACTTTCTTAAAACTGGGGGCAGGCGGTGTAGGCCCACATGATGGCTAGTGGCCACTTTAAGTGTGCCCACTATCTCCCCAGATAGCTCTTGGATTAACCTGCGAGTATTCTCGATGGAGTACAAAATATTTTGTGCTTCTGGCAACAGAGCTTGACCGGCTTCAGTAAGTACTACCTCCCTCCCAAGCCGGTCAAATAAACTATGATTCAACTCCTTTTCCAGCGCGGCAATACGCTTACTTACCGCTGGCTGAGTTAGGAATAGTTCCTCGGCGGCTTTTGAAAAAGAAGCGTGTCGAGTGACCGCAAGGAAGGCTTGTAAGGCTTCAGTATCCATATAAAAAAGGTGAACTAAGAGAAAATATTATTCAATAGTATGCATTCCCGCCAGGAATGCAATAGATAAAAATAATGAATTTGAGTTATTTTAAAACGGCTTATAGAATGCACACAATATTGTGCAATTCAATTAATTGAACAATGAAGCTTTAGGACATAAATTTAAGTGAGAGTTTAAGTGAGAGTGGTAGGTGAGAATTATGGCTGGAAAAACCCTATACGATAAGCTGTGGGAAGCACACCTTGTTACAGAGAGAGGCGATGGTTCTGCTCTAATTTACATAGATAGACACATAGTGCATGAGGTCACCTCACCCCAGGCATTTGAGGGGCTACGCCTTGCTGGCCGAGAACCCTGGCGAGTAGACAGTGTGCTGGCTACGCCTGACCACAATGTGCCTACCACTCAGGAGGAGCGAGCTTCGGGTATTGCAGGCATTGAAGACCCCATTTCGAAAATTCAGGTACAAACTCTGGATGATAACTGCGATTCCCTAGGCATTACCGAATTTAAAATCAACGATAAGCGTCAAGGTATTGTGCATGTTATTGGCCCGGAAACTGGCGCCTGCCTACCGGGAATGACCATTGTTTGTGGCGACTCTCATACCTCGACAAACGGCGCACTTGGCGCACTGTCATTTGGCATAGGCACCAGTGAAGTGGAGCATGTGCTTGCCACACAGTGCATTGTGGCAAAGAAAATGAAAAATATGCTGGTTCGTATTGATGGCGAACTGGGAAAAGGCGTAACGCCCAAAGACGTGGTGCTTGCCATTATCGGCAAAATAGGTACTGCCGGAGGAACGGGCTATGCCATTGAGTTTGGTGGCGATGTTTTCCGCTCCATGTCGATGGAAGGGCGTCTAACCGTGTGTAATATGGCGATAGAGGCTGGTGCGCGTGCGGGTATGGTTGCTGTGGACGATATTACGATCAACTATGTAAAAGGCCGCAGTTTTGCCCCTACAGGCGCGCAATTTGAACTGGCCGAAACGTCCTGGCGCGAACTGGTGAGTGATGTGGATGCCGCGTTTGACAAAACTATTGAACTGAAAGGGGAAAACATAGCGCCCCAAGTGACCTGGGGAACCTCTCCTGAAATGGTTCTTCCTGTTACCGCAAGCGTACCCAACCCTGCGAATGAGCCGGATACCGTGAAGAAAAGCGGTATTGAGCGTGCCCTTGAATATATGGGGCTATACGCAGAGCAGGCGATTAAAGATATTTCTGTTGATCGTGTATTTATTGGTTCCTGTACTAACTCTAGAATCGAAGATATTCGCGCCGCTGCTGACGTGGTAAAAGGTCGCCAAAAAGCGAACTCTGTAAAAGAAGCCATTGTGGTGCCCGGCTCTGGCGAAGTGAAAGCTATGGCGGAACAAGAGGGGCTGGACAAAATCTTTACCGATGCCGGAATCGAATGGCGTGAGCCTGGGTGTTCAATGTGCCTTGCCATGAATGCCGATAAATTGGGTGAGGGTGAACACTGTGCTTCCACGTCAAACCGAAATTTTGAAGGCCGACAAGGCTTTGGTGGAAGAACACATCTCGTGAGCCCTGCTATGGCTGCCGCGGCTGCAATTGCAGGTAAATTTGTTGATATAAGAGAATTTTAATTCAGGCAAAAGGTAACATTATGAAAAGCTTTACAATACATACCGGCCTGGCTGCTCCAATGGATAGAGCAAATGTGGATACGGACCTTATTATTCCGAAGCAATTTCTAAAATCCATTAAGCGCACAGGTTTTGGCCCTAATCTATTTGATGAACTTCGCTACTTAGATAAAGGTGAACCGGGAAAAGACAACCATGGTCGTCCAATTAACCCAGAATTCCCTTTAAACTTTAAGCGTTATCAGGGAGTAAGTATTTTACTGGCAAGAGAAAATTTTGGTTGTGGCTCAAGCCGCGAACACGCGCCCTGGGCATTAGATGAATATGGTTTCCGCGCAGTTATTGCCCCAAGCTTTGCCGATATTTTCTACAACAACTGTTTTAAGAACGGCATATTGCCAATTGTGCTGAGCGAAGACGTGGTTGAACAACTTTTTGTAGAAATGTACGCGAAAGAGGGTTACCAACTCACTGTGGATCTTGCAAAGCAGCAAGTGATGACACCGTTCGGCGAAGTCTTTGAGTTTAATATTGATGAATTTCGCAAACACTGCCTATTAAATGGCTTTGATGATATAGCGTTAACGTTTAACGATGCAGATAAAATTAAAAAATACGAAGAAAAACGCAGACAGACAGCGCCTTGGCTGTTTAATGCTATCTCTTAATGTGAGGACGACACTTTGACTAAAAAAATTGTTTTATTAGCGGGCGATGGAATTGGCCCAGAAATTATGGCCGAGGCGGTAAAGGTACTCACTGCGGTAGGGGAAAAGCATAAAATAAGCTTTAAATTTCAAGAGGATTTAATTGGCGGTTGCGCGATTGATGAATATGGTGTGCCTCTGGCAAATTCGACGTTAGAAAAATGTAAAGCTGCCGATGCGGTGTTAATGGGGGCGGTAGGCGGCCTAAAATGGGACAATTTAGACTCTGCTATTCGTCCGGAAAAAGGCTTGCTAAAAATTCGCTACGAAATGGGCTTGTATGCCAACCTTCGCCCGGCGATTTTGTATCCGCAACTTGCCGATGCCTCTTCGTTAAAACCCGAAATTGTTTCAGGCTTGGATATGCTTATTGTCCGCGAATTAACCGGCGGCATTTATTTTGGTGAGCCGCGTGGTATTCGTTTATTAGATGATGGCCAGCGTCAAGGCTATAATACCTATGTTTACGCTGAGAGTGAGATTGAGCGTATTGGGCGCACCGCATTTGAAATGGCACGCAAGCGCTCTGGAAAAGTGTGCTCGGTTGATAAAGCCAATGTACTTGAAGCTACGGTTCTTTGGCGTGAAGTTATGCAGTCTCTCGCTAAGGACTACCCAGATGTAGAGCTATCTCATATGTACGTGGATAATGCTGCGATGCAACTTGTACGCGAACCAAAGCAATTTGATGTGATAGTGACAGGAAATATGTTTGGCGACATTCTCTCTGATACCGCCGCAATGTTGACAGGCTCAATAGGTATGTTGCCTTCCGCCTCGTTGAATTCCGAAGGTAAGGGGCTATATGAACCTGTGCATGGTTCTGCTCCTGATATTGTCGGGCAGGGTATCGCCAACCCGCTGGCAACAATCTTGTCGGCAGCGATGATGTTACGGTATTCGTTAGGCGAGCCAAAAGCGGCGGCAACTATTGAGTCGGCTGTAGGAAAAGTATTGGATAAAGGTTTGCGTTCGGCAGATATTTATTCCGATGGAATGACAAAAGCCTCTACCTCTGAATTAGGTGATGCGGTGGTTGCTGCGGTAAATGAATAAATTGCCGACTTAGTGAATATAAGTTTTAACATTTAAGGTACAGAAAAATGAAAGTAGGTTTTGTTGGCTGGAGAGGTATGGTTGGCTCCGTATTAATGGGGCGAATGCTAGAAGAAAATGACTTTAGAGATATTGAGCCGGTATTTTTTACGACATCAAATATTGGTGGTGTCGGCCCAGACGTAGGCGTGGACATTCCTCCTCTAAAAGATGCCTATGACTTAAATGAACTCAAACAATTGGACGTCATTATCTCCTGTCAGGGCGGCGGTTATACTGGAAAAGTCTTTGCTGACTTACGTGGTGCTGGTTGGAATGGATACTGGATAGATGCGGCCTCTTCTTTGCGTATGTCGGACGATGCCATTATTGTACTTGACCCTGTTAACGATTCTGTTATTCGAGATGGTTTAGCCAATGGTGTAAAAAACTATATAGGTGGAAACTGTACCGTCAGTTTAATGCTTATGGGCTTGGGCGGATTATTCCAACAGGGTTTAGTGGAATGGGCAACGGCCATGACATACCAAGCGGCCAGTGGTGCGGGTGCGCAAAACATGCGTGAGCTTATTACCCAAATGGGGCAAGTAAGGGATTCGGTTGCGTCTGAATTGGCTGACCCCGCTTCTGCAATTTTAGATATAGACCGCAAAGTTGCTTCAGCCATGCGTAACGATTTAGCTATTGATAATTTTGGTGCGCCTTTAGCTGGAAGCCTACTACCTTATATCGACTCTCAACTTGAAAATGGTCAAAGCCGCGAAGAGTGGAAAGCCGAAGTGGAGACAAATAAAATATTGGGCAGTATTGAGAAGCCAGTACCTGTAGATGGAATTTGTGTGCGCATTGGTGCAATGCGCTGTCATAGCCAAGCACTGACGGTTAAATTGAAAAAAGATATTCCGCTAGATGAAATATCCGAAATTATTGCCAGTGCAAATGCTTGGGTAAACGTTATTCCAAATGATCGTGATGTAACATTACAAGAACTTACCCCAACAAAAGTAACCGGCACACTTTCTATTCCTGTTGGCCGATTGCGTAAAATGTCCATGGGGCCTGAGTACTTATCAGCATTTACCGTGGGTGATCAGTTATTGTGGGGGGCGGCTGAACCACTTCGCAGAATGTTGAGAATTCTTAAGGAATCTTAATTCTTAAAACTTTAATCATTTTAACAACCATTAAAAACACTTATTAAAAACACCTATTAAAAACACCTATTAAAAACACCTATTAAAAACACCTATTAAAAACAACCGCGAAAACATTGCGGTTGTTTTTAATTTAAAAAAACTATTTTTATTTCTTTATTGTTGCTTTCGCTACACATCTTAATATTTATCGTTGATTTTATCCCAGTTTTTCGCGTTCTATTTGCTAACGAATGAATAATAATTACTTAGCGTAGCCTCTTGCAGATGCTGGCTTCCTTTCTTGTGGTTGTTTCTTCAACAGTATAGTATTCTTTATACCTTGCACAAATAAGATACTGCTTCTATGGTTGCTCTATTGGTTTTTGCTAACAAGTACCTGATTTTATCTATGATTGAAGAATTAATAGCTGAAGAGCTAATGGTTGAAAAGTTAATAATAGAAACTAAACGATAAAACCAAAAGGATGAAGTAAGCTTTAACCGTTCTGTTAACAAGGTTATGTTTATAGATAACATAAATCATCACGATAACCTAACCGAGTAAAGTCTAAATACAATATATTTTTCACAACCACCACAATGAGTATTAGAAATAGATGATTAATCCATGGTTACTTGGTTTTTCGCAGTTTTTACTGATGGTATACGTCTCCGTTGGGTTAGCCTACGGTGGAATTGTTGGAGCAGAAATGGTCTCTATAAAGTTTGCGACTTTACCCTTCCTGTTTGCGACAGCCACAACCATGATGGTCGCGCTATTTTTAGAAAAACTTACCAAGCGTTTGGGTTATCAAACTCTCTTTATATTGGGGGCTATGTTTGGTGTGATCTCGGGTATGGTGAGTGGTTGGGCAATTATGGAAAATTCTTTTTTTCTCTTTTGTTTGGGCGCCATGCTTGCCGGAGGTTTTCAAGGCTCCTCCCTTTATTATCGGTTTGCGGCCTCGGACAGTGTTAGTATGAATAAAAAAAGTTCAGCTATTGCCTGGGTCTTAAGCGGTGGTGTGCTTGCTGCGATACTCGGGCCAGTATTTGCATCCAATACCGTCAATTTATTAGAGGCTATTCCCTATGCAGGAGCATTTTATAGTTCTAGTATTGTTGCTGCCTTAATATTACCTGTGCTTCTTTTTCTTCGCCCGGTTTTGAATGCTTCCGTTATTCATGAAAATGAACCCTCCAGCCCTTATTTGCTCTCTGATTTATTCAAAACCCCCTGTGCGCTACGGGCCATGCTCTTGTGTGTTGGTGGCTACGCGGTAATGGCGTTTATCATGGTCGCCAGTCCGCTGGCGGTAAAAGGCTGTGGTTTTCACCTTGATGATGCGGCAAGCGTTATCCAGTGGCATCTAATCGGCATGTTTGCTCCTTCACTGGTGGCAGGGAAACTGATTCAACGTTGGGGTGTAACCTGGATTGCGAATGTAGGGCTCGCCCTTCTCTTTATTGCCGCTATAGCGGCCTTCAGCAGTGAACAATTACACGTTTTTCATATCGCCTTATTTTTGGTGGGTTTGGGTTGGAATTTTATGTTTATGAGTGGTAGTACGCTTATCGCTCAAGTGGAAGACTTGCCAATGAGATATAAATTACAAGCCACAAACGAAGCCCTTACATACGGGGTAATGGCCGTAAGCACGGGGGTCTCTGGCGTTATTTATCAATACGGTGGTTGGCAGCTTGTTTCTATTGTTGCCTGTATTATGCTGTTGGTGATTTCTGCTGGCTTGATATATATTGCTTTTATGGAAAGAAAGGTAAGTATGGAAAAAATATGAGCTTTTCTGATGAAATAAACATTATTGGCCACCGAGGTTTCCCGGAACTTTATCCAGAAAACACAGCAATCGCGGTATCTAAGGCCATTGAACTCGGTGTTCATGGCATAGAGATAGATATTCAATTGACTCAAGATGGTCAGTGCGTTTTATTGCACGATGAAACCTTGGACCGCACAACCTGTTGTTCAGGCCGTGCCGATCAACTATCGTTAGAATCTATTACACAAATAAGTGCCCACGAGCCTGATCGTTTTGGAGAGGCTTATATAGGGGAGACAATTCCATCGTTGGAAATAATTTCTCAGCTATGCTATTCGCACCGCTGCCAATTATTTATTGAATTAAAACTGAGTGATACTTCCATAGTTGATAGAGAATTTTATGTTGAGCAAGCGATTAAGTCGAGTGTCTCAGCCGGGCGGCAAAGACGAATTATTTCTTATGATAAAACGCTGCTGGAAATAGCCAGGAAAAAATGCCAATTACCAATAGGCTGGGTACTTACACAGTATGATTCAATGCACGAGCGGCTTGCAAAAAAACTGAATCCGGACTTTTTAATTTGCAATTATACAAAGCTTCCTAAAAACAAAAGTAAGCTTTGGTCAGGTGCTTGGAAATGGTTTATCTACGATGTAAAAGATATCGAACTAATGAGTAAACTGCGAAATCGCGGCGTCACCTACTTTGAAAGCTGGAACCCAAAAGCATTGCTTAAGTAAAAATAAGGTTCCAATTATACTTCTACGGACAAGGTGTCCAGCTTGTCATACAGATTGCCGGGTAAGTCTAAATTATCCAATACTCTTAATGCTAAATTCTTGTTTCTTCCTTTAATGGTTGCATAGACCTCAGCGCAAAGGTTGGCCTGATAGAGAATATGCCCAAATTGACTCACACTATTACCCTCCTTTAAGTTGACTTGCTCTGCGAGTGCTTTGATGATTTCTTTAGGTAGATCCCAGTCCTTAGCCACCCAATAGCTTACGGCGGGGGAAATAATCTTCATTAAAGGAACAAAGGCATTATAGCCTGGGGAGACATCCTCCCCGTTAGCCTTAAACTGTTTGCAGAGTTCGCTGAAGGCGGTGATTTTACCTATATCGTGAACAAGCCCCATAAGGTAAACCTTAAACTTTTCGGCACCACGATGCTCGGCAATAAGTTCGCAGGAAACGGCGCAGCACAGAGAGTGCAACCATATCTTTTGGCCTGACAGGGAGAAATAGGGCGAGTTTCTTTGCAGTACCGGCTGCATAACGGCGGCAGAAAGTACCGACCTCAGGCCGTCTATTCCCAGTTTGACGACCGCTGGTTCAATATCGCCTATACGGCGCCCAATAGGGTTAAAGTAGACGCTATTGGCCAATTTAAGCACTGCGGCGCTCATCGCCGGGTCTTTGTTGATTATCTCCACATAATGCTTTGCGGAGCTGTCTGGATCTCGCAGGCTACGTAACAGCTTAGGAATCACCATAGGAAGCCTAGGCACCGCCTTCTGGCGTACTTCTTTCTTGTTCAAACTGGTTTTAACGACATCCACTACCAGCTTCTGTGGCACGGTTAGGGGTTGTTCGGTGTTTTTGGGGTAGAGGTATCGGTAAAAAGCTTCTTCGGAGTCGCTAATCGTGAAGTTTTTAGGTTCGGTGACAAGGAGTTCCGACTCTTTAGACTTACCGCTCAAACCTTTGTTAAAAACGTTTTTAAATGATAAAGACATATTAGGTTAGTCTCTGCAAATTAATAGGGAGTATTTGAATGAGTTTAGGCCAATATTCGTGCTGGTGGGGAAGATTTTTGTATTATCAAAATACTTTATATCGAGTTTTGAGGCAGTATCAATAACGATAGCTCAGTTTGTTGTTACGTATTCTATTCATTTCGTAAAAAATTGGAGAAAAATAAAATTATCGATATTTATTTCTTAATAAAAACTTTTTAATTAATGAATTCGTTATGTTTTTTTATGAATTTTAATATTTTGTTTATAGGGCTTATATTTTAAACGTTTTGTTTAGAAATTAGCGTGATCGAATTTCTTTTATTATCGTTATTTTGGTGTTTTTTCCTAAATTTTTTATTATTATTTTATAATTTTACTTTTAATTGATCTCGGATAGTAAGTTTTTATTTATTTAATGTTTAACTACCCCAATGATGTAGTATTGAATTAAATGGTGTTAATTAAATAGGTAAAAACATAAATCGTATAAGGGGTATATATGAACAAAAGCATACATACGTTTGGAACTCAATATCACAAAATTGCTGGAGCTTTTTTTGCTGTTTTAATCTCTTCGGAAGCCTATTCTGACCCGGTAATTACTGACATTTCACCGACCATTGACAACGTTGAGATAACGGTTGTGGATACTGACGGTTTTTATGTTGGTGCCTTGCCTTACGAGCTGAAAATTGGTGAACAACGTATCAGAAAAAGTAAGCATCCTGATAATGGCGATCAAAAAATACTCATCTTCCTTCTTGACAAAAAAGAATTTGATAATTTAAAAGAGCAAGACCTTGTTGAAATGGGGTATGGATCTGCCGATGATAAATCTATTCCAAGTAATACTGCGAATAAGCCAAATCAATCATTAGCAAAAAAATCAACTGACTTGGCAAAAAATACAGAAAAGAAAAAGAAGTATTGGAATATGGGTGCGTTTAATAAATCAACACTGATGAATAAAACAAGATAATAAGGGATAATTAAATGAAAAATAATCTTTTTGTTGGTACATTTAGTTTATTAGTTTTTTTGACCGTTTATTCCACATACCTTAATGCTAAGGCTCATCCTGAATCGGTCGGCCCCCACTCGGTGCAAACAACTTTCTACAATCATGGTGACCAAGCATTTTCCCCGCCTGGGTTTTCCAGTTCTGTGGAGGTTGTAGGTAAAGTTTATCACCCCTCCGATCTATCAGCAGGTCCCTTTCCATTAGTTATATTTATGCACGGAAGGCACAGTACATGTTTTTCTGGTTCAACGGCAAAATTACAGTGGCCCTGTAGCTCGGACGCCAATATTATTCCAAGTTACGAAGGTTATGATTATATTGGCTCTCACTTGGCAAGCCATGGTTATATTGTTGTTTCAATTGGTGCCAATGGTATCAATGCATTCGATAACTCTTCCAGAGATCGAGGAATGAGCGCTCGTGCAAGGCTGATTGATCATCACTTGCAGATTTGGGAGGGCTTTAACCGGCAGACTTCGGCGGAGTTTGGTGCATTATTTATTGGTAAAGTTGATATGGCTCGTATAGGAACCATGGGTCACTCCCGAGGTGGGGAAGGTGTTGCAAGTCATTACGTCTTTAATGCTGGAAAACCTCAACCCTATAACGTTAAAGCGGTATTACCTCTCGCTCCAACCGACTTTAACCGCCATCTTGTTGACAATGTTAACTTAGGGGTTCTCTTACCCTACTGCGATGGAGACGTAAGTGACTTACAAGGTATTCATTATTACGATGACGCCTTATACACTTCACCTACAGATAGCTACGGTAAATATAATTTCCTGGTGATGGGGGCAAACCATAATTATTTTAATACTGTCTGGACACCGGGTGAATTTGTCGCCGGAACCTCAGACGATGCAATGTATAGCTGGAACCCGAATACTGAGGAATGTGGTGTCAATGCATATGCTCGGTTGACTGCGGCGGATCAAAGAGCGGCAGGTAAAGTTCTGGTTAGCAGTTTTTTTAGAGCCCACTTAGGTAAAGAAAAAGGCTTACTTAATTATTTGAGGGGTGAAGAAATACCTTCGAATATGACGGCGCCAACAAATATTCGGTTTTCCTTCCATGCACCAACGAACAAGCGTTTAGACATTAATCGTTTTGACCAAGAGGCAGATAAAAATATCAATGAGTTAGGTGGTGCTGTGACTCAAAGTGATTTATCTTTATACGACGTCTGTGGTGAAAGTCTTTCAGATAGGCATTGCATCTTCAACAATAGCTATAGAGAGCCCCATACAACGTTTAACTCTCGGAAGCCTAAACTTGGCCTAGCTCAGATCCATCTGCGCTGGTTCGGCATTAACGGTTATTGGGTCAACAGTATTCCAAGCGCATACAGCGACTTTTCACCGTTTGATTATTTAAGTTTTCGAGCGGGCTCTGATGTCCAGGTAGCCCGTGGTCAAACCCCTGATATTCAAGTTGAATTGAGAGACGCATCGGGTAATAGCGAAGCCTTTAATGTGGCACTTTTTTCTAATTCGCTGGATGTACCAGGAGATTTCTCTTCAAAAGTGTTTCTTTCCAGTGTGCGTATTCCTTTGAATATCTTCAAGAGCGTTAACCTTTCGAATATTACTGAAATTCGATTTAAGTTCGATGATCCAACAATCGCATCAACGGCGGGCATATTAATAAGCGATATGGCCTTGACTAGGGGGGGAGCTGGATTAATCAAACCTCAAGTTTTACCACTATTTGATGATTTTGAAGGAAATGTATCCTGGAAAAATACAGGTCAATATACTTGGTATCAACATTTTGGAGGTACGCCTTCCCCCACTACCGGCCCATCTACGGGCGCCCAGGGTACGTCTTACTATATGTATATGGAGACCTCAAATGGAAGCGCGTATAGCAGTGGTGACAGCGCCTTTTTGGAAAGCAAAACATTTGTTGCCGACGATACAGAACTCAGTTTTTATTACCACATGTATGGAAATAATACGGGGCGTTTGGTCGTGGATATTTTTGTGGATAGTGACTGGAAAGAAATCTGGAGTAAAAATGGACAACAACATAACTCTGATTCAGCTTTATGGACAAAGTCGACGGTCAGTTTAAATAGTTATTATGGAAATGTTAAATTGAGATTCCGAGGTATTGCTGCTGGTGGCTATCGAGGGGATATGGCTATTGATCAGGTTGAGATTAAGTCTATAGAAAACTTATAGAGAATAGTAATGCACCTTAGTCTCTTATGATATAAATAATTGGAAATACATCCAGGTTATCTGATTTTATTGCCACAATTAATTAAAAATTATATACCTACTTCTCTCCCGTTCTTTGTGAATGGGAGACCTCTAGATCACTTAAACTCTAGACCTCTTAAATTAGAGGGCTAAGATTGACCGGCTAAGTGCTTTGCCTTTATAAAATCTGAATGGGGAACGTGAATCAGGTCTGCAACTTTTCGAATCGTATATTCTTCGTATTTATCCAGAATGCCATCTGCAAAAGCGATTAACCACATTCCTTTTACCAGCTCGAACTTTTCTTTATGAGAAAAGTTTTGATTGATCAGTTGAGTAAATTGATAGGTTGAGGTGGCTTGCTCTCGCTCTTCCTGGGCAAGCTCGCTAAGTTCCTGGGTTTCCTCTTCGGTCAGTTGAAATTTTTCTTTAAGGATACACTTGAGGGTATCCAATTCACTTTGATCAAACTGATCGTCAATAGTCGCCACTTCAATAAGAAGCGCCGCACTGGCAAGGCGGCGCTGGTGTTCGGTAAGTGCCTGGGCATCATGCTTAAGCTCCGTTTGGAAAAATTCTTTTAATGTATTAAGCACTTGCACTTACCTTGTTAACTCCGATAGTTCGTTTTATCGGTTAAGAAATATGTGGGATTAAGACGTTTTAGAGGTTAAGAAGTTTTCCAAGTTGACTTGGTCAACCACAAAATTGCGTATGCCTTCAGCGAGCTTGTTTGTTGCCATTGGGTCTTCGTTCATGGAAAAGCGGAATTGAGCCTCATTTTCATTGCACTTAGCAATGGCATCGCCCGTATTCTCGGGAGAAAGAATACGTTTAAGTATACCTGTATCTGCCTCCAACTCCCCAAGTAGCCCAGGGCTAATGGTTAAACGATCACAACCAGCCAAGGCTTCCAGCTCTCCGGTATTACGGAAACTCGCCCCCATAACCACTGTGTTATAGCCATGTTGCTTATAATAGTTATAAATGTGTGTAACAGAGACGACACCAGGGTCTTCAAACGCGGAGTATTCTTTTTTATCGGTATTGGCTTTATACCAATCGAGAATACGCCCTACAAATGGCGAGATTAGGTAGGCGCCCGCATCCGCACAGGCCGCTGCTTGAGTAAAACTAAATAGTAAGGTCAGGTTACAATTAATGCCTTCTTTTTCGAGAATTTCCGCTGCGCGAATACCTTCCCAAGTGGAAGCAAGTTTAATCAAAACTCTCTCTTTACCAATACCTGCGGCTTCGTACAAATCGATTAATCGGTGGGCCTTATCAATTGACGCCTTCATATCAAAGGATAATCTAGCGTCCACTTCGGTGGAGACACGGCCTGGAACAATTTTCAAAATCTCACAGCCAATTGCAACCGCTAATAAGTCACTCGCCTCTCCAACGGTATCCGCTTTAGTCAAAGCATCGTTCACTAAAGGTGCATATTGCTCCATTTGAGCCGCTTTGTAGAGTAGGGAAGGGTTAGTGGTCGCATCTAGAGGTTGGTAGCGTTTGATTGCTTCAATGTCGCCCGTATCGGCAACAACACTTGAAAATTGCTTAAGCTGTTCTAATTTATTGGTCATGTTTTGTCTCTAGAGCCGTGAATTTTAAAAACGTTATTATCCTGTCTATCTGGCTCTTCTACAAGCCAGTTTAATCCTCAGCATTATTCAATTTGTGTGAACCGGCCCTAGTTTGGAGATGCGTATGCCTTAATGATACCGCTTCTCTTAATAGATCCCCTGTAACGCCTGGTTTGTGAACATTTTGAGTGATAAAACGGCGAAGCTGCCTCGCCCCATACTGCCCGTGATATAACCCCAAAATATGGCGAGACATATGATGGAGTCGGTTGCCCTTGGCTATTTCCTGATCGCAATAATCGGCGTACTGAAGAACAATTGCATCCCGGTCTAAATTAGGGCCTGGGTTTTGGTAAAGGAGTTCATCTACTTGGTTTAGGAAAAATGGGTCCTGATAGGCTTGGCGGCCTATCATCACACCATCAACATACTTAAGTAATGCCTGAGTTTGCTCTAGAGTGGTGATACCGCCATTGATCACAATATTCAGTTCAGGGCGCTCTTGTTTGAGCTGGAAAACGTACTCATATTTAAGCGGAGGAACTTCACGGTTTTCTTTTGGGCTGAGACCTTTAAGCCAAGCTTTTCTTGCGTGAACAATAAAAGTAGAGCAACCCACATCGGCTACTTGGTCTACAAAGTTTTTCATTCCAGAAAAATCATCCATATCGTCAATACCAATACGGTGCTTTACGGTAACGGGAATAGAGCAGGCATTTATCATTTCTTTAATACACTGGGCAACAAGCTTAGGTTCACTCATTAAAATCGCCCCAATTTTACCGGATTGAACTCGGTCACTTGGGCAGCCGCAATTTAGATTAACCTCATCATAACCCCAGTCTTCAGCCATACGAGCACAGTCGGCAAGCGCTTTGGGGTTGCTTCCTCCCAGTTGAAGCGCCAGTGGATGTTCTTCCGCGTTGTATTTTAAAAATCGTTCTTTCTCCCCATAAATGAGCGCGCCAGAGGCCACCATTTCAGTGTAAAGCAGAGTGTGTTTTGTCATTAAGCGCCAAAAATAGCGGCAGTGACGGTCACTCCATTCCATCATCGGGGCGATAGATAATTTGTTAGAAATCATAAAGTTATAAACAAACCTTCGTAGATTTAACTTTGAAGCACACTATTTGATCAGGGAGAAAAAAGAGTCCGCTGAAGGTAAGTTCATATTTAAAAATAGTAGAGGGTGAGGTCATATAAGATAATTTCCTAGGTTCCTTTCCTTTTGCAGACAGTATACTGGATTTTGCAATCTATCCTCTCGTTTTACTAAGTTGTACATGTTTTGCTCTATCAGTAAAAACAATAACATGCTTTTATGTATCAATATACAAAATGGTAATAATGAATCGGCGCAATATATAAATATTATGCTCTTACAGTAAACATGGAGTATGAATTGCACAAAGATAAGTAAAGATAAAAAAATAAAGTTGTAATAGCCCTGTGGTCAAATTGTCGCCATCTTCTTCTGACTTGAATTCGGGATGGATTTATTATTGATAGATGAATTTGGAATGACAGTATTTTGCATTATGTAGAAGATGCTTTATTCTTCTTCAATTCAAGAGGTTGTTAATTATTTCGACATATTTAATTATGATGAGGTAATTATCGGCAAAAAATAATCCTATTTATATTTAAGTAAACTAAAAATAGAGCCTGCTGATAAATTTCTGCTCAAATACATTTGTTTGGCGTAATAAACATTACTTACCCACTCTTTTGCGTCTTTCAAATTTTTTTTTTGGCATTTTTTGTTCTATTAAAAAATACGTTAAATGTAAGTTTGTCAATCATATTTTTTTTAAAATCGTCGAGAATTTTTACAATAATAAACTCTGTTTATTTCAATTGTTTGATTTTAAAGAAAATTTTTAATAGGTACAGTGTTTGCAGCACTTATCGTCGATGTATCGGAAATAATTAAAATTAATAAATTGGAGATAAAATTACGATGAAAATCAAACTAAATCAAGTTATTAGTCTTGTATGTATTGGTATGATTTCGACCAGTGCATTTTCAGTCCCGTTCACTGAAATTCGGATTGGTGATAATGATGGTTTTGGTTACGACGCTGATCCAGGTTTTGCGTCTCTCACGGGTGATGGTGGAGCTGCGGACCGGAACAGTGATGGACATTTAGGCATTGGTGATGTGCTACCTAGTTTAAATGGTAACAACGTTGTTGCAACTGGCAATAGAGACGACTTTGATAACCGACTAGGTGAGTCTATTAATGGAACTGGTTTTGTCGATAACGGTACTTGGGGAGAACACTATACCGATATTGCTTTGTCTACCAGCTATGATACTTCATCCTCGAACAACCAAGTCTATAACGCCAATACGGGAACCTATGGTGCAGGCGGGGCGTTTCCAGCGCCGCCATCGCAATCCGTACCAAACCAACCGGGTTTTGCCTTTGATTTCTTTGTTGCCGATAGCGATATAAGTGCCGGAACCGATATTTATTTTAATATGGTCTTTGGCGACTACGACGTGACACCTGCTGATATTGATTTTACCTTTGCAGGAGGCATCTCCAGCGTTGCTGTTTCACCACAAAATAATGGTCCTGACGACGGGTTAATTCAAGGGGCGTTTACTTCCTTAAGCTTCTCTGACGTATTCACCTGGAATGCGGGCCTAAGTGGTTGGGATGGTTTTGTCGGAGTTGATTTTTCTGCCCCTCGTGAGCCTTACACCGCGTTTGACTATGTTGAACTAAGTGTGGACCCGTTAGTGGTGGATGTCTCTGAGCCATCTTCTGCTCTGCTTTTTATTACTGGTTTAGCCGGCTTGGTTATCAGCCGTAGAAGAGTTTCTTCTGCTAAGTAGTACTTTTATAAGTAAATACTTTCATAAGTAAGTACTTTGCACTCACTTATTTTTCTTAAAACCACCCCAGAGGTTTCCGGGGTGGTTTTTTTTTGAATAATAAAACCATAATAATATAATGGCCTTGCTTAGGTATTAGTAAACTTACTGGTAAACCTAGCAATCACATGCCACAACAAAGGAAGTGTTCAAAGAATAAGCTGAACGGTGAAATATTTTGCTGGTTAATTAGAGTTTTATAAGCACGTCGAGAAATCAGGCAGCGCATTTGCTTTAAATCAACTACTATATCACCCAATTCGCTTATTGTTGTTTTGAAGCGAAATTATTAACTTCATTTAACCTTGTTCTCAGGAGGAAATATGTTAACACCAGAAAGGTTATTGGTAGTGGTAGACCCAAGTCAATCTGAGCATATTGCGTTGCAGCGAGCCATTCTTACCTCCACTTTTCGCGACCCTAAACCTATAGTGAGTGTTTTAGTCACAGTGGATCAAGAGTCGGTAGATACTCGTGCAACCAATGACAATATATTTCGTCATCAGAGCTGGTTCCGTGAGAATATTAAAACGCCGTTGGAAGAAGCGGGTATTGAATACCAAGTAGAAATTTCTTGGTCTACTGAATGGCAAAAGGGTATTCTAAACCTAGCCCGTCAGTTTGGCGCAGACAGTATATTTATCCCGGTGAAAGCCAAAACCAACCGCCATAGGTTTACCTTTAGTGACTCCAAATGGGAGCTATTAAAAGGAGCCAGTTGCCCGGTTGTGCTGATTCGCCCCGGTGCGAAAGAACAGCGCAAAAATATTCTTGCCGCAGTAAATTTTCAGGCGACCTCGGATATACAGCGAGAGTTAAATAATAAAATACTGGCGCAGGGCCGCCGCATGGCGGAGGGATACGGCGCTAAATTTTGTGTTGCCAACGCCTATCTTGACTCTATGAACTATCCAGACCGAGGCAAACTGGCCAAAGAGACCGGCCTTTCAGCAGAAAATATTTATGTTAAGAATGGTTATACTGACGAAGTGGTTTCGACAGTGGCGAAAGAGATCGATGCGGATTTAGTGGTAATAGGGACATTAGGGGCTAACGGAATGCTTAAGTCTCGCAGAGGCTATACCGCTGAGCGTTTAATCGGAGCTTTAGATGACGATGTGATGATAATTAATCACGAATAATCGTATTTGAAAAATAAAAAAGGCCGCATGGGTTGTTCCTCGTGGCCTTTTTTATTTTCTTTTTGTATTATCGATAAGTCATTATCAATAACGTTTTACTGTAAATAATGGCGTTAAGCGGGAAGGTTTACCACAGGTATCTCGTGGGCGTACTGTTTTCTTACTCGTCGTACAATAAGCTTATAGCTGACTACCAGAGCAATTGTAGAGCCTATCAGCCAAAATAGAGAAAACAGTGGCGTGGTTAGAATTTGGCTCAATTGCCAGAGATTGCTCGATAGCCAATAAGATAACAATAAACTCCAGATAACCGAGAACTGTAACCATCCGTGCCCGGCCTCTTTTTGCATAACCCCAATTGTCGCTACACATGGCGCATACAGTAGAATAAAAACTAAATAGCAAAACGCAGCCCAAGCCGAAGGGAAAAGGGCGATCATAGAATCATAACTGGATAACTGCACACCTTGTTCCGTTGCGGCCTCGCCCGTTTTGTTAATATTACTTGTATCAATCCCAAGAGGGTTGAATACCACATCAGATAAGTCGCCAAAATTATCAGCAATTGAACCTAACGCCTCTTTAAAGCCACCGATAAAGTTTGGAATGTCATTACTATTCTCGTCAAAAACTTGTGGTGGTGAATAAAGATTATCCAAGGTGCCCACCACCACTTCTTTGGCAAATAACCCGGTAAATAACCCGACTGTTGCTGGCCAATTGTCTTCGCCAATACCAATTGGCTCGAATATCGGAGTAATTATTTTCCCGGTTTTTGACAGTATTGAATTTTCAGTATTTTCATTCCCCCAAGAGCCATCCGTACCCCACGACGAAAAAACCGCGAGAACAATCACCACCGCAACAATACGTTTGCCTGCGCGGAAAATAAATGAATACAACCGCTGCCAAGCTTGCGTAAGCACATTGCGTAGTAAAGGGCGGTGGTAAGCCGGCATTTCCGTAACGCAAGATTGCGACTCACCCAAAAACAACGACTTACGCAATAGCCATGCAGAAAAAATAGCCACCGCTATACCGAGTAAATACAAAAAGAAAATAGCGTTTTGTGCCTGGCTGGGGAACAGCGCCGTTGCAACAAAAACATATACTGAAAGCCTCGCGCCACAGGACATAAATGGCGCAATAAAAACCGTTGTAAGCCTCGCGCTTGGCCTGTCCAGCGCCCTGGACGCCATGACCGAAGGAACATTGCAACCAAAACCAACAATAAGTGGAATAAATGCCTGCCCAGGCAGACCGACTTTAGACATTAAACTATCAATAACAAATGCTGCACGGGATAAATAGCCCGAATCTTCCAGAATGGACATACATAAATATAAGCACCCAATCACCGGGATAAAAGTACATACCAGTTGTATACCGCCAAAGACACCATCAGAAAGTATGGCGGTGAGCCATTGAGGGCTGCCCATAGCCGTGAGAGCCCAACGGCTACCATCGACTAACCATGAACCGAGCCATATATCGAAGAAATCGATAAAAACGGAACCCATATTCACAGAAATTGAAAACAGAGCGTACATTACCAAAAGAAAAATAGGGACAGCCAGCCAAGGGTCGAGAACCCAGCGGTCTATTTTCTCTGTTCGGGTAATGCTTTTTGGGTAAATAGCGACTTTGGGTGTAAGCGTTCGCAACTTGGATTCAGAAACAGCCGGCGTTGGATTGAGTGAAGCCAGCTTCTCTGCGATAAGCTGCTTTAGCTCCTCAATACCCTCTCCAGTCGATGCTGAAAGCCCTGTAACAGCTAAGCCAAGCTCTTTAGATAACAGCGGTAAATCCAGCTCAATGCCCTCAGTTTTGGCTGTATCGAGCATGTTAACCGCAATGATAATCGGCACAGGGAGCCTGCTAAGTTCGCTTAAAAGCTTGAGTTGCCGTCCAATCTGAGTTGCATCGACAACATACACAACAAGTTCAGCGTTTTTTTGCGAAAGGTACTCTTGAGCCACTTTTGCATCCAAGCCTCCACCAGCACCTCTTAACGTATAGATACCAGGAAGATCGACTAAACAATAAGACCGATCACCTAACTTTATACGGCCATCTTTTCGCTCAACCGTTACACCCGGCCAATTACCTGTGCGTTGACGAGTGCCCGTAAGCCTATTGAAAAGAGAGGTTTTACCGCAATTTGGATTGCCGATTATGGCGATTTCGGTCTGAAAGCTTTCCCTGGAATTGTCTTCTTCAGTCAAGCGACAGCCACCTTGATTTGTTTGGCATCAAGGCTGCGGACCGCGTAAAGGGTATTCAGCACTTTCACTTGAAGAGGGCCACCACCGGGCGCACGTCGAAGAACCTTAACATCCGCACCTGGCTCAATACCAAGGGATATACAATGGTCGGTAAAACCCGGTTGCTGGTCGAGGGTGCAAGTGACATTAGCCGTTTGCCCGATAGCAAGTTGATCAAGTGTCATACTATTACACTCATTTTGAAGGTTAGTATTTATAAATTAGTGCTTATGAGAAGTATTCTTGTTTACATTCTGACTCTAAATGCAAGCCCTGTCAATTCGTTGAGCACTATGTCTAGTGTTATTAACCAAATTAAACGGCCCCCTACCTATTTAAGAGAGGGTTTGGGGTGAGAAGAGGGGGCCTTAGCGGAAGTATACAACCCAGAATACATTTTATTTGTTTCGAATTCTCATGCTCGAATTTATCAAAAGTACTGGGCCGCAAAATATAATACTATGCAAATATTCCATCGTTACTCAAAGCTTAAATGTTAAGTTGACCAACTAGAAACTCGCTCCTTTAGATTTGGGCGACTTCTCTCCGAAGGTCGCTGCTCAAAACTGCCAATATAAATAAAACCCGCCACCTTCTCCGTCTCGGACAGCCCTAACAACTGACTAACCTGTGGGTCAAAGGCATACCACTCCGTTAACCACTGGGCGCCATAGCCAGTGCAATGGGCAGCGTTAAGTATATTTTGGCAGACAGCCCCAACCGAAAGCTGCTGTTCCCACAGGGGTACTTTGGGGTGTTCCACTGGCGACGAGACAACCGCTAGCACCATAGGAGCCCTTAAAAAGCGATCTCTTTCAATATGCACAGCCCTCTCCGTTGAACCTGGAGCCTTATTGATAAAAATCTCCGCAAGCTTTTCTCCAAAATGTTTTCTCGCCTCCCCTGCAAATAAAATAAAGCGCCAAGGCCCTATTTTCCCATGGTCTGGAACCCTATGACCGCATCGTAGAATTTCATCTAGCTCCTCTTTACTTGGGCCCGGCTCAGTCAAATCCTTTGCCACCACAGAACGGCGAGTTAACAGAGAAGCAATACTTTTACTTTGCATAAAACTTATCCAATAGGGCCCGTTAGAAACTATTTCAAATTGGTGCGAATTGTAACGATAAAATCACCTCAGTACACAATATTACTCAGCCCTGTTTTAGAAGCCACTACTTTAGAAGTCACTGCAACCTAACAGCGTGAATCTTTGAGCCTCCACCCCCCTAAGCCTCCACCCCTAAGCCTTGCAAATATTAATACCACCAAAGGGCAGCGCTATTAATCAGGACAAGGGTTTAATAGTTAACTCAGAGAGCGAAGGTGTGTGTAATTCGCGCCTTCGCTATTTTTAAGAGCCTAAGCTAGATGACTGTTCGTACCCGTATCGCGCCATCTCCCGCAGGAGACCCGTAGGCACCGCCTATATCGCACTATTTAACCTTTGCTTTGCTAAACAACACGGCGGCAAATTTATACTTCGCATTGAAGATACGGACCAAATACGCTCTAAATGGTTAGGACTTAACTGGGACGAAGGGCCGGATATCGGTGGCGAATTTGGCCCCTATCGCCAAAGTGAGCGCAAAGACATCTATCGTCAATACGTAGAACAGTTACTTAAAGCGGGTCATGCATTCAAATGCTATCGAACATCCGCAGAGCTGGACAACCTACGGGTCGAAAGAAAGGAAGCCGGTATCCACACCGCACTTAAAGCATCTGATTTAAGATTACCAGAAGAAGACGTACTGGCGAGAGAATTGGCGAGTAAGCCCTACGTAATACGCATGGTCGTACCGGAAGAAGAGGGCACCTGCGAAGTTCAGGATATGCTGCGTGGCCAAATGGAATTGGATTGGAGCCTGGTCGATTGTCCGTGTTTTTGGCTGCGGGCTCTCTGCCGTTAAACGAAGAAAGCTTCTCGGCGAACAAGCTCGATATTGAAACCCAGAAAAAAGCCCTTCAATTCGCTTTATGGAAACTGGAAGCCCTCAGAACTTGGGAGCGAGATAACCTCTTCCAAGAACTGAAAGCACTGGCCGACGCCCTAGACATCAAACTCAAGGACTTCTTAGCCCCCTTGTTTATTGCACTATCCGGCTCTACCTCGTCCTTATTCGGTTATGGACGCCATGGTACTCTTAGGCTCAGACCTCGCACGCGCTCGACTGCGGGAAGCCATCGAAGTATTGGGCGGCGCGGAAAAAGCTACTTAAGCGCTACGAGAAGGGATACGCTTCTTTAAATCAAAATACGTAACCATGTTGACACACCGAGGCGTACTGATACAATGCGCGTCCTCGGAAACACACAGTTTTGGGGCCTTAGCTCAGCTGGGAGAGCGCAACACTGGCAGTGTTGAGGTCAGCGGTTCGATCCCGCTAGGCTCCACCAAATTCTCTTTGTAAATCAATAGCTTAAAAGCCTGTCTTGTTAGCAGGCTTTTTTGTTTGCGCTCTGTAAGTCCTTAGTAAGCCCATTTTGGGTTAGAAGTTTTAAAAACCTTATTCCTGTTGGCTTCACAGGCATGATTGTGTCTTTAATGCTTTGGTGGATGGGAATTGGCCCCTAAACTGCTGGTTTGCCGTCTTGCCCAAACTTTCTACTTGGTTTGCCCCAAAAGAATACTGGTGAGTTTTTCGTACTCTCAATGACATAAATATTCGTCGTTTAAAATATTGCTCTTCTTTTTAAAGACGAGACCTTTTGGGGGTTAGGCTTCGCTACCGCATTTAAGTTTTATCTGTGAAATTTATCTCATGCATGCATAATTAAGTTCTTTTTGGTTAGTGTTCTGAGTTACCATTCGGTGAATTATGCGCTTGTAGTTGGTTTTGGCGTTTTTTGTAACCTAATGTTTTGGCGACGCGCTTTTTGACAGGGTATCTCGGATCAATTCGTTGTAGGTATGTAGAATATACAGAAGTCACAATTATGTTTGGAGAAACGTATGGCACTTAAAACCCTATTGGACTGGATGAAACTATTATCTGGAGAAGATAAGTTTCATAACGATGGAACGCTAACAGTTCGGGTATACGGTGAGGATGATCAATCCTATATCGTGGTAGAGCGAGAACTATCCGACTCGCCGAAGGTGGTCGATCAGTACACCATTCACTCGTTGAAAGATAATGCTTTGTTCTGTCTTGTGTGTTTTCTTAAAGACCATAATTTCGATGCGCAATGTTTGCTAACGGCGCTTATTGAATCGAATTATGTAGAGGACGGTATGAATGAAATTACCCAATTTGAATATGTAGAGGTAGCTCGGTACCAAATTCAAGAGAACTAATATTATGGATAACAAGCGAAGTGTAATTGTTAGAAAGAAAAAACTTGATAAAAATAAAATTTCCAAAGCAAAAGGTCTCAGTAAGCAGGAGCAATCGGTGGCCGCTTCTAAACAGGAGCAAAAGATAAAAAACACTAAACCAGTTCTACAGGAGTTTGACGAATGGGAGTAAGGGTTTTTACAAGTACTATGATCAGAGAGGGGGTTGCAGAATCTGAGCTTCAACTTCTAGTTTCAAAATTTAAAAACTACAAAGAAACAGGAGATGCTAAAGATTATTTTGGTCGTGATGTGAGCTTTAATAGACCATCTGGGGTTAAGTCTTCTGGTCTTATGCATGCCCACATAAACGAAGGACGTCCTTGGGGCGTGAGATTACTACAATTTGATCGGACAAGTGATACTCATATTGTATATTGTCAGGGCTATTTCCAGAAAGATTGCTATTTGCTCATTACTCTATTAAAAGGGGCGCATGCCAAATACAGAGATAATCTTTTCCTCCTTGGTCTTGCGGATATAGCTAAAGATTTTAGAGATAAATTTTAGATCCTGAGTAGCTGATTTTCTGGCCTGATGTTACCCTCGGAAAAGTAGACACCGATTTAGGCACACCTTTCATAAAATTCATTTTCACATTCGACAGGGCTCTTATACCCGATAGTTAAATGCCTTCTAATTCGATTATAAAACACTTCGATATATTCAAATACGTTTCGGTAAACATCGCTTTGCGTATCCAACATTAAATAGCATTAAATAGGACACCCACCCATAGAAGAGAAACTTAAGATGGGTTGGAAATTTAAGCATTTGCTTTGGGGTTTGAAGTGAGTGCTAATCACAATCCGTAAAAAAGTGTTTTAACGGATTTTAGGTAAATTGCGACAAAAGCAATTGATTACTTAGGAAAGAAAAGGCTTGACTGGATTTCAGGTTGGGTGGCGCAGGTAGCCGAGTTGTTGATAAGCCTTTTTAAGGTTGTACCAACTACCGACAAAGCCTTTAAATTTCGACTCAAAGTGTTGGGTTATATAAAGCCATTGTTTAGCTTCAATGGATAACCGGCTCAGAATCGGTGGTAAATGGTTTGGAATAGAACCGCGTTTATCTTCGCGGATAATGCGGCCAGTCCAATCAATAAGTTCGAGGTAGTCGTCGAGAAGGAAAGGTAAACCATTAAATAAGACACACACCCATAGAAGAGAACCTAAGAAGCCGTATATATGCGTATATATGTGTGTCCAATATAGAAAGGTGCCTTATTTCCCAATAATTAATTTTCAACAACCTATTTGAATTCCGTAGCCTTCACTCCCACAAAAAACGGCAGCCAAGGCTGCCGTTTTACACACAAAGACTGCTGTCATTTACCTAATTAACAGCCACCTAAGTTTTTCCACACAGCCCAGGCAGTCGAATTCTGGGCAGGGTTGCTATTCGTATTCCACCACTTAGATTCATACTTCACGCCATCCAACTGAACTTGGTCTCCACCCACATAGGTTGCGGATGAATCCCACTCGGGAATTCCTGGGCAGCTTCCACCGCTAGAACTTGATGAAGAGGAGCTTGAGCTGCTGCTCGAACTTGACGAAGAGGAGCTTGAACTACTACTTGAACTCGACGATGAAGAGGAGCTACTAGAGGACGAGCTTGACGAGCTGCTAGAGCTAGATCCGCCACTGCATTGTGATGCATCACCGGATTTCCAGGCATAGGAATATGCCCAACCGGCGCCTGGCTCATAGGATGCGGCATCGGATGAACACCATCCTGCCACGATGCACTCGTAAACGCCTCCAGCATTTGCAACGAGATCCCCCACAGAGTAAGTCGTTCCGCCCACCCATGAAGGGCAGGTTCCGCCAGAAGAACTCGAAGAGCTAGAAGAGCTAGAAGAGCTAGAAGAGCTAGAAGAGCTAGAAGAGCTAGAAGAGCTAGAAGAGCTGGAAGAACTAGAAGAACTAGAAGAGCTAGAAGAGCTAGAAGAGCTAGAAGAACTTCCACTAGAAGCTAAGGGGTGCCCCAGAGATTCATGCATCCAATTGAGAATATCGCCATTATCGGTATCAATTTCCCAGGCAAATATTCCTGCCATACCTCGGTCTAAAACCAGCTGTCCTTTGACGGCAATGGACTTGTCGTCGTCGTAGGAGATGAGATCCCCAGTTGAAGGCTTAAAGAGGTAGGGGGCTTGTGCTGTGTAGTCGTAGTGATATTCCCACCCTGGAGAATTCTTCCACTGGGTGATGTTGGAATACATTAAGGTACCTGGCTCAAGTTTAAATGCACCTTCTGGTTGTGCAGGCCCTGTGGCCGTGCCTGTCATGTGATGCTCGCCTGGTGTGTAAGTCACGCCTGTCCAGCCACGGCCATACATCGCGACTCCAGCAACCAGTTTGTTCGCAGGTACGCCTTGTGTGCTTAACAAATCAACGCCCGTGCTGAGGTTGTATTCGAGAGTGCGTCTATCCTCTGGTCGAAAGTCCGACGGATAGGTAGCAGTTTGATGCCCAAGTGCATTCACGTCCCAAGCGCCGAAGTAGTCGTAAGACATCATGAATATATAATCCATGTACTGTACGGCGTCTCCATAATTCACTTTGTCTAGCTTGTCGTAACCGACGTTAATTGCGGAAGTAAGCTCATAATGTCGGCCATTAAGCGCACCTTCTTCGTCCAGCATGGTTCTGAGGTCGCGCATTAATTTAACGTAGGTCTCACCGTCAGAAGGTGCGCCCAAGTCAGGGTTTGCAGCGGGGACACCTGGGAATTCCCAGTCAATATCAATACCGTCCCAGAACTTCCATGTGCGTAAGAACTGACGACAAGATTCCACAAATTTAGCGCGATTTGCATCGTCACCCATAAAGTAGAAGGGGTCGGACAAGGACCAGCCACCGATGGAAGGCACAATTTTTAAATCGGGGTAGCGTTGTTTCAATGCCATCATTTGTGCATAGTTGCCCTTGATCGCATCGCTATGAACCTGATCGCCTACGGGCTTCTGATACGCCGCCCAGGGGTCAGGTGGAGCGAGTTCATAGTCCCCCATGCCTGCTGCTACTTGCTGAAAGGTATTGTAACCCGTGGGGTTCACATCTTGGAAAGAGTCGTTAGGCCCGGTTACCGCCACAAAGCCATAAAGGATATGAGTCAGGTTTTCTGCGGGAATATTATCAATGTAATAGTCCATTCCTTCCACCCGGTACACAGACCATTCTGCCGCATAGGCAGCAACCACTTTGCCAGTGGTATTCACATAGGATTTATTGGTCATGGTGACAGGGAAGCGAGGGTCATTGACCTTCATTGGCAGCGGATCAAGGTGGCTGCCTAAGGTATCGGCAACCACTAGATCTTGGGTATTAACACTACCCGCACAGCCATCGGTATTACACAGCTCAAGGGTAAGCGCGTATTTTCCACCCTTGGTTAAGACCAGATATTCCGTACCTGTCTGGGTGCCTTCAGCGGCTGTAATTGTTCGGTTAGCAACGACCTCTCCATTGAGCAATACCTTGACCGTATTTGCCCCAGGGCCGGACCACTTGGACCATTTTACGGGTATGTTTACCGTGTCAGTAGCAACAACATCTTTATATGCGAGCCCCTCAGGTACAGTGATGAAGGAATAATTTAATTCCATCCAATCAATGGTAGGCGCACCCGGAGCTGCGGCGAAGGCAGGGTGCATAAATGTACACAAAATAAGGGCGAACAAAGTCCGCGCGCATACATCAATGCGCGGATGAGGAAAATTCATAATTAGACTCCAGAATGTGACTATCTCTGATACATGATAGAGATATGTACTATTATTTTGGCGCGCATTATTGCTGTTGAAGGCGTAAATAGAAATGGTTAGTTCGCATTTTTCGCCGCAATTGACCGACAATCATACTAATGTTTAAAATGAATGGCTTGGTGTTGCCACTTTTAAAAAAATTAAATGAAAACGAGAATAAAACACGTAGTAAAAAGTTGTAGGCTTGGGCTTTCTTACTTCATACTTAAGTGCTGGGGTACGTGATGGCACTTTTTGTTCAAGTAACAAAGGCGCTACCTCGGTATCCCACAATATCGATTTAATTATCGTATCCCCTTTATCTTGTAGCATACCGCTACAGCAGTGATGCCCAAGGGGGCGGGCCGAGGTGGATTAATGTAGGAGCGTTTACCGAGGTGTGTAGGAGCAACTTCAAACATAACCTTTTAAAAACCCCGGCAATTTCCCCATCTTGTATAAAAGGCCATTTTTAAAACTAGCAACCTGCTCATAACCTTCCTCGTCTGAGTTATCAAAAATATATGCCAAGTCGGTAAATCGAATATGGGGCTTAATATTGGCGAGGGATTTGGGGTAGATTAAATAAGACACACACCTATAGAAGAGAAACCTAAGAAGCCGTATATATGGAGCGTATATATGTGTGTCCAAGATAGTATTGGTAGTCTGAAACATGATTGGATACTGAAGGTTCACCAATCTACTCGTGAGCATATTAAAAAAGATGTCGCGGATTATATGAAATATTACAATGTGGATAGATTGCATTCGGCTAATAATGATATGTCGCCGGTTGAGTATGAAAATTTACCAATAAAAGTGTCCGGTAATGGTTGACCAGAACAGTTCGTAGGACTGGCCAGAAAATTCGTCCTTACCACATAGGAAAGCGCGCCTTACACAGCGTGATACGCAGTGATAGTAAGAAGTTGTGTCAAGGGAGGTTAGGGCTTTCCGTGGTGTTGGCATAAGAATAATCCATAATTTAATTTTATATGGATATATATGGCTATGTTCGCATTAGCTGTTGGTGTCTTTCCCCCAAGGCACGCTGTAACAATTCCTTAGCGGATAATTCAGTTTTAGATCTTTCTAACATTCGCCTCCAGCCTAAATAATTCTCCAAATATTTTGTGGCAACACCATTAAATCGAGTCATCCAGTTTTTTAGATACTTATATATGTGTGTCCAAGATAATTCCTTTTGATCAAATTTTGTTGTCCGGTATTGAGTGTTCGAAGTTTCAAATGCTACTAGCGGTGGGAACAGATAGATTGTCCAAGATAATTCAGGTCAGTGGCAATCCCGCATATGTGTTATTTAATGTGCATGAATTATCAATGAAAATACTTGCTTAAAATTTGTGCGGATGGTAGGGTTATAGATGGAGGCGTGTCAGATGTCGAAAGCAGATGAGCTTAAACAACAGATGCAACCCGGTCAGGTATATAGGCGGGCGCAGCTTGCGCAGTGGTCAAATGCTGTGGATCGTCATATCAAGAAATTGCTTGACGATGGCACGTTGGTCAAGCTTAAAGGTGGCCTATATCACTATCCTAAAAAGACAACATTTGGTACAGCGCCAGCAGAAGATGAAGCGCTTGTCAGAGCATTCTTGAAAGATGACCGCTTTCTGATTACCTCTCCTAATATCTATAACGCACTAGGGGTCGGTACAACTCAGCTATACAACGAAGCCGTTGTTTATAATCACAAGCGGCACGGTCACTATGAGTTGGGCAGTCGCATGTTTGATTTTCGCGTCAAACCGGACTTGCCAGAAACCTTAAGCAAAGAGTTCCTGTTGGTTGATTTAGTGAATAACCTTGATCGATTGGCAGAAAATACCTCCATGGTGAAAGAGCGTGTGAAGAGCAAGGTGTATTCATTTGATCAGGGTGCGCTTGGAAGGGCGGTGCGCTATTACGGTAAGGTGGGTACTAAAAAATTCTTTGCTGATGTTCTGCCTGAAAGTGAGTTGAGCTATGGATAAGGACTTCCTGCACAATCACCATGAGTTTGGCGAGTTGATCCGTATTGTTGGCAATAAACTTTCTGTAGAGCCAGTTTTGGTTGAGAAAGATTACTGGATCATGCACTGCTTGTATGGGCTGCAACAGTTGGGCTTTACCTTCGAGCTAAAAGGCGGCACATCCCTTTCCAAAGGCTACGGTATTATTGATCGGTTTTCAGAAGATATTGATATACGTATTGAGCCGCCTGCTGATATGGATGTGAAAACGGGGCGCAATCAGAATAAGCCTGCTCAATGTGAGACGCGCAAAGCCTTTTATGATTGGCTGGCAGCCTCGATAGCCATTGATGGTATTGAGGAGGTACGCCGTGATGAAGAGTTCGATGATGCGAAATTCCGCAGTGGTGGCGTGAGATTGCATTACAAGCAATCAAGCGCGGTATTGGAAGGTTTGAAAGATGGGATACTTCTAGAAGTAGGTTTTGATGATGTTGCGCCCAATGAGTCGGTAGGTATCAGCTCATGGGCTTATGATTACGCCTCGACACTCGTTGAGGTTGTTGATAATCGTGCTACCAATGTGGCTTGTTACCATCCGGGTTATACCTTGGTGGAGAAGCTGCAAACTATTTCGACTAAATACAGAAAGCAGCGTGAAGAGGGCACATTCCCCGCCAATTTTATGCGCCATTATTACGATGTATATTGTCTATTACAAAAGCCAAGTGTTTTGGCGTTTATTGGCAGTGATGACTATAAAGCGCATAAAGAAAAACGTTTTCGAGGTGGGGATAATCCGGTGATTGCCGAGAATGAAGCATTTCTCTTGAGTGATGTTTCAATATATAAAGAGTATGAGCAGGCTTATAAAAATACGCATAGCCTTTACTATCATGAGCAGCCGGAGTTTGGGGCGATTATTGCGTTAATAAAAACATTTCAAAATCAGCTTTGAGAAGATATGTAAGGTGAAGAATACAAAAGTCTATTTTTATGGCGGCGTTAATTTAATTAGTTGAGAGGGTTATATGTTTGACCAAATATTCGAGTTGATTTTAAGTAACAAGGAATGATCTTTTAATCCATTGACAGGCTCACTGTTTCATTGGCTAACGGGGAAGGCTACACCACTAAAAGAGCCTGTGACTGAGAAAGGTTATTCTTATGACAGAATCCAACTACACCATTTCTATTGAGAATGCTCATCATACGATTGATAAGCTTCATCACCTGCTTGCTTCCAGACAAATCAAAACCAAAAAAAGTGACCTGAAAGAGGCATGTCTGCCTTGCTCGGCTTTGAAACTGTAGTGGCATACTAAATTTGGCCAGCGAGTTAGAGGTGATATTTTCACTGGCGAAAAAGAAGGTAAGCTTCCTGGATACTTGAAATACGAAGGCTATACGCCTGCCGACCCAACGAAAGATGTGAATGTGATTTACTCAGAAGCCAAAGGTATTGAGCTTGGGCAATTGCATTATTTCTTTTAAGCTTTTCCTTGCAAATAAATTCAACAAACATCACACCCTTTATGCGGTAAATGTTGGAAGGCGCCTCCGGCTTTTCAACCTACAGGTAGGTTTAATGTATTTCGGCGTACGGTTGTGACATTCTTGTTAATGAGTGACATCGAATAGGGCTACCAGGCCCAATCGCTTTTTGTACGCTTGGATATTCCCGACTCAACGCCATTCATATACCAATTTTGTTTGCTAGTACGGTTGGATTGTATATATTCGATAAGGTCGGGGTAGGCTTCACCTATATCTACATATTCATATGGGAATCGCCAATCCTCTGGAAATATAAGCGCAAAAGGGTAACCATTTATATCCATAAACGAGGTGTGTCCATTACTAATATTGTTTGAATTTGGCATGACAGGTGCGTTTCCCTCCAAATGGATTTCGTAATTGGTGTTATAGACATATAAATACGGATCAAAAGGTGCTTCACTCATTTGTCCGAGGGGAACACTGGTATCGAGTGTTATTTCAAAGGAAAACCTATGACCGAGCATCTCGGTTCCATTCCAAAGAGTATTGGCGTACGCCGAGGCGGGATCAACGAATAATGTCGTGGTACCGCTGTAGACCGTAATATCCAATCCATTTGTTGTATCGATATTGTGGATAATTTCATCACCCGTTGTGGTTCCTTCGGGGATATAAAGTTGGTATGTACCGCCAGCTTGGGACCCTTCTGGTAGCTCAATGCGTAAGTGCCAATCATGATCATGGGACCCGCCTCGTGCAACCAAATACCCCTCTCCGCTTACAGTCAGTACTTCGAGTGCGTCGTTGAGGCCAAAGGTTACTCGGTAAGCAACAACGAGATCGTTGAAATCATAGTCACCGAGGTTGGGGTATTGGTCTTCATAACCCACAAGATAATAACTATCTGAAGAGGGGTAGTAGGCTCTACTCGAAACACTTGTCTGGGTATCCGTAAGTACCACAAGCGGAGCCTCACTTTGCCCAGCGGCTTGGTCATCTAAAAATTCGACGTCAGAGGATATGAGAACCGCAAGATCCTCAAACCCTGCACTGTAATCGTAGAATTCCTCTGGATCACCTAAATCGCCGTTTGTCTCCAATAGTGTAATGTCGAGCTGCACACTTGTGGCCGTACTGATATCGATGTCTACTGGGATTCTCAGAGTTGCATCAAATGAGGTTCCATTTAATCCGCTACCGACTATATTGTTCGAGCCGGTTCGACCTATGAGGGTATAGTAGTATTGCCTAGATGTCTCACTCGTTCGAGCCAATAAACTTTTTGTTTCTGTAGAGAAATCCGTATATTCGTTTACCCCGTCTAATGTCGTAATCGTAAGAGTAAGTGTATCGATTGCGACACCTTGAGTCGTTGCCTTTTCGGACCCATTTGCGGCTTCATTAATATCCACACCCAATACGAGGTCGCCGTTATTTTGCTGCCTAAGCTGTTCCAATGTTGCGGCAGCAATGGTTTTATTCCCTTGACCTTTTAACACATTAATATCACCTGTTCCGTGTGAGATTGTATTCTTTAGTCTTGTTGATTCAAGTTCTTCGGCATTCAAACTTTGTACGGAGAAAATCGCTAGCAAGCCGATACACATGATTAACGTATTGAATAAATTAGTCGGGGTGCTAAATACTTTCATGATCGATCATCCTGTTTATGATTTGGTCAGATGGTGATTCAGAAAAAAAGGAAATGTGTAAAGGAAACGCGCTGGGTTTGAGATGAAAAGGTAACGTAACCGTACCGCTATTGTGTATCTTCCCTAAAAATAGCGTTGCACCACTTTGTTCCACAACCTTAATAAACCGCTCCTGGCCAGATAATTCAATCGTATCCATATTAACCTTGAGAGAATAGCCATCAAACACGGTAATCTCTTGGGTAGAGTCAATAGGATTATCTGCGAGCTTGGTTGTATTTTCTTTAGGTTCTTCAACCACTTCAGACACATCTATTGTGTCCGATTCTGGATAAGAGCTTTGACTTGTTGGGTCTTGCTCCGAGGGGGCTGCTTCAGGTGCTGCGGTGTCTCCGCCGCTGCCACCGCTTCCACCACCACCTCCACCTCCACCACAGGAGACAATTGAGATTAATAGTGGCAGTGTATATATCGCAAATTTGGGGGACATTGCATTCACTCTCTGAATAGTAAGACATTACCTCCGACATATGCATTTTTCGCGCCAAACTAAAATAACGAATAAAATCAGTATGTTACTCCCCACTCCAAGCTTTTCCTCCGTAGATAGCCTTGTTATTTTTTACCTTGCAAACGAATATCGTATTTTTTCGCAATAGGCGAATATGAAACTGCCGTGTCTAGGCTGAAGGGGCTCTATTCAGTAAATCTGGTATCTTTTTTCTCTGGTTAGCGGCTTATATAGCTTATTGCCATTCTCTTTGGTAGGAAAATGGCAAACCATATCAGCGAGTCATCTCAAACTAAAGTTGTCGTTATTATCCAAATCTAAGGTTTTTTTAAAAGGGTTGTGTGCCAGTTGGCAAAAGTTAGCGTAACAGTTGCTTTTCTAGGTTTGCAGATTTACCTTGCTTACCCTAATTATGCATAAAGAACCGAACGCCCAAAGCACTTGTTTCTTGCGGGCGAATGGGTTGTGAAGTCAAGGAACTGAATGTTCAGAGTGACCATATTCACTTGCTGGTTTCGATGCCACCGAAAGAATCAGTGTCGAAGTTAATGGGTACAGTTAAAGGGAAAACGGCTATACAAATATTCCGACAGTTTCCTTATCTAAAACACAAGCCGTATTGGGGGAATCATTTTTGGGCGAGAGGTTATTGCGTCGACACGGTTGGTATAGATGAAGAAGTCATACGTAAGTATGATAAAATTCTCGGTTGCAAGCGACCGAGTTTCAAAACAATCCGAGCTGCCGACTGTTCTCTTCGTCGACACTCATATCCTTAAGCTGATCTTGTACATATTTGCGGATGACATCTTCGCTAGCGTTGCCTATCGTCTCCACAAAATAACTCTGAGTCCACAACTTACCACCCCAAAAGTATTCCTTTTTAACTGCGTAGCGTAAATCTCGGATTTCATTAATTGTAAAATTAGTGGGGTAACACCAGCAGCCTTCTAAGAGGGCTGCTTTTAGCCCCCTTCAAGGGGGTAATTACAAAACCACCTTCTTAGAAGGTGGATACTTTTTTTCAATTCCTAAATCGCTAAATCTTGGCGGCAAACCGTATACCACAACACCCTTAACGTAAAGTAAAAACGCGCAATAGTGTGCCATTTCGCATGCTGGCATTGTATGCCTCTTATCCGATTGGCAGCTATCAAACGGTTATTTAGAGTGCCATCGCCAGATACAAATCTGGTCGGGAATGCAACCCCGCAATTCGGAGCACAGCCTATGGTGGGCTGTGCAGGGCGCCTACTTGGATTGCTAAGATGCTTGTGAATAGGTACATCCGGTTTGCGAAGCTCCCCCAAAATGATGAGCCTCGAATGCCAAGGGCTAGTCAGACTGTGCGTTAATGCACAAAAGAATATTACTATAGCCTTGCGGTTCTTGATCTTTGGTAGTATCCGCAGATATGTATAAAGACAAATAAAATCAGAGTTTTTTAACTTTCACTAAAGGAAATAATCGTGGCTATAATTGCAAAAGATTTTTATATTTTCCCGAAGAAGTATACCGCGTAGGCAATCGGGTTCACACAAGCTCACCGCTATTCGTGGTGGTGAGATTGATGTGTATGAAATGAAAGGCGTCAAAATCGTTATTGCTAATGGTAAAGGTGTAAGTGTTTTTACCCTCGAAGGACTAAAGAATGAAGGTTTAGCAGGGTATGCTTGGTTGTTTAAAAAAGGTACAAATGTCGAAATGGGTCTAAAGCTTATTGACGATGAAAAGCCCGAGCATTATACCTTAGCACCAACACGAAATATGCCTTTAGATGAATACAAAGGTTTACTGGAGAAAATGGGTATCAAGTGCAGCAAATACCTAAAAATTAAGAAAGATGGCAGCATGGAGAGAACAGCATGACAACTATTCGAACCGTCTCGGTTGATTTGACTTCCGATGACGTTAGGTACATCTTGCATGCATTGAATGAGTTTAAAGAAGCGTGCCGCGAAAAGGTGGAAGCCGATGAAGAGGGTGACGACGATCTAACACATATGTACGCTAACGACATTATGACAGTAAGCGCTATCCATGAAAAACTTGATAAATTAGCCACACCTGTATTTGGCAAAGACGCATTAAAAGTATCTTACGAGCTATTATAAGTAACGAACCAAAGCTCATATGACAAACAAAGCCAGCTAACGTGCTGGCTTTTTTATGTCCGTGGGTTGTCCAGTCCAATTTAATGAGGGGTAACGGGGAAATAAGGGGGAATGCGCATTCCCCCGTAATCGTAAGTCATTGATTTTGTTACTAATGAGTAACTATGAGTTACTAAAGATGGCGACCCGGAAGGGACTTGAACCCTCGACCTCCGGCGTGACAGGCCGGCATTCTAACCAACTGAACTACCGGGCCGCAGTAGTTTCTTTCTGTCCAAAACCGTGTCAAAGGATACAGGGGTCGAACCTGTGACCTACGGCTTGTAAGGCCGTCGCTCTCCCATCTAGGTTTGCAGATTTACCTTGCTTACCCTAATTATGCATAAAGAACCGAACGCCCAAAGCACTTGTTTCTCGCGGGGCAGGTGTTTTTAGGTCGGTATAATTAGGCTGGTTATAGAAGCAGCAAAGAGGCCCTAGGTCGAATTTTTATGCATCGTTAGAGTTTATTTAGCATCACATTACTAAGCACATCCCAAATGAAATAGGAGTTTTGCGAAATTATGAAGGACTCAAGCCCTCACTCAGAGCGGCATTCGCCCGATACGGACATCCATGCCACTCAAAATGGAGAATCGTTCTCAACAGGAGAAATAACGTCAGGAGAAATAAATAGCTACGTGGTACTTGCGACAATCGCGGGGGAAAGCACGCCTCAAGGCAAAACACCTGTTCAATTAACTCATCACCAAAACCCCTTTCATCCGTAGAGGTTCTTGCGAACCGCGTTTTTAGTGCAGAAGAGATAGGTCTGGAGGTTTCTGTATGCCTGTTGCAGGAACGCAGGAGCTATATTTTATAAATATAATAACCGCTTATAAATCAATGCCTTATACGAACAATCAAAATAGCCGATCAATTTATAAGTCCACATTAAGTACTTTTGAACTATCCCGACGTGACCACCCATAAACACCAGTCAACGATATCTGCCCTTCTCCCTCAAATTTTACCACACGACAAACAAGGCACAACTCTCTACCCGACTTGTTGCCATAAAACTCATTGCGGCACAAGCCTATACAGGCAGTTTGCTGTGGTGCATCTTCTTTCATTTACTGTGATTAAATGCTGACTTTTGACGCAATACGTTGTGTTACGATCGGCGCGCCTTTATCTGGAGGCTCGACCTCATAGGCAATGCACGAAGCACCGTAGTGGCGACACTGCCATGAAACGCTTGACTAAAATAAAATCACCCAGCCCGCTATGCATGAGCGTTTTCGCTTGGTGAATTCGCCTCTAAAAAAGTCAGACCAAAGGATATCAATATACCTAACATACACAACCCAAGGAGAAGATCGCTATGCTTCCAGAGCAAGAAAAGAAAGAATTAAAGCAAAAAATCCAGTCAAACAAGCATGAAGTCTTTATTGTTTCTATTGAAGAAATGGATGCCGTTGTAAAATCGTCGCCAAAAGGAAGAATGACCCACATTCAAAAAGCATGGCAGAAGATAAAAAGCAAAACGGAAACTGGCGCTAGCTATTACGCTTCGGCGGATGATCTAAGAACCCTTAGCAAATTAGTAGGAGATCTTGGCGGGTTCGCGACAAAAGCCTATGTTAAAACTTACGGCGGAAAGCCGCATATCATCCTAAAAGGCCACCCCAGCTTGAGGAAAGTTCTGACAGGAACAAAATATGGGATAAGAAACCCTAAAGTGATTACCATGGGGTTGGGTAAGGCTGGTGCTGTACACGCTGCCAAATCAGGCGGTATTCTTTCGGTGGTTTTACTTTCGGCTTACCGTGTAGCCAACTATTTCCTGACCGATGAGGCTACACTTAGTCAACTGATTGGTTCACTTGCAACAGACGTGGTTAAAGTGGGTATAGCAACTGGCGCATCGATAGTTGCAGCCTCCTTCACCAGCGCTTTTTTTGCAATTGCGATAGGCCCAATCGTAGCGGTAGTTGTTGTCGGAGTTTTAACATCCATGGCATTAAGTGTAATAGATGAACATTACGGGATAACTGATAAGGTCATAGTCGGCCTGGACGAAGTTGGGGGCGAGATTACTTCATATATCGAAAGGGCAAAGCAGAATGCGGAGAATCAAATAGCTAATACAGCAGGAGATATTGTTGATTATGCTTTAGAGTCCGCAAGAGTTATTGTTATAAACATGGCTAAACACACATTAGAAAGGTTTTTATCACGCAAGCCTAGGGTTTTCTGATGAATGATGAAGAAAATCCGTCGTTATTCACTAGAATATTTGGTGTTCTGCTATTTGTTTCAATGGCTATATTTGGCCCCATATGGTTCTTCGTTAGCATTACTGCATCGATATCAGCCTTGATTGATTCACAAGCGGTTATTACCTTTAATAAAGGTGCCATGTATATGCTCGGTGGAGGTATCAGCGCTTCATTTTTTTCCGTAGGGGCCGTATACTTTATCCTCTACTCCAGAAAAGTGCCTGAGAAAATAGAACCGATTTTGATAAAAGGCGTAATTGTTGGCCTTCTAATAATGTTCATTTTTCCTCAAATCGCTCATTTTTCGATAAGCAAAATTATTGAAAAGCGCAAATATATTGTGTGTGAAGCAGTATCATACAGGTGGTTAATGTATAAGAACTACGCTTACACCAAGAGTCAAGAGGAATGTGCAGAACTTGTTAATCAAAAAGAAATAACTAACCGTTATTAAGACACGTTAAAAAAGATGGGGCCCCATTGCTACCCAAAAAACCCAAATTTAAAGTGGATAGCAATGCCGGTTTTGCGGCGGCAGAAGAGCATCGCGTATGCTTTTCCTTAACGGATATCGCCTCGGCAAAAACACTGGGTAAAGGCGAAGAATATTTTCTCCAGGGGTACATTCCGATATTGGCGGCGGCTACCGCGAAGCCGGGGCCAGCGATGTTGAGGATTTTAATGTATTGGATTACAGCAGTTGGATTGACGTTTACTGTTAATTCTTTTCAGAAGAATGAATGAACCCTCTTCTCATATTCTACGTCCTCAAAAATCGTGCATAAAAAAAGCCCGTACCTTGCAGTACGAGCTTTTCTGTATATGGCGACCCGGAAGGGACTTGAACCCTCGACCTCCGGCGTGACAGGCCGGCATTCTAACCAACTGAACTACCGGGCCGCAGTAGTTTCTTTCTGTCCAAAACCGTGTCAAAGGATTTGGTGGGTGGTACAGGGGTCGAACCTGTGACCTACGGCTTGTAAGGCCGTCGCTCTCCCAACTGAGCTAACCACCCTGAAAGAGGCGGCTATTGTAATGAATTTCCTATGGGGGTCAATGTTTTCTCGCGTATGAGGGTCGATTTAATGTAATTTAGTTTAGACTTTTGGCTTTCTTTGTTGTTTTGAGGGCAGATAAGTTGGCGCCAATTATGGGCTTGGTTGATATAATCCTAGAAACCGCAGTTACATCACGAAAGTATACGCAAGCTCTTGGCGCACCTAGCAAAGGGTAAAAACGACTCATCACCAATAAGGTGACCACAGGTTTTTACTCTTCACTCAGCACATCAATATCTTACGCATCTTTTTCGCGTTTAACTGCCATTTCTAGGATAATAGTTTGATACTCTACTATCTGCTGTTTAACTTGGTGGGACAATGAAGATTAGATTTGGTTTCTTTTTGAACTTTCAGTTCAAAACTAAAGCGATATGCTGTGTTTTTATCTCTTGCTTATCTGTTTATACGTATAGTGCGGTGGGTATTTTTGAGTTTGATACGGAGTCACAACGTGTTCGCTACCAGCAATTGGCTACCGAGCTTCGTTGCCCGAAATGCCAAAATCAAAATTTGTTGGACTCTAACTCGCAAATTTCAATTGACTTGCGTAAAGAAGTGGCACGTCTTATTCAAGAGGGAAAAACAGACCGGGAAGTTAAACGTTACCTTGTCGATAGGTATGGAGACTTTGTCCTCTATAATCCACCTGTTCAAGCAAATACGATTGTCCTGTGGTGGGCGCCGGTTTTATTGCTTTTAATTGGCGTTGTTGTGTTTCTTATAATCCTACTTCGGCGACGACAGCAGCCCGTTGAAGAGGACGTGGAGCTTAATGAGCTGGAACAAGAGCAGCTAGCTTCCTGGCTCGATTCAGAGAGTGATAATGAAAAAAAATAATACCTGTTTCTTTAGTGGAAAACGTAAGATTTTTGACAGCCTCTAGCAATAGGTATGTATTGGTTATTTCTCTTTTTGCTGGTGGGTCAGTATCAATTTAACATTTAGAGGCTTCTATGGAGTTTTGGCAAGGTTTTTTGGGGTTGAGTGGGTTAGCCGCAGTGTTTTTACTTTGGCCTACTTTTTTCTCACAGCATAGGTTGCGTAGCTATTTTGGTGATGATGAGCGAGGGGAGGCGAATACCGTTGTTTTTCGGGATCACTTAAAAGACCTTGAAGAAACCCATAGCCGTGGAGAGATAGAAGTCGTTGAGTTTCAAACCTTAAAAATCGACCTGGAAAAAACGTTGGTTTCTGAGAATGCTGAATTTCGTTCTGAGTCAGAGCTGCCGATTGTAGCGAGTTTCCGCAGCCGTCTTCCGGTCATTGCCTTGTCGGTACTTCTTCCCCTTATTGCTTTAGTGATTTATTTCCAAATAGGGGCTTATTCGGATTGGAATATTTATCTGCAATCTCAGCAGCTTATGCTTGAGCAGGACCCAGAACCCGAGCAAAAAAAACGGGTTCAACTTATTGAAAACCTTCAGTCACGGCTGGAGTCCAAGCCCGATAATGCTCAGAATTGGTATTTACTCGCAGTAACGGCAACGCAAAATGGGGACTACGAAGAGAGTGTGCGGGCTTACCGAACCGTATTAAATTTACAGCCCAATTCCCCGCGCATTATGGCTGAATTGGCGCAGGCGTTGTTTTTACGAGCGGGCAATACGATTACTCCCGAAATCAGGGAGTTTGCTCGGCAAGCCTTAGAGCAGGATGCCAATATGCCTACGGCACTTGGTTTGGCGGGGATAGATGCATTTCAGTCTGGGCGCTATGAGGAGGCGATACGCTACTGGCAAAAAGCCGTGACGTTATTGGACCCTCGCTCTTCCGGTTCTCAAGTATTTTCCAATGGTATAGCGAGTGCCAAAGCGGCTTTAGCGCAGCAGGAACCGAATGCGAATGGTACGGATAAGGGGGCAGGTTCCTCGGCCTCAGTGAAGGTGGAAGTATCCTTGTCAAAGAAACTGTTTAAATTGGCAGAGCCACCCTCTGATAGCGATGTGGTGTTTGTCTATGCAAGAGCTTGGCAGGGGCCGAAAATGCCTCTGGCTATTCAAAAAATCACTGTAGCCGATTTGCCATTAAAGGTTCGTCTCGATGATTCTATGTCTATGGCGCAAGGGATGGATCTCACAAGTTTTCCTCAAGTGGAGTTAGTGGCGCGTATCTCTAAGAACGGCAGTGCGATACCGCAAAGTGGTGATTGGCAGGCAACGGCTGGGCCTATTATTCTAGCGGACCAATCCAAAGCGGTTTCTCTTGTTATTGAAGAACAGCTTCCATAAGGTTCGGTAAACCAGTCAATTGGCACTATTGCCCCCAAGATTAGATGCTTCACGCTCAGCAAAAGTGTAGAATCACCGGCTGTTTGAGCGAGGTTGTTTAGTGCTTCCTATACCCCCATTAGTAAAGATAGAAATAGCGAATACAGTCTATGCGGTTGAAATGTATTAAATTAGCGGGTTTTAAGTCCTTTGTAGACCCCACTACTGTCTCCTTCCCAAGTAATCTTTGCGCGGTAGTTGGCCCTAATGGCTGTGGTAAATCTAATATCATTGACGCTGTTCGCTGGGTTATGGGGGAGTCTTCCGCAAAAAACCTGCGTGGTGAGGCGATGACCGATGTTATCTTCAACGGGTCGGGTGGTCGCAAGCCTGTTGGGCAAGCGTCTATTGAATTGGTGTTTGATAATAGTGATGGAACCATTGTTGGGGAATACGCGGGTTTTTCTGAAATTTCGATCAAACGAAAAGTAACCCGCGAAGCACAAAATTTTTACTACCTTAACGGCAGTAAATGTCGAAGGCGTGATATTACCGATATATTCTTGGGTACAGGTCTTGGTCCGCGAAGTTACGCAATTATTGAGCAGGGCATGATTTCTCGTTTGATCGAAGCCAAGCCGGAAGAATTGCGGGTATATATTGAAGAGGCGGCTGGTATTTCCAAGTACAAAGAACGCCGCCGCGATACGGAAAACCGTATGCGCAGAACTCAAGAAAACCTAGAGCGTTTAACCGATATTCGAGAAGAGTTAGAGCGCCAGTTACTCCGTTTGGAGCGTCAGTCACAGGCGGCGGAAAAATACACGATATTCAAAAAAGAAGAACGTCAATTAAAAGCGGACTTACAAGGTCTGAAATACAAAATTTTGGTTGAAGAATTAGAGGTTAAATACGCGGCAATTAAAGCGTTGGAGCTTAAGGTTGAAGCAAGCGTAACCGACCAGGTACACCAAGATTCAGAAATTGAAAAATACCGCACCCAGTACACAGATTTGGGCGATAAGTTTAATGAGGTTCAGGGGCGTTTTTATTCAATTGGGGCGGAGATTGCCCGAGTCGAACAGTTTATTCAGCACTCCCAAGAGCGAGAGCGCCAGCTTAAAGTGGACCTTGAGCAAACTGAGCGAGACTGTAGAGAGGCTGAAGAGCATTTAGGTACAGATTTACACAAAGCGGAGGGCTGGGAAGCCGAGTTACTTGAAATAGAGCCTGATTTGGAAGAGATAAAGTGTTCTGAAGAGGAGTCTGGCTCACTATTGATGGAAGCCGAAGAGTCCATGCAGGGCTGGCAGCAAAAGTGGGATAATTTTAACCAGCAAGCGGCTGAGCCTCGTCAGCAGGCAGAAGTTCAGCAGTCTCGTATTAAGTATCTAGAACAGGTTCAGTCCCGTTTACTTCAACGAATAGAGAAACTTGAAGCCGAGAAAGAGAGCTTGGTTGTTGGCGATGTTGAAGAAGAAATCAACGAGCTTGATGAAGAGCTGGCAACGTTGGAGCTAACCTTAGAAGGAAAAAACCAATCGGTTGAGCGTTTATCTGATCAGGTTAATGACCTGAGAGAAAAGCAGCACCAGCTAGGTGATGAACGCGATAAGGTGCGAGATATTCTGCAAACCTCGAAAGGTCGGCGGGCGTCACTGGAAACATTACAGGAGGCTGCCCTTGGGCGTTCTTCAGGCGCATTAGGTGAATGGTTGGAGTCCGAAGGCTTGGGTGATTACCCTCGTTTAGCCGAAAAACTATCGGTTTCAGAGGGCTGGGATAAGGCCGCAGAGGTGGTACTTGGCAGCTCATTGCAGGCGGTATGCAGTGACGGTGGTCTCGATGAGTTTTTCTCTAGATTAGCGAGTTTTGATGCCGGCGAGCTGACAATATTGGCTAAGTCGGATATACAAGCGGTCAGTACTAGCTCGATCTCTTTGGAGTGTTTAGCGGGCAAATTAGAATCTTCTTTTAACCTCTCGGCCATGGTTGCGGGTATTTACCTTGCGGAAAATCTAGAGCAGGTGAGCCAGTTTAGAGGGCAGTTAGCACCCGCTGAGTCTATCGTTACCCGCGATGGAATATGGATTGGCCCCAACTGGTTAAAGGTGGCCAAAGAAGAGGACAGCCAGTCTGGTGTGATTGCTCGTCAAAAAGAGCTTGAAAGCCTCGAACTGCACATTGTTGAGTTGGAAGAAAGTGCCGACAATATCGTTGCAGAGTATGAACAAACCAAGCTCCAATTGTTAGATAAAGAAAAAGAGCGTGACGAAACCCGGCGGGAAGCGGGTGGGTTATCACGTCAATATGGTGAGTTGCGGGGTGACGTTAGCTCCCGCAAGGCTAAGGTTGAACAGGTGCTTGAGGGAAGAGAGCGCACCGATAGAGATATCCGAGAAGCCAAGGAGCAAATGGAGCAGGAAGCGGAAAACCTCAGAGACGCGCGGTCTATGCTGCAAGAGGCGATTGAAGCGATGGAAACGGATACGGTCGAGCGTGAAAACCTACTTAGCCAGCGAGACTCCATTCGTAGCAAACTGGATGAGGCCCGCCAAAAAGCGCGCCACGATAAAGATAAATCCCACGAACTCGCCATGCGTGTTCAATCGGTAAAAACGCAGTTGGGCTCGATTCGTCAAGGCGTACAGCGCTTAAAAGATCAAATGCAGCGAATGCAGGAGCGCAAGACACAACTACAAGATAGCTTGGCCGATAATAGCGAGCCGGTGGAAGAGAGCAAGTTAGAGCTAGAAGCACAGTTGGAAAAACGTATTGCGGTTGAAAAGGAACTGACAGAAGCAAGGGCGGCGCTGGAAACTGTCGAAGCGGCCATGCGGGATGCGGAAAAAATTCGACATCAAGTGGAACAAAGCCTATCGGTCGTGCGTCATAATTTAGAAACCGCTAGGCTGGAAGCAAAAAGCTTGGATGTAAAAAGTGAAGGTCTGAAAAAATCGCTAGAGGATGAAGAGTTTGATCTCGAAGAGGTCATTGCCAGCTTGGGTGAGGATGTTTCTGAAAGTACTATGGAAGAAGAGCTGGTTAAAATCGGTAACCGTATTTCTAGGTTGGGGCCAATTAACCTTGCAGCCATCGATGAGTACAAAACGGAATCTGAGCGAAAGCATTATTTAGATACACAAAACCAAGATCTAGAAGAAGCTTTGGCAACGCTAGAAAACGCCATTAAGAAAATAGATCGAGAAACACGTACCCGGTTTAAAGAAACGTTCGATCAAATTAACAATGGTTTGCAAGAGCTTTTCCCGAAAGTGTTCGGTGGAGGACACGCCTATTTGGAATTAACCGGCGAAGATATGCTGGATACTGGGATAGCAATTATGGCTCGTCCACCGGGGAAGAAAAACAGCACCATTTATCTATTGTCCGGTGGGGAAAAAGCACTGACCGCCATTGCCTTGGTATTTTCAATATTTCGCCTCAACCCCGCGCCATTTTGTATGTTGGATGAGGTTGATGCGCCCCTGGATGATGCCAACGTAGGCCGCTACGCAAGAATGGTGGAAGAGATGTCGTCGCAGGTACAATTTATTTATATCACCCATAATAAAATTGCTATGGAAATGGCTCACCAATTAATGGGGGTTACCATGCACGAACCGGGTGTTTCTCGTATGGTAACGGTTGATGTAGAGGCCGCAGCAGAATTGGCCGAAGCTTAGAAAAAGAAGCTTAGAAAAACAGGCTATATTGCTTAGATAAAAGTAAAGTGGGATAAAAAAGAGTGGAGAAAGATAAACATCATGCGTGATTGGCTTACTGTCATCATAATTTTACTTATTGCTGGTATCGTACTCGATGCAATTCGTCGTATGCGCAATGCTCGTATGGAAAATATTCAGCTTTCAAAAAATGCAGTGAAAGCGGATTCAGAAATTAAAAATGCAAAGCAAGGCAATAGAGAGTTTCCGATGGGGAGTGCCCGCGTTGTTCGGCAAAGAGACGACCAAGATGCACAGAAAATAACTCAATCGTTAAAAGAAAATTTCAAATCAAGTAAAACAACAATCGGTGCGCCACAGCGAATACCAGAGCAAGTGACACTTAATTTGGAAGAGGCGGTGCCAATGTTAATGGAATCCGTTACAGAAGAAGTAGAGCAAGTAGAAGAGGAGGTTGAGGCCCACAACGAACCCTCTATTGGCTCCTTGGACGATATAGGTGAAAGCTCTGAGGCAGAGAAAATCCTAGAGTCTAGCTCAACCGAAGGTTTAGGCGACGAGTTTGAGGGGGAGCCATCGTTAAATGATGTGCCAGACGAAGTGCTGATTTTTAATATTATGGCCAGGCAAGGAGAGCACTTTAGTGGCGATGCGTTAATGGAGGCGTTAATGGCGCAATATATGAAGTTTGGCGCGATGGATATTTTTCATAGGCACACAGACGAAAGCGGTGAAGGTGTGGTGCTGTTTAGTATGGCAAATATGGTGGTGCCAGGGACGTTTAACCTGGCAACCATGTCGAGTTTCTCGACTCCGGGAGTCAGCCTTTTTATGAGCCTGCCCATTTCAGGTATTGAAGAGGGGGACAGTATTGGTGCCTACGAGGTATTGGTCCGTACCGCGAAAAGTCTTGCTGAACTCTTAGGCGGTGAACTGAAAGATGAAAACCGCAGTGTTATGACTCAGCAAACCATTGAACATGGCCGTCAAAGAGTTGTAGAGTTTGAACGCAAAAGACGGTTGGCCGAAGCCTATTAACCCTTAATATGAATTAGTCTCGACTTAATTTGTTCTACACCTAATGCTTTAACCTAGATAATTTTATACATGGCAGCCATATCCCACCTGGTACGACAACGAGCCTCCCAGCTTCGAACCGAGTTAGCGGAGCATAATCACCAATACTATGTTTTAGACGACCCGGATATTCCCGATGCAGAATACGACCGCCTCTTTCATGAACTCAAAGCCCTTGAACAAGAATTTCCAGAACTGCAAACAGCGGACTCTCCCACACAAAGAGTCGGCGCCGCACCACTGACTGAATTTACCTCGGTAGCCCACGAAATGCCGATGTTATCCTTAGATAATGCATTTAGCTCCGAAGACCTCACCGCCTTTAATAAACGCTTAACAGAAAGGCTGAATAGCGACCAGGATATCGAATATGCCTGTGAACCCAAATACGATGGCATAGCCATTAGCTTGCTCTATGAAAAAGGTAAATTGGTACGCGGAGCGACGCGGGGCGATGGCAATACAGGTGAAAATATCACCCAAAACGTGAAAACAATTGGCAGTATCCCCCTAGCTCTACGAGGCTCAGGGTTTCCCGAGCGCATAGAAGTTCGCGGTGAAATCTATATTTCAAAAGCCGGTTTTGAAAAACTTAACCAAAGGGCCATTGCCTCGGAAGAGAAAACCTTCGCCAACCCCAGAAACGCAGCGGCAGGCAGCCTACGGCAACTGGACTCCTCTATCACCGCGTCTAGGCCGCTGACCATGTGCGCTTACAGTGTCGGTTTGGTTGAAGAAGGTGGTGGCTTGCCCAGTAAACACAGCGAAATTCTCCAGCAATTAAGTGAATGGGGGTTTCTCACCAGCGCTGAAACACAGGTTGTGACGGGCATTGATGCCTGCCTAACCTACTACGAACAGCTAGAACAAAAGCGCAATAGGCTGGCTTATGATATCGATGGCATTGTATACAAAGTCAACGATATTCAATTGCAAGATAGGCTGGGCTTTGTTTCGCGCGCACCGCGCTGGGCCATAGCAAGAAAGTTTCCCGCGCAGGAAGAAATGACCCGATTGTTAGACGTAGAGTTTCAAGTGGGTAGAACAGGAGCCATCACTCCCGTAGCTAGATTGGAACCTGTTTTTGTGGGGGGCGTTACCGTATCTAATGCCACACTGCACAACCGAGATGAAATTGAACGCTTAGGCGTGAAAATTGGCGATTACGTTATTATTCGACGGGCAGGGGATGTGATACCGCAAATAGTCTCTGTGATTGAATCAAAACGCCCTAGTGATACGAAAGTGATTGAATTTCCCCCTTATTGCCCGGTATGCGACTCCGTAGTGGAAACCCTGGAAGGGGAAGCGATAGCCCGCTGTAGTGGAGGCTTTATCTGTGAAGCTCAGAGAAAAGAAGCGATAAAACACTATGCCAGCCGAAAAGCGATGGACATTGATGGTTTGGGGGACAAACTGGTTGAGCAATTGGTCGATAAAGGGCTTATTCATTCCATTGCCGACCTGTACCATCTTAAGCAGGCCGATGTCGCAGATCTGGAGCGAATGGGAGAGAAGTCCGCAGAGAACCTTATTCAAGCTATTGAAGAGTCAAAAAAAACTCGTTTAGCCAAGTTTATATACAGCTTGGGTATTCGAGAAGCAGGGGAGGCGACGGCTCGTAACCTAGCCATTTACTTTGGCAGCATTGAGTCCATAGCCGAAGCCAGCAAGGAACAGTTACAAGAAGTAGAAGATGTTGGCCCCGTGGTTGCTCAATATGTTGAAGACTTTTTTCAACAGGAAACCCATATTTCCGTTGTTGAACACATTAGAGCCGCTGGTGTTAATTGGCCTGCGGAAACCGAAGAAGAAAAAGCCTCTCGCCCACTGGCGGGGAAAACCTATGTATTGACCGGCACCCTTGAAACCATGAGTCGCAGTGAAGGCAAAGAAAAGCTTCTCGCCTATGGGGCCAAAGTTGCCGGAAGTGTTTCGGCGAAAACCCACTGTATAATTGCCGGTCCTGGTGCGGGTTCAAAACTAAAAAAAGCCGAAGAGCTAAGCATAGAAATTCTCGATGAAGAAGGGTTTGTGAAATTATTAGCTGAGCTGGGAAACTAGCTTAAGCCACCACAGCTTAAACCATCGGAACTTAAATCAGCACAGTTGTAAGCCATCACGCCATCATTCATCTACTTGGGGCATTAAGATGTTAATCTGGAAACGCTATAGGTTTACTTTCATTGTTTGCGGTGCGCTATTGCTCGCAGGCTGTGCGAGTGCTCCGCCTAAACACCTGGATAATCTTTGTCATATCTTTGATGAAAAGGATGGTTGGTACAAAGACGCAAAAAAAGCATCTAAAAAATGGGGCATCCCCATTGCGATTAACATGGCCATAATCCATCAAGAATCCCGTTTTGTTCCCAAGGCCAAACCGCCTAGAAAAACAATACTGGGGTTTATCCCCGGACCAAGAAAAAGCAGCTCCTATGGCTATTCTCAAGCAAAATCCGAAACTTGGAAATGGTATAAAAAATCCACAGGGCATTCGGGAGCCGACAGAGATGATTTTGATGACGCAATAGATTTTATTGCATGGTATAACAGCGTTAGCGTTAACCGTTCAAGAATCTCAGCGAAGAGCGCCTACCACCTGTACCTTGCTTATCACGAAGGGCATGGAGGCTACAATCGCGGCAGTTACAAAAGTAAGAAATGGTTAAGGGATGTGGCTAAAAAAGTCGAACGTAGAGCCAATATGTATACAGGCCAATTAGCGAAGTGTGAAAGGCGCCTTGATTCATCCTGGTGGTGGCCTTTTTAAAATGGTATGGATATAAAAACGACAACGTTTTCGGAATTTTGAGATTCGTGAATGGGCCACACGCATAAAAGAGCTTGATTGATACAATATTAAAATTGGAATTTTCTATCAGTAATAATGGAAATTGAATATGATCATTGGTGAAAGGAACTTACAATAAATAGCGCACGAAAGCCTACCTGAAATTGCACCTTCTCTAAACCCCGATAACGGACACGTCGGTTTCGGTGAGCAAAAACTCGCTCATACGGCGAACGCACGGCCGAGAGCCAACCATCTTTACGTCGATCTTTTCCTTTCATGTTATTTTTCTTGACTGTTGCGTCATGGCAGCCTTTTCGCTTAAGTGTGGTTTTGGCCGGGTCCACACAGTACCCTTTATCACCAAAAGACCGCGCCACCGTTTGGGCAGGGATAATCCTCTCGCATCCATAAGCCTCGATGTGCCTATGCGCTTGTGGAAATCACCAAAATAACTATGGACTACCATGGATTCACCTAGATCGGCTTGAAGGAACCATGCGACCTTTGGCTGAATAAAGGCCAAGTCAGTTTTGCAAAGGAGATGACTTGATCGAGTTGACGATAGGGATGGTTGTCAGGAACCAAGCTATCCAAGCTTAAAAACAGGCTGTGTTGGCGTCGTTATATTCATAAAAATAGAATGCTGAACTAATCGACAGGCCCTACTTGTATAGGTTTATGAATATCCATAAATTTGCATATTCCGCATAGATCTATTATGGGTTGTTTTAAATTTCTATTTGAAATTAAAAATGCTTTTGCTGGTATACCTTACTTTATTTATTCCTTTGGATTTCATTAATTTGGACAAAATGTGGAAATATTAACCATATCTCATTGACGATAAAAAATGACAGTGATAGATTTTATCTATGGCTGTTAATGATGTTGTAGTTTTTGAAATACCCATCGCTCGTACAGCAGGTTATGACCTACATTGACAATAAAAATAATCATGTAGATTTTGTTCATAATCGCTGGTAAAGGAGCAATTAACAGCACAAAAGTTAAGGTATTGGAGCAGTGACATTTGGATTTGGATTAGATGATGTTGCCCCTCCCAAGTACTGGCTTAACGCTGATGCCACGATACTTGATGGAACCTTTAAAATACTGACTTAATTATTTGCGAAGGGCTGCTTTTTTGCCCGCTAAGAATCAATTTAGATCAAGTATTTTACTCTTTTGTAACGATTTAACGAAAGTCACATATTCGTCATAGACTCGAAATTAAGACTATAAAATGAGCGACGAAAAGAATTTTGGTGGTTTGGGTACAAAGCTTACCTATAAGTCTCCGAAATAATGGCACGAAAGTCTAAATAATAAAAACTAAGACTACGCGGGCTTCTTTTGATTAAGAGGAAATACAAAATGAAAAAAATAATAATGGCTACAGCTATCGCGGCTGGCGCTGTTGTGCTTTCAGGACAAGCTTCAGCGGCAGTTGATTGCTCTGGCTTACCTGAGTGGCAAAGCAGCGATATTTATACTGGCGGACAATCTGCTCAAAGCGCTGGCAGCAAATACACAGCAAATTGGTGGACTTTAGAAGATCCAAAAACTCATTCTGGTCAATGGGAATCATGGTCTTTGATCGATGTTTGTATTGGTTCCAGCTCTTCAAGTTCCAGCTCTTCAAGTTCCAGTTCTTCAAGTTCCAGTTCAAGTTCTTCTGGCGGCAGCTCATGTTCTGCATACTCAGCAGGTACAACGTACAATACTGGTGATATGGTAACCAATGCTGGTGGTTCATACGAATGTACCGTTGGCGGGTGGTGTTCTGCTGGCAGTGCTTACGAGCCTGGTATTGGTTGGGCGTGGCAATATGCATGGACTTCTCCTGCGGATTGTGGAAGTAGTTCAAGTTCTTCTTCAAGTTCAAGCTCTAGTTCATCTTCAAGCTCTAGCAGCTCTAGCTCATCTTCAAGTTCTACTTCAAGTAGTTCTGGCGGTAAGTCGCTAGCAGGGTACTTCACTGAGTGGGGTGTTTATGACCGTAACTACCATGTTAAAAACTTGGATACTAGCGGTACAGCGGCAAAACTGACTCATATCGTTTTTGCATTTGGTAACGTGACTAATGGACAATGTGCAATAGGTGATTCATTTGCCGATTACGAGAAATTCTACGCTGCTTCTGAATCTGTGGATGGTATTGGTAATGACTGGAATAAAGCTGATGAGCTTCGCGGTACCTTCGGTCAGTTCAAAATGCTTAAAGCTAAGCACCCACACTTGAAAATTGTTTGGTCATTCGGTGGCTGGACTTGGTCAGGTGGTTTTGGTCAAGCTGCGGCTAATGCTACTGCGTTTGCTGAGCAATGTTATGGCTTAGTGAATGATCCTCGTTGGGCTGGTGTTTTCGACGGTATCGATATTGATTGGGAATACCCTAATGAGTGTGGTTTAGCGTGTGATACCTCTGGTTTCGACGGCTATCGCGTACTTATACAAGCCTTACGTGCTAAGTTTGGTAACCAATTAGTGACTTCTGCTATTGGTGCGGGTGAATCTAAGCTTCTTGCTGCTGATTACGGCGGTGCGGCTCAATACCTAGATTTTTATATGTTAATGACATATGACTATTTTGGTGCTTGGAATCAGACTGGTCCAACAGCCCCTCATTCACCACTTAATAGTTATGCCGGTATTCCAACTGCATCAAGCAATTCCGATTACTCATTGGATACGCTTCTTGGTCTTGGTGTTCCAGCTAATAAGGTACTTCTTGGTGTTGGCTTCTACGGTCGTGGTTGGACTGGTGTAACTCAAGCAGCCCCTGGTGGTTCGGCTACTGGTGCAGCGGCAGGTACATATGAAGCTGGTATTGAGGACTACAAAGTTCTTAAGGGTACATGCCCTGTCACTGGCCAAGTTGGCGGTACTAACTATGCTCATTGTGGAAATAACTGGTGGTCATACGATACACCAGCAACTCTTGCAGGTAAGATGAGCTACGTTAATGGTCGTGGTCTAGGTGGAGCATTCTTCTGGGAAACCAATGGTGATACAGCTAATGGTGAACTTGTTAGTGCTATGAGAGCCGGTCTTTAAACAACTTACTGTAGGGCACCAGGGCACCGCTGCCTATAGCGTGTAACTATAAAACCAACCTCATTTGAGGTTGGTTTTTTCGTTTAGGGGAAATATTTTTTTAAGGATGCGGCTTTCCAAAAAAATAGTCTTTTGCTTTTAAATAAAATAATTACGAATGAGAGCTGTGAATAATTCCCTCTTGGATTATTCTTGCGTTAGTTTTGAGTATTTTTTGGTTAGTGATGCCAAAATAAAATTTTAAGAAATCTATTTTCATCTGAACTTCTGGAAAACGGTATTTTAAAGGGGTTAAGAAATAAACGTTTCCGCTTTCTTGAGATTTTTTGTGATTAACGTATAACGTATTATTTTCTTGTTTAAATAATTCATTGCGCAATAAATTATAGCTTCCACTAAAAATTGGGTCGATAAATTGATTTCCGTTATAGTCATACTTCCCGTGAAAATAAGGCACACTCATACAGGCTTGGCCAACGTCTTTTAAAGTCATTTCTGGATATGTTTGTGAGTTTAAAGTCTCAAACCTTTTGTTTTTGATACAATAACTATAGAAGTTGACAGGGTAGGGGACATCTTTCAGTTTCCGATTGCAGAACTCCAAGCCAAACAAATAATGAACAGTCTTGCCAATTAATTTATTGTCAAAAATATGGTTTCCAGATAGCCATCGAGCAATACGTTGTTGAGCAGAAATAGTGTGTAAACGTCTTACGTAGTGTTCATATTGTTGAAATTTTTTAAGGTTCACGCCTTTTTCTTCGTTGACAATATAAGTAAAGAACGCGAGTACACTGCCAGAGATAACGTTAAGAGATTTTATCTGTCGTAAATAATCGTCGTTAAGTAGGCGTAATACTGGTACTTGAACTGCGGTATTAGGGCCAGTTCCAGCTAAGGTAACGCTGGATTTAGATACAGGAGCTTTATTTTTGAATGTTTGGATATGCTGATAATCTGAGAAACTCTTCATCTTTTGAATCTATCCGTAGCTACAGAAATACGCGACAAAGATAACACCATTTTGACAAATATTACATATGTAGACATCTTAAATAAAGGTGGCGATAGGTTTCAAATGGAGTTAAACCTCACGATTTGACCGATACTTTTAAAGCAAGTACCTTAGATAACGTTGATATAAAACAGCGCTAGGCTCTTGATCTATAGTTAAGATAAGTAAAAAAGCTAAGATAAGTAAAAAAGTAGTTGGCCGCTTAAAGAATAATAATTGTGTTAGCTGATGAACTTTCTTTTACAAAAAAATAACGTATGCCTTAGGTAATGCTGATAATTATTTATGTAGTGGTATCAGGCGGGTTGATAGCGTGGCGCCAAATAACGCGGTTTGTATCTTGAAAGTAGTATGTCTTGAAAGTAGTGTAGTGTATATTTTGATGACATTTTTTAGATAAAAACGTAACTGAATTTTATCTTTGTACTGCACTTTTAGAGCTGAAGTGCGAAGTGTGGCACTAAAATAAAATAAGGTTTATGGTACCTTTTCATGAGGGCGATTCCTTTTTGTTTACTCTTGAAGAGTCAATAGGTGAAAAAGTCCGACGAATGGACGATTAAACATACTTGATATACAGTAATGATGATGGATCGTATTACACAATGATGTATAATGCGTCCCAGATATTATTTTATAAGGTTTTTCTTGGCCGATTGGGTAATGCAACTGCCAGCGTCCCGTCGGCTTTTTTTCGTCTAAATTTTGACTCCTCCTATAAAATCACCAAGTCGTGAGCCTTATCCCCAACGTAAAGCGTCGGCCATTTTCATAGTACCCCTGGGGGATACCACTTGCAGAGGTATAACTCACAATCTCATTTCCAAGGTTGATACCCTCAAAATACAGGCCGATCCTTTCCCCGATAAGCCATTTACACGATATATCCCATTGGTCGTAGGCTTTTGTGAGGTTTTGAGAGCCATCGGTGAAGCCTCCAAACGACTTAGAGCGATAATTGTATGAGAGCCGTGCCGACCAGGGTTTGTTTTCATAGTAGAGAGAGCTATTGAATTGATCTCGTGAATTACCCGGTAGGTTCACTTGGTCTATACCGGAATACTCTGAGCTATTTGTATTGGTAAAGGTGTAGTTGGCTATTATCCCAACGTTATTCCACAGATCTTGTTGCCACTGGAGTTCAACCCCCCACATATCTAATGGTTGAGCGTTCAAAGGACGAGAGACACTATAGATTTGCCCGTCGATTAATTCATTTTCAGATTTTGCGACTAAGAAAGTCGAGAGTTCTTTGTAAAAGAGGTTGGCTGCCGCAAGTGATGCAGTTTTAAAATACCATTCGACACCTAAGTCAAACTGGTTCGCTTTGAAGGGGCTTAGATTGGGGTTGCCTGAAGATGCATTGTTTTCCTGGCCGTCTACTATGATATTGCCTGAAAGGTTTGAAAAAGAGGGGCGTGCCATAACCTTGGCGGCAGAAAAGCGGCTTAATAACCTATCGGAAAAGTAATATTTGATATTTAAGCTTGGCAGTATATTAATGTAATTGCGTTTGTGAGAGACCGAACTGTCTTCTCTATCAAAAAAGCTGGATACTTGATCGGTTGATACCCAGCGAATACCGAGATTTGATTCCAGAGAGCCCATTCCCCAATAGCTGAGGATATAACCTGCGGAAATACCTTCCTTGATATTGTAAAAAGCACTTTTGTCTTCTTGATATATAAATACATCGTCGCTGAGCTGAGGGATAAGCTGTTCGGATGCCAGATCGAAATCGACGATTGCGTATTGTTGTAAGCTTCCCTCTATTGCGGTTTCGTTATGTAGCCTTGGAGAGACTTCCCGAGAGACGTATTGTAAGCCAAAAGATTTTAAATCTTGCCATTTTTCGGAATGTGTATTGATAGACCCTTTTATGCGTTTGTTATTAATCTCTCGTTTTCGTAATTTAAAACCTGTTTTTATTTTTTTTAATACGTTGGCGTTAAAATTGTGTTCCCAATCTAGTTGACCAAAAATTTCTCTGTCTTGCATTTTTCGAACCCAATCTCTCGATTGATCAGAAAACGTATTCAGTGCGCTTGCTGAACGAGGGTCTATATCCAAAAAATTCATAGCAATGCTGTTATTTTTGAATTCGTAATCCACTGCGGAGCGGCCAGCAAATCGAAATAAATAATCGTGTTCACTGCCACCCTCTGCGGCAGTTGTTCCTATCTGAGTATGCAGTTTCCAACTATTTCTAGAATAGTGTAAATCTAAATCGTAAAATTGTGTTTTAATTTTCGCATCACGAAAAATGGCATCCAGTGTAGGCAGTAAAGTGGTGCTTGACCCTAGCGTACCACCAACTAACGTTTTTTTACCGGACGTTGATTCGTAAATAATAGGGTTTTTCACCGTGATGGGAGCGGTTTCTGCAAGTGAATCAACATCGAAAAGGGCCAAATAATTATGGTTAGAATTGTTCATTCCCATTTGAGAAAAAATACCATTTATTTTCAAATCCCAATTTGGTTTGGGTTGCCATTGTGTGGAAAAATGCCCGGTAGTTCTTTCTCTAACCTGCTTGAATATGGCTGAACCTGTGGCCCAGGGTATGGAGACATCATCGTATACTAGGTTGTCTTGGTCTTGTATTTGATACATTTGATCTCGTGGAAAAGCTTCTAGCCCATCTCTGCGAACATGTCTTTTTTGATAGGTAATGGAAGTGAGAACCCCAAAGTTAGCTTCGTTATTTTGCCAATTAATAAGCATGGCTGCCTGTGGATCTAACTTTTCAGGTAGTTCGTTATATTGACTTTCCAAAGTAATACGGCCTTCCCTCGATGGTAATTCGAGGGGCGCGCGAGTATTTAGGTATACTGTTCCGCCAATACTGCCTTCGTCTAAATCTGCTTTTGGGCTTTTGTGTATTTCAACGGAGGAAACGAGTTCCGAGGCTAATATTGAATAGTTAAAACCTCGGCTGGGGTTGTCATTGGCCCACCAGTACGCCGACGCAACATTCTGGCCATTCAAAAGTGTTCGGTTTACGTCTTTATCTGTGCCTCGAATATTAATGTCACGTCCTTCTCCCCAGATACGGTCTACCGATACGCCTGCCACTCTCTGTAAGGAGTCGGCAATATTTTTATCGGGAAACTTGCCAATATCTTCATTGGTAATTACATCTGAAAAATTGTTATTGGATTTTTTAATATCAAGTGAACTAATTAAGCTATTGCGAAAACCTGTGACAAAAAGTTCTTCTGTAAGACGTTTGCTTGAATGATGAGCTAGGGGGTAGGTTGTGGGTTCATTTTTGGGTAAAGTGGCGTTTGAGGTGGTGGTTGCCTCTTTTTGGATATAAATAACCACCACATGTGAATTACCAAATTGGTATTTTAATTGTGTGTTTTTTAGTAGTTTCTTTAGTGCTTGTTGAGTGGAATATCGGCCATAAAGTTCAACGGTTTTTGTCTTGGAAACTTGATTGGCTTTAAACAGAATTTGAATGTCAGCTTGCTCTGCAAATAGCGTTAATGCGGTTGATATGGGTTGAAGAGGAATATCAAACCGAATTTTGTCTGAGTTTTGAGCGTGACTACTTGAGACATATATGAGGGCTATAAGCGTAATTAGGAGCGATAAAGCGCTATATTGGCGGTTATGTCTATATTGCATCATGGTGTCTAACGACCCTGTCGGCTGATATGCCTTTAATGATGATAATTCGCCTATATTCGCTGTTTGGTTCTTCTGCTTATCTTTTAATCTGAACCCTTTGTTGCAGTCATTCTTGATGAATAAAAGGCCAGAGAGGGAGTCTATGTATGTGCCCTTCCGTGGCGTTACAATAATTAAGCTAGGAAAATAATGCAATAATACTTATCGGCGTGTCGGGGATTTTGAGACTTGGGCGTTAATAGGGTGGCTTTTTAATATTATTAGATGGGTTGTTAAGTTATTGTCTATTGCTTTTTTATTGCGCTATGAAATATTCAAGCTTGAAAAGTTAAGGGTGCCTCACGCTAGGTGTCAAGTATAAATTTAAACCTTGTAGTCTATATGCCTAAAAATAAAATTGTTTCGCTTGTTGGTGATAGTGCAGCCAAAGAGCTATGTGCTTCTAATGACCTTAATAAGGACTTTAGCAATAAGGACAGTAATAAGGACTTTAATCGAAGTTACGTCGAACAACTCTATAATCGCTATAGGGGGAGCTTGTATCGATACATACTGGGTATTCTTCCTGGAGCAGGGCATGAAGCTTCAGAAATCATGCAGGAAACCTATGTTCGCTTACTAAGGCAGGATAATTTAAAAAAGATTGAGGAGAATGAACGAGCTTACCTCTTTACTATTGCCACTAACTTGGTTCGTGATGCGATTCGTACAAAGGTTAATCGCCATCATGCCTTTCACGTCGAGTTCAATGAGGAGTTTTTTGAATCTGACGCTATTTCTCCTGTCAGTGCGCTAAACTGGGATAAATCAATTTCAAAGCTAAAAGAGGCACTGGTTAAGTTTCCACCACTTACGAGGAAGATATTTTTATTGAGTCGCTTTGAAGAAATGTCGTATTCAGAAATAGCTAATTCGTTAAGTATCAGCACTAGAACAGTGGAGCGTCATATGAGTAAGGCGTGTAAAAATCTGCAAGTGCAATTAAGGGGAGTAGTATGACTCATCAGAGTATTTCAAGTATGGCAGATAACGTGGAAACTGAGGCAGCAGAATGGTTTGTCAAGCATCAGGGCGGTGAGGCATCCGAGTCCGATGTAGATTTTCAGGCATGGTTAAACGCTGCTCCAGATAATGGTATTGCCTATGAGCGCTGTATGGCGGCATGGATTATGAGTGATGTCCTTAAATATGATAGGGATATCCAGGGTTTGATGGTTGAAGCAAGGAAGGATATTGCCCCAGTTTATCCGTTCAGAAAAATAATAAGCACTTATATAAAACCTATGCAAATGGCTGCATCGTTCATAATCGTTATCGGGCTCGCCTCGCTTGGTCTCTTTTTATTTTCAGGTGATAGCCGCTATAAAACCCATACAGGGCAGCAGCAAATAGTGCAATTGCAAGATGGGTCTATTGTGACCCTGAATACCAATACAGAGATACAGGTGGATTATTCCGCAAAAGTTCGACGTGTGACGTTACTCCAAGGGGAAGTTTATTTTGATGTTGAACCGGATACGAATCGTCCTTTTGTTGTGAACGTGGAAGGTAATCGGCTTCACGCTTTAGGTACTGAATTTAATGTGATTTACTCCGAAGAGCACATTGAGGTTGATGTTACTGAGGGGGTTGTTGCAATTAAGTCTGGAGGCATTGGAATTAAGGAAGGAGAAAACCTACTCGCAACCCTTAAGCTGGGAGAGGCGGCGAACTTTATTGCCGGTGGCTCTAGTATTGAATTTGAACCCGCTGAAGTTGAGCGAATCAATGCATGGAGGGAGCAAAAAATTTATTTTAAAGATAACCGCTTACTGGATGCCGTACAGGATTATAATCGCTATCTTGACTACGAAATTGAAATATTAGGTGAAGACCTGAAAGAGGAAAAAGTAACGGGAGTATTTCAGACAAATGATACATCTTCATTTCTTTTTACTCTAAAGCACGCTCTAAATATTAAAGTTCGACATAGGCCGGGCAAGGTTTTTCTTTATCGAAACTAATACAAATTAATACAACTACTACTATATGATCAAGTTTAAGCTAATACAATTAATACAATTCAATTCACCTAAAGGTAAAATGAACTGGAAGCCTTCTTTGCTCTAGGTATCTAACTTTAATGCAGCCTTTATTTTTCCTTCCATAATATCTACATCAATTGGTTTTACTATATAGTCTGCGATACCTTGCTGGATCGCCTCTCTGATACGACTGCTTTCAGAGATTGCGGTGACCATCATAAAGTGGGCGCCTCGGAGAGTATTGGAAGAGGTTGCTTTTTTATGCACCTCTAAGCCAGAAAGTTCTGGCATATTCCAATCGCATAAAATTAGGTCGTATCCTGATTCAGTGGATTTAATTTTATCAAATGCCTCTTTTCCATTTTTGACGTAGTCTATTTGCTTAAAACCTAAGTCGGAAAGTATACTTATCAATAAGTTTGCCGAGTCTTCGTTGTCTTCCGCGATAAGCAGTTTTGCTGTTGCTAGAGTGATGTTTTGACGATTTTGTTTATAAGAGGGATGTACGGGTGGAACTTTAGGTTGTTGGGGTACGTCCTCTATTTTTGTGAGTTTTTGTAGTGCGCTGTCCAGTAGTTTTATTGATTCAATATGACTTTCCTGCGCTTCAGCCTTAAGTGATGAGTCGTCGAGGGCCTTTCTTAACCATGCGCGACGTTGAGTCAAAGTGGATACTACTATTTTATATTCTTTAGGCGACAGCATGTAGGCAATTACCTTGAGTCAAACAAGTTGAAATTTGTTTAGCATAGGTCGAATTTTGTAATAGAACTTTTAAAAGTATAGTGTGAAAGTAGGTATCTGCTAACAACAAAGGTTAGGATCGGGGCGGGCGGGGCATTATCAGCCCCAGATAGCTATGATTGGTTGGGTTTATGTGATTTTTGTTCGGCGTGGATTTGGTTCACTACTTTTTGCATATAAGAATAATAATCGTCAGTAAGGGATTTGGATATGTCTCTTCTGTCTTTTGATTTACGTCTCTTGCGGTGATATAGATCGAGAGGCATTTCACTGCATGGATCTTCCGTTAAACGTCTTTCATCGCCTTTACGGCGATTAACAAATACAAAACTTTTATTCATGGTACGACTCACTATACTTACAAACTTGAATCTCGTTAATTATAGTTGCTTTGACGGTTTATTATGTTCTTAATTTAAAGGTCGTAACACTTTTGAATAATCGGGGTTTGAGAGACGGGCTTTTTACTGTTCATATGAAGGTTTTGGTGTCTGTTTATTATTATGTGTGTCAAAAAGTTTAGCGCTGTTTTTCTGTTCTGCCAATTTTATTACGTATTATAACCTGTTTAAAAGAGGCGAATTTGGTTATTGTATTTACTACAGACCACAATCCACTACCCAAGAGGGCATATGAATAGGTTAGAGCGCATTAACGAGTTACTGAGGGCTTCATTTAAGGTTGGCCATATTGATGTTATAGACGAGAGTTCCGGCCATGCTGTTCCGGCTGGTGCAGAATCCCACTTTAAGGTTGTTCTGTCATCGGAAGATTTTGTTGATATGCCTAAGGTTCGTAGGCATCAGAGGGTATATCAAGCGCTCGCAAATGAGTTGGAGTCGGGTTTACATGCCTTGGCTTTGCATCTATACACCCCGGAAGAATGGCGGACACTCCTTTCAGCTCCAGAGTCACCTAAATGTATGGGCTCAAAGTGATTGAAAGTTGATCGCCTAATCTTATAGAATTGCCGACCTTTTGATTTCAAGTAAAAATATGTATGCCTAATTCGTATGTAGTCGCCGCTTTATATAAGTTTGTATCCGTTCCCGCCTATAAAGAGCTTCAGGAACCGCTGGTCCGGTTCTGCAAAGAAGAGGGGATCAAAGGTACGCTGTTATTAGCCTATGAAGGAGTGAATGGCACTGTGGCGGGCACGCGACAGGCCATTGACGCCTTGCTGAGGTACTTGATGGCAATTCCTGAGTTTAAGGGAATTGAATACAAAGAATCTTATGTGGGCGAGCAACCCTTCTACCGAATGAAAGTGAAACTGAAAAAAGAAATCGTTACTCTTGGAGTTGATGGCATTGATCCCAATGACGTTGTGGGAACTTACGTTAAACCTACGGAATGGAATAGATTAATTAGCGACCCCAATGTCGTCGTGGTCGATACTCGAAACTACTATGAATATGAAATTGGCACCTTTGAGGGGGCTGTAAACCCCGAAACGGATACATTTCGAGAATTTCCTGAGTACGTTGAGAAGAACATGAACCCGAAGGAACATAAAAAAGTAGCCATGTTTTGTACTGGGGGCATTCGCTGTGAAAAGTCCACTGCATTTATGAAGCAGCAGGGTTTTGAGGAGGTATACCACCTACAGGGAGGCATTTTGAAATACTTGGAAGAGGTTCCCCAAGAGCAAAGCCTATGGAAAGGAGAGTGCTTTGTCTTTGATAACCGTGTAGCGGTAAATCATAAATTAGAAAAAGGGCGATATGCGCTTTGCCACGGTTGCCGCCACCCTATTACCGAAGACGATATGGCATCGGAGTTGTATGTTGAAGGGGTCGCTTGCCCTAGATGCCATGACAAATTGACTCGTGAGCAAAGGGCAAGATTCGAAGAAAGGCAAAAGCAAATTTGTTTGGCAAAAGAGCGAAATCAGCAGCACATTGGCGCTGAGCCTCTTAAGAAGGCTTAGCCTGCTGAATGCAAACGGCCCTTTTTTTCTTTCTCTGTGTTAGGTTTTGTTTTTTTTAAAACTGAAGGAAAATTAGCATGAATATGGAAACTGATATACCTACATTACCAAAAGATATCCAAGTCAGAAACCCTACAATAACAGCCAAATAGAAAATAAACTATACTGCCAAGGCATACGTGGACTGACTTTCAATAGGTGCAATAGGCGAAATAGGTGTTTGGTGCAGTCATCAAACCTAAATTGTGAAATTGTCGAAAGCGGAGAGACGTTAAAATATATTTTATCGCTAGTGTCCCATAAACTTAAAATAAAAAAGGCTTAAACCTCAGCAAGTTGGCACAATATAAGTGCGAACAAACACTGTAAAAACAGGAGATTTAAGCCGTGACCCATAATAACATCGTCTACACACAAACCTAAAATGAGGGTGTAAAGCAAACTGTGTAACTGCCCTGTTTAAACGTGAGGAGCTAGCTGTTCCTCAAATCTTCAACAGTTTGCGGCAGGCCACCGTGCAAGCAGGTATCAGCAAGACGATGGTTCTGCCATAATCTCTACAAATATCTCGTGGTGGGTGGTATTCGTAAGGTAAACGCTCATCCAAAGACGGCTTGCGTCCTACAGCAAACCATGATTCCGTTGATACAAATCTGAGCGTATAGGCGTGTCAGCAAACTTTTCTTTCCACAGTCTTGGCGTTAACTCAGGGTCATTTAAACATTCCTGCAAACCATGTGCTTGATTTTGAGCATAGTTAAGTGCTTCCATTGGCTGCTACAGTCAGGTACTTTTAGATGGCGTAATGCATTCCGCAGTATTCTTTTATATGAATGTTAAATTTCAGCCACTTCAAGACAGATAGAGAAGAGATTGATACAAGAGTAAACATATAAGGACTTACCTCAATGAACAAAAATGAAAACTTACCGATTAAGCTATTAGTATTGATCTCTCTGCTTCAGGGCTTTAGCTTACTCTGTTTACACCAGTCTATCGAACTTAAATTTTGGCCGTATCAATCTCCACAGTGGTTGTTTGCCTTCTACAGCATGGCCTTTATCTGGCCAACGATGTTATTGCTCAGTTTGATACGAGGCAATATTCTGGTGGTTGTAAAGTTCAGCCTTCCCTTTGCAATTATTGCTAGTGCCCTAGGTTATTATGTGGGCTATCAAACCATACCAATTGAATATGTACGATACGATTCATTGCTGTTCATGTTTGTTTTAACTATGGCCATAGCAACATTTAAAGCTTTGATGTATAGCCAGCAATATGCGAGTGGTGATCCTATTCATTATAGTGCTTTGTTCCGTTGGTCTTGGCGCAATTTTTTGACGCTTTCGCTATCACTTCTGTTTGCGGGCGGTTTTTGGCTTATATTAATGTTGTGGGGCGCCTTGTTCGATGCAATCAATATTAAATTCTTTAGTAATTTATTTGAAGAGCGTTGGTTTTATTATCCAGCAATTGCACTTGCTAATGGTTTTGGTGTAATTATTTTCCGAAATCTAACCCATATTATTGATACCATTACACGCTTACAGCAGGCGCTGATGAAATTTCTGTTAGTCATCTTAGTCTTGGTCTCTTTGCTATTTCTCAGCGCATTACCTTTTACCAGTTTGGAGCCTTTGTGGAGTAACGGCGGTAGTATACTGATTCTTTGGATGCAGGCACTTATGCTGTTCTTTGTGAATGCTGTTTATCAAAATAACTCTGATGTTAGACCTTATCATGTTTGGTTACATCGATTTATTTATTTAGGTGTAGCTTTATTACCTATCTATAGCATCATTAGCTTCTATGGCCTGAGCGTACGTGTTGATCAATATGGTTGGAGCCTTGCGCGTTGCTGGGCGTTTCTTGCCTGGTTTTTATTGGCGTTGTTCCCCATTGGCTATTGGTGGGGTATTGCAAAGTTACGTGATGAATGGCTACGGCAGTTGAGCAAGGTGAATGTTGTCATTGGCTTAGTTGTATTGGCACTGATGATGTTAATAAATTCACCATTATTGGATTTTAGAAAAATTGTGGTTAACAGCCAAATGCAGAGACTAGCCAGCAATTCTACTTCGATTGAAGATTTTGATTTCAGTTACTTTCGGAGGAGTTTAGCAAGACCTGGTTATAATGGATTACAAGAAATAAAAACTCGTTATCATGAGTCTAATCCAGAAGTTGTTGTTAGAATTAATGCACTTTATGGTAATCATAAAAACAAAGAAAAAAGCTCAAGCGAAGAGCAGTTTATAGCTGCAATTAATTTTATTTCAGAAAATCCACCATCTGAACTCCTTACAGTAATCTATCAAAATGAAATTAAAAATACATGGGAAATACAAAATACGAAAAAATATTATTTATTATCAATAGAGCTAAATAGAGATAATCAGCTTGAGTTTGTCTTGGTTAAACAACGTAAAATGGATTCTTTTCTTACTCTGTATTATTTTGAAAATGGAGAGTGGTTGAGTTTAAGTGTTAATTCAATTGTTGATCACAACCAAGAGTATGATATATTTTACGATTCTCTACTTAATCAGGATGTTAAAATTACTCCTCCTAAATGGGATGAATTTAAAATTGGAGATAAACAATTTCAAATTCGCTAGGCTGTCAGAAATATAAATGAGACTGTAACTAAATCTGTGTAACTGTTTATCATTACCCCCTCACGGGAAGGATAGACAGACAATGAAAAAAGAAGACCTAGAAGCCTTTGCACGCGAAGCGGCAAAAAGCCTCAAAACAGAGAAAGATCTCAATGACTTCAGAGCCATGCTCACCAAAGTCACGGTGGAGGCGGCTCTTAATGCTGAGCTAGAGGATCATTTAGGCTACACCAAGCATGAGCAATCCCCCTCAGATAACAGCCGTAATGGCGTCACTCGCAAAACACTCCGTACCGAAGACGGTCAATTTGAACTCGAGACTCCGCGTGATCGGCAGGGTGACTTTGAGCCGCAGCTAGTAAAAAAACACCAAACACGCTTTACCTCAATGGATGACAAAATATTATTTCTCTATGCGCAGGGCATGACCACGCGAGAAATTGTCGTCACCTTCAAAGAAATGTACGGCGCTGATATTTCAGCAAGCCTGATTTCGAGGGTCACCGATGCGGTCATTGAACAGGTGGTTGAGTGGCAATCAAGACCTTTAGATGCGGTTTATCCCATCGTCTATTTGGACTGCATCGTGATTAAAATACGGCAAGACAAGCGGGTGATCAATAAAGCAGTGTACCTTGCCCTAGGCGTGAATATGGAAGGTCACAAAGAGCTATTAGGTCTGTGGCTCTCCGAGAACGAAGGGGCTAAGTTCTGGCTTAACGTACTGACTGAGCTGAAAAATAGAGGCGTAAACGATATTTTAATTGCCTGCGTTGACGGGCTAAAAGGCTTCCCCGATGCCATCAACACCGTTTACCCTGAGACGCAAATTCAACTCTGTATCGTTCACATGATCCGCAACTCAGTGAAATATGTCCCCTGGAAGGACTACAAGGCCGTCACGGCTGAGCTAAAGCAGATCTATCAATCGGTCACTGAGGAAGAGGCGTTGCTCGCACTGGATCAATTCTCTGAGCACTGGGATGATCGATATCCTCAAATCAGCAAATCGTGGCGGACCCAGTGGCATAATCTTAATACGTTGTTTAACTATCCTGCTGATATTAGAAAAGTAATCTACACCACTAACGCCATTGAATCCTTGAACAGCGTCATCCGCAAAGCGATCAAAAAGCGTAAGCTATTTCCGACTGATGATGCGGCAAAGAAAGTGATTTACCTGGCCATTCAGAACGCATCAAAAAAATGGAGAGCCTGCCCCATGAAATGCTTTGGGTGCCATGCCAATTCGGGATTGGAAGCCAGCACTGAATAGATTTATGATTGAATTTGAAGACCGTTTAGCGGATTATATTTAACCCCTGACAGTTACACAGAATTATTTACAGGGTCTTACTGTCTCGTTTTAACCCCCGCCAAAAGGCTTGTTATTTTGTGTTTTATTCTCTCCTATTTTGGTCAATGTTCTTTGGCTGGTATAAGTATTTTGCTTACTGACCCAGGCTCTATGTCCTCGCTCTGAAAGGCTACTGTCACCTATAAGTGTGAATAACTCTGTGAGGTTCTCTCGCGTTTTCAATGCAAACATGGCTTAACTCGTCGTTTAATTATCTTCGTAAACGGTATTCTTTTGAGTATAGTCTTGGAATATTCAGGTTCGACAAGTTATACCGAATCGATCTAAAATGGCTTAGTTTACAAACATGCCTCTTATTCAGGGGTCTACAAGTGGCGTTAAAGTCAGTTTCTCCGGTACGCTTAAGGAAGAATTGTCGTATATAACTTTCTTTATGGGACGCTAGCGCACTTAAACTCACTTATTTGTTGAGATGCACAATATGGCTTTGTTCGATTTACTTAAGGCGAGCCCCTCTAAAAGCTCTAAAGAATCAGAAAAGCGCTTAAAAGAGTTGCGGTTCGTTGTTGACCGGCATAACCGTATTTTCCGTGGTAGCCGTGGTTACGGTTTTGTCGACTGGGACCTTGTTGATGAAGGAATGTATTGGGACGGTGCCTTTTGGGATTATCTAGGGTATACCCCGTCCGATATCCAGCATATTTCTAATGCGAATCACTTTATGGAGTATGTGCATCCTGAAGATAGGATAGCACTCAATACGGCAGTGAGGGGCCAGCTAAAGGACGAAAATGCGGGCGATGTGATTTGCCGCATACGCCGAAAGAAAGGGGGGTATATTTGGTCTGAGTTTAGGGTGTCCTGTGTCCGGGATGAGTCCGGCTGGGTTAACTTTATGTCGGGTATTGCTTTCGATGTGACTAAGCTAAAGCAAACCGAACAGGCATTGTTAATTAGTGAGGCGAGGCACGCAAGGATTATTAAATCCTCGAATGATGGCATTTGGGAGTGGTCTGCCGAGCATGGCGGCTTCCATTTTTCCAACCGCTGTTGGGAGCAGTTGGGGTATATGGAGCATGACGATATTGTTAACCAGGGTATTGACCGAGTTCAAGCCTGGCGCTCACGTATGCACCCTAAGGATGGTAAACAGTTTGATAAAGTCCTCAATAATCATATCCGGCGCCGAGGACCATTTGATATTGAGTACCGGATAAAGGGTAAAAATGATGATTGGCGGTGGATTCGTGCTCGGGGGCAAATGACCTTTGACGCAAAAGGTGAACCCTCGCGTATGTCTGGCACCAATTTGGATATTACCGAGTTAAAGCGCGCTGAGACCAAGGTGATTAAGGCGAAAGAGGATGCAGAAAAGGCCAATCAAACGAAATCGGAGTTTTTGTCCTGTATGAGCCATGAACTTAGGACACCTCTTAATGCCATTATGGGTTTTGCTCAATTATTTGATTTGGACAGTAACCTCACTGAAGACCAAAAAGAGAATGTAGAGGAAATTAAAAAAGCAGGTAAACACCTTTTACAACTTATTGGTGATGTACTTGATTTGTCGAAAGTTGAAGCGGGCAGAATGAGTTTTTCAATAGAGCAAATGACCCCTGCTTGTCTTCTCAAGGAATGCGTGATTTACCTTAAACCCCAAGCAGCTCAGAGAAATATCACGCTTAATCTGGATGTGAATGGGTTGGAAAAACAAACCATCTTTGCTGATTGTGTGAGGTTCAAGCAGATTTTGCTGAATTTGATTAGTAATGCGGTGAAATACAATAGAGATAATGGGCGAGTGGACATTACCTGTTCAATGACTGATGAAGGTTGGTATCGAGTCGGTGTTAAGGATACGGGGGTAGGGGTCTCTGAGTCTCGTCAAAAAGAACTTTTTCAACCGTTTAACCGGCTGGATGCAGAAAATGGAAGCATTGAAGGCACAGGAATTGGCCTTGTGATCACTAAAGAGTTGGTTGAACACATGGGTGGGCGGATAGGCTTTGCAAGTGAAGAGGGAATAGGCTCCAATTTTTGGATTGAATTTTCACCTGAGTGTGAAATTGATACTGACCATACCGTTGCTCGAATTGAATATGCCACGTCTGATTCAGGTGGAATTCCTGAGCTACAAATTTCCTCGCAAAAAACAATCCTCTATGTAGAAGATAACCCACCAAACCAGCGTTTGATGCAGCAGATATTGTCTCGTTATCCAATGTTAAAGCTTGAAATTGCAAATGAGTCTCTAAGAGGGCTTTATCTTGCTCGGACTCTTCAGCCAGATTTGATTATTTTGGATATTAACCTGCCGGGAATGGATGGATTTGAGACTTTGGATGTCCTTAAACAGGATGCAGCGACGAATCAAACGCCTGTTATTGCCTTGTCCGCTAACGCTATGCCGCATGATATTCAGAGAGGAGAGGAGTCCAATTTCGAGGCTTACCTCACCAAGCCGGTAGATATAGGTAAACTTATTGAAACCTGTAATAAAATTCTTGGTTAAGGTTTGAGTCTTTTAAGATTTGAGGCTCTAAGGGAGGCAGCTTTATACGCTGCCTAGGTGTTTGCCAACAATCTGCACAAGGGGTTTAAAGGTTTTTGGTGTGCCGCAAACAACATTTCCGCTTTCGCTAAAGCTGTTACCGCCTTTAAAATCTGAAATTAGGCCGCCAGCTTCTTTTAACAGGAGTATACCGGCCATCATATCCCAGGGTTTGAGGCCCAGCTCCCAAAAACCGTCAAAGCGGCCAGCCGCAACATAGGCCAAATCGAGAGCGGCAGAGCCTGCTCGGCGAATCCCGGCGGTTTGGCCTGCAATTTCTCGAACGCAGTTTAGGTATCCGTCAATGTTGTCCAGAGCATAACCATTAAACGGGATACCTGTCCCAATAAGCGCACCGTTCAGGCTTTTGCGGTTTGATACACGGATTCTACGACCGTTTAACATGGCGCCTCTACCCCGGCTAGCGGTAAATTCTTCGCGTTTAATGGGGTCAATCACCACTGCGTGTTCAATTTTCCCTTTGTAAAGGCAGGCAAGCGAAATGGAAAACTGAGGAACACCATGGAGGAAATTGGTGGTTCCGTCTAACGGGTCGATTACCCACTCGTATTCGGCGTCTTCTGGACCAGTCGTTCCAGACTCCTCTCCGAGGAATTTGTGGTCTGGATAGGACTTATTGAGGTGATAGATGATTTCCTGTTCCGCTTTGCGGTCCACCTCACTGACGTAATCGTTTTTACCTTTTTCCTCGACAGCGACTAGATCCAAGCGCTCAAAAGCTTGTTCGACAAACTCCCCCGCTTTACGGGCGGCTTTTACGGCAATACTTAGCATGGGTTCCATAGGGTCTTCTTCTCGAACAGGTCATATCAAAAGGCGCGAGATTATAGCAGTAACACTGGTATAGAATCCATGCGGATCACGTGTAGAGCGTGGGCGAGTTTGATAGAATTGCTGCCCCTGACCCCTTCTGAGTGGAATAGGGCTGCCAAACTTATCTACTGACTACTTTGAGCTACGTGAACTACATGACCGATAACGCACTTTCAAACATCCGCATTGTAATGGTGAATACAACTCATCCAGGAAATATTGGCGCTGCTGCACGGGCGCTTAAAAATATGGGCTTATCCAAACTGGTTTTGGTGGAACCAAAGGAATTCCCCGCTGAAAAAGCGGTATGGCGCGCAGCGGGGGCATTGGATGTTCTCGATGATGTGGACGTTGTGGGGAGTTTGGATGAAGCGATTGCCGATTGCTCTCTTGTTGTAGGTACCAGTGCTAGAGAGCGTAGAATTCCTTGGCCACTATTGACTCCGAGAGAGTGCGGCGACAAAGCTTGGGCCGAAGCAAAACAGCATAAGGTGGCCGTTCTCTTTGGTCGTGAAGACCGAGGGTTAACCAATGAAGAATTGCAAAAATGCCATTTTCATGTCCATATCCCCGCTAATGAGGAATACAGTTCACTGAATATTGCCGCCGCAATTCAGGTGATTTGTTACGAAATTCGTATGTCCTTCCTGACGGATAAAGAGGGTAAGGCTCCACATTTTGATGATTGGGATGTGCCTCCCGCTCAGCAAAAAGATTTGGAACTCTATTATGCACACCTGGAGGAAACCTTGGGTAAACTCGGTTTCCTTGATATAAAAAACCCTCGTCAAACTGTGACTCGTTTGAGGCGTTTATACAATCGAATTCGATTGGATCAAATGGAAATTGGAATTTTGCGTGGCATATTAACCTCGATTCAAAATTATATTTATCACTCTGAAAATAAAATTGATCAATCAAAATCACCTGAGAAATAATTGATGAAAGACCCCATCTATTTGGATTATGCTGCAACCACACCTGTAGACCCAAGAGTGGCCGAAGATATGATGAATTGCCTCACTCAGGAAGGCAATTTCGGTAACCCCGCATCACGCTCTCATATTTACGGTTGGCGTGCAGAAGAAGCCGTGGAACAAGCTCGCCGTCAAGTCGCGGATTTAATAAATGCGGACCTTCGAGAAATAGTGTGGACAAGTGGTGCGACGGAATCCAATAACCTCGCCGTAAAAGGTATTGCTCACTTTAAGCGAGAGAAAGGCAGGCATATTGTTACTTCGGCAATTGAACATAAATCTGTTTTGGATACCTGTGCTTATTTAGAGAGTGAAGGCTTTGATATTACCTATTTACAACCTAATACCTCTGGTATTGTTGAGTCTAAGCAAATAGCGAAGGCAATCACCGATAAAACTATTCTTGTTTCTATTATGCATGTTAATAATGAGCTGGGGAGCGTTAATAATATCAAAAAAATTGGCGATATTTGTTGTCAAGCTGAAGTAATTTTTCATGTTGATGCGGCGCAAAGCGCAGGCAAGATAGCCATTGATGTTGTCGATATGTCGATTGATTTATTGTCACTGTCCTCACACAAATTTTATGGGCCGAAGGGTATTGGCATATTGTTTGTGCGGCGCACTCCCGATATTAAGATCCCCGCACAAATTCACGGTGGTGGTCATGAAAGAGGAATGCGCTCAGGAACCTTGCCAACACATCAAATTGTTGGGATGGGCTCGGCTGCGGCATTAGCATTGATTGAACAAACGTCAGATTATAAGAGAATCTCGGCTTACGCGGAAAAATTTGTGCGGGCCGTAACGCAAATCGAGGGTATAGGTATCAATGGTATTGGTATCAGTAATGCAGGAATCAGTAATGCAGGAATCAGTAATACAGGAGTCAGTAGTGTCGATGAACTCGACAAATACCCAGGTATTGTTAACCTCCATTTTTCCGGTAGGGAAGGAGAAACCATGTTAATGGCGTTAAGGGGGCTTGCGATTTCTTCTGGTTCTGCTTGCACCTCTGCCAGTGTGGAGCCCTCCTATGTAATTAAAGCAATAGGGGTTGATGAAAAACTAGCGGACAGTTCTTTGCGTTTTAGTTTTGGCCGCTATACCACCGAAGAAGACGTCAATAAAGCGATTAAGATAGTGAATAAACTGTATTAGGGCCTGTCTAGACTAATTTTAATAAAATCTGCGTAAGAGGGGGTTGAAATGGATCTTGAAGCTAAAGAGCATAGATTTGTAATATTTGGGCTAAAGAAGCTACTCGAAGAAACGGCTAGTAAAATGGAAGATTTATCTGATGAAGATGATGAACGTGTTTATCATATCTAATGGCGCAATTTGATATTTTAGTTTTCGTTTCGTTTTGAGTGTAAGGTACATTTTAGTTTAGGTGTAGCAGTTTAGGGCTTTATTGAATACCTCGGTTCTTTTTTACATACTCAGCAATATTACTCACTGTATCAACCCATATCTTATTTTTTGGGTCTTGGGCGTACTGAATTAATCGTTCAATTGTTTTGCTCGACGTGCTGTATTTGCCGCCCTGATCAACTTCATGTCCTGCAACAATAAACCAACGCCCCTCTTTTTGTGCTGTTTTGATTTGTGGTAATAATTCTTCAAAAGTCTTCTCATCCATAGGGGTGCTGGCGAGCTGATGAATATCTGTAAAGGCTGGATCATTTTGAAACTCAGCCATCCACAGACGGGCGTTAGGAAATATTTCTGCAACTAGGGGAACATAGCTTTGTGTGGTTTTTCCGCGACCAACCTGGGTGTGACCACAAGGATACGCAAAAGAGGTTGGGGTAATGGCAAAAGTTTCTTTAAATTTTCTATTACTGTCTATTAATTCTTTTTTCATTTTTTCAAGTGTATAGCTTTCTATTTCGACATGATATTCTCTAGTCCAAGTGAAATTTCCAGAGCAGGGGTGATAATAACTGTGATTACCTAGTTCGTGTCCATTTCTTAATGCCGCTAACCAACCTTTTTCATTTTTATGTTTATCGATCATGAAAAATGAGATATAAAATGTGCCTTTTACGCCATATTTATCCAAAACTGGAACACCATGGGTTAGCTGGCTAGGGCGTGCATCATCAAAGGTAATACTCAGTGCAGATATATTACCGTTAGGCCATGTAAAGTTTTTTTCAGTAGGTTTTGGTTCTTGTGAATGACTGTTAGTAGATAATATAAGTATTAAAGCTGTACATATAAGAGTTTTGGTATAAAGAGTGAAACGGGCAGTGGTACAAAAAATCATTTTTTATCCTTGCAGTGAAATATCTAATATGATGAAAAAGTAGAGTTCTTATTACTTATTGGCTGTTGCCAAATTATACTTTTCAATTTTTAACTGCCGTGTTTTTAGATATGCACTGATTATTCAAAAAGTGTTAATAATTAAAGCCTAGCACCCTAGCACCTATCAAGTGAAATTTATGAAAAAAACACCCCAAGACGATGAGGCGCAAAGATTGAATTACCGAAATTAGGACAAGGGAAGGGTAATTCAATGGGCTGAAGTGGAATTGAAAAAACTGTTTGAAACAGAGTGTTTTCTTAATGTTAGCTTTTGTAAATCTCCCACACATACCTCGCTGTCAGGAGATGCCTGTGGGAGAAAAACAGAAAGTTAATTAAAATTTGAAGCGTGCGCCAATACTGTAACGCGGTCCGTTTTCATAAAACCCTATAGGTAAACCATCACTGGTTGTGGTTTTAACAATCTCATTTGTTAGGTTGACACCTGTAAAGAAAATTTCAAACATATCACCAATATTGACATTACTGGTTAAATCCCATTGACCGTAGGCCGCGTTCTTGGTTTGTGAACCAGAAACTTCCCCACCGTAGGATTCGTCTCGATAGTTGTAAGATAAGCGAACGCTGAAAGTATCATTCTCATAGTAACCAGAAAGGTTCATCTGGTTCTTAGAGTTTCCAGGAAGCTCAAGGCCATTGGGTGTATCTGCTTCGGTCCAAGTGTAATTGGTCACTAAACCAAAACCATTGGTAATTTCCTGCTGCCATTGAAGTTCGATACCCGTTAGCTTTGCTCCAGAATCGGCATTACTAGGACGGGTGACGGAGTAGGTTGTACCATCGATTGTTTCATCTTGAGTTGTTGAAATAATGTAAGTATCAAGCTGTTTATGGAATAGGGTACCCGATAAAATGGAGCTTTCCTGGAAATACCATTCTGCCCCCACTTCCATTTGGTCTGAATAAGTTGGATCTAATTCGGGGTTGCCTGCTGTTGCAACCCCTGAGGTGGCATCCACAATTAAGTTCGCGCTTAGATTGTTAAATGTTGGGCGGGCCATTGCTCGGGATGCTGCTGCACGAACGATAAGCTCTTCCTCTAAGTTGAAAATGGCATTTATGCTAGGGAGAATGTCTGTATAGCTGCGGGTTATCGTATCGAGTTCACCATCAATATATGCCTTTGATGATTGGTCGGTATTAATCACCCTGATACCGACGTTACCGGAGGCAATACCCGAGTCGAAATTTGCCTGTGTGTAGGCGGCAGTAATCTGCTCGCTTAGTTCGTAGTAGGCTTTGGTATCAAAAGTGTATTCCATCACCCCAGCGTCAAACATTGGATGAATGACGTCTTGAGCGAGGCCACCGTCTATCCACGCATATTGAGTGAGAGACCCTGCTGTGGCCGCTTCTCCGTGAAGCTCTGGAGTTAATCCACCGGATACTTGATCCATGCTAATGTCTTGCCATGCCGGATGAGAGGGGTTATCGGCACCGTCCTGTCGAGTATTTTCAATGGTATGGTCTCGGTACTTTAATCCCGCTTCGATATTGGATAAGAAAGCATGATTAAAATTGAATGTTACATCACCTTGAGCGTACCACTCGTCATCGGTCATTTCCCGAACCCAGTCACGAGCACTGGTCATCGTAAGCGCCGAATGATCGGTTGGATCAAGGTCTAGATATTCAACTTCAACCTTGTCCTCGCCCTGGGTGACTCGTGTACGAGAGACCCCTTCGAACCAATAGCCAACATCTTCGCTACTGCCACCAACAGCACTGGTTACGCCAATTTGAGCGTGGGCTTCGACATTATCCGAGGTATAATCTAAGCTGAAATCTGTAACTTGGCTCTCAACATAGGCTTTACGATAAATAGGCTCAATGGCAACCCCTGCGGCAGTACTTGGCTGACTAAAATCGTCCGGTCTAACATTAAATGTTCCACCAACAACGGCTTGGTTTCCATCTGACGTGGTAATAAATTCAGGGTTTTCTGCGTAGATTAAGTCGTTTTGGCCCTCTCTCGCCACCGCTGTACCACCAATAATCCACAGGTAATTTTGGTTATTGTTATCCATATCCATCTCGGAACTAACGTAATTTAAGCTCATATCCCAATTTTCATTGGGTTTAAACTGAGCGGTTAAGTTAGCGGTATCCCGTTGACGGTCTTGACTGAAAATAGCCGAACCACCGCCCCAGGCAGCATAAACGTTGGAGGTCACATTACCGTCCTGGTCTTGCACATCATAAAGGCTATTAGTAGGGAAAGCTTCGAGTCCGTCTCGCCTCATTGTGCGCTTTTGCGAGCTGTAAGACCCGAGGAGAGCGAAGGTCTCATCTGGATTTGACCAGGAAACCAAACCCGACAGTTGAGGGTCCCACTTATCGGGAAGCTCACTGTATTGATACTCTGCTGTTACATGGACAGAGAGTGGATTTAGATCCAATGGTTTGCGGGTGATAACGTTTACCATGCCGCCAATACTGCCTTCATCGTGTTTTGCTTGAGGGCTCTTGTATACCTCAAGGGAAGCAACCAGCTCAGATGCCAATATCGAATAGTTAAACCCACGGCTTGGGTTATCGTTTGCCCACCAATAAGCAGAAGCAACGTTTTGACCGTTCATTAGGGTTCTATTCATGGTGCTGTTGGTGCCGCGAACGAAAATATCCCTTCCTTCACCCCAGCCTCGGTCCACGGAAATACCTGGAATACGTTGAAGGGAGTCTGCCACATTTTTATCTGGGAACTTGCCTATATCCTCCGAATTAATAGCGTCTACAATTGACGTTGAGTTGCGCTTTGTATCGAGAGCGGCCTTTAAGCTACTTCGAATACCTGTAATAACCACTTCTTCTTCAGTTGTTTCGGCAGAGCTGCCTTCGTTTTGTGCCATAGTGGCTGAAGAAGCCCCTAAAGCTGCTGAAGTAATTGCCGCAGCGAGTAATTTCTTTTTCCCCAATTTGAGCATAACTGTGGAGTGATTCATTCCTATCCCCTCATGATCGTTTTATGTTTTTAGATTCATTGCTTACCCAGAGAGTCTGCTTGCGTAGACCTCGAAGACTAACAACTTCAAACGTAAAAAATTACCGACATCAAATAGAAAAAAAGAGGCTATTTAAGGGAATTGTCGGGGTTTGTATTGGCACTACGTTTATCTCTTTTTATGGGGAAATAGAAAGTGCGCAGCAGTTTTTATACAAAAAATGAATATGAAAACAAGCAATAGAACTATTAATCATAACTAGTTGGCAAATATTGGTGGTGACGACTATACCTTTTAGATAGATATTGAAGAAATACGAATTGATTTTTGGATCAGGGCCTCGACCAGACAGAGGAAGAAATAAAGCCACCAAAATGGATAATTTCTACTTATGTTTTCAGGTAGTTAGCCGACATAATTAAAGATGTTTATAATTTTGCCTTGTTGCTAGCTACACTGATTTGTTTGAATAATAGGCAGATATGTATTTTATGTTGTGTTTATTGGGGTTCTTAGAGGCATACGAATGACATTACGTATCAAAGTTGCACTCATTGTTGCGCTAATTTTGATTTCTTTTTTGGCTTTTATGACGGTAGGTCTCGTAACGCTTCGGTTGGCCAGTGATCTTGATAACCAATCTCGGGTAAATCAGCTCTTTAAATCCACATACAATTTCATTATTGAATTAGAAAAATACGTTGACGAAGGGAAAATGGACAATGCGCAAGCCAAGGGCCTTGCGACACAGGTGTTGCGTAATAATTTCTATCATGACTCCGAATATGTCTATGTGGCAGATGAGGATTTAAACTTTGTCGCTACGCCGAGAGACCCGCAACTACACGGTACAAGTTTTCATGAATTTAAAGATGGCAACGGCGAAAGCGTTGGTGAAATTTTAATTGCTGCCGTAAAGAGAAACCCGGGAGAAATTACGCAGTATAAATGGACGCAGAAACAGGCTGACGGCTCTATTGAAAATAAACTTTCAATTGCTCAGAAGACCAACAGGTGGGGTTGGTATGTGGGTACAGGTATTGGGTTTAATGAAGTCAATGCCCGGTTCTGGGGAACGGCTCGTTGGCAGGTTGTCATTTGTTTTGCCTTTACCGCATTTATTGGCGGCATTATGTATTATGCTTCTTGGCGTTTACTTCAGTTGTTAGGAGGCGAGCCCAAAGACGTACTCGATGTGGTTCGGTCTGTTGCCGCAGGTGATTTGAGGCTTGCCGATGAAGGTGTGGACCATTCCGGGGCCAACGAAAATTCAGTGCTCGGGTCGGCGATAAGCATGAAACAATCGCTGTCCGAAATATTACGTCGAATTCGAAATGCGGTAGAGAATTTGAATTTAGAAATTCTTAACGCGAATGAGCGTTCAAAAACTATCGACGAAAAATTTGAAACACAAAAGCAAGAAACAGATATGGTTGCCACTGCGATAACAGAAATGTCGCAAACCTCCAATACGGTTTCTGAAAGTGCTGAACGTGCCGCTGATGCAACAAAAGATGCGGATCATGAAGGTGAAAAAGCCCAAGAGATAGTCGCTGACGCTGTGCAAGCGATAGATAGCCTTGCCAGTCAAATTGATTCTTCCAGTGACGTGATTACTGCACTGGGTGAAGATGTCACCAGTATTGTTTCTGTTTTGGATGAAATTCGTGGAATTGCTGAGCAAACAAACTTACTGGCTCTTAATGCTGCTATCGAAGCTGCTCGTGCAGGGGAGCAGGGCAGAGGTTTTGCTGTGGTAGCCGATGAGGTTCGCAACCTAGCCAAGCGCACCCAAGACAGTACAGAAGAAATTCAGCAAATGATTGAGCGATTACAAAGTGGGTCTAAACGATGCATTCAAGCAATGGCGTCAAGCAAGAGCAATAGTTCAAATACTGTAGATCAAACAAAGCACGCGGCAGACGCGCTAATACAAATAGCAACAGCGCTCAATACCATTACAGATATGAATAGCCAAATTGCGACTGCGGCTGTGGAGCAAAGTCACGTATGTGAAGATATATCACACCGTATCAATATGATTGCGGATAGTTCTCACGATGCGGCGGATCTTGCAAAATCAGGCCATGAATCTACAGAAGTATTAGTGGGACTTACTTCGGATTTAGACAGTGTTGTTCAGCATTTTCAAGTGGATTAGCTTGAAAAGAAAATGAATAACGATAGTGTTGATGGGGCTCTACCTGTCATTATTTTTTCCAATATAATTTTCCAGGAGATATTAAATGAAACCGACATTGGTTATCGGTATACTCGTTTATTTACTCAGCTCATGTTCGCCTTCTGCCAATAATTCCACTGAAAGTTTGATTCTAACGCAGGAGTTGTTAGATAGATTGGCGGAAAAACTTGATGTTCAATATACCGTTGTGGCGAACAAAAGCAGTGGAGATTGCACTCCTGAATGGGGTGAAAATAGCTGCTTTGTTTCGGATATTACGTTTTCTCTACCTTTCGATACAAAAGCAACGGGGTGGGAAATTTATTATAGTCAAGCGGATAAATTCGAATTAAGTGATGACGAAGAGTTTAACCTTAAGCGTATCAATGGTGATTTAGTTCGTATTACTCCAAGTGAAAATTACAAAGGTTTTAAGGCCGGCGAGAGAAAAAGAATACGTACTTTTTCAGCCGGATTAAATTTGACTGACGCCAAAGTAATGCCCAACTATTATATTGTTGGTAAAGGGCTTAAGGCTCGTATTATTTCAAGTACAAAACTCTATACTGCAAGCGATACGGGTTTAGAAATTCGACCTTACGCCACGACATTAGATGGCGCGACTCAATTTCAAAGAGATAATGATAATACACCGCTTGCCACTTCCAGTTATTTATTTGAACAGAATAAATCGATTAATTTTGACAAGAGTGCGGTTGCCGCTGGAATTATTCCTAAGCCCAAATCCCTAATTCTATCTGGAGGGGAGTTGGATCTCACTAGCGGAATTAATATCGAAGGTGGCGATGATGCGGTTATTGCTTCTGGAGCAGCCTTTGTGAAATTGAGAAAACTTGGCGTCAATGAAAGTGCAAATGGAACGCCGTTTTCTGTTGAAATTGATTCCAGTATTAGCTCTGTGGCGGGTGCATATATACTAACGGTTACTGCCGATACAATCTCAGTGGTTGGTATTGATTCCGAAGGTGTGGCTAATGGTGTGCGATCTGTTGCGGCTTTGAAGGAGTTGGGAACCAGTAAAATTCCTTTGCTCGTAATCGAAGATGAGCCTCGTTATCCCTATCGAGGTATGCATGTGGATTTGGCGAGAAATTTCCATAGTAAGGAATTTGTACTCTCTTTGATTGAGCAAATGGCAGCCTATAAACTGAATAAATTACACCTGCATTTAGGGGATGATGAAGGTTGGCGATTAGAAGTAAGGGGGTTCCCAGAGCTAACAGAGGTGGGTGGTTTCCGCTGTCATGATTTAGAAGAAAATACTTGTTTACTTCCTCAGTTGGGTTCGGGTCCAGACCCAAAACAAAACCCAGGCGTAAATGGATATTTGACTATAGACGATTATAAAGAACTACTACACGCTGCTACTGCACGTCATATACAGGTGATTCCCTCTTTTGATATGCCCGGCCACTCGCGGGCACTAATTAAAAGTATGGAAGTGAGGTATCGTCGTTTTATGGCAGAAGGCAAAGAGGCCGAAGCATTAAAATACCGCTTAATTGATCCACTTGATACCACTGAATACTCAAGTATTCAAAATTATAATGACAATACCATCAACGTATGTGCTCAATCTTCCTATGACTTTATTGATAAAATAATAGAAGAAATGAAAATTGTTCACAATGAAGCTGGCCATCCATTAACAACATATCATATTGGTGCAGATGAAACCGCTGGTGCTTGGGTTGATTCAAACCAGTGTAAACAATATATGAGTGAAAATGGAATAACCGAAGTGAAAGAACTGGGCGCTCATTTTATTGAGCGAGTGGCAGAAATTCTTAACAATCGAGGTATTGGTGTAGCGGGATGGAGTGATGGGTTAAGTCATACCCACTTTGATAAAATGCCAAAATCCGTTCAATCCAATATCTGGGACGTATTGGTTTGGGGGGGAACTGGGAACTTAAATAAACAGGTTAATGCCGGTTGGGATGTGGTTCTGTCTACACCCGATGCACTCTATTTTGATTTTCCTCACGAGGCAGACCCGAAAGAACCAGGGTATTACTGGGGAGCGAGACGAATTAATTCTCGCAAAGTGTTTAACTTTATGCCGGGTAATGTTCCTGTGTTAGCCGAAATGTGGAAAAGCCCTTCGGAGCAGCCTATTCAAATAGACGACTCTAAACCTATTGAAAAGGGTAAATCTATTGTTGGTATTCAAGGGCAGATATGGAGTGAAACACTTCGTTCGGATAATTGGGCTGAATATCAAATTTACCCGCGCTTATTAACCTTGGCGGAAAGAGCTTGGCATAAGCCCGCCTGGGAGCCGGATTATAACTATGCTGGTGGTATTTACAACAAAGATACTCATGTCTTTACCGATACGTTAAAAAGTGTACAGGATAAGGATTGGCAGCGTTTTGCGAGCATTCTTTCGCAAAAAGAACTGTTTAAATTAGATGATGCAGGAGTCTTTTACCGTATTCCCACTGTGGGTGCATTAGTCGATAACCGGGTATTACATGCGAATTCAATTTGGCCAGGCATAAAGATAGAGTATCGAATAGACAATGCTGACTGGGAAACCTATAGTGGCCCGGTTGCTCTTGACTCCTGGACCGAGGGGATGGAAATTCGAGTTAGGTCTCGTTCTGTGGATGGCAAACGTCTAGGAAGAATATTATTAGTAGAGTAAGCTTTACCCGCTTTCAACTGTGGTTTTTAGGTTCAATGCATTACAGGTCTCAATACATTATTCAGTTTTGTTTGGGCCTGTATGTATACCTATTTTCATGAAAGTTGCCGAGACTAAGAAAATTCCATAAGTAATCCAACCGGCAAAAATCACATCACTTAAAAAATGTCCGCCTTGAATCATCCGCACGAACCCGACAGCCAAACCCAAAAGCGTTCCATAGACCAACCACTTTTTGCTTTTCCTAATCCAGGCAAGGGCCATTAAATAAAAACCGATGGAGGCGTGACCGCTTACAAAAGAGCAGTTTTTCCGACATTCACCAGAATAGTGGAATGCCGGAACGTAGCTTAACTCTCCTGAAAAGTGAGTGATATTTTGAGGGCGTGGGCGACCTAGGCTGTTGTCTTTTAAAATAATATTAACTATTAGACCAGGGCCGAGAAGTAAACATACGGTTAAAAAATAGAGATATTTTATTAATTCAATATAGTTTTTTTTCGTGCAATAAATAATACCGCCAATAAATATAAGCAGGTATAAAAAATGAATTTTAGCGAATACTGCGTAAATAAATTTAACAAACAGATTATTGTTAAATGTAAAGCCCTTTTCTTCGGTATAGAAAAAATTCGTGACTAATAAGTCTAAATCTGGGAAAAATAGAAAAACTACTATACATAACAGGCAGCCAATAACATCAAACCGGAAAAAATATTTACTCATCTGAATAACCTATAAAGCCAGTAACATGGTAGACATATGCCCTGCGTTTGACGTTGTGGAACGGAGTTGCATAAAGTTCTCCCAAAAAACGATGCTTATTAAAGGAAGAGAGCGTCTTCTCCTCCAATATTTCACGGCTAACAAATATAAAATCTTGGTTCTTATCCCCGCTCCAGTTTCTTAGATTGAGCTTTAAATCGTAGTAATCTCTAACGTTATCCTTTTCAGGGTTCCAGCGGGCAAGCGCAAAACTTCCCGGTGTGGAATAAAAGCCTAAATAGGCTAACAGATCACGCGATTCACTTAGCAAATATGCTGAGGAGTGCTGATCTAATATAGGGTTGAGTTGGTCTGCAAGTTCCTTCCAGCCAGATACACGGGCAAAAGGTGTTGTTGTCTTACCTGCTTCTATTTGAGAAAACGTCAAAACTTGAGGCCAATGATAAAAAAGGGAAAGAATAATAAGTTGAGAATAGATACCTATTTTTAGTAGCTTTAACCAGTTTTGACTGGGTAACTTTTCCAAGTAAAGTGCGGTAACAATGCTTGCGCCTATTAACCAGGGGGCAGCCCAATTAGCAAAGGCACGTGATAAAAATGCCTGCATAGAAATTGCAAATAAAATAACGCCGGTTACGAGAAGAGCGCATCTAAATAATTCATTGAGTGGAATGGCTTTTTTATTTTCAGGGTTTATGTCAGTTAGCTTTTTGTAGGCTAACTTTTCATTAGCCAAATTTTTATAGGACAAGAGAATGGGCCGGTTAAATACGGCTTGAATAAACAGGTAGCTGCTTATTGGGCCAAATATCAAAAGCTGCGTAATAAGAAATCCAAAAAGGGACGGAAAATTAAATAATGCGCCATCAGTTTGAGAAATTTCTTTGGTATGTTGTAGCGCGATAAAATCGTGTTGGAAGTTCCAATAGATATTTAGCGAAAAAATCAGTCCGGCTAATACTGCGGCTATCCATGGGCCTTTTGTATATAACAGGGGTCTATAATGATTGGACAGCATTAAAAAGCCAAATAGAGCAAGTGGTAAGGCTCCCATAGTGTATTTGCTTAGCATTCCCAAGCCAGTTGTTAGACCCAGTGCCAGCCAGCTGTGGAAGTGGTTCGTCATTATTGCATTTAAAAACAAATACCAGCTAAGTGCCCAGAAAAACAACAGTGGTGCGTCTGTTGTAATAAATTCACTGTTAAAACCAACAAGAAGAGAGCAGGAGAAGAGTATTCCCGCAAGAAGCCCTGTACGACCAGAAGCGTAACTATTGGCTATAGAAAAAATAATCAGACCAGTTCCTGCGTAGAGAAAAGGCGAGATTATTTTTATCGCAAACGTTGTTGGGCCAAAAAAGAAGGTGCCAATGCTTAATACCCAGGCGACCATAGGTGGTTTAGAGTAATAGCCAAAATCTGGATTTAATGACCAATGGTAGTAATAGGCTTCGTCATAGAAAACTTGGAAATGGCCTTGCGTGAATACGGCTATACGATATACAAGCAATAGTAGGGTGAAAATAACAAATGTTGTTCCCGGCTTTTCTGCAATAAACTTGCCCAGTGTACTTGTTATCGAAACAGTTTCGGAATTGAAAATGGGTTTGAGAACATACAAATAAACAAGTTTTGTTACAGCGATTAAAGCAACGGTGTAAGCCATTGGTTTTGCATGAGCATAATCGACCCCTTCGAAAAAGATACTTAGGCAAGCGGCAGTAAAAAGGAAGAGAATAAAAATATGGGGGCCAGGGTTGATGCCTGCACGCCATTTATAAGAAAGCCATACGGCTAGAATGCTGCACCATATTCCTAGGGCTCCACCTACAAGTGTATCTAAGGGCCAATGAACACCAAGTAATATTCTACTTAAACCCACACCCACTGCCAGTAGCAGTAGAGCGGTTTTTGCGTATATTGATTGCACGTAACATATAGCGACATTGGCCAATAAAAAGCTTGCCAATGTATGTCCAGAAGGAAAGCTATAGCGGATAAGGGCTTTACCCACAATAATAAATGTATCGTGATCCAAAACTGCTGGGGGGCGGGGAGCGTCAAAATAGAGTTTTAGTAGGTTTGTTGAAATGCATCCTATTAATGCGGCAAGTAATACAGTCCAGTGAAATTGAATATTTTGCGTTGTCAGCGCGAGAATAAGTGTCAAGATAAATACGCCATCACCAAACATAGTAAGATTGTGCAGGAAAAACGGCGGTATATACTGGGAGTAGGCATTCATTTCCAAAAAACCGAAATGATAGCCATTAGTAAAATAACCTAACGTAGCGATAGTGAGCAGGGTGAGTGAGAATAAAAATAACCCCAAAATAGTTTTTTGAGGTAGGGCGGGTTGCAGAGCTTTATGATGAGAAAGCAATTGGCCATACTCATACAGGCATTGCTTAACCAGCTTGGAAATATTATTCATTATTTATGAGTGAGTTATTGGTTGGCGTGTAGGGGCTTTCTGATGAACTTCGACAAGTAAAAGACCACCTTTTTCAAAAATAATAGAATAGTATTTGCCTTCCAGTTCTTTTTCTAATTTGGCTAGGCGGTCAATTCGAGTAAGCGCAATTTCACCGAGTTTTGGAGGTCTATAGGGCGTAACCTCTTTTCTGTATACACTAAAGCTTGGCATGTGCATCTTGTAGGATACCACGGTTTTGGTATTATTTCTTTCACCTAGAAACGCAATAGCGCTGTGTATTGGAACTTGCTTTAAGTCTGCTGCTATCTGTGCAAATTGGGTAAAAATAAACATATTTACCAACAAGCCCATCAGGGATAGGCGTTGCCAAATAACCAAATTAGGCAGGTAGGTGATTATGGTTAAGGCAACAATAAGGGTCAGAGCCAAAATGCGGTAGGTAGGGCTGAATAGTTCGCTTGCACGAGAAAGTGCTGCGGCATTAAAATCAATACTCATTTTATAGCCTAAGTTCAGAATCTCGGGAAGCAAAAATAGGATGGATGCGAGGGCAATAATGGGAACACAGTCTATTTTTCCGGTCTTATTTAGACTTTTTAGTTGAGAGATCAACAGTATTAATGGAACACAGCCGTTTAATATGTAGTGAGGGAGCTGTGTTTTTGAGAAGGAAAAGACCACAAAGATTAAGCCGAACCAAATGGTTAAGTATAGATTTATGGGGTTATGGGTTAACTCTTTGATTCTCCAACCTAATCGAAATAATAAGGCACTAAAGGGGAGAAAAATTAGAGGTAGGGTAAGAAAATAATAGAAAATGCTGCCACCGTGGCTTTCTCGGGTATTGGAAAAGCGTTTAAGGTTATGTTCAACAATAAACCCTTGGAAAAAACCGTCCCCTTGATCGAGATAAACGGCATATATCCAAGGGGCAACCACACCGATATAAATCAACCAACCGAAAGGGTTGATGTAAGCTAAAAATAATCGTTTGCTTGACCTAGATACCAGTAAATAAATTAATGAGGTAGCAAGGGGGATAACAATGGCTACAGGCCCTTTTGTCAGGGTGCCAAGTGCCAACCAAAGGTAGACTCGAAAGAGGTGTGAAGGTTTTTTATAGCGAAAATAGCGCCAAATATCAAAAAGACAGAGTGTTAAGAATAAATTTAAAGTGGCATCAGCTATGGCACTGCGTGCGATAAGTGCTACCCACAAGCAATTGATAAGAAATAAGGTTGTGATGTGACTATTGTGCTTGTTAAAAAACTCTCGAACGAATATATGAATGGCCCATGCCCACAAGGTTGCCATAATGACCGAAGGCAGGCGAAATGCCCACTCGTTAAAACCGAGTAGCTTTATGCTCAATGCTTGAACCCAATAAAAGAGAATGGGTTTGTCATATCTTGGTTCGCCATCAAGATAGGTTGCGGCAAAGTTACCACTAGCAAGCATTTCCCTGGTGGCTTCTGTGAAAGCACCTTCGTCTAAATCGAAAAGAGGGACTGACCCTAAACCCAAATAAAAACTACCCGCTACGGAAATAAATATAAAGAGGTTTGAGCCGACTAGCCTGCGAAGTAAAGCAGAAATATGATTCGCAAAATTACTGTAATAAACACTAACTGTATCGCTCATTGATAATGTTCTGAGTTTTAATTGCTTAAATGGGGTTCTTTTTCTTTCCTTTGAATATCCGATGTCTCGTCTGGTTCTGGGTTATATTCGCATGACAAAGGTTTGCGAATGGTATAACTGCGCACATTTGTTGTTTGGAAAAAAATTCGACTTAAAATTTCCGACAATACTCCGGTTGTGAGAAATTGTAATGAAGCAATAATGAGTAGGCTAGCGATTAAGAGCAAAGGTCGATTACCAATATCCTCACCAAATATAAACTTCAGACAAGCGAGATAGCTTAAAAGTAGACCGCCTAATGAGCCGACCCAAAGCCCTATGGAACCAAAGAAATGACCAGGGCGTGCGCGAAATTTAAGAAAGAAAAATACAGAAACCAAATCTATGACAACCCTAAATGTTCTTGAGATACCGTATTTGGATTCTCCCGTTAATCTAGCCCGATGGTTTACGACAGACTGCCCGATTCGGTGAGGAGGGCAAACCGTTGCCATCCATACCGGGATAAAGCGATGCATCTCTCCATAAAGTCGTATTTGTTTTACTACATCTGTGCGATACACCTTTAAACTGCAACCATAATCGTCTAGCTTAACGCCACTGACACGCTGAATAATTTTATTGGCAATTCGTGAAGGGAATTTGCGTGATACGAGTTTGTCTTTTCTGTTTTTTCTCCAACCTTGCAATAAATCCAAATCACGAGCTAAAAGTTCTTTTACTAAGCGGGGAATGTCTGTAGGGTCATTTTGTAAATCACCATCCATTGTGGCAATTAATTCAGTTTTGGCGGCATCAATTCCGGCTTGCATTGCCGCAGTTTGTCCAAAATTTCGTTGTAAATCGATAAAAGTAAAACAATCGCCAAATTCTGTTGAGCATTGTTGTAGCTTTGTACTTGTCTGGTCTTTACTGCCGTCATTGACAATAATTGAACACCACTCTCCATTGTATTCCTTGGCTGCTTCAGCCAAGGCTTCGAAGAGTGGGCGAATATTGTCTTCTTCGTTATAAACGGGAACAACGACGGTTAAACTGGGTAATAACATAGTGTTTTAACAACCTAATTAAATGAGTTAAAGCTTTTTTAATATGTATTTTTTGAGATCGAACTTTAGTCATTATAAACCCGCTTATCCAATAGCAATGCGCCAAAGGAACCAACAAAAATATTAATAACAAGGATAAAGAGATGGAGATTGACCGCCGCTTTAACAAGCTTGCCTGTATTATACCCCAGCGGAGTTAAGGGCAGGGTAAAAGCGACTTCAAAAGTACCGGCGTTTGCGATTCCAGTAACAGGGGAAAGAGCGCTGCCATCGGCGATGATAGTCGCCACCCAGGCGTGACCGATACTAATGCCACCTAATTTTGCCGCTAAAACTGCCAGCGCATAAAGCTTGATAGTCCAAATAAATACGGTGTAACAATATAGCCTTAACCATGTTTTTGTATGAGAGTATAGGGGGTATGCGAAGCGTAATTTTGGTATTTTGGCACTTATTTTTTTGAAAAGGTGCATTACCAGAGGCAGCAGTATGATTAGGAATAATGGCAACCAAAAAGCACTGTCACCCAACCAAAGGCTTCCCGCAAAAAAACAGAGCAACAAAAGCAGGACATGGGCATCGAAAAGCCGGATAAGAATAAGTGTTGCTGTGGAATATTTTAGGTCCACTTGCAACTGTAATTTACTTAGAGCAGGCAACGCTATCTCACCCAGTCTCATCGGGAATAAATAGCTTAGGGTATTGTGGACGAAAGAAACTCCTAGTGTACGTTTGAAATTGACTTCATCCTCTTTGTTATAGGCGAATTTGTTATAGGCGAAATAAAGGCGAGAAGCCCGTAAAAAATGGCTGAGGCAAACCAGGGCAATAGCGAGCGATAGGGTTGATGGTTCTACCTGCGACCAATTTGAAAGTGTATTCTTCCAGCTATAGCCGCACTCCACCCAGGCGATTACCGCAAGTAATAAACCGCACGCAATTATTGCTTTGGCATAGTGAGTTAGGGTCAGCTTCATTTTGAGGTATATGTTTAGAACTGAACATAGCCAAGTGGGCTGTGGCGACGCTTTATACCATAATCGTTAAGGGTAAGACAGTAAAAGACCTAGGGGATTATGTTGTTTATTTGTCTTATTACGGCTTGCAGACTGCGCAGGAGGTAATTGGGGCGCTCGATAAGCTGGATGGTTATGTTATCGTGGCCACCGGCTGCAAGTGCTGCTTCCACCAGAGAGTGGGCGGCTTGTTCAAGGTTCTCTGTGGAATTGAGTATTGCGGTTATTTGGACATCTGAAACCCTGTCGGTTAAGCCATCGCTGCACAGTAATATAATGTCATTAGGTTGCCATCCTCGTTGTAAATAATCGACTCGGACGCGCTCCATATCCAGCGAGCCTAAACACTGGGTAATGATATTTTTCTCAGGGTGGTTATCCATCTCGGCTTCTGAGATTACACCCGACTCAAATAGAAATTGGACATAAGAGTGGTCACGGGTAATTTGAGTGAGCTTGGGAGCACTCGCACAATTGTATAAGTAGGCCCTGCTATCGCCCACCCAGGCAATTTCGAAGTAATTCTTTTTGGAGTGAAGAGCAACAATTGTGGAGCCCATCCCTTGGCCGCCAATGCCATTTTCTGCGGCATCGAGGATAGCTAGATGCGCAGCTTGAATTGCATCGGCAAGAGAGTGCCCTTTTTGCAGGTAGTGCCTTGTGGTTTTGGCGGCAATATCGCTCGCCACTTCACCGGCTGCGTGACCTCCCATACCGTCGGCAACGAGCCAAAGCCCAAGCGGGGCACTGCTAAGAAAGCAGTCTTCGTTATTGGTGCGTTGTAAACCAACATTGGTTTCTGAACAGTGCCCTTGAAACTGCATTGATGCCTATGAAAATCCTATGTTTAACATTTAAACATTATTGGAATGAAACGCCCTTTATAATTGAGACTAAACTACTTTTATAGTTATGTCTCGAAATAGTCATAATTTTTGGCGCGTTTTCTTGGTGCCAATCACAAATTGATTTAAAGTTAATAGTGAAGTTGGCAGATTGATGTATTTTTAAGCCGACAGACGGAAGTTGGACTATTTTTTGTACAAGGCTGCATAATTTAAGTCTAGACGTAAAAACAAGTACCAAAAAGGATGCAACTAGGGCAGACACATGCTTCAGCTTAAATACAAAAATCAATCAAAAGGTTCGCTATGGCTTGTTGAGCCTCTGTATACATTTGGCTCTAATTCGAGCGCAGATATTACCGTATCTGGAACATCAAGTGCAGGGCATTGCGCTGAATTGAGAATAGGGAATGATGCGGCAACCCTCACATGCACAGGGGAGCAGGGAACGGTTGTTTTAAATGGCCGCACTCTGAGTGCCGAACCGAGTGAATTGAACCACGGTGATAGCCTTCAGGTGGGGGACTCAGAATTCGAACTTATCGACCCAAAACAAGTAAAAACTGAAAAGCCTATCGTTGAAGAAGCTGAATCCGAACTCGATTGGGCAATTGTTTCTTTGAGTAGAGCCTTATCCAATAAAAGAATTACTATCCGAGGCGCTAAAACCCTTGGTCGTTCTAAAGAGTGTGATATTAGTTTGGGGGTTGCACACCTTTCTCGAAAGCACGCAAAGTTAATTGTGACGGAGCAGGGCTTGTCTGTTGAAGATTTGGGGTCGTCAAATGGCACCTTTGTGAACGGCCAAAAAATAGAGAGAGCGGTATTGCGTACAGGGGATGAACTGGGTTTCGATACCCTTAAATTTCGTGTACAGGGGCCGAAAGAAAACCTGGACTCGACTACGGTGCGGCCTGTGCTTAAAGTTGTTGCTGAATCGCCTACATTAACGTCTCATCAAAGACCCTCCACATCAAAGTCAAATGCAGCATCTCGGAGGGCTAAAAAAAAGGCTCAGAAAGCTTCGGTTCAACAAAAAACTGCCCCTACGTCCTCTGTTGCGCCTGAGAAGTCAAAAGGCTCCAGTTCCCCCATACGTATTTTTATGGGCCTTTTTGTCATCGCACTGGGGGGTATAGCTTGGTATATTTTTAATCGAGGCTAATTAGTGTCCATAAAGCCGGTAAAAAGCCGATAAGTAGACCATAATTTAACCTGTTTTTTTTACATCAAACTTGGGTTAGTAAGAAGAATTTGCTATTGAAGGTTTATAGATGTTTGCCGACACCCTTTTAAGACATACGCTAAACGGGGTGCGTTATGGTTTCATTAACTCATATTTTTGCTGGGCAGTACGCGACGGCGCTACAGCAAAAGCAAACTGAATCTTTACAGTATCAATCTTCTCGAACTCATGAAAATGGCAGTGTTACGACGGTAACGGCTTCCGTTTCATCCAGCTCATCACAAGTGAGCTACTATCAAAGCGATGGCCAAAGGGAAAGCCTTACCTATGGGCCTTCCAAGGCTGCGCCTGCAAGTCCAGTAGTGCAGAAAGACACTCCAACCCAAGCGGCATCCAATATTTTGAACTTTATCACGTTGCAGTTGCAGCGGGATGTTCAGGATGGTGCGAGCAAAGAAGAGCTTCAATCTCGGTTGCAAGCTGGGATGGAAGGCTTTATCAAAGGCTACAAGGAAGCCTCGGATCAACTGGTCGCTACTGGCTTGCTTGCCGATGAGGTTAAGTCTGCCATTGAAAAAACCTATACCGACGTTATGGCGGGTATAGACTCCTTGGCTGAGGAACTTGAAATTGAGAGTCCTGTCGAGCGCCCTTTATCCGTTGCCAATACTACTCAAGCTGCTCCAGTTCCAGTGATTTCTGAAGGAAATAATATTACCGAAGCTTTGAAAAACCCCACTGCTGAACTGCTTGAGCAATCCCCAGAGAGACTCCAAGCGTTATTGGATGCAAGCAGTATTCGCTATGAAGAAGCTCATAGCCGTACCTTTGACTTCACCTTGAAAACTAAGGACGGTGATACCGTCACTATTAGCGCCAGTGCGCAGGCTAATATGAGTGTTCAAGCTAATACGAATGGCAGGCATCTGATTGGAATGGATAGCTCAACGTCAAATGGGTTCTATTTCGACGTTGATGGTGAGCTAGATAAGGGTGAAATAGAAGCAATCACTGATTTATTAGCACAGGTGCATGATGTCGCTGAGACTTTCTACAGTGGTGATTTGGAAAAGGCTTTTGAACTGGCCTTAGATGTGGGCTATAACACGGATGAAATTGCTCAGTTTGCTTTAAACCTAACACAGCAGGTTTACCAACAGGTTGAAGACACCTATGGTAGCATCGCTCAAATGCCCTCCGGTGGAGAAAATGCCAGTGAATCCTATGTTGAGACCTTGGCAAACAATAGAATGGTAATGATTAGCCGATTTGTCGAGCAGCTACAAGAGGCCCAGGAGTTTGCCAATAAGCTGGGTGTGGGTACTGAGCTACTCTCTCAAATGGCCGAATTCTATTTGAGCGAACGTGAAGAAATGGATTCAGCCTCAGGTGGTGAACATAGAAAAGGAATACTCTTGCCCTATGTTGCTCAGGTTTTAGATTCCCTTAGTAAGCTTGAAAATCAAAAAGGCGACGAAGGTTAACTAGTATCTTTTTTGATGAGCCACGGGTAGCATTTACGTTTTCCTTAACGACGAAAACGTAAATGCCCGCTTCCAAACGTCAACTCATAATGTACTCTACCCTAGGTTGCCACTTATGTGACCTAGCCGAGCAGGTTATTCTCACTTCCGGCATACTGAATAACTGTGAAGTGGAAATTATGGATATTGCTGAAGATGATGTATTAATCGATCAGTATGGAATTCGAATTCCCGTTGTTAAGGACAGTGAATCAAGTTCTGAAATTGGTTGGCCGTTTGATGCCGGTGGCCTGCTTAAGTGGTTTAATATACTTGATTCGTATTGATAAGACCGTGCCTATTATATTTCTATTTTCTATCAAAATGACATCCAAGTATTAGTCATTAGGTAACTCCCTTATGCCGCATTCTTCCGTTACTTTCTACATATCCTTGTATCGCTACATTTCGACTGCCATTGATTAGCATGAGTGAAAAAGTACTTATTACGGTTTGCTAAGTCTTTAATAATTGTGTTCTGGATAATCACAGGTTCTGAATAATTCAAGTTTTCATATCAAATCAACGGGTAAACTTTACATCGTAAACGTTAGCAATACCTTCATCTTTATTTGTAGTGTAAGTAATTTTAAGTTTTTCAGGTTGATCTGGTTGTAGAATCATTTCTTTCACATACTTTTCTTCAGGGTAGTCATCGTAGTCTGTTTTGTATATAAAGTTGGCGTTAGTTTGTCTACACTCATCGAAAGTTGGTTCGCTATCATATAACTCAAAGAAAATAACCTTATTATGCCAGCCTGTTGTGCGTATATATAGATAAAATATTTTCCCATTATATTGCGTTTTGTCAGCATATCTAATTTGATCTAAAGGAAAACCACAGTCATTTGAGTTGCACCCGAATAACAATAATATAATAATCAATAATATAGGGTATTTAATAACTGTTACTGGCATATTTCATTCCACTTTGCCACATGGTCAAATGGTTTAGCTATTTTTAGACCCGAATCCATGTATTCAGACAGTCCATCTGGTAACATTAATATTTTATCCTCTGTTAATGGTATTTAAGAATATTTATCGCTTTTGATAAATGATTCAAAGTCATATCGATTCTCCACTGACCACCAAATATGAAAACTGTCTTTTGCCTTTTTAGTGGTATTGGCCTTAAGATGAAAACGATTATCAGCATACTTTAATCTTTTGTTATTTGATTCAGTAAATATTACTCCATTACTTTTTACATAACCTTGAGTAGCTGTGTTCCTACTTGCGTTAATACGCATTAACTGCTTAAAATATTTACTGTGTCTGAATTTAAGATCATCAGTCCTTAGTGTAAAAAAGTACTCATTACGGCCTGCCAACTCTTTGATATAGGATTTCATCGCCGCCATAGTATCCTGAACAACCACAGATTTTTCATAAGGTTTTGAGTCCATACTTACAGTTATGCCTTTACCATTAACGTAATGATTGGCTAATTTTGCCGCTTCCGGCATTCCCTGTGCGTAGCCTCCCCACCAAAAAGATTCGTACAGTTCAATTAAAAATGTTTTTTCTGCATTGCTAAAGAGCATTTTTACCTGTGCTTTGCAGGTTAGGTAATTAATAGTGGCTTGCATTAAATCAAAGCTGCTTTTTGAATTAAATACAGCGATATTGCCCATATGGTAGAGAGGGGCGCCGGGCACTTTTACTGCTTGTTGCAAGCATGCTTGAGCTTTTTTTGATAATTTTTGTGCGCGTTATGACTGGAGAATACGGTTTGAACTGACATTTAACTTAGAAACTCCTTTTTATTGTCTTTTGAAACTGAAGAGGATTGTAAGTCGCTGACATCATTAGAAATGTGACCTGCTTAACAGATTAATCAACGACCGCAAAGGGTGAAAGTAGACTCTACACTCATTTATTCTTACTGCAATACCATGTCGCAGAATGCATCGGTATGTCGCGCCAGGCAAGGTGATTGTGAGGGCATTGGCAAGTCAACGTGAATATGATGGTCTCAGGAACGGCTTTTCAAAAGAGCATTGGTTGAAGTTATATGCTTAATACTTAATTAAATACAGTTTAATGTATAAAAAATTTAGTCATCACTAGTGAGAGATATTATGGCTTTATAGCTGTGTGGCCCTAATACATACTGCCCTAATACATATTATTGTTGTTTTCCCTATGGCCGTTAGAAAAGCTCTACCTCATCATCATCATCCCTGGTGGAGTTATTTTCCTGAGTAAAATAGTGGTTATATATGTCAAGTGCATCGCGCACCTTGCCTCCACGCATAATGTACTCAAACATAATACGTTCGGCTTCCATGGTATAGCTGTCTTTAATTTTTTTCTGGATCTTTCTCCACTCTGCGGGATTACTTAATCGGCCATTGTCCTCCATTAAGCTTGAGACTTTTTCTAGGCTGCGTGCTACATGGTCAAGTCGTTGACATACTCGATCGTAAAATTGAAAAGCTTGAATGGATGAATTGATACTAGATTGCATTTCCGATGCCGTATGTGTGAGATCTTTCTTAAAGGCATCTAATTCTTCAATTTTGGTTACCCCCTGAACTTGATTGCTGACCTCGCCCGTATGGTTTGCCAGGGTAGTGAAAGAATTGGTCAGTGTATCTACAGAGCTATTGCCGTCAGTGAGCGTTGCTTCAATTTGGCATACGGCCAAATAAAGCATGTTTACTGTTTCAGCCACATGGGTCCAGTCTGGTGAAGATCCATCTGAATTGTGTCCACAGGGGGTGGCTTGATTCATTGGTTGCGTCCTTCAGATGTGAGTTATTGGTTAAAGCATAGACGATCACAGTAAACTTTTTGCTTCACTTGCTGTGAGCAGGGTGCTGGGCTTGCCCAACCTGTATCCGTAGATTACCGAGAAAGAAAGTACGTTTTGCACATAGCCACGTGTTTCTTTAAATGGAATGATTTCTATCCAAATATCAAAAGGTAAGTCTTCGGGGGTATTTTGGGTCCAGCGTTTTACTCGGTGAGGGCCGGCGTTATAGGCGGCAGCGGCAAGAATCCGATTTCCATCGTACCGCTCTAAAAGTTCGTTCAGGTAATGGCTGCCGAGCGTCATATTATGTTCAGGTTTAAATAAATCTTTTTTACGGTGCTTGATTCCCTTTTTACCCGCAGTTTGTTGGGCCGTTCGGGGCATCAATTGCATCAAACCCATAGCTCCGGCAGAGGAAGTCGCTTTTGCGGAGAAAGCGCTCTCTTGGCGTGCTATGGCGTATATAAGTGTTGTCTCAACGTGAGTGGTGCTGGATATCTTGGAAATTACATCTCGATAAGCTAGCGGAAAGCGCAGGTCCAGATAATCCCAGAGGTTACCCGAAATCATGGCTCGAATACCCTTGTTGTACCAGCCCCATTCGCGGGCTAGCTGTCCGGCTGCAATCAGCTCGTTGGCCTTCATATCTTTAGTGGCAAACTCCCACTCTGCTCGCGCTTCATCGATATTGCCCGTAAACCACAGTTCTTTTACCCGCCGCATGACCGGATGGTTCTCGACCGTGACTAAGGTGCTGGGTTTGACTTCCGCAGGAAGATATTCGAGTGAATAGTTTTTATTGAGTAGGTCCGCAGACATAAACCCGTAAAAACTGCGTTTTTTAGCCAGTTGTCGGTATATCTCTTCGGGTGTACCCAATACTTCGTCGTGGATACCGATACCTAGCTCAGATAGGGCTCTTGCTCGCCAATATAGCCAGCGGTCCGACAGTTGCTGTTCGCCATCGAGTAAGTTAGTCCACTGTAAAACTTTCTCCCATTGCTGCTCTTTTAAGGACTCTCGGATAAACCCTGCGAGAACCTCGTGAGAACGAAGCTCTTGCGAGTGACGAATCATTTTCTCGGCTTCGGCAACATAACCCTTTTGCACTAGTTTTTTGACAATATAGCGCTTGGTATCGGTACTTAATTCGAGAGGAAAGAGCTGCTGTGCTTCGTAGAGTTCCCAGTGGTAGAGAGCATCCTTAGGCTTGAGGCGGGCATAGCGCTTAATGCCGTGTGCGATAACCTGTTGCATCGGCAGAGACTGCTCGGAAAACAGCCTGTGCTTACGAATGCTGTAGGGGTACCTGTCAACGCGCATATAAAGCTCAGCGTAAGATCGGTATTTGTCTTCCATAAAGGAAGTCACATACCTCGATAGACCTCGTTTATTGTTCTCCATAGCGGCGTTAAAGCGTTTCCAGGCTACCTCTTGGGTAAGGCCCCCCTTTTTCTTCCAGCGGTTGAAGAGGAGTTCACAGTCTTTGGGGAGGGAGCGCCCTACGGTCCAGACCTCGGTAATTTCTTGCCAAGCCGATTCATCGCGCTGTTTGATTCGGGAATAGAGTTGATAACACTTAAGCTCTACCGAGTGAGCCATGGCAGGGGTGTAGTACCTAAGATAGTCTTCCCAGCGCCGTTTGATGGCTAAAGTGTAAAGCAATTGCTCCCGCAAACGGGTTTCTAGAAAAGAATCCTTGTGTTTATGAAGAAAACTATCAACTTTCTCTATCGGTAGAGAGGGAAGCTGATATTTCAGGATGGAGTAATCCAGATATGGGACCAGAGGGTAATCACCAAGCTGAGCATAATAATTTTTGAATTCCTGCCACTCCCCCTTGGCTAAAGAGCTTTTAGCCATGGAATAGATATATCTTTGACCTGAAAGGGAAACCGGACTGGGTTGTAGCTTGATAGGTGAGGTCTTACTGCTGGCTATGGCGAAGGCCAAGTTAGTACCAATAGTACCAAGGCACAGTTGGAGTGCCATTATGAGTACCGCATTGGTTAAAAGTTGCTTAGTCACTACGCTTTAATTCCCCTACAACAGCTAAATGCATTGGCTTATTCCATTTTCATTTGTTTACCCAGGCTACTGTTTACTCATGCTGCGGTAAAAAATAATGGAATACTCATATTGTTGTCGAAGGAAGCCACCTTTGCCACTGGTAATATGGAATAAACCTCTCTTTCTTTAGTGGAAAAAATTTATCTCTGTTAGCATACCGCCGCCAAATTGAATCCATTGAGGTAACCATTTAGGAAATTATGCCGTTTTTGACCCTTGATAATCTCTGCCTTCACTATGGAGAGCAGGTAATTTTTGACGATTTACAATTCCAACTCGATAAAGGTGACAGGCTCTGCATTATAGGTAGAAATGGTGTGGGCAAGTCCACATTATTAAAAATTATTGAAGATGTCGCTCAGGCTGATAGCGGTAGCCGTTGGGTCGATCCGGCGTTAACGGTTGCCTCACTGTCGCAAGAATTGCCTCAAACATCCGATGTCAATGTGTATGATTTTGTCGCGTCGGGTTTAGCTGATTTAATGAGGGCTTTGTCTGCATACGAAGTGCTGGCTCAGAGTGAGAACGCTGACCTTAAGCGCTTATCTCAATTGCAGCAGCAAATTGAAGCGGTGGATGGGTGGACCATAGACAACCGAATTGAACAGGTGCTCACACGGCTTCAATTAGATGGTAAGGCAAAAATGGATTCTCTCTCCGGGGGGTGGCGGCGTAGGGTATCGCTTGCGCAAGCGCTTGTTCGCCAACCCGACATTTTACTTTTGGACGAGCCGACCAACCACTTAGATATTGCCGCTATTGAATGGCTTGAACAGCAATTAAAAAACTTTCAGGGTGCGATTATTTTTATTACCCATGATCGATCCTTTTTAAGGTCGGTAGCCAATAAAATCGGAGAATTAGATCGCGGACATATGATTAAGTGGGATGGAGACTACGACGGGTTTTTAACTCTCAAAGAGCAAAAACTTGCTGCGGAAGAAAAAGAAAACGAATTATTTGATAAAAATCTAGCTCAGGAAGAGGTTTGGATTCGCCAGGGGATCAAAGCCAGAAGAACGCGCAATGAAGGGCGAGTACGCGCGTTAAAACAAATGCGAGCAGAGCGTTTGCAACGTAGAGAAAAATTGAAAACGGCAAAAATAGAACCTATTACAGAAACCGTTTCTGGCAAACTGGTTGTCGAATTAAAAAATGTCTCACATCAATTCTCCGTTACCCCGTTAATTGATCAATTTAGCTCGGTTATAGTTCGTGGAGACAAAATTGGGCTTATTGGTCCAAATGGAATAGGGAAAACGACATTGCTGAAAATTATTTTAGGAGACCTTAAACCACAGCAAGGATCGGTTAGGCAGGGAACCAAATTGGAGGTGGCCTACTTCGATCAAACACGAGATCAGTTGGATGGTGAAAAAAGCGCAATTGATAATATTTCTGAGGGCAGGGACTATATTGAAATCAATGGTAAAGATAAGCATATTATCAGCTATCTACAAGACTTTCTTTTTTCAGGTGAGAGAGCGAGAACGCCGATAAAAACACTCTCCGGTGGCGAACGGAACCGAATATTATTGGCAAAAATGTTTAGTAAACCCAGTAATTTATTGGTGATGGATGAACCGACGAACGATTTGGATGCTGAGACATTGGAATTATTGGAAGACCTACTCGTGAACTACGAAGGAACCTTGTTATTGGTCAGCCATGATCGAGAATTTTTGGATAATGTCGTCACAAGCACCATTGCTTTTGAAGGCAAGGGGGCACTTCGAGAATATGTTGGTGGTTATCAGGATTGGTTGCGTCAGGGTGGAAAGTGGCCGGTTATTGAAGAAATGGATAATACGGATAATACTTCCGATACAAAAATTGAACAAGACAATACAATTGCTCAAACAACAAAAACTAAACCAGCCAAAAAACTCAGTTACAAGCTTCAGTTAGAGTTGGATAAACTGCCTGCGGAATTAGAAAAACTTGAAACGGAGTTAGATAAACTTCAACAGACTATCGCGGCCCCTGAGTTTTACCAGCAAGGCCAAGAGCGGGTTAATGATACGCTGCAAGTATTAGCGGAGAAAGAAGAATATCTACAAAAGCGTTACCAGCGCTGGGAAGAACTTGAATCTATGTGTGAATAGCAAGAGCCTTACTTTTGTTAACAGGCTTTAATACACGGGTATAGGCATTTGCCAATATCGAACTGTGGTTTCATATTAATTGGAAGGTTTATGGTATTCAAAATTATATTAGGTGTGATGGTGGTTGCATTAATGGTTGGTCCGATTATGATGATGCAACCGACCAAGTCAGAACGTCGTTTAGCAAAATTAAGGGGTTTAGCATTAAAGAAAAAACTCAAGGTGAGAAGTGTTCCTCACCCAGCCGATACCCGCTCCCCTCCATGTGCTTCATACACACTAAGCTGGCCAGAACACTTTTATAACGAAGCGAATAAAAGTCGTTTTTCTTACTGGAAATTACAATTGCTGGCGTTTGATCACGAAATTCACTTCCATAAACGATGGAACTGGACTCTCAAACCTGAAAAAAATTTAGATTACACCGAAGAGCTTAAGGCAAAATTAAATAACTCACCTATAAAAATGTATGAAATTGAAGTTGGCAAGTTAGGTGTGACTGTTGTGTGGTCTGAAAGTGTAAAAGAGGGAGGGGAAGAAAGCATAATAGAGGAAGTTTTTTCGTTTCTAAACTCTATTATTGAGCTTGAGATGAATCAATTTCGGGTAAACTTTCCATGTGACTAGGTAGCATAGGGTTGTCGTCATTTGCTATGGGGTTGTAGTCTGTTTCGGGCATAATGTTGTGTGAAAGATAGCGCCTTTTGTTGCTCATCATTTCACTTATTTCTTTTACTAGCTGGTGCCTTTTTTCGTTTCCGTTATTTGTTTGTAGTGCAACCTGCTGGGCTTTTTTATAAAATGCGTGTGCTTTTAATACGTCGCCTTTATTGTAGGCTTTATGCCCTTGTCCTACATGGCTTACAACACTGACCATTAAATGTGCCCACGAAAGGTCTTGAATATATGCCTCCATTTGTGAGAGTTCTATGGTCCCTTTGGTTTGGCGTTTTCTTAAAACCCTCCCCGCTTCATTTAGCACATACAATGAGCGGGCAATGGTGGCATCACTTTCTTGCAAACGATAAATTTCTCTCGACCTATGGGGGTCCGAGAACTGATCATAAAGCTGTTGAGCCGTATTCATATTGGCTTCGAGGTAATGACTTTCCGGGGAGAGCTGCAACATCGTTTGAATTAAATCGATGGCCTCTTCACAGATGGCTTGGGCAATCTCAGGGTTTTCGACTAGGGTATCAAGTATTGCTGCAAACTCCTCAAGTTCTGCGACTCGCCTTTTTATCTGCGTAATTTTTTGGGAGATCAAACGAGCACGCATTTGTCTTCGGTTAACAATACTGACCAAAGATAGAGACAAAAACGTCATAAAGAGGAATATGACAACGATAGTTACATTAGACATGAAAAACTCGGGTATTCAAACAAGTTCACACAATTTAATTTTAGCGGGTATTGAAAAACTTACCGTTTAATCCTATAAATTAGAAGTAATTAATATGCTTTGAAAATAAATAATATACTGTAAAAACAATAACATACGTTTACTTGTTGATGTGTTATATAGTAACGGTGGTTTGTAAAAAGGTTTGAACTAAAGAACAAAGTGCCTTGACCTAAAGCATAAGAGGTCTTATATATGCGCATCTTTAATTACTGCAAACAGCCTATATTGATGGTTTTGTGGTCAGAAATACTTCCAATAGAGTAAGAAGGGGTTTATGGGGAAGTCACTCGTTATAGTGGAGTCGCCTGCTAAGGCAAAAACGATAAATAAGTACCTTGGTAGCAACTACGTCGTTAAATCGAGCGTTGGTCATATCCGTGATTTGCCCACCAGCGGCTCATCAAAAACGCCGGTAGATCCGAAAGAAAGGGCGAAACAGGCTGCGTTAACGCGCAAAATGTCTCCAGAAGAAAAAGTCAAACATAAACAGCGCAAGGCGAAAGAGCAACTTATCAACCGAATGGGAATTAACCCCGATAAGGGGTGGGCGGCAAAATACGAGATCCTTCCCGGTAAAGAAAAAGTGGTATCCGAATTAAGAAAGCTCGCTGAAAACGCCGATACTATCTATCTCGCAACGGATTTGGATAGAGAGGGGGAAGCGATTGCTTGGCATCTTCAAGAAGCCATTGGTGGGGATAACGACCGCTATCGTCGGGTCGTATTCAATGAGATTACCAAGACAGCGATTCAAGAGGCTTTTAAAAGCCCTGGAAACCTCGACAAAGATAGGGTCAATGCACAGCAGGCACGCCGATTTCTCGACCGTGTTGTGGGGTATATGATTTCCCCTCTATTGTGGGAAAAAATAGCACGAGGTTTGTCTGCGGGCCGAGTTCAATCGGTTGCGGTTAAACTTATTGTCGAGCGCGAGCGTGAAATCAGAGCGTTTATTCCTGAAGAATATTGGAATGTAAACGCTGAACTTGATAGCTCAAAAGGCGCCCGAGCTAAATACGAAGTTAAGCAATACCAAGGCAAGGCGTTTAAGCCAGTTAATGGTGAGCAGGCACATAAAGCAGTCGATGCGCTTAACAAAGCGGAATATACCGTTGCGAAAAGGGAAGATAAACCGACTAAATCTCGTCCAAATGCGCCTTTTATAACCTCAACATTACAGCAAGCGGCATCAACCCGGCTGGGGTTTGGGGTTAAGAAAACCATGATAATGGCTCAACGCCTATATGAGGCGGGCTACATCACTTATATGCGTACTGACTCGACAAACTTGAGTGCTGAGGCCGTTGCCGCATGTAGAGAGTATATTCTCGATGAATTTGGTAAGAAGTATTTACCGGAGTCGCCTAATTCGTACAGCAGTAAAGAAGGGGCGCAAGAGGCCCACGAAGCGATACGCCCTTCCGATGTGACTCGCAAACCTACCCAGCTTTCCAATATGGAAAGAGATGCCGAGCGCCTGTACACGTTAATCTGGAACCAGTTTGTCGCCTGTCAAATGACACCGGCTAAATTCACCAGTACATCGGTTACTATCACCGCAGATGACTATGAGCTTAAAGCACATGGTCGAGTGGTGCGTTTTGATGGTTTTACCCGCGTTATGCCGCAAATTGTTAAGAAGGATGACGACAGTATTCTTCCAGACCTTTTTGTTGGGGAAAAACTCTCCCTCCACGAAATTATTCCTACGCAGCACTTCACTAAGCCAACGGCGCGTTTTACCGAAGCCAGTTTAGTGAAAGAGCTTGAAAAGAGAGGAATTGGTCGCCCATCTACCTACGCAGCGATTATTTCAACTATCCAGGATCGCGGCTACGTGCATGTAGAAAACAGACGTTTTTACGCCAATAAAATGGGTGATATTGTTACCGAACGCCTTAACGAAAGCTTCAGCGACCTAATGGATTACAGCTTTACTGCGAATATGGAACAGTCTTTGGATATTGTTGCTGAAGGTAAACGCAATTGGGTTCAGTTACTCGATGAGTTCTATGAAGGCTTTTGTCACAAGTTGGAATCTGCACAAAATGCAGAGGGAGGTATGCGCAGAAATCAGCCTGTTGAAACCGAGATTGAATGTACCAATTGTTCGAGAACAATGCAGATTCGTACCGGCAGTACGGGCGTATTCTTAGGTTGCTCAGGTTATGGCCTACCACCAAAAGAGCGCTGTAAGCAGACCATGAACCTAGTTTCTGGTGACGAGGTGGTCAGTATTGATGACGATGAAGAAGCGGAATCCAGGCTGCTAATCAATAAGCGCCGTTGCACAAAGTGCAATATGGCAATGGACAGCTACCTGTTAGATGAAAAACGAAAGCTTCATATTTGCGGTAATAACCCCGACTGCAACGGCTATGAAGTGGAAACCGGCAGTTTCAAAATCAAAGGATACGATGGGCCGGTTATTGAATGCGATAAATGCAGTAATGAAATGCAGCTCAAGACCGGACGGTTTGGCAAGTACTTTGGCTGTACCAATGAGTCCTGTAAGAATACGCGAAAACTGCTTAGAAATGGCGAAGCTGCTCCGCCTAAAATGGACCCGGTGCCCATGCCAGAGCTTGTCTGTGAGAAGGTGGAGGACCACTATATTTTGCGTGATGGTGCCGCTGGTTTGTTCTTGGCGGCTAGCCAATTTCCTAAAAACCGTGAGACTCGTGCGCCATTAGTAAAAGAAATTGTTCCTCACAAAGGCGAAATAGACCCAAAATACCACCACCTAATGAGCGCGCCTCAACAGGATAGTGAAGGTCGGGATACCATTATCCGTTATAGCCGGAAGACCAAAGAACAGTACGTTCAGTCCGAAGAGGATGGAAAAGCGACTGGCTGGAAGGCATTTTACAACGGCAAAAGCTGGGGCATTACTGAAGCCACTAAAGCAAAGGTCAGAGTCAAAGCGAAGCCAAAAGCCAAAGCTAAAACGAAGGCAAAGGCAAAAACGAAGGTAAAAAAGGCTAAAGCCTAAGGTTAAAGCCAACCTTAGGCGGATGCACTATGAAAATAGAGGTTTCAAAATGGGCAATGACGAAGCCTTTGTTTTGCAGCAAGTTAGTTTTGCCCACTGCCAACTTAAGTCTGCCTCTGCTGCGAACCAAAGGTTTGCAGCAGATGCCCATATCCAGGCAGCCGTATTACAGCTCTCCCTTGGTGTGCGGGCTTTTATCGCTACACGGCTACCCAATAATGCCCAAGGGGGGGAATATCAAGCCTTGCAAGCGCTGGACCCTCTCCAGGCCCTTGGCGATCTTGCGGAGTGGGTTAATTTGTCTGGCAACCCATATTCTTGGTTGAATAAATTAATCTCCTGTGAGCAGCATCTGGCATCGGGTTGCATAACTTACGGCGAAGTTGTGTCGGCGGGGGCTTCTTTAATTGCTTCTACGGCTGGCATTAAGCCGCCAGAGCTGACTACAGACTCCATTGGTTTATTGCTAGAGTCCGTTCGGGAGATCATTGAGCGTCAGCTTAACAATGCTGCGGAGTATTGAAGGGGCAACAAATTACGAGAAAATATTTTAAACTGGTGATAAACTCCCCGGTAATCATAGGAGTTTTTGATGTCCCAATCTGTATTATACGAAATTGTTGAATTACCTAATGGTGATATTGCACTTCAGAGAGCTGATGAGCAAGGCGAGCCCTTGGTCTCTATTCGGTTCTCGAAGGAGTCGCTCTACTTTTTAAATGATGCCAAAATAGTGGTTGCTAAGGCAATGATTGAAGCGGGGCTGGAAGCCGCCGGCGATATGGAAGAGGGCATTGAGGATATGGGTGCCGGTGAAGATGATAGTGATGATACCTTTAGTAATAAGATCCTTCATTAAGCTAGCAGAATCAGTTAGTTATCCGTTAAACAGTCTTTTTCCCCATTACTTCGCGCATTTTGATATTTTGATTCTCACCTATTGTCTATTAATCGTCCATTAAGAAAGAAGGCTTGCTATTAGGTAGCGAAGTCAAACGCCATAGGATATTTTCGGTCTTGTTGATCAACTAATTATTCAACAGCTAATTGGGCTGCTTCGGTTTGTGTGTATTTGGGCTTACACATATTCTTGTTCTTAGACAAGAGCCTCAGTGTTCAATACCACAGTGGCTAACATCACTTTGTTTCGAGAAAAAACTGTTTGTCGTTTTTGCCGGGGTTTAACGGTCTTTGTTAGGGTTTAGTCTTTGCTAGGGTTTAACAATAGGGGGCTACCTATAGCGAAGGATTAACCCACGGCAATTTCCATTTTGAGCGGCCAGCTCAAGTGTTTTCAGCTCGTCATCTTTTAGTTTATCTAGGGTTGCGATTACGGTTGAGCTATTGCCGTTATTTAGCCCCTCCCAGAATACCCAATGTGCATACTCTTTCGATTGGCTGTGAATAACTCGAACTTTATTTAAGTCAAAGCCGTATTCTTCAAGTGTCTTTTTATGAATCAGTTCTTCTGTTATCCAGGTAAACCAACGGTCAGAGTTCTCTCTGCTTAGGTGTGCAAGCATAGGTAATACAATGGCGCCTTTACCCAGTGCGTTAGGTAAAACAATTTCGGTTAACCTTTCCGGAGGTGCAGGTTGGTTTGCCGGTTCTTGTATTGTATAGTTGGGAACAGAATTCATATTTAGATTCCTCGACGGATTACGCCAACACTGAGCCCTTCAACGGAAAAGTTGGCGTCTCTCAGGTCAACTTCAATAATGTTGAAATCTGGGTTTTCAGGTAAAAGTTGTATTACTGCGTTGTTACCAATGCGTTTAAAACGCTTTACGGTCACGTCTTCTTCGATTCTGGCGACGATAATATCGCCATTTCTGACGTTTTCTGTAGAGTGAACGGCAAGTAGGTCGCCATCGAGAATACCAGCATCGCGCATACTCATTCCGTGTACTGTCAATAAATAGTCTGCTTTGGGGTGGAACATAGAGCTGGGAATATCAAAATGTTCTTCAATATGTTCTTCTGCGAGGATCGGGCTACCCGCAGCTACGCGGCCAACAAGGGGAAGCCCCGCGATGGATTCTGGGAGACGGATGCCTCGGGAGGCCCCTGAAACCATTTCGATAGCGCCTTTCTTTGCCAGTGCTCGAAGGTGTTCTTCGGCGGCGTTTGCAGACTTAAACCCCAAAGCTTTAGCAATTTCAGCTCGGGTGGGAGGGTATCCGGTTTCTTCGATATGGTTTTTTACTAGCGCCAATACTTCTTGCTGCCGTGCAGTAAGCTTAATCATAATAAGGCTTCTCAGTCGTTATTGATTATTTATACAGTGTTAATATATACAGTAAAAATGTAGTGTGCAAGCCTTAGTTGAAAATAAATTTAAAGAGGGTTGAATATTGTTTGTGTGAATATACCTCAATATAGGTGGACAAGGTTTTTGAGTTCGTAATTGGCTGTTACAATTTAGCCCGAGCTGATACTGGTTATAATGTTGTATCTATCAGCAGTTAATGGCTGTTGTTAGGTATCGTTGTCAGGCATCAATGAAATTACTTAACCCAATGAATAATATGCTCTTCAAACTCATCTGGGTGAATATACTTTCCTGAGATGACCTTATCTTTAACCGAGATGTTTTCAGTGTGAAGGGTATTCGCATCCGATAGTAAAGGGTGCCAAGGCAATAGTGGTTTACCTTCGGCAAGCAAACGATATGCACAGGTGGAGGGAAGCCAATGAAAGGATGCTATGTCTTCAACGGTTAATACAAGGCACTCTGGAACTTCTTGTTTTCGGTTTTGGTAGTTATTGCATTGGCATGTTTCTGTATTGAGAAGTTTGCAGGCGATATTGGTATAGCAAACTTCTTCCGTATCTTCATCTTCTAGTTTGTGTAAGCAGCATTTTCCGCATCCGTCACATAATGCCTCCCATTCTTCAGAGGTAAAACCTTTGAGTGGTTTTTCTTCCCAGAATGTTGAATTTAACACGGAGTTTTCTCTGTTAAAACTAGTAAATTTTACTATTGGGAATTTTCTGCATATACCCGTCTAATGCTGGAGGGAGCTGGAGGTAAAAGCCTTGGTTATCTAAAGCTTCCAATACTTTTTTAGCGCTTACTTGAGCTAATTTTCGCTCTGCGGTTAGCTTTAATACCATCGATAATTCTACGTTACCAAACTGTTTTATTAATGCTTCTGGCAAGTCTTCCAGGTTTTTACCTTTTTCTACGTAGAGGTACATTCCCTCTTTTTTTTTACTTCGATAAATATCTATAAGTTTCATAATGTGCGAGTCTTGTTTTAATTACTTTGGTTGTGTCCCAAAAATTCTAAGATTGCATCTCCAATTATATTCTTTCTCCAGCCTTGCATTGAATCGGGTAAAATGTACTTACGGCTTTCTGTATTGGATGAATTTAGAATAAATTCGATTTCTTTCTTTCGAATAATAACTTCTGGAGCAATATTTTCTGATTCGGATATTTCCTCGGCTATAGCCCGAATGTCTTTTGCTAGGTTTTTGTTTTCTCCTCCGATAGGTCGGGGTAAAACGTCAGGTAAATGATGGCTTTCAATCTCTCTTCCCTCCTGGATAAGGTTAATAAACGTATTGCCGTCAGTACGAATCATTCTATCCGTTAAACCTTGAAAATTTCTAAGCTGATCAATGTGTTTTGGCATTGACTGAGCCATTTCGAATAAGGTGTGTTCTTTTACGACCCTGTTGCGAGGAACGTCTCTCTTTTGTGCCATTTTTTCACGCCATCGGCTCAGCAACTTTAATACGGCCAACTGTCTAGCATTTAGTTTCCAGGCTGTTTTATTTCTTAGATAACTATTTTCCGGGTTACAGTTATTTAAGACGGCATTAGCAATATTTACACATTCCTCCATTGCCCAAGAGAGTCGGTCAGCGTTTTTGAGCTTGTTAAGAAGAATATAAGTAATATCCGATAAATACTCTACATCCATTGCTGCATAATGAATTTGAGATTGACTTAGGGGTCTTTGCAGCCAGTCTGATCGAGTTTCTTCCTTGGGGAGGTCGATGTCTAATACCGTTTTAGCCAAGTTGCTATAGCCCAAAGAATGACGGTAGCCCACCATAGCCGCAGCGACTTGAGTATCAAGAATAGACTTGGGAAGTTCGCCAAATAAATGTTTAAAGACTTCTAAATCTTCTGAACAGGAATGAAGGGATTTAATAATGTTGGGGTTGGCGAGTAGTTCTTTTAACGCTGAAAGATCATGTATTGTTGTTGGGTCAATCAGTGTATTTTCACAGCCATCGTTAACCTGAATTAACCCTGCAATGGGATAATAGGTTTGGCTACGCATAAACTCTGTATCAATAGCGAGAAGTTTTTTGCTTTTCCAGGATAAACAATATTCTTCCAGTTGATCAACTGAGTTAATCCACTCAATGGGCTGTCTGACTAATGGGTGAGACATAATTAAAACGTATTTCCTACTAAATTCTTTGACGGCTGTTAATGGCGTGTGCAAGCGTGCCGCTATCGATATATTCTAATTCTCCACCAACGGGTACACCGTGAGCAATTCTTGAAACGATTATGCCGGTTTTTTTCGCTCGCTCAGAAATATAGTGACTAGTTGCTTCGCCTTCCACCGTGGGATTGGTGGCGATAATGAGTTCTTGGATATCCTCTTCTTGCATTCGTTGCTCAAGCATATCAATGCCGATGTCTTTCGGGCCTATTCCATCAATCGGCGATAAATGCCCAAGTAAAACAAAGTATTGCCCGGAAAAAATGGCCGACTGTTCTATCGCTAATACGTCCGCAGGCGTTTCGACAATACACAGGATGCCGTTGTTACGTTTTTTATTTGCACAAATAGCGCAAGTGGCTTGTTCTGTGAGTGTTCGACATTTTTGGCAACGGCCTACAGATTCTATGGCGGCGGCTAGAGCGCGGGCTAACATGTCTGCGCCTGTTCGGTCACGCTCTAGCAAATGCAGCGCCATGCGTTGGGCTGACCTTGGGCCTACTCCTGGAAGTTTTTTAAGAGATAAAATCAGTTGATCAATAAGAGGACTAAACAAAGCACACTAACCTTTTTATTAACATGATACTTTGTTTTAAAATGGCATTTTAAAACCGGAGGGCATTTGCAAGCCTCCAGTTAATGCTGACATTTTTTCTTTATTGGATTCTTCTACTCTACGTACTGCATCGTTAACCGCTGCGGCTAATAAATCTTCCAGCATTTCTTTATCTTCATCGAGTAAACTGTTGTCTATGTTTACTTTTTTTACGTCGTGGCGGCCTGTCATGGTCACTTTTACTAACCCAGCACCAGACTGACCTTCTACTTCAATTTTGCCAATTTCTTCCTGCATTTGAGTCATTTTTTCTTGCATCTGCTGCGCTTGCTTCATAATATCGCCAAGACCTTGCATTATCTTACCTCTACTTTATATCTATTTCTTTAACTTAATGTATTGCGTAAATCGCTGCCTTTGAGGGGGGCTGTAAGGAAGTTACAGTCAATCCAATATGGCGCAATTTATACTCTTATTCTATTGTAACTTAATAGGTGATACTTTCTTGGTTGAGCGTTGCGCCAAACTCTCTTTCTAGCGTTTGCACAACGGGGTCATTTTTTAATTCATTAAACGCATTTTCACGTTTCTCTCTATTTTGCCGTTCTAAATACATGGCGGGTGTTTCTGTTCCTGCCGGCACACGGCCAAATTCAATGTGTGCTTTGACCGGGTGGGAAAAATAATCGGATAGGATTCCCGTTAATCGTTGTGCATGAGAATCATCGAAAAGGCTTCCCTTGGTTTCGTCCAATACGAACATTAACAGGTTTTCCTGCTTACCCACTAAGGCGCAATTGGAAACTGAGCTTTGCAATATGCCTTTTATTTCCAGGTGTTGATAGACCTGAACCCAATATTCAGCGGAAAAAGCTTCTATAGACACTTTTTTTGTGGATTGTTTTGGTTCTGATTTTATTGGTGTGTTTTCTGCTGGTTTAGGAGTAGGTTCGGTTATTCCCTCTTTTCCGACAATCGCTTTTACTTGTTCTTTTAGGTTTGCTTTAATCTGCTCCGCAGGAGACATATTTATTTGAGCGGTACGCTCAATATCTTGAGGTGCATCAGGGTATTTACTCGTACTATTTTCATTTTGCAATAATTCTGGCGTTGCACTTTCAACGTTCGTTGTCTCTGACTCAGAATTCAAAATAGGCTTTGGTGCTGTATTTTGTTCAAACTGCGTATTGTGAGTTGCAATACTGTTTGCCGAAGGTACAGCAGCATCGGAAACCTGCTGTTCTGACAAAATATTATTAACCGTTTGCGGCTGTTCAATAGGTGGGGTAGGGGGAGGCTCTTTTGTTGAAGGCGAATCAGCTAACGACTTTTTTGCCGTTTCTTTTGTCTCCTCTTCTGTTTCCCCAGCCTCTAAATTCACTGGCGAACTCACAGGGGTGGCTATCTGTTGCGGTAATGATGTCGTTGGTACATCCACTACACCCTGTGGTTTAAAGGCGAGCATTCGCAACATTGTCATTTCAAATGCACTGCGTGGGTCGGGGGACAAGGGTAGATCTCTGCGCCCCAATAGCGCAGTTTGATAAAATAACTGAACGTCTTCCACAGGTAGTTGACTGGCATAATTCAAAATTTGCTCTCTATCGCCATAGCTATTATCTAGGGCCTCAGGCAATGCCTGTCCAATAGCAATTCGATGGAGCATTGTGAGTAAATCGGCAAGGGCTGCCTGGAAATCTGGCGAGTGTTCAGCAAACTTATCAACGGCTTTTAGTATTTGCTGACCATTGGCAGCGATTAAGCCTTCAATCAATGTTTGAATCAATACCCGGTCAATGGTGCCGAGCATTGCCGCCACTTCTTTTTCGACCAACTTCCCGCCACCAAATGAAATCGCCTGGTCGGTTAAGCTCATGGCATCCCGCATACTGCCGTCGGCAGACCGGGCTAAAGCCCAAAGGCCAGCCTCTTCAAAAGGCACTAGCTCTTTTTCCAATACAAACTTCAAACGGTTTACAATTCGTTCAGGGCTCATATTTTTAAGGTTGAACTGTAAGCAGCGGGAGAGAACAGTAACGGGTAGTTTCTGTGGGTCTGTTGTTGCTAGCAAGAATTTCACATGCTCAGGAGGTTCTTCCAAAGTCTTAAGTAGCGCATTAAAACTATGGTTGGAGAGCATGTGTACTTCATCGATAAGGTAGATTTTATAGCGACCACGAGTGGGCGCATATTGCACGTTATCCAGCAGCTCTCGGGTATCCTCAACCTTGGTACGAGATGCCGCATCGACTTCAATCAAATCAATAAATCGGCCTTCTGTGATTTCATTACATGCCGAACATTGGCCGCAAGGTTCTGAGCTTACGCCGGTTTCACAGTTTAAACACTTGGCTAAAATACGGGCAATGGTAGTTTTACCCACCCCACGAGTGCCTGTAAACAAGTAGGCATGGTGTAGCCGGTTATTATCCAGGGCATTTATCAGGGCTTTTAGCACATGCTCTTGCCCAACCATTTCCCGGAATAACTGCGGACGCCATTTGCGCGCCAATACTTGGTAGCTCATAAACTCTTAGGTCACGTAAAGTTGATTTTGGTTGGGATAGTATACCTGCTTCGACAAGAGTATGCCCTGAGCATTAACCTCGGGCTTTATTAATAGGGCTTATAAATAGCAATGGAATAGAAAGGTTAAACCTGCATGAATAGTGAACATACAAAACCGACCGTACGCTGGGGAATGATTGGCTGTGGGGCCGTTACCGAACTTAAAAGCGGCCCCGCTTATCAAAAGGTTGCAGGTTTTGAATTGACCGCTGTTATGCGTCGCTCAGCAGAACTTGCCGCAGATTATGCCCAAAGGCACGGTGTAGCGAAACACTATTCCGATGCAGAGCTGCTTATCAATGACCCTGAAATTGATGCCGTCTATATCGCAACCCCTCCCAGTTCCCATAAAGAATACGCTCTGAGAGTGGCCGCCGCTGCCAAGCCCTGCTGTATCGAAAAACCTATGGCGATGAACTATCTGGAGTGTAAAGAAATACTGGAGGCGTTCGAGAGGGCAAATGTGCCGGTTTTTGTTGCTTATTACCGCCGCTCTTTACCCCGATTCCAGCAAGTAAAGGACTGGATTTGCGGTGGTGAAATTGGAGACATTCGCCACCTGCATTGGTCTTTTACCGACAGCCCAAATGATTGGGATCTAAATGGAGACAACAATTGGCGTACTGACCCAAGTAAAGCCGGAGGTGGGTATTTTGTTGATTTAGCAAGCCATGGTTTAAATCTATTTGAACACCTAATTGGAGAGATTGGCGCAGTTTCTGGTATTGCCACAAACCAGCAAGGTTACTATCAAGCAGAAGATGCAGTAACGGCAAATTGGAGTTTTAGTGGTTCTCCCATTATTACGGGCTCGGGCTTTTGGAATTTTGCCTGCCATGAACGAATGGATAAGGTCACAATACTGGGCAGTAAAGGAAAAATTACCTTTTCCGTCTTTTTTGAAGAGCCTGTCAAACTTGTTACTGCCGAGAAAGAGGAAAGCCAATTTATTGAAAACCCTGAAAATATTCAGTTCTTCCATGTTTTGAATATGCAAAAGCATTTAATGGAGGCAATTCAACACCCATCCATGGGAGAGTCCGCTGCGAGAACCAATAGGGCCATGGATTATATTTTGCAGTCGAGTATATAGTTTGGTATGAGTTTGGGGTTAAGGTTCTAAGTTAAAAAACGCATCATTACGAACAAAAAATAAAATTAACCTAAAGAGTGTACCTTGAGGCGCCATGTTTTTGTTTACGTGTTTTAGAGCTGCGCTGTTAGCTTAGTACTAATAATTCTAAAAAAATGGATTTTAAGAAGCGAAAACTTAATGGCTTCTAATTAAAAAGTACCATACTTCAAATATGAAACGTTAACTGAATATTAAGGGGGAAACCATGCATAGTTCTCCTACAGTTTCGCTGTTTTCATTTTCCGGTTAACGGTTTGCCTTGATACTCCTAATATTTTTGCCGCTTGTGTTTTATTATCTTTTGAATACATCATCGCTTGCTTGAGCAGCTCTTCTTCAAATAGTACTTTTGCTTTTTTTAAGCCATCCTCTGGGTTACCTAAAATTAAGCTCATTTCCCGAAAAAACTTATACTCTCTTGAATAGGGAACAAGGCTTATAAATCGGTAAAGGTGCTCTTTTTGCTCTGTATAAACCAGTACCCAAAGGGTCACGCAAACAGAGACCGAAATATACATAGAGCCATTAACCTTAACACCGCAAAGCATGGAAATGATGATTCCTGTCGCCGTTAGAATTAGTGGTGCAACCGCAAGCAGGAATACGTAGGCTCGTCGCTGTACAAAATGCTCTTTAGACCGACAGGTTACCCATACAAGCCCAATCATGGCCGTTAACAAGCTTCCCAGTAAGGTTAAAACAATAATACCGTAGTAAGGCCCCTGAACTCGTGTTACTGAGTAACCTATACTTTTGACCCCCGCAATGGCAAGGTTTGGAATAACTGTGACCACAGCGGCGAGGGTGAATGCTCCGCCTAAGACGAAGCACACCGTTTTGGATAGTTTTTCTGTGATAGCGAAGGGGTAGGCGGCCATTAACAAAAATGTAGCGAGTATAAAGAGATAATACCCTTTGAGAATGACCATGCCGCCATCGGAAAAGTGCCCATGAAAAAAGGCGAGGATTTCAAAAACATTTACGCCGAGTAGTCCGGCGAAAAAGCCAAGAAGCACAGGATGTGCTTTCAATAGGCCCTTTCCACCAAGGACAATAATGAGCAATTTTAGCGATAGGGCTAGAACCCCTGGAACTAAATATAAATATGACATAGATTTTAAAATTGAAAGGCTGCTTGGCAAATAGTAAGACCGCTACCTGCACCCAGAAGCAAAACCTTTTCTCCCTTCTTTGGTCTATTTAGATACATATTTACAGCGAAAGTGGCGGACGTCAAGTTACCAAAATTATTATAGGTTTTAGGAACACGTTCTGTCGTGGTTCTCGACAATTGCGCCATTTTCCTATGAGGTCTCATGCCAACTTGGTGACAAAATACCTTGCCAATATCATCGGGTGCCCAGCCAACAGATTGATATGTTTCGTCTATCATCTCCGCGTGCATATTCACCATGGCGTCACTTATATCTTCCATTTTCATTTCAAACTCAATTCCGTCAGAAGTATGACGATAGTAGCACAAGTCCTTGTGTCGAGAATTTGACTTAAATTTGATATACTGGCAGCCCGAGCCGTCAGTGGTTCCAGACACTATAAATGCACCGCCCGCATCGCCAACGGTAAGCGCGCCTAATAGCTTTCTAAAGTTCGCTTTTGATTGGGCAGATTTTAGTTTTTTAAAGTTCGCTTTTGATTGGGTATGTTTTAGCTGACGGATAATATCTAACGTGACAATACTGGGTTTTTCCCCTGTGCAAATAAGAATGTTTTCGGCCATACCGGCTTTAATATAAGCCATTGCGTTTTGTAAACCGTTGATCATACCTATGCAAGCGTTGCTAATATCCTGGCAGCGTGCGTTCCATGCTCCTGTAATTTCTTGGATATCATGAGCGGTTGAGGGTTCGGGTTTGTCCCTATCGATCCCACAGAAAAATATTTCATCAATATCTAATGGGTGAATTCCCGCATCCAGAATGGCCTGTTTCGATGCCTCTCCAGCCAAATATGAAAAGCTTTCTTTATCGTTTGAAAACCTTCTCTCAACAATACCGCTCGCCTTTTCTAAAAAAGATTCCCGTATCCCAAACTCCTCGGATTTTGCCTCGTGCATGAGTTCACCAGACTTAACGATTTGATTAGGAAGAAAAGCACCAAAGCCGACTATTTGTATATTTTGATTCATTTTAGATTCCTCAATAGAGTTGTTTTTTTGTCGCTTAATAAGTCTACGCTTTTTAGGCGAAAAGGAATCTTTTTGTGGAATTGGGTGTAACATTTTTGAGCGTGCGCTTTTATGTGGCGTTAAAATAACTAAAACGGCGCAAAATAAATGTAACAATTTTGAATGCTAATTTTGCTTGGCGCCGAGCGCAAAGGTATGGCGCAACCTATGTGTAACAGAAAATAAACGGTTGACGCCACAAATGGCATACCTAGTCTGAGTAAAGAAATTCGGTTATTTAATCCAATTGAAACAGCCTTATGTATAGGCGCTCATGGAAACTAAAGGAACCAAACGTAAAGGTGTTTTGGAGCCTTTAATAAGCCGAGCGATAAAAGATAAAAATGTCATATAAGACAGCCAAAGGTTTGGGTTGAGTAGAAAGTTACTGTTTAACTAAATTGCTTTAGACGAGGAAATGAAAATGAGAATGAGACTAGATAGAACCAATCAAGACGTAGAACGCATAGATCTTGACCCGATTAACCTAGGGGATGATGAAGAGTTTTTCCCATATATTAGTGTGGTTCACGCAAAAGCTATTGACGGAAAGATTGTGGCATCCCATGTAGAGTGCGACATCCAATCTTCAATATTGCGCGGTCAGGCCATTCAATTTGCTCGTGGGCTAGCGCTCGCAAGTGATATATGCAAATCGGCGGAAGAGGCTGGAGGTTGCAGCAACCTTGTATTCAATACGGATTTTAAAAATGTTTTTAGTGGTCAAGTTTCACACAAAGTGCTGAATTAAAATTTGGAGGTCTGGACAAGAAAATTAGCCGGTTCATTTAGGACGTTGTATTGAGACCCCATTTAAAGAGAAAGTGGAAGTGAATACTAGTGTGTGTGGAAGGGGGTTGCTAAGTGTAGGGCAAAGCCATCAACACAGTAGGCATTATCGGGCGTAGGTTGAAAATTGATCAAAGTGCGGTGAAAACAACCTAACCCCAAGGGAGTACGGCAAGATAAATCCAAGTACTATCCTGAAACCCGCCGTTGAGCGTGAAAAAAATGCGTCAATAGCCTTACGTATACTTTCGTGATTCAACTGCGGTTTCTAGAATTATGGAAGGAGCTTTTCGGGTTATGCCTACAAAAACCACGACTTGGTGTGACTCACCGCTTATTTGGCGCACCCCAACTGTTCTTTATATTTTCATTTATGCTTTTTTAGGTGTAACAGTCACCATTCAATTCGTGTGAACAGATCCTAGGTTCTCGATAATATTAGATTTCCGAAGAAAAAAGAAAGTGACAGCCCCTTAGACATAATGCCTTGGGGATTTAAAGGCTAGATATAATTGGCGAAATGTTTATGAACAACCTTGCCCACCTCTCTTTTTATCACCATTAATAGTCTCTGATTAGCGAAGGCTATTAGTTGTATTAGTTAAGATGGCTATGGCAAAAGACGCCACCGTTGTTTGATATTTGATGTGACGATACCGAGCATTTTTCCCGCGCATGTTGGTTTTGGCGCCGTTTGTTGTGCGCTTTCTCACAATACTGGAGCCGGAGTCTTTTGGGCTTGTTAAGTCGAATCCACAATCTAATATACTGCGTTCACAATATTTGCTAAATAGTTTGTGAACATTATGTTTAACGTCAGCGAAAGCCAATTTGAAATGTTCAGAGAGTTGGCGATTAAAAAATTCAAAGAAAAAGTTCTTATTAAAATCGATCACGAATATGCGTATTTTCCTTCTCTTTCGTTAAAAAGAAGGAGGGAACTCATAAGCTTATATGTGGATAGTGCGCTTGAATGTAATATAAAAATCGAAAAGGCTGTGTTTAACTATGTCGTTGCAAGTTGGTTATATCAGGATAATATTGCCAATATAGAATCGGTTTTTAATTTTTTAAATTCTTCCCCTTTAAATGATATACATAAGACTGAAAAAATAAAACGAGATGCTACGATACATTATTTTAGTCTATTGAATCGGGAGCTGGAATATGCCTGATTTTTCTTCGAAAGATAGTGTTGACTACCCATGTCAAACTTGTAAAGAAACAAAGTCAACTATCTTCTTGACCTTTGATGATGGCATTGAAGCTGGGACAGAAGAGGTTTACTATGCATTAAAGGAAAAGGGCGTTCCCGGTACATTTTTTTGTGTTGGTGAAAACGTACTGCATAATAATAAAAATAGTTTTTTTAATACACTTTATAGTGATCCCACTATGATGATTGGTAATCATAGTATGACGCACGCCCATCAGTTTTATGATAGTTTTTATGGGGAAAAAAATGGGCTTCTCTATGGGAAAAATGATGACCCGAAGGCAATAGATGGGTTAAAAGGTCTACGGGTTAATGCTGAAACAGGCTTGCCGGATGCTGTTGCGAACCACTCTGAAGCGCGCCGTTCGGTATTGATGGATTTTGAATATGCCAATCACGCCTTCACAATGGCTTTAACAAAAACGTGCATTGATGACCCCAAATACGCTCCTAATTATACTGGAATGCTTGAGACGGGTGCGCTGCTTTATAGCCGATTTTTAATAGCAAGAATGCCAGGTACAAATACATGGCTTGTGGATGGCATTGAAGATCACGCCTCTTCAACTCGTGATGAGGAAGGGGAATCGTTAAAAAACAATGGATACAAGATATATGGGTGGGATTTAGAGTGGGGTATGACATTCCAAATTAAGGATGCTCAGAAAAAGGAATATAGAGCGGGTAAGGATGGGTTTTTAGACCTTTATTCAGATGAGTTTATTGATATGGATCGTCCAACGGAAACCGCTGAAATGGTATTTCAGAAAGTAAAGTCATCTTTTAATGCCTGGTTTTCAAGTGGTCTTAAGAAGGAAAATAAGCTTGTTCTTCTTTTTCATGAGCGAGCTTTCCGAAAGTATAAAAAAGAAAACTCTAATAAACATATTCAAGAGTTATCTGATTTTATTGGTATGTGTCTAAATGAAGGCTACGCTTTTGACGTTATTGAAAACTACTAATTTTTGGCGGCGAGCTAAAATAGCTGCCTTAATCGCTTTAGCTATACTGGCCATATATTTTATTACATACATTCGAATTCCAGTAGGAAGTTGCGGTGAGGAGTCTGTATTAAGAACTCGTTTTGGCTTATATGCCTGCGCTGGCTGGAGTGATGAAAGTCAGGATAATGGCTGTAGAAAAATAGCTGGAATAAAAGGTTATTTTTTAGTTAAAACGCTAACGGAGGAAATCTGTGATGGTATATTACACAAGAAATAGGTGTTGAGCTATCACGATGTCATTCTGCACATGCAGAAATTGCACGCGATATTGAATCGCGTGGTATTCATTCGCGCCATGTGTAAGAGCAACTAGAACGCCGCTATCCTTAGTGCTAATATTGAATCAATTAGTTGTGGAAAATCAATTGTATCAATTAAGAGAAAGTCAGACTTCTTTTATTATACTGTTAACGGGGCAGTAGTGGGAATGAATATTAATATAGATAATTTATCCGAAGACGAATTGGTTGAACTAAATCATAAAATTGTTGAGCGGTTAAAATTTCTCGAATCGTTTCATGCACACAATGATATGATGCAGTTTAAACTTGGCGAACAAGTGAGTTTTGAGCCGTCTGGTAGAGGTCGTCAAGTTGGTACATTGGTAAAATTTAACAAGAAAACGGTAACCGTTATGACTGAGTCTGGTCAGAAATGGAATGTCTCTCCGCACCTTCTTAGCAAGCTTAAACCTGTAAAAAATGGCAAAAAGAAATCAGGTAAGGTGGTACGTCTTCACGGTGAGTAGCAACGCTTGCTATATAGAATAGAATAGTACTATATAGAATAGTAGGTATACCAAGGTGTTTAATCGATAGAGGAAAGCTTCCGGTGCTTTTTTCTGAGGCTGAATAGGTTGGTACTTGAAGGAAATCTATAATTAGGGTTGTCTGTTTTTTTATTCTATTCTCTCTTTTATTTGTGTGTCCGTGGGTGATGGAACGCTGTTATGTCACAAGAGCTGATTCTTTAGCCCACCTAGCTCGCAAAAATTAAATTAAATTATATTCTAATGCCATACTAATACCATAGTAGCATAAACCATTATCCGGTATAGTACCGCGCCAATTGGGTAGGGCTTTCGAATAATCTATAAGCAAATGATTGCGATGAGCTAGGCTTATACTCTATTTTTGTTCTAAGCTTAATAAATGGTGCCAGCCTTAAAGGTTGGCCTAAGAAACGTGTTTTGACTCAGGGAACAACTCTGTGCATCTATCAATACCTGATAAGAGCTTGATTTTACTATTGGCGCTTACTATAGGGCTAATCGTGTGGTATCAAAATGGAATGTACCGGGTGCTGGCAATTGATTTGGCAACCCCTGACTTCCCTATACACCTTATAGATGACAGAGGAGTGGGTGGTGAAAGTATTGCCGCATTTGAAACAACGGAGAAGGGTAGTTTACTGACGTGTAACCTTCGTATGGGGTACCAATGGCCCTTTTGCGAGATCAGTGTAAAACTGGCCGAAGATACCGGCCCTGTTGATATTGCCAAATTCGAATTTCTTCGGATTAGGATGAAGGTTAACGGTCCAGGCATTCAAAATGTAAAAACCTACCTTCTTAACTATGGTTTGGAATATTCTCGTCCAGGTAATTCTAATACGCGCAAAATCAATCAGATACAATACAACCCTTCCAAAGAAAGTTATCCGCTTGATATCCCATTGGCAAGCTTTGCTGTACCGCCTTGGTGGGTAAATGAGATGGGCCTGTCTCCACTTCAAGCTGTGCCAGAGATGGATAGGGTGACTCACTTACAGATTGCCACCGGGGACTATCGCTCTGAAGGGCTCCATGAGTTACTGATCGAGTCAGTGGCGTTACATGGTAAGTGGCTTAGTTATGGTCAGCTTGCTTCAGTTATTATTGGTCTATGGGCTTCATTTGGGGTTATTATTTTGTTGAGTAATGTGTTTTCCGCTCAAAAATTAATCAATACAGAGCGTAAGACGAAGGAAGTGCTTCAGGATATTAACTCTGCACTTTCTATTGAAAAAATTGAGCTTCAAGAGCAGGCGAACCGTGATCATTTAACGGGTGCGTTGAACCGGATGGGGCTTCGAAGCCATTTGTTACATTTGATCGCTAGAAACTATCGAGATAAGAGCCGTTTTTCTCTTATTTTTATCGATTTGGATCATTTCAGAAATATTAATGATACCTACGGACATGATCTGGGGGACCAGGTTTTACAGAACTTTGCTCAGTTAATTGAGCAAAAAATTAGGGTGCAGGACTTTTTTGGCCGTTGGGGTGGTGAGGAGTTTGTTCTTTTATGTCCAGATACGAATTTAGCTCAGGCTCAGAAGGTTGCTGAAAGTCTAAGGCTGACAGTCCTTACTCATAAGTGGGCAGAAGGTCTCCAACTGTCTGCATCTTTTGGCGTTGCTGAAATTCAGAAAGCGGAAGATATTTCCAGCTTAATCAATCGAGCCGACTCTGCTCTTTATCTTGCCAAATCTAGAGGTAGAAATAGGGTGGTATTATCTACTGAAGGCGATAAAGCCGAATCTAAATCTGCTTAGCGTTTAATTTTTCTGCTTTTAATTTCTCTTATAGTGTAAATCGAAATATATTGCAGACTCTATCCGACATATTTTTAATTTAGCCTAAAAAACGTACAGCACTTCTTGATAATTTTCCCATTTAAGTGGACTATAAGCTCACGAAACAGGTTGGTCGTTAAAGTTAACCTTTTAACATCCGTAACATCTCAGGGTTCTATATAACTATAATAAATGGATCTGGGAGACGAAAGATCAGTTGTTGCTGTTGTGGCTTTTTCAGTTTATTGGCGGTGCGAATTTTACTGGGAAGTTTCCCGGTATGTATTTGTATTCTCTTTTCATTCAAAAACACACAGTGTTAGAATTTTCATTAAACATAACAATAAAAATCATAATAACTCATGCATGTGAGGTGGCAGTAATGTTGAAAAAAGCAGTAGCAGTAGTGCTTGTAGGAATCGGTTTTTTCACCGCATCCAATAGTTTTTCCGCAGTATATTGTAACGACCTCCCTAGTTGGAACGCATCTATTGCTTACAATGGCGGTGCGGCTGTGCAACACGATGGCAGTAAGTACACCGCAGCTTGGTGGACAAAAGGTGCAAACCCTGCTCAAAGCTTTGGTCCATGGCAAGAATGGAAATATGTTGATGTCTGCTTTGGCGGTACTTCATCATCGGGCTCTAGCTCAAGTTCTAGCAGTTCTTCAAGCCCATCATCTGATGGGCCATGTCACTATCCGCAGTATGTCGGTGGAGAAAACTATGCTGTTGGCGACCGAGTGAGTAATCTAAATAATATGTATGAATGCACGGTTGGGGTTTGGTGTTCAAACGGCAACTCTGCCTATGAGCCAGGCGTAGGTTGGGCTCAGCAGTATGCGTGGGATTTTGTGGGTGCTGATGGGTGTGGAAGTTCTTCATCGAGTTCAAGTTCTTCATCAAGTTCAAGTTCTTCTAGTTCAAGCAGTTCTGGTGCCGGTGGAGGTAAGATTACAGGCCATTCTTTGGTGGGTTATTGGCACAACTTTGTCAATGGCGCTGGTTGTCCGATGCGTTTGAGCGAAATATCAGATCAGTGGGATGTCATTGATATTGCTTTTGCGGATAACGACCTAAATAGTAATGGTACTGTTCATTTTAATTTGTATTCAGGGGATAGCCACAGTTCATGTTCCGCTCTTGACCCTGCACAGTTCAAGTCTGATATGAAAGCCCAGCAAGCGAAAGGTAAGGTATTTGTTCTTTCTCTTGGTGGTGCAGAGGGGACGATTACGCTTAACTCCGTAGCAGACGAATCACACTTTGTGACGAGTTTGACAAATATTATTAATGAGTGGGGTTTTGACGGTCTGGATATTGACCTTGAAAGTGGTTCTCAATTGACTCACGGCTCACAAATTCAAGCTCGCTTGCAGGCTGCGTTAAGAACCATTGATGCTAATGTGGGTGGAATGGCATTGACTATGGCGCCAGAGCATTCCTATGTTCAAGGTGGGATGATTGCTTACACAGGTATTTGGGGTGCGTATCTTCCCATTATTGATGCTCTGCGTGATCAGTTAGATCTGCTTCATGTTCAGCTTTATAACAATGGTGGGTTGAATACGCCTTATTCTTCAGATGCATTTCCAGCAGGTTCGGTTGATATGATGGTTGGTTCTGCACGTATGCTTATCGAGGGTTTTGAAACTGCCGATGGCGGCTTCTTCCAAGGTCTTCGCCCTGATCAAGTATCGCTTGGTTTGCCATCAGGCTCTAGCTCTGCGGGTTCTGGTTTGGCGATAAATGCGAATATTATTTCGGCTCTTGAATGTATCACGGTTGGGACTGGGTGTGGGAGCATTACTGCCGGAGGTATTTACCCAACATTCAGTGGTGCTATGACCTGGTCTATAAACTGGGATGCCTATGATGGCTTTATTTTTTCAGGCCCCATTGGTGACAAAATTCATAGCCTTCCATAGTGTAGGTGGGGGTTAGATTAAAAACGCAAAAAGAGGTTTTGCTTTACTGCTGTTTGAAGCCATAGAACCTGCAATCATAAAGCCAGCCTTATTTAAGGCTGGCTTTTTTGAAAGAAAGTTTGAGCTTAAGACCTTTATACTGCCTTTTCAAACAAGATTCAAAAGGTCTTTCCAGACTCGATTTTAATTTTAATACAAAGAATCTTTACAATTCAATAATTTCGAGTCCGAGTTCTTCTGCTTGTTTTACCGAGTTCGTATCACAAATTAACGCTTTATGGGCATATTCCGGTTTTAAATACTGAGTGGCTACTCGGCGTAAATCATCAAGAGTGACCGCGAGAATTCGCTCTCGGTAAGCTTGTCGTTTTTCGATAGTGCGACCGTGAAGCTCGGCATAGAAGCAACGCTTCACTCGTCCAGCAGGCGATTCAGATTTATCTAAAGAGCTGATTGCGCCCAGAATGGCTTCTTCTATTTTAGTGAGTGGTTGTTCCTCGGACAAAATCCATTCAATAGATTTTTCGAAATCTTGGTAGGTTTCTACCATTCGAGGGTCTCGATAGGAATAAAAACGGAAGGCACCCGCGCCGCTATCTTGAGATGCGCCGCCGCCATAAGCACCACCTTGTTCTCTAATCGCTTTATGCAAATAACCATTTCGTAATACCCCTGCTAATATCGTCAAGGCTGCTGAGTCGGGGTTTTCCATTCCAACCGTTGGGTAAGCAATAGCGCAAAAATTGACGGTTGTATTGGTTGTCCAGGCTTGTTGAATGAGCTGCTGGGGTTTATTTAATTGAAATAGGCTGTTTGAACGTTGATTTAAGTCTGCGGTAGGAATACTTTTGATATGTTCTGAAAATTCAGCCAACCTGGATTCTTCGGCAATCAGTAAATGTTGTTTTGTTGAAGAGCTGATGGTGTTGTGAATGGCTTGAAGTTCTTCCGCTAATGCGGCAAGTTTATGGGTATCTTTAATTTGAGAGTCCAATCGTTTAATTCGTTTTATGCCTTCCAAGCCAGACGATTCGTGAGATAATTTTGCCGTTGCGGAAATACCTGAAGTTGCCGCCACCATGGCTAGAGAGTGGCCAGAACCTGTTACGCTTTGCTCTCTACGGGCACGAATCTGAGCAATCAATTCGGCAATTCTATGGTGTTCATCAAAGCGAGCATTGTGAATGGTGTCTTGAATTAATTCATTTAACGAAGCTTGGTTTCGGTTTAGCGCTCGGCCAGAATAGGAAAAGTAGCCTTTAACCTTATGTACGTCTGCGGATGACTCTCGTATAGAGCTAAATGCCGATACGCCACCGGAAACTTTTGCTTGCCTTCGCTGAACGTCAAGATAATCCTGGTTGCCTAAGCCAAGTTCCGTGACTAAATTGCCGTATAGAGATAAATTATTGTGCTGATCTTCTTCTAATTGGGGCAAGTCGTAAATGGTTTGTTGATAGACCAAACCATTTGTTCCAGCGGCATATTGAGTTATTGCGTATTGTTTTGAACCAGTGACATTGATTTCTTCTTTAGGTACATCGCCTAAAGTTACTTTAGGTAAAATACTTTCATCATCTTGTTGATTTTGTCTGGTTTCAAGGTCTTTTGTTTGCTTGAGTATTGATTGAACGTCTTGTTCCGATAAGTTGCCTTTGATTTGTTTTAAGCGCAAGCTTTCTTGCTGTTCTTTGACTTCCGCCATAGTTTTATTGGGCGTTAAAACCAATCTTATGCGGTGGGGGTTATCAAGTAGGTTTTTTTGTACAAGGTTTTGTATAAAATTAGGTTCTTGCACATCCTTTCTGAGTTGTTCTAAGGCTGCGTCCACATTGAGTTGTTCCACCGTATCACCACGGTGGGTTGCCGCAGTGAGCGCGGTCAGAATCATTTGTAATCCGTAAGGGTAGCTGTCTCCACCAATTTCTCGTTGATGCAATTCTAATTGGTGCAATGCGGATTCAATATCTTCTTGCGGCACGCCATTTTTGGCCACGTCTTTTAAGGTATCGATAATAAGCGATTCAATTTTTTCGACGTTTTCTTGTGTGCAACCCTCTAGGCCACACATAAACGATAGTTCTTTTTGTGAATCATCTAACCCACAGAGAGGAGAGGGTGCTTGCCCTAATTTTGTAGATTCAAGTGCGTGCATTAACGGCGTGGAACTGTTGTCTAAAAGTACGCTGGAAAGCAGACGTATTCTTAAGCTTTCTGTCAGTTGAGAGCTTTCGCTTAATAACCAGGAAACGACAACATGGGTTTTGTTACTTATATCATCTTCGTTGCAAGGGTAGCTTTCCTGGACGCTTATGGGTGCATAATAACGTTTTTCATTTTCAACAGAAATTTTTTCTTCCAGTCTGTTAAATTGATTTAATACTTGATCTTGAAATTTTTGTTGATGTTCGGCAGCAGAAATATCCCCATAGGTCATAAATATAGCGTTACTGGGGTGGTAGTGTGTACGATAAAATTTTAATAGTTCTTCATAAGATAAATCTGGAATACAGTCTGGTTCTCCACCGCTATTAAAATGGTAGGTACTTGTGGGAAACAAATATTTACTGAGGGTATGCCATAGTTGAGAGGGCACGGAACTCATGGCGCCTTTCATTTCGTTGAATACAACGCCCTTAAAAACTAATGGCGTTGAAGGGTCGTCTGGCGTTTCAAATTCAAGTCGGTGACCCTCTTGGGCAAAATCCAATGGGTCAAGTCGAGAGAAGAAAACCGCGTCCAAATAAACATCCATTAAATTATCGAAATCTTTTCGATTCATCGATGCAAACGGATACGCTGTCCAGTCTGAGCTAGTAAAGGCGTTCATAAACGTATTGATTGAACGTCGCGTCATCATAAAAAATGGATCACGCACGGGGTATTTCTTACTTCCGCATAATGCGGTGTGTTCAAGGATATGTGCGACACCTGTAGAATCTTCGGGAACGGTGCGCAATGCAACAAGGAATACATTTTCGTTATTATCTGCGCTTAGATGAATATGTTGTGCGCCAGTTTTAATGTGTTCAAACTCTTGTACATTGATATTTAATGATTCGACTTTTTGCTCGCGGATAAATTTGAATTCAGGGTTGTGGTCTATGGACATAAATGCCTCTACTGCTCTATTTTGTGTTTAATTTCATGTGTGTTTAACTTTACTGTACTTAACTTTTACATATATTTAACTTAGTGTTAAGCCATTCTAGCTATTGTCTAAATGTTTTAGTAATACATCTTTGGCTTGATTTACTCTAGATGCTAAATAATCATTGCCGCCTCTGTCAGGGTGTAATTTTTGAATTAATTGTTTGTGTGCTTTAATAATTTCTTCTTTAGAGGGCTTATCGCCTAAGCCCAGTATTTGCTGCGCTTCTTGTGGTGACGGGTCGCCCACTTGAGAATAGTTGGCTTGTTTATCTTGTTTATCTTGTTGCTTCTGGGCGCCTACCCGCTGCTTAATAACGCGGATAAGATAATAAGATCGAGTTTCTTTTTCTTTGTAATAACTTTCTAGCTCTGCCAAATCGGCATGGCTTAACTGAGTAATATTTTTCCCCGCACAAGGGCCACTGATAACGCTGCCGCTAATCTGTCCATTTTGCAGGTCAATACTTAACTCTAAGTATTGCGTTTTAAATACAGGGTTGGAAAAATTTCCATGGCGACCAACAAGATTTAAAAAAGGTAAGAAGCGGGTTAAGTATGTAAGACTAAATTTTGCGATTCCAAATATTCCCGCTGCTAATGCGCCTAGCCAGTGAATTCTACCCGTGAATGCCGCTACCAAGGTAAATATGATGACACTCCAAAATACAATTTGAATCACTGTCGCACGCCTTTTTTTTAAGGGCATACTTTTTAATTTTTGAGAAAACCAAAAAATAAGAAAAAGGACGGCAGCCGCAAGTATAAGGCGAATAATCATGATTGTTCGTTTAACAAGAGTGTGAGTTCGATGGTTTGAAAGTAGAGAATCTCTTCCTCTAGTCCAGCCATCGTCAATGGATGTTCAGACAACCAGCCTTTGGCAAAAGTCAGTGTAATTAAGCTGTTAGCCAGGGTTAGGCCGGGTAGTTCTTCTAGGTCTTCTCGGTGCCGATGTAATCTAGCGGCTAACCTTAAACAGATTAACAGTGGGATAAATGCGGAAAGTGCTAGGTTATCCATATCTTCAAAACGGTTTGGGTTAAGTTTCTTTCTGTGAGAGCGGATTAAATTCGCCAAAATATACTGCTCATAACGGCCAAAGCCTGCTAGGTCTGCGTGGCGTAGTATATAGTAGCCATGGTGATGGAAACTTGCATGGGAAATACTTAAACCAATTTCATGCATCTGAGCGGCCCAAGATAGGATTTTTGTCCGGGATACACCGGGTAATTCTGGCCCCTCTATTTGTTGCCAAAAGGTTAGGGCGGTTTTTTTTACTCTATCCGCTTGAGCGCGGTCTATATGATATTGATTAATTAAGTGTTCGACCGTCTCAATACGCGCATCGTGATCGCTAAACCGACCTATTGTGTCATAGACCAAACCCTCTTTAAGGGTGGCATTGGCAACGTGAATCTGTTCCAGTTTGAGTTCATCAAAAATGGCCTGAAGTATGGCTAAGCCTCCCGCTAGCACATCTTTACGCAACTTAGGAATTGTTTCCGATTCAATATGGCCCAGTTCAGTAATGTGCTTAATATAGTCGTTTAATGATTTTTTGGAAATAATCGCACCACCATCGGTTTCGGCGAGTAAGTCAGCAATAGCCTTCATGGTTCCCGATGTTCCGTAGGCGATTTTCCAGCCTTGCTTTAAATAGTTTCGGCGAATTTCTTCGAGTTCGCCGCAGGCGGATAAATACGCTTTGCACATTTTTTGTGCAGTAATATCGCTTTCACGCAGAGTGAATTTGTCGCTGTAGGTGACGCAACCTAAGGCTAAGCTCTCCATACAGATAGGCGCGTAGTTTTTTCCAATAATAAACTCTGTACTGCCGCCGCCAATATCAATCACTAAGCGTTGGTCCTCTTCGTTAATGACCGTATGGGATAGGCCAGTATAGACCAGCCTTGCTTCTTCATAGCCGGATATAATTTGAATAGGGACATTTAACACTTTTTCTGCCTGTCGCAGAATTTTGCTGGAATTGCGAGCCGCCCTTAGCGCTTTGGTACCCACTGCACGAACCTGAGATTTGGGGATGGTGTGGATTCGTTCCGAAAAGCGAGCGAGGCAGTCCAGTGCGCGCTTTTGCGCCGCTTCATCCAGAGTTCCGTTAGGCTTCATTCCCCTTGCGATTTGAACCATTTCTTTTTCGCGGTCAATAATATCTATTTTGTCGCCGTTAAAGCGAACAACCAGCATATGAAAGCTATTGGAACCTAAGTCAATGGCAGCGAAATAAGGGGATTCAAATGAAGGCATTGGAAATCTACGTTGTATGAGAGGGAAGTGTGGTTTGTTTTTTGTGCAATTTCTCTATTTATTCACCACAGCATAGGCTTTAGTGGGCTTTTTTGCCCAAATTTAGCCGCTAAGGCATTATGCCTGGGCAATCTCTGTTTGCAAGTTTGCTTTGGACTATATGGAGGCGAAGTTGTACTTAGTGAATGAAGTTGTACTGAGTAAATAGAGGTGCAACCTAATAGAACTCAATATTAATCGTCACAAACAGGCTTATTCCTCGGTAGCCTTTTGGGTGAAGAAGTGAAAAGAGGGCGGTTCCGTCTCCATCCTAAAGGGCGGTATCACTATTGATAGTTGGACTGATTTTCAGGTGGTGCGCTCTTTGTTGAAAGACACGAAAAGTTGAAAGACACGAAAACCGAAAAAATCAAAGAAACAGGGTTAGAATGTTACGGTAAAGTGAGGGTATGGTAAAGCATAAATATTTAATTCTCTGGCTGATCAGTGCAACATTGATCATGGCTTATATTCTTGGTAATTATTACCGAGAGCTAGGGTTTTATTATCCAGAATGGTATAGCGACTTCTTAATGAATACCTTTGAGCCAAACGATGCAGAAGCCGCCGACGATCTCTACATATACTCGAATCTTATTTTTTCCTTTATCACATCCTGCATTGTTGCCGCCCTGTTTTCTTTTGCGAGAAAAATTTTCGTTAAAAAATAATTAAATGGCCCTGGTTTTATTAGGATACACTTATAATAAACCATTATTTTTACACTTGCTGCTTCTGTATATGCAGGTGTTACTGGTGCGTTACAAATCAGGATAATAAACTCCATTAATAAAACGGTTTTATCCTACTATAAAAAATTTGGTTATGAATATATTTCAAAGGGTGATTATCTGTTCAGGAGTATTTTCTAATGAGCCAAAAAACTGATTGGACTATGGACGAAATAAAAGCGCAAGCCGCAAAGGACTTTAAGGCATACCAAGAAATTTCTAAAGAAAACCCTGATCTGGAAGGTTTTGCATCTGGCGATATGGAGAAATTTTTGAAAGGGCACGAAGACAATAACGAAGAATATTAATAAACCATTCACCGAACAGGACAAACAAATCCTCACACGGGACTAAAAATTGATTTAATTGAATCTACGCCATTTAGAGAAGATAAACTTGGAGTTAAAGCGTTTGAAGCTATTTCATACGCAGCTCAAGTGTACGCTGCCATGCTTGGCGCAGATGAAATTAGAATTATGAAACCAACAACATCGGAGAGTCGCGCTCATTACTGTTCATTTGGCTATGAGTATGTTAGCAATAGCCATAAGCCCTCTTTGCCTGATTATTGCGTAATGAAATTGAGGTAAAACATATGGACACAGACGTACAAAAAGCAGTACAAAAAGCAAAGCAAAGGCTCGAAAACGCCAAGCCTGATATCGAGAAACGACATGAAAAAGGCGTTGAAAATAGCACTGAAGAACCCACTATATTGAAATCGGGTTACAGAGATGATTTACGTTCAAAACGAACAGAGAAAGAGCAAAAAAATGACAAATTACCCTGATGTAAAAAAGGCAGTACAAGAAGCAAAAAAAAGAGTAGAGAAAAAACGAACACAATTTTCAGTAAATGCCAAAGCGGCTGCACAAAAGCGCAAGATGCATAGGAAACAGTGATCTTATTCAGTGGAGCGGAGAAGTTCAGGAAAAACAATACAATTTGACTAACGGACACTTTAAAAAACGTGTATGTTACTCAACTACCCCTCCCCCTTTGTTTTGCTAAACCAGCAGCTAAAGCAACTTAATCAAAAAACAGATGGCCATTCTTGAAAATCAGGCGGGGATAACACATCAAAAATAGCACCATCTCTGTTCCTGCGGGGCTGCGGTCTGGATGATATTTGTGTGCAGCGGTGCGATAGGCTTTTTTAATGTCCTGTTGTGTTACTGTGCCGCTAAGGTTTAATAGTCTGGCTACTAATTGACCTTACATGCAAAATAGTTGTTGTCAACACACTGTATACACGCTACCATGTAAGACAATGTATATACGTGCAAGAGGTATTACTATGTTGTCACAGGATTCACGAAAAGATGCGCTAATTAATATGCGCATTCATAGCAGTACACGAGACTTTATAGATCGAGCAGCCAAAGCATTGGGCAAGGATCGTTCAGACTTTGTACTAGAGGCAGCCTACGAGAAGGCCGAAGAGGTTTTGTTGGATCAAACCTCTTTTGTGCTTAATGATAAGCAATGGGAAGCCTTTAATAATTTGCTTGATTCCCCGCCAAAGGTGAACGGTAAGCTTAAAAAGTTATTAGCAAAATCAGCGCCTTGGGAATAAATGACCAATTTAAAACCACCTTGCCCAATAAGTGAAAGCCATAAGCTAGAGTGCTTTTCTTGTGGAATGCCTAGCCTTGATTCGTGGTTAAAGACGAAAGCACGACGTAATGAAACCGCTCGTGCTTCTCGAACCTATGTGTTGTGCAATGAAAATGATGAGGTCATTGGTTACTATGCACTAGCAACAGGTTCAATCTTGCCTGAGCATGCGCCACGAAAAATTAAACGAAATATGCCTAACCCTATACCTGTTATGGTACTTGGGCGGTTGGCTATTGATGAAAACCATCAAGGGCAAGGTTTAGGGGACGCCTTACTGCGTGATGCTATTTTGCGAATATTGCAAGCAGCGGAAATCGCAGGTATTAAAGCGATTGTGGTTCACGCCATATCAGAACAAGCCAAGCAATATTATTTAGCACGAAGTTTTATTGAATCCCCATCTAATCCTATGACCATGATATTACCTCTGGAGTCACTACAAACGAATGACTAAAAAAATAAAAAATTCTATGGATTTGGGGGTTAAAAATTAATAAAGAAAAATACCCTGATGCAGGACTATGATATTGAAATACCACAATTTGTCAGATGATCTGATAGATGGCCAGATATTTTTTATCGCATTGGATAAACCTTTGGCGGCGTTAAAGTGGCAAAGAAATATTAGAGAAAAAATCATGACATTAAACGCTTCACCCTGTCGCACCAGAAAGTAAATACCTTGATTTTGAAGTTCGGCATTTGATTATTGGTGAATACCGAATATTATTTTTCATTGAAGATAGTACTGTAAAGCTGCTTGACTTCAAAGGCGGCTCGCAAAATAAGCCAGCGTAACTATTTTTACATAATAGAGTACAGTTTTTGTGAAACTGACACTTAAATCTTCTATGAAAATCCCTTAAAGCTGAAATAATATTGAGCAATGCTTAATTTCGGGATTTCGTCCTAAACGGTCATTGGTTAATCGCCAGTTTTTGAACTATCTTTAACCACACTAGGGGCTGTTCACGACCCATTGCCGTCATTCACTAGTTATAAATAGGCTTGTATCTATATTTGCTTAAAGTCTATATTTTGTCGCAGTTTATTGCGAATATTTTTTGACCGAAATTATAAACTATCTTCCAAAGCAAGAATCAAAAATAAATATAGAGCTTTGATACTGATCGCCCATTACAACCATTAGGGTAGTTGTGGGTTAAGGGATAATATTCTACCTTTTCAATAGTACGGGCGAACGCTAGTGAAATGCATTATTTTTTTGGGATTATTTTTTGTGAGTTTTGCGGTTAAAGCTGTCCCTGAAATACCCAATCCTAATTTAGGTGACATTGCTATTGCCACTCATATTAATGGCCAAGTTGTTATCGTTTACAACCCAAATTATTGTGATATTCTTGGCTATTTGGTTTGTAACTTTTTTCGAGCCCATGAGTATGGGCATGTAAATTTGGATCACGTCTTAATGGGAACGCACCCTGCACAAGCTGAATTTGAAGCAGATTGTTGGGCTGCGAAAAATGCTCCGCCAGCACAAGTTCAAGCCGCTTACTATCACTTTATGAATCAAGGTTATATGGGTAGTTGGATGCATGGGACGGGCATTCAGCGTGCTCAAAGAATAGCTGTTTGTGTCGGTTATTGAGGAGACTTAAATGTCAGGAATAAAAGAAAAGATAGAAAATAATATCGTTGTATGGATGCTAGGAACCTTATTGACTGGATTTTTAGCTGGTATAGGAACATACGAAGGTGCATTGAAAATTATGAGGTTGGAGACGGTTAGCAAAGATCGACTAAAACAGCTAGAAGCATCATCTAATACTAGTAGTGGTTCAGTTGGTGGGGCAGATATATACTCAATGCCATTACCAAATTATTTAAATAAAAGTGAATTGCAGCTTATCTTTTCGAGAATAAAAGAAGCTTTCAATGAAAGAGATGCTAAGGGTATGTACCAGCTTATGGGTCCGATAGCCAGAGCACAATTTACAGAAGATAGTGCAACTCTTCAAATTGAGCCACTTTTTGACGGACTTGGAAAAATAGTTGATGGATTTTACGTTCACCATCAATTTTCAGGTCGCCAAGGTCTATACAAGTCATTTATGCTTAACTTTTCCGCAAAATACGAAAAAGCAGGCAAAGGTATTGTTAATGTAACAGTGATCGATGATGGGAAGTCATATCAAATATACGGAATTATGCTTAATAGGATATAAAATAGCTGTATCGCACACTGCTAAACCAAGTTAGCTAAAGACTAAAACTTAGCGGAGGTCTGTATAGTAGAAAAAGTTGGTGAGGAGTACAGGTATAAGTGAAACAGGTCTATTGATTAAACTGTTGGCTCTCAAGGAAAAATCATGAACGTTTGGCAAACAGTCTTATTAGCTATTTCTGGTAATACTATAGCATTAGCTGTGTTGGGGTGTGATCTTCCCCCCGATAAAACGGACACCATTTTGTTCGGATCAATTCAGCCTTTAAACTATGATAAAACGATTCCATACATGCGTTATCTGTACAATGATAAGGACGGTTCAGACTGTGCTTAAGTTCATGTTTTTTAAGCAATGATTGATATTGAGAACCTTGGAATTCTATACCTCTATCAGAATGCAATATGACGCCTTTAGGGTATCCACGTTTTTTCAGTGAATATCTCAATGCTGCGCACGTCAATTCGCATCGTCGATGGTCCGCTAATGACCACCCCAATATGCGGCGGGAATATAAATCCATCACTGTTGCAAGGTATTGGCATTTACCGTTTAGCTTAATATAGGTTACATCTGTTACCCAAACCTGATCTATATCGCTCGGCTTATCCATATTTAAAAGCAGATTATCTCCCTTGGCTTTAAACTTATTGATTTAATTAAACGTTATGACGGCATTCGTTGCTCATTTTGTCGGAAAAAGTACGACAAAGTCGTACTGATGTTGGAAATTTGTCGGAACGCGACAACTGCTCGGATTGATACCGAGCGGTCAGGTTGACCTCCTTCCAACCACTATAGGTTAGAAGAGGTGTTAATGCGTTGAGATCAATGACAATTGAACACAATCGGTAGAATGTGCTCTCACCTTACAGTTAAAATTCACTTCCTTATTATATACCAATGCCGTTTAAGGAGTGATTATGGCAGGCTTCAAGCCGAGAATGCGCGAAGAATTAGAGTGCAGATACAATGAGCTTCGTATGCAATCAATACGACTGGCAAACCAAGCATTAAGAATTCCAGACGTTAGGCTGGCATTAGTGGATAGCGCTTCCTATGCTGCATTTGAGCGCTGGCAACATCACCCAAAAAGGAAAGTAGATTGGGATTGGCCAACATCTTGGCTAAACTGGAAAATCAACTACCCTAAGCGATTTGAATGTGCTACTTGGAAAGGGAACAAACTAATTGGTTTTGCGATGGGCAGGCCAACATACCATGCAACAGGGCTAAGGCTAGATTATATAGAAAAGTCTCCTGAAGCGAGTGAGCCACACTTGGACTTAACCTATCTTGCCCTATATTCTTACGCCACCTTGTTAGGCGCGATGCACGTTAAAATTATGAACCCGATAAACAAGGATGTGTAGGACTACTACGAACAAAAAGGCTTTAAGTTCGATCAAAAAAGTAACAGCTGTATTCGGAGAATTACCTAATGGCCGATAATATTAAAAACTTTGATGCTGCACACAACGAAAAGCTGAAAACCCTATCCAGAGAAGAAAGAGCGAAAGCTGGTTTGAAAAAACTGGCACAGGAGATGGAAGCCAACAAAGGTAAAATTGAAGAACCGAAAGGGCTGGCATCCGGCGCAACGGATAAAGATGGAAAAATAATTATTGATTTAGATGAGGATTATGACGATGAGTGATAAACCGTTAACGGACAAGGAAAAACAATTTACAGTTTTACCAAATGAAACTGACCCCAAAATGGCGTTGGGCAAGGCAAACCAAGCAATATCCAAAGCCTTGGCAGACGTGAGAAAAACTAGAAAGGGTAAACCCTCTAAATAGATCCAAGCGGAATACGAATATAAACAAAACATTGCCCCGCTTGCGGGCAGGGCAGCGAAGCTGGGCAAGTGTTGCTATAGCTTTAACTTAATATGGAAGTCACTTCACGCGCATGAAAATAATTTACTAAAAGTTGTAGAAGAATATGGCGAAGATTCAGATCAAGAAGCTGATGCGCTTAACGATTTAGCTTACCTGCGCCCTTTATATAATAGGGCTACGAAAAGATTATTTTTGGAATGAGGTGTTTTTGAGGCAGAAAGAACGTTTTGGTCATAGTGTGGCGTATATGTCACAGCGGTTGGTACAGTACAGGTTATACACTCGAAACTGAGGCGCTACGTTTTCATGTGTTTTGGTATGTAATAACTTGTTGGTATTTAAGAATTATAAAATTCTTATTGAACACATCAAGGCGCATAAAACCTTATTTTATCTCTCAAGAAAATGGGGTAGCCGCTAATCGTTAGTGATCCCTCTATATTGAAGGTCATGCTTATTAATGCAAACTTGCGGCAAAGTGGTTCGAAGCTATACAGTGAAACATAAGCTATTGATTTTATTAACCTTATGGCGGTGTTCATTGCTTAAATTATCGCATAAGGTACAACAAAGTCGTACTGTTGTAGGAAAAATGTAGGAATATATTTGTTTAGCTACAATATACTTTTAGTGACCTAAATAAAAGTTTTACGCGCCAACAGTGAAAGGTGCGTTAAAGATGATAATTAAAAAAATACTCTGTAAAATAGCGGATTCTTCCATGTAGGAGGCCGAACAATGGCAAATAGCGAAAAGCTGTATATAGCAAAAGAAGATTTATTTAGGTTTGGAAGCGCAGCAAGTTCTAATATATCAAAACCAAGACCAAAAGAAATAACAACAATTGAAGTTAATGGGGTACTCACGATTGTTGCAAATGGACGGGGTATTAGTCTTTTTAACAAAGCAGGATTAGATAAATCTCGTTTAACTGGTTGGGTATGGGAGATTAAGCAAGGAACCGTATTTCCAGCAGGACTAAAACTTATTAAAGATAATAGTTCGACTGGTCATCATACTTTAACTCCCATACATAATATGCCATTAAGCCAATATATTGGATTATTGGAACAAGTAGCTGTACGCTGCCAGAAAACTTTTAAGAAACAAGCGTAGGTAATAAAATGCGAGAACTTGATTTAAAGTTTAATCACGACAATTTTAGCCTTTTCTGGCTATCTCTTTTAGCTCGTGAAAAAGAGTTACTAAAAACTGTTGAGGAGTACGGCGAAGATTCAGACGAAGGTTCGTTTGCGCTCAATGATTTAGCCTATCTCCGGTTATACCGTGATGACCTAAAAGAAAAAGCTGAAAAAACTTTTGACCCAAGTGTCTTTAGTACCAGTGACGACCCATATAAAATTTAGGTTAGGTGAGTTAGGGGAGTATTTATTGGCAGAATACAAGTCGTATTGTTGGCAACGATTGCAGTCAAAAGCCTTTCTTTTCCCAATACTAATCACGCCGTTTAAACAGGGCTATCTTGCCTGTTTATCGAACTCCTGACCAAGTGGTTCGAAGCTGCTCTAAGTTGGTAATTCTACTTCTCCTCAAATGTCGAAGTTAAGAGCAGATGAAATAACTATCATTACGTACTTACGCGGGAAAACTTGAAGAAATAGCCGTACATTGTCAAAAAATACTTAAGAAAAAGGCTTAACCATAAGAGAAGTTATTATTAATCTTAGTGAAACTACTTTTAATTTAATATAGCGCTCGTTACATGCCAGAGAAAAAGAGCTATTAAATATAGTTGAAAAATATGGTGAAGATTCAGACAAAGGCGCAGACGCCCTGAATGATACTGTCGTATTCCGCTTATACAAAGAGGAACTAAAAGAAAAAGCAGAAAAAATCTTTGATGAAAATGCTTTTATTCTCGAAGATATACCAATAGAAATTAGCACTTGTCGGGGAGCGTGTCGCACTTAGTATATGAATTCGGCGGTGCAAAGTTCATTAAATAAATGACAGAAACATATATTTATGGTGGAGAGTAAGGAGCAAGCTGAAAAAATATTTCATGCAAATTTTTTATTGTTGAAAATAATAAACCATGCGAAATTTAAGTAAATGCCAGAAATTTATATTTATGTCATTTTAAATCATAATTTCATTGCTTATAACTGCTGATAGAAAGCACACTATTCTTAAATGTACCGCCTTCCACTATAAAAAATAATAACGATATTCTGTGTTTGTATGTTGTTCTGATAAGCATGTAAACTTGGTATGATAGACCGGAAAGCATGGTCAACATATCGATAACAGGAGTAGGTAGCAAGTGACCGACTTAAAGAATAAATACGAAAAACAGGCTTATGGACTGAGAATCTTAGCGAATGGTCACAGGGATATACGGGCGCTTAAAAAAGCAACAGGGAATGCCTCAATTCATGGCAACAAAGTGTGGAAGTCTTCCTTTCTATTAATGGACTATTTAAGTGAGTTTGCCCCCGAAAAGGGCGCACGTATACTGGAGGTTGGATGTGGCTGGGGCTTGTCTGGAATATTCTGTGCCAAGACCTTGGCGGCTAAAGTCACTTCGCTGGATGCAGATAAAAGCGTCTTTCCCTATTTGCAGCTCCATGCCCAGATCAATGGTGTGAAAGTAGAAACTTGGTGCAACCGATACGAAAAGATTCGCAAACTAGACCTTGCCGAGTTTGATTTGGTGATAGCGGCTGATGTATGTTTTTGGGACGCGATGGTGGACCCGCTTTTTAAATTGGTGAGACGGGCTCAGCAAGTGGGGACAGTGAGGGTTGTCATGGCTGATCCAGGACGGCCTACCTTTCGTGAAATGGCCCAAAGATGTGTTGATAAATTCGATGCAGAATATGAAAATTGGCATCTGGCTGCGCCTTATAATACATCGGGTTTAATCTTGGATGCATTGCCTTATGGCCAAGGTTAGTCAACCATTTATGTACGCTTTATTTTAGTTGTATAAAGAGATTTGAAGATGAGTGATTTATCTGCCACCAAAACAATCATGCCTTCTCCTGAAAATGCGTTACCTGGGAGAAGCGAACCCATAGTGGCATCTACTCATTATTTGAGCAATATTCCACTCGCGGGGGCTTACCCCGAAGGGTTTGAGATGATTTTCTTTGGTATGGGGTGCTTTTGGGGGGCAGAAAGAACGTTTTGGTCACTCGATGGCGTATACGTTACGGCGGTTGGTTACAGTGCAGGGTATACTCCCAACCCGACCTATGACGAGGTCTGCTCCGGTTTGACCGGACACAACGAAGTTGTCTTGGTTGTATATGATCCAAGTAAAATAGAGCTGGAGCAGTTTTTAGAGGTATTTTGGACCTCTCATGACCCCACACAAGGTATGTGCCAGGGGAATGATCGGGGCAGCCAATACCGATCAGGTATCTATTACTCAACTCAAGCTCAAAGAGAGAAAACCGACGCTTCACGAGACCGCTACCAGTCTCGGCTGGTGGAATCCAGTTATGGCTCCATTACCACTGAGATTTTGGAGGCAGGTATTTTTTATTTTGCCGAGTCCTATCATCAACAATATTTAGCAAAAAACCCTAATGGTTATTGCGGGCTAGGCGGGACTGGAGTGGGCTACTAATGAAAGTAAGACATAGAGTAAAATAGTTAAGGTATTAAAAATATGAATGGTGCAGTACAGGTTTTAAGAGCAGGGAACTATGTTCGCTTTATTTTACCGGCGAGCTTATTAGTGACAAGCCTATTAAGCAGTATGTTATTGAACAGCAATGCTATTGCTCACGCCGAACATGATAAACCCAGATACGTTGCCGAGAATGGCACCAACGAAGGATATTGCGAGCGAGTCACTTCGCCGTGCAAGTCTATTGCTTATGCCGCGTCCAAAGCGAATAAAGGCGATAGAATAAAAATCGCGGCGGGCAGTTACACCATTACGGATTCTGACGACGTATTTTTTCTACTCAGTGAATTAATTACCGTAGAGGGGCAATATAGCCAAAAAGATAATTACCATAAGCGAAGCCCTAATAATATTACTCGGCTTGTGGGTGTGCCACTGGAATACGCCGATACCTTATCTAAGCGTGGTTTTACGGTTATTGTTGATACAAAAGGAAAGAGCCGTGATACCTCTTTAAAGGTTCGTCAAAAATTATCCGACTATAAACAACTGTTATCGGCAAAGCCCGCTGAAAATTGTGTGGATGGAAATGCGGGGCTCTATGCTTGTAACCATATTGATTTACTCTCCCATACCCCCCTTTCTCGTTTTTCGACTAACCCCAGAGAAGCCAATGATATTTGGGGACACTACGACTTAAATAACAACCGGGAATACGCCATTATCGGTTTGATAAACGGTGTCGGAGTGGTGGATGTGACCGACCCTGAAAACCCAAATGTAGTGGATTCTATAGCGAGTGAAAGCACGACATGGCGAGATATTAAAGTCTATCAAAGCTTTAACCGAGCGGTAAATAAATGGGAAGCTTTTGCCTATGTGACCGCAGATAATGCCAGAGTCGGCTTGATGATACTTGATTTAAGAGACCTTCCCAATAACGTCTCTGTATATGGTACAGATACAACAGACTTGGCGGCCCACAATGTCTACCTGAGTAATGTTGATTATTCGACAGGCGTCACCATTACCGGAGCCGAGCCTTACCTACACATTATGGGGTCAAATGTGGCCATGGGTACTTTTAGTTCCTACTCTCTTGATAACCCGTCTGCGCCACAAAAAATTTATGCGCCGCTAAGCCGAGGGCGTGGCTACTATGCCCACGATGCGGCGTCTATGATTATTACGGATGAAAGAAAAGAGACACAGTGTTTTGGCGGCGGAAGCTATTGCGAAGTACTGTTTGATTTTAATGAAAGAGAAGTACGTCTTTGGGATAAAACAAATAACGAGTCACCGAGAGAATTGAGTTCATTTAGTTACAACAACGCTTCGTATATTCACTCTGGTTGGTATACTGAAGACAAACAAATTGTTTTGGTTCACGACGAATTAGACGAAAGAGCGTTTAATATTAATACAACCGTGAGGTTATTTGAACTGAGTGATTTACGCCACCCGGTTTTACTTTCAACCTGGACAGGCTCGAAACGCGCAATTGATCACAATGGATTTGTTCGCGGCAACCGCTATTACATGTCTAACTACACTGCCGGTATGACCGTATTGGATTTAACCGACGTGAACAACCCGGTGGAAGTCGGTTTTTTTGATACCTACCCACTGTCCAATAACACTACTTTTTTTGGTGCCTGGGGAGTGTACCCGTATTTACCTAGTGGCAATATATTGGTCAGTGATATTAACAGTGGTTTATACGTTCTTCGGGATAACACTATTGATACTGATAGAGGTAAAGCGATATTTAACCAAAGCGAATATTCTGTGGATGAAGGGGAGGCGGTTATCGTTACGGTGTTGAGGGAAGAGGGCATAACCGGCGCAGTAGACGTAAGCTGGGAGCTAGTGGCAGGCTCCGCAGATGAAAATGATTTTGTGCTTGACTCAGGTATTTTTAGCTGGGCCGATAGTGACGCCAGTAATATGCAGATAAGGGTTCAAACCAATGAAGATAGTGAAGGCGAGCCGAATGAAATATTCTTTGTTAGGTTGTACGACCCAAGAAGCGGGCTTTCCCTTGGGCAGCCTAATTTAGCCAAAATTAGTATTAGCGATTCAGGCAATCAAGCACCTTACATTACCCTGGAAGGGCGCGCAGTTGCCGCCGAAAGTAACGTGACTCTTGTTGCCGTGGCAGTTGACCATGACGGCAGCATTTCTAGTTATAGCTGGGAGCAAATATCTGGTGATAGTGTTAGTTTGTCTAATGCCTCTTCAGCAACAACAAGTTTTGTCGCCCCTCAAATGCTTGGAGCGCTTGTATTTCGATTGAGCGTAACGGATAACCTTGGATTAACCGTCAGTAAAGATGTGACAATCCAAGTAGAGAATTCAATTCAACCTGATGGTGGTGAAAGTAATGGTGGCGGTGGAAGCTATAATTTTGCTTTTTTTATATTATTGCTTTTAGTCTTTTATTCTAAACTTATAAAAAGCGAAGTTATTCATCGGAATAAACGACGACGGACGTAAACTTTATCTGGCCACCTCCTGTTGTATTATGTGTTGTTGTAATATTCTTTGTTGCCGCTTTCTTTTGGAGACAAAATGTCCTATCAAGCTACTTTTCTTTCCAAGGGAGTAATAAACACTTTTTCAGGTGTATTGACCTTGGCGGAAATTGAGGAGGCTAGTGATAGGCTGTATAAAGATAAAGAATTAAAGGAGAATATATTCTGCATACTGGATTTTAGTGTCGCTGATTTATCTAAAATTTCACATTTGGACGCAAAACACCCAGCCGCTATAGACAAAACTATTGCCGTAAAAAGGCCACATTTAAAAGTGGGTTTTGTTTCCAAAGAAAAAGAGACAATCGACCTGTGTAAAACCTATATTGATACCTCAAAAAAATTCGGTTCCACCTGGGAATACAAAATTTTTGAACAAATGGATAAGGCTATTCGTTGGGGCGAGAAAAATTAGAACGCACTTAAACTACCGTTTATTTATTAGAAAAAACGGGTTCGTTATATTTTTACTTGTTTTTATGTTCTTGTTGGTCTTGTGGGGGGAGAAAGTTGAATCACTCCTTCAATATACAAGAGCAGACTTCTCCCTTGAAGCGCATTGGTTTACATGGGCTCAATTTCTCTCGTGTCATTTTGTTCACCTAAATTGGTGGCACTATGTGCTTAACGCCATGGTTCTTGCGATGTTTCCTCTTCTTTTTGAGTTAAGCCAGCGAGCCATTATCGTGTTAGTATTTTTTTTATCACCTTGTGTCGCTGGTGGAATACATTTTTTTTCTGAATCTGTTTCCTCCTACGTTGGTTTTTCTGGCGTATTAACCGGCTTATTAGTCTGTGCGTTTATGCAGATGTTTTATGTTGAACACCAAAATAAACAAAAAATGGGAAAATGGGTATGGTGTCTTGCGTTATTCTTTTTATTAGGAAAAATAGTTCGAGAACAAATGGAAGGGTATGATCGCTTTTATTTGCAGGAACAAATTGGTGGACAAGTTGTTGTAGATGCACACCTATATGGTTTTTTAGGTGGGGTAGTATTTGCCTTGATATTTATAGGGTTTAACTTTATGGGTTTTAACTTTATGGGCCTTACATTAACGGGTCTTAAATACAAAACTCCTGCAAAATAAGAGAACGCAACTTCAACTTATAAGTTATCCAGTTGGAGTTTGTAGGCAAAGGCGATAATATGGGCGATTGTGATATACAGAGATCGTGGAATATTATCTCCCAGCTCTAATTGAGTGAGGAGTTCGACTAAACCTTCGCTATCGCACAGTGGGATACCATTTTCATTGGCAATTTTGATGATTTCCTCCGCTTGTGCTCCTTCGCCTTTAGCGGAAACTATAGGAGCCTGCTCGCCATCGTAAAACAGTGCAACGGCCTTGGTTAACTTTTCGGGTGTTAGCTCTAGGCTCATGTTGTTATGTCCACCAATGACTGAGAAAGAACGTTTTTTTTCTGTAGAGGTATGCCCTCTAAACACTCCATTTTTTCAACGGACACGCCATCTTTTTCTATAGCTTGTTGCAGGTCATCTAAATGATCTTTTATACTGGTGCGAGTTGCCTCTTTTTCGGCCCAAAGTTTGGTTTTTATCTCATGGTTTGATGCCGTAACCTCACAGGATACCCAGCCGCTATGATCCAAGTCGAACTCCATAAAAAGGTGCCACTGTCTTTGTTTTTTATTTGTTTTATCTTTTTCTGAATCTGGTTTCTCTTCTTTATCGTCAATGCGTTTCCAGGTATCGTACAGCGTCATCGATAAGGGGTAAATAGAATCCCCTATTTTGATTGGCAGCTCAAAAGTACCTCCGTTTAACGACGTTCCCTCTTGGATAGAGGCCGCGAGTTTTTGAATTTGAGAGACCGCAATCTTGGAAGCGGCAGCGGCAGATGCCAAATGAACCGCTTGAAGAAGTTCAGCCTTTTTTGCCGTAACAGTCTGTTCCTTACTGGAACGGCCAAAAACTTTTAGTAAATTATCAAATAGACTTATCAACCCCTTTGTATTGGCGGTCATATTCGCACTTGACGAACCAATATTAGACGCGAGCTTTGTTATATAGCTTTGATTAAGTTCATCTTCTGCTAAAGCGCTGAGTTTAATTAATTGCGCTTTTAAATCTGTATTCAACGCATCGGTTAATTTTGCATTACCTGTACTTGTCTGTGTCTTAGCACCACTAAGGTTTTGTGTGGTATGTAAAACGCTAGGTGTTTTTTTAACCTGACTGGGTTCCTTGGCCAACTGAGATAAGGTTTTTTCAAGGAAAAAACCACTTTTTATAATCTGGTTTTCCAGTGCTTTACTATTATTATATGAACTGGTCTTAGATGAACTGGGCTCAATAACATGTTTAACTATCTGCTGTAGTTGAGAGACAATTTTTTCTGGTAACGCACTGTTTTTTTTAGGTGCTGTTAAAGCCAAAGCGTCTAGAGCCCGTGAGAATTGGCTTAGTATTTTAGAAACAGGCGCCTGAGCTGGCAGATGGTTTTTTAACCCCTGCTTAATTGAACTTAAAGCAATTGAAGAGGGTTCCGCAGGCAGCCCTTTTTCAAGCGTAGGGTTGTGCGTCCCTTGCGTTTTTGATATCGAATAAGCGGCTTTAGCTTGAATACTAGATTGAACTTTATTCTGAATAGTCGATTGAACATCCTTGCCCGCTAAATGACCAGCCGGTTTAGCCTTAGTTGAAATGAGATTGAGCTGCCCCTGGGCAGTGATCGTCAAGCTGACTTTCTGGTTAGACTTAAGTGGAGTAGAGCTAAGGGTCAGTAATTTATGCCTGCCAACTAACAGCTCAATAGCAAATAATTCCGGTATTTTATTATTCTGAGTGCTTTTAGCCGCTTGGCTCAACGCAAGTAGATTTAACAACGGGTGCGTTTGTTTACTTAGGCTTAATTGAGAAGTATTTGAATTGAGAGACTGTGGCTTGGGCGCCTCTGGTTGTGGTTTAGTTGAAGCCTGGTTCGGCAAAGACGTATTGGCTAGGTTCTTTATACCTTCGGCCTCTTTCACCAATAAAGCCACTAGCGCTTTTTGTTCCGCAGCCGTAAGCCGTTGAACTTCCGTTACCAAAGCCTGCAACTCTCTTCCCGGTGCATTCAGCAACCCGGTTTCTAAAGCCGCGCTTGCCGGAGGGCTGCTTCCTTTCGTTTGTACCGACGTTTGAGTGAGTGAATCTGGTAAGTCCATTCGGTGCCAAGTTGCCAATGGGTTTCTTTAAATGTAGGCCAATCCGCTCCTATTGTCTTTTTTGCTATCGGCAAGTAGACGCACCGTGCATCACAGCGTCCTATACCGACAGTCTATACCGTATTTTGTCGCACGCACTTTTTTTGCGCCTCAGTCAGTAATCTAGGATAATGCCCGCTTTCCAAACTTAGGGTTCCCAGTGTCCAAAACTGAACAGTTTTCACTCACTTTAGAACAGTTGTCATTTGAGCGGGATGACATACCCCTGTTTTCAGCGTTAGAGGCTGAATTCTATAGTGGCGATATCGTACAGATTGCCGGCCCCAATGGTGCCGGCAAAACCACCTTACTCAAAGTGATTGCAAGTCTACTCTCCCCCGTTGAAGGCAAAATACTCTGGTGTGGACAGCCTGTTAAAAAAACCTACTTTCTCGTCTCGCTTCTTATGCTGGGCCATCATGCCGGTATTAAAGGCGTCTTAACTCCTTTAGAAAACCTGCACTGGTACTTTGGGCTAAATGGGCATAGGTTAAACCACAGCGCCCCCCAGGAAACACTCTTTAAGCAGGCACTAAAAGAGGTTGGCCTAGAGGGGTATGAAGATGTTCAGTGCCAACATATGTCCGCTGGACAGCAAAGGCGTAGCGCCCTTGCAAGGCTGTATATTTCTGGTGCGCCAGTTTGGTTGTTAGATGAACCCTTTACGGCTATTGACCCTGCGGGGGTGGCCAAGCTTGAAAGCCTTATTGAAAAGCAAGTGGAAAGGGGGGGGATCGTTTTGCTCACATCCCATCAGCCAGTCTCTGTCAATGGTTTAAAAACACTTAATTTATCTGAATTTCAGCAAGAGGGAAAAGGCTATGAATGAGCAAAGCCATTTTCCTGGTCTCGATACCGCCCTATGGCAAAGCTTAAAACGAGAATTGCTTATTGGCTTTCGCAACCGTGGTGACAGTGCAAACCCGCTGATATTCCTCTTAACCGTGATTACCTTTATCCCATTGGGTGTCAGCCCAGAACCTAAGCTACTGGCGAGCATTGCCCCAGGTATGATCTGGGTTGTCGCCTTACTTGCCACTCTATTGTCTCTTGACCGTCTCTTTGCATCGGATTACGAAGATGGCTCCCTGGAACAAATGATTACATCCGGTCAGCCACTTTTTTGGTTAGTGCTTGTCAAAGTCCTCAGCCATTGGCTGATGACTGGGCTGCCATTAACCCTACTTTCTCCATTGCTGGGCATTATGATGTCCCTGCCGGTAGACGGTTATTGGGTATTATTTATCTCTTTACTGCTGGGAACCGGAATTCTCAGCCTAGTTGGAGGCATAGGAGCGGCACTGACTGTGGCCTTACGTAAAGGTGGGCTGTTATTATCGCTTATCGTCATGCCCTTGTACGTACCTGTATTGATCTTTGGTTCGGGTGCCGTACGCGGAGCTGTGGATGGCATGGAATACCATGGGCAGCTTGCAATACTCGGCGCTTTTTTTGCGGCAGCACTCCTGCTTGCGCCCATTGCATCGGCTGGCGCATTAAAAGTCAGCACACAATAAACAAAAAATAGAATTCAACTGTACTGAAATAATGTACTGAAATATAGGAAGAGGCTATGTCGTGGCAGTGGTTTCATCGTTTGGGGTCCCCTCGCTGGTTTTATGAAAAAACCCATTGCTGGATGACCTGGATAGCTTTAGCCTCCCTGTTACTGTTTACCGCAGGGTTAGTATGGGGCCTTGGGTTTGCTCCCGCAGATGCCAAACAGGGCAATAGTTACAGAATTATCTTTATCCATGTTCCCGCCTCTTTTTTGGCACTGGCGGGCTACTATATTATGGCCATTAATGGCGCTGTGGGCATAATATGGCGAATGAAATTGCCATTTATGATGATGAAATGCGCAGCCCATATAGGTGCGACCCTCACATTTATTTCCCTGGTGACAGGGGCAATTTGGGGTAAACCCACCTGGGGAACTTGGTGGGAATGGGATGCTCGAATAACCTCCATGTTAATATTATTTTTTCTCTACCTTGGAATTATTGCGCTCCAAGAAGCCTATCAAAACCAAGAGGCTGCGGATAAAACCTGTGCTATCTTGGCACTGGTGGGAATGGTTAATATCCCCATAATCTATAAATCCGTTGACTGGTGGTATACGCTGCACCAGCCTGCAACATTAAAGTTAACCGAAGCATCCAGTATTTCGCCGACAATGGCCTACCCGCTAATATTGATGATCATGGCGTTTTATGGTGTCTACGCATGGCTATTAATTAGCCATACTAACGTTGAAATATTGCGTAGAGAAAAGAAAACCAAATGGGTACAAGAGCTAGTTAAACAAAAATAAAAGGCTATTGTAGATATTTACCCCAAGTGAATTAAATTTATGGAACTCTTATCAAACCTATCATTTCAATTTGACTCTCTGCCTGCATTTTTGTGGATGCAAGGTCACGGGCCTTATGTCTGGGCCGCGTATCTTATCACCGTTATTGGGCTGGTATATTTAATGCTCATTCCCAGAATTAAAACGAAACAGTTTTTTAAAAAACAAAAAGCCATTCAAGTACGGCTCGCCACATCAAACACTGAATATTAACCATTGAAAATGAATTAATAAATAATTGGTAATCGAATGCACCCAATCAGAAAGCAACGGCTTTGGACTGTTATCTTAATTATTGTGACCAGCAGCGTAGCTGTGGGCCTAACACTCTTCACCCTAGGTGAAAACCTCAACCTCTTTTATCCACCCTCAAAGCTGACGGGTGACGATGCGCCATTTGAAAAAAATATTCGAGCAGGGGGCTGTGTTGTCCCTGGTTCAGTTAACCGATCAAAAGAAAACTTAGATGTAATGTTTAATGTAACTGATGGTATAGCCGAATTAAATGTGGTTTATTCCGGCATACTTCCCGACTTATTCGCCGAAGGTGAAGCCGTTGTATTAACGGGAAAACTCAATAAAAAACACCTATTTAAAGCCGATAAAGTATTGGCCAAGCACGACGAAAGCTATACTCCTTCAGAAGTGGCAGACACCGTAAAAACAGACGAACAGGATGGCAAAGAACATATGGCCGTATGTGAGGCATTAAAATATGATTCCTGAGTTTGGACAACTTTCTCTTATTCTGGCGATGCTGTTAACGCTTTGCGTCACAATAATCCCTCTTGTCGGTACCTATAACGGGAAAATAGTGTGGATGGCGGCGGCGAGACCTTTAACCCTAGGTGTATTTGTCTTTGTCGCAATCGCATTTGGTTTGTTGAGCTGGTCTTTTTATGTGGATGATTTTTCCGTCGCCTATGTCGCCAACAATTCCAATACACTCCTACCGACACACTATAAATTTAGTGCGGTTTGGGGGGGGCATGAAGGTTCATTGCTCTTATGGGTCTTTATACTCTCGGGCTGGGCATTAGCGGTAAGCTTTTTTAGCAAAGGGCTGCCTCTTGATATGTTGGCAAGAGTCCTCTCCGTTATGGGCTTTGTAGGAATTGGCTTTCTTTTATTTCTGATCTTTACATCCAACCCCTTTGACCGAATTTTACCGAACGTACCACAAGAGGGGGGAGACCTTAACCCCCTGCTGCAAGATATTGGCCTGATTATTCACCCGCCCATGCTATACATGGGCTATGTAGGCTTTTCCGTCGCCTTTGCCTTTGCCATTGCTGCACTGTTATCTGGCCGTTTGGATAGTGCATGGGCGCGCTGGTCTCGTCCTTGGACAAACCTTGCCTGGGCATTTATGACCATTGGCATCGCCCTGGGAAGTTGGTGGGCATACTACGAACTGGGTTGGGGGGGCTGGTGGTTTTGGGACCCTGTCGAAAACGCATCCTTTATGCCCTGGTTAGTAGGCACTGCATTAATACATTCGTTGGTGATGACCGAGAAACGTGGCGTATTTAAAAACTGGACTTTGCTTCTTGCGATTTTTACATTCTCCTTAAGTTTACTCGGCACATTCTTGGTTCGTTCTGGAGTGCTTACCTCGGTACATGCGTTTGCCTCTGACCCCACTCGCGGTATTTTTATTTTAATTTTCCTCTCTATCGTCATCGGTGGTTCGTTAATACTGTTTGCTCTGCGAGCCCCAGTTTTAAAAAGTGTTTCAGGCTTTTCTGTCTTGTCTAGAGAAGCCTTTTTGCTTGTTAACAGTATTTTGCTGGTTATCGCAGCGAATATTGTGTTACTTGGCACACTGTACCCGTTAATTACAGAAGCGCTAAATGCAGGCAAAATATCCGTAGGTGAACCCTACTTTAATTTCTTTTTTATTCGGTTAATGATTCCCGTCGCACTGTTAATGGGCTTAGGAGCCATGCTGAACTGGCGGAAAACACGCTTTGAAAAAATTCAAAAATGGCAAATTTACCCCCTGCTTTTTAGTTGTTGGCTAGGGTCATTTTTACCTGGCGTATTCGACAATGGTTACTCCGTGGCTGCGGCTATTGCCATTACCGCAGGTACGTGGGTTATTAGCGCAAGTATTTCTGATGTAGTGAGAAAATCACGGAATGCAAAAACAAAGTTAGAGGGGCTAAAGCGCTTACCAAGAAGTTATTATGGAATGATATTCGCCCATATTGGTTTTGGTTTAAGCTTTCTCGGCGCGAGCTTAAATACTATTTACAGTGACCAGCGAGACGTTAGGCTAACCATAGGGCAACCCATTTTTGCCGCAAACTATGAATATGAACTGGCGGACGTCAGCACATACCAAGGCACAAACTATACTGCTGATAGGGGCACCGTAATTGTGAGAAAAGGCGGCGATATTGTCGTTCAGCTACAGCCAGAAAAGCGAAGATACTATTCCGGTGGAAATATGATGACCGAAGCCGCCATAGACGCAGGTTTTTTTAGGGATATATACATTTCTCTTGGCGAAAAACTGAATAATAACGATTGGGCCGTACGCATTCATTACAAACCCGTTGTGCGCTGGATTTGGTTAGGCGCGATATTTATGGCACTTGGTGGCGGCATTGCCATCACCGATAAACGCTATAAACTTCGCCGCAGACAATCACCGAATTCCGACTCGCCTGATTCTAATAAGCCGAAGGAAAAGAGTATTGAACCCGCTGCCCCTTCTGCTTCCGGTGTGCAAACGGAAAAAGACCTTGACGCGGAAGAGGCTCAGCCATGAATCGAATAAAACTATTTATTCCACTTATTATCTTTTCCGTACTGGCCATTTTTTTATTACTTGGATTGCACAATGACCCCTCCAAACTCCCTTCTGCTTTAATCGGTAAGCCCCTTCCTGCATTTTCTCTTCCCGTATTAGGTAAAGAGGGAGAAACCATTACCAATGAAGATTTAATTGGAGAACCATTTCTTCTCAATGTCTGGGCCACTTGGTGTCCTAGCTGTCGGGTTGAACACCCATACTTACTTCAGCTTCAAGAGCGTGGGGTTAATATTATTGGGCTCAACTATAAAGACGACGATGCCGCTGCACTTGTTTGGCTCGAAAAGCTTAACAACCCCTATAAACTTAATATCGTTGATGCAGAGGGACGCTTGGGCCTTGACCTGGGTGTTTATGGGGCACCGGAAGTTTACGTAGTGGACTCCAAAGGCATTATTCAGCACCGCAATGTGGGGGTTATTGATGATAAAGTATGGAAGCAAACCCTTGCTCCGTTGATGCAATAAAGCTCTGTTATTTTGAAGGTCAAAAGTTGCTTTATAATAGCTTATGCTTTAATGCTCGCACCCCATTAGGTAAATAGTTATTACAAAACGACTATAGTGTTACATATGAAAAATAATGAGGGAATTATGAACAAAACAATTGGAACAATACTACTTGCGATCTCTGTCTGTGCTAATTCATCACCTGAAATAAAAGGAAACCCAGATGAATTAAGGTCATATTTTCACCCTAAAGAAAAAACGCTAATCATCAGCGATAAAGCGGAAGAAACAGCCTATACAGACGAAGCAATAGTGAACCTTGTCGTTAAAACCGAAGATAAACTTTTGTCAAAATCTATGAGGAAAAATTCCGAATTAAGACAAAAAATCACAACTATTTTATCTTCAAAAGGTATTAATGAGTCAAATATTAAAAATTCCAAATTTTCTTCATCACCTCAATATGGATGGTTCGGGCGTAAGCCAGATAGCTATGAGGTAATGAATAGAGTGGCTATTAAAATTAGCACTGAAAAACATATGGAAGATATAGCAGAAATTTCGGACAACCATGCTGAGATAACCTTATCTGGAACTACATTTAATCACACACAAAAAAATGAATATGAACAAATGGTAAAGAAAGAAGCACTAGACAGGGTTTTAATTAAAAGAAATTTTATGAACACTCTCTAGGCGTAAAACTAACTCCCGTTTCTTTTTCCGAATCAGATGTTGATTTTGATGCAACGCACGGAGCAAACTTACTCGAAGAGGAAATAATTGTTACTGGTATACGAGCATCTAAAGGTGATGTATATTCCAAAAGAAAAGACTATTCTCCAAAAAGAGAAAGCTCGTTTGACGAAGTCAAGTATCAGGTTATTATAACGGTAGAATTTCGTGTTAATTAACCGTAGCAGTAAGCCCTAGGTTAGAATAGTTTACCCGATACACTCGATGTAGTAGATGTTGAACGCTACTTCTTGTATTTGCTCACCGAGAGAAATTTAGCAAATACCAGCGTGCGTTTGGTTGTCAATGCGACGCGCTTTCTTTTTTTTCAAGTATTGCATTACCCCAAACTAAACTTTGTTGTAAATTATCCAAAGCGTGAACAGCGAATACCTGAGTTATTAACGCGAGATGAAGTACACCGTATTTTAAACGAAACGGATAACCTAAAATATTACACCGAGATTGAGAACGCGAAATCGGTTGACTATTTGTTTTACGGATCGAATCCCGGCCTTCCTGTCGGAGTATCTACAGTTCAAAAAACCTTTACCAAAGCGAAACGAAAAGCCAACATTAAGAAACGAGGCGGTATACACGGCTTGCGTCACGCCTATATCAGCATCGGTTGCGGCAACAGCAAGTATAGCGATCAAGACCACAGTCAAAACCGGGGAACGAATAGCCGCGAAAGCAGTGGTAGAGGATTGCTATGGACAACAGACAAGTAATGGCTTTTAATTGACGATCAAAAGGTGGTCGTTATCGCTGAATGAGCTGAGGGAAAGACTGTGAAGGGTTTGGTATCGAGAGATAACGCACATAACCCCCCGTCCTGCGTAGAAGGATCTTGAAACAATCCCCTATATAAGAAGCTCACACTGAGAAGCGGCTAAGTCCAACAGACGTTTATACGTTATGTTTCGCACAACGCATAAATGCTAAGATGTTAGGCAACCAAAGGAAATATGAAACCTATCGAGAAAGTAAAAGCCCAAAAGCTCGTGTTGAGGCTAGAATCTGGTGACTTTGACGAAAATGACGTTGATAATATCTTCATGCGCCTGAGGGCATACTCGCATGGAAATCTGATATTTCGTGAAGTGGCTGACTTTGTTGCTCATAATGATGAGAGAAATCGGGGCGTCTCCGCTGAATCACTTGAAGCTTTTTACTTGAGTTTTAGGTATTTTCTAGAATATACCTCGCCGAAGATATCTCTCGATATAGGAAGCCCTTTTCCACTGTACGTGAAAAAGTTGATGAAATGTCAGATTGGTAAGTGCAAAGACTCTGACTTAAAAGAAAAGTTTAATGTTACTAAACAGCGCTTAAAATCAAGAATTGATACTATTTTTTCTGAAGACAAGAAAAATAAAAAAGCCTTTATGAAGAAGCCGAAAATATCGGAAGATACACTTAAAGCGCTTCAACACATATTAAGCTTTATAGGTAGCCGTCCTGCTTTCGATCAAGATCAAGTGATTTCAGCGCTTCTAGCAGTGATCAAAGCTAATAAACTGAATGTAAATGAAAATGAGCTACTAAAGCATTCTGACAGAATAGCTGCTTGTGTAGCGTTGCTCTTGCATGAGGCTACATTTGAATATGGGGCTCATAAGCAGGGCTACTGTAAAGTTTCATGCGAAAAAACATCCATATCCTATAATCAGAAATTTGTAGATCAAGACGGAAAACCTGTAGAGCATAAAGAGTCATTTGGTAATCTTCAGATTCTAGGTCACGTAGTATTAGAGAAAGATGGAAAAGATCTGACAGTGTGTTATCCGTTGATGACAACAAATCTGTCTGCGGAGGATTGGTGTGATGATAAAATGTTTGTTATTGAGCCAATAACTGAAGATCACCCAAATTATTTGCATAGAAAAATAGTATTCGATCAACATCTTTGTTTCACCGAAGGCGGTAAGGTTGGAGTGTTGCGGGCGTTCAGGTTGTAGAAAAATTAACAATGCAAAAATTTATTATGCGGAGAGCGACTTAAAATAAATTTTGAAGTAATTAGAAAGATCAGAGTTAAAAAATGGATCTATTTAGTGTCCGAAAATCAATCAATTTTAGATGTGTAAAAATAAATTTAATTTTTCTACACTCTCGTTAGGCTTAAATTACATTTGGAGAATTTATAATGCCTGAGCAATCCATTTCCTGTCATATTAATGGTTCTTGCACATCAGAAAATATTTCAAACAAGAATTTAATTGATCGTTTTTTGTCTCAGCTAGCTAATCTATACAGATCAACAACAGAAGCAGGTAGTAATTCTACTCAGTATTGGGCTGATATTGCTGTAAAATCTGATCACCCTTTAGCTCCTCTAGCACATATCCCAGGGGTATTTGCTGCCCTATGGACGCCTGATACAGCGCCTGCTACTGCAATAACTTTAGCTACAGCAGGTTATGGTTTCGCGGCATTACCTAAGAATTTAGTACATTTTACTACTACTCAGGGTGTCCGCAGCATTGCTACATCAGGCACTATTAAATCTACTGGTTTTGGTTTATTTGGTCCCGGCGTATATATGACTAGGATTGGCCGGCCTCTAAATTTATTTGTTCAAGCTAAAGCTCGTACACCAATACTTTTGGCCACTCCTAAAGGAACAGCCAGAATTATCCCATATCTTGTATATGTTCGTTGGGGCGTAAGTCCAATTATTCTACCTTAGTTTGGGAGATCATAAAGTGGATATTAAGATACTCAAAGTATTAGTTGTGCTTTGGGCATGGGGTTGCTGGGCTTGGGTGGCATATAGCTTGCAGTGGTTTTGGCTCATTCCTTCTGTTATTCCGTATTTTTTGTATACATCATTTGGTCACTATCTCGATCATTCGAATGAAAAAACGAATAAGGATAAATAGCGTGGAACCGCCATTGATCCGTATTGTTGAACAAGCCCGTTGCTTAATCGTTGGTGTTGTCTTATATAAGGGAATAAGTTAATTGAAGGGTGGTTTGTGAAAGACAATTATTGACTATTAATGGCTGTTCAATATTTCTTGCTGTGATGTTAAAGTAATATTTTTGTATTGACCTCCAAAATTTTATTCGCCCCTTTTGTTAATTTATAGCACATATCTTGTTAATTTATAGCACACATGCAAATTTTGATTGTGGCAATGCCTTGGCTGCTATATCGCCAATCAATACGCCCCCCGTTAAATTACCCTATGTTTTTAGCGTGTATTATTCATAACGGTGCAGCAATGACTTATGGGGTTGGATAAAATCGAAATTGCAACGGAATAGCTTTCGGTCATACCCGCTCTATGATGAACTCAGTTCTACAGTTGGGAAAATCCATTTTTTATTGCGGTGTGTGAGCCAAAATTGTTTGAGAACCTGATAAGTGTTGTCGGGCAAAATAACAAAACGATCTTTGCCTCCTTTACCCTCACGAATATGAATACGTTTGGCCTTGCCGTCAATATCACCGACTTGTAAAAATAAACCTTCCGATAGGTGAATACCTACACCGTATAGAGGTAAACTTCATAATGTGTTCGATGAACACATTTCAAGGTGCGGTTAATTTCTTCTGCGTTCAGGGTGTTGGGTAGATGTTTTGGTTCGGGTGGTTTGATGAGATCGATGTACTCCCAGTCTCGTTCTAATACAAGCTCCCAGTAACGCATATTTCTTTAGGTGCTTGTCGGGGCATTTATCGCACCATTGAGATAGACGCCGAATGCCGAGAGTGTAAGCTGCGATGGTGGATTGAGAGTAGCCTTGAAGAGTTAATAGTCGTTCAAACTGGGCGTATTGTGTGGCAAACTTACGTTTTTCGTAGGCATTCATAGTCATTTTCCTTAGAGATATTGAACGAAGCCTCGGTATTGAGGGCTCTAAGGAAAGTGTTGGTTAGTGTGGAGGTTTTTGCCGCGTAGCGGCTTTGTTCAACAAAAACAGTCAAAAAGCGGCGCGCTTGCTGTTGGCGTTAAGCCACCATAGTATGTTCATTGTTATAGCATGATATCCGTGCTATTATGTCTCAATGATTGTTTCATTTAAAGATAAAGCTTCCGACGATATTTTCAATGGAATTGGCTCAAGAGTCGCCAGAAATGCCTGCCCACAGGCGCTTTGGCGGGTCGCAACGAGGAAGTTAGATCAACTTGATTCGGTCGAATCGCTAGAAGAGTTGAAAGTACCTCCTGGCAATCGACTAGAAGCTCTATCTGGAAATAGAAAAGGTCAGTACAGCATCCGTATAAATGAGCAGTATCGAATCTGCTTTAAATGGGGTGAATCTGGAGCAGAATCTGTAGAAGTTACAGACTATCATTAGAGGTTTATTATGGTACGCATTCCAACTAATAGAGAGCCCACCCATCCTGGTGAGATACTTGTTGAAGAATTTCTATCACCAATGGAAATAACTCAAAAAGAATTGGCTGATGCCATTCATGTCCCTTATCAAAGAGTAAATGAATTGGTTAATCAAAAGCGAGGTGTAACGCCAAGCACTGCGCTACGGCTTGCAAGGTTTTTCGGTGTGTCAGCTGACTTTTGGTTAAATCTGCAAGTTCGATGGGATTTGTACAAAGCTCAGCAATCTGAAAAATCTGAATTAGCAGCAATAAAAGATTTTCATCATTTGCAAAAAAGGGCTTAAACGAATAAGGATAAATAGCGTGGAACCGCCATTGATCCGTATTGTTGAACAAGCCCGTTGCTCAATCGTTGGCGTTGTCTTTTATAAGGGAATAAGTTAATTGAAGGGTGGTTTGTGAAAGACAATTATTGACTATTAATGGCTGTTCAATATTTCTTGCTGTGATGTTAAAGTAATATTTTTGTATTGACCTCCAAAATTTTATTCGCCCCTTTTGTTAATTTATAGCACATATCTTGTTAATTTATAGCACACATGCAAATTTTGATTGTGGCAATGCCTTGGCTGCTATATCGCCAATCAATACGCCCCCCGTTAAATTACCCTATGTTTTTAGCGTGTATTATTCATAACGGTGTAGCAATGACTTATGGGGTTGGATAAAATCGAAATTGCAACGGAATAGCTTTCGGTCATACCCGCTCTATGATCAACTCAGTTCTACAGTTGGAAAAATCCATTTTTTATTGCGGTGTGTGAGCCAAAATTGTTTGAGAACCTGGTAAGTATTGTCGGGCAAAATAACAAAACGATCTTTGCCACCTTTTCCCTCACGAATATGAATACGTTTGGCCTTGCCATCAATATCACCGACTTGTAAAAATAAACCTTCCGATAGGTGAATACCTAGGGTATACACCGTATAGAGGTAAACTTCATAATGTGTTCGATGAACACATTTCAAAGTGTGGTTAATTTCTTCTGCGTTCAGGGTGTTGGGTAGATGTTTTGGTTCGGGTGGTTTGATGAGATCGATGTACTCCCAGTCTCGTTCTAATACAAGCTCCCAGTAACGCATATTTCTTTAGGTGCTTGTCGGGGCATTTATCGCACCATTGAGATAGACGCCGAATGCCGAGAGTGTAAGCTGCGATGGTGGATTGAGAGTAGCCTTGAAGAGTTAATAGTCGTTCAAACTGGGCGTATTGTGTGGCAAACTTACGTTTTTCGTAGGCATTCATAGTCATTAAGAAAAACGGTGATCGTCGCCCCTTGGGCATTCCCACACTTCACGATCGAGCTATGCAGGCACTCTTTGCACTGGGCCTCAAACCCATTGCAGAAACCACAGGAGATAAACATTCCTTCGGGTTCAGGGAGAAGCGTAGTCTGCATGACGCGTGTCAGCAGGGTTTTATTACACTGGCCCAAAAGTCATCCGCACAATGGATACTCGAAGCCGATATAAAAGCCTGTTTTGACCGAATCAGTCACGAGTGGTTGCTGGAGCATATCCCTTTGCCGAGAAAGATTCTGCGGCAATGGCTTAAGTCGGGTTACATAGAAAGGAGTACAAGATACGAGACGGAAGACGGCACCCCGCAGGGCGGAATAATCTCTCCAATATTGTGTAATATGGTCTTGGATGGCTTAGAAGAACTTATTGTGCCTCGTTACAGTGGTAAAGTTCGTAGTAAGTTGCATATTATCCGATATGCGGACGACTTTATTATAACGGGGAAAACACCAGAAGTTCTTGAGCAAGAAATTCGACCTAAGGTTGAGCGTTTTCTTGCAGAAAGGGGATTGCAGTTATCGGAAGAGAAAACCCGTGTAAGTCATATTGATGAGGGGTTCAATTTTCTAGGTTTTAACTTTAGGAAATATAAGCAGAAACTCCTCATACAGCCCCGAGATGGAAAAACTAAAGAGCTTGTTGATAAGGTACGTAACTTGCTGAATACCTTCCGAGGAATTCCATTTTATGCGCTGTTAGCTAAGCTGAATGCGGTGATACGGGGTTGGACCTATGCACACAGACACGTTGTAGCAAAAGACCGATTGTCCTATGTTGATGATAAGATATATCCTTTAGTCAAAAGTTGGCTGCAGCGAGAGCATCGTTCAAAAACATGGGCGTGGATCAGAAAGCGATATCGTGGTCGTTTCAAGGGGCGTATTGAGTTTGGATGTTATTACGTCAAGGTATCGGGTGATCAGAAGCTCATTCGGCTCTTTAAAGCTAGGGATCTTCCGATCCGTTATCATATAAAAGTTCGCAACAGCGCGAACCCGTATGATCTAGCCTTTAAAGCCTACTTTGAGGCGAGGGAAGAAAATCAAAAACGTTTGGCTAAACGAGATAGAGCCTTTCTAAACAAATCATCATTAGAGAGGGTAGCGGCTTAAAAAAAAATATAAAAAAAATGAAATCATTATTGAAAACAGATGGGTGGGTCGAGAATGATCGGTCTTCAAAGGGCTTGAGCTGTATGATGGGAAACTATCACGTACAGTTCTTAGGGGGCGAAGGGCTGTAAGGCCCTTAGCTACCCGGTGAGTTTGTTGGAGTAATGGCATGAAATGCCCTAAATGCAATAATCAGATAGTTCTGCAAAAAGGACAGTATGAGAAGTTAAATATTTGGTTTCATAAATTTAGCTGTGAGGAATGTTCCGTTGAGCTAACTAATACCGTTGTTGGAGAGTTAGTTAGAGCTGTTGGTTTTATGGTACTTATATTTGATGTTTTAACTTTTGGGGGTAGCCGACCTATTCCTTTATTAGAACCAATTGTTTCATCTTCAATAGTAGCTGTGGGGTTTATCATCTTGGTGGTGGGGCAAAAAATGGCTTCTGTGGCTACTGTATATGAAGGCTCATAACAAGGTCGCCTTGCATCGCCAGAAAGTTGGCTGGACAAGTTTTCCGTGGTTCGTTTTGTGCTATTAACGCTATGCTGGCACAAAATGCTCCACTCCAAATTTGTCGCAAATGGCGGCGTTAAATTTAAGATCAATGGCGTAAATAAACAAGGAGCTAAATTGATAGTAAAAAAAATAATCTGGTGGCCTCCATTTTTCCTGATTGGTTTGGCATTGCTGTCATTCTTAACTGTTTTTTTAAGTCGTGAGTTAAGTCACATATTTGTAATGATAATATATGGAATTTACGGTAATGTTTTTGGTTTGTGTTTTGTTGCACTTAATTATCTCGCTATTATTTTGTTGGCTACCGCATCGGATAATAAAGATATTAGAAGAGCAACAATAATGAATAGTCTCGGTAGTGCATTTTCTTTGCTTTTGTTTTTGATTGTAGGTAATGGTGTGCTTTGGTTGTTCGGTGCGCTGTGAAATTTAACAAGCGCCTGCAATCAGAGCGGCGCAAAGGACGCGCCGCCAATTGAGGCGAGCGTTAAATTTCGATTGATTCAAGCACGGAGAAGAAAGTGACTGATAAATTAAAAGATGTTTTGAAGGGGTAGTTTCGATTGACCTTTGGCGTGGTATGAATATTAAGAAAAATCGGGAAATTTTTGAAGTTATCGAAAAACCGTTCAAAATGTCAAACGGAAGAGTAGGAAAACCCGATATCACGATAGAGAATGGGTGGGTAAAGATAAAGCATTGGCCCAGAGGTATATCAACTTTTGATAACCCCGCAGTGTACCCAAGGGAAAAGATTGGATTCATTATAAAATCCCTCAAGACACTGCACTACCTCCAGGATTGGCAGTAGTTTAAGATTCATACAGTGAGACGTTTTAAGCGACACGGTTTACAATGGCCCCGCTACTCGTGCAAGCATTGCATGACTCTGTTCGCTACAACGAAGAATTGCTTAAGAGTGAAACCTTGAGAGATAGAGTGGATTATGAGGAATACTTGGTTGAAGTAACTCAGCTATATGCGGAAATAAAGTCTCAATACAAAAGAATTGAAAATGACGTAGGTATTCCCCTTTCAGAAATTGAATAAATTTAACAAAAAAAGCCACAGCGACCCATAGTTTAGTGGTGCGTATATGGGTAATGTCATTGATACAAAAATCAATCAGTAAGTAGAAAGGCTTACCCTCCCGGATTACTGTTGCGAATCATTTTTTGTGTTTATTTCAGGACGGATAACAAAAAAAGCAGAAAAATATTTTCAAGTGATAAGTTTGTTGTGGACTTTGAACGCAAAGAAGCAACATGCCCAAACGGAAAACACATGATGTATCTGGGAGATTATTTTGAAACGCCGAGCGGTCCCCACATACGCTTTCGAGGATACCTAAAGGATTGTCGTTCATGCCCTTTAAAAGAACGATGCATGAAAAGGGAAGTAAAAATGCAAGGGAGACAGATCTCAGTGTGAATAGAAAGTAAACGGAAAGTGACGCATTTGGATAAAATGAGAAAGGTCATAGACAGCGAAGAGGGAAAACAATGCTATAGCCGAAGAATGCACAGGATCGAGCCAGTCTTCGGAAATATATGCAGTAATAAAAGGACTGAATAAATTAAGTCTCAGAGGAGAGGGAAGGTTGCGGCCTAGTGGCAACTCTACAGTATGGTTCATAATATAGACAAGCTGTGGAAATATGCGGCCTAGTATTGAATAGGCGCCTGAAAACACCATTTAAGCCTGTATTTTATGGGGTGTGATTGAAATACATCCATTCAGGGTGGTTAATTGATAGATGGGTTGCGTTGAATTGAATATATAATGAACAATCTTATCAATTTTAAAGGTTGTAGGGATTGTGCGATTAAATTCGATATTTTTCTAGCCTTGTATGGATAATTTACCTTGTTTGAGGGTAATGTGAGGCCCAAGCTTTAGCCGCAACTAAAGCTCTCGTTAAGCCTCAAAAGCCTTTTTACTCAGAGAGCGATTTGCATATGTGTTATTGTGGCGGTTCTTGAGCTTATGCTCGTCAGACCAGGACCAGGAACACCAAATGAACAATGGATACGAATTGTTAGATTCCCCTGAAAAAGGTGAAGGTATATTCGCTACCAAGCAGTTTCATACAGGCGATATAGTCATGATCGGCATAATCGAAGAAGATAATATTGAGAAAAATCACTCGCACGCTTCTCAGATGGGGGAGTTTCGATATGCCTTGCATGGTGGAAAAATCACTAAAGTTAATCATTCCTGTAACCCAAATTGCGGGATAAATCTTAATATAACAGGAGCCCATGATTTCGTTGCAATGCAAGATATCGAGATTGGAGATGAAGTAACATTTGATTATGCAATGAGGAATTACGGTATCGAATACTTTCCATATAAATGTCGCTGTGGCGCAGAAAACTGTCGAGGAAGCATTACAGGCTGGAAGAACCTCCCCGATAGTTTCAAATCGAAGTATACAGGATTTGTGGCGCCATATCTCATTGAAATGGATCTTAGATTAAAAGAGCAGGCCAATAACCGACTTAACAAGCGACTGTGATTAAAATCAAGCTCAAACCTACTTAATACTAATTCATTTTCCACTCGCAGTTGTACGTACCATTGCGTTTAAAATTATCACCATTTTTCTCATGCAAGCAATAAGCGCAACTTTTTTGTGTTTGCCAGCGGCAATCAGTTTATTGTAAAACTGTTTCATAATGGGGTTGTGTTGAATAGCGCATAACATAGCCATATAGAGCATGGTTCTAATTGGGGCTCTGCCTCCTCGTATACGCCTTTCCCCTTTCATCTGACCACTTTCTCGGTTGTAAGGTGCAAGGCCCACAGAGCAGCTACTTGTCGGCTGGATAGTTTTCCAAGTTCTGGAAGTTCTCCCATAAGCGTGTAGGTGACACCGTCTCCTACATCAGGTACGGAAGATAGAATGTCATACTGCCTTTGCCATTCGCTCACTTCCGCCACAGCTTTCCCAGGCTTTTCGTCGATCCATGCAATTTCTTTTTCGATCACTTTTAAAGATCGGTTATGGGAAGGAATAAGCGCTTTAACAGCTTTGTGCCTACGGTTTAACTCTTGCGTTCTGGCTTCGTTGAGTTGACGTTTCCTGGCGAGTAAGTCTCTGATAAAACGGACTTTTTTACTCGAAATGGGTCTAATTTCAGGTTTCATAACGGCGCCAAATTGACCAATTAAGCGAGCATCAATCTTATCGGTCTTTGCCAGTATGCCTTGGGTTTTAGCAAACTGTCTCACCTGCATTGGTTGCACAACAACGACTGGTAGAGATCTTTCTGCACAGGCTTCAACAAGCAACCGCTCATATCCTCCGGTGGCTTCAACGACAATACGTGTTAGATTATAGCGACTGAGCTACGAAGAAGTTGCTTAATACCAGAGGCATTATTTTCAGCTTGCCAATATGTATCGAGTTCATAAACGCAGATATCCAAAAAGCTTTTACCGATATCGATTCCTATATTACGTTCTTTTGATTGTTTGCAGGCATTGGTAGTTGTATTCATATCTCACCCTTGCTACATTCGAGTTCGAGGCTCATTCGACTGTTCGAGTTAAAAGTTAGAATCAGCGTGGCGCCCAAGCTTGTTAACGGGCTAGAGTGATCTGCGCCTGGCATCAATCGGGCTACCACACTGAAAACCTGTTGTAGCCGGTTTGAGCCTCACCTTATCGCTATTAGATAAATTCATCATACAAGTTTGTCAACAAAGACCGGCAGGACAACGCTTGAATCTTATCGAGGTCCTGTGATTTCAGTTTCCGTATCAAGCTCGTACTTTGCGGGCTTGTTACAAAAGCGTTATGTATCGAGCAGATACTGAGTAATCAATGGAACTAATTTACAAAACACCAAACGATGGTGAGGTAAAAAATCCTAGTATCAATACTATCGTTGACTCAATTCAGCGACTGAACGACTGGGGTATTGGTGAGCTTATTTGCAACCATAAAGGTGAATTCTATTCCCAACTCATACTGATATTCGAAAGTGAACATGGAATAATACTTCGGTATTGTCCAAAGAATAGTGAAAATGAATATTTATATTTCGACGAAAATATTCGCAACAATGACACAAGCATAGTAAGCACATTTGATGGTGGTGACGAGTGGGAGGTGCCAAATTATTATTTCCAAGCTATCACAACAACTAAATCTATAGTAGAGCATTTTTTAATAGGTGGTGAACGAATGCCATCGGACAACTGGAAAATAATCGGTGAAGATGCCGCCCAATTATAGAAAAGCGGCACATAACAAAACTATGCATGTTGAAAAAATAAAGTATCGAACTTAGTAGTAGTTCGATGGTAAACTAAAACAACATCTTATTATCGCCATTAAAATGAAAACTATCGAAAATTGTTAATATCAAAAGGTCAACTAGATCGAATTTATATAGGAACATCAAAACTATATCTATGGCGATCACTTCATAAAAATTCGAAAAGTAGAAACCCTCTATATCCAGACTTTGAAGAACGTGAAATTAGAGCAAGAGTATTGCGAGTTCCAAATGTAGAAACTATTACGTTACCGAAAGGGGTTGAAATAGTTCAATCTACTTTAGGTCAGAGAACATCATTGTTTGACCGCCCCGGTGCATTTGGATAAGCGAACTGGACATACTTTGAAATACCCGAAGGGACGGAAATCCCGGTAGGTCTAATAATAACTAAAGATAGCTACAATAAAAGATGTAATACTATTCATTATTCAATCAGCCCTAACTATGATATGCCCGAAGATCGCTTTATCCAATTGTTGGATATACTAGCGCGAAATGCTGAAATATAAAAAAGGAAGCTGGGCAATGGTTGATTTAGAACTGTCAACGGTTTTGGTTAGTATACAATCTGTTCAAAAACAAATTGAACACTTTGAAGGTCTTCTTAAATCAGAAACTGTCAGAGACAAGGCCGAAATTCAGGAGTTATTATTGTCCTTTGATAAGGCCGCTGAAAATCTTAAAGAGCTTTACGTTTCTATGCGTTCAGAAGGTAGTAATTACCCTGATTACGAATCTTTGATTAAAAATAGTTTATAACAAATCACTAGTGTCCCATAAGCTTAAAACAAAAAAGGCTTAAACCTCAGCAAGTTGGTGCAATATAAGTGCGAACAAACACTGTAAAAACAGGAGATTTAAGCCGTGGCCCATAATAACACCGTCTACACACAAATCCTAAAATTAATACCAAGACATGAATTTGAGACCCTCGCTAAATCACACCGCTCATGACTGTACGTCGGAATAAATTAAACATACTCTGTAGGTTGGAAAAACCGGAGGCGCCTTCCGACGTTTACTGTGTAAAGGGTGTGATGTTGTTGGATTTTTCATAATGGAGTCGATTGGATTAAATTGTGGGCGATGTGAGGGTATGGCTATGTCGGAAGGCGGAGCCGCCTTCCAGCGTTTACCTAAAAATTAACCTTAAAAATTGTAAGAGTTTATGATAAATAGAATTATATTGGTTTATTCTTTATTCTCTTGTCATTAGAAGTGTTCAAGTTTTGTGGCGACACAGTAACGTTTATTGCTGGAAAGTAAATTGCTAGATATAAATGATTTCCGGCTTAATAAGCCAAGCAAATTTTTATGCGGTTGTTTTTGAAACCCATGATTTTGAAAACTATATGGATTTTGCGTTTTATGAATTCTATATCTGTTTACTCTTTCAAAGCATTGTTCGTGATAATGTGCCAGATATAAGTTGTTTTTTTCAAGATAGCCTACGTTAAGTGCGACGAGATGCATTCGCAAATTGGAAAGGGCTAAGTCAAATCAAGACAGGTGAGGTATTGCAACAAGAAATATTATCTTGGTAATTGCCTGATTCTTTATACTGGTTAAAAGAACGGCAGATCAAAGGAGGTGTTGAGTGAGGTGACGGTTTTTTCGTCCATGCCGACGATGTATATGTTTCCTTATTAATTACTTCCGGCTAGTTAAGTATATAATAAAATAATTCTCCCAAAAAAATAAATCACTGACTTAGTTTGGGGTTTATAGTAAGCCATTTATTTTAAATTTTAATGTAAAAAAAGTACCTAAAACGGCCTGTTGTTGATTGTTGTTGCCTTATTTCTTGTTTTGACGACAATATTTTTTTCTATTATTGTTTCTCCTTTTTTTTATTGTTATCTTTCTTCAAACGTTCTTCTAATAATAAGCGTAAAACGCAAAACGAATTCCCATTACATAGAGTAATCATGCTAAAAAATATAAAAATGTGTTTTTTGTTGTTAAATGATTTCGATTACTATTTTTATTCAATGCGTTGTATCTGTGATGATTTTTTATCTAAAGGTTAGATTGTGCGCCAAATTATTAAAACAATATAATAATGATATAAATTACTTCTTATATGTCTAAAAAATATATTTTTAACTTTGAAGGTGTTTCGAGTTGAGGGATTTTCTTGCTTATAATGCAAAGAATATTGAGTGTTGAATAATTTTTATTATTACTTTTTTAAAGACATTGTCCCCTTGTCTTTGTGGGTGCTTCTTTATGGGGTGCCTATTTTATTTTGTAAGTTTGTTCTCTATGATGTTTTTGGTTTTTACTGGATATGAGTGTTTTGAAATATAAAAAACTTTGATTATTTCTAATGTCGCTTTATATGTCATGGCAATAAAAAACAATAAAAATAATGTAAAATTACATGAGGGTAAAGCAGTGAAATTAAAATCAAATTTAAAAAAAACGGCATTCGTATCCAGTATTTTTTTTGTGTGTTTGGCTGTGCCTATAGGTTCGGCAGCGCAAGATAACGCTAGAGTTGAAGAGGAGGTAATCATAACCGGGGTTAGGGCGGCTCAAGCAAGTGCAATCAATACAAAGCGGAATGCGGTATCTGTGGTAGATGGTATTTCTGCGGAAGATATTGGTAAGTTACCAGATGTAACTATATCTGATTCATTGCAGCGCATTACGGGAGTTCAGGTTGAAAGAACGGCGGGCGAATCTGGGCCGGTGCAAATTCGTGGATTGTCTAATGTCGCTACCACCTTGAATGGTGAGACATTCTTGAGCGCAACAACAATTGATAAATCTACGGCGAACTTTGCTGATCTTCCATCTCAATTGTTTTCTGGTGTTGATGTCTTTAAGTCTCCAATTGCAACCCTGTCGAGTTTAGGTGTGTCGGGTACGGTTGATCTCAAAACTCGTAGACCATTTGATATGGATGAAGGTTTTGTATATAACTTAGGCGCTGAAGTGGATCAAGGGTCTAAAAGTGGTGAAACTGATCCAACTTTGACGGGGTTGTTTAGCTGGCAAAATGAAAAAGTGGGTTTCTTAGTGGCATTTGTGACAGCAAAGAAAAATTTAGCAACTGATTTTAATGGGTATTTTGATACTTCTGAAAATGGAGGAATTGGTGCCGCTAATAATAACCATGTCAGTTGGGATAGTACTGGCCCTGATCGAGTTAATCCAGATATCTATCATGTTGTGCCTCAAGGGTTCTCTGCTTTTCATAAAGAAGAAGAACGCCATCGAGATGGTTTGAACTTTTCATTTCAGGCGGACTTGGGTGAAGGGTTTGATGTTACGGCAGATTATTTTTACAGTAAGCAAGAACGTTGGAATCGTCGAGCAGGTATTTCACACAATAACCGTTGGTCAAGTTTTAACAATTATGCGCGCCCAGTAAATTGGGGAGAAAACTCGTTCACTTTAACGGCTGTTGACGAAGTGGGTGGAGAAATGCAGCGAACCGAAAGATGGCGCACTGTGACTGCATTTGATGCAGAGCCTTTTCGTTTGCAGTCGTTTACTCAAACGAATAAAAATATTGAAATATCACAGAACTCAAATTTGGAGTTAAATTATGACAACGGAGGCGCGTTAACGGGTCAGGTAAGGCTAATTCGCTCTCATGCAACAGCTTACATGAGACACGGCTACAGTGAAGGGGATCTATTAAGTATCGATGGGGTGGGTTCGCAGGTTAATGGGCCGGGAGGTTTTGTTGCTAATGAATATTGTAAAAACGATGAGACTTTAGTTGGTATTGGCGATACAGATGGAGACGGTGTATCAGATGGCTTAGCTGGTTGCTATGCGGATTATAGCCCCGGAGGTATTGAAGAAGATGCATTTAATTATAATTCTGATGGCGATACGGCTCTTGACTCAGTCAGAGACCCTGATGGTAACGCCGATGAGTTTATTATCCGTTACGATGCTTCCGGCACACATCCAACGTTTTCTGGTTTCGATACTGTTGTTAGTGGTGGGGCTGGAGAAAGAACGGTTGCAGAATATATGGCGGATATTCAATCGTACCATGTTGGCGCTTTCTCATCGGAAGGAAATACAGATGATAAAGCTGATATGACGGTAGTAAGTACTAAGTGGAATTATAAGCTGGATGAAGATGTAGCATTTATTTCTAGTATTGATTTTGGCGTAAGAAATAGTGTTCGAGAAGTAGAGCATCGTCAGTTTTCATACTTCGCACAGTTTGGAAAAGAAGGTTGCATGGCTCAGTGGAAAGCGGTGGATCAATTTACGGATTCTAGTCAAAAATGTCAGGAAGGTGAGTGGTTAGATAACCCCGCGTTCGGCACTATGGTTGATAACCCGAATTATGTCGAGGACGATGACGGCAACCCTCTACCCTCTCGCTATCAAAACGGGGATATTGTATTGGATGGTGACGGTAATCCTGTTTATGAACCTGAGCAAATTCCAGCGTCTGAACGTATTTTTGAAGGCTATACAATGCTGCCTCCGACAGCCCTTAACGAGCATAACAATGTTATTTGGGTTGATGATTTTGGTGGGGTTGAAGGGTTACCTGGTATTTGGGTTGCGGACCCTTATGATTACGATGATACCTTGGCGTTCCAAGAGAAAGTATTTGGGCCACAACTAAAAGTTGTTGCCCCTGGTCAATCTTACGATGTCACTTTATCTGAACTAAGTTATTTTGCGCAGGCAAATATTGAGGCTGGCTCAGTCAGTGGTAATTTAGGTTTGAAGGTTGTGGAGACTGAAATCAATATTCGTCAAAACGAAGTTGGAGAGACTATTCCACATTCTGGTGCGAGTATTGATATTGGCGATGTTGTTACCAAGCGAAATTATACTGATTACTTACCATCCCTCAACATAACCTATGCATTAACGGACGATATTAATATTCGTGGTGCTTATGGTCAGACAATGCAACCGCTCAATTTACTCGAATGGGGTGGGGGTAAGTCGATATACCGAGTATTTAATAATGAATGTCAGTGTATGCGTATTTCTGGTGGTCGTTTTGCTGGTCATGCGGAATTAGAGCCTACTCGTGCAACTAACTATGACCTTTCTTTTGAGTGGTATGTTGGTGATGCATCGATGTTCAATTTAGGCTTATATCGAATTGAAATTGATAGTTTTGTCCAACCTGGAACAGTATTGATTGATGAATCCGACGATGATGGTATCCACCGAGGACCTTTTACGTTTAAATCTCCAGTTCAAGGTTCTGGTGGTGAGGTAAGCGGTATTGAGCTTGGGACAAAGGTAGCATTTAATGATTTTCTTGCCGTACCGCTTATTTCAAATATGGGTTTTGATGTGAACTTTACGTTTTCGGACAGTTCCCAAGAGGTGATTAGTGAGCGAAGAACGGATGGTGAGGGCATTGTCCGCAATGATGAAGTGCTAATTGAGGGTAAGAAAAAAGAATTGCCGTTTATTGGTAACTCAGAAAATACGTATAATTTGGTTTTATGGTATGAAGATGAAAGATTTTCTGTACGAATGGCGTATAATTATCGTTCGGCAAGGTTGATTACTGAGGGTAGTCGAACCCATGGGTATCAGAGCTTATATCAGGATGACTATGGTCAGCTTGACTTGAATTTTACCTTTAATGTTACAGATTACTTGTCTATTTATTTCAATGGTTTGAATGTAACGGAAGAATTTCAACAAGCATACCTTGAGTACTCAGAGCAAAAAGCTTATCAAAATATATACGAATCTCGCTGGTCTTTAGGTACACGTTTAACCTTCTAAGCTAAGTTGTCTAATATAAGCTGTCTAATATAAGTTGTCTAATATTGAATTATGACTAAAGCCATGGCATATACCGTGGCTTTTTTAAATATTCTTTCTAAATAATACCAACTTTGATCATTTCCTTATTTTTGCATTGGCTATGGTTCTATCCAATATATGGTTTGACTGAATATATATGGTTTGACTAAATATACAGTTAAGGCCATAAATATTGGTAAGTTATTCTCATGGTTTTTTCAAAACGCTTTTATTCTTATTGATTGAAAAGTAAACGCTTTTTTTACAATGATATTGCTCTTTATACTTTCGTGTGAAATGGTGGTATAAGCAAGGCTTTATTAAAAATAATGGGAAATGAGATAGTCTAGGATACAATAAACATTATAAAAATAAGATATATTGATATTAAAATTTTTTTAACAAAGTTGGCGGTTACCTTCGTTCTGGTATTACTGGCTACAGGTCTACAAGCGAATTCTGGCGTTGAGCTTAACATTATGCCGTTCCCACATAGCCTTAAGCATGGTAAAGGTAAGTTGGTTATTTCAAAAGTTGTGGCAGTGAATTATGGTGATGGTGCGTCTCACCGAACGAAAGCTGCTGTATCGCGTTTTATTGAAAGAATTGAGACTGCTTCGAAATATGATCGAGTACTGAAAGAAAAGGCGAAAGCGTTTATTTACATTAAGGTAGATAAAAGCGAAAAATCAGATTTTTTAGATAAAAGCGCTGAATCCTATTCTTTAAAGATTAAAAAAGACAGTATAAGTATAAGGGCTCAATCAGATCTTGGTGTTATTCATGCTATGGCGACCTTAGCTCAAATGTTGGACGTTAATGCTGGGGAGGTGTCTCTGCCCTTAGTTAAAATAAAGGATAAGCCAAGGTTTGTTTGGCGAGGTTTACTCCTTGATTCTGTACGTCATTTTTTCTCTGTTGAAACCATAAAACGCCAAATAGATGGTATGGAAGCGGCTAAATTAAATATTTTTCATTGGCATTTAACGGACGATCAGGGATGGAGGTTTGAATCTAAAAAATTTCCCAAGTTGACCCAACTGGGTTCGAATGGCCAATATTATACTCAGGATGATATTCGCCATGTGGTAGCTTACGCGAAATTAAGGGGGATTGAAGTTTTACCGGAAATAGACTTTCCTGGTCATACTTCAGCGCTTGCACTTGCTTACCCGGAATTAATGACTTTACCTACTAGCCGTTATAAGCCTGAAGATCGTTGGAGTGTTCATAAGGCATTAATGGACCCAACGAAAGAAGAGGTATATAGGTTTATTGATGAGTTAATCTCAGAGGTTAAAGCGTTATTTCCTTTTGAATATATACATATCGGTGGGGATGAGGTTAACCCTGAAGCTTGGGAAGCGGCAGAGCATGTGCAACAATTTGTTCGCAATGTAGGCTTAAGTGGTAACCGGGGGCTCCATTTGTTTTTCAATCACCGTATTGGTGAAATTTTAGCGAAGTACAACCGAAAATTAATTGGTTGGGATGAGATCCTGTATACAGGGTTACCCAAGGAATATATCGTCCAGTCTTGGCGTGGTCATTCGTCTTTGATTGAAGCGGCGAATAAAGGATACAAAACGTTGCTTTCAACAGGTTTTTATTTAGATCAACCACAACCTGCGTCTTACCATTATCGGAATGACCCTATTGTTTTGTCTAATAAACCTGGTGTTATTAATATAGAAAAAGCAGTGAGTTTCTGGGAATTTTCTATTCCTCGTAAAAAAGGTTCTGTTGTTAAAGGAAAATTGAGTTTTATCGATGAAGGCCGTAAACAGTATTTACTTCTTTCGTTTAATAATCAACCCGCGTATAAAATAAATGAAATTTCCTCTCTATTTGATGAGTATCATTTTTCAGTCGATACCTGGATGGGTAAAACAGAATTTCAAATTACTACGGTGGATGGTGTACTTGGAGGAAGGGTGAAGGTTGGTAATTTATTTTATCGTTTATCTGGGAAGATGATAGAGGCTGCTGAATTTGATTTTTCTTATTTAGATGTTCATTCAGATAAAATGAAAAATATTCTCGGTGGCGAAATTGCCCTTTGGAGTGAATTGATCGATGAGAACTCCATTGATTTACGTTTGTGGCCCAGAGCTTTTGTTGTTGCAGAGAGGTTGTGGTCACCGGCTTCTTTAACGGATGTAGAGTCAATGTACTCCAGAATGGAGGTTATTTCAGAGTGGTCCAGCCAGCAACTTAGCTTAAAACACGTTGCACAGTCTTTAGAGCGTTTAGATAAACTTCGTGGGCAAACGGATTTGAAAACTATGCAGATATTGGCGCAAGCCGTTGAACCAGCCCAATACTACCACAGGCACCACGAAAAGAGTGTACATGAAACTTACTCAAGAAGGGATAAATTAGATAGGTTTGTCGATGGTTTAGCTGCGGAAAACTTATTTGTTAGGAGGTTAAATAATGAATTGGTTTTATGGTTGAACGCTCAGGGGAAATTAACTTTTCCAAGTAATATAAAAAAGCAATTTGTTACTTGGCGTAAAGTAGGCGCTGAGTTAAAATATCACAACAATAAAGAGATTGCTTCAATAGCAAAAAAAGTTGAACTAGTTTCTAAGCTCGGTTTAGAGGTAATTCAATCCTATGAGCAGAGCGACCCTATATCTAAGCAAAGGTTAGTGGATATTCGGCTTAAATTAATTGAGCTTCAAGACATTACGGGAGAATGCGTGGTTGTTATTTCTCAAATAGTTGAGGAAATGGTTAATCATTCTTACCTAAATCAGAATTTATAATAAAACATTTAAGTGCTTGCGAAAGGCTGCCTACCGGGCCTGTTAACACTTATTAAATTATCACTGCCTAAGGCTGTTTTTTACTCAGCTAGGTAGGGGGTGACGTTTAGCTGGCCTAAATGAGCGACTTACTACCAAGGCACTTGAAAAGAATGCTCTTACAGTCAGGAAGCATAACTAAAACAACTATTTTTAAGAAGTTTTACAGCGATTCTGGGAATCAAGTGTACTGATTTCAAGTTCCCGGTGCTATTAGACCACTACAGTCCATGGATGGACGGTATTAGAGTCATGGAGGGCGGTTCAGGGGTACAAAGTCGAGCAATGACCGAGATAACGTAGCTGGGTGAAAAATAGCCCAGGCCCTAACTATGCAACATAGAGAGTTACCTTTTGTTTTGATTTATGATTCAACACCATTATCAAAACGGGTAACTCTCTTCTTTGCAAGTAGATGTGTCAGGTTAGGTCGGAACTAATACACTTTAGGATGTTAACACCAAGCGACTTTGTGAATGGCTTTATTCAAAATATGTAAACCACGCAATCTATTCAATACTTGCGAAAGAATACAATGCTTAACAGACTTAACTAAGTTAATATTTAGCCTATGAACCTTATATTGAATTTAATATCATTTGTTATTTCTCTCGCTTTTATGTGGGTAATTATTTGGGTTGTGCTTCGCTTTGTATGTTCGCCTATCGTTGCTAAGTGGTTTACACATGGATTCGTTATATCAATTCTATTTGCCTCGATACTCTCTAGTTTGTTGCTGACCAGCCTTAAATTATTAAACGTAGAAAACGCAGAATATTTTCTAAAAGCAATAGTATTTTCGGTATTGGCAGGTATTAATGTCGCCGTTATTCCAGTATTTTATTGGTACGATAAGCGCCTATCGAATATAGAAAACTCTATGAGAATACCTGAAAAAGTTTTGCACGGCTTTGCGTTTTTGGGTGGGGCAGCTAGTGCGATTTTAGTCCAGAGATTATTTAAGCATAAAACCGCTAAAATTGGATTTCAAAGAATAACTTGGTGTGCTGTAGTTCCAACGTTTTATATTTTTTATATTTTACTGATTGAATGGAACATTAAGTAACGAATAAGAATCAATGGCGTGAAACCGCCATTGATTCACCTTGTTGAGCAAGCCCGTTGGCCCATCGTTGCCTTGCCATATCAATATCTCCAACGTGTAAAAACAAGCCTTCAGATACCAGAATGCCTAAGGTGTAGACTGTATAAAGATAGATTTCATAATGCACTTTTCAAAACGGGTAGAGCGGGTGCTTCGTTAATCAACTTGCTTGTTAAAAATACAGTGTTTAAAGAAAATTAGTACTTTATTCTGATTTAAGAGTCAAAACAGGCGGAGCTTACGCTGGCAGGCTATCCTTCAACCTAGAAACGGCAGTTAAGCGCTTGCGTATACTTTCGTGATTTAACTGCGGTTTCTAGGTTCAACAAAGGAAGAAAATGGGCGATCTACAATTGAAAGCAGGGCGGGTAGGTGGGGGAGGGGAGTATTGATTTGGCCGGGGAGCTGGTGTCCCATCTATATTTATAAGCAATTAAAAAATAATTTGAATAAAGTATGAGGTTGCAGGAGTGTTTGATTTGAATAGTATGTATAGCCTGTTAGACTGTCGTAAAACGGCGTCAATATGGTGAGTCTGGTGTCAGTATCAATGTATAAATTTATTTTACTTCTAGTGTTAGGGTGTTTTTCGATATCGGCTATATGTGAATCTACAGAAGTGTGGTCCAGGCGCGATTCTATAGTTGACCCTTTCTCTACCGATGAGGAAGTTTTGAGTTCTTGGGTGGGGGGAGAGTGGCGAGACAAGGGGTTGGAAGGAGTGTACCGCATTGTTGTAACCCATTCATATGCGTTCAGATCCAACAAGTTCTATTTGCAGTGGATGTTGGGAGAAGCGAAAACAAATCAAGTCGCCTATTCCATTGGTGTAAAAGAACTAAACGAAATTCCTTTTTATAAGCTCAATAACTTTGAATGCTTAGATAAAATTAACTGTGCTTCAATAGCTGTGAATATTCGTCATATTTACGAACCAACCAACCATAGTTTTAAGTTGGACCTCTATAAACTAGGGCATTATAAGTTTGCTTTGTAATGGGTAATGCTTTGAGAGCCTGAGCTGCTAGCTGAAAATCACTCCCTAGCGTGATGAAAGAGATTGCCAAGTTTGGACTCTTAGTTGAAGAGGTTTAGCTTATCGAATAAATTGTAGGGTAATACAGTATTACCTTACAATTTTGAGGGTCAATTCCGATTTTTAACTGTATTTTCAGCTTTTAACTTCAGTGAGACGTTATTTCTTCTTTTTACGCCCTTGGTTGTATAGCGCACTTACGCCCTTTTCATAAGCAATAACCCACTCGTCAATCGTATTTTCGTTCACGGCGACTCTTCCCATAGCACCAAGTGATTTATTGCCTAGTTGGTCTTTTCGCCCTTTGTATACTTGCGTACCCTGTGCGTTGTATATGCTCACCACATTTTTGGCGAGTGATTTACTGGTGGGAATAAAGCGACCAGTAGCAACAGCCCATTCAGAATAAACAACCATTAAGAAATCTGCGCCCGTTATTTTGGCAAGATTTTGAGCAACATCTTTGTCTAATCTTGATTTGATTAATTGCTTACGGTTTTTTGAAAAAAGAGGCATATTCACCCCATTAATTGAAGGCAGGCCGACTTCTCGCTCTTCACCGGCAAGCGCTTGGTATTCCTTTTTCTCAACAAATGAACTGGCGGGGATAATTTTCCAGTCTTCAGACATACGTGTTTCAAGCTTTTCCAGCATAGTATTTAGGCGTGTGCCCATAAGGTTGGACGTATTGGCGCTATTCCAACCCTGTAGAGAGTTACTCCAGTTATTTGCAGAGACTGAAACAACCGCAAGAGACTTGCCTGGGTTCTTGGCTGCGATCTTTGACATGCTTGGACCGGCAAGTGCAGATACAGAGAAAAAAGCAAGCAAAGTGATTGTGACCTTTAACAGGTTTTGCATAGGTTATTCCTTAATGCATAGGGAGTGAAACGTTTGATTATACTCGTGATTTATGTGAAAAGTAAGAAAGCTTCCGTCGAAGCCTCAAAAATAAGGCAGCTTGGAATACCGCAGTTTTATCTTAATATTGGCCAAAAATATTGTTATTTGGGATGTTACGGTAACCTTTTCTGAGTAAATTTTGATCAATTCCTTGCTTGTTACAGGTTTACAGGTGAATAATTTCTATGGCGCTAAATTCACCCCATTCTTGTTGTTGCGATAAACCCATTCTGCTCTCTTCTTTATTTCTTAATGGGGGAATAAAATACTAAATTTTATCTGTGAGTTATTTCTTTGAAGATAATATTGCCATCTATTATTCAAAAAAATTCTCGATGTGTGTTTGGCTTTTGAGGCAGTTAGTTAATCATTTTCATTCTATTAAGGCTTTCGTGTTATGCCATTTATACAATTTAATCAGAGCGTTTTTAGAAAAGAGTAATTTAATGCCCTCTGTAATTTCCAAAATGTGAATACGTTACACATAAACTGTATAAGAATATGGATGCAGGTTTTGAGTTTTAATTTTTATTCTACAGTGCGGAATAAGTGGACTGATTTCATTAAAAGTCATAATTTGGCGCGTTTTATATTTATGTTGATAGGGAGTTAGAGGCGTATAGGCTTTTCGCTTCTTTTTGTATCTCGGATTTAACGTGTGAGTATTAAAAAAATAATTATTGATTAAAAATCATTTCTTAATTACTGAAATTACTAGAGCTACATGGAGATTAGTTATGTCGTTAGATAGAAGAGAATTTATTAAATTAACAGGTGGTTCAATAGCCGCTTCTCTAAGTGTTGGTATGCTAGGGGGCTGTGAATCTATATTAGAGCAGATTAATAACAGACCTATCCGAAAGAACATCTCTACCCTAAGTGATACGGACCCTATTATCCAAGCCTATAAGGATGGTGTAAGCGCAATGAAAGCCCTGTCCTCTACGGATAGGCGAAACTGGACTGCTCAGGCTGATATACACAATGACTTTTGCCCTCATGGAAATTGGTATTTTCTTCCTTGGCATAGAGCTTATTTATACTACTTTGAAGCCATTATTCGTGAACTTTCTGGATACCAAGATTTTGCCTTACCCTATTGGAATTGGACGTGTCAGCCAAGTATTCCCGGTGTCTTTTTCGGTTCATCTAATACTTTAAATGATACAACACGAACAAAAGGCGCAACGGATATTATTCCAACGTCTTACACTGGTGAAGATGTTATGGATGACATTTTCGACTTAACGGACTTTGAGTCGTTTGGGAGTTACGAGTCTGGAGGCTTTGGGGAATTAGAAGGTACGCCTCACAATTTGGTTCACGGATGGATTGACGGTAATATGAGCGAGTATATGTCACCTTTGGACCCAGTCTTTTGGTGCCACCATAACATGGTAGAACGCTGTTGGTGGGAGTGGAATATTACCCGAGGTAATCCTAACCCCGATTCCAGTGATTGGTATGATTTGTCTTTAGGTGGTATGTTTTGCGACAAGGATGGAAACCTAATTAATAATATAACTGTTGGAACAACGTCTTTAATGCCATTACTTTCTTATCAGTATGACGATCAAGTTATTCCTTGTTCAAGTCGAGTCTCTGGTTTTAAAGCGATTCCAGAACGTTTAAGTAATGACGATGATTTAAGAGAGTTTTTGAAGAAAGGCGGCCCCTATAGAATTAAAACTTTGGATAGAATATCGTCCGAAGCTTTAAGTAGAGTGGTTATTCGCGGGGGCAGTGAGAAGAGAATCACAATACCTACTTCTGCAAATCGAATGCTGAAGAGTAACTTGGCTAAAGATTCCCGTTATTTACTGAAAGTGAATAAGGCGACCTTAACGAATGCTAGTGATGTTTTTGTTCGGGTTTTTGTTAATTCACCTTCGGGCGCTGTTATGCGTGATAAGGATGATTTACACTACGCGGGCAGTTTTGCCTTTTTTGGAAGTGGAGAACACGCTCACCACAGTGAAGGTAATACTTACTATATTGATATTACCAATACGGTGAAGAGACTAAGAAGAAAAGGACTGATTAAAGATGACAGCGATATAGACCTTTCATTTGTTGCGGTTTCTATTGCTGACGGTAAGTCTATTCCTCAAGGTGGGGTGGAAATTTCAAATGCTGAAATTTTGCGAAGTGAAGCAAAACCTAATTAAGGTTTTTACTTTTTGGGTTTTTTCTGCGTTTGCTTATGGGGGAGGTGACCCTGGTCACCTCCCTCAAGCGGAATTGTTTTCCTTATCTATTGCCTCTCCAGAAGTAGCAAAGAAATTTAATGTCATTTTGGATGACGGCATTAAGAAGTTCCAAATTCGTGTTGATATAGACACTGTTTCTGTTAACCCTGTTTTTGCCAGCCAAAATGTGGGCCATCACTATACGCTGTTTATCAAGTGTGAGTGCTGTCAAGATAAAGAGCAAGTTAAAACCTTTACTTCGTACCCCGCTGAAAATTCAGGTAATTTCTTTTTTGATATGGAGCCAAATAAGCGGCATTGTATTTCTCCTGACAGTGAATATAGCGTTGATCTTCGGCTGATTATGAGGGCACGAGATGGCTCGAAAGCTAAAGCCAGTGGTGTACTTGAATTGATTCCGGTACGGAATTAGAGCGTGTTTTTTTAGCTATCAAGTGTGCTGAATGCAGTTTGTTTTTACTGGTTAGTGAGAGGTGGGTGTATAATAATCGGAAAATCAAATTTTGAGGATGGGGAAATAATTATAAATTATAAGAAGTGACTTAATTTTTCTACAGCCTCGTTATAGGGTAAAGATGTTCCGCAAATGGCTGTAATCATACAGTATCACCAGTTTTTCACCGTCTTGATCTTAAGTTAGATATTGTTATCTAATTAATGAATACACTTTGTGGTAATTTATCAAGGAACACAATGCAGGAAGTTAATTATGTCAAAAACATTTTCACAACACGCTGTTGACAAGATCGACGTTATTATGAAAGATCGTAGCACTCATGTTGGCAGTCAACTTAAAAAGAATAACCTCAATAAATATAAAAATTTTGTTTCGAGTGATTGCATAACAATGGCCATTTGGGTGCTTAAATATGCTTTTGAAAAAACCGGAAAACCTGAAGCTAGCCAACGTGTAGGTGGACTTGGGGAAAAAGGTACTGAGTTAGCTAAATATTTGATCGATACTCATAATTGGAAAGCGGTATATTATAACCCTGATGTTAACCATCCAAGAGATGGGCATGGTGAACATATCGTGAGCTACTATAATCAAGTAAAGAAAAATTGCACTTATAGTGTCAGTCGCGTACCTGTAAGTAACACCGTTGTTAACTATAAGCCGAGTAAAAATATAGTGACTACATACTTGGGGCCTACCAAGAAAAAAGTCGCTGATTACAACACGTTTGCAAGAATTCCATTTGGGCTAGGAATGTCGCGTGGCGGCATGCATGTTTGGCTCTATTCAAAAGAGTTTGTATACGAATCGCATTGGGAAAAAGAAGCTAACAACGGGTTATATACTAAAGCACAATTAAAAATGTTCCCTTGGCTTTCAGGGATTATTGTTGTGCCACCTGATTCGTATCACCTTTTAACTGTTACTGCTACTAACTGTGAATAATGAAATATATGCTTAGAAATCTAAAAGTTCTATTAATATTCTTAATGACGTTATCACCATTCGCTTGCGCCAGTAAAGAAATAGCCCATGTTAGGCTGCAAGAAATTGAAGCTGATGTTGTGCTACGAGAGTGGAATCAAAAAGAATTTGGCGATAAAGTTGCAACTTCTACTATATCGATAATAACTGCGCCGGGTTACAAAGGTGATATCGTTATTTTACGTAAAAATAAAAATGAAAGTGGTTTTACCGCAGAGGTTTACAAACCAAAGCCGGATACGTTGAACCCTGAATTATGGGAGTTTGTATCTGGCGATATAGAAAAATCTATAGTGAAACAGCCCGATGGAAATTTTCATTTATCTGAGATGGTTGATGAAGGGGTGAGGATTGAGGTTATCGACCTTGATGGTAAAAATTAATTAAAAGTAATGATTATTTAAGTTTTAGCAATATTACCCTTTGAGGTAATTTTAAGTAAACTGATTTCTGAGTATCATCCAACGATTGAAGCTATAGATAGCGAGGATATTGCCAAGGCTACCATTCTTACCGTGTTCCTTCGTAAAAAGGTAATCTCAGTATCTATAAACTCTGAATTGTTGTCGAGCATAGTTTTTTCGCCCCGTCTCACTATCAATTTTTATTTTCATTAAACCGAGATAGTTTTTATTATCCTCTTCATCAACAACAAACGAGATTTGCCGACCCGGTTCTCTTACAGGTCGCTTCATATATTTATTTTGCAGGGGACATGCGAGTGGTTGTGTACTGACAGCAGATACAGGATATTGTAGTGAGGAGAACCTCTGTTATTTACAAGACGAAAAAATATCAGCCGTGATTCCAGATAATCATTTTAGGTTGAGAGACCCAATCTACGCTGACTCTGATACATTTAAAGAACATAAAGAAAAACGGCAAAAAGTTAGAATTGATAACAAGAAAACACGAAAGATCAACTCCGTCGCTAACGCTCCTCCGCCGGTTCGCTGAACGTTAGGTGTAATTTCCCGTGAGCTATAATCCTTAGTAAATAAAAAAAGAGGGTTACATTATGGCGCAATTTAGGGTGGAAACAGTATTAGATAATAATACTAACTTATATTTTATAGAGGTTTATCAGGAAGGGAGTGCCGAGCCTCTAACTGTGGGGCAGCCCATATATTCCAGTCACGAACATGCTATGGCTGACGCGGTTGAAATATTCAAGACTGCTATGCCTGATCAGCCGATCTCAGGATGGAGAGAAAAGTAGTTAACAGATGTCGTGGTTGAGACGCTGTGCTGGGGCTGGATCGATGGCATTCAAAAGTCAATCGATGATCAAGCCTATCTTTAGCGGATCACTCCAAGAAAAGCGCGAAGCAACTGGTCGAAAAGGAACAGAGAGCATGTGGAGTGTTTGATAAACGAGGGCCGGATGACGGAGTCAGGACTCGTACACGTTCGTGCCGCCAAAGCAGACGGTAGGTGGGAGAACGCCTATGCGGTAAGTGAAATGAAAGTGCCGGCGGATTTCCTAGCAGCACTAGAGAGCAAGCCGAAGGCGAAACAGTTTTTTGAAACGCTCACTAAATCGAGTCGTTATGTCATAGCGTACGGATTGATAAGTGCGAAGAAACCGGAAACCAGACAGAGGCGATTTGCAAAGTTCATAGATATGCTTGCCCGCAAAGAAAAGCCGGTAACTGTCACATCAAGTTTGAATTACTACAAGCTGAACTCATCTAATTTATGCATCGTTAGATGGTATTTAGTTAGTTCTAACGCCTGTTCAAAACTTCTTGTTCTAACCTAAATTTCTCTTTACACTTTCTTTTCTTTTTTTGCACATAATTCGCGCAGTAGGTCACATTTTGACCATAATGGGCATGTACGGCTCGGCGTTTTAATACTTTAATTAGATTAACTGCTAGATATTAATGGGCTTGTCACATCCGTTCCTAATACTTTGGTGGATACTTTCACGCAACGTTATTTTTTAAGTAGGTTTACCGCACTTGGTACACGATCACGATGAATTAGCACAGGCGATTTTCTTTTTTGATGGCGACGGTCCGGTTGCTAGGGAAATGCATGTGGCTGAGTTTGACGCTGTCTTGGATGGTTTCGTTCCAGCGTATGAATGGGCAGGTAAACGTGCGAATGCAGTATTTGTAGAAATTGACTCAGATTTTGAGCTTCGCTCGGCAGTCTTTTTCCTGGTCAGTTTTACCAAAAAAGGAGCGGTTGACCCCGCCTGGAACCTTCCTCTCGATGAACTTGCCCGCTCGGCGACGAAAGGCCCAGATTTAGGCAAAGGCCCTATACGTCTCGCCTGTTCAAGCCAGTGCCCAATTCAGCACTTTCGAGATTTCCTCTGGGACCCAGATATGCGTATGGGCAAGGGGCAACTTAAACAGCTTCACAGTGCAATCAAGCGCAATAAACTGGCATTGCAGTTTCGAGAGCCAGAAGTGTATCGCAATGAGCTTGAGGTGGGTGCAGCATCCGTTTCCCAAATTAATGGTCAAATGGAGCAAAATATTCTGGGACAGCTCCGTAAGGAGTACGAAAAAGAGTTGCGTGATCATATGGCGCAGTTACTGCGTGAACAAAGGTTGCGTAGCTCAACTATTTCCAACGATAACCAACATGTGACTCAACAGCTCAAGGCGGAACATACCCAGCGTATAGACGAATACCGTAATTTACTCGAAGAAAAAGAAAGGGCTTTGACGGAAGAGCAGGACAAAAATAGCCACCTCAAAGAAACGATTGATGGTCAGGCTCAAAAAATTGAGGGTTTACGAGAGTACTTTGAACATAAGCTCAATAAGGTTCAGGGAGAGGAGGGGTATCAACTTGAACACCTCAAGGAAAATTACGAGTTGGAAATGCAGGCCAAGATTGAAGCTGCGGTAAAAGAGTTAAAAGAAACTTTGCAAATGCGGGAAGTTGAGCTACTTTACCGCAATGAGCAAGAATCCCACTTGAAGTTAGAAGTCGCACGTTTACGAGAAGAACAGCTTGAGATAACCTCAAATAGTGGTGACCATCTCTTAGAAAAAATGGTGGCAAAAGGTATTAGCTTTGTGACTTACCAACCGGGAGCAGGGCATATTACTATTCCCTCTTCAGACGTTTCTCGCTTTATGGATAACCCTGCTATTTATGCCGCTAAGAACTGCGGTGTAAATGAGCAACATTACATAGCGTGGCTCGATCACTATCAAGCGCCCGTATGCAATTGCAGCAACAGTGCTGGTATTTGTGGCGCCAATATTCCAAGAATCAATTTACCCGTTGACTTTATCATTGGTGATGGTGACCGTTGCTCAAGTCATAAAGACTTGAAAGGTGCGACTAAGTTAGTTCGCGCAGGTGCATAGCCTTTTACCTCCCGAATGGTTTCAATTAACCCCCGAAGCAGTGTCTAAGCTGGCGCCTTTTCAACAGGTTATTTGCCCAGAGTTTTCTGTTCGCGGTATCTCACTCTCAATGAAACGGGAAGATCTATTGGACCCGTATTTAGGTGGGAATAAGTTCTATAAGTTGTGGGGCTACCTTAAAGACCATCAAGCCTCTCGCTCCTCCTTGCCAATAGCGACTTTCGGCGGTGCCTATTCAAACCATCTTTATGCAACTGCGGCTGCGGGTTTATCACTTGGGATACCAACTGTAGGGATTGTACGTGGTGAAAGAGCCGAAACCCTAAGCCCAACTCTTATGGATGTTCAGGCGCTGGGTATGAGGCTATATTTTGTTACACGTAGTGACTACCGTACACGTTATTCTGCACAGTATATTCAGTTTCTAGAGTCTAAGTTGGGGAAGTGTTATTGGGTGCCTGAAGGCGGCAGTGGGCCGTTGGGTGCCGTGGGGTGTACGGCATTAGCAAAAGCGCTTGAAGAAGAGGCTGCAACCTCAGGAGTAAAGTCTGTTGCTTTGGCCTGCGGCACTGGCACAACATTGGCAGGAGTGAGAGCGGGTCTGGCAGATGATACTGAATTATTGGGGGTTTCCGTTTTGAAAGGAGAGGGGGTTTTGGAAAATTCTACGAAGGATATCTTGTCACAAATCTCTGCTAAATGGACTAACCTAACGATAAAATATGGTTTTCATTGCGGCGGATATGCAAAACTTCCGCAATACTTAATAGAGTTCATTGATCGGTTTGAAGAGAAAACAGGTATTCCACTGGACCCTGTTTATACGGGAAAACTCATGTGGGGACTGAGTCAATTGGCTAAACAAGGTTATTGGCAAGAGGGAACCAAGCTTGTTGTGCTCCACTCAGGTGGTTTACAGGGCAGGAGAGGTTATCCTGATGTATTTAGAGAAATAAACCCATGAACCTTTACGGTGTTGTTTCAAAAAAGAAAAACCAGTTGGATCTTGAGGCTTTTAGCACCTCAGGGACACTGGTGCCTCTAAAGTCGCTCAAGCCTACTTACCTCGAAGACTTATTCCGTCATGTAGTGGTTCAAACCGCTTTTCCCGGTCAGTCAATTTTTGAATGTGGTAGTTACGATCAGCAGCATATATTTGTTCAACATGGAAAGCTTTTACTTGAATACCCCTCTGGTTACAAAGAAATTGTTGACGCGCGTACGGCTCAATTAGCGGTTGTTCATGAGCAGCCTCGCCCTTGTCGAGCCATTGCCATGACAGACTGTTCCCTATTAAGAATTGACAGTGAACAGCTTGACCGGACCCTTAGTTGGAGTCAAATAGCTGAATATTTGATGTCTGAAATAGCCTTGCAAAGGGATTTAGACGAGGATGTTGAATGGATGCAAACGGTACTAAACTCTAACCTCTTTTTTAAAGTGCCCCCGGTTAATGCTGAGCAGATATTCTTTCGATTGACGCCCATGGTCGTGGATGAAGGTGAAGTGATACTTCGCCAGGGTGAAATTGGTGATTGCTGTTATTTTATTAAAGAAGGTACTGCGGAAGTTCAGGTGTGTGAAGAAGATAGCCCTACTTGCTATAAGATTGCGGATATTGGTATTGGCTGGTGTTTTGGGGAGGATGCATTGGTGAATCAAACGGTTCGCAATGCCACGGTTAAAATGAGTTCCGATGGCGTATTAATGCGTTTGGAAAAAAGTGACTTTTTATTGCTTCTTAACCCACCTTCTGTGGAAGAAGTGACGGAAAAAGAGGCGAGTCAACTGAGCGACTCGCCAATTTATGTGGACGTTCGATCTGAAGACGAATACTCCCTTGGTCATATCGCCTTTTCTGCCAATATCCCCCTGAACTTAATGGGCCTCAAAAAGCGTTTACTGTCTCCAGAAAAGCTGTATATCTGTTACTGCGATACAGGCAAACGAAGCCAAGCGGCAGCCTATTTACTGGGTAAGCAGGGTTACAATGTGATGGCTTTAAAAGGGGGGTATATTGGCGCAGGTATGAGTAGCCAGTTGGTGGAAGAAGAGGGGCATATTCTTCGAGGAGGAGAACTCTCCTCCACTAATTAGGGTTGTTTAATTAGAATTGTTCTAATTGGGCCAGTCGTCGCTTACGACCATTATCCTGCATCGCTCTTTGTGGCATCCTTGCGAGCTAACCGAGCATAAATAAGGGGTTTGAATACGAGTTGATGCTGGTTTGAGTTGACTGCCCTCTTGACAGAGTAGCCAACAGCTTCGATGCAAGGGCACTGCGTTCCACGCCCTTGAGTTTAACGTCTCCTCCAGCTCGCTTTTTCTAACCCAGTAACCAGACACAATTTCTGGATTGCAATCGCTGGGGCAATACTCACTTTTTCCTAGTACGGAATTGTTTGATAACTTGATAAAAAGCTGGCCCTGTATCAAGTGGTGAATACGTATTTGCTTTGGGTCTACATTGTAGGTTTTGAGTAAAGGGATGCATTCTTGCTGTTGGCTAAGGGTGAGTTGGTGATCCCTCATGTGTTTTAATTTTAGGTCTAACCTGTCTCGGCTATTTGGCCCAACCCAGCTTGACCAGTTTTGACTGTCTCCTTGATACTTGTCGCTTAATAAAAAGAACTTTACCGCAGTTTCGAGGTGAATAACGGTTCCGTCTTGGTCTCTCAGTAAGAAATCAAATTCTCCAAGAGTTGATCGAGAAGTGTTCACCTGTAAGTTTTTTGTGATCAGTTCGTACGGAAATACGCCAGCTCGGTATGCCACAGTGCAAAGAAACTCAATCAAAGCTTCATAATAGAGCCCAATACGAGTAAATTTGTGCGGCTGAATGCTCTGAGTGATATCGAGTTTGGCGATACTTTCTAGCCATGCGGTAAGGTCTGCTCTATCTATCGCCTCAAAATGCCCTAAACTGCCTATAAGCAATGGGGAATGAGTGATCGAGGCTAAGTGAGCGATAGCGGGATTGTTAAGCAAATCTAGCGATTGAATCATAAGGCTAGCGGGCATTTTCTAACGGCAAACAATAATAACAGTTTTTACTGGAACCCTCCTATGAGTGAGTTTAAATGTATTGGTTTAATTGGACGGCTTGGTAGTCAACATACCCAATATTCGTTACGGCGGCTGGTGAACTTTCTGGAGAAGCAAAAGGTCAATATCCTGCTTGATGAAGAAACATCCGCAGCGTTACCCAATACCACATTGAAAATTGAATCTCGCAGTAAGCTTTCAGAAAAGTGTGACCTTATTATTGTTGTGGGTGGTGATGGTAGCCTGCTTGGTGCTGCGCGTATATGTGCTGGTCACCCTGTCAAAATTTTAGGAATTAACCGGGGGCGTCTGGGGTTTCTAACCGATATTAGCCCCGACGAAATAGAGTATAAGGTCGGAGAAGTGTTAGATGGTGAGTACATTCATGAGGAACGTTATTTATTAACCTCCGAGGTCTTTCGTGGTGATGAACTTATCTCCAAAGATGTGGCTTTGAATGACGTGGTGGTTCACCCAGGCAAATTCATACGAATGATCGACTTTGAATTATTTATCGATGACGAATTTGTTTATAGGCAGCGGTCAGACGGTTTAATTGTTTCTTCTCCCACCGGCTCGACAGCCTATGCCTTAAGTTGTGGTGGGCCTATCGTTGACCCAAAGCTTAATGCGATGGTACTGGCGCCTATGAACCCCCATACCTTGACTAGTCGGCCAATAGTCGTATCGGGAGATTACGTTGTTAAGCTTGTTATTGGTAAAGAAAACAATTTAAACCCTCATGTTTCATGTGATGGACAAACTCATGTTGTATCGCAACCAGCAGATGAAATAATAGTGAGAAAATCAAACCGAAAATTACAACTTATCCACCCAGTTGGGCATAACTTTTACGAGACATGCCGTACAAAACTAGGCTGGGCCAGTCAATCTACAAATTGAGTATTCGGGTAATTCGTTGATCTATGACGGTTTTGACATTATTGGTGACGTACATGGTTGCGCCAATACACTCGAAAAGCTTCTGCAAAAACTTGGTTACGAGAAATGCGGAGGTGTTTATACGCATCCTTCTCGTCAAGCAATCTTTGTTGGGGATGTTGTTGATCGTGGCCCCCATATCCGAGAAGCGCTTCACTTAATTAAAAATATGACGGACCATGGTAGTGCACAATGTATTTTGGGTAACCATGAATTTAATCTGCTTTGTTATACCACCCTGGTAGAAAATTCGAGTACTGTAGAAACTGAATTTATTCGTTCTCATTCTCCACGAAATAATCGGTTAGTTACTGAAACTCTCACGCAATTTGCATCGTTTCCTGAAGAGTGGCGAATGTTTTTGGACTGGTTCTTAACGTTGCCACTTTTTTTGGAGTTGGATCGGTGCCGAATTGTACATGCCTGTTGGGATGAATCATTCATAAGTGAATTTAAAAAGCGATACTTATCTAATCGGATTTCTAAAGAATATTTGATTAAATGCAAAGATAGAAAATCCTTCGAATTTAGATGTGTGGACCGATTAACTCGGGGAACCGATATTCGTTTGCCGGATGATCGGATGATTAAAAGTAAAGAGGGAATAGAACGAAATTTTTTTCGTACCAAATTTTGGGCATCAAAACTAAATTACTATAAAGACGTAGTATTTCAACCTGACCCTCTTCCTGAAGATTTATTGGAAAAAAAACTAAGTGATAGAGAGAGAGAAAAACTTATCCAATATCGAACTCAAGATATTCCTGTATTTATAGGCCACTATTGGCTACAAGGGCGACCTAGGCCACTTAAGCATAATGTGGCCTGTTTGGATTATAGTGCTGTTAAATATGGTCGTTTGGTCGCCTACAGGTTTAACGGAGAGCAAATGCTAAACGAGGAAAACTTTATGTGGGTATATGTAGACCCTGATCAAATAGGGCAGGATTAGCGAATGGAATGGTTTTGTTACGCCAAGTTCCCGCTTCATGCGAATTTAAAAACATTGGACACGGCTTTAAATCAGAGAGGCTTGGTACACCGTTTTACCGAAGAAAAAAATGAACAATATTTATGGCTGTATGATCGATCCTGTGTTTCGGAAGTATACAATGTGATACACACCTTTGCTCAAGGCGGAGTGGTAGTCGAGGAAAATACATTGGATGTGGCGAGAAATAGCGGTCATGCGGACATACCCTTAGTGGATCAGTTCCTATTAATGCTTGTGAGCGCACCAATAACCGTTTCCATTGTTCTGATGGGCATATGTGGCTTTTTAGCTGAATGGCTTCTGCCAAGGCAGCTATTGGTTGACACTGTTTTTTTGGTGGAACTTAATCGTGTTTTAGGCTCCGCGCAATTTTGGAAAACTCTTACCCCTACCTTTATTCACTTCGGGGCATTGCATATTATTTTTAATGCTCTATGGATATGGTTTTTAGGGCGCCACATTGAGCAGAGTTTAAGAAAGGTAGAGTACATAGGTTTGTTTCTGAGTCTTGCCGTTGCTGCAAATTTAGTTCAATACTCATTTGCGGAACATTCGGTTTTTGGTGGTTTGTCTGGTGTTGTATACGGGTATTTGGGTTTTTGTTTGATTGCCAGAAATTACGTTAAAGCAATATCCGAAGGTATTCAAAAGGGCATCTATATCTTTATGCTCGTATGGTTAATACTTGGCTATACAGGTCTTGTTGATATATTTGTGGCAGGTAGCATAGCAAACTGGAACCATTTGGGTGGTTTACTGAGCGGCCTTCTTTGGGGGTACGTCTATTTTAAACTTGATGTATTTGAGAAACGTTGAGAACTTGCAGTGACGCTTTTATTGAAGTGACACTATTGTTGCAGTAACACTATTGTTGAAGTAACTATTATGTATGTTGATAAAATGTTAGAAGTAGTGACCCACGAAGTCTATAAAAACTTCAAAGTGGCGATAGAAATTGGAAAGTGGCCGGATGGTAATCCGCTAACCAAAGAACAAAAAGAAATATGTATGCAGGCTATTATTGCCTACGAGGCAAAATTTATTCCAGAGGAGGCGCGAACAGGCTACATTCCTCCTAAGAAAACACCCTGTGCATCTAGTAGTAGTGATAATAGTAGTAGTGATAATAATAGTAATGAGAATAAAACTGACGATACAAAACCCATTAAGTGGAGTGAATAGTTAAGATGTCTTCTGAGAAGCCCAGTGTTATTTATCTTAAAGATTATCAACCTCCAGAATTTGAAATACGCAAAACACAATTAACTTTTCATTTGGATGAGGTGCATACTCGTATTGTTTCTGAATTAGAGTTAATTCAATTAGGCGATAACGCGACCCTCAAGTTAGATGGTCAGGAAATGGAACTACTCTCTATTTCCGTTAATGGAGAAGCTTGGCCTGAAACTCAATTTAACGTGAGTGAAAATCATTTGACGGTAGAGGGTTTGCCAGATAAATGCATATTAAGCTATACAACTCAAATAGAGCCGCAAAACAATACCTCTTTGGACGGTTTATACAAATCTGGGAAAATGTTTTGTACTCAATGTGAAGCGGAAGGGTTTCGAAAGATTACCTATTATCTAGATCGGCCAGATGTATTAAGTGAATTTACCACCACAATTATTGGCGATGCAGAGAAATACCCTATTTTGCTTTCTAATGGCAATAAAATTAGTGAAGGCAAAAATGATGATGGCACCCACTGGGTCACTTGGAATGATCCTTTCCCTAAACCCTGTTATCTCTTTGCCTTGGTGGCAGGTAATTTAGTGAATATTGATGATCACTACACAACCCTTTCGGGGAAAAAGGTATTGCTTCGAATTTTTGTAGAAGAAAAAGACGTTGATAAATGCGACCATGCAATGACCTCGTTAAAAAATGCAATGAAATGGGATGAAGATGTGTATGGCCGGGAATACGATCTAGATATTTTTATGATTGTGGCCGTTGACGACTTTAATATGGGAGCAATGGAAAATAAGGGGCTCAATATTTTCAATACCTCCTGTGTTTTGGCTAACGCTAAAACCACAACGGATACAGGCTTTCAACGTGTTGAAGGCGTAGTGGCCCACGAATATTTCCACAACTGGTCGGGTAACAGAGTTACTTGCCGTGATTGGTTTCAGCTTAGTTTGAAAGAGGGGTTTACCGTATTCCGCGATTCAGAATTTTCTGCTGACATGGGGTCCAGAACGGTTAAACGGGTAGAGGATGTTTCTCTTTTAAGATCTATGCAGTACGCTGAAGATGCAGGCCCTATGGCCCACGCAGTTCGCCCGTCCTCCTTTATTGAAATTTCCAATTTTTATACCTTAACGGTCTATGAGAAAGGCGCTGAAGTTGTTCGAATGATCCATACATTGCTTGGGCCAGAACTGTTTAGAAAAGGTTCAGACCTGTATTTCGAACGACACGACGGGCAAGCTGTTACCGTCGAAGATTTTGTTGCGGCTATGTCAGACGTCTCCGGGCGAAACTTTTCACAATTTATGAACTGGTACCATCAAGCTGGTACGCCGCTTCTAAAAGTGGACTCGCAATATCATGCGGAATCAAAAACCTATACCTTAAACTTTGAGCAAAGCTGTCGTTCTACAGCGGAGAGCGATGAGAAAAAAACATTTCATATTCCAGTGGCTATGGGCTTATTAGGTGACGCAGGAGCATTGCCACTTAAAATTAAAGGGCTGGATACACCGGAAACCTCGGACAATACTAATATCGTGTTAGAGCTAACGGAGCAAAAACAGAGTTTTGTTTTTGAAGGTATTGAAGAAAAGCCCGTTCCCTCGCTACTGAGAAGCCTGTCTGCTCCGGTTAAATTGAAGTATCACTATAGCCGTGATGATTTATTAAAAATCATAAGCTTGGACGAAGACGGTTTTTCTCGATGGGACGCCTGTCAATTATTAATTGTTCAGGTTATTGAAGAAGTCATGAACGCTCTTACTAGTGAGCCGGCTCCCCAAGTGGATGAAAAACTGCTGCAAGGCTACCAGTCGCTTATCGAAAACCCGACTTTAGACCCCGCCATGGTGGCGCTAATGCTCCAAATACCCTCAGAAGCCTACTTGGCAGAACAGCAAGTCCTAGCTGATGTTGACTTAATCCATCACGCTAGGAAGCGCGTAGAGCGCAAGCTAGCCGTATCGTTGACCCCGGCATTAAAACAGGTTTATGACTCTCTCAATGTACCCACCGCGTATTCAGTGTCGGCGCAAGATATTGCTCGACGTAGTTTGAAAAATATTGCATTACATTATTTGGTTATTCAAGGTGCGCAGGAGAATATCCAACTGTGCGAAGAGCAGTTTAACAATGCGTCTAATATGACGGATGAATTTGCCGCTTTAACGGCCATTGTTCACTCCCCAAAACAAGCGGCCATAAAGATTAAACAGGAGTTATTAGAACAATTTCTAACAAAGTGGAAACATGAGCCCCTTGTCGTGAATCAATGGTTTAGTGTGCAGGCTACCAGCCCGTTACCGGGAACAATTGACAGGGTCCGTGAACTTATCAATCACCCTATGTTTGATATAAAGAACCCCAATAAATTACGCTCACTGATTGGCGGTTTTGCTATGCGTAACTCTATTAATTTTCACGACAAAAATGGAAGCGGGTATCGATTTCTTGGGGAACAAATTCAGCGACTCAATACTCAAAACCCTCAAATAGCGGCGCGAATGTTAACACCCTTAACAAAATGGCGTAAATATGATCAAAACCGGCAAAAGCTAATGTTAGCTGAATTAACTCAATTAGCAGAATTGCCTTCGTTATCTAACGATGTTTACGAAGTAGTTACGAAAAGCATTAATGGATAACCTGTCTTAAAAGCGAGGTGTAAAATGCAGCTAAACAATTCTTCACGTCAATATGGTGCTGTAGCCATAGCCTTTCACTGGTTATCAGCGATATTAGTTATCGGATTATTTTCTCTTGGTCTATGGATGGAAGATCTTGGCTATCTCGACCCCTGGTATCGAAAAGCACCAGACCTACATCGAAGTTTTGGCATAGTGTTTGGTATAATACTGGTGGCGAGGTTAATTTGGAAATACTGTCAGATTAAACCTGAGCCGTGTAAGAATCACTCCAAATGGGAGCGAGTCGTTTCATCTGCGACGCATATTTTACTATATATTACGATGTTTCTTATGGTTCCAACAGGCTATCTTATTACTACGGCCAAGGGGCAGCCTCTCAGCGTATTTAATACGGTCGATATTCCCGCTTTAGTAACCGGGGTTGATAGGCTGGAAGATTATGCAGGAGCGCTTCACTTTTATATTGCTTATTCTCTCGTAACCTTAGCCTTACTCCATGCACTTGCTGCACTGAAGCACCATTTTATTGACCGGGATAATACGCTTAAACGTATGATAGGTAAGTAATCTAATTTTAATCAAATACACACTGAAATGAGGGGTTGGAAATGGTTAGAAATCGCAAATTAATACAATGGGGAACGGGAGCATTGGTGCTTGTTGCTTCACTCTTAATGTCTCAAGTTAAAGCGGCAGACTATGTTATTGATACAAAAGGCGCCCATGCTTTTGTTCAATTCCGTGTTAAGCATATAGGATATAGCTGGCTATATGGTCGTTTTGACTCTTTTTCTGGAACATTTAGTTACGATGAAAAGGCGCCGGAGAAAAGTAAAGTGGATGTTGAGGTTGATCTAACCAGCCTTGATAGTAACCACGCAGAACGGGATAAGCACCTACGTTCAGATGAGTATCTGAATGTGGCCAAATACGCTAAAGCGAAGTTTATCAGTACAAAATATGAAAAAACAGGTGAAAAAACGGGTAAACTTACAGGTAACTTAACCCTTTTTGGCACAACTAAACCCATTATCATAGATGTTGAACATATAGGTGCAGGCACCGTGCCCTGGAACCCAAAGGAATATCACATGGGGTTCGAAGGAAGGTCAGTAATCAAGCCTGTTGATTTTGGTTTGGATATGGCTGCGAAATTAGGCCCTGCTTCTGCGGAGGTTGAGCTTATGCTGACCGTTGAAGGTATTCGTCAGTAATTCTTACCTAAAAGACGAAATAGTGGAGCCCAGCTTATTGCTGGGCTTTTTTGTCTTCAGCAAGTTAGAAATGGCGAGCATTTATTGGCTATTTGATGTTATAGACTCTGTTTTCATACCTAGATTTTATATATTTTTTTGTATTAAAAATTAAAAATTAAGAATACATAGAAATTAGCATCAAACCAGTTGTATGCATTTAATGAACCAAATTAGCACTCTTCTACAACGTTAGCACCAAATATATGCTAAACCTATAACTAATGGCTCTTTTTTCAAGTGGCTTATGGGGTGTGTAAGAATAACGTTTTTTTTGAGTGTTTCTATGAAGTTAACGGTCATTCAGCGAATTAGTATTGGTTTCCTGCTGTTGGTGGTATTTTTGATTGGCATTGGTTACGCTGGAATTGCAGGGATAGATGGTATTAGTAATAACCTGCAAAAAGTGACCACTAAAGCAATACCTATTAGCCAAAATACTACGGAGTTGGAAAAAGGGTTCGCTGCAGTTAACTTGGCGATGTACCAGCATTATAATGCAACGAGCATTAATGCACTTGACCATTCAGAAAAAATCTTTAATACATTTAAAAAAGAATATAAACCCGTATTAGAAAAGCTTCACCAACACCTTCGAGACACAGAGAATACTGAAGTTCAGCGGCAAAAAATTATTGAACTACTGGATACAGTACCGCAAGTTTTTGCCAGGGTGGATCAAACTATGCGGGTATATAAGCTTTCTTTTGATAATATGCAAACATTAAAAAAACTGGATTCTGAAGTTGTTTCTTTGGAAGAGCGAAGTGAAAAAATTTTTAGAGAGGTTCGTATACTAAGCCTTAATTCTTCGGATAAGAAAGTTGTCGATAATGCAGTATTTCATATTTCCAAGGGGCTTAGCTTAGTTAAACTAGTGAGCGCAACAAATGATTTAGGTTCGTTTCGTCAATATATTCTTGACTATACCGATTGGCTGAAAGAATACGCCTCTATTGCATTTAAAATAAAAAAAATAATCAATCGAAATAGCGGTGAAACTGCAGAAATATTGCAGACACAAAATGCTCTTGTTAGCGACTTAATTTATTTATTTGGCAACCTAAATGGTTACGGAAATATAAAAGAAATTTACTTGTCAACCAAAGAGACGTTATCGAAAAACTTATCTGAAAATCAAACTGCTTTGGAAGAAATTCGTCAGGATTTACAAGATGTAAACGAATTTTCTAGTCGTTTTTCTGCAAATGTTGCTGAAAAAACAAAAAATTCTGTTTCAGCAAATAAACATACCATCATCGTTATAAGCTTAATTGCTATAGCTTCGGGAGTTACGATTGCGGTATTGCTTATAGCCAGTATCCGTAAAGGTCTTCATGATATGATGAATACGTTACAGAGAATGGCAACGGGTGATCTTACCGAAAACCTTAGTAAACAGACAGAAGACGAGTTTGGTAAGCTGAAAGCATCAGCACACACCTTAAGCAATTATCTCAGGGACATGATTGATGCGATACAGAATCAGTCTCGGTTTATTCTTGAATCTATTGAACAAACCCAATGTGTCACTGTAGATACCAAATCAGCCATCAGTGGGCAAAAATCAGAGATTGATATGGTTGCTACCGCGATGCAGGAAATGACCGCGACTATTCGAGAGGTCTCTCATATCGCTCAAGATACTTTTAATGAAATGGTTGAAGCACACAAACATGCTAGCCATGGGCAGGAGCACATTAAAGAAAATAAAGATCTTACCGTGACGCTTAAGGATGATATGGATACCGCATCAGAAGTGATTGAACAGTTAGATAAAGATGTCAGAAAAATTGAAGAGATTTTGCAAGTGATTGACGCTATTGCACAGCAAACCAATTTACTCGCATTAAATGCGGCTATTGAAGCGGCAAGGGCAGGGGAGCATGGTCGAGGGTTCTCCGTGGTTGCCGATGAAGTAAGAACCTTGGCAAGTCGCACACAGGAGTCAACGGAAGAAATTAAGCAGAATATTGATACATTGCTGTCTAGCTCTGTTCAAGCGGTGAACTCGATTACGCGGTCGCAAGAAAAAACGGGGCATTCCGTTGAAAAAGCACAAGCCATTAATGAACAAATTGAGCGAATTGTCGGAATTATGACAAGAACGAAAGATATGAACATGCAGATAGCAACAGCCTCAGAAGAGCAAAGCTCTGTGACGGAAGAAGTCACAAAGAATATTACTCGTATATTGGATTTGGCTAACAGTACCGAAAAAGGAGCGGAAATCAATGAAGCTCGTATGAATGAACTGCTGGAATCTTCCCATGTGCTTGAATCCATTGTTGAAAAATTCAAATTGAATTAATTCGGAAAGGTTTGAGAGATGAATACATGAAATGTTTTGTTTGGTTAGTATTACTTTCTATTTTTACAAGCCTACCAGTGCAATCTGAAACTACCGTTTCTTTATACACTTGGCGAGCGCAGGAAAAAGTTTTATGGGATGTCATATCTGAGGGAAATATGATTCCAGGGGTAAAAATAGATGTGCGGGTTGTGCGTTACCAAACTCACGAATCCTACCAACCTCATATCACTATTGAAATACTCCACGATAATGCAGACCTTTTTCAATGGTCTCCCGGCGCTGCCAAATTAAAACCTCTTATTGATAAAAACCTAATTAAACCAAACCAAGCCGATGTGAGTGATATAAATAAGGCTGCATTACTTGCCTCTTTAGGCCCGGATGGAAAATATTACGGCGTGCCTTTTGCCCTGCAACTGGAATCTCTCTTAATCAATAAAAAGAAAGCCGAGAAGCTGGGCGTCTATTCTCAACCTAAAAACCTGAACGAGTTAGCGCAGAAATTTGCAACAATTAAGGCCGCAGGTGTCACCCCTTTACATATAGCCGGTGAAGCGAATTGGCTTATTAAGCAGGTAATTGGGGAAGTGCTGGTTGCTGGGTTAGTGGATGCTGAATACACACAAAGACTGATTAACGGTAAAGCGTGTTTTAATAGCGAAGAATTTACCGAGATTTTTAGAGTGTTAAGTGAATGGAGAGATGCCGGTTACGTTAATACAAACTGGGAGACAGAGGGTTATACCGGCATGAACAGTAGCGTTGCTATGGGTAACTCTGTTGCCTCATTTGATGGCGGCTGGAAAACTGGCCCTGCTTCAAACTTTTGGGATGTTGATCCAAATTTTGAATTCGGTTTTTGGTCTGTACCTGGAAAAAGTAATAAGGTATATGCACTTGGAGACGGCAGTTATCAGGTAAACCACACATCTTCTAGGGCGGTGGCGGCCTATAAAGTTTTGCAGTTTACCGCTACGCAAGAGTTTGCTGAACTGTTTGCCGAGCATGTGAAAGAACTTCCAGCGTATGGTGGACCTATTTCTATATCCAACCCGTTATTAAGGAATATGTCTAAGCAGTTAGCTGAAAATTCTTATACTGTGAGTCTATTTACTGCTGACAGTGTTAATAAAAAAGAACCTAGCTATAACTCTTTGATTGTCGATGCGTTTAAAAGCGTAATGAAGGGGGATTCAACACCTGAGCAAGCGGGAGAATACATTCAAAAAGGGTTAAATGGCTGGCGGTATATAGGCGCTAAGCGCTGCAAAATTTAAACTGAATTTTTATAAGCGTTAATTTTAAATAAAAATGACGTTAAATCAACTTTCTACGACCTTAAACCCTCCGAAGACTTGGAAGGCATGGTTGTCAGGAACCAAGCTATCCAAGCTCAAAAGCAGGCTGTATTGGCATTGTTTATTCATAAAAATAGGATGCCGTATATTGTGGCAGTTTTACGGCGCATGAACAATAATGTTCTGCGCTGCGTAATTGGTTGGTACTAGGATGGTGTTTTGAGCTATATCGGATTTTTCTGGGTGATCTAGGGAGTAGTGCAGCCCTCTGCTTTCTTTCCGTTGCATTGCTGAGAGAATAATAAGTTCGGCTACCATTGCTAAGTTTCTCAATTCGATTAAGTCATTGCCAACGATATGGTGTGAGTAGTATTCGTTAATTTCTTTTTGCAGTAGCTTAATACGATGGGAGGCGCGCTCTAAACGTTTTTGAGTGCGTACAATTCCCACGTAGTCCCACATAAAACGCCGTAGTTCGTCCCAGTTGTGGGAAATAACCACGTCTTCATCGGAATCCGTTACTTTTGATTCATCCCAGGGTTTTACGTTAGGCATGGTGATATTATTCAGGCGAAATTCGATACTATTCGCGGCAGATTGAGCATAAACAATACACTCCAACAATGAGTTGCTTGCCATACGATTTGCTCCGTGCAACCCAGTAAAGGTGGTTTCACCAATGGCGTAGAGATTTTTTAAATCCGTCTCTCCATTGTTATTGACAACGACTCCGCCACAGGTGTAGTGGGCGGCTGGAACAACAGGAATGGCTTCTTGGGTAATATCGATGCCAAACTCCAGGCACTTTTTATAAACAGTCGGGAAATGTGAGGTAATAAAGTCTTTCGATTTATGGCTAATATCCAAATAAACACAATCACTACCAATACGCTTCATTTCATGGTCAATTGCGCGGGCAACGATGTCTCTCGGGGCTAATTCTTTAAGGGGGTGAAATTTGTGCATAAAAGCTTCACCATTTGGAAGCTTAAGCGTTGCCCCTTCCCCTCGAAGTGCTTCGGTCATTAAAAAAGATTTTGCTTTAGGGTGGTATAGGCAGGTTGGGTGGAATTGATTAAATTCCATATTGGCTACCCGACAGCCAGCTCGCCAAGCCATAGCAATGCCGTCGCCAGATGCGCCGTCGGGGTTGCTAGTATATAAATAGACTTTGCTTGCCCCTCCGGTTGCAAGTACAACGGTTTTTGCTGCAATGGCTTTAACTCGATCATTTTTTCGGTCGTAAACATAGGCTCCGGCGCAACGTAGTTTTGAGCTTCCTGGTTCCGCTTGTTTGATTAGGTCTACAGCAATATGGTGTTCTAGTAGAGTTATGCTGTTGGTGCTTTTTGCTTGATCACTGAGGGTGGACTGAATCGCTTTGCCTGTGGCATCGGCGCTATGAATTACTCGCCGGTGGCTATGTCCGCCCTCTCGGGTAAGGTGCAAACTTCCTGATTCTTGAATTCTTGTAAAGTCCACTCCTAAATTGAGTAACCATTCGATGGCAGCTTTGCTTCTATTAACGGTAAATTTAACGGTCTCTTCCATGCAAAGGCCGGCACCGGCGGCTAGGGTATCGGCAACGTGAGACTCAATGCTGTCTTTGTCGTCCAGCACTGCGGCAATTCCCCCTTGTGCGTATCGAGTCGAACCTTCTTGTAGTTCGCCTTTACTTAATACTACAACCTGGGCATTTTTTGACAAATTTAGTGCGAGAGTGAGGCCGGCTGCTCCGCTGCCAATAACGAGTACGTCGTATTCATTTTTGAGTTCTTGAAAGTTGGGAGAGGAGGACATACGGATGTATTAATTTTGCTTGGATGGTTTGTATTGTAAATAACTTTTTAAAAACTAGGCTATGGCCTAAGTTAATGCTTTGGTAGTATACATCCATATTTGCCTTCCGCTCACTTTTTTCCATTGAACTTGATTGTTTAATGAACGTTTAATGGCTTATCTGGGAACTTTGAGTGATAGAGAGAGGTCTCTTGCCTTGTGCTGGTGACTAACTTAGAGGCACTAATAAAATATAAATACTTAAATAAGATCGCTTGAATTATAAAAGTCGGCTTATATTTGTCCAACAATTGTTGGTTTTAGTTGTTTTGGGGAGTATTGAATGACGGCGCAGCCCGCGGCGCAAGCAACAGACAAGCAGTTAGTCGAAAGAGTACAAAAAGGAGATAAACGAGCCTTCGATCTGCTGGTGCTTAAGTATCAGCATAAAATTATTTCGATTATTAGCCGTTATATTAAAGATTCCGGCGAAGTCTATGATGTTGCCCAAGAAGCCTTTATTAAAGCCTATCGAGCTATTGGGAGCTTCCGTGGAGAGTCGGCGTTTTATACGTGGATATACCGAATAGCGATTAATACGGCTAAAAATCATTTGGTTTCCCGTGGTCGCCGCCCCCCTTCGTCGGATGTGGAAATAGAGGATGCGGAGTATTACTCGGGGGGTGAACAGTTGAAGGACCTTTCCTCTCCCGAAAATCAGATGATGCGTGATCAAATGGAGGAGGTGGTCCATCAGGCGATACGAGATTTACCAGAGGATTTAAGAACGGCTGTAACCCTGCGAGAAATGGAGGGGTTAAGTTATGAAGACATTGCCGATGTGATGGGTTGCCCTGTCGGAACTGTGCGTTCGAGGATATTTAGGGCTCGTGAAGCGATAGATAAGCAGTTGGCCCCACTTATCTAAGGTTTGGCCTCTCCTATCTAAAATTTGGCCCCATCTATCTAAAATAAAGTGGATTAAAAGTCATTTGAAATCACTTAATGGCATAAAAAATAACTTTTTTTGATAAAATGTTGAAACAAAATAAGAATTTGTGTGTCTCACTTAACGTTACAGATAAGAATTGGTAGTGTTTTAAAGGGGTGTTTAAATTTTGAACTGCCTTTTATCTAATAATTAGTCTGATTTTTTGAATCTTAAGGCTAATGGGTTTATAACCTTTAATAACTACATTCCTAACCGCTAAATATCGTTGATAGGCTTTCTCTATGACAGATAAAACAGACAATGCACTGAATGAAGCGATTTCCTCTATGGTAGATGGAGAAGCAAATGAGTTAGATATTCAGCGCGTACTCAAGGCAACGGGTGAAAGTGAAGAGGCGAGGGCGGCGTACCGTCGTTATCACCTCCAAAGCACTATTCGTACAGGAGATTTACCTCCCGAGTATATGTTTGATCTGTCAGCCAAAATTCGTGATGCCATTGAAAATGAGGACGTTCAGACGCTAATACCAGTCTCTAATTGGCGTAAGTATACTGATGCTTTAGGTAAGACAGCGGTGGCGGCATCCGTGGCGTTTGCGTTTGTATTGGGTGTTCAGCAGTTTAACTCTTCTGAAGAGGTGGATAGTTCACTACAAGCGTCCAACCAGTTTACGCCTGCTTCATCCACTCCAAGTGGTTTTGAAATGCCCCCTCTGAATGCACGTACTGTCAGTAGTGTGCAAGGGGCACCTGAAATGCAGAGCAGTAATTTATCTAATTACTTACCCCCTGCTTCAACGGATTTAGATGTGGTGAATGCTGCCAATGACCCCGTATTGAGGGAATACCTTAATCGTTTGTTCCTAAAACACTCTGAACAGGCTTCGGTTGTGAATGGAATGCCTGTTATGCCACTTAGTCGCTCTTCTCGCTTAAGTGGTGTGGAGGAATAAATACATCAATGGCCTTCAAAGCAGGTTTGTTTCGTGTAGTTTTTCTCGTCAGCATACTTTTTAGTGCTCAAGTTGGAGCGACAACAGAACAAACCCGGCCCAATGATATTGATGTCATTCTATCTCGAATGGCATCTTCATCTTCCAGGCTCTATTCTGGTACGCTAACCTATGAAAGCCAAGGGGCGATAAGTAGCTTAAGGGTGTCACGTTTGGTTTCAGACGGCCAATTATTTGAACAGGTGGAGCGGCTTGACGGGCCGAATAGGAGTAATACCTTTGCCGGTGAGCCAAACTCCTGTATTTCTACGGGTAATTTTCTTATTCGTGGCGGAGCCTTTAAAAAGGAGTCTGGAGTAGAAGTATACCTTTCCAAAAACTATGAGTTCTCTATCCGTGGGTTAGATCGTATTGCAGATAGAGAGGTGGTGGTGGTGCAAATTTCTCCCCGAGATGAATTTAGGTATGGTTTAACTTTGGGTATAGATAGGGATTCCGGGGTTTTATTAAAATCTCTTGTGACGGCTCCAGGGGAAAAAGTGTTAGAGCGTTTCCAGTTTGTTAGCCTCCACCTTGAGAAAAAAAATACGGCAAGTGATGCTATTGCAACGGCTACCAAGCCTCTTTGTCTCGCTCAAAACGATGCTGCCATGGTGGCGAAAAAATCTCCATGGGGGCCAACATGGCTACCAAAAGGGTTTATATTGGCTGCCTCCAACTTTTCTAATGAAGATGGTTTTATGCAGACCTATACCGATGGTTTAGCGTCTTTTTCTCTATTTATTAAATCCCCGCCAGGCGTGGCTGATAAAAGAGGTGAAGTTAGGATAGGGCAAGGTGTTGCCCAGCTAGGTTCTTCTTTAGCTGTTATGGCGGTGAAAATTTTAGATGGACAGGCAGTTCACGTCACTGTTGTTGGAGAGGTTCCTCCCAAAACTGCCCGTGAAGTTATTCGTTCTGTGTCGGTCAAGTCAGCTCCTGCGAACTCTTAATGCTTACTGAAACTGGGAAAGTCGTGGCTGTTGAAGACGACGGTTTGTGGGTCGAAACGCTCAAACAGTCTGCGTGTATTCAGTGTCAAGCGCAAAAAGGGTGCGGACAAAAGTTATTAGTGGCTACTTCTGACAATATGTCCTACGTAAAGGCTGTTTTTTCAAAAGATTTCAACCTGCCCAGGGAAAAGCTTTGGGTTGTGGGCGACCAAGTCACTATAGGTATAGAGGAAAATGCCTTAGTTATAGGCACTTTTATCACTTATTTCATTCCGCTTTTCTTTCTTTTCTTTGGAGCCGTTCTGGCAAGTCAATTTGCTTTGGCCGATCAATTAGTTGCGCTTTTGTCATTTTTGTCATTGATCTTTGGTGGCTTTTTGGTGTCCAAGTTTTCGCAAAATCTGGAAAAGTCTGCAAGTGCTCAGGTGGTCATTGTTGGTGATCATTGTTGGTGATCATTGTTGGTGATCATAGTTTCGTAAACTGAAATGTCAGTTTTATATATTACTTCCTATGTAGGTTTGTAGATACAGGAATAATACAAAGTAAAGTAGAGAGGTTTAAATGAAGGTTCGACGTTTACTGTTAGCGTGTGTATTGGCGGTATCCGCCATGCTTCCCATTACACAGGTGGCTGCAAATGTAGTTTCTGGTTTGCCAGATTTTACTCAGCTAATAGAAGCAAATTCTCCTGCTGTGGTAAAAATCAGTACTGTGGCACGAGTAAAAGGCGTTACGAGACAGCTTTCCCCTTATGGTAATCAAATTCCAGAAATATTTCGGCACCTGATTGAACCTCGTCAGATGCCAAGAAAAGATATGCGTTCTATGGGGTCGGGGTTTTTTATTTCGCAGGATGGTTATTTGTTAACAAATAACCATGTTATTGAAGGGGCGGATCAAATTTCTATTCGCTTGACTGACCGTAGAGAGTTTGATGCCGAAATTATTGGTGCAGACCCTAGTTCTGATTTGGCGTTGCTGAAGGTTAATCAAACTGGCTTGCCCTATCTTAAGTTAGCTGACTCAGACACGTTAAAAATTGGTGAATGGGTGGTGGCGATTGGTTCCCCTTTTGGTCTTGAGTTTTCCGCGAGTGCGGGGATTATCAGCGCCATGGGGCGCTCAATTCCCACGGAGCAAAATGAAAACTATGTGCCTTTTATTCAAACCGATGTGGCTATTAACCCTGGTAATTCTGGGGGGCCGCTTTTTAACCTCAAGGGGGAGGTGGTTGGCGTTAATTCCCAAATTTACACGCGCTCAGGAGGCTCTATTGGCCTTTCTTTTGCCATACCTTCGAATACTGTCAATAACGTTGTCGCTCAACTGAGAGTTAAGGGTCGGGTTGATAGAGGTTGGTTGGGCGTTGTTATCCAGGAAGTGGATAGAAACCTAGCGGAATCTTTTGGTTTGGATAAGCCTATTGGTGCTTTGATTGCTCAACTTGAGCCAGGTGGGCCTGCTGAGAAGGGTGGGGTTCACGTTGGTGATGTTGTTATTGAGTTTAACGGCTCTCGTATCGAGACTATGGGAGACCTTCCCCATGCTGTTGGTTCTACGGCACCCGGAGAGAAGGTGGGTATGCTTGTTGTCCGCCAGGGGAAAAAGAAAACCCTTAAGGTTGTGGTGGATACCTTAGGGGGGAACGATGTTTCAGCTACGCCTGCCAGTTCTTTAGGCGGGCGTTTGGGAGTCCTTGTTGAAAATGTGGATGATAGAACAAAGTCTGCCTGGAGGTTGAAGGGTGGGGTTGTTGTCCGCAATGTCTCTCCAGATAGCGCTGCCGCCAAGTCGGGTATTGCACTAGGAGACGTTATTGTTCAAATTGGCTATGAGGATGTATGGGATGAAAAAGAATTTTATCAAATTGTTGATTCTCTCCCAGCGGATACACTCGTACCTATTCGTTTCTTCCGTGAGGGTCGTCCGACTTTCCGTACTATTATGCTAAAGAAATAATCTAGTCTTTTCTTATCCCTGGGTGCGTGGCGCGCCTAGGGCAAATACTGTAGACTTGCGCGATTTTTACTGGGGCTTTATTGTTGGGTTTTCCTGCGATAGGGTCTTCCTGCGCTTATCAGTGTTCTCAAGCTTAGCTTAAGGTGATTTTAAGCAGAGAGTTGAAGAAGTAGTAGGGTTCCAATATTCTTTATAGGCTATTGCCTCACTAGGTAGCAAATGCAGTGACAGATTTAAGCCATATCCGTAATTTCTCCATTATCGCCCATATAGACCATGGAAAATCGACTCTTGCCGATAGGTTTATTCAGTACTGTGGTGGCTTGGAGGCGCGAGAAATGGAAGCCCAGGTTCTTGATTCAATGGATATTGAGCGTGAGCGCGGTATTACCATTAAAGCTCAGAGTGTTACCCTTAACTATAAGTCGAAGGGCGGGGCGGTCTATCAGCTAAATTTTATTGATACTCCAGGGCATGTTGATTTCTCTTATGAAGTATCGAGATCGCTGGCTGCCTGTGAAGGTGCGTTATTGGTTGTGGATGCCGCTCAGGGGGTCGAAGCGCAGTCTGTTGCCAACTGTTATACCGCAATTGAGCAGGGGCTGGAAGTGATTCCTGTGCTGAATAAAATGGATCTTCCACAGGCGGAACCTGAGCGTGTAGCCCAGGAGATTGAAGATATTATTGGCATTGATGCTATGGATGCAGTGCAGTGCAGTGCTAAGTCTGGTCTGGGTATAGAGGATGTTTTGGAGATATTGGTTAAGTCTGTTCCTGCCCCTATAGGGAACTCTGAAAATGCATTGCAAGCGCTTATTATTGATTCTTGGTTCGATAACTACCTCGGTGTAGTATCACTTGTACGAGTAAAGCACGGTACTTTAAACAAGGGTGAAAAGATCGTTGCCAAGTCTATTGGTAAAGCCCATGTGGTGGATATTGTGGGTGTTTTCACACCTAAGAGAGAAGACACCGGGGTTCTTAAAGCCGGTGAAGTTGGTTTTGTTGTCGCCGGAATTAAGGATATTTTAGGGGCGCCCGTTGGGGATACCTTAACGCACGCACAGTCGAGTAATAGCGTTGACGCTCTGCCCGGTTTCAAAAAAGTTAAGCCTCAAGTGTATGCGGGCCTTTTTCCTGTTAGTTCAGATGACTATGAGTCATTTAGAGATGCTTTAGCAAAGCTGACCCTTAACGATGCTTCTCTTTTTTACGAACCGGAAAGCTCAGATGCCCTTGGTTTTGGCTTTCGCTGCGGTTTTTTGGGTATGCTTCATATGGAAATTATTCAGGAGAGGCTGGAGCGCGAATACAATCTCGACTTAATTACTACTGCGCCCACGGTAATCTATCAAGTACTCACTAAAGACGGTGACACGCTTTTTATGGATAACCCTTCCAGGCTACCAGATGTTGGCATATTGGAAGAAATGCGAGAACCTATTGTTGAGGCGAATATTTTGGTTCCTCAGGATTACTTAGGGTCGGTTATCACCTTATGTGTGGAGAAACGCGGTGTTCAAATTGACTTACAGTACCTGGGCTCCCAAGTGGCGCTGAAGTACGAACTGCCAATGGCAGAAGTTGTAATGGACTTTTTTGATCGATTGAAATCTGTTAGTCGTGGTTTTGCTTCGTTGGACTATAGCTTCATACGCTTCCAGCAGGCACCATTGGTTAGGCTAGATGTACTGATTAACTCTGAAAAAGTTGATGCACTTGCGGTTATTATTCACCGGGATAATGCACAATATAAAGGTCGGGCACTGGCCGATAAGATGAAAGAGCTGATTCCTCGACAAATGTTTGATGTGGCTATTCAAGCTGCAATAGGTGGGCAGATTGTTGCAAGAACTACCGTCAAAGCGTTGCGTAAGAATGTGACAGCAAAATGTTACGGTGGCGATGTAACACGTAAGAAAAAGCTTCTCGAAAAGCAAAAAGCGGGTAAGCGTCGAATGAAGCAGGTGGGTAAAGTAGAAATTCCACAGGATGCCTTTTTGGCCGTACTAAAAATTGATTCGTAAACACTTTAAACTTATTTAATTCAGGTTTTGATTACAAGAGAACAAATAATAAATTATGGATATTAATCTCCCTTTTTGGTTATTTATTGCCGTCGTAGTTTCTGGTGCGATTTGGATATTCGATATTATTGTATATCGGAAGCCTAGATTAGCGGCGATTAACAGTATCGAAGAGCAGTTCAAGCATTTAGATGGTTCTGAGAAAGAAGAAAATGCCGGTTATAAGGCTGCGATTTCTGCTGCAAACGAACTTCCTGTTGCGGTGGAATACGCCAAATCATTTTTCCCGGTTCTTGCGTTAGTATTTGTATTGCGTTCATTCTTAATAGAACCTTTTCAGATTCCTTCGGAATCTATGGTGCCGACTTTGGAAGTTGGCGACTTTATTGTAGTAAATAAATTTATTTATGGTATTCGTTTACCTATTGTTCGAACCAAAATTCTAAATATAACGGACCCCAAGCGCGGTGATGTTATGGTATTTTTCCCTCCACATGAAACTCGATATTTTATTAAGCGTATTATTGGTTTGCCGGGAGATGTGATAAAAATTTCCAACCATAAGCTGTTTATTAATGGCGTAGAGGCAACGCAAGAGTTTGCATCCCGAGATGAGCGAATCTGCCCAGGCTCTGGCACGAGTTACCAGTTATTTAATGAAACTTTTGATGAGAATACCCACTATATGCGCAAGTGTACTGTCCCAGGTGCGTTAAGTAAAAGTGGTGAATGGGTGGTTGAAGATGGCCATTATTTTATGATGGGGGACAACCGGGATAATAGCTTAGATAGCCGGGCCTGGGGTGCGGTACCAGAGAAAAACGTTGTAGGCAAGGCATTTGCAATTTGGATGCATTGGGATAAATTTTTTAGTATCCCCAGTTTTTCTCGAACTGGATCGATATAATAATATCGAAAACCATTTTTAATGTAAGCGAGGTGAGTTATGCGGAGAACGACTAAACAGAAGGGGATGGGGTCTATTGCTTGGCTGGTAGTGATAGCTATTGCGGGGTTTGCTTTACTGTGTTTTTTTAAAATAGGGCCTCCATATCTGGATGACCGTTTTGTGAGCGGGATGCTAAAGACACTTGCGGAGAATAACCCCGGTTTAGGCCAGATGTCTAAGGGTGAAGTTAAATCAGCAATTAATAAGTACTTAACAGTGAATAGCATTCGCGGCGATACGGCGAAAAGTTTTAAAATAGTCAGGACACAAGAGGGAATTCTCATTAATAGTAACTATGAAGTTAGGGTTAATTTGGTCGGAAATATCGATGTAGTACTTAGTTTTAAACATCAACTCGATAGTCAAAACCCTGATGCATGTTGTGAGTATCTGATTGAAGATGATGAATCTTGACCGACTTTGTACTCGCATTGAGTATGGTTTTTCTGACATAAGTTTACTTGAGCTTGCTTTATCCCATCGCAGTATCGGTAAAAAAAACAATGAACGTTTGGAGTTTTTGGGTGATTCTCTTTTATCGCTGGTTATTAGTGAACGGCTATTTGAGCAATTTCCTTATGCCCAGGAAGGTGACTTAACTCGAATACGTGCAAGTCTTGTGAAAGGGGAGACTCTAGCTGAGGTTGCTCGTGAATTTGATTTGGGTGACTATTTATATCTTGGTGAAGGCGAATTAAAAAGCGGTGGGTTTCGGCGTGCCTCTATATTGGCGGATGCCGTTGAGGCGACAATTGGGGCAATATATCTCGACTCAGGAATGGGGGAATGTAGGCGCTGTATTTTAAGTTGGTTTGCTTCTCGGCTTAATTCTTTGGACCCTGAAAAAGAAGGTAAAGATGCAAAAACCCGTTTGCAAGAATACCTTCAGCAACGCAAAGAACCGCTTCCTGAGTATTCTGTCGTGAATGTTGAAGGGGAGGCCCATGCTAAAGAATATATTATTCAATGTTCGTTAGTTGGTCGCATTGAAAAGGCACAAGCGAAAAGCACAAACAAACGAACTGCCGAAAAAAAAGCTGCTGCTGAAGTACTGGTTCAACTTGGTATTTAACTCGGCATTTAACGTAAGCGTAAAATTGTAGCAGCGAACGTATATTTATATAGGAATGTTAATATGAGTGATTCTGTAACTCGCACTGGGTATATTGCCATTGTTGGGCGTCCCAATGTGGGGAAGTCAACGTTACTTAATCACCTACTACAGCAAAAAATAAGTATTACTTCGAGAAAACCTCAGACAACAAGGAACAACGTTGTCGGAATAAAAACTGAAGGTGATGTGCAATTAGTTTTTGTCGATACGCCGGGTATTCATAAAGGCATAGATAAAGCCATTAACCGCTATATGAATAAAGCGGCATCGAGTGCGCTTAAAGATGTTGACGTTGTTGTCTTTGTTGTCGATAAATCTGTCTGGACGGCTGAGGATGACGCTGTGTTGGCGCAGGTTTCAGAGGCTAGGTGTCCAGTTATCATAGCTGTTAATAAGCTGGATCAGCTTGAAAATAAGAATTCTCTTCTCCCTCATTTAGAGGTTTTATCTAAAAAACTACCCAGTGCTGAAATCGTCCCTTTGTCAGCGCTGAAAGGGCAAAATCTAGATCAGCTTAAAAAATTAATTGTTAGCTTTATTCCTGAAGGCGATCATTTTTACCCAGAAGATCAGATTACGGATCGCAGTTCGCGGTTTTTAGCGAGCGAAATTGTAAGAGAAAAAATTACTCGGCAATTGGGCGCGGAATTACCCTATCAAATGGCAGTAGAAATCGAGGAATTTTCTACGGAAGACGATTTGATCACTATTCATGCCTTAATACTTGTTGAAAGGAATGGTCAAAAAAGAATCCTTATTGGTGATAAGGGCAGTCGATTAAAAAGCATTGGACAGCAGGCTAGAATCGATATGGAGAGGCTCTTTGATTGTAAAGTGATGCTTAAATTATGGGTTAAGGTAAAATCGGGTTGGTCTGATGATGAAAGAGCCTTGCGAAGTTTGGGGTATGACCATAAAAATGATTAAACTGATAGTGTTCTGTGGTAGGAGAACCTCTGTTTAAATTTGATAATCCTTTCCAGTTACGGGGCTACAAAAACACGTGTCAGATCTTGCTTATATCTTACATAGTCGCCCCTATACTGATACACGGGACATTTTAGAGCTTTTTACTCAGCAGCATGGTCGAGTAAGTGTGGTTTATAGGTCAAATAAGAAGGCGCGAGCTTTGGGCCGTAAACAGCAGTTCACTCCGTTTAGTGTGAGTTGGACTGGGCGGGGAGGGCTCAAGACATTACAGAGTATTGAGCAAATTGAAGTAGCATTGGCTATCTCCTCGGAAACTAAGCGTCTTTACAGTGCGCTTTACTTAAATGAAGTGCTTATGCGCTCGCTGCCCCCCATGGATGCCCACCCTAACCTTTTTCAACTCTATGAATCCGTTCTGAAATCTCTTTTTTCCGTAAGTGTAATAGAAGAAACCTTACGAATTTTTGAATTGTTTTTACTTGAAGAAATGGGTTATGGCATTGAGTTTTCTTTTGATGCTGCTGGTAAGTCAATATGTTTAGATGAATATTATCACTTTGTATTAGGTACTGGGTTTATGGTTGCCGAAGCAAATCCGTTACAGTCAATGTGTATTGTTCAAGGCAAACATCTCGCTATGATTGATGAGAGAAATTTTTCTGATAAAGAAACATTGATCGAAGCAAAAAAAATATGTCGTCTTGCAATGCCTCAAGTCATTGGAAATAAACCACTTAAATCGAGAGAATTATTTGTCTGATGAGGGGCAATGTTTGTCAATTGATTGGTGAATTTTGAGATGTTAGCCATGCATCCAAAGCATGTATTTCTGCTGTGGTGAACTCTGTTCCCAAGTAGGTTCTTCTCCAAAGTAAGTCTTCTGAGTCTACTGCCCATTCGTTAGCCATAAGGTATCTTACTTCAGCTTCGTATAAACCGTGGCCGAAGTGATAGCCTAAATCCTCTTTATTCGTTACGCGGTCTAAAATACGTTCGGTATCAGGTCCGTAGTGATTTATGAGTCTTTTTAATGTGCTTTGCTCAATAAAAGGAAATTGAGAAAACAAACTGCTATGGTTAATTGAACTTGTTTTAACCTGAAATAGGCGTTGTTGTATTAACGCTGTATTTTTTTCTTTATGTGTAAAAGGTAAGAGTATATCCAGGGCTTGCTCAGCAAGCTTTCTGTGTTGAATGGTATCCACTCCAAACAAGTTTAACGCTGGAGCGACTGCGCCGGGGTTATTCAAGTCCAATAGTGAATCTTGGGAGTGTGAGAAGTCATTGCAGGTTGGATCTTCTATTTTAGCTTTGTGACACCAATACTGATGGATAATGTTTTCCAGGCTTATTTTTTCCACAAGGTGCCTGTTCCATTGAGAAAGTATATTTTCGACTGTTTTTTGTCGTTTTTCGATGGCATCTTTGGGAAGTAACAATGGTCCCACACAAACTGTCGTTTCATTAAAGGGGTAGGCATAAACAAGGCACCCGGTATCTTGTTGAAATACCACTCCAGACTGCCAGGGAGTATTAACCCTAATGTAAATATGACCATAATCAACACAAGTTGACTTAGCTCGTGTTGTTGTACCAAGTGTTTCGACAAAATCATTTGCCATCCATCCGCAACAATTAATAACAATATGGGTCTTTACTGAAAATGTTTTTTGGGTTGATTTTTGCGTTATTTCCAATAGCCAATGTTTCTCTGTTCTGGAAGAAGAGATCACTCTATGGTGAGGTTTTAATTCCGCACCCTGTTTTTTAGCGAGTTGGGCAGTGGCAATGGTTGTGCGTGAATTGTTGAGTAGGTTGTCTTGGTAAGTGGATAGTCGGGTATTTTGTTCAAAAGCTGGAGTGGTCACTGCCACTGCCGGTTCCATGCGTAAGCTTTTTGGTTGCATTCGTTTGTAGAGTAGTAAGCCTGTATTGATGCGGCTGGATGAGCGAATATGGTTATCGTGAAGAATATGGAAGGCGAGGGGTTTGATTAGGTGAGGCCCTCTTTCCCTTAATAGAGTAAGCTCGTCAAAGTTAGAGGTGATTTTGGCAAAGTCAAAGCCTTCTAATTTACGTAAGTCACCGCCAGCCACCGAAAGGGGGATAGCGGAAGCCCCGTCAGCAATATCGCCGTCTTGCACTAAGAGCGTTTTCAAACCTCTACTTGCAGCTTCACACACCATACTAACGCTGTGGAGTCCTCCACCGACAACGGTTATGTCATAGCTGTTTTGCTCTTCCACTAGAATGCCTCTAGAACAATTAGCAGGTATTAGTGTGTATCGATCGTATCAAAGGCTCATATAACAGTATCTAATAACCTAATAATAACTCGTTATGGTGGATTCCTCTATTTAATCCCCTCTATATAAAATACTTGCCTAAAAAACATAAAGGCTCATGCCAATTGTATTTAAAAAGCAGAGCCTAATATTAGGCGTAAAGCTTTCTCCCGTATAGCTCCTTGAGAATGGGGCTGTGTGATCAGGCCATAGTGGTTATATAAAAAGCCGTTGTTTAGATGGAAATAAGGCTGCTTACTTCATTGTCGTTAACAATTGCTTATGCTTTCCTAGCAAAGAGGAGATAACCCCTCTTTTCACTTCCCTCTAGGTTTTACTACTCTTTTGAATTTGTCGTATAGGGGCCTTTGTCAGACTTTTTAAATAGATGTTGTGCATGGTTTTTTTAGCACTGATATCTAGGCAGTAGAAATCCTCTAGGCTAATTGCATGGTTTGCCACAAGACGGGACATTAGCTGTTCGGAGATAGCAACTTTGATGTGCCTTTCCATAATACTGACCTCGCTTGAAACTCTGATGAATGGATAAAAAACTTGATTTAGTGAAGCAGTGTATTTAGTATAAACGCAAATGATTCTCAATATCAATTAAAATATTTCCCTTCCATCTAAGGTACAGTGGGTGTATCGCTGTGAGAGGAAGTGTGAAAATATTATCTATAGGCGGAGATTAGTTAAATGGCGTTTCTATGTGAAAAACACTTAAATATTGTGAAAAATAACCCTGCTCTTGGATTGCGGCTTTGGCAAGGGGCTTTTGCGAATGGTGAAGGGGCATATCGTAAGCACAATTGGAAATCAGCCTGCTCTTTTTTTGGTGCGGCCTATGAAATCAGTTCCGTTTGTATGGCCGAGAGAGTACCTGCTTTCGATCCTATGCACGTTTCAAATGCAGGGCAATGCTTGGTGAATTCACTGTGTCAATTGGGCGATTTACCCAAAGCGCAGTCATACTTGTTGAATATGGGAGGAGAGCTTGAGCATATGGCAAATGATGAAAAGCTTCAAATAGAGAACCGAACCTTAGCTAAAAAGCTTGTGAACCATGTACATTGCCGTTTAATGCATATTATGCGAGTCAATGCACAATCATGGCCGGTAGAATATGAATGCCTTGGCCCTGCCATAAAAGACCCTATGTTCTTACTTCATTAGAAAAGGCTATTTGGGGGCAGCGGTTTGTGAACAACTCTCTACCATCCTAGGTTGAAGCAGGAGTAGTCGTATTCCAGTGCTTATAAATCGTTAGAGAGATGTTCCCTTAGCCACTACTCTTACTAGCTACTATTCTTCTGTGTAGTTAGCTGTTGCGCCGAATACAAAAGGCTGTATAAGGCATATATTCGTGTAACTTTAGCCGATGATAGATACTCTAATGGCCTGAAGAACGGCTTCCCTCTTACTTCCAACTTATATCTATCCGTGTAAACCTTTGCTCTATATCGGAGGCTATGTCAACCTCGATAGTAAATATTTGTTAATAGGTTCAGGCTGCATGGCAAAAATAGCTATTAAGCATCTTATTCTCTGTAAAAGTAGTCTATAAGTAACATAATTTATTGTTTTACGTAGCCTGTAGGAGGGGTTCAGATAACTCCGCAGAGGCATTTACCAAGCTTTAAAAAAATACTGGATGATCAATTTCTAATTAATTTTGATGCTTTTAGTACTTTATAGATCTTTTGGTTTTATATGTTTTGCTTTTAATATCAAGGTTTATCTTTATTTATTGCTCTCTAAAACCTTCTAATTAAGTAAGTTACGGATTCAAAATAAGATAAAAGTGAGTAGATTGTGAATGAATCCCATTGCTTAAACTGGCGCCATTAAGCAGCACAAGGTAGGATATACCTCGATAAAAATAACAAAAAAGAGAAGTCGCATGTCTAAAACAAAATCAACTTTAGCTGGTATAGACCAACCCTTGCAGGTTGACGAATCGCTCACCTCTGCCCAAACGGGTGCTTGGGTCACCGATAGGGCTTGGATAAGTGGTGTTGTTGGAGCCCTGTCTGTCGTTCTTATTGCGGCTTGGTACAATGTAGCAGGGGTATTAGATAAAGGGCTGTATATTGCCGGGTTTCAAGTAGCCAACAACCGTTTAGATAGCATACTGGCTGCTATTTATATGGCGACTAGTTTGATGCTGCTAGTGGAACTCAGCCGGTTATGGTTAAGGAATAGGCAAGGTTTTTTTGTGGTTGCACCGGAGATTCGAAAGGGCAAGTATTTGGATTTCTTGGGTGATTGCATAATGAATTACCTAAAATACTTGTTTATTATTTGGTTGGCGACGCTTCTCTATCACTGGGCAAATGAATATGGTTTTCAACGCGCAGCGCCATATTACCGAGGTTGGTTTCGTTTTTTAGAGGTTGTTTTTAATGCTTATTTATGGGCGGGCCTTCCCTACGTTATTATCACCAGAGCCATTAAATACTCTCCTATCTCAGATAGAAAGGATTTAGCTGCGCTACTGACAAGCATAGTAAAATACTTTATTTCGTTTCTTCCCGGTTACCGGAAATTTAGGAACCCTTTTGAAGAAGTTGATAAAAAAATTGCTCGTGGATTGATCGTAAAGTTATTTTTCACCCCTTTGATGACCGTGTTTTTTGTGGACCAGTTCCCGCACCTTGTTCAGAACGTGGGCTATGTGTTTGGTACGATCCCTGATTTAATTGCCAATAACCAATACCCGCATCACCGTTTTAATGGGGATTTATTTAACGTATCCATGTCATTAATTTTCTCTATTGATGTTGGCTTGGCATGGTGTGGCTATGTGATTTCATCTCGTTGGGTGGACAATATCACGGAGTCCGCAGAGCCTACCGTATTGGGTTGGGTTGTCTGCGTATGTTGTTATCCTCCTTTCCAGTCTGTGCTTGGGTTACTGTTTGCGGCCCCAGGAGAGAAGGAAGTGATGCGGTTTGATAATCAGTGGATCATAAGCGTTTTTGAATTGATGATGGTATTCAGTTTCTTTGTCTATATGTCTGCCACTCTTTGGTTCGGTGTTCGCTTTTCGAACCTTACCAACCGAGGCATTATTCGCAAAGGTCCATTTTCGATTATTCGTCATCCTGCCTATGCGTCTAAAAACTTTGCATGGTGGTGTGTTATGTTCCCTGCGATTATATACAACGCAACCAATACAGGGATTCATATTGCGATTACTCAAACCCTTGGCTTGTGCTTTATGACATGGTTTTACTATATGCGAGCTATGACTGAAGAACGTCACTTAAGTGCAGACCCTTATTACCAAGAATATTGCAAACAGGTTAAGTATCGCTTTATTCCAGGAGTAATGTAAAAAATAGATGGAGAGCTTTCGCTAATAATTAAAAATAGAAGGGCACTTTTTTGTATCTTTTAGGGGATAGGAGTAAATATTTAGGTTTTCTCTTGGCTATCTTTGTACAACAGATCGTGATCTCTTCGAAATATAACATTTCGATCACTTTTGGCAATGTCTATTGATATTAGTACCTTGATAAATTAATCTGAAATCAAAATAGAGCCTACTAACTATTATATTAGAGGCTTGGTGATACATGAGGAGTGAACATGACTGTGGTGAAGTATAAGGTAGCGCAAAAACAGATTTGGTTACTGTTATTTCTTTATTTCGTGGCCAACAAGGCTTTCGCTGGAGCCTGGGTTCCTGAAGTTGGGTCTGGTTATACTAAATACGCGGTATCCAACTATGAAGCGACGGAATTCTTTGGCGAGAATACCGCTGCTGTTGAGTTCTCTGGTCGAAATTACTCTTTTTATGGGGAATATGGCTTTGCTTCAAATCTCGCTGTTTATGGTACCGTTCTATATCAGCAATTGGAACAGATGGACCGTGAAGGCGTTACCACTGAGTCTAGCGGGTTGGGTGATGTTGAGCTTGGTGTTCGGTACCAATGGCTATCAGACCCTTTTGTATTATCTACGTCGTTGCTGACAAAACTTCCCTATCTTTATGATGAAAAGGATGAACTGCCCAGAGGTAATGGGCAAGAAGATTATGAACTGCGTATTCTCTTGGGCAAGAGCCTAAATAACTATGGCTATCTAGGGTTTGAGGCAGGCTATCGTTATCGAACTCAGTCTCCTTCGGATGAATATCGTTATCTATTCGAGTATGGGTTTTCTGCTAATGACAACCTCTATTTTCGAACCAAACTAGACGCCATTATTAGCGTCAAAAACGCCGATACACAAAACGCTGATACAGAGAGTAATAGCAATAGTAATCTTACTATGGCCTCTGAGTATGACCTAACCAAATGGGAGTTAACCGCAGGGTGGAACTTGGGTAATTCGAAGAAAAATAAAAGCCGTTGGGGGATAGAATTTACGTACCGACAAGATATAGCAGGGGACAATACCTTAAACGGTGATGGGGTGGAGCTTGGCTTAACCAAAGTCTTCTGATTTTAAATAAGTAATACGGCTAAGAGTAGGTTGAGATGGTAAATTTGGGGTATGCTTTTTTATCTCTACATTATCTAATGTTAACGATTCTCTGCCTTTTTGGTCTTCACCGGCTATCCATGGTTATTCGCTGGCTGATATACCGAAAAGTTCAACCTCCTAAGCCGGATGAATTTACATCTCTACCAAAAGTAACCATTCAAGTACCCCTCTACAATGAACGGCTAGTAGCCGAAAGAGCTATTCATGCTGTAGCCTGCATTGATTACCCCCAAGACAAACTACAAATACACATTGTCGATGACTCTACTGACGAAACTCAAAATCTAGTTGCCAAAGTTGTAGGCTTCTACGCTGAAAAAGGAATAAATATTCAGCATATCCATCGAACCAACCGTCAAGGATTTAAAGCGGGAGCCCTTAAGGAGGCAATGCCCAAAGCCTCCGGTGAATTTATTGCTATTTTTGATGCTGACTTTATACCCGCTCCGTCGATAATAAAAGAAACGATTCACCAATTTACGAATAACAAGGTTGCCATGGTTCAGTTCAGGTGGGGGCATCTGAACCGTTATGATAGCCGCTTGACGGAAACTCAAGCGATGATGTTGGATTCTCATTTTGCCTTAGAGCAGCATGTACGTTTTTCTAGTAATGCGCTTTTCAATTTTAATGGTACGGCGGGAATTTGGCGGACAGATGCAATAGTGGATGCAGGTAATTGGAGCGCGGATACCTTAACAGAAGATCTCGACTTAAGTTATCGGGCTCAATTAAAGGGATGGAAACTTGTTTACCTAAATCATATTGAGTGTGCGGGTGAGATACCTGCGGATATGAACGCTTTTAAAAGCCAGCAGCATCGTTGGGCAAAAGGCGGTATACAGGTTATGAAAAAGATGTTGCGGCAAGTTTGGGCGTCCAAGATTAAATTGCGATATAAAGTAGAATCTACGTTTCATTTGGCTAATAACCTTGCCTATTTTGTCATGCTGTTCGATACCACGCTGTTTTTGATTCCGAGTTTAGTGGTAAGAGATCACCTGCATTTGCAAAATATTTTGTGGGTAGATTTCCCTATGTTGTTACTTTCGTCTGGAGGGCATTTGGTTTATTTCTTTTTTGGGCAAGTTGCACTAAACCGCTCTAAATTACGTGCATTAAAAAATATGCCTCGAGTTTTACTGCTTGGTATTCAATTAGCTTTTAATAATGCCAAAGCCGCCGTTGAAGCCCTGGCAGGCCAGCAAAGTGAATTTGTGAGAACGCCAAAAGCGGGGTACGCAGAGGAAGAAATTAAAATTGACGGTATTGCGAAAGGCTTGTGTCAGAAATCCATAGTGAACACTGGGTTCTATCAGGCAATATCCCCAAAAGGGGGTGGGTTTGAAGTTCTATTAGGGATAGTGTATTTAATTGTTTTTATTTGGGGGCTCTACCATGAATTATGGCTTATGTTACCATTTTTACTGCTTTTAGTTATTGGGTTTTTGAGTACTGCTGCCAATACACTAAAAAGGCAATTCGAGATGAGTAAGGGGTAAGTATGCCCTTTTTCTTTCAGGCTAAAGATTCGAACTTAGTTCATACATTTAGCCTATATATGGTTTTACTTGGCGTAGTATTGAGTGTTTATTTAAGTGAATTTCTTGTAAATGGAAGTAATGCTGAATTAGCCTACCTAGGTAGTTTTACTGTGATTCAGTATAGCTACATGACATGTTTTATGCTACTAGCATGGTGGAGTGCCCCTAAATCGAAAACCCTAAATGATGTCCGGTTACTACTGATTATTGCTATATTAGTTAGAGTCATATTAATTCCTATTGAACCCTATACGTCAAATGACGTGGATCGTTATTTATTTGATGGTAAAATTGCACTATCAGGTTACGACCCTTATCAGACAAATCATAATGCTCTTGAGTTCGAAGAACTAAAAGCCCAGTGGTCACCACCCGAAGAGCATACTCAGTATTCCACACTTTACCCTCCTCTTTCACTTGCTTTATTTTCTCTCGCAGCCGTAGCTGGGCCTGAAAAAGCGTATCTTGTGTGGAAGCTGATGGTGGGTTTGGCCGGGATACTTACCGTATTTATTTTGGCTCTAATGCTTAAAAAAATGGGTAGGCTACGGCACCTTTCCCTGGTAGGGCTTTCTCCATTACTAATTCTGGAAACAGGAATAGGGGGGCATGTTGATGCAATATCTACATTAATAGTATCTTTTGCGCTCTATTTTTTTTATCTAAAACGTTTACTACTTACAGGGGTTTTTATTGCTTTGGGTGTATTGATTAAAATCCTTCCGCTAATGTTAATGGTCCCGTTATTTTTTGGGCTTAAGAAACTAACCGAAGGCTTTAGATTAGTCGGAGCTTTTGTTATTACCGTTGTATTAGGTTATGGCATAACATTCGTTATAGGCTTAGTTCCTGTGGGCAGTATAAGTATCTTTTTTGAGAAGTGGCGGTTTGGTTCCCCTCTATTTAGCTTACTAGAGCTATTTTTAGAGGGGCAATTATTGTTGTGGGCAGTATTAATTACTTTCTTGGGAGGGGGAATAGCCTTAGCATATCGATCCTGGAAACAGAGTTTTGATATGTATGTTGATAACCCTCTATTGCCATGGAGCATAGCATTGGTACTGCTTATTAGCCCCGTTGTATTTCCTTGGTATCTAATGGTCTTGGTTCCTCTTCTTGCTATTGCACCCAGGCCGTTTATATTGACTTGGATATGTTGCGTGCCTTTAACTTACGAAGTCCTTGGTGGCTTTGTGAGTCGTGGCCTCTGGCAACCGTCGGTTTGGCCGTTAATTATTATTGCTGTAGGTTGGGGTGTATCTTCTTATTTTGAATACCGATTTTTCTTTAATCGCTATTCAAATACAACGAGAATGGTGAATTAATAATGGGAATATTCAGTCTTGTTAATCGGTATTTTTATTGGTTACATGGTCAATGGCCTTCGGGAAAAATGGAAAAACTTCCTGTGGTCAATGCAGATGGAACTACAAATGTGCCCGGTATTTATGTGGTGGGTGACCTTACAGGCATACCACTGTTAAAATTCGCAGCAGATTCGGGCGCACGGGCTATAGAACATATTGCAAGTGATAAGCAATTTATTGCAGATAAAGACAAGCAAGATGTATACGATGTTATTATTATTGGGGGAGGTATAAGTGGGTATTCCGCAGCACTTGAGGCTAAAAAAAGAAACGTAAATTATTTGCTACTTGAGGCATCGGAAGATTTTTCCACAATTAAAAACTTTCCTAATAAAAAACCTATTTTTACCTACCCAACGGACATGATCCCTAAAGGGGAGATACAATTTGGTGAAGACGATAACGTAAAGGAAGCACTCTTTGAAAACCTCAGCTCAAAAGTTAAGTTGAGTAATCTCAATAAAGTGAAAGCGAATGCCTTGCATGTGGAACGCAAAGAAGGGAAGCTTCGCATTGTTACTTCTGAAGAGCATGATTTTTTTGCGCATCGTGTGATCCTAGCCATTGGCAAATCTGGTAATTATCGGCAGCTCAATGTTGAAGGGGAAGATAATCAAAAAGTTGTCAATCGGTTACATGACCCTGAAACCTACAAGAATAAGAAAGTTGTCGTTGTTGGTGGTGGCGACAGTGCTTTAGAAAGCGTAATCGCTATAGCAGACAGTCAATTATCGCATTCGAAAGAAAATAGAAGCGATAAAAGTCTTTCAGATATAAAAATTGTTTATAGAAATGAAGAATTCTCCCGTGCAAAACCAGAAAATAGAGATGCTGTCCTAAAATTGGAACAAGAAGGGCGTATAGGCATTATGCGTTCATCGTTTGTGAAAAAAATTGAAGAAAAAAATGTATCCATTCTTCATAAAAATGGTGAGCAGTCCAGTTTTGAAAACGACGCTATTTTATCGCTTATTGGACGGGAAGCGCCACTCGATTTTTTCAGGCGAAGTGGAATAGAAATTAAAGGTGAATCAACCTTTTCTGGCTGGGGGCTATTTTTCCTCTTCTTTTTATTCGTTGTATTTTTGTACGATTGGAAAAACTATGGATTTTTAAACAATCTATGGGCTTCAGTATCGTTTCCTGATCAAATGCCACATATTCTTTCCGATATGGGAAGTTGGTGGGCTGCAAAGGTGAGTGACAGGTCCACACTTATTGGAACCATCGCTATTTCTATGAAAAGCCGGTCCTTTTACTACACCGTATTGTATACGAGTTGTATTGCAATATTTGGCTGGCAACGGATTCGACGGAGAAAGACACCTTATGTGAAGGTGCAAACCGGAGTCTTATTTTTTGTTCAGTTTATACCATTATTTTTATTACCAGAAATTATTTTACCCTGGCTGGGGTACATGGGTATCTATGATGCCGGAATGGGGAAGTACATTGCAGATAGCTTGTTTCCCAGTTACATTTCGCCAGAGGCGTTAACTGCACACCAATGGCCCGAATGGGGGCACCCCAGAGCCTACTGGCACGCCTATGGTTTTATTCTTGCCTGGCCTCTTAATGTCTATAACCTATTGACACCTACACCCATTATAGGGTGGTTAATTATTAGTTTTATACAAACCTTTATATTATTGCCTGCGTTAATCTATAAATATGGGAAAGGCGTTTACTGTGGTTGGATATGTTCCTGTGGCGCTCTAGCGGAGACCTTAGGTGATAACCAACGCCATAAAATGCCCCATGGTTCAGGTTGGAATAAACTCAATTTTTTAGGGCAAATGCTTTTACTGGTTGCCATACTCTTTTTGATTGCCCGAATTGTTGGTTGGATTTTCCCTGATTTATGGATAAATGCATCATTTAGTTTACTGCTAACGGGAGAGAATCAGGACTATAAACTGGTAAATGCGTTGAGTTGGAAATGGACTGTCGATGTATTGTTGGGTGGAATACTGGGTGTGGGGTTGTATTTTAAATACTCCGGTCGAGTATGGTGTCGATTTGCCTGTCCTCTTGCCGCGCTAATGAATATTTATGCTAGGTTTAGTCGATTTCGTATTTTTGCAGATAAAAACAAATGTATCAGTTGCAACCAGTGTACAAATATCTGTCATCAGGGAATCGATGTTATGGCGTTTGCAAATAAAGGTAAACCAATGGAAGACCCTCAGTGTGTAAGATGTTCAGCCTGTATTCAAACTTGCCCAACGGGAGTGCTTCAATTTGGTGAAATTGATCGAAAAACGGGAAACGTTGTACGGTTGGATAAGCTAAACGCGACCTTGATTAAAATATAGGAACCTCTGATCAAGTCCATAGTGCCTCTGGCCTCCAGGCTGGTTCGCAATCAAGACGAACTTTTGAAGGCATAGTGGTACTCTGTCAAAAAAGTTTAACGCAGAGTGCGGGTCAGCCTGGAGGCCCCGAAGGGCGAGGCCTGAAGCGCACATTTGCGGCGTTAAATTTTTTATTAAGGACTACGGCCATTAATGGCAAAATTTGCCTTGCAACTGCACACTTCAGGTCACGCAGAGGCATCATGGACTTAATCAGAGGTTCCTATAAACTTAATGACCTAGTTGGAAAAATATGTATTTGAGAAAACGAGTCGCAGCCGTTATTCCCGCGTTTAATGAAGAAAAATCCATTGCTAAAGTGGTCAATGACTTGTGGGCTTTGAGCAATGGTAACGGTGAAAAAATTATTGATGAAATTATGGTTTGTGATAATGCTTCGACGGACAGAACCGCAGAAATGGCTAGAGCGGCTAAGGCGAAAGTAATCAGAGAGAATACACCTGGGTATGGCATTGCGTGCTTGACGGCACTGAATGCAATTAAGCCTTGTGATATTGTTTTGTTTGTCGATGGCGATGACTCTTGTTTTGTCGAACAATCGTTTTTATTGTTAAAAGGCATTGTCAATGGCGATGACTTGGCTATAGGTTCTAGAACTCTTGGAACAGTTGAGAGAGGTGCCCTTACACCTATTCAAATTTTTGGTAATCGACTGGCAGCCCTTCTGATATATTTTTTTTGGCAGCATAGAATTACAGATTTAGGACCGTTTCGTGCGGTTCTCTATACGGCTTTAAAAACAATAAACATGCAAGATAAGCGTTATGGCTGGACAGTTGAAATGCAAATTAAAGCAATTCAATTAGGGTTTAAAATGGGAGAGTACCCGGTAGATTCTAAAATAAGAATAGGCGAATCTAAAATAAGTGGAACCTTAAAGGGAGCAATCGGAGCAGGTATTGGTATTTTATCTAAAATAGCGGCATTGCGTTTTCAGCAGAAGAAATTACTTGCCAATTCTGATTTAGGGAATACGTAAAGTGTCATCATCTGTATTGGTGGTATTTTGCAAATGGCCTCGCTTAAACCAGGGCAAGCAAAGGTTTGTTAATGCGATTGGAAGACTAAACACCTTAGAATTGGCTTCTTTGTTGCTTGATTGTACTATTGAGGATATGTCTAGGTGGGGTGGTGAGACAGTAATGGCTATATCCGATATAAAAGATTTAGAGGTAGTTGAAAAACGGCTTCGTGATCGAGCAATTAATGCAGAGAAAACCTCGGTTATCGTTCAACAGCAGGGTAACCTTGGCGAGAGAATTAATTCCGTTGATCGTATGTTAAGAAAAAAGGGTAAAGAAAATTTAATCTTTATCGGGACGGATTCTCCGATATTAAATGATCAATATTTTCAAGAAGCAAGAGAATCATTAACTTATTCAGATATTGTTATAAGCGATGCAAGTGATGGTGGCGTGATACTAATGGGTAGTCAAAAACCATGGCCAAATTTATACTCTTTGCCATGGAGTACGAATAAACTGTCGAAAGAGCTGATAGCTCTTTGTGAGAATTCAGGCTTAAATGTCGATAAAATTACATCAGGCTTTGATGTTGACAATGAAGACGATTTAAAAAAACTTTTACATTCGGTCAAAAATGATACCCGTATATCCAGAATTAAACTTTACCAGTGGTTATCAAAACGACAAAATTAAACTGTAAAAAAATCTAGGTATTTTAATTATGTTGGAAAATATTAAAAATTATTATGGCAAAGTATTGAAAAAAACGGACGATTTGCAAACCAATGCCTGTTGTACATTTGACGCTATTCCTCAGTTTATGAAAAATGCTTTATCGAATATTCATGACGAAGTGATGATGCGTTACTATGGTTGTGGACTTGTTGTACCGGAAGAGTTAAATGGCTGTCATATATTGGATTTGGGCAGTGGTTCAGGAAGAGACTGTTATGCGCTTGCTCAGATGGTAGGAGAAAAGGGCAGGGTTATTGGTGTGGATATGACCGAAGAGCAACTTGAAATTGCAAATAGCCATATCGACTATCACCGAGAGAAATTTGGCTATTCGGAGTCCAATGTTAGTTTTAAGCTGGGCTATATTGAACGATTAAATGAATTGGGGCTGGCGGATGAAAGCTTTGATGTGATTGTCTCAAATTGTGTGCTTAATTTATCTCCTGACAAAGAAGCAGTGCTTCAACAAGCCTATAGGTTATTGAAACCAGGGGGCGAATTTTATTTTTCCGATGTTTATTCTCATAAACGAGTGCCAGTAGACCTAGCTAATGACCCTGTGATTTTAGGCGAGTGCTTAGGCGGAGCCCTCTATTGGAATGATTTTATCAACCAATCAAAAGCTTCCGGCTTCTTAGACCCGAGGCTTGTAAAAAGCAGACCTATCACAATTGAAAACCCCGAGATAGCAGAACGTATTGCCGGCATTGATTTTTATTCTGCTACATACCGATTGTTTAAGCTTCCAGAACTGGAATCTCACTGTGAAGACTATGGCCAAGCTGTGGTATATCAAGGTGGAATCGAACACCATGATGAACGTTTTTATTTAGATGGTCATCACGAATTTATTCAAGGTAAAGTCTCACCTGTATGTGGTAATACTTGGAGAATGCTAAAACAAACAAGATTTTCTCAATACTTCGAGTTTATTGGTAACTTTGATAACCATTATGGTATTTATCAAGGCTGCGGTGTATCTATTCCTTTCTTAGAAGACAGTATTGATATAAATGGTAGGTGTTGTTAGTGGAGCGGATACGAAGCAAAAACTGGGTAACAGCCCCAAGCGGAGAGCCAAGAGGTTATATTCAACCTTATACATTGAAAGAGCTGTGGTTTCACACGGGTACACGATGCAATTTAGAATGTGATTTTTGTTTGGAAGGGGCAAGTCCTGCGGATAATCGGCTCCAGGCTCCCAGTTTTGAAGAAGTAAAAATTTTTATTGATGAGGCGGTGGAGCTGGGTGTTGAGCAATTTTCATTTACTGGTGGTGAACCGTTTCTTATCAAAGATTTTATCAAAATACTTGAGTATGCATCACGCTTTAATCCCTGTCTTGTTTTAACGAATGGAACCCATTCTCCACTGAAGCGTTTAGCGGAGCTACAAAAAGCGACGAAGCAGAATCACCCAATCTCTTTTCGAGTTAGCATTGATTACCCAGATTTGAAACAACACAATCAAGGTAGAGGCGAAGGGACTTTTGAACAAGCTATTTCAGGTTTAAAAAAACTGCATCAAAATGGGTTTAATGTGTCTATCGCAAGGCATATGAAGCCTAATGAAAATATCGAGAATATTGAAGCCGCGTATCGCGCGTTATTTAGTATGAATGGGTTGCCTGAAGCAATCAATTTGGTTGCTTTTCCTGATTTTCTTAGGCCCGGAGCCATTCCCGAAATTCCTCATATTACAACCCATTGCATGACAACTTATCAAACTGAAGAGCAGAGGAAGCACTATATGTGCGCCAGCTCAAAGATGATTGTTAAAAAGAACAATCGATTACATATTTATGCTTGTACACTGGTTGATGATGACGAAGACTATGTACTGGGAAGCCGTTTAAAAGAGAGTATGGAAGAAAGAATCAGTATGAAGCACCACCGTTGCTATAGTTGTTTTGCGTATGGGGCCAGTTGCAGCGAGATTTAATTGTCAGGCAATATTTATTGTCAATTAAGACCCTATAAATAAGACCCTGTAAATAATTCTGTGTAACTGCCAGATATTAAATATAGTTACTCAAATGGTTATCAAACTCAATCGTAAAATAATTCAAAAGAATGCAACAAGACATTCAACTCAAATAGGATCATCTTTGTCTAGGTTAAGGCACAAGGAACTTTGGTTAAGCTATTCCAATTAATGGTATTGCCACAAAATATTTGGAGAATTATTTGGCTTGGAGGCGAAACTTAGAAAGATCCAGAATTGAATTATCGGCTAAGGAATTTTTACAGCGTGCCTTGGACGAAAGGCACCAACGGTTAATGCAAACATAGACTAATATATACAGTATCCATATTCTATATGGACAAAGTGGTAAAGATAAATATGCGGAAAACTCGGAAAATATAGGTAACGCTATGAAAAGTAAGGAAAAATGGGATGTCCAGTTTTGATAAATTTAACGACATAACGGACACCCTTATTATTAATGGACATTTGAAGTGTATTTGGGATAATAAAACAGCAAAGTGGACAGTTGAGATAATGGTTGAATCTAAATAAAAGGAGTTTAACTTATTGAAAAATATACCTTTTTATCTCAATTCTGAGTTGTCTGATAGAGTATATTATTGGACAAACTGTCGTTTATACTACTGTTATGCATATGAATAAGTTACGAGTATCTTGGATAGGAATAATTATTACGTCAGCCATATGCTTAGTCTTGGCAAGGTATATATGGGCTAAAGAATTTCTTGAGTTCGAGAATGGTTTCTTCGTAGGGCTTGGTGTTAATCCTAATATCAAATATATCTTAACAGTTCCGGTCTTTTTATTTATCTTATACGGTTACTACAGGCGCGATGCTCAAAGGCTGGCGGGTACAGGAAAATCAGTCGTTAGTAAAAAAATTGCTGTTTTCTCTGGTGCATCACTATCACTCGTAGCGCTTTACTTGTTCTTCTTTGTTGGTGGCCAAAATGCATAACAAGGTTATGTTGTGCGCAGCAAAAAACGCTGCTGGGACTGCCATTACGCTGGCGCTCCATGGCAGCCCCAAATAACGGCGTTATGTTTGCGAATGAGTGAGGCTCGAAAATCGTGCCTTGCCAAAAGTCCCGCTAGGTTTGCTGCTTCCTGAAAATTAGCGGGAATCTTAAAAAGCAGCAAAAGTCTGGGCGGCCTCAATCCTAGCGTTCTGAAAGACTGAGGTCATGTTGATAAAGGAGTGCCTATGGCGCAGCCCGAGTCGGCGAGTTCAGCAAGTTTGCATCTGCGGTTAGGTGCATTTGGTGTTTTGTTTTCAGCTCTTGCTGTTGCATTTACGCCGCTGATAGCGTTTACGCTTGCAGTGGTGGCATCAGTTGTCTTAGCTAAAGTGTAAATTTAGGTGCGTATTCAGCTCGGCTGGCGCATCGCCTTACAAAAAACATAACAAGTGTAGTCTTGCGATATTTTTTTCATTTCGCTTCGCTACATTACAAAAATACGCAAGCTACAGGCGTTAATTGCGACGTGATGTTGCATAAATATATGTTGTAAGCTGGTTCTGTTTCGTAGTTATTTAGTTAAGAGTATTTATCTATATTCGGTATTAAATAGAAGTAAATCCAGCAGTGCAACCTGAAGTTCTACCTTCAGTATCCTACCCACCATGCGAAAAGGAAATGGTGTGAAGCGCTGGGAACAATGTACCCTGTTAAGAGGAACCGCGAGGGGAATCGGAACTGCGAGTGTTACGCGGTCGGGGGCTAGGATGGAGAAATAAGATGAACGTAAGTAAAGAATCGTTGACGTTCCGTGAGATGTAGAACTGCCAAAGACACTGATAGGCAGCCACCAAAAAGGTAAGCAATCTCGGTGCAATCTTGATAACGTGGATTGTACGTAGACATCGTATTGCCGGAATACAGATTCCATCTAAGTTTCTCGTTAAGGTATTTATGCAGAACATGGCAATGTCGTAGAGCCTTCAAGGAAGAAGACGGTAACCAGTGATGGAGCCTGAGACTCTGCGTCAATGAGATGGAGGAAAAAGCGAATGAAATTCTGTAATGGAAGTTATACGGGTTCAAACTTTGCCCGACACAAAAGTGTGCTGACGTCCTCTCGGTGCTTTATTGCAAGAAGATTTGTGGAATTGATTTTATGAGGGGGAGCAAATGACGGCGCAGTTAGCTGATGCACCTTCAAGCGATGCTGAGAAGTGGAACAATGTAAATTGGAAAGCAGTAGAAGCGCACGTTTATCGACTGCAAACACGTATTGCAAAATCCATCCGCGACAAGAAATGGCGAAAGGCGCGAGCCCTTCAACATATACTTTCGCGGTCGTTTTCAGCAAAATTACTTGCTGTCAAAGCGGTTGTTTCAAATAAAGGGAGTCGAACGGCCGGAATCGACAGGGTGGTGTGGACATCGCCAGGTCAGTATTGGCGGGCGGCTCATGATTTAAAACCGCAATTTTATCGCGCACAGCCTTTGCGTCGAATATACATCCCCAAGAAAAACGGTGATCGTCGCCCCTTGGGCATTCCCACACTTCACGATCGAGCTATGCAGGCACTCTTTGCACTGGGCCTCAAACCCATTGCAGAAACCACAGGAGATAAACATTCCTTCGGGTTCAGGGAGAAGCGTAGTCTGCATGACGCGTGTCAGCAGGGTTTTATTACACTGGCCCAAAAGTCATCCGCACAATGGATACTCGAAGCCGATATAAAAGCCTGTTTTGACCGAATCAGTCACGAGTGGTTGCTGGAGCATATCCCTTTGCCGAGAAAGATTCTGCGGCAATGGCTTAAGTCGGGTTACATAGAAAGGAGTACAAGATACGAGACGGAAGACGGCACCCCGCAGGGCGGAATAATCTCTCCAATATTGTGTAATATGGCCTTGGATGGCTTAGAAGAACTTATTGTGCCTCGTTACAGTGGTAAAGTTCGTAGTAAGTTGCATATTATCCGATATGCGGACGACTTTATTATAACGGGGAAAACACCAGAAGTTCTTGAGCAAGAAATTCGACCTAAGGTTGAGCGTTTTCTTGCAGAAAGGGGATTGCAGTTATCGGAAGAGAAAACCCGTGTAAGTCATATTGATGAGGGGTTCAATTTTCTAGGGTTCAACTTTAGGAAATATAAGCAGAAACTCCTCATACAACCCCGAGATGGAAAAACCAAAGAGCTGGTTGATAAAGTACGTAAGCTGCTGAATACCTTCCGAGGAATTCCATTTTATGCGCTGCTATCAAAGCTGAATGCGGTGATACGGGGTTGGGCCTATGCACACAGACACGTTGTAGCAAAAGACCGATTATCCTATGTTGACGACAAGATATATCCTTTAGTCAAAAGTTGGCTGCAGCGAGAACATCGTTCAAAAACATGGGCGTGGATCAGAAAGCGATATCGTGGTCGTTTCAAGGGGCGTATTGAGTTTGGATGTTATTACGTCAAGGCATCGGGTGAGCAAAAGCTCATACGACTTTTTAAAGCTAGGGATCTTCCGATCCGTTATCATATAAAAGTTCGCAACAGCGCGAACCCGTATGATCTAGCCTTTAAAGCCTACTTTGAGGCGAGGGAAGAAAATCAAAAACGTTTGGCTAAACGAGATAGAGCCTTTCTAAACAAATCATCATTAGAGAGGGTAGCGGCTTAAAAAAAAAAATATAAAAAAAAAATGAAATCATTATTGAAAACAGATGGGTGGGTCGAGAATGATCGGTCTTCAAAGGGCTTGAGCTGTATGATGGGAAACTATCACGTACAGTTCTTAGGGGGCGAAGGGCTGTAAGGCCCTTAGCTACCCGGTGTGTGTATCAGGTCTTGTGCGTTTTGTATGTTGGTGCCACGTGAAATTCGTGCCACGTATAGAAAGAATCCAAGAGCATGTATCGGGGTTACACTTACAAAAATCGTTGTCGCACTGAGTTGAATGCGGTTAAAACTGGAAGAGTAGTAGAGTTAAATGAGCTGGCCACCACTGTGTGTTCGTTCCCGAATGTACAGCTTCGGGTGGTTTAGAGTAAATTAGTAGTGGTTGTGCGCAAGTGTTTAGTTAAGTTTTTACCTCAAATATTTTGTAGCGTGCCGCCACTTAACAAGAAAAATCACCGGACTTGGTAAAACTGTCACCTTTTTTGCAAAAAAAACGCAAAAAAGCCGCCAGCTTCACCAATCCGGTGTTTAAGGCGTTAGGCCGTCAAATAATCGAAAAAAGGAGTATCTAATGAACGATGAGGAAGACTTTGTTGGGGCAACAGATCGACTAAAAAGTAGATACGAAGCAATCAAAAATGTTAAAGATCATGCGAGTAATTATTCAAACTATGAAAAATCTGCAAATGAAAACTTAGCCGTTACGGATTTATTTGTCGAATATGATATATCTTTTCTTACTGAAAGAGCTGACCAACATAAAAGGGTAGGAACGATACTCTATTTTTTAGGGCTAGGAGTATTTAGTTTAGGAGCAATAATTGCATTTTTACATGTCTTTGGACATATTAATCCTGGAGGTTTAGGTGGCCTAAAGAGTGGTGATTGTGTCGGAATGATTCAGGCAATCATAAAATCATTTACTGCCTATGGCTTGCTCGTTTTAACTGGCGTGACCTTATGGAAACAAAGTAAAGCAAAACTTGATCAATCAGAACGAATTTATGAAAAAAGGAGAGCAAATAGAATTCTTAGATTGTATATTCATCTAAAAAAAGGCGAAATTGATATTGATGAAATGGAAAAGATTTTAGAGTGGGGTACCGTAAATTCAAATGCCTTTACTTCGATTCAAGTAGCAGCTCAAGCTCCTATGGGTGCAGCTTTATCTGATTTATTGAAAAATAATAATGAGTTAATTCGTACGTTGAAAGCCAAATAATCCGAGGTGTTAAATGAAGCCTAACAAATAAGGATATGTCGCGCTTGCCGCGACATATCTCATTGTTGAACAAGCCCGGAGGTTAACGTCTCTATAGGCAATTAAATCAAGGCAATGAACATGGACTTGCACTAACCAAGACATCCATACCAACCCTTGACTCCGAACGCAACAGACAAAGGCGTTAACAGCTAAAGGGAATATTAATAGGACACCGAATATTAATAGGACACCCATAATAACTTGACCTCCAATCTCGAACAAAATATTAATAGGACACCCATAATAACTTGACCTCCAATCTCGAACAAAATACAATAAACTCAATATGACCCAAACCCGTGAATCACAAGTCTCTCTAGACGCAACCCCCTATTATCACTGCATGACGCGCTGTGTTCGTCATGCGTATTTGTGTGGCGAAGACCCTATTACAGGCAAGAGCTACGAGTACCGCCGTCAGTGGATAGAAGATCGCATGTTAGCGCTGCAAGACGTATTCTCGAATATTAATATCGAATATTTCGAATATTAATAGGACACCCATAATAACTTGACCTCCAATCTCGAACAAAATACAATAAGCTCAATATGACCCAAACCCGTGAATCACAAGTCTCTCTAGACGCAACCCCCTATTATCACTGCATGACGCGCTGTGTTCGTCATGCGTATTTGTGTGGCGAAGACCCTATTACAGGCAAGAGCTACGAGTACCGCCGTCAGTGGATAGAAGATCGCATGTTAGCGCTGCAAGACGTATTCTCAATTGATGTTTGTGCCTATGCGGTCATGAATAACCACTACCATGTGGTGCTGCATGTGGATTCGGATAAAGCCACGGCCTGGAGTACCGAAGAAATCATTGAGCAATGGCATACCCTATTTAAAGGGCACCTATTAAGTCGCCGATATATCCGTGGTGAGTCTTTAGACAAAGCGGAACGAGATGCCTTAAACGATATTGTGGAAACCTGGCGTGGCCGACTTATGGACATAAGCTGGTTTATTCGGTGTGTAAATGAATATGTGGCCCGTGAAGCCAATGCCGAAGACGGCTGTACAGGGCGTTTTTGGGAGGGGCGATTTAAGTCTCAAGCACTGCTCGACGAAAAAGCCTTAGCGGCCTGTATGGCCTATGTAGACCTGAACCCTATCCGCGCTAAAATGGCAACCACACCAGAAAAATCTGATTATACCTCGGTTAAATTAAGAGCGGAAAAAGCAAAAAAATCCCCACATCCAAACCACAAAAACCAACAACCCTCAAACCTATTTCCCTTTGTCGGTCATCCAAGGAGGAATATGCCAGCAGGTTTGCCTTTTACACTTAATGACTACCTTGAATTAGTAGACTGGACAGGGCGACATATTCGTGACGATAAACGTGGTGTGATCCCATCAAACCTTCCCCCTATTTTATCCCGTTTAGAGATTGACCCAAAGCATTGGATATATATGTCCCAACATTTCGAAAGTAAATTTAAGCGTTTTGTTGGAACGGTTTATAGCCTTAAAAAAATGTGCCGAGAAGTCGGTTTGTCTCGAACACCTGGCTTGTCTTCTTGCAAGACCCTTCTAGGGTAATAATGTAGCGCGCAATACTGCCTCATCAAAGATTCGATAACCTTGGTTAGTCATACTATTGTTCTTATTGTTGCTTACGTTAAAAATAGCGCAAAAAAAAGCCTCTTGTATGAAGAGGCTTTTGAATATTTGTATTGCTTAAATTACTAGAGGTTGTAGGTTACTGCGATTAAACCAACCGCACCCAAAACAATGGTATAGGGCAATGCCATTAGGACCATTCGACTGTATGAAAGCCGGATAAGAGGGGCAAGCGCAGATGTTAGTAAGAAGAGGAATGCAGCTTGGCCATTTGGCGTTGCAACACTTGGTAGGTTTGTTCCAGTGTTAATTGCGATCGCTAAGCCTTCAAAGTGTTTGCGAGATATAGTGCCTGCGTCCAGTGCAGCTTTGACCTCATTGATGTATACCGTGGCAACGAAAACATTGTCGCTAATCATCGAAAGCATGGCATTAGCGATAAAAAACATGGGGCGTTGCATTTCTAGGTCCATGGAGAGGACAAAGTGGATAATTGGTTGAAAAAGGTGTTGATCGTGGATAACTGCAACGATGGAAAAAAATACGGCTAGTAAGGCCGTGAAAGGTAAGGCTTCTTCAAATGCGTGACCAATACGATGTTCATCAATAATTCCACGGAATGCAGTGGATAAAATGATAACCATTAAGCCGATTAAGCCCACTTCAGCAAGTTGAAAAGCAAGGGCTAATACAAGTGTTAATGCGACCAGTGCCTGTACGATAAGTTCTGCTTTGTTTCCATGAGTTAACGCCTCGGTTGTTTCGGTATCAAACTCATTGAGGATTGCGCGAACGTTATCTGGCAAAGTGGCGCCATAGCCGAGAATTTTGAATTTCTCTAGGGCAATACAGGTGAGCAAACCCGCAATTAAAGCCGGGATTGAGACGGGAGACATAACAATAAAGAATTCAATAAATTCCCAACCGGCTTGTTTTCCGATAAGTAAATTTTGAGGCTCACCCACTAGCGTACATACTCCACCCAATGCCGTACCTACTGCACCATGCATAGTAAGGCTACGTAAAAATGAGCGAAATTGTTTTAAGTCTCTTTTGTGCTGGCCTTTTATCGAACGATCACAAGAGTGGTCGTGATCCACTAGAGACTGATCGCCGGAGGCGTACTTGTGGTAAACCGAGTAAAACCCCACGGCAACACTTATTAGAACTGCCGTGACAGTTAAGGCATCGAGAAAAGCGGATAGTACTGCTGAAAGTGCAGAAAACAGAAAAGCTAGCAGTATTTTTGATCGAACCCCCAGGAGAATCTTAGTAAACACGTATAGCAACATGTCTTTTAAGAAATAAATCCCTGCTACCATGAAGATAAGCAATAGTATAACGGGCATGTTCATTTCGAGTTCGTGCAGAACTGCACCAGGAGAGGTCATACCAATTGCAACGGCTTCTATTGCAAGTAAACCACCTGGTTGAAGAGGGTAACACTTCAATGCCATGGCCAGTGTAAAGATAAACTCCGCAATAAGAAGCCACCCCGCCGTAAACGGGCTAAATGCAAACACAATGGGATTGATGATTAAAAAGGCAATAATGGCCTGCTTGTACCAAGTGGCGCATGGACCTAGAAAGTTCGAAGCTCCAGCTTTTGCAATGGCGCCTAGCGAGTGTGGCATTTTGTGTCCCCAAAAATACAGTGAGCAAGTTTGTTCGTGTAGACTAAATATTGAGCATGATTGAGATTAGAATAGCCTAATATTTAAGAATAAAGGGAGGGCAGCTACCGGCAACTAATTTAATCACTATTTAGTTGGTTCTTAAGTTGGTTCGCGCAGGACGGGAAAATGAACTATATGGGGGCAAAAATCAATAGTAACAAGCTAATTTCTTAATTATTTTGGTTGTTTGGGCGGCTTGCGAGCAAATTGATTGCGAATCAAGCGAATGTGAACGATTCAAGACTTTTCTTAAGAAAGTGGCCTAACCCTAAGAAAAGTAAAGATTTTTTAGTAAAGAGTATTATACTTAGCTAATGGCGCTAAAAGTAACTAAAGAATTAGTGCCTAAAAATACTTGGGTGGTGTAGCCGTAAGGTTTCTTTAAAGGCTACACATTTTCAGAACATATTCTAAATGCCCGGAGTTATGCGAACGTGAACCCTATGGACGCTGTTAATTTCCAGTCTTTGAACATGGTACGCGAGGAATTGGTTGCGACCATCGAGCAATCTGCTCGACATCTTGAAAATTTTGTTACCGAACAGGATAACGGAGAAAGCTTGCAGGCGTGTATAGACGGAGTACAGCAAATTGTTGGAATATTACGCCTTATTCAGTTTAAAGGCGCTTGCCAGTTAGCAGAGGAACTCTTACAAACGGCCAATGATATTGTACCTGGTGGTAGTGGAAGAGAGTTCGACAGACGCTTAGAGGCAGTCAGTAATGTATTCTTTGTGATGACCCGTTACTTGGAATATATTCAGCAAACTGAACGAAAAATACCCGTACTCCTTATTCCTTGGATTAACTCTTTGCGAAAGCTGAGAGGGGAGGCGGCCTATCCCGAGAGTTATTTTTTCCACTTTAATCTTGGTAAGATTGAGGTGCCTCCCTGTGATCATATTAAAATCGAACCCGAAAGCTTTAAATCCACTGTCCGACGTTTACGGCAAATGTATCAAGTTGGATTGTTGGGGTATATCCAAGAGAAACAGGTTAAAAACTCTATTGCTTTGATGCGTCGGTCTTGCATTCGCCTACAAAAAATTGCTGCTCATACCAAGCCTTTGTCTAGTTTGTGGTGGTTGACAAATATTATGCTCGAAGCCTTTATTAGCGAAGGTATGGAAGTGGTTGAATCCCGAAAGCTGCTATTGGGTCGAGTAGATCGAATTATTAAGCAACTTCATGAAGTTGGTGAGGTGGCGTTTGATGCAGAACCACCGAAATCTCTCGTAAAAGAGCTTGTTTACTTGTTGGTGCTGTCGGGTAAGGAAACCGATGATATTAAGAAAATTAAAATTGCCTTCGGCCTACAAAGCTTCCCTTATACTGACCGTGTTTTGTCCAGGGAAAGGGATGCTTTAAATGGTCCGAGTGTGCATACAGTGAATTCATTGGCGAAGGTGCTTCAAACTGAACTCGCTAATACTAAAAAGATACTTGAGAACGCCACGCAGACAACCACTCGAGAAATTGATGACCTACCTGGATTTACTAAGACACTGAACAATGTTGCGGAAATTCTCGCTGTTGCTGGTTTAAGTGGACCCAGTGAAACACTGAAGAAAGAGATTGAGCGTGTCAGTGGCTGGGCAGGTTCCGAGGGGCCAACGCCAAATGAGCTTAATGAAGTGGCCAATACGTTGCTCTATATCGAAAGTACTCTCGGCACCTTAGACCATGCAAGTTTGGCTAACGAGAATACGTATGGCGCAACGGCGACCGCTAGAAAAGACATTATCGCTTCAAGTGAGTTGGTTTGCGCACAAAAAATTGTTGTCGAGGAATGTGAAGCTGGACTTTCGCTGACTAAACGAGCTTTAAATGCGTTTTCTGAATCCAACTATGATACTGGCCATATTAGGAACATTTCTAAGACACTCAATACCGTCCGTGGTGGGCTGATTATGTTGAGAAAGGATCAGGCTGCCTCCATCCTTAAAAACTGCTCCGCTTTTGTGGACGAGGTACTACTGGATCAAAACCCTCCAGCCGCAATTAAAGAGCTGTTGGAAACCTTTGCTGACGTCGTTATTGCCATTGAATATTATCTGGATTCTGCATCGGGGACTCTACATATGGAAGAGTCGGTACTCAAACTTGCTGTAGAGGGGCTGGAGGCGCTGGGGTATCCAATAAGCTGATGGTGTTGTATGTGGGGGCGGGTTCGCTTTGCCATCCATTTTTTCAGGGTTTGCTGATAAATGTGATTTTAGTGCTATGGTCATCTGTTAACGCATACTGAATTTTGGCGGTTACCTCTAGAAATGTATCCACTAAGACACGAAAAGCATAGTTTGACGACGTCAAATAAGTATTGTCCCCAATGGTGAGGCAGGGTAGGATCAACAAATAATTTTAAGAATGATCAGTTTTCTCTCAATTTGAGTGGCCATTTTATGACTTGGGGCGCAGCTTCTGGCATTGTAATCATTTTAGGCGTTATTTCTGCCTACCTTGGTGTTCGCCTGCTTTTTCGCACTGGCTGGTTTCTCAGTTGGGTGCGTGGATGTTTTGGCCTAGTTTTATTGGTCATTTCTGTTACAGCCGTTTTTATTGTTCTGGATTTATCGAGTTACGAACAACTCCTCGCGGAAAAATCTCTGGCAACATTAAGTTTCCAAAAAATTGAAGAGCAGCATTATGAGCTGACGTTGATGTATGTGGAGGAAGGCATTGAAGAGAGTTACGATCTACGTGGAGACCAGTGGCAAGTCGATGCAAGAGTCATTAGGTGGTTGGGCATGTTTAGCGCTATGGGAGCCAAGCCTGCTTACAGGCTAGACCGTCTAAGTGGACGCTATTACTCTCTGGAAGATGAAAGACGGAAGGAGCGAACGGTACATCAACTAAAATACAGCGATTATGGTTTGGACACTTGGGCTTGGTTACAAGCACATCGTGGGTGGGTCTCATGGGTAGATGCGGTATATGGTAGTGCAACTTATCTTCCAATGGGTGATGGCGCGCTTTATCAACTGTCGTTAACTCACAATGGACTTACCGCAAAGCCTCTTAATAAAGTTGCCGAAGACGCAGTTCAGCATTGGCAATAAACTTCAAAATTATCGAATAAATATTCAGGAGTCAGAATTGCAATTCTTATTTGACTACGGCTTGTTTTTAGCCAAAGCCGTGACAATCGTTATTTCTATTGGTGCAGTTATTATTTTGATTATTTCTGCTGGAATGAAAAATCAATTTCAAGATGACGGTCATATCGAAGTTAAGAAATTAAATGACGATTATGACGATTATGAAGACACAATGAAACATGCAGTTTTATCTGACAGTGAATTAAAATCACTGGAGAAAGAGAAGAAACAGAAGAAAAAGGACGAGAAAAAAGCGGCTAAGAAAGCCTCTAAAAATGATACTCATGACGAAGAAGAAACCAAAAAGCGTGTTTTTATTGCTGAATTTGATGGCGATGTGAAAGCGTCAGAAAACGAACAGTTACGAGAAGTGGTGACGGCCATTCTGTCCATGGCTAAGCCGGAAGATGAAGTGGTACTAAAACTCGAAAGCCCTGGTGGAATGGTTCACAGTTATGGCTTAGCTTCTAGTCAACTTGCTCGAATCACTTCTAGTGGTATTCCGCTTACTGTGTGTGTGGATAAGGTGGCAGCAAGCGGCGGCTATATGATGGCCTGTGTGGCAAATAAAATTGTAGCCGCTCCTTTTGCCGTTATTGGTTCTATAGGTGTTGTTGCGCAGTTACCCAATTTTCACCGTTTATTGAAAAAATATGACGTTGATTATGAAATGCTTACGGCAGGTGAGTATAAACGTACTCTTACCATGTTCGGTGAAAATACCGATAAGGGTAGGGAGAAGTTTGTCGAAGATTTGGAAGATACTCATGTTTTGTTTAAAGAGTTTATTGCAGATCATAGACCTAAAGTCAATTTGGAAGAGGTGGCTACAGGTGAAATTTGGTTTGGTAAAAGAGCGTTGGATAAAGACTTAATCGACGAAATTATGACTTCCGACCAGTATCTTTTTGAATTGAGAAATGATACTCATCTATTTGAAGTGAAATACACGACTAAGAAAACCTTGCAAGAAAAATTGGGAATTTCAGTTGAGGCGGCAATAGATAAGGTTATTGGAAAAATTTGGCAATCAATGAATACCAAGTTTTTTAGCTAACAACAAAAAGATGGCTCCTCTCAATAGTGCGGAGCCACTTTTTAAATAAAACCTGTTTTTCAAAATAGAGCTACTCTTCCAATAAAACCAAACCTGTTATGGAATAGAGTATCTAGTCTCTTCTCAATTTGTCTGAAACGGCAATAGGGTTAGGGAAGTTAAATATAACGATATAACTGGATACGATAAAAGTAATTATTGCCGTCGCTTGCACAAGCAGAGATGCTTCCTCTCCAATTAAATTCCTTGATATAGCCACAAAGACAATTAGCAAAGAAAATTCGCTAATTTGCCCTAGTCTAAAACCAATGTCCCAGGCTAAATTTTTCTGTTCGCTGTGTTGACGTAGAAGAAAATAAAAAATAGTGGGTTTGAGTATTAAAATTAAAACGGAAAATATCGAAACGGCAATAAGCACTTGCGGAAGCAACCCGATATTAAGTTGTGCGCCAAGAGCAAAGAAAAAGAGTACGAGAAAAAAGTCTCTGAGAGGTTTAAGGCTGAGCGCAATATACTGCGAAATAGGGCTGGTTGCGATGGAAATTCCGGCAATAAACGCCCCAATTTCTGCCGATAAATGTAGTTTTTCAGCGATTTCAGCTAAGCCTAAGCACCAGGCAATGGCCAATAGAAATATATATTCATGGAAACGGTCAAATTTTGAAATTAATTTGATCAGAACAAAACGCACGAATAAATAAGCGCTTATAGCCAGTAGTGGTAACGCTCCTATTGCGGTAAGCAGTGGTTTTACCTGGAAGTTACTTTCCGAGCTGCTTAGGAGTACCAGTAAGCACAAAATGGCTAGAAAATCCTGTAATAACAGCAAGCCAACCATTAAATCCCCTGTGTGTTTATGGTGTAAAGCAGTGGTTGGCAGTAATTTAATGCCGATAATCGTTGAGGAAAACATGGTGGTCATAGCGATGATGGCTGATTCAGTTGTACTGAAACCAAATGCTAGGCCAATACAGAGCCCTATGATTGCAAAACAAGCACTGCTGATAAGGGCGACGCTAATGGCTTTTTTTAAGACGGCAAAAAGCGCTTTGGGTTGCATGTCTAAGCCGAGTAAAAAGAGCAAAAATATAATGCCGATATGGGACATTTCGGAAATAAAAGATACGTCTTTGAATACCTCAAAGCCAAAAGGTCCGAGTAGAACGCCCACCGCGATATACGCGACTAAGAGAGGTTGACGGCTGTAGAGAGCAATAGAGGCAACAATTGCGGAGCCGCAAAATATAAGAAAAAACGTTTCGAGTATTGCTCCGTCCATTTAAAATCTCGTTTTGGTATTTTGGCTTTAATTTTGGGCGGATTGGCTGCTTCATAAGCAAATATTGACGTTCAGCAACTCTAACTTCATTTTAGCAGCTTAGACGAACTCACAAAATATAAAGGCCGCTGAATTTCTTCAGCAGCCCCTATTATTTTCTGGCATTTATTTTTCGGCATTGTTTCATGGGTTTAGGTTCGTCTGCGAAACAATGGTTGAGGTTCATCCACACAGGCTTGATAGCTATCGCTGAAGTCAGATAAGCGGTCAATCATTGAGGTAGTATTACATCCGTCTTCCATGCTAAAGGCATCAAATCCGCACCGGCTTAGATAATAGACTTGGTCTTCCATAAAATGCCCAATAGCGCGGATTTCACCTGAAAAATCGTATTGTTCTCTAAGAATTCTTGCGATTGAAAAACCACGGCCATCAGCGAAAGCAGGGAAATCTACAGCAATAATTTTTAAATTGGTTGTGTAATGAGTTATATCAGAGATATTGGCATCACTGGCTAGCCAAACGCTATGTCTACCGCAATTGAGCTTATTTTGCTCTGCTAATTGGTTAAAAAGAATAAGAGGTAAAATCCAATTCCCCTGACTTTGTTCGCTCGTTAGCTCATCAGCTCTTAAGAGGTTCCATGAGTTTTCGGCAGGTTGCCCGTTTTTAATTAGCTTTTGCATAGACACGCTTCTTATATTTGTCATGACCAATACGTCGGTAGGTGTGTAAAAAGGTTTCCCCTTCAATTCGGTTTTCGACGAATACGTCTACTAATTTTTGTATAACAAAAGGCATATCAGCACGCGAGAAGGCTGGTCCAAGTACTTTCGCTAAGGAGGCATCATTACCCGAACTGCCGCCCAACTGAACTTGATAGAACTCTTTCCCTTTTTTATCAACACCTAAAATGCCGATATGGCCAATATGATGGTGCCCACAGGCGTTCATACAGCCAGAGATATTGAGGTCTAAATCGCCGAGGTCATAGAGGTAATCGAGGTCATCGAATTGTCTTTGAATCGCTTCTGCGACAGGGATAGATTTTGCGTTGGCCAGAGAGCAGAAATCACCACCAGGACAGCAAATCATATCGGTTAGGGTGCCGATGTTGGGAGTCGCAAACCCCGCTGTTTTCGCTTCCTGCCAAAGGTCGAGTAACTGTGAGGCTTTCACATCCGCAAGCACAATATTTTGCTCGTGGGTGGCGCGTACTTCAGCAAAGGAATATTTCTCGGCTAGGTCTGCGATAGCTTCTAGCTGGCTATCGGTGATGTCACCGGGAGCCACCCCTGTAGGCTTAAGTGATAAGGTTATGGAGCGATAACCGTCTACTCGGTGTGACTGAACATTACGGTTTAACCAGTTCTTAAAGGCCGTATTATCACGAGATTGAGCGTTAAGTAGGGTGGAGGCTTCTTCTTCACAGGTATCTTCATAGGCTGGAATAGTGAAAAAGCTTTTTGCTCGATTAATTTCTTTATCGGTAAGTAACGTTGGGGTGTCACGTAGGTATTCCCACTCCGCTTCTACTTTTTTGGCAAAAGCTTCTGGCCCCATTGCTTTAACAAGAATTTTGATTCTTGCTTTGTATTTATTATCTCGGCGTCCCTTTAGGTTGTAGACACGGAGGATAGCTTCTAAATAGGTAAGTAAGTCATTTTCGGGCAGGTATTCCCGTATTGTACTTGCTATAATTGGGGTTCGTCCGAGTCCTCCGCCGACAAGGACTTTAAAGCCTGTATCACCTGCGTCGTTTTTAACTATTTGTAGTCCAATATCGTGGAAATGAATCGCTGCGCGATCGCCTTTGGTGCCCGATACCGCAATTTTGAATTTGCGAGGTAAAAATGCGAACTCAGGGTGAAGTGTTGACCACTGGCGAATAATTTCACAGTAGGGGTGGGGGTCGATAATTTCGTCTTTTGCAACACCTGCAAACTGGTCTGAAGTGACATTGCGAATACAGTTACCGCTGGTTTGAATGGCGTGCATTTCGACTTCAGTAAGCTCTTGGAGAATATCAGGTACTTCTTCTAGCCGAGGCCAGTTCAATTGTATGTTCTGGCGAGTTGTGATATGACAGTAACCTTTATCGTAGTGGCGGGTAATATAAGCCAATTTACGTAGTTGTACGGCATTGAGCATACCGTAAGGTACTGCAATACGGAGCATAGGGGCCAATCGTTGTACGTAGAGACCATTTTGTAGCCGAAGGGGAAGAAACTGCTCTTCTTTGAGTTCTCCTGCTAGGTATCGTTGGGTTTGGCCGCGAAATTGGGATACTCGTTCTTGAAGTATTTTTTGATCATGTTCGTCGTAAACGTACATGGATTATTCGTACCTTTGTCATATTGAATATTATGCATCAGGCCCGCTATATCTCTAAATAGGTGCCAAAAAACAAGGGAATCGAAGGATACAGCATATCTTTTGTAAAACGAAGAATTCCCACGCCTGTTAGGCTGATTTCAGGCTTTTTTCACTAATATAGGTAATAAGTTTTATCTATTATGAAGATTAACTTTGAGAATCTGCCGTTCTGGTGCTATTAAGTTAAAAGGGCATATGCCGTTATACCTATTGAGTTGAACGATAAAATCAGTATTGCTTGGGGTTGCTAATGTTTGTAAGTAAAAAAGAACTGCAATATGTATGCGAAGAAAGAGATTCACTGCAAAGTCAGAATAAATCGCTAAGCGCAGAAATTGAAGAGTTAAACATGCAACTCCAAACCTACCGCGATCAACAGCAACTGCAAAATACCCACAATTCATCTATCGAAACGGAAATTCAGCTAGTGCTGACGAGTTATTCTGGCTTGGATGACATACGTCAGTCATTATCAGGTAATGCCGAGAAGATGCTTGCGCAGAAAGATAAACTGAGTAAGGACGGCGATGTTTATGATGAAACGTCGATTACATTACAGAATATTAATACTGACTTGCGCAATATTTCCGATAGCGCAGAAGCGAGCCATGAAAGTGTTTCCAGGTTAAAAGGCGTGGCTAACGAAATTACTCAATTTGTAGGTATTATTACCAATATTTCTGAACAAACAAACTTACTTGCTTTAAATGCGGCAATTGAGGCAGCACGTGCCGGTGAGCAAGGCCGAGGCTTTGCGGTGGTGGCAGATGAAGTGCGGGCGCTTGCTAAACGAGCTAGTGAAGCGAGTAGTGAGATCGCTAGCCTAGTTGGGCAGATCGAAAAAGATACACAAGAAACTGACGAAAGAATAAGTAGCACGAGAGCACGTTGCGAGACATTGTCAACAGATTCCGAGCAAACTCTGGATGCGGTTGGCCGTGTTTTAGACCTTTCTCATGGAATGCACGATGTGATTACGCAAAGTGCTAACCAGGGCTTTTTAGATACCGCAAAATTTGACCACTTAGCTTGGAAATCTCGTATCTACTCTAACTTCCATAGCGGACATTACGATGTAAATTCTGTAGAAAGCGCTGCTTCCTGCCGATTTGGACAATGGTTACAAGGAGAGGGGCATGTTCACAGTACGCTTAGCTCTTATAAGTATGTTGATGATTCCCACAACAAAGTACATTCTTGTGGTGTTTCTGCACTAGAAGCTGCGTCTAGAGGTTCCCGCGATGAGGCGTTGAGTTTGTTTCAGGAAATGGAAAGGGCCAGTGATCAATTTATGGGAAGTATTTCCGATCTCGCTGGCGCCATAAGCTAACTTAAATCGTTAAAGTATACGCAAAAGGCTTGATTCTTACCTGAAAATTCGTTTGAATGGCATCTAGAGCGAAACTGTTGGACTTGTCCATAATCAAACGCTTATTTCTAACAAACAATAATGAGAAGGGTTAGGAGGGGAAAATGGAAGACGATATTCAAATGATGGAGCAAGGCGATAGCGTTGCTGATGCTATAGCCGCCATAGCTTTAGTGTTGATCTTTGTTAGCACTTGCGTTTTCTGGGTTGCCGGTCAATAGTCTGGCATCAAACAGAATGTTAAAAAAAGCTCCTCAAAAGGGGGCTTTTTTTATGCCCATTCAAAACAAACAAACGTTTAATTTTAAATAAAAATGGCTGTTGATCAATATAAATTTAATTTATGATGACGGTTGTTCACTCTTGGAGCTAAAGAGAGAGCTATATATGGAAAAGCTATTTTTTGTTTTTTTGGCACTGCTGGGGTTTTTGCTTTTTTATTTTCTGCTTCAGCGAAGATTTTTGTTAAGTAAACAAAAGAGACGGATAAACACCTATGTATTTCCAAAATCGATCAAAAGTAAATTAGTAGAAAAATACTCAAATCTGAGCGAGCAGCAGGTTGGTTTGATTATTTATGGCCTGCGAGAATATTTCCATTTGTGTCATAGTGCGGGTAATAAAATGGTGTCCATGCCATCTCAAGCGGTGGATAGTGCGTGGCACGAATTTATTCTATTTACAAAAAAATACGAAACCTTCTGTGATAAAGCGTTTGGGCGCTTTTTACATCATGTACCTGCTGAAGCTATGACCTCGCCTACTATAGCGCAAAAAGGCATAAAAACTGCCTGGAAAATCTGCTGTACTCGTGAAAATATCCAACCAAAGAGCTCACATCGACTTCCTCTACTTTTTGCGTTGGATGCGCTACTGGATGTTTCTGATGGGTTTAAGTACAGCTTAAATTGCCTAGAAAACGAAAATAATCATTTTTGTGCTGCTCATATTGGTTGTTCTTCGGGGGTTGGTGTGGATGCTCGGGAGGATGTGGTGGTGGGACTTCCGGGTGTAGTGGTGGTTGCGGAGGAGGCTGCGGTGGTGGTTAATAGAGGAGAAACACCCCCTTTTTGGCTATACAACCAAGCTTACAATTATGACTAATGTCAAAATAAAACAAGCGGTAAAAATTACTCCAGCAATAATATAGGGAACGATACTTGATTGGGCAAAATCCTCCTGCCGGTTCTTTTCACTGTTAACCCCTACCGCCGCAGCAAACGCAGTTTTAACAAGATGCAATGTACTTGGCCCTTTAGGTTTAGTGTTTTTAGCTTTGCTCACAAATTGCTCCCTAGATATTGGTTTTATATGGGCGGCGGGAGTATAAGGCAAAGGGGTGTTTGGAGACATAAAAAAAGCACCCTATGTCGGGTGCTTTTGTGTTTGAAAGGAAACTAACCTGGATGCTTAGTTTACAAAGCTGACTAGATGAATATTCTCAGACTTTTCTGTAGCGCTTTTGCTTAGTCGTTGTTTGGCTGTTCGATATTGAGCATTTAACTCGTTAAGTTCACTAAAACAGGCTTTTCGCCCTTCGCCTATTGATACAGAGCATACGGCTCTCAGCTTTTTGTAGTCTTCTACCGTGGTCTGGGCGCTGTTATTTACACCCTTTGTTACGGTTTCGGCTTGGATATTTAAAGCTGCTACGGCTAGTAGTGATGCTGCAAAAACGCCTAGCTTCCTAAACATTTTGATCTTCTCCAGTTCGGACTTAATTTTATTGGGTAGCTACTTTTGGTAGGGCACCAATGGTTACGGCGAAGGTTTGAATCTTTACGGCTTTTTCTCACCTTCAGGGTTAGTATAGGATGTAAATATGACCACAAAGGTTAAGTTATACCCTTTATGGTAAAAATGTGACCAACCAATCATTTGCGGATATTTTGTACAAAAAAAAGCCAAAAAAGAATTTAAGTGTCATAATCTAAAATAGATTGAAGCCATCGTTCTAGCGCTTCAGTTGACATGTTTTTCCTCTTTGCCAGAGAATTTACCTGATCTTTGGCTATTTTCCCGGTATTAAAATATTTTGCTTCTGGGTGTGCAAAATACCAGCCAGAGACAGCCGCCGCAGGGTACATTGCGAAGTGTTCTGTTAAGTTAACGCCTATTGCCTTCTCGGCGTTCAATAAATCGAACAGTGTGGATTTTTCCGTGTGATCTGGGCAGGAGGGGTAGCCTGGGGCAGGTCGTATACCCGCATAGCTTTCCTTTATGAGTTCTTCGTTGGTGAAGCTTTCCTCAGTAACATACCCCCAATAATCAGTGCGCACCCGTTGGTGCAGGTGCTCGGCAAAGGATTCTGCAAGACGGTCAGCCAGAGCCTTAACCATAATAGAGCTGTAATCATCCCCTGCGTTTTCATAGGACTTGGCGAGTTCTTCTGCCCCAATACCTGTCGTGACAACAAAACCGCCGATATAATCCGTGGTTTGAGAATCTTCTGGGGCGATGAAATCGGCAAGGGAGATAAAGTTTTCGACGTTTTGGGATTTGGCAACCTGTTGGCGAATATGATGAAGTGTGCGTAACTCTGTGCCGTCTTCGTTTTTAACAATAATATCGTCCTGGCCATTGGAATTGGCGGGCCAAAAGCCGAATACAGCATTTGCCGTCAGTAATTTTTCATCGACGATTTTTTTCAGCATAGCTTGCGCGTCGTCAAATAAATTTCGAGCGGCTTCGCCAACAATCTTATCGTCTAGAATTTTTGGGTATTTTCCCACTAAGTCCCAACTTATAAAAAAGGGTGTCCAATCAATGGTATCAACGAGTTTTTCCAATGGGTAATGTAACAGGGTTTTGCTACCTGTAAATGCTGGCTTAGGAGGGGAATAGTGATTCCAATCTAATTTGAGTTTTTTTTCTAATGCACTTTCGTAGCTAATTGCTTTGCGGTTACTGCTGTTTTTGGCACGACGTATACGAACTTTTTCATATTCGTTTTGAACTGTGACAATAAATTCAGGTTTAGATTTTTCGGATAAAAGCTTTGTTGCAATGCCTACGGCTTTAGATGCATCGGGTACGTAAATAGCTTGGTCGATATTTAATTGCGGGTCAATTTTAACGGCTGTGTGAGCTTTAGAGGTGGTTGCACCGCCAATAAGTAACGGTTTTTTAATTTTCCTGCGTTCCATTTCTTTTGCAACAGTCACCATTTCATCTAGCGAGGGAGTAATCAAACCAGATAAGCCAATGATATCAACATTTTCCTTTTCTGCCGCATCGAGAATTTTTTCACAAGGTACCATGACGCCGAGATCGATTACTTCGAAGTTATTGCATTGTAATACTACACCGACAATATTTTTACCAATATCGTGTACGTCGCCTTTTACGGTGGCCATCAGTATTTTACCGTTGAATTGTGTTCCCTCGCTCTTTTCATCCTCGATATAAGGCTGCAAAATGGCAACAGCTTGTTTCATTACCCGAGCGGATTTTACTACTTGAGGTAAAAACATTTTGCCGTCGCTGAATAAATCGCCGACAATATTCATGCCGTCCATCAATGGGCCTTCAATTACATCCAGAGGGCGTGTAGCGTTTTGCCTAGCTTCTTCGGTATCATCATCAATATAAGTTGAGATGCCTTTAACTAATGCGTATTCAAGGCGTTTCTCGACGGGTTCTTTACGCCAAGATACATCTTCTTTTTTAGTTTGAACGCTGCCATCACCTTTGTATTGTTCTGCAATATCCAACAGTGCTTCAGTGGCGTCACCTGAACGATTAAGTACGACATCTTCAACTGTATTTCTAAGTTCTGTGGGCAAATTATCGTAAATGGCCAACTGACCGGCATTGACAATACCCATATTCATGCCCACTTTAATGGCGTGGTATAGAAATACGGAGTGGATGGCTTCTCGAACGGGGTTGTTTCCTCTAAAGGAAAAAGACACATTACTCACACCACCAGATACACCTGCATAAGGTAAATTTTTTCGAATCCACTGTGTAGCCTTAATAAAATCCACTGCGTAGCTATTGTGTTCTTCAATTCCTGTGGCGACCGCAAAAATATTGGGGTCGAAAATAATATCCTGAGGTAAAAAACTAAGCTTTTGGGTAAGAAGGTCGTAGGAGCGTTTACAAATTTCGGTTTTTCTTGCTTCGGTATCCGCTTGGCCCTGCTCGTCAAAGGCCATAACTATCACCGCCGCACCGTACTTTATGCAGAGGTTTGCTTTTTCTAAAAATTCCACCTCACCTTCTTTTAAGCTGATAGAGTTAACGATGGGTTTACCCTGAATACATTTAAGCCCGGCTTCGATCACTTCCCATTTGGACGAGTCCACCATAATCGGTACGCGCGAAATATCTGGTTCAGTAGAGATTAAATTACAAAAGCGGGTCATGGCCGCTTTTGCATCGAGCATTCCCTCATCCATATTGATATCAATTACCTGAGCGCCGTCTTCAACTTGCGCTAAAGCGACTTCGAGTGCGGTGGGGTAATCCTCTTCAATAATGAGGCGCTTAAAACGAGCAGAGCCGGTTACATTGCACCTTTCACCTATATTGACAAATAGCGAATCTGTAGTGATGTTAAACGGTTCCAAACCGGAAAGGCGACAAGCTGGTTCTATGCTGGGCAATACTCTTGGAGAGTATTCTTGGGCCATTTCCGCTAGAGCTTTAATATGTTGTGGTGTGGTTCCGCAACAGCCGCCAACAATATTGAGGTAACGGTTTTCAACAAACGCTTTTACCACCTCGGCCATTTCCGCAGCACTCTGATCGTATTCTCCAAATTCGTTAGGCAACCCTGCATTAGGGTGAGCGGAAACCCGGCATTCGGCGATACGAGAAAGTTCGCTTACGTAGGGTGTCAGCTCTTTTGCGCCCAAAGCGCAGTTAAGACCAATTGAAATTGGGTTGGCATGAGCCAGCGAATTATAAAAAGCTTCGGTAGTTTGACCGGAAAGGGTCCGACCAGAAGCATCGGTAATGGTGCCGGAAATCATAATGGGCAGCTCAAAGCCAATTTCTTCGTAGCAGCTTTTTACCGCAAATACGGCTGCTTTCGCATTAAGCGTATCGAAAATGGTTTCGATAAGAATAATATCGGCTCCACCCTCGATAAGACCTTTGGTTGCCTCCATGTAATTCTCAACAAGAATATCAAAAGTAACCTCTCTTGCCGCCGGATCGTTTACGTCGGGGGAAATAGAACAGGTTTTACTGGTTGGGCCTAATACGCCAGCCACCCACCTTGGACGGTCAGGTGTTGCTACTTCATCTGCTGCGCTACGGGCTAAAGCGGCAGATTCTTTGTTGAGTTCATAGGCGATAGATTCAAGCTCGTAATCCGCTTGGGATAGGCGCGTAGAATTAAATGTATTGGTTTCTATAATATCCGCACTTGCATTGAGGTATTCTATGTGTGTCGCGCGAATAATATCTGGACGGGTTAGGGAAAGTAGGTCATTGTTCCCTTGCACATCAACATGGTGGGAGCTAAATCGACTTCCCCGATAATCCTGCTCTTCCAGCTTATAGCTTTGGATCATTGTTCCCATTGCCCCGTCGAGTATCAGAATACGTTTCTCAAGGTGTTTGGTTAAAAGATCGGCGATTGGGGAACGGACATACTGCATGTTTAACAACCTATATCAAAATATTTTGATTTAGTTGTGGATTCTACCAGTTTTCGCGCCAAGGGTTCGATTTTATGATAGTAACTTCTTCAGTTTACGACTCACAGTAGGCTTTAAAAGCCTATTCTGGTAACATACCCGACAATTTTACTAGGTTATTAATTACTCGTTGAGTGAATTGAAAATATGGTCAATGTTGATATTACCGCTTCGGCGCAAGAATACCTTACAGAGTTGCTATCTAAACAAGAAGGTGAGGATGTAGGTATACGTATGTTTGTTGCCAACCCAGGTACACCCCAGGCGGAAACCTGCATTGCATATTGTCGCCCAGGGGACTCGGAAGAAGACGATGTGGTTATGGAATTCGATGGGTTTAATGCGCACTTTGAGCAAAAAAGTGTGCCCTTTTTAGATGATGCAAAAGTCGATTATTCTGCGGATAAAATGGGCGGGCAGTTAACCATTCGTGCTCCCAATTCAAAAATGCCGCAAATCAATGACGATAGTCCCATTGAAGATAAGATTAACTACGTGCTGTATAACGAAGTCAACCCAGGGCTAGCCTCTCATGGTGGTAATGTCAGCCTTATGGAAGTGAACGATGATATGTACGCAGTACTTCAGTTTGGTGGAGGTTGCCAGGGGTGCAGTGCTGTGGATATGACGTTAAAACAAGGGGTGGAAAAGACTTTGATCGAGAGAGTCCCAGAACTGAAAGGGGTAAGGGATATGACTGACCACTCGGATAAATCATCTGCCTACTATTGATCGCTATGTATTTACTGATCGCTATTTATTACTTTACTGCTTTATTGAGTTAACAGGTCCTAGTGTGAACCAAGTAGTTATCAGCATTATTGGTGTATTTTCCGGCGGACCATATACTGTCTGCCTTTCCAAGCACGAAAAATAAGCTCTAGTAAAAAAAGAACTCACTGTGATCAAGCAGGGTTTGTAGGAACTCCTGTTGAGGACTGTTATCGAGTCGCTGTCGGCTTACACTAATCACAAGGTCTCCTGCACATTCACAGTCGGTTCTACAGGTTACGAGCCCGAGTGCGCCATTGTTTTTATAACCCACAATAATACAACGAGAGTAGTCATCATGGGTTAGGGCAGGAATCTTCTCTAAAAATATTTGCGTTTTTTCTGCGCTTTCTATTTTAGAAATACTTTCTTCCGGAAGAAAAATATAATCATAGCCGGACATCTCAGCGAAACGTATTTCATTCCAGCTATGTTCGCTATTCGTAGGCGGACTGCTAGAGGGGGCTGCCAGGGAAGAGGGGAGTTCGGCAAAGGAGTTGGTTGCAGATACAAAGCTATTCATAAGTTACGACACCTATTTGGTTATATGAATATAACGGCCTTTAAAATATTGTTATAAGTGTTCAATAATTGAACTAACGTGATCAAGTTAACAATTTTAAATTAAAATATCTAGGCTAGTGATGAATATTTTTTACACTTGAAGTCATTTAAACCGCCAAAATTTCCTCAATAAGCTTTAGTCCTGCAATTAGAATAGTGATAAACCCTATATTTATCAATGTGATAGCAACTACTTCCTCGCTGTTTATGTATCTTATATATTAAAAAGTAAGTGTTTGATTTTTTTTACTCCCTTTTTTTTGAAATTTTAATGTATTTAATCCAGTTTATGCATTAGAAAATTGAAAAGGCGGTGCATTTTGCTGGATATTGGAAAAGATTCCCGTCATCCACGCGCGTTTATTCACCGGCAAAGAGATCTTCAATACCTTTTTATTTGAGTGATTAACCGTCCAAGCTCCTAATGCAAAGCAATAGGAGTTTGGACGTGCCTAACGTCGCTCTGTTGTTCGATTGAAGTGCAAAATGACGGAATAAACTCATCAGGTTGTAAGCCAACATGATGAATCGAAAAGATGCTTCGGTGGCCCAAAAGTCCTGCATACAAAAATGATTCAGACCAAAATCTTCTTTGAGTTCTTTAACCTGTTTTCACAATTCGCTCTCGCGTTATACATATTCCAAATGTGATTTAACGGTAAATCCAGGTTCGTGACATAACAGGAAAAACGATACGCTGTATCGTCAAAAAGCAGTTTGCCTCCGGCATTGGGTCTTAAACGGATTTTCTTTCGAACAATCAAATGTCGTCTTTTTATACCTGGTTCATGACCTTACCAACGGTGACACTATCAAATTGTCACCCGGCAAACATAACCAGTTTCATGCAGATATAGTACATGAATTTTGTTCCCGCTTTGTTGGGGCTGGCGGTTGCCTTTTGTACATTGGTGATACAGCAAGTAGCCGTAACGAAGGCGGAAAGCTAATGTTCTTGGAAGCCGACTATTTAGAATCATTAGGTGTTCCACCAATATTACATGACAAATTGCTGGACGTGGTAGTGTATGACGAAGATCGTCAATGGTTATTTTTAATCGAAGCCGTTACAAGTCATGGTCTCGTTTCGCTCAAGTGTTGGGTTGAACTTGAAGAAGCCTTCAAAGACTGTAAGGTTGGTCTTGTGTATGTGACTGCATTTCCAGATTGTGCGGAGTTTAGAAAAAATGCGGCGGATGTTGCTTGGGAAACTGAAGTTTGGATTGCTGACAATCCAGACCACATGATTCACTTCAATGGCGATCGTTTTCTTGGTTCCCAAAAAAAAGACATATTACGAGACGATCTAGTCAAGGGAAAGACATTACCTATCGTAAGAAACATTGTTAAAGAATACAAGATACAGTATTCGTCAGTAAAACAAATTTTAGATGAATTGGTCGAGGAGGGGTATCTTAAAAAGAAAAATAAAACCTACGTATCAACGTGAATTTAGCCTAGCTGTAGTCCTCAGTACTTCTTTACGGTTGGTTTCTGTAGGTTTGAAAGGGAATCAAGATCACTTATTAGCAGTGCGTTATGAGTTAAATTCGCGCCAAAGGTTACTTTATACGTGCATTCTTGATGACATTTCATGGTTAAAAAATCTTTTCTTATTTCTTGCCAATTTCTACCTTTGTATATTCGGCTATAGACCTTAAAAATTTCTGGGTCTGAAATGGCGTAGCCGTCCTGTGTCTTACATATGTGATTCGGTGATGAATGATGTTGTATTTCATCGAACAACCATGCACTAAATGTTTTTCCTGATTTTTCAAGCCGTTCTATTTTTCCAGGTCCATCAGGTACAAAAGCTTTATCCAAATTATCAGGTTTTTCTGAGAGGCTTTGAGAAGCCGTATGCTGAGGTGTATCGTTGTCATTGTCGAGTATTAAATGACTCTGCATATTTTAATTAGTCGGGCCTGAAAACCCCCCGTTTTCAAATAGAACGCCTCCCAAGCCCGCTTAGAATCAAAAGACACCCTCTTCACAATACTCGTACTCGGAAACACAACAACCAAGTGAGCGCCCTTAAGGCGTTATAGGCTATAAAAACACTACTTTTAATCGAATAAAAAGAACAAAAAATACCAGCAAGGTAACCATTGATCCACTTTTTTATATTCCAGGCACACGCTGACATCAAGACATTGATTTCATCGCCTAACGTGCCTTTCAGGAAGTTTCTCGATAAACGATAGTGCTGTTTCAAGTGACCAATCAACGGTTCGATCACAGCACGTTGCCGACATTGCTTACGCTTTTTATCCCGCTGGTACCGATTATCTTTTTTCAACGGAGGTTTCGGAAGAAGGATTTCTACCTCGTTAACAATTTTCACACTGCGATACCCTCTATCGCCTCAATCAGCGGCAATCAATTTAGAGGCGGAGACGACTTATCAGATCGAACAATGGAATGATTGTGTTCGAGTCATTGCCAATTGCATTATTTATTACAATTCGGTTCTTCTCTCCACGCTTATCAAAACATTCGAAAAACGGAATGAACCCAAAGTCGTTAGTATGATTGCCAATTTATCGCCTGTCGGATGGACTCACATCCAGTGTACGGCTGAAAATGCCCAGGTCGAATATGGCGCCAGATTCGTAGTCGATCATTCGAGTAGAATTAGTCAGCAGCGCTCTCCAATAGTCTTAAGAGACCGATGCTTGTCGGGGGCGGCTAAAATATCTTTATCTACAAACCAATTAGCGTTGAAATAGGTTCCATTCTTATTTTTCGCGTAAAGATTATCTTCATTTCTGGCTACCATTTGACGCGAAACTATATACCTGAATACCTGAATACCTGAATACCTGAAGATCGAAAGTTTCAAGTAATTTGATTGGAATAGGCTTGCGTCTTCTTTCTTCCACAAGCAGCCGACTGATGTACTCCAGCAAGCCAACGAAAAACACCTCATAACCAGCAACAAGCTTACGAATAAACGATTGCCCCAGCTAAACAGATAGAGAATAAGGCTGTGGATTACTGCGCCACATTAAAGTGTAGTGCATTAATCTAGATTGATAGCCACTACTGGGCTAGACTATATATCGTTCCAATTGCATTTTATACCCACTTCATAAACTCATTTAAGGGAAGTCAATAATGGTTGGCGATATCATTAATACAAACACGACGATTGGCACGCAAAACATAATAGAAACCCATTCCTCCTCAATAAAAAATAACGACGAATTCGTCGCGCAGCTCAATGCGTTAAAGGAAGAAATACACAAGGCCATTCAATCAAAGGAATTAGATCAGGACGATGCGGAAGGGGCGCAAAACCAAGTGAACAACGCCATTGAACAAGTAAAGAGCAAACAGCCGGATATCCCCAAGCTCACCCGTCAAATAAAATCCGCTCAATTACTTACAGAAGGCGTCACGGGGTTGGCTAAGAGTTTTGGTGTGGCTCTGGAGGCTGTCGCAAGGCTGTTTTCATGAAGGATATTAACAACCGCGATACATCACTCGACACCCAAAATATTGTTGAGATAAAAAACCTGATAAAAAACCTGACAATCAACCTGAATGTTGGGCCGAATGGTATCGGAAACGGTTTGAATGATAAGCAACAAGCTTTTTTGCTGCAATTAGACGGGTACGATCAATCCCTTTCAATATCGGGAATCATAGGCTTGCTTCAAGCCCAATTAAATGCCTTGCAGGCAGAGTTTTCACTTAACCCCGTGCAAAGAAATTTAGTCGAAAGCCTACGCAAAGGCGAAAGTATCGACAGCCAACAGCTGAAAACCGTTGGCAATCCAATCACTCATCTTGGCGACTATTTTTTTAAACGTTACGGTTACTGGCGCAGAACGAAATTGGATGTAAATGAGCACTTCGTTAATTTATCTCTGTGGCTCGATCAAGGTAAAGAAGATCAAAATGGTCGTTTCGGAAAAATGGACATCTGCAACTACCATAATTTGGAAGACCTGCTAGAGGGCCAGAAAGACCCTTTGGCTTTTATCTTGATCGGTCGTCCAGGAAACGGAAAAAGCACACTGTTGCAACATTTGGAGCAGTGCTTGTGTGAGAACGCTATTAAGGTTATGCCAGAGGGGGCACAACAATCGGCCATAACGGATCAATGCCTCCCCATTTATGCTGAACTGAACCAATACCCGCCTAAAGAGGAAGCGGCGCTGTCGCCGCTAGAGTGGCTTGAAAACGAGTGGGCAAGTAAAAGTAGCCCTCGTACGCAAGGGGCGAGCTTACCGTCACTAACGGAGCTGCTACAAACACACCATGTGGTTTTACTTCTGGATGCCTTGAATGAAATGCGTATTCCAGGCGATGAGCATGGGCAAAAGTTACTTGAGTGGCGAGAATTTTTAAAAACCCTGAACGCCAACTACCCGAATACGCGAGTGATTTTTTCATGCCGTACAGCGGACTACGGAGGAGAACTTTCCGAATTTGACGGCCTAAAGGTACCGCAAATCCGTATTGATGATATTTCAGATACAACAATCGAAGAGTACCTGAAAGCATCTTTACCCAGTGACTGGGAACCGCTCTATCAACAACTCATAGAGATAAAAACATTAGAGTTAAAAACGCCCTTTTATTTATCCTTGGCGGTTAAGCAATATGTGGCGCGTGGTCATCGGCTCTCTAAGGGTACATCGGATTTAATTGCCGGTATGATCTGGCTGGCCTTGAAACGAGAAAACACCGATAAAGGCCACATACAACTCGAAATTCTCCAGCGTTTTTTTTCAAAGCGCAGCTTGGAGTTTGCCCAACAAAACAAATGGCTGATACAACCCCATTGCTTTCCTGATACAAATATCTTTATCAACGGGCTAACGCAAATTGCCTGGAATATTCAAAACGCAGATGGCGGAGGTCGCCAGGGGCGTCGACACTATGACGAACTCAAACAGGATTTGGTTGAGTTGTTTGATACAGAAGAGGCGTTGGACGCATTCTTAAAGTTAGCTCACGACCTGGATGTGCTGCAAGACAGCGACCTCGACGCAGCCAATGAACACACCTCGGCCATAACACACTCCAGCGGCTATAAATTTCAACACCATTTGCTGCAAGAATACTTGGCCGCACACGAGTTGGCACGGAGTGAAAAATTGGCAATGCTTGCCAAACCCTGGCGGCGGGACGAGGTCACGCCAAGCCTGAACGACAAAATACAGAACATTGGCATCAGCGAGCCCTTACCGATGCGAGAACAAAGCGGTTGGGAAGAAACGGCCCTACATGCCGTAGCAATTACCCATGACGCAGAAGGCTTTATCGCGCGCGTGGCGGAGCAGGATCTGGTATTGGCGGCACGTTGTGCGCAGCACCCTGAAATCGTACAAAAACCAGCCTTCACCGATGGGGAGTTTAAACACACCTTACAGCAGCAACTTTTGAGTTTAAGCTACGACCCAGAGGCAGACCTTCGAACCTGTTTGGAGGCGGGCACCCAACTGGGTTACCTCGGTGACCCACGGTTTACACTCGTGCAAAAAAATAACCAAGCGTCTTACATATTGCCCTCATTGGCCTGTATTCCTGCTGGCTCCTACCCCATAGGCAGTGACACGGAAGATAAGAACGAAAAGCCCAAACACCAAGTCAATTTAGCTGCTTTTGAGATGGCTAAATATCCCGTAACCAATGCAGAATGGGCGTGTTTTATCGACGCGGGCGGATATGAAGACGAAAGCCTGTGGCAAACTAACGCGGCTGGGCAATGGCAGCGCGGGGAACTGGAAAGTACAGAGCGGAAAGAGCAATTAATATCCCTGTACAACGATTTGAGAGAGAACTTTGACGAAGCATGTCAGAGACGAAATATTACGCAAAATACCCGAGAAATCTGGGAAAAAAATATTGAGAAACACAGCAAAATAGAACTCGAAGAAATGATAACACGGGAATGTAAAGCACAAACTTACCGACAACCGGGAGAGTGGAACAACCCCCGCTTTAATGCGCCCACCCAGCCGGTCGTTGGCATCAGTTGGTACGAAGCAGGGGCCTATTGTGCCTGGCTAAGCCGCGAAACAGGTCAGCACTTTGGCCTGCCAAGTGAAGCGCAATGGGAGGCCGCAGCGGCGGGGCCGAAGGGCAGACGTTATCCCTGGGGGAAGGAGGACGATAAGCTAAGTAACCCCCCTCGCGCCAATACGGACCAATGGCATCTGCGGCAAACCTCACCTGTGGGGTTGTTTAGGGCGGGCGCGACACCCGAAACCGGGCTTTATGATATGGGGGGCAATGTGTGGGAGTGGACATCTAGCCTAGGTCAGAAGTATCCAATACTCGATGGAGATAGTCGAGATCACCCAGAACAAACTGGCAGCAGAATCATTCGCGGCGGCGCGTGGGGCGGTCTTGCAGAGGACGCTCGGGCCGCCTGTCGCAGCGACACTATACCAGACAACCGCAACGACGGTCTGGGGTTTCGAGTTGTATTGTTTCCCCCATCTTCTGATCACTGACCTCCGATCACTGCGCGCAGCGCAGTTAATTTTTTTAATTGGCGTATAAAATACTTTTTAGTCAAAGCGATTCAGGGTGAAAGGGGCCAATACCTGCTCCCGTAAATGCCAGGAATCCGCATAGCGAACGTGGTTTATCCAGCCCTGAACCACTGCGTCGAATTCGGCAAATGTGCTTTCCCCTGCGAGATAGGCATCATAGGCAGCCTTCAGTCGACGCCGGGCATAGGTTACCTTGCGTGCTTTGATACGTTTAAAATTGGGGTACACCACAAAACCTAACCAAGGAATGCCGGTAGAACAAGGAATCGCATGCGCAGCATTTTCGTGAATGCGCAGCCTAAGTGAAGCAAGCCTCTCAATGATCTTATGTTTCCAACTCAGTAATTGACTTTTATCGTCATGAAAAAGTGCAAAGTCATCGACATAGCGTAAGTAAGCACGGCAGGACAGTTCACGTTGAATAAACAGGTCCAGTGGATGCATATAACAGTTGCTTGGATGCTTGCGCGCCCTCAACTAAAAATTCTTGCATTGCTCATTGGTGTTCTTGTTGGTGGCGGGGCAGGGAGAGCTTCCGAGCCGAAATAATATTTTTTAACCTTAAACAATTTTTACAAACGAATATTGGAGAAAAACTATGGCTGGCCGAGCTGTATTGAAAACTGGTAAAGATAGTGATGGGGACATTACAAAATTGTGTAGACCCAGAGAGCTTTGGTCTCCTCGATATAAGGCCGATGTTGAGTGGTACTCATACATATTACGTCCCATGGAAGAGCGGATGTACTGAAATTCGAGTAGTCAATGGGCCTAAAGGAAAGTATCTAAGGACAGATAGAGATGGTACTTCAAAAAATAACTTGGAAGAGCTACCGTATTACCTAAAAAAGCTTTAAAGCGAGACAACCGTTATCAACGAGAAAAAAAAGAAATTTATGTCGCCGTAGAGCGGCAATTGAGCCATTGCTTGATGGAAAACTGATTTGGACTGAGAAGAATTTAGCTCAAATCTAAACTGACAGGCACCATGTCAAAATGGGTAACTGTCAGGTCAAGTCTGAACTACTAAAGTCCACCGGGTCACGATGTAAATAGACATCGACTGAATTACACCAGCTAATCATAAGAGACTATGCTCCAAAGCGGCAAAGGATTGAACCGGCATGGCATCCGGGCAGTGTATTTTACAGCGTCCAACCTGGATGGTCAGGCTAACGGGGGATTCCGGCGGTGTTTCAATAACGGCTTTTTCAAAGGCTGGCCTATCTGAAGAAAGAAGCTTTGAGCGTTTTAAGGAAAAGTATTTGGGGTTAAGGTTATTTTCTTCACAGAATTGCGTTTGTATTAGACCAGATTGATTCAATGCCTCGATCAGTTTTGGCCAATCGTATTTACGCTGCTTTGTCATATTACCTGCTCGCTTAATGGAGGGGGTAATTTATCGTATTGGGTTTGGTCTGTGTAGGGGGTCATTGGTTTGGCGTTTACGGTAAACCCATTGAACACATTTCCACGGTGCTGAACCACAGTTCAACCGGGGGTGACCCTTCGATACATAGGTATTGAAGCGGATGACATAGCCCGGTCATACGATGAATTTGAACTGTAGATAAATACTGAAGTGATTGGATGAAAGTTCAATCACTGTTCCTGTAGTTGGGAATTTATACAAAGCCCCTTTAGCCCTGCTGTGGATACCATGGCTATTCGTCTTCCAGTTCAGTCAGGTCTTCAATACCAGCCATATCAGCCAGCATTTTGGTGTACACACCTAAATCAGCCTGTAATGCTTGCAACTCATTTCTGAAGGTCTGGCATTGTGCATCATCATCAAAAGCCCCCTCAATTGACAGCTTGTGCCATTTTGCAGTGAAAGGGCGTATACGTTGATTAAGAACCACAACCGCTATTTTTGTAAACTGGATACATTGCCGCCCATTACTTTTAATCACATCCCGCGTTATTGGGAACAATGAATAAACGCTATCAAGTGCGGTTTTTTCGTCGCCATGGTCGTTTGCAAGTGGTTGGGTCGCAATGCGGGTTAATAATTCGACATACAGTTCCCACGCGGCGGCTTTGTCTTGATCTTGTGGCGACCAATCCATATCCAAGAACGGGGTTTTTATTTTCAGCCCCGTCATAGTGTATTAAATTGTGTTTTTGTGTAATTTATTTTTCTGGGATGCAATACATCTGATTGGTTGTAGAAGTGGTGTTCTCCCGTCATAATAAAAATTATTGGGCCGTATCGCATTTTTTCGGCTGTAAATTTTATAAATATATTGGTATTAATCGATGACACAAATTGGTGAAGGTGTTTTGCCGCCAGCTCCTCCGCCGTCAGGCCCTCCTCATGTGGGGGGGCACCTGGTAGTTACATCCAGAACAGTAGTGACTGCACCTGCAGACCGAACTCGCAAAGATATCGGTGTGGGAGAGATGGTTAAATTACAAATCACGAATGCAACTGGAGGAATCGATTGGTCTATTACTGGCAGTAGCACATTAAGTGCTACTTCAGGGCTATCTGTTAATTTGACTGCTCATTGGGAGAAAGAGTCAATTACAGTCACAGCCACAGATAAGGGGTGTGGCTGTACAATTGATATTAAATTTGAAGTGATAGAGCCTGCTGGTGTCGTGATGAGTAGAACCGGAGGGATATGGCATGCTCATAATATTCCCTCTGTTGGAATTCGCACAGATATTTATATCTCTCCAGATACGGTTTCATTTGAAAACATAGAAATATCTGAAGATGATTGCGCTGGAATTGTAACGGGCTACTTCACGGGTACACCTCTAGACGGTGTTCAGCACGCGGGGCATGGTGCAGGAACATGGGTTGGTGTTGGGAGTTGTGTTGCTGGAAAAGGGTCTACGGTTGGAGGGCAAGATACCGCGCAGTCTGGATATTGCAATTTTGGTGTGCCGTATGCTAATGGCACATTCGATTGGCCAATACCCTGGCTTTATAGAGTTTCAGGTGATGCGAACGAAAAAGGGTTTACAGTCGTTCATCAGCAATTCACTATCGACGCTAGTGGTGATATGTCAGTCAGTAAAGCAGGTGCGAATGGAGCGGCGGCTTTTGCTGATGCGAACTCCACGTACTAACAATTGGTCGAGTTTTAGTAAATGCCTTAGTGGTTCGATCTTCGTTATTTTTATTGCTATATTAAGTTGTTTTTTTACAATAATACTTACCTCATGCCAATCAAGCCCACTAACATACAAATCTGGTAACGATATGACGACATATGAAAAAGCTTTCCAAGAAAAAATGGAAGAATTTTTGGAGCATGGGTCTCTTGACTTGTTGAATACCGCAATTCAAATGATAGAGGAAATTGAACAACCGGAAACATTGCAAGATAAAGGTGTTAATATCTTTAGGAAAAAAAAATTGCAGCTTATGCTAGATTTTTTTAACGCGATTGATGAAAAACGAGACCCAAAATTTGACTTCGATGATAAACCGTTAATGTCAATACCTCCTCCCTCAGAGACTGGACTGCCGGCCGGTATTTCCTCTGAAGAGTACATGAGCCCCCATTTAAAAGAGCAGTATGATGAGGATGTGCGTAAAAATATTGAAAAAAGGAGAAACTACGAATATCAACTTGGTTTAAAAAAATCTGATCAAGTAATGCAAACTGAATTTCAATCGCATATTGAAATATTTTATAGTAGAAAAATTACCGACCTTTTAGAAATCGAGAAATATATTGATAAAAATATTACGCTTAGAAACCGACAAGCATCACTTAAGGCACTTTATTTGAACCTATAACTATAATATGTATGAGCTAAGGTGTATCTCCTTAGCTCGATAGTGTAGTGGTCAAGTAAATTTGAGCATGGTTCAAATCAAGGTACCACTAATCAAGGTACCACTAGATATATTTTTGTCTGATCACCCACTACGTCTTCCGCACAACGGGCCTCCTAAACATTCCTGCAAACCATGCGCTTGATTTTGCAAACTGGCTTTGGACATACAATAATGAACGGCCCAATATGGGCATTGGCGGCATAACGCCAAAACAAAAGCTGGCGTTAGCTATGTAACCCTCTACTTTCGAATTCAATTAAAAATGGGGGATTACCAGTGGAACTAACAAATAAACTAGAGTGTGAAAGCATCATGGAACAAGAGCAATATCAGGGTATGACTTATTAGGCAGGCTGTTGCCTACCATAAGGAGCTGAGAGCTTCTATTTTCGAGGATTTGGAAGTTGAAGTAATGACCAAGCGAAAGGTTGACCCAGAATTAGCCGAAAGGGTGAAAGAGGCTAAGAGAAAAATTGCTGAAAGAGGGCATTCATATGAAGGTCTGGGCGAAGCAATTGATAGCGAAGGCCGGGAAGGGCCAGATTTTGGGCCTAGAAACGATATTGAATACAGAAAGCTAATTAAAGAAATCAGGGAGTCAGGAAATGACGAATAAGGACGGCAAGATAAAAGATGAAATAAAGAAAAAAATTCAACAGCACAAGCCAAGAGCAAAGGCATCCGCTGCGAACATGGCAAAGAAAATAGAAAAATCTCGCGATACTGCTAAAGCGTAATTAGCACTTTTTCTTAGCCTTCCTAATCCTCGCACGCTTAGGGTAATCCCCCCGAAAAATAACAGGAGTAATACTGACCGTTTTCCCGTTGGCATAGCACAATAAAAATTTTTAAAAGCTAAAATAATCTAAGTGACATAAAAAACCCCCTGTTGTAAGGGGGTTTTGATAATTAACGCTTAGGAAGAATATCTCGCAGCTTTTCCGCTGTGGAGAGAAGCATTTTTTCGGTTGTCTCCCAATCGACACAGGCATCGGTTACCGATACACCGTATTGCAGATCGTTCAAATCTGCTGGGATTTTCTGGTTTCCTGCGCCAATATTACTTTCGATCATCATGCCCATAATGGACTTATTGCCTTCAATAATTTGGTTGGTAACATTATCCATTACCAATGGTTGAAGTTCATGGCTCTTATTGGAGTTGGCATGGCTGCAATCCACCATAATATTGGGCGTAATGCCGACTTTCTCTAATTCTTTTTCACACAGAGCAACGCTCACTGAATCGTAATTAGGTTTGCTATTACCGCCGCGCAGGACAATATGGCCATAAGCGTTACCTTTAGTATGAACAATAGAGACGCTGCCTTCTTTGTTTATGCCTAGGAAACGGTGTGAGCTAGAAACAGACTGAAGTGCATTGATTGCCACCGTTAAGCCGCCATCCGTACCATTTTTAAAACCAACAGCACAGGAAAGGCCACTGGCCATTTCTCGGTGAGTTTGGGACTCGGTAGTACGCGCGCCAATCGCCGACCAGGAGATAAGCTCTTGAAGGTACTGTGGAGAGATAGGGTCTAAAGCTTCTGTGGCAGTGGGAAGACCAAGTTCAGCGACATCTAAAAGAAGCTTGCGGCCAATATGTAGGCCATCTTGGATCTTAAAGGAATCGTTCATTTCTGGGTCGTTAATTAATCCTTTCCAGCCCACTGTTGTACGGGGCTTTTCAAAATAGACGCGCATAACAATAAGCAGGGTATCGCTGACTTTTTCCGATAAAGCGTTAAGGCGGTTGGCATAATCCATCGCCGCTTTAGGGTCGTGGATAGAGCAGGGGCCGACCACCACAATTAAGCGGTGGTCTTTATGGTCGATAATATTGCGAACCGCAGCTCGACCTTCTTCAATCGTTTTTGCAGCCTTCTTCGTAATAGGCTGTTCAGCCTGTAACTGCGAAGGTGAGACGAGGAGTTCTTGCGAGATGACATTTAAGTCTTCAACTTGAGACATAGTTACTTACCAATACTGTCTAATACTATATGCGCTGATTTTTATCATTAACGCGCCCCACCTATTATGGATGGAGTGGCGAATTAAAACGGGAAAGGCGGCATTGTACTAGAATTCGCAGCCTTGGGGGAGCATCAATCTGGGGTCTGTTCACACTAACCTAGGTTACTGGGTGCAAGTAACGCAAATAAGGGAAATATAAGGCTTGCTTATAGTGCAGGTTATGCCCTTTTTCTTGATCCAGTATGCTGAGTATTTCAGTATAGTGTTTGAGTTGGCTAGCGTATTTTTTGCTCTCTTCGTTCATAAAATCCTCGGTGGAGGTGCCTTGGCTGGGAATACTGGTTTTATAATCAATAATCCAGCGGATACCCGAATCAATAAAAGTGCGATCCACCACGATTAACTTAGGTTGGCTGCCATAGCGTATTTCCATTTCACACTGACTGTCTTGGTGGTGATTGTTAAGTAGCCACTGGGCTTGCTTATCTTTAAGTAGCGGGAGAAGGCATTGTCTAATTCGCTCGGACTCATGGGTTGAGTCGGAGGGGGTTAACCCCAGTTGTCGGAGCTGCGCGCACCAGGGGTCGCTGTATTGTGAGGGGTCAAACGTTTCCCATCCTATTTGGGTAATCACTTTTAGTATACGGTGAAATAGAGTACCCGATGCTCGCTCAATACGATTAGAGATAAAGGCGCAGGGTTTATGTTCTGCGAAGAGGTTAAAGCCTTTATTACTTATTTCTGTTTTATCAGTATCGGCGGATTCTTGTGTCCAGTTAAAATCCTCAAGTGTTGGAAGAGACCAGTTTAACGGAATTCGTTGAAGTAAATTTGGAGAGGCTTCCTGTTCACTGTTTTCAATATGAGTGGACGGGTATTGATTATTATACAATTCAAATTCGCCTTTTACCGAGTCCCATATTTGTCCGAGCATGGATTGTTTTGAGGTAACCTTTGGCTTGCCTTCTTTATCGGTTTTTATATTTGCACTTAAATACACTCTTTGTTTAGCTCGTGTGCAGGCGACATAAAAAAGGCGTATTTGTTCCAGTTGTGACTTGGCTTTTTTCTCCAGCTTTATAAACTGAGTCAGCGGGTCTGTGGTAGAGGTATCGATCCTACTTATTGGCGTTAAAAACAAATCCGTAGTGTGGTTGCTGTTAATGCGCTCATGCCAGTATAAAAGTGCTTGATCCTCTGATCTGGGTGATCGATCAATAGATGGAATAAATACGGAATCAAATTCAAGCCCTTTGGACTTGTGCATTGTCATCAATTGAATGGTGGTATTACCTGTATTGGGTTGCGCATAAAGACGCTCCAAATTAAGTTGGAAACGCTCCCAATCTGCGATGCGTCCACCCAGTTCAAAATCCGATAACAGCTTAAAATACGAATTCACATCTTGAATTTCACTGGGGGAATTTAAACAACAGGGGCCTCCCAGCGCATTCCAGGTGGATTCAATTAGGGCAGCCAATGGTTTTTGTTGACGCTGTTTTAGGCTGATTTTCATAACGCCGGAAAACCTAGAAAGAATGTTATGTGCGTCGTTGGAAAGACCTTCAACAGAAGCATGATGCAAAATGACAGACCAAATAAAGCTCGGCTTTTTCTTTTCAAACAGGTCTGAAGTCGGACGGGTTTGAGAATCCACAAGCTGGTAAATATCGAAATAGTCCAGAGCGCACCAAGGCGCACGGAGAAGCGCTAACCAGGAAATTCTGTCTGAGGTATCTTGTATTGCCTTTGTTAGGCAAATTAAATCCTGTATATAGCTTTTGTTTTTTAATGGGTCAATTTCAATGGCTTCGTAGCGTATTTTTTCACTATTTAGCCAGGGGATAATAACCTTTAGGTCGGATCGTGATCGAACCAAAACGGCAATTGATTCGTCTGGGTGACTTTGTTGAAGCGACTTAATCGAACCGGCGATATATTCTGCTTCCTGAACTCTATCTGATTGGTCTGCAAACCATGTGCATTGAACAAAACTGTCTGGAGAGGTATTTTCGTTTGAAAAGGCGACAGAGGGGGAATATTTTACCGCACCGCGACTAATGTTATCCTCTGCCGGAAACGCCAGGGTGAAAACTCGGTTTACCCAATCAATAATTTTTGTTGTTGAGCGAAAGTTTACTGAAAGTTCAAGAGGTTTTACATTAACTTCCCCCAGCCCCCGGTTGCGGACATCCAAAAATATGCCTACGTTGGCGTTGCGAAAACCATAACAGGACTGCATTCCATCACCGACCACAAACAAGGTTCTTCCGTCGTCTCTTTGCCAGCCTCGAACCAACGCTTCTAATAGTCGTAGTTGTGGCAGAGAGGTATCCTGAAATTCATCAACCAAAATATGAGATATTTGATAGTCTAACTTCAACGCCAAATTTGATACCGAATTATCGGAGTTGAACTCAGGTTGAACCGCCGCAAGTGCGGCCTGGGCGATTTCGATAAAATCGGTACTTTCAATTTGGCTAAATATTATTTTTAAGTGAGCCGCCAGTAAAGGGAGAACATCAAGTAATGTCTCAATAATAACCCATTGGTTTTCATTGTATTCCACTTTTGGTATAAATTGAGCTGAGACAAGTAATTCTTTTAATTGGACTAGATTTGATATGTCTTTCAACAAAGCCTGGGCTTGTTTCTTTTTTGATTTTTGCTCGTTGTTACCTACCGGAAAACAGCAGCGTTTATCCAGTGCTTTTCTAAATTCGCCACTCTCTGTTAAAAGAAGGTGGGAAAGGGGTTTCCAAAAACGATCCAAGCGGTTTGACGCATTTTGCGGTATTGCAATAGTTTGGTTTTTTTCCGAAGCTTCGTGCAAGTTTTGTTGAGCGTATTCAAGCAATTCTTCGCATTCGCCAATAAAGCTATTGGCTATACAAGACAAAGACTCCTCTAAGTCATTTCTCCAGTGGAGTATTGAGCGTTGAAGCAATTGCTTTGCCTGATAAGAGTCTTGCTTAGACCCATAAATAAGAGGTAACCACTGGTCTCGATTACCCAGTAACTTAACCAATAGCTCGCAGAGCCGATTAGCATTGTTATCAAAATGGCTTAATAATATTGTGTATTTTTCAGACCAAGCATTTTGTTTTAACTGATTAATAAAATCAGATACCGCTTGAGTGTAGGCAAATTCTGGGTCTGTGAGAATATTGCTTTCTGCCCCAAGGCCACTGTCGAGAGGAATATTGCTGGATAATACACGGCAAAAGCCATCAATTGTTTGTATGCGTAACCTTGTTGGATTTTCCAATAAACCCCAATTCAGCTTTTGATTGGTTGCTAGAACGCTACTGGCTAATTCCATTAACAAGCGTTGATGGGTGTCTTCAATGTGATTTGGGCTTTTATTATTTTCCTTGAGCTTTTTGGCCTGATCAAGCGCATTGATTATTCGTTCACGCATTTCGGCTGCGGCTTTATTGGTAAAAGTGATGCACAGAATTTCCTCTGGGTAGCTTACCAGGGGTAAAAGTTTTAATACGCGGAGAGTTAATAAGCCTGTTTTACCCGAACCGGCAGGTGCGGTAACCGCAAAAGAGGTAGAGGCATCTAATGCGTGGTGTCTCGCCTGAATATCAATAGGCTGCATTAATAACTCCTGGTAACGGGAGTAAGGTATTCATAAAAAGTGGCTGCTTGAACATTATTTTCGCAATAGGCTAACTCACCGTTAACAAGCCCTGACACTTGCTTTTCCAGCGATTGTTTCCACCATTCCACTAGGTCTGGCCATTGCTTGGGTGCTTCAGAGTTTCGAATTTTATCCGGTGTTAAAATTGAATGTACACTGAGTTCGGCATTGCCCACGCCTTTCATCGTTATCTCTTTGTGTGAAATAACTGAAAAACACACTGCGTCAATGGGCTGTTCATTATGTTCGTATCCAAATAAGTAGAGTGGTAATTGGGGTTCAATTATTGGCTCCTGGGTAAGGTGAGAAAGGGTAACGGAGCTGGTTTTATAATCCATTATTATCCTGCTATCGTTAATGGTATCCACTCTATCAATTCGTAGAGAAAGCGACCTTCCACAGAGAGTGATATTCGTCTTATTTTCAATCGCGGATACGGAAAACCCATGCCGTGATTTTTCATAAGTAAGCCAATGGGTAATGAGTTGCTGAGTGCGGGCAAGCTCAATGGTTTTTTGAATAGGGTCGATGTCTCGGTCTTCTTTTGCCAAAAAGTGGTTGACTGATTTCTCTATTATACTCTCCACCAGACTTGATAAGGTTTGGCTATCCATTTTTTCTAAATGATGGTGAGAGTGTAACTGCGCCCAAATTTGAGCGAGTACATCGTGAATAAGTGTTCCTCGGTCCGCTCCGGTTAAGCCTATACTGGCCTGAATTGGAGCGGCTGCATTTAGCCTGTAAACTAAAAATGCCAGCATAGGGTTGATGGCATGTAGTTTTATATGGCTGGCACCCCCTGGAATTTTTTCTCCCTCTTTTATTTCTGGGCCTTGAATGGTTTCAATATAATCAAAGCTCTTGTAGTTTAATGTATCTTGGTAGTAGTGCAATAAAGGAGAGGGTAAAGGCAGTGAATCGTCAATATCAGATAAACGGTTTTCGATTAGCTTCGTTAATTGAAATGTTTTATCGCCCTCTTTTTTAGAAAAACTCACCACAATATTGGTTGATGACGCCATTAGTCCATCTAATTGTAACCTTGAGTAGTCTAATTCGCGTTCCGGTGTAGACCTTGGTGTATTGTATTGACGCTGAAGAGCCATTGGAATAAATGGGTTAGGTGATACCCTAGCGGGAAATTGCTCAGAGGTCGCGTTGGCCAACCATATATGGTCGAATACCGCTCCAGAAGCTTCCATTGGGCCAAGAATTTGAATGGGTTTTTTAACCGACTCAATATGAAACTTTTTACTGGCGCAAAGCTGACTCAATGCAGAAATAGCATAGTTCCAATTGATTTTTTGGTCCGTTGTCACGGCGTCTAAACTGGCTAGTTGATGGACGAGTTCAATAAATTGAGTTATCGCTTGGTATTCCCGGCTGTTAATGTCGTTTCTTCCCGGCCAACCGATAGTTTCTAAATATTCGAGTATACGTGTAGCCCAATGGGATATAGATGTAGCGTCATTATTTTTTGTTATCCGTCGATATTTACGTAATAGTTCAATAGCACTACGAAAATATTTTCCGTCTAAAGGCGAAAAGCTATTTGCTTCGGATGAATGCGTTTCCAATTCAACTAATAGTTTAGAAACGGATATTTTTTTATTAAAACTATTACTTATCCATTCGATTAAGTCTGTGCGCTGTGCTGAGGCCCCCCAATATTTAGATTGCATTAATGCCCAAGCTTGCTGCTTGTCAATCTGGTCATGCTGTATTTGCAGGAGCATTAAAGCATCGGCAACCACAGGCTGTTGGCTTAGCGGTGAAGAGGCCGAAATTTCGTAAGGTATACTTGGCTCGTCCTGTGATGGATTGAGATAAAAATTGGGGCAAAATTCTTTTGTAAAGGCTTGGTTAATAGGTTGATGTAAGCTTTCTAAGCCGGGAACCACAACCGCAATAGTGGTGCTAGGAGAATCCTTTAGCCGCGCCTTACACCATTGAGCTGCTGCGGTATATTCGTCATCCTGTGAATGAAATGCTTTTGCACAGCTTGTTTGTGTGCCGCTGATAACCGGCGATAATTGTGGAAGCGCTTCAAGTTCGGAAGAAAGCTCACTTAACGACTCTTGCAGTAAAGGAGATATATCCTGAAAACCGTAGGTGAATATTTTCCTAAAGTGGTTTTTTTTATTTTTAGTAATAAATTGAAGGGCTTCCTGGGGGGTGATAAAACCCTGCGATTGAATAAAACGTTCAAAATGTGTCAACATTTTGATTAAAAACTGAGTTTCGGTGGCGGGGTATTGCATAAGCTCTTTACGCTCAATATTCCAGCCATAAACAATGACTCGGGCTTCTTGGAGCGAATCCACAAGCTTTCGCTTATTGAGTAATTCAGCGGGTGCATACTTTTCAACCAAGTTGGCCCAAATAAAAGCTTCTTGAGAGGGCGGCAGAAGGGCTCTCTGAGTTCCCTCTAGGGCATTGTCTTGAAGCGCCATCCAGGACTCGACATGCCATTGCTCCAGAGTATAAATGGGCAGGTTAACGAATACATCGCTTTCTGGGGCCATTCTATTGAAGATAAACCGTTGCAGCCGCTGGTTTGCGGTAAACAGCAAAGCACTGCCATTTTGCAATTCTTTTTTTACTTTTTGCGTCCACATAATTAAGTCTTTAGTCTGGCCCCACAAGTAGATAAAATAATCGAAAACTGACGCTTTATTTGCTTTTTACAGAAATGTGACTACAAGCTTACAATATTATTTCACTTTTATTTTTATGCACACGACACTAAAAAGATACCTTGAATGTTAAAAAACGCTTATTTAAACGTCAAAATGCATTTTTACACTACAAAAATAGTATAACTTTTTGATATTTAAAGAAAAATTTTAATTGCTTAAAAAACAAACAATATGAGTGCAAGGTAGAAAAATAGGGCTCAAAGGGAATTTACTCGACGGCTATCCACTAAGTTATCCACAGTAAATGTGGAAAAAAAAAGGCTTGAATTATTGCAAACCGTAAGAAAATCGTCATAAATCAGCTATTTTGTATTAGATTATTTATTTTTAAGCTTTTCAGTAAAATCAACTAAAATTTCTAAAAAAATGACACCGGAAAGATATAACCGCATTACTCAGGTTTTGAACCTTAGACAGCCCGACCTAACCGTTATTACCGATGAGGTCCACAAACCCCCTAATATCGCCGCCATTGTACGTAGTTGCGATGCGGTTGGGGTTGACCATATACACTGCGTTGTACCTCAAAAGGGTTATCAGGTGTATGGCAAAGCCTTTATGAGTGCCGATAAGTGGGTTGAAATGATCCACCACGAAACGGTGGATAAGCCCATTACTGAGCTGCAACAGCAGGGGTATCAAGTGATTGCGGCGGATTTTACACCACATACCCTTGATTACCGAGAAATAGATTATACCAAGCCTACCGCCATTTTGATGGGGGCGGAAATTAATGGTGTCAGCCCAGCGGCTTCGCAAGCCGTTAATTATCACGTAAAACTGCCTATGGTTGGAATGGTTGAGTCTTATAATGTTTCAGTGGCTTGTGCATTGCTACTTAATGAAGCTCAGCGCCAGCGGGAGGCCGCCTCGATGTATGACAAATGTCGATTATCTGAGGAGGTGTATAAAGCGCGCTTCTTTAACTGGGCACATCCGGTATTAGCAGAGTTTTGCGATGAAAAGGGAATTGAATACCCCGAAGTGAGAGAAGACGGTGAAGTTGTGAATTTAACCGAATGGTATAAGGCTGTTAGTTAATAAAAATAAAAACAAGTGGATAAAAATAAAAAAGGCCCGACTTTCGGGGGGAGAATGCCGGGCCAGGACCATTAGGAGTGAAACATTAAGGGCAATGCCCTCAACAAGCTACTAGGTAGCTCTATGACGATGTGAATACTTGGGGGGGGATACACATCGTCAGTAATATAAGTATCGAACATCTCGCTAAAACTTCCAGTTTTTTGCCTCTTTTTTTTAAACCAAAATCTAATAGACTATATCAACTCTATAACCATCTAACGTAAACATTGGTTGGAAATAAGTGTTGTCACTTCATTTATGGCCTTTTCCAACTTTTTCGCTGTACTCATTCTTGGAAACCAGTCATCGGTTTTGCAGGTTAAATTCTTAAATTTACTACAACAGCTACTAAATTGGCTTGTTATGGGTTCGTAGGCCATATCATGGTCTTCGACACTTAACTTGGCCAACTCATTTAATTCATCGTGAATTGAGGAAATAAGATCAAACAGAACATCTTTCTGATTAATATTATTTGCTTCCCAATAGGCGTGATTTAACGTCTCAAGGAATTCCTCAAGTGCTGTTACGGCTTTTGCGATAGTGACTCGCTCCATAGTTAATACCTTTAAATAAATCTATGTGTTTTTAGTATAGACAGCTAAATAGAGCGTATGAGACCTTCTTGCGATGTTGTCGCAACTAAAGTGCCATCCATCGTAAAAATACTGCCGTGAGATAAACCTCGACCGCCGCCAGCCCATGGGCTATATGTTCGATAGAGCATCCACTCATCTACACGAAAATTCTGCCTGTGAAACCACATAGCGTGATCAATACTGGCGGCGCAGATGTTTTCCGCAAACAGTGTCATCGGGTGTGGAAGTAATGTTGTGGCTAAGAGCCCGAAGTCCGAGGCGAATGCAAGCGCGCAGCAATGATAAATAGGGTCGTCTGGGAGAGGTTTTTGAGCGCGAATCCAGAAAAGGGCTTCGGGAGTTTGTTTATCCTTGGAGTGAAATAGCTCGGGCTCAACGGCGAGTAATTCAAAAGGGCTCTCCTTTCCTGTCGATTTGTTTTTACTACCGGGAATATGCGCATCTAATTCAATGCCACTCTTTCCTCTATTTCGTGCCAAAATTTCGTCTGGCATGGCAACGTCACTGGGAAATGCCATTTGGTGTTCAAAACCACTTTCGTTAGAGTGAAATGACGCTGACATATTAAATATTGGCTTGCCGGCCTGCCAAGCAACAATTCGACGACTGCTAAAACTGCCTCCGTCACGAACGTTTTCCACACCATAAATAACCGGGGACTCACTGCTTCCCGCCTGTAAAAAATAGGCGTGAAGGGAGTGAGGGAGTATTTTGTCTACAGTGTTAAATGCCGAAGCCAGAGCCTGCGCTAAAACCTGGCCACCAAACAGTGTATTTTTAAAATTCGCACAGTGAGTCCTACTTCGAAAAAGGTTTGAATCCAGCTCTTCCATGCTGAGTAAATCAGTGAGAGATGACATGTATATACCTCAATTACAGCGTTATAACCCTATCTTTTACGAAAGTTCTAACGCATTCCGACCTAAATTCGGTTATTTGGTTTGTAGTGCTCTATATTGTTACTTCAGTAAGTATTCAATCAAATACTAGAGCTGCCGATAACTTTTATAGTCAACCTCTATCTGGGTTATCTCATGCGTAGAATATCTATTTTCTTTTTTCTCACTGTTTTATGTGTATTAGCCGGGTGCAGTGTCAATTACACTGCCAGCCTTACTGCTGATGCGTTAAGGCAATTCCACTTAAAGGATACACATCATGTTGAGCGGCAGGGAAAATGGACGCTGAACACCGAATCTAAACTATTTGTTACGCATATCCAGCCGGGTCTATATCAGAATTCAAAGAACAACTACAAGCGCACACGGTTGGAGTTGTCATATTATCTTAACAGGGCGTTTTCTCAGGTATTTCCAAATACGGTATTGGATGCTTCTCAACATAGTCTAGACCAAGCAATAGCTGTTGCGCAGCAAAGCAGAAGTGATATTCTGATTTATCCAAAGTTTGGGGAGTATATCAACAACATTGATACCACTAACGAAATGAGCGAAGGTTGGGTCGTACACAATAAGAAAAGCCTTAAACCGGACTTCACACAATTTCAATTGATGGTGATCGAGGTAAAAACAGGAAGGGTTTTAGATGTACTTGTTGTCAAAAGTCAAGGTCGTTTCTTTTCTGAAGAAACGAGACAACCAAGGGACTTATTCGAAAACGCAACCTATAAAGCGGTACAGAGCTTGAGTGGTATCAAGCTTAGTTAAGGTTCCCGTTTATACCCAAAAAATAATTTATAGATTACATATTAGGGTAATTAGGGCCACCGCCGCCTTCCGGTGAAACCCATGTAATATTTTGAGCCGGGTCTTTAATATCACAGGTTTTACAGTGAATACAGTTTTGGCTGTTAATTTGAAAGCGCTTGTCTCCTGCGCTGCTCTCAATCACTTCGTATACTCCCGCAGGGCAGTACCGTTGAGCGGGCTCATTAAACTTTGCCAAGTTTTCATTGATGGGAATAGACGAATCTGTCAAACGAAGATGGTTAACTTGGTCTTCTTCGTGATTGGTATTAGACAAAAAAACGGACGATAATTTATCAAAACTAATTTTTCCGTCGGGTTTAGGGTATTCAATTATTGTTGAGTTGCGGGCCTCTTTCAGTGTGGCATAGTCGGGAGATGGGTCTGAGAGCGTCCAGGGCAGCCTGCCCCTAAAAATATTTAGATCTATAAACGCATAAGCTGAACCGATTACATTCCCCCATTTATGTTGCGCTGGGCCAAAATTTCTTTGGGCATAAAGTTCTTTATAAGCCCAAGAGCTTTTGTATGCTTTTTCGTACTCTAACGGTTGGGATATATCCGTATTATTTTCTACTGCTTTAGCGATCACCTCCGCAGCGACCATACCGGATTTCATCGCCGTATGGGTGCCCTTAATTTTGGCGAAGTTGAGTGTTCCTGCATCGTCCCCCACTAAAAGACCACCGGGGAAAGACATGCCTGGTTGGGATTGAATACCGCCTTTTGCAATAGCGCGTGCGCCATAAGCAATTCTATCGCCACCGTCCAAAACCTGTTTGATAGTGGATTGATGCTTAAACCTTTGAAATTCGTCGTAAGGGCTTAAGTGTGGGTTGGAGTAGGAGAGGTCGGCAATTAAACCGACAGCCACTTGATTGTCTTCCAAATGATATAAAAAACCACCGCCCGCCGAGCCGCTTTCCGAAAGTGGCCAACCTGCGCTATGTACCACTAGGCCCGGTTGGTGTTTTTCGCTGGGTATCGTCCACAGTTCTTTAATACCCAAACCATAGTGTTGGGGTTCTTTGTCTTTATCTAAATGAAATGTATGAATAAGTTGCTTGCCTAAGTGGCCGCGACAACCTTCTGCAAAAACCGTGTATTTTGCTCTCAGTTCCATTCCCGGCATGTAACTGTCTTTTGCTTCACCTGATTCAGAGACACCCATATCCCCAGTGATAATTCCGGCTACCTTTTTATCATCGCAATACAGAATTTCAGCGGCGGAAAATCCCGGAAATATTTCTATTTCGAGCGCCTCCGCCTGTACCGCTAACCAACGGCAGAGGTTGCCCAAGCTAATAATGTAATTGCCTTTATTGTGCATGGTATGAGGTACAAAAGGGTTGGGGATTTTAGTTGCAAAACCCTGACCTCCAAATAAATAGACGTTATCATGCGTTACCGAGGTTTTGACGGGCGCGTTTTTTTCCTGCCAATCTGGAATAAGCTCATTTAATGCTCTGGGCTCAAAAATTGCACCGGATAAAATATGAGCGCCGACTTCAGAACCCTTTTCGACGATACAAATACTGAGTTCTGTATTGAGCTGTTTTAAACGTATCGCCGTCGATAAGCCCGCCGGGCCAGCTCCAACAACAACTACGTCGTATTCCATTGACTCTCTTTCCATACCGTTACCTTTTGTTAAAATTTATTGTGTTTTTGTACGCCGGTTTACTTGTACAAAGTATAAGAGTGTAAGGGTTTGAAAACAAAGCGATTAATTTATCTTCCGATAAGCTAATTTGTCGATATACATTATGGAATTAATCATACGTTTTTTATGGCTTTTGTCGCTATACTAGTGTTAACAGGCCCTGGGTCTAGTGAAGCTCAAAATTCAAGTTGAGCAACTTATAAGCAATTTATAAGCGAATTACTGTATTGAAGGTAGAAAGTGGTTTAACAATATGAAAATTCTTGTACCAATAAAGCGAGTGGTGGATTACAACGTAAAAGTTCGGCCCAAAGCAGAGGGGACGGGTGTTGATCTAGCCAACGTCAAGATGTCAATCAACCCGTTTTGTGAGATTGCGGTTGAAGAAGCCGTAAAACTAAAAGAAGCGGGAATCGCAGAAGAAGTTGTTGTTGTGACAATAGGTGTCGCAAAGTCTCAAGAACAAATTCGAGCGGCTATGGCCGTGGGGGCAGACAGAGGTATCTTAATTGAAACTGAGGAAAACCTTCAGCCGCTTGCTATTGCAAAAGTGTTGAAGCATATTTATGAAAAAGAGCAACCTAAGCTGGTTATTTTGGGTAAGCAATCCATTGATGGGGACAATAATCAAACTGGCCAAATGCTATCCGCACTGTGCGGTTTGCCTCAGGGAACCTTTGCCTCAGAGGTAAAGGTTGATGCCGATACTGTAGAAGTCACCCGTGAGATCGACGGTGGCCTACAAACCGTTAAATTAACCCTCCCCGCAGTGGTGACAACCGATTTACGTCTTAACGAACCTCGTTATGCGGCATTGCCGAATATTATGAAGGCCAAGAAAAAACCATTGGAAACCATTGCTCTCGATGACTTAGGGGTCGATGTTGCGCCTAGAGTTGAGCTGCTCTCGGTCAGCTTACCTGAAGAGCGAAGTGCGGGCGTTAAAGTAGCGGATGTGGATGAATTGTTAGACAAGCTTAAAAACGAAGCGAAGGTAATATGATGAGCGTTTTAGTTATCGCGGAACATGACAATAGTGAATTAAAAGGCTGCACAAAAAACACCGTCACGGCTGCGTTGCAATTGGCCACTGAGGTTACTATTGCAGTGATAGGAGCAAATTGCACCGATGTAGCGAATACTGCTGCTGGAATTTCCGGTGTGACCAACGTTATCCTTGTGGACAATGAAAACTACCGGCATCAATTGGCTGAAAATGTTTCTGAATTGGTGGTGGAAATGGCATCGGCTTACGATTTTATTGTTGCGCCCGCCACCACCACAGGCAAAAACCTCTTGCCTAGAGTGGCCGCGCTTTTAGATGTGCAAGCCATATCCGATGTGATTAGCGTGGAATCAACGGATACCTTCAAACGCCCAATTTATGCGGGCAACGTTATCGCCACAGTAAAATCCTCTGACGCCAAAAAAGTCTTGATAATTAGGGCGACAGCGTTTGACCCGGCTGAAGAGAAGGGTAGCGCTTCAATAGAAAACCTAGACAGCGTATACGAAGCGCAATCCTCAGAGTTTGTTCGCGAAGAGCTTGCGAAGTCAGAACGCCCTGAGCTTACATCGGCGGAAGTGGTTATATCGGGAGGGCGCGGCCTGCAAAGTGGAGAGAACTTTGAGCTACTCTTTACTCTAGCGGATAAATTGGGCGCGGGTGTAGGCGCTTCGCGTGCAGCCGTGGACGCCGGTTATGTTCCCAACGATATGCAAGTAGGGCAAACAGGCAAGATAGTCGCTCCGAACCTGTATATTGCAGTCGGTATCTCCGGCGCTATCCAGCATCTAGCGGGCATGAAAGATTCCAAAGTCATTGTTGCCATTAACAAGGATGAAGACGCCCCGATCTTTCAGGTGGCTGACTATGGTTTAGTGGCAGACCTCTTTGATGTGATACCTGAACTCACCGAAAAGCTGGGTTAATTTTGTTCATATAGCCCCATTTTAAGAGGGGCTATTTTCATCTTGAGCGCGCAGGTAGAATAGCGCCTTAAGGTTATTCTAAAAATCGTATAAATAAACCGTCTATGTTTCAATTCTTTGTACCAACGACCAAGGTCCAGAAAGACCGATTGGTGATGCGTGAAACCGATTCGCGTATGGCTAAGTACAGCAGGCGAGGGATAATCTTTAACTTTATCGCCTACTTAGTTTGCCTGTTAGGCGGTAGATTTGTTGATGAAAACGGCACCCTAACGGTCGTACTCACCAGCGGTCTGCTTCTTATCACCATACTTCGTGGTTATTTTCTTTTTCGTTTTGATTATTTATACCCAGGTGCGCCAGCAAGATGGCGCAATATGTACTTTGTTGCAACCCTGCTTGGTGCACTCTGGTGGGGCTTAATCATGGTAGCGGTAACCCTGCGCCTGGAGATGCAGGATGAAGCACCCTTGTTTTGGTTGTATACAGTGGTTTTCTTTTCCACTACGGCCCATGCTTTTGCGCCATATGAACGCTTCTTGACCTACTATCAATTTATCGGTCAGGTTCCAGGCGCAATAGCGGCGTTCTTTATTGGAGATATAACAGGTTATATCTATGGCACACTGTTACTTGTTTTTTATATAGTGCTTAATCACCAATGTCGGATTATTTCTGAAAACTATTGGGAGAGGCTAGAAGCAACCTATGCACTAGCTCGAAAAACTCGCTCAATTGAAGAGGAAAAGAGAGATACGCGAGCAAGCGTTAAACTCAGTAATGAATTCTTACGTTTTCTTCGAGAAGATCTTAAATTTGTTGTCGATGAAGATAAAAAGGCCATTTCTGAGGCTGCTCGTGCAGGGGATATTACGCTCAATAAAGAGAGGCGAGATATTACTCGTTCCCTTGAACAGCTATATAAAAACATTGATAACTTTACCTCCGCTTTAACAAAAGAAATTAAGCTGGAAACCCGAGTCTTTAATATTCGCCATGAACTCCAACACATTATCGCTGAATACGTTGATATTTGTGATGAACAAGATGTGCAAATCGAATCCTCCCTCTCTCCAAACTTACCCATGCGTTTAAAAGGGGATTCCTCTCGTCTATCGCAAATCCTTAACTCGTTGCTCTCTTTGTGTACTAAGGAAATGAATGGCGGCCTAATTCTCGTTGAGGTTGAATTTTTAAGGGAATACGAAACCGCCGGTGAATTGTATATTACGATTACCCGGCTGCCCAAAGCTCAGAAAAGGCGGTTTTTTGTCGAAGAATCTGTTGTCACAGTAAAAACCGACTTGAACTATGTTGTTGCCAGTGCCTTGGCGGAATATATGGATGGGGAAATCGAATCCTCTGATATTCCTGGAGAGGGGCAGCGCTTTAGAATCAGTGCAAAATTACAAATAGCTGAAGTAGTAGGGCAGTTGGATTTCCATAAAAATTATTTTTCTGGGCACAATGTATTGTTAGTTCACAACAATGCACGGATTGTGGATATAAAACGCCAAGAATTGGATGCCCTAGGTTTTAATGTTATTACCGAAACTCAATATAAGCGTGCGTACCAGCTATTGGAAAATAGCTATAAAACCGGCAAACCCATTGAAAGTGTTTTGTACTATGTAGAAGCAGGTTTAGAAGACGCGCTTATGTTTAATAAAAAGATTTCGGAACATCCCGAACTGCATAATACCCATCAACTTGTGGCCTCCACTAGAGCGCAGCATATTAAGCTACAGGCAAACGACTTTAAAGATATGGATCACGTTTGTTATGTCAATCGTCCTACAGGCTTATTTGAACTAGAATCTTCATTTCAAACGGCGTATCAAAATGGTGAAGACCTAAATGAGGAATTAAATAAGGATAAAAACAGTAAGCGAAAGCTTGTTATATACTCCTACAGTAAAAACCCCGACACTGAACACAGGCTCCATGAGCGGCTCAATGGATTGGAGTATAAATTAATCGTTGTGACCGACAATAAGGAAATGTCGAGTTTCTATAAGGAATATAAACCTGAAGTAGTATTGGTAGACTGCGATGAATTAATTGATGCTGCGAATCTGGTGACCGAAATTCGGGAACTAGAAGAGGAAATTAAAGTAGAAATGCTTGTACCTATCTTAGGTGTTAGCACGGAAAAAACAGGCTTTGAATCCTCGGTCTACGAAATTGGGTTTGACGACTATATTGACCTATCTGATAGGCGCAGAAGCTTGCGCGCAATGGTAACCTATTGGAAGACGTTAAAATTAACGGAGTAGTTATAATGGTTGACCAGAACATAGTTATAGCGAGTTAATATCACACTCTTTATACGGTAAACGTTGGAAGGCGCCTCTGGCTTTTCCAACCTACAGAGTACGGTCGTATCAGCATTTTACGGAGAACATTTTAACCAAACCTCATCAAAATATTGCATGTGGTTATGATCAAGCAAAGAGACAAGAAATTTTATTTCGCCATTATGTTTTTTTGTGGTTATTACTTTGATAAAAGTTTTACCTTTTTCGTTAGAAATAATGTGTAATCCGAACCTGTTATTCTCTTCTTGTAATTCGCTATAATCCTCAATCCAGTAAAAATATCCATTATAAATATAAGTGGCGAAAGCGGCCCTTATTAAAAACAGCCCCTAATTTTACTTTAGAGGCTGTTTATTTTTTAACGTGGAAAATAAATCTGTTTACCTCTCATAAACAGGGCCTGATATGGTTTGCCCGGTATTGACTCGCTCATCAAAATGGTTGAGATAAACCGTATCGGAATCCCATTGATGCCGTCTTGCTGGCGTAAACCCTGAAGCCGGGTAACGTAAAACTGTAGAGAATCGGACTTCATCCATTCGCCCGGCATAGGGTGGGTAGGTGCGCACATCGGCATCGTGTTTTTCCGCACCCAACACCGCATAGGGGTCACTTTCTACACAGGGGTTGCCTCTACAATTATTATCCGTGGGTACGTAATCGTCTGGATAAGATATATCGCCCGCAGGTGCCCAGGTTGTTGCCCCGGCTAATTGTCCATCGACAAATATATGCATATCGCCAACTAAACTTCTCTGCCAAGCAAAATGTACCCACCTGCCACTAATATTGCCTCCACCACACAGAGTTGTCGCATTGGTTTCTCCGCTGTGTTCCCCATTGTTCATTACCCCGCAGGCGAAACCGCCGCTGTGAATAGAACAGCCGTGGCCGACCTCTGGCCCCCAAATATCACGGTCATAAAAGATATAACCATTAATCCAGTTATAGGCGTTACAATCCAGAGTAATGGACGCTTGATCGACCTCCGAATAGAGCCACATTTCCACCGTAAAATCAGTTGAGCCTAAATCCCAAGGTGGGCTTGAGTCCGTTGTTGTCAGATCGTCCACAATAATTTTGATCCTACCTAAATCACCGTCAACAGTTTCGCCACCTAAAAACCTCACATAATAGCTGGCAGAGTTATCCGGTCCCCAAAGTGCGCCCCCAGAAGTGGAGCTAGAAGACGAACTGCTGCTAGACGATGACGAACTAGTGGATGATGACGAACCCGTAGAGCTACTGGAATTGGAAGAGCTACTGGAACTAGAGGAGCTATTGGAACTACTTGTTGATGAGCCACCGGCGAGATTAAATGTTAAAGCACTGATACCTAAAGATGCGCCGCAGGTACCTCCATATTGAATGTTCTGAGATTCGTTTTGCCAACCTGTTTGGAATCTAGTTACGCCAGATGTCTCCTGAATAGTGCCTGTAAATTCTTGGCCGTCTCCTGCAAGAAAGGTAATCGAACAATTGTTATTGACCGTGTAGGCCGTAAAGCTTTCTAAAACATAGCCCGCAGGAAGGCTGATAACCGGCGTCTCATTCGTCCATATATTATTGCTATTATCACTTGCATAAGGGCCGCTCACTTGCCAGCCGGTTAGTGCTACGGTTCCCGATTCCGCTCCGGTATTAAATGTATGGCTTAGGTTGCTTCCTTGAGAAAAGGGCACCTCGCTATCATCCCCACCGGAATCAAAATCCATAACCACGGCTAAAACGCTATTTGATACAGCCCATACGGCCAGAGATATATATAAAAATTTCATGTTTGCCTCCCTTTGGAAATACCACTCACTACTTTAACACTCGCTACTTTAATATTGAGTCGTCTTAAATATTCGTTAAAATTTTATATAAGACTGTTGATAATAGAGGGCAATACAGAGTATTAATTGTATAAAATTGTAATATTGCCAACATTTTTGTTAAAAAATGTACTCTTAGATGCCCGTCAAAATAACAGCACTCTGTACCATTGCCTTTAGGCAGGCATATTTTTTTGTAGGGAAGGGAAGTGGGTGTAAACGTTATTTTATTTGCTGGAGGTAATAATTTATAGGGTTAAGACTTGTTGGTGCCGGGGCATTATTATTGAGACAAGCCCTCTACGCAAGATACAACAAGCTCTATATGATTTTCTCCATACTTTTAGTTTTTTCTGTGATCAAGGGGTGTCGAAAACTTTTCGCCCATAAAAAACTCTCCCACAACCGCGCCATTAGGGCACTAAAACCTGGGGCCTTTTAGGTGATACATAGGTTTTCATCGCCACACATTCCCAATCGGAACCTGTGTATTTATCAGCAATTTCTTTAAATGTTGCATAGCGTGCTTCTGGTGGAATTTGTGGCATTATATCAAACACATCTAATAACTCATTGTTTTTTATGCGTTTTTTCAATTTTGAATAAAATGCCTCGCTCTTGTCTGATTTTGATAATTTTAATGGCAATATTTCTTCAAAAATCTTACAAATTTCTGAAAATTCAGAAGGTATAGGAGATACTGCACGTACAAGTTGTGGGAGGATTGTTAGGAACGCTACTACCAGTAGTGTACCTAACTGAACTTTATTGACTTGTTTGTACATCATAGTTACCCTCGACGGCTCAGAGAACACTATGTTAAGGAGTACAGTCAATGCGAGCAAGTCTAAATACGTGTAACCGATTTAACTGATCGAGAAATTGCCGAGCTTATCTACAAGCATCTAGGGCGTAGTTACTCAACTACCGATGGTAAAGGTAAGCTATTAATCACTTAAATTTTCCAACTATTTTAATCCGCAAGCCGACAAATAAGAATATGCCAAGTAATTGGAGATACACTCCAATTAACCGAGTGGCTTTTCCAAAAATACATTGAGTTCGTCCGGTGTCCCTAATACGTGTACATCCTCTACAGATAAATCCACAATAGATACTTTACGACCCGTTTCAATATAATGTTTATACATAGGCGCAATATAACGTTCGCCTTTTACCATATTCTTTGGGTGAGAAAAAAAAGTATCGTATGTATCGATATAATCTTTTGCCGTAGAAAACCAATATAAACCTATTGAGGCATAGTTGGAAATACGTGTTTTCTCAGCACAATCTATTGCCCAGCCATCATCTCCCAGCTTTACAAAGCTCCAATGATCACCCGGCACCTGAAAGCAGGGAACCCAAGCTTCTGAACCCGGTTTAATATCTTTTGGGTGCAAAACTCTGGGGTTAACATAAGTATCGATATTATAAATAAGAAGAGGCGCGTCTTGATCCCATAGCTCTTTTGAAACATAGGCGCTAGTGGCCTGTCCATCTGTCAGCTCATCCAACTCTACAATGGAAACATTATTGATCCCTAAATTTTCACATTCTCGGCGAACATAATCACCTGAATTATTTTCCTTTAGGCAAACAAAAATATACGTATTTTCTTTATCAAAGAAATGTTTAAGAGAAATCATCGACCAATAAAACAAACTATGGCCGTGAGCTTGAATGGCGTATTTGGGTTCCTTATAACCGGCTTTGTAAAAACGTGAGCCTCTACCGGCCATAGTAATCAATATATTCTGCTTAGGCATCTTACTTACCTTTATGAATAACTATATCGAAGAAAATTATTTGTTTTTAGCACTAAATTACTTTTCACCAAGCATCTGGTGAATTTCATCTTCGGAATATTTTAAAAACTCATCGGGGCGAACTGCTCGGTCGTCAATATAAAACCCTTTCTTTTGAGGCCAGGGCTTGCCAAACATAATTTCGTCACAGGGAATATTCCACTTCTCTATCCACTTAAGTAAAAGCGGGGCGGTATGCATATTAATACGCCCCAAATTGCCTTTGTGAGTTTTCATATTGCGAGCCGTATAGAGGAGGATTGTATAGCCGCGCTCCTGATACTCCCTAAGTTTGTCAATTATTTCGGGGTAGGGAACCAAGTCTTCATACTTTTCATCTTTGCCCCTAATAGGGCAAAGCGTGCCGTCTATATCGACCACTAAGGTGCCATCACCTAATTGTAATTTCTCTTTTACTGCGTTATCGGAAGGGTTATGCACTTTCTACCTCATCTAAAATCTGTTTTGCTATCAGTACAAAAGCCATCACTTTATTAGGGTGGTCGATATGCAAGGGCAACATAGAAAGAAACAGCGATGCCTCTCCAAGGCGAATAATACGCCAATCATACCCTTGCTCTTTGAGTTTTCTTATAAAAATGGCTTTTTTGGATTCATGTTGATTGGCTTTAATTCGAAGCTGTAAACTATTTTCATCGTTTAAACTAACCTCATATAAACCGTTATTAATAAAATCGTAATTGCCCATCACGCTATGAGAAATTTTGCACAGATCGTAATAGGGGTGGGTCCAGACGTCCTCTTCCTTGATTGCCCCTTTGGGGTCAATAACCTTTAAAATATAACGTTGCTGGTCATAGAGAATATTTGAAAAACATGGGTCGCCGTGTCCAGCAGAGAAGTAGTCTAGTTGAAAGTGTTTTTCATATTTCTTGTAAAGCTTTTTATAGCGCTCTATTTGCTCGCTAATCTCCAATTTAGGGTCGGCGATGCGCACTAAATCGTTGACCTTTTTACCGTCCTCCAAATCAAATAACTGCTTTGCTCTAGACTCAACTTTTTCCAAATAAAGGCCATTAGCAATTTCCGTTACCGCTGCCTTATCAGCAGATTTTTTTGGCCTTTGAGAAATAAAAAATAAAAGTCGATCGATAAAGGCTTCGAAAGAATTATTGTCAAACGCACCATGTACCCACTGTAGTGCGGCATCTGCAAGATAATACCGCATCATCTTATAAGAAGCAGTATTGTTGTCCTGTTTAAAATCGAATGGTTGAACTAACCAAGGGCGCATAGCCTCGGGCACCAAATCGTAGAAACGATATTCGGCTTCCATTTTGCGTTTATCACTGGACTTTTTTGTGTAGTAATAGGAATCAATCTCCACCTCGTTAAAGTGGCGGGTTTCCGTTGAGCCACTCATAAACGATAAAAAGTCTCGGCTGCGCCCCAAATCCAAAGGTTGCACCGAATTAAGACGCTCAAGGTTGATATGAGCCTCGTCCCAAGCGTGCAAAGGATGGGCCGCAAAATGATCCCAATGCTCCAGTAATTCATGGCTGTCTTTAAAAAAGGCGATTAAGGGTTTGAAAGTACGGTCACAGAAGCTATCCTCAGCATAAGGCAGCCTTGCCAACAACTGCTCAAACTTACCGTCAGATAAAATACCCGCACGCGAGGAAACAATAAACAGTGAAACGTTTCCTTCAACCTCTTCGATATGCTTGCGCAATACCGAAACTTCGTGGCGATTATGCAAGTAAAAGAATACTTCTTTATTAAACTCACTGACATAATCTTGAAAATAGGCTTTTAATTTTCGACGACGGAAAATAATATCACTGTAACGGCGGTTGCCAACAAAAGGCGCAATATCAGTATTAGTGAACTCGCGGTCATCGTAAATAATAAAAATTGGATTGGTTTCGCTATTCATAATTGTTTACTTAATAAAAACCTTAATATCTCCGCCGAGTAAGGTGACGTCCGACGGCTACCAGAAGCCCAAAAATAATTGTTAAACTGATTAGCACTATATCTTGGTAAATCTCATAGCTCATTTTTCCATCTGCGCTATAAAATACACCGGAAAGACCCGCTAGGAAATAATGAGAAAGAGCTTGAAAATCCGTATTGAGACTTTTTAGGAATAACGCCATACCTACAATTTCTGCAAGCCAAATAAAGACAGAAAGAAAAAAAATACTAACAAGCCTGCCCTCAAACGAACGGAAAATACTCTCTTCGAGTAAACGTAAGTGGTGGCTAATTTGTAAAAGCTTTAAACCGTGACGAGATGAACTAGACAAGACTAAATAGCGGTTTAAATAGATAAATACCTTTGAAACGGCAAAAAAAGCCATTAATGCCAAAATACTGAAAACAAAAAACAATATAAAAATAGAGCGCAACTGTTTCGGAACTTCCACATTAAAAAAGTACAGCGCGAGAATAAAAATAGATATGACGGAAATATCACCAAACCGTTCCGCCAGCCAAATCGCCAAAGCTTTACGGCTTTTAAATACATAAAAGAAGCTGCCAAGCCTTAATATCTCGCCAATTTTAAATGGCAAAAGAGAGCTGGGTAGGGCGGTAATAGCGTGAGACGAAATAAGAGGTAAAATTTGCTCTCTATCGTCTAAGCTTAAAAGCGCTAAGCGCAGCATTCTAAATATATGGGACAAGCCATACACCCCAACAATGCCCAATATATAAAATAACTCAGACTGGCCGAATACCGTCGGTAAATCTGACGCCCAGTGATAACACCAATAACCGAGAACAATGACCAAAAGCCAAAGATAGCCCGTTAGAGTGAGTCGATAATATTGGTTGCTGCTCATAATCTATTCTACTGTATTACCCTAGTGTCAACAGGCCCTAGCTTGTTTGTTACGCTAAGCTTCAGAGCTATCGTAAGCAATATCGCCCTTATATTCATCAAAAGCTTTGGCGCGCATCTCCGTTTTCAAGAACTTACCTCGTCCGAAAAAATACCCTGCTAACAAGGAAAGTACGCGGGTCGCTTGGCTGAATAATCGAACATTAGATACCTGATCCTCTTCTTTCCAAGTAATAGGGAAGAACTTGACGCTTTGCTCACGATGGTAACTTCCCATCAACATAATGTAGTTAAAGGTTAAGTCGTCTGGGAAATTTTTATAATAGAACTCATTGAAAGGTGCCAACCTGTACATATTTAAACCAGAGCCTAAATCGTAAACACGTCTCAATATCGGCAGAGTGAAAAGCAAATTGTAGACGTTATTACCGAAAGTACGAAACCAGGAATAACCCTTAAGCTCGCTGCCAGGCATAAAACGGGCACCCATAAAACAATCGTATTTCTGATAACCCTCGGATTCTAAATACGGCTTGATATCACGAATATCCGCCTGGTCATCTCCGTGCAATACAATTAAGTGAGAATAATTGTTATCAATCGCGTAGCGAAAAGCCGCCTTATGTGAACCGCCTAAACCGTAATTATCGACATTTTTCCAAGCGATAAACCGGCAACCTTTTAATATTTCCTTGCCGCACTCAATGGCCGTTTCTAACGTATTGTCTGGCGAGCGGTTATCCACCACCACCACGGTATCCACTAGCTTTTGAATATCCGCATCAAACTGCGCAATAACTCGCTTGACCTGAGGCGCACAGCGGTAGCATGGAATAAAAACAAGAATTTTAGACATGGTGATAAGCCTTATCGTTCATAAATCGCGTTAGATACTTCATGAAAATAAAATTGGTGATGAGATTAAAGGGAGTAATAATTATTTTTCCAACAATTCCCGCGTAGTATTGAATATCCATAAGAGAAGCAAAGAATTCAACCTCTAAAGTCCAGGTTACCACACTATTCAATATGGCAGAGTAGGCCAAAATAGAAACAAACTGATAACCCCAGTAGCAAGACAAAAACAGCGTATGCTTGTCCGTAACCTTATTAAATACCAAACGCAAAGCCGTGGCATAGACAAAAGTAACCCCGGCATAAGACGAAATAAAATTGGCAACAAAAGGCGATGCATCCACACCCAAGTAACCCTGAACCAACAGAGTGTAAGTGGCGAAATCACATACCCAGCCCATTCCAGAAAGTACGACAAAGCCCAGGAAAGTCTTGATATGGCTACGGCTAATCATGATTGTTTTACTTCTATACCGAGTCTATTATTATGGTTTTCTCGTACGTTAGCTGGAAGGGGCCCTAGGAAGAACCTTTGGGCGTCAGCTCTGTATTTGCCCTAATCCTAGCACGCTTCAACCGCAGATAAACAGAGCCAAGCAGCCTAAATGTGTCAGATTGGGCAATCCTAAGAAGGCTTAAGGCTAAAACCCCATAAAATGCTTAGGCTCACTAGTGAGTAAAGCCCCAACTCTGCTATATTTGCAGCCTGCTTAGTAAGCTATGCTGTGTGTGCTGGGGGCAGCACATACAGCCTTCCATACGCAGCCTTCCATACACAGCCTTTAAAGGTGCGTACTATCCTGCTAATAACAAATATAACGAGCGGAGACAAGAATGAACTCAACAGAACACCCGCAAACTGGAGTAGAAAGCACTCAACCCCCCAATTTTTCTAACGGCTGGCAGCAACAAACATACACACTAGTGTGTCAGAGTGCGCGCCAATGCGTAAAACACGAATACTTTCCTATAATCGCCGTTATAGTCGTATCCACCCTGCTTAACTTCTTAATGGTATTTGAGTGGTCTTATTATAAAAGCTACCTCACCAGTGATATGCACGGTTATTGGGAGCGAGCAGTACAAATATTTTCAGGTGATGAAAAAACCCCCAATACCTGGGTATCCAATGCGCCCTTTTACTCACGGGTTATCGCCACCCTATTCACATGGCTGGAATACTTCCACCTCCGCCATACCGCCTTGGAAGTCATATTATCCCTTAACGTACTCCTATCTGGCTTTGCAACCCTATCGCTGTACCTTATTGGCTTGCGTGTACTGCACAGTAAAAAATGGGCTCTTGCCTTAGCCTGTGTCTATGCCTTTGCCTACCCAAATTTATATTTCAACGTATTCTTATTGGGAGAGCCATTTGCTATCCCCATTATTATCAGTGCCGTGTGCTTGGTCATGTACCTTCAAAACAGCTACAAAGTCTACCTTGCAGGCTTAGTACTGGCCTTTGGCGTGGGCATTCGCCCCTCCAACGGCCTGCTCGGGCTACCCTGTGCGCTTTACATCTTTTTATATGGCTTCTCCTTTAAGCAAACCCCCATTAAAGACTGGATAAAAGTACTCTTTCCTCGCGCAGTAAAAGCAGGCTTATTCTCAATTGCATTTTTTGCTGTAATTTTTACTATATTGGCAGAAAACAACCGAGTATCTGATGGCAAGCTACGCGGCATTACCGCGCACTCTGGCTACAACTTCTTTCTTGGGCAAACACAGGTTCACAAAATTATCAGTAGTTGGGACGGCCTAACCTACGGGTTTGTTCCCTCATCCGTGGCGGGCAACCCTGAATATGGCACCATTACCACCAATATTCCCATCTACGACTCCAAAACCTACTACCAAGAAGGCTGGAAAATTCTAAAAGACAACCCCCACCTGTGGTGGGACCACTTTAAAAAATACGAACACCTCTTTTTTAACAACCTATTTCCAGCCGTGCCCAGCGTCAAAGGCTTTACCTGGTTCTTTGACCCCTTTAGGTATATCACCTTCTACGCACTGTTATTTTGTGGGTTACTATTTATAACCATCCGTGAAAAGGATACCCCCCGTGCTAACGTCGCCCTGTTTGGCTCCATATTTGGTTTATGTGCCGCTGCGTTATTCTTCTACACCGTAACCCACCAGTACTTTACTAACTTCTCATACGCCCTTTATATTTTGGCCTTCCTGTACATTCGTAGTTGTGTATTGCACTTTAACAAATACAAAATATTTATATTAGGCTACATAACGGTTGTTATATTAGGAACCTTGGGTTACTACGCACATAAAGAATTTAGATACCTGCTTATTGACCCCAAAGTAAAAGTACTTGTGGAAAATAATGCCAGCCCCATTTATAAGTTAGAACATAAACGTCGAATCACCAGCTCAAAAGAAATTGACGTTAATAACCTTGAATTTATAGGCAGCCTCACATTAAAACACCGAACCACAGGCGAATACCCGGAATTTAAAGAAAACTTCTTTATGAACGCAAAAACGGACTTTGAAGTACTTGAAGATGGGTTCTACATGTTTACCATCTACGCAGACGACGGCTATCGAATGAAAATTGACGGTGCCACTGTTATGGAATCTGACAAACTTAAAAAAATGGACGAATTTAAAATTCGCCACTTTATGGCCATCGAAAAAGGAAAGCACACCCTAGAAATTGAACTATTCCAAAGTGGAATCCTCTCTGGATTAGTGGGTTACTACCGACGTGTGAGCCCAACCGAACCACCGGAAAGCCCCTACGAATATTTTACTCGTTATGGCCAGGGCAACTTTATCGGTGATGATAGTAAATACACTAAATTTAGTTACCCAAATAAAAGAAAATAAACCAAAAATACAAACTAAAAGGCTGCGCTAATAAACGCAGCCTTTTTTAATGGGTGTTTTTAATGGAGCCAAAAGAGAGTAAAAAAATTCTGGAATATTAACTCACTATAGTCAGGTGAGTTCTTCAAGGGTTGATGCAGATGGCGATGGAGTCGTGGATCTTCTTTGGTATTATGATAATGGTGTAACAAAAGAGTCGTATATTTTGGAACCTCGATCAAATTTAAAGGTTGTAAAAAACGAATATAAACTGGGTAAGCTGATCCGATCTTTCCGCGATTTAGATAGGAGCGGTAGTTATGATCAGGTGTGTGAGTTTGATTTTTATGAAAATGAAACTTGCAAGGAACAATACGACCATACATCGGAATAAATTAAACCTACTCTGTAGGTTGGAAAAGCCAGAGGCGCCTTCCAACATTTACCGTGTAAAGGGTGTGATATTGTTGGATTTGTTTCATACATGGACTGATTGAATTAAATTGAGTGGTGTGAGGTATGGCTTCGTTGTTTGTTACAAAAAACAAGCAAGGCTTTATCAAAGGGAGATAACTGCATGGCTTCGGAGACCATTAACGATAGTCCGTTAATGGCTTTCCTAAAATCAACGGGATCACGATGCAAATAGACGTCAACAGATTCGCTCCAGCTAATCATGCGAGGCTGTGTACTAATGCCACAAATGTATGTGACAGCGACCCACTTGGATAGTGAGCCTGTTAGGAGAATTTGGTGTGTCGGCAGCTTCAATTTTTTCAAATGCAGGCTCTGCTGAAGACAGGTATTTTGAGCGTTTTAAACTGAAGTACTTCGGATTGATGTTATTTTCTTCACAGAATTGAGTTTGTGTCTGAGCCGGTTCATCGAAAGATTGGAAGAGCTGTGGCCAGTTGTATTTGCGTTGCTTTGCCATATTATCTCCGTACTTAATGGAGGTAATAATTTATAGGGTTAAGCCTTGTTGGTATAGGGGGTCATTGGTTTGGCGCTCACGATCAAGTTGCTTTTTTTAATGGCTTCAGGGGAAAATTCAACGTCGTAATTAGTTATAATAATTTCTATCATTGGGTTTCGGTTTTTTCACGTCCTGCCGCATGGTAAAAATGCTCTTTAGTATAAATATTAAATTTTGTACTGTTTCTGTCCTGAAAATATGCTCAATGAGAGCCAAGTGTGAATCCATTATGCAAATATGGCTTACTTGGTTTTCTGTATGATGTTTTAAAGGTCAATAGCAAAATGGATGTTTTTATTACCTACTTTTATAAAAAATCTCTGGGTAGTCTGTTTTGATACTCTGCTAGCACCAGCCTATAGTCAGGCTCTCTGGTAAATTCCATTATTATAAGTGAACAAGTTGGTAGTTATCGCACTTAATTGGAGGGCTTTATAGGCGTCAGGGTTTGGGGCGATAAAAAAGCTCTTTAAATGTGCCTAGTTGTTGTAGAATAAGAGGTTTTTTGGGTTAGAAAACCGTCTATTTGTGGCGGTCCATCAGGTTATATTTGTATCGTGCTGTGTAAAACGTAGTAGTTAGGAAAATCTTTTATAATCAATGAGTTGGGGCGTAAAGTTGGACCAAGAATCAATAGTATATGGCTGTATTAAAGATATAAGCCCGTTTGACTGTGACTCAGCTCGCAGGCGAGCGAATCGCCATGCCATGTTAGCGCTTCCCAAGGCGGACGAATGGCCCTACCTATGCCAAGAAATGTTTGCTTTGCCAAATATTGAAATCAGGGAAGATAATTATCAAACTGAAGTTATGCACTTTGGTGCCTCCTATAAAGCAATCGAATATGAATGGGAGCATTGGTTGAAAAAATTTGAGTCTCTACTGGATAAAATGTATTGGGTCTCCGCAGTGGTTCATTTGGAAACAGAATTAACCGGTACGCATACATTTCTTTGGGAAAGCAGAAATAACTGGCATACGCCAGGAGCGGGTATCCAGAAAATTCGATGTGAATGGACCCATGAAAACAACTTTTTGGGGTAAATTTTGAAGTTTAAAATCAAGTACAACAAGCGTTCAAATGTCTATATCACATTACTCGCCTGCGCTTCTGGGTTATGGTTGCTGGTGAATCGGTTTGGTTTAAGTCTGGATGAAATTCTTGAATACCTTTGGGTATCTGGTGTGTTAATTCTTGCGATATGCATAGTGGCAGCACCGTTTGGCCTACTTTTGATGTGGATAATGGCCAGTAGAAACAAAGAGTGATAAGGTGTGTAGTGACTTGTGTGGCGGCTAAAGTAGAGTATTAAATTTGTGTCATTTTCCAGCTTTGGAGGTTAAAAATAATGTCAATTAAACTATTTATTCTTTGCGTATCTATGACGTTAGTCTCCTGTGCCTCACAAAATATAACCACAGACTACCAAGCTGGTTACGATTTTGCCTCCCTAAATAACTATTTTTTAATGGATACAAAAGAAGATATTATTCAAAACCCAAAGGTATCCAAATTAGATTTAAACCGAATCGAAAAATCACTTTCTGAAGTCTTAAATAAAAGATATAAACCTGTAGAAAAAAACGAAGCGGATTTTCTTGTTCGCTACCATCGAATAGTGGAAGGAAAAACCGATGTAAAAAGTTATGAGGCGAGCCTTTTTCACAAACAAAACTGGTATTATTATGGTCTAGAACACGACAATGTGTACACAGTTCATTATCAGGTGGGCAGTATTATTGTTGATTTTCTTGACACAAAAACTGAAGAAGTTATATGGCGGGGAGTAACTCAAAGCCGGATAAAAAATAACTCCTCACCACAGCAAAAGCGAAATAAAATCACCGAAGAAATGAACAAATTACTGCAACTTTTCCCTCCCAAACAATTACAATAGTGCCTATTATAGGTAAATGTATGATAGGTAAATGCATTAATTTGTTTGGTTAATATATCTTAAAAGTTAAACGCAAGGATATGGGTTTTGAGCAAAAGATGTTTGCCATCAACAAAGCGTTAACCCTCCTGTCCTTCGATAAACAAGAAACTAGTGGAACTGCTTGATTTTTCTGGGTTCTTAGTAGCAGTTAACCGCAGGATGCGTATACCCGCGTACCTTATATGCGTATACCCATAATAGCTCGCATATTTATTGTTGATTTAAAGTAATACATTGAGCCTGCTAGACTTAGTAGATAGAGTAGGCTTTACGATCAGAGTTTTTGGATAGAGCAAGTTGGATAGACACGCTAGAACTGGCTAATTTATAAGCACTAACCAGAGAAGGAGAATACCCTAATGACCGATTACAAGGCCCCCATTCGAGATATTCAATTTGCCCTATTCGAGCTATTGGATTACGAGCAACACTGTACACAGTTGCCGAATGGTGAAGACGTTTCTCCCGACATTGTTAATGCGATTCTTGACGAATGCGCTAAGTTTTGTGAAAACGTTCTCGCGCCTTTAAACGCTGTTGGCGATCGAGAGGGGTGTACATGGTCTGACGGCGAAGTAACGACGCCTACTGGTTTTAAAGAGGCTTATCAGCAATATGTTGAGGCTGGCTGGCCCTCCATGAATCACAGCTCTGAATACGGCGGGCAGGGGCTTCCTGAGTCTTTGGGTAACGTATTAAGCGAAATATCAGGTACGGCCAACTGGTCGTGGGCAATGTACCCTGGGTTATCCCATGGGGCAATGAAAACAATCGAACAGCATGGAACAGAAGAGCAAAAAACATCATTTTTGCCAAAGCTTATCGAAGGAGTTTGGACAGGAACCATGTGTTTAACTGAGGCCCACTGTGGGTCTGACCTGGGGTTGTTACGTACAAAAGCGGAGCCCCAAGACGACGGCAATTACAGCATTACTGGATCAAAAATATTTATCTCATCCGGTGAGCACGATATGGCGGAAAACATCATACATATTGTTCTTGCGAGGCTTCCAGATGCGCCAGAGGGCACGAAGGGCATATCACTCTTTATTGTTCCGAAATTTCTTACCCAAGGTAATGGTGATATCGGCGACAGAAATACCCTCCAATGTGGCTCTCTTGAACACAAAATGGGCATTCATGGAAACTCCACTTGTGTTATGAATTTTGATGGTGCTAAAGGCTACCTAATTGGCCCACCCAACCGTGGGCTTAATTGCATGTTTACTTTTATGAACGTGGCTCGTATTGGCACCGCTATTCAAGGTTTAGCACACACTGAAATTGGTTATCAAAAATCTCTTGCTTATACAAAGGAGCGTTTGCAAATGCGCTCTCTTTCCGGTGTGAAAAACCCAGAAGGCGCTGCGGACCCGATTATCGTCCACCCTGATGTTAGAAGAATGCTGCTAACACAAAAAGCCTTTTCTGAAGGCGGAAGAATGTTAATTTATTATGCAGCCCAACTGGTGGATATTGAAAATGCCGGAGGGGAAAAGAAAGAAGAGAGCAACGAACTACTTGGCTTTCTTACGCCAATTGCCAAAGCTTTCTTAACGGAAGTGGGTTTTGAGTCTGCGAATATGGGTTTGCAGTGTTTTGGTGGCCACGGTTATATTCGTGAATGGGGTGTGGAGCAAAATGTTCGAGACTCCCGAATTTCAACGCTCTACGAGGGGACCACAGGCATACAATCGCTAGACTTACTCGGTCGAAAAGTATTGATGACCCAAGGGGAGACGTTGCGTAAATTCACTAAAATTGTTCATACGTTTTGTGAAGTAAATAAAGAAAACGATACGATTAAACATTTGGTAGAAATGCTTGCCGATGTGAATAAACGTTGGGGCGATCTCACCATGCATATCGGCTTAACTGCCATGGAGAATCAAGAAGAAGTCGGTGGGGCTTCTGTGGATTACTTAATGTTTTCCGGCTACGTAACCCTCGCATATTTTTGGGCCAAAGCCGCTCAGGTTGCTTCTGAAAAACTGGGTGGGGATGAAGATGACTTTTATACGGCTAAAATTAAAACCGCTAATTTTTATTTCCAGAGAATTTTACCAAGAACGCTCTCTCACGAACAAATTATTAAAGCGGGTGTTTCTTGTATTATGAATATGGACGAAAAGCAGTTCTAGATATTCGATTCAAGCATACACACAACCACATATGTTTGATTTAAAAAGTTTAATCGGGAAAATAACAACAGATGAAGACTGTACCTAGGTATTCGAATGCTATTGAATTACTAGAACATGCCTTTAAAAGCTATAGGCGTTTACCTGCGTATACCTGCATGGGGAAAACTCTCACCTACGAGGATGTAGATAAGCTCAGTTATAGGTTTGCCTGTTATTTGCAATACAATTTGAAGTTAAAACCAGGGGACCGTATCGCCCTGCAAATGCCGAATATATTACAATATCCCATTGCCTTTTACGGTGCAGTTCGGGCTGGGCTAATTATTGTTAATACCAACCCTTTATACACTCCTCGTGAGATTCGCCATCAACTTCGAGACAGTGGTGCGAAAGCCATAGTTGTATTGTCAAATATTGCGCACAACGTTGCGAATATTGTTAAACAGACAGACGTTGAGCATATTATTGTTACCAATATTGCCGATATACACGGCCTTTCAAAGCGTCTGCTTATTAATACCGTTGTTAAACACGTAAAAAAAATGGTGCCGGAATATCAATTTGATCGGAAAATTTCGTTTAGATCTACGTTAAAAAAACCTAAGCAACCATTAACGTCGCCGGATATTACTCCCGATTCGACTATGTTTCTACAATATACAGGTGGCACCACGGGCGTATCAAAAGGAGCTGTTCTCACCCATAAAAATATATGTGGTAACGTTTGGCAAATGATAACCCATATGCCAGCAGCGTTTGATGAAGGGAAAGAAACCTTTATCGCCTGCTTGCCCATGTATCATATTTATGCGCTTAACCTGCACGGTATGTCGGCGTTCTCTTTTGGTGAGCATAATATACTGATTCCCAACCCGAGAGATTTAGCTGCCTTTGTTTCTGTTCTAAAAATACACACCATGACAGTCTTTGTGGGCATTAATACCCTTTACAATGCATTGTGTAGATATGCGCCCTTTAGAAACGAGGTGGATTTTTCTAAATTAAAAATAGCCTGTGCAGGCGGTATGGCTTTAACCCAAGATACAGCGGATGCCTGGGAAGAGTTAACCGGGCAGAAAGTGGTAGAGGGCTATGGTTTAACTGAGACCTCGCCAGTGGTATGTGGTAACTACGCAGATGAAATTCATTTGGGAAGCATTGGCTACCCCCTGCCGGAAACGGAAATAAAAACCATCGACGATAATGGAAACGACCTACCACCTGATGAAGCGGGTGAACTCTGTGTACGCGGTGTGCAGGTGATGAAAGGGTATTGGAATAACCCGGAAGAAACGAAAAACGCCATTGATAAACATGGCTGGTTTAAAACTGGGGATATTGCTGTAATACATGAAAAGGGTTATGTTAAAATAATTGATCGTAAAAAAGACATGGTTCTTGTTTCTGGGTTTAACGTCTTTCCGGCGGAAGTTGAAGAAGTTGTTATGCTGCACAATAAAGTTATTGAAGCCGCAGTAGTGGGTGTGCCAGATGCCGGTACGGGGGAAGCAGTAAAACTTTTTGTGGTAGCACAAGATGAAGAACTTGAAGAAGAGGAAATATATAACCATTGCCGTAAAAATTTAACGCCCTACAAAGTGCCAAAAATAATTGAATTTAGAGACAGTTTGCCTAAAACGAACGTAGGCAAAATATTGAGACGAGAGTTAAGAGAAGCTTAGTATATTAAACTGAGCATTGATTATTTGAACTGTGAACCGTTAAGTTAGAACTAAAAAACTGGGGGATACCATGACAGGTTACGAAATAGCGGCGATTACAATCGTCATATTAGGAATAGTGACGGCCTATAAGGGCTGGAAAAGTGTACCGCAAGGACAAGAGTGGACAGTCGAGCGTTGGGGTAAATTCACCCATGTACTGAAACCTGGCGTTAATATTATCATTCCTTATATAGATAAGGTTGGCCATAAACAGATTGTTATGGAACAGGTACTCGATGTTGAACCGCAAGAAGTCATCAGCGCAGACAACGCGATGGTAACTACCGATGCAGTCTGCTTCTACCAAATTATTAATAGTATTAAAGCCTCCTACGAAGTCAATGACTTGCAGCGAGCCATGCGAAATTTGGTTATGACCAATATTCGTGCAGTACTCGGTTCAATGGAATTGGATGCAATGCTATCGAATAGAGATTCGATTAATACTGCACTGTTAATCAAAGTGGATGAGGCGACCAATCCTTGGGGAATAAAAGTGACCCGAATTGAAATTAAGGATATTACCCCGCCAAGAGACCTAGTTGATGCGATGGCAAACCAAATGAAAGCCGAGCGTGAAAAAAGAGCGCAGATATTACGCGCTGAAGGTGAAAGGGAGTCTGCCATTAAGGTTGCAGAAGGTGAAAAGCAATCCAAGGTACTGAAAGCAGAGGGCGAGCGTCAAGCTGCGTTTCTTCAATCGGAAGCGAGAGAACGTGAGGCTCAAGCTGAAGCAAAAGCAACCAATGTGGTCAGTGAAGCAATATCCAAGGGAGACTCTAGAGCCATTAATTATTTTATCGCTCAAAAATATGTAGATGCTTTGGCACAACTGGCTTCAGCGGAAAACAACAAAGTTATTATGATGCCATTAGAAACCAGTGACGTGATTGGTTCTATCGCTGGTATTAAAGAACTTATCAGTGATGTTGCCAAGAAATAGCCAGTTTATTTGAACTAGCAAAATATAAAAAGGAATACGAGTGAGTAATATTGTTGAATTAGGGCATTGGTTTTGGGTTATTCTCGGTGTCTTGTTGTTAGTGGCAGAACTGCTTGGCGCCGGTGGTTACCTGCTGTGTGTGGGCATTTCTTCCCTGATAGTCGCACTAATCGTGTCTTTGGTATCTATTTCTTGGCAAATACAATTAATTATTTTTTCAGTTTTGTCTGTCGCCTCCACCTACGCCTATTGGAAGTATTTCAAACCGCATAATACTGAAAGTGAAGACCCAATATTAAATAATCGAATGGCGCGTTTAAAAGGAACAAAGGCTCATGTAACACAGGTTCTCAGTGGCGGCAGTGGCAAAGTACAAATAGCCGATGCTCTGTGGAGTATTCACTGCGACACTCCTTTAGAAGAAGGTCAAATGGTTGAGGTAATTGATTACGACGACAGTACACTGATAGTGAAAATACTTTAGTGGGTTATCAAATTAGCCGTTATCAAAACGGCAGAATAGCTAACATTTGCGGGTATACCTTAATTAAGTCGAAGCACATACATGGGGAAATACTGCTTGCTCTCCTGAGCGCTATTTGAAATCGCAAAGCTAAGGGTTGCTGTATCTTTTCTCGGTTTTAAAAACACGTCCAATAACCGGCGCCTCAGTTTTCCTACAAGATATCAAGGCCACCACTCGCCATCAAAAATGTCACCGTATTCAGTGTAAATGACGCTGCTTTAGCGGTTATCACATTCAAGGAGGAAGCAAAATGGCAGAATAACTGAACCCGAGCCATACTATTAGTTATAACAGAAAATTAGCTATAGTTGCTGGTACTTGTTATTGACTACGAGATACATTTACTTAGAGGTTGTTTCCCCAATTCATGGCAACGAATGCGTTAATTTTATCTGGCGGGGGAGCGCGAGCGGCCTATCAAGTGGGCGTGCTGAAAGCTATTGCCGATATATTGCCCGACTTGCAAAACCCCTTTCCAATTATTTGCGGCACATCCGCTGGTGCTATCAACGCCACAGCCCTTGCGGCACATCCAAAAGGCTTCCATCAAGCCGCTGAAGACCTTGTAGAAACCTGGCGTTCACTTGAAATAGACAACGTATTCAGAACCGGCTGGGGGCCACTAGGCAAAGGGGTTTTTAATATTGTTTCATCACTCTTTAATCAAGGGGTTGGCCAAAAAAGGCCACTGGCTTTGTTGGATAATGAGCCCCTAAAAGAGTTTTTGGACGCCATACTGCCATACAAGAATATTCAAAAAAGAATTGATGCCGGTGAACTTGAAGCACTGAGTATTACCGCACTGGGCTATTCAACCGGAGAGAGTGTCAGCTTTTTTCAAGGTAACCCCGCTCTGCGTGGCTGGAGGCGTTTTCGCCGCGTGGGTACGCCCGCAACAATTTGCACGCAGCACCTACTTGCCTCATCTGCCATACCAGCAATATTCCCCGCAATGCTTCTTAGCCAAGAATATTTTGGTGATGGGGCAATGCGCCAAATGGCGCCAATCAGCCCCGCGTTACATCTTGGGGCCGATAGAGTGTTTATTATTGGTGTCAGTGGTAATAGAAATCCGTTGCACTGGAGCAACCGAAAAAGAATACCCGCTAAACACTCGCCCTCCATGGCACAAACAATTGGCCAAATGTTCAGCAGCGCTTTTATCGATTCTTTGGAAGGGGATATAGAACACTTGGATAGAACAAATAAACTTTTGGAATTGATTGATAAAGACAAAAGGGAAAATACTCAATCCTTGCGACCAATTGATACGCTGATTATCTCTCCCACCCAGCAACTGGATCAAATTGCTGGCCGAAAAGTGAGAAACCTATCACCAAGTATGCGTTTTATGATGCGCTGTACAGGCGCCACTAAACACGGCGGTGGCTCAGCGACAGCAAGCTACTTGATGTTCAATAATGACTATTGTCATGAGCTTATTGAGCTGGGTTATCAAGACGCGATGTGGGATAGAGAAGCCATAGAAAAGTTTTTTTCCTGATTGTTTTCCCTCTATTTTCTGCATATACGCCCTTAGCCAATATTTTTGTCATTACTTTAAATTTCTTATCTGTACCTAGTTGATACTGATAATTAGGCTCAGTTGCTGTACCCTTAGCTCGGGAAGTGAACTAGAGGCAAACGCTTAAATATAGCCGTATCTTTCAACTTGGGGAAAGTAGATGAAATTTTTAAAAATAACCGCGTTGGTACTAGTGTTTTTTGTCATCCTTTTTTTTGCTATAGGTCTCTTTCTTCCGGGGGAAACCCATGTAGAAAGAAGTATTAAAATTAGTGCCGCTGATAGCGTTGTTTTTAAACTTATCTCTGAACACAAAGAATTCCAGCGTTGGTCTCCTTGGTCAAAAAAAGACCCGAATATAGAGCTGACCTTTTCTGGCCCTGAAGTGGGGGTTGGCTCAACCACTTATTGGGCAAGTGAAGACCCGCATGTAGGCAATGGCACCTCCGTTTATACGGTCTATGAACCCAATGTTAAAGCGGTAACTGAGCTTAGCTTTGACCAAGGTGGAGGGACTGCTACATACGAAATAAGCAACGTCGAAGGAGAAGAGGGCGTAGTCATAGTGACTTGGGGTTTTGATACCCTAAATAAAACAGTTATTGAAAAATACTTTGGGATAATGATGGATAGAATACTTGGGCCAATGTATGAAACTGGCCTGGCTGCGCTGAAGGAAATAGCTGAAAGTGAACCTATCCCAGTGGTTGAAACTCGTTTTGAAATTGTGACAGAAGACATTACCTATTCGGTGGATGGTGTGCAGCTAAACGGATTTGCCGCGCGCCCAGCAGGAGACGGTGAATACCCCGGTATTTTAGTGGTACACGAGTGGTGGGGACATAACGATTATGCTCGTAAGCGAGCCAAGATGTTAGCCGAACGGGGGTATAGCGCATTTGCACTGGATATGTACGGTGATGGAAAACTCGCTGACCACCCAGATAAAGCGATGGAATTTATGAACGCTATTATAAACAACGCTGAATCGGCCAAAACCAGATTTACCGCTGCGGTTAAAGTATTACAGAATCAACCCAATACAGATAACTCAAAACTTGCCGCCATGGGGTACTGTTTTGGGGGCGCTGTGGTTATGAGCATGGCCCGTTTGGGGTTACCCTTGGATGGCGTGGTAAGCTTTCATGGTGGACTTGCTGGCTTGGCGCCTATTGGTGAACCCGTAAAGGCCAAATTTTTGGTCTTTAATGGCCAGGACGACCCATTTGTTAAAGCGGAGCACAAAGTCAAATTTAAGCAGGATATGGATGGCGCTGGCCTTAATTATGAATTTATCGATTTTCCAGAGACAAAACATAGTTTTACCGTTCAGGGAGCAGATGAAATAGGTGCTAAATTTAACCTTCCATTAGCGTACAATGAAGAAGCGGATAAAATCTCCTGGGAAACTACCCAAGCTTTTTTGACTGCATTATTCGAAAAATAGCTAACATATTATGAATGAGTTTTTGCAAGCGGCCAGTGAGGTCGCTTTTTAATATTCTGGTTTAGCATCGTAAAAACAATGCAGAACACGACCTCGTAAACACAACTTTAAAGAAGTATACAGTCTATCTTGTCTTCCACAACTACAACAAAAAATATTAACGGCTTAATTCCAGCGCTTACCTTAATTTTTTCTTCCGTACTTTGGGGAGTAAGTTGGTTGCCGCTTCAATTATTAAAAGGGAAGGGGATAGACGGAATCCCGCTCATACTCATTTCTCAATGCATACTTGGTCTTCTCTTCACCTACCATGGTTGGCAATTTTCAAAACAATCAAAACACTGGGGCCCTCTATTGGGAATAGCTCTCTGTGGCGGCGGTGCGATTTTGTGTTTTACCTACGCACTCACCTATGGCGAAGTTATCCGCGTAATGGCTCTATTCTACTTATTGCCCGTATGGGGAGTGCTTGGGGGGAAAGTGTTTCTAGGAGAAAACGTAGGTCTAATACGATGGTTAGGTGTTGCTATGGCTATTGTGGGTGCTTTTTTGATTTTGGGCGGAAGCAAAGTCTTTTCTGCACCGCCTACCTGGTTGGATGCCATGGCACTCGCCTCTGGAATATTATTTGCCGCAAATAACATGTTTTTCCGTGGTGTAACCACACTTCCCTTGCCAACCAAATTAATGACCATGTTCTATGGTTGCTCGGCTCTTTGTGCATTGGCAATGCTGCTCGGCGTGCAGAGCTTTCCTTCCAGCTTATCCATAAATACATGGGGTTGGGTTTTGGTTTACACCATTTTCTGGCTTCTTATTGCAAATATTGCCTCCCAGTGGGCAGTAACCCAAATGGAAACCGGCAGGAGTTCTATCATACTGATCGTCGAACTCTTAGCGGCTGTGGCTTCCGCCATGTGGATTGGGGGGGAAAGCCTATCTGGCTCCGAGTGGTTGGGGTGCTTTCTTATACTTGTGGCGGCGATTACAGAGTCCCTCAGGTTCAGTACTTCTCAGGAAGGTGTAAAATAAACAGTGACGCTGTAAGACATATCCTACAAGACTTACAGATTTCAATTGCATATTTATCCTTTCCGATCAACTACAGTACTCAATATAGAATTATTAATAACTAATCAGTTGTTAATCCCCCCTTAGTAAATTTGAAGACTTAATAGTGAGTGAAAAGAACATGAACCGAATTAATGGTCGAGTTATTTGTTTAAACAGAGAATCTCAGTTGGCTGCTATCGATATTGGTTTGGGTGAGGCCATTGTGATCGAATTCCCAGTGAACATCGCTATAGCAAAGGGAGATAGCATTGAGAACCTAGTGTCTCGGTACGGCAAAGTCAGTGTAACGAATACTACTCGATCAACCCAATTTTCTTCGACAGTACTTTCTGGTGGAATACCAAAAACAACAGCGCTATATGTTGTGAACGGAGACCTAAACGCAGTGGCATAATCTATCTCATCATGGACGGTAGGCTTGGCAAAGCCGATTAATTGGATTAGCTACAGAACCGAGAACGGAATTAATCGCTAAATGTTTCTCACCTATTAACACAGCCATCTATCCCGTTATTTTGGGAATTTACCCCTTTTGCTATCCAATAAGGCTCTTATTTGCATTGTATTCTGTGATGAGACTGTTTGCAGTGGTGACGGGGAGACTGCTTAAACCTAGCTGTTATTTCCCCCACAATATTAGCGCTTGCTACGGAGTGATGACCTTTCCGGTTAGCACAATGGAGCTTGGCTTGCGTTGACGTGCAGGATGCATTAATGCTGTGGATCACAGGGATGTGATAGAACGGCCTTTTATTTTTGCAAGCCATGTGACGAGCGGCGGAAGAACGTCGATGTCTCGGCTCTGGCTCCTGCTTCGCTCTACCTCCTACGTCCTGTAGTCGCACCATAAACAGCTTTTAGGCTTTTAATCTTTTCGGGTTTAAAGCTCTTGCTCTTTACTGTGCCGCACCCTAATGATTACGACGCGGTTTGTTTCTTCTCGATAACGGACAATATATTCGCCACTGCCGAAGGTCAGTTTAAGGTCTTGATAATCCAGTAAGTCTTCTACGGGAGTGCCTGCTCCGGGGTTGTCTCCTAAGGGCATCACACCTTCTAAGATACGTTTGGCGGCACGCTGTGCTGCTAGGGGGTTTTTGGATTTCAGGAAGTCTCTTAATCGGGCTACATCTCTCGACGCACCAGGAAGCCAGGTTACTTCACTGGGCATGGTTTCTCCTGATCCGTTCCCCAGGAGCTTAACCATTCCATCATGGCGTCATTACTCACTGTCTCGCCGGTTTCTTGGTACTCGTCCCAACGGGCTACTGTCAGTTCGTTTTCACGCTGTTTACGCTCTTCCTCTTCGATGTAGCGAGTTAAGGCTTCTTTCGCTAAAAAGCTCTTAGAACGCTGTGTTTTCTCGGCTAATGCACTTAAACGGTTTTCAAGCTGTTCATCTAATCGAACACCCAGCATAGTCTCACCTGTTACAGTTGTTAAGCATTGTTTAACAACTGTAACAGGTACTCTATTCATCTTCCACCCCTTCCTCATCCATGGCGTAGGCATTGTGGCTGGCGACGGCGGCTCCGGCCCAGGGGCCGCGGAGCTTACTTGCCAGTGTGAAGGTGAGAATGTTGAAGGCGGTATACATGCCTGGTTTCTTCGCCAGGCTACGGTAGATGGTAAGCGATGAAAGAACCCCACCCTAGACAAAGACGAATACTGAGTTAGAGTGTGAATTTTGTTTAAGTTGAGAAGACTCTTGTGAACACCATAGGTTAGAGTAATAACACGCTCTATGTGCAGGCAAGACTAACCTAGGGTTTCCTTGTAATTCCAAGGCAATAATGCATCCACGTCTTCAAGACTTTCCGCATTGGGTAATTGCGTAAACACCGTTTTTAAATACGCATAGGGTTCTAAACCGTTAGCCTTGGCGGTTTCGATTAAGCTATACAAATTGGCGCTGGCTTTAGCTCCTGCTTGGCTATTAGAGAACAACCAATTCTTGCGTCCAATCACAAAAGGGCGAATCGTATTTTCCGCTCGATTATTATCGATCGGATACTCCCCATTCTCCAAGTACTGGATTAAATACGTCCATTGATTGCTGAGATAAGTGAATGCCTTACCGATGGCTGTTTTGGGTGGCACTTGCGGTAGGCTTTTGGTTAACCACGTGTGTAATTTATCTATAATGGTCTTGGCGATTTTTTGCCTTTGTTCATAGCGTTTATCGAGGCAGAGCAACTAAAAGCAAAGTAGTAAACCAAAGGCGCTGGTTGAATGGGACGCAACCCAAACAACCAGCTAATCACAACAACCTAAACAAGAGGTTATTATGACTAAGCGCAATTCTACGCCAATCCGGCGTGCAACAACATCGTAAGCGATGAAGAAACCACACCTTATCTGACGAACGATCAAGGGTTACAGTATCTCTTCTGTTTAACACCAGGAGATACTGATGACACCACAAACCCAAGAAAAATGGCAGGCCTTACTGAAAACCCAACACGCTAGCGGCTTAACCGTGAGGGTGTTTTGTAAGCAACATGGCTTATGCGCTAAAAATTTTGGTTTACGACAACGCCAATTATTAGGCAATACAGAAAAAACTCCGACTCAGCCTTTTGTCAAAGTGATCCCTAAAAACCGAACCCAGACTCATAGGGATACACCGATTGTGATGCGAGGTATTTATGGAGAGATAACCTTTCCTGAGACTATTTCTTCGCAATGGCTAGCGTCTCTGATTAAGGCGCTGGCATGAAGTGGTTTGCGGATGTGGTGGAGGTCTATTTACACCGTGATCCTGTAGACTTCCGTAAATCCATTAATGGTTTGTCAGTAATTGTGGAAGAAGGCATGTCTTTATCCCCTTATGGCGAAGCCATTTTTGTGTTTTGCAATAAACGCAGAGATAAGTTAAAAATCCTGTGCTGGGATCAGACTGGGTTTGTGCTGTGGTATAAGCGGTTAGAAAAATCCAGGTTTAAATGGCCCAAAAAACATACACAGGATGTTATTTGTTTAAATAATGAAGAACTTGATTGGTTGTTACGTGGTTTTGATATTCAAGCATTAACACCCCATAAAAAACTTGATTTTGTTAGCGCATTTTAATCGAAAATTTTTTATAATAACGGCATGACAAATGCTGATGAATTGATTGAAGAAAATTTCCTATTAAAAGAGAAAGTTGTTTCTCAGAAACAACGTATTAAATACTTAGAAGAATTATTACTCTTATCGCGCCAACGCCAGTTTGGCGCGTCCAGTGAAAAGCACCCAGCACAACAAAATTTATTTAATGAAGCCGAAGAAATAGAAGACAGCGACGAAGAATCCTCTGAAGAAGAGACTATTTCCGTTCCTGCGCACACTCGCCAACGTAAAAGGCGAGTATCTATTCCTGAGGACATTGAGCGTGAAGAGATTATTCACGATTTACCTGAATCAGAGAAGCACTGTCCACACGACGGCACCGCATTAAAGTGCATCGGTGAAGAAACGCACGAGCAGCTCGATATTATTCCTGCGAAAATCAAAGCGTTAAAACACATTCGTAAAAAATACGCCTGTCCTTGCTGTGAAGGTTACATAGTCACCGCCAAAAAGCCAAAACAACCGATTGAAAAAAGCATTGCTTCACCAGGGCTTCTTGCCTATATCGTTATCCGTAAATACATGGATGCCCTGCCTTTATATCGACAAGCGACAATATTTAGCCGCATAGGCGTTGAATTGGATCGCAGTAGTTTAGCCAATTGGATGATTAAGTGTGGTGTATTAGTCCAACTATTAATTAACCGTATTCTAGAATGTTTACTGGAACACAACATTATTCACATGGATGAAACACCGGTTCAAGTGTTAAATGAACCTGGCAAAACGGCACAAAGCCAAAGCTATATGTGGGTGATGGCGAGCCAAGTAGGTACTTCCCCCGCAGTGCTTTACCATTATTCCCCCAGTCGCAGCCAAGACACACCGAACCGATTACTCGAAGACTATCGCGGAGCGTTAATGGTCGATGGCTATAACGGGTATCAACCCATTTGCACAACCAATAAACTTACCCGTTTAGGCTGCTGGGCGCACGCTAGGCGAAAATTTGTGGAAGCCAAAAATGCGCAAGGAAAAAAGAAAACTGGACGAGCAGACTACGCACTGACGGAAATTCAAAAGCTGTACCGACTGGAACAAAAAATCAAAGATTTACCCCCCGATAAACGCTATGAACAAAGGCAAAAAATCGCCAAGACCATTATAGATAAATTACACACGTGGTTAACCAAAAGCCTACCGCAAGTGCCACCCAAAACAGCCATCGGTAAGGCATTCACTTATCTCAGCAATCAATGGACGTATTTAATCCAGTACTTGGAGAATGGGGAGTATCCGATCGATAATAATCGAGCGGAAAATACGATTCGCCCTTTTGTGATTGGACGCAAGAATTGGTTGTTCTCTAATAGCCAAGCAGGAGCTAAAGCCAGCGCCAATTTGTATAGCTTAATCGAAACCGCCAAGGCTAACGGTTTAGAACCCTATGCGTATTTAAAAACGGTGTTTACGCAATTACCCAATGCGGAAAGTCTTGAAGACGTGGATGCATTATTGCCTTGGAATTACAAGGAAACCCTAGGTTAGTCTTGCCTGTACATAGAGCGTGTTATTACTCTAACCTATGGTGTTCACAAGAGTCTTCTCAACTTAAACAAAATTCACACTCTAACTCAGTATTCGTCTTTGTCTAGGGTGGGGTTCTTTCATCGCTTACCATTATTCTACGACCAGTAATGTGGGAAAAACTACGATGGTAATTTTGCGCTCTACACTTTGTGAAAAAATTCTATTTTTTCTTCTTGTGTGTCCAGGTGGGTGGTAAGGTCTACTTACGACCTTTTTTATTTAACCAACCGTATCGTAAAAAAGCATTGTTGAAATACGATGGGAATTTTTTGGATCGACTTTGGTAAAGACTACGATGGGAAAATAATAATTAGAAAAAAGTCTACGATGTGAGTGTGGGAAATTGGCCGTAAAACTTCATTATTCTACGACCAATAATGTGGGAAAAACTACGATGGTAGTTTTGCGCTCTACAATAAAACGCCCAGTGTTTTGCACTGGGCGTGTATTTTAGGTTAAGTGTTACTTCCCAAACTCCCATAGTAAAAACCCGTATTTTCTAACCCAATACCCATCGTAAAATATTGGGTGAACCCCAACGCTAATTCGGTCAGTTGAAATTTCTCACAGACACTCTACAATCCCCACCCTCTCTTTCTACTCCACTCAACATGAATAGGTTCTACCCCGATATCGCATCGCTGGATGCCTTCACTTTATCTCTCGACTGTTTGGACGAAAGCCTTCCTTGCCAACATTGCAAAAAACATGGACACCTAGTTTCTCATGGCTTTGTATACAAACACCTCTCTTCTGTTAAAAAACAACCCGTTGGTAAACGTATATTGTGTTCAAACCGCTATGGTCGTTCTGGTTGTGGCAAAACCATTCAACTCTATCTTGCCCATCGCTTCCCTTTCTTTCGCTATGGGGCCGCTACACTCACTGTGTTTCTTTCACTCTTAATCCTAGGGCTCTCTGTCAATGCCGCTTATAAAGCCGCAACAAAACAGCAAGGTAGTCGTCATGGTTGGCGCTGGATCAAACGCTTAAAAAGGAGGTTGAGCGACTTTCGTTCGGTCTTAACTCTTCCCGATAAACCCTATCCCGCCTTATTCTCATATCGCTCTAGAATACGTCAACTCCTCCTCCCTACACTCTATGCTCTTATCTCAAAATGGGGCCATAATCTGTGTTCTCATTTTCAAATCCAAGCTCAGTTGAACTTCATTTAACCTCCTTTTTATTGTGAATATCCCAACATCTTCCCAATTTAGCTCCGTAAGTTAAGATCGAGTATCCCATCACTCTCCCCCTTTCTTTTGCGCAACAGGTTATGTCACTTATCGTGTTATTTTTTTGCTCTTATTCTCTGCGGGTGTTTCATCCCAACGTTTTAATCTCATTGTTTTAATCTCAACAACAGCGGAGAAAATAATGCCTCAACCTGTATCCCCAAAACCCCCTTCTTTCGAACTGCGCCTGTCCGTACTCAGTGCAATTGATTACGCACCCGGCGACACGATTCGCCAAAGAATTCAATCCGTGAGTCAACGCACCTTTGTGGATAAGCCTAGCGGCCTAGCGTATCAATTTACTTGGCGCACCATTGAAAGCTGGCTATACCGATTTAAAAAACACGGGATCACCACTCTGGAGAAGAAAACTCGTTCCGATAAACACACCTACCGAAAAGTGAGCGTGAATGAACTCGCCGAAGCCATTCATGAAGTACTGCCACAACTGAGTGTGAACAAAACCGGCGTCATTCCCAAAATAGCCTTATACCGTAAGCTTTTGCAGCACAATGTTGTTTTGCGCTCACAACTGTCACAGACCTCGTTTTATCGGATGGTACGTGAGAATAACCTGATGCAGACCGAACACACTCAAAAACTACGCCACGCCTTTGCTATGCAGTATGCCAATGAGCTGTGGCAGGCGGATACGATGTATGGCCCCTCGATTAAACAACCTGATGGCAAATGGCGTAAAACCTTTCTGATTGGGTTTATTGATGACGCATCAAGAGTGATCACCCATGCTCAGTTCTTTTATCGTGACAACACTGAAAATATGATTGAGGCTTTTCGCTCGGCTTTATTTAAGCGAGGAAAACCAGAACGTCTTTATTTTGATAATGGGTCTAATTACACCTCCAAAGAGATACTTCAAGCCTGTCTCAGACTGAACATTCACCTGTCTCACGCCCCGATTCGAGACGGGGCGGCGAAGGGGAAAATTGAACGTTTTTTTAGAGGGTTTAGAGATAGGTTTTTAGTGCAACACCTTGAATTTGACTCGCTCGAAGATCTCAATGACAAAACACATGAGTGGATTGAACAAGATTACAATACTCAACACCATAGTGGCATTCAAATGGCGCCTCTTGATCGATTTAATCTCGACCGTGAACGGGTTCTATTCTTAACCGACGACGAATATACGGAGGAAGTATTCTTTGTTGAAGAAAACCGTAAAGTCTCTAAAACCAATGTCTTTTCTATTAACAATCAAAAGTATGAATGCCCTGTGGATTTACGTGAAAAGACGGTTCAAGTCCGATTTGACCGAACTCGACGCAACGCTTTTATTGTTTACTTTAATGAACAACGCATGGGGCAAGCGCAATTACTCGATGTACACTTTAATGCCCAAAGGCATCTAAAGAGCCGAGGAGATGACGTATGATTACATCCATCCACGGTGTGACCAAAGAACCTTTTAACCGAAATACGCTTGTTTTACTCCCACAGCAAAAAAACATGCTCGATGTGATAACAATACACGCACAGCAAGGAGGCTTCTCCGTTATTGTCGGCGAACCGGGTGTGGGAAAAACGGTTCTCAAAGAACATATTCACAATCTAGACAATGAACGTGATATCACGGTGGTATGCTGCTCTCGAACATTGCATACTTACTGGCAGATTCTCACTCAATTAGCGGAATCCTTTAAAATAGATGTGCCTGAAAAATCGTTAGAGAAAGAGTTGATAAAAGCGGCATTCAACCATATACAGCAGAGAAAAACGCTGTATATTCTGATTGACGAGGCTCATCTTATTGATATGTTAGTATTGAGAAAATTACGTTTGTTGTTTGAGCAATACCCCAAAAAACATAATTTAATTCTGTTTGGGCAACGCGATTTATTGCATTATCTATCGCTGAATGTGAATCAGGATATTAAAAGTCGGATTACTTACTCTGCCACATTAAAGCCGCTCAATAATGACGATATGGAGCGCTATATCATTAACGAACTCGAAGCCGCTAGGATGGGGATAAATACCTTTGATATGGCCGCTATTGAGTTAATATTGCGCTCAAGTTCTGGCAATTTAAGGCTGTGTAGAAATCTATGCTATGGCAGTCTTATCGAAGCCGCTAGAGAGACAAAAAAAATAGTCACCATTACCCATGTTAACGCAGTATTAGTGCAACCTCATTGGCGTTCACATGATGAATTGATTACACAGCAAGTCTCCTGAATACATCACTCTCCTCGCAAGTCAACCAATAAGATCGAATAGGCTTATCTCGGTCTTATTGGTATCCAGCCAAATTCATCGTAGATACGATTATCTAAAAAACAGGGTGCCATTTTACGATGGGAGTGTGGAAAATTGGCTGTAAAACTTTATTATTCTACGACCAGTAATGCGGGAAAAACTACGATGATAGTTTTGCGCTCTACAACAGAAAACTACGATGGGAATTTTTTGGATCAACTTTGGTAAAGACTACGATGGGAAAATAATAATTAGAAAAAAGTCTACGATGTGAGTGTGGGAAATTGGCCGTAAAACTTCATTATTCTACGACCAGTAATGTGGGAAAAACTACGATGATAGTTTTGCGCTCTACAGGCGGTATAGGGCAGGGTGCCTGCCGCTGTGGCGGGTTGTAGCTGGGTCAGGGTTTCTTCTGTTGGGTTGGGAACACCGAGGATGGGGTGTTCTATATTGACGATATTGCCCGTTCGATAATGGCTACAGCCGGTATCATTACAGGCACGGACCCTAAAGTTCCACTGACCGATACCGCCCATGTTTTCTGAGGGGGAGCTGGTGGCCATGCCGCTGTAGAGGTCTTCCCAGCCTGCATCGTAAATATACCGTCGTTGAGCTTCGTAGCGAAGTACGTGACCTGTGGCGCTGCCCCAGCTTGCGGTGACATGGGTATTGGTGGTGTTTTCAGGTGAGATGGACATGCTTGAAGGCTTGCCCGGTATAGGGTGTTTGACGATCACGGAGTTACCTGTGCGATCACCCCCGCAGCCAGTGTTATTACAGGCGCGTATTCTAAAGTCCCAGGTACCGACTGCCATGGCGGTAGAGGTGGCTTCGGGTATACCGGGGATGGTGGGAGAACCGTCCCCCATACCAGAATAGAATACCGACCAGCTACCACCATCCTTTCTTCTTTCAATTTCATAGCGAGTGACAACGCCACTGACGGTATGCCAACTCAGTTGTACTTCATTGTGGGTTGTTTCTGACGGCCCCGTATTCAGACTTTTTGGTATGCCGGGTACCGCGTCGTTGATTGTGACTGCATTGCCATCTCGATAGAGACTACAGTCTGATTCATTACAGGCCCGCACGCGAAAGCGCCAACTGCCGACGGACATGGTGCTGGAGGGGGCGGAAGAATCTGCACCCGAATAAAAGGTTGACCAACTCCCCGAGCCTAAACGGCGCTGTGCTTCATAGTGAGTAATACGACCAGAAACCCCGCTCCAACGGGCGGATACGCTTGTCTCCGTGGTACTCGTTGGGGAAATAGACATGTTGTCGGGTATGGCTGGCGTGGGGTGTGTAACACTCACGTCGCTTGAATAACGATAATCGCTGCAATCGGAGTCATGGCAGGCTTTTACACGAAAACGCCATGTGCCTACTTCCATCCAGGAAGCGGTTTTACGGAGAGAGGCGCCGGTATAAAGCGACGACCAACTGCCACCATTAAATTGTTTTTGGGCTTCGTAGTGGGTCACGGAACCAGAAGCCGCAGGCCAGCTTACCGAGACACTGCCATAGTAACGAGGAATGCATATTCCATTGGTGCAGTGGGAGGTGCTTTCAACCGCTATAACGTCGGTTGACGAAACAGATACGCTAGACGGTGTGCTAATAGACGGGTTGCTAACCGTTAGGGTGGCGCTTTTGGTGGTGGCGCCGTCGCCTCCCATTTGCTCAGGGAGGGTACAACTGACGTCAACGCTTTTAGAATGGGTCACTTTGGTATAGGTGCGTGAACCTTTAGGCCCTGTGTACTGAATGCCGTCTATCACACAGTAAATGCCATTAGACGTCCAGGAAAGTATTGAAGAGTCACCGGATTTAATTGTGCTAGGGCTAAATGCCGCGCTGTAGATGGCGGTTGCGTGGCTGGCTTCGGAGAAAAATAAGTTGAAGAGCAGTAATAAACCGAGTGGGGTATGTCTTTTTTGGGTGAGTAAAGCCGCAGGTTTTGCCAAGATAGAAAATATAGCAAATATAGAAAATAAGACGCGCATTGTATTCCTCAATACCACACAGGGTGGTTCCATTTTTGATCATCGCTTTAATGGTTAAATACGCAGGTTAAGTACAGGGCAAAACATCAACCCTAAACTAAGGTTGAAGAAGAAAGACGGTGAAAGAAGTGGGGCAAAACGGGGTTGCCTATCACTGGCTGTATTATCTTAGCTTCCGGCTTCCTATGCGTATGTTAAACAACAGGAGTGTTGGTTAAATGTATATTTCATTCTTTTTAATACCGTAATAGGTATTGATGCATTGTCCGAATAAGACGGAAATAAAACCCAAATAAAGCGTATTTGTTAAAAGACGGATAATGCATTTGTTGACGGGAAGACTACTGACGCGACAGGGGTTTGGCAAGCAAAAAGTAGGGGTAATTGGAGATTGTCGCCTGAATCATCTAAAAAACAAAAATACGCTGAAAATTGTCGTCTATTTCATCTTTCCCCCTCAGACAAACCATGCACTCAACTAGAAAGCGCTTTTTTTAACGTCCCAATTCTAAAAGAGTAAATGCCTAATTGTTACGATTTTAAAGAATTAAAACCTGAAGTAACGACTAAAACTGTTTTCTTAACATTTGAATTAAATAAAGATATCGCCAATGCGGCTAGTTGGTTGTTTTCAAATTTTCTGGTGTAGATTATTGTGTTAACCATAAACTATCTGAGGTGAGGTATAAAAACCGGATGATGTGGGTTGTGACGGGTGAATTGATGAGAGTATGTCTCTGAACTTAGAGTATATGTATTTTTGCTTAGTGAATGATGAATGTATTAGGTTGCATCGCCCCCCTTCGTATTGCTTAATCTCGTGTTTGGCGGCAGGTTTGGCAGGAGTCAACTGTACTGTCAGTGCGTCACTGTTCTGCTGGCGGTAGGCCATTTATGTCACTTTTTGCGGTAATTGATTGCGGGGTTTAGCCTGTCTTAAATGTAAGAATCTGTTGATTCTTACAGTGTTTTAGTGCGTAATAAGCTTTCTTTTAAAGACTGGTCATAACGGGTATTGAAAAGCGAGCTAAAGGCATGGTTTAGTTGTTCAATTACATAATCGAGCTTAATTTTACGATGGAATGCATCATTTTGCGACGTATCCGACAATATCAACTACAGCGCATTTACGATTTTGACGTACTCTGTTAAAACTGGTTTGGTAGCTCGCTATGACGCTTCTTGGTTTCTATACCTATAATCATATGCTGGCGTCTATTGATAGTAGCGGGCTTTCCGTTAGTATTAGTGGTGATTGAGCACTAGAATATAAGAACAATATTACAATAAAATTCGGAGTTGGAATGCGACTGATACACATTCTGGTGGGCGTTTTTCTTGGGACCATCATTTCTTCACACAGCTTTGCCGGTGGCAATAAAACCATGAAGCTTGAAGTCATTGACCCCTATGCTGAAATTCGTACTGGTCCAGGAAAGGGTTACCCTGTTTTTCATGCGATTGAGCAAGGTGAAACCATTGAAGTGCTGACTCGACGTCCAGGTTGGTATGAAGTCAAGGCTGAAAATGGTCGAATTGGCTGGACCAGCTCGGCAGAAATCTCGCGCACATTACAAGATACGGGTGAGCCTGCCGACCTTCCCGAAGTGGGTTATGGGGATTACCTTAAAAACAGCTTTCGACTGGGTTTTACTGCGGGTTCATTTGTCAGTGGCGAACTGAAAGGTGCAGAAACTTTTAGTATTACTGGAGGTTATCGTCCATTAAGTTGGCTCGTGGGTGAGTTGGAATACGGCAAGTTTTACGAGTCCGATATCCGTGGTGATTTCTACAATGCCAATATATTGTTGGAGCCCTTTTCTAAGTGGATAATTTCCCCTGTTGTTTTAATCGGAACCGGGGTGATGTCAATTGATACCCAGCCTGAACAGGTTTTTGTGGATATAGATGATTCTAATTTTAACAATTATGGTATTGGCGCTAACTGCTACTTAGGGCGGAATTTTGTGGTGAGAGCGGAATACCGTTCTTATTCAATATCAACCGATAATAACAATGAGAGACTAGGTGCATGGAAATTAGGTTTCAACACATTCTTTTAATAGCCGGGGCTGCTTTTTTGTTTTTGGCGATGTTGTTCCAGCCTGCATTGGCCGGTGATAGTGTTGCTAAAACGTCTAACCGTTCAGTCAATATAAACGACGAGGTTTTTGAGCTGGGAGTGACCCTTGGTGTCATTAACATTGCGGACTTTGGCAGTGAATATGTTACTGGATTAAATACTACTTTTAGAGCATCCGAAAACTTCTTTTTACAATTTAATCTGTTGACTGCCGAAGCATCGTTATCTTCCTATGAGGAAAACCAGGGGCGCTACTTTAGTGGCGATGACCGTACTTACTCCCATTATAACTTGCTCTTGGGTTACAATATTTTCCAGGGAGAGGTGTTTGGCTCTAAAGCGCGAGCGAGCTTGTCGTCTTTGTATTTGATCGGTGGGGTAGGTGATACAGAGTTTGGTGGTGAGACAGCCTTTACTTATGTTTACGGAATTGGATATCAAATGGCTTTAGGGCGGCGCTATGTCTTACGCTTCGATAACCGAAATTATATTTATCGCTCAAGTCTTATTAAGGAAGACGAAGACGTGCATAACAGTCAGTTATCAGCCGGAATTGGCTTTCTATTTTAGGCGTGTTTGTTAAAACGTTTACCAATCTTTTAGTTGCAAATAGTTGCAAACGGTAAGGCTACCTTTCCGTTTGCAAAATTACCAAATAGGCCACTGGCTTTGTTTAGGGGCAATAAGCGAATATTTATTGGTTTTTAATTACAGGGTATTCTTGAGATAAAAATCATCAAGATAAATGGCGACATATTGTAGGGTATGCCGCCATATTAAAATGGTCAAATAGTTAGAAAAGTAGGTTTAAACCCAAAGTTGTTTCTGTGTTTTGTGTTGTCTTAGCGTTGTTTAGAAAGTCTCTTTGAACAATATGGTCGCGGAAGTCTAGGTTAAATGTAAGCCAGTCTTTAAGCACAACCCGGTAGCTAGCACCAATTGTCACACCTGTATTTGACTCCCCTGCAAACTCCACATTATTAATTCCAGCTAAAAGGTATATATCGGAATTAAATTTTCTTTTACTGCCCAAAAATGACCTTCCAGGGAATAATTTATAGCCGGCAAGAAGGTTGTAATAGCGAAATGCTCGGTCATCATCTGCAAGGAATTGCGTATCGGTTACGGACTCTGATGTTGTCTCGTCCACATCTGCCTCGCCATAATTAAATTGAGCGAGTAGTTTATTGCTTATGTGGTAGCTAAAAGATACGCCACTGACCATGTTAGTGCTAAAGTCCTCGACAGCTAAGGCGCCTACATACAGTCCTAATTCAAACTTTTCAGTATCGATTGACGCGGACTTTACATCGGCGGTTCGGTCACTTGGTTTGATTACGTCTGCGGATTTCCTGTTACTTTGAGCCATGGCTCCATGGGATGAAGCGAGTAAGAAGAGCAGTGAATATGTGAGTCCGCGGTTCAACATAATTGATTTCTCGTTATTTTTTAAATGGTTATAGGCTTATTCCACTTCTGCACGGTCAATTGCTTGACTTATGCATCTATAGGAAGTCTACCCATTCTTTTCCAATGGTTTACTGGGATATAAAAATAAGTGAATAAAAGCCTACCCCCTTAATAAATGTCATTTTACAGAGTATCTTGACCAATCCACACTATTTGTCATGCTTTTTCTTATGTTAGGTTGTATAAATAAGAAAATAAATGACAGAGTTCACGACTCTTGTGTTATTTAGTTTACACTATTGACCATGAATAGGCTTTGGAGAGAAATATGCTGTAAGTATTACTTAAAGTTATTTATAGTGGTTGTGGGCTAGGTGTATTGTATATTTGGCTTAAATATTTTAGGTTTACATTGGCATATTGACGGAGCAGGTTTGTCTCCATTAATTATATAAAGTACAGTTTATCTGTACTTTCAACCTTTCGGTATGTGAGGGGGAACTACACACTATTGAACTGTCGTGTAAAGAAAAGTCGTGTAAAGAAAATAATAACGAAAAGTGGAATGGTCAGTTTTGAGGATAGATATGTGGGTGATGCGTAGAGAGCTTATTATAGGTCTGGTACTTGTATCATTATTCTCATGTCGCTTGGTAGCCGCTGGAGATAATGTCCCCGTAAGCGAGGAAAGCGAGTCGAGCTGGGCTCAATCTGCGGAAGATCAAAATATTCAATTCGACTCAGGCCAAGGCGATCAATCTTCTGCTGAAGCCTTCGCAGCAGTAAAAAGAATATCAAAAAACATACAAGCACTAAAAACAGATGTTGTCGATCTAAATAAAGATCTTCGGATCATGGAAGAGAAACTGCTTTTTCCTTCAAATACCAAGTACACCGTATTTGTGTCCTCTAGTGCAGGTCAGTTTTTCACCCTGGAAAGTATAAAACTCAAAATTGATGGGAAGCTGGTTGTTAGCCACATCTATTCTGAAAAACAACGAAATGCCTTGGTTAGAGGCGGAATACAGCAGCTATATACAACGAACCTCAATGAAGGCAGCCACAGTATCACAGTATTTTTTACAGGAATTGGGCCTCTTGGTCGCCCGTACAAGCGTGCGCAAACCCTAAATTTTGAAAAAGGACTGGGGGGAGAATATCTACAGTTGGCTGTTAGTGACGACGGCTCCACTCAAGAACCCGTATTTCAATTGAAACAGTGGTAGAGAATTCTTCTATGCGTATGTTTCATCCCGACAAAAATCTTACCCTCTTTTTTATATCGCCAGCTTTGTTTGCTTATTGCTTTATTGCGTTACTTGCTTTGGTGCCAAAAGCATTTTCTGCTGGTGATGCTACTCAACGTAATATTCAATCAAAGGAAGATCTAGAGTATGGTCGGGTGCTATTTGATTTCTACCAACAGGATTATTTTTCGGCTCTAGTGAGCCAAGAGCTGACCTTTGAACAGGGAAACTCTATTGCTCAAAATGATTTGGCCCAGGTGCTCAAGGGCGGCATGATGCTGTCCTATGGTGTTCCTGATGAGGCATTGATACTATTTGAGAGGCTGTTGGATACAACTCAGTCAGAAGAGGTGAGGAATGGCGCTTGGTTTTATCTTGCAAAATTCTATTACTCCAAATCTGATATTGGCCGGGCGGCTAAAGCGCTTGTACAAATTAAAGGGAAAATTTCCCGCGACTTGCACCCTGAATACCACTATCTCGCCACCTTAGTTAATATAAGTGGGAGCCATTTTGCCCAAGCAGAGCAGGCTTTGGATAAGTTGCCTGAAAGCTCCCCATATTACCCTTATTTACTTTTTAATTTGGCCGTGAGACAGCTTCGTTCAGGGAACCTTGTATTAGCGGTTAAACACTTTGAACAGGTTGCAAGCTATAGTGGGACAAACGAAGAGCTTCTGGTTCTTGCTGATAGGGCAAAACATGGATTGGCGCAGTTAGCGATTCAAAGTGGTAATTTAGTTGAGGCGTGGTCTTATTTATCGACTATACGTACCACAGGGTTGTATTCAAATCGTGCGTTGTTAACCTATTCCTGGGCTGCCATTAAGTTAAAGCGCTTTGATGAAGCGATTCCCGCGTTAGAGATATTGAACAAACGCTCTATCGCACTTCCAGAAGTTCAAGAAGCAAAAGTTCTGCTTGCACACCTTTATGAGCAGGAAGGCGCCCCGAGAAAGGCATTAAAGAGGAATTTAAAGGCTGAAAAGGAATTTAAAATTGGTATAGATAAAGTTGAAGAAGCGCGGCGTATTATTGGGCAGCGCGATGTGCCGCGAGAATTTATTGATAATCTAGAAGCCATTATGGATGAATCGAATTGGTATGGAATGCAGCCATCGGTAGATTATAAAAAATTGACCCCGTTTTTAATTGACCTTATGTCAAGTAATGCTTTTGTTGAAGTATTAAAAGAATTGGCGGATCTGTATTTTTTACAAGAAAATCTACAATATTGGTCTAAGCAAACAGTTGAACACGCATTGATTCTTGAAAATGCGAGTCAAAAAGTCTTTGATGATAATTTTCAGCAAACATTGAGTAAGAGTTCTGAACTCAATTCTCGCTTTTCGGATCAAAGTACGGAATTGAAACTATTGACTCTAACCTTTGATACAGATATTCAAGATCGATTTTCTGCATTACTTGAAGTCACAGAGCAAGAATTAAATATTTTAAAAGGAAAAATTCGTCAACTTGAAAATCTTGAGGCTCCCTATCGGCAACCAAAATCTTACGGGAATATGGTAAAAGTGCATCACGATAGGTTAGTGAAACAGCTAAAGGTTACCAATAAATATATTGCTGCTTTAGAGCCAGTAATGCGAGATTTGATTAATGTTGAATTGGATCGCCATGAGGAGAGGATGCGTTACTATTGGGCGCAATCGCGCCTAGCTAAGGCGAGGTTATATGACAGTACCTTGTTGGAGCTTGAAAGGGCAGCCCCTAAAAGTTCGGATAATCTAGAGGGCAAAAATGAATAAGAGTGTTCGCATATGTATGAATCTTTTGCTTGCAATGCTGTTTGTAAGTTGCAGTTCTACGTCAAAGCAAAATACCATCGGGAAAATTAAATATACCCCACCTAAAAAAGAAGAAAAAATTGAATTCAAAAAAATGGATCACCAGGAGGTGAGGGAAGAGTATCAAGAATTGCTCGATCTTTTCGAAGATAAAAACCTAAAAGAACAAATTGAACGCCGAATAGCCAATGTATATATGATGGAAGGCGTTCAAGATCAAACACAAAATAAACCCAGTAAAAGCTATTACCGAGAGGCCATTAACTCATATAGGGAAATTTTGGAAAAGTATCCGAACTCACCGGATAACGCTGAGGTTCTGTACCAGTTAGCTAAAGCGTATGATATGGAAGGAAAGCAAGACGAAGCGCTTAAAATGCTCAACGAACTCACTTATCGTCACCCGAGTTACCCTAATAACTCTGAAGCCTATTTTCGAAAAGGTGATATTTATTTTAATAAAGGCGCCTATATAAAAGCAGAAAGGTCTTATCTGAAGGTAACTCAATTAAACAATGCTAAGTTAAATGCTAATGCTTATTATATGTTGGGGTGGTCGTATTATAAGCAGTTTAAGTTTGGCGGGTGTTTAAATGCTTTTGCTTATGTGCTTAGTGATATTTTTTCAGATGTTTCCGATATAGACGCTCTTGGTAAAACCAACAAGCTGCTAGTTAAGGATACCATCCATTCAATTAGTTTAGCGCTCTCCAAGAATGGAGGTGCGGGGGCCATTGAAAATATGGCTAACCTTGCCAATAAACCTTATGTTTGGATGATATACGAAGACCTGGGCGAATATTATCTAAAAAAAGAGCGTTTCGAAGACTCCGCAATAACGTTTAGGTTATTTGTCAATAATCAGCCCAACTCGAAACATGCTCCTACATTACATACACGCTTAATTGATACTTATGTGAGAGGCGGGTTTCCTCGCCAAGCTATGGCTGAAAAGGAAAATTATGTAGCCTCTTACGGTATACATTCTAAGTATAAAGGTAAAGCGGATGAGGAATTAAAGCCAACTTTAAAAGTTTATTTGGAAGAACTAGCGCGTATATATCATGGAGAGGGTCAAGCACATAGAAAGACAATGAAAGTCCTTGTTGATAAGAGTGGTAAGCTTAAGGACAAGAAAAAATATTCAGAACTTGGTAATAAATCAATAGCCGCTTTTGATAAGGCCGCTGAATACTATCAGCAATTTATCGATACCTTTCCAGAAAGTGAAATGGTTGGCGAGGTTGTTTTCTTAAAGGCAGAGGCACTATTTTCGGCATATCGATATACTTCAGCGATTGGTGAATACGAAAAAATTGCTTACAAAATGTCGGGCAAAGGCCAAGAAAAACGTGGCGCGAGTTCTGGGTACGCTGCAATTATTTCCTACCAAAAGTATATAGATACGTTAAGAAAAGAAAAGGAAAGCAAGCTTTGGCAGGCCAAGGCTGTAGAGAGTATGCTGAAGTTTTCCGAAACTTACCATAAAGATGATCGCTCACCTTCTGTGTTGACTAATGCGGCAGAATATCTATTTGGTTTAGATCAGTATGAAAGAGCATTGCAAGTTTCCAGTGATTTGATTGCGAATAATACATACCTCGATAAAACACTAAAGAAAACAGCTTATGGAATAATGGCCCATTCGTTATTTAAGTTAGGTGATTTTCAAAAAGCGGAAACCAATTACTTTAATCAGCGTATTTTAGTGGATAAAAACAGTGAAGAATATGCTCGTATTTCGGAGCAGCTTGCAAGCGCTATTTACAAAAAATCGGAAGAGATGGTTATTGAAAATAATAAAAGTGATGCCATTACTCAGCTTTTAAAAATCAAGGAGTTGACGCCTAATTCTAAAGTAAGAGTGACGGCTCAATATGATGCTGCGACAATGTTGTTGGAGCTTAAAGAATGGGAAAGAGCCATTGTTGAATTAATAGACTTGGTCAATGTTTTTCCTGATCATGCTCTAGCAGTTGAGTTTCCTCGCAAGCTTGCTTTTGCGTATGAGAAACAGGAAAACTGGCAAGCGGCAGCCGACAGCTATTTATACCTTTATCAAAATGACCCCGATGAAGGTGTGAGGCGTGAAGCGTTATTTGTTGCTGCGGATATGCTTGAGAAAAATAAAGAGTACGCACTAGCGATTGAAAAATTTAGAAAATATGCCTACACCTATGAGCGGCCTTTTTCTGTCCGCATGGAGGCCCGTTATCACCTAGTGGTTAACTATGGTGCTTTAGGTGAAAAGAATAAACAACTGTACTGGTTGAGACGAATAATTGCAGGGGATAAAGAAGCCGGCAATCAACGCAATGCTCGTAGTCGTTGGCTGGGAGCCTGGGCCAATATTCAATATGGCGATTATTTTGCGTGGGAGTTTAAGCGCAAGAAACTTCGCTTGCCTTTAAATAAAAGCCTACCAAGGAAAAACAAGGCACTACAAGATGCGACAGGTCGCTATCAAATGGCGGCTGACTATGGCATTTTAGAGTTTGTTACTATGTCAAGTTATAACATTGCTGGGCTCTATGAGCAATTTGCAGCCGAACTTCGAGCTTCTCCAACTCCTAAGGGGTTATCCAATAATGATAAGCAGGTATATGCAGAAATAATTGAGGAGCAAGCGTTTCCTTTTGTTGAACTGGCAGCAGATTTATATCATGGTAATGTTGAGCGGGCTTGGGATGGTGAGTTTAATGAATGGATAGACAAAAGTTTCAAAAAAATGCGAGTGTTAAACCCCGCTAGGTTTGACAAAACAGAAGTAACCGTTGATATGGGCGAGGGGTTACGATGAAAAATTATAAAATTCATTACCTGCTCTTAATCAGTGCTATTTTCTTTTTTATTGGTTGTACTAATGATAAGCAATCGTTATCGAGCCCTGCTTCCGAAGGTGCTCAGGTTGCTAAAGTTCTTTTAACGGAAAATGCACTTCCAAAAAGAAAGGTGGATAAAAAAACGGGTTTGCTTATACCTTATCTTGCCACTCCCAACCCTTATTTAGCCCAAAAAGGCCGGATAAAGAAACAATCGGTTGTTCAATATATTGAAGCTAGACGTGCATTTAAGTCAAAAAACTATACGCGAGCTGAATCCATATTGCAGTCTCTTGTAAAGGCAGATAAAGAGCTGTCTGGGCCCTGGGTAATGCTGGGTGATATTGCGCAGAATGAGAATGATTTAAACACTGCAAGCCAGCGTTATATAAAAGCTTTAGAGGTTAGTAACCTGAATCTCACGGCGTATATTCGATTGGCTAAGGTGCAGAGGGTAAAAGGAGAGTACATCGATGCGCAAAATACCTATACCAAAGCGCTTTCGGTGTGGAAAGACTTCCCCGAAGCACATCTTAATCTGGCGATTCTTTATGATATTTACCTGAACGCGCCTGTAAAGGCTCAGAGGCATATGGAAGCCTATCAGTTTTTAACAAATGGAAAAAATCGTAAAGTGGCAAAGTGGCTACAAGAATTGCAGAAAAGAACGGGTCTAGATATTGAGCTAGAGGTAGAAGAAACAAAGCCTGCGGCTTCGCCGTCGGTATAAAATATTGATGTTCGAACCTTGTGCAGGTTTGGGCTAACGAGTTAACAAATGAGCAAATTTACACAAATTTTGGCGTTTACCTTCTGTACTACACTCACCTTTGGTGTGAGTTTTGCGGCAGAAAAACAGAACAATAATATGCAGGAAAAGGGCAAAATAGATATAGAAAGCCCTATGAAGCTTGAATCCACCTTCGTGGGTGATAAAGAGCAACCCGGTGTGAGCTATTTTATTCCTTGGAAGGGAACGAGTTCACCAGATAATCTCCACTGGAATATTGAAAATAAAAATGATAAAACTTTAGAGCTAATCGATAGAGATGTTATTCTCAGATCTATTAATATATACAATGAAATGGATCTTGAGCAATTGGATAATTTAGGCGAATGAATAATTGAGTCCTATAGTTTAATTGAAAGACTCAGTGGACATTAGAAACTAATTTACAGACAAGGTAGGAGTTGAATACAAACTCCGAGTTTGCAGTTGGCGTAGTGAGGTTAAAACGTGGTCGATATATATAGCATAATCACAAAATTTTTTCAGGAAGGTGGCTTTTTTATCTACCCTATTGCCGTTGTATTGGCGCTGGGTCTTGCCATAAGTTTAGAGCGCTGGGTATTCCTTACTCGTGAGAGAATAAGAAATGCAAAAGCTTTTGATGCCTTTTTACCTTTGATAAGAACCAATGACCTGGAAAAGATGCAACTGTTTACTCGGGATACGCAAACTCCGGTAACGCGCATACTGGGTTGCGGCATTGATATGATGAAAGTATCCAAACAGCGTGCTGACATTGAAAACGCTATGAGTGAGGGAATGTTAGAAACTATTCCAAAACTGGAATCGCGTACTAGCTACCTTGCCGTTTTGGCAAATGTTGCGACCTTGTTGGGTTTGTTAGGGACAATTATTGGCCTTATCGCTGCTTTTACTGCGGTGGCAAACGCAGACCCTGCGGAGAAATCTAAATTGCTTTCTTCGTCTATCTCGGTGGCGATGAATACCACCGCATTTGGCCTTGTTTCGGCCATCCCTTTACTGATAATTCACGCTATTTTACAAAATAAAACCTCTGCTATAGTGGCCAGCATTGAGATGTCTGCGGTTAAGTTTCTGAATGTAATGACGTTAAATCGTGCGATTGAAGCGGGTATTGTTCGCCCTGTGCAGAGTAGCGCTCAGTCCAGTGTGGTAATTAATAATGAGCCAGTTAATCTGGTTCCTGAGGACTCCTTGGTTGAGGCAACTCCTGAGGTTCAGGGCGATAGCAGTGGTTATGCAGAAGGCAGTGTAGCGGAAGTCGCCAGTGCGGATGAAAGTCAGAACGATGATCATGATCAAAATCCTGATGTGAATGGTTCCGGTGAGCCTCTCGATGACTCATTAGGTGAGCAGCGTCCTGCTTAAACCAGTTTATACATTTTGGCAATAAGCAGTGAGTTAATAAATATATGAGTTTCCAAATTCGCCAAAAAGAATATGAATCGGCAGAGTTAGATGTCACCTCGTTCATGAACTTGATGATTGTTTTGGTGCCTGTTCTCCTGTTGACGATGACGTTTACACAGGTAACGGTATTAGATATTAAACTACCCGAGCTTACAGGTGGAGAGAACAGCAGTGCTGAATCTCAGTCTCAATTAGAGGTTGAAATTACTGATGCGGGTTTTAATGTGTATTATCCGCAAAATACGCTTCTTCGAGACATTCCAATAAACACGACAGAAGAAGGGCAGAGCTACGACTACCGTCAGCTTTCCCTTGTACTCCAAGAAATAAAAAGTCAGCTAAACGAAAAGCAAGATATTCTCATTCTCAGTGCGCCAAATATTGATTATCAGAGTTTGGTATTGACAATGGATACAGTGAAATCTTACCAAACGACAGTGGTTGCCAGCTTAGTTGAAATTGAACTGTTTCCAAACATCTCATTAGGTGATGCGAGCGTGAAAAGATGATTGGATCTGGATTTGCATTTAAGTATAAAACCTCAGGGCCACCTATAAAGCTAAGCCTAGTGGCTCTGATGGATATATTTACCATTTTGGTATTTTTTCTACTGATGAATTCTGGTGAGAGCCAAAAGATAGAAAATGCGAAGTTTGTTAAATTGCCGGATTCCGCTTCCACGGCAGCACCTCATGCAGACCTTAAAATTTATATTGATGCAGAAAATGTTTGGTTGGATGACGATATAGTTGCCAGTGTTGGCGATATAGTGAAAACACCCAAAAAAATTGTCCCTACTTTAGCTGAAGCTTTAGTAGATCATATCGAAAAACGCGGAAAATTAAATTCTTATGAAGAATCACATGGCCTTGGTGTGACAATAATGGCCGATAAAAGTGTGCCTTATCTGATTTTGAAGAGTGTTATGGCGACCTGTGCTGGTCAGAATTTTAGAGATATTTCTTTGGCGGTTAATCAAATTGCTGCCGCTGTGTTTCCTGGGCAAGTCCAGTCTGAAATAGAGAGCAATGATGTGAGTGAGCTTGACTCTCTTTCAGAAACGGTGGAGGAGAAATAATGTCTCAGGCATTGTACCCACTGGCTTTGGAGCTTGAATTACCCTGGAGTCCTGATGTTGAGCAGGAGCAGAGGTTTGTTCGCACGGTTAAGCGAATTCTTATTTTGCTGGCTATTTTATTTGTGGCGATACCCTTTTTACCTGTACCTGAAAAAGAGTACGTCGCCTCTGACAAGCCGGTAGTAAAAACAAAGGTCATACTTGAACCTGTAACCCTTACACCCCCTAAAGAGCCTGAACCTAAGGTAAAGCCCAAGCCCAAGCCGAAACCAAAACCCAAATCTAAAACTAAGAAAAAAGTAGAAAACGCACCACTTCCAAAAGTGAAGAATAAAGATTCTATCAAAAAGTCACAGGGCCTTAGTGAGCTATCCAATCAATTGAGCGCTCTGCGAGGTTCTTTGGATTTGGCTCGAATGAAAAAGAAAAATGTTTCCAATAATGATGGCGGTAAGGTCGTCACTAGTTCTCGTGAATTATTAGGAAAAGATAGCGCAACCAAGCGAAGTGGCGGTATTGAAATAGACAGTGAATTACTCAGTAATAAGCCTACAGATTTGGCTTCCTATGAATCAACTGTTGTTGAAGGGGGAAGCTTCGCGGGTGATGGTCAAGTTTCAGCTTCTTCATACAGTTCGTACCAGGAAGGTAGGCGCGATATGGAAAGTGTACGGAGAATGTTTGAGAGTAAAAAGGCGAATGTGTTTGCTATTTACAATAAAGCACTACTAGCAAACCCAGACCTAGGAGGGGAGTTTATTTTCCGGTTAGTTATTTTACCGGACGGGAGTATTACTAAACTCGAACTGGTTTCAAGTGAGCTAGGAATAAAAAAACTTGAAGACAACATTTTAGAAAGAATAAAACAAATTCATTTCGGTGTGAAAAAAGATGTCGTGGCGACACCTATCGAATATAAATTCCACTTTCTTCCCAGTTAGTTTACACCGTCAAAATGGGTTAGGGTTCATTAATTTAGTTGTGAGTATGCTGTATTTTTGAGCAATTCGTATGTTTGTTGATAATGCCTATCAACTAGATGCAGGCTGTATTGTCTAATTCTAAAGTTTGAGTTTTTTGTTTTAAGTGGTTAAAAAGTATTATTTTTTTAGGTTTGTTTAGCCCTGTTAGCTTGTTACTGTTGTGCTTGAAAATGTACATCTAAAAGCGTGCTTTGGCGGCGCTGAATAAACGAAAGGCCCTTTTTTATAAATAGCCTCCCCCATACCTCTTGATACGCTTTGTATGAGATAAAAGCTGATTATTTAATAAGTATTAATGGGTCAAATATTATAAGTTAATTCAAGTAGGAGGGGCGCTTTAATTAAGGAGTTGATTCAAATTTCAAATGTAATTATTGGCGAAAATATTTCCTAATCGTATAAAGTTTACACTTCAAATAATAACTGGCTCACAATTCGTTTAATTTCCATCAAATTATTTACCTATTTTGTGATATTTCGTCTTCACTAGAAGTAGATTTTTGGCATTATACCTATCCGTAATGGAGAAATCGTGCATCATGAATTTACTAATCTGGATAATGAAAAGAGCCGTACTTTTTCTAGTCCTCCCTTTAGCGTTAATCGCTTGTGGTGGCAGTGGATCAAGTTCATCTAATGACGATACTAGCCTGTCGAATGACACGCCATTTCTCTATGTTGAGCGAAGTATCCAGACACAATCAAATACCAACTTAGAAAAGTACCGGAGTACTGTTTTAAGCTTAAAAAGTGCCCCTGTAGACTACACCTCCCCCTATGATTTTAATCCTGGCGCGAAACTTATTAATCGTTCGAGCCTGGATGTGGACGCCATTGATACTGACGTTCTTACTGAGTACTTTCAGTCTACGCAATTTGATGTTAAAGACCTCAGCGTCTCTGTCGATGGAAATACTGTACTTTTTGCCGCTCATGGACCTTCCGGTAATATCCATCACTCCACTTGGAGTATCTACGAATATAATTTTAATACTCAAACAATTCGACGAATTATTAAAGATGATTTGTTAGCGAACGCTGGGCAGGATACCAACCCGGCCTACGCTACAGATGGAAATATTATATTTTCGTCCAACCGAGAAGCGGGAAACCCCAACAGTCCCATTCCCAATGTTATTGAAGAAGAGTTAGAAGAAAATTGCTACAAGGTTGGTCCAGAAGAAGACCCCTCATTACTTCATTCTATGAGTGCGATAGGCACAGACATTCTTCAGCTCACCTATGGTAGTAATCACGACATCACACCCACCACGTTAAAAGATGGGCGTATAGCGTTTGTTCGCTGGTCACGCAGCTATGAATTACTGCCTAATTGTGACACATCAAGCGTGAATCGAAATGTGAGTAAATCAGGCTTTGAGGATATTTTTAAGGCAAGCTATCCAAGTGGAATGCATATGCCGGCCAACTGGTCTAGCGAAGACATATGCCAGTATTCTCAATCCACACCTATTGGCTCGGTTATTGCCAGCAATCACTATACGCTCTTACGTATTAACCAAGAAGGTACCGAACTAGAGCAGCTCTACGAAACAGTTACCGCAAGCGGTTCCGACGAAGGGTTTATCCGAATTTCCAAAATTGTACAAGCTGAAAATGGTCATTTAATTGCGGTTATTCAACACCACTATAATCAGTTTTTGGGTGGGAATGTTCTTGAATTACAATCACCTGAAAGCGTAACAAATACGACTGTATTTGGTAACCTTGCACCGAGGTCTCTTATTAACGGTGGGGTGAATTTATACCCCAACCAGCTTTCTGTTAGAGGTTGGTATAGCGCTGTATCACCATATTGGGATGGCTCTTCACGTATATTGGTTAGTTGGGCTCAATGCTCGGTTGTTGAAGATGGAGTAAATTCTTTCTGCGAAGCCGATACGGTAATCGATGTTAAAGGCGATGTTGAAAGCAAATATGGTATTTGGGTATTTGACCCTGAAAAAGACAGTCGTTTACCGATTGTTCGAGCTAAGGATGACACTGTCTATAGCGAACTGGCTATGAGCCAGACTCATGTAGGTCTCGGCTTTCCATTTCAACCCTACAATCCCGATTATGTTGATAACGAAGATCAAAATCGTATAGTTTGTCGTGATCCCGATCCAGTTTGTGAGCATGGAGGGGAATATCCAAACTGTAACCCCGCACCGACTTGTGAGTTTGGCGGCGAATATCCAAACTGTAACCCAGCGCCTACTTGTGAGTTTGGCGGGGAATATCCCAACTGTAACCCCGCACCGACTTGTGAGTTTGGTGGGGTATATCCAAACTGTAACCCAGCGCCTACTTGTGAGTTTGGCGGGGAATATCCCAACTGTAACCCAGCGCCTATTTGTGAGTTTGGTGGCGAATATCCAAACTGTAACCCAGCGCCTATTTGTGAGTTTGGTGGGGTATATCCCAACTGTAACCCCGCACCGACTTGTGAGTTCGGTGGCGAATATCCCAACTGTAACCCAGCGCCTATCTGTGAGTTTGGCGGTGAATATCCAGACTGTAATCCAGCGCCTACCTGTGAGTTTGGTGGGGAATATCCAAATTGTAATCCCGAGCCAACGTGTGAATTTGGCGGTGAATATCCCAACTGTAATCCAGCGCCTACCTGTGAGTTTGGCGGTGAATATCCAGACTGTAATCCAGCGCCTACCTGTGAGTTTGGTGGAGAGTACCCAGACTGTAATCCAGCACCAACTTGTGAGTTCGGTGGCGAATATCCAGACTGTAATCCAGCGCCTACCTGTGAGTTTGGTGGAGAGTACCCAGACTGTAATCCAGCACCAACTTGTGAGTTCGGTGGCGAATATCCAGATTGTAACCCAGCGCCTACTTGTGAGTTTGGCGGGGAATATCCAGACTGTAATCCAGCGCCTACCTGTGAGTTTGGTGGAGAGTACCCAGACTGTAATCCAGCGCCTACTTGTGAGTTCGGTGGCGAATATCCAAACTGTAACCCTGAGCCAACCTGTGAGTTTGGTGGGGAATATCCAAATTGTAATCCCGAGCCAACGTGTGAATTTGGCGGTGAATATCCCAACTGTAATCCAGCGCCTACCTGTGAGTTTGGCGGTGAATATCCAGACTGTAATCCAGCGCCTACCTGTGAGTTTGGTGGAGAGTACCCAGACTGTAATCCAGCACCAACTTGTGAGTTTGGCGGTGAATATCCCAACTGTAATCCAGCGCCTACCTGTGAGTTTGGCGGTGAATATCCAGACTGTAATCCAGCGCCTACCTGTGAGTTTGGTGGAGAGTACCCAGACTGTAATCCAGCGCCTACCTGTGAGTTTGGTGGAGAGTACCCAGACTGTAATCCAGCGCCTACTTGTGAGTTCGGTGGAGAGTACCCAGACTGTAATCCAGCGCCTACTTGTGAGTTCGGTGGCGAATATCCAAACTGTAATCCCGAGCCAACGTGTGAATTTGGTGGCGAATATCCAGACTGTAACCCAGCGCCTACTTGTGAGTTTGGCGGGGAATATCCAAATTGTACTCTAGGGCCAATTTGTGAGCATGGTGGGGTGTATCCCAACTGTAACCCAGCACCAACCTGTGAGTTCGGTGGGGAGTATCCAAACTGTAACCCAGCACCAACCTGTGAGTTTGGTGGGGTGTATCCAAACTGTACCCTAGGGCCAATTTGTGAGCATGGTGGGGAATATCCAAATTGTAACCCCGCACCGACTTGTGAGTTCGGTGGCGAATATCCCAACTGTAACCCTGCGCCAACGTGTGAAATATCCAAATTGTAACCCTGAGCCAACGTGTGAATTTGGCGGTGAATATCCAAATTGTAATCCCGAGCCTACTTGTGAATTTGGCGGTGAATATCCCAACTGTAATCCCGAGCCAACGTGTGAGTTTGGTGGGGAATATCCAAATTGTAACCCTGAGCCAACGTGTGAGTTTGGTGGGGAATATCCCAACTGTAACCCAGCGCCAACGTGTGAATTTGGTGGTGAATATCCCAACTGTAACCCAGCGCCAACGTGTGAGTTTGGCGGGGAATATCCAAACTGTAACCCAGAACCAACCTGTGAGTTTGGTGGGGTATATCCAGACTGTGAAGAGCCAAACTCAGCTCCAATAGCCGATGCTGGTGAAGACCAAACAGCGTTAACGTCCAATACAGTAACTCTGAATGGTTCTGATAGCTCTGACGCCGATGGGGATACTTTGCTTTATCAGTGGAATTTAATCTCTCAACCCGAAAGCAGTAACAGCCTGTTATTGGATGCAGTCAGCGTAAGCCCAAGCTTTGTTCCCGATATTGCAGGAAGCTATGTTATAGAGCTTAAAGTGAACGATGGAAACTTAACCAGTGAGGGAGACATCGTTACCGTTGTTGCCGAAACTTCCAATGCTGCGCCTATTGCCAATGCAGGGGAAGATATTACCGCTGAAGTCGCCGTGTCCGTATCCCTGGACGGTTCGGCCAGCTATGACCCAAATGGTGACCTATTAAATTATTCTTGGACCCTGATAAGCCAGCCCGAGGGAAGTGGTATTGAGCTGACCTCAACCGACGTCGTGGCAAGCATAGTTCCAGATATAGCTGGTGTGTATATTGCCCAGTTGGTTGTTAATGACGGGCAGCTCGATAGTAATGCTGACACCGTTACCATTACCGCTGAAATAGTCAATCGTGCGCCTACTGCTAATGCAGGCCCCGACCAAAATGGTAGTGCTGGAGACATGGCTATTTTGGATGCCTCAGCGAGTTTTGACCCTGATGGTGACCTAATAACCTACGTATGGAGCCTTGTTTCGCAGCCGGAAGGCAGTGTTGCGAGTATATCGGACCCTGTAGCTGAGCAGGCCAGTATCGAAACTGATATTGAGGGGACTTACGTTATCGAATTGGTCGCTAATGACGGAGAGTTTGACAGTACACCTGACACACTCACCATTACCGTAACACCGCCTAATATAAAACCCGTTGCAGATGCAGGAAGTGATCAATCTACTCTGATCGGCGACCAAGTTAATTTGAATGGCTCAGGTAGTTACGATCAAGATGGTGACTCATTAACCTACCACTGGAGCGTAATAAGCCCTGTTAGTGCTTCTGGTGCCTTATCTGATAGCAGCTCTGTTACACCTTCGTTAATAATCGAAGAGCATGGTCTCTATGTTATTCAGCTTATAGTGAATGATGGTGGCCTAGATAGCGACCCAGATACTGTTTACCTAAAAGCGGGCAATACTAAACCTATTGCCAATGCCGGTGAGGATAAAACGGGTTGGCCGGGAGATACCCTTGAATTAAATGGCTCGGCTAGTAGCGATTTAGACGGTGATCCTCTTAGTTACCAATGGAGAATCGTAGACAAACCTATCGGAAGCCAAGTGAGCCTATCTGACAGCAGCGCGGTTATGCCAAGCTTAACCTTGGATATGTATGGTGAATATAGGGTTCAACTTATTGTTAACGACGATTATGAAGACAGTGATCCCGATACCTTAACGATCAGCAGTGTTAATGCTGCCCCCATCGCCAATGCTGGCGCTGACCGAGGCGTATGTGTCAACGAGTTTGTTTCACTAAGTGGTAGTGGTAGCAGCGATGCGGAGGGAGACCCTCTCTCATACCAGTGGAGTTTAATTAGTCAGCCTGAAACAAGTGCCGCCATACTATCCGGCGCGGATCAGGTTTCACCCAATATTCGAATTGACGTTGCCGGTAACTATGTTGTTCAGCTAGTCGTTAATGATGGTGTGAATAGCAGTGAGCCAGATACTGTCTTAATCTCAACTCTCAATACCAGTCCCATTGCCAATGCGGGCGCTGATCAAACAACCGAGTCAGGTAGACAAGTGAACCTGGATGGTTCTAGAAGTTATGACCCTGATGGAAGTAATGTCAGTTACCGATGGAGCCTTATTCGCCAGCCTGAAGGCAGCAATCTGATTCTTGCTAATGGGGGAACATCTAGACCTAACTTGGAACCTACTGAAGCTGGAACCTATATTGTCCAGTTAATTGTTAGCGACGGCGTACTCGACAGCGCACCTGATACTGTCATGATAGAAGTAGAAGAATCGTTGTGTAGTGTCTCAACCAATACCAGAAGGTCATTCCCTGTCACAATACGAGATTTTGATGACGCTACCCACCCAGACTTTGAATATGTTGTGGCTGAGGATTATGGAATAGTTCAAGATCAGTTAGGTGAAGATGGCTTGCCTGTCTATGCAAATTATACTGGCACACCAACTACAAATGGGCCTAGCTGGTTCTACAAGTGGTACAGAACACTGTCCGGTTGGAATATAGAAATACCCATAGCATTAGAAATGATACGGGAAGAAGGGTCGACCGTATGGGAATACCAAAATAACAGTTTTTTTCCAATCGATGGAATGGGCTATGGCAATACTCCGGGATGGCAGCATAACTACCACTTTACCTTGGAAGCCCACCTTGAATTCGATTATCAAGGTGGAGAAGAGTTTACCTTCCGTGGGGACGATGACCTATGGGTATTTATTAACGGTAAGCTTGCAATAGATATTGGTGGTGTGCATCCCATTATTGAAAGAAGTATAAACTTAGATGAAATGGCTGAGCAGCTCGGAATTGTTAGAGGTAATACTTATAGGTTCGATCTGTTTTTTGCTGAAAGGCATACAGTTGCGTCCAACTTTATGTTCCAAACTTCTATCAACTTAGAGTGTACTGTACCGAGATAACTTAACTCGTCAAACTAGACAGCTTTTAAATGTAACTTAGGCTGTCTAGAACTGAATTTTTATCTTTCTTGTTTACTTTTTTGACGATGTATTTAACCTAGGGCCTGTTAACACTAATTAGGTTCTGTCTAAAAAGTGGGTATTTTTACAGTCAGATAAATCGGCAACAATGTAATCTTTGATTATTTTAATAAAATCATTTTTATTCTCTAGCACATCACTATCGCCAAATTCTGCCGTAAATAAATGAGTTTAATCGTAATCAATAAAGGCTTGAGAGGCTTACTATTTTTTGAAGCCTTTCAAGTGCAGTAGTTTGGGCACTATCGATTATGGGAGGCTACCTCCTTGCACACTCAGCCCAAGCCTGAACTTGCTTCTCATAGTCAATAAATGCGGTCTGATAATTTGCCTCTGTAGATAGAGACTGTGTACAAGAGTTAGCGAGAAAAAATATTAATATGTTATTACCGGAGGGGGAGGTTTCATTAAATATAATAATGAAATATATTCCTAATAAAGTATGGCAACGTATGCTGATGCAGCAGTTTTTAGATTTGCCGGTAGGCGCTACGGTATAGGGTCGATACTTTGGTCATAGCAGTTGACGCACTCAACGATAGGTTTACCGTTCTTTAAGTTATATCATCTGTATTAGTCTCGGCTTAATCTATAATAGAGCGTTAAATTTATTTCACAAATATTACTTTTCTCCTACCCTAATAGGGCGTTTAGCATGTTTAGAAATATTTCCTAATGATAGCGCTTTCTCTAATTTGGCGGCAGTTGTTTCCACGTCATTTCCTATGCTTAGTGTGGCGACAACTTTTATATCTTTTAGTGATTCATCGCTAATGTATATTTTTCTTATATAGTAGCGGTTTAAATCCGCTACTACTGCGTCAAGTGGTTCATTGGCATATATGAGGCGCTTACTTTTCCAAGCCAGTTTTGTTTCAACGTTGACTTGATTTGGCGTTTCTCCTGCTTTGGCACCTTTAAGGGTTAATTCTTGATTGTTTGTGATTATTGAATGAGTAACGAAGTTCTTTTTATGATTTGAGTTATCTGATTTCTCCCCTAAAGCAACCTCGCCATCTATGACTGTAACTAATGTACTTTCTGTTAGGTGTTTTACAGAAAATTGAGTGCCTAATACCCTGACTACACCGTCATCAGTAATCACATCGAAAACACGTCTTGTGTTCCGTTTTACCTCAAAAATAGCTTCACCTTTAACAAGTTGAGCTGCAATGTGTGCAGTTGTTTCTTGTATATGTAATTCTGTATCTGTGTTTAACCAAATAATTGACCCATCTTCTAACAGAAATTCTTTTTGTTTTCCTATATTGGTTGCAAGCACATAGTGTTGAGGTTCTTTAGATATATTAAACAACAAACCGCTCACGACAATTAATAGAACACTTGCCAGGATAACGCCATACCAAAGGCCGGACTTATTTTGGTTAGCTTCCTCTGGTTGTTGTGTAATTGGTTGTTGTGTAATTGATTGCTGCGCAATTACTTTGGCCGCAGAAAGTGATAACTGTTCAACTTCTATATAAGCCTCTTGATTTCTAGGAGACGAATTGAGCCATTCAAAAAACTCTGCTTTATCCTCTTCAGTGAATTCAGGTGAGCTTAATCTAGCTGACCAATAGACAGCAGATTCTTCAGGTGACCGTAATTTTTTTAGGAGCATTCAACCATTCCTCCATATATGTACAATTTACCTGAAACGGTTATCTTTTCTTTTCTCATGACATCTCCTCTCTTTTTACATATTTTCGAAGATGCTTTAACACTTTAATAATGTGTTTTTCGACAGTGGACGCAGGAATGCCGAGTTCAGAGCTGATTTCTTTATAGCTTTTTCCATGAACACGGTTGAGTGTAAACGTTTTGCGGTACTTTGGTGCTAAAGTGTTAAGCGCGGATTCAATTTTTTCTAAGTCTTTGTAAGCAGAAATGGCGCACTCTAGTGTAAATTTTTTTTCGTCATCATTAAATGAATTAATATATTTGTTGTGAGTCTTCTCTTTTTCTATTCGATTTAACGCCAGATTATTTGCTGTTTGATATAGATAGGCACGTGCATTATCTAATGATCCCGCTTTCCCAGACTTTATTACATTATGATATGCGTCCTGAACAATATCTTCGGTATCATTACGATTTCCGTACTTACGCCCAATAAAACGTAATAAATCCAAATGATACTTATCGAAAATCGCTTTTAATACGTGTGAGTCTTTCATTTTACTTGTTTGAGATAAAGGTATCATTATTTTTAGTTGGTATACTATACACTAACCTTGATCTTATAAAATCATTGAATTTTGTGGTTATTAGTGCGTGCATTACTACACGGGCCATATCATCTATACAATGAAGTATTCTGTTGCTGTGTGTTAATAGATAAGGTTTTAATGGATAGAATTTTAATAGATAGAATTTTAATAGATAGAATTACTAATTATAATAAAAATTATTTCACATAGCTGAACATTACTTTATCTCCTTTGAATTTCTAAAATAAATTTTGCTTTTTGCTCGTATTCAATATTGCCAATCTGCTTTTCTAGTGAATATTATTACCGCAGTTGTATTGTTTTAATATTTTTCTAGTTGGTTACATAGTGAAGTGTATAAAAATAGAAATGGAAAAAACATTAAAATCAATACATTTTCTTGTCTTAATGCTCTATTTCAGTACGGCGTATAACAACTGTAATGCGCAAAGTGCTAGTCAAAGTGAATCTCGTTCAAAAAATATTATCTACTTTGATTTACCTGGTCAAAAGCTGGTTGACAGTGTTCTTGAATTCTCAATTCAGTCTGATATTGATATTGTTGTACCAGTAATTTATATCGAAAAATATTACTCTTCGCCTGTGATTGGCCCATTTTCTTTAGAGCAAGCATTAAAGCTATTACTTGGTGACGCACCTTTAAAATATCAATTTACTGAAGGTGGTACACTTATCGTTATCAGCCCCTTGGTTAACAATGATGAAAAAGTCGTATTAAAAGATACGACTGAAGATATTGGATATGAAGAAGTCATTGTTAAAAATGTTCAGTACCCTTTTCGCTACGCTTCTATTGCAAATAGTTTAACCCATGGCAGTGTACATGTGTTTGATTCAGCACGTTATATTAATATTTTACCAAAGCAACTTATTGCCGACCAACAACCGCTTGAGCTGAATGATCTTCTTAAATATAGCAGTAGCATTACACCTGGCGATGGCTATGCCGACAGCAATGATGATTTCTATATTCGTAGTTTTCCACGTCATGCAATTTATATCGATGGGTTTCGCCTGGAGAATACCGTTGGCACCAAAATATTACCTGACCTTATCGATAGAATTGAAATAATTAAAGGGCCTTCCACACTCTACTATGGACAGGCGGAGCCGGGTGGTGTAGTCAATGTTATTCGTAAAAAACCACTTCCGCAATCGCATCAAAAACTCAGTTTTTCGTTAGGAGGTGATGAAATACAGAGAGTAAGCATGGATGTAAATGGTCAAATAATTGAAGACAGTTCGGACCTGGGTTATCGTTTTATTTATGCTAATGAACAGCGAGATGTATCAAGGCTCTTAAATGATACTAGTCGGGAGCTTGTATCAGCTTCATTTAATTGGCAAATAAGCCATACGACGGAAGTTAATGTCAATTTCGATTATCAACATTCTTCTTTCTCTAGAGTGATTGACAATTGGTATTCCGAGGAGAATATCTCAGAAGAACAAGTGGAGGAAGTTGATGATGCGCCAGATTTTTCGTCTACCTATGCACTAGGTGGTGTGAATATTACACATTACTTTGATAATGATTGGATGTTGCAGATAGACTACTTCAATTACTCAGAAGATCGCTCTGGTTTTCGAGGTTTGAGCAGTACCTTCGTTAGTAGTAATTCCCTCACCGACAATGTTGAGGTCTATCATCGTCTATTTTCGGACAACCTCAGACTGAATTTCTTAGAGCCTATTTCGGGGAGCAATAAATTTTCTTCTGCCATTGTTATCGATGCGTTCCCCGATGAGGTGTCAGAATCAAAGACAGATTATATTCGTTTAGGTGCAGAGGGGTCTCCCACTTATTTTGGGTTAACCCATCATTTAATGCTGGGGCTAGATAGCTATTATTCTGAGGCGTCAGAAATACTGACTCAAGCACGTATATCACCGCCGGATACAATTAATTCGGTCGGGTATCTAGGGGGGCAGCCTCGTTTTTTGGAATCGTTGCTTGCTATTGACAGTTACAATACTCAATACCGGCACCTTAGGTACCGCGAGCATGGTGTATATGTACAAGACACAATGGAATTAGGTAAGCATTGGGTTGCTTCACTTGGAGGGCGTTTGCTCAGTACACGAGGAGAAACTAATAATCAAGAGGTCGCTCCTGGTGCAATATTCCAGTCACAAGAGGCCATCCAACTAAAAAAATTCGAACGTTTTGCCAAGCAGTTTGGTCTTGTCTATAAACCCATGGATAATTATTCGCTGTATGTTAATTACAGCGAAGCGGTTAAAACGAATTATCAAGTGGATAATATTGGCAGCGAATCTGCTCTCCCCGAATTGTCTGACCAGTTAGAAATTGGTATTAAAGCCTTGTGGTTACATGGCCAGCTTCTGTCAACATTTTCACTTTTTGATATTAATAAAGAGAACGTATTAAGAGCATACTATTTTCGTGGTGAAGAAGATTCCAGCGGTAAACGAAATACCAAGGGCCTTAATCTTGATATGACTTACCAACTCAATAGCCATATAGATATTTTGAGTTCTATTTCTTGGCTTGACCCCAAAATTGTTTCTGACGATATGAATAATGGCAATACGCCAGCACAAGTGAGCAAGGAAACGGCTTCTTTATTTTTTAATTATCGTTTTGCAGGTTCTACTTTCAATGGTTTGAGTTTAAATTTTGGAGGACACTATGTTGGTAAGCGCTTCGCTGACAATGAAAACACAGAAACCTCAGAAGGCTCTGTTGGAAGTTCTCTTTCTCAGTTTTCCCAGCCATTACCAAGCTATGTCGTTTTTGATTTTGGAACCTCTTATACATTTAATATCGGTAAAGTAAAAAACCAGCTACGCCTAGCTGTACGGAATATTGCCGATAACCAATACGATTATAGTGCCGCCGTAAGGTTGCGTCGAACGCAAGGGCAGGGGCGCCATTTTTTCTTTACATATAACGTAGAATTGTAAATTTATACTTTTTACGTATGGAGTTCTTATGAAAATTAATACAAATAAAATATTTATATTACCCATCTTATTGGTTTTTTTAGTTTCATGTGGTGATGGTGGTACATCAGGAAATTCTTCATCGAAAGTTCCTGTATTAACCTGTCAAGGCGATTCTAACGCAAGTAATGGTGATGTTGAAATTAAAAGTAATGACGATATTGCCCGTTTGATTGGTTGTATCACCATAGCCGGCGACTTAAATATCGTTGCAAGCAAAAGTTTAACCAGTTTAAAAGGGCTTGAAGGTATTAGCCGTATCGAAGGCGACCTGAATATTCGTAATAATAAATTATTAGCCAGCCTGGAAGGCTTAGGTGGACTAATTTCTGTGGGTGGTTCAGTAAAATTAGAATCTAATCTCATATTAGGTAATTTAAAGGGCTTGGTTAAATTGCAGCATATTGAAGGTTCACTTATTATTCATGAGAATACTGAATTAATTGACCTTTCAGGGCTGGAAGCTTTACGGATAATTGAACAAAAACTTAGTATTTCAGGCAATACTCGTTTAACAAGCATTACGACTCTTAACCAACTTAATAAAGTTAATGGAAATATTCATATTGATGAAGGAAACGCTTTATCGGAAGGTGAAATCACTTTCTTTTTCGAACGATATTATAAATGTTCTTTTTTAAGCTACACAGTATATTCAGAGCAAGATATTATTAATATGCCGCGATGTACATCAATTTATCGTTTGGATATAATGGATACGGAACTAACTTCATTGAATGGGTTGGAGTTTTTAGAAGCTGTTGAGTATCTAAGTGTGAAAAACAACAGTGAACTGTTAAGTTTAAATGGACTAAATAGTCTAGCAATTAAGGATTCTCTTTCAATTCTTAATAACCGTTCATTAGTATCTCTTACTGAATTTAATTTTCCTAATAGACTTAACTCCGTGCATATCGAAAAAAATTCTTCGCTTGTAGCATTGGTTGGTATGGAAGAGTTAGAATCTGTAAGTGGTAACTTCCATATCCGAGAAAATGCTAGTTTACATTCTTTGAATGGGCTTGATAATTTAAAATCTGTTTATGATTTACTTGATATTTCTTTTGTTATAGAAAATAACCCTGAATTAAAAAGCATTAACAGCCTTATGGGCTTGGAAGAGGTAATTGGGAGTTTCTATTTGATCGATAACCCTAAACTCAATACTCTTTCTGGGCTTGAAAGTTTGTTGGTTATTGATTCTAAGCTTATTATTAAAAATAATGTTTCTTTATCGAATTTGGATGGGCTAAAAAATATAGAAGAGGTTGGAGACGGTGTATTAATTGAAGGCGCGCCATTGTTAAATAAAAACGAATCAGATGAATTTCTAAAGAAATTTTCAAGTTGCAATGGTGATAAGCTTGTTCGTAGCCTTGAAGACCTTGAAAGTATCTCTTATTGTGAAGTGTTTTTTGGCAATCTAACAATTTCATTTGATATTGAGGTTATTGACCTGGGGAATATTGAAAAAATAGAAGGTGATATTATTATTGAAAATACTAATATCGTTGATCTTGAATTTTTAGCGGATATGTTTTGGGTAAATGGTGATATTGTTATTAAGGATAATACGAAATTAATAAGTCTTCGCGGAATAGATGGCTTACCTTCCTTTGATTATAATCTCTATACTGTTTACATTCACAATAATGATGCACTAATAAATTTAGTTGGGTTTGATGAATATACCACTTCTTTTTTTAAGTTATCAATTAACGATAATGATAATTTGGAAAGTCTAGAAGGGTTAAATTATATTGATACTATAACGTTCTTATCCATTAAAAATAATAACTCTCTATCTAGTCTTGCTGGGCTAGATTCATTATTTAGTGTGAATGAGCATGTTATCGAGAATAATTCGTTACTTGGTTTAAGTGATATTAATACTTTCGAGGAAAAATATGGAGATTGTCGTCGTGATCATGTCATTGTATTTCAGTCTGATGCAGATAAAGTAAGTGATTGCATAACTTTACATGGTGATCTTAAGTTGTCTCCTGTTGGCGACTTGCCAAACTTAGGTTTGCTTGAGAAAATTGAAGGAACATTATATATTCAAGATACACCTGTACTCACAAATTTGCATGGCTTGGAAAACTTAACCTCGGTTGGCTCTTTACAAGTACAGAGTAATACTAACCTTGTAAGTTTAGTTGGGTTGGGAAATTTGAGTGAAGTGAAGGGTGGTATTGGTATCTATTCAAACCCTGTTTTAAAAACTCTTGATGGGCTTAATATAGTCGGTTCGGTTGATTATGTTTTAATTAGTTTTAATGATTTGTTGGACAATATTTCTGCACTAAACGGTATAGTCAATATAGGGTATGATCTTCGATTTTATGATAACTCTATGTTAACTAATGTAAATGGTCTTGAAACCATAATAAAAATTGGTGGCGAGTTAAATATTAGTTCTAATCGAAGCTTTACAAGCTTAGCAGGTTTTAGTGGGCTTGAATCAGTAGATAAAATAATTATTGAAGACAATCATGCGCTAAGTCACTTGGCTGGTTTTGATAATCTCAATTCCGTTACAAGTACAATAAAAATCAGTGGGTTAAATTTATTGCCCAGCCATATTCAAGCTTTTGAGGAGTCTATACCTGGGTGTCATCGTAGCTACTTTATTACAAATTCTATTGATATGTCGGCTCTAGCCGAATGTGATATTTTAGATGGTAGCTTGGAAATTTCATTAAGTAATCTTAAAGATTTAAGTGGCTTAGGGGGAATTACTTCAATTACAGGCGATGTTATTATTAGTGTCAACGATAATTTATTAAGCTTACAAGGGTTGTCTAATTTACAAAAAATTGGTGGCAACTTAGTCATAAAACTTAATAAGCAATTAAAAAACCTGCATGGATTAGAAAGTTTAAATTACGTTCACGATAGGCTTGAAATTTATTCAAATGCGAACCTTGTGGATTTAAAAGGTTTGCATAATTTACAACACCTTGACCTTTATTATATTGAAAATAATCCAATTTTAAGTCAAGAAGAAATCGATGCTTTTAATGCTCGTAATGATGATTTATTTTTTGATGATACGCTCCTTAATAATGTTAAATTTTGACAATATTTGGCGGTACTTGATTAAATAAACTTTTGTTTTTCGACTCCCACAGTTTTTAATAACATTCAATTTTGGCATTAAACACTATTGTTTTTTGCTATTGTTTTGGGTGCCTGCTCATAGACGAATTATCTTAATATCGCTCAAAAAACAACCGCCTGAAAAATAATTGAAAATTTTTTGGAGGTATTTCATTTCTACCCTGTTTAGTAAGTGTAATTTGATATTGCTACATCATATTTGCTGCATCATATTAAAGTTACGATAGAAAATAATCACTTATATGGAGAAAATAATGAAAAATATTAACCCTTTTAAAAAATTAAATATATTAAAAGCTATGTTAGCACTCACGGCAGTTGTCTCAGTAGAGGCATTTTCTAATTCACATACATGTAAACCAGTGGATGTCATGTCTTTTAGTAGTCGTATTCACGTCAGGTGTTCCAATCCGAAAGGTGGCATTAATTACTTTGCTGTTTCAACAAAAAATAAAACCAATGCAGATAGATTTTTGAAAGTGGCTACTACAGCCTTAGTCTCAGGTAAAAAAGTGTACGTCAATTATGGGTCTTCTAATACGAGCGGTGCTTCATTTGGGTGCTTAGCTAAAGATTGCCGAAAAGCAACGTATTTTGGCATCAAATAATGGTGTTTTATTAAAGGAGATATAAGTAATGTCTAAAAAAACAACAGCTATGATGATGTGTTTTATGTTTTGTTCATTATTTGCTTTTAAGGCTCATTCAGCAGTGCAGTACTGTACGCCAACAGGGGTGAATGTGTATAGCAGCCGGATACATGTAAAGTGTGCTAATTCTATCAATGGTATTCGTTACTTTGCGGTATCTACAAAAAATTCAACTCAAGCAGAGCGCTTTTTAACAATCACTTCAGCAGCTTTCGCTGCGGGTAGAGATGTAATCCTTAGGTATAATCCACTTGATACTGGGGGCGAATCTTTTGGTTGTCGATCATCTAATTGTAGAAAAGCAACGAGCGTTGGCTTAAGGTAGGAGTGTACTATGACATACGCAAAAGCATTAATGACACTGTTTTTTCTGTCAGTATTCACATCACAAGTTCATGCGGCACTTTATTGGGAGTCTGGTGTTCGATCAAAAAATATTAGTTTCTGTTTTGTGGGTGATGCATTAACAAGTCGATCTGATCGGGTAAATGAAGTAAGAGATTATTTTAGACATGCGGAAAACGCAGCTAATATTACGTTTAATTACCTTGGTACTTGTCCAGAGCCAACAAAACACCCTTCAAATAGTAAAAATGATTATTTTGACGGGGATATACGTATAGTTCTATGGAATGTAAGTGTTTCATCAACAGGCTTGGTTCCTGGAAAAGGCTGTCCCATGTTTCGTGACAAAAAAGGTAAGTACGATGGTGGGAACCATGGTGGTAGTTGGTCAAACTCTCCTAATAACTTAAAGAAACATCGTTCATGTCAATATAACTTTAAACTTGGTGACGATAGCGATGATAGTGGTACACCATGGTTAAGTCATACATTACACGAGCTAGGGCATGGGCTTGGTTTATCTCATGAACATGCACGTGCAGATATTCCCGGTACTTGTGTTACGGCAGGCGGTGTAACGAGTGGCTATATTACTCCTTATGATAATCAATCAGTGATGCACTACTCTAATCCAGGATGTAATATTGAAGGAAATTATTCTCAAAAAGGGCTTTCTACATATGATCGTCTTGCCTTGCATATTATGTACCCTGAAAATAACCGTTATGCTGAGCATATTGGCAAGCGTGTAGTTCGTGCTGGGGGTTATTTGAAATTATATGACGAATTGGGTTTTCGTGGCGCTAATGAGAGTTATATTTATAAATCCACAAGCTGGAAAGTTGATGGATTAACCGTTAGTTATAAAGATAATTTGAATTACCGAATGTCATTCCCGGGTGTGTACACTGTAAAGTTTGCATATAAAGACTTTTTAAATCGCAAATATAATTCAACAATTAAAGTTGAGGTACTTTCTCACACTGGCTATCGAAAACGAAATGCAGCTATCTCTATAGCATCTGTATTTTAGTCACCGTTTACTCTAAACCACCTACTCAAGTAGGTGGTTATTATTTGTTAAGGCTTTGCCTTTAAGCACACCTAATGTTCTCTCTTTTTAATTCCTGCTACTAACGAACAATTATATGTTCGAAAATGGCAGTCTTATATATGTTCGAAAATGAAAGTCTTATATTGTGGATTTATCGGTTAATAGACAAAACCATGTGATAATTCATTTTTATTTTGTGAATGCTGACCGCCATAAATAACCGCCAGCAAAATAGTCTCTTCGTGAATTTGGATAATTTAGTTTCAGAGAATCATCCTTACTGCAAATTGGATGAGCTATTATCTTTTCGAGATATTGGCCTTTCAAGATATTAGCCCATTGAATTAAGCACAGGCCCAGGAAATAGCCGACCTGCGCCTTTCTATATAGGTAAAGAGTTTTTTGCCTGTGCGTGGGTGTACTGGGTGGCAAAAGTGGTGGTGGTCTCTTGATGAACCGAGGTACTCCCAGCATTGACCTAAAAATAGGCACATTGGATCACCTTCGTTGATCGGCTCAAGGGCGAGGATTTCCCACATTTCGAGCCATTCAGGGTCGTTCGCTTCTATAAAATCCATCATATCGATAAATACTGTCTATAGGAAGAGTATCATTTACTTTCAATACCTTATTGTAGAGTTGTAATGTCGTTTGTCAAATATATTCTGTAACCTATTGTTTTTACTTGTAAAAATGTGATTTATATCTCGTTGGTTTATTGGGGGCTGCCTAAAGCTGAGAGTCGGTTAGTATCCAGGAAACACATGGAGTTGTGGGCTGTGGTCATGTAAAATTGCCGACCTTTGTGGGTGGTGGGCTATAAACAGGTTAAAACCGCCAAGCGCTGACTATAAGCTGAGAAAGATGTCGAGAGAGAGTTGTATGGAAATTGCCCCGCTAACCAATACTTTAGTTGATTTAGAAGAGCGAACAAACGTGCTTAGGGGGTATCTTTGACTATGTTGAGCGCAAAGAGAGGTTAACGGAAGTTGAGCTTCTTCTTGGGGAATCAGATGTATGGAATGACCCCGCCAAGGCGCAGGAGCTTGGGCGCGAACGCTCATCCTTGGTGTTGGTTGTCAATACTATTGAGGCGTTAGACCAGGGCATTTTGGATTGTCGTGATCTAATGGATATGGCAGTTGAGGAAAATGACGAAGAGGGTATTGCGGATGTAGAAGCCGAAGTGGCTGAATTGGAGACGCAATTGGGCATTTTGGAGTTTCGTCGTATGTTTTCCGGCGAAATGGATGCAAATAACGCTTATTTGGATATTCAATCGGGCTCCGGTGGCACTGAAGCTCAGGATTGGGCCGAAATGATTTTAAGAATGTATTTGCGCTGGGGCGAAAGCAAGGGGTTTAAAACGACTTTAGAAGAGGCTTCTGCCGGTGATGTGGCAGGGGTTAAAAGTGCTACCATTCGCTTTGAGGGGGAATACGCATTTGGCTGGTTACGCACTGAGACGGGTGTTCATCGTCTGGTGAGAAAGTCGCCATTTGATTCTGGTAATCGCCGTCATACTTCTTTTGCGTCCGTCTTTGCCTCTCCTGAAATTTCCGACGATATTGAGATTGATATTAACCCTGCGGATTTACGTGTGGACACATACCGTGCAAGTGGTGCAGGTGGGCAGCATGTTAATAAAACCGATTCGGCTGTGCGTATTACCCATGAACCCTCTGGTATTGTGGCTCAATGTCAAAGCGAACGTTCACAACATGCTAACCGCGATAAAGCGATGAAAATGTTACGAGCAAGAATGTATGAGCAGGAATTACTTAAGCGCAACGAAGAGAAGCAGGCTATGGAAGACAGTAAGGCCGATATTGGCTGGGGCAGTCAAATTCGCTCTTATGTTTTAGATGATCAACGTATTAAGGATTTACGTACAAGTGTGCAAACGAGCAATTGCCAAAATGTATTGGATGGGGATTTAGACCCGTTTATTGAAGCCAGCTTAAAAGCGGGCCTCTGAGCTTCTTGGAGCTAAGTTTCTTGGAGCTAAGCTTCTTAGAAAAAGTTTCTTAGAAAAACTTCTTAGAAAAAGCTTCTTGGAAAAAGAAAAAATATTATTTTTACCTACAAGGTGACCACTTATAATGAGCGACCAACAAAAAAATGCAGCGCCAGACGAAAATAAATTAATTGCTGAGCGTCGTACTAAATTGACTCACATTCGTGAAACTGCGAAGGAAAATGGTACCAGTGCGTTTCCCAATGACTTTACTCCTGAACATAAAAGCAAGGAGTTACAAGAAACATTTGGCGAGAAGTCTAAAGAGGAGTTGGAGTCTTTAGGTAATATTGTCAGTATTGCCGGTCGAGTGATTCGCAACCGAGGTGCTTTCTTGGCGATTCAGGATGGTATTGGTCAGATTCAATTGTATGTTACTAAAGAAGCTCGGCCTTTTGCTAAAAAATTAGATTTAGGCGATATTGTTGGCGTTAAAGGTGAATTGCACAAATCGGGCAAAGGCGATTTGTACGTTCAACTGGACGAATACACTTTGCTTACTAAAGCGCTTCGACCTTTGCCGGATAAATATCATGGTTTGGCGGATCAAGAATTGCGTTATCGTCAACGTTATGTGGATTTAATCGTCAACCCTGAAGTTCGTGATACATTTATTATTCGTTCTAAAGTAATTCAGTTTATTCGCAACTACTTAAATGGTAACAATTTTTTAGAAGTGGAAACTCCGATGTTGCAAACCATTCCCGGTGGTGCAACAGCGAGACCTTTTATTACTCACCACAATGCGTTAGATATGGATATGTATCTACGTATTGCGCCAGAACTGTATTTAAAGCGTTTGGTTGTCGGTGGTTTTGAGCGCGTATACGAAATTAATCGCAATTTTCGTAACGAAGGTTTATCTACTCGTCATAACCCTGAGTTTACCATGTTGGAATTCTATCAAGCCTATGCGGACTACAATGATTTGATGGACCTAACGGAAGACTTATTGCGTAAACTTGCCGGTGAGGTAATTGGTTGTACCAGTATTGTGAATACTAAACCGGCCAAAGGCGAAGAAGAACCAGAAACGGTGACGTACGATTTTTCTAAACCGTTTATTAGGTTAAGTATCTTTGATTCAATTTTGCATTTTAATCCTGAACTCAGTGCCAGTGATATCAATACTATTGAGTCTGCAAAAGCAGTGGCGACTAGGTTAGAAATCCCACTGAAAGATATTTGGGGTTTAGGTAAAATCCAAATTGAAATATTTGAAAAAACAGTTGAACATCGCTTACAGCAACCCACATTTATTACGGAATACCCGACAGAAGTGTCACCTTTAGCTCGTAGAAGTGACGCCAATCCGTTTGTCACGGACAGATTTGAATTTTTTGTGGGTGGTCGTGAGATTGCCAATGGTTTTTCTGAGCTTAATGATGCAGAAGATCAAGCAGAGCGCTTCCAAGCACAGGTGGCTGAAAAAAATGCCGGTGATGATGAAGCCATGCATTACGATGCGGACTATGTGCGAGCATTAGAATATGGTTTGCCACCTACGGCGGGTGAAGGTATTGGTATTGATCGGCTGGTGATGATGCTAACCGATTCACCCTCTATTCGAGATGTATTGCTGTTTCCGCATATGCGCCCAGAATAAAGGAATAAATAAGCGGCAACCGAGACGTATTTTTATTGCCTTTTACCGGGATGGCGCATTATTTGTTTAATTGTTTTTGTGCCAAAAGTTTCTAGGTTAAATAGAGTGTATTGACGTTTTTATTTAATAGGCTTATGTTTGTATGCGAATGTTTGTATAGCGCCATGGTTGATGGCCGAATTCTTTCGAGTTAAAGCTGCTATTTAGTGATGAGTAAACTTGGTTAGTTCCTTATACGTGGGCCATAAATATATATGTCTGAAGTTGTAACAGAAGCTCAAACGGGTAAAAACATCCAACTGGATTCCAGTTGGATGAGCGCAATAGGAGGTGAATTTGATGCCCCCTATATGAAGCAATTAAAGCAGTTTTTGCTCGAAGAAAAACAGGCAGGAAAGGTGATTTTCCCGCCGGGAAAACAAATATTTAATGCGTTAAATACGACGCCCATCGACAAGGTCAAAGTGGTTATTCTCGGACAGGACCCATACCATGGCCTCGGTCAAGCGCATGGGCTGTGTTTTTCTGTCCCTCCCGAGGTACCCGCGCCGCCGTCGTTACAAAATATGTTTAAAGAAATTAATCAAGACTTGGGTTTGCCCATTGCCAATCATGGTTGTCTGCAATCCTGGGCGGAGCAAGGGGTATTGTTACTGAATGCAACCTTAACGGTACAGCAGGGCAATGCAGGTTCTCACCAAGGGCGAGGCTGGGAAGTATTCACCGACGCGGTAATTAATGCGATAAATATCCAAAGGGAAGGGGTGGCGTTTGCACTTTGGGGAAGCTATGCGCAGAAAAAGGGTGCGATGATAAACGGGGCAAAACACTTAGTTTTGAAATCCGCTCATCCGTCACCACTGTCTGCTTACCGAGGCTTTTTTGGTTGCAAGCACTTTTCTCAAATTAATAATTACTTGGTGCAAAAAGGACGAGAGCCTATTGATTGGTCCTTGCCGCACATATAGCGGGGTTAACTATTGTAGTGGGGTTAACTATTGCAGCAGGGTTAACTACTAAGCATCGTCATTGCCGCTTCCATATCTTCACTTAAGTCTTCAGCGACTGCGGATTCAATATTCGGGTCGAAGCCCAGCCTGTCAAACGCTGTCACTGTAGTATAATCGACATCGATACTGTGCCCTGAGTCCGCATAGCTCTGTAACATAGAAACCGTTACTAAATCGGCATAATCTGGCTTACCTAGTTTTCGAGTGTAATTGAGATATTCCATTGGCACGGAACGAAGCTCAGTGGGGAATTCCCATTCGGTCAGAATTTTTACCCCTAGCATGGGATGGATCTCTTGGATAACGGTATCCAATGTAATGCTATCTCTAAGAATACTTGGGTTGTCTTCTGCATAAGACAAAATGGGTAAGACACCTATTTGGTGAGTTAGGCCGGCCAAAGCCGCTTGATCGGCTCGCAATTTGGTTTTGAACTTGCAATATACATGACACATTCCGGCGATTTCACTGGAGCGAGTCCAGGTCTCCCTCAGTTTTTTATCGACAAAATCCGTTGTCGCCTGGAACATTTGTTCCATTGCCAAGCCTGTTGCTAGATTGCAGGTGTACTGCATTCCTAAACGTGACAGAGCCATATTGAGGTCTTCAATTTCTCTGGCTGCTCTAAAGAGAGGGCTGTTTGCTACTTTTATGATTCTTGCCGCCAAAGCAGCATCATTGCTAATGACTTCAGACAGCGTACTGGTGCAGGCATTGTCATCTTCTGCAACTTCTCGGACTTTCAATGCAATTTCTGGCAAAGTTGGTAAAACTAGCTGGTCATTGTTGATAGCGGAAACGATATATCGTGCAATTTTCTGAGCAAGAGCGCTCATAGGTTTGCCTCTTTAATTGCAAGGTTCAAGGGCTTCCTCCCCAGTTATGGTGCAACCGCTGAAGAGAATGAAACGTACACTTAATTTATAGCATAGGGAAGTGGTAACCAGCGGAGTTTTGCTTGTGATTTGTCGCTTAAAATAGCGGATTTGTCTTCTAGGCAACTGTCGTTAGCCAGCACTAATAATTCGTATTCTGACGCTGATTTTTTAGCGGAAAAGATTACCGTACCCACCTTTTTAGTATCGCTTATACTCTGAATAGAGGTGCCAGCGAAAGGTTGTATCGAACTGGAAATTTCTGCTCGATACATATGTTTTTTCAATTGGGCTTTATAGTGCATACGTGCCACAATCTCCTGGCCGGTATAGCAGCCCTTTTTAAATGATATGCCATCCGTAAGCTGAAAATTTATTTCTTGAGGTAATAATTGCTCAGAGGTTTCGCCGCGAATTTCGCCAACCCCGGCTTCTATGTTTTTCAATTGCCAGAGCGGTTCGTCAACAAAATTGGCACTGTGTTTTATATGTTGCCAACGTTCAGAATGTGTAGATATATCTAACCAAAATTCTTGTATAAAAGGGGTATGAATGTAAATTCCTTTTTTATCTAGCTCTTGCTTGTTATTAGATGGATTTAACATACCAAATAAAGCAAATTCGCTGCTTATAGTAAAATCCACTTTGGAAAAAACGCCGTATTTTTTTAAAGATGATAAGGTTTTTTCTACAATACTGGAATGCACTCTAAGCCCAATGGTTTGTTCATCAATTTTTGCGGCCACAAAGCTGGCAACCATTCTTCCCTTGGGTGTGCAGTGAGCGCCTAATATCCCCCGTTTTTCTTCATTATTCGTTGTCTCAAAAGAGGGGAGGGAGGATAAAGACGTAAAGTCACAGGTACACTGGCCCTGAAGAAATTTTTCTGAGTCTACACCAGACACTGTAATCAAAGCATAACTTTTTAATGGGGCTAGCACGGGTATATCAGTGGAGGTATTATGTGTTTGAGTTGTACATTCTATATTAAGCGTATCCCAGTCAAACATGCGTATCTCGTCTCTAGTCAATCAATGGGTATTGACCGCTTAGTTTACTGGAATATTGAATTGATTGTTTAGTCTATTATTCTTTTGGGTGGGGATTGATGGGTGGGGATTGATCATAAATCGTTCGATGCAGTCCTCTACCTTACTTGCAATTTAATGTTTCTTTTCTGCTACATGCCTAAGCCTTTAGGAGTGAAGACGACCACTTCTTATGGCTTTATCCACTTTAAAAATATGTTTTTGGGGGGGTATAACAGCGGTGGGCAAGTGGCTGGACAAGCTTTTACTTTGACTATAAGCCGCCTGCCTTATAGAAAAGCCACTCCTTCATGTATAATACCTAAAATTTTGAATTGAGGTAAATGTGGATATTAATCGTTTACGCTGGGGTTGTCGCCGGGGAATACTGGAAGTAGACCTAGTATTAGTTCCATTTCTAGAGAATGAGTACCTCGGCCTTTCCGAAGAACACAAACAACTGTTCGAGCAGTTGTTGGAATGCGAAGATCAGGACCTATTTGCGTGGTTTTTGAAAAAGGATGAGCCAGCGACGCCAGAATTGCATACTATCGTTAAGATCATTAACGATAAAACAGGCATCAAGCCCGCTTAAAACACCTTGAGCCATTTCGCGCCGCTACATATTCCGTTAAAGCCATCCTCAACATTGAAGTATTTGTATGTGATGGCTCATGTGCTTGCCATTTTTTTTGTTTTTATCTCTCCCGTTATTATTTACGCCAAGCTATTGGTTTCATGCTTGACCCTGGCTAGCGCTTATTATGTTTATGTTAAATACCAGGAGTTAAGTAAGGTACGGTCATTATGGGTGGAAAAAGATAAGTGCTATATAGAATATAACGGTGAAAAAATATTTGTTAAAATAATAGGCGATGTTTTTTCTTCAACACATTTAATTGTTCTCTCAGTAAAATTTTTTTCTGAAAATAAAAAAATCTCTTTGATCTGTATGGCCGATTCAATGGAAAAAGAACATCACCGAAAACTGCGTGTACTTATTCGATGTGGTGAGCTTGTTTCTTAAAATTGTTTTTTAAAATGATTACTTAAAATTGTTGCTTAAGGCGGTAAAACAGCAAGCGATTAGATGGCACAACCTGCTCAATAGGCCGCTCTTTCAATAATAAACATTATTTTCTTTACCCATGAGAATTAAACCTGTCATGGGCATAGGGATTAAATCCATTGATAATTAGAATTAACCCCTATGCCCATTCCATCGTATAAGTAGACCTCTTCGAATTAGAATACGCGATGGCGATAAAACATATTAACCCAAATTCTCCCTCTATATAATTTTTAAGGTTGTCAAACAGGGATAAATTGAACTATTATGGCGCGAAATATTCTGCGATGCTTTTTGTGCCTCCAAGTTTAGTGTTCTGGGGTTGTTGAAACAATGCGTGCTGCACGCTATTGGTATATAAATGAACACTCATCTCCCATTTGAAACCCCCCGGCTTGTTACCTATCGGGACGACCCCCTTAACTCGATTGGCAAGCTATTACTTGATTCACTTGTTCAGTGTTATATCGAAGTCTTTAACGAAAGTTGGGGTGATTCTTGGACGTATGACAGTGCTTTGAAGGAAATTCAAGCGAGCCTTAAAAAAACTCAATATCGATCACCTATCTTATCTCTCCTGCTGTGTGACAAAGACAACGTTGTTGGTTTTGCGTGGGGAATATGTACAACCGTCGAACATATTGCTTTGAGTGATATGCCATTTTATTACGAGCCGGAAGAACAGATACGCCTGCTTGGATTAACCAAGGACTATATCGGCTTGAAACCCGTGCTAGTTTATAGAGAATGTGGAGCCAAGCATAAATATCGAAAAGATTTATTCACTCTGATGACGTTAGAGTTGTGCCTTTACGGAAAAGCATGTGGTATAGAAAAATTAATATTTTGGACTAGTCGAGATAGTAGTGTACGGAAGTATTTTATGGGGTTGAAAGTAGACGTTATATCTGAGTCGGCTGATAAGAAAATATCAATTTATATTGGTAGTATTCAATACTTTCTGAATGTTTTAGGAAATATACGCAATTCCGGGTTTTCTGCATCGAGTTATAAAAAGCTTATTGTTAACGCAAGACATCATATGAAGAAATACAATTTATGATTATACCTACAGGCCATGAAGAAATTTTTTTGGAAGGTTTTTTTGCCTCGGCGGTTAACTCCCGCTATTTAATGGGCGTTAATTACACTGCCACTAAAGTAAAAAAACAATTTTCACATGCGGGTTCGGAGGGCCTTGATCATATTCATGCTTTTGATAAGGCTGAGGTTTCATCCGCTCATCTTGGTCAGACTAACCTTATCCAGGTTTCTTCCTTTTGCGGTCCCAAAGGGCTTATATGGGGTTATGACCTATGCAAGACATCAATCAACCCAAATCCATGGGGCATTACTGGCAGCGATATTGGTGTTCCGGCGGTAAAAATAAACGACCTTAATAATCTAAGAGACGCTTTCGTTCAGTTGACCGGAAGTGTCCATAAACCGCATTTCCCTTTTTTACCGGGCAGCCATGTTCCTGCCGCATTAAAATACCTATGCCAATCTGGCCCTGGTGTGATATATGCAGCCCAAGCTATTGGGATACCTGTCGATAGAAATAGGAATGCCTGTTTAATGATGGAGGATCACGGTACGCTGCCAACGGGAATGCAGCTCGATAACAATTATATTGTTTCTCTGATGCTTAATTTATCTGCCAGTGTAATAACCATCGGTAAAGCACAAAATATTCAATTTAAAGAAATATTAATTGGCATTGATAAAATTGATTTGGAAGAAGATGAAGTGGGTTGTGCAATGGCCGCTAACCCGTATTTTCTGATGGCAAAACATGCAATACCTGATGGTTTAGATATGGCATCTATTACAATTTCAGATTGGGTTGAGAATACAAAAAGTATGTTTATGGCCTGTTAACACAAATTAAATTATTATTTTTGTGGCTGAAAAGTTATCAATTCAGGTGTGAAGAGAGAAATTTAATCGCTCTCAATAAACGATAAACAAAGCTTCCGGGTTTTGTCTTCAGACAGATGTAAGTAAAAAGATGTAAGTAAAGAGTTAAAAAATTTTATTAAAGTTGCCTTGTTACTTTTCTCTCAGAAGTGACTGATATACGACCTCGTCAATGTGCATATATGGGCATATAAGCATTCCGCTAAGGATATTATCTGAAACGATGGGCTATAAGTACAAGCTGAGCCTGGTCTGAACACATCTCTGATTCAGATACGTTCCAGTTGGAAAGAAATTCCTTGCCAGCAGGTTTGCCAACTAGCAAAAAATAGGTTTTCCCATCAATAGTTCGAGAAGATGGTGAATTGTCTTTTTGGCTAAATATACAAGGGCCCACCATTTTGCTTTTTACAGATAAATCACCATACTTGACGATGCAACTGCCGGTCTCGGTCATTTGAACATAGGGTTTCGTATTTTTAAGTGGAAGCGTATGGGCACAGGCGAAACTGGTCAGAAAAACGATTGTAATAATATGTCTCATCAGTTCACATCTCCCAGAACCAGACTTCTTTGCCGTAGGAGAAGAATGCGGAGCTTCCACCTTTCATAATTACTCCATTCCATACGTCAAATGGCAAAACATGCAATACCTGATGGTTTAGATATGGCATCTATCACAATTTCCGATTGGGTTGATAATACAAAAAGTATGTTTATGGTAGTAAATACTAGCGGCTGACTTTAGTAAGTTGTAGCCCTTTGTTTAGTAAATTCGTATTGTAAATGAGGATGACCCCTAATTCTCTTCCAACTTTTAATATTTCGTCAATTCTGAGTAAAAGCCTACCCATCTGACACTTGTTGAGAACAATATTCAGTGTCTACTATCGAAGCATTGTCTACAGTCGTGTGATTGCCAAACCCTGCGAAACGAATTTAACCTTTATATCTCCAGCCATTGGAACTAAACTGCATTTTATGACAATCGCAAATTTTGGCAGTATCAAGAGTGAACGCATAGTGATGTTCTGCTTGCTACCGTACAAAAACAAGCGGTTATGTATTGGAGTGGTAGTTCGCCACATTTGTTTTTCACGCGGGACACTGCTGAAACTTTTTTAAGGGGTCAATATATGTCCAATTCAAAGCGTATTGCACTATTAATAGATTGTGACAATGCTTCGCATAATTCGATAAAAGGTGTGCTTGATGAACTGGCGAAGCATGGGATGGTCAATATTCGTCACGCCCATGGGGATTGGGATAGTCCCAATTTATCTGGCTGGAAAGATAAACTTCATGAAAATGCTATTCGTCCTATGCAACAATTTGCTTATACCAAAGGGAAGAATGCAACAGATTCCGCTATGATCATCGACTCGATGGATATTCTATATTCGGATACAGTGGATGCCTTTGCTTTGATGACCAGTGACAGTGATTTTACACCATTGGTACTTCGTATACTTGAAAGTGGGCGGCAGGTATTTGGCTTTGGTGAACGTAAAACCCCAGATGCTTTTATTAAGGCTTGCGCGCCGTTTATTTTCACCGAAAATTTAGTGGATACTCATAGTGAAAATGAAGAAAAGCAGGAGGAAAAGGAATTTTTAAAAGCGGATCGTAAAAAATTAAGAGGGGATACTGCACTGGTTTGCTTGCTCCGAGATGCTGTCGAGCAGACATCAGAGGATGATGGATGGGCGCATATGAGCCAGGTAGGCGCCTATATATCAAACAATAGTTCCTTTTCCTCGATCAATTATGGTTATAAAAAACTTGGAGATTTAATTCGGACAAGCGATTTGTTTGATATAGAAATGCGAGGAGACAGGTCTGTTATGGTGATTAGAGATAAGAAAAAACGAAGCTAGAGTGAGGCGTATGAGTTTTTACTTGATATTTTTTACATCAATTTATTGTGAATGTATATAATTGTTTTTTAATATTCACTAAGCACATTAATATTTTTACGCATTTTTTTCGCACTCAACTGCGGTTTCTAGGTTAAAAGCTTAACTCTCTTGATGGAGTATATTGTTGTGACATTCGGCCCAATATAATTTCTGAGCCAATAGTAAAAGATCAAAATATTTGATCACTTTGTATTTTCGAATAGTATGGTGCTTTGTAGAATCAATACCCAGGGAGCCCGTTCTTGGGGGATTACTTTCGATATAGAAATAGACAGTTTAAAAACTCCTCGGCACTAGCTTAAATCTTAAGCCTGTTTTTACGCGCCAGAACTGGCTGGTAGCGTGATGTCTATCACATAAGATATAGGTTGTTAGTGTACCTTCTATATTTTTAAAGTAGTGGTAAATTACAAGAAAAGTAAGAAAAAGATTTTTAAATTTTCAACTAAAATCTATTTTTATTTTTGTTAAGTTATTAACTAGTCATGCACTTGAGTCAAGGAAAATTATGAGACCAAAACTAAGTAAAGCAATACAAGAGTTTCAAAAAATCAATGTGAGTGTTTCTAACGTAGGAAAAATCATAGGAGGAAAAGTTGATTACAATATTAATACGTTAACAAGACAACAAGGTAGATTTGAAAATGCCTGTGCTATTCGAATGAGTTTTGTGTTGAATAACTTAGGTATCAAATTGCCATATATACCATCCCATACAGTTTCTGGGAAAAATGGAAATTGGTACATATACAAGGTTAAAAGCCTTATTAAGTTCTTAATGAAAGAGTGGGGGATTCCTGATTTATCGGTCAATCAACCTACAGTATCAAAGCTCTCACAGTTTAAAGGAATTATCATTTTTGAGGTTGATGGATGGGCCGATGCAAGCGGTCATGCAACTATTTGGAATGGTGTAAACTGTACTGATAGGTGTTATTTCACAAAGGCAAAGAGGGTCTACGGGTGGAAACTAAAAAATTAATTGTTATTTTTATTCTAGCATTACTGTCTTTATCGTGTTCATCACACGAACATATATACAAAGTATCAAGCGAAGAAGTTTTATTTAAAAATTTCACTCTAGCTGTTTGTCTTAATATGGCTTATGGCGAAAGTTCTGAGAAGCTTTTAAGAGAAGCGGCTTATGCTGCAAGTGGGTATAGAGAATTTTCCAATGTTTCTTTAGACGCTTACGATGAAGTTAGAAATGAAATAAAGAAATGGCTAAAAAAAGACTACCCGAGTAAGCATGGAGGGCAAATAGATATAATGAAATGTATTGATTTACAAAATTCTTCTCGTATCAAGAATATATTTTCTAAATATGATCCATGTAAAACTAGGGCGTCATGGCTTGATGAGAAAAACTATCAGGTTAAGTGTAAGTAAATGCATAGAAAAAATCCCAAGCGACTTTTATAAAAAGGAACCTAGGGCCTGTTCACACTTATTTATTCCCGGTTAGTAATTATCCTAGAAACCGTAGTTGAATCACGAAAGTATACGTGATCTGGCTGATGCAATACCAGTAAAGTATTTAATAAAAGCATAAGGTTTTTACTCTCCGCTCAAACCGACTATGCTGCCGGGAATTCCATATGCCTGTTTGTGGATGCTAATATATTTTCTCCCATTGCGGCTAAAAGTAAAGAAGCGTTTTTCCCCAACCATTGGGTAGTACTCAATTCGAATATAAAAATAATTGAATACAATAATGCAACAGGTATGCATAAACCCCCTGTAATTATTACCCCCTCCATTGTTGATCGGATTGCCGAAAAAAATAAAAAAAACAGAGAAAAGACAAGAATAATGCTGGATGTATTTACCTGGGGGCTTCGTCATTTTCCAGCGTCCAGTAAAATTAGCGCTTCCCAAGCACCCCGTCTAGAGTATTTCCTTGGTGGGTTTCATGGCTATATAAAAGTAAAGCGCTAACCGAATAAAAAGAGAATAACTTATGAGTACTATCCGGTTTGTATTTTTAGCGGTGGCGGTTGTATTGATATTGGCATCTTGCACCCTACCCCATAAAAAAAGTGCCCTTCAATGGGTTCAAGTGGACTACCGTAAAATCTATGAAAAAGAGTCATCTCAGGCAGTAGGTATTCTTTTCCCCAAAAATAACCTTGCCGTAATTGCGGCTATAAAACACTTAAATCCCTTTCTTTAGATGATCGCTCTAAAACCTTAGTTACTATAAAGCGAAATAGAGTAGGAGATTATGGAAAAGCGTAAGGCTTTCTTTAAAAGTGAAATTGACGTTAAAATAAAAAAATATAATTTGGCGTCATAATCCCTAGATTTTGATGGAGTTGTCTGTAATGATGTGCCCGCATTATGGATGCAGTGTTTGCGTAAGTGGCTATGGCTATAAAAGATTGGCTATAAATAAAAGACTGACTATAAAATAGAATATGCAAAATATAAAATACGCCTAATGTAAAAAGCGTAAATAATGCAAATATAGGGCTAGGATAAAACCAAGCAAGGAGTGTCACCAGTGAGACGGTATTTTTTTCTATCATTAACGATGTTACTTGCATCGTCAATCGCCTATGCGGTTATTTCTTTAGATCAACCCCCCGCTCAAAAATTCATCACTTGGGATAGTCTTGAGCCGGACAAGTGGTCGTCCATTTGGTTAATTAAACGATACATAGATACCAACGCGATAGTTGAAGTTCGCTCCACAGGTGACTCCGTGGACGGCGGCATTGCTTTTGGTGTGCCCCAAGCCGAATATAAACGTTCGGGGAATCGTTCAACGTTTGAAAGTTTGCTTGCCGCCTTCGATCAACAAGACCCAACATTACAACACTTAGGGCGCATTATTACCGCGATAGAAACTACCTCTTGGAATACAGCTAATGACCCGCTAGTGCATACCATTGAGCAAAACTTTCGGCGTTTACAGGACTATTATGGAAGAGCCTATGTACCGATTCACTGTTACGCTCATTTTTTTGATGTTGTATACGCACAGTTAGCGAAATCCTCCATGCTTAGTGAGTTGAATCAATCATTGAGTGCCGTTGTGAGTAGTCAAACTTGTGATAGGGGGGCTATTGATAGGGGGGCTATTATTGCGGAACGCAAACGTGCTAATCGAGTAAAAGAAATACCCATTGATCAGCTATTATCCGAAATTGCATTAGATAAAAATGTAGTCTTTGTTGATACACGAGAACCCGCAGAGTTTAAAAAGTCGCATATCCCCGGCGCGGTCAATATTCCTATGCGTAATTTGAACCATGCGGTGTACCAACAATTACAGCAGGCTGATCGGGTGATCAGCTATTGCGTGAAAGATTTTCGCGGTTATGAAGTGGCACGGCAGATGTTGGACAATGGTGTCAGCAACGTTGCAGTGATGAAGCCACATGGTTTATCGGGGTGGCAATCGCTTGGGTTACCGATGACCGCAGGTGATATTTCTGAAGAGACCAATAAAAAACAGCTCTATCGTTGCGCGAAGGAACAGCAATTATGTATGAAGCAAGCCTCTTAAAATCTCCCCTACCGATTTTATCGTTTCGCCACAGTGTATTGGCGCAAATGGGTTGGGCTGTTATTTTTCTATTGCCCCTGTGTTTATGGCATTACACCTCGGATGTGTATAGCTACTACCGCTATGGTGCCCCGGTAGGTCAAATTTGGTATGTATTTTCGAAATTGTTTGGCCTGTATGCGGCGCTTTTTTTATGGTTTCAAGTTGTTTCCAGTGTACTCAGTATCACTTCGTATCGGGTGGGTTTACCGCAATGGACATTGCTTCGCCACCAATATTTAGGCTGTATTGTTTTTGTCTCTATGGTGCTTCATATTGCGTTTTTTGTCATAGCGGTTTCTCTGCGTAAAGAGGCTTTTGCCTGGTTTCTATTGTTACCTAATATCAGTGACTTTTATCATGCTGTAATCACTGTCGGTTTACTGGCATTTGTGATGGCTTTACTTGCTGTACTCAGCGCGGTTTTACGCAAAAAAATGCCTCAGTTTTGGCGCTATCTCCACCGCGCTATGATGTTTGTCGTCGCGCTTGGGTTAATTCACGGTTTTTTAATTGGCACGGAAACACGTTATGGCCTCTATAAAGGTTTTTATTGCATGTTGATAGTGACGTTTCTCGCCGCGTTTTTTTTAAGATTACGAGAAAAAAAGAGGCATATTGTTTAATGAAACTATGGTCAATAATGAAACCACGGTCAATAAAACCACTATTGTTAGGGGTATTATTCTTTACAGTGAGTTTTGCCATTCCCGCTATGGCCACCAACACAGACTGTAATACATGGCCAGAAGGTTTAGTCTTTGTCGGCTTAACGGATACGGGGTGGCAGACCTTTGCGGTTAAAAAAACGGGACACAAACCGAAAAAAATATCGCTTAATACGGAAGCGCGTACTCCTTCTTTATCACACGATAAAAAATCCATAATGTATATCGATGAAATGGGGCGGGTTAAGGTTTTCTTATTAAAAGAGGGCAAAGCAAGAATACTGCTAGAACCCTCTGCACAAGCCGGTTACGCACAACCTGAATACGATAATACAAATAATTTTTTGTATGTGGTTCAGCTTAAACAGGGCAAAAGTGTGGATACCGATATTGTTCGTCTCGACTTAACGAACAATACGATTAAACCTATAGTCACACAGCGCTCTGCGCAATTTGAACCCTTTCTCGCCAATAGCTGGCTCTATTACAGCAATGTGCATTGTGTGGTGGGGTGTGGAAAAATTATTCAGGAATTATGGCGTTATCACACCATTAGTGGCATGGCCGAGCAACTTACTTTATTGGGTAACATCAGCCGTCAGCCCACAGTGGATGAAAAAAATACATGGTTGTACTTTAGCAGTAATGCTGCGGGCAACTATCACCTTTATAGACAGTCGCTGATGGATAAAACATTGATAGATAAAACATTAGTGGATAAAACCCTGGAACAACTGACGCAAGGTGCTGTGACAGATATGTCTCCAGTGATCCATCGAGACAGACTGTATTTTATTCGTCACGATGGGCAAAGCACGAGCCTTATGTGCCGAAATAATCGCGGTGAGTTCAGTGCCATGGATTTACCTCGCGGCGTCAAGGATATTCGAGATTTGGAGATGTATTAATGCGTTATCATAATGTGTGTTTTATTTTTTCTGTTTTAATGCTTGGGTTTAGCGCGTTTTGTCACGCTTCGGTGAGTATTGAACACTACACCTCGCAGGAATTTAATCCGTCAAAAAATACAATCTTTACGATTCCAGTCAAAATAGATCAGCCAGGTGATATTACTGTCACTATTTATACTTCTGATGGTGATTTGGTTCGGACCTTGTTCGGCGGTAAAAAAGATAAGGCGGGTAGTTACACAATAATTTGGGATGGTAAAGACGAAAGCAATATAATCGTGCCGGACGATGCGTATATTCCCGTTGTAAAATTGATAACGGCGGGTGAGACAAAATCGGTTTATAAATACGACCCACGAGAAAGCAGTGGCGGAGAAGAAATTACCGTTGCAGCAAAAGCTAACGCACAACGCCAAGTGATTTTTCAACTTGAACGACCTTCGCGTATTCTGGTTCGGGCAGGGGTGAAGTCGGGTCCGATGATGAAATCTATTCTCAACTGGCAGGTTCGCGGCAAAGGGCGCAATGTGGTTTTTTGGAATGGTTACGATAATGACGATTTAGTCAACCTGTATAAAAGCGATACATTGGCATTATTAGTCACAGGGTTTGAATTGCCCAAGCACAGTATTTTAACCATAGGCAATAAAACCTTGGGTTATAACCTATGGCGAAAGTCTAAGAAATGGCCATCTGCCATGCCGGATTTAAGCCAAGTAAAATTTGAACGCAATGGTCGTCGGCTTTCTCGTCATTATTATTTGCCGCGCTCGGTGGATATTAACCCCCGTATTACCTTATCCATCCTGGATAAACTGCCACACAATAAGCATGGTATACCCATTGTTTCTGGGCCACTTTCTCTGCAAGTGGGGATGCATAACGAGGACCGTTGGGCGATGCAACAAAGCCTATATGAAGTGGCTTTTTTTGTTGATTACGAATTTTTATCTGAAGAAGAGCAAGGTTATGTACCCTTGACGTGGCGCTGGAACCCTGCGGGACTTAAACCCGGCGTACACCTTATTACTGTGAATGTCTCCGGGTTTAACGGTCAGGTAGGTGTAAAAAGTTTACACATAGAAATACCACAATAATTGTTATTAATAGTGGAATAAAAATAGATTGTACAGGCTAACCAAATAATTCAATCGGTTATTTGGAGTAGGGCTCAACAAAAGCGCGAGGGTGAAGCGAATGAATGGACAGCGTGGGTATTATTCGATGAAATACTTTTTTATTAATATATTTAAACGGTTATGGGTTGTTCCTATTGCCATGTTATTGGCAGTGGCATCGCCTTGGGTACAAGCATCGTGGTGGAACTCTGCCTTTGATGTCACCATTGAAACGGCGACCAATGGTTATGATGCAGATAGACCACCTGGCCCAGAAATTTTATTGGGTTCGCCGATCACCTGGACCTATACCGTAACCAATTCGGGGAGGGCTACTTTGCGCCGTGTCGATGTCTATAATCGCGCGCCCAACCCTACCGGCTGGTACAGAAAACGTACCAAAGTCTGTACGATCAAAAAACTGAAAAAGAACAAAAGCCAAACCTGTACATTAGAAGGCACGGCTATACAGGGCCAATATAGCAATACAGGCATTGCTATCGCGTACGGCAACCGCTGGTGGCGGTGGGCGCGTGATAAAGATACAAGCCATTATGTGGGCACCCTGGGCAACCCCGCCATTCACCTTGAAAAAACCACACAAGGGCAAGATGCAGATAGTGCGCCTGGGCCGGAACTCAATGTGGGTGACGCCGTGGAGTGGGCCTTTATAGTGAGCAATACGGGTGATGTTGACCTGTCCAATGTGGTGGTGACAGATGAGCAAGTACAACCCTCAGTAAACCCTGCAAGCACTGTCTGTGACATTGCTACCTTGCCGGTGGGTCAGTCACAAAATTGCACGTCTTCTGGTATTGTTATTGAAGGCCAATATCAAAACCTAGGCAAAGTGAGTGCGCAGGGCTTAGGCGACAGTGTGGTGAACGATCAAGATACCAGCCACTACACAGGTATCGCCGGTAATGCGTTGTCGGCACTGCCTTCGGCGGTTCCTACCCGTGGTGATGCTCCGCTATCTGTTACCTTTACCCCCAACGCCACCACCAGCAATGCCATTATTCGCTATGAGTGGGACTTTGAAGGGGATGGCACCTTTGAACGCAGTGAAACGGTGGGGCGAGATCAACCCTTTACTTACCTTACACCCGGTCACTACAACGCCACATTGCGCGTTACCGATAATACCGGAGAGCAAGCCGCCGGAGTTATCGCCATTGATGTTAACAACGAAGCGCCGGAGGTGTCGGTCACATTAACCCCGTCCAATGGCCAAATTCCGCTTAGTGTCAATTTTGCCGCAACGGCGACCGATAGCGATGGCATTGCTCAGTTTGAATGGGATTATGATGGCGATGGTATTTTTGATGATACGACCACAACCGGCACAACATCGAATACCTATGAATCTATTGGCGCTTTCCAAGCACGTTTGCGTGTTACCGATAACCTTGGTGCAGCGACCAGCTTAATTATCCCAACCTTAGAAGTGAATGCACTGCCCGCCGGCAGTCCAACCGTGACCTTGCTTGCTTCACCAATGCAAGGCAATGCCCCATTGCTTATTCACTTGAGCGCAACGGCCACTGACCCAGATGGCGGTACTATTGACCAATACCAATGGGATGTAGACGGCGATGGTCATATTGACCAGACCACCACGGAAGCCGTATTGCAGCATACCTACAGCGGCGTAGGTACAGTGTATCCCCGCGTGCGAGTCACGGATTCTGCGGGCCAACAGGCCGAAGATGTGGTCAGAGTTTTTATTGAACCGCAGCTCAGCCTAAGCGTAAGTATGGATACCATTGACCCACATATTGGTGAGAGCGTGACCATCCATACCACCCTGGGTGGTGATACCAGTGTGAGTGTGGTGATAGAAGACCGCCACAACCAGCAAGTTCGTACACTTGTGCCCTTTGGAACAAGAACAGCGGGAAGCTATGAGGATACCTGGGACGGTTTAAATGAAGTGGGTGATATTGTTACCGAAGGGGATTATCGCGCTATTGTGCTTTATCGCCTAGATGGTGTGGTCAATCGTCTCGACTTGGCCTTAACCACAGGGGGGCGACAAAGTAATCCGCCTCGAAGCCGTATCCCCCCCAGCTTCTCACCGTTAGCGGGTGACCCATTAGATATTACCTACACATTGAGTCGTGCCTCAGAAGTCACGGCCTTTATGGGGTTATTTAATGTTAATACTCGCTTGATTACCTTCCTTCAACGGCAACCCCTAGGCCGAGGTTCCCACCAAGTAGTGTGGAATGGCGAAAACGCGGATGGGCAACGTATTGACGCGCCACCGGGCGATCGCTTCTTATTTGGTCTTTTTGCCTATACCCTGCCGGACAACGCCATTTATGTACGCAGTGGCGTGCATGTTAGTACCGCCAGTGCTTCCCCCTCCATTTTCCAGCCAACCCAACACAATGCCGATGGTTCCTTAAGTGTCAGTGAGATACAGATCGAATTAAGCCGTGCTGGTAGCGTTAAGTTAGCGATTAACGATGCTCAAAGCGGGGCACAGGTAGCTGAATTTACCTACACCGAATTATCGGCAGGGAACAATACCATTACTTGGAACGGGCGCGATAACGACGGTCATTTTGTTGCGCCCGGTACTTATCGACTAGGCGTATCCGGTATCGATGATACAGGTTATGAATCCTTAACCGTTTATGCGCTACAGCGCGTCTTTTATTAAGGAGATTCATCATGGGGTTTAATGTACTAAAAACAGTCTCTTTAACAGCGGCCTTATTGTTGTCTTCAGTGGTTTTTGCTCAGGAGATAACAACCGCCGATTACATCACTATGGATTTACAGGCGCGTCAAGCGACTCTCGACGGTGTTCGCAGCCGTTTGATGCTACTGGAACTCGGCGGTGATATGGAAGCGCAATTAGAGCAGGATACTCAAACGCAACAAACCGTTGCAGCGGTATATATAAATCGAGGTACCACCGCAGCGCAAGCAATGGCCTGGGCGACTCGTCATCAACGTGAAATAACCGACTGGCTGGCAGATCATCCAAACCTGCACACCGAATATGAACGCATTGCACATGAACTTGGTGAAATATCCACGCAAATTCAAGCACTGGCTAACAGGTAAATAGGGAGACAAACCATGCAATCCAACGTATTATTTTTTAAGGCTATGTTTTTTAAGATTATGTTTTTTAAAGCACTGTTTTTTAATATTGCGCGGCGTCAGTTATGGAACCGTTTTTTTGCTGCCCTGTTAACACTCTTTTGTTTAACTGCCGTAGCGCCGGTATATGCCTTTCATTTCCCTTGGGATCAAGGGCACGATACAACAGACCTGGAAGATCCAGAAGACCCAGGCCCCTGTGAAGACGGGGAATGTGAAAATGACCCCTGTAACAGTGGTAGCCAAGGTTCACCCGTATACCTTGCTACGGGTCATTTTATTTGGAGTGAAACGGATATTTCACTGAAGGGCCGCCCCAACCTATCGGTTGATAGAACATTTAACTCTCATGACCCGAGAGTCGGTTTATTGGGTGCGGGTTGGAGTATGGGGTGCGATAAAGAATTAATCTATACCGTTCGTTACCAAATAGAAAACAATAATAGAACTCAAATTAATGAGTATGTGCGCCGTTTAGCAAACGGAAAACGTTACGTCTATTCTCAGCAAAGTGACGGTACATTTGTTGGTTCTGGGTTATTTGATGTGGTTATTCGCCAACCCGATAATACTGCGCGGCTACAATGGCGCAACGGCAACTATAACGTATTTGCTGAAACAGGAAAATTATTATCCGAAGTGGATAGAAAGGGTAATGCCATTCATTATACCTATGATGTACAAGGCCGCTTAATCCAAAAAGCCGATACCAATGGCCGTTCATTAAACTATGAATACAATACAAACGGGCTCGTTTCTATTATTCGAGATCATACAGACCGTGAGTGGCAATATGGGTATGACGAAAATGCGAACCTAATCTCCGTAACTGACCCTCTTGGTGGTATTCGCCGTTATGAATATGACCAGTACCAACCGCCCGGCGACGGCCATATTTATAGCCACCTAACCCGCGTTACGGACGCAAGCGGCGTTGCGGAAACGGAAGTCACCTATAGTGGAACGAAAGTATCGTCTTATCGGGAATTAGAGAATACATTTACCTATCAGTACAATACCGCTAACCGTCAAGTCACCAAAACAGATAGCCAAAATAGCCGTTGGGTATTTACCTACAATGAAACCGGGCAATTTATTCGAATAGATGCGCCGCTTAACCGTATTACTTTATATGAGCGGGATACGGATAGCCTTATCACAAAAATAACGGACCCCAGTGGAACAGCTTATTCGTATACCTATGATCAATACAGTAATCGCGTAAGCCAAACCGATACTCGCGGCACAATTGCAACCACGTACGACAATCAAAAACCCTGGCCATTAACCATTACCTCACGTTCAGGTCGAGTGACGACCCTAGCCTATGATGCAAATGGTAACCCCCTTAATGTAACCGATTCGGCTGGGCAAACAACCGGGCTAGTATGGAGTACACAGGGGGATTTACTGCAAACAACCAATGCACTAGGTCATCAAGCAACAATAAGCTATAACTCACAGGGTTTGCCATTAACCTCTAGTGATGCCCTAGGTCGTACCACTCAATATCAATATGATGCACTGAATAATTTGATTCAAGTAACCAATCCGGCAGGAGAGGTGGCACAGTATCAATACGATGCATTAGATCGAGTGATTGCTTATACCGATGGCAATGGGGATGTAACCACGTACATTTACGATAGTGCTAATCGTACACTCCAAGTGAGTGCGCCTAATGGCCATACAGTCCAATATGGTTATGATACTTTTGGCCGTTTAACTCAGAATATATTTTACGATGGAACCACTCATTCTTATCAGTATCGTAACGATAATATGCTGGCGCAGATGATACGCCCGGACAATATTATAATTACATTTAATTACGATACCGCTAAACGCTTAACTCAGCGTACCATGGGTAGTGAGGATACCTACAATTACCGCTATAACCTTCGAGATGAATTAATTAGCGTGCAAAATACCACAGGTACAGTCAGTTTAACTTATGATGAGTTTGGTCGAACGTTAAGTGAAACGGCTAACAATGAAACCAGTTTATATCAATACAGCAATGAAAATGAAATAACACAGATAACAAGTCTTGGTTCTAATCAATCTCATCAGTTTGATATGAGAGGCTTGTTAAGCCAGATTGATATTAACGGTTCAACCTACAGTTATATTTACGATGCCCTGCAACGGGTAACGGCGCTTAATCGCAGTACAGCCACCAACTCTTTATTTCAATATGACGTAGCCAACCAATTAACTCAGATTAATCACGGTAATGGCCAGCGGAATTACCTATATCAATATGATTCAGCTAGTCGAGTTAGTCAATGGCAGGGAATCGCAAATGAAATACGTGATTATAATTATGATCAGGCTAACCGCTTAACACAGGTTCAGTCCGTCACTGCCCCGGAAACGTTTAATTATGATGCGTTAGGTAATCGTCAAAACAATAATGCTCAATTTGATATAGCCAATCGAATTACTGAAAATAATCATTTTGCGTACGTTTACGATATCAATGGTAATCGCACACAGAAAACGAATAAAACCACAGGGGAAGTTGAACGTTACACTTATAATAGCCTTAATCAATTGATAGGCTATCAAGTTTATCCTGATAATGCTCCAACTACGGCAGCGATAACCCATTACAGTTATCACTATGGCCCGTTAGAAAGACGCTGGAGAAAAACCAATCATATAGCCAATACAACAACAGAGTTTTATTGGTCTGGTTCACGTTTAATTGGTGAAAACAAGAGTGGTGTAGTGCGCCGTTATATTTTAGAAGCAATTACTCCAGTAGGGTTTATTGAGAATGGAGACGTTTATCATTATTTTAGAGATCACTTAGGCACCGCTCATGAAATCACAGACAATAATGGTGGGCTAGTTTGGCAGGGCAATTACAATAGTTTTGGGGAAGTCTCAGAAGTTGTTAACGTTATTGACAATAATATGCGATTTGCCGGTCAGTATTGGGATGAAGAGGCCGGTTTGCATTACAATTATTATCGTAATTATGATCCGAGTTTGGGGCGGTATCTTCAGAGTGACCCGATTGGGTTGGCAGGTGGGATTAATACCTACGGATATGTCAATGGAAATCCGCTTAAATACATAGATCCATATGGGCTTACTGAAAAATGTATAACGATACTGAAGCTGCCGTTTTATGATGTTCAGGCGTGTAAAGAAGATGGCAAACACGACGACACGTGTGATGCAGATCAAGAAGCTAAAGATGCAAAGAGAATGTCGAAAAAGGAATTGGATAAAGCCGCGAAAAATAACGGCTATAAAGATGCCCATGACATGAAGCGTGATTATAATATGGATTCAAAAAGTGATATTTTTGTTGATAGGCATGGAAATTTATATGAAGGTCCCCGTCAAGGTGCTGGCACACCGCAACCATTAGGTATTAATAAACATGGAATATAATGTTCAAATAGATTTTCAGTTGCTTGGTACTACAATCTTGCCAAAAGACATTTCTGAAATGACAGGAATTACCCCTGAAGTTGAATTTAAAAAAGGGGAGCGCAACGAAAAACGGGGGTTGCCAAGAACAAATATATGGTCGATAAGGTCACATGCGAAATCAGACGAACTTGTTGATCATTGGATGGACCTTGCAACAACACTTGAAAATTCAAAAGATGCAATTAAAGATATTGCTAAAACGGGAACAGCGAAGTTCACACTTATTGTAAATAGTAGCGAGAGAATACCTCCGTTGATGATACCGCCTGAAATGTCAAGATTTGCTGGTTTTGTTGATGCGGTTATAGATATTGATCATTATTGTTGAAGCGAAATAGGTATCGCCCATTAAGTTTCTTGTAGAGTACAAAACTCCCATCGTGGCTTTCCCCAAATGATTGGTTGTAGAATAATGAAATTTAAAAAATAATTGTGGAACTCAAGATATCCACATTTTGATGAAGAAACGGGGACAAATTATAATTATTTTCGGGATTATGACCCGAGTTTGGGAAGGTATATTCAGAGTGATCCTATTGGGTTACAAGGTGGGTTGAATACGTATGCTTATGTACTGGGTAACCCATTGATGTATATTGACCCGCTTGGACTGTTTCCTGCACCTTGGTGTACCCGTTGGCAAATTATCCTTGGGACTTGTCCCGATGTAGGTGATGACATTAAGCCAGAAGATGTACCCGAAGAATGGGTTAAGGAAAAGTTGAAAGAATGGGAAGGAAAACCGTGCAGTGCCGTAGAAAGTTCGTGCAAACGTGCATTAGGACCTGGTTGCTATGGTTCAGGTACTCCATGTCTTGTCCCATGCGAAGTCTTAAAGCAAAGGTGCGAAGAAGAGAAAGATAAATTGAAAGAAGATGAACCCAAGCAGTGTGATACATAAAAGGGTCGAATATCCATGAATATAGTTACAAAAAACTTCAAATCAATTCTTATGTTTGTGGCTAGTGCATTTATATTCTTTTGGGTTGGTGTTAGATATGAACAGCTTGAAAGGCATAGGCAAGAAATTTTAATGTTTGCAAATATTGCTGGTGATGAAATTGTTGCCGTGAACAAAATTATTGAACCCTTTGATAGTAAATCGAAAGATGAAGTGACTTTGGGTTACAACCTTTCGGCACTAAACGATATAGGATGTTCTTCATGGTTGGCTTACCTAAGCGACTTTGAAGATAAAGACATGGAATCATTCTTCGCTGGAATTGATATGGCACTTGAAAAATTTGAGTTGTCCAACGATAATCAATGCGTAAATAATTTACTTGGTATGAGAAGATAATTTGTCAATTATGGCCAACAATACCTGCTAATGCAGCAATACCTTGAGGAGAGAATAAAATGGATAATGATGAGCTTTTTTCTCAAGCTGATAAGCAGTATGAGTTAGGTCACTTGGATGCAGCTTTTGAACTTTTTTTGAAGGCCGCTAAGCAAGGGGATTCTAGTGCAATGAGTCGGCTGGCATGTCTGTATAGTGATGGTGAAGGCGTATCTCAAGATTATGAAAAATCCATAGAGTGGGACTTAAAAGCTATCAACCTTGGTGAAGATTTATCAATGCTGAATTTAGCGATTACATATCGGATAGTTGGAAATATTAGCAAGGCCAAATATTGGTTTGAAAAGTCACTGGCGGCAGGTAATGGGGAGGCCGCACTTGCTTTGGCAAAACTTTATATGGTGAGTGATAAAGAGCAAGAAAGTATTAAGCATTATCTGAGTATTGCTGTTAATCATATGTCCATTTGTGAGGAATCATGTCAGGAAGCGAATGAATTATTGGTCAATTTGTAAAATTTAAGTGTTGCAAGGATTACTTGGTTAGGTATTTACGGTTTTAAAAATGGAAGAAATAGAGTTTATGCTAAAAAGTGCATCATCTATGCTGGAAAAACGGAATTTCCGTGAAGCAATAGAAATATGCACTTCCATTATTCAGCAGAACCCTAATGACTATCGGGGGTTCAATAAAAGGTCGAAAGTGTATGCAAGAATGCAGAACTGGGAAAGTGCTATTTCCGATATAACGGAAGCGATTTATTTAAACGTCGATGAGCCAGCACATTATTTTTCAAGAGCCCGCTGGAAAATAGAACGCCGTGCTTTTGATGATGCAATAGAGGATTTGGAGAAGTTAATTTATTTAGAGAAGAAACTAAATGATAGTTATTATTTAGAAACAGCGTACTTTTTTATGGCTTTGACTCATTTTCACTTAGCAAACTATCATCAAGTGATAAGCAATTGTGGCCATGTGCGAGATGATTTTTCTTTATATATTTTGAATAAGCAATATTCTAAACAGGAACTACTTAAATCTGCGACTTCTCAATTGAATTAACACTGATAGCAAGTTGCTCGAAGTTTGTATTATCGCAACTATGCCACCCAGCCTTTCTTTGTCAAATCTTTGTCAAATAATTGCCTGGGCGACTCGCCATCAACGTGAAATAACCGACTGGCTGGCAGATCATCCAAACCTGCACACCGAATATGAACGCATTGCACATGAACTTGGTGAAATATCCACGCAAATTCAAGCACTGGCTAACAGGTAAATAGGGAGACAAACCATGCAATCCAACGTATTATTTTTTAAGGCTATGTTTTTTAAGATTATGTTTTTTAAAGCACTGTTTTTTAATATTGCGCGGCGTCAGTTATGGAACCGTTTTTTTGCTGCCCTGTTAACACTCTTTTGTTTAACTGCCGTAGCGCCGGTATATGCCTTTCATTTCCCTTGGGATCAAGGGCACGATACAACAGACCTGGAAGATCCAGAAGACCCAGGCCCCTGTGAAGACGGGGAATGTGAAAATGACCCCTGTAACAGTGGTAGCCAAGGTTCACCCGTATACCTTGCTACGGGTCATTTTATTTGGAGTGAAACGGATATTTCACTGAAGGGCCGCCCCAACCTATCGGTTGATAGAACATTTAACTCTCATGACCCGAGAGTCGGTTTATTGGGTGCGGGTTGGAGTATGGGGTGCGATAAAGAATTAATCTATACCGTTCGTTACCAAATAGAAAACAATAATAGAACTCAAATTAATGAGTATGTGCGCCGTTTAGCAAACGGAAAACGTTACGTCTATTCTCAGCAAAGTGACGGTACATTTGTTGGTTCTGGGTTATTTGATGTGGTTATTCGCCAACCCGATAATACTGCGCGGCTACAATGGCGCAACGGCAACTATAACGTATTTGCTGAAACAGGAAAATTATTATCCGAAGTGGATAGAAAGGGTAATGCCATTCATTATACCTATGATGTACAAGGCCGCTTAATCCAAAAAGCCGATACCAATGGCCGTTCATTAAACTATGAATACAATACAAACGGGCTCGTTTCTATTATTCGAGATCATACAGACCGTGAGTGGCAATATGGGTATGACGAAAATGCGAACCTAATCTCCGTAACTGACCCTCTTGGTGGTATTCGCCGTTATGAATATGACCAGTACCAACCGCCCGGCGACGGCCATATTTATAGCCACCTAACCCGCGTTACGGACGCAAGCGGCGTTGCGGAAACGGAAGTCACCTATAGTGGAACGAAAGTATCGTCTTATCGGGAATTAGAGAATACATTTACCTATCAGTACAATACCGCTAACCGTCAAGTCACCAAAACAGATAGCCAAAATAGCCGTTGGGTATTTACCTACAATGAAACCGGGCAATTTATTCGAATAGATGCGCCGCTTAACCGTATTACTTTATATGAGCGGGATACGGATAGCCTTATCACAAAAATAACGGACCCCAGTGGAACAGCTTATTCGTATACCTATGATCAATACAGTAATCGCGTAAGCCAAACCGATACTCGCGGCACAATTGCAACCACGTACGACAATCAAAAACCCTGGCCATTAACCATTACCTCACGTTCAGGTCGAGTGACGACCCTAGCCTATGATGCAAATGGTAACCCCCTTAATGTAACCGATTCGGCTGGGCAAACAACCGGGCTAGTATGGAGTACACAGGGGGATTTACTGCAAACAACCAATGCACTAGGTCATCAAGCAACAATAAGCTATAACTCACAGGGTTTGCCATTAACCTCTAGTGATGCCCTAGGTCGTACCACTCAATATCAATATGATGCACTGAATAATTTGATTCAAGTAACCAATCCGGCAGGAGAGGTGGCACAGTATCAATACGATGCATTAGATCGAGTGATTGCTTATACCGATGGCAATGGGGATGTAACCACGTACATTTACGATAGTGCTAATCGTACACTCCAAGTGAGTGCGCCTAATGGCCATACAGTCCAATATGGTTATGATACTTTTGGCCGTTTAACTCAGAATATATTTTACGATGGAACCACTCATTCTTATCAGTATCGTAACGATAATATGCTGGCGCAGATGATACGCCCGGACAATATTATAATTACATTTAATTACGATACCGCTAAACGCTTAACTCAGCGTACCATGGGTAGTGAGGATACCTACAATTACCGCTATAACCTTCGAGATGAATTAATTAGCGTGCAAAATACCACAGGTACAGTCAGTTTAACTTATGATGAGTTTGGTCGAACGTTAAGTGAAACGGCTAACAATGAAACCAGTTTATATCAATACAGCAATGAAAATGAAATAACACAGATAACAAGTCTTGGTTCTAATCAATCTCATCAGTTTGATATGAGAGGCTTGTTAAGCCAGATTGATATTAACGGTTCAACCTACAGTTATATTTACGATGCCCTGCAACGGGTAACGGCGCTTAATCGCAGTACAGCCACCAACTCTTTATTTCAATATGACGTAGCCAACCAATTAACTCAGATTAATCACGGTAATGGCCAGCGGAATTACCTATATCAATATGATTCAGCTAGTCGAGTTAGTCAATGGCAGGGAATCGCAAATGAAATACGTGATTATAATTATGATCAGGCTAACCGCTTAACACAGGTTCAGTCCGTCACTGCCCCGGAAACGTTTAATTATGATGCGTTAGGTAATCGTCAAAACAATAATGCTCAATTTGATATAGCCAATCGAATTACTGAAAATAATCATTTTGCGTACGTTTACGATATCAATGGTAATCGCACACAGAAAACGAATAAAACCACAGGGGAAGTTGAACGTTACACTTATAATAGCCTTAATCAATTGATAGGCTATCAAGTTTATCCTGATAATGCTCCAACTACGGCAGCGATAACCCATTACAGTTATCACTATGGCCCGTTAGAAAGACGCTGGAGAAAAACCAATCATATAGCCAATACAACAACAGAGTTTTATTGGTCTGGTTCACGTTTAATTGGTGAAAACAAGAGTGGTGTAGTGCGCCGTTATATTTTAGAAGCAATTACTCCAGTAGGGTTTATTGAGAATGGAGACGTTTATCATTATTTTAGAGATCACTTAGGTACAGCTCATGAAATCACAGACAATAATGGTGGGCTAGTTTGGCAGGGCAATTACAATAGTTTTGGAGAAGTATCAGAAGTTGTTAACGTTATTGACAATAATATGCGATTTGCCGGTCAGTATTGGGATGAAGAGGCCGATTTGCATTACAATTATTATCGAAATTATGATCCTAGTTTGGGGCGGTACATTCAGAGTGATCCCATAGGGCTTTACGGTGGTTTGAATACGTATATATATGTATTTGGTTCTCCACTTGCATTGATTGATCCGTATGGTTTGGATGTATGGATCGAAGGTCCTTCAGGTAATGAACCTAGTTTTCACCAAAGTGTCAATGTTGGAAATCCTAATGGTAGTTATAGCTCTTATAGTTTTGGTGTGAATGGTAATTGGTTACAAGGGGAAGTTTATTCAGATACCAGTTTAGGCGGAGACATTGAGCAATATAAAGGATTGACGCCAATGCAAGATAGCGCATTAAAAAAATTATTGGATTCTAAATTAAAAAATACTGGAATATATGGTTGGGATAATATTTGTAGGAGCTGGAGTCAAGATCAGTTTAATAATGCTCCTGGAGTTGAAAGTACGCCACCAACGAGGCCTACGGTTCCTCAGAATCCTAATTCTGTTAGTCCATCATCTTCTCAAACTACTACCGGAGGTGTTACTAGTACTTCGGGTTCATCTAATTCGGGGACGTCCAGATGAGGTGGGTTGTTTTGGTTGGCGCGCATTTTTTTTTAGTTTTAAGCGGCTTTATGGGGTTTTTAAGTAGTGCTAAGGGATACTCGCTTATAATTATTTTACAGACCGTTTTTGGTCTATTTTCTGTTAGTTTTGTTTTATATGGTTTTAAAAATTTTAAAAATTATATATTAAATATAGATATTGTCATTGTTGCTTTTCTGGCATTGTGTTTAGTGCTAGACGGAATCACCCGATGGTATTTTGACTTTAGAGTAATAGGTTATTTAGTTTCGATATTTAATTGGTGAAGTTAATGTTATAAAGATGATAACTTTACCTACAGCTATCACGGTGGGGCAGTCTCCGGTTTATAGACGCTGTACTTGTTCTAAGTAAAGACTATTAAAGGTGTATATGAAATACATTTAGTAGAGGCACTGGCGGAGAAATAGAATCACAGTTATTGAGTGAAACAAGAGAACTTTTAGATGAATATATAAAAGATGATTCTCCTGCACAATGTAATGCAGATAAGCAAGCAAATAATCATGGGCGGCAAGGCGGATCTGGGAATCCTAATGCAAACTGCAATCAAGTTTGTCAGCCATTTAGGCCAAATGGTCTGCCTGCTCAATATTAGAGGTCCGCTATGTTTAAAAATAACAAGTTAAAGGTAATAGTTTTTTTAATTATGACTTTGTTAGTGTTCTCTGTGGTTGTGATCAGAGAAAGTAATTTTTTCTCTATTGATAAATGTTTAGATAACGGTGGTCGATGGGATTACGAAAAGGGTGATTGTATTTACAAGTAAATCGTACGGGTCGTAGTGATTTAATTGTGACCTACAAATTATCTAAATAAATACAGAGTTTCTGTACATGCTTTCTACAAAACCGAATAAAATAATATGTAAGCACCATCAAACAGGGAAAGATATTGTAAAACCAAAGCCCGCTGATTGGCCGGAAGATAGTGTTGATGAAAGGTCTTGCCCTAGTGATAATAATTGTCAAAAAGTAGTGACGGCTGTTGTTGGTGGTATTGCGTATATAGTGTACCGCTGTATATAGATGTATGGAAGAGGAACAGTGTGAATAAGCAAGTAGCGTCTGAAATTATTAATTTGATGGTTGAGTTTGGCAGCAAGCTTAACCATTCCATTACTGATATCCAAGATAATTGTACCGAAGAAGAATTCAATAATTATCGCAAAGCAGTCGGTAAATTAATGGGTAATATGTTGCTGGATGTCATGAATCCAATATTTGACGAACATCCAGAATTGAAACCTGACAAGTTGGAATAGGTTAGTCGTCAGCTATGGGCTGATGTACTATTTTTTCCTAGTCATTTAGGCGTTGTTTTGTCACATAATAGTGATTCGTTTCCTCATGCTGAACTTCTTCCATTTATACCCTTAGAATGGCATATTTCTTGTGGGAAAATATAATATGGAAGAAATAGAATGTATGCTAAAAAGTGCATCATCTATGTTGGAAAAACAAAATTTCCGTGAAGCGATAGAAATATGCACTTCCATTATTGAGCAGAATCCTAATGACTATCGGGGATTTAATAAAAGGTCGAAAGTGTATGCAAGAATGCAGAACTGGGAAAGTGCTATTTCCGATATAACGGAAGCGATTTATTTTAACTAGCTGTTACACAGAATCATTTACAGGGTCTTGGATGTAAATAGCAATTTGTCAAGTATACCTCTATGTATAAATTGAAACTCATGCTAAACTGGGTGCCAGCAACCAATAGTTTGTTTATATGGATGAATCATGCATGGAAAAGATCTCCTTATTTGTTTTAATTTTGTTCGTTTGCGTAGTCAGTCCCTCCTCCTTTGCGGATAAGGTCCAGGTTTCATTATTTCTCAATCCTCCTGTCGTTCGTTCATCAATAGTTACTAGATCTGAGTATAATGCTCAAATAATAGCCTGGGGTACTGGTGGTGGTATTGCACGTCTTGTCGCTAGTATTCCAGAAGCTCATCGAAATAACGGTTATTCGCAAAAATTGAAACAACTCTTTCAACAAAAACATAGTGAACGTTTGACTACAATTGCTGAGCAGCTTTCAACAAAGCTTAACCAGCATGGTGACTTCTTCAACGTTAACGCCCTGACTCATGTTAGTGCAAAAAAATATGTAGGGAGAATGGGGTTGAGTAGGGCAAAACTTCGAGAAGATGGGCATCACATTGTTTTTGTTATAGATGAAACTCTTAGTCTGGCAAATAAATTTCAACCTGAGCCAGATGTTCGAACGAATATATACTACAAAATCTCCACGTTAGATACTAAGAATAAAAATGAAAAGCTTTCTTTAAAACTATCATATACCGATAGTTTCAATATAGGGCTGTCTAGGTTTCTTGAAGATCAAGGATATATCGAGAAGGTCATTTCCGATTCAACGGAAAGGTTATCAGAAGAAATGTACCTTAAAGCATTAAAGAAAAGTTTTCTTTATCGAGTTGGTAAGTCAAATGGGTTTGAAGACGTTTTTCCCGATTATAAAAATATTCTGAAAGATACCGTTCGTCAGTATCGGTTTACTCGAAAAACGGCGTCAAACTGGAGAAGTAAAAAGAACGACTACTTTATTGTCAAATCATACCCAGTAAAGTATAAAGGGGCTTTACTTTTAGAAAGCCAATTGGCTATGGATTTTTTACTGCCTAGTTTTGGAGTCAAATCAAAGGAACCAAGTAATGAGAATGTTTATAACTTTTTGATAGAACAACTCGGTGATCAGTGGAAAGAAAATAAAGTGGAGCCCTATGTTTCCCAAGTAGAAGGATATAACACTTATGTTTTCGAGCATGTCGAAACCACTGAACAAAATATACTTTATGTAAAAGTTGATGAACAATTTGTTATTATTCACAAGATTAAGTCTTGGGCAAATCATGAACTGTTTTTTAAACACCACAGCAAGGCTCTTATTGCTATGATTAATAGCGTTTTGTACCGCAAGAAATAATAGTTAATATTACAAGGGAGATATGATGCGTATTTGTATAGTTTTATTGGTGGTGGTTTTTTCCTGCCCTTCATTAGCGTCTCGCTCATCTAATATTGAACAGAGTGCTATTATACCTTTGCAGGCGATGATCAAGCATATGCTAATTAATGAATCGCCGGACGTTAAAAAGTCAGCGTTAAAAATTGTTTTTAATGAAAAATTAACTTCTCAGGGCCTGCTCGATTTTATTGCTACGCAATTGAAACAATCCTATAAGGAGAGTGCGAATATTGACCTTATGTCATGGTATGTGAAAGCTTTGTCTTTATCGACGACAGACAGATACAGTACGCTTATAAGCAGTATTTATGATGAGAGTTCTTCAGTTAAATTGAAGAAACATGCCGAAAAGGCTTTAAAGAAACTCAATAAGGTGAAAAATGGAGTGCCTTTTTCTGACGCTGACATTAGCGCTCAGGTTGTCATGATTGAAAACGAAAAACATATAAAACTTAAAGAAGTGTATGAACCAAATTTTAAAGGCTTTTCGAGATCAAATACTATATATGATGTGATTGAATTGTTGGGAGTTCCGCATTCTGTTGATCTGGTAACTGATGTTGTTAAGATTTCGTTTGTTGGAAATACTATTGCTCAGAAGCTTACTTTAAAGTATAAAGACTTTGCAAATATCCAACTGGGTTATAATAAAGGCTGTCTTTGTGTAGAGCGTTTTTACAAAAGGCTTGAAGTTTCCGGTGAACTAAAGGGCTCCAAACATGCGCATATAATAGACAAAATATTAAATGGAACCCCGGTTGAATATAGGGCCGCAGCACAAAAAATACACAGAGAAAAATTGTTTTCTGAAGAAATTCTGGATTCTGCGGCAAAAAGAATATGGCAAGATAAACATTATAAAGAAAGTTTTTCTGTTGATGGTATTGCATGGCTAATAAAATGTATTCAAGCCAGCGCAAACCCGCGTTATCGACTCCTTCTTAAAATGACTAAAAAAAAATCAAAGAGTATAAAGGTAAAGCATTACGCAGCTAATGCATTGAGTTCTTTGCTTGTTGACGATAGTGTTAAACAATTTGCATTTGTTTCTGACTAACTTTTAATTGTAAGTGGTTATTGAGAATTGAATAGCCCATTTTTTGTTTTGTTATTTGTCAACTTCGAAGTAGCCAATGGGCAGCAGATAGTTTATCTGATACGCTTTTTAATGATACCACTGATGTTGACACCGATTCGAGAGAAGAGTTTTGTGCTGAGGAATGGGATCGAGCATACGAGATTTGCGAAGAGAACGAAAATAGCTGTGATAATAACGGTGTCACTGGTGGAATGTCAGGGTACGACTGTGCACGAGGGCTTGTTAGCCAGCGCTGTGGAGGTGTGTGATGGATAATGTAGAAGCTGAGCTTCAGAGAGCTTACCGGCTCTCTGAGCGCCAGTTATATACTGCTGCAATAAAAATTTGTTCAAGAGTTATTGATGAGTACCCTTTTGATTTTCGTGCCTACAACCGCAGATCAAAAATATATGGGCGATTGAAAGATTGGCCTCATGCGATTAAAGATGTTAGTAAAGCTATTCATTTAAACCCTAAAAATCCAGCACATTATTTCTCAAGAGCTAGGTACAGGATGAATATGGGTGATTTTGATAATGCGGTGGCTGATTTGGATAGATTGTTAGCGACAAAGAATAATGACTACTATTTTGAGTCAGCTTTGTTTTTTCGTGCTCTTGCGCACAGTCATCTCAAAAATTACAAACAGGTTTTGTCGGATTGTGAAGAAGTTCGAGACGACTTTGAATTGTATTTTCTTGGTAAGAATCAAAATAAAAAAGATTTAGTTGCGTTTGCATGTCAGAATATTACTGAGTGAGCTTCAGTCTTCCATTAAGTATCTAACCATTTTCTCATGTCTATCAAGAAAGTCTTTTGTAACTGCGTAATGCTCAGTGTCTTCGTATTTAACCTCTTCAATGGCACATGATGTAAATTGGTAAATTCTTGCGCGTGGATAAGCCAGTAGTATTGGCGAATGGGTGGCAATAATAAATTGTGATTGCTCTTCAACGAGCTGATGAATCGCTGATAAAGCAGCCATTTGTCTGGATGGCGATAAAGCTGCTTCAGGTTCGTCCATGATGTATAAACCATTACCTTGTAGTTTGTTAATCAGTGTGGCCATGAATGACTCACCGTGAGATTGTTGGTGAAGCGATTTTCCTCCATACCTCCCCAAATATCCTGTCTCATCCATAAGTGTGGCTAGGTTGTAGAAGCTTTCTGCGCGCAAAAAATACCCGTCTTTAGGGTGCTTGAAACTCTTAATGGTTTTAAGGTATTGATGAAGGGGTGAATGTGTTCTCCTGGTCGAAAAGGTGGATTGCTTTGTACCACCTTCTGCATTGAAACCCATTGCTATAGCAATAGCTTCGATGAGTGTTGATTTACCCGTGCCATTCTCACCGACAAAAAATGTTACATCAGGATGGAATTCCAGTGTGTCCAGCTCTTTGATTACAGGAATGCAAAAAGGGTAGTTAGAGAAATCACCAATGCTATCGCGTTTAAGTTGTATTTCTCGTAAATAAGGTTTTTCTTCGAGGTTCATTGTAATAGTCGCAATAAGTAGGAGGTCTACTTTACATGCTGACCCATGTTACGGGCCAGTACTATTTTTATGCTATGGCTCCGTTGTTAGCACCAAACAACCTTCCATTACTCTAACCTTGATCGGTATATCGATCTCAAACCCAGCCTGCCGTAACCAATGTCCCTTCATCTGAATCCAGGGTACGGAACGACACAGCCAGAGTTGGGCGGTTGCTGCTTGGTGCGATGCTTGTAGTGAATCTGGTTCACTTTATATAGCGCTCGGCGTTTTACTTTTACGCAGGCAGCAGCCTGACGTACCCTTCGCTTTAGTCATAATCACTAAAGTCACGCATGGCAAAGCGCTTATTATTTTCGCGTGGCTATTATAACCCAAAACTTTTTAGACAGAACCTATGTAGGGATTTGGTTCCTATTTTCCCGAAGACCAAAAAACGACAGTTAGGGTTGCCAGGAGTTATTGAGTTTGTAAGTAGTGGGTCAGCGCTTTTAGCTCTACCCATACGAAAAAAGATGACTCGTCTTTCGCCATTGCTCCCATTTCAGACGCTATAGGTTTGGGCAGTGATACATATGAACTGGGAATTCTCACTGCTTCTGTAATTCCCTCACCTAAAGAAACAATGGAAAGCTTGAATGCTCCATACTGGTTGTTGACAACAGATAGCGTATTTTCTTTGGAAGGAGATAAAAAAACGACATAGTTTTTTCCTGTTATTAACCCTGTCATATGCAAAAAATCGATTTCCTTACCAATTTTTTTACCCTTAATAGGTTCCGATATCAGCGCTGTATGCTTAATGAGCTTAGATTTGGAGACAGTGTGGGGTTGATGGAAAGGTATCTCTGTTTTTTGGGTCGCTACTATTTCAACAACTGCCACTATTTGGGCATAATCTTTTAGTTCCGTAATCTCTAGGTGAGCAATCTTGGTCGCACATGCCGACTGAGGTAGAACGAGATTCAATAAAGTAGTAAATACTAAAAAAAAGTCTAGTATATAATTTTTCCATAGGTATATTTTTCAAACTCAGCACCCATTTCGATTAATTCTGGAATTCTTGGGATATTATTATAATTTCCCCAATGACATAGTTCGCCTAGTATCAAGCTTGAAGTGCGCCAAGGTTGCGCCAATAACATAGACCGATTTTCCAGCCTTATTCTTATCTACACTACTTACCTTGTTTTTTTCAAAACCTTTTCCCCAGGAAATGGCCTCTTTGAATTCGGCATGAGTTAAGCCTCCATATTTCGAAACATTAGAAACGATTTTGGGGATCTTAATCAGCTTTGGGAAGCTGTATCGAATATATTTTGTGAATTTTGGATATTTGGTTTGGTCAGCCACAAAAAGAATATTATCGTATTTTTGCTGTATCCATGGGTTCAATTTCAACCCCGTTTTTTTAGTTAACCAACAAGCTCTTATTATAAAAAAGGAAAAGGGGCTAAACTTTTTCGGTTAGCCCTTACTGTGAGTTACTGATCTGAATTCTTGCTGTGAACTATCATAATGTAAACTATGTTGGATCTACAAGACCTTCAGCTATTAGCTGTAGAGAGACAATACTAGGAATAAAGAAGTAAGCGCCACCTTTTGTTTCAACAAATCGAGGAATATTGCCACAGAAAAAGGGCGCTCGTTTTCCTTTTTCACCCTCTACTACCATCTTGCCATCACCTTGCCCTGTTTTTGGGTCAACCGGGTTATTGCCGAGGATAGGGTCGCGGTCATTGGCGAGTTTGAAATCGTTGCTATAGTTAATCCACTGTTGCTGAACAAATTCAAACTGTCGTTTGATGCTGGCGTTAACGGCCATAAAAATAATACCGTGGTTACCGTTATCCGTTGGGCTTGATGGGTCAGACTTTCCGTAGGGCAGCCCGCGTCGAAGAATTCTTCTTCTGTCTACTAGTGCTCCGGGTGTTTCATAGGCTTCTGGATTGCCGAATTCAAGTGCACCTCTTGGATTTGCTCGACGTATATGAGAGCCCACTGGGCATTTGCCGCCGTCGAGGTCTTTATTGTAGTTAAATGCGCGCAGTTGTTTATCTAATTCTTGAAAGGTTTTTAGATAAGCACCATTTTCTTCATCTGAAGAACCTGTTCCCAATTTTACAAAAGCGGCTGCGTAGCGGTCACCAAATTGTTTAGCTTCCGCTTCTGTTGGGAAGGTTGCCAGGGGAGCCCCATTTTTCCATCTACCGAACATTTTAGCGGAAAGTGCTTCTCTTCCATCGGGGTAGTCCTTGCCCATATTGTCTAGGTATTCATTAAATGACTTAACGTTTTCATGGAGTTTACGGTACACCATGAAAGTACCGTTTTTGGCTAAGTCGTGGGGAAGAGGTGCTATGGGCAGCTCCGCTGATTCGTCGCGGTAACCGAGTATAAATTCACCTGCTTCAATTGGTTCCCAGGCTTCAGCTTTAGTTGGATCGATGTATTTTCCGTCTTTTGTTTTGGCTGGTTTTCCGCCGCCAATCATATACGCGGGGTCTTGACCGCAGCCTTCAAAATACGGATCACTGATCCCATCATCGTAACCGAAATGCTCTTTTCTGCTTGGAACGCCGTTAAAGGTGAGGGCGGCAGCGTCTTGGTAGGGATAAAGCTTACCGTCATCTCCTCGGTGGCCAATTAATTGCTGCACACCGCCTTTGCCATCTGCATCGTGCGTGGCGGCAACTATTTCAGTAATTTCTCTATACCTTGCTTCAATATCAGAAAGCTCTCGACCGTTGATAGAAAGCCATATATGTATTTTTTCTTCTTCCTGCCATATGGGGTCCCAGTTTTCTGGGCTACTTGGGCCATTATCGCCTAGTATGTCTTTTCGCGCTTCCATGCCGTCGATATATTCGCTTGGGAAGCTGGCGAGTGACTCACGGGGCAAGCCAAGTGCGTCTAAGCCGCGATAGGTAAAGGCTGCGTTGGTCGTAACTCTACTGGGCTTTAAGTCATCCCAAGAGCCTGCCCGAGTAATAAATGGCATAATTTGTTGAAGAAATTGTCTTCCTTTGTCTGGGTCTACTACCTCAAAAAATACGTAGCGAGCGGTTGGAAGTTTGAAGTGTCCGTAGGCTTTAATGATATTGCCCTGAATATCGTTTATATCAAGTGTCATTATTTTTCCCCCTTAAGCGATCTCACATTTACCTGGTGCCCATCTTGGTGATTCTTGGGTAGGTTGAGTGCGATCAATAAAATCTTTAAATGCGGTTTTTAATTCAGAATCTGATTTTCCTTGATTCTCCCAAGCAAATTTTGAAAATTCTTGTTTTAGATAAAGCGCTTTGAGCTGATCGTTTAGTGGAATATCGTCTTCACCGTCTACTGAACCATTAAAGAAGTAAGTTGTATTCACTTGGCATTTTTTAATGTATTCCACAAAAGAAGTTGTATCGTTTACTTTTTCAAAACCATAGCAATGCTGCCAAATTTTTCTGGCGTGGACTTCGGCTTTTTCCCAAAAGCGCTGTAAGTATTCATCTCTATCACCATAAAAATTACTAGAAAAAACCAAGTATTTGGATTTTAAGTGGTCTTCCTTGGCGGGCGCGCCCTCGAAAAAAACATCGTCTAGGATGTAAAAGCGCGCAAGATAAGTATTGGGCACTAATGACAGCGGGCTATTACCACTGTTGCAAGGCCCGTTTTCATTAATTTTTAATTGATCGATAATTTTTTTAGTGAGTACTGCGCCAGAGTTGCCGTCAGAGATCACATCTTTAATCGGTGATAATACGGTAAGTGCATACGCCTTTTTAGATATATTTTGCATTGGAATCTCCTCCCTTTAGTCGTTAGCGGTGGTTTGTTTTAGCGGAGAAATATTTTTGGCTTTGAGTACAGTCTTAGCCTTATATTTATTCCTACGGTTTTTAACTGCTTGGCTAGCGAGACTGATCACAGGCGTATCTTCCATAGTACTGATATGGTGTTGTAAATCGAGCAACATATCTTCATACGCTTCTTTGAATTCGTTATCACTCAAATCATCCATTTTTTCGGCGAGGCCGGTTAGCTCTTTTCGAACCTTTTTGGCGGATTTAACATCATTTGATGCCGCTATTGGGTAGGCGCTATAGTAATGGCTTGTCCACATTTGGTTGAAATTAATGTATGCGTGGAATGGCTGGAGTGGCACCGATTTTGGGTATTTGACGTTATTTCTCCATAGCAAATCCAAACCTGATGGAATGGCTTTGTGAAATGAATCTACATATTGCTCCCAACTGCCGTTAAAGTTACTGAAAAATAACATGTAGTTGTAGTTAAGGTTTTCCCTGGGTTGCTCTTTTGAGAGGTGGGGAAATTGTTTTCTCCCAATGACGGCCCACCTGGCATAGTGAATAAGCGAGAGGGTGGCTAGACCGCCAAGCTTGGATTGGAAAACGCTGAGTTGTGCGACTTTAAAGATTATCTTACTGATATAGTAAGTTAGCATACTCTGAGGGGTTATGACGTTCATAGCATAGGCTTTACCAGCTATATTGGACATAGGGGATTTCCTCCATTAATCATTGTTTTTGTATGGTAGATCGATATTTACTGTTTTGCTAATTTATACCGTGTGTTCCGTTATTGCCGCACCCAAAAACTTTTACGGTAAAGAGTATCATTTTTAGCCAGTTCTTCTTCTCTTGCATGATTTTCGGTACGCTTACGTTAATATAGAGCATTATCAATACAATTTCTTATTCGATTTACTCTTCACTCTAAGTCTTATGTTCAGTAAATATTCGCCTGAGGGTAAACGGAAGTCTTACACCATATTCATCTTTCGCTTTATTATCAAATTTTTGTCTAAGAATGATTATTTTTGCGACAGGAATAAAAGGGGACTTGGATTCCTTGCCATACAATCGAAAATAACGCCTGTTTGGTTTAATTGGAGCTAAATTAAGCAGCCCTCAATGTTCCTTTACCTTGCTATACGACGACCGGGTGACGTATTTGTTAATAAATTTAACATTAGCTTATAGAAACCCATTCGTCATTTTTTAGGAGGTATCTTTATGGCTTCAGTTTTGATGTAAAGGTTTTTTTGGCGTAGTTGTTTTCCTGTTGTCACCAAAAAATCTTTACAGTTTATTTGGCAAGGGAACTGTGAGTATTTAAAAATTTACTCATTTGATAACGCTGTGGAGAGAGGAGTGTAAAATAATTCGACATTTTTTTAAGGGAACAAATTTAAAAAACGTGAACTAAGTAACGTTAAGTTTTTAGGTTGGAGGTTTCATTCTTGCAGTTTTAAACGTATACAGCGTTTGTATGAAGGGTTAGGGAGAACGAGTATGCTGCGCTCTCCCAATATGAGCTAAATCACGGAGGGTTGTTTTTTTCTAAAGGCAACAATTAATGTTCCGGCCAAGAGTAAACTTAGTTGGCTAGGCTCTGGAATCGAAGAAATTATCTGTAATGAAGAAAGGTTGTAGTATTGGGATTCTTCGGTTCGAGATGTTTCTATTCCGTTTACGTCATAGTGGATATGGCTTATAGACATTTGTCCCATTGATGGGCCAAGCCGGTCTGAATCATTTACGGTTAAGTCGAGCTGTTTCAAATAACTAGAGTCAATAAATTCTTGGTTTAGGACCATAATAAACCAGCTATAGGAATAGTAAGAGTGTATCGAACTTCCATCTGTAAAATCTTCTACAAGTGTTGAAGAGTCAGATACTGTGAGCCAATCGTTAAAAAGACTTTCTCCTGAACTGTTTGTTGATGATAGATTAGCAACACCGATTCTGTCACGGGAAGTTGAATTACTTGTAATATGAGAGGAGGGTTGAAGCCCTGTAATCAAAGAGTGGTTATTGTTTGTCTCGCCGGTATATATAAGCTGTTCGTATCCACCTGCTAATGGAGAGCCCGCAGCTTCGTCAATATTTAAGCGAAACCAGCCGGAAATTGAGTTTCCATCTTCTGCTTCACCATATGCTTCTATACTGCCTGTGTAATTGATGTCTACAACTAATGCCTGCGAAAGAGTTGGTATAAAGAATACAGCAAAAATGAATAATCTAAATTGTTTAATCATGATTTTATCCTTTAGTTATTATTGGATTGCGAGCAACATTTCACCACCTGTTTTTATATGTTGCTAGGGTATTAATTTATCATTTATTTTTTATAAAAACGATTTGGGAATTTGTAAGTAGTTTCGACATATTAAATGATTTTTTACCGTTAAAAACCATTTGGACGAATAACGGCTGTCGGTTGATTTTCACGACGAAATTAATATCGTTTTATCGTGCGTATTTGAGGGGGCTGTTTAAGGTAGATGGGTGAGTGAGGTTTTGGATTTATATCTGTATGCATTATATAAAAATAGGCCGTAGATGCTAAGAAGGTTGTTTGTTAAAACACCCATTAGATTGTTGATTTCCTGGTATTCATAAACTTTTCGAGTCGTTTCTAAGTAGCGAAATCGAATGCAGAAATATTTAAAACATATGTTTTTATTTGGAGGTATTCATCTCAATTCTGAGATGAATACGGAACAAGGGACATTTTAATGTTGGATCAAAGTCGATATTGGCCTGAGCTAGTGTGGGCTAAAGTTAGTACCGAATTAAAAAAGGCAGCTCTAATCAGGAGCTGCCTTTTCAATATCAACTCACAAAGTGATTTTGTGAGAAGATAGAATGCTTAAAGAACGACGATATCTTCAGCTTGTGGACCTTTTTGGCCGTTAGTCACTTTAAACTCTACTTGCTGACCTTCAGCAAGTGTTTTGAAACCTGAACCGCTGATCGCGCTGAAGTGTGCAAACACATCAGGGCCAGAAGATTGCTCAATAAACCCAAAACCCTTTGTTTCGTTGAACCACTTAACAGTGCCAGTAACTTTGTCAGACATAAATGTACCCTAATAATAAACAAGTAAGTTGTTGTAGCCTTAAAAAGGCGATTTGCCGGAATTCGAGCTATTACTTATTAAACTACAGGACGAGGCACTAATATGGAAACTTCGAAACGGTAAATAAATATAGGGCTTCTTCCGACGGCCCAAATTGTAGATGCCTCTATGCATATGTCAATTCCTAATTGCAAAAAATTTAACTATTCCTTAAATAGCACTCTACTTTGCTTGAGGAATCCGGTGTAGTCTATCTAGCAGGGTGTCGGGGTGTTGATTCTTGCACCCTAATAATGATTTTAGGGCCTAAAGTAAACTGTTGTCGTCTGAGTTGCCTTAAAGGCGTTGCTGGGTTTTGGTATGTATTTAAGAGATTTTTTATAGTTGTAGATTCTTAATACCAACGGATAATAGCAACGGAAGATGAGATCGCTTGCGCAGAATTAGTTCGAAGGTTAGAAACCTTCCGAAAGCGAGAGGTATACTTAGCTTAATGCAGAGACTCCCTAGATAAAAGTGGTAAACTGCGACATAGTGACGCTAGCAACAGCTCTCACAGTAATCCACACTCCCACTTCAAATATAATTAAGAAATGAAAACTTTCTATTGGCACGATTATGAAACCTGGGGTGCCAATCCCATGGTGGACCGTCCGTCGCAGTTTGCGGGGGTACGTACTGATGAGAATCTTAATATCATTGGCGACCCTTTGGTTCTTTACTGCAAACCTCCCGTTGATATTTGGCCTAACCCGGAAGCCTGTTTGGTGACAGGAATAACCCCTCAGCAAGCTGAGCGAGAGGGGCTTTCTGAGCCAGAGTTTATTGCAAAGGTTCATCACGAATTTGTCCAGCCTCACACCTGTGGGGTGGGCTATAACTCTATTCGATTTGATGATGAAGTCACTCGATTTACTCTGTACCGTAATTTTTATGACCCTTACGAAAGGGAATGGCGAAACGGTAATTCGCGGTGGGATATTATCGATATGATTCGATTGACCTACGCGGTCCGTCCTGAAGGCATTGAGTGGCCAATGGTCGATGGGAAACCGAGCTTTAAGCTCGAATTATTAACTCAGGCAAATGGTATATCTCACCAGTCTGCTCATGATGCCTATTCTGATGTTGCGGCGACTATTGAAATGGCTAAATTAATTCGAACTCGAAAGCCGGATTTGTATAACTATGTTGTTAAATACAAGGCTAAAAGAGTTGTATCGGGTTTGATCGACTTTAAAAATAGAAAACCCTTACTGCATATTTCTTCGCGTTTTTCGTCTGAGCGAGGGTGTGCTGGGTTGGTGGTTCCCCTGGCTATGCACCCTACCAATAGCAATGCGGTAATTGTTTATGACCTATCCGTGGACCCCTCTCCGTTGGTTACGCTTTCTGCGGAAGAAATACGGAGCCGGGTTTTTGTTTCTAACGATGACTTACCTGAAGGTGTGGATAGGTTGCCTTTAAAGCTTATACACCTTAACAAATGCCCTATCTTGGCAACGCCAAAATTAGTGGACGAACACATGCAGAAGCGAATTGGGTTAGATAAAAGTCTGTGTGAGCGGCACTGGCAAAAGATAAAAACCATGGATATTGAGGCTAAGTTAAAAGCGATGTACCAGCTTGAGAGTTTTCCACCTAAAAAGGATGTAGAACAAAAACTCTATGATGGGTTTTTAAATGATGCTGACAAAGCCTTGGCGACTACATTAAGGAGTACAGACTTGGCCGGTTTGGCTGAGCAAAACTTTGTTTTTAATGATGCCAGATTAAATCAAATGGTGCCTTTATATAAAGGAAGGCACGGTTATTCGTTTTTAAGTGAGAACGAACAGCAGGGTTGGAATGAATATGTAGGGCGCAGTTTGTTAGAAGGCGGGGAGGGTAAGCTTTCTTATAGTGAAGTAGTTGAGAGGATTAAACTGCTGCAATCCGATGTTGATATGACGCCTGAACATTTGGCCATACTGGCTGAGTGTGCAGCCTATGTGGATACTCAGGCTAAGAAATACATTGAGGTGAATTAGTTGTATTGGTTGTAGTGACTCAGACTTAATCTGGGTTGGTTCGAACTCGATTTTACAGGCAAGTGTCAGCTTGACTAGATTTTTTCTAGCTCAATGTCGAATTTCCCTTTTGCTAATCGTGCTTGGTAAATTTTTGCGTTAGAGTAATCTTCTTTTACGATAGCGGTGATGTGTTTTTTATAGGACTCTTCTGTTCGTAACCCAAAAATAACGGCTGAAATATCGCTTCTTTCAAATGTAAGGTCGTCAACCCACTCGTCAACGTTTTCAGAAACAGAATGTGGGTTACCTGTTTCTCTAAAGCAGCGCCATTCTTGTTCAAGTTTGTTTAGAGGTGGTTTAACTAGGAGTTTTTCTTCGAAGTGCTCTGTGGACTTGTCTTTAAGGTTGTATAAAAGCGCACTTATTTGGTCTTTTAAGCTTGTGATTTCCGGTCTAACTACGCCGTATTCAATGTGTTTTGGGGCTTTGAAAATGGAATATTCACTGGCATCAAAGCGAATCACTAACCCTCTGTGCTGGTCCGCAAAGCGCTGCCAGGCGCTACCGTTCTCTGGGCGAGTCGAAAAACAGCAGATACGTGTTTTCTTACAATAGGCTTGCCAAGCTGCTTTGATGTTTGTTAATACCTCGATGCGGTGGTCAACCATTTTTGACAACAACTCTTTTAGGACGGGTTCTGCTTCTTCATGGGAAGCAAACCTATCATCGTCACGCCAACGTTTTATGGCATTAATAAGGGGGGTGTCGCCTTTTGGGTACTCATTGGCAAATATCATACCTGCGGATAGTTTGATAACAGATTTAATCAGTATATCCTTGTCAAAGTTAAACTCTGTAAGGTGGTCAAGCTCTAGGGCATCGTCGAATACTGAAGGTGAACTCCAGCGAAGACTTCTGGAAGATAGTGCTTTCTTGGCCGTTTCGGCAGAGCAAAACTTATACAATTTGTCTGGCGTTGAGTCGCTCACTGTGTTCCCTTGTTTAAAGAAAATTGTTTTTTTTTATGCTGTTGGAGGCCAAAACCTGCATAGTTTCTATTTGCTTTTTCTGTTTTTCCAGCCTTATAAGCTTAGACTTTAATTTTTGGCCTTGCTTATTCATTCCTATTTTCTTTTCATTTTTTATTACCGTTTCTTGAGCTGCATTGGTAGAATAGCGCGCAGTTTTATGGAGTGAGGAGTTAATTGTGGATTTTGCCGGAGCCCATATTCTTTCCGTCGATCAGTTCGAGCGGGAAGACATAGAAAATATTTTTGCCGTGGCCGACACTATGGAGCCCTATGCGTTGAGATATAAGGTGACTCGCGTACTTGAGGGTGCAATTCTTGGAAATATGTTTTTTGAACCGAGTACCCGGACAAGAGTGAGCTTTGGCTGCGCGTTTAACTTGTTAGGGGGAGAGGTGAGAGAAACCACGGGGATAAAAAGCTCTGCTATTGCGAAGGGGGAGTCCCTTTATGATACTGCTCGGGTATTGTCTGGATACTCGGATGTAATTTGTATGCGTCATCCAGAAGAGGGTTCGGTAAGTGAGTTTGCCGTAGCGAGTCGGGTTCCTGTTATCAATGGTGGCGACGGGGCGAACGAACACCCGAGTCAGGCATTACTTGACCTCTATACCATTCAGAAGGAAGTGAAGGATAAAGGTGGTAGCCTCGATGGGTTGCGTATTGCCATGATTGGCGACCTGAAATATGGCCGGACGGTTCACTCTCTTAGCCGCCTTCTTCGCCTGTATAAAAACCTCCAGATTTTGCTTGTTTCTCCCGTTGAATTGGCTATGCCGGAAGATCATGTGGAAGCACTTAAGGGCGCGGGGCACGAGGTCATTATTTCATCGGACTTAGCTGATAGTATCCAGCATGTGGATATTGTCTATTCCACTCGAATTCAGGAAGAACGCTTTAATTCGAAAGAAGAGGCTGATCTCTATCGTGGCCGTTTCCGCCTTAATCAAGCTATTTACACTCAATATTGTGAGCCCAATACGGTGATTATGCACCCCTTGCCTAGAGATTCTCGGTCAGGGGCGAATGAGCTAGACAATGATCTTAACCAGAATCCTAAATTGGCTATATTCCGTCAGGCAGACAACGGTGTTTTAGTCAGAATGGCTCTGTTCGCCATGATCTTAGATGTGGTGGAGCAAGTGGATAAGTGCGCACGTTCTGTTAATTGGTATCATGCGCGTCGAGGTGGTTAGGCTGATATAAAAAGGTGCTAAGTCAAGAAGTGGTTCACCTTAGCGATTAGCTTATGGTGTTCTAAGGGCTTCTGTAGGCACGCATTGGCATGGACTCGTCTGCCAAACTTTTTCAGCTCAGCTTTGTCGCAAACGGATACCAATATGACAGGAATGGACGCTGTTTCTTGCTCTTCTCTCAGTGTTTTACACACGTTGTAGCCATTCACTCCTGGCAGGTAAATATCCAGTATAATTATATCGGGTTTCAAGTCTTTGGCGATGCTCAAACACTCTTCACCGCTTCCCGTACTAACAATAGTGCTGTGTCCTTTCAATGTATCGGTAATGATGTCGATGCTCGTTTCATCGTCGTCAACCACTAGAATCGTATTATGGGGACAGTAGAGTTCGACTGTTGAACGGTTTCGTCCATATTGCTTTGATTTGTAGAGGGCCTTATCGGCAAGGTCTATTTGTTGTTGAAGGCTTGAGCCTGTGGTGAAATTCACAACACTACATCCAATGCTGACAGTTACCCGGTCACTGGTTGTCGAGGCCCTGTGCTTGATATTGAGCTTTTCAATAATTTTACGGATATGTTCAGCAACATGCTTTGCGCCTTGTTCATGAGTTTTGGGTAGAATGACGATAAACTCTTCACCACCATATCGAGCGACTACGTCGGAGGGGCGATTCAGGCATTTGGTCAATGCAGAAGAAACCAATTTGATACATTCGTCCCCAGCAGGGTGTCCGTAGTAATCGTTGTAGAGTTTAAAGTGGTCAATATCCAACAGTAGAATTGCGAGAGGCTCCTTACTACGAGTGGCAGACTTCCAGTGTTCGATTGCCTTTTCCTCAAATGTTCGTCGGTTGAAAAGTTGGGTAAGGCTATCTCTTTGGCTCAGAATCTTTAACTCTGCGTTAAGCGTATTGAGCTGATCGCGCATTGCTGTAATGCGCTCCATTGCGCCAATCTTTGCTTTTAGTATCACTTGGCTTACAGGTTTGATGAGGTAGTCGTCTCCTCCGGCTTCGATTCCTTGTTGGAGGTCTTCATCTTCGTTCTTGCCGGTGACAAATATGATGGGAATCCAGTGTTCGCCCAGCCATTCTCGGATTAAGCGTGTGGTCTCAAAACCGTCTAACCCTGGCATCTCAACATCCATGATGATCATATCCACCGGGGTATTATCGACGATTTGCATCGCCTCCTCACCGCTACATGCGATTAAGGGCTCATGTCCAAATGCTCGGATATAGCTGCACATGGCGTGTCGTAAAGTAGCGCTGTCTTCAACAAGAAGTATTTTCATTCAGAGGTAGGCGCTCAGTACGCCAGTTATCCTAAAATTTGTTGGGTATTGAATTTAAGTCTACCACAGGAGGGGGGAAACGCTGGGGATAGGGCATAAACGTTTCATATAAGCACATAAAAGGTAAATAAGTTGACTAAATTGTCGGTATAATTCGCCATTTTTTATTGATGCGGGGGAAGGGGAGAGCTAATGTCAGAGTTTGATGAAATTCGTCCATATAATGATGCCGAAATGGAAGAAGTACTCGTGTCTTTATTGTCAGATAACGAATTTTTGGATGTAATAGCTGCGTTAAAGCTGCCAAGGCTAGGCAAATACATCAAGTATATTCTCCGCCCTATAATTCGTAAACGACTTCTCTTGGAGCTTCAGGGAGTGAAGGGAGTTACGGATTTTCAGGCTCATATCGAGTCCTACATGGGCAAATTGCTCAATCGTACAGTGACTCATTTATCTGTTTCAGGGTTGGAGCATCTCAATAAAGATCAGGCATATCTGTTTATTAGTAATCATCGAGATATTGCTATGGACCCAGCGTTCGTAAATTGGGCGTTATTCCACAACGGTTTCAGTACTCTGAGAATTGCTATTGGAGACAATTTATTAACTAAGCCTTTTGCTTCAAAGCTGATGAGGTTGAATAAAAGCTTTATTGTTAATCGGTCTGCCACTGCGCCGAGAGAGAGATTTAAGGCAGCTAAGCTCCTATCGAAATACATTCAACACTCAAGAGCAGAAGATAATGAAAATATTTGGATCGCTCAGCGAGAAGGGCGGGCAAAAGACGGCATTGATAAAACTAATGCTGCGATTATCAATATGATTGTGCTGAGCAAGCCTAAATCTCAGGAACTTGCTGAATATATTGAACAGTGCAAAATCGTTCCTGTGAGTATTTCTTATGAATATGACCCTTGTGACGAAGCTAAGGCGAGGGAACTCTACCATCGTGAAGAACAGGGTGACTATATAAAGGAAGAACATGAAGATGTGCAAAGCATTGCGATGGGGCTATCAGGGTATAAAGGAGCTGTGCATGTATCGTTTGCCCCCCCTTTAAATGCGCCCTTTGATAACATTGATGACGTGGCGGTGGAATTGGATCGTCAAATCAACGGAAACTATGTTTTACACCCAACAAACTGTTTTGCTTATGAAATGTTAGAGGGTTGCGCTCCAGATGTGCTTGTTGGAGAAAGTCAAAAAGAATTTTCCAGTCAGCATTGGCAGCAAGAAAGAGAGCAGTTTTTAGCCAGGGTTGATAGAATTGATGAAAAGTGGAAAAACATTTTTCTTAAAGGTTATGCTAATCCTATTTACCATAAGCTAACTAAAAATAAATTAGTCTAGAGGTTGTCAGTTTAATTATGTCAATAGACTCTGGTTTGTATTTCGGTGAAAGCTCTTGTTCTTAGATGATCAAACTAAAAGTGAAATTCAAAAAGCTTATTCCGAGTTTTTATCGGCTAAGGAATTAAAACCTCGTTATGGCCAAAGATTAATGATTGCTGAAATTGCCCGGACCCTGGGTAACATTGAATACGATAATGAAGGCATACGCTCTGCCGGTAAACATATTTCGGTAATCGAAGCGGGCACCGGAACTGGCAAGACGATTGGCTATCTTTTGCCTACGCTGATCATTGCTAAGAAGCAAAACAAAACGGTTGTGCTTGCTACAGCAACCGTGGCTCTTCAAGAGCAGATTGTTTTCAAAGACCTGCCCGACTTGGTTCGTCATTCACCTATGAATTTTCAATTTCGTTTAGCGAAAGGTCGAGGAAGATATTTGTGTCTGACAAAACTGGATGCCATTCTATCCAATAACGACAATGCTGATTTTATACCTCTTTACGAAGATGAAGCTGCATTCATCAGCGATCAGGATGCCATCTTATACGGCTCTATGATGGGGCAACTTAGCTCAGGTGAATGGGACGGAGACAGAGATAACTGGGATGATGAAGTTGATCGACAAGCTTGGCAGCGTATAACCACAGATCATCGTCAATGCTCAGGTAGAAAGTGTAGTCATGTGAGGCAGTGTGCTTTTTTTAAAGCGAGAGATTCCATATCCGAAGCAGACTGTATTGTTGCCAATCACGATTTAGTTTTAGCGGATTTGGCCTTGGGTGGCGGCGCAATTTTACCTGCACCTGAAGACAGTATTTACGTTTTTGATGAAGGGCATCACCTTCCCGATAAAGCGCTGAATCATTTTAGTTGTCACAGTCGAATTCGAGGCACGATTCGATGGTTAGGGCAAAGTGAAGGGCAATGGAAAAAAATGGTGGAACCTATTCAAGACGCCACATACTTTATGCAATTAACCGAGCCTCTTGAATCTACGTTAAAGTCTGCTCGCTCTGTACTCGAAGCCTTTTTGCCGCAGTTAGAAATAATTATGCAGGATGCAGACTATATGCAGCCAAAGGTACAGTTAAGATTTGTACAGGGAGTTGTGCCCTCGGAAATAGAGCTTATCGCTCAACAGCTTGCGGATTATTTTGCCGAGCTTTCTCAAATACTGAGTAAAATGCATAAAGAACTCAGTGAATTAATGGAGGAACCTAATTCGACGGTGCCTCTTGTTGATTTAGAAAATATATTTCCAGTTATTGGTTCTTGGTTATTGCGGGCGGAAAATAATCAGGCTCTTTGGTATAGTTATGCCGATACAACATACAGTGAAAAGTGGCCAATAGCACGTTGGGTATCCGTAGTAAAACTTAATGATGTTATTGATTATGAAATGGTATCTAGTCCAATTTTAGCTTCCAAAGCACTGGAAAAAGATTTATGGCAGCGCTGTGCTGGTGCCGTTGTGACCTCTGCCACAATTACGGCACTGAATTCCTTTGATCGATTTAAACAGCGAGCGGGAACCTATGAACATGCTACCTATGTAGTTGTTCCCAGTCCGTTTGATTTTCAAAATAACGCAATATTGACTGTCCCCGAAAAAGCCATTGAGGCAAATAATGCTCAAGCGCATACCGATAATATTATTGAGTTATTGCCGGAAATTATTGATAAACAAGCCGGTACTTTGGTTCTTTTTTCTTCGCGGAAACAAATGACAGAGGTATACGAAGAGCTACCAATAACGTGGCAGGAGCAAATATTAGTTCAGGGAAATGAATCAAAACAAGCTTTGCTTCGCAAGCATAAGAAGCATATAGATAAAGGAAGAGGAAGTATTATATTTGGCTTAGCCAGTTTTGCGGAAGGTGTGGATTTGCCTGGGCGTTATTGTACACATGTGGTTATTGCGAAAATCCCTTTTTCCGTTCCTAACGAACCGATTGAAGCGGCCTTAGCTGAATGGGTTGAGTCCAGTGGGGGAAATGCCTTTATGCAGATAAGTGTTCCCGATGCGGCAATGAGATTAGTTCAGGCTTGTGGCAGGCTTTTAAGAACTGAATCCGATCAGGGAAAAATTTCAATTTTAGACAAACGTTTGATAAGTAAGCGATACGGGAGCGTACTCTTAAAATCCCTACCTGATTTTAAAAAAGTATTGTAATGGTGCATGTGGAAAATAAAATAATATGAATGAAAAACATACAAAACTGCTGGAGTTGCTGATGGACTTGGAGTGTGTTATGCGTCAAAAAGGATTTTGGGGTGCCGTTTCGCCTCCCCCTGAAGCTATGGCTAGTACACAGCCGTTTTGTATCGACACCCTGTGCTTTCCAGAATGGGTTCAGTTTGTTTTTATAGCAAAATTGCGTCTTTTGGCGGAAAGCGCTAGTCCGTTACCAGCTAAGTGTGATGCAGCATTAATGGCTGAAGAATATTTTCGCGGCTTACCTCAAACTGGAGAATGGCTGAAGAAAATTTTAAAACGTATTGACATGTTAATTTCTGAGACTTAATTCACGAAATAAAGTTTTAACAAAAGGTTGTTTTATTGAAATCTTTAATGTAGGCACATAGGTATTTTTTGTTTTCGGAAGTTTTTTCTTTTTAATCGAGCTTAAAAATTAAAATTTATGGGTATTTTTGTACTTAACTATCCATCTTTTCTTCATCTTCGTGTAGTATCTCTGACGCAACTCACAATTATCGTATTGACAGATACCTAGTGGTGTATTCGGAGGGGCTTTGTTTACCGAGTAGTCATTGTGTACTGAGTCGTCAATCGATAAAAAACCATGTTATATAAAGACCAGTGGGGTTGCTTCAATAATTAACCATAATGCTGTGACGATTCGGAACTTGCTATGAAGTGGTTTTTCAAGAACCGAAAAACACACGATTCAGTTGGAGATCATTTAATGCTTGGTAATAAAAGCGATGTGAATAAAAATATAGATAATCGAGTTGCAGCAGAAATACCCGTTGCTCAGCAATCAGTGGTAAATCATCCTACGTCGAACAGGACTGCGGTGACACCAACTGCTGTAATCGGCCCCAAAATCCGTGTCAAGGGGGAGTTAGTGGGTGAAGAAGACTTGCTTATTCAAGGCCAAGTCGAAGGAACTATCGATCTTAAAGACAATAACTTAACTGTTGGGGAGCAGGGTGTTATTAAGGCGAATGTATTAGCCAAAACAATTACGATTGAGGGTGATGTTGAGGGTGATATTTTTGGTCAAGAGCGCATCTCTATTTTAGCTTCTAGTAATGTTAAAGGTAATGTTGTAGCGGATCGAGTGACCTTGGAAGATGGTGCGAAGTTCCGTGGTTCTATTGATATGGACGTGGAAGCTCGCCGATCAGATTTCCAAAAAATTAGTGCCAACTCTACTATTTCTCAACCTGTTGCTCCTAAAAAGCCAACAGTTGAACACTCTTAATTGAAAGTAAATAGATGCCTAACCTCATAGTGGTTAGGCGTCCTATTTCTCTATGCTTTGTCATCGTTCTCCCGGTCTTACCGCGATATTTAATGAATTAAAAAAATCCAAACATAACCGCGTATTGGATCTCGGCCCGATGTCTGCGGCTAATTTTTCTTTTTTCTCTCAGCTTAGCTGTAAAATTCATTTTGAAAACCTAGATGAGTTTATAGTCGAACACGGGAGCCTTTCTGCTTCTAATCAAATATATCATTTGGAACGTTACCTGCTTGAGCATAAGGAAGAAGAAAAATTCGATGTTATTCTTAGTTGGGATTTATTTAACTATTTAGAATTGGAAGCTATTGAGGCGCTATTAAATAAACTTAAAAAATATTGTAAGCCCAATACTTTGCTTCATATGATTAAGTATATGAAGTCTGAAATACCCGCTATACCTCGAAAGTTTAATATCAATGATTCGCGGTTTGTTAATTTAAGCGAAGAAGCTCATAGCTTAAGGCGAATTCCTCAGCACAATACTGCACAACTATTAAAAAAAATTCCTCAGTATTTTATGCATAATACATTGGTGAATCTGGAAGGTATGCAGCCTGGGTTGGCGGAGCATGTTCTGCGTTATATGCCTGAAAAAGCAAGTCGAAAACAGCATGTGGCCTACGCTGAAATCACCCAGACAGCCAATGAAATTGACAATAAAAAGTTGGTTAAGCATAAATCACCTTCGATTCAGAATGTATTAGATTTACTCTCCGAGAAAAAAAATGGAAGTATCTTAGATTTAGGAATGAAGTCGGCAACGAATATGGATTACTGGCAGAAGCATGGCACTCATGCTTATGCAGAAGATGTGATGTCTTCAATTCGTTGGTGGCGTCATGAAAATCAGGCAAAAATGGCATCAAAAACACTTAGTGCCACAGTGCCGGCTGTTAGCCCCCAATTGCTTAAATTTGATTCCAATACGACATTCGATGCAATTATTGCGTGGGATATTTTTAATTATTGTTCTCATAATCAATTGCGAGCTATAGGTGAAAGGCTTAGCCCACACTGCAATAAAGATACGATATTGGTCGTATTTATGTATTCTGGGGATCAAATGCCAGCCAAACCTCAAAAATTCAAATTGACTAGTGATAGTGAGCTTTATTCTCTGACTATAGAAAAGAAAGTTCGTGTAAAAAATGCGGTTACCTCCTCTTCCTTAATGAAGCTGCTATCCGGGTTTGGCATTAAGCAAACCTTTATATTTCGCCCTGGAATGTTACCTGGAGTTTCTGAATGGGCGTTTGAATACAGAGGAGCCCGTTCAGGGCATTCCGCGCTTAATGTCAAAAGAGGGTAGCGATTCTCTTGGAATTGTTAGCGTTATTTGAAATACCTTTATTGCACGCGGAATTTTAGCCTCTTTTTGTTAGCGCTCAACCTGTTTTAAGTGAGTGTTCGCTTTCTGTTTTAATTTTAATTACTCTTTTCCTTTTCTGTAAGCTCTTCTATATATCTTTTTCGCGTTCAACTTAGGTTTCTAGGTTTAGAGCTAAATGTTATGTCTTTTGTTAAAACGATTGTTTTTACTTGTTATTCGGATAAATTGGTTGTGGTTGAATTCATCTGCTGCAATAGTTGTTGTCGTTTATGTTTTTAAGTGGTTTTGGCTTGTGAAAATTATGCCACATTCTTGTTTATTTTTTTGTAAGAATAAAATTTTTAAAAGTATATTGTTTATGCAAAGCTTTGTGTTCTGGTTAACTTTTTTCGAGTGTATTTTTAAGTTAAATATAAGTTTTTTAAAATTACTGGGCGGGTAAAAATAAAGTATTTATACGTAATTAAATATTAATATATATTAGTTTGTCGGGCGTTTCATCTTAATGTGTAAAAATTAAGTATAAGAATTTTATAGTAATGTTATTAATATTTTATAAGTTACATTTATTTTGTTCTTATCTTATTTCTGTTAAATGGTGTTCATTGATAGATCTGAGCTTGGTTTGTGCAGTGGAAGTAATAAATAATAAGCAGTGGGGGTCTTTAGTGTTTTAACTGTTTGAATAGTATTTGTTGTAAGTTTTTATTTTTCATGGAATTATGTTTTTTGTTTTCTTAGACTTATATGTGTGAAATGTGTGATCTGGTTCGTTTTTATTTAATTTTTAATGTAGCTTATTAAAAATATTCGTCTCATTCAACTTATTGAATAAGCTGAAGGTTTTTTATTGATTGTTTTTTCAAAAAATAAATTATTTATATAAATTAAAAATATTTATACGGAAAGGTGGAGTCAATTTTTTGTTGAATTGGTTTTTAAGTTATTGTAGTTGTCTTTGTAGTGTTTTTGTTGGCGTCATAAATAATTATATAAAAAACTAAAAGTGACAGTATTTTGAATATTAATTTGTTTTGTTGATCTAATTATTTTTGAGGTATAGAATTTTTTACCGGCAACTTTGTCGGTTTTTTACTATATAAAAATGGAGAGTTAACCTTATAGGTGAAATTTACAATTATATTTCTGGCAGATTGAAAATATATGATTGTAATGATCTTCCATTATTGTATGACAAGAAAGCTAAAAATAATTTAACAGTTCTAATAATAGGTAATATAATGAAAATACTGTTTGCTTCAATTGCCGCTATTGGCTTGTCCTTTTCTTCTGGACTATCGATGGCTTTGGGATGTTCTAACCTTCAAGATTGGGATCAAAGTGCTGCTTATGTTGGCGGTGATTTAATCAGAGAGTCGGGTGTTGCATACAAGGCTAAATGGTGGAATCTCAATGCTAAACCCTCCGAGAATTTTAAAGATTGGGAAGCTTGGAAAATCGAAGGTAAGTGTGATGACGCGAAATCCTCTAATCCTGGCAGCTTGAATTCTTTTTCCTCTACAGGAAGTTCTTCTGGAACGACTTTTTCTTCTTCTCGAATAAATCAAGCTTGCGCTGGAATTCCATCATGGAATCGAGATGAAATCTACGTTGGTGAAGATCAGGTAGTTTTTAACGAAAATCAACTGTGTACGGCTTCTTGGTGGACAACAGGAAATACCCCAGCAGATGGTTTGCCTTGGAAATGTGTTCCTTGCGAAGGGAGCAGTTCGTCTAGTTCATCCTCAAGTACCGGAAGCTCAAGTACTAGTTCTACTTCAAGCAACAGCAGTAGTGGGGGGCCGTCTGGCGGAAAGATTCTTGCCGGTTACTTTACTGAGTGGGGTATCTATGATCGCAACTATCATGTTAAAAACTTGGTGACAAGTGGTTCTGCTGAGAAGCTCACTCACATTCTTTTTGCCTTTGGTAATGTTGTTGGTGGTCAGTGTGTGCTGGGCGATTCGTTTGGCGATACAGAGAAATTTTATGATGCGGCGTCTTCTGTTGATGGCGCTGGCAATGACTGGAATACCGATGGTGAGCTACGAGGTATTTTTGGGCAATTCAAGAAGCTTAAGGCAATGTATCCACACCTCAAAATACTGTGGTCTTTTGGTGGATGGACTTGGTCTGGTGGTTTTGGTGAGGCTGCGGCAAACCCGACGGCATTTGCTGAGCAGTGTTATGGTCTAGTCAATGATCCACGATGGGCTGGAGTATTTGATGGTATTGATATCGATTGGGAATATCCAAACGAATGTGGGCTAGAGTGCGATACTTCTGGATTTAACTCCTACCGTAATCTAATGCAGGCTCTGAGAGCAAAATTTGGCAACCAATTGGTTACTTCAGCTATTGGTGCGGGTGAAAGCAAAATACTTGCAGCAGATTATGGTGGCGCATCTAAATACGTCGATTTTTATATGTTGATGACATATGACTTTTTTGGTGCATGGGAAAGTACTGGTCCAACAGCTCCCCACTCTGCCTTATATGATTATGAGGGAATGCCTCTTCAAGGGTTTAGTACACAAAATGGTATTGAAGTTTTATTGGGGCAAGGTGTACCGCCTCATAAAGTTTTGATGGGTATAGGTTTTTATGGTCGTGGTTGGACTGGTGTTACTCAGTCTGCACCCGGAGGAAGGGCTACGGGTCCAGCACAAGCAACGTATGAGTCTGGCATTGACGATTACAAAGTACTCAAAAATACGTGTCCAGTAACGGGGCAAATTGCGGGAACAAATTACTCGCATTGTGGTGAGAACTGGTGGTCTTATGATGATCCTGCGACCATTAGCGGGAAGATGAACTATGTTCAAATGCAAGGTCTTGGTGGCGCATTCTTTTGGGAGACAAATGGCGACACCACAGATGGCGAGCTAATTACAGCGATGAAAAATGGGTTGCAATAAAAACTTATTGATTACCTTTTAGCATATAACCAATAGGCCGGTTTAGTAATAAGCCGGCTTTTTGGAGCCTGTAAATAATTCTTTGCTTCTGTTTCGTTAGTATATTTGGTTTTAATTAAGGTTAGGCAGTGAGTTATGTTTGAGAAGCCAATACTCGTTCAAGTTCAATTTCATCGGCTTCAAACGAAGGTTTGGTTACGAACCCTGCTTTATTAAATACCTTTAACATAGGTGTGTTATCTCGTCTTACGCTTGCTATCAGCTTTGTCAGTTTTCGTTTTTTAGCTATTTCAATAATCTCAGTTAAAAGAATAGAGGCCATACCTTTGTTTCGTTCTGTCTCTTTAATAATAAAAGCAACTTCAGCGCTGTGATTACTCTCTATAAAATAGTAACGTCCAACGGCTTTTATTTCTTCTCCACTATGAGAGCCTTGGGTAAAACAAAGCGCAAGGTCCTTATGTTGATCTACGCTGACTAAATTACACGATTTTTCTCGGGACATATGTGTTACGTGATGGTTATAGCGCATCATTAATGTTTCTTTGGTATGGGAATAAAAGAACTCTTGTAAATGCCTTTCGTCAGCAGGTGCAAGAGGTCTTAATGTGTATTCGTCTTCGCCCAATATATATTTTTTTAATTCCACATTTCCCAATTCTGGTACTGAAGTAGGTGTATTCTCTTGATACTCTGGCACCCAATAATGTTTACGGACTTCCTTAAGCAGCTCATCTCGAAATTTTGGGTGTGCAATTCGAATTAACTCTAAAGCTCGCTCACGAATACTTTTTCCTTGCAGTGCAGCGATACCATATTCGGTAACCACATAGCATACGTGTCCACGGGAAGTGACAACCCCACCCCCTTGAGTAATATGGGGAACAATTCGGGAAGTTTTTCCGTCTCTTGTGGTGGAGGGGAGCGCAATAATGGGTTTACCATTTTTACTAAGTGATGCACCTCGAATAAAATCTACCTGCCCACCAATACCACTATAAAATTGATAACCAATGGAGTCTGAGGCCACTTGACCCGTAAGGTCAACTTCAATGGCACTATTGATTGATACCATATTGTCGTTTTTAGCAATATTTACTGGAGAATTAACGTGTTCAGATGGATAAAACTCAACATGAGGGTTGCCATCGACAAAGTCATAGAGTTGCTGTGACCCCATGCAGAAAGTGGTGATGGCTTTGCCTTTGTGAAATGTTTTTTTGCGGTTATTTATGACACCTTTACGCATAAGGTCAATAATACCGTCGGAGATCATTTCACTGTGTATACCCAGGTCTTTATGGTTAGATAAATAATGTAGGGTTGCATCTGGAATCCGCCCAATACCCATTTGCAAGGTAGACCCATTTTCTACCAGGGTAGAAATATACTGGCCAATACGCTCTGCCTGTTGGTCTATTTCTGGAGGCGGGAGGACAGGCAGTGCCTCCTCTTCTTGTATCCAAGCATGAATCTGGTTGACATGGATAAAGCTATGGCCATTTGTTCGTGGCATTTTAGGGTTAATTTGGGCAATAACATATTTTGCGCTTTTAATGGCGGCTGAAACCACGTCAACACTCACTCCTAGGGAGCAATAGCCGTATTCATCTTGGGGGCTTACCATTATTAAGGCAGCGTCCAAGGGGAGTGCGTTTTCGGTAAATAGCTTGGGAATTTCTGAAAGAAAACAGGGAGTATAATCTGCTCGGCCTTCGGCTATGGCCTCCCTAACATTTTTACCCCCTATAAATAATGCGTTTACCTTAAACAAATCTTTGTATTCTGGTAGTGCCCAAAGGTTATCTGAAAGCGTTAGAATATGGACCATCTCTATATCGTGTAATTGGCCGCTGTTGGCGATTAAATCTTTTATCAGGGCGTTTGGGACTGCCGCGTTAGAACCAACAAAAACTCGATTACCAGATTGGAGAAATTTTCCCCAGTCTACTCCTTGTTGTGAGGGCATTTGATTACTCATGAATATAGGTTCCGTTAGCTAGGTTAACAATACATTTTTTATCTGTGCGGAGAATATAGGTATTTAATCAGGTGTTTGGAAAAGTCATTTTGATTTATATCAAAGGTAGAAAATGGCTCTATAATATTGTAGTTTACTGAAGTTAATTAGCACGACTTTTTTCATTTTCCATCGCCTTAGCAATAATGTTTTCGTACAAGTTCATAATTTTTGAAGCGAGATGTTGATAGTCTTTATGTCTATTGTATATAGGTAGCATTTGCTGCACTTCTTTAAGCATATTTTCTAAAAAATCTAAGTCGAATTCATTGAGTTTTTGATTGCTTTCAACCTTTTTTTTAAGGAAGGTGGCAACCGGAAGCCGTTGCTTAAGGAAACGTTCAATATCAACCTGAAGAATACCGTTGTCGATGTTTATCATTCGCTTCCCCCGTTGTTTTTATTCAAATCAGCTTCGTTATCATTATTGTGTTATCTTTTACGATTACAACCCGGTCTTTGTTAATTAAGATGGGGTTTCAGCTCTATAGATTTGTATTAAAGCATAAGACTTGTATTAAAACATAAGTACTAAGGAAATCACTGCGCTTTTTGCTTAAGCCATACAGCTTTCCGTTTAGACCTCTGAGCTTCTAAACCCCTGAATGTCTAACTCACGGAATTTCAAAGAGGCTTTAATCGGCTAAAAACTATAGCGACTGGATAATATCCCCCTATTTAACTTGCCTTTGCTGCCATCCGTCCATGTTGTATTAGCGTGGATAAACTCTAGGCCAAAGCGTATTTTCTTGGTGTAGTACCAAACTGTGTTCAGGCTATGGGATTCAATGGAATCGGTCGCGGAATCTACTTCTTCAAAATTATTTGTTTGGCCATTATTGTAAATTAAAGCGGAATAAACACTATTAGACCATTTATGGCTATAGCTCAACATAAGTTGTTGAACCCTAATGGGCTTAAGAGTTCCGTCGTCCTTAATACTTGCATCGGGAAACGCTGATCCGGCTGCATATCGGCCTATTCCTCTGCCATGGTTAATTTGAATGCGTAGCTGATCTTCTGGGTTGAAAATATAGGCCCCTGACAGCGAAACTCCTGAGACGGTTTTTGAGTCTTGGCATGTATCTTCAATATTGCACCTCAGCTCCCTTATATACGCAGCGAGAGAAAGATTACCGTAGCGGGAAACTGCTTGGGTGCGAAGCATAATATCAGGTATACGGTCATCATCTGGACGAACTATTTTTCCCGTTTTATCCATTAACAGTGAATCGGGATTTTCTAGAGATAGACGGTTGACCCATTTTACCTTGTCCCATGTGTGCGTTGTGGTCCAACGAAATTGAATATTCCGTTTTAATATTTCTCCAGGTAATTCTCCATAGGTTGTTTTATTGGGGGCTGCTTGGCGGTTTTGTAATACTGTCCAGGTCTGCCCAAATAAGAAGCGACCATATAGAGTGTCAATTTCACCGTAAGCGTGCCTGAGCCTCAAATCGCTGTTGTTATTACGAGATTCTGAATTGCTAGGTTTATTGCCTGTAAAATCTGCTTCAAGGTGTACTCTGCTATTGTCAGAAGAGGATTTATACCAAATACGGGATTCCCTTGCGCTCAATTTTAATTTGTCGTTATTGCCCTTGGCGTTTTCTTTTGGGATTTTATTGCCAATAAAAACCTCGTCTGCTATAGAATTTTCACCATAACCTTGCGAGGAATAGACACCGTTAACTTTTACAAAACCACCCAACTCATTGTTCACTTTTTTATTGTTTTTTTTGGGTGATTTGTCTGAATTTTGGAGGTTATTTATCTCTTGTTTTAAGCGATCTAATCTCTCGGAAAGGTTTTTTATTTCAGCTTCTAGTGTTTCTTCTTGTATGCTAGGCGTATTCGTTATAGGTGTGTCCGGGTAAGCGGAATGAATAGCTAAGGCTGATCCAAGAACTAAACTAGTTGCATAGCGGGTAATTTTAGCTTTTAGAGTGAGTTTTCCACGTATTGTGTTTGGAGAACTATGAAGGTAACTCATTCTATTTCTCCTTTGTCAATAAGGTATATGTGACGTTTTAATATTTGCCTTTTCTCTCGATGAGGCGGAATTAAAACATCTTCCTTAGTGCAGCCATTTTTAACAATAAAAATGGCTGTCTATTGAAAACGTTTTTAGTTCCGCTCCTAAAAAATAGCCTAGCTATCTTTTAAGGTAGTTGTGGACCAGAAGACTCAAGATTTTTACCATCGTCATTATCGGTGAACTTTTCGAAATTTTTCACAAATAGTTCGGCGAGGTTAATTGCTTTTTTCTCCCATTCAGGTACATAAGCGTAGGTATTTCTTGGGTCCAAAATACTGCTGTCCACATTGGGTAGGCTTACAGGCACTTTCAAATTAAAGATTGGCAATGTAATTTGCTCACTATTTTCAATAGAGCCATCGAGTATTGCATCAATAATTGCACGAGTATCTTTAATAGAAATACGTTTTCCTGTTCCATTCCAGCCAGTATTGACTAGGTAAGCTTTTGCATTGACCGAATCCATTTTAGATACCAACTCTTCAGCGTATTTAACAGGGTGAAGTGTTAGGAATGCTTTGCCAAAGCAGGCTGAAAACGTGGGCACAGGCTCGGTAATACCCCTTTCTGTACCCGCTAATTTGGCGGTAAATCCAGAAAGGAAGTGATACTTGGTTTGGTCGTGATCAAGCTTACTCACAGGTGGCAGGACACCAAATGCATCGGCAGTGAGAAATATCACTTTTTGAGCATGCCCTGCACGAGAAATAGGTTTAACGATGTTTTCAATATGGTAAATTGGATATGAAACACGGGTATTTTCTGTTATCGAATGATCGTTAAAATCAATTTTTCCATTTTTATCGACGGTCACATTTTCTAAAAGCGCATCTCGTTTAATTGCGTTATAGATATCGGGTTCGGCATCTGGGTCCAAATCAATAGTTTTAGCGTAGCAACCACCTTCGAAATTAAATACTCCGTCGTTATCCCAACCATGTTCGTCATCGCCAATCAGTTTTCTTTTAGGGTCAGTAGAGAGGGTGGTTTTTCCTGTACCTGAAAGGCCAAAGAAAATAGCCACATCGTCTTTTTCGCCAACATTGGCAGAGCAGTGCATAGATGCCATATGCTTAAGGGGCAGGTAATAGTTCATCATAGCGAACATGCCCTTCTTCATTTCGCCGCCGTACCAAGTACCGCCAATGACCTGCATTTTTTCTGTCATATTGAACACAGTAAATACTTCGGAATTCATGCCGTGTTCTTGCCATTTTTTATTGGCGGTTTTAGAGCCATTTAAAACAACAAAATCAGGTTCACCATAGTTAGCAAGCTGTTCTTCGTTGGGGCGGATAAACATGTTTTTAACAAAATGTGCCTGCCAAGCGACTTCCACCACAAATCGTACTTTCATGCGAGTATTTTCATTGGCACCACAGAAAGTATCCACCACATAGAGTTTTTTCTCAGAAAGTTCTTCTGCTACTAACTCTTTTAACTCTTTCCATACCTCTGGAGTAATCGGTTTGTTATCGTTTGTGGATTTAGCAGAATTCCACCATAGATGTTCTTTACTTATGTCGTCGTAAACAATGTATTTATCTTTGGGGGAGCGCCCGGTGAAAATCCCTGTTTTTACTGCAACGGCGCCTAAGTTAGTTACTATGCCTTTTTCGTAGCCAGCAAGGTCTTTCGATGTTTCGTCTTGAAACAATTGCTCGTATGAAGGGTTATAAATAACTTCTTTAGCATTCTCTATTCCATATTTTGATAGATTTATATTTGCGTTCATACTCTTTCCTCCTTTGGGAAAATCATAAAATTATACTAGTAACCACGTTGGATTAACCTCCAAAAACTGTTTTAACGGCCCAAATTCCTATTGCACTAATAAAACATATTGAAAAGATATCTAAGACAAACCCAGTTTTCACCATTTGCCTAACCCGTATTTCCCCAGAGGCAAATACAACGCTATTGGGTGGGGTTGCCATTGGCATCATAAATGCGCAACTGGCAGCAAGTATAGCTGGGATAGTTAGCATAAGAGGGTTGTCGCTCACGCTTAATGAGATTGGGCCTAGCAGTGGTAAAAAGCCTGCTGCGGTAGCGGTATTACTGGTTGTCTCAGTTAACAGTACAATTACTCCCGTTACTGCAAAAACAAGGACGTACAAAGGTAGGTTTGAATTCTCAGTGACTTGTTCAGCAATAAAAGAGGCGAGGCCGCTACTGTTAATCATGCTTGCTAAAGACAAGCCCCCGCCAAATAAAAGCAATACACCCCAGGGTAATCTTTTTGTATCATCCCAGTTTAATAGGAAGTCTTTTTTGCTTATATCCACGGGAATGGAAAATAAAAAAATCACAGAGAACATGACAATTCCCGTATCGGTAATATCTAAACCTGTGACTTTTGCTAGCAGTGGGCGAGTTATCCATGCGAGGGCGGTTAGGCCAAAAATAATGGCGACTTTAATTTCTGCTGGGTTCATATTGCCCATGGTGAAAAGCTGTTCCAGCAGTAATTTTTTTGTACCTTGAACTCCCTCTGTGGGAAGCTTGAAATGCCAGTGAGTAAGCCAAAGCCAGCAGAAGAAAAGCATAACGCTGCTGATAGGCAAGCCAATAAGCATCCAGTGGGCAAAGCCTATTTGGATGTCGTAGGTTTCAGAAAGGTAGGCGGCAAGAAGCGCATTAGGTGGTGTACCAATTAGCGTTGCTACCCCACCGATACTAGCTGAATAAGCAATAGAGAGAAGCAGGGCAATAGCAAAACTGTTATCAGTATTATCATTACTATTACTGGTGTTATTACCTGCGGAGTTTGCTTTCTGACTTTTGACCAGTTCGATAATAGAGAGACCAATTGGCAGCATCATTACTGCCGTGGCAGTATTGCTCATCCACATACTTAAAAAAGCGGTAATTCCCATAATACCAGCAATTTGTCTACTGGGTTTATTGCCCACCGCGAGCAATGTTGTTAAGGCAATACGATGATGCAGTTTACATTTCTCCATTGCTAGAGACAGCATAAACCCCCCTAAAAATAAGAAAATTAAGGGGTGTGCATAGGATGTGGTGACAGATTTAATGGTGGATATAGACAATACGGGTGCCAAAATAATGGGTACCAAAGCGGTTACCGGAATAGGTACCGCCTCAGAGATCCACCAAATAGCCATCAGTAGGGCAATGCCTATGATATGCCAGGCATTATTGTTTAATCCTTCAAATGGTGAAGGTGTGACAAAGCAGAGGGTAGCAGTTAATATTCCTAGGGCGAGTCCAATAAACGGGGTGGATAGAAAATATTCTGTTTTCAATTTGGCCTCTTTGAGTCAGTTAAATTTTAAATAAATTCAGCAATGCAGAGGGCGGATCATTTTTCTTTTTAGCACCGCTTAGTTCCTTTCTATGATGCTAGGGCCATTATCGTACTTACCGGGATTTTAAGCTTGATTTGAATCAAAATAAATAACCGTTCTAATCCCTAACTGAATTTATTTTTTAATAGAGGCATGTGGGTGATTAAGCGAAGGGGATAATTTAATTTGCCGATGTTTATAACGTCTGTACATCGGCAAATAGAGACTGAAGTTTTTAATTTGTTTTAATTTTTTTTCCGAATACTTTGCGTTCCTTAATTGGTTTTTTACTATCGGTATTATCTTCGGTACTCTCTTTGGTACTACCTTTGGTACTACCTTTGGTACTCTCTTTGGTACTGCCTTTGGTACTCTCTTTGGCTTGCTTTGAAAAATAAGTAGAACATTCTGCAATCTCCATATCGTGAATATTAATTCCTTCGGCGTAATAATAATTTTCGATAGTTAAGTCATCAGGGTGCTCATCAAAAATTGCTTTAAAACCGCTGTTTACCATTTCAGCTTCAAAAATAGGTGTATCTGTTCCCGTATCAAAATAGGTATCAAAAAGGTGGTATACTTGAAGGCTGTCAGGAATAATCCAGTAACAGTTTCCGTAGTCATCGTAGCTATCACCTGCGTAATCGTAGATGGTTCCATTGCCGAATTCGTCTAGGTGCAGATAGTATTCGTCGAACCCCTCCTCAGTGTCTATCGATACATCGTAAAGACCGGCTAATTCGTCTGTGCCCGTAGCGTAGTATGGCCCAGTATTGTTTTCGTTAGGATGGTAGTGATCACTTGAATAGGTAACATGTCCTCCGCCACAGGCGATAACTACGGTTGGAAGTAGGGCGGCAATTGTGGCTTTTAATAGTGGCTTTATCATTGCGAGGCGCTCGATTTGGAAAAGGGTGTACCTTGTTAATGGTTAAGCAAACATTAACTCAACCAAACTGAACCCAAGCTGATTGCATTGATATTCTTTTCTAGACCTGTATATAACGGAGTGTATTTTTAACCTGAACCTTTTGTTTAGAAAAATGCCCCCTTTGATACCCACTCTCGTGGGTATTCGTGACCTTGATCTCAGTAATTGTTCTGCGATTTCTACAGTATGAAGAATGGCGCGTAATTCTTCTTTTATAAGCCCTATTTTTTATAAGCTCTATTTTTATAAGCCCTATGGTTTGGTGACGTTGGTTATGCAAGCACTGGTTATGCAAATACACTCTTCTTTATTAGCGTGCTGTATTAAAGTAGCGGCTTTCCTAAGCTTGCTTATGGGCTTGCTAGTGAGTACAACCGCTTATTCTCATACCCCTAACCCTTCTCTTGTCAATTTGGAAAACAATCGTTGGCAGCTTGTTGAGCAAGGCGGTATTACCGCCAGTCGCAATATTATGTCCTATTCTGGCGGCTGGTATGACCCTCTCTACCACCAGTTGTGCCTGTTCGGTGGTGGACACTGGGATTACTCTGGAAATGAAGTCTGGTGCTTTGATATTGCCAGTGAGCGCTGGCTAGAAAAGTATTCAGCCGATGTTGTGACGACTCAGGAGGGAGACCAAGGAGCCTATAACAACTACAACCCGGATTATCCTGGGGCACTGTTTAACCCTGCTGGTGAATCCATTCTCAATACCAACCCTATGTCCAAGCATACATACGACCAAATGGAATTTGTCGATGGCTTAGGTGTGATTGTATTTGGTGGCTATGCCTGGGGAGATGGGCAGAGTACACCCTGGTGTGATATATGTTTTGATACCTGGGCTTTTCGGCACTCGTTGAATAACTGGCTGTACCTCTATAATGACACCAACCCCGCACCGGATGAAGAAGCTGGTGAAGGTGCGTCCGCATATTCTACGCGAGAGGGCCTACTCTACGTCCAGTCTCGCAATGAAACTTGGGTCTATGACCCCAGCGAAAATAGCTGGAACCAATTAAGCGTAGACGGGGATATTCCCTTTTTTATCCATTCCACACTGGACTACGACCCAGTGAACAACCAGTTTTATTTGATGGGAGGAAACTACTACTCCGGTAGCGATGAAATAGACCAATTAAACCTATACCGCTTTGACCCAGAAACAAGAATATGGACACAATTAAACCCTAGTGGTACTGCACCAAGCGGAGTCAGCTCCGTTGGAATGGGAGTCGCCTTTGATACTTTTAATAACGTGTTATTGGTTTTTCGAAGTGGCCATATTTGGGCCTATGACCCCAATACCAATAGTTGGAGCAAGCCACCCGTTGCAGAAAATGCTCCCGATGATACCGACCAAGTATATGGCCGGTTTCGTTTTGACCCAGTTAATAATGGTGCCTGGTTTCACGGCTGGACAAATGGCCAACACGCCACTTGGTTCTACCGATACAACAACACTGCATATACCCCCGTTCCCCAAGTATCCCTTATTGTTGACCCGCCCAGTTTGGCAGATACAAACGCTTTGACCCTGAGTTGGGCGGCCAGTAATGCCAATACCTGTACCGCCTCTGGCGACTGGAATGGAAGCAAAGCAGTGGTGAGTTCTGAGACTGTGGAAGTGGGAGGTAGCAGCGCTGGTTTTGTATTGAGTTGTAGCGGGGTGGGTGGCACCACCGAACAATCAATCAACGTGAGCAATACAAGTGTTGGCAGTGGTGGGGGCAGTACGAACCCTGGAAACGGTGGCGGCACGGTGGACGCCATTACCCAAGTGAGCGTTCTCAACGTATCTGGCTTGGAGAAAAGCTCAATTCCAGTAACCTTTGGTCAAGTATTTTTACCCGGCGAAGTTCCTGAAAGTTCAAACTTATCCGCTTTGCGTGAAAACAGCGCAACCACATTGCCCATACAAATAGATGTAAAAAATCGGTATGACGATAACTCGGTAAAATTTGCGGTATTAACGTTTATTCTGCCAGACCTTGCCGGTAATACAGAAGAAACCTTGGCCATTAACCTTGCGGAAACCGGGCCAGAGGGAAACAATATTCTTTTAACGGATATTGCCCCAGGCTTTAACGCCCAGATAACGGCAGGCTCTTTTTCCGCCTCTGTCGCGGACTTAATAAACAATTCAACCCCAGCAACTTGGCTCAATGGCCCGCTAGTATCCGAATGGTTATTTACCGCTCCCTTGCAGGATAATGGCGCGGATCACCAAAGGTTAAATGCCCTTATTGACGTGCGCTCCTATGTCTCCGGTGAGGTGCGTATTTCTATTGGATTAGAAAATACCAATATTCAATTAACACCGCAAACCACCACCTATGACCTGAACGTTAACGTGGGCGGCAATACCGTTTTAGCTCAAACTAATGTGCAACACCACCCTCACAGCCGTTGGCGACGAGTCTATTGGTGGGGCGGAGACCCGGGCATTCATATATCACACGACCAAGCATATCTAATGCAAACAGGCGTGGTCCCGACCTACGACTCTAGCCTCACCATAACGTCCAGTGCCCTGGATGAAATATGGAATGAATTTAACGCAGAAAACGGAAGTGACCTTATGCAAATTGGCGGTGGCTTAGAGCGATATATGCCGGCACCCGCAGGGCGCATGGAAATTGCCCCTTACCCTCGGTTCGCCTCCATGTACCTGCTTACTCAGGATATAAGAGCAAAGAGAACGCTCCTTGCTTATGGAGAGCAAGCGGGTTCCTGGCCTATTCACTATCGTAGTGGTACTAACAGCCATATTTCTCTTGATGGAGAGTTGAGTAACTTTATTCACGATGAAGACGAAAACTATGGGTCAAACTTGACTCCCGACGTAGCCCACCAACCTTCGTTGGCCTTTATCCCTTATATTGTCACGGGTGATTACTTTTTTTTAGAAGAACTGCAATTTTGGGCGAACTTTTCCATGGTCTACAAAGATAGTCATGGAGGCTCCCAAGGGTTATTAACCTACAAGCAAATTCGAGGGCAGGCGTGGGGGCTGCGAACACTGGCCAACGCCGCTTGGGCGACCCCCGACGAACAAAATTTAAAACCCTATTTTACCAATAAGTTAACCAACAATATTAACTTTTATATCAATGAACGTCTAAATCACGCACACCCGGTGCTGGGAAATGACCTCGGTTTTATGGTGCGTCAATTTTCCGATGGAGACATAATCAATCAAATTTCCAGTTGGCAGGATGATTTTTTAACCTGGACCTTTGGTCATCTAGTTAACCTTGGGTATGAGAGTGTTTTACCTTTATTAGAATGGAAAACCCGCTTTGTTACCGGGCGCATGACCAATAGCGCAACCTGTTGGATACTCGCCTCCGCTAACTGGCCCTATATTTTTAGTTCCGACGATACAACCGTCCCTTTATATGAACAATGGGCCGGTGATATGACCGAGTTGGAAATCAATAACCATGTCAATGTGGATACTTGGGCCGACTACCACAACAATATAATTTGGGGTTGGAGGCAAACAATACGCCCAGAAAATATAAACCTTTCTGGCGACGAAAATACCCTACTTAATTCAACCTGCAACTCAGTTGATATGGCGAGCCTACTCAACCGTGAGCAAAATGAAATGATTGGTTTTCAGGGGGAATCCTGGCAGGGGTACCCGGCAAATATGCAACCCGCATTGGCAACAGCGTTAAATGCCGATTCGCCTGGAGCCGAAATGGCCTGGAACCTATACCGAAATTCAGCAAGCTACCCCGATTTTAGTAATAACCCTCAGTGGGCTATTGTTGCCTCCAGTGATACATTCTCTTCTTCCAGCAGTGGCTCTTCCAGCAGCTCCTCTTCCAGCTCCTCTTCCAGCTCCTCTTCCAGTTCCTCTAGTAGCAGTTCGTCCAGTAGCACCTCCTCAACAAGCTCTTCTGGAGGGAACAGCTCTTCTTCGGGAAGTTCTTCTGGTACCTCATCAACAAGCAGTAGTGCATCTAGCAGCACATCCAGTAGCAGCTCTTCATCCTCATCCGCTAGTTCCTCTTCATCAACTAGCTCTTCAAATAGCAGTTCCTCAAGCAGCAGTGGGTCAAATGGCAATGCTGTTTCATCAGGAGGGACAGGCGGTGGCGGTAGCATGGGGCTCGGACTATGGATTTTATTGGCGTCAGTCTCTCTCTCTAAATCGTTTTTACGAATCGCCTAATTGTTGCGGTTTATTTAAAACATCTTGAACGCTTAAAATTTTTTTATCGCGCACCTTAGAAGAAAGAGACCATTTATACCCTGCTCGTTGACATTAGCTTATTGGGTCTGTACGACCGTACGCCGGAATAAATTAAACATACTGTGTAGGCTGGAAAAACCGGAGGCGCCTTCCAACCTTTATCGCGTAAAGGGTGCGATAAATGTTAGATTTGTATTTGTTTTTATAATGGGGTCGATTGAATTAAATTGGAGGGTATGAGGGTATGGCTATGTCGGAAGGCGGCTTCGCCTTTTCCAACCTACTTAAAATTTAAAGGCTACATACATTTACCGTAAAAAGGTATGCGAGAGGTTCGCATACCTTTTATTAGGGAAACTATTTGGTTATTAGAAAACTATTCGGTGCAGGAATGCCCTATAAATTCCCATGCATGTTCCCATGCCCAACCTATGCCTGGTGCAAATGGACCATCGGCAGAACACCAACCGCTGACCAAACATCGATAACGTCCTCCTCTTACTATAACAATATCACCTGTGGCATAGCTGGCTTCAGGGTTATAGGTTGGGTAATTGCAATTAGGGGGTTCGATAGAGCAGGTGCCAGAATGCTTCCAATATTTTGGTGCTAAAAATGCATTTGGGCCAAATTCACTATCGTATTGACTAGAACACTCGGCAGTTGTGCCAATGCATTCAAAGTTGATTCCGCCTGACTGAACAAAACTACCGGCCTTATATGTATTGCCCGGCGTATATATTGGGTTATTACAGAGCGAGTGTATTGGAATACTGACAGCGAGAATGGACCTTTTTTCTCGAACTTCATTTGCCCATTTTACTGTCACCCCAATTTCATAAAAACCGGGTACCCTATAACGATGCGCAGGAGAAACCTCTGTGGAAATGCTTCCATCACCAAAATCCCATAAGTAGGATTCTATTTCGCCCAGTGGGTCACTAATATTGATCGCTGTCAGATCAAAATTATCACCCATCATTATTCTTTGCGGGCCTAAATCGATCATGCCTGTAACGGGTTGAGGCATGGTTGGGCCGGAAGTTATTATTTGATAAGACTCCGCTCGGTCTGCAAACCCAATAGAGTATAAATCTCTCGCGGCGCCTTCCGTTATAACAATATAGTCGCCCTGTAGATTTGTTTTTTCAAACAAGGCTAGGGGAAGGTAATCGTATAGGCTAAACCGAGAAATACCGTCAATTTTCCCCAGCATATCACCCGGCAGGGTATCTTTAAGGTTTGCCGACATTTCAGGGTCGTCAATGCAGTAACGCTTGTCCGCTCTTGTATCGAAAAAGCAAAGTGGTTGAGGCTTAGTGCAAATATCGGGGTAGCAAGGGTTGCCCGATGAGCTGCTAGAGCTACTGGAAGAGCTTGTTGAGCTACCGCACACATCAGGGTAACAGGGGTTACCGGATGAGCTGGAGCTGCTGGACGATGTTGCGCCACCGCTAGAGCTGCTAGAAGAACTTGTTGAGCTACCGCACACATCAGGGTAACAGGGGTTACCGGATGAGCTGGAGCTGCTGGACGATGTCGCGCCACCGCTAGAGCTACTGGAAGAGCTTGTTGAACTGCCGCACACATCAGGGTAACAGGGGTTGCCCGATGAACTGGAACTGCTGGACGATGTTGCGCCACCGCTAGAGCTGCTAGAAGAACTTGTTGAGCTGCCACACACATCGGGGTAACAGGGGTTACCGGATGAGCTGGAACTGCTGGATGATGTCGCGTCGCAATCGGAAATTGCACCTATATATGTCCACTCTTGCCAATTGCCGGAGTATTCTGACGGGTTTCGATCCAGATTCCACCACATTGATTGGTAGAAATGTGACTGATATTGGACGGTATCGCCGCCCACATAAACGTACGTGGAATTCCATGCTGAAGAGTTGCAATATGAATTTGCAACACTATGCCCGGAAATGACTGCCAGTATTAAAATACAGAAGAGTTTTCTGATCATTGCTTTTTTCCTCAATGAAAACGATAGGTCCATATATGTCCATACTTGCGTATTGCTCGCAATAAAATTGGTTACCGCAGTAATGCATACCGACCGATTGATTTTCTAATTATTATTAATTTTTAATGTTATTTTTTTTGTTGTTATCTTTTTTGTTGTTATCTTTTTAATATTGCCGTTTTATTATTATGAGTAAGTATGGAGGTGAGTGCTGAGTGGATGGATAAATCTTGCCTTTATTATTCCTAAATAAGCGGATTGATTCAGGTTGTGATGCCGTATAATATAGTCTTTCTGTATACTAAGCGGCTTATCAAATAGTCTCTCTGGCACCCACTCCTTCTCCTATAGTACCGTTATTATTGGCCACCTTACAATGGTACTGCTTCGCAAAGATGGTCAATAAGGTGGGGAAGGTCTAATTAAGCCCCGCTTGCTATGGGGTAGATGTTTGAATAGTATAACTAAAGCCATTGCCGTAACTTTTACTCAAAGCGCTGAATCATTAGCTCATTATTTTTATGTGAAATTTGGAAAGAATAAGTCACGAAGCGTTTTTATTATAAATAGAAACTCCTCACTTGCTCAATCCGCCAAAAAACAGCTATTACACAGAAAGGGAATAATATTTTTTCGTAACATTAAGGGGTTCAGAAGAGGCATTGGAGATCATATTGACCTATGGGATGGTAAACAAACTACAGGCGGAGAATATTTTAATGAGTCTATGGAGGTTTGGTTCTGGGGAGTTAAAAAATGATTAGGAAGCATACAATATTTTGCTTGTTAATTATCTTTATTTCCTCTTGCGTTACCCATCACCAAAAGGAGCAAGGCAAATGCTCTGCCAATTACCTCAATAGTCTCAAAGTAACAGCATGGGATGCTGAAAGAAAAGACAATAAACTCTTAGCGCGTGATTCTTTTGAGAAGATATGTCATTGTCTTGATGTTGAAGGGTGTTTGAATGCCTTAAGTTACTACAGCTTTAATGAACCAAAGTGGCTTTTTTTAAACAAACAAGCATGTGATTTAGGCAATGGAAATGCTTGTTTTTGGCTTGGTGAATCGACAAAAGGTGAAATTTCTAAAGCATATTATGAAAAAGGATGTTCTTTACCTCTTGAAAACGCTGATGGCTCTTCCTGTAGAATGGCCGGAGCCCACAATGCCGATAATTATAACAAAGCATCTTCCTATCTTGAGAAAGGCTGTTTATTAGGGGATATTAAATCTTGCATCGAAGCATACAAATTTATTAAAGAACCTATTAGGAAGTTACGTATTAAGAAGTTATCTTGTGAAATTGGTGTCCCAGAAGTATGTAGCAGCACAAACACATAATCGGGTAGCCGGGAGGCTCTAACTTCCAGCCCACACCACCGATCAATAGGCTTCATAATGGTATTGCTTCACAACGATGGCCAATAAGTGGGTTTAAAAGCCGCTTTCTATAAAGTATATTCTTGAATAGTATAACTAAAAAATAATGACTCTAATCTTTTCTCGCTTAATTGTTGAAAGAGTCCAAACGTTTACAAATAAAATATTTGTTTTTTGATATAAAGCTTTCCCTGCATGTGCCTCTGAGTTTGTACCTTCTTTTTATTGCCTTTCCAAGTTGCTCTTTAAAGGTATTTTTGTCCTGCCCAAAACTAAAAGATACACTGTTTTCTTTATTACCTGCTCTGTCAATAGCAGCCAAAGCCAATACTTTTAATGGAGAAAAGGAGTTAAACTCGCTTTTGTAGGACATTAAAATAGCATGTATTGTATCCTTGGAGCCTACACAAATAATAAAGGCCACAGGTTCATTATGTATTTCTAATGTCTCAATGTGTAAGGCTTGTTGGTTTGCCAGCTCATTTATAAACTCAATAAAAATAGCTTTTGTATGTGTCTCATCGAAAATACTTTTTCGTTCGCCCCTGCCTTGAGAGCGAAGTAGTGACTGCCTTTCTGTATGGATCGTAATAAATTTTTGTATCAGCTCTTCGCTGGAATTGTGGTATTTTTTTGTTGTGTAACTGTGTTTTGAAGCCAGTGTTTTTATATGTTTTCGAATTTTTGTGCGGCTTTTGCTGCTGATGGCGTTCATAAAATAAGCGTCAAAACCTTGGGACAAATCTGCTGCATAAGTTGAACTTATTTCAGCCTTTTCTGTACAGTTAAGCGTATATTCAAAAGGTGGTATTTCATTGGCAAATACCCCGGACAGCATAAGCTGATCCCAGGGAATAGTTGTTTGTGCATTGAGATAGGACTGAATGCATGTTAAGTACTCGTATTCATCTATAGATTGGGCGACCAAAAAACGTGAGTGGGCGTAGCAAAGCGGGTTGGATTGGGAATTGAAAAACTCAATTTGTTTGCAATAGAGTCGTTTAGGTCCCATAACAAATAATTGCAGTGGCGCTACCGCAACCAGCTTTTCATCGATATAGCTTAGAATAAAAAAGGGGGTTCGCCTTTTGGTTAACGCGAGTTTCCATGCGGCTTTGAGGTAAGCGGAGCAATATAAAGCATACTCACCCGGTATTTTTTGCGCCGCTACTGAAGCAATATTGGAGCTATGTGGAAGTAATTCATCTAGGTTTGCTATAAGTTTGTGTTGCATATCCATTGTCGCTATTCACTCTGGCATTATCTAGGGCCTGTTGACACTAGTAAGTAGTGGGTCATCAAAAATACGGTCGATAATTGTATTCGAAGTTTAGAATAGGGTATAGGTGTAATTATGTTATTTTTATTTGTTATATAAATAGCGCTATTTTCGTTGAATAACTCCCTTTATTCTCTAGGTTTATGCCATATAGGTCAGTATGTTGAGGGCGTTTTATTAAATTAGCGAAAATTCTATTTTAGGAAGCGGTTTTTGATAAGACAAAAAAGCTATTGCCGGTTGCTTAGAGGTTTAAACCACTATGGCTGTGTGAGAGTAAAAAGATGCCGTTAGGTTAATATTAAAAAATCTCAATATCCCCAGGTTGCAAGGTTCGATTAATCTGTTTAATCGCATCAGACTCGTTATTGAGTTCTTTTGAAGCGTAAAGAGTCCGTTTTAGTTTTACATCCCCATTTTCAGGGAAATAATACAATTTACGTGAGCAATTACTGCCTAGGTCTTCAGTATGAATATTAATATGCTCATTGTTTAAATAGGTTCTAATAAATTCAATATTTTTAGCGCCTGGTTGAAGCTCATTATAGGATAAAATATTGCCTCCCCCAAATATTTTAGCTTCTAGGTTTTTCTTCTTGGCGCCTAGCTTATATAAACCATTTAACAAGAGTTCCATACACCATTGACCATATAAATTGGCCTCTTGACGCTTATCGTTTGCATTGCCAGGTAAGATAAAGTGGTTCATTCCGCCAATTTTTAATATGGGGTCACGTATGCAAGCGGTGATACAAGAGCCGACTATAGTGCAAATACCTTCATTTTCAGCACAGATATGTATTTGACCAATAGAAATAATGGTAACAGGAAGGCCAAATTTCTTAAACGTGCGCTTTTCTCCCTGGTTGTTTAGGCCCATGGAATCCAGAACACGGATGATGCCCTGCGGTGTTTGATAGGAGGGTTTAATTTTTTGCACTGAAAGAGTGTGCATCATCAATAGTACCTGATATTTCTTTTAGGTATTCAATATTATCAAATAACTGATTAAAGACCCTGCGTTCATATATATTTGCATTAATATTAAGGTGCCTAAGCAGTTTTAAGCACCCCTGTATTGCAAGTATAGGCATTTTTAGTTCTTCTGTGATCGTGAGTATGGTTGTAACGAGTTCTTCTAGCTTCATTCTGTGTTGGTAATTCGTTATCGCATGAAAATAAGAGAGCTGGATAATACGAGGGCCTATAATTGAATCGAACTCTTCGATTGGGAAAATATCCGTTGCCCCCATTTCAAGGTAAGCGTCCTCAATTATTGGGTCGGTACATTCATAAAGCACAATACTCCCGCAGGCTATATTGTATTTATTAATATAATTGAGTACTGCCTTTGCCGACACTTTGTTATTGTGGGGTTTTAAAATGCATACATCAATATTGTTAGAATTCAAATAAAATTTGGTTTCTTCCAAATCTGCTGCTTTGTGAACTTTATCTATGGATATAGAGTTTTGATCAATCCAGTCATCAAATTCACCCACTAATAATAAAGTAATACTCTGACGGGTATTATAATGTGCGTATGATTCCTGATCGGAGAGTAGCCTTCGTAAGGTTTCTAGGGCGTCTTTTAGTGGCTGTTTAGATAAACTGGGAGGAGGTGACTCTACTGGAAGACTTAAATACTCGTCTTTCGCCGGGTTAATCATTATTTAACCTTTGCTTTAAGGTGTGGTTGATTAAAAAACAAACACTACAGTTTTAGTATTGCAGTTATTTTTGTGTTTGCACGGCTTTTGACCTTCTTTGCCTAGAACGGTTTTTTTAATAGACGAATACGGCTTATTCTGATGTGCAGTATTTGCTATTGCTAGGCTAGAGTTAGGGTTTAATAAGTGTTGTAACTTATTGCTTTTATTGTATTATTTAAAGCTATCACGCTGCGGGTATTTGTGCATTAGGGTTGCCGCTGACCTACCTTGCCTTACACCACTCTTGCTTAAACTACGAAGATTTTTAGATAAAAAACGTCTTACTAACCGTTTTTCCGCTTCCTATACTTACTAATGATGTCTGCGCCATTATTTGATAATAGCTGACTACTCAATGATGCAATTTGGCTAAGGGTAAGGTTTTATGGGTAATATTCTTGTTGTTGACGATCAACTCTCTATGAGAAATATGTTTAAAGCTATTTTAAAAGAAACCTTACATAAAGTGGATTATTCTGCTAATGGTGAGGACGCATACGAATTGGCGGCTAGTGCTAAAAGATACGATTTAATTATGGCAGACCTAATAATGCCAAAAATGGATGGCATTGAATTAACCACTAAGTTAAGAGCGATTGCTCGATACGAAGAAATCCCCATCTTTATTGTCAGCACATCCAATAATCAAGATAAAAAAAATAAAGCGAAAGAAGTGGGGGCAAATGGCTGGATATGCAAACCCGTTGTAAAAGAAAAAATACTCGAACTGGTCACTAATATCATAGGCTAGGCTTTTTAGGCAGGCATATTATATAAAAGGATGTAACTGGGTATTAAAGATCAGGAGGCCAATATCTCTTTTATTATCTTTTGTACTGAATCGAGGTTTTTTTTGAATTCACTATTTTCTGGTGATATCTGTATCAGCTCTAACCAAAGGTTTTCTGCATCCTTAAAATATTTCAAGGCTTTAGCCTTAAAATATTCCAAGTCTTTACCCTTGTTATTATTTTTATATGCGAAACCCAATTTAACGTATGAAATGGCCAAGCCGTTTTTAAAGGAGACGTTATTGGGGTAAGCCTGATAGAGTTCTTCGGTTAATACTAGGTCTTTTTCAAAGAAAGCCAATGCCTGTTTCAGATTGCCCAGAGCGGTGTGGGTCTCGCCCAGTTTGGAGTATGAAATGGCCAAGCCGTTTTTAAAGGAGACGTTATTGGGGTAAGCCTGATAGAGTTCTTCGCCAAATGTTGAGCGTAGTTCAAAGAAAGCCAATGCCTGTTTCAGATTGCCCAGAGCGGTGTGGGTCTCGCCCAGTTTGGAGTATGAAATGGCCAAGCCGTTTTTAAAGGAGACGTTATTGGGGTAAGCCTGATAGAGTTCTTCGGTTAATACTAGGTCTTTTTCAAAGAAAGCCAATGCCTGTTTCAGATTGCCCAGAGCGGTGTGGGTATCGCCCAGTTTGGAGTATGAAATGGCCAAGCCGTTTTTAAAGGAGACGTTATTGGGGTAAGCCTGATAGAGTTCTTCGGTTAATACTAGGTCTTTTTCAAAGAAAGCCAATGCCTGTTTCAGATTGCCCAGAGCGGTGTGGGTATCGCCCAGTTTGGAGTATGAAATGGCCAAGCCGTTTTTAAAGGAGACGTTATTGGGGTAAGCCTGATAGAGTTCTTCGGTTAATACTCGGTAGTCTTCAAAGAAAGCCAATGCCTGTTTCAGATTGCCCAGAGCGGTGTGGGTCTCGCCCAGTTTGGAGTATGAAATGGCCAAGCCGTTTTTAAAGGAGACGTTATTGGGGTAAGCCTGATAGAGTTCTTCGGTTAATACTAGGTCTTTTTCAAAGAAAGCCAATGCCTGTTTCAGATTGCCCAGAGCGGTGTGGGTCTCGCCCAGTTTGGAGTATGAAATGGCCAAGCCGTTTTTAAAGGAGACGTTATTGGGGTAAGCCTGATAGAGTTCTTCGCCAAATGTTGAGCGTAGTTCAAAGAAAGCCAATGCCTGTTTCAGATTGCCCAGAGCGGTGTGGGTCTCGCCCAGTTTGGAGTATGAAATGGCCAAGCCGTTTTTAAAGGAGACGTTATTGGGGTAAGCCTGATAGAGTTCTTCGGTTAATACTAGGTCTTTTTCAAAGAAAGCCAATGCCTGTTTCAGATTGCCCAGAGCGGTGTGGGTATCGCCCAGTTTGGAGTATGAAATGGCCAAGCCGTTTTTAAAGGAGACGTTATTGGGGTAAGCCTGATAGAGTTCTTCGGTTAATACTAGGTCTTTTTCAAAGAAAGCCAATGCCTGTTTCAGATTGCCCAGAGCGGTGTGGGTATCGCCCAGTTTGGAGTATGAAATGGCCAAGCCGTTTTTAAAGGAGACGTTATTGGGGTAAGCCTGATAGAGTTCTTCGCCAAATGTTGAGCGTAGTTCAAAGAAAGCCAATGCCTGTTTCAGATTGCCCAGAGCGGTGTGGGTTGAGCCCAGTTTTTCGTATGAAATGGCCAAGCCGTTTTTATAATCTGGGTTGTCTGGGTCGGAAACAATAAGCTGTTTAAAAAGCGATAGGCTTTTGTCGCTAGCCTTTAAGGCGTCGAGTAAGTTTCCGGTAAGCGTAAAATAGTTTCCAATACAAAGAAACAGTTGAGCTATATCAGTATTTACTTGAGTAATATTGGCACCACTATGCTGACCATAGTGGCAGAACTCCTGCGCTAAATCATAGTTACTATTTTTTAAATTCCCGCCTTGGTCACTGTCTAAATAATGTATAAGGGCACGAATAAGCGGTTGGTTATATGTATATAAGGAGTCGGCTTCTTTAGCTTTGACTATTTCCTGAATTACGGGGCTGCATTTGTAAGATGTATTGTCAGTATCAACTTCTAACCAACCCTTAAGTGCCAGAGAACCTAAGCTGTCTTCCAAGGCGGAATTATCCAACAACATGTCCAAATGAGAGAAGGGGATGCTTTGCGGGGGCAGTACGGAAAAATGCGCTAAGAGCATTTTCTCATTGTCTGGCAATGCTTCCAGATCATACATGGCGGCAATAATCTTTTCTGGTTTCTCCGAGCGAAAGACACCCTTACCCAAATAATTGTTGGATACGGGTTTGCTATTGCTGAGCAGCGCCAGCAACCCTGTACTTTGTAGGTCGCTTAAAAGGTCTGTTAGGCTGTAGCAGTGTTTATTTTTATTTGAAATGTTTAAATTTTTGGCCAGTAATTCTAATACCAAGGTATTGCCGCCCACAGCCTCATAAATTTGCAAAAACAAATCGTCTTCTTTGGCAGAGTGGCCTGGGTAGTGGCGGCGAAATAATTTGAGAGCATATTCTGGCGCTAGGCATTGGATATTATAAATATCGCCATAATCAAATTCTGTAATACGGGATGTAACAAGTATATGACAGTTTGTGAGTGAAAAAAGTGGAGCGAGACTGGCTAAGTTATCTACACAATTGGCATTATCAAATACGAATAGACAGAATTTCTTTAGGTTGCTCAGTTCAGTTAAGGTTTGCTGAAAGCGCGTCTCTTTATCGGCTTGCGGAGCAAATGTTATTGCTAGCGAGTGTTCCGCTAAACGGAGAATATCATTTATTATATCGCCTTCACCCAGTAGCCAAGCGACATGTTGGTAGGCATCATGATAGCGTTGATAATAGCAAGAGGCTAATGTGGTTTTGCCAATGCCGCCTTCGCCATTTACCAGCAGTAAACAATTACGAGGTGCGTTACTATCTGTTAATCGGCGGTCTGTTAATCGGCGGTGAATTTCGGTTAATTCATCGTCTCTTCCAAGAAAGTCTTTATCGTTAAATAATGGCTGTAAGGTTAAATGGTGTTGTGGGCATTTTACTTGCGGGTTTTCAATAAGGTTTTCAATATAGGTGCTTCTCTCACCAAGAGTAATCGAACGCGGGTTGTTTATCTGGTCTCTGGCAACTTGGCTTCCCTGCCCAGAATGATTTTGATAGGGGGTGTCGTTATCGCTTGGCATCTGTATTTAACCTTTGCAGCATAAGAGTATGGAAAATAATTTAGCTTTTGCACTAACCTTTATGTTCTATATAAGTGCTGCCCTTACCAAGAGTTATTGTGCGTTTATTGTTTGTTTGGTTTCCCGCAATTTGATCCCCTTTCCCTGAATGGTTTTGAAGGTTTGCAGGTGTATTTGCCTTTAGCTGTTTATTTAATAAACCTACCAGTGTAGCAAGTTCATTATCGTTTGCTGGCAGCAGTTGATGCAGTTTTTTCTCGACCGCAGGCCGGTAAATTTCTGGGTCTTTTTCAAGGTTATTCAGTAGCACAGTGGCTTCTTGAGCGCTTTCCGATAGAGAGGTTGCCGCTCCCCACTTCTTTTGAACCTGTTCTTTTAAACGCTGGTAGGCAAGTTTAAGTTCCGCCGTTGCTGTCTCCTTTAGCGCTACGGTAGCTCCAGCAACCAGTGCGGTTACAATTGAGGTTGAAATGGGTTCCATAAAAAGCTCCTTTTTTGAGTGTATTTGCGCGACTTTCGACTTTAAAGAATAGTTGAATCTAACGGATAAAAAATAAACCATTAATATTGTGGCGTTTTATGTTGTAATTCGGCATGTCAGTTTGTTTTTTTGTGAAATTACTTTAAGCAATAGGGTTTTGATTGGTATATCGAAAACTAAATGCCATAGCTTCAAGAGCGATTACTGCATACTATTACAAGTTGGTTGTGAACTTCTGGAAGTTTATTAAAGGGGGTAAGTGATGAAAACTTATCTGCTGGAGCCAATTTGTTGCGTTAAATTACGGCCAATATGCCGAGGGCATTGTTTTAGCTCTGGAGGCAAGAGGGAATGGTTAGCTAAACCAAGAATGAATTCGATGCCTTCTTTGGCGCAAAGATCTGCAAGCCAATACCAAGAAAACATACATTCAACACCGATAATGATATCTTCACGATAGGGTTCAATTAGGCGAAGTAAGGCTTTGGCATTTGTGGAAATATTCTTATGAATGAGTATGTCACCGTCGACATCAAGAATGCATACATGCATCATTTTGGTGTGTAAATCGATTCCGCAGACATGCCTATGTGAATTGGTATAAAATCTCATGTGATGGTCTGCTTCAAAGACTTTAATTTGGCGATCTAAGTTTAGAAGGCTTCCCTCAGGAGTACGGGAGGAAGGAGGTCATCATAAGTATCAAATCAAAACAAACCGACGCGCTAAAGCGTGCGTCTGTCTTGAGGCGTGTTAGCTATTTTCGCAACATATAAACAAAGGAAAAATATATGAGTGTTAATGAATATAATGAAAAAGATGTTAGTGATACTGAGTCGATTCTAGAGTTTCTTCGTTCTATTGGGACACAGAAAGCGGAACTAGTGCTCTCGTCTAATGGAAAGAATGTCGGTGCAATTCTCACAGCGGAACAATATAACTGGTTTCTTGATCAATTAGATGCACAACAGGATATTGAAGAGATCAATAATCGCGCGAATGACATGGATGGCGCTCAAAGTTTGAATGATTTCAAAAAGGAAATGGTAGTTCCCCCGATTTAATGGACACCTTCTACTAACTCTAGGAGGTGGCAAATGCCAAGATATAACAGTCCAAGAAAGACATGGAAGTACAGCAAGAAATTCAAAGTTGATGCAGTATTATTTACAGGGTCTAGATTTGAGCTAAATTCTTCTCAGCCCAAATCAGTTTTCCACCAAGCAATGTCTCCTTTGGAGTGCATCCGCAGCAAACCTTACCTTGATGAGTTCGGTCATTGTTATAGTAATCCATCCAGACGTCCAGATCTTTTTGTAACTCTTCCATATTAGAATACAATTTCTTCCTAAATATGATCTGATAAAACTCGTTCAAAACCGTTTTATAAAAGCGTTTACAAATACCGTTGGTCTGCGGTGACATAGCTTTAGTCTTTAGGCCAGCTTGAGGAGAGGGGTATTCTTTTCTAGTGACTCAGGAGTATTTGAAAGAATGACGCCAAAACCCTAACAAAAATCCCCCCCACGCTTACAGAAATTAAATTGGGGTTGAGGGAATATATTCTATTTTTTGCTCGCCAGTCCAATGTTCCCCTGGTGCGAGTTGTTTGGGGGCATCAAATATTGCAGGTTCAATGCATAAAAAGTTTTTGTAGTCTGTGTTTCCCATATCGTCAATTGCTTTCGCTATCTCTTGCCATGGGTTCCAGATAACCGTATTGGTAAAACCTATTTGAGAAATTTTTAATGTTTTTTCTTTGCTTTTTAATAGGATGGGCTGTGTTGAGTCTAGGTAGACTCTATTTATTTCGTCTTGTATGGTTAGGCTGTGAGTTTGTTGACGATGCCAAGGGCCTTCTCCTTCGTCTCGATACTGAGTATTCAGTAGTCCCTCTACTGAGGCTTGGCTTATATGGCTAAGTGAAAAATAACTGTGTAAGCCCGCAGTAAATTCTATGGGTGATTCTCCGGTATTGTTAATATTTAAGGTTAAATGAAGGCGTCTTTCATGTAGTGTTACGCTATAGGTGGCGTTAAAGTCAAAAGGCCATATTTTTTTTGTTTCTGGTGAGCTGGTCAGTTGGAATACGGCAGTGGAGTGGGTACTTTTATTTTGTATATAGGTCCATTTTTTTATTCGGGCAAAACCGTGTTTTATGTAGTGGCCGGTACTGCCAAATTGAGGAAATAAAATAGGCACGCCACCTCGTATCGCTTTCCCCTCTGCAAAATGGCTGTATTGGCTTAGGTACAATTGATTTGTCTTTGCCCCTTTGGGAACCCAGGAGGATATGTGGGCACCATTAAGGTGAATGTCTGCTGAGTCACCCTTGTGAGTCAGTATGATCATGTCTTTTGATTGGGCTGCGGTGGGTTTTTGGTTTACAGCATGTTTAATGGCGTTTTCTAATGGGGAGTCTAAGGGCTGGGTGCGGCTGCCAAATTTTACGATTTGATTTTGCTGTGGAAGTATAAGGTATTTATTAAAATTCCATGAGGGTTTGTGGGTGAGTGAGGCCAGGTATTGAAATACGGGGTTGGCTTTTTTGCCGCGTACATTGGTTTGCGCAAGCATGGTGAAGCTAACACCAAAATTTTGATAGCAAATTTCGGCGGCTTTTTTTTCGTTTTTTGCCGCTTGCTTAAAGTCGTTTGAGGCGAAGCCTACTATGTGTAAACCTTGGTTTTTGTATTTTTGGTAAAGGGCTTCTAAGCCTTTAAATTGTGGTGTAAAACCGCAGTGGCTTGCGGTATTCACTATCAACAAAGGGCCGCCGGTATAGAGTGTACAGAGGTTAATGTCTTCGCTGCTGTGCAGTTTTCTAAAGCTGTGGTTGAGGAATTCGGGGCAAACGTTTGGCTTGGGGTTTGCTTCCAGTTGCGCATTGTCACTGCCGGCAAAGGCGAGTATTGGAAGCTGAATTAACGCTGTAACGGCGGTCAGTAGCTTGCTTATTTGGAGGGGCATTTTAGGGTTCCTTTAAGCGTTCTTTAGCCTTAGGGCCTGTTGCGTTTTTCGCTTTGGTTCAGGGTTGTGGATGAACATAGTATGGGAGATTTTTGTCTTCTTCACCAGTTTCAATATAGGAATTCGATGGGGGCGTATATGGCTGTCTAGCGGGGTATTTTTATGCCTTAAAAGGCGGGTTTTTAGCGTTAGATCAAGGGTTTACGTGTCTTTTATGAGGTTAAACCGTTATAATTGGCTTTCGCGGGGCCATCCTTGAGTGGCCCTCTCTCCACGACTTGCTTTACCCATAAAGACGGAGTGACCTGAATGGCTATAGAAAGAACACTTTCTATTATTAAACCTAATGCAGTAGCGAAAGATGTGATAGGCCGCATTTATATGCGGTTGGAAGAATCTGGTTTAAAAATTGTGGCTGCGAAGATGCTGCATTTGGATGTAGAAAAAGCGAAAGGGTTTTACGCGGAACATGAGGGTAAACCGTTTTTTGAAGGTTTGCTGCAATTTATGACGTCGGGCCCGGTTATGGTGCAGGTGCTTGAGGCGGATAATGCCATTAACCGCTATCGTGAATTAATGGGGGCCACCAACCCAGATAAAGCGGCTGAGGGTACTTTAAGAAAACTCTACGCGGATTCATTAACGTTAAACGCTGTACATGGGGCAGATTCACCTAGTTCGGCGGAGCGCGAAATCGCGTATTTTTTTAACGAAGATGAAATGTGCCCGCGAACTTTTTCTCCGTGAACACTTTTTCTCCGTGAACCCAGTGGTATTTTGAGAGGTAATGAACGAGTGGACCACGATATTGAGCCTAGTGCGCCGGCACCAAAACAGCTAGAAGCCGCCTCCGCTAATGCGGCAAAGGCCAACCTAATGGGAATGACTCAAGAAAAGCTTGAGTCATTTTTTATTTTAATAGGGGAAAAACGCTTTCGTGCGGTACAGGTATTAAAGTGGGTTCATCAGTTTGGTATCACTGATTTTCAACAGATGACCAATATCAGCAAGGCTTTGCGCAATAAGCTGGAAGAGGTGGCTGAGGTGCGTGCCCCCGAGATAATCGAGCAATGGGATTCCGCAGACGGCACCCGAAAATTTTTAATTGGTGTGTCCGGCGATAACGCTATTGAGACGGTCTTTATTCCAGATGGTGAGAGGGGAACCCTTTGTGTATCGTCTCAGGTAGGCTGTTCGCTTGATTGTCGCTTTTGCGCTACAGGGAAACAGGGTTTTAACCGAGATTTAACGGCTTCAGAAATTATTGGGCAGGTTTGGCAGGCGGCCAAGTCGTTTGGTCAATTGGAAGAGGGTGGCCCTAGGAAAATAACCAATGTGGTTATGATGGGCATGGGCGAGCCGCTACTTAATTTTGATAACGTTGTCGATTCCATGAACCTTATGATGCACGATAACTGTTATGGAATATCTAAACGTCGCGTTACCTTAAGCACGTCCGGGGTGGTGCCCGCATTGGATAAGCTTGGAGACTATACCGATGCGTGTTTGGCGATTTCTTTGCACGCGCCTAACGATGAACTTAGAAATGAGTTGGTGCCAATCAATAAAAAATACCCTATTGCGGTGCTGTTAGCGTCGGCAAAGAGGTATATCGATGGTTTACCCGATGTACGCAGAAAACTCACCATTGAGTATACGTTGATCGACCAGTTTAACGACAGGCCAGAACATGCACATGAGCTGGCTGAACTACTTAAGGATGTGCCGGTCAAAATTAACCTAATTCCGTTTAATCCGTTTTCGTTATCCAACTACAAACGGGTCAGTAATAATGCGCTCAGGCGGTTTCAAACCATTTTGATTGAAGCTGGTTATACCACAACGGTCAGGACGACCCGTGGGGATGATATTAATGCAGCCTGCGGTCAGTTGGCCGGTCAAGTCAATGATCGTACTAAACGCAGTGCAAGATACAAGCTGGATATGGCAAAGTTAGCCCAGTCTAATGATGATGTAATACCGATAAAGATAGTGAATTAAAATACGCGCAATGTGTGATTTGGGAGTTGCATGAAAAAGCTGATATGTTTGATGTCCTTGGCAGTATTTGTCTTTGTTTCTTCGGGGTGCGTAAGTACATCCTCTAGTTCTAATAAAAAGGTGGACCCCTATAAAGCCTCCGAGGCGAATGTAAAGTTAGGTATGGCGTATTTGGATAATGGCAATAGGGAAGGTGCGATTAGGTCGTTTGTCAAAGCGTTGGATATTAATAAAAAATCAGCCGGTGGTCACCATGGTATGGGACTGATTTATCAATTAAATGGTGAACTTGAGGCGGCTGAAAGGAGTTTTAAACAGGCAATTCGGTCTCCCTCTAAAGCATCAAAATCACCGATTTATTTTTCATACGCCCGTTTTTTGTTTGAACAGAAGCAATATACTGAGTCGATAAAAATGTTTGAAGTTGCCAGTTCCGATGTGGCCTTTACAGGTAGAGCCTATGCAACGCATTATTTGGGCTTGGTTGCACTTAAGCTGAATAATAAAGCGCGGGCAAAGGGTGCTTTTGAGCAGGCAATAAACCTCAACCCGAAAATTGCAGAGCCGGCTTTGGAGCTGGCTATTATGGCGTTTGATGTTCAAAATTATGCAGAGTCAAAAAGATACCTTGATCATTTTGTGAAAAGTACAAGGCATACACCAAAAAGTCTTTGGTTGGGTATTCGAATTGAACGAATATTTGGCAATACGGATAAGGAAGCGAGCTATGCAATAGCGCTGAAAAATTTGCACCCTTATTCAAAGGAATACTTGGATTACAAATCCAACCTTAAGCAACAAAAATAAAAATCTAGGTCATCTCATGACGCACGAAGTTTTACCAAATGATCCACTCTTGGAACTTTTAGAGCAGTGTTTAGTTCAGTCAAAACCGGGTCGCTATCTTAAAAACCTGCGGGAATCCCAGGGGCTAACACTTGAGAGTGTGGCTCAGGAGACCCTTATCCCCATAAAAAAATTACAGAGTTTGGAGGAAGACGATTACTCTGAGTTGAGTGGGGATGCGTATATTGTGGCTTATATTCGCAAGTACGGTCGAATTTTAGCTGTGGATACTGACCCTATTGTGAGTGCCTTTCGGTCTACGCAAGAGGTTTATGAACACCAAAACCCCAGTGAAGAGAGCACGGAGGCGAGCACTTCTTCCCGTCCTTCTTTGGGAATGCAATTTTCTGCAATTTTTGAGGTTATCCCGGTTAAGTGGATGTTTGCTGGTTTGCTGCTTATTTGGTTGGTTGTGGCTTTTTTGCTTGGTGGCGATGAGAAAACCCTTGAGGGTGATATAGAGGAAGTCGTTGTGAGTGATGTCATGGTGGATGGCGACACTGAAGTTGAAGGAAGTGAGCTTGAGGAGGGCGCGATTGTTGAAGAGCCTGTAGAGCAACAGCTTGAAGCGGTGGTACTGCCAGGCTCCAATATGTCTGAAGTTGACGTTATTGAAGAGCCTGTAGATGGGTCTTTTCCGAAATCGACACAGAAAAGCCTAGTGATAAGCTTTTATGGTGATAGCTGGGTTGCGGTAAAAGACGTAAAAGGTCAGCAATTAATTGCGCAACTGAAGCGCAAAGGGGATAATCTGCAACTTTTTGGGGAAGCGCCGTTTTCGGTTATGTTAGGTGACGCTCGCTCGGTAGAGCTTGTCTTTGATGGCGTGGTTGTAGATACTACGCCGCCGTCTAACCGCCGCACGTTGCGCCTCCAAGTCGGGGAGTAGTTCCCAGGGTAAGGTATCCCCCAGATAGAAAGGGGCATTCCCGTAATTGCAGGTTGTAGTATGTTCTTTGAGTCACCTATCAAACGTAGAAAATCCCGTCAGATCATGGTAGGAAATGTAGCTGTCGGTGGCGATGCCCCGATTAGCGTACAAAGTATGACCAATACCGAAACAACGGATGTGGACGCGACGGTCAGCCAAATTCGTAATATTCAGGATGCGGGCGCAGATATTATTCGGGTATCGGTCCCGTCATTGGATGCCGCTGAAGCCTTTGGGGCAATTCGCAAGCAGGTGGATGTTCCCCTGGTGGCAGATATTCATTTTGATTATCGTATTGCGCTTAGGGTGGCGGACTTAGGTGTAGACTGTTTGCGTATTAACCCTGGCAATATTGGCCGAGAAAAGCGCATTGTTGCGGTTGTGGATAAGGCGCGTGACCTGGGCATTCCACTTAGAATAGGTGTGAATGGGGGCTCATTAGAGAAAGATATACAAAAAAAATACGGTGAGCCAACACCGGATGCTATCGTTGAATCTGCACTGAGGCATGTGGATATTCTCGATAAGCTTGATTTTCAAAACTTTAAGGTGAGTGTCAAGGCTTCGGATGTATTTATGGCTGTGGCGGCTTACCGTAAACTGGCCACGCAAATTGAACAACCTTTGCATTTGGGGATTACCGAAGCCGGTGGCTTGCGTTCAGGTACGGTTAAATCGTCTGTTGGTTTGGGGATGCTGTTAATGGACGGTATTGGGGATACCATCCGTATTTCTCTCGCCGCAGACCAGTGGAAGAAATTAAAGTCGGCTGGGATATTCTTAAAAGCCTCAAACTTCGCAATAAAGGCATTAATTTTATTGCCTGCCCAAGTTGTTCGCGCCAAAACTTCGATGTAATCAAAACGATGAATGAGCTTGAAGCGCGTCTGGATGATGTGAAAACACCTATGGACGTGGCAGTGATCGGGTGTGTTGTGAATGGCCCTGGTGAAGCGAAAGAAGCGGATGTGGGCTTGGCGGGAGGAACGCCTCGCAACCTGGTTTATGTCGATGGTGAGCCTAGCGATAAGTTTGGACAAGAAAACCTAGTGGACGACCTGGAAAAGCTTATTCGCAACAAGGCGAAGGCGAAACAGGTAGAACAAGAAAATTTAATCGCCAAAGCTTAAGGCTCTGGTGTGAATGGACCATAAACGTTGAAACAGATACAAGCAATTAAAGGTATGAACGACCTGCTGCCGTCGGAGTCCCCGCTGTGGCAGTATCTAGAATGTACGGTATCAGAAACCCTTCTGGACTATGGCTATCAGGAAATTCGGTTTCCAGTTGCCGAGCAAACAGACCTCTTTAAGCGATCTATCGGTGAAGTGACTGATATTGTGGAAAAGGAAATGTATACGTTTGATGACCGCAACGGGGAGAGCATTACGCTGAGGCCAGAGGGGACTGCAAGCTGTGTGCGTGCCTGCCAGCAAAACCAACTTCTGTATAACCGGGGTAATTTAATTCAAAAGCTCTGGTATATGGGGCCGATGTTTCGCTACGAGAAACCGCAAAAAGGGCGCTACAGGCAATTTCACCAAATTGGTGTTGAAACCTATGGCATTGCCTCGCCGGATGTCGATGCAGAGCTTATTTTGATCACGGCAAATTTGTGGAAAACATTGGGCTTATCACCGCACGTTAGGTTGCAGTTAAATAGTTTGGGTTTAGCGGAAGCACGAGCACAGTATCGGGATGCCTTGGTGCATTATTTGGGCGAACATAAAGAGCGTTTGGACGAAGACAGCAAGCGTAGGTTAACGTCCAACCCACTGAGAATACTCGATAGCAAAAACACTCAAACCCAGGTAATACTTGATTCCGCTCCCGTATTAACGGATTACTTGGACGGCGAGTCCAAAACCCATTTTGCCCAGTTAACCTCCTATTTGGATACGCTTGGCATTGAGTACGAAATCAATACCCGCTTGGTTCGAGGTCTGGATTACTACAATCGTACTGTATTCGAATGGGTAACGGACGAACTCGGCGCTCAGGGAACCGTGTGTGCCGGCGGACGTTATGATACTTTGGTTGAACAACTGGGTGGCAAACCGACTGCCGCCGTTGGGTTTGCAATGGGAATAGAACGATTGATTCTGCTTCTTCAAGCTGTCAATGTGATTCCCGAGGATATTTCAACCGTCGTTGATGTCTACCTTGTCGTTGCGAGCGATGTGGCAAAAGCATTTAAGTTTGCCGAATATGTTCGTGAGTCGGTTCCCGGCATTCGCTTGCAAATGCATTGCGGTGGCGGAAGCTTTAAAAGTCAAATGAAAAAAGCGGATAAAAGTGGCGCTTCAGTTGCTCTAATATTTGGAGAAAATGAAGCGGCTAATGGGGAAATTGTCGTTAAAAATTTGCGCAACGATGAGCCTCAGAAAACCATAAAACAAAATAAAATTGCGCAAATACTAGTATAGGAGTCCCTCGTGGCAGATCATCTAACAGAAGAAGAACAAATTGAAGCGATTAAGCGATGGTGGCATGAAAACTGGAAATCCATTGTATTTCCGGTCTTTGCTGCGGCTGCGATATATCTTGGCTGGAATTGGTATCAAGCTGATCAAGCGAGAAAAGCATCCGAGGGTTCCGCGAAATACGAGGTCCTCCTGCAAACGATGGATTTGCAGCCGGGACAGAAGTTGAGTGATGAGGATAAGACGACTGTACGAACTACGGCTAACGAAATAATCAGCGAGTATGGCAGCTCTTCCTACGCGGACTTTTCAAAAATGATACTGGCCAAGCTGGCGGTTGATGACAATAAACTCGATGAAGCGGCGTCATTGCTCAAAGAGGTGAGTTCCGCCGGTGCAAATGACAGTACAGCGGTACTGGCAAGAGCGAGATTGGCCAAAGTCTATTACGCCCAAGGGAAGTTAGACGATGCACTTGGCTTAGCTTCCGCTCCTGTTTCTGAAGCTTACAAAGCGCTTTACGCCGAGGTTCGCGGTGATATTTTTGTTGCAAAAGGCAATAAACGAAAAGCGAATGAAGCGTTTCAAGTCGCTTTGGCTTCTCTGCCGCCACAGCAATTTACCCGACGAAATATCATTCAATTTAAGTTGGATGCCACTCAGGTTGCGAAGGAACAGGTTGCGAAGGAAAGCGAAGCGCCTTCCGTCGTGACAGGTGATACCACAAATGCTGTGGAGGCCGCAGAAGTAACAACCACAGAAGTAACAACAGCGGAAGTGGTGACAACAGAAGTGGCAAGCGATACAGCAAATAATGTGGAGACGGCTGAATGAGGCGACTGTTAGTTGTAATACTCGCTGGCTTTTTAGTTATAGGCTTAGTTATAGGCTGCGCGACTAAGGATAAAAAAGACAGTGCTATGAAGTCTGCGAAGTTGGTTAAGTTTAAAACCTCCGCAAAGCTAAAAAGAGTGTGGAGCAAGAGTGCTGGCACAGGGCAGGATAAACGCTACTCCCGCTTTGTTCCAGCGGTTACCTCTGAGCGTATTTATGTGAGTGATGTTGAAGGTAAAGTCTTTGCCTTTAATGCCAAAACAGGAAAAAGCATTTGGAAAGTTAAGCTGGATACAGATGTCTCTGCGGGTGTATCCGTTGAGGGTGATCAAGTTTATCTAGGGACATACAACGGCAATGTTATTGCGCTAAATGCACATGATGGAAGCCGTTTGTGGGAAGCAAAAGCCAGCAGTGAGGTTATGGCTGTGCCCGTTTCGAATGGCTCTGTTGTGGTGGCGCAATCCATTGATGGACAGGTATTTGGCTTTGATGCCCAGTCGGGAGAAAAGAAATGGTCCTTTGACCATGTTGTTCCGGTATTAACACTGAGAGGTGCTGCAACGCCTATATTTGTTTCCGATTTGGTTATTTTGCCTTTTGAAAATGGGCAATTGGTTGCTCTAAAAGCCTTAGAAGGTTCCTCTGTTTGGGAAGCTAGAGTGGGTCAGCCCAAAGGCGCTACCGAGCTTGAGCGTATTATTGATGTCGATTCGTCTCCGCTAGTGGTTGGCGATACACTCTATGCAGCTACGTTTCAGGGTAGCATTGCGGCATTTTCCGCTAGCGAAGGGCGACCGCTGTGGAAAAACCCCGTATCCAGCTACCAAGACTTGGCTTATAGCCAGAGCAAATTATTTGTCAGCGAAGAGGACTCGGCTGTCGTTGCGTTTAATTCAATATCCGGTGATAAGGTTTGGGAAAACGAGCTATTGCACCGAAGAGACATTAACGCGCCTGCAATCATTGGTGATTATGTTGCCGTTATTGACAAGAAGGGCTACCTTCACTTGCTCAAACAAGACGACGGTGAGTTTGCCTATCGTTTTAAACCCTTAGGTAATCGGTTCCGTTCCCCTATGGTTAGCATGAACGCCATGCTGTATGTGCTGGCGGATAATGGCAGGCTTTCTGCCTATAAGCTTAAGCCGCGCAAATAACGGCTCGAATATTCTTTAGTCATTAGGCTAAGCTGGCTACTTAGGTTAGCACTTAGGTTAGCACTTAGGTTAGCACTTAGGTTAGCACTTAGGTTAGCACTTAGGTTAGCACTTAGGTTTAGCACTTAGGTTAATCACTTTACAGTTGCCCCCTTACTTATAAAATAAGGGGTGCGACTCCTTAAATACACTTGCACTATTATTTTTAGAGTTTCCAATGATTCCAACAATTGCCTTGGTTGGCCGACCAAACGTCGGGAAATCCACTTTATTTAATCGCTTAACCCGTACACGCGACGCCTTGGTTGCCAATTACTCTGGTCTCACTCGTGACCGTAAGTACGGCGATGCGGTTGTTAATGGAAAACGATTTATTGTTATCGATACAGGTGGAATAAGTGGCGATGAAGAGGGCATAGACAGCCTAATGGCTGGGCAGTCGCTATTGGCCATCCAAGAGGCCGATATTGTTATTTTTATCGTGGACGCCCGTGATGGAATCACATCATCCGACCAGCATATTTCCGACCACCTGCGCGCACTGAACAAACCTGTTTATCTTGTTGCCAATAAAATTGATGGTATTAATGCCGATGTTGCCACCGCCGCTTTTTATGAGCTGGGTTTAGGTGAAGTACACGGTATTGCGGCTGCCCATGGACGCGGCGTAAGTGCCTTTATGGATAAGGTATTAAATAGCGTCGAAAAAGAAGAGGATGCCTCCGAAGAGAATGAGGCTGCGGGGATTAAAATGGCGATTGTAGGGCGCCCCAATGTGGGCAAATCTACCCTGGTCAATAGAATGCTTGGAGAAGACCGGGTTGTTGTCTTTGATATGCCAGGGACAACTCGTGATAGTGTGTATATTCATTACGAGCGCGACGGCGAAGCTTACACCATTATTGATACCGCAGGCGTGAGACGGCGGAAAAATATTAAACTAACGGTGGAGAAATTTTCGATTATCAAAACACTTCAAGCCGTAGACGATGCCAATGTTGTTATCTTATTAATGGATGCCTCAGAGGGGCTTGTCGATCAAGACCTTCACCTGTTAGGGCATATTATTGAAGCGGGCAGGGCAATTGTTATTGCCTTAAATAAGTGGGACGGGTTGGAGGAAGACCACAAAAAATATATTAAAGTAGAGCTGGAAAGACGTCTACAGTTTGTGGATTTTGCCGACTTACATTTTATCTCTGCACTGCATGGCACAGGTGTGGGTCACTTATATCAATCCGTACAAAAAGCCTATAGTGCCGCGACAGAAAAACACTCCACCCATTATCTCACCCAGCTTTTAGAGTTGGCGGTTACCCGTCACCAACCGCCCTTAGTGCGAGGGCGGCGCATTAAATTACGCTATGCGCATTCTGGCGGACATAATCCACCTATTGTGGTTATCCATGGCTCTCAGACCAAAGAAGTGCCTAACCACTATATTAAATATTTGGAAAAATTCTTTCGCAGAGAGTTGGGCTTACACGGCACTCCGGTACGCATTGAGTTTAAATCTGGCGACAACCCTTTTTCTGGAAGAAAAAATAAATTGACCCAGCGTCAAGTGACTAAAAAACGTCGCATGATGAAGCATGTTAAGAAAAAGAAAAAATAGCACCTGATTTTATCGAAAGGATAATATTTCCGCCATAAACTGATGAATGATGCTTACTACTATATTGCTAAAATAGGCTGGGAAATTGCCTCTCCTTCCGGGGTTTTTTCGCTCTCCCTTCTTGCGCTAATGTTGCTTATTGTCTTCAATAAGGTTCGCGTAGCGAAATATTTAGCCTACCTAATACTGCCTTTTTTTAGCATAATATGCTTTTTGCCGCTCGGTGAATGGTTGTTTTATTCTTTAGAAAAACACTATCCGCCCAATAGCTTGCTGCCGAAAAGAGTCGATGGAATCATCGTGCTTGGTGGCAGTGCTGTGACAGCCTCTTCAAAAGCGTGGCAGCAGCCCCAAGTGCGTGCATCCGCTGAAAGAGAATTAACCTTTATGGCTTTGTCTAGAACCTACCCGAATGCAAAATTAGTCTTTTCCGGCGGCTCGCCCTGGATGAATGGCACAACGGAGTCAGAAGTTGCAGACAAAATATTTAAACAGCAGGGAATAGCAACGAGTAGAATTACCTACGAGACTCGCTCTCGAAATACCCGCGAAAATGCAGCCCTTTCAAAAGAAATGGTTTCACCTATAGCAAGTGAAACCTGGTTGCTGATAACCTCGGCATTTCATATGCCCAGGGCGCAAGGTATTTTTTGTGAGCAAGGTTGGGCAACAGTTCCAGTGCCAGTAGACTACCAAACCGACGCCAATAATCTTTTCAGAATTCAATGGAAGTTAAGTGTTAATTTAAGAGTATTGGAATTCGCCTTAAGAGAATGGCTAGGTTTAATTGTTCACTACTTGTTGAGTTCGAGCGATACTTTAATTCCTAAACCCTGTAATTAACCCTGTAATGACTAAATTCTGTGGCGGTCCAATATTAAATGATACCTGAACTCAGCCAAGTTGCTCCTCAGTTATTTCTTTTGATTGTTGCCGGTGGCATAGCAGGTTTTACCGCAGGCTTATTTGGTGTAGGGGGTGGCATTGTTATGGTGCCCACCCTGTATTGGGTCTTTGGGCACTATGGATTGGCTAAAGAACTGGCCATGGCCATGGCCGTGGCTACATCGCTTGCGGTTATTATTCCCACCGCGCTCTCTTCCACCTATTCGCACTATAAGCTGGGGAACTTAGATAAACGACTAAGCGTATCTTTTATCATCCCAATTGTGTTCGGTGTTTTATTGGGCAGCCACTTTATTGTTGAAGTGAAAAGCCAAATATTATTTTATGTATTTGCCGCTATTACCCTTCTGGTTGCTATTCTTCTTGCTCTGCCCAAAAAGAAATTGTGTAGCATACCGAACCACTGGTTAATGAAACTTGGCCTGGGGGCATCTCTAGGTTGTTTCTCAGTTGTGGCAGGGGTAGGTGGCGGTGCGATTGGAACACCCATGTTAATGTGTATGGGTAGACGTTCTCACATCGCCGTCGGGACGGCTGCAAGCTTCGGTGCAATGATCGCTATCCCCGGCGTAATTGCGATTCTATTCCAGGGCAGCACCCCTGATACAGCACCTATTGGCACAATTAGTTTGATAAGCCTTCCCGCTTTTTTAGCCCTTGCTACTACAAGCGTATTGGTTGCGCCTATCGGGGCCAAGGTTGCGGTAAAATTACCCGCTCTTTATTTAAAACGCTTATTGTGTATTGTACTTATTGTGGTTGGCACACGAATGCTGTTTTCTGGGTTGTCTTTATAGGTTCTGTCTTTATAGGCTCTGTCTAAAAAGTCGGGTTTTTTACCGTCAGATAAATTGAGAACTTTTTAGATAGAACCTAAGTAGGTTGGAAAAGGCAAAGCCGCCTTTCGACATAGCCATACCCTCATACCCCCCAATTTAATTCAATCGACCCCATTATGAAAACAAGCACAAATCTAACAACATCACACCCTTTACGCAGTAAACGTTGGAAGGCGCCTCTGGCTTTTCCAACCTACGGGGTATTTTAATTTATTCTGACGTACGGTCGTAGGGTACAGACAGCGATTTGACTAACATAATATTAATACGACACCAATTTAATGATGCGCTTATTCCCTTTGAACCTTGCGATGTCCAAAGCAGAATCGCCATTATGGTTTTTTTCCTTTAAATCGATGCCTTTCTCCAACAAAGTGATAACCGCCTTTTCTTTCCAGACTTCGGGAAGAAACGAGGTGATGACAGACATAAGCACGTTATCACCGTCATTGTTTCTATAAGACAAGTCCAACGTTTGCGAAAGAAAATGGTTGGCAATAATTTTTTTGTTTTTTTTATTAACATTATTGCCTTTGTGTGGTCCGCTATGAAAACTCACTTCGGAGATAACAACCGATACCGCACAGTCAAGTAAATAGGCATTGATATATGGATCAGTAATTGGTGTGTTTTCAATACTGAGCTGGCCATATTTTGCTTTATCACACAGTTGAACTGAATTTTTTTGCGCTTGCTGATCGCTGGAATATACGCATGTCGTGGAAATAGCGAATAACAGCCCGATGAAAACATGCTTATGGACGGTATTCATTGTAGGCTCCTTTATCTGGTACAAGTCGGTGAGGCAAACTTCCTGACGGCCAATGTCCCACTTGGTTTTTATAATGTTGTGAGCTGATCCATTTCTTCTTATATTTCACTTCAATGCTGGCTCCATTTCTCGCCCCGTAGACTTTGCGGTTAAAGAAAGTGGCAAGTGCTTGGGCTATTGAAGGTTTTGGCACATTGAATTCGTTAAAGGCTCGCCAATAATAGGCTTCCGATGCATCGCCCGAATCAACAACGCCATTGTCACTGTAAACCCAGCCTTTCACCCCGGAATTACAGCCCCAAATTTTAATGAAAGCGTTGGTAGTAAATCTCTTACGCAGATCGGCTTGTTGAGATGTAATCGCGCCTAACTTGAGGTCATCGGTTTGTATAGCGCCCACTTCTGTTTGCACCACTTGGTGATATGTCACTTTTCGTTTTGCTTTAAACGCCATTTTCCATATGGACTCTCGCATTGTTGCAATTGCTGGGTCTTTGTAGCCCAAGAAAAGGCCGGCGCCGAATCTCCGTATACGATAACTGCAATATTTTCCATTGTGATTGTTACCTGGTTTGGTTGGGGGGGTATTTGGTAGTCGAGGGCGGCTTAATTTTCCCACTCAATATCGCATCCAATAGCTCGATTTCGTCCATGACCATGATTCTGTCAATTATGGTCGGCTCGATACTGTGAGTCAATTCAAAAACCTTTTCGTTGGTTGCTTTGAAGTTGTTCGCTTGATAAGTAAGACGCTCAATTATTTTAATGACGAATATTCTGCTGAGCGGCAGGTTATATTTTAAAATAAACTGGCTTCAACGCTACAGATCGATATACTGTACGCGACCTTCACAAGACTATACCAACTGGAAAAGTATAAGGGCTGCCTTATGGATCTTACCACCGTTTTAATGATGGTTGGCTTCACTCTAGCGTCTTACTCAATAATCTCTAACGATTCAATCCAAACTCTTGGAACCTTTATCGCCTCAAACTCAAAGCGCCCTTGGTGGTTGTTATGGCTTTACGCGGGTTCCATTTTAGTCATGGTTGTTTTTTATAGTTGGTGGGTCAATGGAGGAGACCCCGCCTACGGGAGATTGGAAAAGTTCCCTATACCCGATGGAGGCATCCAGTGGTATCACGTAATACCACCGTTAGTAATATTGATTCTAACTCGATACGGTGTGCCGGTTAGTACAACATTTTTAGTCTTGGCTGTATTTAACCCAAAAAATATCGACGCAATGTTATTTAAGTCTGCCTGGGGTTATTTAGTTGCATTTGTTGTGGCAATGCTTGTTTATCGCTTTGTTATTAGTAGAGCGACGGAGTATTTTGAACGAACAAAAGGTGGCCCCATCTCCTGTTATTGGGTTGTTCTCCAATGGTTTTCAACGGCATTTCTTTGGAGTCAATGGCTGATTCAAGACTTGGCCAATATATTCGTATATATGCCGCGTTCAATTAGTGGTGAAGGGTTAATCTTTGCCACATTTATTTTGGTTATATTGCAGGGGTATGTTTTTTTTCAAATGGGCGGCGCGATTCAACAAATCGTCAATGAAAAAACAGGTACAGCGGATGTTCGCGCCGCAACAATCATAGATATTATCTATGCATTTATTCTTTTAGTCTTTAAAGAGTGGAGTAATATGCCGATGAGTACCACTTGGGTATTCTTAGGTTTATTGGCGGGGCGACAGGTTGCCATTAGCCTGCATATGTATGCCCCAACCTTAAAAGACAGTACTCAGCTTTTGGCAAAAGATGCAGCAAAAGCGTTTGCAGGTTTAGCGATTAGTGTTGTTCTAGCTTTGGGGTTGCCAGTGGTCGCTCAAATGTTCAAGTAAACGTCTGATGGTTTTAATCTTGATATTTTTTATGCGTTTCAACTGTAGTTTCTAGGTTCAACTATGGTTTTAGGTTCAATTGAGTCGAGAAGACAAAGTTCCTGATAACCATGGTTACGAATAAGTTCGAGGCAGGCGTCAACCTCAGGTTTTGCTAAGCCTGTAAATTGCAAGACATAACTGGAAAGTTGCAGGCCGGCTTCCAAGGGTTCGGGCACCACAGCGTTAGCTCCAGCGGCCAGTAATTCGTCTGTATATTCGGTATCTCTCGCTCTCACCACAATGGGCAGTTCTGGCCAATGTTTTTTGGCTGTCTTTACCGATTTCTCGGCAGCGTTATGTTCGTCCATTGTAATCATTAATACCGATGCGTTATTTGCTCCTGCGTTGCGGAGAAGTTCGTGCCTAGTTGCATCCCCGTAAAAAATGGGTTCACCTTGTTTTCGATAATCTCTTACCGTTTGGGCGTTTAAGTCCAAAGCCACATAGGGCAGGGACTGACTCTTTAATACGGAGGCAACCGTTTTTCCTATTCGACCATAACCGGCAATAATCACATGATGGTTAAGTTGATCGAGGTTTTCTGGTGACGTTGGTGGAATGTCGGCGTTTTTATCTGCGGTTAATTTTGCCAACAGATTCCCAGTTGCAGAAAGAGCCGGGGTCATTATCATCGTTAACCCCGCTACAATTACCATAAATTGGGCTATTTCAGTATTGATAAGGTCAAATGATAGCGACGCTTGGCCAATAACAACAAAAGCAAATTCCCCTGACTCTGACAGTAATAACCCTGTTCGAATTGCGTTTACCCAGGACAATTTAAAAAGCCTGGCAAGAACGGATGCAATTATGGCTTTTATGCCGATAAGGCCAAGAACGGAAAAGACAACCCAAAACCCATTTTGGAATGCGGAGAGAAAATCCAGGTTCATACCAACACCCATAAAAAACAACCCTAGCAATAGACCTTTAAAGGGTTCAATTTCCACCTCAAGTTGGTAGCGGTATTCCGTCTCGGCAAGTAGCAACCCGGCTAAAAATGCGCCTAAGGCCATGGATAATCCCGCGAGCCCCGTCGCCATGGAAATAGCGAGAATACTTAATAGGGAGGTTGCCGTAAAAACTTCAACGCTATGTGTATTCGATGCCATTCGGAACAAATAGCGAAGTACATAACGCCCCAGAAGAACAATAAGCGCAACAGCTAAAATAGCCTGAAGTAATGAACTGCCAAGGCTTAACACAATATTTTTATTGTCATCGGAAGAGCCCAGCACAGGAATTAAAATAAGAATGGGAATAACCGCTAAATCCTGGAAGAGCAATACCGCAAAACTGCTTCTGCCATGAGTGCAAGACATTTGCCCGGACTCTTTTAATAGCTGGACAACCATTGCCGTGGAAGAAAGCGCTAAGCACAGGCCGATAATAATAGAAGACTCTAAGTTATTGCCCCACAAATAGGCGACGTAACCAATGGCGAGGGCGGAAAGAATAACCTGCGTGGCCCCCAGGCCGAAAATAAGTTTGTAATAGGATTTTAAGCGACCAAAAGAAAGCTCTAAACCAATCGTAAAGAGAAGGAAAACCACGCCAAGTTCGGCAATATCCTGTACTTGTTCTGTATTCGATATAGCCGCAAAACCGTAGGGGCCAATTAAGGCCCCCACAGCTAAAAAGCCTAATATTGGGCTAATATGAATTTTTTTGAATATTGGAATAATAAGGACAACCGCTATTAAAAATGCGATCACTTCCTTTAAGTAAGGGACGGCTATATGACTTATGTTGTGTTCCATAATGAGCCCCTTAGCTTACGTTAATTTCTTTGACGTTAATCCGTTGAGTTAACCTGTGTAATGGTCGCTTTTGCGGAACCTTTACCCAAGGTTAAATTGACATTTTCTCCTGTTGTTAACTTATTTGCTTCACGAATAATAGTTTCATTTTTATCCTGTACAATAGCATAGCCTCTCGCTAGAGTGGCGAGAGGACTAACAATATTTAATGCTTGGGCATACTTCTGTAGAGTGCTCTCTTTCTTTTTTACATTATTAATACAAGCCGTTTCTAATCGCTGACTTATATGGGAAAGTGACTGCCGGTATAGAGACAGTTTTTTTTCAGGGTTGTGCTGGGAAAGACGCAGCTTGTACTCGTTAAGTGTTGAATAACAGTCGAACAAGGACTTTTCAGATAGTGCCTTTAGCTTGAGTTCCACCGTATCCAAGCGCTGTTGCCACTGCTGAATTTGCTCTCCGGGGTGCCTTAATTTGCTGTGCAGCAGCTCCAGTTTATTTTTATTTTGGTTTTGTTTTTTGTCTATAGCGTTAACAAGCTTAAGCTCAATACCTTTTAGCTGGGCTAAAAAATCTTCTTTTGATGGTGCAATAAGTTCTGCGGCGGCTGAAGGCGTAGGAGCCCTCACATCTGCGACAAAATCCGCAATAGTAAAATCCACCTCATGGCCAACCCCAGAGACAATGGGCGTATTCAGCTTAGCAATGGTTCTAGCAAGCTCCTCTGAGTTAAAGGACCATAAATCCTCAATGGAACCTCCCCCACGACACAGCAACAGCGTATCGAACAAATTGGATTGGTCCGCGCGCTGCAAAGCTTGAATAATCTGTTTATCCGCCCCTTCACCCTGGACCGGAGTGGGGATAAGCGTTACTAGGCTAAGAGGAAAACGGCGTTCTAAAACAGACAAAACATCCTGTAACGCCGCCGCAGTAGGTGAAGTGACAACGCCGATATTGGTCGGCAGGGCAGGTAGGGCTTTTTTTAAAGAAGCCTCAAATAACCCCTCTGCTTGGAGCTGGGACTTAAGCTGCTCAAACCTTTTTTGCAGCAAACCGAAGCCCGCCTCTTCCATATGCTCAACAATTAACTGATAGTCACCTCGGCCCTCATATAAACTCACCTTGGCTCTTGCCTGAATTTGCGTGCCTTCCTCTATTTTGAATTTAACCTGTGAATTTCGGCCTTTAAACATAGCGCAACGAACCTGTGCGCTGCTGTCTTTAAGAGTAAAATACCAGTGGCCAGAAGAGGGGCGGCTAACGTTCGATACTTCGCCTTCGACCCATACCAAAGGAAGATGAACCTCTAGCAATTGCTTTGCTTTGCGGTTGAGCTGCGACACACTCAGAACCTTTCGCCCCGAGTTTTGTTCGCTTGCCCTGGTTTCAAATAAGTCTTTCATGCAGCGGCATTGTAGCCATGATTCCCCCAGTGTCTAGTAATATGACCGTTAAAACTTCCTGAGGGGTTGAATAGTGTGGCCACGCCATTTACCGACTGGCTGAGAGGGCCTATAATGCTGGGTTTTTCTTAACGAACCCTCTCTGGACACTAAGGCGGCAGATTTATGTTAAGGATTGCTCAAGAAGCTCTCACCTTTGACGATGTATTACTGATTCCAGGTTACTCTAAAGTGACCGCTAAAGACGTCTCTTTACAGACTAAACTGACTCGCAATATTCAGCTTAATATTCCCCTGGTTTCGGCGGCCATGGATACCGTTACCGAAGCCCTTTTGGCGATTGCCGTGGCGCAAGAGGGCGGTATTGGTATTATTCATAAAAGTATGGCCATCAAAAAACAAGCTAAGGAAGTGCGGGCCGTAAAACGATTTGAAGCCGGGGTTGTGAAAGACCCCATTACCATTGAATCATCCGCGACCATTAGCGAACTGATCGCATTGACCAAAAAACATAACTTCTCAGGTGTGCCCGTACTGGATGGCAAAGACCTTGTCGGCATTGTCACTGGGCGTGATGTTCGGTTTGAAACCAACCTCAATGCAAGCGTTGCCAGCATCATGACGCCAAGAGAGAAACTCGTTACAGTCAAAGAGGGCACAAGCTCAGAGAAAGTGCTAGAACTGCTGCACCAAAACCGAATTGAAAAAGTATTGGTGGTAAACGACAATTTCGACCTCTGTGGCTTGATTACCGTTAAAGATATTAATAAAGCCGAAAACTACCCCAATGCCTGTAAAGACTCCAATGGCAGCCTTCGAGTTGGTGCGTCGGTTGGTACTAGCCCCGATACCGATGAACGAGTACAAGCCTTAGTGGATGCTGGTGTTGACGTACTGGTGGTGGATACCGCTCACGGGCATTCGCAAAACGTGATTGACCGGGTGCGCCTAATCAAAAAAAAGCACCCTCACGTTGACGTTATTGGTGGCAACATCGCCACAGCGGCGGCGGCAAAAGCCCTAGTCGAAGCCGGTGCCGATGGCGTAAAAGTAGGTATTGGCCCAGGTTCTATCTGCACAACTCGCATTGTTACGGGTGTTGGTGTTCCCCAAGTGAGTGCCATTGCCAACGTAATGGAAGCACTTAAAGATACCGACATACCCGTTATTGCCGACGGTGGAATTCGTTTCTCTGGCGATATTGCCAAGGCAATTGTTGCCGGGGCACATGCCGTGATGATGGGCTCCATGTTTGCCGGTACGGAAGAAGCACCAGGAGAAGTGGAATTATTCCAAGGGCGAACCTATAAATCCTACCGTGGTATGGGCTCGTTGGGGGCCATGGGGAAAACCCAAGGCTCCTCTGACCGTTATTTCCAAGATTCCAGCCAAGGTATGGAAAAGCTGGTGCCCGAAGGCATTGAAGGGCGCGTTCCCTACAAAGGCCCGGTAGCGGCCATTGCTCACCAACTTATGGGAGGGCTGCGTGCCTCAATGGGGTATACCGGGTCTGTTGATATTCATACCATGAGGTCCAAACCTGAATTTGTACGGGTGACCGCTGCGGGAATGGGAGAGAGCCACGTTCACGACGTGACCATTACCAAAGAAGCACCTAACTACCCGGTTTCGGGCAGATAGCCCCCCTAATAAATAGACAGGTAATAAGTACACAGGCTCCATAGGCGGTTCAAGTGACCGCCTTATTTTTTATTTACCCGACTGTATTTTATTTACCCAGCTATATTTTATTTACCCGACTGTATTTTATTTATCCAATTATAATTTTTACCCTAAAGAAGTGGTTATGTCCCAAGATATTCACGCTCAGCGCATACTAATTTTAGATTTTGGCTCACAGTACACCCAACTTATTGCTCGTCGCATTCGAGAAATGGGTGTCTACTCAGAGATTCGTGCGTTTACTCTGCCCGCAGAAGAAATAAAAGCGTTTGCCCCTAAAGGCATTATCCTCGCCGGTGGGCCTGAATCTGTTACCGCAGGGGGACCCTCCCCCCGTGCCCCTGAAATTGTATTTGAAATGGGCGTCCCAGTACTGGGCATATGCTACGGTATGCAAACCATGGCCGAACAGCTTGGTGGTCGGGTAGAGGGCTCCAGTATTCGTGAGTTTGGCTACGCCCAAGTGGAAGTAAAAGGGCAAAGTGCTCTATTTCAGGATATAAAAGACCATGTTGGCGAGTCTGGCGAAGCCCTGTTAGACGTCTGGATGAGCCATGGCGACAAAGTAGTGGAAATGCCCGCAGGCTTCCAACTTATGGCATCTACTGAATCCTGCCCAGTAGCAGGCATCTACTCGCCTGAAAAACAGTTTTACGGTGTGCAATTCCACCCCGAAGTCACACATACCCTGCAAGGAAAGCGTATTTTTGAACACTTTGTACTTCAGCAATGTGGCTGTGACGCACTCTGGACAGCCGCCAATATCGTTGAAGATGCCATTGCGCGAGTTCGAGAACAAGTGGGCTCTGACAAAGTTTTGCTAGGACTATCCGGCGGCGTTGACTCATCCGTTGTCGCCGCCTTGCTGCACCGGGCCATTGGCACCCAACTAACCTGCGTTTTTGTCGATAACGGCCTGCTTCGTAAAAACGAAGGCGACCAAGTTATGGACATGTTTTCAAAAAACATGGGCGTAAAAGTGATTCGAGCGGACAAAGAAGCCCTGTTTTTAAACAAACTAAAAGGCATCAGTGACCCAGAACAAAAACGTAAAATCATCGGCAATAGCTTTATCGAAGTCTTCGACGAAGAAGCCAATAGGTTACAGAGCGTAAACTGGTTGGCACAGGGCACCATCTACCCCGACGTAATCGAATCCGCCGCCGCTAAAACCGGCAAAGCCCATGTTATAAAATCTCACCATAATGTTGGAGGTTTGCCCGACGACATGAAAATGTCCCTCGTTGAGCCCCTGCGAGAACTCTTTAAAGACGAAGTGAGAAAAATCGGCCTTGAATTGGGTTTACCCTACGATATGGTCTACCGACACCCCTTTCCAGGTCCAGGGTTAGGTGTTCGTATACTCGGTGAAGTAAAAAAAGAATATGCCGACATACTGCGCGAAGCCGACGCTATCTTTATTGAAGAACTCCGAGCGGCTGATTGGTACCACAAAACCAGTCAAGCCTTTGCCGTATTCCTCCCCGTAAAATCCGTAGGCGTGGTTGGTGATGCGCGTCGCTATGAATGGGTTATTACCATTCGTGCAGTAGAAACCGTCGATTTTATGACCGCCCGCTGGGCTCACCTTCCATACGAACTACTTGAAAAAGTCTCCAATCGCATTATCAACGAAATAAGCGGCGTTTCTCGTGTCGCTTATGATATTTCAAGCAAGCCGCCCGCCACAATTGAGTGGGAATAAGCGTAATTTCAACTAGACTTTCAGCCATATTGAATGGCTTTTTGTTTCCGATTCTCTATCGAAATTGCTGTGGTGTAGGAGTAGAGTACACCACAGCTCTTAGACAAAGAGCTGTACCGAAACTAACCGATAAGGTAGAGATCATGGACTTTAATGCTTGGAATGTAGACTTAAAAGCCGCTTCCGCTTATCACAGTACGGGTTTCCGTCTAGTGGTTGAGGGAAGTCCAATACATCCTCAAGGGGTGGTTCCCAGCCACTTTCCAGAAGGAGTCACTGCGGTTGAGCAAGTCCGCCTAATTCGTTCGGGGTTAAAAGCGATTATGGCCGCTGCGCGTGAACCCCATAATTTGCAATCAAAAAGTTTGCAATCAAAAGGTTCACAACTAAAAGACCCACAACTAAAAGACCCACAAGTAAATGCCTCCCAGGCAAAAACTCAGGCTCGGGCAGTTTAAAAACCAGATAAAACCGATGCAATCGAGTTTAAGGCAAACTAGCAAAGCCTAAGCCTGCGTTATTTTTATTCGCATTAGTTAGATAATGCGCGGGAACCATAACAATAACCCAGAAAACAGGCTTTGTTACATTATAACATCGCGCTTTTTTTAACCATTAAATCCGCAGATGGGGTAATGCGCGCCATTAAGTGTGATCCTATTCAAAAATACGACATCACTCTCCCTCCGCCAACCTCCCTATGATATATTTCCAAAACTACTTAAAAGTTCTTAAAAAGTTACTTAATATTCAGTTTTGTAGCTAAACCGCTTTCTTGCTGTTTAGCCTTTACTCCCCTAATGCAGCAACCCAACGGGTTAAGCACAGCGAGTAAAGCCCAACATATAGCCAGAATCTAACAGGAAGCACCACACCATGAGCGCTCACATTACCAAGGACGGCAAACGCTACACCCTTCTGCCCGCAGCAAAAAAAGCCTCCGCCTCCGGCATAAAAATCGATACAAACCAATACCAACCTATACTAGAGGGCGCCAAACCCAGCTCCCACCCCACCTGGAAAACACTCTGGCTCGCCCTGCAACTAAACAATGACCCGCCGCCCCTCTCCGACAGCAACATTCGCCAACAACTGCTCGCTAAACTGACACGCCGCGACCTCCTTATATACCGGCAGCGACTGGCCGTTAGCACCCCGGCGTCATCCGCCAGCACCCGTGCCCCCAAAGAACCCATACTCGACAGCCCCACAGCAAAAGACCTCGGCCAACGCATACCGCCCCCCACCGCCGAAAGCCTGCCCACACTCAACAATATCCAAGCCGCCAAAACCACCCCAGACGCCCCAACCGGCGCCGCCCCCGCCGCCGAAACCGAAACCCGTGGCTGCCCCATCAGCATGGTCTCCGGTGAAGAACTGCTCAGCCTCGACGACGCCCAACTGCCCGGACCCGTGCCCTTTACCTGGACACGTACCTACCGCTCCAGCCACACCCGCCACATCGGCCTTGGCTGCGGCTGGACCCACAGCGCCTGCGATACTCTCACCCTCACCGATACCCGCGTAGAACTGCACGACCACGAAGGCCGCTGCATCCCATTCCATCGCCCCAAAATTGGGCAAGACAGCCGCAACATTCCCAATGGGCTCAGCCTAGAACACCCCAGCAGCGACCACTTTACCCTCAAAGAACTGGGCCAACCCAATAAACTCTTCACCGCCCTTAGCCCCGGCAGCCCATACTACCGGCTCAGCCAAATACACCACCCACACTACCGGCCCCATACCGGCCAGGGCTACCTTATCCAGCTTCACTACGACACCCACAACCGCCTCACCCGCCTTGCCGGCAACTGGGGCAAAGCCCTTGAACTCACACGAGACCCACAGGGCCGAATCAGCCAACTGCACCTCCACAATACCACCAGCGGCGAGCGTAAAAAAATAACCGAATACCACTACAACAGCGAAAACGACCTCACCGCCCAGCGCAACGCCAACAACCTTGGAGAAGACTACACCTACAGCCACCACCTACTGACCCAACGCACCCTCACCACCGGCTTCAACTACCACTACCAATGGGACGGCACCGACCACACCGCCCGCTGCCTGCGCAACTGGGGCGACAACGGCATCTACGACTACCGCTTTACCTGGGACCCCAAAAACCATACCAGCCAAGCCACCGACAGCCGAGGCTATACCACCACCTTCAAATACAACCCATACGGCCAGATCACCGAAGAAACCGACCCCGAAGGCCACCGCCACCAATACACCTATGAAAACGGGCGCAAAATTGCCCATACCGACCCCGAAGGCCAGCAAACCACCACCTACTACGACAGCGAAAATCGCCCCACAGGCCACCGAGACGCCCTTAACCACAGCGAACACCACACCTACTTCAAAGGCAAACTCACCAGCTATACCAACAAAGCAAACGCCCGATGGCAATACCACTACAACCTCCTCGGCCAACTTGAAGCCACCACCGACCCCTACGGCCTACGCACCGAATACCGCTACAACCAACAGGGCCTCATCACCCACATCACCACACCGGGCAATACCCACAGCCGGTATCAATGGACAGACCAAGGCGAACTCAAAAGCATCACCGACCCAGCCGGCCATACCCGCCTACTCACCTACAACGCCTGGGGGCAAATCATTCAATCCGAACTGCGCCTAAAAGGCGCAATACTCGCAGGCAAAACCCACTACCACTACACCCCAACTGGGCAAATAGAACGCATAATTGGGTCAGGGGGGAAAACCACCACCTATACCTACAACCCAAACGACCAACTCACACAACACAGCGACCCCCAAGGCCGCCTCACCCAATTTGACTACGACGGCCTGAGCCAAATAACCAAACGCACCAACCCCGAAGGCCACAGCCTCCACTACGAATACGACACAGAACGCAACCTCACCGGCCTTACCAACGAAAACCACCAACGCCACCACTTTACCTACGACGGCAACGAACGCCTGATCAAAGAAACCGGCTTCGATGGCCGCACACAACACTACAAATACAACAAAGCTGGCCAACTTATCCGCCATATGGACGCCGGCGACATCATCACCGACTTTGAACGCGACGCCGTTGGCAATATGACCAGCAAAACCAGCCGCACCGTCTCTTCAACACCGCGCACAGAAGAACGCAGCCGCTACCTCTACGACCCCATGGGGCGGTTAATCGAAACCTACAACCCCCACCAATTTCTCGCCTTTACATACAACCTACTGGGCAACCTCAGCCAAGAACATAGCTGCGACATCAACCCACACAACCAGCGCATAAAAAGCACCATGCGCGACATCACCTACCAAAATGTCTGGCCCGGTCAACGCTCACACATTGCCCTACCCGACGGACAAACCATCCACTACCTCTTTAACGAACAGCAACAACTGGAAAAAGCCTCCCTTAACGGCAATACCATTACCCAAATCCAACGAGACAACCTGGGCCGGGAAACCCAACGGCAGCAAGGCAACCTCACCACCCAATCCGAATACGACCCCACAGGACGCCTGCAAAAACAACATACCAGTAACCAAAACAACAAACAGCCCAGCCCCATACACCGGGAATTTGGTTACGACACCTTTGGCAACCTAAACCGCATAAAAGACGGGCCGGTAGAAACACGCTACGCCTACGACCTGCTTAACCGCCTAAAACACAGCGAAGCCATAAACGACGGCAAAATCACCCAAGAAACATTTCACTTTGACCCTGCGGGCAATATTCTCGATTCAAGCCAAAACCAACCAAACCAAAGCAATCAAAGTAACCAAAACAACAAACAAAATAACCCTAATAAAAACGGCCAAGGCAACCGCCTAAGTTTTCAAGGCGACCGTCACTTTACCTACGACAAACGCGGCAACCTAATACAAGAAAAGCGGGGCAGGGGCGGCAAACTTATCACCCGCTACCAATACAACCTCAACAACCAACTGACTAAAATAGAAAAAAACGGCCAAACCACCGAATACACCTACGACCCACTGGGCCGCCGAATAAAAAAACAGGATGAATTTGGCTCCACTCGTTACCTGTGGTCAGGCGACCAGCTTATCCAGGAGCAGCGCAACGAAATCAAAAAAACCTATATTTACGAACCCGAAAGCTTTAAACCACTCGCCATGGTGCAGGATGGCGAAGTCTATCACTACCATCTCGATCATTTAGGTACCCCGCAGGAGTTGTCCAATAGCAAAGGAAACATTGTTTGGAAAGCCCGTTATACAACCTATGGGAATGTAGCCTATAAAGAAGTGGATGAAATCGAAAATAATATCCGCTTTCAGGGGCAATACTTTGATGAAGAGAGTGGATTGCATTACAATCGGCATCGGTATTATGATCCAGGGGTAGGGCAGTTTACGACCCAAGACCCGATTGGGTTGTTGGGTGGGGTAAATAATTATCAGTATGCGCCTAATCCAACGGGGTGGATTGATCCGTTTGGGTTGAGTTGTAAGGAAGAAAATTCAAAACCTGATTTTTATGTTGGGCCTTCTGGACCAGAAGCCACTCTACCAAGTACCGGCTACAGGTATATGAGATACAAAGATGATGATGGGAAAGTCAATAAATTTGCCCCAATGACGATAGAAAATAAATCAGCCCCAACGACTTATATTGGATTTGAAAAGTATGACACTGGCGTTGAAGCAAGAGATGCGTTTCAGGTAAAAGGGCCTGAAATTGGGCCTGACCACACAGGTGATGGTTCTTGGAGTGATGCGAGACTTAGAGGGGAGTTTGACACGCTCCAATTATATGAGGATGGAGAACTGCAAGCTAGAGTTCCTTATATGTATGGAGACAAAGATAAGACTCAATTAGAACCGATTGCTGAAGCTTACCCAGAATATGGGGATGGAGGCGCTGCACAATTGCATACGGAAGGAAAAACTATTCACTTCGATAAAGTCGATATTTTGCCGGAGAAATAGATATGAAAAATACCTACTATGTCATTGCAAAGGTAGATAAAAGACAGCCTAACGAATCTAATAGTAGCGCATGGCCAAAACTAGTGGCTTACTCGTTTGAACAAAAAAAAATACTCATCGAGGAAGGCTACGGACACGGTTTAATGGGCGGAACAATTTCCATCTCAAGCATTAATTTATCTGACTGGCTGGAAACGTTCGATGAATCAAACTGCAAATGGTTTGGTAAATACATCTCGAATGGAACTATAGAAAATTTAAAAACAGAGGAACAATTAGTAAAGATATTGACTTCTAAAGGCTGCAAAATAAAAAAAATAAATAAGTAAATAAAACAGGTCAGATGGATTTAATTTTAACTAAAATTACAAGGACGATCGGGGATCAAGGAGAGGGACGAATAGGGGGCAAATCTATTGGTATAACATTTAACTCCGCTTAACTGTAGAGCGCAAAATTACCATCGTAGGCGGCTACCCATAGCCACTACGACCCCATGGGACGGCTGCAAAAACAATGGGCCGAAAATAAATACCACAACCAAAACAACAACAATCAAACCAAAGGCAACCGCCTTAGCCTTCAAGGCGACCGTCACTTTACCTACGACAAACGCGGCAACCTAATACAAGAAAAACGGGGCAGGGGTGGCAAGCTCATCACCCGCTACCAGTACAACCTCAACAACCAACTGACTAAAATAGAAAAAAACGGCCAAACCACCGAATACACCTACGACCCACTGGGCCGTCGAATAAAAAAGCAGGATAAATTTGGTACCACCCGCTACCTCTGGTCAGGCGACCAGCTTATCCAGGAGCAGCGCAACGAAATCAAAAAAACCTATATTTACGAACCCGAAAGCTTTAAACCACTCGCCATGGTGCAGGATGGCGAAGTCTATCACTACCATCTCGATCATTTAGGTACCCCGCAGGAGTTGTCCAATAGCAAAGGAAACATTGTTTGGAAAGCCCGTTATACAACCTATGGGAATGTAGCCTATAAAGAAGTGGATGAAATCGAAAATAATATCCGCTTTCAGGGGCAATACTTTGATGAAGAGAGTGGATTGCATTACAATCGGCATCGGTATTATGATCCAGGGGTAGGGCAGTTTACGACCCAAGACCCGATTGGGTTGTTGGGTGGGGTAAATAATTATCAGTATGCGCCTAATCCGATTGGGTGGGTTGATCCGTTTGGATTGACGTGTAGTGAATGGAATACTTTCCAGAAAAATACAAAAGGACACTTCCCTAACAGCACGGCTGCCTCTAAAAGCTTCCAGAAAATGAAAGAAGTTCGGGAGATGGCTAAAGGAGACCGCCCTGATCCTTCGACATATCTACCTGAATCATATATTGAGTCGCATCTGCAACAATTTTCTGGCGGTGCTTCCAGATTCATGACCAAATCAAATTTAGACAAGTACGGCCCAGGGCAAAGAGATGGAACTTCATTTGTTATGCCTCAGCATGAGGCAGACCAGCTAATGTCTATGGCTAAAGGAGATCAAAGTGCTTTAGCAGATTCTCTAGGTTTGCCAAAAGATATGCTAGAAAGCAACGAATTGATACGAGTAGACTTTGACAGCCCCGAAGAACTTGGGCTACGAGTACCGTCTGGAAATGAAGCGGGAGCAAATGAATATTGGCTAGCTGGAGGAAAACTTCCAGACGGCGCTTCGGAAGCTGTTATAGATGCTGGTAACGTTCCAAAAGACCGCTATAAAACCGCAAAAATAAAAAAATGAGGCCAATACGTTGAAATTCAATGATCTATATTTTTCAAAAGAACTGTATTTCTCAGTGGGCATAGAAGAAAACTCTGGGAATTACTATATTTCAATTCCCGTTAGCAATCAGAGGGCTGACTACGAAGAATACTATCGGATTGACAAAAGTTTATATGAAAAATATAAATCGGATTTGAGCCAATTATCCAACATCGCGGACGAGTGCAGAAAAAGACTACATGATGATGACCTTATTATTAAACCCGGGTCGGATAGAGGCACACCGATTTAAAAATAAATCGGGGACGTACCCCAAAGGAAAAAAAAGAAACAGTTCAACAAAACACGGACGTTCGCATATTGCCAGTGAATGCACGGCACATTGCCTAACATCAGCGCCACCTGCCTAGTGGTGGTCTTGCTGAAGGAAGTCCGGCACCTAAAAACGAGTGATAATTTAAACTTAATACCCTCAACGCTTTGCACGTTAGGCCGCTCTTTAAAAATATATTTTTGGGTTAAGAAACTTACAGAAATTGGGGCTACCGACCTTGACCGTTTAAAATAAAAAAACGGCCAAACCACCGAATACACCTACGACCCACTAGGCCGCCGAATTAAAAAACAGGATAAATTTGGTACCACCCGCTACCTTTGGTCAGGCGACCAACTTATCCAAGAACAGCGTAACGAAATTAAAAAAACCTATATCTAAAGAGACGAATAGGGGTCAAATCTATTGATAATAACATTTAACCCGCTTAACCTAAAATACACGCCCAGTGCAAAATGCTGGGCGTTTTATTTTCTACTCTTTAGGCGTCACCACAATACAGCCCTCCTGTAGAGCGGAAAACTACCATCATAGTTTTTTCCACATTACTGGTCGTAGAATAATGAAGTTTTACGGCCAATTTCCCACACTCACATCGTAGACTTTTTTCTAATTATTATTTTCCCATCGTAGTCTTTACCAAAGTTGATCCAAAAAATTCCCATCGTAGTTTTCTGTTGTAGAGCGCAAAACTATCATCGTAGTTTTTCCCGCATTACTGGTCGTAGAATAATAAAGTTTTACAGCCAATTTTCCACACTCCCATCGTAAAATGGCACCCTGTTTTTTAGATAATCGTATCTACGATGAATTTGGCTGGATACCAATAAGACCGAGATAAGCCTATTCGATCTTATTGGTTGACTTGCGAGGAGAGTGATGTATTCAGGAGACTTGCTGTGTAATCAATTCATCATGTGAACGCCAATGAGGTTGCACTAATACTGCGTTAACATGGGTAATGGTGACTATTTTTTTTGTCTCTCTAGCGGCTTCGATAAGACTGCCATAGCATAGATTTCTACACAGCCTTAAATTGCCAAAACTTGAGCGCAATATTAACTCAATAGCGGCCATATCAAAGGTATTTATCCCCATCCTAGCGGCTTCGAGTTCGTTAATGATATAGCGCTCCATATCGTCATTATTGAGCGGCTTTAATGTGGCAGAGTAAGTAATCCGACTTTTAATATCCTGATTCACATTCAGCGATAGATAATGCAATAAATCGCGTTGCCCAAACAGAATTAAATTATGTTTTTTGGGGTATTGCTCAAACAACAAACGTAATTTTCTCAATACTAACATATCAATAAGATGAGCCTCGTCAATCAGAATATACAGCGTTTTTCTCTGCTGTATATGGTTGAATGCCGCTTTTATCAACTCTTTCTCTAACGATTTTTCAGGCACATCTATTTTAAAGGATTCCGCTAATTGAGTGAGAATCTGCCAGTAAGTATGCAATGTTCGAGAGCAGCATACCACCGTGATATCACGTTCATTGTCTAGATTGTGAATATGTTCTTTGAGAACCGTTTTTCCCACACCCGGTTCGCCGACAATAACGGAGAAGCCTCCTTGCTGTGCGTGTATTGTTATCACATCGAGCATGTTTTTTTGCTGTGGGAGTAAAACAAGCGTATTTCGGTTAAAAGGTTCTTTGGTCACACCGTGGATGGATGTAATCATACGTCATCTCCTCGGCTCTTTAGATGCCTTTGGGCATTAAAGTGTACATCGAGTAATTGCGCTTGCCCCATGCGTTGTTCATTAAAGTAAACAATAAAAGCGTTGCGTCGAGTTCGGTCAAATCGGACTTGAACCGTCTTTTCACGTAAATCCACAGGGCATTCATACTTTTGATTGTTAATAGAAAAGACATTGGTTTTAGAGACTTTACGGTTTTCTTCAACAAAGAATACTTCCTCCGTATATTCGTCGTCGGTTAAGAATAGAACCCGTTCACGGTCGAGATTAAATCGATCAAGAGGCGCCATTTGAATGCCACTATGGTGTTGAGTATTGTAATCTTGTTCAATCCACTCATGTGTTTTGTCATTGAGATCTTCGAGCGAGTCAAATTCAAGGTGTTGCACTAAAAACCTATCTCTAAACCCTCTAAAAAAACGTTCAATTTTCCCCTTCGCCGCCCCGTCTCGAATCGGGGCGTGAGACAGGTGAATGTTCAGTCTGAGACAGGCTTGAAGTATCTCTTTGGAGGTGTAATTAGACCCATTATCAAAATAAAGACGTTCTGGTTTTCCTCGCTTAAATAAAGCCGAGCGAAAAGCCTCAATCATATTTTCAGTGTTGTCACGATAAAAGAACTGAGCATGGGTGATCACTCTTGATGCGTCATCAATAAACCCAATCAGAAAGGTTTTACGCCATTTGCCATCAGGTTGTTTAATCGAGGGGCCATACATCGTATCCGCCTGCCACAGCTCATTGGCATACTGCATAGCAAAGGCGTGGCGTAGTTTTTGAGTGTGTTCGGTCTGCATCAGGTTATTCTCACGTACCATCCGATAAAACGAGGTCTGTGACAGTTGTGAGCGCAAAACAACATTGTGCTGCAAAAGCTTACGGTATAAGGCTATTTTGGGAATGACGCCGGTTTTGTTCACACTCAGTTGTGGCAGTACTTCATGAATGGCTTCGGCGAGTTCATTCACGCTCACTTTTCGGTAGGTGTGTTTATCGGAACGAGTTTTCTTCTCCAGAGTGGTGATCCCGTGTTTTTTAAATCGGTATAGCCAGCTTTCAATGGTGCGCCAAGTAAATTGATACGCTAGGCCGCTAGGCTTATCCACAAAGGTGCGTTGACTCACGGATTGAATTCTTTGGCGAATCGTGTCGCCGGGTGCGTAATCAATTGCACTGAGTACGGACAGGCGCAGTTCGAAAGAAGGGGGTTTTGGGGATACAGGTTGAGGCATTATTTTCTCCGCTGTTGTTGAGATTAAAACAATGAGATTAAAACGTTGGGATGAAACACCCGCAGAGAATAAGAGCAAAAAAATAACACGATAAGTGACATAACCTGTTGCGCAAAAGAAAGGGGGAGAGTGATGGGATACTCGATCTTAACTTACGGAGCTAAATTGGGAAGATGTTGGGATATTCACAATAAAAAGGAGGTTAAATGAAGTTCAACTGAGCTTGGATTTGAAAATGAGAACACAGATTATGGCCCCATTTTGAGATAAGAGCATAGAGTGTAGGGAGGAGGAGTTGACGTATTCTAGAGCGATATGAGAATAAGGCGGGATAGGGTTTATCGGGAAGAGTTAAGACCGAACGAAAGTCGCTCAACCTCCTTTTTAAGCGTTTGATCCAGCGCCAACCATGACGACTACCTTGCTGTTTTGTTGCGGCTTTATAAGCGGCATTGACAGAGAGCCCTAGGATTAAGAGTGAAAGAAACACAGTGAGTGTAGCGGCCCCATAGCGAAAGAAAGGGAAGCGATGGGCAAGATAGAGTTGAATGGTTTTGCCACAACCAGAACGACCATAGCGGTTTGAACACAATATACGTTTACCAACGGGTTGTTTTTTAACAGAAGAGAGGTGTTTGTATACAAAGCCATGAGAAACTAGGTGTCCATGTTTTTTGCAATGTTGGCAAGGAAGGCTTTCGTCCAAACAGTCGAGAGATAAAGTGAAGGCATCCAGCGATGCGATATCGGGGTAGAACCTATTCATGTTGAGTGGAGTAGAAAGAGAGGGTGGGGATTGTAGAGTGTCTGTGAGAAATTTCAACTGACCGAATTAGCGTTGGGGTTCACCCAATATTTTACGATGGGTATTGGGTTAGAAAATACGGGTTTTTACTATGGGAGTTTGGGAAGTAACAAATACTTTGATGAAGAGAGTGGATTGCATTACAATCGGCATCGGTATTATGATCCAGGGCTAGGGCAGTTTACTACGCAAGACCCGATTGGATTGTTGGGGGGAATTAATAACTATCAGTATGCGCCGAATCCGATTGGGTGGGTGGATCCGTTTGGGCTTACCTGTAAAGAGAATACTTGGAATGCTTTCCAAGCGGATCATAAAGGGCAGTTTGCAAACTCAACTAAAGCCGCTACTGCTTACGAAGAATTAAAAGATAAACAGTCGCCTTGGCCTATCGGTTACGATCACACTAAAAGTGTAAAGCACATGGAAGTCGGAGACACTTTCAACATGATTGTTGATTCCGGAATGGAAGATATACCAGGCAAGTTCGCAACTTTTGATACTATTCCAGATGCAGCGTATGGCCGAGAACAATTAGCAATCAAAAAAGGATGGAAATCTACATTAGATAATGTAGTCACCTATAAGGTTAAAAAACCATTCGATGTATATGAAGGTCCTGTCGGCCCACAGATTGATGGAAAAACCTACCTTTCTGGTGGAGGCTCTCAAATAACGTTTAAAGATCCTAAAACTTCTTGGTCTAATGCACGCCCTAATGAATTCAATGACTTCATCGACGATCCTTATTTAGAAGTGGCCAGCATCAAAAAATTGGATAAAGAAAAATGATTGAAATCCAATCGAAGAAAGAAGGCGAAGGAAGAAATACAAGAACAAAACTCTTGTGGGATTACAAGGGCAAAAAGGTTGTTTTATCTTTTCAATCTATAGCCCGCCATATAATTGTGGAAGACAACAACAGTCTATTTGTAAGCCTCTATTCTGAAGACAAAATATGTCAATATGCAATGAATGGCAACTTATTAACTACATTCAAAATACCAGAAAAAGAAGGCTATAAATATCGCGGAATAAATAGAAGCCTAGAAGCAAAACATGGAATTAGCTTGTTATATGTACCTACAGAAGAAGGCTATGGAAACGAATGGAAAGATATTGAGCAATACGAACTTGAAAGCGAAACCAATCCATTAGGCTCATATTTAAACATTTACAGGTAGCGAGCAAACTGATTAATCGCAATAGAAATAAAGCAAGGACGTTCGCATATTGCCAGTGAATGCACGGCATAGTTGCTTAAAATGTCAGCGCCACCTGCCCAGTGGTGGCCTTGCCAGAGGTAACCCGCTTAACCTAAAATACACGCCCAGTGCAAAATGCTGGGCGTTTTATTTTCTACTCTTTAGGCGTCACCACAATTGTAGAGCGCAAATATTAATAGGACACCCATAATAACTTGATCTCCAACCTGGAATATTAATAGGACACCCATAATAACTTGACCTCCAATCTCGAACAAAATACAATAAACTCAATATGACCCAAACCCGTGAATCACAAGTCTCTCTAGACGCAACCCCCTATTATCACTGCATGACGCGCTGTGTTCGTCATGCGTATTTGTGTGGCGAAGACCCTATTACAGGTAAGAGCTACGAGTACCGCCGTCAGTGGATAGAAGATCGCATGTTAGCGCTTCAAGACGTATTCTCGATTGATGTCTGTGCCTATGCTGTTATGAATAACCACTACCATGTGGTGCTGCATGTGGATTCAGATAAAGCCACAGCCTGGAGTACCGAAGAAATCATTGAGCAATGGCATACCCTATTTAAAGGGCACCTATTAAGTCGCCGATATATCCGTGGTGAGTCTTTAGACAAAGCGGAACGAGATGCCTTAAACGATATTGTGGAAACCTGGCGTGGCCGACTTATGGACATAAGCTGGTTTATTCGGTGTGTGAATGAATATGTGGCGCGTGAAGCCAATGCCGAAGACGGCTGTACAGGGCGTTTTTGGGAGGGGCGATTTAAGTCTCAAGCACTGCTCGACGAAAAAGCCTTAGCGGCCTGTATGGCCTATGTAGACCTGAACCCTATCCGCGCTAAAATGGCAACCACACCAGAAAAATCTGATTATACCTCGGTTAAATTAAGAGCGGAAAAAGCAAAAAAATCCCCACATCCAAACCACAAAAACCAACAACCCTCAAACCTATTTCCCTTTGTCGGTCATCCAAGGAGGAATATGCCAGCAGGTTTGCCTTTTAAGCTTAATGACTACCTTGAATTGGTGGACTGGACAGGACGACATATTCGTGACGATAAACGTGGTGTGATCCCATCAAACCTTCCCCCTATTTTATCCCGTTTAGAGATTGACCCAAAGCATTGGATATATATGTCCCAACATTTCGAAAGTAAATTTAAGCGTTTTGTTGGAACGGTTTATAGCCTTAAAAAAATGTGCCGAGAAGTCGGTTTATCTCGAACACCTGGCTTGTCTTCGTGTAAGGCCCTTCTAGGGTAATAATGTAGCGCGCAATACTGCCCAAACATTCGATAACCTTGGTTAGTCATAGCCCATACCAAGCTCACCACCCTCGGCAGTCTTAATGTAGAGTACTAAAATACCGTTCACATGGGGGAGGGTGACGATCTTTTTTGTTTTTCTACAGGCTTCGATCAAACTGCCATAACAACTGACCGAATTAGCCTTGTGGTTCACTCAGTATTTTACGATGGGTATTGGGTTAGAAAATACGGGTTTTGACTATGGGAGTTTGGGAAGTAACATCTAATACAGGTGAATGTTCAGACACCCTCTCCGTTTATTGTTGTGCGTTTTTTGAGAGATTTATCCATCAAAAAATATGACTTTCTACATGCTTTTGCTTTATGATCAGCAAGCTCGGATGTTTACTCAGCACATATTAAAAAATAATAACTATTGTGTAATTGGTCGAACGTAACTTTGTTACTACTTTCATAGTTTGTGCTGTTCTTAATAGAATTTAATTTTTGTAGGTCATTTTGTAGGTCATTTTGTAGGTCATTTTGTAGGTAATATGGATAAATTAGTCTTTGTTTTTCTGGCAGTATATTTCGCATTGAGTTGTTCCAATGCGCAGGCTGCCCCGCCAACTGCGAATGCTGATACGCGCGCAGTTCCAACAAATAGTAATGTCACTATTAATGTACTATCCAACGATAGTGACCCAGATGGAGATACGCTCACGGTCACATCAATTACCCAGCCCAGTGTTGGTAGTACTTCTTTAAACACAGATGGCAGTGTGTTTTATCAGGCAGACCCTAGTTTTACCGGGGGCACCATCACCTTTTCCTATACCGTTGTTGATAGCAATGCAGAGCAATCTGTAGGCGATGTGACCATTATCATTCAGGACAGCGTATTTGGGGAGCAGTCGAGTGATGGAAATACAGACCGCGTGGCTGAGACGCTAGATAGTTTGTGCAGTGATTTAAGAGGCCAAACCGATGCAGAGCTTGGTGCCGCTCAGTCTGAATTGCTTGCCCGCTGTGACCAATTGGAAGCTCTGGCTGTCAGTGACCCAGACACCCTTGCTGTTGCGTTAAGGCAAATTGCCCCTGAAGAGGTCACTGCCCAAATGCGAGTCATTTCAGATTCCAGCCGTGCAATGGTCCATACCGTATCTCAGAGGGTGCAACAACAAAAGTTGGCTGGCCAATATGGTGGCTCGCCCTATAGCTTTGCGCTGAATGGTCGCCAGTGGCAAGGCGCAAGTATTACCGGCTCAGGAGCCGGTGATGATGTTTCAGATGCAACTCCTCGTTTTGGTTTGTTCGCGAGTATGCATTTAGATGAAGCAGACAGGGAGTACACAGAGTTAGAGAGTGGTTATGACTCAAGCGGTACCTCCATCACTATAGGAGGAGATTACTTTTTAAATAGCCAGGTATTAGTGGGGGCAATGGCATCCCTCAGTGCTTCTTCTCTTGACTATAAAAGCGATGGCGGTGGGCTTGATACTGAGCTGGCCACCTTAGGTTTTTTTGGCGCGTATTTTAAAGATGGCTTTGCCGCTTACGCTCAGCTTAGCCAAGGGTGGATTGATATTGATTCCGCACGGAATATTCAATACGGCAATGAAGACGTGAGTATTGACGAGCAGCTCACAGGCAGCACGTCTGGAACGCAAAATACGTTAAATACCCGTGCAGAGTGGACATGGGAGCGTAAAGCGCTCTCGGTAACGCCATTCTTGCGTGCTGACTATATGTTGAATCAGATTGATGCCTACGGTGAGCAGGGCAGTAGCCCTTATGCTATGGAATTGGGCGAGCAGGAAATGGATCAGTTGGATGTTTCTTTGGGGGCTCAAGCTTCTTACGTTTTAAATCGTAAATGGGGTGTTTTTATCCCCACAATGTCGCTTACGTACCACAATGAGGTAGTGTCAAATAGAGACCCTGCAACAGCGCGCTTTGCATTTGATACGAATTCATCAAGAGTATTTATGGTAGAAAATGATGGTGGCAGCGCATTTTATGAATTGTCTCTAGGCGGCTCTGCGGCCTTTCCGCATGGTATCTCTGCATTTGTTGAATACACTCAAACACTTGGGTATGACCACTTGGACGCCTACCAATTGCAGTTGGGTATCCGTTACGACGCTCTCTAAAAATAAACAATGAATTTGCCTCAGGGCCTGTTAACAAGGCCCTAAGCGGCAGGGAAATAATAATGAACTTTCTACTTCAAAAAGTTTTTTTTGCTTTTTTTCTATCAACAATTTTTGTTCTTGCGAGTTGTGGGGGCGGCAGTAGCGCCTCAACAAGTGGTGATTTTGGATCCCCAGTACCTCAGAGTTTTAATGAAAACGGTGAACCCATAGAGGGTGAGTCAGGGGCAGAGCCTTCTACAGATGACGAACTCTCTCAATTACCAGAAGTGTCTGCCGGTGAGAGACAATTCTCTGACCCAAATGTAATGGTTTCTTTGGTGGGAGGCGTGGAACTGGTTGAAGGAACCACACTGCAAAACGTGTATTGGCAACATATTAGCGGCCCTGAAGTTGCAATTGTTAGCCCCAGTGAGTTGACCACACAAATTGTTGTGCCGGATTTAGCGCAAGAAACCCAAATTGGTTTTCGGCTGAGTGTGGAAGATAGCAACGGCAATATTAATTCTGCGACAACCTTCTTACATGTTACGCCTGCCCCCGCTTTTGTGCGTGTAGTGGGTGACTCCGTTGAGGAAAGCGACCAAGAGGCGATATTTACATTGCGGCTATTAGCGCCGGCTTCTGAAGCCTTGTCTGTGAGTTATGCCACCTTGCCAGGGTCTGCTGAGGCAGGAACGGATTACATGTCCACCCGTGGTGACGTTATATTCGAGGTGGGTGAAGTAGAGAAAACGGTTGCAGTGCCTCTGATTAATAGTGGTGCGGCTGAAGGCAGTGAGTTCTTTAGTTTACAAGCCACAATAAACACAGAGTTGGTTCAAGCAACCAACACAGGTGTAACCTTAATTAATAATAGCCCGCAGGTGGTTGTATTTGAGATAGATGGTCAGCTTATTACCCTGCAAATTGGCGAAGTGGTAAGTAACCCAGCGGATGCAACAACAATACCTGAAGGGGGCACATTGCGTTTTCAGTCAAGTGACCCTGCAATTGTAACGGTAGATACCGAAGGTGTATTAACCGGCGTGAGTAGCGGCAGTGTGATTATCTCTGCTTTACTAGAGAGTGCGAACCAGGAAACTGAAATTATTGGGAGTTATCAGGTTGTTGTAGAGGACAGTTTATTTGAGCAGCCCCCATTGCTTGAGGATTTGGCGGCACAAGTGTTCAGCATAGAAACGCCTATCAATGTTTCTTTGATAAACAATGGTGGAGGTAACCTTACTTCTTGTGATCTGGTTGGGACGGCATTGCCCCAAGGGCTATCCGTTGGCGTGTCTACAGACGCAACAACCTGTGAAATTTCTGGCACACCCACGCAAGTTTTGGCTGGTGCAAACTACACCGTTAGTGCAACAAATGAGGATGGAACTTCCCAAGCTGTTGCCAATATTACAATAATAATTAATGCGCCTGTTTTATCAAATGTTGATGCGCAGGTATTTACAGTTGGTCAAGCTATAACGCCTTTTGCTTTCTCCAATACCGGAGGAGGCGAGCTGAGTTCTTGCGTTGCGATAGACCCGCTCCCCGCAGGGTTAGCCGTCGCAGTATCCAATGATTTAACCTCGTGTGAAATTTCAGGCACGCCAACGCAAGTTTCGGCAGGCGCAGACTATACCGTTCGTGCGACTAACGCCGCTGGCGATGTTACTGCATCAGCGAATATTACGGTGAGAATCAATGCGCCAGTACTTGTTGCGGATACTAGCCTACCGGTTTATATCAACACCCAGGCTATTACTCCGCTGGTATTTACCAATACAGGTGGTGGCGCACTTACCTCGTGCTTAGCGGTTGATGCATTACCCGAAGGTTTGTCCGTTGCGGTATCCACTGATTTAACCACCTGTGAAATTTCAGGTACGCCAACGCAAGTTCTGGCTGGTCTAAACTACACAATTCGAGCCACTAATGACACCGGCTCTAGTGATGCAACCGCCTTTATTGCGGTAGATGATTTAACCTTTATTGACCCTGTGACACTCACGTTTAGTGGCGCGCTTAGTAATGCCTCCATTGGCTTAGCGCTTAGCTCTGGTATTGCATTGGTCGATTGGAATGATGGCAGCGAGCCTGCACGAATATCCAATCAGAACATGGCATCAATTACATCTGCGGGAAGGGAGGACTACACATACGGTGACGGTGGCGGAACAAGCGTTACTATCAGTTTCTCTGAGGGTATCGACTCTCTAATAGGTATTGATGGCCTTGGTATTGCGTATCAATTTAGTACAGATATACTCAGTGGCGCGAGCAACTTGGTTGTATTGGATTTTGAAAATCCGGCAACAATTAATACGACCTTAGCATCACTCTCGCTCAACCATGCCGCACTAGAAGAATTATATTTGTCACCCGGAATTGGTTTTAGAGGTGATTTAACTGAGCTACCAGTAGGCCTTCGTAAACTTTTCCTTAATTCTGGTGGGGAAGTCGGTATTACGGGAGACTTGTCTGATTTACCTGCCAGCTTAACCCGGCTTGACATTTACTATGCAAATAATATAAGTGGAGATGTTAGTACACTACCAACAAACCTTTGGCGCCTAGCCGTGTCTGGTAGCTCAAATACAATTTCTGGTGATGTTGGTACGATTCCAGATCAGGTTACCTCAGTAATACTCGCAGGCAACAATACGCTATCCGGTAATATTGAGACGCTCCATGCAGACGTATCCTGGTTTCAAGTAGACGGTTTAAATACCATTGGCGGAGATTTGGGTGGACTGAGAAATAATCGGACAATTTATATTGAGGTTGGTGGTAGCAACAGCATTATAGGTACTGTTGGGAGTATTCCCACCGCTATTAGGTGGTTAAAATTGGAGGGCGGTAATATGTTAACGGGGAATATCCAAGACATGCATACCGAGTTGAGGTCTTTTAATATTGCTGGTGCAAATACTATTACTGGGGATCTAGGTTTCATAACCAATTCAAACCTCACTGGACTTCATTTGGGTGGGCAGCATGATATTTCAACGTTTTCTGCTGCTGGCGGATGGAACCCGGTAAACCTGGAGCAATTCTCCTTGACTGAAGGTGCGCGGGGAACGGGCTTTACCCAGGCAGATGTTGACTCATTGCTAAACTTCTTTAATGGTGTATTGCCTTCTATTGGAATCGGGAGTGGAGCAGTAGCCATAGAGCGCCCTGGAGATAGCCCTCGTTCTAGCGCATCAGACGCTGCCGTGATTGGTTTGCAGAACAAAAACTACCAAGTAAGAACGAATATCCCCCCAAGCTAAAAAAGGCTAAATCAGAGGCTAAATCAGACATCCATATTAACGAGCCCCTCAATGTGGGGGCTCAGAAATAGAAGGCTAAATCAGACATCTGGCTAAATCAGACATCCATATTAACAAGCCCCTCAATGTGGGGGTTCAGAAATAGAAGCCTGATTTTGATGTTGTGGTTTACAAGGGTTTAGATCGTAAAATTTGAATCGGATTTCCTGGAATTAGATATTTTAATCGTAAACGCTAAAGCCAATAGTATAAACCCCTACGAGTATTTGAAGCATGTGTTTACAGAATTACCCGATAGGTCGAGAGAGGATGATCTAGCTGATTTATTACCTTGGAATGTGACATTAAGCTAGGGGGTAATTGGTTTGGCGTTTACTGTACGGGTAGTGAGTTTTAGAGGAAAGCGGCTTACCTGATTGGCTAATTAGGATGGTCTGATTTGATCACGCCATTTTAACATACCGTCCTCGAAAGCCCTGTATCGTGACAGAACCTTAATTCAATATAACGGAATTAATAAGGTCTTCGATTTTTTGAGAAGGACGGGCTGACAATCGTTTATACAGCTGTTGTTGATAGGTGCGGTAAGTGCTAATTGCGATGGCGTTTTCATTTTGAGACAGCAAGAGTTTAATTTTTATGTAGTAAGCTGTGTCGGAAAGTTCGTTAATTCGAAATAACTCTTCTGAGATCGAGTAAGCATCACCATAATTTTTCAATTCAATTAGTTCTAATCCAAAATGTTCCAGATGTTCAGTATATTTTTGGTTAAGTTTGGCACCGTAAGGCGTTAACCAGTACTCTACGTCGGATTCAACCACAAGGTTTCCCTTATAGAGCTCCACTAGAACCTTATTACGTTTAAACTCTTCCTCTAGGGAAAGCTCCTGCGTTTTTAGTGAATGTTCAATAGCCCAGGCGTCTACCCACACTTTTTTTCTATTTAACAACACATAACCGTTATCCACAATGACAGCTTCTCTACCGATAAGTTTTCTGAGCCGAAGAATTGTTGTTTTAAAGGAATTGTCTGCTTTGGCGTTGTCCTTGTTGTTCCACAGCGTATCCATAACGGATGTGACTAGGATTGGTTGACCATTTTGTAATACAAGTAATTTGAGTAAACTAATAACTTTACTGGCAGATTTTTTAGTGGGGGTAACTGATTCGCCATATTTCATAAAGCAAATATCACCCATCAGGTATATTCTAACCGGCCAGGGCCACTTTAAACAAAGCTGACTTGCCGAGGTGGGTGGCAGGCATTGAAATTGAATCATTTTAGTTACGTGATCTACTTCAATATCGTTTTCCAATGCGGCTTGGTATAACGAAGATATTACACGGGGTATCAACCCCATAAAATCAAATACAGAAAATTCTCTACACAAGGCGAAAACTCGCCTGAGTGCGGTCATATCCAAATCCAGATTTTTATCCGTCAAAGATAAGTATACCTGACTAAGAAGTAGCTTAATCGTTGGCATTCTCATGTTTGTAGAATCGCTTAACTTCTCCAGCGCTGATAAATGTTTTCGAGCTATGTCGAAATTGTTTTCTTCAATTTCTAATGTAATTAAAGGGAATAGTGCATAAACTTGGCCTAAGGTGGCGACTTGTTGCGAGTAGGAAAGAGATTTTATAAGCTCTGATCGTGCTCTAGAAATGTTACCCTTTCTAAGCTGAAGCCAACCAGAAATATAATAGTAGTAAGCTTTGTCCAAAGTTTTTATTGGACTAATCTCGTGCTCTAGAATCTGCAGTTGTTCTTCAGCCCTTGCTCGATTGCCGTATAGTAAACCTCCTTGAATACAAATAATTTGAGCCTGAAATTGCATAATCTTCATGTCCAGCGCACGTGCATCATCCATAGCTGAAAATAGATGTTCGCCATCTTCGGACCGCATGTCGCAGGCCATCGAAGAACCGATACATATTGCGTAGTGGAGAACTACCTTTTCAACGGGGGATATTTTGGCGGATTGGGCATATTCTCTCAATTTGTTGAGAACCAAATGAATTCTTGAATGATCAGCATTGACGATAGAAAAGCGAACAATGGATGATGCTAGTCGAATACCCAAACTGGACTTTTTAAGCCTAAACAGTACTTCGATAGCACGTTCGTGTAATTTATCGTGGTCAATTTGACTCGAAGGTTCCCATTGCATAAGAGCAAGCAATGCTTCAATAACAATGCTCTCGTCCTCTATGTCAACGTTGTTTTCTATGAGTAATTGAAGTCTCTCGAGATGGTGTACCCAAAACGCAGAAGAAAGGTACTCATCTGCATCATAAATATAGCTTTCAGCGGCAGCAGCGCAGGTGAGGTATTGTCCTTTAATATCATCGACGACAATAAACAAATTAAGAAGCTCGTGGAGTTGGCTTCTTGATTCGAGTGGGTGAAAAGGAAGCAATGCCTTTGCTTTCCAATATTGTAGCCAATTCCTTTCTTGTAATACTGTTGAAGGAATAGGTTCAATCCATCGTGTTAAAGTGTTATGACGACCGGTAGAAAGCAGATAATTGGCATTGTTAATACACAAGTCTGCTAGTGCATGCCAATGTTGAGTTAGTGTGAGTAAATTGGCTGCTTCAACTAGCTGGCCGTCTGTTGACATAAGTTGGCTGGCTAGAAGTATGAAATTGTCGTCCTTAAATTCATTTTTATCCAATAACCTGTTATTCAAATAGTCTCTAAATAAGGGATGAAAACGAAAATTTTTGGTTGTGTTTCCACGAGATTCTACAAAGTAGTTTTTCCGATATAGGCTGTCTATTAATTCTGAAAATTCATCGAGAGATACACTGCAGAGTTTGGAACCCATTTCCAAAGTAAAAAACGGAAAGACGCTGACTTTGGATAATAATTTCAATTTAGTTGTTGTTATGTTGCGTGTAATTTCTGCCGAGAAATAGCTGTCTAGTAAATCGTGTTCCCAGTTGCAAAAAGCTTGTTCATTCAGTTTGTTGTTTGCGCAGGCATCTCCCATAATAACCATACCAGTTGCCCAACCTTTACTGGAAATTTGTATTCGGGAAATATCTTCACTATCGGTTACGTTTAAACTTTCGAGGAGTTCTTTTGCTTCAGTCTCTCTAAAAATCAAATCTTGCGATGTGATGAGTTCAATTTGTCTATTAACATACATTCGCGAGAAATAAGGTGGAATACCTAGTCGGCTTGCAAAGAATATGCGCCCATGGGCCGGCAAATTTTCCAGCAGAGCTAAGAAAAGTGAATTGATTTCGTGCTTATCAGGGATTAGATGAAAGTCGTCGAAGACCAAATTAAAGGGTTCCGAGATATTCTTATACATGGTGCTTGCGAATTGTCTCGCAAACAGCTCTAGGTCCGCTATTTGAGAATCCCGTAACAATCCTATTAGTTTCTCTTGTGCCGATGTGTCTTTTACAGCATAAGATAGGTACTCAAAAAACCCTCTAGGGTCTAAACTTTCGGACGAAATTTGGTACCAGAAATTTAGCGATTTACTTGCGGTAAAAAAATCCGAGAGTAATGTTGTTTTTCCATATCCCGGTGGGGCTTGAACCCATTTGATATGAGTGTTGGGACTTTCCAGTCGCTCGATTAAGCGATCACGACGGATTGTGTGGGCGATAAGGGGAAAGGTGAGCTTGGCGTTTAACGAGTATGTCATTTATAAATGGAGTTTATAGTTTGATATAAAGAAGGCAGCATTATTGGTAAAAATAGCAATTGTTGTGAGAATAGCTCCATAAGGCTCAAGCTATTCTATTATTGCCAGTCCGCAAAAAAAGAACCATATTCTCAGTAAATGAGAATCGTTTTGATCCCGCTGAATAGGTTTTGACTTGAATCAATAGCTTGTCATTTTCAAGATGTTAATCCGTTGTAAGGCCCCGTTCAGTATATTTTAGTCTATCAGAGAATCGCCGTGGTCATGACACGATTTTGCCCACTAAGGACATGATTTTAAAAATCGTACTATGTGTAACTCTATCTGTCACTCACGCAGTGTATGATCATGAGTGTATCTAATTGCTTTTCAAATATTGATACGCCTGCCGTTGTTTGTTTTATACGCGGATTCGCCATTCCAGCATAGAAGGTATTCGGCTTTGGGATTAAAAGAGGACAACCGTTTAACTCTATATTCATTAAAAGGGTGGCGCCTCTCGTGCTAGGGAGGAGCTAATGGGAAATTTTGTTCTGTATGTGATCTATCCCATTGTGGGTAGATCGTCGGGCGGCTATCCAGATATCACAATGAAAATATTTAAAATAGCGCCTAGCGTAAAATCATAAAAATATATCGTTAAAGTGAGAGTTGTTTGTACGATTTTGTTTCCCAATTGCGGGATATAAAACGATTATAAATCCCGATATAGGGACGGAGTAAAAATAAAATATAGTTGCTTGATTTAATTGACAGTTGGTGGATACCATTTAGGTATGGTTTGCAGAATTCCCAGTACTTGAAGTGACTGCGGTACTGACCGAAGAAGCATAAGTTGATAGTGCCTAGGGGCTCTTGCTATCTGTTGTCGGACATCTAAATTCACGAACTTCAATTCCCTCGTGACTCTATTTTTATCTAATTTGAATAGTGTGGTAGGACCATTTTGATTTCCAGTTTTCGTGCGAGAGTCGGTGGATTGCCGAGTGAGTAAATTAAAAAAAAGTAAGGCAAATAAGCCGTGCAGCTATATAAGTGTCAGCTTTGATAATCTGCGTTTAGTTCGCGAATCAGGGTTTTTAAAATAGGATGGTGAGCTCGAAAATACAATGGTGTTGACGATGTGTTTTTAATTGACATGTTTTTGAATATGTCGTTTGGAACCTTGAGTAGGTATTGTGTTGCATTATAAAAAACTCAAAAATTATTTGAAAGCGTAGTTTGGCAGTGCATACAAACTTTGGGTGATTGTGTGAGGAATCTTAGACTAATATCGAATAACGCGATAAATCGTAGTTTGTGTAACCCTATCTGTAACTTCGGGTGTGTTCTAATTCAATACGTGATTCGACTAGTTGAAGTGGTGGAATGGAACCTTTTTTTAGGCTGCGTGAAAAAATGTAAAGGACTTGCATGTCAGAAAGATTAAAACGAATTGGTGCGAATTTTCGTTGGTATGGAAGGTCTTAAAACGCCGTAACTCGGGTTGATTGTAGGCTGGAAGAGTGAATCGCCTTCCGGAAGACCTAGCTAAATTATCTTGGGCTTTTTTGTTTGTCTATTGGTTTCGCCCAACGGGATTGTTTTTAGCTAAGCGGTTTTACGCAGGGATGTACTTATGCCGCGAGCGGCCCGAACCAATAGCCTTAAGTTCAAGTAATTCTTTAGAGGTTTTCCGCTGACTAACTAGCCGAGAGTTCAATAATTATTTTAATTCTCCCGCAACGATTTTTAGTATTGTAGAAGTTGCGTGACCTTGTGAGTTGGTGTGATCAAAACTGTATTAAGCTGAAAAGTGTGCATAAAAGTCAGTGTGTTAAGTTGTTAATAGAAAAGTAAAACCAAATATTTATTATATGGTTAAGGTTACAGTTAAGGTTACAGTTTTAATTTTAGTTTTTATCTCTGTTGGAATAAATCGAATAGGTGGAATAAAACGAGCGAAGCCTTGACAATTTAATTAAAAAAACTTATATTTTTCGGCGTTATAATTTATTTTGTGTCACAAGAAGTTTCGTGGCGCGAGGCTGACAATAGGAATTTATTTGAGTATTCAACGGAGTGAAGTGATGGTTCTAGTTTTATCTCTTGCTGTGCCTTTCTTCTTCCAAATCTATCATCTTTTCTGCGGTGTTTTTTCTCGCTAAATAAAAACGTAATAATTTTTGGTGTCACTATGGTTTGTTCAAGTGGGTTCTTTAAAAGAACGCCTTTTAAATTTATCTTGCCTATCCTATTTTTTGCTGTTGTTGATGTCGAGTCTGCAACCATAGTGCATGATGGGACAATTAATAGTAATACTACATGGGGAGCTGCGGATGACCATGTTGTTAATACAACCGTTTCCGTCGCTAATGGGGTAAGTCTAACCATTGAGCCCGGTACTCTGGTTAAGTTCAAACCTGGTACAGGTCTGCTGGTAGACGGTGTACTGGTTGCAGGAGGAACCTCCTCAGACAAGATTACTTTTACCTCGTATAGCGATGACAGTGTTGGTGGAGATACCAACGGTGATGGCGTGAGTTACGGGCAGAAAGGAAGCTGGTACGGCATCCGTTTTTCTGACTCTGTTATTGATGCTCTTACGCGCTTGGAGCACGCAAATATCAGCTATGCTGGCCAAAGTTATATCCGTATCAGCAGCGCGGTATATGCACGAAATGCTGCTCCTACATTGGCTAATCTGCAGATTTCTAAGACCTTAGGTCATGGTATCCACCTTAATGGAGCTCAAGGGGGAACGGGAATTCAGAATGTCTCTATCCGCTCCTGTACTGATGCCGGGGTGTATTACTCTGGCAGCGACCTGACCCTTAGCGATTCTGACATTAGCCAATGTGATTACGGTGTGCGTGTATACACAGGTACGCCCCAGATAGCCAATAACACCATTGAAAACAACTCGCTCTGGGGAATTTACTTTGAAAGAAGTCAAACAAACGTTCCTGTTATTTCTAATAACCTCGTAGTCAATAACGGGCGCGGGGTCTATTTACCTTTATCGGCATTACCCAATAGTACTGATGGTAATACATTGACCCCGAATGATATGAGAGGGGTGTGGGCTTACGGCGGCAGTCTGGGAACCGATCTGACTCTAAGTGTGCTTGGTTCTGGGGTAAACCAGACGAACACTTATGTTTTTAGCAGTGACTTAACGACTCAAACCGGCACAAACTTTACCGTTCAACCTGGTGTGATTACTAAATTTGCATCTAGTGCCGGCCTTACGGTGAATGGCTCCATTACTGCTGTGGGTACAGTGCAAAATAGAATTACATTTACTTCAGATAAGGACGATAACACCGGCGGTGATGTGGCTGGTGATGGGCTAAATTGGGCTACAGCAGGCTCATGGGATGGTATTGAGCTTAAAACTACTGCAACGGGTAGTCTGGTGTATGTGGATATCCAGTATGGCGGTGGCAATTCCAGAACCGATGCGAACCTGGTTATTCGTGGTAATAACGTTAGTGTGACCAATAGTAAAATTAGCCAATCTGCTGAACGGGGTTTACGTATATATGGCGATAATGCAGACCTAAGTGGCTTGGAAATATACGGTAACCTTGAAGCCGCAATTAGTGTTGAAACAGGTGGTTCAGCTGTGGTTACTAACAGCCGTCTGTTCGCAAACAGTGGCGACGCTATATACGTAAATAATAATGCTGGAGCAACAGTCACCGATAGTGAGATGTTTGGTAATGCCGGGCATGGTATTAATACTCATGCAAGCAGTTTAACGGTTAACGCCCAGGATAATTGGTGGGGGGCAGCAGACGGCCCAAGTGGCCAGGGGCCTGGTACTGGAGATAGCATTCAAGGGAATGTGGATATCACTTCTCTCCTGATTGATGACTATCGTACAACGGGTACAAAATTCAGTTACCTTGATGCTGGTGGTTCCACAGTAAGAGGGAGCCTACCTGCCCCAACTGTAATTCAAGGGCAAAGCACCTCAGACTGGGGCTCAGAGCCCCAGCATGACAGTCTCTACGACGTGAACCGTGTTGTATTGGATTACATAGGGCTTAACGCGCAAGATCGCTACGATATTTTTGTCACCTACATTAACGGGGATAACACCGTGTCAGTAGGGGGCACTTACCAGCAAATTACGGATGCCAATGAGCGTAGCCTCTTGGCAAGCCAGAAAATTTCAACGACTTCTCCAACGGTACACAGAGCTCCGGTGTCACCAGACTCCTATGCCGGAGGTGATTTACGTTTAAATATTGTTCGTGACCGGGGGCTTAGGTCCTCCATCGCTCAGCTATGGCTGGTGGAGAAAACCACTTCAGATTTATTGGCACCTTCGGCGGCAATTAGTCAGCCCCTGGTGGACCAGCACCTTTCAGGCTCTAACTATGTGATCCTGGGAACCTCCAGCGGTAATGCTAGTCGCATTGAAATTGGCATTGACTCTGGAGCGGGCATTGAGTGGTTTGTGGTTTCTTCGCTACAAAATGATGGCGGCTGGTCTTACGTATGGAGTATGCAGGAAGAGGGGATTTATCAACTTTACGCTAGAGCCAAAGACAATGAAGGGAATACTCAAGCTTTAGGCGCCCCTCTGGTGGTTACTGTTAACCAAAATGGGCCAGCTCCAGTTGTTCAGTTTTACGGTGTGGACACTGCTCAGGACAACGGCGGAAGTGTCACCTTAGGTTGGGGGCCTTCCAGTGACGACGGTGCTGGCGCAAACGATGTCGCCAGTTATGAAATCAATCGACGTGCTTCAGGTACATTCGCATACAACTCACTGACTTCCGTGGCTGTGGGCGTTACCACTTATGACGACCCCACCGCTTTAACGGGTTCACCCTATGACTATCAGATAATTGTTATTGATCAAGGTGGTAATCGCAGTGTGCCAGTGGAAGTCTTTGGCATTAAAGCCATAGATAACAGTGTGGCAGATGCAACCGCGCCGGAAGATGTCACTGGCTTAATTGGTGCAGTGGGTAATGGCTTTGTTCACTTAACCTGGTCTGCCAGTGCGGACACGGCACAAGATCTAGTCGATCAGCGCTTTGATATTTCCTCCGATGGAGGGGCGACCTGGGGCACCAATGCTCCCGATTTTAATAACCTGCAAACATTGAGTTTGGGGGCTGCGGCTACTTCCCATTTGGTTACTGGGCTTGTTAACAGTGGTGCGTACCGCTTCCGTGTTCGAACTCAAGATGGGGCCTCTCCAGCAAATATGAGTAGCGGTGTGCAAACAGGGTCGCTGATTCCTCTTACCACTGCTTATACCCAAGTATCTGGCTCTATTTCTCAGGATACTGTTTGGGAATTGGGCACCTATTATGTATCTTCCAATTTAACCATTAATAGCAATGCTTCATTAACCATTCGCCCAGGTGTTGTGGTTAAGTTTGGGCAGAACGTTAACTTTATTGTTAGTGGCCCACTAAATGCGAACGGTGCGGTGTTTACTTCATGGGCAGATGATTCCTTTGGTGGTGATACTAACGGTGATGGACCTTCCAATGGCGTAGCTGGCAGCTGGAATACAATCAATATAAACAGTGGCGGCAGTGGCTCCAGCCTGGTTGACAATACCATTCGCTATGCCACTACAGGCATAACTCTTTCTTCTGGTTCGGATTACGCGGTAGAAGGAAACACCATCGAATATGGCAGCACTTACGGTATTTCTCAATCTGCACAAAACACTCATATCGCGAGCAACATACTGCGCTTTAATGGCGGTGCCGGTATTTATTACGGAAACGGTTCTGCCACTATTGTGGGCAACCAATCCATCGACAATATGCATGGTTTATGGGTGTATAACGGCACGCCTGTGGCTATTGAAGGGAATACCTTTTCTAACAATACTGAGCAAGGAATCTACTTTCGAACCGGAGCTGCGGTTCCTCCATTGAAAAATAATACTATCGCTAATAACGGCATGGTACCTCGTCTATCATTCTCAGCATTACCCAGCCCGGAAGATGGTAATAATTTATCCGGTCATACACATATTGACGTTGTTGGCGGAACAAGAAGCACTAACTTGGTGTTGGATCCGTCTTTATCGCCGGTGTTCTACATCGCTGGGGATATAACAATTAATTCCGGTGTATTGGTCAACATTGCACCAGGAACTATTTTTAAATTTGCATCCAGCGCAGGTATTACCAATAACGGTGCTTTATTTGCGCAGGGCACTTCGGGTAACCGAATTGTTATGACGTCCTACAGGGATGATAGCGTTGGTGGTGATACAAACGGGGATGGCCCAAGTGTTGGTGAAAAGTCGGATTGGGATGGGGTTACCTTCAATAGCACTACTATCGACTTCGCATCCAGCCTGAAATACGTCGATATCAATTACGCTGGTGCGTCAAATGGCCAAGCTTTGAGCATAGCGAATGCAAGCCCATCCATAGCTGATGTTCGTATTCTGAATGCCAATAATCGTGCATTGAACCTTAGCTCTTCTTCATCAGTGATAGAGCGCATAGAGATTGATGGCTGTTCTGGCGAAGGTATTTACATTCAGTCGGGGCAGGCGGTTATTCGAGATAGTGTAATCCGTAACTGTCAGTATGGCATCCGCGTACATACTGGCTCACCTTTGTTGACAGGTAATACCATTGAAGGTAATTCAGATTGGGGAATTTACTTCACCAGTAACCAAGTGAGTACGCCGGTAATCACCAATAATCAGGTAGTGAATAACGGTCGCGGTGTTTATTTACCTGTCTCGGCAGTGCCCAGCAGCAGTGATGGTAATACCTTGACGCCAAACATGACGAAAGGCGTTTGGATTCATGGCTCTACTCGCTCTACAGACCTCACATTGGGTATACAGGGCACAGGCCCTGACCAGTTAAATAGCTACGTTATTAGTGGTGACTTAACTATGCAAGCCGGTACTAGCCTGACGATTGAGCCGGGTGTGATCACTAAGTTTATGTCCGGCGCGAGCCTGGCTGTCAATGGTGCAATTAATGCGTTGGGGTCGGTTCAGAACAGAATTACCTTCACATCGGTAAGTGATGATCTATCTGGTGGTGATATTAACGGCGATGGCAGAGAAACTGCGCCATTCGCAGGTTCTTGGGATGGACTTGAGCTAAAGAGTACTGCCACAGGTAATCTGGCCTATGTGGATATTCGTTATGGTGGTTATGTTGGTGGTAATCAGGACGCCAACCTTGTTATTCGCAGTGATAATACGTCCGTAAGTCAGGCTAGAATAAGCCAGTCTTCAACCTACGGAGTACGTGTATATGGCGACGATGTAAATCTTAGTAACTCTGACATCTACGGCAACGAGGATGGAGGGATTTACATACATAACAGTAGTTCTGCAGTGGTTACCAATAGCCGCCTGTTTGCCAATGCCGGTGACGCCATTTATGTAAATAGTAGTGCCGGGGCAACGGTTACTGAAAGTGAACTCTTTGGTAATACCGTCCATGGTATTAATACCCATCCCAGCAGTTTAACCGTCGATGCTCAAGACAACTGGTGGGGGGCCGCAGATGGTCCTGGTGGTGATGGTCCTGGTACTGGTGACAGTATTCAAGGGAATGTGGATATCACCTCCCTATTAATGGACAACTTCCGCAATGACGGTACTGAGTTTAGCTACTTGGATGCCGGTGGAACGGTGATAAAAGGCAGTTTGGCAGCGCCTACAGTGAGTCAAGGGCAGAGTACTTCCGATTGGGGTAGTACGCCTCAGCTAGACAGCCTATACGACGTTAACCGGGTGGTATTGGATTACGCGGGCCTGAACACACAAGAGCGTTACGATATTTTTGTTACCTATTTTAATGGTGATGATACAGGCTCCGTCGGCGGTACTTACCAACAAATCACCGATGCAAATGAACAGAGTGTGTTGCCCAGTCAGGAAGTAACTGACGCTGCACCAACGGTTTACAGGGCTCCAGTGTTACCTAGCGCCTATTCTGATGGAAACCTGAGGCTGAATATTATTCGCGATCAAGGGCTTAGGTCTTCGGTTGCTCAGGTATGGCTGGTAGAGAAAGCAACTACAGACACAGTAGCGCCAACAGCAGCAATCACTCAGCCAACGGCAAGCCAACACCTTTCTGGGGTCAGCTACCTTATTCAAGGGACGTCCAGTGGTGACGCCAGTTTGATTGAAATTGGTATTGATTCTGGTGCGGGCATAGAGTGGTTTACTGCTTCTTCAATGCTTGCCGATGGCAGCTGGTCCTATGTGTGGAATTTTTCTGGGGAAGGCAGTTATCAAGTTCAAGTTAAAGCCACAGACGAAGTAGGCAACAGTCAACTCTCTACACTTGTTTCAGTCGTGGTGAACCAGAGCGCGCCAGCTTCTGCATTTCAACTGTATGGCGTTGATACCGCTCAAGATAATGGCAGTAGCATTACTCTGGGCTGGGCTCTGTCCAGCGATGATGGTGGTGGTGCAAACGATGTTGCTACCTACGAGCTTTTCAGAAGAGTGGCGGGAACAGCAGATTATTCTCTGTTGACTCAAGTTGCCGCAGGCGTTGCAGCTCATGCAGATTCACCGGTCTCTACCGGAACGCTTTATGACTACCAAGTGGTTGTCGTCGATTTAGCTGGAAACCGAAGTGCTTCAGCCGAAGTTCTAGGTGTGAAAGCCATAGACAACAGCGTGGCAGATACGACTGCACCGGAAGAGGTGACTGGCCTGAATGGTACTGTGGGTAATGGCTTTGTTCATTTAACCTGGTTAAGCAGTGCAAATTCAGATAATGACCTAGTCGACCAGCGCTTGGATATTTCCTCAGACGGAGGCGCAACCTGGGGTACCAACGCTCCCGCTTTTAATAACCTGCAAACCTTAAGTTTGGGTGCCGCTGCAACGTCGCACCTAATGTCTGAGCTAGTCAATGGCAACGAATACCGTTTCCGTATTCGCACTCAAGACGGTGCTTCGCCAGCCAACCTAAGTAGTGGCACACAAACCGGATTACTGACGCCTTTGGCAACCGCTTATACCCAAGTATCTGGCTCTATTTCTACGGATACGGTTTGGGAGTTGGGCACTTATTATGTTTCCTCCAATGTAACCATTAGCAGTGGTAATTCATTGACCATTAATCCGGGCGTTGTGGTGAAATTTGCGCCGGGTACATCCATCATAGCAAATGGCCCTTTGGATGCCACCAATGCAGTATTTACGTCCTGGGCGGATGATACCTTTGGTGGTGATACCAACGGCAATGGGCCTTCTAGCGGTGCTGCTGGCAATTGGTCAGCGATCAATATTAATAGTGGTGGTAGTGGCTCTCGTTTAATAAACAATACTATTCGCTACGCCACTACGGGTGTGAACTTGTCTTCCGGCTCAGATATTCGGGTGGAAGGTAATACTATTGAGTACGTTAACGGCAATGGAATCGACCTAAATGCCTCATCTACTTATATTGCGGGCAATACTCTGCGTTTTAATCGTGATGTCGGCATTTATTATAGAAGTGGTTCTTCCGATATCGTGAACAACCAGGTTACCAATAACGGCAGTGGTTTCTGGGTCTATAGCGGCACCCCCCTGTCAATTGATGGCAACAACTTCTCAGACAATACTGGGCCTGGTATTCATTTCCGAGCTGCTGCGAATGCACCTCCTATAAGAAATAACACGATTGCTAATAATGGCCAGGTTCCTCGGCTTCCGTTTTCGGCACTGCCTAGCCCGGAAGATGGAAATACTTTATCCGGCCACACGCATATTGAAGTTCTAAACAACACAAGAACAGAAAACTTAACCTTGTCCCCTGCATTGGCACCAGTGCTTCATGTCATTGGGGATATCAGCGTAGGTAGTGGGGTATTGGTTAACATATTACCTGGCACTATTTTTAAATTTGCTACCAGTGCTGGAATTAGCAATGGCGGTGCTTTATTTGCTCAAGGTACCCTAGATAACCGAATTGTTATGACCTCCCACAGAGATGACAGTGTTGGCGGTGATACCAACGGCGATGGCCCAAGTTCGGCGGCGCCGGGCGACTGGGACGGGGTAACTTATACAAGTACTACCATCGACTTCGCTTCAGGAATGAAGTTTGTGGATATCCAATACGCTGGCCAAGGTAGCAGTGCGCAGTCACTTTACTTAAACAATGCAAACCCGGTTATCGAAGACGTTCGGATTTTACAATCTGGTGATCGCGCTCTGCGCCTTGCCTCTTCCTCCGTTATTGAACGGTTGTTTGTTGATACCTGCGGTGACTATGGTGTTTATATCACTTCAGGTGAAGCGACGATCCGCAATTCGGAAATTCGTAATTGTGAGCAGGGTATTTATGTACAGGCCGGCTCCCCCTTGCTTGCTAATAACACCATTGAAGACAACGCTCTTTGGGGGATTTACTTTAGCAGCAACCAGGCAAACACGCCGGTTATTACCAACAACCGTATTGTGAATAATGGCCGGAGCGTTTACTTGCCTGTTTCAGCTGTACCGGCAGCTAACGACGGTAATACCCTGACTCCAAACTCTGTAAATGGTATTTGGGTTCGTGGTGGTACTCGCTCAACGGACATGGTATTGGGAGTTCAAGGCACGGGGCCAGATCAGCTAAATAGCTACATTATTAGTGGCGATTTAACAATGCAAACCGGCACATCCTTAACAGTCGAGTCAGGCGTGACCACCAAGTTTGCGGTTGGTGCGAGCTTAATTGTGAACGGCTCAATTAACGCAGTGGGCACAGCGCAAAACAGAATTACCTTTACCTCTGAGCTAGATGATAGAGCCGGTGGTGATTCAAATAACGATGGTCGCGCCACAACACCATATGCTGGTTATTGGAAAGGTATTGACCTTAAGAGCACTGCCGCTGGCCGATTGGAATATGTGGATATTCGCTACGGTGGTAATAGTTCCACTCCCTTTGACGCGAACTTGGCTATTCGCAGCAATAACTTCTCTATAAATCAGGCTCGTATCAGCCAGTCTGCAACGAGAGGTTTGCGCATCTACGGAGACGATGCTGACCTGACAAACCTGGATATCTTCGGTAATGCTACGGGGATAACTATACCAAACGGCGGTTCTGCAACTATTTCAAACAGCCGACTATTTGCCAATAGCGGCGATGCTATTTATGTAAACAGCAATGGCGGAGCAACAATTACTGGCAGTGAACTGTTCGGAAATAGCGGCTATGCCATTAGCACGCATGCCAGCAGTTTAGCTGTTAATGCCCAGGGTAACTGGTGGGGTGCTATAGATGGCCCTGGCGGTGACGGCCTGGGTACAGGTGATGCTATTTCGGGGAATGTCGATATTACTTCGTTATTGGTGGACGACTTCCTTACCGAAGGTACTGAATATAGTTACTTTAACGCTGGTGGCAACAACCACAAACACTATGGTTTGTTAAATCCGGTTGTTAGCGGAAGCGCTTCAACTTCAATGGGTACTTCCGATGCGCAGAGTGTTTTGGAAGACTTGGCAGCAAAAGCAATTAATGTTCAATACAATGGCTTGGCTTCAAACGCCAGCTATAAGCTGCTGGTAACTTACCTGGATGGTAGTGACGAGAGTTCTTCGCAGAAGGCGATAGCAACGCAAGGGGTTAGCATTCACGAAGAAATTCATCTTCCCCAAACAACTCCAACGCTTTACGCATCGACTATACCTGCTGATGTAATTGATCAGGGTACATTGAATTTTGATATTCAAGCAATAGAAGGTTACCGAGCGAAAGTATCTTCGGTAACTCTGATAAAAGAGCCTCTACTAGACGCTTCCGTACCAACCATTAACGTAACTGCGCCTGTACAAAATGCGAATTTAGGCGCGGGAACTCATGTAGTTGTGGGGCAGGTGGTTACCACCCAAAATATTGATGCGCTTACGTTAGAAATTGAACAAGTGGGTGCGCAAACAAGCTCTTACCCAGTGTCTACAATAAGCACGACAGGCGAGTGGCGTTATAGCTGGACACCAGAAAGTTCAGGCACCTACAGATTAAGTGCGTCTGCTCTTACTGCAAGCGGTATTAGAAATACGTCCTCGCTAGTGACTGTTACAGTTGATATAACAGGCATTGATTCTGCGAAAAATCTAACGGCAATTTCCAATGTGGACGGCATTGACTTGGTGTGGCAATTGTCCGCAAGCGATAGTTCGATTCAAAACTATAAAATACTCCGAAGCATTTCGTTACTTGGCGAATTTGCGGAAGTGGGTTCCGTTGCAAGTGGCATAAATAACTATAAAGACACAACCGCAGTTGTTGGCATTAGTTATTACTATCGAGTGTTGGCTATAGATGCATCTGCAAATAGTGCGGAGTCAAATACTGCAGGTCCAGTAACCCTGGCCACAGGGCCAGATACGTCTGCACCTGAAGATGTAACAAACCTTGATGTTGAATTCACAACGTTCTCCGGTAGCAGCATTGCCTCTTTCTTAACTTGGCTACCAAGTGCAAATAGTGAAGGTGATTTAATTGGCTATCGCATTCAGGTATCGTCTGACAACGGCGTAACTTGGGGAACCAATGCACTGGTTTACAACAATAGCGCTTCTTTTGATGCTGATATAAATACAAGTCGATTAAGAATTGAAGGGTTTAATGTCGCGAGTCATTATCGATTTAAAGTGACCAGCGTGGACAACAAGGGAAATGAAAGTTCAGGTGCAATTGTTAATAGTACGCCAACAGGCGGACCTGATCAGGTGGTTACCCTTTCTGGAAGTCTGACTGAAAACATGGTTCTTGGTGCCGGTGTGTATCGCATTAGTGGTGACATTACTATCCCAAGCAATGTTTCTCTGACATTGACGCCGGGAGTTGTCTTTAAATTTAGCAGTGCAAGTGCAGATATTATTGTTAACGGCACGCTTAATTCAAATGGTGCAATATTTACTTCCTGGTCTGACGATGAATACGGTGGAGACAATAACGGAAACGGTCTTTCTGCTGGTCAACCGGGGCAGTGGGGTGAAATTACTTTAAACAGTACCGAAAACTCCAGCCTATCCAATAACATACTTAGGTTTGGTGGTTACAGTAATAGTTACCTCTTAAATATTAAGAAAGGTCATCAACTCAATATTGAAAACAACCGGTTTGAGTTTTCTGGGAACGGCGCTATTAAGCATACCACTGCAACTGAAACCAGAATTATTGGCAATACTATAGCGGATAATAACGGCGCTTCAGACCATGCCTTGAGTATTTCAAGTGGTTCGTTGTTTATCGAAAATAACATCATTGAAAGAAATGCCTGGGGTATTTACATGAGCGGTGGCGTTCCTCTTTCCATAAGTGGGAATACGATAACTCACTCAGATAACTACGGTATTCATTTCACTAAAGCGTTGAATGCACCAGTTGTTATTGGTAATACCATTACCAATAACGGTAGCGCCTTACGTGTTGATTTTTCTGCACTACCCAATGTCAGCCATGGAAATATCATTCACTCCAATGGTTCAGATCAAATTGAATTTTATTCCAATGCCCGGCGCTCTAATTTAACCCTAACCAAAGACTACCACTACTATCAAGTTGGCTCCTCAATGGATGCGGTAGTTGCGCTGGAGTCTACAGTGACTGTCCAACCGGGTGTTGTATGGAAGTTCGGCTCAGGTGTGGGTTTGAAAGTCGAAGGCGTTTTAAATGCTCAGGGTACGTTGGAAGAGCCTATTACTTTCACTGCATCCAACGACGATAGCATCGCGGGTGATAGCAACAAAGATGGCATGACTTCCGTCGCTCAAAATGGTCACTGGAGGGGTATTCGTTTTGAACCCTCACCAGTGGGCTCATCCAATATATTGGATTACGCCGTGATTCGTTTCGCAGGTAATTCTAACGATGCAGCGGTTTATATTGATGAGTCAGAAGTTACGGTCACTAATTCAGAAATCTCTAACAGTTCGCTTGATGGTATTCGTATTTACGACGCCTCTCCGGTAATTAGCGGTAACATGATTTGGGGTAACGAAGGTGCTGGCATAAATGCAGTCAGAAACTCGAACTCAGTAATCAGCTATAATAGTTTGTCGTGGAATGGCGGCGCAGGTATCGAAAACCAAAGCGCATCCAATGTTATTGCCGCTAGTAACCTGTTTGTATTGAATAAAGGTTTGGGTCTTACTAACAGCACAACAAATGCTATTGATGCGACTCAATCTTGGTGGGGTGATACTGATGGATCTGGCCCATACCACCCAACAACCAATGCAAGCGGCACTGGGGGTGAAGTAAGTAATAATGTCACCTACGCACCTTTTGTAAATCTGGCACAGCTTGAATACAGTTACACTAATTTTGAGGCGGCGGGTGCTGCACATAAAGGTAATTTACCTGCACCTACATTGGTTCAGGGGAATCTGTCTGATGAATGGGATTCGGCAAATAAATCGCCAAGTAAAACCATGGTATGGCATGCGGACGAAGTGGTATTGGATTACTCCGGGTTAAATATAGCGAAGAAATATCGCTTGCGAGTTACTTATTTTAATAGTGATTCAAGCACCATGGTTCAAAGCATTCAAGATGGAAATTCCAATCTAGTTGCAAGCTCCCAGTTAGTGCCTTCGGCAGACCCAGTTCAATATGAATTTGAAATTCCACAAGCCTACTATGCGACGGGTGCAATTCAGCTTCGATTTATTAACGACAACCCTGCGACCTCTATTCGTGCCACGGTTTCTGACGTTTGGATCATTGAAGATAAAGGCGAATTGATTCCACCAAGGTTTGACAGTGTGGAATACAACGATGTGGATGGCGATGGTATTTATAGCCTTGGCGATGAACTGCATTTCCATTTCACGGAATCTTTGGATACAAGCCTGGTTCAAGGCGCAACAGATGCGAACCTGCGTTTGCCTACAGACACATCTGCAATTTACGGTAACCTTAATCAAGTTGCCTGGAGCGCAGATCAGAAAACAGTTGTTGTGACATTAACGGATGGCTTCACCGTAAGTGGTGGGGAAATCGTTACGCCATCTATTTCGGATACCGCAGGCAATCCCGCAGTGGACTCACAACAATTGCCAATAATCGATACCATTCAACCACAGTTAATTACTATTGAATGGCAAGATACAGACACCACCACTAACCTGACGCTTGGGGACAAATACCGTTTTGTATTTAGTGAAGCTCTGGACACAAGTATTCTTGTAGACGGCAGTAATACTGCAAATGCTCAACTAAGACCAGAAGGCGGCAAACATTACGGAACAGCCAACACCATTGAGTGGGAGTCTGGCAACCAAGCCGTTTTGGTGACGGTAACCAATGGCTTTACCATTATTGGTGAAGAACGTGTTATTCCAGGCGTATTTATTACGGACGTGGCTGGCAACAGCATTGTGACCAACTCTGATTTAGTACTGCAAGGCCGAGACCTTACAGCACCGCAATTATTGTCGGTTGAATTTGATGATAAAGACGGAAGTGGGTCAGTAAGCCTGGGCGATAATTACACCTTTGTATTTAATGAGCCGTTGCAAGCTGCTGCAATCGCAAATGGTAGTACAGACGCCAATGTTAATTTATCACCTGAAGCGAGAATATATGGCTCTACAAACAATGTCGTTTGGTCTGACAACAATCGTCGAGTCATGGTTGAAATTACAGAAGACTTTACTGTTATTGGAAACGAGCTAGTCACACCAAGCAATCAGCTTATTGACCTAGCCCAAAATAGCGTTGTGGGTAATCTGAACTTAAATACTCTGGATATAATTGCTCCAGAAATTCTAAATGTTTCAGGAAGCGCTCAAAGCCCAGTGCCTGTGAGCGCGAACTACCAAGTGGTTGTTCAATATTCCAGTAGTATGGATATCAGTGTTACACCACAAATTGTTGTAACGGGTTCTGCAGCCGTACCAACGGTGCCAGTAAGCGGCACTTGGTCAACAACGGTTTATCCGAACGACACATACAGCAGCAATGCCTTTGCACTTTCACAAGCTATGGTGGGTGACCTACTGGTCACGGCAACATTAGGTAGTGACTTAGCAGGTAATCAAGCGGGCAACAGCGGTAACTATATCTTTGCGGTGCAAGCACCTGCACCTGGTATTACCAGCCATCCGATTGCGCCTGCAACAACCAACGTGAATACCACCAGTGTCATCGTTACTGGTAGCCGTCAAGCGAATACTTCAATTTGGGTCGGAGCAAATGAAATTGTTGCTCTGGGCAGTGGTGATTGGAACGCACAAATTAATTTGACCGAAGGTCAAAATGATATTGCCCTATACGCGAAAGATGGTTCCGGCAACGCATCCGCAGCCGCAGAGTTGAGCTTCTTTGTTGATAGCGTTGCGCCGAGCATAATAAATTCAGCTCCTGCAGACGGCGAAATTTCCAAGGATGCATCTCAAATAATTATTGTGAATATGACGGAAGCGGGCACTGGAATTAATATGTCCGCCTCCAGTTTATCGGTTGCACGGAACGGTTTTGAATTTACCGGCAACTGGACGCTGGGTGTTAACGCTGTGGCATTTACGCCGAATATTCAAATTACCGAAGGTAACTACACCATTGCCGTAACCCTTGTGGATAATGCCGGTAATACTTCTGCGCTATTTAATGCGGGCTTTAGTGTTGACCAAACACCGCCAGCTGCACCGGTTGTAAACACCACACCAAGCGTGACCACAACCAACCCGTTGACAATAACGGGTAGCAAAGAAGCGGGTACGTCCATTTGGTTAAATGGCGGTGAAGTGGCAGGTATTTCCAACCTTACCAGCTGGTCTTTCGATGCGCCGCTTACTGCGGGTTCAAATGCATTAGCTATTACTGCTGTTGACGGTGCTGGCAATATCAGTGTTGCTGCAAATGTGAATGTTTCATTTGATAATACCGCTCCAGGGTTTGTTTCTCCAACGGCAGACGGTGTGTTGGATGGAACCTCAGTGAGCTTGGACTGGAGCAGTTACGACGAAATGGCCAATGGCAATGATATTGCGAATTACCGAGTTTATATCAGCACAATGTCGTTTACAGATATTGCATCGGCAAACTTAATTGATACTGTTCAAGCGGGAGTTAAAAACTACACGGCAAATGGTTTAGTAAGAAATCAAACTTACTACTTTGCAGTGGTCGCTGTTGATACATTGAATAATTTCCAAACCAACGTAACTTCTGTTAGCGTATTTACGTCTGATACAACGGCGCCAGCCAACGTAACGAACCTTTCTGTTGTTTCTGCGGAAACCAGCTTAACGGCTTCTTGGGTAATTCCTGTAACGGAAACCGATATTGCCGATGTAGTCGTAACGGCGAATAACAATATTGTCCAGTTGCCGGGAACAACTACGCAATACGAAGTGACTGGCTTGTCTGCAGCGACCGCATACGATATTAAAGTTGAATTGGTTGATAGCGGCAGCAATAAAAATAGCGGTGAAACCATTACGGGTGTGACCTTATTGGCGAACCCGGTAATTGCAACCACTGAAGCATTAAATAACATGGTTGAGTTAAGCTGGAATGCGATTGCGCCAGCGGAACACGTTGCTAACTACGCTATTTACGCATCAACAACTGACTTTACCTCCGTTAATGGAATGACACCTAAGCTGGTTGTTGCGGGAAGTACAACCACAACGAAAGTTGCCGGTTTAAGTAACAGCACAACCTATTACTTTGCAGTAACCACTATAAATACTTCTGGTGGTGAGCAGAATGTGGTGACAACGTCACAAGAAACTCCATCCCCCGATACACAAGGCCCTGAAGTTTCAAGTGTTCTTTTTGGTGGCAGTGTAATTACTGATGGAGCAGCGATTACTGAAAATGGTGTGATCAGTGCAACAGTGATTGACTCAACGGGTATTGGCCGCGTCGAATTCTATATTAATGATCAACTGCTTACTATTGATGCAAATGACATCGACGGCTACAACGCTGATTGGAGCATTGCCGAAATTGCAGATGGCCCATACACCATTAAAGTTTCTGCATACGATACTCTGGAAAATAAAACAGATAAAACCGTTGCCGTAAATGTTGCTTTGACTGCGCCATCGGTACCGGTAATTAATTCTCCAGAACCTGGTTTTATTACCAACGAATCAATGGTGACTGTTTCCGGTGTTGCAGAAACCTCTGTAGATGTATTGATCTATAAAGATGCAACTCAAGTTGCAGGCCCAATTGTTGTCGGGACTGATGGAAGCTTCGAAGCTCAGGTTGTTATTGTCGAGGGCACAAACCTCATTACCGCTACGGCACAAAACCGTGGTGGATCGAGTGCGCAATCTGTTGCAGTTTCCGTTGTCCGTGATACAAGCTTACCGCCGAAGCCTGGCACATTAACGGCGTCCTCGGGTGAGGCGGGTGATGTTGTTCTTAATTGGAGTTCACCAGCATTTAATAACTTTACGGGTTACAACCTGTACCGAAGCTCTACACCGTTTACGGATGCAGGGCTGGCCAGCAAAGTGAATTCAACCCCTATAACCGCGAATACTTATAAAGATATTCCAATGGTTGACGGTGTTTATTATTACGCTGTTGAAAGTGTTAATGAGCTAACAACACCAAGTGAATTATCTAATGTTGTTAATATCACATCCGACAGTACACCGCCGCAGGCGCTTTCTATTCAATACTCGTCTCGTGGAAATGTGGACCCAACCACGGGTGCGATGGCAACAGGCTATGTTGATGTCATTGTTACTGTGAGTGAAGAGCTATTAACAATACCGTTTATGAGTGTGGCTCCAGATGGTGGCACACCAATTTCGATAAAGCTCATTCAGGTACAAAATTTTGATAGTGAACTCCAACAATACGAAGGGCAATTTGAAATTACAGACCGCATGACGTCTGGCCCGGCATACGCAGTATTCTCCGCGCGGGACCAAGTAGGTAACCGTGGAACAGAAATACTTGAGGGCGGCCAAATCATCATTGATGCACAAGGTCCAAATGTGGGAACACTCACACTGGCGCCAACGCACCCAATTAAAAATGACCAAGCCAACCCGCAAACCGTCAGCGTAGATATCACACTAACCGAAGCCAGTGCTGCTGCGTCTGAACCTAACTTGTCTTACCTGTTGTCTGCCGTTGGTCGAACGTCAACGTCAGTGACTCTTGTTCAAACAGGCGAGTTAACATGGCGTGGTAGTTTTACATTAGAAGCAGACGCTGGTTTATTGGAACCCGAGTTACTGTCATTTAGTTTCTCTGCTGAAGATGAACTGGGCAACCTAGGTAATAAGATCCTTTCGGATTATCAATTCCAGGTTTACCAAGGTGACCTCCCACCATTGTCTTACCCATTTGGTTTAAGTGCTGAAGTACAGCCTGGTGGCCAAGTGAAACTAAGTTGGTTGTCTGTGGATGAAGCAGACGATTATCAAATCTTCAGAAAAGGCCCAAGTGACCTAGAACTACTTCCAGTGGGTTATTCCAGTGGTGCATTAACTTACACGGACCAGACCGTTGAAGATGGCGAACACCAATATGCGGTTGCCACTGTGCGTCAGCGCAATGGTCAGGACTCATTGAGTGCAACTAGCCCGCCGGTATTGGCCAATGCAATTTCCGCATTGCCATTGGCGCCCACCAATTTGAATTTACAATTAATTGGTCGCGGTGTATTGGTCGGCTGGGAGCCTTCTGCAACGGCAGGGGATATTACCTACAAACTATACCGTTCCGACGCAGCACAGATTTTAAGTATTGAAGGCTTAACACCGATTATTGATAACATTGGAAGTGTTCAAGCATTGGATACACGTCCTTCGCAAAATGAACATACCTACACAGTAACGTCAGTCGATGTTGCAGGTAATGAATCTGAGCCTTCGGCCTCTTTCTATCTGAACTTCGAATTGTTACCCGTGAAAAATGTGTCCATCATTAAAACGGGTATCGAATTACCAGTAGTTTCCTGGGAACACTCTTCGGCTTCAGTGGTTGCCTACGATATTTACCTGGGTGATAAAGCCACAGGGGTGAAATTAAATAGTGAGCCACTGGTAAGCGCACAATTCACTGATCAAGGATACGACGGCAACGAACGTGAATTTACCATAGTGCCAATTGATAACGGTTCAGTGGAAGGTCCAGAGCGTAGTGTTGTTCTACCTAATATCACTGCAACATTAAAAGCGGGTAGCGAGATTGCAAGAGGGATAATGAACCGCCTTGAATACACAGTAGAAAATACCGGTACCAAGGACGTTTCAGGCGTTCACCTAAGAAGTAAATACCTAACCTATGACCACGTATCTGAAGTATTCAGTATTTCTGCGGGTGAAACGAAAGTTATTGAGGTTGTTGTTGGTGGTTACGATGAATTGCTCGATACGGTTTCTCTGGAAACAGCCATAGATATTCAGCCGGTAGATGGTGAGCAAGTTCGCATTATTCGCAGCGAAGATATTCCTGTTGTTAATGCAGGCTTGGCATTAGCACTGACCACAAAAGACTTTACTCGCGGTGGTACGGGCCAACTGAAGTTTACTCTGGAAAATTCATCCGCAGTGGATATTGAACTCATTAGTGCGCTCAACAACGGGCAGAAAGATTCGGATGAAATTCGGTTCTTGCTTCAGGATGCAGATGGCAATGTGATAGCCACCCAAAACCTTAGGCGCTTTACCGATACACCAAACAGTGGTGGTCAGGTTATTAGTTTGCCAAACCATACCACGGTCATTCGAATTCCAGCGGCGGCAACCTATAACTCTGGTTGGATTGATGTTGCTGTACCTGGTACGGTGCCGAGCAACCTCACAGTAAGCATGGAAGTGGATAAACTTCACTACCGTTACGGCCAAGCTGAGCAAGTTGATATTGGTGGAATATCCACAAATATTGCTGCAATTGTAAGTGACACGCCTTATGTTGCAGACGTAACCAACATTACTCCTGCGGTTTCTTTTGGTGATCAGGATATTGTGATTACCGGTCGTGCATTTGAAAAAGAAGGTGGAACTGCCTTTGCAAGTGCTGATGTGAACTTGGTGATTGCTTCCAATGGTTTTGAAAGAAGCGCTGCAGTAATTGCAGATGAGCTTGGTAACTTCACTTATACCTTTACACCGCTACCAGAAGAATCCGGTATTTTTAATGTGTCTGCAATTCATCCGGATATTCTGGACAGACCAGAGCAATCAAGCTTTACCATTAGCCGTGTTGTTTTCAAACCAGGCAAATTTAATTTACGCATTCCATACAATTATGCCTTTGGTGTGCCCATTAAATTAACGGCGGGTGAGGGCACCACCTCAACCAATACTCGCTTGGTATTTGAAGCCGCCACTCAAGACGGTGGTGTGTTGCCAACGGGTATAAATGTGGTACCAGGGAACCCTGTAACACTGGTTTCGGGGCAAACTGAAACCATTGAATTAACCGTGACTGGCGACGATACCGCTTCCAGTATTGGCAGCTTTAAAGTAGCAATTCGCAGTGACGAAGGCGGTGCAACAGACCTCGGTATTATTGAAGTGAGCTATGAGCTTTCTAATGCTGAGCCCTTACTATTCTACACTCCAAACTTTGTTGAAACCGGGGTAACGCAACAATCTAGCGTGAACGAAACCGTCACTTTCGAAAACCGTGGTTTTGCAGATATGCTCAACGTTCAAGTGGAGCTGGTTGCAGAAGACGGGAGCCAACCTCCGGCCTGGGCGTACCTGGCAACAACCGGCAGTTTAGGGAGCCTTCCTGTCGGGCAAACAGCGGAAGTGACGGTAACTATTAATCCAGCGGCTTCGGTTACGGATAATGTTTACGCCTTTAAATTACGTGTAACCAGTGACAACGCACCAACGCAATACGTAAACGTTTACGCAACCGTAACGCAATCCGGTATTGGTAATGCGCTATTTAAAATAGCGGATATTTACACTGCAACGTTAGACGAAGGCGGGTTGCCTATCTTGGGCTTGGAAGGGGCGAAAATTCGACTGCAAAACGAATACGCTTACACCGTGGAAGAAACCTCATATACGGATGCTAATGGTGAAGCACTATTTAGCAATGTGCCTGCCGGTGTATATCGCTATCGAATTTCTGCACCTAACCACACCGAAAAAGTGGGCAGAATTCGTGTGAACCCAGGTGTAACTGTGCCGCAAGAAGTCTTTCTGGATTACCAACTGGTGTCCGTGGAATGGCATGTGCGTGAAATTACCATTGAAGACAGATATGAAATTGTTCTCAATGCAACATTTGAAACAGACGTGCCAGCAGCGGTGGTAGTGACGGATCCACTTGTAGTGAATTTACCTGAAATGCAACCAGGGGATATTTTCTACGGCGAATTCCACTTAACCAACCACGGCTTAGTACGTGCGGATGAATTTGAATTTAGTATGCCAGCAGATGACGCCTATTTTAAATACGAAGTCATGGGCGGAATTCCGAATTCTATTGAAGCAAAATCCAGAATTACCATTCCATACCGCATTATTTCGATCGCGCCTATTGATTCGGATGGCGCTAGCACCGGTTCCTGTAGCGGTCACAGTGCCAACACAACGTTTAGTCACACCTTTAAATGTGCAAATGGTGGAACGTCTGGTGGTGGCGGCGGAAATCAACTCAATTCCGGCGGCGGTGGTGGTAGTTGCGGCGGCGGTTCTGTGAGTACGAGCTATGGCAGCGGTGGCGGCGGCGGTAGCATCAGTGGAGGTGGCGGAGGCGGCCCCAGTGGAGGCGGTAGCGGAGGCGGCGGTTGGACTGAGTGTCGCCCTTATATGAATGGGGGGCGGTGCTAAGTGATTAGCCTGGTGAATAATATGAACAATGAAAATCTAAAGAATAGTGACTCAAAGGTTTTAGGTATGTTTAACAAAAGTTTAGGGAATCGAATTACTTCAGTCATTGCGCTATTAGCTTCTGTATTTATTTGTTCAGGAGCTTACTCCCAGAACCTGCAAATTTCTGGCGTTAAGAGTTACGGCCCAAATCCCTCCACGGCAATGTATGAAGAAACCGTGGTGGATATGGAAATCAAAGTTCAGGGTCGCACAATTCAGTTTTCGCGCCGCTGGGCAGATGGGGTGTGGTTATTTAACTCAAAGTGGCGAGACATAAAACCACAATATCGATCGAAAATTCAGAGGACTATCGGTAGTGGGTGGCGCTTGGTTCGAGTAGGGGATGTGAGTTCGGGTCAAGTTCAAAATCCTGGAGGGCCTGAACCAGAGCCACCGGCGGAGCCAATAGATACTTACAATGATAAAAAGAGCTTAATACCCATTAATCTGAACGTTGACTTTACTTATTCATCGAGTAAAGACCCTTCGACATTTGAAGGCATGCTAAAAGGGTATACACAATATACTCGACTTGATAAGAAATCTTCTGAAGCCAAAAAATACACGTTTACGGAAAGTAAACCGAATAACTCTGATGTTATAGAAGCTGTTCTAGATGAAACCATAACAACCTATGATGGGAATTTTTTAAACAATGCGAAAGAATATATTTGGCGGGATAAGTACGGAAGCTGGATAAAATACAATATTGATTTTCGAGCCAAAAGCTTTGGCGATTTAAATACAGCGGAATATTACATTCAACGGGATGCTGAAAACAGAATTCAATCTGTTGTAGATAGTTTTGGCACTACACTGGCCACTTACACCTATGACGCAAAAGGTTTACCAACAACGTTAACGGATTATACGGGCCGGCAAGTGGTATACACCTGGGAAGAGCTTCCAGGAAAACACTTAGTGGTGCTTTCCAAAGTAACCGACGTTCGCGGCAATGATTGGCAATACGCCTACCATGGGGACTACAAAGGCGGCGTAATGATCGCCGGTAAAGTCGACCCGGAGAATCGCTCAATTGTTGTTGAAAGAGGCTCACAACAAAGCGCAAATTCTGAATGTGCTTCCGGTACGGGAGGCCGTTGGCTTCAAGATGAAAACGGCAAGTGGAATTTTGAATACGCCGAATGTACTTCTTACATTCCACCTTCAGAAAAAGTAGAAAAGTCCGGCGGTATTGTCGATGCCATTGGTACCTTGGAATCCTACGGTTATTTTTATGACTCACCAACAGAGTCTTATCATATGTCTGTGCAGCGGCCAGGGCAGGGGCATTTTACCTACGTATTTAACCTGGATGGCAAAGTTACAGGTAGCTTTCTAAATGGAAAGAAAATTAGCGAGCAGGAAATTTCTCCTGATAAGCGAAAAATTGTTTCTTCGGATTCTCATGGATTTAAAACAACAATTTTAAAAGATTCTAAGTATAACGTAGTAGAAAAAACCTACCCCGACGGGACAAAAGAACATTGGACCTATACTAGATATTCTCGTGTTGCTACTTATACAAATCAAAATGGCGTTGTGACGTCATACGAATATGACGACAGAGGCAATGAAATAAGGCGCACAGAAGCCGTAGAGACGCCATCAGAGAGGATTTTTGAATTTGATTATGACCAATATGGCCGCATTGTAGAGCGAAGAGATCTTGGTGATAGCAAAACCTCATTAGCGGTTGTTAAGTGGAGTAGTTATGATAATTATGGAAATCCATTAACTGAAAAAGACGCGGAAGGTCATATTTCCAACTTCACTTATGACGTATTGGGAAATATATTAACGATTCAAAACCCACTGTTGAAAACTTGGACATATACTCATGATACACAAGGGAACCTCCTTTCAGAATTGGACCCTCTTGGTAGGCTAACCAGTTACGCCTATGACAAGGTGGGGAATTTACATTCTGTAACAGATGCGCTAAATAACGTCTTTTCATCCTACACATATAATGCTCGTAACAGTGTGTTGTCATATACAGATGCGAACACTAACCTCTTTAACGTAACCTATAATTCAGAAAACCAGCTTGTCGGAATTCGTGACCCGGAAGGTCGTACAACCCAAAATATCTATGATGACTTTGGGCGTTTGCTAACTTCAACAGATTTTTCTGGAAATATCGCAACCATTACTTACGATAAAAATGGAGCACCGCTTTTTTCAGCCTCGACTATAAAAACATATCTTTTTAATATTGAATATTCTTATGATAAAAAGGGTAGAGTTATATCGCTTAAAAATTCTAACGGTACTGAGACGTATACCTATGATGCTGTTGGGAATATTGTAAAAACTTTAGGGATGAAGGGACGAACACACCTCAAAGAATATGACGCGCTAAATAGAATTGTGGGTGTTATTTCTCCTGCAAGTGAACCTATATACCTAGAATATGACGACAGAGACAACCCTGTTGGTGTCTATCAAGGAATTGGTCATACGCTTAGACAATATGAGTATGATCGGAATGACCTTCTTGTTAGAGAGTTTAGACCTAACGGAAAGTTTTATTCCTTTGCGTACGATCAAGACGGAAATCAGGTTGAACGTGTTGATGCTTTAGGTAGGGTTAGAAAATCAATTTATGATTTTGCAGGGCAGTTAACTAACCGCCAGTATTTTAATTCTGCTCAAGCTACGACACCAGAACAGACCGTGAATTTTGGTTATAGCGATGTAGGAATAATCACAAGTTATGATGATGGAAATACTAGCGGGAACTATATTTATAATAAAAATCGTCAGCTAATTAGCTCTACGACAAGTTATGGTGGTTTTAGTAAAAGTCATTCCTATTCCTATAGCCCAACAGGAAGAAAAACAAGCATTACTAAACCCAACTTAATGCAAGATGTCTTTCAGTATGATTCTGTAGGTCTACTTTCAAATATTAAGATTGAAAACCAAAGGGCAATTGTTTTTAACCGATACAAGGGAATAATTCCAGAGAAAATAACCTTGCCAGGAGGGGCTACAACAGAACTAACCTACGATGCGGAATCGCGATTAACAAATATTAGTGTGAATGATCCTGCGAAAAATTCCCTGTATCAAGTAGTGAATGAGTATGACGCCCTTAATAACCTTGTGAGTAAAACAGAAGGAAATAAGAATTATACATTCGATTATGATGAATTGGATCGACTAGTTTCCACCAGCCTGGCAAATGTAACAGAGGAATCATTTTCTTATGATCCATTAGGGAACTTGACTCCAGCTCAGGTGCCTTCCAATTCTTGGATTTATGACGAAAATAATCAACTCTTACAGGCAGAAGGTGGTACATATAGTTATGATGATAATGGAAACTTGATTTCAAGAACTGTTTTAGGTATCACTCAACATTTTGAATATGATTATGAAAACAGGTTAATTAAAGTTCAAGACGGGCAAAGTACAACTGTTGCTCAATATACATACGACCCCTTTGGTAGAAGGCTTTCAATAACAAAAGTAGGTGTTGCTCAGTTTTTCTATTATGCAGATGAAGGATTAATTGCAGAGCTAGACGCGCTAGGTAATGAGGTTCAGTCATACGGATATCTACCCGATTCCGGGTGGGGTGTTGACCCTGTTTATACCAAAAAAGACGGCAAGTTTTATTATTATTTAAATGACCACCTTGGTACGCCACAGAAAGCAATTTCGGGAACAGGAGAAATTGCTTGGGCTGCACAATATAGTGCATACGGGAATGCCATTGTGGATACCTCCACACCACTTACCAGTAATTTACGTCTACCCGGGCAGTATTTCGACGAAGAAACGGGTTTTCACTATAACTGGCACCGTTATTACGACCCCTCAACTTCAAGATATATTTCAGAAGACCCTCTAGGCCTAATAGCCAGTGATAACGTGTATTCCTATGCCGAGCAAAACCCTCTTAAGTATTATGATAACGAAGGTTTGTTCGGCTTACCGGGTGCTATTTTCGGAGCTGTTTGTGCAGCTGCTTCAGGTGGCGGCTTAGACGGTGTCTTAAAAGGTTTCATAACCGGGGGGTTGGGTCCGCTTGGTGGTTTAATTGTAGGTGCACTTTGGGATCAATCAAATTATTTGGGGTCGGGAAAGGGGCAATCATCATCTTCATGCTCGTCAGGGGGAGGTGCCGGAGGTGGCGGTGGTGGCGGTGGCGGTGGTGGCGGTGGTGGTGGCGGTGGTGGAGGCCCTAACCTAGGAGGAGCCGCCCGTCAAGCTGCTAAATCGCTTGCAGGTTCGTATATAGGAGGCAAAGCTGGGAATGCTGCATCCAGAACTGCCGAAAACCAAGAAAAACACCATAGGCAAAAAGCTGCAAATGCAAAAAATGGAGGTAACCAACGAGGACATAAAAAATTGGCGGGAAGATATGCTAACAAAGCTTTTGCGAGGAAAGGAGCTGCTGGTTGTATTGCCTCATTTATTGGTAGCGCTACAGGCTTGTTATAAAGTGTGCATTATAAAAACGGAAACGAATAAAGATGAAAGGTATGTTTAAAAATAAATTAATTTCTTTTGGGGTTATGGTGTTGTGCGCACTAAGTACAACAAATTCAATTGCTCAAGATTCCGTTTGCGCTACGGTGAAAATTGAAATCAAGCAAGAGCTGACATTGGAGCGCCAAGCCTTTGATGCAGAAATGCGTATTACCAATGGTTTGGATGATAGCCCCTTGGAAAATGTGAGTGTGGTGGTTAGCTTTCAGGATGAAGAAGGTTTACCCATTGTTGCCACTTCTGACTCCAATGACCTTAACGCCAAGTTCTTTATTCGTATTGCAAATTTAACCGATGTGACCAGTGTGGATGGCACAGGTACGGTAGCGGCGAGTAAAACAGGCGTAGCTCATTGGCTAATCGTTCCTGCGCCGGGTTCTGCCACAGAAGCCAACGGTTCTATTTATTTTGTGGGTGCTACCCTAAGCTATAGGGTGAATGGTAAAGATGAAACCATTACCGTTGAACCAGACCGTATAGTGGTAAAACCCCTTCCTGATTTAACTTTAGATTATTTCCTTGAAAAAGATGTTATTGCGGACGATGCCTTCACAAATACTATTGAGCCAACAGAGCCTTTTACTTTGGGCGTACGGGTAGCAAATAACGGTCAATCGGTTGCCAAGAATTTAAAAATTGAGTCTGCTCAGCCAAAAATCATTGAGAATGAGCAAGGTCTTCTTATTGGTTTTGAGATTATTAGTAGTTATGTGAATGACCAACCTTTAGCGCCTACCTTGTTAATTAACTTTGGCGATATTGAAGCACAAAACGCGGCTATGGGCCGCTGGCAAATGACCACCACTTTGTCGGGTGAATTCACTGAATTTACAGCCTCATTTACCCACGCAGACGAATTAGGTGGTGAGCTGACCTCAATTATTGATTCTGTCAATACTCACTTTTTAATTCGTGATGTACTAGTCGATTTGCCTGGCCGTGACGGTGTTTTGGATTTCCTAGCAGACGATGGTGGGGCAGAGCATATATATGAGTCTGAAAATGTTGATGCACCAGTAAATGATGTTTCCGATACAGCAAGCTTGGCCTTTGTGCAAAATACAGGGCTATACGAACAATATACGTTGAGCTTTACACCCGCAGCGGGTTTTGTGTTTGCCCAATTAACCGATATACAGGGCTTTGATGGCTCCAAAGTTGTTCATCAAATATTTCGTTCTGATGGTAAACAAATTAATTTGCGTAATGCTTGGTTTTCAAAACGACATAAAGATACACCGGGGTTTGATCACTTCTTTAACGTATTTGATGTGAACAGCACTGGCCAGTACACCGTTTTGTTAGCCAACAAAGTAGATGTACCTCAAGCGCCAAATTTACAATTTATTCCAGACCGTCAAGTTGTTGAAGGTGCGCAGGTAAGCTTCTTGGTGGAAGCCAGTGACCCGAACGGTACAGTGCCTACGGTGGCAGCAGAAAGTTTACCAGCAGGGGCAACCTTCTATTTAGATAATACTCTTAATGATCTTGCCACCTATATTTTGGATTGGACGCCCAGCTCAGGTCAGGCGGGGCGCTATGAAATTAACTACATTGCTTCCGATGGCCTGTTGCAATCTAACCGTCGTGCAAAAATTGATGTGGTGTCCAGTAATGACACTGACGGCGATGGTATGGACGACCAATGGGAGCTGGATAATTTTGGCACCCTGGACAGAGACGGCACTGGTGATTTTGATAGAGATGGTATTCTTGATTTAGACGAATATCTACTGGGCACAGACCCGCTTTCCGGGCCAGGTACTGGGCCTTCTGTTCCCGTTTTTGAATCGCCATTATTTGGGGCTAAAGTCAGCTCTCCTCAGCCAACGCTCACCGTAAAAAATAGCAGTGTGACGCCGCCGGGGCCTTTGCAATATGAATTTGAAGTTTACACTGACAGCGCCATGAACAACCTGGTGGTCAGTCAGCTTATTAATGAACAATTAGGTTTAACCAATTCTTATCAGTTAACCCAAAACCTGACGGAAGATACTCGTTATTATTGGCGCGTCCGGGCTTTTGACGGAACCCTCTATAGTGAGTGGGCCAATAGTGAATTTATTGTTGACGTAAACCCTGGTGCGCCCAGTGCATTCAATACCAACGCGCCAGCTCTTGGTGCGGACGTGCCTTCATTTACACCAACGTTGGAAATTACTAACAGTACGGACCCAGAAGGGGATGTCATTACTTATGTATTTGAAGTGTTTGCTGATGAAACACTGACAGTGCCGGTTGCCTCTTCCGCACCCGCTGCTACGGGCGCAGGTGGCATAACGAATTGGCAAGTGAGCACACCGCTTACAGAAAATACTTTATATTACTGGCGTGCAACTGCAACAGATGACGGCGGGCTGTCTACTCAGTCGGATACATCCTACTTTTTTGTTAATACGCAAAATGACCCACCCACAGGTTTGGCAATAACGGCACCGGCGGATGGAACAGACGTTACCGTAAACCAATTAACCTTGGTGGCGACAGAAGCGGTTGACCCGGATGAACCGAATTTACTGTATGAGTTTGAACTGGATACAGTAAATACTTTTGACTCTGTAGGCATTGTACGTTCCGGACAGATTCCATCAAACCAGCATTTGGTGTCTAATTTACTGGAAGACACAACCTATTTCTGGCGCGTGCGTGCGTCAGATGGTTTCTCCGATACCGGTTGGGTAATCGCAAGCTTTAGAGTCAATGCCGTTAACCAAATTCCACCCGTACCTACTGTACAAAACCCTGGTGATGGTTCCTGGGTAGCAACGGTAATACCAACACTTGCAGCAAACGCAGTAGTAGACGGTGACAGTGATACGGTTTCTTATAAGTTTGAAATTTATCAGGACGAAGCCTTAACCGTATTACAGGATTCAACACTTTCAACAGGAGCCTCTTGGCTACTCACCAACGCGCTATTTGATAACGCTTGGTATTACTGGCGAGTTCAGGCGGTAGACGACAATGGTGCAGAAAGCGCCTGGTCCGCTACCAGTAGTTTCTTCGCCAATGAAAACAATACGGATGACGCACCTACGTTCACATTCACCGCGCCAACTGTGCCGGTAACTGCGGATACAGGTACAGCACAAATTCAGTGGACAGATGAAGACCCAGACAGCTCGGCCACTATTTCTCTTTATTACGATGCTGACAACCTGGGTGAAGACGGGTTATTAATTCAAAGTGGTATTGCAGAAGACCTCGATGGTGCCAGCGATACTTTCACTTGGAACACTGCGGGCATTGAAAATGGAACCTATTACCTGTACGCCGTGATTGCAGACACAACCACTTCGGTACCTGTGTACTCCACTGGCACAATTGCGGTGGTAAATGTTGTTGTTGACGAAGCACCTACAATTACGCTGCTGGAACCTTCTATAGATGTAAGTATTGATGTTGCTTCTACAGTTTCTATTTCCTGGGTGGACGAAGATTTAGATAGCAGTGCCACTATTTCTCTGTACTACGATACGGACGCGCTGGGTGAAAACGGTACATTAATTACCAATGGAATTAGTGAAGACCTGGATGGCACCGAGGATACCTATGTTTGGGACACCACTGGTGTTGCTGCAGCCACTTATTATATTTACGCCACTATTACGGACGGTGTAAATGCTGCTGTTTCCAGTTATGGGGTAGGGGCGGTTATATTAAATGAAACAGCCATTGAAGGTACTGTGGATGATGACAACCTTACTGGCGGTTCTACTAATGAAACCATTCGCGGTGGTGACGGCAATGACACCATTGATGGTGGTGCAGGTAACGACATCCTTGAAGGTGGTGCAGGCATAGATACCTATTTATTTAATTTAAATAGTGGCAGTGACACTATTATTGGTTTTGTTGCAGGTACAACTACCGCACAAGATGTTATTAGTTTTGATGCCACGGTGAATACTGCCAATATCGCTTTGGAACAACAGGGCGACAGTTTACTCATTAACGTGCGTGACGACGCAGACAATATTACAGGCGTAATAACCGTGGTGGACCACTTTGCATCATTTAGCGGTAACCCTTCTGCGCAAATTGCAGAAATTAATTTTAGTTCAGGTGAAAGCTGGAGCGCGTCTTACATTGATTCTGTTGTGACAACAAACAGTCAAACTGACGATGTTATATACGGTAGTGAACAAGCCGACCAGCTCTATGGTTATGGTGGCAATGATACACTCTACGGTTATGGCGCAGATGATTTACTTGTGGGCGGTACGGGTGACGACCAATTATATGGTGGTGCCGGTACGGATATTTATTCCTTTGCTTTAGGTGATGGTAACGACACAATTTTAAATATTGATAATACGATTTCAGGCGTTGTAAGAACGGATGTTATAAGATTTGAAGCGGGAATTTTTCCCACAGATGTTAAATTGTCTCGTTCTGGAAATAACCTTGTTATAGAAGTCACTCCAATACAAATTATTACAGTCACTAATCACTTTGCAACCTGGAGTGCGCCATACGAATACGAAGTAGGAGCTATTGAATTTAGTAACAGTACGATTTGGAATACTACACAAATTCGAGCGATTGTAGTCCAAGCATCAGATAACAATGACGATGTTCTTGGGTATCAGAGTTTTGCGGATGAAATTCACGGTGGCTTGGGTGACGACATTATTCGAGGAAGTAGCGGTAATGATTCACTCTACGGCGACGCAGGAAATGATTCGTTATACGGCGATACCGATGATGATGCTTTATATGGTGGTATTGGTAACGATTTTCTGGAAGGTGGTGACGGAAACGACACTTACTTTATCGACCTTGGTGATGGCATTGATACCATTAGAAACTACCATTGGGTGGCCAATGAGGGTCCTATTGGTGACTCAATTGTATTTGGGGCAGGGATTCTACCTGGGGATGTGAGCGTTTCTATAAGCTCTGTTGATTTGATTCTTACTGTTTCTCCTGGGCAAATAATTACTGCCCTCGGGCATTTCTCCAATACTGACGGGATTTATATGGCTCAAATTGACCATATTAAATTCCAGGATGGAACGGAATGGACACCAAGTACTATTTATCAATTTTTAATTGGTGCGACCGATGGTAATGATGTTATTGCGGGGCTTGATTCTGACGATGTTATTTATGGTGGTGCGGGTGATGATCAAATTACGGGTGAAAGTGGAGATGATCAAATCTATGGTCAAGCTGGAAACGACACCTTACACGGTAACAATGGTAATGATTTGATTGTTGGTGGTATTGGTGATGACTACATGGTTGGCAATACTGGAGCTGACACCTTCCTGATTGAACTGGGCGATGGTAATGACACAGTTTATACCGATGATAGTACCGAGCGGGACCAACATAGAACCGATATTGTTCGTTTTGGTGTAGGCATTACTCCGGCGGATGTTGTTGTATCCAGAAGTAGTGGCAACTTATTGCTTTCTATTCCTTCTCATAACCAATCTGTATCGGTGAAATATCATTATGCAACTTGGGCATCAACAAACTCCTACAAGCTGGGGTATGCAGAATTTAATGATGGCACAATATGGGATACGGCCCGGTTCAGTGAGCTAATTCTACAGACCTCAGACAGTAACGATACCGTCACGGGTTTTGATGATTCCGCTGATATTATTGATGGTGGTATTGGCGCTGACACTATCAAAGGTGCAGGCGGTGATGATCAGCTTTTTGGTGGTGAAGGCAATGACACATTGTTTGGGGATTCAGGTAACGACACCTTAATCGGTGGTGCCGGCGACGATATATTAAATGGTGGCTCCGGTGCAGATATCTACGTAATTAACCTGAATGATGGCGTAGATATTATTAGTAACTACTATTGGAACCACCCAGTACCACCACAAGACGTTTTGATTTTTGGTGTGGGTATTTCACCAGCGGATGTTGTTCTTACTCGGTCAGGGTTTGATTTGATTCTTACCATTGGTGTGGGTGGTCAGCAGATTACATTGCAGGGGCAATTTGGCACCTGGAGTGGAAACCCTATGGCCCGAATCGATAGCATTCAGTTTAATGACGGAACTGTCTGGACGGATCAAATTATACGTACCAAGTTGCTGGCCGGTACCGATGGAAATGATGACCTGCTGGGCTTTAATGACAGTGCAGACACCATTAGCGGAGGTTTGGGTAATGATGTCATTAGTGGTGTGAATGGAAATGATGTACTTTCCGGTGATGCCGGTGACGACAGCCTTAGCGGTGGTGGAGGGGAGGACATTCTAGCGGGGGGTGTGGGTACGGATAGCCTCTATGGAGGTGCAGGCACAGACACCTATCTCTTTAATCTTGGAGATGGCGTCGACACCATTGATAACTTTGATACTACTGCAGTAGCTGGTCAAGCTCGCATTGACACTGTGGAATTTGGCGCAGGCATTCAGCCAGCCGGTGTGGTTGCATCGCGAGATACTCATGACTTGGTGTTATCAATTTCAGGAACTTCAGATGTATTGAAGGTTTGGTATTACTTTAATCACAACTATGAGCCACATCAATATCGGTTGGATAATTTCAAATTTGCAGACACAACCACTTGGAACGACACTCAGATTCGCGCCATGATTTTACAGTCAACCGATGGTAACGATGTAATGCACGCCTTCCCAGATCAGGACACCACTGTTTACGGTGGCTTGGGTGATGATCAGTTGCTTGGTGAAAGAGCGAATGACACTTTATATGGCGAACAAGGAAGCGATACATTAAACGGTGAACTGGGCAATGATAATCTCCACGGCGGTTTGGGTGACGATACTTTAGTCGGTGGCCAGGGTGACGATGTGTACGTGATAGGACTAAATGAAGGTAATGACACTATCGACAACTATTACTGGAACGCAGCGACTGAAGGAAGTAAAGATGTGATTCAGTTTAGTCCTGATGTTGTTTCTACCAACGTAGTGATGACCAGAGATGGGTTAGATATCGTCTTTACGATTATATCAACAGGTCAAACAGTGAGGGTTAACCACTTTGCTGGAGCGGGTGTGGATTCCTCATCCAGAATTGATCGTGTTGAATTTAATGATGGCACCGTGTGGAGTGATTTGGATAATGTTCAATAGAAATAAAAAAGCAGTTTCACTTCTAGTTGGACTCTTTTGTATTTTGAGTTTTAACGCGTGCTCTAAAAAGGAAGTAGAGCATGCCGGAATGGAGGTTGTGCGGCTTTCCTATATATACCGCATTCAGGGGGCGAGTTCTGGTAAAGACGGTGCCTTGGCAAACCTATTTCTGCCTGTAAATATTCAGAACCAGAAATTACTATCTTACGAAGTTTCTGGTTCCTTAGAGCACCCTTATAAAGAACAAAAAGGGGATAGCGAAACAGTATTGAACTATGAGTTCAAAACTCTTCCCACCAAAGCAGAAACGGTTAGGGTAGATGCTAAGGTCGCAGTGCCTCAGTGGTTGGAGGCTACCAAACCAAGTGCTCCCAGCGCATTAAAGCAGACTTTGTCTGAATCGTTAAAAGGGGCTGGCAATAGTTGTCGGTCGCTTTCAGAGAAACTTGCAGAACCCTCTTTAGTCATACCAGATAATACCCGTGTTTATTTTTCAGTAGGGTTTTCCCGGCAATCCAGAGAGGAAAAATTCTTACCCTCGTGCTGGGTTATGATTAGCAGTGAAGGCGAAGGTTCGGTTGAAATCCTTGACCAAAAATCAGAACAGACTCACCCATCAAATTATGTTGCAATACGTCAGTTTAATATCACGGACGCCACGGAACTGGATACGCCACAAAATGTCTTTTTCACCTCCAGGGGTCTAAACATTAGCGTAACCTCCAACTGATAAGGCAGTCGTATATGAAAAAATATGTAGTGTTAATGGTTTTTCTTTTTGTATCTGTTAGCTCGCAAGCATTGCTGGCTGGCCAAAATGAAAAAGAAGAGATCGATTGTAATTTTCAATATGATTACTCGCAGTTGGAGGCCGGCCCTGAAAGAGGAGGAACGCTGTTAACCAAATTTGAGTACGATCTCAAAACGGCTGAAAACTATATTACCGCAAAGCGTGGGAAATCTTGCATCAAGCCGTACAATACCGCAAAAAAGATTAATAGCGCCGTTTTTGTGGACCTTCGAAGCGAAGAAGACTACCTGAATTACCATATTCCAGCGTCAATCAACGTCAAAGAATATGAGCTTACATCCAAAGCGTTCTTGAAAAATCGCCCGGTTGTATTGGTGGATTACCCATACTCCTACACTGAGCGAGTAAAAACCTGTGACGATATGAACGAACAAGGTTTTTCAGCGGTTTACCTTTTGGAAGATGGAATAGCCGGTTATGGGAAGACCCAACTTGCCAGTCGGCCTGAAGCAGAGCAAAAGGCAATGGCAAAAAATACATTTATTTCCCCTAGGGAATTTGATTCTTTGAGTCGTAAAGACCGCTGGATTATTATTTACCTTTCTCAAAATAATGAAAATCAAAAGAGTATTCGCTCAGATAACGTGTACGTGGTAAATGAACTTAGCCAGGATAAACTACGGAAGGCTGCTGCCATGTTTGCGGCAAAAAACGGATATATCCCAAACATGCTAGTCGTCACTGACAAAGGCGAAAAGCATTTATTTGATAGTAAAAAAATACCTTCCAGCTTCATATTTAACATTTTTTACTTAGAAACCGGCATAGAAGGGTATAACAAGTTTTTATCTGACAGTCAGATAACGTTAAGTACTAATCGACTTCGAAAAGCTGCAGAAAAAATTGGCTGTGGTAAGAGATAATATGAACAGAAATATATTCCTTGTAATTATTGGTGCTTTAATTTCCATGGGTGGAGCTTCGTGGTATTTCTTTTTTTCTTCCGAAGAGCAAGTTATCTACGATATAGATCGAGTTTTTACTTACCAATATGAAGTAAAGAATACAACCAACAAAGCGGTGAAAGATGTTGCGGTGACATTGCCAGCCCCGGTGGCCAACAAGGAAAATCAGATTCTGACGGATATTAGCTCGTCTCACGAGTATACGCTGAATACAGATAGCATAAATAATCAGCTTCTTAGCTACCATTTTGAGGTGCTTGGCCCGTACGAAACCAAGCTAATATCTATTCGCGTAAGCATGCAGATGGCAACGGTGCCGAATCAAGCGCTTGAGCAACCCCCGGCAGAATTGCTTCAAGAGGCTCCGTTAATTGAGTTGGCGCATCCGGGAATTCAAAAACTAGCGAAAAGTTTAGCCGGTAAATCTCAGCAGGGAACACTGAGAAATATATATCGCTATGTAAAAGAGAACCTGAAATATTCTGGTTTTGTGAGAGTGGATAAAGGTGCGCAATACGCCTATGAAAACAAAACTGGTGATTGCACGGAATACGCTCACTTGGTAACGGCTCTAACCCGTGCGTCTAATATCCCGGCGAGGGTGGTGGATGGATATGTGTACAACGCGAACACCAAGATAAAACCTGAGGACTATCATAGCTGGTCAGAAGTGTATTTTGATGGCCGATGGAGACTTATTGACGCCTTGTATGAAAAGTTTATGGAGGAGAGCGAAACATACTTGTCTACTAGAATACGATTTTCTGAATCTGAGTCAACTGCTACTGATGTTTTGGATAAAAGCGTACTAGAGGCTGGTATTAGAGTTTTAATGAAGTAACTTTTCTATGGTTCTCACCAATTGCGTATGATTAGGGGGCAACCTCTGCTGTGGCCGCCCAAATTGCCATCATACTTTTTGCCAAATTAACCATCATAAAATTCAGTCATTTTATGATGGTTTTACCTCGCTCCCATCATAACCATTTTTCACATTTCCAAATTAAAATCTAACGTTTTTCCAAACCACATCATAAAAATTCCCATCATAAGGTTGATATAAAAAAGCCAAAATCGTCTGTTATGATGATTTTGGCTGATTAACTATTCTAGATGGTCTAAGCGTTTATGATACTTGTTGTTTAATCAACTCGTCATGGCTCCGCCAATGCGGCTGTATCAATACGCCATTCACATGTGCGATGGTAACGATTTTCTGAGCCTGTGTTGCGGCATCAATCAAACTGGCGTAACAGAGGTTTCTGCATAAGCGTAAATTACCTTGAGCGCTGCGTATGATAAGTTCCATCGCGCCTTCATTAAAGGTGTTGACTCCCATCCTAACAGCTTCCAGTTCCTTCACAATATAGCGTTCCATATCGTCATTATTTTGCCGTTTAATATTGGCAGAATAGGTAATTCGACTTTTGATGTCTTGATTGACGTTGAGCGACAAATAATGCAATAAATCCCGTTGACCAAACAACACCAGATTGTGCTTTTTGGGAAACCGCTCGAACAATAATCGCAACTTCCTCAGTACCTGCATGTCGAGTAAATGTGCTTCATCAATCAGTATATAAAGTGTTTTACGGTCTTTTATATGATTGTAGGCGCAGGTAATAAGTTCTTTCTCAAGTGCCTTTTCAGGTACTTCAATTTTAAAGGAGTCTGCAAGTTGCGTGAGTATTTGCCAATAAGTATGTAAGGTTCTAGAACAAGAAACAACCGTTACATCGCGTTCTTTTTCTAGTGATTCAATGTGCTCCCTAAGCACACTTTTACCTACCCCTGGCTCACCAATTACAACAGAAAAGCCACCTTGTTGCGAATGAATTTTAATAATGTCGAATATTTGCTTTTGTTGGTTTAGCAAAGTTAAATCGGTTCGGCTAAACGGCTCTTTTGTGGTCGCATGAATGGATTTAATCATTCGGCTTCTCCTTGGCCAGCCTTGCGCAGGTTGGCGTTATACACAAGGTTGACGGGGCTGGCTTCGCCCATGCGCTGGTCGTTAAAGTACACTATAAACCGTTGTTTGTTGTTGCGATCAAACCGCACCTGTATTTTCTTTTCCCGAAGGTCTACGGGACACTCCCATTTGTTTGAGTTAATGGAAAATACATTGGTTTTTGATACTTTACGGGTTTCTTCTACAAAGAAAACCTCTTCCGTATATTCATCATCCACTAAGAAGTGAATGCGACTATGGTCGAGGGCAAAGCGATCGATGGGACGCATTTGAATACTGCTGTGCTTTTGGTTGTTGTACTCGTTCTCTATCCAGTCATGGGTCTTGTCATTAAGCTCTTCAAGAGAAGTGAAGGTAAGATGCTGTACTAAAAAACGATCACGAAAGCCCCTAAAAAATCGTTCTATTTTACCTTTGGCGGCCCCATCCCGAACGGGTGCATGAGAGAGTAAAATGTTGAGCCTTATGCACGCTTGCAGGATTTCTTTAGATTTGTAATTCGAGCCATTATCAAAATACAATCGATCGGGTTTGCCGCGTTTGAATAATGCGGTTCGGAAGGCGTCGACCATATTCTCGGTGTTGTCGTTGTAAAAGAACTGACCGTGGGTGATGACGCGACTCGCATCATCAATACCAAAAGTAGGCGCTTTAGGCGAAGGCAATAAGAAACGTCTTTTTCCTCGAACCGTCGGTTTGTTTGATCGACGGCCCGTACATCGTGTCAGCTTGCCATAGTTCATTAGCAAACTGCATGGCAAACGAATGTCGAAGTTTTTTAGTGGTCTCAGTGTTAAGTAAATCATTCTCTCGCACCATGCGATAAAAAGAGGTTTGTGAGAGCTGGCTTCGTTTAAAGTAGTTTTTTTGCATCAACTGTCGATACAGTGCCATTTTAGGAACGATACCCACTTTGTTCCTACTCAAGGTTGGAATGATGTCATTAATGGCCTCAGCCAACTCATTGACCTGCACTTTCCGATAACTGTTTTTATCACTTCGAGTTTTATTATCTAAGGTTGTTATGCCACGTTTTTTAAACCGGTAGAGCCAGGTACTGATCGTTCGCCATGTGAATCGATAGTGACAATCCGTTTGTTCGTCAACAAATGTCCGTTCAGCCACGCTTTGTATTCGGGCTCGAATACTATTTCCGGGCGCGTAATCAATGGCGCTGAGTACGCGCAGTCGTAATTCTAAGGGAGGCTTTTTTAAAGAAGTCATTATTGTTCCTTGGGTGAATGAATTTTCTCGGACAATATCGACATTTATATTCGACTTGAATGACCTTGTCTGTTGCGCAACAGATGCGATAAAAAAAACAGATGTGATGTGTGTTTGATTCGACGGTAAGTTTGAAATAATTATCATCACGAATAAACGATACAGGCTAAGCTGTATTATAAAAATGATTGTTGCTGGTCTATCTGGTAACTCATACAGCCGTTATTTGTCAAAGTAAATAGTCGATCTAATGTTGGAAGCAGGTGTTTTAAATAATGGTTTGATGAAGGGAAGACATTAGAATATCCATGGGTTCTACTTTTCAAAAAGCTTCGATAGTGACTGAGTTTAAACATTAATCGCTTGAGCCATCGCCATGCATTTCTCGGCTCAGGCTGTCCTGTCGCTTGACAATAAGCATCACTGATATTCATGTTCGCCATCAAGGCAGTGATGAACAGAAATAGGTGGACGGCGGCGTATCGATAAGTAGGTACTTCATCGGCAATATAGATTTGAAATGTGCGACCGCAACCACTTCGGCCATAACGATTGGAGCAAAACAGGCGTTTCCCAACTTTTTCGGCTTGAACGATTGAGCGTTGCTTGTAAATAATGCCATGCGAGACGAATTGGTCGCTTTTCAGGCAGTGAGTACATTCAAGTTCATTCTGATGGTAATTGAGGGATTGGGTAAAGGCATGAATGGAGTCAAAATCTGAGTAAAATCGTTTCATTCGACGATTAAACAAAATTTGAACGATGGACATCAAATAAAAATTTTGGGTTTTTTCTGTAGAAATTTATATTCCCAGATTAGCGTCATAAGGGAATGGTAGGGTGAGCGGGCTAATTTGGTTGGGAAAGCACCGATCTTAAGGTGTTAGATTGGGAAATAACACTATTACACATGGATGAAACACCTCTTCAAGTACTGGATGAACCGGGTAAGTCAGCACAAAGTATGGGCCCATGCACGCAGAAAATTTATTGACGCTCAAAAAGCCCAATCGAAAGGAAAAACAGGCAAAGCGGATCAGGCGATTGCCTTTATTCAAGCGCTTTACCGCATCGAAGCAAAAATAAAAGAGGAGCCTCCCGAAAAACGGTATGAGATACGTCAAAAAGAGGCGACGCCAATCCTTGAGAAAATTAAAAGCTGGTTGGATAAAAGCTTACTCACCATACTCCCGTCATCAAAAATGGGGGCGGCGTTGAGGTATCTGAGTAATCAATGGGAACGTTTAACGGCGTACCTGAAAGATGGCTCGTACCCGATAGATAATAATCCAGCGGAACGTGCTATAAGACCTTTTACGATAGGCAGAAAGAACTGGATGTTTAGCAAAAGCCAGGCGGGCGCCAAGGCGAGTGCAAATTTATACAGTCTTGTCGAAACCGCCAAAGCCAATAGTGTCAACCCCTACGAGTATTTGAAGCATGTGTTTACAGAATTACCCAATAGGTCGAGAGAGGATGATCTAGCTGATTTATTACCTTGGAATGTGATATTAAGCTAGGGGGTAATTGGTTTGGCGTTTACGGCTTAGTCATACTATACCTATAAAACAGTACGCTGCTATGGGTGTTTTGCTCAGCCTATAGAGAAATCGTATTCTATTTGTTCAATGGTTTTCTTTGCTAAACGATAAGCCCTTAGAAAGTCTTTTTCCCTATTTGTTGTATTTTTTGATTCCCTGTTCCATTTTATGGGAATTAATGTAAATAAAGATTGAGTCAAGAAAAATATCCATATAGCGAGTACTGTTGTATTGCCCTCTAACGCTGGTATAACCGCTAAAATAAAACATAATAAGGTAAAGGCCGCATCCACTACAATATAGGTCAAACCCTTATAGGCTAGTATTCCTCTTGATAGTGAGATCAGTATCAGCGCGCCGACAATGGTTTTACTTGGTTCTATATCCAACAGTACGGCCATTATGGGGAAGAGTATATAGAGCCCAGCGAAAATGATAACTCCACTTTGCCCTATAAAATTTTTTAATAAATACATACCGTATATTGCGGTTGCTAAAGAGACGGTAACCTTAAGCACAAACCAGGGAGAAAATATACCCGATAATATAACCTCAAATATATACGCTAACAGTGTTAACAATATAGCCATGCCTATACCCGATAGTAAGCTTGGCTTTTTGATGGCAGAGGGTGTCTTGTATGGGTTCATTGGTTGCTCCCCTCTAGCCAACGCTCTTTCTGCTTTAAAAATTCAATATCTATATCACTTTGAGATACCGCAGATAGTGTTAAATTACGGCGTTCTCCTATTTCAATACTGCTATTGTGTTCAATCAAATTTAATGATTCAACTTTTTCTTTGATCTCACTATGCTTGCATTTATATTCTTGATATTGCCGCTTATGCTCAATTTCTTGATTGTTCACTAATTGTATTTTCTTGGAAATGTTTTTTTCCTTTAATTCAATATAGAGTTTTTTCTTGACTAGGTCTTTTACTAAGTTTTCTTTATTAACCTTAAAGGCGATAGCAATATCATCTTGAAGCAACGCTTTATCCTGCCGCATATAATCCAGCTTTAATGTTAAAGATAACAATTTTTGTTTTAACGTATTCGCATTGTCTTCCATAGTGAGCAATTCTTCTTCCATTTCTCTTATGGCCTGTTTTAATACGGATGTGGAGCCTTCGATGTTGTCGAGAATGCCATGCATGTCTGCTTTAAATATTCTGCTTATTCTAGTGGCGAATGTCATAAACTTAACTCCGAGTTTTATTTAGAGTAACGTTGTTTTTGTCGGCTTTCCGCGTAGGATTTTTTCGCTAGTCTATTTCGCTTTATTTGTTGTTCTTGTAGGCTTCCCTCAAAGGCATGTTCAACTTCGTTATCCAATTTATTAAGTTGTGGCGCTACCTTGTTATATAATTTTATGCCACTTGTTTCCTCCGCTTTTTGAATGGATAGTTTGTAGTCCGCTATCGCTTGCTTGGCTTTTTCTTTTTCTCCCTTGCGCAAGTGGTTACTTACTGTTTGGTCCATTCTGGCTGTATTGTTTTTTTGCCATATTTCTGAGTATAAACTTTCATCGATACTGGCAATGGCTTCTAGTCTTTTTTCGGGTTCAACTATTTTCAGGGTTAAGCTCTGTGGTGGCAGTGATACATTTAATTGCTTTCCTTCAGTGGTGTAATGTAGTTTTATATTACTAAAATTAAAGTTTCGTATATGTTTATTTGGCACACTTAGGGTTAATGCAAAGCTTTTATTTTTTCCGCTTAATAGGCGTCCGGTCTTAATATTAATATTGCCCGAGCCTTTTTCGACAACGGGGTATCCTGCGGCATCGACAAGTTTAACTCCTTGGGGTAAACGGATATTCAGTGTGCTGTTTTCAGCATAAACGGTTTTAGTTTCATTCAGTTCTTTCGATAAAATTGTGCCAAGTTGCTGTAGTGTTTCTAAATAAGCAAAATTTCCCATGCCGTGGTCGGCAAGGGATGACATTAATAATTCGTTAAAACCTAATCCCATACCTATGGTCGATAACATCGCTTCTTGAAAATTCGCTTGAGAGGCTAACTTTTTTAACACTGTATCGGAGGTATTGCCTGATGTTGCTTCGCCATCGGATAAGAAGATCACTTTGCGCATACGTGAGGACGGATTTTGCTCAATAAGATTCCACGCTGTTTGCAGGGAATGTTCAATATTGGTTCCGCCAGCCGACTCAATATTGTCCACCACTTTTATTAACTTCATTTTGTCTAAAGCTGAGATGGGCGACATGGGAAAATCAACAACTGCTGTATCCGAAAAGCTTACCAAGGCAAAGCGGTCATGTTCTGTCAGATGAGAGACAAGCTCCTTTACAGCCGATTTTGCGTAGGGTAGTTTTTCTGGCGTATTCATGGAGCCGCTGCGATCCAATACCACCACTAAGTCAGTACCTCGTACACTAGCACTCGTTTGCTCAAGTTTAGGGCTCTGTATGGAAATCGTCGCATACACTTCTGCATTCTCGTTTTGTACAACCTTGGTTTGCGATAAGGCTCCTGTTAATTGTAATCTGCCTGTCGTATTGTTGGTCTGAATAGGGACGATAGTGGTGGGCTGAATACCTAGGGTATAGCTTTTTGATACAGCAATCGATGCTGTGGCAATACTTAAACAGGCAAATATAAAAAGTTCTATTTTGCTACTTTTTAGGCTGCTTAATATTTTGCAACTTAGCTTGGACATGTTTTTCTCCCGCAAGTTAGATTGACCTGATATGCTCTGTGCTTCATTATCGAAGCAATATTGCTAATTTAGTGAATATGTGGGAGCTGTTGTAGGCTCTATTTTGTAAAACTTGATCAACAAGACGTTACAAAAGTTTTACAAAGAGGTGATCGGCACGAACATATACTGTGTAGAACATATTTATATAGGGCTTATTACTTAATAGGGCTTCTTAATAGGGCCTAGGACATACACTTATGACCCAGAAACCGACCTTACTCATTGTTGAAGATGAAGAAAGCATTTTACAAGGGTTAATGGATCTCTTTACTTTTCATGGTTATCAGGTGGAAGCCAAAATGGACGGTCAAGAGGGGCTTGATGCTGCACTGAATGGTCGCTTTGACGGTATAATATTAGATGTTATGCTGCCCAGCCTAGATGGTTTTAGTATATGCAATGCTATTCGGAAACAGTCCCGCGAGCAGCCTGTTATTATGCTCACCGCGAAAAATACCGAAGAAGATATTATTAACGGCCTTTCTCTAGGGGCTGACGATTATATTGCTAAGCCATTTTCAGTTAGGGAGCTGGTACTTCGTGTCGATGCGGTACTGCGACGGTCGGGTAAAGACCGCAATCAACACGAGTTGCAAATAGGGGCTAATATCAGTATCGATATTGATAACCTTTGTGGGCTTAATCAAGCAACCTCACAAGATTTGCTATTTACTCGTCGTGAGGTCGATATTTTAAGTTATTTAAAATTGAATAAACACAGACCCATTTCTCGTTCAGAACTGTTGTCCGAAGTGTGGGGGTATAAAAAATGCAGTGATATTGATACGAGAACGGTCGATATTCATATTGCCAAATTGAGAAAGAAAATTGAATACGATGCAAAAAATCCGCAACTTTTATTGACAATTCGAGGCGAAGGATACCGCATTAACGAAAATGTCAAAACCTGATCGTTGGATTAAATACGTGCCTGCCATAGTTCGAACTCAACCCTCTTTTAAACCGTCGCTTCAGCAAAATCCAAGGACAGCTAGGCGCCGATTATTATTGTTGCTATTAATGTTTTTACTGTGCTTGTCTATTCCGGTTTTTGTATTAGTGCAAAAAGTGTATTCACAATTTCGTATGGAAATGTATTATCAATATCGAGAAAGTGCGGAATTGTTGGTTTCACACATTAACGGGGAAATTAATAATATTCTTGCAATCGAAGAAAGTCGGCCATTTGCTGATTATCAATTCTATAAAGTATCCGAAAGCCCGCTACTCAAGCAACGAGAAATAACGCTTTCCCCACTTGCCCAGCTTCAAGAAAATCAAGTGACTCCTGGACTGATAGGGTATTTCCAGGTTGATCCGGCAGGGAATTTCAGTTCCCCAGTTTTACCTCGTTTGGATGAGGCTCAGTTGGAAAATTCCTCTATGCATATTGTGAAAGATGAATTTGAAAAGCGACTTGAACGTAAAAATAAAATTGAAATTATTCTCAGACAGGCAAATATTGTTCCTATCAAAGCAACCGCAGGAAGTGAGTCGTCTGATACGTATATGGCAGATTTTAAAGAGAAGCCGCTCCAACAGATAAATGCAAAAGAGCAATCGTTAGCCAAGTTAAAACTCAATGAAAGCTTCTCAAAGAATAGCGCTAAAAAGCTTTCTTCGGGAGAAGCGCTATACGATGCTAAAATATCGAGTCAGTCTAGGTTGGATGCTATAAGATCAAAAGCTAAGTCCAAACCAAGAGTCTCTCGTAAAGAAAACGTGCTGACATCTGCGAGAGAAGAGGCGGGCTACTTTCTTGAAAAAGCGACACAGCAAAATATTCTTGCAGAAGGTTTAGCCGAAGCAGAATTGAAAAATAAAGACAATGAAGAAGAGGGCGCTTCTCCGTTAGCTCAGCGTAAACAAGAACAACAATTTTTTCGTAATAGTATCCCGGATGCTGAGCTAATTAATGTGATTGCCGATATTTCTCCTTTTCAGGTTGTTCGCACTCAGCTTGGGCACTATTTATTTTATCGAAATGTTTGGAAACAACAAAAACGCTATATTCAAGGTTTTATTGTTTCTGAGTCACTCTATTTGAATGCACGAATTCTTCCTTTGTTCCAAGGTGGAAATTTCCATAGTAATACGCAGATGTTACTTGCTTACAATAACGATATTATCGCTAAATTTGATTTTGAAAATGCTCGTTACAGAAAATTAAATTCTATATCACAAGAGTCAGACGAAAACTTATTAATATACCGCAGCCACTTAAACGCGCCTTTTAACGCTATAGAATTGCTTGTCACCAATCAGAGTATACCTCTAGGGCCTGGTTCTTCAATTATCAACTTGCTTATATTGATTGTATTGTTTGTTGCATCTGTCGGGGCTTACTTCTTTTATCGTATTGGTATAAAGCATATTAAGTTGGCGGAAGAGAGGTTAAATTTTGTGTCTTCTGTCAGCCATGAGCTTAAAACACCGCTTACATCCATTTTAATGTATGGGGAAATGCTAAAAGAAAATATGGTGGCGGATGAAGAGAAAAGAAAGAGCTATTATGACTTTATTTATTTTGAAAGTGAACGCCTCTCTCGTTTGATCAATAATGTATTGCAGCTAGCTAAGTTATCTAATAATAATGCAGAAAGTAATATACTAGATTTGGACTCTATGGCAGCAAAAACCATTGTGGACCTAACTCGCTCGAAGGTATCCACTTTGCTTGAACGAAATAAATTCACACTCAATATAACCGAGTTTAATGCGGAAACGGAAAAGTTGAACCTTTTAGTCGATGCCGATGCGCTTTCTCAAATACTCATCAACCTAGTTGATAATGCAATTAAATTTTCTACGGATAATAGCCGCAGAGAAATAGATTTGAGTTTTGGGGTGGCAACAGATAAGCCTCAAACAGCATTTATATCTATTCGGGATTACGGCAGAGGTATTCCCAAAGAGCAGGCGAAAAAGATTTTTGAACTTTTTTACCGTATTGGCAGTGAATTGACGCGCAAAACTCCTGGGACAGGTATCGGCTTGGCATTGGTCAATGAGTTAAGCCGCGCTATGGGTGGTCGCGTGGAGTTTATTAATCACAGCCCAGGCGCGGAATTTAGGGTCTTTTTAGCCCGAGCGCCTTTGTGAATATCTGTTAGGCAACACTTTGAAGAGTTGTATAAGATAGCCGTCGGAGAGAAAGTCGATAGGTTTTGAATGAGATCAAGCATTTATTTTTCGGCAATCACCAAATTCCGATCGTGTTTTTATCATCGATAAAATTCAAGTTTTATGCTTTATTTAGTACTATCGAAAATAACGCTTGTAATATCAGCGGTGAATGGTGTAGTTTTTTAACTGGGCTCTAATTTATCTATTTATAGTTGTAAACCAAGCACTCAATATGTCAAAATTTAATTGAAAAAGGAATATCATGAAAAACATAGTGACTACACTTTATATTTTATTTTCTCTCTCCATCAGCCATTTTTCATACTCCCAAAGTACATTATATACAATAACAGAAATTCCAACTATGGAAGGCTTGTACGCTTATATTAATGATCAGAACCTAGTCGCAGGAACTGGCGTATATCAAGGTAGTACACGCACTGTTGTCTGGGATCAGGAAAGTATTGATTGGCTCGATACTGGGGATTTAGGTACGGCGAGTTCTGGGCCTCGTGCCATCAATGCGAATGGTGTGGTTGTTGGCGATACCTACATAACACTGAATGGCCCCTCAGTGCCTGCCTACTGGAGTGGAGGTTCTATGTTCATGCTAGGCACAGAACCTGGCTGGGCAACTGGTGTAAATGATTTTGGACAAATGGTTGGCCATGTGTTTGTTAATCGCAGAAATCAAGCTGTTGCTTGGGATAATGGTATAAGGAGTTTTTTGTTCGCCAACCCAGGTCCTAACAGTTACGCTGTTGATATTAATAATAGTGGTGTCATAACTGGAAACGATGAAAATGGTGCATTTATCTATGATAACGGCCTAACCGTATCCTATGGATCGGTAACCCTTGCTACAGCAATTAATAATGTTAACCAGATCGCAGGCTATGCTGTTCGTCAAGATGGAAGTACTGGTGCGTTTACCACTGACGGAAGTGGTAATTACGTTGAATTGAGTATGCTTCCTGATCATGAGCATGGCTATGGGCTGGATATTAATGATAGCGGTGAAATTGTAGGGCAATCTACAAAAAACAGTATTCAGTATGCGACACTTTGGAGCCCTCAATACGGTGTGATCAACCTCAACGACCAAGTACTGGATTCTTCCGCATGGTTTAAATTACATGTGGCTACAAGTATCAATAACAGTGGTGTGATCGTCGGTGTCGGGAGCCTAGCAGATGGAAGAGGCATAGCGAATTTTCAATTAACTCCAGTATCACCAACAAACGTGATTATAGATAACGACGATAGTAATGCCGGCCCTGGTTCACTTTGGATTCCCATCTATGGTGATATAACTTTCTTCATTCCAGGCGTGGGTCTGGATTGGAATTTGTTAACAGAAGCGTCAGATAAATATGGTCAGGACTACTATTTATTACCGAGCAATGAAAATACAGGAGACAAAACATTTAACTGGACGTTTAGTGTGGCTAATTCTGGCACGTACAACGTAGACGCTTGGTGGCCAACAAACAGTGCATCAACGTTTAGTGCCAGCTATCAAATAGAAAGCGAAGGAAGTTCCACAACGGTTATTCTTTCTCAGGCAATAAATGGAGGAAATTGGAACTCTCTTGGTTCTTTTTATTTTGTGGAGGGCGTATCTTATAAAGTTTCGCTGTCAGCACCAGCCGGGGAGCAAGTGATCGCGGATGCCATACGCATTAGCAACTAGTTTCAATTTGCAATAACTACATATCTGGTATCAGGGCATAGCCGGTGGTTAATTTCGTTGGTTCTACTTACTGGGACAGTTTATTCAAAAAGTATATTTTCAACCGTCGAAAACACTGTTCAGTGTATGCCAAGAGTGCATACAATTTTGTAAGCTCAGCAAAGTTAGCTGTACAACACTGCTGGTCAACTTCGGTTCAATAAAAAAGGCCAACCCCAAATAAGGTTGGCCGAATTTGATTACCGCTAAAACACTTTTTTTGTGACTATAGAGTTAAACCTTTACCTCTTCAATTTCCACCGCCGCTATGCGTTTGCCTTCTTCCGCGCCTTGTCGGAAGGACTCAAGTTGATCAAAGTTCATGTATTGGAAAATTTCGTCAGACATTGAGTCGATGGTTTGCGCATACTCTTGGTATTCCGCAGGTGTTGGAAGCTTGCCTAAAATACCCCCTACGGCGGCAAGTTCTGCGGATGTGAGGTATACATTCGCACCGGCACCTAGGCGGTTGGGGAAGTTTCTTGTCGAGGTGGAAAGTACGGTTGCATTGTCGGCTACACGCGCTTGGTTCCCCATACAGAGGGAGCAACCGGGCATTTCCATGCGAACACCGGCACGGCCATAGATATTGTAGTAGCCTTCTTCCATTAGGGTGTGTGCGTCCATTTTTGTTGGCGGTGACATCCAGAAGCGGGTATTTAAACTGGCATTATTCGCGTCGAGCAGTTTACCTGCTGCGCGAAAGTGACCAATATTGGTCATACAAGAGCCGATAAAGACTTCGTCAACGTTATCGCCGGCGACTTCGGAGAGTAAGCGAGCATCATCTGGGTCATTGGGGCAGCAGACTATTGGCTCATTCACTTCGCTGAGGTCGATGTCAATCACTGCGGCGTATTCGGCATCGGCGTCGCCTTCCAGCAGTTGTGGGCTTGCCAGCCATTCTTCCATTTTTGCCGCACGGCGCTCAAGGGTACGCTTATCGCCGTAGCCTTCACTGATCATCCAGCGAAGTAGGGTGATATTTGAACGTAGGTATTGTGCAACAGGTTCTTCTGGAAGTTTGATGGTACAACCGGCGGCAGAGCGTTCTGCGGAGGCATCAGACAGTTCAAATGCTTGTTCAACGGTTAGGTTGTCCAGACCTTCAATTTCAAGGATGCGGCCAGAGAAAATGTTTTTCTTGCCTTTTTTGTCAACGGTTAATAAGCCTTTTTTAATGGCGTAGTAGGGGATAGCATGTACCAGATCACGCAGTGTGATACCCGGTTGCAGCTCACCTTTAAAGCGCACCAGTATAGATTCAGGCATATCCAAAGGCATTACGCCTGTGGCGGCTGCGAAGGCCACCAAGCCTGAACCTGCTGGAAACGAGATACCCATAGGGAAACGTGTATGGGAGTCGCCACCTGTACCCACGGTATCGGGTAGTAGCATACGGTTTAACCATGAGTGGATAATGCCGTCACCGGGGCGAAGAGATACGCCGCCACGGTTCATAATAAAATCGGGCAGGGTATGTTGAGTATCTATGTCCACTGGCTTTGGGTATGCCGCAGTATGGCAGAAAGACTGCATAGTAAGGTCGGCTGAGAAGCCTAAACAGGCTAGGTCTTTTAGTTCGTCGCGTGTCATAGGCCCGGTGGTATCCTGAGAACCCACCGTGGCCATGCTGGGCTCACAGTAGGTGCCTGGGCGAACGCCTTGACCTTCGGCTAGGCCACATGCGCGCCCCACCATTTTTTGTGCAAGGGAGAAGCCTTTATCGGAGTCTTTGGGTGTGGTTGGTTGACGGAAGAGTTCTGAGGCGGGCAAGCCTAGTGATTCACGCGCTTTGGTTGTTAAACCGCGACCAATTATTAGGTTGATACGGCCACCGGCTTGTACTTCGTCTAGTAGTACATCGGATTTTAATGCAAATTCAGAGATAGTATCGCCAGCTTCATTAAGAATTTTGCCATCGTAGGGGCGAATTTCGATGATATCGCCCATTCCCAGGTTATCTACAGGGGCTTCAAATACAAGTGCGCCAGCGTCTTCCATGGTGTTGTAGAAGATAGGGGCGACTTTATCACCAATACAAATACCGCCGCCGCGCTTATTGGGTACGCCGGAAATATCGTCACCGAAGTACCAGAGTACAGAGTTGGTGGCAGATTTACGGGAGGAGCCTGTACCGACAACATCGCCGACAAAGGCAACTTGAATACCTTTCGCTTTAACGGCGTCTATTTGAGCCATTGGACCTTTGACCCCTGGCTCTGTTGGAGTAATGCCTTCGCGCTCCATTTTGTACATTGCTAAGGCGTGCAGGGGAATATCTGGGCGAGACCAGGCGTCTTGAGCGGGGGAGAGGTCATCGGTATTGGTTTCGCCGGTAACTTTAAAGACGGCAACGTTGATGGACTCGGCGACTGCATCACGGTTGGTAAACCACTCGGCATCGGCCCAAGACTGCATCACTGCTTTAGCGTTTTCGTTGCCCGCTTTGGCTTTTTCTTCCACGTCGTGGAAGGCATCAAACATCAAAAGGGTGTGCTTAAGCTCTTCGGCGGCTAGGGCACCGAGTTGTTCACATTCAAGTAGCGCAACTAGGGTTTCGATATTGTACCCCCCGTGCATATTGCCCAGTAATTTCACCGCCGCTTCTTTATTGATAAGAGGGGACTCAACGTCGCCTTTGACTAACGCGGAAAGAAACCCTGCTTTTACGTAAGCGGCTTCGTCAACACCCGGTGGAACACGGTTGCTGATAAGGTCGAGTAAGGTCTCTTCTTCACCTGCGGGCGGGGCTTTGAGTTGTTCTACTAATTGGGATACTTGCTCTGGTGAAAGGGGCTTGGGAGGGATCCCTTGAGCTTCGCGTTCTGCTAAATGTTCACGGTATGCGTCAAGCACGATAGTTAGTCCTCTATTTTTCTTTGTAGGGGCGGTTACACTGGGGTCTCGCGTGTGCAGCCATTTCGCTGTCCTGGGGCTTGTAGCCACAGGACGTGTTTTTCGGGGCGCAGATTCTACACGATTTGGCTGTTACTGTTAAGTGAAGGTGTGTGGGCTAAGGGGCTGACGGGTTGAGTATACTGTGGATTTATGACGAAAGCGGTATGAATCAGGTATGATTGGCCCTGATTTTTGAGGTCAATTTTTACGTGCCTGAGTCGAAGAGGGTTTTTGGCCAAACAGCATGGCTGAAGAGTAAGGTTAAAGGTTAAACTTTAAAGTTAAAGAGTGAACAAGTGGCTAAAAGAGAAATAAAAACGCCCTGTATTGGTGTCTGTTCAACGGGCATAGGTGACGATGTTTGCCGGGGTTGCAAACGTTTTGCCCATGAAATTATTCACTGGAATAGTTACGCGGACCAGGAGAGAAGTATTGTTTGGCTAAGGCTAGATGTGCTATTAGCTCAGGTGGTGAAGGCGAAAGTTATTATCGAAACGCCTTCACTGTTAATCGAACGAATGCGAGCCCAGCAGATTCCATTTGATCAAAACCGCGACCCTTATTGTTTGTTTGTCGAGTTATTAAAAGCTGGGGCCAGTCAAATAGCGGATTTATCCGCATACGGTTGTCGGCTGACGGCTGAATATACGGGTGCTTCTTTAGTGAAACTAAAGTCTACCATTGACCAGGATTTTTATACTTTATCTGAAGTTCATTATGAGCGATATTTTAATATGTCTAATATTTAGTAAAATTTAAAATAAAAACGCTCAGTAAATACATTAAAAATAGTACATTTTATGTCTGTTGATCTATCCGAAATACACGCTTTTTTACTTTGTGAAACCCCTGCAAGTTGGGTGGATATGGCGAAGCACCCTGATAATTTGCCCATGCTGCTAATTGACCATGCAAACTGCGAAAAAAAAGCGGCGAGTACGGCATTAAATTTGATGTACCGCTATACAGAGGATTTTGATTTACTGAACAAAATGTCTCGATTAGCGAGGGAGGAGTTGCGACATTTTGAGCAGGTGATTGCTCATATGAAAAAGCGTGGTATTAACTATGATCCAATCAATGCGTCACGTTACGCGGCGAAGTTGCGCAAGCCTATTAGAACCTTTGAACCCGCTCGTGCGGTAGATACATTAATTGTTGGAGCCATTATTGAAGGGCGTTCCTGTGAACGTTTTGCGAAATTGGCGCCTTTTTTAGATGATGATTTGACAAAGTTTTACTTGTCTTTATTAAAGTCTGAAGCTCGGCATTTTAAAGATTATCTGACTTTGGCTAAGCGGTTTGCCGGTGGTGACTCAATTGACGATAGAATTCAGGTATTTTTAGCGTTGGATAAAGAGTTGGTGGAAACGCCTGATACTGAATTTAGGTTTCACTCTGGCGTTGTATCGTCCAACTCAGCAGCTAGGCTAAGTGGGGAATAATGAATAAAAAGCAATAGACGAAAAGTAAAAAGCCAGCAAAATTGCTGGCTTTTTTATGTAAGCAATATTCTCAATCTAATCAATAAAAATATCTTTGTAGGAAGCAAAAATAGAAGCAAAGAACATAGGCATAATAACAAGTAAGCCCAGGGCCAGTGGGATAATTGCGATAATATACAGAAGGAAAAACAATATTCCATAGATTAAAAAGGGAAGGAAGTTCTTTAAGCAGGCAATAAAGCTGTACTTTAAGGCGGCAAAAACCGGAATATTATTTAGAACAATAAGCGAGGGTGCGAACCAAAATGCCATCATTAATGGGATCATGATTGCCATTGCTATTAGGAAACCGAGCAGAATAGCGGTGGGGTCGGCCATAATTGCTTCGGTGTTACCCTGAGCTATTTGGAGAAAAAGCGAGCCCAAAACAGCAAACATTATTCCAAACGATGCAATCAGCATAATCAAGCCAAGTAGCACTAACTGGCCAAAGTTATTTTTAAACCCGGCAAATAGGTAACTGACGTTAAAGTCTTCACCATCGTATTGCGCCTTTACGCCTAGCACTAAACCTGCCAACCATACATAGGTGAATAATCCGACGGCTAAATTGACCAGTGGAATCACGGCGAGGATCATCATCAGAATAAAACCTACAATACAGGTGAGAATCCAGTGGCCAGGGTTTTGTTTGAAATAGCCAAACCCTTCACCTATCCAGGCACATCCTCGACCAATGCCAACTGTGCGGGGTTCATGAAACGTAAAATTACCTGAGGGTTCTGGAGCTAGATTAGCTTCTGGTGAGTTGTATGGGTTGGTATTTGACATGTGTTCGTGTCCTCGTAATTATATTCATCCAAGAATATAGGCGCAAAATTGCCTATATAGACCAAACATAGCAGTATGTGCAAAGAATGGCAATTTGCTAAAAGCCAAGTAGATCTCAGTGCATTCATTAAGTAAATGATAGGCACAAAACAAATGATAGGCACAAAAACAGGGGGCTGCCTAAATATCGAAGTCGATAAGCTTTAAGTCACCATTTTCAGCTTTAATATACCAGCCTTTACTGCCCCAATCGCCTAATACAAATCGCTTTGCGATTTTTCCAGGTAGTGTAATATCGTGTACAGCGGGGCGGTGAGTATGGCCATGGATAAGCGTGAATACATCTTTTTCTACGAGGGTACGAATCACTTCATTATCGTTAACATCCATAATATCTTCAGCTTTATTGCTGTTCATGGATAGGCTCTGCTCGCGCATCTGCGCAGCAACCGCGCGGCGTTGCTCTATAGGCATCGCCATGGCTTGTTTTTGCCATAGGGGGTTTCGGACTTGTGCGCGAAACTGCATATATTCGGTATCATCAATACACAAGCTATCACCGTGCATTAATATTAGCTTTTGCCCATCAATTTCAATAACAGTCGGGTCATTAATTAGGGTTACGCCGGTATCTTTGGCAAATTGCTTGCCCACTAAAAAATCGCGGTTGCCCACCATAAAATAAATGGGCAAGCCGCAATCAGAATAGCTTTTTATTTTGGCTTTTACTTGCTGACTTGCTGCGGAATCATCATCATCTCCAACCCATGCATTGAAGAAATCCCCCAGAATATAAAGTGCATCCGCACTTTTCACTGTTGTTTCGACAAATTGACAAAACGCCAAAAACAGTTTGGGAGAAGCCGCAGACAAATGCAGGTCGGAGACGAAGTAAGTTGCCATTTAATAAGTTGCCACTAATGGTTTTCTTAATATTGTTGTTTATTTTGAGTGTATTTGAATTGGTTTATTCGGCAATAGTCACTTTTTCAATGGTCACCGGCTCGTTTGGCACATCTTGGTGTCCCGCCTGATTACCCGTTTCAACCACTTTGATTTTTTCAACAACATCCATGCCCTCTGTGACCTTACCAAAAACGCAATAGCCCCAATTTTGCATATCCTTTGATTTGAAATTTAGGAAGTCATTATCTTTGATGTTGATGAAAAATTGAGCAGAAGCGCTGTGCGGGTCCATGGTGCGAGCCATGGCAATCGTACCGTTATCATTACTTAAGCCATTGTCCGCCTCATTTTCGATAGTATCTCGTGTTTCTTTTTGGCTCAAATCAGCAGAAAAACCACCGCCCTGAATCATAAAGTTATTGATCACTCGGTGGAAGATAGTGCCATCATAGAAACCATCTTCAACATATTGCTTGAAGTTGGCCGCTGTTTTGGGGGCTTTGTCAAAGTCGAGTTCAAGGGTGATGTCACCGAAATTTGTATGCAATGTAATCATTTAGCAACCTTCATTTGCTTTGTTATGTCGAAGTATGTGTAATTCCACTGTGCAGAGACAAGGAGGCCGCTATAATACGCGCTTTGTAGAAAGGGCGAAACCGCTCGGCCAACCATCATTAAGTAAAGCACACTCTATGACAAATGATTCACTTGCTTCCTCCTCTGCTGAGAAGCCACTTAACTTTTTAGAACAAATCATCAAAAAGGATCTGGAAACCGGCGTACACAGTAAAATTGTGACGCGATTTCCCCCGGAGCCCAATGGCTACCTTCACATAGGTCACGCTAAGTCCATATGCCTTAACTTTGGCTTAGCGGAAACGTTTGGGGGCGAATGTAATTTGCGCTTTGACGATACTAACCCGGAGAAGGAGAGTGATGAATATATCCAAGCCATTCGCAAAGACGTCGAGTGGTTAGGCGTCAAGTGGACAGGGGACATTCGTTATGCTTCGAGCTATTTTGATACCTTGTACAAGTGGGCACAGCACCTTATTCGTGAAGGTAAAGCTTATGTATGCGACTTATCCCCAGACGAAGCGCGTGAATACCGAGGCACCTTAAAAGAGCCGGGTAAAAACTCTCCCTACCGGGACCGAGCGGTTGAAGAAAACCTCGAATTACTTGAGGGCATGAAGAACGGCGAGTTTGATGAAGGTGCGCGGGTATTGCGTGCCAAAATTGATATGACACACGGCAATATCAATATGCGTGACCCGATCATGTATCGCATTCGCAAAAGAAGCCACCACCAAACAGGTGATACATGGTGTATTTACCCAAACTACGATTTTGCCCACGGTCAGGAAGATGCGATTGAAGGTATTACCCACTCTATTTGCACATTGGAGTTTGCCGATCATCGTCCTCTGTATGAGTGGTTTATCAAAAATCTGCCCGTACCAAGTACACCCAAGCAATATGAGTTTGGTCGTTTGAACTTGAATTTTACCGTTACCTCTAAGCGGAAGCTTAAAAGCTTAGTGGACGAAGGGGTAGTGGACTCTTGGGATGACCCCCGAATGCCAACCATTGCGGGTTTTCGTCGTCGTGGTTATACGCCGTCTTCCATTCGAAAGTTCTGTGACATGATTGGCGTCACCAAATCCGATGGCGTGGTGGATATTGCCATGCTGGAACATGCCATTCGTGATGACCTGGATAAAAACGCACCGCGCGCTATGTGTGTATTGGAGCCGCTTAAAATTGTATTCACCAATTATGCGGAAGATAAAACCGAATTGCTGTCTGCGCCGGGGCATCCAAACCGAGACGATCTGCCATCTCGTGAACTGCCATTTGGTCGAGAGATTTTTATCGATCAAAAAGATTTCCGAGAGGAAGCCAATAAAAAATACAAACGTCTTGTTTTAGGCAAACGTGTTCGCCTGCGTAATGCCTATGTGATTGAAGCAGATGAAGCCATAAAGGACAGTGAAGGCAATATTGTAGAAGTTCGCGCCCGAATAATTGAAGGCACACTTGGCAATAACCCAGAAGATGGTATAAAACCAAAAGGTGTTATCCAGTGGGTAGCCGCACATAACTACGCTGAATTCGATGTCCGTCTTTACGATAGGTTATTCACTGACCCGGCTCCCGATGCAGGTGGAAAAGACTATATGCAACTTATTAACCCGGATAGTAAAATTGAGCTAAAAGGTTGCAAAGGCGAAATAGGGTTGCTCAATGCCGAAGTTGAAAAAGCCTATCAATTTGAACGAGAAGGGTATTTTTGCCGAGATGGTAAAGACAGTAAAACAGAAACCTTAGTCTTCAACCGCACTATTGGCTTGCGCGATAGTTGGGCCAAAATAGAAAATAAATAAACAATAATAATGTGCATAAATTAATTAAAGTATTAAATAAGGTTTATACATGAGCGATATTGCCGCCGCAGAATTTACGCTATACAACACCATGTCTGGGAAAAAAGAAGTATTTAAACCGCTTCAACCGGGCAAAATAAATATGTATGTCTGCGGCATAACAGTGTATGACTACTGCCATATTGGCCACGCTCGTGTATTGGTTGCTTTTGACGTTATTACTCGTTATTTGCGCGCGCAGGGGTGGGACGTTAACTATATTCGCAATGTTACCGATGTGGATGACAAAATACTGAGCCGCGCCAAAGAAAATGGTGAAGCCTTTTTGGATTTGGTTCAGCGTTTTATCCATGCCATGGTGGAAGATGAAACCAAGCTGGGTATTTTAAGGCCAGATTATGAACCCCGCGCGACAGCGCACATGGATAATATTTTGTCTTTGATCCAAACCCTAGTGGACAAAGACTATGCCTATAAAGCGGCTAATGGCGATGTTTACTATCGAGTATCCAAATTCGACAATTATGGCAAGCTCACCAATAAAAACCCTGAAGAACTTTTAGCAGGCGCACGAATTTCTGTTGACGAGGCAAAAGAAGACCCAAGAGACTTTGTTTTGTGGAAAGCCGCAAAAGAGGGCGAAGCCTCCTGGGAATCGCCCTGGGGAGACGGTCGCCCCGGTTGGCATATTGAATGTTCTGCAATGTGTAAAGCCAGCTTAGGGGATACCCTGGATATTCATGGCGGTGGACCAGACCTGCCATTTCCTCACCATGAAAACGAAATTGCACAAAGTGAAGCCGCCAATGGTTGTCAGTTTTCTAACTACTGGATGCACGCGGCAGCGTTGCGGGTAGACGGCGAGAAAATGTCAAAATCCCTTAATAATTTTTTCACTATTCGTGATGTATTGGAAAATTACCACCCCGAAGTGGTTCGCTTTTTACTGGTAAATAGCCACTACCGAAGCCCGATAAATTATTCGGAAGACAACTTAATTGAAGCCAAGTCGGGGTTGGAGCGCTTCTATACCGCATTGCGCGGATACGATCATGTAGAACCTGTTTCCTGGGAAGAAGTTAAGCAATCGGATGTGGGTAAACGCTACATTGAAGCAATGAACGACGACTTTAATTCAAGCATTGCTTTGGCCTGCATGTATGAGCTTGTAAGGGAAATTAATTCGCTTTCTGATAATAACCCCGAACTGGCAGAACAAAAAGTGGCCCAATTAAAAGCATTAGGTGGTCCGTTGGGGATTCTTCAGTACACAGCGGATAATGTACTTCAAGCCAGTATTGGCGATGAGATTAGCGCCGAACAGGTTGAAGCGCTAATCGCTGAGCGGCAGCAATCCAAATTAGATAAAAACTGGGGGCGGGCAGATCAAATTCGTGAGCAACTCACTGCTGCAAGTATTATCTTAGAAGATTCCAAGGAGGGCACCACATGGCGTCGAGGCTAATACTTGCTTCTTTATTTGTTTTTTGTGGAATGGCCTGTAGTGAAAAAGACGTGCCTAAAATGTCCCAAGAGTGGTGCGACGCTATGTTAGATAAACCAAATAGCGAATGGACCGAAGAAGACTTTCGAGCCTTTGCTGCGGATTGTCTGTATAACGATGATAAGCACACTAAATAGATACATTTAACCGTGAATTCAGCCAACCAATTAGTACATGTTTTTGGGCGTATTCGTTCAAATCGAATGTTTGAAATCTTTGTTGTTTCAGTCATTATCTTTTCAGCCGTTGTTGTTGGCGTTAAAACCTACGATATTCCTGAATTCCTCTCCAGCGCAGTCTACTTTCTGGACGGAATGATTACGGTTATCTTTCTTGTTGAAATCACTATTCGTTTTTTAGGTGAAGAGAATAAACGCCACTTTTTTAAAAGCGGGTGGAATATCTTTGATGTCACTATTGTTTTTGTCAGTTTAATTCCAATAGAAAACAGTGAATTAGCCATTATTGGTCGGCTAATTCGTATATTTCGTGTCTTGCGCATGGTTTCCATTATTCCAGAACTGCGTATGTTGATTGCGTCTTTACTTAAGGCGTTGCCACAATTATTTTATGTTGTCATGTTGATGTTTATTATCTTTTACATCTACGCTGCGGTAGGCAGTACTTTTTTTGGTGACATTAACCCGACTTTATGGGGCGATATAGCGGTTAGCCTGCTCACCTTATTCCGTGTTATGACCTTCGAAGACTGGACAGACGTTATGTACGAAACTATGGCTGTTTACCGTTTTAGTTGGGCCTACTTTATTACCTTTATTTTCTTCACTGCATTTGCCTTTCTAAATATGATTATCGGCATTGTTGTGAACGTGATGGAACAGGAACACCGCGACCATATGCAAGATGAATTTGATAACGAACACCAAGAGCTTGAAGCCATACGGGCGGAACTGGCAGAGATTAAATCGCTTATAAAGAAAAATACGAATAGCACATAACCGACAAAAGAGGGTAGTATTATCTTTAGCGCCGAGACTATTGCCACAGCCAAAGAACATATTTATCGTTTTTTGCTGGAGACTCCGGAATCCCGTGAATACGATCTTATTCGCAAGGTGTGTTTGGCTTCGGTATTTTCCTGGTCGAGTGACCCCTTATTAGGTCTATTTCAAAAACACTTTTTCCTTCACCACTGCCTTTATTCTCTTAAACGAGACCTTCAAGCGGAAGGGAAAAGCCTAGATATATCCCCTATTAAAATACAATTATATTCGTTTCTTGAACCTTGTTCTCAAGAAGTTTCCTCTTCTTCATCCACTGAACTGGAAAACTATTATGCTGATTGGGCTCACTTTAAAACGGCGACTACAGAGAATATAAGCGAATTAATGGCCCAGTTTTGGCTAGGCTTTCATGCCCAGGATAAAAGAGGCGAAGCCTTGGACGTGCTTGGGTTAAAACCAACGGCGACCTGGAATGACATTAAAAATACATATCAGAAATTAATTGCTACTGCTCACCCTGATAAAGGAGGAGTGGCGGAAGAGTTTCATCAGCTTCGTGCAGCGTATGAAACACTGAGTATAACGGAGAAACCCCGGTAATTTTTACGCTTTCTATTTTAGAAACTGTTAACAGGCCCTAACTCAATAGGCAGGTATTGTATGGACTGGAAAATATTTTTTACTATCTTTATTTCGGTTTTTATTGCAGAACTTGGGGATAAAACTCAAATTGCGACTATGTTATTTGCCTCCGATAAGGATGTGAATAAATACATGGTATTTATCGCAGCCTCCGCTGCATTAATCGTTGCATCGGCTGTGGGTGTCTTGGCGGGTAGCCTATTTTCGGCGTATATAAACGAAAAATACCTTCACTATATTGCCGGTATTGGGTTTATTGCTATTGGTATAGTGACCTTATATAACGCCTAAAATTATGAATATTGTAAAACCTATTCTTTATTTTTATCGTTTTTTTAAACCTATCAAGCCGTTATTAAATTGGATTGCAAGGTTTTGTGCGTGCAGTCTTTTCTCTTTACCATGTTATGCAGACAACATTGACCTTCCTGCGAGTAAAAGATCCATTGCCGCAGAAAAACGGGTTTTATTAAGGCTAACCGCCGAGATAAAAAAAATAGGCTCTCTTCCCGGTTCTCCCGTATTTATACGCATATTTAAAGACCCTGGGATATTGGAGCTTTGGGTAAAAAATAATAAAAATCAATTTTCACTTTTCAAGACTTACGAAATTTGCACATTTTCGGGGGTGTTGGGGCCAAAAACTAAGCGAGGGGATAAGCAAGCCCCCGAAGGTTTTTATTATGTTACAGCAAAGAGGTTAAACCCTTGGAGCCGCTACCATCTCTCTTTTAATTTGGGTTATCCAAACCCCTATGATCGCTACCATGGCCGAACGGGAAGTGCTTTGATGGTACATGGAGAATGTGTTTCCATTGGCTGTTATGCGATGACCAACCCCTATATAGACGAAATTTATACGCTTGTTTCCCATGCGTTAAAAAACGGGCAACCTTTTGTTCGGGTGCATATTTTCCCGTTTGAGATGACAGATGAAAACCTCGCTCGGTATAAAACCCATCAATGGCATTCTTTTTGGGTAAACTTAAAAGAGGGGTATGATTTTTTTGAAAAATACCATACGCCTCCCAATGTGGAAGTGAGCCGAGGCGTTTATACATTTGAATAGTTTTACCTCTTCTGGGCCGGGGGTTCATTGGTTTCTGCCCACTCCGGTTATATTTTCAGGTTTGAAAACGGTGGAAAGCCCTTAGTATCAGAATAGTTGTCTGTTCTTTGATTTACCATAAAAGTATTATATATAATACTTTTTTGCCTTTTTCACTGTATAATGTCTATTATAATAAATATTTATCCTTTGAAGCCAATATGAACAATACACTTCCAGAACTGGGGCGAGCCTTAAAAGTATCGAGAAAGGCGTATCGAAAAGTGACAGGCAAAGCGGAAACTGTCGAGAAGGCGGCTTCACGTATCGGTGTCTCTCGAAGTACTTACTTGGCGATGGAGAAGGGCCTGCTTTCAGTGAGCTTTGGCCGTTATTACGCCGCGTCTCTGATCTACGGTGGAAGCGAAAAATTTGAACACTTGTTTACTGAAGAGGAAGAAGCCAGTGACTTGCTGGCTGGCTGGCCCGGTGAGCGGGACCAATGAGCAATAAAACTCACTACAGACAGGTTTGGCTGGCCTTAGAGCATGAGCCAATTCTATGTGGACGCTTGGCGATAGAGCAGACGGCTAAGCTAACCATTGTCCGCACTGCCTTTGAATACGCCCCTAGCTACCTTAATCGCAACAAAGCATTCCCTCTAGACCCGATACACCTACCTCTCAACTCGGAAAGAAAATTATCAAAAGGGTTATTTGGTGTATTTAAGGATTCATTGCCAGATCGCTGGGGGCGCTATATACGTCACAAACAAGCGGGAATATCTGTTGTCGATGATATTGCACATATGGATGCGCGCAGGGGAGGGGGCATAGGTGCGGTCTTGTATTCATTGCCAGAAGAAGCACCTCCACAAACAGAAAATGGTGTCCCCTGGGTTAATATCAGTAAGGCTTTATCGGGCCAACAGCCGGCAGGCATTGAAGATATTCTACTCCTTCCCGAGGTTGCGCAACATGGAAGCAGTGCAGGAGGTGCAAGACCTAAATTGATTGCTCAGTTGGATGACAATACACCCGTTATTCTTAAATTTAATGCTGCCCAGGATAGATATGATGTTGTCTCCGCAGAAGTGAAAGCGATGCGCTTAGCGGCGGATATGGGCATTCCGGTTCCCGATGTTCATTTTATAGAAACCTCGGAAATGCATTCCATTGCTGTAGAGCGGTTTGATGTCACGAATATTAATGCCACTAATGTTAACGCCGCTAATGTTAACGTAATGAGTATGGGGGGCAGGGCGCATATGCTTAGCTTCGCTACTGTGTTAAAGGACCCGGAGTCGGCAAGTTGGTCTGACTTAGTGATGATAGTAAAAAAGTTTTCCAGTGAACCTAAGGCTGACTTACAGCATCTTTATAAACGAATGGTCTTTGATGCCTTTGTCCACAATACGGACAACCACCTGCGAAATTTTTGCCTTTTAAATAATGGGGAAGGTTGGAGATTAAGTCCCTCGTATGATGTTGTTCCCCACCCAAAAGAAGGGCAATATCATTTTTTATCGTTTGACTATTCTGCCGTACCTCCCACTGATATTAAAGGGTTTACTTCTTTTGCTAAAGTATTTAATGTTGCCCAGAATACGGCTGAAGAGTGGTGTAGTAGGCTTTTAAGTCGTAAATTAAGTCGTAAATTAAGTCGTAAATTCGAATAAGCCGTATGACTACACAGGGAGTCAATATGTCATCCAAAGAACATTTAATCATAATCAATAAAATCACGCATGGCAAAGCGCTTATTCTTTTTGAGCAACTATGATAACCCAAAACTTTTTAGACAAAATCTAATTATTGGTATGCCAAATAGGGTTTCCGATAATCTATTAGCTATGGCCATTCAAAATCAAACTCAAGACATTCTGTATTGCTTGTATATTCACAATTTCCATAACTAGCCAGTTCTTTCTTTAGAGCTTCTAGATTCAAGCCAAATGGAAACCACCCGGTATACACTGTATGTGTTTCTGACGGGCCTATAATAAGCACCTTGTGACCTTCAATTTTTATTTTTCTAATTTTGTCAAAAGTAATTTTTTTTTCGTAAATGGGGAATATACTAATGTTAAGCGAATTTAAGCTGTTAGATAGATTTACCTGATACCAGGAGGGGATTAAAGTAATAATAGTAAAGATAAATACAGGTAGAATACTCCAATGGGACTGCTTTCTCAAAAGCAGCAATCCAGAGAAAATACTGCTCGCCAGAAAAACAACTTGTAGAGATAGCGGTACAGTGAATATCGCATCTAGATGATGAAACTCAGGCAAAAACCACCATAAACTATTGAATATAGTGCCAGTAAGCAGCCCAAGCATCAGGGCTGTTATTATAAACAGACGAATAATTTGCATAACAGAACTCTTTGCTTTACAGCTTAATAAGTAAAACCAATACCCGTAACATTCGTTTCGTTCTTATTTGAAGCTTGTGAAATAACGATGTCGTTATCTAGCATTAGCATTACTGAATCACTCCCATCCAAATAGACTGCTGAATCTAGACCAAGGTGAAGTGCGACCCCTTTAAAGCCTGAAATATTAATACCAAAGTCGTCTCCAATTTTGTAGTTGTTAGCGGGTGAAGGGTTTGCTGCTAGAGTTGAACAAAAATACCATTTCCTAAGAATGCTGGTAAATTCAGCTTTAGACAGACTCCCAGGGAAATACATCAATGTGGCAGTAATCGAAACTAGCGTACCATGAAGAGGCTGTGATATTTAAGGGGTTTACTTCTTTTGCTAAAGTATTTATTGTTACCCAGAATACGGCTGAAGAGTGGTGCAGTAGGCTGCTTTTAAGTCGTAAATTAAGTCGTAAATTAAGCCGTAAATTTGAAATTTGATGCAAAACATAAGGTTGATTTAGATGTTTTACGCGCCAACATTCAACTATCGGATTCACATGACTACACAGGGAGTCAATATGTCAGCCAAAGAACATATCGCTAAAGAAGAGCATTCCACTAAAGAAGAACATATCGCTGAAGAACAGACCACTAAAAAACTTTCCATCTCCATTGCCGACGACGCTGTTTGGATTATTAATTTAAAAAAAGACGATTCGGATTACTCTCCCGAATTGGTTTCCCCCAGCAAAAGCCGTCGTGTAGCACTGCCGGAGGGTGTGCGTGAATTTATTATTAATATCGATGTTGCCGCTGCACCGGGCACTGAGTTTGAAATTAAATACGATGGCAAATCGGTTGTGAAAAGCCAAACCGGACCCTCGGGAGGAGCCTTAGGCGATACTATTTTAGATTTGGATTTACTCGGTTAAATACGGACTTTATTTGGGGGAAGAATCACTATGAATATTATTATTCGCTGTTTTGTAAGTGTTTTGGCGGCCATATTGATTGCAGCTAACGCTGTTGCTGGGAATATTTTAAAAAAAGAAGATCAGAGTAAGGGACTTGCAAATTACCTTAATAATACCCTTGCGACAGGGCTGAAACTTGATGCCAGCACGGATAAAAAAGAGGGCGAGGTCATGGTTGCTTATGCAAAAAATATGTCTCTTATAGGGTTAAACCTCTCGGGTAAGTTAGAGGGGGGGAAGGGGCAGTTTTCTGACCAGAATGGCTTGGCATTGGATACGAAACTTTCGCTATCGTATCGACATCTTTTGGTCAAGAAATACAATGAATCGCACAGCTTGAGTGATCAACACTTAGCGTCCTACCGGGAGAAAAAAGAGAACTATCTAGCATGTAAAGAGGCTGTACCTAAAGATAGTCAAAAGACCCCTGATGAAGTCTGTGCGGATAAGAAAGAAGCGTTGGAGAAAGCTCGAACAAACTGGCAGGATTTTAGCGGATCAGTATTACACAAGTTTTGTTATTTAGGCGGGTCAGTTGGCGCCACTAATACCAAATATAAGTACTTCGATGTGGACGCTAAGTCCAGTAATAGCCAGACAGAAGACGGGTACGAAGCGGCATTTTATATTGGTAAAATACATTCCTCAAAACAACTCAAATGGGAGTTATCATTAACCTACCAAAATGGTTATTCCTATGGAAGCGGCAATTCCTCTAAAAATATTTGTCGGCCATTATCGGAAGGCTCTGAATTTATTGAGTGCTTTGATTCACGCTTATTGTCCCCGGTCCAAGCAAAAACCTATTTCCCATCGCTTACTATGAAGAAACGCTTTGGTGAAGAGAGAGTTATTAAAGCTGTTGCTGTGACGGCAAAATATCTCACCGAGGAGACCCGTTCACGAGAGGATAATAATGGTTGGGAATCTAACTCTAAGTGGGCACTGGAAGTCCCGGTCTATCTTTTTGCGCATAATACACAAGGGTTTAATTCTGGGGTTAAGTTTGTCTATCTTAGCGAAGTTAGCGAAAATCAAGACCATTTTCAAGCGAGTATTTTCTTTGGTACTCCATTCGCACTTTTCAAATAGCCTTTTACAGGTCAAGCTAGGGCCTGCTTACACTAATCAGTCGATCAGCACTTGCGTGCTCTCCCAATTAGTGTAACAGGCCCTAGATAAGCCCTTAAGCCGGTTCAAGTGTATTTTTCATCTCTTCAAAGAGATGGTTGCGAATTTTGGTTAGACGTTGCTTCGCCATAAAGGAGAAGTCATTACTTTCAATTGCCTCATCAAACGTTTGTCTGGCTTTAAGCATTTCGGTTACGTCTTCGCCAAATGTTTCTTGTTTTAGGTCTGGAATTCTAACGATGGAACTCACTTTATCGGCGTTGTGCTTATAGATGGGCATACGGTCAAAAGGCATACCTCTGTCTGCAATCTCACCCCAAAATTCATTTAGCCAAACAACAATTTTGCTTGTATTGCCACCAAAGTATTCAAGTAGTTGTTCAAAACCGGCAAGTGTATCGGTTTGGGCTTGTCCGCCAGTAATAACCGTGTGGATAATGGGAGTGTGGCCAAATTCTTTTAATAAGTCGATTACGCCATTTGAGCGTAGGTAAGAGACCAGAGGGATAAAAGAACTGGCACCGTTATCTATGATGACATCGTCACATTGGGCAGAAAAAATAGTTTCCATTAGTCCGTCAAATTTTCTTGGGTTAATGTCTTCGCCTTCCATGATTTCTGCACGTTGTACATTAAGCCCTTCATAGCCGCAAAAAGTCGCATTCACAGGGTCTGTATCTAGGGCTAATATTCGACCTCTTTCTAAGGTGTATTGAGCAATCAAAGCAGCAATATAGGATTTACCAACGCCACCTTTACCTTGAAGGATAAAATGTATGTTCATACTTTTGCCTAATATATGTGTTGTTATAATGAAAGTGCCTATCTTTTAGGCAAAAAGCTCAGAAAAGTGCCAGAAAAACGACCTGTTCTGCAATGAAGAAAGCTGAGAATAGCAGGAATTTGTGAAAAGCAAAATACGATTATTGGAGACTTCTTTGTCTTGCCTTAAGGTTAGGGGCGAATCAATACATCCAGTTAGGTGAATAAGAGGCTCTAAAAAATACAATAAGTATGATCCTAGAAACCGCAGTTACATCACGAAAGTATACGCAAACGCTTAACAGGCCCTAGGATAATGGGTTTATTCATCTTTCAGTTGAATTGCAAAAATCTACCTATATAGTAACCATTTGGCCCAGTGTAGGTTTAGCTGTGTCACCTAAATTTATAAAAGTATTAGAGGTTTTATGGGTAAGCTTATTTGTGGTGTGATTGGCTACTTGTCTTGGGGGGGCTTCCCCGGCGCCCTTATTGGCGTATTGTTAGGCCATTTTTTTGATCGGGGGGTTAAACGTCTGCGCAGTCATCTCGGTCCCGAAGAAAAGGTGCGTGTGGAGGTTTCTTTCTTTAACGCGCTTTTCCCCATTATGGGGCATATTGCCAAAGCGGATGGTCGAATCTCTGAAGAAGAAATCAGTAGCATTGAATTTCTGATGAGTAAAATGGGGTTAAGCGAGGCTCAAAGAAAAGAAGCCATTGATTTGTTTAAAGCGGGGGCAGAGGAAAGTTTTTCACTATCCGATGCCTTGGTTGAGTTTCAATTGGTTTGTGGTACACAAAAAGAGTTAAAACAGATATTTCTCGTTTATCTGATTAGCTTGGCTTATGCCGATGGTGAACTTCACGATGCGGAAGAAAAAATTCTAGCGGAAACAGCACAAAAATTAGGATATTCTACATTTGCCTTTAATCATCTGTTGGGAATGATTCGGGCACAGGCGCATTTTTACAGTGGTCAAAACCGAGACAGCGGTTATCAACAGGGGCCGGGTGGAAATGACTCTAGAGGTGCAAGTGGCGATGAGCTAAAATTTGCCTACGAGGCGCTGGGGGTTGATAGTGCCGTTTCCGATACGGAACTTAAAAAAGCCTACCGAAAATTGATGAGTGAATATCACCCCGATAAACTTGCAGGCCGTGGGGTGCCAGAGGACATGGTTAAGCTTGCTACAGAGCGGTCCCAAGAAATTCAAGCCGCCTATGATTTAATAAAAAAAAGCCGCAAGAGAGGCTAACAGAGTTTAAGAAAAGCTTAGGGAGGTTGACTAGCATAACGATAACTTCCCTTAGTTATAACTCCCTTCAGTTACCAACCGATTAACCGGACTTATAAATGCTTTCAGAAAAACCTTCGATTTTAATTACTGGTTGTTCCAGTGGTATTGGCTTGTGTGCGGCAAAAGTACTACAGCAACGAGGCTATTTGGTTGTTGCCAGTGTTCGCAATAGGCTGGATATTGACAAGGTAAAAAGTGAAGGCTTAACGCATGTTATTCACTTGGATTTAGAGTCCAGCGCATCTATTGATAACGCTATTGCTTCCACCTTGGATATTACTGGCGGGCGTTTATATGCTGTATTTAATAATGGGGCTTATGGCATACCGGGTGCAGTAGAAGATTTAACCCGAAATGCTTTGCGTACGCAATTTGAAACCAATTTATTTGGTACACACGAGTTAACAGTCAAGCTTATTCCTACTTTACTAAAAGAGCCCAGCGCACGCATTGTGCAAAATAGCTCTATTCTGGGGTTTGCTGCTATGCCCATGCGCGGGGCTTACAATGCGTCTAAGTTCGCCTTGGAAGGCTTAACGGATACCATGCGTATGGAACTTTCGGAGAGCAATATTCAAGTGAGCCTGATAGAGCCTGGCCCCATTTTAACTCAGTTCAGAAAAAACGCATTGAAGGCGATGGAGCGCCATATTGATTTCTCTCAAAGTCGTCATAAACTGCGTTACGAGGAGGCGTTGTCTCGCCTCAGTAAGGAGGGGGCAGCATCTAAGTTTACGCTAATGCCTGAGATTGTGGTCGATAAGCTTATCCACTCACTGGAGTCTAATAGGCCAAAGGCTAGGTACTATGTAACCTTTCCCACTTACCTGTTTGCTTTCCTAAGACACTTCCTCAGTGTTCGCCAGATGGACAACTTATTGATTAAGGTTGTTAAGTCATAAGGCGCTCAGTTTAACGGGGCAGGTGTTTCGCTTTTACTCTTTGTTTGTGCGTTCGTTTTGATGCTTTTTTTCACTTTTATGGAAAATAAATATACTGACAAGGGTTCCAATAACGAAGAGGGTTGCGGCAATCCATAGCTTTCCGACAATAAAGGCAGAAACTGCCAAGCACAACCAAAGGGTAAGCAGTATTCTATTGCGTGTATGTGGTGGAATGCCATTGCCACTTTTCCACACTTCAATAAAAGGTCCAAGTTTTGGGTGATCAGTTAACCAGTTATGAAATTTTTCAGACGACCTAGCGAAACACCAGGCGGCGATAAGAAGAAAAACCGTAGTTGGAAGTAAAGGTAGAAAAATTCCTAAGGTGCCTAGGAAAACACAAGTCCAGCCTGTTCCAATCAGACAAATACGTTTCATTAATAGGGTTACATATTGTTTACTAAAGCTATAGGGAGAAGTTTAGCCCATTTTGCTATTATCTGGGCCAAAAAATACCCGGCGCACATGTTTAACGCCAGTAATGGAAAGGGCTATATAAATACTTCGTAATAAAGTTTAAGCACCCATTGATTAGGTAACGGGTTAAGGTACTTAATCTCTACTTACGTGGTTTTATACCGCTTCTACGTTTTCGGCTTGCGGGCCTTTCTGCCCTGTTCCTTCGGTGAAGGTTACCGCTTGACCTTCTTTCAGCGTCTTGAACCCCGCGCCTGTGATGCTACTGAAATGAACGAATAGATCTGCGCCGTTATCACGGCTAATAAATCCATAACCTTTACTTTCATTGAACCACTTAACAGTTCCGGTGAGTTTATCTGACATGTGTACAAAAAACCTTTCTATAATTTTGTTTTAGTCGAGTAATAAAAGGATTCCTAGGACAAACAACAAGTAGTTATAAACAGCTAAACTTACATAGGATATATTATCTTTTGTGGTGCCTTAATCTTGTAAAACCATTAACCCCAAGATAAGCCAAGGCAACAGGACCCCCTTTACCGCACCGCTGATTCTAGGTCTCTTCTATGACGAAAACAATACAAATTTAAGGGACTTGAGTCTAATAGAGAACTGAGTTGTCGAAAAAGAAATTTTGACGACATTAGTAGGGTTTTCGAGTAAAAGGTAGTTTGGGGAGTAGGTCGTAAATCAGATCGAGACCCTTGTTATAGACTTTATTGGCGTCTGGTTTGAACCCAAGTTCAATGCGACGAGAGAGCATGGTGATGGGGAATATGCATTCTTTGGTTTTATCGACACAGACAGCGTGAGACTTACCAAAGTCATCTTCATAGACTTTCCAACTAAGCGATTTGTACTCGGCAGAATATATATCTCCGAGTATAACGCCTAATGACTGTAATGTTTTTTTCTCATGGGGTTTGATAAGTTTATTGTCGATAATTCTCTGTACCAGTTTTAAGTCGGATTTTGTACCGTGAAATTGGGCCCCGAAATTTTCCCTGGCAATATCATTGGCTGCTTTGCGCTGTTTGTCTAAAAAGGTTTGGTTTAACCAGTTAAGTTCAAAAACCTTAGGCCATTGGTGATCCTCGTCGTTAGCAAAAATACTTTCGTTATTTGCTGCCCAACTTAGGTTGCAGCTAAAGAATAGGGTTAACAATAAAAATAATGATGTAGGTTTTATATTGATTTTAGATTTCACGTTGGTTTCTTGTTCACTTCTTAATTTTAATGAGAGCTGTGTTTTATTACCTCTTCCAGGGGAAGAGAGTAGCCTGTGTGGGCGACAACCCGAATATGCTTGCGGGCAAGTTCGTGGGGGTTTTGGACGCCACAGGAATGCGCTATTATACTGACACTCTTTGTAATATTCTTATGATAGTTCGCCACTCGGTTAGATTTTTCCATTGAGTGTAAGCCTTTTTGTAAATGCTTATTATGGGTGGTAATGCCTGTTGGGCAGGTATTTTTATTGCACTGGAGTGCTTGAATACAGCCAAGGGCGAACATAAAACCTCTGGCAGAGGTAACAAAATCTGCACCCGTTGCCAAAGCCGTCGCCACATACGATGGGGCAATGAGTTTGCCGGAGGCAATCACTTTTATTCGCTCCTTTAGTCCCAGTCTTATCAGTTCATCCACAATGAAAGGGAGGCTTTCTTTCAATGGTAGCCCGACAAAGTCCATCAGGGGTTGGGGGGCCGCACCCGTACCGCCGTCAGCACTATCAATAGTAATAAAATCTGGAGCAGACTCAACGCCTCTGGAATGAACCGCCCCGCAAAACGCGGTAAACCAGGAAGGGTCCCCTAATACCGCTTTAAACCCAACAGGCTTGCCTGTGGTTTCTCTTATTACCTGAATCATATCCAGCAAATCATCGTTGGACTGAATATCAAGGTGTCGATTAGGACTATGGGAAGCCTGTCCGACAGGGATGCCTCGAATTCTAGCGATCTCTTTGGTGACTTTTTCGGCGGGTAGAATGCCGCCTTTACCCGGTTTGGCTCCCTGGCTAAGCTTGATTTCGAACATTTTGATTGCTGGTTTGGCAGCAAGTTGTCCAAGTTTTTCCTTACATAGGTTGCCGTTGTCATCTCTGACGCCGTATTTGGCGGTTCCTATTTGATACACTAAATCACAGCCACTTAATTCGTGAAAGGAAGAGAGACCTCCTTCACCCGTATTGAGCCAGCAACCGGCTTGAGCGGCTCCCTTGGATAACGCTGTTATCGCATTGGCTGAGAGCGCGCCATAGCTCATCGCAGAAATATTAAAAAAGGAGGGGGTTTCGTAGGGGTGTGCGCAGTTTGGCCCTATGATTTGCTTCCTCGGAGAGAGTGTTTCCGTATCTAGTTTGGGAAACGTATCGTTTAAAAAATAGACTTCTCCGGTTTTATATAGGTTGCGGGTAGAGCCGAAGGCAATACTCATGTCCGTATTTTTACTTGCTCGGTACACCCAGGAACGCAGAGCGCGATTAAAGGGTAACTCCTCTCTGTCCATGGCAAAAAAGTATTGCCGGAAAAATTCACCAAGATGTTCAAATAGATAGCGAAAGCGACCTATAACAGGGTAATTTTTGCGAATTGCGCTCTTAGTTTGAGAAATATCTCTGAAATAAAGGATAACAATGATTAAAAATAGAACCAGCAAACTGAGGAGAAAACCCGTTAATAAAATATCAGATAAAACTTGAATAACATATTCGAGCATTGGATTTGCGATTGCCTCAATAGTTAAATTTTCGTGTTCATGGGCCGTGACACTGCAATCTGGCACGTAGCGGGAGTATACTGTGTAAGAAGAGACAGCGAAATGTCTTAAGTTAATTTTCGGATAGACAAATAAGCGACTAAATTATGCACAATAGAGTGATTATTATTGGGTTGGCACTGCTTGCAACAGTGTGCGGTTGGCAATGGTATCAAACTCAATTGCGTGCGGACTCTCTGGTTGAACAATTGGAAACTATGGAGTCTCATGCTCGGGATTTGGAAAAACAAGTCGTGGATATGCAGGCCAAAATCAACGAGCTTGAAGGAAGGGGTATCGAGTCTATTATTGATGATGCTAATGGCAGCGTGGTGGATACCTGGGATACCTTAATTGATAGTTTACAGGAGCAACTGGGTGAATTCGGTAACCTAATCAAGGAAGAGCTAGAAGAACAATTAGGGACAGGTGAATCACCCCCAGATAAAACAGAAAAGAACAAGCCTAATCAAAAACGTATTTAACATACAGTAAACCCTCAACCTAGGGGTAGGATAAAAAAGTGAAAATATTAGCCGGTCTTATTGCATTTGTTGTTCTTATCGTTGTTGGTATCGCGCTGTTTGTTGCCAGCCACCTCAATGTTTTAGTTGAGGATGTGGTTGAAACTGTGGGGCCAGAAATTACGGAAACCTCGGTTGATTTGGGGTCTGCCAATATTAACTTATTAAAAGGTGGAGGCGAACTTAACGAGTTTGTTATTGGCAACCCCAAAGGGTTTAATTCCCCCTATGCACTTAAATCTGAAAAATTCTCGCTTAAAGTTAACCCACTTGCTCTTCTCAACGAAGTGGTGGAGATAGATGAATTGATTATTCAAGGGGTTGAAATTGTGGTTGAGCAAAAGGGGGCGAATACCAATATTCAATCCCTGCTTGATACGCTTTCAGGCCCTTCCTCTAACAGTTCAAGTCAAACTAACTCAGAAGATACAACCGATGTTCGTTTAGCACTTAAACACCTTAATTTTACTGATAGTTCAATTAAACTAGTAACGGAGAACTACGGTGAATATGCATTGGAAATGCCTAGTTTTCAATTGAATAATATTGGTGACCCCGCGACGGGGTTAACCCCAGAAGAATTTGGTTCACAGGTGCTTTCGTCTCTGTTAAAGCAGGCGCAAAGTGTGGCTGAAGATTATATCAAGGGTATTGCAAAAGAAAAATTTGAAACAGAAGTGAAAGATAAATTAGAAGATGAACTACGTAAAAAGAGCGAGGAAGAGCTGGGCACTGAAGCGACCGACAAAGCGAAAAAAGCTCTAAAGGATATTAAAAAGCTATTCTAATAATGCAGAACATACCAGAGCATTCCTTTTCAATTGAACATAGTGAAAAGGACTTCTTCGTAGTAAACAAATCTCCGGGCGTATCCATGCATTCTGAAAATGGAACGCCGGGGTTAATTGAGCAAATGCGTAATCAATTATCTTTGGAAACTCTATACCCCGTCCACCGTTTGGACAAGCCAACCTCGGGTTTATTAATTGTTGCAAAAAACAAAGAAGCTACGGCGACTTTATCTCGCTTATTCAAAGATCGAAAAATTGAAAAAACCTACCTCGCGTTATCCATTAAAAAACCAAATAAAAAAATGGGCGCGGTTATTGGCGACCTAGCTAAAGCACGCAATGGTGCCTGGAAACTTCTTCGCAGTAAGCAAAACCCAGCTATAAGCCAGTTTACGAGTTATGGGCTTGGTGTGTCTGAGGTGAGCGGGAAAACACTAAAATTATTTTACGTAAAGCCAAAAACAGGCAAAACTCACCAAATTCGGGTGGCCATGAAATCTTTGGGCTCACCAATATTAGGCGACGAACTCTATTCAGGAGACGCTTCTGACAGGCTGTATCTTCACGCCTATGCGCTTCGTTTTTCTTATTTAGGTGATAATAAAGAATTTATTGTTAAACCTTCTCCTGGGAGAGAATATGCTTCAGAGGCCCTTAATTCTAAACTGGAAGAGGTGGGTAGCCCCTTTGAATTAAATTGGCCTAAGTTGAAAGACAGTAATATTGGCAAGGGAATATAAAACTCTGTGGCTGTTATTTGGGGGAAAACACGGGTTGATCGTAAGACGGGAAAATGCACTCGCTATCAAGTACGCACTGCTGGGGCTTCTGTGCGCCTTTATACGTGTAGAGCGCAAAATTACCTAAATTTGGCTGGCGGTCAATAATACCTACCTATAAAAAGTACGATGCTATGGGGCATCACCTGATATTTCCAGCGAAGTACATTGATGAGGCAGGGAGGCAATTTTTTTGGTTGGCGTTTTTTATTTTTTCAGTTTTTGATGAATTGCACAACAATTTCCAGTGTATTTTTCACTCTTTAGATGATTCAGGCGACAATTTCCAATTACCCCTACTTTTTGCTTGCCAAACCCCTGTCGCGTCAGTAGTCTTCCCGTCAACAAATGCATTACCCGTCTTTTAACAAATACGCTTTATTTGGATTTTATTTCCGTCTTATTTGGGCAATGCATCAATACCTATTACGGTATTAAAAAGAATTAAATATACATTTAACCAACACTCCTGTTGTTTAACATACGCATAGGAAGCCGGAAGCTAAGATAGTACCGCCAGTGATAGGCAACCCCGTTTTGCCCCACTTCTTCACGGTCTTTCCTCTTCAACCTTATTTAGGGTTGGTGTCTTGCCCTGTGTTTAACCAGCGTGTTTAAAAATTAACATGTGTTATCAACGGTGTTATCAACAATGGAACCACCCTGTGTGGTACTGAGGAATAGGATGTACTTTTTGTTTTCTATATTCGAAAAACGTATTGTTTCACTCTCAAAAATAGTCGGATTATTCAGCCTGTTAGGGCTATTCATGGCAAGCACAGAAGCCATAGCGGGCTCAATAACCGTATCCGAAAGTACCAGTACCGACGGCACCTATCGGGTCAGTTGGAATAGCATAAATTCAAAAATGGGCTACGCTGAACTGGTCGAAAATAACCAAGTGCTAGAGCGTATCAGTGCGACGGGTTACAAAGATTTTACCAAAACGGCCAATGGCACATACAGTTACAAAGTATATGAAGTCGACTGCACAATGGGAGGCTGTGGCAATTCAGTGACCACCGCCGTGGGGCCAACAACCGTTATTGTTGACCTCCCTCTCCCTGCGCCAAGCAAACCATCAAGTTTAACCCCCTCCTCAACCAGTACCACCGCGACCAGTATCAACCTAAGTTGGCCCAAAGCCATTGGCACCGTCCATAGCTACACACTGCAAAAACGCCTGGGCACCTCGGGTACTTGGAGTACCCTTGCTGCCATCAACGCTACCGCCAATACCAGCACCTATACCGCGACGGCCTCGGGCTTAAGTGTAGGAGAGTGGTATTTTCAGGTTCAAGCCTGTGCCGATACCTGTAGTGGCTGGCGTGCCGCCAGTAGCGTCTCCATCCTCACCCCCAATCCAGGAAAACCCAGCAGCATCACCGTCCCTGCTAGCAGTACCCATACCAGCCACACCATTAACTGGGGTTCCGCTTTGGGCACCGTAAGCCGCTACGAGCTAGAGCAATACCACGGCAGTTGGAGCAATGTTTACTCCGGTCCTAATCGCAATAAAACCGTGTCCAACCTATCCGGTGGTACCTACAAATACCGTGTGCGTGCTTGTAACAATAGCGGCTGTAGTGGTTATCGTGAATCCAGTACCGTCACAGTGAACAGCTTGATCACTGTCTCGGAGAGTACCAGTACCGACGGCACCTATCGGGTCAGTTGGAGTGGTATAAACTCAAGGATGGGCTATGCCGAACTGGTCGAAAACAACCAAGTGCTAGAGCGTATCAGTGCGACGGGGTACAAAGATTTTACCAAAACCGCCGATGGCACATACAGCTACAAAATATATGAAGTTGATTGCACAATGGGGGGCTGTGGCAATTCAGTGACCACCGCCGTAGGCCCTAAAACCGTCACCGTTAACCTACCTACCCCCTCAACGCCGACTAACTTTAACGTATCTGCCAGCAGTACTTCCACCACAGCAAGCTTTAGCTGGAACAGCTCAACCGGCAACCCAGATACCTATAAACTTAGTCGCAGCCTTGACCAAATTAACTGGACAACCACTTACTCTGGGGCGGCGACCTCCACCAGCCAAGCCGGTTTTATGCTGGGGCACTGGTTTTTCCGTCTTCAAGCCTGCCGAGGTAATGACTGTAGTGGTTACGTCACCGCCTCAGCCAATGTCGGCTGGACCCAACCCGTGCTATCCGCCTCCGCTGAGACAACCACAGGGTTAATCGTATTTCACTGGGACCACGTTAATCTCGACCAAACCATCAGCCGTATTTACGACTTAACCAATGGCAGCACCGCCAGCGATGGTTCCTCCAATGATATAAACGTAAGCAGTAGTACCACCAGTGGTACGGCATCCCTCACCAAAAACCTGAATGGCACCTACCGCTACGTACTCAAGCAATTTACACAAATCGTGAACCCCGATACCAACGTGCCTCGCTATATCGAAATCGCACGCTCCAATGAAATCAGTGTCCAGGTCAATATACAACTGCCCGGCGTAGAGAGCGCCAATTTACTACAGCCCGTCACCGCCTCAGGGCAAACCCCCTATACCGCCGTCGCCACAAATATGGGGGATGCCGAAATTCGCATTCCTATCTCCGTAGTACCAGGGGTAAACGGTCACCAGCCCAACTTATCGCTGGCCTATAACAGCAACCGCCTGCGTAAACTTGTGGACGAAGAATGGGAAGAAGACAACATTGGCTCAGGCTGGCGAGTCAGTGGCCTATCGGTTATTCGTTCCTGTTCAAAACAAACCCTCGCGCAAGTTGACCCCTATTTACGGGGAGACGTCACCTATAAACCCATGTGTATAGACGGCCAGTTATTTGTCCAAAACAACCCCGCGCCCATTGACGAAACCCCTGGCTCTGAAAGCTATGGTTGGGCTCAACCCTTTTGGCAATACAATGCCAACGAATACGTACTCTGGCAAGATGCAGGCATTAAAATCCGTTCTTTCGACATGCTTGCACCAGGTAAGGCTGGCCACTACACCGTGTATTACCCGGATGGCAGCGTATCTGAATACGGCAACAGTGAAGACAGCCGCCAGCACATCTCCTACATTTCATATACCGACGACCGGGGGGTCACCATACGCGGCAGTATACAGGGGCACTCCCACCTGCCTTCCGAACACAGTGAAGAAGAACACGTAGACAGCTACGTCTGGCGCATCAACAAACACACCGATGCCTTTGGCAATGAAATCCACTACGAATACTACAAAGATGAAATACGTGAACTCGCTATGCCCAAGCGCATTAGCTACGGGCCGCAAGGTGCCCACGACAGCTCCGTTGAATTCAGCTACCAAGAGCGCTTATTCCTTGCCGGAGGCCAAGGCGCTCACGGGAACATGATGGTACCGCCGCTCAATGCTGACGGCACAGCACTGAATGCGGAAGACTATATAGACTGGTTAATCAATGGTTACGCCACCTCCGCCCCCACAGCCATTAACAAAATCACCCTCAAGCACAACAACCAGCCCGTGCGTGAGTACAACATGGTGCATGAACCCATTCCCGAAACCGCAGGCTTAGTTCGCCTCAACCACGTCCAGCTATGCGCCTACAAAAACGCCGAGCGTGATTGCCTGCACCCATTAACCGTCAACTGGGATGGTCCCCCGGACAGCGAACACCTCACCCGCATCAACCAAATTCAGGACAACCAAGGCAACTGGACACAGTTCCAATATAAAAAAGTGGACCCTACAGACTCAACCCTATTCTTTACCGACAGCCCCTTTGGCCCCGCCCCCACAGAATTCTCCACCCTCACAGAAAGGCCCAACCAAAGAGGCCTCATTGAGGACTTTGAACCCTCCGTACTGGTGGAAATGCGCCGCAATGATGGCAAAGGCGGTCACCGCACCCTCAAATACCGCTACCTGGGCGAAGGCATTGAAAGCAAGCGCGGCTGGGGCTTTATGGGATACCACGGCACCCGAGTGGAAGACCTAGAACAGAGCATCTTCACCTACTCCCAATACTCCGTAGACCACCGTTTCATCGGTCGAAAAGTAGCGGAACTGTCCATGCTTGGAGCCTATGGCAACAGCAGTAGCCAAATGCTGTCCAAAAACATCACCGTCTGGGACGCCCGCTACCTCCGTCATGGACAATACCGATGGCTAAACTCGGTCAGCTTATTAATGGCATCCCCCGCGCATAGCCACCACATCTTCCCGCGTTACTCCATACGCTATCAATACGAAGAGGGCCAACAATTTGGCGTGCAAATTATCGAACAAACCCCAGAATTTATGCCTTGGCAAAGTGCCTATGGCAAAGACAGCGGCTACCAATACCCGTTTATCGGCAATACCCAAACCACCCGCTGGGCTGCCAATGCAACCCTCACTCCCGGAAGCACCGGGGCCAATAACTGGGGTATCTACCAACTCAAAGGGATTACAGGTATTGAGCGCAGCCAAAAAGAAGAAGTGGACTATCAGGAAAACCGTGACCCGCTCGCCCTCCAAGTGGCCTTCCCGCTGGAAACCCGCACCAGCGTCTACAGCGGCGATACCAATACCGTCCCGGAATACACCACCATCAAACGCAGCACACCCTACTTAATCAATGGTATGGCCCGTTCGCTCGTTGGCACCCATACCCAATACGCTGAGAACCCAGATTTAGAACTCACCACAGAATACCGCTACACCCCTTTTGGGGCACAAAACAGCGTCACCGTTTCTGGCGCAAATGTGGCTAGTCGCACCACCACCACCCGCGATTATATTGCCAGCCGCTACCCGCAAACCTATACCAATGCCCTGGGGCAATCGGCGCATAAAACCTTTGATACCCGTACAGGCATAGCCGTATCCAGCACCGACCTCAATGGCCAGACCAGCACATCCGAACACGATGCGTTTGGTCGTCCAATATCTGTTACCACACCAGACCTAGTTACCCTAACAACCCAGTACGAACTCTGTGAAAACCTCGGCACCTGCCCCACCGTTGACGGTATTTCTGCCAATAGGCGCGTCTGGGTCAGCTCCCCCATCTCCCCCGATACCTACCAATACCTAGACAGCCTAGGGCGAGAACTCCGTACAGAAACCATCGCCTTTGACGGCATCAATCGAATCTACCTCGATACCCACTACAACCCCTTTGGCCAAATAGCGAAAAAATCCCTGCCTTACTACGCCGATACCTTGCCCGAATACCTGCAACAACACTACGATGAACTGGGGCGTTTAATCCAAACCACCCACCCCGACGGCAACATCAACCACATCCACTACGGCGTAGAACAAGGCCAAAAAGTGGTCACCCGCACAACCAATGTCTTCGACTCCCAAGGCTATGCCCTGGAAACTAAAATCAATAAATCCTACTTCAACGTCATCGACGGAATTAAAAAAACCACCGATGCCTATGGTACTACCGAAGAAATCAGCACCGAATTTGACCACTACGCCACCGGCCTCACCAAAAATATTAACGTGGGCGGCGTCCAAGTGGCCAGCTTCGAATACGATACCGCAGGCAACCGTACCCTCTTACAAGACCAAAGTGCCGGCACCATTACCAGTGCCTACAACGCACTGGGTCAAATCAGATACCGTATCGACAATGCCGGTAACCGCACCGACTACAGCTACGACCCTCTCAACCGACCCACCCAAGAAACCACCGGCGACGGCGTGCAACACTGGGGATACGACCCCATCGATGCACTTGGCGGGTTGGATTACAGCGAATTTATCGACAGCCGCAACGGGTATACCCACAGACAAACCCTAAGCTACTTTGCCGACAGCAAACCCAGTGGCACCACAACAGAAATCGACGTCCCTGGGTTCGCCACGCGAACCTACCCCCAAAGCTTTACCTACGACCACTATGGCCGCAGTGACAGCATCACCTACGCCTCCGGCATCACCGTTAGCAGCGCCTACAACAGCGCAGGCTACCTGGAACGTGTCGAAGACAATAAAGGCAACAGCCTGCAAAGCATCGCCCGTGTCGACGTCCTCGGCAACGTCACCCAAATGAGCTACGGCAATGGCGTCACCAGCGCCAGAGCCTACAACCCATTAAACGGCCAACTCGAATCTGTTTCCACCACAATAGGCACCACCCAAATACAAGACAACAACTTCCAATGGCGTAGCGATGGCCTACTGGAAAGCCGCCGCAACAACACAGGGCAATCCAAAACCGAAAACTTCACCTACGACAACCTAAGCCGCCTAACCGGGTCCAATACCCTCGCCGGTGGCCATATACGCACCACCGCCACCACCTACGCACTCAACGGCAACATCCTCAGTAAAACCGCCTCGAACAGCCTGGGTAACAAAGAAACCAACGTCACCGGCTACCAATACGGCACCACCACCAATGCCGGGCCTAACGCCGTCTCTGACGTCAACATAGATGGCGTCGCCAACACCCTGTATTATAATAAAAACGGCAGCATTACCCACTACGACGCCGCCACCGGCCCCGATAAATTTGTAGACTGGACCGCCCGAGGCAAACCCTGGCGCATCACCCAAGGCACCTCCGCCAACGACACCACACCCGACGCCCGCGATGAAATTGCCTACGGTATAAACGGCGCCCGCTACTACAAACACTCCACCTGGCAAGACAGCAACGGTAAAGAACAAACAGACATCACCTTCTACGTAGGCGAGTATGAAGACGTTCTCCCCGGCAATGACCCCAAATACACCCGCATAGAGCGCACCCGCATAAACGACAATGTCCTGCATATTCGCATCACCACCCACCTCAGCACCGTTCAGGAAAACATAGAATTTTTCCACAAAGACCACCTGGGAAGCATTGAGGCGATAACCGATCAATACGGCACTATTCTGCAAAAAATGTCCTTCGACGCCTTTGGCGCAAGAAGGAAAACCAACTGGGCCGGGGAACTGACCCAAGCCGAAACCGAAACCCTACTCGCCGAAATAGGCATAGGCACCAGCCGAGGGTATACTGGCCATGAACACCTGGATAGAACCGGGCTTATTCATATGAACGGAAGGGTCTATGACCCAACTCTGGGCCGGTTCTTAAGCGCCGACCCACTTGTGCAAGCGCCCTATTTTAGTCAGAGCTATAACCGATATACTTATACCTTTAACAACCCATTAATATTGACCGACCCAAGTGGGTACGGGAGTGCAGGCGCGGGGAATTATGCGCATACAGTGGGCATTGGTTTTACGATTGTTTTTGCCGGAGCAGGGGGGTTCAACTTAGGTTCCAATACGACATACAATGTTAAAGTGACAAATGCCAATACAGGGACAAGCGTTATCCGCAAATTAACGGGGTCGGATATCTCCAATATTCAAAGTATGGAGGGGATGTCGGTTTCACTGGCGGGGCCGAATGCAAGGGGTTCTTTTGAGGGTGGGGGGTCAAATCGAAGTACGAATACTACGGTTGATGTCTCGTCCCAAACGGATAAGGAATCGCCTACGGAGGCTACACAGGCGACGCTTGAAGGGATAACTAAAGATGATTTTGCTAGATTAAGTAGCTACGCAGAGAACGAAAATATTGAAAGTCTTGTTGACTCAGCCGTAAACAAAAGTAGTTTTTTGCAAAAGTTCAAGGGACAGGCAGGGCGAAATGTAGATCAGCTTCAAAGGTATCTTTTTGTCAAAGACGTTGGATGGGTGGATTTACAGCATGTTATTAGTGGTGCTACTTCTCCAGGGGCATCTATCGGCTTGAGCATTGATTTAGGACATGCGTTTGAGGCGTTTCAACTTAAAGCAGACAGCAAGTCAGCATTTAAAACTGAAGACCTAGTATCTAATTACATTGGTTCAATGGCTGCACATCACAATGCCTTTTATGGCAGTTCCTCACTTGGAACATCTGTTTCGCATATATTGGGTCAATTTAATGTTTTAACACAAAACGAAGCGATTAAGTATATTGATACAAACGGAAGTAAAGGATTAGATTTATGAAAAATTTACAATTCAAAGGGGTAATCAGCTTCCTTTTCATGTTGGTTTTCGTGGGATGTAGTAAGAAGTCTTCAGTTGATGTTGATGCAGAGCTTAGTTATAAAAAAATCAATGATGACCTAGTGTTTGAGGTTCGCCTATCAGCGACGAACGCGGAATTAAGCTTTTATAGAAATATTGAAGATAATTTAATTCTTAGTGTTCTACCGTTAAAAGTTAAGGGGCGGAAAAATTTTGTGCTAACAGAACGAACAGGTGAAGTGAATTCTGTTGTCATTAGCGCTGATGATTCATATACATTTTCCTTTTCGGGGCGAGTGAAGTCTAGTGCCGAGGGAACGACTGTTGACTTTGGTGATTTGGGTTATATTGAAATACCTTATTCAAATAAGCTTTTCTCTCTTGGGGTCGTTATTTTCCCTAAAAACCTTTCGAGCTTAAAGTCTGATGACGGTATTATTTCGAATTATGTTGACATAGAAATATAAGTGAAACATGCACATGAGGGGGATACAGCATTTGTAGCGCCGCCAGATAGAATTTTTCCACAAAGACCACCTGGGAAGCATTGAGGCGATAACCGATCAATACGGCACTATCTTACAAAAAATGTCCTTCGACGCCTTCGGCTCACGGCGCAAAACCAACTGGGCTGGGGAACTCAGTGACGCTGAAACCGAAACCCTACTCGCCGAAATAGGCATAGGCACCAGCCGAGGGTATACTGGCCATGAACACCTGGATAGAACCGGGCTTATTCATATGAATGGTCGGGTCTATGACCCAACTCTGGGCCGGTTCTTAAGCGCCGACCCACTTGTGCAAGCGCCCTATTTTAGTCAGAGCTATAACCGATATACCTATACCTTTAACAACTCATTAATATTGACCGACCCAAGTGGGTACGGGAGTGCAGGCGCGGGGAATTATGCGCATACAGTGGGCATTGGTTTTACGATTGTTTTTGCCGGAGCAGGGGGGTTCAACTTAGGTTCCAATACGACATACAATGTTAAAGTGACAAATTCCAATACAGGGACAAGCGTTATCCGTAAATTAACGGGGTCGGATATCTCCAATATTCAAAGTATGGAGGGGATGTCGGTTTCACTGGCGGGGTCGAATGCAAGGGGTTCTTTTGAACGTAGGGAGTCAAATCGAAGTACGAATACTACGGTTGATGTCTCTTCCCAAACGGATAAGGAATCGCCTACGGAGGCTACACAGGCGACGCTTGAGGGGGATGAACAAAAGGGGGCATGGACTGAAGCAAAAGCTAATTATAAAGCCTTGGAAGCCCGAGTTAGATCTGAAGCTAAAGACGGAATTTATAAATTAAGTAAAGCTGACATCCTAACTTTAAAGCAATGGGTTAGTTTGAAGGCGGATCATATCCCAATTTATGAATTCATGTCTGATGATTACAAAACTTATTTTGGCACCTTTGATACCTTTATATATGACTCATTTAGAACTAAAACTTTTGCAGTAGAAGGGGCTGGAAACCATAAAGGAGGAGATATTAATTATTTGGCAATTGGAGCGCTTTCCGCAAGATATGGCTATGGGACAACCCGGTTGAAATCTATGGTATATGTTCACAATTACCAACAGCTTTTTGAGGGCCGAGGCTTGTATAATTTGTGGCAATCTAGTGATGCAATTCCTTGGGCTCTAGAAGGGCATAGCCACTACACAAGCATGAGTAAGGGAAAATAATAATGAAGCCCATGAAAATTTTGACGCTGATTCTCGTGCTATTTCTCGTTATTACGGGAATCCTGTGGAAAGCGCTATCGAAAGATAGTGCTTGTGAAAACCTAATTCAACTATCAAATCGTGAAGCTTTAATTATCGAAATATGGGAAAAGGTAAAGGTGTCATTAGAAGAACCTCAGCCCGACTATGGCTCGTTATATTTGAGTGAAGGAGCTGATAAGTATGGAATTGATTGGGATAAATTGGGAATACCAAAAGATTTAGCAACCGTTGGGTTATGGGATTTAGACTTCAATAAAGAAGTAATTGGAGTAAGTAAAATTACAATGGGATATGGCTACAGAAAGCACTTGGTATTTAATTTATATGAACTTGACGGGACTCGAATTGTGAATGGTTACATGAATAAATACCCTTTTGAACTATCTGTAGTTTGTGATTGATAATAGAACGAATAGGAATCAAATCCATTGATAATAACATTTAACCCCACTTAATCTAAAATACACGCCCAGTGCAAAATACTGGGCGTTTTATTTTCTACTCTTTAGGCGTCACCACAATACAGCCCTCCATCACCCGAACAATAACGGGTGTATTAATCGTAAAGCCCGCCTCAATTAACCAGTGACCTTTTAAGTGAATCTCGCCAATGGGCGTGCGTGCCTTATTGTTCTGAAGCTGGTAAGAGTGGTAGGTCTCCCGAACCTTCAACGCATGTTGCTTGTGGTGTTTGTATTGTTTGTATTGCGTACAGGGGGAAGACGCCATCACTGCGGCCTCCCGTGCTTCAAAAAATCCTCTTGGCCCAGCGTATCCAAGCAGGCCCCCAGCTTAGGTTTTTGTACCCGAAGGTGATGGATAAACCCCAGCCAGTGGTCATTTAGCGGGGTAGGGCTTCTTGAACTTGAACTGGCCCTTTCCTGCTGCATCGCGTCCAGTGCTTCAAATACCAAGTAATTGACCAACATAAGATGCTGCCAGGGGGCTTCATCGGAAGGGGGTCTATCAGCCGTGGCCTTAGGGGTGGATGTTGTTGCACGCCGGATTGGCGTAGAATCGCGCTTAGTCATAATAACCTCTCAGTTAGGTTGTTGTGATTAGCTGGCCTTGGGTGTTCGTTGCACCTGTAGAGCGCAAAACTATCATCGTAGTTTTTCCCACATTACTGGTCGTAGAATAATGAAGTTTTACGGCCAATTTCCCACACTCACATCGTAGACTTTTTTCTAATTATTATTTTCCCATCGTAGTCTTTACCAAAGTTGATCCAAAAAATTCCCATCGTAGTTTTCTGTTGTAGAGCGCAAAACTATCATCGTAGTTTTTCCCGCATTACTGGTCGTAGAATAATAAAGTTTTACAGCCAATTTTCCACACTCCCATCGTAAAATGGCACCCTGTTTTTTAGATAATCGTATCTACGATGAATTTGGCTGGATACCAATAAGACCGAGATAAGCCTATTCGATCTTATTGGTTGACTTGCGAGGAGAGTGATGTATTCAGGAGACTTGCTGTGTAATCAATTCATCATGTGAACGCCAATGAGGTTGCACTAATACTGCGTTAACATGGGTAATGGTGACTATTTTTTTTGTCTCTCTAGCGGCTTCGATAAGACTGCCATAGCATAGATTTCTACACAGCCTTAAATTGCCAGAACTTGAGCGCAATATTAACTCAATAGCGGCCATATCAAAGGTATTTATCCCCATCCTAGCGGCTTCGAGTTCGTTAATGATATAGCGCTCCATATCGTCATTATTGAGCGGCTTTAATGTGGCAGAGTAAGTAATCCGACTTTTAATATCCTGATTCACATTCAGCGATAGATAATGCAATAAATCGCGTTGCCCAAACAGAATTAAATTATGTTTTTTGGGGTATTGCTCAAACAACAAACGTAATTTTCTCAATACTAACATATCAATAAGATGAGCCTCGTCAATCAGAATATACAGCGTTTTTCTCTGCTGTATATGGTTGAATGCCGCTTTTATCAACTCTTTCTCTAACGATTTTTCAGGCACATCTATTTTAAAGGATTCCGCTAATTGAGTGAGAATCTGCCAGTAAGTATGCAATGTTCGAGAGCAGCATACCACCGTGATATCACGTTCATTGTCTAGATTGTGAATATGTTCTTTGAGAACCGTTTTTCCCACACCCGGTTCGCCGACAATAACGGAGAAGCCTCCTTGCTGTGCGTGTATTGTTATCACATCGAGCATGTTTTTTTGCTGTGGGAGTAAAACAAGCGTATTTCGGTTAAAAGGTTCTTTGGTCACACCGTGGATGGATGTAATCATACGTCATCTCCTCGGCTCTTTAGATGCCTTTGGGCATTAAAGTGTACATCGAGTAATTGCGCTTGCCCCATGCGTTGTTCATTAAAGTAAACAATAAAAGCGTTGCGTCGAGTTCGGTCAAATCGGACTTGAACCGTCTTTTCACGTAAATCCACAGGGCATTCATACTTTTGATTGTTAATAGAAAAGACATTGGTTTTAGAGACTTTACGGTTTTCTTCAACAAAGAATACTTCCTCCGTATATTCGTCGTCGGTTAAGAATAGAACCCGTTCACGGTCGAGATTAAATCGATCAAGAGGCGCCATTTGAATGCCACTATGGTGTTGAGTATTGTAATCTTGTTCAATCCACTCATGTGTTTTGTCATTGAGATCTTCGAGCGAGTCAAATTCAAGGTGTTGCACTAAAAACCTATCTCTAAACCCTCTAAAAAAACGTTCAATTTTCCCCTTCGCCGCCCCGTCTCGAATCGGGGCGTGAGACAGGTGAATGTTCAGTCTGAGACAGGCTTGAAGTATCTCTTTGGAGGTGTAATTAGACCCATTATCAAAATAAAGACGTTCTGGTTTTCCTCGCTTAAATAAAGCCGAGCGAAAAGCCTCAATCATATTTTCAGTGTTGTCACGATAAAAGAACTGAGCATGGGTGATCACTCTTGATGCGTCATCAATAAACCCAATCAGAAAGGTTTTACGCCATTTGCCATCAGGTTGTTTAATCGAGGGGCCATACATCGTATCCGCCTGCCACAGCTCATTGGCATACTGCATAGCAAAGGCGTGGCGTAGTTTTTGAGTGTGTTCGGTCTGCATCAGGTTATTCTCACGTACCATCCGATAAAACGAGGTCTGTGACAGTTGTGAGCGCAAAACAACATTGTGCTGCAAAAGCTTACGGTATAAGGCTATTTTGGGAATGACGCCGGTTTTGTTCACACTCAGTTGTGGCAGTACTTCATGAATGGCTTCGGCGAGTTCATTCACGCTCACTTTTCGGTAGGTGTGTTTATCGGAACGAGTTTTCTTCTCCAGAGTGGTGATCCCGTGTTTTTTAAATCGGTATAGCCAGCTTTCAATGGTGCGCCAAGTAAATTGATACGCTAGGCCGCTAGGCTTATCCACAAAGGTGCGTTGACTCACGGATTGAATTCTTTGGCGAATCGTGTCGCCGGGTGCGTAATCAATTGCACTGAGTACGGACAGGCGCAGTTCGAAAGAAGGGGGTTTTGGGGATACAGGTTGAGGCATTATTTTCTCCGCTGTTGTTGAGATTAAAACAATGAGATTAAAACGTTGGGATGAAACACCCGCAGAGAATAAGAGCAAAAAAATAACACGATAAGTGACATAACCTGTTGCGCAAAAGAAAGGGGGAGAGTGATGGGATACTCGATCTTAACTTACGGAGCTAAATTGGGAAGATGTTGGGATATTCACAATAAAAAGGAGGTTAAATGAAGTTCAACTGAGCTTGGATTTGAAAATGAGAACACAGATTATGGCCCCATTTTGAGATAAGAGCATAGAGTGTAGGGAGGAGGAGTTGACGTATTCTAGAGCGATATGAGAATAAGGCGGGATAGGGTTTATCGGGAAGAGTTAAGACCGAACGAAAGTCGCTCAACCTCCTTTTTAAGCGTTTGATCCAGCGCCAACCATGACGACTACCTTGCTGTTTTGTTGCGGCTTTATAAGCGGCATTGACAGAGAGCCCTAGGATTAAGAGTGAAAGAAACACAGTGAGTGTAGCGGCCCCATAGCGAAAGAAAGGGAAGCGATGGGCAAGATAGAGTTGAATGGTTTTGCCACAACCAGAACGACCATAGCGGTTTGAACACAATATACGTTTACCAACGGGTTGTTTTTTAACAGAAGAGAGGTGTTTGTATACAAAGCCATGAGAAACTAGGTGTCCATGTTTTTTGCAATGTTGGCAAGGAAGGCTTTCGTCCAAACAGTCGAGAGATAAAGTGAAGGCATCCAGCGATGCGATATCGGGGTAGAACCTATTCATGTTGAGTGGAGTAGAAAGAGAGGGTGGGGATTGTAGAGTGTCTGTGAGAAATTTCAACTGACCGAATTAGCGTTGGGGTTCACCCAATATTTTACGATGGGTATTGGGTTAGAAAATACGGGTTTTTACTATGGGAGTTTGGGAAGTAACAGCACCCTTGGTCAGCGCCTTTATGTATTACATCATCGTGCTTGCATCCATCGTTTAGCGTCATGCTTCAACAGCATCCCGTCAATTAATTCCATAATGACGGTGCGATCTTTATCTTCCAATTGTTCGACAGCTTCAAATTGTAGGCGCAAGCTCTCGTTTTTGCTTGGCCCTCGTTCACCCTCGTCAAAAAGTAGATCATCGGCGCTAACATTAAGCGCTAATGTGATCTTGCGAAAGACATCCAAAGTAGGTTGAGAAGTTCCTGCCTCATACCGTTTGTATTGTGAGACATGAATACCAATCGTCCCAGACATCTGCTGCTGTGTTAATCCACGTTCTTTACGGATGTTGGCAAGCTGTTTAGGGAAGTGCATGAACACGACTCCAAGTGTAGAGCGCAAAACTATCATCGTAGTTTTTCCCACATTACTGGTCGTAGAATAATGAAGTTTTACGGCCAATTTCCCACACTCACATCGTAGACTTTTTTCTAATTATTATTTTCCCATCGTAGTCTTTACCAAAGTTGATCCAAAAAATTCCCATCGTAGTTTTCTGTTGTAGAGCGCAAAACTATCATCGTAGTTTTTCCCGCATTACTGGTCGTAGAATAATAAAGTTTTACAGCCAATTTTCCACACTCCCATCGTAAAATGGCACCCTGTTTTTTAGATAATCGTATCTACGATGAATTTGGCTGGATACCAATAAGACCGAGATAAGCCTATTCGATCTTATTGGTTGACTTGCGAGGAGAGTGATGTATTCAGGAGACTTGCTGTGTAATCAATTCATCATGTGAACGCCAATGAGGTTGCACTAATACTGCGTTAACATGGGTAATGGTGACTATTTTTTTTGTCTCTCTAGCGGCTTCGATAAGACTGCCATAGCATAGATTTCTACACAGCCTTAAATTGCCAGAACTTGAGCGCAATATTAACTCAATAGCGGCCATATCAAAGGTATTTATCCCCATCCTAGCGGCTTCGAGTTCGTTAATGATATAGCGCTCCATATCGTCATTATTGAGCGGCTTTAATGTGGCAGAGTAAGTAATCCGACTTTTAATATCCTGATTCACATTCAGCGATAGATAATGCAATAAATCGCGTTGCCCAAACAGAATTAAATTATGTTTTTTGGGGTATTGCTCAAACAACAAACGTAATTTTCTCAATACTAACATATCAATAAGATGAGCCTCGTCAATCAGAATATACAGCGTTTTTCTCTGCTGTATATGGTTGAATGCCGCTTTTATCAACTCTTTCTCTAACGATTTTTCAGGCACATCTATTTTAAAGGATTCCGCTAATTGAGTGAGAATCTGCCAGTAAGTATGCAATGTTCGAGAGCAGCATACCACCGTGATATCACGTTCATTGTCTAGATTGTGAATATGTTCTTTGAGAACCGTTTTTCCCACACCCGGTTCGCCGACAATAACGGAGAAGCCTCCTTGCTGTGCGTGTATTGTTATCACATCGAGCATGTTTTTTTGCTGTGGGAGTAAAACAAGCGTATTTCGGTTAAAAGGTTCTTTGGTCACACCGTGGATGGATGTAATCATACGTCATCTCCTCGGCTCTTTAGATGCCTTTGGGCATTAAAGTGTACATCGAGTAATTGCGCTTGCCCCATGCGTTGTTCATTAAAGTAAACAATAAAAGCGTTGCGTCGAGTTCGGTCAAATCGGACTTGAACCGTCTTTTCACGTAAATCCACAGGGCATTCATACTTTTGATTGTTAATAGAAAAGACATTGGTTTTAGAGACTTTACGGTTTTCTTCAACAAAGAATACTTCCTCCGTATATTCGTCGTCGGTTAAGAATAGAACCCGTTCACGGTCGAGATTAAATCGATCAAGAGGCGCCATTTGAATGCCACTATGGTGTTGAGTATTGTAATCTTGTTCAATCCACTCATGTGTTTTGTCATTGAGATCTTCGAGCGAGTCAAATTCAAGGTGTTGCACTAAAAACCTATCTCTAAACCCTCTAAAAAAACGTTCAATTTTCCCCTTCGCCGCCCCGTCTCGAATCGGGGCGTGAGACAGGTGAATGTTCAGTCTGAGACAGGCTTGAAGTATCTCTTTGGAGGTGTAATTAGACCCATTATCAAAATAAAGACGTTCTGGTTTTCCTCGCTTAAATAAAGCCGAGCGAAAAGCCTCAATCATATTTTCAGTGTTGTCACGATAAAAGAACTGAGCATGGGTGATCACTCTTGATGCGTCATCAATAAACCCAATCAGAAAGGTTTTACGCCATTTGCCATCAGGTTGTTTAATCGAGGGGCCATACATCGTATCCGCCTGCCACAGCTCATTGGCATACTGCATAGCAAAGGCGTGGCGTAGTTTTTGAGTGTGTTCGGTCTGCATCAGGTTATTCTCACGTACCATCCGATAAAACGAGGTCTGTGACAGTTGTGAGCGCAAAACAACATTGTGCTGCAAAAGCTTACGGTATAAGGCTATTTTGGGAATGACGCCGGTTTTGTTCACACTCAGTTGTGGCAGTACTTCATGAATGGCTTCGGCGAGTTCATTCACGCTCACTTTTCGGTAGGTGTGTTTATCGGAACGAGTTTTCTTCTCCAGAGTGGTGATCCCGTGTTTTTTAAATCGGTATAGCCAGCTTTCAATGGTGCGCCAAGTAAATTGATACGCTAGGCCGCTAGGCTTATCCACAAAGGTGCGTTGACTCACGGATTGAATTCTTTGGCGAATCGTGTCGCCGGGTGCGTAATCAATTGCACTGAGTACGGACAGGCGCAGTTCGAAAGAAGGGGGTTTTGGGGATACAGGTTGAGGCATTATTTTCTCCGCTGTTGTTGAGATTAAAACAATGAGATTAAAACGTTGGGATGAAACACCCGCAGAGAATAAGAGCAAAAAAATAACACGATAAGTGACATAACCTGTTGCGCAAAAGAAAGGGGGAGAGTGATGGGATACTCGATCTTAACTTACGGAGCTAAATTGGGAAGATGTTGGGATATTCACAATAAAAAGGAGGTTAAATGAAGTTCAACTGAGCTTGGATTTGAAAATGAGAACACAGATTATGGCCCCATTTTGAGATAAGAGCATAGAGTGTAGGGAGGAGGAGTTGACGTATTCTAGAGCGATATGAGAATAAGGCGGGATAGGGTTTATCGGGAAGAGTTAAGACCGAACGAAAGTCGCTCAACCTCCTTTTTAAGCGTTTGATCCAGCGCCAACCATGACGACTACCTTGCTGTTTTGTTGCGGCTTTATAAGCGGCATTGACAGAGAGCCCTAGGATTAAGAGTGAAAGAAACACAGTGAGTGTAGCGGCCCCATAGCGAAAGAAAGGGAAGCGATGGGCAAGATAGAGTTGAATGGTTTTGCCACAACCAGAACGACCATAGCGGTTTGAACACAATATACGTTTACCAACGGGTTGTTTTTTAACAGAAGAGAGGTGTTTGTATACAAAGCCATGAGAAACTAGGTGTCCATGTTTTTTGCAATGTTGGCAAGGAAGGCTTTCGTCCAAACAGTCGAGAGATAAAGTGAAGGCATCCAGCGATGCGATATCGGGGTAGAACCTATTCATGTTGAGTGGAGTAGAAAGAGAGGGTGGGGATTGTAGAGTGTCTGTGAGAAATTTCAACTGACCGAATTAGCGTTGGGGTTCACCCAATATTTTACGATGGGTATTGGGTTAGAAAATACGGGTTTTTACTATGGGAGTTTGGGAAGTAACACTTAGGTTTTTGTACCCGAAGGTGATGGATAAACCCCTGCCAGTGGTCATTTAGCGGGGTAGGGCTTCTTGAACTTGAACTGGCCCTTTCCTGCTGCATCGCGTCCAGCGCTTCAAATACCAAGTAATTGACCAACATAAGATGTTGCCAGGGGGCTTCATCGGAAGGGGGTCTATCAGCCGTGGCCTTAGGGGTGGATGTTGTTGCACGCCGGATTGGCGTAGAATCGCGCTTAGTCATAATAACCTCTTGTTTAGGTTGTTGTGATTAGCTGGCCTTGGGTGTTTCCGCATCCTTGGTCAGCGCTTATAAAAAATTAACCTACTTGATTAAAACGGTTAGAGTCATGTTTGAGAATCAAACTCTCTAGCACGCTTTTAGCCACCTCCTTTTCTTGTGGTGAAAACTGTTGTAAGGCTTCAAATTGCAGCCTTAGTTCATCATCCGGTCCTCGTTCGTCTTTATCAAAAAGTAGCAAATCTGCACTGATACTGAGTTCAACCGCTATTTTACGCAACACATCGAGTGTGGGCTGCGATGTAGCCGCCTCATAGCGCTTGAGTTGTGAGATATGAATACCAATAGCTTCAGCTAGTACTTGTTGAGTTAGTCCTTTCTTTTTGCGTAGTGTTGCCAGCCTTTCTGGGAAATCCATAAGCGTTAGTAAACTCAGTTGTGAAAAGCTCATCTTAACCCCAGGTTCTTATGTGACTTGCAAAAGGTTGCATAAATGATACTATAAAAGTCTAGTTAAATCTACTTGACGGGATTCATATATGGCACGTCTACCAAAAGAGCAAATAGAGCGAATCAAATCAGAGGTATCTTTGCTTCGTTTGGTAGAAAACCAAGGCTACCAGCCTAAAAAGCAGGGGAAAGACTACGCCCTATGCTGCCCCTTCCATGAAGAGAAAACCCCAAGTTGCATCATTAGCCCCAAAACCAATCTATTTCACTGCTTTGGCTGCGGCGCTGCCGGTTCAGTGATTGACTGGGTCATGAAAACCCAAAGCGTCAGCTTTAGGTTTGCCTGCGAGCTTTTACAAAAAGATGTGAGCGCCGTGGGGGACACAAAATTAGTCACTAAAAATACCACCACCACCATTACTCATACCTTAGCCGCTGAAGAACACGACAACACAGCCCTGTTAAACCATGTGGTGGAGTTTTACCACCAAACCTTAAAACACAGCCCAGAAGCTTTAGAGTACTTAAGCCAACGTGGCCTGCACTCCATGGAACTGATCGAACGCTTTAAGCTAGGTTACGCCAATAGAACCCTGGGATACCGTTTACCCAAAAGTAATTACAAAGCCGGTAAGGAAATCCGTAAACAGTTGGTGGAGCTGGGTGTCTATCGAGAAAGTGGCCACGAACATTTTAACGGTTCCATCGTCGTCCCCATTACCAACTCCGAAGGGAATATTGTTGAAGCCTATGGCCGCAAAATCACCCAAAAACTGAGTAAAGGCACCGCCAAACACCTTTACCTACCCGGCCCTCATTCCGGTGTGTGGAACCAGGAAGGCTTGACCAATCAAAAAGAAGTGATTTTGTGTGAAGCCCTAATCGATGCCATGACCTTTTGGGTCAATGGCTATAAAAACGTCACAGCAAGCTATGGAACAAACGGTTTTACGGCTGACCACTTAGCCGCCTTTAAAGAAAATAATATCGAACGTGTATTAATCGCCTATGACCGAGATGAACCCGGAAACAACGCCGCAGAAAAACTCGCAGCGGAATTACAAAAAGAAGGCATTGCGTGTTATCGAATAGAAGTGCCAAAGGGAATGGACGTAAACGAATACGCGCTCCAGGTAACGCCAGCAAATAAAAGTCTTGGCATACTGATTAGGTCTGCAACTTGGTTAGGCAATGGAAAAGCCCCGGAAAGACAAATAGACATTGATACCGCTATTGCAGAATCAACGCCACCGGCTGAAGATAAAAAAGACTCTATTCCATTAGCCGCTAAACCTATCAACCTGGAAGAAGAGATTAACCCTCCAGCCCAAGTATTACCCGAAGCTCCGGTATGTAACATTGAAGCGGAAGTCTCAGACAAGGAAACCTGTTTTACCTTCGGCCCCCGTAAATATCGTGTGCGTGGTCTGGATAAAAACAAAAACCTGGAAGCATTAAAAATCAATTTACTGGCGACCACCACAGAAGGCGTACACGTCGATAGCTTTGATTATTACTCCGCCAAACATAGGCAAAGCTTTATTAAAGTCGCGGCCCTAGAACTGGAATGCGAAGAAAGTATTCTTAAAAAAGACCTGGGGAAAATCCTACTCAAATTAGAAGAGCTGCAAGAAAAACACATTAATGGAGAACAAGCCGAACAGGAAAAAGTAAAAACCTTAACCGAAGTAGAACAAGAAACCGCATTAGAATTATTACGTGATCCAGACCTATTAAACCGCATACTTACAGACTTTAACCGCTGCGGAGTAGTCGGGGAAGAAACCAATAAACTCGTGGGGTATCTGGCAACGAGTTCAAGAAAATTAGAGCGCCCCTTAGCCGTTATTATCCAAAGTACATCTGCTGCCGGTAAAAGCAGTTTAATGGATGCCGTACTAAACCTAATGCCCGAAAACGAACGAGTGCAATACTCCGCCATGACCGGCCAAAGTCTGTTTTATATGGGTGAAACCAACCTTAAACATAAAATACTGGCGATAGCCGAAGAGGAAGGCGCCAGCAATGCAAGCTATGCGCTAAAACTCCTGCAATCAGAGGGTGAAATCACCATAGCCAGCACCGGAAAAGATGAAACCACCGGCGACTTAGTCACCAAAGAATACAGAGTAGAAGGCCCGGTTATGTTGTTCCTTACCACAACCGCCATCGACATTGACGAAGAACTCTTAAACCGCTGTTTAGTCTTAACCGTCAACGAAAGCCGGGAACAAACCCAAGCCATCCACCAAGCCCAACGAAAGAGAAGAACCCTGGATGGGCTAGAAGCTAAACTACAAAAAGACCAGCTAGTAAAGCTGCACAGAAACGCACAAAGCCTGTTACGGCCACTGGCCGTAATCAATCCCTATGCCGACCAACTCACCTTCTTGGATGATAAAACGAGAACACGCCGTGATCACGAAAAATACCTAACGTTAATCGACAGCATTGCACTGCTTCACCAATACCAACGTGATATTAAAACCGTGAATCACGGTGGTAAAACACTGGAATATATCGAAACCCAACTAAGCGATATAGAAACGGCGAATAGATTAGCCCATGAAGTATTGGGCCGAACCCTCGATGAACTCCCGCCACAAACCAGAAAGCTACTTAAGCTTATAAAAAACATGGTGGAACAACGCTGTGAACAAAACAGCCTGGAACAAAAAGACGTTCGTTTTAGCCGTAAAAATGTGCGTGACTATACGAACTGGGGCAATACTCAATTAAAAATCCATATAAAACGATTAGAAGAGCTTGAGTATTTACTTGTTCACCGTGGCCAACGGGGTCAGTCCTATGAGTACGAATTACTGTATGACGGAAAAGCCGAAGATCAAAACCAATTAATGGGGCTGATTAATACAAAAGCCATTAATAAAACCAACTACGACGCAAAGAAGTCGGGGTTAAATAAAAAGAAGTCGCCCCCTGGTCGGCCCCAAGTCGGTAGGGTGTCGGACTTACCAAAACCGCCGCAGCCCAACAGCCATAAGGCATTGCACGAAAGTGGATTAACAATGCCGGAAAGCACTATAAGAGAGGAAAATAAAAGTGAATCGCATCGTACGATGGACAGGACGTCCAAGTGTCGCGGGCGCATGGATGCGCAGGAGCGACCTGAGGTTGTGCTTTAAAAATGGACAACCAAAGCATCCTCTTCCTTAGCCGCCTCTACCTCGATTACCTACACGCCCTGCACTACGCCGAAAGAACCATAGGCCACCGAGACACAACCCTAAGCCAATTTACCCTATGGTGTGAGGAGCGGGGAATAGTCCGCGCTAACGAAGTGACCAAGCCCATCCTAGAACGATACCGACGGCACCTGCACCATAGCCGAGATAGAAAAGGGAATACGCTCAGTGCCAAAAACCAACTTGCGAAACTAATACCCCTTCGCCAGTTTTTTAAATGGGCCACCCAGCAAAACTACCTACTCTACAACCCCGCCAGCGAACTGGAATTACCGCGAATAGAAAAGCGCTTACCCAAAGCGACCCTAAGTCCCGAAGAAGCCGAATTAATCCTAAGCCTACCCGATACCCAAACCGACGAAGGCATACGAGACCGAGCCATGCTGGAAATACTCTACAGCACCGGCATACGCCGAATGGAAGTGATTAACCTAACGCGAGTGGACTTACACCCCGACAGAGGTGTCTTAGCGGTTCGCCAAGGCAAAGGAAAAAAGGACAGGTTCGTACCGATTAGTGAGCGTGCTATGGACTGGATAATCAAATACCTAGAAGAAGTCCGCCCGGACTTTGCCATCGAGCCTGATCCGCACAACTTGTTTCTCGATAAAACTGGACAGCCCTTAACCCCGGATCAGCTCAGCCGACTAGTGAGCAAATATATTAAATACGCCAACACCGGAAAAAGCGGGAGCTGCCACCTGTTTAGACATACCGTAGCCACCTTGATGATGGACAACGGCGCCGACATCCGCTTTATCCAGCAAATGCTGGGACACGCAAGCATCCTCACCACCGAGATCTATACCCATGTGAGCATTGTGAAGCTGAAGCAAGTGCATGAGATGACCCACCCGACGATGCACCGCCAGCAACAGCGTAAGGACGAGAGAGCAGCAACGAAAGAGGAGCTGTTGAGCACACTAGATGAGGAATCTGAGGATGACGGAGAGTGAGAAGAATGGCTATAATGCAATGCATTATACTGTAATACATTGAGGTGATGAAATGGGAATGACAAGCGTAAGAATGCCGGATGAGTTAATGGAGCGGCTTGAGCTGGTGGCCGATGATATGAGGCGTAGCAAGGGTTGGGTCATCAAAGATGCGGTGGAAGAGTACCTAGCAAAGAAAGATCAGAAGCGACGGCTTGATGAAGAAACCCTTGAGTCCTGGGAAGATTACAAAGCTGGGCGGGTGATCGATGGAGATAAAGTCATGGCATGGTTAGAGAGCTGGGGAACCGAGGATGAGAAGGAACCACCGACTCTATGAAAATCATTTACACCGAGCGTGCAGGGCGCGACCTTGTACGCCTTCGTGATTTTATCCGCAAAAAGAATCCACAAGCCGCAGAAAAAGCCAGCCGTCAACTTCGAGAAAATATTAATAGCCTTCTCCAACATCCAAACCTGGGAACAGTGTTAAGCGGTAAACTGGAGCATATCCGAGAGCTTGTGGCCCCTGCTTATATCGTGCGTTATCGAATCGTTGAAGAGGGGATCGTCATCCTGAAGGTCTGGCACGAGAAAGAAATACGTTAAAGGTAAAGACCTTAAAAGCCTGTTTATGGTGGACATCGTTGTACTTCCGCCGCTCGTCACATGGCTTGCAAAACCAAAGGCCGTTCTATCACATCCCTGCGATCCACGGCATTAGTGCATCCTGCACGTCAGCGCAAGCCAAGCGCCAAGCTCCTTTGTACCAATCGGACAGAGCCCACTCCGTAGCAAGCGCTAATAAGGTTGCGGCCCGCTCGTTCCTCGCTAAGCGCGCAGCTTCCATAGCCCGGAGCCCTGCGCGCACCTTGCCCAGCGCACTTCAGTTGTCTTGCCTTCCGTTCTGTCCGCATTGGCAAAAAGCCGCCCATGCTCCCGCCACTCCATGCCAGCCACCTTCCGCCGCGCTGCCCCGCCCCTTCGGGGTGCCTTCGGCATGGCTTACTCAACCCAGTCTGTGCCAACTGGAAGACCGTGTCTGCTGTATGCCCCTTCAGTGTAGCCCCGTACTCAGGCTGTCAAGGCCGGGGCCCTTCGGGTGCTGTGCAGCCTTGACAACCTTGCGTGCGCGGCTCTGAAAGTGGGGCAAACAACCACCACTAATCAGTGAATAATCAGGAGAAAAACGATGAAATGGCAAATTGAAAAAATCATCAATGTTGCTAACGAATTGGCCAGTACAGGTAAAACGGCGGCAAGCACAGGTGAACAAATCGCCGCTGCGTTTACCTTAAACTGCATGGAATACCTACCGGCCAATTACGAGGATGCCGTCGAAGCTTGGGATCGTTTAGACGAAGAATGGCAAGACTATGTGCGGCTAATCAAACGGGACTATACCCACCTATTAGTGCCTTGGTAGGCACAAGGGGCGCTTCGCGCCCCTTAACCAAAAACCAAAAGAAAAAAGAAGCGGCTAAGGGGAAAGAGCGCGTCGGGGCAAAAAGTTATAGAATACACCCTGCGCTTGGTCGCAAGCCCTTTAACCCGTTGAAGGCACTAAGAAAAATCTGTTACGAAGTAAAATGGTGTGTCGGGTGCGTGCTGATGCACATGAGGGGGGATTTACAGCTAGTGCGATAACCGCAGATGGCGGTGTTATTCCAGCAGATGTTCCTCCCATAGCTTTTCCTGATGGGTTTGATAAGTTTCTTACTGGACTTGTATCCCGTCTGAATTTTGTTTTGATGGTTGCCACAATACCAGGATCATCTCAGCAGGTGCATCGAGGACGTATTCAGGCGCAAGGGGGAGGACTTGAATCTTCTGTCCCTTGGAATCAAACAACACCTCCAACTGCGGCTCAAGGCTTGAAAATGCTCAATGCTCTTAAAACACAGCTTTCACCCAAAGATTTACGTGCGAGAGCTGCTGTCTTCACAAAAGCTGAGAGGTTTATTCAAAATGCTGGGAATGCTGGTGGGGTGTCTGCTCCTGTTAGTAAAACATTTTTAGTCCCGGGAACTAGAGATATTCGAGTTGATATAGAAGTTATTACTGGGCACGCTTTTGTACCCTAGAAAATTGTAGAGGTTTAATATGGTTATTTTTGAAGCTTGGGAAGATGAAAGTGGTGTTACTTTTTCGACGCAAGAAAATATCAATGATCAAAAGGAAAAGGGGTTGCTTTCTGGTAGTGCAAAGCTACTTCATCAAATCGAAGCTAATAGCTATGAAGAAGCAATGCTTTTACATCACCAGAAAATGGGATGGGAATCATACAAACCTACGAGAGATTAAGAAGAATAGGAATCAAATCCATTGATAATAACATTTAACCCCACTTAATCTAAAATACACGCCCAGTGCAAAACACTGGGCGTGTTCTTCTCTACTCTTTAGGCGTCACCACAATACACCCTTCCATCACCCGAACAATAACGGGTGTATTAATCGCAAAGCCCGCCTCAATTAACCAGTGACCTTTTAAGTGAATCTCGCCAATGGGCGTGCGCGCCTTATTGTTCTGAAGCTGGTAAGAGTGGTAGGTCTCCCGAACCTTCAACGCATGTTGCTTGTGGTGTTTGTATTGTTTGTATTGCGTACAGGGGGAAGACGCCATCACTGCGGCCTCCCGTGCTTCAAAAAATCCTCTTGGCCCAGCGTATCCAAGCAGGCCCCCAGCTTAGGTTTTTGTACCCGAAGGTGATGGATAAACCCCTGCCAGTGGTCATTTAGCGGGGTAGGGCTTCTTGAACTTGAACTGGCCCTTTCCTGCTGCATCGCGTCCAGCGCTTCAAATACCAAGTAATTGACCAACATAAGATGTTGCCAGGGGGCTTCATCGGAAGGGGGTCTATCAGCCGTGGCCTTAGGGGTGGATGTTGTTGCACGCCGGATTGGCGTAGAATCGCGCTTAGTCATAATAACCTCTTGTTTAGGTTGTTGTGATTAGCTGGCCTTGGGTGTTTCCGCATCCTTGGTCAGCGCTTATAAAAAATTAACCTACTTGATTAAAACGGTTAGAGTCATGTTTGAGAATCAAACTCTCTAGCACGCTTTTAGCCACCTCCTTTTCTTGTGGTGAAAACTGTTGTAAGGCTTCAAATTGCAGCCTTAGTTCATCATCCGGTCCTCGTTCGTCTTTATCAAAAAGTAGCAAATCTGCACTGATACTGAGTTCAACCGCTATTTTACGCAACACATCGAGTGTGGGCTGCGATGTAGCCGCCTCATAGCGCTTGAGTTGTGAGATATGAATACCAATAGCTTCAGCTAGTACTTGTTGAGTTAGTCCTTTCTTTTTGCGTAGTGTTGCCAGCCTTTCTGGGAAATCCATAAGCGTTAGTAAACTCAGTTGTGAAAAGCTCATCTTAACCCCAGGTTCTTATGTGACTTGCAAAAGGTTGCATAAATGATACTATAAAAGTCTAGTTAAATCTACTTGACGGGATTCATATATGGCACGTCTACCAAAAGAGCAAATAGAGCGAATCAAATCAGAGGTATCTTTGCTTCGTTTGGTAGAAAACCAAGGCTACCAGCCTAAAAAGCAGGGGAAAGACTACGCCCTATGCTGCCCCTTCCATGAAGAGAAAACCCCAAGTTGCATCATTAGCCCCAAAACCAATCTATTTCACTGCTTTGGCTGCGGCGCTGCCGGTTCAGTGATTGACTGGGTCATGAAAACCCAAAGCGTCAGCTTTAGGTTTGCCTGCGAGCTTTTACAAAAAGATGTGAGCGCCGTGGGGGACACAAAATTAGTCACTAAAAATACCACCACCACCATTACTCATACCTTAGCCGCTGAAGAACACGACAACACAGCCCTGTTAAACCATGTGGTGGAGTTTTACCACCAAACCTTAAAACACAGCCCAGAAGCTTTAGAGTACTTAAGCCAACGTGGCCTGCACTCCATGGAACTGATCGAACGCTTTAAGCTAGGTTACGCCAATAGAACCCTGGGATACCGTTTACCCAAAAGTAATTACAAAGCCGGTAAGGAAATCCGTAAACAGTTGGTGGAGCTGGGTGTCTATCGAGAAAGTGGCCACGAACATTTTAACGGTTCCATCGTCGTCCCCATTACCAACTCCGAAGGGAATATTGTTGAAGCCTATGGCCGCAAAATCACCCAAAAACTGAGTAAAGGCACCGCCAAACACCTTTACCTACCCGGCCCTCATTCCGGTGTGTGGAACCAGGAAGGCTTGACCAATCAAAAAGAAGTGATTTTGTGTGAAGCCCTAATCGATGCCATGACCTTTTGGGTCAATGGCTATAAAAACGTCACAGCAAGCTATGGAACAAACGGTTTTACGGCTGACCACTTAGCCGCCTTTAAAGAAAATAATATCGAACGTGTATTAATCGCCTATGACCGAGATGAACCCGGAAACAACGCCGCAGAAAAACTCGCAGCGGAATTACAAAAAGAAGGCATTGCGTGTTATCGAATAGAAGTGCCAAAGGGAATGGACGTAAACGAATACGCGCTCCAGGTAACGCCAGCAAATAAAAGTCTTGGCATACTGATTAGGTCTGCAACTTGGTTAGGCAATGGAAAAGCCCCGGAAAGACAAATAGACATTGATACCGCTATTGCAGAATCAACGCCACCGGCTGAAGATAAAAAAGACTCTATTCCATTAGCCGCTAAACCTATCAACCTGGAAGAAGAGATTAACCCTCCAGCCCAAGTATTACCCGAAGCTCCGGTATGTAACATTGAAGCGGAAGTCTCAGACAAGGAAACCTGTTTTACCTTCGGCCCCCGTAAATATCGTGTGCGTGGTCTGGATAAAAACAAAAACCTGGAAGCATTAAAAATCAATTTACTGGCGACCACCACAGAAGGCGTACACGTCGATAGCTTTGATTATTACTCCGCCAAACATAGGCAAAGCTTTATTAAAGTCGCGGCCCTAGAACTGGAATGCGAAGAAAGTATTCTTAAAAAAGACCTGGGGAAAATCCTACTCAAATTAGAAGAGCTGCAAGAAAAACACATTAATGGAGAACAAGCCGAACAGGAAAAAGTAAAAACCTTAACCGAAGTAGAACAAGAAACCGCATTAGAATTATTACGTGATCCAGACCTATTAAACCGCATACTTACAGACTTTAACCGCTGCGGAGTAGTCGGGGAAGAAACCAATAAACTCGTGGGGTATCTGGCAACGAGTTCAAGAAAATTAGAGCGCCCCTTAGCCGTTATTATCCAAAGTACATCTGCTGCCGGTAAAAGCAGTTTAATGGATGCCGTACTAAACCTAATGCCCGAAAACGAACGAGTGCAATACTCCGCCATGACCGGCCAAAGTCTGTTTTATATGGGTGAAACCAACCTTAAACATAAAATACTGGCGATAGCCGAAGAGGAAGGCGCCAGCAATGCAAGCTATGCGCTAAAACTCCTGCAATCAGAGGGTGAAATCACCATAGCCAGCACCGGAAAAGATGAAACCACCGGCGACTTAGTCACCAAAGAATACAGAGTAGAAGGCCCGGTTATGTTGTTCCTTACCACAACCGCCATCGACATTGACGAAGAACTCTTAAACCGCTGTTTAGTCTTAACCGTCAACGAAAGCCGGGAACAAACCCAAGCCATCCACCAAGCCCAACGAAAGAGAAGAACCCTGGATGGGCTAGAAGCTAAACTACAAAAAGACCAGCTAGTAAAGCTGCACAGAAACGCACAAAGCCTGTTACGGCCACTGGCCGTAATCAATCCCTATGCCGACCAACTCACCTTCTTGGATGATAAAACGAGAACACGCCGTGATCACGAAAAATACCTAACGTTAATCGACAGCATTGCACTGCTTCACCAATACCAACGTGATATTAAAACCGTGAATCACGGTGGTAAAACACTGGAATATATCGAAACCCAACTAAGCGATATAGAAACGGCGAATAGATTAGCCCATGAAGTATTGGGCCGAACCCTCGATGAACTCCCGCCACAAACCAGAAAGCTACTTAAGCTTATAAAAAACATGGTGGAACAACGCTGTGAACAAAACAGCCTGGAACAAAAAGACGTTCGTTTTAGCCGTAAAAATGTGCGTGACTATACGAACTGGGGCAATACTCAATTAAAAATCCATATAAAACGATTAGAAGAGCTTGAGTATTTACTTGTTCACCGTGGCCAACGGGGTCAGTCCTATGAGTACGAATTACTGTATGACGGAAAAGCCGAAGATCAAAACCAATTAATGGGGCTGATTAATACAAAAGCCATTAATAAAACCAACTACGACGCAAAGAAGTCGGGGTTAAATAAAAAGAAGTCGCCCCCTGGTCGGCCCCAAGTCGGTAGGGTGTCGGACTTACCAAAACCGCCGCAGCCCAACAGCCATAAGGCATTGCACGAAAGTGGATTAACAATGCCGGAAAGCACTATAAGAGAGGAAAATAAAAGTGAATCGCATCGTACCCTAGTGACGGTTTAATCAACATGGACAACCAAAGCATCCTCTTCCTTAGCCGCCTCTACCTCGATTACCTACACGCCCTGCACTACGCAGAAAGAACCATAGCCCACCGAGACACAACCCTAAGCCAATTTACCCTATGGTGTGAGGAGCGGGGAATAGTCCGCGCTAACGAAGTGACCAAGCCCATCCTAGAACGATACCGACGACACCTGCACCACAGCCGAGATAGAAAAGGCAATACGCTCAGCGCTAAAAACCAACTTGCGAGACTGATCCCATTACGCCAGTTTTTTAAATGGGCCACCCAACAAAACTACCTACTCTACAACCCCGCCAGCGAACTGGAATTACCACGAGTTGAAAAGCGTTTGCCCAAAGCCACCCTAAGTCCCGAAGAAGCCGAATTAATCCTAAGCCTACCCGATACCCAAACCGACGAAGGAATACGAGACCGAGCCATGCTGGAAATACTCTACAGCACCGGCATACGCCGGATGGAAGTGATTAACTTAACGCGAGTGGACTTACACCCCGACAGAGGTGTCTTAGCGGTTCGCCAAGGCAAGGGAAAGAAAGATCGCTTTGTGCCGATTAGTGAGCGCGCTATGGACTGGATAATCAAATACCTAGAAGAAGTCCGCCCAGGCTTTGCCATCCCTCTTCACAACGAAAGAGATCGACACAACCTGTTCCTCGATAAAAACGGACAACCCTTAAACCCAGATCAGCTCAGCCGACTAGTGAGCAAATACATCAAACACGCCAACATCGGAAAAAGCGGGAGCTGCCACCTGTTTAGACATACCGTAGCCACACTTATGATGGACAACGGTGCCGACATCCGCTTTATCCAGCAAATGCTGGGACACGCAAGCATCCTCACCACCGAGATCTATACCCATGTGAGCATTGTGAAGCTGAAGCAAGTGCATGAGATGACCCACCCGACGATGCACCGCCAGCAACAGCGTAAGGACGAGAGAGCAGCAACGAAAGAGGAGTTATTGCTGACTCTGGATATTGAGGGGGATGAGGAATGAAGCGGGTATATTGTATAAAAAGGGTTTACATATTAGCTATAATAGCTATAATAGCTATAATAGCTAATAGATACCCCCTATGAGGGGGTACGAATATCCGAGGTAATAGATATGAATGTAACAGCAACAGAACTTAAAAACCGCTTGGGTCAGTATCTTGAGGCGGCTCAATCTGAACCTGTCATCATTGAAAAGTCAGGCCGGGAAAGCAGTGTCGTGCTGTCCAAACGCCGTTATGACGAGCTGGTGGAGATGGAAGACAAACTCTGGAATATGAAAGCTCAGGAAACCGAGAAAGAAGGCTTTATGAATGATGATGAAGTGCAAGCACTGATAGGAAAATAACGAATGGCGTTAGCACTTAAAATCTCACGTCAGGCAGGGCGTTTTATCAAGACTCTGCCACCAAAACAATACAAGCAAGTGGTCAGTACTATGCTGGCCTTACTTTCGAATCCTGAGCCACACGACAGCAAACAACTGAAAGGCAGTAAAGAGAATAACCGTCGTGCTGATGTTGGTGAATACCGAATAGTTTATCGTGTTGAAGGAGAAGAGCTTCTTATCTTGGTTGCTGGCAAACGCAACGATGATGAAGTGTATAAAATATTAAACCGACAGTAAAAACAAAGCGTTGCACTTCGCCGGACAGTCAGAGTAACCCGCCGCGTTGCACATGGCTTGCAAACGCCGGTTAATGCATCCGTGCCAAACCGGCATACATCCCATCCTTGCGAATAAACCCCGCAAGCCAAGGCGCCAAGCTCCCTTGTGCCAATCGGATAGAACGTACTCCGTAGCAAGCGCTAATAAGGTTGCGGCCCGCTCGTTCCTCGCTAAGCGCGCAGCTTCCATAGCCCGGAGCCCTGCGCGCACCTTGCCCAGCGCACTTCAGTTGTCTTGCCTTCCGTTCTGTGCGCATTGGCAAAAAGCCGCCCATGCTCCCGCCACTCCATGCCAGCCACCTTCCGCCGCGCTGCCCCGCACGCCCGCTAAAAGCGCGGGCGTTATTGCGCTTGGGGCGCAAGTGCTTGCTATGTGTTGCGGCAAGCCGCGCTTAAACCCTTTATGGCCATACCCTGCGCGCCACTTGCCCAGCGCTTCGCGCTGCCCCGCCCCTTCGGGGTGCCTTCGGCATGGCTTACTCAACCCAGTCTGTGCCAACTGGAAGACCGTGTCTGCTGTATGCCCCTTCAGTGTAGCCCCGTACTCAGGCTGTCAAGGCCGGGGCCCTTCGGGTGCTGTGCAGCCTTGACAACCTTGCGTGCGCGGCTCTGAAAGTGGGGCAAACAACCACCACTAATCAGTGAATAATCAGGAGAAAAACGATGAAATGGCAAATTGAAAAAATCATCAATGTTGCTAACGAATTGGCCAGTACAGGTAAAACGGCGGCAAGCACAGGTGAACAAATCGCCGCTGCGTTTACCTTAAACTGCATGGAATACCTACCGGCCAATTACGAGGATGCCGTCGAAGCTTGGGATCGTTTAGACGAAGAATGGCAAGACTATGTGCGGCTAATCAAACGGGACTATACCCACCTATTAGTGCCTTGGTAGGCACAAGGGGCGCTTCGCGCCCCTTAACCAAAAACCAAAAGAAAAAAGAAGCGGCTAAGGGGAAAGAGCGCGTCGGGGCAAAAAGTTATAGAATACACCCTGCGCTTGGTCGCAAGCCCTTTAACCCGTTGAAGGCACTAAGAAAAATCTGTTACGAAGTAAAATGGTGTGTCGGGTGCGTGCTTATGCACAAGAGGGTGGTGACCCAAGGGGGCCTGGGATTTATGACGGGATTGATTGGTGGCAGATTGGGGCGGTTGCGTCAGAGACGGCAAATACACTAACAGCTATGATTCCAATTGTTGGTCCCCTTATCGCCCTCCAAAATGGCGGTAAAAGAGTTAAAAAGAAAGCAGGCATTAGTACTGGCCGTACTTCTCCAAACGACTTAAAAGAAAAGCTAGCTATGGACGAAGTGAAATCTAAACCGTCTGGTTACACTCCGCCGAGAATGCCGAAAATGAATGATAAAAAGAACGGGTTATATGCGGAAGATGGTTGGGTGAAGCGAACGCAAAATACTAATGGAGTGGAAATCCATTATGTAGAGAATACCAAAACCGGTGAGTTCATTGATTTTAAGTTTAAGGATTAATTGTTTTGTATTTAAATAAATTAAATGAAACTTTGCATATTTGGTTGAATGGACAGGATATTGACGAGTGGTTGTTTGAGTCTTTTCGAGACTCAAACGTAAAAGTGCTCGATACTGTAGAGGCATACTCATTAATCGACGATACGGTCGAGGTGTTGCTAAATCAGGCTGATGAATCAGCTTCAATTGAAGTGTTGGAAACTATCCTATGCCTAGCTAAAACTAGCTGTACTACTGAACCACCTATGTCTATAGTTTCAAGGAAAAATGAATTAGATAGGCACTTTTCTAGTTTATGTGACTACGCTAAAAATAAGTTACTTGAACTTTATAGGTATTATCGAATTTAGGTAAATAATTAAGATAGTTAAAAAAGTTAATGGGGACGTATTTATTTAATCCCTTATAGTTGCGCTGAAGCCCGGTTTTTAACCGGGCTTTTGTGTTTTTACACCACGGTCAAAACCAGTTTTTTGTCATAGACCTCGATGATATAGGTGTAGAGCGCAAAATTACCATCGTAGTTTTTCCCACATTATTGGTCGTAGAATAATGAAGTTTTACGGCCAATTTCCCACACTCACATCGTAGACTTTTTTCTAATTATTATTTTTCCATCGTAGTCTTTACCAAAACCGATCCAAAAAATTCCCATCGTAAAATGGCACCCTGTTTTTTTAGATAATCGTGTTTACGATAAATTTGGCTGGCGGCCATAACACCCCACCTATAAAAAGTACGATGCTATGGGTAATCTAAAAATGATCTAAAAATAATGGTTGGATTAAGCGGTTTGTGCTTTGATCAGCTCTTCGTGAGAACGCCAATGGGGTTGAACTAAAATACCGTTCACATGGCTGAGGGTGACGATCTTTTTTGTTTCTCTACAGGCTTCGATCAAACTGCCATAACAGAGATTTCGGCACAACCGTACATTCCCTTGAGCTGATCGTAAGATAAGTTCGATAGCGCCTGGGTCAAAAGTGTTAATGCCGAGCCTAACCGCCTCTAATTCTTTGATGATATAACGTTCCAGGCCATCGTCATTAAGTGAGTATATTGTTGCTGAATAGGTGATTCACCCCGGTTAAAGGGTTCCTTGGTTATACCAAAATAGACTTAATCATAATTCAGCCCCTCTTGTTTTACGTACCCTTGGCCTGCGTTATTAGGCATTAAAGTGAAGACTCAATACATTCGCTTCCCCCATTCGTTTATCGTTTGATAGGCTGCATTGACAGAAACCTCCAGGATTAACTGTGACAGGAAAAGAAAGAGTTCAGCGGCCCCATAGCGAAAGAAAGGGCAGCGATGGGCGACATAGAGTTGAATGGTCTTGCCACAACCAGAATGACCATAACGGTTTGAGTAAAACACAGTTTGCCGACGGGTTGTTTTTCGAAAGAAGAGAGGTGTTTGTAAACAAAGCCATGGGAAACCAGGTGCCCATGCTTTTTGCAATGTTGGCAAGGAAGGCTTTCGTCCAAACAATCGAGAGACAAAGTGAAGGCATCCAGTGATGTGATATCGGGGTAAAACGTATTCATGCTGAGTGGAGTAGAAAGAGAAGGTGGGGATTGTAGAGTGTCTGTGAGAAATTTCAACTGACCGAATTAGCGTTGTGGTTCACCCAGTATTTTACGATGGGTATTGGGTTAGAAAACAGGGGGTTTTACTATGGGAGTTTGGGAAGTAACAGTTTGGGAAGTAACAGTTTGGGAAGTAACAATAATGTTTACGAATGCTGATACAGCAAGTAGTACGGCGTATAGAAAATCAAACGCCTTCCCAACAAAATAGAATAAAAAAATTTTTGCATCTCAAAATTGTACAGGGAATGTGGGTTTACCGAATGGCTGTTGAAATGGGATGCTTATTTTACGATGATAATGTGGCTAGGTAATGGGCTTTTGTGCGGTGATAGTTTGGTAAGTAACGCCATTGATTGAGCATTTAAAATCAGACTTTCGTTTATCATAGAATTACCTCAAAGGTAGACTTGGAGATGAGTTAAATATTCTGATGTTTACTTGTGCCTTCGTTTAAACTTACGCCGCTGATTGGATTGAGTACTTGCACGATTGACAATCGGTGGCCAACCCGCTAATACGAAAGCTTAATTAATTTTACCTGAAATACATTTTGCAATATAGATTGTTTTTTATACTTGACTTGATTTTCCCGCCACTTTACTATCTGTTTTCGCTGTACCAGCATTAGACGCAAGTGGACTCTAGCACATGGAAGAGGCTTGCCTATATTCGCACACTTTAAGGCCGCCCAGTATGTTAAAAAAACGTTATTCGTTCTTGTATACTCTCATTAAATCCATTTCATTAACGACAGTAAAAAATACTGGAAAATGTGTAAGAAATTTGCTATTTCTTTTTATTTCAACTCCGTTTTTTATTCCTCTTGCACATGCGAATCAAGCACCAAATTGTGAATCAGCCTATGCCAGCCCTGATTCTTTATGGCCACCTAATCACGCTTTTAAAACGATAAAAATTAAAGGGATTAGCGACCCGGACGGCGGTAAACCCGATGTAGTTATTCAATGTATTCACCAAGACGAACCCACAAATAGTGTCGGTGATGGTAATACTGAACATGATGCCAGCGGCATAGGAACAAATACTTTAAAATTGCGTCGAGAGCGTTCCGGTGAAGGTAATGGCCGTGTTTATCATGTATCGTTTTTAGCGAAAGACTCTGCCGGGGCAGAATGCCAGGGCTCTATTAACATTCAGGTTCCATTAAATAAAAAAGGCACAGCAATTGATGACGGTTCTCTTTATGAATCCGTTCCTCAGCAAGGTGATTGCTCTGGAACGCCCGTCAATAACCCTCCGGTTTTCAATAGCTTCCCTGTCACGAATGCAACATCCACTCTAGAATATACCTATGACGCAGATGCGACAGATCCTGACGGTGATATTTTAGAATATAGTCTGCTTCACGCACCCTCAGGCATGAGTATTGATGCAACAACAGGCGTGATTAACTGGACTCCAACAGATGGGCAAATTGGAGATCATACCGTTGACATACAAGTCACCGATAGTGGTCAAGAAACCGATACACAAAACTATACCTTAAGTGTAACGCCCTTACCCAATACCCCTCCTGACATTACTAGCGAACCCATTACTTCTGCAAGTACAGGAAATACCTACAGCTACGACGTTGAAGCCAGTGATGCTGATTTGGATGCATTAGTATTTACCTTATCGGTCTTCCCTGCCGGCATGAGTATCGACGATGCCTCAGGTTTAATTCATTGGGTGCCCACAACAGCCCAAATAGGTGATCATTCGGTTTCTGTACACGTCACTGATGTCCGTGATGGTAGCGTGAATCAAGATTTTATTATCACCGTAACTCAAAGTAATTCAGCGCCCGTTATCACGAGTACAGCTCCTATTCAGGCAACCGCAACTTTGGCATATAGCTATGATGTTGAAGCCAGTGATGGTGATGGAGACATACTGAGTTACAGCCTAAACCAGGCCCCCACCGGCATGACCATTGAAGCAATGACGGGCCTTATTAATTGGCTTCCCGAAGTAGCGCAACAGGGGCTGCATACCGTTGAAGTGCGTGTCGAGGATGGGCAAGACTCAAGCAACCAAACCTTTATTCTTGAAGTATTACCACGCCCTAATAATGCTCCCAATATTACAAGCCAAGCTATAAGTGAAGCGTTTGCCGGTATTCCATACCAATACGAAATGGACGCGACTGACCCCGATGCAGGCGATGTGCTTAGCTTTGAACTATCCACTGCCCCCACAGGCATGACGATTGATAACCTTACCGGGGTAATTCAATGGCAACCCAGTATTCATCATTTAGGTCTGCATGATGTTACCGCTGTCGTTTCGGATACAGGCGGGTTATCTGATAGCCAGAGTTTTGTTATTACAGTTATACAACTAAATAGTGCGCCAACAATTACCTCAAACGCGATAACCACGGGTACAGAAGGCTCACCATATAGCTACCAAGTACTTGCGAGTGACCTAGATGGAAACAACCTAGACTATGTCTTGCCAGTCGCCCCATCAGGCATGAGCATTGATACTCAAAGTGGTTTAATCCAATGGGTACCCAATTTTGACCAATCGGGAGCGCATCTAGTTACCGTACAGGTAAATGACGGCCTGGGGTTAAGTGATACTCAAAGCTATGAACTTCAGGTTTCCAATACCAACAGGGTACCAGTAATACATTCAATCGCAGCCACAAGCGGAGAAGTCGGCACTGCATACAGTTACCAAGTTCAAGCCAGTGATGCAGACGGTGACAGTATAACTTTTAGCTTAATGACAGCCCCTTTAGGCATGACCGTTAATAGTGAAACAGGGCTAATTACATGGGTGCCCACAACCGTTGGTGAATACTCTGCCGAACTGAAGGCCAGTGATAGTCAAGGTGAATATACCACTCAACCCTTTAATATTTCTGTGATCACCCACAATGAAATACCACAAGTCAGCATACTGACTCCTGCAAATTTAACAGAGGTTGATGATGGCGACCTGATTCAATTTAGCGGAGTATCAAACGACCTAGAAGATGGTGACCTAAGCCACCTCATTCAGTGGACTTCCAATTTGCAGGGGGCACTGGGTAATGGAAATCAACTGATTATAAGTTTAGCTGTAGGTACTCACACTATTAGCGCAAGCAGTATCGATAGTGCTGGGTTAAGTAATACAACAGACATCACCCTAACCGTTTCTGAAATTAATTTACCAGAAGAGCCCAGCGCTGTTGCTCCACCCTTAGCATCAAGCGAAGTCACATCATTTATCGATTCAACGTCATTTCTTTATACGGGTGCAAACCCAATTCAAGCCGGCGTAAACCCCACTGATATTGACTACGAGCGCGCAGCATTGCTTCGTGGGCGAGTATTAAATGGAAGCGATACCCCATTACCCGGCGTGACAATTCGCGTTAAAGATCACCCGGAATTTGGTCAGACATTAAGTCGCGCTGACGGTCTATTCGACCTCGTTGTAAATGGCGGTGAAACACTTGTTATTGAATACCAAAGAGGCGGTTACCTTCCGGCACAAAGAACCATTGATATCGCATGGGGGGCGTCAGCCAACCTCGAAGATGTTGTATTACTTGGCTTAGACCCGCAAGTCACGACAGTAAACCTCAGCGACACATCACACACATTTATCGTTGCACAAGGCAGCCAACAAACTGATGCAGATGGCACTAGGCAAGCCACAGTTCTTTTCCCTAGCGGCACACAAGCCACAATGACACTAGCCGATGGCAGCACACAAAGCCTTACCACATTAAATGTGCGCGCAACAGAATATACCCTGGGTGAAAATGGTGGCGAAGCCATGCCCGGCCCGCTTCCCATTCACAGTGGCTATACCTATGCGGTTGAATTAAGTGTGGACGAAGCAATAGTCGCCAATGCAAGTCGAGTTGACTTTAGCCAAACACTCCCGGTTTACGTAGATAATTTCTTGAATTTTCCAGCCGGTGAAATTGTTCCCTCCGGTTGGTATGACCGTGAAAATGCCGTATGGGTACCCTCTGAAAATGGACGTGTGATAAAAATACTCACTATAAATGCAGGTGTAGCCGAATTGGACCTTGACGGCAGTGGCATTGCCGCAACAGCTTCTGCCCTACTTGCGCTGGGAATTACAACCGATGAACAAATTAAACTCGCTGAATTATATTCAATAGGTAAAACACTCTGGCGCGTACCCGTTACTCATTTCACCCCCTGGGATTTCAACTGGCCTTGGGGTTTACCGGAAGATGCCATTACTCCCCTAGAAGAGAAACCAGAACTCTTGGACGAAGACACTCCCGACCCGGAAGATAACAACGAATGCGAAGGCTGCATTATTGAAGCGCAAAGCCAAACACTGGGTGAAGATATTCCCCTGGTTGGCACAAGCCAATCGCTGCACTACCGTAGCAGCCGAGTAAAAGGCCGCAAAACTCGCCAATCAATGATTGTTCCTTTAACAGGAGATAGCATTCCCAGCAGCTTAAGGTCTGTATCATTGCGCATTGAAGCCGCTGGGCAAGTGCAGCATTTAAACTTTGCCCCCCAGGAAAACCTAAGCCATACCTACCTGTGGAATGGGCTCGATGGATTTGGCCGTGAGGTCAATGCTACCACTGCAAAAATTACCGTAAGCTACCATTACAACCTTGTGTACTACCCTGCCCGAGCAGATTTTACCCGCAGTTTTGGTATGCTTGCAGCAGGCACCACCGGAATAGCAAATCGAGCAGCAAAAACAGGGGCTTTCAGCCGAACTTGGTATAAAAAACTGGTGAACCATATGCCGGATTCCGCAGGCTTAGGCGCCTGGACACTGAGCGCCCACCACACTTATGACCCTGCAACCAAGTTTCTCTATTTAGGGAATGGAGATAAACGTACCGCCGCAAGCTTGGGAGACGTTGTGTATACAGTGGCAGGCAATGGTACTAGAGGTGCCGGTGAAGATGACATTCCCGCATTAGAAACCAGCCTTGAACATATTGCCGATATTGCTTTTGGGGCAGACGGTAGCATGTATATTGCTGAGTTCGCTCGTATTCGGAAAATAGGCACCGACGGTATAATACGTACGGTTGCAGGTAATGGCATAGAAGAGTATAGCGGCGACGGCGGCCTGGCAACCGAAGCTTCTCTATCTAGAGCTTTAGGGATTGCAGTTGCAGGCGATGGCACACTCTATATTGCCGACGCGCTAAGCCACCGAGTTCGAATGGTGAATACCGATGGCATCATTAGCACCATCGCGGGCACCGGAGAAGCCGGGTTTAATGGTGACGGTATACCTGCCACCGAAGCAAACCTTTACCGACCCGCCTCCGTTGCTTTATCCAGTGATGGCAGTGTTTATATTGCCGATAGCCTAAATGCGCGGGTCAGACGTATTACTCCAGACGGTATTATTCATACCGTGGCAGGTGATGGCGCATATGGTAATTTTGAACCGGATAATGTTTTAGCCACCAATACGCAGGTCCGCTACCCAACCGTATTGGATTTTGCCCTTGACGGCAGTTTATACATTCTTCAATATAATAATTATTCAACCCGTCGAGTAGATGCCTCCGGCATAATCACACGTATTACCCCCATTGTTCAGAGCTCTGCGGTAGACGGCGTACATTTAGAAAATTCTCGATTTCGCGAACTACGAGATATCGCTTTTGGCCCAGATGGCAGCCTTTATTTTGCCGATTTTAGAAACTACCGTATTCGAAAAGCCGCGCCAAACGGCATAGTCACAACCCTAGCCGGAACAGGCGTACGAGAAGCCACCAATGACCCAGGTATTGCTAATGGTGGTCTGGCATTAAATGAGGATGTAGTCAACGCTCTCGTAGCGGTTGATCCACAAGGCGATGTTTATTACATAAAAAACAATAGAATACGAAAAGTCACCTCGGCACTACCCGGTATTTCCCAAGAAAATACCATTATCCCCTCACGTTCCGGCAAACAACTTTATGTGTTTAATTCCCAAGGCCGTCATTTAACTACACTTGATTCAACTACCGGCGCAACACTGGCAACATTTAATTATACCGCCGATGGTTTACTTGAAACCATGACCGATATTTATAGTAATACACTAACCATAGAACGCCTATTTGATGGCACCCCTACAGCCATTATTTCCGCAGATAATCACCGCACTGAATTAACCGTTGATACAAATGGTTATTTGAACAGCATCCACAACCCGGCCAATGAAACCCACCACATTGAATATCACCCCGGTGGTTTAATGTCACTTTTCACCACCCCAAAAGGCAATAGCAATACACTCACCTACGACACCATGGGTCGCTTGCTAACCGATACAAATGACGAAGGCGGGAGTTGGCAACTAAGCAACATAAACCTCGACGAAGGCTACAGCGTTTCCATGACCAGTGGTGAAGGCAGAACCGATATCTTTACCGTTGAACCCTTAACCTCTGGCGATGTGATCCAAACCCGTACCGCCCGTGATGGAACAGAAAGTATTACCGAACGAGCAAGCAATGGCGTTACCGTCACCACAAAAGCCAATGGTATGGAATACCATATTGAAGAAGAAGCCAACCCGCGCTTTGGTATTCTTTCACCTGAAGTAAATAAAATTCAAATCACCACCCCAGCAGGCTTAACAAAAGTTACCGAAATTCAACAAGCAGCAATACTCAGTTCACCGGGTGAACCATTAAGTCATACACAACTGACAAAAACCGTGATCATTAATGGCAATACCGCAACCAATGTTTTTGATCGCGCAGCCTTGACCTATACCACCACCAGCCCAGAAAATCGGGTATCAACAAGCGTCGTAGATAATAATGGCCGCGTGGTGCAGTTCTCTATTCCGGGGCTACACAGCACAAATTATAATTATGATCTTCGAGGACGTTTAAACCGCATAGATGTGGGCACAGGGGTAGAACAACGCACCACCATTATTGACTACAATACAGACGGGTTTATTCAACTTATTCGCAATGCAGAGGGGCAAGAAACAACACGGGGTTACGATTTAGCGGGTCGAATTATAGAAACCCAAAGAGACGAAAGCCACACAACCCTATTTGATTATGATACCAACGGCAACCTAACCGCCATTGAACCACCCAATAATGAACCACACCAATTTGATTACACCATAACGGACTTACGAAACAGCTATACCGCGCCGCCAGTGGCAGGTATGTTAAATACCACCACTCTTAGCCATTACAATCTGGATAAACAAGTAACTGAGAGCCAAAGGCCAGATAACCAAAATATAAGCTTTGATTATCACCCCACTTCAGGCAAATTAACCAAAATAAATCTGCCTCTTGGGCAAAGTCTAGAACCTGGCTATGATCCAATAACCGGCCAACTAAATAGCGTTACTCGTTCAGACGGCGTTATATTGGATTACACCTACGACGGCAGCCTGCGCACCAGTGAGACCTGGAGTGGTCCAATAACCGGCAGCGTAGAAAAAATATATGACAATTTCTTCCGCGTTGCCGAACGGAAAATAAATGGGGGAAATACCACTGTATTTTCCTATGACAATGACGGTTTACTTACCGGCGCAGGAAGTTTAATACTCACCCGTGATATTCAGAATGGGTTATTAACCAATGCCACCTTAGATAATATCATCTCAAGCTCAGGCTATAACGGGTTTGCAGAATTAACAGGTTATTCGGTGGATATTAATACACCTCAATCCACCCTTTACAATGCAACCTATACACGGGACTTACTGGGTCGAATTTTAAATAAAACAGAAAACATTAGCGGTGCATCCACAAGTACAGACTACACCTACGATAATCTGGGAAGGCTAGCAACCGTCAATACCCAAGGCAGCCTCACCAGCTATACCTATGATGCCAACGGTAATCGCACCCAAGTTAACGGCCTACCCATTGCGAATTACGATGCGCAAGACCGTTTAAATAGCTATGGCACCTTTAACTATACCTATACCGATAACGGCGAACTACTGACAAAAGTGGATACCGCTAGCAATCAAACCACTCGCTACACTTACGACGTGCTGGATAATTTATTACAGGTTCAATTGCCAGACGGTAGAAATATTGACTATGTGGTGGACGGCCAAAACAGAAGAATTGCCAAGAAAATAAACGGGTCAATTGTTCAAGGGTTTTTATACAAAGACCAACTCAACCCCATTGCCGAATTAGATACCAGCAATGCTATTATTGCCCGCTTTGTTTACGCAGGTAAAAGTAATGTACCAGCCTATATGGAAAAAGACGGCGAAACCTACCGTATTATTAGCGATCACTTAGGTTCCCCCAGACTAGTTGTTAACAGCACTACAGGCGAAATAGTTCAGCGCATGGACTACGACGCTTTTGGCAATATTACCTTGGATACCAACCCCGGCTTCCAACCCTTTGGTTTTGCTGGTGGACTCTATGACCAGGATACGCAGCTCACGCGATTTGGCGCACGAGATTACGACCCGGTAACGGGAAGATGGACAGCCAAAGACCCCATTGGTTTTGCTGGGAAGCAGACAAACCTCTATACTTATGTCAATAATGAGCCTGTAAACTTTATTGACCCAACAGGCCTTGCTAGTTTTAGCGAAGCTCGAAATCAAGCAATGAGGGAGGTTCTTGAGGGTATAAGAAGAACCGGAAATGAACATGCTTGTGCCGTATGCTGTACCCCAAGTATGAACCCTAACGATGAGCTTGATTGCACTGTAGGGCCAATTAAAGAAGGTAGCGAGCGTAGCATACAAAAACAAGACTTGCCTGAGTGCCGGTATGGCTTTGTAGAAGAATATGTTCATTCACACCCAGCCAACGCGCCATTAATTTCCGAAGAAGATGGAGAAACCGGAAAAAATGAAGGGGTTCCAGTTACTGCGGTTGAACCTAATGGACGAGGCAGCACCTATACACCTGGGGATACAAGCGTACCAATTTGGGATCACAACTTTTAAAGGGTGAAATTTGAAAACTGTAACGGTGCGTTTAACTATCCTTCTTCTCTTAACGAGCCAATTCTGCTTAGGAGGGACTAAATCGGTATCCATGATAAGCGTTATTTCAGACCCAGAAATTTATGAAGGAAAAAAAATTCAAGTAGAAGGCTATCTCGTATTACAACACGAGGGGGACATTCTATATTTTGATCATAATCATGCCCATTGGGGCATGAGATCAAACGCCCTTTGGCTTGAGCTAAGTAAAGAACAGCTAATAGAATGGGATAATCATAAAGAAAATTATGTCTCAATAACGGGTATTTTTCATAAATCAGTTGGGGGACACTTTAATAGTCATACTATAGAGTTAAGGGACATCACTCGAATATATACACGAGTGAATAGAGACGATTTTAAAAAAATGATTGAAAAATCCAAGGCCGATTACAATAAAAGAAATCCTAAATCCAAACATATTAAATAGGCTATACAGTTTTGTTATTTCTTTAATGGTTTTGTGACACTATTCCCGTTAAAATCTAACCAAATACATCGTAAAAAAGTCTACGATGTGAGTGTGGGAAGTAACACTGTTACTTCCCTAGAAGGTAAGCGTTAATCCAACAGCACACTGTTAATCTAATCTGATTCCTATAGAGTGAATCTTCTAATTTTTTGGGAGAGCTTACTCATCATCAAACGAAGCATTGAAGATTGGTTATCCTTGTTCAAAGTAAGCGTTAATCCCGCAACACACTAGCTACTTTTTAGAAAGTCTTTAGCGTGCCAAGGCAATAGTTGCTCTATTTCCTCGACTGTTTGCATGTTGGGAAGTACTTTAAAAATGTGCTTTAGGTATTCGTAGGGATTGAGATCGTTTGCTTTTGCCGTTTCGATTAACCCATATAAATTAGCGCTGGCTTTGGCTCCTGCTTGACTCGTAGAGAATAGCCAGTTTTTTCGACCTACAACAAAGGGGCGAATCGCATTTTCAGCCGGATTATTGTCAATCGGGTATGCGCCATTCTCTAGATAACGCACAAGCCGATCCCATTGATTGTGTAAATAATGGAGTGCTATCCCGAGTGCCGTTTTGGGTGGAACATGGGGTAAGCTGTTTTCCAGCCATTTTTTTATGTTATCCAGAATGGGGTTGGCGTGTTGTTGCCGTATTTCATAGCGTTTATCTATCGATTCCTCTTTTAGTGCTTTTTCAATTCGATACAATTTTTGGATAAATGCTATTGCTTGATCGGCTTTTCCTGTTTTACCTTTAGGTTGTATTTTCTGAGCGTCGACAAATTTTCTTCTTGCGTGTGCCCAGCAGGCTAAACGAATGATAGTATAATCATCACATGCTTTCTGATACCCTTCGTATCCATCGACCATTAAACTTTTGTTCTTTGAACTCAATAAATCAACAGGAATTGATTGGCTTCTGGTTGAAGCATAATGAAAGAGAATAACAGGTTTTTTCCCATAACTTGCAGTTAACCACATGTAACTTTTGGACTGGGCTTTCTTATCGGGTTCATTTAAAACCTGGATTGGAGTTTCATCCATATGAAGCACTGCCGCTTCGTGTAGTTGATCTTGTAATAAATTGATGATCGGTTGAATACTTTCCCCACATCTGACCATCCAATTAGCCAAATTACTGCGATTCAAGGTAATCCCAATTCGATTAAACATTGCGCTTTGCCGATACAGTGGCAAAGCATCGCAGAATTTATTCGTCGCTATGTAAGCTAATAAACCGGGGCTGGCAATACTCTTCTCTATGGTGTGTTTTGGCTTCTTGGCCGTCACCATATATTGCTTACAGCAAGGGCAGGCATATTTTTTGCGAACATGTCTGATGACTTTAATTTGGGCAGGAATAATATCGAGCTGCTCATGATCTTCTGAACCTACTTCCTTCAGCCCTGCTCCGTCATGCGGGCAGATTTTTTCAAAATTTTCCAGATCGTGAATGATTTCTTCTCGGGGGAGACCGGCAGGAATGCTTACTCGAGGCTTTTTCTTTCTTGTATGAGACGAGACTTCAATGGCCCTCTCTTCAACATCGCTTTCTTCTTCAGTAGAGACCAGTTCTTCCGCTTCGTTAAACAGGCTCTGCTGATCGGGAGAGTACTTTTCACTGGAAGAAGAAAATTGCCGACGCTGAGCCTGCTTCATACACTCTTCGAGTTGTTGAATGTAGGCGTCTTTGCGAAGTAATTGTCTTTTTAAGTCAACAATTTCTTGTTGTAAGTCATTGGGTGATTCCATTTCTGGATTATACCAAAAACGGGATTAATTCACGCTAGAAAATTCAATAAAGTCATGAGGTTTAAAACGCTGTATATCAAAACCTCGCAACAACCAATCCCATTGCTCGTGATGAATAACGACGGTTTCATCCTTGTTCTTTCTTGGCCATTTGAATTTATCCTTTTCTAAGCGTTTATACCATAGGGCAAATCCTGTGCTATCCCAATATAAGGCTTTCAACTTATCCCGTTTTTTATTGCAAAAGACAAAAAGCGCGCCGGAGCAGGAGGAGAGTCCCATGGCCTCATCCACAATGACGCTTAAGCCATTAATCGATTTTCTAAAATCTACCGGGTCGCGGTGTAGGTAGATATCAACCGAAGAAGACCAGTGAATCATAAGAGCCCCTTAACGACCTCCGCAACGAACTGCGGTGATGATGAAGGCAAAAGTAATTCGACACCATGATAGTAGAGGCGTATGTCTTGCGTTATCACGGGAGAGGGATTCATTCGCTTTGCTTTAACAAACACAACCGCCTCTGGAGCCTCTTTAAGTTGCTTCTTTCGTAAGCTAAAATACTTCGAACACATCGTATGTTCTTTGCAAAACTGTGCTTGGCTTAATCCACTCGATTCTTGCTGTTTGAACAAGGATAACCAATCTTCAATGCTTCGTTTGATCATGAGTAAGCTCTCCCAAAAAATTAGAAGATTCACTCTATAGGAATCAGATTAGATTAACAGTGTGCAGTTGGATTAACGCTTACATAAGGTTGATATAAAAAAGCCAAAATCGTCTGTTATGATGATTTTGGCTGATTAACTATTCTAGATGGTCTAAGCGTTTATGATACTTGTTGTTTAATCAACTCGTCATGGCTCCGCCAATGCGGCTGTATCAATACGCCATTCACATGTGCGATGGTAACGATTTTCTGAGCCTGTGTTGCGGCATCAATCAAACTGGCGTAACAGAGGTTTCTGCATAAGCGTAAATTACCTTGAGCGCTGCGTATGATAAGTTCCATCGCGCCTTCATTAAAGGTGTTGACTCCCATCCTAACAGCTTCCAGTTCCTTCACAATATAGCGTTCCATATCGTCATTATTTTGCCGTTTAATATTGGCAGAATAGGTAATTCGACTTTTGATGTCTTGATTGACGTTGAGCGACAAATAATGCAATAAATCCCGTTGACCAAACAACACCAGATTGTGCTTTTTGGGAAACCGCTCGAACAATAATCGCAACTTCCTCAGTACCTGCATGTCGAGTAAATGTGCTTCATCAATCAGTATATAAAGTGTTTTACGGTCTTTTATATGATTGTAGGCGCAGGTAATAAGTTCTTTCTCAAGTGCCTTTTCAGGTACTTCAATTTTAAAGGAGTCTGCAAGTTGCGTGAGTATTTGCCAATAAGTATGTAAGGTTCTAGAACAAGAAACAACCGTTACATCGCGTTCTTTTTCTAGTGATTCAATGTGCTCCCTAAGCACACTTTTACCTACCCCTGGCTCACCAATTACAACAGAAAAGCCACCTTGTTGCGAATGAATTTTAATAATGTCGAATATTTGCTTTTGTTGGTTTAGCAAAGTTAAATCGGTTCGGCTAAACGGCTCTTTTGTGGTCGCATGAATGGATTTAATCATTCGGCTTCTCCTTGGCCAGCCTTGCGCAGGTTGGCGTTATACACAAGGTTGACGGGGCTGGCTTCGCCCATGCGCTGGTCGTTAAAGTACACTATAAACCGTTGTTTGTTGTTGCGATCAAACCGCACCTGTATTTTCTTTTCCCGAAGGTCTACGGGACACTCCCATTTGTTTGAGTTAATGGAAAATACATTGGTTTTTGATACTTTACGGGTTTCTTCTACAAAGAAAACCTCTTCCGTATATTCATCATCCACTAAGAAGTGAATGCGACTATGGTCGAGGGCAAAGCGATCGATGGGACGCATTTGAATACTGCTGTGCTTTTGGTTGTTGTACTCGTTCTCTATCCAGTCATGGGTCTTGTCATTAAGCTCTTCAAGAGAAGTGAAGGTAAGATGCTGTACTAAAAAACGATCACGAAAGCCCCTAAAAAATCGTTCTATTTTACCTTTGGCGGCCCCATCCCGAACGGGTGCATGAGAGAGTAAAATGTTGAGCCTTATGCACGCTTGCAGGATTTCTTTAGATTTGTAATTCGAGCCATTATCAAAATACAATCGATCGGGTTTGCCGCGTTTGAATAATGCGGTTCGGAAGGCGTCGACCATATTCTCGGTGTTGTCGTTGTAAAAGAACTGACCGTGGGTGATGACGCGACTCGCATCATCAATACCAAAAGTAGGCGCTTTAGGCGAAGGCAATAAGAAACGTCTTTTTCCTCGAACCGTCGGTTTGTTTGATCGACGGCCCGTACATCGTGTCAGCTTGCCATAGTTCATTAGCAAACTGCATGGCAAACGAATGTCGAAGTTTTTTAGTGGTCTCAGTGTTAAGTAAATCATTCTCTCGCACCATGCGATAAAAAGAGGTTTGTGAGAGCTGGCTTCGTTTAAAGTAGTTTTTTTGCATCAACTGTCGATACAGTGCCATTTTAGGAACGATACCCACTTTGTTCCTACTCAAGGTTGGAATGATGTCATTAATGGCCTCAGCCAACTCATTGACCTGCACTTTCCGATAACTGTTTTTATCACTTCGAGTTTTATTATCTAAGGTTGTTATGCCACGTTTTTTAAACCGGTAGAGCCAGGTACTGATCGTTCGCCATGTGAATCGATAGTGACAATCCGTTTGTTCGTCAACAAATGTCCGTTCAGCCACGCTTTGTATTCGGGCTCGAATACTATTTCCGGGCGCGTAATCAATGGCGCTGAGTACGCGCAGTCGTAATTCTAAGGGAGGCTTTTTTAAAGAAGTCATTATTGTTCCTTGGGTGAATGAATTTTCTCGGACAATATCGACATTTATATTCGACTTGAATGACCTTGTCTGTTGCGCAACAGATGCGATAAAAAAAACAGATGTGATGTGTGTTTGATTCGACGGTAAGTTTGAAATAATTATCATCACGAATAAACGATACAGGCTAAGCTGTATTATAAAAATGATTGTTGCTGGTCTATCTGGTAACTCATACAGCCGTTATTTGTCAAAGTAAATAGTCGATCTAATGTTGGAAGCAGGTGTTTTAAATAATGGTTTGATGAAGGGAAGACATTAGAATATCCATGGGTTCTACTTTTCAAAAAGCTTCGATAGTGACTGAGTTTAAACATTAATCGCTTGAGCCATCGCCATGCATTTCTCGGCTCAGGCTGTCCTGTCGCTTGACAATAAGCATCACTGATATTCATGTTCGCCATCAAGGCAGTGATGAACAGAAATAGGTGGACGGCGGCGTATCGATAAGTAGGTACTTCATCGGCAATATAGATTTGAAATGTGCGACCGCAACCACTTCGGCCATAACGATTGGAGCAAAACAGGCGTTTCCCAACTTTTTCGGCTTGAACGATTGAGCGTTGCTTGTAAATAATGCCATGCGAGACGAATTGGTCGCTTTTCAGGCAGTGAGTACATTCAAGTTCATTCTGATGGTAATTGAGGGATTGGGTAAAGGCATGAATGGAGTCAAAATCTGAGTAAAATCGTTTCATTCGACGATTAAACAAAATTTGAACGATGGACATCAAATAAAAATTTTGGGTTTTTTCTGTAGAAATTTATATTCCCAGATTAGCGTCATAAGGGAATGGTAGGGTGAGCGGGCTAATTTGGTTGGGAAAGCACCGATCTTAAGGTGTTAGATTGGGAAATAACAGTAAGCTCTCCCAAAAAATTAGAAGATTCACTCTATAGGAATCAGATTAGATTAACAGTGTGCAGTTGGATTAACGCTTACGAAGAGCCTGTAGTGTGGGGAGGAGGAGTTGACGTGTTCTAGAGCGATATGAGAATAAGGCGGGATAGGGCTTATCGGGAAGGGTCTGAAGAGAAAATCCACTCTATATCTGTGCTGGAAAACAGCAAATATCAAAATGCTTTGGGCGTCTTTTCCAAGAATAAAATGACTAAGGCGCAATTGCTTGAACGCTTATCCTGAATTGGATGTAAGAAAAACAGCATCAAAGCTTTCGTTTAACATAAAGCGTATGAATTCAGGCGGCCTACTAAAAACATTTCTTAATGTTTACTGACTTTCTTTTGTCGGGAAAATACTACAGCGGACTGTTATAACAGTCCGCCTGAATTCATATAACGGCTACATTTAGCTGTATTTAATTTACTACAATATACGGAATAGTTGTTTTTAACTATTCGTTCATGTCTTCGGTTGTATCGTGTTCCATCATGGAATCTTTAAAGGCTTGCAAAACACTGCGGGCACTAATTTGCCCAATAAATTTGCCGTTTTCAACCACGGGCATTCTGCGGTGTTTGGTATTAAGAATTTTTTGTGCGGCGTCAATTAAGCTTGTATGTGTTGGCATAAACTCGATATCACCCGTATGCATAAAGTCGCCGACAGTGCCGCCTCCTTCATGATAATAGCCAGCGTGAATAATGGCTTTTAGGCAATCTAACTCCGAAATGACACCCACGACTTCTTTCTTTTCGTTGAGAACGGTTCCGCCCGTCACTTTCCTTTGTAATAAAACATGGATAGCGTCATAAATATCCGTATCGGCTGTGAATGTCACAGGTTGAACTGACATATAAGAGTCAACTTCAAAGGAGTCGAGCATAATTGTGTCCCCGGTGTTAGTGAAAATCTAGATATAAAATCTAGCAAGCCTTATTGTGTTGTGAGAGTTTGCATACAAGCAAGGTTCTTAATAATTATATTAGTTTCATTTTCACGTCATTTTCTTATTAGTCAAGAAAATCTCGAAGTTGCACATAGGTTTATAGTCAAAAGATTTAAAAAAGGCAATGCTGTATTTCTGAATGATATATAAAGTGCTAATAATATATGCGTTTAACTTCTATTAAGCGAGTTTTAATATCTTAAAAAGAAGCAAAAAAAGACTTGAAGGAATTTATATTCCTGCTTCGAATATATTTGCAACTTTTAGGTTGTAAAAACTATTAAGGATGGCATACACTCGTTGCGATCTCGTACTGATTTACCACTGCATGTTTTGTGGTTAGTACCCGGCAAGTTTTACTCGTTTTATTGTCGAAGTAAGAAAGTTTGGGGGTAGTTAGTTTTGAGTTATGGTGCGTTAATAGTCCAGCATTTGTGGCCTTTGGTCACTTACCTTGTGCTTGTAGTCGGACTAGTTTGTGCGATGCTGCTAGGGCCATTTTTTCTCGGTTCAAAACGCAATGCTAGGGCAACAGGTGAGCCTTATGAAAGCGGCATTGTTCCAGTCGGTTCAGCGCAGTATCGTGTGCCCATCCCGTTTTATCTCTTCGCAATATTCTTTGTGATCTTCGATTTAGAAGCCGTATTCCTATTCGCCTGGGCTATTTCAGTCAGGGAAGTAGGCTGGCTTGGTTTTATCGAAGCCACAGTATTTATTTTTATATTACTTGTCGCACTTATTTACCTCTGGCGCATGGGGGCGTTGGATTGGCGTACGAAACGACAGAAAGCAGATAGGGCCAAGGTTATTCCTCGGTAATTTAGCCCGCATAAGATGTTCAGTTATTGAGCTTTCGTTAATGAGAAGCTTACTGGTTAAAGTCTGAAAAAAATAACAATTACGCTGTTGCCTTGAGAGCATTTGACTATGTCAGTTATTAGTAATTCGAGCAGGATAAGCGCTAAAGATCTTGAGCCTGCCACAGGTTCGCCTATGGACGGAATCGAACAGGTTATCAAGAAAAACATTATGCTAGCCAAGTTGGACGACCTTATTTCCTGGGGGCAGTCCAACTCTCTTTGGCCTTTCAATTTTGGTTTATCATGCTGTTACGTTGAAATGGCAACGGCTTTTACCAGCCGTCACGATATTGCACGATTTGGTGCAGAAGTGATTCGTGCAACGCCTCGTCAAGCCGATGTGATGGTTATTTCCGGTACCGTATTTCGTAAAATGGCTCCGGTAGTTCAACGACTATACGAGCAACTTCTCGAACCCAAATGGATTATCTCCATGGGCAGTTGTGCTAATTCTGGCGGTCTGTATGACATCTACAGCGTTGTACAGGGTGTCGATAAGTTCTTACCTGTGGACGTCTATGTTCCCGGTTGTCCTCCAAGGCCGGAATCGCTTATGCAAGGCTTATTACTTCTGCAAAAATCCATTAAGGCTGAACAGCGACCCTTAAGCTGGGTGGTGGGAGATCAAGGTGTGCATAAAGCTGACATGCCCAGCCAAAGAGATTTAAAAACCCCAGAAAGAATGAAAGAAACCATTTTACGTTCGCCAGACGAGGTTTAATTGAATGAGTGTGGCAGAACAAAGGCAAAACGCAGAGACTCGCTATTCCTATAAAATTCTCTCAGATATTGGCGCAGAATTTAGCGATTTCGATTTAATTGAACAACCCACATTTGACTCTATTCCCACACTCTGGGTGAAAAGGGCTAATGTTAGAAAAGTGCTGCGTTACCTAAGGGGGCAGGTATCGCAACCCTATGTCATGATGTACGACCTTACCGCTATTGATGAACGAGTAAGAAAAAATAGAGCAGGGCAACCAGACAGTGAATTTACCCTTGTTTATCAGTTGCTCTCTTTTCAACGCAACGAATTTATACGCATTAAAGTGGCGCTGTTCGATAGCGACTTAAGCATAGAAACCATTTCAGATATTTGGCCAAACGCGAATTGGTACGAGCGTGAATGCTACGATATGTTTGGCATTAGCTTTAATAATCATCCCACTCCCTACCCACTAATCATGCCGTCCACTTGGCAGGGGTTTCCGTTGCGTAAAGAGCATCCTGCAAGGGCAACGGAAATGGAACCCTTTAGCCTTTCCGATGAAGTTCAAGATCAAGAGCAGGAAGCATTGAGGTTCGACCCTGAACGCTGGGGAATGAGTCGTTCGAAAGATAATACCGACTATATGTTTTTAAACTTAGGGCCTAATCACCCAAGTGTACATGGCGTTTTTCGTATTGCTCTTCAGTTGAGTGGAGAAGAAATTGTTGATGCGGTGCCTGATATTGGTTACCACCACCGTGGTGCTGAGAAAATGGGCGAACGCCAACCTTGGCACAGTTACATGCCCTATACCGACCGAATTGATTATTTGGGTGGTGTGATGAACAACCTGCCATATGTGATGGCAATAGAAAAAATGGCGGGCATTCAGGTTCCCGATCGAGTTAAAACCATTCGTATCATGTTGTCGGAATGTTTTCGAATTCAGAGCCATTTTTTATACATAGGAACCTTTGCTCAAGATATTGGGCAAATGTCGCCGATCTTCTACATATTTAAAGACCGAGAGTTTTTATTTAACTTTATCGAAACCATTACCGGCGGGCGTATGCACCCTAGCTGGTTTCGAATTGGTGGTGTTGCACAGGACTTACCAAACAAATGGGATAAGAAGTTAAGAGAATTTTTACGTTTCATGCCAAAGAAAATGGACGAATACCAGAGCATGATTATGGATAACCGAATTATCAAACAGCGAACAGTCGGTGTCGGTGTCTGTAATACAGCGGAAGCATTTGATTGGGGCGTAACCGGAGGAAACCTAAGAGCGACTGGTTTTGGTTGGGATATGCGCAAGGAAATGCCCTATTCGGGTTACGAGAATTTTGATTTTGACATCCCCATAGGTGATAACGGTGATGTATATGATCGAGCCATGGTGCGTTTTGACGAAATTCGTCAGAGCTTAAGAATTATAGAGCAATGTGTCAACAATATGCCCGAAGGGCCTTACAAAGCAGACCACCCTTTAACGACTCCGCCGCCAAAACATCGCACCATGCAAGATATTGAAACCCTGATTCACCACTTTGTTCATGAAAGCTGGGGGCCGGTGATTCCCGCAGGGGAGTCCTGTACACCCATTGAGGGAACAAAGGGGTTAAATAGCTACTACTTAGTGAGTGATGGCAGCACTACGTCGTATCGCACACGTATTCGAACGCCCTCATTTACGCACCTACAGCAAATACCTGCAATGTCTCGTGGAATGATGGTGGCGGACCTTATTGCGATAATCGCCAGCATTGATTTTGTTATGGCCGACGTGGATCGATAGGAGAAAATGGTGAGCTTAATTCAAACGGTTGAAATTGATGAAACTATTCCCGTAGCGGGTGAAGTGGAACCTCTTACCGATAAAGAGCGGGAAGAAATTGAACATGAGTTTAGCCATTACCCTCACAAGCAGGCGGCAACAATTGAAGCGCTAAAAATTGTGCAAAAATATCAAGGCTGGGTATCAGATGGAAAAGTTAAAGCCATTGCCGAATTATTGGAAACCTCTGCTGATCAAATAGACAGTGTGGCGACTTTTTATAACAAAATTTACCGTCGCCCGGTGGGTAAAACCGTTTTGGCCGTATGCGACAGTGTTTCCTGCTGGATTATGGGCTCCCCCAAAATAATGAAGCACACATGCAAAAAATTGAATATCCAACCGGGTCAAACAACCGAAGATGGTCGCTTCACTTTGCTGCCCACTCCCTGCTTAGGTGCGTGTGATAAAGGGCCTGTATTAATGAACGGTGAAGAATTAGTGACTCAGCTAACACAAGAAAAAATAGACAAAATTATTGATTAACTGTTAATGAATTATTGATAAAAACCCTATGAATTTACCTTTAACGGCAAGAATAAAAGATTCCGGTGAGCTAACGAGCCTTGCAGAATATCAGGCAGACTATGGTTATCAAGGGTTGCGTAAAGCCTTGGACATGCAGCCGAGTGATGTTGTTAATTTGGTTAAGGATGCTAATTTACGCGGTCGCGGCGGTGCGGGTTTTAATGCAGGGTTAAAGTGGAGCTTTGTCCCTCAAGGGGACGATACCGCCACACCAAAATATATTATTTGCAATGCCGATGAAATGGAACCGGGTACATTTAAAGACCGTTGGTTAATGGAATGCGACCCACATCAGTTAATTGAAGGCATGATCATTACCGCCTATGCCATCCAAGCTCAAATTGCCTATATCTTTTTGCGAGCAGACTACAATCTCTCCGCAGACCGAATTCAAGAAGCCTTAGACCAAGCCTATGCAGAGGGCCTTTTGGGTAAAAATATTTTAGGTAGCGGTTTTAACCTGGAACTCTACCTACATACCAGTGCAGGTAGGTACATTTGTGGTGAAGAAACTGCATTAATTAATTCTTTAGAGGGTAAGAGAGCTAACCCTAGAGCCAAGCCTCCCTTCCCTCAAGTGAGTGGTTTATTTGGCAAGCCGACCGTTGTGAATAATGTCGAAACCTTTTGCAATGTTCCTCATATTTTATATCGCGGTGCCGACTGGTATCAAAACCTGGGTATAGGTGAAGATGCCGGAACAAAACTGTATGGCGTCAGTGGCAAAGTGAATAACCCTGGGTGTTGGGAATTGCCCATAGGTACAACCGTAAGAGAAATTATTGAAAAACATGCTGGTGGAATGCAAGAGGGGTTAAAGCTTAAAGGGTTTCTTCCCGGTGGAGGCTCAACAGACTTTTTAACCGAAGCGCATTTGGACTTGCCCATGGACTACGGCTCGATAGGCAAAGCCGGTAGCCGCATGGGCACTGGCACCATGATTATACTGGACGATAAAACCTGTCCGGTGGGAATGGTGCTAAATTTAATTGAATTTTTTGCACAGGAATCCTGTGGTTTTTGTACTCCTTGCCGAAATGGCTTGCCCTTTGCCCGGCAACTTTTGCGCAGTATAGAAGAGGGGAAAGGAAAACTTGAAGATTTAGACGCCCTTGCTGATTTATGTCGTTACTTTGGTCCGGGCAATACCTTCTGTGCTTTAGCGCCTGGCGCTGCGGAGCCGTTGCAAAGCGCACTTAACTATTTTAAAGACGATTTTATACACCATATTGAGCAAGGCTGTTGTCCTTTTGAAAACGAAGACTAATTAGGTAGGTTTATGGCTGTAATTGAAATAGACGGTGAAAAATATGAAGTAGAGGAGGGTAAAAACCTACTCGACGCATGTTTGACTCTCGGCTTAGATTTACCTTATTTTTGTTGGCATCCATCACTGGGTTCCGTAGGGAGTTGTCGCCAGTGCGCCGTAAAAGTCTACGCCAACCCAGAAGATGAGCGAGGGCGAATACTTATGGGGTGTATGACCCCGGTAACGGATGGTATGCGTCTGAGCCTCAAAGAAAAAACGGTGGAAGATTTCCGTGACCAATCAATCGAAGTCACCATGGCGAATCACCCTCATGACTGCCCCGTGTGCGAAGAGGGGGGGGAATGTCACCTGCAAGATATGACCATTCTCTCAAACCATACAGAAAGGAAATATCAAGGGGCGAAAAAAACCTATAACAACCAATACCTTGGGCCATGTATCTCCCATGAAATGAATCGCTGTATCACCTGCTATCGTTGCGTTCGGTTTTACGATGACTACGCAGGCGGGAAAGATTTAGTGGCGTTGGCCTCAAGAGAAAACACCTACTTTGGCCGTCACGAAGAAGGGTGTTTAGACAGTATTTTTAGTGGCAACCTAGTGGAAGTGTGTCCAACCGGCGTATTTACCGATAAAACCTTAGCGAGAAGTTATAACCGTAAATGGGATTTGCAATCTGCCCCATCTATTTGTACTGGCTGTAGCCTTGGGTGCAATATTTCACCGGGGGAAAGAGCGGGGAAAATAAAGCGTATTATTAATCGTTATCATGGTCAGATAAACGGGTATTTTATCTGCGATAAAGGGCGGTTTGGCTACGATCACAATAATCACCCGGATAGAATTGCATCGGGTTATATCCGTCACGAAAATGAAACCTATTGCGTTGATTATAAAAAAGCTTTGGATGAAGCATCAAAACAGATTACTAAAAATGGACTGAGTAATTTACTTGGTATTGGCTCAGAACGGGCTTCCGTTGAAGAAAACTTTCTTTTGAAGCAACTTGTTGGAGACGCTAATTTTTATTCTGGCGTGAATGCCTCTCGGCAAAGTATTTTAGACGAAATTACCTCTATCTATGAAAGCCAATCCGTACAGATTGCCTCCTTAAAAGAAATTGAACAGTGTGATGCCGTATTGATTCTCGGTGAGGATTTAAGTCACTCAGCGCCGCGCATGGCATTGAGTGTTCGCCAATCAACTCGTCAGAAATCTTTTGCTATGGCGAATCAATCGCGTATACCGCTTTGGCAAGACGCCTCGGTAAGAATTCTTGCGCAAAACGAACGCAGCCCATTAATTATTGCTTCCGTCACAGGGTCTGATTTAGATGAAATTGCCAGTGAAAGCCTCAATCTTTCACCAAGCGATATTGCCAAACTAGGCTTTGAAATAGCCCATAACATAGACGCAAGTTGTTCCGCCGTCGAAGGCAATAAAGAGTTAGACAATAAACTCAGTAATAATGAACTCAGTAATAAAGCAAAAGAAATTGCTGAAGTGCTTAAAGTGGCAAAAAATCCAATTATTATTAGCGGAGCGAGTTTAAACAGTTTACAGCTAGTGAAAGCCGCAGGCCAAATTGCCCAAGCTTTACCGAATAAAACAAAAGTGAGTTTTGTTTTACCCGATCACAATAGTATGGGCGTATCTTTGCTGGGGGGTAAAACGCTTGATGCACTTATAACACAGGTAAGACAAAGCCCAGGCGTATATTCTTTGCTTGTACTTCAAAACGATCTCTATAAACATACAGACAAATACCAAATAGACCTACTGCTTGAGTCCTGTCAATCACTTATTGTGATTGACCATATTCAAAATAGAACCACACAACAAGCTCATGTGATTGTGCCTGCTAAAAAAGTGGTTGAAACCGAGGGCACCATAGTCAACAACGAGGGCCGTGCGCAGCGGTATTTTGAAATCCATGCCGTGGAAAACCCAAATATTAACGATAACTGGAAAACCCTGGTAAACCTTTCTCAGGCTTTACCGAGTGATGAAAATAATCAAACCTCAGATTTAAAACATATAGAATCGTTTGACGATATTGTTAACCTGCTGACAGAACAAGGAGGGTATTTCTCTCCATGGAAAGACATTGCCCCCAGCGCTGATTTTAGAATAGCCGGTATGAAAATGCCCAGACAAATGCACCGCTACTCAGGTCGTACAAGTCTTAAGGCCCATGAAGCTGTCAGTGAAAGAAAGCAACCCGTGGATGACGACTCACCGCTCTCTTTTTCGATGGAAGGCGCGCCTATTCAACGTCCACCGGAAGTGAATGCACTAATATGGTCGCCCGGCTGGAATTCAAATGAAGCAATAAATAAATTCCAAGACGAAATTGCTGGCCCATTAACAGGGGGAGATCCAGGAGTAAAACTTCTCAACAATTCGAATAAAGACATTAGTCATTCCTTTGATAGCGAGCCGACGGAAGATTTACTTGCGGTATCCCACGCAAGAATTTTTGATAATTGTGAAATGGCGTATTTATCTTCAGCACTTGCTCAACGAGTACAAAAACGTTGTCTGTTATTAAACAATGAAACAGCCGAGAAATACTCTCTAAAAAATGGAGAAAAGGCGACTCTTAAAGTAGGGGACAACAGTATTGACATGGAAGTGGAAATCAGTGACTCCGTACCCAAGGGTATTGTCTCTGTCCCTGATGATATCTTTACCCGAGAAAATATACCCGCAGCCATACTACCGGGCGCGGCTGACCTAATAAATAGGAATTGAGAAACAATAAATGAACAGTGTATTGGCAAATATACTCAACATTGTCGGAATTCTGGTTTTTGTCGTCTTAAGTGCGGCGTTATTAACCTGGGTTGAACGGCGTATGCTTGGAATATGGCAAGACCGATATGGTCCCAATAGAGTTGGGCCGTTTGGCACCCTACAAGTGGCAGCGGACATGATCAAGCTGCTGATGAAAGAAGACTGGGTTCCCCCATTTTCAGATAAATTTGTATTTGTTATTGCTCCCACAATAGCCATGTTTGTGGTAGTGGCTGCATTTGCCGTTGTGCCAATGGCGCCAGGGGTAGGTGTAGTTGATTTGAATGTCGGGCTGCTCTTTTTTATGGCCATGACCTCCCTAGGTGTCTATGCCGTTATGTTTGGCGCCTACGCCTCTGACAATAAATATGCCCTCTTAGGTGGTTTGCGAGCCGCTGCGCAAATGGTGAGCTACGAAGTTTTTATGGGGCTGTCACTTATGGGCGTGGTGATGCTCTCAGGCACATTTAACCTGCGAGAAATTGTTCTTGCCCAGCAAGAGCAGTGGTACATAGTGCCCCAGTTTTTAGGAATGATTATTTTCTTTATGGCCGGAGTGGCGGAAAGCCACCGCACACCGTTTGATTTACCGGAAGCAGAACACGAATTAACAGCGGGTTTTCACACCGAATACTCAGGCATGAAGTTTGGAATGTTTTTCGTGGGCGAATATGTCAGCGTCATTTTAACCTCTGCCATGATAACAGTATTGTTTTTAGGCGGTTGGTTAGGGCCACCCATTATTGGCCCGTGGTTGCCGCCCATTATTTGGTTCTTTTTAAAAACACTGGTATTGGTCTTTATCTTTATCTTAATTCGAGGTTCATTACCTAGGCCAAGATACGACCAACTTATGGCGTTTGGTTGGAAGGTTATGTTGCCTTTATCCATGATAAATTTAATGGCAACCAGTATTGTTGTATTGCTTTAGAAAGCACACTATTACGGTAAAACTATGCGATTAATCTACCTGTTTTTTGATTACATCTACAGCAATGTAAAATCCTGCTGGGATGTGGCGAGTCATACTTTTACAAAAGCAGATACGGTCGAATACCCAGATGAGATGCCTTATTTAGCACCTCGCCATCGCGGACGTATTGTCTTAACCCGAGACCCAAAAGGAGATGAACGTTGCGTAGCCTGCAACCTCTGTGCAGCAGCTTGCCCAACCGATTGTATTTCGCTTCAGAAAGCGGAAGATGAAACAGGTAGATGGTACCCTGAGTTTTTTCGAATTAATTTTTCTCGTTGTGTCTACTGTGGTTTGTGTGAAGAAGCCTGTCCTACCTACGCTATCCAATTAACACCGGATTTTGAAATGGCGGAATATAACCGCCAAAATATGGTATATGAAAAAGAGCATTTGCTCATAGATGGGCCGGGTAAATACCCAAATTACAGCTTTTATGATGTATCAGGTAAGGCCGTATCGGGTCGAGCTAAAGGTGAGGGGATAAACGAAGCTCCACCTGTGGATGTAAAAAGTTTACTTCCTTAACAACATAAGCTATTGCCCAAAAGAACAAGGGCAAAGTGATTGAAATAATAATGACAGTTAATTTGAGAGCGGCGGTATGGGTGAAACTTTTTTTAATGTTATCTTTTATTTTACTGCATGTGTATCAACTCTTTCGACGATCATTATGATTACTCGATATAATGCAGTACATGCTTTACTTTGGCTAATAGTGTCGTCTCTATCCATGGCCATTATTTTTTATTTACTAGGCGCTGCCTTTGCCGCTGTATTAGAAGTGATTATTTATGCCGGGGCAGTCATGATACTTTTTGTTTTTGTTGTCATGATGTTAAATTTAGGCAAGCGCTCAGTAGAACAGGAAAAGTCTTGGCTTCCTCCCAAATTATGGTTATTGCCATCCATTCTTGTTTTGGGGCTATTGGCTGCATTGTTATCCGTGATGATCGACCCTGTTCAAACTTCTGTTAATATTTCCAGCGCCCATGAAGTATCGCCTAAACGAGTGGGAATAGCTCTATTTGGCCCCTACCTTTTAGTTGTTGAACTGGCCTCCTTCCTTTTGTTAGCGGGTCTAATTGGCGCCTATCATATTGCTAGGTCTCCATCGGGGCAGGCGCAAATTTTTGATGAAAATGTGAAGCAAAATATTGAAGGTTTAGGGGTATTAGAACCTGTTGGTGACGTTGTCGAAAAGAGGGCTGATAATGAATAGTCCCGAATTAATTCATCACTCCATCATACTGGCGGCCATTTTATTTTCTCTTGGACTGTTAGGTGTGCTTGTCAGGCGCAACATTATTTTTATGCTTATCTCTTTAGAAGTTATGTTAAATGCCACCGGCCTAGCCTTTGTTGCAGCGGGCTCCTATTGGGATCAGCCAGATGGGCAAATCATGTTTTTAGCCGTAGTCACCCTAGGTGCTGCGGAAGTCGCCGTGGGCCTGGGGCTCACCTTACTATTATTTCGACGCTACCAAAGCGTCGATGTCGATAATCTAAAAGAATTAAGGGGGTAGCATGTTTGCTTATTTGTGGCTGGTTCCCTTTTTTCCGTTATTGGGTTTTCTTGTCCTGGTTTCTTTCAGTGGGAAAATGCCCAAATTTTGGGTGACGCTTATCGGCTCTGGGTCTATTGGCTTGGCAGCCTTGATGACCGGGCTAATCGCCGTTGAATTTTATTCACTGGATGCAGCCCAGCGAGTCTATGAACACAGTTATTGGGTATGGATGCAAGCGGGAGCCTTCCAGGCGGATTTTGCCCTTTACCTCGATGGGCTGGCCTTAAGCATGTTATTTGTCATAACTGGAGTTGGGTTTTTAATCCATATCTATGCCTCCGGCTATATGTATGACGACGACGACTTTCCGCGCTTCTTTACCTATACCAACTTGTTTGTGGCCGCCATGATCATGCTGGTACTCGCCGATAATTTTGTCCTTTTGTTTTTGGGTTGGGAAGGCGTTGGTCTTTGCAGCTTTTTACTGATTGGCTTCTGGTACAAAGACCCTGAAAATGGTTATGCCGCGCGCAAAGCCTTTATTGTTACGCGCGTAGGGGATACCGCCTTTGCCATTGGGCTGTTTTTATTTTTTAAAGAAGTGGGCACACTGGATATTCAAGAAGCGGTCACGACAGCAAAAACACTTTGGGCTGAAGATAACTCAACTGCCACGTTAATTTGTGCCTTGTTGCTCGCTGGTGCTGTAGGCAAATCTGCGCAGTTCCCGCTACAGACTTGGCTTCCCGATGCCATGGCAGGCCCTACACCTGTCAGCGCTCTTATACACGCGGCGACTATGGTTACCGCCGGAGTGTATCTTATTGCCCGCAGCCATGAACTATTTGAACTCTCGCCTTTTATGATGCATACCGTTGCGCTTATCGGCATGGTCACATTAGTCATGTCCGGTTTTACGGCCTTAACCCAAACCGATTTAAAACGAGTGCTGGCCTATTCTACCATTAGCCAAATTGGTTACATGTTTTTAGCTTTAGGCGTAGGTGCCTGGTCTTACGGCATCTTCCATCTTATGACCCATGCATTTTTCAAAGCGCTACTCTTTTTGACTGCCGGCAGCATTATCTATGCCCTTCACCATGAGCAGAATATTTTCAAAATGGGGGGGTTATATAAAACACTTAAATTTCCGTTTTGGATGTTTTTAGTTGGCTGTTTATGTTTAATTGCCCTACCGCCGACATCGGGTTTCTTTAGTAAAGAACCCATTATCAATGCCGCTTGGTCTTCCCATACCGGCGGGCCACTCATCTGGTGTGGCGCTATATTAGGCGCATTTATGACCGCCTTATATACCTCTCGAATGTTTTTTACCGTATTTTTTGGCGAGGAGAAAACACATGCCCATGAACCGCGTGGGATAAAATTTAAACTCCCTTTGGCCATATTGGCGGGTTTAGCGCTTGTTGGCGGTGTATTTCATTTGCCTCTCGATGACGTTTTTCCAAAAGTGGACCACACACATCCGCCTCTTATTATTGAAATTGTGGCGATTGTCACTCCCTTTGTCGGTATTTTTATCGCGTATCTATTTTTTGGCTCAAAACGTTTCTCCGCTAAAGGGCTGAGCGAATCAAATTTAGCCAAATATTTTAACAGTGGTTGGGGAATGGACTGGCTTTACGATCAGATACTTGTTAAGCCATTTATATTTCTATCCCGAATCAATAAAAATGATATTGTGGATTGTATGCCTAATCTTGTATCCGCATCGGCAAAAGTTATTTATAAAGGGTTAAGTGCCAGTCAAAACGGTCAACTTCGGCTGTATGTAGCGACCATGGCGGCTTCGTCTGTATTGATCATTATTTTGATTATTGCTCAATAAACGATACACATAGAAATACCAATGAAAAGAGACGTTTTATGCAATTAATATGGATTATCCTATGTTTATTTTCCGGCGGCATACTCGCCGGAATTGCTGAACGATTCGCCTCGGGGGTAGGGCGCTGGGTGACATTAATCACCCTGGTCATTGCCAGTATTTTAGCCTATTCAATACTTTCTCTAGAACCTGTAGAGCTTTCTTCACAGGTTTTAAAACACTCTCAATGGTTAATTTATTATAAAATTGACTGGATTCCCCAACTGGGCATTTCCTTTATATTGGCGATAGATACAATCAGTTATTCGTTGATTGCCTTAACGCTATTTCTTGGTTTTATCGCCCTTTTTTCCGGTTGGGAAGAAATAAAAGAACGGGTTGGCTTCTTCTATTTTAATCTTATGTGGACTCTAGCAGGTGTTGTTGGAATATTTTCCGCGTTGGATTTATTCCTGTTTTTTGTGTTTTGGGAAATCATGCTTATCCCCATGTTTATGATCATAATTATTTGGGGGCATGAAAACCGATACTATGCTGGGTTTAAATTTTTTATCTATACACAAGCGAGCAGCTTACTCCTACTTGTGGCGATACTCGCATTAGTCTTTATTCATTGGCAGCAAGAAAACGTTATCACCTTTTCGTGGTTTGAACTGTTAGGAACCGAAACCAGTGGAACGACTGGAATGCTGCTTATGCTGGGTTTCTTTATTGCCTTTCTTGTTAAGCTTCCCGGCGTACCTGTACACAACTGGCTTCCCGACGCCCATACTCAAGCGCCAACACCTGGAAGTGTGATCCTTGCAGGAGTGCTGTTAAAAACAGGCGCCTACGGTTTATTGCGCTTTGTTGTCCCCTTATTTCCCGAAGCGGCAACGACATTTACCCCCGTTGCCTTAACACTAGGGGTGATCAGCATTCTCTATGCGGCAAAACTAGCCTTTGCGCAAAATGATATTAAGCGTCTTATTGCTTACTCCTCCATTAGTCACATGGGGTTTGTCACCATTGCCGTTTTTTCTTGGAGCGCCTTGGCTTTGCAAGGTGCCCTGGTGCAAATGATTGCCCATGGTTTAAGTTCAGCAGGCTTATTTGCCATGGCGGGCGCCATTCAGCACCGCTACCATACACGCGCTCTGGATAAGTTAGGTGGTCTATGGTCGCTCACACCAAGAATGGCTGCTATTGCACTGTTTTTTGCCGTAGCGGCTTTAGGACTGCCCGGTTTAGGTAATTTCGTCGGTGAGTTTTTAGTGTTATTAGGAACCTACCAGCTTCACCCCTTGGCGGCTATTATTGCCGCGTTAGGTATGGTCTTTGCGCCTGTCTATGCGCTTATCCTTATGCAAAAAAGTTTTTTTGGCGACAAAGGGCAGGGTATAAGTACGGATACCTCCGAACAAACCTTAGATTTTTGTGGGCGGGAACTATTCATGATGGGCTTATTAATATCGACACTTATTTTTCTAGGTTTTTTCCCCGGCTTACTGACTGAGTTTGCAAAACCCTCTCTGAATGTATTGGTTAACCTATTGCCACAGTAAAGCAATACTAAAGCAATTTTAAGAGTCAAACACTGGAATAGACTATGTCCTTAACTGAACTTATCGCATTAATGCCAATATTAATTATTGCTAGTATCAGCGTCGTGCTTATGCTGGTGGTTAGTTTTGTTCGGCATCACCGCTTAACAAGCGTGATTAGCAATGTTGGGTTTATCACTGCGGGTATTCTGTTATGTCAGCAAATGGGAACCCCTGCGGTACAAGTAACACCTTTATTAATATTGGATGATTTTAGTCGTTTTTTTGTTGCTCTTTCCTGCTTCGCCAGTGTGCCAGCCGTTTTACTGGCCTTCGACTATTTGGAAAAAGGACAACAGTTTCACGAAGAATACTACATGTTACTTTCACTCGCTCTATTGGGAGCGGCGGTCTTGGGTTGCAGCAACCACTTTGCCTCCTTCTTTATCGGTATAGAACTATTGAGCGTATCCCTCTTTGCAATGGTGGGCTATATGGTACACGGCCATTACAAGCGTGCCAGCACACTGGAAGCCAGTGTAAAATACATGATCTTATCGGGTGTCTCCTCTAGCTTCTTATTATTTGGAGTGGCGCTACTGTATCTAAACTTTGGTGTATTATCCTTTACCAATATTATTGTGTTAACTGGAGATAATATTATTGGCGGCTACGCTACGGTAGGCGCGGCAATGATACTGATTGGGCTTGCCTTTAAACTATCCTGGGTGCCCTTTCATATGTGGACACCTGATGTTTATCAAGGGGCACCTGTACCCGTTACCGCTTTCTTGGCAACCGTCTCCAAAGTTATTGTCTTTGCCGTGGCCATTCGCTTCTTTAACGAATCGGGTGCATTTAATATCCCCAACTTAATAACAGCACTTTCTGTGATCGCGGTACTCTCTATTATTGTGGGCAATGGACTGGCGCTTTTGCAAAATAACCTAAAGCGTTTATTAGCCTATTCCTCTATTGCTCACCTTGGCTATTTACTTGTGGCATTTATTGCGTCGGCTTCTCTGAGCGGCACAAGCAAAGAATTTGCCTTGGAAGCCATGGTATTTTATTTGGTTGCTTATATTGTCACATCCTGGGTCGCATTTGGTGTTATTGCTATTTTGTCCGATCCAGAAAAAGGGATGGAAGCAGAAAATATTCAAGACTACAAAGGGCTGTTATGGACACGCCCTTGGATAGCCGGTTTTTTTATGGTGGCGTTGCTGTCCTTAGCGGGTGTACCACTCACCGCCGGTTTTATGGGTAAATTCTATATTTTCTCTGTAGGCATAACCGACTCATTATGGCTGTTAATCTCAGTGGTTATTTTAGGAAGTGCGGTGGGGCTGTACTATTACCTTAAAATAATACTTGAAATGTGCAAGCCGCCGGAAACTGTTAGCGATGCCACAGTGCCATTAAACGAAGTGGCTTCTATTGAAAATAAAGTGGTCTTATTTGGTTTAACTGGTGTTATTTTATTTTTAGGTGTGTTGCCTAACTCTGTAATCAATATGATTAAATCTGTTATTTCAGTATTGCACTGATAGGTGATTAAATACGGCCCTATAGAGGCTAAATATGATATAAAGAAACCTCAGTCATCAACTACTGTAGTGACTCTACTGTCTGCCTCAGTATTATTTTTATACAAACCCAATTATTTTTTTATACACAACTAAAAATAATAAAAAAATACCCGGCCCTTTCCGTATTTTTTTATTTAAAACCTGTTTAAAATAACCCAATAAAACCTAAACCCATTATTTTTACACACTATTTGCCATTAGGCTCTACATTGTTAGCAGGGAAGTCAACATGCATACCTATATTCTTCGCAGCAACCTTGGAAAACGTTACAAACTCTATACCAATAGGCGAGGGCCTTGTGCCAGCTCAACCGTTAGAGAAAATCTAAAACCCCTCACCTTCAACGACCCCGTTTACGCCAAACAATTTATTCGTTTTCTCGACGCCCCCGTTAACCTCTGGCAAAAACTGGCCCACCAGCATACAACCTTTATACGCAATACCGATATTGCCACCCAAATCAGCCATCTGCTGATTACGGGAAAGCTGCGGTTTTACGAACTGCCCGATACCACCGCCAATACCGCACCCCTGCAAACCCAACCCGTGCAAGGCGAAGGGTACACCACCTACCAATTCGCCCCCACAACCCAGCTACTGATAAACGATACCCAGCCCGTAAAAGAATTTGCCCAATTCGAAACCCTTGTGCGCTTTATCGACGAACTGGATATAGAAGAAAAAACCCTGCAAGAGATGAACAAGCAACTTGGCCTGTATGATCCATTAAACAACCACTACGAAGCCAGCGTAAAATACCTGGCCGAAGCCATCTACGCAGGCAAAATAATCGTCTTTGCCAACGACAATAAAATACAACGGCAACCAGCCGAATTAGACACCTATACCCCCACCCAGAAACCCCGCACACTCGGCCCGGAAATTCCCGCTGCCTCCATAGTCGCCCCTCCAGTCGAAGATCGAAAAAAGATCGATACCGAACAAGCCCAAGCCCTGATCCAAGCCTCAGAACTGGGCACCGCCTTCTGCGCAGAATGTGAAGAGGCCAAACAAGCCGAAGCTGAAGCGTCTCAATCTCCCCAATCCCAACCTCTTCAATCTCAAGCTCCCCAACCCATGGCCGCCAGCCCAATAGAAGAAAGAAAAGGCATTCAACCCCACTCCCTGGACGATGCCGCCGCTAGGTTGGAATCGGTATCACAGGCTATTGAGCAAGAGGACCCAAAATCTGCTTTCGATGTAGATAAAGCTGTTACAGAACTCAATGCAAATGCGCATAATAAATCTACTGGATATTGTGCTCTCTATGTTCGCAAAGCTCTTGAGGCGGGAGGAATGGAAATTTTATTGTCTGAACGTCCCGCTGCAGCAAAAAATTATGGTGAGCTTTTGATGGCTAAAGGTTTGTCTGTAATTGATAAAAAAGGCTATGTACCTAACAAAGGTGATATTGTAGTGCTTCAGCCATATAAGGCTCAGTCATCTCAGGCTGGGCATATTCAAATGTATAACGGTTCTCAATGGATATCGGACTTTAAGCAAAGATACGATAATCCTAATAATAGGGTTAATAACTTATATCCAGGTCCAAGTTATCGAAGAGAGAAGGTAGAGTATGAAATTTATCGTCCGTAAGTCTATTATTCTGATTTTATTGTTTGTTGTTACAGCCTGCCAAGCTGACGAGTCATCCAGCTTGGTTGCTAGAATGAGAATTGTAGATCCTATAGTAGGACTTGATTTAGATCTCTCAAAGGTGCCTGAACTACAGATAGGAAAAGCTCTATCCCGGGGTATTGGTCTTACAGAAAATGGTGTTTATTGGTTGTTTGCGAGTTATCAAGAATCAGAAAAAATTTATCAGATTATTGTTGGTCTGAACCCAGTTTATGAAGACTTGCCTGACGGGAAGTTATTGGGATTTGATTCAGACTCTGGTTCTGTAGTAATACAGGATGTTTCGAGTGGGAAATATAAAATAGTTGGTGCCCCAGATGTGGTATTTGACTATATCCCTGAAAACCCTATACCTGACGATATTTTGAAATCACTAGCTGGTCTTTATATTGAAACCCTGTCCATGATTTTAGGAGGCAAAGATAAGTTAAAAATGAAATTGCAAAAATCTTCGATTGATCCAGATATTCTTGCAGTGAAAGTGAGAGACTCCATGCTGGCCCAAGATATTTTGTGAATAAACATATTTAAATGGGGGCAGGTTTGAATGACACTTACTTAAGTTTCTTTGGATGACCATATTTAGCAACATCACCTCTTGCCAAAGTACGTGGTTTAGCTAATAGCGAATAAGGTTTGGGTCTTCGCTGCCAAGAGGCTTGAATCCGTATCACACGCCATTGCCGAAAAAGGCTACCAACCCAAATACACCGATACCGAACTGATTGACCTAGCCCAACAAGGTGACGTGGCCAAAGAGCGGTTTATGGAAAAAAACTACCAGTGGGCCTACCGCGCAACTGAACAGAGCCCAGACAACCTAACCGGCGCCCTGGGGCAAGAACTGCAAGGCACCACAGGCAAAGGCCCCAAATACTGGTCCACCACCTTTGACTAAATAGAAGATGCCGATACCGACCCCCAGCTTTTGGTTGTCACTGGGGGGGCGAAAAACCTTGGGTTTAGCCAGATCGAGCAGACTATAATCGCCATTGGCAGTATCGACCACCAGCCAGTATAGGCTCGGCTCCATATGGCCGCGATAAGTAGAGGTAATGTAGGGTAGCGTACCTAGACACTCCAAGGGGTAACATGCCTCTCCCAGACATCATCAGATATCTGAAATATTTTTCCCAGCGTGTATTCTAATCTCACCTTTTCCCTCATATCTTTGCTATTTCGCACCAAGTACTGCGGGTTCTAGGTTTAAGGGGCTGGTTTGTTATCAATCTGTATATTTTCCCATTTTCCTCCCAGTTGACGCTTCTCCCCTTGGATATAATCATCCCAATCAATATTCTTCTCTTTTAAGGGGTAGGGGTCCGGCCTGATGGGGTTTTCTGATTCCCATAGGATATGATATTCACCATCTGATCCGACGCGAGCAAGACGAATGTTTCTCCATACGTGGTTGTTCTCTTCATCGAAATAGGCGATTCCCCCTGGAGCGTACAAGGAGCTGCCTTTCATGGCTTCCATGATCTTTCCTGGGGTAAATTCTTCAGCCCTCTGCACGGCATTTGCCCATAAATGGACTCCTGTGTAGGCGGATTCCATATAGCCGCCAATCCGGCTATGAGCGCCGAAGGTATGCTTATATTTTCGAACAAAGTCTTCGTTGAGAGGGGACTCGATATTTTGAAAGTAACTGAAGACACTGTATACCCCCTCTACTTGCTTCGAGGGAATTTCACACAAGTCGTTTTCAGAAAGAACCAAGGAGAGAATGGTTTGGGCTTTGGGTGAAATGCCACTTTGTGATAAGGCTTCAAAAAAGCGTTGATTTGCTTCAAGGCCAACTAGGGTAATAATGATGGCGTCGCAAGGTGTTGTTTTTATTGTATGGATAATGTCCTCAAACTCGCAGTGCCCTAATGGAACATACAGCTCTGCTTCAACAGATGTATTGGCGGAGTTTAGGATCTCTTTAATGAGTTTATTGGTTACTCTGGGGTAGATATAGTCGGACCCTAACAGCATAAATGTGGTGTTGCCTTGTTCAACAAGCCATTCGGCGGCAGGCAGGGCTTGTTGGTTTGGGGCTGGGCCTACGTAGGCGATATGGTTCGAGCTTTCTATTCCCTCGTATTGAAATGGGTAGACAAGAAGTTGTTTTTCTTTTTCGATTAGAGGTTTAACTCGTTTGCGTGAAGAGGAGGTTGAGCAGCCAAAAATTGTGGCTATTTCGGAAGTTTCTAATAATTTGTGCGCGGCTTTTTCAAAGCCTTCATCACTTGAATGACTGTCTTCGATAATTGGTTCAATTTGATGGCCGAGCAGCCCCCCCTGATTATTAATTTCGCTAATGGCCAGTAGTGTTGATCTGAGTACACCCTCTTCAAGCTCCTTCATAAACCCTGTGAGTGAATGAAGCACACCGACTTTCTGTTTGGGTAAAGGCGATAGCTTATCTACATTGTTGCATGGGTTACTATGTTGTTTTATCTCGGTTAAACTTTGTAGAATTTCTGCCGTATCGGGTTGTTCATTGGTCATACCCTTCTTTTTATTTCCGATTGATGTTTTTATATGATTAATTTTATTTTTATCTTCTTTAGATAAATAGTGCAAAAATTCTGATTCAATTAAATTTACAATATAATTGGCTTCTTTGAACCTTCCAGCAGAGATATAGGCCGATGCCAATGCTATTTGTGCGTGGGAGGCTTGTTCTTCTGTATGGGAGAGTTCGATAGCTTGCTGGAAAATCATGATGGATTTTTCTGCTAGATCTAATCTTTGTAATATCTCTCCTTTTGTTAGATAGAGCTGGTATTTATGGCTGATGTCATCATCTTGTTTTATCGCTTTATTGACAAGGTCTAATGCATCGGCATAGTTATATTTTTCAATAAATTCTTTTGCCGCATCTATCATTTTTCCCGAAGACGCTTTCCCTTTTGTTTTCGATAAATGATAGGCATAATCTGAGTGGTTTTTATATTTATACCACTCGGTTAATCGTCTGTGCCATATGGCTTTGATGGGATCATCAATAGACTCTAATACTCCCTGTCGAATCAATGAGTGAGAAAATGTGTACTTTCCTTCATCGCTGGGGTAAATAAAATAGTGATAAGTGAGTTCAAGAGTGTCTACTGAATCTTGTTTGATTAAGTAATATAGTGTTTCTATGCTAAATTCATCACCAATAAGGGCGGCTGCGCAAATAGCTTCTTGGTTTGCTGGTGAAAGCAGTTTTAATCGAGTTAACGTTAACTCACTGACGGATGCTGGAATGGCTCCCAGCCGTTGAGGGTAGTTAACTAAAAGTTGAAGTAGAAAAAGAGGGTTCCCTTCAGATAGGGTAACGCATTGTTGCACATACGCACTATCATCTATTTCGTGCTCTAGAGTTATCTGCTTTGCATCTTCAGGGTTTAAAGGGGATATATCCAAGGTTGTCAATGGAGTATTGAGAACACCGCTTCTCCATATTGAATCTAGAGGATCATTTTCTAGTCTTGAGGTTAAAACAAGTAGAAGTGGAAGATTTGATAATTTTGAACTTAAGTGTCTTAGAATTAGCAGAAGTTTGTTGGATGCCCAATGAATATCTTCTACGGTTAATACGACTCTTTTTTTGCTTGTATCTATTAGTTTGATAAGCAAGTTATTTTCATTTTCGGATATAGAATAATAAGTGGATGAACCCTTATCGTTACAGGTTTCTTTGGGGGCAGTAACTCCAATTAAAGTAAAATAATGAAATATTTCATTATTATTAAGGTCATATTTCTCTAAGTTTTTTTTGATTTTATCGCTTTCTTTTTCGCAATCTAACTCTCTTGGAAGGTCTATTAAATTAAGCAATAATGGCTTTAGAGAATCATTTCCGTTTTTACCTTTTTTGGAATTTAATTTTATGGTGATAGTTTGAAATTCTTCTGAATTTATATTATTTAAAAAATAAGTGACAAGATGTGTTTTGCCAATGCCCGCAACACCTCTAATATAAACTAATCTCCCGGAGTTTTTGTTGCGGATAATTTCCAGTGCTTGTTCAAGTTGTTGGGTTTCGTATTGGCGTCCGATTAGCGGTTTTTTGTTGAGGTTATGAATATTCCCGTTTGATTTGTAGTGTGAATTTGAGTTCGGTATATCTTCCAGTATGTCGTTTAATTCAACCGAAAAAAATGACGCCAAACATTTTGCTGTTCGATATAGGATTGGGCGTCCTAGTTCGGCTCGCTTCAGTGTGGCTAGAGATATTTGTTGTCCAGAGGAAAAACACTGATTGGCCATTGTTTCCTGACTGATACTTTTTTTCTTTCGAAGTGACTTAAGCTTATTGGCATTTAGTCTTAGCTTGCCATCCATCATTTAAAAATCTAGCCTCAATACAAAAGGTGGGTAAGTTGGTGTGAGTTGTTAAAGGTATTCGATGTGAATAAGGCGCATCAATCACTCTTAATGATGTTAGACCAATTGACACTAACATGACACTAAAACCCTAATTGGTCTCGTCGAGAATTAATGTCAGTTTTACTGAACTCTCAGCTTGGATATTGAGCCTGTAGTTAAAGGATGAAAGTGACGACACTATTTGCTTATTTTTATGCCAGCTTTCAGGAACATCACACCTTGTATTCCTATATTTTAAAGTGGAGTCATGAATGAGTATTCATAAGTCTCAGACAATAAAGCAACAATTCTTGGACCTTGCTAAGCAAAACGCAAATCAAACTGGTCCGTGGACTTGTTGTTTTCCAAATGTTGCGGATTTTAATTTTAATTATTTTCATTTGCTTAATAACGCAAAGAATTCTGCCATTGCTAAGAATAAAAAACCAGATTATAAGATCGCTGTTGTTGGATTGGGCGTTGCAGGTTTACTTGCTTCAAGGGAGCTGTTTCGCTCGGGTTATACCAATATCGATATGTACGAAGCGACAGATCGAATTTCTGGCCGCACTTACTCTAAACCTGCAAAAAATCAATACACAACGTTTGAAATGGGCGCTATGCGCATGCCTTTTTTTACTTCGCCAGGCGATGGGCAGTGTATTTTAGATTATCTTACTGAGGAATTTGGCTTGACTTTACAAGATTTCCCCGATCCCGGTTCGTCGGTTGCCAATACTGGAATTTATATGAACAATGGCTTGGGGCCGGATACTGCCAATCCATTTGCTGAGCCTGAGCTTATTCTTTGGGAAACAAAAGGACAAAATCCACCGCCACCGCCTCCGAATAAACTTCTCCAAGCTGTATCTGAAAAATGGACACATTTTGCGGACATGTTTACCAATGTAGCTTCCCAGCTTTATGGCTCCGATGGTTGGGATGACTTTTGGAAAAAATTTGTTGGTTTTTATTGGAATATAAATTTCCGCGAGTTGGCTGTACTCGATGAAATTCAAGAATACGACGAAAATAACCCAGGTTATTTTGGTGGTTTGGGTATGTCGGAGTCTGAAACCCAGTTGTTTTATACCATTGGTGCGGGTGATGGTAGTTGGGGAGCTTTTTACCAGATAGGCGCATTGTATCCTGTTCGAACATTGTTATTTGGTTTTGCGACTAATCACCAGCTTATTCAAGGTAAATTTGATTCTAGCGGTAATCACAATCCTGGCCCATTTTCTGGACAGCCTGTTTATGATAGTTTTGGAAGAGAATTTCAGTCGCCTAGTTATTTGGGTGTTCAATCTTATGGCGAGTGTATGATGTTTGATGCAGTAACCAGCCCTAACCCTAATGTAAACGGAAATTCTTTGTACGATGCAGTAAGAAAAGATACATTTAATATGAATTTATTTACTCAAACCGAAGTAAATAAATTATCTAGAAATGAAAATGGCACAATTACTATTGGCGCTGGCGATGCAAATTGTGTATATGATGCGGTAATTTTAACTGCACCCACATGGGCGATGCAATTAAGTATTAATTTTGAAAATTTTGATTATGAGCAAATTCCTCCCGAGGTTCAGTATGGACTAAAATCGTCTCATTGGATTACCAGTTGTAAAGTTTTTTGTTCGCTTAAAGAGCGCTATTGGGAAAACTCTTCCATTCCACAGCTTATTAGCACAGATACATATCTGCAAGGTGTGTACGGATACGGGCTGGATATTAAAGACGCTGACGGTAATATTATTCAAGAAGACCCTGGTGTAATTTTATTGAGCTACACTTGGGAAGATGATGCTAATAAATTTTTGCCGGATTTGGATGATGAGACATTGGCGTCAAAGTGTGTAGCAAAACTTGATGAAATACTTGAAGGTTGCGTGAATATCAAAGAACCAATTTCACAATTTATTAATTTGGATGAGTCGGCAGTGATTCATTGGTCTCAACAGCCCAGTTATCGTGGTTGTGCAAAGTTGTATAGGCAAAGTACTTGGTCGGAAAATTATTCCTTGCTTGCCTATAACCAAGACTACAGCGCAAGTTCTGGGTTATATTTTGCTGGAGAGGCGTTTTCTTTGGAGGGCGGTTGGGCTGAACCCGCTTTAAGATATGCAATCGATGCGGTGCTTAATATCGTGAAGAATAGCGATGGTGAATTTTTAAATGGGTTTGATATGGATGCCAATTACCCTAAACATCAGAACTGGGACCCTATTGAATAGCGATAGCAAAAATACTTAGGGATGGTGGTGGAGTACTTCAGGAGAGAAGTTGTTTGGAAACGGGAAGTTTGTCCGAAACAGGAAAAGCAAGGGCTGCAAAAAAATGTTGTAAAGGGAGGGTTATCAAGGGAAGGTTGCTCAGGATCAAGCAACGAGATCCATGGAAGAGCGCAAGGCAAATTCGCACGTTTGCCAATGTTACGGCAGTTCGAAGGTTTTTGAGCTGCCGTAATTTGTATTAATACAGATAATTTTGTCTTGATGAACGTTATAAACCAATAGTGCGAGAATATTTACTTTTCTCTCTTTTGTTTGGCTTGTATAGTTCCGCTATCTTGGGGTTATATACCCAGACTTCCACTCTTTGATTTTTAAATTTGCCTCCCCCTAAATTAGATGCTATTGGCATATATGGTCCAAAGCCCAGAACGGAATCTGTTGATATACCGTAGTCGTACAAGGTTGTTTTGACTGCTGTAGCACGCAGTTTAGATAAAATTAATGAGCGAGACTGGCTTTGTTTTAGGTCTCCAAAGCCAATGAGTTTAATGCGCTTCTCCCTGTTTTCTGGCATAGTGATGTAATCCACAACGCGCAAAATATCTCGTTGAGATTTATTGTCCAACTCTGCGCTACCGGAACTAAAACGAAAGTTGACGGATAGCCTTTCCGCATAGGCGACTTCTTCTACATATTTATTGGGTGCTTCTGGATCAATAGAAGGTTTGATGCTTATCGGGTTTTGAGAGACATAGCCTACTCGCCCAACTAAATCTTGACCTTTCTCACTTTCAACAAAAGATAAAAACTCTTTTACAAGTGGGTTGGTTATTGTTGGATGTGTATAGAGAAAAAGACGCCGTGAAAGAGGGTAATCTTCTGTTGCCACGTTTAGCGTAAGTGGCATTAACGGTTGGGTATAGAGTTCCGATACGGCTAAAGCACGATTTCCATTCACCGAAGAGAGGCCGACAAAACCAATACCGATTTTATCCTGAGTAATGCTCTCTGATAGGCGGTTGTTTGATGCAAACCTTATGGCTCTATGGGAAAGAGGGTTGCCTTTCTCTAAGACCAAGGATTTAAACGTATCCCAGGTGCCTGATTTATGGTCTCTTGCGTAAAGGTTAATGGGTGAGTTGTTCCCGCCTACCTCAATCCAGTTTGAAATTTTTCCTGAAAATATATCGGCTATTTGTTTAATGGTTAGGTCAGTGACAGGGTTATTCTGATTAACAATTATCGCAAGGCCATCGATCGCTACAATATGTTCAGCGCTTAGCGAGGTCATGTCTCCTAGGTGTGCCAATGCAGCGGCTTCCCCCTGTTTGATGGCACGGGATGACATGGCTAGATCAGTGGAGTTATTTTTTAGGGCCTTAAAGCCTGTACTTGATCCATGTGCGTGAATATCAATGGAAACAGGAAGGTTTTTGTTGCTGCCAATAATTCGAAATTCGTTTTCAATATGTGTGGGCTCAATGCTAACGGAGCTGACACCTTTTGCTATGAGATAGGCTTTTGCCCATTCTGGGGCGAGTATTGCACCTACAGTATTGGAGCCTTTTATTGTAAAGAGTGAACCGGAAGTATGGGATGAAATAGGTGAAACGTCCATTGCCAAAGCGCCCTGTGAACATAAGGCGCCAGTCACCATTGTGCAAATAGAAATAACGGATTTAACGGTGTGTGATCTCATAGTCGTACTCACTTTTACTGCTTTATAGAAGGCGTAGAAAGTAACATTTTTGTGTTACCAAAATATGAAACACTGAGACAAATAAGTAAAAATATCTGTACAAAAAACGTACTTCTTATAGAGAGAATGGATATTGTTTAAACGACGTCCTATCCTTTTATGTATGCCATGTTATATCGCTAAAAATTCTTATGGCATTATTGTTGAGTATGAAACTGAGAAAATGGGTTAGAGTTGAAAAAATGATCAAGTTATCTTTATTTTGGGTTGTATTATCCATATTATTTTTAACAGCGAATTCAGCCTATGCTGGAAAGCTCTATAAGATAGTGGACGAAAAAACAGGGAAAGTGACCTATAGCCAGTTTCCGCCAAAGGAAAAAAGCGCTAGTGAGAAAGTGGAGGACGTGGAAATTTCTGATGGGAGCACTTTGAAGCCTATTCAAGAGGGTGACTATGTGTATTGCGGCGACCTTTCTGTCGGTGGAAGCCGCTATTATCGAGAGAAGCAGCCTAAGCGCTATGTTAAAGACCTCAATAGTAAAATAAAAAGCTGGGAGAAGCAGTTGAACTATGTCAAAGGGCAATTAAATAGAGCTGATAAGCAGCAAGCTCGGGCAAGCACCAGTAACTATTCTAAATATGAATCCAGTAGTCGAAAAAATGAACGCTATGGTCACTACCAAGAGACCAAGCAGCGCGAAGCAAAGCGTATAAAACAGTACAATTGCGCAATTGCTTGGGCAAAAGGCGATATTCGAGCCGTCAACGAAGCCGGTGATTCCAGTGCGGTGGCACGTGCGCAAGTGGACAGTGAAATAGGCCGGTTAGAGGGGTTAACTAAAAAGCATACGAAGGAAATGTATCGTATGTGTGGAGAGGAGCCTGTATTTGACCCGACTACTGCGAGAGGGAAAAAAGCGACACTGGATTGGAAAAAGTGCGCACGACCATACAAAAGGGATATGAGCACTATTGAGGGTAAAATTAGAGCGATGAATTAAGTGCTTCATAAGTTAAAAAGGCAGGGTTAACGGCAGGAGCCGGGAAGGCTAACTTTAGGCACATTTGTCCAATTCTCTCCAGCTCTCTCCATACCTTCGGGCACCTCATCAAACCCACATACCCATGAAATAGGGCTGGCGGGGGAATTGGGCACAAACACGGGCTGTACGGTGACTAGCTTGGACTGCAAACTGGGTGGTATTTTGTTGCCAAGTTCAATGTGAAACGCGCCTTTGACATGGTAAATCGCTGATACATAGTTCCCTTTTAGCTTGTCTGCTTCGGGTATCAGCAGCTCTTCGTTTGATATAGGGAAACGGCCTTGCAAAACATAGAAGTTGGCAACAGAGGATTTAAACGTTTCGACTAATTTAAGGCTTTCTTTAATTTTTTGAGCATTAAGTGCGTTATTACTTGAAGGTAGCGCAACCATTGCTATAACTGACATAATAGCCAGTACGATCATCAATTCGAGTAGGGAAAACCCGTTGTAGCGATGAGAATACTTGTGAGAATTATACCTGTGAGAATTATAGCCATGAGAGTATAGAGTACGAAATTCTGATTTCATTAGACGCTCTTAGTTGAAAAATTAGTTGAAAATAGCGTTGCTAGACACAATATCACTTACTGCTAATTATAGCTTATCTCTTTTAAATTCAATGGAATAGGGCCCTTGGTTAAGATTACCATATTTAATGTAAAAATTTTGCAGGCTGCATTGAAAACATCACAATAAAGTGGTTTGCATAAACTTAGCCTACTTGAGTATAGAGTCTGAGGATTAAACCGTTTGGGGAAAGGTTGTTTATGAAAGTTGTTTTTATTATTTTGGTTGTTTTGTTTGCCGCACTTTTTGTGATTGTTCCGCTGGTAGAGAAGTATGGAAAACGACATTCGCCGGAAGAGTTGGGGAAAATCAGCCGATATGCGATGGCTTTAATTGCGCTTATTCTTGTCTTGCAGTTGATTTTATTTATGTTTAAATAAACTTAATATAACAGAGATTTTTCAGGTTTACTTATTTGTCCCAATTTGTAAGACAGGAGTGGGGCTTGCGCACCTTTTTTATAAGCGGGTTGTATTATTCGTTCTGATAGGGTGCTTATGTTCAAATTATTACACCACCGTTTACGACATTAATATTTGCTTTAGTGGCTTTTGCTCTAAATAAATACTTGCCAGTTTATGCGAGCTAATACCACGGTTAATCCTTTGCAACTTGGTAAGGCTAATAATTTGGTGATTTCCGGTTTCTATCGCTTTTCTCGTAACCTTATGTATTTAGGTATGTTGTTCGTTTTAGTTGGGGTTGTTGTTTGGAACGGGACGATTTCTGGTTTCTTTATTCTGCCTGCTTTTATATGGTTTATGAATGAAGTGCAAATAATACCTGAAAAACATGCAATGGAAGAGTTATTTGGTGAGCAGTATTTACGTTATAAACAGAGAGTAAGGCGGTGGCTTTGAATGATTGTTGGTGAGTCAAAAGAGACAGAGTCCAAAAAACTTCTGCAAAAACTTTTTTTACTAAAAGTTATTATTTTTATTGTTGGAAGTATGACTTCCTGGGCGGCGATTCGTTATTTCGATTCGGCTATGCCGCTTGTTCAGGTGGAAGTATCATTTGTTCTTTATGCCGTTTTTATGGTGGCGATGGCCGCTCGTTTGCGCCTTAGTTTTCCTGTTACCTATGGTGAAATATTAATACTGCTCTCTTTAGATGCTGTATTGATGGGTTATTTGATTTTTATTGGTGGTGCGAGTAGCAACCCTTTTACATCATCTATTTTTGTGCCAATCGCTTTGGCCGCCGCCTTGCTTCCGAGAAGGTATTCGATATGGCTATTGATCACTGCTATTGCGGTTTATTCCTACTGGGTTATTGGTGACTCTCATGTCCATCATAGCGGTATGGAAGCCGACCCTTTTCAATTGCACTTATTTGGTATGTGGTTTAACTTTGTTATTAGTGCTCTAATTCTGTATTTTTTTGTGTCTTATGCTGCTGAATCCATGACAAAAGGGGAGCGGAAGTTACGTAGCGCACGGGAAAAAATATTACAAAATGAACAACTAGTCGCCATTGCAAATTTGACTGCTAGTACGGCCCATGCATTAGGAACGCCCATTTCAACTTTGGCAATTTTAACTGAGGATGTATCGAGTAAGGAACCATTAACCAAGAAACAAGTTAAAATATTGAAAAAGCAAATAGAAATTTGTCGAGGGCACCTGAAAAATTTAACGAATATGGCGGAAAATGCCGATTCTTTAAAAAATACAGCGACGACTTTGGTGAGAAATTTTGTCCATGAGTTAGAAAATTACTTTGGTTTGATTATGCCGAATTCAAATATTATATTTGAGGTGATGGATTCTTCCTGTAGTGTGCGTATAGGTTCTGGTCAATCATTAAAACTCGCTATTGCAAATATGATTGAAAATGCTTGGGAAGCTGCTCGAACGCGGGTTTTTGTCAAGGTTTTTCATAGTAAGGGGAAATTGATTATCGAAATAACGGATGATGGTAACGGCATTGCTTTGGACACTTTAGAAGAAATGGGGAAACCTTTTATTTCCAATAAAGATGGGGGGGTAGGGATTGGGGTTTATCTGTCTAATTCGACCATTGAAAGCTGTGGTGGAAACATTGTGATGAATAATATTGCAGGCCAGGGTGCGAAAATAACAATTAAATTACCTTTTGCAAATGACGATGAAAAATAAATTATTGATTGTTGAAGATGATGTAGCTTTGGGGGAAGTGTCTCAAGCAGCATTTGAACGTCGAAACTATCAGGTGCTATGGGTGCAGGATATTGCTTCGGCAAGAGAGGCGATTGAGTCTCAATGTTTTGATTTAGCCGTATTGGACCTCAAGCTAGAAAACGAAACATCGCTAGGTTTTATTCCCGAGTTAAAATCACATTTCCCGGAAATTAAGATCCTTATGCTTACAGGCTATGCCAGTATTGCAACCGCAGTAGAAGCGGTTAAAAAAGGGGCAACCAATTATTTACCCAAACCGGCTAATGCCTCGGAGATTCTAGAGGCGCTAAATGTGGAATTTGAGGGAGCGAGCGACGTTGAAAGTACGCAGGTTATGTCTACCAAACGTCTCGAATGGGAGCATATCCAAAGGGTATTGACGAAAAATAATGGCAATGTTTCTGCAGCCGCGCGCGAGCTGAATATGCATCGTAGAACACTTCAGCGAAAATTGCAGAAAAACCCGGTAAAAAGATAAAAAAAGGCACAATATTTCCGTATTGTGCCTAAGAGCTACTGGTTTCTATAAGAACTACTAGTCTTAAGAGCTACACAAGTAGGTATGTTTGATGAATTCAAACGTGTACTCAGTTTAGCTTTTTATAAGAATATGTAAATGTGGCATATTGCCGCACCTGCACCTAATAATTCATCTAAGGCGTTTGGGGAACTGCCCCGATATTGTTAATGGACATTTTTGGTGTATTTGGGATAATGAAACAGCAAATGATTAGCGTATTGCTGTGGGCGTATTAGTGTTAATGGCGGAGAAGCTAATGGTGGAGAGTCCAATGAAATTTCGAATATGGCTGGGGTTGGCTTTCATTGTCTGTGCGCAGTATGTTATTGCTAGTCCGTATCTCGCAGGCCCAGAAGGGATGGGGTTCCTATTTCTAATGATTTTTGGTGTATTATTTTTAGTTTTACTGGCTATTATTGTTCCGCCGGTTATTGCACTTATACTAAACCGAAGAGGTATTGTTTCAAAAAGAAAGTCTATTGTATTAACCTGCTTAACGTTTATGGTCGGTGTAGGGAATCTAATTTCTCTTGTGTTTCCTCCTTATTTGTTTTTGGGTAAGTTTATTGCCCTGACTTCGGGCATCGGTTTTACATACCTTGGCTATTATGTTTACAGTGTTTGCAAGCGGAAAAGGGAGTCAATTGAATAGTCATTTAGACAACAAACGACTGTGATTAAAATCAGAATTTTTCTACAGTCTTATTATGAAAAAGCGGCATTGACTAATGATTGGGTATAGTCGTTCTGTGGCCTCTCAAATATGTCCAGTGAGCTTCCAGATTCGACTACAATGCCTTCTTTCATCACAAGTACTTTATGACTTAGTGCTTTGATAACGGCTAGGTCGTGGCTGATAAAAAGGTAGGTTAGCCCATATTCTTTTTGCAGCCTTCTGAGCAATTCAATAATTTGAACCTGTACTGTGCGGTCAAGTGAGGAAGTTGGTTCATCCAGTATAATGAATTTGGGTTTCATTATTAGGGCGCGTGCAATGGCGATTCTTTGGCGCTGTCCCCCTGAGAACTGGTTCGGGAAACGGTGGCGTAATTCTGGTTCCAGCTCCACCTCTTTCATGACGTCGATAACCCGCTGTTTTCGCTCTTTATTTGATCCGATAGCGTGAATATCTAAGCCTTCACGAATAATTTCTTCAACGCTCATTCTTGGGCTTAAAGAGCCATAGGGGTCTTGAAAAACAACTTGAATTTCTTTGCGAAGGTTGCGTTTTTGTTCTTTGCTTAGCTCTGCTAGATTGCATTTTCTGAATTCTATTTTTCCTGTGAATGCTTGAAGCATTAGCACTGCACGGGCTAGGGTGGATTTCCCCGAGCCGCTTTCGCCCACTACCCCTAGTGTTTCTCCTTCGCGGAGGTCGAAATTTATACCATCAACGGCTTTAATATGCCCTACGGTTCTTTTTAATACGCCTCTTTGAATGGGAAACCATACTTTAATGTCATTTCCTGTTACAAGCGTGGCAGCCTCTTCGGGGGGCGGAGGCGTTAACCCTTTTGGTGACGCGCTGAGTAATTTCTTTGTGTACTCATGCTGTGGTTGTGAAAATAGGGTGTGTTTTTCTTCTATTTCAACGAGACGACCCTTTTCCATTACGGCAACTCGGTCGGCAATTTTCTTCACTATTCCCAGGTCGTGGGTAATAAATAAAACGGTCATGCCTTCTTCTTTTTGGATTTCGGCAATTAATTCAAGTATTTGAGCTTGAACAGTGACATCCAGTGCGGTTGTTGGTTCATCGGCAATTAAAAGTTTGGGTTTGTTGGCGAGAGCCATAGCGATAATAACTCTTTGGCGCTCTCCGCCAGAAAGTTGATGGGGGTAGGCTTTGAGCTTTGTTTCTGGTTGGCGTATTCCGACTTTTTTTAACAGTGTTAACGTTTGTTCGTAAGCGTCTTTATTTGATGTGGGGTAATGTATTTGTATGATTTCCGAAATTTGTTTTTCGATAATATGTAGAGGGTTAAGCGATGTCATGGGTTCTTGAAAGATAACGGAAATATCGTTTCCGCGCATTTTGCGCAATTCACGTTCGCTTTTTTCAAGTAGGTTCTCGCCTTGCCAGAGTATCGAGCCAGTAGGGTAGCTAACTCGTTCGGCGTGATGGAGTTGAGGAATTGATAGTGCGCTCACGCTTTTTCCGGAACCGCTTTCACCGACTAAGGCTAATATTTCTCCAGCTTCGATATTCAATGAGATATCGTGTACAACTTGCTGGGTATTGGCTCCATGTTTAAATGCGATGGAGAGGTTTTGAACAGAGACTAACGCCATAAATTCTTAAGCCTGTCGTGGATCAAAGGCATCTCGGATGCCTTCACCAATAAAGATTAACGTAGTAAGCATAAAGGAAACAACAAAAAAACCGGAAAAACCTAGCCATGGGGCTTGGATGTTGGCTTTTCCCTGAGAGAGAAGTTCCCCTAGCGAGGGTGTGCCTGGGGGCATTCCCAAGCCTAAAAAGTCTAATGACGTTAAAATGGTAATAGAGCCGGATAAGGTGAAGGGCAAAAATGTGAGGGTGGCGACCATGGCATTAGGGAGAATATGTTTAAGCATAATTCTTGCGTCATTCATTCCCATGGCTTTTGCGGCTAATACGTATTCAAAGTTGCGGGTTTTTAGAAACTCTGCCCGGACCACACCGACAAAGCCTATCCAGCCAAATAATAGGGTGACGGCCATTAGCCACCAAAAGTTAGGGGTGACAATGCTCGCTAATATAATCAATATATATAGCGTGGGCATACTGCTCCAAAACTCGATAAACCTTTGAAAGGATAAATCAATCCAGCCGCCGTAAAAACCTTGCATGGCTCCAGCGGCAATGCCAATGAATGCAGAGAGTGTGGTAACGATAAAACCAAACAGCACCGACAGGCGAAACCCATAAATGATATTAGTCAATACGTCTCGACCTTTGTCGTCTGTTCCCAAGAGGTTTTCGAATGTTGGATGACTAGGCGCAGGGCTGGGTAAATTATAATTAATGGTATGATAGCTGTAGGGGATTAACGGCCAAAGCATCCAACCCTTTTCATTAATTAATTCTTGGATGTAGGGGTCTTTATAGTCTGCTTCTAAACTTAAATCCCCTCCAAATTCCATTTCCGAATAACTGTTAACAATAGGTATATAAAGCTCGCTATCGTAGTAAATAAATAATGGCTTGTCGTTTGCAATTAATTCGGCAAACAAGGCGACTGTAAAAACCAATGAAAATATCCATAGGCTGAAAAATGCGCGTCGGTTTGCTTTGAATCGATGCCAGCGCTGCTGGTTAATTGGCGAAAACAAAAAATTACCTCGATTCAAAGTTAATGCGTGGATCAACAATGGTATAAGTCAAATCGCTAATTATGCCCATGACCAAACCAATTAATGTCAAAATATAAAGAGTGGAAAACATTACCGGGTAGTCTCTTTGCATAGTGCTTTCAAAACTCAGTAGACCAATGCCATCTAAGGAAAAAATTGTTTCGATTAATAAGGCCCCAGTAAAGAATATACTGATAAACGCAGCGGGAAAGCCGGCGATAATAATTAACATGGCGTTTCGAAAAATATGTCGATAGAGTATTGCTTTTTCTGCTAGACCTTTTGCTCTAGCGGTGACGACGTACTGTTTGCCGATTTCGTCTAAAAAGGAGTTTTTGGTTAGCATGGTTAAGCTGGCGAAACCGCCAATGACCATTGCGGTAATGGGTAATACCATATGCCAAAAATAATCGGCGACTTTTCCAATAAAGCTTAGTTCATTCCAGTTGTTCGATACTAACCCTCGGAGGGGAAACCAATTGAAATAGCTTCCTCCTGCAAAAACGACAATTAATAGTACTGCGAATAAAAACGAGGGTATGGCATTAGCGGCAAAGATAACGCTAGAGGTCCATATGTCGAAATTAGAGTTATGTTTTACCGCCTTTCGTATTCCTAAAGGTATTGATATAAGATAAACAAGAAGAGTCGTCCATATGCCAAGCGAGATTGAGATGGGTAATCGTTCGATGATAAGTTGCTTAACGGTACTGCCTCGAAATAAGCTTTCGCCAAAATCGAAGCGTATATAGTTCCACAGCATCTCAAAGTAACGAATATGTATGGGCTTGTCGAAGCCAAACATTTTTTCTATTTCGGCAATGTCTTCTGCCATCAGACCGCTGGCACCTCGATAGCCTGAATCACTTTTCCCCAAAGAGGGGGTTGAGATGGCGGCAGATGCGGCTCCGGTATTCCCTTGGTTATTGCCTGTCATGCGGTCTAAGAGAGAGGCATCCATACCTTCCATTTTTGCGATCATCTGATCTACTGGGCCGCCAGGAGCAACTTGCACAATAAAAAAATTGACTGTGATGATTGCCCAGAGGGTAGGTATAACCAGTAGTAAACGCCGTACGATGTATGCTGACACAATAGTGATCTACTTAATTTGAACGGGCGTTACGGGTGGGTAGCTTTTTGTCTTTTTCCTTATCTATCCACCAAGTGAAAAAGCCGTAGTCATATTTTGGAAGCACGTCTGGTCTTGAGAAACGATCCCAGTAAGAGATACGGTATTCCGGTAGGTGATGGGAGGGAATAATATAATGGTTCCAGAGTAATAATCGGTCCAGGGCTCGCCCATAGGTCAATAGTTTTTGCTCGTCGAGTTGATTATCTAGAATGCCTTGAGTTAAATCATCTAAAGCTTTAGATGTGGCACCACTGGCATTGTAACTGGAATCCAGGTAACCGCTGTGCCATTCCAACGTGATGTAAGGGGATGGGTGAGAACCTCCAGCCAAGCCCGAATACACCATATCGTAGTCTCTTTTACGCAAACGGTTTTGATACCGAGTAATGTCTATTAGACGAATGCTCATTTCGATACCGGCTTTCGCTAGGTTTTCTTTTAACGGGTTGCCAATAAGTTCGTAAGCTGGTGTTGGAATTAAAAATTCAAATTTAAGTGCTTCACCCGTTTGAGTATGGATCATTTTCCCGTTAACGTTTTTATAGCCTGCTTGTTTGAAAAGCTTTAGGGCTTGTCTAAGTTGAGGGCGAACATTTCCGCTACCATCGGTTTTGGGTATTGTAAATTCGGAGGTGAAGGCTTCCTTAGGTAGAAATTCTTTGTATTGGTTTAGCAGGGCGAGTTCATTGCCTTGGGGAAGGCCGGTGGCCTGATAAGGTGTATTTCGAAAGTAGCTGGTATTTCTTTTATAGGCGCCAAAGAATAAATTTTTATTGCTCCATTCAAAATTGTAGAGAAGGGCAATAGCCTCTCTGACCTTGGGGTTTTTAAATTGTTTTCTCTGTACGTTAAATACAAACCCGGTCATTTCCCCAGGCAGTTCATTTGGGATGGCTTCTTTAATTATAAAATCTTTATCGAAATTGGGGCCGGTATATTGGGTTTCCCAACGTTTGGCAGTATCTTCTGAGCGAAAGTCGTATTCGCCTTTTTTAAAGGCTTCAAATTGAACGGATTCATCTAGATAATATTCGTAACGTACTTTATGAAAATTGTTTGTACCAACAGCAGTGGGGTGATTTTTTGCCCAGTAATTTTCATGTTTTTGGTATTCAACGTATTCGCCCATTTTAAAGTCACTGATTTTATAGGCACCACTTCCTAACGGTGGGGTATTTAAAGGGTCTTCGAGGTTAAATGGTTTGTGCTCTGGGAAAACCGTTGTCGAGCATAATGCGAATAGTTTGGAAAAATCAGGGTTCGGCAGCGTAAATTTTACCTTTTGAGGGCCTAATATTTCAGGTTTTACGTTGGCAAAGTAGCTTCTAAATTGAGATACCCCTTGTTCCATAAATTTGTTGAATGTAAATACAACATCGCTGGCTTCAATCGGGTGGCCGTCTTGGAAGGTTGCTTTTGGGTCCAAATGAAAAATAACCCAATCGTGTGTATCGGGGTATTCAACTTTTTCAGCAATTAAACCGTAGACTACACCCTCTTCATCTAGATTGTCCGTCATTAACGTATCGTATAAAAATGGGCTGACGTTCGCTGGGGTCCGGCCTCTGGAAGAGAACCGATTAAAGCTGTCAAATGTCCCTCTTGATGCAAATGTGACATAGCCTCCTTGAGGGGCGTTTGGGTTGACATAGTTCCAATGTTTAAAACCTTCTTTGTATTCTGATTCTCCATGCAGGGCAATGGAATGGCTAATGGTAACTTTGGGCTTTGGGGTCGATTCGGCAAACGTAATACTGGTGATACACAGGGCAATATAAAAAAGGGCTATACGCATGTTTGATCCAGGAGTTAAATATGAATTTCGTATTTTAAATGATCGAATGCCGACCTATATCTGGCTTAATTTTTGTTCGTTTAATAATGTGTGTTGTCAGTTCAAGTCTAATCGATTAAGTATTGGTTGTATGCAGTGATTTTACTTGATTTACAGACGAGTGACTTTGACATAAAAACAATCATAAAGTTTTATGGCTGTCGTCTAAACTTACTCGTAATAGGGGTATTCTCATTGCTCTTAAATAGTACAATTTTTGAACCGGGTTGAAAATGAGTAAAAAAGGTTTAGAAGCTTGGGTAACGTACCTTCGCCGACAAAATATGCCGGTTTTAGGCGATGTTATTGTCGATTTGAATAAGATAACTGGCAGCGAAGACGCCAATGTGAATCAGCTTGCCGAAGTTATTTTAAGGGACCCAAAACTCACTTCCCATGTTTTGCGTATTGCCAACAGTGTGCAATACAATTACACCAAACAGCAAATTAACACGGTTAGTCGAGCTATTGTTTTAATTGGCTTGAAGGGAATGCGTGCAATTTGTATTTCACTTTTGGTGATGGACAATTTGCTCAATGATGAGCCCGTAGAGCGCTTGTTGCAACTTATTGCTCAGGGGTTTCATGCGGCTACTCAGGCTAAATCCTTGGTGAGTAAATATGATGAACCCGCTGGTGAAGAGGTGTTTATTGCTGCGCTGCTATATAACCTGGGTGAGATGGCTTTTTGGTCCAACGATAAATTGTCGGTCCGTGATCCAGATTTACTCAGTGACCAGGCTAAAGTACGTAAGGATGCGATGGAAAGAGTGCTGGGAACATCTTTTAAGGCGATCACAAAGGAGTTAGCCAAGCACTGGAAGTTAGGTCATACCCTTGAGCAGGCTCTATACCCTCCCGAGAAGCCTGATAGAAAGGTTAAAGCGGTGGTGATTGGTGAGCGATTAAGCCGAGCCGCTCTCTATGGTTGGGACAGTCCCCAGGTGAAAAAGGTGGTGGAGGAAGTAGCCGATTATGCGGAGGTGGATATAGATACGGCGCTTAATTTGGTAAAAAAAGGGGCGGATGAATCCGCTGAAATTGCATTGAGCTACGGGGTTTCAGAAGCTTGTTCCCTTATTCCGAGCAGCCTTAAAAATATCGAAATAGCCAAATCCAAGCCGGTTTCAAAAGTGATGAAGAGCGATGCGCAGCTTCAGCTTAGTATCCTCAGGGAGCTTACGAGTGCTACAACAGAAAACATGGATGTGAATACGATATTGCAGATGGTGGTGGAGGGTATCCATAGAGGCATAGGGCTAGAACGGGTTGCTATTGCATTTATAAGCGGGCACAAGCTTCAAGCGAAGTATGCGCTGGGTGAGGGCACAGACCATTGGCGAAGCAAATTTTTGTTTGACGTTGGGCCATACAGTGAGAGTGTATTTACCCATGTTATTCAGTCTGGCCGTACACACTGGTTTAACCATGATGCTATAGCAACCAGTAGCCATCTTTACCCGGATGATGTGGTAAGAATTTTAGGTAAGATGCCGAGCCTTATGTCTGTACTAGAAATAGATAAACGCAAGGTAGGGGTATTTTATGCAGACCGCTGGACTTTTGGTGGCAAACTGGATTCAGACCACTATGAAGCGTTTAAGCACTTTACCAATCAAGCCCTAATTAGCTTAAGTATTTTATCCAGTGGCAGGAAAGAAGGGCTTTAGTAGGCTTGGGTGACGTCCACAAACAATGTTAATAACTGCCCAGGTTGTAGGTAGTTCGACATTTTAAGGTGGTTCCAGGCCAGAATATCTGTAATCTGAAGTCTGAAGCGGTCGGCAATCCTATGCAGTGAATCCCCTTTGCGTACGCGGTAGGATAATTTACGAATCACTCCGTGAGAGGACGAAGCCAGTTTTAATGAGGGGCTTTTACTCCATAGTACCAGAGATTGCCCAGGTTTAATGGGGTCCAAAAGCGCCATATTATTCCACTTGGCTACTTTTCGTGCGCTTACACCATGGCTTTTCCCAATGGCCCATAAGCTATCACCTTGTTTGACTTTGTAGGTTATTTTTTGTCCCTTTTCGTTCTTACTTGCTTGCTGTTGTTTTTTTGCTAGTCTTTGCGTCGCACTGCGTGAATAGTGTTTGCTACTTTTACTTGCGACAGGAACCATAAGGGTCTTGCCTGCCTGAATACGGTTGGAATGCAAGTTATTTAGTTCCTTCAACGAAGCCGAGTTTGTTTTAAATTTAAGTGCAATCACGGAGAGTGTATCACCCGCTCTAATTTTGTATCTTTTCCAGGTGATTCTTTCTTCTACAGGAGTTGCCCCAAGTTCCTTTTTAAAGGTTTCGCTTATTGCCACTGGAACAAGAAGCCGGTGAGGGCCGCCGGGGTCAGTTGCCCAACGATTAAAGGCTGGGTTTAATTGGTACAGCTCATCCATGGTTAAATTGGCAAGTTCGGCTGCTTGAGCTAAATCTATTTGCGCTTTGGTATCCACCTGGGCAAAGTAGGCTTCGTTTTTAATGAAGGGAAGGGTTAGGTTGTGTTTTCCTGGGTTGCCAATAAGCTGGCTTAAGGCGATTAATTTAGGCACATAAGCGGTTGTTTCTCTCGATAACTTTAGGTTCCAGTAGTCGGTTGGACGCCCTCGTTTTTTATTTTTTCGGATAGCTTTGGATATATTACCCGGTCCGCTGTTATAGGCGGCAAGGGCCAGTAACCAGTCATTATTAAATCGTTTATGCAAGCGCTGAAGGTATGTGAGGGAGGCGTTGGTTGAGGCGATAATGTCCCGGCGCCCGTCATACCACCAGTTTTGTCTAAGCCCTAAGAATTTTCCCGTACTGGGGACAATTTGCCATATTCCAGCAGCTCTACCATGGGAGTAGGCAAAGGGGTCAAAAGCGCTTTCAACAATAGGCAGCAGGGCTATTTCGAAAGGCATACCACGGGCTTCGATCTCTTCGACAATATGATATAGGTAGGGGTTGCCTCGCACGGAGACCCGACCGATATAATCGGGGTGCTTTGCGTACCAATTGAATTGAGACTGAATTCTGGGGTTGTTTATTGTGGGAAGTTGATAGCCTTTGCGAATCCGCTCCCATAGGTCTGTGATAATTTCCGGCTCAGCTTCAAGTTGAAGTTTTTGGCTGAGTTCAAGGGCATTGCTTTCATCCGCTAAAGGTTGCTCGACGGAGAGGGGAGCAACGTCAGATATTTCAGTGTCTTTTTTTTCCGGTAAAATGCTGCATGAGAAAAGTAAGCTAGCAGCAACTGCAAGGCTTATGTATTTATAGAGAGAGATTCGTTTCTGAAATTTTAAAAAGCTCAACATTAGTCCTTGAGTTTTACCTGAATTCGAGATTTGAAGGGCGCAAGTCTATAGAGTCTTGTTTTAAAAACCAAATTTAAAAACCAAGTTTTCAATTCTCTTTATAGTCGATTTTGTGAGCTTTGCTTACTTTTCTCTAGTATTCATCTTTCCATTGTCTGAGATATGTGAAGATATCTAACTCGGAAAGGGGGGGGCATAGTGAGGTGTATTTACGTTGAGCGTAGCGCGTGACTGACTGGGCTATTTCTGGTTGGTCACAACGTAAAAACGGGTTGTGGAGGCGCTCTATAAGAATGCTTGTAGGCAAGCTCGGTTTGCTTTGTTCCAACATTGCATTGACTTCCGCTAAGCGATTATCTAGGTCTGTATTTCCCGGTTCTACCTCTTTTGCAAAGCCGAGGTTATTAATCGTATATTCGTGGGAGCAAAAAACGAGGGTTTCGGGGCGCATCTGCTTAAAACGGTCAAGAGAGGATTTGAGTTCTCCTGGTGTACCCACAAATATACGTCCGCACCCGCTTGAAAATAATGTGTCTGCACAAAAAAGTAAAGGAATATCAAAGGCTTCGGAGTAATAGCTAAGGTGCTCTGGTAAGTGTCCTGGAGTCTCTAATACCGAGAACCTTACGCTATCCCAGAGTAAAATGTCGCCTCCTTCTTGGCAGTATTGGGTCACCTGTGGAATTGCTTTACACTTGGGGCCATGCACCTCAATTTTTTCCCCTTGCTTAAGCTGCCATTCCAATAGGTTATCGAGGCCGTTAATATGATCCCAATGGCTATGCGTCATTAAGACACCATTTAGCTCAACTTGGTTTGAGGTTAGGTAATGAATAATAGGTTTAGACTCACCTGGGTCCAAAATATAGGCTCCCGACCTGTGCTTATGACGAATAACCCATAGGTAATTCGTTTCAAGTATCGGTACAGCATCGATAAGTAAATCACCAATGTACGTTGTGGTGATAAATGGGCGGGAATGATCGGTCATTGAATTGAAAAACCTCGCTGCCTTTTTTGCTGTTATGATTATTGTATAGGAGCCTATTTTGAGGCTGATTAGGGTTTGTTAACAGGGTCGCTAACAGCCCCTAGCATTTTAGGCTAGGGTAGCGAGTTAAAACACTCTCTTGGAATCGCAATGGCAAAAAATGGTAACACACTTTATAACGCCGCTAGAGGTATGGCCAAGCGCTATAGGGGTTATATCGATAGCTTAACTATGCGCCCTCTCAGTCAGTCCACCGAGGAGCTGGGTCAATGGTTTACTACGCCTCTGGGAGCCAAAGCCTTAGCCGCCGAGCAGGCAATACTGGAAAAAGAACTTAACAACCTCTTTGGTTACCATTTAATGCAATTGAGTATTGTGCCCGAAGAGAACCTAGCTCCTTCAAGCCGCATTAACCACTGCTTTTCACTGAGCCCCAATGGGGCCAAAAAACGTTATATTGGCGCCGGTGGATGGCACCAAGGCACCCGAGTTAAAGCTCTAGCTGACTTTCATTCGTTACCGCTTCCCGATGAAGTGGTGGATGTTACTGTTTTACATCATGTATTGGATTTTGCAGAAAACCCACAGCAGGTTCTTAAAGAGGCAGCAAGAGTGACAATTGCCAGAGGGTATGTGCTTATTATTGGTTTTAACCCTCACAGTTTTATGGGGATGTTGCAACCACTTCTACGCTTGAAAACCCCCAGGGGAATCTCAAACCGAAATAGATTACGCGCAGCGAGAATTAAAGATTGGTTGACCTTTTTGGACTATTCAACGGTCGCAACCCGATACGCACTCCATCAGATTCCAGTGAACAATCAGTCTTTTCTTAACCATACCGCTATATTTGATATGCCCCAAGCTGTTCCAATGGGGGGAATCTACTGTATTCTTGCGCGTAAGGACAAAGTGGCTTTAACGCCTATCAAGCGGTCGTGGAAAGCACCTTCGATACTCGCCCCTGTGCCACTGCCTGAACAGTCGTTACAGGCTGGAAATGCAGCAAGAACCAAGAACAATAAAAGTTAAGAAAACTCTTTTAATTTACGAGATAAATCATTGAAAAATATAGAATTATTTACAGACGGTGCCTGTAGGGGTAACCCTGGTTCAGGTGGTTGGGGTGCGTTATTACGCTATGAAGGTGCGGAGAAAAAACTCTACGGAGGGGAGCGTGAAACAACAAATAATAGAATGGAATTACTTGCTGCAATTGAAGGGCTGAAAGTGCTTAAGGAAGAATGCCTAGTCACTTTGACAACCGATTCCCAATACGTTCGCAAAGGCATTACTGAGTGGATGGCTAACTGGAAAAAAAATGGTTGGAAAACTGCTGCCAAAAAACCCGTTAAAAATGCTGACCTTTGGAAACAGTTAGATGAGTGTTCCAACAAGCACAGGGTAGATTGGAAGTGGGTAAAAGGGCACAGTGGTCATCGAGAAAATGACATTGCTGATCAACTGGCGAACCAAGGTATTGATGAGCTTTAACGTTTTTTAAAAAGCGTTGCTTTAATACTGAGTTGACCGAATATTATACAGGGCAAACCATTGAGACAAATAGTACTGGATACCGAAACTACGGGGCTGGAGCCCCAACAGGGCCATAAAATTATTGAAATTGGGTGTGTTGAGCTGATTAATCGCAAGCTCACAGGGAATCACTATCATCAATATATCCAGCCAAATCGTGATATTGACGAAGCTGCGATGGAAGTCCACGGTATTACGCCAGAATTTTTGGCAGATAAGCCTCCTTTCGAAGCGATAGTCCACGAGTTTTTAGCGTTTATTGGTGATACTGAACTCATTATTCATAACGCACCTTTTGACATTGGCTTTCTCGATCACGAGCTTAAGCATGTCGATCCTGGTTTAGGCACAATAGGGGATAGGTGCAAGGTTCTCGATACACTGGTTTTTGCTCGAAAGAAACATCCCGGACAAAAGAATAGCCTGGATGCACTATGCAAGCGCTACATGGTCGATAATTCACAGCGAAACTTACATGGTGCCTTGCTAGATTCTGAGATTCTTGCCGATGTCTACCTCATGATGACGGGTGGGCAGACCAAATTAGCACTGAGTTCCAGTTTAGGAGGGGCAGAAGAGGGCCTTGAAGGGGAAGACCGAATTATCCGGTTAGACGCTAACCGGCCAAAATTGAACGTCATTAAAGCTTCAGAAGAAGAGCTATCTGCCCACAGGAAAAAACTTGATGTGGTTGATAAAGCATCTGATGGACAGTGTCTTTGGCTAAAAGACAACTCCTAGGGTGAAGAGACCTTTGACCTAACGAAAGCTATTGCTGAAAAATATTAGCTTTCGTATATCAATTACCATAGCTCAACAATAATTTTTCGGATGTTGAACCCGCTCCTGAGCGTTCCATAAAGCTTTTTAACAATAATTCTCTGGCTAAACGGAAGGGCGTGTTTTTGCCGAAAATTCGCACAATAAGATGAGACTGATTTTTTTCTAAGACGATTTCAACAGTCACTTTGGAGGAGCCTGTTATCCTCCAGTATCTCTGTGTTTGCGAGGAAAGCTGAAAGTTGGCCAAGGTTTTTTTAAACTCACCATGGGTATATTCTGCTTGAATGACTTTGCAGAGTTTGGGTAAAAGTTGATCTAGATTAGGTAAACAGCATTCGAATTTACTGGTTTGATCTATTTTTTTGTATGAGGGTCCTAAGCTAAACTCTTCCATGGTGGTCGGCCTTCTTTTCTTTATCTAATAGGTGTAATCATACTGAGATACAATCTCAAGGTTTTCGATTAAGTCGTAATTTTACCCCCTATTTTTTTCCATAACTCGCACACCACCACTCTCCGCAAGACTTTCGCTCGCTTGATTCAGAATTGGGGGAGGTTAAATGACGGCTATTCGGCAAGCCAACATGCCGTCACTTGGCGGTTAAGAAAGGGATTAAGGAGAGACAGGATAATAGAAAGCCCAGTGGTTATTTTAACTTGGGCTTTTTTTAGAATATTAAATACCTATTCCTTATTTCTCACTAATTCTTATGCTGACTGTAAAAGGTCTACCAGTTTTTTGGCTTCGACAATACTTAATTCAATTTCGGTATTACCTGTTATCACCTCATCGGGAAATTTATCTTCTGCCAACTCCCGGTTTTGAATATCAAAATTGGGATGAACTGACCAAGCTTCAAGATTTATTAGGCCATGATGAATATTTGTTGAAACTTCAACAAAACCCTTCCTAGGGCGCCCCTTTTGGGGCTTACCAAGGCACCAACAGTAGCCCCGTACATGGTTTTGCCATTCTTCGCCTAAGCGATCCCAGGCTTCTACCGCATCGTCGTAATTCTCGGGTAGATATTCCATGCAGTTCAAGATAAACGCTGCCGCAATTTGTTCTCCTGATGGTTCACTGATTAGTGGCTGTTGTTTGCCCCACTCTCAGAGTCGCGCACGGACGACTGTATGGATGCAGGAGGTAGAGCAACGCAGGAGCAGTTGCCGAGTAAAAAGCTTTTAGCCAAACAACCAGTCGACCTACCCGCCTGTAAGCTTGGCCCTCGATACCCACCCTCTACGCAGTAACCCGGCATAGGGCTTGTCCATGACGGCGGTAGGGGGGCTTTCGGGGGGGGGGGGGGGGGTTGGCTTGAAGAGGGGCCGCTAAGAGTCTAAAGTGTTATTTTCCAAACTCCCATAGTAAAAACCCGTGTTTTCTAACCCAATACTTCCGCTCGGTTGAGTGCCGCTAGCCCTTAAGTGTTTGCCTCATAGCTGCCTATTTTACGGTTTTGTAGTGGTCTAAACTCACTCAGCCTCTATCCTGGTCACGACCACGGTGACTCCCGCCTCCAGCACATCACTTCTCAGCCCATCATATTTATCCAAGAGCAGTAGCACTAGGATAATGGGGGAGCAGAATAGTACCAAGGGGTAAAACAACAGCTTCTGCTTGGATGGCAGCATTTTCACAGAAAGAATCTTGCAGATATGCCAGAAGTATAGCGCCGTGACAGAGTAGATGCTACCCGTCTTCTCGACCCTATCTATCGTAAATCCATCCCCTTCAAATACGGGATGGAAGAAATTCGACTTAAAACCAGTGATGAAGTGGTACGGGGAGAAGTGGAGCAATGATGTGCCCGGTACAGTGATGTACATCGTCCCACCAGGGGCAAGCAGCCGCCTCAGTTCCCGAATAGCATCAAATACGTTGGGGATATGCTCCAGCACCTCGGTGCAGAGAATATAGTCCTGACTTGCATCCTTCAGTGGGATGTTGGTGATGTCACATACAACGTCGATCTGGTCGGTATCGAAGGTATCAGTCTGCAGCCCCGCACTGTCTCCCGCCCCATCGTACTGACCGAAATCCTGACTCTGGTACTGCAGGTGCCCGCAGTATTGCTTAAATGGCATTTCCCCGGCCCCGACATCCAGTAGTCTGGAGCCAGTTGGGAGGCTTTTCAGCCAATTTATGACCCCAGCATTCCGCTCAGCCGCGTGCTTTGAATCAGCATTGAGTAAATTGAACACTCTATTCCTACCTCTTAATAAACTACCCAGCAAGCTGACGGGGTATTACTCGGTACCACCCGGCTAGAACAATGCCAGATGAAGGTCATTGTGAAGCTTCTGATAAAGGAAGAACCGTTTGATCGCCGTTGGCTCCATGCCAAAACCCCTATCCAAGAATCTGAAGCAATTACAATCAAGTATATCCAGCATTTCCCCTGTTTCTACGGCCCTAAAATAATCCACTAACTCATTAGAATCATCTTCATCATCATCCGATAACATATCGAGCAATTTAGCTCCCGCAGGGCCCATTGCGGCTAAAATTAAAACCCTACCTGTTTGGAACTCGCAGTAGCTGTTCCTGCAATTACAGCATCATTAGCTGCAAAACTAACAGCCACTCTACCCACTGACATTGTGCTTAAAGAACTCATGCTGCGGGTAGTAGCCGATGCCTCCGCCATCGAAGACATTCCAGTCGGATCAATCATATTCACCGGATCAGCATTGGCATAGATATATGACCCTGCCGTGCGTTGTAACTCAGACAAGCATTTTTTCTAGACACAACAATACGTTAACAGATCTAAGCTGACAGGCACAGATTTAAAACGGGTAACTGTCAGATCAAGTCTGAGTTAATCCACTGACACTCCAGATTCAATCCCTTCATTAATATCTTTTACCATTTTAGTCCCGACTTCTGTGCCATCAGATTGCCACAACTCGTGACCACTAGCAGATGTCGTGGCAACGAAATATAGCATATTTCCAGAAACTCTCAAGGCTCCGGGAGTGTTGTCCGAACGAGAGTCTTGCACAATTTCTTTGACTAAAACTGTTCCTGCTAGAGTGCCGTCAGTCTTCCATTGAAACAGTTGGAAAATTTAAGCGATGAAAATATTGTCCTACAGTGGAAGCGCAGCCCTTATCATCAATATTTCTGTGGTGCGAAATATTTTGAAAAAGAAACCCCGTGCCATCCTACAGAATTGGTTCATTTCCGACAGCGTATTGGTAAAGAAGGGGTTGAAGCCATTTTTCACATGTCAGTAGCACTGCACGGAAAAGCAATCGAAGAGAGTACCGTCTTAATCGATACAACCGTACAAGAAAAAAATATCACTTACCCCACCGATGGCAAACTCGCAATAAAAATTATCAATCGATTAAACAAAATCGCAAAAGAACACGGAATAAAACAACGTCGAACCTATGTGAAAGAAGTGAAAGAGCAACGATTAAAACTTCGCTTTTTTCGCCACGTTAAGAAGCGTTCAAGCGCCAGGAAAGCAGTAAAACGACTGCGTACTATAGCCGGTAAACGGATGAGAGAGTTAGAAAGGACGTTACCAAAATCTATATTGGGTCAATATGAACAAGACTTTTCGCTTTATCATACAGTTCTTACTCAGAAAAAAAATGATAAAAATAAGATTTACAGTTTACATGAATCACAGGTGTATTGTGTTGCAAAAGAAAAAGATCACAAGCCTTATGAATATGGAGCAAAAGCCTCCATTGTGGCGACGGCGAAAAAAGGGATTATTTTAAGTGCAGTGAGTCATGCAGAAAACTGTCATGATGGAGCCACCCTCCCCAAGGTATTACAGGAAGCGATGAAGGTTCGATCTTCTCCACTAGAGAAGGCAGTTTGTGATAGAGGATATCGTGGACAAAAAGAGGTGGATGGAATTGAGATAGTATTACCTAAAAAAGCTTTAAAGCGAGACAATCGTTATCAACGAGACAAAAAAAGAAACTTATGTCGCCGTAGAGCGGCAATTGAGCCATTGATTGGTCACTTAAAATCAGACTTTCGTTTATCAAAGAATTTTCTAAAGGGCACACTTGGAGATGAGCTAAACGTTTTAATGGCTGCTTGCGCGTGGAATGTAAGGAAATGGATTATTCAGTGTATAGAGGAGATATTTTTGTGTCGAAATAAGGTGTTTTACTCGGTATTAATAGGACAAATACTCGACACAACGGTTTGGTGGATGAAATGCCGAACCAATATTCAGTTTTTTCGTTGTTTGGTCCGGTAAATGTTGGCATACAGGTTATTTGGGTTAAAAAACGGGAGTTTTTCAGGGCCGACTACGTAACATAATCAGTTTTTTTTGCACCAATGCCTTTAGGGGCTTTCCAATCTTCAGTATCAATATCTTAGTTATGGATACTCATTGATAGACTTCGTGCAACTCTAGCAATTTCTGGGTCGTATTTTTTTGGCCATCCACCCGCCCCATAGGGTGGGCGCACTCTCGTTGGAGTTCTGCCACAGGCTTTTTTTATAACCTGTTGCGTCATTTCCAGTTCAGACTTAACCGTGTCCTCACTCGCTTTCGCCAGATTCTGGTGACTCCAGGAATGGTTTTGAATACTGTGTCCTTGATTAACAATGGATTGGTCGCCGCCGGATACGTCTTTATCTCAAGACCTAAAACGTAAAATTCTGCTTTGACAGATTCATTTTTTAACATACTAAAAATTGTATTTAACGCGCCAATAGGAGCTGGGCCATCATTAAACGATAATATAACTTTTCTATTTTCTGGCATCATAGCGCTCATTAAGTCGTTTTTACTGATAGCTTATTTTTGGATGACAATATTTCCAAAAGCGGTTTTTAAGACTATACATAAAATCATTATAAGAACCTAGAATAACGCAATATTTGGTGAAGTTTATTATTCCCTATTTCGAAGCTATTCCGTTGCTAGAGGTCAGTTAAACCAGTTTAAATTCATTGTGGAAAAAATGACGTATCTTAACTGGCTCGTACGCGCCAAAATAAAATATTATGCGATATGGATAATATAATTCAAAAAAATTATTACTCCATAAGTCAATGGGTTTGAATACTATTTAAGTGAACGTGGCATTTTATTATTTTGTTGAACAAAGCCGCTTCGCGGCAAAGTAAAATTCCTTTATATTAGATAATACCCCTGCGTGCAACCCCGCACGATAACCGAGCTTGTTCAGCAATCTTATTTTCTGCAGTGGGTTTGTTTGATGAGCACCCATATATGGTAAAAGCCGCCACAGTAAATATTATTTTAACTACGTAGTTAAAAAATATGGGGTTAATTCACAAATATTGGCATTAATAGTGGTTTGGAATGAGGTGAAAAACTCTATTTATATTATTAGGTGTTGTTTTTTCTGGATAAAATTTGGAGTTCGAATATATCGTTTTCAGTTTGTGTGCAGAATTTTATGATTAAATGGTTGGTTAAAAATTATTTTTACAAATTTTTACATTATTTTTTATGGGTTTTGTGTAGGTTATAAAATATTGCATGTGTTTTTTATCTAGCTTTTAATTGTATTAACTACAAAAATTAATAGTAGACTTTGAATAATATTTAGATATTATTGTTGTGTTAATTGATATTTTTAATTTTTGTGTTATTGATTTGTATTGTTTTTATGGCATATTAAGCGCTACTTTGCGGCGAGATGTTTTGTGTGTCATGTGGATTTTATTTGATGATATGACACCTATAAATTATTTGTTATTGGTTAATTAAAATTAAGTCATCCGTTTTAATTTTTCTGTTTTCAGAATCTATGGCTTTTATAGAAAAGGAGTCTTTTGTTGGTTGAAGAAGCAGTGATTGAAAGCGGATGTCAGAACCTATGTTTTGAGTATCTTAACAGTTAAAAGGTTTAGCTAATGGTTAATTATAGTTTTTTGTCTAGAAGTGGTTTTATTTTTCTGTGTCTCATGATGAGTTCAATAGCTCATTCGCAAGGTACACCATTTTCCCCCATTATTAGTAATACCGAGAGTTCCATAGTTGTTGGGGAGGAACTGGTTTTAAATTTTGCCCCCTTACCCTCAAATTACGACAATGTTTTTAATGATATGCAAATTGAAGCTAAAGAACCTGATGGTGTACAATTTGAGCTTGCCGCAACAATACCTCCAGATAGCACCACATACACGTATAGAATGTCTAAAACGGGGAATTATGAATTTCGCATGAGGTATAGCGCTACTCTGGTTTTTCCACCTATTACTGTGTATACGGAGTACAGCAATATATTTTCTATTTTGTCTGAAGCCGAAGGCCCAAGTGCAGGCCAGATACTTAGCTTGAACAATGGCGCTATCAATGATCGCTTTGGCTATGATATTACAACATTCAATGGAGTTTCAATTATTGGAGCGCCAAACCTAAAGAATTCAATACATGCTTATGAACCACCAATAACCGAATCTCTGGCTTACGTTTATGAAAAAAACAGTAATGGGCAATGGAGCCAAAAACAGACACTTAGAGGCGAAATGACGGATAACAGCTATGGCTTTGGTTATTCGGTAGATATGCATGGGAATGATGCAATTATTGGCGACCGAAACGGATACTCTTATATATTCAAGAAACAATCCAATGGGGAATGGGTACAAACTCAGGCACTTAGTAATCATCATGAAGATATAAACGACAGCCATTTACCCGGTGATTTTGTTGCAATACAGGGAGACTGGGCGTTTACAGGCCATGCAAATGACAAAGAAGTCAGATATAGAGGCGGAGCTGTATATATTTATAAAAGAAATGCTTCAGGTGTATGGGAAAAAACGCAAAAACTAATTGCGTCGGATGTTGGTTCCACCGGCGCTTTAAGTGACGATTTTGGTTTGGCAGTTGATGTCTCTGGAGACTATCTCTTTGTGAAATCTCAAACAGGGTATTATGTTTTTCATCGAACAAGTGAAGATCTTTGGATTGAAACCCAGAAAATATCAGTTGTAGATCGTAATTCTAGCCGAGAAAGAGATGATACAGTTAAAGTTTTAGGTGACACGGCAGTCATAGGTTATTCAGATATTAACGCAAATGCGAGCAATCCAGATGGCGGATCAGTATTAATATACAAACTCAATACAGCTACACAGCAGTGGGAACAGATCCAGCAAATTTTTGCATCGGATTCCTCTGGTAATTTTGTATGGGACCGAGGTTTTGGCCTGCGCATTGCGTTAAGTGAAAATAGTCTAGTAGTAGGAAGTTCATTTGTTGTTGGTTCTCACAAAGATAAAGTCTATTTGTTTAAAAAATCTGCATCCGGTATTTGGCAGCAATCTGAGTTACTAGGTGCAAATGGTGTTGAAATAGGAAGCGGAGTGGTTTCTTATGGTCATGCTCTTTCTATCTCGGGCTCAGATATATTTATTAGTGATGACAGTTTTTTCAAACGAGGTGAAGAGTATTTAGCGCCCAAAATATTTTTATACAATAATTTGTAGATTAATTAATGTATAAAATATTTACATCTAAAATGCGACGGTTTAACAATTAAATAACCAATTTCGCATTAATGAAATCACCTATGTAATCTATCAAGGGTATTCATGGGTGATTTTAAACGCATAAACGATTTTAGAGGGAGTCAATAGTTATGAAATTAAAAATTATTGTCAGTAGTATAAAGTTTTTTCTCGTTTTTTTTATCTGTAGTTCTGCAGTTGCTTTGGAGATACAAGGTCCGAATAGCGCACTAACCAATACAACATTCACATTAATACTTGAACCCCTATCAGACTTAACCACGCTTAAAGACACGGAATTACAAAAAAAATCAGAGCAGGATACTGATTTTTTAACCATAGCTACATTTAGTGCCGATACCACAGAATACGATCTTTCACTCGCCGAAGCAGGTACGTACGAATTTCGTATGAGATACAAAGGTAAGATAATAGACTTTGATATCTTTACTGCCTGGAGTGATATTTTTACGCTTCAAGTTAACTCCGCCGAAGAGATTCTCAGTGCTGACAACATGGGAAATCTAGGTAATGGGGATAGCATGGCCCCTGCTATAAGTACTGATGGACGTTATGTCGCGTTCTTTTCAAGAGCAAACAATTTATTACCTGGAACTCCTGCCATTCCTACCTACGAAAGCAAAGGTAATATTATCGTTCGAGACAGGCTGAATGATCTCAGTTTTTTCCTCAATGTCAATAACGACAACTCTTATGAAAGTGCTTTTAATCTCCCTCCATCGTTTTCTCCAGATGGTCAATATGCGGCATATACTGATTCACGTGCTGGTGTCGTAATACGTAATCTTGAAACCAAAGAAGCGAAGGTTATTTCATCAAATGAAAGTCATTCTCCACGCTTCAGTGGTAATAGCCAATATCTTATCTTTACTTCAACCGTTAATTACGGCGTAAGCATTTATGACACAGAGACTGAAGAAATAACGGTTGCAACGACGGGAGTGGATGGTAACCCATTAAATGCTCGGGTACGCATGGGGGCATCAATAAGCGATGATGGGCGTTATATCGCATTTTCTACAAGAGCCAGTAATGTTGTAGCCAACGATACTGATAATGTTGAAGACGTATTTTTATTAGATCGTGTGACGGGAATAACCACGTTAGTCAGTAAACCTCTTTTTTCCGGCGAAGCAAGGGGGAGGGCGATTGGTTTATCCGCTGATGGTTCCAGGTTACTTTTCTCCAGCACATCCAATACCTTGATTCCCAATGACACTCATGACACGAATGTCAGGCGTGATTTGTTTTTATTTGATCGTGATACCGCTGAAATAACATTAGTCAGCGAAAATGCTAGTAAAGCAACCATAGACGCCTCCGGGCAATATATTACCTATGCGAATAACCGTGAACACAAACATTATGTTTACAATGATTTAACCAAAGAGTATCGGTTTATAACCAACGACAGATCTTCAAGCCTTAATAATAATGCACCAGCAATGAGCCGGGATGGGAAATTTCTTGTCGTCGTCATTGGAGGTAACATACCCGGTAACCCAAATATGCAGGTAAAGCTTACCCCTCTTCCCAACTAATGAGACAGTTTCTCTAAGCCCCTGATTTTAACTCAGGGGTTCTTGAAGTGGGATAAGGAAGAAATTCGATGTTTTTTTTCTGTAAGTAAAGAGTATTTAGCTCTGAAAATGTTTTTATATCATTATTATTTTTAGAATAACAAATACATTTTTTAACCTGTGTCATAAGAAACAACCACTCATCATTGGGGGGTAGTGGTCGTTCTTTTTTATTGGTGCGTCGTCTATTTTTTAAAGTGAATAAGCGGGTGGGTATTAAACCTTTTCTGACGCTCATTTAATTATTCAGCTTATAGAGAGCAAATTTCGATAGTTATTTTAATTCAGTGGTATATGAAAAGTACAATTTAAATACTTTAGCGAGAAAATAGATTTCGATATTCCAGTGGAGTGTACCCTGTTTCTTTTTTAAAGCTGTGCCTCAATGCTGTGTCATCTGAAAACCCATACTCACAGCTAATTACTTGAACACTTTTATCACTGTATTTTAGCTGTTGTCCAACCTGGGATAGCTTTATCAGTCGAAGGAATTTAACGCAGGATAGGCCCGTATTTGTTTTTATTTTACGTGATAGAGTGCATGGTGTTTGGTTGAGCTGACTGGCGAGCTTCTCAAGAGTGAGATCTTTTGCCATTGTTTTTTCTGCCCACCGATAGATGTCCCGTATAAGCGGTTTATTCAACTCCATAAAATTTAGGCTATTGAATGGTTCAATTGATGTTTCCGGTTTGGGAATAATTAATAAGCTTGTGAGGTCTCGCCAAGCCGTCTTTCCACACTTATCTTCGATAATCGCTTGCTCTATTTGAAAATATCCGTTTGCACCCAAAGCCGTTGCAAGTGTGGGCGAATAAATAGTCGGCCCTGAAAAACACTTAAGTCTTTGATATGATTGACAGTTCTGTCTCTACCCCATAATCCAAACGACCAGAAAGCGTGTGATTAGGCTTAGAAGCTGGTCGAACTGTTGAGTCCTATACGATGCTCAGAGATGCCAATTCGCCTCACCAAGATAATTTTTTTGATGCCAATCTGTGGGATTTTTGACTTAAGTGTTTTTCGGGACCGACTAATTAAATTTCTTACTCTGTAAATATACTATTTTTTATTTTTTCCTGAGACGGTGCTCCATATACCTTTAGAAACAATTACCCCAGAATTATTTAGTGCGTAGCTCATGCAAATCGCGCATGTATTAGTAAATCCTAACTTTGAGTCTTGAACACCAAGGTTGATATTTTGCTTTACCTTCCCTCCAACCATATTCCCGACATCGATTATATCTCCTTTCCCGTATATGGTAATGAAGTTAGCCCACATAGAGGAAAAACTTGGCCTCGTAATTGGCATGATACTCTCCTTAATTGCCTAACGCTCGCAGCAAGAGCGCCGCTTTTTAGCATCGCCTTGACTGCGCTTATTAGGTGATTTTTACTTTCTTGGTTAAAGTTGCCATACCTATGGACAGCGCCTTCAATCCAAGATAGTTTGTTGGATGCTGATAGAATCTATCAACGTCTTGGTTTTTTAATACTCTCTTTAAAAACTCATCACGTAGGTAGCGACGCAGGAAACCAAAGCCGAACTGGATAAAAAAATAGCTCAGGCAGTGATAATTGAATGAGTATTAACAGGCCCTAAGTAATATCTGGAAATAGTTTTGCACGTACGCTGGTAAATTCTGATTTTGCATATTTTAACAGAAGCTCACGTAGGCTAGGAAAATTTAACAAAATACCGTACAAACCAACTTCGTCAAAATTTTGTTGAACGGGGACATTATCTTCGTTCCAAACACTCGATATCATATTCGAAATATCATTGTCTGAATTTGGATCGAATAACTGTACAATTCCTTTATTTGTTAAAGTATATGCCGTCCAAGTCCCGCAACTCGTTTCATGTGATTCGCACCAAAACGAATCTATCGGATCGGTTCCGATATTCTCATTAAAGCAATTCAGTAGGTCATCCAATTCAGATTCAGCCGAATTAAACGGATCTAAACCTATATTGATATACAACGACGGATCATAACTTTTGTCTGGTTCTGGTTCTGGGTCTGTCCAAGTGCAAACTTCATTTTCTTCTTTTACTAGAACGTCAAATGCCGATTCATCAAAATAAGTGAATACATTACAATCATATTCTATCGAACCCCTATCTGACTCAATAAGCGCTAGCTCTTTACGTATTTGAGTCACACTTTCAGGTTTTTTGAATACCAACTTAATATCTGCGCTTTCTTCGCTCATTTTATCTATCCTCTACGGAAGTAATATAGAATGCTAACGTTGCCAGAATATGCAGTTATGGAAATACGAAGTGTTGAAATAATTGTTATTATTACTGGCTTTGTGTACGCCCAGCATGGGCATGAACTAATGAGAGGTGAAAGTCCTCTGTAGGAAGATCACCGCTAAATCACACCTACACGATTTAACGATAACTACTAGCGAATGGCAAGGACTAATCTGTGAGGTGCAGTCTGAAGGAAGCCCCTAGCACCAACAGTAGGCGCTTTAGGCGAAACTACGAGCTGATAAACAAGAACATCATAAAGGCGTAGGTTGAAGGTAGGTTGGCACAAGACAACGAAGCCAAGTGATCTAACGGCCACCGTAAATGATGCAGTTGTGTAGCAAAAATTCATATTCTTATCTGGGGAGATCTACTTAACATGCGATCGGTAGATAACTCGTAAAGCCCATGGCGAAGTGCTAAAACTCCTGGGATTAATCAGGCATTATCCCGTGCTTATTTAAAATCAGAGGGACTATATTCGCTTCATGGTGGTTGGATTAAGCTTCACTATTCTAAGTGAAATGCCCTGTGCGGACACATGCAGGGTGTTGTGGGGAGGGTAAGTAGATCTCGTCCTTACCCGATTAGCTCTATTTTGACTTATAAGGTGCAACTACTTCTCCGCTAGTTAAAACGACAACCTCATACTCAGGTTGACCAAATTTAAAAGGGAGCTTTGCCAAGGTTACTAAATAATACCAGACATATGGCTCATTAGTGGACGCAGGGCTTAGGGAAACATTTCTAGCTGAGAGATCAGGTACATCTTTATAGAAATACTTTGCTCTTTCGACAGCCTCAGAAATACTGAGCTGTGGGGCTAAACCATTTTCCCAACTACTTTTTTTTCTAACAAAATCCTCATGTTTTACAGAATAGTTTCCCGTAGAGGAAGCCATTAAATAAATGTACTTTTCACCGGCTGAGTTTTTTGAGCGTTTGATTATTTTAATATCTTCGGCAATGGCCATTGACGAAAAAACAATTAATATTGCAGTAAATAATACTTTCATTGTGTAAGACTCCAGTTGTAGTGCTAACGCTGCAAATACGAGTGCGCTTTGCGGCAAGGCTCCCAATTCTGACCCTACGTACTCAACCCGAGTACGACAACTAGGGGAATTACCTTATGAAAAAAGCACAGCAAGCCCGATTTGATTCACTGTACCAGTTACATGTTAACGCATTGCCACGTCAAAGCAAGGCTGAAAACACCATTGAACGTATGCCAGGACACCTCGGCGGAATGAATCGATAAGGACTACATGCATTTAGAGGAACGGTTTATGCGCTAAAGCACTATTTTTTTATCACCTAAAAGGGCGAGGTTCAAACTCGTTCTTCAAAAATAACGGCAATCAAAATTGTTGCGATCTTCTCAAAATCCATTTTATTTATTTACTATAAAGAGAACCCTGCGGTATGGGCTTGTTCAACAATAGGATAGGTTGTGGCTGCGCACGACATATTCTTATTTTTTTATGATTCCATTATTTCGTACCCAATAATTTTCTAACTACTTTTCTAAAACCTACCCATAAAATCGTGAAAATTATCAAATATGCGAAAATTAGGATAGCATCTTTGACGTCACCTGATCTGACTAAGAATATAAGAGGATAAGCTAGAAACAGAGATAAGGTTCCATACACCTTATATAGCTCAGCTTTATCTTTTATAGGTCGGTCTTTAAACCAGATTACAATTAAATAGAAAAGCGACGGAATAATTAAGCCTAAATAGACAATAAGTAGGATCATTACGAAAGCCCACCCATGACCAACCGATGCATACCCTCCTTGAGATGTAGCGCTTTCTAAGAACATAACTCCAAAGGCAATGGGAGAGAACCATAAAGGAGACAAAGCAAAAAATAGCGCTTTTCTGGGCCTAGTTTTAAATATACTAGCTAATCTCACATTAATTCCTCAACCGCACTACCTGTACCGTCCATCACCGCTGATGCTCCTCGTTGTTGAACATTGAGAGTAGCCTTGAAGAGCGAATAGTCGTTCAAGCTGGACGTATTGTGTGGCAAACTTACGTTTTTCGTAGGTATTCATAGTCATTTTCTTTAGAGATGTTGGGCGAAACCTCGGTATTGAGGGCTCTAAGGAAAGTGGGGGTTTTTGCCGCGTAGCGGCAATCCACCATAGCAGCCTACACTCTCGGCATTCGGCGTCTATCTCAATGGTGCGATAATGCCCCGACAAGCACTATATTCAATACGAGCAAACGTGATGCCAGTGTTAAACAAACCCAATAAACACCTGGATCATGGGTAAAGCGAAATATGGACGCCCATGTTTACAGGAAGCACGATAAGATAAATAAGCAGCACCCACAAATAGGAATTATAAATACGTAGGTGTCGGTATTAAATTATTATTTTACAAGCGCTATATTGGTTCCTTTAACACCTAAGTATTCCGTTTTCATTCTTTAGCAGTTAACGTCTATCTAATGCAGCGAGGCGCGTTTTTTGCGCCGAGTCGCATTGAAATTTTTGTTAACGCAGACTAAGGCATTATTTTACGGCAACTGCAAATTCTGGAATCACTATCTTTATAGTGCTGTCTTTCGTTTCTATTAAAATAGTATTCCGGTTTTCCCATCTATAGCTTATAACTTCCGTAGAACCGTAGTAGTCCCAATGTGTAATACTTGGTATGCTAGATTGCAATTTGACTGTTGAAAAAACTAAGTCTCCATTTTTGCTATAATTCAATTTAAACATTTTAGGTTGTTTTTTATCGTCTTTGAACACTGCGATTTCTTGTGAAAAATTATCTTTATCAATCAAATATAAAATGGCTTGGTAGCCTAAGGATATTAATAACATTATTGTTACGATCCAAGCGTATATTTTCATTTAATTTTCCTTTGATAAAAAGCAAACACTTTCAATTTGTCAGTTAGCTACTTCTGCGGATTTTTTCAACTAAAGCAAAAAACAGAATGTTAACGCCCTTTACCATTGTTGAAAATTCCACATTTGGCCTCACAAATGTTTTTTAATATGTACTGTTTTACTTCCGAAAGTGAGGTGCCTATGCCATTCAGATTTGCCCCTAACCATGTACTCTCGTCATTGAGTGCCGTATCTTGAGGGGAATCTGGGCGAATAATTCTGTGGCCAATCCATGCGTATCTGCCATATTGAAATCCGGCGGTAACTCCTGCGGCAAAATGCTGTACTTGATTACTTCCATCTTGAAATTCTTTCTTGAAGCCGCTGTCATTAAAAATTGTTCTTCCTACTTGGGTTCCATCTGAACCTGGCATACTGAACTATTTTTAACCTGTTCTGCTTGTTGTGAAGCATAAACTCTAATAAAGCTTCGCTTCACAGCTTTTGTAAGTGCCATTTTATTTCCTCCATAAATAGCCCTAACCCGGCTGTAGAAAAATTAACTTAACCATACAAATATTTTCTAGCCGCTGGGTTTCAATTGGTTTTCGATAACAATCAATATTAACCGTGCCTTTTGGCTATACAAGCTAATTTACCCAATATCGGCTTAAAGTCAATGGTATAAGCCTTTGTTCGGCTTATATGACGTATAAGTTCACATCTCCATAGTCGCCAGAGCTATTCTATATTGTGCATAATACAGCAGATCATCCACTGACCGCTTATTTCGCTTTTCCTCGTAACGTCAGCTTGCCACACAATACGCCAGTTTGAATAACGATTATACGGATCAATGGCGGCTCCACGCTATTTATCCTTATTCGTTAAATACCGAACGAATTCTATTGGCGTCAAATCGTCGTTTTCGATTTCCAGGGCATATAATTCCTCCACAACTTCTTCACGTAATTTCCTATTGAGTTCAGGATTAAGCTCCCGAATCGGATCTACACCGTCCGGGGCATATGGTGAAACCAGCCCCAATTTTTCATGAGATTCAAGGTTTCTTTCACCGTAAGTTTTTAACATTTCTATAATTTTCCGAAACATTTCTCGGGATCTTTTGATTTAACGCTGTTGTATGGAGCATTTATTGTGCAGTGGAGTTTTGAGGTAAAGCGGCGAAACCACCTTAAAATGGAGTGAAGCAAAAAATATCCTTATTTGATAGAAATAATAAAGGTCAATGATTTTAATATCTTTAATAGCGTTCGACAATATGGACGGTTTTTCGCCTTGGAATATTACCTTATCGGGTTAAATTCATAAGAGTGTTTTAAACTGAAATTGGCGAACGTTTTATGTATCGAATTAAGTATCCTTAATTTTTCAATTAATTAACGGGCTTATATAATTATTTTTAAACCTACCTTTTTAAAAAAGGCGTATAAACGAGCTATTTGTCATTCATTTTGGAATATTTTTTTACTATCTATGCTATGTGTATTGACTCTGGTGAGCATGGGAAAAAGATATCAAATTGGCGCTTGCTTTCCTCTTATCTAAACTTGATAATTGCACCTCAAATATTTTGGTACTTTCTTCGTAGTCAAACAGTGTAGGTCCATAAAATGGATAAAAAAAATACACCACTCGCAAATAAAGTTAAACTTAACTTCACGTATGTAAAATTCAAAATTTCTTTAATATTCACGAAAATTAATTTACATAATACAAGTCTGAACCATTTGTTATTTTTAACAAAATAACTACTCAATAAAAACAAACCTTAATATAACTCTATTTTATTAAATGGAGGCAGGGAGAGTGTGCAGTGATTTTGTTGGTAATGGGCTTGAATATAGTTATTTCTGATAAATTGTATAGTGTAAATCTCTAATCTCTAATCTCTATTTGTCGGGCACAAAAATTACCAGACGCTATCTAATCACGAGACTAATCGCAAATTTAAACGTTTGTACCAAAAAAGGCTTGGGAGCGAAAAAATATATGAAGGGCAAGAACGGATCAACTAACGAGAATCCTGTATTAAAGGAACTAAACCTTGGCTTTTTTCACAACAAAGAAACGAGTATAGCCTTCGAAAACCAACCGGCTCAAGGTGATTTGTTTCCCCTTCATACGGCCCAAGAAAATGTATATTTTGAACAAGTATTGTTGCCTGAAAGTGCGCTTTATAATATAGGCTGGCATCAGCTTATAGAGGGAGAATTAAAGCGCGATTGTTTTATGGAAACTTGGCGCCTACTCTATCAGCATGTAGATGTACTTCGGTTGATTGTCGTAAATGACGATAGCGGATACCCGCAGCAGTGTATACAAAACCCAAGTCACTCCTCTTTGCAAATTGGGTTTCTAGATGCTTCACAGCAAGAAAACCCTCACAATTTTGCATCAGAATGGATGCACAAACAGTTAACTATTCCTGTGGATTATTTGAATACACATTTATCCTCAGTTGTTCTTATCCAGGTCGCTGAAAAACAACACTTTCTCTATATTCAATTTCATCATTTGGCTATTGACGGAATTGGGCTCTATCGTCTTTTTGAATTCTTTCATAAGCTGTATAACTGTTTGTGCGACGGGAAACCGATTTCATGGCTTGAAAAAATACCTTCATTCAAAATAGAAGTTGAGAAATCTCGTGATTATCTTAAATCCCGTCGATATACAAGTGATGAGTTATATTGGAAGCGTTTTTTTCAAGAGAATAAGGTAACTCGATTAACGCCTTTCTACAAAGACTCGCGGAGTAGCATACATACAATAGAACTGCCTAGCTCGCTAGAAATGTTACTTCGTGATTTTTGCGAGCAGAGCAAAGTTAGTCCACTGGCAACTTTGATGACAGTTGTAAGTATTTATTTTCGAGCCACGCTAGGCGACAATAATATTGTATTGGGCACCGCTGTGCATGGAAGGCAAGGGAAAAAAGCAATGCGCATTGTTGGTATGCATTCGAATGTTATTCCCGTCGCCTGCAATATTATAGATAAAAGTGTTATGGATGAAAGTGATTTCACTACACAAGTAAAAAATATAAGTAAAGGTATTCTGGCAAGCCTGAGACATAGCCGTTTTCCTACCAGTCATATTGCTAGATTAGAAAAAAATAACGGTCAGCAATTATCAGATATTCAAGTTTTATATGATCTGTTTTTGAATAGTGAAAGTTCCGATTATAATGGAATAAAAACAACTCATCTGCATAATCAATTTGAAAACCAGCCTTTACAGGTACGGTTACAGGACTATCAAGTCAATTCAAAGTTAATGTTGAGAGTAACCTATATGCGTTGCTACTTTAACCAAGAAGAAATTGGTCTGTTTAGCGAACGAATAATTAAACTTCTGCAATCTGCATTACAAAAACCTAAAACTAGAGTTGATAAGCTGCCTTGCTTACTGGTTAGCGAACATCAAATACTGCTCAACCAGCCTCCGCAAAAAAGTCTTCAATGTAAAAAAAGTCAAACGATTCACCGTATATTCGAAGAGACGGTTAAGCGTACTCCCGATAACATCGCATTGATATCTGATTGCGCAAGTCTGACTTATGCAAAGTTAAACCAGCGGGCCAATCAGCTAGCGCATTTTATTCGAGAGAGTTATCAAAAGCAGCATCAGCGGGAAATTAAACCAGATACACTTATTGCGCTCTATTTTGAACGTGGTTTTGATATGGTAGTAAGCATATTGGCTGTTCTCAAAGCAGGGGGAGCCTATGTGCCAATTGATCAGGCCACACCAAAAGAACGAGTCCAATTTATTTTAGATGATACCCAATCGTACATTTTGTTGACAAATTCCGCATCGAAAAAGGATATTTATTCATGGCTGGAAGAAATACGTATACCAACTCATTGTGTACTTATTGATGAAATCATCTCTCTAACTCAATACCCAACAGATAATCTGGAACCTGTAAGCAGTGGGAATGATTTAGCCTACGTTATCTACACTTCTGGTACGACTGGAAAACCTAAAGGTGTATTGCAACTACATAAAAACGTAGAACGTCTTTTTCAGAATACCCAACCGAATTTTGGTTTTAACGAGCAGGACCTCTGGGTACTCTATCACTCCTATTCCTTTGATTTTAGTGTTTGGGAATTGTGGGGGGCACTTTTTTACGGTGGGCGCCTTCTAATACCCAATATCGAGGATATTAGAGATTTCCCCAAATTTGTTCAAATTTGCTCAGACTATAATGTCACTGTTTTAAATCAAACGCCCAACGCATTTTATGCCTTTGCCGAAGAGGCCACCAAAGAAAAGATGGAGCTGCCTAACCTTAGATACATAATATTCGGTGGAGATGCACTCGCATTACCCAAAGTGAAAAAGTGGTGGGACTGTTATGGTGATCTGCAACCCCAGCTAATAAATATGTATGGGATAACAGAAACAACCGTACACGTTACCTATAAACCACTCAATCTTAAGGATGCAAATCACGAACTTGCATCAAATATAGGGGCCCCTGTAGCAGATATGCAGGTCTATATATTAGACGATAAAATGCAGCTTCTACCAAAGGGTGTACTAGGTGAGATGTATATTGGTGGTGCGGGCCTAGCGAGAGGTTATTTAAACCGCCCAGAATTGACCACCAAACGATTTGTTAAGAATATATTTCACCCTAACAGGGCAGATGAACGTTTGTATAAAACAGGGGATTTGGCACGCTGGCTTTCCAACGGTAACCTGGAATATTGGGGACGGAATGATTTACAAGTAAAAATTCGAGGCTATCGAATTGAGTTGGGTGAAATCGAAGCCGCACTTTGTGAGCAACTAGATATAGAACAGGCTGTGGTTATATGCGAAGAAGATAATGATAATAAATCCTTACATGCTTATATTGTCACTAGTAATTTATTACCAATAGATAAGGATACGTTAAGGCAATCACTATCAAATTCCCTACCTGAATATATGCTGCCTGCCAGCTTTACCTGTATCGATTCGATCCCCCTTACAAATAATGGAAAATTAGATAAAGCGGCATTACCACTTCCAAATATTATTGAAAACGAAGTTCATGTGGCTCCACGGTCAGAATTAGAAATTGACCTTTGCGCTTTGTGGAAAGACATTCTTGGGTTGAAGTCACTTGGGATAAATGATGACTTTTTCCGCGTTGGTGGAAATTCTATATTGGCGATTCGTTTGGTCAATCAAACAAACATGACTTTTCATTCTCAAATAACTGTACGGGATATCTTTACTCTAAAAACGATAGAGAAGTGTTCCTCGTTAATTGAAAAATCCCAAGGTAAGTTTGCATATAGAGACTGCTTAATCACCGCCAAAAATACAGATCATCAAAATGATCCATTCCCGCTGACCAATGTTCAACAAGCCTATTTATATGGTCGTATGGGTAATTTTGAAATGGGAAATATATCTACCCATCTTTATACCGAATATGTATTTGATTCACTGGACGAAGAAAAAATCGAACAATGTATCAATAGACTTATTCAACAACATCCCTCTCTTAGAAGCGTATTTTCAGAGGATAGCCAGCGAGTTTTATCTTCTGTGGAATATTACCGTATTAGACGATTCGACGATATTGAAAAAGAAAGCCTAACTCGTATTCGTGAAGAATTGTCGCATAAAACCTATGATATTTCGAAATTTCCTCTATTTGATTTTGTGATAAGCCACTCTCAAGCGCGCACTTATTTACATCTGAGTATTGATGCACTCCTTATGGATGGCAGCAGTTTAGACGTTTTTTTAAAGGAGCTTATTCAACTTTATAATAGTGATGATATACAATCTGAAGTTTTACCGGATTTGTCGTTGACCTTTCGAGATTACGTATTGCAACACCAAGAGATCCGGTCTAGTCATTTATTTGAGGAATCTAAAGATTACTGGCTAGCCAAACTGGATCAGTATAATTTTGATGCGCCGCTTCCAATGGTGAAAAAACCAGAAGATATAGCACAACCGAAATTTAAACGTATAAGCAAATTAATTCCCGCGTCAACATGGCAAAAAATAGAAAACAAGGCTAAATATTACAGGGTCAGCCCAACAAGTATCGTACTTTATGCCTACGGTTTGGTCTTGTCTAAATGGAGTGGTAAATCTTCGCTTTGTATCAATTTGACCTTGTTCAACCGACTTCCTTTACACGAAAAAATAAACGAACTGGTAGGAGATTTTACGGTACTGGAATTGTTTAATTATCGCAAAGGGAGTTCAGAGTCCATTAGAGAAAATATAAAAAATATTCACTCAGCACTATGGGCCGACATTGAGCATAATTTATTTGACGGTATCGATTTTCAACGACTTATTCGCAAGGAACTTAATTTCCGCCAGGACAAAATATTATCTCCCATAGTATTAACCAGTGTGCTTGGTGATAAGGTTGAGCGAATATCAAATATTAAAGGGTATCTTGGGCAAGGCTATTCTATTACACAAACATCACAAGTCTTTCTTGATAACAAAGCGTATGAAACAGAAGAGGGTTTTGTTGCAGAGTGGGATTATGTCGAACAACTTTTTTGTTCCGATACTATAAAGGAAATGCACAGTAATTATTGTACGGTTATTGAAAAACTTGCGCAAATCGAATGGACTCAAAATCCACCAGAAATTAGTTTATCGCTAAAAGATACACAGCAGATCGAACGTGCAAATAGTGCAAAGCGTCCAGATGTTCAACTAAATTTAGTTGATATTTGTTATTCAAGTATGCGAAATAATACCGCTGGCACGGCGGTAATTGATACCAATGGGGAATATTCGTATCAGTCACTATATTGTTTCACTAATCGTATAGCACATTTTCTTTACCGTGGAGAAAGTAAACGTAATACATTGATCGGGGTATTAAGCGAAAAATCTATGCCTCAATTAAGTGCCTGCCTGGGGATAATGCGCTCGGGGGCGGCATATTTACCTCTTCATATTGACTGGCCCCTAGGTCGAATTAACGAGGTATTGTGCGAGGGAAAGGTCAGTCAAGTAATGGTTTCACGCGCGCAATATAAGAATTTAATAGAAAATAGTCGCATACAAAAACATTATTCCTGGCATATTATTGAATCCCTAATTGAAGATTCTACGCTTTCAGATTCCGAGAATTCTTTACCGCAACCGGGTTTAGATGATATTGCCTACGTTATATTTACCTCTGGAAGTACGGGAAAACCTAAAGGGGTCACTATTTCACACAGCGGGGCAGTAAATACGCTGCTGTCCATCAACGAACGCTTTAATGTAAAAGCTACAGACAAGGTACTGGCTCTCTCTGAACTAAGTTTTGATTTATCTGTTTATGATCTTTTTGGCGTACTAGCTGCCGGCGGCACTATTGTTTTCCCAGATCAAGACAAAACAAAAGACCCAGAACACTGGTACAGTTTGATCGCTAAGTACGATATTAGTATTTGGAATACAGTTCCACAGTTGATGCAACTTTTAGTGGATTTTATCGAGACCGCATCGTATACAAAAGAGGGGGATAGTGAAAATAATAGAACGGAAGTAGCACCTGATTCTATCGATTCCCTACGCATAATCTTAATGAGTGGTGATTGGATTCCCTTATCACTACCGGATAGAATCAAGCTGCTTGCCCCCAATGCCACTGTAATGAGTCTAGGTGGCGCTACCGAGGGAAGTATATGGTCTATCTGGTATGAAATAGAGCAGACAGATTCTTCATGGAAATCCATCCCCTATGGGCAGGCGATGCCCAATCAAAAGATGTATGTTGTCGATAACCAGTTAAATCATTCACCTATTGGCGTAATAGGTGAAATCGTTATTGGTGGCGTCGGTATTGCGTTGAATTATTGGAACGATAAAGAAAAAACATGTGCCAGTTTTATCGAACACCCAACTTTAGGACGCATATACAAAACCGGAGATCTAGGGCGATGGAACAAAGCAGGGTACATTGAATTTGAAGGCAGAAAAGATAGCCAAGTAAAAATAAATGGTTATCGAGTTGAGCTGGGAGAAATAGAAAATATACTGCTTTCATTCCCTGGTATTCGACAAGCTGCGGTTCTTATACAGCAGCAAAAGAATAAAAATGACCTAGTCGCATATGTCGTTCTCGAAATACAAGGGCGCACAGAAAAGGCAAGTATTGAACAGAATATTAGAGAGTATCTGACTGAATATTTGCCCGAATATATGTTACCTCGTGCTTTCTTAATTATAGAATCTTTTCCTTTGACGGCTAATGGTAAGCTCAATCTTAGCGCATTGCCTGTAGTTGAAATCAATATGGATAACCACTATAACGCGCCCAGTAGTGATATGGAAAAACGTCTATGTATCCTGTGGCAGGATGTTTTGAACGTAAAGCAAATTGGAATACACGATGATTTTTTCCGTATCGGTGGAGACTCTATTCTCGGTATACAACTTGTTTCACGCCTGCGACAGCAGGGCATTAGCATTAAAGTCAAAGATCTCTTTGAATGTTCGACTATCTCAAAATTAAGTAGAGTTTTGTCTAAGGCAGAAATAACGTCTACCAAGGAATCTTCGGAGCAGGGTAACCTACACGGCGAATTTGAGTTACTTCCGATACAACAATGGTTTTTTAAACAAGACATGCCAAAGCCCGACCATTGGAATCAGGCATTTATATTGAGTCTTCCTCAGGGAACCAGTACAAAAGATATTGAATCTGCACTGTCTAAGCTTACATATCATCACGATATGTTACGCAGTCGATTTATTGATACGAAATCTGGTATTCGCCAGGAGTATCAACTTTATAGTAGTTCAAATAATTCACCATTACGAACACTAAATATTTCTGAAATGGGTATTCAGGAATTTGAAGCTATAGCCAGTACATGGCAGAACAACTTTGATATTTATGGTGGACATGTATGGACGGCAGTACATATTATTGGTGACTTTGAGTCGGATATCGATGCTTTTAATATTGATGCTTCTGCCGTCTATTCTGACAATAGTTCTGACATCTATTCTAATAATAATTCTGGCGTGAATTCCAGTTTAAATAAAAGTGTTAATTCTCACCTGTTTTTCGCTTTTCACCATCTTATTATTGATACTGTTTCGTGGCGAATAATAATTGAAGACCTAAAAATACTTTTGTCAAAAGGCGTTGCGGAAAATAAAATAGAAAAAAAGAAAGAAGACCCGTCGTTCGAAGCCAGACAAATATCAAATTTCACATTGCCCAAAAAAACCAGCAGCTATCGTCAATGGGTTTCCGTTGTGCAGAAATATGCCAAGACTCATTCAGATGAAAGAAAATATTGGCAGGAAATTTTAGAGCATAAGCAAGTATTACCTAATAGGGAGAGGGAGCAGGAAAAACAACGGGTTGTCGAGCTGTCCTCAAAAACGACGAATCAATTGATTTATCACGCAAATAAAGGTTTCAATACAGAGGTCAACGATCTCCTACTGAGTGCAGTCAGTATCGCTTTGAGAAAAACCTTCTATCACTCTTCTTTTTTACTTACCTTGGAGGGCCATGGACGAGAAGTGATCGATGATACAGTGGACGTATCGAGAACGGTTGGCTGGTTCACCACTATGTATCCCGTATTATTAACCGCCTATGACCATTTAGAAGAAACCATAATTTATACTAAAGAAAATCTTAGGAAAATACCCAACAGAGGTTTAGGCTTCTCTGCCCTATATCAAGCTGGCTTATTACCTAATGTGGAACTGCCTCTTATCGGGTTTAACTATCTCGGAATTTTAGATAGAGAAAAGACAAAAGATAATGATGATAATGCATGGCAGATCACAACTGAGAACCTGGGTGAACTAGCCGCTAAAGAGAATGCCGATAAACTTCTTTTGAATCTATATGGTGCAGTCAATAATGGATGCCTAAACTTTAAAATATTATCAAAACTATCAGCGGAGCAGACAGAAAAATTTGGCAATAATTTTAAATCAGCGCTAAATTCCGTTATATCGAGAGCATTAAAAGAAGGCTCTACAGGAGGCATTAATACACCAAGTGATTATTTGGTCGAACAATTGAGTGTAGAGAGACTTAAGGTTTTACAACGGCAATATAATCTTGAAGCCGTCTTTCCTGCAACGGGTTTACAGCAGGGTTTTATTTATCATCATCTTAGTCAGCCAAATGATGATGCTTATCGTGTGCAAATTCAAATGGACTATCACTATCCAATAAATGTCGAATTATATCGACAAGCATGGTCATTGGCGACCTTGCGCTATCCCGCTTTGCGCATCGCATTTGACTGGGGCGAAAGCGTTATACAGCTTGTGACAAAAGAGGCAAGTATTGATGATTGCAACTTTATTGTTCACGATTTGAGTCATCTTTCCCAGATATCCTGCGAACAGGAACTAAATCGAATATTACAGGATGATCGACACCAAGCCTTTGATTTTACAAAACCTGGATTGATACGTTTTACCTTGGTAAAACGATCAGATACACATTTTTCATTATTAAATACCATTCATCATATCGTTGCCGATGGCTGGAGTGGATCTTTACTATGGGACACAGTTCATAAATACTATGATGCCTTGACAAAAAATAATACTCCCAAAATAGAGGTGGATTCCGCCTATTTCCATTCTCAGGAATATTTCTATTCTCACCGAAAAGAGAGCGAAACTTATTGGAACACAGTGCGCGATCAGTGGCGTGAACCAAATGATATTTACGCCTTGTGTTCACGAGAAAATGCGGATCAGCGAGAAAAATTAAATTTGGGCTCTTCTGAAACAGGATACCAGCAGTTAGTGCAAGGTATGTGTTTCGATGGCGACGATTATACAGCAGCTAAGTTGATGTGCCGAGAGCAAGGAGTCACGTTAAATGTTGCGCTACAATTCGCGTGGCATAAGTTGTTGCAAATATTCACCCTGGATAAGTCAACCCTCGTTGGTACGATCGTTTCGGGGCGTGATATTCCTGTAGCGCAAGTTGAATCAAGTGTTGGTTTATATATCAATACACTTCCATTGCTTGTCGAATGGAGAGAAGATTTGGCTATACGAGATCAGATGCTCAGTATTCAAAAAAACATAGCTGAACTGAATAGTTACAGTGCAATGTCACTGGCCAAGTTACAAAATAGCAGTAACCGAATGTTCCACAGTTTATTTGCGTTTGAGAACTATCCCGAATCAGACAAAGCGTCAAGTAATGGTTCAAACGGTATTGGAAAAATAAGCGATCATGCCGTTATTGTGAAAAGAATTGAAAAACACGATTATCCAATTGCTCTGGTTGCTTTCGAAAAAAATTCGGCATTGCATATAGAGTTTAAATATCAAGAAAACCATTTCTCACAAAGTGAAATCAAAGATCTACTAAAAAACCTTTCTCTTATTTTGCGATATATCAGCCAAAACCCAGAGAAAAAACACCGATTAATATCCTTGTCTGAAAAGACGATTGAACAATCGTACCAGTGGCTTTGGAATCAAGAAACACAGCGCTACCCCAATGTTACCTTGCTAAGTGGTATTCAGAACTGTGCTGAAAAAAAATATAACAACATCGCAGTTATCACCACTACAAAAAAAACCACTTATAGAGAACTCAACGAATATCGTTTGCGTATTGCCGGGGCGCTGTTGCAAAGTTCAGCCACCAAAGGTGAGCTTATTGCTGTTTTATGTGAAAAGAACGAACTACAAATTGCCGCCTGCCTTGCAGTGATGAGTGCGGCCTGTGCCTATTTACCATTAAATATTGCTTGGCCAGAAGAACGTTTATTCAGTGTATTACAAGCCGGTGGCGTTAATCGAATACTTCTTTCTGCTGATCAATATCAGCGTTTAAAAGATCAACCCTGGTTGAAAAAGTATCAATGGATTGTTTTACAAGAGCTAATCGATAGCCCAGAAAAGGAAAAGTCAAACTTTCAACTGCCGGATATATCCGTTAAAGATATCGCCTATGTGATTTTTACATCAGGTAGTACAGGTAAACCAAAGGGTGTTGTTATCTCCCACGAAGGAGCGATGAATACAATTGAGGCTGTAAACCGACGCTTTGACGTTAATGCGGAGGATAGGATATTAGCCTTATCCGACTTAAGTTTTGATTTATCGGTATACGACTTATTTGGCATGTTAGCGGTTGGGGGCTGTATCGTATTTCCCGAACAGTCGCGTATACAAGATCCCGCACACTGGATTGAAATGGTAGAAGCCCATCGTATAACCCTGTGGGATACCGTACCGCAACTGGCGCAATTGCTGATATTCGAATGTGATCAATGCGCTCATTTACTGCAATCTCTACGTGTGATCTTAATGAGTGGTGATTGGATTCCATTAAGCCTGCCCGCGCAGTTAAAAGCACAACTAAAACCTGAAGCTATCGTAATGAGTCTTGGAGGGGCTACAGAGGGAAGCATTTGGTCCATCTGGTTTCAGATAGAAAATGTTCAGCCTGAATGGCCAAGCATTCCCTATGGGTTAGCAATGCCAAATCAGCAAATGTGGGTTTTTGATGAATCAGGACAACCTTGTCAACATGGCGTAACGGGTGAAATTCACATTGGAGGCTTGGGTGTTGCGAAAGGGTATTTTCATGATAGTCAACGAACAGAAGAACAATTTTTTACTCACGAAATTTTAGGTGCCTTATATAAAACGGGTGATCTTGGTGCATGGAATACAAAAGGGTACATAGAATTTAGAGGTAGGAAAGATTTTCAAGTAAAAATAAGAGGCTACCGAGTTGAGTTGGGTGAAATAGAAAATGCACTGACTAGTTTACCGGATGTAAAACAAGCGCTGGTTGTTGACCATGATCAAGATGGTAATAAAACGCTATCTGCATACACAGTATCTCACTCAGGAGAAACGATTGATGAGGAATATTTAAGAGAATCTATTTCGACCAAACTTCCAGATTATATGCTACCAAGCACCTTCACCTCACTGAAGGAAATTCCACTTAGTAGCAATGGAAAATTAGATAGAAATGCCTTGCCTGCACCTAGTTGTTCAACCAACGGGCAATATGTTGCTGCTCGCTCTGAATTAGAAAAACAATTATATAATATATGGCTAAATATTCTGAACGTTAAACAAATTGGCATTCACGATAATTTTTTTCGTATAGGCGGAGATTCAATACTCAGTATTCAAATGGTTTCGCAGATTCGACGATTGGGTTTGAATATTCAGATTAAAGATTTGTTTGGCTCCCCCACAATTGCAAAACTTGCGACTTACCTTGAAAATATCGACCGCGAAATACATACTAAAACAGAACAGGGAATACTAAATGGTAGTTTTGATTTATTGCCGGTACAGCAATGGTTTATTGATCAAAATTGGGATGAACCGGATTATTGGAATCAGGCGTTTAAGGTGACAATTCCCGATAACATGGATGTGACGGATATCGAAACCGCGTTATTGAGTTTGGCGCAGCAGCATGATATTTTGCGTTGTTTATTTAAAAACGGAAAGCAAGAATACCTCGCCGATTACTCCGTAACTATGGCGCCATTACAAATTATAGATATAACAGAAATCAATAGCGCTACGCTGCATGAAAAACTCTCCAAACTACAAAGTAATTTTAATATGGAAGAGGGGCCCTTATGGTGTGTGGTCTACTTAAAGGCTTGTAACCCAGGGGAATCACAATTATTACTCAGTTTTCACCATTTGATTATCGACGCAGTATCCTGGAGAATTATTGCTGATAGTCTAAAAATTCTATTCAGCAATCAGGTTCCAGAAGAAAAAACCAGTAGTTACCGCCAGTGGGTAACTGCAATTCAAGGTTACGCGAAAAAAAATCAATACGAAATTCCCTATTGGAATGCGACAAGCCAAGCTTCAAATATTGCATCAGTAAAAAGCCCTTGTCCGCAGGAACCGATACATAAAACCAGAATTGAATGTACGGAAGAATTTACGTACCAATTTCTACACCGTGCTAATTTGGGCTACCACACAGAGATAAACGATTTATTTTTAAGTGCGTTAAGTCAGGCCCTCAAGTTGACCTTTAAGCAGACAACACATTACGTCACTCTTGAAGGACATGGGAGAGAAAATATCGATGATACTTTAGATCTATCTCGTACAGTGGGTTGGTTTACGACAATGTACCCCGTAGAGCTTAGGGCTTCTGATAACCTTGAAGAATGTATTATTCAAACAAAAGAAATGTTGCGTAAGATACCGAATAAGGGAATTGGGTTTTCCTCACTGAAACAAAATGGATATCTAGCGGATGCCCAGTTACCAACAATCAGCTTTAATTACCTTGGTCGTTTCGATACCACCGAAAAGGGTTGCAACTTATGGCAGATTTCGACCAACAATTGCGGCCAGCAGATTTCTGACAAAAACAAGTCTCACTTACTGTTAGATATTAATGGACTAGTGCAAGACGGAAAACTGAGTTTTACTCTGAACTCTCGTTTAGGTGCAAGCCTGACAAACGAATTTAAGCTTGCCTTTAAGGAAGAACTGGCCAAAGTACTGGAACAAGCCGTTAGCGTTGCTAATATGGGCGGAATTAAAACCCCAAGCGACTACTCTGTAAAGAATTTAAGTTACCAACGCTTGTCTCGATTAAAAAATACCTACCTCCTAGAAACACTTTACCCTGCTACGAGCTTACAGCAAGGTTTTGTTTTTCATCAGCTTGCTTACCCTAAAGACGACGCTTATCGTGTTCAAGTTCTGCTTGATTATCGATGCGCTCTCAATCTGCAACAATATCAACAGGCTTGGAAATTAGCTTCATTGCGATACCCCGCCTTACGCCTTGCTTTCGATTGGGAAGGTGACGTAGTACAAATAATTACTGCCGACGCCAGTATTAACGAAGAGAATTTTACTGTAAGTGATATTACTACACTCCCGCCAGAAGAACGTGACGTAGCAGTTCGGACACTGCAAAAAGAGGATCGTCGCATTCCATTTGACTTGACTCATCCGGGTTTAATTCGTTTTAACATTGTCAAACAGGCTGAGCAGCACTATACCATCCTAAAAACAGAGCATCATTCAATCAGTGATGGTTGGAGTGGCCCTATATTATTGCAGAGCGTTCATCAATATTACGACATCTTAACTAAACAGAAGAATGAAGATCGTATTCCGATAAAAGCTGAAACAGCCTATTGCAAAGCACAAGATCATTATAACCATCAGAAATCAGCCAATGAGAAATTTTGGTTCACTGCTCGTAAAAACTGGGGAGAGGCGAATGACATTAACCACATGCTCAGCCAAAGCATTTCTCTGTCAGAAATAAAACAAGTTACACACCCTGAAAGCCAAATTGTTCAGGTCTGTGGTGATGATTACCAACTATTGAAAAAAATGTGCCGTTCATTGGGTGTAACAGTTAATGTTGCTCTTCAATTTGCTTGGCATAAATTAATTCAAATATACACAGGAGACGAACAAAGTATTGTTGGCACCACAATCTCAGGGCGAGATATTCAGGTCGATGATATTGAGTCAAGTGTCGGTTTATACATTAATACCTTACCCTTGGTTGTGAATTGGAATACACATCAACGTTGCTCAGAAATACTCAAAACTATTCAGTTAGAAATTGCTAACTTAAATACTTACAGCAGCATGTCGTTAGCGGATCTACAAAATAGTAGCGAGCGTCTTTTTCATACATTATTTGTATTTGAAAACTATCCAATACCAACAAACGATAATACAAGTAATGGGATAGAGAGCTGCGTTAGCTTTAGAGAATTCATTGAAAAGGACAATTATCCTTTATCGATCATGGCTTATGAACATGTTGATAACAAGGATGAAGGAAAAACGTCGATAAATAGTCTCACAATAAAAATGAATTTTGGTAAAGACTGGTTGAATGATATTCAAGCCAAGCGTTTATTAACACAATTACAATCTATTCTTAGGCAAATTAGCAATGTGCCACAACAAAAGCACGAAGATATTTCACTTTTGGAAATTAAAGAACAGCAAGCTCTGTTGGTAGACTGGAATAATACCAAAGAAATTTGGCAAGAAAACAAAGGGACTTTACATGAACTTTTTGAATATCAAGTAAAAAAGACGCCAGACGCCTGTGCATTAGTATACGAGGAAGAACAATTAAGTTACCGAGAACTTGATGAAAAAGCGAACCAACTGGCAAATGCATTGCTGGCCAATTATAAATACGGTAAGACTTTGCCACCAGATACTCTGATAGCTCTCTACCTTGATAGAAATTTAGATATGGTGATTAGTATCTTAGCGGTACTAAAAGCGGGGGGAGCTTATGTGCCTATCGCGCCGGACTACCCTAAAGAGAGAGTTCAATTTATCTTAAAAGATACCTGTAGCCCCTTTATTCTTACTTATAAATACTATAGGGATACACTTGAATCCTGCTTGTCAGAAAGTAGTATCCAGGCCGATATTTTTATCGTTAATAGTCGTGATTCAAATATTGTATATTCAAAAACCAAACCAGCTTCAAATTGTAATGCAAGCGATCTTGCCTATGTTATTTATACCTCCGGTACAACAGGAATGCCAAAAGGTGTCTGTGTAGAACATAAATCAGTATGTAATACGCTACTTGCAATGAGGGAAGTCTATGCACTAAATAATACATGTAGAAAAGTGAGTTGTTTTAGCAACTATACCTTTGATGTCTCTGCATCAGAAATATTTAACAGTCTCTGTTTTGGTGGAGAGCTGCATTTATTTGGCCAATCAATTCGCAATAACCCAGAAAAATTAATCGCCTATGTTGCTGAGAGGAATATCAATTTCCTTTTTGTTCCCCCCGCGATACTTGCCGTACTGCCAAAAATAAAATTACCTTCACTCAACGCCATCATTTTTGCGGGTGATCGATGTGAACAATCGGAGTGCGCTTACTGGGCAGAAAATTATTCGCTATATAACTATTACGGTCCAACAGAAGCATCCATTTATGCCTCTGGGAAGAGGGCGGTAATGCGGAATCTTAATGAAATTGGTAAACCAATTAAAAATACCAGGCTCTATGTCTTAAACTCTATGATGCAACCCGTAGCCATAGGAGTGCCAGGTGAATTGTATATTGGTGGTATTGGCGTAGCTCGGGGTTACCATAATAGACCAGAGTTAACCGCAGAGCGTTTTATCAATGACCCATTTGCAACTGAACAGGAAATATCACACGATTACAATCGTTTATATAAAACAGGCGACTTAGTTAAATGGTTGCCAGACGGCAATCTAGAATATATTGGAAGAAATGATTTTCAAGTTAAAATTCGCGGATATAGAATTGAACTGGGAGAAATCGAAAGCGCACTGGTTGCTCTTCCCAATATTAAACAAGCGGCGGTAATCGCCCAGGAAATATCTAACAATTCGTCTGCCTCAAGTAAAGTGCTATGTGCTTATGTTGTTCTAGATAATGATCTTGAACTCGATAAACGTGAGTTAATTAGCGAGAATTATCTCAGAGATCAACTCGCACAATCACTACCAGACTATCAAATACCAAGTGCTTTTACCCTTATAGATAAGCTTCCCTTAAATTCTAGCGGTAAGCTTAATCGTCAAGCCCTGCCAGAACCAGAGTTCAGTAAGCAAGATAAATACGTAGCACCAAGCACACCAATACAGGAAGAGCTATGTCGAATTTGGCAGGAGCTTCTCGGCATAGAGCATGTGGGTATTCGTGATAATTTTTTCTGGATTGGAGGAAATTCTATTAGTGCCGTCAGCCTTGTTGCGCGCAGTCAATCCCTGCTGGGAGACGAATTTCAATTACTTCAATTAGTCGAGCTTAAAAACATAGAAAGCATCAGTGAGAAATATTTCTGCAACTTCGAAGAAGATACCTTAGCTTCGGAAGAAATAATAACCATTTAGGATAGAATAATGTTGAATCTACTTGAAAAATTAAAGGCAAAGAAAATATCCGTTTGGGCGCAAGATTCTGAGTTAAAAGTAGCCTATGATCCAACCACCTTGGATAAATCACTGATTGCAAAAATTAAAGAGAGCAAAGAAAACCTGTTAAAGCTATTCCATTTAAACGGGGTTACTAGCCAGCAGAGTTTTAAGGACCGAAAAATATTTCGTACGGAGCAAGGCACTTGGCCACTCTCGTTTGCGCAGGAGCGATTGTTATTCGTAGAGGGATATGAACAAGGAGCAAATGCATACCATATTCCTTATTTCGCGGCGTTAAACGAAGAAACCAAGATATCTGCACTTGAAAAATCACTTGTATACATAGTAAATCGGCATCCTATTCTTAAAACGATCTATCGACATGACGATAACGGAGACTATTCTCAGGAATATTTGGCTGACGATCTACGCATAATTAATAGAGAGCTAAAATCATATGATCAGATGATGGCAGACGCCAAGGCCGAACTTGAAAAACCCTTTAACTTAGCCAGTGAAGCTTCTATACGTTTTATTCATTATACGCTTAACGATCAACCATTAAATGAAAATCAACAGTCTTCCTATTTACTTATTATCTGGCACCATATTGCTTTTGACGGGTGGTCCACGGATATTTTCTTAAATGAATTATCCAAAATATATTTATCATTTTGTAATGGTGATATGCCATCGCTTCCGCCGACGGATATTTCTTATAGAGACTATGCCTTGTGGCAGCGTCACAACTTGAGCGAAGAAAACGCTAAACCGCTGGAAACTTATTGGAAAAATCAGCTTGAAAATTACGAAACCTTAGAGCTTCCCACAGATTACTCTCGGCCTGCTAAATTGAACTATAGTGGTGCAAATCACTTCTTTACATTCAATCAAACATTATCAAATCGTTTAAAATCACTGGCAAAGCGATGTGAGGCAAGCCCTTATGCCGTAATGCTGAGCGGGTTTTATTTGACCCTAGCAAACCTAAGTGGGAAAAATAATCTTGTTATTGGCACACCTTCTGACAATCGAGGTCATCAGCAAACACAGAATCTAATTGGGTTTTTTGTTAATACTTTAGCATTGAGGACCAAACTTGATTTAGACGAAACAATGGAATCGTTTATTAAGCGAGTGCATCATCTGGTGACAATGGCCAAGATGAATCAGGGGCTGCCTTTTGAAAAATTGATCGATATTCTCGATGTACAGCGCGATTCCAGTCGACACCCAATTTTTCAAATTATGTTTAGTGTACAGAGTTTTGGGGAAGATACCGGCACAATAGAGGGCCTTCCATTTAAAACACTAAAACTTAAAGAAAATGAGAGCCTCTATACGCCAGCAAAATTCGACCTAAGTATGTTTATTGATGATAGTCAGGATGAAATTGTTGGTAATTTGAATTATGCGTTAAGCCTTTTTCATCCGAGTACCGCATCACAAATAGCGATTCGCTACCAAAAAGTACTTGAACAATGTGTGGATGCACCACACAAAGCAATATCAAATGTTCAGTCTCTCACAAAAAAAGAACGAGAAACTCAAATTGTTGACTGGAATCAAAATTGCCATCCTTTTCCCTATGAGAAAAAACTACATCAACTATTTGAAGAGCAGGTTGAGCGTACCCCAGAGTATTGTGCGCTTATTTTTAACAAGGAAGAAATGACTTATCGAGAGTTGAACCAACGTGCAAACCGCTTAGCGCGTTTTATTCGAGAAGAATATCGTACTCAGTTTCATGAGGGTCTAAAAGCCGATACATTGATAGCGCTTTACCTTGAACGTAGTTTCGAAATGATTATCGGAATATTAGCCATATTTAAGGCCGGTGCAGCTTATGTACCCATTGGCACAGACTTTCCTGAAGAACGCTTAAAGTTTGTCCTTGCCGATACAAAAGCGTTCTTATTATTAAGCCAAGAACGATTTTCTAAGACCTTAACTCATTCCATTAATGAAATGGATAATAGCCCACGATTATCCTTTATTGACAGCAATGAAATATATATCGACATTGATTCTGAAAATCTATCAATCAACAAAGGCGGCAATTATGGTTCAAATACGGACGATCTAGCCTACGTTATTTATACCTCCGGTACCAGTGGTCAACCTAAAGGGGTCATGTTATCGCATCGTGCGGTTGTCAATAATATACACTGGAGACAACAGCATAAACCCTTAAGTCAGTTCGACAAAATTTTACAAAAAACGCCCTATACCTTCGATGTTTCTGTATGGGAGCTTCTTTGGGCAAATTGGGTGGGGGCTACCATTGTCATTGCGGCTCCAGACAGTCATAAAGAACCTTCTCTATTGCTCGATTTAATGGAACAGGAAAAAATTACCACGCTTCACTTCGTGCCTTCAATGCTCAGTGTATTTTGTCAACACCTTAATTTTCAGGGTTTGTCTATTCCCGACTCGGTAAAAAATATATTTTGCGCTGGTGAGGCACTAACTTCCGTTTATTTAGACGAATTTCGAAAATGCGTTGATGGCAGATCAGATAATAATTCGATCCATTTACATAACCTGTATGGGCCTACTGAAGCGGCAATTTCGGCTACTTATTTTGACAATGCTCAAGGGTGCAACAAAAAGGTTCCTATCGGAAAAGCAATTCACAATATCACAATGTATGTTCTAAATACTGAGAAAGAGCTGATGCCCGTAGGGGTTCCTGGTGAATTGTATTTAGGAGGGGAATGTTTGGCACGCGGCTATTTGAACCGACCAGATCTTACAAACAAATATTTTATTGATAACCCTTTTATAAACGAGGATATACAGTCAAGTCGAAAGTTGTATAAAACGGGTGATCTAGTACGTTGGTTAGCAGACGGTAATTTAGAGTATTTGGGGCGCAATGATTTTCAAGTAAAAATACATGGTCAGCGAATTGAACTTGGCGAAGTAGAAAGTGTGCTTAACTCTTTGCCTGAAGTAAAACAAAGCGTTGTTGTGGTCAGAGGTAAAGAGGGTAGAGAACAATTAATTGGGTATGTTGTTATCGCAGACGGATATGACTTCGAGGTCGATAGATTGGCAAGCGACATACAAGTTTTTCTGCCAGATAATATGCAACCATCGGTATTTGTTACTATTGACTCTCTTCCATTAAATGCTAATGGGAAATTGGATCGCAATCGCTTACCTGAACCGGACTACATTACACAGCAAGTGTATGTTGCTGCAAGTACCTCCCTGGAGAAAGCAGTATGTGATATTTGGGCGGAAGTATTAGACATTAAAAAACTCGATAGCAGCGAAATAAAAATCGGTATTAAGGATGACTTTTTCAAACTTGGAGGAAACTCGATTTTAGCTATTCGATTAGTCAGTCTGTGTAATATGACCTTCCAGTCTGAGTTGTTGGTTAGGGATATTTTTGAGTGTAAAACATTAGAACGTACAGTGTCGTTAATTAAAGAGTCTCAGGGAAAATTTAAGTATAGTAAATATCAGATTGAAGAGACTAAAAACAGTATTAACGATGCTAAGAGCTACCCTTTAACCAATGTTCAGCAGGCATATTTATTTGGACGTTCCGATCAGTTTTCTCTCGGCAATGTTTCTACACAGGTATATTCAGAATTATTATTTAGTTCAATTAATCGTGGTAAACTGGAAAAAGCGCTCAATCTATTGATCAAACGGCACGCATCACTTAGAACGGTTTTTAGCGATAATGCGCAGATAATATTACCCAGCGTTGACCATTATACTATCGTTGATCACGGCGAATTAGGGAAATCCCAATTAGAGGCAGTCCGTCAAGAGTTATCTGATAAACAATACGATGTAAGTCGTTTTCCTTTGTTTTGTTTTGAACTTAGTCGAAATAAAAACGAGACAATCCTTCATTTAAGTGTTGACGGCTTAATTATGGATGCGGGAAGTTTTGCCATATTTTTTAAAGAATTTATACAACTGTATAATGTCAAAAATATGGATCTACTCTGTTTACCTGAATTGCCAATACATTTCGGTCTCTATGCAGAAAAACACGAGCAAGTTCGCTCTAGCGACCTGTTCGATAAAGCGAGAAGCTACTGGAAAGAGAGAATCAAGGAATACCAGTTTGATGCGCAATTGCCGTTAATCTGTAGCCCAGAAAACATATCAAAACCTCAATTTTCTCGAATAAGTAAAGTAATTCCAAATACTGTCTGGGAAAAAATTGAAGCCAAAGCGCAACATTTACAATTGAGTTCAACCAGTGTTGTTCTTTATCTGTACGGGTTAATCTTAAGTAGATGGAGTGGACAAGGCTCCGTTTGTATTAACCTAACATTGTTTAACCGTATGCCCTTACACGAGCGAGTTAACGATATATTAGGTGATTTTACGGTTTTAGAACTATTTCAGTTTGAACGTCACACCAGTAACAATGTGAGTGCGAATATCCGCCAAGTGCATCAACGGTTATGGAATGATATTGAACATAACGTATTTGACGGTATTGATGTGCAGCGGCTAATTCGCAAACAACAAAATATACCACAAGGTCAAATTATTTCTCCTTATGTTCTCACCAGTGTATTAGGGAAAAACAATACGGATACAGAAATGTTTGCTGGTTATTTAGGGCAGGGATATTCCATAAGCCATACCTCTCAAGTTTATTTAGATAACAAAGCCTATGTAACAGATAAGGGCTTTGTAGCGGAATGGGATTATGTGAACCAGTTATTTGATACCGATACGATTCAAGCAATGCACAATGATTATTGCACGCTAATTGAAACCTTAGCGGAACTTGATTGGCAGGAAAGCCAACCTGCATTACCACTTGCACAGCACGATCAAAAAATAATTGAAGGAGCAAATAGTGAATACCGACAAGAAGTCACGCAGAACTTAATTGATATTTGTTTTCAACATTCGGACGCAGAGGGAACAAATACGGCTGTAATCGATGCTTTGGGTAAATACAGCTACAACAAACTGAAACAAACCAGCTACCGAATCGCTAACCATCTACAGCAAAATATTGCACTATACGAAAATCTTTCGTTTTATACCAACACCTTAATTGCAGTCTTAAGCGAAAAAGGGTTCGTTCAAGTATCGTCCGTTCTGGGGATCATGCAAGCTGGGGCGGGCTATTTACCATTGCATATAGACTGGCCACTAGCGCGTATCAATTCAATACTGGAAGAGGGAAGAGTGACTCAGGTATTAGTGTCACGCTCACAGTACGAAGATCAAATTAAAAATAACCCTCTAGCCAGCGCCTATACCTGGCATATTATCGAAGATATTAGTGAAGACATCTCTATTTCGTTTTCGAGCGATGGGCTTCCCAAAGTTGCTCTGGACGATATTGCCTACGTGATATTTACATCAGGCAGTACTGGCAAACCTAAAGGGGTAACTCTCTCTCATCGGAGTGTTGTCAATACAGTTTTATCGGTTAATGAACGGTTTAACCTCAATCGATCCGATAAAATATTTGCATTGTCAGAGTTAAGCTTCGACCTTTCTGTTTATGATTTTTTCGGTACGCTGGCTGCGGGAGCCTGTATCGTTTTTCCTCTCCAAGAAAAAACTAAAGAACCAGAACACTGGCTTGAATTAGTTCAACAACACAACATAACCCTGTGGAATACCGTGCCGCAATTAATGCAATTGCTGGTAGATTGTGCGCAGCAAAAAGGTTGGCATATGGACTCCCTGAGACTGGTGATGATGAGTGGGGACTGGATACCTCTATCTCTGCCCGTGCAAGTTAAATCCAATGCTCGCTCTGCCAAGGTGGTTAGTTTGGGTGGAGCAACAGAAGGCAGTATATGGTCTATTTGGTATGAAATTAAAGAAGTAAACTCAAACTGGGCCTCCATTCCTTACGGTTATGCAATGCCTTCACAAAAAATGTATGTGCTCAATGACTGGTACGAGCATTGCCCTATTGGGGTAAAAGGAGAAATTGTTATTGGCGGCATGGGTGTGGCGCAAAATTATTGGCAAGACAGAGAAAAAACCTCGGCAAGTTTTATCAAACATCCCTCTCTTGGAAGGCTGTATAAAACAGGGGATATTGGCTGTTGGAATAATGCAGGATATATAGAGTTTCTTGGCCGTAAGGACAGTCAAGTCAAAATAAATGGTTATAGAGTTGAGCTTGGAGAAATTTCATCCAAGCTTGATGAAATCAAAGGCATTGGGAAATCCCTGTGTACTATTAAATCAAATCAGGTTGCGGCATATGTAACCCTAAAAAACCAGGACAATACCAAGTCGGCGGCGTTATCAACGAGAAAGAGAACGGGAAAGAGAACCGGAAAGAATAAAAATATAGACCCAAATGAATTTAAGTTAGGGCAACGAGGATTAAGACGAGACCTGAAAGCAGAGTACACATTTACAATATTGACTCAAGATGAAAATGCCTATAGAGAAAGAAAAAGCTATCGGGAATTTACCGGGGAGCCTCTTGGGCTAGATCACGCTTCACTATCAGACCTGTTCAATCGAGAATTTAGTTCTTCAAGTTCAAACGTTGCATCTAGGCAAGGTATTAATGAATATAAAGGTCAACAAACTTCACTAAAAGCGATTGAAACGCTCTTGGCTTTACTGAGTGGTTTGAAATTAGACGATAAGGTTTTGCCAAAATACCTGTACCCCTCCGCAGGGAGTACTTACGCAATTCAAACCTATGTGCATTTTTATGATAACCAATCAGACTTCAAAGTAGGGCGGTATTATTATCACCCTGTCGATTATTACCTTGCCCCTACAGAGAATAATGCCACACATCTTTTCAGCAGTGACGAATTTTCCTTTTCGCTAGAATTTCAGCTTCACTTACCTGCAATTCAAGCCTTATACGGCGACCAATCATTGCGTCTAGCCTATCTCGACTTAGGACATATACTTGCCTTTGTTGATAAAGGATTAAAAAAATTGGAATTGGATTGTGAACTTATTATTAATGAAGATATAAATACAGACAACTCTGTACTGGCACGGGTAAATGTATATAGCCGCACTAAAAATAAAAACAACAAAAGGTCAATATCCGATTATCTTTCTCGTTGTGATTTTGAATTATTGTTAAACGATGGGACTGACTTATGCGGGGAAAGCTTTGATATTAATTTATCATCTATGAACATAAAAGAACGCTTATCCTATCAAATACAAATTCTCAGTCAGGCATCTGGTCTTGTAGTATTAAAGGGAGAATCTAAAGCTTGCCAACTTGTTCGTTCTGCATATTGGACACAACGTATTTCAGAGGCACTATATAAAGAGAATATTGGCAGTTGTACTCTTGGTTATGTACCACGCGAAGGCATCAATTATTGTTTCACTTTGGGTAAGATTAATCCAGTTTTACGACAAAAAAGTGAAAGCCAGTTAAACAGTCATTCCATTGACGATATTCTAAATTGCCATCTTCGAGAACAGTTACCGGAGTATATGCTTCCAAAACATTATATTCTTTTAGACGAAATTCCTTTGAGCGCAAACGGTAAGATTGACTACAAACAGTTACCCTCACCAAATATTTCAGAAATTGAACGCAAAGTGCCAGAGAACAACCTTGAACGTAGGCTATGTTCTTTGTGGAAACAAAACCTTGACATAGATACCCTGGGAACCAATGAAAATTTTTTCCAACTAGGTGGTGATTCAATTATTGCTATTCGACTTGTTGCAGCGGCTAAACAAGAGGGTATGCTATTTTCAGTTGGCGATATATTTAGTAAGCAGACAATTTCAGAACTAGCTGAGTTGATTAAACAAAACAAAAATACACTCAATGAGCAACAGGAAAATAATTATGAGGCTTATTCACTATTAAGTGCCAAGCAGAAATCACATTTACACTCACACAATATTTTGCAATGTATCGACAGCTATCCCGCGACTCAATTGCAACTTGGTATGCTACTGGAGTCTAGAAAAAATCATGGAGTTTATCACGATCTATTCAGTTTTATCGTACATGCTGAATTTAATCAAGAAGAATTTTTAGAAATCCTTCGCCCAATAATTCGTAAACACGAAACCTTAAGAACAGGTTTTATTGAGGATGAAGATGCAGGTTATCTCGCCTTTGTCAAAAATGACATTAGCCCCAACATAGAAATTCTTACGGAAAAAATAACACTTGGTGAGCTGACTGAACAAGAGCATATACGCTCTTTTACATTTGGAGAAGCAGGTTTATGGCGTTTCTTAATAGATAGAATTGTTACCTTAGAAAATGAGGGGGAAAATCAGTTTCGAATAAATATATCTTTTCATCATGCCATTTTGGATGGTTGGAGTATTAATCTATTTATAGGAGATTTTATTTCTGCCTATCTCAATAAATGCGTTAATACTACCCCGCAGACCAACGTATTACCAAAATATGGCGAATATGTTTTGGCGGAAAGAAAAACGATGGACGACCCTAAAATGCAGAGCTTTTGGGAAGGCTATCTCAAGGGTTACGATCAACCCAGTTTTATGCTTATTGGTGCGGAAAATACGAATAAAAATTCAACCGGCGCCAACCTTTTGCTAGCCGAAAATACAATAGGAACCAATGATTCCAAAACATTGCTTGATATTTCAAGCTCACTGAATGTCTCTGTTGACTGTATCTTTCTTGCTATTTACCACCAGGTTTTGTGTCGATTATACAATGCGAATGAATTAAGCATTGGGCTTGTTGTAAATAATCGTTTAGAACAAGACGGCGGAGATAAACTATTAGGTTTATTTCTCAATACAATACCTCTCCGACTTAAGCGGACGGAAGGTGACTTTGCAACAATAATAAGTAACCTAGCTGTTGAAAAAAATAAGCTAATGCAATATAGGTCCATGCCTTACAGCCATATCAAAAATATGGCAAAAAAACAAAACGATCTGTTTCAATGTGCATTCAATTATGTGCATTTTGAGCGCGACCACATATCAGAAGAACTCAAAGGTACAGTAGAAAGCATATATGACTTTGAAAAAACAAATATTTCCCTTGTACTTCGGGTATCACGAGAATCGGAACAATTTTATTTATCCGTAAAAGCCGATGCTAAACGAGTCGATTCGCTTCTCTTCGACCAGATAGTTGTCTATATCAAAGAAAACATTACAGAGCTTATCCGTGGTGTTTCAAATACTTTATTAAAGTTAAGCAATAAAGACACGAAAAAATTGCAAAGTTGGAATTCAAGCAAACGAAATTATTCGAACAACAAAACACTTCACGCTCAATTTGAAGAGTGTGTGAGAAACTACCCGGATAAAACGGCACTCAGCTATGGTATAGGTTCTGATGATATTGGCACTGAGATGAATCCAAAGCCAATAATGACTTATCGAGAGCTTGACGAACAAGCAACGCGCTGGGCGCACGTTATTAGGGATGAGTATCGGAATAAATACAACAAAGAAATGCCAGCAGGTACATTTGTAGTGCTGTATTTCGAACGTGGTATTGAAATGATCATTTCGATACTGGCAGTATTAAAAGCGGGGGCAGCCTACGTACCCCTTTCTCCGAACTATCCCGATGATCGAAGTCAATTTATTATTGAAGATTCTTCAAGCTTTCTTTGTCTGACTCAGAGCGCACTCCGGGAAAAACTTTACTGTGTTATTGAAGCATTAGAAAACCCACCCATATTGTTATGCTTACAGGAAAAAAATAATTCGAATTGCTTTACCCATATTAGCCAAGACGCAAAGCCTGATGCTATAGACAACTTAAGCCAAGCTAATGACCCTGCTTACGTTATTTATACTTCTGGCACAACAGGTGTACCAAAAGGTGTTCCACAATCTCACCATAATGTTCAACGTCTGTTTGCAAGTTCGGATACCCATTTCCAATTTAATCAGAATGATGTGTGGGTGCAGTTTCACGAATATACTTTTGATTTTAGTGTATGGGAAATTTGGGGAGCCTTACTTTTTGGTGGCGAACTCGTGTTACCTTCACGAAACTGTGTTCGAGATACATCGCAATTTCTTCAGCTTTGCAGTGAACGTAAAGTATCGGTATTGAACCAAACCCCTAGCGCGTTTTATGCACTTGCAGATACCGCCATAGATGATCATTTTAATATTGAAAATTTAAGATACATTATCTTCGGTGGCGACAAACTCAATATTGCACGCCTGCAAACTTGGTGGAATGCCTATGGTGATAAAAAGCCTCAGCTAATTAATATGTACGGCATAACCGAAACTACGGTGCATGTTACTTACAAACCCCTTTCCTTAACCGATGATGGCTTGTCCTCCAATATTGGCCAACCCTTACCGGATATGCAAACTCATATTCTAGATGAGAACATGATTCCCGTTCCTATTGGTGTACCGGGAGAGCTGTACATTAGCGGCGCAGGTTTAGCACAATCCTACCTTAATCGTGATGCCTTAAGCGCTGAGCGGTTCATCGCATCCTGGGTGGACTCCACAGAAAAATATTCTGTTGAACGGCGGTTATATAAGACCGGCGATACCGCTCGACGACTAGCGAATGGAGAGCTAGAGTACTTTGGTCGCAATGACTTTCAAGTGAAAATTCGGGGCCATCGTATTGAACTTGGTGAAATAGAAGCGGCTTTGTGTGCTATGCCAGAAGTAAAACGCGCTTTTGTAATCGATAGTGAACGTGAAAATGATGGCAGCAAATATCTTGTTGCCTATATCGTTGTCAGTAAACCCTATGTAAATGATCGAGTTTGCCAACAGGATTGTAGAAAATACCTCACTGCAAAATTACCGGAATACATGCTGCCCAGTGTATTTATTGTTATTGACGAAATTCCATTAAACGCAAGTGGAAAATTAGACAGAGATAAACTACCCACACCGTTATTCAACAATATTGATAACTATGTTGAACCCGCCAACGAAACGGAAAGAAAATTGTGTAACTGCTGGCAAGAGATACTGGGCCTCACCAGGGTCAGTGTTACGGATAATTTTTCCCGTATCGGCGGCGACTCCATTCTTGCCATTCGTATTATCGCCAAAGCGAGAACAATGGGGCTGTACTTTGGCGTACAAGAACTTTTTTCCACGCCGACAATTAGAGATTTGCAGCAGCATATAAAATATGAGGACTTCCAAGTAACTTACGAAGCATTTTCTCTACTTGGGAAGGAGAAAAAACAAGAATTAATGCAATATTTGCCTGAAGAATATAACAAACTTGCCGACGCTTTTCCTGCTGCAAGAATGCAAATTGGTATGCTGCTTGAATCTAAGCTAGAAAAGAGTACCTACCATGATATTTTTAACTATCATATTCCCTTTTCTTTTCAACAGGATTTGTTTACCAGTCTAGTTAGAGAACTTATTAATCGACACGAAGCATTAAGAACGGCTTTTATTGAAGATAAGGACGATGCTTATATTGCACTTGTATACACTAAATTAGAGCCTAATATCGAGATATTAGCTTCTGAGAGTATGCAAAACTGGAATATCGACAAGATTATATCTCACGAACAGGCTCGACCATTTGATTTTTCTATACCAGGCTTATATCGCCTATTAGTGAGTAATGTAGAAGAATCTTCGTTTCGTTTAACCTTCTCCTTTCACCATGTCTGTGTTGATGGTTGGAGTGTGGCAAGCTTGCTTAGCGAATTTGTATCAAAGTATGCATACAAATGTAACCAGGGCTCACACGATAATAATTCACAGAGTGATGAAAAGAAACTACCGCTAAGCTACGGCGAATATGTTCGTAACGAGCGTATGGCAATCCAGGATTCAAAAACAATTTGTTTTTGGCGTACGTATTTAGAAGACTATGAGCCACCGCTTTATCCAATTGTAAAACCTGAATACGCAAAGGGGCGCAATATTGAAAAAAACAATGTTGAAAAAAACAATATTGAAAAAAACAATGTTGAAAAAAGTGATGTAGAAAAAAGTAATGTTGAGCAAAGCCAGTACGCACTGTCCTTGGATGAATCACAGGCGGTATTAGCCATTGCAAATGAAATGGGAATATCCGTAGATTGTGTATTTCTGACTCTCTACCATAGGGCCTTATGTCTGCTACAGAGTATTGACGATCTCACATTGGGGCTTGTCGTCAATAATCGTCTAGAAAAACAGGGGGGCGATAAATTAATCGGTTTATTCCTAAATACCATTCCTTTTCGAGCCAAATTATATCCAGATGAGGAATACTCAATTCAATCGAACATAGCCAGAATAGCCAAAGAAAAATCGGAAATACTTCAATACAAAGCGCTACCCTATGCGGAAATTAAAGCGCAACTTAAAAAAGATCACGATGTTTACCAGTGTGCGTTCAATTATATTCACTTTCATATTACTGCCAGCTCTGAATCTAAAGATAGGAACGGGATACCAGCCTATCAACAAGAAAGAGGTCATGAAAAAATAGATATTCCATTATTGCTAAATATTATTCGGGATAACAATCGCTTCTATTTGGCCCTTAACTCTCACGAAAACAGTTTAAATGATGGAGCATTATCACAAATACTAAATTATTTAAAATCTGGAATCAGCGAATTAAAAGAGGCCAGAGGGTCTATTTCCAAACAAATATTTCAAACTCTAACGAAGGAAGATATAACCAGGTTAACGGATTGGAACATGACAAAAACTGCCTACCCACTCGATAAGACCCTACATAGTCTATTTGAAGAGCAGGTTAAACGGACACCCGATAAGGTTGCATTAATATTTAAAAAAGAAAAACTGAGCTATCAAGAGCTAAATACAAAAGCGGATCAATTGGCCACTGGCATTCGTAAAGAATATAAAAAATTAAATGGTTCCGAACTAACGCCAGATACCTTGATTCCTCTTTATCTAAATCGTGGGTTCGATATGATTATTGCCATATTGGCGGTTTTGAAATCAGGTGCAGCTTATGTACCCATTGCACCGGATTTTCCTGCACAACGTGTACGCCATATTTTGGACGATACCGAAGCAGTATTACTTATTACCCAAAAGAACTACAAAGAAAAACTCAACGCTATTATTTCCTGTGATGAAGGTGTCAGTTCTAAAAAAACCAACACTGATAGAAAGCCTTATTTAATCGAAGTCGATAACAATCATTACTATATTAATAAAAAAGAAAAAGAGGATAACGCCAAAACAGAAATACTGAGTGAAGCATCTGACTTGGCTTATGTTATTTATACTTCGGGAACAACCGGAAAACCAAAAGGTGTAGAGATAACTCATTCCGCCAGCGCCTCTAGAAACTTAACCATGTCACGGCTAGGATCTACTGAGGGCAATACCTATTTGTTTAAAACAAACTATGTGTTTGATGTTTCCGTATCGGATATTTTTAGTCATTTACTTGTAGGGGCAAAATTGGTTATTGCTGAATCAAGCTTTGACCCTGAAGAAATTGTACAGACGGCAGAAAATGAATTGGTCAACGCTTGTCATTTTGTTCCTTCACAGTATTCCGTATTCACCCAGTTCAAATCGTTACCCACAACAGTCAAACAAGTTTATTTTAGCGGTGAAAACCTTACCCACGAACAGTTGGAAAATATTGATCTAACTGAGACTCGTATTATCAACTATTACGGCCCTACAGAAACAGGGGAGGTGACGTCTCATCTAGTTCAATCGTCACAAGATGGGGGAAATATTGGTAAGCCTTTTGATGGTACAAGCATCTACGTTCTCTCTAAATACGGTTATCCCGTTCCAGTAGGCGCTCCAGGAGAATTATATATTGCAGGGGCAGGTTTGGCCCGAGGATATCGGCACTTACCCGAACTCACAAATGAAAGGTTTATTGAATATGATGTTGATTTGCAGACAAAGCAAGCGCCATTATTGGCTGCGGATCAAAACCAAAAATTTCGACTTTATAAAACAGGTGACATAGTTTGCTGGTTACCTAGTGGCAACCTTAAATATCTTGGTCGAAATGATGGGCAGATCAAAATACGAGGAAATCGAATAGAGCTTGCTGAAATTGAAAGTGTGATATGTGAATCTGATACGATTGCGCAAACAGTTGTTGTCGAAACAAAAAAACAGGGAAATAGTTATTTAGTTGCCTTTATTGTCGTTACTGATCCAAGCTGTTTTGGCGAGAATGAAATTGATACATTGCGAGAATTTTTAGCGGATCACTTGCCAGAATATATGATTCCAACTGTATATAAACAGATAGACTCCATACCACTGACCATAAATGGAAAGTTGGATAAAAACGCTCTACCAGATGTTGACGTTATTATACAAAACCACTATCTCGCTCCTCGTAATAAAATTGAGTCTCAACTATGTCAAATATGGCAAGAAATACTAAACATTGAAAAAGTTGGGATTAGCGACAACTTCTTTAGCTTAGGCGGAAATTCAATTAACTCTATTAGAATGGTTGCTTCTGTTCGACAACAATTACAGATGGACCTTCCCGTTGATTTGGTCTTTGAGAAAAAGACCATTTCGAACATATCTAGAAGCCTTGAAAAAGCGGTTGTTATTCCGACTCGCACCGACAAAAAACAAAAAAAAGAATCGCAAAAAAGAAGGGTAAGGATATAATTATGTTGTCATTACTGAAAAAAATTAAAAATGAAGACCTATCAGTTTGGGTAGAAGGTGGTGCAATAGAGTTGGGGTTTGGCGAGCAAAACCCAAGTGACATATTGATCGATGAAATTAGAAACAATAAAAATTCATTGCTAGAATATCTTACCGTTAAAAATATATTTTCCCAGGATAATTTTTTTGATTTAACGGATCTGGATGCTGCACCATTATCTTTTGCTCAGGAAAGATTACTTTTTGTCGAACGCTTACAAGTTGGTGCCAGCGCCTACCATATTCCTTATTTTGTAGAGCTTGATTCTTCGTGTCAGCTAGATATTCTTGAGAAATCGATTCGCCTACTTGGTGAACGTCAAAAAACCTTAAAGACTGTCTTTAAAGTTGACAAAGATGGCAACGAATATCAAATAACTCTTGACGCCCAAATACCCATTAAAAGCGTTGTAGAAGTTGAACAGGGCACACTTGTTAACAGAGTAAAAAAGGATATCGCCTGTCCATTTGACCTAGCAAATGACATGCCCCTGCGTATTTATCAATACCATTGTGAGGTTGATGGGGAGGAAAAACGATACTTACTTTTCTTGTGGCATCACATTGCTTTTGATGGTTGGTCAATAGATATTTTCCAGAGAGAGCTGAGCCATTTATATCAGTGCTTTTTAAAGGGTAGAACAAATGATTTACCCGATCTTGATATAAGTTATGCCGATTTTTCCCAGTGGCAGCGAGACACTTTACAAAGTGATACACTAGAGAAACACCTAACTTATTGGAAAAATAAACTATCTAACCACGAAGCGCTCACGCTTTATACTGATAGACCACGTCCCAATAAAATTAATTTTGACGGAGAAGACTATATATTAAGTTTGCCTCATGCATTATCAGAACAACTCAGGAATCTGGCAAAAAAAGAAGAAACAACCCTTTATACGCTATTGCTAAGTGCATTTTATCTTACGCTTTCGACCTTCAGTGGACAGAAAGATATTATTATTGGAACACCTTCAGATAACCGACATCATGCACAAACACAGAATTTGATAGGTTTCTTTGTTAACTCTCTCGTATTGCGTTGCCAACTTGACATTGAAAATAGTGTTAAATCATTAATTGCTAAAGTTCACCAACTAGTAACCGAATCTAAACGACATCAGGATTTGCCCTTTGAAAAATTGGTAGAAGAATTAAACCTTGAGCGAGACCCTTCACGCCATCCACTTTTTCAGGTTGTATTTAGCCTCCAAAACTTTGGCTCTGAGAAATCGGAAGCAGTAACCGCTTTGCCATTTAATGCTGTTGATATTAATAACGAACTCTACACACCGGCGAAATTTGATTTAAGTTTATTTGTCCAGGATAGCGACGACGGTATTATTTGTGGTTTTAATTATGCCTGTAGCTTGTTTGATCAAAGTACAATTGTAAGTATCTCAGAAACTTTTGAAAAAATAGTTCGAGCATTTACAAGCGATACACAGCAAAGCCTCTCTCAAATAGACGTAGTTTCCAACAGCGACTATCAGAAGCTGGGTTTATGGAATCAAACCTATAAAACATTCCCGCAATATCCAAGCTTACAAGCAGTATTTGAAGAGCAGGTTAAACTCACACCCAATGCTGAGGCCCTAGTCTACAAAGATAGTGTATTAAACTATGCGGAACTTAACGACCAAGCCAATCATCTCGCCTTAATACTTCGTGAAAACTATCGACAAAAATATGGTGAGAAATTCAAAGCAGATACGCTGATTTCGTTATACCTTGACCCTAGCTTGGATATGATTATCGCTATACTTGCTGTATTAAAGGCCGGTGGAGCATACGTGCCAATCGCTCCTGATTACCCACGGGAACGTGTGGATTTTATACTGGCGGATACTAAAAGCTCCTTTGTTATTACTCATACTCACTATGCAGAAAAGTTGCAAAGCTGGATTAAAGAATCGGACAAGGGTGCCAATTCTCATACTGAAGTTATGTCGTTTGATAGCGAAAAGGTGCGTTATAGCACAAGCGGATCTCTCCCCAACCTTGAACATATTAGTACCGCCGCAGATCTGGCCTATGTTATATACACTTCAGGCACCAGTGGGTTACCAAAGGGTGTAATGGTTAACCATGGGAATGCTGTTAATTTATGCCAAGCTCAAGTGGAGCGATTTAAAGCAAAACATTACACACGTTCTTTACAATTTTCTTCCTATGTTTTTGATGCCAGTGTATCTGAACTATTTGTTAGCTTTCTATGTAGCCACACAATATACCTGTGTTGCAACGAAAAAAGGAAAGACTCACGAGCGATAAGCGCACTTATTCAAAAAAACTCGATTGAACTTGCAACTTTACCACCTATAGTGCTTGCACAAATAGATGCAGATAAATTGAGTTCATTAAAAGTATTGGTGACGGCAGGAGAAACGCCATCAATTGAAGTTTTAAAAAAGTTTAACAAAAACAACACAGTGATTAATGCTTACGGTCCAACCGAAGCAAGTGTATGTGCAACTACCCATACCTTTCGCACAGGAGATAAAGCAAATTGGATTGGCAAGGCATTATCAAATGTACAATTATATGTACTCAACTCAGCTCAAAAACCCGTACCCATTGGAGCGCCGGGAGAGTTATATATCGGTGGTGCCGGAGTTGCGCGCGGCTATTTAAACCGACCGGAGTTAAATGCAGAACGTTTTATCACCTTGCCGTTAATTAACGAACCCAGTTTTGGTGAAAATACTGTTACAGAATATTCACGGTTATATAGAACCGGAGATTTAGTGCGTTGGACAAAGCAAGGAAGCTTAGAATACTTAGGTCGTAACGACTTACAGGTGAAAATACGGGGTTTCCGTATAGAACTTGGTGAAATAGAAAAGGTTCTATTAACGTTAAAGGGTGTAGCGCAGTGCGCAGTCATTGATTGTATTGTTGATAAGCAGAAAATTCTAGCTGCTTATATTGTATTTGAGTCCGGGGATAGGAAAAGCAATATTAAAGCATTAAAACAGGCGCTATCGGAAAAATTACCGGATTATATGATCCCAAGTAGTTTTATATTTGTCGCTCACCTGCCACTGACCATAAATGGAAAACTCGACCGCAAAGCTTTGCCTAAAGTAGAATTTGATAGTGGTGAAATCTATTGCGCTCCGCGAAATAAATTGGAAACGGCATTGAATGCTCTCTGGCAAGAAGTCCTCGGTTTGGATCGCATTGGCATTTATGATAATTTTTTCCAGATTGGCGGAAATTCAATTAACGCAGTACGTTTGTGTGCCTTATGCGAAACTAAAATGGAGATAGAACTTCCAATAGGCACCATTTTTGAACGACAGACTATTTCCAGTCTTGCAGAATATTTGAACGAAAATCCCAATTGTTCAAAATTATCTAATTCTGCACGTATCCCGGTATCAAAAGATAGAGTGTATCCTTTATCTTTCTCGCAGGAACGTCTTCTTTTTGTTGAGCGTTTCGAAGAGGGTAGTAATGCCTATCACATTCCTTATTTCGTGCAACTGAGAGAGTTAAATGTAAACCTTCTTGAAAAGGCAATCAATGCTATTGCTGACCGCCATAGTATCCTTAAAACATGTTATAAAACTTCACGTAACACTTTATCTAACACAATAGAAAAATATGATTATCAAGAAATTACTGATACATGGATAAACATATCCCAACAAAATTGTGAAACACAAAACGATCTAACCGCAAACGTAAAAAAAGATATTTCCCAACCGTTTTCTCTAGAGCATGAGATACCCTTTAGAGTCTGCACCTATTCGTTATCCGATAAAAACTATCTGCTTCTTTTATGGCATCATATTGCTTTTGACGGTTGGTCAACAGGGATATTTTTCAAAGAACTTGCAGAAATCTATCACAGCCTTGCCAACGGGAAAGAAAAGGCTTTACCTGAACTGGATATTAGCTATGCAGATTATGCCTGTTGGCAGCGTCAAAGTTTGCAAGGGGAGGCTTTAGAATACCTTCTTGATTACTGGAAAAATACTCTTTCCAACTATGAGACATTATGCCTGCCCTACGATAAACCACGCGCAAACCATGTGGATTATCAGGGGAGGGACGTTCACTTTAAACTGACACAAGAATTATCCAGTCAACTGAAAAACCTGGCCAAAGAAAATCAGACAACACTCTATACAGTAATGTTGAGTGCATTTTATATCACTCTGGCTAATGTTTCCGGGCAAAATGATATTATTATTGGCACACCAACAGATAATCGTATTCAATCACAAACACAGCCATTAATTGGCTTCTTTGTTAACTCACTTGCTTTAAGAGCAAATATTGATAGCAGCGATAGGTTAAATACTTTTATTCAACAGGTTCACTCAATAGTTAGCGAGGCAAAATCTCATGAGGAATTGCCGTTTGAAAAACTAGTAGACTCACTCGATATTGAACGAGATACCTCTCGACACCCTATTTTTCAAGTATCGTTCAGTCTACAGGGTTTTGAGAATAACCCTACAGTTGAAAAAAATATACTCGACAAACTACCATTTTGTGCTTCAGGTCTAGATGAAGAAAAAACATTCTATCAACCAGCAAAATATGATTTAAGCCTATATTTTTCGGAAAGTGATTCCAGTTTACAAGGAGGGCTGAATTACGCCATCAGCCTTTTTGAAGAAAGCACGATCAAACGTTTTGCTGATATATATAAATTAGTTTTAACTGAATTCGTTGAAAACCCCAATAAAATAGTGGCTCAACTCGATATTCTGCCCGCAGATGATGGTTGCTTACTGAAAAAATGGAATAAAACGGAGTTAGATTATTTTCCTGAGATAAGCTTAAGCCATCGCTTTAAAGATTGTGTGATAAAGCACCCTAATAGAATAGCCCTTGTTTGTGATAACAATTCACTGACTTATCACGAATTGGATAAAAAAGCGGAAGCTTTGGCGAATCGTATACGCAAATACTATAGAACCCAAGAGCAAGAATTAATACTATCGGACACTTTGATCGCCCTATATTTTGATCGAAGTAATGAAATGCTTGTCAGTATTTTAGCCATACTAAAAGTAGGCGCAGCTTACGTACCAATTGCACCGGACTATCCAAAAGACAGAACTCAATTTATATTGAGTGATACGTCATGCAAACTTGTACTCACACAACCGTCTTACCAAGAGAAATTAACAACCTGGATTAACGAGAGCCCATTATTGACATGTGTTTACAGTGTGTCATTGGATAGTCCAGACCTTAATGAAGATGGTTCTTATTCCTCAATAAATAACATACCTCTAGATATTTGCCAAAAAGATAACCTAGCTTATGTTATCTACACTTCTGGAACAACAGGTATGCCCAAAGGGGTTATGGTTGAACAACGGAGCGTCTTAAATTATACAAATAGTTTGAGTACACGCCTGGACACCGAATATAAGCGCGTCGATTTCTCTTCTAATTACTGTTTTGACTTGTCCGTAACAACAACTCTTTGTCCACTACTCCTTGGTGCAAGTATTTACATCTATAGTGACGATATTCGAGACAGTCATAGCTTCCAGAAACACCTTATCAAAAATAAAATAGACTTTGTAAAAACAACACCTAGTCTTGCCCGTATATTACTTTCCAAGTCGGATGTCCATCTGCAAACCCTTCTATTGGGCGGCGAGGCATTAACACAAGAAGGTATTTCAGAGCTGTCATCATATACCACCACAATTATTGATGAATACGGCCCAACCGAAGCCACCGTGGGAGTAATGTTTGCAACGGCATACCATGCTAATAAAAGCCATGCTAACAAAAACCATGCTAACAAAAACGTAGTTGAGGGTGTAGTTGAGGGCGTAGTTGAGGACAAGGGCATAGGTAAAGCTTATCCCAATGTTAAACTTTACGTATTAAACTCTTTACAGAAGCAGGTTGCTATTGGTGTTGTCGGAGAGCTTTATATCGGTGGTGCTGGTTTGGCTAGAGCCTATCTGAACCAACAAAACATTACCGAAAAAGTTTTTGTGGATAACCCTTTCGCCAGTGAGGAAGATAAACAAAAAGGTTATACAAGGCTATACAAAACCGGCGATCTCGTTCGTTGGCTACCAAGTGGCGATCTAGAATATTTGGGAAGGAACGATTTCCAAGTAAAAATACGAGGGTTCCGCGTCGAACTAAGCGAAATCGAAAATCGGCTAATAGCAATTAAAGAAGTTAAGCAATGCTCTGTTCTACATTTTAAACATAAAAACAAAAGCTATTTGGCCGCGTATATCGTCACGCAAGATACGGTCTCTTTTGACGCTGATATCATGCGTGAAACACTGTCCCTATCTCTTCCTCTTTATATGATTCCAGATGTCTTTATCCCTTTGCATAGTCTTCCCTTAACAATAAACGGGAAGCTGGATAGAAAGGCACTTCCAGAGCCAGATTTTTTTGAACATGACCATTATCTAGCCCCTCAAAGCCCACTGGAAAAGAAGTTATGTTTAATTTGGCAAGATCTTTTAGGTATGGATAAATTAGGCATTAAAGATAATTTTTTTCGTATCGGTGGCGATTCAATTTTAAGTATACAGTTGGTCTCTCGCTTACGAGATTCAGGAATAAACGTTCGTATTAAAGATATTTTTGATGTACCAACTATTGCAAAATTGGCTAAACACCTTGAAAAAATTAAAGATGAAGTAAAGATAAACGCTGAACAAGGTAACCTAAGCGGAGGGTTTGGGTTACTACCCATACAGCAGTGGTTTTTCGATCAGAATTGGAACCAAAAAAACTACTACAATCAGTCTTTTCTTTTGAGGGTATCCGGCAATCTTGATCAAAAAAGCATTAAAGAAGCACTGCATTCTCTGACTGAACAACATGATGTTTTACGCCTGACATTTTCCTTTTCAAAAAACAACAAAGCGAGTGGTGGAGGCAAAATAATTCAGACATATCAAAACTCCGTTGATAAATCGCATACATCACTAAAACATCTCGACATTTCAAACCTAATTGAAGAACAGATAGAGACTATATTATCTGATTGGCAAAGTGATTTTAATATAAATGATGGGCCGCTCTGGTGTGCAGGACACGTAAATGGCTATAAGGACGGTAGCGCACGAATATTTTTCGCATTTCATCATTTAATTATCGATGCGGTCTCCTGGCGTATTATTGCAGATGATATGCAGCGGCTTTTATTAAACAAAAAGTTAAATAACAAATCTCTATTAAAGAAAACAACCAGCTATCGTCAGTGGGTTGAAGCGGTTGACCGTTACGCCAAAGAAAACCAATCCGAAGCAAATTATTGGAACCAAGTACTCAGTGATCAGGCATCACTGAATTCTTTAATAAAGAGCAATTCTCAAAATAACTCTCCAAAAAATTCTCAAAACAACTCTCAAAACAACTCCCAAAACAAAGCAACTAATGAAAACTTAATATTAGAGAATACGTTAACAAAAAACAATTTAAGCCTGTCTATCTCCCTAACAGATAGCCTCTTGCATAAGGCTAACCTAGGTTACAACACAGAAATAAATGATTTATTATTAAGTGCCTTAAGCCGCGCTTTCAGCGTTAGCTTTAATCATACAAAGTGTCACATCATCCTTGAAGGGCATGGAAGAGAGTATATTGACGAATGCCTTGATACATCACGAACCCTTGGCTGGTTTACAACAATGTACCCTGTATGTCTTCAGAACACTATACAAGGAAACAAATATAGCGACATAAATACAGATATTGAACAAACAATTATAGCCACAAAGGAATATTTACGTCTTGTACCCAATAAAGGCATTGGTTTTGGCGCATTAAGAAAAGCAGGGTGCCTAAATAATTCAGCACTACCACAGGTCAGCTTTAACTATCTTGGGCAGTATGGTAATTCTTCAGATAATAGCCAACCCTCAGTGATTAAAATAACCACCAATGAAAATTGGGAAATAGTAACAGAAAATTCAGGCAGGCAAATTGCAAAAACGAATCTTCCCCCATTTTCACTCAATATTAATGGTTTGATCACTGAAGGTACGCTTAGTTTTTCTATAGACAGCTATCTTACTCAAGAGATTGCCGATTTATTTTCTCTTAATTTTAAGCAAGCACTAACCGATGTTATTACGCAGGCTTGTATTGCCGCCGATAAAGGAAGCATAAAAACCCCCAGTGACTACCCAGTAGAAAATTTGAGCCTAGCACAGTTGCGTTTACTGGAAGAGACCTATGCCATTGAATCAATACATACCGCCACCAGCTTACAACAAGGTTTTATTTACCATCACCTCAGCCATCCACAAGATGATGCCTACCTGGTACAGACGGTTCTCGACTACTTCTGCCCATTAGATATCGAACGCTATAAAAAAGCCTGGTCACTGGCCTCATTGCGCTACCCGATATTGCGTACCGCATTTAATTGGGATGAAACCATTCTGCAAATTGTATGCTCACAGAGCCGTATTGACGACAGCCACTTCGACTATAGAGATAACCGCCACCTCACCGAATTGGAACGCAATAGCGCAATGGATACTCTACAAAACAGTGATCGAAAACAACCTTTTGATTTAAGTAAACCGGGGCTGATACGCTTTCACATTATTAAGCAGGCACCCGAACACTATGCCTTGATAAAAACAGAACACCATAGTATTGGCGATGGCTGGAGTGGGCCAATACTTTTACACTGTGTCCACCAGTATTACGACGAACTTATTCAAGGAAAAGAACCAAATGTTGAAGCCGACAATAGCTATCTTCAGGCACAAGACTATTACCACCGACAAAAAACCCACACAGAAAAATATTGGTTAGAAGCAAGTCGAGCATGGGAAGGAGCCAACGATATTAACTTAATGCTAAATACGGACAGTGGCAAACACATTGACCTTAGCCAGGTAAGGCAAGTTGAAACCCCAGCAGAATACTCTCTTATCCTACAGGGTGACGAGTACCAGCAATTAAAATCACTGTGTCGCACACTGGGCTTGACGGTTAATGTCGCGCTGCAATTTGCCTGGCACAAATTAATACAGATCTATACGCAAGATAAACAAACCATTGTTGGCACAACGGTATCGGGGCGGGATATTCCGGTTGATGGAATTGAATCCAGCGTGGGTTTATATATCAATACATTACCCTTAGTAGTCAACTGGGGAAAAGAGCAAAGCAATGCCGACATACTACAAAACATCCAACGCAGTATCGCTGCACTAAACAGCTACAGCAGTATGTCTTTAGCGAAACTACAATCGCAAGGGCATTCACAAGGACAATCACAGGGAAAGCAACTCTTTCACAGTCTCTTTGTCTTTGAAAACTATCCTACCCAAGTTGGTTCTTCCAGTGAGGTGCAGGGGATTGCGTCAAGCGTTTCCTTCCGCAAAGCCATAGAAAAGGCTAACTACCCATTATCCATCATGGCCTACGAACAAAATGGAGCCCTAAATAATAATGGCGAATTTGAATGGGGCGGCGAACATAAAAGCTTATCCATCAAACTCAACTATGGCCGTGAAATGGTCAGTGATATTCAAGCAATGCGCTTAATTGAACAACTTAAATGCATTATAGATTACACCTGTAAAAAACCGCACGACTGCCATAGAGATATTCCCATTATCAGCGAGGCAGAACGTACAACCCTACTGGAAACCTGGAACCAAACCGACGAAGCTTACCCACAGCACCTCACCGTACAAGCGCTGTTTGAGGAACAAGTTAATACCAGCCCAGAAGCAACCGCATTAATCTTTAAAGAAAGTCGGTTAACCTATGCAGAATTAAATCGCCAAGCCAACCAACTTGCGCACAAAATACGTGAAAGCTATCAACAGCAACAGGGCAAAGCAATCGCGGCAGATACCTTAATTGCGCTCTACTTTGACCGAAGCTTGGAAATGGTTATCGCCATGCTTGCCGTACTCAAAGCCGGTGGAGCCTATGTGCCCATTGCCCCGGACCATCCACAGGCGCGGGTAGAATTTGTCCTTAAAGATATACAAAGCCCACTGTTGATTACCCATCCTTATTACTCAGATACATTACAAGGCTGGATTAAAGGAGCGCAACTAGCAACACAGCTGCTTCACCTTGATCGCGTTGAAAACAAGAGTACGAATTACCATAACCCCAAGCCTATTAATACACCCGCAGATTTGGCGTATGTTATTTATACCTCAGGGACAACAGGTTTGCCCAAAGGAGTATTACTAGAGCATCGCTCACTGGTTAATTTGATACATACTCAAACCAGATCTTTCAAGTTCGAAAATAACGAAAGCGTCATCAACCTAGCACCTTATATTTTTGATGCTTCCGTTGAAACAATATTTCTTACACTGCTAAATGGGGCTCGACTTATTCTTCTAACAGAGGAAGATCTTCAATCGCCTGAATACGTAGAAAATGCTATAGATGAATTTAATATCACACATTTGGTGGGCGCCGCAAGCTATCTAGATACATTGGAAAAATCGGCAAAACCAGCTAGTTTAAAACGAGTGGTCACCGGGGGGGAAGTCTGTTCGGACGAATTAAAGCAGCGATGGAAAGAATTGCTTATTAACGAATACGGACCGACAGAAACATGTGTTACGGCAGTCAAATGTTCAGACTATTACCAACAAAAAGGACTTAATATAATTGGTCGCCCCATCGGTAATACAAGGGTTTTCGTGCTGTCGGATAGTTTAATTCCACTTCCAATCGGTGTTCCAGGCGAGTTGTATATTGGCGGAGCGGGCTTAGCAAGGGCTTATCTAAATTCTCCAAAGTTAACAAAAATATCTTTTATTCAACACCCGTTTCAGACAGAAAAAGATACAGAGTTTGGCTATGATCGCTTGTATAAGACTGGGGATCTGGTTCGATGGATGCCTGATGGAAGCCTGGAGTATTTTGGACGCAATGATTCCCAAGTAAAAATACACGGATACCGAATTGAACTGGGAGAAATAGAACACCTACTCACAAGCCTCTCATTTATTAAACAATGTGCGGTAATTGATATTGAGCATAACGGCAAAAAACACCTTGCTGCTTATGTTGTCATGGAAAGTATTGTCACAGAAAGTATTGTCACGGAAAAACAAGAATTAAATAACACCAAAAATAACACAGACAATCATCAAAACAGAGTGCAGGAATTGAGACTGGAACTTGGTAAAAAACTACCTGAGTACATGATTCCGAAAAGTTTTACCTTTATTGATAATCTACCACTGACGGTAAATGGCAAGTTGGATCGCAAAGCGCTCTCCAAAATACTCCCCAAAGTTGATAACGAAAACACAGAATCCTACTCCCCCCCGGTAAATGAATTCGAAGCCACACTCTGCCAATTGTGGCAAGAAGTACTCGGTTTAGAATCTGTAGGAACAAACGACCATTTTTTCCGTATTGGCGGCGATTCGATCCTCAGTATTCAACTTGTTTCACGAATACGTAAAGAGGGAATCAATATTCAAGTAAATACACTGTTCGACGCCCCAACAATTAAGGAATTAGCCAAAGTTCTTTTAGACATAAAAAACAATAAGGTTGAAATACATGCGGAGCAGGGGTGTTTGACAGGGGAATTTGAATTACTGCCTATTCAGCAATGGTTTTTTGATCAAGCATGGGCAAAGCCCAACCATTGGAACCAGGCTTTTATGGTTGCTATTCCAGCGACAGTCAAACCATCCGAGATTGAATGTGCTTTGAAAGAACTCGCGCTTCACCACGATATGCTGCGATGTCGATTTATAAAAACTGAAACAGGATATAAGCAATGCTATCTTGCACAACAGGATACGGTTATCCCTAACCTAAAATACTTGGATGTCAGTCTATCTAACAAAGTAGAAGTCACCCAAACACTCACTAAATGGCAAAGCGAATTCGATATTTTTTCTGGCCCGCTTTGGCAGGCTGGTTTACTTACTGGATTTTCAGAGAAAACATCTTCATCAGAGTCTTGCTCGAATAAAAGTTCCAGAATATTTTTCGCCCAGCATCATTTGATATGCGATGCCGTATCCTGGCGTATTCTAGCTGAAGACCTTAGTGCGCTATTGCAAAATAAATCCCTAAATAGCCAACTTCCGAGAAAAACCACCAGCTACCGCCAATGGATTACTACGGTTAAAAACTATGCTCAGAACAATAAAAATGAAGTAGCCTATTGGCGGGGTCTTCTCGCAATGCAGCGAGATATAACCGTTCAGCCAATATCACACTATTTACGTATTGAATTATCCCCAGAAGAAACGGACGACTTTCTTCACCGGGCGAACCAGGCATACAACACAGAAGCCAATGATTTACTCTTGAGCGCCCTGGCTTTGACATTGCAACATACTTTTAAGCAAGCGGTAAATCATATTACCTTGGAAGGGCATGGTCGTGAATCCATAAATGCTAATATCGACGTGTCCCACACACTGGGTTGGTTTACAACAATGTACCCGGTGAAATTACACAGTTACGACGATATAAGTAATACTATTATTCAAACAAAAGAGACCTTGCGTTCCATTCCAAATAAAGGTCTAGGTTTTGGTGCATTAACTCGCGCAGGTTTAATAGAAAATACGGGCCTTCCTGCAATCGGTTTTAACTACCTTGGGCAATTTGACAATCGAAAAAATAATAAAAACCAAACATTTTGGCAGATTGTTGCCGATGAGTGTGGCCAGCAGGTTGCAACAGAAAATGTGAACGACTTTGCTCTCAATATTAACGGCTCTGTTCACAATGGAATTTTACAATTTGGTATTTCATCCAAGCAAGGTGAAAATGCAACAAAGGAATTTAGTACTCACTTTAAAAATTCACTTAAGCGTATCATTAAACATACGGTTCACATTGCCGATAAAGGAAGCATAAAAACCCCCAGTGACTACCCAGTAGAAAATTTGAGCCTAGCACAGTTGCGTTTACTGGAAGAGACCTATGCCATTGAATCAATACATACCGCCACCAGCTTACAACAAGGTTTTATTTACCATCACCTCAGCCATCCACAAGATGATGCCTACCTGGTACAGACGGTTCTCGACTACTTCTGCCCATTAGATATCGAACGCTATAAAAAAGCCTGGTCACTGGCCTCATTGCGCTACCCGATATTGCGTACCGCATTTAATTGGGATGAAACCATTCTGCAAATTGTATGCTCACAGAGCCGTATTGACGACAGCCACTTCGACTATAGAGATAACCGCCACCTCACCGAATTGGAACGCAATAGCGCAATGGATACTCTACAAAACATTGATCGAAAACAACCTTTTGATTTAAGTAAACCGGGGCTGATACGCTTTCACATTATTAAGCAGGCACCCGAACACTATGCCTTGATAAAAACAGAACACCATAGTATTGGCGATGGCTGGAGTGGGCCAATACTTTTACACTGTGTCCACCAGTATTACGACGAACTTATTCAAGGAAAAGAACCAAATGTTGAAGCCGACAATAGCTATCTTCAGGCACAAGACTATTACCACCGACAAAAAACCCACACAGAAAAATATTGGTTAGAAGCAAGTCGAGCATGGGAAGGAGCCAACGATATTAACTTAATGCTAAATACGGACAGTGGCAAACACATTGACCTTAGCCAGGTAAGGCAAGTTGAAACCCCAGCAGAATACTCTCTTATCCTACAGGGTGACGAGTACCAGCAATTAAAATCACTGTGTCGCACACTGGGCTTGACGGTTAATGTCGCGCTGCAATTTGCCTGGCACAAATTAATACAGATCTATACGCAAGATAAACAAACCATTGTTGGCACAACGGTATCGGGGCGGGATATTCCGGTTGATGGAATTGAATCCAGCGTGGGTTTATATATCAATACATTACCCTTAGTAGTCAACTGGGGAAAAGAGCAAAGCAATGCCGACATACTACAAAACATCCAACGCAGTATCGCTGCACTAAACAGCTACAGCAGTATGTCTTTAGCGAAACTACAATCGCAAGGGCATTCACAAGGACAATCACAGGGAAAGCAACTCTTTCACAGTCTCTTTGTCTTTGAAAACTATCCTACCCAAGTTGGTTCTTCCAGTGAGGTGCAGGGGATTGCGTCAAGCGTTTCCTTCCGCAAAGCCATAGAAAAGGCTAACTACCCATTATCCATCATGGCCTATGAACAAAATGGTGCCCTAAATAATAATGGCGAATTTGAATGGGGCGGCGAACATAAAAGCTTATCCATCAAACTCAACTATGGCCGTGAAATGGTCAGTGATATTCAAGCAATGCGCTTAATTGAACAACTTAAATGCATTATAGATTACACCTGTAAAAAACCGCACGACTGCCATAGAGATATTCCCATTATCAGCGAGGCAGAACGTACAACCCTACTGGAAACCTGGAACCAAACCGACGAAGCTTACCCACAGCACCTCACCGTACAAGCGCTGTTTGAGGAACAAGTTAATACCAGCCCAGAAGCAACCGCATTAATCTTTAAAGAAAGTCGGTTAACCTATGCAGAATTAAATCGCCAAGCCAACCAACTTGCGCACAAAATACGTGAAAGCTATCAACAGCAACAGGGCAAAGCAATCGCGGCAGATACCTTAATTGCGCTCTACTTTGACCGAAGCTTGGAAATGGTTATCGCCATGCTTGCCGTACTCAAAGCCGGTGGAGCCTATGTGCCCATTGCCCCGGACCATCCACAGGCGCGGGTAGAATTTGTCCTTAAAGATATACAAAGCCCACTGTTGATTACCCATCCTTATTACTCAGATACATTACAAGGCTGGATTAAAGGAGCGCAACTAGCAACACAGCTGCTTCACCTTGATCGCGTTGAAAACAAGAGTACGAATTACCATAACCCCAAGCCTATTAATACACCCGCAGATTTGGCGTATGTTATTTATACCTCAGGGACAACAGGCTTACCCAAAGGGGTTATGGTCAACCATGCCAACGTTGTGCATTTATGTTACGCCCAGAGAGCCCGTTTCAATGCAGAAAACAGTCATCGTGCATTACAATTTGCCTCTTATATTTTTGATGCGAGCGTATCAGAATTATTTGTGAGCTTTCTTTGTGGACACGAAATTTATTTATGCAGCGAAGAAGAAAAAAGAGCCCCCGAATTAATTGGCGCACTTATTCAAAATAATGCCATTGAACTGGCAACCCTGCCGCCAGTCTTACTTGCGCAATTCGAGACGGCAGAACTAAGTACACTAAAAACACTTGTTACCGCTGGCGAAACACCTTCCATTGAAGTGCTAGAACGTTTTTCTCAACAGAGCCTTATGATTAACGCTTATGGCCCCACGGAAGCGAGCGTATGTGCGAGCGCCCATATTTTTCGCTCACACGATCATGCAAATAATATTGGCCGCGCCATTCACAATACTCAACTCTATGTGCTAGATGAAAAACAAAATCCACTGCCTATTGGCATTCCAGGGGAACTCTATATTGGTGGTGCAGGTATAGCACGAGGCTACTTAAATAGACAAGAACTGACTAAAGAACGTTTTATTGACAACCCATTTCAAAATATAACGCTCAAAAATACACGACTATACAAAACGGGTGACATAGTACGCTGGACTGAAAACGGAGAATTAGAATACTTAGGACGCAATGATTCCCAAGTGAAAATACACGGATACCGAATTGAACTGGGAGAAATAGAACACCTACTCACAAGCCTATCACTTATTAAACAATGTGCGGTAATTGATATTGAGCATAACGGCAAAAAACACCTTGCTGCTTATGTTGTCACGGAAAGTATTGTTACAGAAAATATTGTCACAGAAAATATTGTCACAAAAAGTAATGTCACAGCAAAACAAGAATTAAATAACACCAAAAATAACACAGATAATCATCAAAACAGAGCGCAGGAATTGAGACTGGAACTTGGCAAAAAACTACCTGAGTATATGATTCCGAAAAGTTTTACCTTTGTTGATAATCTACCATTGACGGTAAATGGCAAGTTGGATCGCAAAGCGCTCTCCAAAATACTCCCCAAAGTTGATAACGAAAACACAGAATCCTACTCCCCCCCGGCAAATGAATTCGAAGCCACACTCTGCCAATTGTGGCAAGAAGTACTCGGTTTAGAATCTGTAGGAACAAACGATCACTTTTTCCGTATTGGCGGCGATTCGATCCTCAGTATTCAACTTGTTTCACGAATACGTAAAGAGGGAATCAATATTCAAGTAAATACACTGTTCGACGCCCCAACAATTAAGGAATTAGCCAAAGTTCTTTTAGACATAAAAAACAATAAGGTTGAAATACATGCGGAGCAGGGGTGTTTGACAGGAGAATTTGAATTACTGCCTATCCAGCAATGGTTTTTTGATCAAGCATGGACAAAGCCCAACCATTGGAACCAGGCTTTTATGGTAAGCGTGCCTAGCTCAATAGACTTAAGTAGGATTGAACAAGCCCTTTATGTGCTTGCAGAACATCATGATATTCTGCGTTGTCGATTTTTAAACAATACTCAATCAAAAGGAAATATAAAGCAACTCTATTCTAAACCGACGGCCACGTCTCAATTTAGAGACGTGGCCACAATGGCCGAACTTAAATATTTGAATACAACAAATATGATCGAGGACGAGCTGGGCATAATACTGAGTGACTTGCAAAGTCAATTTAATATATTGAATGGACCACTTTGGAGAGCGGCGTATTTAGATCACAACTCACAAGGGAAGGCTCGTTTATTCTTCGCCTTCCACCACCTGATTATCGATGCCGTTTCCTGGCGAATAATTGCTGAAGATATTAAAACCCTCTTGGAGGAACCAAGAAAAATATCAATTAATCGTCTGCCCCAAAAAACCAGCAGTTATCGACAGTGGGTAAAAGGAATTCATGATTATGCTGACAACAATACACATGAAAGCCGCTACTGGGAACGCATTTTAGAGGGAAACTGCAATTTAGAAAGAAACTGCAATGCTAAAACGAATAACAAAACCAGCCGTACACAATTTAATCTACCCATAGATAAGACAGACCGCTTGCTATATCAAGCCAATTTAGGCTACAACACTGAAATTAATGACCTATTGCTGTCTGCGCTATGCTGTGCTTTGTCAGAGACCTTCAATAAGCAGGTCAATCATATATCCCTGGAAGGTCATGGCCGAGAGGCAATCGATCAAACGTTGGATGTCTCCCGTACGCTGGGCTGGTTTACCAGTATTTACCCTGTACAACTAAAACTATGCCAATCGATAGAAGAAACTATTATTCACACAAAAGAATCCCTGAGGTCTGTACCCAATAAGGGTATAGGTTTTGGCGCGCTTAAATACTCGGGTTATCTTGACGGCCAAGAACTACCCAACATTAGCTTTAATTACCTTGGCCAAATGGGGAAAGAAGTTTCTGACCTAAACGGCGGCGACAATATTACACAACCCTTATGGAAGATACTTACTAATAATTGTGGCGCAAGCTCTGCGCTAGACAATATTGATCAGCAAGCACTGACAATTAATTGCCTTATACAAAATGGCAGCCTGTTAGTCAGTGCCGAAGGAAAGATTGAAGCAAACAAAATGCGAACATTTTCAGAGGAGTTTCTAGGCTCTCTATGTAAAGTGATTGATCAAGGAGTGAAGAAATACCAAGAGGGCGGGTATAAAACTCCGAGTGATTTCCCTGTTGACAATTTATCGTTGGCACGCCTTAAGCACTTAAAAAATATTTACAATATTGAAGCAATATACTCGGCAAACAGTTTACAGCAAGGGTTTGTCTATCAACACTTAACTCAACCAGATGGTGACGCTTACCGAATTCAAGTCTTACTGGATTACTCCTACAAACTAGATATTAACGCCTATCAACAAGCATGGTCACTCACATCATTAAAATACCCCTCACTGCGAACCGCTTTTGATTGGAATGGTGAAATTTTACAAATTGTTACCACAGGTGCGAGTATTAATAAAAGCCATTTTAATTTTGTTGATATTAGCCACCTGCCTGAATCATCAAGAGATGCGGAAATAGAAAGATTACGTATTGAAAATAGGGCGGAGGCTTTTGACCTATCTAAACCGGGATTGATTCGTTTCGTTATTATTAAACAAAAAGAAGAGTGCTTTACCCTATTAAAAAGCGAACACCACAGTATTAGTGATGGCTGGAGTGGGCCTATTCTTTGGGATACGGTTCATCAATACTACAATTTGCTTACCGATGGGAAAACGCCACAGGTTGAAACGGAAACAGCCTATCTCAAGGCACAGGAATACTATCGTAAACACCGAAATACTATCAAAAAATACTGGTCTGAGGTAAAAAGTTCCTGGTCTGAAGCCAATGACCTGAATATGTTATTTAGCCAGAAACTTGATTTAAGTCAGCGCTCGCATATTTCAAATCAAACCGAAAATGAACTGACCATTAGTGGTGACGAGTATCAAAAAGTTAAGTCTTTTTGTCGAAAGCATGGCATAACAATAAATGTTGTTATGCAGTTTGCTTGGCATAAACTTTTGCAAAATTATACACAGGACAAGCAGACGATTGTTGGAACGACCGTGTCCGGTAGAGATATTCCAGTTGAGGGAATTGAAAATAGTGTAGGGCTCTATATCAATACCTTGCCGCTGGCCGTTGACTGGACGCAAGGAAACCGCTGTATAGATATACTACAGGCAATTCAAAAAAATATAGCCGCTCTAAATAGCTATAGCAGTATGCCGCTCGCCGAATTACAAGACAATGGACAACAACTATTTCATAGCCTCTTTGTTTTTGAAAATTACCCTATGCCCGTTCGTGAGCTTGAAGCAGGGGAAGAAAGTAGCCTAAGCCGAATCGATCAGTGTGTTCGTTTTCGAAGTATTGTTGAAAAAACGGACTACCCATTAACTATTCTTGCTTATGACTCCGATAGCACCGCTGTATTTCGCCTAAAATATGGCGCTGACTATTTAGGTACAGAAAAGGCGCTTCGCATCCTCAACGAATTACATACTATCTTGCTGTCAGTATGTCTTATTCCAGAACAAAGTCATAAATCTATTTCACTGACAAATAGTGATAGTAAACAATCTTACCAGTGGCTATGGAACCAAACAGAAGAGTACTATTCTCCGTCTACGCTACTTACAGGTATAGAACACTATTCTAGTCAATATGCTGATAATACTGCTGTTATCTGTTCCAACAAAAATACCACTTATGCCGAACTCAATAAGTATCGACTAACGCTTGCTTTTGAGCTGCTCCGTTTTCAACCCCAAAAAGGCGAGCTGGTCGCGATATTATGCGATAAAGGGGAGTTGCAGGTCGCAGCTTGCTTAGCAGTAATGAGTGCGGCCTGTGCATACTTACCGCTGAATGTTGCTTGGCCTGCTGGTCGTATACAAGACGTTTTAGAAGCAGGGAGCGTGCATCATTTATTGTTGTCCTCAAATCATTATAATTCCTTAAAAGATCAGAATTGGCTCCACAAATATAACCTAATTATTCTAGACGATAGTATTAATGCCTCATCTCAAAACACACAAATAGAGAGCATTACTTTACCCCAAGTCAAACCGAATGATATTGCTTATGTTATTTTTACTTCGGGAAGTACTGGAAAACCAAAAGGCGTTGTTATTTCTCATGCCGGTGCAATGAATACTATCGATGCCGTTAACCGTCGCTTTAACGTTAAACAAGAGGATCGTATTCTTGCATTGTCTGATTTAAGCTTTGATTTATCTGTGTACGACATCTTTGGAATGCTGGCAACAGGTGCAACCATTGTTTTTCCAGAACAGTCACGAACTCAAGACCCAACTCACTGGCTTGAAATAATTGATGAACATCACGTCAGCCTTTGGGATACGGTTCCTCAATTAACGCAATTATTGATTATGGAAAGTGATCAGTTTCCATTGGCTCTGAGTTCGCTACGACTTGTTTTAATGAGCGGTGATTGGATTCCACTAAACCTGCCAAATCAAATAAAAAATCGTTTGTGTCCCAATGCAATAGTCATGAGTCTAGGCGGTGCGACAGAGGGAAGTATATGGTCGATTTGGTATCCTATTGAAGAGGTTCAAAGTCATTGGCCAAGCATTCCCTACGGTACTGCCATGCCCAACCAACAAATGTGGGTATTGGATGAAGCTGGCAAACCTTGCCCTATAGGTGTTACTGGGGAAATTCATATTGGAGGTAAAGGTGTCGCTAAGGGTTACTTTGGCGATACAGTAAAAACACACGCTCAATTTTATACCCACGATATTTTTGAAGCTTTATATAAAACAGGAGACCTTGGTGCCTGGAAAGAGGGTGGGTATATTGAGTTTAGAGGGCGAAAAGATTTCCAGGTAAAAATTAGGGGCTACCGAATTGAACTGGGCGAAATAGAAATCGCACTTATGAACTTACCCGAAGTTAAACAATCCGTGGTGGTTGACTTGGAACACAATGGAAACAAGTACCTTTCCGCCTATACTGTTTCGCATTCCGCAGAAGATATTAACTCAGAATATTTACGCGAAAAACTCAGCGCATCCCTTCCAGAGTATATGGTTCCAGGAGCATTTACTGCACTGAAGACACTTCCTCTAACGGCTAATGGGAAATTAGATAGACAAGCTCTCCCCAAACCTGAACTTACTAATCAAGATAGCTACATAGCGCCACGTACAAGCTTAGAGAAGCAGCTTAGCTCCATTTGGCAAGAAATACTCGGTCTGGAGAAAGTGGGCCTAAACGATAATTTTTTCCATATTGGAGGCAATTCAATATTAATTATGCGACTTAGCGTATTAATAAAAGAAGTGCTATGCAAAGACATTCCTCTAATGACATTATTTACACTTAAAACCATCGCTGAATTGTCCGCTTACATATCAACTAGTGATACCGATCATCAACCAGATACAGTGCATTGTCTTCGAGAAGCCACCGGCGAGCCAAAATTGGCGCTTATCTGTGTTCCATATGCGGGAAGCGAGGGCCTTGTCTTCAGCGACATGGCAAACAGTATCTCTGAAGATATTTCAGTATATTCTGTTTCGTTTAAAAGGCATTTCGATATTGAAGATCAGCCAGATACTGAAGTTATAAATCGTCAATTCAGTGAATATCTCCAAGATTGGGTTGGTAATATTCTTAAAACAATAAAGGTACCTATTGTGGTTTATGGCCACTCAGCAGGCACCCCAGTTTCATTGATACTCACTCATGAACTAATAAAGGCAGGGGCAGAAATGAAAGCGCTTTGCCTAAGTGGACAGACCATTGAAAAGCAAGCATTGGAAGCTCTTTCCTCAGCACACTTTGAACACCAGTTTGTGCCTGAAGATACGATGGACGAACTACTTAGCAATTCTGGGCTTAAAACGGAAAATAAACTTAGCGATGGAGAATGGGCCGAACTTCTTCCTAAATTTCGAAAAGATGCATTCTTTAGTCACTGGTGCTTTCGGCAATATGCACTAGCGCGCTTTCCTAACAAAATAGAACTTCCGCTCTATTGTTTTATCGCCAAGGATGATCCACTAACCGAAGGATATGCTCATAACTGGACCAATTGGTCAACGGTTTCTGCCGAGTGTAAATTAATCGAAATTGAACGAGGAGGGCATTATTTTATTAGTAAATCTGCCGACCAAACCGCACTGAAAATAAATAGCATTTGTTTTGAAATTCTAGAATGTGAAATGATTCTCTAGAGATTTCTCAGGAGCTATCTATATTGACTTAAGCAAACCACCTAACTGTGTATTGTATGAAAAATAGAAATAGTACTTCGCTGGGGTTGAACTACTGGCTTTTTATCGTTGGACGTTTTGTTCACGGGTTTTGTTCAGGGACAATGCTATTTGGCATGAGTGTATGGATTATCCAAAGCATGGAAAAGGGTGCGGCAAAAGCGGCATTCTTTATGGCGCCCAGTCTAATACTTGCAATTTTTCTGCCCCCTTTACTGGCGCCTATTGCGGATAGGGTATGCAAGCGAAAAATTATGCTTGTATCCGATTTCCTCTCGATTTTTCCCTTAACAATTCTGTTTATCTGCGCTTACACAGAAATAATTTCCTATATCAGTTTATGCCTGCTATTTTGGCTTTACTCATCCGTTCGAAGCTTATTCAATTCAGCCTCAAATAGCTTACTCCCACAGTTAGTAAGAATGGATCAATTAGGGCAGGCACAGGTATTTTTACAAGCAACCGGGTCCGGTATGATAGTATTCTCTGGACTGATGGGTGCCTATCTAGCCTCTGTTCTTCCACTGTGGCAGCTAATTGCCATTGCCTTGGTAGGGCTGAGCGTTTCATTTAGTGCCGTTTATTTAATTCGTATAAAAGAAGATACAAACATTAACGCGAAACCCAATCAGACACTTGGCATCAAAATCTGGTGGGAAGATTTGCTTGATGGGTGGCACTATATACAAAGAGAAAGTGGCATTTGGCAACTGGTTTGGATGCTGGCCTTAATTAATTTTATTATTGGGCCGCTAGGGTATCTCATTGAAGTTTACGTGCTTAGAGACCTTAACCTCTCCGCGCGTGAACTGGGTTACACCGTATGCTGTACGGCATTGGGGTTCCTTATCTCAACATGGGTTTATCACAAAGCAGAATCTTATTTCACCTCGTGGAAAAAAATCGTATTGTTTTTTTCATTAATGAGCCCTGCATTCTTTATTTCTGGGTTTTTCGTCTCGATCTGGGTCTTAATGTTCTCTTGCATTATTTTTGGCGCGTTATTTACCTTAATCAATGTGCCGATCAATGTCCGCATTATGTCTGCGATTGACCCGCAATACCGTGCGCGTATTTTAAATTTAGTGGGGTTTTTTGCAGGCGTAACACAACCCATAGCACTATTTATATATGGTGGAGTACTGGAGCTGGTTAGTGTTGCTAGCGTATTTTTATTTATTTCGACATTGATTCTCGCATCCTTTACGCTATTAAAGGGAAACCAAGCTCTACACAATTTTATGTTAGAAAAGGCGAATTAACCTTAACCTAGACTACAAGTAGAGTTAAACCTAGAATCATGCCAAATAAAATATAGATAACAACCATTTTCACGCCGCTAATCAGGCGTGAAGAACAGAAAACAATCAACCAATAAATGAGATACAACAAATGAACAATAGCTGGTTTCGAATTCACAAACCTAAGCCAACAGCAAAATACAGATTATTCTGTTTCCCCTACGCTGGCGGTGACTCAAATATTTTTCGAACCTGGCCGGAATCAACACAAGAAGATGTCGAATTAGTCTGTCTACAGATGTCTGGAAGGTCAGATAGAATGACTGAACCAGCAATACGAACCATGAATGAACTGGTGAATATTATCCTGCCAAAACTTGTTCCATTTTTTGATAAGCCTTTTGCGTTCTGTGGCCACAGTATGGGCGCTAGGCTGGCATTTGAACTGACTCATACTCTTATTAAAAGAGATTTGAACCTACCTAGTGCATTGATATTCTCGGGCAGTAAAGCACCAGATAAGCCCAGGTCGGAAACCAAAATATTTGATATGACTGATGACCAGTTTATAGAAGAGCTTAGAGCCTCCGGTGGCACGCCTGACCTCGTATTGCAAAACCAAGAGCTTATGGAAATGTTTTTGCCAATGTTAAGAGCGGATTACGAGATAGTTGATGGGTATGCACCTTCCCATACCCACTTACTTAACATCCCAACAGTGGTACTCAATAGCCCAGACGACTACCTATGTGCTGGCAAACAACAAGAATATTGGCAAAAACACTTTGAAAATAAGATCGATTACATTCTAATGTCAGGAGGACACTTCTTTATTAATGATTCAAGAAATGAGTTTTTGTCCCACTTGTGGAATTTTTTGTCTTATCAAAATAAGCTCTGTATACAGAGTACAATGAAATACCGAGAAATGGGTTAAACCTCTTTATAATCAATAGGTTGCATGGCTTTTATAATGTTAAACTCGAATACGTATTATTGAAAAGAGGGCGCCTTTAATTAACATTAGCATACCTCCCTAAGTATCTGAATAATAACAAATTTAGCTATCTATTTTAACTATCCGTTTTAATTATCCATAAGCATCAGTCGTATTTTTGATTGTCATTCAAGAGGGCGCCCTTACAGATATCGATTAAAGCCTCAATACTGGAAAGACGTGTATAGTTTGGCCGAATAATAAACGCTATGCGGCGATGCGGGCTAGGTTCATTCAAGTGTACTGCACAAAGGGCCGCGTTTTGTGAAATAAGCTGGTCGAGGGCCATCTCGGGGATAAGTGTCGTACCCAGTTTCCCCAGTACCATTTGAATCAAGGTATTGAGACTGGTAGCGCCGAGACCATAATTGGCGCTTAACTCAGCTTGTTTGCAGGTATCGAGAATATGATCTTTTAAGCAGTGTCCATCTTTGAGGAGCATAAGCTGGCTCTGACTTAACTCATCACTGGAAATCTCTTTTTGGTTGGTATGCTTTTGACCTTTTAAGGCGACCCAATAAAAATCCTCTTGCCAAAATTCTAAGCTCAGCATACCTTCACATGGATAAGGCAATGCAAGAATTGCTGTGTCAATCTCGCCACGTTTCACCAAATCCAGCAGTACCTGTGACGGCTCTTCCACAATGGTTAGCTGCGCTTGCGGATATTTCTGATTGAGAGCAGGGAAAATTCTGGGCAATAAATAAGGCGCAATCGTGGGAATAATTCCAACGGACAGCGGAAAGCTCAGCGGGGGTTTCAAGCTACTGGAAAGTTGTTGAAGTTCATCAACTCCTAGCATTATGCTACGCGCCCGCTCTAATACCACTTTGCCGATTGGAGTGAGTAGAACCTTTTTGTTATTCCGCTCAAAAACCTGAAGCCCCAATTGCGTTTCAAACTCGTTTAAAGCAGTACTCAGGGCAGACTGGCTAATATTGCAGCTTTCAGCCGCTTTTTTGAAATGAAGAGTTTCCCCAGCCGCTAATGCGTATGACAACTGTTTGATTGAGATCACAATACCTCCCAGAAAATCGTTGTTTATGAACGTTCAATATTTTAGAACATAATCTTAATTATTATCTAATATATTTCTTACCAATGCCGATTTATAGTTGTTCACGAAAACCTCCTTAAAACACAAAAAAAGTTTTTCTATACCTGGAATCATCAGAGTATAAATATATTTCATTGTATGATTCCCGGTGGCGTAAATTCACCTAACGAGGAAGTGTAGTATGAGTGATAAAAAGAAATTATTAACCACTGCTTTCGGGTGCCCCGTTGCGCATAATCAAAATGTGATGACTGCGGGGCCAAGAGGCCCGCAATTGTTACAAGATGTGTGGTTTTTAGAAAAGTTGGCGCATTTTGATCGAGAGGTAATTCCAGAACGTCGTATGCATGCCAAGGGTTCCGGTGCTTACGGAACATTCACCGTCACTCACGATATTACCCAATATACCCAAGCCAAACTTTTTTCTGAAATTGGTAAAAAAACAGAAGTCTTTACTAGATTTACCACTGTTGCAGGGGAAAGAGGTGCAGCGGATGCAGAACGGGATATTCGGGGTTTTGCTTTGAAGTTTTACACCGAAGAGGGTAACTGGGATATGGTAGGTAATAATACACCTGTGTTTTTCTTAAGAGACCCACTTAAATTTCCAGACTTGAATCATGCGGTCAAACGTGACCCTAGAACAAATATGCGCAGTGCAAAAAATAATTGGGATTTTTGGACGTCTTTGCCAGAAGCATTACATCAGATTACAATTGTAATGAGTGACAGGGGCATTCCTACAAACTACCGACACATGCACGGTTTTGGCAGTCATACCTTCAGCTTTATCAATAAGGATAACGAACGTTTCTGGGTCAAATTCCACTTTAAATCTCAACAGGGTATAGAAAACCTTACGGATGCAGAAGCGGATGCCATAATAGGCAAAGATAGAGAAAGCCATCAGCGCGATTTATATGAAAGCATCGAAAATAATGCTTACCCTAAGTGGACGTTTAAAGTCCAGATTATGCCAGAAGCCGATGCTGAAAAAGTTCCATACAACCCCTTTGATTTAACCAAGATCTGGCCGCACAAAGACTACCCTCTGATTGAGGTTGGAGAATTAGAGCTGAATAAAAACCCAGATAATTTTTTTGCGGAAGTTGAGCAATCTGCATTCAACCCGGCAAGTATTGTACCTGGCATAAGCTTTTCACCTGATAAAATGCTTCAAGGGCGTTTGTTTTCCTATGGGGATGCTCAACGCTATCGCTTGGGTGTCAATCATCATCTGATTCCAGTAAATGCACCTCGCTGCCCTGTACATAGTTATCATCGAGATGGCCAAATGCGCGTAGATGGGAATTCTGGTAGTACTCTAGGCTACGAGCCTAACGACCAAGGAGAATGGAAAGATCAGCCCGATTACTCGGAGCCACCACTCAGCCTAAGTGGCTCGGCTAACCGCTGGGATCATAGGGAGGATAACGACTACTTTTCCCAGCCGGGTAATTTATTTCGGCTGATGACAAAAGAACAACAGCAAACATTGTTTGATAATACTGCACGAGCTATAGACGGCGTACCTGAAGAGATACAACAGCGACATGTTCGCCATTGTTACAAGGCTGATCCAGATTATGGTAAAGGAGTTGCTGAAGCAATAGGTCTCTCTCTGGACGAAATATAAGAGGCATATAAAACTCAATTAAAATCATTAAATACAAAAGAGAAAAGGGGACTTCAATGTCTACTATTGATATAGGAATTAATGAAGAAGATAGATTGAACGTTGCTGATGGACTAAAAAAATTATTGGCAGACTCTTATACACTCTACCTGCAAACTCACAATTTTCATTGGAACGTTACTGGCCCAAGGTTCCGTGATTTGCACCTTATGTTTGAAGAACATTACACGGAATTAGCCGTTGCCGTTGATGATATTGCCGAAAGGATTCGAGCTTTGGGTGTGGCCGCACCGGGTACGTATAAAGCTATGTCTAGCTTCAGTTCCATTGTTGAAATTGAAGGCGTTCCCGTAGCAGATGAAATGGTAAAAATCCTAAAAAGCAGCCATGAACAGCTTGTAAAAACTTGTCGCGCAACGATAAAACTTTCACAAGCCGCAGACGATGAGTCATCGACCGCGCTAATCTCGGATCGTATGCGCATTCATGAAAAAACCGCCTGGATGTTACGATCAATGTTATAAACTCACTTAAAAGCTTCCATCAATATTGCGGCTGTTTTTAGTAGCCGAATGTTGGCCGATTACTATTTTCCCAACCACCGTTAGAACTTGTTATTTTTGGAGTTCTTCCACAAATATATCTTTGGGTATTCCCGCCTTAAAGTAGAAATTTTTTGACTTTTACTGTCCGAAAGGGCGGTTAAGGCTTGGTAGTCGGGCATATAATGTACATGTTCGCTCTGTATATAATATCGAATTTAACATAATATATATTATGCGCATGTTTTTAGTTTGCAGGGAAATGTCCTGATATTTGGACGACCAGCCAAAGTATCCATTTTTTCCTTCTAAAGTATACAGTTAGTCGCCGGATGCCTAGTTTCGAAGGCTTAGTAATGAGGCTAGTTAATTGATATTTATAGACTTTTTATCTATGTTTCAGGCTCAAGTATAATGCTGTAAATAGCCCAGAAAACAAAGTACCACCAAAAACATAGGCTGCCCAGAGTGGTGAACCGCCATCTTGTCCAGACTTAATGTAAACAAGAAAGGCCAATCCTGGAGCGACCAGCGGGAAATATTCAGCAGCCGCTTAGATTTATTTACTATGTAAAGACAATTTTGGGGACGCTATATCCTAGGACAACCCCAATTAAAATTAACAGAAACAGAAACCCTAATATTCCATTAGAATTTTCATAGTTATGTCCCTCAAAACTGTCTTCGACATCCTGATCGATCTCATCAACACCCTTATTCTCATCATTCTCATCATTCTCATCATTCTCATCATTCTCATCATTCTCATCATTCTCAGATACAACTGCTTTTGCTATATCCTTACCTATCTCAATATTTAGCTTTTTTACTGCGGCCTCACTAGGAAAGAAAGTATGTTTTGCCTCGTAAACAAGTATTGATGTAGATACTAATACAAACGAACTCAATAAATAGTATTTTGCCGACTCTAACATAATATTCACTGACTCATACCAGCTAAAAATGAGAAGTATCAACCCTAATCCATTAAAGACCAATTCAATCGTGACCTTAGTATATTTGGTATTTTCCCGCCAGATTGTCAGGCCACAAAATAAAACACAGAATTCAAGTGAGAACCATATTGCGAACGGCCAGATATACCAGGGCATGAATTACTCCTTTATGTCGAAATCTAACAAGGCTGTAGAAAAATACGGTTATTATTCACCGAAAACCCCACACCCTTTCAAATTAATTAATGCGTTCATTATATGCTCAATTTTCAATATTAGAAAGAAACACATCAAAAATAGCTTTTATCTTACTGTTACCGTTCCATATGTTTCTACGACCGTACACCGAAATAAATTAAAACTAGGCTATAGCCCAGAGATTTCTAAAAAATCATTTCCGGCATCGGCTGCTTCATCTTCATTATTTATTTTTTTCAGTTTTTTCATTTCTTGGGAAAGTGACTCAAGCATATAACGTGCTTCCCAATCATTCAGTTTTATATCGAGTTCACGAATATTAGCCATTTACACAACCTCTTTCTTAAAGACTTTATAGCCAATAATAATCTTTGATAAGCCCCCTTCAATTAACTTATTCCCTTATAAAAGACAACGCCAATAATTAAGCAACGGGCTTGTTCAACAATACGGATCAATGGCGGTTCCGCGTTATTTATCCTTATTTGTTAAATTTTACTCGTCGTCAGTAAACATATTTTTATAGAAGTAATAGGCTACCCCTGTAAAGATAAAGGCACAACCGATAAATATACCCAGCTTAGTAATAGACCAATTAGAATAAACGAAAAGGAATACTACACACGCAAAAACCCCAAGAAGAAACACTATGATTTTTAAGATTAACATACTATTTCCAGATTTTATCAAATGCCCAATCAGCGCCAGCCGCTTTTAGCATTAAAGGAAATTTGACCCGCTTTGTTATTTCTCTTTTAGATTTACACTACATTCTACCGATTGCTCAATGTATACAATGTCCCGAACAAATAGCCATTGGTGAGATGCCTCTTCGCAAACCGTATATCCTCGATCTGAAAAATAACCATTAGCAACATAGTGGATAAGGTTAGGAGCCACAAAAAGAGAGGCAACACTAACTACGGCGAGTCTAGTTAAAAGAGTCGATTGTTTTTTTGATAATAATCGCCCCAGCCACCCTTCTTGCACTGTTGTAAAGGCAGCGACTGAAACACCTATCCCTACCCCCAGCATATAAAAGGAACCTTTGTCAAAGACGACGATTTCTGATTGAGTACCGCTAAAGAGAACAGCTAGTCGGTAAAAAAACCAAAACAACGCAGCAATTGAGCCAAAAAGGAATACCAAAGGGGCAAAGATACGAATGGCCAAGGGAGCCTTTTCTCTATCTTCCATTTACCATACCTTCCGTGAGGGAGGTAGGTATTCCTTTAAAGCCTGCCAAACCCAATTGATCGCTATTCGTTGCCCCGATTCAATTGCATGGTCAATAATTTTATTTATAGCTTTTCCAGTGGAATTTAATGCATTTCTCTTTTGTTCAGCAATATAATTTTCGGCGCTATCACCCAATTCATCGAGCCCGGCGATAACTCGGTTTGTAATTCCTAAACTGTTATCGGCGTATTCAAGGAGCATCGACACACCGAACCCGACCACTACCACTACCACCATGAGAATAGGACCAACAGCCAGAGTAAACCCACCCATTACAACAGCAGCACCTATTGACGCCGCAGTGGCAATACCAACTTTAACTACGTCCGTGGCTAGTGTTCCTATAAACTGAGTAAGTGTCGCTTGATCTGTAAGGAAATAGTCCACCACTCTATAAGCCGACAATAAAACTATAGTAAAGATACCTCCTTGCTTAGCCGCAGTTATAGCTCCAGCCTTACCCAATCCCATTGATATTACTTTCGGGTTTTTTATTCCATACCTTGTTCCAGTAAGTATTGTTCTTAACCCCGCATGACCTTTAATTATGATGTGAGGCTTACCTCCATAGCTTTTAATATATGCCCTTGCGCCTATGCCTCCCAAGTCGCCAATGAGCTTAGCCATAGTCACTGCGTCATCGGCAGAAGCATAATAGCTCGCACCTAAACCCACTTTATTTTTGATTTTCTGCCAAGCAGCCTGGACACTTTTCTTGTTTCCTTTTGGTAACGACTTAATAATTGCATCCATCTCTTCAAGCGAGACAACATAAACCTCATGTTTACTGGACTGTATTTGTTTCTGTAACTCTTTCTTTTCCTGTTCAGAAAACATTTTAACTTACTCCTTTGGTTAAATTTATGATGAGAAATAACGCCCGTAATATTAACAGTGTCTTTTGGCTATACAAGCTCTCAACGCACTCAATTTACCCAATTCGGCCTAAAATCAATGGTATAAGCTTTTGTTCGGCTTATCTGGCTCTGGCGTATAAATTCACATCTCCATATTCGTTAGGTGCTTTTTGTACAACCTTAGTGATAACCATCCGCCCGCTAGAATAACCAAAGGCGCAACAACCATAAATAACCGGATGGTTAAATATAAATTGCCATTGATAAAGGGCATATTGCTTCAGAAGATGATTATTGCTTGTACAATGGTTCAAGAGCCACCATCGTTTTTTGAATCCTTGCTCTTACTTTGGGTAAATCAATAATCTCGCTACAAAACAATATCGGTAAATTCTTATCCTGCCCTGGTACGACATCATCTCGAATCACCGCCATATTACCCTGCTTGATCTCAAACTTTACCTGCTCAACAATCTCCGCTAAAACATCTGGGTTCCCTTTTATTCGCTGAATAATGACGGATGCCCATGCGTCACCTTGATCTTTGAGGTAAGGATGAGACTGGAAAGTCAAGCAGCTTGCTATAGTGTAGCCTTCGATGTCTCGTAACACTTTCGATCTGGATATATCATCTGTAGTTGATTTGGTGTCACAAGCAGTTATTATCAATGTCAAAAGAACGGTAATAATCCGCATTATGATAGCTCCCAGAATTCACCGCGTGATGTTCTGATATTCGTATGCGTCGAGTTAACATAAGTCGAATAGTTGTCGTAACTTGGTTCACGGTAGGTAACTCCATTCCACAACGCAATATGTCCAGTGGCACCTTGCCAATTCACGCTAAATGCAATGATACCTTTGCGACTTCGAAAGGTATCATCGTACGGACTAGTATTGTCAATAGTGGGTGCCCCTAAAGTCTTGTGCAAATAATTTCGAAAATCACTCACACGGAAAATAATGCGAGAATTATCTGCGGTACCCAGCGTCGTTGCACCGACAGTATTTGCTAACGCGGTATTAATAGGAGCGCCTCCTTTGTTAAAGGCTATGCTCAGTCGGCTTGCGCAGGTGTTTCCATTTGGACCGAACCCTGGTACGTTGATGTTCTTTTCAGCAACGCCACCAAGAGCAGTGTAGAGGTCTTTTAATGTTCGATATTTAACGTGATCCGGAAATGTTAACCACAATCTTTGAACACTCGGCTTAATCATAAACTCTCCTGTATTTATGCAATTATTCATTAACAATAATTTTTTTCACTAATACGGACCAATGGCGGTTCCGCGCTATTTATCCTTATTTGTTAGGTTTTACCTTTTGTATACCGACTTTCTGTGACCAATTTTTACCACCAATATAACCATTTCCATTCCATGAACTTCATAAATAATACGATAGTCCGCTACTCTGACTCTGTATTGATTTATTTGGCCCTGTAGCTTTTTTACTCCGGCTGGCATAGGGTTACTTGCTAATTCTTTAACAGCTCGAACAATTTTTTGTTGGTAAGGATTAGATATTTTCTTTAGCTCTTTTTGAGCTTTACTTGCGATTTTTACTGTGTATGGCATCGCCAACCCCTTCTTGAACAACAAATTCATCAAAATCCATGATGTTTTTCTTGTTTATTGATTCCAATTTAGCTTGTGCAGCCTCTCTTTTATCTTGAGCTTCTTCATCTTTACTTTCATATTCTGAATCATGTTCATAATGTATAGGCATTTGTTATTCCTCGCCGTCAAGAAAGTCATCGATAGATTTGGCCTTTTTTAGCTCTTCTGAACTATCAAAACCTTTTAAAGACTCTGCGTCTTGTTTATCTTCATCTTCTTCGACCTTCCTAATAAAATACGCATATGCTTCAGGAGTGATGATTACAGCAGAAAGATTTCCATTTTGATCATAAATCCCAATATCTTCCGACAAGGGGTTTTCCTCATTAATTAATCGAATAGCTTCCTTAGGGAGACTATCCAGTTCTACTCTTCTCATTTTAAATCTCCTCGATTTATCTAATTTGAATCTAACGGTAGGATAAACGACAGTTTGTCCAGTAATATACTAGGTTAAACTCCTTTCCTCTAGGTTTGACTATTATCTCGGCTGCCCACTGTGCTGTTTTATTAGCCCAAATACGCCTCAAATGTCCATTAATAATACGGGTATCCGTTATGTCGTTTTACTCAATATTTTTTTCTCGTAAAACGATCTGGACACTTCAGAAGATTTTTCGAATTGATCCTGACTTTCGAATATAAAATAGTCTGATACACGATCTCATGCAATAGCAACTTCACAACCTTCTACCCATCTAGATTCCGTTGAGCCCTTGGGCGCCCACCACTTAACGTTGTAATGGCAACCACCTGCAATTTATTACCGTAACTAAACGAAACTATAAGAGGAACCAAGCTGTAGACGAACTACTGAAAAAGAGAGCTTTAGTTGCCACTAAAGTTTGTCTCATATTGTATATCCAAGCCTATCCGCAGCTTCAATATAATGCAACCATTTATCATGGGAATGCTTTTTGAGGGTTTAATATTGAGCGTATATTAATTCAATCCTGCATATAATCCTCTTTTTACTGTTATTAAGTAAACGTTGGAAGGCGCCTACGGCTTTTCCAGCCTACAGGGCTGGCGTATGGTCGTGAATAAGCCCCCCTACTACGCATTGCTGAGCTTGCGAAGTAGTATACCGTTAACGTCTATTTAATGCAGTGAGGTGCGTTTTTTGCGCCGAGGCGCATTGAATTTTTTTAGCTTAGACTAGGGTATTATTTTGCGATGACTGCAAATTCTGGAATCACTATCTTTATAGTGCTATCTTTCGTTTCTATTAAAATAGTATTCCGGTTTTCCCATCTATAGCTTATAACTTCCGTAGAACCGTAGTAATCCCAATGTGTAATACTTGGTATGCTAGATTGCAATTTGACTGTTGAAAAAGTTAAGTCTCCATTTTTGCTATAATTCAATTTAAACATTTTAGGTTGTTTTTTATCGTCTTTGAATACTGCGATTTCTTGCGAAAAATTATCTTTATCAATCACATATAAAATGGCCTGATAGCCTAAGGATATTGATAACATTATTGTTACGATCCAGGCGTATATTTTCATTTGAATTTCCTTTGATAAAAAAGCAAATGCTTTCAATTTGTCAGTTAGCTACTTCTGCGGATTTTTTCAACTAAAGCAAATAACAGAATGTTAATGTCCTTTACCATTGTTGCAAATTCCACATTTGGCCTCACAAACGTTTTTTAATATGTACTGTTTCACTTCAGAAAGTGAGGTGCCTATGCCATTCAGATTTGCCCCTAACCATGTACTCTCATCATTGAGTGCCGTATCTTGAGGGGAGTCTGGACGAATAATTCTGTGGCCAGCCCATCCATATCTGCCATATTGAAATCCGGCGGCAACTCCTGCTGCAAAATGCTGTACTTGATTGCTTCCATCTTGAAATTCTTGCTTGAAGCCGCTGTCATTAAAAATTGTTCTTCCTACTTGGGTTCCATCTGAACTTATTGCCCATTCACTAACTCCGGCAAGTATATATGCAACATCCTCAACATATGATTCTTCATCATTATTGAATCCAATATATAAATGGGTCGCATAGTCCCAAATATCTGCCATAGCATGGGCACTGCATACTGAATCATTTTTAACCAGTATTGTTTGTTGTGAAGAATAAACTCTAATAAAGCTTCGCTTCGCAGCTTTTGTAAGTGCCATTTTATTTCCTCCATAAATAGTTACGTAAACATACAAATATTTTCTAGCAGCTTGGTTTCAATTGGTTTTCGATAACAATCAATATTAACAGCGTCTTTTGGGTATGCAAAGCTCTCAACCTGCTCAATTTACCCTAAAATCAATGGTATAAGCCTTTGTTCGGCTTACTCTGGCGTATAAATTCACATCTCCATATTCGTTAGGTGCTTTTTGTACAACCTTACAATCCAAACCCGATACGATAAATTATCACCTCCATTACTTCTGAAAAGTACCCCCATACCTTTATGAAGTTTGGTCTTAATATTGCCATGAATGACCTCCTTTTAATTTAATACCTTTGTAATGTGGCGCCCAACACTTAACGTTGTAATGGCAACCACCTGCAATTTATTACCGTAACTAAACGAAACTATAAGAGGAACCAAGCTGTAGACGAACTACTGAAAAATAGAGCTTTAGTTGCCACTAAAGTTTGTCTCATATTGTAATCCAAGCCTATCCGCAGCTTCAATATAATGCAGCCATTTATCAAGGATATGCTTTTTGAGGGTTCAATACTTGAGCGTATTTAATAGTGAAGCAAGTCGTTTATTAAGCCGAACATCGCCCATAGCTTGGTTTTCTATTTCAGGATTAATTCAATCCTGTATATAATCACCCTCTTTTTACTGTTGTTGGTACGGATGATTATAAGTAATTGATTTTTAACTAAATATAATTTTTATTTATGTATAAGATTTAGCGCCATACTTATGCCACCGAATTTAATCCAACCAAGCTCATTATGAAAATAAGCACAAATCCAATAATGCCACAGCCGTTACATGGTAAACGTTGGAAGGCGCCTCCGGCTTTTCCAACCTACAGGGTATTTTAATTTATTCCGGCGTACGGTCGTGATTTCAAGTTCCCGCGTAGTAATAATACGGGTGTTCGTTATGTCGTTTTACTCAGTATCTTTTTTCTCGTAAAACGATCTAGACACTTCAGCGGCTTTTTCGAATTGATCCTGACTTTCGAATATAAAATAGTCTGATACACGATCCCATGCAATAGCAACTTCACAACCTTCTACCCATCCAGATTCCGTTGAGCCCTTGGGACTTACCCCCTTTAGAAAGATACGACCAACTTGATCTTCGAAAACTGGATTATAAATGTCAACATTACTGGAATCATCGCCATCCACAGTAGTGATAGAAATACACTTTCCAGAGAAATCTGGTATTACGGATTTAATTTCTGACATAGGTTCCTACACATATTTATATATTTATCGCTGGCATAAACTGTTAAGTCCAAGTAATTTTTATTGTCTTCTTCTTTCACTTGAAACAATACTTTTTGCCGTATTCTTTTACTGGCCGCTTTATGTATTCTTTTTGCAATGGGCAGATAGCGTTACCGCGATATATCATTTCATACCCGTCTGGGCATACTTTTAACAACGGAATATTTCATTCCATCCAACAATACTTCTCTCGTTATATCAGACACCCTGCCCTGAATTACTGCTGATTCAGGGCATTAATTTCAGAATATAATTTCAGGGCAGAGCATCTGTATTATTTACCTAAACTATATAAAACGATAAATTAAGGGTTTGCACCAGGCTGATCAAAATGCTCTTGCGTATCGGTGGCAGCCCCCAAATAACCACCGAGCAAGACAAAACTAAATGCATAACCTTTTGATTGTGCAACACCATGGCAGCCCATACAGCCTCCCATATTATAGCCAGTACTACGGCCAGCGTGGCTGGACGCCATATTGTTGTTATCGTGTGCAAATGTGAGTGATGTGGTTGGAATTTTACTTTTGTAGTTTGCGATAGGGGTAATTTGAGGAGGCTGGCCTCTAAAATGCTGTAGCCCAGTATTACTTTCAATCGCTAGGTTCGACAAAAATATGGGCTGGCCAATATTAGTTGGGTCATTAGGGTTGAAGTTTGGTTTAAGTATGTCTGATTTTGAAACATTGACATTTACGGCCTGAAACTGTGTGCCGACTAAGTGGTAATTCAACCATACGGAATTGGCGTTCGCTTTTTTAATCGCTTTATGGACGGCTGTATTGGCAGCGACAACATTCGGTAAAATGGGGTACAGGCGTTCTACTGGGTAAGCGTTTTGGTTTAACGGTGGGTAAAATCCCTTTGGAATATGTGGAGGCAGGAAGTTACCTTGTCCATCATAATAATTCGAGTAATAGTATTCAGTAGTGCCACCAATACCATCAACGGGGCTATTAAAAATAGAGGAATGTTCCCAGGTAGAGAAAACAAAGGTTCCGCCCACACTATTGGCTGTGCCGCCAATATTATTGACATCTGAAGTGTGGATACGCTGAATAATATGCATACCCACAAGCCCAAACAAGCTGGGTTCTGACGCTTCGATTTTACTGGCACCCGTTTTCGGTTTCACCTTCTGATAATACTGCGCTTGCGCCGTATGCCATGTGGGGTAATCTGAGGCTTTCGCTGTTGAACCCCCTAGTTTTACCCAGGCAGCTTTAATTTGAACGGAACCTTGTTTAGGCGGTGGAGGAACGGCCTCTTTTGGCTTCGCTCTCATTTTATTATTGTTATACACTTTGTTAATGCCTTTAAAGTAGTCATGAACATAGCTTGCCCGGTAGCCAAGTTTTGAGCTGAATATAGTGCTATTTGGTGCTTTTGCTGAGGAGGTTCGGTAGGGAAGGTTAATTTCTGCTTTTCCGGCTGCGATAGCCACTGGGTTAGTTGTTGAGGTATTATTGACGTTGTACCCTTTATTTACTACATAGTCAAAATAGTCATAATTCAATTTCACTTCATATACAATGGGGTTTAATGCACTTGGCTGCCCTTTCCAAATTCGTGGAGTGACTACGGGTAAAGCGGATTTCAGTAATGGGTTAGGTGTTAAACTGTCTGGATAAAATACCTCAAGAGATTCCGATTGAACCTCCACCGTTTCATCAAAGCCATCTGGTGATGCTGAAGTACCTGAATTCTGATGAAATGTGCGCTGGCTGGTGGTTGTCGTGACGCCATTTGCCAAGCGTAACTTACCGTAATCTATTGGCGAATACCATGTGAGGCTACCCGCTGTAGTTGGGTGGTTAAAGATTTCGCGCTTTTCTTTTATCGTTTCCCATACGGTTAAATCATCATTAGCAGCACTTGTAAACGAATTACCCGTATCCGGTATGCCGCGATATTTATCGGGGGTTGTTTCAAGTGCAGGCCAGTTCATGGCGATAAAACTGTTCCAGGAGAAGTAACTCCATTGTGCGTCAGCCGTTGTTTCTTTAGTCGCAATGGTATCCGGCAGCGCAGGCGTATGCAAATATAATTTTCCAGGTTTCTGAAGAGGATAGCTAATAATCACACCTCCAGAACTTGAGCTTGAACCCGCATAACTTATCGATGAGTATAAAAATAAGGCGCTGGCAACTAAACAGATATTGAGAGTTTGTTGTACTTTTTTCACGTGCATCAGTAGTCCTTTTTTTAAAAGTGATTGTAATTAAAAAATAAATTTGTTGTTTATTTATACGAATTAAAATTCAAATAGTTGAACAAAATACTCGCGTATTTTGTTCAACAGATGTGTTTTATATCTGGCAATTAAAAATAATTAACTCTTTATTAAAAATAATTTTTATCATTTAACATTCTTATGGTGTTGGGCTATTGTAAGTTGGCTGTGTGATAACAGGCATCATCATTCCACGGTCTTCATGACGTAAAATATGACAATGGTATACCCATATGCCCTGTTTGCTTGCGTCGTCCAATACTGAGGCTGTTATACCAAACCCAGTTTGATCAGGTACATTTATCCAGTAACGTACTTTGACATAGCCATGGGGTGGAATAATAACGGTGTCCCACCATTTCCCAACAAAACTGGCAATATTGCTTGTGCCACTATAGATGGTGGGTTCGCTTGGTGTAAGCGTTGTGGTGTCTTTGGTGGGTAACGTATCGTTGCTGCTCACCGCACGAATAAGCCATTCTCCTTCCCCTTTTCCGGTTTGTCCGCTGTCTGCAAACGCTTCATAACTTAATTGCCCAACTTCTGTAACAAAGAACGGGTTAATATGAATGTGGAAGGGGTGGCCAATATCCGAGTTATTAATCAGTATCCATTCTTCTGCGGTTTGCGCCATTGGTAAGCCTGGTGCGATGGGAATACTGGTACCGGATAGATTCACCGAAGGTAGTGTACTGACTTTTATTCCATTAATATCCGCATGTCCGGTATTGAGTATTGTCGGTGTTGCAATGCCGGTAATATCCTCCCAATCTGGCGTTATTACGGCATCATTAAAATGGTAAGGCGAAGCTGCGGTTCCGCTGCCATTTATGGTTTGAAAATAACTGGGGTTAACCCAGTAAAATACTTCTGTGGTTGCATTGGCAGGAGGTGGCGTTGTCTCTTTACAGGTTAGGCTTTTATTGACGGAGTTAGACCATTGGTAGGTAGGGTCTCCATTTACGAGGGATAGGCTTTCTACTATGTCCAAGGTAGCTTCTTGATCACCATCATTGACCTGATTGACAGAAATCGTACTATCATCAGCGTTGTCCGTTACCTCACAATTGGTCACACCTTGTTTTAACCTGTCATTTACGGCGACGGTATTGTTACCAATCGGGTCATTTAGTGCAAATGGCCTTCCGTTTAAAGTGAATTGTCGAACTCGCGTTGTGCCACTAGAGCCGACTTGTTTTCCATCGACTGTTTTCGAGTTTCCAGTGACTTCTACGGCGACTCCTGATCGATCAAAGATAACCGGGCGAGACTGTAAAATATCAGCGTCAGTAATGGTGCTGGCGTATTTTGGCTGGGCACCACTTCCCAGCGGGCTGACTGTTTTTAAATAGTCGTTATTGGGGATTAGCGGACTATCCGCCACAGTATTACCCGAAACTTTTACGGTAAATAAAGCGGTGTGTGGAGGTGTTCCACCACCTCCTATACCCGATTGGTCCGGCTGCCACGCACCGGCACCTGGGAATTGATTTGGGCCGCTATTAGCCAATGCAAAAGTGATGTCGAGAAGTTCATTGCTCCCTACTTCTTTGCTAGCCACTTTGATTAGTGGCATAACTGAATTTTTTTGTGCGCTAATTGCTGTCGGCGTAACGGTTGTATTAGTATTCTGCCATTCTTGAATAAAGCCAGAGAAATTTTCTGAGCTTTGAGCGATAGGTGTATGACTAGTATCGTTCGTTGTACCCGTCGCATCAAATAAGTACATATTAGACGAAGGTGCAAGGGCATTTAGTGCAAGTGTGCCTGTGCAAGGGCTGCTAGAGCAGTCTAGCAAGTATGTATTTGTATCCGGGTCGAAGATTGAAATATTTGTTGGGTAGTATTTAAAAAAGGTATAGGTATCTGTTCCACCAGTGGGCGCAGGAAACTGCACAAGGACATCGCTTCGATTGCCAGGGCCCATCAATAAAGGGGTCGATGGCGTCACCGGGGTTTTCATATTAAGCGTAATGCCATCCGCTGCAACATGGTGCATTATGGCGGGCTCATATACTGTTGTATTTCCATGAGTACGCCCTGTATTTTTTCCCAACCAAAATTGTGAAAATGCACCGTGATTTGTGCCTGCGTTAATTAAACGCCAGCGTACTAGTTGCCCTGGTTGCAGATTATAGACAGGAAGCACATCGCCATTAATGGTAATAACTGTTTTGCTATTACCCCCACCGTTGCCAACGCCTTTTTGTAAACCGTAATTGGCAATTTCTTGGACCATCATAATTCGGTCAAAACTCTCTGCCCAAGTATCGTAGTTGTAGGTTGTTTGATTTAGCTTATTGGCATTTGAACCAGCGGAATTGGCAAGACCACTCGGAGGAATAATTGAATTATTGTTGGAGCCACCGACGGTTTCTTGAATAATCATTGAGCCTGCCATACCATTTTCTAGTTGTGCAGCAGTAGAACCGTGTTTGTGTGGATGGTACCAATGGGTACCGGGCAAATGAATCGAGGGAATTTTATATTGATAATCCCAACCACCGCCTTTAATAGACTGGTCCGCTACGGAACCTTCATTCAACCCGTCATCCGCAGGGTTGCCTTCTGGCGGGTTTTGATGATGCGGCGCATCATAACCACGATCAGACTCTCCCTCTGGAACAATAACGATAGTGACATCATCTTTAGCAGGGTCCACATGCAAACCATGCACATGTAAATTGGTATTGTTCAAGTTGTGGGGAATATTGACTTCATGGCGAACTTTGTCTGCTGCCGCATCCAAGACTTCATCGGCACTGACTGGCGAGTCTTCGCTCAGGTTTTGTGCTTCACCCTCTTCAAATTTAGCCAGGTTTTCGCCGGACAACTCATTCACCAAATTTACGTTTAGCACATCTGACGGTTTGTAGTGAAAAGTCGGGGCTGGGATCATAATCACATCTTCTTTAACACCGTAACCCCGCGTCCAGATATGTGAAGCAGCGCTCCCATCGCTATCTTGCGCGCCATTTATTGTCGTAGTATCCCCGAATTGCGCATATAAGGTCGTATTTAGAACACCGTCTTTGGCGTAGATTTTTTGGGGTATCACCGCTACGCTTTTAAGTAAAAGCTCCCCCCCATTTTCGGGAATGGTTGGAGTGACTGTAATTTTATTTTGACCATCAGTTATTAAAAAACCTTGCGGTATTTGAAAGACAACATTAGCAAACTCATCTAAACCTAAACAGGATTGCGGTTGTAGTGGTTGCTCATTAACAGATACATTCAGCTCACACACATTTGTGTAGGTGTTTTTTATCGCTAAAGACAACTGAATCATTGATAAATCTTCGAGCCCTAAATTAAATACTGCCGAACTAGATTGCACAAGACTAGTGGCTCTTAAAATTTCAGAGTACGATTGTTTCCCATCGTCATTTAACTCTAATAGCGCAAAGTGAGTAATTGGAGATGATCCATATGCAACCTTATTGACCGGAGAACCCGTGGATAAATCAATTTCGTAGTACGAATTAAGTTCAGGGTTAAATACTGAACTTTTTACGAAGTACTGAGTAGTCGCGCTGCTATCAAGGTAAAGGGTAATAACATTTTCCCCAACGGTTAGCAGCTCTTCCGAAATATTCCAATTTACGTCATGCCATTGATCATCACTATCTGTAAATACTTCATCAAATATCTTTTGCCCATTAACAGTAACCCAAAGCGGATTGTTTGGCGCACCACTTGATGTGGCTGCAGCAGCTTTTATACGTATTTGTATGTCGTTAAGCTGGGACAGGTTGAGAGAGAAAGATAAGCCGGAGCCATCGGTCTTTATTAAAGACCACGTCTTATAATCTTCACGATAAATAGCGCCCGAAGTATTCGCCACTTCAAGATTTGTCATTGAAAATGGCATTCGAGTAGGCTGTTTCGTAGTCGGCGTTGACGTCGTTAAATTCACCTCTCCGTACCAGGTGCCTGCAATACCGCTCTGTGAGGTTTTATGCTTGCAAGAGATGGAAGAAAAACAAGCAACAAATAGGATAGTTAAAGATATAAGTGCTCTGCAATATTTACGATTCGGCATGGTGATAATACTCAAGTTGGATATTCGACTTAAAGAATACTTCGTGATGTGTTTATGTGATGACAACAATGTTGTTTAGCATTCTAACCACTATGCTTTTATTTTCTATTCACGACTAAAGTTTCAAGATCTAGGAAGTCTCTGGTTACTCGACTACTTTTTCTGATCATTTATTTAATCAATGAATATACCCTGCGTCATTATTTTTTCCTTCTGATTTACTCTAGATCAATTTTTCTTAAGCGCCACTCAGGAGCTATTAATAATTGGTTTATTTTCTTATTCATTTCTATAACTTGACATAATAAGAATTTGCGCGCCAAATAGCGGCCATTGACTCCATGCTCCTATACCGATCTCTCGACTGTCCCCTGTGATTCAATCACAACTTTACATCGCCAATAATAATATCCAGCCGAACCGAACCCCATACCAAGCGAGGAAAATACATGTATCCCAATTCCATTTTTCTCGTTTGGTTCTACGCCTACCCAAATAAATAAAGCTTGTGCGAATAGCATACCTATTACCATCCAGGGTAGGGCTAATATATGGCAACGCCAGTGGCAAAGTATTGGCAACCATAGATGTCGATAATATCGCCCAATAACAAGGCATGAGGCGAAGCATAAAAATACCATAGGCAGGTAATGCACTAAATAAATCAGCAACCCGGAATTTGCCTCGTGATGCGCAATCCCTTGAGAAACCTGTTCATGGGAAAGATGTCCTTGAAAAAGATGGAAGAGAGAAGCCAAAACATGACCAATGACCATGCCCAAACCACCAAACGCAATTGAAATAATCGCCATACAAAATTGAATTGAGCGTAAATGCCGGCGGAGCAACCACAATACGCTTGCAAACACTGTCGCAATCAATACTGACTTTAATAATGAGGGAAATAAAACCGATGGAGAAGGTTCGACGGAATAGAATAATAAAAAATATTGAACAACAATCGCTAAAGAAATGAATACGATAAGTAATGTATCTACTTTAGAGGTTTCATTTTCATAATGCTTTAATTCCAACAATCGATCCTCCCACCACTTATACAAAAAGTGTAATGGTTAATTGCACTAGGGTTTGATAAATTTACGAATTAAATAACCTGTTCTCTCGGTTCAGACACAACGCAACGACGCTGCCAAAATGGCGTTTTGAAGCGTTGTTCTTCAGCATAGTATTCACGTTGTTTTATTCTGTACATGTGGTACTCCTGTTTTACGACGTACTGATATTTCGCTAGCACTTGCTGCGATGCGGTATTTGATTTTAACGATGATGCTTTTTTTGTAATACTGGTTTTGTAATCCATTTTTTTAGTTTCTGTTTCCTTAAGTTGCGTAGGCTGCGTAGGTTGCGTAGCACTTGGAAAAAAATAATCCGATACGGCATAGGAGGCGTAAATTGCGCTACGAAAAGCTTTGAAGATACCCAATGAAGATAAAGGATCATATGCGCTGGCCGCATCCCCCACGGCTAACCACGCATTACCTGTGCAGTTATCAAGGCACTGGCTATGTGCCGCAGTGAGCGAAGGCATTTCACACAGGGTTTTCGATAGTGTTGAATCATCTAAAAATGGCGCCAAGCGACGATAGGTATGTGGGCTTTTACGCAGAATCTGTAGCCACGGCGCGGCGTATTTATACCCCCCCTCTTTGGCTAAATCCCCATCACACATAAGCGCTACCACCCAACGTTTGTCCGGCAGATACGCGCTGTACCACCAACCATCACTGTGGCTTTCAATTAATGTAGAGGTATCTTGTAATGTAGAGATATCTTGGGCCGAAGCGCAGGCAGGTATGTTCTCCGGTTTTTTTTGAACAACAGGGTCACTTGGTAAAAAGCGATAAATCGCGACCAATTTGTCATCAAAAATACGCTTCGCCCCGTATTTACGAGCAAAGGTGGCCTGACGCCCAGTGGCGTCAATAACAAAATCGCACGGATAGTTCACGCTCGCTACCCTTGCTAGCCGAGGCAAGTTTGCACTGCCACTCAGGGTGCTTATAGTCGCTTTCAACCAGTTGTGTTTGTGCTAAATATTCAATTCCCCTCGCCTGTACTTGCTCCACCAACCATTGATCAAAACGGGCGCGATCCAAATGCCAGCCATATTTTTTAAGGGGGTAAGACAAAACTGAAGGCTATTATTGGTCGTCTAATACTGATATAACCAACATACCGCCCAGCTAGGCCCTACCTTCCATTTTGCCGCAATGCTTTCTTAGCGGTAAAATTTACTACAATAATAGTAGTGTTTCTTTTATGCCTTCAAGGCGCTCAATGAAATTTCTCTTATACGCAATTCTGATTCTACAACCCAGCGTAGCACTCGCTATAAATTATGCTAGTGTAAGAATTACCGGCCCTGCTAGTAAAGAATTAGAGCTAGATGCCAGCTATCCCTACTTTGTTGATCTTTTAACTCTTGTGCTTAATAAATCAGCCCCTGCCAACGAGCAACGAAAAGTCGTGCATCAGGACTATTTTGTGCCGGATAGACAGTTAAAGCACCTTGAGACAGCTAACGGAATCGATCTTTTGTGGGGAGGCACATCAATAGAAAGAGAACACAGGTTTCGGGCAATAAGAATTCCGCTTTTGAGAGGGTTATTGGGCTACCGTGTTAGCCTGATCCACAAAGATAACATTGCACTGTTTGACAGTATTACGCGCCGCGAGGAACTCCTCAAATTACACCCGTGTCAGGGCGCCGGCTGGCCAGATACAGAAATTTTAATAAACGCTGGCTTCCATGTTGTTCAGAATTCGTATTTCCAGGGTATGTTTAAGCAACTCAATATTAAACGCTGTGATTTATTCCCAAGGGGTATTTTTGAAGCAAGTTCTGAATATTCTGCAAGCCGCAAAGAATTTCCAAACCTCTATCTTTATAAAACGCTTATTATTCACTACCCATTTCCAATGTATTTTTTTGTTCAAAAAGAAAATACCGAGCTAGCCAGTATTATCCAAAAGGGTTTTGAAAAAGCAATTGATGACGGGTCTTATGAGAATCTTTTAAAAACACACAAGGTAACTGCGCATTTATTTCCAATTGAACGCTGGAGTAATGTGAGACTCATCGAGTTGCACAACCCCCTACTCCCTAAAGATACAAATACCAAAGATATTCGCTACTGGATTCAACACCCCACACCCCACTAATATTGCACCTACTCACTCTAATATTGGCCCGTTTGATAGTACGCAAAACTCTAGGGTATTTCATGCTGGATAGCTTAACCATTTGATTATCACAGGGATAATTCCGACAAAATGGTGAATTTCACGACTCGCTAGTATTGCAACATTAGTATTACAACGCTAGTATTGCAACATTAGTATTACAAGCATTGCCTGTATGCTCAGACTGAATACCCAGGAAAGCAACTTCATCTCTAATAACTAAGGCTTGTATTGAAGAATAACGTAATTCAAAATAAACGAATTGATCAGACTAAATGAAAGAGACCAGAAAAAGGAAACAACAAGGCGCAGCAATGAAAAAAAAATACTCATACAAGATCATCACCAGTACATCGGGGTTCAAAGAGCTTGAAGACAATGTTAATGAAGCGCTAAATAATGGATGGAAACCAATTGGCGGAATTGCCTTCAATTCTGGATACTCTTATCAAGCGGTCGCCAAAATAATTGAAGATCAAGAGAAAAGCTCACAGATCACATAAATAATAGCCTGCGGCCAAACATATTGATACGGCTCGATACTCTTGTGAGTTTATACTCTGAAATTACGAATCAAATTGCTCTATATTTTGAGCCCCTATATTTTTAATAAACTCACCGCGACAAAAAAATATTTTGCTAGGTTCACTTAATTCGGCACCTTAATAGGCTTGATGCACCCATCTGCTCTCTAAAACATCGCCAATACTATTCCATTGCCTCCTGATACAAGAAACTGCCAAAACACCTCAGGGTTGTTTGAGTCTCCCTGATAGCGGCAAGACATACCAATACCATAGCATCTATGTTTTACTATTCGTTACACTTATGTTTACAGCTTTCTCTCTTCGGCTGCTTAATCTAATCCAAAATTCAGCTAACATCAGATTAGAAATCCAGGCAAAGGTTAACGCAGGGCTAAAGGGTTCAATGCCGTGAAAATAGGTGCTGGTTGTCATCATAATAATGACGTATATCCGTGCATTCACAATGGCTAGACCAACCGCATAGGCACGGATCATCCATTTTCTGTGTTCTACAATATTGCCGGTCTTTATTCGGTAAACTCCCATAGCGATAAAAACCACAAAGAGCGTGCCGAAAACATAGATGCTGAATTGGCCAGACCCCATAATAACCGACGGCATCAATGCGCTCGAAATAATCCCGAATATACCACTGACAATGCCGCATACCGCAAGTGTCCACCCAAGGGCTTTATGAAACTGAATGTGCTTACGCCGTATCCAGGCGATAAACTGTATTACACCCAAAACAATATAAATCATACCGGCGATAATATGCATTCCCATCAAGACGGGAATATTCAAATAACGAATGTTGTAAACGCTGGTAATTGGAGGGTTTTGCGAAAGGTTGGAGGTGAGCATTGTCGTTTGCAAAATAAGAAAAAGAGTTAACGCGATTAAGAAAACCCAACCCATTACTCTTATAACTCTCAGAGTTTTTTTCCCCATCATATTTTCATTCCTATCTAAATAATAATCACCGAGCATTCACTGTTATTTAAGAATACTGTTCATTTTTTACTGACTTATTACAATCAATATGTCTCACCGCTCTTGCTCTAAGAAAATTTGACTTACATTACACGTAATATGTTAAGGAAAGACGGTTAGCATTGGAGCTTTCCCCTTGTTTTCCCATAAAAATGGACCTAATATTGTTTAGGTACGTCTCACGGTACCTATGGGTATTGAGGCACCAGACAATAATATTTTCAGTATTTATTTGGTGAAATTTCGATTTATTTCTTCAAAAAAGAATACCTAAATTCAATGTGCCGTTTTTCTAATTACTTTTTCCTATATTTCTCGCGATCTAATCTCTATCACAGGCAACACAATAAAATATGTATGTTTTAGACTCAATAACGCAGGTAATTTCACATAGATTTCACTTTGCAATCATGCTCTGTAAACGCATTATACAAAGATGTATTTTGTCTGTCATTTATAAATTGTAAATGATTTTAACGTCATTATTCTCACAACCTGGATTCAACTTCGAAGTGCGTCATTTAATCCGGTAGAAGAAAGGGTCAGATGAAGGTATGCTTGTACACTTTACTCTTTGATATTTATCGTGTTTTAAAATTTTACCGCCCCGTTTCAAGTATATTTGAGTTCCTGTATAAAGGGGGCTCTTCAAGAGGTTCTTTACTGATTTCCACCCCACCCATCGCTAACAATGTGAGCGCGCAAGCCTTACACAAGATAACCATATTGGATACAAACTTATTTGTATCTAAATTTTGAATTCAGGGTAAATACCAAAAAAATAGTTTTTTTCAGAATATCCTTTGCCCCAATTTTCCAGTAAAAAAGTACAATTCACTCTATAGCGCTTGACTAACGGGGCAGAAATCACCAAGGAAATACACACGTTTTCATGATCACACAGTAACTTATTAGTAACTTATTAGTAACTTATAGTAACTTAGGAATGAATAATGATTTATAATTACTATTTTGACGCATAGGGATTACCTCCTACGCCTTTGCATTAAAATGGTACTTATTATCCAAAACTACTTATCCAAAACTAGGCACTATGAATAAATGGTTTTTACGCACGTCTTCCAAAACAAGCGCAAAGTTTCGACTTTTTTGTTTACCTTATGCAGGAGGAGACAGCTCTATCTACACACCCTGGGTAAACCAAATCCCAGATTTTATCGAGTTGCTCCCTATACAATTGCCAGGTCGTTCAATTCGAATCCAAGAGCCTGCAATTAGCTCCATGACAGAATTAGTTGATCAAATTTACTTGTCAATGCTCCCGCTATTGGATAAACCTTATATGTTATTAGGACATAGCCTAGGCGGGCGCGTAGGTTTTGAATTGCTTCATAAGATTAATAAAACAAACGCTCCCCCACCAAAACATTTTATTGCTTCTGGCAGCAAGGCTCCTCACCTCCCCCGAACTAATAATATTACTTATAATCTTCCCGACGAAGAATTTATAGAAGAGCTTCGAAAATTAAATGGAACCCCCTCAGAAGTGATTAATAACCGCGAACTAATGGAGTTTCTTTTGCCGATGCTGAAAGCTGACTTTTGTATTTCAGACAACCATGTCACAAAACAAAAAACGTTATTAGATTGTTCTATAAGTGTATTTCACGGTGAAGAGGATACTTTAGTTTCTGAATCTGACGCACGTGCTTGGCAAAAACATTTTTCAAAACCAATTAATTTTCAAGTATTCTCAGGAGGGCACTTTTTTATAAATGAAAATTCGGATGACTTACTAAGTTCGTTAAAGTCGATTTTAAGAAGGGAGCTTATGAATACCTAATCAGATAGTCAACCTCCCTTTTCTATAACCAAGCTTATGGTGTTAACAGCATAATGTAGTAGCTCAAATTTGCCCTGATACCCACCTGACTTTTAGTAAACAACCGTTTTCAACCAATGGTGAAGACGTATTGCGCAGCTCCGCTGCTTACCTATTTACCTATTTACCTATTTACCTATTTACCCATTACCCATTACCCATTACCCATTACCTATTTCACACGCACGCCGATAAGGTCCCTGAATATACAATACCAATATAACAACTAGAATACCTAAAGAAATATAACACATCGGGATAACGGCGGATGACCCAGCCCGAATACCACCACTGCTGGCCGATGGACAAACGCCTCCACCGGAAAAAAACTCAGCGAGAGAAGCAAAAAGTGCGATAATAAACGCCAGTGCCCAGCCACCACAGAAAAAATGATGTTTGCAACCTTTATTATTGATCATCAACGAGCCTAGCATTAAACCATAAGCAATGGTGACGACGTAGCATATGGGAACAGCAAACAAGTGTGGGCAGGATTGTCCGGTAAAATTACCAATGCTGACCTTGAGCCCGCCGACAATACCAACAATAAGCAGGCCCCACAAAGGAAATGTAATTAAAGGGTGGGTTTTCATTATTCATCTCCCAGATTTTCTTTACTAAAGCTCTTATTCTTTAGGTTAGGTACTTCGGGTAATTGTTCTGCAACCTCTAGCGGAGGAAGCGATAATAATTGATTGCTAAATAAACCTGCTTCCTCACGGCGCGCCCCATCCAAATAAACAACCGATACGGATTTTGCTTGTTGTTTACCAAGCCCAAAATTCAATATATGAGTTTGATCAGAGCAAAGCCCTTCGCCAACAATAAAAGTTTTATATTGAACGCTATTATCAGCCAAAGTGACGGACACTTTCGCACCTATGGACTGTACAGTATTGGGTAGCTTTATTTTTAAAAAATTAGCCTTACCTTTTTTACTTAAAAATACTTTTTGAGGGCCAAGCAAATTAACATGTACTAAATCAGGAAAACCATCTTGATTAAAATCCGCCGTTAAAGGGGATAGGCCAAAATAACGGTTTTTTACTCCGGCCTCCTTGCCTACCGCAGCAAATTCACCGGCATTATTTTGTAACATAAAACGACCATCCAAGCGCCATGCAGGTACAGCATGTGTGGGAAAGCCAACATAATTTTCAGATACAACTAAATCGTCTTTGCCATCTAAATTAAAGTCTTCAAATAAAGCCCCCCATGAAAATTCGTAGTCGGCTAATTTCACCTTTTCAGCAACGTCTTCAAAAACAAAGTTTCCTTTGTTTTCAAACATTAGCCATTTTTTATTCAATATCTGCTCATCATATAAATCACCTCTCACTATAGGGTCAGGTGTAGTACTTCCCACATTGGAGAAGAAAAAATCGGGCAGGCCATCGTTATTGTAATCGCTTACAGCTATACCCATTGGGTAAGAAAAATAATCACTTGTTGGGTTCGGCATATTACGGAATGTCATATTACCCAAGTTTTTCCATGTGCGAACGGTGCCGGTATCATGTGCAACAATAAGGTCTTCTAGGTGATCTCCGTCTACATCAATAAATATGCCTTGAAAAGTATTATGCTGATAGTAAAGTCCAGCTTTTTTGGTAATATTGTCAAAAGTATTGTTCCCTTTATTGAGAAAAAGGCTGCTCACTCCACCATACACTTGATTAAAAATAGTTTCGCCTTCCACATGCTTGCGAGCAATATACCCTGGTACGTACATATCATAGAGACCATCACGGTTAATATCGGCAACGGCAATCGAAAGGGGTACTGTTTTAGCGTCTAAGTCCAATGCTAATTTCTGCCCTTCAAATTTTCCATTGTTATTGGTATACAACCAAATACCTGACTGGCGGGCGACCAACATATCATTATCGCCATCGTTATCTAAGTCGAGTACTGTGGCGCCAAAGGTTTTGTCCGGCATATGTTTAGACCAACCTGTCGATGCCGTAATATCTTCAAACTTTCCATTTTTATACTGATAAATCGCATCAGCTTGATTCATGCCCCCACCAAAAAATAATTCTTCAATATTATCATTGTCGATATCAATTACCGCCCCTGCGGTAAAAGGAAGTGTTTTGTTTTTATCATAGGTTGGCACAAAAGAAATGGTTTGTTCATCAAAGCTTGGAATGTCGAGCCCGTTGATAGAGACATTGTAATCAATCGCACGGTCATTGCTTGTCAGCCAAAATAGCCCTCCAATAAGAAGCACCAGAAAGATTATAAAATAGAAAGCAATGGGTTTTAATATAGACATTTGATCCTCTATAAATAAAAAAGTTAAATAGACCGGCTATTTAAAGTAATCATGTTTGTCTTTAATTTAGGTTTGACAACATGAAGCAACGATAAAGCAAAGAAGATAAAAAAAGCAACATTGAGTGCAATTGGCATCAAATGTTTACCTATCGATGGGGCAATAACAAAAACAATAAAATTAGCAACAATCAATACAATAGGACTAAAAATAGCCATCCAGCGTCGATAATAGGTTTTACCTGTTAAGGTTAACCAAATAAATATAACCGATAGAATCAATGTTGTTATTCGTATAACCTGCAATAGCGTTTCATAACGCAATTCATATAAACCAATAAGGTTTTCGATTTCGGGTGTGATTTCAGGAGTGATGGATATTTGAGTTAATGCCGCTACGCTCGCGCGTGAACCGATCCATACCGCTCCTATCATAAAGCCAAATGAACCTATCAAAAATGCTGAAAATGCGGCTTTTTCATTTGCCGGTCTCAGCATTAAATAAAGGTGATAGCAACCCACCGGATAGAGTGTTGCACCAAAAACACCAATAAAATGCCCTAGCGTCGAACGTGTGGCGGGAATATCGGCCATAAAATCATAGCCTCCATGGCTAAATCGTGCCAAGGTATCATAATGAAGAAGGTATTCTCCCGTGCCAACTAAAATGGCTGCGCATAAACCAATAATACCCGTAATACACAGTTTGTTCGACATCAGCTTCCCCAATACGTAGTTTAAATCTTATTATATTGCATTTTACGTGTTATTTCTGTTTGCATCCATATCAACCGAAACTTCTGAGCCTATTCTAATGCTTTTGCCCAGGTAACCGTAGAAATGATTTTAAATGTCGATTCATTATGAAAATTAAACGTCTCTTTTTAATTCGTGAAAATAATACGCTTATAGGTTTTTGATAAAATCAAATTTATGCTGATCATATTTACCTGACTGGATAGCTTTACGCATATTGACTAGCGTTTTAAAGGGTGAACTTACCAACATCATATTGGTAATCCAAGCGGGTGTCGGGCCATTGGGGTCAATATGAGCAAAATTTTCCACAAGAACTTCACCATTTTCCAATTCAGTGAAGTGCCAATGCGCAATGGCCTTTTCTATCCTAATCGCTTTGGTTTTTTTAAAGCGGCCCGTTGTTGCAATGCTTGTCATAGAGACTTTTCTTTTCTCTGGTATATATTGCCAAACCACATGAGCTAGAACATCTCTATCTTTAACAGGAAAAGGAATATCATTATAGGTATACACATAACTTTCGGTTTCAGAGATAGTTTCGATTACCTTTTCCTCTTTGCATAGATCGGCCCAGCTAGGACAGGCGGCGCTATCAGAGACTAAGCCAACTAGGCTATGTAAACTCCCTTTTATTCGCATCTCAGCACGAACGGCTTCAAATTTTGAATCAGGTACCTTGGATGTAAATATTTTAATGTTGTCTTTATCGCGTTTCATTTTCCAATCGTAGGTTATACCGTCCACTTGGGAATAAGCCATGTTAGCCAATAACGCGCCAATTAATATTATTAGTTTCATTTTATTTGTCTCATATATTTTCTTACATTTTTATTTTATTACAGCGTAATAAACTCTAAGGCTTAATTTATTTGAATATTTTCAAAAAAACAGTATTAAGTAAATAACTTTATTTTTCCAATTTTGCTATTTTTTTAGCGTACCATTTCACGGCTGGGGATGCAGTTACCCCGTGTAATAAAGCACTTATCCAAACTGCATTGATTGCAATAACCAAAACAGCATGTGCATATTCCTTATTCATGCCATCGGTTACTAACAATGCAAACAAAGCCGTTGCCAAGCCACGCGGCCCAAACCAACCAAAAAGTAACCGTGTAATGGGTTTTGTATTGGTGCCCAACAATGAAAGGTAAATCGCTAGTGGTCTGACAACAAATAAGCTAATTAAAATATAGCTTAGTGTTGTACCATCAAGATGTTTTAATGCCTCGGGTAATAAGCCCAGGCCAATAACAAGGAAGGATGTCCAAACTAACATTTGCCCTTCACTTTCTGTAAACTCATAAATAAATCGACAGTGACCTTTTACAAAATTGCCAAAAGTAAGGCCAGCAACAAACGCAGCAATAAAACCATTACCGCCGACCAATGTGGCACATAAGTAAGAAACGCCAGCCATGGCTAAAGCCGCGATCCCCTCATAGGTGGGTGCAGAATATTTTTTCGCTTCGACAAAGAGAAAGGTCTTTGCCCCCATTAAACCAAGAACCAGACCAACTAAGGGGCCGAGTAAAATTTGTTTAGCCGAAAAAATTAGCCAATTAGTATTCTCTTCAGCGCCCGACTGCCCAGCGGCAACAATACTGGCAAACAGTAAAATAATAGGCAAAGCCAAACCATCATTTAGACCGCTTTCAACCGTTAAGGTTTGACGCTCTTGCAATGGCACATTTTTATTACTGACCACAGCTTGACCTAACGCAGCATCAGTGGGCGCGAGTATTGCGGCCACTAACGCCACTAGCGCAAGAGGCCATTCCGGAAAAAACGGAATAGCCAATAAAAAACCAATGCCAATTGATAAAGGCAGGCCGATCAATAACATTCTTAAAGGCCATTCACTTTGTTTTCTCAATGCAGCAATATCAATTTTTGATGCATCAAGAAACAGGAGTATAACGAGTGATACTTCGGCCACTAAATGCAATAGATGTTCGGCTTCGTTAGTATGAAGCACATTGGAATAGGCCATAACTAAGCCAAGTACTAGAAATATTATTGGCGCGGTAACAATGGTTTCAGAAGCACGGCGGGCCACCATTGCGTAGGCAATAGCGCATATCAATATAATCAGTATACCTAATTCCAAAATATTCTCTCTTTTATAAGCGCAGTATCAGAGCCGTACACCGCAGTGCGGGCACTGTGTGTCGTTAGCTGGTTTGGTATTCGAAACCATAGGAGCCACATCTGTTTTACTTAAACACAAACGTATCCGTGCGTTTTCTAGTACTGCTTGATCTGTTAGCGGTGTTGAGCGGCTACTAAGAATAGTATCCGCAATGTTCTGGTATTCTCCTTTCCGTTTATGCAGTTCTTCAGAGAAGCGTGCGGCTAACATGCCAGCCGGCAGCGCAACAATGCCTACTGAGAAAATCGTCATGATCCCGGTAAAAATACGCCCCCCCGTTGTCATTGGGACAACATCGCCATAGCCAAGTGTTGTCAGTGTGACTACCGACCACCAAAGAGACTGGGGGATACTGCCAAAGGCGTTTGGCTGAATTTTATGCTCAAAAATATAAATTCCTGTCGCACACAAAAAAGCCAAAATTAACATTATCACCATAGCAGAGATAAACGCGCGCGCTTCGGCTTTAAGCACGGTCGCCATTATCGCCAGAGGAGAAAAATAACGAATCAGTTTTAACAAACGAAATAAACGTAGCGCAATAAAAATACGCAAATCTAAACCCAATATAAACCCTATATAAAATGGCAATACGGAGAGTAAATCAATCAGTGAGTTAGGCGATGTAATATAGGCCCATCGATTCAAGTATTGCCTACTCTCTGTTATGCTCCATAACCGTAAAAAATATTCAATAGAAAATAAGGTAACGGAAACCCATTCAAAAACCAAAAAGTACTTACTGTAAGATATAATTAATTTGGCTTCTGTCGCAAGCGACATGGCTACAATATTTGCGAGTATTAATATAATTATTAGGTAGTTAATAAGAGACGAAACCCTTGTCTCTCGATCTTCAGGGTTTAATACGCGATAGGCCCATTGACGTAAGGTTTGCATTCTATTTTGAGTCTGTACACGCATTCTTGTTACATTAATTGTTATTACATTAACTCTTGTTACATTAATTGTTATTACATTAATTATTGTTACACTAATTGCACATCAGTAATCACTTCAACAATACTAGGGCCATCAAAGCTTGCCGCATTAATAATCGCTTCTTCTAACGAATCTTTGCTTGTTACTTTAATACCACGACCACCACAGAGTTCAGCAAAAGCCGCAAATGATGGATTATGCAATGAGGTCTGCCAGACTTCCCATTGCCCCGCCATTTGTTCCTTGGAAATTTTACCCAGTTCGGAGTTATTTAATAAGATATGAGTAATATTCATTTTATATTTAACGGCTGTGGTGAAATCAGCGAGATACTGACCAAAACCACCGTCACCGGAAATAGAATAGACCGCTCGCCCTCGATAGCCCGGTTCCGCTTGCGTAGCAGCCCAGGCCCCCATAGCGGCGGGAAATGAAAAACCAATTGACCCTAAATAACCGGACATAAGTATTCGCTGAGTCCCCCTGGTTTCAAAGTATCGGCCAAAACTATAGGTATTGTTGCCCACGTCTACGGCAATCACAGCATTGTCCGGCATACGTTCTGAGAGTACCTTGAAAACCCAGGCTGAATTGATACCCTTACCGCGATCATCTTGCCAGCGACTTGCCTTTTCATCTCGCCATAAACGCCATCGCTCAGCCAGTTCGGCACGACTGTCTTTAGCGGTGATTTTGCCAGATAGACCAGCCGAAATTTGCTCAACTGTTTTGCCAATTTCACCCCAAATAGGCACCTCGACCGCATGGAATTTACCCAGTGCCATTTGCTCAAAGTCCACCTGAATGGTGGTTTTTTTCTTTTCAATGCCCGTGTGGTTGGAAAAGGATGCGCCTAATACCAATTGCAGATCACACCCATTCATAAACCAACTAGCGATAGGTGTACCCGAACGCCCCAGAACACCAGCAGCAAGCGGGTGAGAATCGGGCATTTGTCCTTTGGCTTTAAACGTTGTTACCACAGGACACTGTAACCGCTCCGCTAAGGCAATTATGTCAGTCATTGCATCTCGTGCGCCGTAGCCAACAATAATTAAAGGTCGTTGCGCACTCGCAAGTAAGTTAATCGCTTGCTCCACTACTTGCGCATCTGGGATGATAACGTTTGAGCTTAATCGACCCGTCGGGCTACCCGCCACATCCCCAGAGCTTGCAGGTAATACTTGAACTTCATCGGGAAAAATAAGATTTGTGACATCGCGTTTAACAATCGCGTTTTTTAGCGCGAGAGACATTAACTCTGCATGGCGAGAGCTATGAAGAACCGTTTGGTTAAATGAACTGACGGGGTCGAAGGCACTGGTTAAGTCAATTTCTTGAAAGGCCCCAGGGCCGAGAACCTGCGTATCGACCTGACCGACCAGTGCCAAGATAGGTGCCCTATCCACTTTGGCATCCCAAAGCCCCGTCAATAGGTTTGTCGCGCCAGGCCCGGCAATGCCCAAACATGCCGCCGGCTTACCCGTTAGTTTGGCATAACCTGAAGCGGCAAACGCCGCCGCACCTTCGTGTCTTACGCCAATAAAATGTAAACGTGACGCTTGCTCCTCTTTGCGTAACGCTTCTGCAAGCCCTAAGTTGGAGTGCCCAACAATACCGAAAACATATTTGACCCCCCACTGTGTCATGGTTCGCGCCATCACATCGGAAACCGTTTTCACCTCATCTATTGCTTTTGGAATACCGACATAAATGCCATCCTCAAGAATCTCGACAGGAAACATTTCTTGGCCTGAATCCTCATGGCCACCGGGAGAAGCCCCCGTCAAAGGGTCAAAATCCCAGCCATGCCAAGGGCAGCGAAGCCAGCATTTATTCTCAATACCCGGCTCGATAGAACCTTCACCTAGCGGCCCTCCCTGATGAGGGCAGCGGTTATCCATGGCAGTATATTGCCCTTGATAATGCGCTAAGCAGAGAGTTTTTACGCCTGCGGTAACCGTTTTTACACGGTCTTCTGCAAGTTCATTCAGTTCAGCAACCTTGTGCCACTCGATCATTGAAGTATTTCCTAGTGTTTTATCAGACATTAAAAACTCTCCGGTATTTCATTCGTAGATACGAGACAAGGTTATTGAATGATGGGGTGATCCGGTATGGCTTCTGAGGATAAGGCGGCAAGTGTTTCGCCATACTCGCTCAACGCCCTACCCTCAAGATACGTGATTTGGTCTGCATCTATTTTCAGGTAGGTCATATCACCACGACGCTCAAGCTCTCCACGAATATTAACTGGCACAGCAACATCTTCTGCTAAATCAATGGCTGCACTACTGCCGTCTTTATTCATCAACAGATAACCAAACTGTTGCCCCTGTTTATTTTTTACGATAAACATCGGTGGAATGCCGCCCATTAAACACAGAGTTGCACAGGCTCTATGCACTTTGCCTGCACCGGGTTTCATCGCACCTAAAAAACATTTCGAGTCAATAATTTCACCTGTGAAGCTCACTTGCCCCAGGGGTTCAGCTTGAGGTGGGCTATGTGACTGTGCCGAGGTTTTTTGTATACCTTTTGCTGGGTCAATCTGTAACATCAACCAATCACCTCGCTCAACACTTAAGCCAGAAACACTGACCCATTGATTGGCAAAAGGTTTCGCAATATCCGTTGCACTTTTTTTCATTTGATCAACCAAAATAACTGACCTATTTTGTTCGCCCACAACATGTAAAACAGGGTATGGGTCTACGGTTAAATAACCCGTAAACTCGTGTTCTACAGACATGTCACTTATTCCAAGTCCAGCACTTTTTTGTGCTGCGGATAACCAAATACCCAACCCGATAAAAACGAATAAAAGACTTAACGCTAACAGTTTATAAAAACGACTTAGCCCAGGTGGCACACTTAAATAACCGACAAAAAATTCATCTTGCTTAGACATCGGCTTGCTCCTTTAATGAAATAACACCGGGAATTTCAACCACAGGTCTGGGCGTGCCCTGCGCTAAAGCCGAAGGGTTAAGGAATACTTTAGAACCATCCAATTTAAGTTGGTAGGTAGCGATTCGCTCGGTAAATGGGCAAGGTGCCCGACCATCTTCGGGTTTATATTGAAAACCATGCCAAGGGCAGGTAATTAAACCGTCGATCACCCGCCCCTCTCCTAAAGGCCCATTTTGGTGTTGGCACGCATTGCTTACAGCAGCGAGTTTATTCGTATCGTAACGAAATACGGCAATACGCTCTTCATCATTAATCGATACCGTAATTGCGCGATTATTAGGAATATCCATCCAGTTTCCAATATCCACCCACTCTTGCCCTTGGCAAGTCCTGGTCGGTTTACAACTTTTCAAACCAGATACTATGTGTAAACCACTCACCAACAAAACACTGGAAAGCACGACAATTGAAGAAAGCCCCGTGGTTTTATCCATCATTGCACCATAAGCTAAGTGGACAATAACAAGACCATAGGCGAGATAGACAGCCATATGAATGGCCTTCCATACCGGCGCACTAAGATTCGCATTCCAGTAATCGTGACTCGTTGCCGCCATTACAAATAAAATCAGTAACGCCAAAAACCCAAACCGTTGAAAGGGCACATCCGAAGGAACGTCGAAACTTCCGAGCGATGAAAATATTGATTCTATGGGGTTGATCACACCAAAACCGTGATACCACATAATAACCAGCGCCCCGTGTAACAGAGCAATAATAAACATAGATACGCCCATATGGCGTCGATTGTAAAGTAGCGGTAAAAAACGTGTATTTAATCGTGCAAGCGGACCAATACAGAGAATAAGCGTTAAGAGAATAAATGCCAGCGAGCCAAACGCACGTATCAACAACGCCATTGGAGAAAGCGCATCCGCGCCAGAATGCATTGCGCTACTGACGCCCATAAATAGAACGACGTACAATACAATGACTAACCAGAGTGCTTTATCATAGTTTTTCTTAAAACCATTCCACTGCACAGGAACATAACCATTACTCATGGTAAATACCCCCCGGCTTGCTGCTTTGTCACCTCCTCAACAGGAAGATCAATATCCCCCCTCGATTGAAAACCTGTATAAACCAAGGCTAATAAAAGCAATGACAATAACCACCAAATAAAAAAATGTGCTTTACGATGAGTTTTTTTCACAATACTTTTCCCAAAAATATATTTATACAAGGGTATGAGTTAATGGTCGCAACCAACGAAACAATACCAATGGCCAAAGTGCCAGTGCCGCAGGTAACCACAATAAGCGCACTCCTATACCCGCACCCTCTGCCGTACGATCAATTTTTTTATACCCGACAAAGACAAAAGCCAAACCAAAAACTAAACCAATCACGCTATAAACCAAAAAAAACATAAACATATTTATCTCCCGTAAATACCACCAAATTCAACACCCGTCAATTCTGCCATCTGAGTTTTAAATGTGGTTAAATCATCAATACAAAATTCATTAAGACGTGAATGCCCGCAGGCTCTTGCTAAAATACTCATCAGCTCAATACTCGCATTAAAAAACCGTGCAAGCCGGGCTGAAGCGTCCTCCACCATTAAACGAGTACGTAAGTGATCCTGTTGAGTTGCGATACCCACCGGGCACATATTACTGTTACACGCACGCATCCCAATACAGCCAATAGCTTGCAATGCAGAATTTGAAACCGCAATAGCATCTGCCCCTAAAGCTAACGCCTTGGCAAAATCTTCTGGAACACGTAAACCGCCGGTGATAATTAACGACACATGACCTTGTCCGCTACGATCAAGGTGGCGACGCGCACGCGCCAAAGCCGGAATAGTGGGAATGGAAATATTATCGCGGAAAATAAGTGGCGCAGCGCCAGTGCCACCGCCACGACCGTCGAGAATAATATAGTCAACCCCTATTTCCAGTGCTGCATCTATATCCTTTTCTATTTTTTGCGCAGAGAGTTTATACCCAACAGGAATGCCACCTGTTTGCTCTTTGACTTGCTCTGCGAATTCTTTAATCTGTGAAAGTGATGTCCATTCGGGAAAAGTTGCCGGAGAAATCGCATCTTCCCCAGGCTGTAAACCCCGGACTTCGGCAATCTTCCCTCGAACTTTATTACCAGGCAAGTGACCACCTGTCCCGGTCTTTGCTCCCTGCCCACCTTTAAAATGGAATGCTTGGCACTTCTTGACTTTATCCCAAGAAAAGCCAAAACGTGCTGATGCCAGCTCATAAAAATAACGCGAGTTGCTCTCTTGTTCCTCTGGCAACATCCCGCCCTCGCCTGAGCATATTCCTGTTCCCGCAAGTTCAGCACCCTTTGCCAAAGCAATTTTGGCCTCTTCAGAAAGGGCACCAAAACTCATATCGGAAACAAAAATAGGAATATCCAGTTGCAGTGGCTTCTTTGCTTTGGGGCCGATAATAACGCTGGTATCAACATCTTCATTATCAAGTAATGGACTGTTCGCTAACTGAGCGACTGTAAATTGAAGATCATCCCAGCTCGGCAACTCAGAGCGAGGCACACCCATTGCCGCCATTGGTCCATGATGACCTAATTTGCTCAAGCCATCACTGGCCAACTTTCGAATCAACTTCACATAGGGCTCATCCGCTGTACCCGTATGATCTTGATAATTTCCCTGATAACTATCTCGAACAAAAGGTTGTGGGTGGATATCCTGCCATGCACGAATTTCATCCTCATCAACCCACACCTCTCCAGACTCAACCCAAGCTGAAAACTTGTGTAAAGATTCCTTATTATCATAAGCACTAATGCCCGTGTCATAACGGTAATCCCAGTCATGCACACCACAGATAAGGTCGTTCCCCTTCACATAGCCATCAGACATCAACGCACCACGGTGCGCACAACGACCATAAAGCACGGACACATCATCATCGTAACGCACGATAACCAAATCAACATTGGCGACCAATGCATGTAAGGGTTTGCGATCTTCTACTTTATTCCACTTTGCTATACTGACTTTTCTCATAAAAGGTAAATGCCACGTAAATTAGTTAATAATGACTAAAAATATAGGTAACGCTTAAAATAAATCGTTTTAAGTTACTTGGTATAAGTTACTCGGTAATAAGCTACTCGGTATAAATTATTTGATATAAGCTACTTTGTTAGTACTGGTTATAAATCACTGGTTAATAAGTCACTTGGTTATAAAATATCTTTGCATTTATACATTTACACAAACCGAAAGCATAAAGCGAGCCAATAAAATTTCGAGTTACAGTGTACGAACTCAGTAGATTTATATTATCGAATGTTCGGTATTTCACATACTCACCAAATATCGTCACCAAATATCGCAACTATTCATATATAATGATTTATCTCGCGCCAAAACAGCTCTTTTCGATAACAAATAAACATGGTGTAAATATTGCTCGCTCATACACTTAAATTTGCCACGATACGCTAATGAAAATTCTTTATATCGAAGATGACCCCGGCCTAGCTAAACTTGCCAAACGAAAATTGGAGCAAAAAGGCTATTTTGTTTTCCTAGCAAACACTATAGCTGAAGGCAAAGCCCTCCTAGGGGAAAATAAATTTGATTGTGTACTCACCGACTATGCATTACCCGATGGCCGAGGAACTGAATTTATGGAAGAATACAAAAAAAGTGCCGCCCATATACCCTGGGTCGTTATTACCGCACTTGGCAATGAAAAATTGGCCGTAGAGGCAATGAAAAAAGGGGCCAGTGATTATATAGTCAAAGACATAGAAGCCTCCTATTTAGACCTATTGCATTCCATTCTTCATCGAACTATCGGCATAGCGAAACTTAAACAAAGCAAAGCACTTTCAGAACAACAACTCATTGAAACAACAATACGCTTAAGACTACTGTTTAACAGCTCGTTTGATTTACTCATAGTGTGCGATAAACAATGGAAAATTATAGATGCCTCGGAAAACGCATTAAAACATTACGCAGAAATACCCGAACACTTTATAAATAAAAACCTTTTTAAAAAAATGTGTATTGACAAGCACGATACAGAAACCCTACTTTCACATAAAGATGACAAAAAGACTGTAGAACTTACCATGACCATTGGGCAACACCGCTTTCCCGCCTGTGTTCGCAAAAAACCTTTAAACGATGGTAACTATTTAATCAGTTTCAGAGATACCAGTGACCGCCAAGCACTCGTATCCGCGCAAAAAACAGTAAGCCGTGTTACAGAAGAACGTGATCGGTATGAAGCCTCATCAAAGTATCTACGACAAGCACTAAAAAAATCCTCGAATAAAGAAATGATTGGGGTAAGCCCACAATTTAAAAATATACTTACTACCATTGAACAAGCAGCACTAGTGGATGCAAGTGTTCTCGTTATTGGAGAAACTGGGACAGGTAAAGAATTAGTTGCCAACCTATTACATGAACTCAGCTCACGATCAGATCAAAACTTAATAAAAGTTAACTGTGCAGCCTTACCAACAGAACTAGTAGAAAGCGAATTATTTGGACATGTTAAAGGCTCATTTACAGGCGCCTACCAAAATAAAATAGGTCGTTTTGAAGCCGCTCACCAAGGAACCTTGGTACTGGATGAAATAGGCGAATTTCCTCTTACACTTCAATCAAAATTACTCAGGGCGTTACAATCTGGTGAATTCCAACAAATAGGTTCAAATGAAACCAAACAGGTTAATGCCCGCATAGTCGCTCTTACTAATAGGGATTTAAAAATGATGGTAGAGCAAGGTCAATTTCGGGAAGACCTGTATTATCGTTTAAATGTAATCCCCATTTCTTTACCCCCCTTGCGAGAACGAAAAGAAGATATACCATTGCTTTTTAACAGTTTTCTTAGCGAACTGCAAGAAACCTATTCTCGATCAAACAACCCTATTCCACCATCAACTAATGAATTACTTATGGAGTACCATTGGCCTGGCAACATCAGAGAGCTTCGGAATTTCGCTGAACGTGGTTTGGCCATCGGCAATTGGCACCTGCCCAAGCAACACATTAATGCAAGCGAAAAAACCGCAAATATTTCTGCCATCAGTACGCTCGCAGACAATGAAAAACAGCATATCATCAAAGCACTAGACGCCTGTAATGGCGTGCTGTCAGGCAGTAAAGGCGCTGCGGCACTGTTGAATATCAACGCCAATACTCTGCGAGCAAGAATGAATAAATTAGGCATTACCACATCAGGACGAAGATATGTGTAGTTATTTATACCGCTATTTATGTAAATATTTATATACTTATTTACGAAATTTAATATTTATCTGTACCTTCTGGTGTAACTTCTCTTACGCGGAAACCTCTTCAGGTGACGTCTATAAAGCCTTATTAAACCTTTCTCTAAATATTAAAGAAATTCGTCAAGAAATGGGGGTTGTTTTTGTTGCCAAAAAATCCATCGATGTTATTAACGTCCAGCCTAGAGAAGTATATTTTCAAGCTCAAACCGTTGTCGAAAAAATAAGCCGATTGCATTAGTATTTCAAGCTCCATGTTAATTCACTTTAACAACCATACGCCCCTTGGTATTGAACCGTCATACGAATCAAGAAAAACACCAGCGGATGTTTATAATAAACTTGTTCTTACCAATAAAAGTATTCACAAAATTATCAAAAAACTGGGTGGAGACTGCCTTAAGCTTGGGCCAAAAGAAACACAACGTAATAATATCAAACCTGCTGACGTTTACGACCTAGCTTCATTGGTTATCGCTGAATTACACTACCTGCGTAATTTAATTGGAACATCATTGATACCAAAATCGCCTTACTACCCCGGGAAAAAATTCCCGTCACACGTCTACCAACGTGTCTCTCAACTGGAATCACAAGTCCATATGATTTTCCAGGAATTAGATCAGTGACCCAAAGAACACTTAAAGAAACACTGCTTAGATCATTTGTACCACTATTATTGAGTTGTATTTTAGTATTAATCGTCACGCTAATTATAATTGTATTGCTGCAAATTAATACAGGCAAAATTGTCCATAAACGCATTCCTATTACCGAAGTAGCCTCAGAATTTGTCCTATCAATTGACAACTGCATCGGAAACCTTAGAAGCTGGATTTTAACTGGAGAAGACAGTAAGCGCTGGGATAAAATAGAATGCGAAAGTGAACTCAAAAAAATGGCAACATCCTTAGAAAATGCCGTTAATGACCCCTCAATAGAAAACACTAAAAACATCAAACACCTATTAGCACAACTTCGCGTATCTATTTGGTATGTAATCAATATTTCTCATACCCCAGGGAACAACCCTAGCCGACTTATTTATGAACGAGACCTGCTACCAATTTACCACAATATACAAAACGCATTGATAGGCATAACAGATTTAAGTACCAATGCCCTCAATGAAAAAAATATCGCACTAACAATCGCAATCACTCATCAAACATTAAGCGAAGCTATTCGAAAACTAAACAATGCACTCAATAGCGGTGAGGTTTTTGAAATCAAACAATTTCGGTTGCAAGCTATTGCGGTAGAAAAACTGCTTGAAAAAATCAAACTTGAAACACAAAATAACCCCCATAAAGCTAATCTAGCTAACTGGGTAGAGCGCGAATACCGCATATACAAACAACTTGCAGAACGAAGCCTAGACCGCCGACAATCCTCTGACTGGAACAAAGCCATTTATACCCTTAGAACAGAAACGGAACCTTTAGCCACATTAATCCGCAGTGAACTTGAAAACTTAAAAATTGTAAACTCAAAAGCGTTAGGCAAAGCAGCAAATCGTAGCGTTCTACTAACAGAAATAGTGGCATTCACCCTATTGGTATCCATCGTATTGATGGGAATTTTAGCATTTCGAAGTTCTCGCACCATTGCAAACAACCTCCATAATAAAATCAACTCTCTCAGTGCAAGCGCCAGCTTAATAGGCAAAGGGGAATTTAAACCTATTCAACTCCAAACAGATGCGCCAGTTGAATTACAGTCATTGGCAAATGATATAAACCTATCGGCACAAAAAATTGAAAGCACCACAATGGAATTGAAGCAAGTTGTTAAAGCACTTAAATCATACTCCCAAGTAATAAGCCATGACTTAAAAACCCCAATTATCAACATTAAAGGTTACATCACAATACTAAAGGAAATTATTGAACCCCTTAAAAAAGAAAACATTCATAAACTAGACAAAGAAAACATTGAAGAACTGCATAGCGCACTTAACTTTGTAGATATTTCTTTCGTTCAAATTCAAAAATTCATTTCCCGAATTATTGAAAATTCACGTTTTTTATCGCACACCATTGAAAAAAAAGAAATACACATTGAAAGCCTTATACTAAATACCCTCGCATTATTTTCAAACATACAAAATAAAGTTCACCTAAAAATACCTAAACAATTAACCATTTTATCTGACTCTTTTTTGCTCGAACATATTTTAATTAACCTAATAGACAATGCAATTAAGTATTCCGAAGCAAGTAGACCCTTAACACTTACCATAAGTGCTTTACCAATCAATAACGAACTTGTACTGTCGCTAGAAGACAATGGTATTGGCATAGACGCATCCATTAACTTGACCGAACCATTTGTACAAGGCTCGGAAAAACTAGAGGGCTATGGTTTGGGTTTAGCCTTAACAGTCAGCATGGTAGAACAATTAGGAGGCAGGTTAACTTGGTCGAACAACGCCAATAAAATTGGAGCAAAATTTGTAGTCCATATACCAATTTAGGTCAAGGTCATACCAAAAACCATCTATCAGACTGACAAAATAAATTGTAGTAGTGTCATTACTAAGGGAAACTGTCGGACTAATTACCGAGCTAAATTTTTCTCAGCCCAAATCGATTTTCCATCAAGTAATGTTTCCTTTAGAGTGCGCCGCGTTTTCAGCCTTATGGTCAAATTCTTTATAAGATTTTCCTAAAATCCACCTCTCAACGTATTCCTTTAATTACCAATAGGTTACGACCATCCATGGAAATTTGTTTAAAATATTCCAGTGCGCCCATAAAAAAACGAAACCCGACAAAAGAGCGCACATAGGCTCAAGAAAGACAATTAAAATTGAATGTTAATTTAGCTAGAAACGTCTAAATTAGCTTTTTCTATTGATTCTGTAAAAGAAGATTCTAAAATACCCCTAGAAATATTCCATTTTGACCACTTCCAACTGGTAAAAATCAAATGCCAATAATGCGAATATATTTCTACACCTGCGTAAAAAGTGTAAAAATAGCCTTCACGCCCCAAAAACACCATATTCATAACAGGGGACGAATTATTATATTTAGTGACGAGTATTGCACCAACAGGGAGACGCATAAGTTGATCCTTGGTTAGTTGCTAAGCTAAGAAGGGTGACCACCCTGGCGGGTGGACGGGAGGTTAGCAACAGCCCAAGAACTGCCCTGAGTATTTCCGCCGTAACGGTATTCTATTTCTCAGGACTCCCGACCCTAAAGGCCGGAATTTTCAGGCAACAAAATACGCTGTATATCCAAAGGGTATACAGTTAGTGCCTGTCTTGGGGGGAGTTGCTAAGCTCCGGCGTGCATTATACCTATACGTACTAGGTTAGTATTGGCGACAATGAAATAGACGCCAAAAATTTAACATAAAAACTGAAAGAAAAGGAAAATGATTTTCGTGCCAGAATAAAATAAGAACAACCTGTTCAACTTGCGATCTATTTTGGGTTTTTCGTTGCAGTTAGATCATAGCTTTGCCTAATTTATTTTCCCTACACCACTCTACTTCTCCTACCCTGAGGCAAAAAGCAAAGGGATTCCATCCTTCAGTAGAAACAGAAAAGGCCAACAACTTGACCTACATAAACAAAACCCCCGCCCCTTAACAGTCGAAAACTTATACACCTGCTCACCGCCCTTACATTATTCCCGTGTAGAGCGCAAAACTACCATCGTAGTTTTTCCCACATTACTGGTCGTAGAATAATGAAGTTTTACGGCCAATTTGTAAGTGGTGAAATAAGCACACCCTATTGCTAACGCACTCAAAAGTCTAGAGTTCTCCCTTTTATGGTTGAGGAGAATGTGATGATCAAACGTACCGATGAACAGTGGCGAGCCTTGTGTTTACAGAGCAAGCCGAGAGTGGTTTGAGTGCCGCTGCTTTTTGCAAAGAACGTAAGCTATGTGCTAAATATTTTAGCCTGCAAGGCGACCGCAAATTTCAATACGACAAACGCGGGAACCTAATACAGGAGAAACGCGGTACAGGTGGCAAGCTGCTTACCTGTTGAGGCGCAGCTTTAAAAAAGAAACAGAGTACACTCCACTGGAATATCGAAATCTATTTTCTCGCTAAAGTATTTAAATTGTACTTTTCATATACCACTGAATTAAAATAACTATCGAAATTTGCTCTCTATAAGCTGAATAATTAAATGAGCGTCAGAAAAGGTTTAATACCCACCCGCTTATTCACTTTAAAAAATAGACGACGCACCAATAAAAAAGAACGACCACTACCCCCCAATGATGAGTGGTTGTTTCTTATGACGCAGGTTAAAAAATGTATTTGTTATTCTAAAAATAATAATGATATAAAAACATTTTCAGAGCTAAATACTCTTTACTTACAGAAAAAAAACATCGAATTTCTTCCTTATCCCACTTCAAGAACCCCTGAGTTAAAATCAGGGGCTTAGAGAAACTGTCTCATTAGTTGGGAAGAGGGGTAAGCTTTACCTGCATATTTGGGTTACCGGGTATGTTACCTCCAATGACGACGACAAGAAATTTCCCATCCCGGCTCATTGCTGGTGCATTATTATTAAGGCTTGAAGATCTGTCGTTGGTTATAAACCGATACTCTTTGGTTAAATCATTGTAAACATAATGTTTGTGTTCACGGTTATTCGCATAGGTAATATATTGCCCGGAGGCGTCTATGGTTGCTTTACTAGCATTTTCGCTGACTAATGTTATTTCAGCGGTATCACGATCAAATAAAAACAAATCACGCCTGACATTCGTGTCATGAGTGTCATTGGGAATCAAGGTATTGGATGTGCTGGAGAAAAGTAACCTGGAACCATCAGCGGATAAACCAATCGCCCTCCCCCTTGCTTCGCCGGAAAAAAGAGGTTTACTGACTAACGTGGTTATTCCCGTCACACGATCTAATAAAAATACGTCTTCAACATTATCAGTATCGTTGGCTACAACATTACTGGCTCTTGTAGAAAATGCGATATAACGCCCATCATCGCTTATTGATGCCCCCATGCGTACCCGAGCATTTAATGGGTTACCATCCACTCCCGTCGTTGCAACCGTTATTTCTTCAGTCTCTGTGTCATAAATGCTTACGCCGTAATTAACGGTTGAAGTAAAGATAAGATATTGGCTATTACCACTGAAGCGTGGAGAATGACTTTCATTTGATGAAATAACCTTCGCTTCTTTGGTTTCAAGATTACGTATTACGACACCAGCACGTGAATCAGTATATGCCGCATATTGACCATCTGGAGAAAACGATGGAGGGAGATTAAAAGCACTTTCATAAGAGTTGTCGTTATTGACATTGAGGAAAAAACTGAGATCATTCAGCCTGTCTCGAACGATAATATTACCTTTGCTTTCGTAGGTAGGAATGGCAGGAGTTCCAGGTAATAAATTGTTTGCTCTTGAAAAGAACGCGACATAACGTCCATCAGTACTTATAGCAGGGGCCATGCTATCCCCATTACCTAGATTTCCCATGTTGTCAGCACTGAGAATCTCTTCGGCGGAGTTAACTTGAAGCGTAAAAATATCACTCCAGGCAGTAAAGATATCAAAGTCTATTATCTTACCTTTGTATCTCATACGAAATTCGTACGTACCTGCTTCGGCGAGTGAAAGATCGTATTCTGTGGTATCGGCACTAAATGTAGCTATGGTTAAAAAATCAGTATCCTGCTCTGATTTTTTTTGTAATTCCGTGTCTTTAAGCGTGGTTAAGTCTGATAGGGGTTCAAGTATTAATGTGAATGTTGTATTGGTTAGTGCGCTATTCGGACCTTGTATCTCCAAAGCAACTGCAGAACTACAGATAAAAAAAACGAGAAAAAACTTTATACTACTGACAATAATTTTTAATTTCATAACTATTGACTCCCTCTAAAATCGTTTATGCGTTTAAAATCACCCATGAATACCCTTGATAGATTACATAGGTGATTTCATTAATGCGAAATTGGTTATTTAATTGTTAAACCGTCGCATTTTAGATGTAAATATTTTATACATTAATTAATCTACAAATTATTGTATAAAAATATTTTGGGCGCTAAATACTCTTCACCTCGTTTGAAAAAACTGTCATCACTAATAAATATATCTGAGCCCGAGATAGAAAGAGCATGACCATAAGAAACCACTCCGCTTCCTATTTCAACACCATTTGCACCTAGTAACTCAGATTGCTGCCAAATACCGGATGCAGATTTTTTAAACAAATAGACTTTATCTTTGTGAGAACCAACAACAAATGAACTTCCTACTACTAGACTATTTTCACTTAACGCAATGCGCAGGCCAAAACCTCGGTCCCATACAAAATTACCAGAGGAATCCGATGCAAAAATTTGCTGGATCTGTTCCCACTGCTGTGTAGCTGTATTGAGTTTGTATATTAATACTGATCCGCCATCTGGATTGCTCGCATTTGCGTTAATATCTGAATAACCTATGACTGCCGTGTCACCTAAAACTTTAACTGTATCATCTCTTTCTCGGCTAGAATTACGATCTACAACTGATATTTTCTGGGTTTCAATCCAAAGATCTTCACTTGTTCGATGAAAAACATAATACCCTGTTTGAGATTTCACAAAGAGATAGTCTCCAGAGACATCAACTGCCAAACCAAAATCGTCACTTAAAGCGCCGGTGGAACCAACATCCGACGCAATTAGTTTTTGCGTTTTTTCCCATACACCTGAAGCATTTCTTTTATAAATATATACAGCTCCGCCTCTATATCTGACTTCTTTGTCATTTGCATGGCCTGTAAACGCCCAGTCTCCCTGTATTGCAACAAAATCACCGGGTAAATGGCTGTCGTTTATATCTTCATGATGATTACTAAGTGCCTGAGTTTGTACCCATTCCCCATTGGATTGTTTCTTGAATATATAAGAGTATCCGTTTCGGTCGCCAATAATTGCATCATTCCCATGCATATCTACCGAATAACCAAAGCCATAGCTGTTATCCGTCATTTCGCCTCTAAGTGTCTGTTTTTGGCTCCATTGCCCATTACTGTTTTTTTCATAAACGTAAGCCAGAGATTCGGTTATTGGTGGTTCATAAGCATGTATTGAATTCTTTAGGTTTGGCGCTCCAATAATTGAAACTCCATTGAATGTTGTAATATCATAGCCAAAGCGATCATTGATAGCGCCATTGTTCAAGCTAAGTATCTGGCCTGCACTTGGGCCTTCGGCTTCAGACAAAATAGAAAATATATTGCTGTACTCCGTATACACAGTAATAGGTGGAAAAACCAGAGTAGCGCTATACCTCATGCGAAATTCATAATTCCCCGTTTTAGACATTCTATACGTGTATGTGGTGCTATCTGGAGGTATTGTTGCGGCAAGCTCAAATTGTACACCATCAGGTTCTTTAGCTTCAATTTGCATATCATTAAAAACATTGTCGTAATTTGAGGGTAAGGGGGCAAAATTTAAAACCAGTTCCTCCCCAACAACTATGGAACTCTCGGTATTACTAATAATGGGGGAAAATGGTGTACCTTGCGAATGAGCTATTGAACTCATCATGAGACACAGAAAAATAAAACCACTTCTAGACAAAAAACTATAATTAACCATTAGCTAAACCTTTTAACTGTTAAAATACTCAAAACATAGGTTCTGACATCCGCTTTCAATCACTGCTTCTTCAACCAACAAAAGGCTCCTTTTCTATAAAAACCATAGATTCTGAAAACAGAAAAATTAAAACGGATGACTTAATTTTAGTTAACCAATAACAAATAATTTATAGGTGTCATATCATCAAATAAAATCCACATGGCACGCAAAACACCTCGCCGCAAAATAGCGCCTCACATGCCATAAAAATAATACAAATCAATAACACAAAAATTAAACATATCAATTAACACAATAATAATATCTAAATATTTTTCAAAGTCTATTATTAATTTTTGTAGTTAACACAATTAAAAGCCAGATAAAAAACACATACAATATTTTAAACCTACACAAAATCCATAAAAAATAATGTAAAAATTTGTAAAAATAATTTTTAACCAACCATTTGATCATAAAACCCTGAACACAAACTTAAAACGATATATTCGAACTCCAAATTTTATCCAGAAAAAACAACACCTAATAATATAAATAGAGTTTTTCTCCTCATTCCCAACCACTATTAATGCCAATATTTGTGAATTAACCCCATATTTTTTAACTACGTAGTTAAAAAATATTTACTGTGGCGGCTTTTACCATATATGGGCGCTCATCAAACAAACCCACTGAAGAAAATAAGATTGCTGAACAAGCTCGGTTATCGTGCGGGGTTGCTCGTAGGGGTATTATCTAATATAAAGGAATTTTACTTTGCCGCGAAGCAGCTTTGTTCAACAAAATAATAAAATGCCACGTTCACTATTGAGATTTTTATTTTTTAAAAATTGAAAGATTTTCCCTGTGGTGGTGGTAGTTTAAAGTTAGGGCCAGCATATGAATTGTTTGAATATCGGAATACTTAGGCATTAAAGGAATCAATATAGACGCTCGTAAAATAATAACTTAATGCCGACGCCTGTGTATGCATAGTCCTTTTTTGTGGGTGCTGACTTATTTCTCTTATCGTGCTTCCTGCAAGCATGGACGTCTATATTTCGCTTTACCCATAAACCTCTCGCCCAAAAATGATTCCCCCAATACGGCTTGTGTTTTAGATAAGGAAACTGTCGGAATATTTGTATAGCCGTTTTCCCTTTAACTGTACCCATTAACTTCGGCACTGATTCTTTCGGTGGCATCGAAACCAGCAAGTGAATATGGTCACTCTGAACATTCAGTTCCTTGACTTCACAACCCATTCACCCGCAATAAACGTGGATCGTTTTGTACAATTCCTCTGCCCAAATAACGTGCGATAATCTTTTAAATCTACTCATGTTCTTTCCTATTGTTGATGTTATGGGGATAACGCAACAACAGGTACCATGAGTGGACCTTTAAGACAACGGCATAGCCATTGTCCAGACCACCGCCTTAGGCGGTGGATATACAAGAGTGATTATATTATCCATATCGCATGAGACTTTATTTTTGCGCGAGCGAGCCAGTTAAGATCGGTCGTTTTTTCCGCAGAGAATTTAAGCCAGTTTAACTGGGTCTCTGGCAATCGAATGGCTTCGAAATAGGGAATAATAGACCTCACCAAATATTGCGTTATTCTAGGTTCCTATAACGATTTGATGTATAGTCTTAAAAGCTGTTTTTGGAAGCCTTGTCGCCCAAAACAAACTATCAGTAAAAACAACTTAAGGAGTGCTGTGATGCCAAAAAACAGAAAAATAATATTATCGTTTGATGACGGACCAGCTCCTATTGGCGCGTTAAATACAATCTTGAGTGTTTTAAAAAATGAATCAATCAAAGCAGAATTTTACGTTTTAGGTATTGAGATAAAGAAATATCCAACGGCGGCGCAATCAATTGTTAATCAAGGACACAGTATTCAAAATCATTCCTGGAGTCACCAGAATCTGGCGAGAGCGAGCGAAGATACGGTTCGGTCTGAACTGGAAATGACTCAACAGGTTATAAAAAAAGCGTGTGGTAGAACGCCAACTAGAGTGCGCCCACCCTATGGCGCTGGTGGATGGCCAAAAAAATACGATCCAGAAATCGCTAAAGTTGCACGAAGTCTATCAATGAGTATCCATAACTGGGATATTGATACTGAAGATTGGAAAGCCCCTAAAGGCATTGGCGCAAAAAAAATTGAAATAATAAAAAAACAACTTGATAAAAAACAATCCAAAGGCAATCTAAATGTACTAATGCATATACAAAATGAAACCGCGCGTGATCTTCCTGATTTTATTCAATATTTAAAAGAATCAGGTTTTATATTTGCGTTACCGATGAAGTAATGCTCTTGAAATAAAGGAATTACTGATTATGTTACGTGGCATATTACCGTTTTTATTAGTTGGTCTTTTTTTATTGGGTTGTTCAACCCGTTTAACTCCATTGGCGAATGCTAGCCGGCAGTATCAGCAAACTAAAGATTTTGCTAGTCTTGAAATCATTTACAGTAAACTCAATAAAGGCATGTCAAGAGAAAAGGTTGAGCATTTGCTGGGCAAGCCAGAATATTCTCCCTTAGAGGGGCAGTATTACTATTCCTCTGTGCAATCTATTTATTCGGAAGATCAAGAGCGAGATGTGGCAATGGGTATTGTGGTGAATTATAGAGATAGCAATGGTTTTGTTACGGAAATTCTCCAAGATTTTTGGACTGGCCCTATTGGCGAGTAAATTGGTGAATAAAATGAAAACCTATTTATCAAATATCTTAGTATGCCACTACAATATTATTGGACAAATTGTCGTTTATCCTGCTGTTAAATGCCAAGCAAGCTCAAATAACATAGAGAGGAATGAATGATTAAGTTTCAAAAACTCTGGGACAGTTATCCGACCATTCAGGGAGACAACGCTCCTTGCAAGACAGAAGGAAAAAAGAACTTTGAGGATCAGTGCGCTATAAGGCTTGGTGCTGCTTTAGCTAGCAGTGGTGTAAAGACCACCAATTTAGTTTCAAAAGGTCGCCACTGCTGGCACCATAAGGTTACTGAAGGTCATGTATTGGCAGCAGAAGAGCTTGCGCTTGGTTTAGCCAGATTTCCCTTAGATGGCGTCCAAAAGAAGGTCGAAATTTCCCCAGGTACCTTCCAAAAAGATGTCTCAGGCAAAAAAGGTATAATCTTCTTTAAGGATTTCTGGACTAGAAATGGAGAAAACTTCAGGAATCGCAGTGGCGATCATATTGACCTATGGAATGGTAGTCGATTAACTGACTGGAAAACATGGTTTTTAATATCTTCAACTTTTAACACTGGCGGAACATATAGCAAGTCTAAGGAAATATGGTTTTGGAGGGTATTGTGAGGTATCTGATAGCCACAAGTGCTCTAATTTTTTCGTTAGTATTAGGCTGGTTTGTTTCTGCTAAGTATTTAGAGCCTATCATATTGAGGGTATTTAACCCTGAATCTCATGAAAAATACTTAGATATATGGTTTGTCGTATTCACATCAATTGAGTTTATGATCTTTTTGACGTACACGGCGTACATATACACAGTCTATAAAAACAAAAAGCATTTAACAAAAAGCTCAAGCGAACGCTGAATTGATTCAGTTTATTAAATGTACAATACGCAATCAAGATAACATTGCAAATGGTTGGGGGCTTGAACGTCAAGGATTAGCTTCGCTTGAGTCAATCGTAATTGCTTCCCCCTGTTTATTCACAGAGGAAGATATACAAATTGCAATACGTACACTTGGTCGTTAAAAAAAATTGTGCGATCTGACAGCGTTAACAGTACATAAAATGAAGTATATCTTACTATTAATGTTAATCATTTGCGGGTTCTCGTACGCTGGTTCGCGTGAGAGACTTGTGCCACTAAAATCTTGCAAAGAATTTTCCGGTGCTTTCGATATAATTGAGAATGACAAGTTTGATAGTGGGGAGTTTTATATAAGTGGTGAGTTTGAGTTCTATGGCAATGGCGCGCAGGCAATTCTTACGTGTAAGGATAATGCTGCTAGTAATATGCTCATTGTTGCCAAACACGCAGAAATAGATGTTGCTAAATACCATTTTAACGAGGTCTACAATGAATTAAAACACCTTTATGGTGCTGAAAGTGAAAAGGAATCAGCTCTATTCGAAAAATTTGAAAATAGTACTAAATCTCCAAAGGTAAAAGGCTTTGATAGCAAAAATTACGAAAAACATTGGCAGAACTCCAATGAGAACAAGTTATCAATGAACAAGCATGGGAAATTTTATACAGTTGTTTACAGTTATAGTTTTCGCTAACAAGAGCTTGATGCAGACTGAAAATTATTCTGGCGTTAGGCAAAAATAAACATCAAAATTAAGGAGAATAAATTATGATTACCTTCAAAAAGCTTTGGCAGAATCATCCAACTGTTAGCGGAGAGGATAACCCTTGTACTACGAATGGTAAGAAGAATTTTGCCAACCAGTGTGCTATAAGAGTGGGCTCAGCACTAGCGAAATGTGGGGTAAAAACAGCTAATATTCCAGGCGCCACACACTGCTGGCATCAGCACGATAAATCAGAAGGCCATGTGATTCGAGCTGAAGAATTAGCTAAGGGTCTTAACAAATATCCAATCTCAGGAATACAAAAAGTCATAAAAGTAAATCCAGGTGAATTTGCCAAAGAGCTATCTGGAAAGAAAGGGATTATCTTCTTTAAAGATTATTGGCAACGAACTGTTAATGGAAAAAAAGAAAACTTTAGAAACAGATCTGACGACCATATAGATCTATGGAATGGTTCCAGAATCACAAGTGCTTCTTCATGGGCTAGGATACACTTAAGAATAGGTAATTTTGGATTGCACTCGGTATCAGATCATTGGTCTGACTACGAAGACTCTAAAACCATTTGGTTTTAGAGGGTTTTATGAAGAAATTTTTAGCATCTCTAGTTTGTGGTATTTTATTCATATTGATAGGTACTTTTCTTATTACGCCCACTATCAATGACTTTTACATGTCTTACAAAAGCCTTGAGCCCGGTCCTGACTCCGAAACTGAGCTGCTTAATTTATTAATATTCGTAGAGTGGCCCATATATTTTATAGTGGGCGGTATATTAGGGTATGTTCTCTATATAAAATACCTAACGAATAAGGATAAATAGCGTGGAACCGCCATTGATCCGTATTGTTGAACAAGCCTATTGCTCAACCGTTGGCGTTGTCTTTTATAAGGGAATAGGTTAATTGAAGGGTGGCTTGTCAAAGATTATTATTGACTATTAATGGCTGTTCAATATTTCTTGCTGTGATGTTAAAGTAATATTTTTGTATTGACCTCCAAAATTTAATCACCCCTTTTGTTAATTTATAGCACATATCCAGATTTTGATTGTGGCAAAATAACAAAACGATCTTTGCCGCCTTTTCCCTCACGAATATGAATACGTTTGGCCTTGCCATCAATATCACCGACCTGTAGAAACACACCTTCCGATAGGCGAATACCTAAGGTATACACCGTATAGAGGTAAACGTCATAATGTGTTCGATGAACATATCGCACCATTGAGATAGACGCCGAATGCCGAGAGTGTAAGCTGCGATGGTGGATTGAGAGTAGCCTTGAAGAGCGAATAGTCGTTCAAACTGGGCGTATTGTGTGGCAAACTTACGTTTTTCGTAGGCATTCATAGTCATTTTCCTTAGAGATGTTGAGCGAAACCTCGGTATTGAGGGCTCTAAGGAAAGTGTTGGTTAGTATGGGGGGTTTTGCCGCGTAGCGGCTTTGTTCAACAGCGGGCAGCATGGGAAGATGGGCGGTACAGGTAGCGCGGTTGAGAAATTAATGTGAGATTAGCTAGTATATTTAAAACTAGGCCCAGAAAAGCGCTATTTTTTGCTTTGTCTCCTTTATGGTTCTCTCCCATTGCCTTTGGAGTTATGTTCTTAGAAAGCGCTACATCTCAAGGAGGACATGCATCGGTTGGTCGTGGGTGGGCTTTCGTAATGATCCTGCTTATTGTCTATTTAGGCTTAATTATTCCGTCGCTTTTCTATTTAATTGTAATCTGGTTTAAAGACCGACCTATAAAAGATAAAGCTGAGCTATATAAGGTGTATGGAACCTTATCTCTGTTTCTAGCTTATCCTCTTATATTCTTAGTCAGATCAGGTGACGTCAAAGATGCTATCCTAATTTTCGCATATTTGATAATTTTCACGATTTTATGGGTAGGTTTTAGAAAAGTAGTTAGAAAATTATTGGGTACGAAATAATGGGATCACAAAACAAATAAGAAACCGCAGGTTCTCTTTATAGCAAATAAATAAAATGGATTTTGAAGAGATAGCAACAATTTTGATTGCCGTTATTTTTGGAGAACGAGTTTGGACCTCGCCCTTTCTTGGCGATAAAAAAGTAGTGCTTTAGCGCATAAACCGTTCCCCTAAGTGCATGTAGCCCTTATCGATTCATTCCGCCGAAGCGCCCTGGCATACGATTCAATGGTGTTTTCAGCCTTGCTTTGACGTCGCAATGCGTTAACATGTAGCTGGTACAGTGAGTTCGTACAGTGAATCAAGTCGGGCTTGCTGTGCTTTTTTCATAAGGTAATTCCCCTAGTTGTCGTACTCGGGGTTGAGTACGACAACTAGGGGAATTATTGATGGATAATCAGAATTTGGAACCTTGCTGCAAAGCGCGCTCGTATTTGCAGCGTTAGCACTACAACTGGAGTCTTACACAATGAAAGTATTATTTACTGCAATATTAATTGTTTTTTCGTCAATGGCCATTGCCGAAGATATTAAAATAATCAAACGCTCAAAAAACTCAGCCGGTGAAAAGTACATTTATTTAATGGCTTCCTCTACGGGAAACTATTCTGTAAAACATGAGGATTTTGTTAGAAAAAAAAGTAGTTGGAAAAATGGTTTAGCCCCACAGCTCAGTATTTCTGAGGCTGTCGAAAGAGCAAAGTATTTCTATAAAGATGTACCTGATCTCTCAGCTAGAAATGTTTCCCTAAGCCCTGCATCCACTAATGAGCCATATGTCTGGTATTATTTAGTAACCTTGGCAAAGCTCCCTTTTAAATTTGGTCAACCTGAGTATGAGGTTGTCGTTTTAACTAGCGGGGAAGTAGTTGCACCTTATAAGCCAAAATAGAGCTAATCGGGTAAGGACGAGATCTACCCGCCCTCCCCACAACACCCTGCATGTGGTCCGCACAGGGCGTTTCACTTAGAATAGTGAAGCTTAATCCAACCACCATGAAGCGAATATAGACTCTCTGATTTTAAATAAAGCATTGGATAATGCCTGATTAATCCCAGGAGTTTTAGCACTTCGCCATGGGCCTTCTTCTGGTTAACCACCGTAAAAGTTACCTTGTACGGCGCGGTTGGTTTTCATCGGTTTGCTCTCTATGGTTGATGAGATCATAGAGCCAAGGCATTAGATAAGAGTATGAACTTTTGCTACAAACTGCATCATTTACGGTGACCGTTAGATCACTTGGTTTCGTTGTCTTGTGCCAACCTACCTTCAAGCCTACGCCTTATATGATGTTCTTGTTCATCCGCTACGTAGTTTCCCTAAAGCGCGCCTACTCTTGACGTTAGGGGCTTCCTTCAGACCGCACCTCACGAATTAGCCCTTGCCATTCACTAGTAGTTATCGTTAAATCGCGTAGATATGATTTAGCGGTGATCTTCCTACAGGGGGCTTTCACCTCATTAGTTCATGCCCATACTGGGCGTACACAAAGCCAGTAATAATGACAATTATTTCAACACTTCGTATTTCCATAATTGCATATTCTGGCGACGTTAGCATTCCATATTACTTCCGTAGAGGGTAGATAAAATGAGTGAAGAAAGCGCAGATATTAAGTTGGTATTCAAAAAACCTGAAAGTGTGACTCAAATACGTAAAGAGCTAGCTCTTATTGAGTCAGATAGCGGTTCGATAGAATATGATTGTAATGTATTCACTTATTTTGATGAATTGGCATTTGACGTTCTAGTAAAAGAAGAAAATGAAGTTTGCACTTGGACAGACCCAGAACCAGACAAAAGTTATGATCCATCGCTGTATATCAATATCGGTTTAGATCCGTTTAATTCGGCTGAATCTGAATTGGATGACCTACTGAATTGCTTTAATGAGAATATCGGAACCGATCCGATAGATTCGTTTTGGTGCGAATCACATGAAACGAGTTGCGGGACTTGGACGGCATATACTTTAACAAATAAAGGAATTGTACAGTTATTCGATCCAAATTCAGACAATGATATTTCGAATATGATATCGAGTGTTTGGAACGAAGATAATGTCCCCATTCAACAAAATTTTGACGAAGTTGGTTTGTACGGTATTTTGTTAAATTTTCCTAGCTTACGTGAGCTTCTGTTAAAATATGCAAAATCAGAATTTACCAGCGTACGTGCAAAACTATTTCCAGATATTACTTAGTTAATCTGCTAACAGAGCATTAACAAACTGACGTTACGAAGAAAAGTGAAACTGAGCAGTCAGTGGATAAACTGCTGTATTATGCACAATATAGAAAATCTCTGGCGATATGGAGATGTGAATTTATATGCCAGATAAGCCGAACAATTGAAACCAAGCTGCTAGAAAATATTTGTATGTTTAAGTTAATTTTTCTACAGCCTGGTTAGTTTGCCATTTAGGTGGTTTGTATTGTGGTTATTTCTTGGTAGATAAAAATATTGCTCTCTGAGCATCAACAAGAGAGAGTGTATTATGGAACAAATAGCGGTTAGTTTATGGGGACGGAGGAGAGTTAGGAAGCTTTAAAGTGCTTGCAGAGAGCCTTGTTTTTTAACTGTAAAGTTTATGGTACAAAGAGTGGTTCGAGTATTGAAGTGAAGTTGAAAAAATCTTGGATAAGTTCTTCACACAACCGTACATCGGAATAAATTAAACCTACGGTTCTGTCTAAAAATCTTGGGATTATATGGGTTTATAATCGTCACGCGAAAATAAAGTGATTTGCTAGAGAATAAAAATAATATCCCTTACCTATCACCTACCTATTGCACACTATCAGCCCTTTTTCCTCTGCCACAGGCAGCCAGATTAATAATTTTGCCAGTAAATCACTTGCTTCAAAATCGCTGTTTTCCGTTATTTTGCTCACTGCTCCGTGGGCCGATACTGGATTAGTACAAGCGGATAAAAACGACATTTGCCAATCATCCAGTTCTGTGATGGTTACTCGATAATCGACCCTGGTTATGGCAAGCAGGCTTTTTTTCAACTGCGGTATTGTATAATCTTTTGATTTTTTTACGCTGTCTATCAGCTCTAGAATTGGGTAATCCAATTGCAGTAGTTGTAAACATGGGGGAGTTTGCAATATTACTTGGCTTTGCAAAAAAGTTAGGTTGTAGCCTATTTCTGATATGGCGTTATTTTCGAGCCCTGGAGCCAAGAGTACTTCTGCATATGCTCGTTCAAACAGCGCTATTTGTGCAGGCAAGGCAATAAAAGCGATTTGATCTGGGTCACTTTGGTTATCTGGTTGGGTGTTTTTAAGAAAATCGCTAAACTGCTCGCCTAAATAATAAAGGCTCCAATTTTTTGATGGAACGGTTACTACATACGCTTTTGCAAACGTCACAAAAAACTCTTCTCCCATGTAAGCGCAAAGCACCGAAAATTCTGTTTTTAAGCATTCGACTAATCGCATAACATAGCCAGCAGCATAGATGTCGAGGCGACGGTGGGCAGATATGCGCCCCCTACTTTTGACTAGCTGTTCAATTTGAAAACCACTTTGGCCTTCGGCTGTTTCTAATTTTTCTTGCAGGCTGCCACGCTCAATCAGGACGGTTTTCATCCAGTTCTGTATAAGGTGCAAAGGAGGTTGTTTCACTGTGTTTGCCATTTAGCTTATCACTTAAAAAAAATAACGAGTCAAAAAATGATTGATCTAAAAAAACGATTGGTATCAAAAAACAATGGGGGTTGAAATAGCAGGCGTATCGCTTGCGTGTACATGAACATGTTTTGTATCGAGCGTCTCCCCTGCCAGTATTGCTTTGGCTTTATTGAGTTCAGCAACCAAGTCTGGGAATTCAGGAATATTGGCGTCCCATTCAAGTAAGGTGGCGACACCACCTGTTAAGTCTTGCGCTAATTTATACAAATGCCACACTTCGGTAGGAACAGGATGGTCGTGTGTATCAATTAAACAGTCGCCTACATCTGTGGGGCCTGCAATATGAATTTGAACAATGTTCTGATGAGGCAGCCCATGCAAATATTCTAAAGCAGAAAAGCCGTGGTTATGAGCACAGACATAAACATTATTCACATCGAGTAATAGTCCGCAGTGTGTTTGTTCAACCAGAGCAGTAAGGTATTCCCATTCGGAAAGTTCGCTTTGAACAAATTCCAGGTAGGTAGAAGGGTTCTCAATAATAAGTGGGCGACCGAGGAAGTCTTGAATTTCTCTCACTCTTTTTACCACATGGTTTAAGCTTTCTTCTGTTAAGGGTAATGGCAAAAGGTCATGAGTATTGACCCCGGCAAAACCTGTCCAACACAAATGATCAGAAACCCATTCAGGTTTAATATACTCCGCTAGTTCTTTCAGTTTATTCAGGTAGAGCCAATTTAGGGGGTCTTTACTGCCGATATTCATTGAAACCCCATGCATCACTACGGGGTATTTTGCACGAATAGAGTCAAGCACATGGCGAGCGTAACCATGGTTATCAATAAAGTTTTCGCTGATAATTTCAAACCAATCGACAAGTAGGTTTTCATTGTTCATCAAGTAGGGAAAATGTTGGCTGCGCAAGCCTACACCGAAGCCTAAATTATTGAATGTATTTAAAGAGTATGAAATTGGAGGGCCTTTATCTGAAAGGCCCTCCTCTGATTGCTTGCTATCATTCAAGGTCAATAATTTCCTAAGTAGAGGGCGGTAGGGCCAAGCGAATATCACTGGGTGTGGGTGGAGAGGGCATGTTAATTGAAGGATGACGAGGGCTGCTATGGTCTACTGTCACCAAGCCTTTTGCCGTGCAGTAGGCTTGCCAAGCTACTTTATATACAGGCTCTCCAATGCTATAAGGCATGGTGCTATGGTTCTTCACTACTGGTGGCAACATATCGCGCGCTTCTAACTCTTTCCAGTCTATTTTTTCCGCGTTAAAATTAGGTGCAGGGCCAAATTTATACAATTGCATGTCATAACAGTGATCACTTTGTTTTGGAAATAGCTGTGACGCTGAGATAGGTACGGCACAACCACCCAAATTACTACACAGGTTGTCTGCGGGTGCGCTTTTAATTCCTTTTGCCGCTGTGCCACTGCAACTGCCACCGCCACTCGCGCTTTGCACAAAACCACAACCCCCTTGTGTTTTACACTCATTGGAACCTTTGCAACTGTGGTAAGCAAGTTTTGCTGCGCAGGTATCCGCATCACTAGTGGAGGTGGAATTTAAGTCCATGCCTTGGCAGGCGTGATAGAGCATTTCTTTGGTATTTTCTGCTTCTATTCCATCCACTAGGTTGGGGACTTTTCCGGTAACGGCCCAGCAGATGGAGACCCGGTCCCCTGAGCCGCCCATTGCGGGCCCAGGAAAAAACACTGAACGGTCATTCCAATATCTATTTAATTGTGTGGTAATGCCTTTTATTGTGCCCACCGCAGATTGGCTGAATATTTCATGAGAATTATTATGATTCTCTTCAGTATTCAAATTGTTGAGCGCATTGGCAATATCTTGTGTGTTTGGTAAATTTGGCGCACTGTCTACGCCAAGCATATCGGCCTTCCAAGGGGCTTCAGGGGTTTGTGTGTGCCAAGTTTCCCATGTTATATAATCAGAATTAGACATTAGATTTTTTACTTCGGCAAATAGCTGATAATGATCCTGACTTGCCGCATCACTCCGCGCCCGAGCGCTGCCTGACATTTCTGCCGTAGGTTCACCTGTATCATTGTAACCGGGGTAGTCGGCTTTTAGGGCCTCTGGGTTCGGTTGATACTTATTCTGCACCTCTCCCCGTTGATTTGTTTTTTGCAGATGGCGTTTGGCCCAAGGTTTGTGGCTCCATACTTCGAGAATATTAGGCACCACCGCATCGCCTTCACCCTGGTCGGTTATTGCGTCGATATTGTTAATTAGATCGCATTTTAAATCATCTAAATTTGATGCTGAAGGCACATTGGGGATGCTCGCATCTATACCTGGGTATTGTTTATCGGGCCTTTCCGGCACATTATTAAATTGATCCCGCTGAACAGTGGTTAACCTTTCCAACAAGGTTGAGTTATCAGTATACTCAATTTCTAAATAGTTCCAATAACACAGGTACATATGACCAATTGAGCCAAATAATGGTAGGTCACTTTCATTCATACTGGAGGTGAACCAATTAAAAGGAGCAGCTTCAAAGTATGTTGGCCTTGTCTCCCCGTTAGGCAATTTGATATCCGGGTTATCCAAATTTTTTATTGCTAATGTTTCCGTTTCTTCAATGGTTAAAAATAATTCTATTTGTTTTTCATTCATTGCTCTAAGTTCAACCGTCATGTCACTTAGGTTCGGGGCGGTACCTTTCCAATCAGTAAAGTCGAGAATATGTGGGATGGTTGTGCTGCCTTTGGCATAGCATTTCCAACCATAGTCCTCGGTTTGAAGAGCGCTACTGGTGAATGTGGGTGTGAAACCAAGCCTGCTTGCCATATTGGAGGCAAGCTGAAGATGTAACATTTCTTCAACAAAAACACTGTAAACTTTGTTAAATACTTTTTTATTTGTTGTATCTGGGTTTGCTGCCGGGGCTGACCCTGGCCACCAACGGCCTGTATACAAGGTGCTACCTTCGCTATTAATTTGGTGTGTTCCCTGCACAGAATACAGTGCTGTCATATAAAGCGGGATGGTAAAAAGCTCTACATTAATTGCAGCTTGGGCAATGGCTCGTACGCAGGCAAGGTCCGCATCTAAAAAGCATAAATCACGGTTTGTACAATTTCCCTGTGTCTCATTTTTTATGCGTTTTAGGTACTGCGTATGAGCAATGTCTTTTGGTGATGATGGTGATTGGCTCATAACATATTACTCCCGTTATTTTGTAAGCTAAGCGCTCGATATTAATAGGGTACAATTAAAGAGAGATTGCTATTTGTGCGCCAACACGAACAAAAGGCCCATTATCGGAATCTGAGTCCGGCAACGGATTAACAACCGTAAATTGGCTGATTGCATCCGGTTGAAAAACAAGACACATACTGGAACCGCCATAACTAAACCATCCCAGTTCTTGGCCCTTTTCCACTCTGTCACCAACTTTTACTTGAATGTTCACGGATGAAATTTCCGTAATTCCGATTGGAATAACACAGACTAACCCAATGTTAGGATCATCGCTTTCTATAAAGACCAAACCACGAGTATTAACGTTTGCTTCATAGACTTGTGATTTAGTGCCCGCAGAGGCATCAAAACCTTCGCTATAAAGCTCGCTAAACATATACCCCGGAACAATACGTTGCTCGATAACGGTACCGGATATAGGGGACCACCAGCGATGGTAGTTATTTCCACTCAGGAATGTTTGCACCACATCACCACCGACAAAACGCTCAACATGGCTACCATCTAGCATATGTTCCAGTGAATAATTTTGACTTTTGCAATCAAAACAATCCGTACGTTTTACCTTATGTGCGATACGGTAAATAGTGCCGTCATTTGCAGAGGTAATAACATGGTGATTTTTCGGGCCATCAATGGGGCGACAGATACTGATAATCTGCCTATGAAAAAAATCGTTAAAGGAAGTATAGCCCCAGTGTACGGGGTCAGCTACTTTATCTTCTTCAGTGACAAATTGATCAAGGTCATTATTGATATAGGAATGTGCATTCAACCACCCGTCTGGGCCAGTCGTTATTACATTCAAAGAGGCTTCAGAATCAAGGTATTCACACCAAGCATTGAGAATATCGGCTAATTTAAGATTGAACTCTGTGTTTCTAAATACTATTTGGCCCGCTCTGGTCCACATCATGTAAACAAACAGTCCTGACATGGGAAAGGCTGAATGAGGTATATCGGGGGTATAGGGTGGAGCCCTTTTAATAATATGATTGATTGTACACAGCATTGTTTCAATCGAATCAATAGAGTACGGAATTTCAGGTTCATAAGTACGATGAACTTCTTCCCCTTCAGCAATCATTAAGTTCACGTTTTCACGCAATTCACCGTGAGTTAGCAAAAGATCGGCCATGGCTTGTACGGATGGCTCAAAACTTTCAACAGACTTACCTTTATGCGCATCAAGCGCTTCCTTAACAATATCGCTTAACCACTGTGAAATGTATTTACTTTCCTTTGGTAAGTACCCAGCTAGTACACCAAAACTTTGCTGATAATTGGATACAAAGTCATTATCTTGCTCTATTTCATATGTCATTGAGGTGCTTCCTTTTAAAAGATGAGGTGACAAGTTAACAGCGAATTTTATATAAATTTTCTTCTTTTCAGAATGCGTGAGATTAGAATTTAATTCTGTTTAATAGGGTTAAAAGCGCCCTACCCTGATTAAACAAAAAAAGGACATCGTTATAACCAAGCTTTCTGATATTTCTACAATATTAGAAAATGATTATGATTTATCTCGTAATCCACTATGCCCTTTGTTATTGCGTAATGATTAATAATGAGTATTTTTTGTTTCTACTCCGTTAGTAAACAGTATTTTATATAGAGTAGTCGCATATTGATAAAAATTAAGACCGATTAAAAAATAATGGCGCCTTATGTATTTTTTGTTTTCCCTAAAATTTAACTCCAACCCCCACATTATTGACCCACAAAGAAGCATTACACATATTTTACGTGATGCAGCCCAAATTACTGTTAATTTATTTTCACAAGCTCATATTGGTATCTTTTGTTCATTGTTTTTTATTTATTAACAAGACAGAAAACGAACTTGCATAAGTTACATTCTTATTGTTGGGTTAATTTTTTTAGTCAAAGCTCGCCCCGATAGCAGTAGACCTATTCATTAGACCTATTCATTATACGACCCGAGTAAGCCAGGAGACATTACCTAATTATATTTTTTAAAAATCCTAACTTTTAGTTAATTGCGATGAAGCCTATCATCTAATCCAGGTAAGTTGCCGCAAAACCCGCATAGAGCTGCTTTTGTGAAATATTCAAATCTCCCCAGCCAGTTACCTTTCCACGGCAAATTTTGCTGCCACAAAGACAACTTTTAGGAAAATGCTCAATACGATAATTTTTCATTGCGTAATCGTAAGTAATTTCTTCATTTATATTTATATCCCTCATAGCAACAATGTCTTGCCCCCCAGTTTCATTGGCCTTGATACCGCAATTGGGTTCACAGGAATGATTTACCTTTGATATCAAACCTGCATAGCGGACATAGGTATTTTCGCCTATCAGGGTAGCATGTGAGTCATTTTCACTTAACACTTCACTAACAATTCCAATAACAACAATATCGTTTCGACTAAATTTCCGGGTCGCAAAAACACCTTCGCCCTTATCCCCAGATACCTTTAACTCAACCCCTTCAGTCATCAATCTTCCCTCCACCAAGTAGAGAATTATGCAAAATCCTTTTATGTTTGTCAGTACTATCGTGAATTTTCAATTTTTGTAAGTTCTGAAAGTCGTTCAATCTGATCTCCTTTTTCATCAAAATTCAATGGAGACAGCCATTTGGTGAACGCTGTTTTTAGCATTCCCCATTCGGTGTCAATAATGGAATAATAAACGGTATCTCTATTACGGCCTTTAACAATACAATTTTGTCGAAACACTCCTTCAAGTGAAAAACCAAGACGTTCGGCGGCCTTGCGTGAAGCCAAATTCAACGAGTTACATTTCCACTCGTAACGCCGGTATCCCATAATAAATACGCATTGCATCATCAAAAACATCGCTTCGGTTGCGGCTATGGTACCCTGCAAAAGAGGCGAGAAGCACAAATGTCCAACTTCAATTGCTCCCTCCATCGGTCTTATATTCAAATAACTCGCCAAGCCGATCGCTCTGTTTTTCTTTAAGTCTATAACTGCATAAAATTGAGGATCTGATTTATTGCTGACCGCAGATAACCATTGAAGGTATTCGTCGAAACTTTCAAATGGTCCATATTGTAAATATGTCCAAAGCCTACCTTCGGTATCATAAGTGTTTGACACGAATAAATCTTTGGCGTGAACCAATGGGTCGAGAGGCTCTAACCGGCAATGATCCCCTAACATTGGCTCGCTTTGAGGGAAACATGCCGATTCCCAATCACGAACAACAAAACCAATGGGCTGGCCTAACTCATTTTTCTCCATGATATCCTCATTGCTTTCTTTTGCAGTTCAATCTATACGCTTACTTATTTCATTAGGCCCTAACACAGTGATATTATTATCTTTTTTCTTGCTCTTCGATCATATGCAAGTTTTTACAGCTCATGCTCACACACTGAACTTGTCGCTACGGTTATATCTTGTAGTAGACTAGTTGATGATCTGGACCCGGTATAACTGGGTATTTTATTGCTAATGTCAGGTGAAATAGGCGTCAGCAAATAGATTATATGTCTGATTGCATATTCAATTAAACATACAGATGTACGCAGGTGGTTGTAACTGAGTTTTCCAGTAAATAAATTACTGTGTGACTCAGAAAAAATATAAGTATCATCAATAATAATTTCAATATGTTTGGCTGCACTACTTAGTTGAAACGACTCATACGACAGGTTTATTTTGGCGGAACCATAATTTTCTAACACCTTGTTGTAAAAGTTTCTTTGTTGCGATGTCCACGCACCCGTGTAGACAGATTTGCTATTGAGTTTGCGTTTTAATTTTTCATGATTGAGTGATATGAGTTTAAGTTTTTTACTGAACACAGTATCAACAATATTACTATAGTCTTGTAAAGTGAAGTTGGTGCAAATAACATCAGGTCTCAAGTAAGCAAGACCAAACCGAATATGATCTCGATCATGTTTTTCAATTATTTCCTTACCAGAAATCAGATGATTACGACTGGTGGAGAACTTTTTGCCATCCAGGTTTAAGAGTTCGTTTACAATGTGTTTCATTGGTGGCTTAATGCCCAGAGCCATGTATATGGCCGGAAATAATAAGGCATGGTAGTAAGCGTTATCAAAACCGTAGCAATGAATTATATCAGTGCTTTCACTATAGATTTTTTTAAGCTCTGCTATATCGACGTGCTTATTGTCGGATTTATTGTCGGATTTGCTGCAATGGGAGGTATCCCGAGTTTGACCGTTGGCCGCCCCCCATAAATACCCTATAGCCATTTCAAACCAAACGTAAATAATCTGCTCTTCATGGTCTTTTATAGCGTGTTTTATACCCCATTCAGTCGGGTGACTGATACAAATATCCGGCAGACCTTTCTCGATCATCAAAACAGCAAGATTAAATACTTTCGACGGCATAGATGCAGAATTGATATAGTCCAGCAGTTGCTCTGCAAAGCTAGATAGACGGAAATATAGTCTAGTACACTCACCTACCTGGATATCATCAGATAGCTTGCACTTAGCATCAATAATATCGGTACATTGATTCGGTCTACCACAAGCCTCACAGGCATTGCCATCAGTAGTATTGTTACAGTGCGGGCACAAGCCGGAAACAAAAGCTTCGTGAAGGTAGCGGCTTTTGTTGTATAGTGCAGGTTGGTTGGACGAATAAATAAAACCTTTTTCATGTAATATATCTGTTATCTTGTGAACGAAAGGTATGTATCCAGCATCGCTATTGGGTTGAATAAAATAGTCAATATCAATACCAAAAGACTGCCAGGTTTGTTGAATTTCCTTTGCGTATAAATTCGCTGTAGAAAGATTGTCGCTTCCATCCTGAATCGCTTTCAACTCAACATAGGTCTGATTATCATCACGCCCTGTAATATGCTTAGCATGGTGACCTTGCTGCCGCAAAGAACGCTTTAATACATCTGCCGCCAGATATGGGCCGGATAGATGACCAAGGTGTAAATTTCCATTAGGCGTTGGTGGTGTTGAAAATATAATAAATTCTTTGGCTGCGGTGTCCGGCGTCCTATCATCTTCATGGTCTTCAGGCTTGACGCAGCATATTGATAAGAATACTAGGTCTTCTCCCCCTTCATTGATAACGACGTGTGCTTCATATGCATCAAACGAGACAATATCTCCAGCAACTACCTGCTGTTTTATTTGAAAATTGGAAACACAGCCATGGCCGGATAAAAATACAAACGTTTCCTGTTCAATATGGCTGTGCGACTCCGAACGCTGGCCAGGGGAAAGGCGACAACGGCTTAAACTGGATGATTCGGCGAACACTAAAGATTCACTCATATCCACCGAGTAAGAAGTGTAATCATATTTTTTATGATCGATAATTTTCAATATAACACCCTCAATTAAAATAGTTTTTATGCAATATAAATATATTTATCTCAAAGGACGCTTTCCGCAATATTATCCACACAAAAAATGTCAGACTCATTTAAGTAATGTGTAATAGATGAAACGATCTCACCCGATTTAACCGCCATATTTGAAATTAATGTACTGGATAATCCGTGAGTTTTTTCACAATCGTTGACACAGTAAATAGAAAGGTTTTGATTCGTTTTAGAACAAATTTTGTAATTTCTGTCCCATTCTAATTTTTTCCCTTCATCCATATCAATAAGATCCGTCAGCGCCTTATCAAACAAGGGCAATGGTGAGCGAGGCAAAAAGCCAGTGGCACAGATAACGTAATCAAAATATTCCTGCACCTGTGCTGAAGCAAGTCCGTCATAAATATCACAAAAAATCTTATTGTTAACTGGCACCGCCTTTTCAAGCCGACACATTCGTAATGGATTGAGGCGATTATATCCGCAAACTTTTTCGTTATACCAAAGCTGATAGATTGACTTAATTAAATCGACATCCACTACATTGTAATTTGTCCCTCTATGTAGACAGAGAATTTCTGACTGTGTTTTTTTCGGAGCCTCAAAAAAAAGATCGACAGCTTCAGGATCAAAAACCTGATTTACAAAAGGGCTATCATCAGCGGGACGAAACCCAAATACTGAGGTAAGAAAATTGATCTCTGTCTGGGGGTAATTATCATATAAATATTTAACAATTTCAGCGGCGCTTTGCCCGCCACCAACAACCAGCACACGACCAAGGTTCTCTTGCTGACCTTGATTTAGCTTATCCAGTAGGTGATACCCGTGAAAAATCCTTTCCGACTCTAAAACTCCATTTGGCATATTTGGAGAAAGTCCACCAGAATATACTATAGATCGAGTGTAAAACATCTTTATAACGCCCCCGTCGTCAATGGTAAGCTGGAAAATATCTTTATCCGACGGACTTTTAGCTTTGGCATACATCGAGATTGACTGTACTTTTTTACCGAAAAAAACAGGATATGGTAATTTATTAGTACACCATTGCAGATACTCCATAAACTCTCTGCGTGTTGGGCAGAACGTTTGAAGATTGATAAAATCATTCAGCCTACCCACGCTATGTAAATAGTTTACAAAAGAATATTCACTTATTGGGTTTCGTTGAGTTACCAGATCTTTTAAAAATGAAACTTGCATTGTAGCGTCATTAAACATCATACCCGGATGCCAACCCATGTTTTTTTTCTTATCTACAAACATGCATTTAAGGTCTGGCGCCATCTCATCAAGAGCAATAGCCATGGCGATGTTAGCCGGACCAAAACCGATGCCTATAACATCATAGATAGTTTTTTTATTTCCATCAAGAGATGCAAAATCATTTTCAATTTCCATAGTTTCCTCTTCTAGTTATACCTACAGTATCTAAAACATAACTTAAAATTTTATTCTTTGTACAATCATTTATTTCGGAATTTATTACAAAGATCAACCACTGGCAATATATTTTCTTTCATGGGTGTTCATGCTAGCAAGACAACTACTTTTTATTATAAATAACGTTAATCAAGGGTCTCGATTTATAAAAACTTTAAAAGAACTAAAATTCTCGTATTTTTTCCCTTAAAATAAACTAAATACAACCCTTACCAAGGTGTCGGCTGAAAATAATTTACCCGTATTACTAATGGTGGTACGAGTCGATTCAACAATGGGAATAGCAAGGCGCTTTTTTTGATGCTCTTAAGGTAACGGTATCATCAATGAATAACTCAATAAGTATACCTTGCGATCTCAGGGGTAGTTTTTTGGTTAGAAACGCTATCCAATAACAAAGTTTGTTAGGGATACGACTATATTCTCTATCGTCATACAGCTTCCAGAATAGAAATATTTTATTTTTTCTGAAGGCCGCGCCTTGCATAACTTTTTCTTTTTTAAATAATACAAGGTACGGCAACGCGATATGCGAGCGCATGTCAAGTTTTATTTTGTTGTTTGTTACCCCGTTGAAATTCTAAACTCTAGCTCTGTTAGTAAGCGGCATTTTATATAGGGTAGTCGCATATTGGTAAAAATTAAGACCGATTAGAAAATAATGGCGCCTTATATATCTTTTTTATTTTCTCTAAAACCTAACCCCAAGCCCAAGATTATCGACCCACAAAGAGACATCACAAATATTTCACATAATGCGGTCAAAATTAGTGTTAATTTATTTTCACAAGCTCATATTGGTGTCTTTTGTTTATTAATTTTTATTTGTTAACTTTTATTTATTAACAAGACAGAAAACGAACTTGTATAAGTTACATCCCAATTGTTGGGTTAATTTTTTTAGTTTTTTTAGTTTTCTTCAAACCCTTAATTCTCAATGGATTCTTCTAAATAACAACTATACTTCAAACGCACAAATTACATGGAAAGAGTCATTTATAACAATATTAGGATTAATCTTTTTACCGACCATTTATGAGAAAATACTGGGCGAATACCCATGGTTATTTTGGTCACGGAGGCAACTCAGCGAACCTGAACAAACTTATTGCTCGTAAATTACCCGCTTGCGAAGCGAACTTGGGTACTTCAGTATGTAACCAGTACTTTAGTCATATGCACAATTCGGTTGTTCCCAACGATGGATTGATCGATTATGGCAATGCTGGCTAAACAGAAAGGCCGGAGGCGCGACTATTGACTTTGCCTGGGCAAAGGCAAACTTAGGTATGGACGACAGTTGGTACGATACACGCTATACATTTGCCAATGAAAACGGAGAAAAAGTAAGCATGACCATCGCCGATGTTTTTACACCCGGCGTTATCACAACTCGTTACGATGTTACGGATAACTGTGATGTTAATATGCAACTGGCAGAAAACACTCTGTTGACCAGTCAAAAAAAAGGCCCTGTACTAAAAGCACACAAACCTTTGGGTAATCGTAAACCTGTATTACTTCGAGGAAGAACAATCACAGTACCTTTGGTGGCTGCGCAAAGCGGTTCAAAACTACTTTCTACGACCCCATTACCTGAACAACCTACCGCAGAGCCTGGGCAAACTTTTCTTCTCTTAGACGACGTGCAATTTGTAGGCACACCGGCAGTAACCTATAAGGTTTATTTAAGCAGTAAATCCAATTCAAAACAAAGTGTTTATATTGCGACATTTAACCTTTTTGGTATTGGCGCTCACGATGATCATCATAAAAATAATGATGTGACGAACTTACTCTACAATGTGACAGATGAAGTTCGTTCTTTAAATATACAAGACGCAACCAATTTAACTGTGCAGTTTATACCCAGCAATATGATGATGACGCCGTATAAAGAAACCGATACTGATACAGGTATAACGGTTGGTGCTATTCGGTTGGAGTCAGTTCCTATTCCAAAATAATCAGTAAAGAAAAGCTGGCAGCGAATAGAGTATTCGTTGCGCCGATATTGGGTTACCTCGGCATCCGAAGTGGATCTTCCCTCGCGGTCGGAGTGCGCAAGAACGGCTCGAAGCCGACTCGGTAATGGATCGAGGCGGCTTGCAAAAGTCCTTCAAGGCCATCGTGCAGGATGTGGGTATTCATAAAGACATCACCATACACACCTTGCGCCACTGCTACGGCACCTTGCTCACCGATGCGGGCGTGAACCTGCGTTCCATTCAGCACGAGATGGGCCACGAGTGCCCAAAAACAACCGCACTTTATACCCAGCTCTCAACTCATACCCAGCACGATACGAACAAGCGCATTAACCGTATGCTCAATCACTTGCGCCTGCTTTGGGGGGAGTAACATGGATCTTCAATCCATCACGACTCAGTACCGTGAGCGCTTCTTCGCACGCTATGGAAATTCGCTGAATGCTGATCAATGGTCTGCGTTAAATACGATAGGTGGTTTGGGTTAAATAAAAAAGGCTTTCAAAGTGAGTTGGGTTTATGTTCGGTACTTCACACCCATACTCGTAAGTTGGGGTATCACCCTCACGTACATTGCGTGGTTGTCGGTGGCGGGATACAGCGACGCCGACGAGAGTGGCGCAAACTCCAAGGTGATTATTTGTTTAACGGAGATGACTATTAAACTTGTTTCAATTCTTCAAAATAGATATCGTTGTACTCTTTGCTGTTAAGGTACTTATAAACTTGTTCACTTACAACAATGCAATCTGTGTCTTCATGCAATAGAAATAAATTAAAGCCATATGCTTTATTATGATCAATTACAAGCTTATTCATCACATTCATATTTTCATCTATAGTGCCATACTCAGAAGTATCCATGTCGGCACAAGAGACTCTACCTATGAAATTAAGCAACAAATAATCATCAATTATTCTACTGTTCACAACATCATTAATTATAACCGGCTTAACTTCTATATTATCGACACCACAGTCTGATAGATCTTTGTAGAATTGTTTAGTTCCTATTATCGCAGGACTCATATAGAATGTTGACATAATACCGTCTGCAAACTTACCTAAAAGTTGGCATACTAAAGGCCCTTCAAAGTCTTTTGGAAGGAAATGTCCAGTTTTCAACTCTGTAAACCGATGGCTTTTTTTACGGATAATTGTCCCGTTCTCTGGCACTTTTTGTGCCATTAAATAATATTTTCTCATGCATTTTCCTCGGCAATAAATCCAATGTCTTGATGAAATTTTGATGCAATTTCAGAAACAAATATACGGCATTTATTTATGTCTTTTTCTATCAAACTAGATGCTTTATCAAAATACCGTATGCTATTAGTTCTTGGTGGATATAAGTCGTTTGTTTTTTTACTTGAGCAATCATCGCACTTGAATGCTCCAGCAAAATGCGATAAAGCATTATTTTCAATCTTGTCGAGATATTGATCTACTCTAGGGCCTGTTAACACTAATTCAATTGCCACTGTTGTGACTGAAAAAGCGCCAATTTAGGCACGAAGAGAGAAGTTTAGTCGTTCTAAATAAACGATGAGTAACGACAAGTGGCGCTTTTTCAGCCGCAACCCTTCGGGCCTGGGCTATTTTTCACCCAGCTACGTTGTCGGTCGTTCATTTAGGCCAGCTAAACCTCGCTCCCTCTGCCTTGCTGGATAAAAAATAGCCTCAGGCAGTGATAATTGAATTAGTGTTAACAGGCCCTAGTCAAATACCCTACCTCACCCACACCGAACCTGCTGTGACTGTGTGAACCTTGATGCATCTGTATTTGAGCAATTTCCATAACGTTAAACATCAGTTCTTTATTCTGTGCTTTGTCTGCCTTTCTTGTTGCACCAGTTATCCATTCATCTAAAGCATGCGCATAGGGCATCCATTTTCCATTATTTTTATGGTTAATATCATAATCAGTATCAGCAAATAAAAGTTCGCCTTTAATTAATAACTCATGCACAGAATGAGGAGGGCTTTCATGTGCGCCTTTGGCATTTGGATTCAAGCTTGCGTTTGGAATTAAGTGATGAGCCTGTGAAGGAAAACTTGCTCGTGAAAGCTCATCAACACAGCTCGCATAAGGTTTATTACCCATGCTTTCTCCGAGCTTTGTACCACTTCCCGATAACTTGGCTTTCCAGTTTGTTTGCTTAGGCTTATAATCACACTTCTTCTTATCTTCCTCCATAAAACCCACTAGTTTTGCGACACCTTCTCCTACTTGCATTATTTTTCCACCTTATAACGTTGACAGCACGAGCGCCGCTTTTTGGCGTCTTCGTGCCTGTTCTTGTTGAACGAAGCCGCTACGCGGCAAAGTGAAGTTCCTTTGTATTAAATAATTCCCTTACGTGCAACCCCGCACGATAACAAGAGGAATATCTAATGAACAAAGCACAGCAAAAACGATTCGATTCACTGTACCGTAAACATGTTAGCGTATTAAAAAGCCAAGGGCAAAAAAGATCGGTTTGTCACGATATCTAAAATGGGCTTAGATGCGTTGTGCCGATATTGGGTTACCTCGGCATCCAAAATGGATCTTCCCTCGCGGTCGGAGTGCGCAAGAACGGCTCGAAACCGACTCGGTAATGGATCGAGACGGCTTGCAAAAGTCCTTCAAGGCCATCGTGCAGGATGTGGGTATTCATAAAGACATCAGCATACACACCTTGCTCACCGATGCGGGCGTGAACCTGCGTTCCATTCAGCACGAGATGGGCCACGAGTGCCCAAAAACAACCGCACTCTCTCAACTCATACCCAGCTCTCAACTCATACCCAGCACGATACGAACAAGCGCATTAACCGCATACTCAGTCACTTGCGCCTGCTTTGAGGGGAGTGCTAGTTAAAAGTTATTACTCCAGATAACGGGTCTTGCATTGATCCGTTACCCAAATAACACGTTAAATTCAGATATTGATTGAGAAGATAGATTCTGTCCTATAATTCCCTAATTCTTTTACAATTAAGACGATTTATATACATCTCTGGCAAAAGACCTTGAGGTCATTTGAGGTTTAATACGTCTTAACTTATATCTTTACACTTAATTTATAATCAACGGATATTGAATTGAACCACCTAAAAAATAATAAACAATAACGAACAGAAAGGTGAATATTATGAAAAAAATAACATCTTCTTTTGTTTTTTTCTGTGCGCTCACGTTTGGAGTAACAGGCTATGCAGAAGAAACCGAAGAGTTAATTTGGGCAACAATGGGTGGCGATGCCGTTAAGTTGGTTCAACAGTCTTTATTAACTGAAGGGTATATATCCAGTTCAAAAAACATAAAAACCACTGGTATATTTAACACATACGAAACAAAAAATAGTTTACAAGATGGCTCTATTCAGGTCGTTGAGTTTTCTAAAGATCTCTTACCTAAGATTAATGAACTCATTCATGATAATTTCAATCGGTGCGGGGGTTTTATTTTCTTTGACTCACGAGAGGGAGCCTTTAAAGAATTAAGTAATTCAGTCTATTCAACAAATAAAAGCCTAGCTCTTGCTATCCCGCAACTCTCTGAAGCAGAAGCGGTGAATCAAGCATTGCCTCGTGTTTCTGCCAGCAGAATTGTTGACGTTATTCGTTCTCTAGAAAACATGGGGACACGCTATTATCAACACCAACAAGGACAAAAGGCTGCCGAATGGGTGAAGCAGCGTTGGTTAAGTATTGCCAACGGACGTAGCGATTTTTCTGTGAAACTGTATGACCATCCCCAATGGTTGCAGGACTCCGTTATCGGCGAAATCCGAGGCAGTCGTTACCCAGATGAAATTATTGTTATTGGTGGCCATCTGGATTCGATAAATCACAATAACTATAACGATGCTCCTGGTGCAGATGATGATGCATCCGGTATTGCAGTAGTAACAGAAACCCTAAACGTACTTATGGATATCAATTTTAAACCCGAGCGTACAATTCAATTTATGGCGTATGCGGCTGAAGAAGTTGGGCTTAGAGGTTCTACAGAAATTGCAGAAGAATATCGAGCAAAAAATAAAAATGTGATTGGAGTCTTGCAGATGGACATGGTGAATCACCCTGGCTCATCTCGTAATGCGTACCTTCTTACTGACTATACCAATGCCAGTTTAAACCAGTTCATACGGGACTTAGCAGGAGAATATAATTCCAGTGGTACTCATTATATTTCTCACGGCAATACGTCCTGTGGTTACGCTTGTTCTGATCATGCATCTTGGTACCGTAATTCTTACCCGACAGTCTCTTTATTCGAAGCCCTTTCGAAAGACATAAATAGAAATTTACACACCTCTCACGATACTCTTTCCGAAAGCGATTCAACGGGTATTCATGCTTCACGTTTTGCCAAGCTTTCTGTTGAATTTTTAATTGAATTAGCAAAGGGATCGACCGATGGCAGTTCATCCAGTAGCAGCAGTTCATCTTCAAACTCTTCTTCAAATTCAAGCTCAACCTCTAGTAGTAGTTCATCTTCAAACTCTTCCTCAAATTCAAGTTCAACATCCAGTAGTAGTTCATCAAGCTCTGGCAGTTCATGTTCATCACCTCAGTATGCGCCTGGGACAAATTATTCTTCTGGCCAAACGGTAAAAAACATAGGTAATGAGTATCGCTGTAATATTCAAGCCTGGTGTTCCTCTACAGCCGCTTGGGCTTATGAACCCGGTGTAGGTTTATATTGGACAACAGCGTGGAGCTTAGCAAAGTCTTGCAATGATACGAACTCGAACAGTTCTAGTTCAAGTAGTAGCTCAAGCAGTGGCTCAACTAGTAGTTCATCCAGCTCTAGTGGTGGCGGAGCCTGTGGAGATTTACCAGAATGGTCGAACAGCGATACCTATCTTAGTGGCGATCAAGTTCAGTATAACAATACAAAATTTCAAGCCAATTGGTGGACATCTGGACAAAACCCTGAAGAGCATTCAGGCCCTTGGGGAGTATGGACTCGATTAAATGGATGCTAATATAAATATTCCTTACTAAATGCAATATATTCCGCCAGTGAAACTGACTATCGTTGGCGGAATAATTAGGTTCTGTCTAAAAAGTGGATATTTTTACAGTCAGATAAATCGGGAACAATGTAATCTTTGATTATTTTAATAGAATCATTTTTATTCTCTAGCACATCACTATCGCCAAATTCTTCCGTAAATAAACGAGTTTGATCATAATTACTAACGTCACGCATAGCAAAGCGCTTATTATTTTCGCGTGACTATTATAAGCCCATATAAACCCAAACTTTTTAGATAGAACCGTAGGTTGGAAAAGGCGAAGCCGCCTTCCGACATAGCCATACCCTCATACCCTCATACCCTCATACCCTCATACCCTCATACCCTCATACCCTCCAATTTAATTCAATCGACCCGATTATGAAAACAAGCACAAATCCAACAACATCACACCCTTTACACGGTAAACGTCGGAAGGCGCCTCCGGCTTTTGCTTTTGACTATCGCTGTCACGTGATTTTTTCATGTAGTCTCGCCTACCCCCTCCATATAGCCTAAACGACCTGGCTTAAAAAACACCCAAAGCTTTTTCATAGAGTTTTGACGATTGCGCATATCAGCAAGAATTATCTGACACCCTAATATCGTCTAAAATACTAACTTCAAATGAGAATCATTAATATTTGGAGGGCATATATGAATTCACACGCCACTATAGAGTGCCCAGCCGAAGAGCACCCTGTCGAGTCTAATTTGTTGAGTGAATACACAGCGAAATACGATGCTTACTTCTCTTCGCCGCAGTATGCCCTACTAGCAAAACCTCCTTTTGCAAACTTACTTAAATTGGGTCATAAACAACTCTCAAATAGGGTTATGGAGTCACTGCGCTTTGCGTGCGAATTAGGGCATAAACGGCCTGTAGTTATTGGTGCCATACCCTTTGATACCAACAACAGACCTTATTTAAAACTAAGTACGAATACTCAGAGCAAACTTAAGACTAAAAGAGATGCTCAAAGAACAAACAAGGAATACCTTATTGATTCCACAGATGAGCAACCAATCACCGTTAAGTCCTATCCAGAGGCGCCCGAATTTATGGGTGCGGTTGAAAGCGCGTTGGCTTTGTTTGAAAGTGGAGAGTTAGAAAAAGTTGTACTATCTCGTACGTTAAATATTTCCAGCTATGCCCCGTTTAAAGTAAGCCGAATTGTTCAGCGTTTGGAAAACGTCAATAATGCAGGTTATACCTTTGCCGTAAACTTGAAAACAGATAAACAGTACTCTCAGAAAAATCATCCAACTTTGGTTGGCGCCAGCCCAGAATTATTAATCTCTGTTCGCAATGGAAAAATTTTTGCGAACCCACTTGCGGGATCAGAACCTCGTTGCCATAACGAAAAAGAGAATCAGCGTCTTGCACAACAGCTAATGCAATCGGGAAAAGATCGCAGAGAACACAAATTAGTTGTTGATGAAGTAGTTAAAATACTCACACCTTTTTGTCGCTCTTTAAATGTTCCACTGCAACCCAGTGTTATAACCACACCTACCATGCTGCACCTTTCAACAGAAATAGAAGGGGAATTAATAAATAACAGTATCTCTTCTATTGAGGTTGCTTTAGCTTTGCACCCTACCCCAGCGGTTTGTGGATACCCCCACGAATTAGCCCGTGAAGCCATTGAAAAGCTTGAAACCCACGACCGAGACGCATTTGCCGGCATGGTAGGTTGGTGTGATGCAAAAGGCAACGGTGACTGGGCTGTTACCATTCGATGTGCAAAAATTCAGGGTAACGAAATGACCTTGTACGCTGGCGCGGGCGTCGTTGCCGGCTCTTGCCCGGAAAAAGAATGGAAAGAGACAGGAGCCAAATTTAAAACAATACTTGATGCACTCGGGTTTTAAAAAACTATGAGTGAACTAGGTTGCTATACGTCTACTCTATTTACCCCTTGGCCGGAAGAACTGGCGCAGCAATACCGCAGCTTAGGTTATTGGCGCGGTGAAACCTTGCATCAAATTCTTAAGCGTCAAGCGTTGTTACACCCCAATAAGACTGCCTTAATTGACAATAAGTGTACAATTAATTACCAAACATTACTCAATAAAGTGGAAAACTTAGCGTATAGTCTTTTAAATTTTGGGTTTCAGCCCGGTGACTGTGTTGTGCTTCAAATGCCAAACTCGATTGAGTTTTTTGAAATTTTATTTGCATTAATGCGCATTGGTGTTGTTCCAGTTTTAGCACTCCCACTACATAGAGAAAACGAAATTCGCTACTTTTGCAAGCACGTTGAAGCAAAAGCCTATATAACAACAATATCAGGCGAATACTGTATCTACCGAGAAATTGCCCAACAGCTTAAAGCCCAAGGCTATGTGAAAACCATAATCACAATAGGAAAACTTAAAGGTGACGCCACCTTCGATTCCCTGACGTCAAAAACAGATAAGCATTGCACATTTCCTGAAATTTCCGCCAATAATGTTGCCCTGTTTCAATTATCTGGTGGCACGACAGGCACACCTAAGCTTATTCCGCGAACTCACGATGATTATTTTTATAGTGTACGAGCCAGTACGCAAGTATGTGAGCTAAACACTAAAACGGTATACCTTGTTGTTATGCCGTTGGCACATAACTTTATTTTAAGTTCCCCCGGCTCTTTAGGTGTGCTCTACTGTGGCGGCACAGTTCTAATTGCAGAGAATTCAGCGCCCTCCACTGCGTTTGATTTAATTAGACGACATTCCGTTACAATGGCTGCACTTGTCCCCCCTCTGGCATTGGCATGGATGACGGCTTTTGAAAATGCTAACAATCGAAATACCGCGCCAGATATATCCTCTTTAAAACTTTTACAAGTAGGCGGAGCCAAATTCAGCGCCACCGCCGCATATCGCATAAAACCCGTTCTTGGCTGCAAATTACAACAGGTTTTCGGTATGGCTGAAGGCTTGGTCAATTACACACGCTTGCTCGATACAAACGAAACTATTGCAGAAACTCAGGGAAAACCCATGTCCCCCGCCGATGAAATATTGATTGTTGATGACAATGATCAACCTGTTTTGGCCGGCACTTCTGGCCATTTGCTCACTCGTGGCCCCTATACTATTCAGGGATATTTTCGAAGCCCGGAACACAATAAAAGAACGTTTACCAAAACGGGGTTTTACCGAACAGGGGATATTGCATTGTTAACAGAAAGCGGTCATTTAATTGTGACGGGAAGAAGTAAAGATCAAATAAATCGCGGTGGGGAAAAGATTGCGGCTGAAGAAATTGAAAATCACTGCTTAACCTACCCAGAAGTGCTGGATGTCGCAGTTGTATCTATGCCTGACAAGTATCTGGGAGAGCGAGCCTGTGCTTTCATTGTATTAAAAAATAAAAATTCACAAAATAATGAAATGGTATTTAAACGAGCATTATTGAATCATCTTCGGTTACGCCAAATTGCTGAATTCAAAATTCCAGACAGAGTTGAAGTGGTAAACACACTTCCTAAAACAAAATTTGGTAAAATAAATAAACAAGAATTAAGAAAAATGTTTTCTCTAACACCAATAAAAATAAATGAAGCTTTAGATCTAAAGGTTATTCCCGTATGACAATTCCCGTTTTAGATAATTATGACATTCATAATATCAACCAAACATATGCCAACAAGCCCGGCTGGAAATTTAACCCCGATCAAGCAATACTATTAATTCATGATATGCAACGTTATTTTCTCGATTTTTATACAAACAATGGAAATACGGTAATTAATTTAATCGATTCAATAAAGACATTAAAAAAAACCTGTAAACAGCAAGGTATTCCTTGTGCTTATACTGTTCAACCGGGAGATCAAAGCGTGAATGAGCGTGCCCTATTAGCTGATTTTTGGGGCACGGGACTTACCGACGACGAAAGCTCGACAAATATTGTATCCGCATTAAAACCCGACGAAAATGACACCATTTTTTCTAAATGGCGCTACAGTGCGTTCAAAAAAAATAATCTACAAGGTTGGCTGGCTCAGCAAAATCGTAATCAAATAGTAATCTGTGGCGTATACGCTCACATCGGCATCTTAGCAACGGCGCTGGAAGCGTTTATGTTAGATTATAAACCTTTCATTATCGGTGATGCAGTTGCAGATTTTAGTGCTGAAGATCATGAAAATGCGTTAGATTATATCGCTAAACGTTGCGGCGTCGTAACTAATTTGTCTTCTCTTTTTTCTGAAGTTGGAAAATATCCAGGTGGAAGTAGAGAAAACAAAGAGCATTCTTTTAATCAATCTAGGATTATCGAAGATGTAGCAAATATCTTAATGCTTGACCCTCAATCCATTGACGTAAATGAAAATTTACAATACCTAGGATTGGATTCGATTCGTTTAATGAACCTTATCGAGAACTGGCAAAGTTCAGGGCTTATATTGGATTTTGCTGATTTAGCCGAAACCATGACAGTATTCAGTTGGCATAAGATATTAAAACACGCACAAGAAGAGTTAAATGAGGCATGTGTATAATGCACGGGTTAACGGATCGAATTTATTTTAAAAATACGCCCGCTCAAAATGGAATTTGGCTTGGGCAAAAAATAGCGGGAAACAGTGCGCAATATAACGCATCAGAATATATTTTCATAAAGGGTTCATTAAATTCCGGACAGCTTGTTGCAGCCGCAAATCAAATCCTGCCTCAGGTGGAGAGTTTAAATGTAACTTTCGACTTTGAAAAGGAAATTCATTTCCCATCAAAAAAACCAATCAAATTAGTTCAAATTGATTTCACTCAAGACACCGATCCTTTCAACAAAGCTATTTTATGGATGCAAGAAGATTTAAAAATACCTCTCGATATTTACAAAGGGTATCTTTATTCTTTAGCCTTGTTGAAGATTAAAGAAAAAAAATGGATGTTATATATAAAAATTCATCATATTGCGTGCGATGGTTACGGTTTTGCATTGTTAACAAAAAAAATATTTGATGTATATGAAAGCTTCGATACACCCAAATTCAATGATTATAAAACCGCAATTGAAAATGATATTCATTATAGCCAATCAGAAAGCCACAAAAAAAGTCATGCCTATTGGCTTGAAAAAATAAATAAAGCCCCTACTCCGGTTTCGTTTTCGTTAGCAACGGGAGAGATTGCAGACGATTGTTATCGACACAAAAAAGTTATATCAACAATACTTCGTAAAAAGCTAGAGTCAGTCGCATTACAATTAAAGGTAACTTGGTCAGACATATTAATTTCCTCGGTTGTCTGTGTATTAAGCCTTAGCCGCGCTCAAGGTTATATTTCCATCGGCCTACCGACTATGGGGCGAATAGGAACTCCCGCATTAAAAGTGCCCATGATGTCAATGAATATCGTTCCATTAGCTGTGCAAATCAAACCGGAGCAGACCCTAGCAGAAATAACTCAAGCGGTGGCAATGCAAATAAAAGAAGACAAGCCCCATCATCGCTTTCGGTACGAAACAATGCGAGCTAACGCAAGAAAGTTAAACCCTGCAAGCGGTGGTGAAATATGGGGGCCAGTTGTAAATATAATGCCTTTTTCACGCAAGCCAAAGCTCGATAATTGCGACCTTGTATACCACAACCTTTCGGCGGGGCCAGTAGAGGATATAAGCTTTTCATTTATACTCAATCACGATAAAAGCGTAGGTTTTACTCTGGATGGAAACCCAAACAAATACTCACAAAATGATGTTAAAGTCATCGCAGAGCGCGTATTTGATTTTATAAATAAATTTGATATTCAACAACATAGCTCTCTTCACTATGATAAAAATAACTTTTCATGGTTGGAATCAGAGAGCTTCTCAACATTTCCTAAAAATAGCTCAAGCTACTGTATTTGGGATAGAATTCAATCCATTGCCATACAATACCCTGAGAAAAAAGCACTGCAATGTAATAGCGAAGAATTAACCTATGCGGAAATGGTTCATAATGTTGATACGCTTGCCAAAGATTTACTTAACTTAGGCTTAAAGAAAGGAAACCGTTGCGCACTTGCTTTACCTAGAAGTATCAATGCAATTGTAGCTTGTCTTGCTTGCCTAAAAATAGGTGTGGCTTTTGTATTTATCGATAAAACAGCACCTCAAAAACGTAACAAGGCTATTTTGCAGAATTGCAAACCACAGCTTATTCTCGTAGAAAGTAAACATGATGCAAACCTGTATACAGACTGCTTTCTTGTCGGTTATTTTACCCATAAGAAAACACTTAAACTTATTAATAGCCCTTATTTAACGCAAAGCAATGCAACACAAAACACTACAGCCCCAAATGAATGGATGCACAACGAGGCTTACATCATTTATACCTCTGGTTCTACGGGTACACCTAAAGGCGTTATTATTAATCATGAAGCGCTATCTTGTTTTATTTCATCAGCAATAAAAACTTACCAGTTTGTCGAGTATGATCGAGTATTGCAATTTGCTCCGCTCCATTTTGACGCTTGCCTTGAAGAAATATTTTGTACATTGTGTAGTGGTGGTACGTTAATTCTTCGCAATAAGGCTATGTTGGAATCAATAACGGCCTTTCTACAACAGTGTACCCTCTGGAATATTACTCTCTTAGATTTACCCACAGCCTTTTGGCATGAACTTGCCTATAGTTTAGCAGAACACAATCAGCAGCTTCCCTCTTCCGTACGTGCCGTTATTATTGGTGGTGAAGAGGCAAAGAAAGAACGATTAAACCAATGGATAAACTCAGTAGGAACGAATGTACATTTATTTAATTCATACGGACCTACCGAAGCAACCGTTGTTGCAACCGTTGAACCCTTACATAAAAATACAAACGATCAAACCAAAATTTCTTTAGGCAAACCTTTAGCGGGACGCGCAATCGCGGTGGTAGACGAACAGCTCAATATTTTGCCTAAAGGTGAAAGTGGCGAATTAGTCTTATTGGGAGCCGGGTTAGCACAGGGGTATATCGACTTACCCGAAGTAAATACACAAGCATTTTTCGAGATTTATTTTCCTTGGCTCAACCAACCCCTTCGTGCGTATAGAACAGGCGATAGGGGGCTCTTGGATGAGAATAATAATTTGTATTACAAGGGGCGACTTGACGATGAAATTAAAATTAGCGGTCATCGAATTGCCCCCAGTGAAATAGAGTCCGCACTTGCTAGCCTCCCTTATATTGAAGAGACTGCGATAACCATTGCAGATAAAAAAAACCAACCTAAAATTGTGGCCCACATAACTGGTCGACATGTACAAGAACATTATTTTAATACACAGGTATTACGAGAAAAACTGGTTGAAATATTACCGCCCACTATGTTGCCCGTTAATTTAATGTTGCATCAAAGTTTACCAAAAACTAAATCCGGAAAAATTAACCGCCAAGCTTTAAGTCAAAAGTACAAAAAAACCGAATTCGAAACGTCATCAATCGATGACGAATTCAATTTTGTACGGGCCTGCTGGCAAGAGATTCTTGGCAATCATTCATACCAAAAAGATGACAACTTTTTTGATCTAGGTGGCCAATCATTGCAAGTTATTCAACTGGCAAATCGATTAAGCGGGCATTTTAAAAAGGTCGTTACCGCCAATATTCTTTTTCAAAACCCCACATTAGAAACCATGACACACGCGATTCTAGGAGTGCATGAGAAAACATATAATGTTAATTCCATTAAACAGCATATTGAAAATGATATTGTAGAATTTGAAAAAAAACTTCACTTAATAAAGCCGTCAATACCAACACATAAAAATATATTAAAAAATGTATTGGTGACAGGAGCAAACGGATTTTTAGGAGCCCATTTAGTTTCGCATTTATTAGGAGAAACTTCGGCTAAAGTGCAATGTTTGATTAGAGCCAAAAACAAAAAACAAGCGTTAGATAAATTGATACAAGCATTTGAAGATTTTAAATTACCGCTATCAATCTTATCTTTCGCTTTGCATAAAAGCCATCTAACAATAGTGTTAGCAGATTTGCAAAAGACAGGGTTAGGATTTAGTGCTAAAGAGAAACACTCCATATTTTCATCAACAACATGTATTTTTCATTCCGCCGCCATAACCAGTGTAACACGCGACTACCATTCTCTTTGCAGAGTTAATACATTAGCAACGGGTGAGTTACTTAAGCTATCAAAAGAATTTAATATACCTTTTCGTTTTATCTCGACAATAGCTATTGCACCTCCAAAACAAGAGGGAGAACAGTTAACGGAAGATTTTGTCAGTTTTCATAAGGGTTTATCGGATGGCTATCAGCAAACAAAATGGGCCGCTGAGGCTATGGCAAAGTCTGCCAGTAGAGATGGCGTAGATGTTAGAGTTTATCGTTTGGGGCGTATAGTAGGTGCATTGTCTTCAGGCTATGTCAACCCAAAAGATTTTGTATGGCAAATATTAAGTGCCGGGTTAAAACTAGGTTACTTGCCTGATTTGCCAATAGAAGAACCCTGGACTCCCGTAGATGAACTTGCCGAATTTATTGTTCAACATCAATTGAACGATAATACTGAATATCAAGTGCTGAATATGATACCGCAACACCGCGTACATTTACCGGAAGTATATCAATGGCTGCAAAATGAGGGGTATTTATTTGATGTAGTAACACCAAAAAATTGGTGTGAAAAAATTCGTATAAGTAAGAACGAACAAAACCATGCTCTCGTTGCATTTTTTGAACAAAAAACAATTGCCTTTAAAAATGGGGCTAATCTAGAGTCTGCGCCTATATGTTCATCGAATTTTGACCGACAACTGATACAACAAAAACAATACTTAACGCACATTCAGTGTGAACAATTTAATACCTATCTCGATTTCGCTCGAAAGCATTCAGTGATAAAAACAATACCTTTATCAAAACCTGAAAAGTTGAGTACGAATATACCAACAACTGAGTTTGTTAAGAAGGTAGTTTATGAGTAGCCTAATAGAGGAGTTAACTTTGCCGGAAAAAAAACCTCTAAAACGCACATCGCCCCGAATGCTTTCTGTACTACGCACAGAAAAAGTTGGTGACAGCTTAATGCGCATTACATTAAGTGGCACTGAATTAAAGGGTTTCCCCAATGAGAGTGCGGGGGCACATATAAAATTATTTTTCCCTCGTTCACATCAAACAAAGCCCGCTTTGCCAGTATTAACGGATAAAGGCGTTAAATGGCCTCCGTCTTCGGAAAAGCCTATTACACGAACCTATTCAGTAAGGGCCTTTCGGGAAGGCCCTCTTGAACTTGATGTGGAATTTGTGGCACATAGCAACAACTCCCCTGCTTCTGGCTGGGCAGAAAGAGCCAAGTCCGGCGACTGTATTGGTATCGCAGGACCAGGCGGGCCCTCTCCCTTATTAGCACCGGCAGAATGGTCTCTATTTGTGGGAGATTTAAGCGCACTACCAGCCATTTCTGCACTGTTAGAAAGCCTTTCTCCACAAGTTAAAGGTATAGTTTTGATTGAGCTAGATGATTTACAGCAATGTATTTTATTAGCTCATAGTAAAAATATTAACGTGAAATGGATTTTACGAAAACCTGGGGAAGCTTCCCTATTTCAGGCAATAAAACAGCTCTATATTCCCACTCATTATTCACTCAGTGCTTTTGTCGCGGGAGAAAGTTCGGCTGTTGTATGTATAAGAAACTATTTGGTTAAACACTATACATTTAACAAAGCTAATTTATACGCTGTACCCTATTGGCGGAGGGGTCAAAACGAGGAAACTTACCACGCAGACAGACATAAAATTATGGACGAGGTGTATTGATGTCGAGAAATCAATATCCAGAATTCCAAGGGAAAATCGCGGTTGTGACAGGAGCCGCGCAAGGTATTGGACGCGAAGTTGCGTTGCAGTTACTGCACGCTGGCGCCGTTGTGGTCTCGTTGGATAATCGATTCGAAAATACTTCTTTCAGTAAAAAAAATTCTGATGGTGTAATACCTCTACACCTTAATATAGTTGATTACCATCAAGTTAGAAGTGTATTTGATCGCATCGAATCTCAAGTTGGCGCCATTGATTATTTAGTTCATTCCGCTGGTATTCTGCACTTAGGTAATCTAACCGAAATAACCAAAGATGACTGGAAAGAAATATTTGAGGTAAATACGCACGGCACATTTAATGTGTGTACGGAATGTGCATGTTATATGCGTTCTAGAAAAAGGGGGGCAATTGTCTCTATTGGCTCCAACGCTTCTAGTATTCCCCGTATTGGGATGGGAGCCTATGCAGCATCAAAATCGGCAGCAACCATGTTGATAAAGTCTTTGGCACTGGAACTTGCAGAACATAATATCCGATGTAATGTTATAGCACCAGGCTCTACCGATACCGCCATGCAACGCCAGCTTTGGAAAAATACAAAGGGTGTGCAAAAAATTATTGACGGCGACAATAAAAATTATCGTCTGGGCATTCCACTTAATCGTATTGCGACCTCAAAAGATATTGCCAATACTGTGTTATTTTTATTATCCAATCAAGCCAATCACATCACAATGGAAGTATTAAAAGTCGATGGCGGTGCAACGTTGGGCTGCCATTAAATATCAATATATTTAAACTATTTTAATCAATTTTTTTGAAAAAAACGAATAATTTTAACGCTATAAAAGATATTTTAATATGAATAAATTCAATAATGTTAGTGATCTTACGTTAATTAAATCTCAAAAACTTGAAGAGTCAGGAAAAAAGTTAGTCGCCGGATTTACTCAAACCATGATGAAAAAACCGGAACAGTTTTCGCCCGGTCATTTTCCTGTATACTTAAAAGGTGGCGAAGGTGCGATAGTAAAAGATGTTGATGGCAATGAGTATATCGATTTTATATGTGGACTTGCAGCAAACACATTGGGTCACAATCACCCCGCAGTAACGCAAGCAATAACAGGAAATCTAGATAAAGGATTATTGCATTCGCTACCTGCACCCATTGAAATAAATGCCGCTAAAGCCATAGTCAATATGGTTCCAAGTGCAGAAATGGTTCGCTTTTTTAAAACCGGAGCGGATGCAAATTCAGCCGCAATAAGACTGGCTCGGTATATTACAAAAAAAGATGAAATTCTCACCATTGGCTACAACGGTTGGCACGATCATTACATGTTCGATACCCCAGGTGTACCTAAGGTATTACAAGAATTAACTCATCGAATGTCTTTAATAACAGATGACAATGAACAACCCATTTTTGATTTATTACAACAGAGAGGCGGGAAAATTGCCGCTGTAGTATTGTCTCTACCGTATAATCGTATTGTTAGCCCCGAGTTTATTCAAGCGCTTCGCTTACTCTGTACCGAAAAAAATGTGATATTCATATGGGATGAAATTGTGACGGGCTTTCGTTTAGCACTAGGAGGAGCACAAGAATTCTATGGTATTAGCGCAGATTTGGTCACACTTTCAAAAGGTATCGCCGCAGGAATGCCGCTATCTGCCGTTTGTGGTAAACACGAACTTATGAAGCAAATGGAAAAACTGCAAGTTTCTACCACTTTTGGTGGTGAAATGCTTTCCCTCGAAGTCTGTACTTCAGTATTAGATGAATATCGCAAATCAGATTATATTGAGCGTATTGCCTATTTGGGAAAACGATTAAAAGATTCAGTTAATCGCATTTCTCAATCGCTCGATACACCTTTGCGTATTGTAGGCTACGACCCTATTCCAATGTTTTTATTCTCTAACAACCCAAAAGATCACGTAGAATTCGCCATTCCATTTTTAAATGAAATGGCAAGACGTGGTGTATTGCTGCGCAGGGAAGTAAACTTTATCTGTGGTGCGCACACAGACGAACATATTGATCATACCATCAATGCTGTTAACGCATCATTGAGCGCAATGCAAGATCGAGGGATTTTTTCAGAAAAATCACGAGAGATTTAATATGATGTGCTTATGCATGGCTAACAGCACATGGCCTATTAACCATTTTGACCACCTTGCTCAGCAGGATATATTGAATAGCACTCAGCAACAAACGACTTCGTTTGCCGGAGATTCTATTGGGCATTCGTCTTATAATTTAACGGAACCCTACTTAAACCCAAAGCGAGTAGAGACACAGCATAGAACGCTTATTCGCAACGGGTTTTTATACTGTGCAGATAAAGATAATCGAGTGATTGAAAATGCCTGGGTTTTATTAAATGGAAAAAAGATTCAGTCTATTGGCTCCATGGATATGCCTTTACCTAAACACGATGAAGTGATTGAAGCAAATGGAAAAATGATATTGCCTGGGTTTGTTAATCCTCATTGGCATGAAAGCTTTGTAGCGCCTAATCACGAGCGCCCTGACGATGTAGGCTTGGTACCGACGCCTTATTCTAATGGCGGTAATATTGAAGCATTAGGCTCCATGTTTGGTTTTATTTCCACGGTGGGTAAAAAATTAACCTTGTCAGAGGGCATTGCCATTGCACGATGGAGCTTATGGACTCAGTTGCGTTCAGGTACGACAGCACTAGGCGATGTAGGCTCAGCAAATTCCGCAGATGCCATGGCAATTGCCGCGCTGGATTTAGGAATGCGTTTACGTGTTAGCCGCTGGGGCTCGGATATTATGATTCAAAATGAATCAGGAGAAATTAAGCCTATTGCAGATACTCATGAGCAAATTGACGACTGGCTGGATTTGTTGGAGAAATGGAATGATCATCCCTCGGGTTTAATTGGTGGAATGCCGTCGGTTATGGGGGCATTTGGCAGTTCTGATGAACAGTTAATGGCATTAGCTGAAATCACAAACCGATTTAATGTACCTTACGCGACACATTTAGCGGCATTGAAAAACGAAAGGGCCGCAGTCAGCAAAGCATTTGGTTGTTCTTCGGTTGAGCGTTTTGCCAAGCTTGGCTTATTGAGCCATAACATGTTAGCCGTACATACTGCTTATACATCGGAAAACGAAAATCAATTGTTATTTGATCATGGCGTAAATATATGCCATGCACCAGCCCACTACGGAATGCTCGGTGAAAGCAGTAATTCTGAAACAAAACAATTTGGCCAATTTTTAAAAAAGGGCATTTGGCTTTCCTCCAGCACTGATGGCGACATTACTTTTACTGGAGGCATGTGTGAAGCAATGCGCGCTGCCCATTTGCAACACAATGAAATTATGAACTGCAATACCACTTGTCCCCCTACTCTGGCGCTAAAAACAGGCTCTTTGTTTGGAGCAAAAGCCTTAGGCTGGTTAGATCGTATAGGTTCAATTGAAGAAGGAAAAGAAGCCGATATAGTATTGGTGAATATTAGCGACTACCGCTTCCAATTATCAAAGCACCCTCTAAGAACGTTTCTTGTAACGGGCAGCAGTAGTGATGTCGATACAGTGATAGTACAGGGTCGTATTTTACTACAAGATGGGCGAAGTACAGAATTCGATGAAAACATTCTTTACCAAAATTATCTTCACGCAATAAAGTCTGCACGTAACCGTATTGGAAAACCGTAAATTTCCACCTTTTATCCATGCCTTACCTGTAACTCTATTTTGATAACTCAATATAGTATTTTTTTATTAAGAGTATATATTATGAACGCACCTTGTCTTCGTGCATGGCTTTTATTATGCAGTAGCTTAACGGTAATGGCCGGTGCGACACTGTCCCCTTCTTTACCTTCAATGGCCAGACACTTTTCTCACATTTCCCACGCTGAATTTTGGGTAAAAATGGTTGTATCTATACCAGGCATTAGTATTGTAGTATCCGCATTTTTTATTGGAAAACTATTAGATACTGTTTCCAAACGCCGTATTTTACTACTTAGTCTCCTAGGCTATGGCATATTTGGATGTGCAGGTTTTTTCATTGAAAACAACTTACTGGGAGTATTGCTTTCTCGTGCGGCACTGGGCATTGCCGTTGCGGGAATAATGCTCTCTGTAACTACTTTAGCAACGGAATACTATCGCGGCGACGAGTTTAATCATTATATGGGTTTACAAGTCGCATTTGGTAGCTTTGGCGGTGTTTGCTTTTTATTGTTAAGTGGTTTTTTATCTGACCTGAATTGGAAATATCCTTTTTTATTGCACTCTCTAGCGTTGATTTTACTTTTATTTGCTATACCGCTTCGTTTTCCTTCTAACAAAGGGCATCAACAGTATAATCCAATAAAGGAAACCACCAGCAAAACACTACCGGCTAAAATAATTTTATTTATGTTTTCTTTTCTCGCTTTTTTTGAAATTTTATTGCTCTATACTATCCCATTGAACTTTCCATTTTATTTGAACAATTACTTTGAGGTGAGTAATACTGTTATCGGTGCAATTATGTCAGCAATATTTTTAATAGTTGCCCTAACTTCAGCAAATTACTCAAAAATCAAACGTTTTTTAACGTTTCCTTCAATTCATACCATTGGCTTAGTTTTGATTACCACAGGCTTTGGCGCGCTTGCACACGGGAAGAATTTCTTTTTTATTGGTTTTGGTATTACTTTGTTAGGCTTAGGTTTTGGTTTAGTGAGGCCAAACTTGATTGTCTGGTTATTTTCGATCAGTTCACCATTTGTTCGAGGACGTGTTATGGGCGTGATAACAAGCTGCTTTTTTTTAGGGCAGTTCGCCAGCCCTTTTGTATTTCAGCCGATACTTATGCATATAAACGAACAAGCGGTTTATTTTATCGCCGCTTGCCTAACAATCTGTCTCGTAGGCTTGCCTTATCTTTTAGCGTCGATATTACAAACATCCCCTGGTGAAATGCCAAAATGTTTTTTAAACGCTAACGAAAAATTGGAGGTGTGAGTATAGCCTGCTAAATAGGCTGCCTCCCCAATAGTCAACTTATTGAGCAATTGATCACGCGCTAGTTCCAACCGACGTCGGCGCACATACTCCATTATGGTTTGTTTAAAATCACGTTTAAATTGTCGTTGAGCCGTACTGATACTCATTCCCAACTTTTGGGCAAGATCGTTTAGATTAAGCTGCATAGGATGATGTGAATTTACAATTTTTTCTTCAATAAATTTACAAATTTTTAAACTATCTGAATCAGCAAAGGCGGAAAGATGATTGCTAGGTTGATCAATTGTATATTGTTGCTTTAGATTCTTTAAACATTCTGCTATTAAAGTGAGCGCGAGCCCTTCAATTTCGAACTCCGAAGCCTGACGCTTACCTGCATCGACAAGTGCTTCAGCGGCTCTATACTGAGGAAAACTAACGATACATGAATAAAAGGAGGCATGATGTATCTGCAACCATTGGATAAAAACATCTAGCTCATCATTACCTCTAAATCGCTTTTGCAGCCACCCGTGGGGTAAGCAAATTAAGGCTTTTTTTACGTGATTATTTTTAATTAAGTGCCTCTGCCAGTGCATATTGCTTAGCGCGTTAAAAGCGAAGCAAATCGGCCTCTCTCCTGATTCAACCTTTAATCTTTTTTTTGTGCCGTCCAGTGAAAAATTCAATTCACCTTGCAATAGGATACCGACTGTCAGTTCTGCCGAACATTTGCAAGCAAGCGATGTGGATTCAAGTTCGTACATATCACTTATCTGAACCAGTATATCCGATACCATCTTACTCAGATAAAATTGTCTGCGGGTGATCACCCGTGAATGACTTTTAGGAATATTCATCTCGTATATCTGCGTCACATTAGCAATATCTGAACGTTTAATACACATTAGCGGCATGGATAGCTCCTAAATATTGCTTTGTATCCCTTGACGATTATTCATATCACTGTGAAGAAAGTGCATATGCATCCCTGATGTGGTGGAAAAATATTATCGGTTATTATATCTAAATGCAAATAATTATCATTATCGAGTTAAGCTTAACTTTATGAAAAAAGCAATATACCTCCTCGCACCGACGATATTATTAGGTGTATCAATAACTAGAGCAGAGGAATCAGTTGAATTAAACGTCGTAAATAAAAACATACCGGACAAAATAGAAGACGTTCACGTATGGGGAACGAGGGTTAAATCCAGTTCAGTCTTTATGGGGGCTGCGGACATGGATTTAAAGCAAGCGGATCATATCAGTGACCTATTACGTACGATTCCAGGGGTGGATGTAGGCGGTGCACACAGTTTAAACCAACGCATTACCATCCGTAGTATTGAAGATAGGGATATTAGTATCAGTATTGATGGCGCCAACCAGAATAACTATATGTATCACCATATGGGTAATTTACAAATCCATGCGGACATTTTACAAACGGTAGAGATAGATGTGGGAACCAACTCTGTTGTCCATGGCGGTTTAGGTGGAAGTGTCCGCTTTGAAACAAAGCAAGCAAAAGAGCTACTTGAACCAGGTCAAGCTTTGGGCGCACGAATAAAAGGTACAGGCTCAACAAATGGTTCAAATGATATGGCGGCTTCAATTTACAGTGAATTAGACAACGGAATTGACTTACTGGTTTACTACAACCATGTACAAAAGAATGACTATCGCGTAGGCGGCGGTGAAATTAAAGACAATAATGGCAGCATTGTCGCCAATACTGATGGCAATATTCGCGGTTTGGAAGGCACTGTAGACAGCGCATTATTAAAAACAGGCTGGGATATCAATGCTGATCACCGTTTAACACTGGGTTACGAGTACTACCAAGATAAAGGTGATTATTCTTACCGACCTGATATGGGGCTGGCAACAGATAGTGCGATTAGTACTGGCACAGGCACGCCCTTGTTGTGGCCAACCGAATATATACGCAATACGATCACGTTAAACTACGACCTAAGCTTAGGAAACAATACCGAACTAAAAGCGGCTGTTTACGACAATAACAGTAGTTTGTGGCGCGACGAACGCGGCTACGCGCAAAGCTCTATCCCCCGCTTCCAGGCTTGGGCAGGTATAGTGCAAGGTGACGCAAATAACTATGGTGTAAATCTCATTGCCACTACTAATATTAGCACTACCAATATAGAACCCAGGTTAACTCAAAAGTTAACCTATGGCGCGGAATATGTGAATTACACTACGCATTATCAAGCAGACCTTACCACGGGCTCAATAAATAAAAGCGGTGAAGAAAAAACCGATACGGCAATTTATTTACAAGACAAAATAGCCTTGAGTAACCTGCTAACCTTAACTCCGGGCATTCGTTATAGCAATGTCGATGTGAAATCATCCGTTGTGGATGAAACTTTTAACAATACGGCTTTGGCCCTTGCCTTAGAAGTTAAACCTTCAGAGGCTTGGATATTTCAATTGAGCGGCACCGAATTATTCCAAGCACCAGAGCTTGCCGAAGTATTTGTTGGCGCAGGCTTATGGGATACAGCGAACCCCGCTATCAAAGCTGAAACCGGGTTTAATAGCGAATTTTCTGTCGCTTATAATGACGGCCTCCCGTTTACACTGGGTGGAACTCTTTTCCAAACCCAAATAAATGATTACATCTATGACTACGCCGTATTGGATACATCCAACCCACGTGCAACCTGGAAAGATAATGTCGGTGACGTAACCATTAATGGTTATGAACTCTATATTGGCTATGAGTTAGGTAACCTTGATACTTTGCTAACCTACTCGGCCTCTGATTCAAAATTAAAAGCAAATGCCAATTACAGCCACTATGAGGGTGCGCGCCTAGATCGTTCGCAAGAAGATGCCATTAGTTTCAAGCTGGGTTATACCCTGGATTCCATCAACATAACATTCAACTGGAATTTTCTTGTTGTGGGTAATTTAAAGGCGGTGAATACCGATATGCAATTAGATGGTGCCGGTTCAGATAACAGTAAACCGGGTTATGACATTCACAATATCTCCGCCCTTTGGCAGGTATCTGAGGGCTTAACCCTAACACTGGGAATAGACAATTTATTTGACGAATACTACGTTAGCCAATCTTCTCGCACGGGTTCTAGCTTCCACCCGGTATTCGGACAACTCTACTTAAACGACTATGAGCCTGGAAGAAATATTAAAACCAACGTCGCTTATAAATTTTAATTAATAATGGTCGTTAAGCAACATAAAACCTGGCATCGTAAAATCTTTACATACGCCAGGCTTATTCATATTTATGTGTCAACACTACTGTTTGGCCTCTTAGTCTTTTTTTGTATTTCAGGTATTACATTAAACCATCGTTGGTATGGTTCGAATAACCATAACAGCTTTCAAGAGACCCCCTTAACAGATAGACTATATAATGAATGGGCATTAAATCAATCTGAAAGCTGGACCCCTAACCTCAATCGTATTAACCACTATTTTATGGATTCCTATCGGTTTCCTCCTGCACATAATATTGAAATAGACCCAAGTACCTGGGAAATTATCTTGGATTTTAACGTGCCTGCCGGCTATGCGACCGCAATTATTAGCGAGCCAGAAAAACGCATATCGTTAGAAACAGAGCGTGGCGGAACACTGGCAATGATAAATGACCTTCATAAAGGTCGTTACAGTGGCGCAGTGTGGTTTTGGCTGTTAGATGTAAGCGCAGCATTAATAACTCTTTTTGCAATAACAGGAATTATTATCCTTTTTCAAGGAAAGAAAAATAAAAAAATTGGGGTATTTCTATCAGTGCTTGGAATTTTAACACCTGTTTTTTTATTTTTAATTTTCGTGCCAAATATTGGAGTGTAAATGCATAAAATAATTTTCTTTATTGTGTTTTTTTGTGCCGAATTGGTCGTTGCCTCTCCAATTCAGAATGTGAATTTAATTATCGATCTAGAGGTGCCGACACTACCATCTGACTCCTATTTTAAACCCTATATTGTGGTTTGGATTGAAAATGAAAATCGAGAATATCTTGATACTATTGCACTATGGTATCAAGTGAAGCGAGAAAATAGTTCACAAGAAGACGGAAAAAAATGGTTAAAAGATTTGCGTCAATGGTGGCGAAAATCAGGACGTAAATATGGAAAAAATATTGATGCTGTCACTGGAGCGACCCGACGGCCTGGTCACTATCGTTTACATTGGCAACTTACACCAGAATACCAGAAGAAAACCATAGGAAAGCCTTTATTTTTGCATATTGAAGCCGTTCGTGAAGAAGGAGGAAGACGTTTTCAACGCATACCTATTGAGGCATCGACAAAAACAGTAACAAGAATACCCGCAAAAGGCGAATTGGGAGAAATCTCATTAACCATTAAAATAGAAAAATAGAAAAATAAGTGAAAAAAATGTATAAAGTTATTTTAATGTTTTTAACTCTAGCTTATCCTTTTACAAGTATGGCCCATAGTCGTTGGATAGTGCCAAGCCATACCCTGGTATCCGGTAACAAACCTATTGTTATTGCTTTGGATATGAGTATTTCAAATGATATATTTCATGCCGACAACCCTTACGGTGGCATTCCTATTTATTTAATTACTCAACCGACTAAGAATAAGGTTACTGAATTAAAAGAAGAGGCACACCCTTTAGTAAAAATCGCGGCATCAACCCACGTAATCGCTTATCAACCTGACGGCTCCCAAATAAGTACGACAAATATCATTAATCTGGGCCGAAAAAGTGCTACAACAATACAGTTAGAACAAAATGGCACCTATAGAATTCAAGTTATTCAAAACCCCATTTTTTATACCACGTACAAAATGGCTACAGGTGAGCCTGGAAAAGTATTCGGTATAGATAATAAAGTTAAACTACCCGAAAGTGCAGTTGATATTCAACGTGTAAAACTGATTAACCGAGTTGAAACATACGTAACGCGAAACCAATCAAGCATTTCGCAACCCATTGGTAATGGATTAGAAATTATTTTTAGTGGTCATCCGAATGATCTATTTGTGAATGAAAAAACTGAAATGACACTTTTATTTAATGGAAAACCAATCAAAAATACCAATATTTCCATTACGCCCGCCAATACACGTTATCGAAATAATCGCGCAGTGCAACAGAAAAAAACAGGAAATAATGGTAAATTGGAAATAATTTGGCAAAAGGCAGGGTTATATCTTCTTGAATCAAAATTTAAACTAAAGGCAAAACATAAACAAACTTACGACAAGGAAATTCATACAATTTACCTAACATTAGAGGTTTTTCCTGAATAACGGCATTTTATTCTTTTATTTCAACACTGCCAGAGTAATTAAGGCGTATATCCCCATAAACAACCTTTAAAATTAAACGTTTCCAACTTTAAGCTCACTCTATGAGCGCTAAAGCTAAGTAGGGCACTAAATTAAATACAATTACTATTACTTTATAATTTGCTAAATAGTCAGACCTGAAAAACCCTCTTAGCCCAGGCAGTATCTAGCCTAAAGCCCTGAAAGTCCTAGAACACACTACTGCTTGCTCTATGCTGAACACTTGTGCAATAAATTCAGAACCTTACCACTAAACTTGAACAACTAAGGCTAGGTGCAGAGGAAAATACCGATCAGGCAAATGGAGATATGGGGAATATAGAGTTTAATAAGAGAAGCTTGTGCCTATCCATAGACGGCTTATATTAAAATATTTCTAATGGGCCGCGATGGTTTCTGCCGACTTCCAGCGCAGAGAACTTAAAACGGCTTGAACCGCTTGACTTTCTAGCCCTGAAATTCCCTTTTCACTTGAATAAGTGACCAAGAGGAGAACATTTTTGTGGTACAAAATCCAACTTTTATGATGAGATCCATCATCAATACTGATTTTAGTGGACGCGCTAGCGCCCAAAAAATCACCTAATTGTTTTATTTTTAGGCTTTTATTCTGGCTTTTTAACTCTTCGATATTAATATCACGGGATGTATAGACATACCTCAACTTGAGGGTATTGGTGGAGTTATCACTAGAATCAAAAATTTGAATATGCTTTTCGGAAAGCTCGTCTTTAACGGGCCAATTATCTTCTACTGTTATTGTAAAATAGTTAAAGTCCAAGTCTTTTGAATAGACTTGGGACACAGTGAACGCAATAACAAGAAAGTAGATGATTCTCATAAAATCCCTGGCTGAGAGAATAACGGCTGTAGCGAACCATATATTACTTTTTAACCATACTCAACCAACTCTTTATGAAGATTTTCGATTAAACGTATATAAATTGAAGTAGGTATCAAATTTTGACCTAGATGGCGTGAATTCAATGATAATTTTCACAACATATTATTTTATTATTCTGATTTACATTGGCTTTGACTTTCACTTTGATTAAAAAAACAATCATTGTTTTTTTCTTTTACAGGGGTTTATCCTGCATAACCAATAAGCTGGAACCTAAGAAGACACAATTGACGTAACGCGATATTCTTTGTTACCTATACATATAATACCGATACGAACGTATTTACGGTAAACGATCAAGCCTCCCTACATAAGGCCCCCTCTTTCTGTTTTCCCTACAGTTTGGCGCACATTTACTCAAATATTCGCATTAGGCATCCAAAATTTCAGATGGTATGCCGGACTAACCAATGAAAATATACAGGCTTCTGCATTAACAATAGGTTGGGAATATTACTGTTACGTAAAAAATCAATGCGACCATTGATATTCGCATCACCAAGGAAAATTAAAATGCCCAATGTGCAAAGTAAAAATTTAGATTCATATTTGATCCTACAGCTTACTCTTTATTGGATTCGATAATGTGTCGTTGTGTAGACCTTAGATGACCTGTGAATTCGACCAAAAAAGCCGTATTCAATCCAAATATAATTAACCCGTCTACTGCGGCAAAACTTGCTAATATTCGCCATTGCGGACCAATTGTAATGTCTCCATAACCCAATGTGGTAAAAGTAACAATAGAAAAATAAAGAGCGGGTTCTAAGCTTTGAAAAATACCAACGAGCAAAAATACCCCCGCCCATGACCATGCGCTTAGACTGATGCCAACAATTAGCCAAAGTACAGCCGCTACCGTTGCAACGGTCGTTTTAATAATAAAAGGCGGCGTGACTAACCAAGCTTGTCGTTTTATCAGCACTTCGATGGTAGTACGAATAAACAAAACTTGTATCACAATCGTTAGAAATATGACAAACGTTCCAATTAAAATTTGTATAAACATAAAATTAGCCTCTTTTTGATGCTAATAGATATCGCCTTACTACGGTAAAAATTGTCAATAATAAATTCGATTAAAACTTTACACTATGTATGTATTTTTAAAGTACTATAAGATATGTGTACTAGACTACTGAATCAAAGTTTTAATTTTAGGTTGAAGCACCAAGGTCACTGCATACCCGCCCAATCGTAACTAACGTTAGCTCCGTCATCCAACTTGGGGAGAGCATTCTGATGCCAATAAAAAACTATTTTAACTTATTTAGTGCCATATTTATCGCACTTAGCTTGTCAGCTTGTGGGAAAGGTCAAGAACAAGAAGGGGTCACTCGGGCGCTTAGTGTGCGCCCGGTTAAATTGATTACGGTCAGTACTGTTGGTACTGCGCAGGTAAGTAAGTTTCCTGCGGTAATCGACGCCTATAGAATGTCGGAGCTGAGTCTACAAGTGGGGGGAATGCTGCAAGAATTTCCCGTAACAGAAGCCCAACGCCTTAATCGTGGCGATCTTATTGCCAAGTTAGATCAGCGTGATTTTAAATCTGCTTTTGTTTCAGCAAAAGCGCAATTTAAAAATGCGGAAGAAGAATATCAGCGCGCTGCTCGCTTAGCAGAACAAGATGCTATTGCGCGCAGTGTGCTCGAACAGCGTTTGGCTCAGAGGGATGTGAGTAGAGCACAATTGGATAGCGCCGAAAAAGCGCTTGAAGATTCAATGCTAACAGCCCCATATAATGGCGTGGTTGCGCAGGTAATGGTCAAAAACTTACAGACCATCAGCCCAGGCCAAGTGATGGTAAAATTTATAAGCGGCGACCTTCTCGAAGCAACAATAGACCTTCCTGCAAGCTTTTTAGCACAAATTCCCAAAAACGAATCTGCAAACAACCATCGTCAAGCGTTTATTATTTTGGATGCGGCTCCTAATCAAATTATAGAAGCCACTTATAAAGAGGCATCGCTGCTAGCCGATACCACTTCTCAAACCTACGCGATCACTTTCACTTTTCAACCTCCAGAAAATTTGATGGTGCTTCCTGGCATGAATGCAACGGTTGAGTTACGTATTCAACATAAAGCGCAAATAACACGTGTTGCTGTGCCACTGGATGCAATAACAAGTGATGGCAAAAACAAATATGTTTGGGCGGTTGATAAAGAAACAATGACGGTCACCAAACGATTAGTCACCATTGAAAACAGCGTCGGTAAAATGGTGGTTGTCACTGCGGGCCTTGAAGTGAATGAAACCATTGCGGGTGCGGGTGCCGCCTATCTTTCTGAGGGTATGAAAATAAAAGAGTGGAACTGATAAGCACGAATTAACCATTCCATTTACAGTGTACTAGCAGGAAATCCACGCTATGAATATTGCTGAATTTACCATAAAAAATACTGTACTCAGTGTCATTGTTATTTTACTCACCCTCGTTGGTGGTTGGTCGGCCTACCAAAATATGGCGCGTTTTGAAGACCCAGAATTTACGATTCGCCAAGCACTTGTGATCACCCGTTACCCAGGTGCCAACCCACATGAAGTTGCACTTGAAATTACCGATCCACTTGAAAAGGCCATTCAGCAAATGGCTGAAGTGGATACTATCGAGTCTGTATCAACCACAGGTAAATCTGAAATTACGGTAGAAATTAAATATGAATTCTCCCCCTCTAAAAACGACCTTCAGCTTATCTGGACAAAACTGCGTAATAAAGTAAATGATGCCGCACTGGCTTTACCTCCCGGTGCGGGAACACCCTATGTGGCTGATGATTTTGGTGATGTCTTTGGTCTGTTGTACTTTATTACGGGTGAAGGTTATTCGCCCGCTGAACTAAAGCGTTATGGGAAAACGTTGCAGAATTCATTGTTACAAGTTGAGGACGTCGCCCGAGTAATCTTGGATGGAGCGCAAAATGAGGCCATTTTTGTCGAAGTTTCTCGACAAAATGCATCCTCATTAGGGCTTTCTATTTCCAATATTTATAATATTCTCGCACAACAAAATGCCGTTGTGGCATCAGGTGATGTCAAAATCGACGACCAACGTATCGTTATTGACCCCACAGGCTCAATTGATTCTGTTGAAGCGATTCAGAACTTGCTTGTATCGGCAGATAGTAAAGGTAAAGTCATTTTTCTCAAAGATATTGCGCATGTATGGCGGGGGTATCAGGAACCAACTGAAAAGCTTTATCGCTACAATGGCAAGCCGGCTATCGCCCTGGGTATTTCGGGTGTATTGGGCGGTAATATTGTTAAAATTGGTCACGCTATTGATAAGAAAATTGCCGACAGTGAAGGGTTGCGCCCACTGGGTATTGAACTCCATGAATTTTATCACCAGGGCAAAATCGTCGATGAATCGGTGCAAACTTTTGTTGTTAACGTGGTCGCCGCACTTATTATTGTAATAGTCACCCTGCTGATTTTTATGGGTTTGAAATCGGCAATTGTGATTGGTGTCATTCTACTAATGACGATTTTCGCTACCTTAGCAACAATGAATATCACGGATATTCCGATGCACCGTATCTCACTTGGTGCTTTAATTATTGCCTTGGGCATGATGGTGGATAATGCAATTGTAGTGACCGAAGGCATTCTTGTCGGTGTGCAGAATGGCATTAAGAAATTAGAAATTGCCAAACGTATTGTTAAGCGCACAATTTGGCCTTTGCTAGGTGGCACTTTGGTTGGCATTATTGCTTTTGCACCTATAGGCTTTGCTCCAGGCTCTACGGCGGAATATACCGGCCACTTATTTTGGGTTATCTTTATTTCGCTAATGTATAGCTGGGTTTTCGCGGTAACGCTTACCCCCCTATTCTGTTTTTGGCTGTTTAATGAAGTAATTGAGTCTCCAGAGTCTAAACATAAACCGGAGAACATTGTATTTAAAAAATACAAACAGTTTTTAAGAGTCACACTGAAAAAACCTATTGTAGTTGTCACCAGTGTGGTTAGCATATTCTTAGTATCCGTCTGGGGTTTTCAATTTGTTAAATCCGGTTTTTTCCCTTCATCAACCACACCGCTATTTGTTGTGGACTACTGGTTACCTCAGGGAATGGATATTTCCAAAACTGAACAGGATGTAAAACAACTGGAAAAATTTGTTACGGGTTTAGAGGGGGTTAACGCTGTACAGGCGTCCATTGGTGCCGGCGCACCGCGATTTATGTTGGTTTACCCCCCTGAATCACCCAACTCTGCTTACGGCCAGTTATTAGTTCGTGTGGATAACTACGATATCATTAACACCCTTATACCGAAAATTCAGACGCATATTGAAAATGCCTTTCCCCAAGCACAGGGTAAGGTTTGGCGATTTGTATTGGGGCCAGGTGGTGGTTCAAAAATCGAGGCTGAGTTTAGTGGGCCTGAGCCAGAGGTTATTCGACAATTAGCGCGTGATGCAATGGCAATTATGGTTGCTGACGGCAGAGCGCTGTCAATTAAAGACAATTGGCGACAGCCTATTAGTGTGATTGAACCCATTTATGCAAAAAACGCAGGGCAACGGGCGGGTATTTCTCGTGAGGACCTTGCGCTTGCGCTGCAAACCAATTTTTCCGGGCGCACAGTGGGAACTTATCGTGAGAAGGATGAATTGATCCCCATTATTTCTCGTGCGCCTGAATACGAACGTGTGGATATTGAAAATATTCATAATATTCAGGTTTTAAGTTCAGCAACGGGGAAGACTGTGCCCATAGGCCAAGTGACAGACGGTTTTAGAACTGTCTGGCGAGACGGCTTAATTCGGCGCGAAGACCGCTTCTGGAGAATTAAAGCACAAAGTGACCCCTTTCCAAAAGAATTAACGGCGGACCTTTTTACTCGTATTCGCCCTCAAATCGAAGCCATTCATTTACCGGATGGCTTCGAACTTGAATGGGGTGGCGAGTATGGTAGCTCGAAAGAAGCCAATGAAGACCTAGCAACGACTCTCCCTTTGGGCTTCCTGTCTATGGTCATCATTGTATTTGTATTATTCGGCAGTGTCCGACAGCCTGTTGTGATATGGCTGGTTGTACCACTGGCAATTATTGGTGTAGTGGTCGGTCTGTTGGCAACAGGAACACCTATGGAGTTTATGGCGATACTCGGTTTATTATCGTTATCAGGTCTGTTGATAAAAAATGCCATTGTCTTAGTTGATCAAATAGATTTCGAAATTAGCGAAGGTAAAGCGCGTTTTAATGCAATCGTGGATGCAGCAGCCAGCCGTGTGCGGCCTGTCACTATGGGGGCGTTGACGACGGTATTAGGCGTTATCCCTTTACTTTTTGATGCCTTTTTTAAATCAATGTCTGTGGTGCTTGTATTTGGTCTTACCTTTGCAACGCTATTAACATTGGTTGTCGTACCAGTACTCTACGCCATCTTTTTCAAAATTAAAGAAAACGAGGTTGAAGGGGAATAAACCATGTGGAATAAACGATTATCAGTTTCTATTCAACTACTGTCAGCATGTGCTGTAATCACGTTAATAAGTTGTACCAGCAGCAACGTTCAGGACGAAGAATCCATCGATGCCAAACTTGCAGGCCATACAACATTTACACCGCAAACCTGGGCAACAAAGGTGGATGAATCACAGCGTGAAAACGCTAGGCAAATTGACTGGCTAGAAGCCTTTAAAGACACATTGCTCAGCGATTATGTCGCACAGGCTTTATCTAACAACCAAGATCTTATCGCCGCATCGGCAAATGTGGAACGCGCAAAGGCACTGGCCGTTCAAGCCGGTGCGCAATTAAAACCTCAAGTCAACCTGGGGTTTGCCAGCACAGGTTCCGGGGCCGCTAGCGGTTCAATTCCTGAGATGTCAAACCAAGCACTCTCGGCTCAGTTAAACTGGGAGGTTGACCTATGGGGGCGTATTAGTGCGGGGCAGCGTGCAGCCGTCGCCAGTGCTGAAGCCGCCGCCGCAGACTATAAATACGCGCAACATTCTTTAGCGGCGGCAACGGCAAAAACGTATTTTGCATCCGTTGAAGCTGGCCAGCAAACGGCGATATTAAAAGGTATTCTCTCATCACTGGAAGAAACTTCCCGTATTGTTAATGTGCAATATAAAAACGGTTTGGCTTCTGCTCAAGACCTTGCGTTAACAAAATCAGATTTAGCTGCCACCCGAGAACAACTGATCGCCTTAAAAGCATCTCAACGGGAAGCGTTACGTGCATTAGAGGTTTTATTAGGGCAATACCCAAAAGGTGATATTACCGTAAATAAATTGTTGCCTCTTCTACCGGCTATGCCTCCGCCCGGTGTGCCTTCAGAAATACTGGAACGGCGACCCGACCTTATTGCCAGTGAACGCCGTGTTGCTGCCGCATTTAATGCCGTAAAACAGGCCAAAGCGGCACGTTTACCGCAACTGAGCTTGACCAGTAATATTGGCGGGGCATCCAATTCACTTGAAAACATCACTGACCCTACAAATATTGTATGGCAGGTCGCGGGAAATTTACTGGCGCCTATTTTTGATGGCGGTACAAGAAGGGCTCAAGTCGATATTGCCACGGCTGAGCAAAAACAAGCTTTAGCTTCCTATGCACAAACAGCACTCAATGCATTTAGCGAAGTAGAAACCAACCTCGATTTAGCCAGTACACTTACGGAACGAGAAAAAGAACTTGGCATCGCCCTTCAGGAAGCTCAAAAGGCATACCATATTATGCAATTAAAATATAAAGAGGGGGAAATAAGCTTGATTGATTTGTTGACTATGCAACAACGTGTATTGTCTGCAAACAGTAACAAGTTGTCAGTTCAAGGGCTTGCGTTAGAACAACGTGTTAATCTTTTTCTTGCTCTGGGTGGTGATTGGACAGATTCTCTTTAATTCATTCGTTTTTTATTTTCGCGGGATACTGTTTTTTTAATTCATACAGGTCTACTTTGTAACTATTAATAAAAAATGTACTCTTTATTAATAGTCGTTCAGACTTTGTTTCTGCCCCACTTGTCAACGTGAACACAATGTAGTGCGGAATTAACAGAAGTAAATTCACATACAAAAAATCTAAGTGCTATGAGTGGAATAGTTTCCTATGTATTTTAGAAAAAACAGCTCGAATTGGTTGCATGGCAATCTATTAAGTTCTACAAAACCATTCAGATATTTAATTATCACAGCCATAATATTACCCTTGCTGGTTAGCGGCTGCATATTTGTCGGTTTAAATAACGATGTTAAACAGCTTAATGCCGCCGTTACCATTATTGGAAAAGTAGAATGGATAAAAAACAGTACTTCACCCATAGTTGTTACTCTGAGCCGATCAGAAAATGGAAGCTACCCCTTGCAGGCTTATACAGTTGTTTATGGGAAGGACAATTTCCTGCTGTCAGTACCAGAGGGACAATACTATCTATTAGCGTTTGAGGATATTAATCAAGACTTCACCTTGCAACAAAATGAACCTGTCGGTTGGCATGGAGAACCCAGCTTAATAATGGCCACCCCTGGCCAAATATATTCAGATATGGTTATTCAACTTCGCAACCCCAGCCAAGCAAAAAAGGAACTTCCAACTTTATTTATTCCAGGAAAAACATATAAACGGGTTAACCTAAAGGATACGACGCTTGGAAAAGTAGTCGATAAATCCATATTTAAGCAGGAACTCGGACCTCTAGGAATGTGGGAACCCGTTAAATTTTACCATCAAGGCCATAGCGGTATTTATTTTCTCGAACCCTATAATGAAAATAAAATACCTGTGCTATTTGTGCATGGTATTAGCGGTTCAGGGTACGATTGGTTATATCTTATTAAACAGTTAGACCGCGAACGTTTCCAGCCCTGGATTGTTCAGTATCCTTCAGGAATACGGCTTGGTTTAATGAGCCAATTCTTGAATCAATCGGTCAACAAACTAAAAGCCACTTACAATTTTAACAATCTAGTTGTTGTTGCACACAGTATGGGTGGGCTTGTATCACGAGGGTTTATTAATCATCAATCGTCCGCTGATAATAAAGATACGACCCTTTCCACTTTTGTGAGTATCTCAACCCCTTGGCTGGGCCACAGTGCAGCTAGTCGCGGTATTAAACTCGCGCCCACTGCTGTACCCGCGTGGTTTGATATGGCTTTCGGCAGCCCCTATCTCAATTCTCTGCACAAACAACCCCTACCAAACCATCTACGATATTACCTTTTATTTAGCCATAAAGGTAAAGGCCGTGGAATTTTTGCCCACTCAAATTCAGATGGAACCGTAACCTTACGCAGCCAGCTTTCACTAAAAGCACAGGAAGAAGCCATTAAGGTAACCGGCTATGATGAAAATCATATAAGCATTTTAAGCAGTAAGGATGTTGCAAAAAAATTAAATGAAATACTGACAATCGCTGAGTCTCAATCCGCTCTCCAACGCTCTAGCGTAACCTCACTCAACGGCCAACAATTACAGAATTCTCTTTAGTATCGTAAGTGATTAATATTAGTTCATGTCGTATATACCCGCTTTATCGGCACTCACGCTCAGTACGACAAGATTGATGTACAAACCATTTAGTTAATTGAATACACCGGAGGAAGTACTATGGATATCAAACCCATCAAAACTGATGCCGACTACCGAGTGGCATTGGAAGAAGTCGAAAGCCTGATGATGGCTGCGCCTGATACACCAGAAGGCGATAAGCTGGATGTGATGGTCACGCTTATCGAAGCTTATGAAGCAAAACACTTCCCGATGAACCTGCCTGATCCAGTGGAGGCCATTAAATTTGAAATGGAGCGCAAAGGCTTAACTGTAAAAGACTTAGAACCCATGATAGGTAAGAGTAACCGCGTCTACGAGATATTAAATTACAAACGCTCACTTACCTTAAAAATGATTTGGAATCTTCACGAAGGCTTGGGTATTCCTGCTGAGTCACTAATCAAACCACCTTATGTAACAACCTGTTGAGATTTAATTCTTTTTTATCCTATATTTACCAGACAGTAATATTTACGAGATAGTAATGATTTTAAATACAGTGAACTATGAACAACTATTTTATTTTTGATCGAGCCCCCTTACCAGGCCGATGGATCAAAGGTCGCAAATCTGACAATATCCCACCCGTTGACTTCTACCACTTTAGAAGAGGTCATTTAATTGGGGGGGCAACCCCCTGTACCTAACCCAATTAAATTCAGCCTTAAACCAATGAGTCCACACGCATCTGATCACGGGCCACATATGCCGGCATACATTAGAGCCGGCGCTCCTATTATGTCAGATGCGCTTATTCAGGCATTTGATGAGTGTGGAGTGGATAACCTAGAAACCTATCCCTGTGAGATAACCGACCCAGACGATGGCACGATACACACCAACTATAAAGTGGTGAATGTAGTCGGGCTTGTATCAGCAGCAGATATGGAAGCCTCTGATGCAACCGTCCACGAAAGCGGCGACCCAATTATCGATGTCGATTTTGATGAACTTGTTATTGACGACTCCAAGGCCAAAGGTCTTCTATTTTTTCGTCTTCGCGAATCAACCAACGCGCTTATTGCTCGCAAGAAGGTAAAGGAATACATCGAGAAGAAAGGTTTCACAGATGTAATCTTCCATAAACCGGAAGATGTAGCTCTGTAAGTAGCGTCCATTGTTTCAGACTATGCTCATTCCCCTGTTAGGCTCAGCTCACCACTACCTATGTGTGCAGAGAGACGCTACATCGGAATAAATAAAATACCCTGTAGGTTGGAATTGATTTAAAGGGAAATAATGGGGTGACTGACGGGGATCGAACCCGCGACAACTGGAATCACAATCCAGGGCTCTACCAACTGAGCTACAGTCACCATTGTAGGTATCAAACACCTGCTCTGTCGCGCAGACTAAAATGGCGCGCCCGGCAGGATTCGAACCTGCGACCCACGGCTTAGAAGGCCGTTGCTCTATCCAACTGAGCTACGGGCGCATTATGAATGCAGGCCCGAAAATGGTCGGAGTGGAGGGATTCGAACCCCCGACATTCTGCTCCCAAAGCAGACGCGCTACCAGGCTGCGCTACACTCCGACGACAATGGCTAAGGTGCCATGTTTCGAGGGCGTGCATAATACCTGTGCCCACCATGCCCGTCAACGCCAAAATATCTCTTTTCTATGCCGTTTCCAGGGAGTCCCTTATAAACTCTGGCTGCTCTGCCGGTTGAGATATTGCCGCACCCTTATAATTAAAGATAAAACAGGGCCTATTCTTATTCATTCCACAAATTACCTCGGATTATTTGGAGGAATAATCCAGGCTGTGGGAGAATAGGCGCTATTTTCCGACCCACCTTTTAGGAATCACTCTTTATGTCCGCCATGATTCTCGACGGCAAAGCCCTTGCGAAAAAAACCGAAGAAGAACTCAGTAGCCGAGTTGAAGCGATAAAAGCCCGATCTGGCAGTACGCCTATTCTAGCAACGATACTGGTAGGCGGAGACCCCGCCTCTGCAACCTATGTAAAAATGAAAGGCAATGCCTGCGCTCGAATCGGTATGGGCTCCCTTAAGGTTGAGCTTCCCAAAGAAACAACCACCGAACAACTGCTTGCTAAGATCGAAGAACTCAATTCTACACCAGATGTACACGGTATATTGCTGCAACACCCGGTTCCCGCACACATTGACGAACGCATATGTTTTGATGCCATTGCACTTGAAAAAGACGTGGACGGCGTTACCTGCCTAGGCTTTGGCCGCATGGCAATGGGCGAAGAAGCCTATGGCTGCGCAACCCCAAAGGGCATTATGCGTTTACTGGAAGCCTACGACATTGAGCTTACAGGTAAACATGCGGTTGTGGTTGGTCGCAGCCCTATTCTCGGCAAACCTATGGCCGCCATGCTGCTCAATGCAAATGCAACGGTGACTATTTGCCACTCACGCACAGAAAACCTAGCACAGCATATATCCCAAGCCGATATTGTTGTGGGTGCAGTGGGCAGACCAGAATTTATTAAAGCAGACTGGATTAAAGAGGGGGCGGTTGTTGTCGATGCGGGCTATCACCCAGGGGGCGTGGGCGATATAGAACTGGCTCCACTGGCAGACAAGGCCAGCGCTATCACGCCCGTTCCAGGCGGTGTTGGGCCTATGACCATTAATACTCTTATTTACCAGTCCGTCGATTCTGGTGAAAAAGACCTGGCCAAGTAATATATAGGGTGGTTTACCACCCTTTTTGTTTGCCCCTCTTAATAACCTCTAAACCTAAACCTACTGCACTTAAACTATGCCTAAGCTTATCCCTAAACCTAAACCTAAACCTAAACTATGCGCCTCGATAAATTTCTAAGCGAAAATACTAAGTATTCGCGCTCGCAAATACGCAAGTTTGCTAAGTCTGGGGCAATCAGTGTAAACGAATGCGTACAAAAGGCTGCCTCTCTACACATAAACAAAGGCGACAAAGTTAACCTAAATGGAGAGCCAGTATTGCCCCTAGAGAATATCTACTGCATGTTATACAAACCGCCTGGTTATGTTTGTGCGAATACAGATAGCGACCACCCAACGGTATTTGATTTGATCTTTATGAGCGGTGTACTCGCCCCAGCGGGTGAACAACATAACCTGCCGAAAAGGGAAGCATTACAAATGGAAAAGTTACAGATCGCAGGCCGTTTAGATAAAGAGACAACAGGCTTGCTATTATTAACCAACGATGGCGATTGGAATCACCGGGTAACGTCCCCCAACCGCCATTGCGGAAAAACCTATTTAGTTGAACTCGACCGTCAACTAGACCAAAGTGTAGTGAAAAAATTTGCGGAGGGAATACAACTTGACGGCGAAAAAACAATAACGCGCCCTGCCGAGCTGATTATATATAGTGAAAAATCTGCCACACTTAGGTTACATGAAGGCAAGTATCACCAAGTAAAGCGAATGTTTGCCGCAGTAGGGAACCATGTAACAAAACTGCACAGGGAAAGCATAGGCGCGATAAAACTGGATATAGCAGAGGGACAATTACGCCGCCTTACCGCTTCTGAAATAGAAAATTTTTAAACTATTATGCTCTCTGAAAAAGCACTGACAAATATTCAAAAACACATCTTATGTGAAGGCAGAAAATGCCTGCTTATTGTTGGTGAAAGTGCATATAAAGAACTAGCGGTTTTACACAAATACGTGCCATTTAGCCACTGTATAACCAATCGTTTTGAGGTTGCAGAAAACGCACGTACTTTGGGAGCAACCACTTTTTTTAATGATTTTGACTTTTCAAGTTTGGCTAATACCGCCAGTTTTGACTGTGTAATAATACCTGTCTCCAAAGAAAAACTCGTTACCCATCACGCGATTAACCAAGTTTTTTCTCTTTTAAGTAATAGCGGCCAGTTACTACTTATAGGGAAGAAAAATCAAGGCATAAAAAGTTATTTTGATAATTGCAAAAAAACGTTGGGATATTCAGGCACATTAAAAAAAGAAAAAGACGAATACGTATGCATACTTAGCCCCCCTACTGAGCAACCCGTTAACTTACTTAAAGATGACAATTATTCATCTCTACGTCCAGCGGTTGAAATAGATAATTATATTTTTCAAAGCAAACCCGGTGTATTTGGCTGGAACAAAATTGATAAAGGTAGCGAGATATTAGTTGAACAACTCGCTCCATTTTTAGATAGACTACAGGAAAAACCCAATTCAGCTTTAGATTTAGGTTGCGGGTATGGGTACTTAAGCTATGCGCTGCACAAGCATGGCATTGCCAATATTACGGCAACGGATAACAATGCTGCTGCCATTAAAGCCTGTAACGCCAATGTTATGTTGTTTAAAGGTGCCGGCGACCAAGTTCTAGCCTCACACTGCGCACAATCTTTACATGGCCTCTTTGATTTAATTATTTGCAACCCACCTTTTCACACAGGGTTTTCCGTGGCCAGTGATTTAACGAACCTTTTTCTTGAACAGAGCCAATACCACCTCAATAAAAATGGCAACGCGCTCTTTGTGGTAAATTCGTTTATTCCTCTTGAGAAAAAATCATATGAATATTTTCACAACGTAAATTTACTGATCAATACAGGGCAATTTAAAGTTATTGCACTCTCTTCGCCAAAATAAAGCGTCAAATTTGTATTTTAGACGTTAGGAAGACATTAGGGTTTTGGAATACACTTCTCCAATAAGCTCTTCAGTAAGTCTTATAATGGGCTCTAGGCGTCTTCAAGAGACTAAACCCGCACCGCTATATACTAAACTGGAGGAATATTTTCGTGATAGGCAAACCTCCCCGCATTATCTTGCTATGTTGGCTTTTAGTCTTCGGCTGTGTATGGCATCCAGTTAATACTTATTCCGCTCCGCTAAAATACACCATTCTAAAGAAAGCACCTCACTCACCCACGTCATTCACTCAGGGGCTATTGGTAGACGGGGGTTTACTATACGAATCCAGTGGCCTATACAATCGCTCTTACATTCATATTTACGATAAAAATACTAACATCCGTCAACAAAGCAAACACATTGCGCCAACGCTTTTTGCCGAAGGTCTAGCCTTGTTTCAAGACAAGCTTTATTTATTAACCTGGAAAAAAGGCAAGCTGCTTATTCTGGACAAAAATACCCTTAAACTACTTGCCACAAAACGTTATAACGGCGAAGGTTGGGGGTTAACCCATACGGGAGATAAGTTTGTTATGAGCGATGGCAGCGCCAAACTCACCTTTCGAAACAGCAGCAACTTCTCTATTTCCAGAACTCTCTCAGTAACAAACAACAATACCGCCGTTCATAAGTTAAACGAGCTGGAATTTGCCGAGGGGGTTATATGGGCCAATGTGTGGCAATCGCCCTATATTTATAAGATCAGCCCCATAAGTGGCAAAACACTGGGTATCGCGGATTTCAGCCAGTTAATGCAAGAAAATAATGCCGACGCCCGCTTTTCAGTGCTTAACGGAATCGCTTACGACCCCGCAGAAAAAGCATTTTGGATTACCGGAAAACATTGGCCCTATCGATATTTGGTCCGTTTTACCCCCTAGCTTTTACGCCAGATTCCACTAAAATGCGCAGCTCTTATCGACTAACCCCAGCGTGCTAAAACATTATGTCTACAGAGCTACTCTCCCCAGCCGGAACCTTAAAAAGTATGCGATATGCCTTTGCCTATGGTGCAGATGCTATTTATGCCGGTCAACCCAGATACAGTTTGAGAGTGCGCAACAACGAATTCAATAAAATTGATAACCTCGCTTGCGCCATTGAAGAAGCGCACAACCAGGGCAAATTGTTTTATCTGGCGAGTAATATCTCCCCGCATAACGACAAGGTTCGCAGCTATATCCGAGACCTCGAACCTGTTATAGAAATGCAGCCCGATGCGCTGATTATGTCTGACCCAGGGCTTATTATGATGGTCAGAGAAAAGTGGCCAGAACAGGCTGTCCACCTAAGTGTACAAGCCAATGCCGTCAACTACGCGACGGTTAAGTTCTGGGCTAAACAGGGTATTGAGCGCGTTATTCTATCGCGGGAGCTGTCTATCGATGAAATTGAAGAAATCCGCCAGCAATGCCCTGAGGTTGAATTAGAGGTCTTTGTTCACGGCTCCCTCTGTATAGCCTATTCCGGTCGTTGCCTTTTGTCTGGCTACATGACACACCGAGACCCAAACCAAGGGGCCTGCACGAACTCTTGCCGCTGGGAGTACAACGTACACAACGCAAAAGAAAACGAAACGGGCGATCTTATTGCCGTGGACACTGGCCCCCAACGCAATACCCAGCAGTGGAACCCCCGCGAAGAGGTTGAGCCTGTACTTTTACAAGAGAAAAACCGCCCTGGCGACTATATGCCCGCCTACGAAGATGAACATGGCACCTACATAATGAACTCCAAAGACCTCCGCGCAGTACAGCATGTGGAGAGGTTAGTGAAAATGGGCGTTAAATCATTAAAGATCGAGGGGCGAACTAAATCCCATTACTATGTTGCGCGAACCGCTCAGGTTTACCGGGCTGCTATCGATGCCGCTGAAGCGGGAAAACCCTTTGATATGAGATTAATGAGCGAGTTGGAACACTTGGCCAATAGAGGTTATACCGAAGGCTTTTACCGAAGGCATGTGCCCAGTGCATTCCAGAATTACGAAAAAGCGGTATCCAGTAATAATGCGCAGCAATTTGTTGGCGAGGCTCTGGATTTTAATGAAGATAGGTCGAGAATAACCATAGAGGTGAAAAATCGTTTTGAAACAGGCGATTCTATGGAGTTGATTACGCCGTCCGGTAATATTCCTTTTACTGTTGAAGGCTTAGAAACCACAAAAGGCCAGAAAATTGATACTGCCCCAGGCTCTGGATATCAAGTTAGCCTTCCACTAGCGATAAAACTTACGGAAAGTGACCTCAAGCACGCCCTACTGATGCGGCATATTCCCTGCTAGCAATGCTTTTTGTAGGCTTTTAACTGTGGTTTGATTTTTGGTATCTAGACATAATTAGTTTTATTAAATATTTACCCGCAAACATAACCGTATATTTTTCACTCACACTTTAATAGCAAAGACAAAAAACCAACCCCATCAAAAGGTATTAAATCGGTTTTTACCCTTCACGGGTCTTTTTTTAGCCCTTCCAGTGTAAAATATTTGCTTCAGAGCAAATTATTATAAGAATAATCATTTTATTCACTATAAAATAGCTTAAATTTTAATCTTTCCTTATATATCAATAAGTTAAAGCTAGGGGCTAACCTACTTTCCGAACAGTAACTTTAACGATTCCCTAACGTTTTGGCATTTAATTCGTCTGTAAGGTTATAAGATGGGTATATATAACAAGGAACTGTGTCACATTTTTCTTGACAAGCAATGGTGGGGGCCTTTTAATCAATATACAGACGTTGTTTTTATTTTAGTCAATTTTACCCACTGAAGGTGGCTGTTATGAGATTTCTAGCTTACATATTTACCATCCTCGCGCTGACAATTGGATCTTCGGCATACTCATGCGATGAAAAGTGTAAAAAGGAACAAGCACAGACCACGCACAATATTAAATTCCCAGGTTACTTAACCTGGAACTTCTGCGAAGATACAAGAAGTCAATTTTTTACTTCTGCTGTACCCAGTTTAGAGAAGTATCGTGATGGCAAAATCGATACACGTTACAAAGGCCCTCTGCGCAATATCAAAAGTTTTGTTAGTCAACGCAAAGAATGGTTAGCGGAATGTGACCAATATTTAAAATATACAGGCAAGGGCCGTATATTTGACGATGACGCCACCACCACTAAAATTTTCAACGCAATGGATTCTGTCAGCAAAGAGTTGGGAGCATTAATTGCTGGCGTGACCTACTCCTCTGAAATCGGTGAAGATTCAGCTTCTGAAATTAGATACCGTTTTGATGATTTGCTTAAGAGGGTAGATGACCATAAAAGCCTTATGCACTTAAAAGGGCGTTACGTCGTTCGCTAAGCACCTATCAACACATCTCTCCCTCAGAGGTTGTAGCCTTTGAGGGGGCAAACCTCCCCCCCCCGCTTCTCTCTCTTGCTACGTAAACGCACCCTAAACCCGACTTACCTATATTCCCGTTAAGCCTATCTGGTACTCCATCAAAACCAGGGAGCCAATGGCGATAAAGTAAAATGGCCTACACTAATACATAATGGCTTATTTTCCACAAAGACAAGAGGTGGATAAGCATGGGTTATAAGATTCTGGGTATTTTACCCTCTATCACCGACTAGAGTTAGCCAAAAGAATGTGTTTATAGCCGGAACTCCGGCTAATCAAGTGTTATGCAGAGAAATGGTGAAATCATGTTTGGAATAAAAAGCTACAAAACTCTCACATATAAGGAAAAGGCTAAAAGAAACGGTATTGGGTTCGTTATGTTTCTCTGTATGGCAATATTTGGATATTTTATATATGGGGAAGATTTTAACTCAAAAATGCTGGGTGGCTTTTGCATGTTTCTGGGTTCCATATATATGCTTTACTACGCGATTGTTGGCCCAATCAATTTATGCAAATCCAAGAAAGAAACAGATGCGTAAATTGCCTCTATTAACAGCTAGTTATTTCGGCTTAAAAGGCAGACATCACTACGTGGTTAAGGTAAAAGAAGCGTTAGCCTCCCTTATTTAAAACCTTCTGAGGGTTGGTATGGCCCTAGGGGTGCTTTGTCTACTCATCGCAAAATGCTTTTGCATCAATGCTGTATTTTTTCATTAGCTTGCCAAAGGCTCGCCGCTCTTTCCCCGCCAGCTTTGCTGCATTGGTTACATTGCCGGATGTTTTGGCTAAAACCGATGTAATATAACTTTCAGCAAATTTTTCAACGGCATGTTCTTTCGCCGTTTGAAAACTTGAATTATTGGGAAAATCTATAAGTGACGTACCACATTTTACGGTTATTTCTGAGTCTAATTTTATAATGGATGATTCCGTTAAAAAATAATGGCGTAATAACCAATTTTCCAATTCGCGCACATTTCCTGGCCAGTCTTGCTTTTTAAGCCATTCCAAGCAATGCGGGTGAAGAATTTTCTGCCCTCTATTATATTTTTGTTCGAATCGGTTTAATAGGTGGCGAGCAATAACATCAAGATCATCAACTCGATTTCGCAGTGGTGGCGCATCCAGTTTTAAAACATTTAACCGAAAATGTAAATCAGACCTAAAGCCCCCCTCTTTTACTTTATCAGTTAATTTTGCATTAGTGGCAGAAACAATTCGAGTTTTAATTTTTCTTATCTGTGTTCCACCAACCGCACGGATTTCCCCAGTTTGTAAAAAGCGCAATAGTCCAGATTGAGCTTTCGCTGATAAGGTGTCAACTTCATCTAAAAATAAAGTACCGTTTTCTGCTAGTTCAATTAACCCGGAATGTTTGTTTTGTGCGTGAGTAAATGCCCCCTTTTCATGACCAAATAATTCACTTTCAAAAAGTGAATCTGGAATTGCGGCGCAGTTTATAGGTATAAACCCTTTGTTGTTACTATCGCTAAAATAGTGAATCGCTCTAGCCAGCGCTTCTTTTCCCGTTCCGGTTTCTCCTTCGATAAGAACGGGTGCTTGGCATTTGGCGTATTTGTAAACACTTTCGATAAGTTGTTTATAGCTTACCGAACGTCCGACAAAACTCATTCTAAAAAAAGTTTTCACAATATCAGAATAAATATTGGATTTATTCTGATCCGCCAGGCGCTCAATGGTAGATATTATACGCTTTGCATTAAATTTAACGTCTGTTCCAAAAATAATAAGATCATCAAAATAAATTGCACAGTTAGTACAATTTTCATTTAGACGAAAATTAAGTAGCGCAATAGATTTTCTGTTTTCCTCTTCAGGCTGAGCCTGCATAAAAGAGGTAAATTGTTCTGAGAGTAGTTCGTCTAGCGAGGAAAAATAAAACATACGTATATTTGATATTGTATTTACAACCCTGTGGCTATTATCAAGATGGCTTTGATAGCCACTTAATTCGAACTGATAATATTTTTGAGCTTGCTCAATAGGCTCACGCAGAACTTTAGGCAATTGGACTATATTTGTACAATTACCCCATTCGGGGGGTAATATCAATTCAACAGTCAGCATGGATAATGTCCTTTCGCAAGCGAACACAACTGAAAATACAATTGAACCATATTTTTAATATGGCACTTAGTCATAGCGTTACTATTAATTAATAAGTAATAGGTAATTAATAAGTAAGTAATGTAGTAAGCACTTTATGTATTAACAAGTAGATATATTTATCTTTTTCTGATTTGTTAAATACAACTTTTTATGAGGTAAAAGGAAGGAAAGGCATGTCGGCAGTCGTTAAACGTCTCAAACTTAGAGAGTCTTTCGACTGCCAACCCACCGCCGATGCCGAAAATGGCCAACAAATACTAACTTATCCAATCGCCTTTCAAACGGCACGCGAGGGCCTAGTAACAACCAGGGAAGAGATAAACGAGCAATTCTCGCGACACTCAACCTCACTAATCAGCATCATTAGTACTTCGTCGAAAACGGGACATAAATAGGAGACCCAAAAACCATTTTCGGAGCCGAAGCCTGCCACCGCAGTGGTGCCTATGACAGTTAAAAGTTTACACCTTTTAATTTAATTTCCCACCATTAAATTCAAAATTATTTCGAATTAATGGTTTAAATTATTACCCACAATGTAGTAGCACAACATAGTAGTAATTTAGCAAAACTTAACAGGATTAGGTTCGTATTTTTGCTAAAATCGTTACATAATTTTTGCCATTAATAATTGGGGGCTGCTATGTCTAAAATGCACCCGACCTAATTAAGTAACGGAAAATAAGCAAGAAACCACACCCTATACGATCTATTGTTAGACGTACCCTGAGGGTAAGTCTAGTTGAAATCCGGAAGAGTGGGATTATTTTTTCCTCTTGCTATATTTTCCTAGAGCAAAGTTAAATAGGTACTTTCAATTTTTGGGACATATGACGACGCCAGCGGGAAATTCGTGCCGTTTGATTTAGAAAAATATTTATTATTAAGAGCCAAAAACATATCAAGCCCTCTATATCTGTTTTTAAACTTGCGTATAGCGCTTCTTCTTCGTATAGGCCATAGAGTTCGTTGCAGGCGGCTTCCAAGCTTTCTGCATTTTCCTGCGCCACCACAATGAGCGCATTAATGAGTTTGTTAACCTAGAAACGGCAGTTAAGCGCGAAAAAGATGCGTAAGATATTGATACGGTTTCTAGGATAATGCTGAACAGCGCCAAAAGGTCTAGGGAGACGAGACACACCACAAGACTCGGCACGCCTAGTTCCGCGAAAAACTTGTTTGACAGAGCATTGCGAATGCCCAGGTATTTCCTAAAGTCGTTCACTATATGACGAGTCATCCTGTTGTGGTTGAATACACCGGACACTTAAATGAGAGATAATTATTATCAACCATTGGAGTGTTATTATGAGCCAGAAACGAAGTTACAAACAATACCCAAAAGAGTTTAAAGATGAGGCTGTGGCCTTGGTTCGAGAGCAAGGCTATACGGTGCCAGAGGCCGCCAAATCATTGGGTATAGCAGCCAACATGCTTTACCGATGGAAAGATCAGCATGAACAACAACTGGAAGGTAAAAGCCTTGCTGAAGACGAACGATCCGAGTTAAAGCGCCTACGCAAAGAAAATAAAGAACTGCGTATGGAGAAAGAGATATTAAAAAAGGCCAGTGCCTTCTTCGCGAAAGAAATGAAGTAAAATACCGTTTCATTGTAGAGCAATCTACAGCGTATCCGGTACGATTATTGTGTCGAGTCATGGGTGTAAGCAAGTCAGCCTTTTATAGCTGGAAAGCCCGCCCTCTCAAGCAGTTGACTGCCGAGGACCTACACCGTAATCATCGAGCTAAAACCTTATTTACAGCTAGTCGAGAAAGCCTAGGCAGCCGTGAGTTAGCCAAGAAGCTCAGTGAAGAAGGCTTGCCAACGACTCGCCATCAAGCCAGGAAGCTGATGGTGCAACTGAAGCTGGTTGTTAAGCAAAGGGTAGCTTACAAAGTCACCACAGTGAGAAAGCACAGTGATGCCGTGGCCGCAAACTTGCTTAATCAGAACTTCAACCCAATGGCCGCGAACCAGGTCTGGGCAGGAGACATAACATACTTAAAGACAGGTGAAGGCTGGATGTATTTAGCTGTGGTTATGGATTTATTCTCTCGCCGTATGGTTGGGTGGTACGCCAGTAAGCGCATGACGACTGACTTAATATCTAGAGCGATGATAAAGGCTTATAACGTTAGGCAGCCTCCGAAAGGACTGGTATTTCACAGTGATCGCGGATCGCAATATACGAGCAGGCGATACAGGAAGTTACTTGATTCTTACGGCATCCGGTCGTCTATGGGTGATGTGGGTGCTTGCTGGGATAACGCTGTAGTTGAACGGTTCTTTGGCAGTCTAAAGCATGACTGGCTGTTTAAAATTGCGCAGCCAACGCGCAAGCATATGAAAAAAGACGTTGCTGCGTATATGAAATATTACAATCTAAATCGATTACACAGCTCAAACCAAAGTATGTCGCCGATTAATTACGAGAAATCTCAAATGAAAGTGGCCGGTTAAGTTGACCAGAACATCCGACCTTGTGCCCTACTTGTGAACCCAGATACTTTAATGGGTTTTTCTTTGTATATAGATTCTGTTATTGCTGTAACACTCAAAAAGATAATAGCTAATAAAGTAAGAATTCTTTGTACTATCTCTCCGAGAATGTAACGTTTTGCGAACAGGAATTTTAAAGTGGTGCTGCTTTCCAAACGCCGCTTTAAAATGTCCTTGCTGCGCCTACTTTAGGTTTTATAAATATTCTCCTGGGCAAAAATTCAACATGCATAAAGACGGCAGGCAGGACGTCAAGGGTAGCGAAACACTCTTCACCTTACTCGTTTATTTGAATGACAATTATCGCGGCGGCGAGACCAAATTTAGGCAGGATAAGCTTGAGGTTCACCCTCAAAGAGGGTCTGCGCTGTTATTTGAACATCACCTGTGGCATCAAGGGGCGGAATTGATAGAGGGTACAAAGTACATTCTCAGAACTGACGTTGTATATTCGAGTTAGCGTTATCTATTATACCAATCCTAGAAAGTTTTCATGTGACAGCCCAAGCCCTAGAACAAAGACGAGGCAAAAGTAACCCACACTCTATTTATCTGATGTTTTGAGGTATAAACAAGCTTGTCGATGTACCAATGTTTCTATAAACGCATAGAGATATAGAATTCGAAGACTTTAAAAGACGGGCGTAGAACTCATAAATCTCAATAAAAACAAATAGATACTAGGTTCTTTTAATGTGCCTAGAAATCGCTTGAAGTGGATTGAAATAGGATATAATCCGTTAAAATATTATTATATATTAAAGGCGATTGGTCAGTTTCTAACTCATCCGTCCCCATTTTTTTGACTTTTTAAATTGGACTTTTTCTGTCGACTGGCTTTTGCCCATACGTTATCACGCAGCTTCACTTGCAATCCATTAAGAAAATAACGCAAAACCTGATCATTACAAACACGATAATTTTTATGGCTCTCTTTCCTAAAGAATGCCGTAAGCTCGTGCTCACTGATAGGAAACTTTGCCATATCCATCAACGCCAGAATATCGCCCGAAGTAAGGTTAAGTGCTATTTTTAGCTTTCTAAATATTATATTGTTGTTTAATACCTGTTCAGGTGGATGCTGAGGTCCATCTTTTTTCCCTCGTTTATCAACGATTAAACCATTCAGAAAAATAGCCAGTTCGCTATCACTGCACTCAACATAACCTTCCGCGTCTTCATTTTTTAGCCATGCACTAATTTGCGCACGTATTACCGAGTGCTCAGCCTTGGTAAACATACCTACCATGCCCGAATCATTAAGATCGAAGGTGTAGCGTAAGCGGCGCAACACATCGTTATTTGTCATTCATAAATTCCTCTTCACTGCATGAAAAATAAGTCTTTTCTCTTTTTGGTTATTCAATATTTTGGCAACTAACGGTTCAACAGCTCTGCATTCGTTGGGTATTTCTCAAGTAACTCAACAAGCTTACTCGCACCTTCTGCAGGTTTAAGATGGGTGAGTGCCCTCCGCAAAACTCTTACTTTTTCTATATCCTTCGAATTTAGAAGAAGCTCCTCACGGCGCGTGCTACTTTTAGCAATATCCAGCGCGGGAAAAATCCGCTGATTCGCAACCTCCCGTGACAAAACAATTTCCATATTACCCGTGCCTTTGAATTCCTCAAATATCACTTGGTCCATCCGGCTTCCGGTATCAACGAGTATGGTCGCTAGAATGGTAAGCGAGCCACCATTCTCAATCTTTCTAGCTGCACCAAACAGTTTTCGTGGTACTTCCATGGCTCTGGCGTCAACCCCGCCCGACATGGTACGACCGCTGCTCTTTCGTTCTGCATTATGTACTCGTGAGAGCCTTGTGAGAGAATCAATGACAATCATAACATTGTGACCTTCGCCAGCTTCCTTGCGAGCGGTATTAAGAAGGTCATTGGCCACGCGGACGTGTTGACCATAGCTTTCATCCGAGGATGAGGCGTGTACTTGTGCTGGCACACTGCGCTTAAAATCAGTCACTTCTTCTGGTCGCTCATCAATGAGTAACGCATACAGCTTTATCTCAGGATAAGCTTCCCCCACCGCCTGGCAAATGTGTTTTAAAATGGTCGATTTCCCAGAGCCTGGTGGAGCAACAATCAAACCTCGCTGCCCCATTCCGATTGGCGTGAGCAAATCTATCGCTCGCGTGGTGAGTTGCTTAGAACCTAACTCAAGGCGAATGCACTGAAAAGGATTTATGGCTACGCCATTTTGAAAGCGCTTTTGAGGGTCAACATGAGATGCATCCTTGACCACCTCATTTACTTGTTTGGAGTCTTTATTTCTTTTCACCTTCAAACATAGTGTTTTTCGCGTCATGATATCGGTTTATAGCTCAAGATAATTAAGTGTTTTTCGACGTATTTACAGTAGCCTAATGCAGCTAACGTTACTAGCATTTACCGGAGCGAGCTGGCGTTTTATTGCTTCGCATAAATAGGTGACAGCTCGCGGAAGTCGAATGGCAAGTTTTGTTAAGCCAAGCACCGCGCTTGGCTATTTTGGACAAATTGTAACCCGCGTTCAGCTCCTTCAGAGAGTTTTATTTATGAAAGAATGGGGTTTTTATAAGCGATTTCGCGTTAGAGCAGGTTCGTTGGATAGAACCGTTAGGCCCCCTCCCCTGTTATTTAAGAGCGCGTTGTTTCGTGGGGGCTCAAAAACATCCGCAAAAGGCCCACCTGGGTTCCTATGCTCGACGATGGAGCATATTGTAGCGATCTGCTACAATATACAGATACTACGACCATCTGCGAGGATATATTCATGCCTAAAGCACAATCTCCCATTCGACTTGAGGCGTCTCTAATGGAAGACGCTAGTTTAGCTGGGGAAACGTTTAAACGCAGCGCCGCTGAGCAAGTGGAATTCTGGGCGTCTATTGGCCGTCTAGTCTCCGCAAGAATTACTCCAAACCAAATTATGGAACTCCAGGCCGGAATAACGCAGCTAAAACTCGAAAAGAACAGCCATGTAGTGATTGATTCGGAAGGCTTACTTTCGGAAATTAACCAAAAACGTCAATCCGGCTTCTTACAAAAAGATATCGCTAGCAGCAATGTTCGCTACCAGGCATCAATATCAAAGCCTGGCTATTTAGAACAGGTTGCCGCAGACGGCACAGTGACAGTAGGTCAATTTAAGGGTGGTCAATTTAAGGGCCTTTCATGAAGCAACTCTGGATGTTGGTTGGCGGCAATGGCGCAGGGAAAACCACCTTCTACGAACAGTTTCTTCAACCTAAGAACTTGCCATTTATTAATGCGGACTTAATCGCAAAAGAACTTTTCCCAAAATCGCAAGAAGAGTCCAGTTTAAAAGCCGCGAAACTGGCGGAACAAATACGGATGGAGAATCTTCGTGAAGGCAATAATTTTTGTTTTGAAACCGTATTTTCTCATCCAAGCAAAATTGATTTTATCGCTACGGCAAAAGCACTGGGCTATCGAATATATTTAATTTGGATTCATGTTGAACATGCTGAATTGAATGTCGCGCGCGTCGCGCAGCGTGTCGAAGATGGGGGGCATAGTGTTCCTGAAGATAAAATCCATACACGCATACCGAAAATGATAGAGAATGTTAAACAGGCTATGGTTTTATGCGACGAAGTTTTGGTATTTGATAATAGTCGGCTAGATAACCCTTTTCAGTTAATACTATCGATAATCGACGGTGAGGTTACATATAGGTTGAGTGACCCGCTACCTAAGTGGGTAGAACCTTTGGTTTAGTCGGCAATTAAATCCCGATATACAAGCAAAACTCTAACTAATCGTTTTTTTGACGTAATTAACAGCTACAAAATTCTATCGTTGAGAAACGTGAAAACTCTATAATTCAGCATTGACCCCCTCGGCCTATTACTGGAAACAGAGATGAAGAACAATGAAGTGATTCATGATGTTGAGTCAGTATTGCAGTATTTTATTTAATTTGGCTGCCTAGCTAACCACAGATAACAATAACTTAAAAAACAAAATCAACTCATGGCAAAAAAAATATAGAGTCATCACCTATTAATTGTATTAGTGTCATTACCTAATTAAATATGGAAGAAAGCATACTCGCCAGAATAGTTGACAATTTTGTTCAGGTCTAAGGTAGTTGTTTCACTGCGTAGATATTCAGAAATTGCCTTTAGCTTTTCATGCCAAGAACTTTCAAGTATTGTTTTTGCATTGCTTTTTAGGTCAGGGTTTACTGCATGATAATCAGCCATTGATTTAGAAATGTAAGCGTGCGGCTTCACCATGTATTCTGAAGAGAGAAAAAGTGTTATTGCTGGTTTTAACTCGGCATCAGTTGTGTTCACCTCTACGTCGTGGATAACATTGCAGGGCATATAGTAACTTTCTCCTTCTTTAAGCAACACCCTGTGCTCTAATGTTTTTAGCGTGCATTGTTTCCGGAATTGGTGTGGTGGCCATACTCCATCAACATGCTCCAAAAGCTCATGATTATAGTGTCCAATCTCTTTAGACGAGGATGCGGCCTGCTGGCTTGACTTCTGATAGATGCTTTGATGCATTTTGCCCTTTACAACCATAGAAGCAAAATCAAATGGATGCGAGTGAGGTGGCTCAAGCACACTCTTTTGAGCGGTCTTCCCTTTGATAGGAAATCCCTTTGCTTTAGTATTCGGTTGCCAAATATGAATCGTGAGATTCCATTCTGATGTGGTATTTCCTAGCATTTCTTCGAGCCCAGGTACAGGCTTATGCGTCCCTTCGGTACTTCCTTTCATTGACTCTAGTAGAATTGTTCCACCGCACCAACCATAAACAGAGTGCATACGAGCTGCTTGTATCTTTTTACACAAATCATGCTCCTGAGTTCCAGTGCGCATTGAAGAATCCCTCAGCATGTCCAAATAGGTTGCCAATACCCTTGGTTGTCCAAGTGTTCTCACAATAGTGTTCATATAACATACACGCAAATCACCAGGAGGTATCTTCCTGGCAGATTCTATTATCCGCTGCATATCAGTGATTGGTTCTACTAAACCCGCCTTTAATTGCCATTTCCGAATTAGTTCATTGATTTGTCTAGCGATACTGGGCACTGTATGCGAGACAGACAAAATCTGTTTATTATCTCGGAGGCTTCCAGAGCAGAATTTAGTTTCTGCATTTTTTGGAATATAAGGTGATTCAGGAAAGTCTACTAAGTCATTATTGGGTTTCGCTGCGTCCATTATAGGCTCCATTTCTTTAGTTGTTATCAATGCTGAAACTTAACTTTTAAAGTATTATTCTGAGCCTAGGCATTGCGATGTGATTATCGCCCTAGTGCTACCAACAATCTTTTGAGAACTTATGGGACAAAGATCAGAGTCTATTTTTGGACATCCAACTTCTAGGGTCTTCCGCTCAGTGCATTTTGGTGCAATAAACCATCTCTCTAGGCCTATACCTATAGGAGTATCTAAGAAGTCGTTTGTAGATAGCATGTTATTAAAATACTTCCATCGTTTAATAACCTTATAGGATTGATTACACTGATCATCCCAACGCAAGCTGTTGACCTTCAATTGCGGTATAGGTTCGCCGTATTTCAAATAAAACCTTTCGGCAAAATCTACGTACCTATTTAGCGCAGACATATCTCCAGATATAAAAATTTTTGGCATTCGAAGCATATGTAACACGACTTTTATTTTGCGTGCGATTGACAAAATACAGTCCGTTTGGTAACAAGCAAGAGAAGAAAAACCATTGCGAAACAGGGGCTGAAGTGAGCGTGCAGTTTGCAGTAAACTATCTAATGTGGAGATAGAAAAAATTTCACCACAATGCTCAAATAAAAGCCCATATTCCTCATGCATATTGCGCAGCTCTAGCGCCAATTTTTTTTCTTGGGCTCTTGAGGGGTTATTAAGGATCACAAAAAGATCAATATCACTGTTTTTTTTATGGTTGTTTGTTGCTCTTGAACCAGCGATGAATGCTACAAGCAGATTCTCGGATGGGATTACATTGTTAACAAGTGATGTAACTGTCTGGCAAAGAGCTTTGTTATCCAACATTTTGTCGCCCTCTGCACAAACGTTCACTTACGGCCTTTCGAATATCACGCTTGAGGACTGGTACTTTAGAGATTAATACACTGTTGGCCTTTTTAACCATCGATAAAAAGCCATGGTTGTACATTGATATGTATGACGATTGCTGCATTATTTGGTAGTTGTGGAACATTAGTGTAGTACAAAAATCCACAATTGCTCCTGCAAGCGTTGATATGGTGAATGATGGCTCGACGTGCTTATGGGCGCCCATAAATTCGGCTCGGCATCGTTTGGCTTGCTTTGTGATCAGTACGACCTTCTCGTAGTGGCCAGCTATGGGGTTGTTAGCAATGTGTTCCTCCGCCGATGACCACCAATGTTAAGGAATCCGCCCCTGTGGCTAAGCGGCTTAATACAGGATAAAAACCTTCAATATGATGCCATACTAAATCTTCAGGTAACGCCTGCAAAGAGAGAGGGCATCTTGGGTAGTATTCTATTCGATGACATGTTGTCAACCCAATAGCAATATTAAGATGGGAGCTTGTAAGCCCCTGTGACTGAAAATTTACAAGAGACTTTACACTACAACTTCTATGACTAACAAACTGACAGTGCATTCTAGCGAACCCTTCCACATTGATATTATCAAAAAAACATCATCATGATTATAATCTGATCTCCTTGTTTTGCCTCCGATCTTCTGGCCGCTTAAAATATAAGCATAAAAAGTATGTTTGAGAACGATCAATGATAGCGTGTTGCGAAGCTGCAACGATTTAAAATTTAAGGTATTCAAGGTAGAATAAGCGATTATTTTGAACCTATTCACATAAGACGATAACGCAATGTACTCAAACGAACTGCTTTCTTTATTAATCCCCAAAGCATATTGCCAACCAGAGCAACTGGAAGAAAAATACCCTAAGCGAAAACTACCTGAAGGCGCCCATGTTACTCGGTTCGGGCCAAGCCCAACAGGATTTATGCATATTGGTGGAGTATATACGGCCATGCTTTCGAAGAATCTGGCGAAACAATCGGGGGGCGTTTATTTTGTTAGAATCGAAGACACAGATAAAAAACGTGAAGTGGCTGGTATGCAATCCCACTTCGACAAGTCTTTTGAGTACTTCGACATCGCACCTCACGAAGACGATTGTAATGGTAACTGGGGGCCATATAAGCAATCAGAGCGCTCGAATCTGTATCTTACCTATGTGAAACATCTTTTGAAAATAGGCCGTGCCTACCCTTGTTTTTGCAGTGAACATTCGTTGGATCAGAAAAGTGAGGAGCAACGAGCTGCAAAAGTTGACACAGGCTATCATGGGCGCTGGGCTACATGTAGGGATTTGAGGGAGCAGGAAGTAAAAGATCGTATTAAAGAAGGGCGGTCATACATTATTAGGTTTCGCTCAAATGGTGTGCCAGGCCCATTTGATTTTGATGATCTAATTCGCGGCAGGACTAAAGTTAAGAACAACATCAACGATGTTGTTATTCTGAAATCCTCTGCAAATGACCTACCTTTGCCTACTTATCATCTGGCGCATGCAGTGGATGATCATCTAATGAGAGTTACACTTGTAATACGGGGTGAAGAATGGATATCTTCGGTGCCCCTACATATGCAGCTATTTGATGCCCTTGGTTTTGAGAGAATTCCTTACGCCCATATAGCACCTCTGATGAAGATAGATGGAAAGTCGCGACGAAAACTTTCAAAACGGAAAGACCCAGAAGCTTCTGTCGACTATTACATGGAAAGAGGTTATCCCACGAAATCCCTTCTGATTTATCTCAAGGGGTTAGCAAATTCGAAATTAGCTAGTAGCTCTATAGAAGAGTGTTTATCAGGCTCTATTAAGTTGGAAGACTGTCAAGTATCTGGTCCGCTTGTCGACCTAGATAAGCTTGATGACATTTCTTCCAATTTTGTAGCTACACTGTCTGCAGAAGAAATACGTGAAAATGTATTGTATTGGGCTAAGAATCACAATAAAGATCTTGTGCCGATTTTAGAGCAACATTGGGATAAATTGTCTTCGTACATAGATGCAGATCGTTTTCCGAACGGCAGAGTCAGAAAAGATTTATTTAGGTGGTCAGATTTTAAAAATTTGTATGGATTCTTTTTCAACGAATGGTTTGACACGGTAAATGCTGCAGATGACAAACGGTTCAGAGATCTACCTCCGAACGTCGTCAAGGAATTTCTCTCGTCTTTTGTAAAATGCTATACACATAATCCTGACAATACAGAGTGGTTTTCTAATATCCAAGATATTGCTAGTCGGACAGGTTTTGCGTTGAATAACAAAGAGTACAAGAAAGACCCTGATTCCTTTTATGGGACAATTAAAGAAGCGTCTGGCATTTTGCGGATTGTTATTACAGGAAGGGATAAAAGCCCTAGCTTACACGAAGTATGCATGATCTTAGGCAAGGAAGAGGTGATAAGACGTTCACTCTCAGCATTGGGGTACGACGAGTGATGGTTAAACTAGCTTTTCATGGTTATCTCATTAATAGTTTGTGCTGCAGTTTAACCTTAACGGAAATGATGAGGTCTCAGGATAACGGTCCATCTGAAACTATATAGGTTTGGTGGTTTATGCTGTTGACTAAACCCAGTTCTACGCTAGATGCTCTGGGCCCTTCAATATACCGAGGTCGCTTTGCACCCACTCCATCTGGGCCGCTACACTTCGGTTCTTTAGTAACAGCTGTTGGTAGCTATTTGGATGCAAAGCATAACAACGGTACATGGTTCGTACGCATTGACAACTTAGACCCGCTACGCGAAAAAGTTGGAGCGACCGATTCTATTTTACGAACCTTAGACGCATATGGATTTCAATGGGATGAAAAAGTCATCTATCAAAGTAACCGGAGTGAAGCCTACCAAGCAGCTATAAATACGTTAGATGAAATGGATATCATTTACTATTGTAATTGCAGCCGTAAACAACTGAATGCACGTTGTAAACAAGGAGAGTACGGCGCAATCTATGATGGTAAATGTTATAACCGAAACTTGTTTGTGAACAGTAGTTATAGTAAGAGGCTTAAAGTTTCTGGCAGGGTCAGTTTTAAAGATCGACTTCAGGGCGTGGTATCACAGGACTTATCTGCTGAGGTTGGGGATTTCGTCCTTAAGCGTAAAGACGAGCTATACACTTATCATCTTGCGGTAGTTGTAGATGATTTCGACTTAGGAGCTACTCACGTTATTCGCGGCGGTGATTTGTTAGCGTTGACCCCGCAACAAATCTATATACAAAGAAAGCTGGGGATCAAGCAGCCTATTTACGCTCACTTACCACTTGCCCTTCAACAAGATGGGCGGAAACTCAGCAAGTCGGCAATGGCCAACGCAGTAGACTATAACCAGCCTGTACCAACTTTATGGAAAGCATTAAGTTTTTTGGGGCAGAGACCTCCAACAGAGTTAAAATACCAATCGCTGGATGAACTATGGAATTGGGCTAAATCCAACTGGCTCTTATGTGAACTACCTAAAGAGGACCGGATCATAATTCTATAATAATTGGGGTCAGATACTGAAGTATCCCCACGAAAAAATTATAAAAATCAATGAACTATATGAATAAAAAAGGAACGTTCATTGAACAAAATTATTTCAAATGTTGCGTACTTAGTCTTGCCAATGGTGCCTCCGCGACAATGACCAGCATGGGGCGTGGTCTACACTCCAGTGCTTATGAAAAACACAAAATTAAACGAGCCGACAGGCTACTTTCTAACCCCCATATTCTACAGTCGATCAATGCTTGCCATGCACAATTAACGCAGTTCATTATTGGTGCGAAGCAACGGCCCATTATTTCAAAGCTGGCGAAAGGAATAACAAAACGCTGACAGTTTCTATTGCTGTATTAATAAGGACCTGATAGGGTATTGCGCGATAAAGTCGCTCGATAATGAGTCCGACAGTTTCCCTTGGTAATGACATTACTACATATTAAAAGGAGAACAATATGACTGTACTATTCAATACTTTATGGACCAATCATCCTGCAATTAAAGGGATTATTAACCCGTGTTCAACTAACGGCGTATCAAACTTTTCAAATCAGTGTGCTATTCGAATGAGTGTTTGCCTGAAAGATTCTGGAGTAGATTTGTCTTCCTTTCGTGGAGCAAAATGTTACCCAGGTCATGATCATAATCAGTCTCATATCCTCCGAGCAGAAGAATTGGCTGAGTGGATCGAGCAGCATTCTTCAACCTTTGGGACGCCTACTAAAAAGTCCAATGTAAAAAGCACGGACTACACTAAAAAAGGTATTGCTTTATTTAAAAATTTTTGGGGGCAAGGAAACCAAGGCGATCATATAGATTTATGGAATGGCAGCATAATGACAAGAGGTGCTGCAAATTACTTCTCCGTAGCTGAAGAAGTATGGTTTTGGGAGCTTGTGTAATGAGTAAGAGAAATTTTCTAATCGTACCATTCGTACTGGGAATAAGTTCTATCAGCGCTTGTTCTGCTGAGGAGGTGGAAATTCAGAATAAAATGTTGGTATTGGATCAAAAACAATGTCTGGTGCGATATAAAAATAAGGAAGCCCCGCTTGAGCTTGATGGTCAGTGTCATTTTGTAAAAGCCCCAAATTCAAAGAGTATACATAAACAGTTCTACAATGATCTCAATGCTCACGTTATCGTTGTGGTTGGTGCTAACGTAAAAAACAATCCCGATTTCCCAATAACACGTCAGCGAAGTGATTGTGGTAATCGGGTTCAGGCGGTGATAGTGTCAGGTGAAGGGAGAATCACCCTGTCGAAACCAGTGGCTTCATCCGTTACGTGCGCTGGGGTAGGGATGGACGAAAAGGAATTCTGGATGTTGGCGCACCAGTAGAATTTTAAATCTTGCCCCAATTTTTTGCATCGCTTTTTGGCACCAAATTGTTGCACCAAATTGTTGCACCAAGTACGACAAACAGTATATTTAACCCTGCTCCTAATCTATTGCCTATTGTCAAAACAAACCTGACGATTATTTCCCCTTTGTATAATGTGCTCTGCAACTCCTGGAACACATAAACGTGGCAACCTTGCCATATTGACCTCCTGCCAATTATCTTTCCATAGACAATTATACTAACCTAAAATTTGTATCTGATTCCAATTATTCTAAAGTAGGTTGGAAAAGGCGAAGCCGCCTTCCGACATAGCCATACCCTTATACCCCCCAATTTAATTCAATCGACGCCATTATAAAAGTAATTGTAATTTTGTTGGTACTGGGTCAAGCCTTTACCTCCTCAAGGCTATATTCAAAAGCAACGGACCGAAAAATAGAAACATTTTTGCCCGCTACCTTGCTTTGTTAAAAGCTTTTGAAGCCCGATTGAGTATAGCGTTTCGCTTCAATTACTTGTTTTACATATTCTAGTTCGTAACGCACACTCAGAACTTCATTATCATGGCCATATGATATATACCGTACAAGTGTGCCACGTATTGAATCACCAGGTTGAACAGGTACCAATTTGTTTTGAAATTTCTCTAGCCACTCTAAATCGGTAATTGATACATCTATGGCGTGACCTTCGAATTTAAAAGCCCATTTAGACGTACCCAAATAGTCAGCTTTTTTGACCTTTAGGATAGCCTCGCTACGATCGTCGATAGTTTCCATGGTAAGTACATCTTCGACTATAGAATCGGAGATTTCAATTGCTTCAGTAATTTGGGATGAACCTTCTTGACAGTTGTAGTGAACAGAATCTTCCTCGATAAGATAACGGGTAGATTTTTGTATTGAACTAATATTTGTGAGTAACTTGATTCTATCTGGAGTACGATAAGCGGGGAGTTGATTAATATTCGTTTCTTCTGCAATCCGTACTAGCTCACCTTCGAGGGCCGTGACTTGATCAGGGCTGGTTAGTTTAGGAATGTCTTGGCACCATTTCAGAACAGCGTATTTAGCTTTTACAAGGTAGTGCCCGAGTATTCTTTTAAAATTTGCGTCTCTGAGATCTTCATCCGGAAGATCATGTATAAAGTTTCGTATAATTGTTTTCAGAGAGCCTCTCTGGATATCTTCTAATACCAGAGTATTATCGATTTTAACACCAATAACCTCTGCAAGAGTTGTATCCAAATCCTGAAAAGTATCAAGTAAATCGGCCATAGACCGAAAAATTCGATTAGGATTTCCTCCCTGCCCAAAGTCTATAACGATTTCAAATTGATTATTATCTTCATCCATGCCAAACCCTTTTAGTTTTAACAGTTAATTTACGTCACCTGGACATAGGTACATAGCAAATATATTGAACGGTGCCCAAGTAATTTACCAACGTATTTAAGTGGTCGCCCGTGCAGTAAGAAGTGGATCGCAAAACTATGCCGAAACGTATGTGCGCTTATTGAAAAAGGCGAGCCCCCTACTTTCTCAACCACGGCATGAATATGACGGCTGGTATCGTGAAATACCTTCTTCATAAGAATAATTCTGCACCATTCCCCCTATCCTTTTTGGCACATATTTGATCCTATTCTACGCCCGGGCTTTAGTGGATGTATAGGTTTATACGCCGTTAAGCGTCACGATTGGCGTCACTTTTTAGGGTTTGGCACCAAGCATTCCAAAGTAACGGTAAAGGGTGGAAACTTCGCAGATTATTATTTATTTAGCGCCAAGTAGAATGCGCGCCCCACTCCACTTACTTGGCAGACGCCTTATGCTCGCGTGCCGAACGATTGGTGCCCAGCGAATAACCCTCTTCCATAAAAGTTTTTGCGATGTATAGGAATCTATAGGAGCAATATATGTTCGCTTATTTGTGGGCAATATTTTATTCCATATAACTCACGATTGTTCTAAGCCTGGTTTAAGATAGAAGTCATTTTTTTTATGGCCGGTTTGTGCTTAGTTTCCGTTAATATTTCTTTGGCTAATTTTATTCCAGCTTCGGTAGAGATAAGGTATTCAAAGCAGACATTCGCCAGTACTGGGTCTCTTATGCCCAATAAATAGTGATTGTGATACATATTCCGAGCCACCTCAGATAAAACAATGGGTAGGTCTGGCGCATTATTTTCATGGAGTATCCAGATAAAGCTTTTAAGTATATTTCGGCTAGACTCTGTCAATTTCCATAGGTCGAACGACTCTTTGATTGAATCGGATGCCTGATCATGATATCCCAATTCACATATATCTCCGTAGATGAGGCTTTTCCGCTGGTTCATAGAAGTTCGAAGAAATTCAATAATGCTTTCAATGGGTCTTTTAGATTCAAGAGTCAGCAATAGGCTTTTCGCTTTTTTAATCCAGGCTTTGCTGGGTTTTTTTACCTTGGTATTAGAATGCTCTATCAATGCTACCCAAGTATCAATGCTTTCCGTATCTAGCTTCTCAAGTAGCGCAATTAAACTTGTTACCCAGCTATCGTAAAAGCGTAGGTCATCGAAGAAGTTATGGTATGCTTTTTCACTTGGAAAGCGTTCTTGCCAATACGGCATAGCCCCGTTTGACCTCAACAATTCAACCGCCTCGAAAAGTTCTTCCTTATCGCGGGAGTAAAAATGGTCGATACGATTCAAACAAATATCGAGAGCGTTCCTCTCTGGTAGTAAGCATTGATTTGGGTTAGCGCCAAGTTGCAAAAATGTTCTAAGTGCTTCTGTACTCCAACTGTAGACAGCAACTCGAAAACCAAAATCAATATTTTTCTGTAGTGACGGTAGTAGATGAGACGATTTTAAAACCCACAATCCCAGTTGCTCTTCTTTATAGCTTCCACACGTCAGAGACCAATAAAGTATTGGTAGTACGTACCTATCATCACTGGTTTTTCCTTCCAGGAGTATCGACTCCAGCTTGTCAAGCTGTGCAAGATCATGCAACCTCACAAAACTGTCTACTAAATCCGGGTCATATAGTAAATTTTCGAGGCCAATATATTGCATATATTTCACTAATTCTTTTACACGATGCTTGCTTTTCGGATTGACGTTTATGTCATAACACCAAACCTGTGCGGCTTCTTATGATTACCGTATTTGTTTTCAATCGGTTTCAGTTTAACCTTCTTAGCAATCAAACCTTGCTTATCTGGGTGGCATTCGAACTCGACATTCACACCCACTTTAAGAAAGCTACAATTGATTAGGTCTGATTTTCTAACAAGAATATCGGGGCCATCGCCATTTTCAATAAAGCCATAATTCTTGTCTCGTAACCATTTTTTTACTATCGCAATCAAATCTTGTTTCCTTCTGGTCTATTTGCCATACGTTTTAACTCCAATGTGCTGGTCGAAGGCTTTTCTTTCTTCTTCCGACTTTGACACGCTATTGTATCCTAATGAATATTCACCGTATAATGTTCCCTCATCATTTATCATCCAATCCATCCATCATCTTCTCTACTAGAATCTCTTGTCCCTACAGTAAAGGGTTAGAATTCGTTCGGTAGCTCAAATATACCAGAAAGGGCTATAGGTTATATTTTCTATGTCACTATTTATGACGTCGCTTTTTACCCGTACTATTCTACTGCTCGTTATTTCAAATATTTTTATGCTTACCGCATGGTATCTTCACCTAAAAACGCTCAATCACAAACCCTGGTATATAGCCGCACTCGTAAGCTGGGGGATTGCCTTCTTTGAGTACAGTGTTCATATTCCGGCCAACAGAATTGGCCATGAGGTATTAACGCTTTCACAGCTTCAGATCGTGCAAGTTGGCATGTCGCTTTTGATATTTATACCCTTTACCGTTTTTGTAATGGGGGAACCTATTAAAATGGACTACATATGGGCCGCTTTATGCCTTGGTGCTGCCGCGTATTTTATATTTAGGGGGGTTGCCTAGAAACAAAGTTCTATTTTCTATTAATTTATTTAAAAGAACAAATGGCGAGAAACCATGGTTAATTTACTTGGAGTAATTAGTCGTTTCCGCGCCTGACGTAACTAGCGTTTCTTTCACCCTAAACAGCAGTACTCCAATACCCAATATGCCAAACCCTCCACTTACCACGGAGGCTGTGCCCAAAGTAAGGAGTGTTGCTACGCCACCAATCAATACCGGGCTAAGGGCACCACTTATATCACTTAATAAACGCCACACCCCTAAAAATACCCCTCGATTTTCCGTGGGGGCTAAATCCGCACCCAGCACCATAATTATTCCTCCTCCTAAACCGTTACCCATACCAGCAAATAGGGCTATTAGGGTAAAAAGGAGATAATCGTCGCTTAAGGGCAACAAAAATAACGCCAACGAAAGCAATACTAAGCATAGACCTCCCGACCACTTACGTCCGTATTTATCTGCAATACTTCCGCCTAGATAGATCAATATAACATCGACAAAAGCAGATAATGCACAGGCAAAACCGATTTCCGAGATGGATAACCCTATATGGTAACCCCAGAGAGGCAACAATAACTGACGCGCCCCTCTTACCAGTTTAAGCATTGCAACGAACATGGCTGAATTTAAGAATAGTGAACGGTATTGCTTAACAAACTGAGGGAGATTTGAGACGATTTTTTTGAATGACTTTACTTTACCGCCATTTTGTTTGACCTGACTACTGAGCCCAATAAGAATGACTGAAATAATCACGAGTATGGCTGCAAAAGCAAAAGAGACGTCAAAACTATACAGTTGGCATAAAACCCCACCCAAGGAAGGCCCAAAGAAAGTGCCGGCCCGCTGTAAACTGGCGATTGTTGACATGACTCTTCCACGCTGATTCGACTGACAATAGCCACTCAAAAAGCTTTGTCTCGCAAGCGTCCAAAACCCCATTCCGAAACCAAAAAGCAATAAACTCACGCTTAACCCAGCTAACGAATGCCATTGAGCAATACTGACGCAGGCAATAACAATCAGCCCTCCTCCCAATAACATCACCTTTTTTTCGCCCATTCGAGCAACGGCAATCCCACCCGGCAAGTTAGACAATAACGTGCCTACATTTTTGAGTGTGAATAGGAAGCCCGCTTCGAACCAGGATGACCCCTGTTCAAGGGCGAAAAGAGGAATAAGCAGTATTACTAGCCCCTGAGCGACTGAGATTAAAAAACTCGGAAGGTAGATACCAAAAAAAAGTGGTCGGTGACTAGTCATTGTCTCTTAAATTTAACGATTACTATTGGTAAAGAATACATGCACTAGATTTGATCACGAGGTAAACAATATCACCTACATCAAAACCAAGTCTATTGAGGCTGTCCGCACTAATTTCTGCGTTAAGTTCCAAAAATGGTTTAACCACAGTCGTATTGACCATGTATTTTCCATTAATATGCTCTATAGCCGTTACGTTGGCTGAAATAATGTTTTGCGCGGAAAGACCTTCGGGTTTGCAGGTTGCGATAATAATATCGTTCGCGGGAATGCCAACCATAAGGTTAGCGCCTACCGGCAGTTTTACATGAGCCGTTATTAATTGTGTTTCGTGATTCTCTGTCAATTTATTGTCTGTTTTATTGGTGTCAATATAATCTGTGGTAAGCTGATCATTATTGTGCTGTTTGTCTTGTCCAATGGCTAATAAGCTCGTTGTCGTCTGCCTGTCGTTCGATTCGTCGGATAGCACAACAGCAGGTATAACATTTTCATAATATTCACCTTGCGTCAATTCCAATACATTTCGGTTGAGTAGCATTTTTTTTGCAGGGCCAAATGCGATTTTTTTGCCTTCTTGCAGCACCAGTACATCATCGCAAAGAGCCTGAATTTCAGACGGATAGTGAGAGATCATAATCATAGGAATGTTTAACTCCTCACGAATACGGTATAAAAAAGGCAAGATCTGACGTTTTAATTTTAAATCTAAGGCGGCCAAGGGTTCGTCTAGCAAGAGTAAATCAGGAGCGGAACAAATTGCCCTACCCAACGCAATACGCTGACGCTCCCCGCCTGAAAGTCCAACGACCGATCGGTCCAATATCCCCCCCAGATCAAGTAGTTCACATACAGCCTCTAACGAGACAGTTTTTGAATCGGAGTATTTATCTTGTTTTTTAATGCGATCTGATGCGATTAAAATATTCTGACGTACGTTTTTATTCGGAAATAGAAGGCCGTTTTGTGGAACATAGCCTATGCGCCTATGTTCTGGTGCAACAAAAACCTTATTATCACTATCTAACCAATAGACATCATTAAAGCGTATAACTCCCTTTACGCCTTTTTTTAGACCGGCAAGATATTGAAATAGCGTCGTTTTCCCCGCCCCGGAAACACCAAATATGCCTGTTACGAGCTGATTAAACTCGGCTTCAACCTCCAATTCAAATTGATCTAACTGTGAAGACAAAGAAAACATTAGATGCGCGTTGGACGTCATATTTTTAATTGCTTGCCCTTGTAATTAAATTTTTTGGGTTCGGATAGGGTCTCCGCGCCAAAAATTGCGACAAAACCAATGGCAATCGCAATACCCAGTAGTACATAGGCTTCCTTGTCGTCTCCCACTTGTTGAGCAGAAAATATGGCCGAGGCAATTGTTTGCGTTTGCCCAGGTATATTGCCTGCAATAATCACTGTAGCGCCAAATTCACCCACAGCTCTAGTAAAACCAAGTATTGCTGCTGCCACTAATCCCCTGGATGCTAAAGGTAAGCTAAAAAAAACGAAGGTTTTGATAGGACCAAACCCCAAAGTACGAGCCATTTGTTCCAGTTGAGGGTCAACGCCGTCAAATGCCACTCTGGCGGTGCGTACAACTAAAGGTAAGGCCATAACAGCCGAAGCTAATACGGCAGCCTTCCAGGTTAATAAGATGTTTAAATCAAACCCGAGAGTTTTATGCCCCAAGGGGCCATCTGACGCAAGGAGCTGCAATAACAAATAGCCAACCGCCGTAGGCGGTAAAACAAGTGTAATGCCGACTAAGCTGGAAACAAGCCGCTTGCCCCTAAACTTCCACCTCGCCAACCCATATGCAATAAGTACACCTGGAATTAATATTATGAGCGTTGCGACACTGGCTATCTGAAGCGTAATTTTTATAACATCAAAGGTAGCGCTATCCAACTTTTTTACTCTCCCTATTGTCCGTCATATTTTTCGTTTCGCTTTTTATTTCGCTTTTTATTTCATTATGCCCAATACCCGAATCAAAAATACTCTCGAAGCCGTGCCCCTTAAAAACCGTTTGGGCCTCATCTTGAATTAAGTAGTCCAAAAATTTTTGTACGTCTGAGTATTTTGGAAACGTCTCGTTCTTCCCTATCTCTTTCCTTATACCAGCAGCCACATATTTTACACGCTCCAACGTGGACCCTGGCTCATAGGTAATTTCATGCAGTATTTTGAGTTGGTTAGATACGATCGCATCGGTTTTATAGACTATACCGATAATACCTTCCATATCCTCTACAATGCTGGCAGCGGCCCGCACATCTGGAGCCGGCAAAACTCTATCTTTCACACTCGCCCAGACGGTTTCCTTTTGGGCAGATGAGTTTGAGTACACCGATTTTAGATACGCTCTTGCATAACTTCCTGCTGGCACTGCATTTGGGTCCCCGAGCGATAAGTACTTGAACGGTAATTCCGCAAGTTCTGACGGTACCGAAATGCTCCACGGAGAACTTTTATGTGCAACAATAACGAGGTTATTGGACAAAAATACTTTTTTTGTTGAGGTGTGAATAAGATCCCTATCTGAAAGATACTTTACCCAGTGAACGTTTGCAGACAAATAGATATCAGCTTGCGTAGACGCTTCAATTTGTTTGGCTAATACATTCGAACCCGCAAAATTAAAACGGACGGATACACCCGTTTTTTGCTTATAGTTTGCGGCCACTTCGTGCATCACATTTCGCAAGCTTGCCGAGGCAAAGATTAAAATTTCATTATCATTATTTTTAGGGCCTGCGCACCCACTGGATAATAATATCCATGATATTAAAAATGATGTTAAAAATAGTATTAATATGGGTTTCTTAATCGTCATTACGTCCTTTTTCGCTAGAAAAATCACCACATTTATAGTGGCGCATAAGCTGCCCTAAAACCTTATTCAGCGTGAATAATAGTGCCCACATGCTCACCATTTAGGGCTGCACTGATATGCCCAGGCTCACTGCCATCTATAATTTGAAATTCTTTAATTTGCCTACCATTCGGTAATATATCCAATAAAATGGACTCGAAAGGCAGGGTATCGAATTGACGTTTTTTAATCTCGGCAACGGATATTTCATCAATAAACGTTGCTCCACTATTCTGTTTTGGATCTTTATCATATAAGCCCTTAACATCCTTAACCAGTGTTAACCGCTTACAGCCAAAACACTCAGCCAACAATAACGACCCCGCATCGGTTCGATGAGGTGGAATACTGCCCACTTCTGGCGGATGCTCCCACAATGAATAAGGTGGTACGCCACTAAAGATTACGCCGGGAGCTGAGTGCAAGAACATGGGCAGTAGATGCCCAAACATTTCAGGGGGAATAGCCACGACACCATAAGGGGCAAGCAAAGTGCCTAGGATATGCGCATTGCCCAATGCGTCCGCTTGCGCCAGTTCCGCTAGTACGCCGGTTGGCATACCTATATCAATACCGATGGAAAATACATGACGACTGCGAGCACCGCCGCCTGTTCCTATAATTAACTTATGCCCTTTTAGGCATTCCGCTATTTCGTCCACTACAGGTAACGTAATATCTCTACCCGCATCCATAATGGAACGACCGCCCAACTTAATGACCTGAGCATACGGCAGCATACTCACCACGGGGGTTTCTGTAGAGCGGACCACATCTTTGTCTAATAGGCTCTCACGCATTAGCATTGAATTCATGTGGTGTCGATTGTCTGGTTTATTATCATTCTGACTCATTGGATATAGTTCACCGATGTAAGTTGCGTTAAATTTTTGGGTTCTTTATGTCAATGTTAGCTATTTGTTATTCCGCATAAATAACCGTTCCGACCTCTTCACCATTTAACGCTCTGGTTAAATTCCCTTTCTCAAGGCCATTAATTATTTGTATTTGTTTCCGATTGCGCGCATTTTTCATTAATTCCAAAACAGCTCGTTCCACCACAACATCTTGAAGATCTTTTTCGATCAATTCGTCTACGGATATCCTGGGTATAAACTGAGCGTTTTTATCCTTTTTCGGGTCTGCCGTATAGAGCCCTTTTTCATCTTTAATATAGATCATTGACTTGCTACCCAGTACTTCGCTCACGAGATAGCAACCCGTATCGGTACGATGCGGCGGTATACGGCCTACGCTGGGCGTCTCATGCCAATAAATATAGGGCGGCATACCAAAAAATATAGCAGCCTTACGTTCGGCCAAATACAAAGGAAGTTGCGCAAATTGGGCGGGCTCAATAAATGGAATACCGTGTTTGGCTAATAAATAGTTGATCATTCGTGCATTTTGCATACTCACAAATGTCCCTAGAACACTTAAGGCTCCTGTCGGTAACCCAAGATCCAAGCCAACGCTGTATGCGTGTCGTGCCCGTGTGCCCGCACCCGTGCCGATAATCATTTCGTGATGCGCTAAATTTTCTACAATCTCTTCTATTACAGGGAATACCGCCGCCTTACCGCGATCGATAAAACTTTGACCACCCAACTTTATTACATTGGCATTGGGTAATATCTGGACAACTTCTTTTTGGGTTGTTTCAGCCAATAAATTTTGATCGCTTAAGGAGCCATTCATTAGCTTGGCGCCAAGTGTGGTTAATATATTTGTATCCATTAATTTACCCTATTGCGGCTTGTGGTTTTTATTATGTTCTGTTTTTATGCTCTGTTTTTATGTTCTGTTTTTATAATCGTTATTCTAGGAGGTTAATTTAAACCCATAAATAACGTAACTTCGTTCTGAGCGAGTAGGTAAAGGTGTGTCAAAATGCCCTTCAGCCCATTCTTGCAATTCATTTAATATGGAATTTTTTAGTGAGGCAGAGGGTTGGGCGCCTGCTAGGCCGTCTTTGCCTCGCCAGTTCTGAATAACACTTTTTAAGTCTCGCTTGGTATGCCAAGTCGACACGGTAATGGGTTCAATTGCTTCGCAACCGACCGCTAAAAGAGCTTCACGTAAAATTTTTATGTGTTTCTGCCCATCTAACGGTGTAAGGCCGTTATCACACAATAGTTTGTGCATATGTTTGCGTAGTTGTTTTTCCCAGCTATTTTTTGAGCCTTCGATTCGCCCAACCAACAGATAGGCTTTATTATTATCCTTAACGCGAAAGGCTTCACTGACTATGTGATTCACGTCGATCCAATGTAAAGCGCGAGAAGCAAATATTAGATTGACTGAATTATTTTCGATTGGCCAAGGTTCCCGCCCGTCTGCTTGCGTCAAGGTGCCTTGAATATCCGGGTGATGATTGCCAAACTCCTCTAACATACCTGCGGATAAATCCACCCCACAATATTGGCTCGGCAGTTTGTCCAATGCACTACCAATTTGCCCAGTACCGCAACCCAGCTCGAAGATTACATCACTTTCATTTAAACCAACGGCCTGCTCTATTGTTCCGGCAATTAATTTACATAAATCTTCGCTAAGCCCAGCACGCGAATTATAGTTTTTTGCTTGCTGATCAAACGAGGCAGGAGATCTTTTTTTGTCAGACATTAATTGCTTTCCAAGCCTTTAAATTATTCGAAACAATAAGTGTAGTTAAGAAGTGTAGTAAAGCTCGCTAATTTTTACGAACGGATTTCCTATTTTATTATTTAGATCGATAGTTACTTAAATAAACGGTTGCTTAAATAAACAGTTGCTTAACACCAAATTCTCTTTTTGAATTTGGCGTTAAGCAAACAATACCCACACTATTAATTTCTATTAGGGCTCAACCTCTAGGGCTCAACTTCCACGATTTGCATCATGCCCTGATCTTCATGATTCAATACATGGCAATGTTGTACAAACGCACCTGGGAACACAGTATACCGAGACAATAACTGGGCGGTTGCGGAGGTTGTTAATGGCTCTTCGCTGTCTCCTGGGTTGAGTACTAGCTTATCTTTTGCTGAATTATAGCCGACGTTAATAGAAGGCGCGGTTAATGTATCTTTCCAGACCAAATTATCAGCGGAATTATTAACGGGCGTATAATTCGATTCGACTAAAGTTCGAGCCACTTGAAAGGGATTAACATGAATATGAAATACATGCGTAGCCTTACTTCCTTGAGACGAAACATACCAAGCGCTGGCGGTATCTAATTTTAAATGATTCACAAATTCGTCTTTGGAATTAAATGTCATACACTTGCCATAGGGTCCCACTTGTGGGCCGGGTATTTGCGTATCCCCGTTTTCATCAAATAGTTTACACACCATGTAAATGCCCACAGATTCTTTGTTGCCGTTTGCATCAATATACCAAAAGTCATTTTTCTCTGGTGACGCTTGGTATTCATCGTAGGTCGAACATTGATTGCCATTGGCCGTTACGTTCTGATCATTACAGGGTTCACAATTGCCACCATCACGCGGGCACCAATAACTTAGCGCATCGCCAGGGTTACTTTTATTATGCGCTAAGGTTTCCGCAGCAAAATGCACATAATTGGTTTTGGCCGTCATTTGATTAATAGATAGCGATTCTATCGGGCCACCAGGATATGAATAATCGTCGCGGGCTTGCTGTAATTGTGCGGCGGTGGGCATCGCCGTTGACTGGGCGTCGCCACTTTGAACGTCCACCTGCGCCAATACAAACCGTGCTGAATTCCAGTAATCCGTTTCGCCCGTCTGTGGAGCATTACAGGCAGTGCGATTCGCATCCACCAAATAATAGGTTTGGTTTACTTCAGCAAAATCGAATTTTATAAGGGCATCTGACCGATAACCCGGAGACAAGGTGACGCTAGGTGTACTAAAGCTATTGCCTGTGGGCAGACCGTCCAGCGCGATCACATCAAGATTGTGAATGCCATAATAAGACGCATCGCCGCTCCCTCCTGAAATCGGGTTAAGCAGGGGGCTATTTTCATTCGTTACCTCTTTGGCGCAATCGGGTAATTTGGATACAAGTGTTGGTGCAATTCCCACTGTGATGCCTGCGTGAATAAAACGCCATCGTTGCACTTCATTTTTCTTGGTTGTAATTTTCGGAAAAACCTGACCATTGAGTAAGGTTGGGCGGTTCAGCTCACTAAAAGGTTTCTGTTGCAGATTCGTATAATCCTCTATTAAGCCGTCGGTTCCGTAGCCAACCTGTTGCAGAACAAAAGTATTATCTACTGCACTATTAATGGCAGGGATTGCTCCCAACCCTTTTTTATCGTCAACGACAATAAGCGCACCGGCCATACCGCTCCCAACCTGAATAGTGGTTGAGCCGTGTTTATGAGGGTGATACCAAAATGTACCAGCAACATGATCTTTGGGCAGGTTAATGGTTTGATTGTATATGTGGTCGATGGTGAACTCATCTTGTTCCGAGCGAGGGGGAATAGCAATAAGCACATTGTCGGAATTATCCGTTGGGCTCACATGCCAGCCATGGGTATGCATATTGGTCACGTTGAAATCATGAGGAATATTTGGCTCCGCCATAGTATCAGTGGGCGGTTCATACCCCTCTCGTGTCGATTTACCACCATGCCCACCAAAGGTCTTATGTGCAGGCGTATTCGTATGATGGGCGCGTAAAGATTCAGTTTTATCGGGTATATCAGACGAATTAGAGGGGAGATTATTAATAATAATCGAACTGTAAACATCTCCGGGGTTGATTTTCATTGAGGGACCAAGTGGCCGATCATAACCAACCGTCGCTTTATCGCGAATTGACCAGGGCCCAAAGTAGCCGCGTAATTCGGTTTGACAATTAGCAATTGTAAAGTTGCGATAACGCAATTGCATAATTGAGCGGACGCCGGTGTCCGGAGTAAAATCTATTTCTGTTGGATTAGCAAAATTCGACGCATTACTTAACAAGTCGTTAAAATATTCGTTTCCAGCTACGCCCAACTGCGCCTCGCAACCGTTCCCTACATTCTTATCAACATAATCGGCCAACAATGCCTGGGCAAACTTGCCCTCTTGCTTAGTTGAGGACGGTAGATTTGGTGCGCAGGCCGTAAGGCCAAAATAAGCCGTAGCCGTTATAGTGAGTAAGTATTTTCTGGTGATCACTTTTTACCCTTCCTGTTAAATAGCGTTAAACCTTAAAAATATTTCTCCATAACACAGTATTAAAAATACTCAGGCCAAACTATCACCAAATAAATCAATGGCGATATACGACAACCTGAGATTTATTGGGACACATTATGAGAAATAAATAAAATTGATTGAGCATAAAAATCATCAAAATACTTTGATGCCAAACAAGAAAACTAGCACATGACTATTATCAAGGCTAATTCTTTGCATTTTTTGGCGCCCCCATAAGCAAGTTGACATTCAAACAACTGTTATAAGGTATTGTTTTAAACAATAAGGATATTAATGAATATAGAAATATTAATGAATAAATAGGAAAGCAATATTTTAATTTTTACCAACGGTTATAATTTGAGCTTATCGGTTAATAGCTTAAACTATAGGAACCTCTGATTAAGTCCATAGTGTCTCTTAAGTCCATAGTGTCTCTTAAGTCCATAGTGCCTTTAAGTCCATAGTGCCTCTTGCCATACCTTCTACCAATTTACCGAAGATTCCTCGTAGTCAGCGCAACAACCTAGAGCAGCAGATACAAACTTGATAGGCTCTCGTGGATTTAAACTAAGTGAATCCACAATTAGCTTTTTAGCTTCATCTTTTTGTAGGAAGGCATATCCATCTTTAACATATGGGCACGCGACCTCTAACACAAAAGGTGACAATGCCGGAGACCCAGCCCGAAGGGCGATTGTGCTGCAATTCGTTAGGTAGATTTTGCATTTAACTTTTTACAAATAAAAATTAATAAGTAAGCCCATAAAAAACTATTTAACAATACAGGTATATACCCTACCAAACCAGGAAAAATACCTTTTGGTGCCATATGAGAAAGATGAACAATAGGAAAATATAAAACATTAGATAGAAACGAGAGAACCATTTCTAATTGAGTTTCAGTTTCTCCTGAATCAAACCTTTGCATCCCTAGTGTAAATGACCATATAAAGATACTTACTGATACCGCAGCATGAACAGAAATGACTGAGATATATAAGAAGAACTTTTTCATATCCACCTAACTGTAGTGTAAACGGCTGTTTGTCCAGTAATATACTGTATCAGACAACTCAGAATTGAGATAAAAAGGTATATTTTTCAATAGGTTAAACTCCTTTCCTCTCGGTTTGGCCATTATCTCGACGATCCACTTTGCTATTTTATTATCCCAAATACGCCTCAAGTGTCCATTAATAATATGAGTGTCTGCTATATCGTTATTTTCCTACAGCCTGAACATCACATTCAGCGGCTTGTCCGCTGCAATTCCTTGTAAGAAATTAGTTAATTGCATTAAGAGATTGTATAAAATACGGATCTTTTTCAAGCTTAAAGCACTTTAAAAGATCAATATCAATATTTTGCTTTGTAGGTATTGAAGGGCTATAGCCTTTAACTATAAGCGCAACTTGCCTATATTTTTCAGATGAGTATGAGCCCATCTCTACTATTCCTCCACTAATTGATCCTATATCGTTAAGATCATAATTTTTCTTTTTAAAATACCAGAAAAAACAATTTGCTTTGGCAAATTCTAATAACTCATCTGATGTTTTTTGATAATTATTCTTATCTATATCTTGGTTTGAGCATGAACATATAAATATAGCAAAAACAGTTAATACGAAATATTTCATTTTAATGCTTCCCAAAATAAAATTTTATTAGCCAGCCCTCCATAGGACTTCCACAAGCATTTCTTGCCATCCCAAAGGTCTGCATGGCCAGTTGCATCTGACCAGCCTGTCACTTCAAAAACAATTATTCCTTTTCTGTCTTTTAACTTTTTCTTATATTCTGATGATTTAAAATCTTCGGGTTCTCCATATTTTGATTTGAGATGCTTTACCAACATTTTGACACGGAAAATATACCAGAGTTTATTCTTTCCCGATGATACCTGTGCTTCTAGCTTTCCATTAGGACTCTTCAAGGCTATTCTCAATCCACCATCGCAGCCTGTATATGTACGTTAATCAATACACTTGAAAACTCAGGGTTGGATGGCAGGCATACTAATGTATTTATTTTCAGAGCCAATGTACTCAGCTAAATAGGCTTTTGCCCAGTTGTTATTTTTATGTAGTGGGATAATATTTGGCTCATCTTTATACCCTGCATATTTTATGCTGGTAAATACACTGATACGCCAATCTTTTGACCACTTGGTGTTAGCAAAGCATTTTTGTGAAGACTGCAAACGTTTCTTTAGTGATTTAGTTTTGTTTGTTACAACAAAGATACGATAATTTTTCTCGTCTGCCTTTGCAACTGATAGCCGTGTCTTGCTTGTAAAGCAAGACACAATTTCTTCCGTTGTTTGAGTACTTGAGCAACCTTGAAGTACAAGAATTATTAACGTAATAAATACTGAATGCTTAATCATTGAATTGTTCAAAGTTCCATCTCCTTGGTTTTTCTTCATATACAGACTGAATATTTGAAAAGAAATCCTCCCTTTTTTCTGGTCGCACGGGGGGAAGGTTGCCTTGATACCATATTACTTTAAATTTATTTTGTACTGGTATTACCGAATGTATTACACGAGTATGACCAAGGCTATTGTTCCACTTGGACATAATGAAACCACCAGATTTTGCAGTTTGTATTTGAACTTTAATGGTGTTGTCGATGATGTTCAAAGCGCCAAGCATCATTTTAGCCTGTTTCTTGAATGCTTGAGCATCATCAGATTGAAGGGCATAATTTAGCCATTGCCAGCCATCTTTATAATATTTGAATTTTACGGGCAGGTTTTCCTGCCTTGCAAATTCGATTAAAGTAACTATTGCTAAGTCTGCACAATCGATCTTCTGGTGGTATGTGGCAACATAATATCTGGCGTATAAATTCACATCTCCATATTCGTTAGGTGCTTTTTGTTCAACCTTAGTGATAACCATCCGCCCGCTAGAATAACCAAAGTAAACGCCAAACCAATTACCCCCTACACAGTCCAAACCCAATACGATAAATTATCACCTCCATTACTTCTGAAAAGTACCCCCATATCTTTATGAAGTTTGGTCTTAATATTGCCATGAATGACCTCCTTTTAATTTAATACCTTTGTAATGTGGCGCCCAACACTCAACTTTGTAATGGCAACCACCTGCAATTTATTACCGTAACTAAACGAAACTATAAGAGGAACCAAGCTGTAGACGAACTACTGAAAAAGAGAGCTTTAGTTGCGGCTAAAGCTTGTCTCACATTGTAATCCAAGCGTATCCGCAGCTTCAATATAATGCAGCCATTTATCAAGGAATGCTTTTTGAGGGTTCAATACTTGAGCGTATTTAATAGTGAAGAAAGTCGTTTATTAAGCCGAACAATCGCCCATAGCTTGGTTTTCTATCTCAGGATTAATCTAATCCTGCATATAATCACCCTCTTTTTACTGTTGTTAGTCCTGCTCTCGCTTAAAGTTAAGAATTTGTTCACCAAAGACTTCCACAGCACTTGAAGACATTCTTTCAAATAGCCCAGAGATTTCTAAAAAATCATTTCCAGCATCGGCTGCTTCATCTTCATTTTCAGATTCGGTATTTATTTTTTTCAGCTTTTTCATTTCTTGGGAAAGTGACTCAAGCATATAACCTGCTTCCCAATCATTCAGTTTTATATCGAGTTCACGAATATTAGCCATTTACACAACCTCTTTCTTAAAGACTTTTTGGCATTTCAAAGCCAATTTCGATAATAGGCCAATAAATTCATCTAGAAGCATATTTAAAACTGGACAAATACTATAATAAATTATCTTGGACACACATATCTTGCCATATAGAGTTTTAACAGCATGTCAAATGTTGGAGCTATTGTATAGTGTTTGGCCCCCAGAACGATATTTAGCATTTTCCTCTAATAGGGTAAGCTGTTCTTGGCCTTCTTCTTTTTGTTTTTCGTAAACAGAAACGTCATAGTTAGTTATTATCGCCTCAACCATAGGGTTTCGATTACTTTCCTTACCTCCAACATGGTAAAAATGCTCTCTCGTTAGAATATTGTGCTTGCTCCATAAGGATTCAATAAATTCATTTTCTCTGAAATCATTGTGATGCCATGTGGATAGTATGAATTTAGCTGGGGATACATCTAATGCATTAAATAGCTTATTTTCTTGTTCTTCGTCCCAGCCATTAAAGTAATCTACATGACGACCAATATAAGGCGGATCACAATAAATAAAGCAATCATCTGAAGCTTCAGCAATTGTTTCTTCGAAGCTTTGGCATTTAAACTCAATGTCTTTATGCGTGATAATTTTTTCGATTGCTTCAACTTGGTTTACAATTTTTGTTACATATGCCTTTGCAAAACGATTTGGTTTTTTACAGAAAGGTATATTAAAACCACCTTTCCTATTAAATCTAATCATTCCATTAAAGCCAGCTCTATTTAGAAAAAGAAAGTCTAATGGATTGTGATCTTCGTTAAATCGTTCTCTAATTTCATAGTAGTGTTTATCTTCTCTTTCAAGAAGCTTTGCTCCCTCTGTTTCTAAAAATTTTCTAACGATTGGGGCTGTAATTTTGCCGCTTTTAATTTCACTATAGAAATTAATAATGTGGGGGTTGGTATCACAAAGTAATGCATGTTTAGGGGCAATATTGAAAGCGACAACTCCTGTCCCCATAAAGGGTTCAATCCACCTTCCTTCAAAATTTTGGGGAACAATACTTTGTATCCAAGGGACGAGTTTCGTTTTGATCCCTTGAGATTTTATTGGGGGTACTTGAGTCATTAGTTTTTGTTTTTCCGCCTGGGCTTGGGAGTATTGATAAGAATTGTATTTCCAATATTTTAGAAATTATTTTTGAGTCAGAGGAAATAGTAAATATGCTTTCATCAGTATCTATAAATCCTTTTACTTTCCAGTCTCCGCTATTCGTGGACACATAGCTCGTTAAGGACTCTGAAAAATCTTTTAGTTTTTGTAAAAACCCTTCACGAGTCATAAAGCTCTCTCTGTCTAGGATAATGGTGATGATAATATCACCTCTAACTCGGTGGCCAAATTTAGTATGCCACTACACACGCTATTTATCCTTATTTGCTAGATAGCACACTCATTTTTCAGGACAGTTATTGTCAAATGTTTCAACAACACTTGAATAGTTTTCTCCGACTACTAGTTTAGCGACCATGGACTGATCCGCGTACAATTCCCAAAACACAGTATAATCACCATGTTCTTCGTAAACCCATCCATTTGATTTCAAAAGCTTGTCACAAGGAGTCATTACATTAACGGCCAAGGACAATAGCTTCACCTCTTCTGAAATAATATCTTCTTTAATACTTTCAACTTTGTTCTCGTAATAAACTCCAACCGAAATTACGCTCAATACAAACGAAAATATCAAAACGACTATCACTACAAGGCTTTTCATATTTTTTCCAGATCTACAAACACAGGCGTATTCATTGGCGCCCAATCAAATAATTTACGAGCGTTCTCTTCTGCCAATCTTACACACCCGTGTGACCCCAACTGATTAAATCCAAGATCCTTCAAGACTGACGTTAATCCGACAGCGTTAGACTGGTGAATGGCTTTTCCATCAGCCGTAAAAAACATTGCATAATCCATTTGAGCGTTATAGGTACGACTTCTGTAAATCTTATGCTTTCTGAATATGTGGTGTAATGATGGCCATATAGCAGTTGGGTGAAGTCTATCACCGGAGGCGCAGTAGAACTCGTATTCCAACCGAGACCCATTGAGTGCGTATAAGTTTTGGTCATATAAATCGACCAAGATGGTTTTACCTGATTCTGGAATGATTTTTGAAAGATTTTGATGGCATCAATTAGCTTATCAATATACTGATCTTCCCCGAATTTAGGAACGATCATTTTTGATAGACATTGCTTGTACTTAAACTGACTTTGTCTCTTAGACAATAGATCAATTACTGTTTTAACATCTGAAGGGCTATTTTTACAACCAATACCAACTTTATTAACTATAAGTTTCATTTTTTGTGCCTTCAGTCTATTTTCGAAAAATTTACTTCAACTTGCATAGCGCCCGCCTTAGATCTAACGCAAAGCACATGTGGATTTTTGAAGAAATGCCGACTAGGCCATTGCTCTGTTAAACAAAGCCGCTACACAGCAAAAACCCCCACATTAACCAACATTTCCCTTAGAGCCCTTAATACCGAGGCTTCGCTCAATATCTCTAAGGGAAATGACTATGAATGCCTACGAAAAACCTAAGTCTGCCACACAATACACCCAGTTTGAACAACTATTAGCTCTTCAAAGCTACTCTCACCATAGTGTAGTGGTCAACCTTACCTTAACCTTATTAAGAACCTCCTACTACGCATTGCTGAGCTTGCGAAGTACGACCGTACACCGAAATAAATTAAAAATACCCTGTAGGTTGGAAAAGCCGGAGGCGCCTTCCAACGTTTACCGTGTAAGGGAGCGTGTTTTCATATGGGATCGGTTGGATTAAATTGGGGCATGTGAGGGTATGGTTATGTCGGAAGGCGCCTCCGGCTTTTCCAACCTACACACTGTTACGTTTTTCTAAAGTTAAGTTAAGTTAAGTTAAGTTAAGTTAAGTTAAGTTAAGTTAAGTTAATAAGTATTTTCAATTTCCGGAATATATGTTGCGTATTTCATAGTGACAGAGGATCTCAGTACACGAGTAAAGGTTTCCAAAAGCTCATTACAAGGTTGAAGATGAGGTCGTCGATGGGTGACGTGGGAGCCTGTTGGGATAACGCGGTAGTGGAACGTTTCTTTGGTAGTCTGAAACATGATTGGATACTGAAGGTTCACCAATCTACTCGTGAGCATATTAAAAAAGATGTTGCGGATTATATGAAATATTACAATGTGGATAGATTGCATTCGGCTAATAATGATATGTCGCCGGTTGAGTATGAAAATTTACCAATAAAAGTGTCCGGTAATGGTTGACCAGAACACTACTTAATGGGGGGAGGCTTCGACTGCATTGCTTTGTTAGCGCTACTCATTAGTTAGTTTTGTGAGTGGTATTCCTGCATCTTCTTCGATTTTTTTATATTCGTCTTTGGCGTGCATAAACAAAACCCCTAAAGTGTGCAAGTACTCTTCATGATCTTCAATATCTCTAAGCGTTTCGCTCTCTAATAAAGATTGATTGAATTTTATTGCATCTTGTATAGCTTGGATTAAAGTAGGAGCCATATTATTACTAATATTCATCATGCTGATTCCTTAACTAATACTTTCGCTAAGCTATTTAATAACTGCTTAAATTGTATTAACGGCATGTCAAATGCTGGAGCTATTGTATAGTGTTTAACACCCAACGCGATATTATTTTTAGACGGTTAAAGCCTAAGAATAATATTCGATAGATAAACATCGACTTTGACAAATTAGCGCTTCAATTATTTATTCCCTTATAAAAGAATCCACGAACACTAAGTCCAAAGGGCTTGTCCAACAAGACAGATTAATAGCGGTGGAACGTATTTATCCTTATTCGTTAGCTTTTTAACTGCATAGACACCTATAGCATCACAAGGATAGTGATAACAATGAATGTTACCCAATATGCTATGTTTAATTTGGTGCGGGAGTATAAATAATATGATATACCCCAAAGAATAATACTTAAAAATAGATACTGATAATAATAGATAAGACCATATATATTAACTTCTTTCCCAGTGGATATTAATTTACCAGAAATAAGTATAGTGTCTGTGCCGACACCTATTATTATGAGAATAGATAAAAAATATAATAAAATAGAGAGATATTGTTTGAATTTGTTCATTAGCGCAAACCCAATTTATATAGCTCTTCTGCTAATTGTTTGCGGCGTTCATTTCCTATAGAACCTTCTTTTGCGTAATAAAAATGCCCTTCTTTTTTATCAAGCTGTTTCTGTAATGTTCTTGCACTTGTTACTAAATCAAATGCACCCATTCCTGCAAATATAGGATCGCCATGTTCATTGAGGTTAATAGCGATAACTTTCTTGATTGTTTTCATTCCTTTTACAATATTTAGAAAACGCTCGCTGATGGGACTACCAATTAGAACAAGATGGTTGACTATTGAGCCATGACGAGCATATTTTACCGCTAATTGTGCAGCAATTAGCGAGCCATAAGAATAACCAACCAAGTTAAATTGTTTGTGCGAGTTGGGATATACCCGGAGCAGCATAGGGAAGCGAGGATCGTATTCTCGACCAAAGAATACACCAATAGAAGCGTCCATGTTTTACCCTGCTGACCACTTCTCACGGTCAAGGTAGATTGCGCTTTTAATGTCGGCATCGTGAAATTCTTTTATTAATTTTGGAATATACAGCCCATTTAGACCGGCGCCACCTAAAAAATAGGTTCCCTTAATGTAACTCCCCGGTTTTACACAACATTGACCTTTTAACGGACCATGTTTTGCAACTTGATTTGTTGTTGAAATCTCAGCTACTTGCATACTATTTCCTCCTCGTTTTTAAAGCTAACAGTAGGATAAACAACAGTTTGTCCAATAACATACTCTATCGGACAACTCGGACTTTGGGTAAAAAGGTAGATTTTTCAAAAACTTAAACTCCACTTTTCTTGATTTAGCCATTATCTCGGCTGTCCACTTTGCTGTTGTGTTAAGGTGTAGCGAAGCGAAACACACAAAAGGCACGGAGCTTTGGGCGTCAGAGTGCAGCGCCTTGTTGAACAAAGCCGCTTCGCGGCAAAAAAACCACAATCATCAACACTTTCCTTAGATACCTCAATTTTGAGGTTTCATAAACCCATCTAAGGAAAAGCATTATGAACGCCTACCAAAAACGTAAGTTTGCCACAAAACATGCCCAGTTTGAACGACTTCTCGTTCTACAAGGCTACTCAAAATCAACCATCGCAGCCTATACCTTAGGACTCAGAAGACTCTTTGCATGGTGCGGAAGATGCCCCGATAAACATCTTAAAAAATCCGACTTCGAAGCTTACTTTACTCAACTTATTCATTCCCACTCCTGGAGTACCGTCAAGCGTGATCGCAATGGCTTTATGCGCTATTGGGAACTTGTTTTGGAACGAGACTGGGAGTATATCGATATGGTTAAGCCGCCTATCACTAAGCATCTACCCGATATCCTAGGGCCTGATGAGATTAACCGCACCTTTCAATGTGTTCACAAAACCCATTATCAGGTGTATCTCTACACGGTCTATACCCTGGGTATTCGCTTATCAGAAGGTCTCTACCTTCACGTCGGGGACATCGACGGTAAAACCAAGCGTGTTCATATTCGTGAGGGGAAAGGCTGTAAAGATCGCTACGTTATTTTGCCTGATAATACCTATCTCGTGCTAAAACAATTTTGGTGTACTCACCACCATAAAAAGTGGATTTTTCCAAGCTTACACACAGATTCTAATACGCCTATGGATAAGGGCAGTGCGCAAAAAGCCATGCAACTGGCTGTGAATGAAGCCAATATTCATAAGCATGTTTCTGTTCATAATCTTCGACATAGTTTTGCGACGCATTGTATTGAGAACGGAATGGATCTCTGTAGCCTGCAGCAACTCTTGGGCCATGAAAGCCCTAAGACTACGGCTATTTACACTCAACTCACTGAACGGCTCATCAAAAACAATCATCAGATTATTAACGATTTTGTGAATCTCATTGCGATGCCAACTATTCCTGAGCAGCAAGGAACACATCATCATGAAGATTAAGCAACTTATCCAAAATCATTCTCTAGCATTAACCAATCGCTACGGTAAACAATTGTTACCTGGTCACCGTAAGGCGTTGGATGCGATGCTCGCCTGCCGATCCCACTGCGGTGAGTTTTATACGCATTGTGATGGCTGCCACAGGAATGGATGCTTTCCTTTATCCTGCGGTCACCGTAGTTGCCCTCAATGCCAGCATCAATTGTGCGAAGCCTGGTATGAGCGACAACAACAAAAACAATTGCCCGTGACGTATTTTCTGGTGACCTTTACACTTCCGTTTCAGTTACGAGAAACAGCATGGCAGTACCAAAGCATAATGTATGACATCCTGTTCCGAGCGAGTATTGAAACACTGCAAACGGTAGGCAAAAATAATTTTGGTTTATCCTTTGGGATGACGGCCGTTTTACACACTCATAAACGAGACAAGGGGTACCATCCTCACATACATATTGTATTGCCTGGCGGTGGCTTAATGCTCAAAGGCTTAGGTAATACTTGGAAGGCGCTTCCACAGAATTTTATTCTGAATGAGTTTTCTTTGGCGAGGGTGTTTCGTGGTGTTTTTCTACGCATGATCTTTGAGCAATCAATTGAGCTTCCCTTAGGGCTTCCCAAGCAATGGGTTTCAAAGGTTATTAATGTTGGCCCCGGCGATAAGGCCCTTAAATATCTTTCACGATATTTGTATCGTGGGGTGATTAGTGAGAATGATATTCTCACTAATAGCAAAGGCCGGGTCACCTTTCGTTATAAAGAAAGTAAGACACGAAAGCTGGTCACTACCACCCTGCCCGCTGTTGATTTTCTCTGGACGTTACTTAGGCATGTTTTGCCGAGAGGTTTACGACGTGTCCGAGACTATGGATTTCTTCACGGGAATGCGAAGAAGACGCTTCAAAGAATACAGAACATATTACACGTGAAACAAAAAAATACGGGGGAGACTAAAAAGAAGATGATGTGCTTTGAATGCAAGACAGAAGTGAGTATTGAACTCGTGCGACCAAAACCGATCCCAATGCAGTTTCGTTTTTATCCTTCGTCTATAGACACTGCTGCCCCGTCATAAAAAGGGCACTTAGACATTAACAATATTGGGGAAGCGATCATTGGTAATAAAACCAAGATTCCAACACGAATGAATTTTGTGTTTGTGCTATATATTAAGAAAGAGAAACTAAATTCAGGAAAACAGATAGCAACAAATTAAAGTTAGCCGCCCGAAAAGTAATATCAAAAATTGATCGATATAAAATATCGATCTTTGACAAAATAACCCGCCAATTATTTATTCCCTAATAAAGAAAGCACCAGCGATTAGAATACCGGACTTGTCCAACAAGACGGATAAATAGCGGTTGCACGCTATTTATCCTTATTCGTTAAGCTTTTATGACCTTACCAAATTTTTTACAAAACCACTTAATGGCTTCTGGGGATATATCAATAGCATTTTCATTATAGTCACCTGTTTCTTCGTCATACCAAGTTATATTATTTCTACCTACAGCCTGCATAAAACGATTTTTACTCAGCAGAGGCTTAAAAGCTTCGCCAGCATCTTCTGACGAAATTATAGGAAAAAAATCTAGCTCATAAATTGAAACATCTAGATTTTCTTCAAACCAAATTTGTAGTACGTGCTCATTGACATACTCTACTTTTAGTATTCCCTTTTCGTTAACGAAATTTTCTGAATTTAGGTAAGTTTCTAATTCATTCCACATAGTTTATTCCTCATCCAACAATCCGCACAGGGATTCGTTTCTGGGCATTATTCCATTGAATCATAAGATCTGTTTCATGTGCTTCCACCCATGCTTCAATTAGCTTTTTTAATTTATTGGGTAATGGCCGTCCAGGCTGAAGCCACTGCCTTGTTCTTATATCAATTCTATAGCTACTTACGTCTTGCTGATATTTTACATGGATATGTGGCGGTGCATGATCAACATAGTTGATATAACAAATAAGCCTCCCACTCATAAATGGATGTGATACTGGTGGCATTTAAAGTCTCCTTAACAGTAAGATTTTTGATTGAAGCTTAACGCCCGGCACAACTGAAAGCGGTGCGTAGCGGTTTTTGTGTTAATGTTTGAGCGTTAGCGAGTAACACAAAAATCGCGAAGTACCGATTTTCAGTTTGCTGCCACTTGTTAACTGCAGCGCGGTGCATAGCTAACGGTGATTACCTGCAATTATACGGTTCTTTTTAGGATTTGGAAAAAGGAATGCAATTCCCAGTTCCCTCCGAAGGCTTGGTGCGCCCTTAGAATAGGACACTTCCGTTGCCTTTACTACTCAACTCGATTGTAAGCGGACTAAGCCGCCTTGATAAGAACCTTACCCAACCTATTAAGAACCCCCTACTACACATTGCTGAGCTTGCGAAGTAGTGTGTACTTCTCGGTAATAAATTGTACAGTGCTTTCAACGGTTGCAAATGTACTTTCACAATTTCAAAACCGTTTTAGTTCTTTAGCTGTTAACGCCTCAATCAGCCGACGCTTTAGCGGTCGGCTGGATTGAATTGTTAGCCATTATTTCCAAAAGTTTGTCCATACTTTGTTCATCGTCGGATTTTATGTCAATGTGAGCAAAATAGGACTGTTGATCAGGGCCCCAATCGAAATAAATACCCGCCTGAGGCTTCAATAGTTCGGTCGCATGATTGTGAGTGACGTTAAGCTTGATAGATGTAAGCTCAATGGCTTTTTCGCTGCCAACAAGTTTTGCATATACAACCAGCTCATATGCTCCCTCGTGAAATTGAAAATTTGCACCGTCTTTTGGCAGTAAGAAGTGATGATCGAAAGTTACACCCTCTTGAGGCACGAACAGACCGCTACCTCTTTTAAGATTACCTTTCTCGCCATATACCCAAATATTGAAATTTTGCTTTGATTCGTTTCTACGAAGAGATACATGCAAACTTTCTAATACCTGACCACGTTTAGCGGTGCTGTATAGAAGCGTTCTTAGGTAAATCTTATTCTTATTACTGTCGAATCTTGCTCCATCAGGGCCGAAGAAAATCATCGTTGGCTGGGTCATCACAAGCTTTCCTTTGCGGAAAAAGGTAAGCCAAGCTGTAACCCCTGAAACAATAAGTGCAAAGCATGAAATTCCAAAACTTAACCATGGTGACATACTCAATTTCCTTTGGATGGCTAACGCCAGTATTTGGCGCATTTTTTAAGTTGCTGTTTTTCAAGCGACTTAAAAAATGTCGCTAAGATACTCTTGTTACATGTTGGGCATTGCTGCATAGCTTTCTTTCACCCAGTCTATTTGTTCCCGTGTGTCAGGCACTTCAACACCTCGTTTCTTGGAAATGAGCTGAAACGCTTCGGTCGGTTCGAAGCCACAATGCAGCAATACACCAGCCGCAATTAGACCAGTTCGACCTATTCCCGCTCTACAGTGAACAACGGTATTTAACCCGCCTGCCGCTTCATGGTATAAACGTTTGGTAAAGCTCAAATACTCACTAATAGATTTTGGTAGCCCTCTATCCTTAATTGGATAAGAAACAAACTCCATACCGTTTTTTTCTGTGAGCTCATCTTCATTCTCTAGCCCCAAGTCTCGATATTCATGCGACTCAAGAAGTGAAACAATTCGATTAATTCCCAAACGCGCAATACCTGAAAACTCATCCTCAATCCATTCACCTGAAATGGGCTTAGCCATTACTGATAATGAGCCACTTCCTATCAATTCAACTTTATAGATGTCTGGGATCATATTAATTTCATGTAACGCCCGGCACAACTGAAAGCGGTGCGTAGCGGTTTTTGTGTTAATGTTTGAGCGTTAGCGAGTAACACAAAAATCGCGAAGTACCGATTTTCAGTTTGCTGCCACTTGTTAACTGCAGCGCGGTGCATAGCTAACGGTGATTACCTGCAATTATACGGTTCTTTTTAGGATTTGGAAAAAGGAATGCAATTCCCAGTTCCCTCCGAAGGCTTGGTGCGCCCTTAGAATAGGACACTTCCGTTGCCTTTACTACTCAACTCGATTGTAAGCGGACTAAGCCGCCTTGATAAGAACCTTACCCAACCTATTAAGAACCCCCTACTACACATTGCTGAGCTTGCGAAGTAGTGTGTACTTCTCGGTAATAAATTGTACAGTGCTTTCAACGGTTGCAAATGTACTTTCACAATTTCAAAACCGTTTTAGTTCTTTAGCTGTTAACAGTAGGATAAACGACAGTTTGTCCAATAACATACTCTATCGGACAACTCGGACTTTGGGTAAAAAGGTAGATTTTTCAAAGACTTAAACTCCACTTTTCTTGATTTAGCCATTATCTCGGCTGTCCACTTTGCTGTTTATTATCCCAAATACACTTCAAATGTCCATTAATAATAAGGGTGTCCGTTATGCGTTAAATACGATAGGTGGTTTGGGTTAAATAAAAAAGGCTTTCAAAGTGAGTTGGGTTTATGTTCGGTACTTCACACCCATACTCGTAAGTTGGGGTATCACCCTCACGTACATTGCGTGGTTGTCGGTGGCGGGATACAGCGACGCCGACGAGAGTGGCGCAAACTCCAAGGTGATTATTTGTTTAACGGACATGCGTTAGCCAAAGCCTTCCGGGGGGAGTTTTTGAATCAACTCTCGACTGCGGGTTTGACGCCACCGAAAACGCCCTCTCGCTGGGTCGTGCAATGTAAAAATGTGGGACAAGGGAAAGAAGTGTTTCAATACCTTGCACGTTACCTGTATCGAGGAGTTATCAGTAACAAAAATATTATTGAAGACAGCGGCACTGAAGTCACTTTCCGCTATCGAGAAAGCCACACCAATGCGTGGAAGGCCCGAACACTGTTAGGTGAGGATTTTATTAAGCTACTTCTACAACATGTTCTTCCTAAGGGGTTTCGGCGGGCACGTGACTATGGCTTTTTACATGGCAATGCCAAAGCTCTTCTAAATATTCTGCAATGGGTCCTAAAAGTCGAACGACCAAAACCAGCACCCAAGAAAACCGCCACTATAGTGTGTCCACATTGCAGAGGTCACATGCACGTTGTGGGTATTCGTCCGGCACGAGCGTCACCCCTCATTAGAAGTTAAGAAACACCTGTAAACCCACTGCATAGGGAGGGTTGTTATATGTAGAGAATACTATTTTTTTAATCGCCTTCCGGGCGAGGATCAAACTCGTCCATCAAAAAGATCGAACCGCAAAAAAATCCGTTAAGCGAAAACGGAATATTATTTAATTGCCTATAGAGACGTTAACCTCCGGGCTTGTTCAACAATGAGATATGTCGCGGCAAGCGCGACATATCCTTATTTGTTAGTGTTTTTTTAAAATCCATCTATCTGTGTTCCAATAACATAACCATAGATAATTAAAGTATAAATTATAATACCTGACACAATTAGCATTGAACCAACCACCAATTTACTTTTAATAGGTATAAACCTGATATTTCGTAAAAATAAAACTATGGACGCTATAGCAAATAGTATTTGAAATAAAAACCATACTAATTCGGGTAGGCCAAGGCTGTATAAAGAACCGGTATACTGCCTAATAGAGTAATCAATAACAATTAAAATAAATAAGCCTAGTGCAAATAAGCTTGCGGGTAAAAAATAAGCTTTTTTAATTTCCATACTAGGTTCCTATTAATTTAATTTGACACGTGGCTCGGATGGGCAATAGGGAATAAAGTAGGTTTCTGGAATTCTACGCTTATGATAAATATCCAGTCCTTTCATGTTAGAACCTACTTTTCCGCCCGAATATTCTATTACCGATTGAGCCCAGCTATTGCTATTAAAGCCTGCTCCAGCGGTTGGATAGCGAATAGGATCTAAAGTTTGATTTATATAGTATGCGTCCACAAGAGAAACTAATTTACGTTCATGATGTAATGAAAACTCAGAGCCGTTAAACTTTACAATTTTCATTTCAGTGTCATAATCTGATTTATGCCATACTCTTTTTACTCCACCGAAATGTTCTTGAGCAGCAAGCGTGTCCGCCTTCTCGAATACCTCAACATTCAGCGTCCCTCTATTTTGCGCCCCGATAACAATACCGTGAACTTTCGGACCAAGTAACCTCGTTACATAAACACGCCTTCCAATCATAATCGACTGACGACTCGAATAAGTAATAACAATGAATTGATGTGTTCCTATTGGAAGACCACTAAGATCTCTAGCTCCAACATATATAGTCATTTTTATCTCCTTAATTTAAATTATTGACACACTAACAGTAGGATAAACGACAGTTTGTCCAATAACATACTCTATCAGACAGTTCAGAACTGGGGTAAAAAGGTATATTTTTCAACAAGTTAAACTCCTTCCCTCTAGATTCAACCATTTCGGCTGTCCACTTTGCTGTTTATTATCCCAAATACACTTCAAATGTCCATTAATAATAAGGGTGTCCGTTATGTGGTTAAATTTATCAAAACTGGACATCTTATTTTTTCTTAATTTTCATAGCGTTACCTATGTTTTTCGAGTTTTCTGAATATTTATCTTTACCACTTTGTCCATATAGAATATCAATACTATTTATATTGGCAGTACCAGAATATGAAGTGTCTATAAAACAACTCGATCAAGTCAGAATACGGCTGCGCTGCCTATAATTCTAAATCAAAATCATTTTTTTCAGCTATTGATAATACTTTTAGAATGCCTTCAATATCTTGATATTCAACCATCCGTTGTCATTGAAGATAGCTTATCTAAGCGCTCTTCATAGCACCTCCCAGAACCATATTTCTTTAGATTTAGAATGATCTGAACCAAGCCCAAAATAGCCTATTGTCAGATACATTTGAATAATTGATCGAGGATGTGCTAACCGGAAATCATTTTTGGAGCTAACGAAACTGTAGAAAAACCATTTTAATAAATATGTTTTTCTAAAACCAAATTAATAAGTATTGTCAATTTCCGGAATATATGGCGATTCAAGGGTAAAGTTCATACCATTTGATTTAGCAAAAACGTTTATTATTAAGAGCCAAAAACATAGTAGGCCCTCTATATCTGTTTTTAAGCTTGCGCATAGTGCTTTTTCTTCGTATAGGTCATAGCGTTTAGCTTATTCCCTTATAAAAAACAACGCCAACGATTGAGCAATGGGCTTGTTCAACAATACGGTTCAATGGCAGTTCCACGCTATTTACCTTTATTTGTTAGATTATTTTGGATTTTTAACTAGAGTTTCATTATTGACCAAATAAAGAATATCTCCATCCCAAAAGGAATAAATAGACTTATCTTTGATATTTAAAGATTTATCTCCTGAATAATATAGCCAGCCTTCATACCAAATCTCTCCAGTCGAATCAAAATATATTTCGGTATAAAACTTATTTTTTATTTTTTTATTTTGTTTAATATTTATATATACACCACCATCAGAGCCACCCACCCAAAAGGCTGTATCTGGAACGCCTTTTGGTTTTATATTTATTTCAGGGTTGTCGCAACCAAATAAGGACACCACCAACATAAGTAACAGTAGCAATTTCATCACTTAAATACACCCAACTCTTCAATAGAAAGAGTCCTAGTTTTTGGTACGTAATCTAAATCACGGTAGTCATCCCTAAACTCACCTATATATAAGTTAGGTCTTAGATCAACCATCCGCTGTGTCTCACCCTACGGGCCAGCCTGCGGCTGTTATCTCGCTGCGCTCGATGCGCACAACTGCGCCGTATTTTAAGGGGCGACGGATAAATGGGTCAGGAAGACCTATTTATCCGCCGGGTTAATAGTTTAGCAACCATGGATTGGTCCGCGTACAATTCCCAAAACACAGTATAATCACCATATTCTTCGTAAACTCATCCATTTGATTTCAAAAGCTTGTCACAAGGAGTCATTACATTAACGGCCAAGGACAATAGCTTCACCTCTTCTGAAATAATATCTTCTTTAATACTTTCAACTTTGTTCTCGTAATAAACTCCAACCGAAATTACGCTCAATACAAACGAAAATATCAAAACGACTATCACTACAAGGCTTTTCATATTTTTTCCAGATCTACAAACACAGGTGTATTCATTGGCGCCCATTAATTATGGAGCTGCCCACCATGTTGGTTGTATAGCAATAAATATTGTGATTATTAAGAATAATACCCAGTATATTAAGGCTAGTTTTTTATTTTGAAATAAATAATAAGATATACCCCATAAAACTATACTAAAAAATGCCATCACATAATAAATTAGAACCCCATATACTCCAATACCTTCACCAGCAAGAATAAATTCTTTAAAAGATATGGTGACATCTAATCCCTCACCCAACAATAAAACAATAGACAGTGCATATACAAAATAAGATACAAGTTCTTTTTTTTTAATCATTAACGCAATCCTATTTTGTATAATTCTTCTGCCAATTCTTTACGCCGCTTATCACCGACAGAACTTTTTTCGGCATAATAAAAATGACCTCTTGAGGTTTTCATTTGCTCTCTTAATGTTAGAATATTCACAATTAATTCAGGTGTCTCTATGCCAGCATAAATGGGATCACCATGTTTATCGAGGTTGATAACAATAACTTTTTTAATTGTTTTTACGTTTTTTACAATATTTAAAAAATGCTCACTAATTGGACTGCCGATTAGAACAAGATGATTTACAATGGAACCATGTCGTGCATACTTTACTGCTAATTGCGCAGCAATTAGTGAACCATAAGAATAACCAATTAAGTTAAATTGTTTGTATAAGTTTGGATAAACCCGGAGTAACATAGGAAAACGAGGGTCATACTCCCGACCAAAGAACACACCAACTGAAGCATCCATATTTTGACCCGCCGACCATTTTTCACGATCAAGATAGATGGCACTTTTGATGTCCACATTATGAAACACCTTAATTAATTTTGGTATATAGAGCCCATTTAAACCCGCCCCTCCTAAAAAGTACGTTCCTTTAATATAACTTCCCGGCTTCACACAACATTATCCTTTTAACGGACCATATTTAGGATTTTGATTGGATATTGAAACTTCAGCAACTTGCATTTTCTTTCCTTGTATTTTTACGTTTTTCTAAAGTTACTAGCAGGACAGAAGGAAAGAATACCCCTCTACACAAGATACTCTGTCAATACTTCCGTATACGCTCTACGTTGGCGTCCTGCTTACGAAGATCTTGTGTAGAGGGGTATTCTTTTCTAGTGACTCAGTAGTAAGTTAATCAGTATTGTCAATTTCCGGAATATATGGCGATTCAAAAATAAAGTTCATGCCATTTGATTTAGCAAAAACATTTATTATTAAAAGCCAAAAGCACAGTAGGCCCTCTATATCTGTTTTTAAGCTTGCGTATAGTGCTTCTTCTTCGTGTAGGTCATAGAGTTCGTTGCAGGCGGCTTCCAAACCTTTTCCATTGCCCTGCGCTATTGCATTGAGGGCGTCGGTGAGTTCGCTAATCCAGGGGCGATAAAATGGGTGTACTCCATAATGTTGGTTCGCTTGCACAATAATGTGAAGTGCTTCGTTATTTATTTCTCTGCTTACTGCAACGCTTCTAAGCATATCGAGTAGTTCTATTAAGGGTTGGAAGTTTTCATCTTCCGGCGGTGCCCATTGTGAACGGTGTATTTTTGTCAATGTTGTTCTGTCTTCGAGGGTGCCAAATACGAAGGCGACAAAGACGGGCGCCATAAAGTCAAAGACATCTTCACTGGTTCGTTGTTTATTGGGTTTTCGTATACTCACTAGTTCGATGGCTTCTTTGGCGGCTAAACGAAATTCGGCGGTAATATCTTTGATTGCAGCCTGCCCCTGGTTGCGCCAGAGTAGTAGCCCTATGGTGTAGTGAGCCTTGAATTTGGCTTCGTCCTTAATGTCTTCTTTGAGTAGGGAGCGGTAAAAGTTAAGTAGGTCTTCCGCTGCTTTGTCTTCTATATGATTTAACATTCAGTTATCCGATCAGTTTTTCGAATCAGTGCCTATTTATTTTTTCTAAGGCGTATTTTTTAAGTCAATATCTTCAGGTTTTATTAGGGTTTCGTTTGTAAAGTCGTAGCCGTCGGAACCCCTTCCCTTTTGAGTGGTATCTTCAGCGGTAAAATAGCGTGGTGGGTGGCCCAAAGCAAAGGATTTATCATCGGTTGGTTTGGCTTCTACGGCTTCGACTACTCGCCCGGTATATTTGAGTGGAGGGCTATTACCGCCCAACAAGCTTGCGGCTTTAATCAGGCGGAAGGCAAGTTTTCGTGTATCTTCATCTTTGGATACGGCCATTTCGTTGAGTGTTTCGGCAACCCAACGAAGTGACATTTGAGCCCCTTTTTTGGGGTTGCCCAGGCTGGCATTAGGGCCTTTTGCTTCGCCAACTAAGACTTCAAGTATAGTGCCATCTAATTGGCCTGTATCGGTTTTAATCCAAACTTGGTCGAAGCCTGTACCTTTGCCAAAGGGGGCTGCAAGTAGCATATCCCGTCGTGTATCCAGCATTTTTAGTGTGAGTGCGATTTCGCCAATGACTTCGGTTACATTTTGTTTTATGCCCGCTTTGCTGGCTCCCGCTAGGCTCCCGGCTAGGTTGTCCATTTCTTGGTATTTCATCATGCGTTCAACTAAGACGTTCAGGTGGTTTTCTAAAATATCGCCATCTGGACGCTGTCTAAGCTCTGCTAAGTCAGCGAAGTTCATGCGCTTAATCAGCTCGTTGGTCATATCTTGTTTTATTTGTGCATCTTGTGCCTGCTTACTTTCTCGGCTGATACGAACGGTTTCTTCTTTGAAGATTCGAGAAAGTGCCTCAAAGCGTGCTGAGCTGCCTATATCTTTGTGCCTTCCGCTTAAGCCTGTATCGATTAGGGGTTTGAGTAGGGCCTGAAGCTGTTGTTGCATATCGGTGTCGTTACTTTTGGGGTCTAGCCCTTTGATTTCTGCAAGCTTTTCAAACCAGGGGCGCAAGCCCATCATAAGCGCAAGTTGGCCTTGGGAGTCCGAGTTGTTTAGGTGCGGGAAGGCGTCTTTTAGCAGGTCGGCAAAATGCCGTGTGGAGTCGGCGGTTTGCATGGTTTTCCAGTTTGGCGCCGCGTTGGCCAGTTTTTCTTTCCAGGCGTCTTTGCCTGCTAGAACACCGGCTCCGCTTTCTAGGGTTTTAACTTGTCCAACTAATAGGCCCTCTCTGTCAGCTAGGCTGTGAAGTGTTCCGTTATCAGCGTCCTTTGTTTGCTTATAGAGCTGTTTACTGGCTGCGGTGATATCTGCGGCAAGCTGGTCAAGTGTCGCTTTCCGGTCGTCATCGGACATACCTGGATCTTTGGTTTTGGTGATGTGATCCAATATGGCTTGCACGCCGTCAACGGTTTTGTCCGGCGCGCCATTTTTGCCTTTAATAACGATATTTTGCAGTGTATTCGAGGAGCGCAGTGCGTGCAGTGTGGTTAGGAAGTTTTCGGCATGTTGTGTAAAGACATTCCACTGCGCTCGGGTGGACGCCATTTCGATAATTAGGTTGAGTAGACGGCCCTCTTGGCCTGGCAGTAAATCCCCTTGAATATGTTTAAGAACCTTTTCATGTAGACGGGTAAAGGATTCAATAAATTCAGCGTGTTTGGTTTGGTCGGTTCGTTCAATAAATTCGGCTAGCGCTTTTCTGCCCTGCGGGTCGAGACGGCCTGTTAGGTTCACCAGTTTATCCAGCATACGAACACCGCTTGATTCGGTGAGGTTTAGCATGGCAAAGAGGTTGGCCAATGTTTCATTAACGGGTGTATTTTTATGCAGTGCATGAAGGTCGTTAATAACTTTTAAGGCACTGGCAGTATTATTGCCCAATGCAATAAATTTCAGTAGGTCACTTGAGTAACCTGGGCCTAGACGTGCGGCGACATCTAGCATTTTAGATAAGGTCTGCCTAGCATTGGGGGACTGTTGCAATACTTGCATTAGTTTGCGAGTCACGCTGCCATCGGCGTCTAGGTTTAGTCTTAATAGTTTCAACAGTTCTGAGCGCTTGATATTCGGTCCACCCTCTTTGGGGAAGACGGTATCTAAGACAAGTTTGAGGTTGCCCGAATTCAGTTTATCGGAGTGGGCGCCTGAGCCCATGGCCGCGCCGATTAACCGACGGTATGCGGAGTCGGGTAGACGCAATGCACCCAGGGCGGTTATTCCCTGGATATATTTATCAAATGTTGGGCGGCGGCTTGTGCTGGAAAGTTGGGTGAGTATGTTTTTCGCCTGGTCGCCACTGAGTTTTCTCAAATGCGTGGCGAGCGTATGTATTCTCTCGAAGGGCGCATCGGATTTATCAAAGTTGGCGATGAGTTTGCGCATTTGCTCAGGGGTATCCGAGAATTCGGTTATCACCCGTAGGCTTTCCAGCGGTATGTTTTTAATTAGGGCGCGGACGGCATCGGCATCGGCTTTGGGTATGCCTTCACCAATATACTCGTCGATAAACTCTCGGCTGTAGTCGGAAATATTTTCTCGTATTGGTTCGGTATTGTTTCGCTGTTCTGCTTCGCCTTTATTAAATAGTCGTGCGGGCTGGTCCAACCACTGAGGTTTTTGCATGGAGCCTGCGGCTATGGCTAGTAGGTGCATTTCCGATAGAGAGTTCACTTCACCGGAACGGCGAACTAGGTTAGATAGCGAGGCTTCTGTTAGCGCCAGTCGATTTTGCAGTTGGGCGCGTACACTTGAGTCGGTTGCCGAGGCAATATCCATTCCGAGGTTTTTAATGAGACGTTGTTGCGCGTCGATTTCAATATCAAGTTTGTTTTTGTACAGCACAATTTGTTGGGCAATAGGCAGTTGATCCCAGTTGGCCAGAGTGCTTTCGTCGAGGGTGCCCACTTTTTCTGCCCATTTCGGGTCTTTGCTTTGCAGAACATGGATGCCCTCTTCGCGGAGAACGCTGGGGTCTGCACCCTCTCGCATAACTACGACTGGGCGACCGTGTAGTATTAAGGTTACGGCCTGACCTTTTGCGGAGCGGGTAAAGGCTTCAAATTCGGCGTCGCTCATAACCAGAATGGGCACTTCCCGAGTAAGAGCCCGCTGCCCCTGCGGTAAACCCGCTTCCAGTTCGCTTCTCATATGTGCCATTTTATCTGCGGACACCGCTTCGGCTTCTTGTGCAACGGTTTTCTTGAGGGCGGCGCTCAGTGCTTCAACGTCTATATCGGGGTTGTATTGGCGTGCGGCATCAATCAGTTTTTGCTGCATTGCGGGCGAAAGGCTGTGCCCTTGTTGTTGCTGAATACGCAGTTCAATCAAGGCGTGGTTGGGAAGTTCGGAAATAAGACGGCGCTCGCCCTCGGGCACAAAGGATAGGTGTTTCTCGCGCTCTTTGCGGGCTGTTTCCTGGCGTAGCTGGTATTCTTGTTTTGCTTTGGCAATGCCGCTGTCTATGGTGCGCTCAAAATCGGCTCTGGAGAGGTCGGGGTTGGCTTGCTGGGCCATTCTATATAGGCTTTCTCGCTCACTTGCTGTGCCTGAGTCCCGTGCATCCAGTAAACGCTTTAAGGCCATAATGCCGTCTTCGGGCATGTTGGAAATCATTCCCCTATCCGCTTTAGGTATAAGTTCCATAACTTGGCTATAGGCTTTTTCTTTAATGGCTTTATCGAGGGCTTTGGCTTGGTTGGCGGATTCAACCGCGCGGTATAGTGTGCTTAGGAAGTTGGATTCATTAATGTCCGCGTCTATGTCTTTTACTTTGGCAAAGAGTGCGTCGGCGGTTTCGGGGTTGAGTTTTCCACTGGCAACCATTTCCGCCACTTTGCGTATATCTACGGGGGAGAGGTGCTGGAGCCCATCAATGTCGATTGAGTCCATGGCCATTTTGAATTTGGGGTCAAGGTCGGCACCTAAGCGGGTGCGGATGCTCGATGCCATACCTGCATCGGGTGTATCGCCGGGTTTACCCGTTTGTTGCCCTGCGGCTACGTCGTTGACGGTTTTCAGAAATTTCCGGCTGTCAAAGCCGGGAATGCTGTCGAAGGCGCTCAGGATAAAGTTGTCTCGCATTTTTCCCGGGGTAAAACCGCCGCTATCAATCACACCGACCAGTGTTTTAAGGCTGTCGGCATCCAGCCCCATCGCCTGTTCTCGAAGCGCTTTTGGTAAACGTGCCAGTTGGTGGCGGCCCCCTTCAACTTCGTGCCGCATATGGCTTATATCTTGGCTGTATTGAACTTCTCCCGCGGAGATCCCAGCTAGGCGCAGGGCTCGCAGTTGGGAGTCGGATACGCTGCTACTGCTGCGGCTAGACTGTAGCAGTTGTTGATAGCGCTGCTTGTTAACGCTGTTCACTGCACCGCGCAGGCCGCCAACGGCCATATCGCGTACGGCACTCATGCCAATATGTTTAAGGGCATCGCCAAAGTTGCCTTTGAATTGCCCGTTGGCATGGTCGATAGCAAGGCCGACGGATTCCCCCGCTACACTGCCAAAAAATTCAGATACCGCTTCGGTAACGGCTGAGGTTTTGTGCGGCCCCATTGCCGAGGCGGCGCGTTGCGCTCGGGTAATGTCTGCGGCATCGAGGTTGCCGCTAAAGGCTTTGGTAAGCCCCCCGCTAATGCCTTCGGAAACACCGGCACTGACGCCCTGAATGGCGGCTTGTTTCAGCGCCCCACTGGCGATGTTTTCTAAACCTCTGGCAAAACCATCGCTCCAGGTTTCATCTTGAATCGCCACTTGTGCGCCGGCGGTTATTGCGCCTGATATGGCTTCGCGGGCTATGGCGCCACCCACTTTCCCCAGTTTGGCAAATGCGCTGACTTTCCCCAATGCGCCGCCTAAACCTGCGGACCCGGCTTCAATTGCGGTCATGGCCACGTCGGTTGCGGCTTCTTCCCAGCCGTAGCGGTCTCCACGCATTCCCGCCTTTACGGCCATGGTGGCAATGCCCGAGACTATGGCCACCGCGATACCAGCGGCGATTGCATTCACCCCTGGAATTAACATGGCGGCAACGGTTACTACCAGGGCGACCAGGGAGATGGTGGTGGTAAGTATGGATTCCTGACGGGCAATTTCAGCGCGGTAGGCATCGGCATTATCACTTACCGACCTCGCGGCGCTGGCGAAAAGTGTTCGGCTGCCGAGAAAGTTTCCATCGCGAAAGGTAATGGCTGCAATGGCTGGGTCTAATTTGCCATCGGCTCTGAAGATGGCGGTTGGGTTGTTTAAATATGCTGCCGCTGAGCCGGGTTGTCTTCGCTCGGCCTCTTCAACCACTAGCTTCGCCATGCGCTCACGGCTGCCGTCTAGGTTGATCTGGTCTTGGGTGCCTTCCATGGTGATACTGGCAATAAACCCTGTACCTCGCACTCTATCTTCATTGTGGCGAACATTGGCATGAAGCATATTGTCCAGGTCGGTTTTGCGTTCGTTATCCACGGTTGTACGCAGTTCCGAGGCGAGATCACCGGAGGTTTCGGCTCCTCGATTGGCAAACCACGCTGCTGGGCTAGCGGCAAACATAAGGTAGTCGCTGGTTTCCCATTCACGGTCTTTAATGCCCATGGCAACATCCATATCTTCGCCGTAGTTTTTACTCCACCATGCACGCGCTTGGTCGTATTCTTCTTCGGAGCGGTTTTGATAGGTGCGGCGCAGTAAGCCGTCGTGGGTTCCCCAGCCTTCGCTTGCCAAGGCCGCGCCCGCTTCTAGGCTGGCCCGTCCGTGTGTGATCAGTTCCTCCCCGTAGGTTGAGTGGCTGTAGCCGCCCGGTGTGGTAAACACACTATCTTCTTTGGCAAACAGATCACCCATTAGCTCTGCCATATGCTCTTCGGCAGCTTCGGGGGTTGAAATGTCGGCTTCGGGGTCTAAACGCTGCACCAGGCGAAGCATTCGTTGACGGTGTTTTGTTTGCTCTTCATCGAACTGAGACTGCACGCCCCGCCGCCTTGCTTGTAGGTCTTCTATTGCGTCTGGGTCGGTGGCAGCTTCTATTTGACGGTCTATATCGGCAAGTTGTTGCTCCAACCCGTTAAGGGCTTGGTTTTGGAAGGCGTCGGTAAGCCGTGTCTGTGTCGATTGAGGCAGCTCGTCGATTAGCCCCAGCCCAAACATGCTGTGGCCTTGCGCTTGGTTAAATTCATAGACAGAGCGAGAGTCCTGAGCCTGTTCGCTGGAGGCACCGAAGTTCACGGCATCTTCGATAAACCGGGAGGCGTCGTCTGACATTTCCACTCGCTCTACGTCTACGGTGAGCGTTGGCATAACCGGCATAAGTGGGTTGATACCTAACCCTAAAACGTAGGCGTTGTGGCCCTGGGTGGCTTCTGCGATAAGGGCCTCTTTCCCTTGCTCTACAGTAAACTCACTGGCCGAGCGGTTTTGCGGGTCGGTTAGAGACGCGAACTCTTGGTACATGGTGTCTCTAGAGGTATTCATATCGGTTTCAGTGACAAATGAGTTGTGACGCTGTTGGTGCTGGGTGATCAGGTTGTCGATATTGGCAATGGCGTCTACGCGGGCTCTATCTGACCTGTGTTGGGCTTCTTCGGCACTGAATATCCAACCCCAGGCACCTTTATCCTGCCCTTTTTCAAGAGCTTCCCCCGTTTGTGCTGCAATGGCTCTTTCCTGGTTATTTTCCAGGTGGGCCAGGGCAATCTCTTGTTCGTGGCCTTCAAGTTCACTGGTGATTTCTTTACGGGCCGATTCAAGGCGCCCTGGGGCAAATTCGTTTAATGCGTCATACTCGTCGGCGCTCATGCCTTTTCCTAAGGCTTCTCGGGCATCGCGGCTCAGGTCAAAGTACCCCGTTGAGTTTTCTATGCCATAAGCGCGTGAATAACCCCGGACAACATCGCTTTCGCTAAATAACCCCAGTGCGGTAAAGCGTTGTGGGTCTGATATTTTTTGGCGGATGGTGTTTTGCAGGTTGCCAAAATTTTGCTTGGAAAACATATCGCCAATAGCGGGCACACCGGGCCAAGGAACATCTCCTAGCAGTGTGACGACCAAGTCATCATCCGGGTCGCTTTGATAGAGGTAAACGCCCGTCGCAATAGCGCCAACTACCGGCAGGGCGTAGGTTAGCAGGGCGCCGCCGGCGACCACTGCCGGGTCTGGCCCTCGGGTTGCGTCGTCTAGCTGGTTGGCCCTTTGTGTGACAAAGCTTTCCGCATCCACCATGGCCTTAATCAGTGGCCCACCCTCGCTATTCGGGCTGCCTTCGGCCTGGCCTTGCATTCTGTCGACAAAGCGGGAAAGGGCATCGTATTGAGCCTGCTCTGTACCGGAAATACTGCCGTTGAAGAAGCTGGCGGCAATATTGTCTATCTGGTCCATGGCTTTGCCGCGCACTATGTCATTAGTGCTGAGAATGCCCTTGGTCATTTCTTCCGCGTAGGTTCGTGCGGCGGCCCGACAGGCATCGGCACCACTGCTCATGGAGCCGGTCATCATGGAGGCAAACATGGACATATCAAAATAGGAGCGGGTAACAACTTGGCCAATGCTTTTAACGGCGCCATCCAGGCTTTTCCCTATGCCTTCAATTTGCTTTTCCTTTACCTCGTCCATGGATTTAAGTGTGCTATCCGCTTGTATTTGGGCGATCAGCTCGTGGTTGGCCAACATATTTCTGGCGCTTTCTCTAGCCAGTAATATTTGCGGAACCAGTATTTGCGCATTGAGGAATTTACCCGGTTCCAAGAGGTTGTCTAGGCGCTGAATCAGGTTCACATAGTCTTCGGCCATTAATACCGTGGAGCTGTTTAAGCCAATTTCCGCCTGTACGGCTTGCTCCATCAGTTCATTTTTGGCTTTTTTCCCCTGCTTTCTTAGGTTGCCGGTTAGGTTTTCCCGCAGGTCTAAGTTCATATATTCCTTGGCCATATCCCTTTTTTGGCGAAGGGTAAAAACGGCTTGGGCATCCGCTCTATTGAGCCCGGCAAGTTCTTCATCATTGCGGTGGGTTTGCGTATCCAGTGTTTGCGTTTGGTCATTGTTATGGTGTTCGGAAACCGGGGTGGTCAATCCCAATACCATGGTCATAAACTGTGCCTGGCTCGCGGGCGAGATCATGCGCTCGGCACTCTGCTGAGCGGCGTTATCTAACTGAGTTTGTTGCTGGGCACCATGCCCTTCCAGGTGAGGGCGGCTGCGAGCGAGGTAATAGCGGTTTAGGTTGCTGTAACCGCCCGCCAGTGAATTGGCTTCGATAACAAGAAATCCATCGACAAAGTCTTTGGCTTCTTGGAGTACATGGTAATCCCCTTGGGGGTCTTGGCTTGCTTCTAAAACCGCTTGGCCATTGGCACCGGAGCTGGCACCCTCTTCGAATTCCCCGCCTTCCCCTTTGGTCGCTAGGCGCCCTACTCGCCCCTCGTCGGGAACGGCTCGAATAAAACCTTCAGCCGTCGGCACTTTTTGCTCAAAGCGCCCTTCGGCGATGGTTTCCGCCTGCTGAATTTTTTCAGAATTTTCTTTTAGGCTGTTGTAAACATTTAGTACGGCTTCGTCCCGCTGTTCTTGAACATTCCCCTCTTGCACAACATGCTCATTTTTAATGTGCTGAATTTCACCCGCCGCATTTTGCTCGATGGTGGTCATGGAGGTATTGATGCTGGCGTTGATCTGGGCGATAGCCGACTGCGCCGCTTTCCATACTTCATCGGCCATAACTTCAATGGAAATTCGTGTATCTCGGGCTTTATAGCCTATGCGCGTAATCATTTGCCGCTGCGCGTCTCTGGCAACTTGAGTGACAATTTCAGCCGCTTGCCTAACTTGAGCATGATTAAGTTCTGGCGGCGAGCCAGTACGCTTGATAATTTCCTCGCGCCTTTCTATGGCTGCCTTTGGAGGGCTAGGTATAAAGGGGGTTTGAATTCTTGCCAGTTTGGGGATAGCCGCCGCCAAAGGCGTAATGGGGCTGCCCTCGGATGAGGACGCCGCGGCGGCGGGACCTATGCCCCTTTCTCCTTCCCCTTCCTCGCTATCTTGTGATGCTTCTTCGCCCTGTTCAGACTCTTCGTCTTCTTCAGCCTCTTCGGTTTCTATTTGCTCTTGAGATTCTGCGCCCTCTTCACCTCCACTCTCTTCACCTCCACTCTCTTCACCTGCGCCCTCTTCAGAGGATTCGGCTTCAGAGCTTTCTTGGGGTTCCCCTTCGCTGGTTTCTTCAGTGCTTGTCTCAGCCTCTGTGGTCTGCTGTTCTTCTGTGGGAATCTCTTCACTCTGCCCGGTATTAATATCCCGGGAAATGGATTCCTGCTCTTGCGCCAATGATTCAGATGCATTCGAATACGCACTAACAGGTAATTCGCTCTGGCTATAGCGAGGTACACCTGTTCTGTCGGAGCTTGAGCTGGAAGGAGTGCGCGAAGCCGTACTCTGACTGTCGTCAGTTGTCGAGGGTTGGGAGCGGCTGGAAAGAAGCCCGGTTTTCATTAGTGCCTCTGCATAGAAGCATGAGCGGAACGAATTAAGTAGGGCGTAAGATAACGAAATATCTTCGGCAGCCAGACCCACTTGCCCTCTAACCATACCAGTCCATCGTATTTTACTGCACTGGCATCTGTTTTAATGGTCCAGCTTAACCATATGCGGTTGGGTGTCATCCAACCGGCAATATCTCGATAACCTCCAGGAAATTTTTCGCTTAGCATATTTTGCCAACGCAACAACCCTGCTGGCGTAGCAACAACGTCAATTTCGCAGTTTTCTTTTAAGGTAGGTATGCTCAAGGCTTGTTGATAAATGGTATCAACACAGTGGGTACAGGCATCCAGTAGGTTTTCATCAAATAGTTTTTTTAGATCATCTCGGTTAGGTTTTAGCGAAGCAATAAAATCGGCAGAGTGCATTTTTCCAATAAGTTGTGGCGCCGTTTCGGACAGTAATTTTAATTGGATTAACATATTTTCACGGCTTTTATTCATCGCCTGTAAACGTTCTGAAATTTCTTCTGCCTGACTGGCAATTATTTCTTCGGGGTCGCCTTTTAACCTTTCCACTCGACCTAGTAGGTCTACTCTTTCCGTTTCCTGCGCAGCCCAAAGTGCAAGTAACCGTTTTTTTAAATCTTCCGATTCAAAATAGGCAGAGATAAGTTGTTCATCCATTAAGGGAAGTTGCTTGGCAATGGCCATTCGCAAGGCGGGTGGCACGGTGGCAACATCCAAAACGCGCAGGGATACAACGGGGTTAAAGGTATAAATAACAAAAGGTTTGGCGCCGTTAATACTCCAACTTGCTATTTCCGGCTCGTTGGCAATAAGGGAGCCATTACCTGAATGATTATCTTCACGGGTAAAGCCTAATTTTTTTAAGATTTCGGCAATCACTGAAAAATTTGTATTTGATTGAACCAGTAGCACTTGGCCTAAATAGTTCGCTAACATAATTCACCTTTTTAATTTTAAATAAGCTATACCACTTTCGATAAGTGTGTACTTTCAAGCTGGTTAATCACTTTTGGTACATCCCGACCGATTTTGGCGTATTCAAGGCGAATGCCTTTTAATAGGGTTTCTATTGTGATGGCTTCGCCCTGTGCGTAGGTGGCAGCCGCTAATACAGCGTTTCTTACTTGCCCGCCTGCAAAATCGCAATAACTAGCGATGGTGCTACAGGTTTTGGGTGAAAGAATTTGCTCGCCTAAATGCCCTTGCCACAGGTTTAAACGCTCTTCGTAACCAGGAACAGGAAAGTTCACTTCAACATCAATACGCCGGTTAAATGCATTGTCAATGCGCTCTTTGCCATTGGTGGTAAGGATAACCACTCCGGGGTGATTTTCTATGCGGGTAAGAAGGAAGTTAGTCAACATATTGGCAAACCTTTCGCCGGTTTCCTTCCCTTCACTTCGAGAACCAAATAGGGAGTCGGCTTCGTCGAAAAGTAAAACGACGTCCATTGCTGCGGCATGGTCGAGTAATTGTGATAGGTTTTTTTCAGATTCGCCTATGTATTTATTCATCACTGACGACAAATCCACACGGTACAGTGGCGCCCCTAGTTCGGTGGCAATAAAACTTGCCGCCATGGTTTTTCCTGTGCCACTTTCACCCACAAATAGTGCGCGCACACCAGGAGAGGGGGTGATTTTTAATGTTTTACCCAGGCTTTGCCAAATGGATTCTCTTTGCTTGGCGCGAAGTAAGAGTAAATCCAACCCCTCTTGTACTGAACCGGGAAATGCCATTGCGTCGCGTTGAACTTCACGATTCACTTGTTCGGCTAATACTCGTAATTTTTCGGAGCCATAGTAGCGACGCGCTGCAAAGATACTGTGTAAACTCACGCTGGCATTTTGTTTTTTGGCCAGTTGTTTTGCACTTGTCGCGATAGATTTTATACTGTTTAAACTTAACATGGCCCGCGCAGAGATAGTGGCAGCAAGCGGTTTATTGTTCAGTTCATTTTCCCAATACTTTAAGCGCTCTTCTTGTTTCGGTAAGTGTATGTGTATATCGAGCAGGTTTTCTCCTTCCACGGCGCCATCAATACCTAAAATAATCGCCAGCGGAGAACCTTTGCGTTTTTTTTCTTTGGCTGGCAACTTAAAATTTTGCCCCGGTCCAAGTTGAGGTTGCACAACGGGCAACCAACCAGCGTAATGGCAAATAGAGGAAAGGGCCGAGTTTTCCTGCCATAGGGTATCGGGTACAGACAGTAACTTTAACCCCAGTTTATGCGCAATCACCGAAACAAAAGCAAGACGACCACTATTGGGTACACCTCGAATAACTATTGCGTCAATGTTATTGGTCGCGTGCTTATCTAAGTCCTCTTGTAAATGAATATGTTGTGAATGTACTTGAGTCGTATCAAATAAAAATAATTCGGCAATCTTTAATGCTTCTTGTCTCGAAAAATAGGAGACATTCCCCACTTCTGAGGCATTAAAAAAACGACACCCCACCCAGGGTGGGTTTCGACCAGACAATACAGACCAAATCACAGGTTGAATTTTTAGCTTGCACAGTGGTAGGGTCGCATCATCGCTGACGGACATAAGTTTATCTCTTACCAGCGGGCTTTCTAAAAGGGAGTAAATAAATGTGTCTGAAGTTTGGCTATAGCTCTTTTTAAATAAACCCTTTTTAGATAAGTTCTTCTCAGATAAGTTTTTTTCAAATAAGGGTTCGCCAAATAGAGTGTCAACAAGCGCACCAGCCATATGAACCGATAAATTCGGCGATTTATCTGGAAGCTGAAGTTCCGATATGGCCATATTGACAAGGTGTTCTATTTGCAGGCTTCCGAGCAATGAAAAAACAAATAGCTCGGCAAGTGAGAGTTCGTAATCCTCTGCAAAGGTGATAAAAGGTGAGACACTTTCTTGGCAGGAGAACTTTTTTTCCATTTCACTGCAAAGTTTATCCCAAGGCATCGCCTCAGCTTCAGGCCAGTTTTTTTTCAAGTCTGAACGCAATAAAGGAACAATGACTTGATCTTCAGGTAAGGCGGATTGCCAAAACTGTAAAAGGCCACGTTTTACAAAGGCGCTTGTTAATTGAAACAAGGCATCTTGATGATCAGAGCTAGGAGATAAAGAATCAGGGCTAGGCATTATCCCCCTCCCCTTTATGGGATTTTACATTTGTTTGACATGAATCTCGAAAATGAAAGCTAACCACCTTACTCAACCAGGGAACCCAGCCTGGGTTAATATCCAAGCCCTTTAAACGCACCGCTAAGTCAACGCTGGATAGGGGCATAAAACAATCAATATGGCTAGAGGTATAAACTACGACTGCGGGCACTTCCATTAACGACGCTGCCCACAGAGTTTGATAACGGTTTTCCAACTTAGAGATAAGCCAGTCCATTTCAGATAACAGGGGCAAGCATTCTAATTCGCTATAATCATCCATCCCAAACTGTTGCGCAAAAAAGCGCATAAGCGGCACGTCCATGCTTTGATTAAGTCGCTGATTAGGTCGTTGATTAAATCGTCTAGCCACGTCGAAAAGCCAACGCCAGCCTATATTTATGTGCGTCGCCGAATCCATTTTCATCAGCGCTTCTTGATAGGGCCTTAATGCATTAATCAAGTAAAATACACCGCCAAATTGAGTGGAAAACTCCGCACCCGTTAAATAATCCAGTTGCGAGTAGGCTTCATCTTGATAACCCTCTGACTTTTCTATTAACTCCTCTTCTTTATGTAGACTTAACTCTTTAAACAATACTTTATTGTTGTTATTTTTTTCTTGATCCTTCCTATTTTTTGCTTTCTCTGCTTCCACTGCATTCTGATTGTTTAATCGAGACGGTTTAGACTCTGCGCTCTCTCTAAACGTTTCCGATTCTGGTTTTCTGTTTTTTATCTTTTTTAGACAAGGCTCCGAAACCTTATTTAAAAAAACTTTTCTCAATTCTGCATTTTCTCTTTTTTGTGTAAGCGGTACGGCTTTTCTCTTTTCCGTATCAGTTAGCTCCCTAAGCTTTTTATCGATAGCTAACCTAGCGTCACATTCATAGCTTACACCTTGACAAAAAGCACGAAAAAAAAGATCCGGCATTTTCGCAAAATCGGTAGGAAAATAGTGCATTCCAACAATGGCCGCAGCCAAGTTTAACCTGAAGTCAGAATAGTCAATTTCATTAAAAATACGTATCCAGGGTAAGGTAATGGATTTATTTTTGCGAAAAATTGTATTTATACGGTTGGCAATATTAGCCTCTTCATTAACCTTATCACGCTTTTCTTGAGCCACTTTTGTCACTTGCGGAAGCAAGGATATAACTTTTTGGTAAATAACTTCTGCCGCCCTGGAATCCAGTTCTTTCCATACTTTTTCAAGGCAGTGTATCTCGTTGAGTTTTTCTATAAGCGCAGGAAGAAGCTGTGCGTTTTCCCAAAAAATTTTGGTGATCGCATTTTTCTTTGATTCTCTAAACAAATAAGACCAACGCTGCCAATACCAACGAAAGACAGCATCGCCACTACATATATCTCGAAGAAGAAAGGTCAGCAGCTCGGGTAAATTTTTAAATCTAACGGCATTAGATTGAGACGAGGCACTGCCCCCGCCATCAACCGCTTCACGGTAAGCGCTATCAATAGCACAACTGGCCTGTAAACGCAGTTCTTGCTTTTTGCCTTTAACATCAAGTTTTCTTACAAATAACCATTGATCTTTAGGTGTTGTAGACCAACTTGCGTTTTCAAAATCATGAATAAGATCTTTGGCGTCATTGATATTCGCCTTCACATTCAGTTGTTGAATTAAAATATCATTTAACGCAGACATTAACGAAGAAACCGAGTTAGTTTACTCGCCACAACTCTATATTGCGTGGTAACGGACACATTTTTTATCGACACTTGGGAAACTTTAGCGACTACGCCTTTATCGTCATCGTCTTCGATATTGAGTAACGCAACCACTTTTTGTGATGCATCCATAAGTTGCAGCCGTGTACCGGGTTTGGCCGATCGGTTTAATTTCAAACGCAGGGTTTCTCCAATGGCAAGTCTGCGGGGCGGTACTTGCACTTGGCCTTGAAGAATTTCTGTTGGATCACCCAATGCCGCATGGATAAGTGTCGCACGTACCATATTGCGCATTGCACCTCGGCCATTTGAGGAGGCTTTTTCATCTATTTGCCTAAACCACCAAGCAACCAGTTCAGCTATGGTTCGAGTTGCATTAAAGTCTTCTCTCTCGGCTCGTTCTAACCCCGGCCAAAGCGCTACTCTTTCTATATTGAGCCGGTCATCCTCAGCTAATTGAGCCCACTGCAAACGCACTGAGGGTGCCACTTCAGAGAGTTTGTCCAACAGGCAATAAATACCTTGTTCCAAACGTTTATTTAAAGTTTGTGCCTGATTTTTTAGCCGACCTCGTGTGCCAGAGATAATATCGTCAAGCGACATGACTTGAGAGGCTTCTTTTTGCCTTTGCTGTATGGATGAGATGGCTAAGGGAAAGACATAGCGCGACATATGCGTTAATACAGACTGACTTTGCAGTTGTACATTGGCTAAAGACAAATTAAAAGAGGTGCGACGAAAGATTCGATTTCGACTTCTATTTTGTTTGGCCAATATACGGGTTTTACGAATATTGGATATAAATTCCAGGCGGGGCTTGGTGGGTATATAAGAGGTTAAATCTTTAAGACTGGCCCAGTCTGCCATTGGAATTTCGGTGACAGTATCGAAGAAATCATCCAATTCTTCAGGCAACTCTGGGTCGGACTCCCAATCACAGCCCGGTACTATATCACTTGCATTGCCATAGCGAAGTTCCAGTGGGTCGGCCAAAGGTAGGCTTATAGGCGTTTGTCTTTCTCTTACATAATACACACCAAGAACAGCCGTTGTTAATATACGGGTACGTTCTAAATTTTCATTGTAGATAGCTAACCAATCTTCATCCAATAACCTTTGCGCTACACCATAATCGCCCAGGTATTCCACACGACGCTTATCAATATTTTCTAATTTTTCCGTCGCTTTTCCAATTAATGCAGCGAGTTTTTCAATTTGCGCTTCTTTGTTAATTCTCGAACGCAATTTACCTTCGAGTAAGGCTTCTACCCTAGCGTATCGCCCCTCTATAAAAGCGATTTGTTTGGTCAGGATCTTGCCCGCATTAAACATTGCTTCATAAATTTTTGACGTGAGTTCATCGGTACTTTCCACGTTTGAATTATCTAAACCCAAATCACTTAAGGGTGTGGGCGAGCCAAATTTTCGCAAACTTTTTTTAATGGCAGCCGCTTCCATAGGGTCATAGAGGTCAGCCAGGGTAGTGATTAATTCACTCATCCCGCGTACAATTTTTTTGTATTCCTGAATCTCTGGACGAATATGCGACAAGACACCAAAGCGGAATTCTTTTGCCTCAAACGCGGGGCGAGTTAAAGCCGCTTTAGGGGCTTCCGCAATTTTATTCAAAAGAGATTGATTTAAACTCAACTGCACATTGGACAAAATACTGGGTGTTTTTCTTAAGGTATTGGAGAAAATACTTTTATTAATTGAAAAAGCACTGCCAGAACTAATTTCTTTCGGTTTAAATTTTGCCTGAGATAATACAAATGCTGAGGGAATACTGCTCTCAAAAAACCGAAAATTTGTTAATGGAGCTGGGGGCTCGGTGCCTTCACCTGTTTCACTTCCACCTTCCTCACCTCCACCTTCCTCACCGCCATTTTCCTCACCGCCACCTGCGGCAATTTCTGGTGCTTTTAACTGGGTAAAGGGCAACCATCTGGCCACCTGCAAACCGGAGCCATCCCCAGCAACACCACCGGCTAAGGCCGCCAGTGAAACAGTTTGGTTATCCAATTGTTGGCGCTGTAGCAATAAATAGTCGCGTGTTTTTTCCAACCTTCCACGAATGGCCCGAATTTGATTATCAATGGCTTCCAGTTCGTGCTGGGCCACCGTTATTTTAATCACCAAGCCATCTTCCGTTGGGTTAACGATTGGCGGCGGCATAATAGGTTCACCGGGTAAAGACTGATCTTCCACGCCCCAGTTTTGATAAAAAATAGGAACCTCTGGAACCCCCTGATTATAGGGGTAAGGTGCTGTAGGCGGTTCGCCCTCACCTAATTCAGCGAGTGCTTCGTCAATGGTTTGCGCGAAAAAATCCTGTGGAATTATGGGTCGAGTAATGGGTTCAGGAAGGTCTAGGCTTTTTAATTCTTTTTCACTCAATACATCACTGTCGGTTTCAAAATACAGGTGGTTAAATGCATTTATCCACTCCGCCCAGATTTTATATGAGCGCATAGAATAGCGATAGATATCATCCTGTAATTGCGCATCTGTTTGAGGAAATTTGAGTAAACTAGGAGAGTAGTCTGGTTCATTTACCGCTATCAACAAACGAATTCTATCGCGTGCGGGTCGGCTTAGATCAATTGCCCGACGAGGTAAATGCCGGTTAATTAATTCATTGACCGATTCTTCTGGAACCGCAACCATATCCACATATAAATGGTTCGGCAACCAGGCTACAGACGGGTTGACCGAAGCAATATTTTGAATCAGTTCTTTGGGTAATTCACCCGCCGCAGGCAAATAATTCATGCGCAGGTTATTTGATAAATACTCAACAAGCGTTTCACCCTCTGACATTAAATCGTTTGCTTCGAGCATTTTTCTGCGAAAGGCTTCATTAACTTGGTTGAGCAGTACTTGATAACCGCCATTTGCTACCGCCATATAACGGCCAGTTTCCTGACTAAACCAACTGACTTGATAATCCGCGTCCAATTCACTGCCTATACGAGTGATAGCCAGCAAACCAAGTGGCACGGCATCGGTCATATTCAGTAGCAGTTCTCTTTCCACATTGTTTGCCGCAACCCAATTTTCTATTTCCTCTCGGCTTAGGCTGCTGACGGCACTTTCATCCAAGGCTAAGCGCGTTAACCCCAAGGTGCCAACCAGTACTCGCCTTGCATCACGGGTGGGGTCAAACTCTGCTCGCTGACAGGGATCAACTGAAGGGTCTGCATCTATATACCGTGTTGCACGTTTCAGTGTTAAATAAAATATACCCGTAGCATTGGAGGTTGTTAAATCCGCTAAATAATCGTCCACTAGGGTTTGCCATGTTTGACGTAACGGATAAAACAAACCCAATAGCAGGCCATTGCCTGCCAGGGCCAAGCCTGGGTTAACAGTAAAGCCTTCACCAAGGTGGCCAATATTTCCTGTGCGAACATTTAAACCATGAAAAATTCCGGGGTCACGGCCCGTCAGTAACGGTGAAATACGTCTATCTGTATAGGCTTGTATACGCTCAAATTCTTGTTCGCCTAAATGACGGCCAGGGAATAAATGCAGCCGGTCTAAGTCATTGTGACTGGCGATGGGGTCGGTGAGAATAATTTCACTCATAACGTTTTCCTAAACCAATTCAGACCACTGGGTAACGAGTTCCCCATCAAGACCAAAATTAGGCCCTAATATCATCATTGCCTGCGGGGTTGAATCGCCTTCGTTTTGTCGTTCGAGTAATAAATTGTAAAAATTTACTAGTTCTTCGTTGCGAGCTAAAGGTAAGAGCGTTTGCCAAATTAATTCATCGTAAGCAGGCTCTACCGCCAATAATATATTTAATATTTGTTGAACTACTGTGCCTTGATTGCCAAATTCATCGCCCATGGAGGTGACGGCTTCAATACTTTCGGTGGATTCACCGCTTCTCTTTTCTGCCAAACTGGCAATATTGACTCGATTTAAAAATACGCTGTCTTCATCGGCTAATAAGTTCACATCAGAGGGGGTTATCTCGTCAGGAGCCGGTAAGGTCTCGGACTCTGGAGGTGTATTGAGTACAATGCCACTTAATTGTGTTTCAGCGGTACGCAGAGGTCGGCGGACAAAAATAAGTTCTTCTTCTTCCACCAATTCCCAAATTGCCTGCCAGGTATTTTGATCCAAATCTAGGTTGTGTACGGGGCGTTTGGGGTAAAGTCTTAATTTAAGCAAGTCCATTCCAGCAGGTTTTCCCGTGCTTGGGTTCGCTGGACGCTCAAGCCTTGCGGCCAAATTGCCGTAGTCTGCGTTATTTAATGGCGTCAACACGACCACATCCATAGGTTCTTTTAGTTGTATATTCAGAGGCGGTAAAACCATGGACTCTTTAATAATAAGTTGCAGTTCTGATTTTCGTACTGGCGCAATAGAAACATTGTAATTTTCTGGAAAATACCCTTGCCGCCCTGTTACCGGGTCAATACTTTCTTTCGGTAAGGAACCGACAGGCGGCAACCAACGAAAATAATCGGATGCGGCAAAGTCTCCTGTTAGGGAGCCACTGCGCCGTTCACCCATAACGTCGTTAAATAGGTTTTGGTAGCGGCGATATAAATCGGCTTGTTTATCCCCTTCCCCTTCATCCGCACGCAGTGGTTGACGCAATAATTCTGCGTCCAACCACTGGGGCTGATCGTTATAGATAGCCACAATACCCAAGGCTACAGCGTCGTCCGGTATTGCTCCCGCCGCAGTATTGTCATTATAAAACTGCTGAGTGAGATACGCTCGAATATGCAACGGGTTTTGTTGCACCAGAGGAAAACTCAGAGGCACCATTGCCAGTTGTACGCCTTCGCTAACCACGTCATATTGAATATCTTTTTTGTCGCCCAGATCCGTGGGGAAAACTTCGGCAATATCGGTTCCCATTTCGGCGTACTTAATAATAATGGCGTAAAGTGAACGATTAAATCTTCGATATTTACCCTTATTTAATTCGGATATTTTTGCTTTATCATTTAGGTCAAGCGTGAGCGTTTGAAACAGTTCGAGTACTCTCCCGGCACTGCTTACACCAATTCCGGGTTTTACTTCTATCTCTCCATTGAGGGTATCCAAGGTTGTTTCCAGGCCACGCATTATGCCGTGACCCAAGGCTCGCCCAACTTCACGTAAGCGGCCATCCAGGTAGATTTGATCTCGGTTTAAATCTTCAGCCGTTAGCAGTCGATTATCAAAGTAATGGGAACGTGTTAAACGAGGGTCAATATCCGCTACCCGCTCTAAACCTTTACGAGAGACAATTTGGCTGCCAGCCGGTTGGAAAGTAATTTGCGTTGACATGGTTTATCTCCTATTGGATTAGGCTGTTCGCTCAAGGTAAGCGAGCTGACTCGGGGTGACTAAAAAGGGACGAATTAAATTGTCCACTTCAATATCGTTGGGGTTCACGACCGAGTCGCCGGAATCAGAATCTAAAATGGTATTGAGGTCAGCAACGCTAATGGAGACACGCGCCAAAAGTATACTCGCCCCCTCTTCCAGTTCGCTGGCAGTCAGTTCTGTATTGACGCCATTATCGCCCAATGCGTGAAGCAAGCGCGCATGGAGTTGCAGTTGTCTTTGTAACCCTGGGTTGCCCGCAGCATTATCTATCGCCTGCTGTTCGGCGGCATTTAATTCGGGCATCGCGTCTTCCACCGCAGCGTGATTAGCCCAGGGTGTATAACGGGTATCAGGGTCAGGTGGAATCTCGGGTGTGATGTCAAGAAGAATGCTATCGGCAATCCGACTTGGCTGAACGGCGTCGGTACTGAGGTTTAATTTACGTGCTAATACCGGCTGCTGAGCAACATCACAGGCGTGATAACGAACCGTTATACTTAACCAAAGTAAGTCGTCATCTTCTTCGTAACCATTTCTTAAATCTGTTTCCGATTGAGTCTGCAACCATTCACCCAGGTTGACACAATAGTTTTCACGGATATTGATTTCGCGGCCAAGGCCATCAATACCAATGCCGGGGCTTACGGTCATGCGCGTCAGTATTGGCCCAGCCTCTTCGGTTTCATTTGGGTCTATGGCCACGACCATTCCAACCAGGGTGCCGCTACCCATTATCCAATACTGTTGACGGTTAATTCGCTGACGGTGATAAGCCTGTTCGTCACGAGTGGCTTCTAGGCCAAGCAACATTCCGGCTTCATAGGACACTCTGCGCAATGGAGTACTGAAATCTGCGTCACGTTCAAGAATAATTTCTTCATCCGTTTCGCTCATAGTTTGCTCCTAGTTATAAATCGGTTATTCATTTTCGTGTATTCACATCTTGTGGAGAAAAAGCGGCAATATTTGTCAATACGCCTTCAGAACCTAAATAGGTATCGTCCAATGTGACTCGTCGGGCTGGGGGTCGATTTTCTAAATATGTATCTACCGAAAGCAGTGGCGATAACCCTAAAACAAATGGGTGGTCTGTCTCCACCAATTGCCACTGAAGATGGGCCGGCATATGCTGTTGCAATGTATTTTCTACATTTTTACGCAAACGCCTCGCTTTACCATGCAAGAGTATTGTTACTTTATGTGCATACTGATCAAAAAATTCTTCTACTATTTCCGTTTCTTTTTCGTCCGCTAATTCTGGGGCAAAAAGAGATAAAAATTCTCTTGCTTCTGAATCTGAAAGTATAAGACTATCGCCAACAATTGAATTGCCTGATACGCCGGTACCCAAGGTAAGAGGGTGGTCGTGATCGTCCATATTTAAACCCAGTATGGTCGCCATAGTGCGGCGCAAGCGGAAATTTTCCACAATAACCACTTCGCCTTTTTGTACGGCGCCGTCTGTAATAATATCCAAAACCAATTGCACACCGGCTAAGGTGCCCCGACATTTTTGTAACTCTCCTGTCGATGCTAACCAGCGTCGCTTTCTTTCTTCGGGCCAAGATTCCGGTAAGCTTTGTCCAAAAAGTTCAGCCAACCAGGGTAGATGTTCCTTTGGAGAGCTTTTTGGGTTAAGTAAAATTTCTGAACTTGCCACTAAGGTTTCTAAGGGTGTGAGTGCGCCTTCAAATGCGGCCAACATTCTTTCTCGAACATCGGCGCCATTGGCTCGCAGGTGATCTTGTTCGGGGTCAACCGCCAGCTCTTGTCGAAAGTGTTCAGGTAAATAGGCTTCTTGATATGAAAAGCGCGGGTAATAGACTTTTAATGCGTGAATAGCCGGGGAATTTCTACCGTCGCCTTCCAAACGAATTCGCAACTGTAAATAGCGGCCTGTCATGCGTCTTACCGGGCCGGCATTGCGCTGCAACAAGAGTTCAAATAATCCACTTTCGTTTTCTTTGCTATCAACTAAACCTTCACCAAATGCAATATCGGATCTATGTCGGCACCACACCCAATCCGGTTGTTTTATGTAGGCGGTACTGGCTCGTTGCTCTGGGCTGTTATAGCTTTTTGCGTAAATAACGATACGGCAATTACTGGGAATACAGCCTTCCAAATACAGCCTGTGCCAATTTGTATCCGGTGCCCCCGAATCCATTTTATGTAAAATAGTGGCCATAGCGGACACATAAAAACGCGGCCTCTGTAACGGCAATAATTCCCGAGGGTGAACGGTAAAAAGCGCCTTGGCTTCTTCACTTGAAGCCTCAACTTCGGCTTGGTAACGCAATTTCCCGTCGGCGCTGGATACAAATTTAGCCTGGGCCTGAGAAAGCATTGGATAGCGTTCCCGAATTAATATGGCCTGCCTCTCTTCTTCGTGTGTATCGAGCTGAACAATCGTGCAGTCACGTCTAACAAAATGGTCATCACCCACTCCGGCGGGCGCCAGCAAAGCAAAACGGTTATTGCTAAGAACGTACATATCAACCGCAAAAGGACATTCGCTCTCAATCGGAAAACGCAACCAATCTTGGTTGTCGGGGTTGAGTGAGCGACTTAAAATAGTTTGATTGCCCATACCATCATGAACTAATACATAGAGGTTTTGTTTATCTGCACACAGTGCTAAAGGGCTATCTGCCCCTGAAAATTCTGTTTGCCAAAATAATGAGAATTCACCAGGGTTAATCGATACCGGCTCGAAGCGAACCGGGGAAGGTTGATAAGCGTGCGGTAAAGGCTCTCCTCGACAAGCGTATAGGGCTGACTCGCCTATGCACCAGATAACGTCTTCGGAATCAATGCAAACTCGTCTCGCACGCTCGGGAATAGAACAGGTTGAATACCACCTTTTACGCAGATGAAAAACCAACGCACCGTGGGAATCCGTTTGATTGGAATAGACTGCGGCAAGCAAGTCGTCTCCCCCAACCACTAAATCGTCAAACTCTCCAATATCGGCTGCGACAGGTTGTAATCTATCGTCCACTAAAGGAAGAAAGCCATAACCCGAATTGTATTCGAGCCTATTGCCAGAAATTCGTGCCTGCTGTCCATAATGATCATAAACCACACTTTGCAGGCCGTCCCACATGGCTAATGCATTTGCCACATCGCTTATAGGCAAACGCAATTGTTGATTTTGTGCGAGAGTTAAGGCCCCTCGTTGTGGATTCCACAATAACCGCGACGAGCGATGAGAAAGCTCGCTCGGCTCACGCAGTAAAAAATAGTGTTGACCATTTATATCCACAAACTTAATTCCAATCTATTAATGAAAAATTCCAATCTATTAATTAAAAATAAATAAAGTGTTTTAACACACCTCAGGAATAACGGGTGCCGGTACGCCAGTTCCCGCCCCGGCATTACCTAAGTCCGCTTCAATACCACTTGGGAATGCCGGTTTTCCGCTACCCGTTCCCGCGCTCACACCCATTAATTCGGGCAGTTGGTATTTTAATAATGTTAATGATTCATTGTCTTTTAAACGCCGCCAACGTCGATTATCCTTTTTAGCGAATACACTTAAGCTGGTAACGGAACGAACACCCGGCACTCGTGCTGCTTGAGTGGCCAGTTCACTGGCTCTAACCTTGACTCCCATGCCCCATCCATCACCCAATGCACCACCGGGTGCCAATGGCCAAAGATAATTGACCATTGAGTTTTGCACTGCCTGCAAGGTTTCTTGTTCTGTTTCAGGGTCAACAACTTCAACATTCACACCAACCGCCATAGGTATAAATTCAGGACTGAGCACATAGAGTTCGGTGCCAATTAATAAACGTTGTAATAAATATTCGAAGACGTCTTTTAATAAGCCTTTTGTCGGTTTGGGAGTTTGCCTCAATGCGGGGATACGTGGCGGCATAACAAAAATACTTACTGCGCCAGGAATATTTTCGCGCACAGCATTAATATTATTTCCAGGTAAAAAACCTTCTATGACTTGAGCTTTTGCAACGGGGTTTATTGGGTTGTTTTCCGCCAAAATTTTAAAGTCTTGCGCAGTTACCGCCCGGTTTCGATGTGTTAAGTATTGGGGAATCCTGCGCTCCGCCTGAGTAACGGTTTCTGCATCTAAACCACCTTTGGTGGGCCATTCATGGCGAACCGTTAAACGGCTGGCATTGGTTGCGATTTCTTTTATATCGCCAGCGGGTAGGTTCGTCTCTTGCCCACCGCCGTGTAAATAACTGGCAACGCGAATACGACGCCCTTCAGCGGGCCGTTTTCCACCTTCCAGACCATCGCCAAAATACACCACACCAGAAGCCGAGTCTAAACGATAGGCTTGAGCGTCACTGCCTAAGCCCACTAAAAAATCAACTCGCTGCCAGCTTACCCATGCATTATTTTCTTCGACCTGAAGAATAATCGAGTCCGGGTCTATATTGGTATCCGGCAGGTTAAACATTTGATCTGGGTTGCCTGAACTGATACCTATCATCAAATCGGTTTTAAGGCCCTGCCCCAAAATATCCATACCGTTTACGCCCAGATAACCTAAATTGAGTTCTGGGTCATCTTCACTTGACAGTCGCAACCAAAAAACAATTCTATCGTTTGTTAGTGGGGCGGGTAATTCGGGGGGCTCTTGCCCAACACCGGCGAACATAGGGTCGTCGGTTTCCATGGCGTCAAACAATTCGGTATTATCCAATAAGCGAAGCCGAACAATGCCTGTTTGCCTTCCCCCCCTGGAAGAATCCGCAACAATCTCTAAAGGCAAAGCAAGTACATTGCCCTCTTCATCGCGGGTTAAAAAATCCCAGCGTAGCTTTCTCGGCGATAGCGACGATATTTCGCTTGCCTCAAGCTCATCTGCGGGGGCTATGGCAATATTTAAAATAATACCCGCTAGGTTTTCGATAAGCTCATTGCGGGAGTCAATTATTTTTTTAGGAAGCAAGAACGCCATATAAAAATATTTATCTAAACTTTGCGCCAACGAGAGGGGTTCTTTCCCTAAGCTAAAAGTTTTAGGCTCAAAGGGTTGTGGCTTATCCTTGCGTTTTATTCCGTATTGATCGCGCAACTCTTGCAAGCTGACACCCATATCGGACAGTTCAGTTTCTTCCAGTTTTCGTTTAATAGAAACCGATACACTTAACGGGGTTGCCTGAAGCTCGCCCGAGGCGGTAAAAGACTGTTTTCCCGCTTTGAATTGAATACCATCACCAATTAATGAAGGTAAATTAACGGCTGTTTGCCCCGCGTCCACACAGACTACTCCCCTAGAGGGTTTTGCGGTGCGCACTGGAATTTGCAATAAGTTCATTACCGCTCGTCGTTGACGTTCGGGAATCAAGTTCATGCGGTAGAGCATAGTTTCTGTCAAATAGGCAAACAGATCCACCATGGCATGAGCCGGGTCTCCGGGGGCTATTTGCGTTAGCTCTGGAAGATGTTTTGCAACCCTTTCTCGACCCTCTTTTACGAGGTCATCGAATCTTCGGTCATCTAAATTGGGAATGGGTAATACCATTTTCTTTCCCTACTCGTATAAAAAGAACGTTGATTTAATCATTAATGTTAAAATTGATCTAAATCCAAGCTCAAAGTCAGTTGATTGATTTTGCGTGTATGACGCATTCTGTACCGAATAACAATATGTACTCTCGCTAAGCTTTGGTTGTCTGGCGATACGTCCACCGATTCCACAATAACTCGTGTCTCCCACTGTGTTATGGCTTTTTTGACAATATCGGCCATCATGGTGCGTATTGTGACGTTATTATTTTGATGAATAAAATCAATAATTCCCGCACCAAAAGCTTTTCGCCTTAACCTCTCTCCTGGCCGAGTTAAAAGAATATTTCGAATAACTTCCCGCACACTATCGTCATCGGTAGCGTAGGAAAAATTACCCTCTTCATCTATCCCCTCTAGGGGCCAACTCATCACTTGTGGAATAGGTACGGACATAACTTATACCAACGCTGTTATTTTATTTTTGGAAAGGGTAAACATATTTTTATCCAGGGCAGCCAAAAGAAAATAATGTTGAGCAGTGAAATCATTATCATCAATAAAATCATCGCCACCAGGGTAATGACCGGCAAACTAAAGGAACAAATCCATTGAATACCTAAACCATTAGGTTCATCGGTTGGAAGCACATCTTCACTGGCACCTTTTTTCAAATTAAGTGCATTTAAAAGACTAAAGGTATCGGGTGGCGTAATCATGCCAACGCCTTTTGCCATACCCGAACGTAAATCTCTAAGAGATGGCATAGGAATCATGGTGGGCCTGCTGGCATTGGGGTCAAATGGCCCGGCAACACGAAATAATTCACTTCGCGCCGAGGCATCTGACCAGTAGATACGCTCTTTTCCGTTGTCGTCTTTTGCGCGCACAAAGGGAACAATTTGGTATACATCCCCGTCTTCTTGTTGGAATTTTGGAATGGGCATTTCATTTGTTAAGGCGATGGCATTATCCAATACCCTCTGTTCTAAAAGTGTCCGAAATTCTCGCGCATCACTGGGTGTGATAAATAATGAATAGTTGGTTTTACCTGTTCCATTCTTAGTGGGAACCCTGTCAAAATCAACTTTATCAATACCGCCCGCTTTATCAATTTCGGTTTCCTGGTCGGCCATCCAATTGACAATGGCGTTCTCATCTTTTTTAAAGTTGTTATTTAACCACGCCCATAAACTGTATTTTTTGTGGTCGGTATAATTGTCTTTTGTCTCATCGGTAAAATTGGACTGCATGGTATCGCCAAAAGATTCACTGACATTATAGAAGTGAATGCTTGAGGCAAGTTCTTTCAGCTCTGAATTTTCATCGATACCCTTTTCACCCAGGTGGTAACGGTTAATAAGCAGGCGTAATAATTCAAAAAATTCTTTACTGGGGCGCCCTCTGTTAACCGGGCGAGCATAACGGGAGTACCAATATTTATTCAGTGGCTGTCTTTCCCCGTAGGGCCAGGGCAAGTGTTCTCTAGAGGTTTTTTTGAATTCAGAAAGAGAACTCGAATCAAAAGAATTTTGGGTTATATTTCTTCTAGGCAAGTAAGTTCCACCTAAAGACACATAGCCATATAAAATGGTATGACGTTTGCCATCTTGGTCATAGCTGGTTTCTACATGAAGCGGATGGGTATGCTCTCCCGTATAAGTCGATACGTTTTCCCTGGGGTGAAGTACACCATTGGCACACATATGCCGGTGAACATCTGGGTCTCTTAAACCTGTTGAGCTTTCTTCCCAGCCTAAGGCTTCATCGTCCGCCATCATCCAACTGTATTCTTTTCCATTTCGCAATTTACGAATAACATACCCCGCCGATGTCACCTTTTCATTGCTGAGCGCAGGCGTGCCCAACCGATTACATACCACTTCACAGCTTATTAAATAAAATGTTTTGTGGGTGGGTAGGCGCAATACCAGCAAGTTGTCATGGCGACTAAAACGGTCTGTATTTTTCCAGGCCGTATTGTCCGAATCGCCTAGTGAATTTACCGAGAGATGCTGTAAAAAACGAGGGATAAATTCAGGCACCAAATAGCGATGCAATTGTGCCCCATCGTCTTTGCTAAAGAATGGTCGCCGTATTTTTACATCGTGGTATGGGTGGGCAGCATTCATATAATCACCAAATATTCCCTGCACCAGGCGTATAGGATGTACCCACCACCGAGGTTGCAATTAAGGTATCGCTTTTCACCACACCCGAAAAAGTTGAAATAGCGGCATCGGCTTTTATTTGCGCGGCTGACATTTCAATACTGCTGGCTTCCAATACAATTTTTGTTCCGGCAATTTTTACTTCGCTGGCCGTTAAGGTGATACTTTGCCCCCCTCGCGTAACCGATATTTCTCCGCCATTGCCTTCATCTATTTTTACGCTGTAGCCAGAACGTGTACGCATTTCTATTTTTGGCCCATCGGCATCATCAAATTCCACAACAGAGCCCGAAGGAGTGGCAATAACATAGTGATCCTCAACGGCGTCGGCATCGTCTGGCATTGAGCTTTCTCCGGCCCAGATACTACCAATAACTAGGGGCTGGTCCTGAGTAATAAACGCAACCACTACGTTTTCATCCACCTTGGGAATACAGGTAACGCCATAGCCATTTCCTGCGGAGGAAACAACAACGCTGGCCCAAATTTCCACATCGGTCGCTAACATGCGTATTTTAATTCTGCCTCGGCTTTCAGGGTCCAGGTTATCGACAACCTGCGCGAGGTGAACGGCCTGCATACTGCCCATGGAGTGTGGGGTTATAATGCTCATACGTTTATCACCTATGCCCCGTCGCCCTACTCACTTTTAAATGAGTTTCAAAGCCAGTAGAGCTATCAAAGCAATGGGTGCAATGAACAACTTGATAATGTCCAATAAGCCTTTCCGATACGTCAACGAGTGACACTTCTTTTCCACTTGTCAAAGTAGGTTCTCCCACACAACGAATATCTCCAGAAATAAAACGGCGCGCCTGTTTGGCAAAATGTGCTTTGGCAAAACTCTCTGCTTCGCTTTGGTTGCGGGGAAAAGGTTGAGGCACGGTAATATCTCCTGCCCAGCCTAATTCATCGGCAAGTTCTTTTGCCGTAACGCCGTCACCGGGGTTATCTAAGGCGCTATTTTGCCCTTGTATCACTTCGTTTGTAGACGAGTTAAAACCCTGTACTTTTATTTGACTAGGCTGATGATTTAAGTCTGAAATTAATCGAATTTTCAATGCGCTGTCTCTAGGGCTAAGTTCAATCGGTTCTGCATCTTCCTCTTCGGGCTTAACCCTTAAACTTCCCTCACTAATGCGAATAGCAATACCATGACCATTTAATAAACGCATAAGAAAAGCCATATTACTTTCATTCATTTGGTGGTAGGTTGCCGTTGCAGAGGAAACATTTACATCTGCGCTTAAACCCAGTTCAGTGGCTATTTCATTGACAATATCGTCTATCGACATCTCTTCAAAAACCCGGCTGTGTCGCTGCCGAGCAAAAATATGCATCACATCTTGCACTAACAAAATAATCTGTGGCGCGGCTTCACCATAACGCTCTTCAACAGCGGTAATTTCTCCGCTAAAAAGAGGGATGTCATTGTTCTCACCGCCTAATATTTCTATGCTTTTTCCAAACCCCAGTTCTTGAAAACCAAAACCCAATTGTGCGCTATCTCCACTTTGTATCCAGTTGGTTAGCGTTAATTCGCCATGCGCCATTCCTGACAATGGAATATTAATGACCATTGAATTAAGTGCTTCATTGAGATCGCGGTTTTCATCACCGTCGATTTTCAATAAAGGTTTGGCACTGACAAAGGCTTCTTCAGTCATAATTTTATTCTTCTCAATGTATTTTTAATCAAATTCAAGCCTTTGTTGTCTCTCTTCAATTAGACTTAAACTTTTTAAAAATTCGTATTCCGGCTGTGTGACGGGCGATTGCTCTTGTATTGCCTGAGCCTGCACTTCTGGTACGGGAGACTGCGGCACCTCTGCTGTAATTTCATTGATAAAAACCGGCATTATTTATTTTCACCTTTTCTTCAAACGCTATTCATTAAGCCTTTTTTGTTAAACCCCTTTCGTTACACTCTATTAGTCAAACCCTACCTGGGCTTTTGCCGAGGCGCTTGCACCGCTCACACTGGCCGAGGCACTTAAACTGGCCGAACCTGTACTCTGGGAAAGCGAAAAGCTTTCCTCACGCATAACCGCTCCGCCACTGACAATGGCGCCAGCGCACAAACCGGAGGGCGATTTAAAATCCGCTGAAAACGCACCGGGTATACTTGACCCCAATGAAGAAGAGGCGCCAAAACTAAATGAGGGGGGCGAGACCGATACACTGGCCGCGCTATTTAGCCCCGCCGAAACATTGGCAGAGATACCGGCACTTAAGCTTGTGCTCGCATCTATACCACCACTGATGCCACCACTTATACCACCACCCATACTGGCACCCGCACCAAAACCTCCGCTGATACCGGCTCCGGCACTGATTCCTCCACCAATGCCAATACCGGCACTGGCACTGATACCGAGACTTAAGCCAGCACTTAAGCCAAAGCCAGCTCCCGCGCTAAAGCCTGCGCCCAAGCCCGCTCCGAAGCCACCACTTATGCCGCCGCCAACTCCCGCACCAGCGCCCAGTGAAGCCGCAGCCTTTAAATTCGCGCTGGCACTTGGGGTTGGAACCGACAAGGCTCCACCACCTGGGTTGCGAGGCGATTCGACGCCGTTGTACATGGCTGTGGACCTGGGGTCTTCGTTGTTGCCGCTGCCGCCGGCATCATCCACCGCCTCATCAACCGTCGCAGGCGCATTGCTAATGGTGGGGGTAGTTTGTTGTGCCTCTGCCGCATCGGTACTTAAATATTGGAAACGACTTTCATTTAATTTAAGCGATACGGTTGCACGAAGAGGCATACCCTCCGGTGAAAAGAAATCCAGTGTTTCATCTAGGCTTTCCATAATGCCGACAAACGCGAAGGCACCCCAGACAAACAAGCACCTTTGCGGTTCTACGTTTTCATCACCTACATCCGGGTTGTATAAAAATGTTCGGGCAATTTTTTTAACCAGCAACCGGACATCCGTATCTTTTAAATCTTTTTGCGCACCTTCCTGGTCAGAGGAAGCATCGGCAACCAAGTAAGAATCCGATGTATCAAAAATAAGTTCAACGGTTAAGTTGGAAGAACTTTTTTCAATAAATTGAGACGCCCGAGTGGACTGATCTCTCTCATTTTGTTTAAGCGAATTAGCCAAGCCAACTTTTAGCGTGGTGGGATTAAATTGGACTTCGATTTTGCTATCAAGATCAACGTCAGCCCGGTCTAATGGACCATCGACGCGATACATTCTTGCTCGTTCCATATCACCCGGCATTAGGGACGCTCCATAGTTAAGCCTTCGTGAACCAAGGTGGCTTCTTCAATGGCAACTTGATTTGCAACGGAAGAAAGGTCTGGCCCTTTAAAACGAGTGGGCAGTACATCTTTCAAGCGCCAAATAAGAATAGAACGTCTTTCTTCCCCGTCCTCTGGAATATGTGGGTCGAGTATGTGTATTTCCCCTTGAAGCCGATAACCATAGTTATTGCCTCTTGTTGTGGCGTCAAACCAGGACCACAAATCATTTAATTCCGTTACTCCACGTTTTAATACAATAGGAGAAAATTTTGTTAGGCCTACACGCTGAACTTCTCCCCAGTTTTGGCCACCGACTTGAATGGCTCTAGGTTCCATTGTGACTTCCAAACCTTGCACTTCACTGAAATACCCTTGGCACAACATTTTGTCCGACGAGCTTTCGTAAAGATGAACTTTAAAATTAAACGGAACAAATTCAGCCATCTTTTGCCTCCGTTAACCAACTCCCGTCACGATTAACAAAAGTCAGTTCTATTTTATCTATTGGAAATGCCGGAGCCACTTCAATGTCCACCGCAATCACACCCTCCTGCGGGTAGCTTTGCTGAAGGCGATAGGCTTGCTCTGGACGAGCGCCTCGCAGCGCTCCTTGTGCGTGCAATCTATTAAAGAATTTTTCCAGTAATAATTTTGGTCTTGGGTCGCGGTAATCCACGTTAAAAATAAGTGTTTCACCCAGCTCTCGAAGTTGTCTTACTAAAAAGCCAATAAAACGAACCACTTCACCAGAGCGCAAAGATTTAATTCTGTCACTCATTTCTCCAACCACGTAATCATTGCGGTGCAAAGCCGGAACAATAATTCGTTCATCGTCTAACATTATTTTTCCCCGTCGCTGCTCTATCACTCCCACGCCGGGGTTTTCTCGTAATTGCAATTTCTGAACTTGATTCACGGGCGGGTAAGGCTTGCCGTCCGTAGCCAATGGCTGAGCGGCAATAGAACGCCAAATACCTCTCGTCTGAGCTGAACGAGCCAAACTGCCGGCAACAATTCCCACTGGGCTATACAGCGAATACTGCGTACTTCGCAAATAGGGAAACAATAATTGAACCTGCCGCAAAAGATGCGCACCTGTGGTAGACCTAGCACTATTAAGTTTTTCAACGCTGGTATGGTCCACCACCGGGCTGCCCAATACATTGGAATATTCCAGTGGCAAGGCTAATAAACATTGCATATCTGGCCGATTAGAATACATATTTTCAAGAATTTTTCGCATTACAACGACAAATTCTTCCGGGTCCTCTGCACGCCTTAATCGGTTAGAAGAACGTCGCTCACTTGGCCCCGGCTCAATTCGAGTTGAACAGGGAATAAATTGAGGGTTTGGATTCGCCAACCTCTTTGCCGGAATATCGGCCAGGTCTTGTTTAATTTGAATACGTTCAAGATCTGGAAGTGCAACAATACCCACATGATTTAATATTTGAACAGTCGCAATACCACGCAGATTTTCCGTATCGTATAACGGCGTATTAAATAAGGGCAGAAAACCATTAATGCCTTCTTCTTCGGGAATTTGCACAACCCAAAGTTTTTCACCACCATTGGCAAAAAAATCGTCCACGGCTTTCGGAAGCCAAGCACGCTTTCCTGCCATTTGACTTTCGTATTGGCTGTCCTTCGTTCGCGCCTGGGGGAAAATATCTTCATATTCCGCTAACGAGCGCAAAGGTAGAGGAAGATGAAAAAGGTTCCCCCCTTCCTCTGCTAACTGTGTCAACCTCGACCCAAAACCGGCCAATTGAATTTCTCGTACCGCGCTGGTTAATTGCAATAAACGCTCAATTCGAACTTTACCTGGACAATGGCCTAACATCGCCACCTCCAGCGCAATATTCTTCTGTTGCGCTGGACGAGGGTTCAAGTGTACTCGTGCTCCAAGAAATTCCATACAGACTCTATCTTTTACCGTTAGCCACTGGATTTAATATTGCTCAAGCCTTTCAAGAGAAAAGACCAATTCTTCCATGGCGGTTTCGGTATTGCCCTTGGCGGTTAAACTTGGTCCAGTCCATTTAATTGGAATTGCGCCAATTAATTTCCAGGTCACAACGGGAGTTTGGTTGGCTGGATTTTCATCTAACAATTTAATTTCAATTGTTTTTTTCGAATCCAAATCACCTTGGCGCGCTTGCTCCAACCATTCGTACATATTCTGTGAACCAATTACCCCGCGCTTTAAGGTTACATCGCTGGCTTTTGAAATAGCGGGGATCTTTGTCACATAATTGACCTTGGCATTCCCGTTTCTATATTCCGCTATAGCAAGCTCGGAGCCTAAACCCGATACATCTGAAAACCCTGCATGGACATCGGTTTCGTCCATACCAGGAATACTGACTAGATAATTAAATACGCCGTAGGGCGTTTCCCGAAATTCGGCCATTGTTAACCTTCCTCTGTTGATATTAAATTTGAAAATTTTTGCCAGCTACATGCAGAGATATACACTGGCAAAAGGTTTACGCATCTGAGGTTTTTTGACCGATGCGGAAAATAACAAATTCAGCGGGTTTTAATGCAGACACACCTATTTCACAGACCAAACGACCATTATCTAAATCGTTTTGTGTCATTGTGCTGCGGTCACAGCGCACAAAATAAGCATGTTTCGGCGTTGGCCCCAGTAGTTTGCCGCCATACCACTCGTTATAAAGAAAATCTTCCACGGTACTTTTAACATTGGCCCACAAACGCTCACCATTGGGCTCAAATACAATCCACTGAGTGGATTTTTCTATGGAGCGTTCCAAATAGAGGAAGTAACGGCGTACATTGATATATTTCCATTCGGGGTCACTGGATAAGGTTCGACCGCCCCAAACACGGTGACCGCGACCAGGAAAGGAACGTAAACAATTAATTCCGTCTGGGTTGAGTAGCTCCTGCTGGAATCGATTTATATCCTGCGCAAATCGCAATGCGCCTATTACAGGTTCATTCGCGGGCGGTTTATGCACGCCACGTTGAACATCCGTATTGGCGTAAACACCGGCAATAAAGCCAGAGGGAGGGCAACTAATGGAATCTCTCGCACCCGTTGGGTCAGAAACCACTACCCATGGGTAATAAAGCGCAAGCCTTGAATCGTCAAAATTGCTGCGGAAATTTCTAATTTCGGAAAGCGCCATGCCTTCCTGCGAATCGACAATACCAATTCGGTAGCGCATTTTTAAACAGTGTTTTTGCAACTCGACCACTACTGCTTGGTGGGAACTGGTTTCCGCCGCCGCCGCTGGCGTAAGGACAATTGAAATATCTTCTATATCTTCAAATGCAGCCAAACCCGTACTGCCATTCACCTCATCCACTTCACCGCCATAATCCGCCGCAACAGGGGCATTGCCATCACCACCACCTGTCAGCGCAATAAGATATCTTGGCCCTGCCACTGAAGGAGGTGTGGGCGAAAGCGCATCATCAGCAAACATTTCGTAAAGAGCGGCGACAATATCAGCTCCATCTACTGCCGCACCAAGCGTACAAGAAACGGGGCTGCTTAATTGGTCCGTACGTTTTTCAGGTTGCGCGGCCAGTATTGACTCTAGGCTTTGATCACCATCGGGTGAACTAGAGATATTCCCATAGCTGTAAATAACTTCACCGTCAGCGCCACCAGAACGCACATCAATATCAAAATTACGCTGCACCACAATACCAGAAGCACTGGAAGGCGAAGATGCTAACGCGGGCAAAGGAATGGTTATTGGGCTGGCAATGCCCGCATTTAAACCACTGCCATCCACTTCGAATTCAAAAACACCAGAATCCGCTGCGGTTTCATTGAGAACACCGCGAAGTGTGGTGAGGGTTCCCCAATGGGCTTCGCCGGTATAAATGGATAAATCCGTTTCTTCCGTCAGTGTTAATACCGCTGAAGTGCCCGATTCTAAACCGCCACTGGTGGGGCTTTTTGCGCTCACACGGGTAAAGGTAACGCTGGCGGTTTCACTGTTTACCAAGCCGACGGCTACTAGAATACCGTCGTCTCCATCGGTTGCACCATCTGGACGTAAATCCGTGCCGGTCATAGCAAAATTGTCAGCGGCATCCAGCTCACAGCGGTTATCCACAATCACGAAGTTGTCACCGTCTCGGCGAACCAAGGCTCTGACATCAAGGGGGAATCGACCCGCAGGTACACGGCCTGAAATACCCGTTGCTCTAACGGTATTTGTCAACCCTGTCGCTTCCAAAAAGACCAGCTCGCCCTCTTCTGGCACCGACGTGGTTTCTAGTTTGAGCAAGTTTTCACTATCGCGCCAATTAATCTCCAGCGTGACGTTGCCCAGGCTTCCTGGGAAACGGCTATTAAACGTCACATTGTCACTTGAATCACTGGCTGATCCAAAACCGGCTGAACTTCCCGCACCATTCTCGTCGGAAGCGTTCACACCATTAACAACGCGGGACACATAAAGCTTGGTGCCGCCCCCATCAAAAAAGGCTTTTGCTGCAATGGCAGTATGGTTGAGGCCAGCACTGCCAGATAGATTCAAATCACTCGCATCGCCATAGGTACGGACAAAATCCGCAAAACTGGTCAGCAGTTCTGGACGTCCCCGCAACGGTCCTGCGCGAGTTGGCCCGACAATACCAGCAACGCTAGTACCGACCCCTTCGATGGATTTAGATCTATAACTGACCTCTTCTACAAATACTCCCGGAGCCAAATATTCAGGCATTTTTATCTCCTCTCACACTCGTCATGAGGTTGTTGCGGCCAAATAGTCCTTGCCATTTGAATTCACACGAGCCCGTTCACCTGGCGTTACCGCAAGGGAAAAGGATGTGTTGAATACATCTGTGCTGGAGGACTGAAGCTCAATGGCCAAGTAGGTTGTGGTATCAGGTGCCATTTCTGCCGTATTGGCAGAACTAGCGGTTGCGCTTAACACTGCGTTGTATTCAGTAATGCTGTCCGGCAATGGCGGCAACCTATTCAATGAGAGAATAAAGTCGCCATTGGCGTCTGTTTGGGCTCGATAGGTTTGAGTTTCAGCTTCAGCAATAGTCACCACAAGCTGCACTAGCCCCCAAATAACGGGTGACTCATCGCCATCCATTTTTAGCGAACCAAAAACCGAACCACCAGGGGTATTCACAACACCCAGCGGACTGGGATAGACAACAATAGCTTCTCCGTTGCCTGCCCCAAGGGTTAACGCTATGCGCGCGGGGTTATAGCGTCGGCTGTAATCCCAAGCTTCACCGACAACAGAATAAGTTTCCATAACGGGCCGGGTTTTATCTGCCTCCGAGGCCGCTCCCTCGATAATGTCATTTATAGGCGTACGCAGAAAGGCGGTTTTGCCAGCGGAATTAATGATTTTGGCATCTCTCGGCTTACTGGAAAGGTTAAGAACCAAAGGCACAAATACTCGCGTCATATCCTCTTCGGCTTCGGCACTGGCGCCGTTAAGCCAATAGATAACATCGCTGGCATGAAGAATATTGGTTTCAAGTATGCGTACCGAGCTGGCTTCCGCATATTCTATTTCCTGACCTTCCATTAGCTGGGCTCTCCAACAACCGCAGCACCCGTTGGAAATACACGAGTTGTCACCGCAGGGCCATAGTTTTCAATATCACGTAAACGCAAGCGAATTGTCTTCACCACGTAAGACACGCTACTGGTATAAGGCTGTTCCAAGGCATCCCAAATTCGCATTAAATCTTCGTTAGACATTTCTGAAGGCGTAACCGTAAGCATCTCTCTCTCAGTCCAACTTGTATCACTTTCCGCCATATGAGAAATATCCAACTGACTCTCATTCGCTAGCTCTATCATCGCCCACGAAAGCAAATTCGCTTCAATGGTTGCACTGGAGGCAGAAGCAATAAGTAATAAATGCAAATTAACCGGAAGCTCACGCGCAGTATTTTGTTGGCCAGCCCCCTGCGGTGAAAACATACGTGCCCTACCGTGAGGGTCAATTTCAAGCCTGTGCATATACAAACCCACCACATTGCCATTAATCTGGCCAGAAACATCGGCACTGCCAAATAGCTCAACTCGTGCATTGATTGGCCCAGCGGATAGCTCTGTAGGCAAGCGGCTATCTAAAAACTGCTCCAAAGCAACTAAGGCGCCATTCACTGCGGTGTAATTTGCCATCCACTAATTCCCGTCCACTAATTCCATTGCCGATTAACTTGCACGTTTTTTACAAAAAAATAAATCGGTACCATCTGGTAAGTTTTTTTTCTCTATCTTTCCCTGCTCATACAAATAAGCGATAGCTTTCTCCACCAATATCTCTTCTTCAATTACTTTTTGCTGCATTAACCACCAGAGAACCACACCTTCCAGAGTATCTGCGGCACCTTCACGATCAACCAAATACTTTTCGATTCGCTCTGCGACAACTTCAACCTCGTTGCTCTGATGTACCCTTCGAACCATTTTGCCAACGTCTCCGCTGTTCTCTATAAGCCGTCAATTAAAGTAAGGACTGTTCTTTATCTTACTTAGGAATAGCAGGCTTTATGCCAACAATTAAAAAACCAATAAGCCATTGATATTTAAAGATTTATTTGTTTTGCTGAATTTTTGAACGGGGCACTTTTAACCCACCTAAAAACAGAAAAATTACGGGGAGAGCAATGATTCAAAGGAAGCTTTGCCGGGGCACTTTTGACCCGGAATATTTTTTTACCCACATACAAACCCACTCATCATAATGGCTGGTTGTGGGGCTGGGGATAGTGGTTAGTTTTTTATTAGGTGGTATTCTACTAGACGTTAAATTCTGATCGAAAATAACGGTACTTGCAGTGGCGTTGCTTTAAATTGATCGTCATAAAAATTATAGTGTTTTCTTCGTGCCATTTGACACCTCCAGTTTAGTTATATGGAGGTGTGTGCCTTATCGGGTCAGATCTCGGATCGGCTGTATTTATTTGTTAACGGTAAATATTGGAAGGCGCCTCCGGCTTTTCCAACCTACACGGTATTTTTAATTTATTCCGACGTACGATCGTGCCACCATTTTTTATTATATTTGTTCAGCATGATTTGGTGGTGCAAGTCTCATATCCCTTCCCTGGTTTTTTGATAATCTGATCTTTTACTCTAACAAAATGCAGCGGTTCTCCAAACTCCTCTTCATAATATGCGTCACTGAATTTGCTGGGCGTATAATGACCAATTATTATAATTCTTTTCCACCGTTTAAAATCTACAATCAATTTATTATCACTCATTTTCCATGTGCAGGTATCATTTGTATAATCATAGTATTTTTTCATATGATTTATCCAAATTGATTCAAATTCGCATAACCCGTCATTCTTGAATTCAATAATGATATTATTATCGTGGTCCTCATCCTTTTCGGTATCACTTGAATACCATTTCCCGATCATATTATATTCCTGTGCAACTACAGACATGCACAATATATTTAATACGAATAAATATAACGCCGTTTTCATAATTTCTCCGAAAACATTTAATATTACGCGAACTTACGAAATAGGGTTCAATTCGTTGGTCATGCTCTACTCATAATACTTGGATTCAAATTCGAAGTGCGTCATGAAATAGGCTAGGTTCAATTTCAAATCGAGACGTATTGTAAATAATTTACCAACTATTTCACTTGACTGTTTGTTTTTTTACGGGCACTTGGTAAAGTGCCATGTGGCGAAGCCACGCTTAACTAAGTGAAAAATAACGAACAACGAAAAGGACAACCATTTTAAAAAACTCCACGCTCTATTCAAATTAGGCTTAAAAAAACCAAACTTGAGCTACTTTGGGAATTTGAATTAGGTTAAAGAAAAGAACAGCGTAAGTACGCTGTACGATAAATTAATAAAAACTAGACACCAATATCTCGAAGTATATTAACAATTTCTTTGGCAACCGCTGCACCTTTAGGGTGCTGCTCTTCCAATTGAGTGAGTAGAAGCTCTACTGTTTCAAGCAGGCTTGTAGGGCCGTCGTCTCTTTGCTCCCAATGGTCAAGCTTTTGATTGACCTCCGCCAGCAGCCTTTCCTGTTCGGGGCTTACCCTGTCATCCCCGAATGTATCGTGAAGAGAAATCATCAAATTATTGACTTTAGTTATAGGCATAACTCACCCCGGCTTTTTTTCGCAAGATACATATGTAAGTTTAGCCTAGTCAAGCATAAAAAAGGCTAAAAATACACCTCTTGAGGTCACTTATTTGATAAGTTTACTATCACCAAATTAGTGCTCTGGCTGGATTCTTAGACGCAACATGGATAAGCCAATTCAGGAAACGGTATTTTTACGCTTATATGTGAACTAAAATACAATGGAACCAACTAAGAACTGTCGGCTTTATGTTATAGTTCGCCGCTAACCCATTTATAATGAAGACATCAGGTTCCTTGTCAATATGCGTATTTCCAAGCTGCTTTTCGCTTTAGTCATTGTTATCTCCGGCTTCTTCTCAACCGTTTCCATCGCCTCCGCAGATAAAACTCTCAAATTTTCTCCTGCTCAAGCCGAAACCATTGTCGATATTGTTCGCAAGCTCCGCTCTAAGCACTATCGAGACCAAAAGGTAGATGACCAACTCTCGCAAGCTTTTCTAGAGAAATACCTGCAAACTCTGGATTCCTCTCGGATGTTCTTCTACCAGAAAGACATAGATCAGCTTAAAAAGCACGAGACAAAGTTTGATGACTACTTCAAAACCGGAGAATTAGACCCAGGGTTCGAGATATTTCGTCTTTACAGAAAGCGTGTCGTTAACCGCTTGGAGTCTATAGTGGATCTACTGGAAGACCCATCGGTTAAATTTGACTTCAATGTTATTGACGAAGTAGAACTAGAACGTAAAAAAGCACCCTGGCCAACCAGCCGTAGCGAGTCCGACGAAATTTGGTACAAACGCATCAAACTCGGTCTGCTCAACCTAAAGCTCGCAGGCAAACCCTTAAAGGAAGGTCGAGAAACCCTTGCAAAACGGTATAAAAACCAGCTTAAACGTGCAAAACAACAAAATAGCGCAGACGTATTTGAAACCATAGCCAACGCCTTAACACTTCTATACGACCCACATACAAACTACTGGTCGCCAAGAACTTCTGAAAACTTTGATATCAATATGTCACTATCTCTAGAGGGTATTGGAGCGGTACTTAAATCGGAAGACGAATTTGTTAAGGTTGTGAGATTAGTTCCCGGTGGTCCAGCACACAAAAAAGGTGAACTTAAACCAGCAGACAGAATTGTGGGCGTTGCTCAAGGAGACGAAGGTGAATCAGTCGATGTTATCGGCTGGCGCCTAGATGAAGTAGTCCAGTTAATTCGCGGCCCTAAAAATACCATGGTAAAGCTGGAAGTGATTCCAGCCGGTGCAGGTATAACAGATAAACACAAAACGATTAGTATTAACCGAGGCAAAGTAAAGCTCGAAGACCAAGCCGCAGAAAAAGCTGTTTTTGAGCTAGCGGATAAAGATGAAATCTATAAAATCGGTGTGATTAACCTACCCACTTTCTACGTTGACTTCCAATCTAAATCCGCAAGAGACCCCAGCTTTAAAAGTGCCTCCAGAGACGTCTCCCGCCTACTGGATGAATTACAAAAAGAAAATGTAGACGGCATTATCCTCGACCTTCGCAACAATGGTGGCGGCTCACTGGATGAAGCGCAAAACTTAACAGGTTACTTTATCGACCAGGGGCCAGTGGTGCAAATTCGTACCTCGGAAGGCCACGTAAGACGCGATATTCGCTCCCACTTCCGCGCAAAATATCGCGGTCCCCTTGTGGTTATGGTTAATCGACTTAGCGCTTCCGCCTCGGAAATTTTCGCCGGAGCCATTCAAGACTACAAGCGAGGGCTTATTATTGGCTCACAATCCTTTGGTAAAGGCACCGTGCAATCCGTAACACCTCTGCTTGAAGGCCGATTGAAACTGACTGAATCGAAATTTTATAGAGTATCCGGCGAGTCCACGCAACATCGCGGCGTGATTCCAGATATTGAGCTGCCGTTTTTATTAGATATAGAAGAAGTCGGTGAGTCATCCTATGAAAATGCCCTACCCTGGGATCAAATACACTCAGTTACTCACGCAGAATATTTTGACTTAAATTCCCTTATTCCAGTACTGGACAACCTGCACCAAGAGCGAGTTAAATCCGATCCAGACTTTAACTATATATTGGATCAGATCACGCTAATGAATACAGCAAAAGAAAAGACCAGCATTTCGCTTAACGAAAAAACTCGCATATACGAAAAAAATAAAATGGAAAAGGAAGCCATGAAAATTGACAACAAACGTCGTATTGCTAAAAGTATGGTGCCCTATAAAACCCTGGAAGAGTATCGTAAAAACGAATTGGATACAGATACAGACGAAGACGAATTGGAAACTGAATCACATAATAAAATCGATGTAGACGGCGATACACTACTTATTGAAACGGGCAATATTTTAGTCGATTATATTCGACTAACAAAAAAACCTGAATTTAAACAAGTAGCAAACTTTTAGGCTTTAAAATGAAGTGTATTTCATTTAATACAAATAGTATTCGCATCCGCCTGCACCAATTAGAAGTTGTTGTTGAAAAATACGCCCCAGACTTTATTGGTATTCAGGAAACAAAAGTCACCGACCCTGACTTTCCAATTGAAGCAATCAATAACCTTGGTTATAACGCAGAATTTATTGGGCAAAAAACACATTATGGTGTCGCCTTACTGTCTAAGCACAAATTTAAGAAAGTCTACAAAGGGTTTGATGGCGACACTGAAGAAGCACAAAAGCGCTTTATTGGTGGAGAATTTGAAATGCCTAACGGGAAAACGCTTAGCCTATTTAACGGGTATTTCCCCCAAGGCGAATCACGGGACCACCCTACAAAATTCCCCAATAAAGAAAACTTTTACAAAGACCTGCTAATTCACCTAAATACCCATTGCGAGCCGACAAATGATATTGTTGTTATGGGCGATATGAATATTTCTCATACTGACTTGGATATTGGCATTGGAGAAGATAACCGAAAACGCTGGCTAAGAACCGGGAAATGCAGCTTCCTTCCAGAAGAGCGTGAGTGGTTAAATACACTGTTAAACTGGGGGCTTAAAGACACCTACCGTGAAATTAACCCTGAAAAAAATAACGAATTTAGCTGGTTTGATTACCGAAGCAAAGGTTTTACTCGTGAACCTAAACGTGGATTACGTATTGATTTAATACTCGCAACAGAAAGCCTAATGTCTCGCGTTACCGATGTGGGCATTGATCATGAAGCACGAGCCATGGAAAGACCTTCTGACCACTGCCCTATCTGGACCGAATTTAAAGATTAAAAATAATTCATCGTAATCTTTGATTATTTTAATAGAATCATTTTTATTATCTAGAAAATCACTATCGCCAAATTCCGTAAATACATTAGTTGTATTAGTTTAATCATAATAAATAAAATCACCTATGGCAAAGCGCTTATTATTTTCGAGTAATAATTATCATCCAACATTTTTTAAACAGAACCGTAGGCTGGAAAAGGCGAAGCCGCCTTCCGACATAACCAACCCCCACACCACCCAATTTAATCCAATCGACCCATTATGAAAATAAGCACAAACCCAATAAATATCATATCCTTTGCGCGGTAAATATTGGAAGGCGCCTCCGCCTTTTCCAACCTACAGGATATTTTTAATTTATTTCAACGTACAGATCAATACTGACTAATAAGAGTATTGTTTATTAAAGCGTTCCATTTCGGTATTTTTCTGCTAGCTCAATAATTAAATCCAACAGCCCACCTTCATATAAAAAACTATCGGCCCAACTGATTCGATGAGGGGTAAACTCAGTTTGAAGATCATAGCCCTCCTCACACCGTGAGCGATTTAATACCGCATAACCACCTCGCCCCCTTCCGGCCCCCATTGCCCGCTGAATACAGAGCATTTCCCCACCCACATCCTCATCGGCACTGGTCATAGCCCCTGCATGTAAGCCTCCTTCACTGGGTGGTTTTTGAAATTCCGTTAACGCATTGGAAAACCAGGGTAAAAATTCCATGGGGAAATCGCTTTGCGCGCAACAATAAAAAGGGGTGCCATCTTTTAATGTTCTTGAAGCCACATTAAGTAAGGATAATCCACCGTTATTTTTGACAAATAACCATACGTCATACTTACTATTCAACGTATCGGGGATACGTGCCAATTCAACCGCGCCCTTAGGTAAGTGTTCATGTTGTGTAATTTTAGGAAGGTTGGTTTTAATCGGGTATTCCGCTTTACTAATCCACATAATTTAGCCTAATGGTATTATTTTAATGGCGCTGTTTTCTTTTAGCATTTGCAAGTTGGTTTGCTTGCGCTCAAAGTTGAGTGTTTCTACTGCACCGTAACGATTTGAGGAAGCGCTATTAGTATCTTTAGTTAAACCATTGCCTTCATAGTGTTGGTTATTACCAATGATATCTTGCATAGCCATACGATTTAACATTTGTTTTTTCTCTTTCTTATTTAATTCCGTTGTATTCAAATATGTTTCAAAATGCTTGGTATTTGTTGACCACTGATTTTCAATAAATTCACCCTCAAGCGCATGTTGATAATGCTGAGCATACGCCTGCTGAAAGTCACTGTTCATGGTCTGCTCGGTAAATGCTTTAGGAAATTCTTTGGGTAATTCACGGTTAGCAAATTCGCTCACATTATTAAAGGTGGCGGCAATACTGTCTACCCCTGTTAGGGGTTGGGCGTGGTCGGTATCGATAATCACCAGTACAAACTCTTTATTGGGTTCATAGTCTAACCCCAGTTTTTCACAGATAAGCTGGGGGTCGGTATCGGCATCTTCTATTTGGTCAAAGGTGGTGGACCAGTATTTGGGGCCTTTGCCGGTGGTGCCTTGCAGTTCCTGCCCCAGGGCGCCGGTGAGGTTGTCTGGGCTCTGTTCGGTTGCGCGGTAGGCCCACTGGTAGTTTTTTTCCATAAACCGCACATGGTATTGCTCTTTGGCCACGTCGCCGTGTTGGGCCTGTTCAATTAGTTCGCTATCGGTGTATTTGGGTTGGTAGCCTTTTTCAGCAATGGCGTGTGATACGGATTCTAATCGATTGGCGGCATCGTTTAGGGAATGGGGTTGAATGCCTTTTCTGTCTTTTATTGGGCTGGCGGCCATGGGTTGGGATTGGGGAGCTTGAGACGCTTCAGCTTGGGCCTGTTTGGCCTCTTCGCATTCTTCGCAGAAGGCGGTGCCCAGCTCTGAGGCTTGGATCAGTGCTTGGGCTTGTTCGGTATCGATCTTTTTTCGGTCTTCGACTGGAGGGGCGACTATGGGGGCAGCGGGAATTTCCGGGCCGAGTGTGCGGGGTTTCTGGGTGGGGGTATAGGTATCTAATTCGGCTGGTTGCCGTTGTATTTTATTGTCGTTGGCAAAGACGATGATTGTGCCTGCGTAGATGGCTTCGGCCAGGTATTTTACGCTGGCTTCGTAGTGGTTGTTTAATGGATCATACAGGCCAAGTTGCTTGTTCATCTCTTGCAGGGTTTTTTCTTCTATATCCAGTTCGTCGATAAAGCGCACAAGGGTTTCGAATTGGGCAAATTCTTTTACGGGCTGGGTATCGTTTATCAGTAGCTGAGTTGTGGGGGCGAATTGGTAGGTGGTGTACCCTTCGCCTTGCACGGGTTGGGTTTGTAGGGGTGTGGTATTGGCGGTGGTATTGGGCAGTTCGTAAAACCGCAGCTTTCCCGTAATCAGCAGATGGCTGATTTGAGTGGCAATATCGGTATTGCGTATAAAGGTTGTATGCTGGCGGGCCAGTTTTTGCCAGAGGTTAACGGGGGCGTCGAGAAAACGAATAAATTGTTTGGCGTAAATGGGGTCGTTGAAGGTGAGGGGTTTTAGGTTTTCTCTAACGGTTGAGCTGGCACAAGGCCCTCGCCCATCGGTATAGAGTGTGTAACGTTTTCCGAGGTTGCTGCGAAGGATATGGGTATGCATGTTGTTAACGTCCCTGCTAAAAATATAAGTAAAATGACAAATTAGGGTTATAGAAATTAGGGTTATAGGATAGAGAAATTAAATGGCGCGAGGCAGTGGCTTAAGCTGGCATCGCGCCATTTTGCTAAAAAAATGCCAACTGGGTCACGCTATTTTGCTCTTTTAAACGGGTTTTAACGCATGTAATGTAAAAAGGTTAGCCAAGTTTTTCTTTAATCTAAGCAATGCTAAGCTTATTATACTTATTGTTATACCTATTGAGCCGCTTTTATATAAGAGGTTCAGTCTCTAATGTGGCTTACATAGGTTTGGCAGGTTTTGTTCAACAAAAAGACCAATAGCGCACTTTTAAACTAGAACCCGCATTGAGCGCGACGCACAAAGTTCAGTAAAGTTTAAAAAAATAGCACAGGCTGATATGAAATATGCAGGCAGAGACTTAATTGACCCTGTAAAGAATGACCCTGTAAAGAATGACCCTGTAAATAATTCTGTGCCCCGGAAAGACTGGGTCACTACAAGTCGGGACTAAGCTATTACAACTAAATACAACTAAATACAACTAAATACAACTAAATACAACTAAATACAACTAAATACAAATACAATTATTACAACTAAACTCAAAAAATTTAAGGAATCACCAGTTTAAAACAACCACCTCCAAGATACTTTCCATTTTCTAATTTAATGTAACCACAACGGTTATTCTGCGTATGCATAACGGCAATTCGTTCTGCAAAGTACAAGCCCAAATGCGTTTGGCCGTCATTCATACTTCCATCGTTTACTTGACCGGCTGGCCTTAAAATCATTTCATCGGGGTAGCCAGGCCCATTATCCGCAATCAAAATTTCTAATAGATCATCCTGTACGGATGCTTTCACTAAAATTTCAGATTTGGTATACCGAACACAATTTACTATAACATTATGAACAATACTGCCTATTAAATCGAGATCAAAATACCAGTTCAAATCTTCGCTGCAATCAAGCACCAAGTCTATGCCCTTAGTTTCAAGCAATATATGGTTCCTTGCGACCTGATCTTCTAACACATCAAATACGTAGTGTTCGTCTATTCGAATCGGTAAAAATTCATTTTGCATTCGATAAATAGTTAGTAATTGAATAAGTTCGCTATTTATTCTCGATGCTTCATAGTGCAACGTACTAAACCTATGCGCCTGAGCCGCATTGGTCGGAGGAGTTTCCTCAATAACACCCTCTAACGACGCCAATAACATGCCAACAGAGTTTTTCATATCATGAACACTGGAGGCTAACACCATTGAAAAATCGATTTCATTTTTGTTTTCATCCATAACCTTGTCTCAATAATATATTTATTTAAAATAATTTTTTCTGTCGAGTAGAGTTTACGCAATAAGGGCCATTTTCTTAAGCTGGCGAAATCTATCGTATTGAGGGTGATCATCTTCAATCAGGCTTGCCACCAAATCCAACGAAGACTGACATTCATTGACCACTAACGAGTCTCTATTTCCAGCTTTCAATTTACCAATAAGCGCTTGCACAATATTAAGCTGAATACCAATATGCTTCGGAAATAGCTTACGAGCACGTTCAAAACACTCTAAAGCCTCATCGAATCGATTTTGATTATAGAGGTCAATTCCCTCGCGGTTAATTGTTGCAACCATTGCACGGTTTTCTTCACTAACAGGTTCATTCAAGAAGCCATCAAGTTTCCTCAGGGCCTCTTGATCATCTTGATATTTTATTTTGAGTTCTTCCAATAGTTTATTGGCTTTTTCTTTTTCACCCAAAGAGAGCAGCGTTGAAACATAATCCAAATCTGTATCAACGTCCGATTTAATATCTGCAATCAGATCTCGCGCTTCTTCCAATAAGTGCTTTGCCTTACTCACGTCGCCATTTAATGCATGAATACGACCCGATAACAATTTACACTGAATTAATTCTTCACCTGTTAAATGAAACCTATCTTTTGCCGCCTCCAAATACTCAAGTGCCTCATCAGGAGTATTGGTGTCTGCATTATGTTTTTTTTCTACGGCCTTGGAAATCATTCTAGCAAATTCAATGCTGTTTTCAGCCGAGCCATGACAGGATAACTGCCCCAACCGAACTGTTTTTCTCAACGCACTAACGGCTGTTTCCATATCATTATTTTCATTAGCGACTTGGGATAACTTCTTTTGCCGTAAAATAGACATAGGAGAAATATCAACCGCCCGTTGAACCGTACTCTGCACATTGATTTTTTGACCTTTGATATCCCAATTATCGGCAAGAACATCATAAGCGGGCAGAAACAATGGGTTTTCATCGACTATTTTTTCGAGCCAAGTTCCAGCTAGTTCCAATTCACCTTTCGTCTGCTTTACTTTGGCTAACCCCAGGCGAGCCCAATCCACCTGACGAACCTCCAAAGCTCGGGTATAAAGCCTTTCCGCCTTATCCAACTCACCATCCTTAATAAAAATCTCACCGAGCATTTTCTGAGCGGCAATGGAATAGCGGTTTTCCGCTAGGGACATTTCTGTCAACTTGTCCTTCGCTAAATACCTATCTCCGCTCTCAAGTGCTTTATAAATTGGTTTCATTGCCAACCGCTGTTTCAATAATCGGTCTATTCTCTGCTGTAGTACTCTAGCCGTGATAGGTTTCATTAAATAGTCGTCAGGCTCGCAATCATAGGCGGACATCACAATATTTCTGGCGGCTTCTGCTGACACCATAATAAAAATATTATTATGCGTTAGCAGCCCTCTATGACGGAGTTCTTCTAATACGTGTTGGCCATTTCTCCCCCGACCGAGGTTATAGTCGCAAAGAATCAAGTCGTAGAATTTATTTGTACACCGCTCAATTGCCCCTTCGCAATTTGAGGCCATATCCACATCAAAAACACCTAATCCCTGAAGTAATCCATTCACAATGCTCCTAAAACTACTAAAGTCGTCAGTAACCAAAATAGAAAGGTCTTGATAACTAATTTCTGCCATTCAAACTCCCAGGGTCAACTCTTTGGTCAGCGTTACCTATACAACAGTTAAAGTGTAGTTGATTGTAGCTCGCAGGTTAGAAGGCTAGAATACGCAGCTTTCAAGGGTCCAAAAATGTGAACAGAACGATTAATACAGACAATCTATACGACCAACCATTTATTGACCTAGATGAGTTTGCCTTTGACCAGAGGGTCGTGGATGTCTTCCCGGATATGATCAAAAGGTCTGTTCCTGGGTATTCCACTATCATTCATATGATAGGACAGCTCGCCGAGCGATACGCACAAACCAATAGTCGATGCTACGACTTAGGAAGCTCCTTAGGCGCAGCAACACTCGCCATAAGGCACAGAATTCAGGCTGCTGAGGTCAAAATAATCGCCGTTGATAGCTCCAGTGAAATGGTGAAACGCTGCCAGATAATACTGGACGCAGATAGCGCCGAAATACCCGTAGAACTGCTTTGCACTGATATTGCGGATGTGGATATTCACTCTGCCTCTCTGGTCATACTGAACTTTACACTGCAATTTATTCCAGTGGAAAACCGAGCAAAATTGCTCAACAAGATATACCAAGGCATGAAACCCGGTGGCGTACTGGTCCTCTCGGAAAAGCTCCAATTTGAAGATAAGCACCACGACCAGCTTATGACTGAACTGCACCATTACTTTAAAAAAACCAACGGCTACAGCGACCTGGAAATTGCACAAAAGCGCAGTGCGCTAGAAAATGTACTGATTCCAGAACCCATAGAGAAACACAAAAATAGGCTCAACCAGGCCGGGTTTGCCAATGTAGACTTATGGTTTCAGTGTTTTAATTTCGCTTCGCTGCTCGCTTTTAAATAAATTCTCCTACCTATGTCAGTAAACCCATGTAAACCCATGATTGATTATTCCAATTTTATCCACGACATTACCCCCAGTCGCCTGCGCAGATGGGCCGAGGTCCTGCCAAAGCAAATTGAGGCCGGCCTTTCCACTCAACGCTATGGGGACCTACCCGGCTGGTTAGACGCTTTAGCTAGCCTGCCAAATGTTACCCCCTCGACTATCCAGTATGCAGACACCATCAACATTGGCGCAGTAAAAGACTTGACCGAAGAGCAGCGACAATGCCTCGAAAACGCACTGAAATCACTGATTCCCTGGCGGAAAGGCCCCTATAACTTCTTTGGTATTTTTGTGGATACAGAGTGGCGGTCAGACTGGAAGTGGAACCGCTTATTGCCCCATATCTCCCCTCTCAAAGGAAGAGAAGTACTCGATATTGGCTGTGGCAATGGCTACCACTGCTGGAGAATGTATGAGCAAGAAGCCAAGCGCATTATCGGCATAGACCCCTCGCCTCGTTTTGTTGTTCAATTTGAAATGGTAAAACACTTTTTAGGGAGCCCTCCGGTCAATTTACTCCCCGTAGGCATTGAGGCTATCCCTGAAAAAATAGAGGCATTCGATACCACTTTCTGCATGGGGGTTTTGTATCATAGGCGCTCACCAATGGATCACCTACGAGAACTCAAAGACACCCTTAAACCCGGCGGAGAACTGGTACTCGAAACGCTTATTGTCGAAGGAGAACGGGGCACCGTCTTGGTTCCAGAGGGACGCTACGCCATGATGAATAACGTCTGGTTCCTACCCAGCGCCAAAACGCTTGTTTCCTGGCTGACAAAATGCGGGTTCAAAAATGCTAGGTGCGTAGACATCAATCAAACCCGCCTTGAAGAACAACGGGGAACCGACTGGATGCGCTTCCAATCGCTAGAGGATTTTCTAGACCCCTCAGACAAAAATCTCACTGCCGAAGGGCACCCAGCCCCCATACGCGGGATTTTTATTGCCGACAAACCTAAATAACCTTAAAAAACAAACAACGTTAAAGAGACCTTTTAAGAAAGCAGCCTTGTAGTAACACCTTGTAGTAACACCCTTGTAATAACCACTGTGTAAGGCTTTTTTAACCTCACAAAGCAGGAATGTAACCGTAGAGAATACTTCCCCAAATAAACGCCCAAAGCACAATACTGAGAAATACAGCCGCAGACGCCATATCCTTAGCCCGCCCTGCTAGCTCGTGCCGCTCAAGCCCCACGCGATCAACAACGGCTTCAATACCGCTATTTAAAAGCTCTACAATCAGGACAAAGAAAAGCGCCGCGATCATCGCAATACGCTCCATAGCCGTTACCGGAAACCAAATAGCAAAGGGAAAAAGTATTGCGGCAAAAAACAATTCAAGTCGAAATGCTTCTTCGTATCGATACGCGGCAATCATACCCTTAAAAGAAAAATACACCGCTTTTCGACAGCGAGTAAACCCCGTATACCGAACAAACCCAATTTTCTGCTCTATCTGCTCTTCTGACATATTGACCGCCACTCTCCCAATGGTTTTAACAAAGATAAAATACTGAATTAGTCATTCAGCTCTGCAATCTGTAAACCTAAATCTAACTCTTCAGCAAGCTGCCGGCACCACTCATTTAACCGTTGAGCTGTTTGCGCGGATTGTTGGTCTTCATCTATAGCCAAGCCAACAAATGCGCTTTTATCCTCGTTGAGTGCTTTAGAAGCGTCAAATTCATAACTTTCAACAGGCCAGTAGCCCACCACTTTCGCACCGTTGCCCTTGATCACGTCATGCAACAACCCCATAGCATCAAGGAAGAAATCCCCATAACCAAACTGATCACCAAGCCCAAAAAAGGCAACGGTTTTATCGGTAAAATCCACTTCAGAAATATCGCCCCAGAACTCCTCCCAATCTGATTGGATCTGGCCAAAATCCCAGGTGGGAATACCAAAGATTAAAACGTTATAATCCGCAAAATCCATCTGTGTTGCATCAGCAATATCTTTTACTTCAACAGTATCCGCTCCAAACCTTTCCTGAATACGGTAGGCAATGCTCTCTGTATTGCCTTCGTCGCTTCCAAAAAATAAGCCTATTTTTGCCACCAAAACCTCTACTCTAGCTGGGTTAACTTTTTGAACCTAGAAACCGCTGTTAAGCGCGAAAAAGATGCGTAAGATATTGATGTGCTTAGTGAAGACTAAAAACCTGTGATCACCTTATTGGTGATGAGTCATTTTTAATCTTTGCTAGGTGCATCAAGAGCTTGCATATACTTTCGTGATGTAACTGCGGTTTCTAGTTGAAGGCACGCATTGTCTCAGCTTCTTATCTAAGTTTCCAATATTGCCTCCTGTCAGAGCGGCAATAATTATCCAGCCGCCAAAAAAACAGGCGAAACTCCACCCATTTCACCGTCAACAATCCGGCATATAAAGCCAATAACAACCGCCTCCTTAGCTAACCTATTGTTTTTTTTAAAGATTAAAATTGAAAATTAACTGGCACACTTCTCGCTTTCCTGTATTTTAAACAGCAAAGATACAATGGCTTTACTGCCAAAACCTAAACAGACTTATTGAAAATGTTGGAATAACAGTTGGGATAACAATATGGTGACTCTAGCCGCATCACGCAAAGAATCAGAGCAAAAACAAGCACGAGTAAATGGGTTTCCCGCAGAAAATGAACTTAAAGACCTACAATTCAAGCTTGCCAACAACCTTCAATCCACATTGGATCTCAACACAGCACTCGAACTGTTTTATGAGAATATGCAAGACGCGATCAAAGTATCTGGCCTCATCTATACCCCGCCAGATGGGAGAACCCCCATTGCCTTAGGCAGACAGTGCCAAAACAAAGCACAATATACTATCGCCTCAACAAAAACCCAACTTGGTACCATCGTTTTCTCCCGAGGAAAGCGCTTTGCCGAAGCGGAACTCGCTCTATTGGAAATGCTGACCAGCGTACTTTTTTACCCTCTTCGCAATGCCCTCCTTTACAAAGAAGCTCTGGAAAACTCAATGCGAGATACGCTGACAAAAATTGGCAACCGAGCCGCCATGGAAATGAGCTACGCCAGAGAAATAAAGCTGTCTAAACGCCACAAACAACCCCTCTCCTTTTTATTGATTGATATAGACCACTTCAAAAAAATTAACGATTCGGTGGGCCATAGAAATGGCGACCGAGTACTGCAAAGCGTCGCATCTTCCATTCGAGATAGCCTGCGAGAAACGGATCAAATATTCCGCTATGGAGGAGAAGAGTTTGTTGTGCTACTCCACAGCACCGACCAAGAAGCGGCACACCTCACCGCCGAAAGAATTCGCATGAAAATCGCCATGACGCCAGTAAAAATAGATAAAAAAGAAATCTTCAGCACAATCAGCATAGGAGTCAGTATGCTACAGGAAGACGATACCACTGAAACCCTATTTGAGCGAGCCGATTGCGCACTCTATACCGCAAAAGATATGGGAAGAAACCGGGTAGTATGTGCCGAAGCCAATTCGAATAATCAATTTAGTCGCTCAATGGCAAAGTAGAAAGTAGGATAGCTCTAGAAACGGCAGTTAAGCGCGAAAAAGATGTGTAAGATATGATGTGCTGAGTGAAGGTTAAAAGCCTGTGGTCATCTTATGGGTGATGAGTCGTTTTTAATCTTTACCAAGTGTCTATAGAAGATACAAAAAATAACCGCCTACTCGGCCCCGAAAACAACCGACGAGCTTACTCCAAAAAAATAGCGCTCTTCCTTTTTTGTTGTAGTAAATGTGAAGCTCTTTACTGTGTATTCGCTCGAACAACCTTTTTAATATGCCAGCTTTTCTTGCCTATAAAGAGGTGCTTGTAATTCTAGACCCATTCCATAAATCTACATGGTCGCCTGATCTATTTCTGAAATTCTCTTTTTTCCGTTAACCGTTCTGTGCATAAAAAAAGCCCGTACCTTGCAGTACGAGCTTTTCTGTATATGGCGACCCGGAAGGGGCTTGAACCCTTTCAGTAAGGCTCTTTCGGATACCCGTCTTTACCCCTTAACAAAATCACAACTTAGCGCCCTTCAAGAATCGCAAAATACTCACTGACACCCTTTATAGCGGGTTAGTTTGACACCCTTTTCAAATTTGCTATTTTTGAAACAGTGCCATTCCATCCGTACCTTTTGGTATCAAAAGAGCTTGGGTATCTACTTCATCGTGTTCGATCTCAATAACAGCTAGATATCCGTCTCTCAGATTTAGGTTTCTAAATGTTATGAAATAAGGGCTCAATTCTTGGAAGTTACCAACACGGTCAGTCAGATATTTATACATAGCTCTGGAAGGTAGTATGAGAATTCCACCCACTAGCACTCTTTCAAGCATACCAAGTACCATTTTATTTACTGCTCGGTGTGAAGAGGAAATGTTACCTGTTTCCCACTCGAGAGCGAAGATTCTATTTCCGCCAACAGGTTTGACCGCATCTAGCGGGCCTGGCCTTATATCAGAAGATATTTGAAGCCTCTTTTCTAACTCCCAACCGTTGTTTTTCAGATGATTCATACACGCAGTCTTTATAGGTTTCACTCCGTTTCCTTTCTGCGTCGGATTTATAGAAAACTTTTGACTGCCTAATGGCCACACCATTTTAGAAATAGCAGTTTCAACTTGTTTGACTATCTGGTCCCGCTCGGGAAGTCCACCTCTATTAACTAATACCTCATGCCTTAGAACTTTCATCCATCATCTCCGTTGTCTTTTGTATGAGTTCGTGTGCTGGGATTTCGAGAGACGCGGAAATACTAAGAATCGAGGTCAAAGAAGGTTGCCTTTGGCCTCGTTCAAGCATGGAAATAAAAGTCCTATCTAAGTTGCAACTTAGCGCTAGTTGCTCCTGGCTGATTCCTTTATTTGACCTAGCGGCTTTTAGAATTATGCCGAATGCTTCTTCTGGCTTCATTGCATCACCTCGCTGGCCTGAATTCTGCATTGGGCGTAGGCTATGGTCGACGGACTATAGTCTACAAAGCACGTTTAGTTGCTGGTATACTCCGGCAATTGAATAAGAGACTAGTTTTTCATGGGTTATTCTGATCAATTTTTCAACGCGATAAGTGTCCTGGCTGGTAGAGGTGGTAATTTAACCCGGTTTGCCAAGGACTCGAATATTCCCGTTGAGCGATTAAAATACTATAACCAAAATAACATCTTCCCCTCCGGTAAAGATTTAAAAATGGTCTTAAAAGTGGCTAAGGTTTCTGAGCTTTCACTTAAACTTAAAATGGGAAGGTTAGACAAAGATGTCTTGGAGGCAATTCAAGAACATGCTGACGCGCTGGAACCCATTCTGGCGGATCATTTAAAGACCGTAGAGTCTCCACAGATTGAGTGTTCACTAAAATTCAAAACTAAGCTTGGAAAATTATATCAAGGTGATTGTTACGAATTACTCAAGTCGATGAAGAGTGATTCTGTTGATCTAGTTTTTGCCGACCCACCTTTCAATTTGTCTAAGTTATACCCAAGCGAAATAGACGACAGTTTAAAGACCGAGAAATATGTGCATTGGTGTCAAGAGTGGCTCTTTGAATGTATAAGGGTACTCAAACCAGGTGGAGCCATTTTTATTTGGAATCTACCCAAATGGAATGCCGCATTGACAAACTTTCTAGAATCCTACTTAACATTTCGACACTGGATTGGCGTGGATATTAAGTACAGTTTGCCCATTCAAGGTAGGCTATATCCGTCTCACTACTCTCTCTTGTATTACACCAAAGGAGATAAGCCCAAGACCTTTCACCCTGACCGCTTACCGATGCAGGTGTGTCCAAAGTGCTATGGAGACATAAAAAGCTACGGTGGTTATAAGAATAAAATGAACCCTTTAGGGGTAAACATAAGTGATATCTGGACAGATATCCCCCCAGTTCGACATGCAAAATATAAACGCAGAAAAGGATCTAACGAGTTATCCCTAAAGCTATTGGATAGAGTTATAGAGATGGCTTCAGACAAAGGAGATCTTATTTTTGATCCATTTGGCGGCTCTGGAACCACGTATATGGCTGCCGAGTTGAAGAAAAGAAAATGGATAGGTTGTGAAATTGGGCCGCTCGACGTGATTACCGAACGGTTTAAGCTTATAGAAACCGAAAAAGAAATTTTGGAAGGTTACAGAAAGCAGTTAAATTCACTATTCCCTGACGATATAAAACTCAACAGGGAAAAGCGCGGAATTTGGACTTGCGAATCCGTGAATAGTTGACCAGAACAGCCATCCACAGCCTAGCCCCTACACGGAAGCCATCGACTCAACGATCCCCCACAAAAACCTAGAAATGTTTTTTCTCGACTTTGAGGAAGAAGTCTACAATCGTACCCTATGTGACGTTATAAAGAGTTTTTTCTGTTTGCGACAGAACCATAAATCGCGCATAAGTAAGGCAAAGAAGCGTCGTAAATGATTCAGGGGCAAACCTATATTTATTCATTGCCCGTTTTTCGTGTTTTTACCCATTCATCCCAAGCGGGCTCGATAAGCTCACATGGCGAGAGTTCAAGGGCGTATGCGAGGCTAAAAATCACTGGTAACGAGGGCTTACACTGTAGCCCTTTCTCCAATGATTTGATGTAAGTCTCGGAGACGCCAGAGTCGTGAGATAACTTCTCTATAGTAATTTCAGCGATGCGGCGCTCTCTTCGCAACTTTAAGCCAAATTGTTTCATTGTACCCACCTACTAAATCTGGTGAGCAAGTGTCTATGTATGCTCTACATTCTTGAAGGCACATCTACTACTTTTTTAGTCGCAACTGTGACTAAAAAATACTTGATTAAGATGTATTTATATATAACAGTATTACCGCACAAGAATAGCTGCACACAAGATGTTATATGCGCCACAATAAGATACAGGGCGAAATTATATTCTGGAGCTGTGCTTGGATTGCAAAATAAAGGAAACTAATAGGAGAAAAAGGTAATGCCAGATAGCAACCTCGTTGAAATCAATAAAGAAGACCTTATTAGTGAATGTCAAAGAAACGACGAAGTAGCGACCGATTGGTTAAGTCGTCTAAAAGACGCGCTCACGGCTGACCAGCCAGTCAAAAGATTAGCAGCGCTCTTATGGGATATTCATTACGAAGGCTTTGAAGAAGGCTACAACACAATGGGACACGATATACTGAAAAGCCCTACAGGAAAAAGTGACGAAGAAATAGAAAACCTCCAGTTTGATGAATACGATATTGATACAGAAGTCGGGCCGATTTTAGGAAAATTAATGGCACTCCGCACGAGAAAAGCCCCAGACAAAGAAAAAATACAAATGTTCTCAACTGATGCCAGCCAGCATTAAAGAGGATAAAAAGTGCAAAGTGCCAGACATATCGGAGCATCTTGGGCGTCTATTCCTAAACGAAGTGGTGTATAAATCACTTAAAAAAATGGTAATAGATGATGGTGAGTTTTTACCCGTTATATACCGTGGGAAAATTTGCTGGAATCACTAACCCGGCCTTTGCTGGGTTTTTTTGTGTTTGTAGGGTTGTCCAAAAGGAGTCCAATTTAATGAGGGATAAAGAGAAATAAAGGGGAACCTGTCATTCCCCTGAATTCGTAACTCATTGATTTTGTTGATAAAGAGTAACAATGAGTTACTAGATATGGCGACCCGGAAGGGACTTGAACCCTCGACCTCCGGCGTGACAGGCCGGCATTCTAACCAACTGAACTACCGGGCCGCAGTAGTCGTCACAACATTCCAAAAACTTGGTGGGTGGTACAGGGGTCGAACCTGTGACCTACGGCTTGTAAGGCCGTCGCTCTCCCAACTGAGCTAACCACCCGCTTGCGAAGAGGGGCGCATTCTACCGAAAACCGCCGTTATGTCAAACATTTATCGTCCTTTCTGGCGCAATAATTTGTTTGCATCTAGCCGTTTTTAATACACAGGGATACACTAGGGGCCTTCGCCTAAACTATGGAAGCCTACGGTGATTCAAAAACGCTTTTACGGCTCGACCCTGCCCAAAAAACCGGCACTTACTTTCTCCGGTGCCCTCCTCTGCACCGCATTTCCATCTCATTGCTACAGTGCAACCGAACTTATCAACGAAGATATGGCTTACACGCTGCTCGTATGCACCCTTATGCTTATCGCATTGCAAGCCGGAATTATTATGTTAATTTCCAATCGGAACGCGGCATTCAGAAAAAGCAGGCAAAGTAAAAAAATAAAACACCCCCCAGCTCAACTAGCAAAAACCAAACAACAGCTTTATCGAGAAATAGCCCGTCACGAAGCAACCGAGGAACTTCTTAGAGAAACTCAGGAATACATGCAATGCATTGTCAACTCTATGCCTTTTATGCTTATGGGCGTTACGCCCAATGGCGATGTCACCCATTGGAATAGCCATGCAGAGACACAAACCGGCCTGCCAGCAGAGCAAGCTTTGGGAGCCCATATCAACCATGTATATTCAAATTTGCCCATCGATATGGAAACCATTGAATCCATTATTGAAAGCGGTCAACCTTACCGAAGGGAAAATATCCAACACGGGCAAGCCTCAGACTCACAGTTTACCGATATTACCATCTACCCTCTTGTTGCCCCCGATATAGCTGGGGCGGTCATCCTCGTGATGGACGTTACCAAGCGGGTTCGCTTGGAAAATATGATGATACAAAATGAAAAAATGCTGAGCCTCGGTGAATTGGCCGCAGGTTTGGCCCACGAAATTAATAACCCTTTAGCTGGAGTATTAAACAATGTTCAAAATATACTGCGCAGAACCTCTCCTAACCTTGCCGCCAACAATACTACAGCGCAAGAACTCAATATAAATATCGAAACAGTACACCGCTATCTAGAAAACAGAGGCATTATAGGGTTTTTGGAAAAAATTCGAGAAGCAGGTGAACGTGCAGCGAAAATCGTGGCGAATATGCTCGAATTTTCTAGTAATAGTAACCAAAACCACGCTCCCACCAATATGGAAGAATTAATCGAACACTCATTACAACTCGCAAAAAATAACTTTGAACTGGATACACCCGAGGGCGTTGAAATTCCGAAGCTCAGTTTAAATATTGAAAGTAACCTTCCCCATATCTTGTGCAACTCAAGTGAAATTCAGCAGGTACTATTAAACCTATTTAGCAATGCCGCTCAATCTTTTCAGTCCAGTGAATATGGAGTCCCCTTAGAACCAGAAATCACATGCCGTTTAAAAAGCTCTCAAACCCATCTTATAATTGAAATATCCGACAATGGCCCTGGAATCATAGCCGATGTTCAAAAACATATTTTTGAACCCTTTTACACCACTAAAGATGTAGGCAAAGGAACCGGGCTTGGACTATCCGTTTCATATTTTATTGTTACCGAACACCACAAAGGGTCTATTGTTGTGGAATCTGAACCCGGCCAAGGAACCTTATTTAGAATATTATTACCGCTAAACCTTGTACCCAAACCGCTACAAACACCTTATCGGCAAGAAGAGACAGTATAAGCTAGAGTGCCAACTAAGTATCAAAATGAAGCCGGGGCCTATATAAAAAACAAACCGGCCCCTAAAAAACATTACCGATAACCGCCATCCACATAAATAAGAGGCTCAACCTCTACACAGGGCAGCTCAACGTTTTTAATATTGCCAATATAAATGGTGTGAGTTCCATAGCCATGCGCTTCTACCACATCGCACATAAAAACAGACTGGGCATCCGCGAGAAAATACAGTCCTGTATCAACATCCAATTGCCATTGTCCTTTAGAAAAACGGCTTTCCCCTTTTTCCGGCGAGGCACACAGCTCGGAAATATCCTGCTGATACGCACCTAATACACTAACCGAAAACGTTTTTTTCGCGGCAATAGCTTGGTATATGCTGGCCTCCCGATGAACACAGACCAGCAAAGATGCCGGGGAGTCCGAAAGAGAAGTCACCGAACTAGCGGTCATAGCATAGCGATCATTATTTGCCCCCAAAGACGAAATAACACACACTCCAGATGCCAACCTGCGCATACCATCACGCATAGCTTGGGCAAGATCTTGCTCAGATTCAGACATACAGCCACTCACTTAATCGGTTCGGTAGAGCATTATAGCGGAAGGCTATGCGGTATCACTAGCCGTGTTAGAGCCCTTAGCCCCTTTACCCCCCTACTCCCCACTCTTACTGGAGTCTGGACCTACATGCTTGTTCACTATCCGTTCTGCTCTGTTTTGCATTTTTCTTGATTTCTTTCCCAGCTCAGAGTGCGTTCCACTCCACTGCTTAGAGGCGTCCGTAGCGAAATGTTCCGCCATAAGGGTTAAATCTGTCTCGCAAAATATTTCGCCAGTGAAACTTAGTTGTAGTTTCGCTGGCGAAACAATTAGAGTTTTCGGAACCGCAGCAAAGGTAATATCTCAAATCCGACGCCATTGAATCGATTCAAATACAATTTTTATTGTGATTCCCTCAGTCAAGGACGCTACGCACCCTCGATTGATAGAGTCACAACAAAAATTCTGTTCATTACTAAAATTCAAGTTTATAGGGGTAATCTTGGCTAATATCATCCAAGGACGGCATATTTTGAAGCAGATGTTTTGTATCGGACATTCGAGTATTCCATTCATCGTAAGAGAGAAATTCTCGACCCCAGCTATCTTCCATTAACACCAAGTTTGATAGTTCGTGTACCCTCGCATAGTCACCATTTTCTGATCTCTGGTAACGTCCATTAATATTGAGTGTGTCGCCACCCCAAACAAAGTCAAACATAAAAGCTAGGGCCGATGACGATATTTTAATATCAAAGACCGGAGCCTCGCCTCCTGCCTCACCTCCTATTAGCACGAGCCCTGAATGCAACGAAAGATAATAGGCTTCATTATAGTCGGTGATAAAAAAACGAGGGGGATAGAGCAGTACATTCACTAACTTGTAGCTCGGCCTCTCCCGAAGCCGCTTAGCGAAGTGTTGGGACTTATCAAAGAGAAGTTCCAACCCTACCCTCTCTGAATATACAAGTCTTTCTCTGTTATTGACTTGGCGATAATCATGACAGTATTTGTCGATCGCTCGATTGCTATTATGCAGGTCTGTGATGGCCCATTCGTCACCGGGATAAAGGATTACGGGTGTGGTTTCGGTATTATCAAGAAGATACTGATAGACTTCATCAACTAGGTTAATTTCGTCGTTCAAATAAAAATTTTCTTCATGACAAAAATAAACAAAACTGGCGAAGGGAACGGTAAATCGAGGTTTTAAGATATCAATAAGCATTGTCAACTTGCCCAGTATTTTCTTGGCTTCCGCGCGACGTGCGTCTTTGCTGTTAATACCGTGTGCATATGAGAACTGAGCCATCAAGACATCCACATGCCCCAAATGCGCGGCCAACTCACGAATGGATTTTTCATCGGAAAAATCGCAATCGTTGATATTCAATAATGTACCGCCCTCAGTTTTTACAAACAACCATGAATCACCCCAAGTATGACGTCCCATTTGGATAGTGAGGTCTTTATTCAGGCAAATATCTTCTCGGTTTTCAAGTTCTCTAAATTGCTTAAACCCCTGCCTTTCACAATAGGTTTTTACTTTTTTATCTTCTGTGCGTTGATACAAAATTTTAATCCGTTCTTTTTGTTCCTTATTAAATCGTTTTAAGGTCGGTATATTAAAATGGTCCGGGTGTTCATGAGAAAACCAAATAGTGTGAATGGATTCCAATTCAGCACCCTCTAACTCGTAGGGTGAGAGTAAGGCCCAACCGTCGTTAAAGACATGTCCCTCTAGCCAGGGGTCGATCATCAACTTAGTTGATTCCGTTTTGAGAATAAAGCCAGCGTGGCCGGTAAAATGTATGATAGGAAACGATTTCATTTGCTTTTTATCCCACTAAAAAATGGCTAATTTTTATGCTGATTGATCAATGGTTCTTGTTACAATACATGGACTGCCTATTGCAACCACATCGCTCGGAATATTCCTGGTCACAACGCTGCCAGCGCCAATTACAGTTCGATCACCGATGGTGACGCCCGGTAAAACAATCACTCCCGCGCCCAACCAAACGTCGTCACCTATTGTGATTGATTCCCCCAAATACAATGGTTTTCTACGCTCTTTCGCTTGAATAGGGTGAGTGCCTGCGCACAATTTTACGTCAGCTCCTATAAGTACGTTGTTGCCAATTCGAACTGGTGCTGCATCGAGAATAACCAAACCGCAATTTGCGTAACCATCATTTCCAAAAACAATATTACTGCCCACATCACATTTGAATGGAGGAGCTATCACCGAATTGGTTGGCTGATAAAATATTGCTGACAAAATAGTTTGCCGTAGGTCATCGTCATCTGCCTTTGAGGCATTGTATTCAAATATTTTCCTTCTCACCTTACGCATCTGCGCATCAAGCGCACTATCATACTCTCTACATACTTCAAACTCTTCTGCCTTTTTATCCATTCTCAATCAACCTCATATGTAAATATTGTAAAAACATTTCTCTTTGTCATAACTTGCAATGGCTATACCTGCAATGACTATAAATTCATTTTTGTCCGTTCTGAATACAAGCACATAAAGGGTACATTCGAAACCCCTTCGTTCCCGCCAAAAACCATACGGGGAAGAGGCATATCCATATAGCGTCCATCTTCTAGCACCTCTTGCGGTACATCAAACTCATCGATAATAACTGCGTTAAATTCACACACTACTGATAAGGTATCAGAAAGGCAGGATAAGCAATGCAAAAAGCGCTGGCGGTCAGAATAGTAGAGTATTTCTAAAAAGCATCTGCCCTCTAATTCAACGAGTTTTAGCAATAACAGAAGCGTCGAATGTTCGTCTTCCAAGCAGATTGCCATACAGTCTTCATGGCGATGATCGTAAAAGACACGTAATGGTTCCCCGTGTAAGAGTGTCTGTATTCGGTCATAATTCCGTTCAAGTGTCGCAGGGTGCGAGCCTTGAGGCGTTGGTGATTTACCCAGGACATAATATCGGCTTGATTGAATGCGAGCATTATGAATTCGTTCAAACAAGCGTTGCGTAATGTGTATAGGTGTAATAATAGTGAAGAGTGCGTTATTTGTTAATTCCTTAATCTTTCTGACCAATTTTGGCCCATGCCCTCTATAGGCTTCCAATACCACGAACGAGGTTAAATTGACAACTTCGGTTTCCTTGCCATCAATTAAACGAATGGTTCTAAGCAAACCAATAAACCCCACATATTCTTCTTCGGTTCGCAGGGCAAATCCGATATAGGCATCATCGAAGTATTGCTGATTTCCACTAAACGTCCGTTGCATTTTTTCCCAAGGAACAAAGCCAAGATTGGGCGGTGACAATAATACCCGGAGCTGCTCTAAGTCTTCAAAATAGACTTTCACTAATATTAAATCATTCATATCAATAGGTTTTTATTAAATATTTTTATTAATTTCCAGCGTTTTTAAACACTTATTTTGTATTCTTCGTCAACCACAGCACGATTATTCTCTGTGTATTTTTTATCTTCAACGTAGACCGTTGAACAGCATTAAAAAATTGAATTCCTGTATTTATTTTATCTTATCGGCGTATTGTATTTACTATTCTATATGTAACATGTTAAATTTTATAAATTAATTAAGTCTTCGTAAAATTCACCCCTGCCATTTATTAGGTTCATCGCTTATGCTGTGCAAAAGCATCATTAACATTCATGCCTACCCAGAGATGAAGCCGCTCCTGGGTAAATCCATACGCCTAAATAACGCCAGCCCAAAGGGCTTTACTTTTACAATAGACGACGGCCCGTCCATTCATGCCTTGCCTATGCTAAGACTATTTAAACGGCATGATATTAAGGCCAGTTTTTTTCTTCTCGCCACAAAAATACTAACGAGGCCAGATATCGCACAAAAAATTGTGTACGAAGGCCATGATATTTGCGTACATGGCTATGATCATTCCATTATTACTGAAATGAGCATTGATGAATTCCGCTTGTCTCTTTTGCGTTTCGATAAAGTCGCCAAGGCGCATAATATCCCCTACAAAAAAATTTATCGCCCTCCCAATGGAGAAATATCGCAGCCGTATGTCAATGTTTTAACCGATTTAGGCTACGTTGTTGCTCTTTGGTCACTTGATTCCTTTGATTGGAAGCTCGACGCTAAGCAAATCCTGAATCACTTTTCACAACAGGATGATTTGCATCAGGTTTCTCTTTTTCACGATGATGTTATTGGCGGTTCCTGGTTTTCAACAATGAAGGCGCTAGTACAGGTTATTGCTCTGTGTAATAAGCGCAATGTACCCTTTACACCACTTCAGTTATCTTTTCAGTTATCTTAGCGCCTGTTGAGCGCAAAAAAGAGCTTACGTATTTTTTTCATGATTCAACGGTGGCCTCCAAAGCCATAGCTTGGCTCGTAGTTACTAGGCCCTCCGACATTATTTGCAGTAGGTGTTTGATTATTCTGTCCATGGTGCTTTTCAGGTAATAAGAAGGATCATACTGAACCCATAAGACTAAGCGATCTCCTTTTTTATAAAATTTCAGCCAGATAAAAAACGAATGCTCATCCGAAGGACAGCTCATCGCTGTGCTTTTCTCCGATTCAATAACAGGCAGCTCTGAGTCTGGAATCTCTTCGTAAGGGTCATAACTAAAAATAACGGAGCTGCTCGGTTCTTTCTGTTTTTCTCTGAAATCACCGGAGGATATACCAAGCGGTAACAGTGCGTGATGCTCATAATGGATATGCGTGGCAATATCGTTCATGTCTTCTTGTATACGTTTAGCCACATCAACTAATAACGCATTTTTTTGCGCAATTGTGGCGATAAAATGATGACAAGCCAACGAACCAACGAGCTGTTCGGCTCCCCAAAATGTACGCCCGGATAAGTTATACCCTATTGAGGGATAATCAACTCCCATTACTCGTTGGAGCATCAACGACGCCACCCCACATAAAGTATTCGAAAGCGTTAAACCATTTTCCAAGGCTGTGCGTTTAATATGGGCACTCAGAGTTTTCGATAACCCTCTTACAATCGCAGCTTTTTCAATGCACTGACCTTCAAGGTTTTCGAATGGTTTTGCTGAAGCATGATCAAAGGGCAGACGTGCAGCTCGGTAGCGATTTGAATACGACAACCAAAAATCACGATCGTATTTGTATTGATCCGATAGTCGATACTCTTTATTCAGCCATGCACTTAAATCACAATAATCGTATTTCAGGGGCGTAATATTGACCTCATGAGCGGAGGAGTATCCATGATAGAGTGCCAATAATTCTTTCTGAAGGATATCCAAACTGTAGCCATCCACAATACTGTGGTCAAACGATATCATGACATCAAACGATGACTTTTCTGAAATACAAATTGAAATAAGGTATGGAGGTTGTTTAAGTTCGTGAAGACATTTCCCGTAAAATACACGGTCGATATGTTGTGCGTTTTCAAAAGCCGTTTCGGCGGAAAGTTTCTCTCCCAATAAATCACGGTATGTTATCGATAAGGTTGGACAATACTTTGGCTCGATAGATTGTACTAGGCGCCCTTCTTTTACAGATAAAACGGTTCGCAATACCGAATGCCGTTGAACTAAACGGCGTAGGGTTTTTTGAAAGGCTTCCTCGTCAAATTGCACATCAAATGAAACCTGTAAAAATACGGGACGTAAAATACGCCCGCGATCAGTTTCCATCCATTGCCATTGCTGTAAAGGGTGGGCTTCAACTTCGTTATTTGTTATCGGTATTATGTTTATTTTTTCTTCTATGCCAGCCTGCCGCCTATTTATTTTTTGTTCAATAAGTGCTGCTTGAAGCGAAACCGTATTCGCATTCATTAAGGCGTTGAAGCCGATATCAAGCCCCCATTTATCAATGATACGATTACGAAGTATGGCCAAGGTATAGGAGTCACCACCTAGGCGAAAAAAGGTGTCATGCATACCTATAGGCTCATGTGTTAGAAGTGTTTCCCACAGTAAACATAGGCGTTTTTCCAATTCTGTTTCAGGTGCGGTAAAGGAAGCAATCTGGCTAAAATCGATTTCAGGCAGGCCCGACCGATCCAATTTTCCATTAGCCGTCATGGGTATGTATTCAATTAAGCTAAAAGTCGTTGGAATCATAAACTCTGGAAGTATTTTACTTAGGTCAATACGAATACGATTGAAAAGGCGCTCGTTTGATGTTGAATTGTTTCCAGATTCTTTGTATAACTCGCGGTTTAGTACAATATACGCTGCTAAAAATACGGTATTGCCTCGCTTTATATCTAAGACCAGTGCGTGCTGTATGGGTTTGAAAGCCAGTAAATGTGCTTCAATTTCTTTCAGTTCTATTCGAATGCCACGAATTTTAACTTGGCGGTCTTTGCGACCCTCATAGATTAAGTGGCCTTCACATGACCAACGAACACGATCACCCGTTCGATAAACAATGGGAAACTGAGTTTTTATATTTTCCTCGGTTTCAAACAGGTTATCGAGAAAGCTGGTTCGTGTTAAGTCTGGTTTATTCAGGTATCCGCGCGCAATACCGGGCCCGGCAATAAATAATTCACCCGGAACCCCGATAGGCGCAAGGGAAAGATCGTCCAAGGCAACGTAAGCACGTGCCCCGTCAAACAGTGTACCTATATTCCCACCATCATTTTCAGATGTCACAATGTGGCTACTGACTTCCCCGGTTTCTGTAGGGCCGTAATAATTTATCACTCTTGAAAATTGTATATCCAATTGAGTGATAACGTCTCTTCCCAAATTTTCACCACTAAAATACACCTGTTCTAGCGCCAGGTCGGTATACCCTGAGTGTGCTAAGGCCGAATATTGTGAAGGAACAAAATGCGCCGCATTTACTTTTTGATGACGAATAAGCCGGGCAATTTCTTCCGGGTCGAAGCTCGATTGGGTTACAACAATACGTGCCCCAACGAAAAAGTGGCTGAATATATCTGAAATTGACACATCGAAAATATAGTTCGTTTTAAAGAGGTATCGATTCTTATCACACCGCCCGCGCTCAGCCATATAACGATTTCGACTGCAACTGGCTCGATGCGATATTTCCACTCCTTTTGGTGAACCTGTTGTACCAGAGGTATACAGCAGGTAAGCGAGGCTATCTGCTGTTGCTTTTGAATTTAGGTTACTCTCCCCAGAGTGTATTATTGAATCGGAATCATTGGGGTGGTCAGCCACGATCACTTGAGGACAGCTTGAGGATACGGCTTGGAGAATACTTGTGAGTGTATTTTCACAAAGAGAATGAGTGAGTACCAAGGGACAATTGCTGTCCTTTAACATGTAAAGGATACGTTCGCTTGGAAAATCCGCTGAAATGGGAAGAAACGCAGCGCCGGATTTGAGTACCGCAAGAAGACTCACAAGCATGTCGATGCTACGCTCAAAATACAAAGCAAAAACGGTATCAGCTTCGATTTCACGATTAAAGAGGTTTCGATAGACCCGAGTAATTTCGTGTGCAAGCCGATTTGCCTTTCGATTGAGCAGACGATAGCTCACATCTTGCTCGCCAAAACTCACTGCAATACGCTCAGGTGTTTTTTCTACTTGTGATTCAAAAAGCTGATGCAGTGTTGTATCTATCGGAAAGGCTAAACCTGTTTGATTCCAACATGCCAAATTGCGTTTATCTTCGCTGCACAAAAGGGGCAAAGTCTCAATGATTACTTCGGGGTTAACTAATATTGTACGCAGCAAGATCAGTAATCGCTCCGTGATAAGCTCCGCCTCATACGCACTAAAATTGCCTAGGCGGTAATGCAAAACCCATTCAAATTTGGATGCCCTAGCAAAATCATGCCACTCTACTGTAAGAGGTGGGATTGTAAGAGGCGGGGATTTCGTATCCTTTATCTGTGATATTGAATTATTCAAACCATTATGTTGAACAGGTTCATTAATACTCGACTGCAAAATATACCGACACCTTGGCATTTCCTCGATTGCGAGAAGTTCCTTGAACCTATCCACCGAAACCAAGTCTTCTAGCGGAAAAGGTAGGCAGGCAACCGCATTTTTTTCCACGTTCTGGCTGTATACTAATTGAGAAAAAAACGTATTTCCCTTTTTTACGGAATAGAAAATAGGAAATTCAATATCCAGAGTATCCGACGAAATAAGTAAAGGCACCGATTCCTCTGCATACGCGCGAGAAAGGTACAGTGAAACCAAGGTTGTCATCAAAGCCTGTACGGACACAATGTGTTCAGTGCAAAAAGAGCGAATGCTGTCATTTAGCTCCTGCGGTAAGATACGAGAATAACGCCCCAATTTAGATTCTTGATTAGACAACGCACCACTCCCCCATTTGGGAAAACGGAAAGGGGTTTTCTCTTGAAGCATTTCATTCCAAAATACCGTTGCTTCTTTCGATTTCGTATTTTGATCGACTTCCTTTTTAGACTGAATAACAGTGTTAGATTCTTTATTCATTCCCGACTGGATACCCCATTTTCAACTTTTATTGACTCGCTATTTTACCACTAAAAACATTTATGCCGGTTCGACAGCCGTTTGCCAATCGCTTTCGCTACCGCTCGACAATTGATTGTCATTTGCTAAACGGCCTCCATCCATTTTTAAAATTCGATCACAGCATCCGTAGTATTTTTCATCATGTGTGATGGCCAAAATCAACTTTCCTTGCTGTTTAAGTGTGGGAAGCAGTTCGTAATAGAAATAGTCTTTAAAGGATGTATCCTGGTCTGCCGCCCATTCGTCAAATACGTAGATGGGTGAATTTTCAAACAAGGCAATAATCATCGCCAAGCGACGACGCTGCCCCTGCGATAATTTGGTACTCGATAACTCACCCGATACGGATGTGACTTTCTTTTCAAGGTCAAACGAGTGCAAGCGAGTTTTTACATCGCCATCTGAAACTAATGATCCAGTGCTGTCTAAGATATCGTTAAACAAATAAAAATCCTGAAAAATACAGCTAAAATGCTGACGATACCATTCTACATTGTCATCTTTGAGCGTTCTCCCGTCTATTTCTATGGAACCGAAAGACGGGGTTAAGAGCCCTAGCATAATTTTAATTAAGGTGGTTTTTCCGCTACCGTTACCGCCTGTAACAAAAACGATATTCCCTTTTGATAAGCTAAGATCAACCGGCCCGACAGAAAAAGACGTTTCATTGTCTTGCCTGGGGTAAAGGTAACTTACATTTTTCAACGATAGGCACGCAAAGGGACGTTTCTTCTCGACACAATTAAATTGTTCATCACCTTGAATATCCAAATCAAGACTTTCAATTTTATCCAGTGCGACCCTAGCTTGCGCAATGGTTGCAAAACCTTGAGACAACAACCTTACCGGCATTAAAATAAAAAGTATGATCATGGAAATTTGAACTAATTCGGACGGCGGTATATGAAAAACGGAACCGCCCAATAGAGCTACCGCAGCAAGCATGTAAAACAATGCTACGGTCAACCAGCTTTCGGAAAAAATCCAATAGCGCATGGCCTTGTGTTCAATTTCCTGTATTTTCTTTATAGAGGGTATTGCATCGTTATAGTAATAGTGAGCTTTGCGGTTGGCATTAATACTCAACTCTTTCGAACCTGACATAAAAATATCAAAACTTGCAAACATTTTATCTTCGGTTTCTCTTAAAGCCAAGTAGCCCATATATCCCCGTTTCGCCGAAAAGCTATATACCCAAAACGCCAAGGCTAGAATAAGTAGAATTATCGAGGTTACCGTCCACGACAAATAAAACATATAGCCGATGCATAATACCACTACAGCCGAGTTGTACAACAAGCTGGGGATAAGACAAACAAACTGAGAAAGACTCCCTACATCAGATGTTAACGCAGCGTACAGCCGTTCAGCCCCAAGTTCTTCCCGCTTAATATAATCCAACGTCAGCATTTTGTTCAAAATTGACGAACGAATAGAGGAAACGGTGGTGGTATTTAAGTCGCTAAGTAGTACACCTGAAAAATAGTTGACGATACACAAGAGGAATATCGAAACCAAAACTACGGCAATATCTACCGGGTTGAATTCGGAATTTAAAGTCGTAACCATTGAGCTGATATTGGCGATAACGAACAAGGTAAGAGCGGAATTACCTAAGCTAGCCGAGATGGAAACAATCAGTTTTTTATAATGTCGAGCAAAGAGTGCTTTTATCATGATTAAGTTACTCCCTGCGCGAGTACAGCCTCCGTTTCATCGTATAAATAGGTTGTAAAAATATCTTCCCAGCCATGTGTTGAGAGCATCGCAACACCAGGAGAGCGATTTTTTTCAACGATGTATTTAATATTTTCTTGGGATGAATTGATATTATCTTTAGCGCTACGAAAATGTGGAATGTGAATCGCTTCTAGCGTCTCCAATACTCTAAAGTGACAACCCGCATTGTGAAGGCGGATCGCAATATCAACATCTTCTCCTCCCCAACTATTAAACCATTCGTCGAAACCGCCAACGTCTCGCAATACTTTGGTTCGACATGAAATATGCCCTCCCCAACAAATAACCCACGGAGCAGCCGTTTTTGACAGGTCAAAGCCGACACTTTTACAGTGGTCGTAGCGGCAGTCATAGAATTTTTTTCGCGTCGTTAAAACAGAAAAAGCACGAGAAAAACTATTGTTGTCCAATATGCTTTTAAGAGACTGGGCATTCTCCATCGAAAACTCTTCAACACCATATGAAAGCCCAATAACCACATTTTTTGATTGCCCTTGGTGTGCATCCATATGCAGTGATAATAACTGGGGCGAGGCCAGCATACCACAATCAAAAATCAATACGACCGGGTATTTCGCGTACCGAATACCCACATTTCGCGCAGCAGAAAGACGAAAACCTTTGTCTTCGAGATAATAGTAATTTATATCTAACTTTTCTCTATATTCATCAACGAGAAAACGTGTACCATCTTTGGAACCGTCATCCACAACAATGATTTCGTAAAATTCTTTTGAAACCGTTTGTTTGACTAGCGAATCTAAAGTCTCTTTTAGTAAAAGCATTGTATTGTAAGTCGGTATGACTACTGTTATTTTTTCTTTCATTTTCTACACGCTCAATTAAATCAAAAAATTCATTCACATGTTTTCAAGGCACACTGTTTACGACGAACACAAAAAAACATTATTTATTTTCCACTCTCTTCAAATCCAGCTATCAATGTACGCAAGCAATTCACCTGTGCATCAATAAACCGTTGCATCGTTTCCTCCTTGTATTGAGTTTGACAATAAGCCCAAAACAGTTTGAGTTGACCCCCTTCGTAATATGCTTTTCCAAAAGGCTTAAACTTGGAACGCATCGGTCCATCGACCGGCCCTTGAGATTCCGGCGCGATTTTAAAGACACGATCAAACAGTGAATGCCCCTCATCGTATTGTTGTTTTGGTAGAAAGGTGAACTCTAGCTGAAATTCAGGCAGCTCATTAAATTCGTTACGTATGCTTTCGTCTTTATGCAAATATCGTAAACAACTGTAAGTCAAGCCACCGTCGTTTAATTCAGAAAACTGGTGCTTAATACGAGAAAGTGTATCTCGCGCTGACATTTGCAAGGCATCGGTAGGTAAATCAAATAGGATATTATTGTAGTTAGGAAGCCAACCTAGTGTGCGAGTTAAATCAAGCTCTTCCGCCGCTGGAATTGTACGTCCATTATGGGTAAAAAGAAGAAAAACGGCAGCAGATCCAGACCATTGCTCGTACGCCTTAAGAATGGATGCGACGAGAAAATCTTGCTCGTCGAATTCACCTTTAGCGAAACATTCCAATACTTCCGATTCTCGAAGGGAAAGCTCCGCGTATACAAGTGAAATATCGCTTATACCTGTATCCGGTTTTAGACCCGATGGATTCGGCTCGACTGGCAATGGCCTAAATCGCTCCCATACACGCGATCGCCAATAGGGTAGGTATGTTTCAGCTTCTCCGTTTGCGTAATTGTGCTGCCAGTCTGCCCAGTCCTTTATCGAGAGTGTTTTATTGGGTAGGACAGGAGTATCATCGCGGCTCAGGCTTTCGTATGCAGAGACGAGATCGTCAACGAATAATTCAAACGAAATTTGATCCATCAATACACGGTGAATAACCAACATCAACCGAGCATTTTGTTGTTCTCCCAAGTCAAAATAAATGGCCTTAAACAAAATCCGAGACAGGTCTAACGACGCTTGAGCCGATGCACATTTTGTCTCGATTATGTCCTTCGCCTGCCCCTGTGTTTTTGATGATAGGTCTTCGTATTCCCACCAGGAAGGCATATCCTCTATCGCTTGAAAATATTGACAAGGTGTTCCGGCCTCATCTATAAAAATGCGTCTTAAACCGTCGTGGTGCAAGATAAGCGATTCAATTGATCGCTGTAACAAACTTGGGTCGAGTGGGCGAACCAACTCAAGTAAAACAGATGCGTTCCAATGATTAGGTGCCAGTCTTTGTAAAAACCAATGATGATTAATCAGTAACGGTGCTGACCCGATAACCGGAGTTTGATCGTACTGCGCTTTACTGCTCTTTTCCTCGATACATTCAGCCAGTTCAGATATCGTCGATGATATCAGAACATCCTTAACACTCACTTCTTTGTTTAATCGACGCAAGGACATAACAAGTTGCAAAATACGCATGGAGTGTCCACCCAGCTCGAAGAAATTATCTGTGCGGCCAACTGAATCGATGTTTAAAATATCTTGCCAAAGCGAGCATAGAGTATGTTCCAAATCTGTTTTGGGCGCTTCGTATGCTCTTTTTATTTGTTGTTTTATCCCTGGGCTAGAAAGTGGGTTAGAACGTGGATCAGGCAGTGCTTTACGATCCAACTTACCGTTATTGGACAGGGGTAATTGGTCCATTTTAATGTAAATACTTGGCAACATATAGTCCGGCAGATGTTTAAGCAGGGCTTCATTTAAAGCCGCAGAATTTAAACTAATACCATGAGCCAATACAATGTAGGCCACCAAACACTTTTCATTTTCAAGGTCTTTATCAATAACCACGGCTTGGTTTACATTAACCAGTGCATTCAACGCACTTTCAATTTCTCCCAGCTCAATACGATGCCCCCGAATTTTCACCTGAAAATCATTTCGTCCAATAAATTCAAGTTCACCACTTGGTAACCAGCGAACAATATCCCCTGTTTTGTACAAACGACTATCAACTTGGTTTGAATCACCCGGCATAAAGGGGTTCACGATAAAACGCTCCGCACTTAATTCTGGTCGATTCCAGTAGCCGCGAGCCAAACCGCATCCACCTATGTACAACTCCCCAGGCGCACCCACCGGAAGTGGAATAAGCTGCTCATTCAAAACAAAAAGCGTTTCACCTTTAAAGGCTTGACCAATGATTTTTTCCGACCCTGAACTATAGGGTTTAAAAGAACTCCAAATGCAGGTTTCTGTTGGGCCATAAACTTGATAAACAGATTGAAATTGGTTTGATAGATGATCGTACAATGTACGATTACCACTTTCACCGCCAACAAGAATATCAATGTGTTTTGTATCCAAGGCCGGTTGCGCATTTATGAATACTTGCCACATGGATGGCGTTTGTTGAATAAGATCAATGGTATCGCTATGTTGTTCCAAATCCATTTGCGCACGCTCAATGTCGGACAAAACAAGAGTCCCTCCTGAAATAAAAGGAAGGGCATATTCCAAACCAAAAATATCAAAGGTGTAGTTCGTCAAACTCAAGAACGACAAGCTCTGCTGAGATCGACTGGCCGATAACCACTGCCTTACCACATCAATGTAGTGTGCGAAGACCTTGTGTTCCATCATCACACCCTTTGGCTTTCCGGTTGTCCCCGAAGTATAAAGAATATAAGCTAAATCATTTGGCCCACTGATGGGCAAGGGGTTCTGCGTTGAATTTCCATTAATAACCGCATCGACTGACAAAACCGAATACGAATGCGTCAACGATTTCATATTGGTTTGCATCGCCGAAACATAGGTCTCATCGCACAATAGTATGCGAGTTTGAGTGTCTTCAAGAAGGTATGCCACACGCTCTTTCGGATAGTCTGGCGAAATGGGTACGTATGCCCCACCCGATTTAAGCACAGCCAACAATCCAATCAACATTTCTGAACGGCGAGAAAGGCATAATGCAATTGGCTGATTTGGCCTTAACTCACAACTCGCTTCAAGGCGGTATGCCTCTCGTATACGATGCGCTAATTGGTTAACGCGGGCATTTAACGCACGATAGGTGAAAGTCTCTTGATCAACAATAAGCGCGGTATTGTCAGGGTAGGTATCAACACTGGTCTCAAACAATTGAACAAGACTGGTATCTTTCGCACCAATACCGGATTCACCACACCAGGTATGAAGCAGTTGTTTTCGCTCACGCGGATCAATACAATCAATATGGTGATGCGACTGATTGGGGTTCGACACAGAGGAACGAAGGATCATTAGTAGCTGTTGCAATAAACGAGCAACATGTGCTTCCTCCATCCAACCTTCTGGGTAACAAAGTTTGACGATTAAGGTTTCACCCCTCTCAGAATCCGTATTCTCAGACACCATCAACGTAAGCGGATAGTCCGTTTTCTCTTTAAATTGTTTGAATTGTACTTTCGCTTCAATGGATTGTTCTGAGTTCTCACTATTCGCAGGGCTGGGGTAATTTTCAAAAATAAATAACGAGTGGAATAGACGATGCGCATCTCCTTGTAATTCCGCAAGCGGCATTCCGCTGTGCTGATTGAGATCACCTATGGATTTTTGAATGGCACAGAGGATATCGAGAACAGGTTTGTTTTCGTCCCAGTCAACAACAAGGGGCAAGGTATTGATAAACAGGCCAACGCTGTTTTCGATTCCGTCTACTGGAATATCCCGTCCTGACAGTGTCGTTCCAACAAGGGTTTGGCTGTCCCCGGTGTAGATTTGCAGTAGCTTGTGCCAAGCAAATTGCATTGCAACATTAACCGTAATACCACTAGAACGGCACCCTGTTTTTATTGCTTGATAATCATCGTATTCAATACAGAGTGTGTGTTCTATCGGGTTGTCGATCACATGAATATCATCGAGCGATTTCGGTTGATTGAACAAGGCGTTAATATCATTGGGCGAATGCCAGCGGTTTTGTTCATTTCGCCAAAACGCTTTTGTGCTCGCCTCTTGTTCTGCCAAGTATTTTTGCGTATTTAAGTACGCGGTATCCAATTCAACCGTTGGTTGGATTCCAGCTTGCAGCGAATCGTAATACCTGTGAACCCTATGCCATAAAATTGGGCCACTCCAACCATCACCTATGCTGTGGTGTTCGGTTTTCATAACGGTAACCCAAGCCTCGGTACGTTTAAACACTATAAATCGAATGGGCGCGGGTATAGATAGATCAAACGAAACAAATCGCTCTGCTAACTGACTCCGTGTTATTTCACGCTCTTGGCTTGAATGATCGAGGTGGCTTATATCAATAATGACAAACTTCGACGCATCTATACTCGGTTCTTTGGTTATCACTTGAAGAACCGCCGACTCCCAATCGAAGGCCGTCCTCAACGCGGGGTAGCATTGCGATGCATATGACCAGGCGGTAATATAGTGATCTATATTAAGTTGGTCGTGATAATCCAACAGAATTTGAACACAGTAAGCATCGTCTTTTTCTGCTTTTAGTTGGTGATAGATAAACCCTTGTTGCAAACTGGAAGCAGAATAAATAGCTTCTATTTGAGAAGGCCCTTTCCGATGAATATGCTCTAAACGACGTAATTCATTGATCGAAAGTCTTGCGAATGGGAAATCACTCGGTGTGTTTTTCCCACCCGATTGTGCAGCACAAAGTGATTGTGCCAATACCAACTTCAAGGATGACTCCAATGCGCATACAAATTTATGGCTTAGAGACGGCGCAAGATAAGAACGAATCGTAAAGGTTAGCTGCCCTTTATCCACTAGGCCGTTAATTGTCAGAGCAAGATCAATGATATTTCCTTTCGCTTCAGCTTCACCACAGGCTTCTCCCGTTATTTCCCACAGAGTCTTATTTTGATTTCGCGGGTTAAGTTGGCCGAGGTAATTAAAACTCACTCTGGGCGACCGATGTGGGTGCAGGCCGTTTTTTTGTGCAAAAACGCCATAGCCGATTCCTTTCGATGGGATATTTCGCAAGCATTCTTTTGTATGAATGATGGTGCTTTCCACATCACTCAATTTCGTTAATGCAACGGGGTAGCTACTGGTAAACCAGCCTACTGTACGAGAGACATCGATGGTCTCATCAATGTCTTCACGTCCGTGTCCTTCAAGGCTAATAACATGCGTATTCTTGTTCATTTCTGGGGAGGAATAAGCGCGGCTCGAATCCGATGAAAATGTCTCACTGAGTGCAATTGCCAATGCACTAAGAAGTAGGTCATTAATTTCAGTTTGATAGCCTAAATTCGCTTGATGAAGTAATTGGTATGTATCGTCTTCCGGCAATGAAAACGCACAGTTTTGTAAGCTGTATTTTTCAGTGCAACCCGCATATTCTTGTTGGTTCTTATCGAAACCGGGTGCGGATAAACTCTCTACAACAGAATTCCAGTAGGTCAATTCACTCTTGTATTGATCCGAATAATTAGACACGCTTTTAACCCATTGACGATAGCTGCTCGTTTTCGGTGCAAGGGGTTCGCCCTCTAAAAGATGCCGAAGGTCTTCTGCAAGAATACGCCACGACACCACATCGATTAACAAGTGGTGCGCAGAAAAAAACAAGCGAGAAGAGGAATCGTTATAACCCGTAAGATGGGCGGCACACCACAGTGGGCCATTCTCACAATTAAAGCCACTTTGAAAAGCGGTCAACGTATTGTGCAGTTGCTTGTCAGTAAGTATACGAATATCGACGGCCTTGAGTTCCATCGGATACTCTGCCAGGTTATTGCGCGCTTTGTTGACTTTGTCTTTATTTTCTAAGCCGTCTTTATTCTCGGAATAGTACTGATTCACCACATCGTCAGAAAATCTGAACTGCAAACGTAAAGCATCGTGATGAGCAACGAGCTGGCGCAAGGCATTTTGCAACGCCTGGTAGCTTACATCTCCCGGAATGCGAACCATAAAAGACTGGTTCCAATGATGTATTTGTTCCAGCTTTTGCGCAAAAAACCAATGCTGTATGGGCAGTAAATCAAATTCTCCAACAAGCACGCCCTGCTCTGCAACAATTCTTTTTTCAGCTTTGCGAAGTTCCAAAACTTTTGACAACTGCGCAACAGTGGGCAAGTCAAAGATATCTTTTACTTTCGCATGGAACCCTTCACGTCGCATTTTCGATACAAGCTGTATGCTTAAAATAGAGTCCCCACCAATACGGAAAAAATTATCCTGTACGCTAATATGCGATAAGCCCAGCACTTCACACCACAAAGTACAAAGCATACGTTCGGTATTTGTTGTCGGTTCAACAAAGCCGTCGCTATTGCACTTCGCAGGGTCGGGGAGCGCTTTGCGATCCAACTTGCCATTTATCGTAAGCGGTATACCAGGAATAACGATCAAGTTCGCCGGAACCATATAATCGGCAAGGCGCTCTATCAGATGCTCTTCCACGTACTGAAGAAATTGTTGTTCATTTAAGTCGTTAATAAAGGGTTTTTGCGTGCCCACTTCTTTTATTATTTCCGACCCATCACTAGGAACAATATAACCAATAAGCGTTGTTGCATTCGTAAGTGATGTTGTATTCGTAAGTGATGTCGCAATTACCACCGCCTGCTGAACACCTTCGACCGATTGTATTGCACTCTCAATTTCACCCAGTTCAATTCGGTGACCACGAATTTTCACTTGTTCATCGGCACGTCCAACATATTCCAAATTACCGTCTTCCAACCAGCGAACTAAATCCCCTGTGCGGTACAGTCGCGGACGGTCATGACTGTGGTTTTCGATATGAATGTAGGGGTTGTCAATAAAATGCTGGCTTGTTAATTCAGGTTGGTTGAGGTAGCCACGGGCAATACCTTTCCCACCAATAAATAATTCACCGAGCGCACCAATAGGAACCGGCTTACCTTCCGACAGCACATAGACTCTCGCGTTTTGAATGGGTCGTCCAATACAATTTGCGTGCGTACTTTCTGAATGTTGAAGATTTTGAACCGCAGTCACGGTGGTTTCGGTTGGGCCGTATTGGTTGATCAATAGGCGACCCCAATATTGTTTTAATTCCGTCGTACAGGATTCACCGCCCGTAATCACTCGTTTCAAGCAATGTGTATCGTCTATTGGCCCCAATAAACTGAGATAACTCATTGCTGCAACCAAATGGGTAATCTGGTTTAAATAAATAGAGCCCTTAATTTCTTCACTTGAACGAATAGTATCTTCACTCGGTATATATAACTCTCCGCCGTTAACGAGCGTTAGGAAAAGTGTTTCAATCGAAGCATCAAAGATATAGGAGGGTATCCATAGTGCGCGTTCGTCAGAAGAAAAGGCCAAAGCCTGCGTTTGTGCTTGAAGCAAATGAACAATAGATTGATGTTCAATCATAACGCCTTTCGGTTTACCACTGGTTCCCGATGTGTAAATAATATATGCGAGTTGATTCGCACTTACGTCAACCCCTTCCCAAGGCAATTCGTCTAATGGATCTTGGGCCTTGTTTTCCTGTATCGCCTTTTCACCGGACTCAGGCAAAGTGCTTTGCTGTGCAGAGGATATTTCGCCCTGTTCGTCACACAGGATAACAAAGAGTTCTGAGTTTTGATTTGAAAGTATTTCCGTTAGCCGTTTACTCTGTGAGTTGTCGGTAATAATGCAGGGAGCGTGTGTATCATCGAGTTGATAGCCTATTCGATCCCTCGGGTGATCAGGCGATAAAGGTACATAGGCACAACCCGCTTTTAGCACGCCCAGTATCGCCACCACCATCGATAGCCCTTTTTCAAAATAGAGTGCTATAGGCGTTTCGGCTGGAATAAACTGCTGGTGAACAGAAAAATATCTGCGATGTATCGTCTCTGCCACTCGGTCGGCGCATTTATTTAATTCTCGATAGCACAGTACTTGTCCATCAAAATTTAATGCGGCTTTATCAGGTGTCCTTTGCACTTGTTGCTCGAAGAGAATATGAAGTGGCACATGCGCTGTATCTATACTTGCTGATCCGCTCCAATCGTTTAACAATAAGTTTTCTTCTTTTTCGCTAAGCAGTGTCAAGGATTTATGAGAGAGATGTGCATCACTCGCCATTTGCTCTAGTGTGCGCACCAATTGGCTCAACAGCGCATTGGATTTATCCGCCTCTAACCATCGGCAATCTGAATGCAGTTCGATAACCAAACGCGAGGTATCTTCATAAGCCAAAACGGATAAAGGGTAATCGGCCTTTTCGACGGAACTGCGATAGCCTGCGTATACCGACAACCCGGTATCGTTTGCGGTATCAGCTGTAGGGTAATTTTCAAAAACAAATAAGCTGTGAAATAGTCTTTCGCCAGCTAGCTGAAGTTGCGAAAGCGCCATACCGCTGTTGCTGTTTAATTTGGCAATGCCATATTGAATGTCATGCAATTGTTCACGAAGTGATTTTTCCTCTTCCCAATTTACAACCAACGGCAAGGTATTAATAAATAAACCCACGCTGGACTCAATACCTTCCACCGGAATATCTCGACCTGAAACCGTGGTGCCAACAATAGTTTGCGTATCCTGGGTATAGACGTGTATCAGTTTATGCCACGCAAATTGCAAGGCCACATTAAGGGTTATCCCCCATTCGGCACAGCACGATTTTAATGCCTCGTAATCTGCACCCTCAAAAGCTATATCGTGTTTTGATGGATGCAATATGCTGTGCGTTTCATGTAAATTCTGTCGGTGACTTAAAAGCGGGTTAATATCGTTCGCGTCGTTCCACCCGGCTTTCTCGGATTCCCAAAATGCTTTTGTTTCTGGCGCCTTTTTGTTTATATATTCCTGAGCGAGAAAATAAGCCGTATCACGGTGGTCAAAAACCTGCGCTTGCGCCGAAGCTGATTGGTGATTGACAGTTGATTGGTGATTGACAACTGATTGGTGGTTGACAAGCTCGTCATAATTCTCGTGAACAGCTCGCCATACAATAACGCCACTCCAACCGTCACCTATACTGTGATGTTCCGTTTTAAGTACCGTAAATTCCGTTTCAGAACGTTGAACAATAATAAAACGAAGAAGGCCCGGTTTAGTTAGATCAAAACCCATTTTTCTGTCTTTTATCTGCATTTCTAGCAAAGCCGGTTCTTGCTCTTTTGGGCTTAAGTGACGAAGATCTTCGAAACTAAATGATTCTGCATCAATGCATGATTCCGCAACCGAAATTTGTAGAATTTGCTCATCCCAATTAAAGGCGGTTCTCAACGCGGGGAACTGTGCCGATGCCTGTGCCCAAGCCTGAATGTACAGCTCGGTATTTAATGGGCAGTGATAATCCATTAAGAATTGTACACAGTAGGCATCGTCGTCGGTATCACGTAAATGATGGTAGATAAACCCTTGCTGTAAACTTGTTGCCGGATACAGCGCTTCGATACGATGCCCCATCGCTTGGTAATGCCGATTTAGTGTTGCTAAGTGTTCAACCGAAAGTGTTTTTACTCCATAGTCGCTCGGTGTTTTTATACCACCATTTTTTGCTGTAAGCAGGCAACATTCCGTCAGTTCACGTATCGCTTCAGTTAACGTGTTTTTGAATTGTATATCCTCGTCAGCATTCAACTGCGAAATCACATTAAATGTTAAAATACCTTCATCGACCCAACCAATGATATTGAGTACAATATCAGAATGGTTTTGTTCCGCCGAATAACGACCACAATCTTCGCTTACAATACGCCATGTATTGTTGGAATCACGATGATCCATTTGCCCGAGATAATTAAAAGCAATTCGAGGAAGACGATGCTGCGGAATATTACCCGCCCCACTTAAGGCTCCAAACCCGATCCCTTTATTGGGTATCGCTCTTAGCATTTCTTTTGTCTGAATCAGCGTATCACTAAGTTCGTCGGCAACATTAAGAATAACGGGGTATACCGTGGTAAACCATCCTACCGTTCGTATTATGTCGATTGTTGGGTCTAGAGATTCCCGACCATGGCCTTCCAACAATATGGAGTGGCTTGTCTGCTCAAAGGTTTTTTCTAGCGCAACGGCAAGCGCAGTAAGAAGAAGGTCATTAATTTCCGTATTAAAGCCTTTATTCGCATAATGTATTAACTCTGTGGTATTTTCCGGCGATAGGTGCATCGTCCAATTATGAAGACCTTGCTCTAATCCAGGCCGAGTGCCACCGCCCTTCAACGCGGTCTTCTCAAGCTGCTGAATAATACTTAACCAGTAATTCGCTTCCTCTTTATGCGTATCCGCATAGCGCTGCACACAGTGAACCCACTGCCTATAACTGCTGGTTTTCGGCTCTAATATCTGACCACAGAGAATCGCACGTAGATCTTCCGATAAAATGCGCCAGGAGACCGTATCCATAATCAGGTGGTGAAAGGCCAAAAATAAATGTGTTTCTCCCGCAGCAGAATCACTGACAAAAGCGGCCTGCCAAAGTGGCCCCTCTTCAAGATTAAAATGACTTTGTAGCCCCGTGAATTGTTCAACTTTTTGTGTTGGGTTTAATCCCGAAATATCGACTACAGCTAAAGGCGCCACACTATCGTTGTTATAGGCGTGGTAGATCTGCTCCCAACGTTTGGCAATACACGCAAACCGCGCACGCAATATATCGTGATGCTGTGCAAGCCTTGCCAAAGCCTTTTCTACCTGTGGTGCGGTAACACCTTCGGGAAGACAAATCATAAAGGATTGATTCCAGTGATGCGGCTCCTCAAACCCTTGCTCAAAAAACCAGGTCTGTATTGGCAGCAAAGGAAATGCACCCTCTAATTCACCAGGTTCAATATCAATCGGTATTTCTACCCGCTCCTCGTCAAGCACTTTCGCCAATTGGCGTATTGTTGGGTATTCAAAAATGTCTTTTACTTGTACTGTATATCCGGCCCGACGCATTCGGGAAGCAAGTTGAATACTGACAATCGAGTCGCCGCCAATTCGAAAGAAATTATCGGATACGCCAATACTATTTAACCCTAAGGTATCACGCCAAAGAGAGGTCAATTCAAATTCCGTTGACGTACTCGGTGCAAAAAACGAACCTGTGCCTTCCAACGTCGGCTTCGGTAGGGAAAGACGATTAACTTTACCGTTGTCGGTCAAGGGAATGGTATCGATAAATTCAACAAACGAAGGCAGCATGTATTCCGGTAATTCGCGCGAGGCTCTATCCATTAAGTTCTCTGCACTTGGTGCAGTGCATTGCGCTTGCAAGTCCCTTACGATATAGGCAAGTAAATATTGTTGCCCGCGATCAGTATAATCAATAACAAGCGATTGTTTTATACCATCCAAACGGTTGAAAACACTTTCAATTTCTCCCAACTCAATACGATAACCTCGTATCTTGACTTGAAAATCGTTTCGACCCAAATATTCCATATTGCCATTGTCGAGCCATCGAACTAAATCACCTGTGCGATATAAACGCACATAGCCTTTCTCTCTGTCTTGCTCGGTTGCAAATCGGTTTTCAATAAATCGTTCGGTATTGAGTGCGTATCGATTTAGATAACCTCGACTTAAACCCGCCCCACCGATATACAATTCCCCCGGCGCACCTATAGGTGAAGGCAATTGATATTCATCTAAAATATACAATTTGACATTGGGGTAGGCAATTCCGATTCCGTGATTCAAAGCGGGAAAGACCTGCGACAACATCGCGCCAACCGTGGTTTCGGTCGGGCCATATTCATCCAGTATTACATTCGCATTCAGGGATAATTCGGCAATGCATTCTTGACGTAAAGCTTCACCACCTAATAGAAGTGTTTTAATGACATACTGCGACTCAGATAATGTCACGCGCGCAATACTCGGTGTGGTTTTAACAAAGGTAACCGCGTTTTCCACTAAGTGTTTATGGTAAGCCTCGGTATCGGAAATATCCTGTGTATAAATTGCGATTGTAGACCCCATAAGCAAGGGGCAAAGTGTTGTTGTTACACTCAGATCGAAACAATAATTTGTTGAAAAATCCACAATACCCAACGACTCACCTATTCGTGATTGAATCGAATAAAGGTAATGAAGTACATTGCTCTGTTCTATCATTACGCCCTTGGGCTTGCCTGTTGTTCCAGAGGTATAAATAACATAGGCTAAACTGTCTATGCTGTTTTTCACGGGCGGGTTTGACGTAGGTACATCATCGGCTATGTCTTCGCCATCAACCGCAAAAATGTCAACCTCTTGAGTCACCGCGTTTATGCTATTTGCAATCGAACCCTGCAAATGCGCTTGCGTCAATACTAAATGAGTTTGTGTATCGTCTAATAAAAACCGGGTTCGTTCTTCTGGATACAAGGGTGAAATGGGAACGTAGGCTGCACCGGCTTTCAATACCGCCAATAGACTAACCAACAGTGCTTCACTGCGTTCGAAGTAGAGCGCAATCAAGGTGTCTTTCGGCAATTCAGTCCCAAAGTGTGCGTTATAGTGTTGACGAATACGGTGAGCAAGACGGTTCGATTTTTTATTCAGTTCTCTATAGGTTACAGAACGACCGTCAATAGACAGTGCCACTGATTCGGGTTGAGCGTTCACACGCATCTCGAATTGTTCTTGAAGTGTTTTCTCCAAACTTACTGGCTCATCCGTTTTGTTAAACACATCAAGCACCAACGCCTCTTCCTCTTTTGGAAGACACTCTAGTGATTCGAGTGAATGATCCAGGCAATTCACACATTGTTGTAACACTTCTTTATACAAAGAGACGAAACGGTCGATCGTCAATTCTTTAAATAAGGAGGAAGAATAATTGACTAAGCCACGGATCACCTCTTCACTGTCATCCATAAAGACACTGATATCGAACTTGGCCGGTGCTTCGCAGTGTACGCCCTCCGTATTTGATTCACCGTATACCTTCACGGACGAAAACGGTAAACGCGCTAAAGCATCCACACTGCCAGAGAAACTCTGCGTACTAAACATGACTTGAAAAAGAGGATGACGTGATAGGTCACGCTCTACGTTTAAAATATCCAATAGCTTTTCGAAGGGATAGTCTTGATTCGCTTTGGCGGAAAGGCTCACATGGTGAATACGCTCGATTAAATCCTTAACTGTTTCACCCTTTTCTCCTCGAATACGCATCACCAAAGAATTTACGAAAAAACCAATAAGTGCTTGAACCTGCGAGTGATCACGATTATCCGACGGCGTGCCAATTAATATATCGTCTTGAGCAGATATTTTTCTGAGTGAGAGGTAGAACGCGCTAAGCAAAACGGTATGGAGCGTGGTTTCACATTGCTTTGCCAATTGTCGTAGATCCGAAGATAAACTGGGAGCCAATATGAAATTTACATTTTTCCCTTGGTAATCGATTCGAGAAGGTCGAGGAAAATCGCTGTGCAGGTTCAGCGGCGTAATATCCTCAAGAGTATGCTTCCAAAAATATTCTTGTTCCTTCCATCTCGCACTACCAACACATTTTCTCTGCCAAATGGAATAGTCAGTATAAGCAATTTCCAGAGGGCGAAGTGAGGGTAGCTCAGCAGATATAATTGCTTGATAACTGAGTGACAGCTCTTCCAAAAACAGTTCGAGCGACCAACCATCAAACGCGATGTGATGCCACATTAAAAATAGAAAACGTTTTTCGCTTGACTCAAAACAGCAGACCCGAAAAGGCAAATCCTTGGTTAAATCGAAAGGCTGTGCCAGTTGCTTTTCCGCCTCCTGCCGTAAGCTGTCTTCGTAGCTGCCCCCCTCCGAAGACGTTATATTCACCAATTGGACAGAAAGACGCTTATCCAAAACGGATTGATAAGCACGTCCGTTTTCTTCTTTTTTATATACTGTGCGCAATACCGAATGCCTGGATACAATGAAATCCATTGCACGATAAAGTGCATCCAATTGAGCTTCCGTTGTTAGCTCGACAAGATAGGGGATCAAATAGGCGCTGTCTCCCCCACCAAATTCTTCTAGAAAGAAAACCCGTTCTTGCGCAAACGACAGCGGGTATTTTTCCAGGCTCACACTTGGAATATCATCGACAAAGGAAACATTGCGAATGCATTCGGCAAGCTTCGAAACCGAATTATGCTCAAAAAGGTGGTGCGGTAATATACGAACCTGCGTTAAACGCATAATCTCTGATACTAGGCGAACAGCTAATATTGAATTGCCACCTAAACGAAAAAAATTATCGTGAATACCAACCTGTTCAATACCCAACAAGGTTTCCCACAAGGCGCACAATGTTTTTTCATCCTCGGTTTGTGGCGCACAATAGTCTCGGTTTTCCGCTAAACCAGGGTCGGGCAGTTTGGCCCGATCCAACTTACCGTTTACCGTAAGTGGCAGCGATGAGATTTCTGTGTACGTCGCCGGTAACATATAATCCGGTAAACGCTCTTGCAAATAGCGACGTATCTGAGGCTCATCAATAGGCTCCCCTGTTTCTAAAACAAGATACGCAGCAAGGAAGGTATCCCCCTTAGCGCCACTCGAACGTTGGTAACATCGATCAATAACTGCGACCTGTTTAACCCTGGGATAATGCGCTAATACATGGTCAATTTCGCCGAGTTCGACCCGGTAGCCACGTATTTTTATTTGAGCGTCATTCCGCCCCAAATATTCAAGGTTGCCCTTTTCATTCCATCGAACCAAGTCTCCCGTTCGATAGAGGCGCGTATCACCCAATGCGCGCTCTTCATCTGTCGCAAAAGGGTTTTCGATAAAACGCTCATCCGTAAGTAACGTCTGATTAAGGTAAGCACGAGCCAAACCCACCCCGCCAATATACAGTTCACCTGGCACACCAAAAGGTACAAGAGAAAGGCTATTTGACAGCACGTATACCGTGGCACCGGGAAATGGCCTGCCAATAATACTGTGGGACTCGGCGTCGCAAATATCATAATGTGTTGCTTCGCCCGTTTCCGTTGGCCCATAGTAGTTAATAATACGAGTGGTATCGAAGTCGATATTTTCCAGTGTCTCTCTCGATACATTTTCCCCACTAAAATACACTTTTTTAAGGCTGGAAAAACCCGAACCTGAGCGACTGATCGTGCTAAATTGCGAGGGCACAAAGTGTGCAGAGGTAATGGAATAACGCTGGATAAGCGCCGTTAATTCAGTAACATCAAAAGCCTTGCGTGCGATAACAAGTTGCGCACCAACAATAAAATGCGCAAACAAATCGGAAACAGATACATCAAAAATATAATTGGTTTTAAATAGGTAAATATCATTGTCAGTCTGGCTGTGTTTTGCCATATGCCAGTTCCTACTGGCACTCGCTCCGTGGGTCATCTCGACGCCTTTTGGCCTACCTGTTGTACCAGAAGTATAAATAACATAGGCTAGGTCATGCGCGCCTACTGGGGTTTGAACATTGTCGCTATCGTAAAAATCCGTCTTAATCTTACGCGGGTTATTGTGTGATTCTTGTAGTTTATCGGCCTTAGGCAAAATCACTTCTACCGTATCGCATTCGACCAGGTCATCGATTGCAATCAGACAAAGATCCAACGTTGATTTAGAAAATACAGGTGTATGGCGGTGATGAGTTAATAGCAGAGAAGCGCCCGTATCTTTGACAATATACTGCGCCCTACCCCTTGGCTGTTCCGGGGAAATGGGTACATAGGCCGCTCCGGCTTTTAGCACTGCAAGAATACTGACAATCATTTCCGGCCCTCTGTCGAGGTACAGTGCAATGAATCTGTCCGCTTGAGTTTTACCAAGGGTACGCTCTAAACGCAACTCACCAATGAGATGTGCCAGTTGATTTGCCCGAGTATTGAGTTCCGAGTAAGTCATCCAGTTGTTATCAAAGTGAATGGCTATATTGCCCGGTGTTCGGCTCACTTGCTCTTCGAATAAACCGTGTAGCGTTCTATCGGCTGCAAAAGCTGGTTCAGGAACCGACGATGTTTGAAGTAATAATGCCGTTTCGCGCTTATCGACAAGCGTTAATGCATTGTGCGCACGTTCAGGATGCAAGGTAAGCTGTTTAAGAATAAGCGATAACTGCTGAAAAACGACATTAACCTTAGTATCCGTCATCCACTCTTCGCTGTACTTGATGTTTAAACTTAATCGCTTATCTTGCTCATAAGCAATAAGCGTAATCGGGTAATCGGTTGTTTCTTTTAAATCCTGAAATTGAACATACTGCCCAATCATTTCCTTTTGCGCGGATCTATTCGGTTCATTGGTGTTTAGATTGGTGTTTAGATCGGTGTCTAGATCGGTGTCTAGATCGGTGTCTAGATCGGTGTCTAGATCGGTGTCTAGATCGGTGTCTAGATCGGTGTCTAGATCGGTGTCTAGATCGGTGTTTAGATTGGTGTTTAGATCGGTGTTTAGATCGGTGTCTAGATCGGCGTTTGGCAAAGGGTAATTTTCAAATACAAAGAGACTATGAAACAAGCGCTCACCATTTTCCTGGAGATCCGCTAAAGAAATATTTGTATAGCTATTCAGTGCAGCAATATCGATTTGTAACGCCGCTAAACAATCTAATACCGTGGCGTTGTCTACCCAGTTAACCGATAAGGGCAGTGTATTAATAAATAAACCAATACTCTCTTCAATTCCCTCGATAGGAAGATCACGACCAGATACGGTTGTTCCAACAAGGGTTTGATCATCACGACAATAGATATTTAGCAGTTTATGCCAAGCAAATTGCAGCAGCACATTGAGCGTAATTCCGTGGCTATTGCAAAATGTTTTGAGTGAGCCATAGAGCGCATCCTCAAAATAAAAAAGTTGCTCAGTCGGCACCTCAATATGCCGTATCTTGCTTAAATCCATTTTATTCGAGAACAGGGCATTCACATCATTTGCCGATTGAAAGCCTGACCTCCGCTCGCGCCAATAACGCATTGTTTCACGTCTATTGTCTTCATCCTCGTTGTATGCCTGCGCGGCTTTATACGCGGTCTCAATACGAAGTACTGGCTCCTCACCCCGCACGAGTGCATCGTAATAACCATGCACTACTCGCCATAATTGTGGCCCACTCCAACCATCACCTATACTGTGATGTTCCGTTTTGACCACCGTAAAATGCTGTTCACTTTGTTTTACGATAGCGAACCGAATCGCGCCGGGTTTCGACAAATCAAAGGGTTTTTGTCTTTCATTTTCTTGAATGTGAGAAAGCACCGTCAACCGCTTATCGTAGGGTAAATGGCTGATATCCTCACAGCGAAAATGCCCTTCCTGGATGCTCGTACCTTTCGTGACGATTTGAAGAATATCGTCCGCCCAATCAAACGCAATGCGCAAACTTGGAAATGTTAGCGAGGCCAATTCCCATGCTTTAATAAATAGAGCGTTATCGATATTGCAATGGTAATCAAAAGAAATTTGGCCACGGTATGCGTCATTTTCACCTTGGCTTAAATAATGAAAAATAAACCCCTTTTGTAAACTGGTCGCATGATAAATATCTTCAATATCGTATTTTTGCGTTAGTATTTGCAAGCGTTCTTGTGATACTTTGTTAGCCCCAAAATCACTCGGGGTACGCACTCCACCTGCATTTTTTGCGCGAATACACTCATCAATAATCGCTTCTAAGGCACACTTAAATTTCTCTACGAATTGCTTATTGCGCTCTTCACTCAGAGCGCTACGGACAAAAAACTTAAGTACGCCAGATTTAATAAAACCGTTTATGCTTACATCCACAAAATCGGCATTGGCAGGCGAGATGGTCTGCCCGGAATCTTCTGCATCAATACTCCATGGCTCCTGAACATTTTCACTCAGCGCATTCAATTGGCCCAAATAATTAAAACTCACGCGGGGTAATGCCATACCATCAAAATGGCCTTGGCTTAAAAACCCACAAAAGCCTAGCCCTCTATTTGGTATCTGTCGCAAATGTTCCTTTGTTCGAATAATGGTTTCGCTTCGTTTAGTGCTTAGCTTAGCCCTTCGTTTAGTGCTGGCTTCTAATCGAACCGGGTAGAGAGAAGTGAACCACCCAACGGTTTTAGACAAATCGATTGTCGCATCAAAGGATTCGCGCCCGTGACCTTCCAACCACACACAATGCGAGGGACTGTCAAACACTTCATCCAGAGCTTCACCAAGTGCGCTAAGCAGGAGGTCATTGATTTCCGTGTGATAGCCCAAATTGGCTTGATGAATTAAGCGCTGTGTGGTCAACAAGGAAAACTCAATGCAGTGTTCACGGCGATCAACGGAATGATTTTCAATGCAGGCTTCGCGTTCAGGGCCGGTATCACGCTCTTGTTCAGCCAATAAAAGGGATCGCCAAAAACCGATTTCTGCAACGTTTTGCTCAACATATTGGCGAACACATGCAACCCACTGTCGATAGCTACTCGTTTTCTCATTTAAAGGTTCATGACTTAAAAGCGCTTTTAGATCATCGGCCAAAATTCGCCAAGATACTGCGTCCATGATTAAATGATGGAACGCAAAGAAGACTCGCTTGGTCGCTCGCGTGGCATCGTGCAGCAATGCCGCACACCACAAAGGGCCATTACTTATATCAAACGCTTGTTGCAGTTCCGTTAACCGATAAAATAGCTCCTCATCGGAAAGGCCCTCCGTCTGCAACACAGAAAACACCGGATAACCGTTTTCCAATTTGGCCATATACGATTGACGTTGTCCGGCGTCGTCAATAATAAATTGTGTTCGTAAAACATCGTGGTGAGCCGCCAATTGTAACAGCGCCGACTCGACGCTTGCGTCGTTCGTATCGTACGGAAGTGAAAGGCTAAACGCTTGATTCCAATGATTGGGCTCGTTCCACTGCTGGTTAAAAAACCATTGCTGTATGGGCAACAACTCAAACTCACCCTTCAGAATACCCTGCTCTGCATAAATATTTTTACCGGGCGTACCATAGGATATCGACTTCGCCAAAAGTGCAACGGTTGGCGAAGAAAAAAGATCTTTAACGTGAACACTGAACCCCGACTTTCGTAATTGTGATACCAACTGTATGCAGACAATTGAGTCCCCACCAATTCGAAAGAAATTATCATGCACACTAATGTTATCTAAACCTAAAACAAACTCCCAAACAGACAGTATTCGACGCTCAATATCGTTCGACGGCGTTACAATAGCTGTTCGCACACCGAATTCCGGCTCAGGAAGCGCCCGCCGATCTAATTTCCCGCTAATCGTAAGAGGCAGCTCCGGCAAGACTGTAATCGCTTCCGGCACCATGTAAGCAGGTAAGGTTTTATGCAGCTCAGATCGGATCGATTCAATGCTGGATTCATTTAATACTAAGTACGCAGCAAGATACTTTTTCCCATTTCTTTGCCTGTCGATAACAGCAGCTTGCTTTACTCCCGTTAGCTGAACCAAGACACTTTCTATTTCACCTAACTCGATTCGATAACCTCGTATTTTAACTTGGAAATCGTTTCGACCTAGGTATTCAAGATGCCCATCTTCCAACCACCGCACTAAGTCGCCGGTTTTGTATAATCGATTTTTCTCGCTTGCCCCCTCCTCGCTCATTGCAAAGGGGTTCGAGATAAAACGTTCTTTGTCCAAATCTGGGCGATGTAAATAACCTCGTGATAGCCCCGCCCCACCAATATACAATTCACCGGGTGCGCCAATGGGAACCATGTTCATGCAAGCATCCAATACGTACGCCGTTACATTATCGAGTGGCCGCCCAATTTCATTTAGGTTTCGCTTAACAGCGCGCTTTCCCGTTGCGTAAATTGCCGCTTCGGTCGGCCCATAATAATTGTATAAAAAATACTGCTCGGCCCAGTATTCGCAAGCGGTTTGTTCACAGCGATCGCCCGCGAATAAAATGGCTTTTATCGACGGCAACACCACTTTGGGAAGAACCGCCAAAATAGCGGGCGGTACAAATAGATAGTTGATTTCGTGTTGGTTCACATAGTCAACAAGCTGCTCTGGGTTCTTGCGCTCATCGTCTCCTAACAAATGCAATTCACCACCAAAACACAAGCTATTAAATATCTCTGACACAGAGACATCAAAGGTATAGTGGCTAAAACAACTTATTTTCCGAACGTCTTCAGAAATTTGATAAACCCGATTTAAAGAAAATAAAGTATTGCATACGCTAGCATGTTCGATGCATACCCCTTTAGGTTTACCCGTGGTTCCAGAGGTATATATGACATAGGCCAAATCGGAAGCACAACTTACTGAACCACCCCGTTCCGTTATTGTATTTTCTTTAATGCTATGTGAAGCATACGGGTCTATCTCATTAACTATTGTCGCCTCGCCCTGCATATTTGTACTCACAATAACTGGCGCTGTCGGCAAAGCTTGACGTTCGGGTAAAGCTTGAAGTTCAGATTGTAATAGCTCTTGATAAGTGGTTTCTGTTACCAGCAATCGACATTGAATATCATTGAGAATAAACCGCGTTCGATCTATCGGGTACTCGGGCGAGATAGGCACATAAGCCGCGCCAGTCTTAAGCACAGCGAGCATACTGACAATCATCTCGACATTTCGATCAAAATACAGCGCGACAAAGGTTCCTGGTATAAGGTGTTCACCCTGCCGACTGAAATAAACATTGCGCAAGGTATTCGCTAAACGGTTTGCGCGGTCGTTTAGCGATGCATAGGATAAGCTGTCACAACCGCAAACCAAAGCAAGTGCATTCGGTGTGGCCTTTACATGTTCTTCAAATAGCCCACTCAAAGTCGCGTCTTTAGGAAAGCCTGCCCGAGTATTATTCCAGTCGTATAACACTTTCTGTCTGTCTTGATCAGAAATAACATTGAGTTTGGCAATTGGCGTACTGTGTGACGCAACAAACGCCTTCAATACCTTCTTATACATAGAAGAAAAACGATTAATCGTATTTCCATGAAATAAAGATGTGGCATAATTGAACATACCACGGATAGCTGTTTCGCTATCATCCAGTGTCAGGCTTAAATCAAATTTTGCGTCAGAGTGAACGGATTCTAAAATCTCGCTTTCAACGGAATGAAAAGGGAAATGTTGATTGTTGCCTGCCTCAATTCCAAAATGTTGCACACTAAAAAACACTTGAAAAATAGGATGCCGAGATAAATCTCGTTCAATATCCAACGCATCGACTAATTTCTCAAACGGCACGTCTTGATTTAACTTCGCTTCCAGAAGAGTATTCTGTACGCTCCCGATCAAGCTCGCTACAGTTGAATCGTCTTCAATGGTATTGCGAAGTACCAGCGAATTAACAAAGAACCCGATAAGCGATTGAATCTCGCTAGAATGGCGGTTGTCAGACGGTGTCCCAACAATAAGATCTTTTTGCCCTGTGTACTTTGCCAGCATCACAAAAAATGCGCTTAATAAAACACTGTACAAGGTCACTTCCTGTGTTTTTGCTAATGCACGCAGATCATTAGATAAGCCCTCAGCCAAGGCAAATACAATATTATCACCACGGTAATCAACCAAAGCGGGACGAGGTTTATCCGTCAAAAGTGTCAGTGGTTCCAACTGGTTCAGACGACGAAGCCAATACGCTAATTGTGCTTCAAAAGCGCCCTCCTCCCAAGCGGACTTTTGCCATGCAGAATAATCACCGTAGCAAATATCAACATTGCTAGAGGGAAGACTTTTGTTTTCGAAAATGGCGGAATAGATGATAGCAAGATCGTTTAAAAAGAGGTTCAGAGACCAACCATCGAATGCGATATGATGCCAAATAAAAAGCAGGTATTGAGTCTCACCTAAGCTAAAACAGTCTACCTTAAATGGTGCATGATTCTGTAAATTAAACGGTTTCTGTAACGATAAACCAATGGCTTGCTCTAATTCAGATAATGATGCTACATACTTTTGTGAAAGGTCTACACACCATTCTGTTTCTAAAAGATACGGGGTCCCTTCAGAATCACTTCGAATAATACTTTTTAAAATCGGATGTTTTTCGACAACATGGTTTAAAGCCTTTTTCATTGTCTTCGAACAATAGTTTCCTGTCAGCTTAACGCAGTATGGAAGATGATACGCTGTTGTTTTTTGTTCGAGCGACTCAATAAAAAGAAGCCGCTCCTGTGCAAACGACAAGCATTTATGATGTAAAGGGCTTGTTGGTATTGACTGGTACAGACAAGCTTCACCCTGCTCAATAAGGTTTAGTATCGTTTTCTGTACCAAAACATCATTGCCTGAAATGGCCAGCCCTACCCTGGCTTGACACTCTCTGGCTACATTCACAGCATTAATCGAATTCCCCCCCAAACGAAAAAAGTTATCAGTTGTACCAACTCGCTCGACCTTTAAAATTGTTTGCCATATTAAACACACTGTTTTTTCGAGCGAGGTAACCGGAGGTATATACGCCTCACCCGAGGTAAAAATAGGCTCAGGTAAGCGAGTTCGATCAAGCTTTCCATTTGTTGTTAGCGGAATACTCTCAACCTCAATAAACACAGCAGGAATCATGTAATCCGGCAATTGTTCAGAAAGCAAATCGAACAAAGTATTGATAAACTGCTTGCTTGCATCCGACGCTTTAACCACATACGCAGCAAGCGTACTGACGCCTTCGTGCTTCACCTCAATAACAACACAGTGAGACACACCAGAAACTCGCGCCAAAACTGACTCAATTTCGTTCAACTCAATTCGATGGCCACGAATTTTTATCTGTGAATCATTACGTCCCAAAAACAGTAAACGACCATCTGGAAGCCATTGAACCAAGTCACCCGTTTTGTATAGGCGATTATCACCACAGCTCTTTTCTTTTTCGGATGCAAACATATTTTCAATGAACCGCTCCTGCGTTAATTCGGATCGGTTCAAATAGCCCAAGGCGACTCCCGCACCACCTATATACAACTCACCAACCGCCCCCGTTGGCAAGAGTTCAAGCTTGGGCGAAAGAACATACACTTTGACATTTTCAATTGGACGGCCAATATTATTTGCGCTGTCTCCAGGTTGATACACATTTGCCGTAGCACACACAGTGATTTCCGTTGGACCGTAGGCGTTTATAACCTGGCAATACTCAGACAATTGCTGAATGACCGTCGGCGAAGGCGACTCACCGGCAGTGACCAGTGTTTTGACTTGGCTGAAAAGTTTAGGGGCCATTTGCGCGAGCATAATGGGAGGGATAGTTGCCAACTCAATTTGGTTCTCGACAATTATATTTGCAAGTACATCAGCATGAGTACGCGCCACCTCATCACATATCGTGATTTCGTGACCACATAATAAACTCACAAACAACTCCGATACACTTGCATCAAAAACATATGATGCGTACTGAAGTGCCCTCTCGCAATTCGTCGCCTTAAAACACGTTATTTGCGCCGAGACAAGATGCATTAGGTTTTGATGGGTAATCATTACGCCTTTGGGCACACCTGTTGTCCCCGAGGTATAGATTACATAGGCCAAATCTGTGGGATTACACAAAGTATTAGGGCTGTGTATCGAAGGGTCGGACAAAAAATCAATCGCATCAACCGCAAGAAAATCGACCGATTTATGCAAACCTTTTGACGCTTCCTTTAGTGCATCAAAATGGTGACTCTGAGTCACAACTATACGCGCAGAACTGTCTTCCAAAATATACCCTGAACGCTTGGAAGGATAAGCCGGTGATATGGGAACATACGCCGCCCCGGCTTTTAATACCGCGAGAATACCGACAACCATTTCGATACCACGATCGAGATATAGGCCAATCAAGGTATTGGCTTGAATATCATACCCATTTAATTCGAGGTAACGTATTCGCAGGGAGTCAGCCAGACTATTAGCCATAACATCGAGTTCGGAGTAGGTAACGGTCTCTCCATTAAATCTCAACGCAATCGAATCTGAAAAGGCCGCTGAACGAAACGCCAACTCTTGATGCAGAGTACGATTCGAATCCATTTGTACGGCCAAAGGTTGCCACTCGTTCATCTGTAGTCGATACTCACTTTCAAGAAGCAACGGCAAACAACTTACTGGGCTCGTGGGATTCGAAACGCAGTAATCCAACAACTGAACCACACGCTCTCTGAGTAGGCTCAATTCACTCGAACTGAAATATTGCGCCGAGCACACTAGCTCTAACCCCAGAGGCATACCAGAAGTGTTTTGTATAAAACCAATGCTTAATGGATTCGTTTTACCTCGACGTAAGAACCGAGGCTGAGGGTTCTCCAATAAATTCACTTCATATGAATTAAACGCCTCTCCCACTTCAACCCTTTGATAAATAACTAGGTCGGAGTCTGCCTTATCGAAATAATCTGGAATACTGCCTTCGTCAAAATGATGCAATAAATAAGAGCCCGCCTTGCGCATTAACTCTCTATTAGTCACTTCGATAAGGTTATCTATACACATTGTATCGTCAACCGACACCTTCAAAAAGGATGCTAAGTAGTCATCCCCTTCTAATGTAGATTTGGGTGCCTGCACAACCAATGTCACGCAACGCTGATCAAATAACCGTGAAAAATAACAGGCTGTAACGGATGCAAGAAATGCGAGAGGGTTCCTCTTCTCTTGTTGACAATACAAATCTATTTTCGCAAATATATCTGCATCGCAATCCATTGTACGCAGTGTATTTTCTTCCTTGGGGTAAGGCGCTATAAGGTGTATAGAACTAGAGCTATCCTCCTCCAAACTCTTATTATTGCCAGGAACCGACTTTGCACATTCACTACTGTTGGACACCCGCTTACTTGTTAACAATCTATTCTTATGCACTTGCTCGTTATCACTCTCGTATTTTCTGTTAGCAATTTACTGTTGAGTTCTTTCGAGTGAAAACAACAGGATAAGTAATTCGGTTTTCCTTCGTTCACCAAAACAACAGCGCTATGAACAGATTCCCTGCTCATATGCTAAAATGTAGATAACGAACAATGTGAAAAAATCAAAATTTGAACATTTGAACATTAGAAACCGCATAAATCAATGAATTATTTTTATTCATGGAAGAACATCTTGTTTCCGTTCTCGTATTTATAATTAAAACGAGAAAATATCCTGGAAAGAGTATTTATCTTTTCCGCCATATTTTTTGTATTTTCATACAAACCAGAAGTTTTCTCAAAAATCAATAAAATTAACCTTTGGCGAGATATTTTTGGGATTATAAAAACACGGGAGGGAACGTTGTTCTTGTATAAGAACATTTTTTCGAAGTCTATCAACATTCTTATACAAGAACAACCACGCCTCACTAAAAATATCAAAATCAGTATCTTCTCTAATCTCCTGATTCCAAATTATATTTTGAAAGAGATTCTTTTTATTAAGAATAATATTCAAAAAAATCTCTTGACTAAAATGTAGCTCTTTAATTCCAAATTTAAATGTGCTGACACCCTGTCATCTGATCTATTTGTTTTTCGTTTTTTATGAGACAAATGGTGAGAGAAGGAGTTATGTGGGATGCAAATTTTTCAAAATAAATTATCTATTGACGCCATATCCACCTGTATGGCACTTCCTTCAGCTCCCACCAGAAATACATATTAACGGGAGACTATTAATTAGCACACAAGAGTACGACCATACGTTGGAATAAATTAAACCTACCGCGTAGGTTGGAAAAGCCGGAGGCGCCTTCCAACATTTACCGCGTAAAAGGTGTGACATTGTTGGATTTTTGCTTGTTTTTATAATCGGGTCGATTGGGTTAAATTGGGTGGTGTGAGGGTATGACTATCGTCGGTTGTTTTTGTAATGCAGGCGCCCAAGCAACCCTTTTTTATTGTTTAGGACAAATTTATCTGTACCACCAGAAACCCCAACAATCGGCCCTATTTACTTTCTGACCAATCTCACTCTAAAAGAGCGCCCTTTTAACGTCCCCTCTGATATTTTTTTTAATGCTATTTGAGCAACGCTACTTTCCACTGCGACAAAGGCACTGTTGCTAAATATTTGAATTTTCCCAACCTGTTTACCCAGTATGCCATCGTTAGCTGTTAACGCACCCAAAATATCACCGGGCCGAACTTTTTGTTTTTTCCCGCCGTCTATTTGCAATGTTGACATAGCAGGCTGGCGAGGTTTTTTATCCAGTACACTCGCGGGCGGTAAGGCTTCCGCATCTATAACGGGGTCTTCTTTAATATCCAACTGAGCCAATTTATGCGCCTCGTGCTCACTAAATAAAGAACAGGCAAAGCCCTTTTTCCCCGCCCTTCCCGTGCGCCCTACTCTATGTGTATGCACTTCGGGGTCGTTGGTGACTTGATAGTTAATGACCGCATCCAAATCATCGATATCCAACCCGCGAGCGGCTACATCTGTGGCCACTAAAATTGAAGCACTTTTATTGGAAAATAAAACTAAGGTTCTGTCTCTGTCTTTCTGCTCCAAATCTCCATGCAGCGCGAGTGCGGAAAAACCACTCTGCCCAAGTTCACTGGCAACGTCTTGAGTTTCTTTTTTGGTATTACAAAATACCAACGTCGATTCTGGTTGATGGAAAGACAGCAAGCGCTTTAAGGCATTGAAACGCTCAGAATTATTGTTTACTGGGTAAAAATGTTGACGAATACTGGCTTGTGTATGTGTGGACTCAACCTTTACACTCTGCGGATTACGCAATATTCGTCCAGCTATATCCTGAATTTGTTTTGGGTAGGTCGCACTGAACAGCAGCGTTTGCCTTTTTTGGGGTATCTGCTCAGTTATGGATTCCAATTGCTCCTGAAACCCCATATCCAACATTCGATCTGCCTCATCCAAGACCAGAGTATCCACATATTCGAGTTTAAGCGTCTTTTTTCTAAGGTGATCAGCAATACGGCCTGGGGTCCCAACAACAATATGCGCCCCATGCTCCAGCGAACCAACCTGAGGGCCAATCGGCATTCCACCACACAACGTCAGCACCTTAATATTGTGGATGCTCCTAGCGAGCCGCCGAATCTCTTTAGACACTTGATCAGCCAGTTCCCGCGTGGGGCAGAGCACCAATGATTGAATCCGAAATTGCTTTACATTCAGTTTATTCAACAGCCCCAAACCAAAAACCGCTGTCTTTCCTGAGCCGGTTTTCCCCTGCGCGATAACATCTTCACCACCGAGAACAATGGGCAGACTTTGCGCTTGAATCGGTGTCATCTCATGAAAACCAAGGAGTTCAAGATTCTCTAACAGTTTAGTATTTAGGTTAAGGCTCGAAAAACAGGAAGAAGTCACTTAAGTACCTGATATTAGTTTAATAGGTTGAGTTACTACGTAATGATTAATAAAGAGTGTGTTCTTTACTTCTGCCCCATTAGTAATATGGTTAAATCTCTAGGTGGAATGGATACAGCAGAACAAAGGCGGGCTATCTTACAGGTTTCTGCATCTATTTTGGCTAAATTCCAAACATTTTTCCTTTGCAATAAAGCGATATGCCTGCCTAGAAACAAACAGTGGATCTCTAGAAACAAACAGTAGACCCATAGCAATAAATACAACACTTACTATGCGTACTCTCTCTTGCATCGTATCACCTTGGTATCATAACCTTTAAGCTGCCACGTTAATTTACCATCTTAGCCTGTCTATTTTGCCGTTATTCGCAGTAAATAACCTCAATAGCCTCAATAACCTATCTAAGTTAAGGGCAAAACACCCTTATTATAATACTGTTGAAAAAAGCAAAGGCGGGAAGATCAACATACATAAACAGCACTTTATGTTACTATGTTTTCAGTATTTTTTCAGAAACGGACCCGACATTAGCCTTCTAGCCCATGCCCCAAATTACCCCATTTTCACCACTTGGCAATATGCCAGTAGATATTTTTCTTAGAGACTACTGGCAAAAAAAACCACTTTTAATTCGACAAGCTTTTCCACATTATCAGTCGCCAATTTCGCCGGATGAACTGGCCGGTTTTGCATTGGAAGAAGAGATCACATCAAGGCTAATAATCGAAACGCCTTCCGACAACCCACTAAAAAGCAAATGGGAATTGGAGCATGGCCCACTGGACGAATTGCGTTTTTCCTCCCTACCCTCTAGCCACTGGACTCTATTAGTTCAAAACGTAGACAGCTTTGATGAAGGCGCCAATACCCTTTTAGATGCATTTAGTTTTATCCCAAACTGGCGGCTAGATGATGTGATGATTAGCTATGCGGAAGACCAGGGCAGTGTAGGGCCACATTTCGATTATTACGATGTCTTTTTACTGCAAGCCCACGGAAAACGCCACTGGAAAACCGGGCAGATGTGCGACGCACACTCTGCCTTGGTTGCAGATGTCCCAATGCAAATTCTTACCGAATTTCAACAGGAGAATGAATGGCTACTTGAACCCGGAGATATGCTCTATTTGCCTCCACAACTGGCTCACTGGGGTATCGCTAAAGGAGAATGCATGACTTATTCCATCGGTTTTAGAGCCCCTAGCCACAGCGACATCCTTCTCGATTTTTGCCAAGATGTAGCCTCAAAACTCAATCAAGACCAGCGCTATAAAGATTCAAACCTACACAATGCACAACACCCAGGCGAAATAGACGATAGCGTTATCGAAACCTTGCAGGGCATTATTGAAACATTTAGCCAAAATAAAGATTTACTCGCCCAGTGGTTTGGTGAATATATGTCGCGCCCTAACGCGCCAATGGATATTGCCCCTTTCGACCCCCTTTTATTTGAACAGCTAGAAGAAGTGGGTATTTTTAGGCTCTCACCCTATGCCCGCGCCGCCTTTTATAGGGTTTCCAGCAACGACTCTTATTTGTTTGTAAACAATTATTCTTGGAGTTGCTCTCTCGCCTTGGCTAAAACACTCAGCGAATACGCGGATATAAAATGGTCTAGCCTAACCAATAGTGACCTCGACATTATTAAGGAACTTGCTGAATTAGGTGTACTTGTCGCTTATGAATAAAAAACCTGATACCGAAATTGACTACCGCCTTTGTCGCTGGCAAACCCATAAAGCAGACGCTCTTAAAATAAGAGACATTGTTTTCTGCCAAGAACAAAACGTATCGGAAGAAGATGAACTAGACGGTCTCGATACGCTAGAAAGCACCTATCATTTTATCGCCTTTCACCGGAAGCAACCCATTGCCACAGTTAGGCTACTTAACTCAGGACAAATAGGACGCCTAGCCGTTCTTAAAAAATATCGAAAACAAGGAATTGGGCTAACTCTGTTAAAAAAAGCAACCGAGGCAGCGCTTGAACAAAACAAACCCAAAATTTTCGTACATGCTCAAACCCATGCCATAGATTTATACCAAAAAATTGGCTACCGCCAACAGGGGGATATTTTTCTGGATGCCAATATTGAGCATCAGGAAATGGTATTCAATACTCAGGATTCAAACGCATTCGAATCCTTTTATGCCGATAAAATTATTCGCCTTACCTCCCCAAGAACACTCTCACAACATATCGCTCAAATTGCCCAGTGCTCCCTAAGGTATCTCGACATTATGTCTCACCACCTAAATAGGGAGATATTTTCAGAAGAGCGTTTAACACAAACCCTGCTAGATTTTGCACAAACCAGTAGAAATGCTCAAATTCGAATACTGCTTCAAAATTCTAAGTCTCTCTGGAATGGTCACCACACTTTGCTCAATTTATCCCACCGTTTGCCAAGTAAAATAGAAATTCGCGTATTAACCGAAGCCCCCCCTAAACCTGAAGCGGGGTATATTTCCGCCGACCTGCGCCGCCTCGTATATATGAATAACGAAGAAGCCTACGAAGGCTTTGTAAACTATATGGCACCACAGGAAGCGCAGAACTATGTTAAGGAATTCGAGACCTACTGGCAGCTATACAGTAAAACGGACCCTAACTTAGCTGAAATCAGAATTTAACTTGGAGGGTTTAGCTTAGACGGCTTGGAAGTAGAACGGCCTAAGCAGAGTACACTTATACATCCACCCCTAACTGACCGCCCTCGTAGGCAACAGCGTATTTTTTCAAGCACGCCAAGGTATTGGCCAAAGGGCCGCAAGCTTTACCCGTCGCCAACTGAAATTCAATTCCATGAGCCTTACACCGAATTAGGTTGCCCGGCATCTGTGTTGCATCGACCAACGATACCCCCATATGCGGGCACTTATTCTCCACCACATAAGGCTGACCCTCCATTTGGATAAGCAATAGCCGATGCCCTGCAATATTAAATGCTTTTTGATACCCGTCGCTCATACGACTTAACATTTCCAGTGGGTAAAACGCCATTGTCCAACACCCTTCAAAAAGTCAGTAATTTTATATCGTAGCAAAAGCCACCAACAAGCACTAAAATGCTCGCTCTTATCATTTATCATTGCAACCCCAGACTATTCGTGACCAACCAGCTAAGCCTAATAGAACTCCCTTACCTACCCGACTCAACTAGGTACTTCAAGCATATTGCGCGTATGCCCAGACCCGTATGGTTGGATTCCGCATACCCCGATTATGAAGAGGGTCAGTTTGATATTCTCAGCGCAGCGCCAAGCCACTATTTCGTCAACCCAACAATAACAAATATCGAATCGGCCATAGCGCCATTCACCCGCATCAATAAAGAAAAACTCCCCTTTATTGGTGGCGCAATTGGTTACTTTAACTACGAATACTCACACACCTATTTCGGCTTGAAACACACAACCCCAAATGAGACCTTAGCGGAAGTGGGTATATATGACTGGGCCATCATATTGGACCACAAAAATAAATATTGCGTTGCAGTATTTCAACCTAGCTGCCAGAAAGAATTTAAAGACGAAATTACATCGATATTAATGAACACACTGGAACAACATAATATCGAAGAATACGCTTTTAATATGCCGAGTTTTCATGTGAGTCCATTTGTCGAACGAACATCCAAAGTAAATTACCTAAAAAAAGTGGATAAAATTAAATCACTCATATTTGCTGGAGATACTTACCAAGTCAATCTTTCTCAAGAATATTACGCAAAATTTAACGGAAGCACCTCTGAAGCTTACCTTACACTCCGTAAAGCAAGCCCAAGCCCCTATTCTGCGTTTCTTGGTTTTGACCATAGCCATATACTAAGCCTTTCTCCAGAACAATTTATTGCCATCAACCATGGAAAAGCATCTACACAGCCAATAAAAGGCACGATTGCCCGGCTTAACGACGTCGAGGCAGATTCAGCCAATAAAAAATTATTACTTGAAAGTGATAAGAACCATGCTGAAAATTTAATGATTGTTGATCTATTAAGAAATGACTTTAATAAAGTCTGCCTGCCTTATACCGTCAAAACAGAATATTTGTTTACACTTAAATCCTTTACCAATGTTCATCATTTAGTAAGCAAAGTGAGCGGAACAATTTCTCCAGATGTAAGCAACCTAACGTTTTTTATGAATTGCTTCCCAGGAGGCTCCATTACCGGCGCCCCAAAAAAAAGAGCGATGGAAATAATTGATACAATAGAAGACCATAAGCGAGGAATATATTGCGGCAGTATTTTTTATTTAAGTGCCTGCGGAAAAATGGACTCCAATATTACTATTCGAACGCTTAAAATTAAGGGAAATACTATTCACTGCTATGGAGGCGGCGGCATTGTTGCAGATTCGATTAATACGGAAGAGTACGAAGAGTCCGTACAAAAAGTAAAAAACCTTATGGATGCATTAGCCGCAAATTAACTTACCCACAATAAACTCTTTTTAATCTAGGCCCAGCACACCTTGTAAAAAACCATCTAAATAAAAAGGTTATTTACACAATAATTATTAAAATTTCGTTAAATAATAAGAAATTGTCCTATATTTTCAAACGACACGGACAAATATCCGTTAATCTGCCTTCATTCTTTCCTTTTTCATACTCCTTTATTATCCAATGTATGTACTATACTCTAGGGCTTAAACAAAACTAACCAAACCCTATTTAACAAGTAATTACCACCTAATCAACGACCACTTCCTTTGTTGAGGTCAGATTAGTACAATTCAAATTAGTACAATACTAGTACAACAAAAAACCACGATAAGATGAAAGCAAAAATGAAAAAAGTGAAAATATATTTCAAACCATTCACTGGAGTAGTATTGGGGCTAGCAACAATACTTTTATTTATCCCCTCTTGCGGTAAAGACGCACCAAAACAACAGACAAGCACAGGGGAAGAAGAACTTATCTTTTTTGATGATTTTAGCTACACAAATACAACTGAATTCACCAGTAATGGCTGGCAAATTCGTTCAGGTAGAGGTCACCCAGGGGAACAAGAGGCCACCTGGGACGACAACAGTATTTCATTTCATAATGTAGATAACATCTCACTTATGCGCCTAAGCTCAACAACCGATGGCACAGCGGCAAATACAACCCAATCCCAAGTTTGCCACATCAGAAAATACCGAGAAGGCACCTACGCAGCGCGTGTATTTTTCCGCGACGAACCCGTAGTAGGCCCCAATGGCGATGAGGTCACCCAAACCTTTTACACCATCAGCCCACTGCAAGCCCCCATGGATTTAAACTACAGCGAATTAGATTTTGAATACCTCGTAAACGGTGGCTGGGATCACCGCCAAGCCCTATGGATAACCTCATGGGAAACCTTCCAACACGACCCCTGGACAATGGATAATCTTCATGGACAAGTAGAAAAAAGTTATGCCGGCTGGCATACACTTGTTATTCAAGCGACAAATAATCAAGTTACTTATTTTGTCGATGGTGAAGTATTCTTCCAACACGGCGAAAAAGTCTTCCCGGAAGACTCTATGTCCATCAACTTTAACCAATGGTTTATTCGCACAGGTTATGGGAAAAACATTGGCGTCTTTCGTGAATACCAAGAGGATGTGGATTGGGTCTTCTTCCAAAAAGATACCGAGCTGACGCCTGCGGAAATCGAAGAGAAAGTGGCATTATTTAAAACACAAGCCATCGCCTTTAATGACGACGTGCCCGTTTGGTCTCCAGAAGTAGACTCCCCCTGTTCTCTATAACCCCCCTAGCTTATAAACTGATTGTGAAGGGGCATACGTTGTATGCCCCTCCATCTCAGTATTTTGTTAGCGTTTTTAAGGCAAACACGGATTTTCGTTCAGCGGCAAGAAAAGCATCGCTATTACCCAGTGATATTTTTCGATTTTTTAGACTGTAAGTAAGTTTATTAATCATACATTCCTCCTCATTATTAACATTCAAACTCAATAAGGTATACGTTAACTTGAATATTTTTATAGTCTAATTTTTTTATTACGCCCTCTCTCACACCAAACATAAATTTAAACACTTAAATATTGGCGCAAAGCCCCATATGCGTATGTCTAAAATTGCATATCAACCTATAGAAAAGGCTCCAACCACATACAAACTCCTTGAAAACTTGACTAGTACAACTTTCGCTGTAAACATGGCTCTAAATCCACTGAAAAAATGGGGATAAAATTTTAATCTTGGGCGCTGGCAGCGGTCTAACAATGTGTCAGGCACTTTATCAAAATTAAGTTAGCAATATGACCCCTTATGTACTTCCAAGCCTATTTGCACTATCTCTAAAGATAGTGCTTATAGGCATAAGTCAAAAGCAACTTTTAAAAATCAACCCAGTTTTATTGGCTTTATTTTTGTCCTTACTTGGGCTGAATATATGTGAACTATTAAGTTTCTTGGGTGACAACATTAAAGGCATAGCGCTTATCATTATAAAGTTTTACACCCTGTTTGCTTTAAGTACTTCTTTTTTAATGCTTTCTTATTCTTTGGATTTATATAAAAAGTTATCACTGACTGTTTCACTGTTTTTGGGGGCTTTATTTTGCACCTGTTCGATTATTCTTTTTGTGCCAAAATTAACAATATTAGATGTGCAAAGCATTGGCTATTCATTAACTCGAATTCCAGGGCCATTCTACTTTATACTGCAAATTGCTTTAGCACTAAGCCTGTTGGGCACTATCGGGGTTAATATTACGAGTATTATACGCCCCATCTCTGAGCAAGCAAAAAGACGCTCTTTAATCTTCTTAATTTCGATCAGCCCGGTGATCTTTACAGGTTTAACTGTTATTTTACTAATGGCTATGGGGGCAAAGATAAATGGCATAATATTTGTTTCCTTAGCCGTCATAGTGACACTTTGGGTACTTATTTACTTAACGTTAATGACAGAGAGAAAAGAGAATTTGTACCATTTTATGGCCTTGCTCCCAGCTTCTCGTGAGCAACGCTTTATTTTACAAATGAGTGAATTTTTAGACAGGCCGGATATGGGAGTAAAAGAAGCTATGGCAACCTTAGAGCAAGAATTATATTATCAAGTATTACTTAAGACGGGTAATAATAAATCTAAAGCAGCTAATATTATTGGTGTTTCCAGACAGACATTATTGCGACGATACAAAGATATGCCTGAAGTTTACCAAAAGTTCAAAGATAAAAAATAAAAAATGGCGCCATTTAATACCCCACATTCTAAAATCAAGTGCATCGCCCTGTAAACGTTGGAAGGTGCCTTCCGACATAGTCATACCCTCACGCGGCCCAATTTAATTCAACCGACCCGATTATGAAAGTAAGCACAAATCCAATAACATCGCACCCTTTATGCGGTAAATGTTGGAAGGCGCCTACGGCTTTTCCAACCTACGGGGTAGGTTTAATTTAGTCTGGCGTACGGTTGTGACTCAACACAAAACCATATAAAACAACATGTTACATGGCTTCTCTTGAATTTAAGGCCATCATTCTCGACTCACTACACAGAGTCTTTTGTGCTAGAAGGAGAAACAGGCAAACAACCGACAAGTACATAACCATAGCCAAATCTATATCTCTTGAGTCTAAAAAGGCATATGCAAGAAAAAGCCGTTCAAGTAACTATATTGCCAGTATGCGCTTAAGAAGGCATTAAAATCAGTAAACCTGCTAATACCTCATCCACCACAACCAAAGCTCAATTAATCACCAAATACAAGGCATCTGCTAGCGTATAACAGCTATGGTTGATAAATACGGCACCGATGGTGCCCCAGCCTGTTATCCAAACTCATCGAGACTAATCAACCTTCTTAATATTAGAGAGGCTGAGCGAGAGATAACTACACTCGATTTTGCAATATGAACCGCATTACAGCAGAAGCGGGAAAGCTTTTTGAAAAACTTGCCGATTTGGATTATCTGGCTAATTTGGATAAACCCAATTTAGTTATTCAATAAGCGTATGTGAATCTTAATTTCATATTCAAAATAGGCGTTATGATGGTATCGGCGAAGCTTGGTATCAAATTCTATATCCGTGGTTATAAGTCATAACATTGCTTTTCACGCCAAAACTTGGCCTTTTGTGTCATTTGCACATATTGGGGCTGACCTTCCAACAGGTCTAATTTATTAACTACAAGACAAAGATCATCCATTGATTAATGTTGAATATAAAAATGAGTGTTCTTGATCTAATGGCAAAGCTGAAGCAATTCGCACCTTTAATGACCAAGACGAAGTTTAAAATACGATGACGAATACTATTTCTTTTCCAGAAGTTGTTAAAAACGAATCCCTACCACATAATCTTCGCTACCTAGCCTCAAGTCAAGGGGAGATCAAATCTGACGCTACGCGCCCTTGACTGAGGGGCTAGGTAGCAAAGGCCGGTTTATCATGGATTCGATGGAAAATTCTGATTTAACCACTAGAACAATCAACTGTCTAGAACGCATTATTTCAGCTTTTAGTTCTCAAAAACATTCAGGTAAACTTTTATTTTTTTCTTGATGTTTTCATAGAAGTACGAACCCATTTATCCCAAAATTTCTTAATATTCCCGCCTGTATCCCAAGCATCCCTTCGTCCCTAGTAAATTTCCGTCAGGATGAATATCAAACCTATGTCGAGAGGTTGAAAACTTGGGCGTCAATGGTATACATACCATCGCATACCGTCTAGTATGCGGCTCCTTTGTCGTACCCTCCGGTTACAACATCGTATTCCAATCCATCCCATTTAAGCTTTCCCATCATCCTTGATCCTTTGCCTATCTGTGTTTTTATAAATGTTATATTGCCAGCCACGCTATTCTTCCTCCAATATCATTTGAATATCTTCTACTGAAAAAGTGAGCTTTTCCGCTGTATCCATAAATCATTTACGATTTCGACTATGTTGTTGCGATAAGTCAAAATCCACTGTCGATAAACCCGCTCCATCACTGATGCGATAAAGCTTAAACAACACTTCCAATGCGGTATCGTTGGTATTGGCGTAATAGGCTAACAATTCATAAAAGGGGTTAGCAACCGATGCCCAATCAGTATTATTCCTTGATAAAAAATCTAAATGATGATTAGAACCTTCTATAAAGTCGAGAATATGCTTTTTCTCTTGTATTCTCTTTGCTAAAAAATATTCATAAAAATACGTTCTTGTATCGTTCTTCTCTGTCTGATAATCGTTAATTAATAACGTCAATATACACTCATCTAAGGCTAGATTAGACAGAACGATAAATGAGACAAGCGTATTACGGTCCATTCCTTGGGAGGGTGTAAAAAAGATTGTGTAGCCATTCTTTACGATTGAACTACTACAGCTCACGAGAAAGAAAAACAAAAGAACGTAAATTATTTTTCATTATTTTTCCCAATTAAATCATTAGCCTCATCGATCAACACCCAACCACTTGACATTTTTTTGATTAATACCGTTCGGTTATTGTCAATATCGCGCACATAACACTGATTATTTCTCCACCCAATTTCCCGCAACGTTGCTCTACCACTTTTATCTGCACCTTTCACCATGCCATTTTTATTGATTTGGACTGAGGCCGCAACCGCTCCTATCACACCCAATACATTCATTAACAATCACCAAACTCTAATACCGGCTTTTAATTACCATTGCTTTGTTTCTAGGTTTATATAACATAAACAATAAAAATACTATTTCATTTATTTGAATCCGATGGAAAGGCTTGGCTTGAGGTATTCTTTGATTGCACGGCTTCTCCTCTCTTTTCATTTTGAATTCTTTGATAAATTTCTTCTCGATGGACACTCACATCCTTGGGGGCATCTATCCCAATCCGTACTTGATTGCCTTTTATACCTAAAACGGTCACAGTCACGTCGTCCCCTACCATTATGGACTCACCTGTTCGTCGAGTTAAAATTAACATCTATTACTTCCTCTATTGATACGTATTTTTATGACGTCAAGGTTAAAACGAGAACGAGAGTTCTACGTAAAAACTTGACGTGGGAGTTTTATCTTGCAGACCTTTTATATTATCTGTGATCACCGAAGACCCCATAATATTGGCGCTAAAATGTTTGTGATGTATTTTTAACCCGGCTCCTATATTGGAAAGTTCTCCGGTAATCTCTTTATCACCGTCTATAAGCGGGTGTATTATACCATAGGAGGCATCGATATAGAGATACGGCTGAAACACATGGCTAATCGGTTCGCCAAAGAGTTGCGCACCGCCCAGTTTAGGAAACCCAAATATCCAATCCACACCAAGGTAGATACCATCATCGGATTGCAGGCCATTCACGCCAAAGGCTCTGGTTTTGGATGGGCCAGTAAGGTTAATTTGGTTTAGGTTGGATAAGGCATCTCCGGCATATTGGCCAGAGTTTTTGATCAGCCAGCGTGTTTCTTTTTGGGTAAACGGAAAATGCATAAAGGACAGCATGGTAACGTCGTAGGTGAAATAGCTTTCTGTTTCATCGACTGTGCCGTCAAATCCACCATTTTCATAGGTATCCGCTTGATGAAGGGCTATATTGCCTATGTAAAGTTGCCGTCTTTTTTCATTCAATAGGTCATAATTAAAGGCTAGGGTATATTTCTTGGCTTTTTCGTCAGTGATGCTGGCAGAGGTATCTAGGGTTGTATCAATATCCGTATATCTAAATTCTATAGAATAATTTTTTACTCTTAAACGCTTTAATTGATACCCTAGAGAGATATCGGCAACACGAGATTCTCCCGTAAAAAAAGGTTCCCCTGTAGAGCGAATATCGCGGGAGACAAAGTCGTTGGTAGAAAGCCCAATGCTTGTTCTCAATCTTGGCTGACCCCAGAATGAGTTGTAACGTATAGCGCCGTAGGTGCTATTACCAGGGTTAAACGACTTTAATACGGCTAGGTATAGTTCATCGCCCCAACCTAGCGGGTTATGAAGATAGAGGTCTAAATAGGCTCGGTTTTCACTGGTATTTTCTGACCCGTGGTTATCGAGTCGAAGGTTGCCTGAATACCATTTCTCGTCTTTTGTATTGACTTGTAATGTTGTATCCCCCACTTGTGTACCTGGAGTCAGTACACTGTGTACTCTTACCCCTGGAATATCATTCACCAGATACAGCGCTTCTTCTAATCTTTTGCTGGTAACCGGCTTATCAATGTAGGCGTTAAATGCACGCACAATTAACTTTTCTGAAACACGCTGGTTGTCCACCACGTCTATTTCACCCAGGCGGCCCAGTAAGAGGGTTAGGGATACCACTCCATCTCGTACTTCTTGTTCTGGTATAAAGGCTTTGGCGAGAATAAAGCCTTTTTCTCGGTAAAAATGGGTGATCACATCGGCTACGGTTTCGACCATGCCCAGTGTTACGCCGCGTTTACGACGCTGTTCTCTCACCAGAAAGATAAGACGCTGTAAGTCCACATTGCCAACGTGGCTTTCTTGGGTATCTTCTTCAATGTCAGCCAGTAAGTCAGCCAGTTCGCTGACTTCCTGTTCGGTATAGCCCCATTTGCCCAAATCGTCTTCTTTCATTAAGTCGAAGCGGATATTTTCAACTCGTTTTATTAGTGCTTTTCGAGTAATACCCAGTTCAGGAAATTCAACCAGCCCCTGGAGTCGAAACTCTTTAATATTGAGTCGTGGGCCGCCTTCCGGGTCTGGGTTGCGCTCGCGAACGGGCGGTATATCCAGATCCAGCAGCATGGATTCTTTTTCATATTCCGGCACTTCTCTTGTATTGGGCATGTCTAAAAAGCCCTGGGCTAAGCTTAGTTTCGCTATTAACAGCACCCACACGCCAAGAAGGAAAGCGACCCTTGACTCTATTTTAACCCCCACCAAATTACTGTCCCCTTATATTAATTTTTTGAATATCAGATTTTTTATTCTTCAGAAATAACTTGGATATTTTGTAAGCCAAGCTGTGCCAGTTTATTAAAAAGAGGAGACAGATATTCGTCACTAGTCTCAGGAGACATCGTTATGACGAAATGGGTGTCTGGGGTAATTTTCTTATTTTCGGAAAATACCACTTATATTCTTAATAGGTTAAATGCGTACACTGACAATCATTTCAAAGCTACTTTCATCTTCCCCGCAGTTTCAGTTCATACGCGGTTAAAACCTCATATATCCCACCCCAGTTACGATGCATATTTCTTTTGTAAGCTTTTTTCTCAAACTCAATTCCCTCCTCGACAATTTTGCCATTCTTATCGCGCTGCTGTTTGCCATCAGCTTTCATATCCCCCCAATGCGTATGTTCATGCATGAGAACAGATTCCAAAAAGAGAGTCATTTCGAAATCTTTGTAACCTTCATTTTCGAATTTTCTCGCAACATCTTCAGCTAGGATTATCCCATTTGGGTTTTTTTCGTAAATAAACTTACCATTTTTAGGGTAGATTTTCATTACAAAGACTTCCGGCCCCCACCCACTCTTCAGCGATTGTGATGCCTGCTGAACAGTTAAACCTGAACATTCAACATACGCTTTGAAAACATTTTTCTTATGATTTTCGAGAAGAGGAAAATTTGTTTCTATATAGTTGGCCAATCTAGGGTAGACAGGCCGAAGATTGAGTGTTTTTGTCATCAACCACATTCCTTTTTATATTCTTTTTCAAACCGAGCAGAATCTCCAAACCACTGTTCTCTTTGACGAGCGCAGTGCATTAGATTACAAACAGTGGAATCTGGGTTTAACAAATATACTTTCTGGCATAAATTCGCCGCTTCGTTATATATAGCCGCATCCAAATTGGTAGATATTTTTTGTATTTTTTCTTTTTTGAAATACATCAAATAGGGCGCTAGGTCTTCTTTAAATAAGTCCATTAGATGCTCGCGTTCGTTTTCAGATACCCGGTGACAATTCCAGCCACTGTCGTAACAATCTTCGCCATAGTGAGTTTCACCTAGCAATTCAAAAGCGGCTGCATTGATAGCAACAATCATCAACAACGAAAAACATATTTTTCTCATTTCCTAACTCCAAATTAGTTAGTGATTTTTACAGAAGCGTCAAACTGTTGATGGAGATTAACGCACCCCGGATAATTTAATTCGACCAATGCGATCCTTCGACAAAGAACAACCACATTCAAGTAAACGAATCGATTCACTCCCTGATTCCAATTCTCACCTTTTCGACCACGAAAGTAGTTTACGTAAGATTCCAATTGGTAATCAAAACCGGATAGTAATTCTTTCTTTTCCGCATCAGATATTTTTTCGCAATCATACCCGCGATCATAACAATTGGATTTGTAACGATTCTCTGTTGTCATATTTGAAGCACATGCGCCCAAACAAATAAGCATAAATGAGAACAGAATATATTTTACATGACTCCGAACGACAGACCTGCACCGTCTACTCATAATTTCCTCACCGTATTTTTAAATAGATACATTTTAGTTTTATTACTCTAGTGCCTCGATTCTTTCTTCTTTTGATAGTTTGTCGCAGTTCCATCTCTTATCAAAGCAATCCATTTCATAATGACTTTTACCGATATATTCAAAAGCACACACTGTCAAACTCATACAGAACAGCATTGTCAATAATATCTATTTCATAGAATTACCTTTTTCATAAGCTACTTTATTATTTTGAACCCTTAACGCCGCCAGCATCAAATAATACATTCTATTCATGATGCCTATCATTATTCATTAAGAATTGACATATCACCTGATTCTTCGTATATACCAAGGTCACTGAATGCAGCCAACGATATGATGCTGCTTCACATTTTTCATATCCTTGCGACTGAAGATAACGGTCAATACTAAAGTGAACTATATGCGGAAGAATAAAGCCTAAAATCAGTCCACCGATAATAATGCGAAAAAGTTTTTTTGTAGTCCTTTCACAAATTTCTACCTTAAACCAAAAATACGATACTAGAATATAAGAAAATATCGCCAAAGATATTCCGATTCCTAAAAAATAATACGCACTCTTTTCAAAAGAAATGCTATCAGGACGTATAATTATCGACTTTACATTTTCATAAACCTCAACAGGAAAATAAATGACTGCAAAAATCACTAGCACTAAAAAAATCATCGGCCCGAATATCTTGAGCAAGATATGGGGTTCCTCTGTATGAGTCCTCATATAGACTGTTTGACAACCTTATCCCTCTCTTTTGCAGTATCAAAATTCGTTACCAAATTATTCTGAACACTGAGTTTTTTAAAATATGCACTACATACCCTTTCAAATTCTGATTGATCATTCATCCAACTTCCCCCAAACTAATATTTATTACATACTCACACAAAGCGCTTCAACACCAAAAGGTGTGTCGTCAAAGCCACCTCCCCCTTTTATACTATGCTTGCTTTTACTGTTTTATGTAAATCAAGATCCCTCACGTAACACCAACTATTTCGGAATGCGATTTTCCTCAGCTCTTACTGTATTGGCGTAGGCGTAACCGCCTGACAAACACCGCTACTCTTTGTATAAACTAGAGTCACGGAATGCAACCAACGATGAGAAGCCTCTTCACACACACCATAACCTAACTCACGCAAGTAACGATCACACCCCAAATAAACCACTTGAGGCAGAATAACGGAAACGATAATACCTGCAATAGCAGCGCGAAGCATCACCTTGACCATCTTCCTTGATGTTTTTTTCTTTAGCCAAAAATCCAGCATTAGAATATAACAAAAGATACCCACCGTTATTCCAGCACCTAAAAGATAATAAGCCCCTTTATTAAAGGCAATTGAATCCGGCAATGTTTTTATCGATTTAATATTTACGTAAACCTCAGACAAAAACGTCACCGCCGCAAATACCGTTAACCCGAGAAGCATCAACGGCACACATATTTTAAGTAGGATATGAGGTTCTTCTATATTCTCGCATTCGTTAAATTCCAACCGTTTATTTCACCTCATTACTCTTACTTATAATGTTCACACATAGACTGATCATTCATATACACAATCGTTCTGGCATGTAACCACCTATGAGAAGCCTTTTCGCAAACAAAGTAATTTCTGTTTTGCAAGTAAAACTCTAAAGGATAATGAATCACATGGGGTAGTATTATCATTAGAGCGACGCCCAGTAGTATCAGCCTGCCAATTATCTTAATAAAGCGATCAGACGGTGCCTCTCCTTTCCAAAGTTCAACTACCATATAAAACGACAAAAAACCAAGACCAACAGATACTCCTAACATGTAAAGCCCACCTTTATTCAGCTCAATGGAATTCGACATGTTTATCAATTGGATCACCAGAGCATGGAGAGTAACAATAAACCAAACCAACGCTCCCACAGAAGCCAAAATAAAAACTAAAACCCCACCATATAGAACTGGCTTTGGTGGTTTCTGACTATCATTCATAGTAATTACCGAAAAGAGGGTGTTGTAAATCTTTTTAAATGAGATTTGATTATGTAAACTGTAATTCGTCTTGCCGAATCAATCGTATAATCCAACACAGAGTCTGCTAACTCTGCACTTTTCTTAATGAAACGTTGTTTTTGCTGTTCAATTAAAGTATTGGTATTTTTTTCCAACTCATCCAACCCCTTGATAACCTGGTCAGTTAAACCATACTTCTGATCGATATACTCCAACCCGGCAGAGACTAAAACACCAAAAAATACTGCTGCAACCAACGGCCCAATGGCAATAGCAAAACCACCAACTATTGTCGCCGCTGCAATTGATGCGCCGACTGATATCCCCACCTTCACGACATCCGTGGCCAGCGTTCCTATCAATTGATTTAATGTCGCTTGATCTGTTAATAAATAATCCACCACTCGAAAGGTCGTCAGCAACACAATAGTGACGACACCTCCCGTCTTTGCCGCACTTACTGCACCCGCTTTCCCTAACCCCATTGAAATCACTTTTGGATTTTGAATACCGTATTTGGTGCCTGTAAGTATCGCTCTTAGTCCGGGACGGCCTTTTAATATGATATGCGGCTTACCGCCATATACTTTGATATACGCTTTGGCACCAATACTTCCTAAATCACCAACAAGTTTCGTCAGTGTCACAATATCATCCGCCGATGAATAATAGCTGACACCCATGTTTAATTTACCTTTGATGGTCGTCCAGGCTTCTTGCACACTTTTATTTTTCCCTTGTGGTGAGCCATTCACTATCGCATCCATCTGCTCAACCGAGACTATATAAATTTCATGCTTATTCGATTGCATTTTCAATTTCAGTTGTGCTTTCTCTTGAACTGATAACATAGTTTTCTCCTTTAATAAACATTACACTATTTTTTATTTACAACAACATCCCCAAACTTCTGCTCTATGGACACTATATTTACCATTTGTGAATAAACCTACAATTGATTATCTTCCGGCGATCCTTCCAGATCCATTGGGGGGAGCGATTTATTCCCGTCACCCATTTCGGCATCAAACACTACCATCTCGCAGCCTTGCACAGCAATGGGTTGATTCCAATAGGGGTGTTTTTTGTCAGACAACATTGCTTTGCAGTTTTCATAACTTAATTCAATTACGACATTCTCTTTTTTGCTGTTGCTACATCCATATATCATGGACGCAATTGCGACAACAGCCGTTAACCTTAACCATCTTAATACCTGGTTGATCATTTCTATTCCCACCTATTATCCGATGTTAGTCACCCATGACTTTCCACTTTTTAATTTTTCCCTTCCCACTCCCGTCCAAAACTCTAGTGGTCACGTAACCATTTCGAATTTCAAGTACCTTTATGTATTTCCCTTTCGGTGTTCTCAAATAAAGCGGTATTTGCCTCATTAACAGTACCGACGGGTCTCCGGCGGAAAAATACTTGTTTAACCTATTAACAATCGGCTCATTCAAAGTAATTTTTGTTTTGCAAGTAAAACTCTAAAGGATAATGAATCATATGAAGGAGTATTATCATTAGAACGACACCCAGCAGTATCAGTCTACCAATTGTCTTAATAATTAGTTTTATATCGACCCGGCCAATAGGGGTCTAAATTATCACCATATGCCTCATATTCGAAGGCTTCACCCTCTTCAAAACGTCGTCCATCTTTTCGCATCTGCTGTTGTCCATCAGACTTCATATCTCCCCAATGACACATTTCATGCAGGATAGTTGACTCTAAAAAACGATGCATTTTGGGGGAGTCAAATGCTTCCTCTTCGAATTTCAACATAATTTGTTCATCGATGATTATCGTATCTTTCGCAACCTCGTAGGAATACTCAGCATTTCTAGGATAAATATCCTTCACTAATATTTGCGGACTGAACCCATTTCGCAAAGCAAGTGATGCCGATTCTTCAGAAAGTTCTGAGTATTTGAGAAAAGCCTTCCACACTTTAGGTTTACGCGATTTAAGCGTTGGGAAGTTTAATCGAATCCACTTGCTCGTTTCTGGAAACTTCTGCTCTATGGACACTATATTTACCATTATTGACACTCCGTATTGTAAGACTCTTTCTCTTTTTTATCCTCTTCCGTCCAAACGGACTCAAGATATAAGCAATGCACTTTGTCACAATCTTTCGCTTCAAAATCAATTAGATATAGATCCTTACACACTTCCACCATCTGCCAATAGAGCTTTCTATTTAATCCAGAGTTGAGGTTTTCTTTTTCTCGTCCCTTAAAGTACTCCAGGTAGAGTTGTAATTTATCTCTCGCATGGCCAAGTGCCTCGATTCTTTCTTCTTTTGATAGTTTGTGGCAATTCCACCCCTTATCAAAGCAATCCATTTCATAATGACTTTTACCGATATATTCAAAAGCACAAACGGTCAAACTCATACAGAACAGTATTGTTAATAATATATATTTCATAGAATTACCTTTTTCATACGCTACTTTATTATTTTGAACCCTTAATACCACCAACACTCAACCATGGAAAAATAATTTTTTTCACAAAATCAAAGATCATCCCAACGCTTATCTTCATCCTGTTCATCGTCTTCGTATAATTGGTCTCGCGGCATACGAATGGAGATATCTTCGTACACATAATTCAATACATTGGTAAAAATTGCGGGGTCAATTTCCCCTATGTCTTCCACATCAATAAATAAGTCGGCCACACTGCTGATAATGCTTGGGTCTATAAGGTCTGAGTCTGTGATTAAACCTAACTCAGGTCGAATACCATAGGCCCATATGGGTCGAATACCTGGGCCAGAGATTATCATTTCGGTTTGCGCGTATACGACTATTTGGCGTGGGCTGATACCAAAGCCATCTCTTGTTGATACCTCTACACTGTTGCCAATTAATTCGGGTCTTCTGGAATCCGGCCTGGGAGGGAGTGCGGCTAGGTAGCCATTCAAGACATTCAGGCGCAATATGCCTTCGTTGTAATTGGCATCGATCACGCCACCGGCGGCGCGGGTGCCGGTTTGGGTCAGGTCATAGTTTGCTTGGGCCCGGTTATTGAGAATGACGTTGCCTTGGGTATTTTCCAATACTATATCGCCGTTATTTATTAACGCGGTGACGTTCAGGTTTTGATTGTTGGTCACACCTACCCGCCCCGAAGCATTCACAATGTCCATATTGGCCACGGCGGTTTCAACCGTTTCTTCAATACGGCCAAAGCCGGTTTGCGTTTCGGCGATCAGTGCGTTTGAGGTGAAGTTAATGCCGTCTCCATTGTTATCGGATACGGCCCCGCCAATATTTAAGGTAATGGATTCTCCGGCCTGCACGGAGGCAACTCTAAAATCACTGCCGGTGGTGGCGGTTAGGGTGCTATTCGCTTGAAGTGATGCCCCTTGCACCATTAATAACTGGTCGCCCACATTTAATTCAAGCTGGTTAAAGGCAAGGTTGCCATTGATGGTTTGGTTGTGTGTGCTGGTTAATCGGCCTGTGGTATGGCTGGCGGTGATGGAGCCGTTTATATCAATGGATTGGGCATCGACAATCAATTCGCGCCCCTGCGATTGAATGTGTGTATTGCGGGCCAGTTCAAGTGTGCCGGTATGGGTTGTTAGGGTGGTATTTCCTGAGGTGTGAATGTCGTCTTGAAGGGTGATATTGCCGTTGTCTGCGGTGAGTATGAGGTCTCCTGTTTGTATGGCTTGGGTGGTGATATGTTGGTGTGCGTGAATATTAATGTGCTGGGCCTGGGCCAGGGTTTCCGGTGTGGCTCTGGTAAAGGTAATGTCACTTCCCGTGGAGTCTATATCGATGGTCTCATCTGCGGTTATATGACCGGATAAGGTGATCGTGTCCGTTGCATTCAAGTCCAGGTTGCGGCCAGCAATATGTGCGCCTGTCTGCTGTTCTATTTGGCGACCGGAGATAATCACGTCCCCCGATAAATTTTGCGCGGCATCTATTTCGGATTGGATGGATATTTGATTATTACGCCCATCAATACGTACTGCGTGGTCACTTGTGGCGCGTTCAACGGATAGCGCACCGGCAACGGTGACGCCGTTTCCAGTTAATTCAATCAGGTTCTCTGCCACTAGATTATCCTGAACAATGATTTGACTAGTGTTGGAGGTGAATAAAATATTGGAGGCTTGGGTTCCATTGGCAATGAGTTGCGCGTCAGAGACAATATCTATTGTATCCGAGGCGTTGCCGGAAACGGTCACACCTTGGGTGCTGTGGTCACGAATAATCACTGAACCGGCACTGTCTATATTCAGTTGGTTAAAGGTATTGGTTTCGTGATCCAGTCGCACTACACTGGTATCACTGTTAATAAAGGTGGTGGTGTCTGCGACCCGGATTGGGCCATGGTCATCCATGTTTGCTCTGGCCATTAGAGTCAGGTTTCTGGCTTGGATTTCGGATAACTCGGTGGCGCTATTATTTAAGGTGATATGGCCATTGGGTGAGATTAAACGAAGGTTGCCAGATAGGTTATTGGCATTGTCCAGGGTGATATCGCCGTTAGCATTTAGGTGTATATTGTGTGTTGAATTTAATACTGCGTCATCGGCAATACTGCCACTGGCCTGAATATCGAGTACGCCTTCCGGGTGGGTTAAACCGGCAAGTATTAGGTCTCCATTTTGTTCGATATAGCTATCGCCGCCCACGGCGGTCAGTGTGAGGCGCGGTGTTTCTATTTGCAGTCGGTTTTCAGCGGTTCCCAGTGGGCCTGTATGGTCAAAGGTTAAGTGGTTGCCCGCCTGTAAACGACCATTTTCTCCCGGATCAATTGTCACATTGCTCAGGGTCAGGTTTTCATTCAGCGAAACCAGGCCATTGAATTCTGCGGTGTCGCCTTGGGAGCCATTGACGGAAAGGCTTTGGGTATTGCTGTAGTGGATTGCGGTGTGGGTGCCAACCTGCACATATTGATTGGCGAGCTGGATGCGATTGGTATTATTAGTGGTGGTATTGGTTTCCGATACTGGGTTAACGGTGAGTGTATCTGTATAGGCTTGTTGGTTGACGGTTTCAACGGCGGTGTAGTCTATGTTATAGCGCAAGGTGGAATCACTGACTATACGCTCATATAGGAAACGCGCCGTTCCATCAGTATTGGCGGTGTAGTTCACATTTAATCGGTTGTTCGCGTCACCGCCTTGCACTACGAGTATATCGTTATTGTCGCCGCCATCAAAAGAGTTGATTTGTCCATTTCGGCCATTGGCTAATTGAATGCTTAGGCGGTCTTGCCCTGCGCCTGCTTGAATACGGCCTTCGATACTGCCGGTATCGGTAACGATGAATTGGTCCTGTTCTGAGTTCCCCACCAGGTTGGCAATATGGGTGAAGGTTAAGGATTGATTATGTGTTCCATCGTTATAGGTGAGTGTGCCTGCGTTGGTATCGTCAATGGTCCAAGTAGAATGAAAGGCTGCGCCGAATAGTGTGTGATTTTGATCGGCCAGTTGCAGGGTTTCAATATTATTGAGATACAGGTCGGCGGTAATTGCGTTATCCAGTGATACATTTAAGTCTTGATTTATTAGGGTTAAATCGAGGGTATCATTACCGCCTGCTCCTTGGTAATGATTGGCTACACGCCCTAATTCCTGAATAATAAAGGTATCGTTGCCATTGCCACCGAAGATTTGATCCACATTGGAAAAGCGCAGCCTAGTATTGGCATCCATATCGATTAAGGTGCTGTCACTGGCGGTTGCGCCAATATTCCAGGTAAAGTTGCCGGTATCGGCACTGAGGAGTTGTGTGGTGACGGTGTCATTGCCGGTTAAGGTTTCAATGCCGTGAAGGTCAATGATATTGTCACGGGACAATAGGGCATCCACGTATTTAATGGTTTCAGGGCGCGCATTACTGACGGGAACATGCTGTTGGAATTGACTGATACCAAAGGTGAAATCCTGTGAGGAAAGGGAGGTAATCTGATCGTGTCCGCCGCCACCGGATATGGCGGCACCGACGGAAAAGGTTTCACCTGTATCGGAATCAATAACCGTTAATTGGCCGGTTAAGCGGCCCGATTCGGTAAATTGAAATGTATCGTCACCCGTGCCACCGTACAGTTGATTGACGCCTGAAAAAGTAAAACCAAATTCACTTTCAGGGTCGGGGGTATTGATATCAAAACGCCCCGCATTGCTTTCATTAATTGTCCAGGTATTGGCATTATTGAACGCAATAGCGTCCGGGTCGGTATCGTCTACCACTCTCAATAATGTATTGCCGTTGCCATTTACATTGAGTATTCGGTCTGTAATATTGACCACAGAAAAACCTGTTCCGGTAATATCAATATTGACTTGGCCGGTGCCCACTCTGTATTCACCACTTAAATGAAACGCGGAGGTTACTTCCACTCCAGTGGTAATGTTCTCCGACAATACGTCGCCACCACTTTCCTGGAAGGAACCAAAGTTTTGAAATTCCACACGAGAATTTGATATTGGTATCACGGGTTCAACAATTTGATCCACTTCTCGAAACCAACCCCTGTTTACTTGGTTAGAATAGAGTCGCAGTTCAATATTGTGATCATGGGTGATCGCCAACCAGTTATT